>NZ_CP114913.1:0-4800000 GCF_027497155.1 Verrucosispora sp. WMMA2044
TACGACCTGCGGCCACCGGCGCAGACCACCGAGGAGATCTTCGGTCAGTCCTGGGCGAGCCTGCGCAAGGAGTGCGCCGCGTACGTCCGCAAGGCCGTGCGCTGACCTGGGGCCCTGGCAGGGCCGACATCGACAGCGACTCGTAGCATGTGTCGCGTGCGCCGCTCCGACTCGCCGCGGCTGCCAGCCATGCGGCTCCGTCTGCCCACCGTCCTGCTCGCCGTCACCGTGCTGACCGTCACCACCGCCGCCTCCTGCGGTGGCGACGAACCGTCGATCACCCTCGCCGCCGCTGGCCGAGCGGCCGTGGCGGAGGAGATCGACGCCCCCGCCACCGTCGTCGCGCGTGCGGCGGCCACCCTCACCGCCCCGGCGGACGGCACGCTGGCCCGACTCCGGGTCAAGCCGGGGCAGCAGGTCAAGCGGGGCCAGGTGCTCGCCGTGATCAGCTCACCGTCGGCGCGGGAACGGCTCCGCCAGGCGCGTGACGCGTTGAACGCCGCGAAGCGCGCCGGTGGTGGCGGTGGCGGCGGTGACCTCGTCGGTTCCCTGCGCGGCACCGACCGGGCCGCCGAGCAGACCCACGCCGCCGCCCGCGCCGCCGCGGCGAGGATCGACGACCCGGAGCTGCGTAAGGCGCTGCTCACCCAGGTCGAGGCGGCACAGCGGCGGTACGACGCGGCGGCCCGGGCCGCCGACCGGGCGGTACGGGAGGTGCAGCGCGGCGTGCGCAACCTGAACTCCGCCGTCAGCGCGCTCGCCACCGCCCAGCGACTCCAGGCTCAGCAGGCGTACGACCTGGCCAAGGCGACCGTCGACGCGTTGACCCTGCGCGCCCCGATCGCCGGGGTGGTGCAACCGGGCGGCGTCAGCAGCGGCGGCGGCTCGGCGGGGGCGCTCGCCGGGTTGCTGGAGTCCGGTGGGATGCCGGCGGGCGTCGGTGCGGAGGCCCTCGGCGCGCCGGCCGGCCCGCCGCCCGGGGTGGACACCGCGATACCGGTGGGTGGTCGGGTCACCGCCGGCACCGCGGTGCTGACCGTGGTCGACACCCGCGACCTGGGTCTGCTCGCCGAGGTCGACGAGACGGACGTGCTGCTGGTCCGGCCCGGGCTGACCGGCACCGTCGAACTGGACGCCGTCACCGGTGCCAGCTACCCGGCGACGGTCCGCTCGATCGACGTGCTGCCCAGCACCTCCGCCCGGGGCGGGGTGAGTTACCGGGTACGACTCGCGCTCGGCGCCGGCAGCTTCGGTGAGGCCGAGCCGGCGCCCACCCCGCGCCCCGGAATGAACGCGGTGCTGCGACTGCGGGTCCGGGAGGAGGCGGACGCGGTGACCGTGCCCGCGTCGGCGCTCTTCTCGGTCGACGGCAGGGACACCGTCTGGCTGGTCCGCGACGGCCGTGCCGACCAGGCGGTGGTCACCGTCGGCGTGCAGGGCCAGGACCTGGTGCAGATCGTCGACGGAGTGCAGGCCGGGGACCGGATCGTCGTCCGGGGTACCGACCAGGTCCGCGAGGGCCAGGAGATCGGGTGAGCCGGGGTCCGGCCATCGAGGCGTTCGACGTGTCCCGGACGTACGAGTTGGACGGGGTCTCGGTGCCCGCCCTGCGGGGTGTGTCGCTGACCGTCGGAGCCGGCGACTACGTGGCGCTGATCGGGCCCTCCGGGTCCGGCAAGTCCACGCTGATGCACCTGCTCGGCGGCCTGGACCGGCCCAGCGGCGGCCGGCTGGTGATCGGTGGCCGGGAGGTGGGCAGCCTGTCCGCTCCGGAGCTGGCCCGGCTGCGCAACGAGACGATCGGCTTCGTGTTCCAGGCGTTCCACCTGCTGCCGCGTACCTCGGCGGTGGACAACGTGGCGCTGCCGCTGGTGTACCGGGGGGTGGGCGCGCGCCAGCGGCGGGAGCGCGCCGCCGCGATGCTCGGCCGGGTCGGCCTGGGGCACCGGCTGCACCACCGGCCCAACCAACTCTCCGGCGGCGAGCAGCAGCGGGTGGCGATCGCCCGGGCCCTGGTCACCGACCCGACCGTGCTGCTGGCCGACGAGCCGACCGGGAACCTGGACAGCACCACCGGCGCGGCCGTGCTGGAACTGCTGGAACGACTCAACGTCGAGTCCGGGGTGGCGCTGGTGATGGTCACCCACGACGCGGAGGTGGCGGCCCGGGCCCGGCGGCGCATCGCGATGCGGGACGGTGTGGTCGTCGCCGACAGCGCGGCGGACGGCGGGGCCGGCACATGAGGCTGGCCGAGGCGTGGCGGGTGGCCTGGGACGCGCTGCGGGCGAACCGGATGCGCAGCGCGCTGACCATGCTCGGGGTGGTCATCGGGGTGGCCTCCGTGGTGCTGCTGGTGGCCATCGGCACCGGCACCAAGCAGCGGGTGGAACAGCAGGTGGAGGGGCTCGGCTCCAATCTGCTGCTGGTGGTTCCGGGACGGCTGGACGTGGGCAGCGCGCCGGCGCTGTCCCCACTCACCCTGCAGGACGTGGACGCGGTCGGGCGGGTGGTCGGTGATCCGAACCGGGTGGCCGTGACGGTCGCCTCGGGCGCGACCGTGCGGGCCGGGAACCGGGAGGATTTCACGACCGTCCAGGGGGTGCTGGAGACGACCCCGACGGTCTTCGCCCGGGAACTGGGCCGGGGCCGTTACCTGACCCGTGCCGATGTCGACACCGGCCGGCGGGTGGCGGTGCTCGGCGACGCGGTGGCCCGGTCCCTCTTCCCGGACCGGGAGGCGGTCGGCCAGCAGATCAACGTGGCGGGTGTCCGCTTCCGGGTGATCGGTGTCTTCACCCCGCTCGGGCAGAGCCTCGGGGTCGACCGGGACGACGAGGTGCACGTGCCGGTGACGGCGGCGCAGCGGCTCTACGGCACCCAGCGGGTCGACGCCATCGCGGTGAAGGCGCCGGACCGGGAACGGATCGACGAGTTGGGTGACCGGATTGTGGCCGAACTCAACGGCCGACACCCGGGTACGGAGTTCAGCGCCGTCACCCAGGAGCAGATCCTCGGTGTGCTGGGTGACATCCTCGGCATCCTGACCGGCGTGCTGGCCGCCATCGCGGGCATCTCGCTGCTGGTCGGCGGGGTCGGCGTCTCGAACATCATGCTCGTCTCGGTTCGTGAGCGGACCCGGGAGATCGGGCTCCGCAAGGCGGTCGGGGCCCGACCCCGGGACATCGGCGTGCAGTTCCTGCTGGAGGCGGTGCTGCTGACCTCCGTCGGTGGGCTCACCGGGATGGCCCTCGGGGTGGGCGGCGCGCTGCTGGTGGCCGCGCTCTCACCCATCCCGGCGGCGGTGACCTGGTGGTCGCTGGTCCTGGCCTTCGGCGTCTCGGCGGCGGTCGGCATCGTCTTCGGGGTGGTACCCGCCCAGCGGGCCGGTCGGCTCGATCCGGTGGTGGCCCTGCGCGCCGAGTGACCTCCCCGATACCCGCGGCCGAGGTTGATCGTCGCCAGAATCTTGAGGACGCTACCCGACCAGGGGTTTTTCGCCGCCGCACCGGCACGATCCATGATCAGTTGCAGGAAGGGATCGCGCCGGTCACAGCCGTCCCGCTACCGTACTGGTAACACGCGCGTCGCCGGCCGCGCGGGAGGACCCGTGTGGCGGCACGCGCCGGGCATGGGATGGGTCGGGTGAGCCATGGCCGGGTCGCAGTCCGACGGTCGGCTGTCGGAGGTCAAGTTCCTGACCGTCGCCGAGGTGGCAACGGTCATGCGGGTGTCGAAGATGACGGTCTACCGCCTGGTGCACAGCGGCGAGCTGACCGCGGTGCGGGTGGGCAGGTCGTTCCGGGTGCCGGAACACGCGGTCCACGAGTACCTGCGCGGCGCCTTCCAGGAGACCGCCTGACCCTGGTGCGGCCGGGTCACGCGGGCCCGGTGGAACGGGCATCGAGCGGGGGCGCGTTGGTCCTGCTGACGCAGTTTCGCTACGCTGGACTCCGATCGTGACCGCTGGTGCGCTCCGCCGCCCTTCCCGCCGGTCCGGTCCCTGTCCGCAAGCGGTCGCCGACGCCACGGGTTCGTGGTGTCCTCCCGGTCGCGCCGCACGTTGCATCGAAAGGCTGTCGTATGGGCTCGGTGGTCAAGAAGCGCCGCAAGCGCATGGCTAAGAAGAAGCACCGCAAGCTGCTGCGCAAGACCCGCGTCCAGCGTCGCCGTCTCGGCAAGTGACCGACGCCGGGCCTGGTCCCGGCGTCCGTCCCTTGCCAACTGTCGACCCTCGGAGGCTCAGGTGATCAGGCCGTGGCTGCCCCGGCTCGGTCCCACCTGCCGGGGTGGGTGCGAGACATGACCCCCGGTGGCTCCCAGAGCCCTCCGGGGGTCGTCGTCGTGACCGGGGTCAGTCGCTATCTCGGCGCGCACGTCGCCGCCCGGCTCGCCGCCGACCCGCGGATCGACCGGGTCATCGGCATCGACCAGTCGGAGCCCGGGCCCGAGGTCGACGCACTGCTCGACCAGGTGGAGCGGATCCGGGTCGACGCCGGCTCGGTCGGTGGCCTCCTCGCCGACCTCGACGTGGACACCGTGGTGCACCTGGCCCTGGTCAGCTCCCCTGATCCGCAACACGGTGGCCGGGCGGCGATGAAGGAGCAGAACGTCATCGGCACCATGCAGCTGCTCGCCGCGTGCCAACGGGCACCACGGCTACGCAAGATCGTGGTCCGCTCCTCCACCGCGGCGTACGGCGCCTCGTTCCGCGATCCGGCCGTCTTCACCGAGGAGACCGAGCCGCGTGAGGTGCCGCGGGGCGGCTTCGGCCGCGACATCCTCGACATCGAGGGGTACGTCCGAGGCTTTCGTCGTCGACGCGGTGACGTCACCGCCACCGTGCTGCGCTTCGCACCGTTCATCGGCTCGACGGCGGACACCACGCTCACCCGCTACTTCGCGCAGCCGGTGGTGCCGACCATCTTCGGCCGGGACGCCCGGTTGCAGTTCCTGCACTTCGACGACGCGCTGGAGGTGCTGCACCGGTCGGTCGTCGGTGATCATCCCGGCACCTTCAACGTCGCCGGGCCCGGCGTGCTCGCGCTGTCGCAGGCGATCCGTCGAGCCGGTCGGGTCGCCGTGCCGGTGCTGGAGCCGGGCCTGTCCGGTGCCGTCGCGCTGGCCCGGGTCATGGGCTTCGGTCGCTACGGCCTCGACCAGGTCGACCTCTTCGTGCACGGACGGGTGGTGGACATCTCCCGGCTGGAGCGGGAGTACGCCTTCACGCCCCGCTCGACCGCCGCCGCCTTCGACGATTTCATCCGGGCACATCACGGGCGCGCCGTGGTGACCCGGGACCAACTGGCCGCCGCCGAGCAGCTGGTGCTGGACCAGATCCGGCAGGTTCGGGCCGCCGTCCGGGAGCGGTCGTGACCGGGCCCGAGGAACGACACGACGAGGCACGCCTCGACGGCCGGTACGCCGTGCCGGCGCCGTTGGCTCTCGACCCGACGCGACGCAACGGGCACCGTCCGGCCGCTTCCGACCAGGCGGGCGATGTCTGGGACCGCCGGGTCGCCGCCGGGCTGGCCTTCCTGCGCCGCCGGCTGGCGGGCGACTACGAGGTGGACGAGTTCGGCTTCGACCGCGACCTGACCGGAGCGGTCTTCCATCCCCTGCTGCGCCGGCTCTACCGGGACTGGTTCCGTACCGAGGTCACCGGCCTGGAGAACGTACCCACGGACGGGGCAGGGCTGATCGTCGGCAACCACTCCGGCACCGTGGCACTGGACGCGTTGATCCTCTCCACCGCGCTGCACCACGAGCACCCGGACCACCGCTACCTGCGGCTGCTCGGTGCGGATCTGGTCTTCCGGATGCCGGTGGTCTCCGAGATCGCCCGCAAGACCGGCGGCACGATGGCCTGCAACCCGGACGCCGAGCGGCTGATGCGCCACGGCGAGCTGGTGGGTGTCTTCCCGGAGGGCTTCAAGGGCGTCGGCAAGCTGTACGCGCAACGCTACAAGCTGCAACGCTTCGGTCGGGGAGGCTTCGTCTCGGCGGCACTGCGCACCGGCACTCCGATCATCCCGGTGGCCATCGTCGGCGGCGAGGAGATCTATCCGATGCTCGCCGACATCAAACCACTGGCCCGACTGCTCAAGCTGCCGTACTTCCCGGTGACCCCGACCTTCCCCTGGCTCGGGCCGCTGGGCATGGTGCCGTTGCCGAGCAAGTGGCTCATCGAGTTCTGCCCGCCGATCCCGACGGAGCACCTGATGGACTCCGCGGACGATCCGCTTGTCGTGTTCAACCTCGCCGACCAGGTACGGGAGACTATCCAGCAGACCCTGCACCAGTTGCTGGAGCGTCGGCCTGACCCGTTCGGCCCTTAGACCTCAGGTGCAGGGAGAAGCTGCCCCGCACGGCCGTCACCGTCGCGTCGAACCGGGTGAGCGGTAGTTCCTCATAGACGTCGGCCGAATAGTCCTGCTGGGCCAGCCAGGACAGCAGAGCCGCCGGCTCCTCCGACCGTAGGGCGGGAGCGAGACAGGCGTCGACCACAGCCTTGAGGAACCGCTCGTTGATGTCCACTTTGCTGTCAGGGACCAGGCAGAACAGGGTGGCGACCGACTCGCCGTCGCCGGTTGGACTCTTGAGCACGCCGTAGCGGGTGCGGAGGCCGGTGCCGGGCATCGGCGCGGTGGTGTCGTAGCCACGGCTGGAAGCCTTCGGTGGGGTGTCCCAGCGTTTGCGCCATCCGGCTGCGACGGATTCCACAGTGGTGCCCGGGATGGGCGGCAGCGGCGCGGCGGACGGCGGGTCGCTCGCCTCGCCGCTGGGTGCCGGCTCCGGCACCTGCGGCGTATCGCCTGTCGGTGCGACGGGTGTGAGCCCCGCCGGCCCGGCGGTGCCGGCCGGTTCGCGCTCGTCGTTCCACATTGCCCCGCCGAGGCCGGCCGCGACCACGACCAACAGGGTCAGCCCTGCCAGCAGGATCCATCCGCGCCGGCCAAACCGCGGTGACGGGCGCGCTTCAGCTCCGTCCCGGTCCGTCATGCGTGTCCCCCGTCGTCGTGCACCGTGGCCACATCGGACCCCGTGCGACCGGGCCAAGCTAGCACTGCGTCTGGGTGGGGTCAACGTTGTGTCACGGAGTCAAAGCTGTAAGACTTTCGATGTCTTGTCGGTAGTCACCACACGGGGGAAACGTGAGCGACTTTCGCGCGCACTTATCCTATTTGTCCATTCTTGTCCTTGGGATGTTGTTCCTGCTACCGCCCGCTCCGGCAGCGGCCGCACCCGGCTGTGTCGGAGCCGGGTGCCGCGGCAAGATGGCGGCGGCCGAGGGCTGCCGGGACGGCGCCTTTGCCATCAACGGCTTCACTCTCGTCGATCCGGACGTGACCCAGCCAACGCGCGGCGACCTGTGGTACAGCCCGGCCTGCAAGGCCATGTGGGGTGAGCTGAACGCCCCCGAACTCATCAGCTTCCTGTACGCGCAGCTCTGGACGCAGAGCGAGTACGGCGGCGTCAACGAGGCAGCGGACTTCTTCCAGATGGGCAACGAGGGAAACTACACCACGCCGATGGTCGACTGGCAGCAGTCGGTCAAGTTCTGCGGCAGCCACAAGGGCGTCGACCCGGACATGGACTTTCCCTCCGGCGGCTACAACGCGTGCACCTCGTGGCGCTGACCCGCACCGGCCGTAAGAAGATGACCATCCACAGTGTAATGACGGGGGAATCGTGCGTTCACTGAAGAGGAAACTGCGGCGCCTGATCGCCGCCGCGACCGCTCTGGTCGTGATACCGGCCGCAGGAGTGCAGGTGTCGGCTCCGGCCGGCGCGGCCGAGCCGGAGCGGCAAGCTGCGCCGGCGGCCTTCACCGCACCGGACGAGGCGCTGGGCAAGGCCTGGCGGAAGTCCACCGACGTGCTGGTGACCGGGGCCGGTGACACCGACGGATACCACCTTTACGTGGCCCGGGAGTCCGATGCGTTCGGGTGGTCCACCCTGGCCATCCTGACGTCCAGCTCACTCGCCGTCGGTCCGTGGACGGGTGCCGTCTGCGTCACCGGGTCCGGTCGGTACGCCGTCGCCGTCTTCGCGCCCAAGAAGGCCGCCAACAAGCCGGAGTTGTCCCGCGCGGGTGCCCTCGCGGCGGTGGTGGAGATCGCCACCGGCAAGGCCACCCACGTGGCGACCGGCGTCGAGCTGGCCTACTTCAACCCGGCCTGCGGGCCAGGTGACCGGGCCCTGCTCACCCGATCCGTGGGTGACGACTTCGCGCTCACCACCGAACTGCTCACCGTCGACGCCGCCGAGGGCCGGGTGACCAAGACCCGTCGCGTCGACGGCCAACTCACCACGCCCACCCCGGCGCCTGACGGCGACTACGGCATCCTCGGCGGTCAGCTGGTGCGCGTCGAGGCCACCGGCAAGACCACCCGACTGGCCCGGCCGCAGGGCCAACCGTTCGCCGTGCAGGCCACCGCCGGCAGCGGCATCGACCTGGTGAGCGCGGACGGTGAACAGGCGGTCGCCCAGCGGTTCCGGAACGGCCGGCTGACCGTCACCGCGACCGGCCCCCGAGAGCGGCTCCAGCTCTTCGGGCAGCGCGGCGGTCGCAACGCCCTGGTCGGGCAGGTGAGCATGCGCGGCAGCCAGTCGGAGCTGAGCGTCCTCCCGGCGGTCCGCCAGGTGCGCGCACTCTCCGCCGAGGGGCACCTCCTCGCCGAGGAGGTGGTCACGCAGCAGAGCATGCGCGCGGTCGGCCAGCCGTTGCGGCCCGCGGACCCGGCCGACGCCGGCGACGTACGGGTGGCGGTGCGGGCCACGGTCAGCGGGCAGGGTGCCGTCCACACGCTGGACACCACCCTGGCACCGAAGCTCGACGTCGAACTGGGCGCCGGCACCGCGTCAGGCCGCGCCGCCGCGAGTGCGGCCGACGTCGGCAGCCCGACGTGCGCGATCCCGCGCAACGACCCCCGGGTGCAGCCCCTGCAACCCAGCCCGGACATGGTCGAGTGGGCTGTCAACCAGGCGGTACACGGACGGCTCAACGTCACCCGGCCGGCGAACTACCTGAAGGCCGGCCTGCCCGCGTACCAACCCCAGGGTCTGTTCCCGCTGCGCCAGCTCGTCGGCGGCGGTCGGGTGCCGGCTCAGATCATGCTCGCCGTCCTGGCCCAGGAGACGAACCTGTCCCAGGCGTCGTGGCGGGTCGTACCCGGTGACACCGGCAACCCGTTGATCGCCAGCTACTACGGCAACCATGACAATCTCGACGTCATCGACTACAGCAAGACCGACTGCGGGTACGGCATCGGTCAGGTCACCGACGGGATGCGGGTGGACAGCAACGTGTTCACCGACACGCAGCGCCGGGCGATCGCCGTTGACTACGCGGCAAACCTCGCCGCCGGGCTCAACATCCTGATCGAAAAGTGGAACCAGATGAACACCGAGCTCAACGCGTACAAGAGCTACATGAACAACAACGACCCGACCTGGGTCGAGAACTGGTTCCTCGCCGTCTGGGCGTACAACAGCGGCTACTACCCGTACGACCGTCGCAACACCGACCTCCAGAAGGGCTATTTCGGGATCGGGTGGTTCAACAACCCGGCCAACCCGAGGTACCCGGCCAACCGGGAGCCGTTCCTGCGCGCGACCATGGCCGACGCCGAGCGGCCCAACGACTGGGCGTACCCAGAGCGGATCATGGGCTGGGTGGAGACGCCGCAGATGAAGGGCTTCCCGATCATGACTGAGGCGTACTCGCATCCGGAGTACAGCTCCAACTCGCCCATCTACCCGGACCGCTTCACCAAGGTGCTGTCCATCCCGGACCGCTACGCGTTCTGCTCCGAGGTCAACAGCTGCTCGCCGGCCACCAACGGCTGCCCGGCGGACTCCGAAGCCTGTTGGTGGCACGGCCACGCGACGTCGGGCAACTGCCTGATGGAGGAGTGCGCCCGGGAAAAACTCAGTTACGGGTCCGGCGCCGCCGAGCCGGGAGTGAAGCGCATCTACCCACGCAACTGCGAGACGTTCACCGGCGACAAGAACGGCAACCGCAACCGGAACAAGCGGATGTCGATGGTCTACTCGCTGAACGACACCGGGCAGTACAACCTCGGGTGCGACATCGGCGCGACTGACGGCAAGTTCACCATCCGCCGTGGGTTTCCGGCCGGCGGCGGCACGGCCCCGTACGCCGAGATCGACCTGCACCAGATCGGCGCGGGCTACAAGGGCCACATCTGGTTCACGTATGTCAACAGCAGCAACCCGAAGCGCCGTATCGTCGGCTCCTGGACGCCGAACCTGGATCTGGTACCCGGGGAACGCGCCCGCTACGACATCGTCGCCCACGTGCCCAGCCACGGCGCGGACTACCACAACGCCGAGTACCTGATCACCACGGGCACGATCGGCGAACAGCGAACCTGTGCGCTCGATCTCGCCGAGGAAGCCGGCTGGGCGCTGCCCGGCGGTATCCCGAACCCGAACCCCGCCAACCTCGGCGAGGACAAGTGGGTCTACCTGGGCTCGTACGAGTTGGGTCGGGGAGCGCAGGTGCAACTGAACAATGTCGGGACGGCACACACGCAGAACTTCGACGCGGTCGCGTTCGACACCATCGCGTTCGTGCCGATCGGCAGCAACGCCGGTCACTCCTGCGGCGACGACTACTGACGGCAGCCGGAAAAACCGCTCCGCCGTCTCTCCCGCCTCGGGCATCAGCTCTGGTGTCCGAGGCGGGACCGGTCGGTGGGGTGAGGTCGCCAGGCGAACAGCCGCACCGGTCCGGTGCCTGGCGGGCCATGAGCGCCTGACCGGTCAGGAGCAGGCGGCGGGGATCGGGCCGAGCGTGTCGCTGCTGACGGTGAACTCCCGGCCGCAGCCGATGGCGGCCCGTACGGCGTCAGCCCGCTCGGCGACGGATTCGAGCAGCGCCAGCGACTCGCCGGTGCGCGCCCGGTCGATCCGGGAGCCCCGACCCTCCAGCGCGCTCAGCGAACGCCGCTGGTCGGTGAGGAACGCGTCGACCGCGGCCAGCGCCGCGGGATCCGAGCGCTGCGCGGCCGCCCCGGTGAGCAGGCGTACGCCCTGCCGGGTGTCCGCGTCCATGTCGTCGAGCACCGCCCGGTATCCACCGGGGCTGCCTTTCACCGTGGCCGCCTCGGCCAATCGGGTGCGGGCGAAGTCGAGAAAGAGCTGACCCCGGCTGATGTCGGAGCTGGTGAGCGCGAGCTGCGCCCGTTCGGTGCCACGCTTCATGCCGTACAGCGCGTCACCGGGCACCGCGTCCTCGCTGGCGGCCGAGATGCCGGAAACGGCCACGGCACCGGCGGCGATGCCGATGAGAATCGCACCGCGAGCGCGGGCCCGACGGGCGGTCACCGGGGGCAGCAGCGACCCACGACCGGAAGACGCCTTCTCGGCCGGGCGGGCGGGGGCCGGCGCGCCGACACCCTCCCGAACGGCGGTGGCCAGCAACATCGCCCGCAGGCCGGTGCGGAATTCCGGGTCGACCCCGGCGTCCGGCGCGTTGGCACCGAGCTGCCGGCCGAGCGTGACGAGTGGTGCGAGCTGGTCGTCGTCCCTGGATCGCACGTGATGACGTCTGCCGCCGTTGGCTTCGTCGAGAAGCTGCGCGAAGCGCTCGGCGCGCCGACGGGAGAAGAGGGCGTTGTCCACCGTGGCACCTCCTCTCGCTGGTCACGGCCGGTCGGCCGCGTTTACCGCCAGCGACCGATGACCTCGTGACATCACGGCGGAGGGCCCTCGTCGGCACCGTCGCAGGTCATCCGGAGGCCCCCGAGGGCTCCCGGCCTGTCACCGGTCGCACCCGGAGAAACGCGCCGTGCCGGGGGCGGGTTACGGCCCGGCCGGTGCCGAAATTACGCAAAGTGATCGCTGTCAGGTCTGGGTGCCCAGCAGCCGACCAGGGCGGGCGACCCTCGTGACGGTGCCGGAAGGTCACGGCTGGAAGCCGTCCGGGAGCAGCCGTGCCAGGGCCCGGACCGCCCGGTACTGCAGCGCCTTGATCGCACCCTCGTTCTTGCCCATCGCCCGGGCGGTCTCGGCTACCGAGAAGCCCTGGAGAAAGCGGAGCACGATGCACTCCTGCTGTTCGGGGTTGAGGCGTTTCACCGCACTCAACAGGGCGACGTTCGTGATGTGCTCCACCACCGCCGCCTCCGGGCTGCCCTCCGGGCCTCGATCCTCCCGATCGGCGTCGAGGACGTCGCCGGTGGTGACCTCCAGCCGGTACCGGCCGGACTTGAAGTGGTCGGCGACCAGGTTGCGGGCGATGGTGACCAGCCAGGCGCCGAGGTCGCGCCCCTGCCACGTGAAGCTGCCGATCCGCTTGAGGGCGCGCAGGAAGGTGTCCGAGGTGAGGTCCTCGGCGAGTTGCCGGTTGCCGACCCGGAAGTAGACGAAGCGGAACACCGTGTCCACGTAGCGGTCGTAGATCAGCCCGAACGCCTCGGCCTCGCCGGCCTGGGCGCGTTCGACGAGGGCCCAGACCTCGGTGGCCGGATCGGAGGGATCCGGGCGGCTCGGGAACCCGGTCGAGGTGCCGGTCGTCGCGGGCACCGCGGGAAGGACCGCGGTCTCGGTGGTGGACACCTCGGTGACCGGTGCGTCCCCACTGCGCCGAGCCTGAGCCGGCATCGTCGGGCGGTTCGGGGAGGCGACCCGACCGCCGGCGGGTTTGGCGTTCCCACCGGGCACGGGTGGTCGATGTGGCGGCTCGTTCTGGTGGGGCCGACTGCCCACCCGTCGCGCGGCGCCGTCACCCCGGACGGCGAGATTGGCCGACGCGTCCGGTGCGCCGTGGGCACCGCCGCGTTCGTTGATCGGAGCGCGGGCGGCCGGTCCGGTCAGGCCGACCGGACGCTCGGCGAAGCCGAAGGTGGTCATCGCGCCGCCTCCGTTCCGCCGGTGGCCGCCGGGCTGGCGACGACCGGTCGACCGGTCGGCGCCGCGTCGGGCAGGGGGGCTCCGGGGCGTGCCGACGGGCGGCAGATCCCCTTGAGGTGCTGGTCCAATGCGCTCAACGGCACGGGGGCCTCCTCGGGCTGAGGGGTGTCGACTCACGGCAAATGGGGTGAGCCGACCCGAGTGATGATAGGGCCAACGTCACCCGCGCGTGGCAAGTCCGTTACACAGGGCCGAAGTATTTCCTGACGTGTCGTCGACCCGGCGGACCGGTTGTCCGTCGGGTGTGGTTGACAACAGACGACTCACATGATCCCCATTGGAACCGCTGTTCGTGCAGGTAGCGGGCGGGATCGATGTCGAGTGCCGGGGTCTGGTGGAGACCGGCGACAGCACCGGGCCGGGCACCCGCGGTGCGTCGCCGTCGCACCTGTACCGCACCGTCGGTGACGCGGTCCGGTTCCGTGGACGGGACTCGCGGGCGTGGCCGTGCGGGTCGGGCTGTGCCAGACTCAGCCACCGTGCAGGATCCTGACTCGGTCTCCGGTCCCAACCTCGCCGACCGTCTTCGCCGGGCGGCGGCGCGGTACCCGGGCAAGCCCGCCCTGCATTGGCAGGATCGGACGATCACCTGGTCCGAACTGGACGAGGCGGTGAGCGGTGCGGCCCGGGCACTGGTCGCCGTGCCGGGGGCCGACGCGACCCGGCCCGGGGCGCGGGTCGCCGTGGCGCTGCCGAACGTGCCGGATTTCGTGATCAGCCTGCTCGGCGCGCTGCGCGCCGGGCTGACCGCGGTACCGGTGAACCCCGGCCTGACCGCGCGCGAGTTGCGACACGTCCTGGCCGACTCGGGCGCGTCGGTGTTGATCGGCACCGAGCGGATCCGGGACCTGGCCGGGGAGTTGGACCTGCCCGCGCTGGTCGCGGTGCACACCAGCGCACCGACGGCGGAAGGCGACCGGACGTTTCCGGCCCAACGCGCCGACGACCTTGCGATGCTGCTCTACACCTCGGGCACCTCGGGCTGGCCGAAGGGAGCCATGCTCTCCCACGGTGCGTTGGCGGCCAACCACGAACAGATCGGCCGGATCGACCCGCCGGTGGTCGGCCCGGACGACACCGTGCTGCTGGCCCTGCCGCTGTTCCACGCCTACGGGCTGAACTCCGGGCTGGGTGCGGTGCTCCACCATGGTGCGACCGGGGTACTTGTCGACGACGCGGGCCCCGACGCGGCGCTCGCCGAGATCGCCCGGCACCGGGTGAGCGTCCTGGTGGGCGTACCGTCGATGGTGCAGGCCTGGGCCCGGGCGGGCACCGACACCCTCGCCGAGGCGATGGCCGCGGTGCGGATCGTGGTGTGCGGCGCGGCGCCGCTGGAGCCGGCCGACGCGGCGCGCTTCACCGAGGCCGCCGGGCGTCCGGTACACGTCGGGTACGGCCTGACCGAGACCGCCCCGGTGCTCACCTCGACCCTGGTCGGCGGCGAACCCCGGCCCGGCTCGATCGGCCGTCCCTTGCCCGGCGTGCAGGTGCGGCTGGTCGGTGCGGACGGTACGGAGCTGTGGCGCGACGGAGTCGCCGCGCTCGACGACGATCCGGACGAGATGGACCTCACCGACCCGGCCTCGGGCACCGATCCCGGACAGCTGGTGGTGCGTGGTCCGAACCTGTTCTCCGGTTACTGGCCGGACGGCGCGGGCGGACCGGACGCGGACGGCTGGTGGCCCACCGGCGACGTGGCGTACGCCGACGCCGACGGCGACCTCTTCCTGGTCGACCGGATCGGCGAGCTGATCCTGGTCAACGGCTTCAACGTGTATCCGCACGAGGTGGAGCTGGTGTTGTCGGCCCATCCGGCGGTGGCGGAGTCCGCCGTAGTGGGTGTGCCGCACCCGAGGACCGGGGAGACTGTGCGGGCGTACGTGGTGCCGAGGCCGCAGGCCGCGGTGGCACGTACCGAGCTGATCGCGCACTGCACACGTAACCTGGCCAGATTCAAGTGCCCGACCGAGGTCGAGTTCGTCGACGTGCTGCCGCGCTCGGTGATCGGGAAGGTACGCAAGACCCTGCTCGGTACGACGGAGGAGACCGATGCGTGAACCCCGCCTGACGCTGATCACCCGCCCCGGCTGTCACCTGTGTGAGGACGCCAAGGCGGCGCTCGACCGGGTGGTCGCGGTCACCGGCGACCGGTGGACCGAGCGGGACGTCAGCGGCGACGTGGAGCTGGAACGCGAGTACGGCGACCGGCTGCCGGTGGTGCTGCTCGACGGCAGGGAACACGGCTACTGGCGGGTCGAGGAGGAACGGCTGCTGCGCGACCTGACCACCCCGCAGCTCTGAGGCCGCCGCGCGGGGGTGCGGCCGGATAGGGTGCGGCGATGACCCCTGCGAGCGCTCATCTGGTGTGGGACTGGAACGGCACCCTGCTCAACGACCTCAGCCTCGTGGTGGCCTGCACCAACGCGGTGTTTACCAGCGAGGGCGGGCCGAGCGTCACCCCCGACGAGCACCGGGTGAGGTTCCGCCGACCGATCGCCGACTACTACGCGGAGATCCTCGGCCGAGCGGTGGACGACGACGCCTTCGGTCGGCTGGACAAGATCTTCCACGAGGCGTACCGGGTGGGTCTGACCAGTTGTGAGATGGCGCACGACGCCGTGGACGCGATGGCGGCCTGGTCAGGCAGCCAGTCCCTGTTGTCGATGTGGTTCCACGACGAGCTGATACCCACCGTCGAGACGTACGGCCTGACCGGCCGGTTCGCCCGGGTCGACGGGCTGCGGGCGCAGATCGGTGGCGACCGCAAGGCGGAGTCGCTGGCGCGGCATCTCGACGCGTTGGGTGTCGACGGCCGGTCGGTGGTGCTGATCGGCGACTCGCTCGACGACGCTGACGCGGCCCGGTCCGTCGGCGCCCGCGCCGTCCTCTACAGCGGCGGCTTCACCGATCGCGCCCGGTTGCTCGCCTCCGGCCACCCCGTCGCCGACTCGCTTACCGAGGCCGTGACCCTCGCCACCAGTTCCACCGACCCACTGCGCCGTTCATGACGTTGTCGCGCGGGAAATCCGGCGTGTCGGGGCGACAACTTCATGATCGGCGAATTGGAAGGGGAGTCGGGGCTACGTGTGATTGGTCAGAGAAGTCGGGATTGAGCGATAATCGCGCGGGCGCCGATGGCGAGGTGGTGATCGATCTTGTGGGATGGAGGGGCCGGTGGGGACGCGGGCCGTGCCAGCAAGATCGCGATTTGTGCACGTCTTCACAAGCGCCTACTCTGTAATTCCGACGCGCCCCGCTAGCACAGCCGGCACCATCGGTCGCCGGCGGGAGTCCCGAAACGGCCGACCGGTGGAGTTGGTCGAGGATCGCACCGCACGGAGTCTCATGAGTCAGCACCGTCACCCTGGCGCGCCCGGCCGCGCAGGTGCCGTACCGGCGCTCCCGGACCTGCCCGAGGCGACGGTGGCCCGGCTCCCCGAGTACCTCCGTGCCCTGCACAACCTCGCGGAAACCGGTCACGAGACGGTTTCCAGCGAAGGGCTGGCCAATGCCGCCGGGGTGAACTCGGCAAAGCTCCGTAAGGACCTGTCCCAGCTCGGCTCGTACGGCACCCGGGGCGTGGGCTACGACGTCGGGCTGCTGATCGATCAGATCGAGTACGTGCTCGGGCTCACCCAGCGCCGGGCGGTCGCCCTGGTGGGCGTGGGTAACCTCGGTCACGCCCTGGCCGGCTACGACGGCTTCGCCAGCCGTGGGTTCCGGATCGCCGCCCTCCTCGACGCCGATCAGGAGCGGGTCGGCGAAGAGATCAACGGGCTGGTCGTGCAGCACATCGACGAACTGCCCCGGGTGGCCGCCGAGGAATCCATCGCGATCGGTGTCATCGCCACCCCGGCCGCCGCCGCGCAACGGGTGGCGGACCAGCTGGTCGCCGTCGGCGTGACGAGCATCCTGAACTTCGCGCCGTGCGTACTCTCGGTCCCCGAAGGGGTCGACGTGCGCAAGGTCGACCTGGCCATCGAGTTGCAGATCCTGTCGTTCCACGAGCACCGCAAGGCATCCCTGACCGCGCTGCCCGCCGCCGGTGGGTCCGCCCTGACCGCCCTTCCCGGTGGTCTCGCGGTCACCGAGAGCCAGGAGGCGATCGGCACGTGAAACTCCTCGTCGTGGGCGCGTCCTACCGCACCGCACCGGTCGCCACCCTGGAACGACTCGCGGTGTCACCCAGCGGGCTCGACCGCACGCTGGGTCGGCTGATCGCGCAGCCGTACGTGAGCGAGGCCGTCCTCGTCTCCACCTGTAACCGGGTGGAGGTCTACGCGGCGGTCTCCGGCTTCCACGGCGGCCTCGGCGACATCTGTGCCGTGCTCGCCGAGCAGGCGGGTTGCCAGCCCGCCGCGCTGGCCAACCACCTCTACGTGCACTTCGACTCGGCTGCGGTGGATCACATCTTCCGGGTGGCCGCCGGTCTGGACTCGATGGTGATCGGCGAGGCGCAGATCCTCGGGCAGCTACGTGACGCCTACCACTGGGCCAGTGCGGCCGACACCGCCGGGCGGCTGCTGCACGAGCTGATGCAGCAGGCGCTGCGGGTGGGTAAGCGGGCCCACTCGGAGACCGGCATCGACCGCGCCGGTCAGAGCGTGGTGACCGCCGCGCTGGGACTCGCCGCCGGTCACCTCGACGACGACCTCACGGGTCGACCCGCGCTGATCGTCGGCGCCGGGGCGATGGGCTCGCTGGGCGTGGCGACGCTGTCCCGGCTCGGTGCCGGACCGCTGACCGTGACGAACCGGAGCACCGACCGCGCCGTCCGGCTGGCCGAGTCCTACGGAGCCGGCGCGCGACCGATGGCCGAGTTGGCCGACACACTTGCCACGGTGGACGTCGTGGTGGCCGCCACCGCCTCGCCCGAGCCGGTCCTCACCCGCGAGGTGGTCGCCGCCGCGACCGCCGACCGCGCCCCTGGGCGTGGCCCACTGGTCCTGCTCGACCTCGCGGTGCCGCGAGACGTCGGCCCCGGCGTCGCCGAGCTGCCCGGCGTCGAGGTGATCGACATCGACCGGATGGCGGCGCTGCTCGCCGACGGCCCGGTCGCCGCCGACGCCGCAGCCGTCGAGCGCATCGTGGCCGGCGAGGTCGAGTCCTTCCTCTGCTGGCTGCGCGGTGCCGACGTGGCGCCGACCGTCGCTGCGCTGCGCGGCCGGGCCGACGACGTGGTCACCGCCGAGCTGCGCCGGCTCGCGCAACGCCGTCCCGACCTAAGCGACGACCAGCGCGCCGAGGTGGCCCGTACGGTTCACCGGGTGGTCCAGCGGTTGCTGCACCAGCCGACCGTCCGGGTCCGTCAGCTCGCCGCCGAACCCGGCGGCGACCAGTACACGGCCCTGCTGCGGGAACTGTTCGACCTCCAGGTCCCGCAGACCTCGCCGGTGGACACCGTGCCCGACATCACCCCACCCACCGGAGGCGAGCGATGAACGAGGCCCCACTGCGCCTCGGTACCCGGGGCAGCAAGCTGGCGATGGCCCAGTCGGGGCAGGTCGCCGAGGCGTTGACGGCGCGTACCGGACGTCCCGTGGAACTGGTCGAGGTGGTGACCGCCGGCGACCGGTCCAACGCGCCGGTGCACCGCCTCGGGGTGGGCGTGTTCGTCTCCGCGCTACGTGACGCACTGGTCGCCGGGACGATCGACTTCGCGGTCCACTCCTACAAGGACCTGCCCACGGCGACCGCGGCGGGGCTGCACATCGCCGCGGTGCCGCCGCGCCAGGATCCGCGCGACGCGCTCGTCGCCCGCGACGGCAGGACGCTTGCCGAACTTCCGCCCGGCGCGGTCGTCGGCACCGGCGCGCTGCGCCGGATCGCCCAGCTGCACGCGCTGGGTATGCCACTGTCGGTCACCCCGATCCGGGGCAACATCGACACCCGGCTGGCCCGGGTGCTCGGCCCGGAGGCCGACCTGGACGCCGTCGTCCTGGCCCGGGCGGGCCTGACCCGCATCGACCGCGCCGACGCCGTCACCGAGACGCTCGACCCGATGCTGATGCTGCCGGCCCCGGCGCAGGGGGCCCTGGCGGTGGAGTGCCGGCTCGACGACACCGACCTGGTCGAGTTGCTCGCCCTGCTCGACCACGCACCGTCCCGCGCCGCGGTCACCGCGGAGCGGGCGATGTTGGCCACCCTGGAGGCCGGATGCTCCGCTCCGGTCGCCGCCTACGCCGAACTCGCCGAGGGCGAGCACGGTGATGAGATCTACCTGCGCGGGGCGGTGATCAGCCCGGACGGTACGCACGAGGTCCGGCTGTCCCGCACCGGTACGCCCGCCGACGCGGCGGAGATCGGTAAGGCACTCGCCGCCGAACTCCTCGACCTCGGCGCCGACTCGATCCTCGGCCCGCAAGGACACGACGGCCCGGGGACCCAGCAATTTGGGAGCACAGAATGACCCGCACCCGTAAGCCCGTAGGCCGTATCGCGTTCGTCGGGGCAGGACCCGGCGACCCGGGCCTGCTGACCCGCCGGGCGCACGACGCCCTGGTCGGCGCCGACCAGGTGGTGTACGACCGGGGAGTACCCGAGTCGCTGCTCGACGTCGTCCGGGCCGAGGCCAGCTCCGACGCCCAGTTCACCCCGGCCGAGGGCGCGCCGGGCGACGTGGCCAAGATCCTGATCTCGGCGGCCCGCTCCGGGCAGAACGCGGTGCACCTGGTGGCCGGCGATCCGTTCGGCCACGACTCGGTGGTCAAGGAGGTGCAGGCGGTGGCGCGTACCGCCGCGCACTTCGAGGTGGTTCCGGGAGTCGGCCAGGCCGAGGGGGTGGCCACCTACGCGGGCGTGCCGCTGCCGGGCGTACGCACCGCCGCCGACGTCGAGGACGTCAGCGTCCTGGACTTCGACGCGCTGGCGGCGGCCGTGCAACGCGGTTCGCTGGCGCTGGCGGTCGACGCCGGTGACCTGGCCGCGATCCGGGACGGGCTGCTGGCCGCCGGCGTGAACGGCGCCACCGACGTCGGAGTGACCGGGGACGGCACCGGGGAGACGCAGTACACCACCACGTCGACCGTGGACTCCTTCGTCGCGGCGGCACTCGGTTTCACCGGCCGGGTCGTGCTGACCGTCGGCGACGGTGTGGGTCAGCGGGACAAGCTCAGCTGGTGGGAGAACCGCCCGCTGTACGGCTGGAAGGTGCTGGTGCCCCGCACCAAGGAGCAGGCCGGCGCGATGAGTGCCCGGCTGCGTGCGTACGGAGCGATTCCCTGTGAGGTGCCGACCATCGCGGTGGAGCCGCCGCGTACCCCCGCCCAGATGGAGCGGGCGGTCAAGGGCCTGGTCGACGGCAGGTACGCCTGGGTGATCTTCACGTCGGTCAACGCGGTGCGGGCGGTCTGGGAGAAGTTCGCCGAGCACGGGCTGGACGCCCGGCACTTCGGCGGCGTCAAGATCGCCTGTATCGGCGACGCCACCGCCGACGCCGTCCGGGCCTTCGGCATCCAGCCGGAGCTGATTCCCTCCGGTGAGCAGTCCTCCGAGGGGCTGCTGGCCGAGTTCTCGCCGCATGACGAGGTGCTCGACCCGGTCGGCCGGGTGCTGCTGCCGCGTGCCGACATCGCCACCGAGACACTCGCCGCCGGGCTCACCGAGCGCGGCTGGGAGGTCGACGACGTGACCGCGTACCGGACGGTCCGGGCCGCTCCGCCGCCCGCCGAGATCCGGGACGCGATCAAGTCGGGCGGGTTCGACGCGGTGCTGTTCACCTCGTCCTCCACGGTCCGGAACCTGGTCGGCATCGCCGGCAAGCCGCACACGCGTACCGTTGTGGCTGTCATCGGGCCCAAGACGGCGGAGACCGCGACGGAGTTCGGCCTGCGGGTCGACGTCCAGCCGCCGCACGCGTCGGTGCCCGATCTGGTGGAGGCGCTCGCCGGCTACGCCGTCGAGCTGCGGGAGAAGCTCGCCGCGATGCCGGCGAAGCAGCGCCGCGGTTCGAAGGTCCAGGGGCCGACCGCGCTGAGGTTCCGGTAGCCGGTCCGGCTCCGGCTGGTCGTCAGGGAGGGTTCATGCCGTACCCAGAGATGCGGCCCCGTCGGCTGCGCCGCACCGCGGCGATGCGTCGGCTGGTCTCCGAGACCCGCGTCGACCCGGCCGAGCTGGTCGTGCCGATGTTCGTCAAGGAAGGGCTGACCGAGCCGCGCGCCATCGCCTCGCTGCCGGGGGTGCTCCAGCACTCGCGCGACTCGCTGCGTAAGGCGGCGGTGGAAGCGGTGCAGGCCGGCGTCGGCGGGATCATGCTGTTCGGCGTGCCCGCGTCGCGCGACGAACGTGGCTCCGGCGGCATCGACCCGAACGGCATCCTCAACGTCGCGATCCGGGACGTGGTCGCCGAGGTGGGCGACGCGACGGTGGTGATGAGTGACCTCTGCCTGGACGAGTTCACCTCGCACGGGCACTGCGGGCTGCTCACCCCGGCCGGCGAGGTCGACAACGACGCCACCCTCGCCGCGTACGCCGAGATGGCCGTGGCCCAGGCCGCCGCCGGGGTCGGGGTGGTCGGGCCGTCCGGCATGATGGACGGCCAGGTCGGGGCGGTACGCGCGGCACTCGACGCGGCCGGTCACACCGACGTGGCCGTCCTCGCGTACGCCGTGAAGTACGCATCGGCCTTCTTCGGCCCCTTCCGGGACGCGGTGGAGTCGGCGCTTGAGGGGGACCGACGGGCCTACCAGCAGGATCCGGCGAACCTGCGCGAGTCGCTGCGCGAGGTCGCGTTGGACGTCGCCGAGGGTGCCGACATGGTGATGGTCAAGCCGGCGTTGCCGTACCTCGACGTGGTGTCGGCGGTCCGCGCCGCCGTGGACGTGCCCGTGGCGGCCTACCAGGTCTCCGGCGAGTACGCGATGGTCGAGGCGGCCGCCGCGAACGGCTGGATCGACCGGGAGCGGGTGATGCTGGAAACCCTCACCTCGATCCGCCGCGCCGGTGCCCAGATCATCCTCACCTACTGGGCCGTCGAGGCCGCCCAACTGCTCCGCCAGCGTTACTGACCCTGCTTCGACCCCGAGCACCCGACAAGGCTGACGGCTGACGGCTGCGCTGTTGCGGCGGCCTGTTCACGCGCCAACCCGTCTGCACTGGTGCGACCATCGACCGAACCAGTGTCATCACCCTGAGTATTTTTCCTCCACCTCTGCCCATGTCCTCCCCCCGTCCTTTGCTCTGCTTCAACCCACGCACAGCTTGCGGAGGGTAGTTGCCGGCGTGCGATAGACCGCGATCTTGACTTCCTTCGCCGCTGGTCAGAGCCTGTTGCGCGGGTTGAAGCAGAGCAAAGGGCGCGGAGGTGTTGTGGGAAGGGTCGGAGGGAGATGACACGTCCGCCACTCACCGTGATTGTTGCTGAGGGTAGCGGACCGCTAGCCCTGCCAGGGTCGGGTCGGGTGGGCTGTGAGGGGGTGGGCGGTGCGGAGGGCTCGGGTTATCCACAGGTTTTTCCACAGGGGTTGCCGCGTCGGCTTGGGCAGCGGCAGGGTCGGGTGCATGTCCATCGTCTTCGAGCCGCCGGGCCTCGGCCCCACGGTCGGTCCCTTTCCCATCGCCGGTCTGGTGCGACGTGCCCGCCGGATCGTCGGGCTCAGCCAGCTGCGGATGGCCCGGTTCGCCAAGGTCGCCCCGTCGACCGTCGCGCGGGTCGAGGCGGGCAGCCTGACGCCGAGCCTGGCCGTGCTGGAGCGGCTGCTCGGTGCGGCCGGGCTCTATCTCGTGGTCGTCGACCAGGAGGGGCGGGTCGTGCTGCCGATGAAGGTCTGGGACGACACCCGGGACGGCGCGGACCGGCGCTACCCGGCGCATCTGAACACGATTCTCGACCCCGAACCAGGCGAATGGTGGGCGGACATCTACGGGCTGGCTCGACCGCCGGAGACCTACCACCGTTCCCGGGCCGACCGGGAGGCACGCCGGCGCCGCAGTCAGTGGGAGGTGCGGGTGGCCAAGTACCGTAACGTGCCGCCTCCGCCGGACCCGAGCACCTGGTACCGGAACTGACGGGCGGGCAGCCGACCGGTCAGCGTGTGGCGTCGAGGCGATGGACCAGCTCGGCGACGTCGACGCTGTATTCGCACCAGTCTCGGTCGGTGCGGTAGCCCAGCTCGGCGTTGACCTTGAGCATGGCCTCGTTGGCCTGCGCGTTCCAGGTCTGCACCTCGGTCAGTTGCGGCTCGGCCGAGCGCAGCTCCAACAGCATCCGAGCCTTTATCGCCCGGTCGATGCCGTAGCCCCGGTGATCCTGTACCACGATCGTGTCGTACTGGTCGGCACGGGTCGGATGCTGGGCCGGCACGACCACCTCGGTCAGGCCGGCCACCTCACCGGTCTGCTCGTGCAGGGCGAGCACGATGTACGGCTTCATGCCCCGCCGGTGCAGGCAGTCGAGGCTGTCCCGGAGCCGCTGCGGATCGTACGAGCTGGGTCGTAGCTCGCCGTCCTCGATGTCCCGGATCTCGGCCTTGGCCCGCGCGTACGCCTCGATCAGCTCGTCCGGCGGGCCGCCGGGGTGGAACTGGACGCGGTAACCGGCGCCGAGCCCGGTCGACATCTCCGCCAACTCGGCCCAGTCGACACCGGAGAGGTCGAGGACACTGCGGGTCTCCACGTACTCCCGAATGAAACCGAGTGATTCGTAGAAGGCGACGGCGGGAGTGTCGCCGACCACCTCCACCCCGATCGACTCAAAGCCCTCCTGATAGACCCGGCGGGCTGCGCGCAGGACGAGATCACGGCCCAGACCACTGCGCCGCGCGGACGGATGGACCAGGACCTCCAGCACACCGATGTTGCCGAGCAGCAGCACGTGCACCTGACCGAGGATGGCTCCCGGAGCGCCGTCGACATCTGGATCCTCCTGCGCGATCCAGGAGATCCGCCGTTCGCCCGGCATCACCTCGGCGAGGTATTCCCGCAGGGAACTCTCCCGCCACGGCGGATCCTGCGGAAGATCGGCCGCCAGGACCGCGTTCAGCGTGTCCAGCAGCGACGCGATCTCGGCGGACGACGCGGTCCTGGGGTCCCACTCGCGCACCATCACCCGTCTAGCTTGCCGTCATCCGCAGCCGGGGGGAAGTGTCCAGTTCTCCAATGTATGCGGACGATCACTTCACGTGCGACTGGCCTGTCCGTACCGGTTGGCGGCGTCGAAGACGTCCTGGGCGTACCTTCGGACATCGTTGTACGACAGGATCGCGTTCCACCAGTCGCCCGGAATGGTGAGGTTCCGGCCGCCCTTGCACAGGTACATCCCGGCCGCGAGCGCGGCGTCGTGGATGTTGTGCGGGTCCTTGCGGCCGTCGTTGTCCGCATCGGCGCCGATCTCCTCCCAGGTGGTCGGGATGAACTGCATCGGCCCGATCGCCCGGTCATAGGTGGTGTCGCGGTCCAGCTCGCCCCGGTCGGTGTCGGCGATCCGCATCCGGTTGCCCTGGCCGTCCAACGGCAGACCAATGATCTCCGGGACAGCCCGGCCGTCCGCGCCGAGCTGGGCGTTGTTGGCCTGTCCGTGGCGGGACTCGACCAGGCCGATCGCGGCCAACGTGGTCCAGCTCAGGCCGCAGGCGCGGTCGGTCTCGGCGAGCACCAGCTCGGCGTAGCCGTACGCCTGCATGGCGATCGGGTCGATGCCGACCTTGGCACCGGTGTCTCGGGCCCAGCCGGCCAGGGCGTCGGACGGGCGTCCACCGGCCGGCCCGGCGGTGCCCGGTGGGGTCACGCCGGGCGGGAGGGTCGCGGTGGGGGGCGGGAACTGCCCCGGTGGCGGCACCTGACCGGACGGCGGCAGGTCGCTGGGCAGCGGGTCGGCGGTGGCGTCGACCGCCACCGGACGCGGAGCGCCCAGGGTGGCGGGCACCAGCAGCGCACCGGCCGTGGCGGTCGCGGCGACCAGGACGAGCAGGAACACACCCGGCAGGGTCAGTCGGCCACTCGGCCGGCGCGACCAGGCGCGGGTCGCCCGGGCCGCGGCCCGAGGCCCCGGCAGGCGTACGGCGTGCCCGAAGCGCACCCGGCGGCGCCGGGCTGCCGGTGCGCCGGACTCCGGAGTGGACTCCTCGACAGTGGTCTTCGGCGTCGATTCCGCTGCGGTGGCATCCGTCCTGTCGGGAGTCGTAGCGTCGCTCGTGGTGCCGGCGGCGTTGTCGATGGCCTCCGCCGGAACCGGGTCGGTGGGGGGTGGGTCCGGTGCCGCGTCGTCGGCCGGCTTGCCCGAACTCAGCCAGGGGCGGCGGGGACGGGGCAGCCCGGTTGCCGGCCCGTCCGGGCCGCCGCCGGAGTCGGTGCGCGGCGTGGCCGGTCGCAGGGGCCGCAGGGTGGTGCGCTCTTCGCCGTCTGCCACTCGTCGAGTATCACCCATGTCTTCGCCGACGTCAGGTCCGGTCGTAGGCTGACGGCATGCCCCGGTACGAGTTCCGTTGTCGCGCCTGCGGCGCCACCTTCGAGGTCAACCGTCCGATGGCGCGAGCCGGTGAGCCGGCGCCCTGCCCGCAGGGGCACGCCGACACGGTGAAACTGCTATCCACGGTCGCGGTCACCGGCCGTGGTGGTGGCGGGTCCGGTGCCTCGTCCGCACCCGCCGGCGGCGGCTGCTGCGGTGGTGGCTGCGGCTGCTGACCACGCCGCGACGGTGGTCGAAGGGTGGTACGGGTGGCTGCCGGCCTTGCCCGGACGCAGGGTCCGATGGCACCTTGGGTCGGAGTCTCGGCCGACCGTTCTCACGATGCGTGATGATCCGGTCTCGGGAAGTATGGTGCCGAGACCAGGGGGGAGGTTCCACGCATGCCGCCACGGATCAACCTCCCGACCGGTTGGGTGACATTCGTCTTCACCGACATCGAGGGCTCCACCCGGTTGGCCCAGCTACTCGGGTCCGGCTACCGGCCGGTGCTCGCCGAGCACCGGCGGCTGCTGCGCCGGACGATCGCGGCGGCCGAGGGCGCGGAGCTGCTGACCGAGGGCGACTCGTTCTTCCTGGCCTTCGATGACGCGGGAGCGGCGTTGACCGCCTGTCTGACCGCGCAGCGGGCGCTCGGTGAGCACGAGTGGCCGACGCCCGAGGCGGCCCCCCGGGTCCGGATGGGACTGCACACCGGTTGGGCGGAGCCACGCGACGGCGAGTACGCCAGCCCCGAGGTGCACCGGGCCGCCCGGGTCGCCGCCGCCGCGCACGGCGGGCAGATCCTCTGCTCCGGTGCCACGGCGCGGCGGGCCCGGCCACTGCCGGCCGGTGCCTCCCTGCTCGACCTCGGGCTGCACCGGCTGCGTGGTTTCGACGACCGGGAACGGCTCTTCCAGCTCGTCGCACCCGGCCTGGAACGGCAGTTCCCGCGGCCGCGTACCGCCGACGTGGTGGCGCACAACCTACCGATCCAGGTCACCACGTTCGTCGGGCGGCAGACCGAACGCGCCGAGCTGGCGCGACTCGTGAATCGGCACCGGCTGGTCACCGTGCTCGGCGCGGGTGGCAGCGGCAAGACGCGGCTGGCCGTGGAGTTCGCCACCGACCTGGTGGACGAGTACCCGGACGGGGTGTGGTTCGTCGACATCGCCACGGTCACCGACCCCGGACTTGTCGCCTTCGCCGTCGCCGCGGTGCTCGGCCTGCGCCCGGAGCCGGGCCGCCCGATGGTCGACACGCTTGTGGAGTACGCCGCTCCCCGCCGGATGCTGATCGTGCTCGACACCTGCGACGCCCAGCCGGCGTCCTGCGCCGACGCGGTCTCCCGACTGCTGGCCGGCGGCGGAGGGGTGCGGGTGCTGGCCACGACCCGGGAACCACTGGGGCTGCCGGGTGAGGTGGTGTGGCGGATCCCGCCGTTGAGCGTCGATCCGGCGCCCGACGGCACCGAGAGCGACGCGGTGGCGCTGCTGTTGGATCGTACGGCGGCGGCGCGGGGCGGGCGCCAGCCCGACCCCTCCGAGTCGGCCGACGTACGGCGGGTGGTGCGGCGACTTGACGGTTTGCCGCTCGCCATCGAGCTGGCCGCGGCCCGACTGCGGGTGCTCTCGGTGGGGCAGCTCGCCGAGCGGCTCGACGACGTGCTCGGCACGCTCGACGCCGGCCGTGAGATTCCGTTGCCACCACCGACCGATCGGGGGAACACCGGTAACCAGCGGGACACCGTCGACCTGGCCGCGGCGGCCACCGGCGTGAGTTCCTCGACCCCGGCCACCCGAGCGGCGGCCCGCTCGGCGGTCGAACGGCACCTGACCATGCAGGCGACGGTGACCTGGTCCTACCGGACGCTCGGGCCGCGTGCCGCGCGACTGCTGCGTTGGCTGGCGGTCTTCGCCGGCCCGGTCGACCTGCCGACGGTGGAGTGGCTGCTCGACGACGACCCGCTCGATCCGCTGTCGGTGCTTGTCGACAAGTCGATGGTGCTGGCGGAACCGCACGTGACCGGCTGCACCTACCGGATGCTCGACCCCATCCGGGCGTACGCGGCGCGGCGGCTCGCCGACGCCGGGGAGGAGCAGGCGGCCCGTGACCGGCACGTGGCCTGGTCGGCGCACGCCCTCGAGCGGGCTCACCTCGGCCCGGACGGGCAGCCGGTGACACTGTCGCTGTACGCGCTTGATCCACTCGCCGGTGAGCTGCGCGCCGCGCTGCGCTGGTGCGCCACGGGTGGGAGTGCCCGGGCCGGCCTGCGGCTGGCCGGCGGGCTGGACCAGTGGTGGCGGGAGCGCGGGCTGGCCCGGGAAGGGCGGCTCTGGTTGTTCCGGTTGTACGGCCGGCTGGCCGAGACCGGCGAGGCGGTCCCGGAGGACGAACTGGCGGCGGCCTACCACATGCATTCGCTGCACGCCGGTGGCGACGGCGAGTTCGGCGAGGAGCTGCGCTACTCGCAGCGGGCCGAGGCGGCGGCCCGTCAGGCCGGAGACGCCGGTCTGCTGGCCCGGGTGCTCGCCGGCCGCGCCGCGCCGCTTGTCGACATGGGCCAGTTCGCCGAGGCGGAGCGGGTCTGTCGGGAGGTCATCGACTGGGCGCAGGACCAGGGGGTCGAGTCGGAGGCGCTGTTCGCCGTGCTCCGGTTGGCCGAGCTGCTGTGGCGGCGGGGCGCGCTGGACGAGGCGGCGGAGCTGCTCGGTGCGGCCCGGCCGGTGGAGGCGGCCCGACCGGCCGACCGGGGGCGTCGCTCGGTGGACATGCTGCTCGGCATGGTCGCGCTGGCTCGGGGTGACCTGGTGGCCGCGCACGAGCACCTGCTGGCGGCGCTCCGGTCCCGGATGAATCACGGTTTTCACGGGCGGGCCTGCGACACGTTGAACGCGGTCGCGGTGCGCTGCGCGCTCGGTGACCAGCCGCTGACCGCGGCCCGGCTCTTCGGTGCCGCCCAGGCGACCCGGGCGGGCCTGCGGTCGACGCCGGGCATCTACGAGGCGTACTGGACGCAGCGGCAGGCCGCGCTGCGGCGGGCGCTTGGCGACGCCGCCTTCGACGAGGCGTACGGCGAGGGTGCCGAACTGGGGTTGGACGAGGCGGTCGCGTTGGCGCTCGGGGTCGAGCATCCCGACCTGGCGGCCGATTCAGGGCGGTTCGCCACCGGCACGGGTCGTTCCGCCCCACGTCAGCCCAGCACCGTCGACCGCCACACCGAGCACGCCTGAGCGACGGTCGCCGACCGGCAGGACGCCCGGCCGCGGGTGCTGCCGGGCGTCCGCCGCTGCTCGTCAGGCGCGAGCGCGTCGTTCCGCGTCGGCCTTCATCCGGGCGGCCCGGTCGATGTCGGACTGCTGCACGGCGGCTACCGAGCCGAAGATGGCGACCGCCTGGTAGTACGTCCATGCCAGGCTCAGGCAGGCCGGCCGGACGACGGAGTTGTAGGTGGCGCAGGACCGCTTCAGATCCTCGTAGAAGGCGCTGTCGAGGCGCGGCTTGTTGGCGCTGAACTGGCCGACCGCCTTGTAGTTGCGGTAGCCGAAGTCGTGGCGGGCGCAGGACAGGGTGAACTTGAACCCGAGCGGGTTGTCCGGACTGGACGAGCAGTAGTCGGTGGACCAGTCGAAGTTGTACTCGGCCCAGGGTGCGCGATTCTGGCGGGCGGAGTACCAGGCGTTGTAGCTGCTGACGCTGGTCTGGGTCCAACTGGACAGGACGGACAGCTTCTGCTGCGGGGTGACGGCAGCCGTGGCGGGAGAGGCCACGGCGAGGGCGGTGAGCAGCGCGAGCAAGCCCGAGGCGAGGGTGGTGGCGAGACGTCTGGGCACGGTCATACCTCCGCGGGGGTGTGCGGCAGAGCAGGTTGTTACCGGCGAGTTACCGGGGTTCGATAAGTCTCGATCAATGGCGCGGCCTGCCGGTGTTACCCGCGAGAAATATTGGTGACCGGTGCCGAAACAGACGAATGCCCTGGACACCGTCGGTGTCCAGGGCGCTGGCCGGGCGGCCTAGTCGAAGAAGCGGGCCAGGTGGGTGGCGGAGGGGCCGTCGTCAGCCGGTCCCAGCGGGGTGAGGTCGGCGAAGATGGAGGCGCCGTCGCTGCCGGCGTGCAGGGGGTACCAGCGCGGGGTGCCCGGCGGTCGCATCACGCAGATGCCCTTGACGGTCTGCACGTCCAGCAGCCGCACGTGGGTCGGGTCGGCCACCGCGTTGACATGCCCCCACCAAGGGCTCATCACGTGCAGTACGCCTCCGGGACGGAGTACCCGGTGGCACTCGTCCAGCAGCGGGAGGAAGTCGATCAGGTGTTCCAGGATGTGCACCGCGAACAGCACGTCCACCGAGTCGTCGGCCAGCGGCAGGGAGCCAGACAGGTCGGCGACCGCGTCCACTCCGGGGGCGGGAAAGATGTCGAGCCCGAGATTGCCCGGCCACTGCTTGGTGGCACCGCAACCCAGGTCGACCACCACCGGGTCGCGTCCGCCGACCCGTACCCGACACCAGACGCCGAAGACCCCGGCCAGCCGGCCGACCTGCTCGCGTACCAGTCGCAGCTGGGCCTGCTCGTCGACCTCGCCGGTCAGGTGGGCGACACCCCGGTCGAAGCGGACCTCGACACCGAGCGGGCGCAGCCGCTCGTCGTGGCGGACCTGGTCCGCCCATGCCTCGGTGAGGAACCCGTCCACCGCCCGCAGTCGCTCGGCCGAGGACGGAGAATGTGCCAACGCGACCATGCCGGGCCACCTCCGGCCGGCCGTTACCCGGATAATCGCCCGGTATGCGCAGGTTGTGGCGCAAATTCGCGCGGGGTCAGCGCGGGATGGGCCGCCGGGGACGTCCCGAACGCATCCGCTGCCGCGGCGCGGCCGCCGTCCGGGGCCGCTTCAGGTGGTAGCGGTGCAACTCGTTGTTGCCCGGCAGGGACGGGTCCTCGCTCATCGCGACCAACTCCCAGCCCTGGTCGCCGGCCCGGTTGAGGTGAGCCAGCGCGGTGTCGCCGTACGGCGTGACGTCGATCATGGATCCGTCCGGGCCGTACCAGGAGAAGACGACCTCGAAGCCGAGGTCGTTGGTGGCGGCCTGGCGGCGGCGCACCAACAGGGCGTACTCCCACCTGAGCATGGTGTCATTGTCGCCCCGCCGTCCGGATTCCGCTGGATCAAAACTCGGTGATCCGCCCGGCGTCCACCCGCAACCGCCGGTCGAGACGCACCGCCTCCAGCATCCGTCGGTCATGGGTCACCAGCAGCAGCGTGCCCGGAAAACTGGCCAGTGCCGACTCCAGTTGCTCGATCGCCGGCAAATCGAGGTGGTTCGTCGGCTCGTCCAGCACCAGCAGGTTGACGCCGCGCCCCTGCAACAGGGCCAACGCGGCCCGGGTTCGTTCGCCCGGGGAGAGCGTCGCGGCCGGTCGCAGCACGTGCTGCGCGCGCAGGCCGAACTTGGCCAGCAGCGTCCGCGCGTCCGCCGGGGAGATGTCCGGCACCGCGGCCCGGAACGCGTCCAGCAACGGCGCGTCACCCAGGAACAGCCCACGGGCCTGGTCCACCTCACCGACCACCACGCCCGGACCGAGCGCGGCCTGGCCGGCGTCCAGTGGCAAGCGGCCGAGCAGGGCGGCCAGCAGGGTCGACTTGCCGGAACCGTTCGCCCCGGTCACCGCCACCCGGTCGGCCCAGTCGATCTGAAGGTGCACCGGGCCGAGGGTGAAGTCGCCCCGGCGTACCACGGCGTCGCGGAGGGTGGCCACGACGGCGCCGGCGCGGGGCGCGGCGGCGATCTCCATCCGCAGCTCCCACTCCTTGCGTGGCTCCTCGACCACCTCTAGGCGTTCGATCAGCCGCTCGGTCTGTCGGGCCTTCGCCGCCTGCTTCTCGGACGCCTCGGATCGGAACTTCCGACCGATCTTGTCGTTGTCGGTGGCCTTGCGCCGGGCGTTGCGGACCCCCTTCTCCATCCAGGCCCGCTGGGTACGCGCTCGTGCCTGGAGTCCGGCCCGGGTGTCGGCGTACTCCTCGTAGTCGGCGCGCGCCTGGCGGCGGGCCACCTCCCGCTCCTCCAGGTACGCCGCGTAGCCACCGCCGAAGTGGTTCACCTGCTGCTGGTGCAGGTCCAGCTCCAGCACCGAGGTGACCGTGCGGGCCAGGAACTCCCGGTCGTGGCTGACCAGCACCGTGCCGGCGCGCAGCCCGGTGACGAAGCCCTCCAGCCGATCCAGGCCGGCCAGGTCGAGATCGTTCGTCGGCTCGTCGAGCAGGAAGATGTCGTACCGGCTGAGCAGCAGCGACGCCAGCCCGGCGCGGGCGGCCTGGCCACCGGAGAGGCTGGTCATCTCCAGGTCGAGATCGACGGCGAGGCCCAGTTCGGCGGCCACCTCCTCGGCCCGCTCGTCCAGATCGGCCCCGCCGAGCCCGAGCCAGCTCTCCAGGGCGGCGGCGTACGCGTCGTCCGCGCCCGGTCGGCTGGCGGCCAGCGCCTCCGTCGCCGCGTCAAGGGCGGCCTGCGCCCCGGTCACGCCGGTGCGGCGGGCGAGGAACGCCCGCACCGTCTCCCCGGGCCGGCGCTCCGGCTCCTGGGGCAGGTGCCCGACGCTCGCGCCGGGCGGGCTCACCGCGACGCTGCCGGCCTCGACCGGCAACAGACCGGCGAGCGTACGCAGCAGCGTCGACTTGCCGGCCCCGTTGGCCCCGACCAGGCCGACCACGTCACCGGGGGCGACCACGAGGTCCAGGCCGGTGAAGAGGGTTCGTTCCCCGTGCCCGGCGGCGAGATCCTTGGCGATCAGCGTGGCGCTCACAAGCAGTCGAGCCTACCCGTCGCCGCGCGGCCGCCCCCCGGGACGAGGCAGACTCACGTGCGTGTTGACCACTCTGGCGATCGACTGCGGCGGCGGCGGGATCAAGGCGTCCGTCCTCGACGGCGCGGGCACCATGCGGGCCCAGCCGATGCGCGTGCCGACGCCGTATCCGCTGCCGCCGGATCTGTTCGTCCGGACGCTCGTGGAACTCGGCGGTCGGTTGCCGGCGGCCGGTCGGGTGACGGTGGGTATGCCGGGCATGATCCGGCACGGCGTGGTGGTGGCCACCCCGCACTACGTGACCCGTTCCGGCCCGCGCAGCCGGGTCGACCCGGCACTGCTGGCCGAGTGGTCCGGGTTCGACGCCCGCAGCGCGCTCTCGGCCGCGTTCGGCCTGCCGGCGCTGGTGCTCAACGACGCCGAGGTGCACGGTGCCGGGGTGGTCGCCGGCACCGGCTGCGAACTGGTGCTGACCCTCGGCACCGGGCTGGGCAGCGCCCTCTTCGACGGTGGAGTGCTCGCCCCGCACCTCGAACTGTCCCACGCCCCGGTGCGCTGGGGCACCACCTACGACACGTACGTCGGTGAGCCCGAGCGCCGCCGGCTGGGCGACGCGTTCTGGTCCCGCCGGATCCGCCAGGTGGTGGAGGGGCTGCGTCCGGTGTTCCGCTGGGACCGGCTCTACCTGGGCGGCGGGAACTCGCGCCGGATCCGCCCCGAGCAGCTCACCCGGATGGGTGACGACGTGGTGGTGGTGCCCAACAGCGCCGGCATCGTCGGCGGCGTCCGCGCCTGGGATCTCGCCACCGTGTAGGAGGGTTCTCTCGGGCAGGAAAAGCCGCCGGGAACAGTCGCGGTACGGCCGGTGTTGTGCCAGCGTCGGAGCAGTGGTGCGACACGGAGGGGGTGGCGGCATGGATCTGCTGGCCGAGTACCGGCGGGCGACCCTGTTCTTCGAGGCGGGCGACCCCGGCAGCGCGGCCCGGCTGCTCGAACCGATTATCGAGGCGGAGCCGGACAACGCCTCCGTCCGACAGCTGCTGGCCCGGGCCTACTTCCAGTCGGCCCAGCTCAGCCGGGCCGAGGAGCAGCTGCGGGAGCTGGTCGACCGCAACCCCAGCGACCACTACGCCCACCATGTGCTGGGCCGGACGCTGGAGCGGCTCAACCGCTACACCGACGCGCTGCGTCACCTGCGCATCGCGGCGGCCATGCACTCGTCCAACGACGACTACACCTCGGCCCTGCGCCGGGTCGAGACCCGGGTCGGCGGCGGCCGCTGAGCTAGGAGACAAGCGTCGAGAGGGCAGCCCGGATGGGCTGCCCTCTCGACATCTGCGGGGTCCGGCAGCCGGCGTGGCCACGATGGCCGGGCCGGCGCCCGGCGTGCCTACGATGGCCGTATGAGAGCCGACCGGGCGGTGGACGTGGCATGAAGCTGAAGCTGGACCTGCACGACATCTTCAACAAGGGCCACGACATCGACCGGGCTCTGCGCGGGATCATGGACGAGGCGGTGGCCAAGAAGGCCACCCTCGTCGAGATCATCCCGGGCAAGGGCTCCGGCCAGCTCAAGAAGCGCGTGCTGCGCTTCCTCGACCAGAAGGACGTCAAGCAGCTCTACCACCGGGTCGAGAAGGACTCCAAGAACTTCGGCCGCCTCTTCGTCCACTTCCGCTGGAAGTAGCTGCCCTACAGCGGGTAGGTGCGGGCTACGGCGAGCATCTCGGAGCTGTGCGAGCCGGCGACGCCGACGTCCGGTGGGCGGGGGCGGAAGCCGGGCAGCGTGTCGAGGCCGTCACTGGCGTCCATCGCGCGCAGCGCGATCCGGTCCGCCTTTGGCGTGACGGTCAGCGTGACCTCGATCCCCTCGGGCGGCGGGGCGTGGAAGACCACCCCGAAGCCCCAGCGCCCCTCACGGGTTTCCACCGGCACCGTCCGGCCTGCGACGACGGCGCGCCGGACCTCAGCGGTGGACGTGTCGACGTGCAGGGTGGTCAGGCGTACCTGGCGCTGCGGGGTGAGCCGCAGGGTAAGTGTGCGTTCGCCGTTCGCGGTGGTGTCGGCCAGCACGTCCAGCCGGGGCGCGGGCAGGTCGGCGGGCTGTGCGGGGCCGCCGAGGAGTTCGTCGCCGCCGATGCCGGGGAACTCGTCGGCGACCTGGACCGGGCCGTCCACGTACTCGTCGGTCCAGGGTTGCGGCTCGGTCTCGTGACTGAGCCAGCGGGCCTGGCCGGTGCCGGCGTCCAGCGCGTACATCAGGTGGGTGGGCACGGGGTGCGCGGCGTCGAACCGGTCGACGGCGAGGCCGACCCCGGCGAGGACCACGGTGGCCAGCGTGGCGGCCCCGGCCGGCAGGGCACCGAGTCGGCGGGCCCGCAGCGCCCTCATGCCCCGCTGGCCGCCGGCCTGCGGGTGCAGCAGATCGATCACGGGCAGCGCGGCGAGACCGAGCAGCACCGCGAAGAGCGCCGCGACGCCGCCCATCGCCATGCCGAGCGCCGGAAAGAGCAGCACCACGGTGGGGAGCAGCAGGATCACCGCGACCGCCGCGGCGACGGTCACCGCGATCACCGGTACCGGACCGTCGATGCGGCTGGCCAGCGCCACCAGCCCGCCGATCGCCCCGGCCAGGGCGGGCAGGGTCGCCAGGTACGCCCCACCGGGGGCCAGGAACGCCAGCAGCACGCCGAACAGCGCCAGCCAGCCGAGCCCGCCGACGGCCAGCGCGGCCGGGCCGACCCGGCGTCGGCTCAGCGCGTACCAGGCGAACACGACGGCGGCGGCCAGCGACAGCACGGCCAGCCGGTACCAGGTCGGCCGGTACGGGTCGAGCAGTTCGGCGTAGCCCGGCCGGAGGGCGGCGATCACCGCCCAGAGGAGCTGGGCACCCACCGGCGCCACCACGATCGGCACCAGGGCCAGCCCGAAGCCGGCGGCCAACCGACCGCCGGTGACCCGGTTCCGGCGTCGGGCCAGCCAGCCGAGCGCGACCACGCCGGCCAGTGCCAGCAGCGCCAACGGCAGCACCAGCCAGCCGGGGTAGCGGGCGAGGCCGCCGGGCACGGGGAAGTAGGTGGCGTCGTGGCCGGCGCGCAGGTCGGCGAGGTCGATCCGGCCGAACTCCCGGGCGAGGCCGAGGGTGTTGTCGCCGTGGTGCTGGAGGCTGGCCCGGTCCATCGCCGCCGGGGTGTCCAGCGGCGTGTGGTAAATCGCACCCCCGTCGAGGTACGCCGAGTTCAGCCCGCGGAACCCCTCGTCGAGGAAGGCGGTGAAGTCGGTGTCGTTGGGCAGCGCGCGGTACACCTCCACCGCGAACGAGGTGCCCACCGGGTGCGGTGCCGCCTCGCCGAAGACCTCGACCAGGCGGGCGTTCTCCGGTGACGTCTCGAACATGATCACCGGGCCGGTGCGGCCCCGTGCCTCCAGGTTGAGCACCACCCCCTTGCCGGCGGCCAGCGGATGCTCGGAGGCGAACGCCGAGGCTCCGCAGAGGCACGCCTCCTCGGCGTCGGTGAGGACGAGGACGATGTCGTTGCGGGGCGCCGGGCCGTCGGTCAGCGCGCGGGCCACCTCCAGGATGGTCGCGACCCCAGCGGCGTCGTCGTTGCCGCCCGGCCCGGTCTGCACCGCGTCGTAGTGCGCGACCAGGAACACCGTGCCGGTGGGGTCGGTGCCGGGCAGCCGCGCCACCACGTTGCGGACCCGGGCCAGGGTGGCGCCGCCCGCCGCGCCGCTGAGCTGCCCGGCCTCCTCGGCGACCGTGTCCTGCACCTGCGTCTGCAACCCGAGGCCACGCAGTACGCCTTCCAGGTGGGCGCGCACCTCGTCGTTGGCCGGGCTGCCCGCGACGTGCGGCCGCCCGGCGACCTGCGTCACGTGCGGGTACGCGCGCGCCGCGCTGAACTCGCCGGTCGGCGTGTCGACCGGGCGAGGTGCCGGAGGACGCAGGTCGAGCAGGGCGCTCGCGCCGACGGCGACGAGCGCGACGAGTGCCGCGAGCGCGGCGAGACGACGTCGACGTGGCCGGGTGAGGGCGCGGTCGGTGACGGGGCTGGGGGGTGCGCCCACGGGTGGCTCCTCGCGAGGGGGTGGTCCTGGAGTGGACCATCATCCTCCATGCCACCTGGGGGCGCTCCGTCATGTTGTGTGCGAACGTTGTCTAATACAGGATCAGCAGGGCGCTCGGAAGGAGCCCGACATCACCAGCGATCATCCGCCAGTCACGGCGGTGACCCGGCCGACCCGGGGGTCCGGGATGACCGGTCCCTCCGTCGTGTCGTGGCCGTACCCGCAGGGCGGGCTGGGTGGCAACCCGAACCTGCCCCCCGGGGAGCGGCTGCGGGTGCTGCTGGTCGAGGACGACGAGGGGGACGCGTTCCTGGTCGGCGAGCTGCTGGCCGAGACGAACTCCGGCATCGACCTGCTGGTGGCGACCAGCCTGAGCGAGGCCCGTCGGCGGATCGCGGGGGTCGACTGCGTCCTGCTGGACCTGGGTCTGCCCGACGCGCAGGGGTTGGACGGGCTGCGGCAGGTGCTGGAGATGTCCGGCAGCGCGGCCGTGTGTGTGCTCACCGGTCGCACCGACGAGCACCTGGGCATCGTGGCGGTTGCCGAGGGAGCCCAGGACTACCTGGTCAAGGGCCAGGTCGACGGGGTGTTGCTGACCCGGGCACTGCGCTACGCGGTGGAGCGCAAGCGGGCCGACGAGAACGCCCGACGGCTGCGTGAGGTGGAGCTGCGCCAGGCCGAGTCGGCCCGGTTGGAGCGTGGCCTGCTGCCCCAGCCGCTGATGTCGACCGACCAGATCGCGGTACACACGTTCTACCGGCCCGGAAGGCACGCCGCCCTGATCGGCGGTGACTTCTACGACGTGGTGCAGACCCGTCCGGACCGGGTCGATCTGATCATTGGTGACGTCTGCGGTCACGGCGTGGACGAGGCGGCGCTCGGCGTCGAACTGCGGGTGGCCTGGCGGGCGTTGATCCTCGCCGGGGTGCCGGACGACGAGGTGCTTCCCGCGCTGGAACAGGTGCTGGTGAGTGAGCGCCGGCTGCAGGAGATCTTCGCGACCGTGGCGACGGCCCGGCTCGACCTCGACGCCGGCCGGGCGACGGTGCGGCTGGCCGGCCATCCGCCACCGGTGCTGCTCGCCGAGGGCCGGGTGACTCCGGTGCCGGCACCGGGTGGTCTGCTGCTCGGCGTGCGGCCGCGTCGGCCGGTCGCCTTCGACCTGAAGTTCGACACCGAGGACTGGTCTCTGCTGATGTACACCGATGGTCTGATCGAGGGCCGGGTCGGCGCGGGCGACGAACGCCTCGACGTGCCCGGCCTGACCCGCCTGCTGGCCGAGCCGGCCAGCCAGGCGGTCCCGCTGTCCGACCTGCCGGCCTGGCTGGTCGGTCGGGCGGAACAGCTCAACGACGGTCCGTTCGCCGACGACGTGGCGATGCTGCTCGTCACGCGGGGTGGTGGCCGGTGACCACCACGGGTGCCGGCTGGAGTCTGCGCGGCCGGCTGGCCGTGCTGGTCGTGGTCGTCGGGTTGCTGTTGATCGGGGTGGCCGGCGCGGAGGCGGTGGTCGCCACCCGTAACCGGGCGCACATCGACGCGGTGCTCAACCAGACCGGTCCGCTGCGGGCCCAGTCCCAGGAGTTGCTCGCGGTCCTGGTCGACCAGGAGACCGCGATCCGGGGGTACGCGTTGACCGGCGAGCGGGAGGACCTCGTTCCGTTCGACACCGGCCGGCAGCGCGAGCAGGAACTGGCCACCTCGATGGACCGGCTGCTGGCCGGCTACCCGGAGCTGCGCGACGAGTTCGGCACGGTGCGGCAGCGGGCGGAGCAGTGGCGCCAGGCGATCGCCCTGCCGGTCATCGCCGCCATCGAGACCGGTGGCGCCACCGCCGGCCAGCAACTGCTCACCGATCGGTCGCGGCAGCAGTTCGACCAGATCCGGGTCGCCGTCGACGTGCTGCAGAACGGCATCCTGGAGGTCCGCGACGAGGCTGCCGCCGACGTACGCAGTACCAGCAACCTGCTGGTACTGCTGCTGGTCATCGCGGCACTCGTGGTGCTTGTCGCCGGCGTGGTGCTGCTCACCTCGCTGGAGCGGATGGTGATCCGGCCGCTGACCAGCCTGGCCGGGCAGGTCCGGGAGGTCGCGGTCGGTGACTACGGCCACGGCATCACGGGCACCGGTCCGCCGGAGTTCCAGCGTCTCGGCGCGGACGTGGACGCCATGCGGCAGAAGATCGCCGCGGACCTGGCCGAGGTGCGGGAGGCACGGGAGCGGATCGAGTGGGTCAACACCCAGTTGCAGAAGCAGGCCGAGGAGCTGACCCGGTCCAACCGTGACCTGGAACAGTTCGCCTACGTCGCCTCGCACGACCTGCAGGAGCCGCTGCGCAAGGTGGCGAGCTTCTGCCAGCTGCTCCAACGGCGCTACGCCGGGCGGCTCGACGAGCGGGCCGACCAGTACATCGCCTTCGCGGTGGACGGCGCGCAGCGGATGCAGCGGCTGATCAACGACCTGCTGGCGTTCTCCCGGATCGGCCGGCTCACCACCGGCTTCACCGATGTCGACCTGAACCACCTGATGGCGGAGGTGGCGGCACAGACCGAGCCGGCCCGGCAGTACGCCGACGCCGAGCTGACCTGGGGCGAGCTGCCGGTGATCCGCGGTGAGGAACCCCTGCTGACCAACCTGCTGGTCAACCTGGTGAGCAACTCGGTGAAGTTCCGTCGGGCGGACGTTGCGCCGAAGGTGCACGTCTCGGCCCGGTTGATCGGCGAGGATTGGGAGATCACCTGCCAGGACAACGGCATCGGGATCGAGCCGGAGTTCGCCGACAAGATCTTCGTCATCTTCCAGCGGCTGCACGCCAAGGACGCGTACCCGGGCACCGGGATCGGGTTGGCGATCGTCAAGAAGATCGTGGAGTACCACGGTGGTCGGGTCTGGGTGGACACCGACGTGCCCGAGGGGACGGCGATCCGTTTCACCCTGCCCGCGCTGCCCGCCGACGTCGAGGCCGCCACGAGCACCACCGGGGCGGACGGGGCCGGCGCGGACGTGGACACGGCGGACGGCTCCGACCCGGCGGACGGATCGGAGCCGGCGGAGGCCGGGACGGACGCGGCGCCGGGCCGGGCCGATGACGCGGTCCGGGCAGGTGACGGTACCGTCGGCGCCGAGGCCGGCGGCGGATCGCAACGCCCCTCGGCCGTCGCCGGTTCGTCACAGACCGGCGGTGGGACAGGTGGCATGAAGGAGGCGGTGGGATGACCGCGCCGGCGGACGGCAACAGCCCGATCGAGGTGCTTCTGGTCGAGGACGACCCGGGCGACGTGTTGATGACCCAGGAGGCGTTCGAGGAGCACAAGCTGCGCAATCGGCTCAACGTCGTCTCCGACGGTGCCGAGGCGCTCGCCTACCTGCGCCGCGAGGGCCAGTACGCGGACGCGGAGCTGCCGGATCTGATCCTGCTCGACCTGAACCTGCCCCGACGGGACGGCCGGGAGGTGCTGGAGGAGATCAAGAGGGACGAGCAGCTCCGCCGGATCCCGGTGGTGGTGTTGACCACCTCCCAGGCCGACGAGGACATCCTGCGCAGCTACCAGCTGCACGCGAACGCGTACGTGACAAAGCCGGTCGACTTCGAGCAGTTCATCTCGGTGGTCCGGCAGATCGACGAGTTCTTCGTCAGCGTGGTGAAGCTGCCGCCGCGTGGCTGACACCCTGCTCGACGACGTCGCCGGGCTGTTGCGGGAGACCGCCGACCGCGTCGTGCTGCCCCTGTTCCGCCATCTCGACGTCGCCGACGTGAGCGAGAAGGCCCCCGGCGAGCTGGTCACGGTCGCCGACCGTCGGGCCGAGGAAATGATCAGCGCCGGGTTGCTCCGGTTGCGCCCCGGTTCGGCGGTGGTGGGCGAGGAGGCGGTGGCCGACGACCCCGACCTGCTGCGTCACCTACGGGCCTCGGGGGACGTGTGGCTCGTCGACCCGGTCGACGGCACCGCGAACTTCGCGGCGGGCCGCCGCCCGTTCGCGTTGATGGTCTCCCTGCTCACCGACGGTGAGCCAGCGGCCGCGTGGGTGTTCGACCCGCTCGCCGACGCGCTGGCGACCGCCCGCACCGGCGAGGGCACGTACCTGGACGGCCAGCCGTTGCACCTGCCCGACGGGGCGCCACCAGTGGGTGAACTGCGCGGTGCCGCGATGACGAAGTTCCTGCCGGGGCCGTCCCGGCGCACGGTGGAGGCTGGTGGTGCGCGCCTCGGCGAGCTGCTGCCGGGGCAGCACTGCGCCGGCCGCGAGTATCTCGACGTGCTCACCGGCCAGCAGCAGTTCGTGCTGTTCTGGCGGACCCTGCCCTGGGACCACGGCCCGGGCACCCTGCTGGTGCGGGCCGCGGGCGGCGTGGCCCGCCGCCTAGACGGCACCGACTACCACCCCGCCGACACCGAACACGGCCTGCTGGTAGCCGTCAACGCCGAGGTCTGGACCGAAGTCCACAGCGCCCTCCTCCCGACCTGACTCCCTTCGCCGCGTTGATCATGAGGTTGACGGCAGCCTCAGAGATCAAACTTGCCGTTCACCTCATGATCAACGCGCGGATGGGTGCGGAGGGTGAGGGGGCGGGTACGCAGGGGTGAGGGTTGGTGGGGGTGGGGGGTTGGTGGGGTGGGTGACGGGGCTGGTTCCGGTATCCTGACCGGCGGCCTTCCGCCAGCAGGCCGCCGACCGGCGCCGGCGGGGGTCGCCGCCGCGCAGTGCTGACCATGGGGGCCGGCGGCCGACGAAAGGATGCTTTCGTGCGCAGGTCCATGCCCGTCCGGCGGCACGCCCACCGGCCGCTGATCGCCCTGCTCGCCGCCGTGGCGCTGCTGCTCGGCGTGGGTGCCGTGCCGGCGTACGCCGAGCCCAACGAGGGCGGCAGCAAGAAGCTGCGGGACGCCCTGGAGGCCACCGCGAAGGCGCACATCGACGCCAAGCGCAAGCTGGACGGTTCCAAGAAGCGGCAGAAGCAGATGGCCAAGGAGCTGTCCGCGATGGAGGACCGGCTGGACGAGCTGACCGCCATGGTCGGTGAGGTGGCCGCGCAGTCCTACCGGGTCGGCCGGCTCAGCCCGGCAGCCGTACTGCTGGACAGCGCGACGCCGGAGGCGTTCGTGCAGCGGGCCGCCAACCTCGACATGATGGCCCAGCGGGACGGCCGCCGGATCCGGGAGCTGACCGAGGCCCGTGAGCAGGCCCGGCAGGCCAAGTTGGCGATCAATGCCGAGGTGCGCGAGCAGACCAAGCAGTTGGCCGTGATGGCGAAGAAGAAGAAGGAGGCCGAGGCGGCCCTGGCGGCGGTCAGTTCGGGCAGCAGCGGCGGGTTCAGCGGCGGCAGTTCCACCTCGGCGAAGCCGGCGCCGCGAAACTCCGACGGCTCCTGGCCCGGCGAGTCGTGCTCGGTGAACGACCCGACCACCTCGGGCTGCATCACGCCCCGCACCCTGCACGCGCTCAAGCAGACCCAGGCCGCCGGCTACAAGCGGTATGTCTCCTGCTACCGCAGCGGCGGCTCCGGCGAGCACCCCAAGGGGCGGGCCTGCGACTTCGCCGCCGCCCCGAACGGCTTCGAGGACCGCACGGCCACCGGCGGCGACAAGTCGTACGGCGACAGCCTGGCCGCCTGGCACGTGCGTAACGCCGACCGGCTCGGCGTGCTCTACGTGATCTGGTACCGCCAGATCTGGCACCCGGGCACCGGCTGGCAGGCGTACAGCGGGAGCGGCAGCCCGGCCGCCGACCACACGAACCACGTTCATCTCTCGATGTACTGACCCGCCGGCCCGGGGCTGCTGCGTACCATCGCCACGATGAACTCTCCATCGCCTGACGTGGCGGCCCCGTCCGCGCCCTCCTCGGCGCAGGTGCCCCGGGCCCTGCCCAACAGGCTCGCCGCGTTCCTGGTCTTCTACTCCAGCGGTGCCGTCCTGGTGCTGGAGACCGCCGCGTTGCGCCTGGTCGGGCCGTACGTGGGGGTCACTCTCCAGGTGACCAGCTCGGTCATCGGCATCGCGCTGGCGGCGATCGCGTACGGGGCGTGGGCGGGCGGCTGGCTGGCCGACCGGCGCAACCCGCGTACGCTGCTGGCCCCGGCACTGGTGCTCTCCGGCATCGCCACCGCGATCACCCTGCCGGCGGTGCGGTACGCCGGTGAGGTGCTGCGCGGCGGTGCGGCCAGCGCCGTGCTGCTGCTGGTCGCGGTCGCCGTCTTCGCACCCGCGATGCTGCTCTCGGCGGTCAGCCCACTGGTGATCAAGCTTCAGCTCGCCGACCTGCGCCGCACCGGTCAGGTCGTCGGCCGGCTCTCCGGCATCGGCACGCTCGGTGCCGTCACGGCCACGCTGGTCACCGGCTTCGTGCTGGTGGCCGCCCTGCCCAGCACGGTGATCCTGTTCGGGCTGGCCGCGTCCCTCGGCATCACCGGCATCGCGCTCGGGGTGTACCTGCACCGACAGGACCGCGCCGTCCTGCCCGGACCGGCCCGGGTAAAGGCCGCCCTGGCGGTGCTCGGCCTGGCCGGGGCCGGGCTGACCATGGTCGCCCCGAATCCCTGCGACGTCGAGACGGCGTACCACTGCGCCCGCGTCCAGGCCGACCCGGGCCGGTCCAGCGGGCGGACGCTGCTGCTCAACTCGGCCCAGCACTCGTACGTGGACCTCGCCGATCCGACCCACCTGGAGTACGCGTACACCCGCTGGATCGGGGCGGTGGCCGACGTGCTCGCCCCGTCGGGCCAGCGGCTCGACGCGCTGCACCTGGGCGGCGGCGGGTTCACCGTGCCGCGGTACCTGACCGCCACCCGGCCCGGCACCGACAACCTGGTGTTCGAGATCGACGGTGGGCTCGTCGAGCTGGGGGAGCAGCGGCTCGGCGTACGCCAGGGACCAGACCTGCGGGCGGTGGTGGGCGACGCCCGGATGCTGGTGGCCGACGAGGCGACCGACAGCCGCGACTTCGTGGTGGGCGACGCCTTCGGACACCTGGTGGTGCCCTGGCACCTGGCCACCCGGGAGATGGCCGCCGAGATCCGCCGGGTGACCCGCCCGGGTGGCGTCTACGTGCAGAACGTCATCGACTACCCGCCGCTGCGGTTCATCCGCAGCGAGGTGGCCACCGTCGCCGCCGAGTTCGCGCACGTCGCCCTGATCGCGCCGCCCGAGGCGCTGGCCGGTGAGCGGGGTGCCAACTTCCTGATCGTCGCCTCCGACACACCGCTGCCGCTGGCCGCAGTCCGGGCCCGCCTCGACGGCGCCAACGAGCCGGCGAGCCTGCTCAGCGGCGGTGACCTGACGGACTTCGTCGGGGACGCGCTGGTGCTCACCGACGACTACGCTCCGGTGGACCAACTGCTCGCCACCGCCTGATCGGGTGACATCCGTGACCGAATCAGACCAGAAAGGTGTAGGCGGCCTCACGTCGGGCAACAACGCCGACCATGGGTGATGCGGTGAGCAGGGGAGCGCAACTGCTCGGTGAGCGGTACCGGCTCATCGAGCAGCTCGGCGCGGGCGGCATGTCGGTGGTCTGGCGCGGCTACGACGAGGTGCTCGGTCGGCAGGTGGCGGTCAAGGTGCTCGCGTCCCGGTTGGCCAGCGACCGGGCGTTCCGGCACCGCATCCGGATCGAGGCCCAGGCCGCCGCCCGGCTCTGCCACCCCAACATCACCAACGTGTACGACTACGGCGAGTCGGTACAGGTCGGGTTGACCGTGCCGTACGTGGTGATGGAGTTGATCGACGGCGGCCCGCTCACCGCACGGTTGGCCCGCGACGGACGCCTGCCGTGGCGGGAGGCGGTGACGGTGGCGGCCGAGGTCGCCTCCGCACTGGCCACCGCGCACGCCCGAGGCGTGGTGCACCGCGACGTCACCCCCGGCAACGTGATGCTCACCGCGACCGGTGTGAAGGTGGTCGACTTCGGCATCTCCGCACTCGTCGGTGAGAGCGAGAAGGGGCCCGACGGCACTCTGCTCGGCACCCCGGCGTACCTCGCTCCGGAACGGCTCGACAACGGCCAGGTCAGCCCGGCCACCGACGTGTACGCGCTCGGGCTGCTGCTGTACCGGATGCTCAACGGTCGGCTGCCCTGGCAGGCCGACACCACCACCCAGATGCTGCGCGCCCACATGTACCGCGAGCCGGAGCCGATGCCCGACGTGCCGAACCTGCCCGCCAGCGTCGCCGCCCTCGTCCACCGTTGCCTGGCGAAGCGACCGGCGGACCGGCCGGCCACCGCCGAGTTGGCCCGGGTGCTCGCCGAGGCGGCCGGCAAGGTGCCGACGGTGCCGGTGGGTGCCGGCGCTGCCGACCCGTCGTCGCTGGCCGACGCCGGTACCACGATCCTGCCCTGGTCCGCGGCGACCGACGCGCTGCCGCTGGCCGGCCCGCGCACCCGGCGTCGGCTGAGCCGGCGGCGCCGGATCGAGGCGGTGACGGCCGCCGCCGGGCTGATGGCCGTCACGGCGGCGGTCTGGGGCGTCACGTCGCACAGCCCCGCCAGCGGCGGCATGGATCAACCGACGCAGGCGCGCATCGGCGGCGAACAGGAGGTCCCCTGCCAGGTCACGTACGCGCTGCGCAAGGATTCCGGCAAGGACTTCACCGCGGAGCTGAGCCTGACCAACACGGGAGACCGTGAGCTGCGCGACTGGACCATGAGCTTCGCGTTCCCCGGCGAGCAGCAGGTGACCACCGCGACCCCGGCACCGGTCCGGCAGCAGGGCCGGTCGGTGGCGGTGCAAGCGGTCCCGCAGCGGCCCGCCCTGGCACCGGGTGCCACCGAGAAACTGAACCTGACCGGGCGGTACACCGGGACGAATCCGCTGCCGGTGGAGTTCCGGGTCGGCACGGCGGTGTGCGGGGTGCGGGTCTCCGGGGTGGCCGGTACCGCGCCCACCACCAAGCCGGCACCCACCAGGTCGGCTCCGGCCAAGACGGTGAAGGCGTCGGCGGGCAAGGCCGGCTCCGGCGACACCAGACCCAAGGCGCAGAAGCCAAAGGCCGAGAAAGCCAAGCCGGACGACGGCAAGGCGAAGGGCAAGGGCGGGGGTAAGCCGCAGCCGGGTAAGCCCGGCAAGGGTCCCGGCCGGTGAGCTGACCGCCGGTCAGGACAGCGTGGCGAAATGCTGGATCTGTTCGATCGTCCCCTCGACGATGAGAATCGTGTCATCGGCGAGTTGCATGTCGTCCGCGACGTACCGGTACCGCTGCTCGCCGGACCGCTTCATGCCGACCACCCGTACGCCGTAGCGTTTCAGTAGTTGGATCTCGCTGGTCGGGCGACCCGCGAGCGACCGCGGAACGCGGACCCGCGCCACCGCGAAGGCCTCGTCGAACTCCACGAAGTCGAGCGTCCGGCTGATGATCAGATGAGCGAGCCGCTCGCCGGTCTCCGCCTCGGGGAAGAGCACGCGGTGCGCTCCGACCGATGAGAGGATCTTCGCGTGCTGCCCCGAGGTCGCCCGGGCCCAGATCTGCGGTATGCCCAGCTCCACCAGGGCGAGCACGGTGAGCACGCTGGCCTCGACGGAGGCGCCGATGGCCACCACCACCCGTTGCACGTCGCTCAGGCCGAGTTGGCGTAGGACCTCCTCGTCGGTGGCGTCGGCCTGCGTCACCTGATCGATCATCGACGACCATTTCTGCACCTGCTGGGCGTCCCGGTCGATGGCCAGCACCTCGCGGCCGAGGGCGGCGAGCGACTCGGCCAGATGGCTGCCGAATCGGCCGAGGCCGATCACGGCGATGCCGCCCGTGTCCGTACTTCTATCCGACAATTGGTTGCTCCTCTGGGTAGCGGTAGAGCCGGCGTCGGGTGTTCAGCGCGATCGCCGAGCCGAAGGTGAGCGGCCCGACCCGGCCGACGTACATGAGCACGATCAGCAGCAACTGGCCGCCGTCGGACAGGGACGACAGGACGCCCACCGAGAGTCCGGTGGTGCTGAACGCCGACGTGACCTCGAACAGTGCGGCGTAGAACGGGAGCTTGTCGGTCATCGCGATCAGCGCGGCGGTTCCGGCGGCCACGATCGCGACACTGAGCAGCGCGACGGTGAGGGCCTGCCGCTGGCTGGCGGTGGCGATCCGGCGGTGGCCGACCGTGACGTCCGGCTCGCCGCGGACCTCCGCCCAGATGACGAAGGCGAGCAGGAAGAAGGTGGAGACCTTGATTCCACCGGCCGTGCTGGCGCTGCCGCCGCCGATGAACATCAGCCCGGTCAGCAGGGTGTAGCTCTCCTCCCGCAGCACCTCGGTCGGCACCACCTCGAAACCACCCGTGCGGGCCAGGGCGATCTGCGCGAACGCGGCGACCACCTTGCCGGGTACGTCGTACTGGCCGACGGTCCACGGATTGGCCCACTCGGCGGCCAGGAACGCGACCGCACCGAAGGCGACAAGCGCCGCGCTGCCCCAGATGGTCAGCTTGGTGGCGACCGCCCAGCGGGCCGGCTGCCGCCACTCCCGGACGGCCTCGAACATGGCCGGGAACCCGAGACCGCCGATGATCGCGCCGAGGGCCAGCGGCAGGCTCACCCACGGGTCGCGGGAGAAGGCCAGCAGACCGTCGCGGTAGAGCGAGAATCCGCAGTTGTTGAACGCCTGGATGGAGTGGAACCCGGCGGACCAGAGGGCATCCCAGAACGGTTGGTCGTAGGCCAGCCAGAGCCGCCCGGTGACGATGACGGTCATCGCCAGCTCGCAGGCGAATACCGTGGCGGCGATGCGCAGCAGCAGACGGCGCACGTCGCCGAGCCCGTACTCCGCGGTCTCGGCCTGCAACAGCAGCCGGTTGTGCAGGCCCAGCCGCCGGGACACGGTGAGGATCACCAGGGCGGCACCGGTCAGGATGCCGAGCCCGCCCAGCTGGGTGAGCACGGTGATCAGCACCAGCCCGGAGCCGGACCAGTAGTTCGGGGTGTCGGTGATGGTCAGGCCGGTGACCGAGATGGCCGACGTGGCGGTGAACAGCGCGGTCATGAAGGGTGCGTGCTGGTACTCGATGGTCATCGGGCGCAGCATCAGCAGGCCGGTGCCGATCAGGATCGCCACCAGGAAGACCAGCGGCACGAGCCGCACCGGGTGACGAAAAAACCGACGCACCAGACAATCTTCTGATTCCGCCCGACGTTCCGGGCCGGAACCGGCATCCCGACCCCGTGTCGCCGGCCTCGCCTTGCTCTGCTTCAACGGACGCAACGGCGGAGGATTCACCGGATGGTCAGGCGCGGACCAACTGCCGGTCAGCCCGGGCAGGTCTGCTGAGGCGGTCCCCCGACAAGTCAAGGAGACCGCGTTGCGACGTACCCTTTCCGCCCTCGGTGTGTCGGTGGCCCTGCTCGCCGCCGCCGTGGCCACGCCCATGGTCGCCACGGCGAAGCCGGCCGCCGGCCCGGACCCGGCCCGCGTCGGTGACCAGCCCATCGTCATCGGTCACCGGGGCGCCAGCGGCTACCGCCCGGAGCACACCCTGGAGGCGTACCGACTGGCGATCCGGATGGGTGCCGACTACATCGAACCGGATCTCGTCGCGACGGCCGACGGTGTGCTTGTCGCGCGGCACGAGAACGAGATCGGCGGCACCACCGACGTGGCGGCGCGGCCGGAGTTCGCCGACCGCCGGACCACGAAGACCATCGACGGAGCGTCGGTGACCGGCTGGTTCACCGAGGACTTCACCCTCGCCGAACTGCGGACGTTGCGGGCCAAGGAGCGGCTGCCCCAGGTACGGGTGACGAACACCGCGTTCGACGGGCAGTTCCAGGTGCCCACCTTCCAGGAGGTGATCGACCTGGCCCGGGTCGAGAGCAGGGCGCGCGGGCGGGTGATCGGTGTCTACCCGGAGACCAAGCACCCGACGTACTTCGCCTCGATCGGCCTGCCGCTGGAAGAGCCGCTCGTCGAGGTGTTGCGCCGGAACAAGATGACCAAGCGGAACGCTCCGGTGATCATCCAATCCTTCGAGACGGCCAACCTGCGGCGGCTGGACCGCATGATCGACGTCAAGCTGGCCCAGCTGCTCAACGCCGCCGGCCAGCCCTACGACTTCACCCTGGCCGGGGACACCCGCACGTACCGTGACCTGGCGACCCCCGCCGGCCTGCGCTGGATCTCCCGCTACGCGGACGGCATCGGGGTGCACAAGGACCTGATCGTGCCGCGGAACTCCGCCGGTGGCCTGCTCACCCCGACCACCCTGGTCAGGGACGCACACCGGGAGAAGCTGATCGTGCACGCCTGGACCTTCCGGGCGGAGAACCAGTTCCTCCCGGCCGACTTCCGGATCGGCACCGACCCGAACGCCCGAGGTGACATCCAGTCCGAGTACGAGCTGTTCTACCGCCTCGGCCTCGACGGCGTCTTCACCGACCACCCCGACACCGCAGTCGCCGCCCGCGCCGCCCTACCCCGCCGCTGACCCCGACCGTCACACACGGCCCGCCGTCCACCCCGGCCGGCGGGCCGCCCCTACCCCACGCTGCTTCGCCCCGCCTACCCGTCCCGCCCCGGTCTAGCCTGCAACTTCGGGGATACTGCTGCCTCCGGCGCTGGCGACCCTGCAACTTCGGGGTTGTTGCTGTCTCCGGCGACCACCGCCGGGGTCCGTCGTGCGCAGGATGCCGCAACTCGTGCCGTTAGGCGGGCGGGATACCCCGAGATGCCGCAACCGGTGTACGACGGGTCCGGGCCGGGCGTTGTACGGCCGACGCCTTCCTGAGTCGGGTCGCCGGTGAGCTGGCCGCCGCCCGGCGGGAACTGGTGCTGATCGCCGAGGAGAACGTGCGGATCAAGCGGGCGCTACGCAGCTGGCAGGCGCGGTTCACGCCGAGGATGCGGCGGTGAGCGCCGACCGCTTCGTGGTGCATCTGCCGGTGCGGGTCCGGGACGTCGCCGCCGCGAAACGGTTCGCCCGGACGATCACCCGGGCGCTGAGTTTCTTCGAGAACATCGAGGTGGCCGGGACGACCGTCTCAGCGGAGGACAATCAGGGCGTACGCCACTGGGTCTTCTGCGACCAGCCGCTCGACGGCGGCAGGCGGTGTGCCCGTGACGCCGACCACGACGGACCCTGCCGCCCGCGCTGAGCGGGGCCCGGAAATCGGTCCCGCCTGGCGGACCCGAGCGTGGGGGTGGGCGACACATCGTCAGGGAGGGAGCCTCTGTCGCCTCGGCAGGTCGCCGTCACGTGGTCACCGATGCTGTAACCGGAGCCCACCCCACCCCCGTTACTTGTGTGTTTCGACCACATGGCCCGTGGGTGACGTCACTTCTAGCGTGAGCCGACACATAAGGTTTCCTCCCTCTGAGTCCTCACGTGGAGTCGCAATGACGGTCCGGACGACACGGCGGGTGTTCCTCTCCGCCGCCACGATGATGGCCGCGGCGATCGCCGCCACGGCCTGTGGCAGCCCCCAGGACACCGCCAACGGTGGCGGCGACAGCGCCGCGCCGGTGAAGGTTGGTCTGGTCTACTCCCAGTCGGGAGCGTTGGCCAGTTACGGAAAGCAGTACATCGAGGGGTTCAGGGCCGGCCTGGACTTCGCCACCAACGGCACCAACAAGGTCGGTGACCGGGCGATCGAGATCACCGAGGTCGACGACGCGGGTGACCCGGCGAAGGCGGTCTCCGCGGCCAAGGACCTGATCGGCAAGGGCAACAAGATCATCGCCGGATCGACGGCCTCGGGCGTGGCGCTCCAGGTGGCCCCGATCGCCGCGCAGAACAAGGTGCTGTTCATCTCCGGTCCGGCCGCCACCGACGCGGTGACCGGCGCGAACAAGTACACGTTCCGCTCCGGCCGCCAGTCGTACCAGGACGTGGTGACCGCGAAGTCGTTCATCGGCGACCCGGCCGGCAAGAAGGTCGTGGTGTTCGCCCAGGACGGTGCCTTCGGCGACGCCAACGAGGCCGCGGTCAAGGCCGTCATCGGCGGAGCCGGCGCGAGCGTCAGCGCCGTCCGGGCGCCGGCCAGCGCGACCGAGTTCACCCCGTTCGCCAGCCAGATCAAGTCCGCCAAGCCGGACCTGCTCTTCGTCGCCTGGGCCGGCACCACCGCCCCGGCCATGTGGCAGACGCTGGACCAGCAGGGCGTGCTGACCTCCACCACGGTCGTCACCGGCCTCGACATCCGTGCCTCGTGGCCCACCTTCGGTGCCGCCGGCAGCAAGATCTCCTTCCTGTCGCACTACTTCGACGGCGCCAGCGACACCGAGGCGGCCAAGGCCGCCAAGGCGAAGATCCCCGGCGGCACGCTCGACCTGTTCCACCCGGACGGCTTCGCCGCCGCCCAGATGGTGGTCCGCGCCGTGGCCGAGGGTGGCGACGACGTCGACAAGATGGTCACCGCGCTTGAGGGCTGGAGCTTCGAGAGCGTGAAGGGCAGCATGACCATCCGCGCCGAGGACCACGCGCTGCTCCAGCCGATGTACCAGGCGAGCCTGACCGGCAGCGGCGACACCTTCACCGCGACCGCTCAGAAGGCGCTCACCGCCGACGAGACCGCGCCGCCTGTTCAGGCGATGAAGGGCTGAGGCGCAGATGCTCACCACCCGCGGTCTGACCTGGCGGATCGGTGAGGTGTCCATCGTCGACTCCGTCTACCTGGACCTGGCACCCGGGGAGTTCCTCGGTGTGATCGGTCCGAACGGCGCCGGCAAGACCTCACTGTTCAACCTGATCACCGGCCTGCGCCGGGCCACCGAAGGCCGGGTGACCCTGGACGGCAGGGACATTTCCGACCTGCCGCCGTACCGGCGGGCCCGACTGGGCCTGGGCCGTACCTTCCAGGCGTCCTCGGTGTTCGGCTCGCTGAGCGTGCGGGAGAACGTCCGGCTCGCCGTGCAGGCACACCGCGGGGGTTCGCTCAAGTTGTGGCGGCGGGCGGCGGCCGACCGGGAGGTCGCCGCCGCCGCCGACGCGGCGCTCGACCGGGTCGGCCTGGCCCACCGGGGTACGGCGTTGGCCGGCACCCTCGCCCACGGCGAAAAGCGGAAGCTGGAGATCGCCCTGCTGCTGGCCGGTGAGCCACGGGTGATGCTGCTCGACGAGCCGATGGCCGGGGTCAGCGCCGAGGACGTGCCGGAACTGGTCCAGGTGATCCGCTCGTTGACCGGGGACAGCGGCCGGGCGGTGCTGATGGTAGAGCACCACATGGACGTGATCCTCGAACTGGCCGACCGGATCGCCGTGATGCACCACGGCGCGCTGCTGGCCTGCGACACACCGGAGACGGTGATGGCCAACCCGACAGTTCAAGAGGCCTACCTCGGGGAGTCGCTGTGAGCGAGCCCGTACTGACCGTGGAGAACCTGTCGGTCCGGATCGCCGGGCTGCACATCCTCCAGGGAGTGTCGTTCACGGTCGCGCCGACCGGGGTCACCGTGCTGCTCGGCCGCAACGGGGTCGGCAAGACCACCACGCTGCGCGCCGTCGTGGGGCTGACCCCACGGAACGGGGAGGTGCGCGGCACGGTCCGGACGGGCGCGCAGAGCCTGCTGTCCCAGCGGACCCATCGCCTGGTCCGCGGCGGGCTCGGCTACGTGCCGGAGGACCGCTGCGTCTTCGCCGGGCTCACCGTCGCGGAGAACCTGCGGCTCGCCGAGCGGCGCGGCACCCGCCCGGCGTACGACCGGGTGTTCGCCCTCTTCCCCGAGCTGGACCGGCGTTCCCGGCAGCGGGCCGGCTCGCTCTCCGGCGGGCAGCAGCAGATGCTCGCCATCGGCCGGGTGCTGCTCAACGACAACCGGCTGCTGCTCGTCGACGAGCCGACCAAGGGGTTGGCGCCGAAGGTGGTGACCGAGGTGGCCGAGGTGCTGGAACGGGTCGCGGAGTCCGTGCCGGTGCTGCTGGTCGAGCAGAACCTGGCCGTGGTCCGGCGGTTGGCCCGCGACGCGGTGGTGCTCGCCGCCGGGCGGGTCGCCTGGACCGGCGACGCCCAGGAGTTGTTGTTGGAGACCGCGCTGACCCGGTCCCTGCTCGGCGTCGGCTCGGCAGAGGGCCACCAGCACGCCGCGGTGGCGACCGCCGATCACCCGGCCGCGGCGGCCCCGGAGGACGGTAGCTGATGGACGCGATCATTCTGTTGACGCTCACCGGTCTAGGCTTGGCCGCCCTCTACTTCCTGGTCGCCTCCGGACTGTCGCTGGTCTTCGGCCTGGCCGACGTGCTCAATTTCGCCCACGGGCTCTTCCTCGGCGTCGGCGCGTACGCCACCTGGTGGGCGGCGGGGAACCTGCCCGGTGCCGGCCCGGACGGGCTCGGGTTCGTGGTCGCGGTCGCCTTCGGGGTGGCCGCCGGCACGCTGGTGGCGGTGCTTGTCGAGCTGGTGCTGATCCGGCCGCTCTACTCGCGCACCATCGAGCAGGTGCTGGTCACCGTCGGCCTCTCGCTGGCCGGTGTGGCGCTGTTGCAGGCCACCTGGGGTGCGGACGCCCGACCGTTCCCGCGCCCGGCCTGGACCCGCGAGGTGACCTCGATCTTCGGCGCGCAGGTGCCCAACGGCGGACTGCTGCTCATCGTCGCCGCGGCGCTGGTGCTCGGCGCGATCCTCGCCTTCCTCCGCTGGACCCGCTACGGCCTGATCATTCGGGCCGGGGTGGAGAACCGGGAGATGGTGACCGCGCTGGGCATCGACGTACGCAAGGCGTTCACCCTGGTCTTCGCCATCGGCGGGGCAGCGGCGGCGCTGGCCGGGGCGCTGGGCAGCGTCTACTTCGGCACCGTCTCGCCGCAGCAGGGCGGCTCGTTGCTGATCTTCGCGTTCATCGTGGTGGTCATCGGCGGCATGGGCTCGGTGGTCGGGTCCGCGTACGCGGCGGTCGCGGTCGGGCTGCTGCAACAGTTCGTCAACTACTACGGCACCTCCGGGCTGGGTGACATCTGCGTGGTGGCGCTGCTGGCCGTGGTGCTGCTGCTGCGCCCGCAGGGCATCGCCGGGAAGGCGGTTACGGCATGACCGAGGTCAAGAGTCCCGAAGTTCCCGCGCCGCCGGCGGCGGTGCCCGACGAGTTGACCGAGCAACCGGGCCGTTGGAGTCGGCTCCGGCCGTTTCTGCCGCTGGTCGCGCTGGCGGTGGCGCTGATCCTGCCGTACTCGACGCTGCACCTGCCCGGCATCTTCGAGGGCGCGCTGAACTCGCCGGGCACCCTGCAACTGCTCGCCGTGTGTCTGGTCTTCGGCGGGCTGGCAGCCGGGTACGACCTGCTGTTCGGGCGTACCGGAATGCTCTCCTTCGGCCACGCCCTCTACTTCGCCGCCGGTGTCTACGGCACCGACATCCTGATCACCCGGGTCGGGTTGCCGCTGTGGCAGGCCGCGCCGCTGGCCATCGTCGGCGGGACCATCCTCGCCGGCCTGCTCGGTGCGGTGGCGCTGCGTACGGTCGGTATCGCCTTCGCCATGGTGACGCTGGCCTTCGCGCAGGTCGGCGCGATCCTGGTGGCCCGGGACTTCGGTGGGCTCACCGGCGGTGAGGAGGGGCTGCCGTTGGACGTCAGCGGGCTGCCGGACGGGCTGGTCGGGGTCACCAACACGGTCAACCTGTACTGGTTGGCGTTGGCCTATCTCGTGGTGGTGGTCCTCGTGGTGCACCGGGTCAGTGGCTCGCCGACCGGGCGGGTGCTGGCCGGGCTGCGCGACGACGAGCGTCGCATCGGCGTGCTCGGGCTGGACCCGTACCGGTTCAAGCTGGTCGCCTTCACCCTGGCCGGTGGTCTCGCGGCGGCGGGCGGGGTGGTCTACTGCCTGATCGTCGGCGGTGCCTCGCCGCACATCACCAGCAGCGAACTGACCCTGTCGCTGCTGGTGATGGTGGTCCTCGGCGGGCCGGGTACCCGGTGGGGCCCGGTGCTGGGCGGCATCCTCTACATGTACCTCGACCACCGACTGGTGTCGTTCGGCACCTCCGACGCGGTGAACGCGCTGCCGGCGTTCCTCAGCCGGCCGCTGTCCCAGCCGCTGTTCGTGCTCGGCACGGTCTTCATCCTGGCCGTCTACTTCTTCCCCGGCGGCCTGGCCAGCCTCGCTCCTCGGCTGGCTCTGCTCCGCGACTCCCTGCGTCCCGGCACCCGACGCCAGGGTTGATCACGAGGTCGGCGGGGCGGCACAACGGCGTGTCGTCCCGCTAACCTCGTGATCGGTGGCCCGGACCAGCACTGTGGTCCGGGCCGGCCCGGCGTCCGGGCGGCCACCCTCTCGCTACGGCACAGCGGTGACGGGTCCGGACGGTCGCGTACGGGGCAAGCGGTGACGGGGAGGACGGCATGAGCGAGCGGTTGGCCGTGGTCAGCGGCGGTGGTACGGGGATCGGGGCGGCCGTGGCGCGGGCGCTCGTCGTGGACGGGTGTTCGGTGCTCGTCGTGGGCCGGCGCGCGGAGGTGCTCACGGCGACGGTCGAGCGGATCGGCGCCGAATCCGGCCGTCCCGAAGCGATCCGGGCCGTCACGGCCGACCTCACCGACCCCGACCAGGTGGTCAAGGTGGTCGAGACGGTCGACGGTCGGCCGGTCGACGTGCTGGTGAACAACGCCGGCGGCTACCACAGCGCGGACAGCGCCACGCTCGCCGGGATCGCCGCGAACTGGCGGGCGACCCTGGACACCAACGTGCTCACCGCCGTACTGCTCACCGAGGCGCTGCGACCGGCGCTGCGTCGGCCCGGCGGGCGGGTGATCCTGGTCAGCTCCATCGCCGCGCAGCGCGGTGGTGGCGACGCGTACTCGGCGGCGAAGGCGGCGCTGCACGGCTGGGCGTACAGCCTCGCCGCGCAGCTCGGGCCGGACCAGGTCACGGTCAACGTGGTCAGCCCGGGCTACGTGGCGGAGACCGAGTTCTTCGCCGGCCGGATGACCCCGGAGGGCCACGCGCAGCGGGTGGCCGCGACCCTGGTCGGCCGGGCCGGGGTGCCGGACGACGTCGCCGAGTCGGTGCGCTACCTGGCCAGCCCCGCCGCCGGCTACGTCACCGGCCAGGTGCTCGGGGTCAACGGCGGATCGGTGCTCGGTCGCTGACCGGTCAGTCGTTGAGCATGTCGTACGCGGCGGAAGGGGCCGGCTGGGCCTGCTCCTCGGTGAACGCGACGACCGCTGGCGCCGTACCGAAGTCGTAGTACTCGACCACGTACTCGGATGCCTTCTTCTTGCCGGCGGCCGGAATCTCCAGCGTCAGCGAGGACAGGTTGCCGTCCGCGCCGACCACCGCGCTGAGCGGGAGCTGCCCGTCGGCGTCGCCGAGCGCGGCCAGGGCATCCGCCAGCTCCGGCACGGCGGACAGGTCCACCAAGCCGGTGTACGTCCCGGGCTCACCGGCCTGGACGTCGGTGGCCGCGCGGATGATCGCGTCGGCGTTGCCCGGGTCGGTGCCCTCGTAGGTGGGCAGCGAGTCCGGCCCCTCGATCTTCGCCGGATCCAGCTCCATCCACTTGGTGGGCAGCTTCATCAGCTTCTGGATGTCCTTGGCGCCCTTGAAGTTGACCTTCATCCAGGTGCGTGACTCGACCATCCGGAAGGACATCTCCAGCGTGAAGTCCTTGTCCTTGGTGACGGTGTCGATGTCCATGCCCCGGTTCGCCGGATCGACCACCCCGGAGACGTCGCCCGAGGAGTCGCTGGTGGTGAAGCGGAAGGCCGGGTCCTGCTCACCGGGCACGGCCGCCAGCAACTCCTGCTTCGGGTCCGGTGGTGGGGGAGCCGCTTGCGGGGTGGCCTCGTCGTCGCAGCCGGCAACCAGGGTCGCGGCCATCAGGGCGGCGGCCACGGCCGCGAGACGGCGGGTCGTGGCGGTGGTGCCGGTTCGCTGAGTCATCTCGTCTCTCTCTCGGGTATCGAACGGGAATGGTAGAGCACACTCCCGGACGCGGCCGGGCTCTGCTGCTGCGGCGCTGGTAGAAACGTCGGATGGGCCAGGAACGGACGGCGGTACGGCAGCGGGCCGAGGCGGTGTTGCGGCGGCTGGCCGGCACGCAGGCCCGGCTGCGCGAGGACCAGTGGCGGGCGATCGAGGCGCTGGTGGTGGACCGGCGCCGGGTGCTCTGCGTGCAGCGCACCGGGTGGGGCAAGTCGGCCGTGTACTTCGTGGCGACCGCGTTGCTGCGCGCCCGCGACGGTCAGGGCGGCGGGACCGAACCCACCGGCCCGACGGTCATCGTCTCGCCGTTGCTGGCCCTGATGCGTAACCAGGTCGACGCCGCGGCCCGGGCCGGCATCCGGGCCCGCACCATCAACTCGGCGAACCTGGACGAGTGGGACGCCATCACCGCCGAGATCCACGCCGGCACGGTGGACGTGTTGCTGATCAGTCCGGAACGGCTCAACAACCCGGACTTCCGGGACACCGTGCTGCCGAAACTGGCCGCCACCACCGGTCTGCTGGTCGTCGACGAGGCACACTGCGTGTCGGACTGGGGGCACGACTTCCGGCCGGACTACCGCCGGCTGCGTACCTTCCTCGGCAACCTGCCCGACCACACCCCGGTGCTGGCGACGACCGCCACCGCCAACGCCCGGGTGACCCGGGACGTGGCCGAGCAACTGGGCACCGAACCGAGCACCGCGACCGGGCCGCGACCGGACGTCCTGGTGCTGCGCGGCAGCCTGGACCGGGAGTCGCTGCGGTTGGGCGTGCTCGACCTGCCGAGCCCGGCGCACCGGCTCGGTTGGCTCGCCGACCATCTCGATCAGCTCCCCGGTTCCGGCATCGTCTACACGTTGACGGTGGCCTCGGCGACCGAGACCGCCGAGTTCCTCCGCTCGCGCGGCTGGGCGGTGGCCGCGTACACCGGGCAGGCTGAGGACGCCGACCGCCGCGCCGCCGAGCAGGACCTGCTGGACAACAAGATCAAAGCCCTGGTCGCCACCAGCGCGCTCGGCATGGGCTTCGACAAACCGGACCTCGGCTTCGTCGTGCACCTCGGCGCGCCGCCGTCACCCATCGCGTACTACCAGCAGGTCGGCCGGGCCGGGCGGGCCGTCGAACACGCCGAGGTGCTGCTGCTGCCCGGTGCCGAGGACGCGGCGATCTGGCGGTACTTCGCCTCGTTGGCCTTTCCGCCGGAGGAGCAGGTCCGCGCGGTGCTGGCCGCGCTGCACACCGACCGGCCGCTGTCCACGCAGGCCCTGGAACCCCTGGTGGATCTGCGTCGGGCCCGGCTGGAGCTGATGCTCAAGGTGCTCGACGTGGATGGCGCGGTCCGCCGGGTACGCGGCGGCTGGCTCGCCACCGGCTCGCCCTGGACCTACGACGAGGCCCGGTTGCGCCGCGTTGCCGCCGCCCGTACCGCCGAACAACAGGCCATGGTCGAGTACGCGGCGACCACCGGCTGCCGGATGCGTTACCTGCGGGAATGCCTCGACGACGTGGATGCGGTGGACTGCGGCCGGTGCGACCGCTGCGCCGGGCCCCTGCTCGCGTCCGAGGTGTCGGAGGCCGCGTTGAGCGCCGCGCAGACCTTCCTCGGCCGCCCCGGCGTGCAGCTCGCGCCGAAGAAGCTCTGGCCGACCGGGTTGGAGTCGGTGGGCGTACCGCTGAAGGGGCGCATCGCCCCGGCGGAGCAGGCGCTGCCGGGCCGGGCCGTCGGCCGGCTGTCGGACCTCGGCTGGGGTGGCCGGCTGCGCGGGCTGGTCGGGCCCGGCGCACCGGACGGCCCAGTGCCCGACGACGTGGCCGCCGCCGTCGTCGAGGTGCTCAAGGCGTGGGCGCACGGTGACGACCCCTGGCCGGACCGGCCGGTCGGGGTGGTCGCGGTGGGCTCCCGGACCCACCCGGCGCTTGTCGGTTCGCTGGCCGAGCGGATCGCCGCCGTCGGCCGGCTGCCGCTGCTGGGCCAGGTGGTCCCCGCCGGGTCGGTGGCCGCCGACGGTCCCCGTGGCAACAGCGCGCAGCGGGTACGCGCCCTGCACGGCACCCTCACCGTCCCCGCCGACCTCGCCGCCGCCGTCGCCGACCTGGGCGGCCCGGTGCTGCTGGTGGACGACCTGGTCGACTCCGGCTGGACCATGACGTTGGCGGCCCGGGAACTCCGCCGAGCCGGTGCTGCCGGCGTGCTGCCGCTGGCGCTCGCCCTCGCCGCCTGAGGGTGCGACCGGAACCACGATCGGGTCGGCTCGCCAGGTGCCCGATCAACGCGGCGGTACGGTGGGCCCATGGCTGACCAGGCACCCGACGCGCCCGCGCTCGGGTCGGTGCGCACCGCCGAGCGACACGCCGCCGGCCAGGCCCCCGGCGTGGCTCCGGTAGCCGGCCAGGCGCCTGCCACGGCCTCGGCGGTACCGGATCGCGCCACGCTGCGGTTGGCCCTGGTGGTCGGCGGGCTGGTGCTGGCGGTGCTGCTCGGATTCGGGCTCGGGCGGATCAACGGTGGTGGTGAACCCACGGCGGCAAGCGGCACCGGCAGCGCGCTGGCCGAGCACCCCCACGCCCCCGGCGCCGGCGCGCACTCGCACGGCGCCGACCAGGACGCGGCGGCCGAGGCCGGCGGTCTGGCGGTCAGCCGGGACGGATACACGCTGACCCCACTGGCCGACGAGTTCACCCTCGGGCAGGCCGGTGAACTGCGGTTCCAGATCCGGGACGGGCAGCGCCGGACGGTCACCCGGTTCGCTGTCGTGCACGACAAGCCGATGCACGTGATCGTGGTGCGGCGGGACCTGTCCGGGTACCAGCACCTGCATCCGACCATGGCGGTGGACGGCACCTGGTCGGTCCCGCTGACGCTGCCGTCGCCCGGCGTCTGGCGCGCGTACGCCGACTTCACCGCCGTCGCCGACGACGGCCGGCAGACGGCGACCACGCTCGGGGTGGACCTGGTCGCGCCGGGCGACTACACGCCCCGTGACCTGCCCGGCCCGGCGACCACGACCAGGGTCGACGAGTTCACCGTCGAGTACCGGGGCGCTCCGCAGCCCGGGCTCACCGTGCCGGTCGACTTCCGGATCACCGGGGCGGACGGCGTGGGCCCGACGCTGGAGCGCTACCTCGGTGCGTACGGCCACCTCGTCGCCCTGCGCCAGGGTGACCTCGGCTACCTGCACGTGCACCCGGAGGCGGAACTTGTCGACGGCGCGATCCGGTTCTGGCTCACCACACCAGCGCCCGGGCGGTACCGGCTCTACCTGGACTTCGCGACCGGGGGAGCGGTACGCACGGCGGAGTTCACCGTGTCGGTGTCGTAGGGCGGGTCAGCCCGCCGTCCGACGCATCGGGGTGGTGGTGGGATCCGAGGGCCGGCGGATCGGCCGGCGGGCGAGGTAGCGCAGCAGGTCGCGGATGTGGTGCTTCTCCTCCGCCGGCACCGCCGGATCCGCCAACCGTTGCAGGATCACCCGCACGTCGGCCTCCACCGGGCCGTCGTCGCCACGCCGCCACGGCCCGGAGCCCGCGTCGGGCAGACCGAGGGCGCGGAAGGCCGCCGCGACCGGCAGGTCGAGCGCCGCGCAGAAGCTGCGGACCTTGGCCAGTTCGGGGTAGTCCTGCCAGTCGCCGGCGAGCCAGCGGAAGACGGTCGAGCGACCGACGCCGGTGTGGGCGGCCAGGTCGGTGACGGTCCAGCCGCGCTCCTCGCGGGCGTCGTCGATGGCACGGCGCACGAAACGCGCGAAGGCCATCTGCGGCGAAACCTCTGCCGAACCCATCCGGTGGGTCTTCCCTCCCGACCGGCACCCGTCGGTGCGCTCTTCGAGAGTAGTACGGGAACGTTGCCGAACAATTGACTGATCGACCAGACGATTTCGGTGGCGGACGGCGATTCCGTCACATCGTCGGCGGCAGTTGCGTGAGCAGCGTCTCCAGCCGGGGGTTGAGCTGCCACTGGGTGACCAGGTCCCGGTACTCCGCGCGCTGGGCGGCGGTCGGTTCGGCGCCGGTCCGGCGGGCCCGGATGAGCAGGTTCCGCGGGGTGTGCGCGGAGTCGACGAACTCGACCACCTCGGCCCGGTAGCCGTGCAGGCGCAGCAACCCGGCACGCAGCGCGTCGGTGAGGACGTCCGCGAAGCGCTCCCGCAGGATGCCCTGCCGGGTCAGCAGGTCGTACGGGGGCGGGGCCGGCCGGGTACGCAGCTGCGCCGCGACGTCGTGGTGGCAGCACGGCGCGGCGAGCACCCAGCGGGCGCGCCAGCCCACCGCCCGGGCCAGCGCCTCGTCGGTGGCGGTGTCGCAGGCGTGCAGCGCGAGCACCAGGTCGGGTGACGGCTCGACGGTCGCGTCGGCGATCGTGCCGGCGACGAACCGCACCCGGTCGGCCCAGCCCAGCCGCTCGGCCAGCTCGGTGTTGCGGCGGCGCTGGTCGTCGCGCACGTCCACCCCCACCAGCTCGACATCGACCCCTGTGCTGGACAGATAGCGGTACGCGGCGAAGGTCAGGTACGCGTTGCCGCAGCCCAGGTCCACCACCCGAAGTGGTCGGTCCAACTGCCCGGCCAGCCCGTCCGGCAGGGTGGCGGTCAGCGCCCGCAGGAACGCGTCCACCTGCCGTCGCTTGGCCGCCGAGCCGCCGATCTCGGCGAAGAGCGGATCGCCCGGGTCGAGCAGGTACTCCTTGCTTCGGTCGTGCCCGGCGGCGGCCGGGGCAACCGACCGGCTCGCCGTGCTGCGGTGCACCTGGGCCTCGCCCGACTTGGTCACCCGCAGTTGCAGGGTGGCGTCGGCGGTTTCCACGTGCCAGTTGCCGAACGGCTCGGCCAGCAGCGCCTCCACCGCCGCCTCGGCCTCCGGCCCGAGACTCAGGTTCCGGGTGTGCGGCCGGTCCCCGTCGGAGGTGGAGATCTGCAGCCGCTGACCGGCCTTGAGCGCGACGGGACGCAGTTCGGCCCGGACCATCGAGGGACGCTGGCCGCGTCGCCGTCCGGCCGCCACGGCCCGGGTGAGGGCCGGTCCGAGCAGCATCGAGCGGACCTCGGTCAGGGCGGAGTCCAGTGGTTCGGGCATCGCTCCATCTTCCCGGACGATTCGGCGGCATCGTCAGCTGGCAGGCGGCCACGACCCCCCGCACTGCCCATCCGCCAGCTCTGCTTCAACCGACGCACAGGTTCCGGCGGGTAGCCGGTGCGTGGAGTGAAGCAGAGCAAAGGGGGCGGACAGCAGGTACCGCCCGGGCGGCGACGGGTCGGTCAGCGGCGCTGGCCGCGCTCCGTCGCCTCGGGCGGTACGTCGTCAGTCGGTGGTCGCTTCGGCCGGCGTACCGCTGTCGGCAGCGGCACCGCGGCGGCGTCGGCGGCGGCGCGGACGCGGGGCGGCGTCGGTGGCTCCGTCCTCGCTGCGGTCGGTGGCTGCCTCGGCGGGGGTGCCGTCGACGGCCGTCGAGACGGTCTCGGCGCCCGCCACCGCCTCGCCGGCCCGGCGGCGCCGGCGACGTCGGGGGGTACGGGTGCCTTCCTCGGCGTCACTCGCGGTGGCGTCGGTCGGCGTGGTGTCCGCACCGTCCTGCCGGCGACCGCTGCCGCCGCGTCCACGGCCACCCTCACCACGGCCGCCCTCACCACGGCCACCGTCGCCGCGAGCGCGGCGGCGGGTGCCGCGCGGCTCGCCCCGCCGGGAGCGGCCACCACCCAGATCCTCCTCGACCTCGGCGGCCAACCCGGCGCGAGTGCGTTCCGCGGTGGGCAGGGTGCCGGTGATCTCAGTGGAGATGTGCAGGTCGGTGTAGAGATGCGGCGAGGTGTGGTACGTCTCCGGCGGCTCGGGCATGTCCAGGCCGAGCGTCTTGTCGATGATCCGCCAGCGGGGCATGTCGTCCCAGTCGACGAAGGTCACCGCGACCCCGCTCGCGCCGGCCCGACCGGTCCGGCCGATGCGGTGGGTGTAGGTGTCCTGGTCTTCCGGACAGTCGTAGTTGATCACGTGGGTGACGCCGCTGACGTCGATGCCCCGGGCCGCCACGTCGGTGGCGACCAGGGTGTCGATCTTCCCGGCCCGGAATGCCCGCAGGGCCCGCTCCCGGGCACCCTGCCCGAGGTCGCCGTGCACCGCCGCGACCGCGAAGCCCCGGAAGTCCAGGTCCTCGGCGACCCGGTCGGCGGCCCGCTTGGTCCGGGTGAAGATGATGGTCAGTCCACGGCTCTCCGCCTGGAGGATCCGGGCCACGATCTCGATCTTGTTCATCGAGTGGGTGCGGTAGACGAGTTGCTCCGTCTGCGGCGAGGGGCCGGTCTCGGCGGTGTGCCCGGCGTGGATCGTGATCGGGTGGCGCAGGAAGCGTCGGGACAGCGTCACGATCGGGTCCGGCATGGTCGCGGAGAAGAGCATGGTCTGCCGGTCCTCCGGCAGCATCGCCAGGATCCGCTCGACGTCGTCCAGGAAGCCGAGGTCGAGCATCCGGTCGGCCTCGTCGAGCACCAGCGCGCGCACCCCGTGCAGGCGCAGGTGCTTCTGCTTGGCCAGGTCGAGCAGGCGGCCCGGCGTGCCGACGAGAATCTCCACACCCTTGCGCAACGCCTCGATCTGCGGCTCGTACGCGACACCGCCGTAGATCGGCAGCACGCGTACGCCCCGGGTGCGGCTGGCGGCGGCGATGTCCTTGGCGACCTGGATGCCCAGCTCGCGGGTTGGTACGACGACCAGGGCCTGCGGCAGCCCGTCACCACCCTCGTCGGGTGCGAAGACCCGCTCCAGCAACGGCACGCCGAAGCCCAGCGTCTTGCCGGTGCCGGTCGGTGCCTGCCCGATCAGGTCAGCTCCGCGCAGCGCGATCGGCAGCGCGTACTCCTGGATGGCGAAGGCGCGGGTGATGCCGGCCGCGGCCAGCGCGTCGACGGTCTCGTCGCGCGCGCCGAGCTCGGCGAAGGTCGGTGCCTCCGGTCGGACCGGGGCGGTCGGGGCCAGTTCCTGGCCGTCGATGATGTCTTGAATCGGCTCACTCATGTGGATTTGGGGGTGCCCTCTCGTGGGTGCGCCCCGTCATGTCCGCAGGGCGCGTTCGGTATGGCGCGGGCCACACGGTCGGCGGCAGAGAGCCGAACGGACCGGGCCGCACGCGCGCCGTGGGTCGGACTTCGACCGGATCGGAGTTGACTCCGGCCGGATCGGCACCTACGGCAACTCCTCCATGCTACCTGAACGGGTTAAACAGCGTCCCGATTCCATGGGGGCGGGCAACGACGCAAAGGTTTGTAAGTGACCTGTATCACAAACTGTGGGCGATGGTCGGGCGATTTGGCGCGGGTCTGCCGCGCCGCCGGCGGACGGTAGCCTGCGCACGTGTCCACCCCCACTCCGCCCGGCCACGGCGTTCCGGCCGCGCCCGGTGACGCCGCGACGGTCCCGCCCGGCGACGCCGTCACCGACCTGCTCGGTCTGGTGGCCCTCGGCGAACTGCTCGCCTTCGACCGGATGGCCGCCGATGCCCGGCTCGCCCCCGACCTGCGTCGCCGGGCCGCGCTGAGTGAGATGGCCGCTGCCGAGATCACCAACTACCGGCGGCTGGCCGACCGGCTCGCCGCGCTGGGCGTGCCGCCGGACGACGCGATGGCGGCGTACGTCACACCGTTGCAGGCGTACCACGACTCGACCGAGCCCCGCGACTGGGCCGAGGCGGTCACCAAGGCGTACGTCGGTGACGCCATCACCGACGACTTCCTTCGGGAGATCGCCGCCGCCCTCGGCGAACCCGAGCGTCAACTGGTCCTCGACGTGCTGCACGAGTCGCGGTACGCGGAGTTCGCGGCCGCCGAGATCCGGCTCGCCATCGAGAACGATCCGACCGTGGCGGGCCGACTGTCGATGTGGGCCCGACGCCTGGTGGGCGAGGCGCTGTCCCAGGCGGGACGGGTCGCCGCCGCCGACCACCGGGCCCTCACCACGCTGATCGTCGCGGGTGGTCAGGTCGACGTGGCGGAACTGTTCCGGCGGCTGACCGCCGCGCACACGGCGCGGATGGTCGCCGTCGGGCTCAACAACTGAGACCGGCAACAGGAGTGCGGCGTTAAACCCCGCCCACTGATCCTGTCGCCGGTCCGTCGGAACGTCAGCGGACGGTGAAACCGACCGCTCGGGGGGACGCCTCGGCGATCTCGACGTAGGCGACCTTGCCCACCGGCACGATGATCCGCCGCCCCTTCTCGTCGGTCAGGGAGAGGGTGCCCTCGCCCCTGGCGACGGCGTCGGTCACGATCCGCTCGATCTCGGCCGGCGACTGTGCGCTCTCCAGGACCAGCTCGCGCGGCGCGTACTGCACGCCGATCTTGACCTCCACTGTGCCTCCTCCATCGGGCGAAATGGCCGCCCTGCGAAGGCTATCCGATCACAAGGTCGAAGGTCAGGCTGACTCACCTTGCAGCGGAAAGCTGGCGATGCCCCGCCAGGACAGCGCCGCCACCAACGCCTCGGCCTCGGCCTTGGGCACCTGCCGCCCACCGGCCAGCCAGAACTGTGCGGCGGTCTCGGCCGCGCCCACCAGGCCCGAGGCGAGCAGCTCGGCGTGCGCCCGGCTGACCCCTGTGTCGGAGATGATCGTGTCGGTGATCGCCGCGATGCAGCCCTGCTCGACCCGCTCCACGCGCTGCCGCACGGCCGGCTCGTTGCGCAGATCCGACTCGAAGACCAGGCGGAAGGCCTCGCTCTCGTGATCGACGAAGTCGAAGTACGCCCGCACCGACGCGCTGACCCGCTCCTTGTTGTCGGTGGTGCTCGCCATGGCGTCGTGCACCTTGGCGACGATCGCGTCACAGTGCGTGTCGAGCAGCGCCAGATAGAGCTCCATCTTGCCGGGGAAGTGCTGGTACAGCACCGGCTTGGAGACCCCGGCCCGCTCGGCGATGTCGTCCATGGCCGCAGCGTGGTAGCCCTGCGCGACGAACACCTCCTGAGCAGCGGCAAGTAGCTGCTTGCGGCGCGCCGAACGGGGCAGGCGCGTGGGTCGGCCGGCGGTCTGGGCGCCGTTCCCCACAGCGGTCATGGGAACCTCCGAGGTTGTCGTACGGGCCGGCATATCACCCGAACCGGTCGGGGCCACTCGGCCCTTCGCGGAATTGGCCCGCCGCTGTAACTTATCGCCACTGTCGCCACACGGTAGCCTCAGCGGGGGCGACCAAGGAGCGCGCGGTGAGTGAAACAGGGCAACCCGGTGCCGCCACCCCGGGAGAGCACGGCGACGGGACGGGTCAGCGCGATGACCTGGCCCGATCCGGCAACGGGTGGTCGGCGTCCCCGGTCGACTGGTCGTGGGGCCCCGAGGTCGTGCCTGGCTCCGACGTGACCGGTTCGCGGTCGGAGTCTCCGTCCGGTTGGGCCACCGCCTCGTCACGCCACGCCGACCTGCCCGCTCCCGTCGGTGAGCAGGCGGAGCCCGAGCGGCCCGTCCGGGTCAACGGCAACCACGTCAACGGCCACCAGCCGAACGGCGCGCCCGTCGCCGACCAGTCGACCGGTGGCCGGCACGTCCCGGTCAGCGCGCCACCCGGCCTGCGCGGGCCGGCCCAGGATGCGGGCAAGGACCGCCTCGTCGTGCCGGCGCCTCGTCCGGTGCCCTCCGGCGAACAGCCAGGCACCGCCGGAACCGGTCGGCCGACCTCGTCGCCCCCGGCCGTGCAGGTGCCGCCGGTCGGCACCGCCCCCTCCGGCTTCGAGATGCCACCCGGCCTGCACGCACCCTCCGCCGAACGGTCCGCCGACGGCTGGCAGCACGGCTGGGACGACGCTCTTCGGCCGGAGCCGGCCGGTAAGCCCTGGCCGACCGCGCCCGCCGCCGATCCGGCGGCCGGGCCGGCTGACCGCCCTGCGGTCGACGGCACCGACCAGCCCGGCCGCTGGCCGGCCGCGTCGGGCGGCACCGACCAGCCGGCCGGCTGGTCGCCTGCCGAACCGCCCGTCGGTGGCCCGGACCGGCCCACCTGGGCCCAGCCCGACCCGGTCCGCGACTGGGCGCCACCGTGGGCGCGGGACGAGGACGCCCCCACCGACCGTCGGTCCCGTGAGGCGTCGGCCCGGAACTGGGCCAGCGAGCCCAGCCGCCCGTACGAGCCGCTCCGCGCCGAGGCGACGCGACCGTACGAGCCGGTTCGCGCGGAACGGCCCCGGCCGTACGAACCCCGTCGCGACGCCGAGCCTGATCCGGAAGGGCAGCCGCCCATCGGGCCCGACCCGGCGAACCAGCCGGCGGTCGTCGATCCGACCAGCGGCCCTCCGGACTCGCCGCGTCCCACCTGGGCGCGCTCAGCCGACCTGCCGCCGGCCGCTGAGCGTCCGTCCTGGGCGCTGCCGTCCGCCAGCGACGATCCGACCAGCCCACCGTCGGCCCCCCAACGTCCGTCGTGGGCGCGGTCGCCCGAGGTGCCGCCGGCGGCGGAGCGTCCGTCATGGGCGTTGCCGCCGGTCAGCGGTGCGCCGGCCAACGAGGGCCCGCCCTGGGGTACCCGGAACGAGGATGCGCCGCCGTGGGGCAACCGGTCCGGCGGCCCGCCGGCCGACGAGCGGCTGCCGTGGGCGCTGCGCCCGGCCAGTTCCCCGCCGGCCGGTACGCCGTCCGGCGCCGCCGATCCGACGAGCGCCCCACCGGCCGCGGCCCGGCCGCTCGCCCCTACCTCCGGCGTACCGCAGCCGACCGGTCCGAGCCGGCGGGAGACAACCGAGCCCGGCCCGACGCCGCCGGTCGCCGAGGCCCGGTCGGCCGGCGATCCTCCGGGGTACCGACCGTTCCGGCTGCGGCCGGTTCCGGACGAGCCGGCACCCGCGCCCGCCCCGGTCTCCGCGCCGCCGGATCCAACCACCACCGGGACAGCCCCGCCCGGCGAGATCCCGGGTGCGTCCGATCGCCGCGAACGCACCCCCTCTGCGCCCGTCCCGACGAGCGCAGCCCCCTATGCGGCACGCCGATCCGCGCCCGATCCGGTCCCGCCGACCGAGCCGGCCGGCGACCGTTCGCGGGACAGCACCACGGCGGTGTTGCCGCAGCGCGTCCCCGCCGAACCGGACGTGCCCGTCGTGCCGGAGCCGCCAGCTGTGGAGCCACCCGCCGAAACCCCGGAACTAGCCCGGATCGCCACTCATCTTCGCCGTGACGACGAGCCGGCCCCGCTGCGGGACCGGCCGGAGGGCTTCGACGTCAACGCGATCCTCGCCGCCGTTCGCGGCGTCGAGGGCGTACGCGACGCCGCCCTGCGGCGTACCCCCGCCGGAGCGCACAGCCTCCGCCTCGACCTCGCTGACGGTGCCGACCCGGCCGAGGTGAGCCGACATGTCGCCCGGTTGTTGCAGGAGCGGATGGGACTGGCTGCGGCACCTCGCGGCCTACCCGGAGTTCCCGCCGTGCCGGTGCGTCGGCGCGCCACGGAGAGCCGGAGCGAGGCGGGTGAGACCCGCCCGTCCGCGGAGCCGCGGCGCCCGTCCGCCAGACCCGGCGGCACCCGGACGGAGACTCCGCCGAGCCGGCCGGAGACGGTGCCGGAAACCACCCGGCGGCGCCGGCAGTCACCGGCACCGAACCGGGGTCGGGCGGTCGTCGACGAGCCGGGTGCGTCCGGCAGCCCGGCGACCCTCGGTGCGTCCTACTCCGGCGGGCAACTCACCACGACCGAGTCCGCGCCGTCGCGACCGCTGGACACCGGTGGGGCGCCGGGCCCCCGGGTGGTGCTCGACCACGTCCAGGTGAGCACGTTCGGGCTCGACGCCAATGTCGAGGTCCGGCTGGTCGCGGGCGACCGGAACGCCTCGGGGTACGCCACCGGGCCCGCCGTGGACGGCTTCGTGCTGCGGTTGTGCGGGGTCGCGGCGGCGGCGGCGATCGACGAGCTGCTCTACGCCGCCGGTCCCACGGCGGAACGTGGCCGGTGTTTCGTGGAGCACGCCGCGGTGGTGCCGTTCGGCAACTGCGAGGTGGCCACCGTGGTGGTGCTGCTGGTCTGCGACGGGTGGGTCGAGCAGTTGGCCGGGTCCGCTCTGGTGGCCGGCGATCCCCGGCAGGCGGTGGTGCGGGCGACCCTGGCCGCGGTCAACCGTCGACTGGAGGCGCTGCTGGCGTGAGCCGTTCCAGGCAAACTGGAACGGTGAAGCCTGCCACCCTCTGGCCCGAACGGCTGTTGCCCGCTCACTCGGTTCCGCCGCCCTGGCCGGGGCGGGAGGTGCGACTGGACGGAGCTGTCACCTACGTCCGGGAGACGCCGGCCACCGCCCCGAACGCCGAACCGGCGTTGTACGTGCACGGTCTGGGCGGCTCGTCGCAGAACTGGACCGACCTGGCCGGCCTGCTCGCCGATCGGCTGGACGGTCAGGCGATCGACCTGCCCGGCTTCGGTCGCAGCGAGCCGGGCCGGCGCTACACCGTGCCGGTCTTCGCGGACCGGGTGATCCGCTGGATCGAGTACTCCGACCGCGGGCCGGTGCACCTGTTCGGCAACTCGCTCGGCGGTGCGATCTCGGTACGGGTGGCGGCCCTCCGGCCGGATCTGGTCCGGACGCTGACCCTGGTGTCGCCGGCCCTGCCGTTTCTCGACTTCCGCCGGTCGTTGCAGGGACGGATGCTGCCGCTGCTGGCGATCCCCCGGGGCGAACGGGTGGCCGCCTGGCGGCTGGCCCAGCTCGCGCCGGAGGTGATGGCCCAGCAGGTGATGGAGGCATGCGTGGCCGATCTCAGCCGGATCAGCGACCAGCGTCGGAGCGAGGCGCTGGAGGAGATCCGGGTGCGCTACGAGGCGGAGCACTACGCGGCGGCGTACGTGCGCACCTTCCGTGGCCTGGTCTCCAGCTTCGTGCGGTCGTACCTGCCCGGGTCGGGCTCGCTGTGGCGGATGGCCGGTACGGTGCGCGCACCCTCGCTGGTCATCGGGGGACGGCAGGACCGGCTGGTCGACGTACGGGTGGCCCCGCAGGCCGCGCGGGTGATCCCGGACAGTCGACTACTCATGATCAATGGTGTCGGGCATGTGGCCCAACTGGAGGTGCCGCGCCTGGTTGCCCGGGCGGTGCTGGGCCTGCTCGCCGAGGCGGGGGAACCCGCCCGCCGGGCAGACCTGGCAGGATGACCGGGTGCCCAGCCCTGGTAGCCGTCGACGGTCGGCTCGTCCCGCTGGCCGTCACGCCGTCCGGCGACCGTTTTCGCACCGTGACCGAGCGGCGGCTCCGGTCGCTCCCGCCGCGCACGGGGTGCGGCGAGGGCTCGGATCGGGTGCGCTGGTCCGGGTAGCGATGCTGGTGGCCGCCGTCGGTGCCGCGGTGGCGATGGTGGCCGGCGGCACCGGCGTGGGCTCGGGGGCAGCCGACGAGGTCGCACCGGTGGTCTCCGGGCCGGTCGTGGCCCCGTCGTCCCCGGCACCCGTGCGGACACCGTCGCCGGTGGCGGTGTCCCCGTCGCCCGCGCCACCGGTCCTGCGGGAGCCCGGTTCGATCCCGTCGACGGGTCCGGGGCGGTTCGGCTACGACGACCGGGCCGGCCCGGTGCTGGGTTCGGCCGGTGACCTCCGGCGCTACCGGGTGGCGGTGGAGTCCGGCACCGGCGTGGACGCGGGCGAGTTCGCCCTGGCGGTGCGGACGGCGCTGGCCGGCCCGGGCAGTTGGGTGGACAGTGGTCGACTGCGGCTGCGGCAGGTCGAGCGTTCCGCTCGTCACGACTTCACCGTCTACCTGGCCACGGCTGGGACGGCGGGTCGGATGTGCGCCGCCGGAGGGGTGGACATCCGGGTCGGTGGCCGGCCGTACACCTCCTGCCGGGCGCCGGGAAAAGTGATCATCAACCTGGACCGGTGGCGGCTGTCGGTACCGCACTTCGTCGAGGCCGACGTGCCGCTGTCGCTCTACCGGACGTACGTGGTCAACCACGAGGTCGGGCACGAGCTGGGCAACCGGCACGAGCGCTGCCCGGGGCGCGGCGAGCCGGCTCCGGTGATGATGCAGCAGACGCTCTTCCTCAAGGGGTGCGTCGCGAACCCGTGGCCGTACCTGGACGGTCGGCGGTACCAGGGCCCGCCACTCTGAGCGGCGGCCGGACGATCAAATCGCGGTGATGTGCCGGAAAGGGATGCGACGATGGCGTCATGCCCTCTTCGCCCCTTTGGCGCGATTACGACCACTCGGCTCGACCGTCGGAGCCGGAGAATCGGCCTCGCCGACCGGTGGTGCCGCACCGGGTGGTCGTGACCCTGGGCATGGTGCTGGTGCTGGCCGCCACCACGGCGGTGCTGCTGGTCCGAACCGGTCAGCGGGTGGCCGCGCCGGAGCAGGGCTTCGGCAACCGGGTCGCCGCCGGGGCGGGTGGCGACGAGCAGGCCCGGCCGAGCAGGTATCCGTGGGTGGGTGACGGCAGCTTCACGGTGGCCGGTGACCAGTCGCCGGTGCACGGCGAGGGTGGTCCGGTGGCCCGCTACCGGGTCGCCGTCGAGCAGGGCACCGGCCAGGATCCGGTCGCCTTCGCCGCCGTGGTCGACGGGGTGCTGGCCGACAGGCGTAGCTGGATCGGCACCGGGGAGCTGCGCGTGCAGCGGATCGCCGAGGCGGATGCGGCCGACTTCACCATCTACCTGGCCACCCCGCGAACCTCCGAGGCGATGTGCGCCGAGGGGGGACTGAGTACCGAGGGCTACACCTCCTGCCGGCTGCCCGGGCAGGTCATCATCAATCTGGCCCGCTGGCTGGAGGCGGTGCCGGACTACGGCGCCCCGCTCGAGGTCTACCGGGCCTACGTGATCAACCATGAGGTCGGGCACGAATTCGGGGAGGGACACGAGGCGTGCCCGGCGCCCGGAGACCCGGCGCCGGTCATGCAGCAGCAGACGTACGGCCTGGATGGCTGCCTGCCGAACGCCTGGCCGATTCTCGACGGTCGCCGGCACGCCGGTATTCCCGCTCCCGCATAGCGGGCGACGTGTCGCTGCTCATGGTCGATGGGCACGTCGGCGAGCGACAATGGCCCGGTTGTCCGCCACATCGATCCCGGGGAGTCCACCGTGTCGCTGCCCCCGCTCGTCGAACCCGCCGCCGAGCTGACCGTTGACGAGATCCGCCGCTACTCGCGCCACCTGATCATCCCCGACGTCGGGGTCACCGGGCAGAAGCGGCTGAAGAACGCCCGGGTGCTCTGTGTCGGCGCGGGTGGCCTCGGTTCGCCCGCCCTGATGTACCTGGCCGCCGCCGGTGTCGGCACGTTGGGCATCATCGACTTCGACACCGTCGACGAGTCCAACCTCCAGCGCCAGATCATCCACGGGGTCTCCGACGTCGGACGCTCGAAGGCCGAGTCGGCCGCGGCGAGCATCCGGGAGATCAACCCGCTGGTGAATGTCGAGATCCACAACACCGCGCTGGACCGGGACAACGTCCGCGACATCTTCGCCCAGTACGACCTGATCGTCGACGGCACCGACAACTTCGCCACCCGCTACATGGTCAACGACGCGGCGGTGCTGCTCGGCAAGCCGTACGTCTGGGGGTCGATCTACCGCTTCGACGGCCAGGCGTCGGTGTTCTGGGCCGAGCACGGTCCCTGCTACCGGTGCCTCTACCCGGAGCCCCCGCCGCCGGGCATGGTGCCCTCCTGCGCCGAGGGCGGCGTGCTCGGTGTGCTCTGCGCCTCGATCGGCTCGATCCAGGTCAACGAGGCGATCAAGCTGCTCGCCGGCATCGGCGAGCCGCTTGTCGGCCGGTTGATGGTCTACGACGCCCTGGAGATGAGCTACCGCAAGATCAAGGTCCGGAAGGACCCGAACTGCGTGCTCTGCGGGGAGAACCCGACACTCACCGACCTGATGGAGGACTACGAGGACTTCTGCGGTGCGGTGTCGGAGGAGGCCCAGGAGGCGGTGGTCGACGCGACCATCACCGCGTCCGAGCTGAAGGAGTGGCAGGACGCCGGCAAGGACATCTTCCTCGTCGACGTCCGGGAGCCGGCCGAGTACGAGATCGTCCGCATCCCGGGGGCCACGCTGATCCCCAAGGGCGAGATCCTCTCCGGTGAGGCGCTGTCCAAGCTTCCGCAGGACCGGCAGATCGTGCTGCACTGCAAGTCCGGCGTTCGCTCCGCCGAGGCGTTGGCCGCGTTGAAGGCGGCCGGTTTCCGCGACGCGGTGCACGTGCAGGGCGGCGTGCTCTCCTGGATCAAGCAGATCGATCCCTCGCTGCCCGCCTACTGATCCCACCGCCGAGGGCCCCGTCGCCATTTCCATGGGGGCGGGGCCCTTCGCCGCCACCCTGCCGTCGGTCGGATCTCACCTATCCGTCCTCCTGAGGCGAGATCATGTTTGCGCCGGTAGCGTGGCCGCCGTGGTCGACATCGACGCCGCGATCGGGTTCGTGGTGGCTCACGGGGACGCGGTGGAGCGTGCCCGCCTGTCCTGGTTGCGTACCGGCACGCAGCCATCGCCGGAAGTGCTCGACAGCGCCGAGGTCGGGCAGACACTCGGCGGCGGCTGGCCGGCGTCCTGGGGCGACGAGGTCGCGTCGGTGGACGCGACCTGCTTCCGGCTGGCGGAACTGGACGATCTCGGCGCGCTCGGCCGGCCGAGCGCACGTCGGGCGCTGGACTGGCTCGCCGCCGGCCAGCAACCCGACGGTTGCTGGGAGGAGGACCGGGCCCTCGCGGACTCCGCGCCCGAGTGGGCCCGTCCGGGGGACCCGGAGGCGCGCCTGTACCTGACCGCCAACGCCGCGTTCTGGCTGACGGTGGCGGGCCTGGACGCGCGGGCCGCCGGGCCGTTGGACCACCGGGTCGGCGGGGCGTACGCCGGTGTGGTGCACGCCGCCAGCCAGGCGCTCGCCGCTCACCTGCGCCCGGACGGCAGTTGGCCGTCCTTCCTGGCCGCCGGTTGGCTCAGCGCGGCCGTCCTGCACCGGCAGCAGATGTTCTACGAGTCGGCGCAGATCAAGGCGGTCCTGGCGGAGCGGTTACCGCAGGCGTCGGCGGCCGACGCCGCCTGGCTCGCCGTGACGCTGCGCCGGGTGGGCGTCGACCATCAGGAGTGGACGCTTGTCGCCGCCCGACGCCGCCTCACCGAGACGCAGCGCAGCGACGGCGGCTGGAGCAGCGACGACGGCCACCAGTTCGACGTACACGCCACCCTCGCCGTCATCCGCGCCTTCCGCTGACCCCGGCCTCCGCGCACCCCTCCCGTGTTGAGGTGGAGGGGGTCAGGGGCGGAGGTGGCCGGTGCCGGTGACCACGTACTTGGTGCTGGTCAGTTCGGGGAGGCCCATGGGGCCGCGGGCGTGCAGCTTCTGGGTGGAGATGCCGATCTCCGCGCCGAAGCCGAACTCGCCGCCGTCGGTGAAGCGCGTCGAGGCGTTCACCATCACGGCGGCCGCGTCGACCCGGGCCACGAACTCCCGGGCGGCCGACTGCGAGTCGGTCACGATCGCCTCGGTGTGGCCGCTGCCGTAGCGCCGGATGTGCGCGACCGCCGCGTCCAGTGAGTCGACGACGGCGGCGGAGATGTCCGCGCTGAGGTACTCGGTGCCGAAATCCTCGTCGGTGGCCGCCACCACCGCGTCGGAGTGGGCCGCGACCCGGGCGTCGCCGTGCACCGTCACCCCGGCTTCGGCGAACGCGGCAAGCATCGCGGGCAGGAAGGCGTCGGCGATGTCGGCGTGCACGAGTAGCGACTCGGCGGTGTTACAGGTGGACAGCCGCTGCGTCTTGGCGTTGAGCGCGATCGACACCGCCATCGACAGGTCGGCGGCGGCGTCCACGTAGACATGGCAGTTGCCCACCCCGGTCTCGATCACCGGCACGGTCGACTCCTCGACCACGGTGCGGATCAGCGATGCTCCGCCACGCGGGATCAGCACGTCGACGAGCCCTCGGGCCCGCATCAGCTCCTTGACCGAGTCGCGGCTGCTGGCGTCGACCAGTTGCACCAGGTCGGCGGGGAGGCCGGCCTGGTCGATCGCGTCACGCAGCACCGTGACCAGGGCCGCGTTCGAGTGCGCGGCCGAGGAGGAACCGCGCAGCAGCGCCGCGTTGCCGGCCTTGAGACAGATGCCGGCAGCGTCCACTGTCACGTTGGGTCGCCCCTCGTAGATGATGCCGACCACGCCGAACGGCACCCGGATCTGCCGCAGCTCCAGCCCGTTGGGCAGGGTCGAACCGCGGACCATCTCGCCCACCGGGTCGGGCAGCGCGGCCATCTGGCGCAGCGCGTCGGCGATGCCGGCCACCCGCCCCTCGTCGAGGGCGAGCCGGTCCAGCACGGCCGCGCTCAGCCCGGCGTCGCGCCCGGCCGCCAGGTCCGCGGCGTTCGCGGCCAGGATCTCCGGCGTACCCGCCACCAGCGCGTCGGCCATCGCGTGCAGCGCGGCGTCCTTGGCGGTACGCGTGGCCACGGCAAGCGTCTCCGCAGCCGCTCGCGCCCGGCGGGCCTGCTCGCTCACGCTCATCTTCCACTCCTCAGGTGTCGGCCCTGGTCGGGCGATTCACAGCAGCACCAGGTCGTCGCGGTGGACGACCTCCCGTTCGTACGCCGGGCCGAGTGCCGCGGCGAGGTCGGCGGTCGACCGCCCGAGCAGGCCGGGCAGCTCGATCGCGTCGTAGTTGACAAGTCCTCGGGCCACCGGTGCGCCGGAGGTGTCGACGAGGTCGACCGGGTCGCCGGCGGTGAAGGCACCGTCCACGGCGGTTATCCCGGCGGGCAGCAGCGACTTGCGTCGGCCCACCACGGCGGCCACCGCGCCCGGGTCGAGATGCAGCCGCCCCCGGGGCGCGGTGGCGTGGGCGAGCCAGAACAGCCGGGCGGCGGGTCGCCGGAGGCTGGGGTGGAAGAAGGTGCCGACCGGCTCACCGGCCAGCGCGGCGAGCGCCTGGGTGGCGGAGGTGAGCACCACCGGGATGCCGAAACCGGTGGCGATCCGGGCCGCCTCGACCTTGGTCACCATGCCACCGGTGCCGACCCCCGCCCGCCCGCTGCCGCCGATCTCGACACCGACGAGATCCGCCTCGTCGCGTACCTCGGCGATGCGACGGGAGCCGGGGCGCGCCGGGTCGCCGGTCCAGAGCGCGTCGACATCGGAGAGGAGCACCAGCAGGTCGGCGTCGACGAGCGCGGCCACCAGCGCGGCCAGCCGGTCGTTGTCGCCGAACCGGATCTCCTCGGTGGCGACCGTGTCGTTCTCGTTGACGATCGGCACCGCCCGCAGGTCGAGCAGCTTGCGCAGGGTGCGGTACGCGTTGCGGTAGTGGGCCCGCCGGGTCACGTCGTCGACGGTGAGCAGCACCTGGCCCACGGTGCGGCCGTGCCGGGCGAAGGCGGCCGCGTACCGCCCGATCAGCAGGCCCTGGCCGACGCTGGCGGCGGCCTGCTGGGTGGCCAGGTCGCGCGGTCGCCGGGGCAGCCCGAGTGGGGCGAGGCCGGCGGCGATCGCGCCGGAGGAGACCAGCACCACCTCGCGGCCGTCGGCGGCCCGTAGACCGAGGGCGTCGACAAGCGCGTCCACCCGCCCGTCGTCCAGGCCGCCGGTGGCGGTGGTCAACGAGGAGGACCCGATCTTGACAACGACCCGCCGGGCCGCCGTGACTGCGTCGCGCACCCGCCCATTCTGCGCTGTCGTCGCGGCACGTCCCGCCGCCGTTCCCATAGTCTGGCCGCTTGTGACACCTGACGAGTACGTCGAGGCGGTGCTGGAACTGGTCGACCGGATCCCGCCCGGCCGGGTGATGTCGTACGGGGCGGTGGCCGACGCGTTGGCCGAGCGCTCCGGGCGGGCGTCGGCCCGGCTGGTCGGGGCGATCATGGCCCGCCACGGTGGTGGGGCCCCGTGGCACCGGGTGGTGAACGCGTCCGGCGGACTGCCGCCCCGGCTGGCCCGCGAGGCGCGGGCACGTTGGATCGCCGAGGGGACGCCGCTGCGCGGTACCGGGGTGGACATGCGGTCGGCCGGGTGGTGGCCCGGGCAGGGGATGTGACCCCCGCCATAACGTGAGTAATATTCGGCCTCATGACCGCACTGCCGGGTGGCTCCGGCCCCACGCCCGCCTCCGGCCTGGCGTCTACGACCTCCGCCTCGGTTCTGCCGGGCGCGACCTCGACCGTGCTGGGCACGCTGCCCAGGGGCGTGCACGCCGGCTACGCGCTCGGCTCGCTGGCGACCGGGGCCTTCGGCACCGTGCCGGGTCTGCTGCTGCTGCCCTACCTCACCGACACGCTCGGGGTGGCCGCCGGGGTGGCCGCCCTGCTGGTGCTGCTGCCGAAGGCGTGGGACGTGCTGGTCAACCCGGTCGCCGGGCGGATCTCCGACCGCACCCGGTCGCGCTGGGGTGCACGTCGTCCGTACCTGCTCTTCGGTGGGCTGGCACTTGCCGTCCTTTTCGGGGCCATCTTCGCCGCGCCGTTCGGAGCCGGTCCCGCCTCCGGGGCGTACGTCGCCGTCGCGTTCCTGGCCACGGCTACCGCGTTCGCCTTCTTCCAGGTGCCGTACGTGGCGATGCCGGCCGAGCTGACGAGTGACTACACCGAACGTACCCGGATGATGACCTGGCGGATCGCGGTGCTGGCGCTGGCCATCCTGGTCGCCGGTGCGGTGGCACCGCTGGTGCGCGACGCGGCCGGCGGAGGCGTTCCCGGGCACCGGTGGATGGGCGTCTTCGTGGCCGCCCTCATCGCGCTCGGCGCCGTCGGCGCCTTCCTCGGCACCCGGTCCGCCCCGCAGGGCACGGTCGGCGAGAGCGAGCCGAGCCTGCGCGCCCAACTCACCGTCGCCGCCCGCAACCGGCCCTTCCGGGCGTTGCTGCTCTGCTTCGTGGTGCAGTCCGCCGGGGTGGCCACCATCCTCGCCGGGGTCCAGTACTTCGCCGACCACGTGCTGGCAGATCCGACGACCGGCCCGACGGTGCTCTTCGTCTGCTTCGTCGGCCCGGCGCTCGTGGTGATGCCGCTCTGGTCCCGGGTGGGTGCGCGGGTGGGCAAGCTCGCCGCCCTGGTGGCGGCATCGCTGATCCTGGCCGCCGGCGGACTGGCGTTGGTCGCCGCGCCGGTGCTGCCGGCCGCCGTGGTCTACCTGTTGGTCGCGTTCCTCGGCGTCGGGTACGCCGGACAACAGGTGTTCGCGCTGGCCATGCTCCCGGACTGCATCGCGTACGACACCGCGCGCACCGGCCGCCGGCAGGCCGGGGTCTTCACCGGCGTGTGGACGGCCGGTGAGACCTTCGGTCTGGCCCTCGGCCCCGGCATCTACGGGCTGGTGCTCGCCCTGACCGGCTACGTCTCCTCCACCACCGGCACCTCCGCCACCCAGTCCGACACCGCCCGCCTCGGCGTCCTGCTCGGCTTCACGATCCTCCCCGCCCTCCTGATCGGCCTGGCCACCCTCCTGCTGCGCCCCTACGACCTGACCCCCGCCCGCCTCACCTCCACCACCCCACCCCCGACCACCGCCGATCATGCAGTCGTGGCAGGAACAGAAGCCGCTGAAAACCACGGAAAGGGCGCCACAACTCAATGATCGACGAGAACCGGCCGGACGGGATGCCGGCGGAGCAGGTGCTGGCGGAGATCCGCGAGCTGCGGGCGTTGGATCGACCGACGCACGGGGGGCGGCTGTTCGCGTACGTGTACGACCCCGCGGTGCCCGGGCTGGACGCGCTCGCCGCCGCCGCGTACGCCGAGAGCGCCCACGTCAACGGGCTCGACCCGACCGCCTTCCCGTCCCTGCTGGCCATGGAGAACACGCTTGTCGCGGCGGCGGCGCGGCTGCTCGGCGGCGGGCCGGGCACGAGCGCACCGGACGTCGTCGGCAGCGTCACCAGCGGCGGCACCGAGTCGCTCATCCTGGCCGTCAAGACCGCCCGGGACGCCCGGCCGGACATCGCGGCACCCCGGATCGTGGTACCGGCCAGTGCCCATGCCGCCTTCGCCAAGGCGGCTCACTACCTGCGGGTGGAACTCGACACCGTGCCGGTCGACCCGAGCACCCTGCGCCCGGCCGTCGCCGACGTGGCCGCCGCCCTCCGGCCGGAGACGGTGCTGGTGGCCTGCTCCGCCCCCTCGTACGCGCACGGCGTCGTGGACCCGGTCGAACAGATCGCCGAGGTGGCCGCCGCCGCCGGGGTCCGTTGCCATGTGGACGCCTGCTTCGGTGGCTGGACGCTGCCGTACCTGCGGCGCCTCGGCCTGCCGGTGCCCCCGTTCGACCTGGGCGTGCCCGGCGTCACCTCGATCTCGGTGGACCTGCACAAGTACGCGTACGCGCCGAAGGGCGTGTCGGTGCTGCTGCACCGCGATCCGCAACTGCGTGCCCCGCAGTACTTCGCCTACGCCGACTGGCCCGGGTACACCATGATCAACCCGGTGATCTCCTCCACCCGCTCCGGTGGGCCGATCGCCGCCGCGTACGCCACCGTGCGGCATCTCGGTGACGACGGCTACCTGGAACTGACCCGGCGCACCTGGGCGGCGGTGTGCACCCTGACCGAGGCGGTACGCGGCGCCGACGGGTTGCGGCTGGTCGCCGAGCCGGAGTCGACGGTGGTCTGCTTCACCGCCACCGAAACCGGGCCGGACCTGTTCGTGCTGGTCGACGAGTTGGCCGCGCGGGGCTGGCACACCCAGCCCCAGCTGTCGTACGCCGGCCTGCCGCCAAGCGTGCACCTCACGGTGACCGCCGCGGTGGCACCCCGGGCGGCGGAGTTCGGTCCCGATCTGGCCGACGCGGTCGCCGCCGCCCGCGCGGCGGGCCCGGTCGCGTTGCCGCCGGAGCTGCGGGCCCTGGCTGGCACGCTGGCGCCGGAGGGGCTCACCGGCGATGTGGTCGCCGGGCTCGCCGCCGGACTCGGGCTGGGCCCGGGTGGTGGGCTGCCGGAGCGGATGGCCCTGGTCAACACGTTGCTCGACGCCGCCCCACCGGCGCTGCGTGAACGGCTGCTCGTCGAGTTCGTCAGCCTGCTGCAACGTCCCGCGTGGTAGCGCCCACCGGTTCCTGATCGTGCACCGCTCGGCGACGTCCGTCGCCGGGCGGCGGCCACCGCAGACGTCGGGTCGCTGTGGTTGACTGTCGGGGACGGGAGGGGGAGCGGTCGTGCAGCTGCCTGCGGTGCTCGGTGAGCCGATCCGGTTCGTGCTCAACTGGGGCCGGCGCTACTCGCTCTGGGTCTTCAACTTCGGCCTGGCCTGCTGCGCCATCGAGTTCATCGCGACAAGCATGTCCCGGCACGACTTCATGCGGCTGGGCGTGATCCCGTTCGCGCACGGTCCCCGGCAGGCCGACCTGATGGTGGTCTCCGGCACCGTCACCGACAAGATGGCTCCGGCGATCAAGCGGCTCTACGACCAGATGCCCGAGCCGAAGTACGTGATCTCGTTCGGTGCCTGCTCCAACTGCGGCGGCCCGTACTGGGACTCGTACTCGGTGACCAAGGGGGTCGACCAGCTCATCCCGGTCGACGTGTACGTGCCCGGCTGCCCGCCCCGGCCGGAGGCGCTGCTGCACGGCATCCTCCGGCTCCAGGAGAAGATCGCCGCCGAGCAGTCCGGCATCGGCGGGGTGTCCCGCACCGACCCGCTCGCCCCACCGGTCGACGCCCCGCCCCGCGACGGCGCCCCCGCCCGCTCGGTCGCCTCCCTGACCGCACCGCCGGTGCGTCCACCGAATCCCTGACCGGCGGAGGTGCCCGGCCGGGTGTGGACCGCGGTCCGGTCGGTCCGGCGAGACCGGTCGCTCGGCTGGCCGTCCGGGTGGTGTGGCTTCGCTAGCGTACGGATCATGACCGATGTCGCCGAGCAGCGTTCCGCCTTCATCGTCGAGGTGCTGACCGAGGAGTTCGGCACCCTGATGGCGCTCGACCCGGCCGCCTTCCGGCGCAAGTTCCGCAAGATGGCCGCCTCGCCGTTCGCCTTCTACCGGGGCAGTGCCAGCCTCTTCTACGCCGACCAGCGGGGCGACTTCGCCGACGACCGCTTTCTCGACGCGCGGACCAGCCGGGTGTGGATCCACGGCGACCTGCACGCGGAGAACTTCGGCACCTACATGAACGGCTCCGGTCAGCTCGTCTTCAACGTCAACGACTTCGACGAGGCGTACGTCGGGCCGTTCACCTGGGACCTGCGGCGGTTCGTCGCCAGCGTCGCGTTGATCGGCTACACCAAGGCGCTCTCCGACCGGGTCATCAGCGACCTGGTCACCTGCTTCGCGAACGCGTACCTGGTCGAACTGCGGGCCATCGCCGCCGGTGGGGACGACGCCATCGGGTCGATCACCCTGGACAACGCCGACGGGGTGCTGCGCCGGGTGCTCCAGCAGGCGCGGCTGAACACCCGGGTCGACCTGCTGCGCGGACAGACCACCATCGACAACTACGAGCGGCGCTTCTCCGTGGGCGACGGGGTGTACGAGATCGACGGGGACGTGCGGGCGCGGGTGTGCGCGGCGTTCGAGGCGTACCTGGAGACGCTGCCCCCCACGGTGCAGGCCCGGCCGCTCGCCGCTCAGATCAAGGACGTGGTGTTGCGCAAGGGGGTGGGCATCGGCTCGGCCGGCCTACCCTCGTACAACCTCCTGCTGGAGGGGCACACCCAGGCGTTGGAGAACGACGTCGTGATCTACATGAAGCAGGCTCAGGTGCCGGCGGTGGCCCGCTACGTCGACGACGAGCGGGTCCGTGGCTACTTCCGGCACCAGGGGCACCGCACCGCCGAGTCGCAGCGGGCCCTCCAGGCGCACGCCGACCCGTGGCTGGGCTTCACCGAACTCGACGGCGTCGGTCAACTCGTCGCCGAGGTGTCCCCGTACGCGGCCGACCTCGACTGGGCGGACGTCAACGAGCCGGAGGAACTGGCCGGGGTGCTGGCCGACCTGGGGCGGGCGGTCGCCCGGATGCACTCGGTGGCCGACGACGAGTCCAGCCACGACCTGGTCGACTACTCGACCGAGGAGGCCATCGTCGCCGTCGTGGACGCGGACACCGCCGGCTTCGTCGGGCACCTGGTCGACTTCGCCCACACGTACGGGGTACGCGCCCGTCACGATCATCAGCTCTTCGTCGACCTGTTCCGCAACGGCCGGCTGCCCGGCATCTGACCCGAGCCTGCGGGGTGTTCAGCGGGCGAAGTCGAGGACGACCTTGATGTCCTGCGGTCCGGGCGAGTAGGCGGTGGCGTACTGGGCCAGCGGCACCCGGCGGGTGATCAGTGAGGCGAGCCAGGCCGGGTCGGCCTTGGAAAGGGCCTCGGCGGCACCCTCCCAGTGCCGCCGGTTGGCGTTCACCGAGCCGAAGACGACGTTGTTCTCCAGCACGAGGGTCCGGTTCAGCGCGCCCGCGTCGAAGTCGATCGTCCGGCCGCCGCTGGAGACCCCGGCCAGGCAGACGATCCCGTTGGGACCGACCTTGCACATCGCCTCCAGCACGACCGCCGGCGCGCCGGTGCACTCGACGATGACGTCCGGTTCGAGGTCCAGCTGGTCGAGCGGTCCGGAGTGGTACGTGGCACCGAGCGCGCCGGCGAGCGCCGGCTTCGGGCCTTCGGTGGCCAGGTCGAGCACGTGCACGGAGAGGCCCCGCTGACTGGCCAGCAGCGCGGCGAGCAGGCCGATCGGGCCGGCACCGGTGATCAACGCGGTGCGGGGCTGCCACTCCGCCCGCAGGCCGATCCGGTCGACGTGGTCCCACGCCTTGACCATCACACTCGTCGGTTCGAGCAGCATCCCCACCTCGATCAGTGCGGGATCGAGTCCCACCGCGAAGCGGGGCTGCAACCGCCACCGCTCGCGGGCGAAGCCCGGCAGCGCCTTGATGCCGTGCTCGGTGAACAGGCCGTTGCGGCACATGTCCCACTCACCGACCGCGCAGTTCGGGCAGGGCATCGGATCGGGATGCCGGACGATCCCGGCCACCAGGTCGCCCGGCTGCCGGGTGCCGGTCGGATCCTCCAGCACCCGACCCAGTGACTCGTGACCGAGCACCAGGTGATCGGTGCCGGGCGGCGCCTCGCCGTACTGCCCCTCGATGATCTCGATGTCGGTTCCGCAGACGCCAACCGAGAGGGCCTCCACCAGGATCGGTCCCTCTTCGGGGGCCGGTTCGGGGTAGTCGTCGAGCAGCCGCAGCGAGCCGGGTACTCCGGGAATGACGGTCACAGCGCGCACAGACTTCATCCTGGTGGCCGCCGACGGGTGGCACCGGCGAAGCGCACCGGAGTCACCCGCTTGCGTGCACCGGCCGCCCGCGTACCGGGTCGGTTGCCGTCCGGCGCCGCCTCCGCACGAGGCGAGGACGCCGGCCGCAGGGCCTAGGATCAGCGGCATGACACCGGAAGAGGTCGGCCAACGGCTCGTCGCGCTGCTCGCGCCCGTCGAGGCCACCGCGACGGTCTCCGGCGGTCAGGTCCATGCCCGGGCCACCGTCGACGTGCCCCCGCACGCCTGGCGGGCCGCGCTGCTGGCCGCTCGGGACGACACCGAGCTGGCCTGCGACTACTTCGACTGGCTGTCGGCGGTCGACGAGCTGGCCGACGGGTTCGACGTGGTGGCCCACCTCTGGTCCACCGCGCACCGGCACGGGGTGCTGTTGCGGGCCCGGGTGTCCCGCGACACACCGACTGTGGACTCCGTGGTGGCGGTCTACCCGGGGGCCGCCTGGCACGAGCGGGAGACTCACGAGATGTTCGGCATCGACTTCGCCGGGCACGCTGGCCTGCTCCCGCTGCTGCTGCCACCGGAGTTCGAGGGGCACCCGCTGCGCAAGGAGTTCGTGCTGGCATCCCGGGTGGCGAAGCCCTGGCCGGGCGCGAAGGAGCCGGGTGAGTCGGAGGCCGGCGGTGGACGCCGCCCGATCCGACCCCCGGGCGTGCCCGCGCCAGGTGAGTGGGGAGTCGTGCCGACCCCCGCCGGTGCCGGTGGGGTGGGGGAGGGCCCACGCGGCGGCACCCCGGCCCGCCCGGCCCGGGAGCGCCCGGCCCGTCCGGCACCGGGTGCCCGCGGGCCGCGTACCCCTCGGGAGGCCGGCTCCACCGGGGAGCCGGCGGCCCCCGGCGGCCCGACGGCTGGGGATCCGCCAGCATCCGAGGGTGGTCCGGCGCCGGATGACGGAGGTGGGGCCTGATGCCGCTCTGGCTGGAACTGGTTGTCCGGATCGGTGGCGTGCTGGCCGCCTTCCTCGTCCTGCCGTTGCTGGTGGGCCAGGCGGAACACAAGGTGATGGCGCACATGCAGGGCCGGCTCGGCCCGATGTACGCGGGCGGCTTCCACGGCTGGGCGCAGTTGATCGCCGACGGGGTGAAGTTCGTCCAGAAGGAGGACGTCACCCCGCGCGCGGCCGACCGACCGGTGTTCCGGTTGGCTCCGGCGGTGGCGCTGGTGCCGTACCTGCTGGCCCTGCTGGTGATCCCGCTCGGCCCGAACGACCTGGTCGGGCAGCCGCTCGACATCGGGCTGTTCTTCGTGCTGGCGGTGGTCGGGGTGGGCGTGCTGGCCGTGCTCATGTCGGCCTGGGCGTCGGCCAACAAGTACAGCCTGCTCGGTGGGCTGCGTGGTGCGGCACAACTGCTCGGTTACGAGCTGCCGCTGGTGCTGGCCGCCGCGTCGGTGGCGATGGCCGCCGGGACGCTCAGCCTCTCCGGCATCGTCGAGGCGTGGCAGCCGTGGTGGCTGCTCTGGCAGGCACCGGCGATGGTGATCTTCTTCGTGGCCGGGCTGGCCGAGATCCGCCGGCCACCCTTCGACATGCCGGTCGCCGATTCGGAGCTGGTCTTCGGCTACCTGACCGAGTACACCGGACTGCGCTTCGCGTTCCTGCTGCTGGCCGAGTACGTCGGCATCGTGGTGATCGCCGCACTCACCACCGTGCTGTTCCTCGGCGGCTGGCAGGGCCCGTTCGCCGACGCCCAGCTCGGCTGGCTCTGGACCCTGCTCAAGGTCGCCGCCGTCAGCTTCGTGATCATCTGGCTCCGGGTCTCCTACCCCCGGCTGCGCGAAGACCAGCTCCAACGCCTCTGCTGGCTGGTCCTGGTCCCCGCCGCCCTGGCCCAACTAGTCCTGACCGCCGCCATCCGCCTAACCCTCTGACCCCACCCCGAGACGACCCCCGTTGATCAAGAAGTTCACGTCCGGATTCGAGCCGACAGAGACGCAAACTTCTTGGTCAACAAGCGTGGGTGGGGTGGGCTCAGAGGAGGGGGGTGTGGGAGGGGTTCACGCGCTCGGTGGGGGTGGGGGGTTCGGGTGGGGTGCCGGTGCCGAAGGGGTGGCCGCCGAGGGACTCGCGGTCGTGCGGGGTGAGCCAGTTCGACAGGTCCGGGCCGAGCGGCACCACGCCGGTCGGGTTGATGTCCCGGTGCACCTCGTAGTAGTGCCGCTTGATGTGGTCGAAGTCGATCGTGTCGCCGAAGCCGGGCGTGGTGAACAGGTCCCGCGCGTACGCCCACAGCACCGGCATCTCGCTGAGCTTCTGCCGGTTGCACTTGAAGTGGCCGTGGTAGACCGGGTCGAAGCGGACCAGCGTGGTGAACAGCCGGACGTCGGCCTCCGTGATCGTGTCGCCGACCAGGTAGCGCTGCCCGGCCAGTCGCTCACTGAGCCAGTCCAGCCGGTCGAACAGCCGCCGGTACGCCCGCTCGTACGCCTCCTGGTTGCCGGCGAAGCCGCACCGGTAGACGCCGTTGTTGACGTCGGCGAAGACCACCGCGTTGACCTCGTCGATCTCGGCGCGCAGGTGTTCCGGGTAGAGCTGCGGAGCGCCGGGCCGGTGGTACGCGGTCCACTCGGTGGACAGGTCAAGGCTCATCTGGGCGTAGTCGTTGGTCGCCACCTGCCCGGTGGGCACGTCCACGATGGCCGGCACGGTGATGCCCCGGGGATAGTCCGGGTAGCGCGCGAAGTAGGCCTCCTGGATGCGCTCGATGCCGAGCACCGGGTCCCGCCCGTCCGGGTCGAGATCGAATGTCCAGCTCCGCGCGTCGTGCGTCGGGCCGGCGACGCCCATCGAGATGGTGTCCTCCAGGCCGAGCAGCCGCCGTACGATGATCAGCCGGTTCGCCCACGGGCAGGCGCGGCTGACGACCAACCGGTAACGCCCCGGCTCGACCGGATAGCCGTCCCGCCCGTCGGCGGTGATCCGGGTGGTGATGTAGTTCTGGTCCCGCTTGAACTCACCCGGCTCGACGTACCTGCCGCCGGTGCCCTTGCCGTCCTCGCCCATGTCGCCCCCAGGGTGTGCCCGTCTCGTCCGCACCCCATCATGGCGGATCTCCATCCGACCGGCCCGGTGACCGGGCGGCGGGCCAGAGCGGGGCCGGCGTGGCCCGCTCAGCGTGACCGAGGAGTGATCCGGTCGAGTGGGATGTCCATCTCCCACGGGTCGGCCAGCAGGATGCCGTCGCTCATCCGGGCGTGCTCGACGTAGACGCGCTTGACGGGGTCGAGCCGGTGGGCGTGCACCACGATCCCCGTCTCGGTCTCGATCCGCCAGAAGAAGGGAATGTCCGCCTCGGCGTAGAGCGCCGGCTTGAGCACCCGGTCGATGCTGCGGGATCCCTCCGAGACGATCTCCACCACCAGCAGAACCTCGTTCGGCAGGTAGGAGGAGGGGTTGCGGGCAGCCGCGTCCAGCTCGGTGACCAGCAGGTCGGGAATGAGGGACCGGCTGCGGGACATCCGCACCGACACCCCCTGGGTGACGTCGAACTCGGCGGGGCAGGTCTCCTGCAAGGCGGCACCGAGCAGCATTGCGATGGATTGGTGCAGTCGCGTGGGGGAGGGCGACACGATCAGTTGTCCGTCCAGGAGTTCACGGCGGCGGCCGTCGTCGGGCAGGCGGTCGAGGGCGTCCGTCGTCCACTCGCCCGGCGCCGGGTTGTCGTCGTGCAGCGCGGCGGTCATTGACGGGTCCTTTCCGGTGCGTCGTTTCTCCCCGTGGCCACGGTACTACCGGCTACCTCCGGGGGGTGGTCGCGCGCGCCGTGCCCACAGGGCAGGATGTTCGGCATGAGCGAGCGCGAGCGAAGCGAGGCGACCGGCCTGCCCGGCAGCGGCCTGGTCAAGGGGCTCGCCGTCACGTTGAAGACGATGACGAAACGCGCCACCACGGCGCAGTACCCGGACGTCGCCCCCGAGCTGCCGCCCCGTTCGCGCGGGGTGATCGCGCTGCTGGAGGAGAACTGCACGGTCTGCATGCTCTGCGCCCGCGAGTGTCCGGACTGGTGCATCTACATCGACTCGCACAAGGAGGAGGTGGCGGTGCCGGGGGCCGCCCGGGCACGGCAGCGCAACGTGCTCGACCGGTTCGACATCGACTTCTCGCTCTGCATGTACTGCGGCATCTGCATCGAGGTCTGCCCCTTCGACGCGCTCTACTGGTCGCCGGAGTTCGAGTACGCCGAGTACGACATCAAGGACCTGCTGCACGACAAGGATCACCTGGGCGAGTGGATGGCCACGGTGCCGCCGCCACCGGCCCACGACCCGAACGGCGAGCCGGCCAAGGAGGAGACCGCCGCCGCGCGCAAGGCGGCCGTCCCGGGCGCGCCCGCCGCCCGTCCGACCACCCCGGCGGTACGCCCCGAGCGCCGACCCGCGCCACCGCGCGCCGCCGACGACGAAGGCACGCCCGCGTGACCGGGGTGGACGTGCTGCTGCTCGCCCTCGGCGCGGTGGCGGTCGGCTCGGCGGCGCTGGTGGTGGCCACCCGTCACCTGGTCCGTGCGGGGCTCTACCTGGTGGTCTGCCTCGGCGCGGTGGCCGGCATGTACCTGGTGCTCGCCGCCGAACTGGTCGCCTGGGTGCAGGTGCTCATCTACGTCGGCGCGGTGGTGGTGCTGCTGTTGTTCGCCGTGATGCTGACCCGCGCGCCGATCGGCGCCTCCGCCGACCTGGACCGCCCCGGCTGGCCGGCCGCGTTGATCGGCGGTGGGGCCGGGCTCGGGCTGGCGGCGCTGCTCGTCGACGCGTACCGCTGGACAGCGGTGGAGCTACCCGAGGCGGGCACCGCCGAGCGCCTCGGTGAGCAGGTCTTCGGCAACTGGGTGCTGCCCTTCGAGGTGCTGTCGGTGCTGCTGCTCTCGGCGCTCGTCGGCGCCATCGTGCTGTCCCGCCCCGACATCGGCGCCACCGGGGACGCGACGCCGGGTGATCGGGGGCGGTCGCGGTGAGACCCGTCATCCCGTACGTCACGGCGGCGCTCCTGTTCGGTCTCGGCGTGTACGGCGTGCTGCGGCGGCGCAACGCGGTGCTGGTGCTGATGGCCGTCGAGTTGATGCTCAACGCGGTGAACCTGATCCTGGTCACCGCCGACACCACGGCGAAGGCGGTGCTGCCGCACGGCGGGCAGGTCTTCGCGCTCTTCGTGATCGTGCTGGCCGCTGCCGAGATCGGGGTCGGGTTGGCGATCGTCCTCCAGCTCTACCGGATGCGGGCCAGCGTCACCGTCGACGAGATCCCGTTGGCCGAGCGTCCGGCCGACGAGCCGGTGCCGGTCGCTGCCGGCCCGATCGCTCCCACCGGAGCCGGCCCGATCGCTGCCGGCCGGGACGGTCCACACGTTTTCGGTGCCGAGCCGGAGGGCCAGCGGTGAACACCACGACGCTGCTGGGCGCGCTGCTGCCGCTCGTACCGATGACCGCCGGCCTGACCGGCCTGCTGCTGCCACCATCGCCGCGGGGTGGGGCCATCGGCGAGGCGACGGCCCGCCGCCTGGCCGCCGCCCTCGGCATCGCTGGCGCGACCGGTGCCCTCGCCCTGGCGGTGGCCCTGCTGGTCACCCTGGACGGCCCGGCCGAGTCGTCGGCCACCTGGATCGAGCTGGGTGGGCTCACCGTCACCCTCGGGGTACGCCTCGACGGCGCCGCCGCCCTGGTCGCCGTCGCGGTCACCGCGGTCGCCCTGGCTGTGCAGACCTACTCGACCGGCTACCTTCGGCAAGGGCCGCCTGAGGAGCCCGACCACCGTTACCCGCCGTACGCGGCGCAGGTCAGCCTCTTCACCGCCGCCATGCTGCTGGTGGTGGTCTCCGGGGACCTGATCCTGCTGCTGGTCGGCTGGGAGGTGATGGGGCTCTGCTCGTACCTGCTCATCGCCCACGACCGGCGGCTGCCGGAGGCGCCGGCCGCCGCGATGAAGGCGTTCCTGGTCACCCGGGTCGGCGACGTCGGATTCCTGCTCGGCATCGCCCTGCTCGGCGTTTCGGCGGGCAGCTTCCGGATCGCCGACGTGCTCGCCCACGACCACGGCACCACCACGCTCACCGCCGCCTGCCTGCTGCTGCTCGCCGGGGTGGCCGGCAAGAGCGCGCAGTTCCCGCTGCACACCTGGCTGCCCGACGCGATGGCCGGCCCGACCCCGATCTCCGCGCTGATCCACGCCGCGACCATGGTCGCCGCCGGCGTGTACGCGGTCACCCGGCTGTGGTCGCTGTTCGAGGCCACGCCGACCGCGCTCGTCGTGCTCGGCATTATGGCCTCGGTGACGCTGCTGCTCGGCGCGCTGGCCGCCACCGCGCAGGACGACATCAAGCGGGTGCTCGCCTGGTCGACGGTCTCGCAGATCGGCTACATGACCGGCGCGCTCGCCGTCGGTTCCCCACCGGCCGCACTGTTCCACCTGCTCACCCACGCGGCGTTCAAGGCGCTGCTGTTCCTCGCCGCCGGTGCCGTGATCCACGCGGTCGGCACCACGCTGATGTCCCGGATGGGTGGGCTGCGGAGCAGCATGCCCGTGACCTTCTGGTGCACGCTGATCGGGCTCGGCGCGCTGGCCGGCGTACCGCCGCTGTCCGGCTTCTGGAGCAAGGAGGGCGTGCTCGCCGCCGCCGAGCAGACCGCCCTGCACGGCGACGGACCGGCACCGGCCTGGCTGGGCTGGCTGGTCTGGCTCGCCGCGCTGGTCGGTGTCGCCGTCACCGCCTGGTACGCCACCCGGCTGTTGCTGCGCACCTTCTTCGGCGCTACCCGCACCCCGCTGCCCCAGCCGCATGACCCGCCGGCCGTACTCCGCTGGCCGGTGCTGGCGTTGGCCGTACCGGCGGCCCTGCTCGGCCTGGCCGGCTTTCCGGGCTGGTTCTCCCGCCACCTGCAGGCCGGGCCGCCGGTCGGGTCCGACGCCGTGTCGGATCTGATGCCGCCGGACGGGCTGATCCACCTCACCCCGACCGTGCTGCTGCCGCTGGCACTGCTCGTGATCGGCGCCGGGCTGGCGTGGGCCGGCTGGCGACGGGACCGCACCGCCGATCCGGCGGCGGCGCTGGGTCCGCTGCGGCCGGTCCTCGCCCGCGCGTTCCGGCTCGACGACGTCCAACACACTCTCGTCGTACGACCGACGACAGTGGTGGCGCGGATGGCGCGCACCACCGACGAACGGGTGGTGGACGGTGCGGTCACCGGCACCGGACGCGCCGCCCGGGTCCTCGGCGGCGGTCTGGGCGTGCTGCATCGGGCGGCGCTGCCCCGGGCCGCCGCCGCGGTGCTGACCGGCGCGCTGCTGATCGGTCTGGCCGCAGTCCTGATCGGAGCGACGGCATGAGCGAGCGTCAGCGAGTGAATCATCAGTTCGGCGTTTCGGTGCCTCATGCCGTCCCGCAGCGCAGCGGAGGGCCGGCATGAGCGAGCGTCAGCGAGTGAATCATCAGTTCGGCGTTTCGGTGCCTCATGCCGTCCCGCAGCGCAGCGGAGGGCCGGCATGAGCGTCGGGGAGTTCCTGCTGGTGGCGGTGCTCGCGGTGCCGGCGCTCGGCGCGCTGGCGGTGGCGGCCACCCCCCGCGATCAGGCGGCCCGGGTCGTGGGCACCGTGGCCGCCGCGCTGACCCTCGTCGCGGCGGTGGCGCTGCTCGGCGGGCGAGCGGCCGGCTGGTCGGCGTACGCGCCGCCGGATGCCGCAGGCGCGGTGCGTCCCTGGCACGCGGTCGACCTGCCCTGGGTGCCGGGGCTGGACCTGCGCTTCCATCTGGGCGTGGACGGCATCTCCTGGCCGTTGGTGGTGCTCACCGCCCTGCTCACGCTGCTGTGCTGCGGATACAGCCTCTGGCGGGTGCCGGGTGGTGGCAGCGGTCGGGCCCTGGTGGCGCTGCTGCTGGTGGTCGAGGTCGGCATCCTCGGTACCTTCCTCGCCCTCGACCTGGTGCTGTTCTTCCTCTTCTTCGAGGTCGTCCTGCTGCCGATGTACGCGATCATCGTCGGCTGGGGCGGCGACGGCACGGATCCGGTCTCGCTGGACGCGCGGCGGCGGGCCGGGCGGAAGTTCGCCCTCTACACCCTGTTCGGTTCGGTGCTGCTGCTCGTCGGCGTGTACGTCGTGGTGGCCGCCGCCGGCACCGCCGACATCGTGACGCTGACCGGCGGCGCGGAGCTGTCCCGCGCCACGCAGCTCGCCGCCTTCACCCTGCTCGCGTTGGCCTTCGCGGTGAAGAGTCCGCTGTGGCCGCTGCACTCGTGGCTGCCCGACGCGCACACCCAGGCACCCACCGTCGGCAGCGTGCTGCTCGCCGGGGTGCTGCTCAAGATGGGCACGTACGGCCTGATCCGGGTCGCCTTGGGAGTGACTCCCGAAGGTGCCCGGTGGGCGGCGCCGGTGCTCGGCGTGCTCGCCGTCGCCGCCATCCTGATCGGCTCGCTGGTCTGCCTGGCCCAGACGGAACTGAAACGGCTGATCGCGTACTCAAGCGTCGGGCACATGGGCTTCGTGCTGCTGGGCGTCGCCACCCTGACCGCCACCGGCATCCAGGCGGCGCTGATCGGCAACGTCGCCCACGGCATCATCACCGGGCTGCTGTTCTTCCTGGCCGGCGCGATCAAGGACCGTATCCACACCGGCGCGTTCACCGAGCTGTCCGGGCTGCGGGAGACCGCCCCGCGCCTGTCCGGGCTGCTCGCGTTCGCGGCGGTCGCCTCGCTGGGGCTGCCCGGGCTGGCCGGCTTCTGGGGTGAGGCGTTCGCCGTGGTCGCCGCCGTCGAGTCCGGTGGTGCGCTCTGGACCACGCTGGCGGTGCTGGCCGCGATCGGCGGCGCACTGACGGCGGCGTACCTGCTGCGGATGCTGCGGCGGGTCACCCACGGCGAGCCCACCCCGGTGGTCGCCGCGCTCGGTCCCGGCCTGGCTCGTGCCGAACTGGTCGCCTGGGTGCCACTGGTGCTGCTCGCGCTGGCCGTCGGGTTGGCCCCGACGCTGGTGCTGGGCGTCGCCGAAGCCCCGGTCGAGGCCCTGGTGGGGGTGGTGGCGCGGTGAGCGAGCGTAGCGAGGTGGCGCGATGAGCGAGTCGAGTCTGGTGCAGGCCGTCGACCACGTGGCGCTGCTGCCGGCGTACCTGGCCGCCGGGACGGCGGTGCTGGTGCTGCTGGTGGACCTGCTGGCGGCCCAGCCGCGGGCCACCGTGGTCACGGCGGTCACCGGCGCGGTCGCCACCGCGGTCGGGGCGGCGGCGGTCGGTTCGGGGGCCGAGCGACGTACGTTCTGCGTCGGCGCCGACTGCTCGTACCTCTTCGACGGCCGGGCGGCCCTGGTCGCGGCGCTGGTGGCGTTGCTCGTCCTCGGGGTGCTGGCGTTGTCCGGGCCGCTGCTGCGGGCCGGGAACACCCCGGTGGGGGAGTACTGCTTCCTGCTCGCCTGCTCGATGACCGGTGGGGTGGTGCTCGGTGCGGCCGGCGACCTGATCACCCTGATCGTGGCGGTGGAGGTGCTCACCCTGCCGCTGTACGTCCTGGTCGGTCTGCGCCGGGGCAGCCTGGCCAGCGCCGAGGCGGCGGTGACCTTCTTCGTGGTCAGCGTGGTGGCCACCACGCTGACCCTGCTCGGTGCCGCGCTGCTCTACGCGGTCACCGGCGGGCTGCACCTGGAACGGCTGGGCATCCTCCTCGCCGACGAGGCGCTGCTCGACCTGCCACTGACCACGGTCGCGGTGACGCTCGTGGTGGCGGGACTGGCGTTCAAGGTGGCGGCGGTGCCGTTCCACGCCTGGGCGCCGGCCACCTACGACGGGGCCCCTCTGCCGGTCGCCGCGTACCTGTCGACCGCGTCGAAGCTCGGCGGGGTGATCGCGTTGCTGGCGGTGGTGCGTCACGCGCTGCCGCCGGAGGTGACCGGTCCGATGCTGGCCCTGGTGGCCGCACTGACGATGACCGTCGGCAACCTGGTGGCGCTGCGGCAGCGGCGCACGGTGCGGCTGCTCGCCTGGTCCTCGGTGGCCCAGGCCGGCTACATCCTCGCCCCGCTCGGCGCGCTGGCCCTGACCGCCGAGGCGGACGCCCGCACCGCCGCGTACGCCGCCGCCCTGGCGTACGCGGTCTTCTTCGTGCTGCTGGAACTGGCCGCCTTCGCCGGGGTGGTGGCGCTGCGCCCGGCCGGTGCGGACGGCGGCAGCCTCGACGACCTGCGCGGCGCGGCACGGCGGCATCCGTGGATCGGTGCCGGGCTGGCGTTCGCGCTGGTCGGCCTCGCCGGCCTGCCACCCGGTCTGGCCGGGCTGTTCGCCAAGGTGACGGTGGTCCGGTCGCTGCTCGGCGGCGACGCCGGCTGGCTCGCCCTGGTGGTGGCGGTCAACGCGGTCATCGGCCTGGCCTACTACCTGCGGGCCGCCGTGCTGCTCTACGCCCCCGCCGGCGACGTCACGGCCCCGGTCGCCCGACCCGCCCGCGCGGTGGCTGCCGCGCTCGCGGTGGCGACCGTGGTGGCGCTGGTCGTCGGGTTCGCGCCACAGGTCGTGCTCGATCTCGCCGGAGGCTGAGGTCCGCCCTTCCCTGGGTCACTCAGGTAACTCTCAGTCATGAGACGGATGGTTGACGGGTACCGGTGTGTTGTACCGGTCAGCGGATCCCGGCATCCGTGCACCGAAGGAGTGATCGTGCACCACAACCGTCTGAAGACCGCCGCGCTGCTCGGCCTGCTCACCTCGCTGATCCTGGCGGTGGGCTACTGGTTCGGCGGCAGTGGCGGTCTGGTCGTCGCCGTACTCGTGTCGCTGGTGATGAACGGCGTCACGTACTTCTACTCCGACAAGCTGGCACTTCGCTCGATGCGGGCGCAACCGGTCAGCGAGGCACAGTTTCCCGAGCTGCACCACATGGTCCGGGAGTTGGCCGCCGAGGCCCGGCAGCCCATGCCGCGGCTCTACGTGAGCCCGACCGCCCAGCCCAACGCGTTCGCCACCGGGCGGAACCCGCAGCACGCGGCCGTCTGCGTCACCCAGGGGATCGTCGAGCTGCTCGACTATCGCGAGTTGCGGGGCGTCATCGGTCACGAGCTGTCGCACGTCTACAACCGGGACATCCTGATCTCCAGCGTGGCCGCCGGCCTGGCCGGCATCATCACCATGCTGGCGAACCTCGCCCTGTTCATTCCGCTGGGCGGCAACGACGAGGACGGCCCGAACCCGCTGGTCCTGCTGCTCACCATCATCCTGGGGCCGATTGCCGCGACCGTCATCCAACTGGCGATCAGCCGCAGTCGCGAGTTCCAGGCGGACGCATCGGGTGCCGAACTCACCCGGGATCCGCTCGCCCTGGCCAGTGCCCTAAGGAAGATCCACATGGGTGCCCAGCGGCGGCCGTTGCCGGCCGAGGGGCAGCTCACCAGCACCGCACACCTCATGATCGCCAACCCGTTCCGGGGTGGCGGGGTGGCCGCGCTCTTCGCCACCCACCCGCCGATGGAGCAGCGGGTGGCCCGGCTGGAGCAGTTGGCGAGCCAGATGGGCCCCGTGCGTCACCAGCGCTGACCCACCCTGGCACCTGGTCCGCCCCGTCCTGGTCCGGCTCGCGACCGCCGCCCGCGCCTGGCTCGTCTGGCGCGGGCGGCGCCGTCTCGCCCAGGCGGACGGCAGCGCGAGTTGCGGCATGCCGGCCGCCCGGAGGCGGCCCGAGGGAGCAGGCTGCGGCATCCCGGGAACCGGGTGAGCGCCGCCACAGCGTCGGACCGGGTGGACTGTCGAGCGGAGGGCGTTAGGGTCTAACCGAGTCTTGCTCATTACACCTCGTGGAGGTCCGCTGTGGCTGGGCTGCGTCGGTATCTGGCTGTCTGGCAGATTCCGGGCGCACCGACCCTGCTGGTCACCGGCATCATCGGACGACTCGGGATCGGCATGACGCCACTCGCGCTGCTGCTCGTCGTCGAAGGAGTCACCGGACGTTACTCGTTGGCCGCCGCGGCCGGCGGCTGCTACGCCCTCTCCGGCGCCACGCTGAGTCCGGTGGCCGGTCGGATCGCCGACCGGATCGGTCCCACCCCGGTGCTGCTCGGCACCGCGATCGCCCACCCGCTCGCCCTGATCGGGCTGCTCTGGGCGGCCCGCGCCGACGCCGCCCCCTTCGCGCTGGTGCTGCTCGCCTCGGCGCTGGCCGGTGGGACGTACCCGCCGATGACCGCCGCGATCCGGGGCGCGTGGAACGGCCTGACGAACGTCGACTCCGGCCGGTACCACCTGCGCAACACCGCGCTCGCCGCCGAGACCACCCTGTTCGAGATCGTCTTCGTGCTCGGTCCACTGCTGGTGGCCGGGTTCGTGCTGGTCGCCGACGCCGGCGCGGCGCTGATCGGTGCCGCGGTGGTGACCCTGGTCGGCACCCTGTCGGTGGCGCTCGGTCAGGCCATGCGTGGCTGGCGTCCGCATTCCCGGGAGCACCATGCCCGTGGCCTCGGTCCGCTCCGGGTCGCCGGCTTCCCGGCCCTGCTGCTCTGCGTGGCCAGCATCGGTATCGCCTTCGGGGCGGCCGGCGTGACCGTCCCGGCCTTCGCCACCCGCTACAACTCCGACGACCCGAACGGCCTCGCCGGCCTGCTGCTGGCCGTCTGGGGGATCGGCAGCGCGATAGGCGGATTCTGGTTCGGGGTCCGCCGGCCGGCCCGCAACATGACCCGCCTGTTCGCCTGGCTGCTCGCCGTGCTCGCCGGCAGCTTCGCCGTCTTCGCCGTGATGCCCACGCCGGGCGCGCTGGGCACCGCCCTGCTGTTCGGCGGAGCCGCCATCGCTCCCGCACTGACCCTGGAGAACACCCTGGTCGGGCGGATATCGCCGACCGGCATGCTGAACGAGGCGTACACCTGGGTGGTGACCATGTCGGTCGGTGCGAGCGCGGTCGGCGGCGCCGTCTCCGGCCTGATCGTCGACCACGCCGGCGGAGTGCGGTGGGCCTTCCTGTTCGCCGGGGCCGCGGTCGCCGTCGGAGCGGTGGTCGCCGCGCTGCCGGCCGGCCCCATCGCCCGCGCGGAGGCCACCGCCCTGCGGGCCGAACAGCCCGTCTCGGCCTGACCCACGCCATCATGGGTACGACGGCAGGATGTTCCTCTTCTTCTCCAACCGGATCGGCTGCCTCGGCTCGATCCTGGTCAGCGCGATCCTGACGGTCGTGCTGCTGCTGATCTTCACCCGTTGAACCGGCTCCGACCGCTGCCCTGCCCGATCGGATCCGGCCCTCGACAAACCCGTACCCCCGGACCGGGGGCGGGCGGTAGCCTCGCGTGCCGAGGAGGCGAGTCATGGAGCTGACCGCGGTGGGCCCGACCCATCCGGCCGTCGTGGCGAGGTGGGCGACCTCTGCTGAGGAGAGCCGACGCTGGTGCTCCCGCGACCGAGTGACGGCGGAGGACGTCAAACGCTGGGGAACCGAGCCCGGCGTGCTCGCGTACCTGGCGCTCGTGGACGGAGAGCCAGCCGGGTACGGCGAACTGTGGCTCGACGACGACGAGGCCGAGGTGGAGTTGGCCCGCCTCATCGTGGCCCCGGCGTTGCGTGGCCGGGGCCTGGGCCGCCGGATGGTCACCCTGCTCACCAACCTGGCCCGGGACCACCAGCCGACGGTGCTGATGCGGTTGCACCCCGACAACGCTCCGGCGCTGCGGTGCTACACCGCCGCCGGCTTCGAACTGGTGCCAGCCGAGCAGGCGGATGAGTGGAACCAGGGCCAACCCGTGCCGTACGTCTGGCTGCGACACCGGCCCGACGAGTAACCCCGGTCGCGCACGGCTCTAGCGGTAGTTGGTGAACTGGAGGGCCACGCCGAAATCCTCGGCCTTGAGCAGCGCGATGACCGCCTGAAGGTCGTCCCGCTTCTTGCCGGTGACCCGCAACTGGTCGCCCTGGATCTGGGCCTGCACGCCCTTGGGGCCCTCGTCCCGGATCTTCTTGCTGATCGCCTTGGCCTTGTCCTGGTCGATGCCCTGGATCACCTTGGCGTCCAGCTTGAACACCTTGCCGGAGGGGCGAGGGTCTCCCGCGTCCAGCGACTTCAGCGAGATGTTCCGCTTGACCAGCTTCTCCTTGAACACGTCCAGCGCTGCCCGGACCCGCTCCTCGGTCTCCGCCTGGAGGCTGATCGCCTCCTCACCCGACCAGGAGATCTCCGCTCCCGTGCCCCGAAAGTCGAACCGCGTCCCGAGCTCCTTCTCCGCCTGCCGGAGAGCGTTGTCGACCTCCTGGCGGTCGACCTTGCTCACGATGTCGAACGACGGGTTCGCTGCCATACTCATGCTCCTGCTGTCCGGCTGGTTTGTGATCCTTTGACCCTGGTTGCCCAGGGGTACGACCCCCTGACGGTACCCGGTTGCGGCAGCAGCGGGTGGAGCCGCTATCCTTGCTTCCGCCGCCGCGCCACGGTGCGGGGGTACGCCCTGGCGGGTTGCCCGAGCGGCCAATGGGAGCGGACTGTAAATCCGTCGCGAAAGCTACAGAGGTTCGAATCCTCTACCCGCCACCAGGTGCACAAAGAGGCCCCTGACCAGCGCGAACGCCGGTCAGGGGCCTCTTTCGTGAGTCTCACTCAATCCCGCTTTGGCTCGCTCGATCTCGCTGGCTGTGTCACATGCGTGTCACCGAGATCATCGGTGACGGAAGCCGCCTGGCGGGTTGCGTCAGCGGCCGGGGCGGGTAAGCCAAGCGCTGCCTCTACCCGGCGGCGGGCGGCTTCCTCCTGGCCGTAAACGCACTTCGCGTAGACCCGCATGAGGACGTGCACGCTGTGCCCGGCCCACTCGGCGACCTGGGTAGCCGGCACCCCCGCATTGAGCCAGAGCGACACGGCGGCGTGTCGCAGGTCGTACGGTCGCCGAGCTAGTGGGGATCGCTGCTGAGCCGGGGTGAGCACCTTTGCCCGCGCGTCGCGCCACGCCTTCCCATAGGTGTTGTTCGGGATCGGCTGACCGGCGGTGGGGACGTACCGGCCGCCGGGGCCGCGTCGGGTCACGAACAGCCTGCCGTTCGATCCCGGCGGGTACTTCTTGACATGGTGGTCGAGCAGCCGCACGAGCGGCGGCGCAACGGGTACGTCTCGCGTCGCTGTCTTTGCCCGGTGCTTGAGCCCTCGGTGCTCGGCGGTGTCGTCTCCGTCGCCCCAGCCCCGACCTACGGCCACCGTCGAGCCAGTCAGGTGCAGCACGCCCCACCCCCCACGCTCGGCGGGCCGCTCGTACTCGTCCTCGCGCAGGTGGAGCACTTCCTCGGGGCGCAGCGCGGCGTAGTACATGCACCCGAAGAACGCTTCCAACTCGGGCACGCTGCGCCCCACCTCGGCGAGCAGCGCCCGAGCCTGATCGGGGTTGACCACCGCTCCCCGGTCGATCTCATCGGCCATCTTCGGCGCGGTCCAACTCACCAGGGACATTGGGTGCGCGTCGAGTAGCCGCAGCTCAACGGCGTACTTGAGAGCGCCGGAGAAGACGGCACGCTTGCGGGCGATCGTGCTTGGCGACGCGGGCGCACCGTCCATCCGCAGGGCAAGCGTGTCGAGCGCCTTTCGCACCAAGGCAGCGTCGGCGAGCGCCGTCAGATCGACGGTGTTGGCCTTGAGCCAGCGCACGGCGGCGGCCAGGTGGGCGGGCGGCTCGCCAGCGTCCCGGCGAGCCTTGTTGAACACCCACCCGTAGAGCGCGGCCCGCATCGCCTTGTCGCTGGGCACGCCCCGGTCGGTCGTCAGCAAGGTCGGGGTTACGGTGGCCAGCGTTTCGGCAATGCCCTTGCGGTGCTTCGCCGACGCGCGCGGCCACTTCATGTCGACGTAGGCAACCGCGTGGTCGAACCACGATCGGGCGTTGAGTGCGCGCGCCATCGGCTCGGGTAGGCCGCTGGCCTCATCGAACGCGACGCCTTCGCGCTGAGACACCACCAGCTTGGACCGGAAGCTCTCGGCCAGCGCGCGGGTGGCGAACGTGTCGCGGAACGGCCTGCCGGCGACCTTCCAGCGCACGCCGTAGGAAAAGCCCTTGGTGAGCTGCCGTTTCTGGATGCTGTAGACCCGTACGTCGTAGGTGCTCATGCTGCCTCTTCGTGGTCGTTGAGCCAGTTGTCCAGGTCGCGGCGGCGGACGTAGAGGCTGCCGTTGGGGTACTTGATGGTTCGGGGGGCGCGGCCGGTGGCCTTCCAGCGGAAGAAGGTCGAGCGGGGTACGCGCAGTTCGTCCAGGACTTCGGCGAGGGTGAGCAGGTTCCCGGTCGGGGTGTGGCGGGCGGTGGTCATCGGCGGGTGTCCTCCCTCGGGGTGGCGTGGAGGTAGATGCGCTGGAACAGCGGGGATCGGCGGGCGGGGTAGGGCCGGCTGACCTGCTCGATGTGCAGCACTCGGGCGATGGCGGCGAGCGCTGCGGTTGTTTCAGCGGGTGTGCCGTGCAGCCTGATTCGCACGGTGAGCGCCTTTCGGTCGGTGCGGGTCGTGTGTGGAGGGTCGGTTGGGCCGTGCGGCAGAAGGGCGTAGGGCGGCCCGTTGGGAGCGCCGTGAAGCCAAGATCTGGGGCTTCCCGGTGTAAGGCGTAGGGCGCGCTGCTCTCAGGGGCTCTCAGCGGGCCGTTTCCGGGGTGCCGGGGGTCGGGCCGGTGTGCGGTGCCGCCGGGGAGGGGCCGAGAGGCGTTGACACGTTGACAATCGGCGGCCGGGCGACCGTTTCCGCAGGTGGGAGCGGGTTTGGTGCTGTCAACGGGGGGCGTTGACAGGCGTTGACACCCGTTGACACCCGGCGGGCCGGCGGGCCGGCGGCGGATTGTCAACGCCTGTCAACGGCTGTCAACGGGGGGCGTTGACACCCTCGGACGTGTCCTGAGCTGCGCAAACGTCGCCGGTTGGGGCGGGTGTCAGCGTGTCAACGCTTCCGGGGTCCTCCGCCGTGGCGCGGGGGTGCAGCTCGTACCGGCCGTCTGGGCCGGAGCGGACCCACCCGAGGGCGGCCAGCTCGCCGAGCACCGCCGACACCTCATCGGACTTCGGGAGCCGGCGGGACACCTTGCGGTGCAGCTCCCGGCGGGTGAACGTGGCCATGCCCTTGGTGGTGAGAACGCCGAGCACGTACCGGGCGTTCTCGATCGCGGTGTCGCTGCCAATGGTGGTGAGCGCGGCCCGGTAGTGCGCGGCGAAGAACTCGGCGAGGCGTACGGCGTCGGCCATGCGGTCGGCGTCGATGGGGCGTCGCCAGGCGTCGGCGGGGTGGTGGGCGACGTGCAGCAGCCCCGCCAGCCGCAGCGTCGCGCCGGAGAGCTTGTTGCCCCACTCCCGCATGTCGTACAGGCTGCCGCCGGGCCGTAGCTCGGCCTCTACCTGCTCGGCGGCGGCCCGCCGCACGGTGCCGGCCTCGGGCGTGAGGACGACGACGGCGGGGTCTTCCCACTCGGCGAAGGTGGCGGCTAGGTCGTGCACCCGGTGCCGGAAGCCGGCGGTCACCGCCTCGGCGATCGGCGGCGTGTCCACGGCCCGGTAGCCGGCGAGGGAGCGCGGGAGTGCGAACAGGAACCGGGCCGGCAGTCCACGCCCGGCGAGGTCGGCGTTACCGCCGAACTTTCGCAGCACCGAGGGTTGCGCCATCACGCACACGGTCAGCGCGGGCTTGTCGACCGAGGCACCTTCGCGGGTCTGCCGCTCGTTGCTCATCGGCTGCCCCGCGTGCCCTTTCAGGTAGGGGTCGAGGTTCGGGGCACCGGAGTACCGACCGGCCAGGGTGTCGAAGATCCCGCCCTCATCGCTGATGATCGCCATGCGTCCGCCGTTGGCGGCCATCAGCCCTATCAGGGCTTCGGGGGTGGCGTCGTCCACGATCAGCCGGGGCAGGCCGGGCACGGTGATGGCCTCGGCGGCGATGGCGGCGGCCACCGCCTCGGCGGCGGCCTCATCGCGCTTGCCGGGGTCGCTGGCCTTGGCCGCTTGGGTCTTGGCCTGTTCGGCTTGCCGGTCGGCGATGTCGCGCAGCGCGGCGGCCTCGGCGATTCTCGGCCGCATGGCGTCAGCGAGGGTCGACTGAGCGGCGAACAGCGGGGCAGTCATCGCCCGGTGTACCGGGCTCTTGCGCTCGCCGGGGCCGGCGATGACGGCGGCGAACACGTTCACCGGCTCTCGCCACCCGGCCACCGGCTCCACTTCGAGGCGTCCGCCCGCGCAGGCGGAGAGGACGGCGACGGCGAGGGTGCCGGCCATCGCGGGATCGGTCTGGGTGAACCGGGCGACGCCGGTCACCATGTCGCCGAGCCAGCGGGGGAACACGTCGACCGGGAACGGCGGCGGCACGGTGGACGGCCCGGTCAGGGGCACTGGAACATCCCACAGCGGGCCGCCGGGCGGTGGTGCGTCGGTGTCGTGCGGGTGGTCGGTGGTGACGAGGTGGAGGCGGGCGGGTGTCATGCGGCCTCTCCGTTCTGTGCAGTGGTGCGGGTGCGGGTGCGGTAGGCGGCTTGGCGGCAGGCGTGGGAGCAGTGACGCGGCCACCGCCCGGTGGCGGGCCGGCGGAGCGGCTTGCCGCAGTGGCAGTGACGCAACCCGGCCGGCGGGGTTACGTCAGCGGCGGGGACGACGGCCAGGCGGCTTTCGTCATCGCCGTTATGGCGCCGGGGTTGCGTCACGGGGTCCGCGGGGCATGCGTCATCGGCCGCCGCGGTGGATGCGTCACCGTATGGCGCCGGGGTTGCGTCACGGCCAGGAGGGTTGCGCCGGCGGGTTTCGTCGGCGGCCCGGTGGCGCATGAGTTGCACGCCGATCCAGTGGGTGTAGGCGGGTGGGATGGCCTGGGTGAGGTTGGGCCAGGGCATCCAGTCGATGCCCATCGCGGCGCGGGCGGCGTCGGTGTTTGGTGACGCTTCCCCGTCGACGACGGGCTTTCGTCCCGCGCGCTGGCCGTAGCTGCCGTACACGGGCACGGGTGGCGTCTGCCGGTCGTGCCAGCACGGCGTACCGACAAGCGGCACGTTCGATTCGAACAGGCGGTGCCGGCGCACCCCGAGGCGCAGGCTGTCCCCGCAGATGGTGATCGGGTCGAGCAGGGGCGCTCCGGGCACGTTCTCGATGACGTACGCCCACGGCCCGCCCGGCTCGGCCACCGCTGCCCGCAACCGCTGCCGGATGGGCTCGATCAGGTCGGGGTGCTCATCGCGGCGGTGCGCGGGGGTGGCGGCGCTGAACCGCTGGCACGGCGGCGACGCGGCGATCACGTCGAAGCCGGCCAGGTCCACGGTGAGCGCGTCGGCCTGGATGAACGGGAACGGGTAGTACGGCTGCGGTCGGATGTCCACGCCCACCACGTCGAAACCGGCGGCGTAGTAGCCGGCCGACGCGCCGCCCGCGCAGCAGAACAGGTCCAACAGCCGCAGGCGGCGACTCATGCGGCCACCGTCCGGGGCCGCTTGCTGCCGGCGGTCAGGCCGGATCGGACGGTGCGGTATGCCTCGGCGGTGCGCAACCCGGCCGTCACGCCCGCCTGTTCCAGCACGCTTTGGGCGTCGTCCTCGCCGAGCGCCCCACCGGCCACGAGTTGGCCGAGGGCCACGGCGGCGATGTACAGCGCTCGGTTGCGCTCCCCGGCCGGCGAGGTGGTCACCCGGTCCACCTCGCGGGCGACGGCGGCCCGCACGTACCCGCCGGCCCGCCCCGTGCCGAGGTCGACCACCACTGGCCGTTGCGGCGGCAGCGGCGCGGGTGCGAGCAGTGCGGCCAGCCAGTCCGGCAGCGGGGCGGGGTCGGTGTCCAGGTCGACCACGTACGGACGACCGGCCACGGCGCTGCCGGCGGCGACCACGTAGCCGCCGTGCGCGCGGGTGTCGACCATCGGGCCGAGCGTGCCGGCGGTATTGCGCAACGCCGGCCGGGCCTCGGGGTGCCGGTAGTACAGGTGGGTGCCGCCCCGCCCCGTGGTCACGGTGTACGTCGGGTCGATGCCAGCCCCGTGCGCTGCGGCCAGGTCGGCGAGGGTGTCCAGCCCGGTCGGGCCGGCGCTGCCGTCCTTGCGGGTATCCAGGTCGACCACCACGAGGCGCGACGGCCCGCACGCCAGGCCGATGCCGTACGGGCGGGCGGTCCACGCCCGGCGGATGCGGTCGGGGTCGGTGGTGGCGCGGGCCTCCCAGCCGACGTGTCCGGTCCGGCAGCGGGGGTCGCGTCCGGTGCAGTCGTCGGCGGTGTGGTCGGGGAACGCGGGTCGCTTGTCGTCGGGGCGTAGCGGGAAGACGTGCCAGCCGCGTTCGGCGTGGCCGAGGGCGGCGGTCAACAGCGGGTTGTCCGACATGGTGCGGGTCCTCTCCATCGGAGCGGGCGGGGTGTCGGGGGTCGGGCGGGGGTGGCGGCGTTGGTGCCGCCCGTGGGCGCAGGCGGCGCAGTCCCGGCGTTGCACCAGCACGGGCCGCCCGCTGTGCGCGTGGTCGGCGGGGAGCAGCCGGCCGCAGATGTGCGGGTAGGGCTCGGCGTCGGTCACCGGGCGGCCGAGCACCGCGCTCGCGGCGAGCCACCGGGCCGGCATCGGGTCACCGCCTCGGCCGGGGCCGGGGGCGGGCGGCGATGGCGGCGCGGGTGACGGCCTGGCGCACGTCGCCGAGCAGTCCCACCAACTGCCGCCGGGCGGCCAACTCGGTCGGGGCGAGCGCCACGCGCACGCGCACCTCGGCGTGCTCCCGCCCGGCGGCAGTGCGTACCCGCACCAGCACGGCGCGAGAGCGGCCGGCGATGTCGACCACGATCTCTTCCGAGCGGTGCTCGCCGAGGCCGCAGCGGTGGTCCCGGCCGCACCACTCGGTGTGCTCGGCGGCCCGCCGGTTCATCGGGTGGCCTCGGAGCGGAGGCGGTGGAAGTAGTTGAAGATCCACCGTCCGGCGCGGAGCCGGTAGCCCCGGTCGCAGCGGCGGCAGGCACGCGGGCGACGCAGTATGCGGGTGGTGGTGCGGCCCGTTCCGGCACACCGCCGGCAGGTGGTGAAGGGCTTGACCCAGCACAGCCCGGTGTAACCGAGCGTGACCGTGGCGAGGATGGCGGCGACAGCGATAGCGAGGGTGATCAGGGGGTTCACAAGTGCCTCCAGGGCCGGTTTTCGGGCGTGAAGGGCCGTGAGCTGCTATCTGCAACCGAGCAGCTCATGATTCGGATGGGGTGCTAGCAGGGCTGCAATCGATAGCAGGGTGAGGTGCTATCGATTGCAGCCCCGCATCGGTCAGCCGGCGGACCGCTTCCGGTCACGCTCCGCGATGGCGGTCAGCAGCTCGGCGTGGACGATGCCGCGCTTGGTGGTCTGCTCACCGTCGATGCGCTTGCCCACGGCGGTGACCGTGATCGCCGAGTGCGGCTTGAGCGCCGCCGTGAGTTGCGCCGACTCCCACCCGCCGTATGTGTCGGGTCGCAGCTCGGCCAGCAGAGCGCACAGCGTCTCGTTCCACGCCTTCTTCTCGTCGCCGGGCCACACGCGGGCCAGGTCGCCGAGCACGTCCGCCACGGGCGCTACGTCGCGGGTCTGCTCGTCGGGCTTGGGCAGGGTGCCGGCGGCCTGGCGCAGCGCGACGGCGCGGGCGACGATCCGGGCGGCGGCGGTGGTGTCGACCTTGTACGACTTGCCCGCCGAGGGCTTGGGGCCGAAGCCTCGCAGGATGCCCCACCCGGCCTCATCGCCGGGCACGAACACAGTGGCCCGGTAGCCCTGCTTGTAGGCCGAGGTGCCGAGGATCATGTCGTTAGCCGTCTGGTCGGCCACGGACAGGCAGAACCGGGAGTTGACGTTGCGGGTGATGCCGGTCGGCAGGCTGTCCTTGTCGGGGATCTGCGTACCGATCAGCAGGATCACGCCGAACGCCCGGCCGAGCTTGATGACCTTTTCCAGGATCTCCCCGGCTTCCTTGCCGTACTTGCTGGTCATCAGCTCTTGCAGCTCATCGAAGAACGCCACGAGCGGGTGAAGCCCGGACCCCTTGAGGTTGGCCAGTTCCGGCGTGACCTTGTTCTCCGGTGCCTTGCCCAACCTGGCGTAGTGCTCGATGCGCTTGGAGCGGCGGCGGCACTCCTCGTACAGCCACTCGATGAACGCGAAGCACCGCGCCAACGTCTCGTCATCGAAGCCGTTGCCGTACTCGGTCATGACCGGCTCCAGCACGGCGAAGTCACCGACGCCCTTGAGTTCGTAGCCCCGGATTTCCGCACGCGGATCGAGCGCGGCGGCCAGCACGAGCGTGCGCAGCGCGAACGTCTTACCCGATCCGGGCTGGCCACCGAACAGCCAGTTTCGGAACATCATTCCCGCGTGGATCGTGTCCAGCCGGGGCGTGGTGGCGAACGGGAACGCCTTGAACAGGTCGACCTTCGCCGACTCCGACAGCAGCGGCCAGGGCGGTTGCGTCATCTGCGAGGCCGGTTCGTAGCCGACCCACAGCGCCAGCCGGCCCGTGTGACCGGGCGCGGAGTCGGGCCACACCTGATCCAGCGGCAGCCGCATTGCCGAGGCGAGCTTGCCCCGGCGGGCCACCACCTCGGATGCCTCCACCCCGTAGGGCAGGTCGACCACGGCGAGGTGGCCGGGGCCGTCGCGGTGGATGTCCACCGGGAAGCTGATCGCCTTCGCGTCCTTGGCAACCGCCGAGTTGATGGCCGGCAGTTGCAGCGAGGTCAGCGCCCGGCGGACCAGCTCGGCGGTGAGCTTGCGGTAGCGGGTGCCCTCGGTCACCCGGTCGGTGAGCGGCTTGTCCGCCGGCCGTCCGAGCGTGGCCAGCAGCGGCAGCACCGCCGCCAGCGCGACCCACCGCCACCACGACGGGCCGATGGTGAGAACGATCGCGCCGGCCGCCATCGCGCCGGCCGAGCCGGCCAGGACCCACCACCGCCAGACGGTCTGGCGCTGCCGGCGGGCGTCGAGCTTCATCCAGGTGTCGGCGTCGCCCTTGTTCGCGGCGGCCTGCCGCAGGTGCCAGTTCCCTTCCTCGGCGCTGGCCCAGTGCAGCGCCTTTCCGACGCCCCGGAACAGGCCCAACGGGGCGTAGACGGCGGTCTTCGCCGCGTACTTGGGCAGGCGCACCGCGTGGTAGGCGGTGACGTAGCCGGCGTCCTTGCTCTGGTGCCGGACGGCGGCCCGCAGTGCGCGCCACGACCTGGCCCAGTCGGCCAGGATCGGCCGGCGGTCACGCTGGCGGGCCAGCGCATCGCGGGGGATGTCGTCGGCAGCGTCGACCGGCCCGCCGTCGCGGTCCGGGTCGTCGGCGATGCTCTCGGCGTCCTCGCCGTCGTCGTCCAGGTCGCTTCCGTCACCGCCGTCCGGGGCGACGGATGCCTGCCGACGGGCGCGGGCGTCGTCCAGGTCCACCACCTCGGCATCCTGGCCGGCGGTGGGGTCGGTCAGGTCCGCCTCGGCGGCCTGCCAGTCGAAACGGTCGTCCTCGTGCGGGTTGGGGCTAGCCACGATCGTTCTCCTGTCGTGTCGGTTAGGCGGCGATGAGCAGGGCGGAGATGAACAGGAACGCCACGTGCCAGGACTGATCCAGGGCGTACGCGCCGGTCCCGAGACAGGGCTTGTCGTCGTGGCCGGGGCGGGGCGTGCCGAGCGCGTAGAAGCGCGCCGAGCCGAGCGCTTCGGCGATGCGCCGCAGCGGGGTACGCCGGTCGGCGATGTAGTGCGACACCGCCGAGACGGTCAGTCCCACGCCGACCGCCCATGGGTCCAGCCGCAGCCCGGTGCCGGCGATCAGGAACACCAGCGCGACCAGGGCGGTCGCGGTGTAGGTGGCGACGTGGGCGGCGCAGGCGAGGCGACCGGGCCAGCCGGGCAGGCCCTTGCAGTCGGCTTGGTGCTGCGACTGGATCCAGTGGTCGCCCACCTGGTGAGCGACGTAGAGGGCGGCGAACACGGCGGCGAACGTCGCGGCGTGCGCGCCGGTCGGATCTGCGAACATGAGGGGCATCTCCCGAGGTCGGTAGGTACGGCTGAGGGGTGAGGGCCGGCGGCGCGGCACGGTTTCCAGGCCGAGGGGCCGCGCCGCCGGGCAGCACTAGTCGTGCGTGCGGACCAGGTGCGCCAGCGCGGCACCCATGCCGAGCACGGCGACGGGCAGGCAGGAAACGAGGGTGGTGATCCACCACGGGGCGGCGGTGACGTTGTAGGCGGTGAGCAGGTGGTAGGCCACCTGGCCGAGCGCGCCGACCGCGAGGGACGCCAATGCGGACCACTTGGCGAACGTGCGCGCCCGGGTCGGCACCCGACCGGACAGCCACACGTACAGCGCGTACGCGGCGTACGCCTCCACCCCGATCGGCAGGGTGATCGCCGAGTCGATCGTGGCCCACGAACCCGGCTCCACGATCCCGGGCAACAGGTCCACCTTCCCGAACCCGGTGAGCTTCCCGAGCCCCACCCAACCGGACCACACGGCCACGAACGCACCGAGAGCCATCAGCACCACCGGCCACACCACCGGCCGGTGGGCCGGGCCGGTCGGGGTGGGTGTGTCCGGGCGACTGACCGGCGCGACCTCGGCCGGCGGCTCGGCCGTCGTGATCTCCGGGCCGGGAGTCGGGTCCGGCTCGACCGGCGGCACGGGCTCGGGTACGGCCGGCGCGGGGGTCGGGTCCGTGGTGTCCGGCTCGGTCGTCTCGGCCGGCGGCGCGGCGGGCTCGGCCTTGAGCAGCGCGAGGAGTTCACCGGCCTTGGGTGCGCCTGCGGAACTCGCGCATGAGCCGGTTGCGGGACGGGAACGTCTCGCCGTCGGGCAGGTCCAGGTCCCGGGCGGCGGGCAACAGGTCCTCGATGGGCTGCGGGTAGCGGGTGCCGTTGATCGTGGGGGCGGTCATGCTGCGTCCTCCAGCGGGTAGGCGCACGCGAGGCATTCGCCAAGCGAGCGCGGGATGTAGTAGGGCCGCACCTGGCCGCAGACGCGGCACGTACGGCGGGCGGTCAGCGCGGCGCGGACTGCCCGGAGCTGCGCGGGGGTGGCGGTGCGCTTGGGACGGGCCAGGTCGAGCCGGTAGAGGTAGGCGGCGCGGGTGCCGCCGACGCCGCGCCAGAGCACCTGAGCGGCGATCGGCTGACCACCGGGGCGTAGGCCGGCGGCGGTCAGTTGGCGGCGGGTGGCGTAGCCGGGCGGGGCACCTCGCCACCAGTAGGTGGGGATGCCGTACCGCGCCCCGTCCGGGTCGTGAAAGGCGGCGCGGATGCGGGACATCAGGCCGCGCGGCGCGGGTCGGTGCGGGCGGTCACCTCGGCGGCGGCGCGGGTGACGCGGGCCTCGGCCCGGCGCAGCCGCCGCCAGTCCAGCGGCGACGGGCCGCCGTGGTCCTCGGCGTAGAGCATCGTGATCTCGGCGTCGAGCACGTCCAGCTCGGCGGCGATCAGCGGCCACTCCGTCTCGATCGCGGCCAGGTCGGCGGCGGTCGGCTCGGCGGCGATGAGAGCGAGGTGCTTCCTCACGGGAACCTCCGGTACAGGTCGTTGCAGCGGGGGAACCCTCGGGGCCGGGTGGTGACGCAAGCCCGGCGCCGGCGGGGTTGCGTCAGCCGTTCGTGACGCAACCCGCCAGGCGGGATACGTCTCGTCGACGGGCATCCGTCACCGGTCACCGCGGTGGATGCGTCACCACCCGGCCCCGAGGTCATGCAGTGCGCGCTAGCCGCTTCACTCGCCCCGCTCACCCGGGACCTACCGGGGTCGACCACCTGTGTGGTTCAAGGCAGGGATGCCGCTCAGCGGCCCCACGCGCACTCATTCCTGTCGCTGTGAAGTTGAGAAACAACGACCTGATCCGGCGTCTCATGGGCATGCGGCAACGGTGTGCCGCCGTTCCCCGAGTCATCCGGCCGGCTGTCGTACCTGGCTAGCCAGGTGCGATGGGATGACGGTAGGGCGGCATGGCTAGCCAAGTCAAGAGGGCGCGGTGAACTTCCCTAACTTGGCTAGCCAGAGCTACGCTCAGCGGGTGAGCGAGAACCTTGACTTCCTCGGCGAACTCGATCCCGACGACCCCAAACAGGCGTCGCAGCAGATCGCGAACAAGCTGCGAGCCGCGATCCTCACGCGGCGGCTGGCCCCGGGCGACAAACTCCCGTCGCAACCCGACCTCGCAGCCCGGTACGGCGTGGCGAGAGAAACCGTCAAGCGGGCTCTTGAGCTGCTACGCGCCGAGCGGTTGATCATCTCCCGGCAGGGAAGCGGCGCGTTCGTACGGGCGCAGACGCAGCGGGCGGTAGAGCTGCGGCCACACATTGAAGCCGCGTTCGAGCGGCCACACGTCACCATCGACTTCGCCGGGTTCTCGGGCGAGACGCTGCGAGACGCGCTCGCCGAGGCGCTCGACAAGGTGCGGGTTGGGAGGCTCGTGCCGGAGACGATCGCGGTGCGGGTGCTGATCTCCGACATGACGGTGCCTATGGCGCTGCCCGCTCGGGCCGAGACTCAGGCGGACGATCCGGCGGTGCGAGAGCGAGCCGAGCGCATCACGCGCCGGGCGGCAGACGGCATCATCGACCAGGTAGCCGAACTGGGCGACCTCGGCCTGATCCGCTCGACCACAGTAGAGGTGCGGCTGCACCGAGCGTCGCCCCTGTTCAAGCTGTACATCTTGAACGGCGAAGAGGTCTTCTACGGCTTCTATCCAGTCGTGGAGCGCACAGTCTCGATCAAGGGTGAGCCCATGGCGATCTACGACCTGATGGGCAAGGACGTGCCGCTGTTCCACTACGCCGTCACCGACGACGACACGTCTCACGGCACGCAGTTCGTAGAAGCGTCCCGCCAGTGGTTCGACTCAGTGTGGTCGACCATCGCCTACCGGTACGACGGATGAGCGCCGACCTCGGCCGGCTGTTCGGCGAGGTTGGCGCGGTGCTGCTCGACTTCGACGGACCGGTGTGCAGCATCTTCGCTGGCTATCCCGCACCGCAGGTGGCGGCCGAGCTGGTTGACGTGCTGCGGCGGAACGGTGTCGACGTGCCGCCCGACCTCGCCAGCGAGCCGGACCCGCTTGAGGTGCTGCGCCGGACCGGCGCGACTGGCACCCAGGGCGTCACGCGGACAGTCGAGGATGCACTCTGCGATGCCGAGCGCCGGGCCGCCGGCACTGCCGAGCCGACGCCGTACGGCCGGGAGGTCATCGTTGCCGCTCGACAGGCCGGACTACCCGTAGCTGTGGTCAGCAACAACTCGGCCGGCGCGGTCACGGCCTACCTGACCGCGCACCGGCTCACCGGGTACGTGTCGCCGGTGGTGGGCCGGGCCTATGCCGACCCGAAGCGCATGAAGCCCAACCCGGAACCGATCATCCAGGCGGTTCGCATGCTTGGCGAGACACCGGGCCGCTGCGTCCTCGTCGGTGACTCGCTGTCGGATATCGAGGGAGCGCGCGCGGCCGGAGTGCGGGTGATCGGCTACGCGAATCGACCCCACAAGGCCGAGGTGTTCCGGTCGGCGGGAGCAGACGTGGTGATTACCAGCATGAGCGCGATAGCCGGGGTGCTGATCGAGCGGCCTGCCGGCTGAGGTCAACGCGCAGTGGCACGAGACGCAAGCCAGCCGGCGGTGACGCCTCCGCTGTCTGGCGCCGGGGTTGCGTCAATTGCCGCCGCGCGGGGTATCGGTCACTGACCGCCGTGCGGGCGAGAGTGAACCGACGAGTACGACCTAGAGGCAGTTCTCGTCGGCCCACTCCTTCATGACGGCACTTACGGCATCAGATGTGTACCACCCGCTGCGCCGATCATGTTGGACGAGATCCGTGTTGTGACCATTGAGGTGAACGACGAAGTCCTCGTCAAGAACGATCGGCGGAGTGAGCCCCTTGCTGCCTTGGCTGGCCAACTTTGCGGCCCGGTTGACGACCTGGCCCATGTATACGACATCATGAATACCGCTGCCGTTGAACCCTGCCTTAATCATCAAGGCGCGTCCATCGGCCACGCCGATGCCGACGCGGATAGGGGTTTCGTATCCAGCAGTCTTCATTTTGTAGTTCAGGATCCTGAGGAGGGAATTGATTTTAAAAGCTGCCGAGAAAACCTCGTCGTTGTCGCTCTTTTGGCTAGAGTTGAACACTCCCCACACTCCGTCGCCAACAATGTTGACCTCATGCACTTTGGGGACGCCGCTAAGTATGGCAACCATCTCACTGATGTATGCGCGGTAAATCTTTGCGAGGAGGGGCCGAGAGTAGACGTCCGGCAGTTTTGATGAGTCGCGAATATCCACGAATAGAGCAGAGCACCATTGAGCATAAAAACCGTTTGTGTAGGTGAGCCGGTCGCGATCGGGAAGTTCATCAACTTCCTCGAAATTTCCGCGCGGTTGCTTGAGGTAACCGTCGATCCGCTCGATGCTAGCCAAGTAGTTGTACGGTCTGTACTTACCATCCATGCTTAGCCACCTGCCATCCTACCAACGATGATCGTAACTCCCGCCAGGGTTGCGAGTGCTAGCGCTAACCAGCGAATAGCGCGCTCCGCCCACCGGAACTTTCGATGTGCGACGCCTGCGTTGGCATGAACTTGCCGGGCAATGTGTTCAGTCAGTCGCTTCTTGTCGGTCGTCAGAGCGGTAAGAACTTCTGTGTAGGTCGGGCTGTCGTCCGCGTAATCACGAGCAATGTGAGCGAAGAACAGCAAGTTGGATGGGTCCGGGTCTGCCACGGTAATTGCCTCGTCGACTCCGCCGTTCTCGCGCGGCCGGTTCTCGTCGAGAGTGTCCGGATCGGGCTTGTCCGGCCGGTGCGTCATCGCCTTGAGCTTGGCGCTAAGGCGGCTGACGCGTCCGGTGCGCGGCGTGAGCGCAAGGAGGGCACACGTCCCAGCAAGGATTACGGCGGAGCCGCAGAGTATGCCAAAGATGGTGAGCCACCACCCAGGCCGGGTCTGGTTCTTCACGAGGTTGAAGAGAACTCCCCCGGTTACTCCGCTTGCAGCGAGGATGGTAGCGCTCTTCGCCTCGGCGTGCTTGACCCAATCGTTGACGAGGCTAAGCGCCTTCCATGCCTGATCCGGCTCGCAGTCGTCGCTTTTCTCCTCGGGCTGAGTCATCAGCGCAACCCAGCAATGCGAGCACGCAGAGCAGCCCGCTCCCGTTGTGCCTTCAGAGCTAGGACGCTCCGTTGCCGCGCCGCTGCCTCTTGCGCCTTCGCGTGGTCTAGGTCGTCGCGCTTCTTTTCGCCGCGCAAGATGGCGGCGCAGAACTCCTCGCCGTGGATGGCACACCACTGTGAGGACAAGGCACGGCCTTGTGCCTCTAGGTCACCGTCTGGAAGCCGCTCAATGGTGTGGTCCGACCAGATGGTCGGGCTCGGACCGTCGCCGCAGGGGCAGGAGTAGGTTAGGTACTCGTACTTCTCGGCCTGATCCCACACCGTGCCGGTGACGGCCATTACGTGCCTGTCTACGCCTTGAGCGGCCTTGGCAGCGTAATTCACCGCCTTGCCGGCCCATACCGGCTCCTGTTGGTTCGGGTTCCGTGGCGTCCCCACGCGCTTCACGAGGAGACGGCTGGCAGCGACCCCTACCTTGAAGCCCGTCTTCGGCAGTTCTTCGTCATTAGGCCAGCGGGCCTCTAGCCGGCGCACGAGGTCAAGGCTGAATGTCTTGATCGTAATGCCAGCGCAAATAGCCCTCTCATATCGCATCTCACCCCAGAAGAGGGCGAACGCGCCATCACCCTGAATGGCCAGGAAATCGGCATCAAACTCATCGAAGATCCGAACGACCCCGCCGGTGCTGGCCTGGTAGATGCTCGCGGTGCTCTTCGCGTGCTTGCCGGTCCCGAGCCGCGTAGAGTTTTTGAGGTCTGCGACCACCGCTACAGCGTCGGTAACCTTGTGCCACCTGCGCGCCTGGACCGGCAGCTCATCCACGTCTAGCTCGTGGCCCTTGTCTACTACCTCTGGGCCGGAAGCGAACTCGTCCTTTGCCGCCTGGTCCAGTTCCTCGATGAGGCCCTTCAGACCTACCTGTGTCATAGCTCCGCCTCGCAGTCGTGTCCCAGAGTGGACGGTACGACGTAGGTGCGACAGCAAGGCCCCACCGCTCGGGCGAAAGTCGGTGACGGATGCACCGCGGACACCGGCACGTGCCGTCGACGGGCATTCATCACCGGCCGCCGCGGTGGATGCGTCACCGCCGGCACGAGCCCGGATAGTCACGTGCACTCACGGCTGCGATCCGTGACCCTGGATGGGTGACGGAGATCTTCGTGGATGAGCGCCTGTTGGGATTCTGCATCTTCTGTGGCGGTGAGCCCGATACCAGGGATCACGTGCCCCCCAAGGTGTTCCTGGACAAGCCCTACCCCGACAACCTCCTGATCGTGGGTTCCTGCGACAGGTGCAACGGAGGGTCGTCGCTGGATGAGCAGTTCGTCGCCTGCCTCCTGGAGGTCGTCATGTGCGGGACGGTTGAGCCGGGAGCACTGCGGCGACCGAACATCGCGCGGACCCTCACCCGCAGCCCCGCGCTAGCTGCTCAGCTTGGACAGGGACTGCAGCCAGGCGGCGGCTTCCTTGTGAGCGAGCAGGACGGCCAGCGGCTGACGCGGGTCTTGGAGAAGATCGGCCGAGGGCTGTGGGCGTACCAGACGCAGGAACCGACAGGCACCCTTGCCGCACGGGTCGGGTGGAACGCCTGGTTGACGTTGAGCGATGCTCAGCGACAGGAGTTCCTTACCGTCCATGACGAGGTCTTCCCTGAGCTGGGTAGCCGTATGTTCATCAGGCTGTTTGAGGACGGGCCGAACCGCTGGACGGTGGTTCAGGAAGGCCGGTTCGCCTACCTCGTCGAAGTCCTAGAGGGCGGCGGCCGAATCAAGCTGATCATCGGGGACTACCTGGCGGGGGAGGTCGATCTGGTGGAGGGCACGGACGACTGACCGTTGTGAAGTCACATACGTGTCACTGAACGTGGCGCTAAGGGCGTTGGTGCTGGTCAGAGGCTCGCGCTTGGCGCTCTGTAAATCCGTCGCGAAAGCTACAGAGGTTCGAATCCTCTACCCGCCACCAGGTGCGACAACGGCCCTTGACCAGCAGAAATGCTGATCGAGGGCCGTCGTCGTTGAAGTGATCCGGTCCGGCTGAGAGATTCAGGCATCCATGGGGGTGACTGAACGAGGTCTGCGGCCTACTCTGGCGGTGGCGGACTCTCCCGTGATTGGGTCGATCCGTCGGGATATGAACTGACTGAGGTGGCGGGTGGGGGTGCGTTGGAGGCCCTGTCACTTCACAGTGTCGGCCGGCAACACTCCACGATCATGTCCGCTAGATCCAATACGCCGCCTTGGCGGCGGAATAGGCAGTTGGTGCTTTCTTCGACTGTGGCTGCCGTCGTGCCGTCCATGACCGGCTCTGACCTGCGCGGACTCATGCGGACGGGTCGCGCTGCCAAACGACCGGACCGACATCAGGTTCGCGAACTTTCCAGCGATGGACCGGCTGTGGCACCATCGGGGGACCTCCATTGCGTTCCCGTCACCCCGTCAGGAGCACAGATGTCTGCTCAACGTTTGGGCCGGCTGCTCGGCTCCCTTCTGCTGGTCTGCGGCTTGGTGGTCGCGTCAGGCGTCGTCGCTGATCTTGAGTTCAGGTCGGACGGCCTCGAATGGCAGATGCCGGTCCTGGGCACCGTGGTGCGCTGACACCCACCCGTCTCCGCACCGGCGGCCTCGACGCCTCCGGAAACCCGACGTCGCGAGGGGAGCCATGACGTCTCGTGTCGGTTCCCCCTCCCGACGTACCGAGAATGCCTGGGTGATCACCGGGCCCCTCGCCCTGTGCGCAGTGCTCTTCTCGCTCCTACTCGGGCTGACCGTGCGTCCTGCTCTGGGTGACTGGCCGCTCACCCTGCTGCTCACGGTGGCGATGATCGTCGCAGCGATGCCGACGATCAACGTGGTGGTGCGCCGACAGGCACTCGGCATCACCTTCACCGAGATCCCGCTCGTCGTCGCGCTGTACGTGCTGCCACCGCTGTCGGTGGTCCTGGCGTACACCGTGGCCACGCTCGTGGTGCAACTGCGGCGCAAGCTCCTGCCCGCGAAGCTCTGGTTCAACGTCGCCCTCGCGGCGAGCGCCACGTCGCTGGCCACCGTCGTCTACACGCTGCTGCCGAAGCCCGCGGGCGTCGGTCCGGGCGCCTGGGCGGTCATGCTCGCCGCCGTCGGCACCCACACTCTGGTCGCCCTGGCGGCGATGGTCGCCGTGTTCACGATCGTGCAGAGCTGGCAGGCGGGACGGGAACTGCTGCGCGCCGCGCCACCGATGTTGCTCGGCGTCACGCTCAATCTCTTCATCGGCCTTCTCATCATCATCGCCCTGGAGAGCACCCTCTGGGCCGTGCTCCTCTTCGCCGGGCTGGCGATCGCGTTCGCGCTTGTCTATGACACGTACACGCAGTTCATCCGGCAGCACCGCACCCTCGCCGAGATGTACGAGCTCACCAAGGCGATCACCGAGAGTGGATCCGACAGCACTCTCATCGACGTGCTCCTGGTGCGTATCCGAAGCTTGATGCAGGCGGAGTACGCCACGCTCTGGCTGCCCGCCCAGGGACGTCACCCCGAGGTTCTGCTCAGCGCGCAGGAGGGCAAGCCGGGCCTGCTCGACGCCGCGCTCACCCCGGCGACGCTGCGTGACGTTGCGGTGGCCCGACAGGAGACGGTGACCCTGGGACGGGGGTTGGGCGGTAGCCCGGAGGTGCGCGAGGCGTTGGGGCCGAATCCGGCCAAGGACGTGATAGTGGTGCCGTTGCGGTCCGGCAAGGCTGTCATCGGCACGCTGGAGGTCGCGAACCGGCTCGGTGACACCAACTTCTTCCGCGCCCCGGACGTCCCCGTCTTCGAGACGGTCGCCGCGCACGCCGCCGTCGCGCTGGAGAATTCCCGCCTGGTCGACCGGCTGCGGCACGACGCGTACCACGATGCGCTGACGAAGCTGCCCAACCGCCGCCGTATTCTCGCCGCGCTGGCCGAGGCGGTCCGGATCCGGGCCCCCGGCGAGGTGGTCGCGCTGCTGCTCTTCGACGTCGACCGGCTGCGCCAGGTCAACGAGGCGCTCGGCCACGCGGCAGGGGACAAGGTCCTCATCGAGGTCGCCGATCGGCTACGTGGCTGTGTGCCGTCGGCCGCGCTGGTCGGGCGGGCCGGTGGCGACGAGTTCCTGGTGACGTTGCGGCTGGAGAGCGCCGAGGCGGCGGTCGAGCTCGCCGGCCAGTTGCGGGAACAGATCCGCGACGAGATGGTCTTCGACTCGCTCACGCTGGACGTGGACACCGCGGTCGGGGTTGTCGTACACCCGGATCACGGCGACGCGCCGGCGACCCTGCTGCAACGGGTGGACGTGGCCGCGACGGCGGCCAAGGCGGTCCCGGGCAGCGTGCAGCTGTACACGCCGGCGTTGGAGTCGCGGTCGCTGCACCGGCTCGGGCTCGCCGGGGACCTGCGCAACGCCCTCGACAACGGCGAGCTGGAGGTCTACTACCAGCCCAAGGTGACGCTGCGGGACCGCCGGCTCATCGGGGTCGAGTGCCTGGCCCGGTGGGAGCATCCGACGCACGGCGCGGTCGCCCCGGCGGACTTCGTCGCCGTGGCCGAGCACACCGGTCAGCTCGGCCGGCTCACCGAGTTCGTGCTCCGGGAAGGGCTGCGGCACAGCCGGGACTGGGCGCACGGCGGCCAGTCGCTCGCCGTCGCGGTCAACCTCTCCGCGCGTACGCTTCTCGACCAGCACTTCCCGGAGCAGATCCGGGACCTGCTCGCGGAGTACGGGGTGCCGGCGCAGCTGCTGACCCTGGAGATTCCGGAAGCCGGCGTGCTGGACGGCACGGAGCGCCCGATCCCGACCCTGCGTCGCCTGCGTGATCTCGGTGTACGGCTCTCGGTGGACGACTTCGGCACCGGCAGTTCCTCGCTGGCCCACCTGCGTCGCCTGCCGGTGCACGAGGTGAAGGTCGACCACTCCTTCGTGCAGGGCATGGCCACCGATCCGGGAGACCTGGCGATCGTCAACGCCGTGGTCACCCTCTCCCAGCAGTTCGGTCTCACCGTGGTGGCCGAGGGCGTGGAGAGCGAGCTGACCCTGGAGTTGCTCCAGGACATCGGCTGCGAGGTCGGCCAGGGGTTCCTGTTCAGCCGCCCATTGCCGTTCGAACGCCTGGAGGCGTGGTTCGGTGCCCAGATCGACCCGGAGTCGATCTCCAGCAGCGAGCTTCCGAGGCTGCGCGTGGTGCCCTGAGCTGGGCGTACGGCGTCCCTGGGGATCCGATTTCACCAGCAGGACCGGGCCGTGTACTCTTACCTCTGCGCGAGCACCGAGTGATCGCGCAGGCCCCCTTAGCTCAGTCGGCAGAGCGTCTCCATGGTAAGGAGAAGGTCTACGGTTCGATTCCGTAAGGGGGCTCAGAGGGTCCGGCTGGGCCCACCGCGGCGGTGTAGCTCAGATGGCAGAGCAAGCGGCTCATAATCGCTGTGTCGCCGGTTCAAGTCCGGCCACCGCTACTCTCGTCCGCCCCGGATGTTTCCGGTGGCCGGTGGGACGGGCGCCACAGGCGCCCGCTTTGCGTGTCCGCCCAGGTGGCGCGTACGCTTTAGCGCCGTAGTTGTATCCGTTATCGAGGAAGGCACTCCGCCGTGGCGAAGGCGACCGATGTCCGGCCGAAGATCACTTTGGCGTGTGTGGAGTGCAAGGAGCGCAACTACATCACGCGCAAGAACCGTCGTAACGACCCGGACCGCATCGAGCTGAAGAAGTTCTGCCCCCGGGACGGACGGCACACCCTGCACCGCGAGACGCGCTGAACCCGTCCGGGCCGATCGGCCCGGATCAGCACCCGTCATGATCGCCGGTTCGTACGGACGGCGCGGCTGAAGCCGACGTCGACCGCTCGGATCGGCGATCGTGCTGTGCGTGTAGGTTCGCGGCATGCCCCTGGACCAGTCCTTCGTCGGTCGGACCTATCCGCCGACCGCCCCCTATCAGGTGGGCCGAGAGAAGATCCGCGAGTTCGCGACGGCTGTCGGCGCCACCGATCCCGCGCACCACGATCCGCAGGCCGCCCGCGCGCTGGGTCATCCGGACGTGGTCGCGCCGCCGACGTTCCCGGTGGTGATCACCATGGCCGCCAGCCGTCAGCTGATCGAGGACCCCGCGCTCGGCATCGACTACAGCCGGGTGGTCCACGGCGACCAGCGGTTCGCGTACACCCGGCCGGTGGTGGCCGGCGACGAGCTGGTCTGTGTCAACACGGTCGAGGACATCACCAGCCGGGGCGGCCACGAGTTCCTGACCACCCGGACCGACGTCACCACGACCGCCGGGGAACCGGTGGTCGCGGTCTGGTCCAAGCTCGTCGTACGCGGGGAGGCCTGACATGGAACTGCCTACCCAGACGTTCCGGGTGACCCGGGCGGACCTGGTCCGTTACGCCGGTGCCTCGGGCGACTTCAACCCGATCCACTGGAGCGACCGGTTCGCCACCAAGGTGGGGCTGCCCGGTGTGATCGCCCACGGCATGTTCACCATGGCGCTCGTCGGTCGGGCGGTCACTGCCTGGGCCGGCTCGCCCGACGCGGTGGTCGACTTCGGCGTGCGGTTCACCCGCCCGGTGGTGGTCCCCGACGACGACACCGGCACCGAGATCGTGGTGACCGCCGTCGTCCGTGAGGTGACCGACGCGGGTCTGACCAGGCTGGACGTGACCGCCACCTGCCTCGGCGAGAAGGTGCTCTCGCAGGCGCGGGCCACCGTGCGCACGGCCGGCTGACCGGCACCGGGCGGCGCGTCGGGTAGACCGGTTGGGAAAGTCGGGTCGGTACCCGTACACTGGTCCGCCGTGGGGCAAGTGACCCCTGCCTGGTCGTGTGATGTTGTGACCGGGTGGGGTGAGCGTTGCCGCTCACAGGGGTGTAGCTCAATTGGCAGAGCAGCGGTCTCCAAAACCGCAGGCTGCAGGTTCAAGTCCTGTCACCCCTGCGCCTCAGGCCTGACCGTTCCGTGGGTCGCACCGCCTTCTGGTGGCGCCCGGCCCGTGGTGGTGGCATCGGCGGGGAGGTTCCGAGGCATCGGGCCCTTCCGGTTGATCCGCCGGCCGCGGCCCGTCCCGGGACGGTTGGTCCGGCCGGCGTGACCAAACGCCGCGCACGCGCCCCGCGTGCGACACCGACATCCCGCGACGGAGGGCGAAGTGGCCGACAACAAGCGGCGCGGCGAGGACGCCGACGACGAGCGCCTGAACGACGAGGTCGTCAACGACAGCGCCGAGGATGACGCCACCGACGCGGACGAGCCGGTTTCGCGAGGCGGCACCGCCACCCGTTCGCGGGCGCGGGCGGATTCTGCCGACGGCCGCAAGACGCGTACCGACGCCGACAAGGTGGGCCTGTTCGGTCGCATCGCGCGTTTCATCCGCGAGGTCGTGGCCGAACTGCGTAAGGTCATCTGGCCGACCCGCAAGGAACTGCTGACCTACACGGCAGTGGTGATCGCGTTCGTCACGGTGATGCTGACGATCGTGGCTGTCCTGGACTACGGCTTCGCCAAGGGCGTGTTGTGGGTCTTCGGCAACCCCAGCTGACCGGCTGAACGTGTGATAGTGACGGAAGTGAGCAAGCGTGCCTGAGTACGACGAGACCGCCGAGACCACGGACGAGCAGTCCACGGTGGCGACGGCGGCTGGTGACGAGTCGGTCGAGGCCGCCAGCGAGCCGGAGTTCGCCATGACCGAGCCCGCTCCCGAGGAGGACTTCGACCCGGTCGCGGAGCTGCGGCAGAAGCTGCGCTACGCGCCGGGTGACTGGTACGTGGTGCACTCCTACGCCGGTTACGAGAACAAGGTCAAGACCAACCTCGAGACCCGGATCACGTCCCTCGACATGGAGGACTACATCTACCAGGTCGAGGTGCCGACCCGGGAAGAGGTCGAGGTCAAGAACGGCAAGCGCTCCCAGGTGCAGGCCAAGGTCTTCCCCGGCTACATCCTCGTGCGGATGGAGTTGACCGCGGAGTCGTACTCCTGCGTGCGGAACACTCCCGGAGTCACCGGCTTCGTCGGCGCCACGGACCGGGCCGACCGCCCGGCGCCGCTCAGCCTCGACGAGGTGCTCAAGTGGCTGGCACCGGCCGTCGAGACCGAGCAGAAGAAGGCCAAGCCGGAGGTCAAGGTCCTCGACTTCGAGGTCGGCGACTCGGTCACGGTCACCGACGGTGCCTTCGCCTCCCTGCCGGCCACGATCAGCGAGATCAACGCCGACCAGCAGAAGCTCAAGGTGCTGGTGTCGATCTTCGGCCGGGAGACGCCGGTGGAGCTGAACTTCAACCAGGTCGCCAAGATCTGATTCGTCGACTGCCGGCGGCGGGCAATCGCCGCCGGTCGTCGTTCGTCCGGTTCACCCGTCCGGCGCACCTCCGTGGCTGCCGGGATCCAGGTCTGCGCTACCCTAGAACGTCGCCGCCGTCGCATGCGCGCTGACCGTGCGCGCACCGACGGCGGTGTCGTGTGAACCTTTCCCAGTTCCAAGCCCCAGGAAGAGACATGCCTCCGAAGAAGAAGCTCGTCAAGACGTTCACGCTTCAGCTGCCGGCGGGCCAGGCCACTCCGGCGCCGCCGGTCGGTCCCGCGCTCGGCCAGCACGGTGTGAACATCATGGAGTTCTGCAAGTCGTACAACGCGCAGACCGAGTCGCAGCGGGGCGACATCGTCCCCGCCGAGATCAGCGTGTACGAGGACCGGTCCTTCACCTTCGTGCTGAAGACCCCGCCCGCCGCCCGGCTGCTGATCAAGGCTGCCGGTGTGCAGAAGGGCTCGGGCGTCCCGCACACGCAGAAGGTCGGTTCGGTGACCCGTGCCCAGCTGCGGGAGATCGCCGAGAAGAAGATGGCCGACCTCAACGCCAACGACCTCGACCAGGCTGAGAAGATCATCGCCGGCACCGCCCGGTCGATGGGCCTGAACGTCACCGACTGACGTCGGCCACCACCGAACCGTACGGATCGTGGGAGGGCGCGCGAGCACCGCGGCCCGCCAGAGACCACAGGAGTAGACAGCAGATGCAGCGCAGCAAGAGCTACCGCAAGGCCGCCGAGGTCATCGACCGGTCCAAGCTCTACACCCCCGTCGAGGCCGTCAAGCTGGCCAAGGAAACCACCGCCGTCAAGTTCGACGCCACGGTCGAGGTCGCGATGCGCCTCGGCGTCGATCCCCGCAAGGCGGACCAGATGGTCCGCGGCACGGTCAACCTGCCGCACGGCACCGGCAAGACCGCCCGCGTGATCGTCTTCGCGGCCGGCGCGAAGGCCGAGGAGGCCGTCGCCGCCGGTGCCGACGAGGTGGGCACCGACGAGCTGGTCGCCCGGATCCAGGGCGGCTGGCTGGACTTCGACGCGGCGATCGCCACGCCCGACCAGATGGCCAAGATCGGCCGGATCGCGCGGATCCTGGGCCCGCGCGGTCTGATGCCGAACCCGAAGACCGGCACGGTGACCATGGACGTCACCAAGGCCGTCTCGGACATCAAGGGCGGGAAGATCACCTTCCGGGTGGACAAGCACTCGAACCTGCACCTGATCATCGGTAAGGCCTCGTTCTCCGAGGCCCAGCTGGTCGACAACTACGCGGCCGTCCTCGACGAGGTGCTGCGGGCCAAGCCGTCGGCCGCGAAGGGCAAGTACCTCAAGAAGGTCACCCTCACCACCACGATGGGACCGGGCGTACCGGTTGACCCGAACGTGGTGAAGAACCTGCAGGAGGGCTCGGCCGACAGCTGAGCACGACGCACCGACGCGGCCCCGCCACCTCTGGCGGGGCCGCGTTCGTCTGTCCGGTGTGGCAGGCTCGCGGCATGTGGCTGGAGGACGTCGGGCTGCGGTACCACCGGCGCGGCCCGTGGGTGCTGCGGCAGGTGACGGTGCGCGTGGCGGCGGGCGAGGCGGTGGTGGTGCGGGGCCGCAACGGGGCCGGCAAGTCGACGCTGCTCCAGCTCGCCGCCGGAGTCCTGCGCCCGTCCCGGGGGCGGGTGCTCGACCGGCCGGCGGTCGTGGGCTGGGTGCCGGAGCGCTTCCCGGCCGAGCAGCCGTTCACGGTCGACGGCTATCTCACCGCGATGGCCCGGATCGCCGGCCTGTCCCCGGCCACGACGGAGCGGACGGTGCGACGCTGGGTCGACCGACTCGGCCTCGGCCCGTTCCGCACGGTCCGGCTGGCTCAGCTGTCGAAGGGCACCGCCCAGAAGGTCGGCCTGGCCCAGGCGGTGTTGCGTCCGCCCGGCCTGCTCGTTCTCGACGAGCCCTGGGAGGGCCTGGACGCCGCAGCGCGTGAGCTGGTTCCGCAGCTGGTCGACGAGGTGCTGGCCGACGGCGGATCGGTGCTGGTCAGCGATCACCGAGGGGAGACGGTCCGGCTGCCCGACGCTCGGGAGTGGTTGGTGGCCGACGGTGCGGTGGTCGAGCGGGTCCCCTCGGGCGAGGCGTCGGTCGCGGTGGTCGAGCTGGAGGTTCCGGTGGGCCAGCTGCCGGCCACCGTCGCCCGCCTACGCGCCGAGGGCCACCACGTCCTGCGGGTACGCGGCCAGAGCGCACCGCCCGAGGCCACCGGACCGGGAGCGGAACCGTCGTCCGAGGTGGCCCGGTGACCGCGTTGGTGCGATTCCGGCTCGCCGGCTTCCTGCGTACCGGGCGGGCGTTGGCACCGGTCCTGGCCGGCCTGCTCACCCTGGGCATCCTGTACGGCGGCGGTCGAGCCCAGCCGGCGGAGGCCTACGGCGTATCGGCCGTGGTCCTCTTCCCGGTGCTGGCCTGGCAGACCAAGATCCTGCTGGACGTGGAGCCGGACGTGCAGCGTCGCCTGGCCCTGGTCGCGGTCGGCCCGGCACGGGAGCAGGCGGCCGGGCTGGTCGCCGCGGTGGTGGCTGGCCTTGGGCTGGTGGCGGTCGCCCTGGTCTTTCCCTGGCTGGTCGGCGGGGTGGCCGGTCCCAGCCTGCCCGGTGACCGGTCGGTTCCCGCAGGCGTGGCGCTCGGTCTCTGGGCGCACCTGCTCGCCCTGCCGGCCGCCGTGGCGCTGGGCGCGCTGGCCAGCCGGGTGATCACCCGAAGCGCCGGCTACGGTGTGGTGGTGCTCACTCTCGGTGCGGTCGGCGCACTGGTGCTCGGTTTCTCGGGGTCGGTCGCGCCGTGGCTGGCGCCACCGCTGTTACCCACCGCCAGGGCGCTGGTCGGCCCGTTGTCCGGGTCGACCGCGCTGCTGCTGACGGCGTGGGCGCTGGTCTGGGCGGCGGTGGTACTGACCGGCTACGCCCGCGCCCGCACCCGGCGCGCCTAGCGCGTGGTCGAGGTCCTCCGTCGAGCCGAGGCGAGGGCCTGGACCGCCGTGGCCGGACGGAGCGGCCGCCACGGGCCGCCGGCAGCCGGTGCCACGGGCGGCCACCCTGCGCGGTAGTGCGAGCCGTCGACTCGGTGGCGGCCGTTGCCTTTGCCCGGCCGCCGAGGGCGATTTGGCGGTCACCGCGGGTGTCGCGTAGCCTGGTGCGTGAAGTTCCACCCAGAGACCGCTGGTCACCGTGCCTCGGCACGGTCGAAGGTCCCGCGAAGACGGGCGACCCGCGCAGGGCGGTAAGCGATATCGGCAGCATCCTGTGGTCCGCCGACCACCTGATTCCGGCCGTCCTCGCCCCGTGCGCCCTGCGCCGGGGCTTTTCTGTTGCCGCGATGCCTCCGCCCCGTCACAGGCGCTCGCCTGCGACGGTGACCAGCCTCGAGCAACGAGAGAGGAGGGACATGGCGGACAAGCCGATCCGGGCCGACAAGGCCACGGCCGTCGCAGAGCTGACCGAGAGCTTCCGCAGCGCGGGTGCCACCGTGCTGACCGAGTACCGCGGTCTGACTGTTTCCCAGCTCACCCAGCTGCGGCGCTCACTCGGCAAGGAGACCAGTTACACGGTCGCCAAGAACACGCTGGCGAAGCGTGCCGCGGCGGACGCGGGCATCTCCGGCCTTGACGAGCTGTTCACCGGTCCTACCGCGCTGACTTTCGTTTCGGGCGACGTCGTCGAGGCGGCGAAGGGTCTTCGCGACTTCGCGAAGGCCAACCCGAAGCTCGTCATCAAGGGCGGTGTCTTCGAGGGCAAGGCCATTTCCGCGGCCGAGGTCACGAAGCTCGCCGACCTGGAGTCCCGCGAGGTGCTGCTGGCCAAGCTGGCCGGCGCGATGAAGGGCAACCTGAGCAAGGCCGCGGCCCTGTTCCAGGCCCCGCTGTCGAAGACCGCCCGCTTGGCGGCCGCCCTGCAGGACAAGCGCGAGAAGGAAGGCGCCGAGGCGGCCTGAGGCCGCACCGACGCACCACGTTCTTAGTTTGAACCATTAGGAAAGGACGCCAGACATGGCGAAGCTCAGCACCGACGAGCTGCTCGACGCGTTCAAGGAGATGACGCTGATCGAGCTCTCCGAGTTCGTGAAGCAGTTCGAGGAGACCTTCGAGGTCACCGCCGCCGCCCCGGCCGCGATGATGATGGCGGGTCCGGCCGCCGGTGGCGCCGCTGCCGAGGCCGAGCCGGAGAAGGACGAGTTCGACGTCATCCTCGACGCCGACGGCGGCAAGAAGATCCAGGTCATCAAGGTCGTGCGTGAGCTGACCGGCCTGGGCCTCAAGGAGGCCAAGGACCTGGTCGAGGCCGCTCCGAAGCCGGTCCTGGAGAAGGTCAACAAGGAGACCGCGGACAAGGCCAAGGCCAAGCTCGAGGGTGAGGGCGCCAAGGTCACCCTCAAGTGACCTGAGTTCCCACCTGGCCGTCCCGGCTCACATGAACCGGGCACCGCACGTCCCAGTGGGCGGCGATCCGACAGTGGATCGCCGCCCGCCGTGTTCGTGGGCCGCCGCACCCGGCATGAGCAGGGTGTCGAGCCAGGTTCGCGGCGCGTCGACCAGAGCCGGCGGGCTCGCCCGTGGGTGGGAAAGAGGGCCGATGCCGACGAGGGCCCTTGACGCGGCCCTGGACTGCCAGGCACGCTGACATCTGCAAGACCTTCCGCGCTTGCGACGGCCACCGCGCGGGTAATGCAGCGGCAGCTCCACTCGCCACGCAGACCCGAGCGGCCCGGCAGGGACGTTGCGTTCCGAGCGGCCCGGTTCGACCCGTTCGAGGGGTCCCGAGGCACGTTCCGCGACAACCTGCGGGGTGGGCTGGACAGCGGTTAGCCTCTCGGCTACACTGCTAGTTTGCGCTGCCTTCCGACTTGACCCCTGCTCGGAAATGTCCGTTTGTGGATATTTTCTGGTGGGGTCATTGGAGTGCACGCGTACCAGCCGTTCTGCAGCACCGGTCCTCGGAAGGACGCATCTTGGCAGCTTCCCGCCCTGCGAAGACCAGTCGTACGTCGAGCGCATTCGCTCCCCGCCGAGTTTCCTTCGGTCGGATCACCGAACACCTCGAGGTCCCCAACCTCCTCGCCATTCAGAACGAGTCCTTCGACTGGCTCGTCGGCAACGAGGCTTGGCAGGGCCGGTCGGCGGACGACCCGCACGCACGCTCGGGTCTCGCGGAAATCCTCGACGAGATCAGTCCCATTGAGGACTTTTCCGGCACTATGTCGCTTTCCTTCTCGGCGCCGCGCTTCGACGAGGTCAAGGCCTCGATCGAGGAGTGCAAGGAGAAGGACCTCACCTACTGCGCGCCACTGTTCGTGACCGCGGAGTTCACCAACAACACCACCGGCGAGATCAAGAGCCAGACGGTGTTCATGGGTGACTTCCCGATGATGACGCCGAAGGGCACCTTCATCATCAACGGCACCGAGCGTGTGGTGGTCAGCCAGCTCGTCCGCTCGCCGGGCGTGTACTTCGACAAGCAGCCGGACAAGACCTCCGACCGCGACCTCTCCAGCGTCAAGGTCATCCCGAGTCGGGGTGCCTGGCTGGAGTTCGACATCGACAAGCGCGACACGGTCGGCGTTCGCATCGACCGTAAGCGTCGGCAGGCCGTCACGGTGCTGCTCAAGGCCATCGGATGGTCGGCCGAGCAGATCCGTGAGAAGTTCGGCTGGTCCGAGCTGATGATGACCACGCTCGAGAAGGACCACATCGCCGGCCAGGACGAGGCGCTACTCGACATCTACCGCAAGCTGCGCCCTGGCGAGCCGCCGACCCGCGAGAACGCCCAGACCCTGCTCGACAACCTCTTCTTCAACCCGAAGCGGTACGACGTAGCCAAGGTCGGTCGGTACAAGTTCAACAAGAAGCTCGAGCTGGACGTGCCGATCACCACCGGCACGCTCACCGAGGACGACATCGTCGCCACCGTGGAGTACCTCTGCCGGCTGCACGCCGGTGAGGAGGGCTACGAGGCCGACGACATCGACCACTTCGGCAACCGGCGGCTGCGTACCGTGGGCGAGCTGATCCAGAACCAGGTTCGGGTCGGCCTGTCCCGGATGGAGCGGGTCGTCCGGGAGCGGATGACCACCCAGGACGTCGAGGCGATCACGCCGCAGACCCTGATCAACATCCGGCCGGTCGTCGCCGCGATCCGGGAGTTCTTCGGCACCTCGCAGCTGTCCCAGTTCATGGACCAGACCAACCCGCTGGCGGGCCTGACCCACCGGCGACGGCTGAGCGCGCTCGGCCCCGGTGGTCTGTCCCGGGAGCGGGCCGGCTTCGAGGTCCGTGACGTGCACCCGTCCCACTACGGCCGGATGTGCCCGATCGAGACGCCGGAAGGCCCGAACATCGGTCTGATCGGCGCGCTGTCCACCTTCGCCCGGGTCAACCCGTTCGGCTTCATCGAGACGCCGTACCGGAAGGTCATCGACGGTCGGGTCACCGACCAGATCGACTACCTGACCGCGGACGAGGAGGACCGGTTCGTCAAGGCGCAGGCCAACGCCCCGCTGCGGGCCGACGGCTCGTTCGCCGAGGACCGGGTCCTGGTCCGGCGTAAGGGCGGCGAGACCGAGGACGTCGCGCCGGGTGCCGTGGACTACATGGACGTGTCGCCGCGGCAGATGACCTCGGTCGCGACCGCGATGATCCCGTTCCTTGAGCACGACGACGCCAACCGCGCCCTGATGGGCGCGAACATGCAGCGTCAGGCGGTGCCGCTGGTCAAGGCCGAGTCTCCGCTGGTCGGCACCGGCATGGAATACCGTGCCGCCGTCGACGCCGGTGACGTGGTCGTGGCCGAGGTCGGTGGCGTGGTCGAGGACCTCTGCGCCGACTACATCACGGTCCACCAGGACGACGGCCACCGCCGGACGTACCTGCTGCACAAGTTCCGCCGCTCCAACGCCGGTTCCTGCGTCAACCAGAAGCCGGTGGTCTTCGAGGGCGACCGCGTCGAGGCCGGCCAGGTCATCGCCGACGGGCCGTGCACCGACGAGGGCGAGATGGCGCTCGGGCGCAACCTCCTGGTGGCGTTCATGTGCTGGGAGGGCCACAACTACGAGGACGCGATCATCCTGTCGCAGCGCCTCGTGCAGCAGGACGTGCTCACCTCGATCCACATCGAGGAGCACGAGGTCGACGCCCGGGACACCAAGCTCGGCCCGGAGGAGATCACCCGCGACATCCCGAACGTCAGCGAGGAAATGCTCGCCGACCTCGACGAGCGCGGCATCATCCGGATCGGTGCCGAGGTCGTTCCCGGTGACATCCTGGTCGGCAAGGTCACGCCCAAGGGCGAGACCGAGCTGACCCCGGAGGAGCGACTGCTCCGCGCGATCTTCGGTGAGAAGGCGCGGGAGGTCCGGGACACCTCGCTGAAGGTGCCGCACGGCGAGACCGGCACGGTCATCGGCGTGCGTACCTTCTCCCGGGAGGACGGCGACGAGTTGCCGCCGGGCGTCAACGAGCTGGTCCGGGTCTACGTCGCCCAGAAGCGGAAGATCCAGGACGGTGACAAGCTCGCCGGTCGACACGGCAACAAGGGCGTCATCTCCAAGATCCTGCCGGTCGAGGACATGCCGTTCCTGGAGGACGGCACCCCTGTCGACATCGTGCTCAACCCGCTGGGTGTGCCGAGCCGGATGAACATCGGCCAGGTGCTGGAGACTCACCTGGGCTGGGTGGCCAAAACCGGTTGGCAGGTCGAGGGCGACGACGCCGAGTGGAAGCGGCAGCTGCAGAGCATCAGCGCCGACTCCTCCGAGCCGGACACCAACGTGGCCACTCCGGTCTTCGACGGTGCCCGCGAAGAGGAGATCTCCGGTCTGCTCGCGTCGACCCTGCCCAACCGGGACGGCAAGCAGCTGATCGGGGCCACCGGCAAGGCGCAGCTGTACGACGGTCGTTCCGGCGAGCCGCTGCCCGACCCGATCGCCGTCGGCTACATCTACATCCTGAAGCTCAACCACCTGGTCGACGACAAGATCCACGCTCGGTCGACCGGCCCGTACTCGATGATCACGCAGCAGCCGCTGGGTGGTAAGGCGCAGTTCGGTGGTCAGCGCTTCGGTGAGATGGAGTGCTGGGCGATGCAGGCCTACGGTGCCGCGTACGCCCTGCAGGAGCTGTTGACGATCAAGTCCGACGATGTCCTCGGCCGGGTGAAGGTCTACGAGGCCATCGTCAAGGGCGAGAACATCCCCGAGCCGGGCATCCCGGAGTCGTTCAAGGTGCTGCTCAAGGAGCTGCAGTCGCTGTGCCTCAACGTCGAGGTGCTGTCCAGCGACGGTGTGGCCCTGGAGATGCGCGAGACCGACGACGAGGTGTTCCGGGCCGCGGAGGAACTGGGTATCGACCTGTCCCGGCGCGAGCCGAGCTCGGTCGAGGAAGTGTGACGTTGGGGTTTCGGGGCGGGGCGACCCACTCCGGGCGGTCAGGCTTGATCCCTTCGTGGGTCACCCCGCCCCGAAACCAAAACCCGGTGAGCTGCTGACGCACCAAGCGACGTGTGAGGGATTTGAACGTGCTCGACGTCAACTTTTTCGACGAGTTGCGAATTGGGCTGGCGACCGCGGACGACATTCGTCAGTGGTCGCACGGCGAGGTCAAGAAGCCCGAGACGATCAACTACCGCACCCTCAAGCCGGAGAAGGACGGGCTCTTCTGCGAGAAGATCTTCGGTCCGCAGCGGGACTGGGAGTGCTACTGCGGTAAGTACAAGCGGGTCCGGTTCAAGGGCATCATCTGCGAGCGCTGCGGCGTCGAGGTGACCCGCTCGAAGGTCCGCCGTGAGCGGATGGGCCACATCGAGCTGGCTGCCCCGGTGACCCACATCTGGTACTTCAAGGGCGTGCCGAGCCGGCTGGGCTACCTGCTGGACCTCGCCCCGAAGGATCTCGAAAAGATTATCTACTTCGCCTCGTACGTCGTGACGAGCGTTGACGCCGAAGCGCGTCACCGTGACCTCTCGACCATCGAGAACGAGATCCTGGCCGAGAAGCGGCAGTCGGAGAACAGCCGCGACTCGGAGATCGAGAAGCGGGCGGCCAAGCTCGAGGCCGACCTGGCCGAGCTGGAGGCCGAGGGCGCGAAGGCGGACGTCCGGCGCAAGGTCAAGGAGGGCGGAGAGCGCGAGATGCGCCAGATCCGCGACCGGGCCCAGCGCGAGATCGACCGTCTGGACGAGGTGCTGGACACCTTCCGCAAGCTGGAGCCGAAGCAGCTGGTCACCGACGAGCTGCTCTACCGTGAGCTGCGCGACCGGTTCGGTGAGTACTTCACCGGTGGCATGGGCGCCGAGGCGATCAAGGCCCTGGTGCAGAACATGGACCTTGAGGCCGAGGCCGAGAACCTGCGGGAGACCATCCGCACCGGTAAGGGCCAGCGGAAGATCCGGGCGCTCAAGCGGCTCAAGGTCGTCGCGGCGTTCCAGAACACCCGCAACTCGCCGCTCGGCATGGTGCTGGACTGCGTACCGGTCATCCCGCCGGACCTGCGCCCGATGGTGCAGCTCGACGGTGGCCGTTTCGCCACCAGCGACCTGAACGACCTCTACCGTCGGGTCATCAACCGGAACAACCGGCTCAAGCGACTGATCGACCTCGGCGCGCCCGAGATCATCGTCAACAACGAGAAGCGGATGCTGCAGGAGGCTGTCGACGCGCTGTTCGACAACGGCCGCCGCGGCCGGCCGGTCACCGGCCCGGGTAACCGTCCGCTCAAGTCGCTGTCCGACATGCTCAAGGGCAAGCAGGGCCGGTTCCGCCAGAACCTGCTGGGCAAGCGCGTCGACTACTCCGGCCGGTCGGTCATCGTGGTCGGCCCGAAGCTCAAGCTGCACCAGTGCGGCCTGCCCAAGCAGATGGCGCTGGAGCTGTTCAAGCCGTTCGTGATGAAGCGGCTGGTCGACCTCAACCACGCGCAGAACATCAAGTCCGCCAAGCGGATGGTCGAGCGGCAGCGGCCGGTCGTGTGGGACGTGCTGGAAGAGGTCATCGGCGAGCACCCGGTGCTGCTCAACCGGGCGCCGACCCTGCACCGACTCGGCATCCAGGCCTTCGAGCCGCAGCTGGTCGAGGGCAAGGCCATCCAGATCCACCCGCTGGTCTGCACCGCGTTCAACGCCGACTTCGACGGTGACCAGATGGCGGTGCACGTGCCGCTGTCCGCCGAGGCCCAGGCCGAGGCGCGGATCCTGATGTTGTCGTCGAACAACATCCTCAAGCCGGCCGACGGCAAGCCGGTCACCATGCCCACCCAGGACATGGTCATCGGGCTCTACCACCTGACCCACCTCACCACCGGTGAGCGTGGCGAGGGCCGGGCGTTCAGCTCGGACGCCGAGGCGCGGATGGCGTACGACAACGGTGAGCTGCACCTGCAGGCACCGGTGAAGATCCGACTGCGGGACGTGGTCGAGGTCGACAACGGCGCCGGTGGTCAGCCGTGGACCGCGCCCGAGGGCTGGGTCCCGGGCGAGCCGCTGACGGTCGAGACGACTCTCGGTCGGGTGCTGTTCAACGAAACCCTGCCGCAGGGCTACCGGTTCGTGAACTACGAGATCCGCAAGGGTCAGCTCTCCGCGATCGTCAACGACCTCGCCGAGCGGTTCCCGAAGGTGGCCCTGGCGGCCACCCTCGACGGGCTCAAGGAGGCTGGCTTCCACTGGGCCACCTGGTCCGGCGTGACCATCGGCATGGAGGACGTCATCGCTCCGCCGCGCAAGCGGGAAATCCTGGAGCGGTACGAGAAGGAAGCCGACCGGATCGACAAGCAGTACCAGCGTGGTCTGATGACCGCCGAGGAACGTCGCGGCGAGCTCATCGAGATCTGGACCAAGGCGACCAACGAGGTCGCCAAGGAGATGGACACCGCGCTGCCGCAGGAGAACCCGCTGTGGAAGATGATCAACTCGGGTGCTCGCGGTAACCTGCTCCAGCTCCGGCAGATCGCGGCGATCCGTGGTCTGGTGGCCAACCCGAAGGGTGAGATCATCCCGCGGCCGATCAAGGCCAGCTACCGGGAGGGTCTGTCCGTGCTGGAGTACTTCATCTCCACGCACGGTGCCCGTAAGGGTCTCGCGGACACGGCTCTGCGTACCGCCGACTCGGGTTACCTGACCCGGCGTCTGGTGGACGTCTCGCAGGACGTCATCATCCGCGAGGAGGACTGCGGCACCGATCGGGCCATCCCGATGCAGGTCGGTCAGCAGCTCGACGGCCGGCTGGTGGTGCACGAGCACGCGGAGACCAGCGTGCACGCCCGCACCCTGGCCGACGACATCAAGGGGCCGGACGGCACCGTCGTCGCGGAGCGGGGCGCGGACATCAACTCGATCCTGGTCGACCGGATCGTCGCCGCCGGGGTCGAGACCGTCCGGGTGCGCAGCGTGCTCACCTGCGAGTCGAAGCTGGGCGTCTGCGGTGCGTGCTACGGCCGCTCGCTGCCCACCGGCAAGATCGTCGACGTCGGCGAGGCGGTCGGCATCATCGCCGCCCAGTCCATCGGTGAGCCGGGTACGCAGCTGACGATGCGTACCTTCCACACCGGTGGTGTCGCGGGTGAGGACATCACCCAGGGTCTGCCGCGTGTTCAGGAGATCTTCGAGGCCCGGATCCCGAAGGGCAAGGCGCCCATCGCCGACACCCCCGGCCGGATCCGGATCGAGGACGGCGAGCGGTCGCGCAAGATCGTGGTCATCCCGGACGACGGCAGTGACGAGATCGTCTACGACAAGATCTCGAAGCGGGTTCGGCTGCGGGCGCACGACGGCGACCACGTCGAGGTCGGCGAGAAGCTCACCGAGGGCACCATCGACCCGCACGAGCTGCTGCGCATCCTCGGCCCGCGGGCGGTCCAGGTCCACCTGACCCAGGAGGTCCAGGAGGTCTACCGCTCGCAGGGTGTGCTCATCCACGACAAGCACATCGAGATCATCATCCGTCAGATGCTCAAGCGGGTGACGGTCATCGACTCCGGCTCGACCGAGTTCCTGCCGGGTGTGCTCGTCGACCGGGCGCTGTTCGAGTCGGAGAACCGCCGGCTCGTCGGCGAGGGTGGCGAGCCCGCCGCCGGTCGTCCGGTGCTGATGGGCATCACGAAGGCCTCGCTGGCCACCGACTCCTGGCTCTCGGCGGCCTCCTTCCAGGAGACCACCCGGGTGCTGACCGACGCGGCGATCCACGCCCGTAGCGACTCGCTCATCGGTCTCAAGGAGAACGTGATCATCGGTAAGCTCATCCCGGCCGGTACCGGCATCAGCAAGTACCGCAACGTCCGGGTCGAGCCGACCGAGGAGGCGAAGGCCAAGGTCTACTCGATGACCGGCTACCCGGAGACCGACTACGGCTTCGGGCCGGCCAGTGGTCAGGCGGTCCCGCTGGACGACTTCGACTTCGGGTCGTACCGCTAGACCGTGCGGTGACATGGGAGGCCCCGGCGCAGGCGCGCCGGGGCCTCCTCGTGTTTGCGGGGTGTCCGTGGGCGCGGTGGGGGACCGTTCCCGCGCCGCGGGTCCGGTTCGTGCTGCGGGTACGCCGCGGACACCCGTCGACGGGGGCATCATGTGGTCATGACGATCGCACCCGGATCGGCGCCCCTCGCGTCGGCACCGCGTCACCCGCTGGACCCGGATCCGGTCCGGGCGACCAAGGCCCGGGCGGTCTTCGCCCTCGGTCTGATGGCGGCTCTGACGGGGCTGCTGATCGGTGGCGTGGTGCCGGCCACGGTCGCCCTGCACCTGGCTCGACAGGCGCGCCGCGAGGCGTACGCCTCGGCGGGTTTCCTGACCGGAGCGGCCTGGCTGCGTCGGGGCGAGCGGCTGGCGTGGACGGGCCTGGTGCTGGTCGCGGTCAGCCTGGTGGTGGCGTTGGTGATCGGGATCATCCGGCTCGCCGAGGCACCGTACGGGCAGGACTTCGCGCCCAACGTCGACTGACCCGGCGCGACCACGGGTCGCCGCGCCCCGCACCGGGGGGCTGACTTGCGACGGTAGCCTGACCGGTGTCCGTCGCGCGGTGCGGGGACGCTGCCCGACAAGGAGGATCCCGTGACGGAACCGGCGCGTCCCGAGGGCGGCGAAGCCGCTCAGCCCGCTACCGGGCGCCCGGAGGCCGACCTGACCGGATGGGCCCGGCCCGAACCGGAGCAGGCCGTCCCGCCGACCTCCCCGTCAGCCATCGGTTCGCCCTTCGGGCCGCCGCCTGGCTCGCCGGCTTTCGGGCCGCCGCCTGGCTCGGCACCGCCCGCTCCCGCGTTCTTCGGGCCTCCGGCCGCCGGCCCGCCAGCCTTCGGACCGACGCCCGGACCGTCGGCGCCGGCCTGGCCCGCCGGTGGCTCGGGCTGGAGGCAGCCGCCGCCACCACCGCCGCAGGAGCGTCCCCGACCGCCGAAGCGGGTCCAACCGGTGCCCGGGACCCCGTTCGCGGTGGTGCATCTCGACGTGCCCCCGGTCGCCTCGGGCCTGGCGGTCGGTTCGTTGGTGGCGGGCATCACCTCGATCCTGGTCTCGGTCCTGGTCATCTGCTTCGGCGCGATCGGGGGAGGGGCGAACGGGGCCTGGGCGGCGGGCGCCTTCGCCGCGCTGGGTGGCCTCACCGGCGCGGGTGCGGTGGTGGCGGGCCTGCTCGGAATGCGGCAGATCCGACGCCCGGCACCCCCGCCGGCGGTCCGCTTCACCGGCCGTGGCCTGGCCATCGCGGGGGTCAGTTGTGGCGGGGCGGGACTGCTGCTCTGCCTGGTGGGGTTGGGACTGGCGCTGGTGTTGGCGCTGGCCTGAGCAGGGGCGCCGAGGCGGGCCGGCTCGGGGGCTCGCGGGCCGGGTCCCGGCAGAGCCGGTACACTTGTATCCGTAGGTGCCCATCACGGGCGGGTGGTTGACAGAAGCCGGCCGGCAAGCGGTGCGACGTCCGGCAGGTCTTCCGTTTTGACCTGCGCGGCTGTGGTAGGTACTCTTTCCCCTTGTGCCCGGGCCCGCCCGGGCAACTCGTGCGTGTGCTGGAGCCGGCGATCCGGCATCCGGGTCGCACCACGACTGAGCCAGAAGATCCGGCCTGCGGCGATCCGTGTGCCGGTGACAAACCCCGTTCTGCGTGTGAGCGCCGGACGGGAACCGTGAGTTTGGCGACACGCCCGACCGCGGGTGCCGGGACCTCCGCGAGGTGGCCCTGGTCGGAATGTAGGAGAGCCGGTCACGAGATCGGCTACGGCAGACGGCGCGGCCGCGAGCAGCGGCCGAAGGGAGCGGAGAAACCCGGTGCCCACCATTCAGCAGTTGGTCCGAAAGGGCCGTCAGGCGAAGACCACCAAGACCAAGACCCCCGCGCTCAAGGGATCCCCCCAGCGTCGGGGCGTGTGCACCCGGGTGTACACCACCACCCCGAAGAAGCCGAACTCGGCGCTGCGCAAGGTCGCTCGTGTCAAGCTCAGCAGCCAGGTCGAGGTGACCGCCTACATCCCCGGTGTCGGGCACAACCTGCAGGAGCACTCGATTGTGCTCGTGCGTGGTGGCCGGGTGAAGGACCTCCCCGGTGTGCGTTACAAGATCGTTCGCGGTTCGCTGGACACCCAGGGCGTCCGCAACCGCAAGCAGGCGCGCAGCCGTTACGGCGCGAAGAAGGAGAAGAGCTGACATGCCGCGTAAGGGACCTGCTCCGCGGCGACCGCTGGTCGCTGACCCGGTGTACAACTCGCCGCTGGTCACGCAGCTGGTGAACAAGATCCTGCTGCGCGGCAAGCGTCAGCTCGCCGAGCGCGTCGTCTACGCCGCCCTGGAGGGCTGCCGGGAGAAGTCCGGTACCGACCCGGTCGTCACCCTCAAGCGCGCCATGGACAACGTCAAGCCGACCCTCGAGGTGCGCAGCCGCCGTGTCGGTGGCGCGACCTACCAGGTGCCGGTCGAGGTGCGCCCGGCTCGGGCGACCACGCTGGGCCTGCGCTGGCTGGTGACCTACGCTCGCGCCCGGCGGGAGAAGACGATGATCGAGCGGCTGATGAACGAGCTGCTGGACGCGAGCAACGGCCTCGGTGCCGCCGTCAAGCGGCGCGAGGACACGCACAAGATGGCCGAGTCCAACAAGGCCTTCGCGCACTACCGCTGGTAACACCCTGGTCCCGGCGCCATCCGGTGCCGGGACCGCCACCAGTTGTGTCGAGACGACGATAAGTAGGGATTGAAGTGGCCGCCGCAGACGCGCTCGCCAACGTACGCAACATCGGCATCATGGCGCACATCGATGCCGGTAAGACCACTACCACCGAGCGAATCCTGTTCTACACCGGTATCACGTACAAGATCGGTGAGGTCCACGAGGGCGCCGCCGTCATGGACTGGATGGAGCAGGAGCAGGAGCGCGGTATCACCATCACTTCCGCCGCCACGAAGTGCGAGTGGAAGGGCCACACGATCCAGATCATCGACACGCCCGGCCACGTCGACTTCACGGTCGAGGTGGAGCGGTCGTTGCGGGTCCTGGACGGTGCGGTCGCGGTCTACGACGGCGTGGCCGGCGTGGAGCCGCAGACGGAGAACGTCTGGCGCCAGGCGGACAAGTACAACGTCCCGCGGATGTGCTTCGTCAACAAGCTGGACCGGACCGGTGCCGACTTCTTCCGCTGCGTGCAGATGATGATCGACCGGCTGAACGCCACCCCGCTGGTGCTCCAGATCCCGATCGGGCTCGAGGGCGACCACATCGGCGTCGTCGACCTGGTCGAGATGCGCGCCCTCACCTGGCGCGGGGAGACCCAGAAGGGTGAGGACTACGCGATCGAGGAGGTCCCGGCGGACCTGGCCGACTCCGCGGCCGAGTGGCGCGAGAAGCTGATGGAGACCCTGGCCGACGTCGACGACTCGGTGATGGAGAAGTACCTGGAGGGCGAGGAGATCTCCGTTGCGGAGATCAAGGCCGCCATCCGGCGGGCCACCATCGCCAGCAAGGCGAATCCGGTGCTCTGCGGCTCGGCGTTCAAGAACAAGGGCGTGCAGCCCATGCTCGACGCCGTCATCGACTACCTGCCGTCGCCGCTGGACATCCCGGCGATCGAGGGTACGGCCACCGACGGTGAGACGCCGATGCAGCGTAAGCCGTCCACCTCGGAGCCCTTCTCCGGCCTGGCGTTCAAGATCCAGACCGACAAGCACCTCGGCAAGCTCACCTACGTCCGGGTCTACTCCGGCGTGGTCGAGTCCGGGTCCCAGGTGGTCAACTCCACCAAGGACCGCAAGGAGCGGGTCGGCAAGATCTACCAGATGCACGCCAACAAGCGGGAGGAGCGCAGCTCCGCCAAGGCTGGCGACATCATCGCGGTGCAGGGTCTGAAGCAGACCACCACCGGTGACACCCTGTGTGACCCGGCGAACCCGGTCATCCTGGAGTCGATGACCTTCCCGGAGCCGGTCATCGAGGTGGCCATCGAGCCGAAGACCAAGGCTGACCAGGAGAAGCTGAGCACCGCCATCCAGCGGCTGGCCGAGGAGGACCCGACCTTCCGCGTCAAGCTGGACGACCAGACCGGCCAGACGGTCATCTCCGGCATGGGCGAGCTGCACCTGGACATCCTGGTCGACCGGATGCGCCGCGAGTTCAACGTCGAGGCGAACATCGGTAAGCCGCAGGTGGCGTACCGTGAGACCATCCGCCGCGCGGTGGAGAAGGTCGAGTACACCCACAAGAAGCAGACCGGTGGTTCCGGCCAGTACGCCCGGGTGATCGTCAGCCTGGAGCCGCTGCCGCTGGGCAACGACTCGCCGACCTACGAGTTCGCCAACGCCGTCACCGGTGGCCGCATCCCCCGGGAGTTCATTCCCTCGGTGGACGCGGGCGCGCAGGACGCGATGCAGTACGGCGTCCTCGCCGGCTTCCCGCTGGTCGGTGTCAAGCTGACGCTGCTGGACGGCCAGTACCACGAGGTCGACTCGTCGGAAATGGCATTCAAGATCGCCGGCTCGATGGTGATGAAGGACGCGGCCCGCAAGGCCGATCCCGCGCTGCTCGAGCCGATGATGGCTGTTGAGGTCACCACTCCCGAGGAGAACATGGGTGACGTCATCGGCGACCTCAACTCCCGACGCGGCATCATCCAGGCGATGGAGGAGCGCAGCGGCGCCCGTGTCGTCCGCGCCCTGGTGCCGTTGTCGGAGATGTTCGGCTACGTCGGCGACCTGCGGTCGAAGACCCAGGGCCGGGCTAGCTACAGCATGCAGTTCGACTCCTACGCGGAGGTTCCTTCCTCCGTGGCTAAGGAGATCATCGCCAAGGCGACTGGTGAGTGACGCTCACCTGACGTGATCGGATGATCCGACGGTGGTCGCGGGAGCATTCCCCGACCGCGACCACCTCGGTCGGATTGTGTGAATTCCGGGCCTGTAGGCTTCATCGCCGCAGAACCCACAAAAGCTCTCCGGCCGTCAGGCCGGAAAGGCTGTCGACAGAGTCCTAAGCGCCACTCCTGGCGCACCGGGGCGAACGAACCAAGAAGTCCACAGGAGGACACCAGTGGCGAAGGCGAAGTTCGAGCGGACTAAGCCGCACGTCAACATCGGCACCATTGGTCACATCGACCACGGTAAGACGACGCTGACGGCGGCCATCACCAAGGTCCTGCACGACCAGTACCCGGACCTGAACCCGTACACGCCGTTCGACGAGATCGACAAGGCGCCCGAGGAGAAGGCCCGGGGCATCACGATCTCGATCGCGCACGTCGAGTACCAGACCGAGGCGCGGCACTACGCGCACGTCGACTGCCCCGGTCACGCCGACTACATCAAGAACATGATCACCGGTGCCGCCCAGATGGACGGCGCGATCCTGGTGGTCGCGGCGACCGACGGCCCGATGCCGCAGACCCGCGAGCACGTGCTGCTGGCCCGCCAGGTCGGCGTGCCGTACATCGTCGTGGCGCTGAACAAGAGCGACATGGTCGACGACGAGGAGCTGCTGGAGCTCGTCGAGCTCGAGGTCCGTGAGCTGCTCTCGGCCCAGGAGTACCCGGGCGACGACCTGCCGGTCGTTCGCGTGTCGGCGCTCAAGGCCCTCGAGGGCGACCCGGAGTGGACCGGCCGGCTCCTGGAGCTGATGAACGCGGTCGACACCGCGATCCCGCAGCCGGAGCGCGAGACCGAGAAGCCGTTCCTGATGCCGATCGAGGACGTGTTCACGATCACCGGTCGTGGCACCGTCGTCACCGGTCGCGCCGAGCGCGGCGTGCTCAAGCCGAACGAGGAGGTGGAGATCGTCGGTATCCGCGAGAAGTCGCAGAAGACGGTCTGCACCGGCATCGAGATGTTCCGCAAGCTGCTCGACGAGGCCCGTGCGGGTGAGAACGTCGGTCTGCTGCTGCGCGGCATCAAGCGCGAGGACGTCGAGCGCGGCATGGTGGTCGTGAAGCCGGGCACCAGCACCCCGCACACCGAGTTCGAGGCGACGGTCTACATCCTCTCCAAGGAGGAGGGCGGCCGGCACACCCCGTTCTTCCAGAACTACCGTCCGCAGTTCTACTTCCGGACCACGGACGTCACCGGTGTCGTCACCCTCCCCGAGGGCACCGAGATGGTCATGCCGGGCGACAACACCACGATGACCGTGAAGCTGATCCAGCCCATCGCGATGGAGGACAACCTCAAGTTCGCGATCCGGGAGGGTGGCCGTACGGTTGGCGCTGGTCGCGTCACCAAGATCATCAAGTGAGCTGGGTAACCCCGATTAGACCCGCCGCCGGTCGTGCGGCATACTAGTCAGGTTGCGTAACGACAGTTCGCCGCCCGTGTTCGGCTTCCGCTGAACCTCCGGGTAGGCAGAGCAGTCGGGCGTGGGGTGGTTGGCGGCCCGTCCGTCAACCACCCTCGCGCGGCGTTCAGGTCGCCTCAGTGCGATCGGCGCCTGGACCCACCGCGGTCAGGATCGCTCCGGTATCCCGGGGCGGAGCCTGGCCCCAGGGCGCGACACGCCCGACCGCGGGGGTGGGCGAAGAGGGTCTGTGCCAGCCGGTACAGACACCCGCAACACAGCGGCATCGAGAGAAGGAACAGAAGCCACCATGGCGGGACAGAAGATCCGCATCCGGCTCAAGGCCTATGACCACGAGGTCGTCGACTCCTCGGCTCGGAAGATCGTCGAGACGGTGACGCGTACCGGGGCGCAGGTCGCGGGCCCGGTGCCGCTGCCCACGGAGATCAACCGTTTCTGCGTCATCCGCTCGCCGCACAAGTACAAGGACTCGCGCGAGCACTTCGAGATGCGTACGCACAAGCGACTGATCGACATCATCGACCCGACCCCGAAGACGGTCGACTCGCTCATGCGCCTCGACCTGCCGGCTGGCGTCGACATCGAGATCAAGCTGTAGGGACCGGACACATGGACAGGCAAGTTAAGGGGATCCTGGGCGCGAAGCTCGGCATGACCCAGGTCTGGGACAACAACCGCGTTGTCCCGGTGACCGTGGTTCAGGCCGGCCCCTGCGTCATCACCCAGGTTCGTGACGCCGACAAGGACGGTTACTCCGCGGTCCAGCTGGCGTACGGGACGATCGACCCGCGTAAGGCCAAGAAGCCGCTGCGTGGTCACTACGCCAAGGCCGACGTGGCGCCGCGCCGGCACATCGTCGAGCTGCGCACCAGCGACGCGGCGGACTACTCGCTCGGCCAGGAGGTCACGGTCGAGGAGTTCCCGGCCGGTGTCTCGATCGACGTGACCGGCAAGACCAAGGGCAAGGGCTACGCCGGCCCGATGAAGCGGCACGGCTTCCACGGTCTGCGCGCCAGCCACGGTGTCGAGCGCAAGCACCGCTCGCCGGGCTCGATCGGCGCCTGCGCCACCCCGGGTCGCGTCTTCAAGGGCACCCGGATGGCCGGCCGCATGGGCGGCGTGCGCTACACCGTGCAGAACCTGACCGTCCAGGCGGTCGACACCGAGAACAATCTCCTGCTCGTCCGTGGCGCCATCCCCGGCCCCAAGGGCGCGCTGGTCCTGGTCCGTACCGCGGCCAAGGCCAAGGCGAAGAAGGGCGGTGCGGGCAAGTGACCACCGTTGACGTCCTCAACTCAGAGGGCACCAAGACCGGCTCGGTCGAGCTGCCCGCCGACATCTTCGACGCGCAGGCCAACATCGCGCTGATGCACCAGGTCGTCGTGGCGCAGTTGGCCGCCGCCCGGCAGGGCACCCACAAGACCAAGACCCGGGGCGAGGTCGCCGGCGGCGGCAAGAAGCCCTACAAGCAGAAGGGCACCGGTCGGGCCCGCCAGGGCTCGATCCGCGCGCCGCAGTTCGCCGGCGGTGGCGTGGTCCACGGCCCGGTGCCGCGCGACTACAGCCAGCGCACCCCGAAGAAGATGAAGGCCGCCGCGCTGCGCGGGGCACTGTCGGACCGGGCGCGCGCCGGGCAGGTACACGTCGTCGAGGCGTTCGTCTCGGGCGAGAAGCCGTCGACCAAGGCCGCGCTGGCCGCGCTCGCCAAGCTGACCACCGCCCGGCGGGTGCTGGTCGTGCTGAGCAGCACCGACGAGCTGAACTGGGTGTCGCTGCGCAACGAGCCGCGGGTGCACCTGATCGAGGCCGGCCAGCTCAACACGTACGACGTGCTGGTGGCCGACGACGTGGTCTTCACCAAGGAGGCCCTGGACGAGTTCCTGGGCGTACCGGCCGAGACCACCGAGGAGGGTGGCAAGTGAGCACGATCGCCGATCCGCGCGACATCATCGTCGCGCCGGTCGTCTCGGAGAAGAGCTACAGCGAGCTGAACCGCAACTGGTACACCTTCCTGGTGCACCCGGACGCGAACAAGACGGCGATCAAGATCGCTATCGAGCAGATCTTCAACGTCCGTGTCCTGACGGTCAACACGCTCAACCGCGAGGGCAAGCGCAAGCGGACCCGTACCGGGTTCGGCAAGCGCAAGGACACCAAGCGGGCGATGGTGAAGCTGGCTGAGGGCGACCGCATCGAGGCCTTCGGCGGCCCGGTCAGCTGAGGGGTGTAGACAATGGCTATCCGTAAGTACAAGCCGACGACGCCGGGCCGGCGTGGCTCCAGCGTCGCCGACTTCGCCGAGATCACCCGGTCGACTCCCGAGAAGTCGCTGCTGGTCCCGCTGCCCAAGAAGGGCGGCCGGAACGTGCACGGCCGGATCACCGCTCGTCACCAGGGTGGCGGCCACAAGCGGCAGTACCGGCTGATCGACTTCAAGCGGGTCGACAAGGACGGCGTGCCGGCAAAGGTCGCGCACATCGAGTACGACCCGAACCGCACCGCGCGGATCGCGCTGCTGCACTACGCCGACGGCGAGAAGCGTTACATCATCGCGCCGAAGGACCTGAAGCAGGGCGACACGGTCGAGTCGGGTCCGAGCGCCGACATCAAGCCGGGCAACAACCTGCCGCTGCGCAACATCCCGGTCGGTACCACGATCCACAACGTGGAGCTGCGTCCGGGCGGTGGCGCCAAGCTGGCCCGCTCGGCCGGCGTCGGCATCCAGCTGCTCGGCCGGGAGGGCGCGTACGCCACGCTGCGTATGCCGTCCGGTGAGATCCGGCGGGTGGACGTGCGCTGCCGCGCCAGCGTCGGTGAGATCGGCAACGCCGACCAGTCGAACATCAACTGGGGTAAGGCCGGCCGGATGCGCTGGAAGGGCAAGCGCCCGACCGTCCGTGGTGTCGCCATGAACCCGGTCGACCACCCGCACGGTGGTGGTGAGGGCAAGACCTCCGGTGGTCGCCACCCGGTCAACCCGCAGGGTAAGCCCGAGGGCCGCACCCGTCGTAAGGGCCAGCCGAGTGACCGGCTGATCGTCCGCCGCCGCTACGCCACGCGTAAGCGCGGCTGAGGGAGATAAGACATGCCTCGCAGCCTGAAGAAGGGCCCGTTCATCGACGACCACCTGCTCAAGAAGGTGGAGACGCAGAACGAGAAGGGCTCGAAGAACGTCATCAAGACCTGGTCGCGCCGCTCGACGATCATCCCCGAGATGCTCGGGCACACGATCGCCGTGCACGACGGACGCAAGCACGTCCCGGTGTTCGTGACCGAGGCGATGGTCGGGCACAAGCTCGGCGAGTTCGCGCTGACCCGCACGTTCAAGGGTCACGAAAAGGACGACCGGAAGAGCCGCCGGCGCTGACGCCGCGGGCATACGGATAGAGGATCAAGGGGTTACAGCGATGCCAGGAAAGGGCGACGCTCCGGTGCTTCCGGGCGCGCGGGCGGTTGCGCGGTACGTGCGCATCTCGCCGATGAAGGCGCGCCGGGTGGTCAACCTCGTCCGCGGCCTGCCCGCGAAGGAGGCGCTCACGGTGCTGCAGTTCGCGCCGCAGGCTGCGAGCGAGCAGGTGTACAAGGTGCTCGCGAGCGCGATCGCCAACGCGGAGAACAACGAGCGGCTGGACCCCGACGCGCTGCTCGTCAGCGAGGCGTTCGTGGACGAGGGCCCGACGATGAAGCGGTTCCAGCCACGGGCGCAGGGCCGGGCGTACCGGATCCGTAAGCGCACCTGCCACATCACCGTGGCGGTCGAGGCGGTCGCGCCGGCCGCGCCGAGGAAGTCGGCGAACAAGGCGGCTCCGGCGAAGCAGACCGCGCCGGCCGAGACGCAGAGCAACACGGAGGGCGCCGAGTAATGGGTCAGAAGGTTCACCCGCACGGGTTCCGGCTCGGCATCTCGACCGACTGGAAGTCCCGCTGGTTCGCGGACAAGCTCTACAAGGACTACATCGGCGAGGATGTCAAGATCCGCCGGATGATGTCCAAGGGGCTGGAGCGCGCCGGCATCTCCAAGGTCGACATCGAGCGCACCCGCGACCGGGTCCGGGTCGACATCCACACCGCGCGGCCGGGCATCGTCATCGGCCGTAAGGGTGCCGAGGCCGACCGGATCCGCGGCGAGCTGGAGAAGCTCACCGGCAAGCAGGTGCAGCTGAACATCATCGAGGTGAAGAACCCCGAGTCGGACGCGCAGCTGGTCGCCCAGGGCGTTGCCGAGCAGCTCTCCAGCCGGGTCAGCTTCCGTCGCGCGATGCGTAAGGCGATGCAGTCGGCGATGAAGAACCCGATGTGCAAGGGCATCCGGGTGCAGGTCTCGGGTCGCCTCGGCGGCGCCGAGATGAGCCGGACGGAGTTCTACCGCGAGGGTCGGGTTCCGCTGCACACGCTGCGGGCCAACATCGAGTACGGCTTCTTCGAGGCCCGTACCACCTTCGGCCGTATCGGCGTGAAGGTCTGGATCTACAAGGGCGACGCGGTGCCGGGTCGGGAGGCTCCGGCCGAGGCTCCGTCGCGCCCGCGCCGGGAGCGCGGTGACCGGCCCGAGCGGCCGCGCCGTGGTCGGTCGGGTTCGTCCGGCACGACCTCCGGTGGCACCGAGGCCGGCCGGGCTGCCGCGACGACCGTCGCGCAGCAGGCTGAGACGCCGAGTGGCGAGCCGGTCGACAGCGCTGCTGTCGCGGCCGCGGCCTCGGCTCCGGCAGAAACGCAGCAGGAGGGCTGACAGATGCTGATGCCGCGCAAGCCCCCGAAGGGCTTCCGCAAGCCGCACCACCCGGACCGCAGCGGCGCGTCCAAGGGCGGCAACCGGGTGGTGTTCGGCGAGTTCGGGATCCAGGCTCTGGAGCCGGCGTACGTGACCAACCGGCAGATCGAGTCGGCGCGTATCGCGATGACCCGCCACATCAAGCGTGGCGGCAAGGTCTGGATCACCATCTTCCCGGACCAGGCCCTCACCAAGAAGCCGGCGGAAACTCGGATGGGTTCCGGTAAGGGCTCGCCCGAGTGGTGGGTCGCGAACGTCAAGCCCGGGCGGGTTCTCTTCGAGATGTCCTTCCCGAACGAGCAGATCGCGCGAGAGGCGATGCGTCGCGCGATCCACAAGCTCCCGATGAAGTGCCGCATTGTTACGCGCGAAGTGGGTGAATCCTGATGGCAGCGGGCGTTAAGGCCTCCGAGCTGCGTGAGCTCTCCGAGGAGGAGCTGGTCACGAAGCTGCGTGAGGCCAAGGCGGAGCTGTTCAACCTCCGCGTGCAGGCCGCAACCGGGCAGCTGGACAACAACCGGCGGCTGCAGGTCATCCGTCGGGAGATCGCCCGGATCTACACGATCATGCGTGAGCGTGAGCTGGGGCTCTCGGCCGCGCCGACTGAGGTGACTGCTTCATGAGCGAGAACACGACTCCCACCAAGCCGCGGGGCCGCCGTAAGGTCCGCGAGGGCCTCGTGGTCAGCGACAAGATGGAAAAGACCGTCGTGGTCGAGGTCGAGGACCGGGTCAAGCACGCGCTGTACGGCAAGATCATGCGCCGGACCAGCAAGCTCAAGGTCCACGACGAGCAGAACTCCGCCGGCATCGGTGACCGCGTCCTGATCATGGAGACCCGGCCGCTCTCCGCCACCAAGCGGTGGCGGCTCGTGGAGATCCTCGAGAAGGCCAAGTAGCGAAGGCTCGAGCTCGGCCGGGACGGTCGGGCGCAGGTTCCGCCAGGCTCCGGCCGCTCCGGCGGCCGGAGAACCGGCAGACATAGGAGATAGACGTGATTCAGCAGGAGTCGCGACTGCGCGTCGCCGACAACACGGGTGCCCGGGAGATCCTGTGCATCCGGGTTCTCGGTGGCTCCGGTCGGCGCTACGCGAGCATCGGCGACGTCATCGTGGCCACCGTCAAGGACGCGATCCCGGGTGCCGGTGTGAAGAAGGGCGACGTGGTCAAGGCTGTCGTCGTCCGCACCGCCAAGGAGAAGCGGCGGCCGGACGGTTCGTACATCCGCTTCGACGAGAACGCCGCCGTCATCATCAAGGACGGTGGGGACCCGCGCGGTACCCGCATCTTCGGCCCGGTCGGCCGCGAGCTGCGGGACAAGCGGTTCATGAAGATCATCTCTCTCGCGCCGGAGGTGTTGTGACCGTGAAGGTCAAGAAGGGCGACACGGTCGTCGTCATCGCCGGCAAGGACAAGGGTGCCAAGGGCAAGGTCATCGCGGCCTACCCGCGGCAGGACAAGGTCCTGGTCGAGGGCGTGAACCGGATCAAGAAGCACACTCGCATCAGCACCACCCAGCGTGGCGCCAAGACCGGTGGCATCGTCACCCAGGAGGCCCCGATCCACGTCTCGAACGTGATGGTCGTGGACTCCGACGGCAAGCCGACCCGCGTCGGTTACCGGATCGACGAGAACGGCCAGAAGGTCCGCATCGCGCGTAGCACCGGTAAGGACCTGTGATGACCACGGCTACCGAAACCAAGACGATGCCGCGCCTCAAGGAGCGGTACCGCAACGAGATCATCGCTCAGCTGCGCGAGCAGTACGAGTACGGCAACCCGATGCAGGTGCCGCGGCTGGTCAAGATCGTCGTGAACATGGGTGTGGGCGAGGCCGCCCGGGACGCCAAGCTCATCGACGGTGCGGTCCGCGACCTGGCCACCATCACCGGCCAGAAGCCGCAGGTCCGGCGGGCGACGAAGTCCATCGCGCAGTTCAAGCTGCGGGAGGGCATGCCGATCGGCGCTAAGGTGACTCTGCGCGGCGACCGGATGTGGGAGTTCCTGGACCGGCTGCTGTCCATCGCGCTGCCGCGTATCCGCGACTTCCGCGGCCTGGACGGGCGCAAGCTCGACGGGCACGGCAACTACACGTTCGGTCTGACCGAGCAGTCGGTGTTCCACGAGATCGACCAGGACAAGATCGATCGCCAGCGGGGCATGGACATCACGGTGGTCACGACCGCCACGACCGACGACGAGGGCCGGGCGCTGTTGAAGCTCCTGGGCTTCCCGTTCAAGGAGAACTGAGATGGCCAAGAAGGCGCTGATCCTCAAGGCGGCCGCGAAGCCGAAGTTCTCGGTTCGCGCGTACACCCGCTGCCAGCGGTGCGGGCGTCCCAAGGCGGTCTACCGCAAGTTCGGGCTCTGCCGGGTGTGCATCCGGGAGATGGCCCACCGCGGTGAGCTGCCCGGCGTGTCCAAGGCTTCCTGGTAATAGCCCGGCGCGCTGCGGCGCGTCAGCTGGACTGTCTCTTCGCCGTAGGCCTGCGACGTGTCGCGGGAACCCCGGCGAGAAAGGTTGACGAGTTTTCATGACGATGACCGACCCGATCGCAGACATGCTCACGCGTCTGCGTAACGCCAACCAGGCGTACCACGACCGGGTGACGATGCCGTACTCGAAGATCAAGGCGAACATCGCCGAGGTCCTCAAGTCCGAGGGTTACATCGCCACCTGGGCAGTCGAGGAGCCCGAGGAGGGTGCCGTCGGCAAGCGACTGGTCGTCGAGCTGAAGTACGGCCAGAACCGGGAGCGGAGCCTGGCCGGCATCAAGCGCGTCTCCAAGCCCGGTCTGCGGGTGTACGCCAAGTCGGACGGGCTCCCCCGGGTGCTCGGTGGGCTGGGCGTGGCGATCATTTCGACGTCCCAGGGACTGCTCACCGACCGGCAGGCCCGCAAGCGGAGCGTTGGCGGGGAAGTCCTCGCCTTCGTCTGGTAACGGGAGACAGGTAGAAATGTCGCGTATTGGACGTAAGTCGATCCCGGTGCCATCCGGAGTCGACGTGACGATCGACGGCCGGACCGTCAAGGTCAAGGGCCCCAAGGGCGAGCTGTCGCACACCCTGGCCGAGCCGATCACCATCGAGCGGGCCGAGGACGGGCAGCTGAGCGTCAACCGCCCGAACGACGAGCGCAAGGCCAAGGAGCTGCACGGCCTGAGCCGTACCCTGGTCGCCAACATGATCGTCGGGGTCACCGAGGGCTACCGTAAGAGCCTGGAGATCGCCGGCACCGGTTACCGGGTCACCGCCAAGGGCAAGGACCTGGAGTTCGCGCTGGGGTTCTCGCACCCGGTGCAGGTGCAGGCGCCCGAGGGCATCACCTTCACGGTGGAGCGGCCGACGCTGTTCCACGTGGCCGGCATCGACAAGCAGCTCGTCGGTGAGGTCGCCGCCAACATCCGGAAGATCCGCCCGCCGGAGCCCTACAAGGGCAAGGGCGTGAAGTACCAGGGCGAAGTCATCCGACGCAAGGCCGGAAAGGCAGGTAAGAAGTGAGCGCCACGCTGCTCAAGCGCCGCCGCGGCGTCGCCGCCAAGCGTGCCGTCGGGCGGGCGCGGCGGCACTTCCGAGTGCGCAAGAACGTCAGCGGCACCGCCGCGCGTCCCCGCCTGGTGGTCACCCGTTCGCTGCGGCACATCGTCGCCCAGATCGTGGACGACACCAAGGGTCACACCCTGGCGTCGGCCTCGACCCTGGACGCCTCGGTGCGCGGCACGGAGGGCGACAAGAGCGCCCTGGCTGGCAAGGTCGGCACCCTGCTGGCCGAGCGGGCCAAGGCCGCGGGCATCTCCAAGGTCGTCTTCGACCGCGGCGGCAACCGGTACGCGGGGCGGGTAGCCGCGCTCGCCGACGCCGCCCGCGAAGCCGGGCTCGAGTTCTGACAATCCCCGTCACGAGAGAGAAGGAAGGCTGCTGATGCCAGGTCAACAGCGCCGTGGCGGCGGGTCCGGTGGCAACGAGGGTGGTCGCCGCGACAACCGCCGTGAGGGCGGCCGCGGAAACGCGCCCGCCGAGAAGACCCCGCACCTCGAGCGGGTCGTCGCGATCAACCGCGTCGCCAAGGTCGTGAAGGGTGGTCGTCGCTTCAGCTTCACCGCCCTGGTGATCGTGGGCGACGGCGACGGCACCGTCGGCGTGGGCTACGGAAAGGCCAAGGAGGTGCCCGCGGCGATCGCCAAGGGCGTCGAGGAGGCCAAGAAGCACTTCTTCAAGGTGCCGCGGATCGGTTCCTCGATCCCGCACCCGGTCACGGGCGAGGACGCCGCCGGGGTGGTGCTGCTCAAGCCGGCCTCCGCCGGTACGGGTGTCATCGCCGGTGGACCGGTTCGTGCCGTGCTGGAGTGCGCGGGCATCCACGACGTGCTCTCCAAGAGCCTGGGCTCGTCGAACCCGATCAACATCGTGCACGCCACGGTGGCCGCGCTGAAGGGGCTGGAGTCCCCGGAGGCTGTTGCCGCGCGGCGGGGCCTGCCGGTGGAGGACGTCGCTCCGGCGGCCATGCTGGCCTCGCGGGCGGAGGTGGCGTCCTGATGGCACGTCTCAAGGTCACCCAGGTCCGTTCCGAGATCGGGACCAAGCGCAACCAGCGGGAGTCGCTGCGTTCGCTCGGTCTCAAGCGGATCAATGACGTGGTGGTCAAGGAGGACCGGCCCGAGATTCGCGGCATGATCTTCACGGTCAACCACCTCGTGAAGGTCGAGGAGGTCGAGTAATGACGATCAAGGTCCACCACCTGCGTCCGGCGCCGGGTGCCAAGACCGCGAAGACCCGTGTGGGTCGCGGTGAGGGCTCCAAGGGCAAGACCGCCGGTCGCGGTACCAAGGGTTCGAAGGCCCGGAAGAACATCTCGGCGGCGTTCGAGGGTGGGCAGATGCCCATCCACATGCGCCTGCCGAAGCTGAAGGGCTTCAAGAACAAGTTCAAGGTGGTCTTCCAGGTCGTGAACCTGGACCGCCTGGCCGAACTGTTCCCCAACGGTGGCCAGGTCGGCCCGACCGAACTGGTCGAGGCCGGCGCGGTCCGCAAGGGACAGCCGGTGAAGGTTCTCGGCACCGGGGACCTCGGCGGGGTGGCGCTTCAGGTGTCGGCGCACGCGTTCAGCGCGTCGGCCAAGGAGAAGATCACGGCCGCCGGTGGCTCGGTCACCGAGCTGTAGGGCTGTTTCACCCATGGCGCCCGCCAGTTGATCCCAGCTGGCGGGCGCCATGGTCTACAACGGGCCTTCGCGCCCGGTAACATCGGATTCGGTTTATGTAGCCGGGCACATCTGCCCGGACGGGGATCGGGCTGTTAGAGTCCCTTCCCAGCCATGGATATCGGGCACTTGCCCGGAACCCACCCCGACCCGCCAGGGACGACCGGCGGCCCGCCTCGCGCAGGAGGAAGAAGTTGCTGTCCGCCTTTCTCAGTGCGTTCCGTACGCCTGACCTGCGCAAGAAGCTGCTGTTCACAGTCGGCATCATCGCGATCTACCGGCTCGGCGCCACGGTGCCCAGCCCAGGCGTCTCGTACGGCAACGTGCAGAAGTGCCTGGAGTCCACCGAGGGCTCCACTGGGGTACTGAACCTGCTCGACCTCTTCTCCGGCGGCGCGCTGCTGCAGCTGTCGATCTTCGCGCTGGGCATCATGCCCTACATCACCGCGTCGATCATCCTGCAGCTGCTGACGGTGGTCATTCCCCGGCTGGAGCAGCTCCGCAAGGAGGGCCAGGCCGGCCAGGCGAAGATCACCCAGTACACCCGCTACCTGACGCTGGGGCTGGGTGTCCTCCAGGCCTCGGCCTTCGTGGCGCTGGCCCGCTCCGGGCAGCTGTTCAACAACCAGTGCAACGAGGAGATCATCCCGACCGGCACCGGCATCCCGGACTGGCTGACCCTGTCCATCCTGGTGATGACGATGACCGCCGGCACCGGCATGGTCATGTGGCTCGGTGAGCTGATCACCGACCGCGGCGTCGGCAACGGCATGTCCGTCCTGATCTTCACCTCGATCGCGGCCCGGCTGCCCAGCGAGGGCTGGCGGATCAAGGAGAGCCAGGGCTGGTGGAAGTTCCTGCTCGTCATCGCCCTGGTGCTGGTGGTCATCACCGCGGTCACCTTCATCGAGCAGGCGCAGCGCCGCATCCCGGTGCAGTACGCCAAGCGCATGATCGGCCGGCGGATGTACGGCGGCACCTCGACCTACATCCCGCTCAAGGTCAACCAGGCGGGTGTGATCCCGGTCATCTTCGGTTCCTCGCTGCTCTACCTGCCGCAGCTGGCGTTGCAGTTCTTCGACCAGAACGACCCGGGCAAGACCCAGGCGTGGATCCAGAACAACCTGGTCGACCCGACCAGCCCGATCTACATCGCGGTCTACTTCCTGCTGATCATCTTCTTCACGTACTTCTACGTCTCGATCACGTTCAACCCGACCGAGGTCGCGGACAACATGAAGAAGTACGGCGGCTTCGTGCCGGGCATCCGTCCCGGCAAGCCGACCGCCGACTACCTGGACTTCATCCTCAGCCGCATCACCCTGCCGGGTGCGCTGTACCTCGCGATCATCTCGATCCTGCCGAACTTCTTCTTCATCTGGCTCGACCGGCAGCAGTACCTCAACTTCCCGTTCGGTGGTACCGCTGTGCTGATCATGGTCGGCGTTGCTCTGGAGACGAGCAAGCAGATCGAGAGTCAACTGATGCAGCGGAACTACGAAGGGTTCCTGCGGTAGATGAGACTGGTTCTGGTGGGCCCGCCGGGTGCGGGCAAGGGCACACAGGCGGAGTTCATCGCCGCGCACCTGTCCGTGCCGAAGATCTCGACCGGCGACATCTTCCGGGCCAACGTGTCCCAGGGCACCCCGCTCGGCGTCGAGGCCAAGCGGTACATGGACGCCGGCAAGCTGGTGCCGGACGAGGTCACCATCAACATGGTGCGCGACCGACTCGCTGAGCCCGACGCCGCCGAGGGTTTCCTGCTCGACGGGTTTCCCCGGACCACCCCGCAGGCCGCCGCACTGGACAAGCTCCTCGCCGATCTCGGAACCGCGCTGGACATCGTGCTCGAGCTGGTCGTCGACGACGACGAGGTGATCCGGCGGCTCTCCGGCCGGCGCACCTGCCGGGGTTGCGGCAAGATCTGGCACGTCGAGTTCGATCCGACCAGCCGGGAAGGCATCTGCGACCGATGCGGTGCGGAGCTGTTCCAGCGGGACGACGACAAGCCGGAGACCATCGCCGCGCGGCTGCGGGAGTACGCCGAGAAGACCGCGCCGCTCGTGGACTACTACGGTGCGCAGGGCAAGCTGGTCGGCATCGACGCCACCGGCCCGGTGGAGGACGTCACCGTCCGCGCCATAGACGCCCTTCGCTCGTACGGGGGCTGAGGTCGGCCGGCTGCCGGCCGGATAGAGTGCTGACAGCGGGGTACGCGGGTCGTACCCCGCTGTTTCGGCAACGAAAGGTAGCGCCTCCATGCGTCGTCCCCAGCTGGACATCCAGCTGAAGACCCCTGAGCAGATCGAGAAGATGCGTGCCGCCGGCCTCGTGGTCGCGGAGGCGCTTCGCCGGATGCGGGAGGCGGTTGCTCCCGGCGTGAGCACCGCCGACCTGGACGCGATCGCCGAGACGACGATTCGTGGGGCGGGAGCGGTTCCGTCGTTCAAGGGCTACCACGGGTTCCCGGCGTCGATCTGCTCCTCGGTGAACGAGCAGATCGTGCACGCGATCCCGGCGCCGGACCAGGTCCTCGCCGAGGGTGACCTGATCTCGATCGACTGCGGCGCGGTGCTCGACGGATGGCACGGCGATGCGGCGATCACGGTCGGCGTGGGCGAGGTCGACCCGGCGCTGCTGCGGATGGCCGAGGTCGCCGAGGACGCGATGTGGGCGGGCATCGCCGCGGCCGCGCGCGGTGCCGCCAGCGGCAAGGGCCGGCTGACCGACATCTCGCACGCGGTGGAGCGCGCGGTACGCAAGGCGGGGCGTTACGGCATCGTCGACGGCTACGGCGGCCACGGCATCGGCACCGAGATGCACCAGGATCCACACGTGCTCAACCACGGCCGGCCGGGCAAGGGGCCCCGGTTGGTGCCGGGGCTGGCGCTGGCCATCGAGCCGATGATCACGATGGGTTCGCCGCGTACCGCGGAGCTCGCCGACGGCTGGACCGTGGTCACCCGCGACGGCTCCCGTGCCGCGCACGTCGAGCACAGCATGGCCCTGCTGCCCGACGGGGTGTGGGTGCTCACCGCGTTCGACGGCGGCCGGGCCCGCCTGGGTGACCTGGTCACCGCTCGCCAGCCGAGCACCACGTCGACCGCCTGACGGAAGCAGCGGCGTCGGTGCCGTGACTGCCGCAGCGCGACTGCCGACAGGGCGGCGCTGGCCGGGCGGTGGCATGCTTGCCGGCATGGACGAGCGGGACGCCATGCGGGCAGCGGACTCCGACCGGCAGGCCGTCGCCGACCGCCTCCGGGTCGCCCTCGACGAGGGCCGACTCGACCTGCACGAGTACGACGACCGGTTGCAGCGGGCCTATGCCGCCCGCACGTACGCCGAACTGGACGCCCTCGTCGGTGACCTGCCGGCGCCCCCCGGTGCGGCGCTGCCGAAGCCTCGGGGCGCGGACGTCCCGGTGCCGGCCGAGACCGGACGCGGGCTGACCGCGCGCTGGCTGGCCGAGATCTGGGAACCCTGGCTCAAGGTGGTCGGGATCGTGGTGGTCGTCTGGGCCGTCACCTCACTGGCGGCCCGGGACGCCCTCTACTTCTGGCCGGGCTGGGTCGCGGGTCCGTGGGGCGCGGTCGTGCTGGTGCGTACCGTCACCGGGCTGGCCGGCGGTGAGCCCGCGCGGTGGGCGGCTGAGCGGGAGCGCCGCCGGCGGCGGAAGGCGGAGAAGCGGGCGCTCAAGCGTGAGCGTAAGGCTGTCGGCCGAGATCCCGACCGGGGCGATGTGGGCTGAACGTCCGGTTTCCTGGACCCGGTCGAGCCCAGGTGGCCGGTCGGTTTGGCGACGGCGTGCAGGCGGGCGTACACTTTCTGATCGGCGCGCAGCGTCCACTCCGCCATGCCCACCAGCGCTTCGGTGGGTCGCGGAGCCGCGGCTGGCGCGGGAAGCCTGATCTTGGTCAAGCACCCGTGTAAGACGTTGTGGGCCGTCCGGAGCAACCGACGTCAGGACAGCGGAGGACATGCCGAAAAAAGACGGAGCCATCGAGATCGAAGGTCGGGTCATCGAGCCCCTGCCGAACGCCATGTTCCGGGTGGAGCTCGCCAACGGCCACAAGGTGCTGGCTCACATCAGCGGCAAGATGCGGCAGCACTACATCCGCATCCTGCCGGAGGATCGGGTCGTCGTCGAGCTCTCGCCGTACGACCTGACCCGCGGGCGCATCGTCTACCGCTACAAGTAAGCCTGACGGCGGCCGGGAAACGTCCCGTGTCCGTCTTCGACGTCCGGTGTCGCGCCTCGCGACGCCGGGCCAGATGGGAAGTAAGGCAACCGTGAAGGTCAAGCCGAGCGTCAAGAGGATCTGCAACAAGTGCCGGGTGATCCGCCGGCACGGCCGGGTCATGGTCATCTGCACCGACCCGCGCCACAAGCAGCGCCAGGGCTGAACCAGCCCACACATCACACATGCTCGTCCCAGCCGCGAGCGGTGCGCAGCGCGTACTCAATCGTGGTTGACCCCCGGTCGAAGGCCGGGGCCCGCTCGGGCAGCGACCGATCCCGGTCGCCGGTGCCATCGGTGCCGGAGGGACAGGGACGGCCGGTAGCGGGGTGGGACGGGTCCACACCTTCGCCAGCACACCACGAGGAGTACGCCCGCACATGGCACGTCTAGTCGGCGTCGACCTTCCCCGCGAGAAGCGGATGGAGATCGCGCTCACCTACATCTTCGGCGTGGGTCGCACCCGCGCCCTGGAGACGCTCAGCGCCACCGGCATCTCGCCGGACAAGCGCGTCCGGGACCTCACGGACGAGGAGCTGGTCCAGCTCCGCAACCACATCGAGGCCAACTACAAGGTTGAAGGCGACCTGCGCCGCGAGGTCGCCGCTGACATCCGCCGCAAGGTCGAGATCGGCTGCTACGCCGGCATCCGGCACCGCCGGGGCCTGCCCGTGCGTGGCCAGCGGACCAAGACCAACGCCCGGACCCGCAAGGGCCCGAAGCGGACCGTCGCCGGCAAGAAGAAGCCCGGCAAGAAGTAGTTTCTTTAAACCGGAATTCTGGTCGTTCTCCGTCGAGGTAGGCCGGACTCCTACCGGAACCGGTGTCTACGAAATCAACGGGGCGAGAAGCCAGAACCCATTCAGGAGCGCACAGACTTATGCCACCGAAGGCTCGTGCCGGGGCCGCTGTCAAGAAGGTCCGGCGCAAGGAACGCAAGAACGTCGCCCACGGGCAGGCGCATATCAAGAGCACCTTCAACAACACCATCGTCTCGATCACCGATCCGACTGGTGCCGTCATCTCCTGGGCCTCGTCCGGCCAGGTGGGCTTCAAGGGCTCCCGCAAGTCGACTCCGTTCGCCGCGCAGCTGGCCGCCGAGGCCGCCGCGCGTCGGGCCATGGAGCACGGCATGCGCAAGGTCGACGTGTTCGTCAAGGGCCCCGGCTCCGGCCGGGAGACCGCCATCCGTTCGCTGCAGGCCGTGGGCCTCGAGGTCGGGCAGATCTCCGACGTCACCCCGCAGCCGCACAACGGGTGCCGTCCGCCGAAGCGTCGTCGGGTCTGAGAGGTAGAGAGAGAAGATGGCTCGTTACACCGGTGCCGACTGCCGCCGCTGCCGGCGGGAGAAGATGAAGCTGTTCCTCAAGGGCAGCAAGTGCGATGGTCCGAAGTGCCCGTTCGAGTCCCGGCCGTTCCCACCCGGGCAGCACGGCCGCGGCCGCACGAAGGAGACGGAGTACCTGCTCCAGCTCCGTGAGAAGCAGAAGGCCCGTCGCGTGTACGGCGTGCTGGAGAAGCAGTTCCGCGGCTACTACGAGGAAGCCGTGAGCAAGAAGGCCAAGACCGGCGAGGTGCTGCTGCAGATCCTCGAGTCGCGGCTGGACAACGTGGTCTACCGGGCCGGCTACGCCAAGTCCCGGGACATGGCCCGTCAGCTGGTCAAGCACGGTCACTTCACGGTGAACGGCAAGAAGGTCGACATCCCGTCGTACCGCGTCAAGGAGCACGACATCATCGAGGTCCGGGGCAAGAGCAAGGAGCTCACCCCGTTCATCGTGGCCCAGGCCGAGGCCGGCTCCAAGACCGTTCCGGCGTGGTTGGAGGCGATCCCGAGCCAGATGAAGGTCCTGGTGCACTCGCTCCCGGCCCGACAGGTGATCGACACCCAGGTCCAGGAGCAGCTGATCGTCGAGCTCTACTCCAAGTAAGAGCTCGTTGCGGTGGCCCGCCCGGCCGGGCGGGCCACCGGAACAGTTTGTGTCGCGGGCGTCATATGGCGGGCGCCCCGGAAGAGAAGAGAAGACATGCTCATCAGCCAGCGACCGACCCTCTCCGAGGAGTCGATCAACGAGACCCGGTCCCGGTTCACCATCGAGCCGCTGGAGCCGGGCTTCGGCTACACCCTGGGCAACTCGCTGCGGCGTACGCTGCTGTCGTCCATCCCGGGTGCGGCCGTCACCTCGATCAAGATCGACGGTGTGCTGCACGAGTTCACCACCATCCCCGGGGTCAAGGAGGACGTGGTCGAGCTCGTCATGAACATCAAGGAGCTCTGCGTCAGCTCCGAGCACGACGAGCCGGTCAGCATGTACCTGCGGAAGCAGGGCCCGGGCGACGTGACCGCGGGTGACATCCAGCCGCCGGCCGGTGTGTCGGTGCACAACCCGGACCTGAAGCTGGCCACCCTCAACGGCAAGGGCCGGCTCGACATGGAGCTGACCGTCGAGCGGGGTCGTGGCTACGTCACGGCGGCGCAGAACAAGCAGGCGGGCGCGGAGATCGGCCGGATCCCGGTCGACTCGATCTACTCCCCGGTGCTCAAGGTGACCTACCGCGTCGAGGCGACCCGGGTCGAGCAGCGGACGGACTTCGACCGGCTGATCATCGATGTCGAGACCAAGCCGTCCATGGGGCCGCGTACCGCACTGGCCTCGGCCGGTTCGACGCTGGTGGAGCTGTTCGGGCTGGCCCGTGAGCTGGACGAGACCGCCGAGGGCATCGACATCGGCCCGTCACCGCAGGACGCGCAGCTGGCGGCGGACCTGGCCCTGCCGATCGAGGAGCTGGACCTGACCGTCCGCTCCTACAACTGCCTCAAGCGCGAGGGCATCAACTCCGTTGGTGAGCTCATCGGGCGTACCGAGGCCGACCTCCTCGACATAAGGAACTTCGGTCAGAAGTCGATCGACGAGGTCAAGATGAAGCTCGCCGGGATGGGTCTCGGGCTGAAGGACTCGGCTCCGAACTTCGACCCGGCGCACGTCGTGGACGCCTTCGGCGAGGCCGATTACGACACCGACGACTACCGCGAGACCGAGCAGCTCTAGTCCGCGCTGCCGCCACACCTGAGGAGCACCAAGCATGCCCACGCCCACCAAGGGCCCCCGCCTCGGCGGCAGCCCCGCGCACGAGCGGCTGATGCTGGCCAACCTGGCCACCGCGCTGTTCCAGCACGGCAAGATCCAGACCACCGAGACCAAGGCCCGGCGGCTGCGTCCGCTCGCCGAGCAGCTGATCACCAAGGCCAAGCGGGGCGACCTCGCGTCGCGCCGCCGGGTGCTGACCGTGGTCAAGGACAAGGACGTGGTCTACGCCCTGTTCGACCAGATCGCGCCGCGGTACGCCAACCGCAACGGCGGCTACACCCGGATCGTGAAGACCGGTCCGCGCAAGGGCGACGCCGCGCCGATGGCGATCATCGAGCTGGTCGAGGAGCTTCAGGTCGCCGAGCCGAAGGCGAACAAGAAGACCGCCGGTCGTAAGGCCGCCCAGCAGGACAAGGTCGAGGCGCTGGCTCCGGCCGACGAGGCCCCCGCGACCCGGTCGGCCGACCAGGACGCCGAGCCGCCGCAGTCGGCCTCCGGTGACACCGCCGCTGCCCGCGAGGACAGCGACCTGGCCATCGAGGAAGGCAAGGCCTGACCAAGGCCGGTTGAAACAGGCCCTGAGGCCGTTGTCGGGCCCGGCATCCCCACGGGGGTGCCGGGCCCGATTCGTCGAGGAGGTACCACGTGGACGAGCGCACCCGGGTGCGACTGGACGTCGCGTACGACGGCACGGCCTTCTCCGGCTGGGCCGCCCAGCCGGGGCGGCGTACGGTCGCGGGAGTGCTTGTCGAGGCGCTGGATCTGGTGCTCGGCGCCGGTGTCGCGGCCGGCCTGACCGTCGCCGGCCGCACCGACGCGGGGGTGCACGCCAGCGGGCAGGTCTGTCACCTGGACCTGCCCGTCGACGTCTGGCGGATGCACGAGGGGCGGCTGCTGCGCCGGTTGGCCCGGCTGCTGCCGACCGATGTGCGGGTCCGGGCGATGGGTGCGGTGCCGGCCAGCTTCGACGCCCGTTTCTCGGCGACCTTCCGCCGCTACGAGTACCGGGTGACCGACGCGCCGTGGGGTGGTGACCCGCTGCGCCGGCACGAGACCCTGGCCTGGCCCCGGGCGCTCGACCTCGACCGGCTCGCCGCCGCGGCGGCCGGCCTGGTGGGGGAGCACGACTTCGCCGCGTACTGCCGGCGCAAGGAGAACGCCACCACGTTGCGGGAGGTGACCAGGATGGACTGGCGGCGGGACGTCGACGGGATCCTGGTCGCCACCGTGCAGGCCGACGCGTTCTGTCAGGCGATGGTCCGTAGCCTGGTCGGCGCCATGCTGGTCGCCGGCGACGGTCGCCGACCGGTCCGGTGGCCGGCCGACCTGCTGACCCGTCGGGAGCGGGCCAGCGAGGTGACCGTGGCACCGGCGCACGGGCTGACCCTGGTGGCGGTCGGCTACCCGGACGATCCCGCCGAGTACGCGCGCCGGGCCGAGGCGACCCGACGGCTACGGGTACCCGCCGACAGTTGAGCCGCCGACCGCGCCTGCCGTCGGCGGCCGGTCAGTCCTCGGTGGACTCGTCCTGGCTGCCGGTGTCGTCGGCGGGTTCCTCGGTCGGCTGGCTGGCCGTTCCGCCTTCGGCCCGCCGCTCCAGCACACCCTGGTTGAGGTGCTGTTCGAGCATGTCGAACAGGATCTCGCGGACCCCGGTGTCACCGGAGCGGATGGTGGCGCCGTCGGTGCGGGCGACCACCGCGTAGGCGATGTAGTGACCGCGTACCTGCCAGCCGACCCGGGCCGGTGCGGTGGCGACGACCTCGGTGCCGTCCCCCGCCGACATGCCGCGGAAGCGGCCCTGCCGCTCGTCGAGCAGTTGGCGGATCCGGTCCCGGGCCCGCTCGGCGCTGGACCGGTCGGTGAGGTTGAACAGTCCCGTGGTGACCAGGTGGTCGCCGTCCGGTGCGCGGAGGGTGGCCCGGACGACCTGGTTGCAGCCGAGCCGGACCAGCAGGTCCGAGACCTCCCCGGTGGCGGCCACCGCGCAACTGGCGCTGGACTGGGTGCGGAGCACCTCGTAGCCGTTCTCGCCGTCGCCGACGGCCAGCGTGCTGGCGGGGAAGACCTCGCGGGCGGTGAGCGGCGCCTGGTCGGTGTCCCGGGAGTCGAGGTCGCTCGCCTCGGCGGGCACCGTGCCGCGGGTGGTGTCCGGTCCGGCGCTGGGCGCGGCCTGCTGACCGATCAGGGTCCGACCGTCCAGCAGGGTCGCGGCGGTGAGCCCGCAGAGACCGAGCAGCACCAGCGCCGCGGCACCACCGACCAGCACCTGCCAGGTGCGACCGCCGCCCCGGCGGGGCGGCGGCACGACAGTCGTGGTGCCGGTCTCCGGCGGTGCCGCCGCCACGCCGACAGGCACCGCGTCGTCGGGTGCCACCGGTGCCGCGTCGTACCGTGGTGGCGGCTCCTGCTGCGTGGCGGGGAACGCCTCGCGTTGCGGTGCCGACGACGGCACCATGATCTGGTTCGGCCGGGCCAGCGACGGGGTGGGGAAGCGCGACGGGGACGGCCCGGCCGGGGGCGGCGGTCCGGGCCGGGGCGCAACGTCCTCAGGCTCGTCGTCCCGGTAGGGGACGTATGCGTCCTCATCGGAGTCGTACCGATACACCATGTCGTCCAGAGTAGGGATGTTTATCCCTTTAGTAGGTATTTTGCGGAAAAGTGCTGGACGAACGTGTCGGAGCCACCGCGACCGCCGCACCTTCGGCCCGGTCGGCACTCGGTGCGAGAATGTGCCGCGTGACCGGGGACCACTACTTCGCCGCCCAGCCGAACGCGCCCGCCCAGACGCGTGAGGTGCAGTTCACCGTTGCCGGCCGCGACTACACCCTGGCCTCCGCGGCCGGAGTCTTCTCGGCCACCCGCCTCGACCCGGGCACCGCGGTGCTGCTGCGCAAGGCCGACCTGCCGGATGCCGCGGCAGCCGGCGATCTGCTCGATCTCGGCTGCGGGTTCGGCCCGATCACCTGCGTGCTCGCCACGGTCGCGGTGACGGCGACGACCTGGGCGGTGGACGTGAACGAGCGGGCCCGGCTGCTGACGGCCGAGAACGCCGCCCGGCTCGGTCTGTCCGACCGGGTACGGGTGAGCGCACCCGAGGAGGTGCCCGCCGACCTCCGTTTCGCGCAGATCTGGTCCAACCCGCCGATCCGGATCGGCAAGGACGAGCTGCACCAGATGCTGTTGCGCTGGCTGCCCCGGCTCGCCCCGGACGGGGTGGCCTGGCTCGTGGTGGCCCGCCACCTCGGCGGTGACTCGTTGCAGCGCTGGCTGGTCGAGCAGGGGTGGCAGGTGGCTCGACAGGCCAGTCAGAAGGGGTTCCGGGTGTTGCGCGTCACCCGCTGACCGGGTAATCGGTTGGCCCGTCGGCCCGGCTCGGGGAGGATGCCCGCGTGGGATACGTGGACGTGGCGGCGGTCGGGCATGTGCTGCCCGACGGGCGGGAACTCTTCGCCGACGTGTCGTTCCGGGTCGGTGAGGGTGCCAAGGTGGCGCTGGTCGGGCCGAACGGTGCGGGCAAGACGACGTTGCTGCGGATGGTCGCCGGTGACCTGCCGGTACGCTCCGGCGCGATCGCGCGCACCGGTGGACTGGGCGTCATGCGCCAGTTCATCGGCATGATCGGTGACGAGTCGACGCTGGCCGACCTGGCCCTGTCACTCGCGCCACCGCCACTGCGCGACGCCGGGCGCCGGCTGGCCGAGACCGAGGCGGCCATGCGCGAGGCCGAGCTGCGCGGCAAGTACAGCACCGCCGCCGGCAGGGCCCAACTGGCGTACGCCGACGCGTTGGCGGCCTGGGGTGAGACCGGCGGGTACGACGCCGAGGTGCTCTTCGACACCGTCGCCACCATCGTCCTCGACCTGCCCTGGGACACCGCCCGGCAACGCCCGGTCCGGACCCTCTCCGGCGGCCAGCAGAAACGCTTCGCGCTGGAACTGCTGCTGCGCGGTCCCGACGAGGTACTGCTGCTCGACGAGCCGGACAACTTCCTCGATGTGCCCGGCAAACGCTGGTTGGAGGCGCGGCTGCGGGAGTCGGCCAAGTCGGTGCTCTACGTCTCGCACGACCGGGAGCTGCTGGCGCACACCGCCGACCGGGTGGTAGCGGTGGAGGGCGGCAGCGCCTGGGTGCACCCCGGCGGCTTCGCCAGCTGGCACGCGGCGCGCGTGTCACGGCACGACCGTCTCGACGAGCAACGCAAACGGTGGGACGAGGAACACCAGAAGCTGCGCGAGCTGATGCTGATGTACAAGCAGAAGGCCGCGTACAACTCAGGCATGGCCTCGCGGTATCAGGCGGCGCAGACCCGGTTGCGCAAGTTCGAGGAGGCCGGGCCGCCGCCCGTACCGCCGAAGGAGCAGGACATCCGGATGCGGCTGGCCGGCGGACGGACCGGCAAGCGCGCGCTGGTCTGCGAGCAACTGGAGCTGGACGGCCTGACCTATCCGTTCGACCTGGAGTTGTGGTACGGCGACCGGCTCGCGGTGCTCGGTGCCAACGGCACCGGCAAGTCGCACTTCCTTCGTCTGCTGGCCCGGGGCGGCACGGATCCGGACCCGGCGAACGGCCCGGTCGACGGCGCGGCGGCGCTGGCCCCGGTGGCGCACGACGGGGTGGCCCGGCTCGGCGCGCGGGTCCGACCCGGTCACTTCTCCCAGACCCACGACCGGCCGGAGCTGATGACGCGGACGCTGGTGGAGATTCTCTGGCGGGGCGACGAGCACCGGGCCGGCATGGATCGGCACGCGGCCATGGCGGCGCTGTCCCGGTACGAGCTGGCGGGGCAGGGCGACCAGCGCTTCGGCACCCTCTCCGGCGGGCAGCAGGCCCGTTTCCTGGTGCTGCTGCTGGAGCTGTCCGGCGCGACCATGCTGCTGCTGGACGAGCCCACCGACAACCTCGACCTGGCCTCGGCCGAGGCGTTGGAGGCCGGGCTCACCGCGTTTTCCGGCACGGTGGTGGCGGTCACCCACGACCGCTGGTTCACCCGTACCTTCGACCGTTTCCTGCTGTTCCGGGGCGACGGCGAGGTGGTCGAGACCGACGAGCCGGTCTGGGACGTGGCCTGACCCACGGCCGGCTGCGGTCGGCCCTGCGACCTTCTGACCGGGCGACATATGGTGATCTGGTGAGTGAGATGACCTATCGCCGGTTGGGCGACTCCGGGCTCGTGGTGTCCGTCGTGGGGATCGGCTGCAACAACTTCGGCCGCAAGCTCGACCCGGACGGCACGCGCGCGGTGGTCGACGCGGCCCTCGACGCCGGGATCAACTTCTTCGACACCGCCGACATCTACGGCGAGCCGCACGGCGCCTCGGAGGCGCAGCTCGGCGCGGCGCTCAAGGGCCGCCGGGACGAGGTGGTGCTGGCAACCAAGTTCGGCATGTCGATGGCCGGCAGCAACGGACGGGACTTCGGGGTACGCGGCTCGCGGCGGTACGTGATGCGGGCGGTCGAGGCGTCGCTGCGTCGGCTGGACACCGACTACATCGACCTGTACCAGTTCCACGAGCCGGACCCGGGCACCCCGATCGACGAGACGCTGTCCGCGCTGGACGACCTGGTCCGCGCCGGCAAGGTGCGGTACCTCGGCAACTCCAACTTCGCCGGCTGGCAGATCGCCGACGCCGACTGGACGGCGAGGAGCCGGGGACTCACCCGGTTCGTCAGCGCCCAGAACCACTACAGCCTGCTCAACCGGGACGCCGAGATCGAGGTGCTGCCGGCCTGTGACCGGTTCGGGTTGGGCATGCTGCCGTTCTTCCCGCTGGCCAACGGGCTGCTCACCGGCAAGTACAAGCGGGGTGAGGCGCCGCCCGCCGGCAGTCGGCTGGCCGGCGGCGGCCGGTACGCCCAACGGCTCGCCGCCGCCGACTGGGACACCATCGAGGGCATCGAGGCGTACGCCGCGCAGCGGGGTGTGCCGATGCTGCACGTGGCGATCGGTGGGCTGGCCGCCCAACCGGCGGTCACCTCGGTCATCGCCGGAGCCACCACGCCGGAGCAGGTGCGCGCCAACGCCGAGGCCGGCGCCTGGCACCCCACCGAGGACGACCTCAAGGCACTGCGCACCGTGCTCGACAGCTGACCGGAACGTGGCGGGGCCCCGCCCGGCGGATGCCGGACGGGGCCCCTGTGTGCACACCTGGAACTGTCGGTCAGAGGCGACGCCCCGGGGCCAGGCGGGTGGGGTCGCCGCCGAGGCGGCCGGCACCCTTGACGGACTCGCCGTCGTTGGCGCGTACGCCCATCTTGCTGGCTGCGCCACCGAGCCGGACGATCATGGCGTCGGCGTCCCGGATCAGCACGTCCCGGATCTCCGCCTCGCCAACCAGTTCGGCGTCGCCGGCCAACGTCCGGAACGCGGTGAGCTGGTTGATCGCCCGTCGGTCGTTGCCTTCCGCCTCCGCCGTACGGGCGTTGGAGAGCCGCTTCGACAACTGGTTGTACGCCTTGTTGCTGAGTCGGCCCGTCGCCTTGAACCGGTCCAGCAGGTTCTGCATGTCCCGGAACGAGGTGGTGACGAAGAAGCGGACCGTGCTGGTGGTGGCGTTGCCCGCCTTGTCGGTCGCCGTGACGGTCAGCTCGTGCAGGCCCAGCGGCAGCTCGTACATCGCCTGGAGGGTGCCGCTGACGTAGGGACGGTCGTCGAGCTGGCCGACCACGGTCGCGATGCCCGAGGTCGGGTCGACCGCCTGCCAGGACACCCGGACGTCCTGGCTGTCACCGTAGAGCTGGCCGTCGGCGATGCCGGAGACCAGCAGGGTCGGCTTGGTGCCGTCGATGCGTACCACCGCCGCCTTCAGCGTCTCGGCGTTGCCGGCGGTGTCGGTGGCCCGGTAGAGCAGCTCGTGGTCGCCGTCGCCACTGATCTCGACCGGCTCGGTATACGGCGTCCAGTCGCCACCGTCCAGCGACCACTCCAGCAGCGCCACCCCGGAACCGGCGTCGGTCGAGGTGAGCACCACCGGGATGGTGCCGTCGTGCCAGCCCTCGTCGTTCGCCGGGGCGAACGTCGCGGTGCTGACCGGCGCGGTGGCGTCGATGCGGACGGTGACCGTCTTCGTCTCCTCCACGTTGCCGGCCTCGTCGACGGAGCGGAACCGCAGCTCGTGCTCGCCGTCCCCGGTCACCGGCACCGGTGCGGTGTAGGCGGTCCACTCGGTGGCGTCGTCGAGCTGGTACTCGGTGCGCGCCACCCCACTGCCACCGTCCTCGTCGGCGGCGGTCAGGGTGACCGTCGCCGGACCGGTGAGCCAACCCTCGACCGGGGTGCCGGACACCTCGGCCGTGGTGACCGGCGCGGTGTCGTCGTCCGGTCCGGTCTCGGTGGAGAACCGGAAGTAGTCGAACGACGCCGACTTCGAGGCGGTCTGGTTGCCACCGAGGGTGAACACGCCCACCTTCGGGGTAGCCCCCACGGCCGCGTTGGTCAGCTCGGTCAGGGCCGTCCAGGTGGTGCCGTCGGCCGAGTACGACCCGGTGAAGGTGTCACCGGTGCGGGCCAGCCGCAGATACCACTCGGCCGAGGTCAGGTTCTCCGCACCCGGCTGTGGATCCTGGATCGTCCCGTCGATCTCGCTGCGCAGCTCGATCCGCCGGGACACCGGCTGGCCGGCCTGGTTGTCCACCACGAAGTCGAACTTCAGGTAGTTGTCGTCGTCGCCGTACACGATCAGACCGGCCTGCTGGTACTGCTCGTCCAACAGACTGCCGTCGATCTTGGTCTCCATCGTCCAGTCGCCGGCCGGCGTGTTCTGAAGGATGAAGTTCGTCGGCCCGGTGTTGTTGGTGCCGTAGATGTCACCGTTGGGCACGTCGATGTGCAACGAGCCACCGCTGACCCGGTAGGCGCTCAGGTCCTCCCGGAGGATCGCGTTCCACCGGCACTTGTCCAGCGAGATGCCGGTGAACTCGTCGGACGGGTCGACCGGGCCGGCCGGCTCGTCCGGAATCACCTGGAACCAGTCGAACGCGGCGTCCACCACGGGCGCGTCGGTGCCGCCGTTGAGGGCGAACAGGCCGATCCGCGGGTTCTCGATGCCCTCCAACGCAGCCGAGCGACCGACCGGGGTGAAGGTCTGACCGTCGGCCGAGAGCGCGGCGGTCAGGCTGGTGCCGTCGCTACTCACCCGCAGGTAGACGGTGTCACCCGCCGGTGCGTCGGTGCTGTCGGCGGCCTCGTTGCGCGGGGTGCCGGCGGTCTCCCGGATGAACTCCACCCGCCGGCTGCCGTTGTAGAGCAGGTCCACCTTGGCGTAGTTCTCGTCGTCGCCGTAGACCAGCAGGCCAGCCTGCTGGTAGTTGGCCGTCACCGGCAGGGTGACCTTTGTGGTCGCCTGCCAGGCTCCCGACGGTGCCGGTTGGAGCACCAGGTTGGTGGCGTCGTTACGGCTGCCGTAGAGGTCACCGGCCCCGGTGGGAAGTCGCAGCGCGCCGTCGGAGACGGACAGGAGCTGGTTCTCCCGCACCACGCTGGTCCACCGGTCGCGGTCGAGCGTGTCACCGTCGAAGTTGTCCGAACGTGCCCCGAGGCACGACGTGTTCGGCGAGTCGACCCGGACCGGGACGGTCGCGTACGACCGGGCACCACGGCTGTCGGTCACCGTCAGGGTGGCGGTGAAGTTGCCGGGTGCGGCGTACGTGTGCTCGGCCTGGAGCGTGTCCGCCGTGCCGCCGTCACCGAAGTCCCACTCGTACGTCAGCGGGGTGTCACCCTCGGGGTCGGTGGCGGTGCCGCCGAACGCGATGGTGACCGGCGCGGTGCCGGTGGCCGGCGTGGCGGTCGCGGTGACCGTCGGCGGCGCGTTGTCGGTGACGCCCTTGCCGACGAAGTCCGCCCAGTTGACGTTGAACAGCGATCCCGCGCCGCCCGCCGGGTCCTGGGCGACGAAGTACAGCGAACCGCTCGCCGCACCGGTCACCGGCGCGGTGACGTCGGTGTAGGTCTGCCAGTCGCCGGTGCCCGGTACGGTCGCCGAGGCGACCACCGGACCGTCGACCGCGCCGGCCCGCACCTCGATCACACCGCCGCTGGTCGCCGAGGCGACCCGGAAGCGGATCTCGTCGATCTCGGTCAGGTCGGCCGGTACGACCGACCACCAGTCGCCGTCCTCGATGGCGCCGATGTTCTGGCCGCCGCCGGCAGAGTCGCCGGTGGTCTCGCGCATCACCCCGGCGTCACCGCCGCCGGTGCCGTCCTCGGTCCGGCCGGTCGCGGTGAAGTACTCGGCCTGCTTGCGCTTGGGCTGGAGAATCTCGATCGCCCGGCCGGTCAGCGGGTCGGCCCCACCGGAGCCGCCCTGGTCGGTGTAGGTCGCCTCGAAGACGGTGAAGACGTTCGCCTCGGCACCGTGCCCGGCGGCGAGCTGGGTCTGCACCGTGCCGGTGCAGCCGGTGTGCTGCTCCAGCGGGTGGGCGTGCTCGTCGTGACCGAGCAGGACCTGGAGCTGGACGTCGTCACAGTCGATCGTCCCGTCCTCCGGGTCGGTCACCGTGATCGTGTACTTGACCTGGTCACCCCAGTCGAAGAAGCCGCCGTTCGGCGGAAACTCGATCTCCACGGTCGGCGCGGTGTTGCCCACCGTGATCGGCACGTTCGCCACCGCCGTACGCCCCTTGGGGTTGGTGACGGTGAGCTGGGCGGTGTAGTTGCCCGGCTCGGCGTACGTGTGGGTGGGGTTGGCCTCGGTGGAGGTGCCACCGTCGCCGAACGTCCAGGCGTAGGTGAGTGCTCCCCCGTCGGGGTCGCGCGATCCGGCGCTGGAGAAGGTCACCTCCAGCGGTGCCTGCCCGGAGGTGGGCTCGGCGGTGGCCACCGCGATCGGTGCCCGGTCACCGGCGATGTAGTCGATCCGGTAGACGCCGGAGTTGTCGTTGTTGCCGCCGAAGCCGCTGCCCCACTCGATCAGGTACATCGCACCGTCCGGACCGAACTCGAAGTCCATCGGGCGGATGAAGGACATCCCGGTGAGCAACTGGTTGATGTCGACCAGTTCGGTGCCGTCGGCGGAGACCTGCATCGTGTACATCTTCGACTGGTTCCACTCGCCGAGCAGCGCCTTGCCGTCGTAGTACGCCGGCCACTTGCGGTTCGAGTCGAGGTCGGCGTCGTACCGGTAGACCGGGCCGCCCATCGGCGCGCCACCGCCACCGATCTCGGGGTAGCGCGGGTCACCGCCGTAGCCGTAGTCGACGGTGGCCGGGATGGCCGGCGGCAGGTTGGTCAGGCCGGTGTTGTTCGGCGAGTTGTTCACCACGGCGGCGCAGTCGAACTTCGGACCGCTCGGGCCGGAGGGGAACTGGTAGTCGTTGTACGCCTCGTTGGTGCCCGTGCAGTACGGCCAGCCGTAGTTGCCCGGTTCGGCGACGATGTTCCACTCCACCAGGCCCTCGGGCCCACGGTTCGGGTTGTCCGACGAGGCGTCCGGGCCGTAGTCGGCGACGTAGAGGGTGTCGGTGGCCGGGTCGATGCCGATCCGGAACGGGTTACGGAAGCCCATCGCGTAGATCTCGGGCCGGGTCTGTGCCGTACCCGGCGGGAAGAGGTTGCCCTCCGGGATGGTGTACGTCCCGTCGTCCTCCGGGTGGATCCGGATCACCTTGCCGCGCAGGTCGTTGGTGTTGCCGGAGGTGCGCTGCGCGTCGTAGTCGGCGCGTCCGGGCCGCTCGTCGATCGGCGTGTACGCGTCCGAGGAGAACGGGTTGGTGTTGTCCCCGGTGGCCAGGTAGAGGTTGCCATCGGAGTCGAACGTCATGGTGCCGCCGGCGTGGCAGCAGGTGTTGCGCTGGGTGTCGACCTGGAGCACGACCTCCTCGGTGGCCGCGTCGATCGAGTCACCGCTCACCGTGAACCGGGAGAGCAGGTTGCGCGCCACCCCGTCGTTCGGGGCGTAGTAGAGGTAGACCCAGTTGTTGGTGGCGAAGTCCGGGTCGAGCCGGATGCCGATCAGGCCGTCCTCGTTGCCGGTGAAGACGTCGAGGTCAATGGCGGTGACCGTGTTGCCGGTGTCCGGCTTGACGATCTGCACCCGGCCGTCGCGTTCGATGTAGAACACCCGGCCGTCGGGGGCGATGTCCAGCTCCATCGGGTTGCTGGTGTTGCTGTCCAGCGTCACCTTCTCGAAACTGGCGGTCAGCGACGCCCCGCAGTCGGCGCCCTGGATCCCGGCCGCGGTGCGGATTCCGCCGAGCAGGTGGGTGCGGAACTCCGGCTCGGCGTACGACTCGTCGGTGTGGCCGCCGCCGGTGTACCAGGCTCGGCCGCCGTCGTAGTCCTGGCACCAGGCGATCGGGTGGTCGTGCCCCATCGCTCCGGAGCCGGGGTTGTAGCTGGTCTCGTCGAGGGTGGCCAGCACGTGCACCGAACCGCGCGGGTTGGTGCGGTAGTTGTACCACTCGTCGAACCGGGACCAGCGTCCCGGCAGGTGGGCGGTGGAGGGGTGAGCCGGGTCCTCCACCTTGACCGTGGCCTGCTGGTTGGCCGGGTGGCTGTTGAAGTACGCCCCCACCAGTTCGCCGTACCAGGACCAGCTGTACTCGGTGTCGGCGGCGGCGTGGATGCCGGCGTAGCCGCCACCGGCCTGGATGTAGCGCTCGAACGCCGCCTGCTGGTCGGCGGTCAGCACGTCTCCGGTGGTGGAGAGCCAGATGACCGCCCGGTACTGAGCGAGGTTCGCGTCGGTGAATGCGGCGCCGTCCTCAGTGGTGTCGACGGTGAAGCCGTGCTCGGCGCCGAGCTCCTGGATGGCGGCGATGCCGGTGGGGATGGAGGCGTGGCGGAAGCCGGCGGTCTTGGAGAAGACCAGCACCGAGAACGTCTCGGCGGCGGCCTCCGGAACCGCCTGGGCGACGGGGGCGGGCGCGGCCTGTGCGGCCGGGGCCGCGAGAAGCATGCTCGCGGCGAGGCCGAGGGAGAGAACGGCGGCGGTCAGGGGTGCGCGGGCACGAGGTGTTCGGGGCACTCCGGTCTCCTTTGTCCTTGCTGGGACAGGGGTCACGGGGTCGGCCCGCCGAAGACCGTCCCTGATGGAGCTGGTCCGGACACCTTGCCGAAGGGGGCCGGGCCAGCATTTATGTCGAGTCGCTGAACAAATTAGTTCCGTTAGAACGATTAATGGCAAGACTTCAATGGATAACGTTTCGGTAAACGCAAGCGACATTCCCGTACAGCCCACTCAAACCGCTACGGGCGCCGGCCCGCACCTCGGGCGGAGGTGCGGGCCGGCAGTTGTGTGTCGGCGAGCCAGGCCGACTACCCGGGAGTGAGCCGGAAGTAGTCGAAGGTGGCCGTCTTCGACGCGGTCTGGTTGGCACCGAGAGTGAACAGGCCCACCCTCGGAGTCGCCCCGACCGCGGTGCTCGTCAACGTTTGCAGGGTCGTCCAACTCGTGCCGTCGGCCGAGTACGCGGCGGTGAAGGTGTTTCCGCTGCGCGCCAGCCGCAGGTGCCAGATGCCCTGGGTCAGGCCGGTCGCCTGGGGCTGCGTACTCTGCACCACTCCGCCGACCTCGCTGCGGAACTCGATCCGTCGCGAGACCGTCTGACCGGCCGCGTTGTCCGTCACGTAGTCGAACTTCAGGTAGTTGTCGTCGTCGGCGTACACCAGCAGACCAGCCTGCTGGTACTGCTCGTTGAACAGGCTGCCGTCGACCCGGGTCTGCATGGTCCAGTTCCCGGCCGGGCTGTTCTGGAGGATGAAGTTCGTCGGCCCGGTGTTGCCGGTGCCGTAGATGTCACCGTTCGGCACGTCGATGCGCAACGCGCCGTCGGTCACCCGGTACCGGGTCGAGTCCTCCCGTACCACGGCGTTCCACCGGCACTTCTCCAGGCCGGTGCCGGTGAACTCGTCCGACGGCGTGACGACGCCCGTGGTGACCTCCGGGGTGATCCGGATCCAGTCGAACTGGGCGTTCACCACCGGCGCGGTGGTGCCGCCGTTGAGGGCGAAGAGACCGATCCGGGGGTTGCTGATCCCGGCCAGCGCGGCGGACCGACCGACCGCGGTGAAGGTCTGCCCGTCCGTCGAGTAGGCGGCGGTCAGGTTCGTCCCGTCGCTGGTCAGTCGCAGATGGATGGTGTCGCCGGTGGGCGCCGCGGTGGAGTCCGTGCTCTCGTTGCGCGGGGTACCGGCGGTTTCCCGGAGGAACTCGACCTTCCGGTTGCCACCGTAGACCAGGTCCAGCTTGGCGTAGTTGTCGTCGTCGCCGTAGAGCAGCAGACCGGCCTGCTGGTAGTCGGCCCGGGCCGCCACGGTGACCCGGGTGGTCGCCTGCCAGGCACCGCTGGGTGCGGGCTGGAGCACCAGGTTGGTGGCGTCGTTGCGGGTGCCGTACAGGTCACCCGCCGCGGTGGGCAGCCGCAGTGAACCGTCGGCGAGGGAGTACGACTCCGTCCCGCGCACCACGCTCGTCCATCGCTGACGATCCAGCGAGCTACCGGTGAACTCGTCGGACCGCTGTGGTCCCGGCTCGGCCTGGCAGGGGTTGCCCGCCCCGTCGACCCGGACCGGCACGCTGGCCTGCCCTCGCGCACCCCGGCTGTCGGTGACCGTCAGGATGGCGGTGTAGCTGCCCGGCGTGGTGTAGGTGTGGGTGGCGTTGAGCGTGTTCGCGGTCGCACCGTCACCGAAGTCCCAGGCGTACGTCAGGGGGGTGTCCCCGTCCGGGTCGGTGGCCGTACCGGTGAAGGTCACCGCCAACGGCCCGGTCCCGCTGGTCGGGGTGGCCGAGGCGGTGACCGTCGGCGGGGCGTTGCCGCTCACCCCGGGTCCGACGAAGTCCATCCAGTTGACGTTGAACAGGGTGCCGGAGCCGCCGTTCGGATCCCGGGCGACGAAGTACAACGCGCCCTCCGCCGCGGCGCCGTTGGGTATCTGCGCGGTGACGTCGGTGTACGTCTGCCACCCTCCGGTGCCGGTCACGGCGGCGGTGGTGATCAGCGGTCCGTTCGCGGCTCCGGCGCGCACCTCGATCCGACCACCGGAGGTGGCCGAGGCGACCCGGAACCGGATCGAGGTGAGGCCGGTCAGGCTGGCCGGACTGACCGACCACCAGTCGCCGTCCTCGATGAATCCGATGTTCTGGCCACCGCCGGCGGTGTCACCGGTGGTCTCCCGCTCCACCCCGGCGGTGCCGCCGCCGGTGGCACCCGCCACCCGTCCGGTGGCGGAGTAGTACTCGGCCTCCTTACGTTTCGGCTGAAGGACCACGAGCGCCCGGCCGGTCTGCGGCTCGGCCCCGTCGGCCCCGCCCTGGTCGGTGTAGGTCGCCTCCAGAACGGTGAAGACGTTCGCCTCCGCCCCGTGGCCGTCGGCGAGCTGGGTCTGCACCGTGCCGGTGCAGCCGGTGTGCCGCTCCAGCGGGTGAGCGTGCTCGTCGTGGCCGAGCAGGACCTGGAGTTCGACCTCGTCGCAGTCGATCGTCCCGTCCTCCGGGTCGGTGACCTTGATGGTGTAGGCGACCTGGTCACCCCAGGCGAAGAAGCCACCGTCCGGGGGGAACTCGATGGTCACGGTCGGTGCCGTGTTGCCGACGGTGATCGGCACGTTGGCCACCGCGCTGCGCCCGGCCGGGTTGGTCACCCGCAGTTGCGCGGTGTAGCTGCCGGACTGGGTGTAGGTGTGGGTCGGGTTGGCCTGGGTGGAGGTGCCGCCGTCGCCGAACGTCCAGGCGTAGGTGAGTGCTCCGCCGTCGGGGTCGCGTGAGCCGGCGCTGGAGAAGGTGACGGCCAGCGGTGGCGCTCCGGAGGTGGGGTTCGCCGAGGCGACCGCGATCGGGGCGCGGGCACCGGCGGTGTAGTCGATGCGGTAGACGCCGGAGTTGTCGTTGTTGCCGCCGAAGCCGCTGCCCCACTCGATCAGGTACAGCGCGCCGTCCGGGCCGAACTCGAAGTCCATCGGCCGGACGAAGGTCATCTGGTCGAGGATCCGGTTGATGTCGACGAGGGACTTACCGTCCCGGGTGACCTGCATGGTGTACATCCGCGACTGGTTCCACTCGCCGAACATGGCCTTGCCGTCGAAGTACGCCGGCCACTGGCGGCGCGACGAGATGGTCGGGTCGAACCGGTAGACCGGGCCGGCCATCGGTGCTCCGCCGCCGCCGATCTCCGGGAAACGGCTGTTGCCGCCGTAGCCGTAGTCGACCGTGGCCGGGATGGCCGCCGGCAGGTTGGTCAGACCTGTGTTGTTGGGGGAGTTGTTCACCGGCGCGGAGCAGTTGAACTTCGCCCCGCTCGGACCGGACGGGAACTGGTAGTCGTTGTACGCCTGGTTGTTGCCGTGGCAGTACGGCCAGCCGAAGTTGCCGGGCCGGTCGACGATGTTCCACTCCACCAGGCCCTCCGGGCCCCGGTTCGCGTTCGTGGTGGTGGCGTCCGGGCCGTAGTCGGCGACGTAGAGCACGTTGGTTACCGGGTCGATGCCGATCCGGAACGGGTTGCGCAGGCCCATCGCGTAGATCTCCGGCCTGGTCCGCGCGGTGCCCGGCGCGAAGAGGTTTCCGGCCGGAATGGTGTACGTGCCGTCGGCCTGCGGCCGGATCCGGAGCACCTTGCCGCGCAGGTCGTTGGTGTTGCCGGCGGTGCGCTGCGAGTCGTAGTCCGCCCGGCCGGAGCGCTCGTCCAACGGGCTGTAGCCACCGGACTCGAAGGGGTTGGTGTTGTCCCCGGTGGCCAGGTACAGGTTGCCGGCCGAGTCGAAGGTCATCGTCCCGCCCATGTGGCAGCAGGTGTTGCGCTGCGTGGGCACCTCCAGCACGACCCGCTCGCTGGACGGGTTGATCGTGTCACCGGTGACGGTGAACCGGGACAAGTTGTTGCGGGAACCGCCCGCGCTGGGGGCGTAGTAGAGCCAGACCCACCCGTTGCTGGCGAAGTTGGGGTCGAGGCGGATGCCCAGCAGGCCGTCCTCGTTGCCGGCGAAGACGCTCAGCCGCAGCGCGGTGACGGTCTGGCCGGTGTCCGGCTTGATGATCTGCACGCGACCGTCGCGCTCGATGTAGAACACCCGGCCGTCGGGTGCGATGTCCAACTCCATCGGGTTGCTGGTGTTGCTGTCCAGCGTCACCTTCTCGAAGCTGGCGGCCCGGCCGGCGCCGCAGTCGGCGTGCACCACCCCGGCCGCGGTCTGGATGCCACCGAGCAGGTGTTGCCGGAACTCGGCGTTGGTGAAGGACTCCTGGGTGTGCCCGCCACCGGTGTACCAGGACCGGCCACCGTCGAAGTTCTGGCACCAGGCGATCGGGTGGTCCTGCCCCATCGCCCCGCTGCCCGGGCTGTAGCTGCGCTCGTCGAGCGAGGCCAGCACCTGCACCTGACGGGTGCGGGGGTTGGTGCGGAAGTTGTACCACTCGTCGAACCGGGACCACCGCTCCGGCAGGTGCCGGGTCGACTCGTGGGTGGTGTCCTCGACCTTCACCGTGGCCGTCTGGTTGGCCGGGTGGCTGTTGAAGTAGGCACCGACCAGTTGGCCGTACCAGGCCCAGTCGTACTCGGTGTCGGACGCGGCGTGCACGCCGACGTATCCGCCACCGGCGCGGATGTAGCGCTCGAAGGCCGCCTGCTGGCTGCTGTTGAGTACGTCGCCGGTGGTGGACAACCAGATGACCGCCTTGAACCTGGCGAGGTTGGTGTCGGTGAAGGCGGCGCTGTCCTCGGTGGTGGTGACGGTGAACCCGTTCGCCGTGCCGAGTTGCTGGATTGCGGTGATGCCGGCCGGAATCGAGTCGTGCCGGAATCCGGCGGTCTTTGAAAAGACCAGGACGGAGTACGGCTCCGCCGCGGCCACCGGCGCGGCAGCCTGGGCGGCGGCCGGGCCGGCGATCGGGGCCGGTGCGGCGGCCAGGATGAGTACGAAGGCGAGTAGCGCCACGGTCACTGCGGCGAGCGGAGCTCGCCGCCGACTGGGTCGGGGCACGAGGATCTCCTCTGTCCGTGGGACGGTTCGGAGTGGACGGCGGTGGTCACTCCCGTCGGTCCGACCGCCCATACCTGACGAGCGAGGTCTGGGTGCCGACTCAGCCGATCCGATCACTCAATTTGCCGTAGTGAATCTAGTTTCGAGCAAGGTGGAGCCTTGTAACGTTTTGGTAACGGGGTCATTTTCTATTGGTGTGAGTCGCTGTATATCGGGGCCTTCTTCCGGCCGCGGTGCTGCCGCGAGTCCGTTCCGTAGGCCGTGGCGAGTCGGCATGACCGGGTGGCCCGCGCCGCCGCCGGCGGCGCGGGACGGGCTTGGCGGAGCCGGCGAAACGACGTACGGTGACACCCAACGAACCCACGGGAGCCCGGTGTACCGGGCTGAGAGGGGGGCTGTGAGCCCCCGACCGTCGAACCTGATCCGGGTAATGCCGGCGCAGGGAGGAGTGTTGCCGTGCCGTCCCTGGGACGACTGCATCTGATCACCGACACCCGACCCGGGCGGGATCCGCTCGCCGTGCTCCGCGCCGTGCTCCCGGTGGCCCACACCGAGCTGGTGGTGCAGGTCCGGGTCGAGGACACCGCGACCGACCGGCAGGCGTACGAGCTGACCCGACAGGTGCTTGCCCTCTGCGCCCCGTACCAGGTGCCCTGCCTGGTCAACGACCGGCTGCACGTGGCACTGGCGACCGACGCCGCCGGTGGTCACGTCGGCGCCGACGATCTGCCCGTGGCGGCGGCCCGGAAGGTGCTCGGCCCGGCCGCCGTGCTCGGTGCCACCGCCCGGGAACCGGCGAGCGCGCTCGCGGCGGTCACCGCCGGAGCCAGCTATCTGGGCGTGGGCCCGTGCCGCGTCACCGCCACCAAGGACGGGCTGCCGCCGCCGATCGGCGTGACCGGTGTCCGGGCGGTGGTCGAGGCGGTCGACGTGCCGGTGATCGCCATCGGCGGGGTGACGGCGGCGGATGTGCCCGAGTTGCGGGCCACCGGCGCGTACGGGGTGGCGGTGGTCGGTGCGCTCTCCGGAGCCACCGATCCCGCCCGTGCCGCCGCCGAGCTGGTTCGGGCGCTGACGTGTTGACCGGGCGCCCCGCCACCACCGGTCCGGTGCCGCAGCGCCGGCCCGATGTGGCCGTCGTGGGCGGCGGGCCGATCGGGTGGGCGGTCGCCTGGCGGTGCGCGGTGCGCGGGTTGCGGGTGGTCGTGCACGATCCGGCGCCCGGGTCGGGTGCCTCCCACGTGGCCGCCGGGATGCTGGCGCCGGTCGCCGAGGCGTACTTCGGCGAGCGGGAACTGACCGGCCTGCTCACCGAGTCGGCCGGGCGTTGGCCCGGGTTCGCCGCCGAACTGACCGAGGCGACCGGCACCGACATCGGCTACCGCACCGAGGGCACCCTGATGGTCGGGCTGACCGCCGACGACCTCGCCGAGGCACGTCGGCTCTGGGCGTACCAGCAGGGGCTGGGGTTGCCGGTGACCCCGCTGCGCCCGTCCCAGCTACGCGAGCGCGAGCCGGCGCTGGCGCCCCGGGTGCGCGGCGGCGCGCTCGCCGCCACCGACCACCAGGTCGACCCGCGCCGGCTGGTGCCGGCGCTGCGGCTGGCGGCGGAGCGGGCGGGCGCGGTGCTGGTCGCCGAGCCGGTGCGGCGGCTGTCCGACGTCACCGCCGGCGTGACGGTGGTCGCCGCCGGCTGCGGCGTCGCGGCCCTGACCGGCCTGCCGGTCCGTCCGGTGAAGGGACAGGTGCTGCGGTTGCGTGCGCCGGACGGCGGGCCGCCAGGCTTCCGGCACGTGATCCGGGGGTACGCCGACGGCGAGCACGTCTATCTGGTGCCGCGGGACAGCGGCGAGGTGGTCGTCGGCGCGACCGTCGAGGAGCGCTCCGACCTGGACGTCTGCGCCGGAGCGGTGCTGCGGCTGCTGCGGGCCGCCGTCGACCTGCTGCCCGAGATCGCCGAGTACGACCTGGTGGAGACGCTGGCGGGGCTGCGCCCCGGCACGCCGGACAACGCCCCGATCCTGGGGCCGTTGCCGGGGCATCCGGACGTGCTGGTGGCCGCCGGTCACCACCGGCACGGAATCGTGCTCACCCCGGTCACCGCGGACCTGATCACCGAGCTGATCACCGGCGACGGCAGCCCGCACACCCTGCTCGCGCCCTTCCGACCGGACCGGTTCGCCGACGCGTCGGGCGTCGTGGGCGCGGCGAGCACCTTTTCGCATCCGACGGAGGACGACTCGTGGAACTGACGGTGAACGGTGCCGGCCGCAGTCTGCCGGACGGGTTGACGGTGGCCGACCTGGTCCGCGACGTCACCGGCCAGCAGCGCGGCGTGGCGGTGGCGGTCAACGGTGAGGTGGTGCCGCGTACCGGCTGGCCGGCGACGGTGCTGCGCGGCGGTGACCGGGTCGAGGTGCTCAGCGCCGCCCAGGGCGGGTGAGCCGGATGGACGACGAGTCGACCGGCTTCGAGCTGGGCGGGGTGCGGTTCACCTCCCGGCTGATCCTCGGTACCGGCGGGGCGGCCAACCTGCACGTGCTGGAGCAGGCGATCCGGGCGTCCGGCACCGAGCTGGTCACCCTGGCGTTGCGTCGGGTCGAGACGGTGCCCGGCGGTTCCGGCGGTCTGCTGGACCTGCTCGACCGGTGCGGCGTCCGCCTGCTGCCCAACACGGCCGGCTGCTACACGGCGGGCGAGGCGGTGAAGGTGGCCCGGCTGGCCCGGGACGCGTTCGAGACCGACTGGGTCAAGCTGGAGGTGATCGGCGACGAGCGGACGCTGCTGCCCGACGGGGTGGAACTGCTGCGCGCCGCCGAGGAACTGGTCGACGACGGGTTCACCGTGCTGCCGTACACCTCCGACGACCCGGTGCTGGCGCGGCGGCTGGCCGACGTCGGTTGCGCGGCGGTGATGCCGGCCGGTGCGCCGATCGGATCCGGCCTGGGGATCAACAATCCGCACCACATCCGGCTCATCCGGCAGGACGTCAACGTGCCGGTCATCCTGGACGCGGGCATCGGCACCGCCTCCGACGCGGCGTTGGCCATGGAGCTGGGCTGCGACGCGGTGCTGCTGGCCAGCGCGGTGACCCGGGCCGCCGACCCGGTGGCGATGGCCACCGCGATGCGGTACGCGATCGCCGCCGGCCACCTCGCCCACGGCGCCGGCCGCATCCCCCACCGCTTCCACGCCCTCCCCTCCACCCCCGACGAAGGCCGCCCCGACCTGTGACCGCGCGGACTGATCTCGTCGATCTTGGCCGGGGAGCGCCCCGCCAGGGGCCGGTTGGTACCAAGATCCAAGTGCCCTCGGGGGTCGTGCTGCTGACGGATCGGCGGGTGGCGCGGGGAGGGCTCGTCCCGGTGGTGGCGGCGGCCGTGGCCGGGGGAGTGCGGTGGGTGGTGCTGCGGGAGAAGGATCTGCCGCGCGTCGAACGCCTCGTCCTCGCCGCCGAGCTGCGATCGATCCTCACCGAGGCGGGCGGAACCCTTGTCGTCGGCGGCCCCGACCCGCTGCTGGACGGCGATCCGGGCCGCACTCCGATCGCCCTCCACCTGCCGGCGGCCGGCCCCTACCCACCGCCCCCCGCCGACCTGGTCGGCCGCTCCTGTCACGACGTCGCGGAGCTGCGTCGACTCACCACGGAGGACTACGTCACCCTCTCGCCGGTCTTTCCCACCCGGACCAAGCCGGGCTACGGACCGCCCCTGCTTCCCGCAGGGCTGGCCGAGCTGATCCGGCGGAGCCCGGTGCCGGCGCTGGCCCTCGGCGGCATCGAGACCCCCGCCCAGGTACGTGCCTGCGTCCAGGCCGGCGCCTCCGGCGTAGCCGTCCTCGGCACCATCATGCGCGCCCAGGACCCACAACAGACCGCCGCCACCCTCACCGCCGCTTTCCACGACGTCACCGCCCCGACTCCCAAGCCGCCGACCCGGCACGTGCCGGCGGGGAATGGCCACGACGGGGCGGCGGCCGACCGTGCCCACGCAGGGATCAAGCCTGACCACCCGGAGTGGGCACGGTCGGCCGCAGCCCTCAACCGCAACCCCAGAGCAACAACCCCCGACCAGAAGGAACTGCCGTGACCCCCACCACCGTGCTGACCGTCGCCGGTTCCGACTCCGGTGGCGGCGCCGGCATCCAGGCCGACCTGAAGGTCTTCGCCGCGCTCGGCGCGTACGGCACGAGTGTGCTGACGGCGGTCACCGCGCAGAACACCCGGGGCGTGGACGCGGTGCTGCCGCTGCCCCCGCACCTGGTCACCGACCAGCTCGACAGTGTGCTGTCGGACTTCGCGGTGCGGGCGGTCAAGACGGGGATGCTGGGCACCCCGGCCGTGGCGGCCGCCATCGCCGATGCGGCGGCGGCCGGCCGGCTGCCGCAGCTGGTCGTCGACCCGGTCCTGGTGGCCACCAGCGGTCACCGGCTCGGCGTGGTGGAGGCGGTGGAGCGGTTGCTGCCGTACGCCCGGGTGGCCACACCGAACAGCGCGGAGGCCGCCGCGCTCACCGGGACGGCGGTGACCGACGTGGCGGAGATGACCGCGGCGGCGCGGGCCCTGGCTGCCGGTGGACCGGAATGGGTGGTCGTCACCGGCGGCGACGTGGACGCCGGTGCGGAGGCGGTGGACGTGCTGCACGGCCCGGAGGGGACGACGGTGCTGCGTGCCCCGCGTGTGCCGACCCGGCACACCCACGGCACCGGTTGCTCGTTCTCGGCGGCCGTGACGGTGCGGCTGGCGCTGGGCGACCCGGTGCCGGCGGCGGTCGAGGCCGCCAAGGAGTACGTGACCCGGGCGCTGACCGGCGCGCGGGACTGGGAGCTGGGCGCGGGCCGTGGGCCGATGGACCACTTCGGCTGGTCCGCCTGAACAGGGAGGCTGTCATGCAGACACGTCGCAAGGTGTACGTCGAGGGATCACGGCCGGACATCCGGGTGCCGTTCGCGGAGGTGGAGCTGACCGGGGACAACCCACCGGTACGGCTCTACGACACCTCGGGTCCGGGCTCTGATCCGGAGGTCGGACTAGCGCCGTTGCGGGGACCGTGGATCGCCGAGCGGGCCGACGTGGCGCCGGTACGCGGCGGCGGAACCCCACTGGCCGGCTCGGACGGCAAACGGCCCACGCAGCTCGCGTACGCCCGCGCCGGTGTCGTCACGCCGGAGATGGAGTTCGTGGCGATCCGGGAGGGGATGGCGCCGGAGTTCGTCCGGGACGAGATCGCGGCCGGCCGGGCCGTGCTGCCGCTGAACATCAACCATCCGGAATGCGAGCCGGCGATCATCGGCAAGGCGTTCCTGGTCAAGGTCAACGCGAACATCGGCACCTCGGCGGTGACCTCGTCGGTGGCCGAGGAGGTGGAGAAGCTCACCTGGGCCACCCGATGGGGCGCGGACACCGTGATGGACCTGTCCACCGGCAAGCGGATCCACGAGACCCGCGAGGCGATCGTGCGCAACTCCCCGGTGCCGATCGGGACGGTGCCGATCTACCAGGCGCTGGAGAAGGTCGGCGGTGATCCGGTGAAGCTGAGCTGGGAGGTGTTCCGGGACACCGTGATCGAGCAGGCCGAGCAGGGTGTGGACTACATGACGGTGCACGCCGGGGTGCTGCTGCCGTACGTCCCGCTGGCGGTGGACCGGGTCACCGGCATCGTGTCGCGGGGCGGTTCGATCATGGCGGCCTGGTGCCTGGCGCATCACGAGGAGAACTTCCTCTACACCAACTTCCGGGAGCTGTGCGAGATCCTGGCCCGCTACGACGTGACCTTCTCCCTCGGTGACGGTCTGCGGCCCGGCTCGATCGCGGACGCCAACGACGAGGCACAGTTCGCGGAGCTGCGTACCCTCGGCGAGCTGACGAAGGTCGCCTGGGAGTACGACGTGCAGGTGATGATCGAGGGGCCCGGGCACGTGCCGATGCACAAGATCAAGGAAAACGTCGACCTTCAGCAGGAGTGGTGCCACCAGGCGCCGTTCTACACGCTCGGTCCGCTGACCACCGACATCGCGCCCGCGTACGACCACATCACCTCGGCAATCGGAGCCGCGATGATCGGCATGTTCGGCACCGCGATGCTGTGTTACGTCACGCCCAAGGAGCACCTCGGACTGCCCGACCGGGACGACGTGAAGGCCGGGGTGATCGCGTACAAGATCGCGGCGCACGCGGCCGACCTGGCGAAGGGACATCCGGGTGCGCAGGCCTGGGACGACGCGCTGTCGAAGGCGCGGTTCGAGTTCCGCTGGGAGGACCAGTTCAACCTCTCGCTGGACCCGGAGACCGCGCGGTCGTACCACGACGCGACGCTGCCCGCCGAGCCGGCGAAGACGGCGCACTTCTGCTCGATGTGCGGGCCGAAGTTCTGCTCCATGAAGATCACGCAGGACCTGAAGGAGTACGCCGCCCGCGGCATGCAGGACAAGTCCGACGAGTTCGTCGCCTCCGGCGGACGGGTCTACCTGCCGCTGGCCTGACCGGTCGGGATGGGTGAGACCTGAGTGCCTCATGTCCGGGTGACGTGATCACGTCACCTGGACACGAGGCGCCGCACTCCTACCGTCCCCGGCAGTCACCGACGGTGAAGTCCGGACGCGGTGGATGGTGGCCGACGGGTGCGCGGGCGAGGGTCTCAGCGTCGGTGGTGCCGACCCGTCGACCGCAGGGAGCGGCGTGGTCCCTTCTGCGGAGTCGCCTCGTCGTCATCGAGCGGTCGGCTGAGCCCGGCTACCCAGTCGACGTACTCCTCGTCCTGAGCCGGCAGCGGTTCGTCCTGCTCGGTCGCGGCATGCTCCCCGGACCGGGACCTGCCACGCCGGAACAGTCCACGCCGGCCCTTCTCCGCTTCGGCGTCCGGTTGGACGTCCTCGGCCCGGACGGCGGGCGGCTTCGTGAAGGCGGCCGTGAGGTCACGGGCGGTGGCCGCCGGCTCGATGGAGACCTCCGGGGTGTCGGGGAGCGCCGCCGAGCTGCCCGGAGTCGACGGCGTCTCGGGCCCGGCCGTGGCCCGGGTGAGATCGGGCAACACGAACCGCTGCCGAGATCGTGGCAGCGCCTCGGGTGACACCTCCGCCGCCGACTGGCCTCCGGCATCATCCGCTGGCGCTGGCGCTGGCGCTGGCGCTGGCGCTGGCTCGGCGGTCGGCGCGGCCTGCGCCGTCGCGGGCGTCGGGTCCACCGACGGGGCCGGTGCCCGGGGCGTGGGGGTGCGGGGCGTCGGGGTTCTGCCGCTGGAAGCGACCGGCGACTCGGCCTCCACCGCGCTGGGTGCCGCCTGGGGAAGGTCGCTGCCGTCGCCCACCGGCGCCGGCTCTGTCGACGCACCGGGCTGCCCGTCGCTCCCCGCCACCGCCTGTCCGTCGAATACCGACCCGGCGGTCTCACGCGCCGGCTCGCCGCTCTGTGTTGGCTCGTCGCTCTGTGCTGGCTCGCGGCTCTGTGCTGGCTCACCGGCTTCGGTTCGCCGCGCGGCTCCGCCTGCTCGCTTGGCAGCGTCGGTTCGGCTTGCGGTGTCGCCGGCATGCGCGACACCGGCATCAGCAGGGCTGGTGTGGTCGGTGCGGTTGTCGCCGCGTGCGCTGTCGGCGGAGGGCCCGCCGTCGGGCGGCTGCCCGCCGTTGCCGGTCGCCGGTGCGGATGTCGTCGGTGCGGTGCCGGCGGTGGCCGGGCGGCGTCCAACCGCACCACCGGCGGTCGGTGTGGTCGTGACGGCGGACGGCTCGGTGTGCGCGATCGGCCAGTGCCAGTGCGGCGGTGACCCGTCCGACGTGACGTCGCCCCGGGGGCCGCCGTCGGAGCGGGTTCCGCCGGTGGGCCGGTCGGCCTCGGGGTCGCCGTCGACCACCACGACCGGGCGTGCCGGGCCGGCCGCCGGGTCCGCGGGTGCGCCGGCCGACCCGGGCAGCGCGGGGGTCGTCGGCAGCGGTTGCAGGATGGCGGTCGGTTCGATGGCGGTCCCACCGGGGGGTGCGGCGGCCCGATGGGCGAGTCGGCCGGTGGCCGGCCAGGGCAGCAGGGCTGCCGCGGCGGAGCCGAGCGCGCCGACCACCACCGCGATCAGCGCGGCGTAGTAAGGGGTCAACTGGTACCGATCGCTCGTGTCACCCGGTCCGGCGGCCAGGTAGGCGAACGCCACCAGCACCGGTCCGGCGACCCCACTGGGCCCGCTGACCAGTGGGGGATGGCCACGCCAACGGGCCACCGTCGCGGTCACCGCGCCGGCCAGCAGGGTCACCAGTGGAAGGATCAGCAGCGCCAGTTGCTGCGCGGTGCCGGCGGCGAGCCAGGCCGGCTCCAGCACGCCGAGGCGTACCGGGGTCAGTGGTCCGTTCGCCCCCAACGACGGGATCACGGACAGTAACGCGAGGAACCAGACCGCCGCGGCCACCGCTGCCATGTTCCAGGCGAACGGAGGCCGGACCAGGACGGCCAGCGCGGCACCGGCGCCGACCACCGCGCCGAGGCCGGCGCAGATGGCCACGGCCCATACCGGGTCGACCGAGACGAGTTCCGCGCTGCGGGCCGGCTGCATGCACAGCGGCGCCACGACCGTGGCACCCAGGGCGGCGCTGCCCGCGACGGCCAGTTGCCGGGGGGTGCCCGTGAGCTGCCCACCATGGCGGGCCAGCCGCTCGGTGAGCACGGCGCCGATCACGGCGGCGTTCGTGGCGAACCAGCCGGCCCAGACGAGCTGGGCGGGCCACTGGTTGATGCTCGCGCCGGTGAAGCTTCCGGTGAGCCGGACGATGCCGAAGCCGAAGGCGAGGCCGAGCTGACCGGCGCCGGCAAGGAGGCTGACGCCGAACGCGGTGAACAGTAGTCGGCTCGATGTCCGATGGGCCATGACGGGCACGTTACGGTCCGTCGCCACCGATCGCCACCGGCACGCCGTGGACGGACGTACGACCTGCTCGCGGCGGGTCTACTTGAGCTCGACCAGCCGGGCCAGGTATGTCGTGTCGCCGACGTTGGTGAGCATGTGCACCGCCCCCGGATCGCGATAGACCACCCCGCCGGTCGGCTCGTCGGCGTCGATCTTGACACCGTCGACCGTCTGCACGACGTTCTTCGCGCCCTGAACGGCCACCACCAGGTAGGGGAGGTCGTGCCGGTGCAGCGGCTGGCGCTCACCGGGCTCCAGCCGGATGTGCCAGACCCGTACCCGGTCGTTGTCGAAGACGACTTCCTGTCCGACCGGGCCGAGCACGGCTTCGGTGTCGGGCGTGGGAACGTCGGCTGTCGGCTCGGTCATCGGGTTCCGTCCATGTGGGGGAGCACCTCGGCGGCGATCAGCTCCAGGTGGTCCAGGTCGGTGAGGTCGATCAGGCGTAGATGCACCCGGGTGGTGCCGATCGCGGCGAACTCGCCGATCCGGTCGACCAGCTGCTGCGGTGAGCCGACCACCGGATCCTCCGGCGGTAGGGCGCTCTTGACGTGCAGCGGCGCCGCTCGCCGTCGGGCCTCGCTGTCGGTACGCCCGATCGCCACCACGATGCCGGCGGAGAGCGTCAGCGGCCGGCGCCCGCTGCCGGCGCGGTCGACCCGCTCACTCGCCTCCTGAACCCGCTCGTACGCCTCACGGGCCTGTTCGACGCTGGTGAAGGGGACGTTGAACTCGTCGGCGTAGCGGGCGGCGAGCTCCGGGGTGCGCTTGGGACCGCGCCCCCCGACGATCACCGGCGGGCCCGGGGTCTGCACCGGCTTGGGCAGGGCCGGCGAATCGGTGAGCCGGTAGTGGTCCCCGACGTAGCTGAACGTTCCACCGGACGGGGTGCGCCACAGCCCGGTGATCACTTCGAGCTGTTCGGCGAGCCGGTCGAATCGTTCGCTGGTGCCGGGGAACGGGATGCCGTACGAGATGTGCTCGCGGGCGTACCAGCCGGCGCCGATGCCCAGCTCGACCCGACCGCCGCTCATCTGGTCGACCTGAGCCACCATCACCGCGAGTGGACCGGGCAGCCGGAACGTCGCCGAGGTGACCAGGGTGCCCAGCCGGATCCGGTTGGTTTCCCGGGCGAGCGCCGCCAGGGTCAGCCAGGCGTCGGTCGGACCGGGTAGGGCCGGTTCGTCGCCCATGGCCTGGTAGTGGTCGGCTCGGAGGAAGGCGTCGAAGCCACCCTGCTCGGCGAGCCGGGCGAAGCGGAGCTGGTCGTCGTAGGTGGCGCCCCGGTGCGGTTCCGTGAAGACAGCCACCCGCATGTTCATCGTCCCTCCGTACCGGCTCCCGCCGGCTGTTCGCGTTCCATCAGCAGTTCGTGCAGGTCGGCACTGACCCGGGCGACGTCGGCCAGATGGGCGTTGCGGCCCAGGGTGCGCGGGCGCGGGATGGTCACCTCGACGACCTTGCGGACCCGGCCCGGGCGTGGGCTCAGCACCACCACCCGGTCGGCGAGCAGCACCGCCTCGTCGATGGAATGGGTGACGAAGACGACGGTCGCGCCGTTGCGCATGTGCACCCGCTGGAGTTCGCCGGCCAGTTCCTCGCGGGTGAGCGCGTCGAGCGCGGAGAAGGGTTCGTCCATCAGCATCACTCGGGGGTCGCCGATCAGCGACCGGCACAGCGAGACCCGCTGCTGCATGCCACCGGACAACTCGTGCGGCAGCCGCTTCTCGAAGCCGGACAGCCCGGCCACCTCGAGCAGGTCCCGCGCCCGGTCACGGTGGGCGGCCCGCTTCCAGCCGAAGATCTCCACCGGTAGCAGGACGTTGTCCAACACGCTGCGCCACGGCAGCAGGGCTGGCCGCTGGAACAGCATGGCGATGTCCCGGCGCGGCCGGGTGACCGGTTTGCCGGCGACGGTGACCTCCCCGGAGGTGACCGGGATCAGGCCGGAGATCAGCCGCAGCAGAGTGGACTTGCCGCACCCGGAGCGGCCGAGTACCGCGACGAACTCACCCTCGGCGACGTCCAGGTCGATGCCGCGCAACGCCTCGACCTGGCCGGCGCGGCCGTCGAAGGTGCGCGACACCTCGGAGAGTCGGATCATCGCCGACGGGCCTCCCCTGAGTGGAAAGTCAGGAACGGGCAAAGGCTATCGGCCTCGGTCCCGTATCGCACCGTCCGGGGTGGACATCACTTTGTATCCGTTCCGCAACCCGGTACGCCTGGCGTCGCAAAGGTGGGGTTCTCGTACGCTGTGCCCGCGAGAGTCCCCCTCGATACGCGGTGTCGGCTTCCATCCGGCTGCCGGTGCCGCCCCGACAACTCCCTTCCGGCGGCCCCGACGCCCCGGTTGGAAAGGACAAGGTGCACTGATGAGAAGGCTGACCCGTACGGTCGCCGCGGCCACGATGGCCACCGCGCTCGCCCTGGTCTCCGCGTGCAGCAGCGGCTCGGACGACGCTGACGGCAACGACGTCGGCTCGTCCCTGGAGCAGGTGACCTACCTCACCTCGTTCGGCAACTTCGGGCGCGACGCCTACGCCTGGGTGGCCAAGGAGAAGGGCTACTTCAAGGACGCCGGCTTCGACGTCGAGATCAAGCCGGGGCAGGGCACCGGCTCCGTGATCCAGACGGTCGTCGGCGGTCAGGCGCACTTCGGCCCGATCGACCTGACCGGTGGACTGCTCCAGCTCGGCAACGGTGACGCCAAGGACTTCGTCGCGGTGGCCGCGATCCAGCAGCGCACCATGGCGGCCATCGCCACCGTCGACGGCACGGGCATCACCACCCCGAAGGACCTGGAGGGCAAGACTCTCGCCGACACCCCCGGCTCGGTGGTCCGCAACCTCTTCCCGACCTACGCCCGGATGGCCGGCATCGACTACACCAAGGTGAAGTGGGTCAACGGCGAGGCGCAGACCCTGATGGGCACGCTGGCCTCCGGTTCGGTCGACGGCATCGGGCAGTTCGTCGTCGGTCAGCCGACCATCGAGGCGGTGACCAAGAAGAAGGCCGTCCTGCTGCCGTACAGCAACGTGATGCAGGACCTCTACGGCAACGTGCTGATCACCTCCAAGCAGTACGCCACCGAGAAGCCCGAGCAGGTCAAGAAGTTCACCGAGGCGCTGCTCAAGGGCCTGGAGTACGCCCTGGCGAACCCGCAGGAGGCGGCCGAGATCCTGGCCAAGAACGCCGAGGCGGTCGTGCCCGCCGCAGCGGCCGCCGAGCTGCAGTTGATGGCGGGCTACGTCCGTTCCAGCAACTCCGGCACGGCACTGGGCACGCTGGACAGCGGCCGGGTCGCCAAGAGCATCGCGATCCTGCGTGGCGCCGGCGCTCTCAAGTCGGACCTCACCCCTGACCAGATCATCGACTTCAACCTGGCACCGAAGGCCTGAGGCCGCTCGGTACCGCACGGAGTACGCCGCACCGCCTTCGTCGGTGCGGCGTACTCCGCTCCCCGCTCATGACGATGCACCGAACGCAGGAGGATCCGATGACCGACGTCCGTCCACGGCAGCCGGAGGCGACGCTCGCGCCCGAGCAGTCCCCGGCCGCACCGCGTGGCCGACGGTGGCGGGCGGGTGGCCTGCGCTCGGGTACCGCGGCCGCGCTGCTACCGGCCGCCGGGCTGCTGGTCGCGCTCGGTGGCTGGTGGCTGGTGGCCCGGCTGGAGCTGATCCACCCGGCCGCCCTGCCGCCGCCCGGTGACGTGCTCACGGCGTTCTCCGCTCGGCCGGCCCGACTGCTGGAGCACACCGTCGCCACCACCGGCGAGATCCTGCTCGGCTTCGCCCTCTCGGCGGTGGCCGGGGTGCTGATCGGCCTGGCGCTGGCGGCCTCCCGGACGGTCGAGCGGATGTTCACCCCGCTGCTGGTCGCGGTCAACGCCGTTCCGAAGATCACCCTGGGGCCGCTGCTGGTGGTGGCGCTCGGCTGGGGTCAGAAGCCGATCCTCACCATGGTCTTCCTGCTCTGCTTCTTCCCGATCGTGCTGTCCACCGCCACCGGGCTCACCACCACTCCGGCCGAACTCGCCGAACTGGTGCGGTCCTGGAACGCCTCCCGTTGGCAGGCGTTCCGCAAGGTCCGCTTTCCCGCCGCACTCCCGCAGATCTTCGTGGGCCTCAAGGTCGCCATGCCGCTCGCCGCGATCGGTGCCGTGATCGGTGAGTTCCAGGCCGGTGAGGGTGGTCTCGGTTACGTCATCCAGCAGTACGCCGGCATCGGCGACACCGCTACCGCGTGGGCCGCGATCATCCTGGTCGCCCTGGTCAGCATCGTGCTCTACGCCGCGCTGGTGCTCGTCGAGCGGCGTAGCCTGCCCTGGCTGCGGGAGACCACCTCCAGCCGCTGACCACACCAGCCATGCAAGAGATCACGGTCGATCGTCCCCCCGGTTCGCAGGTGTGGCCGCACCGCGACCGGCGGAGGGATCAAGCCTGACCGCCCGGAGCCGGTTGCGGTGCGGCCACACCCACCGCAACCGGCGACCGACCGATCAGCCGGCCAGACGCCACCGGCCGTTGCGGGCGATCAGGGTCGTCAGCGCCTGCGGCATCAGCCCGGAGTGGTTGTCCGGCGTCATCCGGATCGGACCGGACAGGCCGTCCAGCTGGGACGTCTCCAGCACGTCGCGCAGGCGTTTCCGGTCGACCTCGCCGATGGGGCCGCCAGCCCGCAGCTCCGCGTCGGCGATGAGCTGGATCGCGTCCGCGGCGAACGAGGCGGAGCCGTGGTAGCCGCCGTACCGGGCGGTGTAGTCCTGGAACCACTGACGGCGGGCGGCCTTCGCGGGGGTGGTGGCGATCACGTCGTCGATCACCATCGTCTGGGTGAAGACCAGGGTGGCCCGTTCGGCCGACCGGGCGGCCGAGCCGAGGAAGAGGTCGCCGGCGGCCGAGGCGTCGAGGAACAGGGCGCCGGTGTAGTCGGCCCGCTCGACCGCGCTGGCGGCGAGCATCGCCTGCTCCGGTGGGGTCCAGATGACCAGGGCGTCGGGATCGGCCCCGGTCAGCCTGCCGGCCTGCCCGTCCAGTTCCGTGTCGGTGCCGCGGACGGACGCCTCGGCCAGCACCCGGATGTCGACCTTGTCGAACTCGCGGCGCAGCGCGGCGGCACCCTCCTGGCCGTAGGCGTCGTCGCTGCGCAGGAGGCCGACCGTGTCGATGTTGCGGCGGCGCAGTTCGACGGTGAGGGCCGCGGCGTTGTCGTCGGCGTTCGGGGCCAGTTTGAACATGTAGCGGCGTTCCGCGACCGGGTTCACCACGGCACCGGCCGCCGCGAGTGCCACGGTCGGTATCTGGTTCTCATTGACCGTGCGCACCGCACCGAGGGCGCATTCGTTGCAGCCGCCCATGATGATGGCGGTGACCCGCTTATCGTTGCTGAAGTCGACGATGTTGCGCAGTGACTCACTGGCGTCGGAGCGGTTGTCCTTGAACAATAGTTCGACCGTACGGCCGTTGAGTGCGCCCGAGGCGTTCAACTGATCGCGCTTCAGTTCCAGGGCTTGCCGGTACGCCTCGCCGACCCCGGCCGAGGCGCCGGAGAGTTCCAGGTCGGCGGCGATCACGATCGGGCTCGTGTCCTGCTCCTCCCCGCCGAACTGGCAGCCGACGAGGGTGGTGGCGAGCAGGGTCGACACGAGCGCCGTAGCGGTCGCGGAGCGGAACGGGGTCAACTGGGTCCTCCTGATGCGGCACGGGCGGGGCCCGGTCACCGGCGGCTCATCCGTCCTCTGTGGATAATGAGACGGCTCTGCCGTACCGTGTGCGCGAAGCCTGCAAAACCTTGCCAATGCCGGGCTCTGCGGTCAAGCGGGTCAGCGAAGGCGTTTCGGGACACCGATCCCACATGTTGGTGTAACCAAATGTTTTCAAATGCTCACTGTGGCGACACGTGTGGCCACTCTGGAGTTACATGCCCTGTTCAGGGGCGCTGTGGAAATGTAGGTATTAGTTGACCGGATCACGGGTTGCGTGCCGTCCGACCGTTTCCTGCCCTCCTGCGGCTTCCCAAACACGATCTCGTCTGATGAAATCGCGGCCGTGCCGCGCGTGGCGCCGGCTGTCGCCCGGCGCCCGGGTCGGCGGTTCTGGCGGGAAGAAAACGACGGAGGCGATGTCGTGAGCACCGGACCGACGACCCTGCCCGCCAGTGGTGACGCCGCGCCGCGGAGCGGCGGTCGGCTGCCCCGGCTGCGCGACGCCCGGATCCGGTCCAAGCTGGCGCTGATCCTGGTGGTCCCGGTGGCGGCGGTCATCGCACTGGCCACGGTCCGCCTGGTCTCCGTCGGCGAAGGTGCCTACGACGCGAGTCAGTCCCGCGCCCTCACGGCGCTGTCCATCGACGTTTCCGCGCTGACGAACGACCTGCACGCCGAACGGATGGCGGCGGCGGCCTACCTCGCCGCACCGCAGCAGCGGGCCGACGCGTACAACCTGCGGGTCCGCGAGACCCAGCAGCGGATCGACGAGTACCGCGCGGAGCGGGCCCGGGTCGGCGACGCACCCGCGGCGATCCGCGACCGGCTCGCGGCCATCGACGCGCACCTGGACACCCTCGACGGCACCCGGCAGGAGGTGCTCGCCCGCCAGCAGATGGAGGTCGCCGAGGCGGTGCTGCGCTACGGCGTGGTCCTCGACGACCTGGTCGCCTACGGCGACGGGCTGGCCCAGCTCCCCGGCGGCGAGGAGGTCGGTGACACCCGGCGGGCGGTCGCCGCCTTCGCTCGGGCGAAGGCGGCCGTCGCCGAGGAAGAGGCGGTCGCCTTCACGGCACTCAGCGCCGGCCGGCTGGACAACGAGCAGTTCTCCGCCTTCGTGGCCACCCTCACCGGGCAGCAGGAGGCGCTGGTGGCCTTCTCGCTCGCCGCCGACCCGGTGCAGCGTGCCCTGGTCGAGAGCACCGTCTCCGGTGACGCGGTGGTGCTGGCCGACCGGATCGCCACCGACCTCAGCAGGTCGGTCAACCAGCGTGCGCCGTTCACCGCGCAGGAGGCCACGGCGGCGATCGGCGCGGTGAACGAGCTGATGCGGTGGGCCGAGATCGAGCTGCAGAACCGCCTGCTGGCCCAGGCCGAGCAGGCCCGCTCGGACGTCATCCTGCAGGCCGTCGTCGAGACCACGCTGGTGCTGCTCACCCTGATCATCGCGGTGACCCTGGCCGTGGTGCTGGCCCGCTCGCTCAACCACTCCCTGCGTCGGCTGCGCGAGGGCGCGCTCTCGGTGGCCAACCACGATCTGCCGGAGGCGGTGCGTCGGCTCCAGGGAATGGGCAACGTCAGCGACGGCAGCGTCGATGAGATCGTTCGCGAGGTACGTGACCCGATCCAGCTCAACAACCGCGACGAGGTGGGGCAGGTCGCCCTGGCCTTCAACGTCGTGCACCGGGAGGCGGTCCGGGTCGCGGCCGAGCAGGCGGCCCTGCGGAGCAGTGTCTCGGCGATGTTCCTCAACCTGGCCCGACGCAGCCAGACTCTGGTCGACCGCATGATCGGCGAGCTGGACGCGATCGAGCGCGGTGAGGAGGACCCGAAGCGGCTCGCGCAGCTCTTCGAACTCGACCACCTCGCCACCCGGATGCGCCGCAACGACGAGAACCTGCTCGTGCTGGCCGGGGCCGACTCGGCCGTGCCGCGCCGCGACGACGCCCTGCTCGTGGACGTGCTGCGGGCCGCGCAGTCCGAGGTGGAGCTCTACAACCGGATCGAGTTCGGCACCGTCGACACCGACGTGTCCGTGGCCGCCCACGCGGTGAACGACGTGGTGCGGCTGGTGGCCGAGCTGCTCGACAACGCCACCCGCTTCTCGCCGCCCAACACCACCGTGGTGGCCGACGGACGGCGCATCCGGGACTACGTGCTCATCCAGATCGAGGACCGTGGTCTCGGCCTCTCCGACGAGCAGTTGGACTCGCTCAACCGCCGGCTCGCCGCGCCCTCCGCAGTCGACGTCGCGGCGTTCCGCCTGATGGGTCTGGCGGTGGTGAGCCGGCTCGCGGCCCGCTACGGCATCCGGGTCGAGCTGCGTCGCAACGTCGAGGGCGGCACTGTCGCGCAGGTCACCCTGCCCGCCGCCACCGTGGTGCTGCCCAGCCTGCGCGGTCGCGACCAGGCGATCACCCGACCCCGGCAGCCGCTCGCGGTCGAGCAGAACCCGCTCGCGTCGGTCGGCCGCGGCGATCCGGCCGGCGTCACCGGGCGCAGCACCACCGCGACCCTGGTCGACCGGTGGCACAACGGCACGGGCGCCGGCACGCCCTGGCCGGGAACGGAGGCGGCCCCCGCCGACCCGCCGCCGACCCGTACGCCGCCGCCGGCCTTCAACGGGTTCAACGCGGGTTCGCCGACGGTCGCGCAGCCCACCCTCGACCCGCTGTCGCACCGAGGCGCCGGCAACCACGGCCAGCACGCCGATCCCGGCCTGCCGGTGGGACCGGTCGCGGGTGCGGGCGGCACCGCGTCGGCGGGATTCTCGCCGGCCGCCGGTCAGCACCCCGGTGGCGGCGATGTCGACGGCTCCGGCTTCCGTGGGCTCGGTGCCAGCCTGGCCGCCACCGCACCACCCCCGACGCGCCCGATCACCGTGCCACCCGAGCAGTCCTCCGATTCGCCGATCTTCCGGGAGATGGAGGCGGTCTGGTTCCGGTCGCACGGCAACGACGTCACCACGATCTTCAGCCGGCCGCAGTTCGACGAACCAGCCCCGCAGGCGGCCGCCAGCCCACCGGCGCCACCTGTCGAGCCGACCAGGGGACGGAGTCCGTTGCCCACCCGCACGCCGGGTGCGGCCGCCGCCGCGACGCCTGCGCCGCCACCGTCGTACACTTCCTCGTCCGCCAGCACGGCTGGTCCGGCGCCGAGCGCGCCGCCGACCTCGCCCGCGCCACCACCGCCGTCCGCGCCACCGCCGTCCACCCGGCAGCCCGAAACCGGCCAGCCGGAGGACGACGCCTGGCGGACGGCGGCCGACGAGGGCTGGTCACGGGCCAGCCGGGCGGCCGAGCCCACTCCCGCCGGCACGACCCGGTCGGGGCTGCCCAAGCGGGTGCCCCAGGCACAGCTCGTGCCCGGTGGCATCGAGCCGCGCGGGCGTGAGCACGGCCGCCGGACCCCCGACGAAGTACGCGGTCTGCTGTCGGCGTACCACCGTGGTGTCCAGCGTGGTCGGACGGCTGGAGCGAGTCAGAACAGCACCTCGATCAAGGAGACGAGCCGATGAACAGGCCAGCGGCCATACAGGACATGGGTTGGCTGCTCAGCAACTTCGCCGACAGCGTGGCCGGCATCGCCCACGTCGTGGCGGTGTCCGCGGACGGGCTGTTGCTCGCCTCCTCCCGGGACCTGCCGACGGATCGGGCGGATCAGCTCGCCGCGATCACCTCCGGCGTGGTGAGCCTGACCGAGGGGGCCGCCCGGATGTTCAGCGCCGGCGGGGTCCTGCAGACAGTTATCGAGATGGACAGTGGCTACCTGTTCCTGATGTCCATCAGTGACGGGTCGTCGATGGCGGTGCTCGCGGCGCGTAGCTGCGACGTCGGCCAGGTGGGCTACGAGATGGCACTGCTTGTGGAACGGGTCGGTGCGGCGTTGGTACCGCTGCCCCGGGACGCGGTGCGGTCGTAACGGGTGCACCGGACCGGCGGAAGGCGGAGGAGGTGATCGCGGATGGATCGGCAGCGTGACCCACGGGGTGCGCTGGTGCGGCCGTACGCGGTCACCCGGGGCAGGACCGAGCCGTTGCAGGACATCGCCCTGGAAGCGGTGTTGGTGGCCAGCCCCACGCAGATCGCCGAATCACGTTTCGCCGGGCACGACAAGCATCGCATCGCCACGGTCTGCGAGGGCCGGCCCGAGTCGCTGGCGGAGATCGCCGCGTACACCCGGCTACCGCTGGGTGTCGCCCGGGTGCTGGTCGCCGACATGGTGGCCGAGGGCCTGCTGACGCTACAGACGGCCGCTCCCGCCACAGGTTACGAGGAGCGGATGGAAATGCTGGGAAGGGTGCTGAGTGGACTTCGCGAGCTATGACCCCGCCGGGGCCCGCCAGAGCCGGGGAATCATCTCCGCGAAGATCGTCGTCGCGGGTGGCTTCGGTGTCGGCAAGACCACGCTTGTCGGTGCGATCTCCGAGATCACACCGCTGACCACCGAGGCGGTGATGACCTCGGCCGGCGTCGGCATCGACGACCCGTCCAAGGTGCCGGGCAAGGAGACCACCACGGTCGCCATGGACTTCGGCCGGATCACCATGGCGCAGGATCTGATCCTGTACCTCTTCGGCACGCCTGGGCAGACCCGGTTCTGGTTCATGTGGGACGAGATCATCCGAGGTGCGGTGGGCGCCGCGGTGCTGGTGGACACCCGCCGGATCACCGACGCGTTCGCCCCGCTCGACTACTTCGAGAACCGCAACCTGCCGTACGTGGTCGCGCTCAACCGCTTCGACGGCGCACCTCAGTACGAGTTGGACGAGGTGCGCGAGGCGTTGGCCATCTCGCCGGACGTGCCGTTGGTGATGACCGACGCCCGGCAGCGCGATTCGGTCAAGCGGGTCCTGGTGACCGTCGTCGAGCACGCCATGGCACGGCTGCAGGCCGAGCACGACCGCGGCTTCCCGACCCCGGTCGGATAGGCGGTGACCCGCCGGCCCGGTCGCGGCCGGGCCGGCGGGCTCAGTCGACGCGGAGGCGGTAGCCCCGCTTGACCACCGTCTGCACGACGCGTGGCGCCTTCAGGCCGGCCCGTAGCCGGGCCACCGCCATCTCCACCGCGTGCTCGTCGGCCCCACGTGGCAGCGTCCGCAGCAGGGCGGTACGCGACAGCACCCGGCCCGGCGTCTGCGCCAGCGCCCGCAGCACCGCCATCGGCGCCGGGGCCAGCGGTCGCAACTCGCCGTCGACCACCGCCGCGTGACCGCGCAGGGTGAGCAGGTGCCCGGCGACCTTGATGGTCACCGTACGGCGCGGCAGTTCGTCGACGATGGTGCGGACCAGCGCGCCGAGCCGAGCCCGGCTCGGCGCGCTCACCGGCACCCCGCGTCGGACCAACGGCTCGGCGGTGACCTGTCCGACGCAGCTGGCCAGCACGTCCGTGCGCAGCGCGTCCAGCACCGCCTCGGTGCGATCGCCGGAGGCGCGCAGCAGCGCCTCCACCGCCGGTGCCGAGGTGAAGGTGACCGCGTCGACCAGCCGCCCCGCCACCAGGTCGACGAGCCGGTGCAGCGGCGCCGGATCGGTCGGTGGGGCCCAGCGGTAGACCGGGATCTCGATGACCGTGGCGCCGGCCTCCTCCAGCGCGCGGGTGCACTCCGGTTGCCGCTCGCCGTGCAGCTGCATGGCGATCACCTGACCGGACACCCCCCGTCGACGTAGGTGATCGACCACCTCGTCGCAGCTCTCCGAGGCCGGTGACCACTGGTCGAACAGACCGGCCGCCCGGATCGCCCCCCGAGCCTTGGGCCCCCGGGCCACCACGTACGCGTCACCGAGGATCCCGCGCAGCGGCTCCGCGAGCCCCCAGCCCTCGGCAGCCTCCAGCCAGCCACGCATTCCGATGCCGGTGTTGGCCATCAGGATGTCGGGCGGCCGTTCCAGGCAGGCACGGGTGGCCTCGCGCAGCTCGGTGTCGTCCGCGAGCGGCACGATCCGCAGGGCGGGAGCGAGCACCACCCGCGCACCCCGCCGTTGGAGCAGCGCGGCGAGCTCGTCCCGCCGCCGGTCGGCGGTCACCCCGATGGTGAAGCCGGCCAGTTCCTCGCGCATCAGCCCTCCTGTCGCAGCCGCACCTCGACCATGCCGTTGTGGCAACGGATCTGGTGCCGAGCGACCGAAACGCCCGGCAGGTCGAGACAATCCCCCGTGCGCAGGTCGTACACCTGCTTGTGCAGCGGCGACGCGACCGTCGGCACCTCGCCCCGACTGCCCACGATGCCGCGGGACAGCACGTACGCCCCGGAGACCGGGTCGAGGTTGTCGATCGCGTACAGCCCGTCCGCGGTCCGGAAGATCGCCACCTGCACCCCGGCGACCAGGGCGGCGACGCCCCGGTCCCGGTCCAGGCGATCCAACGGGCAGACGGTGACCCAGCCCAGTGCCGTCGCGGCGGTCATCGGCGCACCTCCGGAAGGCCGAGCGCGACCGGTTGACGGCCCTGCGCCTCGGACGCATGCCCACCGACGGGTACCGGTTGTCCGCGCTCGGTGACGAAGGTGATCGACGGGTCGGGGACCTCCGGCGCGTTGACGAACGAGGTGAACCGGCGCAGCCGGTCCGCGTCGGACAGCACGTCGCGCCACTCGTCCGAGTACGACACCACGTGCCGGGCCATCGCGGCGTCGAGTTCGGCGCAGAGGCCGAGCGAGTCGTCCACGATCACCGCTCGGAGGTGGTCCAAGCCGCCGTCCATCGCCTCGATCCAGGCGGCGGTGCGTTGCAGCCGGTCGGCGGTGCGGATGTAGTACATCAGGAACCTGTCGATCAGGGTGACCAGCGCCTCGGTGGACAGGTCGGTGGCGAACAGGTCGGCGTGCCGGGGCCGGAAGCCACCGTTGCCGCCGACGTAGAGGTTCCAGCCGGTTTCCGTGGCGATCACACCGAAGTCCTTGCTGCGGGCCTCGGCGCATTCCCGGGCGCAGCCGGAGACCGCAGATTTGATCTTGTGTGGGGCGCGGAGACCTCGATAGCGCAGCTCCAGGGCGACGGCCAGGCCGACCGAGTCCTGCACGCCGTAGCGGCACCAGGTTGAGCCGACGCAGGACTTCACCGTGCGCAGCGCCTTGCCGTACGCGTGCCCGGACTCGAACCCGGCGTCCACCAGCCGACGCCAGATCTGCGGTAGCTGGTCGACCCGGGCGCCGAACAGGTCGATCCGCTGCCCACCGGTGATCTTCGTGTAGAGGTTGAAGTCGCGGGCCACCTCGCCGATGACGATCAGCTTCTCCGGGGTGATCTCCCCGCCCGGTATCCGGGGCACCACCGAGTAGCTGCCGTCGCGTTGCAGATTGGCCAGGAAGTGGTCGTTGGTGTCCTGCAACGAGGCCTGCTCGCCGTCGAGGATGTGGCCGTTACCGAGCGAGGCGAGGATCGAGGCGACCACCGGTTTGCAGATGTCGCAGCCCTGTCCCCGGCCGTGCTCGGCGATCAGCCGGGAGAACGTCCGGATGCCGCGTACCCGGACGATGTCGAACAGCTCCTGCCGGCTGACGTCGAAGTGCTCGCAGAGCGCCTTCGACTGGACCACGCCGGCCGCGTCGAGCAACTGCTTCAGCATCGGTACGCAGGAACCGCAGCTCGTCCCGGCCCGGGTACACGCCTTCAGGGCGGCCACGTCGGCGCAGCCGTCCGCGATGGCCGTGTCGATGTCCCCCCGGGTGACCGCGTTGCAGGAGCAGACCTGGGCGGTCGCGGGCAGCGCGCCGGCCGTGGCACCCACCGCGTCGTCGCCGGCCAGCAGGGCCAGCGGTGCGGCCGGCAACGGCCCGCCGACACTGGCGCGCAGCGTCGGATACGCGCCGGCGTCGCCGACCAGCACCCCGCCGAGCAGCGTGGACGCGTCGTCGGAGAGGACCAGCTTGGCGTACACCCGGGCGGCCGGGTCGGTCCAGGTGACGTCCAGGCAGCCGGGCGTCGCCCCGTGCGCGTCGCCGAAGGAGGCGACGTCGACGCCGAGCAGCTTGAGTTTGGTGGCGGTGTCCGCACCGGGGAAGGTGGCGGCGCCACCGACCAGCCGGTCGGCCACCACCTCGGCCATCGCGTAACCGGGGGCGACCAGGCCGTAGCAGGTGCCGTCGACCGCCGCGCACTCGCCGACCGCGTAGATCCGCTCGTCCGTGCTCCGGCAGGCGGCGTCGACCAGGACCCCGCCGCGCGGACCGATGTCGAGCCCGGCGGCCCGGGCCAGCTCGTCGCGGGGCCGGATGCCGGCGGCCACCACCACCAGGTCGGCGTCGAGCACCGCGCCGTCGGCGAGTTCCAGGGCGGCCACCGCACCGTCCGCGCCGGACCGCAGCGCGGTGGTCGCCACGCCCAGGTGGCAGGCCACGTCCAGGTCCTCGACATAGCGGCGGAGCATCGCGCCACCGGCGGTGTCCACCTGCACCGGCATCAGCCGTGGGGCGAACTCCACCACACTCGTGGTCAGCCCGAGCAGGCGCAGCGCGTTGGCCGCCTCCAGGCCGAGCAGCCCGCCGCCGATCACCGCGCCGGTGCGGCGGTCCTTGGCGTACCGGCGGATGGCCGCGAGGTCGTCGAGCGTGCGGTAGACGAAGACGCCGGCCAGGTCCGACCCCGGCACCGGCGGCACGAACGGGTACGACCCGGTGGCGAAGACCAGCACGTCGTACGGGTGCTCGCCGGTGGTCGTGGTGACCACCCGCCGGTCCCGGTCCACGCCGGTGGCCGGCTCGCCGAGGCGCAACTCCACCCCGTCGTGCGCGGTGTGCAGGTTCAGGTCCTGCTCGTCGGCACCGTCGAAGTACGCCGAGAGCCGCACCCGGTCGTACGCCGGGCGGCTCTCCTCGGCGAGCACCGTGACCCGCCACAGTCCCTGTGGGTCGCGGGCCCGCAGCGCATCCACGAACCGCTGGCCGACCATGCCGTTGCCGATGACGACCACGTTGCCGCCGGTCATCGCCCCACCTCCACGGGATCCGTTCTGGACAACCAGTCGACGATGCCGGCGACCGCGTCGCGGCAGCTGCCGCAACCGGTGCCGGCCCGGGTGGCCGCGACCACGGCGTCGACCGTGCGGGCTCCGTCCCGCCAGCAGCGCACGAGGGCGCCCTTGCTCACCGTGTTGCACTGGCAGACGGTGGCCGCGTCCGGCATCAGCGCCGGTGACGCGGCGGGTGCCGCGACCGCCCCGCCGACGGCGCGGCCGAGCAGCAGCGCCCGCCGGTCGGTGGGCACCGGATGGCCCCGGTCGAACAGCTGGATCACCGTGCCGACCGAGGGGTTGTCGCCGAGCAGGATCGCGGCGGCCAACCGTTCGTCGTGAATGCGCAGCCGGGCGTAGGTACCTCGGGCCGGGTCCGCGAAGGTCAACTCCTCGCCGGGGCCACCTGTCGGGTCACCCATCGCGGCGAGGTCGATGCCGGCCGCCTTGAGCCGGGTGACCACGGGTCGCGGCCGGTACCGGGCCTGTGGGTCCTGCCCGGTCACCAACTGGGCCACCACCCGCGCCTGCGCCCAGGCCGGTGCCACCAACCCGGTGAGCGTGCCGTCGTGCTGCGCGCAGTCACCGATCGCGGAGATCCGCCGGTCGCTGGTGCGCAGCCGGTCGTCGACCAGCACCCCCCGTTCCACGGCCAGGCCGGCCGCGGTGGCGAGGGCGGTGTCGGGGCGTACGCCGCAGGCGAGTACCAGCAGGTCGGCCTCGAGCGACCGACCGTCGGACAACTCCAGCCGTACCCCTGCGGCGTCGGCGCGTACCGCGGTCGGCTCCACCGCCACGTGGGTGGTCACGCCGAGAGCGGCGAGGGTGCCGGCGAGCATGGCACCGGCGGCCGGATCGAGTTGACGGTCCATCAGGTACGGCACCCGGTGCACCACGCCCACGTCGAGCCCGCGCAGTGCCAGCCCTCGGGCGGCCTCCAGGCCGAGCAGCCCGCCACCGAGCACCAGGGCGCGCCGGGCGGTGCCGGCGAGGGCGAGGATGCGTCGGCAGTCGTCCAGGGTGCGGAACGGGATCACCCGTTCCGGCAGGTGCTCCGGGTCGAGCCCGGGCAGCGCGGGCACCACCGCCCGGCTGCCGGTGGCGAGGACCAGGTGGTCGTAGGGGATCCGGTCGCCGTCGTCGGTGCGTACCTGGCCGGTGGCCCGGTCGATCGCGCTGACCGTCACCCCGGTGCGCAGGTCGACGCCGCGACCGGCAACCTCCGCCAACTCCACGTCCGACTCGCCGATCTTGCCGGTGAGCAGGGTGGACAGCATGATCCGGTTGTACGCGGGGTGCGGTTCCGCGCCGAGCACGGTCACCTTCAGGTCCTCGCCACGGGCGTGCAGTTCCGCCGCCACCCGGGCGCCGGCCATCCCGTTGCCGACCACCACGACCCGCTCGCTGTGCCCGGTCATGCCCGCTCCACCCGTACCGCGCAGATCTTGAACTCCGGCATCCCGGAGACCGGGTCGACGGCGTCGTTGGTGACGGAGTTCGCCCGTGCCGGCCCGCCCCAGTGGAACGGCGCGAAGACGGTGTCCGCCCGGATGCCCGGGCTCAGCCGGGCCGGTGCCTGGAACTCGCCGCGCCGCGAGAGCACCCGTACCGGCTCGCCGTCGGTGACGCCAAGCCGCTCGGCGAGATCCGGATGCAGCTCCACGAACGCCTCGGGCGCGGCCCGGCGCAGCGCGGCCACCCGGCGCGTCTGGGTGCCGGACTGGTACTGCGCGAGCACCCGGCCGGTGGTGAAGTGCAGCGGGTAGTCGGCGCACACCTCCTCGGCCGCCGGTCGGTGCTCCACCGGGTGGAACCGGGCCAGCCCGTCGGCGGTGGCGAAGCGCTCGGTGAACAGTCGGGGGGAGTCGGGCCCGTCGTCGTCGGGGCACGGCCAGAAGACCCCGTCCGCGGCGTCGATCCGGTCCCAGCTGATCCCCGCGTAGTCGGCGATGCCGCCGGCCGAGGCCCGGCGCAGCTCGGCGAAGACAACGCGCGGGTCCGCCGCCTTCGCCTCGCTCGGTTGGCCGTCCGCCGTCGAGTCGGTGGGCCGCTCGCGCGCCGGGCGATCAGCAGGTGTCGACCCTCGCAGCCGGGCGGAGAGGGCGGCCAGGATCTCCAGGTCGGTGCGGACGCCGGCCGGAGGCGGACGCAGCGCCCGGCGGCGCAGCACCCGTCCTTCCAGGTTGGTCATCGTGCCGTCCTCCTCGGCCCACTGGGCGGTGGGCAGCACCACGTCGGCCAGCGCCGCCGTCTCGGAGAGCAGGAAGTCGGCGACGACAAGCAGGTCCAGGTCGCGCAGGCGGCCCTCGACCCGGGCGGCCCGGGGTGCGGAGACCACCGGGTTCGAGCCGAACACCAGCAGCGCCCGTGGCCCCTGGTCGGTGCCGAGCGAGTCGAGCAGCTGATACGCCGGCACGCCCGGCCCGGGCAGCTCGTCGGCGGGCACCCCCCAGACCCGCGCGACGTGGGCGCGGGCCTCCAGGTCGTCGATCTTGCGGTACCCGGGAAGCTGGTCGGCCTTCTGCCCGTGCTCCCGGCCACCCTGGCCGTTGCCCTGCCCGGTCAGGCAGCCGTAGCCGGAGCCGGGGCGGCCGGGCAGACCGAGCGCGAGGGCGAGGTTGACGAAGCCGGTGACGGTGTCGACGCCCTTGGCGTGCTGCTCGGCGCCGCGGGCGGTGAGGATGATCGCCCGCGCGGCGGTGCCGAGGGCTCGCGCGGTCTCCTCCAAATCGGCCACGGGCACCCCGGAGAGCGCTTCGGCGCGGGCCGGCCACCAGCCCGCCACGGTGCGGCGCACCGCGGTGAACCCGGTGGTACGGGTGGCGACGTAGTCACCGTCGACGTAACCCTCGGTCAGGGCGATGTGCAGCAGCGCGTTGGCCACCGCCAGGTCGGTGCCGGGCAGCGGTTGCAGGTGCAGGTCGGCCTGCCGGGCGGTGGCGGTCACCCGTGGGTCGATCACGATCAGCTTGCCGCCCCGCTCCCGATGCTCGGTCAGCCAGCGCACCAGCGGCGGCATGGTCTCCGCCGGGTTCGCGCCGACCAGCAGCAGCGTGTCGGCCCGACCCAGGTCGGACAGCGGGAACGGCAGCCCCCGGTCCACGCCGAAGGCGCGCATGCCGGCGGCCGCGGCCGAGGACATGCAGAACCGTCCGTTGTAGTCGATGTGCCGGGTGCGCAGTGCCACCCGGGCGAACCGACCCAACGCGTACGCCTTCTCGTTGGTGAGCCCACCGCCGCCGAAGACGGCGACCGCGTCGCGGCCGTGCTGCTCCTGCACGTCGCGAAGGCCGGTGGTGATCCGGTCCAGCGCGGCTTCCCAGGTGGCCGGGCGCAGCTCGCCGGTGGCCGGGTCGCGCAGCAGGGGACTGGTCAACCGTTCCGGATGGCTGAGCAGCTCCGGCGCGGTCCAGCCCTTCTGGCAGAGACCGCCCCGGTTGGTGGGGAACTGGCGAGGTAGCACGCTTACCGCGTCGTCCTCCTCGCGCAGGACCATTCCGCACTGGAGGGCGCAGTACGGGCAGTGGGTCGCCACCTCGCGGGGCTCGCGCCCCGGTCGCGTCGCCGGCCGTGCACCGTCTGTCATGTCGGCAAAGCGTGCCGTTGGGCAGTTTCCGGTCCGCGTCCCGTTTGTTTCGGTCCTGTCAAGAGCCGCTCACACCGCACCTCGGCTGGGGGATGGCTCGCGAGGTCTACAATGTGGAACGGATATCCTGGATTGTGGGAGGATGGCATGAGTGTCGCTCAGGCGTTCGACGGCGGCGGATGGCTACGACGCCGCCCGCCGCAGCCTCGTGCCCTGCTTCGACGCGTTCTACACCACGGCCGTCGAGGTGGCCGCGCCACCGTTGCGGGCCGCCCTGGCAGCGGGGCGTACGCCCGAGGTGCTCGATCTCGGCGCCGGGACCGGCCTCCTGTCGTCGCTGCTCTCCGCCGCCGTGCCCGGCGTGCGGCTGACCCTGGTGGACGCCGCGCCGCAGATGCTGGCCGTCGCCGCCGAGCGGTTGGCCGGCCGGGGCGTCGCGCATCGGGTGGTGGTGGCCGACCTGGTCGATCCACTGCCGGCCGGGCGGTACGACGCGGTGGTCAGCGCGCTGGCCATCCACCACCTGGACGACCCCGCCAAGCGCGACCTCTACCGTCGGGCGGCCGCGGCGTTGGTGCCCGGCGGAGTCTTCGCCAACGCCGAGCAGGTGGCCGGCCCGACCCCCGAACTGGACCGGCGTTACCACGACGCCTGGCTGACGCAGGTCGCGGCGCTCGGTTCCGACGCCGCCGAGGTCGCCGCCGCCGAGCGACGAATGGCCTACGACCGCCCCGCCCCGGTGACGGAGCAGTGCCGCTGGTTGACCGAGGCGGGCCTGGCGGACGTCGACTGCTTCTTCAAGGCGTGGCGCTTCGCCGTCATCGGCGGCCGCGCCCTGGGCTGAACCGGCGCCACGAGGTCGCAGATACATGTTCGGCTGTGGGCTCCGGCGGCGAGGAACACTTCGGGGATGACTAGTAGTCATACCAGCGGGTAGTCTGCTGGAATGACAGCCAAGGTGACTCTGTCGTTCGCCGACGACACGATCGCGGATGCCCGGCGGTTCGCCAAGCGGGAAGGGCTCTCGCTCTCCGCCTGGATGGACCAGGCGGCCCGGGAGAAGGCGTTGCGCGAGGTCTTCGCCGCGCACGCCGCCGCGGTCGGCCGGGCCGGGCTGGACCTGGAATCCGCCTCGCTGGCCGATGCCCAGGAGGTCGGCATGGTCGACGACCTGCTCTTCGGTGGTCCACCGCGTGCTGCGTAGGGGCGAGGTCTGGCGGATCGAAGGGGCCCGGGAGCGCCTCGGTCTGGTGATCAGTTCCGATGTCTACAACTCCACGGCGGTGCCCATCGTGATCGTGACGGAGGTGGTGGAGACGGCGCTGCTGCGCGACTCGCCGCTGGCGGTGTCGATGGGCGACCGGGTGGTGATGCCGGACCGGATCTCCTCGCCGATGAAGAAGTGGTTCACCGAGTGCGTGGACGTCGCCGACGCGGAGACGATGCGCCGGGTGGACCGGGCGTTGCGCATCCTCCAGCAGCTCTGAGCCGACCCGTTCCTCACCGCCGTCGTCGGCACGTGGTGCGATCCCCGTTGCCGGGCCGACCCGAACGGCGAACGCCGCGGTAACGGCGGCTCCCTAGCTTCTGCGGCATGACCACCACGAGCGAGCAGCCGACGGTAATCGAAGAGGAGAGCCTGGACCGCCGACCAGGTCGGTGGATCGGGCACTGGGCACCGGAGGATCCGGCCTTCTGGCGGCGGATCGGTCGCGGTGTCGCCCAACGCAACCTGATCTGGTCGATCTTCGCGGAGCACATCGGCTTCTCCGTGTGGTTGCTCTGGAGCATCGTCGTCGTCCGGCTCGGCGACGCCGGATGGCAGCTGACCACCAGTCAGGCGCTCTGGTTGACCGCCGTGCCCAGCGGGGTCGGCGCGCTGCTGCGACTGCCGTACACCTTTGCCGTACCGGTCTTCGGCGGTCGCAACTGGACCGTCATCTCCGCGCTGCTGCTGATCGTGCCCTGCGCCGGGCTGGCCTGGGCGGTCGAGCATCCGGAGATCGGCTTCGTGTCGTTGCTGCTGATCGCCGCCACGGCCGGGTTCGGCGGTGGCAACTTCGCCTCCAGCATGGCCAACATCTCCTTCTTCTATCCGGAGCGGGAGAAGGGGTGGGCGTTGGGGCTCAACGCCGCCGGCGGCAACATCGGGGTGGCCGTCGTGCAGTTCGTGGTGCCCCAGGTGATCGTGCTGGGCGGCGGGCTCGCGCTGGCCCGGGCCGGTCTGATGTACATCCCGCTGGCGGTGATCGCGGCGGTCTGCGCGTACCTGTTCATGGACAACCTGGTCGAGGCGAAGGCCGACGTGGGGCCGGTCTGGTCGTCGCTGCGGCACCGCGACACCTGGATCATGTCGCTGCTGTACATCGGCACCTTCGGCTCGTTCATCGGCTATTCGGCGGCCTTCCCCACCCTGCTCAACTCGGTGTTCGGCCGGCCGGACGTCGCACTGGCCTGGGCGTTCCTCGGCGCGGGGGTGGGCTCGCTCTGCCGGCCCTTCGGCGGCCGGCTGTCCGACATCGTCGGCGGGGCCCGGGTCACGGTGGCCAGCTTCGTGCTGATGGCGGTCGGTGCCCTGGGCGCGCTCTGGTCGGTCGAGCAGCGCAACATGGGTCTGTTCTTCGTGGCGTTCCTGCTGCTCTTCGTGGCCACCGGCGTGGGCAACGGCTCGACCTACCGGATGATCAGCAGGATCTTCCAGGTCAAGGGCGAGGAGCGGGGCGGCACGCCGGAGATCATGCTGGCGATGCGCCGGCAGGCCGCCGGTGCTCTGGGCATCATCTCCGCGGTCGGTGCCTTCGGCGGTTTCCTGGTGCCGATCTGTTACGCCTGGGCCCGGTCGACCTACGGTGGCATCCAGCCGGCGCTGCGCTTCTATGTCGGATTCTTCCTGGTGCTGCTCGTGATCACCTGGGTCGCGTACCTGCGTCCCGGCAGTCGGATGGCGCGCGCCGGGGTGTGACGGTCGTCATGCCGGCCTCCGCGCGCCCCGCCGGTCGGACCCCGTTTTGACCGGCCGGCGGGGCTGCGGGTATCGTTGCCTGCTGTTGTACGACATCTGTGGGCGTGCCGCCTGAGGTACGCTTGGTCGTTCGTGCGCGCTGGTCCGGCTGGGATGTCCTGGTCACCTCGGCGCGCTACCCCAGACCGACGACGAGACAAGGTAGACCTGTGCGTACGTACAGCCCGAAGCCGGGTGAGATCGAGCGTCAGTGGCACGTCATCGACGCCTCTGATGTCGTGCTGGGCCGCCTGGCCACCCACGCCGCCACGCTGCTGCGGGGCAAGCACAAGCCGACTTTCGCGCCGCACGTCGACACGGGCGACTTCGTCGTCGTCGTGAACGCGGGCAAGGTCGCGCTGACCGGCAACAAGCGCCAGCAGAAGATCGCTTACCGGCACTCCGGTTACCCGGGTGGCCTGAAGCAGGTCGGCTACGAGGAGCTGCTGGCCAAGCGCCCCGAGCGGGCCATCGAGCTGGCGGTGAAGGGGATGCTCCCGCACAACAAGCTCGGCCGTCAGCTCATCAAGAAGCTGAAGGTCTACGCCGGTGCCGAGCACCCGCACGGCGCGCAGCAGCCGGTGCCGTTCGAGATCAAGCAGATCGCGCAGTGAGCGCGGGCGAAGGAAGCAGCATGACCGACATCACCGCCACCGAGGTCGCCCCTGAGGCCACCGAGGCGCCGGCGCCCGTCGCGCGCGCGCCTCGTGGTGACCGCCCGATCCAGACCGTGGGTCGGCGCAAGGAGGCCATCGTCCGGGTGCGCATCGTGCCGGGCACCGGCAAGATCACTTGCAACGGGCGTGACCTGGAGGCGTACTTCCCGAGCAAGGTGCACCAGCAGCTGATCAAGGATCCGCTGGTGACCGCCGAGAAGCCCGAGGCGTTCGACGTCATCGCCAACCTGCGCGGCGGCGGCACCACCGGCCAGGCCGGTGCGCTGCGGCTGGCCATCGCCCGGGCGCTGATCGTCAGCGAGCCCGACGACCGCCCGGCGCTGAAGAAGGCCGGCTTCCTGACCCGGGACGCCCGGGTCAAGGAGAGCAAGAAGTACGGCCTCAAGAAGGCCCGTAAGGCTCCCCAGTACTCGAAGCGCTGATTTCCAGCCGCACCTTGTACTTCTGACGGACGGCCGGTCCGCCTCCCCTCGACGGGGAGGTGGGCCGGCCGTTTCCGTTGCCGCACGACAAGGCGTTTCTCCTAGCATCGGCAGTTCATCGGAGGTTTGTGGGTATGGGCCGGTTGTTCGGCACGGACGGCGTACGCGGGCGGGCGAACGCCGACCTCACCCCGGAGTTGGCACTCTCGGTGGCCGTCGCGGCCGCCCACACCCTCGCCGAGTCGGATCGTGGCCGCGCTCCACTGGCCGTGGTGGGCCGGGACACCCGGGCCAGCGGCGAGATGCTCGAGGCTGCCGTGGTGGCCGGCCTGACCAGCGCGGGCGCGACGGTGATCAGGGTCGGCGTGCTGCCCACCCCGGCGGTGGCGTTTCTCACCGCGGAGACCAAGGCGGACCTCGGCGTGATGCTGTCGGCCTCGCACAACCCGATGCCGGACAACGGGATCAAGCTGTTCGCCGCCGGCGGGCACAAGCTGCCCGACGAGATCGAGATGCGGATCGAGGCGGCCATCGAGGCCAACGCCACCACCGCCTGGGCGCGCCCGGTCGGCGCGGGGGTGGGCCGGGTGCACGACCTGCTCGACGGCGCGAGCCATTACGTGCAGCACGTCGCCGGGACGGCGCCCCACCGTCTCGACGGGATCAAGGTCGTGGTCGACTGCGCCAACGGCGCCGCCGCCGAGGTGGCCCCGGCGGTCTACCGGGAGGCCGGCGCCGAGGTGATCGCGATCAACGCCGAGCCGGACGGGCTCAACATCAACGACGAGTGCGGCTCCAACCACATCGAGGCGCTGCGCCAGGCGGTGGTGGAGCACGGGGCGCATCTCGGCATCGCCCACGACGGTGACGCCGACCGGTGCGTGGCGGTGAGCGCCGACGGCGAGGAGGTCGACGGCGACCAGGTGATGGCGATCCTGGCGCTGGCCATGCGGGAGGCCGGCACGCTGACCGGTGACACCCTGGTCGCCACCGTGATGAGCAACCTCGGTCTGCGCCTGGCCATGTCCGCGGCGGGCATCCGACTGGTCGAGACCAAGGTCGGTGACCGGTACGTGCTGGAGGAACTGCGCGCCTCCGGGCTGGCCCTCGGCGGCGAGCAGAGCGGGCACATCGTGATGCCGGCGTACGCCACCACCGGGGACGGGGTGCTGACCGGACTGCACCTGATGGCCCGGATGGCCGCCACCGGCCGTACGCTGGCGGATCTCGCCAGTGTGGTGACCAAGCTCCCGCAGGTGCTGATCAACGTGCCGGTGGGTGACCGCACCGTCGGTGCCGCCGCACCGGCGGTACGCGCCGAGGTCGAGCGGGCCGAGGCCGAGCTGGGCGAGACCGGCCGGGTGCTGCTGCGCCCGTCGGGTACCGAACCGCTGGTCCGGGTGATGGTCGAGGCCGCCACCGAGCAGACCGCCCGCGACGTCGCCGAGCGCATCGCCGCCCACGTCCGCACCGCCAGCCCGGCCTGACCCTGACCGCCCGCCAGTGATCGGCTCCACCGTGGTCGGACGGACGTCCCCCTACTGTGTAGGGTGCCGTGGGACGATGACCGCCGGCCGCCGTAGGAGCGGACACCACGTATCACGGGGGTGACTGTGTCCCACCCAGGGTCTCCTGGTTTCGTCGGGCAACCCGTCGACAGTGCGGTGGACGAGGCGCCGCCCAGCGCACCGCAGACCTGGCTCGGGGCCCGCTGGGGCCGGCTGCTCATGATCTTGATTGTCCTGGGGCTGATCATCGGCTCCGTGGCGACACCGTGGTCCGAGGTGACAATCGAGGTACTGGGCAGCAGGGCCGGCTCGCTCCTCTACCAGGACTCCACAGTCGGGCTCAGCGTCACGGATATCGGCGGGTGGGGATGGGCCTATCTGCTCCTGGTTGGGCCGTTGGTGCTGCTGACGGTGGCCTCGGTGGTGTTGCCCGGGTACGCGGGACGGGCCGCCACGGTCGCGGCGGGTGGCGCCCTGCTGGCCATGTCGACGGTCCTGGTCGGTGCCGCTTATCGCCTCTCGTCGACGCCGGACGAGGGCGCCGCCCGCTGGGCTGAGGTGGTGCGCCAGGTGGCGCCCGTCCTGGACCGGGACTACGGGGCCATCTGGTTCGGCTACGAAAGCTCCGGGCTGACGTTCGCGGTGCTCGCCGTGGCGGCCCTCACCGCGGTGGTGCTGACCGGCTGGTGGCCGGGCTCCGGTCGGATCGTCGCTGCCGCGGCCGGCACCCTGGCGCTGCTCGCCGGCCTCGCGCTGCCCTGGCTGACCGTGTACGGCGCGACCGCGAACGAACTGGACCGGCGCAACGTCTGGTGGCCCACCTTCGGCACCGCGTCGGTGCTCACCATGGTCGGCACGCTGGCACTCGCCGCCCTGACCTGGTGGGCCGCGCTACGCCGGTCGACCCGGGGCCGGCTGCCCCTGCTGCTTGTCACGGTGCCGGTGGCCGGCGCGCTCGTCCTCATGCACGACTACCTCGGGCTGGACCCTGAGGAGTGGCAGGACGCGGCCGAGCGTGCCCGCTACCTCGCGGTCGCCGACGACATCCGTTCGGCAGCCGAGCTCGCGCAGCTCGCGCCCATGCTCTTCCTCGCGGCGATGGTGCTGGCCTGGTCGGCGGCGCGGCGGCGGGCCCGAGCCGCACGGTCACCGGTCGTCGCGGTGCCGACCGAAACCCGCCCGGCCCACGGTCCGGGCTGACGGCGCGTCGGTCACCGGACCTCGGGCAGCCGCCGCAGCCGGGTCACCGCCTCGGCCAGCACCTCCTGGCGTTTGCAGAAGGCGAACCGGATGAGCCGGCGACCGGCCTCGGGGTCGTCGTAGAAGACCTGCGTGGGTACCGCCACCACGCCGGACCGCTCGGGCAGCGTACGGCAGAAGTCGACGCCGTCGGTGCCGCCGAGGGCGGTGATGTCGGCGGTGACGAAATACGTGCCCTCCGGGGTGTACACGTCGAACCCGGCCGCGGTCAGCCCGTCGATCAGTTGGTCGCGGCGGACCTGTAGGTCGGCCCGGAAGGCGGTGAAGTAGTCGTCGGGCAGGGCGAGTGCCACCGCCACCGCGGGTTGCAGGGGCGCGGCGTTGACGTAGGTGAGGAACTGCTTGACCCGCAGCAGCGCCGACACCAGCGCCGCCGGCCCGCTGGCCCAGCCCACCTTCCAGCCGGTGCAGGAGAAGGTCTTGCCGGCCGAGGAGATCCGCAGGGTGCGCTCACGCATCCCGGGCAGCGTGGCCAGCGGTACGTGCCCGCTGGTGGCGTCGGTGAAGGCCAGGTGCTCGTACACCTCGTCGGTGACCGCGTACGCGCCGTGCTCCTGGCAGAGTTCGGCGACCAGGGTCAGCTCGTCCGGGGTGAACACCTTGCCGGTCGGGTTGTGTGGCGAGTTGAGCAGCACCAGCCGGGTCCGGGCGCTGAACGCGTTCCGCAGGTCGTCGGGGTCGAAGGCGTAGCGCCCGTCGACGCCGGGACGGAGGGTCACCGGTCGCCGGGTCGCGCCGGCCAGGGCGATCGAGGCGGCGTACGAGTCGTAGTAGGGCTCGAAGCAGACCACCTCGTCGCCGGGTTCGCAGAGGGCGAGGATGGCCGCGGCGACGGCCTCGGTGGCGCCGGCGGTCACCACCACCTCGCCGTCCGGGTCGTACTCCAGGCCCCAGAAGCGGCGTTGGTGCGCCGCCACGGCCGCCCGTAGTTCGGGGATGCCGGGGCCGGGCGGGTACTGGTTGTGGCCGGTGTTCAGGGCCTGCGTCGCGGCGGCGAGCATCTCGGGTGGGCCGTCGGTGTCCGGGAAGCCCTGCCCGAGGTTCACCGCGCCGGTACGCAGGGCGAGAGCGGACATCTCGGCGAAGATCGTCGTCCCGAACGGGCGCATCCGGGCCACCAGCGGGTCGACATCGTGGCTCGTCACGCCCGTCAGGGTACGGGTGTGACGAGCCGAACCGCCTGCCACCCGAGCGCGTGCTTTGTCGCTCCGATGGCCACGATCGCCGGGATCGCTCAAGTTCAGTGATTGTTTAACCCAGTTTCGAGCAGACATCGTGAGCGAAACTGGTTAGGCTGCGACCCATGTGTGGAATCGTGGGTTACGCCGGTGCCCGACCGGCGCTCGGCATCGTGCTCGACGGCTTGCGGCGGCTGGAATACCGCGGCTACGACTCGGCCGGCGTCGCCGTCGTCTGCGACGGGGCGCTGTTGACCGAGAAGAAGGCCGGCAAGCTGGCGAACCTGGAGAAGGTGCTCTCCGAGCGGGCGGCCGAGGACCCGGCCGGTTGCGGAGCGAGCCCGATCGGCATCGGCGACGGCACCACCGGCATCGGACACACCCGGTGGGCCACCCACGGCGGCCCCACCGACCGCAACGCCCATCCGCACCTGTCACCCGACGGGCGGGTCGCGGTGATTCACAACGGCATCATCGAGAACTTCGCCAAGCTCCGTGCCGAGCTGGAGGACGAGGGTGTCACCTTCACCAGCGACACCGACACCGAGTGCGCCGCGCACCTGCTCTCCGCCGCCCTGACCGATCTGCGAGCGGCGGGTCAGCCGGACGGGCCGCAGCTGTTGACCGCCGCCATGCGGGTGGTCTGCCAGCGACTGGAGGGCGCCTTCACGCTGCTCGCCGTCGATTCGGCGATCCCCGGCGCGGTGGTCGGTGCCCGCCGCAACTCACCACTTGTCGTCGGTCGGGGCGACGGGGAGAACTACCTCGCCAGTGACGTCGCCGCGTTCATCGAGCACACCAGGGACGCGGTCGAGCTGGGCCAGGACCAGATCGTGCTCATCACGGCCGAGAGCATCGAGATCACCGACTTCGAGGGGCAGCCGGCCAGCGGCAAGGACTTCCACATCGACTGGGACTCCTCGGCCGCCGAGAAGGGCGGCTACGACTGGTTCATGCTCAAGGAGATCGAGGAGCAGCCGCAGGCGGTCGCCGACACGCTGCTCGGACGGTTGACCGAGACCGGCGAGATCATGCTCGACGAGGTCCGGCTCAGCGACCAGGACCTGCGTGACGTCGACAAGATCTTCATCGTCGCCTGCGGCACCTCCTACCACGCCGGGATGGTGGCCAAGTACGCCATCGAGCACTGGACCCGGATTCCCTGCGAGGTGGAGCTGGCCAGCGAGTTCCGCTACCGCGACCCGGTGCTGGACCGGTCCACCCTGATCGTGGTGATCTCGCAGTCCGGCGAGACCATGGACACCCTGATGGCGCTGCGGCACGCCAAGGACCAGAAGGCCCGGGTGCTGGCCATCTGCAACACCAACGGCTCCACCATCCCCCGGGAGTCCGACGCGGTGCTCTACACCCACGGCGGGCCGGAGATCGCCGTCGCCTCCACCAAGGCGTTCCTCACCCAGGTCATCGCCTGCTACCTGATCGGGCTGCACCTGGCCCAGGTGCGCGGGGTCAAGTACGCCGACGAGGTGGCGGCCGTGGTCGACCAGCTCCACCAGGTGCCGGACAAGCTGCGCGAGCTGCTCGGGCGGATCGAGCCGGTCCGCGAGCTGGCCCGCGAGCTGCGTGCCGAGTCGACGGTGCTGTTCATCGGCCGGCACGTCGGCTACCCGGTGGCGCTGGAGGGCGCGCTGAAGCTCAAGGAACTGGCGTACATGCACGCCGAGGGCTTCGCCGCCGGTGAGCTGAAGCACGGCCCGATCTCGCTCATCGACGAGGGCACCCCGGTGATCTGCATCGTTCCCTCTCCGGTGGGTCGGGGCATGCTGCACGACAAGGTCGTCTCCAACATCCAGGAGGTACGCGCGCGGGGCGCCCGCACCATCGTCATCGCCGAGGAGGGCGACGAGTCGGTGGTCCGCTACGCCGATCACCTGATCCACGTGCCGCGTACCCCGACGCTGCTCGCGCCGCTGGTGACCACCGTGCCGTTGCAGGTGTTCGCGGCCGAGATCGCCGCCGCCCGGGGACACGACGTCGACCAGCCGCGCAACCTCGCCAAGTCCGTCACCGTGGAGTAGCCGGCGACCGGCACCGGCGGTCGACCCCGGCCGTCGGTGCCGGTCTCAGCGTCCCAGCATGACCCGGGCCATGCCGTCCAGCGCCGGATTGTCCGGATGCCAGTAGCCGGTGTGGCCGTACCGGCCGCTGGGGAACGTCCGACCGCCGAAGCCCGGCTCGGCCGGGTCGCGCCCGAACCACCGCTCGTCGCCCGGCCCGGTCAGCCAGCCGGCGATCATGCCGACCGGTGAGGCGCTGAGCGCCGCCCGCAGGGCGAGCTCGTCCGGCGGGCGGGTCAGCCGGATCACGTCGTCCGGTGCGGTGCTGGCCCACACCTGCCCGGTCGGCATGCCCAGCTCGGCGGCGTGCCCCACGCCGACCCCGGGTGAGCCGACGAAGACCAGCGCGTCCGCGGCGAGGCCATGGTCGCGAGCGGCGGTGCCCACCACCAACGAACCGTAGCTGTGCCCGAGCACGGTCTGCCGGGCCGGCGGGCCGTCGTGGGTGGCCCGCAGACCGTCCTGGAACCGGTGCAGTGCCTCCCCGGCCGCGCGGGCCTGCCCGTCCCAGGCCGCCTCGTGCAGGAAATCCGGGGCGTCGTAACCCAACCAGAGCACTGCCGAGGTCTGTGTCTCCGGGGCCAGTTCGGCGCCACGGGCCAGCACCCGCGCCGCCCGGCCCAGCTCGCCGGTGGCGTCGTCGAGCCCGGCGGTCATCCCGGGTACGTAGGTGAGCACGTCGGTGGCTCGGTCCGGGTTGCCCAGCGCCACCACCGCCCGTCCCTCGCCGCCGACGTCCAGACCCAGCAGGTACGCCCGTGGCTGCTGGGTCGACTCCAGCCGGGCGACGAGTCCGTCCAGCCCGGACAGCGCGGCCTCGACACCACGCAGCCCGGCCGCCTCCAACGGGCCTCGGGGCACCCGGGCCAGCAACTGCTCCCACCGTTGCACGAGGGTCGCGCGCCGGGCCGTGAGCAGCAGCCGGTTGGCCTGGTCACGGGCCTCGGCCGGCACCCCGTCGAGCCGCCCGGTCAGCTCCGGCTCGTGCACCACCAACCAGCGACGCTCGGCCGGGGTGAGCCCGGCCCACCAGCGCCGCACCGCGCCGGGCTCGGCGTTCGGCGGTGGACGGTACGACGGTGGCCGGGCCGTCCAGCCGGCACCAGCGGCCTCGGTCAGCCGGGCGAGGCGCTTCGTGGCCTCCCCGTCGGCCGTGGCGGCCAGGTCGAGGGCCTCCCGCAGGGCCGAGGCCACCTGAGCCACCGCCGGGGCGGTGCCGGCGGACGGCACCCGGGCGGGATCGGCGCGTACGCCACCCCTGCGGTCGATGAGCACACCGGTGGTGGCGGCCAACGTGACAGCCGCCGTCAGCCGGGCCCGGGCAGCCACCAACCGCGCGGCGAACTCGGCCAGCACCTGATCGGTCTCGATCGCGGCCGGAACCAGTGCGGCCAGTTCCTCGCGCAGCCCGGTCAGCCGGGCACCGGCCGACCCGGCGGCACTGCCGGACCAGCCGGTACGCAGGGCGGTGCCGCTGTCGGTGAGTTCACCGGCCCGCCGCTCGGCCACGCCGGCCAGGCTGGCCCAGGTCGATCCGGTGGCCCGCCACGCGGCCGGGTCGACCGTGGAGAGCTGGGCGTAACCGACAACCGGCCCGGGTGCGCTCATCGGGGCAGGACGGAGAGCCGGGCGGCGGCCCTGGCGTCCACCGACTCGTACGCCCCGGCGGCGGCGCGTACCGCGTCGCCGGTCTCGGCGACCCGGGCAGCGAGCCGACCGGACCAGGTGTGCACGGCCGCCTCCAGGTCGGCGAGCGCCCGCGCCGTCGACCATTCCCGGGCCGGTGCGCTCAGCCCTCGCCCACCGGACATCCCGTGCGCCAGCCGGTAGCTGGTGTCACCCAGCGACCGACCCACCCGGTGCAGCAGTTCCGGCCGGACGGCCAACGTCTCCTCGGCCATCGTTCCTCCCACCTGGCGTCGACACGACGCCGACGACGCTAGGCGGTGACGGTGTCGACGGTCGTGCCCTGTGGACAGCCGGCGTCCGGCGTACCCCTGGTTCGTCCACAGGCGTTGCCGCGGGCGCGGCCGACGGCTATCTTGCGGCCCCCGCGCCGGTAGGGTTGACCGGGTGATCGGGAAACGGGGTGCGGCATGAGACCGGTCTGGCGGGTGGCGGACGTACGGGCGGCGGAGGCCGCCCTGATGGCCACCGTGCCGCCCGGCACGCTCATGCAACGCGCCGCCGCCGGGCTGGCCCGCCGCTGCGCGTTGCTGCTCGCCGGGCGGGGCGGGGTGTACGCCGCGCCGGTGCTGCTGCTCGTCGGCTCCGGTGACAACGGCGGCGACGCGCTGTACGCCGGTGCCCGGCTGGCCGGGCGCGGTGCCGCCGTGTCGGCGTTGCTGCTCACTCCGGATCGGGTGCACGCCGAAGGGCTGGCCGCGTTGCGTGCCGCCGGGGGACGGGTCGTGTCGCGACCGCCGGCCGTGGTGGACGTGGTGCTCGACGGGATCGTCGGCATCGGCGGTCGCGGCGGCCTGCGGGAGACCGCCGAGCAGTTGGCGGCCAGTCTGCTGCGACACCGGGGGCGGGACGGCGAGCGGGCGACGGTGGTGGCGGTGGACGTGCCGAGCGGTGTCGCGGTGGACACCGGGGCGGTGCCGTTGACGCCGTCCGGCCGTCCGAACGCGGTGCGCGCCGACGTGACGGTGGCCTTCGGAGCCTTGAAGCCGGCCCTGGCGGTCGGTCCCGCCGCCGCGTTGGCGGGCGAGGTGGACCTTGTCGACATCGGCCTGACGCCGTGGCTGCGTGGCAGCCCCGCGTGGCACGTCGTGGAGTGGTCGGACGTGGCCGACTGGTACCCGAGGCTCGGATCCGCCTCGGAGAAGTACACCCGGGGTGTGGTCGGGGTGGCCACCGGCTCCGCGACGTACCCGGGTGCGGCGGTGCTCTCCGTCGGCGGGGCGCTCGCCGGTCCGACCGGCCTGGTCCGCTACGCCGGGGGCGCCCGGGAGGAGGTGGTCCGCGAGCATCCCTCGGTGATCGCCACCGGCCGGGTCGCCGACGCCGGCCGGGTGCAGGCCTGGGTGTGCGGGTCGGGGCTCGGCACCGACGAGCGGGCCGCGACCGAGCTGCGGACCGTGCTCGCCGCCTCGGTGCCGGTGGTGCTGGACGCCGACGCGCTGACCCTGCTTGTCGACGGCTCCCTGGCGGACCAGCTCCGGCGACGGGACGCGCCGATCGTGGTCACGCCGCACGACCGGGAGTTCACCCGGCTCTGCGGGGAGGAGCCGGGCGCCGACCGGGTCGCCGCCACGCTTCGACTGGCCGCCTGGATGAACGCGGTGGTGCTGCTCAAGGGCGATCGCACGGTGGTCGGCACGCCGGACGGGCGGGCGTACGTCAATCCGACCGGCACCCCCGCGCTGGCCACCGGTGGCACCGGCGACGTGCTGGCCGGACTGCTCGGCTCGTTGCTCGCGTCGGGGTTGCCGGCCGAGCGGGCCGCGGCGGCAGCGGCGTACCTGCACGGGCTGGCCGGCCGGGAGGCGGCCCGGGGCGGCCCGGTGACCGCGCCGGACGTCGCCGTCGCGCTGCGTCCGGTGGTGGCGCGGCTGCCCTGAGTACCCGCCGCGGTGATCAGCATGGAAAGTAGGGTGGGGGGCATGTGGCAGGCCGAGGTACGTGTCGACCTTGATGCGATCCGGGAGAACGTGGACCGGCTCCGCGCCGGCACCAGCGCGGAACTGATGGCGGTGGTGAAGGGTGACGGCTACGGCCACGGCATGGTCCCGGCGGCCCGGGCCGCGCTTGACGCGGGAGCGGACTGGCTCGGCGTCTGCACCCTGGACGAGGCGCTGGCGCTGCGCGCCGCCGGTATCGACGCCCCGGTGCTGGCCTGGCTGCTCGCCCCTGGGCTACCCCTGCACACCGGCGTGACCGCCGGTGTCGACCTGGGAGTGGCGAGCCTGCCCCAGCTCGACGAGATGGTGGAGGCGGCCCGCCAGGCCGGCCGCCCGGCCCGACTGCACCTGAAGATCGACACTGGACTGGCTCGGGGTGGTGCGACGGTCGCCGACTGGCCGGCCCTGCTCGACGCCGCCGCCAAGGCACAGGCCGACGGGCTGGTCGAGGTGGTCGGGGTGTGGAGCCACTTCGTCTACGCCGACCTGCCCGGTCACCCGACCACCGACCGGCAGTTGGCGGTGTTCCACGAGGGCCTGGCCATGGTCGAGCGGGCCGGATTGCGCCCGCGCTACCGGCACCTGGCCAACTCGGCGGCCACGCTGACCCGGCCGGACACCCACTTCGACCTGGTCCGTCCGGGGCTGTCCGTCTACGGCCTCTCCCCGGTGGCGGGCGAGACGTACGGCTTGCGTCCGGCGATGACCGCCCGTGCCCGGGTGATGCTGACCAAGCGGGTGCCGGCCGGTGCGGGCGTCTCCTACGGCCACACCTACACCACCGAACGCGAGGCGAACCTCGCCGTGGTGCCGCTCGGCTACGCCGACGGGGTGCCCCGACACGCCTCGAACCGTGGCCCGGTACAGCTCGGCGGGGCCCGGCGGACCATCTCCGGCCGGGTCTGCATGGACCAGTTCGTGCTCGACTGCGGCGACGATCCGGTGGCCGCCGGCGACGTGGCGATCCTGTTCGGCGACGGATCCGAGGGAGCGCCCACGGCCGACGACTGGGCCGAGGCGGTCGGCACCATCAACTACGAGATCGTCACCCGGTTCGGCAGCACCCGGGTCCCACGCGTCTACGACGGCGATCGGACATGACCGGTCTGCGCATCCCACGCCCCCGGACCACCGCCGGAAAGGCCGCCGGACTGGTCGGTGCGGCGCTGGGGGTGGCCGCGGCCGGGCTGGCCGCCGGGGTCGCCACGGAACGCGCCCTGGTCCGTCGGCTGAAGGCGGACCCCACCGACGCGCACGCCGACGAGGTCTTCGGCGACCAGCGGTACGACGAGGCGTACCGGCTGGAGATGCCCGACGGCACCGACATCCACGTCGAGGTGGTCGAGCCGACCCGGCCGGTCGACGGCAACCCGACGGTGCTGCTGGTGCACGGCTTCTGCCTGGACGTGGGCACCTTCCACTTCCAACGCAAGCTGCTCGCCGAGCGGGGTGAGCACCGGATCGTCGCGTACGACCAGCCGGGGCACGGCCGGTCGGGGCGACTGGAGAGCGGCGAGTACGACCTGACCGCCCTCGGCCGTACGCTGCGCCGGGTGATCGACGAGGCGGCTCCGGAAGGGCCCCTGGTGCTCGTCGGTCACTCGATGGGTGGCATGACCATCATGGCCCTGGCCGAGCTGTATCCGGAGATGTTCGGCGACCGGGTGGTGGGTACCGTCCTGATGGCCACCTCGGGCGGGCTGCTGGCGGAGACGAAGCTGGTCGCGCCCGCCCTGCTGGGCCGGGTGGGTGCGCCGGTGCTCTACATGGCGGGCAACGTCACCCGGTACGGCGGGGCGGTCATCGACCGGGCCCGCCGCTCGACCACGAACGTGGCCTGGTTGCTGACCCGCAGGTACGGCTTCGGCACCCGGTCGCCCAGCCCGGCACTGGTGTCCTACGTGGAGGAGATGAACTCCCGCACCTCCGCCGACACGGTGACCCGCTACCTGCGTACCCTGGCGACCCACTCCCGGTTCCCGGCGCTGGCCGCGCTGGCCGGCACGCCGGTGCTGGTGATCGTCGGAGACAAGGACATGATCACACCGCTGACCCACTCGGAGGAGATCGTCCGGCGGCTGCCGCACGCCGAGTTCGTCAGGATCCCCGACAGCGGTCATGTGGTGATGCTCGAGCACGCCGACGAGGTGAACGCCGCGTTGCTCCGCTTCCTCGACAGCTGCGGGCGGGACGGCCCGTGACCGGGTTCGTGCTGCCGACGGTCGCGGACACGTACGCCTTCGGGCAACGGCTGGCCGGGTTGCTGCGCCCCGGTGACCTGGTGCTGCTCACCGGCCCGTTGGGTGCCGGCAAGACGGCGCTGACCCGGGGAATCGGTGCCGGCCTGGGGGTGCTCGGTGACATCACCTCACCGACCTTCGTGATCGCCCGGGTGCACCGTCCGGACCCGACGAGCGGACGGGGTGTGGCGTTGGTGCACGCCGACGCGTACCGGCTGGGCGACGCGGCGGATCCCCGGGCCGAGATCGACGACCTCGACCTGGACGCCTCCGTCGACGAGTCGGTGACCGTGGTCGAGTGGGGCGAGGGCCTGGTCGAGCAACTGGCCGACGCGCACCTGCGGGTCCGCCTGCACCGGCACGACGACGACACCCGCACGGCGGAGCTGGAGCCGGTCGGCGGCGACTGGGCGCAGCGTCTCGGTGCCCTCGCCGCCCGGGGCTGAGCGCTGTCGTACCCGGTGCCTACAGTGCCCGCAGACGTTCCGACCGGTGAGAGGTTGCCGATGCCCGACGACACCCCCGCTCTCGACCTGCTGGCGCTGCTCCCCGACGAGTGGCGGGCGGTGCTGACGCCTCATCTCGACCCGGCGCGGATGTCCGCGTTGAGCGAGTTCGTCGCCGCGGAGTACGTTGCCGGCCCGGTCTTCCCACCGGTGGAGGACCTGTTCTCGGCCTTCCGGCTCTGCCCGCCGTCGGCCTGCCGGGTGCTGATCCTCGGGCAGGATCCCTACCACCGCGCCGGCCAGGCACACGGGCTCAGCTTCAGCGTGCGCGAGGGGGTGTCGGTGCCGCCGTCGCTGCGCAACGTGTTCAAGGAGCTGGGCGAGGATCTGGGCGTGCCGAAGCCGGGCAGCGGCAACCTCGACGGCTGGGCGGCACAGGGTGTGCTGCTGCTCAACTCGGTGCTGACCGTGCGGCAGGGTGCCCCCGGGTCACACGCCAACCGGGGCTGGGAGGAGTTCACCGACGCGACCATCCGGGCCCTCGACGCGCTGGAGTCGCGGGTGGTGTTCCTGCTCTGGGGCGGGTACGCCCGCAAGAAGGCGGCGCTGGTCGGCAACCCGCAGCACGTGGTCCTGGAGGCCGGGCACCCCAGCCCGATGAACCCGCGCGGTTTTCTCGGCAGCCGCCCGTTCAGCGCCGCCAACAAGGCGCTCGCCGACGCCGGCCTGCCCACCATCGACTGGGAGCGCTCGGCCGGCTGACCCGTGTGCTCCTGCCGCCACGCCGCCCGCACGTACCAGGTGGCGGCATCCGCTTGGTTGGTCGGTCGAGCCAGTCGGACGGCTCGCCTTGACTGACGTCGATCGTTGGATAACGATATCGAAAACATAGACGCCGGCTTACGTCTTCAGTCTGGGGGTCAGTGGCGACGCAAAGTGGCAGCGAAGCACCCATACAACCGACAATCCGGCAATCCGTGCAACCATGGCGCGGCATTGACGCGTGGTGACCGTCCCTCAACCACACGCGAGCCGCCGATCACGTCACACTCACACCGCCTCTCGCAAGGAGAAGTACACCACCATGAACGAAGTCCCCACACACCGTAAGAGTCGCCGACGCGGCCGCGTCAGGATGCTGGCTGCCGCCGCCTTCGCCGCCGTGTTGGCCACCACCGGCACCGTCGCGATCTCGGCCAGCCCCGCCCAGGCCGAGGCCGACCGGCAGGTCTGCTCGAACACGGAGGGCACCCACAACGGGTTCTTCTTCTCGTTCTGGAAGGACAGCGGCGACGCCTGCATGGTGTTGCGTGAGAACGGCCGCTACTCCAGTTCGTGGAGCAGGAGCACCAACAACTGGGTCGGTGGCAAGGGTTGGAACCCGGGCACCCGGCGCACGATCACCTACTCGGGTAGCTACAACCCGGGTAACAACAACAGCTACCTCGCGCTGTACGGGTGGACCCGTAACCCGCTGGTCGAGTACTACATCGTCGAGAACTTCGGCAGCTACAACCCGAGCAGCGGTGCCACCCGGCTGGGTAGCGTCACCACCGACGGGGGCACCTACGACATTCTGCGGAGCCAGCGGGTCAACCAGCCCTCGATCGATGGCACCCAGACGTTCTACCAGTACTGGAGTGTCCGGCAGCAGAAGCGCAGCAGCGGGACCATCACCACTGCCAACCACTTCGACGCCTGGGCGCGTGTTGGTCTGAACCTGGGCAACCACTACTACCAGATCATGGCGACCGAGGGTTACCAGAGCCAGGGCAGCTCGGACATCACCGTCCGGGAAGGCGGCAGCTCCGACCCGGGCAACCCGACCACCCCGCCGCCCAGTGGCGGGTCCGGCCAGATGATCGTCGGTCAGCAGTCCGGCCGGTGCCTGGACGTGCCGAACTCCAGCACGAGCAACGGCACCCAGATCCAGTTGTACGACTGCCACGGTGGCTCGAACCAGCGGTTCACCCACACCTCGGGCCGGCAGCTGACGGTGAACGGCAAGTGCCTGGACGTGCCGAACTCCAGCACGAGCAACGGCACCCGGATCCAGTTGTATGACTGCCACAGCGGCGCGAACCAGCAGTGGAACATCAACTCCAACGGCACGATCACCGGAGTGCAGTCCGGGTTGTGCCTCGACGCCGGTGGCACCGGTAACGGGGCGATGATCCAGCTGTACAGCTGCTGGGGTGGAGCAAACCAGCAGTGGAGCCGACGCAACTGATCGGTCGATTCGGGGCCAGGCGCTGACGCGCCTGGCCCCGAACCTTCGTGAGAACCACGACCCGGCGGCTATGGCGGGCGGGCGTTCAGGGGCCAAAGGCGATACGGCTAGGCTGGGTCATTGTGCTCGTACTGGTGGTGGACAGCTCGACCCCGGCGGTGACCGCGGCGCTCGTCGAGGTCACCGCGAGCGGCGTCACGAATCGGGCGCACCGGTGCACCGTCGACGCTCGGGCGCACGGCGAACTGCTCGCCCCGCAGGTCGACGCGGTGCTCGCCGACGTCGCCGCCAGGCCGGCCGACCTGCACGCGATCGTCGCCGGGGTCGGCCCGGGGCCGTTCACCGGGCTGCGGGTGGGGCTGGTCACCGCCGCCACCATGTCCCAGGTGCTCGACATTCCCGCGTACGGTGTCTGCTCGCTCGACGCGATCGGCCACCCGGCGGCGGCCGGCGAGCCGGTGCTGGCGGCGAGCGACGCGCGGCGCCGGGAGATTTACTGGGCGGTTTACGACGGTGCCGGCCAGCGCCTGGTCGGGCCGGAGGTCGGCGCGCCCGCGGTAGCCGCCGAGCGGGCCCGCGCGTTGGCCGTCACCGTCGCGGTCGGCGACGGCGCACACCGGTACGCCGATGCCCTCGGGCTGCCGCTGCGACCCGAGCCGCGCTACCCGGACGCGACCGCGCTGGCCACCCTGGCCGCCGAGCGGATCCGCACCGGCGCGCCCGGTGATCCGTTGACACCGCTCTACCTGCGTCGCCCGGACGCGGTGGCGGCGACCGCGCGCAAACCGGTCCTGCCGTGAGCCGCGGGCAGAGCGGTCTTGTGGTGAGTGAGGTGCGACTCGGCCGGTTCCGCTGGTGGCACATCGACGAGGTGTTGCCGATCGAGGCGGACCTCTTCGGTGCCGAGCAGTGGTCGGCACCGATGTTCTGGAACGAGTTGGCCCACGGGCATTTCTACCGGGTCGCGACCGACGGCGAGGGCGCGGTGCTCGGTTACGCCGGGCTCGCGGTCGCTCCGCCCGACGAGGCATGGGTGCAGAACATCGCGGTCCGGCGGGACGCCCAGCGCCGGGGGATCGGCCGGCTGCTGCTGGAGGCGTTGCTCGCCGAGACCACCCGGCTCGGGGTACGCGCCGTGCTGCTGGAGGTCGCCGCCGACAACGGACCGGCCCAGCGGCTCTACGCGACGTACGGTTTCGAGCCGATCGGCGTGCGGCGCGGCTACTACCAACCGAGCAACACCGACGCGCTGGTCATGCAGCGCACCCAGGACTGAGACCTGCCATGGCTGACGAACCACTGATCCTCGGCATCGAGACCTCGTGCGACGAGACCGGCGTCGGTGTCGTGCGCGGGCACACCCTGCTCGCCGACGCGCTCGCGTCGAGCGTGGACCAGCACGCCCGATTCGGTGGGGTGGTGCCGGAGGTGGCCAGCCGGGCGCACCTGGAGGCCATCGTGCCGACGATGCGGCGGGCGCTGACCGAGGCGGGGGTGACGCTCGCCGACATCGACGCGATCGCGGTCACCGCCGGCCCCGGTCTGGCCGGGGCGCTGCTGGTCGGGGTGGCTGCGGCCAAGGGGTACGCGGTCGCCGCCGAAAAGCCGGTCTACGGGGTCAACCATCTCGCCGCGCACGTCGCCGTGGACACGCTGGAGCACGGCCCGCTGCCCGAGCCGGCGATCGCGCTGCTGGTCTCCGGCGGCCACTCGTCGCTGCTGTTGGTCGACGACCTGGCCCGGGGCGTCACCCCGCTGGGCGCCACCATCGACGACGCGGCCGGCGAGGCGTTCGACAAGGTGGCCCGGCTGCTCGGCCTGCCCTTCCCCGGTGGGCCGTACATCGACCGGGAGGCCCGGGCCGGCGACCCGGCGGCGATCGCCTTCCCGCGTGGCCTGACCGCCGCCAAGGATCTCGTCACGCACCGCCACGACTTCTCCTTCTCCGGGTTGAAGACCGCGGTGGCCCGGTGGGTGGAGGCGCGCCAGCGGGCCGGCGAGCCGGTCCCGGTCCCGGACGTCGCCGCGTCCTTTCAGGAGGCGGTCTGCGACGTACTCGTCAACAAGGCGCTGGACGCCTGCCGTGGCCAGGGTGTCGAGACGCTTGTGATCGGCGGGGGAGTGGCGGCCAACTCACGGTTGCGGGCGATGGCCGAGCAGCGGGCCGCCCGGCACGGCATCCGGGTCCGCGTGCCCCGGCCCGGCCTGTGCACGGACAACGGCGCGATGGTGGCGGCCCTCGGCTCGCACCTGGTCGCCTCGGGTGTCGCACCGAGCCGGCTCGACCTGCCCGCGGATTCGGCCATGCCGCTGACCACGGTCAGCGTCTGAGGGGACGGCGACGTGATCGTACGGATGTGGGAGGCCCGGGCGGAGCCGTACGCCCTCGCCGACCTGATCACCTGGGTCTGCGACAGCGCGCTGCCCGAGTTCGAACACGACCCGCTGCACGTGTCCAGTGAGGTCTTCTCCTCCACCGACCACCGGGTTGTGGTGATCTCCAAGTGGCGCAGCAGCCCTCGGCCGCTGCCCGACCCGCCGGTCATGCTGCTCGCGCGGCAGCCGCATTCCTGGGACTTCACCCAGGTTGACCGCTGAGGCGTTCAGCGCGCCAGGTCGGGTCAGCGGATGGTCACCGTGGTGGTGGCGGTGGAACGGTCGATCTCGCTGGTCCGGGCGCTGACCCGTAACGTCCAGTCACCGGCGACCGGGAAGTGGATCTCGGCGCTGCCGTGGTGCGGCTCCAGCGCGAAGACGTCGACGGTGATCGGCTCGATGCCGGCCTCCGGCAGGGCGGCGGTTACCGTCCACTCCGCCACCGGCAACTCCTTCGCCTGCGGGGTGTAGACGTAGGCGTGCAGGCTGTTCGTGGTGCCCGCGACCGCCGGATAGATGTCGAACTGCAGGGTGAACAGGTCGGTGGTGAGTGACTGCGCGACGCCCTCCCGGCTCACCCCGTCGGCCGCGGTACCGACGGACCGGCCGGGCGGGGTCTGCACCAGCACCGCCGTCAGGGCCAGCACCACCGCCGTCACGGCGAGCTCCACGCCGGCCGCCCGGGCGACCCACCGGGGCCGGACCGCCGCGACCCGTCGCCTGATCAGTCGGCGTTGCCCGGCCGCCACCGCCAGCACCCCGGCCAGCAGTGCCGCCTTGGCCAGCAGCAGACGACCGTACGTGCTGCCCCACAGGGCGGCGGGCCGGCCGAGTTCGATCACGGCCTGACCGAGGCCGGCGGCGACCAGCCAGGCCACCGCGAGGGTGGCCAGCCGGGACCAGGCCGGCAGGATCCGGGTGAGTACCCGCTGGTGGGTGCCCCGGAGCAGAAACACGGTGAGCGCGATCAGTCCGCCCAACCAGGCGGTCACCCCCGCGACGTGCAGGGTGCCCAGGGCGATGCTCACCGGCGGCAGCGGCGAGGCGACCGGATGCCCGGCCAGTGGCCAGGTGACGAACCCGGCCAGGCCGACGGCCGCCAGTGCCGCACCCCGCATTCGTCCGGCGACGCCCCGACCGGTCGACGAACGCTCACCAACGCGCCGCAGCACCGCCGGCAGCAGGGCCGCCGCCAGGCCGATCAGCGCCAGCCGGGCGGCCAGCACCACTCCGACGTCGCTGTCGGCGACGGCCCGCAGGTCGGCCGGGGAGAGCTGCCCGACCGGCGCACCCACCACCTGGGCGGCCTGCCCGACCCAGGTGCCGAGGGTGCCGGCGGCAACCAGACCGAGCCCGACCAGCGCGGTGGCCGTGGCACCTCGACGGGAGCGACGGCGGGGCCACATGGTGGCCGCGAGCAGCGGCGGGCCGACCGCCAGGAGCAGGCCCAGGTACCCGAGGTACTTCGCGGCCGGGACCAGCACCCCGGCCGGTGACTCGGACTCCGCCAGGGCCGGCTCGGGCGGGGTCGCCGACGGTGCCCCGGCGGCGAAGGTGAAACTGCCCGCCACCGGGTGACTGTCGGCCGAGATGACGCGGTAGCTGACCAGGTAGGTGCCGAGTGGACGATCCGAGGGCCGCAGGGCGATCCGGATGGTCCGGTCCCGGACCTCGGGCTCGCCGACGTTGATCCGCTTGCCGTCGGGCGCGAGGACCTGCACTCGGCCGGGGACCACGGCGATGGTCTCGCTGAAGGTGACCAGCACCTCGCGGGGCGCGTACCCGAGCACCTCGTCGCGCTGCGGGGTGGTGGCCACCACCACGGCGTGCGCCGCCGCTGGACCGGCGGGGCCCAGGGCGGCGCACAGCGCGGTGAGCACCAGCCCGAGCAGGGCAGCGGCTCGGGTGCGGGCGGTCATCGATCGGGCGGTGGCGGTCAGCTACGACGGAACATGCGGTACGTGAGGAAGCCGCCGGTGCCCAGGGCGCCGAGGAAGATCGCCCAGATGAGCGTGTTGCTGACGCCGATCTGCGGGCCGGTGTTCGCCTGCGCGGCGGCGAGCAGGCCGTCGTTGCCCGGTGCCGGTAGCGCGGCGGGCGGCAGCTCGGCGTAGCGGACGAGGCCGGTGCTCTCCAGCATCCGCATGTGGTCACCGACGAACGTGTTGGCCGAGTTGGCCAGGTCCCGGATCACCTCGTTGCGGGTGCTGGCCCGCACCGCGCCGATGACCGGGAAGATCTTGCCGTGGGCGACCCGGAGCCGGGTGACGAAGATCTGGTCGAAGCGGGCGCCCCGGGCGTCCTTCATCTCGGTGAGCCAGCCCTGCTGTTCGGCGGTGGGCGCGTTGGGGATGACCGCACCCAGCTTGTTGGCCGCGTCCACGGTGATCCGGTCAAGCTCCTCGTGCTGCCGGGCGATCTCGGCGCCGACCTCGCGGACCACCCGGGAACTGCCCTTCTCGGCGGCCATCTGCCCGGCCGGCATCTCCCACAGACCGGCCAGTCGCACGCCGTCGAGCAGGGCCTGGTCGGCGGCGGCGAGTTGCTGGGCGGCGGGCGCGGCCAGCGCCACGCCGGGCAGGACGACGAGAGCTGCGACGATCGTGGTGAGCAGCACCGCCAAGCGACGGGACCGGTTGCCCTGCCGGCGACGAGCGGAATCCAGCGGTGCCATGTCTGCGGCGCCTCCTCGGACGAGAACCGATCGTTGAGCGTCGGACGTCCGCACCCCGTCGGCCGTCCGCAACCTGGTACGGATTGTGTGGCCGATCAGTTCAGCGGAGGGCGAAACCGGTTCGCGAAATCTGGAACTGGAGGTCAGCTGACGTCGAGCGGATCGGCAAGCAGCCGGTCGAAGGCGAGTTCGGCCGCGCCGACCAGGGGAGCGTCCTCGCCGAGCTTCGGCGTACGCAGCCGGACGTGCTCCAGGCAGGCCGGCAGCCCGTTGGAGTTGAGCCGGCTGCGCACCTGGGCGGCGGCGGCCAGGTAGAGGTCGCGCATGGTGCCGCCGAAGATGACCATCTCCGGGTTGAAGATGTTCACCAGGTTGGCGACGCCGAAGCCGAGCCAGTCACCGGCCTGGCGTACCGCGATCTGGGCCTGGGCGTCCCCGCGGTCGGCGGCGTCGAAGACCGCGAGCATCGCGTCCCGGCCCCGGGCGTCGGAACGGCCGGCGGCCCGGAGCAGCCCGTGCTCACCGATCTCGGTCTCCCAGCACCCCCGGTTGCCGCACTCGCAGCGGGCCCCGTCGCGGACCACCACCATGTGCCCCACCTCGCCGCTGTAACCGCCGTGCCCGGTCAACCGCCGGCCCGCGGCGATGATCCCGGCGCCGACGCCGACGTCACCGTAGAGGTAGATGACGTTGTCGCAGCCCGCCGCCGCACCACGGGCGTGCTCGGCGAAGGCCGCCACGTCGGCCACGTTCCCGACCGTGACCGGCACGTCGACCCCGAGTTCCGTACCGAGCGCGGTGCCGATCGGTTCGTCCACCCATCCGGTGGTGGGTCCGAGCCGGACCAGCCCGTCGTCGCGGCGGACCATCCCGCAGACCGCCACCCCGGCACCGACGCAGAGGGCGTCCTCCGGCAGCGCCTGCCGCATCTCCTTGACCGCGCCGGCCAGCAGCGGTGCGGCCTCGGCGGCGGTCAGGCCGCGGGGGCGGTCCAGCTCCCGGCGGTCGATCACCGCGCCGCCGAGCCCGACCCGCGCGGCCCGCAGCCGGTCCACCTCGATGCTGTACGCGTACGCGAAGACCCGGTCCGACTCGGGCCGGACGACCAACGACGGTCGTCCGGCCCGGCCGGTTTCCTTCGGCGCCCCCTCAGTCACCAGGCCGGCCGCGGCGAGGTCGGCGGTGAGCGCGCCGATGGTGCTCCGGTTCAACCCCAGTGCGGTGGTCAGTTCCGCACGAGTGGTGGCACCGTGCACGTGTACGTAGCGCAGCAGGGCACCGAGATTCTGTCGACGAATCTCGTCCTGGCTCGGTCCCACGCGCATCGGTTGTGACTACCTTCGGTGCGGTGGATCAGCGACTACCGCTGGCGGCGGCCCGCCGGCGCGACAGCGCGTCGACGCTGGCCGCCAGGAGCAGGACCACGCCGGTGACCACGTACTTGACGCCCGAGCTGTAGCCCATCAGGCCCATGCCGTTGTCGATCACCGCGACCACCGCGCCGCCGAGCACCGCGTCCAGCACCCGGCCCTTGCCGCCGAAGAGGCTGGTACCACCGATCACCGCCGCACCCACGGCGTAGAGCAGCACGTTGCTGCCGCCGGTGTTCGGGTCGACCGAGTTGGCCCGGCTCGCGGCCACGATGCCGCCGATCGCGGCCATGGTGGAGCAGATGACGAAGACCGAGATGCGGATCCGGTCCACGTTGATACCGGCCCGGCGGGCGGCCTCCTTGTTGCCGCCGACCGCGTAGATGTGCCGACCGTAGCTGGTGCGATGCAGCACGAAGGTCCAGACGACGAGCAGCACGGCGATGATCGGCACGACGATCGGCACACCCTTGAGCGAGCTGATCAGCACGTTGCGGCTGCGCTCCAGGTTGAGCACGTAGACGGCGAGACCGAGGATGACCGCCAGTCCGCCGATCCGGGCGAGCACCACCACCATCGGGTCGGTGACCAGACCCCGCGCGGCGCGGTTGCGGTAGCGCAGCAGTTGCACGGCGGCGTAGCCGGCGACGGCCACGGCGGCGAGCGTCCAGCCGAGCAGCGGCGGCAGGTTGCGGTTGGCGATCGCCACCAGCACCGAGTCGCGCACCGAGATGTTGCGGCCCTCCTCCATGAGCAGCAGCACCACGCCCTGGAAGGCCAGGAAGCCGGCGAGGGTGACCACGAAGGACGGAATGCCGATCTTGGCGACCAGGAGGCCGAGGATCGTACCGATGACCACGCCGGTGAGCACGGCGGCGGCCACCGCGACGTACCAGGGATATCCGAGCACGGTGACCACGTTGGCCAGCACCGCCGCGCAGACGCCGCTGGCGAAACCGGCCGACAGGTCGATCTCCCCCAGCAGCAGGACGAAGACCAGGCCCATCGCGATCAGAGTGACCGCCGCACCCTGGGTGAACAGGTTGGCGAAGTTCCCGGCGCTGAGGAACGAGGGCCGCATGATCGCGAAGACGGTGCAGAGAACGAGCAGGCCGAGTACGGCGGGCAGGGCGCCGATGTCGCCACCGCGTACCCGTCGCCAGTAGCCGCGGACGTGACTGCCGACGGAGGGCGTCGACGTGACGGCGGCCGGACCCTCCTGCTTGACGGCGGTGGTGCTCATGAGACGCCTCCCGTGGTGCTGCCGGCCGGCGCCGCGCCGTTGCCGTTGGTGGCCGGTTCGCCGGTGAGGCCGAGCCCGCCGGAGCGACCGGCGGTGATCAGCTCGACCACCTGCGCGTGAGTGATGTCGGTGGTCTTCACCTGGGCGACCATCTGGCCGAGGTAGAGCGCGGCGATCCGGTCGGAGACGGCGAAGACGTCGTTCATGTTGTGCGAGATCAGCACGACGGCCAGACCGTTGTCGGCCAGCCGCCGGACCAGTTCGAGCACCTGGGCGGTCTGCGCGACGCCGAGCGCGGCGGTCGGCTCGTCCAGGATCACCAGCTTGCTGTTCCAGAGCACCGCCTTGGCGATCGCCACCGTCTGACGCTGGCCGCCGGAGAGGCTGGAGACCTGCTGACGCAGCGACTTGACGGTGCGTACGGAGAGCCCGGCGAGGGTCTCGGCCGCCATCTGTTCCATGGTCGGCTCATCGAGGATGATGCCGCTGCGCTTCTCGCGGCCGAGGAACATGTTCTGCACGATGTCGAGGTTGTCGCAGAGCGCCAGGTCCTGGTAGACGACCTCGATGCCGAGCGCCGCGGCGTCGCGTGGGCTGTGGATGTTCACCGGCCGGCCGTCGAAGACGAACTGCCCGGCGTCGGTCGGGTAGATGCCGCTGATGCACTTGACCAGGGTCGACTTGCCGGCGCCGTTGTCACCGACCAGCGCGGTGACCTCGCCCGGATAGGCGGCGAAGGCGACATCGCGTAGAACCTGGACGGGACCGAAACTCTTGTCGATCCCGCGTAGCTCCAGCAGAGGGGTCGCGGACACGGGGTTCTCCTTTGTCGCGGAGGGAGATCGGGGCCCGTCCAGCGGCGGCACGCCGCCCGGCACGGGGTTACCGTGCCGGGCGGCGGCGCCTAGGCGGGTGAGGTCAGCTGATGCCCGCTTCGGTGCAGAGCTCGGCGAAGTTGCCGGTGCAGACCTCTTCCTTGGTCACGAAACCGTCGGCGATGACGTCCTTGACGTTCTCCTTGTAGATCGCCTGCGGGGTGAGCAGGACGGCGGGGACGTCACGGTTGCCCTCCGGGTCCTTGACGGTCTGGCCGGTCTCCTTGCGCTCGCCCTTGGCCAGCGCGATGGCCAGCTCGGCGGCGGCGTCGGCCTCCTGCTTGACGGCCTTGTAGACGGTCATGCACTGGTCGCCGGCGAGGATGTTCTGCAGGCCCTGGGTGGTGGCGTCCTGGCCGGTCACCGGGACCTTGCCGTTGAGCCGGTTCTTCTTCAGCACCGAGATGGCGGCGTTGCCGAGGCCGTCGTTGGCGGCCAGCACACCGTCGATCTTGCCACCGGTCTGGGTGAGCATCTGCTCGAAGATCGTGGCGGCCTGGGCGTTGTCCCAGTCCGGCACGGACTGGTCCGGGCCCTTGACGTACTCGTTCGCGTCGAACTTCGGCTTGAGGACCGAGTCGTAGCCGTTCTTGAACAGGGTGGCGTTGTTGTCGGTCGGCGAACCGTTCAGGTACGCCACGACCGGCTTCTCGGCCTTCTGGTCGGTCAGGCACTTGACCAGGCCCTCGCCCTGGAGCTTGCCGACAGCCTCGTTGTCGAAGCTGACGTAGTACTCCGCCGAGCCGCCGAGGGTGAGGCGGTCGTAGTCGATGGTGGCGACGCCCTGCGACTTGGCCTTGTCGAGGACGGCCTTGCCGGTGCCGGAGTCCAGGTTGACGATCATCAGCGCGGTGACGCCACTCGTGATCATCTGGTCGGCGATGGTCTGGAAGGCGGTCTTGTCGCCCTGCGCGTTCTGGATGTCGTACTCGACGCCGGCGGCCTCGAAGGCGGCCTGGAGGAACTTGCGGTCGGCGCCCTCCCAGCGGGCGGAGGACTTGCTGTCCGGCAGGATCACGCCGATCTTCGGGGTCACGTCGGAGCCGGCCTGGTCGCCGCCGGACTCGTCGCCACAGGCCGTCAGGCTGCCGAGGGCCAGCAGGCCCACGGTGCCGACAGCGAGGAAGCCCTTGCGCATGTGCAGGGTCCTTTCGAGGGTGGGGAAGGGTGTCGGTGTTTTGTTTTGTTGTGTCCGGCAACGTATTCCGCGCCACACGCCAGCACAAGGCCGGGCCGGTCACGAGTTTGTTGTCGGCGGTAACAATTCAGCAACGCCAGCGACACCTCGCCGCCACCGTGCCGGCGACGACCCTGGTGTCCGGGTCCGCCGGCGGGATGGAACGGCGGCGGTCAGGCGCTCGCGAGGGGGGCGAACCGGGCGTCGGTGAGGGTGGCCAGGTCGGCCGGGGCCAGTTCCACCTGGAGCCCTCGGCGACCGGCGGAGACGTACACCGTCGGATGCGCCAGGGCCGAGACGTCGACGACCGTGGGCAGGTGCCGCCGCTGGCCCAGTGGGCTGATGCCGCCGCGTACGTACCCGGTGGCCCGCTCGGCTGCCGCCCGCTCGGCCAGCGTGGCCCGCTTGCCGCCCACGGCCGCCGCGAGCGCCTTGAGGTCGAGGTCGCCGGTGACCGGCACCACCGCCACCGTCAGTGCCCCGTCGACCTCGGTGACCAGGGTCTTGAAGACCCGCTCGGGCGCCACCGCCAGCGCGGCGGCGACCAGCGCGCCGTAGTTGGGCTCGTCGGGCGAGACATCGTACGGATGGGTGCGATGGTCGACCTTCCGCTTCGCCAGCAGCGCGGTCGCCGGGGTGCCACGTCCCGCCATGCCCGCCAAGGTAGCCGCGGCCCGATGTTCGAGCCAGCGCCTTCTCAGCCGATGGTTCGGCTCCGGGCCGCGGGGTTCAGACCGCTGGGCGGCAGACCAGGACCGTCGGGGCGGTGGCGACCCGGGTGAGCACCAGGCTCGCCGGCTGGTCGCCGGCCAGCCGCAGGTCGCGCCGGAGCCGCTCGGGCTCCAGCGCGGAGCCGCGCTTGAGGATCTCCACCCGGCCGACCCGCCGTTCCCGCAGCAGCGCCCGCAGCCGCTTGAGGGAGAACGGCAACACGTCGGTGACCTCCAGGCACCGGGCGTACGGGGTGCGCTGCGCCGCGTCGGCGTAGAGGTAGGCGATGCTCGGGTCGGCGAGGGTGGCGTCCAGGTCGGCGGCCAGCTCGGAGATCAGGTGCGCGCGCACCACCGCGGGGTCCGGGTCGTACACGAAGCGCCGCACCGCCCCGACCGGTGCTTCACTGGTGCCCGACCCCGCGAGCTGGTGCACCGACTCGCCGCTGGCCCGGCCGGCTCTGTCGGCGGTGAGCACGGTCGCGCGGCGGGGGACCTCGGCCAACTCGCCGCACCAGAGGGCCGCCTCGACCAGGTCGCCGTCGACGCTCACCCACTCCGCCTCGGCGCCGGGTGGGATCAGCGCGTGGTCGATTCCCGGCGCGACCTTCACCACCGTGCGCGGCACCCGCTCGGCCAGCCCGGTCACGAAGTCCCACGGCGGCGAGTACGAATTCGGGTCGAAGATCCGGCGGCCGGTGCCGGCCCGGCGTCGGGCCGGGTCGCAGAAGACCGCCTCGACCCGGCTCACGTCGAACGCGGTCGCGTCGCCACATTCGACGGTGACCAGGTCGGCCAGCCCGGCGGCCTGGGCGTTCGCCTCGGCCAGCGCGGCGGTGAGCGGGTCCGTCTCCACCGCGTACACCCGGATGCCGGTGCGGGCGGCGGCGAGTGCGTCGGCACCCAGCCCGCAGCCCAGGTCGGCGAGCGTGCTCACCCCGGCGGCGCGCAGCCGCCGCGCCCGCCGGTCGGCGACGACCCGCCGGGTGGCCTGCTCCAGCCCCGGCCGGGTGAAGAACATGCCGGCCGCCGCAGGCCCGAACTTGCCGGTCGCCCGGCGGCGCAGCTCCGCCTGGGTCAGCGCCGCCGCCGCGAGTCCGGCTGGCACTCCGGCCGAACGCAGCGCCGCCGCCGCGACCAGCGGATCGCCGCCGGCCACCCGGCCCGCCGCGTCGAGCGCGGCCGACCCCTCGGCCGTACGCAACGCGCCGAACTGCTCCAGATCCACCCGCCCATCCTCCCGCCCGCCCTGTCCGCCCCGCCCGAGGCCCAGGCCGGCCCCTCGCCGGCATGCCGGTCGCGACTCGCGGCATCTCGGGCCCTCACGCTGGCCGGAAGGCACGACTTGCGGCATCTCGGGATTTCGGTTCGCTCGGAGGCCGTTCGGCCCGGGGCCGCAGTCCGGCATGCCACGCGCGGCCGGCGGGCGCGGGTTGCGGCATCTGGGGCTGTCAGCTCGGCGGGAGGGCGCGTCATGCCGCAACCCGCGCGCACACCCGCGGAGGCAAGCGCGCACACCCGCGGAGGCAAGCGCGCACACCCGCGGTGGCAAGCGCGCACACCTGTGGGGCAAGGGCGGGCAACTCGGCGGTCCGAGCCGAGTCGGGCCGAGTTGGGCCGAGCCGAGCCGAGCCGGGCCGGAGGCGGTTACCGGGCGCGCGGCGCGGGCGGACGCGGCGTCCGGGTCGGGTCTAGCGGCTGTGGGTGGCGACGAAGGCGCGCCAGGCGGCGGGGGTGAAGGCGAGTGCCGGGCCGGCCGGGTCCTTGCTGTCGCGGACGGCGACGACACCGGGCAGGTTGTCGGCGACCTCGACGCAGGCGCCGCCATTCTGGTTGCTGCGGGAGGACTTGCGCCAGGCCGCGCGGGTCAGGTCCATGACTTCGCCACTTCCTCGATCAGGCGGGCGGACTGCCGGCGCGGCAGCGCCTCACCGGCCACAGTCTCCCAACGTCGCCCCAGGCTGGCAAGGTCGTTCGGGCTGTCCACTGTGTGCCCCCGGAGCTGGTTGTCCAGGTGGGCCACCTCGGTGCCGTCGGCGAGCCGGGCCAGCACGAACGGGCCGGCAAGACCGCCGTACCACGGGGTCTCGGCCGGCACGATCCGCACCTGGACGTGCGGGCGGTCGGTGAGGGTGCGCAGGTGCTCCAACTGCTCGCGCATGGTCGCGCGCTCGCCGACCTGCCGGCGCAGCACCTGTTCGTCGAGCACCGCGACGAGCTGCGGTGGCTCCTCGCGGGTGAGCACCTCCTGCCGGGCCATCCGGGCCAGCACCCGCTTCTCGATCTGCTCGTCGGTGAGCGGTGGACCAGCCCGGAGCATCGCCCGGGCGTACGCCTCGGTCTGGAGCAGGCCCGGCACCACGGCCGGGTCGTACCAGCGCAGCGCGACCGCCTCCCGCTCGATCTCACCCCACGACCGGAACCAGTCCGGCTCGGCGTGCAGCCGGATCAGCTCCAGCATGCCGACGAAGAGCCCGCCGGTCTCCAGCACCTTGTCGAACCGGGCCAGGTAGTCGGCGCTGAGCTGGTTCGGGCCGATCTCCATCGCGCTCACCGCCGACGTCGAATAGTTGATCATTTTGCTCAGCTCCTCCTGGCTGAGCCCGCGCACCTTACGCGCCCGGCGCAACTGGTCGCGTAGGAACCCCAGGGTTGGTACGTCCGCCATCTGTCCGCCCTCCGTGACGTGATAGCGCCGGAGAGTAAGGGCCGGTCCTCCGGCGGGAAAGTGACTGTCGGCGTGTTGCGGTGAACGCTGGCGAACGACCGCGGAACCGTGTGGAAGAAGTGGCGACGGGGTGCCGAGGAGCCGCGACACGAGGGTGGCGGATTGGCACTCTCCTTGACGGAGTGCTAGCCGAGGAATAACCTGCGATTAGCACTCTCACCCTGAGGGTGCCAACCTTCGGGCCCTGGTGTCCGGGGGTTGAACGCCAGGCGGACCGGCACCCGCGACGACGGCCCCGCCCGGTGGCATGTGGCAGATTGACGCCGGTCGGCATGCCGATCGGCAACGAAACCAAGTACCCCAGGAGGGTATGCCCGTGACTACCGCGACCAAGGTTGCGATCAAGCCGCTCGAGGACCGCATCGTGGTCCAGGCGAACGAGGCCGAGACCACCACCGCCTCGGGCATCGTGATCCCCGACACCGCCAAGGAGAAGCCGCAGGAGGGCACCGTCCTCGCTGTCGGCCCGGGCCGGATCGACGACAAGGGCAACCGCGTGCCGATCGACGTCTCCGTCGGCGACACCGTCCTCTACTCGAAGTACGGCGGCACCGAGGTCAAGTACGCCGGCGAGGAGTACCTGGTGCTCTCCGCCCGCGACGTCCTCGCGGTCATCGAGAAGTAAGACAGACCGATCAGTGTCGTTGCCCCGGTCCGGCTCGCCGGGCCGGGGCAACGTCGCTTCGAAGGGACATTAATGGCGAAGATCCTGAGCTTCTCGGACGACGCCCGGCACCTGCTGGAGCACGGTGTCAACGCGCTCGCTGACGCGGTCAAGGTCACCCTCGGGCCGCGCGGGCGCAACGTCGTCCTCGACAAGAAATTCGGTGCGCCGACGATCACCAACGATGGCGTGACCATCGCCAAGGAGATCGAGCTCACCAACCCGTACGAGAACCTCGGCGCGCAGCTGGTCAAGGAGGTGGCGACCAAGACCAACGACGTCGCCGGCGACGGGACCACCACCGCGACCGTGCTCGCCCAGGCCATGGTCCGCGAGGGCCTGCGCAACGTCACCGCGGGCGCCAACCCGGCCGGCCTCAAGCGCGGCGTCGACGCCGCCGCCACCAAGGTCTCCGAGGCGCTGCTCGACAAGGCCGTCGAGGTCTCCGACAAGAAGTCGGTGGCGCATGTCGCCACGATCTCGGCCCAGGACGCCACGATCGGTGAGCTGATCGCCGAGGCGATGGAGAAGGTCGGCCGCGACGGTGTGATCACCGTCGAGGAAGGCTCCGCCCTGCACACCGAGCTGGACGTCACCGAGGGCCTCCAGTTCGACAAGGGCTTCATCTCGCCGAACTTCGTCACCGACGCGGAGTCGCAGGAGTCCGTCCTGGAGGACGCGTACATCCTGATCACCACGCAGAAGATCTCCGCGATCGAGGAGCTGCTGCCGCTGCTGGAGAAGGTCCTCCAGAACAACAAGCCGCTGCTCATCATCGCCGAGGACGTCGAGGGTCAGGCGCTGTCCACCCTGGTGGTCAACGCGATCCGCAAGACCATCAAGGTCTGCGCGGTCAAGGCGCCCGGTTTCGGTGACCGGCGCAAGGCGATGCTCCAGGACATGGCGATCCTCACCGGCGCCGAGCTGGTCGCCCCCGAGCTGGGTTACAAGCTGGACCAGGTTGGCCTGGAGGTGCTGGGTAGCGCCCGGCGCATCGTGGTCGACAAGGAGAACACCACCATCGTCGATGGTGGTGGCCAGACCAGCGAGGTGACCGACCGGGTCGCGCAGATCCGCAAGGAGATCGAGGCCTCGGACTCCGAGTGGGACCGGGAGAAGCTCGCCGAGCGGCTGGCCAAGCTCTCCGGCGGTGTCGCGGTGGTCAAGGTCGGCGCCGCCACCGAGGTCGAGATGAAGGAGCGCAAGCACCGCATCGAGGACGCGATCGCCGCGACCAAGGCCGCGGTCGAGGAGGGTACGGTGCCCGGCGGCGGTGCCGCCCTGGCGCAGATCCGGTCGGTGCTCGACGACGACCTCGGCTTCACCGGTGACGAGAAGGTCGGCGTGTCGATCGTGCGTAAGGCACTTGTCGAGCCGCTGCGCTGGATCGCCCAGAACGCCGGCCACGACGGCTACGTCGTCGTGCAGAAGGTCTCCGGCAGCGACTGGGGCCACGGTCTCGACGCCGCCGTCGGCGAGTACGTCGACCTGACCAAGTCCGGCATCATCGACCCGGTGAAGGTGACCCGCAACGCGGTCACCAACGCCGCGTCGATCGCCGGTCTGCTGCTCACCACCGAAAGTCTCGTGGTGGAGAAGCCGGCCGAGCCGGAGCCCGCCGCGGGCGGCCACGGCCACTCGCACGGCCACGGTCACAGCCACCAGCACGGCCCGGGCTTCTGACCCGGCCGTACGCCGGACGTGGGGCGCACCGTCGACGAGACGGTGCGCCCCACGCGCTTTGAGTCGGCGTACCGGTGACGAGAGGTTACGAACGCTGACGCCGACTACCGGACCGTTGGTCGGTGGGAAACACTGGGCGGGTGAGCAGCACGACACCACGGTTCGCGGCCATGGCCGGCGTCGCCGCCGCCGCTGCGGCCATCGGCACCGCCGAACTGGTTGCCGCCCTGACCGGTCCCCGGTCGTCCCCGCTCGTCGCGGTCGGCGGTCTCGTCGTGGACACCGCTCCCGAGCCGGTCAAGCGGTTCGGCATCGAGGTCTTCGGCACGTACGACAAGATCGCCCTGCTGGTCGGCACGGCGCTGCTGCTCGGCGGCTTCGCCGCCCTGATCGGCATGGTGGCGGCCCGGCGGCTGATGGTGGGCCTGGCCGGCATCGTCGTCTTCGGCGGCGTCGGCGCGGCGGCGGCCCTGACCCGCGCCGGTGCGGACGCCGCCGACGTGCTGCCGTCGCTGTTCGGCGCGGCGGTCGGCGGGGTGGTGCTGTGGGCATTCGTCGCCGGTCCACTGGAACTCGACCCCTGGCCCTGGTCCCCGCCGACGCCGGCCGGCCCGCCCAAGGCGACCGGTCCCGCCGCCGTACCGGACCCGAATCCGGTCGGAACCGCCGGGGCCGCCGACGGGACGGCGACCGATCCGACCGCGCCCGCCGACGGGACGGCGACCGCCGGAAGCCCGCCGATCCTGGGAAGTCCGCCGGTCCCGGGAGGTGCGGGAGGCCGGGTCGACCCGGACTCTCGGCGGCGGTTCCTCACCGGCGTCGGCACCGTGCTCGGGGTGGCCGCCGTGGGGGGAGTAGCGGGGCGTTGGCTGGCCGGTCGGCAGGGCGTGTCGGCGGCCCGTGAGGCGATCACGCTGCCGGCCCCGGTCTCGCCAGCACCACCGGTGCCGGCCGGCGCCGACCTGGCCCAGCCCGGACTGGCCAGCTACGTCACGTCCAACCGGAACTTCTACCGGATCGACACCGCGCTTGTGGTGCCGCAGGTCGACCCGGAGACCTGGCAACTGCGCATCCACGGCCGGGTCCGCAACCCGGTCACGCTGAGCTATGCCGATCTGCTCGCCCGGCCGATGGTGGAGCGGTACGTGACGCTGGCCTGCGTCTCCAACGAGGTAGGCGGCGACCTGATCGGCAACGCGCGCTGGCTCGGCGTACCGATCCGGGAACTGCTCGACGAGGTGGGGCCGCTGGACGGTGCCGACCAGGTGGTCGGGCGTTCGGTCGACGGTTGGACCTGCGGCACCCCGACCGCCGTGCTGCGCGACGGGCGGGACGCGCTGCTCGCCGTCGGCATGAACGGCGAGCCACTGCCGGTGCAGCACGGCTTCCCGGTCCGGATGGTGGTGCCGGGTCTCTACGGCTACGTGTCGGCCTGCAAGTGGATCACCGAGCTGGAGCTGACCAGTTTCGCGGACTTCGACGCGTACTGGGTGCCCCGGGGCTGGTCGGCGCAGGGGCCGGTGAAGACGCAGTCGCGGATCGACACGCCCCGCCCGCGTAACCGACCGGCCGCCGGCCCGGTGACGGTCGCCGGCGTCGCCTGGGCGCAGCACCGGGGCATCGACCGCGTCGAGGTCCGCGTCGACGAGGGGCCCTGGCAGCAGGCGCAACTGGCGCCGACCATTTCGGTGGACACCTGGGTGCAGTGGTCGTGGCAGTGGCAGGCCACCCCGGGCGAGCACACCCTCCAGGTGCGGGCGACGGACAGCACCGGCGAGACCCAAACCGGTGAGCCACGGGATGTCGCCCCCGACGGCGCGACCGGCTGGCACTCCGTCACCCTCACCATCACCTGACCCCGCGCACCACCCCGCCCACACCGCCCCCCGCCCACACCCGTTGATCATGAAGTTGTTGTCACCCCGTCGGCGTGTCGGGAACAACAACTTCATGATCAACCGGCTGGTGGTGGCGGGAGTGGGCGGACAGGGCGACGCCGCGTCCGGGTCGGGACGCGGCGTCGGTGGTGCGGTCTGGTCAGGCGACGTTGCGCTGGACGGGCACCGTCGACCGGTGCGAGCTGCCCAGCCTGGCCTCCAGTCGGTTGACGTCGACGCGGGTCTGGCGTCGGTCGGCGAGGTCCTCCCAGCCGACCGCGAGCAGTCGTAGCCGCTCGGACTCACTGAAGCCACCCCACACGCCGTACGGCTCGCGTACCGCGAGGGCGTGCGCGGCGCACTCGGCGCGGACCGGGCAGGCACGGCACACGGCCTTGGCGGAGGACTCCCGGCGCAACCGGGACGAGCCCCGCTCACCGTCAGGGTGGAAGAACTGGGCGCTGTCGCGGCCTCGGCAGGCACCGAGCCGCTGCCAGTCCCAAAGGTCGATGATGGGTCCGGGCAGTCTACGTACGTTCGACATCAGCACCCCTCCTCTCGCGCGGCACCGCGAGACGCTTGTGGCCGGTTGTCCGGGCGGCGGGCCGCGCAGGCGCACCGTTCCCGGCCTGGCCCCTCCCTACCCTGCTGCCTCACGCCTCACACGTCTTTGATCCAAAACGTCCAACGGATTGCGTCATATGCCCTATCTGTCGGAAAAGTTGGGAGGATTGCCCGGAACCTCCTCCCGACCGGGGCTGCTCATGGTCTGCTCGTCAGCGGAGAGGAGATGCCTGTGCGTACCGTTCTCGTGTGCGTTCGAACGCCGCTCGCGGCGCAGCACCTGACCTCCGCGGCAGCGCGGTTGGGATTGTCGGGTGCCGTCCGGACGGCGGTCTCCGACCCCGAGGTGATGTTGCGGCTGGCCGAACGTCCGGCCGATGTGGTGCTCGCCGACACCGCGCTCACCCGCCCGGACAGCGTCGGCTTCGTCCGGCGGGTGCTGGCCCGCGCCCCGCAGGCCGCCGTCCTGCTGCTCGGTGCCGAGGAGTCCGAGGCGGCGGCGGCGACCATCGGCGCCGGGGCACGCGGGCTGATCCAGGGGGTCGACCAGGATCTGACCAGCGCCGTCGCCAAGGCGTTGCTGCTGCTGGCCGCGCCCGGCCGGGCCAACCGGCACCGGATCGCTGATCCCGCCCGCGACGCCGCGGCGGTCGGCAGCCCGGCCCGCCCGGCACCCGGTGGTCGCACCGCGGGCGAGGCGCCGACCGCCTGGCCGGGTACGGACGCGGCGGGCGGCCCGGCGGTGGTGCCGGTGCAGCGGGGCGACGATCCGGCCGAGTCTGGTGCCGAGCCCGAGCCGGACAAGCCCGCGTCGGCAGCACGGGCCGACCGGTCCGCGATCGGCCTCACCGAACGGGAGCTGCAGGTGCTGCTCGGCATGGCCGAGGGCAAGAGCAACGCCGAGATCGGCCGGGAACTGTTCGTCTCCGAGGACACCGTGAAGACCCACGCCCGGCGGCTGTTCCGCAAGCTCGGTGCCCGCGACCGGGCGCACGCCGTGGCCGCCGGATTCCGGGCCGGGCTGGTCGCGTAGCTGGTCGGCCGGATCGGTCCGGCCGTGCCGGTCGGTCAAGCCGGCGGGCCGAGTCCGCCGGGCGGGTTGGCCCGGCCGGGCTGAGCTGTCGGTGGCCGGTCAGCGATCCCCGCCGGGCTCGTCCTCGGTGCCTTCGCTGAGGGTGTCGTGCACGCCGTCGGCGTAGCCGCGAGCGTAGTCCCAGGTGACGTAGTGGTCCGGGTCGGGATCGTAGGCCGGCTCGTGCACCCGGGGTCGACCGGAACTGAGCAGGTGCCGCAGGTTGCCCCGGAGCAGGTCCCAGTCGAAGTAGTGCGGTTCCCGGCAGTCCTCACACTCGATGACCAGCCCGCGTACGCCGATCGGCGCGAGCAGCGCCTGGTAGATCTCCAGGTCGGCGAGGTCCTCAAGCACGTCCTGGCGCTCGACGTCGGTCAGTGGGTCCAGCGGCGCGTCGTCGCCGGGGGCCTCCAGGTCGGCCGCCGGATCGGTCGGGTCGCCGGTGAACGGGTCGATGGGATCGTCGTGCACCCCCTCACCGTAGTCCCCTGCCCCGGTCGACGCCTGTCCCCCGGTCGCGCGAGCCGTTACCGGTGCCGGCACCGCGCGGTTCAAGGGACAAAGCTTCAGTGGGTACGATGAGGCCGACGCACCCTCGCCCGGCGTTCGCCGGTGCCCACCGTGCCACCTCGCTGAAGCCCGGTTCAAGCAGCTCAGGAGAGCAATCGTGGAGAATTCGCCCCGTACCGACCGTTCCGCCGGCGTCGAGGGCGGCGAGCTGGGCGGCCATCTGCCCGAGCTGCCCTCCGGTTCGGCCAGGGTGGTGCCGCTGGGGTTGACCTTCGATGACGTGCTGCTCCAGCCGGGCGAGTCCGACGTGGTACCGAGCCGGGTGAACACGATCACCCGGTTGACCCGTAACGTCTCGCTCTCCATCCCGCTGCTGTCCAGTGCCATGGACACGGTCACCGAGGCCCGGATGGCGATCGCGATGGCCCGCCAGGGTGGCATCGGGGTGCTGCACCGCAACCTCTCGGTGGAGGACCAGGCGCTCCAGGTCGACCTGGTGAAGCGGTCCGAGTCCGGCATGATCACCAACCCGGTGACCGCGAGCCCCGACGACACCCTGCGCGAGGTCGACCAGCTCTGCGGGCGCTACCGCATCTCGGGGGTGCCGGTGGTGGACGCCCAGGGGCAACTGGTCGGCATCGTCACCAACCGGGACATGCGCTTCGTCTCCGACCCGGCCATGCCGGTCCGCGAGATCATGACCAGGGCACCGCTGGTCACCGCCCCGGTCGGGGTGAGCAAGGACGAGGCGCTCGGCCTGCTGCGCCAGCACAAGGTCGAGAAGCTGCCGATCGTCGACGACTCCGGCAAGCTGCGCGGGCTGATCACCGTCAAGGACTTCACCAAGAGCGAGCAGTACCCGAGCGCCACCAAGGACGAGGCGGGCCGGCTGCGGGTGGCGGCGGCCATCGGCGTCGGCGAGGACGCGTACAAGCGCGCCCGGGCGCTCGTCGACGCCGGTGTCGACGTCATCATCGTGGACACCGCCCACGGCCACCAGCGCGCGGTGCTGGAGATGGTCAGCCGGCTCAAGAGGGACGTCACGGTCGACATCGTCGGCGGCAACGTGGCGACCTACGCCGGCACCAGGGCGCTGGTCGAGGCCGGAGCCGACGGCGTGAAGGTGGGTGTCGGCCCGGGTGCCATCTGCACCACCCGGATCGTGGCGGGCGTCGGCGTCCCACAGATCACGGCGATCATGGAGGCCGCCCGGGCGGCCCGCCCGGCCGGCGTACCGGTCATCGGTGACGGCGGCATCCAGTATTCCGGCGACATCGCCAAGGCGCTTGTCGCCGGCGCGGACACGGTGATGCTCGGCAGTCTGCTGGCCGGCTGCGAGGAGAGCCCCGGCGAGCTGATCTTCGTCAACGGCAAGCAGTTCAAGGCGTACCGCGGCATGGGCTCGCTCGGCGCCATGCAGTCCCGTGGGCAGGCCAAGTCGTACTCCAAGGACCGCTACTTCCAGCAGGACGTGACGAGCGACGAGAAGTTGGTCCCGGAGGGCGTCGAGGGTCAGGTGCCGTACCGTGGGCCGTTGGCCCGGGTGGCCCATCAGCTGGTCGGTGGCCTGCGGCTGGCGATGGGGTACGCGGGCGCGGAGAGCATCCCCGAGCTGCACCAGCGGGGACAGCTCATCCGGATCACCGCGGCCGGGCTCAAGGAGAGCCACCCGCACGACATCCAGATGACCGTCGAAGCGCCCAATTACCACACCCGCTGACCTCTCCCACCACCCCCGAAGACATCTGGAGTGCCCCATGCGTGACGTGGTCGAGATCGGGCTGGGCAAGACCGCGCAGCGCGGCTACCACCTGGACGACATCGCCATCGTGCCGTCCCGTCGGACCCGCGACGTCGACGACGTCTCCACCGGGTGGCAGCTGGACGCGTACCAGTTCGGCATCCCGTGCGTCGGGCACCCCTCGGACGCGACGATGAGCCCGGCCTCCGCGGTGAAGCTCGGTCAGCTCGGCGGGCTCGGCGTACTCAACGTCGAAGGGCTGTGGACCCGCTACGAGAACCCGAGCAAGGTGCTCGAGGAACTCGGCGGTCTCGACGAGGACGCCCGCGCCACCAAGCGGCTCCAGGAGGTGTACGCCGAGCCGATCCGCCCGGATCTGATCACCGAGCGGGTCCGTGAGCTGCGCGACGGCGGCGGCACGGTGGCGGTGCGGGTGTCGCCGCAGCACACGCTGGCGCTGGCGCCGGTCATCCTCGACGCGGGCGTCGACATCCTGGTCATCCAGGGCACCATCGTCTCGGCCGAGCACGTGTCCACCACCGACGAGCCGCTCAACCTCAAGGAGTTCATCGCCGACCTCGACCTCCCGGTCGTCGTCGGCGGGTGCACCGACTACAAGACTGCCCTGCACCTGATGCGGACCGGCGCGGCCGGCGTGATCATCGGTATCGGCGGGGACGAGTGGTCCACCACGGAGTCGGTGCTCGGCATCCGGGTGCCGATGGCCACCGCGATCGCCGACGCCGCCGCGGCCCGACGCGACTACCTCGACGAGACCGGCGGGCGGTACGTGCACCTCATCGCCGACGGCGACATCCGGACCTCCGGCGACATCGCCAAGGCGCTCGGCTGCGGCGCCGACGCGGTGATGCTCGGCGAGCCGCTCTCGCTGTGCGAGGAGGCGCCGGCCGGCGGGTCCTGGTGGCACTCGGCGGCCAGCCACCCGTCGCTGCCCCGCGGCGCCTTCGAGACCGCCGGTGAGCCCATCGGCTCCATGGAGCGTCTCCTCTTCGGCCCGGCCGACGAGCCGGACGGTCAGCTCAACCTCTTCGGCGGCCTCCGCCGGGCCATGGCCAAGTGCGGCTACCGCGACCTCAAGGAATTCCAGAAGGTCGGCCTGGTCCTCGACCGCTGACCCGCACCCGGTTGGATGGCTGATGCCCGATTCGCCACGTGCCACAACTCCATGATCGACGGAGCGGGCGGCAGTAGGCTCGGGCTGGTGAGCAGCAGGGTTGGCAGGTGGTGGGGGGCCGGCGCGGCGGCGGTGGCCGCTGCCGTGGTGGCGGCGGTGGTGCTGGTCAGCGGCATCGGGGACCGGGACGCGGCGGAGCCGGGCGGATTCCGGGCGGGCAGCGTCGATCTCGGCGACCCGTACGTGCCGGGCAGCGGCAACGGCGGATACGACGTCGCCCACTACCGGCTCGTGGTGCGCTACGACCCGGCTGACGACCGGCTCACCGGCAGCGCCGAGATCACCGCGACCGCGACCCACGGGCTGTCCCGGTTCAACCTGGACCTGTCCGGGTTGCAGGTCGGTTCGGTGACCGTGGACGGCGCGTCGGCCGAGCACCGGCGGGACGACGGCGAACTGGTGGTCACTCCGGCCCGAGGGCTCGACGCCGGCAGCCGGTTCACGGTGGACGTCGCCTACGGCGGCGTACCCGAGGCGGACGCCGACGGCGTGCTCGGCAGTGGCGGTTTCCAGCACACCGACGACGGCGCGATCGCCCTCGGCCAACCGCACTCGGCGGCCACCTGGTTCCCGGTCAACGACCACCCGTCGGACAAGGCCACCTACGACCTCGAGGTGACCGTCCCGGACGGGCTCGCCGCGCTCAGCAACGGAGTGCCGGGGGAGCGGACCAGCGCCGACGGCTGGACCACCTGGCGCTGGGCCGAGCGCTCACCGATGGCGAGTTACCTGACCACGCTCGTGATCGGCGACTACCGGGTGCGCAGCGAGGAACACGCCGGCAAGCCCATGGTCACCGCCGTACCGGACGGGCTTCCGGTGACCGGGCCGGCGGCCACCTCGCTGGCCCGCACCGGCGAGATCGCCGACTTCCTGGCCACCCGTTTCGGCCCGTACCCCTTCGAGTCGTACGGCGGCGTGGTGGTCTCGGACGGGCGGATCGGATACGCGCTGGAGACCCAGTCCCGGCCGGTCTACGGACCGGGGTTCTTCCGTGGCGGCGAACCGAACTACAGCGTGGTCGCCCACGAACTGGCCCACCAGTGGTTCGGCAACAGCGTGGCGCTGGCCCGCTGGGGTGACATCTGGCTCAACGAGGGCTTCGCCAGCTACGCCGAGTGGCTGTGGGAGGAGCACGACGGCGGGCGCAGCGCCCAACGCAACTTCGAGATCCAGTACGCGGCCACCAACTGGTCCCGGCGCACCCTCGATCCCGGCCCCGGGCAGATGTTCAGCACCGCCGTCTACAAGCGCGGGGCGCTCACCGTGCACGCGCTGCGGCGTACCGTCGGCGACGACGCCTTCTTCGAGATCCTGCGGACGTGGACCAGCGAACGCCGGGACGGCACGGCCACCACCGCCGACTTCGTCGCCCTGGCCGAGCGGGTCTCCGGCCGCGAGCTGGGACCCTTCTTCGACGCCTGGCTGACCGGCACCGCCGCACCCGGCCAGCCCTGACCGGAGACCCCGTCTACGGTCGTTCCGGTCAGCTCTTGACCTTGAGTTTCGGATTGTCGGCCAGGAAGGCGTCTGCCTTGCCGGCGCGCAGTTGGGTGAGGAAGCGGCGGCCGACGGAGGTCAGTTCCTCGCCCCGGTAGGCGTTGCCCCGACCCACCGACGCTCCGGGCAGCCCGACCAGCGTGACCGCCTGCGGCGACAACGAGCCGAGGGCGTACGCGAAGTCCACGATTCGCCGGCCGCCGACGTAGAGCAGCGCGTCGCCGAGCGCCGCGACCACCTGTTCGACCCGCTCGGGCTGCCGGGCCAGGTTCTGGTCGAGGATCTTCCCGAGCAGCGCCCGGATCAGCTGCTGGTGGTGGCGTTGCCGGGCGTAGTCGCCGCCGGGCAGGTAGCGCTGGCGTGCGTAGTCGAGCGCCTGCCAGCCGTTGAGGTGTCGTTCGCCGGGCTCGTAGACCATCTGCGGCCCGACGTAGCCGCCGACACCCGGGCCCGGCTCCCGGTGCTTGCCGTCGGGCTGCCGGTGCCGGGACACGACCCGCTGGTCGACCCGGATGTCCACGCCACCCAGGCTGTCGACCAACTCGTCGAAGCCGCCGAAGGTGAGCACCGCGCCCGCGTCGATGCGCAGGCCGGTGTACTCGCTGACCGTCCGGCGCAGCAGCTCGTACCCCTGGGCGGGGTCGGGTCGCTTGGGACGGTCCGGCACCCGGCTGCCGTAGCTCATCGCGTGGGTGAGCTTGGTCCGCCCGCCCGGGTAGCCGGCGGGCTTGTAGGCCGGGATGTCCACCACCAGGTCGCGGGGGAGGGAGAAGAGATACGCCTTGGACAGCCCCGCCGGTACGTGCAACACGAGTACCGCGTCGGCGTGCGGTTCCCAGCCGGGCACGCTCACCCGGGTGTCGACCCCGACCAGCAGCAGGTTGAGCGGGCCGGTGATGTCGGCACCCGGCGGCGGGCTCGGGCTCGGGCTGGCGCTGGGACTGGGCGAGGTGCTCGGGCCGCCCGTGGCGGCGGTCGGCGTCCGGGGGTCGTCGCCGACCGTACGGGCCACCACCACGCCGATCACCGCGACCACCACGAGCGTGACCAGACCGGCCAGCGCCAACGTCAACCGTCTCCGGTCTGCTCCGAGCATCATCCCCCGCCTCCTTGGGGCGTCCGTCGAAGTCCCTGCCCGACCGCTGAGGTCACCGACGGCGGACTTCGACACTCGCCCTGGGTCGATACCGGTCCAACGCGCTGAACCGGGCTCATGGTTGCGTCCCGGTCGGGCGAGAGTGACGCGGTGCGGAGCATGATCGCGCGGAATGAGGTCCTGGCGCGAGAGCTACTCGCGAGTAATGATGCGTCCATGCGGTACGACGTGGTGGTCATCGGGTCGGGGTTCGGCGGCAGCGTCGCCGCGTTGCGGCTGGCCGAGAAGGGCTACTCGGTCGGCGTCCTGGAGGCGGGCCGGCGGTTCGCCGACGACGAGTTCCCGCAGACGTCGTGGCGGCTGCGGCGCTTCCTGTGGGCGCCGAGGCTTGGTTGTTTCGGCCTCCAGCGGATCACCCTGCTCCGGGCGGCCGATCGGCGAGCCGGCGGCGGCGTGCTGGTGCTCTCCGGAGCGGGCGTCGGTGGTGGCTCACTCGTCTACGCCAACACCCTCTACGAACCGCTCGACGCCTTCTACGACGACCCGCAGTGGCGGCACCTCGCCGACTGGCGGGCCGAACTCGCCCCCCACTACGACCAGGCCAAGCGGATGCTCGGGGCGACCACGTACCCGGTCACCACCGGAGCGGACCGGGCGATGCGGCGGGTCGCCGAGCGGATGGGAGTGGGGCAAACCTTCCACGCCACCCCGGTCGGGGTGCACCTGGGACGGCCGCGCGAGCGGGTCACCGACCCGTACTTCGGCGGGGCCGGCCCGGAGCGGACCGGCTGCACCCACTGCGGCGCCTGCATGACCGGCTGCCGGATCGGCGCCAAGAACACGCTTGTCAAGAACTATCTGTGGCTGGCCGAGCGGCTCGGTGTCCGGGTTCATCCGTTGACTACGGTCCGCGCGGTCCGGCCGGTCGACGGTGGTTACCAGGTCGACACCGAACGTACCGGCGCCTGGCTGCGCCGACGGCGGCAGGTGGTCCACGCCGACCAGGTGGTCTTCGCGGCCGGCGCGCTGGGCACCCAGCGACTGCTGCACGAGATGCGGGAACGTGGTCACCTGCCCAACCTCTCACCCCGCCTCGGCGAGCTGACCCGGACCAACTCGGAGGCGATCCTCGGCGCCTCCGTGCCGCACCGGCGGGCCCGCAAGCGTGGCGTGGACTTCACCCAGGGGGTCGCCATCACCAGCTCGTTCCACCCGGATCCGCAGACCCACGTCGAGCCGGTCCGCTACGGCCGGGGTTCGAACGCGATGGGGCTGCTCCAGTCGCTGCTGGTCGACGGCGGGCCGCACCGGCTGCGCCGATGGCTCGGGCAACTGCTCCGGCAGCCGCGGGTGGCCGCCCGGATGCTCTCCGTCCGCCGCTGGTCGGAGCGTACGGTGATCGCCCTGGTCATGCAGTCGACCGACAACTCGCTCGCCCTCCGGCTGCGGCGCGGGCCGCTCGGCCGCCGGCTCGTCTCCGGTCCGGGTCACGGCCCTGCCAACCCGACCTGGATCCCGGCGGGCAACGAGGCGGTCCGGCTGCTCGCCGAGGAGATCGACGGTACGCCGGGCGGCGCGCTGACCGAGCCGTTCGACATCCCGGTGACCGCGCACATCCTGGGCGGAGCGGTGATCGGTGCCACCGCCGCCGACGGCGTGATCGACCCCTACCACCGCGTGCACGGCCACCCCGGCCTGCACGTCGTCGACGGTGCCGCCGTCTCGGCCAACCTGGGCGTCAACCCGTCGCTCACCATCACCGCCCAGGCCGAACGCGCCCTGTCCCTCTGGCCCAACAAGGGCGACCCCGACCCCCGCCCCGCCCCCGGCACCCCGTACCGCCGCCTCCCTCCCATCCCTCCCCACCGCCCCGCCGTCCCCCCGCACGCCCCCGCCGCCCTCCGCCACCCCTGACCCCAGCGATCTTGCACTTTGTGTCCCCGCACAGCGCCATGTAACGGGCATAACAGCGACCAAAAGTGCAAGATCGACGGGGGTGCGTTGACGGGGGCGGTCAGCGGGGGGAGGGAATGTCACGCTGGGTAGGATTGCCGGCTATGAGCCTGCCGCGTCCTGTCCTCGTGGTCGACTTCGGAGCCCAGTACGCCCAGCTGATCGCGCGTCGGGTGCGTGAGGCGAAGGTCTACTCCGAGATCGTTCCGCACACCATGCCCGTGGCCGAGATGCTGGCCCGCGATCCCGCCGCGATCATCCTCTCCGGCGGCCCGGCCAGCGTCTACGAGCCGGGCGCACCGCAGGTCGACGACGGGCTGTTCACTGCGGGCGTGCCGGTCTTCGGCATCTGCTACGGCTTCCAGGCGATGGCCCGCTCCCTCGGCGGCACGGTGGCGCGCACCGGCAGCCGCGAGTACGGCGGCACCCCGCTGCGCCCCCGTCTGCTCGACCCCGGCGTACTCCTGCGGGATCTGCCGGCCGACCTGCCGGTGTGGATGAGTCACGGCGACTGCGTGACCGAGGCGCCGGCGGGCTTCACGGTGACCGCCGAGTCGGCCGGCGCACCGGTCGCCGCATTCGAGGACGTGGCCGGTCGGCGGGCCGGCGTGCAGTTCCACCCGGAGGTGGGGCACACCGCGCACGGGCAGGAGATGCTCACCCGCTTCCTCTACGAGATCGCCGGGATCGAGCCGACCTGGACGGCCGAGAACATCATCGACGAGCAGGTGGCCCGGATCCGTGAGCAGGTCGGCGAGAAGGAGGTCATCTGCGGTCTAAGCGGCGGAGTGGACTCTGCGGTCGCCGCCGCGCTGGTCCACAAGGCCGTCGGCGACCAGCTCACCTGCGTCTTCGTCGACCACGGGCTGCTGCGGGCGGGCGAGGCCGAGCAGGTGGAGAAGGACTACGTCGCGGCGACCGGCATCAAGCTGAAGGTGGTCGACGCGGCCGACCGGTTCCTCGGTGCGTTGGCCGGGGTGACCGACCCGGAGCAGAAGCGCAAGATCATCGGCCGGGAGTTCATCCGGGTCTTCGAATCCGCCGCCCGGGAGATCGCCTCGCACGGCGACGTCGAGTTCCTGGTGCAGGGCACCCTCTATCCGGACGTGGTCGAGTCGGGTGGCGGCACCGGCACCGCGAACATCAAGAGCCACCACAACGTCGGCGGGCTGCCCGAGGATCTGAAGTTCGCCCTGGTTGAGCCGCTGCGCACGCTGTTCAAGGACGAGGTCCGTGCGCTCGGCCTCCAGCTCGGGCTGCCGGAGGCGATGGTCTGGCGGCACCCGTTCCCCGGCCCCGGTCTGGCCATCCGGATCATCGGGGCGGTCGACCGCGAGCGGCTCGACGTGCTCCGCCGGGCCGACTTCATCGCCCGCCAGGAACTCAGCGCCGCCGGCCTCGACCGGGGTGTCTGGCAGTTCCCGGTGGTGCTCCTGGCCGACGTGCGCAGCGTCGGCGTGCAGGGTGACGGGCGCAGCTACGGGCATCCCGTGGTGCTGCGCCCGGTCTCCAGCGAGGACGCGATGACCGCCGACTGGTCGCGGTTGCCCTACGACGTCATCGCCCGGATCTCCACCCGGATCACCAACGAGGTGGCCGAGGTGAACCGGGTGGTGCTGGACGTCACCAGCAAGCCCCCGGGCACCATCGAGTGGGAGTGACGCGGTAGCCCGTCCTGGTGCCCTGAGGGTGCCTCACGCCGGCGGCTGCGGTGCCGGTCGCGGTGCCGGCTCCGGCGTCGTCCCGGTCTCCGGCGTGGTGTCCGGATGGGCCGCTTCGGTGTCGGTTGGCGCCGAGCCGGGCGGGGCGTCGGGGTGTTGGACCGGTGCTGCCGGCGGTGCGGGCGGGCTGGCCGCCGGGGGCCAGGCGGTCGGTGCCGGCGGTCCGGCGTGCGGCACCGGGCCGGTCGGCCCGGGGAACGGCCAGGCGGGGTGCGGTGTGGCGGCCGGCTGGGGCGGCGCGCCGGCGGGTCCGTGTGGCGCGCCGGGCGCCGGGTGCGGCCAGGCGGGTGCGCCGGCCGGCTCCTCGGGCATCAGGAACCACATGATCGGGTACGCCAGGGCGGCGATCCCGCCGGTCACCAGCGTGACGACGGCGAAGGCCACCCGGACCAGGGTGGGGTCGACGGCGAAGTAGCGGCCGAGTCCGCTGGCCACACCGGCGATCATCCGGTCGGTGGTGGGGCGTCGGAGTTGCCGGTACGGAGCGTGAGGTGTGGAGGTCATGTCTCCACGGTCCTCGTCGCGCAGCGTATCGACCTCGGTGACCGCCCGGATCCTTACCCTGAACCAAGTCTCAGGGGCGAGCCATCAGTCAGGAATCCGACTCTTTTCCGCGTCGGTAACCGGTTGCGGGGAGAATTTGGCTCCGTGACCACCATGCTGGAGCCGCTGCGCAGGATCGCGGCATACGCAGTCTGTACTGATTCCGTAGACCGAGTGTTGCTGGTCCGCGCATCGGAGCGCTCCGGCACCCCCGGCACGTGGTCCCTGCCCGGCGGGGCGGTCGACCACGGCGAGGACCCGCACCACACCGTCGTCCGCGAGACCGCCGCCGAGACCGGCCTGTCGGTGGCCGTCGCCGGTCTGCACGACGTGCTGGCCGACATGCGGGCACTGCCGGAGCGAGGCATCACCATCCACACCGACCGGTTGGTCTACCGGGTGTCGGTGCGGGGCGGCTCGCTCTCCGACCGGGTCGACCGGCCCACCGACCTGGCCCGCTGGTTCACCCGGGACGAGGCGGCACGGTTGCCGCTTCGCTCGTTCACCGCCCGCGCTCTCGGGCTGCCGGCCTCCTCGGCGGACATCGTGCCGGACGAGCCGCCGGAGTTCCCCTCCTTCTACGCGGTACCCGGCCCGGACGGGCTGCACCGGGCGCAGCGCTTCGCCGCGTACGCCGTGGTGACCGACCCGGAGGGGCGGGTGCTGCTGACCCGGGTCTCCGACGGCTACCCGGGCGCCGGCTGCTGGCACCTGCCCGGCGGCGGTACCGACTACGGCGAGCAGCCGGGCGCGGCGCTGATCCGGGAACTGGTCGAGGAGACCGGGCAGACCGGACGGCTCGTCGAGTTGCTCGGCGTGGCCAGTCATCGGGATGCCGCCTCGCTCGGCCCCGAGGGCTACCCGATCGACTGGCACGGGGTACGCGCCTTCTACCGGGTGGTGGTGGACCAGCCGGCCCCGCCCACCGTCGGCGACGTCGGCGGCTCCACCTGCGAGGCCCGCTGGTTCGCCCGGGAGGAACTCGGCGCCCTGCCCACCGACCGCCTCACCGAGGTCACCGCCGAAGCCGTCCAAGCCGCCCACCTAACCTGACCCACCCCCACCCCCTGCGCCCCCGCGCCCTGCCCGCGCCCTGCCCCCCGCCCATGCGTCGATCATGAAGTTATTGTCGGGACACGCCGATGACGAAGGCGATAACTTCATGATCGACGCGGCGTGGGGCGCGGGGCGGCGGGGGTGGGGGAGTTGGTGGAGCGGGTGCGGCGGGTGGGGGCGTACGGGGTCCTGCGGGACACCGGGCGGCGGGTGTTGCTGGTGCGGGGCTCCGCGTCGGCGGACTTTCCCGGGGTCTGGTCGCTGCCCGGAGGTGGGCTGGAGCACGCCGAACATCCCGCGCACGCGGTGGTCCGCGAGGTCGCCGAGGAGACCGGGCTGACCGTCGAGGTGACCGGGTTGCGGGCGGTCGTCGCGGACGTGGTGCCGTACCCGGACCTCGGGGTCGCCCTGCACACCGATCGGATGCTGTTCGACGTGACCGTGGTGGGCGGGCGGCTGCGTGCCGAGCGTGACGGCAGCACCGACCTGGCCCGTTGGCTGACCCTGGACGAGACGGCCAAGCTGCCGCTGCTGCCGTTCACCGCCGAAGCCGTCGGTCTGCCGGTCGTTCCGCTGCCGGCCGGTGCTCTGCGTCGCCGGGAGCCGTTCCCCGGCCCCGCTGGCGACCGCCGGCAGCGCTTCGGAGCGTACGGAGTGGTCACCGATCCGGCCGGACGGGTGTTGCTGACCATGATCGCCGAGGGCTATCCCGGTGCCGGGCGATGGCACCTGCCCGGCGGAGGCACCGATCACGGCGAACAGCCCGTCACCGCGTTGCTACGGGAGCTGGTCGAGGAGTCCGGCCAACTGGGCCGGGTGACCGAGCTGATCGGGGTGGACAACCTGCACAACCCGGCGGCCCTGGGACCGGAGGGGTACCCCCTCGACTGGCACGGCGTCCGGGTCGTCTACCGGGTGGCGGTCGACGTGCCGACCGAACCGGCGGTGACCGAGACGGCCGGCGGCTCCACCGCCCGCGCCGCCTGGTTCACCCCTGCTGAGCTGCGCACCCTTCCCTTGACTGAGATCGCCGTCATTGCCCTGGACTCGTCGAGGTGACCCGTCGTGGCCCTGCCGCGTCGATCTCACCACCGAGCCGGGACGGACCACCTCCGGTACAGTCGAGGCAGGGCAGGCGTAGAAAACGGGCGATCGTGTCCCGGATGGGAATAAGACGGCGGTTCGCGCGGTTAAAGGAGATATAAGTACCGCCGGCAGCTATCGCCATTCCCCCACCCCCTGTGCGATGGTGTACTCCGCAAAACGGCTGCCGGGCCAGGAAGGTCCGGCACGAGACAGCCGGACGCCCGCCACATGGCGGTAAGCCGATCCGGTGATGGAGGAAACGTGCCGAGAGCCCCATGGCGCCGGCGTCGTACGACTGACAGCCCGCGTCCCGCAGGGCGAAGCTGGACGGGCCCGCTGCGCCGCAGCGGCACCCTCGCCCGCCAGGTCCTGCTGGTTCGCGTCGGCCGCCGAGATGCAGAACTGCACGGCGTGACCGACGTGTTGCCCGAGCCCCGGTACCAGGACCGCCCGCGTCGCCGGTACGGCCTGAGGCGGTTCCACCGCACCGGGATGGAGACCATCGCCCCGGTCGCCCCGCTGGTCGGCCCGGTCACGGTCAACCCACCCGTCGCGCCGACTCCGGTGCCGGCCGCGTCGACAGTGACGCCGGCACCGCTGCTGCCGGGCGAGCGGACACCGGCCCGGCGGATGAAGTTCGCCCTGGTCAACGCGTGCACCCTGGCCAGCCTGCTGCTCGGCATCAACGCGATCTTCGTCGCCATGCAGGGCGAGGTGCGACTGGCCGCGTTGCTCCTGATCGCCTGCGTCGCGTTCGACGGCCTGGACGGCGCGCTGGCCCGCAAGCTCGGGGTGTCCAGCCCGTTCGGCGCCCAGATGGACTCGCTGGCCGACATGTGCTCCTTCGGCCTCGCCGCCCCCGTGGTGGTCTACGCCTCGTTGGCCGGTTCCGCGCCGACAGCCGCCGCCGCGGTGGCCGCCGCGCTCGTCGCCGCCTGCGCTGCCATCCGGCTGGCGCGGTTCAACGTCTCGCCCAACGACGGGCGGTTCTTCTCCGGCGTACCCACCACGATGGCCGCCGCCGTGCTCGCCCTGATGGTGGTGATCGGCATGCCGGTGCCGGGGGCGGTGCAGATCGCCGGGGTGGCGCTGCTCGCCTTCACCATGGTCAGCAGCTTCCCGTACGCCAAGCTCGCCCGGCTGGTCAAGCTACCGCCGTGGGTCTGGCTCGCGCCGGTGGTCGGCGCCCTGATCGACGTCCGGCTCACCTTCGGGCTGATCGTGGTCGGGTACCTGATCAGCGGTCCGGTGCTCTGGGTGCGCCAGCGCCGCACCGTCGTCTGACCCGTACCTGCGAAAGGGCGCCGCGGCTGAGCCGCGGCGCCCTTCCGTCTCCCGGGGTCCGAAACTCAGCGCCAGCGGGCGATCACGGTCGATCCACCGATCACCTTGTCACCCGGCCCGACCAGCGGTTCCGCGGCCTCCGCCGGCAGGTAGACGTCGGTACGCGAGCCGAAGCGGATCAGCCCGAACCGCTCGCCACGGGCCAGCAGCGCGCCGATCGGAGCGCGTTGCACGATCCGGCGGGCGATCAGGCCGGTCCGCTGCGCCACCACCACGGTGCCGTGGGTGGTGTCCAGCACCGTGTAGGCGGCCACGTTGTGCTCCGCATCCGGCTTCATCGCGTTGACGAACCCACCGTCCGCCACGAAGTAGTCGACCACCTTGCCGGCCACCGGAGACCGGTTGACGTGCACGTCGAGCACCGACAGGAAGACCGCGACGCGCAGGAACTCGCCGTCGCCGAAGCGTTCGTCGGTCAGGCGCTGCACCGACAGGACCTGCCCGTCGGCGGCGGCCACCACGGCCGACGGATCCTCCGGCACGTCCCGTTCCGGATCCCGGAAGAAGGCGGCCACCGGCGCGGCGGCCAGCGCGGGCAGCAGCCAGAGCTTCGACTTCGGTCGGGCCAGTCGGGTGAGCGCGGCCAGCCCGAGGGCGATGCCGGCGGCGGCGACCCCGTTGGAGTCGATGTGCATGTCCCGGCTGAGCGGCACGCTCGACGGCCGGTAGGCGGGAGCGAGCTGCTCCGCCGCGGCGGCCTCGGCCGGGGTGAAGCGGAGCCGGTACACGCGGACCGGCGGGTTGTTGCGCAGCACCAGGTCGTTGCCGACGCCGTACAGCACGCCCTGCCGGTCCAACTCGGCGGCGGCGCCGGCGGTCCGCGCGACGGCGGTGGCGACGCTGAGCACCGCGCCGTCGGCCAGGTACTTGGCGAGTGCCCCGATGGTGGTGCGGGCCTCCTCGGCGGTGCCGGTGAACGCCTCGGCGGCGATGACCACCGCGGCGGCCTCCGCCTCGGCCAGGCTGTCCACGACCCGGACCCGCTCGGCGACCCAGCGGCCCTGGGCGGTGACGTGCTCCCGCAGCGTGGTGGCGCTGACCCGCTCGGCGGGCACCACGGTGAGGGTGTCGCCGGGCAGCAGCGCTTCGATCGCCGCGGCCAGCACCGCGGACTCCGGAGCCGCGCCGACCAGCAGGGCGGCCTTCGGGTCGTTGATCCGGGCAAGCTCGGAGACGAGGGTACGGGCGGCGCGCTCGCCGAGGCGGACCGAACCGGAACGGTCGGGCGTACGCACGGCGGGGGACTGGGTCATCTCGAACGGGCTCCTGACGGGTAGAGGCGACTGACGCAAGGGTCACCGCCGGCGGCGAGGTCGGCCCGGCCGCGGACGGCCCGGGCACGCCGACGACCCGCGGGGGTCACCCTGCGGCGCGGGCCGGCCAGCGCTGGCGGGAGCACACCGGCCAGCATAGGCGGCGCGCGACCGCTGCCGCACGGTCAGGCGTCGCGCCCCTGCCGTCCGGACGGTGGCGTCTCCTCCGCCGCGCCGAACAGATCGAGCGTGCGGTCCTCCAGCGGCTCCGGCTCGGCTGTCCTGGCCGAGCTGACCGGGGTCGGCTCACCCGTCGAGGTGTCGACGTCCGCCCGGTCCGGGAGCGGATCGGCCGCGTCGTCGCCGGTGTCGCGCGCCGGGTCGTCCTGGCCGGTGTCGGCACGGGGATCGGCCGGTGCCGGCCGGCTGTTGTACCGGCTGGAGCGCAGGGCACCGATCAGGCCGAGCCCGCCGACCAGGATCAGTCCACCGGCCAGGAACCAGCCGACCGGTGGCAGCACGAGACCGAGCACCTGAGCGAGCAACCACCAGGCGGCCAGGGCGACGAAGAGCAGCCCGAAGGCGAACGAGACCAGGTCGGTGCGGTGGCTCCTCACCTGCTCACCTCCATGTGTCCGGCGTTGACGTGCAGGTTGAGGCGCAGCTTGCCGCCCCCGGCGCCGTCCGGGCCGAGATCGACGGTGTCTACCGGGCGGTTGTCCATGCCCTGCGTCCGCTGGCCGAGGATGTTCGCGTCACCGGCGGTCACCCTGGTCACCGCGGTGACGTCCACGTTGGGTGGCAGCACCACGGTGGCCTCGCCGAAGTTGATGGCGACGGTGATTTCCGTCTCCTGCTGGCTGAAGTCGATCGCCCGCAGGTCGAGCACCGCGTCGCCGAAGCTCTGTTCGTACCGGTTGGCGAGGTCGCGGTGACTTGTCGGTGCCCAGGTGACCGCGCCGTCCACGCCGCGGACCCGGTCGTAGGACTCGACGACCGTGACCACCGCCAGGGCGGCGGCGGTCACCAGGCCGAGCGCGATGAGCCAGCGGGCCCGGCCGAACCAGGTCCCCACGAGCAGGCCGAGCCCGATCACCGCGAGCGCCGCGGCGAAGTAGGCCGACGCGCCGATCCCGAAGACGTCCAGCAGGTCGAGAACGCCGACCAGCCCCAACGCGACAAAGATCAACGAGAAGGTCACCGCGCCCAGGGCCGACCGCTCGCGGGGCTTGCGGGGCGGCTTCGACTTGGGTGGTGGCGGCGCAGCCACCTTCGGCGGACCGGCGTAGGGGCCGTGCGGCGCGAACGGGGGACGGTAGGTCGGTTGGGCGACCGGCGGGCCCGACGCGGCAGCGCTCGTCGGCCATGCCGGAGCCGACGGCAACCGCATGGTCGACTCGTCCGGTCCGCCGGGCCCCGACGGTGGCGAGGAAACGCCGGGCGTCGAGCCGGGGAGGTGGAAGGCGGGCGGTGTGACGGTGGCCGTCCGACCGAATTCCGGGTACGCCTGATAGCCGGTCGGAGCTGGATAGCCGACCGGAGGCACCGGACCGGGGGGCGGTGGAGGACTGGCGGGCACGCCTGCACCGGGTGCGGCCGACTGGGGCCGGGCTTCGCGCTGCTGACGGTTCAGCAGCAGCGCGCCGCCGACCAGGATGGCCGCGCCGAGCAGTACCGCGCGGAAGGCGTCGGTTACGACGAAGCCGAAGCCCACCGCGACCACCACGCCGAGGATGATCACCGTGACCGGGGACATGCTGGAACGCCCGCGGCCCAGCATGGATTCGATGGGCGAGGCGGTGTCGCCCTCGCCCGGAATGATCAACCAGGCGGCGACGTAGACCAGGATGCCGACGCCGCCGAAGAAGCCCAGGACCGCCAGCAGCACCCGCCAGAGCACGGGGTCGGTGTTGGTGGCCCGGCCGACGGCAGCACAGACGCCGGCCAGGTAACGACCCTCCCGAGGCCGGACCAGACCGTACCGGGAGGTGAAGCCGGTGCCTCCGAAGGATCCGCCCGGCCCGCCTCCCGGCGGCCCGCCCGGCCAGCCAGGTCCGCCATGCCCGCCGGGCGGCCAACCAGGTCCACCAGGTCCGCCCGGCCCCCCCGGCCCGGCGGACGGTGGTGCGGCGGTGGTCTCCCACGCCGTCGCTCCGCCGGGTGGCGGCGCGGCGGCGACGGGTGGAGGTGCGTCGTCCCACGCCGTCCCGTCGGCGGGCGCTTGCCCGCCGGGCGGCACGGCCGGGCCGTCCGCCCCGGCACCGGACGATTCGGGTACGGCCGACCGGGTGGCCGCCGGAGGCGTCGGCTCCGGTTCGGTCGGCCCCGGCCGGTACGGCTGGGCAGCGTCGTCGGTCATACCTCGATCCTGCTGCGCCCGAGGCCCGAGCGTCCTCCGGCGGCGACCCTGACCCCACCCTGAGATCCGGGCTGCCCGAATGTCGGGGGCGTCCCCGTGGTCGGGTGGCCACACCACGTGTGACGATCGGATCGGCGCCGGAACTTCGCCTCGCGTCCGGCCCGACCGTCCTGACCAGGGAGCTCGCGATCAGCAGCAGCAGTCAACCACCCCGCCTCTACCGCGCTCCGGAGCACCGGATGGGCGCCGGGGTGGCCGCCGGCATCGCCGAGCATCTCGGCGTCCCGGTGGTTCGGGTCCGGATCGCCTTCATGGTGCTGCTCGGGCTGAGTGGGCTTGGTCTGCTGCTCTATGCGGCCTTCTGGGCGGTCGTGCCGCTGCGGCCCGGTGACACCGCCGTACCGCCGCGCCGCGACGTCGGCCAGTTGCTGCCCTTCGTGGCCATCGGGCTCGGCGTGCTGCTGATCCAGGTGATGGTCTTCGACTCGGTCGGCGCGACCGGCACCGCGGGCTGGTTGGTCGCCATCATCGCGGTCGGTGCCGGCGTGATCTGGCACCAGTCGGCACCCGAGCGGCGACGGCAGTGGGGCGAGTCGATGCCCGTGCCCTGGCTCGGCGCGGTGATAGAGGAGAGCGACCGGCGGGCGTTCGTGCTGCGCTTCGTCGGGGGCGGGGTGCTGGTGGCGGTCGGCATCATCGGCGTGGCCGCGGTCTACTCCCCGGCACAGAACCTCGACGCCGTGATCAACGGTGTGATCTTCGCGTCGGTCGGGCTGGCGGGTGTGGGGGTGGTGGCCGCGCCGGTGCTCTGGCGTACCTGGAACCAGCTTCGCTCGGAGCGCGAGGGCCGCATCCGCGAGCAGGAACGGGCCGAGCTGGCGGCCATGGTGCACGACCAGGTGCTGCACACCCTCGCGTTGATCCAGCGCAACGCCAGCGACGTCAAGACCGTGCAGCGGCTCGCGCGGGGTCAGGAGCGCTCGCTGCGCAACTGGCTCTACAAGCCCACCGCCTCACCCACCGAACGCCTCGCCGCCGCGCTGGAACAGGCCGCGGCCGAGGTGGAGGACACCTTCGCGTTGACGGTGGAGGCGGTCGTGGTGGGCGACCGGGAGACCGACGAGCGGATCGGTGCCCTGGTGGCGGCGGCGCGCGAGGCGCTGGTGAACGCCGCGCGGCACGCCGGGGTGCAGACCGTCTCGCTGTACGCCGAGGTCGAGCCCGAGCAGGTAAGCGTTTTCGTGCGGGACCGGGGTGTCGGGTTCGACCCGGATACGGTGGAGGACCATCGGCACGGTGTCCGAGGCTCGATCGTCGGGCGGATGAAGCGGCACGGTGGCCGGGCGGAGATCCGCTCCCGGCCTGGAGAGGGGACCGAGGTCCGGTTGATCCTGCCGATCTCCCGGGACTCGGCCACGGCGGAGAGGGACAGATGATGGCCGAGCAGTCGACACCACCGGTCGAACCGGAGGGCACCGGGCCCGGACGGCTGCGGGTCTTCCTGGTCGACGACCACGCCATGTTCCGCGCCGGGGTACGCGCCGAACTCGGCGCGCACGTCGAGGTGGTGGGGGAGGCCAGCACGGTGGCCGACGCGGTCAGCCGGATCGCGGCCACCGGGCCGGACGTGGTGCTGCTCGACGTGCACATGCCCGACGGTGGTGGTCGGGCCGTGCTGGAGGCGATGCGCCGCAGCCATCCCGAGGTCCGCTTCCTGGCGCTCAGCGTCTCCGACGCGGCCGAGGACGTGATCGGGTTGATCCGGGCCGGTGCACGCGGGTACGTCACCAAGACCATCTCGCCGGACGAGCTGGCCGCGGCGATCCGGCGGGTGGCCGACGGCGACGCGGTGTTCAGCCCACGCCTGGCCGGGTTCGTGCTGGACGCCTTCGCGGCCCGGCCGGACGCCCCGGTCGCCGATCCGGAGCTGGACCAGCTGACCAACCGGGAACGCGAGGTGCTGCGGCTGCTCGCTCGGGGGTACGCGTACAAGGAGATCGCCCGGGAGCTGTACATCTCGATCAAGACCGTCGAGACGCACGTCTCGAACGTGCTGCGAAAGCTCCAGATGTCCAATCGGTACGAGTTGTCCCGCTGGGCAGCGGACCGCCGGCTGGTATAAGCGACCTTTTGGGCATAAGCGGCCAATTGCGCCGCAGGGCGTGACAAGTGATCAAGCAGCGGCCGATAATGCCCCTCGCCTTCCCGCGTGCGGATGCCGCTCATCCCGCAGGAACGGTGACTCAGGCCGCCCGCGCGTACGCGGGTCACTCCCTGCCCGAGAGGTGCACGAAACTCATGAACGGACAACGAGGACGGCGCTGGGCGCGGATCGCGCTCGCCGCCGTCACCGGTGGCGCGCTCGCGCTCGGTGCCGCCGCCCCTGCCGCCGCCGAGGACCCGGCCACCGGCGTGGCGAAGTCGGTGCCGGGCAGCAGCGTCAAGCTGCTGCTCGACAACAAGGTCAAGTCGACCTCGGCGCTGGCCATCAAGATCGACGGCAAGCTGCTCCCGGCGTTCTGCATCGACTACCACACCCGGGTCGCGATCGACGGGAAGTACCAGGAGGGCACCTGGGACGAGTCCCAGGTGAAGAACCTGGCGAAGGTCCAGTGGGTGCTGACTCACGGGTACCCGAACGCCGACTCCGACGCGTTGCTGGCCGCCGCCGGTGCCACCGTGCCCGCCGGGACGAACGAAAAGGTACGCCGCAACCTGCTCTACTTCGGCACCCAGACCGCCGTCTGGCACTTCAGCGACGGCATCGAGCTCGGCGACTGGGTCGCCGGCCGTGGCCTGGTCGGCAAGCAGCGGTACGACGTGATCAAGAAGGTTCACGACTACCTGGTCGCGAACGCCACCGACCAGCCCGAGCCGAAGGCCGAGCTGAGCATCGATCCGACCAGCGCCACCGCGCAGGTCGGTGAGAAGGCCGGCCCGTTCACCGTGAAGGGGCCGGCGGGTGAGATCACCCTGGCGGTGACCGGCGGGTCGGCGGTCGACGCCGAGGGCAAGCCCGTGACCACGAGCGTCAACGGCGGCCAGTTCTGGCTCACGACCGAGCAGGCCGGCGAGGTCGGCGTGACCGCGTCCGCGGCTGACTCGGTCTCCTTCGGCCGGGTGTTCCTGTACACCGGGCGCAAGGCGGCCCAGAAGCTGATCCTGGGCGGCAGCACCGGCGCCACGGTGACCGCCGAGGCGAAGGCCACCTTCACGGCGCCGCAGCCGAGCCCCGAGCCGACGACGCCGGAGCCGACGCCGTCCACCCCGACGGAGTCCCCGTCGCCGGAGCCGACGCCGAGCACTCCCGAGGAGTCGCCGGCGAGTCCTGCCCCGTCCACCTCGCCGGCCTCGAACGACGGCGGCCTGCCGCTGACCGGTGCACCGATCGTCACCGCGATCGCCGCCGGACTGGTGCTCCTGGTCGCCGGTGCGGTCACCGTACTGGTGCTGCGTCGTCGCCGGATTCACTTCACGGCCTGATCGCCAACACCGCACCTCGTCCGACCCCGGATCCCAATCGAGTGGATCCGGGGTCGGATCGCTTCGGGGCACAAGGCCCTTCACCCGACCACGTTGATCGGCTTTCGGTCTGGAATCAGACTCATACTTTCGGGTAGCATCCAGCCAATAGTGGCGGGGTTCACGTCGATAGTCCGGCGGGTTCGCGGAGACGTCGACCCCACGTCATCCGACGGCCGGCCGAGCGTGGAAATGTGGTTGACGAGCAGCTCATACCATGCGTCGGGGGTGCCGGAGAGGCACCCGCGGGTCGATGTCGGCCCCGTCCCGGGCGGGTATCGGGTTGATAACACGCCTTCCCGCCTGGGCGCATCGGGTGTCACAGTTGCAGGCACCTCACAACCCCCTCGTGAGCCGAGCGCCCTGAGGAGGCACTCCCATGCGCGGGAAATTCCTGAAGGTGGCGGTCGCGGCGACCGCCACCGCCATGTTGGCCACCGCCTGTAGCGGCGGTGGCGACGACAACAACGAGCCGGCCGGCGAGTCCGGCGGCACGCTGCGGGTGTACAACGCCGAGCCGGCGTTCCTGACCCCGTCCGGCGGCGACGACGAGCCGTCGTTGTATGTGATCCGTCAGCTGTACCGCGGTCTCGTCAAGTACAACGCCGAGACCTCCGCGGTCGAGATGGACCTGGCCGAGTCGGTCGACTCGACCGACCAGAAGCTCTGGACCATCAAGCTCAAGAGCGGCTACACCTTCGACAACGGTGAGCCGGTCAACGCCGACGCGTTCCTCCGCTCGTGGAACTACGCCGCTTACGGGCCGAACGCCCAGAACAACGGCTACTTCATGAAGCGGATCGCCGGTAAGGCGGACGTGGCGCCGGCCGACCCGGACGGCGAGGGCCCGAAGGAGGCTCCGAAGCCGACCGCCGAGACCATGTCGGGTCTCAAGAAGGTCGACGACCTGACCTTCACCGTCGAGCTGGACGCGCCGTTCTCCGGTTTCCCGACCACGATCGGCTACCCGGGCTTCTTCCCGATGGCTCAGGCCTGCGTCGACGACATCGCCGCGTGCAACGAGAAGCCGATCGGTAACGGCCCCTACAAGATCGATGGCAGCTGGCAGCACAACGTCGCCATCAACCTGGTGCGCAGCGACAGCTGGAAGGGCGAGCCGGGCAAGCCGGACCGCATCGAGTACCGGATCTTCGCCGACATCGACGCCGGCTACGCCGCCTTCCAGGCCGGCGAGCTGGACGTGCTCTACACGCTGCCCCCGGCCCGTTACAAGGAGGCCCAGGCGCAGTACGGCGACCGGATGTACGAGCAGCCGGGTGACAGCTTCACCTACGTCGGCATGCCGCTGTACCAGGACACCTTCAAGGACAAGCGGATCCGCCAGGCGCTGTCGCTGTCGATCGACCGGCAGTCGATCATCGACGCGGTCTTCGACGGCCGGTTCACCCCGGCCAGCGGCTACGTGGCCCCGACCTTCGAGGGTGCCCGCGAGGGCGTCTGCAAGTACTGCACCAAGGACGTCGAGAAGGCCAAGCAGCTGCTCGCCGAGGCTGGCGGCTGGCCGGCCGGTGAGAAGCTGATCCTGTGGGCCAACGCCGGTGCCGGCCACGACCTGTGGCTGCAGGCCGTCGGTGACCAGATCAAGGAGGCCCTGGGCATCGACTACGAGCTCAAGGTCAACCTGCAGTTCGCCGAGTACCTCGAGACCGCGGACCAGAAGAAGTTCACCGGTGGGTTCCGCCTCGGCTGGGGTCCGGACTACCCGTTCATGGAGACCTTCCTCTACCCGCTGTACGGCACCGGTGCCGGCAGCAACAACTCGGGCTACTCGAACGAGGCCTTCGACAACCTGATGAAGCAGGGTGACTCGGCCGAGTCGATCCAGGCCGCCATCCCGTCGTACCAGCAGGCGGAGGACATCCTCGGCGAGGACCTGCCGGTCATCCCGATGTGGTGGAACAAGGTTGGCGCGGTCTACAGCGAGAACGTCGACCAGTTCGTCTGGAACGCCGTCTCGGACGCCGACTACGGTGCGATTTCGCTGAAGCAGAACTGAGCTTCAGACTCCTGATCATGCCGTAATACGACGTGGCGGCAACGGTTACCCCACCAGGGTGATCGTTGCCGCCACGTCAGCGCCGAGAGGAGACCCCGTCATGGGGCGCTACGTCATTCGACGGTTGCTCCAGTTCATCCCCACCGTGCTGGGCACCATGTTCCTACTGCACTACATGACCTCGCTGGCGGTCCAGTTCAGCGGGAATCCGGTCCGGGCGCTGTTCGGGGACCGGACGCCGGATCCCGCGCTGCTTGCGGCGATCACCGAGCGGCTCGGCTACGCCGATCCCTGTCTGGACAAGCGGGGTGACCCCTGCCTCTGGCGTGAGGCGGAAAGTGGCAGCGGCTGGTTGGGCACCGGCTACGAGCCGGGACTGTTCTTCGACAGGCTGGGCAACATTTTCTTCCACTTCGACTTCGGCATCAACCTGCGCCAGCGGGAGGTCACCGACCTGGTCGCCGATGCCATTCCGTTCACCCTGAAGCTGCTGGTCATCGCGATCGTGTTCGAGGCGGTCGTTGGCATCGCGGCGGGTGTGCTGGCCGGTCTGCGCGGCGGCAGCTTCACCGACTACGCGGTGAAGATCAGCACGGTGTTCGTCATCTCGGTGCCGATCTTCGTGCTGGGCGTGGTGGTCCGGGAGTTCGTCGGGGTGAAGTTCGGAAACGTGCTGCGCGACCAGGACTGGATTCCCGACGTGATCTCCGTCGGCGTCTTCACGCCTGGTTTCAAGCCCGACTATCCGCTGGCCAGCCTGGTGATCCCGGGCATGGTGCTCGGTGCGCTCTCGCTGGCCACGACGGCTCGGCTCACCCGGACCAGCATCATGGAGAACATCCGTGCCGACTACGTCCGCACCGCGAAGGCCAAGGGCCTGACCAACAAGCGGGTCATCGGCGTGCACACGCTCCGCAACTCGCTGATCCCCGTGATCACCTTCCTCGGCGTCGACATCGGCGCCGCGATGGCCGGCGCGGTCGTCACCGAGACCATCTTCAACGTGCCGGGCATCGGCCGGCTGGTGACGATGGCGGCGCGCAGCGGTGAGTCCTCGGTGGTGGTCGGCGTGGTGACCATGCTGGTGCTTGTTGTCCTGGTCGCCAACCTGCTGGTCGACCTGCTCTACGCCGTGCTCGACCCGAGGATCCGCTATGAGTGACCGAATCACGGTGGCGGACGCAGGTCTTCCGACCGTTCCTGATGGCCGGGTGCAGCGAAACGAGGTGTGGACATGAGTGACCTGACGAGTGCGGGCTCCGCCGTCGGCGGTGCGCCGGTGGCCGGTGACGGCCCTACGCCCGACGCGCCGGGCGGCAAGGAGCGCAACGCGAGCCTGTGGGCGGACGCCCGGCGGCAGTTGCTGCGCGACCCGGTCTTCGTGATCGCGTCTCTCTACATCCTCGCGGTCGGGTCGATGGCGCTCTTCCCGAAGCTCTGGACCAGCCAGGACCCGCGGGCGTGCAGCACCGACCGGTCCCGGGTCGCGCCGAGCTGGGACCACCCCTTCGGCTTCGACATCCTGGGCTGCGACTACTACTCGCACGCGATCTACGGTGCCCGCCCGTCGATGGTGATCGCGGTGATGGCGACCAGCGGCATCGTGCTGTTCGGTGGGGTGCTCGGCCTGCTCGCCGGCTACTACGGCGGCTGGGTCGACGCGGTCATCTCCCGGGTGATGGACATCTTCTTCTCGCTGCCGTTCCTGCTCGGCGCGATCGTGTTCCTCACCGTGATCAAGCGGCAGAACATCTGGACCATCACGGCCGTGCTCTTCCTGCTGGCCTGGCCGACCATCGCCCGGATCATCCGGGGTAGCGTCATCTCGTCGAAGGACTTGGACTACGTGCACGCGGCGAAGGCGGTCGGTGCCCGCAACTCCCGGTTGATGTTCCGACACATCCTGCCGAACGCGATCGCACCGATGCTGGTCTACGCCACCATCGTGCTGGGCTCGTTCGTCGCCGCCGAGGCCACGTTGACCTTCCTCGGCGTCGGACTCCAGCCGCCCACCCAGTCCTGGGGCATCATGATCAGCCAGCACCAGGTCTACTTCCTGGACGACCCGTGGCTGCTGCTCTTCCCCTGTGGTCTGCTGGTCGGCACGGTGCTGTCCTTCATCCTCATGGGTGACGCGCTGCGTGACGCCCTCGACCCGAAGTTCCGGTGAGTCCGATGAGTGAGTCGCAGCGAGCGAATCATCAGCCAAGGGCGACGGTGCCTCACGAGGGCACGGAGCGAGCGGAGTGCCGGCATGAGCACTGATGTGAACGTCAAGATGGAGGCGCTGGCGGGCGTCGACCCGGACGCGCTGCCACTACAGGTCAAGGACCTGCACGTGGAGTTCCGCACCCGCAACGGCATCGCCCACGCCGTGAACGGTGTGAGCTTCGACCTGCGGGCCGGCGAGACCCGGGCGATCCTCGGCGAGTCCGGCTGCGGCAAGAGCGTGACCGCTCAGGCGATCATGGGCATCCTGGACACCCCACCCGGCTTCATCACCGGCGGCGAGATCCTCTACCGGGGGGTCGACCTGCTCAAGCTGCCGGAGTCGGAACGCCGCAAGGTGCGGGCGAACCGGATCGCGATGATCTTCCAGGACGCACTCTCCGCGTTGAACCCGGTCTTCACCGTCGGTTTCCAGCTCGCCGAGCTGTTCCGCAAGCATCGGGGCATGTCTCGCCAGGACGCCAAGGCACGTGCCGTCGAGCTGCTGGACCTGGTGAAGATCCCGGCGGCGAAGCAGCGGGTGAACGACTATCCGCACCAGTTCTCGGGTGGCATGCGGCAGCGCGTCATGATCGCTATGGCGCTGGCGCTCGACCCCGAGGTGCTGATCGCGGACGAGCCGACCACCGCGCTGGACGTGACCGTGCAGGCGCAGATCATGGCGCTGCTCGCCGAGCTTCAGCGGGAACGGAACATGGGCCTCGTGCTGATCACCCACGACATGGGGGTGGTGGCCGACGTGGCGGACCGGATCTCGGTGATGTACGCCGGCCGGGTCATCGAGGAAGCCGGCGTGAACGACATCTACGCCAGCCCCGCCCACCCGTACACCAAGGGTCTGCTGGAGTCGATTCCGCGCCTGGACCTCAAGGGCCACGAGCTCAGCGCCATCAAGGGCCTGCCGCCGATGCTCACCAACATCCCGCCGGGCTGCGCCTTCAACCCCCGGTGCGGGTACGCGCAGGAGGTCTGCCGGCAGGACCCGGCGCCACCGCTGTACCAGGTGTCGCCGAGCCGGACGGCTGCCTGCCACTTCTGGAAGGAGGTCAAGGGTGATGAGTGACGTGGTGCTGGAAACCCGTGACCTGGTCAAGCACTTCCCGCTGACCCGGGGCATCGTCTTCAAGAAGCAGTACGGCGCGGTTCAGGCGGTCGACGGGGTCAACCTGCAGCTGCGGCGCGGCGAGACGCTCGGCGTCGTCGGTGAGTCCGGCTGTGGCAAGTCGACGCTGGCCCGGCTGCTGGTCGGGCTGGAGACGCCGACCTCGGGTGACCTGTTCGTGCAGGGCAAGAACATGTCGAAGGTCAGCGCCGAGGAGCGACGTCGGGGCCGGCGCAACATCCAGCTGGTGATGCAGGACCCGTACACCTCGCTCAACCCGCGGATGACCGTCGGCGACATCGTCGGGGAGCCCTTCGAGGTGCACCCGGACGTGCTGCCGAAGGCCAGGCGACGGGCCAAGGTGCAGGAACTGCTCGATCTGGTCGGTCTCAACCCGGACCACATCACCCGGTACCCGCACCAGTTCTCCGGCGGCCAGCGGCAGCGGATCGGCATCGCCCGGGCGCTGGCGCTCAACCCGGAGATCATCCTGTGTGACGAGCCGGTCTCCGCGCTGGACGTCTCCATCCAGGCCCAGGTGATCAACCTGCTGGAGAAGCTCCAGAAGGAGCTCGGGCTGTCGTACATCTTCATCGCCCACGACCTCTCGGTGGTCCGGCACATCGCCGACCGGGTCGCGGTCATGTACCTCGGCAAGATCATCGAGATCGGCACCGAGGACGAGATCTACGACAACCCGACCCACCCGTACACGCAGGCGTTGCTGTCGGCGGTGCCGGTGCCGGATCCGAGGCTGCGCGGGCACCGGGATCAGATCGTGTTGACCGGTGACGTGCCGTCACCGGCCAACCCGCCCTCGGGCTGCCGATTCCGCACCCGGTGCTGGAAGGCCCAGGACGTCTGCGCCGAGCAGCAGCCGCTGCTGGAGATCCGCGACAAGTCGGGTCACCCGAGCGCCTGCCACTTCGCCGAGGTGCGCGACGTGGTGCACGCGTCGGAGTAGCCCCACAGACGCCGCCGCTCCGTCCATCCGTACCGGAAGCAGCGGTGAAGGTAGTGCCTCCTCAGTGATTCGGGGCGTCGGCCGTCACCAGCAGCCGGCGCCCCGGTCCACACTTACCTGGATGGTGCGGGAGGCGGGTGGGGTGGCTCAGAGGGGGCCGCGGCCGGCGCGGAGCAGCAGCAGGGCCAGTTGGGTGCCGTCCGCGCCCAGGGCTGACCGGAAGCGCTCCAGGATCTCCTGTTCGCGGGAGAGGACGAGCCGGGTACCGCCTGAGGCCATCCGGGTCGCACCGACCTCCCGGGAGAGTGCGGCCCGCTCCTGCCACAACTCGATCAGCGCTCGGTCGATCTCGTCGATCCGTACCCGGATCTCGGCGATCCGACTGGCGGCGTCCGGCTCGGCGGTGCCGGTGGCCGGGGCACCAGCCTCGGGCCCGGCGGGACCGGCCCCGTTCGCGCTGCCGTTCTGCTCCATCACGTCTGTCATCTTCGGGTACCTCTCGCGATGTGGTGCCCGTTGCCCGGATCCCGGGACGCGAAATGCCCCGGGCTCCGAGAGCCCGGGGCATTTCGTAGGTCTGATCGATCAGGCGCGACCTACGGCTGCCGGACTCCCGGAGCCGTAGTAAAAGTAGAAGCGCTCATCGAACACGCTGTCGAGTATGCCGCTCTCCGGGGTGGCACGCAAGGAAAGCCGTCCCTTCCCCACATCTGGTCGGTGGGTGCCGTGGGCGGGGGATGTCGGGCCGGCGGCATAGACTCGCCGTGCGATGCATCCTCTCTTCGACATCCCCGCGTCCCCGCCCGAGCCCGAGCCTGCCCGGGCGTTGCCACCCCACCGGCCCACGCCCGGCCGCCTCGATCCGGCGGAGCTGGTCGAGGGGCTCAACGGTCCGCAGCGGGACGCGGTGACCCACGCGGGCTCGCCGCTGCTGATCGTGGCCGGCGCCGGGTCCGGCAAGACCCGGGTGCTGACGCACCGGATCGCGTACCTGCTCGCCGCCCGGGACGTGCACCCCGGCGAGATCATCGCGATCACCTTCACCAACAAGGCCGCCGGCGAGATGAAGGACCGGGTCACCGCCCTGGTCGGCCCACGGGCCCGGCTGATGTGGGTCTCCACGTTCCACTCCGCCTGTGTGCGGATCCTGCGTGCCGAGCACGAGCAGGCCGGCCTGAAGTCCACCTTCTCGATCTACGACGCGGACGATTCCCGCCGGCTGATGCAACTCGTCGCCCGTGAACTCGACCTCGATCCGAAGCGCTATCCGGCGCGGGGTCTCGCCGCCCAGGTCTCGAATCTGAAGAACGAGCTGGTCGACCCGGAGACGTTCGCCGCACGGGCCAACGGACCCAACGAACGCGCCCTGGCCGAGGCGTACGCCCTCTACCAGCGGCGGCTGCGCGAGGCCCACGCGCTCGACTTCGATGACCTGATCATGACGACGGTGCATCTGCTCCAGTCGCATCCGCACGTCGCGGAGAGCTATCGCCGTCGTTTCCGGCACGTGCTCGTCGACGAGTACCAGGACACCAACCACGCGCAGTACATCCTGATCAAGGAGCTGGTCTCCGGCACCGAGGGCCTCGACCCGGCGGAGCTGTGCGTGGTCGGCGACGCGGACCAGTCGATCTACGCCTTCCGGGGCGCGACGATCCGCAACATCCTGGAGTTCGAGCGCGACTTCACCGACGCCCGCACCATCCTGCTGGAGCAGAACTACCGCTCCACCCAGACCATCCTGAACGCGGCGAACGCGGTGATCGACCGCAACACGTCGCGCAAGCCGAAGCGGTTGTGGAGCGATGCCGGCGCGGGTGAACCGATCGTCGCGTACGTCGCCGACACCGAGCACGCCGAGGCGGACTGGGTGGCCCGGGAGATCGACAGGTTGGTCGACGACGGGGAGACCCGACCGGGCGACGTGGCGGTGTTCTACCGCACCAACGCGCAGTCCCGGGTCTTCGAGGAGGTGTTCATCCGTCTCGGTCTGCCCTACAAGGTCGTCGGCGGGGTGCGCTTCTACGAGCGCAAGGAGGTCCGGGACGCACTGGCCTACCTGCGTTCGGTGGTGAACGACGACGACACGGTGAGCCTGCGCCGGATCCTCAACACCCCGCGCCGGGGCATCGGCGACCGCGCAGAGGCCTGTGTGGAGGCACTGGCCAGCCGGGACCGGATCTCCTTCGGTGCCGCGTTGCGGCGAGCCGGTGACGCGCCGGGCATCTCGACCCGGGCGGCCAACGGCATCGCCGACTTCGTGGCGCTGCTCGACTCCGCCCGTGAGCTGGCCGTCGACGGCACCCCGGAGGAGGTGCTGGAGGCGGTGCTGACCCGTTCGGGTTACCTGACCGAGCTGGAGGAGAGCCTCGACCCGCAGGACGCCGGCCGGGTCGACAACCTCCAGGAGCTGGTGAGCGTCGCGCGCGAGTACACCGAGCGGATCGAGGCGACCGGCGCGGAGGGCGAACGGGCCACCCTGGCCGGCTTCCTGGAACAGGTCGCACTGGTCGCCGACGCCGACCAGGTGCCCACCGACGACCCCGAGCACCAGGGCGTGGTCACCCTGATGACGCTGCACACCGCCAAGGGCCTGGAGTTCCCGGTGGTGTTCCTGACCGGCCTGGAGGACGGCGTCTTCCCGCACCTACGCTCGCTCGGCGACACCCGGGAGCTGGAGGAGGAGCGCCGGCTGGCGTACGTGGGCATCACCCGTGCCCGGCAGCGGCTCTACCTCTCCCGGGCGGTGACCCGCTCCGCGTGGGGCCAGCCGTCCTACAACCCGCCGTCCCGGTTCGTCGAGGAACTGCCACCCGAACTCGTCCGCTGGGAGCGGACCGAGGGGTCGTACACCTCGTGGGGTGGGGGTGGTGGCGGCGTGGGCGGCCGTGCGGACCGGGCGCCCGGCGGTCGCGGTGGTTTTGCCGGCGGTACGCCCCGGGCGGTCCAGCTGGCCCGCAAGCTCGGGGTGGACGGCAGTCGGTTGGCCACCGCGAGCGAGCTGCCGCAGGGGCCGAAGGTCACCGCCGGGGACCGGGTCAACCACCAGCGGTACGGTCTCGGCCGGGTGGTGACCGTGGAGGGGCACGGCCCGGGTGCCCGGGCGCAGATCGACTTCGGCGACCAGACGCTGTGGTTGGTGCTGCGCCACGCCCCGATCGAGAAGATCTGACCCGGTCAGCCGGAGCAGGCCACGTCGATGCCCCGAGCGCGTAGGAAGGGCGCCGGGTCGATCTGGTTCCACATCTGACCCTGGTGCACCTCGAAGTGCAGGTGCGGGCCGGTGGAGTCGCCCGTGGAGCCCTCCAGACCGATCGTCTGCCCGGTGCTGACCTTCGCGCCCACGCTCACCCTGGCCGTGCTCAGGTGGGCGTAGTGGGTGAGGTAGCCGTTGCCGTGGTCGATGACCACCGAGATGCCGTACCCGTCACCGACGTCGCCGGCCTTGGTCACGGTGCCACCGAAGGCGGCGCGCACCGGGGTGCCGGCGGGCATGGCGAAGTCGATGCCGGCGTGCAGGGTGCCCCACCGGGGTCCGTAGCAGGAGGTGACCGCACCTCCGGACATCGGCAGGACCCAGGAGGATTTCGGCTTCGTACTCTTCTTCGGCTTCGGCTTCGGCTTCGGCTTCGGCTTGGCGGTGGCCGTCCGGCTGGCCTTCGGCTTCGGGCTGGGCTTCGCGGTGGGGCTGGCGCTCGGCGACGGGCTGCCCGAGGCGGCGGGCTGGCGGGCCGACCGGTCGGCCCGCTCGGCGGCCGCTGCCCGGGTCGCTGGGTCCAGGGCGACCGGGCTGGTGGTCGGCCGCTCATCGCGGTCGGTCAGGACGACACCGCCGACGCCGAGCGCCGCCAGGGCGACCGCACCGACAGCCAGCAGGCGGGAACGCCGGCTCATCCGTCGACGGTGGCGTGCCGGGGCGTGGGGGATCTCGCGGGTAGGGGTGGGGCTGTCGTCCTGCACGGGTACGGACCTCACTGGCTTCGAGTGGTACGTGACCTCGAAATCCTGGTGTCGGTCCGGGCGGTGCCGGGTACCGGGGGTGTGAGCGGCGCGGGCGGTGGCCGGCGCCGCTGTCCGTCTTCGTGCCGGACTGGTCCCGACTGCCCGATGCTGATCTGGTCGGCCGTTGTGCCGTCCGTCACAGTTGTCGGAGTGAGCTGGGACACTTGTCCGTCCCGGGCATCACGCGAAACCGCCCGGATCGACAGATCCGGGCGGTCAACGGACGTCACGGCCGGTCAGGACGCGGCTACCTCGCTGTAGATTGCCTCGACTTGCAGCTTGATGTCCACTCCGCGCTCCTGCAGCCACGGCACCGGGTCGAGTGGCTCCCCCTTGACATGGATCTCCAGGTGCAGGTGGGAACCGTAGGAGTGACCGGTGTTGCCGACCAGGCCGAGCTGGTCACCGGCCTTGACCTGCTGCCCCTCGCGCACACTGAGCGCGGAGGAGTGGCCGTAGATGGCTTCGCTGCCGTCGGCGTGCTGGACGATCACCGCGTTCCCGTAGCCGCCGAACCAGCCGGCCTTGGTGACGGTGCCCTCGTGGATCGCGACGTACGGGGTGCCCTCCGGCGCCACCAGGTCCACGCCGGTGTGCAGCTTGCCCCAGCGCATGCCGTAGGGGGAGTTGAAGTCGTAGCCCTGCAGGGGCAACAGCCAGACGCCGGTGTCCTCGACGCTCTCCGGGGCATCGCGGCCGTCCCGGGAGGCCCGGTCGGCGGCGTCGGCCCGGTCGGCCACGCCCTGGTTGCTGATCGAGGCCTGCTTGAGCTCGTCGAGCACCGTCGGGCTGACGCTCTTGGCGTCCGGCATCGCGCTGGCTCCCAGCGCCACCACACCGGCGCCGACGAAGGCGGTGGTGACGACCGCGGCGTAGCGGCTGCGCGGGGGTGTGGGTACGCGGCGGCGGCCGCGATATCGATCGGGCTCAGACGACAGGCGCTGGCGCACGCATACCCTCCGTTGTCGGGGTTCCGATGCGGATCAACCGTCGTCCGGATCTGGTGACCGTCCGTCGGCTGGTCGCGTCGTCACCCGTCCGTAGACCTGATGACAACCGTGGACACGGTAGCCAACCGTCAGTCCCGTCACAAGCCGGAACGCCGAATTGCTTGCAACGTTCTGTCCGCTTCCGTCCGAGATTGTCATGGCTCGCGGGTGTAGTGGAGTGTCCTCGTTATCCTCCGTTCGTCGCACACCGTGACCGATCGGCGGAGGCGTCCCGCTTGACGCCCCCCGTGCCCGTCGTGCCTCTGCGTGAGGTGACAGTGGTACCTACGTGACGCGGCAGGGGGTTGCGGCGAATCCGTACGGCGACCCCTGTTTACCGCTCGCCCTGCCGGCCCCGGTTCCCCGGCCGAGGCCGGGCGGGTTACCGTTCGTTCAGGTGAATGCCGCAGAGCCGGTGAAAGGGATGCCCAGATGAGCTCTCGTGTTCGGGTCGTCGTCGCCAAGCCGGGCCTGGACGGCCACGACCGTGGTGCCAAGGTGGTGGCGCGGGCTCTCCGCGACGCCGGCATGGAGGTCATCTACACCGGCCTGCACCAGACCCCGGAGCAGATCGTGGAGACCGCGATCCAGGAGGACGCCGACGCGGTCGGCCTCTCGGTGCTCTCCGGGGCGCACATGACGCTGTTCCGCCGGGTCCTCGAACTGCTCGACGAACGGCAGGCCCGGGACATCGTCGTCTTCGGCGGGGGCATCATCCCGGAGGCCGACCTGCCGGAGTTGGAGCGGCTCGGCGTGGCCAAGATCTTCACCCCGGGCGCCACCACCACGTCCATCGTGGAGTGGGTGCGGGACAACGTCGCCCAGCCGGTGGCCTGAGCACAGGGGGAGGGGCCGGACGCACCCCTCACACGTCCGGCCCCTCTATGCACGATGCCCCGCCGCCACCCCTCGACCGACAGGGCATCGGCCGTTTCCGTCTTCGCGCTCACCAGCGCTCCGACACCTGACTCAACGACGTCCCTCCAGCGGGGTTACGCGGGACCGCGGAGAACCGTCACCACCCAGGCAAGATCGCTCGAACGGGTGACGTGGCTCGGTCCGCGCCCTGACGGGTGCGCTCCGGTGTGACCCGACGCCAACCTGGTTTGTGCATTACCGCACACCACACACCCGCTCGGTTGCCGGAGGTGCCGGCATCGCTAGGCTGCGCCCAATGAACCCTTTCCGACCTCCCCTTGCGGGCCGCACCGTCAGGTCGGCGGCGGCGCGTGGTCGCGGTGGCGAGGGTTCGACCGCCTGCGTCAACTTCAACTGATGTCGGGCATCACACTGTTTTCTTTCCATACGCTGGTGGCGGCGCGACGGTGCGCCGCAGAGACGGGACGGGACGCGCAATCGTGGACCTGTACGAGTACCAGGGGCGGGACCTGTTCGAGCGGCACGGACTTCCCGTGCTCGCCGGCGGCGTCGCCACGACCCCGGAGGAGGCCCGCGCGATCGCCGAACGCCTCGGCGGCCGGGTGGTCGTCAAGGCACAGGTGAAGGTCGGCGGACGAGGCAAGGCGGGCGGCGTCAAGCTGGCCGAGGGCGCGGAGGAGACGGTGGCCCGCGCCACCGACATCCTCGGCATGGACATCAAGGGTCACACCGTCCACAAGGTCATGATCACGGTGACCGCGGACGTGGCCGAGGAGTACTACTTCTCGTACCTGCTCGATCGGGCGAACCGCACGTTCCTCTGCATCGCCAGCGTCGCCGGCGGTATGGACATCGAGCAGGTCGCCGCCGAGACCCCGGAGAAGGTCGTCAAGGCGCCGATCGACGCCGTCAAGGGCGTGGACGAGGCGAAGGCGCGGGAGATCGTCGAGGCGGCCGGCTTCCCGGCCGAGGTCGCCGACCAGGTCGTCGACGTCGCGGTCGGCCTGTGGCGGGCCTTCGTCGCCGAGGACGCCACCCTGGTGGAGGTGAACCCGCTGGCCAAGACCGCCGAGGGCAAGCTGCTGCTGCTGGACGCCAAGGTGTCGCTGGACGAGAACGCCGGCTTCCGGCACCCCGACCACGAGGCACTTGTCGACCAGGCGACGGTGGACCCCCTGGAGCAGGCGGCCAAGGAGAAGGACCTCAACTACGTCAAGCTCGACGGCGAGGTGGGCATCATCGGCAACGGGGCCGGCCTGGTCATGTCGACCCTCGACGTGGTCGCCTACGCCGGGGAGCGGCACGGCAACGTCAAGCCGGCCAACTTCCTCGACATCGGCGGCGGTGCGAGCGCCGCGGTGATGGCCAACGGACTGGAGATCGTGCTCTCCGACCCGTCGGTCAAGAGCGTCTTCGTGAACGTCTTCGGCGGCATCACCGCCTGCGACGCGGTCGCCAACGGCATCGTGCAGGCGCTGGAGCTGCTGGAGCAGCGGGGCGAGCAGGTCACCAAGCCGCTCGTCGTCCGCCTCGACGGCAACAACGCCGAGGCCGGTCGGGCGATCCTCGACGGCGCGAACAACCCGCTGATCGAGCGGGTCGACACCATGGACGGCGCGGCCGAGCGGGCCGCCGAGCTGGCGGCTGCGGGGGTCTGACACATGGCTATCTGGCTGACCAAGGACTCGAAGGTCATCGTCCAGGGGATGACCGGTTCCGAGGGTTCCAAGCACACCCGCCGGATGCTCGCCGCCGGCACGACCGTGGTGGGCGGTGTCAACCCGCGCAAGGCGGGCACCACCGTCGACTTCGACGGCACCGAGCTGCCGGTCTTCGCCGGCGTCGCCGACGCGATGAAGGACACCGGCGCGGATGTCACGGTCATCTTCGTACCGCCGCAGTTCACCAAGGCCGCGGTCATCGAGGCGATCGACGCCGAGATCCCGCTGGCCGTGGTGATCACCGAGGGGGTGCCGGTGCACGACACCGCCGCCTTCTGGGCGTACAACGTCGCCAAGGGCGAGCGGACCCGGATCATCGGCCCGAACTGCCCCGGCATCGCCTCGCCGGGTGCCTCGAACGCCGGCATCATCCCGGCGGACATCACCGGCTCCGGCCGGATCGGTCTGGTCAGCAAGAGCGGCACGCTGACCTACCAGATGATGTACGAGCTGCGCGACATCGGCTTCTCGACCTGTGTCGGCATCGGTGGCGATCCGATCATCGGGACGACCCACATCGACGCGCTGGCCGCGTTCGAGGCCGACCCGGACACCGACGCCATCGTCATGATCGGTGAGATCGGTGGCGACGCCGAGGAGCGGGCGGCCGAGTTCATCAAGGCCAACGTGAGCAAGCCGGTGGTCGGCTACATCGCCGGGTTCACCGCCCCGCCCGGCAAGACCATGGGGCACGCCGGTGCGATCATCTCCGGCTCGGCGGGCACCGCCGACGCCAAGAAGGCGGCGCTGGAGGCGGTGGGCGTGAAGGTCGGCAAGACGCCGACCGAGACGGCCAACCTGATGCGCGAGATCATGTCCGCGGGCTGAGCGGGAAACACGCGCTGAGGGGCCGACCGGAAGGTCGGCCCCTCAGCGGTTCCAGTACGGGTAGTTCCCGGTGGCCTGCAGGATCAGGCTGACGACGATGTTCAGCACGCCCAGCCCGATGGCCACGTAGCCGAGCACCGGCGACTGGCGGTACCGGCGTGCGTCGCGGATCGACAACCAGCCGAAGACGATGCCGAGGATGCCGCAGCAGAGCACACCGGTCACGATGCCGATTACGCCCCAGAGGGTCGTACGGTCCCGGCCGACGGGTGGCGGCGGGGGCGGTGGATACGGAGCGTTCACGACTCCCCTTCCGGTCACATGCTGCCGCGACGTCGGTCACGGCCCCTGTGCCGAGGCTAGATGAGACGGTGCCCGCCCACGCCGGATCAGCCGAACTCGGGTGTTCGGCGCGCCGGCTGCCCGACACGACGGGCGGTGTCGGGCAGCCGGGGCCGGCCCGGCATGCCAGAGTAGAGCCGATGTCCTTTGTCACCCCTGACCAGCCTCGCCGGGCCACCGACGCCCGTGGCGCCGGTGGCCGGCCACCCGGCCGCGCCGGCCCGCCGCGCCGGGTGCCGGCCGCGCGGACGGCACCTTCCGGGCGCAGTCACGCACCGCTCCCGGTCGCCGCACTTGTCGCCGCCATCGGGGCGGCCGTGACCACCTGGTTGCCCGTGGCGCTGGCGCTGTGGCTGTTCCAACTCAGCGAGGACGCCGGCAGCCTGCTCGACGCCGCACGGGCGGGAGCGGCGGGTTGGCTCCTCGGGCACGGGGTGCCCCTGGTCATGGCCACCGGCCCGCTCGGCCTGGCGCCGCTCGCGGTGACGGTGTTGGCGGTCTGGCGGCTGGTCCGGGCCGGGGTGCACGCCAGCCGCGCGATCGGTGCCCGCGGCGGCCGGTCGCCGGGCCGTACGCTCGCCGCCGCCGCTGCCGTCGGCGTCGCGTACGGACTGCTGGGAGCGCTCGCCGCCATGCTCGTCGGAGCCGGTGGGCCCAGCGTGTCGCCGGTGCGCGCCGGGCTGACGCTCGCGACCGTCGGCACCCTCGCCGCCGGTTTCGGTGCGGCCCGGACGACCGGCGTGGCGGAGGTCTTCGCCGAGCAGACGCCGATGCCGCTGCGCGAGGGCGTACGTGCCGGCCTGGTCGCCGCCCTGGTGCTGCTCGGCGCGGGCGCTGCCGTGGCCGGGCTGGCCGTGGCGACCGGTGGTGGCGACGCGGCCGACCTGATCGGCGCCTACCAAACCGGTGTCGCCGGTCAGGCCGGCATCACCCTGGTCAGCCTCGCGTACGCGCCGAACGTCAGCGTGTGGTCGGCCAGTTACCTCCTCGGCCCCGGCTTCGCGGTCGGCACCGACACGGCGGTACGCACCAGCGAGGTGTCGGTCGGCGCGCTACCGGCACTGCCGTTGTTCGCCGGCCTGCCCAGCGGGCCGGTGGCCGGGCTCGGCGCGGTCACCGTCCTCGCGCTGCCCGTCCTCGTGGGAATGGCCACCGGTTGGCTGCTCGCGCGCCGCCTACTGCGCCTGGCCAACGCCGAACGGAGATCGCTGTCCTGGCGGCGGCTGCTCGTGCCGGCGGCGCTCGCCGGACCGGTGGCCGGCCTGCTGCTGGGCGCGGCGGCGAAGGCGTCCGGTGGGCCGCTGGGCGGCGGCCGGCTGGCGCAGGTCGGGCCGGTCGGTTGGCAGGTGGCGCTCGCGGCACTGCTGGTCACCGGTGCCGGCGCACTGCTCGGTGCCGCCGCCACCCGCTGGCTCACCCGACCCGCGACCTGACCCTCTCCGCCGCCCGGAGGGGCGGCGGTGTGCGGATTCCGCACGAGGTGGGGCGGTCGAACTGGCCCGCTGACGCGCCAGGGGCGTCCCGGACGCACCGGGACGCCCCTGGCTGCGGGCAGGCTGCTGATCAGGGATACAGCGCCGACCCGCCGACATTCAGTGCGACCACCACGATCTGCAGCAGACCCAGCAGCAGCCCGACCGCGCCACAGATCAGGCCGGCGAGTGCCTGACCGGAGCTGCCGGCCAGGCCCTGGTCGGCCTTCTGCTTACCGAGCCAGCCGGTCACGAGCGCGGCCAACCCGAGCGGGATGCCGAGGTAGCAGCAGCTCAACGGAATCGAGGCGATGCCGAGGATCATCGCGACCAGGCCGAGGGTGTTCTGCTGCCCCTGCGCGCCGGTGAAACCCGCGTTCGGGTACATCGGCGTGCCGCCGTAGGGCTGCGGGCCGTACGGGTCGGCGTAGGGCTGCCCGTAACCCGGTTGCCCGTACGCCGGTTGCCCGTAGCCCGGTTGCCCGTACGCCGGTTGGCCGTACGCCGGGGGCTGCCCGGCGGCCGGCGGGGGACCGGCCGGCGGCGCGTACGGACCGTAGGGCCCGGGGGAGGCCGGCGGCTGGGCCTCCGGTTGCTGACCGTACGGATCGGCCGGGGGCTGCTGACCGTACGGGTCGGCCGGGGGTTGCTGACCGTACGGGTCGGCCGGCTGGGCGTACGGGTTCGCCGGCGGTGGCGCGTACGGGTTCGCCGGGGGTGGCGCGTACGGGTTCGCCGGCGGGGGCGTGGTCGGGTCCCCGTACGGCGGCTGCTGGCCGTACGGGTCCTGACCGGGTTGACCGGGCTGCATCCGGTGCTCAGAAACCGCTGGCGTTGCTGCCGCTCATCGAGCCCAGCAGGCCGCCGCCCAGGCAGCACACCAGGACGATCGCGATCCAGGCGATACCGACGATCAGGGCCCACTTGGACCACTTCTTCGACTCGGCCGCCGCAGCCTGCGCGCCGGCGTAGTCACCCTGCTGAACCAGCGGGTTGACCTTCGAAGCGTTGATGATCGCCGGAATGGCCAGCGGCCAGAACAGGAAGATCGCGACGATCGACATTGTCATGTTGTTGTCGACCGACTGCGGTGGCTGTGACTGGTATTCGGGCTGCATGACGACGTGCTCCTCACGGTTGTTCGCTGACGGGTGTGGGACCGGACATGCGCCGGTCCCAAGCGACCGGCAGCGTACCTGCTTTCGGCCAGTTCGGTGGTCACGCGCGCCGCGCTGCCCAGCGGATGGGCACCGGCCAGCGGCCGGATAGGGTGTGCCGGTGAACCAGCCCGCCCGTATCGTCGTCCTTGTCTCCGGCTCCGGCAGCAATCTCCAGGCCCTGCTGGACGCGACCGCAGACCCGGCGTACGGGGCGCGGGTGGTCGCGGTCGGGGCGGACCGCGACGGGATCGCGGGCCTGGACCGGGCCGCCGCCGCGGGGGTGCCGACCTTCGTCGAGCGGTTGAAGGACCACCCGGACCGCGATCGGTGGGACGTCGCGCTCACCGACCGGGTCGCCGAGCACCGACCCGACCTGGTCATCTCGGCCGGGTTCCTGAAGCTTGTCGGTCCGCGTTTCCTCGCCGCCTTCGGCGACCGTTACCTGAACACGCACAACACCCTGTTGCCGGCGTTCCCCGGCATCCACGGCCCGCGCGACGCGCTCGCCTACGGGGTCAAGGTGACCGGGGCGACCCTCTTCTTCGTCGACGCCGGGATGGACACCGGCCCGATCGTCGCGCAGGTGGCGGTGCCGGTACGCGACGACGACGACGTCGACACGCTCACCGAACGCATCAAGGAAGCGGAGCGGAGCCAGCTCGTGGAGCAGGTGGGCCGGCTGGTCCGCAACGGTTGGACGATAACCGGAAGAAAGGTCATGGTCGGCGTGAACTCCATCCAGGACGGGCGTCGCCCGATCCGGCGGGCACTCGTCAGCGTCTACGACAAGACGGGCCTGGCCGATCTGGCCAAGGCGCTGCACGCGGCGGGTGTGGAGATCGTCTCCACCGGCAGCACCGCGTCGACGATCGCGGCCGCCGGAGTGCCGGTGACGCCGGTGGAGCAGGTGACCGGCTTCCCGGAGATCCTCGACGGGCGGGTGAAGACCCTGCACCCGGCGATTCACGGCGGGCTCCTCGCCGACCTGCGCAAGGACGCACACACCGCCCAGCTCGACGAGCACGGCATCGCCGGGATCGACCTGCTGGTGTCCAACCTGTACCCGTTCCAGGACACCGTCGCCTCCGGCGCCGGCCAGGACGAGTGCGTCGAGCAGATCGACATCGGTGGCCCGGCGATGGTGCGTGCGGCCGCGAAGAACCACGCCTCGGTGGCCGTGGTGACCGACCCCGGTGCGTACCCGATGCTGCTGGCCGCGCTCGACGGCGGTGGCTTCACCCTGGCGCAGCGCCGGGCGTTGGCCGCCCGCGCGTTCGCCGACATCGCCGAGTACGACGTGGCGGTCGCCGAGTGGTTCGCCTCGTCGGTGGCCCCGGCCGCCGACGGCATGCCGGAGTTCGCCGGTCTGGCGTTGCGCCGGCAGTCGGTGCTGCGCTACGGCGAGAACCCGCACCAGAGCGCCGCTCTCTACGCCGACCCGTCCGGCCCGGTCGGGCTGGCTCAGGCCGAGCAGTTGCACGGCAAGGAGATGTCCTACAACAACTACGTCGACGCGGACGCCGCCTGGCGGGCCGCGAACGACTTCGCCGATCAGCCCGCCGTGGCCGTCGTCAAGCACGCCAACCCGTGCGGGATCGCCGTCGGCGCGGACGTGGCGCAGGCGCACCGCAAGGCGCACGCCTGTGACCCGGTCTCCGCCTTCGGTGGGGTGATCGCCGTCAACCGCCCGGTCTCGGTCGAGCTGGCCGGGCAGATCGCCGAGATCTTCACCGAGGTCGTTGTGGCGCCCGACTACGAACCCGGTGCGGTGGAGACGCTGCGGGCCAAGAAGAACATCCGGCTGCTGCGTGCGCCCGCCTTCCAGCCGCGTCCGACCGAGTGGCGGCAGGTCAGCGGTGGCCTGCTCGTGCAGCTACCGGACGCGATCGACGCCGAGGGCGACGACCCGAGCACCTGGCGGCTGGCCACCGGCGAGCCAGCCGACGACGCCACCCTGGCCGACCTGGCCTTCGCCTGGCGGGCGGTACGCGCGGTGAAGAGCAACGCGATCCTGCTGGCCCACGACGGCGCCACGGTCGGGGTCGGCATGGGGCAGGTCAACCGGGTGGACTCGGCTCGCCTCGCGGTCAGCCGGGCCGGCGCCGAGCGGGCGCGCGGCGCGGTGGCCGCCTCGGACGCGTTCTTCCCGTTCGCCGACGGTCCGCAGATCCTCATCGACGCGGGCGTCCGGGCGATCGTCCAGCCCGGCGGCTCGATCCGCGACGAAGAGGTGATCGCGGCCTGCAAGCAGGCCGACGTCACCATGTACCTCACCGCCACCCGCCACTTCGCCCACTAGTGCGAGATCTTGGACAGTTTCCGTTAGCCGTTGACTGTTAGCCGTTGACGGAGACTGTCCAAGATCTGGACCGAACCGGTAACCGCAGTCAGGTCGTCGGTTGGACGGTTGCCACGGTCCGCTGACCGGCCAGTAGGCCGGAGATGCCTTCGGCGGTCATCGGTCGGGCCAGGTGGTAGCCCTGGCCACGGGTGTAGCCGAGGGCACGGAGCACCGCGACCTGCTCGGCGCTCTCCACCCCCTCGGCGACGGTCTCCAGGCCGAGGGCGTGGGCGAGTTGGATCACCGCCCGGGCCACCGCCTGCCGGGCGGCGGCTGCCCCTGCCTGGCCGTCGTCGATCTCGATACCGTCGACGAAGGACTTGTCGAGCTTCACGATCGCGGCGGGGAAGGCGCGCAGCAGACTCAGCGACGATTCGCCGGTGCCGAAGTCGTCGAGGGAGAGGCGGATGCCCATCCGGTCGAGTTCGACGAGGGTCCGGGAGACCTGTTGACCGCGCAGCACCGCCGACTCGGTCACCTCAAGGACCAGCCGTTCGCAGGGCAGCCCGCTGTCGGCGAGCGCGGCGGTCACGTCGGAGACGAAGTCGGGATCGTGCAGTTGCCGGGCGGAGACGTTCAGGCCCGCCTCCCGGAGTGCGTCCGGCCCGAACTCCCGTGACCACGCCGCCGCCTGGCGGCACGTCTCGCGCAGCACGAACCGGCCCAGCGGCACGATCAGACCGGTCCGCTCGGCGGCTGGGATGAACTCGGCCGGCCCGACGGTCCCGCGCGTCGGGTGGTGCCAGCGGACCAACGCCTCCACCCCGACCAGCCACCCGTCGTCCAGCCGCAGGATCGGCTGGTAGACGACCCGCAGTTCGTTGTGGTCAAGGGCCCGCCGCAGTTCGCCGCCGAGCTGCATGTGCGCCAGTACCGGCTCACCCATGCCGTCCACGTACCGTACGAAGCTCGCCTTCCCCCGCTGTTTGGCCGTGTACATGGCGACGTCGGCGTCCCGCAGCACCGAGTCGACGGTGGCACCGGGCCCGGTGTCGGCGATGCCGATGCTGGCCTGCACCAGCAGGCGGTGTTGGCTGATCGGCTGGTCGAGCGCGGCCAGCAGCCGGCCGGCCAACTTCTCGGGGTCGGCGTGCGGTCCGGTGAGCAGGACGGCGAACTCGTCACCGGCGACCCGTACCGGCAGGCCGTCGTCGCCGACCTCGGCACGCAAGAGCTCGGCGACCGACACGAGCAGCCGGTCACCGACGCCGTGCCCGAGCAGGTCGTTGACGGTCTTGAAGTCGTCCAGGTCGACCAGGAGCACCGACGCGGGTGTCGTGGCGGTGAGTGCGGACGCGAGCCGGTCCCGGAACAGCGCCCGGTTGGCCAGCCCGGTGAGGCCGTCGTGGCTGACCTCGTACTGCAGGCGCTCCTCCTGCAGCCGGGTGTTGCGCAGCAGTCGGGCGTTCTCCCGATAGGCGATGAACTGCCGGACGCTGACCAGCGCGGTCACCACCACGGCGGCGATCAGGACCACCCGGACCGGCCAGGTCAGCGGAGCGCCGAACGCGACGGCGAGCAGCGGCACGTCGACCGCCACCACCGCCAGGTACGGCAGCAGCACGCCGTTGCGGGTCGGATCGCGGCGGACACCGAGCTGGGCCCGCCACTGCGCCCGGACCCCGAGCGTGAAGAAGACCGGCGTCAGCGGCATCACGACCGCCTGGGCGGGGATGCCGGCGACATACCCGTACCGGACCGAGAGCACCGCGACGATCCCGGCGGTGACGCCGCCGCTGGCCGCGACGAACCGCAGGGCGACCCGGTCGACCGGACCGCCGGCCACGAAGGACACCTTCGTCGCGGCGCCGACCGCGACCAGGAAGGCGAGCCCGACCAGCGCCATCGCCTGCCGGCTCCACGGCTCGGCAGCGGTAAGCATCGGGGCCAGCCCGATGTAGCAGAGCAGGGCCGCGCAGCCGAGGAACGCGATCGTGCGGTCGAGCAGGAGACGCCATCGCTCGACACCGCCGGTCTCGGCGATCGGCACCCGGGCCACCGCCCAGATGGCGACGACGAATCCGATCGCCACGCACGCCGCCGCCGGCAACGGCATGCTTCGGGTACGGGCCTCGGCGGCATGCGTCAGCATGTCCAGCGCCAGCCAGCCGTACCCGATGGTGATGGTGACCGCCGCGACGAGGAGCGCACGCCAGAAGCGTCGGGTGACCGGGTCGAGGTCGGCGTGGCGGAGCAGGTGTACGACGGACCCGGCGGCGAAGACCCCGCCGACCGGAACGAACAGGTACGCCAGCGCCTCGGTGCCGGCACCGACGGTGAAGTTCGCGACGCACCAGGCGGTGCCGAGGGCGACGACCGCCACGGTGGCCTGCACAAATCGCATGGTGGTCCGACTGTTCGTCGCGGCGACCCCGACCGTGGGGCCCGTCGTCGGTCGTAGCGCCACCTGCGTCACGGCTGTAGACCCTAATGAGTGAGCAGAGGCTCGCCATCCGTCATCGGGTGCCTCTTCGATGCCGCAGTATCCACTGAGGAGGGAGGTTCGCGCTCACCGTCCCGGCCGGAGTTCGGCGAAATGGCAGGCCGAGGGGTGCGGGTCGGCGGCCCGCGGCACCGCCTGCGGGTCCTGGATGGCGCAGATGTCCTGGGCCTTCCAGCACCGGGTACGGAAGTGGCAGCCGCTCGGCGGGTCCGCCGGGCTCGGCACGTCGCCATGCAGCCGGATGATGCTGCGATGTTCCCGGGCGTCCGGGTCCGGCACCGGTGCCGCGGAGAGCAGCGCCTGGGTGTACGGGTGGGTGGCCCGATCGTAGATCTCGTCCTCGGTGCCGATCTCCACGATCCGGCCCAGGTACATCACCGCGATCCGGTCGGAGATGTGTCGCACCACCGACAGGTCGTGCGCGATGAAGATGTAGGACAGGCCCAGCTCGTCCTGAAGCTCCTCCAGCAGGTTGATCACCTGGGCCTGGATGGAGACGTCCAGCGCGGAGACCGGCTCGTCGCAGACGATCACCTCGGGCCGCAGCGCCAACGCGCGGGCGATGCCGATGCGCTGGCGTTGACCGCCGGAGAACTGGTGCGGATACCGGTTGATGTGTTCCGGGTTCAACCCGACGACGTCGAGCAGTTCCTGGACCCGCCGCTGGCGGCTGCCCTTCGGGGCCGCCTCCGGATGGATCTCGAACGGCTCGCCGATGATGTCGCCGACCGTCATCCGGGGGTTCAGCGAGGTGTACGGATCCTGCATGACCATCTGCATGTTGCGTCGGATCCGGCGCAGCTCACCGCCGGAGGCGGCGAACAGGTCCCGACCGGCCAGGGTGGCGCGGCCGGCGGTCGGCTTCTCCAACCGCATCAGCAGCCGGGCCAGAGTGGACTTGCCGCAACCCGACTCGCCGACGATGCCCAACGTCTCGCCCCGGCGCAGCTGGAAGCTCACCCCGTCGACGGCCTTGACCGCACCGGTCTTCTTCTTGAACACCACGCCCTGCGTGATCGGGAAGTGTTTGACCACGTGGTCGACGTCGAGGAGGGTCTCGCCGCGAACCGTGTTGGGGCTAGCCGGCGCGGTCATCACGTACCTCCTGGGCGAAGTGGCACGCGCTGGTCCGGCCGTCGCCGAGGACCAGGTCGTGCGGCACCACGTCCACACAGACCTGCTGCACGTACGGGCACCGGGGGTGGAAGGGGCAACCGCTGGGGATGCGCATCAGGTTGGGCGGCAGGCCACGGATCGTGGACAGCTTCCCGCCCCGCTGGTCCAGGCGCGGGATCGAGTTCAGCAACCCCTTGGTGTACGGGTGGGCGGGCGCCCGGTACAGCGACCGGACGTCGGCGTGCTCGACGATCCGGCCCGCGTACATGACCGCGATCCGGTCCGCGACGTCGGCGACCACGCCGAGATCGTGGGTGATCAGGATCATCGCCATGTCCAGGTTCCGCCGCAGGTCGGCGAGGAGGTCCATGATCTGGGCCTGCACGGTGACGTCCAGCGCGGTGGTGGGCTCGTCGGCGATCAGCACCCTCGGCTCCATCGCCAGCGCCATCGCGATCATCACCCGCTGCCGCATACCACCGGAGAACTGGTGCGGGTAGTCACCGAGCCGCCGAGCCGCCGCCGGGATCTGCACCAGGTCCATCAGCTCCACCGAGCGGCGGCGGGCGTCCGCGCGGGACATCCCGAGTCGCTGGCGCAGCGTCTCGCCGATCTGCCAGCCGACCGGGAAGACCGGATTCAGGGCGGAGAGCGCGTCCTGGAAGATCATCGCGATCTCCTTGCCCCGGATCTGCCGGCGCTGCTCCTCCGGCAGACCCAGCAGGTCGCGGCCGGAGTAGCGGATCTCGCCCGAGCTGATGTGCGCCGGTGGGGTGTCCAGGATGCCCATGATGGCCTGGGCGGTGACGGACTTGCCGGAGCCGGACTCGCCCAGCACGGCGAGCGTCTCGCCCGGGTCCAGGTGGTAACTGACCCCGTTGATCACCTTGGCCACACCCTCGCCGGTGCGGAACTCGACGTGCAGGTCACGCACCTCCAGCAGGTGCCCGCCGGGCGGAGTGGGCGAGGCCGGCGTCGGCCGGACGGCGTGCTGACTCACGGTGCCTGCCTTTCGCTCGCGACTGCGGGGCTCGCTGCGCTCACTCCTCGCGCTCGCGGTGCCTGCCTTTCGCTCGCGACTGCGGGGCTCGCTGCGCTCACTCCTCGCGCTCGCATGACCGCCTCACCGGAGCTTCGGGTCGAAGGCGTCGCGGATCGCGTCGCCGAGCATGATGAAGGCCAGGACGGTCAGCGCCAGGAAGGTCGACGGGACCACCAGCGGGGTCGCCGACTCCCGCATGTGCACCCGACCGTTGTTGATCTCGATGCCCCAGGAGATGGTGGGCTCCCGCAGCCCGATGCCGAGGAAGGACAGCGTCGCCTCGGCGGCGATGAACGAGCCGAGCGCGATGGTCAGCACGACGATGGCCGGGGCGAGCGCGTTCGGCAGGATGTGCCGCCACATGATCCGCCCGTTGCCGGCCCCCAGCATCCGGGCCGCGGCCACGTAGTCCTGCTCCCGGGCGGTGATCACCGAGGAACGGACCACCCGGGCGGCGGTGGTCCAGCCGAGCACCGCCAGCACGAAGATGACCGCGGCGACGCGTACCGTGGCGCTGTCGCTGCCGATGCGCTTGAGCAGGACGATCGCGGCCAGCAGCAGCGGGATGCCGAGCACGATGTCGATCACCCGGGAGAGCACCGCGTCGACCCAGCCGCCGAAGTATCCGGCGAGCATCCCCACGACCAGCGCGATCAGGCCGGTGAACAGCGCGCTGAGGGCACCGACCAGCAGCGACGCCCGGGCGCCGTGGACCGCCCGGGCGTACGTGTCGCAGCCCTGGAAGTCGTACCCGAAGATGGCTCCGCCGGAGGGTGCCGCGTGCTGTCGGGACAGCACGCAGTCGGCGGGGTCGTTGCTGGTGAACAGGCCGGGCACGGCGGCCATCGCGGTCACCAGCAGCACCAGGAGCAGGCTGATCCAGAAGATCGGCTTGCGGCGCAGGTCGCGCCAGGCGTCGCCGGCCAGGCTGCGCGGCTTGCGGGGGCGCCCCACCTGGTTCGGCGTGCCCGGCTCCCCGGAGGGCCCGCGCCGCGCGGCCTGGTTCTCCGACGCCGCCACCGTCTCGAAGTCGCTCACAGGTCCACCCTTGTCTCACTCATAGCGGATCCTCGGGTCCAGGACGGCGTACAGGATGTCGACCACCAGGTTGGAGATCAGGTAGACCACGACGAGCACGCTGACGATGCCGACCACCAGCGGGCCGTCCTCGGTGCGGATGCCGCGGAAGAGATTGAAGCCGACGCCGGGGATGTTGAACACGCCCTCGGTGATGATCGCGCCGCTCATCAGGTTGCCGACCTCGACGCCGAGGAAGGTGATCACCGGGATGAGCGAGTTGCGCAACACGTGCACGCTCACCACCCGCCGGTTCGGCAGGCCCTTCGACCGGGCGGTGCGTACGTAGTCGGCGCGCAGGTTCTCGGCAACCGAGGTGCGGGTCAGCCGCAGCGCGGTGGCCAGGGAGAGCGAGCCGAGCACGATGCCCGGCAGCAGCAGCGCGTAGAAGTCGGGGTCGGCGCCGGCGGTGGGCGGGAAGACCTGCCACTTGACGCCCAGGAAGTACTGCGCCAGCGGGGCGAGCACGATGGTCGGTATGCCGAGCACCAGCAGGGTCAGCAGCAGGGTGGCGTTGTCGAAGATGCTGGCCCGTCGGATGCCGGCGAGGACGCCCGCGGTGACGCCGAAGATGACCGCGACCGCGAGGGCGATCAGGGCCAGCCTGATGGTGACGGGCCAGGCGGCGGCGAGGATGTCGCCGATCGACCGTCCGGTGAGCGACTCGCCCAGGTCGCCGCGGAGCAGGTTGGAGATGTAGTCGAAGTACCGGTAGAAGAAGCCGCCGACCCCGGTGGCGTCCAGGTGGTACTTCTCCGTGAGGTACGCCCGCTGTGCGGCGGTGACCGGGCGCTCGCCGGCGAGCGCCTGGATCGGGTCGCCCTGACCGGCGAACATCAGCGCGTAGACGATCAGCGTGGTCCCGAAGAAGGCCAGGACCATCTGGAGCAGACGCCGCACGATGAAGCGGAACATACTTGGCAGTCTCTCTGAAAAGGGGCGAACCGCGTGGCGGGTCGGGTCACCTCGCGATGACCCGACCCGCCGGCGTGGGTGTTACTTGATGGCTTCGATCTTGGTCAGGTTGACCCGGTCGAAGAGATCCATCTCGACGTTCTTGACCTTTGTCGAGTGACCGAAGTTGTTCTGGCCGAACCGCAGCGGTACGACCGGCAGGTCCTCGGCGAGCAGGTCCTCGGCCTCCTGGTACTTCTTGATCGCCTCCTCCTCGCTGGGGGCGCTGGCGCCCTCGGCGAGCAGCCGGTCGAAGTCCGGGTTGCTGTAGCCGTAGTAGTTCGACGAACCGTTGGTGCTGTACAGCGGGCCCAGGTAGTTCTCCATGGACGGGTAGTCCATGATCCACCCCATCCGGAACAGGCCCACCGGCTGCTTGGCCTTGACCTTGGTCAGCAGGTCGGCGAACTTGGGCTCGGCGCTGCCGACGCAGTCCACGCCCAGGTTGGCCTTGAGCTGGTTGCAGGTGGCGTCGATCCAGTCCTTGTGGCCGCCGTCGCCGTTGTAGGACAGGGTGATCTTCGACGGTCCGCCGGCGGCCTGGTAGAGCGACTTGGCCTTGGCCGGGTCGAACTCGCCCGCGGCGCCGACGGTGTTCTCCCGGTAGCCGGCGACGGCCGGGGAGACGAACGCGCGGGCCGGCTGCTGCGAGTCCTTGAAGATCGACCGGGTGATCTCCTCGCGGTCGATCGCCATCGAGATGGCCTTGCGCACGTCCGGGTTGCTGAACTCATCCTGGAAGGTGGGGAACGCCAGGAAGTGCAGCGAGGACGCCGGGCTCTGCAGGAAGCGGTCACCCAGGTCGGTGCCGGCGGTGGAGAGGTTCTCCGTCGGGATGGTCTTGATCACGTCGAGGTTGTCCGACAGCACGTCCGCGTACGCCGCGGTGAGCTGCTGGTAGATCCGGAACTCGACGCCGGCAACCTTCGGCTGCTCGCCGGGGAAGGCGTCGTACCGCTCGACCTCGACCTTGGCGTCGTGCTGCCAGGTGCCCTTCATCTTGAACGGACCCTGACCGATCGGCGCCTGCTCGAAGCCCTCGGCCAGCTCGCCGGGAGCGCTGAACGCGGCCTCCGGCAGCGGGTAGAAGGCGGTGTAGCCGAGCATCGACTTGAACTCGCTGTACGGCTGCGCGAGCGTGACGGTGAAGGTCAGGTCGTCGACCTGCTTCAGCCCGCTGAGCGTCTCGGCCTTCGGGTTCTCACCCTGCAGGTCGTCGTAGCCGGCGATCTTCTCGAAGAAGTAGCTGGAGTTCTGCCCGTTCGGCGCGTACGCGCCGTAGTTCCAGGCGTCGACGTAGTTGTCGGCGGTCACCTGCTCGCCGTTGTGGAAGGTGTAGCCGTCCTTGAGCTTGATCGTCCAGGTGGTGTTGTCCTCGGACGTGATCGACTCGGCAGCCACCTCGTACGGCTTGTGGGCCTCGTCGTAGTCGACGAGCGGGCTGAACAGGGCGGCGAGCACCTGGGAGCCGCTCGTCTCGTTGGTGTTGGTCGGCACCAGGTGCTGCGGCTCAGCGATCTCGATCCGCACGGCCGCGTTGGGGTCGCTCTCGCCGGATCCGCCGTCGCCGCCCGAGCCGCAGGCCACCAGGCCCAGGGTCACCGCGAGCGGGAGGGCGGTCCAGGCGGCAAGCCTACGAACACGCATCTAGCCTCCTCATCTCCATTACGCTGCGCAGTCGGGCCCGGCATTGGGTGACGCTGCGCAACGACCGGCAACGGTAGGTCGTATGCCGCGACTCGGCAACGCAGCGGTTGCAAAGGGGTAACAGAACGCCACCCCCGGTCTTGTCGGTCTCGTGCTCCCGTGCTACGCCAACCGGTACTTTTCCGCTGCGAGGTGCGGTGATGTGGCTCAGCTCGGCAACATCGGAGGTCGGTTGGGAGGCTCGGCCCCCACTCGGCATGATCGCCAGATTGCGGGCCTTCATGCCCTGCAGTCCGAAATCGCTGTGCGGTGTCACACAAGTCGTCACGCTAAGTGATTAACGCCACGTGACTAAAAGTAATTGGTGATCTCGTCGGTCGGGCTGGCAGAGGCCGGCTGGCGCGCCACCCCCCCCGGCACCGCACCGGGCCACCGAGCCGCTCGCCGGGTGGCCGACCGTGGCCGACCGGTCGGGTCGCCGAGGTCGGGGGAGCCGGTGACGGTGGACGTGAGACGATCTGCTCGTGACGGCGACGCTTCTGGACGGCAAGGCGACCGCGGCCGAGATCAAGGACGAGCTGCGGGCGCGGGTGAAGGCGCTGGCGGAGCGGGGGACCGTGCCAGGGCTCGGCACGGTGCTGGTCGGGTCCGACCCGGGCTCCCAGGCGTACGTCAACGGCAAGCACCGGGACTGCGCCGAGGTCGGGATCGCCTCCATCCGCCGCGAGTTGCCGGCCGACGCCACCCAGGAACAGGTCGACCAGGTCCTCGCCGAGCTGAACGCCGATCCGGCCTGCCACGGCTACATCGTCCAGCTGCCGTTGCCGGCACACCTGGACACGCAGCGGGTGCTGGAGCTGATCGACCCGGACAAGGACGCCGACGGCCTGCATCCGGTCAACCTGGGTCGGCTGGTGCTCGGCTACGACGCGCCGCTGCCCTGCACCCCGCGCGGCATCGTGGAACTGCTCCGCCGGCACGACGTTCCGCTGCGTGGCGCCAACGTGGCCGTGGTCGGCCGGGGCAACACCGTCGGGCGCCCGCTGGGGCTGCTGTTGACGCGGCGAAGCGAGAACGCCACCGTCACCCTCTGCCACACCGGCACGCTGGACCTGGCCGCGCACACCCGGGCCGCCGACGTCGTGATCGTGGCGGCGGGAGTGCCCGGCCTGCTCACCGTGGACATGGTCACTCCCGGTGCCGTCGTGGTCGACGTGGGCATCACCCGGGTGATCGGCGCGGACGGCAAGGGTCGCTACACCGGTGACGTGGACCCGGAGGTCGCCGAGGTGGCCGGCAAGCTGGTGCCGATGCCCGGTGGTGTCGGTCCGATGACCCGCGCCATGCTGCTCACGAACGTCGTGGAGCGGGCCGAACGCCCATAACCGTCCGCCCCTGGCCCGATCGGTGCCAGGATGGCTGATACGGTCCGGAAAACCGACTGGTATCAGGGAGTGGGACGACCATGGGTAAGAAGGTCACTGTCGTCGGGGCCGGATTCTACGGCTCCACCACCGCGCAGCGCCTGGCCGAGTACGACGTCTTCGACACTGTCGTGATCACCGACATCATCGAGGGCAAGCCCGCGGGCATCGCCCTCGACCTCAACCAGTCGCGTGCCGTGGAGGGCTTCGAGACCAAGGTGGTCGGCGTCACGACCGGCCCGAACGGTGAGGGATACGAGGGCATCGAGGGCTCGGACGTGGTCGTCATCACCGCCGGCCTGCCGCGTAAGCCCGGGATGAGCCGGATGGACCTGCTGGAGACCAACGCCAAGATCGTCCGCCAGGTCGCCGAGAACGTGGCCAAGTACGCACCGAACGCCGTGGTCATCGTGGTCTCCAACCCGCTGGACGAGATGACCGCGCTGGCCCAGATCGCCACCCAGTTCCCGCGCAACCGGGTGCTCGGCCAGGCCGGCATGCTGGACACCGCCCGGTTCAGCAACTTCGTCGCCGAGGCGTTGCAGGTACCGGTGAAGTCGGTGAAGACGCTGACCCTGGGTTCGCACGGCGACACCATGGTTCCGGTGCCGTCGCAGAGCAGCGTGAACGGCAAGCCGCTGCGCGAGGTGATGCCGGCCGAGCAGATCGAGGACCTGGTCGTGCGTACCCGCAACGGTGGCGCCGAGGTGGTGGCGCTGCTCAAGACCGGGTCGGCGTACTACGCGCCGTCGGCGGCGGCGGCCCGGATGGCGAAGGCCGTCGCCGAGGACTCGGGCGAGGTCATGCCGGTCTGTGCCTGGGTGGACGGCGAGTACGGCATCTCCGGTGTCTACCTCGGGGTGGAGGCCGAGATCGGTGCCCAGGGCGTCAAGCGCGTGGTGGAGACCGACCTCGACGCCGACGAACTGGCCGCTCTCAAGGAGGCCGCCGAGGCCGTCCGCGCCAAGCAAGCGGACGTCGCGTCCATGTGACCCCGACGAGTTGAGCTGACCAGGAGGTTCGCGTCTCGGACAGTTGATCCGAGGGGCGAACCTCCTGGTCATTGCGGCGGTTTGGCGGTGGCGATCAGGGTGGTCAGGCCGTCGAGGACGCGGGCCAGACCGAACTCGTACGCCTGGTCGGGGTGGTACGCGGCGTTCTGCGCGGCACCGGCCGCGGCGCCGACCCGGACGGCGGTCGGAAAGCGCCGCTCGTCGAGCACCTGCGCCAACAGGGGGGCGTTCGCCGTCCACCACTGTTCGTCCGTCCAGGCGCTCTCCTGCTGGGCGGAGCGCGACTCGGCCGCCGAGCGGGCGCCAGCCCGCACGAAGTCGAGGACGAAGGTCAACGCGGCGTCGCGGGCCACGTCGTCCAGTCCGGTGCCGTCGAAGGCACGCAGCTCGTACTCGTACTTCGCCATCTGGCCCGGTCCGAGCGGCGGGCGGCCGGTGGCGACCTCGGCCGCCCAGGGGTGGGCGGTGAAGAGGGCCCGGTTGTCCGCCGCCACCGCTGCCACCCGCGCCCGCCAGGGGTCGCCGGAGCGGTCCGGCCGGGGCATGCCGGTGTAGATCGCGTCCAGCATCAGGTCGAGCAGCTCGGCCTTGCCCGGGACGTAGGTGTAGAGGGTCATCGGCGCCACGCCGACGGCCTGGGCGAGCGCGCGCATGGTCACCGCGTCCAGCCCTTCGGCGTCCGCCAGCTCGATCGCGGCGGTCACGATGTCGTCCAGTGAGCGGCCCGGGCGGGGGCCACGACGCGGGACGTCGCCGGTCTGGCGCCAGAGCAGGCGCAGGGTGTGAGCGGGGTCTCCGCCTCCGGTGCGGTGGTCGGGCACCCCACGATCTTCGCAGGTCGATTCGCCGTACGCAGTACGTTGTACAATGTACGTAGTTATTGTCTCCGCACAGGGGGTGCGCGTGCAGATCACGGCATCGGCGATCTCGCTGAACGTCGAGGACGTGCCGGCCTCGGCCGCGTTCGTCAAGCAGTACTTCGGATTCCACGAGCAGATGTCCGCCGACGGCTTCGTCTCGCTGGCCCGGGACGACGTCGGGTTCAACCTGATCTTCCTCCGTACCGGGTTGGCCAGTCTCCAGCCGGAAAGCCTGCGTACGCAGCGGGCCGAGGGGGTGCTCGTCGCCTTCGTCGTCGACGACATCGACGCCGAGTACGCCCGGCTCACCGCCGCCGGGGTGCCGATCGCCACCCCGATCCAGACCGAACCGTGGGGTGAGCGCTTCTTCCAGGTCGCCGATCCCAACGGGGTGATCCTGCAGCTCGTGCAGTGGGTGCACGGGCCGGAGGCCACCGACTGAGCCAGGCGGTCCGGGTGCTGGTGTGCACCGGGCCCGGCGGGGGTACTGCCCCACCGGGCCCGGTGCCCGCCCGTGGCGCCGGCACAGCCGGCGCGGACCGACCGGCGGGCGCAGCGTTCCTCGTCCGAGCCGATCCAGTACGCTCGTACTGCTTGAGCATGTCACCCGAGAGGAGCGCCGGCCGATGGCGAAGATCAAGGTAAACAACCCGGTCGTGGAGCTCGACGGCGACGAGATGACCCGGATCATCTGGAAGCAGATCCGGGAGCAGCTGATCCTGCCCTACCTCGACGTCGACCTGCACTACTACGACCTCTCGATCCAGCACCGCGACGCCACCGACGACCAGGTGACCGTCGACGCCGCCAACGCCATCGCCGAGCACGGCGTCGGCGTCAAGTGCGCCACCATCACCCCGGACGAGGCCCGGGTGGAGGAATTCGGGCTGAAGAAGATGTGGCGGTCGCCGAACGGCACCATCCGCAACATCCTCGGCGGGGTGGTCTTCCGCGAGCCGATCATCATGTCCAACGTGCCGCGGCTCGTGCCCGGCTGGACCAAGCCGATCATCATCGGCCGGCACGCCCACGGCGACCAGTACAAGGCCACCGACTTTGTCGTCCCCGGTCCGGGCACGGTGACCATCACCTACACCCCCGCCGACGGCTCGGAGCCGGTCGAGATGGAGGTCGCCAACTTCCCCGGTGGCGGCATCGCGATGGGCATGTACAACTACGACGACTCGATCCGGGACTTCGCCCGCGCCTCGTTCCGCTACGGCCTGGACCGCAACTACCCGGTCTACATGTCCACCAAGAACACCATCCTCAAGGCGTACGACGGCCGGTTCAAGGACATCTTCGCCGAGGTGTTCGAGAACGAGTTCAAGGCCGAGTTCGACGCCGCCGGGCTCACCTACGAGCACCGGCTGATCGACGACATGGTCGCGGCCGCGCTCAAGTGGGAGGGCGGCTACGTCTGGGCCTGCAAGAACTACGACGGTGACGTGCAGTCCGACACCGTCGCGCAGGGCTTCGGCTCGCTCGGCCTGATGACCTCCGTCCTGCTCTCGCCCGACGGTCGCACCGTCGAGGCCGAGGCCGCCCACGGCACCGTCACCCGGCACTACCGGCAGTGGCAGAAGGGCGAGAAGACCTCGACCAACCCGATCGCGTCGATCTACGCCTGGACCCGGGGCCTGGCCCACCGGGGCAAGCTGGACGACACCCCGGCGGTCACCGAGTTCGCCAACACCCTGGAGCAGGTCATCGTCGACACCGTCGAGGGCGGCCAGATGACCAAGGACCTCGCGCTGCTGATCTCGCGCGACGCGCCGTGGCAGACCACCGACGAGTTCATGAACACGCTCGACGAGAACCTGGCGCGCCGCCTGGCCGCCTGAGGCTCACCCGCGTCACACCGAGCCCGCCGGCCCGAGCGCCGGCGGGCTCGGCGGCTCATGACGGCGGCGTGTCGCGACCGACGCGCCAGTCGGCGTCACTTCGTCCGGCGCGCCTCGTTGACCTGAGTGGACGAGATGCCAGTCCCGTCCAGGAAGGTTGACAGTCGCCACCGCGCGACGCGCGTGCCCAGCAGCCAGCCTTCCCGGCTGTCGAGTACAGCCAGCCGTCCCTTCCCTGCGGGGGGCCCTGTCCCGGGCCCCCCGCGCCCTGCTGCCTCCAGCCCTGCCGGCGCAGGACACCTGGCGCGGGCCGGCACGGTCTCCTGCGGCGACCGTCCGTCACACCGCGCGCAGCAGCTCGGCGGCCCGTTCCGGGGCGATGTCGTTGATGAAGACCCCCATGGCCGACTCGGAGCCGGCGAGGTACTTCAGCTTGTCGGCGGCCCGCCGGACGCTGAACAGCTGCAGGTGCAGATGCCCCAGCTCACGCTCGACGCGTACCGGTGCCTGGTGCCAGGCGGCGATGTAGGGCATGGGCGTGTCGAACAGCCCGTCGAAGCGACGCAGCAGGTCCAGGTAGAGCGGCCCGAACGCGTCGCGTTCCGCGTCGGTGAGCGCCGGCAGGTCGGGCACCGTCCGGTGCGGCGCGAGGTGCACCTCGAACGGCCACCGGGCGGCTGCCGGGACGTACGCCGTCCAGTGCTGGTTCGCCGCCACCACCCGCTCGCCGGTGGCGCGTTCGGCGGCCAGCACGTCGGCGTAGAGATTGCCGCCACCGGTGCGCTCGGCGTGTCGGCGGGCCGCGTCCAGCAGCGACCGCGTCCGGGGGGTGATGAACGGGTACGCGTAGATCTGCCCGTGCGGGTGGTGCAGGGTCACCCCGATCTCCACGCCCCGGTTCTCGAAGCAGAAGACCTGCTCGACGCCGGGGAGCTTGCCGAGCACCGTGGTCCGGTCGGCCAGCGCGTCCAGCACGGTACGCACCCGGCTCGGCGGCAGCGCGGCGAAGGAGGCGTCGTGGTCGTCGGTGAAGCAGACCACCTCGCAGCGCCCCTGCCCCGGTCGGGCCGCGGTGAACGGGGTGATCGCCGCCGGCTCCGCCACCACCCGCTCGCTCAGCGCCGGGAACCGGTTCTCGAAGACCGCGACCGCGTACTCCGGGGCCGGGATCTCGCTGAGCCGGTCCGCCGTCGAGGGGCAGAGCGGGCACTGGTCGGCCGGGGGGAGGAAGGTCCGGGTCTGCCGGTGCACCGCCAGCGCCACCCACTCGTCGGTGAGCGGGTCGTAACGCAGTTGGGAGGCGGGTGGGGGAGGCGGCAACGGGCGCCGGTCCGGCTGGTCCCGGACGGCGTCGTCGCGCTCGTCGAAGTAGATCAGTTCGCGGCCGTCGGCCAGGCTGATCGCCGTACGCTTCATCGTGGAGTCCCGCCGTCGGGGACCGGCACGACGATCAGCTCGCCGACCCGGTCGCTGAGCAGTCGTCGGGCCTGCGGCGTCAACCGGTCGTCGGTGACCAGCACATCCGCGGTGCCCAGGTCGGCGATGGCGGAGATGCCCACCGTCTGCCACTTGGTGTGGTCGGCGAGCACCACCAACCGGTCCGCCGCCGCGACGAGCGCCCGGTTCGTCTCGGCCTCGGTCAGGTTCGGGGTGGTGAAACCGGTCCGCTCGGTTATCCCGTGCACGCCGAGGAAGAGCAGGTCGAGGTGCAGGGTGCGGACGGCGCCGACGGCAAGTGGCCCGACCAGGGCGTCGGAGGGAGTGCGTACCCCACCGGTCAGCACCACCGTCTGGTCGGCGCGGCCCCGCTCGTGCAGGATGTCGGCCACCGGCAGCGAGTTGGTCACCACGGTCAGCGCCGGCACGTCGACCAGATGCCGCGCCAGCTCGGCGGTGGTGGTGCCGGCGGAGAGCGCGATCGCTGCTCCGGGGCGGACCAGCTGGGCGGCCCGCGCCGCGATGGCCGTCTTCTCGGCCTGCTGGCGTACCGACTTGGCCTGGAAGCCCGGCTCGTCGGTGGCGCCGGCGACGGTGGCGCCACCGTGCACCTTGGCGAGCAGCCCACGTTCGTGCAGCAGGTCCAGGTCGCGGCGGACGGTCATCTCGGAGACGCCGAACTCGGCGGCCAGTTCGCCGACGCGCACACCGCCGGTCACCCGGACCCGGTCGAGGATCGCCGCATGGCGTTGCCGCGCGAGCATCGACCCCTCCCCGCAGTCACATGAGCGAACACATCCGAACGGAAACAAACACTAGCGTCCGGAGTCGATCACTGGAAGGGCGCTGTCCCGGGCGTCAGAGGGCGGGCAGCCGCGGCTCCACCCAACCGGTCTCGGTCAGGTGGTGCAGGACCCGCTGCACCGCCTCGTCGACGGTCAGATCGGTGGTGTCCAGCACCAGATCCGCGTCGGTCGGCTCCTCGTACGGGTCGTCGATGCCGGTCATCCCGGTGAGCAGTCCCGCCCTGGCCCGGGCGTACAGGCCCTTGCGGTCGCGTTTCTCGCAGACCTCCAGTGGCGTGGCGACGTGCACCAGCACGAACCCGGCCCCCGCCGCCATCGCCATCTCCCGGGCGATCGCCCGGGCCTGGGCGTACGGGGCGATCGGGCAGCAGATGCCGATCCCGTGGTGCCGGGCGATCTCGGCGGCGACCCACCCGATCCGTCGCACGTTCGTGTCCCGGTCGGCCCTGCTGAAGCCCAGCCCGGCGGTCAGCTCTCGACGCACCACGTCCCCGTCGAGCAGCGTGACCGTACGCTCGCCCTCCTCGCGCAGCGCGTCGGCGAGCCCCCGGGCGACAGTCGACTTGCCGGAACCGGAGAGCCCGGTCAGGAACACCACCAGGCCACGGTGCCGCCGGGGCGGTCGGGCCCGACTCAACTCCTTGGCCACCGCCGGAGGGGTGTGCCACTCGGGCAGCGGGAAACCCCGGTCCAGCAGGTCCTCGATCTCCGCCTGGCTGAGCGCCAGTCGCCGGTTGCGCGGCGGGATGTCATCGCGCCAGCGCCACTGACCGTCCCGGTTGTCGTAGGCCAGCTCACGGGGCACCAGCACCCGCAGCCCGGCCCCGGAGAGCATCTCGCCGGTGGAGAGCAGGTGGGTGACGCCGTACGCGGCGGAGACCCGGGCCAGCAGCAGGGCGTCACTGATCTCGTCGCGTCGCCGGGAGAACGGCACGGCGACCAGGGTCGCCGGAGGCATCCGGTCCCGGGCGGCGAACACGCTGCGGACCAGCGCCTCCGGCGGCAGTCCGCCGGTGCCGTCCTCGCCCACCGGAATCATGATCAACAGGTGGGCGCTCAGGGTGCGTACCGCGTGCGCGATCTGGGCCAGTTGCGGCCGGTGCAGCGGGCGGTCGGCGACCACCCCGAGCACCCGACCCGGCGGCAGCAACGCGCGGATCTCCTCGGGCGTACGCCGCAACCGCTGGAACGGGCCGTGCGCGCCGTCGCCCAGCCGGCGCACGGTACCGCCGACCCCGGCCACCGCGTCGCGGATCGACCAGACGTCGGCCACCTCCAGGGCCGCCATCGGTGCGCCCTCGCTGTCGGTGAGTACCAGGGCCCGACGGGCCGGATCGGTGAGGTCGAGTTGCTGCGCCAGCGTCGCGGGCACCTGAAGGGTGACGGCGACCGGCCACGGGGTGTCGTCGACCAGCCGGCCCCGGCGGCTGACCGAGACCAGGTCGGCCCGGGTCATGAAGCCGGTCAGCGGCGCGTACGCACCGATCAGCAGCAGCTCGAGATCCGCGAGCTCACCGGGACGCGGCGTGTACGTCGGTGCCTCCCGCAGCACCTCGTCGGGCAGCACCCACCCGTTGCTCATCAGACCCCCAACTCCGGCGACCGGCACACAGTTTCGCAGCCGGCCGCCGATCGGTCGAGAGCGCCACCACGTCCGCCGGGCCACCGGTGCCGACGGGTGCCCGTCGTCCCGCGAGTCGACTGCTCACAGCGGCCGGCAACCGGGCTGGCAGTGCCCGTCGCCGGCCGCTCCGCGCGCTCGACCTCAACCCAGGGTGGCCGCTCCGAACGAGACGGCGAACCGCTTGCACCAGATGGAGACGCTTGTCAGGTCGGTCAGCTTGACGTCGTCCGGGATCGCGTAACCCTGGTCGCCACGATTGCCCTTGAGCCGCCCCAACTCGACCCAGCGGCCGTCGTCGAACACGTGCCACCCGTCCCGACCCTCGATCACCGGCTGGTCGGTCAGCCAGACCCGCAGGTCCGGGCCGTTGGAGGTGTTCAGACCGACCAACTCCAGCCGGTGCCGCCCGTCGGCGGTGCGCACGATGCGCGCGCTGCCGGAGGTGTCGTGTTCGTGACTGACGAAATCACCGGAGCTGACCAGCGTCGCCGCCGTGGCGTCGGGGGAGGCGGGCGCGGCGGAACCGGTCGGCGCGGCGGAGTTCGCCGGGGTGGCGACCGTCGTCAGTCGCTCGGACACCTCGGCGTCGGTCAGCAGCTTCCAGGGCTGGAACCAGTACAGACCGAAGGCCGAGCCGGCGGCCACGACGGTGATCGCGATCCACGTCAACGGGGTGCGGAACAGGCGGCGACTGAGCATGTCCCAGTTTGTCGCGGGTGACCGCGCCGTGTCAGCCGCGCAAACCTTACGAACTGCGAACCGACTGCCGGGCGCGGCGGAGTCGTCGGCGCACGGCCCGCTTCAGCCGTTGCCACCGCCCGGCCCTGGCCGACGGCGGCCGCCGCCTCTCGACCACGGTCAGCGTGCCGTCGGCGGCACAGGACACCGCCAGCGGTAGCTTCGCGTCCCGGGTCAGCCCGGCGGCGGTGAGCCGCGCCTTCAGGGTCCACTCGCCGTAGGACCGACCGTCGTCGAGCGAACGGAAGTCCGCGGTCGCCTGTCCGCGCCACCGCAGGTGCGACTCGCCGGACGCGGCGGTCACCCGATCGACCTCGAAGCTCACCGGGAGGAAGAACTCGTCGCCGTCGAGCCGCCGGGCGATGACTTCGAGCTTTGCCCGGTTCAACTCGTCGGTGCAGTCCAGCAACTCGTCCGCGATGCCGCTGACCGGCAGGACGAGTCGATCCCGACCGCCGATGTCGGTGTAGGAGACAGGTCCGGTGCGGGTCCGGAGTTTTCCGGTGAGCGTGACCGTCAACGTGTTGTCGGTCGACTCGTGCGCGGTCATCCGGACCTGGGCGCGAATCCCGGCCTCCCACTCGGCCAGCCGGAACAGCTCCTCCACCAGGCCCTGCTCGGCAAGACTCGCGATGGTGCGCTCAAGCGCCGGTAGCGCACCGGCGACCCCCGGCGCGAAGTGCTCTCGGATGGTCTTCTGCACCTGCACGACGACCTGCTCGGCCCAGTCCCGGGGCGCATCGCGCAGACGCGCGCCGCGTAGCCGGCGAATCATGGCGCTGCGCAGCCAGCGCCGGTGCATCTTGTCTCGCAGCGGCCCCGGTTCGGTATGCGCGTCGACGATGTCGAGCACCTCGCGGAGGCTGCCGAAGTAGCCGGCGGGCTCCAACCGGTTGGCGGTCAGGTTGGCGCCGTCGGAACGCCGCGCGTGGTGGTAGCACGTGTAGTCCGACAGGACGCAGGTGCGGCGGGAGAGCAGATACGCCCGGGTGACCAGGTGATGGTCCTCCAGCCGTTTGCGGCCCTCCTCCGGGAATCGTAGGTCGTGTTCGAGCAGGAACGCCCGGCGGAACATCTTGTGGCAGGTGAGGCTCTCCATCAGCGGGGACTTGTCCAGCTTGGCGTCGGGACGGTTGACCCGGAACAGCGATCGGGGCACCGACCGGCCATGCCCGGCCATCCGGCCGATCGCGATGTCCGCGTCGTTCTCTCTGGCGTACCCGTACAGCCGCTCCAGGGCCTCGTCGGCGAGCCAGTCGTCGTCGTCGACGAACTGGACGTACTCCCCGCGGGCCTCGGCCACCCCCAGGTTGCGCGGGCGGGACGGCCAGCCGGAGTGTTCGACATGCAGCACGCGAAGGTGCGGGTGGGCGGCGGCCAACTCGTCCAGCCGGGCGGGCGTGGAGTCGGTGGAACCATCGTCCACAAAGATCGCCTCGAACTCGGTGGCGGGCAGCGACTGGCGCAGCAGCGAGTCGATGAGCTTGTCGATTGAGGTGCCCGGGTTGTACGTGGGTACCACCACTGTCACCTTGAGTAAACCGTCGGTCATTGCTCTCCCGATGAGTGCGTTGTCTTCACGGCCTCCACATGACGGACAGTCTGTCTCAGCAACCTCCACTCGTGGGGCACCGGCTGCCACCGGGCACGCCCCGGCGGCTGCCTCCCTAGGGGGAGTCGGCGTACCGGTATCAGGGGAAACGGGGGTTGCTTCCGGAGCGCGGCGCATTGTCCGACACCTCTAGGCTGACGACGTGACACTGATCGCAACCGAGTCGTTGACGAAGGTCTACGGCGGCGGGGTCACCGCACTGTCCGATCTGACGGTCGCGGTGGAACCAGGGATCGTCGGTCTGGTCGGCGCCAACGGCGCCGGCAAGTCGACCCTGATCAAGCTGCTGCTCGGCCTGCTCACTCCCACCCGCGGCCGGATCCAGGTACTGGGCCTGGACCCGACCGCCGATACGGCGGCGGTGCGGGCCCGGGTCGGCTACATGCCCGAGCACGACTGCCTGCCGCCCGATCTCTCCGCCGCCGAACTGGTCACCCACCTGGGGCGGATCAGCGGCCTGCCACGCACCGTCGCCCGGGAACGGGCCTCCGAGGCGCTACGCCACGTGGGTCTGCACGAGGAACGCCACCGGCCGGTGGGCGGCTACTCCACCGGTATGAAGCAGCGGGTCAAGCTCGCTCAGGCGCTGGTGCACGATCCCGACCTGCTGCTGCTCGACGAGCCCACCAACGGCCTCGACCCGGCCGGACGGGACGCGATGCTCGCGCTGGTACAGCGGATCGGCACCGAGTTCGGCATCTCCGTACTCGTCTGCTCGCACCTGCTCGGCGAGGTCGAGCGGATCTGCGACACCCTGGTCGCCATCGAGGGCGGGCGGCTGCTGCGGGCCGACCACATCGCCGCCATGACCTCGGCCACCGACGTGCTCGCGGTCGAGGTCAGCGAGGGCACCGAGGCGCTGGCAACCCGGCTGGCGGCGCTCGACCTGCCGGTCGGCCGGGAAGGCAGGCTGCTGCTGGTGCCGCTGGCCGACCAGGGCACCTACGACCTGATCCTCGGTGCGGTGGCCGAGCTGGACCTGCCGTTGCACCGGCTGGACCAGCGGCGGCACCGGGTGGCCGAACTCTTCGCCCGGAGGGAGCACAGCCATGCCTGAGCCGACCGGCGTCATCCACGACATCGGCTACCAGCGCTACACCGGTCCCCGGCTCGGCCGCCGACACGTCTTCGGGGCGCTGTACCTGCACGGGGTGCGGACCGCCTTCGGGCTGGGTCGCAGCGCCAAGGCGAAGATCTTTCCCTGGCTGGTGGTCGGCATCGTGCTGCTGGTCGCCGCCGCGGTGACCGCGATCCGCAGCCAGATCGGCGAAGTGATCATGACGTACGCCCAGTTCGCCGACGCGATGAGCTGGCTGGTCATCTTCTTCGTCGCGGTGGCCGCGCCCGAACTGGTCTCCCGGGACATGCGCAGCGGGGTGCTGCCGCTGTACTTCTCCCGGCCCCTGCCGCACGCCGACTACCCGCTGGCCAAGCTGCTCGCGCTCGCCACCGCACTCTTCCTGCTGCTCGGCGCGCCGCAACTGCTGATGTTCCTCGGCGGTGCCTTCACCGCCGACGGCATGGGCGCGGTCTGGGACGAACTGCTGGACCTGCTGCCCGGGCTGCTGTACGCCGGACTGTGGGCGGTGGTCTTCTCCTCGGTCGGTCTGCTGATCGCCTCGCTGACCGGCAAGCGGGCCTTCGCCGCCGGCGGGATCGTGGCCGTGTTTCTGATGACCACGCCGATCGTCGGCATCCTGACGGTCCTGCCCTCGCAGACGGCGAACCAGCTCGCCGGCATCGCCTCGCCGCCCACCCTGGTGCAGGGCGTCGGCCTCTGGACGATGCGCGACCTGCTGGTCACCGAGGCCAACACCGCCGACCTCGACCTCGGGCCGTTCGGCCCGGTGTACGCGCTGGCCGCCGTCGCGCTCGTGGCGGGCTGCGTCGCCCTGCTGCTGGCCCGCTACAAGAAGGTGGCCGCACGATGACCATGACGAACACCGCCGCACCGGCGGCCACCACCACCAGCACCCTCGACCTGGCCGGCGTCTCCCGCTGGTACGGCAACGTGGTGGCGGTGAACAACGTGAGCATGAGCCTCGGGCCGGGGGTGACCGGGCTGCTCGGCCCCAACGGGGCAGGCAAGACCACCCTGCTGCACATGATGGCCGGCTTCCTCACCCCGTCCCGGGGCGCGGTGACCCTGGACGGCCGGCCCACCTGGCGCAACCCTGAGGTCTACCGGCGACTCGGTCTGGTGAGCGAGCGGGAGGCGGTGCACAGCTTCCTCACCGCGTACGAGTTCGTGCTGGCCACCGCGAAGCTGCACAAGCTGCCGGATCCGCAGGCCGCGGCCCGCCGCGCCATCGACCTGGTGGAGATGGCCGACGCCCAGGACCGCCGCATCGGCACCTACTCCAAGGGCATGCGGCAGCGCACCCGGGTGGCGGCGGCGCTGGTGCACGACCCGCAGGTGCTGCTGCTGGACGAGCCGTTCAACGGCATGGACCCGCGCCAGCGGTTGCACATGATGGAGTTGCTGCACTCCCTCGGCGACGCGGGTCGGACGATCCTGTTCAGCTCACACATCCTGGAGGAGGTCGAGCAGGTCTCCGGCACGGTCCAGGTGATGGTCGCCGGCCGGCTGGCCGCCTCCGGCGACTTTCGGACCATCCGGCGGCTGATGACCAACCGGCCGCACGTCTTCGCCATCCGTTCCACCGACGACCGGGCGCTGGCCGTCGCGTTGATGGCCGAGACGTCGGTGAGCGGGGTCGAGTTGGGGCGCGACGGCCTGACCGTACGCGCCGGTGACTACGGCGCCTTCACCCGGATGCTGCCGAAGGTCGCGCTGGCCCGGGGCATCCGGGTCCAGCAACTGATACCCGAGGACGAGTCCCTGGAGAGCGTCTTCTCCTACCTGGTGGAGGCCTGATGTCCACTGTCTCCTGGATCACCGTGCGCGGCCTGTTCGGGCGTCGTCGGTTCCTGCTGCTGCTGCCGCTTCCGGTACTCCTGGTGGGGCTGGCCGTGCTCTCCCGGGGGCTCGGGGTCGAACCCACGGACTGGGGTCCGCCGGTGCTGGTCGGCCTCGGGTTGGCCGTGGTGCTGCCGGTTGTCTCCCTGATCGTCGGCACCGGCGTGCTCGGCGCCGAGATCGACGACGGCACGGTGGTGCACGTGCTCACCACGCCACTGCCGCGCTCGCAGATCGTGCTGCCGAAGCTGGCCGTCGCGGCCGGGGTCACCGCGGTCACCGTCGCGGTCCCGCTGTTCGCGGCGGGCCTGCTGGCCGATTCGGTACGCCTCGGCGCGGCGCTCGCCGTCGCCGCGTCGGTCGGTGCGCTGGCCTACACGGCGTTGTTCGTGGCGGCCAGCCTGCTCACCCGGCGACCGGTGCTGCTCGGTCTGGTCTACGTGCTGATCTGGGAGGGGCTGCTCAGCAACGTGGTCACCGGCACCCGGGTGCTGTCGATCCAGCACTACGTGATCGCTTTGGCCGACCGGCTCGCCCCGACCGACCTGCTCGCCACCACGGTCTCCGTGCCGGTGGCGGCGGTGATGACCGCACTCATCATCCTCGCCGCCACCTTCCTCTCCATCGACCGCCTCCGCTCCTTCTCGGTAGCCGGCGAAACCAGCTGACCTACGTTCAGGCGGGTGTCGGGAGGCAGCACTTTCGGGGGAAGTGCTGCCTCCCCGGCTGTCGAGGCAGCACGTCTCCCGATGTTGCGCGGCTGCCTCAGAAGGCGCAGGCGATGACCAGTTCGGGGGTGCGGTCGGGGAGCAGGTCGAGCTTGTTGATGCGGCCGGCGGCGCGCAGGTCGTCGATGACCAGCGTGAGCTGGTCGAGCAGGGCCGCCGGGCCGAGCGCCTCGGCCAGCGGCACCTCCGCCCTCATCGACAGCTTCCGCTCGGACTTGGCCCGGCGGACCTGCCCCAGCGCGTCGGCGGCGAGCCGGAGCAGGTGTGGATCACCGTCACCCTGGATCGTCCGGCCCACCTCGTACGTGGTCGGCCATGGCGCGCGGTGCACCGAGCCGTACCGCCACCACGACCAGACCTCCTCGGTCGCGTACGGCAGCACCGGCGCGAACAGCCGCAACTGCACCGACAGCGCGGTGGCCAGCGCCGCGCGGGCCGAGTCGGCCCCGGCCCCGCTGCCGTAGGCGCGTTCCTTCACCAACTCGATGTAGTCGTCGCAGAACCGCCAGAAGAACGACTCGATGGCCTGGAGCGCGGCCGTGTGGTCGTACCCCTCGAACGCCGTCGTCGTAGTGGCCACCACCTCGGACAGTTCGGCGAGCATGGCCCGGTCGAGTGGTTCGGTCGCCGGGGCGCGCAGCGCGTCGGCGGCGCCCAGGCCGAGCGCGAACTTCGACGCGTTGAGCAGCTTGGTGGCCAACCGCCGGCCGATCCGGATCTGGGCCGGGTCGTAGGCCAGGTCGGTGCCGGGCTTGCCGCTGGCCGACCAGTACCGCACCGCGTCCGAGCCGTGCTGTTCCAGCAGCGCCATCGGGGTGACCACGTTCCCCTTGGACTTCGACATCTTCTTGCGGTCCGGGTCGAGGATCCAGCCGGACAGCTCCGCCGTCCGCCAGGGCAGCTCGCCGTGCTCCAGGTGCGACCGGACCACCGTGGCGAACAGCCAGGTGCGGATGATGTCGTGCCCCTGCGGGCGCAGGTCCATCGGGAAGACCCGCCGGTACAGGTCCGGATCCCGTTCCCAGCCGCCGACGATCTGCGGGGTCAGCGACGAGGTGGCCCAGGTGTCCAGCACGTCCGGGTCGCCGACGAAACCGCCCGGCACTGCGCGCTGCGACTCGTCGTACCCGGGCGGGGTGTCCTCGGACGGGTCGATCGGCAGCGCGGACTCCGCCGGCGTGAGAGGCTGGGTCCAGTCCGGTTCGCCAGCGTCGTCGAGCCGGTACCACACCGGCACCGGCACCCCGAAGTAGCGTTGCCGGCTGACCAGCCAGTCGCCGGTCAGACCGCCCACCCAGTGCTCGTAGCGGTGCCGCATGTGCTCCGGCACCCAACGCAGCTCCCGGCCGCGGGCCAGCAGTTCCTCCCGCAGGTCGGTGTCGCGGCCACCGTTGCGCAGGTACCACTGCCGGGTCGAGACGATCTCCAAGGGGCGGTCGCCCCGCTCGTAGAACTTCACCGGATGACTGATCGGACGCGGCTCGCCGACCAGATCGTCCGCCTCGGTGAGCTGCTCCACCACGATTCGCCGGGCACCGTTCACGGTCTGCCCGGCCAGCGCCGCGTACGGCCGCGCGGGCACCCCCGCCGGTGGCTCCGGCGACAGCCGGCCGTCCCGGCCGATCACCACCCGGGTGTCCAGGTCCAGGTCCCGCCACCAGGTCACGTCGGTCAGGTCACCGAAGGTGCAGACCATCGCGATGCCGGTGCCCTTGGCCGGGTCCGCCAGCGGGTGCGCGCGCACCGGCACCTCCACCCCGAAAACGGGGGTACGCACAGTCGCGCCGACCAGGTCCGCGTGCCGCTCGTCGTCGGGGTGGCAGACCAGCGCGACGCAGGCCGGCAGCAGCTCCGGCCGGGTGGTGTCGATCAGCACCGCCCGCCCGCCGGGGCCGTGGAAGCGCAACCGGTGGTACGCGCCGGGGCGTTCCCGGTCCTCCAGTTCGGCCTGTGCGACGGCGGTGGCGAAACCGACGTCCCACAGTGTCGGTGCCTCGGCCTGGTACGCCTCGCCCCGGGCCAGGTTGCGCAGGAACGCCCGCTGGGAGGTGGCCCGGGCCACCGGGCCGATGGTGGTGTACATCAGCGACCAGTCCACCGACAGGCCGAGCCGCCGCCACAGCGCCTCGAAGACCTGCTCGTCGGCGACGGTCAGCCGCTCGCACAGCTCGATGAAGTTACGCCGGGAGATGGGGTTCGGGTTCTTCCGCGCGGCGTCGTCGACCGGGTCGCCCGGCGGTGCCCAGTCCGGGTCGTACGGCAGCGACGGGTCACAGCGCACCCCGTACACGTTCTGCACCCGACGTTCGGTGGGCAGCCCGTTGTCGTCCCAGCCGATCGGGTAGAAGACCGTCCGGCCGCGCATCCGCTGGAACCGGGCGACCAGGTCGGTGTGCGTGTACGAGAAGACGTGCCCCATGTGCAACTCGCCCGATACGGTCGGCGGCGGGGTGTCGATCGCGTATACGTCCGACCGCTGCCTGCTGCGGTCGAACGCGTACGTGCCCTCCTCCTGCCAGCGGCGCGACCAGGTCTCCTCGAGCCCGTCCAGGGTCGGACGCTCGGGGACGCCGGTGCGGGCCGTCCTCGCCGTATCAGTCATTCGCCGATCGTAGGCACCGGGACCGTGCCGGGCACGCCATTACCTGATCACGAACGGGTCAGAGCAGCGAGTCACGCCACTGACGGTGCAGGTCGGCGTACCGGCCCCCACCCGCGATCAGCTCGGCCGGCGGCCCGTCCTCGACGATCCGGCCCTGGTCGAGGACCAGCACCCGGTCGGCGGTCTCCACCGTGGAGAGCCGGTGCGCGATCACCAGCGCGGTCCGGTCCCGCAGGATGCTGCCGAGCGCGTGCTGCACCAGACGTTCGGTCGGCACGTCGAGCGACGAGGTGGCCTCGTCGAGGATCAGCACCGCCGGGTCGGCCAGGAACGCCCGGGCGAAGGCGACCAACTGCCGCTGTCCGGCGGAGAGCCGGCCACCGCGCCGGTGCACCTGGGTGGCGTACCCGTCGGGCAGCGCCGAGATGAAGTCGTGCGCGCCGATCGCCCGGGCGGCGGCCTCGACGGCGTCGTCGTCGGCGTCCGGGCGACCGAACCGGATGTTGTCCGCGATGGTGCCGCCGTACAGGTGGGTCTCCTGGGTGACCAGCACCATCGCCCGGCGCAGGTCCGCGTCGGCCACCTCACGCAGATCCACACCGCCGAGCGTCACCGTGCCGGTGTCCGGGTCGTGGAACCGGGCGAGCAGCTTGGCGACGGTGGACTTGCCGGCGCCGGTCGGCCCGATCAGGGCCACGGTCTGCCCGGCGGGAACGGTGAGGTCCAGCTCGGTGAGGATCGGCGAGTCCGGGCGGTACCCGAACGACACCGCGTGGAAGCGGACCGCGCCGCGGGTGGGGCCGTCGGGCAGCGGCACAGGTCGGGTCGGTTCGGCGACCGAGGGCCGCTCGTCGAGCACCCCGGCGAGCTTCTCCAGCGCCGCCGTCGCCGACTGGAGCGAGTTGTAGAACTGGCTCAACTCCTGCATCGGCTCGAAGAACCGACGCAGGTAGAGCAGGAAGGCGGCGAGCACACCGACCCCGGTCTCGCCGCCCACCACCCGGGCACCGCCATAGCAGAGCACCACCGCGACGGTGACGTTGCCGATCAGCTTGATGCCCGGTGAGTAGGTCGCGATCAGGTGGAACGCGTGCCGGCTGGACCGCCGGTAGTCGTCGCTGACCGAGTCGAAGATGTGCTGGTTGCGGGCCTGGCGGCGGTACGCCTGCACCGCCCGGATACCCCGCATCGACTCCACGAAGTGGACGATGACGAGCGCCATCGCCTCCCGGGTACGTCGGTACGCCGAGGCCGAGGCCCGAGCGAACCAGCGGGACAGCCAAAACAGCAGCGGGAAGGCGAGCAGGGTCACCGACGCCAGTGGCAGGTCCAGCCAGAGCAGGATGCCGGCCACCGAGACGATCGTCAGAGCGGCCATCACCAGGCTCTCCACACCCCCGTCCACCAACTCGGCTATCGAGTCGATGTCACTGGTCAGGCGCGAGATCATCCGCCCTGACGTGTACCGCTCGTGGAACGCCACCGGCAGGTGCAGGAAGTGCGCGTACACCCGGCGGCGCAGGTCGAGCAGGACGGCCTGGCCGATGCGGGCGGAGATGGAGAGGAAGCCGCGCCGGGCCGCGTACTCGATGCCGGCGGCGGCGGCGAACGAGACGGCCACGGTGATCAGCGGGCCGGGCTGGCCGGCCCGCAGCGGCTCGATCGCCCGGTCGATGCCGAGCATGACCAGGTACGGCCCGGACATGGCCGCCGCGTTCTGGGTCAACAGCAGCGCGACCGCCGTGCCCAGCCGGGCCCGGTGCGGGCGCAGCACGTCCGCCAGCAGCGCGCGGCTGCGGGTCCGCAGCCGTGCCACCGCCGCCGGGTCGGTGTCCTCGGCGAGGCTGCGGTCGGCGTGCGGATCCGGTGCCACCCCTCGCCAGTGGGCCGGGTCCGCCTCGGGCGGTGGATCCGGTACGGCTGACGCGGCGGTCACGAGAGCACCAGGGGAGAGCTGCCGGGTGTCGGATCGGCCGATGTGGGTGTCCCGGCGATCGACGTCGCGGCCGGCTCGGCGCAGAGCAGCCCGCGGTAGGTGGGCACGGTGTCGAGCAGTTCGGTGTGGGTGCCGACGGCGGTGATCCGGCCGTGCTCCAGCAGTGCGACCCGGTCGGCCAGGGCGATGGTGGAGGGGCGGTGCACCACCAGCAGCGCGGTGGTGTCGCGCAGCACCCGCCTGAGCGCCGACTCCACCAGCGCCTCGGTGTGCACGTCGAGCGCGGAGAGCGGATCGTCGAGGACGAGCACAGCCGGTCGGATCAGCACCGCGCGGGCCAGGGCGAGTCGTTGCCGCTGGCCGCCGGAGAGCGACAGGCCCTGCTCTCCGAGCCGGGTACGCAACCCCCACGGCAGGTCGTGGGCGAACTCGGCCTGGGCCAGTGCCAGGGCGGCCCGGACCTCGTCCTCGTCGGCGTCGGGCCGGCCCAGGGTGAGGTTCTCCCACACCGACATGGAGAACAGCGTCGGCTCCTCGAAGGCGACCCCGACCAGACCGCGCAGCGAGTCCAGCCGCAGTTCGCGCAGGTCGTGCCCGTCGAGGGTGATGCGGCCGGCGCCCACCTCGTGCAGCCGGGGTACCAGGGACAACAGGGTGCTCTTGCCGCTGCCGGTGGCACCGACCACGGCCATCGTCTCGCCGGGCTCGACGGTGAGATCGAGACCGCGCAGCACCGGGGCGGCGCTGCCCGGATAGCGGAAGGTCACCGCCTCGAAGCGGAGCCGACCACGGACCGTCGAGCGGGCCAGGGCGACGGCGATCGGGGGGTCGACGATGGCCGGCCGGGTGTCGAGCACCTCCTGGATCCGGTCGGCGGCGGTGGCCGCCTCCTGCCCGTTGGCGATGATCCAGCCCAGCGACTGCACCGGCCAGATCAGCATGAGCTGGAGGCTGACGAAGGCGACGAGCTGACCGATGGTGAGCCGTCCGCCGGCGACCGCCGCGGCGCCGGCCACCAGGACCGTGCCCAGGGTCAGGTTCGGCACCAGGTCGAGCAGCGCGGAGGTGCGGGCGAGCAGCCGGCCCTTGCCGACCCCGGTGTCGTGCAGCGCCTCGGTGGCGGCGGCGAACCGGTCGATCAGCTGCGGCCCCCGCCCGTACGCCTTCATCGTGCGCAGGCCCTGCGCGGTCTCCTCGACAAGCGTGGCCACGTCGCCCTGCTGGTCCTGCATCCGGCGGGAGGCGACGTGGTAGTGCCGGCCGAAGCGGCGGGCGATCAGGAACAGCGGCACCGCGCTGGCGGCCACCAGCAGGCCCAGCGCGGGGTGCAACCGGATCAGCAGCACCACCACGACCAGGTAGGTGACCACGTTGAGGACGAGGAAGAACAGGCCGAAGGAGAGGAACCGGCGCAGCACCGACAGGTCGCTGGTGATCCGGGAGAGCAACTGGCCGGACGGCCACCGGTCATGGAAACTGGCCGACAGCCGTTGCAGGTGGGCGTAGACGTCGGTGCGGATGGCCGCCTCCATCGCCACCGAGGACGACGACTGCACCCATCGACGGATGAAGATCAGCAGGGCTTCCGCCAGGCCGAGCAGCAGGGCCAGCCCGGCGAGCAGGAACAGCCCGGTCAGGTCACGCCGGGCCACCGGCCCGTCGACCACCTTCTGCGCGACCAGAGGTACGGCGATCCCGGCGGCCGTGGCGGCCAGCCCGGCCAGCAGCAGCCAAGCGAACTCGCCCGCGTGCGGACGCAGGTAGCGGCGCAGCCGCCAGAGGTTGCGCAGGGGATGTCGACGGATCTCGCCCCGGTCGGCCGGGACGCCGCCGCTCCCCGCAGCCACTACCCGACGGTAGCCGCATCTGGCAGCAACGCCGCTGTCGGCTTGCTGTCAGCTGCCTCGCCGCCCTCCCCGTCGCCGCCCTCCCCGTCCCGCCGTTCGCCGTACTGCCCCCTGCTCGCCGTTGCTCCGCTGCTTGTGGTCCTGCTCCCGCTGGCGCCGCCCTTTCCCCGGCTGGTTCTTGACGCTGCGTGTACGTCACGGTCCGCCGCCCTACTACCCCCGGCACCCTTTGCTCTGCTTCAACCCACGCAACGGTTACCCTCCGCACCGGGTGGCAGCTTCGTGATCGAAGTGCCGTTGCCGCATCACCGCTGCTCAGTAGTCTGTTGCGTGGAGTGAAGCAGAGCAAAGCGTGCGGGTGGGACACCTTTGATCGGCGGGCGACCGGCGGTTGTCGTCGCACCCCGTGATGGTTACCGACTGTGCGCTACTAGCCGGGTCGCTCGTGGTCGAGGAGCCAGCGTTTCACCGGCAGCCCCCAGCGGTAGCCGCCGAGCGTGCCGTCGGTGCGCAGCACCCGGTGACAGGGGACGAAAAGCGCGGCGGCGTTGCGGGCGCAGGCCGCGGCGGCGGCGCGTACCGCGATGGGCCGGCCGGCCAGGGCGGCGTACCCGGTGTAGGTGACCGGCGCGCCCGGTTTGACGTCGCGCAACACCTGCCAGGCATGTGCCATGAACGCCCCGCCGGTGTGCTGTTCCACCGGAACGTCGTCGATCGCGGCCAGGTCGCCGTCGAGGTAGTCGGCGACGGCCGCGCTGACCGGGCCGAGGTCCGGCCGATGTCGCGGCTCACCGCCCAGACTCGGGTGTACGAGCGGCAGCAGGTTCGCCGGGTCCGCGGTGAAACCCGACGCCCGCACCGCGCCGTCGGGGCCGACGAGTACGGTGAACGGCCCGGCGGGGGTGTCGACGACCGTGCTGTCGATCATGCTGCTCGTGGTGTTCGTCCTGCTCATACGGCGCTCCAGGTCTGGATCGATGCTGGCCCGCCCGGGGGACCGAGGCCTGGCCGGGCGGTTGGGTTCGGGTGGGGTCGGCGGCCGGGCTCACGCCGATCGCCAGAGGCGGATGACGGCGTACGACCGCCAGGGACGCCAGCGGCCGGCGTACTCGTCGAGGGTCTTGGGGTTGTCGGTGAGGCCGAGGGCGGCGGCGCCGCGACGTACCGCGAGGTCGGTGGGGAGAAACGTGTCGGGGTCGCCGAGCGCGCGCATGGCCAGGTAGCCGGCGGTCCACGCGCCGACGCCCGGTATCGCGGTCAGCCGCCGCACCGTCTCCTCCCGGTCGCCACCCGGCTCCAGGTCAAGCTCACCGGCCGCGACCGCCCGCGCCACCGCCCGGATCGTCTCGCGCCGCCCACCCGGCATCCGGAACCCCGAATCCGGCACCCCCAGCACCTCCGCCGCGGTGGCGAACCCACGTAGTGACCCGTCCGGTGGACCAAGAACTTCGCGTCGTCCGGAGACGCTCTCCGGGACCGAAACTCCTTGATCAACGGTGCCGGTGTGATCGAGCAGGTGGGTGAGGGTGGTGCGGGCGGAGGCCAGGGAGACCTGCTGGGTCGCGATGGCGCGAACGGCCATCTCGAAGCCGTCCACCGCGCGGGGAACGCGTACCCCGGGCTCGGCCGCCACCGGCGCGGCCAGCGCGGGGTCGGCGGCAAGCGTCTGGTCAACGGCAACCGGATCCGCGTCCAGGTCGAACAGGCGCCGGCACCGGGCCACGGCGGGGGCCAGGTCGCGCAGATCGGCCAGGCGCAGCGTCGCCGCCACGTGGTCGGTCGCCGGAGTCAGGGTGGCCTCGCCGGGGCCGTGCGGCAACCGCAACCCCCGCCGGTACGCCCCGTCGACCACCTCGTCGACCCCGGGCAGCGTGCGCCGGGCGAGGAAGTCCAGCAGCGCGGCGGCGTGCAGCGGCGGCCGGTACGCCAGCCGCAGGGTGACGGTGCCCGCGCCGCCGACCGGCGCGCCGTTTCCGGTGCGCAACTGCGACGGCGGTGCGCCATAGACCGCGCGTACGGTGTCGTTGAACTGCCGGACGCTGCCAAAGCCGGCCGCGAACGCTATCTCGGCCAGCCCCAGCCCGGTCGTCTCGATCAGGGTGCGGGCGGTCTGCGCGCGCTGTGCCCTGGCCAGCGCCAACGGTCCCGCGCCGAGTTCCGCCCGCAGCATCCGGTGCAGGTGCCGTTCGGTGTAGCCGAGCCGGGCGGCCAGCCCGGGTACGCCGTCGCGGTCGACCACGCCGTCGGCGATCAGTCGCATCGCCCGACCCACCACGTCGGCCCGTACGTCCCACTGGGGTGAGCCGGGGGAGGCGTCCGGGCGGCAGCGACGGCACGCGCGCAGCCCGGCCCGCTGGGCCGCCGCCGACGACGGGAAGAATCGCACGTTACGCCGCTTGGGGGTCATCGCCGGACAGGACGGCCGGCAGTAGATCCCGGTCGAGGTCACGCCGGTGTAGAACCAGCCGTCGAACCGCTGGTCACGGCTGTCGACAGCCCGGTAGCACCGCTCGAAGTCCAGTTCCACGTCACCGATGATGCGCCTGCCACCACCCACCCGGCTCGCGGAATTCGGACCACACCCTCCGTCACTCGGCTGGGCGGGACGGGCAGGGGGAGGAGAACTGTCGGTTGTGGTGGGTAGCGTGCGGCCACCAACTCCAGAAGGGTGCGGCAATGGTGAGCGTGGCGGGTCGGGCGGCGTCGGGACACGAGCACCCAGCACCCGACCCGACAGTCGTCGAGGGCTTCTATCGGCGGATGCGCGCCGTGGCTCCGGCCGCGGTCGGTGCCATCGAGCGGGACCGCGCCGACGACCCCGGTCGCGCCTTCGGCGACACCGCCTGCGGCCGGCTGGTGGGCTCGCTCGAACCGGACGGGGTGCGCGCGCTCGGGATGTGGGTGCACCACTGGTGCATGCGCTTCTACGACGACGACACCCGTGCCGCACGGCGGCTGCTCCGGGAGATCGCGGCCCGGCCGACGCTGGGCTGGACGGCCGACGAGGTCCACTGGATGCTGCGTGAGTCGTACGCGGCCAGCCCGGTGGCCGCCGACCGGTTCTCGCTGCCACTCGCCGCAGCGGGTGAACTCGCGCCACGGGTGTCGCCCTGGGCGGGTAGCGGGCCACCGCGCCAGCCTGCACCAGCCGAGCGGGACTGACGCCGCCACCGGCTCCCGACGGGAACGGCAGCGCGGGCGATCTCGTGTGTCGCGGTTTCCGTCACAATCTTCATCTGAACTCCCGCCGGTCGCTTGTTTTGATGTCCAGCGGTCCCGGCGGTACGAAACAGGTAGTTGATCCGACAGGCTGGTTGTCCATTCCCGGTCAGTTGCATAAATGTCGAGGTGGAGCCCTCGGAGTCGAATTGGCGGTCGTTCATGTGACTCTGGCCGCAACTTCGGTGGCTCTTTCTTCTACAGTTCAGGCACCCACGATTGTCGGACTTCTTCGGAGTCGATTCATGACCACAGCCTGGACGGTCGACGCGGTCGGCGCACACCTCACCCTCGATCAGGCCGGGCACGGCGAGATCGTCTTCACGGTGTCCAATCCCGGTGTGACACCGGACACTGCGGTGCTGCGCCTCGCCCCCGACGACGGTGTGTCACCGTCGTGGTTCACCGTCGACCGACCACAGCGCGCCGTCCCTGCCAACAGCACCGTCTCGTACCTGGTGACGGTGAACGTGCCGGCCGAGGTGCCGGCCGGCAGGTACGAGGTGCGTGCGTCGGTCTCCTCGGCCGATTCGCCCCCGGAGGAGAGTTCCCGGTTCAGTGGCCGGGTGGTTGTCGAGGTGCGCCGGCCGGCCGAGCGGCCGCGCCGACGGCGGTGGCTTCTCGCCACGGTCGGAGCGGCGGTTCTCGCGGTTGCGTTGCTGGCCGTCGGAGTGTCCCTGTTTCGCCCGGGCCGCGTGCCCGCGGCCGCGCAGCCGGTCAGCCCGCCGGCTACCTCGCCGGCAACCCCGTCGGTCAGCCCGTCCACCAGCGTCGTGGTGACTCTCAATATGGAGGCGTTGGTCGATGAGCCCGCGACGACGGTGACGGTCGGCGGGGCGCCGGCCCGCCCGGCATGTGACGGGCGGGCCTGCGAGCTGTGGGTCACCAACGACTGCTGCCACTACGGCTATACCGAAGGGTACGCACTGGGTTTCTTCGCCCGACCGTACGATTCATTCACCGTCACGGTCACCGTTGCCGAGGGCGGCGACTACGAGCTGTTCGACGTTCGCCTGCTCGGGCCGAACGCGGGGAGAACGATGTACCTCGTCGATGATCGGCCGGTTGGCGAGTTCGCCGAGTCGGCAGCCCGGTACCGGCTGACCGGCTGGACGTCGCACGGCACGGTCCGGCTCACCGCCGGCGCCCACCGACTGACGTTGCGGCACCTTCCCCTTTCCGCCGGCGACGAGAGGCTGGCCACCACGGTGATCGACCAACTCCGGCTGGTCAGGACCGGCTCCTGACCATCGCGCGCCCTGCGTCGGCCGCGCCGGGGCTGCCTGCCCAGGTTCTACGGCGGAGCGCGTAAGCTGGCTCGTCGTGAGTCTCACCATCGGCATCGTCGGCCTGCCCAACGTCGGCAAGAGCACCCTGTTCAACGCGTTGACCAAGAACGACGTGCTCGCCGCGAACTACCCGTTCGCGACCATCGAGCCCAACGTCGGCGTGGTCGGGCTGCCGGACGAGCGGCTGCACAAGCTCGCCGAGATCTTCAGCTCGCAGAAGGTGATCCCCGCCCCGGTGTCGTTCGTCGACATCGCCGGCCTGGTGCGCGGCGCCTCGAAGGGTCAGGGGCGGGGCAACGCCTTCCTGGCCAACATCCGTGACGCCGCCGCGATCTGCCAGGTGGTGCGGGCCTTCTCCGACCCGAACGTGGTGCACGTCGACGGCAAGGTCTCGCCGGCCGACGACATCGAGACGATCAACACCGAGCTGATCCTCGCCGACCTCCAGACGCTGGAGAAGGCGCTGCCCAGGCTGGAGAAGGAGGCCAAACTCCGCAAGGACCGGGCCGCCGCGGTGGCCGCCGCGAAGGCCGCGGTCGAGGTGCTGGACAACGGCACCACCCTCTACGCCGGTGCGGCGGCAGCCAACATCGAGCTGGAGCACCTGCGCGAGCTGCACCTGCTCACCACCAAGCCGTTCCTCTACGTCTTCAACGTCGACGAGGCCGAGCTGAACAACCCCCAGTTCCTCGACGAACTCCGGGCGCTGGTGGCACCGGCCGAGGCGGTCTTCATGGATGCCAAGATCGAGTCCGAGTTGGTGGACCTGCCCGAGGAGGAGGCCCGGGAGCTGCTGGAGTCGATCGGGCAGTCCGAGCCCGGGCTGGACCAACTGGTCCGGGTGGGATTCCGCACCCTCGGCCTCCAGACGTACCTCACCGCCGGCCCCAAGGAGGCGCGGGCCTGGACCGTGCCGATCGGCGCGACCGCCCCGGAGGCCGCCGGGGTGATCCACTCCGACTTCCAGCGCGGCTTCATCAAGGCCGAGGTGGTCTCCTACACCGACCTGGTCGAGGCCGGTTCGATGGCTGCGGCGAAGGCGGCGGGCAAGGTCCGCATCGAGGGCAAGGAGTACGTGATGCAGGACGGCGACGTGGTCGAGTTCCGCTTCAACGTCTGAGGCGGGCAGCGGGCGCCGCAGCGAGGCGGGACACTCGGCAGGTGCCGATGTTCACGCCGGAGGAGCCCTGGAAGACCAACCCCGGCCTCGCCCTGCTGCACCTGATCGTGTGGTACGCGGTGGCGGTGGGTGCCTTCTTCCTGCTCGCGTACAACCAGTCCGGCGTGCCTGACCCGGACTGCCAGGACACCTTCTGCGCGTCGCCGCGTGCTGGTGTGCTCATGGCGGGACTCTTCGTCGGGGCTCCGGCGCTGCTGCTGGCGCTCGTGGTCAGCCTGGTGATGCTCGGGCTGATCAGTGCGCGACGACCGCAGCGCCCAGCCCGATGGGTCGGGCTGCTCGCCGCCACTCCGGTCTTCGTGCTGCTCGCTGCCGCCGTCTGTCTGGTGGGTTCCGCAGCGGGTCGATAGCGCCGCGGCCCACCGCACCGAGTTTCGCGTCAACATTTAGGCCGGTCCATGACCGCGTCCGTCGACCGGTCCTTCCGAGATGGACCGCTGACGGTCTGCGCGGCGTGACCCGGCTCGTGTAGCGTGACGCGGTCATCGACGGAGATTCACGGGGGTTCCCTTGACCACGCCTCGTTCTGCCCTGTGCGCTGTCAGCGCCGCACTCCTCGCGGCCGGCCTCGCCGCCGCGCCCGCCGCTGCCGCTCCGGCCCAGCCGGCGCCCGACTCGGCGAAGCTCGCGGCCGGCACCGAGCAGCAGCCGCCGACCGACGGCCGCCGGGGCTACCTGGTTGGTCAGGGTGAGGACGTGCCCGCCCTGATCGGCGTCACCAACAAGGGGGACGCACCGGTCGACGGTCTGGTCGTGCATGTCCGGATCCTCAACGACCTGGACTTCACGAAGACGTACGAGAACTGCTGGTACGGCGTCGACAGCAACCAGGAGTCGGCCTGGTGCGAGTTCGACGTCGAGCTTGCCCCGGGCGCGAGCCTGGCGGCGCTGGGCGCCGGCATCTCCACCAAGCCGGACGCCCGCCCGGAGAACATCTCGTCGCTCATCCACTTCTGGCGCAGCAAGGAGTACGTCGACCGGCTCGGCGGCATCCAGAAGCTGGCCGACGACTGGGCCGGGCAGGGCACAAGTGCGGTCCGGGGCACCGGTGGCCCGCTGACGCTGGCCGCCCCGTCGGCACCGCTGGTCGGTCTGGAGCCGCCGAACCCGCTCGGCTTCGTCGGCGTCGTACTGAAGACCACCCCGACGCCGACCCCGACCGCTACGCCCACCGCGACCCCGACGGCCACGCCCACCGCTACGCCGACGGACGCCCCTCCGGCCAGCCCGGGCGCACCCGGCGACGATGACGGTCAGGGTGGCGGGTTGCCGGTTACCGGCACCCGGACCGGGACGGTGGCCGCGGTGGGTGGACTGCTGTTGCTCCTCGGCGGTGCCGCCTACCTGATCGCCCGTCGCCGCCGTACCCGCTTCGTGGCGTAGGCCCGCCGCCGTGGTGGCGGTGTCAGCCGGCGCGCAGGGCGTCGTCGACGCCGGTCTCCCGCTCGCCGAGATGCACCGGGTCGCGGCGGGAGAGCACGTCCAGCGCGGCCTTGAGACCGGCACCGTACTCCCGGGCGGAGCTGATCCGCCAGGTGCGGTGGCTCAGCTCCCGGGCGGTCTCGTCGCCGACGCCGTTGGCGTCGATGCCGAGGTGCCGGCAGACCGTGACGGCGCGGGCCAGATGGAACTGCTGGGTCACCACCGTCGCCCGCTCCACCCCGAAGATCCGCTTCGCCCGGGCGCACGAGTCGTACGTGTCGAAGCCGGCGTGATCGAGCACCACCTTGTCGGCCGGCACACCCTGCTCGACCAGCCAGCGCTGCATCGCCTCAGGCTCGTTGTAGTCGTGGCGCATGTTGTCGCCGGAGACCAGGATCGCCCGCACCTTGCCGGTGACGTACAGCTCGCGAGCGATCTCCAGCCGGGCGGCGAGGAACGGTGCCGGCGTGCCGTCGGGCTGGACCCGGGTACCCAGCACCAGGGCGACCGGTGCCTCGGGCACCGTCGCGACCGGATAGGTGCGCCCCTGTGCGCCGGAGCGGATCCAACTCGCGCTCGCCCACACGCCGGCCGTCAGCAGCGCCACACCGAACGCTCCGGCGAGCGCCGCCCGGCGTAGCCAACGCCCACGGCCTCGGTCCCGGATCTGTCGAAGTCTGGCCGTCAGTGACGCACGGATCGGCATGCAGGCCAGTATCCCAGCCCGGCGCGAGCCGTTCAGTGAGCGCTGTGGCGCGGGTACGACGGCCGGACCGTCGCACCCGCGCGGTGGATCACCCGAGCCGGTACACGGAGATGTGTGCGGTGCTGTCCGGGCCGGAGGGTGACCGGTCCCAGTCGGCGTACCGCTCGGTGAGCCGGAGACCGGCCTGCTCCGCCAGCTCGTCGATCTGCTCGGGCCACAGGTAACGCATCGCGAACGGGTGCAGGTGCACCCCGGCGGAGTGGAACGTGATGGTCTGCCGGAGGAACGTCTGCGCCTCCCGGTCGTACCGGTGCAGGCGGATGGTGGCCGAGTCCTCGGTCACCTCCCGTATCTGGACCTGTTCGTCGCGGTCGAAGTCCGCCGGGTCGGGCACGAACGTCTCGATGACGAACGCGCCGCCAGGCGCGAGCACGCGGGCCACGTTCCGGAAGCAGTCCGCCTGGCGCCGGGCGCGTACCAGGTTGAACAGGGTGTTGAAGACCAGGTACGCCATGGTGTACGGGCCGGTCACCGGCACGTCCGCCATGTCGCCGATGGCCACCGGGATGTCGCCACCACCGGGCTTGGCCCGCATCTTCGCGACCATTTCCGGCGACGCCTCGACCCCCTCCACGGCGATCCCGCGCTCGGCCAGGGGAAGGGCGACCCGACCGGTGCCGATGGCCAGTTCCAGCGCCGGGCCGTCGCCGGCCAGTTCGGCGAGGAACTCCACCGCCGGTGCCGGGTCGGGTAGGCCGCCCGGCAGGTCATAGGTGTCGGCCCAGAGCCGGCCGAAGTGTCCCGGGTCGTCGAAGACCGACATCAGCGGCCTCCGTCGTTGCTACCGGCGCCGCACGGCGCCTTGTCCGATGATTCCCACGTACGCACGAAGCCTCGATTCGATGGGGTTGACGATGCCTGTTCGCTGCCTGGGCGTCGTGCTGTGCCTCATGTCGTCGCTCCCTTCGTTCGGTTGGTTCGTGAGTCAATCGGCATCGATGGCCGGCGGCAACTGAAATTCACCGGGATGCTGATCCGCTGCGCGGCCCGGGAAGTCGGTCAGCTGATGTAGTGCAGGATCACGTTGTGGACGTGGTGGCTTTTCTGGTCGCCCCGGAACTCCACCTCGTAGGTGTGCGTACCGACGTGGATGGCGATCGCGCCGGTGGAGAAGAACGAGCCACCCCAGGACTTGTTGCTGACCACGCTCACGCTGGTGATCTTCGAGTACGGGATGCTGGTGATCGCGTACTTCTTGCCGACGAACGAGCGGTCCTGGATGATGACGCGCCGGTCGGTCAGCCCGATGAACCCGGTGCCGGTGCCGACGGCGTCGTAGACGGCGATGATCTGTTCACCGTCGAGCAGGCCGCTCTGGATCTGCTGGAACTGTTCCTTGCGGTCATAGGTCGCGTTGGCCATGACGCCCACCTTAGGCAGCGTCCGCCAGCGAACGCACCGTCAGCTCTCGGTGACCGCGCGGTAGGCGTCCTCGATGCGGGCGGCCAGCAGGACCTCGCCCTCGGAGAGGGGCTCGTTGCCGTGCCCGACCCGGATCTGGGTGTGATCGGCGCGCCGGCTGATCTCCGGGCGCAGATGCAGTGCGTCGGCGACCACCTTCACCCGCTCGGTGAGCGCCGCGTGTTGCGTGTCGTCGATGACGAGAGTCCGTCGGATCTGCTCACCCTCGCGCGTCCAACCGGACAGTAGGGTGAGGGCGTCGCTGAGGTAGTCGTGCTTCGTCCGACCGCCGAACAGCGCACGCATCACCGCTCCTCCCAGGCTTCGTTGCCGGCTTGTGGCCAAATCGTCGCCGCCCCGTGTCTTTGTCGGTGCTCCTAGTCTTACGTCGCACGGAGGGTGTGTCCACGCCCACACTTCCGGGTATTCCTGGCCTGACGGACGACCAAGCTACCCAAACCGCCGATTGATCTGGCACTCTGGACGGCCGTGCGGACCGAACGGGCGAACGGCGGCGGAAACGCTGTACGGCGCGATCCGAAGGTGATCGTCGGAGCGGCCATCATCAGGGACGGACGGGTGCTGGCCTGCGCCAGATCCGCCCCGCCCGAGGTGGCGGGCATGTGGGAGTTCCCCGGCGGCAAGGTGGAGCCGGGTGAGACCGAGCCGGCGGCGCTGGCCCGCGAGTGCGTCGAGGAACTGGCCGTACGCGTGGAGATCGGTGCGCGGATCGGCCGTGACGTCCGGATGGCGCACGGCCGCTCGGTCCTCAAGGTGTACGCCGCCCGCCTCCTGCACGACGACGAGCCCCAGCCCCTCGAACACTCCGCCCTACGCTGGCTCTCCGCCACCGACCTGGACACCGTCACCTGGCTCCCCGCCGACGCCCCCATAGTCGCCGCCCTCCGCCCCCTCCTCTCCCCCTCCTGACCCCCCGCCCCCCGCCCCCGACCGTCCCGCGTTGATCATGAGGTTAGCGGCAGTTGTCGATCTCCACGATGCCGCTAACCTCATGATCAACGGTGGCGGGAGGTGGCGAGGGCTTGGCGGACGATCCAGGGGATGTAGGCGGGGTCGAGGGTGTCCTGCCAGGTGAAGCGGAGGATCGTCCAACCGGCGTTGGCTAGACGGTTCTGGCGGCGGCGATCGGCGAAGACCGCGTCCGGAAGGCGGTGCGGTCCTTCGCCGTCGGCCTCCGCGATCACTTTGGGGGCGCGCCAGCCGAGGTCGCCTATGCCGAGCAGGTGTCCGTCGTCGTCGCGTATCTCCAGCTGTAACGCGTCGGGTGGCACCCGACCGTCGACGCAGCGCAATCTGGCGCGGGTCTCCAGCGGGGACTGGGCCCGCCCATCCGCCTCCGTGAGGTAACCGCGGGCCGCGATCGCACCCCGCCGGCGCCTGATCCGCTGCGCGATCGACGTCAGGTCGTCTGTGACCAGCAGCCCTCGGTTCAACGCTGAGTCCAGCACCGAGACGGCCGGGTACCGCCCCGCACGCAGGATCACGTCGCCGACTGTGGTGATGGCGTCGGTTGCGGGCAGCCCATCCAGGCTGACCAGGGACGTTGTCGGGTGTTCCAGTTGGTGCAGCACGATGTCTGGTTGCCCGACCCGCGCCCGCTTGGCGGCCGCCCCTGGCAGGCCGACGTGGATCTCGTCGGACCTGGGCAGGCCGGCAATGCCGTGTAGTTCAGCAGCGGTGCCGTGGACCGCGTAGGCAGCCGGACCCAGCGACAAGAGTGCGGCCCGGACCTGTTGACGCCGGGACGGCTTGACCGCCCAGGCCGGCTGCGGGAGATAGATAGCCCGAGCCGGCGACTGCCATCGCCCGGAGGTGACCAGGTTGTCGACCTCGTGCCGGGTGTAGCCGTACCTCAGCGCCTGCTCTCGGCGCACGAGCCCGTCCTGCTGGGCCCCAGCCCGCCGAATCCACCCCTTACGATCCACCCCTCAAGGCTGGCGAACCTCCCCGCCCCACCGCAGTCCCTGTGGATAGCCCTGATGATCATGAGGTTAGCGGCATCGTGGAGATCGATTACTGCCGCTAACCTCATGATCAACGCGGGTGGGCGTGCGGGTGAAGGTTAGTGGTTGGGTTTGTCCTGGTCGGGGTGGGCGAAGTTCAGGTGCTCGGGGGGGAGCGGGAAGGTGACGTCGTCGCCGAAGGGCGACGGAGCCGCCGCGCGGTCGAAGGTTAGCTCCGTGAGGGGGAGCTTGCCGCTGGCGTCGACCGCCGGGGCGGTCGGGTGGGGCACCTCGCGGTGCCAGTTGACGCCCTGCTGGGCCTGCACCTCGGCCTGGGCGTCGTGGGAGCCGCCGGCGTGTGAGTGCACACCGCCGCCCGCGGCGCTGGAGCGCACCGCGCCCGGGGAGTGTCCGCTGGTCACGCTGGTCTGAGGCACCTGACCCCTCCGGAAGATCTTGCTACCGAGCCACACGAGTGGATCGTACCTGCGGTCGACGACCCGTTCCTTCATGGGGATGATCCCGTTGTCGGTGATCTTGATGTGCTCGGGGCAGACCTCGGTGCAGCACTTGGTGATGTTGCAAAAACCCAGACCCTGCTCGGTCTGCGCGTAGTCCTTGCGGTCGGTCCTGGTGTCCAGCGGGTGCATGTCCAGCTCCGCGGCGCGGATGAAGTACCGCGGTCCGGAGAACGCCTGCTTGTTCTCGTCGTGGTCCCGGATCACGTGGCAGACGTTCTGGCACAGGAAGCACTCGATGCACTTGCGGAACTCCTGCGAGCGCTCCACGTCGACCTGCTGCATCCGGTAGTCGCCGGGAGCCAGATCGGCCGGGGGAGCGAAGGCGGGCGTCTCCCGCGCCTTCTCGTAGTTGAACGACACGTCGGTGACTAGGTCGCGGATGACCGGAAACGTCCGCAGCGGGGTCACCGTGATCGTCTCGTTCTCCTCGAACGTCGACATCCGGGTCATGCAGCCGAGCTTGGGCATCCCGTTGATCTCCATGGAGCAGGAGCCGCACTTGCCGGCCTTGCAGTTCCACCGGCAGGCCAGGTCGGGCGCGTCAGTGGCCTGCAACCGGTGGATCACGTCGAGGACCACCTCGCCCTCGTTGACCTCGACCGTGTAGTCCCGCAGGTCGCCGCCGTCGGCGTCACCCCGCCAGATCCGGAACTGGCGCTTGGCGCCCGGCTTGCCGGGCGTTCCAGACGTTTGGGTGCCCATTCCTCAGCGCTCCTTCTCGGCGTCTGCGTCGGTGGCCGCGTCAGCGGCAGCGGCATCGGCGGCGACGAGGGCGTCGAACTCGGTGAGCTCCTCGTCGGTGAGGTACTTGGCCAGCTCGGCGCGGTCGAACAGGCCGATCAGTTCGGAGCGCATCTTCGGCAGCGGCTTGCGCTCCAGCCGGACGGTGTCGCCCACCAGCGAGCAGACCAGGTTGACCCGCCGCCACTGCGGATCCATGGTGGGGAAGTCCTCGCGGGTGTGTCCGCCGCGCGACTCGCGACGCTCCAGCGCCGCCTTCGCGGTGCACTCCGAGACGACAAGCATGTTGCGCAGGTCCAGCGCCAGATGCCAGCCCGGGTTGTACCGCCGACCGCCGGAGGCGCTGACCTTCGCCACCCGCTCGCGCAGCTCCGCCAGGCGGACCAGCGCGTCCGCCAACTCGGCCTCCCGCCGGATGATGCCGACCAGATCCCCCATCACCGCTTGGAGGTCCTGCTGGAGGGTGTACGGGTTCTCGCCGGTGTCCCGCTGCAACGGTGCCAGGGCCGTCTCCACCGCGGTCTCCACCGCGGCCACCGCCACCCGGGGCCGGCCGGTGAGCTGGTCGACGTAGGTGGCCGCGTGGCCGCCCGCCCGCTTACCGAAGACCAGCAGGTCGGACAGGGAGTTGCCGCCCAGCCGGTTGGAGCCGTGCATGCCGCCGGAGACCTCCCCGGCGGCGAACAACCCGCGCACCGCGCCGTACGCGGCGCCGCTGTCCGGGTCGACCTCCACGCCGCCCATCACGTAGTGACAGGTCGGGCCGACCTCCATCGGCTCCTTGGTGATGTCGACGTCGGCCAGCCCCTTGAACTGGTGGTGCATCGACGGCAGGCGACGACGGATCTCCTCGGCCGGCAGCCGGGAGGCGATGTCCAGGTAGACGCCGCCGGCCGGCGTACCCCGACCGGCCTTGACCTCGCTGTTGATCGCCCGGGCGACCTCGTCGCGGGGCAGCAGCTCCGGCGGACGCCGGTTGTTGTCCGGGTCGTCGTACCAGCGGTCCGCCTCCTCGGGCGTCTCCGCGTACTGCTTGCGGAAGACGTCGGGGACGTAGTCGAACATGAACCGCTTGCCCTCGGAGTTCTTCAGGATGCCACCGTCGCCGCGAACCGACTCGGTGACCAGGATGCCCTTCACCGACGGCGGCCAGACCATGCCGGTCGGGTGGAACTGGAGGAACTCCATGTTGATCAGAGCCGCCCCGGCCCGCAGCGCCAACGCGTGACCGTCCCCGGTGTACTCCCAGGAGTTGGAGGTGACCTTGTAGGACCGGCCGACGCCACCGGTGGCGAGCACCACGGCGGGTGCCTCGAAGAGGACGAACTCGCCGGACTCGCGGTAGTAGCCGAAGGCGCCGGCGACCCGGTCGCCGTCGAGCAGCAGTTCGGTGATGGTGGTCTCGGAGAAGACCTTGATCCGCGCGTCGTACGAACCGTGGTCGCGCTTGTCCTCCTGCTGCAACGAGACGATCTTCTGCTGGAGGGTGCGGATCAGCTCGAGACCGGTCCGGTCGCCGACGTGGGCCAGCCGGGGGTACTCGTGGCCGCCGAAGTTGCGCTGCGAGATCCTGCCGTCCTTGGTGCGGTCGAACAGCGCACCGTAGGTCTCCAGTTCCCAGATCCGCTGCGGCGACTCCTTGGCGTGCAGCTCCGCCATCCGGAAGTTGTTGAGGAACTTGCCGCCGCGCATGGTGTCCCGGAAGTGCACCTGCCAGCTGTCCCGGCTGTTCACGTTGCCCATGGCCGCGGCGGCGCCGCCCTCGGCCATCACCGTGTGCGCCTTGCCGAACAGCGACTTCGAGATGATGGCGGTCTTCTTGCCGGCCAGCCGCGCCTCGATCGCCGCGCGCAGGCCGGCGCCGCCGGCCCCGATCACGACGACGTCGTAGTGGTGTCGTTCGATGCGAGTGGTAGTGGTCGTCATGTCAGGGGCCCTCAGTTGATGAACCGCAGGTCGGAGATCCACTCAGCGGAGACGGCCATGACGTAGAAGTCGGTCAGGGCCAGCGTGCCGAGTGTGATCCAGGCGAGCTGCATGTGCCGGACGTTCAGCCAGGAGACGTAGCCCCAGGCCCGGTAGCGGACGGGATGCTTGGAGAAGGTCTTCAGTCGCCCGCCGATGATGTGCCGGCAGGAGTGGCAGGAGATCGTGTACGCCCAGAGCATGACCACGTTGCCGAGCAGGATCAGGTTGCCCAACCCGAAACCGAAGCCCTCGGGGCTGTGGAAGGCCAGGATCGCGTCCCAGGTGTTGATCAGCGAGATGATCGCGGCGAAGTAGAAGAAGTACCGGTGCGAGTTCTGCACGATCAGCGGGAACCGGGTCTCACCGCCGTAGGAGGCGTGACCGTCGGGCACCGCGCAGGCCGGCGGCGACAGCCAGAACGACCGGTAGTACGCCTTGCGGTAGTAGTAGCAGGTCAGCCGGAACAGCAGCAGGAACGGCAGGGTGAACGCGGCGTCCGGGATGATCCACCAGCCGGGCAGGTACTGCCCGAAGTGGGAAGCCTCCGGCAGGCACCGGTCCGTCACGCACGGCGAGTAGAACGGGGTCAGGTAGTGGTAGTCCTCGACCCAGTACCACTTGTGCATGAAGACCCGGACCGTTGCGTACGCTACCCACGCACTGAGCCCGATGACCGTGATCAGCGGGGCAAACCACCAACGGTCCGTCCGCAACGTCTTCGCCGCGATGGCGGCGCGTGCGCGCACACCCCGCGGTTTCGTTGCCGATGATGTCATTCGCGTCGTCTCCCTGACGGGGCCCTGTCACGGGCGGCGGAACACTTACGGGCGGCACGCGGACCCGGGCGAACCCGCACCCGCCTGTCGCGTCATGCGCGCACCAACGACCGCGCCGGCGTACCGGAGCAGCTAAGTGACACACGTTACGCCGATCTAGGCGGGCCGTCCGCGCAAGGCAGTGTCCCGTGTGTCCCGCACTTTGGAAAGCCTCTCGTCAAGATCGATATGCGAGCGTGCGGAAAAGATCGACAAACGGTCAGCCGGACGCCCCGCCGGTGAAGTTCCACGAGGCCAGCCGCAACGACGGCGCCTCCCACCAGACACCGTCCGTCCGGTCCGGCAGGCGTACCGCGCGCCGGCCCAACTCCAGCACCGCACCGGGCGCGAGCGCCCTGGGGTACGACTCGGTGAAGCGCAGATCGCGGACCGCCCGAGTCACCCGACCGTCCTCGACCAGCCACAGCCCGTTGCGGGTCAGGCCGGTGACGACCAGGCTCAACGGATCCAGGACCCGGGTGTACCAGAGGTCGCTGACCAGCAGGCCGCGTTCCATCCGGGAGACCAGGGCGGCGGTGTCCGGATCCCCGATCGCGCCCGTCGTCACGTCGTCCGCTGCCGGGCCACGGGTCGCCGCCCGGGAAACACCCGTCGGGTCGGCGGTGCCGGTCGTGCCGGCGGGAGCGAGGCGCAGGTTGCGGGGGATCGGGCCGAAGGTGGCACCGCCGGCCCAGGCGTGCCCGGTCGAGGCGACCCCCAGCTCGGTGGCGCTGCGCCGGTCGTGGGTGACGGCCCTGGTGGTGCCCGCGTCCACCAGGGTCAGTGCCCCGGTCGGCGTGCCCTCCAGGTCGAACGGCAGCCCCGAGGCCGCCAACGGATCGTCGACCAGGGTCACCGCGCGATCGAACTGGACCGTGCCGGGGACGGCGAAGGACTGATGTTCGGCGTACCTTCGGCCGTTGAAGCCGTACCAGGCCAGATTCTGTAGCAGGTCCGCGACGGCTGCCGGCTCCAACACCACCGGGTAGCGCCCGGGAGGCAGCTCGACCGGGTCGGCCGCCGCCCGGGCCTTCGCCGCGGCCCGCCGCCCCAGGCCGGCACCGTCGAGATCGGCGACCCGGTCGACGTGCTGTCGGGCGGTGCCGTCCGCACCGCCGGCCCGGGCGATTCCGTCCATCGCCGCCTCGGCCGCCTGCCCCTGGGTCGAGTGACCGGCAGAGTTGGCGAAGGCCGTGAACCGGTGACCCGTGCGGCAGTAGCCGGCGGTCACCAACCCGGCCGCCGCGTCCACGAACGCCTGGACCAGGGCGGCCCGCTGGTCCGGCCCGGCGTGGGCGGTCGCCGGATCCCATTCCGGCGCGGGCGCCACCGGTGTCGCGGGGGTGAGTCCCGGCCAGGCCGGATCCGGTGGGGTGAACCGGGCCGCCGTCAGCACCCGCTCCACCAACGCGCGCAGCCCGTCGGCGGTGACCACGTTCCCGCTGCCGGCGGCGGTACGCCCGGCCAGGTGGACCCGCAGCCGAACGTCCACGGCGGACGCGACCACGTTCTGGTGGATCGCCGAGTTGGCGAACCGGGTCAACGCCGACTCGGCCCGGGTCACCGTCACCTCCGCCTGCGCGGCCGGCCCGGCCAGCCGGGTGACCAGATCCACCACCCGGCCGGCGATGTCCAACTCGTCGTCACCGGCTCGCACCGGCACGCCACTCACGCCGTCTCCTCGGGGTCGGCGACACCGTCCGGCGTCACCACCGCGCATCGACGGGTCGTCCGTCGGCGATCGGTCATGCGCGTACCCCCACCCGGACGTTGCGGAAGCGGGCAGGTGCCGACGGGTGTCCGGTGTGCCCGACCTGGCCGGGCTGGCCCTTGCCGCAGTTCGGGGTGCCCCAGGGGACCGTCTCCGACGAGAGCATGTCCATCGAGCGCCAGAACAGCGGTCCGATGCCGGTGTAGGTCGGGTTACGCACCATCCGCCCACGCCGGCCGTTGCGGATCTCCCAGCCGATCTCGCAGCCGAACTGGAAGTTCAGCCGTTTGTCGTCGATGGACCAGGACCGGTTGACGTCCATCAGCACCCCGTTGTCGGTGGCGGCGACGATCTCCTCCAGGGTGTGCGGACCGGGCTCCAGGCCCACGTTCGTCATCCGCACCATCGGCAGCCGCGCCCATCCGTCGGCGCGCACGCTGCCGCCGTGGTCCAGGCCCGCGACGGCCGCCGAGTCCCGGCCCGCCAGCACACCCACCCAACGACCGTCCCGTACCGCGTCGCGCTTGACCGCCGGTGAGCCCTCGTCGTCGTAGCCGAAACTGCCCAGCGCGCCGGGAATGGTCGGGTCGATGGTGATGGTCATCAGCTCGGAGCCGTAGCGCAGCGAGCCGAGCTGCGCGAGGTCCAGCCACGAGGTGCCGGCGAAGGCCGCCTCCCAGCCGAGGATCCGGTCCAGCTCGATGGCGTGCCCGACCGACTCGTGGATCTGCAGGGCCAACTGCTCGCCACCGAGGATCAGGTCGGTCTCGCCGGTGGGGCAGAGCGGCGCGGTCAGCAGCGCCCGGGACTCCTCGGCGATCCGCGCCGCGTGCGCGCCCAACTCCAGCGAGTCGACGAGTTCCCAGCCGGTGGTGCCGTACTGACCGCGGTAGCTCGGCCAGGATCGGCGTTGGGTCTCGTCGGCACCGACGGAGGTGGCCGAGATGCCGCCGCCGCACTCACGGATGCGCTGGTCGATGCGGTGCCCCTCGCTGGAGACGAACCACTTGGCGGTGTCCCAGATCTGGTAGAGCCCCTCGGCGAGGTCGGCGCCGTGCTCGGCCATGGTGCGGGTCGCCGCCACCAGCAGGTCACCCTTGACGGCGAGGGAGACGTCGAGCGGATCGACCGCACAGGGTGCGGACCAACTCGCCGTGGTCGGGGTGACCGCGACGAGGTCGACGGGCGGGCCCGGGACCAGCGCACTGGCCGCCGCGGTCCGCGCGGCCCGGTGGCCGGCGTCGCGCGCGGCCCGGTCCGACAGTTCCGGTACGGCGTGGAAGCCCCAGCTCGAACCGACAAGCGCGCGTACGCCCAGACCGACGCTCTCGTCCTGGGTCAGCGACTCGACGTCGCCGTTGCGGGCGGTCATCGACTCGTAGCGCCGGTGCATCACCCGGACGTCGGCGTAGCGGGCGCCCGCGTCGAGCGCCGCCTGCACGGCCACCTCGGCCGCCCCGAACTCGCTCATGGCCCGACCCTAGGCCAGCCGACCGACAACCGTCAGGGAAGCAGGTCCTCAGGACGGATGGTCACCTTGACCGGTTCGTTGAGCACCAGAACCTGGCCCGGCTCGGTGGCACTCTCCACCACGTAGTGCCTGCCGCGTTTGCGGTAGAGGTGGAGGGCGCCGCTGGCCTGCTCGATGAGCAGGTACCACTCGATGCCTGCCGCGGCGTAGTAGTGCATCTTCAGCACCTTGTCGGTGGCCGCGTTGCTCGGCGAGATGATCTCGCAGACGAGGTGGACGTCGGCTGCCTCGACGTTGGGGGCGTCGAAATCGATCGGGCCGGTGATGACCAGGTCGGGGATGGGGATGCGACCGGGCCGAAGCCGCACGTTCACCCCCTCCAGTACGTGCAGGCCGGCCTCTTTGGCCGGACCACGTAGTGTCGCGCGCAGTTCACCGGAGATGTTCTGGTGGCGTGGGGTGGGGGCTGGGGTCACGTGCAGGCTCCCGTCGAAGAGTTCGACGCGCTGGGAGGTCTCGCCGAGGGCGAGGTACTCCTCCTCGGTCCACGGGCCCTCGTGGTCGAACACCGCCACGGTCATGGTCACCTCCGCTCGTCTCGCCGGGATCCTGCCTGCCGGGTCGTCTCCATCGTCGCACCCTTCGTGCGAGTGGCACGGCGCCGAACCGTAGCTGCGGCTCACGTCCCGAGGTGGGTGCGGAGGAAGTCGAGTTCAAGGTGGAGGAGACGTTCGGCGAGGCCGCCGGCGGCCATGTGGGTGGCGCCGGTCAGCGGCAGCACCGAGTGCGGCCGGCCGGTGGCCAGCAACGCCGCCGACAGCCGTAGCGTGTGCGCCGCCACCACGTTGTCGTCGACCATGCCGTGCACCAGCAGCAGCGGGCGGGCCTGCGCCGGGTCGGTGACCGGCTCGGCGGCCAGCTCCACGAGTGAGTGGTGCGCGTAGACGTCCTCCCCGTCGGCGGGCAGACCCAGGTACCGCTCGGTGTACGCGGTGTCGTACAGCGCCCAGTCGGTGACCGGCGCGCCGGCGATGCCGCACCGGAACAGCTCCGGATGCCGCAGCACCGCCAGGCCGGCCAGCCAGCCTCCGAACGACCAGCCACGCACCGCGACCCGGTCCAGGTCGAGATCCGGGTGCTTGCCGGCGAGCGCGGTGAGCGCCTCCACCTGGTCGAGCAGGATCACGTCGGCGACCCGTCGGTGGATGGCCTTCTCGTACGACGGTGCGATGCCCGGCGTACCCCGGTTGTCGGTGACCACCACCGCGAAACCGGCGTCGGCCCACCACTGCCGCTCCAGCCAGGCCGAGCGTGCGGCCACCACCTCCTGATGCCCCGGACCGCCGTAGACGTCGAGCAGGACCGGCAGCCGACGGCCGGTGACGTGGTTGTCCGGATAGAGCACCGCCGCGGGGAGCCGCCGGTCGGTCACCCGTTCCAGCAGCGGCAGCGGGGAGTAGCTGGGCGTGGCGGCCAGCGACCGCAGCGTGCCCACCTCCCGATCGCCCTGGAACACCGTCCACCGCACGCCCGCGTGGTCCAGTGAGGCGCTGCCGATGACCAGCACGCCACCACCGACCGCGCCGACGTGCCAGCCGGCGTCGCTGGTCAGCCGGCGGGCGTCCACTCCGCCGCCGATGCTGGTGCGGACCCGGAACAGGTGCTGTTCGCTCGGTTCGCCGTCGCTCGCCTCGACCAGCAGGTCCGCCGGGCCGCCGCCGCCGGCCAGCCGGCCGACCACCCGGCGCACGTACAGCGAGGGCGGGGTGAGCAGCGTGCCGTCGGCGAACAGGCAGCGCGCGTCGTACCCGTCGTGGGCCAGTTCGCCACCGACCAGCACCCGCCCGTCGGGCAGGTGCGCGGGGGTGCCCGGGACCGGCTCGACCCAGCGTGGGTCGGCCAGCTCGGCGTGCACCTGGGTCTCCCCGGTACGCGGGTCGACCGCGAGCACCAGCCCGTGCTGCTGGGCGCGGCGCAGCACAGTGATCAGCGGGGCGCCCTCGCCCCAGTGCACCGCGGTCAGGTACGGATAGGTCTCCCGGTCCCAGTGCACGTCGACCCAGCCGCCGTCGAGGTCGAGCAGGTGCAGGCTGACCTCGGCGTTCGGGCCACCCGCCACCGGGTACGCGACGCTTGTCGGCGGGCTGCCGGGCTGCGCCGGATCGTGCAGGTGCCAACGGGGCAGCCGGGTTTCGTCGACCCGGGCGGCGAGCACCGACCGACCGTCGGGAGCCCACCAGTAGCCGCGGTGCCGCCCGAACTCCTCCGCCGCGATGTGCTCGGCCAGCCCCCAGAGCACGCCGGAGTCCTCGCCGGCCAGGATGGTGTCGGCGCCGTCGCTGTCGATCACCCGTAGCTCGCCGCGGCGGACTCCCTCGGCGGCGTCGGTCACGTAGGCCAGCCGCTGTCCGCTCGGGTCCGGCCGGGGGTCGAGCACCGGCCCGACGGTGGGCACCTCGATCACGTCGCCGTGCACCAGGTCGGCCCGGAAGAGCCGACCGGCCAGCGCGAACACCGCCACCCGACCGGCGGCGTCGAGGGCGTACGAGCCGATGCCGGAGGCACTCAACCGCAGCCGCTCCCGCCGGGCCCGTTCCCCCGGGCTCAACGCGTCCGGGTCGACGTCGGTGCCGAGCAGGGCGCCCGGATCGGCGACCAGCCGTTCCGTGCCGGTTGCCACGTCCAGCAGCCAGAGCGCGTCGGCCGGATCCTCCGGCCCGGCCGAGCGTAGGAAGACCACCCGGGCACCGTCTTCGGCTACGGACACGGCACGCGGCGCCCCGTGGCTGAACCTGCGGGTGCGGGCGGCCAGCTCGGGAAAGTCCACAGGCCAGATCGTAGGCTGGTACCGAGCGCGATGTGAGCGACCTGCGCGGACGCGTCTGGGCCGGTGGGCGAGAACCGCCGGTTAGAGTGACCGTCGTGACGACGCTGCCTGACCGCCGCCTGCTGCTGGTCCACGCGCATCCCGACGACGAGTCCATCGGCACCGGCTCGACGATGGCCCACTACGCGGCCACGGGTGCCCACGTCACTCTGGTGACCTGCACGCTGGGCGAGGAGGGTGAGATCCACGTACCGGAGCTGGCCGGGCTCGCCGCCGCCGAGGCCGACCAGCTCGGCGGGTACCGGATCGCCGAACTGGCGGCCGCCTGCGCCGAGCTGGGCGTCACCGACCACCGCTTCCTCGGCGGGGCCGGCCGCTACCGCGACTCCGGCATGATGGGCCTGCCGACCAACGAGCATCCCCGGGCCTTCTGGGGGGCCGACCTGGACGAGGCCGCCGGCCAGTTGTTGGAGATCATCCGGGAGATCCGCCCGCAGGTGGTGGTCACGTACGACGACAACGGCTTCTACGGCCATCCCGACCACATCCAGGCGCACCGGGTCACCATGCGGGCCGTGGAGTTGGCCGCCGCCGAGGGGCTCGCGCCGGCGAAGGTCTACTGGACGGCGATGCCGCACAGCGTGCTGGAGGCCGGCATGACGCACTTCGCGGAGGCGTCGGACAACCCGTTCGCCGGCATCGCCGACGCCACCGAGCTGCCGTTCTGCACGCCGGACGCGGAAATCGCCGCCCGCATCGACGCCACCGAACAGCACGCCGCGAAGGAGGCGGCGATGCGCGCCCACGCCACCCAGATTCCGGCCACCTCCTGGCTGTACTCGATCGCCGGCAATTTCGGCGCCGAGTTCATGGGGGTGGAGTACTTCACCCTGGCGCTGGGGGAGAAGGGGGCGGGCAGCGGCCCGTACGGCTGGGAGTCGGACCTGTTCGCCGGGGTGGACGTCGCGGCGTCGGACGGGGTCGGCGAACTGGGTGTCGTCGGCGGTCCCGGCCGTAGACCGGTCACCCCGGCCGGTCACCGGTGACGCTGCCCGCCGCGATGTCGGTCGCACCGCAGGAGCAGCAGCCGCCCCGGCCGATTCGGAGGTGGCGACGTCCGCTGGACATCGGTCTGCGGGTGGCTGGCGGCGGGTTCGCCGTCGTGGCGGCGGCGCTGAGCGCGGTGCTGGAGTTGCTGCTCGCACCGCTGCGGATCGGCGGGCACCTGATCGGCGTCACGGTGGCCGTGGCCGTGGCCGTGAACATCGCGTTGAGCTGGTTGGCCGTCGAGACCGTCGGCCGCCGCTGGGCGGTGGCGCTGCCGGCGCTGCCCTGGGTGGCGATCATGGTGATCGCCGCCGACCGGACCAGCGAGGGTGACGTGCTGCTCGTCGGCAACTGGGTCGGACTCACCCTGGTGGTGGGCGGTGCGATGACCTTCACGGTGATGGCGTTCCGGTCGATCCTCGCGCCGGCTTCGGCGCCCGGACGGTACTGACGTCGCTCAGCGACGGGTGGTAGATATTCCTGCCAGGAGACCCGCCATCCGGGCGGGCGGTACGGCGGGAGGCGTGTGATGGGACAGCGGTGGCGTGCGGTCGGGGTGCTCGCGATCGCACTGTTCGCGGTCAACGTGGTCGCCCGGTTGGTCATCCGGTTCGGCTTCGACGGCGACGACACCGTCGCCGACCGGGTGTCGCTCGGGATGTTCGTGGTGATCGGTCTGCTGCTGGCCGGTGTGGCCTTCGTCTGGGGTGCGCGGCGTCCGTTGGCCCGCTGGGCCGGCGAGGTGGCCGCCGCGATCGGCATCGCGGTCGGGCTGACCGTGCTGGTCGGGCCGCTGCTGGTGGGCGACAACCCGTTCGCCGGTGGCGGCGGTACGTTCTTCGCGCAGATCGGGCTCTATCTGGTGGCGACCACCGTCGGGGCGATGCTGGGCTACCTGCTGCTGGTCACCCTCGGCCGCGACCACCGTTCGCGCAGCCTGCAACGGTACGCCGAGAACACCGCGGCCAAGCCCCGCCGGGTGGTCCGCCGCTGACCGTCGGGGGTCACTGCGGCGCGATCCGGGTCAGATAGGTGTGGTGGGTGGTGAAGCCCAGCTTGCGGTAGAGCGCGACCGCGCCGGCGTTGCTCTGCTCGACCTGGAGGAACGCGTCCGTCGCACCGGTCTCGGCGGCCCAGTCGGCGAGTGCCCGGATCAGCCGGACGGCGAGTCCCTGCCGGCGTGCGGCCGGCAGCACCTCGACCAGGCACAACCCGAGCCAGCGCCCCTGGCCGGTCACGGTGCCACGGCCGACGGCGACGAGCACGCCGTCGAGATACACGTGGGCGAAGCGGACGTGGTCCACGGCGGTGAGCACGTGCCGGGCGGCGTCCGGTAGCCCGCCCTTGCGGCCGGCCGCGACGGCGAGCCAGTCCGCGGACGGCGCGCCGGCCAGCTCGACCACCGGGCCGGCCGCGCCTCCCGCGCCTCCCCGGCGGCCCGTGCCGGTGGTGCCACCCGGGTCGCCGCCGGAGTCGGGGACGCCGGCCGCTGCGGGAATCGCCTCGTCGGACGCGGCCGCGAGGAGGGCGGCGAGTGGCGCGGTCTGCACCAGCACCGGTGGGCGGCTGCCCCAGCCGCGCCGGTCGAGTTCGCCACCGACCGGTGCGGCCAGTGGCAGCGGGGTGTTGACCATGGCGGGGCGGCCGTGGCCGGCGTACCAGCGTTGCACCTCGTCCAGCGCGGCCGGCAGCGGGCGGTCCGGATCTCCCACCGGCAGGGCCGAGTTCGCCCGGCCGGTCCAGCCGTCGGCGGCCCGCAGCAGCCAGTCGCCCAACCGGGCCCGCACGGGCGCCGGCCACGCCTCGTCGGCGGCGAGTTCCAGCTCGATCATGGCGGCGGCGGTCGGCCGTCGGGCGGCCGGAACCCGCTTGGCCCGGTGCACCTCGGCGATCGGCACCCGCAGCCGCCCCTGTCGGGTGGTGAGCGTGAGATGTGTCTCGTTCAGCTCGACCAGCTCACCGAGGGCATCGGCGTAGACCGGACGACCACCGCGTACGCCCACGCGACGCCGCACCACGATCCGGTGTCCCACGTCTTGCTCTCGGAGCACGATCGACCTCCTCCCCGGCGAGATACTAGGCTCTTACCGTCGCGGGTGATCGCGGCGTGTCTTGCGGAGGAGAAGACCGGTGACCTACATCATCGCCGAGCCGTGCGTGGATGTGCTCGACAAGGCATGCATCGAGGAGTGCCCGGTCGACTGCATTTACGAGGGCAACCGGATGCTCTACATCCACCCCGACGAGTGCGTCGACTGTGGTGCCTGTGAGCCTGTCTGCCCGGTGGAGGCGATCTTCTACGAGGACGACGTCCCGGAGCAGTGGAAGGACTACACCGGCGCCAACTACGAGTTCTTCGAGGATCTCGGTTCGCCCGGCGGGGCCTCCAAGGTCGGCAAGGTGGAGAAGGACGCCACCTTCGTCGCCGCCCAGCCGCCCCGCGGTGAGGGCCACTGAACCGGCCCGGCCCCGTCTCGTCGCGGCTGCCCGAGTTCACCTGGGACACCCTGGACGCCGCGGCCACCTTGGCTGCGGCGCACCCGGACGGCCTGATCAACCTCTCCATGGGTACGCCGGTCGATCCGGTGCCGCAGGTGATCCGGCAGGCCCTCGCGGACGCCTCGGACGCGCCCGGCTATCCGCTGACCGCCGGAACCCGGGCGCTGCGGGACGCGATCACGGGTTGGGTGTCGCGGGTCTGTGGCGCGGGCGCCGACGGGCTCGGAGTCCTGCCGACGATCGGCTCGAAGGAGCTGGTGGCCTGGTTGCCCACCCTGCTCGGGGTGGGGCCGGGCGACGTCGTGGTGGTGCCGTCGATCGCCTATCCGACCTATGAGGACGGTGCCCGGTTGGCCGGCGCCACCACTGTACGCGCCGACTCGCTGACCGCCGTCGGTCCGACGTCCCGGGTGCGCCTGGTCTGGGTCAACTCACCGGGCAATCCGACCGGACGGGTGCTGCCCGCCACGCACCTGCGCAAGGTGGTGGACTGGGCGCGTGAGCGCGGTGCGGTGGTGGCCAGCGACGAGTGCTACCTGCCGTTGGGCTGGGACGCCGAGCCGGTGTCGGTGTTGGCACCCGAGGTGTGCGGCGGCTCGTACGACTCCGTGCTGGCGGTGCATTCGCTGTCCAAGCGTTCCAACCTGGCCGGCTACCGGGCCGGTTTCGTGGCCGGCGACCCGGCGCTGGTGGCCGAACTGCTCAAGATCCGTAAGCATGCGGGGATGATCGTGCCGGCGCCGGTGCAGGCGGCCATGGTGGCGGCCCTGCGCGACGAGCGGCACGCCGACGAGCAGCGGGAGCGGTACCGTGCGCGGCGCGAGATGCTGCGGGCGGCGTTCGTGGGCGCGGGCTTCACCGTGGAACACTCCGAGGCGGGGCTCTACCTGTGGCTCACCCGTGGCGAGGACTGCTGGGACACCGTCGACTGGCTGGCCCGACGGGGGATTCTGGTCGCCGCCGGTGTCTTCTACGGTCCGGGCGCGCGGCAGTACGTCCGGGCGGCGCTGACCGAGTCCGACGAGCGGATCGCGGCGGTCGCCGCCCGCCTGGCCTGACCACGGCCGAGGGCTGTCGGAGGCTGGCCCCTGGTCGTCGACAAGCTGCCGAGGTCGTGCCCGGACACCTCCCGGGCACGACCTCGCCTGACCTCGTCGGCTCAGTCCTCGTTGATCCGCTCGAACACCCGCAGCAGGTTGTCCCGGCTGTGCCGCTCCAGCAGCTCGCTGCCGTACAACTCCTGCAGGGCCACCGTCCGGCCACCGTGCAACGTCAGCTCGGCCTTGAGCGGAATCTCCCTGGTCACGTTCACCGACACCAGCTCCTCGTACGGCAGGAACTGGTGTCGGGTGGCCAACGTCGCCACCGGCGTGGATTCGAGCAGGTTCCTCAGTCGCTTCTCGCCGTCGCCGGCCTTGCCCGGGCCGCCGATGAGGATCAGACCACGGTCGAGGATCAGCAGGTCGTGCTGCACTCCGTCGACCTTCATGTTGCCGATGGCGCCGATGACGCCGGCGTTGTCGGCGGTGGCCCGGCTCTGCACCACGGTGGCGGCGGAGGGATCGATGCCCATCTCGGCCAGCCGGACCAGGGCCTCGTCGAGGGTTTCCGCCGACACCGCCAGCTTGGCGATCTCGGCGAGGTCCAACGGCTCACCGTCGGTGCCGACGAACTGGGCCGGACCACCCCAGGACAGCTGCCAGCGGGCCCGCTGGGCGCGGACGGCCGCGTTGTCGAGCAGCATCTCCATCGGTCCGGCGAAGCGGGCCGCTGCCTCCCGCCGGGTGGCGTCGCCGAAGAACTGCTCGGCGAACTCGCCGAGGCGGCCCGCCCGGACCAGGTCGAGCACGGTCGTCAGGCCCGGCTCCGCACTGCCGGTGAACCGGCCGGCCGCCCGGTAGATGCCGTCCGCCTGACGTTGCATCCCGGCGGCGATCGCCGCGTGGGTGAACTCGGGCCAGGGCAGCACCTGACGGTTGCCGAGATCCACGACCAGGCTCTGCAGCCGGCGGCCGGCGTCCAGGACGTCGGTGACCAGCACGTGTGCGGGACGGTCGTCGGCGAAGGCGGCACCGGCCGGCAGCTGTGCCATCGCCTCGATCCGGATGCCGATGGGCGGGTGGGTGTCCCACCGGGACGGCTCGCGGTCCGGTACGTCCTGCTGAAGCTTGCCGATCTGCTCCCGGCGGGCCTCCAGCAGTTGTCCGAAGCCGCCGAACAGGTCGTCCGGGGCGAGGCCGGCCTGCCAGCCCGAGTCCACGTAGCGGTCGGTGAAGAAGTTCCAGGCCGCGTCGAGCGCCGGCAGGCTCCGCAGCGCGGACGTGGCCGCCTCGTGACCGGCGAGTTGGACGGAAGCCCGGTCGGCCTCCAGTTCCTGCCGCCGCGACGCGGCGTTGTCGACCATCAGGTACAGCTTCGCGTACCCCTTGAAGACCAGGCCGATGGGGTTGCGGGGCTTGATCCGCTCGATGGTGCCCTCGATCGCCAGCCGTCCCCGGTAGGCGACGCCGCCGAGCCGGGTGTGCTTGCCGGAGTAGTGACCCAGCTCGTGCGCCAGCACCGAGCGAAGTTGGTCGACCCGCATCGCCTGGAGCAGCGGCAGACCCACGTAGAGGGTGCGTCGCCCGCCGATCAGCCCGAGCAGCCGGCTCTGCTCGCCGACCGCCGCGTTCACCTCGGGCACCAGCCGGATCTCGTCCGGCGCCCGGGTACCGACCGCGTCGGCGAGCTCCCGGACGGTGGCCCACAGCTGCGGCGCCTCCCGCTCGTCGAGCACCAGGCCGGGTGCCGGTTCGTTCTTCGTCCGGATCGCCCGCCAGAGCCCGACCGCCACCGCACCCAGCGCGACGACCAGCGGCAGCAGCAGCTTCCCGGTGACCAGTCCGTTCGTGTGGCCGTACAGCCAGACGCCGAGAGCGGCGACGGCCGCCAACTGAAGCAGCGCGACCACGTAGAACCCGATCAACATGACCACCGAGGCGAGTGCCCGGTACGTCGCGGCCATGGCCGTTCCTCCCCGTTCCGTGCCCGCCTGGCTGCGGGCGGCGCAGGGACCGTACGACGTGGATCTTTGCCGGACAACCCCCTTCCGGTCCGGTTCGGTCGGCTTCACGATCTTGCCGATCCGGATCGGGGAGGGAAGCCAAACGCCTCCCACGTCTCGGTGCGGGCCGGCGCGTTCAGCCGCTCCCGGGACAAGGCGTACGCCGCACGTGCCTGACCGTTGGGCGGGCGTACCGGTCCGACCGTCGACCCGGCCGGCGATATCCTCGGCGCGGACGTAGGGCGTGTCTGCGGACGTCGTGGCGGTTCCGCGCGGATCCGGCAGGCACGCCGCGGGGCCGGCCGGCTCCGTGACGACACGGAACGCCGAGGTACGCGGATGGTGCTCAGGGCTGACGCACGGCTGCGGGTGGCGGTGGTCGGCACCGGCCTGATCGGTGGTTCGGTGCTCCTCCGACTGCACGCCGTCGGCGTCGACGTGACCGGCTGGGATCCGGACGAGCAGACCCGCCGGCAGGCCCGGTTGGCCGGCGTACCGACCGCGGAGCGGCTGGTCGACGCGGTGGCCGGCCGGGACGTGGTGTTTCTCGGCGGACCGCTGCCCACGCTGCCCGCGACCCTGGTCGAGGTTGCCGCCGCCACCGCCGAGGACTGCCTGCTCACCGACGTGGGCAGCACCAAGGCCGAGTTGGCGGCGTTCGCCGCGGAACAGGGGTTGACCAGCCGGTTCATACCCGGGCACCCGATGGCGGGCACCGACCGGGCTGGTCTCGCGGCGGCGCTGCCGGACCTGTTCACCGGCGCCGCCTGGGTGCTCTGCCCGGCACCGGACGGGCTGGCCGCGTTCCGCCGCCTCGTCACCCTGGTCACCGACGTCTTCGCCGCCCGGGTGGTGCCGATGGCGGCGGACCGGCACGACGCCGTGGTGGCGCTCGCCTCGCACGTGCCGCACCTGCTCGCCGGGGCGCTGGCCGGTGCGGCGCACCGGTCGCCGTCGCGCGACGCGGTCCTGGCGCTGGCCGCCGGGAGCTTCCGGGACGGCACCCGGGTCGCCGGCACCCCGGCGCACCGCACCGGCAACATGCTGCGCGGCAACCGCGACCAGGTGCTGGCCGCGTTGACCCAGGTCACCGGGTTCCTCGACGAGTTGGCCGCCGCCCTGCGCTGCGACGACGTCGACGCCCTCACCGCCCGGTACGCCGAGGCCGCTGCCGCCCGCGCCGAGTTGGCCGGCCGCCCGTACGACGAGCAGGTCATGTCGTTCCCGGTGGGCGCGGCGGCGGCCGAGGTGGCCTGGCTGTACGACGTGGGGGCGGCCGGTGGCCACCTGAGCGGATGCCGGGCCGGGGCCGACACCGTCTCCTATGTCGCTCGACGTCCGCGGGTCTGAAGCCCGGCTCATCGAGGGGCGCGGCGACGGGCCCGCCAGTAGGGTGAGGGCATGGTGGACGGACCAGTCGTGACCGTGCGTGGCGAGGCGTACCGTGAGGTCGCGCCGGAACTCGCCCGGTTCACCGTGACCGCGCTGGCCCGGGACCGGGAGCGGGAGCCGACGTTGACCCGGTTGGCCGAGCGGGCGGCGGCGATCCGGGTGCTGCTCGACTCGTACGGCCCGACCATCGACCGACGCGAGACCGGCGAGCTGCGGGTGCGACCCGAGACCCGCCGCTCCGGGGAGCGGGTGGTGGCCTGGCACGGCTCGGTGGTGACCACGGTGACGGTGAGCGACTTCACCAGCCTCGGCGAGTTGATGCTGCGCCTGGCCGACCAGGACCAGGTCGAGGTGGCCGGCCCGTGGTGGTCGCTGCGCCCGGACAGTCCGGCCTACCGACAGGCCCGGCACACCGCGATCAGCGATGCGTTGCAACGGGCCCGCGAGTACGCCGAGGCGCTCGGTGCCCAGGTCACCGACCTGGTCGAGTTGTCCGACGAGGGCGGCACCGCCCAGCCGATGATGGCCCGGATGGCGTTCGATACCGGCGCAGTGGAGTCCGGTGGCCCACCGGAGCTGGAGCTTGACCCGCAGCCGCAGGGCGTGCACGCGGCCGTCCGGGCCCGGTTCACGATCAGCCGGCCGGTCCTGTCCTGATGACCGTCGCGGAGGTGTTGTCGGTCGAGGCGCTGCTGGAGCGGGCCCGAGGGCTGGCCGATGCCGGGCCGCGGCAGCTGCTCGGCATCACCGGCGCACCCGGTGCCGGCAAGTCCACGCTGGCCGCACAGGTGGTCGAGGCGGTCGGCCCGGCCGCCCGGCTGGTGCCGATGGACGGCTTCCACCTCGCTCAGGACGAGTTGCGTCGGCTCGGCCGGGAACTGCGGAAGGGTTCGATCGACACCTTCGACGCCAACGGTTACGTCTCGCTGCTGCGTCGGCTGCGGCGCAAGGAGCCGACGTCGGTCTGGGCGCCGCAGTTCCGCCGGGAGCTGGAGGAGCCGATCGCCGGTGCGATCGAGGTGCCGCCGGAGGTGCGGCTGGTGGTCACCGAGGGCAACTATCTGTTGATTCCGAACTGGCCCTGGGACGAGGTACGCGCCCTGCTGCACGAGGCGTGGTTCCTGGACCTCGACGCCGACCTGCGGCGTCGGCGGCTGGTCGCCCGGCACATGGCCTACGGCCGGTCGGAGCAGGACGCCCGGGCCTGGGCGCTGGGCAGCGACGAGGCCAACGCGGCGCTGGTGGCCGGCACCGCCGACCGCGCCGACCTGGTGGTACGCCTAGCCGAGCCCCCGCCGGGGTGACGGGACCGCACGCCGCAGCAGCCACGCCACCCGGGATCTCTCCCGTTGGAACTCGGCGGCCTCCGGATAGCCACTGTGGCTGCGGATCGGTGGGTCGGCGACCTCGCCGTCGCTCGGATGCAGGGCCTCCGGGTCGGTCACCGCGATGTCCCGTTCCCCGGCGGTGACCGGCCAACCGAGCGGGTCGGTGTCCCGCCAGAAGTTCGTCCACCGGGTGCTGCCGCCGGGGCGGGTCAGCGCCTCGGCCAGCACCGGTAGCCGGTCCGGGCCGAAGTAGGCGGGGAAGATCCGGCCGTAGAGGCGGGTCAGTTGGCAGCCGTAGGAGAAGAACCAGATCCGGTGCCGCCAACGGTTCGGCATCTGGAGGATGACCGCGGTGCAGATCACCGTGCCCTGGCTGTGCCCCGACAGGATGATGCCGTCCACCCGGCGCGGGTCGGGCTCGGCCAGCGCGATCAGACCGGCGGTGCGGGTGAGTAGTTCGGGCACTGCCCGTTCGGCGTAGCTCGGTGGCGCCAGGGGATGTGCGGCGCGCGGCCAGAAGGTTCCCACGTCCCAGATCACGCCGACGGACCGGCGGATGGTGTTCTTGCGATAGACGAGCAGGCCGACGGCGGCCACCGCGACCGGCAGCCAGCCGAGCAGCGCGTCGCCGACGTTCGCGACCGCTTTGGTCACGACGGCCGGTCCGTCCGTCCCGTCGAGGGGGAGAGGGCGGGCGAGAACTGCCGCGCAACCCAGCACGGCTAGGACGGCCATCGCAGCGGCGTACCACCCGGTCAGCCGCAGTGCGTGTTCGCCGACCAGTCGGTGCAGCGCCTGGTGGGTGCTGACGTCCCGGGCGCGACGCAGGTCGTGCGCGGACAGTCGGCCGCCACGGGCGCTCAGTTGGGCGTACTCCCGGCGGCGTAGCTGGTGAAAGAGCACCGCGGCGCGGATGGCGACCAGGGCGAGTATCAGCAGCGCGGCGGCGAAGGTCAGGCCGGCCCAGGTCACCGGGGTTGGCAGGAACACCAGGGATCGGCCACCGGGCGTGTCCCCGTCGTTGAGTCGGTTGGTGAACCAGTAGAGCACCCCGTTGCTGTACGCGAGGCAGAGCAGCCAGCCGGAGCCGGCGATGACGGCGGGTGCCTGACCACGCCAGGCCAGGTCGGTGTGCGGTTCGAGCGGTTGTTTGACAGTGGTGGGGCGGGTCCGGGGTAGCAGCAGGCCGATCCCGGCGAGGGCGAGCAGTGGCAGGGCGAACTGCCACATCATCACCGGGCTCGGTGGTGCGGTGGGTAGCCAACCGTGGCACCAGGCGGCGGCGAGGGCGATCAGGAGCGCGGCGGCGGCCGGAGCGGCGCCGCCGCGTCGGCCGGAGCGGGCGGTCGCGCCGATCGCGATGAGCAGCAGCAGCTGACCGGTGCCCAGCCAGGCGATGATCCGGTCGAAGCCGGGTAGCGATCGATCGGTCCGGCATCCGGGCTGGGTGGGGTCCTGGTCGCAGCCGGCGGGTGGACGTAGTCCGGCAAGTGCGCTGCCCGTGGCGGCGTCGGGTAGCAGCAGCACCGCGAAGGTGCCGGCCACGCCGAGTCCGGTGAGGATGATGACCGCGATGCTCCATCGGCCGAGCGGGCTGGCACCCTCACGCTGGGTCAGGAAGGACCGGCCGATGGCCACCAGCGTGACCGTCAGGACGGTGGTGAAGGCGGCCACGGCTGCCCAGGTGACCACCGCCCGAGCACCCTGCGGCGGGTCGAGCACCGTGATCGTGCCGAGCGGGACCGCCGCCGCCACCACGGTGCCGGTGCACAGGTGCAGCACGGCGGTTCGGCGTAGTTGTCCCTCGCCGCACCAGAACGTCGGATCCTGGAGGGGGTTGGTCGGGGTCCCGGGGGGTGGGTCGGGCAGGGGCGGTGGCTCCGGTGCCGGCTGACCGACCGGCACGTCGGCGTCGGCTGGCGGCGGGGTACGGCGTCCCGCGGGATTCGTGGTGGGGTCGGCCGGCATCACCGCCTCGTACTGGTAGGTGCGCCAGGTGACCAGGCCGAGGACTCCGATCATGGCGAGTGGCACGGTCAGGCCGACGGCCAGGGCCCGGCCGCCCTGCTGCCACCAGGCGTCGGCGAGGAACTCCCACGGGCCGGGGATCCGGCTCAGGCAGACCTCGTCCACGCACTGCCAGCCGATGAGATCGACGCCGACACCGGTCATCGCGAGCACCGGGGTGGCGGTCAGGCTCAGGCAGAAGAGCCTGATCAGCCAGGCCGTCACGCCGGATCGGCTGGCCAGTCGTTCGGTGGCGGGGTCCGCCGGTATCCCCGGCCGGGCGTGCAGCGCCACGTTGGCCAAGGTGAAGGGCAGCAGCAGCGTCCACAGGGCGCGCTCCACGTCGCGGGCCGTCCGCGCGCCGGAGGTCAGCTGCCCCCAGCTGTACGCCTCGACGACGATCGGGTCGAGCGGCGTGGCGGTCGGCAGGCGGTAGAAGCTGGTGACCGGGCCGCCGGCGACGAGCCGTGGCTGGGGCGGCTCGCTCCCGGGTTCGCCCGTCAGGCCCAGGGTCTCGGCGGGCGGGGTGTTGGACACTCCGTGTACGCGTAGTTCGAGGATCCGACCTCCCATGCGAGCCTCCCGGTGACGCACCTGTCACCTACAGTGCCCGATGTGGTGCGGCGGTGCCACTCGTCATGGAGTTGTTTGCGCAGCTAAAAGGCTGATTGTGGTCAGTCGAGCTGGCGTACCGGTCGAGCCGGATTACCGACCGCGACGACGTTGGCGGGCAGATCCCGGGTCACCACGGCGCCCGCGCCGACGACGGTGTTCTCACCGACGGTGACTCCGGCGAGGACTATCGCTCCACCGCCGAGCCAGGCGTTGTCGCCGATGGTGATGGGCCGGGCCGCCTCCCACTTCGCCCGACGCGGTGCTGGCTCCACCGGGTGGGTGGGGGTGAGCAGTTGCACGTTCGGGCCGATCTGCACGTCGGCGCCGATGGTGATCGGCGCGACGTCGAGGAAGACCGCGTGATAGTTGACGAAACTGCGCGGCCCGATCCGGATGTGGTAGCCGTAGTCGCAGTAGAAGGGTGGCCGGATACCAGCCTCCGCGCCGATCTCGCCGAGCAGCTCGTGCAGGGCCGTCCGCCGTGTCTCGTGGTCGTCGACGCCTCCGCCGTTGATCCGCTCCATCAGGCGCAGGGCACGGAGGTGATCGGCGATCAGTTCCGGGTCGTCGGCGAGGTAGGGCTCGCCGGCGAGCATCCGTTCCTTCATGGACGTCATCCGTCCGATCATGCCGGGCGCCGCGGCGACGAGGACTCAACTTCGTCGAATTCTTGACTCCCTTTTGCATACTCGGTATGCAACCCTGATGGATGTCGATGTGTCCTACATCGATGTAGACGCTCCAGAGGAGGATTCAGTTGCGACAAAGGAGCAAACTGTCCGCCACCGGACTCGTGCTGGGTCTGGTGCTCGGCCTACCGGCGGCGGCCACGGCCGCACCGGCGGCGCCGACAGCGGCCCCACCGACCCCCGCGCCGACCGGCCGGCCGGACAACGGCCGCACCTCGGCAACCGTCACTCTGGTCACCGGTGACCAGGTCACGGTCACCGCGACCGGGGCGAGCGTACGCCCGGCCGAGGGCCGCGAAGGCATCCGTTTCCTCACCCAGCGGCAGCGGGACCACCTCTGGGTGCTGCCGCAGGACGCCCTGCCGTTGATCCGCGACGGACGGGTCGACCGCCGGCTCTTCGACGTGGCCGGGTTGATCGCCGCCGGGTACGACGACGCGCACCGCGACGACCTGCCCCTGCTCATGACCTACGGGGCGGCCGCCCGGCGGGCCGGCGCACCCGACGGGGTGACCGTCACCCGCGACCTGACGGCCATCGGTGGCGTCGCGGCCACCGCGGACAAGCAGCGGGTGGGCCAGCTCTGGGCCACGGTCGCCGGTGCCGGTGGCGCCCGGTTCGACGCGGCGGGGGGTGTCGAGCGGATCTGGCTCGACGGCCGACGGCAGCTGACGCTGGAACACAGCGTGCCGCAGATCGGGGCGCCCGCCGCCCACCAGGCCGGCTTCACCGGTCAGGGGGTACGCGTCGCGGTGCTCGACAGTGGGGTCGACGCCGCGCATCCCGACCTCACCGGCCGGGTCGCCGAGTCGAGGAACTTCACCGAGGAGGCGAACCCGGGCGACATCGTCGGGCACGGCACCCACGTCGCCTCGATCATCGCGGGCAGCGGTGCCGCCTCAGAGGGCCGGAACCGGGGTGTGGCACCCGATGCGACCCTGCTCTCCGGCAAGGTCTGCGAGGAGTACGGGTGCACCGAGTCGGCGATCCTGGCCGGCATGCAGTGGGCCGCCACCGAGGCCGAGGCCGACGTGGTCAACCTCAGCCTGGGCGGGACGGACACCCCGGAGGTGGATCCGCTGGAAGAGGCGGTGAACACGCTTACCGAGCAGACGGGCGCCCTCTTCGTGATCTCCGCCGGCAACGCCGGAGGGACCGGCACGGTCGGCTCGCCGGCCAGCGCCGACGCCGCGCTCGCCGTCGGCGCGGTCGACCGTGACGACCAGCTCGCCGATTTCTCCAGCCAGGGCCCCCGGGTCGGTGACGACGCTCTCAAGCCGGACATCACCGCGCCGGGAGTGGACATCGTGGCTGCCCGGGGGCAGGGCACGCAGCTCGGTGAACCGGTCGGCGAGCAGTACGTCTCGCTCTCGGGCACCTCGATGTCCGCACCTCACGTCGCCGGTGCGGCGGCGCTGCTCGCCCAGCAGCACACCGACGCGACGGCCCAGCGGCTCAAGGCCACCCTGATGGCCTCGGCCCGGCCGCATCCCGAGCTGACCGCGTACCAGCAGGGCGCCGGCCGGGTGGATCTGGCGCGAGCCATCACCCAGTCGGTGGTCAGCGAGCCGGCCAGCGTCTCGTTCGGCCGGACGCTGTGGCCGCACGACGACGACGAGCCGATCCAGCGCCAGGTGACCTGGCGCAACACGGGAGCGGCACCGCTCACCCTGGAGCTCGGCATCGAGGCCACCGGCCCGGACGGGGAACCCGCGCCGGCCGGGGTGTTCACGCTCGGCACCCGGCAGGTCCAGGTGCCGGCCGGTGGCACCGCGTCCGCCACGGTCACGGTCGACACCAGCGTCGACAGCCCGGACGGCCACTACACCGGCCGGGTGGTCGCCCGCGCCGGCGACCTGGTGGCGGTCATCCCGCTGGCGGCGCACAAGGAGGTGGAGAGCTACACGTTGACCGTGCGACACCTGAGCCGCGAGGGTGCCGTGCCGGACGACTACGCGACCTTCCTGCTCGGGTTGGACGACTTCACCGACATCTTCGTGGCCGACCCGGACGGTACCGCCGAGGTGCGCGTGCCCAAGGGCCGGTACGGGCTGGTCAGCTTCGTGCTGGACGTGGAGAGCGAGAGCCTGACGTTGATGAGCCGGCCGGAACTGGTGGTGCGGTCGGACGCCGAGATGGTCGTCGACGCGCGTACGGCGGGGCCGGTGCGGATGACCGTGCCGGATCGGTCGGCGACGCCGGCGCTTGTCGCTGTGGACGCGACCTTCCTGCTCGACGAGGGGTCGGCCGGGTTCGGGGCGCTCGCCGACGACTTCGACGGCATCTTCACCGGGCAGGTCGGCGGGCGGACCGCGGCGGACCACTTCTCTGCCGTGTTCAGCAGCCAGTTTGCCGACCTGGAGGCGGCCAGCAGCCCGTACCTCTACGCCCTGGCCGAGATGGTCCCGGGCCGGATGCCCAACGGGTTCACCCGGCACTATCGCGGCAGTGACCTGGCCACCGTCAAGCAGACGTTCCGGGACGGCTACCCGGGCACCCTCGCCGAGCGGATGTCCTTCGCCCTGTTCGAGCCCGACCTGGGTGGCTGGGCGGTCGGGCTGCCTACCACGGTGCCGGGCCAGCGGGTCGAGTACTACAACACCAGGGCGGTGCGCTGGAGCACCGAGCTGTGGTTCGGCACGCGCAGCGATGACGTGCCGTGGCTGGAACCGGTGGCCGTGCTCTTCTCGGAACCGACGGCGTACCGGGCCGGGCGGACCTACCGGGAGGTCTGGAACGGTGCGCCCCACGGACCGTCGTTCCCGGTGCCGCGCTGGCCGGAAGACGGCCTGACCCGGCAGGGTGACCTGATCACTCTGTCCGTGCCGCTGTACAGCGACGCGGCCGGACACCTGGGTAGTTCGCTCACGGACGCCGGACGTACCGCCCTGTACCGCGACGGCAAACTGGTCGGTGAGTCCGAGGAACCCGGCTGGGGCCAGTTCGAGGTGCCTGCCGGGCCCGCCAGGTACCGGCTGGAGATGTCGGCGAAGCGCAGCGTCTCCGACCTGAGCACCGAGGTCGCCACCGCCTGGACCTTCCGGTCCCGGCACGTGCGGGGCGACGACCCGGTCCGGCTGCCCGCCGCCGCGATCCGGTTCGCGCCGCGACTGGACGAGCGGAACGCGGCCCCGGCCGGCCGGGCCTTCGTGATTCCGGTGGCGGTGCAGCGCCAGCCCGGTGCGCCGGCGGCGAAGACGGCGTCGTTGACCGTCGAGGTCTCCTACGACGGCGGCAAGCGCTGGCAGCGCGCCAAGCTGCGCAAGGTCGGCAAGGGCTGGGCGGCCACCGTGCAGCACCCGCGTGGTGCCGGCCACGTGTCGCTGCGGGCCACCGCCCGCGACACCGACGGCAACACCGTCACCCAGCGGATCATCCAGGCGTACCGCCTGCGGTGACCCGCACCGGCGGGGCGGGCCCGATCAGGGCCCGCTCCCGCCGGGGGGTCTCAGTCGTTGGCGTGCAGGGCGGCGTTCAGCTCGATCCCCCGGCCGGTACGGGGACGGGCCTCAAGGGCGCCGGAGACCGAGTTGCGCCAGAACAGCAACCCGTCGACGCCGGACAGCTCGCGTGCCTTGACGACCCGGCCGTCCGGGAGAGTGATCTTCGAGGCGGCGGTGATGTAGCAACCCGCCTCGACGACGCAGTCGTCGCCGAGTGAGATGCCGACACCGGCGTTGGCGCCGACCAGGCTGCGCTCACCGATGCGTACCTTGTCGGTACCGCCACCGGAGAGGGTGCCCATGATGGAGGCACCGCCGCCGATGTCCGAACCGTCACCCACCACCACGCCCTGCACGATGCGCCCCTCGACCATCGAGGCGCCGAGCGTGCCGGCGTTGAAGTTGACGAAGCCCTCGTGCATGACGGTGGTACCGGAGGCGAGGTGTGCGCCGAGGCGGACCCGGTCGGCGTCGGCGATCCGCACCCCGGAGGGCACCACGTAGTCGGTCATCCGGGGGAACTTGTCCACCCCGTACACCCCGAGGTGGCGGCCGGCGGCCCGCTCGATGACCCGCAGCTCGTCCACCCGTTCCGGTGGGCACGGCCCGGCCGAGGTCCAGGCCACGTTGGCCAGCTTGCCGAAGATGCCGTCGAGGTTGATCTCGTTGGGCCGCACCAGGCGGTGGGAGAGCAGGTGCAGCCGCAGGTACGCGTCCGGCGCGTCCTTGATCGGATCGTCGAGCGAGCCGATGACGGTGACCACCTGGACGGTACGCAGACCCGGCAGGGCCCGGTCGCCGATCGCGCCGGGCGGCAGGTCCAGCACGTCGGCCTTGTCCTCGCCGGCGACCAGCGGCAGCTCGCCGAGGCCGAGCTTGCCGGTCGGGTACCAGGTGTCGAGCACCTGGTCCTCGGCGGTGACGGTGGCCAGGCCGATGCCCCACGCGGATTGTGTGGACGTCACTTACTCACCTCTCGTTCCCCTGCGGGCTGGCTGCTGCTCGCGACTGCGGCTCGCCGGCCCACTCCTCGCGCTTCGCCGAAGGGCTCGCGTCTCGCGGTCGCCGGTTGTGACGGTACCGTGCGGACCATGGAGAACCCGCTTACCCCCGAGGTCCTCGCCGATCCGGTGGCGTTGACCCGCGCGCTGGTCGACATCGAGTCCGTGTCCCTCAACGAGAAGGCCATCGCCGACTGCGTGGAGGAGGTTCTGCGGGTGGTCCCGCACCTGACCACCTACCGGCACGGCAACACCGTGATGGCCCGTACCGACCTGGGGCGGGCCTCGCGGGTGGTGCTCGCCGGCCACCTGGACACCGTGCCGCTTAACAACAACTTCCCGTCGACGCTGCGCGGCGACCTGATGTACGGCTGCGGCACCTCGGACATGAAGTCCGGGGTCGCCTACGCGCTGCATCTCGCGACCACCCTGCCCGAGCCCCGCTACGACGTGACGTACTTCTTCTACGAGGCCGAGGAGATCGAGTCGAGGTACAACGGCCTGCACCTGGTCGCGCAGGCGCACCCGGACTGGCTGGAGGCCGACTTCGCGCTGCTGTTGGAGCCGACGTACGGCATCGTCGAGGCCGGCTGCCAGGGCACCATGCGAGCCGTGGTGGTGACCACCGGGGTCCGGGCCCACTCGGCCCGTTCCTGGCACGGGGTCAACGCCGTGCACGGGGCGGGGGAGGTGCTCCGCCGACTGTCGACGTACCAGGCCCGGCGGGTGACCATCGACGGGTGCGAGTACCGGGAGGGCATGAACGCGACCCGCATCCACGGCGGGGTCGCCGGCAACGTGGTGCCGGACCGGTGCGAGATCGAGGTGAACTACCGCTTCGCGCCGGACCGTACGCCGGCCGAGGCCGAGGCGCACCTGCGCGAGGTCTTCGCGGACTACGAGCTGACGGTGACCGACTGCGCGGCCGGTGCGCTGCCGGGCCTGGAGGCCCCGCCGGCGCGGGAGTTCCTGGCGGCGGTGGGTGCCGCACCCATCGGCAAGCTGGGCTGGACCGACGTGGCCCGGTTCGCGGCGATGGGGATCCCGGCGCTCAACTTCGGCCCGGGTGATCCGAACCTGGCCCACCACCCGGACGAGCACGTCGAGATCAGCAAGATCCGCGACGGTGCGGCGACGCTGCACCGCTGGCTCGCCCCGGCCTGACCACCGACGGCGTGGCCGGCGGCGGCGCGACCAGCGGTGGCGTGGCCGGCGGTTCGGTGCGGGGTCAGACGGTGGTCAGGTGGGACTCGGCACCGGGATCGGCCGGCGGCTCGGGTGGCTTGTCGAGCAGCCGGGCGCGGCGGCGCTCGGCCACCACGTCGCGGATGCGCCGCTGCATCTGCCGGCGGATCCGGACCCGTTCGTCGTTGCTGATCACGCTGTCTCCTCCCCCGAAGTCCGCGTGCCGGGGCATACCCGGTATGTGAATAGTAAGACGTACGGGAAAGCGATTTGGTTGCACAAGATCACGAAGTGTTTGCCGGGTTCTCCGGTCCGACTCCACTACGGTTGCTTCCATGACCCAGAGCAACGGGCGCGAACGAGGACAGGAGCGGCATCGCGGCGCCGTCACACTCCGTCGCCAATCGATCACCAGTAGTACTGCGGACCAGCGGTTGCTGGATTCCCGGGCGCGGGCCGACTGGAAGACGAAGGACGCCTGGCGGGCGCTGCGCATCCTCTCCGAGTTCGTGGAGGGCTTCGACACCCTCGCCGACCTCCCGCCCGCGGTCAGCGTCTTCGGCTCGGCGCGCAGCAAGCCGGACAGCCCCGAGTGCCAGCTCGCCGAGGCGTTGGGCGCGGCGCTGGCCCGCGCCGGCTACGCGGTGATCACCGGGGGCGGGCCGGGTGTGATGGAGGCGGCCAACCGGGGGGCCAGCGAGGCCGGCGGCCACTCCGTCGGCCTGGGCATCGAACTGCCCTTCGAGCAGGGCATCAACGAGTGGGTCGACCTGGCCATCGACTTCCGTTACTTCTTCGCCCGCAAGACCATGTTCGTCAAGTACGCCCAGGCGTTCGTGGTGCTGCCCGGCGGGTTCGGCACCATGGACGAACTCTTCGAGGCGCTCACCCTGGTACAGACCGGGAAGGTCACCCGGTTCCCGGTGGTGCTGATGGGCGTGGACTACTGGCAGGGCTTGCTCGACTGGCTGCGTGACACGATGGCGGCCGAAGGCAAGATCGGCCCGGTCGACCTGGAGCTGATCTGCGTCACCGACGACGTCGCCGCGGCGGTGCGGCACATCGTGGAGGCCGAGGCCGCCCTCAACGCCGAGCAGGAGGCCGTACGCGAGGAAGCGGTCGCCCGGGTCGCCGCCGACCAGCAGGCCGCCGCGGGGTCGACCACCACCGGGCCGGTCGCCGACGATGAACCGGGCGCTGTCAACGAGCGGGCCGCTGCCAACGGACGGGCCGCTGCCGGCGGGCAGGCTGCCGCCGACGCGCAGGCCGCTGCCAACGGACGGGCCGCTGCCGGCGGGCAGGCTGCCGCCGACGCGCAGGCCGCGACCGACGACCCTGCGGGGCGCTGACCGGTGGCCGCGATCTGCGTGTTCTGCGCGTCCTCCCGCACGCTCGACAAGCGTTGGCTCGACCTGGCGGCCGACACCGGCGCGGAGATCGCTCGACGCGGGCACACGCTGGTCAGTGGGGGCGGCTGCGTCGGGATGATGGGCGCGTTGGTCAACGGCGCACGCGCTGCGGGAGGCCGCACGGTCGGCGTGATCCCGCAGGCGCTTGTCGACCTGGAGGTCGCCGACCTCGCCTCGGATGAACTGCTGGTCACCGAGTCGATGGCCAGCCGGAAGATCCTGATGATCGAGAAGTCGGACGCGTTCCTCACCCTCCCCGGCGGGCTCGGCACGCTCGACGAACTCTTCGAGGTGTGGACCACCGCGACGCTCGCCCTGCACCACAAGCCGATGGTGCTTGTCGACACCGACGGCTTCTACGACCCGCTGCTGGCCTGGCTGCGCGACCTGACCGACCAGACATTTCTCAAGCCCGCCGGCTTCGATCTGCTCCGGTCGGTCGACACCGTCCCCGCTGCCCTCGACCTCATCGAGTCCCAGCTCACCTGAACCGCTTGGCCGGGCCCTGGCACCCCGTCGACGCGGTCTGTGGGCGGATGATCGGCTCCGGATGCGGCGAACCGGGCCTTCCCGCCGAGCGCAAGCCCCGACTTGCCGCATGTCGAGCGCGGGTGCTGACCGGACCCGGGTGTGGCGGGTCGGGCGGTGTCGCAGGGCCGTGATGGGATGGCGGGATGCAGGCGTACCGGTTGGTGCGTCGGCCCGCCGGGCCGACCGAGGGGAACGGCCCGTCCGCCGGGTCGCCCTCGGCTGCCGCCCATCCGCAGGCCGCACCGGGTTCCCCGCCGGGTCAGGCGGCCCCGGGTCAGGTCGCGTCGGGTCAGGTTGCGTCGGGCCAGGTCGCGCTGGGTCAGGCGGCACCGGAGCAGGCACCCCCAGGTCACGCCGGGCCGGGGCTGGTCGATCCGCGACAGGCGGAGGTGGTCGCGCACACCGCCGGTCCGATGCTCGTCCTGGGCGGCCCGGGCACCGGCAAGACCTGGACCCTCGTCGAGGCGGTCGCTGCCCGTGTCGCCGAGGGAGTCGACCCGGAGCGGATCCTGGTGCTGACCTTCAGCCGACGTGGCGCCGCCGACCTGCGGCACCGAATCGAGGCGCGGATCGCCGCGACCGGTCAGCGGGTGCTGCGCGAGCCGCTGGTGCGCACCTTTCCGGCGTACGCCTTCGGGCTGCTGCGGCGGGCCGCCGCCGAGCGCGGCGAGCCGTCACCCCGGCTGCTCACCGGCCCGGAGCAGGATCTGATCATCCGCGAGTTGCTTGACGTCGTCGGTGCGGAACCCGACGGGGAGCCCGACGACGACCCGGTCGGTTGGCCGGCGGACCTGCGGCCGGCGCTGGGCACCCGGGCGTTCGCCGCCCAGCTGCGCGACCTGCTGATGCGTGCCGCCGAGCGGGGTGTGGGCCCGGTCGAGCTGGCCCGGCTCGGCGAGCGGCTCGGCCGCGCCGACTGGCCGGCCGCCGCCCGGTTCCTCCGGCAGTACGTCGCCGTGCTGGCCCTGCGCGACGTGGCCAACCGCGGCTCGGTCGCCTACGACCCGGCGGAGCTGGTCCGGGCCGCCACCGGAATGCTGCGCGACGATCCGGAGCTGCTGGCCGCCGAGCGACGCCGGCTGGCGCACGTCTACGTCGACGAGTTGGCCGACACCGACCCCGCGCAGCTGGAGCTGCTGGACACGGTGGCCGGCGGCGGCCTGCCTCTGGTCGCCTTCGCCGACCCCGACTCCTCGACGTACGCCTTCCGGGGCGCCGACCCGGGCGGCGTGACGTCCTTTCCGCACCGGTTCCGCACCGCCTCCGGCGCGCCGGCCGCCCAGGTGTTGCTGAGCACCAGTTACCGCGCGGGCGAGCGGCTGCTGGCCGCCACCGCGCGGCTGGCCCGGCGGCTGCGCGGGCCGGCCGCGCACCGGCGGCTGCGACCGCTGCCGGACGCTCCGGCGGGGACCGTGGAGGTGCGCACGTTCTCCTCGACCACGAGCGAGGCGGCGTGGCTGGCGCACGCGCTACGCGCGGCGCACCTGCTCGACGGCGTGCCGTGGTCGCGGATGGCGGTGCTGGTCCGCTCCACCGCCCGGCAACTGCCGGGGCTGCGTCGGGCGCTGCACGCGGCCGGCGTGCCGACCGTGGTGCATGGCGAGGATCTGCCGCTGCACCTGCAACCGGCGGTCGCGCCGCTGCTGCTCCTGCTGCGCTGCGCGCTGGAGCCGGAGCGGCTCGACGAGGAGGCCGCCGTGGCGCTGCTGCACTCACCGCTCGGTGGTGCCGACCCGCTGGCGGAGCGACGGCTACGGCAGGGCCTGCGCGCCCTCGCCCTGGCGCGGGGTGACCGTCGGCCCTCCGGGGAGCTGATCATCGAGGCGCTCCGCGACCCGGACGAGCTTTCCGGAGTCGAGCGGCGTTGGGCGGAACCGGCACAGACAGTGGCCGGGCTGCTGGCCGTGGCCCGGGAGGCGGCCGACCGGCCGGCCGCCACCGCGGAGGAGGTCCTCTGGGCCGTGTGGCGGGCCAGCGGCCTGGCCGAGCTGTGGTCGGCCGCGCTGACCCGGGGCCCGGCAGTGGCCGGCGAGGGCGATCTCGCCCGGCGTCGCCGGGCCGAGGCGGCCGACCGTGACCTGGACGCCGTGCTGGTTCTCTTCGACGCCGCCGCCCGGTTCACCGACCGGTTGCCGGGCGCGCGTACCGAGGTGTTCCTCGACCACGTGCTCGGTCAGGAGCTGCCGGCCGACACGCTCGCACCGACCGCCGACCGGGGCGACGCCGTGCGGCTGCTCACCGCGCACGCGGCCAAGGGACTCGAATGGGATCTGGTCGCGGTGGCCGGGGTGCAGGAGGGCGTCTGGCCGGATCTGCGGCTGCGTGGCAGCCTGCTCGGCTCGGAGCGCCTGGTCGACGTGCTGGCCGGCCGAGGGGACGGCGCGGTGGCGGTGGCCACCGTGGTCGGGCAGACCTCGGCGTTGCTCGACGAGGAGCGGCGGCTGTTCCACGTCGCGGTGACCCGCGCTCGGCGGCGGCTGCTGGTCAGCGCGGTCGCCTCCGCCTCGGTCGGCGGCGACGACCACGAGGAGCAACCCAGCCGCTTCCTCTACGAACTGGGCCGTACCGACGACCCGGGCGACGCCGTCGACGGGTCCGCCGGTCCGCCGCCACCCCGGCCACCGGACGAGCCACCTCCGGATCACGAGGCCGGCGTCGACGGCTCGCCGGACCCCACGGAGACCGGGCCGCCCGGATCGGGCCGGCTGCCGTTGAGCCGGCCGCCCCGGGCGCTCACGCTGCCCGCGCTGGTGGCGGAGCTGCGTACCGCGGTCGTCGATCCGGCGGCGCCGGTCGCCCGGCGGCGCGCGGCGGCGGCCGAACTGGCGCGGCTGGCCGCCGCCGGAGTGTCCGGTGCGCATCCCGACGACTGGTGGGGGCTGCGCCCGCTCTCCGACGACCGACCGCTTGTCGACGACGGCGAGCCGGTGCGGGTGACCCCGTCGGGAATGGAGAGCGCGCTGCGGTGCAGCCTGCGGTGGCTGCTGGAACGGCACGGCGGCAGCGCACCGGCCAGCACCGCGCAGGGTGTCGGCAACCTGGTGCACGCGGCGGCGATGCTCGCCGAGGACGCCCAGGCGGACCGGGAGACGCTGCTGGAGTACGTGGCCGCGCGCTTCGACGCGATCGAACTGGCCGCGCGGTGGATGGTCGGTCCGGAGCAGGCCCGCGCCGAGGCGATGGTCGACAAGTTGCTGCGCTGGCTGGCCGCCAACCCGCGCCGGTTGCTCGCCATCGAACAGGAGTTCGCGGTACGCCTCGACGATCCGCACCGGCCGGTCGAGCTGACCGGCCGGGTCGACCGGTTGGAGGTCGACGCGGACGGCCGGCTGGTGGTGGTCGACCTCAAGACCGGCAAGTCCACCGCGGTCACCGAGGGAGAGGTGGCCGAGCACCCGCAACTGGGTGCGTACCAGGCGGCGGTGGAGGCCGGCGCGTTCGCCGAGTTCGGCGACGAGCCCGGCGGCGCGGCACTCGTGCAGCTCGGCACCGGCGCGAAGGACGCCCGCGAGCAGGCCCAGCCACCCGCCACCGACGGGCCCGAGGCCGGTTGGGCGACCGCGCTGGTGCGTCGCACCGCCGAAACCATGGCCGCCGCGACCTTCGCGGCGGTCGCCAACTCGAAGTGTCGGGTCTGTCCGGTCCGCAGCAGCTGTCCGGTGTCGGGTCAGGGTCGGCAGGTGGTCGAGCCGTGACCCAGCCCACCCTGTTCGAGCCGGTCCCGCCGGCGCCCCGGGCCGCCGACGCGGGCCCCCGGTACACGCCGGTGGAGCTGGCGAAGCTGCTCCGGCTGCCCGCTCCCACCCGGGAACAGGCGGCGATCATCGCCGCGCCGGTGGAGCCGCTGCTGGTGGTCGCCGGTGCGGGCTCCGGCAAGACCGAGACGATGGCCGCCCGGGTGGTGTGGTTGGTGGCCAACTCGTACGTCCGGCCGGAGCAGGTGCTCGGCCTCACCTTCACCCGCAAGGCCGCCGGTGAGCTGGCGCACCGGGTACGCGTCCGACTCGACCAGCTGGTCCGCCGGTTGGGTCGCCGGGAGCGCAACCCGCTCGACGACCCGCTCACCGGCGAACCGACCGTGGCCACCTACCACTCGTACGCCGGGCGGATCGTCACCGAGCACGGTCTGCGCGCCGGCTACGAGCCCTCCACCCGGCTGCTGACCGAGGCCTCCCGCTGGCAGCTGGTCGACCTGATCGTGCGTAACTACGACGGGGACATGTCCGAGGTGGACCGGATGCCGAGCACGGTCACCGACGCGGTCCTGGCGCTCGCCGGCGAGTTGGACGAGCACCTGGTCGACCCGGACGAGCTGGCCGCCTGGACCGGCCGGTTCTTCGCCGACGTGCAGTCGCGTCCGGGGCGGGTCTACGCCGGGGTACGCAAGGCCCTCGCCCTGCAGCAGACCCGGTTGAAACTGCTGCCGCTGGTGCGCGGGTACGCCCGCCGCAAGGACGATTTCGAGGCGATGGACTTCGCCGACCAGCTCGCCCGGGCCGCCCGGGTGGCCCGGGACCATCCCGGCGTCGGTGAGATCGAGCGCAGCCGTTACCGAGTGGTGCTGCTCGACGAGTACCAGGACACCAGCCACGCCCAGGTGGTGCTGCTCAAGGCGTTGTTCGGCGGCGGACACCCGGTGACCGCGGTGGGTGATCCCTGCCAGTCGATCTACGGCTGGCGGGGAGCCAGCGCCGGCACCCTCGACCGTTTCCCGACCGAGTTCGCCCGGGCCGACGGTGCACCGGCCCGGGTGCTCGGGTTGACCACCAGTTGGCGCAACCGACCGGAGATCCTGGCGGTGGCCAACGCGCTCGCCACGCCGCTGCGCGCGGCCGGGGCCCAGGTGCCCGAGCTGCACGCCGCGTTCGGCGTCGACGACCCGATCCCGCACCGCAGCCCGCGTGGAGCCGCCGCCGGCACGGTGCACTGCGCGCTGCTGCCGACGTACGCCGACGAGGCCGAGTGGATCGCCGACAGCCTGCTGGCCGCCTGGCGGGGCGCGGCCGGCACCCCGGGCGTGCTACCCGAGCAGATCCCGGTGACCCGACGGCCGACCACGGCGGTGCTGGTCCGGCTGCGCAGCCAGATCCCGGCGATCGCGGCGGCGCTGCGCGAACGCGGCCTGCCGGTCGAGGTGGTCGGGCTCGGTGGCCTGCTGGACACTCCCGAGGTACGCGACGTGGTCTGCACCCTGCGGGTGCTGGCCGATCCGACCGACGGTGCCGCGTTGCTGCGGTTGCTGACCGGTGCGCGGTGGCGGATCGGGCCACGGGACCTGGTGGCCCTGCACCGCCGGGCCCGGGCCATCGCGGCGGCGCGTCGCCGGCTCGCCGACGACGGCGCTCCGGAGATCACCCCCGATCGCCTCGACGAGGCGACCCTGGTGGAGGCGCTCGCCGACCTGGGGCCGGCGCAGGCGTACTCGGCCGAGGGCTACGCGCGACTGCGCGCGTACGCGCGGGAACTGGGCCTGCTCCGCTACCGGTTGGACCAGACCCTGCCGGAACTCATCGCGGACGTGGAGCGGACCACCGGGCTGGACGTGGAGGTGGCGGTGCGGGCCGGCCGCGACGGTGCGGGTGACGCCGGACTGGCCCGGGGCCATCTGGACGCGTTGGGTGACGTGGCCGCCCGGTTCAGCGGCGAGTCACCGGCCGCCACGCTCGCCGGGTTCCTGGCCTATCTCGCCGCCGCCGAGGACGAGGAGCGCGGTCTCGCGCCAGGCGAGGTGGAGGTGGTCGAGGGGGCGGTGCAGATCCTCACCGCCCACGCCGCCAAGGGACTGGAGTGGGACGTGGTGGCGGTGGCCGGGCTGAGTCGTGGCGTGTGGCCGGGACCGGTCCGCAACTCGGACCACTGGCTCGGCGGCCTGGGCGTGCTGCCGTTCCCACTGCGTGGCGACGCCGACGGGCTGCCCGAGCTGGCCCTGGCCGAGGTGGACGACCAGCGTGGGGTGGCCCGGGCGGTGGAGGATTTCGCCGACGCCTGGCGCGCCCACGACGAGCGGGAGGAGCGACGGCTGGCGTACGTGGCGGTGACCCGGCCTCGGCGCCTGCTGCTCTGCTCCGGCCACTGGTGGGGTGAGGGCACCAAACGGCCGCGCGGCCCGTCGCCGCTGCTGCGCGAGGTGCACGACGCCTGCCTGACCGGCGGTCCCGGTCACCTGGTCGACGAGTGGACCCCGGAACCCGCGCCGGACGCGGCCAACCCGACCACCGAGGTGGTACTGCGGGCCGAGTGGCCCGCCGACCCGCTCGGTCCCCGCCGTCCGGTGTTGGCCGAGGCCGCCGCGCTGGTCCGCCGTTTCCTGACCGACGGCGACGCCGACGACGAGGACCGGCCGGACGACCCGGCCGAGGCGGATCCGGAGGTGCTCCGGTGGCGGCGGGAGGCCGATCTGCTGCTGGCCGAGCGGGCGGAGTTGAGCCGGCTCGCCGGCCCGGTCGAGGTGTCGCTGCCCGAGCAGCTGTCGGTGACGCAACTCGTCGCGTTGCGCCGGGATCCGGCCGGGCTGGCCCGGGCACTGCGCCGCCCGATGCCGACCGAGCCCAACCCGTACGCCCGCCGGGGCACCGCGTTCCACGCCTGGCTGGAGCAGCGGTTCGGTGCGGACCGGTTGCTCGACACGGACGAACTGCCGGGGGCGGCGGACGCCGACGCGGCGCCGGACGAGGAACTGGCCGAGCTGCAACGGCGCTTCCTGGCCAGCGAGTGGGCGGACCGCACCCCGGCCGAGGTGGAGGTGCCCTTCGCCACGGTGATCGGCGGGGTGGTGGTACGCGGCCGGATGGACGCCGTGTTCCGCCGGCCCGGCGACCGCTTCGACGTGGTCGACTGGAAGACCGGCGCGCGGCCGGAGGGCACCGCCGCCGAGGTGGCGGCGGTGCAGCTGGCGGTCTACCGGTTGGCCTGGGCGGAGCTGGCCGGTGTGCCCGTCGACCGGGTAGGCGCGGCGTTCCACTACGTGCGGGACGGGGCGACCGTTCGGCCGGCGGACCTGCTCGACGTCGAGGGACTGACCGCGTTGATCAGATCGGTTCCCGAGTCGACGTGAAACACTGGCGTGTCGCCGGATCCGTGGTAGGGTTCCCTCGTTGCAGTTTCGGTTACCAGCTCTGTTTGCGCCTGGCGGAATGTGGCCCCAGGCGCTCTTTGTTATGTCCGGACTTCTCCGGGCGGGGCGACCAGCAGCGACAGGCGTTCCGGGCAGGTTCGTCCGGGACATTCCTCTTTCAACTCCGCAACAGGTGCGGAGTTGACGTTCCGTCAAGGAGACGAAACAAGCATGGCTATTGGCACCGTCAAGTGGTTCAACGCTGACAAGGGCTTCGGCTTCATCACCCCGGACGGCGGCGGCGCGGACGTCTTCGCCCACTTCTCGGCAATCCAGTCCTCCGGCTACCGCAGCCTCGACGAGAACCAGCGGGTGGAGTTCGAGGTCGTGCAGGGCCAGAAGGGCCCGCAGGCGGAGAACATCCGTCCGCTCTGACCTTCGGTCACCCGGTGTCGGCCGGGTCGTCGCCGTGCTCTGCGCACCGGTGGCGGCCCGGCCGTCCGTGTTCTCCGTGCGGGGCCGGTTCCGGCGCGCCCGGATGGTTCAGGTCCGTCTCCTCTGACGCGCGCCGACCAGCGCCACGACCCTGAGTCGGTAATCAGCCTGTCGTCCGTCGGGTGGGTGACTGTCTTCCTCGCCCGGCTCCGCGACCCTGGCTGCGGGGCAGGGCCGGGGGCCCCTGATCGCGCGGGGGAGGACGACCATGGTGGGCTCGGCGACTCGTGAGCTGCTCCTGGTGATCGCGGTGGCGGCGGTCGGGCTGTTGCTGGCCACGGCGGTGACGTTCGCGCCGTGGCCGGTCACCCCGGGTGGGTCCGCTCCGTCCGGCCTGGTGGAACTGCACGGCCCTGCACCGACCGACCGCACCGGCAGCGCGTCCGGCTGACGGGCGGGCGCGCCGGGCGGGTGCGGGCCGACCGACCCGCGTGCGCTTCCTCGCCCGCCGGCACCGGCGGGCGTGTCGAGACGTTAGGGTCGGATCCGTGCCGACCCGCAGAGCGAGAATCCCAGCGACGAGGTATCCGGTCGAACGGTTCACCCTCGACAACGGCCTACGGGTCGTCCTGACCCCCGACCGCAGCGCCCCGGTCATCGGTGTGGCGGTCGTCTACGACGTCGGCATCCGTTCCGAGCCGGAGGGACGTACCGGCTTCGCGCACCTCTTCGAGCACCTGATGTTCCAGGGCTCGGAGAACCTGGAGAAGCTGGCCCACTTCCGGTACGTGCAGGGCGCCGGCGGCACCTTCAACGGCTCCACCCATCTGGACTACACCGACTACTTCGAGACCCTGCCGAGCAACGCCCTGGAACGGGCGCTGTTCCTGGAGGCCGATCGGATGCGCGGTCCTCGACTGACCGAGGAGAACCTGCGCAACCAGGTCGACGTGGTCAAGGAGGAGATCCGGGTCAACGTGCTCAACCGGCCGTACGGCGGGTTTCCCTGGCTGACCCTGCCACCGGTGCTCTTCGACACCTTCCCCAACGCACACGACGGGTACGGCTCCTTCGACGATCTGGAGTCGGCCACCGTCGCCGACGCCGCCGACTTCTTCCGGCACTACTACGCCAGCGGCAACGCGGTGCTCGCGGTGAGCGGGGACATCGACACCGCAGAGGCGGTCACGCTCATCGAGCGACACTTCGGTGACGTACCGGCCCGCCCGGCACCCGACCGGCCGGACTTCGCCGAGCCGGACCTGACCGTCGAGCGGCGCACCACGTACCCCGACAAGTTGGCTCCGCTGCCGGCGGTGGCGTCGGCGTGGCGGGTGCCCGACCCGATCGACGACTTCGCCGCCTACCTGCCGTACGTGGTGCTGGCCGAGGTGCTCACCGACGGTGACGCGTCGCGGCTGGTGGAGCGGCTGGTGCGTCGGGACCGCACGGTGACGAGCGTCGGTGGTTACCTGGGCTTCATGGGCGACCCGTTCGACGTGCGCGACCCGACCGCGCTGCTGCTCCAGGCGCATCTGCCGCCCGGTGGCGACGTCGACAAGGTGCTGCGGACCCTGGACGAGGAACTGGACCGGCTCGCCCACGACGGGCTCGGCGACGGCGAGTTGGCGCGTACCCAGGCGCGGATGGCCACCCACCTGCTCCGCGACACCGACGCGGTGCTCGGCCGGGCGCTGCGGATGGCGGTGCTGGAGCAGCAGCGCGGCGAGCCGGGGTTGCTCGGCGAACTGCCCAGTCTGCTCGGCGAGGTCACCGACGAGCAGGTCCGGGCCGCCGCGGCCACCCTGCGCCCGGAGCGCCGCGCGTCCGTCGAGGTCCTCCCCGGAGGTGGGTCCCGGTGAGCGCGAGGAGTGAGCCGGGTTTGCGAGCCCCGCAGTCGCGAACGGAGGGTGGCCGGTGAGCGCGAGGAGTGAGCCGGGTTTGCGAGCCCCGCAGTCGCGAACGGAGGGTGGCCGGTGAGCGCGAGGAGTGAGCCGGGTTTGCGAGCCCCGCAGTTGCGACAGTTGCCGCCGCTGGGTCCGACCCGCCGGCTCAAGCTGCCCCGGCAGGCCGAGCGCACCCTCGGCAACGGACTCACCGTCATCGTGGTACGCCGGCCAGCGGTCCCGTTGGTGGAGCTGCGGCTCTGGATGCCCTTCGGGCGGGCCCACCTGGCCCGGGGGCACCTGCTCACGCAGACGCTGCTCTCCGGCACCGAGACGATGAGCAGCGTGCAGATCGCCGCGGAGCTGCAGAAGATCGGCGGCGGGCTCTCCGCCGGGCTCGACCCGGATCGGCTGATGATCTCCGGCACCGGCCTGGCCACCGGGCTGGACCGGATGCTGGAGATCCTCGCCGAGGTCCTCACCGGGGCCAACTATCCGGCCGGGTGGGTGGGCGTCGAGCGGAACCGGCTCGTCGACGGCATCCAGGTCGCCCGGAGCCAGCCGGCGCACCTGGCCCGTACGGCACTGCTGCGGCGGATCTTCGACGGCCATCCGTACGCCGTGCAGACACCGGAGCCGGAGCAGGTCGCAGCCGTCCGCCCGGCGGCGTTGCGGTCGCTGCACGCCCAGCGGGTGCATCCGGCGGGCGCGGTGCTCGTGCTGGTCGGCGACCTGCGCCCGGAGCGGGCGTTGGACGCGGCCGAGAAGGCCCTCGGCGGCTGGAACGGTGCCGGGCACGCGGCCGACGTGCCGCCCGCCCCACCGCTGGAACCGGGCCCGCTGCTGCTCGTCGACCGGCCCGGATCGGTGCAGTCGTCGGTGCGGGTCGCGTTGCCGGCGGTGCCGCGTACCCATCCCGACCACGCCGCCCTGCAACTGGCCAATCTGATCTTCGGCGGTTACTTCTCCTCGCGCTGGGTGGAGAACATCCGGGAGGACAAGGGCTACACCTACGGTCCGCATTCGTTGATCGAGCACGCGGTGGCCGGTTCGGTACTGGTGGCCGCCGCCGAGGTGGCCACCGAGGTGACCGCGCCGGCGTTGCTGGAGACGAGTTACGAGCTGGGTCGGCTGGCCACCGTGCCGCCCGCTCCGGACGAGCTGGAACAGGCCCGGCAGTACGCCCTCGGCACGCTCCAGCTCGGCATCTCCACTCAGGCCGGGCTGGCGTCGCTGGTCAGCGCCTACGCCGGCAACGGGCTGCGGCTGGACTTCCTGGCCGAACACGCGGCCCGGCTGGCGAAGGTGGGCGTCGACGACGTCACCGAGGCGGCTGCTCGCTATCTCGCGCCGTCACGAGCGGTGACGGTCGTGCTCGGCGACGCCGAACGGATCGCCGCCGCACTGGCCACGCTGGCCCAGGTCGAGACCGTCCCTGTTCCGTGACGGACGTGCGTCGCGCGGTGGTCGCCGGGTGCCGGGATCACGCGCCGTGGTGAGCGGGCGTGGGGACAGCAGCCCGCCGTTGGCCCGGTCCACGCTGGACCGGGTGGCGCACCGGCGTACCGATCCGCAGTGGCTGGCTCAGGCCTGGGCCGGTGCGCGGGTGTTGGTGCTGGACGTCGAGGCGGGCGGGCGGGCGCTGGTCCGCACCGACACCGCCGTACCGGAGTTGGTGCTGGTGGGTGCCGACGGCCTGCCGCCGGCCCTCGCCGCCGGGGCGATGTTCCTCGGCGTCGAGCCGGACGGGACGGCGGTCTTCTGTGTCCACGGCACCCTGCCGACGGTGCCGGAGACCCGGCCGGCTCAGCTGCGGAGCATCGGGCACCTGCTCAGCGACCGGGACGCTGGACTGTTCACCACCGCGCTGGCGTTGACCAACTGGCACCTGCGGCATCTCTACCACCCGGTGACCGGTGAGCCGACCCGGGCCGACGAGGCGGGCTGGAGCCGGGTGGACCGTACCGGTGAGCGGGTGTGGCCGCGTACCGACCCGGCGATGATCGTGCTCGTGCACGACGGGGTCGGTGGCGGCGAGGGCCGGTGCCTGCTCGGCAACAACGCCACCTGGCCCACCACGACGGGCGGACGGCGGTTTTCCTGCCTGGCCGGTTACCTGGAGCCCGGTGAGTCGGCCGAGGCCGCGGTGCTGCGCGAGGTCCGCGAGGAGGTCGGCGTCGAGGTCCGCGACATCACGTACGCGGGCAGCCAGGCGTGGCCGTTCCCCGGCTCGCTGATGCTCGGCTTCCTGGCCATCGCGGACCCGGCGCATCCGCTGCGGCTCGATCCGGCCGAGATCGCCGAGGCGCGCTGGTTCTCCCGGCAGGAGATCGAGGCGGCGCTCGTCGGCCGGCCGGTCGAGGTGGGTGACGCCCGCCTGCTGCTGCCACCGCCCTCGTCGATCGCGCTGTTCCTGGTGCATCGCTGGCTCGACGAACGCTGCTGATCGGCCTGGCGCGGTGCGGCCCCGGTCCGTGACCGTCGTTGCCGCGGCGGTCACGGACCGGGGACACGGGCCGTCGTGGTCGGCTGGGTGAGGAACTCGGCGGGGGAGCCGGTCGACCACGACGGACGTGCGGTGGATCAGGTGCCGGGCCAGTCCGCGACTGCCCGGTGGTGGCGTGGGTCGTCCAGCGGCAGCACCTTGACCCGTTGCTTGCCGGAGCGGACGGAGCCCACGGTGGCGAGCGCGCGGGCCAGCAGCAGTGCGGCGTCGCGGTCGTCGGCGTGGACGACCTGGCGGCGTGGTTCGGGCCGGGCGGTCTCGTCCCGCAGGCGCTGACCGTCCGCCCAGGCGGCGGTGATGTCGGCGTCGGCGGCGGCGCGGATGTCGGTGCGAACGATCAGGAACCGCATGTGGGTCTCCGGATGTGTCGCGACGGGTGGAAGCGTGGAAGTTCCACGTCACTATGCGCCATCGTACGCCCGGTGCTCGTCCCAGCAAGTGAAACGCGCCCATCGGTCGGCAGACCCGACCGATCATCCGATCCCTGCTCAGCGTCGGTGGGACAGACGATGACGGGGCCGCCGGCTGCTGCCGGCGGCCCCGCGGGATGTCCGCGTGCTAGGGCTTCTCGAACTGCCCGTTACTCGCACCGGAGATGAAGCCCTGCCATCCCGCCCGGCCGAACAGCAGCACCGGGCCGCTCCGGTCCTTGCTGTCGCGTAGCGCCACTGCGGCGGGACCGTGGGAAAGCGGCGCGACCTCCACGCAGTTGGAGGTCTGGCTGCGGGTACTCGTGCGCCAGGGTGCGTCCGCGAGTTGGGCGAGGACGGACGGCGTGTTGCGGAACTCGTTCATCGTTGCGCTCCTGAGGTGAACCGATGGACCGAGTGGCACCGCACGTCCCGACGGCGGGCCGGTGCTGGTCACCGTTCCGTCAGGCGCCCGGAGGATCTGCGGCGTTGGGTCGGCGCCGTTGCCGGACCACCCGCCACGGTGGGCGGGATCGCCGCGCCGGACAGCCGTCCCGACGCATCCATCAGCCAGGAGAGGGTGTCCGTTGCGGAGAGTGCCGCCGTGCATAGCCACTCGAACACCACTTTATAGCGATTTAGGGTGATTACCTCGGTCGACATGACGTCGGTGAAGCCACCTTCGATGGCGAGCGTCTCCGGATCGAGGGGATCGGCGAACCGATAGACCGAGAACGCGGTCGGCGGGAGGTACCACTGGCCGATCGGAGTGTCCCGGGGCAGCACGTGCAGCGTGACATTCGGCAGCATGGCCAGCTCGCAGAGCTGCGTCAGCTGCTCCCGCAGCACCTCGGGCGGCCCGGCTCGGCGGCCGAGCGCGGACTCCTCGAGCACCGCCGTGTAGCGGGGCGGGTCGGTCTCCCGGGTGAGCGCCGACTGACGCGCCAACCGGGCCCTGATCTCGGTCTCGATCTCGTCCTCGGCCTCTGGCGCACCGGCGGCCTGGTCGACCTGCCAGGCTGAGGAGATGCGCATCCGCGCGTACCCGGTGGTCTGCAACAGCCCTGGCACCAGCACCGGGTTGTACTCGGAGATCTCGGCGCAACCCGCCTCCAGTTCGGCGAAGCCGCGCTGCTGCTGGGTCATCGCCGGGTACCGCTTCAGCCAACCACGCATGTCGCCGGCCTCATGGGTGATGCCGAGCAGCTCCAACCGGAGGGTGTCGTCGACGTGGTACAGGTCGAGCAGATCCCGCACGTCACCCGGATCGGGTCGGCTGCGGCCGTTCTCCAGCCGGGACAGTTTGGACGCGGAAGCCCAGCCGATGCGTTCGATGACCTGGTCGCCGGTGAGCCCGGCGGCCTCCCGCAGGCGGCGCAGTTCGCCGCCGAGCCGACGGCGGCGCAGGATCGGGCTGGGTACGGCAGGAGGCACAGTGTCCTCTTTTCCGTCGACCGCCGCGGACGCGACGGTAACTGTATGAAATTCGCCCCCCACGGTCAGTATGGACGTCGCGACCGGCGCCGGAGGTACCGGCGGCGGGCGTGTCACCAGAAATACGCAGACCCGACAGCGACTCCGGTCGGCGCGATGAAGCGTCGCCGGCTCCGCCGAACCCGCCGCACCCGAGTCGCGCCACCGGAGGATCAATGCGCACCGTCCTGAGTCGCCCGGACTTCCGTCTGCTCTTCGGCGGACTGTTGGCCAGCATGACCGCGGAGTCGATCCTGCTCCTCGCGCTCGCCGTCTGGGTGAAGGACCTGACCGGATCGGACGGCCTCGCCGGTGCCACGATCTTCGTCGTCCTCGCGCCACGCATGCTGGCGCCGCTGGTCGGGTGGTTCGTCGACAGGTATCCGCGGCGCCCCTGCTTCGTGGTCACGAACCTCGCGACGGCGCTGCTGCTCACCCCCCTGCTCGCGGTCCGCGACGCGGCAGATCTGTGGCTCATCTACGCGGTGGCCGCGGCGTACGGGTTGTCGAACCTGACCGTCGGGGCGGTGCTCAGCCGCCTGGTACGGGAACTGGTGCCACCGGACCTGCTCGGCGAGGCGAACGGGGCGTTGCAGACGGCCCGGCAGGGACTGCGGTTGATCGGCCCGCTCGCCGGCGCCGGCCTCTACGTGGCACTCGGTGGCTGGCCGTTGGCCGTGGTCGGAATGGCCGGGTTCCTCGTCGCCGCCGTGGTGGTCGGCGCGCCTCGGGCGACCACCCGGCCGGGCACGTCGTCCGCGCCGCACCCCGGGCCCGGCCCGTCACCCGCACCGGGCCCGTCGGCCGTCCTGCCCGGGGACGGCGTCGGGCACCGACCGCGTTGGGCGTCGGAACTTCTCGCCGGGCTGCGCCACCTGGTGGGCGAGCCGGCGTTGCGGCGTGCGCTGCTCGGATACGGTCTCGGCTCGCTGGTGATGGGCTTCACCGAGTCGCTGATCTTCGCTTACGTGGACCGGGGGCTCGGTCGGGAACCGGCGTTCGTCGGCGTGCTCTTCACCGTGCAGGGCATCGGTGGCCTGGTAGGCGGGCTGCTCTCCGCCACCGTCCTGCGACGGGTCGGTGAGCTGGGTGCGCTGGCCGTTGGTGTGGCGCTGTTCGGACCCGCCGCGCTGCTGCTGGCGTACCCGAACCTGTGGCTCGGTCTTGCCGCGGTGCTGATGGCGGGTCTGTCGCTGCCGCTGGCCCTGGTCGGGCTGCACACCCTGATCCAGCGGCGGACCCCGCCGGAACTGCTCGGGCGGGTGGCCGCCGCCGCCGAGGCGGCGGTCAGATGCCCGCAGGCGTTCTCGATCGGCCTGGGTGCGCTGGTCGTCGCCCTGCTCGACTACCGGTTGGTGTTCGCGTCGGTCGGCCTGGCGACCCTGCTCGCCGGCAACTACCTCTGGCGCGGTCGCCACCTGAGCCCACCGCCGGGGCCGCCGACCGGACCCCGGGTTCCCGCTCAACGCCGCGCATCCGAGCAGCGGCAGACCGAGGTCGATGCCCGCACCCGAACCCCCGACGCGCTCCGGCACAGTTGACCATGAAGGGTGTCGCCCGGGTAAGCGCTACCTGGGCGACACCATCATGATCGACGCGGGCGTGGTCAGGCGGCGATGCTCGCCAGGTGCTGCTTGACCTGGTTGATCGACGGGTTGGTCAGCGCGCTGCCGTCGGCGAAACGCAGCGTGGGCACCGTCTGGTTGCCGCCGTTGACCTGCATCACGAACGTCGCTGCCGCCGGATCCTGCTCGATGTCGACCACCTGGTAGGCGATGCCCTCCCGGTCGAGCTGCGACTTCAGCCGGTGGCAGTAGCCGCACCAGGGAGTGGAATACATCGTCAGCATGGTCAGATCCTCCAACGTCGCGCCCGGTGGCTTGCCGATCAAGCACAGGCTATCCGCTGCAACGTCCGGGGAAGCTGCGACAATTCCCCGCTGTGGTGGTTAACTCCGCGTCCGTTCGCGTGCTCGCCGGGCTCGATCCGGAGCAGCGCGCTGCGGTGACCGCCCCGGCCGGCCCGGTCTGCGTGCTCGCCGGCGCCGGTACCGGCAAGACCCGGGCCGTCACGTCCCGGATCGCGTACCGGGCGTTGACCGGTGAGATCTCGGCCCGACACGTGCTCGCGGTCACCTTCACCGCCCGGGCCGCCGCGGAGCTGCGCCAGCGGCTCGCCAGGGCCGGCGTGGCCGGCGTGCAGGCACGCACCTTCCACGCGGCGGCGCTGCGCCAGGTGCGCTACTTCGCGCCCCGACTGCTCGACGGTCGAGCCATGCCCGAGCTGCTGGACAGCAAGGTCCGGCTGGTCACCCTCGCCGCGGCGCGAGCCGGGCTACGGGCCGACCGGACGGCCGCCCGGGACCTCGCCGGTGAGATCGAGTGGGCCAAGTCCTCCCTCGTCGAGCCGGGCGACTACGTGGTGGCCGCAGCCAAGGCGTTGCGGGAGACCTCGCACGAACCGGCGAAGGTGGCTGAGGTGTTCGCGGCGTACGAGCGGCTCAAGCGGACCGGCGGAGTGATCGACTTCGAGGACGTGCTGCGCGCCGCGGTCTGGGGGATCGAGGAGCATCCGGACGTCGCCGAGCAGGTCCGCAACCAGTACCGACACCTGGTCGTCGACGAGTACCAGGACGTCAACCCGCTACAGCAGCGGCTGCTGGACGCCTGGCTCGGCGGACGCGACGACCTGACCGTGGTCGGCGACGCCTCCCAGACCATCTACTCGTTCACCGGGGCGACCTCGGCGTACCTGGTCGACTTCCCGCGTCGGCACCGCGCGGCCACCGTGGTCCGGCTGGTCCGCGACTACCGGTCGACGCCGCAGGTGGTCGGGCTCGCCAACGCGGTCATCTCGCAGGCCCGGGGCACCGAGGCGCGGCTGCGCCTGGAACTGGTCGGGCAGCGCCCGGCTGGTCCGGAGCCGGAGCGGCGGATCTTCACCGACGAGCCGGCGGAGGCCGCCGCGGTCGCCGCCCGCTGCCGGGCGTTGATCGACGCCGGCACCCCGGCCCGCGAGGTCGCCGTGCTGTTTCGTACCAACGCGCAGTCCGAGGCGTACGAGAAGGCGCTGGCCGAGGCCGGCGTGCCGTACCAGGTCCAGGGGTCGGAGCGGTTCTTCGAACGCGCCGAGGTACGCCAGGCGATGGTCGCACTGCGTGCGGCGACCCGGTCACTGCCGGGTGAGACCCCGCTGCGGGTGGCGGTGGTCGAGGCACTGGCCGGCGTCGGATGGGCACCCGACGCTCCGCCGCCGGGCGGCGCCGCGCGCGAGCGGTGGGAGGCGCTGGCCGCGCTGGTGCAACTGGCCGAGGAGTACGCGGCCACGCCGGAGATCCTGCCGCTCGGCGTGGCCGCCACGGTGGAGCGTCCGGTCACCCTCACCGACTTCACCGAGGAACTGGCCCGGCGCGCGGCCCAGCAGCACGTGCCGACCGTGGACGGGGTGACGCTGGCCTCCCTGCACGCCGCCAAGGGACTGGAGTGGGACGCCGTCTTCCTGGTCGGCCTGGCCGAGGGCACGCTACCCACCACGTACGCGCGCACCACCGAGCAGGTCGAGGAGGAACGCCGACTGCTCTACGTCGGTATCACCCGGGCCCGGCACTGGCTCTGGCTGTCGTACGCCTCGGCACGCTCGCCGGGCGGCCGGCCCCGGCGGCCGTGCCGTTTCCTGCCACAACTGTCGCCCACCTCGCCGACCGAGCGGGTCGCCGGGGGGCGGACGGTGCGAACCCCGCAGCGGCGGGCCGCGACTCGGATCGTGTCCTGCCGGATCTGCGGCACCACCCTGCTCGCCGGGCCGGACCGCAAGTTGGGCCGATGCGCCACCTGTCCCTCCGACATCGACGACGAACTGCACGAGCGGCTGCGTGAGTGGCGGTCCCGGGTGGCCGGCACGCAGAAGGTGCCCGCGTACGTGGTCTTCACCGACGCGACGCTCGTGGCCCTGGCCGAGCGGCGGCCGGGGCGGGCGGAGGAGCTGGTCGCGATCGCCGGGATCGGACCGCGCAAGCTGGGCCTGTACGGGGAGGCGGTGCTGGCGTTGGTGGGGGGCGCGACCGTCGACGAGATCTGCCCACAGAAAAGTTTCTGAATCTGGCCGTTAATTCGTTTGCCCTCGCCCCACCGGCCGGCATAGCCTCAGGGCACACCTCGGAAGGGGGCCCTGTTCGGGCTGCTCACGGGGTCTGTGTCCGGGTCGACCACGAGTGAACGTCAAGGAGGTGGCACCAATGGAGAGCTACATCTACCAGCGTCCGACGGCGCTACCCGTTGCCGTCGCTCCGCTGTCGGCTGCCCCGACGACCGTCGCCGTGCTGGCGGACGTCCGGGCCACCGTCGTCGCTGCGCGACCGTGGGCTCCGCAGGTGCACCGGGCCGAGATTCAGGCCGAGCTGATCCTCGCACCGGTCACGAACGGGCTCCAGGGGAGCAGTGGCTTTACGGGCAAGGGCGTCGATGGCGCCAACAAGCGGATGGACGTCCGCGGTGTTCCACCTCGAGGTAGACCGGTCTGACCACAGACCACCGGCTCACCTCGAGGCCGCGGAACCCGCACACCGGGATCCGCGGCCTCAGTTTTTTTTGCACCGCCGAAGTACGTCGGAACAGCGATCCACGAGATCGCAGCGAGAGAGAGGTGACCGGGCGATGAGTCTGGCGCTGGCCCCGCTCGACCTGAGCGTCGAGATGGAGGCGAACCTGCCCTGCCGGAAGTTCGACCCCGACCTGTGGTTCTCCGACTCGCCCACCGAGCTGGAACTGGCCAAGTCGCTCTGCGGGGACTGCCCGCTGCGCGTCGAGTGCCTGGCCGGCGCGGTCGAGCGGGCCGAGCCGTGGGGCGTCTGGGGCGGCGAGATCTTCGAGCGTGGCGCGGTCGTTCCGCGCAAGCGGCCCCGTGGTCGTCCGCGCAAGGAGGACCTCGCCCGTGACGCCGAGCTGCGGGTCGAGGCCGAGGCGCGACTGGCGGCCAATGGTCTCGCCCCGTCGCGCAGCGCTGTCCGGCTGGCTGCCTGACATGTTCCCGATCCGGACCAACCCCGCCGGTGTCGCACCGGCCGACCGAAAGCTGACCACCATGCTGCACCTTCCGAACGGAGCCGAGATGTACCTACTCCACGAAGCGTTGTCGAGGGCTCGAATGCTCCGGCCTCAGGCCGGTCGCACCACCACGAGCACTGAGGCAACCCGATCCGCCCGCACCATCGCCATGACCGGCCGTGCCCGGTCAGCCCGCGAGCTGGGCGTTCTGTAGGACGAACACCGCAGACGGCGGGCGGGGACCGATGTGGTCCCCGCCCGCCGTCGTCATGTCCGGGTCAGCCGACCGGGGCGAATCCCGGCAACCAGCGCTCCAGGATGCCCCGGTAGGGCGCCTTGGCCTCCAACTGGCACAGCACCCCGATCGACCCGAGCGTCACCCGATGGATGAGCAGGTAGGACGGCGGCAGGTTGAGCTGTCGGCTGAACTGGTACGCCGGGGAGCGCGGGCTGGCCAGCCGGGTGGCCTCGGCACGCAGCCAGGCCCGGGTGAACCGGAACTCGTCGGCGGCGATCGGCTCCAGCATCGGACGGAGGAACTCCAGCAGCGCGTGGGCGTCGATCGGCTCCGTGCCACTGACGAAGCCCTCGGCCCGCAGCCCGGCCTCCACCTCGCCGGCGTCACCGCGCAGGGCCAGTCCGGCGATGCGGCCGATCGGCTCGGGCGTACCGTCCGGCATCCGGGCCACCGCGCCGAAGTCGATCACGCCGAGTCGGCCGTCGGGCAGCAGGCGGAAGTTTCCCGGATGCGGGTCGGCGTGCAGCAGCCCGGTCCGCGCCGGCGCGGAGAGGTGCAGGGTGGCCATCAACCGACCCGCCTCGTCGCGCTGCTCCTCGGTGCCGGACCGGATGATGTCGGCCAATGGGGTGCCCGTTATCCACTCGGTGACCAGGACCCGAGGCGAGGCGTGGAAGACATCCGGCACGTAGATCTCCGGATCGTCGGCGTATCCGGCGGCGAAGGCTCGCTGTGACTCCGCCTCCAACTCGTAGTCCAGCTCCTCGGTGATCCGCTCCCGCAGCTCGGCCAGGAGGGGCTTGATGTCCAGCCCGGGCTGGATGGCCCGGAACATGCCCCCCAGCCGGGAGAGCTGCTTGAGGTCGGCGAGGAGGGCGTCGCCCGCGCCGGGATACTGGATTTTCACGGCGACGTTCCGGCCGGTGCCGTCCGGCAGCCGCCACACCGCCCGGTGCACCTGCCCGATGCTCGCCGCGGCGGCCGGGGAATCGTCGAAGCTCACGAACCGGTCCCGCCACGCCGGCCCCAACTGCTCGGCCAACACCTTGTGCACGCTGGCGGCAGGCAGCGGCGGCGCGGCCTCCTGGAGTTTGGTGAGCGCCTGCCGGTAGGGCGCGGCTATCTCCTCCGGAAGGGCGGCCTCGAACACCGACAGCGCCTGACCGAACTTCATCGCCCCACCCTTGAGCTGGCCGAGGACGCTGAACAACTGCTCGGCCGTGCGTTGCTGGATCTCGGCGGAGATCACGTCGGAGGCGAGCCCGGTGACGCGCTTTCCCATGCCGAGGACGGTCCGGCCGGCGAAGCCGAGCGGCAGAGCGGCGAGCTTGGCGGTACGGGACACGGCCCGGCGCGGGATGTCGGTCACTTGCTCATTGTTACCGACTCGGCCGGCCCGCTGCTGCCGTCAGCCGTACCCGCGCTACCTGTGCACCGACTCACCCGCCGCACCGGCAGCGCGGGTGCGGCGGCCAGTAGCGTCGCCGGAGGGTGCCCGGGGCCACCACCTCGACCGACCCGCCGAGGGTTTCGGGGGTGCCGCCGTCGAGCTGGCTCAGTGCCTCGCCGACGGCGTACCCGGTCGCGGTCAGCAGCAGACTCACGGCGCAGGCCGTGGCGGGCGGGGTGCTGGCGAGTTGGGCCGCGAGCGCCGGCCAGCCGGGATCCCGGTCGGCCCGGTGCAGGTCGAGACAACGCAGACAGGGACCGACCGGCGGACGGACCAGCGGGCCGACCGCCGGAACCCCCTCGTGGACGTCCACCAGCAGGTGCGGTTGTCGCCGTTGGGCATGCCCCGCGGCCAGCAGCGCGGCCGGCCGGTCGGAGCCGAGTTGCACGACCAGGTCGGGACGGGGTCGCCGCAGTGGGCCGGTGCCGGTGCCCGGGGCGGCCCGCTGGACCGCTGCCCGGGTCGCCGCGTCGAGCGGACGCCCGATCTCCGTGGCGGCGATCCCGGTGCCGACGAGATCGAGCGGACGGACCGCTCCGGGCAGGTCGGGGTGGACATGACCGACGCCCGCCTGGGCCAGCGCGACCGCGATGGCGGGACCGAGCGGACCGCCGCCGGTGATCGTCACTCGGGCCGCCAGGCGGCGTCGGAGCAGCTGGGCAGGGGTGCCCGGAAGTCGGGCGGTTGCCATCGCCAGCGCACCGGCCTCGGCGGCGAGCCGCGTCCGTCGTGGTCCGGTGAGATCCCGGGGCAGGAGGGTGTGCGCCGGCACCACCAGACCGGCGGTACGCAGGGCGTCGAGCAGGGCACGAGCGTGGTCCGGGCGGACGTCCGTTCCGGCCAGCACCTGCCGCTCGCTGCGGGTGCCGTCGAGCAGGTCGAGCAGCCGGACCGCCCGGGGGTCGGCCACCTCGACCAGGACCGCCCGCTCTCGGCCGAGGCCGAGCTGAAGGGTGTGCCGGTCGCGCCAGAGACGGGCGAGCCCCGGTAGTAGACAGGGACGGGGAGACGGCGGAAGTTCGGCGGTTCGCGTCATGGACACGAATAGTGACCGCATCCGCGCTGTCCGTCGATCGTTGTCCACAGGTGGTTGAACCCAGATCCTGGGTTGTCCACAGGATTCGGCGAGTTATCCACAGCCTACGAGTGGTGCTGTCGGTGGGCTGACAGTCACCGCGCGCACGGACGGGGGGTGGCCGCAGGCCACCCCCCGTCCAGGTACGTGTTCGTCAGACCTTCGCCTTGCCCAGGATGCGGTTCACTGTTGTGCCACATACCGGACACTTGCCCTTGGCCATGTTCATGCCGGTCTTCGAGACCTCGACACGGCCCTCGAAGTCCCGCTTCTCCTTGCACTTGACGCAGTAACCGTTGTAGGTCTGGGCCTGGTCGGCCACGGTGTGCCCTCCTCGTGTCGTCCACCGGTCGATAACGACCCGGTGGGTCTCCGGTGGCGGTCGCTCAGGGCGCCCGGCGCCGGTCCTGTCCGGCGGCCACCTACGTGACCACCGGTTGGCGGACCCTACCCAGGTGTGGGCGGTTCCATGTCAGCTGCGCATTGCCACTGTGAGCAAGGCGACGTCGAGAGTGTGCACGTCGAATTGGGTTAGATAGGTCAGTTTGCCGGGGACACGCCGACCGGTACCTCGCAATTGCGCTGGTGGTGCCGCCGAGGCGGGTGCGGGACCTCGATTTGAGCCGCCCGACGATGATCACTTACCGTGTTGGTCGGTCCGGGTGTGACACCTCCCCGGCCACCACGAAGGGTGACCGTGACGGCCACCCCGGGTTTGGCAAGAAATTTTTCTGGACTCCTGGCGACCAATCCCCATTTTCCGGACGCGTGTCGGGGGGTTGACTCTTGCGGACCCCTGGTCACAACGCATTAGCTTGCCATCGTGACAGCAAACCGAGGCTGCGCGGTCCACTGATGGCTGGGCCGCGGAAGCCGGTCGTCGAGGTACGGCGCAGCCAGCGCCGGCGACGCACGGTGTCCGCCTACCGCGACGGGGAGCGGGTCGTGGTTCTCATACCCGATCAGTTCTCCCGGGCCGAGGAGAGCGAGTGGGTCGACCGGATGCTCGCCCGGCTGGCGGCCCGCGAGGGGCGCCTGGTCCGCTCCGACGCCGAACTGCTGGCCCGCGCCGGTCGGTTGATCAAGCTGTATCTCACCGAGTACGGCGACCAGGCGCTGCCGGCCAGCGTCCGGTGGGTGAACAACCAGAACGGGCGGTGGGGCTCCTGCACGCCGGCGGACCGCTCGATCCGGTTGTCCCACCGCATCCAGGAGATGCCCGACTGGGTGATCGATTACGTGCTCCTGCACGAGCTGGTCCACCTCATCGTGCCCAGCCACAACACACAGTTCTGGGCGCTGGTCGGCAGGTACCCGAAGACCGAACGGGCGCGTGGTTACCTGGAGGGTGTGGCGGCCGTCGCCGGCACCCCCTGAGCGTCGAGGTATCGCGGCGGTAGGGTCGGTGAATGGCTCGACGTGTGGTGGTGGCGTTGCTCGCGCCGATCGCCTGGGCGCCACCCGGTGTCGACCCGGTGCGGTGGCGCAGCGCGCTCGCCGAGGACGTGGTGGATCTGCTCGCCATGCTCAACGAGGTGGACACCGCGGTGGCGGTCACGAGCGCCGACCGCTGGCTGGCCGACGAGGTGATCTGGCCCGGCACGAGAGTGTACGAGGTGCCCGAGCCGAGCCCGAACGCGGTGTTCGCCGCTCTGTCCGCCGCCCGGACCCCGTTCGGCACGGACCCGCCGCCCGGCGCCGGGCCGGCGGGCGAACCAACCTCGGCGACGAACGACGGCTACGAGCAGGTGGCGGTCGTCGCGGGGGACGCACCCGACCTGCCCGGACTCACCGTCGGCAAGCTGCTTCGACCGCTGACCAGCCGGCCGGTCGCCCTCGCCCCGGCCGAGGGTGGTCTGCCCGGCTTGCTCGGAGTGGCGGCCCGGCTACCGGTGCCGTCCTGGTTGCCGCCGCTGGACATGGACGCCACGGTGCCGGCGACCGTTCGGGCGGCGGCACCCCGCCCGGGCGACCTCGCGGTGACCCCTTCCTGGCACCGGCTGCGCGGCCCGGCGGATCTGGCCCGGCTCGATCCGGCCCTGAGCGGCTGGGAGCACACCCGGTCACTGCTGTCCGGTGCCGGCCACAGCGGCTGACACCGGCGCACCATTCCCGCGACCGCCGATCAGCTGCGGCCCTCGCCGCCCTCGGCGTCGTCGGGGCGCTCCGTGTCGCCCGGAGCCTTCTCCTCCGGGCCACCCGGCGCGGAGAAGTCGAAGTTCTCCAACTCGGTCATCAGATCCACGTCGGCCATGGCGAAGGCCACCGGGTCGGCGAAGTCGTCGTCGGAGGGAAGCAGGTCGGGGTGCCCCCACAGCGCGTCCCGGCCGGCGATCCCCCGGTGCTCGGTGAGCGCCGCCCAGAGCGCCGCGGCCTCGCGCAGCCGACGGGGCCGCAGCTCCAATCCGACCAGGGCCGCGAAGGTCTGCTCGGCCGGTCCACCGGCCGCCCGGCGGCGGCGGAACGCCTCGCCCAGCGCCACGACGTTCGGCAGCCGGCCGGCGGCCGCCCCGTCGACCACGTGGCAGACCCAACCCTCCACCAGGGCGAGGGCCGTCTCCAGCCGAGCCAGCGAGGCCTTCTGGGTCGGGCTGTCCTCCGGTGTGAAGATCCCTTCCAGGGCGATCGCCTGCATCGACTCCGGGTCGGTCGGGTCGACCCGCCCCATCGCCTCCTCGATCGCCTCCCGATTCACCCGGATGCCGGCGGCGTACGTCTCGACGGCGTTGAGGACGTGCCCCCGCAGCCACGGGACATGCTCGAAAAGCCGCTGGTGCGCCGCCTCCCGCAGGGCCACGTAGAGGCGGACCTCGTCCTCGGGCAGCTCCAGACCCTCGCCGTACGCCTTGATGTTGGCGGGGATGAGCGCGGCCGTGCCGGCCGGTCCGAGCGGCAGACCGATGTCGCCGGCGGAGAGCACCTCCGCGGCGAGCGACCCGAGGGCCTGACCGAGCTGGCCGCCGAAGAGCGCGCCACCGAGGGTGGCGACCATCGACTGCATCGGGCCGAGCTGGGCCCGGGCCTCCGGCGGGACCAGGTCACCCATCGCGCCGACCATCCGGCTGGCCACCGGGTCGCACAGCTTGCGCCAGACGTCGAGCGTTCTGAAGATCCACTCGTTGCGGTTCCAGGACACCGTGTTCCGGATGCCCGAGGGCAGCGCGGAGGCCGGCTCCAGCCAGAGGTCGGCGATGCGCAGCGCCTCCTCGACCGCGTGGCGCTCGTAGGGGCTGACCGCCGGGTCGCCCGCCGCGGCGAGCTGGCTGGCCGCCACCTGACGGGCCAGGTCCCAGTTGACCGGCCCGCTGCCCGACGCGGAGAGCAGGTGCTGCAACTGCGACATGAACTGCTGCATCTGCGCAGGGTCGTTGGGGTCGGGCGGCTGCCCACCCGGTAGCGCGAAACCGAACGGAATATCAGGCACGACGTCTACGGTACGCGCGCTCGGCCCCGGGCCGCCGTCACCGCGGTTGCGCTGAGGGCGAAGTCGTGCCTCGTGCCGGCCGGGCGCCGCGACCGGGATCGGTACGCTCTGCCGCATGAGACGTCGCGGCCTGACCGTCCTGCTCGGTGCCCTGCTCACCGCACTGCTCAGCATCGGGGTGCTCGGCGCGCCCGTTCCGTACGTGGTGCTCGGTCCCGGCCCGACCGTCGACACGCTGGGCCAGGCGGACGGCAAGGAGGTCATCCAGGTCACCGGCCGGGAGACTTCGACCTCCGCCGGCCAGCTGCGGCTGACGACGGTGGGGGTGCAGCCCGGCGTCAAGCTCCGCTCGGCGATCCAGGGCTGGCTCTCCGACGATCAGGCCGTGGTGCCGCGAGAACTGGTCTACCCGCCGGGGGAGACCCAGGAAGAGGTGGAACAGCGCAACGCCGAGGACTTCCAGGTCTCGCAGACCAGCGCGGAGACCGCCGCGCTGCGGGAACTCGGGTACGAGGTGCAGGTCGTGGTCAAGACGGTGGCCGCCGACGGGCCGTCGGCCGGCGTGCTGCGCCCCGGTGACGTGGTCACCTCGGTCGACGGTGAACCAGTGCCGTTCGCCTCCCGGCTGACCGACCTGGTCCGGGCCAGGCCGGCGGGCACGGCGCTGCGGATCGGGTACACCCGGGACGGCACCGCGCGGACCGACACCATCACCAGTCAGGAGCAGGACGGTCGGCCCCGGATCGGCATCGAGATCGAGCAGCAGCAGCCGCACCCGTTCACCCTCTCCTTCGACCTGAAGGACATCGGTGGTCCGAGCGCGGGGCTGATGTTCGCCCTGGGCATCATCGACAAGCTGACCGCGGACGACCTGACCGGCGGTCGGATCATCGCCGGCACCGGCACCATCGACGACGCCGGGCAGGTCGGCCCGATCGGCGGGATCCCGCAGAAACTGGTCGGCGCGAAGCAGGCCGGCGCGACCACGTTCCTGGTACCGGCGGCCAACTGCGCCGAGGCGGTGCGTAACCGGCAGCCGGACCTGCCGTTGGTGAAGGTGGGCTCGCTCGACGAGGCGTTGGACGCGCTGGAGACGCTGCGTTCCGGGGGCGAGCCGACGTACTGCTGAGCCGCGCGGCATGACCTTGCGCTCACGCTTTCAGGAACACCCCGTACTCTGGGTGCCTGGTCGGAGCCGATCATAACGAGCGTGCGGAGCCAACAGTGGTCATGCGTAGCAGCAGCCCCCTGCCGAGGATGAGCCGACGCGGACGCGTCACGATCGGGGTCCTGATCGGGGTGTTCGTGCTGTTCACCCTGCTCGGCTGGGGAGTGCAGGCCTGGACGGACTGGCTCTGGTTCTCCGAGGTCGACTACACCGAGGTCTTCCGGGGCGTACTGGTCACCCGGCTGCTGCTCTTCCTGGGCGCGGGTCTGGCGATGGCGGCGATCGTCGGCGGCAACCTCTGGCTCGCGCAACGGTTGCGCCCACGGATGCGGCCCCACTCGCCGGAGCAGGCCACCCTGGAGCGGTACCGCATGCTGCTCGGCCCCCGTCTGGGCCTGTGGATCACGGCGGTCGCCGCCGTCGTCGGCCTCTTCGCCGGCCTGTCGGCGCAGAGCCGCTGGAACCAGTGGCTGCTCTTCCTGCACGGCGGTGACTTCGGCGTGGACGATCCGGAGTTCGGCGTCGACGTCGGCTTCTACGTCTTCCAGTTGCCGTTCTGGCGGTTCCTGCTGGGGCTCGGCTTCACCGCGGTGGTCCTGGCGCTGCTCGGCGCGCTGGCCGTGCACTACCTGTTCGGCGGGGTACGCCTGCAGGGCGTCGGCGACCGGATGAGCAACGCCGCCCGGGCTCACCTGAGCACGCTGGTCGCGGTCTTCGTCCTGCTCAAGGCCGTCGCGTACGTGCTGGACCGGCGGGCGATGCTGTTGGAGTACAACGACGGCGTGAACGTCTACGGCGCCGGCTACGCCGACATCAACGCGCTGCTGCCGGCCAAGGAGATCCTCGCCTACATCTCCGTGGTGGTGGCGATCGCGATCATCATCTTCTCCAACGCCTGGATGCGGAACCTGGTCTGGCCGGGCATCTCGTTGGCCCTGCTCGGCGTCTCCGCGGTGGCGATCGGCGGCATCTACCCGTGGGCGGTGCAGACCTTCGAGGTCAAGCCCAGCGCCCGGGACAAGGAGGCGCCGTACATCCAGCGCAGCATCGACGCCACCCGCGCGTCGTTCGGGCTGGACATCACCCAGAGTTCGGCGTACTCGGCGAGCAACCTGAACCCACCGGAGAGCCTGGCCACCGACACGTCGGTGGTGCCGAACGTCCGGCTGCTGGATCCGCAGCTGGTGAGCGAGACCTACACCCAGCTCCAGCAGGTCCGTGGCTTCTACGACTTCGGCCCCAAGCTCGACATCGACAGGTACACGCTCAACGGCGCGACCCAGGACTACGTGGTCGGCGTACGTGAGATCAACTACGGCGAGCTGACCGATCAGCAGAACAACTGGATCAATCGGCACACCGTCTACACCCATGGCTACGGGGTGGTGGCCGCACCCGCGAACCGGGTGGTCTGCGGTGGGCAGCCGTTCTTCGTCTCCGGTTCGCTCGGCGAGCGGTCGCAGGAGTCCTGTGCGGCACCGACCGACCTGATCCCGGCGAGCCAGCCCCGGATCTACTACGGCGAGCGGATGGCGGCCGGAGACTACGCGATCGTCGGCAAGCCGAGCGAGGACGCCAACCCGGCCGAGTTCGACCGCCCGGCCGGCGAGAGCGGCGAGGACGGCGAGGGGCCCGAGTCGTACTACACCTACACCGGCTCCGGCGGCGTCGAGATCGGCTCGTTCACCCGGCGCCTGCTCTACTCGATCAAGGAGCAGGAGGCGAACTTCCTGCTCTCCGAGGCGGTCAACGACAACTCCAAGCTGCTCTACGTGCGTAACCCCCGGGACCGGGTGGAGAAGGTCGCGCCGTTCCTCACCCTGGACGGTGACCCGTACCCCGCCCTGGTCGACGGCCGGGTGCAGTGGATCGTCGACGGTTACACCACCGCCGCGACCTACCCGTACGCGGAGCGGGTCAACCTCCAGCAGGAGACCACCGACGAGCTGACCGGCCGGGGCACCATCCAGCTTGCCCGGGAGAACGTCAACTACATCCGCAACTCGGTGAAGGCGACCGTCGACGCGTACGACGGCACCGTCGTGCTCTACGAGTTCGACGAGAACGACCCGGTGCTCAAGGCGTGGAACAAGGCGTTCGGTGGGGATCTCATCACCCCCCGCGCCGAGATCCCACCGACGCTGGCCGACCACTTCCGGTACCCGGCCGACCTGTTCAAGGTGCAGCGAAACCTGCTCACCCGGTTCCACGTCACCAACCCCGGCGACTTCTACTCCGGCCAGGACTTCTGGCAGGTGCCGAACGTGCCGGACGCGCCGGACAGCGGGCAGAAGCAGCCGCCGTACTACCTCTACACGCAGTTCCCCGGCCAGGAGGCGCCGCGCTTCCAGCTGACCAGCGCGGTCACCCCCAACGGTCGACAGAACCTGGCGGCGCTGATCTCCGGGTCGTACCAGGACGGCAGGCCCACGTTGCAGGTGCTGGAGCTGCCGGACCAGACGGCGATCTCCGGGCCGGTGCAGGTGCACCAGCGGATGACGAACACCAACGCCACCATCCGGCAGCAACTGAACCTGCTCTCCTCCAACCAGGCCCAGGTGCAGTACGGCAACCTGCTGTCGCTGCCCTTCGGCAACGGGATGCTCTACGTCGAGCCGGTCTACGTCAAGAGCAACCAGCAGGACGCATATCCGCTGTTGCAGAAGGTGCTGATGTCGTACGGCGACGGTGGTTCCTACGTCGTGCTGGCCGACAACGTCGCCGACGGCATCAAGCAGCTCGTCGAGCAGGGCAAGCAGGCCGCGGCCGGTAACCCGCCGCCGACCGGGGGCGAGGAGCCACCGCCCGAGGGCGAGGAGCCGCCGCCGCCGTCGCCGTCGGCCACCCCGTCGCCGGGTGACGCTCCGCCGCCCACCGGCGAACTCGGTGCGGCCGCCGAGCGGGTACGGGCCGCGATCACCGAGGTGCGGGCCGCGCAGGCGTCCGGCGACTTCGAGCGGTACGGTCGTGCGCTGGCGGCACTGGACGAGGCGCTCACCGCGTTCCAGCAGGCTCAGCAGGCGTCGGGCGGCAACGGCACGCCGAACCCGCCGGCTCCGTCCGGCAGCCCCTCACCCACCGGCTGACCGACAACCACGATGCGGCCCGCGGCCCCGGCGTTCCTCGCCCGGGGCCGCGGGCCGCACCGTGTCCGCGGGGCGACCCGCCCGGACGCCGACCGGAGATCGGCGCGGCGGTGCGCCGGCACGAGGCGTTCCGTGGGTCGTTTTGCGGGCGACGCGGGTGGTGCGCTACGGTGGATCTACCGACGCGGGGTGGAGCAGCTCGGTAGCTCGCTGGGCTCATAACCCAGAGGTCGCAGGTTCAAATCCTGTCCCCGCTACTGCACGGAAACGGCCCCGGAGATTCCTCCGGGGCCGTTTCCGTTTGTCGGCCGGGTCCTCGGGCCCGCTGGGCCGTGGCCGGGCGCCCGCGTGTTTCCAGGGCCGTCCGGCTCGGTACCGACACCCGCTGACCCGGAGATCAGCTGTCGGGCGGTGGGGCCGACAACCGGTCGGGGCGGTACGGGTGGGGCTGCCGACGCGGACGATTACCGATGGGGTAGGCTGGTTCTACCGACGCGGGGTGGAGCAGCTCGGTAGCTCGCTGGGCTCATAACCCAGAGGTCGCAGGTTCAAATCCTGTCCCCGCTACTGCTACGACAGCGGCCCCGGATCCGTCCGGGGCCGCTGTCGTTTGTCCGGCACCGTCCCCGACGTCGACACGCGCGGTCGTTCGGACGGCCAGGGTTGCACCTCTCGGCAAGGATGAACGCATGTCTTCCTTCGGTAAATGGTGGGGGCGGCTCGGCACGCTCCTTGGCACGGTCGTGCTGACGGTCTTCGTTCCGGTCGCGGCGTGGGCGTCGACCGGCACCGGCGAACTGGTGGTGGAGGCGGCTCGCCGGCGCGGGCGCGGCGTCGGCGTCTTCGGCTTCCTGAGTCTGCTCTGCTGCCTGGCGGTGGTGGCTGTGATCGTCCTACTGGTGATCCGGATGACCCGCCGCCGGCGCTGACCGGCCCGGGCAGCCGGTTCCGGCGGGACCGCTCGCGCCGCTGGCGGTCGCGCTGCGTACCGCCAGCGGCGGTACGCCCCGCGCGTGGTCTACTTGTCCGCGTGGAACTTCTGCACTCGGGCAAGGTGAGGGACGTCTACGCCGAGGGCGATGACCTGATCCTGGTCGCCTCCGACCGCATCTCCGTCTACGACGTGGTCCTGCCGACTCCGATTCCGGACAAGGGCAAGCTGCTCACCGCGCTGTCGCTGTGGTGGTTCGAGCAGCTGGCCGACCTGGTGCCCAACCACGTGATCTCGGCCACCGACGTGCCGCCGGAGTTCGCCGGCCGGGCGATCCGGTGCCGCCGGCTGGAGATGGTCCAGGTCGAGTGCGTCGCCCGTGGCTTTCTCACCGGCGGCGGCCTGAAGGAGTACGAGAGCACCGGGAAGGTCTCCGGTGTCGAGCTGCCGCGCGGGCTGGTGGAGGCGTCCATCCTGCCCGAGCCGATCTTCACGCCGTCCACCAAGGCGCCGGTGGGTGAGCACGACGAGCCGATGACCTTCGCCGAGGTGGCCGACAAGGTCGGCGCCCAGACCGCCGACCGGTTGCGGCAGGTGACCATCGACGTGTACTGCCGAGGCGCCGAGCTGGCCGCCGATCGGGGCATCCTGGTCGCCGACACCAAGATCGAGCTTGGCTGGGCGCCGGACAGCACCCTGGTCCTCGGCGACGAGCTGCTCACCCCGGACTCGTCCCGGTTCTGGCCGGCCGAGTCGTACCAGCCCGGACGTGCCCAGTTCTCCTACGACAAGCAGTACGTGCGGGACTGGGCGGCGCGCAGCGGGTGGGACAAGCGGCATCCGGCACCGGAGGTGCCCGCCGACGTGGTCGACGCCACCCGGGCCCGTTACGTGGATGTCTACGAGAAGCTGACCGGCAACCGCTGGTAGGTTCCGCCGCTGTTACTCGCCGCTGCGGTGGCGGCCGACGTGCTGCTCGGCGGGGACGGTCGCGCTGGTGATGCGTACCGTGGTGCCGGCCGATCCGGTCTCCACGTCCATCGCGTCGGTCAGCTCGCGGGCCAGCCAGAGACCCCAGCCACCGGCCGTGTCGGGCGCGGGTCGGCTGCGGTTGCCGAGGTCCTGCGTGCTGATGCCGGGACCGTGATCGGCGACCTCGCACAACACCAGGCCGGGCTCTTTCCACAGCCGCAGCCAGCCCCGTCCGCCGCCGTGCCGGACCGCGTTGGTGATCAGCTCGTTCACGGCGAGCACGTAGTCGTCCAGTCGCTCGTCGCGCAGCCCGGCGGCGCGCGCGCAGGCGGCGACCGAGTGTCGGAGCTCGGTCACCTGGGCCTGGTCGAAGGCGTCGGCGATCAGGAGGGCGTGTTCGATGGGCACCACCGTACGCGGTGGGGGAGATCCTGCGTTCGTCATGGCCCCGTCCCGACAGAGATCGCAGAGTTTTACGCGGCTTTTACCACCGTACGTCAGGGTTGTTCGAGGTGCATCGGCCGTCGGGGGCCACGGCGGCCTGTGGCATCGTGGCGCACGTGCCTGCTGCCGGTGGTTTCGCGGTGCCGCTCTGGCGGGCCGTCGCGGTCTTCCGGGTGGCGTCCCTGGCGTACGTCTGCGTGGTGTTGATCCGCGACGGGGACCGCTACGCACATCCCCTCGCCGCCGGGGCGTTGGTGCTGGTCATGGCGGTCTGGACCGGCGTCACCGCCATCGGGTACGCGGTCCCGGCCCGGCGCGGCTGGCCACTGCTCCTGACCGATCTGGGCGTGGTGGTGGCGATCCTGCTGGCCACTCCGTGGGTGATGGGCCGACCGGCGCTCGACGCCGGGCTGCCGACCCTGCCGGTGGCCTGGCTGAGCGGGCCGGTGCTGGCCTGGGCGGTCGCCGGTGGGCGGCGGCGCGGCGCGGTCGCGGCGCTGGTGCTCGGCGCGACCGACCTGAGCACCCGGGGCATGGTCACCCCGAGCGCGTTCAACGGCGCGATCCTGATGCTGCTGGCCGGCGTGGTGGTCGGGCACGTCGCCCGGCTCACGGTGACCGCCGGGGAACGGCTGCACCGGGCGGTCGAGTTGGAGGCCGCCACCCGGGAACGCGAACGGTTGGCCCGGGACATCCACGACTCGGTGCTCCAGGTGCTCGCCCTGGTCCAGCGGCGTGGTGCCCACCTTGACGGGGAGGCGGGCGAGCTGGCCCGGCTGGCCGGCGAGCAGGAGGTGGCGCTGCGGTCGCTGATCTCCGGTGCCGCAGCGGTCCCGGCCGCTGCCGCCGACGCACCGGTGGATCTGCGCACCCTGCTCGGCCGGCACGCCTCGGCCACCGTCTCGCTGTCCGCACCGGCGGGCCCGGTGCCGCTGCCTGCGGCGGTGGCCCGCGAGTTGGCGGCGGCCGTCGCCGCGGCGCTGGACAACGTGACCCGGCACGGCGGCGGTCGGGCCTGGGTGCTGGTCGAGGACGAGGGGTCGGCGGTCACCGTGTCGATCCGGGACGAGGGGCCGGGTTTCCCGCCCGAACGCCTGGCCGAGGCGGCGGCCCAGGGGCGGCTGGGCGTCGCGCAGGCCATCCGGGGCCGGCTGACCGACCTGGGCGGTACCGCCCGGATCAGCTCGACGCCGGGTGCCGGCACCGAGGTGGAACTCACCGTGCCGAGGAGGCAGCCGTGAACGGCGTACGCGTGATGGTGGTGGACGATCACCCGATGTGGCGGGAAGGGGTGGCCCGCGACCTGGCCGAGGCTGGTCACGAGGTGGTGGCCAGCTGTGGCGAGGGCCGCCAGGCGATCCGGGTGGTCGCTGCGGCCCGCCCCGACGTGGTGGTGCTCGACCTGCAACTGCCGGACATCTCCGGCGTCGAGGTGATCCACGGCCTGCGAGCGGCGCACGCCGGGGTGCGGGTGCTCATGCTCTCGGCCAGCGGTGAGCAGCAGGGCGTGCTCGACGCGGTGAAGGCCGGTGCCACCGGCTACCTGCTGAAATCCGCCGGGCTGGCGGAGTTCCTGGCGGCGGTGCGGCGCACCGCGGCGGGCGAGCCCGTCTTCACGCCGGGCCTGGCCGGGCTGGTCCTCGGCGAGTACCGCCGACTGGCCGCCGGCGGTGGCCACGCGGCGACCGGGGCCCGGGCGGCGGCGGCACCCCGGCTCACCGACCGGGAGACCGAGGTGCTGCGCCTGGTGGCCAAGGGGATGTCGTACCGGCAGATCGCCGAGCGCCTCGGGCTGTCGCACCGTACGGTGCAGAACCACGTGCAGAACACGCTCGGCAAGCTTCAGCTGCACAACCGGGTCGAGCTGACCCGGTACGCGATCGAACGCGGCCTGGACGACTGAGCGCCGGCGCCGGCTGCTCAGACCGAGTGCGGCGGCCGGGTCTCGTGCACGGCCAGTTCCTCGGCGCTGGCACCGCCACCGGCGGCCCCCGCGTCGTACGCGATCGAATCGGTCTCCTGATCGGTGTGCGCCCCCTCGTCCGGTTCGACCAGCCGGCCCACGGTCGCGTCCGCACTGGTGCCCAGCCGGTCGTGGTCGTAGAGCGAGACCGGGGAGTTCGGGTCGGAGGTGGGGCCCGGATCGATCACGTCGGCGTCGAGCTGCGCCTGCGCCGCCTGCTCCCGGCTGTCCGCCTCGGCCGCGATGTCCGGATCGACCGGACCGGCCAGCGGGTCGTCGACCGGCAGCTCGAACCGTTCCCGGCTCAGCTTGTAGTCCAACGACTCGCCGTCGAGCTGCTCCTCGGCGGTGGTGCCGAACTCGTCGACCGCCACCGGCGTCCGGTCACCGGGCAGCTGAGCCGGCGCCGGGCCGTCCGCTTCCCGACCGGTCAGCACGTCGTCCCCGGCCGTCGAATCGTCGTCGGCGGTGTCGGGCAGGCCGTCGGCCTCGGGATCGGACACGGGGGTCGGGTACTCGTCGTCGCGCATGACTGACCACTACCCGCTGCCCTCCCGCCGTAACCGGCCCGGCCGGGCGAGGTCGCCACGTCCCGTCCTCAGCGGGTCAACCGCCGGGCCAGCGCGGCGGCGGTGCCGACGGCGGTGCCGGCGGCGGCCAGCCCGAACGCGGCGGAGATCCGGACCAGTTGGCGACGCCGGCCGTGCCAGCCGCCGTCGGTGCTCGCCGCGGCGTCGGGGCGGAAGACGTTGCCGGTGGTGTCGGCCGTCGGCGGCGGCCCGAACTGGGTGTACCGGCCATACCAGCCGAGGACCCGTTCGGCCAGTGCCGGCGCCAGCCGCCACTGCATGCCGATCAGGCGGGCGGCACCGCCGGCGTACGCCTCCCGGCGGGGTCGCCTGAGCAACCGGACGATCGTCTCCGCGACCACCTCCGGCGGATAGACCGGTGGTGGCGGCAGGACCTGCCGGCCGCTGTGGTTGGCGGCGTGCCGGAAGAACGGGGTGTCGATGGTGGCCGGCAGCACGGTGCAGATCGAGACCGATCCCCGTCCGGTGGCCCGCAGTTCCTGGCGAACCGTGTCGGACAGTCCCCGCACGGCGTGTTTGGCGGCGTTGTACGGGGACTGGTATGGCATCGCCACCTCGGCCAGCACTGAGGCGTTGTTGACCACGACGCCGCCACCGGCAGCGCTGAGGTGCGGCAGCGCCGCCCGGATGCCGTTCGCCGTACCGAGCAGGTTGACCTCCAGCACCCGGCGGAACTCCGCCACCGGGATCTCGTCGAACAACCCGATGGTGCCGACGGCGGCGTTGTTGATCCAGGCGTCGATCCGGCCGAACTCCGCCACCGCGGTCGCGGCGAGCCGGCGCATGGCGTCCGCGTCCGTCACGTCGGTGGGCACCACCAGGGTGCGACCGCCCAGCTCGCGACAGTGCCGGGCCACCTCGCGCAGAGCCGGCTCGGAGCGCGCGGCCAGCACCACGGTGCTGCCGTGACGCGCCAGGGCGTACGCGGTCGCGGTGCCGATGCCGCTGGACGCGCCGGTGATCACGATGGTGGCGTCGGCGAGGTTTCGGGCGAGGGGCATTCCTCATCGGTACCCCGTCGGGTGCGGGTCATGCCGCCGAGTGTGTTCCCGATCTGCGAGGTTTCGGCTCTTCGGAGGCCGGTTAATGGGACGCTCTGACCGGAGAGCACCGCCCCATCCGCATGGAGGTGACCCATGCGCGTCGGCCTTGTCTGTGCCCACGCCGCTGCGCCGCCGTTCGGCGACGGAACCGTCGTCGGCACCTACCAGCACATCGCACGGGTCGCGGCCGAACTGGCCGGGCGAGGACACGACGTGCGGGTGTACATCCGCCGGGACGACCCAGAGGCCAGCGAAACCGACATCCTGGACGGCTACCGGGTGGAACGCGCACCGGTGGGCCCGGTCGCGCCGATCCCCACGGCCGAACTGGTGCCCTACGTGTCCGCGTACGGCGAATGGCTGGCCGACCGGTGGGCCGGCGACTGGACACCCGAGGTGGTGCACGGTCACTACTGGATCGGGGGCCTGGCCGCCGCGCACGCCGTGCGGGAGACCGACATTCCGATGGTGCAGACGTTCCACTCGATCGGGATGGAACAGCTGCGCCACCTCGGTGCCCAGTACGACGGGCCGGGCACCCGGATCCCGCTGGAACGGGCGCTGACCCGGGCGGTGGACATCGCGGTCGCCCAGTGCAACGACGAGGTCGACGAGTTGACCCGGATGGGCCTGCAACGTGCCTCGGTCGCGATGGTCCCGACCGGGGTGGACACGGAACGCTTCCATCCCGACGGTGAGGCCGCCCCCCGCGAGCAGCGCCCCCGGATCCTCTCGGTGGGCGGGCTGGGGCGAGGTCACGGCCAGGAGGACCTGATCCGGGCGATGCGACTGGTCGGCGACGCGGAGTTGGTCATCGCCGGCGGGCCGCCGACGGACCAGCTGGCCAACCACGCCGAGGCCCGCCGGCTGCGTGAGCTGGCCGACCGGGCCGGGGTCGGCGACCAGGTGCACCTGGTGGGCGCGGTGCCGCACGAGCAGATGGCCACCTGGTACCGCTCGGCCGACGTGGTGGCCTGCACCCCGCACTACTCCTCGGCGGGGCGGGTGTCGCTGGAGGCGATGGCCTGCGGCGTCCCGGTGGTGGGCTACGCCATGGGCGGCATCGCCGACGCCGTGGTCGACGAGGTGACCGGCAAGCTGGTGCCACCGGGCGACGTACGCACCCTCGGGATGACGCTGCGTCGGCTGCTCGCCGACAACGCCAGCCGCTTCGCGTACGGGCACGCCGCGGTCGACCGGGTGCGGTGCAGCTACACCTGGGAACGCACGGCCAGTGCCCTGGAACGCCTCTACGAGCGGGTGGTGGGCCGGCGCAAGCCGGTCGAGGCGGCCTGAGTCAGCGGATCACCCGCGCCACCGGCCGCGGCGACCTCGCAACCCGCGACGGCGGAATGCGGCACGAGCGGCGGCCGGGGGCCCACCACCGCCCGGGTGGTCTCCCGGGCGACGGCGTGGTGGTGCTGCGGCTCCGCGTACCGGGTGAGCCCGACGACAGCGGCGAGGGTGACCAGGAAACCGATCCCGGCCAGCCACTCCCGGCCCGGCCAGATCTTGTCGTTGAGCAGCAGCAGCCCGACGATCGCGGCGGGTACCGCGCCGGCAGCGTCCATGGCGGCCACCGCAGCCGTGGTGGAACCGCGCTGCATCGCCAGCCCGAGCAGCAACTGGCCGACCACCGAGTGGCCGACGAGCAGGTAGAGCAGCGGGTCGCTGAGAAAGGCGTCCCAACCCGGCGCGGAGGCCAGTGGGCGGGCCGCCACCGCGGCGGCGGAGAAGGCCAGCCCGGCCAGCGACCCGAGCGCCACCGACCCCGGCGCGCCGTGCAACCGGACCGCGAAGAACCCCAGCACCGCGATCACCGCCAGGGCCACCAGCAGGGCGACCGTGCCCCCGGTGCCGAGCCCCTTCGACGGTGCCGGGCGGGCGGCGAGCACCAGCGCGGTGATGCCGGCGAAGAGCAGCACCAGCAACGCGACCTCGGCCACCGGCAGCCGCCACTTCAGCAGGATCACGCCGAGCAGGGCGGTGACGCCGAGCCCAGCAGCCACGCTCGCCTGCACCAGGAACAGTGGCAGATCCCGCCGGGACAGGAAGGCCAGGACGAAACCGGCCACCTGACAGGCCAGCCCGACCAGGTAGGTGCGGTGCCCGGCCAGGCGCAGCAGCAACCCGGGATCGAAGGTGCGGTGCACCGTGGTGCGGGCGGCGGCGACCGACTGCAACAGGTTGGCGACGCCGTACGCGACGATCATCGCCGCCAGGAAACACCAACCGGAGGTAGCCACCTGGCGAGGATAGAGGTTACCGGGCGTCAATGCGCGGCGGGCTACCGAGGCGCTGGAGGATGTCGGGATGCAGCGCGCCGTTGCTGGCCAGGGTGCTGTTGTCGCCGCCTGCCGGGGCCGGGTGGCCGGCCAGATCGGTGATCGTGCCGCCCGCTTCGGTCACGATGGGTACCAGTGCGGCCACGTCCCACAGGGACAGCTCGGGCTCGATCATCACGTCCAGCGCGCCCTCGGCCAACAGCATGTAACCGTAGAAGTCGCCGTAGGCCCGGCTGCGCCAGGTGTCCCGCATCAGTTGCAGCACGGCGTCGAGCCGGCCGGCCTTCTCCCAGCCCTCCAGCGACGAGTAGCAGAGGCTGGCGTCGGCCAGCCGGGTCACCCCGGAGACCCGGATGGGCACGCCCCGGGAGGCGTCCGGTCCCGCGTACGCCCCGGTGCCTCGTGCTGCCCACCAGCGGCGCCCCAGGGCCGGCGCGGAGACCAGCCCGGCGACCGGACGGCCGTCCTCCAGCAGGGCGATGAGCGTGGCCCAGATCGGCACACCCCGGACGAAGTTCTTGGTGCCGTCGATGGGGTCCACCACCCACTGGCGCGCTCCGGCGGTCGGCGTCGCGCCGTACTCCTCGCCGAGCAGCCCGTCGTCGGGCCGGTGCTCGGCGAGCAGGGCGCGGATCTCGCGCTCCACGGCGGTGTCCGCGTCGGAGACCGGAGTCAGGTCGGGCTTCGACTCGACCCGCAGGTCCAGGGCCCGGAACCGGGCCGTCGACAGGGCGTCGGCGGCGTCGGCGAGCCGGTGGGCGAGGGTCAGGTCAGCGGCGTACCCGGTCATGCCGGACACGGTAGCGACGCCGGTACCGCGTCGACGCCGGGGGCCGGGCTACGGCACGTCGGCGGCGCGACCGCGCCGCGCCGGCGGACCCGCGCACCGCCGGGTCACTCCGGGCGTCCGCGTGGGTCGGGCTCGGTCCGTTGGTCGGTCTCCCCGGCGCGGGAGGCCAGCAACCGGCGGTACGAGGCCAGCCGGCGCGGGTCGGCCCGCCCGGTCGCCACCCAGGCGTCGAGTGCGCAGTCGGCCTCGTCGGCGGTGTGCGGGCAGTTCGCCGGGCAGTCGGCGGTGGCCTCGACCAGGTCCGAAAAGCCGTGCAGCAGACTCTCGGCCGAGACGTGGGCCAGCCCGAAACTGCGTACGCCCGGAGTGTCCACGATCCAGCCGGGATCCTGGTCCGCGTCGGGTGGCGCGGGTAGCCGCAACGCCACCGCGCTTGTCGACGTGTGCCGCCCCCGGCCGATCGCGCTCACCGTGCCGACCGCCCGTTCGGCCTCCGGCACCAGGCGGTTGACGAGCGTCGACTTGCCCACCCCGGAGTGACCGACGAGCACCGAGACCCGGCCGGTCAACAGGCTGCGCAGCGCGTCCAACGAGGAGTCCGGACGGATGAGCAGATACGGCAGTTCCAGCTCGGTGTAGTAGTCGAGCACCGTCTCCGGCCCGGCGAGATCGGCCTTGGTCAGGCAGAGCAGCGGTTCGATGCCCGCGTCGTACGCGGCGACCAGGCAACGGTCGATGAATCCGGTGCGCGGCGGCGGATCGGCGAGCGCGCTGACGATCACGAGCTGGTCGGCGTTGGCGACCACCACCCGCTCCAACCGGCCCTCGGCGGTGCTGGCGTCGTCCTCGGCGGTGCGCCGGAGCACGGACCGCCGTGGTTCGATCCGGACGATGCGGGCCAGCGCCCCGGACGAACCGGAGGTGTCACCGACCAGCCCGACCCGGTCACCGACCACCACCGACTTGCGGCCCAGCTCGCGGGCGCGCATCGCGGTGACGGTCGGGTCGTCCGGCCCGGCGCCGGGCAGTACGCAGGTGTAGCGCCCGCGGTCCACCGCGATGACGAAACCGTCCTTGGCGTCGGCGTGCCGGGGTCGGGTCCGGGTACGCGGGCGGGAGGACCTGCCGGGCCGGACCCGGACGTCGTCCTCGTCGTACTCGCGCCGCCTGGTCGCCAGGGCCGACCCTTCTTCCGCTCAGCTCTTACCGGTCACCAGTGCCGACCATAGTGCCGGGAACTCGGGCATGGTCTTGGAGGTACACGACACGTCGTCCAGCTCGACGCCCGGCACGACCAGCCCGGTCACCGCCGCCGCGTGCGCCATCCGGTGATCATGGTAGGTGCGGAACACGCCGCCGTGCAGCGGTCGGGGTCGGATCTCCAGCCCGTCCGCCGACTCCGTGATGTCCGCGCCGAGCCCGGTGAACTCCCGTGCCAGGGCGGCCAGCCGGTCCGTCTCGTGGCCACGGATGTGGCTGACGCCGGTGAAGACCGACGGCGAGTCGGCGAGCATGGCCAGCGCGGTGAGCGCCGGGGTCAGTTCGCTGACGTCGGACAGGTTGGCGCGCAACCCCTTCACCGGGCCGGTGCCGCGTACCGCGAGCCCCTCGGTGGTCAGGGCGACCGTCGCCCCCATCTGCTGCAGCAGTGCGCGCAGCCGCTCGACCGGCTGGGCGCTGCCCCGCGCCGGCCAGCCGCGCAGGGTCACCTCGCCGCCGGTGACCATGGCGGCGGCGAAGAACGGCACCGCGCCGGACAGGTCCGGCTCGATCTCCCAGCTACGCCCGGTCAACGGCCCGGGCTCGACCGCCCAGACGTCGGGGGTGCTGTCGTCGACCGCGGCGCCGGCGGCGCGCAGCATCTGCACGGTCATCCGCAGGTGCGGTGCGGAGGGCACCGGCGGGCCGACGTGCCGGACCACCAGCCCACGGTCGAAGCGGGGAGCGGCGAGCAGCAGCCCGGAGACCAGTTGGCTGGAGGCGGAGGCGTCGATCACGACCTCGCCGCCGGTCACCCGGCCGGCGCCCAGCACCACGAGCGGCAGGCTCCCCGCGGGGGGAGTGTCGACGCGTACGCCGAGCGAGCGCAGTGCCTCGATCAGCGGGCCGAGCGGGCGGGTACGGGCGTGCGGGTCACCGTCGAGGGTGACCTGCCCGTCGGCCAGCCCCGCCACCGGTGGCACGAAGCGCATGATCGTGCCGGCCAGCCCCACGTCGACGTGGGCCGGGCCGAACAGCCGGTGCGGCCGGACCAGCCAGCGCTCGTCGTCGGCGATCGAGACGTGCGCTCCCATCGCCCGCAGCGCGGCGGCCATCAGTTCGGTGTCCCGGGCCCGCAGCGGCCGGGACAGGGTCGAGGGTCCGGTGGCCAGCGCGCTGAGCACCAGGGCGCGGTTGGTCATCGACTTGGAACCGGGCAGGCGCAGCGACGCCGACACCGGGTCACTGGCGGTCGGTGCGGTCCACGGCTGTAGCGGCCGGGTCGCGGTCACATTCCCCACGGTTACATTCTGCCGTGCCGGGGTCCCGGTGGCGCTAGGGTCACCGCCACTCCCGGTGAGCGGGACAGCCGCCCGGCGGACCGCGCGCTAGCGTGAGCGGCATGTGCGGTAGGTACGCCACGACCCGCGGCGCCGGTGACCTGAGCGGCCTGTTCGAGGCGGTCGACGAGACCGCGGGCGGGCTGGTCGCCGATCACAACGTCGCGCCGACCGATCCGGTGCCGCTGGTCCGCATCGGTGCCGCGGGGCACCGGGCGCTCTCGCGGGGCCGCTGGGGTCTGGTACCACAGTGGTCCCGGTCGCCCACCGGCGCGGCCCGCATGATCAACGCGCGTGCCGAGACCGTCGCCACCAGCCGGGCGTACGCGCCGTCCTTCGCCCGCCGCCGGTGTCTGGTACCCGCCGACGGCTGGTACGAGTGGGTGCGGCTGGCCGACGGTGCGAAGCAGCCGTACTACATGACCCCACGCGACGGCTCGGTGCTCGCCTTCGCCGGCATCTGGTCGGTCTGGGACCGCCCGGACGCGACGCTGCTGACGTTCAGCGTGCTGACCACCACGGCCCTCGGCGAACTGGCCGAGGTGCACGACCGGATGCCGTTGCTGCTGCCGCCCGAGCGCTGGGCGACCTGGCTGGACGACGGCGCGGACCGGGCCGAGCTGCTCGCACCGCCGCCACTGGACTGGCTGGCCCGGTTGGAGGTGCGGCCGGTGGGGCGGGCCGTGGGCGATGTACGCAACGACGGTCCCGGACTGACCGCCCGGGTGCCGCTGACCCGTCCGGGTGAGCCGGCGGAACCGACGCTCTTCTGATCGCGCCCCGGCACATTGTCGCGAGTGATTTGCTGCGATTGTGGGTGAAAGGTGACTCGAACCTTCTGCCAACTTCCCGGCGAAGTCTTGTCCCCGTGTGCGCAAATGCGATACAACACAGCGCCGGTGGTGGGTGTCGTTCACGTCGGGTGAACGATCTCTATCGATGTTGCTGGTCCCACGGGGGAGGTGGGTGGATGACACGGGCGCGTATGCCCCGTCCGCACGAGGTGGCCGCCGCGCGACGTGATCCGCGACTGTTGCGGGCGTTGCGTGAGCGGCGACAGGACGAAGCCTGGCGTACCAGGGGCACCTGTCAGAGTGTCGACCCGGAGACGTTCTTTCCGGCGCCGAACGAGCCGGCCGACGCGGCGGTGGCCCTGTGCCGCAGCTGCGACGTGCAGGGCTCCTGTCTGGCGTGGGCGCTCGAGGTCGGCGACTGTCACGGGGTCTGGGGTGGCACCACCCCACGGGAGCGGCGGGCGATGCTCGTCGCCTGGCGCAGCGAGGTGCAACCCGATCCCGATGCCGCCGGTGAGCCCGGCCCGCCGGTGCGCGACCGGCTGCTCACCCTGGTGCCGTTGAGCTGACCGACGGGCGTGGTCCCGGTCGAAACGGGTTCAATGGGGCGGTGCCGCATGACGTCCTCGACACTCCGCGCGGACCCGCTCGGGTCGACACCGACGAACCGTCCGGTCCGTCCCGAGCCCTGCTGGTGCTCGGGCACGGGGCCGGTGGCGGCGTCGACGCCCCGGATCTGACCGCCCTGCGCGACGCGGCGGTGGCCGCCGGGTTGGTGGTGGCGCGGGTGACCCAGCCCTACCGGGTCGCCGGCCGGCGCGCACCGGCACCGGCCGGGCACCTCGACGAGGCGTGGTCCGTCGTGCTGACGGCGCTGCGGCAGCGGCAGCCGGGCGTACCGCTGGTGGTGGGTGGCCGTTCCAGCGGTGCGCGGGTGGCCTGTCGGACGGCGCGCACGGTGGGCGCCGCCGGGGTGGTGGCACTCGCCTTCCCGCTGCACCCGCCCGGTCGACCGGACCGGAGCCGGGCCGGTGAGCTGGTGACCGGTGTGCCGACCCTGGTGGTGAACGGGGATCGGGATCCGTTCGGTGTGCCGGAGCCGGGCCCGGGGGTGCGGGTGGTGGTCCGGTCGGGAGAGCGGCACGACCTGCGGGGCGACCCCGTCGGTACGGCCGCCCTGACGGTGGACTGGCTGCGTGAGCACGGTTGGGCCGGTGCCTGACGCCACTGGGCTGCCTTCGGGCCACCACGTCACCGGTGCCGTGTCCGCCGGCCGCGCCGCTTCGTTGCACCCGGTGGTGTCCCAGTGCCCGGTCCGGGCGGCGACACCGGGCTCCCAGGCCCTTCCTGGTCCCAGCTTCGGTCGCACCGCCGGGGCGGGGACCAGGAACGCCCGGGTCCGAGCCGGAATGTGTCGGCCCATGGCACGCGTTGAACACCTCGGACAACCACTGTGCGAGGGGGTGACCGGTGCCGACCGAGATCCGGAACCGGGGACAGGACGAGCGGGAGGCACGGCAGCTCAGAAAGCTGCTTGCCGGCCCGAACTGGCCGGCGGCGGTACCACCGGTCGAGGTGGCGACGGGCACACCCGTCGGAACCGAATCTTCCGGAAGGTCGGTGCGCGTATCCTCGGCGGGGAAGCATCCAACCCGAGGGGATGTGCGGTTGACCACGGAGAAGACGGACGAGCGCAGGGCCCGGTTCGAACGGGACGCGATGCCATTCGTCGATCAGTTGTACGCGGCCGGCCTGCGGATGACGCGTAACCCGGCGGATGCCGAGGACCTGGTCCAGGAGACCTACCTGAAGGCGTACGCCGCCTTCCACCAGTTCGAGCAGGGCACGAACCTGAAGGCCTGGCTCTACCGGATCCTGACCAACACCTACATCAACTCGTACCGCAAGCGGCAGCGCCAACCGGTGCAGGCGCCCACCGACGAGATCACCGACTGGCAGTTGGCCGAGGCTGAGTCGCACACCTCCAGCGGGCTGCGGTCCGCCGAGACCGAGGCGCTCGACCGGCTGCCGGACAGCGACGTCAAGGAGGCCCTCCAGCAGCTGCCGGAGGAGTTCCGGCTGGCGGTCTACCTGACCGATGTCGAGGGCTTCTCCTACAAGGAGGTCGCCGACATCATGGGCACGCCGATCGGCACGGTGATGTCGCGGTTGCACCGTGGACGTCGTAATCTGCGCAAGCTGCTTGAGGGGTACGCCGCGGAGCGGGGCTTCTCCGCGGCCCAACCGGCCCGGAGCTCGACCGCCGCCACCGGCCGGGAGGTGTGACGTGAGCTGTGGAGACCCGCACGAGACGGACTGCCGTGAGGTGCTCGCGGAGGTCTACCTCTACCTCGACCTGGAATGCGCGCAGGAGCGGCGGACGTTGATCCGGCACCATCTCGACGAGTGCGGCCACTGCCTGCGCGAGTACGGCATCGAGCAGGAGGTCAAGGCGCTGGTGGCCCGCTGCTGCGGCAACGAGTCCGCGCCGGACGAGCTGCGCGAACGGCTGCGGGTACGGATCAGCGAACTCGTCGTCTTCGAGACCAGCGAGTCGCGCGAACTGGCCGACTGACACACGCCGGTGCCCGGGTCGATTCCGACCCGGGCACCGTTGCGTCCGTCGTCCGATCGCGGCGGGCAGCCGCCCGCCGGCTCAGGAGTTGGGGCGCTTGCCGTGGTTCGCGGCGCTCTTCTTGCGGGCCTTCTTCTTGCGGGCCTTCTTCGCCATGGTGACCTCCTCGTGATGGCCGGATCGGGCTGCGGACGACCCCCGTCACCGGAGCCGGTCGCCCTCGCCGACGTCGGGTCTGACCCGTTGATGCTAGTGCCGACGGTACGGGCGGACCGCTGCCGGGGCCGCTCCGCGCCCGCTGGCCGTCCGCTCATGATTGGATACGTCGCAGGAGCCGCGAGGAAGGGGCCGCAGAGATGGCCGAGGAGATCCGCGCCGAGATGGTGGCGAACGTCTGGAAGGTCGTCGCGTCGGCCGGGGACGCCGTGTCCGAGGGGGACACCCTGGTGATCCTGGAGTCGATGAAGATGGAGATCCCCGTGATCGCCGAGTCCGACGGCGTGGTGCAGCAGCTCGCGGTCAACGAGGGCGACGTGGTGCAGGACGGTGACCTGATCGCGGTGATCGGTTGAGTGGCCTGCTGATCCGTCCGGCCGAGCCGGCCGACTACGCCGGGGTCGCCCGGCTCACCGTCGCGGCGTACGAGGCCGACGGTCAGCTCAAGGGCGAGACCGGCTACGCCGACGTGCTGGCCGACGTCTCCGCCCGGGCGGAGCACGGTGACGTGCTGGTGGCCGTCGACCCGGCGAACGGTCACCTGCTCGGCTCGGTCACCTTCGTGCTGCCCGGCACCCGGTACGCCGAGATGTGCGCCCCGGGGGAGGCGGAGTTCCGGATGCTGGCGGTGGACCCGACCGCGCAGGGACGGGGAGCCGGCGCGGCGCTCGTCGAGGCGTGCGTGGTGCGCGCGATCGAGCTGGGCTGCACCGCGGTGACCATCTGCGTACGCGACGGCCACGCCGAGCCGGCGCACCGCCTCTACCGCCGGCGCGGCTTCGTCCGCCAGCCCGACCGGGACTGGAGCCCGTTCCCCGGGGTGGACCTGCTCGCTCTGCGGCTGCCCCTCGGCTAGCCGACGTCGCGGCTCACGGCCGGGCGGGCGGCGCGGCGATCGCGGCGAGCAGCTCGTCGGCGACCTCCAGGGCCACCTGCTTGCGCTCGGTGTCGGTGATGTCCGGTGTGCGTACCGCGAACCAGCTGCTGTGCACGGCGAACAGGGCCAGCACGGCACGGAGCTGGGCGCCGGGGGAGTCGTCGCCCTGACAGAGGGCGGTGGCCAACCGGAACATCCGGTCGCGCAGCTCCCGGCCGGCGGACAGGCTCTTCAGCGCCGTCTGGTTCTGCTCGAAGAACCGCATCACCGAGGGCTGCTCGCCGCTGAACATGGCGTCGGCGTACCGCTCGATGACGGCTCTGCGGGTGGCCAGCGTGGCCGGCTGACTCTCGGCCCAGGCGATCAGCGCGTCCATCCGCTCCAGCCGGTCCTCCACCACGCTGGAGACGATCTCGTCCTTGCTCTTGAAGTGGTAGTAGAGCGCGGCCTTGGTCACCCCGAGCCGCTCGGCCACCTCACGCAGGGACGTCGCCTCGTAGCCCTGCTCGGTGAAGAGCTCCAGCGCCACGGCCTTGATCCGCTCGCGGGTGCCGCCTGTGCTCTGACTCACCCCTACCTGCCAATCCGGTTGACCGTCGTTGCCTGTCCAACTTACCGTCCGGCTAGTAAGGTAACTAGCCGGGCGGCAAGTAAGTGCGCCGCATCTCGGGGGGAGAGCTTACCGATGGCCCAGCAGAACCAGACCGCCGTGCGACCCAATGTCCGGGTCGTGCTCTTCGGTCTGATGATCGCCATGATGCTGGCGATGCTCGACAACATGATCGTCAGCACCGCGTTGCCGCGCATCGTGGGCGAATTCGGCGGGCTCAACCACTTCACCTGGGTGGTGACCGCGTACGTGCTGGGCACCACCGTCTCCACCCCGATCTGGGGCAAGCTCGGCGACCTCTACGGCCGTAAGGCGGTCTTCCTCACCGCAGTGGTGATCTTCCTGGTCGGTTCCGCGCTGTGCGGCATGGCCGGGTCGGGCTTCCTCGGCGGCGCCGACGACGGCATGGTCCAGTTGATCGCCTTCCGGGCCGTCCAGGGTCTGGGCGCCGGTGGCCTGATGGTCGGTGTCATGGCGATCATCGGCGACCTGGTGCCACCCCGCGAGCGCGGCCGCTACCAGGGCATGATCGCCGGGATCATGGCGATCGCGATGGTAGCCGGTCCGCTGGTCGGCGGCTTCATCACCGATCACCTCTCCTGGCGCTGGGCCTTCTACGTCAACCTGCCCCTGGGTGGTGTGGCGCTGGTGCTGCTGATCGCCACCATGCACCTGCCCAAGTACCGCACCGAGCACCGCATCGACTGGGTCGGTGCCGCCCTGCTGTCGATCGGCATCACCGGGATCGTGCTGATCACCACCTGGGGTGGCAACGAGTACGCCTGGGTCAGCCCGCAGATCCTCGGCCTCGCCGTACTGGCTGTCGCGGCGCTCGTGGTGTTCGGGTTCGTCGAGCGGCGGGTTCCTGAGCCGATCCTGCCGCTGCGGCTCTTCGCCAACCGGAACTTCGCCCTCATCTCGGTGATCGGCTTCCTGCTCGGCTTCGCGATGTTCGGCGCGATGAACTTCCTGCCCCTGTACCAGCAGACCGTGCAGGGTGCCTCGGCCACCAACTCCGGCCTGCTGCTGCTGCCGTTGATGTTCGGCATGCTGCTGGTCTCGCTGGTCGTCGGCCGGGCGATCACCCGCACCGGGCGGTACCGGATCTTCCCGATCGTGGGCGGCGTGGTGATGACCGCCGGGCTCGCCCTGTTGAGTCTGCTGGAGGTGGACACCAGCAGATTCTCCTCGTCGCTCTACATGCTCGTGCTCGGTGCCGGCATGGGCTTCCTCATGCAGACCTCCATGCTGATCGCGCAGAACAGCGTCGCTCAGAAGGACCTGGGGGCGGCCAGCGGCGCGGCCACCTTCTTCCGCTCCATCGGCGGGTCGTTCGGGATCTCCCTGTTCGGCGCCATCTTCGCCAACCGGCTGGCTGGTTCGGCCGCCGGTGGCGCGTTCAGCGGTGGCGGCGAGGCCGGCGCGGCGATGAACATCGAGCAGTTGCGGGAACTGCCGGCGCAGGCCCGCGAGGTGGTGCTCGGCGGGCTCGCCGACGCGATCTCGCACGTGTTCCTCTGGGCGGTGCTCTTCGCCGCGGTGGTTCCGGTGCTGGCCTGGTTCATCCGGGAGATTCCGCTGCGCACCAGCAACGAGCCGGAGTCGGACGCGAGTCGGCAGGAGCAGGCCGAGACCGAGCTGGCCCGGGCACCGGCCGTCTGACGGCGACCAGGGACCGCCGCGGCGCGTCCGGAGGGCGCGTTCCGGCGGCGGACGTCCCCGGCGGGGTGTCACGGCGCTCGGGACTCGTCACGCCGATCGACGGAGCAGACGGCGTAGCAGGGCGCGTAGGGCCCGCGTGGCGCCACGCCGCTTGCGGACGGTCACTCCGGCCAGCGTCCGCGCGGTGGCGATGGTCTCCGGATCGAGGTCCGGCGTGGCCAGCGCCAGGTGTGCCAGCGAGGCCGCGGTGGGCACCGGATGGTGCCGAACCGCCGTGGCCACCGCCGCCAGCCGCTCGGTGACCAGTGCGGCCACGTCGGTGCGGACCGACGGATCCACCCAGGCGGCGGTCACCAGGGCGAACAGGGCCGCCTCGGCGACCTCCGGCACCTCGTGCGCCAGCTCCACGAGCACCCGTCGCCGGGTGGAATCGGGCCACGGCTCGTCGGTGCGGTGGTGCAGCAGCCCGAGGCAGGTCCAGACCTGCACGCAGCGCAACCACAGCGCCGGGTCCTGGCCGGCGAGCACCCGCCCGAGCGCGGTCTGCGGTGTCTCGGGCGGATGGGCCAGCAGGCCGAGCAGGTCGGCCAGGTCGAGCGTGGCCAGGCCGACCGCCGCGTCGTAGGCCGCCGGTGGGTGCGGCCAGGCGGGGTGGGCGAGCTGGCGCAGGCGGCGGGCGGCCTCCGCCGACGGCGGCGACGTTAGACGCGCCGCCACCGTCGGCTTTGACCCGTCGGCGGGCCCGGTGCCGGGTCGCCCGACCGTTGCGGCGGTCCCGGTTGCCGGTGGTGCCGGCGTCACCTGCCCCAGCCAGGGACGGCCACGGCAGCATTCGGCCAGGTCGCCGTGTTCGTGCGAGTCGTCCGGGTGGTCGCGGACGAAATCCGCCAGCGCCACCAGGTGCCGCACCTCACCATCGCGTTGGAATCGCAGGCGGTGTGCCGTGTGCACCGCACAGTCGAAGGACGGGTTGCGGGCCAGGGCGCGCTCGATCCACCTGAGCGCCTCGTCGAGCCGGCCGTGGTCGGCCAGGGTGCCGGCGATGTCGGCGTACACCGCGAGGTCGTCCGGGTCGTGCTCGACGGCGCGGCGCAACGCGGCGAGCGCCTCCCGGGTCCGGCCGGCGCTGCGTAGCGCGTATCCGAGCCACACCTCGCCCATCTTCGACGGCGCTGCCCGTACTCCCCGGCTGGCCCAGCGGACCGCGAGCGGCACCTCCTCCACCCGCCGGGCCAGCGCGGACGCCGTGCCCAGCAGCAGCGCGTGCTCCGGGTGGACGGTGATCGCGTTGCGGGCGAGCGTCAGGTACGGCGACAGGGCGGCCCGGTTCGGTGGCGCGACCGGGTCGGGCACGGCGGCGCAGACCTGCATCAGCACCCGGGCGGCCTGCTCGGGTCCGAGACGCTCGGCCAGCTCTGGCGAGGTCACCCAGGGCACGCCCGCCCAGTCCGCCCCCGGTGCGTGGGCGGTGGCGGCGACCAGCAGATCGAGGCCCTCGGCCGGTCGGCCGGCCGCGGCGAGCAGATGTGCCCGGGCGACCACGGCACCGACGAAGGTGTGGTGCTGCAACGGGAACAGGCCGATCCCGCCGTCGCCGCTGGCGGCGGCCAGCCGGGCGAGGGTCTCGTGCACCTCGGGCAGCGTCGGTGCCCGGGCCAGCGCCGCCGCGACGTGGTCGGCGGCATGCGTCAGCTCGCCGGAATCCAGGGCCCGCCGGGCCAGGATCAGTTCCTCCGTCGCCGGCAGCGCCCGGTCGTCCGTTCCCTCGGCCACGTGGTCCTCTCACTCGTTGGTCCCGGCTGCGCGGTGAGGTCGGGTCAGCGTAGGTGACGAACCCCAGTTTTGGTGATCCACTGCGCACTACTGCTCATTTGATTGCTGAGACTGGATCAAAGATGCAAGACTGAGCAGCAATCGCGCGGATATCGCGCAGGGGAGGAGTTTTCGTGACGCGCCCAGGCAGCGGCATGGCCGCCGACATCGACGAGCAGCCGGCCGGTTACGAGCGATTGCTCTCCACCGAGCACGCCACCCCCATCGCCCGGGTGGCCGCGGCCATCGCCGAGCGTCGCCCCCGGCATGTGGTGTTCACCGCACGGGGCACCTCGGACCACGCCGCGCTGTACGGCGCCTATCTCAGCGAGATCCGCCTCGGCCTGCCTGCCGGCCTGGCCTCGCCGAGCGCGGTCACCCTCTTCGGTGCCCGGCCGGACCTCTCCGACGCCCTGGTGGTCGGGGTCAGCCAGAGCGGCGGATCCCCCGACCTGACGGAGGTGCTCCGGGCCGCCCGCGACTCCGGTGCCCTCACCCTGGCCGTCACCAACGCACCGGACTCCCCGTTGGCGACCACCGCGGAACTCGCCATCGACATCGCGGCCGGGCACGAGCGGGCGGTGGCCGCCACCAAGACCTACACGGCCGAGCTGCTCGCCCTGCTGATGCTGGTGGAGGGGATCCGGGCCGGTGACGGCGCGCTGCCCGCCGAGGAGCGCCGGGCGCTGGCCGACCTGCCTGAGTTGGCCGCCCGTACCCTCACCGACCCGGTCGCGGCACAACTCGCGCCGCGCTACCGCTTCGCCGCCCAGATCGTCACCACCGGCCGGGGGTACGCGTACCCGACCGCCCGGGAGGCGGCGCTGAAGCTGATGGAGACGTCGTACCTGCCGGCGCTGGCGTTCTCCGGCGCCGACCTGCTGCACGGCCCGTTGGCCATGACCGACCCGGACGTGCCGGTGCTGGCGGTGGTCGGCTCGGGACCGGGCGGACGGTCGATGGGCGAGGTGCTGCCCCGGCTCGGTGAGCGCCGCGCCGACGTGGTGGTGGTCGGCTCCGCCGCGATCGACGGAGCGACCCGCCTCGCGGTGCCCGAGGTCGACGAGCGGTACGCCCCGCTACTGGACATTCTGCCGTTGCAGCGGCTGGCCCTGGCGCTCGCCCTCACCCGGGGGGAGGATCCGGACGCGCCGCGCGGGTTGAAGAAGGTCACCGCGACGATGTGACGGTCGGCGTGGCACGCTGGTCGGCGTGTCAACGCTGCGCGATCTCGCCGAGGAGCACACCCGCCTGCGCCGGGTCGACATCGACCACCTGCACCGCATCGCCGGTGACTGGCAGTTGCTGTCCGACCTCTCCTTCGCCGACCTGCTGCTCTGGGTTCCGGTCGACGGTGAGGGCAGCTTCCTCTGCGTGGCCCAGGTGCGCCCGACCACCGCGCCCACCGCGTACCAGGACGATCAGGTGGGACGGATCGTCGGTGGTCCGGAGGTGGCGCACCTGGAGGTCGCCTACGGGCAGGGGCGCATCTGGCGGGAGGGTGATCCGGTCTGGTACGGCGACGTGCCCGCCCGGCACGAGGCGATCCCGGTCCGGCTGCGCACGGCCGACGGCGAGTCCGGCGAGGTGATCGCCGTGGTGGGCCGGGACACCAACCTCTCCACCGCGCGTACCCCCAGCCAGTTGGAGCTCAACTACCTGACCACCGCCGACGACCTGGCACAGATGATCGCCGACGGCACCTTCCCACCGCCCCGGCACCCGGGCGAGACCACCTCGGCGCCTCGGGTCGGTGACGGGCTGGTGCGGCTGGACGCCGGCGGCAAGGTCACCTACGCCAGCCCCAACGCGCAGTCGGCGTACCGGCGCCTGGGTCACGCCTCACTCCTGGTCGGCGAGGACCTCGCGGTGCTGCACCGGCGGCTGGCCGGCGATCCCCTGGACGGCACCGACGCCGCCAACGGCATCCTTGCCGCGCTGCGCGGCGAGGCGCCGCCCCGCCGGGAGATCGACGCGCGTGGGGCGACCATGCTCACCCGGGCCCTGCCGCTGATGCCCGCCGGCGTGCCGATCGGCGCGCTGGTGCTGGTCCGCGACATCACCGAGGTACGCCGACGCGACCGCGCGCTGATCACCAAGGACGCCACCATCCGGGAGATCCACCACCGGGTGAAGAACAACCTGCAGACGGTGGCGGCACTGCTGCGCCTCCAGGCCCGCCGGGTGGCCATGCCGGAGGCGCGGGTGGCCCTGGAGGAGTCGGTACGCCGGGTGGCGTCGATCGCGCTGGTGCACGAGACGCTCGCCATGTCCAGCGACGAGGCGGTGGAGTTCGACGGCATCGTCGACCGGGTGGCCAACGCGGCGACCGAGGTGGCGGCGACCGAGGTGACCGTCGCGATGCGTCGTACCGGCACCTTCGGCGTGCTGCCGGCCGAGATCGCCACCTCGCTGGTGATGGTGCTCAACGAGCTGCTGCTCAACGCCGTCGAACACGGCTTCCCGCCGGCCGATGACGACGCGCCGGTGCCCGCCGGGCCGCCGAAGCCCGAGGTGGTGGTCTCGGCGCACCGGCTCCGCCGGATGCTCAACGTCACCGTGACGGACAACGGCCGGGGCCTGCCGGCGGGATTCGACGCCGAGGGCGGCGCCAAGCTCGGCTTGCAGATCGTCCGGGCGCTGGTCACCGGGGAACTGCGCGGCACCATCGAGTTGCGTCCCGGTGCCGACGGTGGCACCGAGGCGTTCCTGGCCCTCCCGTTGGCCCGCAGCGCCCCCGAGGGCCGCGGCGGCGGTTGACCTCCTGCCCGTGCTCCGACAGTTCCGGTTCCGGTGCGTTCGCTGTCGGGGAAGGACGAGCCGACGGTCAGCCGCGTCGGGTCAGCAGCGCGAGCGTGATGCCGGAGTGTGGCCACACCCGGGCCACCGCGAAGCGGTCGCGGAGCGCGTCGCCCTTGACGCCGGGCACGGCAGCCAGTGGCTCGGATCGTCGTCCGGCCAGCACCAGCCAGACCCGGTCGACCTCGGCCAGGCACTCCGTCGGCCGGTCACACTCGGCGGCCCACAGGTCACCCCGACGTTCCTGCCCCTCGACCAGCAACGCGTCCTGCGGGGTCCGGCCGCCGAGGTGATAGCGCAGGCCGAGGTCGAGAAAGAGCCAGCTGTCGCGGGGTGAGTAGACCACCGCGTCACCGGGCCGCCGACCGCTCCCGACGATCTCGGCCACCGCCCGGTAGTCCACGGTCGCGCTGCGTGGCCACTCGTGGGTACGGCGCAGCGCGGCCTGGTCGGGCAGGCCGAGCAGGCCGGTCAGGGCCACCACCGCGAGCGCGGCGGGCAGCCGGGCGGAGGCCAGCGCCGCGCCGGCCAGCAGGCAGCCGAAGGGCACCACGAAGACCAGATAGCGGGGCACCCAGAGGGGGACGACCAGTCCGGCGAGAAAGAGCAGCAGCACCGGCGCCAGGACGCAGCTCACCGGCAGCAGCCCCCGGCGGCCCGCCCGAGCCGCGCCGAGCGCGGCGAGTCCGAGCAGCACGCCGCCGACCACACTGCTCTGCGTCACCCCGCCGGCCAGCGCGGCCAGGTCGCCGGGTCGGGCGGCGTCCACCCAGTCGAGCTGCCGGGCCCGCTGGCCCCGGGCGATCAGGGCCAGCGGCACCACCGCCGCGGCCACCGGCACCAGGGCGGCGAACCACCACCGGACCACCCGGCCCGGTACTGGCGGTCGCCGCTGCCCACCGTCGCTCGACCTGTCACTCCGGCCACCGGGTCCGCCGTCGGCCCGGACCGCCCTGGTCGCGGTCAGCACGGCGACCGCGTGGGCGGCGAGCAGGGTGAGGGCCACCAGGTGCGTGAGCCCGAGGGCGGTGGTCGCTGCCGCGTAGCCGGCCCAGCGCCGCCGGCTGGGCCGGCGCAGCGCGTCGACCAGCAGCAGCGTGCTCAGCACCGCGAGCGCGCCGGCCAGGGCGTACGGCCGCGCCTCCTGGCCGTACCGGGAGGTACCCGGGAGCACCGCGAACAGCAGGCCGGCGAGGGTGCCGACGCGGGCGTCCCACAGCCGGTGTCCGAGTACCGCCGTCAGCCCGGCGGTCGCGGCCATGGCCAGGGCGGAGGGCAGGCGCAGGGCGGCCACCGAGTCGCCGGCCACCGCCAGCCAGGCGTGTACGAGCAGGTAGTAGGGGCCGGTGGCGGCGTCGATGGTGCCGGCCAGGCGGAACAGGCCGCTCAGACCTCGGGTCGCCGCACTCCAGGTCGCCAACTCGTCGCGCCACGGCTGGGCGGCGTCCAGGCCGGCAAGCGTCGCCAGCAGGGTGGCCGTCGCCGGCACCAGCCACACCGGCACCGAGCGCAGTCGCCCGCCGCTCAGCCGGACGCCGATCCCAGTAACCGGAATCGACTTGTTGGACAAATCGCCCACATTGCGAGCCTGCCACACGGTGACGCTCGGGGGAGCCGGCAGCGACCGCCCGTGATGTGGGATCGCGCACGTGACCATTGGCCGGCCCGCCCGAGGTGTGGCAGCATGACGTTCATGACTGCCGCTGTCGTGCGCCGCTTCGTGGCTCGACGCCACGTTGATTACGGCCGCGTGCGTAGCGCCATCTGTCCGGCTCACTGACGACGCCCGACCATCCCTGCCTCGGGCACGCAGCGCGCCGGCCGTGCAGAGACATCGCTGTCCACGGTCCCTCCGGGAACCGGTCGTCGCGCCCGCTCAGCCCCACCGAGGCGCAGCAGACAACGGAGGACGCCGCGATGGCAGTCAGCGAGATTCCGGCCCGCCCGCCGCGGGCGCCCCGGCGCCCCCGTGGGGAGGGCCAGTGGGCGCTCGGGCACCGGGAGCCTCTCAACCCCAACGAGCGGATCAAGAAGGACGACGACCCGCTGAACGTCCGGGCCCGCATCGAGAACATCTACGCCCACCGTGGCTTCGCCTCCATCGACCCGCAGGATCTGCGCGGGCGGTTCCGGTGGTGGGGCCTGTACACCCAGCGGAAGGCGGGCATCGACGGCGGACGTACCGCCGTGCTGGAGCCGCACGAGCTGGAAGACGAGTTCTTCATGCTGCGGGTACGCGTCGACGGCGGCCAGCTCGACCTGACCCAGCTGCGCACGATCGCCGAGATCTCCCGGGAGTTCGCCCGGGACACCGCGGACATCACCGACCGGCAGAACATCCAGTACCACTGGATCCGGGTCGAGGACATGCCGGAGATCTGGCGGCGGCTGGAGTCGGTCGGGCTGCAGACCACCGAGGCGTGCGGTGACTGTCCCCGGATCGTGCTGGGCAGCCCGGTGGCCGGGGTGGCCGAGGCCGAGCGGATCGACCCGACCCCCGCCATCGACGAGATCGTCAAGCGGTACGTCGGCGACAAGCAGTTCTCCAACCTGCCGCGCAAGTTCAAGTCCTCGATCTCCTGGCTGGTGGACACCCCGTACGAGGCGAACGACATCGCCTTCCTCGGTGTCGACCACCCGGAGCACGGCCCGGGCTTCGACCTGTGGGTCGGCGGCGGCCTGTCCACCAACCCGATGCTGGCCCAGCGCCTCGGCGTCTGGGTTCCGCTGTCCGAGGTGCCCGACGTCTGGGCCGGCGTGGTGGGCATCTTCCGTGACTACGGCTACCGGCGGCTGCGCCACCGCGCCCGGCTGAAGTTCCTGGTCGCCGACTGGGGGGTGGCGAAGTTCCGCGAGGTGCTGGAGAAGGAGTACCTCGGCCGGACGCTGCTCGACGGCCCCGCACCGACACTGCCGGAGCGGCCGATCGACCACATCGGCGTGCACCGGCAGCGCGACGGCCGTGACTACGTCGGCGCCGCCCCGGTGGTCGGGCGGGTCTCCGGGACCCAGCTCGCCCGGCTCGCGGACGTGGTCGAGGCGCACGGCAGCGAGCGGGTGCGGCTCACGCCGTACCAGAAGCTGCTGGTGCTCGACGTGCCGCCGGAGCGGACGGAGTCGCTGGTCGCCGGCCTGCGGGAGATCGGCCTGGAGGCCCAGCCGTCGGCTTGGCGGCGCGGCACCATGGCCTGCACCGGCATCGAGTACTGCAAGCTCGCCATCGTCGAGACCAAGGCGCGCGGCGAGGAACTGGTGGCCCGGTTGGAGCAGCGACTGCGCGACTTCGACGCGGACATCTCCATCCACATCAACGGGTGCCCCAACGCCTGCGCCCGCACGCAGGTCGCCGACATCGGCCTCAAGGGGCAGTTGGTGACCGGGCCGGACGGGAGTCAGGTGGAGGGCTTCCAGGTGCATCTCGGCGGTGGGCTCGGCATGGCCGAGGGGCGCACCGCCGGCTTCGGGCGCAAGCTGCGCGGCCTGAAGACGACCGCCGAGGAGCTGCCCGGGTACGTCGAGCGGCTGGCCGAGCGCTACCTGGCCGGCCGGACCGAGGGCGAGACGTTCGCCAACTGGGTGATTCGGGTCGACGAGGAGGAACTGCGATGAGTGGTGAGACTCGTTCCGTGCCGCTGTACTGCCCGTACTGCGGCGAGGAGGATCTGCGGCCGAGTGAGACCGGGCATGGCGCATGGGAGTGCCACGCCTGCGCACGGGTCTTCACGGTCCGGTTCAGTGGCCTGCTCTCCCGGGCAGTGAACCGGTGAGCGCCCTGGTCTCCGCCGCCGGCCTGGGCCTGGTCGGCACCACCGCCGTGGCCACCGCCGATCCGTCCCGACGCGATCCGGACGAGCTGCGGGTGCTCGCCGAACGGGCCGGCCGGGAGTTGGAGGGCGCGCCCGCGCCGGAGATCGCGCGGTGGGCGGCGGAGACGTTCGGGGACCGGTTCTGCGTGACCAGCTCGATGGCCGACGCCGTCCTCGCCCACCTGGTCTCGCGGGTCGCACCCGGGGTGGACGTGGTGTTTCTCGACACCGGGCTGCACTTCCCGGAGACCCTGGCCGTCCGCGACGAGGTGGCCCGCACGCTCCCGGTGAACGTCCGCTCCATCCGGCCGCGACTGACCGTCGGCCAACAGGATGGCCAGTACGGACCGCGGTTGTTCAACAGGTCCCCGGACGAATGCTGCCAGCTACGCAAGGTGGAACCGCTGGAGCGGGCGCTCACCGACTATGACGCGTGGGCCGCCGGCCTGCGTCGCGACGAGTCGCCGACCCGCGCCAACACGCCGGTGGTCACCTTCGACGCGCGGCGGGGGAAGGTGAAGGTCAATCCGATCGCGGCCTGGACGCAGGCGGACGTCGACGCGTACATCGCCAGGTGGAACGTGCCGGTCAACGAGCTGTTCCGGCGCGGCTACGGCTCGATCGGCTGCTGGCCGTGCACCCGGCGGACCGGAGCCGGTGAGGACCCTCGGGCCGGTCGCTGGGCGATGTTCGAGAAGACCGAGTGCGGGCTGCACCTCTGACCGGAGGCGCCGGCCCGGCCTTGCCAAGCGACCCTCGGCCGGCCGGCGCGCCGGGTTCGGTTGGTGGTTCCGGGCCGGTTGGCGAGCCGCTGCTGCTGGTCGCCCATGGCAGCCGCGATCCGCGCGCGGCCGACGCGACCAGGGCGCTGGCTCGGGCGGTCGCCGCCGCGCGCCCGCGGGTGCCGGTGTTGGCGAGTTGGCTCGACCACACCGAGCCCGGCCCGACCGAGGCGCTACAGGGGCTGGCCGCAGCCGGGCATTCCCGGGCGGTACTGGTGCCGCTGCTGCTGACCGCCGCCTACCACCGCCGGGTCGACATCCCGGCGGCGGTGGCGGCGGCCCAGCGATCCGGCCCACCGATCGAGGTGCGGGTCAGCGACGTGCTCGGGCCGGTGGGGGGCGAGGTGGACCCGGCGCTGCTGGCCGGGCTGCGGCGACGGCTGGACGAGGCGGAGCCGGGCGCGTGTGACGCTGTGGTGCTGGCTGCCGCGGGCACCCGTGACGCCGCGGCCCGGGGGTCCGTCGGCCGGGTGGCCGCCGCGTTGGGCGCGGCCCTGAACCTCCCGACCCGGGTGTCGTACGCCTCGGCGGCGCCGCCGGATGCCGGCGCGGCGGTGACCCGGCTCCGGGCGGCTGGCGCGCGCCGGGTGGCCGTTGCCGCCTATTTCCTGGCCCCCGGGCTGTTCCATGATGCGGTGACGGCGTCTGCCCGGGCGGCTGGCGCGATCGCCGTGGCGTCCCCGTTGACCGACGCGCCAGACCTGGTGGACCTGATCCTCCGCCGAACCACCCCCACCTGACCACTCTGCCGCTCGGGGGCCGTGCAACTTCAGGGTTGTTGCCGCCTCATTCCCGTCGAGGCAGCACTATCAGGAAATTGTGGGGATCATGAGCGGGCAGCAGAACGCCCCGGCGGGCTGAGCCGGCCGGGGCGTCTCGCTTCGTACGTGTGTGGTGGTCAGGCGGAGTGAGCGCGCAGCACCCGGAGGCCGCCGCGACGCTTGACGGCGCGCCGCTCCTCCTCGCTCATCCCGCCCCAGACGCCAGCGTCCTGACCGGATTCCAGCGCCCACTGCAGGCACTGGTCGGTCACGGAGCAGCGCCGGCAGACGGCCTTGGCCTGCTCGACCTGCAGGAGAGCCGGACCGGACGTCCCGATCGGGAAGAACAGCTCCGGGTCCTCGTCGCGGCAGACAGCATGGTGACGCCAGTCCATGGCGGCAACACTCCTCATTCTGGATGGGTGGCAGATGTTGCTTGTTGGTGCTTTTCCTATATGCATCCGCATTGCCGATGGTGACGGTTCGCGTCCGCCATTTCGGCAGTGCGTGAGCAGGCTGTTGGCCCCGGGGGCCTGCTGGAAAAGCTCAACGTGCCGAGCATGTCCAGGCAATATCCCGGTAACTCAAGTTCGCTTGTGAATACTTTCACGAACTCACGCGATGTCAAGGGTGACGCTCGGAAAAACTCCGGACGGTGAGCAAGCCCACAACCCATTTGTCCGGGTTCCAGATCTCTCCGGCTACCCGTCGTACCACAGTCGAGGATCAATATAGTACAGTCCGCCGAACATTGCTGACATTTCCGGCATCCGTCCCGGGTGTCGCAGTCGTCGCGCCGGGGGTGCCGCCGACCACCTCACCCCGGTGGTACCGGAGACCTAACAGATTACTCTGAGTGCGGCGGGAACGCTTGTGAATCTGACTTTTTCCCGCTCGCCAAGATAGTCACCGTCGAGCTGAAACGCCTGCGGACGGCTCGCGACCAGCGTGAACTCGGCCACGTCGTGCAGCCGCAGCACCTGGCGACCGCGTGGATCGGGCGTCGGCGAGAAGAATTGCGTCACGGTGCGTGTCGTGCTGGCAACGCCTAGCTGGCGCAGGGCCAGGACGTCGAGCCCCAGATCGAACGACGCGCCCGGATTCGGGTTGACCTCCCGGTCCCCGACGTACGTCCACGGGGCGGTGTTCTGCACGATGATCGTGGCCAGCTCACCCTCGGTCGCCTCGCCCGGACGCTCCAACTGGATCGCCGGATGCCGGCGCTCGCTGCCCAGCAGGAACTGCGCGCTGAAGGCCCGGAAGTAGAGCGAGGGGGAGGAGACCCGGCCCCGGCGGCGCGCCTCCTCGACCCGGTGGATCACCGACGCGTCGAGCCCGAAGCCGGCGCAGAAGGTGAAGTAGCGGTCGTCGGCCCGGCCGAGACCGATCGTGCGGCGCCGGCCCAGCCGCAGTCCCTCCATGATCATGCTGGCGCCTTCCGGCCATTCCCGGGGCAGGCCGAGGGCCCGCGCGAAGACGTTCGTCGAACCGCCCGGCACGGTGGCCAGGGCGGGTAGCCGGTCGGCGGTCGGTTCGGCGCCACCCGCGGTGGTCGCGGTCATCAGGCCGTTGACCACCTCGTTCACCGTGCCGTCGCCACCGAGGGTGACCACCGCGTCGACGCCCTCCTCGGCGGCCTCCCGGGCCAGCGTGGTGGCGTGGCCGCGCTGGCGGGTGTAACGCACGGAGAGGTCGACCTCACTGCGCAGCGCTCGGACGAGGACGTCACGCGCACGCTCACTGGTGGTGGTGGCCTTCGGATTGACCAGCAGGACGGCCCGCATGGGCGGCACAATACCCCGCACCGCCACCGGTATCGTGACCGCGTGACCATCGACTCCGACCCGGCCCCCGTCACGCTCCGTTTGGCGGTGCGGCTACTGCGCGGCCAGGCGGTCGCCGTCGGGCTGGTCGCCGCCTGGCTTGTCTTCGCGGATCTGACCGCCACCACCACCGACCTGACGTCGGCGCTGCTGGTGACGGCCTTCGCCATCGGTGCCGCGGCCGCCCTCTGGGCGCTGAGCGGCGCACTGCTGCGTCGGCGGGCCGGTGCCCGCGCGCCGGCCATCGTGCTTCAGCTCATGCTGTTGCCGATCGGCTGGTTCATGATCCAGGGCGGGCTCGGCTGGCTCGGCGTGCCGCTGATCGCGCTCGGCGTCGGTGTCACCTGGTTGCTGGTCAGCCCGCCCACCACCCGCGCTCTGGGCTTCGAGTGACCTGACCGGACCCCGGTCACCAACCGGAGGCGCGCCGGGTGAGCAGCGAGATGGTCGCCCGGCCGTCGGCCGCCCGCGCCCCCGCCGAGGTGGTCAGCGCGGTGAGCACCTTCCACGCGAACGACGACTCCGCCGGCAGCCGGGCACCGGGCACCGTCGGCACGGTCACCTCGACGGTGAGCGCGTCCTCGGTGACCGAGAAGCGGCAGTCCAGCTCGGCATCCGCGGCGGCGATGGCGAGCAGCATCGCGCACGCCTCGTCGACCGCGATGCGCAGGTCCTCGATCTCGTCCAGGGCGAACTGGAGACGGGCCGCGAGGCCGGCGGTGGCGGTTCGGAGCACGCTCAGATAGCCGCCGTCCGCGGGCACGGTGAGGTGCACGATGTCGTCGTCGGTCGTCGGCTGGCCGGTCAGTTGAGTCACCACTCATCCCCCCGGTCGGGGACTCTACCCGCTCGGGCCGCCATACGGTTGATGACGCCTCAGCGCGGCGTGCGAGCGACACGGGTGAACCACATCGGAGCGCCGTTCGGGAGCGGGGCCGAGGACCAACGCGTCGGCGGTCGACGCGTCCGCGAGGGACACGTCGACCGCCGACGCGATGAACCAACCTCAGGTGCCGTACGCGGGCGACGTCACGCCTGCTTGGTCTCCCAGAAGATCTTGGAGATCTCGTCGATCTTCTGGAGCAGCTCGTCCGCCTTGGTCGGGTCGGTGGCACCCTTGGCGCCGGCCGCGCCGGCCAGCTTGGTGGCCTCGTTGAAGAGCTGGTGCAGGTGCGGGTACTTCTCGAAGTGCGGGGGCTTGAAGTAGTCGGTCCACAGCACCCAGAGGTGGTGCTTGACCAGTTCGGCCCGCTGCTCCTTGATCAGGATGGCCCTGGTGCGGAACTCCGGGTCGGTGTTGGCCTGGTACTTCTCGCAGATCATTTTCACCGACTCGGCCTCGATGCGGGCCTGCGCGGGGTCGTAGACACCGCAGGGCAGGTCGCAGTGGGCGCTGGCGCTCACGCGGGGCGCAAGGATGCGTGGAAGTCGCATCGGGATCCTCCATGGGAAGTTTGCGATGATCCAAGACGACATTACTCCTGGACGGTGGTCCCCGAGGCGGCTGGAGGTGAAACCCGTGCCCGCGCCCCGGCTGCGGTGGCCGCTGTCGGCCGTGCTGGTGACCGGACCCTCCATGGTGCCCACGCTGCGCCACGGCGACGCGGTGCTGGTGCGCCGGGGCGGCCGGGCGCCCCGGCCCGGTGACGTGGTGATCGCGGTGTTCCGCAGTCGACCGGACCTGCTGGTGGTCAAGCGGGCGGTCCGCCCCGTCGACGGCGGCTGGTGGCTGGCCGGAGACAACGGCCTGGTCACCGACGACTCCCGCGCGTACGGCGTGGCTGACGTGCGGGGCCGGGTGGTGGCCCGGTACTGGCCCCGGCCCGGCCGGGTGCTGCCAAGACCGTTATGAACCTGCTCACATACTGGACCCCCGAGCGTGGCTATGCTCGGAAGTGCCCGGGTGACCCCCCGCACCGCCGCCGCTCGCTCGCCTCACCGTGCGCCCGACCGGCCGGCCCAGTTGCTCGATTCTTCTGGAGTCACCATGTCTTCGTCCACCGTGGACCCTGCTGATCCCGTCTTCCAACTGCACCGCGGCGGCAAGATGGCCGTCGTCTCGACCGTGCCGCTGACCAGTCGGGACGACCTGTCCCTCGCGTACACCCCGGGTGTGGCCCGGGTCTGCGAGGCGATCGCCGCCGACCCGGACCTCGCCCACGAATACACCTGGGCCTCGCGCGCCGTCGCGGTCGTCACCGACGGCTCGGCCGTACTCGGTCTCGGCAACATCGGCCCGAGCGCAGCGCTGCCGGTGATGGAGGGCAAGGCCGTGCTGTTCAAGCAGTTCGGCGGGGTCGACGCGGTACCGGTCTGCCTGGCCACCCAGGACGTCGACGAGATCGTCGCGGTGGTCACCGCGCTCGCGCCGTCGTTCGGCGGCATCAACCTGGAGGACATCAGCGCTCCCCGGTGCTTCGAGGTGGAGCAGCGACTCGACGAGGCGCTGGACATCCCCGTCTTCCACGACGACCAGCACGGCACCGCGATCGTCGTACTGGCCGCGTTGCGCAACGCCGCGACGCTGCTCAACCGCAAGCTCGGCGACCTGCGGGTGGCCGTCAGCGGCGCGGGAGCGGCCGGCGTGGCGGTGACCAGGATGCTGGTGGCCGGTGGCGTGGACCCGGAGCGGGTGGTGGTCTGCGACTCCCGGGGCATCATCTCCCGGCAACGCACCGGCCTCACCGGGACGAAGGCCGAACTCGCCGAACTGACGAACGCCGACGGCCGGCACGGTGACGTCACCGAGGCGCTGCGCGACGCCGACGTGCTGATCGGGGTCTCCGGCGGGCTGATCCCCGAACGGGCGGTCGCCGGCATGGCTCCGGGCGGCATCGTGTTCGCGCTGGCCAACCCCACTCCGGAGGTGGATCCGGAGGTGGCTGCCCGGCACGTCGCGGTGGTCGCCACCGGCCGCAGTGACTACCCGAATCAGATCAACAACGTGCTGGCCTTCCCGGGCGTCTTCCGGGGTGCACTCCAGGCCCGAGCCAGCCGGATCACCGACGCCATGAAGGTCGCCGCGGCCGACGCGATCGCCTCCGTGGTGGCCGAGTCGCTCACGCCGGAGGCCATCGTGCCCTCGCCGCTGGACCCACGGGTGGCACCGGCGGTCGCCGACGCGGTGGCCGAGGCGGCCCGCCGGGACGGCGTGGCCCGCGCCTGAGTTGTGAGAAGGGCCCTGTCCACGCGTGCACAGGGCCCTTCTTAACGGGCGCTCAGCTTGTTACGGTGCGGATCATGCGTGCCGCCTTCGCCTCCCGTTTCGACGACGCCGACCCGCTCGCCGCGCTCACCGTCGGTGAACAGCCCGAGCCGAGCCTGCCCGACGACGGCTGGGTGACGCTGCGCGTCACGGCCAGCTCGCTCAACCACCACGACCTCTGGTCACTGCGCGGCGTCGGGCTCCGCGCCGAGCAGTTGCCGATGATCCTCGGTTGCGACGCGACCGGGGTGGACCCGGACGGCAACGAGGTGGTCGTGTACCCCGTCGTGCCGACACCTGGCGACCCGCGCGGGATGTCCATCCTCTCCGAGTACTTCCCCGGCACGCTCGCGGAGCGGGTGGCCGTACCCCGGTCGAACCTGCTGCCGTTGCCGGCGGGGCTGCTGGCGACCGACGCCGCGTGCCTGCCGACGGCCTGGCTGACGGCCTGGAGGATGCTCACCACCAAGGGTCGGGTCGACGACGCCGAGGCCGTCCTGGTCCAGGGCGCCGGGGGCGGCGTGGCTACCGCGGCCGTCGCGCTGGCCGCCGCGATGGGCAAGCGGGTCTACGCGACCAGCCGCGACGCCGCCAAGCGCGAACGCATCGCCGAGCTGGGCGCGACCGCCGTGGAACCGGGTGCGCGGCTGCCCGAACGGGTGGACGTGGTGATCGAGACGGTCGGTGCGGCCACCTTCGACCACTCGCTGAAGTCGGCCGCCCTGGGTGCCCGGATCGTGGTCTCCGGCGCGACCGCCGGCCACGAGCCGACTGTCAACCTGCGCCGGGTCTTCGCCATGCAGCTGGAGATCCTGGGCACCTCGATGGGCACTCCCGACGAACTGGCCGCCCTGCTGGCGTTCTGCGCCGAGCGGAAAGTGCGCCCCGTGATCGACAGCGTGGTGCCGTTCAGCCGCGTCGGCGACGCCTTCGCCCGGCTGCACTCCGGTGACGTCTTCGGCAAGGTGGTCGTCGACCACACCGCGTGAGTTCCTCGGGCCGCCTACAGGTGGTCGTCGAGGGTGGCGATGCCGTCGCGGGAGGCGGCGGTGGGGATGCGCTTTCTGGCTTCGGCGTCGCCGTAGAGCGTCCAGCGCAGGAACTCGGTGGTGGTGTCGGCGACCACCCGCAGCGCGGCGCCCTCACCGCGCAGCAGGGCGCGGCCGTGGTCGCCGTTGGGCAGGCTCAGCATCGCCTTCGGCCACGGCACCTTGTCGTACACGGCCTTGCCGGCGGCGTACCGCACGACCTCGTCGGCCTCGCCGTGCACGAACATCTGAGGGGCGGCGGCACCGGCGAAGGCGGTGCCCACCCCCAGGGCGGTACCGGCGAAGACGACTCCGGCGGCCAGCCGCTCGTCACGACCGGCGGTGAACAGCCCGATGGTGGTCACCGCACCCGCCGAGTGACCCGCGGCGGCCACCCGGTCGGTGGCCAGCCGCCCGCGTAGCGGGTCACCGTCGCGGGCGTCGAGGGCGAGCACCCGGGTCAGCGCGTACGACACGTCGGCCGGCTGGTTGAGCACGTCGAGCACGTTGTTCTCGCCGCCACCGCGGGAGGTCTTCGGAAAGGTCGGCGCGGCAACCACGAATCCCGCCGAGGCCCACCGGGTCAGCAGCGACTCGTAGTCGTCGGGACGGCCACCCAGGCCGTGGCTGAACATGATGACCGGGAACTTCCCGTCTGCCGCCTCGGCACCGTTGGCCGGCCGCCCACCGGCCCGGCCGGCCGCCGGGTACCAGACCGTCACCGGTAGCGGTCGGTCGCCGTCGCGGTTCAGCTTCAGCTGCCGTACGCCGAGTGCGAAGGTGTCTGCCGGGGCGCGGCCGGCGGGAACCGCCGGTGCCGAGGGCGCGGCAGAGGCGGTGGGCTGAGGTGTGGGCGCGCCCGCCCCCTCGGTGGGCTCACGGTCGGTGGAACACCCGACCAGAGCGCTGGCGAGGAGGCTGGTGGCGACCAGAACGGAGGCGACACGACGCGACATGGCTCCGATTGTGCCCGCCCCGATCTCCGACACCGCCGTTCCGGTCGCGCCGATCTTGCACTTCTGGTCGGATGAATGTCGGTTTTGCTGATGATTGTCGAGACGGAAAGTGCAAGATCGCGGGTGGTCCGGGGCACGGAGGGCTGGATCGGTTTCGCTAAGGTTCCCGGCATGGCTGAGAACTACACCGACCCGAGCGGCAACACCGAGGCGTTCCGCGCCTTCGCCAACCCGGAGGCCGCTCCGGCGGAGGCGGCGTCGCGTACCGGTCTGATCATCGGCGCGGCCGTGATCGCCACGGTGCTGCTCGCCCTCGCCACCTGGCTCGCCTTCGGCTGACCGGTCGGGCGTCAGCTGCGGGCCGTGACCACGGCCCGGGCGGCGCGGGCGATCTCCCGCTCCTCGTCGGTGCCGATGACGCACACGGCGACCTCCGCGCCGTCCGGCGAGATGAACCGGTCGCCGCTGCCCTCGTTGCGGTCCGGGTCGACCGTGATGCCGAGCCGGTCGAGCCCGGCCAGCGCCGCCGTGCGTACCGGTGCCGCGTGCTCGCCGACCCCGGCGGTGAAGGTGACCGCGTCCACCCGGCCGAGCAACGCGTAGTACGCCCCCACGTAGCCGGTGATCCGGCGGCAGTAGACGTCGAAGGCGAGCGTCGCGGCCTCGTCGCCGGCCGCCCGGCGGGCGAGCAGCTCGCGCATGTCGTTGACCCCACTGAGCCCGAGCAGGCCGCTGCGGTGGTTGAGCAGGTCGTCGATCTCGTCGACGCCCAGGCCGCCCTCGCGGCGCAGGTGGAACACGATCGTGGGATCGAGGTCGCCACTGCGGGTACCCATCACCAGGCCCTCCAACGGCGACATGCCCATCGAGGTGGCGACGCTTCGTCCGCCGGCCACCGCGCACGCGCTGGCGCCGTTGCCCAGGTGCAACGTGACCGTGTTGATCTCCTCGTACGGCCGGTCCAGCAGCTCCGCCGTGCGTCGGGACACGTACGCGTGGGAGGTTCCGTGGAAGCCGTACCGCCGGATCGAGTACCGCTGCGCGACCTCGCGGTCGATGGCGTAGGTGGCGGCGGAGTCGGGCAGCGTGTGGTGGAACGCGGTGTCGAACACGGCGACCTGCGGTACCTCCGGCAGGGCCTGACGGGCCACCTCGATGCCGGCGAGGTTCGCCGGGTTGTGCAGGGGAGCCAGTGGCACCAGGTCGGTGATGGCGGCCAGTACCGCGTCGTCGACGAGCGTCGGTGCGGTGAACCGCCGGCCGCCGTGCACCACCCGGTGCCCCACCACGGCGAGGCCGGTCAGGTCCAGGCCGTCCAGGATCTGCCGGATCGCGCCGGTGTGGTCGCTCGGACCGCCGCCGGGCTCGCCGATCCGTTCCACGGTGCCCCGGTCCAGTACGCGGTCGCCGTCGTACAGCCGGTACTTGACCGACGACGACCCGCTGTTGAGCACCAGCACCTTGCTCACCGGGGCACCTCGGCGAGCGCGGCGGCCTGGATGGCGGTGATCGCCACGGTGTTGACGATGTCCGGCACGGTGGCCCCCCGGGAGAGATCGTTCACCGGCCGGCGCAGGCCCTGCATTACCGGCCCGACGGCCACCGCCCCGGCCGAGCGCTGCACCGCCTTGTACGTGTTGTTGCCGGTGTTCAGGTCGGGAAAGATGAAGACCGTCGCGCGGCCGGCGACCGCGCTGCCCGGCAGCTTGGTGGCCGCCACGGCCGGGTCGATGGCCGCGTCGTACTGGATCGGACCCTCGACGGCCAGTTCGGGTCGGCGTCGCCGGACCAACTCGGTGGCCGCCGCGACCTTCTCCACGTCCTCGCCCGCGCCCGAGGCGCCGGTGGAGTACGACAGCATCGCCACCCGGGGCTCGATGCCGAACCGCGCCGCCGTGTCCGCCGAGGAGATGGCGATGTCGGCGAGCTGGGCGGCGTCCGGATCACGGTTGACCGCGCAGTCGCCGTAGACCAGCACCCGGTCGGCGAGCAGCATGAAGAAGACGCTCGAGGCGACGGAGACCTCCGGCGTGGTCTTGACGATCTCGAAGGCCGGCCGGATGGTCGCCGCCGTGGTGTGCGTGGCGCCGGAGACCATGCCGTCGGCGTGGCCCGCCCACACCATCATGGTGCCGAAGTAGTTCGGCTGGGCGACGATGTCGTGCGCCAGTTCGGCGGTGACGCCCCGGTGCGCGCGCAGCTTCGCGTACGCCTCGGCGAACTCGTCGCGCCATGGGCTGCTCGCCGGGTCCACCACCCGGGCCTCGCCGATGTCCAACCCGAGCTCCCGGGCCCGCCGGGCAACCTCGTCCGACCGCCCGAGCAGGGTCAGGTCGGCGACTCCCCGGCGCAACAGGATCTCGGCGGCGCGCAGGATCCGTTCCTCGGTGCCCTCCGGCAGTACCAGATGTCGCCGTCCGGCCCGGGCGCGGTCGATCAGGTCGTACTCGAACATCAACGGAGTGACCCGAGCGGACCGGCTGACCCGGAGTCGGCCGGCCAGCTCGACGGTGTCCACGTGCGCCTCGAAGGCGCCCAGCGCGGCCTCCACCTTCCGGGGGTTCCCGGTGCTGGGCCGGCCCTCGATCCGGCTCGACGCGGCCACCGTGTGATAGCTGTCGCTGGTTACCGAGAGCACCGCGAGTCGGGCGTTCAGTGCCTCCACCAGACGCATCGCCCGAGGGTCGGGCGGCACCCCGAGGGTGAGCACCAACCCGGCGAGCGACACCTGCCCGGCCACGTGCGCGGCGCTCGCCGCCACCAGCAGATCGTCCCGGTCACCGGGCATGATCAGCAGTGCGCCCTCGGTCAGGTGTTCCAGCAGGGTCGGCACGTGCGCCGCACCGACGACGTAGTCGAGCACGTCACGGGCGAGCGCGGTCTCGTCTCCGGCCAGCAGCGTGGCACCCAACGCGCCCGCCACCTCCGCCACCGTCGGTGCGGACACGCTCGGCACCTCCGGGATGGCGTACGCGGGGACCGGCAACGGGGGCAGCGACATCGCCCCCGGAACCCGGTTGGCCAGCACCGCGAGCACGGTCGCGCCGAGGTCCGCGAGGTCGTGGTAGGCGCCTCGGGCGGCCGCGGCGATCGCCGACGGCTGCTGTCCGTAGCCGTCGACCACCGGTACCACGACGCTGCCGAACTCGGTGGCCAGCCGGGCGTTGAAGGCCAGCTCGCGAGGGCCGGCGGTGTCACCGGCGGTGGCGAAGTCACTGCCCACCACGACCATCGCCGCGAACCGCCGCTCCACCTCCCGGTAACGCTCGACGATCCGGGAGATCAGTTCCTCCCGACGACCGTCGGCGACCAGGGCGGTGGCCTCGGCGTACGTGGTGCCGTTCAGCTCCGCCACCGGTAGGCCCACCCGGTAACGCTCGCTGAGCAGGGTGAGGATCGGGTCGGGGCGATCCTGCGCGACCAGCGGCCGGAACACGCCGATCCCGCCGACCTGTCGGGACAGCAGCTCGGCGAGGCCGAGGGCGATCGTCGACTTCCCCCCGCCCGAGCCGACACTGGTCAGGTAAACGCTCCGGGCCACGGCACTCACGCTACAAGATCAGGGTGGTTCTCGCGTGGGTCCTCGGACCCGCCCACCCGGGCCGTCCGGTGACCGCCCGTCCGACGAGCGCACGGCTGGCCTCCGGCTCGGCCAGGAAGATCTTTATTTCGACCCGACCGCCCAGGGGCGGACGCCGGACCATCCGGTCGGTACGACCGCCGGCACGAGCGCCGCCGGTACGTTCGACCTGCTCGCGGCCGGTTTCGACGAGCCCGGGGAGCCGGGTCGACGCAACCGGCCGCCCACCGGCGGAGGTGATGCTCACCCTCTGCGAGTCGACGCTCACGCCGGCTCGGGTGCTCGTGCGGTGAACTGGGATGTCCGTCCCACCGCCGGGCTCCCGGAGGAAGCCGAGGATTGTTCACTCCTAGACTCCCGGCCATGACTGCGGACCCTCTGACCAGCGCCGATACGGCCAACGGCGGATGGGGCGTCGAGCGACCCACAGCCGCCGAACCGGCCGCGACGCCAGGGCCCGCGGAGCCGCCGACGATGGCACCGCCCGCCGTGGCAGTGGCCTCGACAGCGGTGCGGCCGGCCGCACCGGAAGCGCCTGCGGCGGTACAGCCGGTCGTGCTGGATGCCCCGACCCTCGTGCAGCCGGTCGTGCTGGAGTCGCCGACGGTCACGCAACGGGTGGTGGACGCACCCACGGTGGAGCAGCCGTCGGTACTGGACGCGGCCACGGTGGTGCAGCCGTCGGTACTGGACGCGGCCACGGTGGTGCAGCCGTCGGTACTGGACGCGGCCACGGTGGTGCAGCCGGCCGTGCTGGACGCGGCCACGGTGGTGCTGCCGGGAGACAGCCCCACCACCGTGATGGCCGCCGTACCCCAGTCGCCGCCGGTCTTCGTGGACCCGAGCGGCCGGCGCCGGCGCCGCTTGCGCTGGATCGGGTACGCCCTGGGTCTGGTGGGTCTGCTCTACACCGGCCTGGTCGTGGCGAGCTTCGCGGGCGGCCCGGTGAACGCCGACAGGGTGCTGCCCTTCGTGGAGCCGACCCGCCGGCCCTGGCAACCGCCACCGGCCCCGTCGATCCCCGCCGCGGAGGCGCCGCCGAGCACGGCCGCCTCCCGTACCACGGGCGGTGGTGCGCCGCGCCCGCAGGCCACCCCGACCCGGGCAGCCAGGACGACAAGCATCCCGGCACCACCCAGCCGTGTCTCGTCGTCGCCACCGGCGTCACCGCGACCCTCCCGGTCGACCACACCGGCGGCCACTCCCAGCGTCGAGCCGTCCACCACGGCACCGGCGTCGCCGAGCGTCGACCCGTCGGATGGTGCCGACGAAGCCGCCCCGGCCGATGACTGAGTTGCCGGCGCGCCGGTCCCGCCGGGCGGTGCGAGGTCGGCGGGTCGTGCCACCGCCGAGCTGGACCCTTCTCGGCGTACTCTGCGCGGTGCTCGCCGCCGTGCTGCTCGTCGGCGCGTACGCCAACGCGTCCTTCGCGCCGGATCGTCAGGCCAGCAACGACGGGCAGCGTGCGGTGCCGACGGCGGTGGTCGCCGGTGGTCCGATCATCAGCAGCACCGGTGGGCTGACCCGGTCGTACCGACTGCCCCCGCGCACCGTCGCGCTCACCTTCGACGACGGTCCCGACCCGGTCTGGACCCGCGAGGTGCTGCGGGTGCTGGCCGCCCATCAGGTGCCGGCGACCTTCTTCGTGGTCGGTTCGCAGGTGGCCCGCCACCCGGAGCTGGTTCGGGAACTGGCCGCCGACGGCCACGAGATCGGTGTGCACACCTTCACGCACCCGGACCTGGCCGTCCTGCCCGACTGGCGACGCCGGATGGAGTACACCCAGACCCAGTTGGCCATCGCCAGCGCGGCCGGCGTCCGTACCTCGCTGATCCGGTTCCCGTACTCCTCCTACGCCCAGGCCATCAACGATCTGGACTGGCCGGTGTTCGCCCAGGCCGGCGAGCTGGGTTACCTCAACGTGCTCAACGACACCGACAGCCGGGACTGGGCGCTGCCCGGCGTCGACCAGATCGTCACCAACGCCACGCCGCCCGGATACTCGGGCGCGATCACACTCTGGCACGACGCGGGCGGCGAACGGGCGCAGACCGTCGCCGCGCTCGACCGGTTCATCCCGCTGCTGAAGGAGCGCGGCTACCGCTTCGTCACCGTCACCGGTGGCCTGAACCTCGCGCTCGCCGAGGCCGGCGTGGACCACCGGGTCGACGCCGGTCAGCCGGCCAGCACCGGGGAACGCTGGCGCGGCCGGATGCTCATCTGGGGGGTGCAGGGCGCGGACCGGACGCTGGGCTGGCTCGGGTTCATCTTCCTGGCGGTGGGCGCGCTGACGGTGGCTCGTACCGTCCTGCTGCTGGTGCTCGCCGGCCGGCACGCCCGGCGACGCCGCGCCCCCGACTGGGCCTGGGGGCCGCCGGTGACCGAGCCGGTCTCGGTGATCGTGCCCGCGTACAACGAGAAGGAGGGGATCGCCGCGGCCGTCCGCTCGCTGGCCGGTGGCGACCATCCGGGCGGCATCGAGGTGATCGTCGTCGACGACGGTTCCACCGACGGCACGGCGGCGATCGTCGAGGCGCTGCGGCTGCCGAACGTCCGGGTCGTCCGCAAGGCCAACGGCGGCAAGCCGAGCGCGCTGAACACCGGGGTCGCGCTGGCCCGGCACGAACTGATCGTAATGGTCGACGGGGACACCGTGTTCGAGCACGACTCGGTGCGACGGCTCGTCCAACCCTTCGCGGATCCGCAGGTCGGCGCGGTGGCCGGCAACGTCAAGGTGGGCAACCGGGACAGCCTGATCGCCAAGTGGCAGCACATCGAGTACGTCATCGGCTTCAACCTCGACCGCCGGCTGTACGAGACGTTGCGCTGCATGTCCACCGTGCCCGGGGCCATCGGCGCCTTCCGCCGGCAGGCGCTGCGCTACGCCGGTGGCCTGACCGACGACACGCTGGCCGAGGACACCGACGTCACCATGGCGCTCGGCCGTGCCGGCTGGAAGGTGGTCTACGAGGAGACGGCCCGGGCGTGGACGGAGGCCCCGGCGACGCTGGGGCAGTTGTGGAAGCAGCGGTACCGGTGGAGCTACGGCACCATGCAGGCGATGTGGAAACATCGGCGTTCGCTTGTCGACCGTGGCGCCTCCGGCCGATTCACCCGTCGCTGCCTGTTGTTCCTGAGCCTGTTCGGGGTGCTGCTGCCGCTGCTGGCACCGGTGATCGACCTCCTCGCGCTCTACGGCCTGTTCTTCCTCGACCGGACCGCGACGGCGGTGGCCTGGCTGGTCATGCTCGCCTTGCAGACGCTGACCGCCGTGGTCGCGTTCCGCCTCGATCGGGAGAAGCTGAGCGTGCTGTGGGTGCTGCCGTTGCAGCAGTTCGTCTACCGCCAGCTGATGTACCTGGTGATGATCCAGTCGGTCACGACCGCCCTCACCGGCGGCCGCCTAGGCTGGCAAAAACTCCGCCGCACCGGCCTGCCCCCCACCCCAACCCCCACCAGCTCTCATTGATCATGAGGTTAGCGGGGCATTTTGTCCGTTTCGCCGCCGCTAACCTCATGATCAACGGGGTTGTCCGGGGTGGGCGAGTGAGATGGCGTAGGTGGGCCAGAACTGGCCGGCGGGGGGTTCGCCGGGACGGCAGTCGCCGTCGGACTCGCCGGGGAACTTGATCCAGAGCAGGGCGTCCACCCGGGACAGGCCTGGGTCGGCGGTGGGTTCCTCGCCGATCGCCCGGCCCGGCGGATTGCACCAGCTCGGCGCACCGCCGACGCGTTCGGCCGGGTAGGGGCCGTTGCCGTTACGGCTGGTGTCGATGACGAACGTGGTGTCACCGCCGAGCGCGTCGGAGATCCGGTGGCCGTAGCTGACGTTGTCCGTGGTGCGGACGAAGTTCGCCACGTTGAGTGCGAACCCGTCGGCCTGGTCCACGCCGGCTTGGCGCAGTGCCGCCGCCAACGCCTCGACGTCGCGGATCCACCCCGGATGCCCGGCATCGAGGTAGATCCGGGCGGTGCCGGTGCTGGCGAGCACGGTGACCGCGTCGCGCAGCAGGGCGAGCCGGCCGGCGGCGTCCCGGACGCAGCCGGCCACCGCGTCGGGCAGCGCACCCGGTTCGAGAACGACGATCACCGGACGGCCGGCGACACCGGCCGCGACATCGCGGATCCACGCCTGGTACTCCGCGCCGGTACGGGCGCCCCCCTCGCCCTGCCGGCCGCAGTCGCGTTGCGGCACGTTGTGCAACACCAGCACGGGTGTCTGGCCCGCGATCGCGGCCTGACCCAGGAACGCGTCGACCTCGTCGCGGGCCGGACCACCGGTGAGCCACTTCGCGCTCGGTCGGCTGCCGATCGTGCGCAGCGTCTCCGCTGCGGCCGTGTCACCCCGGGCCGCGCGTTGTTGCGCCTCCACCTCGGCCGGATTGGCCGGGTCGAGATAGAACACCGAGGGCAGGGGTGGCGCGGAGCCGACCGGGTCGGTCACCCGAGGCGGTGCGGGCTGGTCGGCACAACCAGCCAGCAGCAACGCCAGGGCGAACCCGGTCGCCACGACCCTCCGTCGGCACCCCGGGGCGCCGGTCGGCCTCGACAGCGGTCGACGCCACGACCGGGCGCGTCGGCCGTCCGGCCCGATGGCTGGCACGGTGATCAGTCGTCGTCTTCGTCGTCGAGCCGGGCCAGCCAGGTGGCGAACCGTTCGATCGGGGTCTCGAACTCCGGGTTCAGGTCGACGAAGTCACGCAGCCGCGCGCCCAGCCACTCCAGGCTGACCTGCTCGTCGCCGCGCCGCTCGACCAGTTCCTCGATGCCCCGGTCGGTGAAGTACATGGGTCTGCTCGCTTCCTCACCGGAGCCCCGGTGAAGCCGTCCGGTCCCGTCCCACCCTGGGGCGGGACGGGACCGGGTCAGTTCTCGTCAGGGGCGGGGAAGTGCCGCCTCGATCAGCGCGGTCTGCTCGACCTCGTGCATCTTCGCCGACCCGACTGCCGGCGCCGCGGCGGCCGGACGGGAGATGCGGCGAAGCCGAACATCGTCGAGGTGCTCCAGCAGGTTGAGCGCGACGAACGACCAGGCGCCCTGGTTGGCCGGCTCCTCCTGCACCCAGGCGAAGTCCTCCGCGTTCGGGTACTGGGCGAGCGCGGCCCGGATCTCCTCCACCGGCATCGGGTAGAGCTGCTCCAGCCGGATGATCGCCGTGTTGCTGATGCCGCGCTCCTGCCGGGCCTGGAACAGGTCGTAGTAGACCTTGCCCGAGCAGAGCAGCACCCGCTTGACCCGCTCGGCGTTGCCGGCCGCCGGGTCGGCCAGCACCGGGGAGAAGCCGCCGGTGGTGAAGTCCTCCACCGAGGAGACGCAGAGCTTGTGCCGCAACAGCGACTTCGGCGTGAACACCACGAGCGGCTTGCGCTTGGGCGACAACGCCTGCCGGCGCAGCAGGTGGAAGTAGTTCGCCGGCGTCGTCGGGTTCGCCACCCGCATGTTGTCCTCGGCGCAGAGCTGGAGGAAGCGCTCCGGGCGGCCGGAGGTGTGGTCCGGTCCCTGACCCTCGTGGCCGTGCGGCAACAGCAGGGTCACGGCGGAACGCTGGCCCCACTTCACCTCGCCCGAGGAGATGAACTCGTCGATCACGGACTGGGCACCGTTGACGAAGTCACCGAACTGCGCCTCCCAGCAGACCAGCGCCTCCAGGTTCTCCACCGAGTAGCCGTACTCGAAGCCCATCGCGGCGTACTCGCTCAACAGCGAGTCGTGCACGAAGAACCGGGACCGCTCGCCGTCGGCGGTGAGCGACTGCAGTGGCAGGTAGTCGTCGCCGGTCTCCGCGTCGACGATCGAGGCGTGCCGCTGCACGAAGGTGCCGCGACGCGAGTCCTGCCCGGCGAGCCGGACGGTGACCCCGTCGTGCAGTAGCGCACCGAAGGCGATGATCTCGCCGAAACCCCAGTCGATGTTGCCTTCGACGGCCATCCGGGCCCGCCGGTCGAGCAGCTGCCGGATCCGCTTGTGCGGGGTGAAACCGTCGGGCAGGTTGACGTGCGCCTCACCGATGGCCTTGATGACCGAAGCCTCGGTCGCCGTCTCCACCTGCGGCTCGGGCTCGTCCTGCCGGGGTGGGCGGCTCAGCTGACGTGGCGTGCTGGCCGCGTCGCGGGTGGCCTTGAAGACCCGCTCCAACTGCGCCTGGTAGTCGCGCAGCAGTTCCTCGGCGTCTTCCACGGTGATGTCACCCCGCCCGATCAGCTCCTCGGTGTAGAGCTTGCGGACCGAGCGCTTCGAGTCGATGATCCGGTACATCTGGGGGTTGGACATCGAGGGGTCGTCGCCCTCGTTGTGCCCGCGCCGCCGGTAGCAGACCAGGTCGATGACGACGTCCTTGTTGAATGCCTGGCGGTACTCGAAGGCGAGCCGGGCCACCCGGACGACGGCCTCCGGGTCGTCACCGTTGACGTGGAAGATCGGGGCCTGGATCATCCGGGCCACGTCGGTGCTGTAGAGGCTGGAGCGGCTGTACTCCGGCGCGGTGGTGAAACCGACCTGGTTGTTGACCACCACGTGGACCGTCCCGCCGGTGCGGTAACCGCGCAACTGGGAGAGGTTCAGCGTCTCGGCCACCACGCCCTGGCCGGCGAAGGCCGCGTCGCCGTGCACCGCCAGCGGCAGCACGGTGTAGCCCTCCAGCTTGAGGTCGATGCGGTCCTGCTTGGCCCGGACGATCCCCTCCAGCACCGGGTCGACGGCCTCCAGGTGCGACGGGTTCGCCACCACCGACACCTTGACGGCGTGGTCGCCGTCGGGAGTGGTGAACTTGCCGTTCTGGCCCAGGTGGTACTTCACGTCGCCCGAGCCCTGGGTGGAGCGTGGGTCCAGGTGTCCCTCGAACTCGGAGAAGATCTTCTCGTACGGCTTACCGACGATGTTGGCCAGCACGTTGAGTCGACCCCGGTGGGCCATGCCGATGACGACCTCGTCCAGCCCGCCCTCGGCGGCGTTCTCCAGCACCTCACCGAGCAGCGGGATGAGCGACTCGCCACCCTCCAGCGAGAAGCGCTTCTGGCCGACGTACTTGGTCTGCAGGAACGTCTCGAAGGCCTCGGCCGCGTTGAGCCGGTTGAGCACGTGCTTCTGCTCGCCGGCCGGCGGCTTCTCGTACTTGCGCTCGACCCGCTCCTGGATCCAGCGGCGCTCGGCCGGGTCCTGGATGTGCATGTACTCGATGCCGACCCGGCGGCAGTACGAGTCGCGCAGGACCCCCAGGATCTCCCGCAGCTTCATCCGCTGCCGGCCGGCGAAGCCGTTCACCGGGAAGGTGCGGTCCAGGTCCCACAGGGTCAGCCCGTGCTGGAGGACATCCAGATCCGGGTGCTTACGGATCTTGAACTCCAGCGGGTCGGTGTCGGCCATCAGGTGACCGCGCACCCGGTAGGAGTGGATCAGCTCGTGGACCCGGGCGGTCTTGTTGATCTGCCCCTCGCTGTCGACCGCGACGTCGCGCATCCAGCGCACCGGCTCGTAGGGGATCCGCAGCGAGGTGAAGATCTGGTCGTAGAAGCCGTGCTCGCCGAGCATCAGCTCGTGCATGACCTTGAGGAACTCGCCGGACTGCGCGCCCTGGATGATCCGGTGGTCGTACGTGCTGGTCAGCGTGATGACCTTGCTGACCGCCAGCTCGGCCAGGGTGGCCTCGCTCATGCCCTGGTACGGCGCCGGGTACTCCATGGCGCCGACTCCGATGATCGCGCTCTGGCCCTGCATGAGTCGCGGCATCGAGTGCACGGTGCCGATGCCGCCGGGGTTGGTGAGCGAGATGGTGGTGCCGGAGTAGTCCTCCATGGTCAGCTCGTTGCGGCGGGCGCGCCGGACGACGTCCTCGTACGCCTGCCAGAACTGCCGGAAGTCCATCTGCTCGCAGGCCTTGATGGAGGGAACCACCAGGTTGCGGCTGCCGTCGGGCTTGGTCAGGTCGATGGCGATGCCCAGGTTGACGTGCTCGGGGCGGACCATCACCGGCTTGCCGTCGACCTCGGCGAAGGAGTTGTTCATCTCGGGGTGGGCGACGAGCGCCCGCACCAGGGCGTAGCCGATCAGGTGGGTGAAGCTGACCTTGCCGCCGCGTCCCCGGGCGAGGTGATTGTTGATCACGATGCGGTTGTCGACCAGGAGCTTGGCCGGCACGGCTCGGACGCTCGTCGCGGTCGGTACGGCCAACGACGCGTCCATGTTCTGGACGATCTTGGCGGCCACTCCGCGCAGCGGCGTGGTCTGTGGCCCGCCGGTGGTGGGCGCGGTCCGGGTGGGCTGACTCTTCGTCGGCTCGGCCTTGGCGGCGGCGGGCTTGGCAGCGGCGGGCTTCGCGGTGGTCGACTTGGACGCGGCGGACGCCGGCTTCGAGGTCTCCGCCGCCGCGCGGCGGTCGCCCTTGGCTGCCGGCTCGGCCTTGCCCGTCGGCTCGGCCTTGCCCGTCGGCTCGGCCTTGCCCGTCGGCTCGGCCTTGGCCGCCGGTTCGCTCTTGGTGGCCGTCTCGGTCCTGGCCGGGGTCGCGTCCTTGGCGGCGGTGGTGGCCGGCCGCCCGTCACCGGTGCCCGCTGTGTTCTGACCGGGCCGGTAGTCGGCGAAGAAGTCGTGCCAGGCCGGGTCGACGCTGCGGGGATCGGCGAGGTAGCGCTGGTACATCTCCTCGACGATCCACTCGTTCGGGCCGAAACCCGCCAGTGGGTTCTCCTGCGAAGTCTGCTGGGTCGACACGGCCGGTAATCGCCTCTTTCACGCGGGTTTGTGTGTCACGCGGTGCCCGATGCGCCGGGACGGGCGCACAGGACGGTTCCAGGCTACGCCGTAGCCGACTCCGGGGCATTTCCGCCTCCGTCCCGTGGTCGGATTCACAGAAGATGCCAGAAGTTCGGTTAGCGCTGCGTATTCCCTTGATCGCTGCTAAGGCCGACGGGCCCGGTGCGCCGGCTGTCCACCGGTGCACCGGACCCGTCGGGACGGGGCGACCGGGTCGGCCGCCCGGGTGTCAGGAGATGTCGCGGCGCCGGGTGATGAGGATCCCGGCCACGCCGCTGACCACGGCGTAGCCCACCAGTACGAGTGCGCCGACCCACCACACCGGCAACATCTCGTTCTCGCCCGGCGTGATCATGACCTGGGAGGCGGCGGCCGGCCAGAGCACCTGCCACTTGATCACGGCCATGTTGTCCAGCAAGTTGGCCAACAGCAGGAAGAGCAGCCCCACCACCTGGGTGCCGATCAGGTAGAGCACCGAGGCGGTGATCACCGCGCCCAACTGGTTGGTGATCAGCGTGCCGATGCCCACGCCGAGCACCGTCCAGATCGCGTACGCCATCAGGTTGAGCAGCAGGGCCCGCTGGACCTCCCACTCGCCGAGCTGGGTGCCGTAGTCGTTGAGGGACAGGAACGTCGCACCGGCGGCGAGATCGATGATCGTGGTCACCAGCCAGAACGCGAAGCCGAGCAGGCTGGCCGCGACGAGCTTGCTGACGATCACCGAGGTGCGTCGCGGGGTGGCCAGGAACGTCGTGGTCGCGGTCTGGTGGAAGAACTCGTTGGTGACCATGAGGATGCCGATGAGCATCACGAACATCAGCCCCAGGTACTGCCCCGAGGTGTAGAGGTTCGCCGCCTGGGCCGGTGCGGAGGCGGCGTCGCCGGTGTAGCCGAACTCCTCGCCACCGCCGCTGAGCGTCTCGGTGGCCAGCCACGCGTTGAAGGCGAAGGCCAGGGCGATCGACAGGAACGCCCCGATGGCCAACCACCACCAGGTGCTGGTCGTACGGATCTTGAGTAGTTCGGAGCGGACAAGGTTGCTCATCGGATGCCCGCCTTTCCGGCCGTCAGTTCCAGGAACACGCGTTCCAGGTCGGGTCGTTCAGTGGTCAGCTCGTGCAGTTCCACCCCGGCAGTCAGAGCCGTCCGACCCACCGTCGGCGCGTCGACCCCGCCGATCAGCAGGGCACCCTGTCCGTCGTTCTCCACCGTGGCCGGCCCGCCCTTCAGCGCGGCGGTCAGCGCGTCGGCCTGTGGGGTGCGGACCCGCACCCGGACGCCCTGCGCCATCGACCCGATCACCTGCTCCACCGGACCCTGCCGGACCAGCTGTCCGGCCGCGATGATCACCACGTCGTCGGCCAGCAACTGCATCTCGGAGAGCAGGTGGCTGGAGACGAGCACGGTGCGGCCCTCGGCGGCCAGGCCCTTGAGGAACCCGCGCATCCACCGGATGCCCTCCGGGTCCAGGCCGTTGGCCGGCTCGTCGAGGATCAGCACCCGGGGGTCGCCGAGCATCGCCGCGGCGATGCCGAGCCGCTGCTTCATGCCCAACGAGTAACCCTTGAACTTGCGCTTGGCCGCAGGGGTCAGCCCGACCAGCTCCAACGCCTGGTCGGCCCGCTCCCGCGGCAGCCCGGCGGCCGCGCAGATCACTCGCAGGTGGTTGATGCCGGTGCGCCCCTTGTGCGCGCTGGACGCCTCCAGGACCGCGCCGACGTGCCGCAGCGGGTCGGCCAGGTCGGGGTAGCGCCGACCGCCGATGGTGGCCGTGCCGGCGGTCGGGGTGACCAGGTTCAGCAGCATCCGCAGGGTGGTGGTCTTACCCGCACCGTTCGGGCCGAGGAAGCCGGTGACCCGACCCGGTTCGACCGTGAACGACAGGTTGTTGACCGCGACCACGTTGCGGTACCGCTTGGTCAGACCGGAAACCACGATCTGGGCGTCGTTGGTGGGGCTTGGTCGCCCGTCGGTCATCGTTCTCCTCCCGTGTGGCGCCGGGGTGCGCCGTTGCACAGCGTGACGTTAATGGTCAAGTAATTCAATCGGGCTCGTTCGGGAAATCGTGGTCCGTCTCAGGCAGGAGACGTCTCATCCCCAGGTACGAGCCGATCGACCACCGTGTCTACACGGCGATCCAGGTCGCCCGGGCGTGACCGAGCGGGTGGCCGTCCGGGGCGTACAGGCTGGTGTGCACGAACGCCTTGCGGCCCTCGGTGCCGATCACCGCACCGGTCACCACGCACTCGTCGTCGGGGCGGGGCAACGCCTCGATCCGGGCCGCGATCCGGCCCAGCACGTACGGCCGGCCGGCACCGATCACCGCCCAGCCGCCGGGGCAGTCCAGGGCGGCCCAGACCGTGGCGGGGACGACCTGCCGGGGTGCCCGAACCGGCGCGGCCGTCCGGCCGTCCGGCAGCCGACCCGGAAAGATCCGCAGACCGTCGGTGCGCTGCGGACCACAGACGTAGCAGCCGGGGAACGGGTGCTCCACCAGCCCCGGGTACGCCGCCGACGCGGCCCGGGCGGACGCCAGGTCCACCGGGGGGACGGCCTCGCCGAGGTCGCCTGCCGGGCGCAGCTGCGCGATGACCTCGCCGGCCGGGTCGCGCACCTGTGCGTCGACAAGGGTCAGCGGGGTGTCCAGCGGCGGCGGTCGGCGCAGGGTCACCTCGACCGGACCGTGCCCGCCGTACGCGGTGGCGAAGACCCCGGCGCTCCAGCCGCCGTTGCCCGAGCCCGGTGGTCCGTTGAAGCGTCCCTCGATGATCATCAAGCCCTCCGCCCGCCCGGCCTCGTCGCCGACACCGGCAGCCTCGCACGTCGTCGCCGACGCCCGGCGCGGCGGGTCGGCCACCGGTCGCCGACCGGCGTTCACCGGATCGACACCGCTGGTCACCATGGCCGGCAACCGACCGGGCGCTACACAGAGGGCATGGCCGTTCTGCCAGCCGTGGACGTCGCACTGACGACCAGCGGCTACACCCTCTCGATCGCCGACAACCCCAGCCAGGTCGAGGCCGCGCAACGCCTGCGTCATCAGGTGTTCGCCGGCGAGTTGGGCGCCACCGTGTCCACCGACACGGCGGGCCTCGACCGCGACATCTTCGACCCGTACTGCGACCACCTGGTGGTGCGCCAGGAGAGCAGCGGCGAGGTGGTCGGCACGTACCGGCTGCTTCCGCCGGGGCGGACCAGCCGCCGATACGCGGCGGGCGAGTTCGACCTGAGCGCGCTCGACCCGTTGCGGACCCAACTGGTCGAGGCCGGCCGGTCCTGCGTGCACCCCGCGCACCGCAGCGGGGCGGTGATCAACCTGATGTGGGCGGGCATCGCCCGCTACCTGCACCTGCGAGGGCTGCGCTGGCTCGGCGGGTGTGCCTCCGTGCCGGTGGCCGACGGTGGTCTCGCCGCCGCCGAGGTCTGGGCCCAGGCCCGGGCGAAGCACCTGGCACCGGAGCCGTTGCGGGTCCGGCCGCTGCGGCCCTGGTTCGCCGAACCGGGTGTGCCGACCGAGACGATCGCCGGATCGGCCCGGTTGGTCCCGCCGCTGCTGCGCGGCTACCTGCGGCTCGGCGCGCAGGTCTGTGGCGAACCGGCGTACGACCCGGACTTCGGGGTGGCCGACTTCTACGTGCTGCTCTCGATGGACCGGATCAACCCGCGTTACCTGCGGCACTTCCTCGGCGGGCAACCGTGAGCCCGCTGTGGCGGCCCAGCTCCGGCTGTGGTCCGGCCTGTCTCCCCGGCCCGGGCGAGGCACCCGCCATCCCGGTGTTCCGGCAACTGGGCCGTGCCGCCGGCCTGCTCGGCATGCTCGGGCTCGGCATCGGGCTGGCGGCCCTGCTTCCGGCGCTACCGACCCGGGAGCGTCAGGCCGCGCTACGCGGCTGGGCCCGCATCACGGCCCGCGCCTGCGGAGTACGCCTCGAAGTGCGCGGTCGGCTGCCCCGCCGGCGGGTCCTGCTGGTCGCCAACCACGTCTCCTGGTGGGACGTCCTGGCGCTGCTCGCGGTCGCGCCGGCCCGGCTGGTGGCCAAGCAGGAGGTGCGCCGGTGGCCACTGATCGGGCTGCTCGCCCGCGCGGCCGGGACCGTGTTCGTGGATCGCTCCCGGCCTCGCGGGTTGCCCGCCACGGTGGGCCGGGTCGCCTCGGCGCTGCGGTCGGGCCGCTCGGTCGCGGTCTTCCCGGAGGGCACCACCTGGTGCGGCGGCGCGGCGTCCTGCCGTCCGCCGACGGGTTTCCGGCCGGCGATGTTCCAGGCCGCGATCGACGCCGGGGCGCCCGTCGTGCCACTGCGGATCGGCTACCGGTGCGGAGTGACCGGTGAGACCACCACGGCCCCGGCCTTCGTCGGCGACGAGACCCTGCTGCGCTCGGTGCGGCGGATGCTCGCGGTGCGGAAGCTGACGGTCTGCGTCGACATCGCCGCCCCCCTGCACCCGGGACGGTCCGCCGACCGGCGGGCACTCGCCCGGGTCGCCGAATCGGCCGTGCACCTCGTACCGTCGGCGTCGGTGGCGCTGACCGCTCCGGTGGTCGCCGGGCCCGCGCCCGAACAGCCGGTCCGTGCGCCGGCACGGCCCACGGCGACCGTGCTACCGGTGCCGACCCGGTCTCCGGCCGTGACGTCGCCGGCCGGTGCGGCGGCTGGCTCACCCGCCGGGCAGCCGGAACGGGAGCTGCCGCTGGCCGCCTGACCGTCGGTGCCCGGCGACGGGCCCGGTGGCTGAAGCAGCTCCGACACCCGCCGCTCACAGGGTTTTTCCAGGATCCGCCCAGCGGAGGCGCAGTGTCTGCGCGGATGATGGGCGGTATGGCCGCTACCCAGACCGAGGCGCGACTGCTCGTCGTCGAGGACGATCCCAACATCCTCGAACTGCTCTCCGCGAGCCTGCGCTTCGCGGGATTCGACGTGGCCACCGCCACCAGCGGCAGCGCCGCGCTGAGCGCGGCCCGGGATCATCGCCCCGACCTGGTGGTGCTCGACGTGATGCTGCCGGACCTCGACGGGTTCGAGGTGATCCGGATGATGCGCGAGGGCGGCACCCGTACGCCGGTGGTCTTCCTCACCGCCCGCGACGCCACCGACGACAAGATCCGTGGGCTCACCCTGGGCGGCGACGACTACGTGACCAAGCCGTTCAGCCTGGAGGAACTGACCGCCCGGATCCGGGCGGTGCTGCGCCGCACCAGTACCGGCGAGCAGGCACCCGCCCGGCTCACCTTCGCCGATTTGGAGTTGGACGAGGAGACCCACGAGGTGTACCGGGCCGGTCAGCGGGTGCAGCTGTCGCCGACCGAGTTCAAGCTGCTGCGCTACCTGATGCTCAACGCCAACCGGGTGCTGTCCAAGGCGCAGATCCTCGACCACGTGTGGAACTACGACTTCCGGGGCGACGACAACATCGTCGAGTCGTACATCTCGTACCTGCGCCGCAAGGTCGACACGACCGATCCCCGGCTGATCCACACCCTGCGCGGCGTCGGGTACGTCCTGCGCAAGCCGGCGGCGTGAACGCGGTACAGCAGGGCAAGACCCGACTCCGCGCGGTACCGCTGCGGGTCAAGCTGGTCGCGGCCGTGCTGACCCTGGTCGCCGCCGCGTTGCTGGTGATCGCCTCACTGACCACGATCTTTCTTCGTAGCTACCTGGTCGACCAGGTGGACGAGGAGCTGACAAGCGCGGTCGAAACCATCGAGAGCGATCTGGCCGGCAAGCCCTGGGCGGAGGTCTACATCCCGCCCGACTCGGTCATCCCCACCGACTACGTGGTGGTGGTGACCAGCCGCAGCACCGGGCTGGTCAAAGACTACGGGTTCGACGAACGCCGGTTCGACGCTGCCGACCTGCCGCACTGGCCCGAGGACGCCGCCGGCTTCCAGCAACTGGCCGGGAAACCGTTCGATACCCGGGCGCGAGGCACCGACGTGCGCTGGCGGATGCTCTACACCGAGCTACCCAACGGGCAGTGGGCTGCGATCGGGCAGCACCTCACCGACGTGGAGCAGGCGGTGAAGCGGCTCATCTGGATCGACCTGCTGGTCGGTGGGGCGGTGCTGGTGCTGCTCGCCTCGGTCGGCGCGGCGATCGTCCGGACCAGCCTCAAGCCGCTCGTGGAGATCGAACGCACCGCCGCCGCCATCGCCGGTGGTGATCTCAGTCGCCGGGTCCCCGACCCGGAGGACGGCCAACCCTGCCCGACCTCGGAACTGGGCCGGTTGTCCCGGGCCCTGAACGCGATGCTCAGTCAGATCGAGATGGCCTTCACCGCCCGGGCGGCGTCGGAGTCCGCGGCCCGGGAGGCCGCCGAGGGGGCCCGCATTTCCGAGGCCCGGGCCCGCCGCTCCGAGGAACGGATGCGGCAGTTCGTGGCGGACGCCTCGCACGAACTGCGTACCCCGCTGACCACGATCCGGGGCTTCGCCGAGCTGTACCGCCAGGGTGCCGCCCGCGCCCCGGAGCAGACCTCCGACCTGCTGCGCCGCATCGAGGACGAGGCGGCCCGGATGGGACTGCTGGTGGAGGACCTGCTGCTGCTGGCCCGGCTGGATCGCGAACGACCGCTCTCGCTCGCCCCGGTGGAGCTGCCGGTACTGGCCGCGGACGCGGTGGCGGCGGCCCGCGCGACGGCACCGGACCGGCGCATCGAGCTGGAGATCGAGCCGGGCTCCGGGCCGCTCGTCGTACGCGGCGACGACGCCCGGTTGCGGCAGGTGATCGGCAACCTGATGACGAACGCGCTGCGGCACACCCCGCCCGGTGCGGCGGTGACGTTGCGGCTGCGCGCCGAGCCCGGCAGCCTGGCGGTGATCGAGGTGGCCGACACCGGGCCGGGGCTCACCGCCGAGCAGGCGGAGCGGGTCTTCGAGCGCTTCTACCGGGTGGACGCCTCGCGTACCCGGCGGACCGACGGCAACACCGGCACCGGTCTCGGCCTGGCCATCGTCGCCGCGCTGGTGACCGTGCACCAGGGCACGGTGGAGGTGAGCGAGACGCCGGGTGGTGGTGCCACCTTCCGGGTACGGCTGCCGCTCGCACCGGCCACCGACATCGACGATCAGTGATTTTCAGCCAATCCTCAGTTCCGCCCAAGGCGGGACGCAGAGCGATGGGAGAAGGTAGGGGCATGACCGAGTACGAGTCCGACCCGCGGCGGCCGGCCCCCACCGACGCCGAGCCGTCGCAACCCGAGCTGTCCCGCGCCGAGTACGCGCGGTCCGACTCTCCGTCCACTGACCGTCCCGACGCCGACCCGACGGTCGAGGCGCCGACCGTACCGGTCCGGGCCGTCGACCCGTCCTCGGGTGGACCGGACGCCGCACCGAGCCGGCCGGCCCCCGCCGCCGCCGGCTCGACCCCGGCGGCACAGCCGGTTTCCGGTCAGCCCAGTTGGGCGCCGACCGGCGGCCACCAGCACCAGCATCCATACCAGCCGGGCGCCCGCTACCCCGCAAACCCGTGGTATCCCGGCCAGCCGGCCTGGAGCGGCCAGCCGACCGGCCCGGACGTCGCCCAGTCCGGGTATCCGGGGCAGGCCGGCGGCACGCCGGGTGGTTACCCGGGGCAGCCCGGAACGCCGGGCGGGTACCCGGGGCAGCCGGCCCCGTGGGCACCCACTCCGTCCAGCGGCCCCCGCCTCGGCAAGATCGCCAAGCTTGCCGGAGCCGGCGTGGCGGTGTTCGCCCTGATGCTGGGCAGCGGCGTCGCCGGTGGGGCGCTCACCCTGGCGCTCAGCGACGGCGGCGGCATCACCCGCACCTACAGCGCCGCACCCGTGATCGACGGCGCCGACCTGCCGCGCATCGCCGCGTCGGTGCAGGACAGCGTGGTGTCCATCAGCACCGGCAGTGGTGAGGGCTCCGGCGTGGTGCTCAGTGCCGACGGCTACGTGTTGACCAACAACCACGTGATCGCCGGGGGTGGCGACACGGTCCGGGTCTTCTTCGCCGACGGCACCAGCACCCAGGCCGAGGTTGTCGGTACCGACCCGAAGACCGACCTCGCGGTGCTGAAGGCGAACGGGCTGACCGATCTCCAGCCGGCCACCCTCGGCGACAGCGACGCGATGCAGGTCGGCGACCAGGTGCTCGCCCTGGGCAGTCCGCTCGGCCTGCAGGGCTCGGTCACCGCGGGGATCCTCAGCGCCCGGGACCGCACCATCCAGGCCGGCGGGGGGCAGCAGCTCCCCGGCCAGGCGGTCAGCTCGATCTCCGGGCTGTTGCAGACCGACGCGCCGATCAACCCGGGCAACTCGGGTGGCGCACTGGTGAACACCCGCGGCGAGGTGATCGGCATCAACACCGCGATCGCCACCGCGGGGCAGGGCAACACCGGCAACATCGGCGTGGGCTTCGCCATCCCGAGCAACAAGGCCAAGGACGTCGCGGAGAAGCTCCAGCGCGGCGAGAAGATCAGCCACCCGTCGCTGGGGGTCAGCGTGAACGCGGCGCCCGACGGTGGCGCGCTGATCGGCGCGGTGAACCCGGGCAGCGCGGCCGAGCGGGCCGGGCTGCAACAGGGTGACGTCATCACCCGGTTCGGCGACAAGGTGATCAACGACTCCAGCGATCTGGTGGCCGCCGTCCAGGCCGGCAAGGTCGGTGACCAGGTCGAGGTGACGTACCAGCGAAATGGGGCCGAGGCGACGGCAACCGTGACGCTCGCCGAAGCGTCCTAACGAGACAGGACCTGCTTCCTCCCTCCGGGGCGGCGGGTGGCGTGGCCAAGGGGGTTGGCCATGGCACCCGCCGCCCTTCCTCCATCTCGAGCCCGTTCACCCCGACCGGGTGAACCAACCTCACCCTGCCGGTCGGCAACATCGGCGACGGAGACTGCCGCAGCGGAACCGGAGGGTGTCATGACCACGGCGACGGCTACCCGCAGTGACGACCAGATCCAGCGCGACGTGCTCGCCGAACTCGCCTGGGACGCGCAGGTGCGCTCCACCGACATCGGGGTGAGCGTGCGCGACGGAGTGGTGTCGCTGGCCGGCGGCGTGGACAGCGCCGCCCGCAGGTGGGCGGCGGTGCGCGGGGCCCAACGGGTACGCGGGGTGCGGGCGGTCGCCGACGACATCGAGGTACGACCCACCGGTCCGGTCGACATCACCGACGGCGACCTGGCGATCGCGGCCAGCCGGGCCCTGGAGTGGCACAGCTTCGTGCCGGCCGAGCGGCTGGACCTCACCGTCTCCGACGGGTGGCTGATGCTACGCGGCACCGTGGAGTTCGGTTGGCAGCGGCGGACCGCCGAGCGGGAGTTGCGCCGGCTGCGGGGCGTACGCGGCGTCACCAACCTGGTCGAGGTGCGGCCCGCCGCGCCGGCCGACGTCGACCGGATTCGCAGTGACGTGCAACGGGCTCTGATGCGGGGAATCGGCACGGAACGGGTGATCGTCCAGGTACGCGGCGACACGGTGACCCTGAGCGGGGCGGTGCGGTCCTGGTGGGAGCGGGATCAGGCGGAACGGATCGCGTGGTCGGCCGAGGGCGTGTGCATGGTACGCGATCACCTGCTGGTGGGCGGTTGACCCGGCGATCCGGCCCCCGGTTTGTCCATGCCCGGACCGGGAAGACGCTCGATCCCAGCAGGGGAGCCGATCGGGGTCGACGCCCGCACAGCAACGGGGAGGGCACGTGGCCGACAACCTTGCGCGCGAGCAGCGGTTGCGGATCGCCATGGTCGTGCCGCCCTGGCTGTCGGTGCCGCCGCCGGGCTACGGCGGACTGGAACACGTGGTGGCTGGTCTGGTCGACGCCCTGATCGCCCGGGGGCACGCGGTGACGCTGATGGGTGCCGGCGCGGCGCACGGCACCGCCGCCGACTTCCTCGCCACCCTCGACGAGTTGCAGTTCGACCGCCTCGGTGAGGCGCTGCCCGAACTGGCCCACCTGGCCCGGGTCAACCATCTGCTCAGTCCGGCCGATTTCGACATCGTGCACGACCACAGCACGATCGGTCCGCTGGTGGCCGGGCGACGGCAGGTACCCACCGTGGCAACGGTGCACGGCAACCCGGTGGGCGAGTACGGCACGGTGCTCAGCGACACCGACCGGGGGGTTGGCCTGGTGGCGATCTCACACACCCAACGGGGGTTGAATCCGCAGCTGCCCTGGGTCGGCACCGTGCACAACGCGATGAGCCTGGACGGCTTCCCGCGCAAGGAGGCCCCCAGCCACGGGCCCGTGTTGTGGCTCGCCCGGTTCAGCCCGGACAAGGGGCCGGAACTGGCCATCCGCGCCTGCCGTGCGGCCGATCTGCCGCTGGTGCTGGCCGGCAAGTGCAACGAGCCCGCCGAGCGGCGCTACTACGACGAGGTGATCCGGCCGATGCTCGGGCCGGACGTCACGGTGGTGCTCGACGCCGACCGGAAGGCCGTGCTGCGGCTGCTGGTCCAGGCGCGCTGCCTGGTCATGCCGATCCAGTGGGAGGAGCCGTTCGGCATCGTGATGCTGGAGGCGATGGCGACCGGGACGCCGGTGGTGGCGCTGGACCGGGGAGCGGTGCCGGAACTGGTCCGCCCCGGGGTGAGCGGGCTGATCTGCCAGCGGCCGGACGAGCTGCCGGCGGCCCTGCGGCGGGCTGTGGACCTCGACCCGGAGGACTGCGTGGCGCACGTGGCCCGGACCTTCTCCACCGAGCGGATGGCCGCCGGCTACGAGGAGGTGTACCGCCGCTTCCTCGCGGCCGCGACCCCCCGGGCCGCGGTTCGCGAGCCGGCCCGGGTCACCCCGGCCTGACCGGTCGTGCCGCTCAGACCTGCGCGGCACCGAGCGCGGTGATCGCCGCGTCCAACTGCTGCGCGTACGCCGGGCTCAGACCCTTCTCGCGCAGTCGGATGGAGACCTTCTCCCGGAGCCGGGCGACGCCGGGCCCCAGCTCACCCTCGCCCCCGGTCACTTCCCGGGTCAGGTTGCGCAGTTCGTTCCGCAGGTCGATGCCGACATCGTCACGGATGCCACCGTCGGCGAGACCGGCACCGATCACCTGGTCCAGGCGGTTCGCGGCCTCGACGAGGCTGTCGCCGCCACCCGGGGGCGGATTCGGCGCGCCGGTCGTCGCCGCTGGCGTGGCCGAGGTGCTCGACGGCGCGGGGGTCGGCGGCACGCTGGCGGTGGCATCCGGTGGGGCCGGCTCGGACGTCGCCGTCGGTCCGGTCGTGGGTAGCACGGCGGGCGGTCCGGCGTCATCGTCCGGCAGCAGTGCCGGCACCGTCAGCGCCGCGGCGACCAGCGTGACCACGGCCGCCGTGACGAGCAGCGGGCGCCACGGTCGCCGCCCCCGCTGTGGGTCGTCGCCGGTCACCGGTGCCGGGCGCGGTAACCGCCGCCCCCGCCCCGGATCGACCCCGGAGACCGGGACGGACCCGCCGTCGAGCACCCCGGTAGCGGTCTGTGCGTCGCGCCCGGACGGCTGCCCGGCGGCGCCGTCGACCGTGCCACCGGGAGCGACCGAGGTGCCCGCCGGAGCGCCGGAGACGGCCCCGGCGAGGGCAGGCTGCAAAGCGGTGGGGCCGACGGTCGGTAGGACCCAGGCAGGAACCGGGGCGTCGGCCCGGCGTGTGGTGGGCAGCGTGACGGTGGGCGCGAGCATCGTGTTGGCCTGCGGATCAGCGGGCAGCATCTGGTCACGCAGCACGGTGGCCACCTGCCGCGCGGTGGGGCGGTCGGCAGGGTCCCGCGACAGGCAGCGCAGGCAGATCTCGGCCACCGTGGCCGGCAACCCCGGCACCCCGACCAGCGACGGCGGTGGGCGCTCGGCGAGCGCCACGGTGAGTTCGTCCCAGGTGTCCGCCGGGTACGGCACCCGGCCGGTCAGGGTCTCGTGCAGCAGCACCCCGAGCGAGTAGACGTCGGTCGCCGGTTGGGCCGGCGCGCCGTCGAGCCGCTCCGGCGCCACGTACGCGGGGGTGCCGAAGGTGGCACCGTCCTCGTCGTCGTCGGGGGCACCGATCCGGGTGGCGATGCCGAAGTCGAGCACCTTCGCGCCGACCTGGGTCATCATCACGTTGGCCGTGGTGATGTCCCGGTGCACGATGCCGAGCCGGTGGGCGGCGGCCAGCGCGTCGGCGACCTGGGCGCCGATCTCGACCGCCTGTGGCCACGGCAGCGGACCCTCGGTGAGCCGGAACTCCAGCTCCTCACCGGCGAGCAGTTCCATCACCACGAACGAGGTGATGGCGCCGTCCGGCGACACCGTCTCGCCGTAGTCGTGCACCGAGGTGACGTTCGGGTGGACCAGCTGCGCGGCGGCGCGGGCCTCCTCGCGGACCATGTCGCGGAACCTGGCGTCGGCGGCCAGTGACGGGGCGAGCACCTTCAGTGCGACCACCCGGTCGAGTACCTCGTCGTGGGCCCGCCAGATCACCGACATGCCGCCGGAGCCGATCTGGTCGATCAGCCGGTATCTGGTGGCCAGCAACCGGCCGGGCTGCAGCGCTGGCTTCACGGATCGCACCTGCCTCATAGGTGGGAGCGGTATCAGGTTGCGCGAATGTTGCTCACCTGTCAACGGGCCTCGATGCATATCGGTGGGTGCGACTGGCCGGTGGCGTCGCGTAACGGTGGGGGTGCCACGGGGGCGAGGGCGTACGGGAGGGGACCGTCGGTGCCCGGCCGTGCCAGGATGAACGGCATGGCGCGGGGACCGGTGGCTTTCGTGCTCGGCGGCGGGGGCGTCCTGGGCGCGGTCGAGGTGGGCATGTTGCGCGCCCTGTTCCGGGCCGGAATCCGGCCCGACCTGGTCCTCGGCACCTCCATCGGTGCGGTCAACGGCGCCCTGGTGGCGGCCGACCCGTCCGAGGCGGTGACCGACCGGTTGGTACGGCTGTGGGCCTCCCCGGAGGCCAGCGAGGTGTACGGCGACTCGGTCGCCCGGCAGCTGCGACGCTTCGCCGCCCGTACCCATCTGCACTCGCCCCGGCCGCTGCGGAAGCTGTTGGAGAACGAACTCGGCGCCCAGACCACCTTCGCCGATCTGAAGATTCCGTTCCGCTGCTGCGCGGCGAACATCGAGCGGGCCGCCGAGCACTGGTTCGTCAGCGGGCCGGTGGTGCCGGCCGTCCTCGCCTCCGCCTCGGTGCCGGGACTGCTGCCGCCGGCCCGCATCGGTGACCAGCACTACGTCGACGGCGGGATCGTCAACTCCATCCCGATCGGCGAGGCGGTCGCGGCCGGCGCCGGCCGGATCTTCGTACTCCAGGTGGGCCGGATCGAGCGGGCGCTGACACCGCCCCGGCGACCCTGGGAGATCGCCCAGGTCGCGTTCGAGATCGCCCGCCGGCACCGGTTCGCCCGCGAGATGGCCGCCCTGCCCGACGGGGTGGAGGTGCACGTGCTGCCGACCGGCGGGCTGGAGCCACGCGACGACACTCCGTGGGCGTACCGGGACATGGCGGCGGTGGGCCGACGGATCAGCCGGGCCTACTCGGCCTCCCGGCACTACCTGGCCAACCTGGACCGCTGAAATGCCGTTACCGCCGCGTTGGCTGCGCCGACTGCTGCTGGCACCGGGCGTGGTTCTGCTGGCGATCCTGCTGGTCACCACGGTGCCGCTGTGGGCCCTGCTCGCCCTCGCCGTGTCCCCGTTCGTCCCCGGGCACCTCCGTCCCCTGCGGTTGCTCTGGCTCGGCTGCTTCTACCTGGTCTGGGACGCGGCGGCGCTGCTGAGCCTCTTCGGGCTCTGGGTCGGCTCCGGATTCGGCTGGCGGGTGCGCGCGCCGGCCTTCCAGCGGGCCCACTACGTGCTGGCCGGCTGGTTCCTGCGGGTGTTCTTCTGGCAGGCCCGGTCGATGCTGCGGCTGCGCATCGATGTGGTCGGTACCGACCCGGACACCGCCCTGCCGGGCCGACCGGAACTGGTGCTGTGCCGGCACGCCGGTCCGGGTGACTCGTTCATCCTGATCCACGCGTTGGTGAACTGGTTCCGACGGGAGCCACGGATCGTGCTCAAGGACACGCTTCAGTGGGATCCGGCGATCGACGTGCTGCTCAACCGGCTGCCGAGCCGGTTCATCGCGCCGGGGCACGACGGGCGGGGCTCGCTGACCGAGCAGGTCGGGCATCTGGCCACCGGGTTGGACGAGGACGACGCCTTCGTGATCTTTCCCGAGGGCAGCAACTTCACCCCGAAACGCCGATTGCGGGCCATCGCCCGACTGCGCGACCGGGGGCACGAGCGGATGGCGCTGAAGGCGGAGGCGATGCGGCACGTGCTCGCCCCACAGCCGGGTGGGCTGCTGGCGGCGTTGGACGCCGCACCCGACGCCGGGGTGATCTTCGTGGCGCACACCGGACTGGACCGGATGCTCACCGTCACCGACGTGTGGCGGGAACTGCCGATGGACAAGCGGCTGGTGATGCGGTTCTGGTCGGTGCCGCCGGAGGAGGTGCCGACCGGCCGGCAGGAGCGCATCGACTGGCTCTACGAATGGTGGAGTCGGATAGACGAGTGGATCGCGACCAACCGCGACGACGCGACGTAGGGTGCGCGGGTGGAGCAGATCAGCGTGGTGACGACGGTGGTCGACGCGCGGTCGGTCGCCGACCTGCTGGCCGCCGCCGCGGTGGCCGGGCGGTTGGCGGCCTGCGCGCAGGTGGGTGGCCAGGTGGACAGCACGTACTGGTGGCGGTCGGGCGTGGAGACCAGCACCGAATGGTCGGTGCAGTTCAAGACCGCGCCCGACCGGGTCGATGCGTTGGTCGAGCAGTTGCGGGCCAGCCATCCCTACGAGGTGCCGGAGATTCTGGTCACCCGGGTGGAGTGCGGCCATCCCGGGTACGCCGCCTGGGTCTTCGAGCACACCCGCTCCTGAGTACGCGCACTCTGGTGCCGGCGGCGTCCGGCCGTCGAGGATGACGGCGTGGACAACGCCTACCCCTGCCCGGCCTGCGGAAGCCCGGCGAATCTGACCTCCGGCTGCACCGGCTGCGGCCGACCGCCGCACGAGGCCGCCGCCGAGGTGATCCGGCTCGACCGGGAGATCGTCGCGCTGGGCGGTGAGGTGCAGCGGGCCCGTCAGGCGTACGAGGGGCTGACCGGGCGGCTGGATGCGGTGCGGCGACGGCGGGACGAACTGGCCGCCGCGGTCCGGGCCGAGTTCCCGGTGCCCACCGCGCCGCCGGGCCACCGCGCCCCACCGACCGTCGGCGGGCACTCGGCGCCCGCTCCGGTGTCGACCGGCGGCCGGCCCGCTTCCGTCTCGGCGCGCCCGGGTGGCGCGGAGACGTCGACGCGGACCGTGCAGGGCCTGCTCTTCGTCCTGGGTGGACTGCTGCTCGGCACGGCGGCGACGGTCTTCACCGCGGTGGCCTGGGCCTCGGTCGGGGTGGCCGGCCGGGCGGTGATCCTGCTGGCGTTCACCGCGCTGCTGCTGGCCGTGCCGCTCGTCGCCCGCTGGCGGGGGCTGCGTGGCACCGCCGAGACGTTCGCCGCCGTCGGGCTGCTGCTGGTGCTGCTCGACGGGTACGCCGCCTGGACGGTCGACCTGTTCGGGGTGACCGCCTGGCCGGGCAGCCGGTACGCCGCCCTGGTGGCCGCCATCGCCACGGCGGTGGCGATCGGCTACGCCCGACTCAGCCGACTGGCCGTGCCGTGGTTCGCCGCGCTGCTCGTCGGCCAGCCGCTGCTGCCGTTGCTCGCCGCCGAGGCTCGCCCGGGACCGGCCGGCTGGTCGGTGGTCTTCGTCGGGGTGGCACTGGTCGACCTGGCGGTGGTGGTGGCGCTGCGGCGGCGGGCCGGTGTCGGCGCGGACGAGGGGGCCGCGCCGACACCGGCGATGCGGCTGGCCGGCTCAGCGCTGGCCTGGGTCGGGTTCGCCGGTTGGCTGTTGCTCGCCGCGGGCGGTGCGCTGGTGCCGCTGTTGGTCGGCCGGGCGGGTGGCGTACCGCTGCTGGCCGGTGGGCCGATGCTGCTGGTGGCGCTCACCGCGTTGGGTGCGGCGTTGCTGGCCGGCGGCGGGCCGGCGCGGGCGGTGGCGAGCGGCGCGCTGGTGCCGGTGCTGGCAGCGGCGATTCTCCGTCCGGTGGTGGAGTTACGCGCCTCGGTGTGGCTGCTGGTGGCAGCGCTGGTCGCGGCCGGACTGGCCGGCGCGGTACGCCTGCTCCCGCCCAACTGGCGGCCCGGTCCACGCGTGGGGGCGTTGCTGGTGGCCGGCGGTGGCGGGCTGCTGGCGGCACTGGCGGGACTGCTGTTGGCGGGTGCCGCCGTGGGTCGGTCGTTGCCGCCGTGGCGGGGGGCCACGGCGGGGCCGGCCTTCGCGTGGGGGTGGCAACTGCCGGTGGCGGTGACGCTGACCTCGGCGGCGGTGGCGCTGCTGCTGTCCCGGGCGGCGCGGCCGGCGGTGCTGGCGGCCGCTCTCGCGGCGACCGCGTTCGCCGTGCCGGTGGCCTGGGCCGCGTCGTGGCCGGCGGTGGTCGCGATCGACCTCGTGGTGGGTGCGGTGCTGCTGGTCGCGGCGCTGGTCCGCCCGGCGCTGCCCACGGCGGCGGTGCTGACCTCGGCGGCGGCCGGTGCGGTGTTGCTCGGCCACGGGCTGTTGGTGGGTCTGGCCGACCCGATCGGCGCCGGTACCGCCTGCGCGGTGATCCTGGCCGTCGGCCTCGGTGCGGCGGTCGCCGGCCGACGCGGCGATGCGGTGCGGCGGACGGTGGCCGGCTGCGGGTTGGCCGCCGCGGTGCTCGTGGTACCGGCGGGGGCGGCGATCGCGCTGATCGGCGTCGGTGCCCCGCCGTGGTGGCAGGCCCGGGGCGCGCTGGCCGCCGTCGCGCTGCCGGCCGTGGCGCTGCTCGCGCTGCGTCGGTCCTGGCTCGAACTGGCCGGGTACGCCTCGACCGGGCTCGCCGTGGTGGCCGTGCTGACCGGCCTGTCGCCCCTGACCGTGCCGGGTGCGGAGCGGGTGACGGTGTACGCGGCGGTGGCGGCGTCGCTTGTCGCTCTCGCCGCATTCCGGGCCCGCCCGGTGGGGCTGTTGCCGGTGGCCGGGCTGGTTCTGGCCACGGTGGCGACGGTGGTGGCCCTACCGGTGGTGCTGTCCGCCCTGCTGACGCCGTACGGGCCGCCACCCGCCCCATGGTCCGGCGTTCCGGCGACTCGCCTGTCACCGGACGCGCTACCGGTCGGCCTGACCATGGCACTGCTGGCGTTGGCGGCGGCGCTGGCCGTCTGGCCGGCCTCGCGCACCGGCCCCGAGACACGGCGAGTCGACGCCGGCCGGGCCGGAGGCTTCGGCGCGCAGGCGAGTGCCGTGGCCGGCGCTGCTGCGGGTGTCGGTGCTGGTTCGGAGGGCCGTGGCAGCGGCGACGACGCGCGAGCCGCTGCTGGCAGGGGCGCTGGTGGCGGTGGTTGGCGGGTGGCCGGTGCGGTGCTGCCCTTCGTCGCCGCGGCCGGTCCGGTGCTGCTGGTCGCCGCCGCCACGCCGTGGCCGGTGGTGCCGGCGGTGGCGCTGCTCGGCGGGGTGGCTCTGCTGCTGACGGTCGCGCTGTCCCGCCCGGGCGGACGGTTCGGTGCCGTGGCCCTGCCGGTCGGCCTGGTGCTGGCGGTCGCCGGGCTGCTCAACCTGCACGCCACCCGGGCGGGCACCCTGGGCGCGCTGGGACTGCTGGTGGTGGCGGCGACGGTCGTCGGCGTGGCCGCCCGTGCGGTGCCGGTACGCGTACTCGGCTGGCTGGTGGCGGTGGCGGCGGCGACCGGGTTCGCGGTCACCGCACCGCTGGCCGGCGGGCAGCCGCTGCGGGTGGCTGCGTTCGCGGTGCTCGGTGTGGCCGCGCTCACCCTGGCGCTCGCCGCGATGCTGCCGTCGAGCCGGTGGAACCCGCCGCGACCGGCAGGGCCTCCTCCGACTGTTGCGCCGGCGGCGGGGACCAGCCGAACGGCGTCCGGGACATCCGCCGCCCCCGCCGCGGGGGTGTTGCTTGGCCGGGTGCTCGACGTCGCCGCGCAGGCGGTGGCGCTGCTCGCGCTGCTGCTCACCCTTGGCGCACTCCGGCACGCCGCGACGATCTGCGTGCTGTGGGGCGTCGCGATGGGTGTCCGGGTGTTGCGTCGGGACGAGTCGTTCGAGCGGCGCTGGGGTTTCGCCGGTATCGGCGGGGGCAGTGAACTGCTGGCCGTCTGGCTGCTGTTGGCGGCCGGCGGAGTCAGCGTGCTAGAGGCGTACACGGTGCCGCTGGCCGCGGTGGCGCTGGGTGCTGGTGCGGTGGGGCTGCGTACCCGGCCGGGACTGAACAGTTGGCTTGCGCTCGGCCCGGGCCTGGCCGCCCTGCTGCTGCCCAGCCTGACCGTCGTGCTGTTCGGCACCGACCCGGACCCCTGGCGGCGACTGCTGCTCGGCGTCGTCGCGCTCGCCGCGACGCTGCTCGGTGCGGTCCGCCGCTGGCAGGCGCCGGTGCTGCTCGGCGCGGGCACGTTGGCCCTGCTGGCCCTGTACGAGTTGGTGCGCAGCTGGGATCTGCTGCCCCGGTGGGCCTTTCTGGCCGCCGCCGGGCTGGCGCTGATCGGCTTGGCGACCACCTACGAGCGCCGCCGTAGGGACCTGGTCCGGCTGCGATCCGCCGTCGGCCGGATGAGCTGAGAGTGTCCACGTCAACGGCGTGGCGATGGTTCCGGTCGGCACCGGTAGGGTCTGGCCATGGCAGAGGTGCTCACCGCCGAGGCGGTGCGAGACGAGCTGGGTGGGCTGGCGGGCTGGTCGGGGGACCCCGCCGGGATCACCCGAACCGTGGAGCTGGTCAGCTTCCTGGACGCCATCGCAGTGGTCGACCGGGTCGCCGCCACGGCAGAGGAACTGGACCACCACCCCGACATCGACATCCGGTGGCGCACGGTGACCTTCCGCTGCGTGACCCACTCGGTCGGCGGGGTCACCATGCGTGACATCCGACTGGCCCGGCGGATCGACGAGATCGTGGAGAGTGCCTGATGAGGTTCGAGATCAGCAAGGTGCTGGACGCCATCGAGGGTCGGGTCTGCACCGACCCGCAACTGGCCCGCGCGGTGCTCGACCTGGCCGAGATCATCCGCTACCAGGATCTCGACGGTGGGCGGCCGGCCAGTTCGCTGCGCCTCGGCATGGTCATCGACGCGCTGGCGCGCAGCCTGGAGGAGGACAGCGTCCCGGTCTACGCGGTCGTGCACCGGGGGATGCTCTCCGACGCCGATCTCACCTCCAACGAGCGGATGGTGGTGCGTCGGTGGGCCGACGACGGCCTGGTGGAGGTGCTCGACAACCCCGGTGACCGGATGCTGGAGGTGGCCGACCTGCTCGGCCTGCCGGTGCTCAGCCGGGTCCGCTTCGACGGCCTACGTGGGCGGTTCCCCTGGCTGGTGGAGCAGCCGGGCCGGGTCCTCGCCCCGGTGCCGGGTGCTGGCGGCCCGGTCTTCATCGCCCACGTCGGCGGCGGTCACACCCCGGTCTCCGGCCCGCCCTCACCGGCCGGCGCCAAGCTGCTCTCCCGTGAGTGGCGGTGCCCCGAGTCCGGCTGCACCCTGTTCGGCGGTGCCGGTGGCGGCGGAGCCTTCGCCGACCTGGCCCGGATCGACCGCGCGCCGACCGGGCAGCCGCCGCCGTCGCTGCGCAACGGCGTGCCCACCTGCCCCCGGCACGGTTCGCGGCTGCGGGACGCCGGGCCCCGGCCACGCAGTGAGGTTCTCGCGGTACGCGTCGGTGGCCTGATCCGTCGTCGTTTCGTGCTCACCGAGGACCAGCCGGTGATGATCGGCCGGGCACCGGAGGGTTCCGGCGGCATCATGCTCGGCCAGTGGCTCAACGACGAGGCGCGACGCTGGATCAGCCGCAACCACCTGCGGCTGGAGTTGCGCGGCGCGGACGTCGTCGCCACCGACGTCAGCACCAACGGTTCGGGCGTACGGCCGGGCGGCTCCCTGGCGGAGACGGACCGGCTCGCACTGGCCCCACAGCAGTCCCGGGTGCTCGGCACCGGTGACATGGTGGAGCTGTACCCGGGGGTGCAGATCGGTCGCCCGAACGAGTTCCCGGCGGGAGCGCCGTACAACCCGGACTCGGTGATGTCCGAGGCGCCGACCATGGCGATGCGCCTGCCACGCTGACGCCGGTGGCGCCGGGACCGTCGGCCCGGCGCCACCGGCGGTACGACAGCTCAGCCGGCCAGTACGGCGGTCAGCTGCGCCACCGCGTGGTCGATCTCCTCCTCGGTGATCACCAGCGGCGGCGCGAGCCGGATGGTCGAGCCGTGCGTGTCCTTGGCCAGCACCCCACGCTCCATCAGCCGTTCGCAGGCCTCCCGGCCGCTCATCAGCGCCGGGTCGATGTCCAGGCCGGCCCACAGACCTCGGCCGCGTACCGCGACCAGACCCTTGCCGAGCAGACCACGCAGACCGGCGTGCAGCCGCTCGCCGAGTGCGGCGGAGCGGCGCTGGAACTCGCCGGTCGCCAGCAGCCGGACCACCTCGGTCGCCACGGCACAGGCGAGGGGGTTGCCGCCGAAGGTGGAACCGTGCTGGCCGGGCTTGAGTACGCCGAGCACGTCCGCGTCGGCGGCCACCGCGGAGACCGGCACGATGCCCCCGCCGAGCGCCTTGCCCAGCAGGTACATGTCCGGCACGACGCCCTCCTGCTCGCAGGCGAACGTGGCGCCGGTGCGACCCAGGCCGGACTGGATCTCGTCGGCGATAAACAGCACATCGCGTTCGGTGCACAGCCGCCGTACGCCGGGCAGGTAACCCTCGGGCGGCACCACCACGCCCTGCTCGCCCTGGATCGGCTCCAGCAGCACGGCGACGGTGTGCTCGTCGATCGCCTCGGTCAGCGCGGCCAGGTCGCCGTAGGGCACGATCCGGAAGCCCGGCGTGTACGGCCCGAAGTCGGCCCGGGCGTCGGAGTCGGTGGAGAAGCTGACGATCGTGGTCGTACGCCCGTGGAAGTTGCCCTCCGCGACCACGATGTTCGCCTGGCCGGCCGGTACCCCCTTGACCTGGTAGCCCCACTTGCGGGCCACCTTGATGCCGGTCTCCACGGCCTCGGCCCCGGTGTTCATCGGCAGCACCAGGTCCTTGCCGCACAGCGCCGCCAGTTCCCGGCAGAAGTCGGCGAACTGGTCGTGGATGAACGCCCGGCTGGTCAGCGTGAGCTTGTCGAGCTGAGCGTGCGCGGCGGCGATCAGCGTCGGGTGCCGGTGACCGAAGTTCAGCGCCGAGTAGCCGGCCAGGCAGTCCAGGTAGCGGTTGCCGTCCACGTCGGTCACCCAGGCACCCTCGGCCGAGGTGATCACCACCGGCAGCGGGTGGTAGTTGTGTGCGGTGTGCCGCTCCGAGTCCTGCACCGCGGCGGGGGTCCGCAGCATGTCCTCGATCATCGGTCTGCCTTTCCCTGACGGAGTCGCAACGTGCAGCACTTCGGGCCGCCGCCGGCCCGACGCAGCTCGGACAGGTCGACGCCGATCGTCTGGTAGCCCCGGTCGCGCAGCTTGGCGGCCAGGTCGGTGGCCTGCTCGGGCAGCACCACGTGCCGGCCGTCACTGACCGCGTTGAGGCCGAGCACCTCCGCGTCGGCCATGGTGGCGTGCACCGCGTCCGGGAAGAGCCGGCGGAGCACGGCCTGACTGCCGGGCGAGAACGCCTCGGGCAGGTACGCCACGGTGCGTTCGTCGAGCACGGTCAGTGCGGTGTCCAGGTGGTAGAAACGGGGATCGACCAGCTGCATGGTGATCACCGGGTACCCGAAGACCTCCTGGAGCTGGGCGTGCGAGGCGTGCGCGGTGCGGAAACCGGTGCCGGCGAGCAGGTGGTCGCCGGCCAGCAGGACGTCGCCCTCACCCTCGTTGACGTGCTTCGGGTCGTACATCTCGAAGCCTGCGGCCTCGAACCAGGCGCGGTACGCGGGGGCCTCGTCGGCGCGCTGCGGATCGCGGAACTGCACCGCCATCGCCTTGCCGTCGATCACGGTGCCGCCGTTGGCGGCGAAGACCATGTCGGGCAGGCCCGGTACCGGCGCGATCTCCTCGACGGTGTGGCCCAGGTCCAGGTAGACCTGCCGCAGCCGCTCCCACTGCCGTACGGCGAGGTCGGCGTCGACCGGGGCGGTCGGATCCATCCACGGGTTGATCGCGTAGTCGACGGCGAAGTACGTCGGCCGGCACATCAGAAACCGTTGGCGGGTGGCGTCCATCGTCATGTGTCCTGCTCCAAGCCTCGGGCGCGCCCGGCCACCGTCGGCCCACGGGCTGGCGCCGTGGCTCAACGGTATGCGGGCAAGACCGGCAGGATCCACCGCGAACCCTTGCATTCAGCGGCAGATCGTTGCGTTTGGCACCCGACTGGTGCAGATTCATTGCGTATGGCTCGTGAACAGCGGCGGATCGACCCCGGGCATACGTCAGGGGCGGCGAATCGCCGCCCCTGACGAGCGTGTGCGCCCGGCTGGTGAACCACCAGATCTGATCGGGCTACGGTCGGTTCCGCACCGACCGGCACCGGTGAACCACCGGCGGGGCGAAAAGTGCCCGCTACAGGCGATCCACAAACTGTGAATCAAGCCACTCACGGAAGCGGACCACGGTGTCCCCATCGGTGGTCGGCCAGTCGTACTGGCCGGTCATCGCGAGCACGCCCAGGACCACCGCCCCGAGTCCGAACGCGATGCCCAGCAGCGCGTCGGACTTGCCGGCGACGTGCCGCCGGCGGGTGGCCATCAGACCGAGCACGGCGAGCACCGCCCCGATCGCGCCCAGCGCGATGCCGTACCCGGCGAGGGCGCCGGTGAGCACGAACAGGACGCTGCCGACGCCGACGATCAGGCCGAGCGTGGCCAGCATGCTGGCCCGGGGTCGCGGGCCGACGGGTGCCGGCGGTACGTCTCGATCGGCCTCGCCGTCGGGCGTCCGGTCATCCACGGTGCCGTCCCGCTCGACGGTGTCGGCGATCCGGTCACGGTCGGCGCGCCGGTTCTCGTCGACGATCCGGTCGCCCTCGGCGGTGCGGTGGCCGTCGAGAGTGCGGTCGAGGCCCGTGGTGCGGTGGCCGTCCACGGTCGCGTCGCGGTCGGTGGTCTCGGTGGCGGCGCGGCCGCTCCGGCCACCGTGCACGGTGGAGCGGGCGGTGGCGGCCCGGGCCTCGGCGGCCCGCTCCGCGTCGGGCTGGGGAGTCACCCGGTCGGCGTCCGGGCCGGCGCTCCGGTCGGCGGAAGCCCGCCCGGTGACGACGGTGTTGCCGGTCGGCGTTCGGCGCTGCTCGGTGCTGCCGTCGGTGCCGCCCGTGACGTCGGGTCGCGCGTCGGTGCGGGTGTCGGTGGCGACCGTCCCGCTCCGGCCCCGGTCGTCGTCCGTCGGTGCCGCCGATTCGTCCCGGCGCAACAGCGAAGGAAACTTCATGATCTTCACCTCCTGATCGATGCGTGGACGGCGGCATCAGCCCCGTATTCGCCAGCCACGCCACAACATCTCGGAGTTACCCACCCCTCGCCCCACCGACACCCCCTGCCCCACCCCCCACCCCGCCGACAGGGTTTGTGGGTGGGTCAGTGGGGGCGGGTGAGGGGGGCCAGGGCTGCGGTGAGCAGGGCGAGGCGGCGGGGGCGGGAGACTCGGACGGGGCGGTTGCGGACACAGTGCGCGAGAACCTCGACGGCCCGGTCGACCGGGATCATCAGCGGTCGGAACGTGCCCTTGGCCATCTTGGTGTCGACGAATCCGAACCGCACGGTGGTGACGTGCACGCCGTGCCGGCGCAGGGCCGCCGCAAGACCCATCAGGTACGACGACAGCCCCGCCTTCGAACCGGCGTAGCCGGGTGCCTCGCCGGAGACCAGCCGGTCGGCCAGGCTGGAGATCCCGATCAGGTGCCCGTCGCCGGCGGCGAGCATCTTCGGCACCACCACGGCGGCGGTGCGTACCGCGCCCATCAGGTTGACCTCGAAGGTGCGTGTCTGCGGGTCCAGGTCGGCCAGGTCGACGGGTTCGCCGACGCCGGCGGCGTAGACGCACAGGTCCACCCCGCCGAGTTCGTCGATCGCCTTGCTCAGCACCTCGGGATAGTCGGGCGCGGTGACGTCGACGGTGTGGTGGGCGTACGTCGGGACGATGATCGGGTTGTCCCGCCGGGACAGCCCGGTGACCAGCCAGCCGTCGGCGAGCAGCCGGCGGGTGAACGCCAGTCCGATCCCGTCGCTGTTGCCGACCACCACCGCGCGGCGCATCCGATCCGTCACGACTCACCGCCCCATCGAGTCGACGTGCTGCCCGCCGTGCCGGCGGCCCGACCGGCAATTGAACCAGAATCCCGAGGACAATCCCTACCGTCGAGTAACTGTCAGCTGCCGGGCCGGCCGAGCGGCGGGGGAGTCGAGGGTTGCGTCGGGGCGGGGGGGCGACCCGCCGGGGTGCGGGGCGGAGCAGGGTGACGCCGGCCGGCCGGAGACTGCTGCGCCAACCGCTGGCTACGCTTGGCGCCGTGCCAGAGGGACACACGATTCATCGCCTGGCGGCCCGGCACGCCGAGCTGTTCGCCGGGGACAAGGTGCATGCCGCCAGCCCGCAGGGCCGCTTCGCCGACGGTGCCGCCATGGTCTCCGGGACGGTGCTGGACGACACCGAGGCGTACGGCAAGCACCTGCTGCACCACTACGCCGGTGAGTTGACGCTGCACGTGCACCTCGGCCTCTACGGCAAGGTCACCGACGGTGACGGTGAGCCGCCGGAGCCGGTGGGACAGATCCGGCTACGGCTGACCAGTGACCGGCACTGGCTCGACCTGCGCGGACCGACCGCCTGCGAACTGCTCAGCCCGCCCGAGGTGGCCGCGCTCCGGGCGCGACTCGGACCGGATCCGCTGCGCGTCGACGCCGACCCGGAGCGGGCGTACGCCCGGATCTCGCGCAGCGTGACGCCGCTGGCGGCGCTGCTGCTGGACCAGGCGGTGGTGGCCGGCACCGGTCTGATCTTCGTCACCGAGGCGCTGTTCCGCGCCGGTCTGTCGCCGAGGCTGCCCGGCCGGGAACTGACCCGGGCCGGGTGGGAGGTGCTCTGGGCCGATCTGGTGGAACTGATGACGCTCGCGGTCGGCACCGGCCGGATCGACACCGTCCGCGCCGCCCACCTGCCCGAGGCGATGGGTCGTCCGGCGCGAGTCGACCGGCACGGGGGAGAGGTCTACGTCTACCGCCGCCCCGGCCAGCCCTGCCACGTCTGCCGCACCCCGATCAGCCGAGGCACCATCACCGCCCGCAACCTCTACTGGTGCCCCACCTGCCAGTCCTGACCCCACCGGCGTGAATCTTGGTCCGGAACGGCCCTCCAGGGGGCCGTGCTCGACCAAGATCTGACCGAAATGCCACCTCAGTCGAGGAGCCAGCGGACCACCTCGGCGTGGTCGGTGAAGACCCGGTCGCCGTCGATGCTCCAGGCCATCGTCTGACCGATCGTCCAGCCCACGACCCGGTCCCGGTCCAGCCCCAGCTCGGCGCTGAGCCGGTCCAGCCGGCGACGGACGGCCGCCCGGGAGTGACCCAGCTCGGTGCCGCGCACCATCGCCACGACCGAGAACTCCCGCTCGCCGACCAACGGCTTCGGGTCGATCACCAGCCACGGCTCGCGTTCGGCGCGCAGCACGTTGGCGGCGTGCAGGTCCTGGTTGACCAGGACCTGCTCGCCCTGGCTGCCGGCCAACCCGTTGAGCTGGTCGAGCGCGACCTCGACCAGCCGCCGCTCGAACGGCCGTCCGGCCCGCTCCCATTTGGCCGGCAGCCGGGACGCCCAACCGGCGGCGGCCTCCGCCAACGACAGGAACGGCTGACCGGCCGGTACCCAGAGGCGGGGGAGCAGCGCCACCACGGCGTCGAGCGCCTCGTCGAGCGGTACCGCGTGCAGCGGTGTGCCGGGGTCGCAGCGCTCCACCAGCAGTGCCCGCAGGCCGGGGTCGTGGGCGAGCAGCCGGACGGCCCCGGCACCGTCCCAGCTACGCAGCGCCGTCGCCTCGTGCGCGCTCTCCGCGTCGGGAAACTGCACCTTGAGCACCGCCCGGGTGCCGTCCGGCAACTCGGCCGGCACCGCCAGGGAGGCGCAGGCGTACCCGAAGGGCGACCCGAGCCGCAGCGACCAGCGCCGGGCGCAGGTGGCCAGCCGGTCGGGCAGCCCGGCCAACCACTCCGACCCGCCCGGCATGCCGTGCAGCCAGGTCAACCCGTCGGGGACGCGCAGCACGCCGCTCACCGAATCATGATGGCCGAGCCCGGTCGGCCATCACAACGGAGATCAGCGGAGCCGGCGGATGTCGCCGTACGCCCGGTAGAAGCCGCCCCGGCCGGACTCGCGGACCTCGGTGACCAGGTAACGCGCGCCCGGCTCGCGGATGCCCTTGGGGAACTGCACCGACCAGTCCCGGTGGTAGCCGCCGGAGAGCACGTGCATCCGCAGCCGGCCACCCTGCTCGACACACTCCACCACCACGCCGCCGCCGGTGTCGGCGACCACCTCGACCTGGGTCACCGCCGCCGGTTCCGGCAGTCGGGCCGGCGCCTTGACGTCGACCACGTCGGGCACGCTGCCCGCCTCCGCCGCCCGGATGGCGGGCTCGCTGGCGTCGATGCAGGCCAGGTGGCCGCTGGTGGTCACCACGTAGAGGCGCTGGTCGTGGTACTGCATGGAGTAGGCCGACCCGCAGCCGGTGCCGAGCTTCCACAGCCGGGTGCCGTCGGCGGCGAAACAGTAGATCGAGGACTGGCTGTCCCCGGCGAAGACGTAGCGGCCGTCGGCGGCGGTGGCGCAGGAGAAGACCGGGGCGTCGGCCCGGTAGGTGCGCAGCGCCGACCCGCCGTCCTTGCCGATCCGGACCACCTCGCGGGTGGCGGTGCCGGCGAACACGGCGTCGCGTTCCTGCCAGCCGAAGAGCACCGAGCCGGTGCGGGTGTGCCACAGCTCGCGACCGGTGCGCCAGTCGTAGCCGCTCACTCCCGTCGAGTCGCCGTGGTAGACGGCGTCGGCGTCGCAGCGCACCATCCAGGCCGACCGGCCGCGCCCGGCCCGCCGCCAGAGGAACTCGTCCTCGTGGTCGATGGCGGCGATCCCGCCGTCGGCGTCGGAGACACCAAGCACGCCGTCGTGGATGTCGAGCCAGTAGATGTCGATGTCGGGCACGATCGCGTACGCCACCCGGGGGATCTTGCCGGAGAGGTCGTAGACGTTGCCGTCGTCGCAGCCGGCGTAGATCCAGGCGTCGTCGGCGACGATGCACTTGACCCCGTCGGGCAGGCGGACCTGGTCCACCACCCGGGCATCGTGGTCGAGGGTGGTGATCACTCCCCGCTCGTTGCCCACCATGCAGGTGCGTCCGTCGACGAAGATGCCGAAGGCCGGTGCGCCGGAGTCGTACCGCCAGAGCACCGGGGCGGTGCGGGCGGTGGAGCGGGTGCTGACGATCTGTCGCCGGGAGACGGCCCGCTTCTGGCGTACGCCGGGCACGGCCGGGGCGTACCCCTTGCGGATCTTCTCGCCGATCTTCTTCGCCGCGGCGGCCCGCGCCCGGGCGTTGTCGGGATAGCCGGTGGTCTTCACCTGGCCCTGGTCGCCGATCCGCCCATAGCGCACCGTCATCGTGGTGTCGTCGACCGCCACCTCGTAGAACTTGTGCGCCGCACCGTCCACTTCGGACAGTTCGAGGTAGGTCGTCTCCTGCGACATAAGGTTTCCTCCGAGGGTTCGCGTCGGCCCTGACCGGGCGGCGCGCACACGCTAACCCCCGGCACCGACAGAATCCCGCCCCGGAGCCGTCAGCGGGCGAGCGCGTCCACGGCCTTGCGGGCGGCGACCAGCACCGGATCCCAGACCGGGGCGTACGGCGGGGCGTAGCCGAGGTCGAGGGCGGTCATGTCGTCCACCGTCATCTTGTTCCACAGCGCCACGGCCAGGGTGTCGATCCGCTTCGCCGCCTCGGACCAGCCGACGATCTGGGCGCCGAGCAGCCGCCCGCTCGGGCGCTCGGCGATCAGCTTCACCGTCATCAGCCGGGCGCCGGGGTAGTAGCCGGCGCGGTTCGTCGACTCCGCGATCACCGAGACGAACTCGAACCCGGCCATCCGCGCCTCGCGTTCCCGCAGCCCGGTGCGCCCCACCTCCAGGTCGCACACCTTGGTCACGGCGGTGCCGATCACCCCCGCGAAGGTGGCGTACCCGCCGCCGATGTTGATCCCGGCGACCCGGCCCTGCTTGTTGGCGTGGGTGCCCAGCGGAACGTGCACCGGCATGCCGCTGACCTTGTGCAGGGTCTCCACGCAGTCTCCGGCAGCCCACACCCCGGGCACCTCGGACACCCGCATCTGGCGGTCCACCCGGATCCCGCCGGTCGGTCCCAGCGGCAGGCCGGCGGCGGTGGCCAGCTCCGTGTTGGGGCGTACGCCGAGACCGAGCACCACCAGATCGGTCGGGATCGGCCCGTCGTCGGTGACCACCTCGCTCACCCGGCCGTCGCGCTCCGTCAGGCCGGTGACCCGTACGCCGGTGCGGATGTCCACGCCCAGCCCGCGCATCGCCTCGGTGACCAGCCGGGCCATGTCGGGGTCGACGGTGGACATCGGCTGCTCGTCGCGCTCGACCAGGGTGACCGACAGCCCACGGCGGACCAGCGCCTCAGCCATCTCGACGCCGATGTAGCCGCCGCCGACCACCACTGCCCGCCGGGGTCGCGGCTCGGCCTCCAGCCAACCGCGCAACGCCGAACCGTCGTCGAGGGTCTGCACCCCGAACACCCCGGCGGCGTCGGTGCGCGCCCAGGCAGGCTTCTTCGGCACCGCCCCGGCGGCGTACATCAGGTTGTCGAACGGTTCGCGGACGTCGCCGCCGCCGTCCAGGTCGCGGGCGACCACCTCGCGGCGGTCCAGGTCGATCCCGACCACCTCGTGCCGGATCCGCACGTCGATGGCGTAGTCCTCGCGGTGCGTCTTCGGCGACCGGGCCACCAGCTGCTCCCGGTCGGTCACCAGGCCGCTGATCCAGTACGGGATTCCGCAGGCCGAGTACGAGGTGAAGTGCCCCCGTTCGAACACGACGATCTCCAGGTCGTCCGGGCCCCGGCGGCGGCGCGCCTGGGCGGCGGCCGACATGCCGGCGGCATCACCACCGATGACGATCAGCCGTTCCGTCACACCGTCACCTCCTTCCCTCAGGCCGGGTCCTCGCCCCGGGTCTGGCGTGCCACGTCCGTCACCACATCCTCCAACCGTCCGGTCCGGGCGTACACCGAACGCTGCCGTTGGGCGCCGCTGCCGTGCCGGCGCAGCCCTTCCAGCAGGCTGGTCACCTCGGCGAGGTCGCCGTGGCGTTCCAGCGCCGGCCCGAGGCGTCCGACGAGCTGGTGCAGCAGGTCCCAGGCCGGCCGAAGCTCACCGCTGGACAGGTCGACCGCCTCACCCTCCAGTCCGTCGTGGGCGGCCCGCCAGTGCGCGCCGACCAGCAGGTGATGGTCGGTCGGCAGCGGTGGCCGTCCGGCCGCGATGTCGTCGAGCGCGGTCGCCACCAGCCCACGGACCAGCGCGGCGACCAGGACCGCGTCGTCGACGGTCGGGCAGACGTCACCGATGCGCAGCTCCACCGTCGGGTACTTGGCGGACAGCCGGGCGTACCAGTAGAGCATCCCCTCGTCGAGCATCACGCCGCTGGCGATCAGCTGCCGGATCAGCCGTTGGTAGTGGTCGTGGTTGACCAGGTAGGGCGTCGGCGCGACCGAGGGCCAGCGTTCCCACTCGATCGACCGCCAGCTGGCGTAGCCGGTGTCCGCCCCTCGGGAGAACGGCGAGTTGGCGGTGACCGCGTGCAGGATCGGCAGCCACGGCCGCACGTGGTTGAGCACCTGTACGCCCGCGTCGGGGTCCGGAATTCCGACGTGGACGTGCATGCCGTTGTTGCCCGGCCCGGGGACCAGCAGCCGGAACCGGGCGAGCATCCGGTCGAAGCGGGGCTTGTCGACCACGGCGGGCACCGGACCGTCGACCGGCCCGGTGCCGATCGCCAGCAGCCGGGTGCCGGCCCGCTCGGCGGCGTCGGCCAGCGAGGCGCGGAGCAGGCCGAGGGAGTGCCGGATCGAGGAGAGTTCCAATCCCGGCGGGCTGCCGATCTCGATCTGACTGGTCTGGAACTCCCGCTCGACCTGTCCCCGCAGCTCGGCCGGGACCTGCTCCATCACCGCCTCGACAGCGGGCACCGCGACCCCGGTGTCCGGGTCGACGAGCAGGAACTCCTCCTCGACACCCACGGTGAGCAGATCGGTTGCCTCGACCGGTGAGCCCGGTGCCGGTGCCGCCTGTGTGACCATCAGTACCACCGTCCACTTCTGCCGGGCGGTCCGTCCGCACCGGGTCGGCCGGCAATTACCCCCTGTGGTGGCACCGGGAAACTCCGGCCGGTGTGGCGCGGTGTGTCCGCTGGCCGGACCGGCCACATCGATCGACATTGACAACTGCGCGAGGGCGACGTACAACTCCTGAGAGAGCGCTCTCTCACCCGTCCCCGCAGAGAGGCACGTCCATGACATCTGCCCCGGCGGCATCCGCCGCCCCGCCTGTGCGACGCCGGCTGCCGCTGGCGTTGGTCCTGCTCACCGCCGTCACCACCGTCCTGGCCGGGCTAAGCACGACCGCGGACGCCGCCGTGCCACCACCCCCGTCGGGCTGGAGCCTGGTGTGGAGCGACGACTTCACCGGCGCCGCCGGCACCCTCCCGTCCTCCGGCAACTGGATCATCGACACCGGCACCAGCTACCCGGGTGGCCCGCCCAACTGGGGCACCGGCGAGATCCAGACGTACACGAACAGCACCGCGAACGTCAGCCAGGACGGTGCCGGCAACCTGCGGATCACCCCGTTGCGCGACAGTTCCGGCCGCTGGACCTCGGCCCGCATCGAGACCGTCCGCAGCAACTTCAAGGCCCCGGCCGGCGGGATCCTGGCCATCGAGGGCCGCATCCAGATGCCGAACGTCACCGGTGCCGCCGCGTCTGGGTACTGGCCGGCGTTCTGGGCGCTCGGTTCGCCCTACCGGGGCAACTACCAGAACTGGCCGGGCATCGGCGAGTTCGACGTGATGGAGAACGTCAACGGCCTCAACTCGGTCTGGGGCGTACTGCACTGCGGCGTCGCACCGGGCGGCCCGTGCGACGAGTTCAACGGCATCGGCGCCTCCCGGGCCTGCCCGGGCAGCACCTGCCAGTCGGCGTTCCACACCTACCGCTTCGAGTGGGACGCCTCGGTCAGCCCGCAGCAACTGCGCTGGTACGTCGACGGGCAGCTCTACCACACGGTCAGCCAGAGCCGGATCGGTGAGCCGTACTGGTCGCAGATGACCAGCCACGCCGGTTACTTCCTGCTGCTGAACGTGGCGATGGGCGGGGCCTTCCCGAACGGGGTCGCCGGCAGCGCCACGCCGACCTCGGCCACCGTGCCCGGCCGGCCGATGCTCGTGGACTACGTCGCCGTGTACAGCCGGGGTGGTGGCAGCAACCCGCCGCCCACGACGCCGCCGCCGACCACCCCGCCGCCGGGCGGCACCCGGGACGCGTACGCGACCATCCAGGCCGAGTCCTTCAACGCCCAGAACGGCGTGATCGTCGAGGCGTGTTCCGAGGGCGGGCAGAACATCGGGGCGCTGCGCAACGGTGACTGGGTCCGCTTCGACAACGTGGAGTTCGGCTCCGGCGGGCCGCGCGACTTCGTGGCCCGGGTCGCCTCCGGCGCGGCGTCCGGCGTCAGCGGCCTGGTGGAGGTACGGGTGGACAGCCCGACCAGCGCACCCATCGGCAGCTTCGCCATCGCCAACACCGGCGGCTGGCAGAGCTGGCGTTCGGTGCCCGGCAACGTCTCCGGGGTGACCGGACGGCGCACCGTCTACCTCACCTTCACCAGCGGTCAGCCCAACGACTTCGTCAACGTCAACTGGTTCCACTTCCGCCGCTGAGGCGTGCGGCACGGCCCCTGGCGTCGCCTCCGGCGGAACCGGGGGCCGTGCCGATTCCTCCAGGCCAGCCCTGGACAGAAACAGTTAACACTCTTAATAATAGGCGCCAGGTTGATGTTCATGGATTTTCGTCCGGGCTGGAGGGCACATGAAACGGTCCAGAACCCTGGTGCTGTCGGTGGTCGGCGCGCTGGCCGCCGCGCTCGGCGCGGTGTGGCTGGCACCCGCCGCGTACGCCGCCGGAGTCAGCGCGAGCTTCGTCAAGACGTCCGACTGGGGCTCGGGCTGGGAGGGGAAGTACACGATCACCAACGGCGGCGGCACCACGGTCAACGGCTGGAGTCTCGCCTTCGACCTGCCCGCCGGCACCACGGTCGGCACCTACTGGGACGCGCTGCTGACCTCCAGCGGCCAGCGGTACACGTTCACCAACCGCTCCTGGAACGGCACCATCGCGCCCGGCGCCTCGGTCTCCTTCGGCTTCCTCGGCAGCGGTTCCGGCGTACCGGCGAACTGCCGGCTCAACGGCGCGGCCTGCACCGGCGGCACGACGCCGACCACGCCGCCACCCACCACGCCGCCGCCGACGACCCCGCCGCCGACCCCGCCTCCGCCGACGACCCCGCCGCCGACCAGTCCGCCGCCGGTCACCGGGCTGCCGAAACACATCCTCACCGGCTACTGGCACAACTTCGACAACCCGGCCGTCGAGCTGCGGCTGCGGGACGTGCCCACCGAGTACGACCTGGTGGCGGTCGCCTTCGCCGACGCGACCGGGACGCCCGGCGCGGTCGGCTTCGCCATCGACCCCGGCCTGTCCGCCGCCCTCGGCGGGTACACCGACGCCGACTTCTCCGCCGACGTGCGGACCCTCCAGAGCCGTGGCAAGAAAGTGATCATCTCGGTGGGTGGCGAGACCGGCCGGGTCGTGGTCAACAGTTCGGCGTCCGCGGTGGCCTTCGCCGACAGCGTCCACGCCCTGATCCAGCGCTACGGCTTCGACGGTGTCGACATCGACCTGGAGAACGGGTTGAACCCGACGTACATGGCGCAGGCCCTGCGGTCACTGCGGGCGAAGGTGGGCAGCGGGCTGATCATCGCGATGGCGCCGCAGACCATCGACATGCAGAACCCGGCGGGTAGCTACTTCAAGCTGGCGTTGGACATCAAGGACATCCTGACCGTGGTGAACACCCAGTTCTACAACTCCGGGGCGATGCTCGGCTGCGACAACAACGCCGCGTACGCCCAGGGGACGGTCAACTTCATCGTCGCGCTGGCCTGCATCCAGTTGGAGGCGGGGCTGCGGCCCGATCAGGTCGGGCTCGGCCTGCCGGCCGGTCCCGGCGCGGCCGGCGGCGGCATCGTCGCGCCCAGCGTGGTCAACGCCGCGCTGGACTGCCTCACCCGGGGCACCAACTGCGGCAGCTTCCGTCCGCCGCGCACCTACCCCGGCCTGCGCGGCGCCATGACCTGGTCCATCAACTGGGACGTCACCAACAACAACACCTTCGCCCGCACCGTCTCCCCCCACCTCCGCACCCTCCCCTGACACGCTCAAGATCCGGGCAACTTCCCCGATGCGGCTGTCTCGGGCTCGGCTGGGGCAGCAGCATCCCCGAAGTTGCCCGGATCTTGGGCTTGGCGCAGGGGGTGTAGGGGTGCAGGGGCGGTCAGCGGGAGGGGGTTTGGGTGGGGGAGGAGTGGTGGCGGCGGCGGAGTTTTTTGATCACCCAGGTAGCGAGCATGATGGCGAACAGGGCGAGGATGCCGTAGTCGAACCAGGAGCTGTAGCGGTCGATCTGCTGCCAGCGGGAGCCGAGGGCGTAGCCGAGCCCGATGAAGATCCCGTTCCAGATGCCGCTGCCCAGCGTGGTGAGCGTGACGAACTCGACGAGCGGCATCCGGTTCGCCCCGGCCGGCACCGACACCAGGCTGCGGACCACCGGCGCCATCCGGCCGAAGAACACCGCCCAGCGGCCGTACCGCTCGAACCACCGGTCCGCCTTCTCCAGGTCGTCCAGATCGACAAGGGGCAACCTGTCGAGCCACCGTTTGAGGCGGTCCTCGCCGACGACCGCGCCGACCCAGTAGAGGAACAACGCGCCGAGCACCGAGCCCGCGGTCGCCGCCACGGTCACCACGAGCGCGTTGAACTTTCCCTCGCCGGCCAGGTATCCGGCCATTGCCAGGACGATCTCGCTCGGGATGGGCGGGATGATGCTCTCCAGGGCGACCAGCAGGGCGACCCCCACCGCGCCGCTCGCCTCGATCACCCCGGCGATCCAGCCGGTCAGCCCGCCGACCTGGGTGGGGTCGACGTCCTGGGCGAGCGCCATGATGATGCCTTTCGCGGGTTCGGCGTGAACGGAACTCTTACCCCGCCGCAACCGCGAGACACACCCGTCGAACAGATCACTCCGGCGGATGCAGCGCCTCGTCGGCCGGGCCGACGCGCCATCCGGTGAACCGCACCACGAGCCCGCCCCGGCTGGGCGAGCAGCAGTACGGCCCAGCCGCCGCCACCGCGTCGGGAGCCAGCGGAGCGAGCCGAACCAGTCGCCACGACTCACCGGCGACCCGGGCCCGTACGGTGAGCGCGTCGCCCGCGCGGCTGACCCGTACGCTCACCTCCCGGCCCGCCCAGTCCGGGACCGGTGCCACCGACCAGTCGGAGACGTCCCGGGTCACCACCGCGCCCACCTGGGGCTGGCCGTCGCTGACCTCCACGCCCGCCTTCACCCAGTTCCGGTCGTCCACCCGGACCAGCACGCCGGCCTGGTCGAACTGCCCGGTCCAGGCCAGCCGGAAGTCGACCTCCACGGCCGTACCGACGGGAAACGACGCGAGCAGTGCGGGGGCGTCGTCATGCACGAATCCGTAGCTGGTGTGCCGCCACAGGTCGCTGCCGTGAGCCGGCTCGACGGCCAGCGTGCCGTCCGGTTCCTCGGCCACCCGGACCGGCCGGCCGTGCCAGTCGCCGCCGGACCAATCGATGCTGCGCATGCCGGCACCGTACCGAGTCGGGGTTTGCCGACGTCCCGGCCGGGAGAAGGTACGGGGGCATGTCTGACAGGTGGTACTCGGAGGCGGTCGTCTACTGCCTCGACATTGACACGTACGCGGACTCCGACGGTGACGGGGTCGGTGACATCCGGGGTCTGATCGGCCGGCTGGACTACCTCGCCCGGCTCGGGGTGACCTGCCTCTGGCTGCACCCCATCCATCCGTCGCCCAACGACGACGACGGCTACGACGTGACCGACTTCTACAACGTCGACCCACGGTTCGGCACGCTCGGCGACTTCGCCGAACTGCTGCACCAGGCCAACAACCGGGGCATCCGGGTGATCATCGACCTGGTGGTGAACCACACCTCCGACCAGCATCCGTGGTTCCAGTCCGCGCGCTCCTCGCCGGACTCGCCGTACCGCGACTGGTACGTCTGGTCGGAGCAGGAGCCGGCCGACCGGCACCAGGGCATGGTCTTCCCCGGCGAACAGCATGAGACCTGGACCTACGACCGGACCGCGAAGGCCTGGTACTACCACCGCTTCTACAAGTTCCAGCCGGACCTGAACACCATGAACCCGGCGGTACGCGCCGAGATCAAGAAGATCATGTCGTTCTGGATCCAGCTCGGCGTCGCCGGCTTCCGGATGGACGCGGTGCCGTTCATCATCGAGCGCACCGAGCCCGGCGACCCGAGCCCGGAACTGGACTTCGAGTTCCTCACCGAGCTGCGCCAGCACGTGCAGTGGCGGCGCGGGGACGCGGTCCTGCTGGCCGAGGCGAACGTCGAGCCCGACAACCTGCCCGCCTTCTTCGGCGACAGTGGCGGCTCGGCGAACCGGGTGCACATGCTGTTCGACTTCATGCTCAACGGGCGGCTGATGCTGGCCCTGGCCCGGCAGGACCCGGAACCGGTGATCGAGGCGTTGCGGGACACCCCGGCACTGCCCCAGGGCGGGCAGTGGGCGACGTTCCTGCGCAACCACGACGAGATCGACCTGTCCCGGCTCACCGCCGAACAGCGCAACGAGGTGTACGAGCAGTTCGGTCCCGAGGAGCACATGCGCATCTACGACCGGGGCATCCGCCGCCGGTTGGCACCGATGCTGGGCAACGACCGTCGGCGCGTCGAGTTGGCGTACTCCCTGCAGTTCTCGCTGCGCGGCACGCCGGTGCTGCGCTACGGCGAGGAAATCGGCATGGGCGAGGACCTGTCGCTGGACGGCCGGCAGGCCATCCGTACCCCGATGCAGTGGTCCAACCAGCCCAACGCCGGCTTCTCCACCGCGGAGCCGGAGAAGCTCGTCCGCCCGGTCATCGACAAGGGTGAGTTCGGGTACGAGAAGGTGAACGTCACCCTCCAGCGCCGGGACCGGACCTCGCTGCTGGCCTGGTTCGAGCGGATGATCCGTACGCTGCGGGAAGCCCCGGAGATCGGCTGCGGCTCCACCACCCACATCGACGTGCCGATGCCTCCGGGAGTGCTGGCGCACCGCGCCGACGGGCCGACGGGGACGATGGTCTTCCTGCACAACCTCGGCACCACCGACGCCGAGGTGGACCTCAGCAAGCTTCAGCCGGAGGCGGACCTGCCCATCGACGTGCTCGCCGACCGCAACTACGACGACGTCGGCAAGCTGGACAAGCTGCAACTGTCCGGTCACGGCTACCGCTGGATCCGGCTCTGTCGATCCTGGTCGCACTGAGCCGAAGGCCGGGCCGACCCTCGGTCGGTGACCTCCGGGCCGGCGGGCCCGGTCCGGAGGTCGGGATCGACGGGGGTCAGGCCGTCCCGGCGTGGGTTAGGCTCCTGCCGTCGAGCCAAGTTACCGGGAGGTAGGCATGTCGGAAGGGCAGCGGGTCGCCATCGTGACCGGAGCGGCACGGGGAATCGGCGCGGCCACCGCCAGGCGGTTGGCCGCGGACGGGCTGGCCGTCGCGGTGGTCGACATCGAGGAGTCGGCGACGAAGGAGACCGTGGACGCGATCGCGGCGGCCGGCGGCCGGGCGCTCGGCGTCGGTGCGGACGTGGCGGACCGGGCCCAGGTGGAGGCCGCCGTGCAACGGGTGGCCGCCGACCTGGGCGCGCCGACCGTACTCGTCAACAACGCCGGGGTGCTCCGCGACAACCTGCTGTTCAAGATGACCGACGCCGACTGGGACACCGTCCTGGGCGTACACCTGCGGGGGGCGTTCCTGTTCAGTCAGGCCGCGCAGAAGCACATGGTCGAGGCCCGTTGGGGCCGCATCGTCAACCTGTCCAGCACCTCCGCGTTGGGCAACCGGGGGCAGGCCAACTACTCGGCGGCCAAGGCCGGGATGCAGGGCTTCACCAAGACCCTCGCCATCGAGCTGGGCCCGTTCGGGGTGACCGTCAACGCGGTCGCGCCCGGCTTCATCGTCACCGACATGACCGCGGCCACCGCCGCCCGGATGAAGGTGGACTTCGAGGCGATGCAGAAGCACGCCGAGTCGGAGATCCCGGTCCGCCGGGTGGGCCGGCCCGACGATGTGGCGCACACCATCTCGTTCCTGGCCAGCGAGGGGGCGTCGTTCGTGTCCGGCCAGGTCGTCTACGTCGCCGGCGGCCCCCGGGACTGACCGGCCTCGTTCAGTGGGGCCCCTGCCGGCACACCGGTGTCAGGAAGGGGCCCCTGCCGCCCTCCGTCGGGTGTGCCGGAGCCAGGCCAAGCCGAGGACCGGCAGCACCAGCGGTATGTATCCGTAGCCGCTGCCGAAGCCGGACCAGACCGTCTCGTCGGGAAACAGGTCTGGTCGAGCCAGACTGACGGCACCGACACCGACCACGCCGACCAGTTCCAGCGCGCAGCAGGCCAGGGCGATCCGGCGGCCCGCGTGACCGGCCCGCGCCAGCCCGACCGCCGCCACGACGTAGACGATCGCGGCGAGCGCGGAGAGCAGGTACGCCAACGGCGCCTCGTCGAACCTGGTGGCGATCTGGAGGGCGGCGCGGCTGCTGGCGGCGATGGCGAAGAGCAGGTAGACCGCGATCAGCAACCGTCCCGGACCGGCGTTGGTCCGGGGCCGGGCGGTGCTCAGCTCAGCCACCGAGCACCTGCCAGGTCTGCTGAAGCCGGACCACGACCACCGGCGTCACCAGACACACCGCGCACACGATCGCCGAGCCCCACCGGGTCGGTTCCATCCGGGCCAGCACCGCCGCCAGCGGCGGCAGGCAGACCAGCGTGACCAGGTAGCCGAAGAACGATCCCGGTTCGCCCGGACGCTCACCGTCGGCCAGCGCCACGGCGGTCACCAGCACCAGGCCGAGCAGCAGCAGCTCCAGTACGCCCAGCCCGATCAACTGCATCCGGTCCGGCGGCCGGTGGCGCAGCGCGGCCACCAGCGCCCAGGCCGCGACCAGCAGCGACAGCACGATGGCGGCGACGGCCAGGGCCCCGTCGGCCGGCGACCCGGTGGTGGTCGCGGCGGTGGTCACCCGGTCCGTCCGGTGCTCGTTCCGATCACCGGCCCACTCTACTAACCCCCGTAGTAAGAGCGACGCCGACATGTCCCGGCGGGACGGCGGGCGCGGCCGGTCGGCGGGGACTAGCGTGATCACTGTCGCGGATCAGCCGTGGCCAGGCGAGGACGGCGGAGGTACGGGATGCGGTTCGGGTTGTTCGGCACCGGGCACTGGGCGGCGGAGACGCACGCGGCGGCGCTCGAGGCGCACCCGAGAGCGGAACTGGTCGGCGTGTGGGGGCGCAACCCGGACAAGGCCGCCGCGCTGGCCACCCGGTACGGGGTACCGGCCTTCGACGACGTCGACACGCTGATCGAGGCGTGCGAGGCGGTGGCCGTCGCACTGCCGCCGGACGTCCAGGCGGACATCGCCGTCCGGGCCGCCACCGCCGGTCGGCACCTGCTGCTGGACAAGCCGCTCGCGCTCACCGTGGCTGACGCCGACCGCGTGGTCGAGGCGGCCACCGACTCGGGTGTCGCGTCGGTGGTCTTCTTCACCGGCCGGTACCAGCCGGACGTCGCCGGCTTCATCGCCGCGACCGCCGCGGCCGGCGGTTGGCACACCGCAACGGTGATCCGGTTCGCCTCGATCTTCCAGCCCGGCAGCCCGTACGGGCAGTCGCCGTGGCGGCGGGAGCACGGCGCGTTGTGGGACGTCGGCCCGCACGCGCTGGCCGTGCTGCTGCCGGTGCTCGGTCGGGTGGCCCGGGTCGCCGCCACCGATGGTCCCGGCGGCCTGGTGCACCTGCTGCTCAGCCACGCCGACGGGGCCACCAGCACGGTCTCGCTGACGCTTGACGCACCACCTCGTTCGGTCGCCGCCGAGTTCGTCTTCTACGGCGAGAGCGGCATCGAGCGACTGCCGAACGGTGGTGCCAGCCCGGCGACGGCTTTCGGGGTGGCCATCGACCAGTTGCTGGCCGAGGTCGACGCCGGTACCCGGGACCACCGCTGCGACGTGCGCTTCGGCCGCGAGGTGGTGGCGGTCCTCGCCGCCGCCGAGGCCGCCCGCGCGCAGGGCACCATGGTCGACGTGCCGGCCTGAGCGCGGGCGGTAAAGCGGTCGCCACCGGCCGGAGGAGTCGGTAGGGTCGCCGGCATGTGCGTGCACGCCCTGATCAACGCGGTTGCCTCGCCGGCCGCCTACGGGCCGCTGCTGGTGGCCCGCCCGCGCGTCCGGCGTCCGGCCCTGGCCGGCGCGACCCGCGACTGACGCCTTCCGCGCATCCGCCCGCGTCACCCGCACCGCATCGCGCGGTGCCGCTTCCGCGCCATCTCACCAGGGCCGTCCGAGTCCCGATCGCTCGGACAGGCCCCGTCGACGGTCGCCTGTCCGCTCTCGTCGCCACCCGGCGACAGACAAGGACGACGCCATGGCGCCCCGCCGTACCCGCACGACCGGACGCGACCGGTCCCGTCGCGTGCTCTCGCAGAATTTCCTCGCCGACCCGGCCGCCGTCGCGCGGTTCGTCGACGCCGCCCGCCCCGATCCGCACGGACTGGTGCTGGAGGTCGGCGCCGGCCGGGGGCAACTGACCCGCCCGCTGGCCGCGCGCTGCGGCCGGCTGACGGCGTACGAGGTGGATCCCGTCGCCGCGACGGAACTGGCCCGGGTCTGCGCGACCCTGCCGAACGTGACACACCGCCAGGCCGACTTCCTCGCCACCGTGGCACCGGGGGAGGAGTTCTGCGTGGTCGGCAACATCCCGTGGTCGCTGACCGCGGCGGTGGTGCGCTGGTGCCTGGCCGCGCCGCGACTGCTCGCCGCCACCCTGCTCACCCAGCTGGAGTACGCCCGGCGGCGCACCGGTGAGTACGGCCGGTGGACCCGACTGACGGTGCTCAGCTGGCCGGAGTTCGACTGGCGGCTCGCCGGGCGGGTGCCGCGTACCGCGTTCCGCCCGGTGCCCCGGGTCGACGCGGGCATCCTGCGCATCGAGCGGCGGGCAACGCCGTTGCTGCCAACCCGGGCCCTACCGGCGTACCGCCGGATGGTCGAGCTGGGGTTCGGCGGGGTCGGCGGCTCGCTCGCGGCGTCGCTGGCCCGCGAGCACTCGAAGGGGCGGCTGGCTGCGGCGTTGCGCGCCAGCCGGCTCGACCCGGACCTCCCGGTGGGGCATGTCTGGCCGGAGCAGTGGCTGGTGCTGTACCGCCTGCTGCACGCCCGCTAGCCGGCTCAGGGGAGGGTGCCCAGCGCCTCGGTCAGCTCGGTGGGCGAGCTGAACTGGTCCACCGGCAGCGCGCGTACGGCCTGCAACTGCTCGGTGCTCGCGCCGTTCTCCTGACACCAGCGGATCAGATCCTCACGGGAGACGGGATACTCCAGCCCGGCGAGGTACTCGTGCAGGGCGGCACCGCTGTCGGTCATGCTGTGCGAACTACCCGCGTAGCTGCCCCGGCACACCCCCGGCGGACCACCGCGTTTGCCCGTCGGGGTGCCGGGTAGCCGCAGGCATGCTGGTACAGCGGCTCGGCGCGCCGAGCGACCTCGATCCGTTGCTGGAGCGTGTCCGGGACGCGCGGGTGGTGATGATCGGGGAGGCGACGCACGGCAGTTACGACTACTACCGCATCCGGGAGCAGTTGACCCGCCGTCTGGTCGCCGAGTGCGGTTTCTCCTTCGTGGCGGTGGAGGGCGACTGGCCGGACTGCGACCGGGTGCACCGTTCGGTGACCGGTGCCCCGGGAGCGGCGGCCGAGCCGCAGACCGCCCTGGAGGGGTTCGAACGGTGGCCGACGTGGATGTGGGCCAACGCCGAGGTGGCCCGCTTCTGTCGTTGGCTGCGGGCCTGGAACATGGACCGGGCCGAGACCGCCCGGGTCGGCTTCCACGGGCTCGACGTCTACAGCCTCTGGGAGTCGATGCAGGCGATCTTCGACTACCTCGGTGAGGAGGAGCCGGCGTCGCTGGAGATCGCCCAGGACGCCTACCGGTGCTTCGAGCCGTACGGCAAGCGGGTCGAGGAGTACGGCGCGGCGAGCCGGTTCGTCTCCGCCCGGTGCGAGCAGGAGGTGATCCGGCTGCTGGCGCGTACCCGGGAACACGCCGCCGCCGACGGGCCGGACGCCTTCTCGGCCTGGCAGAACGCGGAGGTGGTGGCCGGCGCGGAGCGCTACTACCGGGAGATGGTCGCCGGTGGGCCGGGCTCGTGGAACGTCCGGGACATCCACATGACCGACACCCTGGATCGCCTGCTCGACCGCTACGGGCCGGGCGCCCGGGGTGTGGTGTGGGCGCACAACACGCACGTCGGTGACGCGCGGGCGACCGACATGGCCGCCGACGGGATGGTGAACATCGGCCAGTTGGCCCGGGAACGCCACGGCCCGGACCAGGTGGCGCTGATCGGCTTCGGCAGTTGGCGGGGCACGGTGATCGCCGCGCCGCGCTGGGGTTCGCCGGCGGAGGCGATGGTGGTGCCACCGGCCCGGCCCGGTTCGCTCGAACATCGGCTGCACGAACTGATGCCGGAGCGGGCGGTGCTCGTCTTCGGCGGGCCGGACCAGCCGGGTTGGGTCACCGACACGCTCGACCACCGGGCGATCGGGGTGGTGTACGACCCGTCGTTCGAATCGTGGGGCAACTACGTGCCGACCCGGCTGGGGGAGCGCTACGACGCCTTCATCTGGTGCGACGAGACAACCGCCCTGCATCCGTTGCCCGCCCTGGCCGCCCCGGGCGAGATGGAGACCTACCCGGCCGGCGTCTGAGCCGGCGTCGACCCGGCCCGCCACCCGACGTGCGGTGGAGGGCCGGGTCGACGTGCGGGTCAGGCGCCGGCACCGACCTTGTCGTCGAGCCGGGCGCGCAGCTTCTCGCCCTCGATGTCGACGTTCGGCAGCGCCCGGTCCAGCCAGCGGGGCAGCCACCAGGCCACCTTGCCGAGCAGCGACATCACCGCCGGCACGATGGTCATCCGGACCACGAAGGCGTCGATGGCCACGCCGATGGCGAGCGCGAAGCCCATCGACTTGATCACCGGGTCGTCGAGGAAGATGAAGCCGCCGAAGACCGAGGTCATGATCAGGGCGGCGGCGGTGACCACGCGCGCGCCGTGCCCCATCCCGTTGATGGTGGCCTGCTGGGCGGTGTCGCCGTGGACGAAGTCCTCCCGCATCCGGGAGACCAGGAACACCTCGTAGTCCATGGCCAGGCCGAACAGGATGCCGATCAGCAGGATCGGCAGGAAGCTGATCAGGGGACCGGGAGTGTCCAGGCCGACCAGGTCGGCGAGGTGCCCCTGCTGGAAGACCGCGACCGTGATGCCGAAGGTGGCGGCGACGGTGAGCAGGAAGCCCAGCGCCGCCTTGACCGGCACCAGCACCGAGCGGAACACCAGCATCAGCAGCAGGATCGACAGGCCGACCACCAGCGCCAGGTAGATCGGCAGCGCGTCGGAGAGCTTCTCGGAGATGTCGATGCCGATCGCGGTAACCCCGGTGAGCAGCACGTCGGCGCCCTGGATGTCACCGACGGCGGTGCGGATGTCGTGCACCATCGTCTCGGTGGCCGGGTCGGTCGGACCGGTCTGCGGGATCACCCCGAGCAGCGCGGTCCGGCCGTCCGGGCTGAGCTGCGGCGGGGCCACGGCGAGCACGTTGTCGGTGCGCTGGACCAGGGCGGTGACCTGCGGGATGGCGGCGGCGGTGGCACCGGCGTCGTCGCCGGCGACAACCACCGCGAGCCGGCCGGTGAAGCCCGGTCCGAAGCCCTCCGTGATCAGGTCGTTGGAGACCCGCGCTGCCGAGCCGACCGGCGCGGTACCGGCGTCGGGCAGCGCCAGACGCATGTCCGGCGCCGGCAACGCGAGCAGTCCCAGGCCGAGCAGACCGACCAGGATCACCGGAATCCGGAACCGGGTGATCAGCCGGGCCCACCGGAAGCCGAACGCCGAGGTGTCCTCGCTGCCGTTGGTGGCGGTCTCCGGTGCCGCGCGGTGGGTGGTCACGTCGCTGCGGCGGGCGGCGTCGTCCGGCAGGTCATCGGCGGTCAGCGCCACCGGCACCGACGAGCGCAACCGGCGGGGCAGCACCCGGCGGCCGGCGAAGCCGAGCAGCGCCGGTTGCAGGGTGATCGCCACCAGCACCGCGACGGTGACGGTGCCGGCGGCGGCCAGACCCATCACGGTCAGGAACGGGATGTTCACCACGGCGAGACCGGCCAGGGCGATGACCACCGTGGCTCCGGCGAAGGTCACCGCCGAGCCGGCGGTGCCGACCGCCCGGCCGATCGCCTCGTCCGCCGGCATGCCGTCGAGCAGGTTCTGCCGATACCGCGAGGTGATGAAGAGCGAGTAGTCGATGCCGACGGCCAGGCCGAGCATCAACGCGAGGATGGGTGCGGTGCTGGTCAGCTCGATGACGCCGCTCAGCGCGAAGAGGCCGGCCATGCCGACGCCGACGCCGATGAGCGCGTTGAGCATGGTCATGCCCGCGGCCACCAGCGAGCCGAAGGTGACCACCAGGACGACGAGGGCCACCGCGACGCCGATCGCCTCGGTGGAGCCGACCTCGGGCTCGGTGTTGAGCACCTCACCGCCGGGCGCCACCTGCCAGCCCTGGGCCTCGGCCTGGGCGCCGAGCTGCTCGTACGCCTCCCGCTGTTCCTCGGTGATCTGGTCGGCACCGTCGTTGAACTGCACCTGGATCAGCGCGTACTGGCCGTCGGGAGAGACCGAGCCGACCTGGAACGGGTCGACGGCGGCGAGCACACCGGGGACGGCCGTGGCCTCCTGGACGATCGACTGGATCGCCGCCCGGCCGTCGGGCGTGCCGAGCTGCCCTGGAGCGGGTGCCTTGACCGCGATGGTGCCAGTGGCGCCGGCTGCCGCCGGGAACTGCTCGTTCAGCAGGTCGAGCGCACGCTGTGACTCCGTGCCGGGCATGGTGAAGTTGCTGGCCGTCGGGCCGCGCAGGGTCGCTGCTGCCAGGCCGAGCCCGACGAGTACGACGAGCCAGATCGCGGCGACGAGTCGCCGCCGACGCATCGATCCCCGGCCAAGCCGGTAGAGCAGGGTCGCCATGAGGTCCTTTCCCTCGGTCGTGGATGGTGGGACGGGTCAGTGGGCGGGCGGTTCGAGCGCCCGGCGCAGCAGGGCCAGCAGCGCGTCGCCCAGTTCCTGGTCGGGCACGTCGGCGAACTGGCCGCAGGTCTCGGCGATGCCAGCCAGCAGCACCAGCGCGGTGATCCGGGCGGCGGCCCGCTCGGGCCGCCCGGCGAGCGCGTCGATCAACCGTTCGGAGATCTGCTGGATGTGGGCGAAGCCGGGCTGTTGCAGCAGTTCCGGGAACTCGCCCCGGAGCAGAGCGATCTCACCGCGGAACCGGACCGCGAGGTCGACGAAGCCCTCGGCGGCGACCCGCTGCGCGGCGGCCGGCCCGGGCTGGTCGGCGATCCGGTCGTCGAGTGACCGCAGCACCTCGATCGCGGGTGCCATCAGCTCGGTGAGGATGGCCTCCTTGTTGGCGAAGTGGTACAGCACCGCCGCCTTGGAACAGCCCACCTCGGTGGCGATGTCCTGCAACGACGTGCCCCGGTAGCCGGTGGCGGCGAAGCGTCTCGCCGCCGCCGCGAGGATCTCGCCGTGCGTCTGCGGGGTGGTGCGGGCCATGACTCTCAGCATGCCTGACCGATCGGTCAGAGCTGACCGATCGGTCAGATCAGTGGCGTTTCCCACAACCGGCGATGCCGAATTGGCTCTCCGGACGGGCGCCGAGTCGGGCCGAGAATCGGGTCATGAGCGACTCGACGGCGGCCCGGGCGGTCGCGCTTCGTGCCCTGCACCGCCCCGGCGACCCGCTGGTGCTGCCGAACGTCTGGGACGCCGGCTCGGCCCGGGCGGTGGTCGACGCCGGTTTTCCGGCAGTGGCCACCGGCAGCGCCGCCGTCGCCGATTCGCACGGGTACGCCGACGGCGAGCGAATCCCGCCGGGCGAGATGTTCGCCGCCGTGACCCGGATCGCCCGCGCGGTCGCCGTCCCGGTCACCGCCGACGTGGAGCGGGGCTACGGTCTGCGCCCGGACGAACTGGTCGCCCGGTTGCTCGACGCCGGGGCGGTCGGGCTCAATCTGGAGGATTCGGATCCGCGTACCGGCGTCTTGATCGATGCGGAGGAACAGGCCGACCTGCTGGCCGGGGTGCGGGCCGCGGCGGAGGACGCCGGGGTGGCGGTGGTGGTCAACGCCCGGACGGACGTCTTCCTACGGCCCGGTGAGGAACCGGCCGACCGGCTCGCCGAGGCGATCCGCCGGGCGCGTCGCTACCTGGCGGCCGGGGCAGACTGCGTCTACCCGATCCTGCTGGCCGACCCGACGCAACTGCGGAGCTTCGTGCAGGCCGTGGCGGCACCGGTGAACGTGCTGGCCCGCCCCGACGGACCGGGGCGGACGGCAGTGGCCGCCCTGGGCGTGGCCCGGATCAGCTACGGCTCCGGCCTGTACGCGGCGACCCGCGCCCACACCGCCCGGCTGCTCGCCGCCGTCGCCGCCGGTGAGCCTCGCGGTGGGCGGTCGGGAACCCTCCTCCCATGGAGCCTGTCGAGCTGACGGCGTCAACGGATCACCTGCGGGTTCCGGTTGACCGCAAGGCGTCCGGCCGGGATGGTGATCGGGTGGGGGCTGACGAGACCCGGGACGGGGTCGCGCTTACCAATCTCGACCAGCCGTTGTTCGACGGGTCGGGCGCGAGCAAGCGCGACCTGGTCGACTACCTCGACGCGGTGGCCGACCGGATCGTCCCGCAGTTGCGCGGCCGTCCGCTGTCGGTGGTCCGGGTGCGCCCGGGACAGCCGCAGTTCATGCAGAAGAACCTGCCGCGGTACACCCCGGACTGGGTATCTCGGGTGTCGATCTGGGCCGAGGCGTCCCGCCGGGAGATCGCGTACGCGCTCTGCGACGACCGCCGTACCCTGCTCTGGTTCGCCAACCAGCGGGCCGTCGAGTACCACCCCACCTTGGCCACGGTCGGGGACCTGAGCCGTCCCACCCACCTGGTGCTGGACCTCGATCCGCCGGAGGGTGGTGGGTTCGCGGCCGGGGTGGCGGCCGCGCTGCTGGTCCGGCAGGCCCTCGCCGACGCCGGGCTGGCCGGCGCGGTGAAGACCAGCGGCGCCAAGGGGGTGCACGTCTTCGTCCCGGTCGAGCCCGGCCCCGACGCCGAGGAGCTGGCCGCGGCCACCCGGGCCCTCGCGGTTCGGGCGGAACGACTGGATCCGGCGCTGGCGACCACCGCCTTCATCCGCGAGGACCGGGGCGGCAAGGTCTTCGTCGACCCCACCCGCACCGGCGGCGCCACCGTCGTGTCGGTGTACAGCCCCCGACTGCGTCCCGGCGTGCCGGTCTCCTTCCCGGTGGCCTGGGATGACCTGGCGTCCGTGACCCCGGCGGACTTCACCATCCGGACGGTCCCGGCGCTGGTGACGCAGCGGGATCCGTGGACCGGGCTGATGCCGCCGCCGCAGCGGCTCCCCGCCGACCTGATCGAGGAAGGGCGGGCCATTCCGGTGCCACGGGTGCAGGCCATGCACGAGGGCCGCCGTCGGGCCCGCGCCCGGCGCGCCGCCGCGGACTGAACAGCACGAGCGCCCCCGCCGGTCTTCCTGCCGCAGGCACGCCGATGGGCCGGACCGTGGCGGCGGTCCGGCCCATCGGCTGGTCGAGCGGATCAGAGCATCCAGCGGTGGCGCTGCACGAAGGGCAGGCGGGCCCAGAGCCGGCCCAGACCCCAGGTGTGCCCGGCGTACGCGGCGGCCAGGGCGACCAGGACCACGGCGTAGATCAGGTGGTAGTCGACCACCGGGTTGGTGGAACCGGTCGGGTCGCCACCGGCGGTGAACCGGGCCAACGGGAACTCGGCCAGCCACATCAGCGCCATCATCAGGGTGCCCGAGGCGGCCGCCACCCGCAGGCCGACGCCGGCGATCAGGGCGAGGCCGATGGCGGCCAGCCCGACCATGAAGAGTGCGTTCGCCCACCAGGTTCCGGCGATCGTGTGGGCCACCGACTGCAACGGTCCGACCTCGACGTTGGCGAGGAACCCCTTGGTCGGCGATCCGCCGTTGATCCAGGCCCGCTCGGTCGGGGTGGCGTAGCCCAGACCGAAGGTCTTGTCGAGGAAGGCCCAGAGGAAGACGAGGCCGGTGGAGATCCGCAGCACGGCGAGGGCCCGGGCGGCGGTCGTGGTCAGCATGGCGCCGGGCAGTTCGGCGTGTTCGAGCGGGCGCTCGATCGAGCGGTGGGTGCCCTGGTGGACGGTCATCGTTGCCTCCGTGGTCAGCTTCTTTACCTGACCACTGTCGCCCCCCGGCGGGTCGTCGCGCGCGGGCCGGAACACCCGAAGCCGCCAGGACCAAGGTCCCGACATGGACAGGCCGCTCAGCTGACGGCCGCTACAACAGAGCCGCGATCGTTCTGGCGCACGCGATCGACTCGGTGTGGGTGGTGTCGACCTCCACGTCGTACACCACACCCCGGTGCACCACGTCGGCCTGTGCGGCGGCCATCCCCCGGACCCGGTCGCCCCGGGCGATCTCGCGACCGGTGGCGACCTCCGCATCGCAGCGGACGCCGGCCCACAGCACGTCCAGCCCGTCGAGCACGGTCCGCCACCGCTGCTGCGATCCAGCGCCGCCGAGGAAGACGTCGTCGATGATGACGCGGGCACCGGCTCGGACAGTGGCAGCGACCCCAGCCATCCAAGCCTGCTGCAGCCGGTCGAACTCCGGCCCGATGATGACGGTGCCGTCGGCTGCGAAGTCGATGCTCTCCGGCGAGCGCATGGTCGCAGGCATCGCCTCGATGAGCCGGTCTACCCCAACGGCGAGCCACGGTTCCGGCAGGATCGCCTGCAGGCACCGAACGATTCCGGACTTTCCCGCACTCGATCCGCCATTGAGCACGATCACCTGCGTTGGCATGTGGTCACGGTACGGCTCGGGATGCGGTCGAACCACTGCAAGATCTTCCAGAAGAAGGTGCCCCCGGCAGGATTCGAACCTGCGCCCCCGCCTCCGGAGGGCGGTGCTCTATCCCCTGAGCTACGGGGGCTCAGCGACTGGAGAAGACTAGCAAACGGCTCTCCCGATCGCCCAATCGGTATCGGCGCGTCAGGCGGCGAGTGCGCGTCCGCAACTGGGCAGCGGGTGCGGCACGATGCGCCGGGGGAGTCGGCGTGGCCATTCGTTGCGGGCCCAGGAGCCGTCCACGATCAGGTGTACGGTGCGCCGCTCGGCCCCGCTGAGTCGGTGCACGAACTCCCGGGGCAGTGGTGGGTCGACCGACGGGGTGGTGACCATGAACCGGACCCGCCCTCGCGAGGAGACCGCCGAGATGACGTCGGCCGCCGGCATGGTGCCCCGCAGCCGGACCCGGCCGACCCAGTAGACCTCGGCCAGGTGTTCCTGGGCCGCCCGGGTGATCGCCGGGTACTCGCTGCGGACCCAGCGCTCGACCGCCCCGACGCAGAGCCCGCAGGCCCGTTCGCGGGGCTCGCGCGGACCCAACCCCCAGGCCCGCAGGTACGCCCCGACGACCCCAACGTCCAGCGTCAGGCCGAACTGCTGCTGGATGAGGGCGTGCAGACTCTGGCGGGTCCACAGCTCCTCGTCCAGACCGAACGCGTCGGGGTGGACGCCCCGAAGGGTGTCGATCAGTTCGAGTTCCTGTTCGCGGCTGAGTGTTCCCGGCTCACCCTGCCGCTGTCCGCGACGGACGGCTGCCACCGCTCCGTCACCGCCGATGGTGTGGCGTCGGCACCAACTGGTGACCGAACGCCGCGCGTCTCTGAGTGCAACCCCCACGTCCCGGACAACGAGTGCACTTCGCTCCAAGTAACCCCTAGAGGGAAAATCGGTCTTATGTCCTCAAGGTGGGGCGGAGAAGGCGAACTCGCTGGCACCTGGATGCCTACGCGCCGCCGCCCCGCTCGGTCGACGAGCGGGGCGGCGAGGGTTGGTCAGCCAGACGAGGGGTCAACCGTCGGCAGGGGTCATCCGGCGCAGCTCGTTGATCTCCTTCTGCTGTGCCTGCTTCGATGCCTCGGCCAACCGGACCACCTCGGGCCGGTCCGAGACCTTGAGCACCCCGTCGGCCATGTGCACGCCGCCAAGATGGTGATCGATCATCAGCTTGATGAAGAGTCGGTCGACCTCGACGCCCTGGGCCTCGTGCAGTTGGGTGATCTCCTCGCGGGTCGCCATGCCCGGCATCAGCCCGTCCGGACCCACCGGCACCGCGTCGGGCATCCACTCCATCGCGGGCCGTGAACCGGTGGGCAGCAACTCCCACTCCTGCAACCAGCGCTGCATGTGACCGATCTGAGCCTGCTGGGTCAGGGCCATGTCGTAGCCCATCTGCCGGATCGCCGGATTCTGCGCCTTGGCGTACGCGATCATCGCCATCTCCACCGCCTGGGCGTGGTGTCGGGACATGTCCCGGGCGAAGCCGGCCTCGGCCGAGTCGTCACCTGGAGCCCGGTCCGACACCAGGGTCGCGGCCGTCCACCCGATGCCGAGCAGCAGGACCGCCGCCATGACCAGGGTCAGGTAGCGCAGCGCCCGGGACGGCCGGTGGAGTTCGGTGCCGTTGCGCTCCGCCGGGGTCGCCTCCTGGATAGCGCTGGGCATGTCAGCCACCCGTCGGCGGAGCCAACTCGCGCGGCTCGGTGCCGGTGCCGGTGGTGTAGTTGCCGGAGGAGCAGGGCACGCCCGGCTCGATCGAGGCGTTCTGCGCCAGGGTGGTGACGAACTCCTTGATCCGCGGGTCGTCGGCGCTGTCGACCTTGAGCTGGTAACCCCACGCCTGGAGCGACACGGCGGCGTCCAGCCCCTCGTACGGGCTCATCAGCATGAAGTCGTTGCCCCGGATCACACTTGCCAACTTCTCGACATCGGCCGCGGGCAGGTCGGGGCGGTAGGTGAGCCACACCGCGCCGTGCTCCATGCTGTGCACCGCGTGCTCGGCCGCGATCGGCGCGTCGTAGACGTCGCCGAGGCAGCGCTGCCAGGCGTTGTTGTGCGCGCCGCCGACCGGCGGGCTGTACTTGTATTCGATCTTGCCGGCCTGGTGCGACTCGTAGGTGAGGCTGTCCGGGTCGTCCTGGCGGTAGTTGACGATGCCCGCGATGTCGGCGGCCTTGTCCTCCCAGGACTGGCTGCCCTTGAAAGTCGCCCAGGCGCCGAATCCGATGATCGACGCGGCGAGTACGCCGACGGCGACGAACAGGGCGATCGGTCCCCACGACCGGCCCTGGCTGACCTTCACCGGGGTGATCGGCTTACGTGGCCCCTTGCCGCCCCCCGCGCGCTGGGCCGAGCCGGCCTTGCCCGGGCCAGCCTTGGCTCCGGTCGCCTTGGCGCCGGCGGCCGGCCGTCCCGCCGCCGGCTTCTTGCCGGTGCTGACCACGGTCGGGCGGCGCTCTGGGCCGCCCGGGGTGCTGATACTCATCGTGCCTCGTCAGGTCGGTCGGTCAGGGGCTCTGGCGGGCCGGGTTCGGTTGCTGGGTCGCCGCCGCGGGGACCGAGTCTACCCCCGATAACATGGATCGGTGACTCCTGCAGAACTCGCCGAAGCTGTCCTCGCCGCCGCTCACGCCGTCTTCGCCGACCGAGAGCTGGACCGTTCCGCGCTGCCGGGGCACACGACGGTCGAGCGACCGCGCAACCCGGAGCACGGCGACTACGCGGCCACCCTGGCGCTTCAGCTGAGCAAGAAGGTCGGCCTGCCGCCCCGGGAACTGGCCGCCGCGCTCGCCGCCGAGCTGGCCAGCACGCCGGGGATCAAGTCGGTCGAGATCGCCGGCCCGGGCTTCCTCAACATCCGACTCGACGCGGCCGCCGCGGGACAGCTCGCCCGTTCGATCGTCGAGGCGGGCGACGAGTACGGTCGCGGCGACCGGCTCGCCGGCCTGAAGATCAACTTGGAGTTCGTCTCGGCCAACCCGACAGGCCCCGTGCACATCGGTGGCGTCCGTTGGGCGGCGGTCGGCGACGCGTTGAGCCGGCTGCTGCGAGCGACCGGCGCGGAGGTCGGCACCGAGTACTACTTCAACGACGCCGGTTCGCAGATCGACCGTTTCGCCCGCTCGCTGCTGGCCGCCGCCCGCAACGAGCCGGCGCCGGAGGACGGCTACGGCGGTGCGTACATCGCCGAGATCGCCGAGCAGGTCACCGCCCGGCGGCCCGACGTGCTGACCCTGGACGACGCCGCCGCCCAGGAGGTCTTCCGGGTCGAGGGTGTCGCGTTGATGTTCACCGAGATCAAGTCCTCGCTGCGGGACTTCGGGGTCGAGTTCGACACCTACTTCAACGAGAAGGACCTGCACGATCGCGGCGAGCTGGAGCACTCCCTGACCCGGCTTCGCGAGCAGGGTCACCTCTTCGACTCCGACGGCGCCACCTGGCTGCGGACCACCGACTTCGGCGACGACAAGGACCGGGTGCTGCGCAAGTCCAACGGTGAGTGGACCTACTTCGCCGCCGACTGCGCCTACTACCTCGACAAGCGGGAACGGGGCTTCGACCGGGTCGTGATCATGCTGGGGGCGGACCACCACGGCTACGTCGGCCGGATGAAGGCGATGGCCGCCTGCTTCGGTGACGACCCCGAGCAGACGCTGGAGATCCTCATCGGCCAGCTGGTGAACCTGGTCCGCGACGGCGCGCCGGTCCGGATGAGCAAGCGGGCCGGCACCGTGGTGACCCTGGAGGACCTGGTCGACGCGATCGGGGTGGACGCCTCCCGCTACGCGCTGGCCCGGTACTCCAGCGACTCGCCGATCGACATCGACATCGAGTTGTGGACCCGGGCCACCCGGGACAACCCGGTCTACTACGTGCAGTACGTGGCGGCCCGCACGGCAAGCGTCGGCCGCAACGCCGCCGAGGTCGGCCTCACCCGGGGCGACGCGGCGTCGTTCCGGCCCGAGCTGCTCGACCACGACAAGGAGAACGAGCTACTCAAGGCGCTTGCCGAGTTTCCCGCCGTGGTGGCCGCCGCCGCCGAGCTGCGGGAGCCGCACCGGGTGGCCCGGTTCCTGGAGGACCTGGCCGGGGCGTACCACCGGTTCTACGACAACTGCCGGATCCTGCCCCGGGGCGACGAGGCCGTCACCGACCTGCACCGGGCGCGACTCTGGCTCAACGACGCGACCCGGGTGGTCATCGCCAACGGGCTGCGCCTGCTCGGCGTCTCGGCGCCGGAGCGGATGTAGTCGTGAGCGCGAGAAGTGAGGCCGCGGGTTCCGCGGTCGCGAATCCAGGGAGGCACTGATGCGGGCGCACGAGGCGGGCGCGCTGCACGGCGACATCGGCAACCGGGGGCCGGCCTGGCTGCGTACCCCGGACGACGTCAACGCCCTGGTGCCGCAGTTGTGGCCGCGCCACGTGACGCGCGGCACCGACGGCGCGCTCACCGTCGCGGGCCTGGGCGTACGCGACATCGCCGCCGAGTTCGGCACCCCGGTGTACGTGCTCGACGAGGACGACCTCCGCTCGCGCTGCCGGGACTTCCAGGCGGCCTTCCCGGACGAGGACATCTACTACGCCGGCAAGGCCTTCCTCTGCCGGGCGGTGGTCCGGATGATCGCCGAGGAAGGCATGTTCCTCGACGTGTGCAGCGGCGGGGAACTGGCCGTGGCGCTGGCCGGCGGGATGCCGCCGGAACGGATCGGCTTCCACGGCAACAACAAGTCGGTGGCCGAGCTGAGTCGGGCCCTCGACGTCGGCGTGGGGCGGATCATCGTCGACTCGTTCCACGAGATCGAGCGGCTCACCGCGCTGGCCCGCGAACGCGGCGTACGGCCCCGGGTGCTGATCCGGGTCACCGTCGGGGTGGAGGCGCACACCCACGAGTTCATCGCCACCGCCCACGAGGACCAGAAGTTCGGCTTCTCCCTCGCGGGTGGGGCGGCCCTGACCGCGGCGCTGCGCGTGCTCGACGAGGACGTGCTGGAGCTGCGTGGCCTGCACTCGCACATCGGCTCGCAGATCTTCGACACCAGCGGCTTCGAGGTCTCCGCCCGTCGGGTGCTGGCCCTGCAGGCACAGATCCGCGACGCCCGCGGCGTCGAACTGCCCGAGCTGGACCTCGGCGGTGGTTTCGGCATCGCATACACCTCGCAGGACGATCCCGCCGCCCCGCACGACCTGGCCAAGCGGCTACGCAAGATCGTGGACTCGGAGTGCGCGGCGGAGCGGCTGGCCACCCCGCACCTGTCCATCGAGCCCGGCCGGGCGATCGTCGGCCCGGCCGTGTTCACCCTCTACGCGGTGGGTACGGTCAAGGATGTCGACGGCATCCGGACGTACGTCAGCGTCGACGGCGGGATGAGCGACAACATCCGGACCGCCCTGTACGACGCGTCGTACTCGGCGACCCTGGCCTCCCGGGCGAGCGCCGCCGGGCCGATGCTCGCCCGCGTGGTGGGAAAGCACTGTGAGTCCGGGGACATCGTGGTGAAGGATGAATTCCTGCCCGCCGACGTGCAGCCCGGAGATCTTGTCGCGGTGCCCGGCACGGGCGCGTACTGCCGCAGCATGGCCAGCAACTACAACCACGTGCCCCGCCCCGGCGTGGTCGCGGTGCGCAACGGCCGGGCCCGGCTGATCGTTCGACCGGAGACCGAAGAGGACCTGCTCGCTTTGGATGTGGGATGACGTCACCTGTACGCCTCGCCCTGCTCGGCTGCGGCACCGTCGGTGCCGAGGTGGTCCGGCTGCTGCACGAGCAGTCGGCGGACCTCGCCGCCCGCGTCGGTGCTCCGTTGGAGATCGCCGGCATCGCCGTACGCCGGATCGGGCGCGACCGCGGCGACCTTCCCGTCGACCCGGCCCTGTTCACCACCGACGCGCTCGGGCTGATCAAGCGGGACGACGTCGACGTGGTGGTCGAGGTGGTCGGCGGCATCGAGCCGGCGCGCGGCTGGCTGGTGGAGGCGTTGCGGGCCGGCAAGAGCGTGGTCACCGCCAACAAGGCGTTGCTCGCCGAGGACGGCGGTGCCCTGCACGACGCGGCGGCGGAGGGCGGCGGCGACCTCTACTACGAGGCGTCCGTGGCCGGGGCCATCCCGCTGCTGCGACCGCTGCGGGAGTCGCTGCACGGTGACCGCATCACCCGGGTCACCGGCATCGTCAACGGCACCACCAACTTCATCCTCTCCGCGATGCACGCCACCGGCGCCGGGTTCGCCGAGGCGCTGGAGGAGGCGACCGAGCTGGGGTACGCCGAGGCCGACCCCACGGCCGACGTGGAGGGCTTCGACGCCGCCGCCAAGGCGGCCATCCTCGCCTCGCTGGCCTTCCACAGCCGGGTCGCCGCCGCCGACGTGCACCGCGAGGGCATCACCGAGGTCACCGCCGCGGACGTGGCCAGCGCCAAGGCGATGGGCTGCACGATCAAACTCCTCTGCATCGCCGCGCGTGGTGCCGACGGGCAGGGCCGGGAGGCGGTGAGCGTCCGGGTGCACCCGGCGATGATCCCGGTGACCCACCCCCTGGCCAGCGTCGGCGACGCGTTCAACGCGGTCTTCGTCGAGGCCGAGGCGGCCGGGCAGTTGATGTTCTACGGACGCGGTGCCGGTGGGGCGCCGACCGCCAGTGCGGTGCTCGGCGACGTGGTGGCGGTGGCCCGCAACCGGCTCGCCGGGGTCCGCGCGGCCAGCGAGTCCGCGTACGCCGACCTGCCGGTGCGGCCGATGGGTGAGGCGCTCACCCGCTACCACATCAGCCTCGACGTGGCCGACCGGCCCGGTGTGCTGGAGTCGGTGGCCGGGGTGTTCGCCCGGCACGACGTCTCGATCGCCACCGTCCGTCAGGTGCCGGCCGCCGGTGCCGCCGGGGCGGCCGGTGACGCCGTCCTGGTCATCGTGACCCATGTCGCGCCGGACGCGGCGCTCGCGGCGACCGTGCGGGAACTGCGTGGGCTGGACATCGTCCGGGCGGTGGCGAGCGTGCTGCGGGTCGAGGGCGGGCTGTGAGCGCCCGGGTCAATCGCGGAGGCGAGGAGAGCGTGATGTGGCGTGGTCTGATCGACGCCTACCGGGATCGGTTGCCGGTCACCGAGGCCACGCCGGTGGTCACCCTGCACGAGGGGAACACTCCGCTGCTGCCGGCGCCGGTGCTCTCCGCCCGGCTCGGCTGCGACGTGTACCTCAAGGTGGAGGGTGCCAACCCGACCGGCTCCTTCAAGGACCGGGGCATGACGATGGCCGTCTCCAAGGCGGTCGAGGCCGGCAACAAGGCGATCATCTGCGCCTCCACCGGTAACACCTCCGCCTCCGCCGCCGCGTACGCGGCCCGGGCCGGGATGACCTGCGCCGTGCTGGTGCCGCAGGGCAAGATCGCGCTGGGCAAGCTGGCGCAGGCGCTCGTGCACGGCGCCAAGCTGCTCCAGGTCGACGGCAACTTCGACGACTGTCTGGCGCTGGCCGCCAAGCTCGCCCAGGACTACCCGGTCGCACTCGTCAACTCGGTGAACATCGACCGGCTGCACGGCCAGAAGACGGCCGCCTTCGAGATCGTCGAGGCGCTCGGCGACGCGCCCGACATCCACTGCCTGCCGGTGGGCAACGCCGGCAACATCTCCGCCTACTGGATGGGTTACGCGGAGGACCATGACGCCGGCAACGCCAGCCGGCTACCGAAGATGTACGGCTTCCAGGCGGCTGGGGCGGCGCCGATCGTGACCGGGCAGGTGGTGCCCGAGCCGTCCACCATCGCCACGGCCATCCGGATCGGCAACCCCGCGAGTTGGACGAAGGCCCTGGACGCGCGGGACACCTCCGGGGGCCTGATCGAGGCGGTCACCGACCGGGAGATCCTGGCGGCGTACCGGCTGCTGGCCCGGGAGGTCGGTGTGTTCGTGGAACTGGGCAGCGCGGCGAGCGTCGCCGGCCTGCTCCAGCAGGCCGCCGCCGGCCGGGTGCCGGCCGGGGCGACGGTGGTCTGCACGGTCACCGGGCACGGTCTGAAGGATCCGGAGTGGGCCATCTCGACCGCTCCCGCCCCCGTCACCATCGCCAACGATCCGCTCGTCGCCGCCCGCTCCCTCGACCTCGCCTGACCCCGGCACCTCCCGCCGGCGGAGAGGGACAACGACGATCCGCCGGTGCAGTCAGCTCGACAGCGCGCGGAGTACCTGGTGATGGAGGCGCCGAGCCGGTGCTGCCGTCGGCGTGATCCCCGCCCGCCCCGGAGATCGGCAGACCGACCGGGTCGGGCACACTGCTCGTACCCCTCGACCGTCTCCCTCAGGAGTGAGCCTCGCGATGTCGCTGCTCGCCAGATTCAGCCTCGCCAACCGAGGGCTGGTAGCCCTCATCGCGGTGGTGACCACGGCGTTCGGTGCGTACGCCGTGCCATCACTGAAGCAGCAACTCCTACCGTCACTGGAGTTCCCCGCCGCATTCATCGTGGCCCAGTACCCCGGTGCCGCACCGGAGGTCGTCGAGTCCGAGGTCGCCGAGCCGATCGAGGACAGCCTGCGCGGCATCTCCGGTCTCGACTCGGTCATCTCGACCTCCCGCGAGGGCCTGACCACCATCCAGGTGCAGTACGAGTTCGGTACCGAACTCGACGACATGGTCAGCAGGATGCAGACCGCGATCAACCGGACCAGCCTGCCGGAGGGCGTCGACCCGCAGGTGATCGCGGGCAGCACCGACGACCTGCCGGCGGTGGTGCTGGCCGCGTCCGGCGACGACGACGAGCGGATCCTCGCCGGCAAGCTACGGGACACCGTGGTGCCGGAACTGGCAGCGATCGACGGCGTACGCGGTGTCGAGCTGACCGGAGTCCGGGACGAACTGGTGGTGATCACTCCGGATCCGGCGAAGCTGGCGAAGGCGAAGGTGCAGCCGACCGCGATCGGCGCGGCGTTGCAGGCCAACGGCGTGGCGGTGCCCGCCGGTGCCGTGCTGGACGGCCAGCGCACCCTGCCGGTGCAGGTGGGCGCCCCGCTGACCACCCTGGACGAGCTGCGGGACGTGATCGTCGCTCCGCCGGTCAAGAAGGCCGGACCGGTCCGCCTCGGTGACGTCGCCACGGTCGAGGAGCAACTCGCCCCGGCCACCGCCATCACCCGTACCAACGGCCGGGAGAGCCTCGGCATCGCGGTCACCGCCGACCCGGACGGCAACGCGGTGGAGATCTCGCACGCGGTCGCCGACCGGCTCGCCGACCTGCGGTCCGCCACGGGTGCCGAGTTGACCGTCGTGCTCGACCAGGCGCCGTTCGTGGAGAAGTCCATCAAGACGCTGAGCACCGAGGGCCTGCTGGGTCTGATCATGGCCGTGGTGGTCATCCTGGTGTTCCTGCTGTCGGTGCGTTCCACAGTGGTCACCGCGGTCTCCATCCCGTTGTCGGTGGTGGTGGCGCTGATCGCCCTCTGGATCGGTGACTACTCGCTCAACCTGCTCACCCTCGGCGCGTTGACGGTCGCGGTCGGCCGGGTGGTGGACGACTCGATCGTCGTGCTGGAGAACATCAAGCGGCACCTGACCTACGGGGGGCCGAAACGGCCGGCGATTCTCACTGCCGTCCGCGAGGTGGCCGGTGCGGTGACCGCGTCGACGTTGACCACGGTGGCCGTCTTCGCGCCCATCGCCCTGGTCGGTGGCTTCGTCGGGCAGCTCTTCGCACCCTTCGCGATCACGGTCACCGTGGCGCTGCTCGCCTCGCTGCTGGTGTCGCTGACGGTGATCCCGGTGCTCGCCTACTGGTTCCTCAAGCCGGTCAGCGCCGCGGCCGACGGAGCGGCGGTCCGGCGGGCGGCGGAGGAGCGCGAGCTGCGCAGCCCGTTGCAGCGGGCGTATCTGCCGGTCATCCGGTTCGCCACCGGGCGGCGGGCCTACCGGTGGGCGACCCTGGCGGCGGGACTGCTGGTGCTGTTCGGCACCTTCGGGTTGGCCCGGCAGTTGGAGACGAACTTCCTCGACGACTCCGGTCAGGACACCCTCAACATCCGCCAGGAACTGCCGGTCGGCACCGGGTTGGCCGGCACCGACGCGGCGGCCCGGCGGGTCGAGGCGGTGCTGGCGGACACTCCGGGTATCGACTCGTACCAGGTCACCGCCGGTGGCGGCGACACACCCTGGGCCGGCAGCGCCGGCAACAACGTGGCCAACTACGCCCTGCGGCTCGGCGAAGAGACCGACGCGAAGGCGATGCGGGGCGTGCTGCGGGACCGGTTCACGGCGCTCGGATCCGAAGCCGGCGAGATCACCTTCCCGGCCGGCCAGGGCGGGGCGTCCGCCAACGAACTGGCGGTCATCGTCCGGGCCGCCGATCCCGAGGTGCTGGCCGCCGCCGCGAAGCAGGCCGAGACGGCGCTGACCGGCATCGGCGGGGTCGAGGACGTCTCGACCACCCTGGCCGAGCGGGTACCCCGGATCGACGTGACGGTCGACCGCGTGGCGACCAGCCGGGCCGGGCTCACCGAGGCCGCCGTCGGTCAGCTGGTGTCGCAGTCCTTCCGGGGTACGCCGCTGGGTCAGGTGACCGTCGACGGCGCCGCCCGGGACGTGGTGCTGCGCCTGTCGGCGGCACCGCCGATGACCGTGGCGGAGCTGCGGGCCCTGCCGGTGGGCGGGGTCAAGCTGGACGACATCGCCGACGTCACCGAGACCACCGGCCCGCAACAGGTGCGACGGATCGACGGTGAGCGCAGCGTCTCGGTGACCGGCACGGTCACCGGCTCCGACCTGGGCGCGATCAGCACCGAGCTGCAGAGTCGGCTCGACGCGATCGACGTACCCGGGGCCACGTTCTCCCTCGGCGGGGTCAGCGCCGAGCAGCGGGAGACCTTCGCCGACCTGGGCCTGGCCGTGCTGGCCGCGATCGCGATCGTCTTCCTGATCATGATGGCGACGTTCCGCAGCGTGGTGCAGGCGCTCATCCTGCTGGTCTCCATTCCGTTCGCGGCCACCGGAGCGATCGCCCTGCTGCTGGTCAGCGGCACCGCACTGAGCGTGCCGGCGCTGATCGGTGTGCTCATGCTGGTCGGCATCGTGGTGACGAACGCCATCGTGCTGCTCGATCTGGTCAACCAGTACCGAGCCCAGGGCATGGGTGTGCGGGAGGCGGTGGTCGAGGGTGGACGGCACCGGCTGCGGCCGATCCTGATGACCGCGATCGCCACCATCTTCGCGCTGACGCCGATGGCCTTCGGGCTCACCGGAGAGGGCGGTTTCATCTCGCGACCGCTGGCCATCGTGGTGATCGGCGGCCTGCTCACCTCCACCCTGCTCACGCTGATCCTGGTGCCGACGCTGTACGCCATGGTGGAGGACACCAAGGTCTCGGTGCGGGCGTGGCGACGTCGCCGCCACGGTGACCCGGCCGGTGCACCGGGTGCCGGCGAGGCCGACGACGCCGACGACGCCGACGGCACCGCGCCGGACACCGACCGGACGCCGGTGGGTGCGCAGGCCCGTGCCGGCACGGCGGACACCGGCCGGCGGGAGAGCCGGCCGGTACCGGCGGCGCCCTCCGGGGCATTGATCGAGAACACCGACCAGTTCGAGGTGCTCCGGCTGCCGAAGACCCGCAACTCGCCGTTCCCGCCGAACGGGTGACCCGGGGGTCCCCGGAGGGTCCTCGGGCCCTCCGGGGATGTCCGCGCTCCGACTCGGCCACCGACGGTGGCCGGGTATGGTCCGCTCCGTGGCGTCCACCCTCTCGGTCCTCACCCGCAACCGGAACTTCCGCAATCTCTTCCTGGCCGAACTGGTGGTCTTCGGTGCCGACTGGTTCGTCATGGTGCCGTTGCTGGTGCTGCTGCCGAAGCTGACCGGCAGCGGGGTGTGGGGTGCCCTGGTGCTCGCCGTGGACACCGGCATCGTGGCGCTGTTGCTGCCGTACACCGGCACCATCGCCGACCGCTTCGACCGGCGCACGATCATGATCGTCTCGAACGCCGCCGCGCTCGTCGGCGTCCTGCTGTTGCTCGGCGTACGCGATGCCGGCACGGCCTGGCTGGCGCTGCTCGGTATCGGCGTGGTCGCGGTGGCGAAGGCGTTCTACTCCCCGGCGGCGCAGGCGGCGCTGCCGAACGTGCTCGATCCGGACGAGCTGGCCGCGGGCAACGCGGTGGCCGGTTCGGCGTGGGGCACGATGACCGTCGTCGGCGCGTCGCTCGGTGGGGTGCTCAGCGCGGCCGCCGGGCCGTACGCCTGTTTCTGGGTCGGCGCGGTCGGGCTGGTGATCGCCGCGGGCCTGGCCACGCTCATCCGCCGCCCGTTGCAGGCAACCCGGGAACGGGGTGCGAAGCCGCCGCAGACCTGGGCGGCGATCCGCGAAGCCCTGGTCTACATCGGGCACCGTCCGCGGGTGCTGGCGCTGGTGACGGTCAAGTCGGCGGTGGGTCTCGGCAACGGTGTGTTGACCGTCTTTCCGCTGCTCGCCGGGGTGTACGGGGTCGGCGCGCTCGGTGCCGGCCTGCTGTTCGCCGTCCGTGGTGCCGGCGCGTTGGTCGGTCCGATCATGATGCGTCGGGTGCTGACCAACCGCGCCTGGCTGCTGCCCGGCCTGGCCCTGTCCATGTCGGCGTACGGACTGGCCTACCTCGGTACCTCCGTGGCCGCCTGGTTCCCGCTGGTGCTGGTCCTGGTCTTCGTGGCGCACTTCGCGGGTGGCAGCAACTGGGTGATGTCGAACTTCGCCCTGCAGGGCGAGGTGCCGGACCGGCTACGGGGTCGCGTCTTCGCCACCGACATGATGCTGGCGACCCTGGCGATCTCCGTCAGCCAGCTGGTGGTGGCCGCGGTCGTGGACATCGTCGACGAGCGTGTCGTACTGGCCGGCTGCGGCCTGGTCACCCTGGTCTACGCGATCGGCTGGCGGATCGCGACGCGGGGCCTGTCGCTCGCCGCGTCGCCACCCGCCGTCGCGGAGAACCGGTAGCGAGGTGCGGTCCGCCGGCCGTCGGTGTTCGGCGTCCCAGGTGCCGGGCGATGCTCCCCATCGGTGGCGGCTGTCCCTAGCATGGGCGGGGTGTCGACCACATTCGTCGCCGAACCGGTCCGGGTCCGGGTGCCGGCCACCAGTGCGAACCTGGGGCCGGGCTTCGACGCGCTCGGGCTGGCCCTCGCGCTCCACGACGACGTCGCCGCCGAGGTGACGGCCGGGGGCGTGACGGTGACGGTGACCGGTGAGGGAGCCGGCGATCTGCCGGTCGACGACAGCCACCTGGTGGTACGCGCCATGCGCGCGACCTTCGACGCGCTCGGTGGGCAACCACCGGGGCTGGCGGTGGAATGCGTCAACCGCATTCCGCAGGCGCGCGGGCTCGGCTCCTCGTCGGCGGCGATCGTCGCCGGGGTGCTGCTGGCCCGGGCGCTGGTGGCGGAGGGCGCAAGTCGCCTCGGCGACGACGCGGTGCTGCGGCTGGCCGCCGAGATCGAGGGCCATCCGGACAATGTCGCACCCTGCCTGCTCGGCGGCTTCACCCTGGCCTGGACGGAGCCGGACGGTTCCCGGGCGGTGTCGCTGCCGGTGGCCCACGGCGTACGCCCCACGGTGCTGGTGCCGGCCGAGCGGGGGCTGACCGCCTCGGCCCGTGCGGCGCTGCCGGCCACCGTGCCGCACGCCGACGCCGCGTTCAACGCCGGCCGGGCGGCGCTGCTGGTGCACGCGTTGACCACGCAGCCGGCGCTGCTGCTGCCGGCGACCGCCGACCGGCTGCACCAGGGCTATCGCGCGACGTCGATGCCGGGCACGAACACCCTGGTCAACGAGCTGCGTGCGGCCGGTGTGGCGGCCGTGGTCAGTGGTGCGGGCCCCACCGTGCTCGCCCTGTCCGAGCTGCCCGTAGAATTCGACGCGGGAACAGACTGGCGGCTGCTGCGGTTGCCGGTAGATGTATGCGGGGCGCAAGTCGAACGGGGTAGACTCGGACACGCGGAGCGGGACCCTGTTGCCGCAGGTCGCAAGAGTTGATTACGCTCTAGACTTAGCACAGCCGCGAAGCATGCGATCTCCCTGCGGGTCGGCGCACCCCCGAAGCTTTCGGCGGTAAGCCCGTCACCCCTGCCTAGGCCCACGCCGCACCGCAGTCTTCACTGGTCGCCGCAGACGGCGAAACCCCGCCCACCGCTCCATCTGGTGGGTCGGGAGACCGACCGGCTGCTGTGTTAAAGACTCCCGCGAAGCGTCATGCGAGGCGGGTGTACCGAGGCCGCCCGGCCACCTGTTGTCGATTCCGGGCAGTCCCGGCCTATCGAGGGAAGGAATCCATTGAGCGACACCACCGACGTGACGTCGGATGTTTCCAACGTCGCTGGCGATGCCACCACCGCTGCCCCCGCCCGCCGCCGGCGCAGCGGCACCGGCCTGTCGGCGATGCTGCTGCCGGAGCTGCAGAGCCTGGCCGCGTCGCTCGGCATCTCGGGGACGGCTCGCATGCGCAAGGGCGAGCTGATCAGCGCGATCACCGAGCGGCAGGGCGGCACTGCCGGGGCCCCTCGACCACGGGCCGAGGTCGCGGCGGCCGCCGCACCGGTCCGCGAGGAGGTGCACGCGGAGGTACGGGACGCCGGCGAGCGGCCGGAGGCCGAACGTCGTGGCGCCGAACAGCCGGCGGCGAGCGTCGAGAGCGAGGGCCGTGGCCGTACCCGGCGGAGCCGGACCGCCGTGGCGGAACCGCGCGCCGAGGAGGCCGCCGCCGAGGGCGAGCGGTCCGAGGGCCGGTCCGGCCGTGACCGTGGCGCCGACCGCGCCGACCGTGCCGAGCGGGGCGACCGTGCCGAGCGCGGTGAGCGTGCCGAGCGGGGCGACCGTGCCGAGCGCGGTGAGCGTGCCGAGCGGGGCGACCGTGCCGAGCGCGGTGAGCGTGCCGACCGTGCCGAGCGCGGTGAGCGCGGTGAGCGCGGTGACCGTGCCGAGCGCGGTGAGCGTGCCGAGCGCGGTGACCGGAGTGACCGAGGCGAGCGCGCCGACCGTGGTGACCGCGGCCAGCGCGGCGAGCGGGACAACGACGGTGACGACGACGGCGACAGCGGCGGTCGGCGCAGCCGGCGCAGCCGTTTCCGGGACCGCCGGCGGGGCCGGGGTGACCGCAACGATTCCGGCGGCGACGGCGGCCGTGAGCCGCAGGTCGGCGAGGACGACGTGCTCGTGCCGGTGGCCGGCATCGTCGACGTGCTGGACAACTACGCCTTCGTCCGGACCACCGGCTACCTGGCCGGTCCCAACGACGTCTACGTGTCGATGTCCCAGATCAAGAAGTACGGCCTGCGGCGCGGTGACGCGATCACCGGCGCGGTCCGGGCGGCCCGCGACGGCGAGCAGCGGCGGGACAAGTACAACCCGCTGGTCCGGCTGGACACCATCAACGGGATGGAGCCGGACGAGGCCAAGCGCCGGCCGGAGTTCTACAAGCTCACCCCGCTGTACCCGCAGGAGCGGCTGCGGTTGGAGACCGAGCCGCACATCCTCACCACCCGGGTCATCGACCTGGTCATGCCGATCGGCAAGGGGCAGCGGGCGCTGATCGTCTCGCCGCCGAAGGCCGGTAAGACCATGGTGCTGCAGGCGATCGCCAACGCCATCACGCACAACAACCCGGAGTGCCACCTGATGGTGGTGCTGGTGGACGAGCGACCCGAAGAGGTCACCGACATGCAGCGGTCGGTCAAGGGCGAGGTCATCGCGGCCACGTTCGACCGCCCGCCGCAGGACCACACCACCGTCGCCGAGCTGGCGATCGAGCGGGCCAAGCGCCTGGTCGAGCTGGGCCACGACGTCGTCGTGCTGCTCGACTCGGTGACCCGGCTCGGTCGGTCGTACAACCTGGCGGCACCGGCCAGCGGCCGGATCATGTCGGGTGGTATCGACTCGACGGCGTTGTACCCGCCGAAGCGGTTCCTCGGCGCGGCCCGCAACATCGAGAACGGCGGCTCGCTGACCATCCTCGCCACCGCCCTGGTGGAGACCGGTTCCATGGCGGACACGGTCATCTTCGAGGAGTTCAAGGGCACCGGTAACGCGGAGCTGAAGCTGGACCGGAAGATCGCCGACAAGCGGACCTTCCCGGCCATCGACATCCACCCGTCCGGCACGCGCAAGGAGGAGATCCTGCTCGCGCCGGAGGAGTTGGCCATCGTGCACAAGCTCCGCAAGGTGCTGCACTCGCTGGACTCGCAGGCGGCGCTCGACCTCCTGCTGGACCGGCTCAAGCAGTCCCGTACCAACATCGAGTTCCTGATGCAGATCGCCAAGTCGACGCCGGGGGAGTAACTCCCGCCGACGAAGACCGACGAAGGGGCGTGGCCGGATCCGGCCACGCCCTTCTCGGGTGGATCGGCCGCAGGAATGCTCGGCCCGGCGGCGGGAATGCGTACGTGAGGCCAGATGTTGCTACCGGCGACCAGCCGACGCGGCCCGCCTCCAGGGCCCACCGAAGCCCATGGCAGACTGGTCAATCGGCCACCGGTTCCGGTTCACGCCCCCATCGGCAGGCAGGCCAGGGGCGACCCGGCGACCACAGACGAGAGGACCGAGGCGACATGAAGCCCAACATCCACCCGGAGTACGTGACCACCGAGGTCAGCTGCTCCTGCGGCAACACCTTCACCACCCGCAGCACCGCCAAGGGCGGCTCGATCCACGTCGAGACGTGCAGCGCCTGCCACCCGTTCTACACGGGCAAGCAGCGCGTGCTGGACACCGCTGGTCGGGTCGCGAAGTTCCAGCAGAAGTACGCCAAGGTTCAGGGCAAGAAGGCCAAGTAGCTCCTCGTCTGACGCCCGCGTCCGGTTCACCGCCGGACGCGGGCGTCGTCCGTCTGTGTCCGGTCTCAAGGAGCGATCCCCAGCATGAGCAGTGAACGCCTGGCCGCCCTCCTCGACGAGTACGCCGAGTTGGAGAAGCGGCTGGCCGACCCCGCGATCCACGCCGACCAGGGCACCGCCCGTCGGGTCGGCCGTCGCTACGCCGAGTTGGTGCCGCTGCACAAGGCCGCCGCCGAACTGGAGCAGGCCCGCGCCGATCTCGCCGCGGCGCGCGAACTGGCCGCCGAGGACGCCTCCTTCGCCGCCGAGGCCGAGACGATCGCGGCGACGCTGCCGGTGCTTGAGGAGCGTCTCGCCGAACTGCTCATCCCTCGTGACCCGCACGACGCCAAGGACGTCATCGTCGAGATCAAGGCGGGTGAGGGCGGTGAGGAGTCCGCGTTGTTCGCCGGTGACCTGCTGCGCATGTACACCCGGTACGCGGAGCGGCGCGGCTGGGTCACCGAGGTGATCGACGCTCAGGACTCCGACCTCGGTGGCGTCAAGGACGTCTCGCTGGCGATCAAGGCGAAGGGTGTGCCGGAGGGCGGCAACGGCGTCTGGTCCCGGTTGAAGTGGGAGGGTGGCGTGCACCGGGTGCAGCGGGTCCCGGTCACCGAGTCGCAGGGACGCATCCACACGAGCGCGGCCGGCGTACTGGTGCTGCCGGAGGCCGAGGAGGTCGACGTCACCATCGACCCGAACGAGTTGCGCATCGACGTGTTCCGTTCGTCCGGGCCCGGGGGACAGTCGGTGAACACCACGGACTCGGCGGTGCGGATCACCCACCTGCCCACCGGCATCGTGGTCTCCTGCCAGAACGAGAAGTCCCAGCTGCAGAACCGGGAGCAGGCGATGCGGATCCTGCGCGCCCGGCTGCTGGCCGCCGCGCAGGAGCAGGCCGACGCCGCCGCGTCGGACGCCCGCAAGGCCCAGGTGCGTACGGTGGACCGCTCGGAGCGGATCCGCACCTACAACTTCCCGCAGAACCGGATCACCGATCACCGGATCGGCTTCACCGCGTACAACCTGGATCTGGTGCTCGCCGGGGAGTTGGACGGCGTGCTCGACGCGCTCGGCGAGGCGGACCGGGCCGCGCGGCTGGCGGGCGACGCGGAGCTGACCCGCCGCTGAGACGCTGCCGTCGGTCAGGCGGTACGCGGCCGGACCTTGGCCCGCAGCATCTCCCGGTCGGCGGCCTCGAAGGCGGCGCCGAGCGCGTCCCGCTGGCCGGGGCCGCCGGCTCCCACCTCGGCGAAGCCGATGCTGACCCCGACCGGAGTGCCCGGTACCAGCGACTCCCAGTCCTCGGTGCGGACGGCCGCGTCGATCCGCCGAGCCACCTCGGCCGCCTCGGTCATCCCCGCTTCCGGCAGCACCACCACGAACTCGTCGCCGCCGTAGCGGGCGACGAAGTCGCCCCGACGCATCACCCGGTTGATGACTCCGGCGACACGTTGCAGGACCAGGTCTCCCGAGTGGTGCCCGTGCCGCGTGTTGACCGCCTTGAACCCGTCCAGGTCGCAGACGCCGATCACCACCCGCTCGCCCCGGGCGACCACGGCCGCGATGTAGCGCTCCAGCCGGCGCCGGTTGGGCAGCCCGGTCAGCGGGTCGGTCAACGCCTCCCCCTCGAACCGGGCCGCCTCACGGCGCATCTCCTCGTGGTCGATCCGGGCGGCGATGCCGTCGATGTAGACGTCACGGAGCCGGTCGTGGCGCTGCGCGGCGAGCCGGAAGGCCAGCCGGTCGGCCCGGTGCGCGGCGGCGTGGTCGCCGGCTCGTCCGAGCGCCATGCTGCGCAGCCGGGCCGGCTCGGCCGCGCCGAGCGTCTCCGCGGACACGTGGACGGTGTCCAGCCGGGTGACCGCCTCGATGGGGCGTCCGCTGGCGATGGCGAGACACACCTGGCCGAGCTGGCGCATGTCGCGGGCCCGGGCACTGTCCGCGCCGCAGCCGAGCAGCCGGGCCGGGTCCAGGCCCGGGACCGGGTCGATGTCGTCGCCGAGGGCGCACCGGCGGGCGGCGGCGTAGCCGTAGGCGGCCAGGCTGCTGGGGCGCAGCCGGTCGGCCCGTCCGGCGGTGACGAACCGGCCCAGGTCGCCGCCGACATCCCGCAGTACGCGCAGACATCCGTCGCTGTCACCGGTGTGGTCCAGGGCGACCGCGTTGCGCAGCCGGATGCCCGGTGCGGCGAACGTCTCCTCGGGGATGCCGGCGGCGGTGCCCAGTTGCCGGGCGCGTTCGATCGCGCCCAACGCGTATCCGTGGAAGCTGAGGTACGAGTACGCCATCGCCAGGTCGTGCCAGCCCCAGGCGGTGTCCCGGTCCGCCTCCTCCACCGCTCCGAGCGCCCGGGCGGCCTTGACCAGGTGCGTCACGCAGCGGTCCAGCGCGCCCTGATGGTGGGCGGCCAGCGCGGCCAGGGCGTTGAGGTGCCCGTGCAGATAGGGCTCGGCGAGGTCGCGTACCGCCGCGGACGCCTCCTCGATGGCGCGGGTGTACTCGGCGGTGCGCCCGAGGTTGATCAGGGCCGAGAGCCGCTGCACGAGCGCGTCGGCGCGGGCGTGCGGGTCGCTGGTGGCACGCAGCACCTGCTCCAGGAGCCCGTACGCCTCGGTGGAACGGCTCACCTCCTGCAACGCCCGCGCCTTCGTCAGGGCGTCAACCTGGTCCTCGACCCGGTCGAGCCAGCCCACCCGCGACCTCCTGTCGGTGTGCCGCTGCACCCGCTTATGCACGTGCACGGCGACGCCTCATGATTATTGCGTGACCACCGCACCGCAACACCCGTCCGAAGGGACGAGACGTCACCGTCCTACGCCCGTGATCGCCGACGCGGCCCGTACTCTCGCCACCGCCGGCGTGACCTCGGCCCGCACGGAGGCCGAGGTGCTGGCCGGGCATGTGCTCGGGATCCCTCGCGGGCGGTTGGCGCTGGCGGACGGCTTCACCGACGAGCAACTCGACGGTTACCGAGCGCTGGTGACCCGCCGGTCCCGACGGGAACCGTTGCAGTATCTCACCGGCACCGCCGGCTTCCGGCACCTGGAGCTGGCCGTCGGGCCGGGTGTCTTCGTGCCGCGCCCGGAGACCGAACTGCTCGCCGGGTGGGGCGTCGACCATGCCCGGCGAATCGCGGGCGACGACGGCGGGCAGGCCGACGGGCGGTCGGAGCCGCTGGTGGTGGACCTGTGCAGTGGGTCCGGGGCGATCGCCCTGTCGGTGGCCTCCGAGGTGCCGCAGGCCCGGGTGGTGGCGGTGGAACGCTCGCCGCGGGCGCTGTCCTGGCTGCGGCGCAACGCGGCGGATCGGGTCGCCGCCGGTGACCGGCCGATCGAGGTGGTGGCGGCGGACGCCACCGAACCGGCGCTGCTGGCCGAGCTGGCGGGTCGGGTGGACGTGCTGCTGTGCAACCCGCCGTACGTCCCACTCGCGGTGGCCGTACCGCCGGAGGTGGCCGACCACGACCCGGCGGAGGCCGTGTTCGGTGGGGCGGACGGGCTGGACGTCATCCGCCGGGTGATCGACCGCGCGGGTTTCCTGCTGCGTCCCGGCGGTGTCCTCGGCATCGAACACGACGACAGCCACGGCGTGGTGGTGCCGGGTCTGCTCGCCGCCGACGGTCGGTACGCCGCGATCGTCGACCATCGCGACCTCGCCGACCGGCCGCGTTTCGTCACCGCGTCCCGCCTCGCGGACCGCCCGCCACCCGGTGCCACCGCGACGTGGCAGACTGGCTCCTCGTGATGCTCTACGACTGCCGGTCGCTCGCCGACCGGGACCGCGGCATCGCTGCGGCCATCGAGGCGGTCCGCAACGGCGAGCTGGTGGTCCTGCCGACCGACACGGTCTACGGGATCGGCGCCGACGCGTTCACCCCGTACGCGGTCAAGGCGTTGCTGGACGCCAAGGGTGTCCCGCACGCCCCGCCGCCGGTGCTCATCGGTTCCCGGCACACCCTCGACGGCCTGGCCTACACCCTGCCCGCCGCGGCGCGTGATCTGGTCGAGGCGTTCTGGCCGGGGGCGCTGACCATCGTGGTGAAGCACTCGGCGAGCCTGCGGTGGGATCTCGGCGACGACAGCGGCACGGTGGCGGTACGGATGCCGCTGCACCCGGTGGCGCTGGAGGTGCTCCGCGAGACCGGGCCGATGGCGGTCGCGTCGGCCAACAAGCTCGGTCAGCCGGCCGCGCTCACCGCCGACCAGGCACGCGACCAACTCGCCTACTCCGTGCGGGCCTACCTGGAGGCGGGGCCGGCGGTGGATCCGGTGCCCAGCACGATCGTGGACCTGACCGGCGACGAGCCGGTGCTGGTCCGGGAGGGCGCGATCGACCTGGCCCGGCTCCGCGAGGTGGTACCGGAGCTGCGTGAGAGCCAGGTGGTGTAGGTGCCTCCCTTCACCGTCCTGCACGTCTGCATGGGCAACATCTGCCGCTCTCCGATGGCCGAGCGGCTGCTCACCCTCGCCGTGGCCGATCGGCTGGCCCGGCGCGAGGTCGACCCGGCCCGGGCGGAGGAACTGCTGCACAGCCACAGCGCGGGCACCGGCGGTTGGCATGCCGGTGAGGAGATGAACCCGCCGGCCGCCCGTCAGGTCACCAACCGGGGCGGCGACACCGCCGGTTTCGCCGCCCGCAAGCTGCGCTCCGATCACATCGACGCAGCCGACCTGGTGCTGACCGCCACCGCGGATCAGCAGGAGTACGTGACCGCGCTGCGGCCCGACGCCGCCGCCCGCACGTTCGTCCTCGGCGAGTTCGGCCGGTTGCTGGCCGCTCTCGACCCGGCCGGGTTGCCGGCGGCCGAGGCCACCGCCGACGCGGTCCACGCCCGTGGCGTGGCGTTGGTCGAGGCGGCGCACGAGGCCCGTCAGGACGCCACCGCGCTGCCCACCGACGACCTCGACGATCCGTGGGGGCGCGGTGACCAGTGCTTCAGCCGGGTCGCCGACGAGATCGAGGAGACGGTGCAGCCGCTCGCCGCGCTGCTGCTCCCCTGATCGGCGAATTTCATCCGGGTTTGGGGGAAAGGCGCGGCAGAAAGGGTGATTAGCGCCATCCTGGGGGAGTCCTGACGGCTCCTGCGGGGAGAGCTGATGACCCGGGCGTTCCTGCCGAAGATGTTCACCGTCCTGCTGGCCGGCACGCTTGCCGGCCTGGTGCTGGCGGTGGCGGCGCTGCCGGCCGCGCTGGTGTTCGGCATCGGATTCTCGGCGCTCTCCGCGCCCTACGCGGAGCTGCCCAACACGCTGCGGACACCGCCGACGGCCCAACGATCGAACCTGTACGCCAGCGACGGCACCACGCTGATCACCTCCTTCTACCAGGAGGACCGGGTGGACGTGCCGCTGGACGAGGTGGCGCCGGTGATGCGGCAGGCCATCATCGCCGCCGAGGACGCCCGCTTCCACGAGCACAGCGGGGTGGACCTGCGGGGCATCGTGCGCGCCTTCACCGCCAACCGGCGCGACGGCGCCACCCGGCAGGGCGCCTCCACGCTGACCATGCAGTACGTTCGCAACGTGTTGAGCACCGACCCCCGGCTCAGCGAGGCGCAACGCGCCGCGGCCACCGAGGTGAGTACCGCCCGCAAGATCCAGGAGATCCGGTACGCGCTGGCGCTGGAGCGGGAGCTGACCAAGGAGCAGATCCTTGCCCGTTACCTGAACATCGCGTACTTCGGCGCCGGCGCGTACGGCATCGCCGCCGCCAGCAAGCGGTACTTCTCCACCGCACCGGCGAAGCTCACGCTGGCCCAGGCGGCGCTGCTGGCCGGGCTGGTCCGCTCCCCGGACAGCGACGACCCGATAAACGGCGACGCCGACAGCGCGACCGCCCGGCGTGGCTACGTGCTGGACCGGATGGTCGAATCGGGCGTGGCCGCGCCGGAGGAGGCGGCCCGGATCGCGGCCCAGCCGTTGAACCTGCGGCCCAGCGAGACACCGAACGACTGCACCGCGGTGCCCGAGGGGCACAACGACTGGGGCTTCTTCTGCGACTGGTTCACCCGGTGGTGGAACAGCCAGAAGGCGTTCGGCGGCAGCGTCGACGAGCGGCAACGCACCCTGCGCCGGGGCGGGTTCAGCATCGTCTCCTCACTCGACCCCGGTGTGCAGCGGGCCACCACCGAACAGGTGCGGCGGATCTACCCGGCCGAGCACCCACACGCCATGCCGACCGCGGTGGTCCAGCCCGGCACCGGGCGGGTGCTCGCCATGTCGGTGAACCGCACCTACAGCGTGGCCGCGAACCCCGGCGGGCAGCAGAACCACCCCAACACCGTCAACCAACTCGTCGCCGGCGGCGGCACCATCGTCGGCTACCAGGGCGGTTCCACGTTCAAGCTCTTCACCATGCTGGCCGCGCTGGAGGCCGGACTGCCCCTGAACACGGTCTACGACGCGCCTCGGCGGATCGTGACCGACTTTCGGGTCAGCGGCACCGAGGCGAGCTGCGGCGGGTACTGGTGTCCGCAGAACGCCAGCGCCTCGATGAGCGGCCGGCACGACATGTGGACCGCCTTCGGCGACTCGGTCAACACGTACTTCGCCTGGCTCACCGAGCGGGTCGGGGCGGACCGGGTGGTGGAGATGGCCGAACGGCTCGGCATCGTGTTCCGGGCCGAGGACGACGCCCAACTGGCCCGGCACGGCGCCCGGGAGTGGGGTCCGTTCACCCTGGGGGTGTCCGCGACCACCCCGCTCGACCTGGCCGGTGCGTACGCGACGTTGGGCGCGGAGGGCACCTGGTGCGCGCCCACGCCGGTCACCTCGATCACCGACGCGGACGGCCGCCGGGTGGCCGCCGGGCAGCCGGACTGCCGGCAGGTGCTCGACGTCGACGTGGCCCGGGCGGCGGCGGACGCCGCCCGCTGCCCGGTCGGCGACCAGTCCATGTACCAGGGCTGCGCCGGCGGCACGGCGACCGAGCTGCGCGGTCAGCTCGACCGGCCGGTGGTGGGCAAGACGGGCAGCTCCGAGCGGTACGCCACGGAGACGGTCGTGGCCCTCACCCCGCAGGTGGCGGTGGCGGCGATGGCGGCCAACCCCGACGAGCCGCGCGACGCCGTCGGCCGGGCGGTGCAGACCGCCATGGTGGAGGCGGTCGGGGAGATCCTCTCCTTCGCCCTGCGCGACGAGCCGGTCCGCGACTTCGTGCCGCCGAGCGAGACGACCGCCTGGCGGGTCACCGGGCAGCGCACCGGCAACTGACCGCCTCAGCCGGTGGCCGGTCCGCGGACCGGGGCGGCCGCCGCCAACCGCTCGGCACCCTCGGCGATGTTGCGGGCCATCCCACCGAAGACCACCGCGTGGAACGGCGTCACCGCAGCCCAGTACGCGTGCCCGACCAGACCCCGGGGCAGGAAGACCGCCCGCTGCCGGTAGCTGACCTGTCCCGCGTCGTCGGTCTGCACCCGCATCTCCAGCCAGGCCCGGCCGGGCAGCCGCATCTCGGCGCGCAGCCGCAGCAGTTCGCCGGGGACGATCTCCTCCACCCGCCAGAAGTCAAGTGCCTCGCCGACCCGCAACTGGTGCGGGTGACGCCGGCCCCGCCGCAGCCCCACCCCGCCGACCAGCCGGTCCAACCAGCCGCGCACGGACCAGGCGAGCGGGAACGAGTACCAGCCGTTCTCCCCGCCGACCCCCTCGATCACCTGCCACAACGCCTCCGGCGGGGCCGCCACCGTCTGCTCCCGCAGGTCGGTGTAGGCGGTGCCGCCGCTCCAGTGCGGGTCGCTCGGCAGCGGCTCGGCGGGGGCGTCCGCACCGGCCGCGTTCGACCACCGGGTCTCCACCTCGGCGTCGCGCACCTTGGCCAGCGCCAGCTCGACGGCCCGGTCGAAACCGGTGAGCCCGTCCGGCGGGTCCGGCAGGTACTCCGCGATGTCGTGCTCGTGCGCGACCGCCTCGTGCACCAGGCTCTCCACCAACGGCCGGGCGAGCGCGTTCGGCACCGGGGTGACCAGTCCCACCCAGTACGACGACAGCGTGGGCGTCAGCGGCCGTACCGGCAGCAGGAGACGGCGGGAGAGCCCGGCGACCCGGGCGTAGCGCTGCATCATGTCGCCGAAGGTCAGCACATCCGGACCGGCGATGTCGAAGGCCCGGTCGACCTCCGGCGGCAGCGCCGCGCAGCCGACCAGGTAGCGCAGCACGTCGCGGACCGCGATCGGTTGGATCCGGTTGCTGACCCAGCGCGGAGTGACCATCACCGGCAGCCGCTCGGTCAGGTAACGCAGCATCTCGAACGACGCCGAACCGGAACCGATGATCACAGCTGCCCGCAGCACCACCGTCGGCACGCCGCTGTCCAGCAGGATCCGCGCCACCTCGGCGCGGGAGCGCAGGTGCGCCGAGGCGACGTCGTCGGGCGCCGGCTCCGGCCCACCCAGGTAGACGATCCGGCGTACGCCCGCGGCGCGGGCCGCCTCGGCGAAGGTTGTCGCGGCCTGTCGGTCGGCGGCCTCGAAGCCGGCCTGGCCGAGCGAGTGCACCAGGTAGTACGCCACGTCGACGCCGTCGAAGACCCCGGCCAGGCTCTCCGGCCGGCTCAGGTCGCCCTCGACCACCTCGACCTGCGCGGCCCACGGCACGTCGCGCAGCCGATTGGCCCGCCGCGCCAGGCAGCGCACCGCGTATCCCTCGGCCAGCAGGCGTGGCGCCAGGCGCCCGCCGATGTATCCGGTTGCTCCGGTCACCAGGCATCTCACGCCTCCAGTCTGCGGTCTCCTAGACTCTGGCGCTGTGGAGACCGCCGAGGGCACCTTCTGGGGGCCGGACTTCGAGCAGCTCAGCACGGCCGACCCGGAGATCGCGGAGGTGGTGCTGGGCGAGCTGGACCGGCTGCGCGGCGGGTTGCAGCTGATCGCCAGCGAGAACCTCACCTCGCCGGCCGTGCTGGCGGCGCTGGGCTCGACGCTCACCAACAAGTACGCCGAGGGCTATCCGGGCCGGCGCTACTACGGCGGCTGCGCGCAGGTGGACCGGGCCGAGGAGCTCGGCATCGCCCGGGCGAAGGACCTTTTCGGCGCCGAGCACGCCAACCTTCAGCCGCACTCCGGCGCGAGCGCCAACCTGGCCGCGTACGCCGCGCTGGTCCAGCCGGGTGACACGGTGCTGGCGATGGAGCTGCCGCACGGCGGGCACCTCACCCACGGCAGCCGGGTGAACTTCTCCGGCCGGTGGTTCAAACCCGTCGGCTACACCGTCCGGCAGGACACCGAGCTGATCGACTACGACGAGGTACGGGATCTCGCCCGCACCCACCAGCCGAAGATGATCATCTGTGGGGCGACCGCGTACCCACGGCTGATCGACTTCGCCCGGTTCCGGGAGATCGCCGACGAGGTGGGCGCGTACCTGATGGTGGATGCCGCGCACTTCATCGGGCTGGTCGCCGGGCAGGCGATCCCGTCGCCGGTGCCGTACGCCGACGTGGTCTGCGCGACCACCCACAAGGTGCTGCGCGGCCCGCGCGGCGGCATGATCCTCTGCCGGGAGGCGGTGGCCGAGCGGATCGACAAGGCGGTCTTCCCGTTCACCCAGGGCGGCCCGCTGATGCACGCCGTGGCGGCCAAGGCGGTCGCGCTGCACGAGGCGGCGCAACCGGCGTACCGCAGTTACGCCGCGCAGGTGGTGGCGAACGCCCGGGCGCTCGCCGCCGGGCTGGCCGCCGAGGGGATGCGCCCGGTCTCCGGCGGCACCGACACCCACCTGGCTCTGATCGACCTGCGGGAGATCGGGGTCACCGGCGCCGAGGCGGAGGCGCGGTGCGACGCGGCGACCATCACGTTGAACAAGAACGCGATCCCGTACGACCCGCAGAAACCGTTTGTCGCCTCCGGGATCCGGGTGGGTACGCCCAGCGTCACCACCCAGGGCATGGGGGAGGCGCAGATGCGTCAGGTCGCCGTGCTGATCGCCCGGGCGGTGCGGACCGACCCGTCCGCCCCGGGTGGCGTCGACGAGTTGGCCCGGATCGCCGCCGACGCGGCCGAACTGGCGGCCGAGTTCCCGGCGTACCCCCGATGAGCGCGCCTCCGGAGGGATCCGGCGGACCCCGGGCGACCGCGCCCCGGGCCGGGGAACCCGGCGCCATCCGGGCCCGGCTGCCGTACCTGCGCCTGCCGCTGCTGGCCTGTGCCGCGCTGGCGGTGGTCGCGGTGCCGGCCGCCGCCGTGCTGCGCGGCCCGACCGGTGCGGCGGGGGTGGCCGCCGGCATCGCCCTGGTGGTCGTCAGCTACCTGATCTCGGGTCTCTCGGTGGCCTGGGCGGACGCGGTCCACCCGCGACTGATCATGTCGGTGGGGTTGGTCACCTACGCCACGAAGATCGTCATCCTGGGGGTGGCGATGGCGGCCGTGGCGGCCACCGGCTGGCCGGGGCTGCCGGACATGGGTGCGGCCATCATCGCGGCCGTGGTGGTGTGGACCGGTGCCCACCTGACCTGGGCGTTGCGTTCCCCGCTGCCCAGCGTGGACCGTCCGTCGGATCACTGACCGTACGGCTGGAGTTTCCCCGGCGTTTCGTCGGCCTGTCCGGTTGGCCGGACAGGAGTAGGCTAACCCCGGCTTGACGCGCCGCACCCGCCGCCCGCACGCTGCTCGCAGTGTGGGGGGTGCCGCACACTCGCGAAACACCCGGCTGATAGTGTTCGCCTCGTCATGGCCGACAACCCACACCGCAGAAGCCCCGACGAACACTCGTCGGAAGGTGTCGCCGGAGCCGTCCTCGGCTACCTGCTCGCCGGCATCGTGGTGTGGGGATTCCTCGGCTGGTTGGCGGGGGAGTTCCTGGGCCTGCCGACCGGCGTCGGAATCGCCGTGGGCATGATGCTCGGCGCAGCCGGAGCGATCTACCTGATCATGAAGAGGCTCAGTGCCTGAGTGCCGGCACGCGCGGGTCTGTCGAGTGCGGAGGATGACACGGTGAGCGGACAGCTTGTCGCCGCAGAGGGCCTTCCCTGGCCCCCCAGCGTCGGAGACTTCTACCCGCCGGATCTCGCCGGCCCGTGGGTCACGAAGTTCACGCTGATGATCTGGCTGGCCGTCGGGCTTCTGATCATCTTCTTCATGGCCACCTACCGGAACCCGAAGCTGGTGCCGAGCAAGGGCCAGTGGATGGCCGAGTCGATCTACGGTCTGGTCCGGGACAACATCGCCCGGGAGCAGATGGGCAAGGACGGCATCCGGTTCGCGCCCTACTTCACGGTGCTGTTCTGCTTCATCGCGGTGACCAACCTCTTCGGCGTCACTCCCGGGTTGCAGATCTCCCCGAACTCGCACATCGCCTTCCCGATCGTGCTAGCCGCGATCACCTACGTGATGTACCTCTACATCGGTGTCCGCAAGCAGGGTCTGGGCCGCTACCTCAAGCAGAGCCTGATCATCCCGGGCGTGCCGTGGCCGATGCACGTCCTGCTGATCCCGATCGAGTTCCTGCAGAACTTCATCAACCGACCCGTCACGCTGGCGGTACGACTCTTCGCCAACATGTTCGCCGGGCACCTGATCCTGCTGGTCTTCACGGTCGGCGGCTTCGTGATGCTCGCCTCGGACAACGTCTTCGTCCAGGTGACCTCGGTGTTCTCGTTCCTGATGGCGATCCTGATGGCCTTCTTCGAGGTGCTCGTCGCGCTGTTGCAGGCCTACGTCTTCGTCACCCTGACCGCCAACTACATCGGCACGTCGCTCGCCGACGGGCACTGATCCACAGACCTCGGCGGGCCGCCCGGCCCGACCAAGCTTCCGGTACGACCGCGTACGCGTGAGGACTCACGCGTCTACTAGGAGGAATACCCGCAATGGACGTTATTGCCGCCATCGATGGCAGCGTCAACACCATCGGTTACGGTCTCGCCGCCATCGGCCCCGGCATCGGTGTCGCCCTGGTCTTCGCGGCCTACATCCAGGCCAGCGCCCGCCAGCCGGAGTCCGCCGGCTACAACCGCACCTGGCTGGTCCTGGGCTTCGCGCTGGTCGAGGCGCTCGCCCTGTTCGGCCTGGTGCTCGCGTTCGCAGTCTGACGTAGCCCGACGCGACCCGGAGGTCTGACATGTATGTCGCCGCTGAAGGTGTAGAGCACCACCCGCTCGTGCCGATCTGGCAGGAGCTCGTCATCGGGTCGATCGCCTTCGCCCTGCTCTGCTTCGTGCTGCTGAAGTTCGTGATGCCGCGCATGGAGGCGATGTACCAGGCGCGGGTCGACGCGATCGAGGGCGGCCTCAAGCGTGCCGAGGCTGCTCAGGCCGAGGCCAACCAGCTGCTGGAGCAGTACCGGGCCCAGCTCGCCGAGGTGCGTACCGAGGCGGCCCGGATCCGGGACGACGCCCGAGCCGACGCCGAGTCGATCCGGACGGAGATCCTGGCCAAGGCCCGGGAGGAGTCCGACCGGATCATCGCCGCCGGCCGGGAGTCGCTGGCCGTGGAACGCCAGACCATCGTGCGCGAGCTGCGCGCGGAGGTCGGCGGCCTCGCGGTCGACCTGGCCAGCCGGATCGTGGGCGAGTCGCTCGCCGACGAGGCCCGCCGCAAGGGCACCGTCGAGCGGTTCCTCACCGACCTTGAGAGCGCGGGGGCCCGCTGATGCAGGCCGCCAGCCGGGAGTCCTACGCCGCCGCGCTCGCGCGGCTGGAGGAGTACGTCGCCGGTGCCGAGCCGTCGACCGTGGCCGGCACCGGTGCGGAACTGCTCGCCGTCGCGGACCTGCTGCGGCGGGAGGTTCGGCTGCGCCGGGCGCTCTCCGACCCGGCCCGCGCCGGTGCGGACCGCACCGGCCTGGTGAACTCGGTGCTCTCCGGCAAGGTCGGCGCGGACACGCTCGACCTGCTCGGGACCCTCGTCGCCGGTCGCTGGTCCGCGCCGTCGGAACTGCTCGACGGCGCGGAGAGCCTCGGTGTGCAGGCACTGCTCGCCAGCGCGGACCGCGCCGACGAACTGGGCGAGGTGGAGGACGAGCTGTTCCGCTTCGGCCAGGTGGTCGCCGCGGATCCGCAGCTGTCCAACGCCCTGTCCGACCCGATGGCGCCGGTGGCGCAGCGGGCCGAACTGGTCGGGATGCTCCTGACGGGCAAGGCCCGGCCGGTGACGGTGCGGTTGGCGGAGGCGGCGCTGGCCGGCTTCGGTGGCCGGTCGTTCACCGCCGCGTTGTCCCGGCTGGTGGAGTTGGCGGCGGAGCGGCGAGACCGGCAGGTCGCGTACGTGACGGTGGCTGCTCCGATCACCGAGGAGGAGGAGCGGCGCCTGGGCGATCGGCTTTCCGCCATATACGATCGACAGGTTGCTGTCAAGCTTACGGTTGACCCGACGATCCTCGGTGGAGTGAGCGTACGGGTGGGTTCGGACCTCTACGACGGGACGATCCTGCGCCGCCTCAACGAGACCCGCAACGCGCTCGCGAAGCGCTGACCAGCACCCGCGAAGCGCCCGGAAAGACAGTCGACCCGAGGACCGGTCGGTACTAGGTATCCCGGGCCCCTGATACTTAAGGAAGCAGAGGATGGCCGAGCTGACCATCTCGACGGAGGAGATCCGCGGCGCCCTGGAGCGCTATGTCTCCTCCTACTCGCCCGACGTCTCCCGTGAGGAGGTCGGCACCGTCGCCGACACCGGCGACGGCATCGCCCACGTCGAGGGCCTGCCCTCGACCATGACCAACGAGCTGCTGGAGTTCGAGGACGGCACGCTCGGCGTGGCGCTGAACCTCGACGTCCGGGAGATCGGTGTCGTCGTCCTCGGCGACTACTCCGGGCTGGAGGAGGGGCAGCGCGTCAAGCGCACCGGCCGGGTGCTCTCGGTGCCGGTGGGCGACGCCTTCCTGGGCCGCGTGGTCAACGCGCTCGGCCAGCCGATCGACGGTCTCGGTGAGATCGCCGACGAGGGCTACCGCGAGCTGGAGCTGCAGGCCCCCAACGTGATGGCCCGGCAGTCCGTCTTCGAGCCGATGCAGACCGGCATCAAGGCCATCGACGCGATGACCCCGATCGGCCGGGGCCAGCGGCAGCTGATCATCGGTGACCGGAAGACCGGCAAGACCACTGTCGCCCTGGACACCATCCTCAACCAGCGCGAGAACTGGGCCTCCGGCGACCCGAAGAAGCAGGTTCGCTGCATCTACGTCGCCATCGGTCAGAAGGCCTCCACCATCGCCGGCATCAAGGGCATCCTTGAGGAGGCGGGCGCGATGGAGTACACCACCATCGTCGCCTCCCCGGCGTCGGACCCGGCCGGCTTCAAGTACCTCGCCCCCTACACCGGCTCGTCCATCGGTCAGCACTGGATGTACGGCGGCAAGCACGTCCTCGTGGTCTTCGACGACCTGAGCAAGCAGGCCGAGGCGTACCGTGCCGTGTCGCTGCTGCTGCGCCGCCCGCCGGGCCGCGAGGCGTACCCGGGTGACGTCTTCTACCTGCACTCCCGGCTGCTGGAGCGCTGCGCGAAGCTCTCCGACGAGATGGGTGGCGGCTCGATGACCGGCCTGCCGATCATCGAGACGAAGGCCAACGACATCTCGGCCTTCATCCCGACGAACGTCATCTCGATCACCGACGGCCAGATCTTCCTGGAGACCGACCTGTTCAACCAGGGCGTCCGGCCGGCGATCAACGTCGGTACCTCGGTCTCCCGGGTCGGCGGTGCCGCCCAGGTGAAGCCGATGAAGAAGGTCTCCGGTTCGCTGCGGCTGAACCTGGCCCAGTTCCGTGAGCTGGAGGCGTTCGCCGCCTTCGCCTCCGACCTGGACAGGGCCTCCCGCGCCCAGCTGGACCGCGGTGCCCGCCTGGTGGAGCTGCTCAAGCAGCCGAACTACTCGCCGTACCCGGTGCAGGAGCAGGTGGTGGCCGTCTGGGCCGGCACCGAGGGCAAGCTGGACGACGTCCCGGTCGGCGACGTACGGCGCTTCGAGACCCAGTTCCTGGAGCACCTGCGGCGCAAGCACAACGCCACGCTCCAGGCGATCGCCGACAACAAGTGGGACGACGAGATCATCGCCACCCTCGATTCGGCCGTCACGGAGTTCAAGCAGGGCTTCCTCGGCCGTGAGGACGAGCGCACGATCAACGAGGCGCCGGCGGCGCCGCTGGAGGGCGAGGCCGAGCACGAGACGGTCACCCGCTACAGCGGCGAGGCTCCGGCCGAGAAGCAGTAGGGCCGGGCCATGGCGGCGCAGGTACGTGTTCTTCGTCAACGGATCCGCTCGGCGAAGGGGATGAAGAAGATCACCAAGGCGATGGAGCTCGTGGCGACGAGCCGGATCGCCAAGGCCCAGGCCCGGGTGGAGGCGTCCCTGCCGTACGCCCAGGCCGTCACCGGCGTGCTCACCGCGCTGGCGTCCAACGCCTCGGTCGACCACCCGCTGCTCACCCCGCGCGAGCGGGTGCGGCGGGCGGGCGTGCTGCTGGTGACCTCCGACCGGGGCCTGGCCGGCGGCTACAGCTCCAACGCCATCCGGACGGCGGAGTCGTTGATCGCCCGGCTCCAGGCCGACGGCAAGGAGCCGGTGCTCTACGTCATCGGGCGCAAGGGCGTGTCGTTCTACCGGTTCCGCAACCGGCCGATCGAGGCCAGCTGGACCGGCTTCTCGGAGCAGCCGTCCTTCGCCGACGCCCGCGAGGTCGGTGAGACCTTGATCAAGGCGTTCACCGCCGGTGCGGACGACACCGACGGCGATCCGGGCCCGGACGGGGTACGCGGCGTGGACGAGTTGCACATCGTCTACACCGAGTTCAAGTCCCTGATGACCCAGAACCCGGTCACCCGCATCATCGGCCCGTTGCAGATCGAGGAACGGCCCCGCTCGGAGGGCGTACTGCCCGCGTACGAGTTCGAGCCGGACGCGGAGGCGCTGCTCGACGCGCTGCTGCCGAAGTACATCAACACGCGGATCTACGCGGCGTTGCTGGAGTCGGCGGCCAGCGAGTCGGCCGCCCGGCGGCGGGCGATGAAGAGCGCCACCGACAACGCCGAAGAGATGATCGACAAGTACACGCGTGAGATGAACTCGGCCCGCCAGGCCGGGATCACCCAGGAGATCAGTGAGATCGTCGGCGGCGCGAACGCGCTGGCCGCGTCGGGAAGTGAAGTGTGATGACTGTTTCCACCGCTGCTGGAGGACCAGCCGAGACCAAGACGGCCACGGGTCGCGTGGTCCGGGTCATCGGCCCGGTCGTCGACGCCGAGTTCCCGCGCGACGCCATGCCGGACCTCTACAACGCGCTCAACGTGAACGTGACGCTGTCCGGTGGCGAGAAGACGCTGACCCTGGAGGTTGCCCAGCACCTGGGTGACAACCTGGTCCGCGCCATCTCGATGCAGCCGACCGACGGCCTGGTGCGCGGTGCCGACGTGCGGGACACCGGCTTCCCGATCCGGGTGCCGGTCGGCGACGCGGTCAAGGGCCACGTCTTCAACGCCATCGGTGAGTGCCTCAACCTGGCCGAGGGCGAGACCATCCAGGCCGACGACCACTGGGGCATCCACCGCAAGGCACCGGCCTTCGCGGACCTGGAGCCGAAGACCGAGATGCTGGAGACCGGCATCAAGGTCATCGACCTGCTCGCCCCGTACGTCAAGGGCGGCAAGATCGGCCTGTTCGGCGGTGCCGGTGTGGGCAAGACGGTGCTCATCCAGGAGATGATCACCCGGGTCGCCCGTAACTTCGGTGGTACCTCGGTCTTCGCCGGCGTGGGCGAGCGCACCCGTGAGGGCAACGACCTCATCCACGAGATGACCGACTCCGGCGTCATCGACAAGACCGCTCTGGTCTACGGCCAGATGGACGAGCCGCCGGGCACCCGGCTGCGGGTCGCGCTGTCCGCGCTGACCATGGCGGAGTACTTCCGGGACGTGAAGAAGCAGGAGGTGCTGCTCTTCATCGACAACATCTTCCGCTTCACCCAGGCCGGATCGGAGGTCTCCACCCTGCTGGGCCGGATGCCCAGCGCGGTGGGTTACCAGCCGACCCTGGCCGACGAGATGGGTGAGCTGCAGGAGCGGATCACCTCCGTCCGGGGCCAGGCCATCACCTCGATGCAGGCGATCTACGTGCCGGCGGACGACTACACCGACCCGGCCCCGGCCACCACGTTCGCCCACCTGGACGCGACCACCAACCTGGAGCGGTCCATCTCCGACAAGGGCATCTACCCGGCGGTGGACCCGCTGGCCTCCTCCTCCCGGATCCTGGCCCCCGAGTTCGTCGGCCAGGAGCACTTCCAGGTGGCCAGCGAGGTGAAGCGGATCCTCCAGCGCTACAAGGACCTGCAGGACATCATCGCCATCCTCGGTATCGAGGAACTCTCCGAGGAAGACAAGATCACGGTCCAGCGGGCCCGGCGGATCGAGCGCTTCCTGTCGCAGAACACCTACGCGGCGGAGCAGTTCACCGGCGTGCCGGGCTCGACGGTCCCGATCAAGGAGACCATCGAGGCGTTCCGCAAGATCAGCGAGGGGGAGTACGACCACTTCCCCGAGCAGGCGTTCTTCATGTGCGGTGGGCTCGACGACCTGGAGAAGAAGGCCGCCGAGTTGATGAAGGGCTGACCCTTCGTTTCCTCCGCGAGACACGAAAAAAGAAGGCCGTCCCGGTAACCCCGGGGCGGCCTTCTGTTCATCTTCGCGACGTACCATCGCCGCTGCCGGTTTCCCGTGCTCGGCGATCACGCCGACTGCGAGATACCGTCGGTGCGATGTCCAGGAAGGCAACCCGAGCCGGGCCGAGGCACGGCCCGGCGCATGTCGTCGGACACCGCACAGCCACGCTCATGCGCCGATGAGCGTTGATTGGTTAAACCATTCGGCCCCGCGCGCCCGTACTTCCCCCCGGGGGCGTGACGAACGGAGATGCTTGTGGGTAAGGCCGGCAGACGCGGCAAGCGTGGTGGGCGCTCGTCGGTGTGGCGGGGCGTGCCCCGCTGGGCGCAGCTCTGCACCATCTTCGGCGTTGTCCTGATGGTGCTCAGCGGGACCAGCCTGGTGGGCGCGGAAGCGCTGATGGCCCGCTACGAGGGCGCAGTCGGCAAGGCGGACCTCTTCGGCGACCAGGCGGCCGGCGCCACTGCCAAGAGCGACATCAAGGGCCCGCTCAACATCCTGCTGGTCGGCATCGACCCGCGCGACAAGGACACCCCGCCGCTGTCCGACGCGATCATGGTGCTGCACGTGCCGAAGGAGATGGACCGGGCGTACCTCTTCTCCCTGCCGCGCGACCTCTACGTGGAGATCCCGCCGTTCGAGAAGGCCGACTTTCCCGGCGACACCACAAAGCTGAACGCCGCGATGTCGTACGGCAGCCGGGTGCCCGGTGGGAAGCCGGACGCGGCGAAGGGCTTCGAACTGCTCGCCATCACCGTGCAGCGGGTCACCGGCATCAAGCGGTTCGACGCCGGCGCGATCATCAACTTCTCCGGCTTCCAGAAGATCGTCGACGCCATGGGCGGCGTCACGATGAAGATCGAGCGGGAGGTCCGCTCGGAGCACCGGGAGCCGAACGGCAAGCACCGCCAGGGCAACCCCAACGGCGAGGGTTACATCGGGCCGCAGGCGGTCTACCCGAAGGGTAAGCAGCACCTGAGCGGTTGGCAGGCGCTGGACTACGTCCGCCAGCGGTACCCGGAGAACGGTGTCCCCGACGGCGACTACGGCCGGCAGCGGCACCAGCAGCAGTTCGTCAAGGCGATGGCCGGTCAGGCGCTGAGCGCCGACGTGGTGACCAACCCGGTGAAGCTGGACAAGGTGCTCCGTGCGGCCGGCGAGTCGCTGATCTTCAGCGGCCGGGGGCACAGCGTGGTCGACTTCGCCGTCGCGCTCAAGGACATCCGTCCCGGCAACATTCAGATGATCAAGCTGCCGGGTGGCGGAATCAAGGAGAACGGCAAGTACCTCGGTGAACAGTTCGCGCCCGAGGTGGACGACTTCTTCGTCGCTCTGGAGCGGGACCTGTTGGACCCGTTCCTGCTCGAACATCCGAAGCTGGTGAACAGGAGCTGATCGTGGCCGCGGGTCTTGGCACCCGCCTGAAGAACAGGTCCCGGGCGCGACTAGAATTTCCCCAATCCGCCGCCTCAGCAAGGAGACAGCGTGGCAGAGCAGCTTAACGTCCAGCTCGTGGCCGTCGAGGAAAAGGTCTGGTCCGGCACGGCCGAGATGGTCATGGCCCGGACGACCGAGGGTGAGCTGGGTGTGCTGCCGGGGCACGCGCCCCTGCTCGGCCAGCTCGCCGAGCCCGGCCAGGTACGCATCAAGCTCCCCGGGGGTGAGCAGCTCAGCTACGACGTGGCTGGCGGCTTCCTGTCGGTCAGCGAGCAGGGCGTGACCGTACTGGCCGAGACCGCCACTCCGGCCGCCGCGGCTTCCGGCAACTGAGCCGACCCGCCGATGGAGATCGTCGAAGGGGTCGGGATCGGCGTCGCCGTGCTCCTCGGCGCGTTCCTGTTTCTCTTCGTCCGGCGGGCTCTGGTCACCCGTAGCGGAGGCATAATCCGGCTGAGTGTCCGGACCTCCACCATGCTCGACGGTCGCGGCTGGTCACCCGGTTTCGGCCGCTTCGTCGGCGACGAACTCCGCTGGTACCGGATGTTCAGTTTCGCTGTACGCCCCAAGCGGGTGCTGTCCCGTGAAGGGCTGGCGGTCGAACGACGGCGACTGCCCGAGGGGCAGGAACGAATGTCCATGCCGGCCGACTGGATCATCCTCCGCTGTACCAGTCGACACGCCCCGGTCGAGATCGCCATGGCACGATCCACCGTCACCGGGTTCCTCTCCTGGCTCGAGGCCGCCCCTCCGGGGGCGGTCTCGCCACGTATGGCCTCCCAAGATTGGCCCGCCGCCTAACCCCAGCCCCACCCCCGCCGCTTCCCGCTACTCACCCCCGCTCCCCGCAGCTCGCCGCCTTCCCTGTTGATCATGAGGTTGGCGGCGTTTTTGATCTCTAAAACTGCCGCTAACCTCATGGTCAACACTGTGGGTGCTGTGGGGTGTGGGGCGCTGCCGGGGGAAGGTTGGGTGTTGTGCCCGGCTTTGGGTGGTCAGGCTTGGCCCCGGGGCCGGGTGCGGCGGTGCGGGTCGCACCCTTCCTTGTCGTGCGGGAGGGGTCAGCGTTTGGTGTGGATCTTGGTGCGGTTGTGCCCTTTGGGGGGCGTTGTCGGACCAAGATTGCGGGTTGTCGGGGGCGGTTGTCGGGGTTTGGGGGTGGGTGTCGGGTTCCGGGCGTGGGCTCGGGGTGGAATGGGTGCGGGCCCGGGGGCGTTGTGCACGGGTGAACGGCCGAGGAAGACACCGCCCGCCAGGGTGGGTGCGGGCCCCCGGGAATGATGGCGGGCCGGTGGTCGTTGGACATGGTCCCGGCGATGCGAAGCGGCGATACGCCCCGCGTGCCGGAGGACTTTCCCCCCTTTTTGTTTGGGCGCCTTTGTGGTGCTTGCGTACGCGCGCCCCGTCCCCCCCTGTGGGTGTGTGTGCGTCGACCCCCGAATGGAGCTTCTGTGATGAACACGATGCTGCGGAAGAGCGTGCTGGGTATCGCGGGTCTGGCGTTCACCGGTGGTCTGTTCGCCGGTCCGGTGGCCGCTCACGCCGACACCACCCCGGTCACGAGCAACCCGGTCGCGGCGGTGCAGGCCGACGTGGTGCGGGCCGACAAGCCGGACATGGGCCGGCTGCTGCCGCACGGCACCCCGTCCAACCAGTCGCACGTCGAGCTGAACGACGAGCAGATCGACAACGTCAAGGCGATCATCGCGGCGACGAAGAAGGCCGGCATGGACGAGCGTGCCGCCGTGGTGTCGATCGCGACCGCGTTGCAGGAGTCGAAGCTGGAGAACCTGGGTCACCTGGGTGACCGCAACGACCACGACTCGCAGGGCCTGTTCCAGCAGCGCCCGTCCTCCGGTTGGGGCACGGTGGAGCAGATCACCGACCCCGAGTATTCGACCCTGGCGTTCCTCAAGGGGTTGAAGCAGGTCGACGGCTGGCAGGACATGCCGCTGACCCAGGCCGCGCAGACGGTGCAGGTGTCGGCGTACCCCGACCACTACGCCCAGTGGGAACAGCAGGCCGCCGACCTCGTCGCCCAGCACTGGACCAGCTGACAACCGACCAGGCGACAACCGAAGACATTCCTCCACAAGGGGGAGCAGAAAACCGCTGGCCGGCACCCGAACCCGGGTGCCGGCCAGCGGCGTATCCGCACACCGAAGCAACCGACCACAGACCGCAGCCCCACCGCAGCAGACCCACCCCGGGCTGGCCTCCGCCCGGACGAGGTCCGACCAGGTCAGGCTGGGGGCGACCGTGCCCGGCGCAGGGATCAAGCCTGACCGCCCGAAGCCGGGCACGGTCGCCCCCAGCCCCACCGCAACCACCCACGAGCCGGACACGGTCAGCCCCAGCCCCAAACAGCAACCAAACCCGAAGACAAGCTCAGCCCGAGGCCACCAACTCCACCTCGTACCCCTGCCCGTCCGCCAGATACCCGGCGTACGTGTCGGGCCCGCCGGCGTACGGGTGCCGGTCGGCGAAGAGCAGCTCCCAGCCGTACGCCGGCGCCTGCTCGACCAGCCGGTCCACGGCGGCGGCCGGGCCGGCGTGGAAGGCCAGGTGGTTGAGGCCCGGCGCGCGCCGGTCGTGCCGGATGCCGGTGAGTGCGGGTGATGCCTCCAGCACCAGGTATGTCGGGCCGAGTCGCCAGGAGTGGCCGACCGGCCACTGCTGGAACGACGTCCAGCCCAACTCGCCGAGCAGCCAGCCCCAGCTACGCATTGCGGCGTTCAGGTCGGGTATCCAGACCTCCACGTGGTGCAGTGCACCGAAGGTCACCGGCCTCCGCCGGGCACCCATAGCACGTCTCCGTCCGGATTTGCCGTTCTTGACAGGATAAAGAGCAGATCCGACAGCCGGTTGAGATACTTTGCCGGGAGGTGGCTGGTCCGGTCGGGGTCGTGGGTGATGAGGGCCCACGCCGACCGCTCGGCGCGCCGGGCGATCGTCCGCGCCGCGTGCAGCAGCGCCGCGCCCGCGGTGCCGCCGGGGAGGATGAAGGAGTCGAGCTTGCTCAGGCGCGCGTTGTACTCGTCGCACCAGCCCTCGAGGCGCTCGACGTACTCCTCGGTGACCCGCAGCGGCGGGTACTTCGGGTCCGGTTCGACGGGCGTGGACAGGTCCGCGCCCACGTCGAACAGGTCGTTCTGGATCGACGCCAGCACCGCGCGGAGCCCGTCGGGTAGCTGGCCCAGGGCGAGTGCCACGCCGAGTGCGGCGTTGCACTCGTCGACGTCGGCGTACGCGGCGATCCGCGGATCGTTCTTCGGCACCTGCTCGTTGTTGCTCAGCCTGGTCATGCCGGCGTCGCCGGCCTTGGTGTAGATGCGCGTGAGGTGGACGGCCATGACGCACAGCCTACGGATACCGGACCTGACGATCCCGGCCCGACCGGACGACGGCGCGGGTTGGCCGGCGGGCGTCGGCCCGGGTGACGCCGGTGACGCCGCGCTCGCCGACGTCGACGTCATCCGGGTGCGCGGTGGCGCCCGGCTCGCCGGCACCGTGCACGTGGTCGGTGCGAAGAACTCGGCGTTGAAGCTGATGGCCGCCGCGCTGCTCGCGCCCGGTCGTACGGTGATCACGAATGTGCCCCGGATCACCGACATCGCGATCATGGGTGAGGTGCTGCGCCGCCTCGGTTGCGGCGTACGGTTCGACGCCGACGATCCGGTGGACCCGATGGTGGCGGTCGGCGGGGTGGCCCGGTCCCGTTCGGTCACCATCGACGTGCCGGAGCAGCCCGGCGTCGAGGCCGATTACGACCTGGTCCGCCGGCTGCGGGCGTCGATCTGCGTGCTGGGTCCGTTGCTGGCCCGACGCGGGTACGTGCGGGTGGCCCATCCGGGTGGTGACGCGATCGGCTCCCGGGGCCTGGACATGCACATCTCCGGGTTGACCCGGATGGGTGCCGACATCTCCGGCGAGCACGGCTTCGTGATCGCCTCGGCCCCGGACGGGCTGCGGGGCGCGGAGATCGTGCTGGACTTTCCCAGCGTCGGGGCGACCGAGAACCTCGTCATGGCGGCGGTGCTGGCGGAGGGCACCACCGTGATCGACAACGCGGCCCGGGAGCCCGAGATCGTCGACATCTGCACGATGCTCCAGCGGATGGGTGCGCTCATCGACGGTGAGGGCACCTCGACGATCACCATCGTCGGCGTACCCCGGCTGAGTCCGGTCCGGCACGCCACGGTGGGGGACCGGATCGTCGCGGGAACCTGGGCGTTCGGCGCGGCGATGACCCGTGGCGACGTGACCGTGACCGGCCTCGACCCCGCGTTCCTGGAGGTCGCGCTCGACAAGGTGGTCACGGCCGGCGGCATGGTGGAGACCCGGGCGGACAGCTTCCGGGTACGCATGGACGACCGGCCCCGCGCGGTGGACGTGGTCACGTTGCCCTATCCGGGCTTCGCCACCGACCTGTTGCCGATGGCGATCGGGCTCGCCGCGCTCAGCGAGGGCGCCTCGCTGATCACCGAGAACATCTTCGACGGCCGGTTCATGTTCGCCAACGAGATGATGCGGCTGGGCGCGGACATCAAGACCGACGGGCATCACGCGGTGGTACGCGGCCGGGAGCGGCTCTCCGGCGCGCCGGTCCGCGCGACCGACATCCGGGCCGGCGCCGGGCTCATCATCGCCGGGCTCTGCGCCGACGGGGTGACCGAGGTGTCCCACGTGCACCACGTGGACCGGGGCTATCCCGACTTCGTGGCCGACCTGCGGGCGCTGGGCATCGAGGTGGAGCGGGCGACCGCGCCGGAGGAACCCGAGCTGACCATCTGAGCGACTTAGCCATCGTTCAGGCTCGCCGACTAGGGTGCAGGCAGACACTCATTCGCAGCGAGGGAGTAGCAGCATGGCGGGTCGACTCGCGGTCATCGGTGCCGGTCTGATGGGTTCGGGCATCGCCCAGGTGGCGGCGCAGGCCGGCTGGCAGGTGGTGCTGCGGGATCTGGACGAGACGGCGACGACGCGTGGTCTGGACGGCATCCGGCGGTCGCTGGCGAAGTTCGCGGAGAAGGGCAAGCTCTCCGACGACGAGGTCGAGGCGACGCTCGGGCGGATCACCACCACCACCGAGCTGGAGGCGGCCGGCGACGCGGACATCGTCGTCGAGGCGGTCTTCGAGAAGCTGGAGATCAAGCACGAGGTGTTCCGCGCGCTGGACAAGATCTGCAAGGCGGACGCGGTGCTGGCTACCAACACCTCGGCGATCCCGGTGACCCAGATCGCGACGGCCACCGAGCGCCCGGAGGCGGTCGTCGGCACCCACTTCTTCTCGCCGGTGCCGATGATGAAGCTCTGCGAGCTGGTGCGTGGCTACAAGACCAGCGACGCCACCCTGGAGCGGGCGAAGTCCTTCGCCGAGGAGATCGGCAAGACCGTCGTGGTGGTGAACCGCGACATCGCCGGCTTCGTCACCACCCGGTTGATCTGCGCCCTGGCCATGGAGGCGGTCAAGCTGGTCGAGGCCGGCGTGATCTCCGCCGAGGACCTGGACACCGCCTGCCGGCTCGGCTTCGGGCACGCGATGGGTCCGCTGGCCACGGTCGACCTGACCGGTGTCGACGTGCTGTTGAACGCCACCCGCAACATCTACACCGACACCGCCGACGAGAAGTTCTTCCCGCCGGAGCTGTTGCAGCGCATGGCCACCGCGGGCGATCTGGGCCGCAAGACCGGCCAGGGCTTCTACTCGTACTGACGCCGCCGTGGGGGAGGGCCCGGCGGGCCCTCCCCATGGCTCAGCCGTCGCGGCGGGTGGTCCACCGGAAGGTGGTCAGGCAGAGCACCAGGCCGATCACGCACCAGACGCCCAGCACCACGGCGACGCGGGTCAGCTCGAACGAGCCGCCGGGCTCGTCCGCGCCGAAGCTCTCCGGCAGGAAGACCGCCCGTAGCCCCTGGCACATCCACTTGAGTGGGAACAGCGCCGCCACCTGCTGCATCCAGCTCGGCAGGTTGGTGAAGACGAAGAACACCCCGGAGATGAACTGGAGCACCAGCGCGACCGGGGTGACCACCGCCGAGCCGCTGCGGGCGGTCCGGGCCAGCGACGAGATGGCGATGCCGCAGAGCGTGCAGGCGGTCACCCCAAGGGCGCTGACCCAGCCGAAGGTCACCCAGGCCGTGGTGGTGGTCGGCAGCTCCAGGTCGAACAGCGTCACCGACACCGCGAGCAGCAGCGCGGTCATCACGACACCGGTCACCAGCACCATGATCACCTTGCCGGCGAACCAGACCCACTTCGGCATCGGCGTGCCCCGGTAGCGCTTGAGCACCCCCCGGTCCCGCTCGATCGGGATCCAGATGCCGAGGTTCTGGAAGCTGACCGTCATCAGGCCGGTCGCGATCATGCCGGTGATGAAGTACTGCGTGTAGCTCACCCCGGGGGCGATCTCCTCGTCGAAGATCGACGCGAAGATCAGCACCATGATGAGGGGGAAGCCAAGCGTGAACACGACGGACTCGCGGCTGCGCAGGAACTGCCGGATCTCCAGCCGCCCCTGCCGCAGGGCGAGGCCGGCCGGACCGCTCCGCCGGGCCGGAGCTGCCGCGGTGACCGGCTCCGCCGGTCTCGTCGTGGTGGTCATCGGTGTCCGATCATCGTCAGGTAGATGTCTTCGAGGGTGGGCCGGGTGACGGTCAGGCCGGGCACCTCGCCGCCGAAACGCGCGGCGAGGTCCGCCACCAGCGCCGTCGGCGTCGCGCTCTGCGCGCTGTCCAGCGTGCCGTCCGGAGTACGCCAGGAGACCGTGGCCAGCGCCTCCTGCCGGTTGCCGAGCTGGTTCGGTGCGGCGACCTCGACCAGCCGGCCGCCGGTGATCACGCCCACCCGGTCGGCGAGCGCCTCGGCCTCGTCCAGGTAGTGCGTGGTCAGCACGATCGTGGTGCCGGCGGCGGCGAGATCACGGATCAACTCCCAGAACTCCCGCCGGGCCTCCGGGTCGAAGCCGGTGGTCGGCTCGTCCAGGAAGAGCAGTTCCGGGCGGCCGATGATGCCGAGCGCCACGTCGAGCCGGCGCTTCTGTCCGCCGGAGAGGGTGTGCGTCCGGGCGCGGGCCTTGCCGGTCAGCCCGACCCGTTCGATCACCTTGTCGGGGTCGTCGGCGTCGGGGTAGAAGCCGGCGAAGTGGTGCACCACCTCGGCGACGGAGAGTTCGTCGAACTCACCGGTGCCCTGGAAGACGATGCCGACCCGCCCCCGCCAGTCACGCGTCGGGTTGGCCGGGTCGACGTCGAGAACGCGTACCTCGCCGGCGTCGCGCTGGCGGTAGCCCTCCAGGATCTCCACGGTGGTGGTCTTGCCGGCGCCGTTCGGCCCGAGCAGGGCGAACACCTCGCCCCGGTGGACGTCCAGGTCCAGCCCGGCGACCGCGGGGCTGCCGCCGTACGTCTTGCGCAGCCCTCGGACGCGGATCGCGACGTCGTCACTCATGCCGTCAAGTGTGCGGCCCGCCGTGACCCGGCGTCCGCACCGGGGGTGGTGGAGGTTGTGTGGTTTTGCACAACCCGTTCTACTGAACGGTAACTTAGACTCCGGCCATGGACGAGAAGGCACTCATGGGCCGGCTGCCGGAGCGGGACCGTCCCTGGGTGATGCGGACGTACGCGGGGCACTCCTCGGCCGCCGCGACGAACGCGCTCTTCCGTCGAAACCTGGCCAAGGGGCAGACCGGCCTGTCGGTCGCCTTCGACCTGCCCACCCAGACCGGGTACGACCCCGACCACGAACTCGCCACCGGCGAGGTCGGCCGGGTCGGCGTCCCGGTGTCGCACCTGGGCGACATGCGGGCGCTCTTCGACGGCATTCCACTGGCCGACATGAACACCTCGATGACCATCAACGCGCCGGCGATGTGGCTGCTCGGCCTCTACGGCACGGTCGCCAGCGAACAGGGTGCCGAACCGGCCCGCTGCGCCGGCACCACCCAGAACGACATCATCAAGGAGTACCTGTCCCGGGGAACGCACATCTTCCCGCCGGCCGCCTCGCTGCGACTGACCGCCGACGTGATCGCGTACACGCTGCGCGAGATGCCGCGCTGGAACCCGGTGAACATCTGCTCGTACCACCTCCAGGAGGCCGGGGCCACGCCGGTGCAGGAGGTGGCGTTCGCGCTGGCCACGGCGGTGGCGGTGCTCGACGCGGTGCGCGAGGGCGGCCAGGTGCCGGCGCGGCGGATGGGCGACGTGGTGCAGCGGATGTCGTTCTTCGTCAACGCCGGGGTGCGGTTCGTCGAGGAGATCGCCAAGATGCGCGCGTTCGGCGCGCTGTGGGACCAGCTCACCCGCGACCGGTACGGCGTGACGGACCCGCGGCAGCGCCGCTTCCGGTACGGCGTGCAGGTCAACTCCCTCGGCCTGACCGAGGCGCAGCCGGAGAACAACGTGCCGCGGATCGTGCTGGAGATGCTCGGGGTCACCCTCTCCCGGCAGGCACGGGCGCGGGCGGTGCAGCTGCCGGCCTGGAACGAGGCGCTCGGCCTGCCCCGACCGTGGGACCAGCAGTGGTCGCTGCGCATGCAGCAGGTGCTCGCCTACGAGTCGGACCTGCTGGAGTACCCGGACCTGTTCGACGGCTCGCACGTGATGACCGCGCTGGTCGACGAGATCGTCACCGGTGCCCGGGCCGAGCTGACGACGGTGCTGGAGATGGGCGGCGTGGTCGCCGCGGTGGAGACCGGCTACCTCAAGAGCGCCCTGGTGGCCTCCCTGGCCGAGCGGCGGCGACGGATCGAGACCGGCAGCGATGTGGTGGTCGGCGTCAACCGGTTCACCGAGACCGAGCCGTCGCCGCTGACCGCCGCCGGTGCCGAGGCGGTCGAACAGGTCGATCCCGCCGTGGAGATCGCCGCCTCGGCGGCCGTACGCGCCTGGCGGGCCGACCGCGACGCGGCGGCGGTGGACGCCGCCCTGGCCCGGCTGCGCGCGGACGCCGCGACCAGGGCGAACCTGATGACGGCCACGCTCGAGTGCGTTCGGGTGGGAGTGACCACGGGGGAGTGGGCGGCGGCCCTGCGCCAGGTCTTCGGCGAGTACCGGGCACCCACCGGTCTGGTGGGCGGGTCCGCGAGCGGCGGTGACGACGGGCTGGCCGAGGTCCGCGCCCGGGTCGCCACCACCGCCCGCGAACTGGGCAACGCGCGGCTGCGACTGCTCGTCGGCAAGCCCGGCCTGGACGGGCACTCCAACGGCGCGGAGCAGATCGCGGTCCGCGCCCGCGACGCCGGCTTCGAGGTGGTCTACCAGGGCATTCGGCTCACCGCCGGGCAGATCGTGGCCGCCGCGGTGGAGGAGGACGTGGATCTGGTCGGGCTCTCCGTGCTCTCCGGCTCGCACCTGGCGGCGGTGCCGGCGGTGCTCGACGGGTTGCGGGCCGCCGGCCGACCGGATCTGCCGGTGGTGGTCGGCGGCATCATTCCCACCCGGGACGCCGATCAGCTGCGCGCGGCCGGGGTGGCTCGGGTGTTCACCCCGAAGGACTTCGCGCTCACCGAGATCATCGACGAGCTGGTCACCGTCATCCGGCAGGCGAACGAGCTGTGACGCGCGGACCCCGGCGGGTGGCCGGGATCCGCGCGGACGGCGCGCTCAGCGGTGGTCGTAGGTCATGCAGTCGGCCATGTCGGCGTCGGGACCGACCCGGATCGCCGGTGCCTGGCACTCCAGTTGCTCGTTGTGCCGGCAGTCGGCGCGCTGGCACGCCCCGACCTGGGCGATCTGCCCGTCGAGACCGGCCCGGACGGCGGGCATCTCGATGAAGGTGTGGCAGTGGGCGTGGTCCAGGCTGCCGATGGTGATGGCGAAGGCGTGGCAGTCGCCGGTGTGGTTGTACGCGCACGCGGCGACCACGCACTCCTGGACCCGGGGCATCTCCATTGCTGCGGTCATGACCCAACCTCCTCCGTTGATTGCCCCAATTTTAGGCTTTAGGGCGGGTTGAGGAGGTGATTCGGTCGAGCCGGCGGCCCGGGCTCAGACGCGGAAGCCCGCCTCGCGTGCCGCCTGCCGCTCCCGACGCCGGTCCGCCCGGCGGCGCAGCAGCCACGGAAGGACGAGCACGAGGCCGACCAGGAACGCCAGCACCAGCACCGGCAGGATGATCGCGACGAGCGACATGACCACGCTCGTGGCATCCTCGGCGGTGCTCGCCACCGGCGCCCCCAGGCCCGCCGTGGTGGCGTTGATGACCGGCCGCGCGGTCGACTTCAGCAGGTGGACGCCGAGCGCGATGAGCACCCCGACCAGCACCGGCAACCACTGGCCGCCACTGGCGAAGAAGCTGTCCGGGTCGCTGACCGTCACCGTCTCGGACGCCGAACCGGCCCCGAACGCCAGCCCGCCGGCCGTCGGCCGGACGACCGTCTGCACCATGTCGTTGACGTGGTCCACCACGGGCACCTTGTCCGCCACGACCTCGACCACGAGCAGCACCGCGAGGATGCCCAGCACCCACTCGTTGCCGAGCCACTGCCACCCGCCAGGCAGGTCTATCACGCTGGTGTAGCGGGCCAGCAGGCCCGTCACCAGCAACGGAATGTAGGCGTTCAGCCCCGCCGAGGCGGCGAGGCCGGTACCGGTGAGCACTTCGAGCACCAGCCCAGCATGGCACCGGCACGCCAGCGCCGCTCGGTGGCGACGGCCGGTGACTCCGCTACCCTGCTCGGGTGCGGTTGGTGATTGCGAAATGCTCGGTGGACTATGTCGGACGGCTCTCGGCCCACCTGCCGCCGGCCACCCGGCTGCTGATGGTGAAGGCGGACGGATCGGTCTCCATCCACGCCGACGACCGGGCGTACAAGCCGTTGAACTGGATGAGCCCACCGTGCCGGCTGGAGGAGGCCCCGGGCGTCTGGCGGGTGGTGAACAAGGCCGGCGAGGAACTGCGGATCACCCTGGAGGAGATCTTCCAGGACACCTCGTACGAGCTGGGTGTCGATCCCGGGCTGCGCAAGGACGGCGTGGAGGCCCACCTCCAGGAGTTGCTGGCGGCCAATCCCGAGACGCTGGGTGACGGGTACACCCTGATCCGCCGCGAGTACATGACCGCGATCGGCCCGGTCGACCTGCTCTGCCGGGATGCCAACCAGGGCACGGTCGCCGTCGAGGTGAAGCGCCGTGGCGAGATCGACGGAGTCGAGCAGCTCACCCGCTACCTGGAACTGCTCAACCGTGATCCGCTGCTCGCACCGGTCGCCGGGGTCTTCGCCGCGCAGGAGATCAAGCCGCAGGCCCGGGTGCTCGCCACCGACCGGGGAATCCGCTGCGTGGTGGTCGACTACGACCGGCTGCGGGGCATCGAGCGCGACGAACTGACGCTCTTCTAGCCGGTCACCGGCCGTAGATCAGCTTGACCGCCTTCACCAGCCGGCTCACGTCGGCCTCGGTGCGCTCGAAGGTGGTCGACGGCAGCAGCGAACGCCCCCGGCGGCGGGTGACCGCCTTGGCCCGGGCGAACTCGCGCAGCCCGTCCTCGCCGTGGATGCGGCCGAAGCCGGACTCGCCGACCCCGCCGAACGGCAGGGTGGACATGCCGGCGAAGGTGAGCGTCGAGTTGACCGAGGCCATCCCGGAGCGCAACCGCCGGGCGATCGCGACCGCGCGCCGCTGACCGAAGACCGAACCGCCCAGCCCGTACGGCAGGGCGTTGGCCCGGGCGAGCGCCTCGTCGGCGGTGCGGACCCGGTTGATGGTCAGGGTGGGGCCGAAGGTCTCCTCGCGTACGGCGGCAGCCTCCTCCGGCACCTCGACCAGCACGGTCGGGTGCGCGTACGGCGGGCGTACCGCGTCCGGCCCGCCGAGCACCGCCCGACCACCACGGGCCACCGCGTCCTCGATGTGCCGCCGGATCACGTCGAGCTGACTCGGCATGGTGATCGGGCCGATGTCGGCGTGGTCGGGGCCGACGGTGAGCCGGCCCGCGCGCTCGACGACCCTGTCGACGAACGCGTCGAAGACCGGCTCCACGGCGTAGACCCGTTCGATGCCGATGCAGGTCTGCCCGGCGTTGGTCATCGCTCCCCAGACGCAGGCGTCGGCGGCGGCGTCCAGGTCGGCGTCGGCGTCCACGATCATGGCGTCCTTGCCGCCGGCCTCCACCAGCACCGGGGTCAACGACTCGGCGCACGCCGCCATCACCTTCTTGGCGGTGGCCGTCGAGCCCGTGAAGGCGAGCTTGTCGACGCCGGCCCGGCACAGGGCGGCGCCGACGTCGCCGAGCCCGTGCACCGCGGTGAGGACCGGATGTTCGGGCACCACCTCGGCGAAGCTGTCGACGAGCCACTGACCGACGACCGGGGTGTACTCGCTGGGCTTGAAGACCACCGCGTTACCGGCCGCCAACGCGTACGCGATGGAGCCGATCGGGGTGAAGACGGGATAGTTCCACGGACCGATCACGCCGACCACGCCGTGCGGCTGGTACTCCAGGTGGGCCGAGAACTCGGCGAGCACGAGCCGCGAGCGGACCCGCCGGGGGCCCAGCACCCGCCGGGCGTTACGGGCCGCCCAGTCCACGTGCTCCACCGTGGTCACGATCTCGACGAGTGCGTCGGCGACCGGCTTGCCACCCTCGGCGTGCATCAGGGCGGCCAACTGTTCCATCCGCTGGGCGAGCAGCCGCCGCCAGCGCAGCAGCCGCTCCCGTCGCCCGGTGAAACCGAGCCCCGCCCACCACTGGCCGGCGGCGCGGGCCCGCTCGACGGCGCGTTCGACGTCGACCGAGGTGGCGACCGGGACGCGCCCGGCTTCGTCGCCGGACGCCGGGCTGGTCGAGATCAGTTGGTTGCCCTGGACCGCTGGGGTGCCGGGGGGTAGCACAGCCGTCATGGCGGAAGTCTAGACGCGAGAATTACTCGCCGGTAGGGGTCGGGAAACGGGCGAATCCTCCCAGCCGTCCGGTCGGTTGAATCGGACGAACCTCTCGTCCCGCCCGGTAGTTCCGTCGCCGGGCGCCGTGGAATATGTGAACACAAAGCAGCCGGACGGTTACCGGTACGCATCCGGCTGGATGGTGGAGGTGGACGCCCGGTGGTGAAACGCTGACCCGGGATCGTCACACGGGTGGAGGGGCTGACCGTCCATGGAGGAACATCCGCAACTGATGCCGCTGCTGACGGTGGCTGCCGGGCCGATGCGGGGGTGGCGCTTCCGGCTGCCGCGCCGGCCGCAGGTGATCGGCCGTGATCCGGCGGTCGACATCGTGGTTCACGACCCGCATCTGAGTCGGCGGCATGTCGAGATCTGGCGGGCCGGCGAGGGTGCCTCTCTGGTGGATCTCGGGTCTACGAACGGCACCTGGGTGAACGACCTCCGGGCAACCGAGGTCGTCCGGCTCAGCGACGGCGACGTGATCCGGATCGGCCGTACCGAGCTTAGGTTCTTCGACCCCGGCGTGGCCCGCACGGATCCGGTGGGCCTGAGCTTCGAACTGCCGCGCCAGGAGCGACGACCGATCCGTCCGTTGCCCGCCACGGTCGCGACACCGGTGGTGCCCGGGCAGGCCGGAGTGCCGGACGCGGCGGCGGTGGTCGGCGTCCACCGCTGACGACCGAGTCCCGGTCCCGGCTGTTGCATGCCGGCCTGCACGCGTGGTTTCCGGCCACAAGTTCCGCCCGGGACGCGTGGGTGTCCGCCACCCGAGGGGGCCCGGCCTCGTGGGTGCCGGCCATATGGACCGGTGGTGTCGATCGTGGCAGCATGCCGCGGATGGAGAGCCAGCAGCGCACCGTGACCGCGAACGGAATCACCCAGGCCGTCCGGGTGGCCGGACCCGCCGACGGCGTGCCGGTGCTGCTCGTGCACGGCAACTGCTCCTCGGCCGCCTTCTGGGAGCCGCTGGTGCGCCGCCTGCCGGCGACCCTGCGGGTGGTCGCGCCGGACCTGCGTGGCTACGGCGCCACGCAGACCGCCCCGGTCGACGCCACCCGGGGCCTGACCGACTTCGCCGACGACGTGGCGGCTTTGCTCGACGAGCCGTCGCTCTTCGCCGAGGGCACCCGGCCCGTGGTGGTCGGCCACTCGCTCGGCGGCGGAGTGGCGATGCGCCTGCTGGTGGACCACCCCGACCGCATCGTCGGGCTGCTGCTCGCGGCACCGGTGTCCCCGTACGGCTTCGGCGCCACCCGCGACCTGGCCGGCACGCCGACCACGCCCGACCGGGCCGGCTCCGGCGCCGGCACGGCGAACGGTGACTTCGTCGCGCGGCTGGCCGCCGGTGACCGCAGCGCGGAGGCCCGGACCAGCCCGCGCAGCGTGCTGCGGGCGGCCTACGTGGCGGACCCCGCCTGCCTCGGCGACGACGAGGAACCGCTGCTCGACAGCGTGCTCTCCACCGCCACCGGCCCGGACAACTACCCCGGCGACGCGGTTAGCTCGCCGAACTGGCCGGGTAGCGCGCCGGGCGGCCGTGGCGTGCTCAACGCGCTGGCGCGGTTCCGGGTCGCCGAGGAGCTGGTGGCCGTGACACCGAAGCCCCCGGTCACCTGGATCCGCGGTGACTCTGACGTGATCGTCTCGGACACCTCACTGTTCGACCTGGCGCAGCTGGGGGCGCTGGGCCTGGTGCCCGGCTGGCCCGGGGCGCAGGAGTGCCCACCGCAGCCGATGATCGGGCAGACCCGCGCGGTGCTCGACCGGTACGCCGAGACCGGCGGCAGCTACCGGGAGGTGGTGCTGTCCGGCTGCGGACACAGCCCACACCTGGAGCGCCCGGCGGAGTTCGTCGCCGAACTGCTCGCCCTCGCCGGGGTCGACCCTCACTGAGCCGGGTCCGCTGCCGACCCGGGCCTGGTCGACCGCCGACCGGGTCGGGCGGGTAAACCGGGACATCGGTGACATGTGCCACGACGCCTCGACAACGGTGCGTCACGTGGCAGACTCGCGCGCATAACCTTAGCGGCCGTTAACGTTCGGTCGTGTCGTTGCGCACAGGGGAGGCCGGGTCGTGACGCGCGAGTTCGCCAGCGTGGGTGTGGTGGGTCTGGGCACCATGGGTGCCGGCATCGTCGAGGTATTCGCCCGCAACGGCATCGACGTGGTGGCCGTGGAGATCTCCGACGCCGCGCTCGACCGTGGGCGGGCGAACCTGACCGGCTCGACGAACCGGGCGGTGGCCAGGGGCAAGCTCGCCGAGGCCGACCGGGACGCGCTGCTGGGCCGGGTCACCTTCGCCGTCGGGCTGGACGCGCTGCACTCGGTGGACCTGGTGATCGAGGCGGTACCCGAGCACCTCGATCTGAAGCAGCGGCTCTTCGCCGAGCTGGATCGGGTCTGCAAGCCCGAGGCCATCCTCGCCACCAACACCTCGTCGCTGAGCGTGACCGAGATTTCCGTGGCCACCGCGCGTCCCAACCAGGTCGTCGGCATCCATTTCTTCAATCCGGCGCCGGTGATGAAGCTGGTCGAGGTGGTACGCACGGTGGTCACCTCCGCCGACGTGGTGGCCGACGTGGAGGCGCTCTGCAAGCGGCTCGGCAAGGTCGACGTCACCATCAGCGACCGGGCCGGGTTCATCGCCAACGCCCTGCTCTTCGGCTACCTCAACCACGCCGTCGACCTGTTCGAGTCCCGGTACGCCACCCGCGAGGACATCGACGCGGCCATGAAGCTCGGCTGCGGACTGCCCATGGGTCCGCTCGCGCTGATGGACCTGATCGGCCTGGACACCGCGTACGAGATTCTGGACACCATGTACCGGCGTGGCGGCCGGGACCGTCGGCACGCCCCGGTGCCGTTGCTCAAGCAGATGGTGACCGCAGGGCTGCTCGGGCGGAAGTCCGGCCGGGGCTTCTACACCTACGAGCGGCCCGGCTCGCCGAAGGTCGTACCGGACGAGCAGACCCCGACCACGACGGAACCGGCGGCGTCCGACCAGGCTGTTACCAAGATCGGCATCGTGGGTTCCGGGACCATGGCGACCGGGATCATCGAGGTCTTCGCCAACGCCGGCTACGAGGTCGTGTCGGTGACCCGGGGCGCGGAGCAGTCGGCCAAGGTCTTCGAGGCGGTGCGGACGTCGCTCAACAAGGGCGTGGTCCGGGGCCGGCTCAGCGAGGTCGACCGGGATGCCGCGCTCGGTCGGATCAACTGGTCGGCGACGCTGGACCACCTGGCCGACGTGGACCTGGTGGTCGAGGCGGTGGTCGAGGAACTCAGCGTCAAGAAGGCCCTCTTCGCCAGCCTGGACGAGATCTGCAAGCCGGGTGTGGTGCTGGCGACCACCACCTCGTCGCTGCCGGTGATCGAGATGGCGATGGCCACCCAGCGCCCGGCCGACGTGGTGGGTCTGCACTTCTTCAACCCGGCCCCGGCGATGCCGCTGGTGGAGATCGTCCGGACGATCCGTACCTCCGCCGAGACCGTCACCACCGCGCAGGTCGTCAGCGCCACGCTGGGCAAGACCGGCGTGGTCTGCGGCGACCGGTCCGGTTTCATCGTCAACGCGCTGCTGTTCTCGTATCTCAACGACGCGGTGCGGATGTTGGAGGCCAGCTACTCCACCGCCGACGACATCGACCACGCGATGAAGCTGGGCTGCGGCTACCCGATGGGGCCGTTCGAGCTGCTCGACGTGGTGGGCCTGGACGTGGCGCTGGCCATCCAGCGGGAGCTGTACCTGGAGCTGCGCGAGCCCGGGTTCGCCCCGGCACCGCTGCTGGAGCACCTGGTCACCGCCGGCTACCTGGGCCGCAAGACCGGTCGGGGGTTCCGCGACCACACCCGCCGCTGACCGGGTCGCGACGGCTCGACCGTACGCTTGACGACGTGAGTCCCCGTCGTAACCGTCCCCGCCGCGACGACGCGGTGCGCCTCGACGCCGAGCGCGCCCGGCACGGCGTCGCCGCGGTCCAGCAGTGGCGGGACGGGGAGTGGCAGGTGCGCGGCATCAGCGGCGGCGCGTCCACCAAGACGTACCGCTGCCCTGGTTGCGACCAGGAGATCCGGCCCGGTGTGGCGCACGTCGTGGCCTGGCCGGCGGACGGCCGGGGCGATCTCACCGACCGTCGGCACTGGCACACCGGTTGCTGGCGTGCCCGCGACCGTCGGGCCCCGGTGATCCAGCGGGGGCGGCGAAACGGGAGACTGGAGGCATGAGCGCACCGATCCGTGCCTCCTCGATCCTGCCCGGGCATCGAGAGGACATCGAGCTGCACACCGCGGACGACCTGCGGTTGGTCGGCGAGTTGGCCCGCCCGGTCGACCGGGAACCGGCCGCTACCCTGGTCTGCCTGCATCCGTTGCCCACCCACGGCGGAATGATGGACAGCCACCTGTTCCGCAAGGCGGCCTGGCGTCTGCCCGCCCTGGCCGACCTGGCCGTGCTCAGGTTCAACACCCGGGGCACCAGCAGTGTGCGCGGCACCAGCGAGGGCAGCTTCGACTCCGCCGTCGGTGAGCGCTTCGACGTCGCCGCCGCCATCGAGTACGCCGAGTTCCACGAACTGCCGAACGTCTGGTTGCTGGGTTGGTCGTTCGGCACCGACCTGGCGCTGCGCTACGGCTGCGACCCGGCGGTGACCGGCGCGATCCTGCTCTCCCCGCCGCTGCGCTATTCCGGCCCGGCCGATCTGGCCCAGTGGGCCGAGTCGGGAAAGCCGGTCACCGCCCTGGTGCCGGAGTTCGACGACTACCTGCGCCCGGAGCAGGCCCGCGAGCGGTTCGCGGCGATCCCGCAGGCGGAGGTGGTCGGTGTGCCCGGCGCCAAGCACCTCTGGGTCGGTGACGCCGAGACCGCGCTGGACGAGGTGGTGCGGCGGGTCAACCCGGCGGTGCCGGTGCCGCTGCCGACCACCTGGGACGGCCCGATGGAGACCGGCGACGCCAGCGCGTACGCCGACCGGACGGTCGCCGCGTTCGCCGACGTCCCGGTGTCGGGCCCACCGCAGCGCCAGGCCGACTGAACCGCGCTGGCGGGCCTCTGCCGGTCCGCCCTGGCCCGGCAGGTCAGCGGGCGTCCTGGCGGGGGAGGACCACCTCACGGAGGATGAGCTGGATGGCGGCGACCGTCGGGATGGCGATCAGTGCGCCGATCACCCCCACCAGCGAAACCCCGAGCAGCGCGGCCACCAGCGCGGCGACCTCGTTCACCTGCACCGACCGCCGCATGATCTTGGGGTAGATGAGGTAGTTCTCGACCTGCTGGTAGACCACGAAGAAGATCACGCAGGCGATGCCGACCGAGGGATCGGTGGCGAAGCCGACCAGGCTGACGATCACCGCGCCGAGGGTGGCGCCGATCTGCGGGATGAGGTCGGTCACCGCGACGACCACGGCCAGGGCGAACGGGTACGGCAGGCCGACGATCAGCGCGAACACGAAGGTGCTCGCTCCGGCCAGCACGGCGATGGCGAGCGCGCCGACCATGTACGCCCCGACCTTGGTCAGGACCTCGTCACCGATCAGCTGCACCCGCTGCCGACGGGAACGCGGCACCAACGCGTACGCCAGGTTGCGGAGCCGGTCGAAGTAGACCAGGAAGTAGATGGTCAGCACCAGCACGGTGAGCACCCGGAAGACGGTGCCGAACACCAGTTGGGCACCGCCGAGCACCCCGCCCAACGCCCGGCCGACCATGTCCGCGCTGGTCGCCTCCTGGGCGCGGCGCATCAGGTCGAACTGCTCGACCAGGTCGTTGACCGTCTCGTTGCGGCGCAGCGACTCCAGGTAGCTCGGCAACTGCTCGACGAACTGCCCGGACTGGGTCACGATCGGTGGCACCAGCGCCAGCACCCCGGCCGCCAGCAGCGCCAGCACGATCAGCACGACCGTCGCCACGGCCAGCCCGCGCGGAAACCCCCAGGACCGTAACCGGACCACCGCCGGGTGCAGGCCCACCGCGAGGAAGAGCGCGATCACCACCAGGACCAGGATCCCCGCGGCGTTGCGCACCCCCAGGTAGACCGCGTACGCGAGCAGTACGCCGAGCGCACCGGTGAAGCCGACCAGGAAGCTGTTGCGCCGCAGCGGTCGCCCGGGGATGCCGAAGCGGCCGACGTCGGCACCTGCCGGACGCTGCTGCGTCGCGTCGGTCGCGTCGTCGGCTCCCGGCGCTGCCCCTGGCGGCTTCGAGTCGTGCTGTTCCCGCTCGGCAGGTCTCGGCGCGGCCTCATCGGGTTCGTGTTGCGCCATCCGGTCTCCCCGTCGGCTGTTCCGGCGGTGCCGCCGGGTCGAAATGAGCCCGCCGGGCCGGCGAGCCGGCGGCCCTGTTCGGCAGGGTAGTGCCGTTGCCTCGTGGTGATGATGCGGGCACGCTGTCGAGCTGAGGGCGTGGGTGGTTCAGCGCGAGCCGCCGCGGCGAGTCAGGTCCGCTTGAGCGTTGCGACGAAGGACCGCCAGGTCGACGGGGTGAACGCCAGCACCGGGCCCCGCCGGTCCTTGCTGTCCCGGACGGCCACCAGGCCGGGCAGGTTGTCGGCCACCTCCACGCAGTCGGTGTTGCCGCTGCGGGTGGAGGTGCGCCAGGTCGCGCCGTTCAGGGCCATGACTTCACCATCTCGTTGAGGAGTGCGATCGACTGCTGGCGGGACAGTGCCTCGTTGCGCACCGTCTCCCAGCGCGCCAACAGGGTAGCCAGATTCGCCTCGTTGTCGGTCGGCGCAGCGGTCAGTTGGGTCTCCTGGCTCGCCACCCAGCCGCCGTCCGCGCCCCTGGCCAGCGAGAACGGCCCGGACAGGCCGATATGCAGCCCGACGCTGAGCGGTACGACGTGGACGCTCACGCTGGGGCGCTCGGCGCAGGCGATCAGGTGCTCGATCTGGTGCCCCATGAGCGTCCGGAAGCGCTCGTCCCGCCGGTGCAGGATCGCCTCGTCGACGACCGCGATGAGCTGCGGCGGGTCGGGCTGGTCGAGGATGGCCTGCCGGTCCAGCCGGGCGGCCACCCGCTGCTCCACCTCGTCGTCGCTGAGCAGGTCGTCGCAGCGGATCACCGCGCGGGCGTAGCCCTCGGTCTGGAGCAGCGCGGGGACCAGCGTCGGCTGGAAGACCCGTAGCTGCCGGGCCTGGCGTTCGGCGTCCAGCCAGGGCAGAAACCAGGACGGCTGCCCCTCCCGCTCGGCGATCCGCAGCAGCGACCCCAGCAGCCCGTCCGAGGTCAGCACCTCGTCGGCCCGGGCCAGGAGCTGGCGATCGTACGGCCGGGCGCCGGTCTCCACGGCGGAGACCATCGACGCCGAGTAGTGCACCAGTTTCCCGAACTCCTCCTGGCTCAACCCGGCGGTGACGCGTAGCCGGCGTAGCTGGGACCGGATCAGGTCCGCCGTGGTCTGCTCCACACTGCCTCCACAATCGCCGGCCGAGAACCACTCGGCATTCCTCGGCGGCCTCCGCATCCCGCACCAGGGCCACCACCAGCCTCGATGCCTTCCGACAGTAGTGGTCCCGTCACCAAACTGTCAGCCATGCCGGATTCGTTCGTTGCCCGGAGGGCGCGGACGGGTTCAGGCGGGGGCCGCCCGCAATCCCCCTGCGGGCGGCCCTACCGAACCCGCTCCGGGTGCGTCTGTCGTCGCCAGGGCAGCGACAGACGCACCCGGGAGCCGTCCTTGCGGAGCTTGCTGTGTCACCTGAGCGCGCGGTCCGACCAGGTCGACCGCCACACACGCCGTTGCGGCCGACCTGGTGCTGCCGTACCGACGGGCAGCCCTGGCCCTGCGGGGAGGCGCGACTGGTGCTGCGGGCGGAGTACGAACACAACCCGACCGGTCTGTCCGTCTACCTCGCCGGCCTGATGTACGAGGCCATGCGCGACCTCTATCACCTCAACCCGTACGACGCCCCCGCGCCGCAGGCCCTCTTCGCCCGCTTCCTCGCCTGGACCAGACCCCGCCACCACCCCCCACCCACACGCCGATCATGCAGTTGTGGCAGGTGATTTGTCCTCAGTAGAACGCTTTGTAACCGCCACAACTGCATGATCGCCGCTGGGTGGGCTGCGGGGCGTTGCGGGTCACGGGTGTGGTGGTGGCGCGGCTGAAGGTGGTCGGTGGGAGGGGCGATGCGTTCACGCTCTCAGCTCGACAGGCGGGGACACCATCAGCATCCCGTGCGGGGACAGGCTGGTCACTGCCAGGACGGCTGTCACCGCACCGGGGGAGCCAGCCGCGAGCGAGCCGGTGCCGCCTACGAGGCGTCAGTCGGAGGTGACCTTGCTGGGCTTGGCGGTGCGCTCGTCGGTGGTCGGCTTGGTGGGGCGCTTACCGTTCTCGCCGGTGCTGGTGATCTTCGTCGGGGTGGCACCTCGGCCGCCCTCGCCGGGAACCGCAGCCACCGTCGGCTCGCCGTCCAACCCTTCGCTCGCCGTGCCGCCGTCGGCGCTCGTCGGCTCGGCCGCCGGGCGGGTCGGGGCGGGATCCTCCACAGTGGTGACCGGCTCCGCCACCGGCTTCGTCGCCGGCCGGGCATCGTCCTCGCCCGGACGGTCACCGGTCCGGCCGCCCGCCGCCGGGGCATCGTCGCCGGAGGGTCGAGCACCGTTCGCTGAGACGCCGACGGGGCGTGCCCCGTTCGTGGCCGAAGCTGCCACCGCAGGCGCGGCCGACGCGGCGGGAGCCGAGGTGGCCTGGAGCCGCAGGCCGAGCAGCTTGCGCTCCAGCTCGTCGGACTCCTGCCGGGACTTCCACGTCTCCTGGCGCAGGTCGGCGAGCTGCTGCTGGGCCTTGGCGATCTCCAACATCACCTGGGCGAGCTGCTGCCGGCTGGCCGCCGCCTCCTGCTGGGTGGCAGCGAGGTGCTGCTGGGTGGTGGCCAGGTGCTGCTGCGTGGTGGCCGCGTACTCCTCGAACTGGCGGCGGGACGCCGCGACGTGCTCGTCCGCCTCGCGCCGCACGGCGGTGACGTGCTCGTCGGCCTCCCGCCGGGTGGTGTCGGCGTACTCGTCGGCGTCGCGTCGGACGGTGGCGACGTACTCGTCGGCCTCGCGTCGCTTCGCGGACGTCTCGGTCTCCGCCTGGCGCAGCAGCTCGCCGGCCTGCTCCTCGGCCTGCCCTCGGACCGTGGCGGCCTCCTGCTCGGCGGCCTGGCGGATCTGGTCGGCGCCCTGCTCGATCTCGTTCTTCCGCGCGGTGTACTCGGACTCCAGCTGGGATCGCCGGGCCTCGAAGCCGGACTCCAGCTCGGCGGTACGGGTGCGGATCCGCTCGTCCAGCTCGGCGTTGCGGGTCTTGTACTGCTTCTCGAGCTGATCGCGGCGGGCGGTGAACTCGCGTTCGACGGTGGCCTTGCGCTCGGTCAGCTCCCTGTCGGCCGCCTCGCGGCGGCTGTTCACCTCCTGCTCCACCCCGGCCCGCCAGGCGCCCAGCTCCTGCTGCGCCTGCGCCCGGGCGTGCTGCACGTACGCCTCGGTCTCGCCGCGCATCCGCTGGGCGTACGCCTCGGTCTCGGCGCGGGTGCGCTTGGCCGCCTCGGTCGCCTGGGTGCTCAGCCGCTCGGCCTCCTTGCGGGCCTTGTCACGGGCGGCCCGGCCGGCCTCGGCGGCGTCGTCGATGATCTGCTTGGCCTCCTGTTGGGCCTTGGCATGGGTGGCCCGGCCCGCCTCGGTGGCCTGGTCGACCAGCCGTCGCGCCTCCTGCTGGGCGTTCGCGTGCACCTCCTTGGCGGCGTCGCGCAGCTGGGTGGCCTCCTGCTGGGCGGTGGCGAGCGCCTCGCGGGCCGCGTCGCGCAGCTTGGTCGCCTCCTGCTGGGCCCGACTGTGGATCTCCTTGGCCGCGTCCCGGAGCTGGGTGGCCTCCTGCTGGGCCCGGTCCAGGGATTCCTGGGCGGCCTTGCGCAGCCGGGCGGCCTCCTCCTTCGCCGACTTCGCGGCGGCTTCCGACTCGGCCCGGCGAGCGGTGGCCTGCCGCTCCTCCTCGGCCCGGCGGGCGGCCAGGGCGATCTCGAAGTCCTTGAGCGCGGTGGCCGCCGAGACGCGGGCCTCCTCGATGATGTGCTCGGCGGCGGCGCGGCGGGCCTCGATCTCCTCGTTGGCGGCGGAGAGGATGTCCTCGGCCTGCTCCTCGGCCAGCGTGAGGATCTGCTCCACCCGGGGGCCGAGATGCCGGAAGGCGGCCCGGTCGACGACCGGCGCATGCTTGCGCAGCTGGGCCAGGTCGCGTTGCAGCACCTCGACCTGACCGGCCAGCTTGTGGATCTGGGTGTACGCCTGTTCCCGTTCGGCCGCGAGCGCGGCGATCTCGTGCTCCGCACGAGCGACGTATCGGTCGACCTGTCGTTTCTCGTACCCCCGCAGGGCGGACTCGAAGCTGGGCTCCGTGGTCACGTCCCCGCCGAGCGCGAACAGTTCCTCGCCGTGCGACATGCTCCCATCCTCACACGCATCGGGCCCTCCTGGGGCGATACGGACGCCGTGGATTGGAGGTACTTCACACGGATCGCAGCGGGTGTGGGACGCATGACGGCGTGAGGTGCCACCGGTGTCCCGGTGTTACCTCACGCCGTAAATCATGCCCCGGTACGGGAGGCGGCTCAGCTGGCCGACTCGGCGGCGACGGGCTTCTCGGAGCCCTCCGCCTTGGTGTCCTCCGCCTTCGTGGCCTCGACCTTGGCGACCACCGCGTCGGCCACACCCGGCACCAGACCGGCGAGGCCGGCGAGGCTGGAGCGGATCTGGACGAGCTGGGCGGTGACGGCGTCCTTCTGCCGGGTCAGGTCCTCGACCTCGCGGCTGGCCGCCTGGGTGGTCAGCTCGGCCTCGGTGCGGGCCTCGCTGAGCAACCGCTGCGACTCGGCGCGCGCCTCGTTGAGCGTCCGCTCGGCCAGGGCCTTGGCCTTCTCCACCGTCTCGGTGGCGTTGCGCTCCGACTCGACCCGGCGGGCCTCGGCGCGCTGCTCGATCTCCTTGGCCCGGTCCTGCGCGGCGCGGGCCCGCTGCTCGGCCTCGTTGACCAGCTTCTGGGTCTGCGCGACCTGGGCGGCGTGCCGCTCCGACTCCTCGCGCTCGGCCTTCTCCCGGCGCTCCGCGAGCTGCAGCTCCAGGGCCTGGAGATCCTTGTCGCGCTTGTCGCGGGCGTCGGTGAGCAGCTTGGTCGCCTCGGCGCGCTTCTCCTCGGCCTCGCGGGCGGCCTTGGCCCGCTGCTGGGTGATCTCGCGCTCGGCGGTGGCCCGCAGGGTGGCGACCTCGCGCTCCACGGTGGACTTCAGCTCGGCGACCTCGTGGGCGGTCACCGTACGCAGCTGCTTGGTCTCCCGATCCGCGTCGGCGCGCAGCGTGTCGGCCTCGCGTCGGGCCTGGACGCGCACCTCGGCGGCCTCGCGCTCGGCGGCGGTCCGGACGTTGCCCGCCTCCCGCTCGGCGGTCGCCTTCATGGCCGCGGCCTCGGCACGCGCCTTGTCGGTGATCTCCCGCGCCTCGAGGCGGGCGGCGGAGAGGATGCCCTCCGACTCGCGCTTGGCCTCGTTGCGGTGGTCGTTGGCCTGCTCCTCGGCGAGCCGGAGGATCTGCTCGACACGGGTGCCGAGGCCGGACAGCGTGGGCCGGCTGTTCTCCTCCAGCTGCTTGCTGGTGTCGGTGAGCTTCTGCTCAAGGGCGGTGAGCCGCTGCTCGGACTGCCGGAGCCGGCGCTGCGCGTCGTTGAGCGCCTGCTCGGCGTCGGCGCGGTCCTTGTTGGCCTGGCTCAGCGCGGCGTTGAGCCGGCCGATGAAGTCGTCGACCTGACCGGTGTTGTATCCGCGCAGGCCAACCGTGAAATCTGGCTGCGAGTTCGCGTTATCGAAGAACGCGAGAGGGGAGGACTGCTGCTGGGGCATTGGGACATACTGGCAGACCCCCTGGGGTGCTTCGCAAGAGCGTGCCGCCCTTTGCCGTCCGCATTACATGGTCAACTCCGGGCGGTGATCGACCACCCGGGCGACAGGCGATCTTGCCAGCTCCGGGGCGAGCCGGATGGTACGGAGCGTGACGTGGAAAAGGACCGTGGCGGGATCGCGCACGGCCCCTTTGTTTCCGCGTCGCTCTCTCACACGAATGGGCCTCAGGCCGCCCGTGTGTAAAGCCAATCGGCGATCACCGAATGGCCACCGGCACCTCGGCCGTCAGGTCAGCGCCCACGGAACCGGTTGATGGCCTCGACGTGGCGGGCGCGTAGCTCGGGGTCGCGGACACCGAGTCCGTCCGCAGGGGCCAGACAGCGCACACCGACCTTGCCCTGGTGGGCGTTGCGGTGCACCTCGTAAGCGGCCTGGCCGGTCCGCTCCAGCGGGTACGTCCTGGACACGGTGGGGTGGATCCTTCCCAGCGCCACCAGCCGGTTGGCCTCCCACGCCTCGCGGTAGTTGGCGAAGTGACTGCCCACGATCCGCTTCAGGTGCATCCACAGGTAGCGGTTGTCGTACTGGTGCAGGAAGCCACTGGTGGAGGCGCAGGTGACGACGGTGCCACCGCGCTTGGCGACGTAGACGCTGGCACCGAAGGTCTCCCGGCCCGGGTGCTCGAAGACGATGTCCGGGTCCTCGCCGCCGGTGAGTTCCCGGATCCGCTCGCCGAAGCGGCGCCACTCGTCCGGGTTCTGGGTCTCCTCGTCCGACCAGAACCGGAAGCCCTCGGCGGAGCGGTCGATGACCAGCTCGGCGCCCATCCGTCGACACAGCTCCGCCTTCTCCGGAGAGGAGACGACACAGACCGGGATGGCGCCGCCGTTGAGCGCCAGCTGGGTGGCGTAGCCGCCCAGGCCGCCCGAGGCGCCCCAGATCAGCACCACGTCGCCCTGCTTCATGTTCGCGCCGTGGTGTGACACCAACTGCCGGTACGCGGTCGAGTTGACCAGCCCGGGGCTGGCCGCCTCCTCCCAGCTCAGGTGCGCCGGCTTGGGCATCAGCTGGTTGGCCTTGACCACGGCCAGCTCGGCCAGGCCACCGAAGTTGGTCTCGAACCCCCAGATCCGCTGCTGCGGGTCGAGCATCGTGTCGTCGTGGCCGGCCGCGTCCTCCAGCTCGACCGACAGGCAGTGGGCCACCACCTCGTCGCCCGGACGCCAGCGGCTCACCCCGGCACCGACCCGGAGCACCACCCCCGCCGCGTCGGAACCGACCACGTGGTACGGCAGGTCGTGCCGACGGGCCAGCTCCGAGGTGCGGCCGTAGCGGGTGAGAAACCTGAAGGTGGACAGCGGCTCGAAGATGCTGGTCCAGACGGTGTTGTAGTTGATGGCGCTGGCCATCACCGCGACAAGTGCCTCCCCCGGGCCGAGTTCCGGCGTCGGCACCTCCTGTAGGTGCAGAGCCTTGCGGGGGTCCTTGTCCCGGGTGGCCATGCCGTCGAATATCCCGGTCTCCTCGGCCCGGACGACCACGCCCCGGTAGCTCTCCGGTACCGGCAGCCCGGCGACGCCGGCCAACTCGCGCGCCGGGTCGGCCGACCCGTCCGCGGCCATGATGGCTTCGAGAATCTCCTGCACGGTGACCTCCGGTTCTCGCCGCGCCAGCGGCGGGCCTGGGCTGCCATCGTCGACGCCGTTCGGCGGCCGTCACCATGTCGGCCGCCGCCACATACCGCGCCATCGGGCTACCTGTGAGGCCGGAGGTTACTGAACGGTAGCTAAGGCTGGAAAGCCTCCTGTGAGAAAGTGCATCGGCCACTGCGCGGAGGTGCATGCCTGCCCGGGCAAGCGCACACCTCCGGGCTCGCGGCTTGTCAGGTCGGGTGGGCGCGGGTCGGGTCAGTGGGACGCGGCCGGTTGCACCAGTTCGATCAGCACGCCGCCGGCGTCCTTCGGGTGCACGAAGTTGATCCGGGAGTCGGCGGTGCCGCGCTTCGGGGTCTCGTAGAGCAGCCGTACGCCACGCTCGCGCAGCGCCGCGCAGGCCGCGTCGATGTCGGCCACGGTGTACGCCACCTGCTGAACGCCCGGGCCGTTGCGGTCCAGGAACTTCGCGATCGTCGACTGCGGGGTCAGCGGTGCGAGCAGTTGCACGCAACCGCCCTCGGCACTCGGCCCGACCGTCAACATCGCCTCCCGGACACCCTGCTCGGTGTTGGTCTCGGTGTGCACGCAGCGCATTCCGAAGGTGCGCTGGTAGAAGTCGATGGCGACGTCGAGGTCGGGCACCGCGATCCCGACATGGTCGATGCGGCGCAGCCCGATGTCTGTGACATAGTCGGCAGCGGGCTCGGCGGGGGAGTTCTCAGGCATGACGTTAGTCTGGCCGAACATTCGTTAAGGCGTACAGTGCGGCATCCCCTCGGAGGCAGGTATGGCTTCGGTGATCGTCAGCGGCGCGCGGACCCCGATGGGGCGCCTGCTGGGCAACCTCAAGGACCTACCGGCGACCAAACTCGGCGGCATCGCCATCTCCGCCGCGCTCGAACGGGCGGGAGTCGCACCCGACCAGGTGCAGTACGTGATCATGGGTCAGGTGCTCCAGGCCGGCACCGGGCAGATCCCCGCCCGGCAGGCGGCCGTCGAGGCCGGCATCCCGATGTCCGTACCGGCCCTGACGATCAACAAGGTCTGCCTCTCCGGCCTCGACGCGATCGCCCTTGCCGACCAGTTGATCCGGGCCGGCGAGTTCGACATCGTGGTGGCCGGCGGCATGGAGTCGATGACCAACGCCCCGCACCTGCTGCTCGGTCAGCGTGCCGGCTACAAGTACGGCGACGTGGTGATCAAGGACCACATGGCGCTCGACGGGCTGACCGACGCCTGGGACTGCTGCTCGATGGGTGCGTCCACCGAGCGGCACGGCGGCGCCCGCAGCATCACCCGCCAGGAGCAGGACGAGTTCGCGGCCGGCAGCCACCAGCGTGCCGCCGCCGCCCAGAAGAACGGCCACTTCGCCGAGGAGATCACCCCGGTGGTCATCCCGCAGCGCAAGGGTGACCCGCTGGTGATCAGCGAGGACGAGGGCATCCGGCCGGACACCACCGCGGAGTCCCTGGCCAAGCTCCGTCCGGCGTTCGCCTCCGACGGCACCATCACCGCCGGCAGTTCCTCGCCGATCTCCGACGGCGCCGCCGCCGTGGTGGTGATGAGCAAGGCGAAGGCCAAGGAGCTGGGCCTGCCCTGGCTGGCCGAGGTGGGCGCGCACGGCAACGTGGCGGGTCCGGACAACTCCCTGCACTCGCAGCCGTCCAACGCCATCCAGCACGCCCTGCGGAAGGGTGGCCTGGCCGTCTCCGACCTCGACCTGATCGAGATCAACGAGGCGTTTGCCCAGGTCGGCATCCAGTCGATCCGCGACCTCGGCGTCAGCCCGGACAAGGTCAACGTCAACGGCGGCGCGATCGCGCTCGGCCACCCGATCGGCATGTCCGGCGCCCGGCTCGTGCTGACCCTCGCGCTGGAACTCAAGCGGCGTGGCGGCGGCACCGGCGCGGCCGCGCTGTGCGGCGGCGGGGGCCAGGGCGACGCGCTCATCATCCACGTTCCCGACCCCAGCGAAACCGATCTGTGAGCGAGTCGAACACCCGCGTCCCGACGGCGGCCACCGGCTCGGTGCGCCGCAGCCGGGACGTACCGATGCTCGTCGAACGGGCCCGCGACGGTGACCCCCGGGCGGTCGCCCGGCTGATCACCCTGGTCGAGTCGGGCGACGACACCGTGCCGGCAATCGCCGCGGCGCTCGCCCCGTACACCGGACGGGCCCAGGTGGTCGGCCTGACCGGCTCGCCAGGGGTGGGCAAGTCCACCACCACGAACGAGTTGGTCCGGGCCCTACGGGCCCACGGTCACCGGGTGGGGGTGCTGGCCATCGACCCGTCCAGCCCGTTCACCGGCGGTGCGATCCTCGGTGACCGGGTGCGGATGCAGGACCATGCCACCGACCCCGGCGTCTACATCCGCTCGATGTCCAGCCGGGGGCATCTCGGTGGGCTCTCGGCGGCCACCCCGCAGGCGGTGCGGGTCCTGGAGGGCGCCGGCTGCGACGTGGTGCTCGTGGAGACCGTCGGCGTCGGGCAGGCGGAGGTCGAGGTGGCCTCCCTGGCCGACACCACGCTGGTGCTGCTCGCGCCCGGGATGGGCGACGCGATCCAGGCGGTGAAGGCCGGCATCCTGGAGATCGCCGATGTCTTCGTGGTCAACAAGGCCGACCGGGACGGCGCCGACGCCACGGTCCGCGACATCCAGGGCATGATTGCCCTCGGCGAGCGCGCGCCGGGTCAGTGGCGTCCGCAGGTGGTGCGGACGATCGCCGCGCGCGGTGAGGGCATCGACGACGTGGCCGCCGCGATCGACAAGCACCGCGCCTGGCTGGTCGAGCACGACGAGCTGCGGCGGCGGCGCGAGGCGCGGGCCGCCGCCGAGGTCGAGGCGATCGCGCTGGGCGTGCTCCGCGCCCGGATCGGTTCGCTGCGCGACGGTACGCAGCTGCCCGCGCTCGCCGCCGAGGTGGCGTCCGGTGCCACCGATCCGTACGCGGCGGCCGAGGCGTTGCTCGCTCAGCTCTCCGGATGACCGAGTCCACTGCGGACCGCCGGAGACGGTTAGGCTCGCACCGCCGCGCGGTTGCGCGGATGCCGCGACGGCCGCTGGGGGACTTATGGATCACGAGATGACGCAGGAGTTGGCGATGACGCCGGACGCGGTCGCGGGCGGGCGTACCCACATCTCGGACGAGGTGGTGGAGAAGATCGCGGTGGCCGCGGCGAAGGCGGTGCCGGGCGTGGTGGAGCTGGGTGGCGACATCGCCCGGTTCTTCAACGCGGTGCTGGACCGGGTCGGGCTCGACCAGGTCGGCGACGCCCGGCGGGGGTGTTCGGCGCACGTGACGAACGGCGGTGCCGTGATCAACCTGGTGATCGTGACCGACGCCGGGCATCCGGTGCCCGAGGTGACCACCGCGGTGCGGGTCGAGGTGACCCGGGCGGTCGAGGCGTACGGGCTGCGGGTCGACGAGATCAACATCCGGGTCGACGACGTGGCCATCGACGGTCCCGCCGGCTGAGTTCGGGCAGCTCAGGTTACCGGCCGGTACGAACTACCTTATCGATCGTTCAGGTAGGGGCTCTACACTCGATCGCAGTCGAGGACTCGAGGAGGAGCCCGGAGATGAACGCCGACGACATCGCGGCCGGGCGGGCCCGCTGGCAGGCCCGCTACGACTCCGCGCGCAAGCGGGACGCCGACTTCACCACGCTCTCCGGAATGCCTGTCGAGCCGGTCTACGGCCCGCCCGAGGGCGTCGCGTACCCGGGCTTCGAGCGGATCGGCTGGCCCGGGGAGTTCCCCTACACCCGGGGCCTGCACCCGACCGGCTACCGGGGGCGGACCTGGACCATCCGCCAGTTCGCCGGGTTCGGCAACGCCCGGCAGACCAACGAGCGCTACAAGATGATCCTGGGCGCCGGCGGCGGCGGGCTCTCGGTCGCCTTCGACATGCCCACCCTGATGGGGCGCGACTCCGACGACCCGCAGTCGCTCGGCGAGGTGGGCCACTGCGGGGTGGCGGTGGACAGCGCCGCCGACATGGAGGTGCTCTTCGACGGCATCGACCTGGCCGGGGTCACCACGAGCATGACCATCTCCGGCCCGGCGGTGCCGGTGTTCTGCATGTACCTGGTCGCCGCCGAGCGGCAGGGCGCCGACCTGTCGAGCCTCGACGGGACGTTGCAGACCGACATCTTCAAGGAGTACATCGCGCAGAAGGAGTGGCTGTTCGACCCGGAGCCGCACCTGCGCCTGATCGGCGACCTGATGGAGTACTGCGCGGCCGAGATCCCGCGCTACAAGCCGCTGTCGGTCTCCGGGTACCACATCCGGGAGGCCGGCTCGACGGCCGCGCAGGAGCTGGCGTACACGTTGGCCGACGGCTTCGGCTACGTCGAGCTGGGGCTGTCGCGCGGGCTCGACGTCAACGTCTTCGCCCCCGGCCTGAGCTTCTTCTTCGACTCGCACGTCGACTTCTTCGAGGAGATCGCCAAGTTCCGGGCCGCCCGCCGGATCTGGGCCCGCTGGCTGCGTGACGTCTACGGCGCCACCAGCGAGAAGGCGCTCTGGCTGCGTTTCCACACCCAGACCGCCGGCGTGTCGCTGACCGCGCAGCAGCCGGTCAACAACGTGGTACGCACCGCCGTCGAGGCGCTCGCCGCGGTGCTCGGTGGCACCAACTCGCTGCACACCAACGCCCTGGACGAGACCCTCGCCCTGCCCACCGACTCCTCCGCCGAGATCGCCCTGCGTACCCAGCAGGTGCTGATGGAGGAGATCGGGGTGACCAACGTGGCCGACCCGCTGGGCGGCTCCTGGTACGTCGAGGCGCTCACCGACCGGATCGAGGCCGAGGCGGAGGAGATCTTCGCCCGGATCCGCGCGCTCGGTGGCGACGGACCGCACCAGATCGGGCCGATGACCTCCGGGATCCTGCGGGGCATCGAGGACGGCTGGTTCACCGGACAGATCGCCGAGGCCGCGTTCGCGTACCAGCAGGCGCTGGAGAAGGGTGACAAGAAGATCGTCGGCGTCAACTGCCACACCGGGACGGTCGCCAAGGAGCTGGAGATCCTGCGCATCTCGCACGAGGTGGAGTTGGAACAGCGCCGGACGCTGGCCGAACGCAAGCGCGGTCGGGACGATTCCCGGGTACGTGCCGCGGTCGAGGCGATGGTGGCGGTGAGCCGTACCGGGGGGAACATGATCCCGGCGATGCTCGACGCCGTCCGGGCGGAGGCGACTCTCGGCGAGATCTGCGACGCGCTTCGGGCCGAATGGGGCGTTTACCGCGAGCCCGCACGGTTCTGACCTTCGGCCCACCAGGGCGGCTGGGCAGGGGTGACAGTGGCAACTGCGCGGGCCGAGGCTGATCCGAGTTCGGCGGACTGCGTGCGAGACTAGATAACCATGAGCGACCCACGGATCACCTCGTCGATCTTCACCCGCGGCGCGGTCGACCTCAGCGCGCTGCGCACCCCTGCCCCCAGTTCCACACCGGCTCCGGTCCAGGCCGGCCCGCCCGCCGGGGCACCCGGCGGCGCCGTCGGCGGGGTCACCGTCATCGACGTGACCGAGGCGACCTTCCAGTCCGAGGTCCTGGAGCGCTCGCTGACCACACCCGTCGTGATCGACTTCTGGGCCGAGTGGTGTCAGCCCTGCAAGCAGCTCTCCCCGGTGCTGGAGCGGCTGGCGGTGGAGGGTGGCGGCGCCTGGGTGCTCGCCAAGGTCGACGTGGATGCCAACCCGAGGCTCGCGCAGATGTTCCGGGTCCAGGGCATTCCGATGGTGTACGCGGTGGTCGGCGGGCAGCCCGTCGACGCCTTCTCCGGCGTGGTGCCCGAGGCACAGCTGCGCCAGTGGCTCCAGGCCGTACTCAAGGCCGGCGGGGTGAGCGTGGCCGAGCCGGAGGATCCACGGCTCGACGAGGCGGACGACGCGCTGATGAGTGGCGACCTGGACGCCGCCGAGCAGGCGTACCGGAAGATCCTCGCCGAGACCCCGGCGGACGCCGCCGCCGAGGCCGGGCTGGCCCAGGTGGGGCTCGCCCGCCGGGTGGCCGGCGCCGATCCGCAGGCCGCGCTCACCGCCGCGGCGGCCAAACCCGACGACGTCGACGCCCAACTGCTCGCCGCCGACATCGAGGTGCTCAGCGGTCTTGCCGATCAGGCGTACCAGCGCCTGGTCGGATTGGTCCGCCGCACCGGTGGTGACGACCGGGAGAAGGTACGCCAGCACCTGGTCGGCCTGTTCGCCATCGCCGGGCCGGACGACCCTGCCGTCGCCTCGGCCCGCCGGGCGCTGGCCAGCGCCCTGTTCTGAGTACCTGCCACGCCAGCGCGGGCCGGCGTGTCGCCGGCCCGCCTCCACACCGAGAGGACGGGAGCCCATATTGCGCCGGATCGCCGTCCTCGACGCGCCGAGCAACCTCGGCCTGCGCCCGCCCACGCCCACCTCCGTTCCGGGCTGCGGGAAGGCGCCCGGTGCGCTCCGGGACCAGGGGCTGCTGCCCCGGTTGCGGGCCCGCGACGCGGGTTGCCTGACCCCGCCCCGCTACGACGCCGGTGACTGGCGACCCGGCGACGGCGTCTGCCACGCGCGGGAGATCGCCGACTACTCGGCGGCACTGGCCGACCGGATCGGCGCGATCATCGACCGGGGCGAGTTCCCCGTGGTCCTCGGCGGCGACTGCTCGATCCTGCTCGGCTCGGCGCTGGCCATGCACCGCCTCGGCGAGGCGGTGGGTGGCCGGATCGGGCTGGTCTTCGTCGACGGCCACTCCGACTTCCGGCACCCCGGGAACGCGTCGTACGTGGGTGCGGCGGCGGGTGAGGATCTCGCTCTGGTCACCGGTCGGGGCCAGGCCGACCTGGCGGGCATCGAGGGACGGCGACCCTACTTCCGGGACGTCGACGTGGTGGTGCTCGGCATCCGTGCCCAGGACGAGTACCGGCTCGACCTGCAGGCCGCCGGGATCATCACCCGACCGGTGCCGGCGCTGCGCGCCGAGGGTGCGGCGCGTACCGCCCAGTGGGCGCACGAGCAACTGGCCGACTGCGCCGGCTACTGGGTGCACGTCGACGTGGACGTGCTCGACCCCGCCGTGATGCCGGCGGTCGACGCGCCCGACCCGGGTGGCATCGCCTTCGCCGAGCTGGAGATCCTGCTCGCCGGTCTGGTCGACACCCCACACTGCCTCGGTGTCGAGCTGACCGTCTTCGACCCCGACTACGACCCGGACGGCGCGTACGCCGCGGAGATCGTCAACACCGTGGTGTCCGGCCTGCGCCCGGTGACCGCCCCCGGCTCGGCGCCCTCCCGGCTGCGTGCCGAGCGGACGCCTGCTTCCACTCCCACTCCCGGCCCGCGCCGGAGCACCGATCAGTTCGGACCACCGGACTCACCGGCACCGGTCGACCACGGTCAGGTCCACGACGGGGCCGCGAGCGGCGCAGACGTGGCCGACGGTGGCCCGGCTGACTATGACCTCGCCGATGACGACCTGGGCGGCTCAGGTGTCTCGACGGAGACCACTCGTCCGGCGACCGCCACCGGCGGGCCGGCCGCCTGACCCCGCACGACCGTCGCCGGCCGGCGCGCTCTCAGCCGCTCAGTCGGCCAGGGCACGGAGGAAGCGCTCGGCGATCGGTACCGCGGTGCCGCTGCCCGAGCCGCCCTTCTCGACGAAGACGGCGAACGCGACGTCGTCCTGCCAGCCGACGAACCAGGCGTGGGTGTTCTCCGGGTTGTCGTCGTACTCGGCGGTGCCGGTCTTGCCGTGCACCGGCTCACCCGGGACGTCCCGCAGGGCGGTGCCGGAGCCGCTGGTGACCACCTCGCGCATCATGTCCTGGACGGCCGTGACCGCCTCGGGCTTCAACTGTGGCCCTGGCTCGGCGGCCCGTTCCGGCGCGGGGTCCACGAGCAGCTGCGGTGGCAGGAACCTGCCCCGGGCCACCGCCGCGGTCGCCGCCGCCATGGCCAGCGGGCTGACCACAGTGGTGCCCTGGCCGATCGCCGCGGCGGCCTGTTCGGTGGCGCCGCCGTTCGCCGAGACCTTGCCGGTGAACGCGTCGAGGCCCAGGTCGCCCCACTCGCCTTCCAGACCCAGGGTGCGTCCGGCGGCGGCCAGACCGTCCGCGCCCAGTTGGGGGGCGAGCGCGGCGAAGGCGGTGTTGCACGACTTGGCGAAGTCGGTGCGGAACGGCACCTCGCCGAGGGCGAAGTCGTCGGAGTTCTTGAAGGAACGCCCGTCCACGACGAACCGCTTCGGGCAGGCGACGGTGGTGTCGGGGGTGACCGCGCCTCGCTCGATCAGCCCGAACGCGCTGACCATCTTGAAGGTCGAGCCGGGTGGCACCTGCGCGGTGAAGGCCAGGTTCTCCCCGGCCGCACCGGGACCGTTGGCCGCGGCGAGCACGGCACCGTCGGTGATCCGTACGGCCACCAGGGCGGCCCGCCGGCGTTCCGCGCGCAGCGCCCGGTCCGCGGCGTTCTGGGTGGCCACGTCGAGGGTGGTACGAACCGGCTGGCCGGGGCGGGGTTCGCTGCGGAACACCTCGGTGCCGGTCGACTCGACGGTGCCGTCCGGCCCGGCCCGGTTCACGACGACGGCCAGACCCGGTACGCCGCGCAACCGTTCGTCCCAGCGGCCCTGCAGCCCACCGTGACCGACGAGGTCCCCCGGGGAGTAGCGGTCGGGATGGTTGGCGAGGTCCTCGGCGTACGCGGGGTCGACGGTGCCGAGCACCGCCCTGGCGAACTCGCGGGTGGGTGCGAGGTCCAGCTTGTCGGTCGGGAACTTCGTCCCGGGCAGGGGGTGGATCCGGGACTTGATCTGTCGGTACGCCTCGTCGCGCAGGGTGACCACCTCGACGAACGCGTCCGGTTTCGCCTCCTTCAGCCGCTTCGGCAGATCCGACAGGTCGACCGGCGGGGTGATCACCGGCCGGATGGCGCGAAACGCGGCGTCCAACTCGCGGACCGTGGCCTTGACGTCGGTCACCTCGCTGGGCCGCAAGCCCACCCGGACCACGTCGCGGGGCGCCACGATCGGCTCGCCGGCACCGTCGAGCACGGTGGCCCTGCTCGCCCGGTCCCGCCGCAGCCCCAGCCGGTCGCCACGGGTGAGCTGTTCCTGGACGATCTGCGGCTCCCAGATGACCTGCCACTGGTCGTCGCGGCCCTGGGTCAGGCGCACCGGCCGGTCGTACGCCCAGGTCGTCCCGCCCGGTAGCGTCCACTCCGCCCGGATGCTGGCGGTGGCGGTGTTCTGGACCACCTCGGGATCACCCTGGCGGGTCAGCGCGAGCGGCGCGTCGACGAGTTCGCCGGAAAGCTCCCGGATCTCCTGGACGACGGTGCCGGCGGGGATCTTCGCGCCGGTCGGGTCGACGAAGCCGACCGCGTTCAGGTCGCCCTCGCGCCAACCTTCGAGGAAGGCGTCGACGGTGCGCTGCGGGCCGTCCTCACCGGAACAGGCGACCAGGCTGGCCGCTGCCACCAGGCAGGTGGCGGCGATGGTCAGTGACGACCGACTGCTGCGGTGTCGGCGCGGAACGTACATCTGGTGCTTCCTCCTGGTCGGCTGCTCCGCACGCTAGTACGCCGAAACGCCGGCCACTGTCCCGGTCGGGCCTGGTCAGGTGAAAAGACGGTCTCGTGACGGTGTGATGAACAACATCAGGCGGGGTACTCCGAACCCGGTCGAACCTCGTACCGCAACGGGTGAAAGGACGGCGTCGGAGATCCGGACGTCCGGCCGGTGGTCCGCCGACGGAGGAACCGATCGGTCGGCCTAGGCTTGGCGGCAGAGTGACCCACAGCGCTGTGGGTCGAGGGGAGTGGCACCGATGGACCGGCGTCCGGCGATCAAACCGGAACCCGACCTCCGGCAGGTTGACACCGGCCGGGACGACAGTTTCGACACGACGACCGACGGGGACGGTTTCGGTCGGCTAGACACAGGTGCGACCGGAATGACCGGTTCGAGCATCGACACCCTCTACGATCTGGGGCTGCCTCCGGAGGCGCTCGCCGACGACGCGGAGGACGCCGAGTTCGACGAGCCGGTGCCCAACGCCGAGCGACTCGTTGCCCAGGCCGTGTCGCTGGCCGGCGACGACCACGACGCGGCGACCCTGGTGGGCAGGTTCTGGCGGTTCGCGCCGGACGAGGAACTGATCGGGTTCACCGCCGAGGAGATGCTCGACGCCGCCCGGGCGCACCGGGAACTGGCCCGGCAGCGGGTGCCGGGCGAGTTGAAGCTGCGGATCCACTCGCCCGACGCGGAGCAGCACCACAGCGTCGTCGAGATCGTCACCGACGACATGCCGTTCCTGGTCGATTCGGTGACCGCCCTGCTCAACACCCACCATCTGGACGTCCACCTGCTCGTGCACCCGCTGGTCGTGGTGCGTCGGGAGCCGTTGGGGCGGCTGGTCGAGGTCGCCGCCGACGTGGAACCGGACGACGCGATCTCCGGCGACCTGGTCGAGAGCTGGATGCGGATCGAGATCGACCCGGTCCGCGACCCGGAGGAACGGGACAAGCTGCGCCGGGAACTGCAACGGGTGCTGACCGACGTGCGGGAGGCCGTCGAGGACTGGCCGAAGATGCGCCAGCGCGCCCTCGCCCTCGCCGACGAGCTGGCCGCCGCGCGGACCAGTGACAACCGGCCACCGGTGCCGGAGAAGGACATCACCGACTCGGTCGAGCTGCTGCGCTGGCTCGCGCACGACCACTTCACCTTCCTCGGCTACCGGGAGTACCGGCTGGTGCCGAACTCGCCCGAGGACGGGCCGGCGTTGGAGGCGGTGCTCGGCACCGGGCTGGGCATCCTGCGGCAGGACTCGCCGGAGGCGCGGACGCTGTCCTCGATGACGCCCGAGGCGCACGAGAAGGTCACCGAGAAGCGTCTGCTGATCATCACCAAGGCGAACTCGCGGGCCACCGTGCACCGTTCGGCGTACCTCGACTACATCGGTTTCAAGATCTTCGACGAGAACGGCGAGGTGGTGGGCGAGCGCCGTTTCCTGGGCCTGTTCTCCACCGCCGCGTACCGGACCAGCGTCCAGGAGTTGCCGGTGGTCCGGCGCAAGGTCGCCGAGGTGCTGGACCGGTCGGGCCTGAGCCTGCGCAGCCACTCCGGCAAGGATCTGATGCAGATCCTGGAGACGTACCCGCGCGACGAGCTGTTCCAGATCAAGACCGACGACCTGTACCACGCGGTCATCGGGGTGCTGCGGATGGCCGGCCGCCGGCAGTTGCGGGTCTTCCTGCGCCGGGACGCGTATGGGCGGTTCATCTCCTGCCTGATCTATCTGCCGCGGGACCGGTTCACCACCCAGAACCGGCTGCGGATGCAGGACATCCTGCTGCGTGAGCTGAACGGTGTCGGGGTGGACTACACCACCCGGGTGACCGAGTCGATGCTGGCGCGGGTGCACTTCATCGTGCGCACCGACCCGACGAGCCCGCCCGGCGACATCGACGCCGACCTGCTGGCCGAGGAGTTGGCCGACGCCACCCGGTTGTGGGACGACGACTACCGGCTGGTGCTGGAACGCAAGCTCGGCGACGAGCAGGCCAAGCACCTGTTCGGCCGGTACGCCGACGCGTTCCCGGAGGGCTACAAGGACGGGCACACGCCGTACGAGGCGATGAAGGACCTGGCCAAGCTGGAGCTGCTGGAGGAGCCCGGCCAACTGGAGATGCACCTGTTCCGCAAGCAGTTGGCGCCGCGTGCCGGTGGCCGGGGTCCGGACGTCGACGAGTCGATGGACGTGCGGTTCAAGGTGTACCGCTACGGCGAGCCGATGATGCTCTCGGCGGTGCTGCCGGTGCTGCACTCGCTCGGCGTGAAGGTGGTCGACGAGCACCCCTACGAGGTGGAGCGGGTCGACGGCCGGATCTGGCTGTACGACTTCGGGCTACGACTGCCCGAGGGGCACCAGGAACTGGCCGAGGTGCGTCCGCACGTGGAGAACGCCTTCGCGGCGGCGTGGCGCGGCGAGGCCGAGGTGGACCGCTTCAACGAGCTGGTGCTGCTCGCCGGGCTGACCTGGCGCCAGGTGGTGGTGCTGCGGGCGTACGCGAAGTACCTGCGGCAGACCGGCACGGTCTTCTCACAGGACTACATGGAGTCGACCTTCATCGCGTACCCGCACCTGGCCACGCTGCTGGTGCAGTTGTTCGAGGCGCGGTTCGAGCCGGGCCCGGTCGCCGCCGAGCAGCGCCAGCGACGTGGTGCCGAGCTGGTGGCCGAGATCCGTACCGCGCTCGACGACGTGGCCAGCCTCGACCAGGACCGGATCCTGCGCTCGTACCTCTCGTTGATCCAGGCCACCCTGCGGACCAGCTTCTACCAGCGGCCGGTGGGTGGGCGACCGAAGCCGTACGTGGCGTTCAAGCTCGATCCGCAGGCGATACCCGAGCTGCCCCCGCCCCGACCGAAGTTCGAGATCTTCGTGTACTCGCCCCGGTTCGAGGGCGTGCACCTGCGGTTCGGGCCGGTGGCCCGCGGCGGCCTGCGCTGGTCCGACCGGCGGGAGGACTTCCGTACCGAGGTGCTCGGCCTGGTCAAGGCGCAGATGGTGAAGAACGCCGTCATCGTGCCGGTGGGTGCCAAGGGCGGCTTCGTGCTGAAGCAGAAGCCGGGTGACCGGGACGAGGCGGTGACCTGCTACCAGGAGTTCGTCTCGGCGCTGCTGGACGTCACCGACAACATCGTGGCCGGTGAGATCGTGCCGCCCGACGACGTGGTCCGCCACGACGGCGACGACCCGTACATGGTGGTGGCGGCGGACAAGGGCACCGCGACCTTCTCCGATACCGCCAACGAGATCTCGACGGCACACAACTTCTGGCTGGGCGACGCCTTCGCCTCCGGCGGCTCGGCCGGCTACGACCACAAGAAGATGGGCATCACCGCCCGCGGCGCGTGGGAGTCGGTCAAGCGGCACTTCCGGGAGATGGGGCACGACACCCAGAGCCAGGACTTCACCGTGGTCGGAGTCGGCGACATGTCCGGTGACGTGTTCGGCAACGGCATGCTGCTGTCGGAGCACATCCGGCTGGTGGCCGCCTTCGACCACCGGCACATCTTCCTGGACCCGGACCCGGACCCGGCCACCTCGTACGCGGAACGGAAGCGGCTGTTCGAGCTGTCCCGGTCCACCTGGGAGGACTACAACGCCGAGCTGATCTCGGCCGGTGGTGGGATCTATCCGCGTACGGCGAAGTCGGTGCCGATCTCACCACAGGTCCGTGCCGTGCTCGGGCTCGACGACGACGTCGACCAGTTGAGCCCGCAGGAGCTGATGAAGGCCATCCTCACCGCGCCTGTCGACCTGTTCTGGAACGGCGGCATCGGCACCTACGTCAAGGCGTCCAGCGAGACCAACGCCCAGGTCGGCGACAAGTCCAACGACGCGATCCGGGTGGATGGTCGCAGCCTGCGCTGCCGGGTGGTCGGCGAGGGTGGCAACCTCGGCTTCACCCAGCACGGCCGGATCGAGTACGCCCAGGCGGGCGGCCGGATGTACACCGACTTCATCGACAACGCGGCCGGGGTGGACTGCTCCGACCACGAGGTGAACATCAAGATTCTGCTGAACACCGCGGTCGCCGACGGCGAGCTGACCATTCCCGAGCGGGACGAGCTGCTCGCCCGGATGACCGACGAGGTCGCGGAGCTGGTGCTGCGGGACAACTACGACCAGGCCAGGGCGATCAACAACTCCCAGGCGCAGGCCACCTCGCTGCTTCCGGTGCACCGCCGGATGATCACGGAGCTGGAGCGCGCCGGGGTGCTGGACCGGTCGTTGGAGGCGCTGCCGCCGGACGAGGAGCTGGCGGTACGCACCGAGTCCGGGCTGACCGCGCCGGAGTTCGCCGTGCTGTTGGCGTACGTGAAGATCGCCCTGGAGAAGGAGATCCTCACCGACGCGCTGCCCGACGAGGAGTGGACCGGTGAGGTGCTGGTCAACTACTTCCCGACGCCGATGCGGCAGGGGTTCGCCGACCGGATGGAGCGGCACCGGTTGCGTCGCGACATCGTGACCACGGTGCTGGTCAACGAGGCGATCAACCGGGGTGGGATCTCCTTCGTCTTCCGGGTGGTGGAGGAGACCGCCGCCACGGCGGCGGACGTGATCCGGGCGTACGTGGTGGTCCGTGAGGTCTTCGGACTGCGCGAGCTGTGGGACGAGGTCGAGGCGCTGGACAACCGGATCGATCCGGAGTTGCAGACGAACGTCTATCTGGACACCCGACGTCTGCTCGACCGGGCGGTCCGGTGGCTGGTGACCAACCGCCGCTCGCCGATCGACGTGCCGGCGGAGATCGCCCGACTGCGGGACGGGATCGCCCGGCTGCTGCCCGGGATGGAGACACTCTTCTACGGCAGCGAGCGCGAGTCGATCGCGGCCCACATCGACTCCATGACCGAGCGTGGCGTGCCGCGTGAGCTGGCCCAGCGCAGTACCCGACTGATGTACAGCTTCGGCCTGCTGGACGTGGTGGAGACCGCCGCGAGCACCGGACGGGACGTCGGCGAGGTCGCCTCGGTCTACTTCGTGCTCTCCGACCGGTTCCGGGTGGACTCGTTGCTGTCGAAGATCTCCCTGCTGCCGCGCGAGGACCGGTGGCAGACGTTGGCGCGGATGGCGTTGCGCTACGACCTGTACGCCGCGCTCGCCGCCCTCACCGCGGAGGTGCTGGACTCCACGCCGGGTGACCTGCCGCCGCAGGAGCGGGTACAGCAGTGGGAGCAGTCGAACGCCACCTCGATCCACCGCGCCGAACGGGCGATGGGCGAGTTCGACGAGTCCCGCGCCGACCTGGCGGCCCTGTCGGTGCTGCTGCGCCAGATCCGCACCCTGGTCCGCACCTCCGCCGCCACCTGACCGCGCCGACCTGCGCGATCATGCAGTTGTGGCACCCCGAACGCGTGGATTCGCGGCGTTCGTCGGGTGCCACAACTGCATGATCGGCGGGGTCAGGTGGTGAGGGTGGCGAAGACGATCACGTTGTCGGGGTAGTCGCCGGTGGCCTCGTCGAACTGGCCGCCGCAGGTGACGACCCGCAGTCCCGGGCGGTCGCTGGGGCCGTACACCTGCTCGGTGGGGAAGGCGTCCTTCGGGTACGAGGCCACCGAGTCCACCCGGAAGGTCGCCGTCCGGCCGTCGGCCCGCTCGACGCTCACGGTGTCACCGGGTTGCAGGGCGCCGAGGGAGAAGAAGACGGCGGGGCCGATCGCGGCCGAGTCGACGTGTCCGACGATGACGGAGTTGCCCGGCTCACCCGGGCTCGGGCCGGGCTCGTACCAACCGGCGAGCAGCGCCTGGTCCAGCGGCGGCACCTGGACGGTGCCGTCGGGGTTGGTACCGAGCGCCATGATGCCGGCGCGGACTCCGATGCGGGGGATGTCGATCCTGGTGGGCGCGGCCCGGGGGAGTCCGGTGGGTACCCGCCGCGCGTCGAGGTCGGCTTCGGCGAACGGGCCGTGGGGGGACCGGTCGCTCGTACCGGCCACGGGCTGTGGTGGGCGCGCGGCGTCGGTGGTCTTCAGCGACGCGCCGATGAGCCCGGAACCCATCATGGCGAGCAGGACGACGACGGCGGCGCCGACGGCACGCCACGGTCTACCGTGGCGGCCGCCGGCCCGTCTCGTCGTCGCGTCAGGCCGCGAACTCATCGACCCGACGACGGCGCATCAGCACGAGGCCGCCGAGGGCGGCCGCGCCGACCAGGCTCGCCCCGGCGGCGGCCAGACCACGGTCGGCGCCGGTGGCGATGCCGCCGTCACCGCCGTCGACCCCGCCGTTCGGCAGGACGACCAGCTCGCCCGTGCCGCAGGAGCCCTCCAGCTTGTACGTGCCGGGGGCGGCGTCCTCGGCGACCTGGGCCTCGCCGTAGTAGACGAAGTCCTTCTTGTGCTCCCAGCCGCGCTTGCCGGACCAGTCGCTCTCGCCCGACTCGCCGGACCGGTCGTCCTTGCCGGACCAGTCGCTCTCGCCCGACTCGCCGGACCAGTCGCCCTTGCCGGACCATTCGCTCTCGGCGGAGTCCGAGCCGTTCTCGTGCCGGCCGGACCAGCCGCCGGTGGACTCCTCGGCGGCCGCGTCGCTCTCCTCGGCCTGGCCCTTCCAGTCCTTCTTGCCGTGGTCCTTCGCGTCGCCGCCCTCGGCGTCCTGGCCGTGCTCCTCGCCCTTCCAGTCGTCGCGGGCGTCAGCCGCGCCGCCGCCCCAACCGCTGCCGGACTCGGCTTCGGCAGGCTGCGAACGTTCGTGGCCGGACCAGCCCTCGCTGTCCGCGCCTTCGGCGGCGCCGTTCTCCTCGCGCCAGTCCTTGTGGTCGCCACGCGAGTCGCCGCCCCGAGCCGGTTCGAGCTTGACCTTCCCGGTGACCTTGGACCAGACGAAGGGGTGCTCCTGCTCCTCGGGGCAGATCTGCACCAGCTTGACCTCGTCGCCAGCCTTGACAGCGTGCGGCTTGGCGTAGACCTTGCCCTCGTCCGTCTGTGCTTGGCCGTCGGCGTACGCGGCCCCCGGCGCGAACACCAGCAGGGAAGCGCTGCCGAGGGCAGCACCCGCAACCACCTTCCCCAGCATCTTCTTAGCCATGACCTGTGTCACTCCATCCCTGTTGTCCTGCGGCCGGCAACAACCGAGCCAGAACCGACGTTAGACCGTTTCATGACTTATGCAGGGAAAATTCGTGTTCTGGCATTAGTTCGGTATGCCGGGTTCTACCGGTTCGCTTGCCCCGGGACCCGCCGGCTTGTCCGGTGCCTGGGTGGATGGGTGGCGTAGTGCTTGCCAGGGCGGCCCGCTCGCGTTGTAGTGGAGTTGGGGGTTTTGCCCGGTAGGGTTTCGAAAATATCGAACCATTGCCATGGAAGCGCTCCCATGCAAGAATCGCAGGACGCGGTGAGCAGAGCCACACCGCGTAGGCAGGTGTCGAGGGCATCCGGTTCGCCGGACGACCACCTAGCCGCCGACCGGCGACGCCGGTCGTCGCACCACCACCAACGCCCGTCCGGGTCGGGCGCTCCCGAAGAATCCCGTTGGCACCGGCGGCCGTCCGCGCAGGACGTCCCTCGGGCCACGTGCCGGGCCGTACGCGGATCCGGTCTCGCCCAAGGAGATCAGTGGCATGAATGTGTGGAGAAGGCTGTCCGGTCGACGCCGGGCCGTCGCGCTGGCCGGCGCGAGCGCGCTGGTCGCGGGCGGTTTGGTGACGCTACCGGTGACCGCGGCGCACGCGGCGACGCAGTGCGACGTGACGTACACGACCAACGACTGGCAGGGTGGGTTCACCGCCAACATCACCATCAGGAACGTCGGCGACGCGATCAGTAGTTGGACGCTCGGCTTCACGTTCCCCGACGCCAACCAGCGTCTCGTGCAGGGCTGGTCGGCGCGGTGGAGCCAGTCGGGCCGGAACGTGACCGCGCAGAGCGAGTCCTGGAACGGCAACCTGGCCACCGGCGCCAGCACGAGCATCGGCTTCAACGGCTCGTGGAGCGGCAGCAACCCCAAGCCCACCTCGTTCGCAGTCAACGGGGTGACCTGTAACGGCGGCACGCCGCCGACCACCACGCCGCCGACGACGACGCCGCCGACGACGACGCCGCCGACGACGACGCCGCCGACGACGCCGCCGCCCACCACGACGCCGCCGACGACGCCGCCCGGCACCAAGGTGGACAACCCGTACGTAGGCGCCCGGGGGTATGTGAACCCGGAGTGGAAGGCCAAGGCCGAGTCGGTAAGCGGTGGCAACCGCATCTCGAACACGCCGACCGGCGTGTGGCTGGACCGGATCGCGGCGATCGAGGGTACCGACAACAGCCAGTCCAACGGCCCGATGGGGCTGCGTGACCACCTGGACGAGGCGCTGCGACAGAACGCGCAGTACATCCAGGTCGTCATCTACAACCTGCCTGGCCGGGACTGCGCCGCACTCGCCTCCAACGGCGAACTGAAGGCCGACGAGCTGCCGAAGTACAAGGCGCAGTACATCGACCCGATCGCGGCGATCCAGGCGGACCCGAAGTACCGCAACCTGCGGATCATCAACATCATCGAGATCGATTCACTGCCGAACCTGGTGACCAACACCTCGGGCAACCCCGGTGGCACCGCGATGTGCGACACGGTCAAGGCCAACGGCGCGTACGTCAACGGTGTCGGCTACGCCCTGGCCAAGCTGGGCGCGATTTCGAACGTCTACAACTACATCGACGCCGGGCACCACGGCTGGCTCGGTTGGGACAGCAACTTCACCCCGACCGCCCAGATCCTGCGGCAGGCGGCCGGCGCCTCCGGTGCCACCGTCAACCACGTGCACGGCTTCATCACCAACACCGCGAACTACTCGGCGCTGCGAGAGCCGTACGCGAAGGTCACCGACTCGGTGAACGGGCAGTCCGTGCGGCAGTCGAAGTGGATCGACTGGAACCAGTACAACGACGAGCTGAGCTTCGCCCAGGCGTTCCGTCAGGAACTGGTCCGGCAGGGCTTCCCCAACAGCATCGGCATGCTTATCGACACCTCCCGTAACGGCTGGGGTGGCCCCAACCGGCCCACCGCTGCCGGCCCGACGACCAACGTGAACACCTACGTGGACGGTGGCCGGATCGACCGTCGCATCCACAAGGGCAACTGGTGCAACCAGTCCGGTGCGGGTCTGGGCGAGCGGCCGAAGGCCGCGCCGGAGTCGGGTATCGACGCCTACGTCTGGATCAAGCCCCCGGGTGAGTCGGACGGCTCCAGCCGCGAGATCCCGAACAACGACGGCAAGGGCTTCGACCGGATGTGCGACCCGACCTACACCGGTAACGCGCGCAACGGCAACAGCATGAGCGGTGCCCTGCCGGACGCACCGATCTCGGGTGCCTGGTTCCCGGCGCAGCTTTCCGAGCTGATGCGCAACGCCTACCCGCCGCTGTCCTGACGGGCACAGGCATACCCGCCGCCGACAGTAGGTGAGGCGCTGCGGCGGCAGGTCACCCGGGCCCCTGGTCCGACCGCACCGGTCGGACCAGGGGCCCCTCGCGCCGCCTGCGCCACGGTTGCCGTCACCCGCCCGGCGGCGGTGCAACGCCGCAACCGGCTACCGCTGTCCGGGTGGGGGCGCACCGGGGCGCGGGCGGATCAGGGAACCGTCTTCTCGATCGCCGCGCGTCCGGTCTCGGCCAGTTCGCGTCGGGCCCGCTCGATGTTCTCGGCGGTGAGGTCCTGCCCTCGGGCCATCACCAGATCCTCCGGCTCCCAGGGCTGCTCGGCGCCGGTACGGATGTTGTCCCCGCCCGCGCCGGTACCGGTTCCCGTCGCGCCGGTGCCGGCGGCGTACGGGTCGGCGATGATGTCGTCGGTCGGCCCGCCTTCGGGCCGGTCGTCCGGTTCGGCGAACGCCGGATTGTCCCGGTCGGGTCCACCTCCGGTCATCAGCTGCGGCACTGTGCTGTCGTCGTCGACCGCCGCAGCCGCCTCGGGGCGCTCCTCCAGCGGTCGTTGCCGATCACGATCCGTCATCGTTGCTGCCCTCCTGTCCGCGGCGATCTCCGGCCCCTGTTGGGCGTACCCGCCTCACCGGTGGCCATGCCTGGCGGTGGTACGCCGAGGGCGGGTGCCCCGGATCGGAGACACCCGCCCTCGGGCGGTACGGCTGCGCGGAGTCAGCGGCCGAGCACCCGGTCGAGGAAGTCCCGGTACTCGCGCACGGCCACCCGCAACTGCTCGGTGTCGGACGAGCCGGCCTCCTGCCAGCCGCCGAGCTTGTCGCGGTGCGCGGCAAGGGCGGCGGACAGCGCCTCCATGGCCTCCTCCACCAGCGACTGCGCCTCGCCCGCCGCCGCCCGGGGATCGTCCACGAAGCGCAGCTGGACGTCGCGCCAGCGGTCCCGGAAGCCCTGCGCCGTCGCGTCGTCGAACAGGGTCGCCGCGCCGGCCGGGACCGCCGCCCCGGAACCGGACGGGCCCTCGCCCGAGGTCTCGGTGTCGGGGTCGACCATCGCGGGGGCGGCACTCCCGTAGCCGGGACCACCCGCCGCCGTGCCGTCAGCGTCCGTCACCGCCGTCGGTCGGTTGTCGCTGTCGGCCGCGTCCACGTCGTCGTCGGTGAGCCGGTCGTCCGTCGGGTCGTCGCCGATGGCCGAAGCCCGGTCGTCGGCGACATCGGCTGCGGAATCGTCGACCGGGTCGGTCCGGTCGACCTCGTCGGCCGTACCGCCGAACTCCGCCGTCGGGTCCGCCCGGCGTCCCTCACGCTCCCCGTCGACGGCGCCGTCACCAGGTCGGGCGGTGTCCTCGTCACGCGGGTCGCGCTCGTCCTCGGGGCGCGGGCTGGCCAGCGCGGACGCGGCGACCGCGCCACCGACCGTGGTCGCGCCGAAGGTGGTCGGCACCGGACCGGGCTCGTGGAACTCGGTGCGCTCGCCATCGGAGCCGGGACGGCCGTCCCAGGGGCGGCCGCGGTCGGCCTCCGACCGGTCCCGATCCGTCGGCTCGTCGACGGTGTCGACCTCGTCGCCCGGCTCCCGGTCGTCCTCGGTGGTCGGCACCGCCACCGGGGCGGAGCGTACGGCCTCCGGGTGGTCGTTGTTGAGCTGCTGCTCTTCCTGCCGCATGGTGATCTCCTCAGCGGTTGGTGGCGTCGTGGGCGGCATCGGGGTGGCGCTGTTCCGGCATCCCCGCAGCGACCGGCGACTCCTCGCCGAGCAGGTCGCTGAAGAGGGCGCGATAGTGGACGACGGCCTGGCGGAGATCCTCGGTGCTGGCCTCGCCCCGGGAGTTGCGCAGGTGGATCTCGTGCGCGTCGCGGTAGTGGCCCAGCGTGCGCGCGTGCTCGACGGAGAGGTGGGCGATCTGGTCATCGAACTCACCGGTGGGGTATCCGCGTTCGGCGATCAGCCGGCTGACCAGTTCGTCGGCCTGCCCGACGGTTTCGGCGGGAGCGTCGACGAAACGTACCTGAAGCTCCTCCCACGCCTCGGCGTACCGGGCACGGGACTCGGGGGTGAGCGGGACCAGTTCGAGCTCGGCGTGCCGGCGTTCCCGGTCCCGCAGCTCGCGCTCGGCGGCGCTGCGGCTGTCCTGCTCGGCGACGACGTGGTCGTACTCGGGGCCGAAACGCTGCCGGAGCGCCCGGCGGCGGCCGGCCACGACGACGGCGGCGGCGATGGCGGCGACCACCAGGATGACGAGGACGGTGACGACTATCTGCGTGGGCGACATGGCTCCTCCTTCGCCTGCAGGTATTCCCGCCACGCACTGATCGCCAATCCCGTTTCGGAGCACTTTCCTGGCCCGACCTGGCGGCCGGCGGGGCGGAAACCGACAGGCGGTTCGTCGCCGGGACGTTCGGCAAAGTACCGGTCGTCTCGACGGACGGTAGTGCGACCGGCGCGGATTACGTATCCTGCCCAAGGCGCCCGAGCCGGCGTCCCGGCGGGACAACCGGGGTGCGCCCCGGCGACGGCGCTGCCCGGCTGTGCCGGAGCCCTTCCAGCCACCCTTCCGGGCGAGGTCCGATTGAACACCCGCGACTGGCCGATCCGCTCGAAACTGACCGCGTTGGTCGTCGTGCCGGTGACCGCGCTGCTGGCACTGTGGATCTTCGCGACCACGCTCACTTTCGGGCCGGCGCTCGACCTGCTCGCCGCCCGTACTCTCCTGTACGACCTCGGCCGGCCGGGTGAGACCGTGGTGGCCGAGCTGCAACGGGAACGACGGCTCTCCGTGGTCCATCTCGCCTCGCCGCGCACCGAGTGTGGACAGCCGCCGGCCAACTGCGTGCTACCGGCCCTGGTGGAACAACGGGCCCGCACCGACGCGGCAATCGCCGAGTTGCGTCGGCGGGTCAGTGGGGAGCAGTTGCGGGACGCCGCCGGAGAGCTGCTCGAAGCTCGGCTCGATCGCTTCATCGGCGAGCTGGACGCGCTGCCGGCCGGGCGCGGCTTCATCGATCGTCGGGATCTCGACCGCGCCGGTGCGGTCGGCCTCTACAGCGGAATGATCACCTCCGCCTTCCAGACCTTCACCGCCCTGGCCAACCTTCCGGACCACGACCTCAACCGTGAGGCGTTGGCGCTGACCAGCCTCGGTCGCTCGCGGGAACTGCTGGGCCAGACCGACGCGCTGCTGGCCGGTGTGTTGACGGCCGGCCGGTTCGCCGAGGGTGAGCACACCCTGCTCGTGCAGGGTATCGGTAATCAGCGGTTCCTGGCCGAGGCCGCGGTGGCCGACCTGCCCGAGGCGGACCGGACCGCGTACCAGCGGCTGACCGAGCAGGAGGCGTTCGGCCGGCTCCGGGAGATGCAGGACGACGTCGTCGCCGCGGATCCGTCGGCCCGGCTCAGGCTCGACCCGCAGGTGTGGCAGACGAGCTACGACACGGTGCAGCAGTCGCTGCGGGACTTCGAACTGACCCAGGCGGACGGCCTGGCCGACCGGTCGGTGCCGATGGCGGTACGGACCCTGGTGCGGCTGGCCGCGGCGGGACTGCTCGGCCTGATCGCCGTCGTGCTCTCGCTGGTGGTGGCGGTCCGGGTCGGCCGCTCTCTCGCCCAACGGCTGACCCTGGTACGCGGCACGCTCGCCGACGCCGAGCGGCGCCTGCCGGAGGTGGTGGACCGGCTGCGCAAGGGTGAGCAGGTCGACCTGGCTCGGGAGGCATCGGTGGCCGACCGGGGCGCCGACGAGATCGGCCAGGTCGCGCAGGCGTTCACCGAGGTGCACAAGGTCGCCATCCGTTCGGCCATGGTCGAGGTGAGCCTGCGGCGTGGTCTCAACGACGTCTTCCTGAACATCGCGCGCCGCAGTCAGGGGCTGGTGCACCGGCAGATCGCGCTGCTTGACCGGCTCGAACGCGACGCGGAGGACCCCGACCACCTGGCCGAACTGTTCCGCGTCGACCACCTCGCCACCCGACTGCGTCGACACGCGGAGGATCTGGTCATCCTCGCCGGTGCCGCACCGGGTCGAGGCTGGCGCAACCCGGTCGCCATGGTGGACCTCATCCGAGGGGCGATCTCCGAGGTCGAGTCGTACGACCGGGTCGACATCACCACGGTGCAGCCCGCCGGCACGGTCGGCCGGGTGGTGGGGGACATCATCCACCTGCTCGCCGAGTTGATCGAGAACGCCACCGTGTTCTCCCCACCCGACTCCCGGGTCGAGATCTCCGGTGAACACGTGGCGCACGGCTATGCCCTCTCCGTCACCGACGAGGGTCTCGGCATGAGCGAGGCGGCCATCGACGAGGCGAACCGGAAGCTGGCCCGGTCGCCGGAGTTCGATCCCAGCGAGACCGTCCGGCTCGGTCTGTTCGTGGTGGCGCGACTGGCCGCCCGGCATGACGTCCGGGTCCGCTTGCGACGGTCGAAGGGAACCGGCCTCACCGCCGTGGTGCTCATCCCGACCGAACTGATCACGGAGGAACCGTCGCCGTTGCCCGGCCCGGAGGCGCTGGCGGGCGACGACAAGGGCGCCACGCCGGAGCAGCGCAGACTGGCCCGGGCGACCCGACTGACCACGGTGCCCCGGCCCCGGAGCCGCACCGTCCCGCGCGACGCGGCCGCATCCGCCGGTGGCCCGGCCGGAGGCGGCCCGGTCGGCGACACGACGGCCCGGACCCAGGTCGGCAGCTCGACGGTCGGGCCGGCGGAGGCCGATGGCCTGCCCCGGCGGATCCGCAGCCGCGGCACCGCCGCCGCATCGCCCAGCGCCGAGCCGGCGCCGTCGAGCACCGATTCCGGCAACGGCGCCCCGTCCAGCGCCGAGGTGGCTCCCGTCGTCCGGGCCGGACCGGAACCTCAACCCGCATCGGCGCGGCCGTCGGGCACCGATTCACCCGGAAGCGGTGCCGACGCGCCGGCCGGACCGGTCTCCGGGCACCGGGACGTGCCCGGTGCCGACCCCGCGCTGGACGCGCCCACCGTGCAACTGCCGGCGATGACCGCCCGGCCCGCACGGACGGCCGCGATCGACGGCCCGACCGTCCGACAACCGGTGGTCGCGTCCCGGACCCTGTCCCGGCCGCAGCGTGATCCGGCGCCGCGCAGCCCGGAGGAGGCACGTCGGGTCATGTCGGCGTTGCAGGCGGGCACCGCGCGGGGTCGGCTGGCCGCCGCCCGAACCCCGAACCCTGACCCGGGCGGACCGGTCCCCGGCAGCGGGACCGACCAGACCGAGCCGTCGCCGCCGCAGCCGAACCACCGGTCCGGTGCGGCTGCGGCTGACCCGACCGACCGGGCCGGCTCCGCCGTGCCGGCTCCCGAGCCGGCCGGAACGGGCCCGGTGGGTCAAGACAGCAGCACCGCGCCGCCCGGCGCCCTGCCGGCCACCGAATCGGCGCCGGCGAATTCCCCGACCGTGACTGAGAGGGACGCCTGATGCAGTCGACGAGGCAGAACGCAGATCTCGACTGGTTGCTGGACGATCTGCTGGAGCGGGTGCCGACCGCGCGGCAGGCCGTGGTGCTGTCGGCCGACGGACTCCTGCTGGGCTCCTCCGCGGGCCTGGGCACCGCCGATGCCGAGCACCTCTGTGCGCTGGCGTCCGGCCTGTCCAGCCTGGCCCGGGGCGCGAGCCGGCACCTCACCGGTGGACCGGTGCGGCAGACCGTCGTGGAGATGGAGTCCGCGTACCTCTTCGTCACCGCGGCGGGCCAGGGCGCGTGCCTGGCGGTCGCCAGCGACGCCGACGCGGACATCGGTCTGGTGGCGTACGAGATGGCGATGCTGGTGACCCGGGTGGGCGAGAACCTGGGGGCGCCGGCCCGGGCGGCTGCGGGTACCGCCGATGCGGACTGAGCTACCCGGGCACCGGCATGAGTGGCTCGATGACGATGCCGGGCCGGTGGTGCGGCCGTACACGCTGACCGGCGGGCGGGCCCGCCCCAGCACCGACGGGCTCGATCTGGTCGCGTACGTGTTGGCGAAGCCGGATCCGGACCTCGCGGCCTACCCGGAGCTGCATCCTGAGCACCGGCTGCTGGTGGAACTGGCCGGCCGCGGTACCCCGGTCGTGGAGCTCGCCGCGGACCTCGACCTGGCGATCGGCGTGGTCCGGGTGCTGCTCGGTGATCTGTTGTCCCGCGGACTGGTCGCCGTGCACCAGCCACCGCGCGCCACGTACCTACCCGACAACGACATCCTCAAGGCGGTGGTCGATGGACTCCGTGCGTTATGACGGCGAGCGACGGGGCAACCGGGTTCCCATCGCGCTGAAGATCCTCATCGCCGGCGGCTTCGGTGCCGGCAAGACGACGCTGGTGAGCGCGTTGAGCGAGGTCCGGCCGTTGCAGACCGAGGAGATCCTGACGGACGCCGGCATCGACACCGACGATCTCTCCGGAGTGGAGACCAAGACGACCACCACGGTGGCGATGGACTTCGGACGGATCACCATCAACGACGACCTCCAGCTCTACCTCTTCGGTACCCCGGGACAGGACCGGTTCTGGTTCCTCTGGGACGAACTGGCCTTCGGGGCGCTCGGCGCGGTGGTGCTCGCCGACACCCGACGGCTGGCCGACTGTTTCCCCTCGATCGACTACTTCGAGCAGCGGGGCATCCCGTTCGTGGTGGGGGTGAACTGCTTCGACGACGCCCGGCGGTTCAGCCTGGAGGCCGTGCGCCGGGCCCTGGATCTGGACCCGGACGTGCCGATGGTGCTCTGCGACGCCCGCGATCGGCAGTCCGGCAAGACCGTGCTGATCTCCCTGGTCGAACACGTCGCGCGGCACCGGGGCGAGCCGGTACCGACAGCCTGAGCCGACCGGCGCACCCCGGGTCGCGGTGCAGAGGTCTAATCCGGGGGTGTCGGGGGAAGGCTGTTGAGGTGGATTCGACGGAAACGAGCGGAGGGCGGCAACCGGTGGCAGGTCGAGGCGAGATCGTTCACATCGGCGGGTACACCGCGCCCAGCGGTGGGCGCGGCACCGGCATCGTCGCCGCCCGGCGGGATCCGCGTACCGGCGAGCTGACGTCGCTGGGCACCGTCGCGGTCACCGACTCGCCCTCCTTCCTCGCCCGCCACCCGACGCGACCCGTGCTGTACGCGGTGAACGAACTGCCCGACGGCCGGATCAGCGCATGGCTGGCCGGGACCGACGGTGAGCTGTCCCCGATCGGCTCGTGGCCTACCCGCGGAGCGGAGCCGTGTCACCTGGCGGTCGCGCCCGACGGTGGTCACCTGTTCGTGGCCAACTACGGCGGCGGCAGCGTGACGGTCTTCCCGCTCGACGCCGACGGGGTGCCGGGCGAGCGCACCGATGTGGTGGCGCATCAGGGACACGGGGCCGACCCCGAACGCCAGGAGCGGGCGCACGCCCACATGGTCTCGCCGGGCACGGGTGCGTCGCCGTTGCTGGCGGTCGATCTGGGCACCGACTCGATCTACCGGTACGACCTGGACAGCGCCACCGGACGACTGGTGCCACGCGCGCCCCGGGTGCGAACCGCGCCCGGGGTTGGCCCCCGGCACCTGGCCCGGCACCCCGACGGGCGGCGTTGCTACGTCTCGGGGGAGCTGGACGGCTCGGTGCTGGCCTACGAGCTGACCGACGGGGCGCTGCACCAACGTGGCCGGGTCGACGCCAGCGACCGGGGCGGGCATGTCCAGCCGTCCGAGATCGGAATCGGTCCGGACGGCCGCTTCCTCTACGTCGCGAACCGGGGCGTCGGCACGGTGACGGTCTTCGCCCTCGGCGCGGACCTGCCGGAACTGGTGGCGGAGGTGGAGACCGGCGGCGAGTGGCCCCGTCACTTCGCCCTGATCGGCGAACACCTGTACGTCGCCGACGAACGGGCGGACATGGTGCGCACGTTCCGGGTCGAACCGGCCACCGGTGTGCCGGTGGCCATCGGCGAGCCGCTACCGATTGCGAGCCCTACTTGCGTTCTGCCCTGATCGTGTGGCTCGGACATAGATACATCCACATTGCGCCGCTGACTCATCACTCAAAGTAACCGAATCGCGGTGAACTGTTTCTCCTCTGTAACTTTCGTCCGAACGGCCATGGCAGTACAACGGTCGGATACGCAAGATGGTCTGCGTGTCAGCAGGCCGCCATCGCATGCGTTCAAGTATTCACGGTGCCGCCGCCGCAGCAGCGGTCGGCGTACTCGTCGTCACCGCTGGCGGGTGGGTCGGCTATCGCCAACTCGCCGGCCAGGACTGCTCGGGCAAGATCGAGCTGTCCGTCGCGGTGGCCAGCGAGCTCGCCCCGGCGGTCGACCAGGCGGCCACCGAGTGGGAGGAGAAGGGGGCCGCAGTCGATGGAACGTGCATCGATGTGACGGTCGCCGCCTCCGACCCGGTCGAGGTGGCCGCGGTGGTGTCCGCCAAGCACGGCGCGATCCTGGCCGGGGTGGGCCAGGCCAGTGGCACTGCGGTGAGCCCGGACGTCTGGATCCCGGACTCCTCGACCTGGCTGCTGCGACTCAAGACCGGCGGCGCGGCGGCGTTCGAGCCCGGCAACGGCTCGTCCATCGCGAGCAGCCCGGTGGTGGTCGCCATGCCGGAGCCGATCGCCACCCGGTTGGGCTGGCCGCAGCAGGAGCTCGGCTGGACCGACCTGCTGACGCGCCTCAACAGTGATCGGCCGCTGAAGACCGGCATCGTGGAGCCGACCCGGGACGCCGCCGGACTGTCCGGCCTGTTGTCGATGATGACCGCCGCGGCGTCGACCGGTGGCGAGACCGCCGAGCAGGAGCGCGTCGGCGCGCTGCGGGCGTTGGCCGCGGGCGCCTCGGCGCTGCGCCAGGACCTGCTCGCCAAGTTCCCGACGGCCAGCGACGCCACCACCCTGGCCAGCGCCCTCGGTGCGGCGGCGCTGTCCGAGGAGGACGTCATCCAGTACAACGCCCGGAAGCCTCCGGTGCCGCTGGCGGCGCTCTACCTGAAGCCGGCGCCACTGCCGCTGGACTACCCGTACGCGGTGCTGCCCGGGATCGAGCCGGCCAAGGCGTCCGCCGCCGGGGTGCTTTTCGAGGCGCTGACCACGACGTCGTTCAAGGACAAGCTGGCCGCGCAGTCGCTGCGGGCGCCGGACGGCAACTGGGGCACCGGTTTCGACGCGCCGCAGGGCGCGCCGAGCCCGGCCGGTGGGGACGCTTCCGTCGCGCCTCCGGCCCAGGGCGGCGTCGCCGCCGGTGGGCTGGCGCCGGACGCGGTGGAGCGCGCGGTCTCCAGCTGGTCCATCGCCACCCTGTCCGGCCGGATGCTCTGCATCATCGACGTCTCCGGCTCGATGAAGAACGAGGTGCCGACCGCCAACGGGGCGACCCGACAGCAGGTCACCACGGAGGCGGCCCGGCGCGGGCTGAACCTGTTCGACGACTCCTGGTCGATCGGCCTGTGGGTCTTCTCGACGAACCTGGTGGGCTCGCGGGACTACCAGGAGTTGGTGCCGATCGCGCCGTTGTCGCGGCAGCGCAGCGAGTTGGAGCGGGGCCTGGACCGGGTCGACTCGTCCAGCGGCGACACCGGCCTGTACGACACGCTGCTGGCCGCGTACAAGGACGTCCAGGCGAACTGGGAACCAGGCAAGGTCAACTCGATCGTGCTGTTCACCGACGGCAAGAACGAGGACGCCGACGGCATCTCCCAGAAGGCCCTGCTCGCCGAGCTCAAGCGGATCAAGGATCCGGAACAGCCGATCCAGGTGATCATCATCGGTATCGGCACCGAGGTCAGCAAGTCGGAGCTGGACACCATCGCGAAGAGCGCCGGTGGCGGTGCGTTCGTCGCCACGGATCCCACCAAGATCGGTGACATCTTCCTCCGGGCGATCGCGCTGCGGAAGGCACCCGCCTGACCTGAGACACCCCGAAAAGGGGCCTGTGGTACCGATTCCGCCGGTACCACAGGCCCCTTTCTCGTTGTCCTACGCCTTGGAAACTGACGGCAATACGTCGGAAGCAATTGGTAGTCATGGTTGTCAAGGCAGGATGTCGTCGTGCATCGGCAGACCCGACCTTCCCGGCCGGGCCCGTGCCGTCGGCGAGCGAAGTGGGAGGGCCGGTGACCTCGGCGACGCTGTTGACCCCGGTCAGATCGTCATCGCGACCGCAGAATGCCCCGGCGCCGGGGCGACCGGTGCGCACCGACCAGCGGGCGTACGTCCGGACGCTCGTGGTGCTGGACACCGCCGTGCTGGCGGTGGCGGTGCTGGTCGGCTACGCCGTCCGGTTCGGTGAGGCCGCACCCCGCGGCCCGGTGCCGTACGTCCTGGTCGCCCCGGCGCTCGTGCTGGCCTGGCTGGTCTCGCTGAAGGCCCTGCGCTGCTACGACGACCGGGTGGTGGGTTACGGTGCGGACGAGTACCGGCGGGTGAGCATGGCGAGTCTGCGGCTGGCCGGCGCCACCGCGATCGCGGGCTACGTCGCCGACGTCGGGGTCTCCCGGGGCTTCCTGGCCATCACCTTCGCGGTGGGCACGATCGGTCTGGAGGTGGCCCGGTTCGCCGCCCGTAAGCGCCTGCACCGCGCGCGATCGCAGGGGTCGGGCTGGTCGCGGCGGGTGCTGGTGGTCGGTGACACCGCCCACGTGCTGGAGCTGGTGCACACCCTGCGCCGCGAGCCCTACGCCGGCTACCAGGTCGTCGGTGCCTGCATCCCGGACGCCCTGCTCGCCCCGGTCGCCCAGCGGCTCGGCGACGTGCCGGTGGTCGGCTCGTTCCGGGCCATCCCGGAGGCCGCCGCCGCGATCGGCGCGGACACGGTCGCCGTCACCGCCTGCGGGGAGCTGACCGCGACCCGGCTGCGTCGGCTCGGTTGGCAACTGGAGGGCACCGGCATCGACCTGGTGCTGGCTCCGGCGCTGACCGACGTGGCCGGCCCGCGCATCCACACCCGGCCCGTCGCCGGCCTGCCACTGATCCACGTGGAGGCCCCCGAGTTCCGTGGTGTCCGCAAGCTGGTCAAGGGGTTCGTCGACCGGTCGATGTCGCTTGTCGCCCTGGCCCTCTTGCTGCCCCTGCTGGTGGTCATCGCGTTGGCCGTGAAACTGGACAGCCGAGGCCCGGTGCTGTTCCGCCAGATTCGGGTCGGGCAGGGCGGCCAGGAGTTCGGCGTCTTCAAGTTCCGCACCATGGTGGTCAACGCGGACGTGCTGCTGGCGGAGTTGGCCGCCCGCAACGAGACCGACGGCCTGTTGTTCAAGATGCGGGACGACCCCCGGGTGACCCGGGTCGGTCGGCTGTTGCGCAAGTGGTCACTGGACGAGTTGCCGCAACTGGTGAACGTCCTGCTGGGGCAGATGAGCCTGGTCGGTCCCCGGCCGCCGCTGCCCTCCGAGGTCGCCCGTTACGACGGCGACGTCGCCCGTCGGCTACTGGTCAAGCCGGGGATGACCGGGCTCTGGCAGGTCAGCGGCCGCTCCGATCTGAGCTGGGAGGACGGCATCCGGCTCGACCTCTACTACGTGGAGAACTGGTCGCTCGCCGCCGACCTGACGATCCTGTGGAAGACCGTCGGCGCGGTGGTGAACAGCCGCGGCGCGTACTGACCCGGCGGGCAGGTCTCACGGCTGCGGGCCGAGCCAGTCCAGGCAGACCACGACGGCGTCGTCGGTGAGATCACCGGCGACGAAGGCCCGTAGGTCGCCGAGCAGGGAGCGGACGGCGTCCAGCGCCGCCATCGGTGCGGTCCGGCGCAACATCCGGTCCAGCGCGGTCTGACCGTACTGCTCGGCGCTCCCGGCCGCCTCGATCACCCCGTCACTGATCATGAACAGTCGGTCGCCGCGCTGGAGCTGGACGAACTGCTCGCGGTAGTTGGTTCCCTCGAACATGCCGAGCGGGAACTGCTCCTCCAGCGGCTGGATGCTGACCTCGCCGTCCCGGAGCAGCACGAGCCGGGGCGAGCCGGCGTCGACGGCGGTGAGCCGCCCGGTGCGCAGATCCAGTTCGAGCAGCAGGGTCGCGAGGTACTGCTCACCCCGGTGCAGGTCGTAGATCGCCTGGTCGGCGAGGGCGGCCTGGTCGGCCAGGGGAATGCCGGCCCGGCGGGCGTTGCGCAGCGCACAGGTCGCGAGGGTGGTGAGCATGGACGCGGCGACCCCCTCACCCATCCCGTTGATGGTGGCCAGCCAGACCCGCTCCCCGTCGTCGGACCAGTCGAAGCTGTCGCCACGCACCGCGTACGCCGGCTCCAGCTGACCGGCGAGGCTGAAGGAGGGACGCAGCCGGCTACGCCCCGGCAGCAGTTCCCACTGCACCTCGGCGGCGAGGGTGAGTCGGCGACTGCGCCGGGCCACCCGGTACACGTCCGTGCCGGCGTCGACGGCGGCCAGCTCGTGGGCCAGCGCGGTGGCGACCTCCGCCAGCTCGGCAAGTCGGGCTTCGGTGACCGGCGTGACCCGGAGCACACCCCGCCGTTCGCCACGCATGCTCACCGGCAGGTACCCGATGCCGTCGGCGTGGGTCGGGCTCTGGTGGTCGAAGCAGCGCCAGGCCGGGTGCCCGGGCGTGGTCACCGCGTCCCCGCCGCCCAGCGGCAGCAGCGCCGCCAGCCGGTAGTCGACCTGGAGGAGATCGGTGTCGGTGATGCCGTACTCCCGCTCGAACAGCTCCCCGACGCGCGTCACGAGGAGGTCCACGGGCGCGGCGGTGATGGCCGCGCGGCCCTTGTCGACCGGCTCGCTCATGGTCCCTCCTTGATCACAAGCCCAACCACCGACGGAATCGGGGTACGCTCAGGCGCACCATGGCGGAACTGCATGGTCCACCGGGACCCGAGATGAGTATGGCTGCCGAGCTGGATGCCGCGGCAGGTGCCCTGCTGACGGTCTGGGACGGTGCGCGGGAACGGACGGCCAACCGCATCTCCACCGCCCAGCTTCGCGCCGTCATGCTCGTCGAACGGCATGACGGGATAAACCTGCGGCGCCTCGCCGCCGGTCTGGACATGCTGCTCTCGTCGGCCAGCCGACTGTGTGACCGGCTGGTCGCCGCTGGAATGCTGGAGCGGGAGCCGGGCCGCGCCGATCGGCGGGAGATCTCGCTGCATCTGACCGCCGAGGCCTGCCGGTTGCTGGCTGAGCTGCGCGACGACCGTCGTCAGCACCTGGCGGCGATCCTGGCCGACATGACTCCCGAAGCCCGGGAGGCGCTGCTACGCGGGCTCCGTGCCTTTGACGAGGCCGCCCGCGCTCGGGTCGTACGACCGGTGTCGCCGCTGGTGCCGCAGCCCGAGGAACCACGTGCGGAACAGCCGGAAGGCCGGGAGGCCGTCGAGGCGGCACCGCGTGGCTGGGCAGCGGGGGAGGCCTCCGTCTTCCGGACGGCCTGACCGGGCCGGCTACCGTCGGTGCTGCCGCCCGGGTCAGTCCGCGGGACCGATCGCCAGCATCGCGATGTCGTCGTGGCGGTGCCCGGCACACCACGTGTCGATCTCCCGAAGCACGCGGTCGACGAGCGTCGCCGGGGGCAGCCCGGCGCCGGCCGCCAGCGTCCGGCGTAGCCGCCGCTCGCCGAAGACCTCCGCGCCGTGCGGGCCGCCCCGGGCATCGGCGACCCCGTCGGTGCGGGTGAAGAGCAGTTCGCCGGGGCCCAGCCGAAGGTCGGCGGCGGCGAACCGGGCACCGGGCAACGCACCGACCGGCATTCCGCCCACCTGAAGTGCGGCCACCGTTCCGTCGGCACGCACCACGAGGGGTGCCGGATGCCCGCCCCCGGCGATCCGCAACCGCAGTTCGCCCTCGGGTCCGACGCGCAGGGCGCCCAGCAGCAGGGTGGTGAACTGTCCGCGCCGGTTCGTGTCCGGCAGGTCGAGCAGTGCCCGGTCGAGCAGCCGGAGCAGTTCCTGCGGTTGCCGTTCGACCAGTCGTAGGGTCTGCAACGACTGGCGTACCCGGCCGGTGAGCACGGCCGCACCCACGCCCTTGCCGCAGACGTCGCCGACGGCGAACAGCGCACCGTCGCCGGTCGGCAGGACGTCGTAGAAGTCGCCACCGATGCGCAGTCCGTCCCCGGCCGCGCGGTAGCCCCCGGCCAGGCGCACGCCGGCCACCGTGGGCAGCCGCGGCGGCAGCAGGCTGTGCTGGAGAACCCGGGCGAGGTGGCTCTGTTCGTCGTGCAGTTGCGCGGTGGCCAGGGCGGCACCGGCTCGGGCGGCGAACTCCCGGACCAGCTCGACGTCGCGGCGGTCGAAGCCGGCCCGCCCCGATCGGCGGAGCAGCACCAGGGCGCCGGCCGTCCGACCGGCGCCGGGGATCGGGCTGACCAGCAGGGCGCTCGGGTCGAGCTCCGCCGGGACCAACTGGTCGATTCCCTCCCGTGCGATGGCCGGCCAGGGTCGTGGGTCGGCGGGCTCGCCGTCGAGGGCCTCGACGAGTCCGGGTACGGCAGTGACCACGTCCCAGCCGACCGTTCCGCTGGCCGGCGCGCTGTGGTCAACGGTCTGCCGGACCCAGTGCGGCCGATGCTCGGTGGGTGTCGGTGGCAGGTACACCACCAAGGCCAGGTCGGCCAGGTAGGGCACGGGCAGGGTGGCCACGGCGTGCAGCGCCTGGTCACCCTCCAGTGCCAGGCCGAGCTGACGGCCGGCGTCGGCCAGGAACCGGGTACGCCGGCGCTCGGCGAGCAGCTCCGTCTCGCGGGCGTGCTCGTCGGTGACGTCCCGCACGTACCAGGCGGACCGGTTACCACCGAGCGTGCGGCGGACCCCGCGCAGTCGCCGACCGAGGTGCTCGGCATCGAAGTCGTCCGCACCGGTGGCGGTTGCGGCCGCCAGGGCCGCGAGCGGACAACCGGTCAGGTCGGTGCCGACGACGATCTCCGGCAGCAACTCTCCGGCCATCGCGTTCACCAGCACGACCAGCCCGGCGTCGTCGGTGGTCAGCACCGCCTCACCGAGCCCGTCGAGGAGCTCACGGGCGAGGTCGGCGTCCACGGGTGACGTGGGGCGCGGCGCCTCGGCGGCGGTGTGCTCCGACCGGTCTTCGCCGGCCACGCCGGCGATGGGGCCGGGTCGGGTGCTGGTCATCGGCGGACGCCCGGCTCCAGGCACTGTCGACCAGTACGCATACCGGTGGTGCACTCCTCGGGGGGTCACGGTTGGTTGCCTGCGAACAAGCGTACCGAGCCGTTGCCGAGGTGCCCCGGTCGAGCGCGTCAGAGCCGGGCCAGCCAGCCGCCGGGGCGAGCGATGATTCGACGTACCACCGAGCCGGCCGCTCCCACCGCCGCGGCGGTGGCGCCCAGGGTGGCCGGTCGGACGGTGACCGGCGACCACGCCGCGGTGAGCACCCGGCGTTCGATCTCGGCGAGTACGGGCGGCCGGAGCCAGCCGGTGAGCGGGGCATAGCCACCGCCGAGCACCACCGTGTCGAGGTCCAGCAGGTTGACCACGCTCGCCACGGTGACCCCGATCGCCGTACCGGCCTCGGCCAGGGCGCGCAGCACGGCGGGATGCTCGGCGACGGCGAGCTGGGTCAGCCGGGTCGAGGCCCGGTCGGCGGGCAGGTCCGCGCCGGCCAGGCCGGCGGCGGACAGGATCGCCTCCTGCCCGGCGTAGAGCTCCAGACAGCCCCGGCCGCCGCAGCGGCAGGGTGGCCCGTCCGGGCGGACCGGGATGTGCCCGATCTCGCCGCTCCAACCACGGGTCCCCCGGAACAGCGCGCCGTCGAGGACGATGCCCGCACCGATGCCGACCTCGCCGGAGATGTGCAGGAAGCTGCCCGGCGCGGCACCGGCATGCAGCTCGCCCAACGCGGCGAGGTTGGCCTCGTTGTCCACCACCAGGGGCGGCACCCCGTCGACCCGCTCGGTCAGTGGGGGATGGTCGGCCAGCAGTTCCGGCACCGGTACGTCTCGCCAGCCCAGGTTCGGCGCGAGGCGGACCCGCCCGGCGTCGTCGACCAGGCCGGGCACCCCCAGGGCGGCACCGGCCAGGGTCAAACCGTGGGCCTCGGCGTCGACGCGGGCCCGGCGGGCCAGCTCGGCGAGCTGGCCGAGAGCCTCGGCCGGTGACACGGGTCGCAGGTCGGCCCGGTGCACGGTGTGGTGCCGGACCTGACCGGAGAGGTCGACGACGCACGCGGCGAGGTAGTCGACGTTGATCTCCAGGCCGAGACCGGCCGGACCGTCGCCGGCCAGCATCAGACCGCGCGCCGGACGACCGGCACCGGCCCGTGGCGTCGGATCCGCCTCGGTGACGAGCCGGCCGGCGACGAGGTCCTCCACCACGGCCGACACAGTGGCCCGGGTGAGGCCGGTGTCGGCGGCCAGCGCCGCCCGCGACGGGGGGCGACGGGCGGCGGCGATGCGGCCGAGCACGAGGGCGAGATTCAGCTCACGCAGGCTGCCCTGCCGCACCGCGCCGGCCGGGGCTGCGGGTGAGGTCACCCCTTGACACTGCCACACCGCAGTCATTTAATTCAACCACTGAACAAATAGCGGATGACACCACCGGAGGTCTGCCATGGCACCCCGTCCCACCCCTGCCGACAAGTTCTCCTTCGGGCTCTGGACGGTCGGCTGGCAGGGCCGCGACCCGTTCGGCCACGCCACCCGAGCCGCGTTGGATCCGGTGGAGTCGGTGCACCGGCTCGCCGAGCTGGGCGCGTACGGCGTCACCTTCCACGACGACGACCTGGTGCCGTTCGGCGCGGACGCCGCCACCCGGGACGCCCAGATCGCCCGGTTCCGCAAGGCGCTCGACGAGACCGGCCTGGTGGTACCGATGGTCACCACCGACCTGTTCCAGCAGCCGGTCTTCAAGGACGGTGGCTTCACCAGCAACGACCGCGACGTCCGGCGGTACGCGTTGCGCAAGGTGCTGCGCAACATCGATCTCGCCGCCGAGCTGGGCGCGAAGACCTTCGTCATGTGGGGCGGCCGGGAGGGCGGCGAGTACGACGTCGCCAAGGACGTCCAGGCCGCGCTGGAGCGCTACCGCGAGGCGGTGGACCTGCTCTGCCAGTACGTCATCGACCGCGGCTACGACCTGCGCTTCGCGCTGGAGCCCAAGCCGAACGAGCCGCGCGGTGACATCCTGCTGCCCACCGTCGGGCACGCCCTGGCGTTCATCTCCACCCTCGCCCACCCGGAGCGGGTCGGCCTGAACCCGGAGGTCGGCCACGAGCAGATGGCCGGGCTGAACTTCGTCCACGGCATCGCCCAGGCGCTCTGGCAGGGCAAGCTGTTCCACATCGACCTCAACGGTCAGCGTGGCGTCAAGTACGACCAGGACCTGGTCTTCGGTCACGGCGACCTGCTCAACGCCTTCGCCCTGGTCGACCTGCTGGAGCACGGCGGCACGGCCGGCGGCCCCGGCTACGACGGCCCCCGCCACTTCGACTACAAGCCCTCGCGCACCGAGGACGTCGACGGTGTCTGGGCCTCGGCCGCCGCGAACATGAGCACCTACCTGCTGCTCAAGGAGCGGGCCGCGGCGTTCCGGGCCGACCCGGAGGTGGCCGAGGCGCTGGCCGCGAGCAAGGTCGCCGAGCTGGGCGTGCCGACCCTCGGCGAGGGCGAGGGCTACACCGAGCTGCTCGCCGACACCAGCGCGTTCGAGGAGTTCGACGTCGACGCGGTGGCCGCCAAGGGCTTCGGTTTCGTCCGGCTGAACCAGCTCGCCGTCGAGCACCTGCTCGGCGCGCGCTGAGGCGGTCGGCATGCCGCTCGTCGCCGGGGTGGACTCCTCCACCCAGTCCTGCAAGGTGGTCGTCCGGGACGCGGAGACCGGTGCCCTGGTCCGGCAGGGCCGGGCACCGCACCCGGACGGCACCGAGGTCGACCCGTCGGCCTGGTGGTCGGCCCTCCGGACGGCGATCGACGCCGCCGGCGGGTTGGCCGACGTCGCCGCGGTCTCCGTGGCCGGCCAGCAGCACGGCATGGTCTGCCTCGACGAGGCCGGCGAGGTGATCCGGCCGGCGCTGCTGTGGAACGACACCCGGTCGGCCGGTGCGGCGGCCGAGCTGATCCAGGAGGCGGGCGAGGGGGAGGCCGGCCGCCGGTTCTGGGCCGACGCGGTGGGCAGCGTGCCGGTGGCCAGCTTCACCGTCACCAAGCTGCGCTGGCTGGCCCGCAACGAGCCCGCGAACGCCGATCGGGTGGCGGCGGTCTGCCTGCCGCACGACTGGTTGACCTGGCGACTGGCCGGTGCTCCCGGGCTGGACGCGCTGCGTACCGACCGCAGCGACGCCAGCGGCACCGGCTACTGGTCCCCGGCCACCGGTGAGTACCGGCCGGACCTGCTGGAACGGGCGCTCGGCCGGGCGGTGCGGGTGCCCACGGTGCTCGGCCCTGCCGAAACCGCCGGCCGGTTGGCTCCGGCGGCGTTGTCCGGTGCCGTTTCCGCCGCCGACCCGAACGGGGCGCTGCTCGGGCCGGGCGCGGGCGACAACGCCGCCGCCGGCTTCGGCGTCGGTGCCCGCCCGGGCGACGTGGTGGTGTCGATCGGTACCTCCGGCACGGTCTTCAGCATCGCGGACGCCCCGGCGGCCGATCCGAGCGGCATCGTCGCCGGCTTCGCCGACGTGACCGGCCGGTTCCTGCCGCTGGTCTGCACGCTGAACGCGGCCCGGGTGCTGGACGCCGCCGCCGCGATGCTGCGGGTCAGTCTGGACGAGCTGGCCGACCTGGCGCTGTCCGCGCCGCCCGGCGCGGACGGGCTGGTCATGGTTCCGTACCTGGAGGGGGAACGGACCCCGAACCGGCCGGACGCCACCGGTGCGGTGCACGGGCTGACCCTGCGCACCTCGACCCCGGCGCACCTGGCCCGGGCCGCCGTGGAGGGGATGCTCTGCGCCCTCGCCGACGGGCTCGACGCGCTCGCCGCCCACGGCGCGACAGTACGTCGGGTGATCCTGGTCGGTGGCGGCGCCCGCTCGGCGGCGGTGCGTCGCATCGCGGCGCAGGTTTTCGGCTGCCCGGTGGTGGTCCCACCGCCCGGCGAGTACGTCGCCGACGGTGCCGCCCGGCAGGCCGCGTGGTTGGCCCTGGGCACGGGGGAGCCGCCGTCCTGGACACCGTCCGGCACGCAGGAGTACGCCGCTGAACCGATGCCCGGCATCCGGGAGCGCTACGCGCAGGCCCGGGAACGCCATCTGGACCGGTTGTCCCAGGGCTGAACACGCCCGCTCCCGGGTCGGGTGGCCCGCACGTGACGAGGAGCCACCCGATCCGGGACCGAGCACGATCTCGGCCGCACCGCGAGGTGACCCGGTGATCGGCTCGTTATCCCGCCCTGGTTGGCTGCCCGCATGACCTTGACCAGACGCGGACCCGTGCGGGGGTGGGGCAGCAGTGCGCCGCGCCGGCTCTACAGCGTCGTGGTCTTCGTGCTGCTCGCCTCGCTGGACAACGTGGCGATCGGTCTGGTGCCGCCGCTGTACGGCGCGATCGCCGACTCCTTCGAGGTGCCGCAACGGCTGCTCGGCCTGGTCACCGCGATCAGCTTTCTGATCAGCGCGGTGGCGGCGGTGGGTTGGGCGTACTTCGGAGACCGGACCAACCGCAAGCCGTTGCTCATGATCGGCACACTGCTCTGGGTGGCCGGGTTGGGCGGCAGCGCACTGGCCGGCAACTACCCCACCTTCCTGGCCGCGCAACTGCTCGCCGCGGTGGGTCTCGGTGCGGTCGGGTCGGTCGGTTACTCGGTGGTCACCGATCTCATCACGCCGCGCCGTCGAGGCCTGGTGATGAGTTTCTGGGGGCTCTCCCAGGGGGTCGGCACCCTGGCCGGCACCCTCGTCGGCGGGCTGCTCGGCGCGACCGACTGGCGTCGGCCGTTCCTGGTGCTCACCGTGGTCGGGTTGGCCGCCACGGCGGCCTACCTGTTCACCTACGACATCCGGCGCGGTCAGAGCGAGCCGGCACTTGCCGCCGCGCTCGCCGCCGGCGACGACTACGACTACCGGATCAGCCGGGCCGACCTGCCCGTCATCCTGGGCCGACGGACCAACCGTTGGCTCATCCTCCAAGGCCTCACCGCGCAGGCCGCCTTCGGATCGCTGGTCTGGCTGCCGGTGCTCTTCCGCGAGCGGGCCGAGGACCAGGGCTACACCGCGGCGACCGCCATCGTGGTGGGCAGCGTCTTCGCCACGCTGTTCCAACTCGGTGGGGTCTTCTCCATCGTCGGCGGGTTGATCGGCGACGCGCTGCAACGGCGTACGCCCTCGGGCCGGGCGATGGTCGCCTCCGTCGGCATCTTCGCGGCGCTTCCGTTCTACCTGGTGTTGTTCTTCGTACCGATGCGCATCGACGTGCCCGACGGGGCCGGCACCGGCGCGATCGTCGGTGCGGTGCTGGCCAGCGTGGTGAGCGAACCGACGGTCGGGCTCAGCCTGCTCGCCGCGGTGCTGGCCCTGGCGCTCACCTCGGCGAACTCGCCGAACTGGTTCGCGCTGATCGCCGACGTCAACCCGCCGGAGAACCGGGGCACCGTCTACAGCCTCGGCAACCTGGTCAACGGGGTGGGGCGGGCGGCCGGCAACGGCCTGGTCGGGGTGGCGTTCCACGGGCTGCGGGTGGCCTTCCCGCCGCCGCTGAACTACGCCGTCGGGCTGGCCGCCTTCCAGCTCTTCTTCATCCCCACCGGCGTCATGTACTGGCTCGCCGCCCGCACCTCACCCAAGGACATCGCCGACGTCCGACAGCTGCTGCACGCCCGCGGCCGAAAGGATCCTGGTGCGGAACCGCCCGCGTAGGGCAGTTCCGCACCACGCTCTCGCCTAGACCTCGACCCAGACGGTCACGTCGGTGGGCACGGAACCGTCCTCGTTCAGCGGGCCGCTGCTGTGCACCACCTCGCCCTCGGGCACCGGGGCGGCGGCGGCCCCGAAGTTGGTGAACACCACCAGGTCACCGTTGCGGAAGGACAGCACCTCGTCGCCGGAAGCGAGCCACTCCAGGGTGCCCCGAGCGAGTCCGTACGCGCGGCGCAGCCGCAACGCCTCCCGGTACAGCTCGTACGTCGAGCCGGGCACCCCGCGCTGACGGTCCAGCGCGTACTCGGCCCAGACCGGCGGCTGCGGCAGCCAGCTCGCGTCGGTCGGCCCGAAGCCGTACGAGGGCGCGTCGGCCTCCCACGGAATCGGCACCCGGCACCCGTCGCGGCCCCGCTGGGTGTGCCCGCTGCGCTCCCAGGTCGGGTCCTGCCGCGCCGCGTCGGGCAGGGTGGTGTGCTCCGGCAACCCGAGCTCCTCACCCTGGTAGAGGTAGGCCGAGCCGGGCAGGGCCAGCATCAGCAGGGTGGCCGCCCGGGCTCGCCGCAGCCCGGTGGCGGCGTCCGGCTGCTCGTCGCCGACACCGATGCCGTTGCGTCGGGGCTTACCGATCGGCAGCCCGAGCCGGGACGCGTGGCGTACCACGTCATGGTTGGAGAGCACCCAGGTGGTGGGCGCGCCGACCGAATCGGTGGCCTCCAGCGATCGGGTGATCACCGCGTACTGGGCGGGAGCCGTCCACGCGGCGAGCAGGTACTCGAAGTTGAACGCCTGGTGCATCTCGTCGGGGCGTACGTAGCGGACCAGCCGCTCCGCCGGCTCCACCCACGCCTCGGCCACCAGGATCCGCTCGCCGGGGTAACCGTCCAGCAGCCGCCGCCACTCACGGTAGACCTCGTGCACGCCGTCCTGGTCCCACATCGGCGGGCGGGGCTTGTCCGCCTCCTGCCCGGAGAGGATCTCCTGCGGCTCCTGCCAGTCGGCCAGGTCGGCCTGCTTGATAAGACCGTGCGCCACGTCCACCCGGAAGCCGTCGACGCCACGGTCCAGCCAGAACCGCAGCACGTCCAGGAACTCGGCGGGGACCTCGGGATTGTCCCAGTTCAGATCGGGCTGCGCGGTGTCGAACAGGTGCAGGTACCACTGGCCGTCGGGCACCCGGGTCCAGGCCGGGCCGCCGAAGACGCTCTGCCAGTCGTTGGGCGGCTCGGCACCGCCCGGTCCGCGGCCCTCGCGGAAGATGTACCGCTCCCGCTCGGCGCTGCCCGGACCGGCGGCCAGGGCGGCCTGGAACCAGGCGTGCGCCGCGGAGGTGTGATTGGGCACCAGGTCGACGATGACCCGCAACCCGTTGGCGTGGGCCTTCGCGATCAGGTCGTCGGCGTCGGCGAGCGTGCCGAACAGCGGCTCGACGTCCCGGTAGTCGGCCACGTCGTAGCCGGCGTCGGCCTGCGGGGACGGATAGAAGGGGGAGAGCCAGACGGCGTCGACGCCCAACTCCGCCAGATGGCCGAGGCGGGCGGTGATCCCGGGCAGGTCGCCGATGCCGTCGCCATCCGAGTCGGCGAACGAGCGGGGATAGATCTGGTAGATCACCGCCTCCGTCCACCAGCCGGTTGCGGGGTTCTGGTGCGTCGCGTCGTGGTTCAGAGCGTGCTCCCATGGTCGAGCCGTCCGGGCCCGGTCGGCCCCGACGGCGTGCTGGCTGTCGTTCAGTTTGCCCGGGCGGGCGCGGTCGAATCACGTACGACCAGCCGAGTGTCCAGGATCACCGACGAATCGGGTTTGCTCACGTCGGCGTCGAGGGCTCGTCCGCAGAGGGGGTCGAGCAGCAGTTGAGCGGCCAACCGACCCTGCTCCACCGCAGGTTGGGCGATGGTGCTCAACCCCAGCACCCCGGAGAGGGCGTGGTCGTCGATGCCGATCACGCTGACGTCCTGAGGCACCCGCAGACCGGCGTCGCGCAGCGCGGTCAGCGCGCCCATCGCCATCTCGTCGCAGGCGGCGAAGATGGCCGTCGGTGGGTCGCCCCGGCGGAGCAGTTCCTCGGTGGCCCGGGTGCCGCCGGCGATGTCGAAACTCGACTCCACGTCGAGGCTCGGGTCCGGCTGCAACCCGGCCGCGCGCAACGCCTCCTGATGCCCCCGGCGCCGGTCCAGATGAGCGCTGAAGGCGAGTTCGTCGTCGGGGTCACCGGAGATGTGCGCGATCCGGCGGTGCCCCAGATCCAGCAGGTGCCGGGTGGCGGTCCGCGCCGCCGCCACGTCGTCGATCCGCACGCAGGGCCAGCCCGGCACGGTGGTACCGGAGCTGATGGTGACGCCGGGCAGGTCGAGCGCGGCCAGGGCGGTCACGTCGGTGGCCCGCAGCGGGGTGGCGACCAGCATGATCGCGTCCACCCGCTTGTGCAGGTGGGTGGCGTACAGGACGCGCTGCCGGTTCTGCTCCCGCCCACCCAGGTTGTACAGCAGCAGGTCGTATCCGGCCCGGTGGAAGAAGTCCTCGGCCGCCTCGACGACCACCCCGAAGAACCACCGGGTGATCCGGGGAACCACCACCGCGACGGTGCCGGTCCGGCCACCGGCCAGCCGTGAGGCGCTCGGCGACACGGCGTACTGCAACTGCTCGGCGGCGGCGAGCACCCGGCTGCGGGTCGCCGCCGACACCGTCGGCAGCCCGCGCAACGCGCGGGAGACGGTGGCCGTGGAGACGCCGGCCAGCCGGGCGACATCGTCGATCTTCGTCACGTGACACCCCGCTCACGTCCCGCCTGGTGCCGCCGCCGATGGCGACGGCACCACGGCGGATCAACCCTTGACGCTGCCGGCGAGCAGCCCACGAACGAAGTAGCGCTGCAACGACAGGAACACGATCAGCGGTACGACGATCGAGACGAACGCTCCGGCGGTCAACCGTTGCCACTCGTTGCCACGGGTGCCCGCCAGTTCGGCGAGGCGGACGGTGAGTGGCGCGGTGCCCTCGCCGCCGCCGGCGAAGATGAGCGCCACCAGCAGATCGTTCCAGACCCAGAGGAACTGGAAGATGCCGAACGCGGCAAGCGCCGGGGCAACCAGGGGCAGCACGATGGTGCGGAAGATCCTGGGGTGGGTGGCCCCGTCGACCCGGGCCGCCTCCATCAGATCCTTCGGCAGTTGCGAGATGAAGTTGTGCAGCAGGAACACGGCGAAGGGCAGCGCGAAGCAGGTGTGCGCGAACCACACCTGGGCGAAGTTCTGCGCGCCGTCGAGGTTCCAGGCGGGCAGCAGGGTGACGCCGCCCAGGCTGACTCCGCGGGAGAAGAAGCTCAGCAGCGGCACCAGGGCCATCTGCAGCGGCACGATCTGGAGCGCGAAGATGCCGATGTACAACCAGTCCCGGCCCCGGAAGTTGATCCACGCGAGTGCGTACGCGGCCAGCGCCGCGAACGCGAGCGGGAACAGCACCGACGGCACGGTGATCACCAGCGAGTTGATGAAGTAACTGGCGAGCCTGCCCGAGGAGGCGGACTGCCCGAACAGCACGTCCTGGTAGTTCTGGAGCGTGAACTGCGGATCGCGGAAAAAGGTCCACCAGCCGGTGGTCTTGAGCTGATCCTCCGGCCGGAACGAGGAGACGAACAGACCGAAGGTCGGGATCGTCCAGACGATCGCGATGACGATCGCGCACACGGTCGCGATTCGGGTGTTGAGCCGCTTGCGTACCCGGGACACCCGGGTGGACCGCTTGTCCACGGCCTGGGTGCCGGCGGCGACCGGGGGAGTGGTGGTGGTCATCTCAGCCCTCCCGCCGCTGCTGACGCAGGTTGCGGATCTGGAAGATCACGATTGGGATCACGAGCACGAAGAGGAAGACCGCCAGTGCGGAGCCCTGCCCGTTCTGGCCGTACCGGAACGCCTGGTTGTACATCTCGTTCGCGATCACGCTGGTGTCGTAGTTGCCGTTGGTCGAGGTGCGGACGATGTCGAAGACCTTCAGTGTGGCGATCGAGATGGTGACCACCACCACGATCAGTGCGGGCCGGATGCTGGGCAGCGTGACCTGCCAGAACATCTGCCAGGGATTCACCCCGTCCAGGCGGGCCGCCTCGACGATGTCGGCCGGGATGGACTTGATCGCCGCGGAGAGCACCACCATCGCGAAACCGGCCTGGATCCACACCATGATCACGATGAGCAGCAGCGTGTTCAGCGGCGAGTCGAGCAACCACTGCCGGGGTTCGGCGCCGAGGCTGACCATGATCTGGTTGAGCAGACCGATCTGCTCCTCTCCCTGCCCCCGGTAGGCGTAAACGAACCGCCAGATGATGCTGGCGCCGACGAACGAGATGGCCATCGGCATGAAGATCAGCGATTTCGCCACCACCTCCAGCCGGGCCCGGTCGACCAGGACGGCGTAGAGCAGGCCGATCGAGGTGGCGACGAGCGGAACGAGGGTCACCCAGACCAGGGTGTTGAGCAGCACCCGCACGATCGAGTCGTCGGCGAACATCCAGCGGTAGTTGTCCAGACCGACGAAGTTCTGGCTGCCGCCGTCCATGAAGGACAGCAGGGTGGTCCGGAGCGCCGGGACGACCAGGCCGATCAGCAGCAGCACCACCGTCGGTAAGAGGAAGAACGTGGCGAACAGCCCCTCGCGGGACCTGGGCCGCCCGGGCGGCGGTGCCCCGTTGGCGGTGGCGGCCACGAACCGCGCCTCGCGTCGCCGCGCGAAGAAGGCCGGCACCGCGTCGAGCAGCACCAGCAGGCCGCCGATCACCACCGCGAAGGCGACCAGCCCCCACAGCAGCATGATCAGTTTGGGTGCCTGCTCGGCAAAGTCGAACTCCATCAACCCTCCCCGGGTCCTCAAAAGAGCCGGTGGGCCGGTCCGCCCAGGCGGACCGGCCCACCGCCGGAATTACTTCCAGCTGCTCTCGATGCCCTGCAGGACGTTGGCGGTGTTCCCGCCGTTGATCCACTCGACCATGCCCTTCCAGAAGGTCCCGGCACCGACGGCGGCGGGCATCAGGTCGGAACCGTCGAACCGGAAGACCGTGCTGTCGTCCTGGAGGAGCTCCACCGACAGCTTGTCGATCGGGTTGGCGACGTTGGCCAGGTCGAGCTTGTTGTTCGCGGACACCCAGTCGCCGATCTTCGCGCGGCTGTTGGCGTGCTCGCCGGAGGCGAGGTACGTCTGCACCGCCTGCACCTCGGGACGGTCGGCGAAGGCCGTCACGAATTCGCCGCCGCCGAGTACCGGCTTACCCTTGGCCGGGTCGATGGCCGGGAAGTAGAACGCGAAGACGTCGCCGTCCTCGGCGACCTTGGTGCCCTCCGGCCACTGGTTGGCGTAGAACGACGCCTGCCGGTGCAGCGCGCACTTACCCTGAGTGATCGGCAAGCCACCGTCCTGGAAGGCCGTGGTGGCGATACTGCGTACGCCGCCGAATCCACCGTTGACGTACTTCTCGTTCTTCAGGATGGTGCCGGCGCGGTCTACCGCTTCGGCGACCCGGGGGTCGTTGAACGGGATCTGGTGGGTCGTCCACTGGTCGTAGACCTCGGGGGTCTGCGTACGGAGCATCAGGTCTTCGATCCAGTCAGTGGCCGGCCAGCCGGTGGCGTCACCGGACTCGATGCCGGCGCACCACGGCTTGATGCCGCTGTCCGCGATCGTGTCGCTGAGCTTGATCAGGTCGTCCCAGGTGGTCGGGACGGACCAGCCCTTCTCCTGGAACATGGCCGGCGAGTACCAGACGAACGACTTCACGTTCGAGCCGAGCGGTGCGGCGTAGAAGGTGCCGTTGACGGTGCTGTACTTCAGCCAGTCGGCCGGGTAGTTGGCCTCGGCCATCGCCTTGGTCTCGGCGCTGGCCGCCTTGATCTGGCCCTGCTCAGCGAACCGCTGCAGCAGACCGGGCTGGGGGATGAAGGCCAGGTCGGGGGCGTTGCCGCCGTCGACCCGGACGGGGAGTTGCGCCTCGAACTCGGCGTTACCCGTGTGGTCGATGTCGATGCCGGTGCAGTCCTCGAACTGCTTCCACGATTCCGCGAGGCGTTCGGCCTCGATCTCCCGGATGGACGAGTAGATCGTCACCTTCTTGCCCTCGTGGCCCTGGTAGTTCTCGTACGGGGCGCACTCCGCGGAACCGGCGTTGCTGCTGCCGCCGTCATTGCTGCTGCTTCCGGTGCCGCAGGCGGTGGCGCTGAGCGCCAGCCCCAGGACGCCGGTGATCGCGAAAGCCTGGCGCAGTCTGGCAGACGCCATGCTGTTCTCCTTCCTTGCCGGCGCTTTCGGAGAGCCGTACATGCGCCGGTCCGATAGGTCGTCCCCACATGTAAGCGTTTGCATTCGCTCGGGTCCACCCCCTTACCGGACACGGCGCGGTAACAATCCGGCAATGTTCACCGAGCTCGGCGGCGGTTTGCCCGCCAATGGCCGTCGGGTCGACGGTCCGTCCCGGTTGCCGCGACCGACCGTGGCGGGCCGCCTCGAGCGGGTCACGGCTCGGCCCTGGCGAGTTCCGGCTCCCGGCCCTGTTCCGTGGTCTCCCGTACGGCGGAGGCGGTCACCGCTCCCTCCCGGCGGAGGAACAGCGAGGCGACGGCCGCACCGAGCGCCAGCACAGCGGCGGCGCCGAAGCCGGCGCGTACCCCGTCCACCGTGACCGAGGTGGCCACGCCGCCGCTCTCCGCGGCGGAGCTGCCGATCGCGACGGCGGCTGCCATCGCGGCCAGGGCGATCGTGTTCGACACCTGCTGGGTGGTGTTGTAGAGACCCGACGCGAGCCCGCTGTCGTCGCCGACATCCTCGACGGCGGCCCCGGTCACCGGGATGTACGCGATCGGAGCGCCCGCACCGGTGATGGCGAAGGCCGGCAGCACGGTGCCGAGCAGGCTGCTGTCCGGGCCGACGGTCAGGAAAAGTAACAGGCCGGTCGCCTGCAGGGCGAAGCCGAGCGCGGCGGTGCGCCGGCGACCGAGCCACCCCAACAGGCGTGCCGCGACCGGACTGAACACGGTGACCGGCAGCGCGAGGGCCAGATACGTCAGACCGGTCTCCCACGGTGTCAGACCGCGGATTGCCTGCAGGTACTGGGTGGCGATGAACATCATCGCGCCAAGTCCGACCGGCAGCCCTGCGGCGGCGATGTTGGCACGAACGATTCCCGGCACCCGCAGCAGGCGTAGCGAGACGAGCGGGTGAGCGGTACGACTCTCGATCGCGGCGAAGATGGCGAGTAGCAGGATCCCGACAGCCAGCGGCACGACGAACCCCGCCGCGCCGCCGAGAATGGTCGGCGCGCCACGCAGCATCGGTTCGAGCTGGGTCAGCGCGAGGATCAGTGCCGCCAGGCCGCCGGTGACGGTCGCCGCGCCGGGCAGGTCCAGGTGGCGCTGGGCCCGGGGGAGCTTGCTCTCCTCAAGACTGCGCAGCGCCAGCAGACCACCGATCACTGCGGCGGGTACGTTGATCAGGATGACCCAGCGCCAGCCCCAGGCGCCCGCGACCAGCCCGCCCAGCAGCGCACCGGAGGGAATACCGATCGAGCCCGCGGCGGCCCAGACGCCGAGCGCCCGGTCCCGCGCCCGGCCGCTCGGAAACGCCACAGTCAGCAGCGACAGCCCGGCGGGGGTCATCGCCGCCGCGCCGAGACCCTGGATCGCCCGGCTGGCGATCAGCATCCAGGCGCTGTCGGCCAGCCCGCCGAGCAGCGCGCCGACCCCGAACAGCGCGTAGCCGATCAGCAGGAGCAGGCGGCGTCCGTACAGGTCGGCGATCCGGCCGGCCAGCAGCATGCAGCCGGCGAAGACCAGGACGTACCCGGTGACCACCCAGCCCAGGTCGGCCTGGGAGAACCCGAGTTCGCGCTGGATGTCGGGGAGGATCACGGTGACGAGGAGACCGTCGAGCATGACGAGGAAGTCGGTCACGGCCAGAGCGACGAGCGCCGCGACGCCAGCGCTCCTCGCGGTGGTTTCCGGCTGCATGGCAAGGAACCTCCGTAACAGATCAGTGTGCGAGCGGCAGGGCAGCGTCGGTGGCGGCGGCCAACCGGCGGGCGTCCGCCAAGGTGCGGGCGATGGCGATGTACTCAACGGTTCCGGTGCTTGCGACGGCCTCGGCGGCGAAGACGATCCCCTCGGTCCGCCCGTGGTCGAACAGCAGGCCGGCGTCCGCCAGTGCCCGCAGGGCTTCGCTGAACGACGACACGCGTACCCGGTTGCGGGTGACCAGGGCATGGGTGCGGGCGTATCGAGGTCCCAGCAGGGCGCGGCACAGCACGTCGATGTGCGTGCAGCCGCCCATCCGCCCGTTGATCTCGCTGAGCATGACGTCCCCGCCTGCGGTCAGCAGGGAATCCACGTTGAGGTACCCGTAGAACCCCCGCTCGCCGGCGGCTCGGGCGATCTGCGCGCACTGGGCGACCATCATGGCGGAGTCCACGTCGCTGACGGTGCCGCCGTGCAGCTCCAGGCCGACGAAGACCGGTGCCATCCGCATCTCGCCGAAGTTCAGCAGATCCGGTGCCCGTCCCGGACCGTGGACGAAGAACTCGCAGCACAGCGGGCGGGCGTCGGGAAAGTAGGACTCCACCACCACCCGGGTGTTGAGACCGATGGCGACCGAGGGCCAGAGTCGTGCCGCGACGGCCGGCAGGTCGGCATCGTCGTCCACCCGTAGGGTGCTGCGGGAGCCGGCGAAGTCACGACGCTCGCTCCGGGTGACCACGGTGTTGCCGACGCCGCCCAGGTTTATGTCCTGCTTGATGATCACGTGGCCAGTGGCCGGAAGCAGCTCGACCATGGCGTCGGCCAGCTCGGCGGGGTTGGCGGCGATTCGGCCGGGGGCCAGCGGTGCGCCGGAGGCCGCGGCGATCTCCCGGAACACCACCTTGCTGTTCAGTGACTCCGCCCCACCGGAGCGCAGGTAGCCCGCGGTGGCGGGCAGACGCAGGCCGAGCGTGTCCGCGAGGGTGATCGCGGGCCGGTCGAGGAAGAACGCGACCAGGTCCCAGCCCTGCACCGACCCGACGCGGCGCTCGATTTGGCGTCGTACGTCACCGTCGTTGAGCGCTTGGTGCGACCAGATCAGCCCATCGTTGCCGCCGGCGGGAACGATGACCTGCTTGTCGCTGACGCTGCGACCGAGCAGGGCGTTGGTGTAGGCCAGGAAAGCCGGTGACGGCTGCTGCGGCAGCACGATCAGGTCCTCCTCGGTGACCATGACCAGCAACCGTTCCGCGGCCATCGCGCTGTACCGGTAGTCCTCCTCGTCACGCGGGCTGCCGCTCATCGCCAGCCCGTCGACGTTGGCGAGAATCAGCTTGGGCATCGGTCCTCCTGTTGGTACTAGCGGTGGTTGACGACGGCTTCGGCGGAGAGGAGTTCGTGCAGGATCTCGGCGAGAACGTCGAGACCGTCGATGCTCAGCACCGACTCGGGGTGGAATTGCAGGGACTGGAAACGGGCGGCGCGGAGGCTGTGGATCTCTCCGGTTCGCGGATCGAAGCTCGCCTCCACCGGCCCGTACTCTTCGTCCGGCTGCGACGTGGTGGCCAGGGCGGCGAAGGTGTTGTAGAAGCCAACCCGGCGTGGCCGTCCGAACAACTCGATGGTGGCCTGACGGCCCTGGTTCGGCGCTGATTTGCGAATCAGCGCGTAGCCGAGCAGATCAGCGAGTACCTGATGGCCCAGGCAGATGGAGACGAACCGGCGTTCGGTGGACAGCAGCTGGGCGGTGAGTGAGCGGAGGCGAGCGATCTTCGGGTTGTCGTACTGACGCGGGTCGCCCGGCCCGGGACCGACAACCACCAGATCGGCCGCGTCGAACTCGACCGGCCGATGCCACGGCACCACTGTCACCTGCGGGCCGAGCGATCGGAACTGCTGGGCGAGCATCGTGGTGAACTGGTCCTCAGCGTCGATCACCAGGATCCGCCGGTCGGTGAGCCGTCCGGACTCTGGGTGGCGCCGGTCCGGATCGTCCAGCCAGAAGCGGGCGAGGCGCCGATTGCGGCGGCGCAGCGCCCGGCGCACATGCGGAATGTCACTCAGCTCGGGTGCCGTCCGGGCGGGGGCGGGGCGGGGCGTACGGGCGGAGCCCTGGAGCGCATCCAGCAGGGCGGCGATCTTGGCGTGGGTCTCGGCTACCTCGGCGTGCGGATCGGAGTGCCGGACGAGTGTGGCACCGACCCCGATTGACAACTCGCCGCCCGGGTTCAGATGCATCGTCCGAATCATGATCGCCGAGTCGAGCGTCTGCCGTCCGGCACCGTCGAGCCCGATCAGTGCCAGGACCCCGCTGTAGTAGCCCCGACCGGTCGACTCGTGTCGACTGATGACCCGGAACGCGCTCTCCACCGGGCTGCCGGTGACCGTCGGCGCGAACATCGTTTCCCGCAGCAGGTCCCGTACGTCGAGGCCGCTCCGTCCGGCCAGCAGGTACTCGGTATGCGCGATCCGGGCCATCTGCTTGAGGTAGGGCCCGATGACCCGACCCCCGCGGTCACAGATGCGGGCCATCATCTTCAGTTCCTCGTCGACCACCATGAACAGCTCGTCGACTTCCTTCTCGTCGGCGAGGAAACGCAGCACCTCGTCCGGGCTTGGTCCGGTCGATCCGAACCGGTAGGTGCCGCTGATCGGGTTCATGGTCACCTGTCCGTCGACCACGCCCACGTGCTGTTCCGGGCTGGCGCCGACGAAGGTGTGCCCGCCCGCGCGGACCAGGAACGTCCAGTAGGCGCCGTGCTCGGCGGAGAGCAGCCTGCGAAACACGCTGAGCGCTGTGTCGATCGAAGCGTCCGACAGGAGGGCACGGAACGTCCGGCGGATGACGAAGTTCGCCCCCTCGCCGCGGCCGATCTCGTCCCGGACGACGCGGCGGATGGTCTCGGCGTATTCGTCGTCGCCGTCATCGAAGCCGCCGTCGGTCAACCCGACCGGAGCGTTGGGCAACTGGCGCAGCAGCTCCGACCGGCTCGTCATCCCGGTTGCCCGCACGTTCAGCACGAGCAGCGGGCTCCCGTCGTCCCGGCAGTCGTAGCCCTGCTCGTGCGCCTGCCGGAAGGGCACCACCACCAGCGAATGGATCCCCGCCTGGTCGGCCTCGGTCGGCGCGGGTAGCTCGGCCAGCCGCTCGATGCGGCCTACTGTGCCCGCCAGGAGTTCGACCTGGTCGCCGTTGGCCTGGGGACGGTACAGCAGTGCAAAGTCCTCGTACTGCCCTGCGCGGAGCGCCGGCAGATCGACGGTGGGTGTCTCTCGCACAGCGGTTGCCTCCTCTCGTCATCGGTGTCCCATGACAGGTTGTCCGGCGCAGACCGGGCCGTCCCTACGCGATCGGGTAGCGCCGGCGGCGGGAGGCCGTGGCGGGGCCCGGACGTGTCTACCCACGGGGGTAGGTGACGGCGGCCCTCGACTCGTTAGCGTTCTTTCTGCCTGTCGACAGGGCTGGATCTCGTCCGCATCACCAGATGGAGGAGTCAACGACATGGCATTACAGACGGTTGCCCCTCGATCGGTCTCGACAGCACCTCTCGGGGCTGATACCGCGCCACGGCTTGCCCCCCCGGCGGCCCGTGCGCAGCGCCTGCCCGCCGCCCAACAACCGCCCTGGGCGGATCCGGATCTCGTCGACCGGACCCGGATCGAACTGCTGCGACAGCCGCCGCTGGTCGAGCCGGATGAGACACGGGTGCTGCGCGCTCTGCTCGCCGATGTGGCGCAGGGGCGGATGCATGTGGTGCAGGCCGGTGACTGCGCCGAGGATCCGGCCGAGTGCACGCCGGAGCACGTCGCTCGCAAGGTGGGGCTGTTGCAGGCACTGGCCGGAGTGGTCCAGATGCGGACCGCGCTACCCGTGCTGAAGGTCGGTCGGATCGCTGGGCAGTTCGCCAAGCCCCGCTCGGCTGCGACGGAGTGGGTGGACGGACAAGCGCTTCCGGCCTACCGGGGGCCGCTGGTCAACGACCCGCGCCCCGACCCGGCGGCCCGCCGTCCGGATCCCACTAGGATGCGGCTCTGCTTCGAGGCCGCCCGTCGGGCCGCGCGTCAGCTGTGGCACCCGGTGCCGGAGGCGCGGGTGTGGACCAGTCACGAGGCCCTCGTGCTGGCCTACGAGGCACCGCAGGTACGCCGGCACGACGACGGAGCGTACTACCTCACCTCGACGCACTGGCCCTGGATAGGCGAGCGGACCCGTGACGTGAATGGTGCGCACGTCAACCTGCTGGCCGCACTGGCCAATCCGGTTGCCTGCAAGATCGGCAAGACGGCCACTCCGGCGGAGGTGCTCGCCCTGGCCGATCGGCTGGATCCGCAGCGGGATCCGGGACGGTTGACCTTCATCTCCCGCCACGGTGCCGAGGCGGTCGGAACTCGACTGCCCCGACTGGTCGCGGCCGTGCGGGCCGCCGGCCACCCGGTCATCTGGCTCTGCGACCCGATGCACGCCAACACCGTGAGCGCGGCGGACGGCCGCAAGACGCGGATGCTCAACGCCATCCTCCGCGAGGTCGACGAGTTTCAGGCGGCGGTCGCGGCGGCCGGTGGCGTCGCGGGCGGGCTACACCTGGAAACCACCCCTTTCGAGGTACGCGAGTGCGTGGCCGACGAGACCGAGCTGAGCAGCCCGGTCGAGCGGTACACCACACTGTGTGATCCCCGGTTGAATCCAGAGCAGGCGCTCGCTGTGGCAGGTGCGTGGAGGTGACCATGACGACCATCGCCGAGCCGAGGCGGGCCGCCATCCCGCCGATCGCGGCATATTCCATGCCCACCGCCGACGAGCTTCCGCCGCAGGTCGTGCCCTGGCGGCCGGACTCCCGGCGGACGGTACTGCTGATCCACGACATGCAGCGGTACTTCCTGGCGCCGTTTCCGGAGCGGGTGGCACCGACGGTCGACCTGCTCAGGAACGTGCGAGAACTGCGCGACGAGTGCACGCGGCAGGGCGTACCGGTGGTCTACACCGCGCAGCCAGGCTCGATGAGTCAACAGGATCGGGGGCTGCTGGCGGATTTCTGGGGACAGGGAATGAGCGCGGCGCCCGAGCACCGGGCGATCGTGGATGAGCTGGCGCCCGACGTGGCGGACACGGTACTGACCAAGTGGCGATACAGCGCCTTCCACCGCACGCCGCTGCTCGATCTGCTCCGCTCGTGGGGTCGGGACCAACTGCTCGTGTGCGGTGTGTACGCCCACATGGGATGTCTGGTGAGCGCGCTGGACGCCTTCTCGCACGACATCCAACCCTTTCTGGTGGCCGACGCCGTCGCCGACCTGACCGTGGCGTACCACCGGCTGGCGCTCACCCTCGCGGCCGAGCGATGCGCGGCAACCCCGCTCACCGCGGCAGTCCTCTCCGATCTGGACAGCCGTCGCCGCTCATTCCATGAGCTGAGGCCGTAGTGCCACGAGCTCCAGACGGGAGGTGATGTCGAGCTTCCGGTAGATGCCGCGGAGGTGGTAGTTGACGGTGTGCGACGACACGTTGAGCTGAACGGCTGCCTGGCGGTTGGTCAAACCTGCGGCCACAAGTCGGGCGACCCGCAGCTCGGTCGCGGTCAGCGTGGTCAGCCGGACCGGCGGTCGGTCATTCCCCGCCGGTCCGTCTGGCCTGCCCCGTTCCAGCCGCAACACGAGCGTCTCAAGATCCGTTCGAGCAAGATCGCGAGCCCACTGATCCCGGTGTTCCACCGCCGCGTGGGCGATGCCCGCCAACGTTCCCTCGTGGGCGCTGCTGGCGTGTCTTGCGGCTGTCGCGACAGTCGGAAAGTCGGGATTGGCCGCAGCCAGGGACTCCACCGCAGCCACTGCGAGAGCGGCCAACTGCGGGTCGTCGGCGGCCTGGGCCGCGCGGACACACCACGCGGACGCGGCCGGTTCCTGCAGCAGCAGCGGGATCCGCCGGACCAGCCCGACCATCGGGCCGCCGAGCAGCTTGCCGGCGCAGCCCAACCCGTCCCGTGCGGCAACCACGAGCAGTTCGACGAAATCGAACTGCGGAGAGTGGGGATACCCCTGCCCGGAGGCTGACCTGCGCCGGTACTGTCGCAGATACTTCTCGGCGTTCCGCAAGTTGCCGGAGAGCAGCGCAAGCCGGGCGAGCACGGTATATGCCAGCGGCACGAGCAACAGGGTGTTGAATCGATCGCCGATGGTCACCGCGTGTCTGGCGTGCTGCTCGGCCTCGTCCAGGTGACCGGACCGGAACCGGGCCATCGCGCGGATGGTCGCGCACGGGACGAGGTACGCCCTGAGGTGCTGGCGTGCCAACTGTGCCTCGGTGGCGTCCAGGATCGCCTCGGCCTCGGCGAATTCCCCGATTCCCACCAGCTTGTCCGCCAGCGCTAGGCGCGGCCAGGGCACGGTCTCGTCCGACGACCGGGCCGCAGCCCGCCCCAGCCGCAGTCCCGCCGCGATGTCTCCGGCAGTCCACGCGATATCCGAGCGGACTGCCGTCGCCATCGCGCCGAGCGGCCCGATGGGTCGCGTCGTGGTTTCGCCTCTTTCGTCGTCGATCGCGGTGTGCGCGAGTGCGGGGTTGAGGCAGAGGAGCCCGAGCAGCCGGGTGGCCCCGACGGCCTCAGCCAATTCGTGGCTGAGGCCCGGGGTGGCAAGGGCGGCCTCAGCTTCCCGGACACCGGCCTGAGCCTGCCCGCTGACAACCAGCAGCTCGGCCTGCACGGATCGGATCTCGGCGGCCAGCGCAGGCTCCATCGGACTGTCGAGTACCCGCCGGGCGAGGTCGATGGCCTCCCGTACGTATCCCGCGGCGACGAGGCTGCGCACCGCGTCCACCGTCCCCGCTGGGCGGAGGTCCTGGAGAGCGGGTTCGGTGGCCGCCGACTCCGGGGTGTTCACGAGTTGCGCGATCTCGTGGCTCAGTGCCCGGCGGACCGGCAGCGGGATGGCGTCCAGCACCGCCATCCGAATGATCCGGTTGTGGAAGGTGACGTGCTCGTCCTCGTACCGCATCAGGCCCGCACCCATGACCTCGGCGAGCGGCACCAGCAGGGAAGCGGTGCTGGTGTCCAGGGCGCGGGCGACGTGTTCGAGTAGGAGCGAGTGCCCGACCACGGCACCCACCCGGGTCACCTGCTGGGCCTGCACCGAAAGCCCGGCCAGGACCCGGTTGACCGAGCGCCGCACCCGGGCCGGCACCCGATGCGCGTCGTCGGAGTCGAGCCGGCCCTCCTCGCGCAACCCTTCGACCAGGTCGATGACCAGCCTCGGATTGCCACCGGCGTTGGCCGCCAGGCCCAGCACCGCCGGTGGCGGCGGCCCGCCCAGCAGATCGCCGACGAGTTCGTGCACGGCGTCCTCGGAGAGCACGTCCAAGCTGACCCGGTCGATCAACTCGTCGTACGCGGCGAGTGCGCGGTCCAACTCGGGTGGACCCAAGCCCGGAGTACGGGACATGAATAGGGCCATGGGACGTTCGGCCAGCCGCCGTAGATGCAGATTGAGAGTGCGGACGAGCGTCGGGTCGACCGAGTGGGCATCGTCAATAATGATCAGTATCGGCTGTTCCGGGGGCTGCTGACCGAGCGGACGCCCGCCGGTGCCCAGCTCGATGCTCGAGAAAGTGTCGATGGACGCGACGACTATGCCCAACTCGACCGCGAACTGCCGGGAAATTTTCAACAGCGTCGTCTTGCCGGTGCCCGGGGCGCCTTCGATCAGGAGTACCCGGCTGGCACCTTGTGCGACGTCACGGAGCAACTGGTGGGTTAGGTCTCGTTCGTACGCACGGTCATAGAGTCTGACGGGCTCTGACACCAGCGCTCCCCCGCATTGATGGCGACTGCTCGACGATTGTGCCACCAATCAGTGACGAAGCGTGCATTGGCTGTGACGAATTGTGAGACCTCTTCGGGCCGGGGCCACGGTGACCGGCACCGACGGTGATTGAGAGATCTTCGGTAGGCAGAATGATCAGCGCCGCCGGACGGTTGGCCCGCCGAAACAACGCCAGATCGTTGCGGTGGCTGCCGTGGTCGCCGTTCGGCGGCTGGCCCGCCCCCGGTCAGGTGTTGAGCTGCCAGATCGAGTAGTTGAGGGCCGCGGCGAAGGTCACCCACGCCCAGTAGGGCAGCAACAGCACCGCCGCCACCCGACTCGCCCGGGCGAACAGCAGGACGGTCACGCCGATCGCCAGCCACAACAGGATGATCTCGGCGAAGGCCAACCCGTACCGGTCACCGGCGAAGAAAAGCGGCGTCCAGGCGGCGTTGAGCACGAGTTGGACCACCCACGCGCCGAGGGCCACACCGAAGCCCACCCGGCGCCAGACCAGCCAGGCGGCTACCGCGATCGTCGCGTAGAGGATGCTCCAGACCGGGCCGAAGAGCCAGGACGGCGGCGACCACGCGGGCCGGTCGAGGTTCGCGTACTGGTCGGCGGCGCCCGAGGCGGCCAGGTTGCCGATCACGGCGGCGGCCAGGACGGCCACCGCGAAACCGGCGAGCGCCCACCACTTGCCGGCACCGTTTCGTCGGGTCTGCTCCGTACTCGTCCGCATGGTCGGTGGTTCTCCGCCGAGTCGGGGCGGCAAACCTTCCGGAGGGTCCTCGTCGGGCCCAAGGGCCATCTTCAGTGTGCTCGGACAGCACGGTGGCCGGCTCAGCTGTTGATTTACCCGAAGCTGTCGACCCGGGGCGCGGTGGATAGGCCCGCCGAGGCAATCAGGGCCAACCTGTCCGCGTCGTCTGACCCGGCGTCTGCGTGGTACACGACGAGCATCAGGTGCTCGGCCCCACCGATGCCCAGTCGTTCTCGGTTCAGGGTCAGCCCGCCGACCTGCGGATGGTTGATCCGGATCGTCGTCCCACGCTGCCCGCGTACCTCGTGGCGGGCCCAGAGTTCGCGGAACAGGACACTGCCCTGGGAGAGTTCACCAGCGAGTTCGACGAAGCGCGGATCGTCGATGTCGTTGCCCACGGCCTGTCGGAGGTTGGCGATCAGGCACTCCGTCATGCTCTCCCAGTCCGGGTGCAGAGCCTGTTCGGCCGGATCCAGGAACATGTCTCTCAGTTGGTTGCCGCCTACGGCGAGGCGGGGGGAGAGCGCCCTGGCATGAGCGTTCGAGGCCAGGATGTCGAAGTAGCGCCCCTCGATGAAGGCGGGCTGGACGAGGGAGTCCAAGAGTTTGAGCGCGCCGGGCGGCGGCGTCTCCGGGTGTCGTCTGGCCCGGCGTTGCCGGGGTGTCTGCGACACCAGTGTCCGCAGATGGGCGACGTGGTCGCCGTTGAGGCGGAGCACGCGGGCGATCGATTCGAGCACCTGCGCGGACGGGTTGCGGTCGCGGCCCCGCTCCAACCGTAGGTAGTAGTCGGCGCTGATGCCCGCCAGCATGGCGACCTCCTCACGCCGCAGCCCGGGCACGCGCCGTACGCCGACGTCGGGGATGCCGGCCTGCTGAGGTGTGACCAGCTCGCGTCGCGCCCGCAGGTACGCACCAAGAGCGTTCTTCGTCGCGTTCACGCGGCCAGCCTAGGGCTGTGCGCGGCGGGCAGAGGGGGTCCTGTCACACCCCGGGTTCGACGGGGCTCCGGCTGTGGCGAGTAGCTGCCCATACCGTTTCGAACGGTCCGCACGGGCCGCGTATTTCGGGAGGAAGAGCATGAGCGTCACGCTGATCACCGGGGCGAACAAGGGAATTGGCTTCGAGACCGCCAGGCACCTACTGGAATTGGGTCACGCCGTTTACGTCGGCGCGCGTGATGTCGGGCGCGGGGAGAAGGCCGCCGCAGCGCTCGGCGCGCGGTTCGTGCAACTCGATGTGACCGACGACGCCTTGGTGACCAGCGCGTTGGCGGCGATCGACGCCGCCGAGGGTCGGCTCGACGTGCTGGTGCACAACGCGGGCATCCTCGGCGACGGCGTCACCGACGGTCCCACGGCACTGCGGGTCTTCGACACCAACGTGGTGGGAATCGTGCGCGTCACGGAGGCGGCACTTCCCCTGCTACGCAGATCCGCGAACCCTACGGTGGTCACCGTGTCGAGCAGTGCGGGTTCGTTCTGGGCAGTGAACAATCCCGAACGGCCGGAATTCCATCTGTCGGTTCCGCTCTATTCGGCGTCCAAGACGGCGGCCACCATGCTGACGGTCCAGTACGCCAAATCCCAGCCGGGCATCAGGTTCAACGCACTCGAGCCGGGCTTCACCGCCACCGATCTGACCGCGGCGGTCGGCGGCGGACGACCTGCGGCGGAAAGCGCCAGAACGGTCGTGCGACTGGCGACCCTCGGCGTCGACGGTCCGACCGGTACCTTCCAGGACGAGGCCGGGGAGCTGCCCTGGTAAGGCCGCAGACGGGGGGCCAGGCCGTCCTGTCGCGGGGCGGGTCGACGGCGACCGGGGCGGGCGCGGTCCCCCGACCGACTGACGACAAGCACGCCGGGGCCGCCACGTCCGGTGACTCCTGTCGGGAGGACGGAGTACCGGTCGCGACGACCCCGGCGGGTCCGGTGAGCGACGCCCTGCGTCGCCAGGTCAACTGAAGATGCTGACCCCACCCGGGCCGACGAGCAGCCCGACGACGATGAGGACGATGCCCCAGAGGATCTGCCGGCGGAACAGCGCGAGGATGCCGGCGACCACCAGTACGACTGCGAGAATCCAGAGAATCAGCTCCATGGTTGCTGAATACCCCCGGCGGCGACTCCGGAAACCTCGCCTTGATCAAGGTGATCGCCCAGGTGGAAGACGCTGTACGCCTGCTTGATGACCGGGTGTGCCACGTTGCGGACGCGGACCCCGCCCGGGGTGGTGCCCCGCTCGGTGCCGTGATGGGCGTGCCCGTGCAGGGCGAGCGCGGTCGGCGCGGCGTCGACGGCCTGCCCCAGCTGGTAGCAGCCGAGGAACGGGTAGATCTCCAACGGCTCGCCGGCCAGGGTGTCCGGCACCGGGGCGTAGTGGGTGAGGGCCACCAGCACGTCGCAGTCCAGCGAGCGCAGTGCCTCGCTCAGCCGGTCGGCGCTCTCGGTCGTGGTGCGTACGAACGCCTTCATCTCCGGCTCGCCGAAGTCGCTGGCGCACCGGCCGGCGAAACCGCCACCGAAGCCCTTCACCCCGGCGACGCCGAGGCGGCCACCCGGGCAGTCCAGCACCACCCCGTCGCCCTCCAGGACGGTGATGCCCGCCTCCTCCAACGCCCCGATCACCTGGGGCACCTGGTCGCACTGATGATCGTGGTTGCCCAGCACGGCGATCACCGGCACGCCCAGGCCGCCGAATTCCCGGGCCACGCAGCGGGCCTCGGCCTCGGTGCCGTGCCGGGTCAGGTCGCCGGCGAGCAGCAGCGCGTCGACGTTGCCCGGTAGTTGCTCAAGTGCCGGCCGGAACCGGCCGACCACGTCCTCGTCCAGATGCACGTCGCCCACGGCGGCGATCCGGATAACCATCGAACCTCCTCAGGGCAGTTGCTCGATCTCCGTGGGCGCCTGCGTGCGGACCACCCCGATGTCACTGGTGATCGGCACGTCCGGGAAGCGATCGGCCACCCGGCGCAGGATCTCCTCCCGCCGGTGCGCGCTCTCGACCTCGCCGTGCAGCACGAGAGCGCGTTCAGTACGGACCACGGTGATTCCCTGTTCGGCGACGGCCGGATCCTCGGTGAGCAGCCGGTGGATCTCCGCCTCGACGTACTCGTCCGGCGGCCCGGCGCCGGAGTCGCGGTGCGCGGTCACGGTCTCCCCTTCCCGTCGGCCGTGCCGGAGTAGGGCACGACGTCCAGCCTGTCCAGCAGCACCAGGAACGACTCGGCGTACGGCGAGTGCTGCGTCTCCTTGCGTACCCGTTCCCAGTCGATCTGCTCACGCAGCGAACGGGCCAGCGGCAGCCCGCGGGCGAAGTCGCAGTAGTGCTGGGAGAAGCTGAGCAACTTGTGCACCATCAACTGGGTGGCCGACAGCACCGGCATGTGGATGGCGTCGACCGGGCGTACGACCGTGTCGGCGAAGGTCTCCTCGGTCACCGGCGTCTCGATCGGGCGGTGGATCAGGTCCACCATCCGGCCACCGTCGAAGACCTTCACCAGCCAGTCCTCCGGTGGCCGCTCGGCGGTGAAACCGGCCTGCCCCAGCGCCTCCAGCGCGGGTTCGACGTCGGACTCGCGGATGAGGAAGTCGACGTCGTGCTCGCTGGAGTGCCCGCCGTGCGCGTACACGGCGAAGCTGCCGCCGAGCGCGAACGGGATCTCGGACTGTTTGAGCACGGCGGCGACCTTCTTGAGGGTGTGTAGGAGAGTCTCGTCGTCGCGCTCGGCCATCTCGCCTCTCCCGTCGACTCGTCGGGGGTGCCATCCGGTGGGATCTCCGATCGGTACCCGGCATTCCGGTCGCCCACACCTGCGCGGCGCGCGCAAGGGGATGAACAGGGCGCAAACCGGATCTATGGTGCGGCCGTCGTGCGGCTGTCGGATAACCTTTCGAGGGTGGCCAGATCGACGGGAGCGCCCGATTCGACGGGAGTCCGCTGCGGCAGGGGGCGGCTCCGTACCATCGCCTTGATCGGCATCGACGGTTCGGGCAAGACCACCCAGGCGTACCAGCTCGCCGAGGCACTCACCGCGGCCGGGCACCCAGCCACCTACCACCGCAACGCCGGTGGCCGGCGCTGGCTCGGCCGGGTGGCGCACCGACTCGGTCGGTCGGATGCCCAGAGTCTCCTCGGCCGGGACGGAATGCTCCTGGTGGAGTCCGTGCTGCGCTGGCTGGCCATCGCGATGACACTGCTCGGTGGCCTGTGCACCGGTCGGGTGGCCGTGATGGACCGCTACGCGGCCTGCCAGTACGCCAGTCTGCGGGCACACGGCGGGCACCGCTGGGAGCGGATGATCCGGGCCACCTACCGACTCTTCCCCCGACCGCAGCTGACGTTCCTGCTGACCGTCGAGCCGACCGAGGCGTACCGGCGCATCGAGCGTCGGGGCACCGACCACGAGAGCCTGGGCTTTCTGGCCGCCGCCGACCTGGCCTACCGCACGCTGCCGGAGTATCCGACGTTCGTGCCGGTCGACGCGGATCTCCCGGCCGAGGAACTGGCCCGGGAGATCCGCGAGCACCTGAACGCCTGGCTGACGGCCGGGAACGAGCCGACCGCTACGTTGCCGGCAGGGGCGGCCGCGCCGGTGACGGAACTGGTCCCACTTCAGGCCCGTCCGTAGACCGGTACGGCGGCGCCGCTGGTGGGTGCCGACTCGTCCGAGGCGAGGAAGCGGATCACCGACGCGATCTCGGCCGGGTCCACCCAACGGGTGTGGTCGGCGTCCGGCATCGCGTCGCGGTTGGTCGGGGTGTCGATGACACTCGGCAGCACCGAGTTGCAGCGGACCCCGGCCGCCTTGTACTCCGTCGCGACCGCGGCGGCGAAGCCGAGCACGGCGGCTTTCGCCGTGACGTAGCCGGCGACCCCGGGAAAGGGCGCGAGAGCCGCCCGGGCCGCGACACAGACCACCGCGCCACCGCCGGCGGCGACCAGGTGGGGCAGCGCGGCACGGGTGACCAGGTGGGTCGGGCGGAGATTGATGGTCAGCATCCGTTCGAAGTCCTCGATCGGCGTCTCGTGCAACAGGCCGCCGCTGGCGTATCCGCCGACCAGATTGACCACCGCGCGCAGCGGCGCCTCGGGATCGCCGGCCGCGACCTCGGCCACCCGGGCGGCGTCCTGCGGGTCGGTCAGGTCCGCGACGATCCGGACCGGAGCGTCGCCCTCGGGTCCGTCCACCGGGTCCGGTCGTCGGCGCTGGGGCGCGACCACGCGCCACCCCGCCGCCGAGAAGGCGGCGCTGACCGCCGTGCCCAGCCCGCCCGTGGCCCCGGTGACCAACACACTGCGATTCGCCATGACCTGAGGTTAGTGCGATGGCCGGTCGTCGGGAGCTGGGCCCCGACGGTCGCCCTGACCGAACTGGAGACGCCGATCGCCCGCGCCGGTGACGTCCTCATCCGGGTGGACACCGGACCGCAGGTGGTGGGCCGGTCCTCGCGTCGGAAACGGGACAGCCGGCCGATGCGCGCTGTCGCCGCGGGCATAGAACCGGCGCACGGATTGTTCACCAGGGCGTGGGGTATTACCACCGGCGTGGATGAACCGAGCGGTCCACGTACGCGTATCAGGCAGTGACCAGGATCGCAGCACGGTGGTGACCCGGGTCGCTGCGACTGTCGGCCGGGCAGTGCTGCCATGGACCGGGACGGACGTCGATCCGTCGATCCGTCGACCTCACGAGGTGCCGGCCGGCGACAGCCAGGCAGGGTGCTGACAGCAAACATGGACGCTGCTCTCAGCGGATTATCAGGCATTCGTGACACTTTCGACCCACGACATGGAATCCCCGACACGTCTCATCTGTTGTGTAGATGTCAGCACCGATGGGCACAGCGGAGGTTACGGGGGAGGGCTGATGGGCGTGGGGATGGCAAGGAACCGGGCAACCGGCGCGAGCGAGGGGACCGTGGGCACCGTGGACAAGAACATCGGAATGCGAACTGACGAGGTCGCCGAGGAGCGCGACCTGGTCGGAGTCTACCTGCACGAGATCTCCCGGACGCCGCTGCTGGACGCCGCCAAGGAGGTCGATCTCTCCAAGGCGATCGAGGCTGGCCTCTACGCCGAGCACCTGATCGGCGAGGACCGCGCCCCCGACGGGGTCACCCGGGAGGAACTGGAGCGGCTGGTCGCCGACGGGGAACGGGCCAAGGACCTGTTCATCCGGGCGAATCTGCGCCTGGTCGTGTCGATCGCCCGACGTTACGTCCGCTCCGGCATGCCGATGCTGGATCTGATCCAGGAAGGCAACACCGGTCTGGTCCGGGCGGTCGAGAAGTTCGACTACGAACGCGGGTACAAGTTCTCGACCTATGCGACGTGGTGGATCCGCCAGGCCATCAGCCGGGCGATCGCCCAGCAGGAGCGCACCGTGCGGCTGCCGGTGCACCTGGTCGAGGACGTCAACCGGATGCGTAACGTGGCCCGGCAGCTCACCCGTGAGCTGGGCGGCGACCCGGAGCCGGAGCAGATCGCGGCGGCGCTGGGGGTCACCGTCGAGCGGGTCAACGAACTGGTCCGCTGGTCGCAGGACACCGTGTCGCTGGACACGCCGGTCGGCGACGACGGCGACACCAACCTCGGCGACCTGGTCGCCGACAGCGACGCTCCGTCCCCGGAGGAGATCGTGCTCACCGGGTTGGAGCGGCAGCGGATCGAAGGGCTGCTCAACCACCTGGACGACCGTTCGGCCGGCATCATGCGGGCCCGGTACGGGCTGGAGGACGGCCGTGAGCACTCGCTGACCGAGGTGGCCTCGCGATTCTCGCTGTCCCGTGAGCGGATCCGGCAGTTGGAGATCCAGGCGCTCGGCCGGCTCCGCGAGCTGGCCCGAGCGGAGGGTCTGCAGGCGGCCTGAGCGGGAGACAATAACGGCGAACGGCCGGCGTCCGATAGGGGGACGCCGGCTGTTCGCCGTCTGTCGTTGGCGGCCGGGACGCCGCCGGATCGGCTCGTCGAGGCCGGTGGGTCAGCGCACCCGCCCGTACCCGTACGGCGACATCAGGTCCACGGATCGCTTCTCCACGTTGCGGCCGAAGGTCGGTGCGTGGATGACCTGCCCGTCGCCGACGTAGATGGCGACGTGACCGAGGCTGCGGTAGAAGACCAGATCGCCGGGGCGCAGCTCACCGCGACTGATGTGGGCCACCGCTCCCCACTGCATGCGGGTGTTGTGTGGCAGTGATCGGCCGGCCGCCCGCCAGGCCGCCGAGGTCAGCCCGGAGCAGTCGTAACTGCCCGGCCCGTCCTGGCCCCAGGCGTACGGCTTGCCCAGCGCGCCGTAGGCGTACCGGACGGCGACGCCGGCCTTGCCGGAGACGGCGGGTGCGTCCTGGGCGCTGCTGGCCCGGTTCGTCGGTCGTTCGGTCGCCCGGCCGTACGCCTGCCGGCGCAGCTCGTAGAGCTTGGCGAGATCGCGCTCGATGCGCTTCTTCGCCGAGGACAGCTCGCGTGACTGCGCCGCCTGCCGGCTGAGCGTGACGTCCAGCCGGGTCTTCTCGTCGAGCAGCCGCCGCTGGTCGGCGGTGTAGCCGGCGATGGTGGCCTGCCGCTGCCGGGTCAGGTGGTCCAGCGTGCCGAGCCGGTCCAGTACTGCGGTGGAGTCACCACCGTGCAGCAGCGCGTCGACGGTGCCCAGGGTGCCGGTCTTGTACGCGGTCACCGCCATCTCGCCGACGTCCGCCCGGCTCTGCTCGGCCTGCTGCTCCAGCGGACCGATCCGGTCCTGCAACCGCTCCACCGCGGCACGGTTGTCCTTGATCTTCTCCCGCAGCTCGTTGTGGGCCTCCACCACGCGTTCCAACTCGACGGAGGACTTCTCGATCCGCCGGGTGAGTTCGGCGGGGGAAGGCTCGGCCCGAGCCACCGTCGCCGGCATGAGCAGCGCCAGGGTGAAGGCGGCGGCCGTCAGGGCGCGCAGCGTGTGCGTCAGGGACGACAAGAGCCCGAATGCTCCTCTCCCGGCGGCCGGCGCGGGCGGCTGAGGCTCCGCGGCGGCGACGGCCCGGTGCCGTCCCGGTGGACGGCGGCCGGCCGGACCGACCCGCCCAACCTAGTACGGGACGGGTGTCATCCGCAGAGAAAGTCGGGACCAATGGTGGCGCTGTGGCGGAGGACGCAGGCCACGAACAGCGCCAAGGCGGTTATCGGCGATATGTCGGACTGGTCGCTCCCGGCATATGACGTCGGATGCCGGGGCGTTTTGACCGACAAGCCGGACTTGGTGCGCCGTTTCCGGCACCACATGTCACTGGCAGGCCTCTGACCATCGGAAACGCCCGAGCCGGAGTGGCGCGGGCGGCCCACAATGAATCGCGCGGCCGGGAATCCCGTCAACCGGTGTCGATGTCTCCGGCTGGCGGTGATCCACCCGATGCCAGCCGTGGAAGGAGGGGTCGTGAATCCTGATGGCGCGACGACGCGACCGCCACGGACACCCCGAGGCACCGGCACCGGGCCGCCGTTGCTCTACGCGCGGCCCGGGATCATCGTCACGGTCGACCGGTTCACCGTCGGGCGCAGCAGTTGGCGCGTCGCCGAGCTGACCCATCTGCACAGCACCCGGGGGCCACACGACCGGGCGGCGACCCGGGCCGTGCTGACCTCGACGGTGGTGATCGGCGGGGTGGGACTGCTGCTCGGGTTCACCGGCGGGCTGCAACGGCTCACCGCCGGGGCGTACCTCCTGCTCGGCGCCGTGTTTCTCGTGCCGGTGCTGCTCGCGGTGGCGGGCGACCGCTGGCGCCCACCGGCGTACGAGCTGTGGGGTCGCCGGGCGGGCAGCGACGAACTGTTGTTCAGCAGCGACGACGAGCACCAGTTCGGCCAGGTGAGCCGGGCGCTGCGCCGGGCCCGCGAGATGAACAGCTACGGCGGCTGGGAGGACCCGCTGGCGGGTGCCGAACCGTGGCGACCGCGACGGTGAGGGCGGGTCGCTAGCCGGCGATCGGCTCGGGCGCGTGCTCGCGCTCCCGCTGCTCGGCGGTGACCAGCGCGCTCACCCGCCGCTCCGCCCAGAAGGAGACGAACGGAACGGTGCCGGCCAGCATCACCAGGATCATCCGCTTGAGCGGCCAGTCGGCCCGCCGGGACAGGTCGAACGCGGCGACGAGATACACCATGTAGAGGAAGCCGTGTGCCTGGCCCACGGTCTCCACCACGACCGGGTTGTGGAAGCCGTACTTGAGCGGCATGCCGATCACGACCAGCAGGATCAGCACCACGCCGACGACCCAGGCGATCACGCGGTAGCGGGTGAGGGCAGCGCGCACTTCTCGTCCGTCCTTCCGGGCCCGGTTCAGCCGGGATAGTCGCCGGGCTTCGCGCCCGGATTGGCGTTCAACCATGACAGGTAGCGGTTGTAGGCGGCCAGCTCGGCGTCGTCCGCAACGGGCCCGGCGCCGACCCGGGCGACCCGCACCGGACGTCGGATCCCCGGCCGTGACGGCTTGGCGTCGATCGCGTCGGCCGCGGTGACACCGTCGGGCCCGGCGGCCTCGCCCCGGTGATCGGCGGACGCCGGCGCGGCCGCGTCCTCGTCCTGCGCAGCGGCCGTTCGTAGCGTGTGGCGCACCTCGCGCCACCAGACGAAGACCACGAAGCCCGCGAAGATCGGCCACTCCACGGCGTAACCCCAGCTGATGGCGTTGCCCGCCGCTGCGCGGCTGACCTGCCACCAGCCGAGGCCGAGGAAGGTGGTCACCAGCACGACCATGGCCACGTGGCGAGCGATCCACGCCGGGGTCCAGAGCCGCTTCATGCCACGAGGGTACCGAAGCCGGCCGCCTTCTCCGACGCGGTGTCGTAGTGCCTCGTGGTTTGGCCACACCCGAGGTGGGCAACCGTACAGACGCCAGCCCAGGACGGACGAGGGGGCGAGATGACGGCATCGGGACGACCGGACGGATTTCCCACCGGCGGTACGGAGGTGAGCCCCGAGCAGCGGATTCCTGAGTGGGGCGACGACCGGACGCCGACGCCCGCGCCCGAGGCGGATCTGCTCGGCATCGATCCGGCGGAACTGGGCGAAGAGGATCTCATCCGGGAGATGCAGAGCCTGCACCGCACCCGACTGGACACGCTGCGCCACGCCACCGATTCGGCGCTCGCCAATCACCTGCGCCGCACCGCCGAGCTGGAGACCGAGTACCTCGCCCGCCATCCGGGGCGTGAGGTCGACCCGAGCCGGCTGCGGGACGCGTGATGGCGGACGCCGAGCGGGGGGTGTCCGCGCCTCCGGAGGTCGTGTTCAACACGGCCACCGATCCCGACCGGATCTCCTCGTGGCTGCCCGAGCCGTTGCTGTCGAACGACCCGGCCCAGGAGGTCGAGGCCGAGCAGCTGCGCGCCCGTTGGACCGCCCGAGGCGCCGACTGGTCGGCCGAACTGCGGGTGGAGCCGGTCGACGCCGGTGGCTCCCGCCTCCGGCTGGAGATTGGCGGGGGCGGCGAGGACGTCGACCGGCTGGCGGACGAGGCACTTGACAGCCTGGCCCGCGAGGTGGCCGACAACCTGCAGGCCGGCTGATCCGAGCAGACCTGCCGCCGGACCGCGGCGGAGTCGAAGCGTGACCCGAAGAGGAGGCCGGGTGAGCGATCTGAAGCAGAAGGTGGCGCGGTTGCGCCAGGCGTACGCGCCGCACGAGCACCGCCCGCTGGGTGGTTACCTGGCGGCGATGGGGACCTACGCCGCGGTGACCGGTGCGATCGCCGGCGTGGTGCGGGTGACCGGGCGGACCGTGCCCGAGCGACCCGCCACGTCGGACGTGGTGCTGCTCGCCATCGCCACCCACAAGCTCAGTCGGCTGCTGTCCAAGGACGCGGTGACCAGTCCGTTGCGTGCCCCGTTCACCCGCTACGACCGGCCGATCGGCAGCGGCGAGGTGATGGAGCAGGTACGCGACTCGGGCAGTTCCACCCGCCACGCCATCGGCGAACTGCTCAGCTGCCCGTTCTGCCTGGCCGTGTGGGTGGCCACCGGCCTGACCGGCGGACTGGTGCTCGCGCCACGACTGACCCGGCTCGTCGCCACGGCGCTGACCGCGGTGGCGGCCTCCGACTTCCTGCAGATGGGGTACGCGGTGGCCCAGCAGGCAGCCGAGGGTGGCGGCGGGGAGGATTGACGGACGGCAGGTACCTACGACGAGGTCGGCCCGAATCGCGGGCCGACCTCGTTCCGACCGGCCGACCGGATCTCCGGCGGCCCGGCCGGCAACTCAGCGCTGCATGCCGGACCAGCCGCGGGGCGACTCCGGTTCCCGCTCGTCCTCGTCGGCACCGGTGACGATGTCCCGGTCGACGGCGGTGCGGTCGTGCTCGTTGGCGAAGTCTGGCTCCGGCAGGGTGTCCGTCCCCTCCGGTGGCTGGCCGAGCGCGGGCGGGTGGGGGTGCTGATCTTCCTCGCGCTGCGTCATCGCGTTCCTCTCCTCGTCGCCGGCAGCGGCCGGCCGGTCATCCCGCCGAGCCACCCAGCAGGTCGGTCACCTCGTCGACCGCGTACTCGCCCGGTGGCAGCGCGTTGAGCCGGGACAGCAACTGCGCCGGCAGTTCCGCGGCGACCGCGTGGCGGTAGATGTCCACCTGACTGATCCGCTCCTGACCGTGGTAGAGGTCGTCGAGCAGTTCGTCGAGCGGACGGGTGTCCACCTGCTCGGTCTCCACCTCGTCCCCGACCGCGGCGGCCGTGCCGGGCAGGTCGGTGGTGGGCGGATCGAGCGCGGCGGTGTCCACCACGGGCACGTCGGCCAGGATGGCCTCGGGCAGCCGAGCCTGCGTCGTGGGTTCCGTGGCTGCCTCGGTCACGGGTACGTCGTCACTCACCCCCGTGACCTACCCACCCCCGACCCCCCAAAACACCCCCACCCACCCGTCCACCTGCGTTGATCATGAGGTTGGCGGCACCGTGGAGATCGACCACTGCCGCTAACCTCATGATCAACACGGCTGTAGGTGAGGGTCAGGCGGGGGTGGGGAGGGAGGGGGCGGCGGCGCGGCGGGTGCGGACGGCGGCGGCCAGCTCGGCGAGCACCTCGTCGGTGGTGTCCCAGCCGATGCAGGCGTCGGTGACCGACTGGCCGTAGGTGAGTTCGCGGGTGGGGTCGAGGTCCTGTCGACCCGGTACCAGGAAGCTCTCCAGCATGATCCCCACGATGCCGCGCTGGCCGGTGGCGATCTGCCCGGCCACGTCGGCGGCGACCGCGGGCTGGTTGCGGTGGTCCTTGCCGCTGTTGGCGTGGCTGGCATCCACCACCAGCCGCTCCGGCAGCCCCGCGGCGCGTAGCAGGTCCAGCGCACCGGCCACCGACTCGGCGTCGTAGTTCGGCCGGCCGCCACCGCCCCGCAGCACCAGGTGGCCGTCCGCGTTGCCCCGGGTGTGCATGATCGCCGGCGTGCCGGAGACGTCGATGCCCGGGAAGACGTGTGGTACGCCGGCCGCCCGGATCGCGTCGACCGCGGTGGCGATGCTGCCGTCGGGACGGTTCTTCATGCCGATCGGCATGGACAGCCCGGAGGCGAGCTGGCGGTGCACCTGGCTCTCCACGGTGCGCGCCCCGATCGCCCCCCACGCGACGGTGTCCGCGATGTACTGCGGGGTGATCGGGTCGAGGAACTCGCAGCCCACCGGCAGACCGAGACGCAGCACGTCGAGCAGCAGCGCCCGGGCGCGGCGCAACCCCGTGTTGACGTCACCCGAGCCGTCCAGCCCGGGATCGTTGATCAGCCCCTTCCAGCCCACCGTGGAACGCGGCTTCTCGAAGTACACCCGCATCACGACGAGCAGGTCCTCGTTGACCCGCTCGGCCGCCGCGCGGAGCCGGTGCGCGTAGTCGAGGGCGGCGGCGGGGTCGTGGACCGAGCACGGCCCGACCACCACCAGCAGGCGGTCGTCGGTGCGGTCGAGCACCTGGCCGACCGCCCGACGGCCAGTCAGTACGGCCGCCGTGAGGGCGTCGTCCAGGGGCAGCTCGTGCAGCAGCAGGGCCGGGGTGGTCAGCGGTACGACACGGTCGATCCGCTGGTCGATGACCCGGTGGTTCTCCGGGGTCGTCACGGTGGGCATCCTTCCGCCGACCGCACCCGGGGCCGGTGCCCGGGTCGAGCCGGCTGCTCGTACGCGAAAGGGCAGGAACGAAAGCTCCTGCCCGGCCGGCTCGAATTCGGTGACGTCAGATCATGGTGAGGTCACCGGCCGAGCCGGCTGCCTAAACCATCGATACGAGCGCGTCACGGCGGTAAGCGTACCCGACCATGCCCGAGCGCTCATCCTCCCGTCGACAAAGCCTCGCCTCGTGTTCACCGACATCGATAAAACCGCCGGTAATTTCAGCGCCACCGAACGCTGCTCCTCCGGAGGTCCCCGATGGATCGTCGTACCGTCCTGCGTGCCACCGTCGCCGGTGGCGCCGCCGCCTTCTCCGGCAGCCTCTGGGCGGGCGCCGCCGTGGCCGCACCCGCCCAGCCCGGCCCCAGCCCCTACGGCTCACTGCGCAGCGCCGACAGCAACGGCATCCAGCTGCCCACCGGATTCACCAGCCGGGTGATCGCCCGGTCCCGTCAGGCCGTCTCCGGGACGTCGTACACCTGGCACGACGCGCCCGACGGGGGCGCCTGCTTCGTCGCCGGCACGGGCTGGATCTACGTCTCGAACTCCGAGATCACCCCGGGCGGCGGTGCCTCGGCGGTGCGCTTCAACGCCGACGGCAGCATCGCCTCGGCGTACCGGATCCTCGCCAACACCAACCAGAACTGTGCCGGTGGGGCCACGCCGTGGGGCACCTGGCTCTCCTGCGAGGAGGTCAACCGTGGGTTCGTCTACGAGACGTACCCGCAGGGCGGTACCGCGGCGGTGCAGCGGCCGGCGATGGGACGGTTCAAGCACGAGGCCGCCGCGTGCGACCCGGACCGTCGGGTGATCTACCTGACCGAGGACGAGAGCAACGGCTGCTTCTACCGGTTCCGACCGAACAGTTGGGGCAACCTCTCGGCCGGGACGCTGGAGGTGCTGGTCGCGGGGTCCGCCACCAGCGGCCCGGTGACCTGGGCGCGGGTACCGGACCCGGACGGGTCGCCGACGGTGACCCGCAGTCAGGTCTCCGGCGCCAAGCGGTTCAACGGTGGCGAGGGCTGCTGGTACGACGACGGCACCTGCTGGTTCACCACCAAGGGCGACAACCGGGTGTGGGCGTACGACGCGGTCAACCAACGCATCGACCTGGCGTACGACGACTCCCTGGTCTCCGGCACCGCACCGCTGACCGGGGTGGACAACATCACCGGCACCGGCTCGGGTGACCTCTACGTGGCCGAGGACGGCGGCAACATGGAGATCAACATCATCACGCCGGCCGGGGTGGTCGCCCCGTTCCTGCGCATCACCGGTCAATCCTCCTCGGAGATCTGCGGGCCGGCCTTCTCACCGGACGGCACCCGGCTGTACTTCTCGTCCCAGCGCGGCACCTCCGGCTCCTCGTCCGGCGGCATCACCTACGAGGTGCGTGGCCCGTTCCGCTGACCACGGGTTTGTGCGGTGGTCGGGAGGGTCCCTCGGACAACGCGAGGGGCCCGTCCGCGCCGGAGTGGGGGAGACGGGGGCGGGGTAAGAGGAGCGCCATGACTGACGAGCGAAGCGACCAGGAGCGGGTGGAGTCCCGCGCCCACCTGCTACCGGAGGAGGCGGCCGCCGGCAGCGACGACGCGCAGGCCCAGGCCGACGCGATCCTCACCGAGTCCGACGCCCGGGAGGCCAACCAGAACGTCGCCCCCGACACGGTGTTGGAGCGGCGCACCTCGGATCAGACCGTCAACCCGGTGGAACCGCCGGACTGAGCGGTGGCGCCACGCCCTCGGCGGGATCCTCGGTAGGTGTGCTGGCGCAGCCAGGCCAGCGGTCCGGCCAGGCGCAGCTCCTCCGGGAGGTTGCCGACCGGGTCGAAGGCCAGCCCGGCGTCCTCCCGCGCGCTGAGCTGATCGCCGATCGTGACCTGCCCGAACGGCCGCCACGGTCCGGCGGCCGAGGCGACGGCGAGGACCAGCCTCGGCCGGCCGGCCGCCACCGCGGCGGACAGGCCGGCCAGGTCCTGGCCCAGGTCGGGTGACTCCGGGTCGGCCAGCGCGGCCAGCCAGAGCCGCCGCCGACCGGCACGGTAGGACATGACCGAGCTGTACGTGCCGGTGAACCGGCGTCGCGGCAGCGGCAGATGCCGCAGCACCGGTGCCGTGGCGCTGGAGCTGACCAGGAGGTCGAACGGCCGTCCGGTCGGTCGGTGGAACCGCACGGCCAGGCCGAGCACGTCGGGCCAGGTGCCCGGGGTGGGCGTCCCCTTGGAGAGCCGGACGGTGGCCGGATACTGTCCGGGCCGGTCGAGCAGCCGGACACCGGTTGGCCGGCCGGACGTACCCCAGACGAGCACCGCACCGGCGAAGGACCGGCCGGCCGGGTGCAGCATCCGGTCCCGGCGCAGCCGGGCCACGGCCCGTGCCGCTCGTTCGGTGAGGACGGCGGGCGGCGGCCAGGACATCGTCGGCATGTCTTCCGCATACCCAGGGCCCTGTCGTCGATGCCGCCATCCGCTCCGCGGACCCGTCCGTCGACGCGGCTCGCCGGTGGGGCGTCCCGCGGCCTGCCGAGGCGGAAGATCGGATAGCGTCGGTGCCATGCCCGACAGCGGTTATCCCTGGCCGATCTCGACGACCCGACTGGACAACGGCCTGCGCGTGGTGGTCAGCGAGGACCGCACCGCCCCGGCGGTCGCGGTCAACCTCTGGTACGACGTGGGTTCCCGGCACGAGCCGGCCGGACAGACCGGCTTCGCCCATCTCTTCGAGCACCTGATGTTCGAGGGCTCGACGCACGTGGCGAAGACCGAGCACATGAGGCTGGTCCAGGGGGCCGGCGGCTCGCTCAACGCCACCACCAACCCGGACCGCACCAACTACTTCGAGACGGTCCCGGCGGAGCACCTCGAGTTGGCGCTCTGGCTGGAGGCGGACCGGATGGGCGGGCTGGTGCCGGCACTGACCCAGGAGACGCTCGACAACCAGCGGGACGTGGTCAAGAACGAGCGTCGGCAGCGGTACGAGAACGTGCCCTACGGCGACGCCTGGTTGCGGCTGCTGCCGCTGCTCTACCCGCCAGGTCACCCGTACCATCACGCCACCATCGGCTCGATGGCCGATCTGAACGCCGCCGACCTGGCCACCTTCCAGGCGTTCCACCAGACCTACTACGCGCCGAACAACGCCGTGCTCAGCGTGGTCGGCGACACCACCGTGGACGAGGTCGTCGCGCTGGCCGAGAAGTACTTCGGCGGCATCCCGCCCCGGCCGGAGATCCCGGCGGCACCCGACGGTCGGGTCGTGCCGCCCACCGGAGTCCCCGCCGAGGAGACGGTGGTCACCGAGGTACCGGCACCCCGGGTGTACGTGGCGCACCGCACCCACCCGTTCGGCAGCCCCGGCTACGACGTGGTGACCGTGCTGGCCACCGTGCTCGGCAGCGGTCGGGGCAGCCGGCTCTACCAGCGGCTCGCCGATGGCGAACGGATCGCCCAGCCCGATCTGGTCGGTGCGTACGGGGTGGATCTGGCGCACGCACCGGCACCGCTGATCGCCACCGCCACCGCCCGTCCCGGAGTGAGCGGTGAGCGGTTGGCCGCCGGGCTCGCCGAGGTGGTCGACGAGCTGGCGACCGTGCCGGTCACCGCCGCCGAGCTGGACCGGGCGAAGGCGTTGCTGACCACCGCGTGGTGGCGACAGATGTCCACGGTGGACGGTCGGGCGGACGCGCTGAGCCGGTACGCCACCCAGTTCGACGACCCGGCCACGGTGGCCGAGCGGTTACCGGCCTGGCTCGCGGTGACCGCCGAGCAGATCGCCGAGGTGGCCGCCGAGGTGCTCGGCGCCGACGACCGGGCGACCCTCACCTACCTTCCGCAGGACAAGCAGTGAACGCCAGCAGCGGGCGACGTCGCCCGGTGGGGTGCTGTGGGCGGGCATCCGTGAGCCCCGCAGTCGCGAACGAGAGGATCGTCCGGTGACCCTGATCGCTGATCGTCCCGGTCCGGGTACGGCCCGCCCCTACCGCTTTCCCCAGGTGGTCCGCCGCTCCGTCGCTGGTGGCGACGTCGTTGCCGCGCACCTGCCCGGGCAGAACCTCGCCGTGGCGATGCTGCTGCTCGACGCGGGCGCCGGTCGGGAACCGGTGGGCCGCGAAGGGCTCGGCGGGGTGCTGGCCAAGGCGCTGGAGGAAGGCACCACCCAGCGTGACGCCACCGCGTACGCGCTGGCGATCGAGGCGCTCGGCACCGAGTTGGTGACCGGGCTGGACTGGGACACCTTCCAGGCGAGCGTGCAGGTGCCGGTGGGTCGCCTGGGCGCGGCGGTGGAACTGCTCGCCGAGGCGGTGCGTACCCCGAGGCTGGACCCGGACGACGTGCGGCGGGTCCGCGACGACGAGGTGACCGCGCTGCGGATGGACTGGGCCAACCCGGGGCCACGGGCCGACGCGGCGTTGCGCGCCGACCTGTTCGGGGCCGGCAACCGTTGGGGCCGTCCGATGTACGGCGACCCCGACTCGGTGGCCGGCCTGGACGTGGAGGACGTGACCGTCTTCCACTCGGAGTGGTTCATCCGTCCGGGCACCCTCGTCGTCGCCGGTGACCTGGACCGGCTCGACCTGGACGCCCTCGCCGCCACGGCGTTCACCGGCACCGGCGGTGGGCCGGTGGACCGGGGGACGCCGATCGAGGTGCCGGTGCGTTCCGAGCGACGGATCATCCTCGTCGACCGGCCCGGATCGGTGCAGTCCACGCTGCGGCTCGGTCATCCCGGACCGCACCGGGCACACCCGGACCACGTGCCGATCGCGCTCGCCGGCACGGTGCTCGGCGGCGCGTTCACCTCCCGCCTCAACCACCTCATTCGGGAGGTCCGCGGCTACACGTACGGCATCCGGGGCGACTTCGCCTCGTCCCGTCGGTTCGGCCGGTTCGCGGTCAGTTCGAGCGTGCAGACCGCCGTCACCGCACCGGCGCTGGTCGAGGCGGTCGGCGAGATCGCGCGTACCCAGGCCGGCGGGGTGACCGAGGACGAGCTGGCGGTGGCCCGGTCCTGGCGGGCGGGCCAGCTCTCGGTCGAGTTGCAGAGCCCTCGGGCGATCGCCGGGGCGCTGAGCACGCTCGTGGTGCACGACCTGCCGGACGACTATCACGCCCGGCTGCGGGAGGAGCTGCTCGGCGCCCAGGTGGACCAGGTCTCGGCGGCCGCCGCCACGCACCTGCGTCCGGAGTCGCTGACCCTGGTGGTGGAGGGCGACGCCGCGGTGATCAGGGACGAGCTGCTGGCCACCGGTCTCGGCGAGCTGACCGATCACCCCTCCGGGACGTGATCGACCACCCGCTGGGCCGAAAGTGTGACGTCGGTCGCGGCGAGGATGGCGGGGCTGAGATGCTGCGGCCGGCGAGGGCGGCGCGACGATGTTCTTGCGGCGGAACCGGCCGGCGAGGGGCGACTGTCCTGGACCGGTCCGGTCCGGCCCTGCCGTCGGGATCCCCGCCAGTGGGAAAGCGTTCCCGATCCGGGCGCCGGGCTGGGTAGCCTCGCGGGCATGAGGATCGGCATTGTGGGTGCCACCGGCCAGGTCGGTGGCGTGATGCGGCAGGTGCTGGCGGAGCGGAACTTCCCGGCGGAGCAGCTGCGGCTGTTCGCCTCGGCGCGGTCGGCCGGGCGCACGCTCGCGTGGCGCGGCGAGGAGATCACGGTCGAAGACGCGGCCACCGCGGACTACTCGGGGCTGGACATCGTGCTCTTCTCGGCCGGCAAGGGTTCCGCCAAGGAGTTGGCACCACGGGTCGCCGCCGCGGGTGCGGTCGTCATCGACAACTCCTCGGCGTTCCGGATGGACCCCGAGGTGCCGTTGGTCGTCGCCGAGGTCAACCCACACGCCGCCGCGGCCCGGCCAAAGGGCATCATCGCCAACCCGAACTGCACCACCATGGCCGCGATGCCGGTGCTGCGCCCGCTGCACGCCGAGGCGGAACTGGTCGCCCTGGTCGTCGCCACCTATCAGGCGGTCTCCGGCGCCGGCCTGGCCGGCGTCGCCGAACTGGACGAGCAGGTTCGCAAGGTCGCCGAGACCGCCACCGGGCTCACCTTCGACGGCGGCGCGGTGGAGTTCCCCGCGCCCCGCTCGTTCGCCCAGCCGATCGCCTTCAACGTGCTGCCGCTGGCCGGCTCGATCGTCGACGACGGGTCGGCGGAGACCGACGAGGAGCAGAAGCTCCGCAACGAGAGCCGCAAGATCCTGGAGATCCCCGACCTGAAGGTCTCCGGCACCTGCGTGCGGGTCCCGGTCTTCACCGGTCACTCGCTTGCGCTCAACGCCCGGTTCGCCCGGCCGATCAGCCCGCAGCGGGCGTACGAGCTGCTCGCCGACGCGCCGGGTGTCGCGCTCTCCGACGTGCCGACCCCGTTGCAGGCGGCCGGCCAGGACCCGACGTTCGTCGGCCGGATCCGGGCCGACGAGACGGTCGAGCACGGTCTGGCGCTCTTCTGTTCCGGCGACAACCTGCGCAAGGGCGCCGCGCTCAACGCCGTGCAGCTGGCCGAGCTGGTCGCCGCCGAGGGATGAACCACTGTCCGACCGATCGGAGAAGGTTGTGACCGACGAGCACGTCCGGAACGCCCTCAGTGACCTCGTCGCGAGTCGGTCGCTGGGGGTGCTGGCGACCATCAGACGCGACGGGCGGCCACAGCTGTCGAATGTGGTCTACGCCTATGACCGTCCGAACGGGCTGATCCGGGTGTCGGTCACCGACGGGCGGGCGAAGACCGCCAACCTGCGTCGCGACCCCCGGGCCAGCTTCCACGTGTCCAGCGACGACGGCTGGTCGTACGCGGTGGCGGAGGTGCGGGCCGAGCTGACCCCGGTCGCGGCGGAGCCCGGCGACGACACCGTCGCCGAGCTGGTCGATCTCTACCGGGCGGTGCGGGGGGAACATCCGGACTGGGACGACTACCGCCGGGCCATGGTGGCCGAGGGGCGGCTGGTGCTGCGGCTGCGCGTGGAGCGCCTGTACGGCATCCCGCCGCGCGGCTGACCGGTCACGTTACTGCCCGCGGTGGTCGGGTAGACCCCTGGTTGCCCGACACCCAGAGGGAGGCGCCATGACAACGGTCGGAGAGTTCATGACGACCCGGTTGGTGACCATGGACGGCAACGCCACGCTCGTCGCGGCGGCCCAGGAGATGCGCGACTCCGCGATCGGTGACGTGGTGGTGACCGACGGCGACAACGTGGTCGGCATCGTCACGGACCGGGACATCACGGTCCGAGGCGTGGCGGAGAGCATGGACCCGGACACCACCCGACTGAACCAGATCACCACCAAGGACGTGGTGACGGTGAGCCAGTACGACGACGCCGTCGCCGCCGCCGACCTGATGCGGACGTACGCCGTGCGGCGGTTGCCCGTGGTGGAGGACGGCCGACTGATCGGCCTGGTGTCCATGGGCGATCTGGCGGTCGAGCGGGAGCCCCAGTCGGTGCTGGCCGACATCAGCGCGGACGACCCCAACAACTGACCGCCTCCGTCGAGGCGAAGGTCGAGACGAAGCCGGTTCCCGAGCCGTCGGGAGCCGGCTTCGTGCCGCTCGAGCGTCGACCGCCCGTCGTCACCGCCGGTGACCCGATCCTCGGGCCTCACCCCAAGCGGGTGAGGTTGAGCCACCGGGCCTCGGGGACCCCTCCTGCGGAGCATGAGCGACTGGGAGGAGGGGCCCGATGGCGGACGCGACCACGCGGTTTTTCGAGGACCTCGACCAGCAGGGGTACGAGCCTCTGCTGGCGAAGACCTCCGGAGCCCTGCGCTTCGACCTGCACGAGGGGCCGCAGACCACGCACTGGCTGATGCGGATCGACCGGGGCAACGTCCAGGTCAGCCGGCAGGACCTGGAGGCCGACACGGTGGTCGGTACCAGCCCCGCGCTGTTCGAGGAACTGGTCACCGGCCGGGAGAACGGGCTGGCGGCGCTGCTGCGGGGGGACATGACGGTCACCGGTGACGCCCGCCTGGTGGTGCAGGTCGAACGGATCTTCCCCGGGTCGCCGTACGCCAGGGGACCGCAGCGCTACCGGAAGGGGGTGCAGTGATGGCGCCCAGCCACACCGTACGGATCCTCGACGGCAACAACTTCGTCGTCAGCGAGGCGACCGGGGACATCGAGGCGACACCGACCGAACCGACGGGACTGTTCTCCATCGACACCCGCTTCCTCTCCAAGTGGGTGCTCACGGTCAACGGCGAGCGGCTGAACGCCCTCTCCTACGACGACCTCCAGTACTACGAGTCGCGCTTCTTCCTGGTGCCCGGGCTGGCCACCCACTACGTCGACGCGAAACTGTCGATCATCCGGGAGCGGGCGGTCGGTGGGAGCTTCCGGGAGGACATCACCATCCTCAACCACGATGAGAAGGCGGTCGACCTGGAGATCCGGATGGACGCCGCCTGTGACTTCGCCGACCTGTTCGAGGTCAAGGACGAGATTCTCAACAAGAAGGGCGAGATCTACTCCGAGGCCGAGCCGGACCGGCTGCGCCTGGGCTACCGGCGCGGCAACTTCAAGCGCGAGACGATCATCTCGTCCTCCGCGCCGGCCCGGTACGACCGCAACGGCTTCGCGTACTCCATCCACCTGGAACCGAACGAGCAGTGGGACACCCACATCGACGTGCAGACCCTGGCGGTCGGCCCGGGCGGTCGGGATCTGCGTCTCGGGTTGCAGGCGCACGGCACCGAGCGGCTCGCCCTGCAACACGACCTGGAGGAGTGGATCGCCAAGGCGCCGACGGTGAACAGCGAGCACGACCGGTTGGCAGCCACGTACCGCAAGTGCATCGTCGACCTGGCCGCGTTGCGCTTCTCGCCGCTGTCGCTGGGTGGTCAGACCCTGCCCGCCGCCGGTCTGCCGTGGTTCATGACCATGTTCGGCCGGGACAGCATCCTGACCTGTCTGCAGACGCTGCCGTTCACCCCGCAGCTGAGCGCGACCACGCTGCGGATCCTCGCGGCGCTGCAGGGCACCCGGTTCGACGACTTCCGGGAGGAGGACCCCGGGCGGATCCTGCACGAGATGCGGTACGGCGAGAGCGCCGCGTTCGAGGAGCAACCGCACTCGCCGTACTACGGCGCGGTCGACTCGACGCCGCTGTTCGTGGTGCTGCTCGACGAGTACGAGCAGTGGAGCGGAGACGCCGCGCTGGTCAAGGAGTTGGAGCAGGAGTGCCGCCGGGCCTTCAAGTGGATCGACGACTACGCCGATCTGGTCGGCAACGGCTACATCTGGTACGAGCGGCGGAACACCGACACCGGTCTGGAGAACCAGTGCTGGAAGGACTCCTGGGACTCCATCTCCTACCGCGACGGCACCCTGCCGCCGTTCCCCCGGGCCACCTGCGAGGTGCAGGGGTACGCGTACGACGCGAAGATGCGCGGCGCGCGGCTGGCCCGCGAGTTCTGGGACGACCCGGCGTACGCCGACCAGTTGGAGCGGGAGGCCGCGGCCCTGAAGGAGCGGTTCAACCGGGACTGGTGGGTCGAGGACGGCGGCTACTACGCGCTCGCGCTGGACCCGGACGGACGACAGTGCGACGTGCTCAGCTCCAACATCGGCCACCTGCTCTGGAGCGGGATCGTCGACGACGAGCGGGCCGAGCAGATCGCCCACCACCTGGTCGGGCCACGGCTGTGGAGCGGCTGGGGGGTGCGGACCCTGGCCGAGGGCGAGGTGCGTTACAACCCCATCGGCTACCACAACGGCACCGTCTGGCCCTTCGACACCTCGTTCTGCGCCTGGGGTCTGCGCCGGTACGGCTTCGCCGAGGAGGCCGCCATGATCGCCAACGGCATCCTGGACGCGGCCCGGTACTTCGACGGACGGCTGCCCGAGGCGTTCGGCGGTTACCCGCGTGAGCAGACGAAGTTCCCGGTGGAGTACCCGACGGCGTGCAGTCCGCAGGCGTGGTCGACGGGTGCCCCGCTGCTGTTGCTGCGTACGATGCTCGGTCTGGAGCCGCACGAGGGGCACCTGGCGGTCGAGCCGCGGCTGCCGGTCGGCATGGGTCGGATCGAGGTGTTGGACATCCCCGGTCGCTGGGGGCGGGTGGACGCCTTCGCCCGTGGCCGGGTGGACCTGCACTCGCGCGGCGGGTGACCGGCGTGGCCGGGTCGCCCGACCGGGCGACGGGTGATCCGGCCACGTTCCGGCGGACCACGGCGACCACCGTCCCTACCGGTGCGTAACCTACTCGGGGTAAAGTTCCGGAATGCCGGAACTCGTGTACCCGCCCGTTATCGCCGCCGCCAAGACGATGTTCCGGGTCCTCGACCTCAGGCTCACCGTCGAGGGCGACCACCACGTTCCCCGTACCGGCGGGGCGGTGCTGGCCAGCAACCACGTCAGCTACCTGGATTTCATCTTCTGCGGACTTGGTGCCCTCGAGTCACGGCGACTCGTCCGGTTCATGGCCAAGGAGTCGGTGTTCCGGCACCGGGTGTCCGGGCCGTTGATGCGCGGCATGCGGCACATCCCGGTGGACCGGCGCGCCGGCGCCGACTCGTACGCCGCCGCGGTCGCCGCGCTGCGCTCGGGTGAGGTGGTCGGCGTGTTTCCCGAGGCGACGATCAGCCGCTCCTTCACCGTCAAGGAGCTCAAGAGCGGAGCCACCCGGATGGCCCGCGAGGCGCAGGTACCGGTGCTGCCGGTCGCGCTCTGGGGCACTCAGCGGCTGTGGACGAAGGGACGTCCGCGTACGCTCACCCGCCGGCACACCCCGATCACCATCCTGGTCGGCGAGCCGATGGACCCGTCCGGCTACCCGGACCCCGCCACGATGACAGAGGAACTGCGTACCCGGCTGAGCGCGCTTGTCGACCGGGCACAGCGGGAGTACCCGGACCAGCCGGCCGCACCGGCGGACCGGTGGTGGTTGCCGGCGCACCTCGGCGGCAGCGCGCCGACCCCGCAGGAGGCGGCGGCGCTCGACGCCGCCGACCGGCGCTCCGCGCCCCGCTGAACAGGTCGAGCCTGCGGGGGGGGGCCGGCGGCCTACCGCTGGCCGGACGCCGCGTCGTACGGCTGCGCGTCGGCGTGCCTCGGCCGGTAGTAGTCCTCGCGGGAGTGGAACTCCACCGGCAGGGCACCGGGCAGCAGCACCCGGCCCGTGCCGCTGAGCGACGCGGTCCGGGTCAGCCGGGCCAGCGCGTCCCGCTCCGGCGGGGACAGGTCCACCAGCTCCGGCCGGACCAGCCGGAACGTGGCGATCGCGTGGCGCAGCTGCCGGGCGAGTTCGCCGATCCGGTCGCCGGGACCGACCAGGGCGAGCGCCGGCTGCCGGATCGTCCGCAGCGCGTCACAGACCACCAGCAACGTCGCCGGGTTGCCGCCGGTGGCGGGCGCCAACTCCAGCCGGGACGGCCACTGCCAGCGGATCTGTCCGCTGACCAGTGCGGGCAGGCGGGCTGTCCCGCGCCGCCTGGCACCCAGGTCGGTGCGCTGCCGGTCCCCGCCGACGTACGTCAGCCGGTGGTCGGTGACGGTGAGCGCCACCGGAGCGGGCAACGACCAGGCGCGGTAGGCGTCGCTGGGACCGAGCAGATACCCGGCCACGTCCACCCGGTGGCGGTCGAGCACGTGCTCGCCGCTCGCCGGGACCAGCTCGTGCCGCCGGTCCAGCACCGGGCCGGTACCGTCGTCCACCGCGTCGAACCGATGCGGCGCGATGAAGAACGGAGACGCGTCATCGTGCATCGTCGGAAACCTCCGGTGCGGACGGCTGCTACGCATGAGCCTCGCCGAGACGTCCGCCGCTGTCATGACGCCCGTTAGGGGGTCGGCCGATCGGTCGACGCCCGCGACCGGTAGATACCAATTTCCTCCGGTCGGACGAGTCCGTCCTCGATCGCCCGGGCGAGCAGCGCCGCCTTCGTGGCGGCCGGGCGGCCGGCCCGCGTGTACTTGATCCGCGCCCGGTCGACGTACTGCTTGACGGTGTGCTCGCTGATCCGCATCCGCCGAGCCACCGACGCCTTGGACATCGACTGGAACCACAGCAGCAGCGCCTCACGTTCCTTGTCGGACAGCACCGGCCGGTCCGGTCGCGGATCGCCGACCATCGCGCCGGCCAACGCCGGCGCGACGTACGGCCGGTCGCTCGCCGCGTCCAGCACGGTCGCCACGCAGTGTTCCCGTCCTTCGTGCTTGGCGAGGAACGCCACCGCCCCGGCGTCCAACGCGGCGAGCATCGTCGCCGGGTCGGAGTGTTCGGAGTAGACCACCACCCGCCGTCCGGCGGAACTCAGCTCGGCGAGCTTGTCCAGCACCAACCGTCCGTGCAATCGCAGGTCGAGGAGGATCACGTCGGCCTGCGGTGCCGCTCGCAACACCTCGTCCGGATCGTCACCGGTGGCCAGCACGGTCAGTCGGGGCTCGGTGGCGAGCCAGGCGCGTACCCCGTCGATGACCACCGGGTGGTCGTCCACGATCGCCACACCGACGGGCCGTCCCGGCGTCACCGGTGCCAGCTCGTCTGCGTCCATCTGATCTTCCCGTCCCGTTCGTAGAGGTGCTCCACCTGCCCGTCGTCGTCCTGCACCGGATGCCCGGGGTCGTCCGGGCCCTCCCGGTCGGGGGTGACGAGGCTGACCACCACCTCGTCCGGGCTGGAGACGACGGTCAGCCGGGCCCAGTCCCGTGCGTCCGCGAGCCCGGCGGTGAGCGGATCCGCCAGGCTCCGGCGGATCCGCACCGGCAACGGTGGCGGTGAACCAATTGTGACCAGGTCGATCGGCAGGCCGTTGCGCTCGGCCAGATCGGCTGCGGCGCGCAGTTCGTGCAGTAGCGGGTGGGGCACGTCGTCGGACTCGGCGATCAGGCGACGCAGCCGAGCGGCAGCGCGTACGCAGCGGCGCTGGACCTCCGGGTCGGCCGGATCGGCCTGCCCGCGGGCCAACTCGGTGAGCACCTCGCTGGCGGCGCGACTGACCAGGTTCAGCCGCTCGCCCCGCTCGTGCCGGGCGCGTTCGGCGGCTTCCCGCTCGGCCACCATCGCGTTCGTGGTCGCCGCCGTGGCGGCCCGCTGCCGGGACAGCGCGGCGAGCGCCGCCGCCCCGGCGAAGACCGCCACCGGCAACGACGACGTGCCGTAGAGAGCCATCGTGGCCCGGGCCAGATCGGCGGCGTGCGTCGCGCCGTGCAGCACGACGGCGGTCAGCGCGGTGGCCGCGTGCGCGGCCAGCAGGACCAGCAGCCGGCCCACCGGCCGCCCCCAGAGCACCACCAGGAAGAACCAGGCGAGGGTGCCCCACACCCAGTTCGCCGGGCTGAACAGGTGCGACCGACCGACCGTGGCGAAGACCGCCACGTCCACCACGAGCAGCAGGCCGGCCAGTGGCGCCGCCGGCAGCGGCGTGTCGCGTAGCAGTCGGATCCCGGCGATCACACCGAGCGCCGCCACGAGCAACCAGCCACCCAGCACCACCTCGGGCACGGCCAGCGCCGACCCGGCGGCCAGCACCGCGGGCAGCCCGATGGCCAGGTGCCAGACCAGCGCGATGGTGACCGCGACGATCCGGGCGCCCCGGTCGGAGGTGCGGGCCACCGCGGCGGCCGCCCGGACCGCACCGATCTCGTCGGACGCCGGACTCAGCCGCTGGGCCGGCACCGGACCTGGCCGGGTCCGCCACGGGAGGAACACCGCTCTGCCGGACCGTGGCCGAAACCCGGTCTCGCTCGCCCCGGGGCCGCCCGGCAACCGCTCAGCCGACATCCGACCACTCCAGCCGGATCCGGGTGCCCCGACCGGGAGCGGAGTCGATGTCGGCGTGGCCTCCGATCGTCGCCATCCGGCCTCGTACCGACTCGCGCAGGCCGTACCGGTGCGCCGGCACGCTGCCCGGGTCGAAACCGGGACCGTCGTCGCTCACCTCGACCGTGACGGTGCCGGCGAACCGACGCAGTCGCAGTGTCGCCCGCGCGCGGGGAGCGTGATTCACCACGTTCGCCAGCGCGGCGTGTGCGCTCTCCGCGACGGCCTCCGCGACCGGCGCCGCCACCGTGCAGGGTGGTAGGTCGGCGGCGACCGGTAGGCCGGGCAGCCGCGCGAGCACCGCCCGGAGGCGCTCGTCCAGCCGGGCCGTCGCGTCGTGCGGCACGGAGCGCGCCTCCGCCAGGGCGGCGAGGCTACGCAAGTCGGTGGCACACCGCTCGCGTAGCGCGGGGGACGGCTCGCTCACCGCGCCCTGCCCGACCATGGTGAGCGTCGCCAGCACCGTGTCGTGCAGGTCGCGGTTCTGCTGTCGTTCCGCCTCCCGCGCGATCCGGGCGACCGTGGCGTTACGGGTGGCGCGCTGCGCGGCCACGAACGCGGTGTCGGCGCGGGCGATACGTCGGCGCATCACCGCGGTCATCATCGCCGTGCAGCCGGTCTGGACCAGCAGGGTGACCGCGTGGGCCCGCGCCTCGGTCGAGTTCCCGGCGGCGTGCGCACCCGTGGCGTACGCGGCGACGACCAGCAGCCCGGCCGGAATGGACAGCCGGGCCGGAGCGGTAGCCTGAGCGTTGATCACGGTGGTGCTCGCCAGCACCGCGATCCAACTCGCCTCGCCGGGCAGCACCTCAGGCGCGACCAGGATCGGAATCGCCAGGCATGCGGCGCTGGTCAGCGCCACGTCGACGGCGACGAGTGGGTTGCCGAGGTCGTACCGCCAGGCGCGCAACGCGTACCAGAGCGACCAGGCGGTCAGCACCGCCACAGCCGGTAGCAGCAGTTCCGGACGTACCGGTGGGGTACGCACGGCGAGCGCCACCGGGAGGCAGAACAGCCCGCAGGAGAGCCGCAGCAGCGCCGGCAACCGGGTGAAGATGAACGCGAACGCGCCAGCGGCCGGGCGGTCCACCGTGGCGGGTGACATGATCGGGTTGGGCAGGGCCGGCATCGGGAAGGCGTCCTTTGCGACAAACGACCCGATCCGGGTGCGCGCTGCGGAGATCGACGCCGGAGAATAACACACGGCAGTGGCGATGATGACCGTCGGTGACGTCGAGATGGACGCTACGTCGCCCATCCGTCACACTCAGCCGCTGTCGTCCTCGCGGAGCCCCACACAGTCCTGCTGCCAGAAGGTGTCCGAGTAGACGAACGTGCCGGTCATCCACGGCTCGTAGCCGGAGAGTCTGGCCACCTGGAAAGCGGGGGCCGGAATGCGCAGCGACGGTCGACGAAAGCCCAGGTCGCCGCCGGCGGCGAAGCCGAAGCGGGAGTAGAAGCGGGGGTCGCCCTCCAGGAACACCGCCGGCACGCCCCGCTCGTCGAGCAGGCGCAGCCCGTGGGTGACCAGAGCGCCGCCGATGCCGCGCCGCTGCCGGTCCGGTGCGACCGCGAGCGGGCTGAGCACCTGCACCGGTACGAGGCGACGCGGCGCGTCGAGCAGGCTGCGGGTGAACAGCACGTGCCCCACGACCTCGTCGTCCTCCTCGGCGACCAGGCTGAGGGCCTCCGGATCGTCGTCCCGCAGCGCCTGCACGAGCGCCGCCACCACCTCGCCGTGGCTGCCGAAGGCCAGCCGGTGCAACTCGTGCACGGCATCCCGATCGGCTACCAGTTCCTCGCGCAGGCGCATGGCGTGGACCGTACGGCCTGCGGGTTGCCCGGGCCAGCGATATCCGGCGTCGGCCGGGGCATCGTGTTAAATTTACCAACATCTATGCACTGGGGGGTGGCATGAAGATCCGACTCGCGGTCGGGGCCGTACTCACCGCCGGTCTGGTCGCCGGCAGCGTCGCCGGCCTGGCCGGCGCGGTCCCGAACGCCGAACGTCCATCCGACGCCCTCGGTGACGCGGCACCCGCGTTGCTCGCCGTCGGCGACTTCGACTTCTCCCGGCCCGAGACGGTTGCCACCGGCCTGCAGGTGCCGTGGGGGATGGACTTCCTGCCCGACGGCAGTGCCCTGGTCGCCCAACGACCCACCGGGCAGGTGGTGCGGGTCCGACCCGGCCAGGCACCGGAGCCCGTGGTCACCATCTCCGGCGTGACTCCGGTGAGCGAGGGCGGCCTGCTCGGGCTGGCCGTGTCACCGACCTACGCCCAGGACGGCTGGATCTACGTCTACTTCACCACCGCGACCGACAACCGGATCACCCGGTTCCGGCTCACCGCACCGCAGACCCAGCAACCTGTCCTCACCGGGCTGAACCGTGCGGCGATCCACAACGGCGGCCGGATCGCGTTCGGACCCGACGGCATGCTCTACGTCGGAGTGGGCGACGCCGGACAGACCGCGTCGGCGCAGGACCCGCAGAGCCGCAACGGCAAGATCCTGCGCATCCGACCCGACGGCACCGTTCCGCCGGACAACCCGACCGCCGGCTCGCCGGTCTACAGCCTCGGCCACCGCCACGTGCAGGGGCTGGCCTGGGACGCCCAGGGCCGGCTGTATGCCACCGAGTTCGGTCAGAACACCTGGGACGAGATCAACCTGATCGTCGCCGGCGGCAACTACGGATGGCCCACGGTGGAGGGTAGGGCCAACGACCCCCGCTTCCGTGACCCGCTGCTCACCTGGACCCCGGCGGAGGCGTCACCGAGTGGTGCGACGATCGCCGGGAACCGGCTCTTCGTGGCCAGCCTGCGCGGCAACCGGCTGTGGAACGTGCCGCTGAACGGCTCCGGCGGGGTCGGCACTCCCACCGCCGAACTGGCCGGCAGCTACGGGCGACTGCGCACCGTCGAGTACGGTCCGGACGGTTGGCTCTGGGTCACCACCAGCAACCGGGACGGCCGAGGCACGCCGGCCGCCACCGACGACCGCATCCTGCGCTTCCCACCCCGCGACGGCACCACGCCACCGCCGACCACGCCACCGCCGACCACGCCACCCCCGACGACGCCGCCCCCTACGACGCCCCCGCCCACCACGCCGCCTCCCACGACGCCCCCGCCGACCACCGGGCCCGCGGCCTGCGCGGTGAGTTGGACGGCCAACCAGTGGAACAGCGGCTTCACCGCGGACGTCCGAGTCACCAACCGGGGCGCCGCCCTGACCGGCTGGACCGTGACCTGGTCCTTCGGCGGCAATCAGCAGGTCACCAACGCGTGGAACGCACAGGTCACCCAGTCCGGCAGGAACGTGACCGCGCGCAACGCGGCCTGGAACGGCAGCCTGCCGACAAACGGCACGGTGAGCTTCGGCTTCCAGGCCACCTACTCCGGCACCAACGACCGCCCCACCGACTTCCAGCTCAACGGCACCCCCTGCCAGCCCAACTGACCACCGGCCTCAGACGCCGCATGCCAGACCGAGCCAATCTTGGACAGTTTCCGTTACGCGCTAACGGAAACTGTCCAAGATTGACGGTGACGTGGCCTGGCGGCGGCTGTTCGGTCCGCGCGCCTGGGTGCGGAAGGATGGCGGCATGCTGCGATCGCCCCGCGCGCTCCTGTTGGACTTCGGCGGTGTTCTGGCCGACGCTCCACGACAGCCACCGGCACCACCGGAACTGGTGCGTCGGTTGTTCGACCTGATCGGCGGCATCGTGTCGGCCGAGCAGATCGCCGCCGACCTGACCGAGGGCGGCCGGGCGTACGCGCGGTGGCGCGACGACGCCGGCCGCTCGGATGATCCCGTCGAACTGCCGCACGCGCAGGTGTGGGCGAACTTCGTCACCAGCACCTGGCCCGGAGCGGCGCGCACGGCGGTCGAGGAAGCGGCGACCCCGCTGGCGTACGCCTGGGCGTGGCGATCGGAGTGGCAGGTCCGTCCGGGCATTGCGGAGGCGTTGCGGGCCGCGGCCGAGGCGGATCTACCGATGGCGGTGGTCAGCAACGCGCTCTGCGGGGCGGCGCATCGGGACTTCCTCGCCGCTGCCGGACTGTCCGACCTGTTCGTGGCCGAGTTCTACAGTGACGAGGCCGGGCTCCGCAAGCCCAATCCCCGCCTGGCCTGGCTGGCGGCCGACGCCGTCGGCGTACCGATCGGCGACTGCTGGTTCGTCGGCGACAGCGTGCACCGCGACGTGGCCTGCGCCCGTCGGGCCGGTGCCGGCGCCGCGATCCTGATGCGCTCGCCCCGCACCGACCGCGAACCGTCCCCACCCGACCTGCGACCGGACGCCCGGGTCGAGGACGGTCACGGCCTCCTCGCCCTCCTGCGGCAGCGCGGGCGCGTTGCCGCAGGCTGACGACGAGGAGACGTGGTGCGCGCCCGGCAGGATTCGAACCTGCGGCCTTGGGATTAGAAGTCCCCTGCTCTATCCGCTGAGCTACGGGCGCAATGTGGTATCGCGCGAGAAGGGTACCGCCGTCCGGCCCTCGCCCGGTGAAACGGGTGGTCAGGCCGGGCGTAGCGGCCGGGTGTCGGCGAGGATCAGGCGTCCGCGGGAGAGTGGGTCGGCGTCGGGTGTTCCTCCTCGGCCGAGGGCCGGGGCTGCGGCAGGGTCGGGTGGGTCGTCGTCGGTCCGGCGCCGAGGAAGGCGTCGGCCCACCGGCCGACCTCGGCGAAGACCTTCTCCCGTACGGCGGGGCCGGAGAGCGTGAGGTCGTGCAGGCCGCCGTCGAAGCGGGACACGGTGACGTGCTGGCCGAGGCGGGGTGCCCAGCGGACCATGTGTTCGACGTCGAGGACGGCGTCGGCCAGGGTCGCCGCGTCCTGCCATTTCGTGCCCCGGAACGACCGGGTCGAGCAGGCGAGCAGCACCGGCACCGGGATGTCCAGGCCGGCGCGCAGCCGCCGCTGGCCGGTGCGGATGGCATCCAGCCAGCCGGCCCGGACAGGGAAGCCGGCAAGTGGCTTCCAGGCCAGGTCGTACGTCCACTCGCCGCGATGGTCGGCGTGCAGGCTCTCGCCGTACACGGTGCCGAGCGAAAAGGGGAGGATGCGGTGCGGCGCCCTGCGGCCCAGGCGGGCGACGGCGGCCGCGAGGGGTCGCCGTACGAACCAGGGGGCGTTGAGGTCGAAGAAGGGACTGTTGAGGAAGAGCCCGTCGACGAGCCCGGCGTCGCGGCGGGCGTCGGCCCACAGGGAGAGGATCAGGCCGCCGGTGGAGTGGCCCATGGCCAGCAGGGTCTCGTGCCCGTCCCGGTCGCGGACGAGCTGTGCGGCGGCGTCCAGCTCCGGGTAGTAATCGGCGAGGTCACGGCAGAAGTTCGGGGTCTGGTGCGGCAGCAGGCTACGACCGTACTTGCGCAGGTCGAGGGCGTAGAAGTCCCAGCCGCGCGCGGCGAAGAAGTCGGCCACGTGGGTCTGGAAGAAGTAGTCGACGAAGCCGTGCACGTAGAGCACGGCCCGTCCGGTGGGGCGCTCGGCCCGGCGCCGGACCAGCGTCGCCACCACCGGGCCCTCGTCGTCCCGGCCCAGGTCGATGATCTCCCGCTCGTAGGGCGGGCCAAGCACGTCCGGTTCCACCTCGCCGACGGTACGCCGGCTGGCTACCGGGCGGTAGCCCCCGTCCGCCGGCACCCGGCGGACGGGGGCTGTTCGCTGGTCAGTCGCCCACGGCCTCCCGGCCGGACGGCTCCTGCGAGGTCGTGGCCCGCCCCCGATCGGGACCGTACGGCGACACCTGGTCGACCGGCACCGAGCGGTGCTCCCGCCGGGCCGAGGACGAACCGCCCTCGATCGGGCCGTCGCTGTCCTGGACCAGCCGGGTCTCGCCGCTGCGGCGCATCTCGGGCTGCTGCACGTTGGGCATGTCGTTCACCTCCACGGTGGCGTGGCCGGGGCTTGCGTCGCCCCGGCCCGGCGCTCACCTCTCGTCGGTCGTCGTCCCGGCGCCGGCCAACTCGTCGGTTGGCGTGGCGGGGCCGGGCGGTTCGTTGACCCGCAGGTGCTTGTTGTTGCGGGGCTCCTGCCGGGTCTTCGCGTCGTTCAACTGGCGACGCAGGTCGTCGCGGACGTCGTTGAGCGCGGCGTGCAGGTCCTCCTCGGTCGAGGTGGCCACGACCCGTTGCCGGCCGGCGATCCAGCACTCCAGGGTGACCTTCTGGCCCTTGGCCTCCCGGTCCTTCACCGACAACTCCATGTCGGTGGCGTCGGCGTGGAAGCCGGCCAGGCGGGCGTCGAGCGTGGCGAACTGCTCGACGATGCGGTTCCGCTCCCGGTCGGAGAAGCCCGCACCCAGCCTGAGGCACGTGGCCACGGTGGCGGGGTTCTGCACGGCGCTCATCGCCGCACCTGCCCGGTGGGGCGGGCGGAACGGGTGACGGTCATCATCATGATCGCTGACCTTTCGTTCGACGTCGTGCTCACGCGTGCGGTTGTAGGGATCCCTACCCAGGTCGGCTCCGTCCGGAACGTGACCATTTCCGCTTCCTATTGATCATCGATGGCCGGTCGCCCGGCGGGCAGGGGCGATCGGCCTACCACATCAGGACCTTGATCAGGCGTTTGTCCACAGCTGGTCCGGTCGTCCACAGGTGCCACCTGCTGGGCTGTTCGGGGCGGCCGCAAGACCGCAGGCTCGGTGGCGAGTCGACTCGCCGATGCCAGGCCCCGGACCCCCCAAGGAGGGACGATGTTCGATACCTACATGACGATTGTCGGAAATGTTCTGACTGCGCCGGAATGGCGCCGCACCGCCCAGAGCAACACCCTGGTGGCCAACTTCAAGGTCGCCTCAACGGCTCGACGCCTCGATCGGGACAGCGGACGCTGGGTCGACGGCAACAGCCTGCGGGTACGCGTCAACTGCTGGCGCAAGCTCGCCGAGGGAGTCGCCGCCTCGGTGATGGTCGGCGACCCGGTGGTGGTCTGCGGCCGGCTCTACACCCGTGACTGGGTCGACGACGCCGGCAACCACCGCACCCTGTACGAGCTGGAGGCCGTCGCGGTCGGCCACGACCTGTCCCGGGGACGGGGAAGGTTCCTGCGCAACCGGCCCACCCTGGCCACCAGCGCGGTCTCCGACGCCGACGCGGAGCGGCGGGTGCAGGGAGAGCCGACCGAGCCGGTTCCGGATGACGAGGCGCCCGCCCGGCTCGACCACCGCCCGGTCGACGACGACTTCGAACTGGCCGACATGTCCGGCTTCGGGGCTGGTTCGGCCGGCGAACGTCACCCTGGTCGGCCCGGTGGCTTCGACCCGGGCTCGACGGTCGGCTTCGATCCGGGATCGGCGGTCGGTGCCTTCGACCCGGGCTCGGCGGTCAGGTCCGACTCGACGCCCGGCTCCGAGACGTCGAGCGACGACCACCTCTCGCCGGAGTTCGACGACTTCGCCGACGCGGGCGAAGGCGTCGCCGACGAACTGGCTCCGGTGCCCGCCGACGCCACCGCGACCGAGTCCGAGCTGGCGGTGCGCCCGGAGGAATCGGGGGCGGGCGATGCCGCGACCGGGCGTGGTCGTCGAGGGCGCGGCCGGCTGCCACAGCCCGTCTGACATCCCGGAAGCTCGCCGGCGACGATTGGTGACCGGGCACCCCGCCCGACGGTGTACGGCTCGCCGATCGGCGCCCGGTGCCGAGGTGACCGGGTCTCGGCGACGGGCCCGGTCACCCATCGGCCGACGTGGCGCCACCGGGTACGGCCGCGGCGTGGGCGGGCTCCGCCGGGCACGATCCGGGCGGCACGGCTCGGCTAGGCTGACCGCCCGGGGGTGACATGCCGTGCGACACGCGGGTGCGGTGGCGAACGCGACGGGACTGGTCGCGGGCTACGCGCTGGACGCGCTGTTCGGTGACCCGCGCAGAGGGCACCCGGTGGCCGGATTCGGCCGGGCCGCCGCCGCCCTGGAACGTCGCCTCTACCGCCCGGAGCGGCTGGCCGGTGCGATCTTCACCGCGCTCTGTGTGGGCGCGCCGGTGGCGATGGGGGTGGCTGCCACGGTGGGCACCCGGCGTCGGCCGGCGGCCCGCGCCGTGCTCGTCGCCGCCGGCACCTGGGCGGTGCTGGGCGGGCGCAGCCTGCGCCACGAGGCGAAGACGATGGGCCGGTCGTTGCGCGGCGGCGACCTGCCGGCGGCCCGACAGCGGCTCGGGCATCTCTGCGGGCGGGACCCGTCGACGCTCGACGAGCCCGAGATCGCGCGCGCGACGGTGGAGTCGGTGGCGGAGAACACCTCCGACGCGGTGGTCGCCCCGCTGGTCTGGGGTGCGGTCGCCGGGCTGCCCGGCCTGCTCGGCTACCGCGCGGCGAACACTCTCGACGCGATGGTGGGCCACCGCAATGTTCGGTACGCCCGGTTCGGCACCCCGGCTGCCCGCCTGGACGACCTGCTCAACCTGGTGCCGGCCCGGCTGACCGGGCTGCTGACCGTGGCGCTGGCGCCGGCCGGCAAGGGCGACCGGGCCCGGGCCTGGCGGGTGTGGCGGCGGGACCGCGACGACCATCCCAGCCCCAACGCCGGGCAGTGCGAGGCGGCGATGGCCGGGGCGTTGGGCGTACGGCTGGGTGGGCGCAACGTGTACTTCGGTCGCGTGGAGGTGCGTCCGTTCCTCGGTGACGGGCCACGTCCCGAGGCACGGCACCTGGCGCGGGCCGCCCGCATCTCCCGGGCGGTCGGGCTGGCGACCCTCGGTCTCGCGGTGGCGTACCCGTTGACCGCGGGTCGCCTGGTGGCTGCCGCCGCCCGCCGGGCCGGTCCGCTGGCCGGCAACGCGGCTCGGCGGGTGGGGCGACGGTGAGCGGTGGGCTGCTGGTGGCCGGGACGACCTCGGATGCCGGCAAGAGTGTGCTCACCGCCGGCATCTGCCGGTGGCTGCACCGGCGAGGCGTGAAGGTGGCGCCCTTCAAGGCGCAGAACATGTCGAACAACTCCGCCGTGGTGCTCGGGCCGGACGGCCGGGGCGGCGAGATCGGCCGCGCCCAGGCGATGCAGGCGGCGGCCTGCGGGCTCGCGCCGGACCTGAGATTCAACCCGGTGCTGCTCAAGCCGGGCAGCGACCTGGCCAGCCAGGTGGTACTGCTCGGTGAGGCGGTCGACACGATCACCGCCGGCACCTTCCGGACCCTGCGCCCCCGGCTTGCCGAGACCGCGTACGCGGCCCTGGCCGAGCTGCGCTCGGAGTACGACGTGGTGATCTGTGAGGGCGCCGGCAGCCCGGCGGAGATCAACTTGCGCGACGGCGACTACGTGAACATGGGGCTGGCCCGGCACGCGCGGTTGCCCACGATCGTCGTCGGTGACATCGACCGGGGCGGTGTGTTCGCCGCGATGTTCGGCACCCTCGCCCTGCTCGACCCCGCCGACCAGGCCCTCGTCGCCGGCTTCGTGGTCAACAAGTTCCGCGGCGACAGGGGTCTGCTCGCCCCCGGGCTGGAGATGCTGCGGCAGCTCACCGGACGCCCGACGTATGGGGTGCTGCCCTGGGCGCTGGACCTGTGGCTCGACGCGGAGGACTCCCTCGCCTACGGCCGGGTGCTCGGTCGCCCGGCCGCCCCGCACGGCACCGACTGGCTCGACGTGGCCGTGCTGCGGCTGCCCCGGATCAGCAACGCCACCGACGTCGAGGCGCTGGCGACCGAGCCAGGGGTGCGGGTACGCCTGACCGTCGAGCCGGCCGAACTCGCCGCCGCCGACCTGGTGGTGCTGCCCGGCTCGAAGTCGACAGTGGCGGATCTGGCCTGGCTGCGCGAGACGGGCCTCGCCGACGCCGTCACGGCGCACGTGGCGGCGAACCGTCCGGTGCTCGGCATCTGCGGCGGCTACCAGATGCTGGCCCGCGTCATCCACGACCCGGTGGAGAGCCGGCAGGGCACGGTGCCCGGTCTCGGCCTGCTCCCCATCGAGATCACCTTCGATCGCGGCAAGACGGTCCGGCCGGCGGTGGGCAGCGCCGAGGGCGACCTTCCGGTCCACGGCTACGAGATCCACCACGGTCACGTCTCGACCGCCGACCCCCGGTTGGTCCCGTTGCTGCGGTACACCGGTGGCGCCGACGAGGGTGCCATGCACGGCGTCGTGCACGGTACCCACTGGCACGGCACGTTCGAGTCCGACGAGTTCCGTCGCTGGTTCCTCACCCGGGCGGCCCGCCTCGCCGGACGTACCGGCTTCCGGGTCGCGCCGGACACCTCCTTCGCCGCCGCCCGGGAACGCAATCTCGACCTGCTCGGCGATCTGGTCGAGGAGCACCTGGACACCGACGCCCTGTGGCGACTCGTCGAGGACGGGCCCCCGACCGACCTACCGTTCGTCCCACCCGGCGCTCCGCCGGGCTGATCCGCACCGCGTAGTCATGGCAGGATCTCGCCGTGACGTTGCTCGTTCGTCGGCGCCGGCCCGCTGCGCTGCCGTCGGTGTTGCTTGCCGCTCTGCTGGCCGGTTGCGCCAGCTCGCCATCCGAACCGGTTGCCCCGCCAGCGCCGCAGACCGGGTACCACCTGGTCGAGGAGTTGTGCGCGCAACTGGACCCGCAGCCGTTGGTGGCTTTGAACGGCGGCACCCCGAAGACACGTGAGTGGCCGCCCCGGCCGGACCGGCGCATGAGCAAGTGCACGCTCGGGGCGAGCCGACGGGACCCGGTCTCCATGCACGTCCTCACCGTCTCCGTGTCGCTCGCCGAATCCCCGGAGCGAGCCCGGGAAGGACTGCCCCGGCAACCGAAGCCGCAGGCTCGTGGCACCTGGCACGAGGTGCCGCAACTCGGTGACGGCGCCTGGGTATGGATCCTGCCGGTCGACCAGGGGTTGGAGATTCTCGATCTTCGCGAACCGGTGGCGGCACGTCATGCGACGCTGCACGTGGCACGCGGCGAGGTGTCCGTGATGCTCGATCTAATGTCCACGGCAACCGAGGTGCCCGACGAGGCCGAGGCGGAAGCGTTGCTGGTCACCTACGCGGAGGAGGCGCTGTCGTTGATGGCGGCCTGAGCGCATCCTCGTGCGGGCCGCATCCGGCTCAGTAACGGACGTCGGCGGGTTGGTCGGAGAAGGGCAGGCCGGCCGACCGCCACGCCTCCACTCCGCCGATCATGTCGGTCGCCCGGTGCAGGCCCAGGGCGCGCAGGCTCGCGGCGGCGAGGCTGGAGCTGTACCCCTGCCGGCACATCACCACGATCTCAAGGTCGTACCCGGTGGCCTCGGGGATCCGCCAGTCGCTGGCCGGGTCGAGTCGCCACTCCAGCACCGTCCGGTCGATCACGATGACGCCGGGCAGGTCGCCCTGTTCCCGACGCTGCGCGTCGGTGCGCGTGTCGATCAGGAGTGCACCACGGCTCGCGGCCTGCACCGTCTCCTGCGGGGTCAACCGGGTCATGCCCGCGCGGGCCTGTTCCAGCAACGCCTCGACGCCGGGACTCATCACGGAATGGGACACGCCACGAGCATGCCGCCCGGCGCCCGGGCGTGCGATCCGAAGTGGCCCGGGACAACCCGATCGGTAACGTCGGTGTCCGTGGTGGTGGTCTTCGAGGCGTACGCCGGACTGGCCCGACGGGTGCTGGCGGGGCCGGCCCGGCTGGGGCGTACCCGGTTGGTGGCCGTCGACGGGCCCAGCGGCGCCGGCAAGACGGTCTTCGCGGCCCGTCTGGCCGATGCCCTCGCCGGTGCGACGCCCGAAGCGACCCGGCCACCGGTGGTGCACACCGACGACCTGCTCGACGGGTGGGACGACCAGCTCACCTTCTGGGAGCGGCTGGAGGAGCAGGTGCTGACGCCGGTACGCGCCGGGCGGCCTGGCGCCTACCGGCGGTACAGCTGGGTACGCCGGCGTTTCCTGCCCACGCCGGTGCCGGTGCCGGTCGCGCCGGTGCTGATCGTGGAGGGGGTCAGCGCGGCCCGGACGGCCGCCGTGGCGAGCCTGACCCTGGCGGTCTTCGTCACCGCCCCACAGCCGCTGCGGCTGGACCGGGCGGTGGCCCGCGACGGCCCGGCGATCCTGCCGGAGCTGCGTCGTTGGCACGTCACCGAACGCGCCCACTTCGCCGCCGACGGCACCGAGGCCCGCGCCGACCTGGTCGTCGAGGGCGCACCGGTCCTGCCGCACGCCGCCGAGCGCTACTACTGCCGACGCGGCTGACCACACCGACCGGACCGCCTGCTGACTCCGGTCGCGCCACGGTGCTCGGTCGCGCCGCGGTGCGCCGGCCTGTCGCTCCGGGTTTGCGATGGTGCTCCGAACCAGCCACGCCCGCAGCGCCGTCGGGTAAGGCCGGAATACGATGCCGGTCATGACCACACCGATCATGACCGAGTCCGACCTGCGGGAGGCCGTCGCGCGGGAGTTGCCCGGCGTACGGGCCGATCTGGAGCGCCTCGTCCGCATTCCCGGCATCGCCTTCGACGGCTTCGACCACGCGCACGTGGAGCGCTCCGCCGAGGCGGTGGCCGAGTTGCTGCGCGGCTGCGGCCTCGACGTGGAGGTGGCGCGGGCCGGTGGTCAGCCCGCCGTCATCGGCCGTCGGGCGGCGCCGCCCGGTGCCCCGACGGTGATGCTCTACGCCCACCACGACGTGCAGCCGATCGGCGACCCCACGTTGTGGGAGACCGACCCGTTCGAGCCGGTGGAGCGCGACGGCCGGCTGTACGGGCGGGGTGCCGCCGACGACAAGGCCGGCATCATGGCGCACGTCGCGGCGCTGCGCGCGTTCGGCGACCGGCTGCCGGTCGGCGTGGTCGTGTTCGTCGAGGGGGAGGAGGAGTACGGCTCCGACTCCCTGGAGCGGCTGCTCGCCGAGCACCGGGACAAGCTCACCGCCGACGTCATCGTGATCGCCGACTCGACCAACTGGGATGTCGGCGTACCAGCGCTGACCACGTCGTTGCGCGGCATCGTCAACTGCTTCGTGGAGGTGCGCACCCTGGACCACGCCGTGCACAGCGGCATGTTCGGCGGTGCCGTCCCGGACGCGCTCACCACCCTGGTCCGGCTGCTCGCCACGCTGCACGACGACGCCGGCAACGTGGCGGTGGCCGACCTGGTCGGCCGGGAGGCGGCCCGCGTCGACTACCCCGAGGACCGGTTCCGCGCCGAGGCCGGGCTGGCCGACGGCGTGCGGCTGTTCGGCACCGGCCGGATCACCGACCGGCTGTGGACCAAGCCGGCGCTCGCCGTGCTCGGCATCGACGCCCCGGCCACCGGCGAGGCGCCGAACGCGCTGGTTCCGGCGGCCAAGGCCAAGCTCAGCGTACGGCTGGCGCCGGGCGACGAACCGAAGCGCGCGTACGCGGCGCTCCGCGCCCACTTGGAGCGGCACGCACCGTGGGGCGCACAGGTCGAGGTGACCTTCGAGCACGACGGTGCCCCCTGCGTCATCGACGCCAGCGGCCCGATGTTCGACGCGGCCCGATCGGCCTTCCGGACCGCCTGGGACGGCACCGACGCGGTGGAGATCGGGGTCGGTGGCTCCATTCCGTTCATCGCCACCTTCCAGGAGATGTTCCCGCAGGCGGCGATCCTGGTGACGGGGGTGGAGGACCCGCACGCCCGTGCCCACGGACCGAACGAGAGTCTGCACCTCGGCGAGTTCGCCCGGGTCTGCCTCGCCGAGGCGTTGTTGCTGGCCGGAGTGGCTGAGGTGGGTCGCGGGTGAACCCGTAACTTCGCACCGCCGGTAGCCGTTTCCGGTGTGTCGGACGCGGGGCTGTTGTAGCCTCTCGAACATGCGTACGAACGAGGTTCTGGCCCGCCTGGAGGCCGCCGTCATCGCTCTGGGGGACGTCGACGTCTCCGCGTGGCCCGAGGACACGCTGAAGGAACAGCTCGGCGAACTGTCCGCCGCGCTGGTCGCCCTGGATGCGTCGCTGTCGCGCATCGCCGACGGTGTCCGCGCCCGGGGGCTGCGGATCGAGGAACCGGTGCCGGCCTGACGTCGGCGACCGCCGGGTGGTGGGGTGGCCGTCGGGACCACGGAGAAAGGTCGCGCCGGTCGGGTCCGTCCGCAGGTGGCGCCGGTTGTCGGTGGTGGCTGGCAGGATGAGGTCGTGCGGTTCCTGGACCTGGCTGCCACCTCCGCGGCCGTCGGCGCCACCAGCGGTCGGCGGGCCAAGGTGGAGCTGCTCGCCGATGCCCTGCGGCGGCTCGACCCGCCCGAGGTGGCGGCGGGCTCCGGTTGGCTCGCCGGCGAGCTGCGCCAGCGGCAGACCGGGGTCGGCTGGGCCAGCCTGCGCGACCTGCCACCGCCGGCGACCGAACCGACGCTCAGCGTGTCGGCGGTGGACGCCGCGATCGACGAGATCGCGGCCGTGCACGGCGCGGGCTCGCAGGCTCGCCGTCGGGCCCTGGTGCACGCCCTCTACGCGGCTGCCACCGCCGACGAGCAACGCCTGCTGACCGGCCTGTTCCTCGGCGAGCTGCGGCACGGTGCCCAGGCCGGGCTGCTCGCCGACGCGATCGCCCGGGCCGCCGAGGTGCCCGTCGCCGTCGTACGCCGGGCGCTGCTGCTCGCCGGCGACCTGCGGGCGGTGGCGGTGGCCGCTCTCGGCGGCGGGGCGAGCGCGCTTGCCGAGTTCGGTCTCCGGGTGGGCCGGCCCCTGGCGCCGATGCTGGCGCAGAGCGCGTCCACCGTCGACGAGGCGCTCGCCGCCACCGGGGTGCCCGCCGTGGTCGACGTGAAGCTCGACGGCATCCGCATCCAGGTGCACCGCAGTGGTTCCGACATCGCCGTCTTCTCCCGCAGCCTCGACGAGATCACCACCCGGGTGCCCGAGGTGGTCGCCGCCGTGCGTGCCCTGCCCGCCCGGGAGATCGTCCTCGACGGGGAGGCCATCGGGCTGGACGCCGCCGGCCGGCCGCTGCCGTTCCAGCAGACGTCCAGTGCCGCTGCGCGCCGGGCCGGGTCCGCCGGTCCCGCCGCCGGGGCACCGGTCGCACCGGCGGTGCGCGCCGCCGCCGAACGGACCGGTGCGACCGTGCTCACGCCGTACTTCTTCGACCTGCTGCACCTCGACGGGGTGGATCTGATCGACCTGCCGGGCCGGGAGCGGTGGGCGGCGCTGCGCGGCACGGCCGACGCGTCGCTGCTGGTCGGGCGGATGGAGGTGGACGACCCGGAGCAGGCCGGCGAAGCCTTCGCCGCCGCACTGGACGCAGGCCAGGAGGGCGTGGTGGTCAAGGCGCCCGGCGCGCCCTACGACGCCGGCCGGCGCGGCGCCGCCTGGGTCAAGGTGAAGCCCCGGCACACCCTCGACCTGGTCGTGCTCGCCGTGGAGTGGGGCAGTGGCCGACGCACCGGGTGGTTGTCGAACCTGCACCTGGGCGCCCGTGACCCGGGCACCGGCGGGTTCGTGATGCTCGGCAAGACCTTCAAGGGGCTCACCGACGAGCTGCTGCGCTGGCAGACCGAACGCTTCCTCGGGCTCGCCGTGGACCGTGGCGACTGGGTCGTCCGGGTCCGACCCGAGCAGGTCGTGGAGATCGCGTTCGACGGCGTGCAGAGCAGTTCGCGCTATCCCGGCGGGGTGGCCCTGCGGTTCGCCCGGGTGGTCCGCTACCGGGACGACAAGACCGCTGCCGAGGCCGACACCATCGACGCCGTCCGGGCGATCCACGCGGGCCGCCCACCCGGCTGAGTGGTCAGGTGACGGCGGGGGTGCCGGAGTCGGCGGCCCGGTCGCGGGGGCGTTCATCGACCACGCCGGCGAGCCGGCGGGCCTCGCGGCGAGCGATCCAGCCGTAGCCGACCAGGGTCATCGCCGCGAAGATCCACCACTGGACGACGTAGCCGAGGTTCTGCCAGTTGTTGGTGTGGCCGATCGACACCGCCCGGAACGTCGGGTCGGCGGCCGGAGTCTGCTCGTCGAGAAGGACGTACGCGCCGTGCACCGGGTAGGGCAGCTCGCCGGCGAGCTGAGGCACGGACACCCGACGACTCTCCAGGCGGCCCTCGCGGCGGGACACCTTGGCGTCGCCGCTCTCGCTCGCGTGCACCCGACCCTCGACGGTCACCTCACCCGCCGGCGTCGGTGGCACGTCCGGCTGTGCCACCGCCCCGCCGGGGGCGGGCGGGATCCAGCCTCGATCCACCAGGACGGCGGTGCCGTCGGCGAGCAGCAGCGGGGTGACCACCTCGAAGCCGACCCGGCCCTCAGCCGTGCGGCCCCGCACCAGGACGATGTTGTCGGTGTCGTACCGGCCGGTCACGGTGACCCGGGTGAAGGTTCGCTCCTCCGCCGGTGGGGCACCGACGGCGCCCGGGCCGCCAGTCGGCGCGGGCAGCGCCTCGCGCAGCGGCACGGGATCCATCCGCAGGCCGGCGTCGATGCGTTCGTTGATCGCGGTCCGGCCGTGGTAGCGGTCCAGCTGCCAGTTGCCGAGCAGCACCATCACCACGGCGGCGGCCAGGGCCAGCACGAGCAGGCCCAGCCAGCGCGGGGTCAGCAGGAACCGGTACACGCCACGAGGTTACCCGTGTGACCGCCGCCACTGTGCCGAGCCGTCGCGACGTCCGCGCGCCGTTGTCGGCACCGAGCCGCCGCAGGCAGCGGCCCCGACCGGAACCCGGCGCCGGGGACCTCGTCGTGGCGGAGCGTACCCGCGTCGGGGCGGTCCGCCACCGACCGGCTGACCTGGCCCGGACGGGATGGCGGAGGGTGCGTGTACGGCGTCCGGTTCAGCTATCGTCACGCGGGCGGAGCGCGCCGACGGTCGGCACGCCGACCGCTCGCGAGGAGTCGATGATGACCGTCGTGCCGCGTCTGGTGCTCAGTGCCCCCTCCTCGGGACACGGCAAGAACGCGCTGGCGATCGGTCTGCTCGCCGCGCTCGCCGACCGGGGCCTCGACGTGGCCGGCTTCAAGATCGGGCCCGATCAGGTGGATGCGGCGTACCTCGGGCTGGCCAGCGGCCGACCCGGGCGCACCCTGGACCCGCGGCTGGTCGGTGCCGAACGCCTCGCCCCGCTGCTGCTGCACGGTGCGCAGGGCACGGACCTCGCCGTGGTGCAGGGCAGCATGGGTCTGTACGACAGCCTGACCGGCCGGAGCGAGACCGAGTCGACCGCCGCCGTCGCCACCATGCTGCGCAGCCCGGTGGTGCTGGTGGTGGACGTCGCCGCGATGGGCCAGTCGGTGGCCGCCCTGGTGCACGGCTTCCGGGCGTACGACGAACAGTTGTGGATCGGTGGCGTGATCCTCAACCGGGTCGCCTCCGCCCGGCACGAGGCGCTGCTGCGTGAGGCGCTCGACGACATCGGCGTGCCGGTCTACGGGGCGCTGCGCCGTCAGGATCTGCCCTCGGTGCTGCCGTCGCGCCGGCACGGCGTGGTGCCGGTGCTCGAAGGCGCCGGTGAGGCCACCCGGGCGGTACGGCGGTTGGGTGAGGCGGTGACCGCCACGGTCGACCTGGAGCGGCTGCTCGGGCTGGCTCGCTCGGCACCGGCGCTGGGCGTGCCGCAATGGTCGCCGCCGGACACTACCGAGGCCGCCCCGGCCCGGCCCGGCGGCGCCGCTCCTCCGGTCGTGGCGCTGCTCGGCGGACCGGGCGGCAGCTTCAGTCACGCCGAGACGGCCGAGCTGTTGCGGGCCGCGGGTGCGCAGGTGATGACGCTCGACCCGTTCGCCGACGAGGCGCTGCCGGCCGGCACCCGTGCCCTGGTCGTCGGCGGAGCGCTGCCCGAGTCGTACGCGGAGCAGCTCTCCGCCAACCGGCGGCTCTGCATCGCGGTCGCCGAACTGGCTCGCACCGGCCGTCCGGTGGTCGCCGAGGGCGCCGGCCTGCTCTGGCTGGCCCGCGAACTCGACGGGCTGCCGATGTGCGGGGTGATCGACGCGATCGGCAGTCTGCGCGACGGGCTGGTGGTCGGCTACCGGGAGGCGACCGCTCAGGGGGACAGTGTGGTTGCCGCCCGTGGTGAGGTGGTGATCGGGCACAAGGAGCACCGGGCGGTCCTCACCCCCCGGGGCGGGCAACGCCCGGCGTGGAGCTGGCCGGGTGGCGCGCCGGAGGGGTTCATCTGGCGGGGGGTGCACGCCTCCCAACTCGTTCCGCACTGGGCGGCGTACCCACAGATCGCGACGCGGTTGGTGGCCGCCGCTGCGGCCGAGCCGGCCACGGTCCCGGTCGGGCCCGGCGGCGGTGCCCCGGCCGGGCCGGCGGGTGTCGCTCCGGGCGACCCGGCCGATGCGGTGGCGTCCGGGCCGGCCGCCGGGCCGTCGGCCTGAGCATCAGCCGACGATCCGGTCCGACGGTGGGACGAAGTCCCGGACGGGCTTGCCCTTCAGGGCGTCGCGAAGCGTGTTCGACACCGCGGCGATCGGGATCTGCGACTGGCCGTCGCCCACCGCGTTGAAGGGATTGTCGGGGTCGGAGATGAAACTGGCCGCCGCCAGTTCCGGCGTGTAGCCGACGAACCAGGCGGATCGGGTGCTGTCCGTCGTACCGGTCTTACCGGCCACCGGGCGGCCCACCGTGCCGCGCACGCTGTCGGCCGTGGACCAGCCGCCGCAACTGCCCTTGGCCGGAGTGTCGCCGGTGGGGCAACGGGCGGCGTCGGTGGCCGCGCGCGCCGCGTCGGCGCTGACCACCTGGCGGCAGCGTGGCTTGGCGACCTCCCGTTCGATACCGCCGGGTGTGGTGTAGGTGGTCGGGGTGCCATCCCGGTTGTAGATGGCGTTCACCGGCAGCGCCTCGCAGTAACGCCCGTCGGCGGCGACCGCCGCGTAGGCGTTGGCCATCTCCAGCGGAGTGGCGTCGGAGACGCCCAGGGTGAAGGCGCCCCACTTGTTGGCCTTCGCCGGGGAGGCGTGCTCCCGGTCCACGTCGGTACGCCAGCGCAGCCCCAGTTGCTCGGCGAGCCGGACGGCCCGTTCCGCCCCGACCTGCTCCTCCAGCCAGACGAAGTAGGTGTTCACCGACTTGCCGAAGCCGGACCACATGGTCTGCGTGCCGCTCATCGCGCCGCTGGCGTTCGAGGGCTGCCAGCCGTCGTAGACCTCGGAGCGGTAACTGTGCGGCGCGTTGAAGGTGGTGTTCAGTGGCATGCCGGCGTCGAGGGCGGCCAGCATGGGGAACATCTTGAACGTCGATCCGGCCTGGTAACCGGGCAGGTCACCACCGCCCATCAGGGGCGCCACGGTGTTCGGGTAGTTGGCCTTGACCTCCGGCCCGGCCTCCGGGTTGGAGCTGAGCGGATTCTCGTCCAGGTTGAGGGAGTAGGTGCGGTTCACCGCCATCGCCTTGACCCGCCCGGTGCCGGGTTCGGAGACCACGATGCCGTTGGCGAACGGACTGCCGGTGTTCGACTGGGTACCGACGTTCTTCTCCGCCGCCGTCTGGATCTTCGGGTCCATGCTCAGCACGATCCGATAGCCGCCCCGGCGTAGCTTGTCCAACCGCTGGAGCGGGTTCTCACCGAACGCCGGCTGGGCGCTCCACCAGTTCTTCAGGTAGTCGCAGAGGAACCCCCAGCTGTTCCACTTCTCGGGCACGGCCGCGCAGTCGTTGGGCGGATAGGTCAGTCGGAGCCGGATCGGCTCGCCCTTCGCCGCCTGGGCGGAATCCGGTGAGACGTAGCCGAGACGTGCCATGTTGTCCAGCACGTAGTTGCGTCGGGCGGTGGCCTCCTTCTGGTCCGAGCTGGCCGGGTCGTACTGGGAGGGTGACTTCACCAACCCGGCGAGGGTGGCCGCCTCGACGGCGGTCAGTTCCTTGGGGGTCTTCGAGAAGAAGATCTCGCTGGCGGCGTAGATGCCGTACGCGCGGTGCCCGAAGTACGCGGAGTTGAGGTACCGCTCCAGGATGTCCTCCTTGCTCAACTCCTTCTCCAGGTCGACCGCCATGCGCATCTCCTTGATCTTGCGCGTCGGGGTCTGCGCGGTGGCCTCCTGCACCTCCCTGGGGTTGGTGGCGCTGTCGCGCAGCGCCATCCGGACGTACTGCATGGTGAGCGTGGAGGCCCCCTGGGAGACGCCGCTGGAGCGGGCGTTGGCCACGAAGGCCCGGGCGACGCCCTTCGGGTCGACGCCGTGGTGCTGGTAGAAGCGGTTGTCCTCGGCGGCCACGATGGCCTGCTGCATGCTGGGCGAGATGTCCGACAGCTTGGTGTACTGCCGGTACTCCTCGAAGAACATGGTCAGCACGGTCTTGCCGTCGGGCGCGTACAGGTAGGAGGTCTCGGCGGGCAGGGCGGTGGTCAGCAGCCGGGTCTTGCTCTCCACGGCGTGCGCGGTGGCCTTGGCGCCGACGCCGGTCACCGCGACGACCGGGTACGCGGCGGCGGCGACGACGATGCCGGCGATCAGCCCGGCGCGGAGCAGTGGGACGAGACGACCAGCGGCAGCAAGGGGTCGGAAGCTCACACCGCCAAGTTATGACATTTCCGATTCATACATGAGAAATACTCATGAAGTGATGCGTGGTGATGCGGCCCACCCGCCGGGTTGCTGTCCCCCGCGCCGCCTTCCCGGCAGGATCGCGGTCATGCATGGGCAGCTGAGCGCGACACCCACGACGGCGGTCGAACCGGATCTGACCCACCACGGTGACGCCGAGGTCGCCACGGGCCTGGTCGACCTCGCCGTCAACGTGCGACGCGCCCCGCTGCCACCCTGGCTGGCCGGGCCGATCACCGCGTCGATGGCCGACCTCGCCGCGTACCCGGACCCACGCCCGGCCCGCGCCGCCGTCGCCGCCCGGCACCGTCGCCCACCGGAGGAGGTGCTGCTCACCGCCGGTGCCGCCGAAGGCTTCGTGCTGCTCGCCCAGGCGCTGCGCGGGCTACGCCGGCCGGTGGTGGTGCACCCGCAGTTCACCGAGCCGGAGGCCGCGTTGCGGGCAGCCGGACATCCGGTGCAGCGGGTGCTGCTCGACGCGGCGGACGGTTTCCGGCTCCACCCGGATCGGATACCCGCCGACGCCGACCTGGTGATGATCGGCAACCCGACGAATCCCACCTCCGTGCTGCATCCCGCCGCCGACCTCGCCGCGCTCGCCCGCCCCGGTCGGGTCCTCGTGGTCGACGAGGCGTTCGCGGACACCGCCGCCAGGCCCGGCGTGCCCGGCGAACCCGAATCGCTCGCCGCCCGCCGGGACCTGCCGGGACTGCTTGTCGTACGCAGCCTCACCAAGACGTGGGGGCTGGCCGGGCTGCGGATCGGTTACCTGCTCGGCGAGGCCGCGCTGCTGCGCCGACTGGCCGCCGTACAGCCGCTCTGGGCGGTCTCCACCCCGGCGCTGGCCGCCGCCGAGGCCTGTGCGGGCCCCGAGGCGGCCCAGGCCGAACGGGCCATCGCCGGGCAGCTCGCGGCCGACCGCGAACATTTGGTCGCCCGGCTGTCGGCCCTGCCCGGGGTACGCGTGGCCGGCCGTCCGGCCAGCGCCTTCGTGCTGGTGCGGATCTCCGGCGCTGACCGGATCCGGGAGCTGCTGCGGGCGCGTGGCTGGGCGGTGCGCCGGGGCGACACGTTTCCCGGACTCGGTCCGGACTGGCTGCGGATCGCAGTTCGGGATCGGGCGACCACCGATGCTTTCACCACGGTGCTGGCCGAGATCATGGAGGCATGATGCTGGAGAACACCATCGCGGCCGTCGGCCCGCTCGACGAGGCGGCGATGACCGCGGCGCGGCAGCTGCAGGCGCGCCTGACCAAGCCCGCCGGTTCGCTCGGCGCCTTGGAGGAGCTGTCCGTACGCCTCGCCGGCCTGGCCGGCAGCTGCCCGCCACCGGTGCCCGACCGGGCGGCGGTGGCGATCTTCGCCGGTGATCATGGCGTGCACGCCCAGCGGGTCAGTCCCTGGCCGCAGGAGGTCACCGGGCAGATGGTGGGTAACTTCCTGGCCGGTGGAGCGGTGGTCAACGCCTTCGCCCGGCAGGCGGGCGCCTCGGTGACCGTGATCGACGTCGGGGTGGCGGCCCCGCTGCCGGTGGCCGACGTCGACCGCCCGGACGGTGCCGGTGCCCTGCACGGCGCACCGGAACCGGTGGTGCCCCGGCTGGTGAACGCACCGGTCCGGCGCGGTACCCGGGACATGACCGTCACCGCCGCGATGACCCGGCAGGAGGCACGGGCGGCGGTCGAGGTCGGCATCGGCGTCGCCGGGGATTTGGTCGACGCCGGTGCCGGAATCCTGCTGACCGGTGACATGGGGATCGCCAACACCACCCCGGCCGCCGCCCTGATCGCCGCCTTCACCGGAGCCGACGCCGCCGAGGTCACCGGCCGGGGGACCGGCGTCGACGACCCGACCTACCAGCACAAGATCGAGGTGGTCCGGGCCGCGCTGCGCCGGCACGACCCCGACCCGGCGGATCCGCTCGGTGTGCTGGCCGCAGTCGGTGGGCTGGAACACGCCGCCCTGGCCGGGTTCGTGCTCGGTGCCGCCGCGCGCCGCGTACCGGTGCTGCTGGACGGGGTGATCGCGGTCTCCGCCGCGCTTGCCGCGGCGGCCTTCGCGCCGGACTCCGTGGCGGCCATGGTCGCCGGTCACCGTTCCGCCGAGCCCGGCGCGACCGTCGCGCTGCGCCAGCTCGGCCTCACCCCCCTGATCGACCTCGGACTGCGGCTCGGCGAGGGTACCGGTGCGTTGCTGGCTCTCCCCGTGGTCACCGGCGCGGTCCGGGTGCTGCACGAGGTGGCCACCTTCGACTCCGCCGGGGTGGCCGAGAAGTGAGCGAGCGAACCCTTCGAACTCGCCGCGAGATGCCGGGCACGTCCGGTGCGCGGAACGAGGCGGATCCAGCGACCGGCGCCCCGCGCCGCTCCGTCGGGCGGGCAGCAGCGTGAGCACCAACGCGTACCCCCTGGGGCTCCGGCTGGCCGGACTTCGCGTGGTGGTGGTGGGCGGGGGAGCGGTGGCCACGCGGCGGGTCCCGGCGCTGCTCGACGCGGGCGCGGACGTACTGCTGGTGACGCCGGAGATCACCCCGGCGCTGCGCGCGCACGTCGACGCCGGCCGGCTGCGCTGGGCGTCACGCCGGTTCGCCCCGGACGACCTCGACGGCGCCTGGCTGGTGCAGGTCGCCATCGACGATCCGATCGCCGCCGCGGAGGTCAGCGCCGCCGCCGCCCAACAGCGGATCTTCTGCGTACGCGCCGACGACCGGCACGCGGCGACGGCCTGGACCCCGGCCGTGACCCGGTACGGCCCGGTCACCGTCGCGGTGCACGGCGGCGGCGACCCCCATCGCGCGGTGAGCGTCCGCGACGCCATCCGTACCCTCCTGCAACACGAGAGGAAGCCGCTGGACCCGGCCGAGCCGGAGACCCCTGCGAACCGTCCCGCTGACGGGGGTGGCCGCACCGGCCGGGTCGCCCTGGTGGGCGCCGGACCCGGTGACCCGGAACTGATCACCCTCCGTGGGTGGCGGCTGCTCAACGAGGCCGACGTGGTGGTCGCCGACCGGCTGGTGCCCGGACTGCTCCTGGACGAGCTGCGCTCGGGCGTCGAACTGGTGGACGCCTCCAAGATCCCCTACGGCCCGTCCCGGACGCAGGAGGAGATCAACCGGATTCTGGTGGACCGGGCATCGGCGGGTGCCTTCGTGGTCCGGCTCAAGGGCGGTGACCCGTACGTCTTCGGCCGGGGTGGCGAGGAGCTGCTGGCCTGCGCGGCGGCCGGAGTACCGGTCACCGTGGTGCCCGGAGTGACCAGCTCGATCGCCGCACCGGCCGCGGCGGGCATTCCGGTCACCCACCGATCGGTGGCACACGAGTTCACCGTCGTGTCCGGGCACGTCGCGCCGGAATCGCCGGACTCACTGGTCCGCTGGGAGGCGCTGGCCGGTCTACGCGGCACGCTGGTGATCCTGATGGGCCTGAAGAACCTACCGTTGATCGCCAGCACGCTGCTGGCGCACGGACGGGCAACCGGTACGCCGGCCGCGGTGATCCAGGAGGCCACCACCGGCGGTCAGCGGATCGTCCGCTCGACGCTCGGCGAAGTGGCCGAGGCGGTGACCGCTGCGGGGTTGCGTCCGCCGGCGGTGGTCGTGGTCGGTGACGTGGTATCGGCGCTGGGGTCGGCTGGGCTGGACTGAGCGTTTGCTCTGGGTTTCCGACTTGTTGGGTGGTTGCGGTGGGGCTGACCGTGTCCGGCTCGTGGGTGGTTGCGGTGGGGCTGGGGGCGACCGTGCCCGGCTTCGGGCGGTCAGGCTTGATCCCTGCGCCGGGCACGGTAGCCCCCAGCCTGACCTGGTCGGCCCTCGTCCGGGCGGAGGCCAGCCCGGGGTGGGTCTGCTGCGGTGGGTCTGTGGTCTGTGGTCGGTTGCTTCGGTGTGCGGATACGCCGCTGGCCGGCACCCGGGTTCGGGTGCCGGCCAGCGGCTTTCTGCTCCCCCTGTGGAGGAATGTCTTCGGTTGTCGCCTGGTCGCTGAGGGGGTCAGCTGGTGTCAGCTGGTCCAGTGCTGGGCGACGAGGTCGGCGGCCTGCTGTTCCCACTGGGCGTAGTGGTCGGGGTACGCCGACACCTGCACCGTCTGCGCGGCCTGCGTGAGGGGCATGTCCTGCCAGCCGTCGACCTGCTTCAACCCCTTGAGGAAGGCCAGGGTCGAGTACTCGGGGTCGGTGATCTGCTCCACCGTGCCCCAACCGGAGGACGGGCGCTGCTGGAACAGGCCCTGCGAGTCGTGGTCGTTGCGGTCACCCAGGTGGCCCAGGTTCTCCAGCTTCGACTCCTGCAGCGCGGTCGCGATCGACACCACGGCGGCACGCTCGTCCATGCCGGCCTTCTTCGTCGCGGCGATGATCGCCTTGACGTTGTCGATCTGCTCGTCGTTCAGCTCGACGTGCGACTGGTTGGACGGGGCGCCGTGCGGCAGCAGCTTGCCCATGTCCGGCTTGTCGGCCCGCACCACGTCGGCCTGCACGGCCGCGACCGGGTTGGTCGTGACCGGGGTGGTGTCGGCGTGAGCGGCCACCGGACCGGCGAACAGACCACCGGTGAACGCCAGACCCGCGATACCCAGCACGCTCTTCCGCAGCATCGTGTTCATCACAGAAGCTCCATTCGGGGGTCGACGCACACCCACACCGAGGGGGATCGGTCAGGCGTACGCAAGCACCAGAAAGGCACCCAAAGAAAGGGGGGAAAGTCCTTCCGGCACGCGGGGCGTATCGCCGCTTCGCATCGCCGGGACCATGTCCAACGACCACCGGCCCGCCATCATTCCCGGGGGCCCACACCCACCCTCGCGGGCGGTGTCCTCCACGGTCGTTCGGGCATGTCCAACGACCACCGGCCCGCCATCATTCCCGGGGGCTCACACCCACCCTGGCGGGCGGTGTCTTCCTCGGCCGTTCACCCGTACACAACGCCCCCGGGCCCGCACCCATTCCACCCCGAGTTCCACCCCGAGCCATGCCCGGAACCCGACACCACCCCCAAACCCCGACAACCGCCCCCGACAACCCGCAATCTTGGTCCGACAACGCCCACCAAAGGGCACAACCGCACCAAGATCCACACCAAACGCTGACCCCTCCCGCACGACAAGGAAGGGTGTGACCCGCACCCGCCGCACCCGCCGCACCCGGCCCCGGGGCCAAGCCTGACCGCCCAAAGCCGGGCACAATAGCCAAACTTCCCCCCGGCAGCGCCCCACACCCCACAGCACCCACAGTGTTGACCATGAGGTTAGCGGCAGTTTTGGAGATCAATAACGCCGCCAACCTCATGATCAACGGGGAAAACCGGAGGTGAGGGGTGGGTAAGGGGGTGGGTGGAGGCGGCCGGAGAATGGGGTCTCCGGCCGCTTTGGTGTGGGTGATTTGTTACTGCTTGAGCATGTTGTCCAGGAGCAGCGCGCAGCGGACCACTCCGAGGTGGCTGTACGCCTGCGGGTGGTTGCCCAGGCCGCGCTCGGCCAGCGGGTCGTACTGCTCGGGCAGCAGGCCGGTCGGACCCGCCGTGTCGATCATCTGTAGGAACAGTTCCTCGGCGTCGGTCCGCCGGCCGGTGCGCAGGTACGCCTCGATCAGCCAGGCTGTGCAGATGTGGAAGCCGCCCTCGCGGCCGGGCAGCCCGTCGTCCCAGTGGTAGCGGTAGACGACCGGCCCACTGCGCAGATCCGCCTCGATCTTCAGCACGGTGGAGAGGAAGCGGGGATCGTCGCCGGCGAGCAGTCCGGAGATCCCGATCCACAGCGACGAGGCGTCCATGTCCTCGTCGCCGTACGCGACGCTGTACGCCTCGGCGTGCTCGTGCCAGCCGTACTCCAGCACGTTGGCGCCGATCCGGTCGCGCAGTTCCACCCACTCCGGGCGGTCCTCGCCGCCGTGCTGACGCATCACGTGCAGCGCCCGGTCGACGGTCATCCAGCACATGACCTTCGAGAAGACGTGGTGCCGTGGTGGTAGGCGGGCCTCCCAGATGCCGTGATCCGGCTCGTGCCAGCGACGGCGGACCGCCTCGACCATGTTCTCCAGCACCCGCCACTCCTCGGCGCGTACCGAGCCGCGCACGTCGGCGGTGGCGGCGATCAGGTCGGCGATCGGGCCGAAGACGTCGAGCTGGAGCTGGTGGTTGGCGAGGTTGCCGACGCGTACGGGGCGGGATCCGGCGTAGCCGGGCAGAGTGTCGATGACCGCCTCGGCACCCAGCTCGAAGCCGTCGACCGTGTAGAGCGGGTGCAGCCGTTCGGGGTGCCCACCGGTGCGCTCCACACAGCCGTCCACCCAGCGCAGGAATGCCTCGGCCTCGCTGATCGAGCCCAGGTCGACCAGGGCCCGGGCGGTCATCGCCGCGTCCCGCAGCCAGCAGTAGCGGTAGTCCCAGTTGCGTACTCCGCCCAGCTCCTCCGGCAGCGAGGTGGTCGCCGCCGCCAGGATCGAGCCGGTGGCCTCGTGGCAGAGGGCGCGCAGGGTCAGCGCGCTGCGGGCGACCAGGTCCCGGGCGGTGGTCGGCAGCCGCAGCGAGGCCACCCAGTCCTTCCAGGGGCGCTCGGCGGCGGCCTGCCGCTCGTGGATCGGTAGCCGGTGGTGTTCCAGGCTGTGCGTACCGAAACGCAGCTCCAGCACCACCTGGCCGCCGAGCGCGGCGAGGTCGACCACCGCCTTGGCGGTCTCGTACCCGCCGTCGTTGCCGACCTCCCACTGCACGCCGGGGGAGTAGAGCGCGACCGGCTCGTTGGAGCCGAGCACCAGCAGGCCGTCGCCGAGCGGCTGAAGCTGCACGGCCACCTGAGCGAACTCCGGCCTGGGGGCGAACTCGACCCGGACCCGCCCGGTGCCGGTCAGTACCCGGATCAGGGTCGAGTCGCCGGAGATGATCGCCGGGCCGTCCGGCGTCGCCTTGGGGTCCGGCTTGTCCAGCCAGTCGGTGACGGTGAGCCCGGACCAGCGGGTCTCCACGGTCATCGTGCCCGATCGGTAGCGCTGGCCCAGCGGAATGCCGCCCCGCTCCGGCGCGACGCTGAAGTGCCCGGCCGGACTGCCACCGACCAGATCCGCGAAGATCGCCGCCGAGTCGGGCTTGGGGTTGCACAGCCAGCTCACCTTGGCGTCCGGCGTGAGCAGCGCGACCGTCCGACCGTTGGCCAGCATCGAGTGTCGCTCGATCGGCACCGCCCGTTCACCGAACAACCAGTGCCGTCGGGTCTCCAGCAACAACCCCAGCGCCCGGGCGGCCTCGATCGGCTCGGCCACCCGGTAACCGGCCTTCGTCTCACCCGGGCCGATCTTGATGCCGACGTCCGGGCCGTGCAGGTTGCCGAAGGCGTTCTCGTCGGTCACGTCGTCGCCGATGAAGAGCACGGCGCTGGCCGAGAGCTGGGTGCGCAGCTGGTCGACGGCGGTGCCCTTGTGGGTGGCCACGACGGAGAGCTCGATGACCTCCTTGCCCTGGGTGACGGTGACGTCCGGCCAGGTCGCGGGGCCGTTGCGGACCGCGTCGATGGTGGCGGCGGCGACCTGGGGATCGACCCCACGGGTGTGTACGGCGACACTTGCCGGCTTGCGTTCCAGCCGGACACCGGGGTGAGCCGCCGCGATGTCCCGCAGGGCGTCGCGCAGCCGGGTGCGGACGGCGATCAGTTCGGGGGAGAGCCGCTCGACGAAGCCGATGTCGAATTCGGAGCCGTGGCTGCCGACCAGGTGGACCTCGCTCGGCAGCCGGGAGAGGGCGGCCAGGTCGCGCAGCGCGCGGCCGGAGACGACCGCCACGGTGGTCTGCGGCAGCGCCGCCAGGGCCCGCACGGCCGCCACCGACTCCGGCAGCGGTACGGCCTTGCTGGGGTCTTCCACGATCGGCGCGAGCGTGCCGTCGTAGTCGCAGGCGACCAGGAGCTGGGGTACCCGGGCGATGCGCCCGATGGCGGAGCGCAGTTCCGGGTCCATCGGGCCAGCGACGGGCGTGCTGTTCTCGTTGGACGCCGCGTTCACGCTGCCTCCATGTCGGGCACACCGAGTTCGGTGAGGAAGGACTTCGCCCAGTGCCCCACATCGTGGGTGCGCAGATGGCGTTGCATTGTCCGCATACGGCGACGAGCCTCCGGCTTCTCCACATGCACGGCCCGTAGCAGAGCGTCCTTGACCGCGTCGGGGTCGTGCGGGTTGCACAGGAACGCCTGACGCAGCTCGGTGGCGGCGCCGGCGAACTCACTGAGTACGAGTGCGCCCCCGTGGTCCGCCCTTGATGCGACGTACTCCTTGGCCACCAGGTTCATTCCGTCTCGCAGCGGAGTGACCATCATCACGTCGGCGGCGGCGTACATCGCAGCCAGTTCGGTCCGACTGTACGACTGATGCAGATAATGCACCGCCGGCACGCCAACCCGGCCGAATTCGCCATTAATCCGACCAACCTCGCGCTCAACCTTGACGCGAAGTGCCTGGTAGTGCTCCACCCGCTCGCGGCTCGGTGTGGCGACCTGCACCATAACCGCGTCGGGGACTGTCAACTTTCCGTCAGCAAGCAACTCGCGGAACGCCTTGAGGCGCAGTTCGATGCCCTTGGTGTAGTCGAGCCGGTCGACGCCGAGGATGATCGTCCGGGGATTGCCCAGCTCCTCGCGGATCTCCTTGGCCCGCGCCTGGATCGCCGGGTCGGCGGCCAACCGCTCCATCTCCTTTGTGTCGATGGAGATGGGGAACGCGCCGGCCTTGACCTGGCGGCCGTCCACCTGGATCATCTGGCCCTCGTACCGCAGCCCGAGCAGGTGCCGGGCGAGCCGGACGAAGTTCTGCGCGGCGAGCCGCTGCTGGAACCCGACCAGGTCGGCGCCGAGCAGGCCGCGCAGGATCTCGGTGCGGAACGGCATCTGCATGAACAGCTCGATCGGCGGGAACGGGATGTGCAGGAAGAAGCCGATCCGCAGGTCGGGGCGCAGCTCCCGGAGCATCGCCGGCACCAGTTGGAGCTGGTAGTCCTGGACCCAGACCGTGGCCCCCTCGGCGGCGACCTCCGCCGCGGCCTCCGCGAACCGGGCGTTGACCAGGCGGTACGCCTCACGCCAGCGGCGCTTGTAGGCGGGTGTCTCGACGGCGTCGTGGTAGAGCGGCCAGATCGTGGCGTTGGACTGCCCCTCGTAGTAGCGCTCCAACTCCTCGGCGCTCAGTGGCACCGGATGCAGCCGGATGCCCTCCAGGTCGAACGGCTCGGGGGCCGCGCCGGTGCCGCCTGCCCAGCCGACCCAGGTGCCCTGGTGCTCGGCGAGAACGGGATGCAACGCGGTGACCAGCCCGCCGGGGCTGCGTCGCCACTGCCGCCCCTCGGGTGTGCTCACCTCGTCGACCGGCAGTCGGTTCGCCACTACGACAAAGGAGCTACGGACGGTCACGATCGGCCACCTCCGGGTGCTGACGGGTCCACCGCGATGAGCGTACTGAGCGTAGCTGCGGTGTCTGTTCCCCTGTGCCGGACTCACCTACCCGTGCCGAACTCGGCGAACCCTGGACGTGATCATGTTTACAGGTGCGCTCTCCCCGGCCGTCGGTCGGGGCGCTGGCCGGACCCGGTGGACACCGTCTGGCGGGGCGATGTGGGCGCGGTCCGGCGTACCTGTCAGGATTGACGACGGCGTGCGCGCGGCCGGCTGCCGGCCGACGACGGCGGACGGCGGCCCTGGCCCGCGCCCGTGGCACGCGAAATCGGCGATCGACAGCGACGGAGGAGCCCGCACCGTGGCCCAGTTCATCTACGTCCTGGACAAGGCGCGCAAGGCGCACGGCGACAAGGTCGTGCTCGACAACGTGACGCTGAACTTCCTGCCGGGCGCCAAGATCGGGGTGGTCGGTCCGAACGGCGCCGGTAAGTCCAGCCTCCTCAAGATCATGGCGGGCTGGGACCAGCCGAGCAACGGCGAGGCCCGGCTGATGCCCGGCTTCACCGTGGGAATGCTCGCCCAGGAGCCGCCGCTCAACGACGCCAAGACCGTGCTCGGCAACGTCGAGGAGGCGGTGGCGGAGACGAAGGTCAAGCTGGAGCGGTTCAACAAGATCGCCGAGCAGATGGCCACCGACTACTCCGACGAGCTGATGGAGGAGATGGGCCGGCTCCAGGAGGAGCTGGACCACGCCGACGCGTGGGACATCGACTCCAAGCTCGAACTGGCCATGGACGCCTTGCGGTGCCCGCCGCCGGACGCCGACGTCACCCAGCTCTCCGGCGGTGAGCGCCGCCGGGTCGCGCTGTGCAAGCTGCTGCTGGAGGCGCCCGACCTGCTGCTGCTCGACGAGCCCACCAACCACCTGGACGCCGAGAGCGTGCAGTGGCTGGAGCAGCACCTGGCCAAGTACGCCGGCACGGTCGTCGCCATCACCCACGACCGCTACTTCCTGGACAACGTGGCCAACTGGATCCTGGAGCTGGACCGCGGCCGGGCCTACCCCTACGAGGGCAACTACTCCACCTACCTGGAGAAGAAGGCGGCCCGGCTGGCGGTCGAGGGGCGCCGCGACGCCAAGATGAAGAAGCGCCTGGCCGACGAGCTGGACTGGGTGCGCTCGAACGCCAAGGCGCGGCAGACCAAGTCCAAGGCCCGTCTCGACCGGTACGACGAGATGGCCGCCGAGGCGGAGAAGACCCGCAAGCTGGACTTCGAGGAGATCCAGATCCCGCCGGGCCCGCGCCTGGGCAACACGGTCATCGAGGCGAACGGCCTGACCAAGGGCTTCGGCGACCGGCTGCTGATCGACAACCTCTCCTTCTCGCTGCCCCGCAACGGCATCGTCGGCATCATCGGCCCGAACGGCGTCGGCAAGACCACCCTGTTCAAGACCATCGTCGGGCTGGAGGAGCCGACCGGCGGCCGGGTCCGGGTCGGCGAGACCGTGTCGCTGTCCTACGTCGACCAGAACCGGCAGGGCCTCGACGGTGACAAGACCGTCTGGGAGGTCGTCTCCGACGGGCTGGACCACCTCATGGTGGGCAAGGTCGAGATGCCCTCGCGGGCCTACATCGCCGCGTTCGGGTTCAAGGGCCCCGACCAGCAGAAGCCGACGAAGGTGCTCTCCGGCGGCGAGCGCAACCGGCTCAACCTGGCGTTGACGCTGAAGATCGGCGGCAACGTCATCCTGCTCGACGAGCCCACCAACGACCTGGACGTGGAGACCCTGTCCAGCCTGGAGAACGCGCTGCTGGAGTTCCCCGGCTGCGCCGTGGTGATCTCCCACGACCGGATGTTCCTGGACCGGGTCGCCACGCACATCCTGGCCTGGGAGGGCGACGACGAGGACCCGGCGAAGTGGTTCTGGTTCGAGGGCAACTTCGAGGCGTACGAGAAGAACAAGATCGACCGGCTCGGCGCCGAGGCGGCCCGTCCGCATCGGGTGACGTACCGCAAGCTGACCCGGGACTGACCGGGCGGTCTGTCGTGGCTGACCGGTTCGTCTACCACTGCACCCTGCGCTGGTCCGACCTGGACGCGTACGGCCACGTCAACAACGCCCGCTTCCTCACCCTCTACGAGGAGGCCCGGGTGGCGTTGATGTTCGTCGGTGCCCGGGCGTACGGGGTGGACTCGTTCGCCGAGGGCGTGGTGATCCGCCGGCACGAGGTCGACTACCTGCGGCCGGTGGACTACGCCCTCGACCGGGCCACCGTCGAGACCGCGCCCACCGTCCGGATCGAGCTGTGGGTGGAGGAGTTGCGGGCCGCCTCCTTCACCGTCGGTTACGAGATGTACGACGGCGAGCTGCTCATCAGCCGGGCCCGTTCGGTGCTGGTGCCGTTCGACCTGGCCGGGCAGGTACCCCGGCGACTGAGTGAGCCGGAGCGGACGTTCCTGCTCGGCTACGCGCCGCAGGCGGCGCCATGAGCGCCGGACACGGCATCGTCGACAGCGCCGACGCGGGGGCGTTCCTGGCCCGGCTGGTCCGGTTGGAGCGCGCCGCCCTGGTTCGGCTGAGGCCGGCCGCTGCCGGTGCGCGTACCGCCCTCTGGGCGCGGCTGCCGTGGGAGGTGCTGGCCGTGCGCACGGTGGCTGGGGCGTGCCCTGGCGACGTGACCGTCGCCGCCGGGCAGTTGCTCGCCGAACTCGCGGCCGGCGGCGCGAACCTGCCGGCCCGCCACGACGCGCAGTGGCGGTGGGCCCTGCCGCCGGCCGTCAGTCGTCGGGTCGAGACGCTGCCGGGCGGGGAACTGCGCCGGCTGGCCGAGGCGGCGGCGGGCACCCTGCGCGCGGCGGCCGAGCACGGCGTCGGTGGTCGGGCGGTGGGGCAGCGGGTGTTACGCGACGCCCTGCTGGACCACGTGGCGGTGGTGGTGACCCCCGACGACGAGCCTGACCGTCCGGTGGAGGTGACCCAGCGGATGGTGCAGGGTCTGGTTCGCATGGGTTTCCTCGCCGCCTCGGAGGACTCGTCAGACGCTGACGGCGTGCAGGTACGGGCGGCTGGCCGATGGGTCGGCCTGGTGGGACCGTACGGAGCCATCTGGTCGCAGAAGGCCACGGATCTTGTCGTACGGCCATCCGTGACTCATCCGAACGGCTGACCGCTACCCATCCTTCCGGTTTGGTGCTGGCGTTGGGGGGGTGCTTCGTTCCGGCTGTCCGGGTACCGTCCATCCTCGGATCCACCCACTGTAGGCGACCGGATCCGCTGGGGAGTGAGGTGCGCGAGCGATGCCGTGGTGGTCATGGCGTCCAGGTCCCGCCAGTGGCGGTGACCCGGAAACTCGAAGCAGGATCATGGTGGAAGGTACCGTCCGGGTCGGCCCGCCGGCGCCCCGCCAACCGGGCGACGACTGCCCGGCTGCGGAGCGTCCGTTGATCGCCGACATGCCAGCCACCGTCGAACAGGTCACCCTGCGCCGGATCTGCGACGCGCTCGACCTGCTCGACGTGCGTTACCTGGCCGACGGCGACGGCAACCTGCTGGCCATGTGGGAGCGGCACGCGGTGCTGGTCACCCTGGAAGGGCCGGAGGACGAGATCCTCGTGCTGCGGGCCCGGCCACACGCGACGGTGCCGCCGGACTGGGCGGACCGGGCCTACCGGGTGGTCAACGAGTGGAACCACACCAGACGCTTCTGCAAGGCGTACGTGGGTGACCCCACCGAACGTGGGCAGTTGCCGATCTACGCCGAGTTGCAGGTGCCGCTCGCGGCCGGTGCCCACGACGCGCTGCTGGTCGAGCTGCTCGACTGCGGTGCCGCCGTGGCCACCAGCTTCGTCGACTGGCTGCACGACGAGGGTGCCCTGCTCTGACCGGGGTTACGCCATCTACCCCGTCGGGTGGCGGGGTGCCGGTCAGCCGTGTGCGGCCGGGTCCGACATGTCGTTGACCATGAAGTACGCCGCCCGCTCCAGGTAGTTCCACAGTTCCGCGGCGAGCGCCGGAGGCAGGTCGAGGCGGTCGACCGCCCGGCGCATGTGACCCAGCCAGGCGTCGCGTTCGGCCGCGCCGATCCGGAACGGGGCGTGGCGCATCCGCAGCCGGGGATGCCCCCGCTGCGCCGAGTAGGTGTTCGGGCCACCCCAGTACTGCATGAGGAACAGCCGCATCCGGTCGGCCGCCGGGCCCAGATCCTCCTCCGGATACATCGGGCGCAGCAGCGGATCGGCGGCGATGCCGGCGTAGAACTCCTGGACCAGCCTGCGGAAGGTGGGCTCACCGCCGACGGCGTCGAAGAAGGTGACCGCCTCGCCGTGGCCTTCGGACTCACCTGCGGGATTCACCGTTCCATCCTGCCAGGCCCGCCCCGGCGCCCGCCCGTCCGGCACCGGGTGAACGAGGGTGGCTCAGGTCACCGCGTGCCGGGGCCGGCCCGGGCCCAGGTGCCCGGGACCGGGGTCGTCGGAGGAACCCTCCTGCGACGCTCGGGCGGTCCCGTCGGTCGCGGAGGAGGCGGCCCGGGCGGCCTCGACGGAGGCGGCCACGGTCTGCTGGTCGGGCCAGCGCAGGACGACGAGCGACATCAACATCACTCCGGCGACGCTCCAGACGCCCACCACGAGCGGAATCGGAAACCGCTCGGCGAGCAACCCGGTGGCCAGTACGGCCGTACCCTGGATGACCTGCACGCCGGTCGCCATGACACCGAACGCCCGGGCCCGGAAGCCGTCCGGGAGTGCCTGGACGAAGAGCCCGTTCGCCGTCGGGAGCAGCCCGGCCACCGCGAATCCGCAGACGGCGGCGAGCAGCGCCACCACCACCGGCGGCGGGTCCAGCAGTGCGGGCACCAGCGCCAGTGGGGCGATCACGGCCAATGGCCGGAGCAGGAGCAGCCGGCGGGCAGGTGCGACGGTACGGCCGATGATCAGCCCGCCGAGGATGAAGCCGGTCGGGGTGGCGGCCATGATCACCGCTTGGGCCAGCCCCGGGTCCATGCTCTCGCCGGCGTGTTCGTTGGCCCAGGCGGCGGCCAGTCCCTCGGGCACGATGGAGAAGAGCATGGCGCTGAAGACCAGGACGGCGATCGCCCGCAGCACCGGTGTCTTGAAGACCATCTGGAAGCCGGCGGCGGTCTCCCGGATCAGGTGACTGCGATGGGCGCTGGTCATCGCCGGTGGCCGGTCGCGCACCCCGAGTCGGACGAGCACCGCCGACAGTGCGAACGCACCCGCGTTCATCAGCAGTGCGGCGGTGGGGTTGACCGTCGCGATGGCGGCGCCGAGCAGGTAGCCGACCACCTGGGCGGCCTGTCCCACGCTGGCGTTGACGGACAGCCCGACGACGAGCCGGTCCCCGGGCAGGATCAACGGCAGCAGTGCCGACCGCGCGGCCTGGCTCGGTGGATTCGCCAGCGTGGTGGCGAACAGTAGCGCCAGGATCACCGGCACCGGCATCCCCGGGACGGCGACGAGCAGCATCAGCGCCATCCGGACGAGGTCGCAGACCACCATCACCTGACGGAACCGGTGCCGCTCGGCGATCGTGGCCAACAACGGGCCGCCGACCAGCCAGGGCAGGTAGCTGACCGCGAAGGCGGCCGCCGACAGCGCCACGGACTCGGTTTCCCGATAGACCAGGAGGGTGACGGCCGCCCGGGCTACGTAGTCACCGACCCAGGTCAGCGTGTTGGCCGCGAAGACGGCCCGATACTCACGCTGGGCGAAAACCTCCCGGAAGGTGGCCGGCCCTTCCGGAGAAGGTCGCTCGTCGGACACCATCGCCTCCATCGTCCCGGTGTCTGGCCACTCGTGATGGCGGCCCGGGACCATCGTCAGGTCTGCAGATCAGCGAGGACGTGACACCGCTCGGTAAGCGTGTGCACCGGATTCTGCCCGATCGTCTGACAACTGGCTAGGGCGAACGGTTGGTTGGTCGCATCTCCGACTGAACGAACGGACGATACCCGAGGGGGTCGCTCGGACGCGACCCCCGCCGGTCGGCTCAGGTGGCGCCGCCCTGACCGGTCTCGGAGTCCGTTCGAGTAGGTAGCCCGGGGTAGAGCCGGCCTGCCGCGATCCTCGCGGTGATACCGGAGTTCTCCAGCGCCTCGGCGAGTCGGCGACGCAGCTCGCGGCCCACCGCGAACTGACCGTCGGCGGTGGTCTTCACCACCGTACGGATCACCGTGCCCTCCACCGTGACCTGCTCGACGCCCAGCACCTCCGGCGGCTCGACGATCGACGGGGCCAGTTCCGGGTCCACCGCGATCGAGGCGGCGGCGGTACGCAGCACGGCCGTCGCCTCCTCGGTGCCGGCGAAACCGATCGGCAGGTCGACCACCACCAACGCCCACCCCTGGCTCTTGTTACCTACCCGGACGATCTCGCCGTTGCGGATGTACCAGAGCACCCCTCGGGCGTCCCGGACGGTGGTGACCCGTAGTCCGACCGCCTCGACCACGCCGGACGCCTCGCCGAGATCGACGTTGTCACCCACCCCGTACTGATCCTCGATCAGCATGAACAACCCGGCGATCAGGTCCTTGACCAGGCTCTGCGCGCCGAAGCCGAGCGCGACGCCGGCAATGCCCGCGCTGGCGAGCAACGGCGCCAGGTCGAAGCTGAACTCCTTGAGCACCATCAGTAGGGCGATGCCGAAGATGAACGCGGTGCTCAGGCTCCGCAGCACCGAGCCGATCGCCTCGGCGCGCTGCCGGCGACGCTCCGGGACGAACTCACCCGGCTCGGTGGCGGCGGTCGGGATGCGCTCGCGCAGCGGTCGGAGCATGGTCGGCACCCCGGCGTCGCTGGTGGTGCGTACCAGCCGGCGGATCGTGCGGTGCACCAGCCACCGGGCGGCCAACGCCAGCAGCAGGATCGTGATGATCCGTAGTGGCTTGACCAGGATCCAGAAGCTGCCCTCGGCGAACCACACCGAGTCGGTCCAGTTCCAGACGATCTTGCACAGGGCCTCGTCCAGGCATTCCGGACTGGGCGTCTCGACCGGCTCCGGGCGGGACGGGGCGGGGGTGGGGCTGAGGCTGCTGACGGTCACCCTGTTTTCGTACCCCAACCGGTCGGCGGGTCCGCCGTCGACCCACCGGCCGGCGCCGCCCGGCCGGTCGAGCGCGGCCGGGGGAAGGCACGGGGCTACCCAGGATTAGTACGTGCATTCCCGGTTCCGATCAGGGACTATTGGCGCAGCGGACGTCGGTGATCCGGCCGGCGTCGACGTGGTGTGGGGCTGTGCCCGGCGCCGGTCGGCGGTGGCGAGTGGTAAGCCGCTTGACCGGGAGGGTGACGCGATGCCTGACATACGACCCACGGTGGGCTCCGGCGCGCTGGTCCTCAACGCCACCTACGAGCCGCTGTGTGTCGTATCGGTACGTCGGGCCGCGATTCTCGTGCTCTCGGCCAAGGCGGTCTGCGTCGCCGACGGTGAGGGCATCCTGCACAGCGCCCGCAGTGCGCTGCCGGTGCCCTCGGTCGTCCGGCTCACCCGGTTCGTCCGGGTGCCCTACCGCACCCACGTGGGCCTGTCCCGCCGGGCGATCTTCGCCCGGGACGGCTGGCGTTGCGCCTACTGCCGTGGGCCGGCGGAGACCATCGACCACGTCTTCCCCCGCAGCCGCGGCGGCCGGCACGCCTGGGAGAACGTGGTCGCCGCCTGCGCCAGGTGCAACCACACCAAGGGCGACAAGACCCCCGCCGAGCTGGGCTGGCGACTGCACTCGTTGCCGACCGCCCCGAAGGGGATCGCCTGGCGCGTGCTCGGCCATCGCGCCCCCGACCCGCGTTGGGCCGATTGGTTGGACCTCCGCGAACCCGAAGCCGCCTGACCGGCGAGCACCCACCCTGGCACGGGAGCGCTCAATCCAGATCCTTCACCCAGCGGTGCTGCGGGGACGACATCCCCGCGCCCTCCGCGCGGGAAGTGCGCCGAACAGGTTTTCGGGGGAGCCCGACCCGCGCAGGGATCAAGCCTGACCGCCCGGAGCGGGTCGGGCTTCCCCGAAAACTCCCAGAGCGACCCCTACCGGGCCTCGACAAGCGAAGCGAACACCACGACGTTGTCCGCGTACCCGGTCTGCCCACCCACCCAGCGCCCGCCGCAGGTGATCAACCGGAGCTGCGGACGGCTGAAGTCACCGAAGACGTCGTCCGTGGGTAGTTGTTCCTTGTCGAACCGGTCGACCCGGTCGACCTCGAAGATCGCCACCGAGCCGTCCGAGCGGGCGACCTCGACCCGGTCGCCGGTGCGCAACTGGGGCAGCTGGTGGAAGACCGCCGGTCCGGTGGTGGTGTCGACGTGCCCCACGATGACAGCCGGACCGTACTGGCCGGGGGTGGGCCCCTGGTCGTACCAGCCGGCCTCCTGGGCCCGCTCGGCCGGCGGCGCGGCGATGCTGCCGTCGGGCGCGATGCCCACGTTGTGCACCGGGGCGGCCAGGTCGATCTTGTTGATCTCGATGCCGACCGGCTCGCTCGCCGCCAGCAGCGGGAACTTCTTGGACGGCGGTGCCAGCCCGGCGATGAACCGGTCCGGTAGCACGCTGAGCCCGGTCATCCGCTCGACACCGAGCATCGCGATGATCAGCAGCATCAGCGAGCCGATCACCAGTACCGGTAGTCCCGGACCGGAGTGACCGGAACGTCTGGTTCCCACCGACCGGTTCGGGCGTCGCCGGGGCGGTAGCGGTGCCGCCGCGGGATCGGGCGTGGCGACGCTCGCCGAACCGACCTGCGCGGCGACCCGGACCAGCCGGCCGGCCGCGGCGACCGTTCGCCGCCAGGCACGTCGGCCCCGGCGGTCGGTACGGCGTGGACCGGGGCCCGGTTCCGGCGCGGGTACGCGGAAGCCCGCCATGATGACGGTGGGTCAGGAACCGGCCCGGCGCCGGCTGCTGAACAGGCCGAAGATCACCATCGCGGTCACCGTGGCGACGCCACCGAGCAGCAGCATCGACCCGGTGCCCCGGTCGGCCGTACCGCCACCACCGGTGGCCGGGCCCTTGGTGGGCTGGTCCATGTTCAGCACGGTGAGGGTGGTGCTCGCGGTCCGGCCGTTGTCGCAGCGCAGGTGCACCGAATAGTCGCCGGCCGCCTTGTTGCCGGGCACGGTGACCGAGCCGGTGAGGAACCCGTTGTCCGGCCGGAGGTAGACCCGGTCGAACGCGTCCGAGGTCACCTCGGCCTGGCGGCCGTTGGCGTTGTCGCAGCTGGCCCGGATGTTCACCCGGGAGCCGGCCTGGACGCTGTTCGGCGTCACCTCGACGAAGGTGTTCTCACCCGCTCTGGCGGGTGCGGTGCCGGGCAGCAGCAGCCCGGCCAGAGCGAACGCCGCGATCAGGACGAACGCCCCGAACAGTCGGGCGATGGTCGACGGGGCGTGCTGGACGCCTCCGTACTGTCGCAGACCTCGCATGATCCTCCCTCCCGGCACCGGCGTACCGGTTCCTGCTGGGGCGACCCGCGTGGCTTTCCCCCTGCTCCGGTGGCTAACCCGGCTCCCGGCGACGGGGACGGCTGTCAGGAGGGCGCCCTTCCGTCGCGGTGACCGGCTGCCAGGCGAGTGGGGTGGAGAGCACCATCGTGCTCGACGGCTGTCCGTAGGGGGCGAGTCGGTCGATGACCGCCTCGAAGTCCCCGATCGAGCCGGCCGCGACCTTCAACACACTGCACGCGTCCCCGGTGATCCGGTGGATCTCCAGGATCTCCGGCCATCGCGCGACCTCGGGATCGTGCAGGATGCACCGGGCGCCGTAACAGGACATCCGGATCAGCGCCACCACGGTGCGGCCGGCCCGGGCCAGGTCGACGTGGGCGTGGTACCCGCTGATCACGCCGGTCTCCTCCAACCGGCGGACCCGCTCGGCGACCGCCGGTGGGGACAGGTGCACCCGCCGGGACAACTCGCTGAAGGACAACCGCGCGTCGGCCTGCAACTCGCGGAGCAGGGCCCAGTCCATCTCGTCCATGCCCGCGACCTTACGTCCGGCAGGTCATTACCGGCGAGCGGCTTCCGTTCCTTAGGTCGACCACCGAAAGCGCCGTTGAACAGGCATTCCATCTGGCCAACCGCACGGGAGATCATGACTGGACGGGCGAGCCGGGAGGAGCGGACGCATGGAGCAGACGGAGCTGCGGCCCCGGACGGAGGTGCGTCCGGTCACCGCACGGCAGCGGGTGGCGCGGGCCGCCCGCAACGGCGGCGAACCGACCTTGGAGTTCGCCGAGCGGGTGCCGTACGACGCGTACGTGCAGGCCAGCACGCTGCATCGGCTGCAACAGCCGCTCAGCGCCGACCCGGGCGAGATGTCGTTCCTGATGGTCAGCCAGATCATGGAGTTGTACTTCGGCCTGACCTGTCACGAACTGCGGGAGACGTCCCGGCTGCTGCGCGCCGACCGGGTGTGGGAGGCGTTGGCCCCGCTGCGCCGCGCCGCGCTGCACCTGGAAGGGCTCAACGCCGCCTGGCGGGGGCTGCGCTGGATGACCCCGGCCGACTTCAACCGCTTCCGCAACCTGCTCGGCGAGGGGTCGGGCTTCCAGTCGGCGATGTACCGCCAGCTGGAGTTCCTGCTCGGGCTGCGCGACCCGGCACTCATCCGCCCGTTCCGGCGGCAGACCGAGGTGTACGCCGAGCTCACCGACGCCCTGGCCACCCCGAGCGTCTGGGACGAGGTGGTCGCCCTGCTCGCCCGGCACGGTCACGACCTGCCGGCGGACCTGCTGGAGCGGGACGTGGCCACCGAACACGAGACGCACCCCGCCGTGGAGGCGGCCTGGGTGCGGATCTACGCCGATGCCGGGCCCGACAACCACCTGCGGATGCTCGGCGAGGCGCTGACCGAGGTGGCCGAGCAGTTCGGCGACTGGCGGCACCACCACATCAAGGCGGTGCAGCGGACGATGGGCGCCAAGGTGGGCAGCGGCGGCTCCGCCGGTCTGGCGTGGCTGCAACGCAGCATGGCCCGGGTGGTCTTCCCCGAACTGTGGTCGGCCCGGACGGCGATGTGAGGCGGTTGTGACGACGATGAGCAACGACACCGAGGCCGAAGCGTTCCGCCTCGACGCGGCCGAACCGGGGCACCGGCACCTGTTCCACGTGCCGCCGGCAGACGGTGGGCGCTATCCGGAGGCTGCCTACCTGGCAGGCAACTCGCTCGGCCTGCAACCGAGGGCCACCCGCGACGAACTCCTGGCCGACCTGGACGCCTGGAGCCGGCTCGGCGTGGAGGGGCATCTGGCCGCCGAACGGCCCTGGCTGCCGTACCACGAGCTGCTGACGGCGCCGGCCGCCCGACTGGTCGGCGCCCTGCCCACGGAGACCGTGGTGATGAACTCGCTGACGGTCAACCTGCACCTGCTGATGGTCAGCTTCTACCGGCCGGCAGGCGAGCGGACCCGGATCGTCATCGAGGACAGCGCCTTCCCGTCGGACAGCTACGCGGTGCGCAGCCAGGCACGCTTCCACGGTCTCGACCCCGACACCACGGTCGTCCGGCTCACGCCGCGCCCCGGTGAGGACACCCTGCGCACCGAGGACGTCACCGGGTACCTGGCGGCCGAGGGCCACGCCGTGGCGCTGGTCCTGCTCGGTGGCGTCAACTACCTCACCGGCGAGCTGATGGACATCCCGGCGATCACCGCGGCGGCCCGGGCCGCCGGTGCGGTCGTCGGGTGGGACCTGGCCCACGCGGCGGGCAACGTCCCGCTGTCGCTGCACGACTGGGACGTCGACTTCGCCGCCTGGTGCTCGTACAAGTACCTCAACTCGGGGCCTGGCGCGCTGGCCGGGGTCTTCGTCCACGAACGACACCACGGCGACGCGACGCTGCCCCGCTTCGAGGGCTGGTGGAGCACGGCGGCGGCGACCCGGTTCCAGATGGCTCCGGTCAGTCGACCACCGGCCACCGTGGAGGCGTGGCAGATCTCCAACCCGCCGATCTTCGCGATGGGGCCGGTCCGCACCTCGCTGGAACTGTTCGACTCGGTCGGCATGCCGGCGCTGCGGGCGCGTAGCCTGCGGCTCACCGGCTACCTTGAGCGGCTGCTGGACGAGGTCACCGCCGACCGGCCGCTGCGGGTGATCACCCCACGCGAGCCGCGCCGGCGCGGATGCCAGCTCTCGGTACGCATCGGCGCGGGCAGCGCCAACGAGCTGACCAGACGGTTGCGCCACGAGCACGGGGTGATCGCCGACGCCCGGGAGCCGGACGTGGTCAGGTTCGCCCCGGTGCCGCTGTACTCGACGTATCACGACTGCTGGCGGGTCGCCGAGGCGCTGGCCGCGACGGTTTCGGGGGTGGCCCGGTGACCGGGGAACGCGACGAGATCGCGGTGGTCGGCGCCGGGCTGGCCGGTTGCCTGCTGGCCTGCTTCCTGGCCCGCCGGGGCCATCCGGTGGCGCTCTACGAGCGCCGCCCGGACCCGCGCAGCGGCACCCCCGAACGGGGCCGCTCGATCAATCTGGCGCTCTCCGAGCGAGGGCTCGACGCGCTGCGTCGCATCGGACTGGCCGAGCAGGTGATGGCGGACGCGTTGCCGATGCGGGGCCGGATGATCCATCCGGTCGGCGGGCCAACCGGATTCCAGCCGTACAGCGTCTCCGGCGACCGGGCGATCAACTCGATCAGCCGGGGTGCGTTGAACAACGCCCTGCTGGCGGCCGCCGCCAAGCTGCCGGGGGTGCGGATCGCCTTCGAGCACCGGCTGGTCGGGCTCGACCCGGCGACCGGGACCATGACCTTCGAGACGCCGGGCGGCCCGGTGACCGAGGGCGCGCGGGTGGTGCTCGGCACCGACGGTGCCGGCTCGGCGGTACGCGGGCAGCTGCTCGCCCACGGCCTGGTCACCGAGAGCGTCGACTTTCTCGACTACGGCTACAAGGAACTGACGATCCCGCCGCTGGACGGCGACTTCGCCCTCGACCCGGGTGCGCTGCACATCTGGCCGCGCGGCACCTCGATGATGATCGCGCTGCCCAACCCGGACCGCTCGTTCACCTGCACCCTGTTCTGGCCCACCCACGGCACCGCGGGCTTCGCCTCGCTGGGCAGCCCGGCGGCGATCGAGCGGCACTTCGCGCAGCACTATCCGGACCTGCCGCCGATCGCCCCGAACCTGGTCGACGACTACCAGCACAACCCGGTCGGGGTGCTCGGCACGGTGCGGTGCGACCCGTGGCAGGTCGACGGGCGGGTCGCCCTGCTCGGCGACGCGGCGCACGCCATCGTGCCGTTCTACGGCCAGGGCGCGAACTGCGCCTTCGAGGACGTGGTGGAGCTGGACCGCTGCCTCGACGAGTGTGCCGGGGACTGGTCGGCGGCGCTGCCGCTGTTCCAGCACCGCCGGCAGGACAACGCCGAGGCGATCGCCCGGATGGCGCTGGCCAACTTCGTGGAGATGCGCGACAAGGTCGCCTCCCCGGTCTTCCGGGCCCGCAAGCAGGTCGAGCACGCCCTGGAGCGGGCGCTGCCCGGCCGGTACGTCTCCCAGTACGAGCTGGTGTCCTTCTCCACCGTCCCGTACGCGCAGGTGCGCCGTCGGGTCCGCCGGCAGTACCAGGTGGTCGGCCTGGCGGTGGCCGGCCTGGCGGCGGTGGTCGGCGCGGCGGTGGCACTCGGGCTCAGGGGGCGCGGATGACGCTCTGGGATCCCCGACTGATGGCCGGGCGGGCACCGGCCGGCCCCGGACTGCTGAGGAACTTCGTCGGCGGCGAGTTCGTCGACGCCGGAAACCGGTTCACCAAACGCAGCCCGGTGACCGGCGAGCCGGTGTTCGAGGTGGTCGAGGCGGACCGGTCCACTGTGGACGATGCGGTGGCGGCGGCGCGGACGGCGTTGCGGGGCCCGTGGGGTCGGGCGGGGGAGCGGGAACGTGCCGAGGTGCTGCGCCGGATCGCCGACGAGTTGGAGCGTCGTTTCGACGACCTGGTGTCCGCCGAGGTCGCCGACACCGGCAAGTCCATCTCCCAGGCCCGCACCCTGGACATCCCGCGCGGCGCGGCGAACTTCCGGGCCTTCGCGGAGATCGTGGCGACCGCGCCGACCGAGTCGTTCACCACGGTCACCCCGACCGGTGGGCGGGCGCTCAACTACGCGGTGCGCAAGCCGGTCGGCGTGGTCGCGGTCATCGTGCCGTGGAACCTGCCGCTGCTGCTGCTCACCTGGAAGGTCGCCCCCGCTCTGGCCTGCGGCAACGCGGTGGTGGTCAAGCCGAGCGAGGAGACGCCGGCGTCGGCCACGCTGCTCGCCGAGGTGATGGCGGCGGCCGGGGTGCCCGACGGCGTGTTCAACCTGGTGCACGGTTTCGGACCCGGCTCGGCCGGCGAGTTCCTCACCCGCCATCCGGACGTCGACGCGATCACCTTCACCGGCGAGTCGGCCACCGGCGGCGCCATCATGCGGGCCGCCGCCGACGGGGTGAAGGCGGTCAGCTTCGAGTTGGGTGGCAAGAACGCCGGACTGGTCTTCGCCGACGCGGACCTGGACGCGGCGGTGGCCGGTTCGGTCCGGTCGAGTTTCACCAACGGCGGTCAGGTGTGCCTCTGCACGGAGCGGATCTACGTGCAGCGGCCGGTGTTCGAGGAGTTCACCGCGCGGCTGGCCGAGCGCGCCGGCGAGCTGGCGTACGGCTGGCCGGCCGACGAGGCGACGGTGAACATGCCGCTGATCTCGCACGGCCACCGGGACAAGGTGCTCGGGCACTACGACCTGGCGCGGGCCGAGGGCGCCCGGGTGCTCGCCGGCGGCGGGGTGCCCCGGTTCGACGACGCCCGCGACGGTGGCGCGTACGTGCAGCCGACGGTGCTGACCGGGCTCGGCCCGGACGCGCGGACCAACCGCGAGGAGATCTTCGGGCCGGTGGTGCACGTGGCACCGTTCGACGACGAGGACGAGGCGTACGCGCTGGCCAACGGCACCGAGTACGGCCTGGCGGCGACGGTCTGGACCCGCGACGTGGGTCGGGCGCACCGGGCCGGTGCCCGGTTGGACGCCGGCATCGTCTGGGTCAACACGTGGTTCCTGCGCGACCTGCGGACCCCGTTCGGCGGGGTGAAGGCCTCGGGCATCGGTCGGGAGGGCGGCGTGCACTCGCTGAATTTCTACTCGGAGCTGACGAACGTCTGCGTGGAGCTGTCATGAACGACGTCGAGTCGGCGGCCCGGGAGCTCGCCGAGGCTCGCGCCGGCGGCAGACCGTGTCCGCCGTTGCGTGGGCGGCTGCTGCCGGAGGGGGACGTCCAGGCCGCGTACCGGGTGCAGCAGCGCCAGGTGGGCGAGTGGCTGGCGTCCGGGCAGCGCCGGGTGGGCGCGAAGATCGGGTTGACCTCCCGGGCGGTCCAGGAGAGCTTCGGGGTGTACGAGCCGGACTTCGGGGTGCTCACCGACGCGATGGCGGTGCCCGACGGTGCCGAGGTGGCGATCGGGCGCCTGCTGCAACCCCGGGTGGAGGCGGAGGTCGCCTTCGTGCTCGGTGCCGACCTGCCCGACGACCGGGTCACCACCGCCGACCTGCTGCGCGCCGTCGACCACCTGCTGCCGGCCATCGAGATCGTCGACTCGCGGGTCGCCGGTTGGGACATCTCCATCGTGGACACGGTGGCCGACAACGCCTCCAGCGGCCTGTTCGTGCTCGGCACCACGCCCCGCCGGCCGGCCGAGGTCGACCTGCGGCTGTGCGGGATGGTCCTGGAACACGCCGGAGAGCCGGTGTCGGTGGGCGCCGGGGTGGCCTGCCTGGGCAACCCGTGGCACGCGCTGGCCTGGCTGGCCGGCACGACGGCCCGCGCCGGTGATCCGCTGCGCGCCGGTGACGTGGTGCTCTCCGGCGCGCTCGGCCCGATGGTGGCGGTGACGCCGGGCGCGGCCTACGAGGCACGCATTTCCGGTCTCGGCTCGGTGCGGACCTGTTTCTCCAAGGAGGTGCACGGATGACGGGTGTGGCGGTGATCGGGTCGGGCAACATCGGCACCGACCTGATGATCAAAATACTGCGGCTGTCGGACTCGCTGCGGATGGTGGCGATGGCCGGTATCGACCCGGCCTCCGACGGGCTGGCCCGGGCCCGCCGGCTCGGCGTGGCGACCACCGCGCGGGGTGTCGAGGGACTTGTCGCGATGCCCGAGTTCGCCGACGTGGAACTGGTCTTCGACGCCACCTCGGCGGGTGCGCACCGGCACCACGACGCCGTCCTGCGGGCACAGGGGCGGACCGTGATCGACCTTACCCCGGCGGCGATCGGCCCGTACGTCGTGCCGCCGGTCAACCTGGAGGAGCATCTGGGCGAGACCAACCTGAACATGGTCACCTGCGGCGGGCAGGCGACCGTGCCGATCGTCGCCGCGGTGCGGCGGGTGACCCCGGTCGCGTACGGGGAGATCGTCGCGTCGATCGCCTCGCGGTCGGCCGGCCCGGGCACCCGGGCCAACATCGACGAGTTCACCGAGACCACGGCCCGGGCGATCGAGGTGGTCGGCGGCGCTGAGCGAGGCAAGGCGATCATCGTGCTCAACCCGGCCGACCCGCCGCTGCTGATGCGCGACACCGTCTACTGTCTCTGTCCGAATGCCGACGCCGACCGCGCCGCCATCGCCGCCTCCGTCGGCGACATGGTGGCCAGCGTGCAGGAGTACGTGCCCGGCTACCGGCTCAAGCAGGACGTGCAGTTCGACCGCGTCGACACCCACGTGCCGTCGTTGGGGCGGCAGCTCACCGGGTTGCAGGTCTCGGTCTTCCTGGAGGTCTCCGGCGCCGGGCACTATCTGCCCGCGTACGCCGGGAACCTGGACATCATGACCTCGGCCGCGCTGCGCACCGCGCAGCGGTTGGTCGCCCTGCGGAAGGAGGTGCTGGCCCAGTGACCGAGTTGTACATCCAGGACGTGACGTTGCGCGACGGCATGCACGCCATCGCCCACCGCTACACCGTCGACCAGGTCCGCACCATCGCCGCCGCACTGGACGCCGCCGGGGTCGCCGCGATCGAGGTGGCCCACGGTGACGGTCTGGCCGGGTCCAGCGTCAACTACGGCCACGGCGCGGCCAGCGACGCCGACTGGATCGCGGCGGCGGCCGAGGTGATGACGAGGGCGAAGCTCACCACCCTGCTGCTGCCCGGCATCGGCACCATCGCCGACCTGAAGGCCGCCCGGGCGCTGGGCGTGACGAGCGTGCGGATCGCCACCCACTGCACGGAGGCGGACATCTCCGCCCAGCACATCTCCTGGGCCCGGGAGAACGGCATGGACGTGGCCGGCTTCCTGATGATGTCGCACATGAACGACCCGGCCGGGCTGGCCGCCCAGGCGAAGCTGATGGAGTCGTACGGGGCGCACTGCGTCTACGTCACCGACTCCGGCGGCCGGCTGCTGATGTCCGATGTGGCGCAGCGCGTCGACGCGTACCGGCAGGTCCTCGAACCGAGCACGCAGATCGGCATCCACGCCCACCACAACCTCTCCCTGGGCGTGGCCAACAGCGTCGTCGCCGTCGAGCACGGCCGGGTCGTCGGCGCCGGCCCGGTCGGGTCGCCGGCCGGCCGGACGGTGCGGGTGGACGCCTCCCTGGCCGGCATGGGGGCCGGCGCCGGCAACGCGCCGCTGGAGGTCTTCGTCGCGGTCGCGGAACTGCACGGCTGGCGGCACGGCTGCGACGTCTTCGCGCTGATGGACGCCGCCGACGACATCGTCCGCCCGTTGCAGGACCGGCCCGTCCAGGTCGACCGGGAGACCCTGTCCCTGGGGTACGCGGGGGTCTACTCCAGCTTCCTCCGGCACGCCGAACGGGCCTCGGCCCGCTACGGCGTGGACGTCCGGTCGATCCTGGTGGAACTGGGCCGACGCCGAATGGTCGGCGGCCAGGAAGACATGATCGTCGACGTGGCGCTGGACCTGGCCGGCAAGGAGAAGTCATGATCGGGCCGGACATCGCGGGGATCGCCGAGACGCTCGGTACGGCCGCCGACACGGCCACCGCGACGGCGCAGCTCGCCGCCGAGACCGGGCTGGACGTCGACGCCGCGTACGCGGTGCAGACCGCGCTGGTGCAGCGCCGGCTGGATCGGGGGGAGCGGCTGGTCGGGCTGAAGATGGGGCTGACCAGCAAGGCGAAGATGGCCCAGGTCGGGGTGGACGAGGTGATCTGGGGCCGGCTCACCGACACCATGCGGATCCCCGACGGCGGCACGGTCGACATGGCCGCGTTCATCCATCCCCGGGTCGAGCCGGAGGTGGCGTTCCTGCTGGACCGCCTGCCCGAGCCCGGTGAACCGGTCGGTGACTTCACCGACGCGGTGCGGGCGGTCGCTCCGGCGATCGAGTTGATCGACTCCCGGTACGCGAACTTCACCTTCTCCCTGCCGGACGTCATCGCCGACAACACGTCGGCCGGCGCGTTCGTGATCGGGCCGTGGTCACCGGTGCCGGACGGGTTGGACAACCTGGGCGTGCTGTTGGAGATCGACGGACGGTTGGCCCAGGTCGGCTCGACGGCGGCCATCCTCGGCGATCCGCGACGGGCCCTGGACGAGGGAATCCGGCTGGCGGGGCGGCACGGGGTGCGGTTGCGCGAGGGCTGGGTGTTCCTGGCGGGCGCGGCGACGGCCGCTGTTCCGTTGCGTGCTGGTGCTCATGTGCGGGCGGTTGTCGAGAAGCTCGGTACGGCTTCGTTGCGGGCCTCGTCGTGATCGGCGTGGGGGTTCCGGGCAGCCCACCCGGCTCCGGGCGGTCAGGCTTGATCCCTGCGCCGGGCGGGCTGCCCGGAACCCCTGACGTGGTCGGGCTTCGCGCGCCGGTGTCAGGTGGGTTGGATCTGGGGTGGACCGCGCCGGTGTTGGGTGGGTCGGGTCTGCGGCGGACGGTGCCGGGGGTGGTCTGGCGTGAGTGGTGACGGAGCCCGGGTGGTTGCCGGGAAGGCGGTGCCTCGGGGGGCGTTTCCGCATGTGAAGGTGGCGGGTGGGTTCGTCTTCGTGTCGGGGACGTCGTCGCGGCGGGCCGACAACACGTTCGCGGGCGTGTCGGTGGACGAGTTCGGCACGACCGATCTGGACATCCGGGCGCAGACGCGGGCGGTGATCGAGAACATCGCGGACCTGCTGCGGTCGGTCGGTGCGGGGCTGGGCGACCTGGTCCAGGTGACCACCTATCTGGTCAACATGAACGACTTCGGGGGATACAACGAGGTGTGGGCGGAGTTCTTCGACGCGACCGGACCGACCCGGACCACGGTCGCCGTGCACCAGTTGCCGCATCCGCACCTGCTGATCGAGATGCAGGCCGTCGCCCTGCTCCCAGAAGGAGGCCAGTCATGAGTGAGATCGCCGAGCCGTTCAGCTTCCCCGGCTGGATCGCCGATCACCAGCACCTGCTGAAGCCGCCGGTGGGCAACAAGGAGATGCTGCCCGGCTCCGAGGACTTCATCGTGATGGTCGTCGGTGGGCCGAATCAGCGCACCGACTTTCACGTCGACCCGTACGAGGAGTTCTTCTACCAGGTCAAGGGCAACATGCACATCAACCTGATGCTCCCCGAGGGTCCGCGTACGGTGCACGTGCGCGAGGGGCAGATGTGGATGCTGCCCCGGAACACGCCGCACTCGCCGCAGCGGCCGGAGGCCGGCTCGATCGGCATGGTGATCGAGCGGGTACGCGAGGAGGGAACGCTGGAGAAGTTCCAGTGGTACTGCCCCGAGTGTTCCCACCGGGTGCACGAGGTCGAGTTGCAGGTCCGGGACATCGCTGCCGACCTGCCGCCGGTCTTCGCCGCCTTCTACGCCGACGAGTCGGCGCGTACCTGCGACAACTGCGGCACCCTGCACCCGGGCAAGGGCTGATGGCGGCTCCGGTGCCGTCGGCGTCTCCGGTGGTGGACGTGCACACGCACGTCGTACCGAAGGGTTGGCCGGACCTGGCCGTGGCGTGCGGCGGGTCCGGCTGGCCATGGCTGCGGATCGACTCGGAGCGCGCCGCCATGATCATGGTCGGCGACACGGCGTTCCGCCCGGTCGGCGCCGAGTGCTGGGACGCCGACACCCGGCTGGCCGACATGACGGCCGACGGGGTCGACGTGCAGGTGGTCTCGCCCACCCCGGTCTTCTTCTGCTACGACCGGCCGGCCGACCAGGCGGTGAAGGTGGCCCGGATCTTCAACGACCTGACCCTGGAGGTCACCGCCGCGGGCGGGGACCGGCTGCTGCCGTTCTGCCAGGTGCCGTTGCAGGACCCGGACGCGGCCTGCGCCGAGGTGGACCGCTGCCTCGCGGCCGGCCACGTCGGCGTGGAGATCGGCAATCACGTCGGCGACCGGGACCTGGACGACGCCGGCATCGTGACGTTCCTGACCCACTGCGCCGAGGTCGGTGCGCCGGTCTTCGTCCACCCGTGGGACATGGCCGGCAGTCCCCGGCTGGACCGTTGGATGGCCCGGTGGCTCACCGGCATGCCCGCCGAGACCCACCTGTCGGTGCTGGCGATGATCCTCGGCGGGGTGTTCGACCGGGTGCCGGAGACGTTGCGCATCTGCTTCGCCCACGGCGGCGGCAGCTTCCCGTTCTGGCTGGGGCGCGCCGACAACGCCTGGCACCGCCGTGGCGACCTGGTACGCGGTGCCTCCGCCGCCCCGCCCAGCTCCTATGTCGACCGGTTCTACGTCGACTCGGTGGTCTTCTCGACTCCGGCGCTGCGGCTGCTCGTGGACACCATGGGCGCCGAGCGGGTGCTGGTGGGCAGCGACTACCCGTACCCCCTGGGCGAACGGCCGGCCGGTGCGGTGGTCCGCCAGGCCGACTTCCTCACCGACGCCCAGCGCGCCGACCTGCTCTCCACCAACGCCCTCCGCTTTCTTGGCCGAGTCGATATATAGAGACGGAAGTCTCATATACACTTGGGCCGTGAAAACTGTTATTGATCTTGATGATGAGCTGCTCGAACGGGCGCGTCGCGAACTGGGCACCAAGAGCAAGAAGGACACCATTCACGCCGCGCTCCGGATGGTTGCCGAACGCAGCGAGCGGGTGGAGGCGATCCGGGAGTTGCTCGCCGTCGATCGGGACTGGACCGGCTTGCTGGAGGACGACAAAACACCCGGCGGCGAGCGGGACGCCGCGTGACCCCTCCACCAGGCCTGTACCTGATAGACACCTCGGCCTGGGGCCGCCTCCGCCAGCCGATCGTCGGAAAGCGGATCCTTGCCCTGCTGGAGGAGCGGCTGGTCGCGACCTGCCTCCCGTTGGACCTGGAGGACGGGCGTAGCGCCCGCGACTTCAGGGATGCGATGACGGTACGCGCCCGGCGTGCGGAGCTGATGATCGACCTTCCGATCTCTCCGGCTGTGGCCACGAGAGCGCGGGACCTGCAACTGGCGTTGACCGCCCGGGGACACCACCGGGCGGCGAGTCCGGTGGATCTCATGGTGGCGGCCTCCGCCGCCGAGTACGCGGCCACCGTGCTCCACTACGACCGGGACTTCGACCTGTTGGCGGAGGTGGGTGGTCCACGCTCGGAGTGGGTGTCCCCGCCGGGCACCCTTTCCTGAGGCCGTGACGCTCGTGTCGGCGCGGCGACGAGTGGCCTGAGCGGGCAGGATGGCGGCATGGCCGAGCCGCACGACCTGACCGCGCTGGAACAGGCCGCTGCGCTCGCCCGTGGTGAACTGTCCAGCCTGGAGCTCGTCGACCACCATCTGCACCGGGTCGACGCGCTCGGTGACACCGTCGGTGCCTTCGTCACCGTCACCGCAGAGCTGGCGCGCCAAGCCGCCCGCGTCGCCGACGCCACGCCGGCCGACCGGCGCGGGCCACTGCACGGGGTGCCGACCGCGATAAAGGACCTGACCCTGACCGCAGGTGTCCGCACCACCTTTGGTTCGACCGCCTTCGCGGACTTCGTACCGCCCGTCGACGCCGACGTGGTGCGCTTCATGCGGGCCGCCGGACTGGTCAGTCTCGGCAAGACCACCACCTCCGAGCTGGGCTGTTCGCTGTACTCCGAGACTTCGGTGGCACCACCGGCCCGCAATCCGTGGGCGTTGGCGTACACCGCCGGCGGTTCCAGCGGCGGCGCGGCCGCGGCCGTGGCGGCGGGCCTGGTGCCCGTGGCGCAGGGCTCGGACGGCGGTGGTTCGGTGCGGATCCCCGCGTCGCTGTGCGGGCTGATCGGCTACAAGCCAAGCCGTGGCCTGGTCTCCGGCGGTCCACTCGGTTTCGGCGCCTTCGGCCTGCCGACCAACGGTCCGCTCGGTCGGACCGTCTCCGACGTGGCCGCGTTGCTGGACGTGCTGGCCGAGCCGGTGCCCGGCGAGCCGTATCTGCCGCCGCCACCGCCGTCGGGCGGCTATCTCGCCGCCGCCCGGACCGCCGAGCCCGGCCCGTTACGGATCGGCCGGTTCACCACCCCGATGCTCGCCGACGAGCCGGTCCACCCGGACTGCGTCGCCGCGGTGGACCGGGCCGCCGCGTTGCTCGCCGCCGCCGGGCACGAGGTCGTCGAGGTGCCGGCGCCGCTCGGCCCGCAGGTCTGGCCGCTGTTCGAGATCGTCTGGTACGTCCTCGCGCTCGCCCCGGTGCCGCCGCAACGGGAATCCGAGCTGCTGCCGCTGACCCGCTTCCTGCGGACCCAGGCCGCCGGGATCTCCGCCGGTACGCTCACCGCGACCCTCGGCGAGATCCAGGCCCAGGTACGCCTCGGTGTCCGCCGTACCGCCGGTTGCGACCTGCTGCTCTGTCCCACCTTGGCGGCCCCGCAGGCGCCGGTCGGCTGGTTCTCCCTGGGGCGCACCCCGGCGGAGGATTTCGACCGGCAACGTCGCTTCTCGCCGTACTGTGCGGTCTTCAACGTCACCGGCCAACCGTCGGTTTCGCTGCCGGTCGGCGTGACCGCCGAGGGACTGCCGGTCGGCGTGCTGCTCACCGGCCGCTACGGCGACGACGCGAGGCTGATCGCGACCGCTGCGCAACTGGAGGCCTCCAGTGGCGGATGGGATCGGCACCCCGCAGTCTGGCGGAGCGTCGCCTCCGCTAACGTGAATGACAGCGGAGTCGGGAGGTCACCGCGGTGATCTGCCACTCGACCCGATCGAAGGTCTCTCTTTCCGCCTGGGGGCGTTGGGATTGTCTGTAACCGACACGTTGCTGGTCTTCGTCGGCATCCCGGCAGCCATCGTGCTGGTGATCGCCGGCCTCGTCTACGCGGGCAGCCAGGGCGGTGGTTTCGGTGCCAAGCGTTACCGGCCGGGCCGGCCGTTCACCTTCACGCCGGTGTGGTTCCTCGGCCGCCCCGAGGAACTGGCCGACTCCGCGGGCACCGCGCTGTCGGCGGGGGCACAGGCGCCCGCGCTGACCAGCCGCACGCAGGAACAGGCCGGCGTCGAGGCGCCGACCGGTGGAACCGGAGGCGCAAGTGACCGTTGGTGAGAAGCAGCACGCGGCCGGGACGGAGAACCCGCCCGACGTGCTCGACGGGCCGTTCTCGACCCGCCAGCTGCTGCGCATCGACGAGGCGCTGCGGGTGGCCGACCGGACGACCGGTCTGGTCTTCTCCGTCTTCGTCGGCGGACTCGACGAGCCGATCCGGGAGCACGCCGAGCGGCTGCACCGGCAGCTCGCCGAGCCCGACCGGTCGGTGCTGATCGCGATCTCACCCAACCAGCGTCAGCTGGAGATCGTCACCGGCCGGTACGCCCGCAAGCGCGTCCCGGACACGTACGCCAAGATCGCCGCCCTGTCGATGGTGGCCGCGTTCGGCGGCGGTGATCTCGCCGGCGGCATCATCCAAGGCCTCGACCAGCTCTCCCGCTACGCCGGTAAAGGCTGAGCCCGACCCGTACGACAAAGCCCGGCCCGCGTCACGCGCGGCCGGGCTTTTTCCTGAGCGGGATCATGGTTCCGCAGCTCACCGCGGCCAGGCGGACGGATCGAGCCGCATCGGCCACGGCTCGGTCACCTCGACCGGATCGTCCGGCCCGACCGTGCCGAGCAGGTTGTAGTGGACCTCTTTGACCAGTTCGTAGCGGTACACCACTGGGCCGAAGTCGCCCCGTTCCACCCGCCAGTAGTAGGGGATGCCGGCCTCGGCGTAGAGCGCGGGCTTGGCGAACCGGTCGTGTCGGCGGCTGTTGGGCGACTCGACCTCGACGACGAGCGCGACGTACGCCGGATCCGCCCACATGCCGTCGGGCGGCGCGCCCGGTTTGAGGACCGAGATGTCCGGAATCAGGTTGCCGCTCGGGGCGCGAACCCCGGCTCGCGGATGATCATCCACTCCGTTGGTGCCGACGCACGGATCGCCGACCGGATCTCGTCCGCCAGCCAGTGGTGTCCGTAGCCGGCCGGTGGCGTCACGTGGAGGCTTCCGTCGACGATCTCGTAGCGACTTCCATCCTCTGGCAGTTCGGCGAGATCCTGCTCCCGCCAGCCGAGTTCCGGTGGGCGCCACTCGTGAGCCGGTTGTGCCATCACCTCCACCTCCCTTGGCCACGATAACGGCCCGGGTGCGTCGGGTAACCACGACGCACCCGGGCCGGTGGAGTGTCTGTCAGGCCGTCCGGGCGTCCCGGGCCTGCGCGGCGAGCGCGCGGACCACGCCGTCGCGGCCCTCGGCGACCAGCCGCCGCAACGGCCCGGGGTGACCCTCCTGTGCCAGCCAGGCGTCGGTGGCCTCGACGGTGTCGTCCTGCACCAGGTACGCCGGGTACATGAGCATGGCGAACTCCTGCGCCGGCTCGCTGTCCCGGGTCGCCCAGACCTGCCCGACCGTGGCGAAAAACCGGTCCCGGTAGGGCGTGATCAGCTCCACCTGGGTGGGGTGGCTGAAGCCCTGCAACAGCGCCCGGTGCCGCCAGTTCGGCAGCGCCTCGGGGCCGGTCAACTGCGCCCAGACGGCGGCCTTGTTCGCCTCGGTCGGCACCAGCGCGTGCGCGTACGCGGCCTCCCGCTCACCGCTTGAGGTCTTGTCCCGGGACAGCTCCGTCTCGATCTCCGACGCTCCGGCCACGCCATTGGCCACCAGCGCCTGCAACACGCTCCACCGCAGCTCGGTGTCGATGGTCAGCCCGGGGGTCACCTGGGTGCCCTCCAACCAGCCGCGCAGCACGGCCAGGTCCTCGCCGGAGCGGGCCGCGGCGACGTACGCCCGGGCCCAGGCCAGCTGGAAACCGCTGCCCGGCTCCGCCGCCGCGAGCGCGGTCTTCGCGGTACGGGCCAGGTCGGCCCAGCCGGTCGGGGCCCAGGCCGGGTCGGCGTAGAAGGTGAGCGCGCTGCTGACCTGGCGCAGCGTCGCGGTGACCAGGTTGATGTCCGTCTCCGCCGGCAGCCCGGCCAGCACCAGGGCGACGTAGTCGCGGGTGGCCAGTTCGGCGTCGCGGGTCATGTCCCAGGCGGCGGTCCAGCACAGCGCCCGCGCCAGCGACGAGTCGAGACCGGCGATGTGCTGGACCACCGTCGCCATGGACCGCTCGTCCAGCCGCAGCTTGGTGTAGCTCAGGTCGTCGTCGTTGAGCAGCAGCACGTCGGCCGCGGGCACACCGGTGAGGTCGGTGAGTTCGGTCAGCTCGCCGTCGACGTCGACCTCGTACCGCTCGCGGCGCACCAACCGACCGTCGGTGAGGTCGTAGAGCCCCACCCCGATCCGGTGGGTACGCAGGGTCGGGTAGCCCTCCGGGGCCTCCTGACGGACCGCCACCCGCTGGTACGTGCCGTCCGCGTCGATGGTCAGCTCCGGGCGCAGCGTGTTGACCTGGGCGGTCTCCAGCCACTGGGAGGCGAAGGTGGTCAACTTGCGACCGGAGGCGGTCTCCAACTCGGACAGCAGGTCGTCGAAGGTGGCGTTGCCCCAGGCGTGCCGGCCGAAGTAGGCGCGCAGACCGGCCAGGAAGGACTCCTCGCCCACGTAGGCGACCAACTGCTTGAGCACGCTGGCGCCCTTGGCGTACGTGATGCCGTCGAAGTTGACCTCGACGGCCTCCAGGTCGGGCATCTCACAGTAGACCGGGTGGGTGGAGGAAAGCTGGTCCTGCCGGTAGCCCCAGTTCTTCCGGATGGACAGGAAGGTCGTCCACGCCTCGGTGAACCGGGTGGCGTGCGTGTTGCACCAGTGGCTGGCCCATTCGGCGAACGACTCGTTCAGCCACAGGTCGTTCCACCAGCGCATGGTGACCAGGTTGCCGAACCACATGTGCGCCAGCTCGTGCAGGACGGTGTTGGCCCGCTGCTCGTACTCGAAGTCGGTGACCTGCGAGCGGAACAGGTAGTGCGACTCGGCGTGGGTCACGCAGCCGAAGTTCTCCATCGCCCCGGCGTTGAAGTCCGGCACCCAGAGCTGGTCGTACTTGGGCAGCGGGTAGCGCACCCCGAACTGCTCGTGGAAGAAGTCGAAGCCCTGCGTGGTGACCAGGTTCAGGTCGTCGGAGTCCAGATACTGCGCCATGCTCGCCCGACAGAAGTAGCCCAGGTCGATGCCGTCGTGGGTGTACCTGACCTCGTGGTACGGCCCGGCGCACAGCGCGGTGATGTAGGTGCTCATCCGGGCGGAGGTGGCGAAGTGCACCGTCTTGTGGCCCTCGCCGGCGGCCTCCTCCCGCTCCACCGGCATGTTGGAGACCACCTTCCAGTGCTCCGGAACGGTGGCGTGCCAGGTGTAGACGCTCTTCAGGTCCGGCTGGTCGAAGCAGGCGAAGACCCGCTGCGCGTCGGCCGTCTCGAACTGGCTGTAGAGGTAGGTCTCACCGTCGACCGGGTCGACGGTCCGGTGCAACCCCTGCCCGGAGTTGGAGAAGGCGAAGTCGGCGTCGACGACGAGCGTGTTCTCGCTGGCCAGCCCGGTCAGCGTGAGCCCCTTCTCGGCGCTGAAGTCGGCCAGGTCGACCGGTTCGCCGTTGAGCGTCGCCGAGCGTACCGAGTCGGCCGCCACCTCGATGAACGTGCTCGCCCCCGGTTCGGTGCAGCGGAACCGCACCTCGGTGGTCGACCGGAAGGTCCGACCGTCGGCGGCGTGAACAGCACTGGACAGATCCAGACTGATGTCGTACCCGGTCACGTCGAGCAGGCGGGCCCGCTCGGTCGCCTCGACCTGTGTCAGGTTGCGCACTCCCGGCACTGTTCGTCTCCATCCCACTCTCGCCGTCCGTCACGGCCGCATGGTCCGTCGACCGCTCGTGACGGCCGGTCCGGCCTGAGTCTTCCATGTACGGGTATGCGGTGGTGGGCGAGGTCACGGGTCGATCCTCGCGTGAGTGCGGGCGGTCGAGGAAAGATCGGAGGTACGCCGGTGAGTCGGCGTCACCATCGCGAAGGGATCTCGTCGTGAACGAGCGCGCCAGCGTAGACATGTGGTTCGACCCGATCTGCCCGTGGGCGTGGCTCACGTCCAGGTGGCTGCTGGAGGTGGAGCGGGTCCGCCCGGTCGACGTCCGCTTCCACGTGATGAGCCTGTCGGTGCTCAACGAGGGTCGGGAACTGCCCGACGACTACCAGGAGCTGATGCGCAACGGGTGGGGGCCGGTGCGGGTCTGCGTCGCCGTGCAGCAGCGCCACGGCGCCGACGCCGTACGGGCGCTCTACACGGCCCTGGGTACGCGGATCCATCTCGGCAAGGAGCCGCTCGGAGCGGACCTGTACGTCGCCGCCCTGACCGACGCCGGACTCGACCCGGCGCTGGCCGAGGCGGCCGGCGACAGCGACCTCGACCCGCCGCTGCGGGCCAGCCACGAGGCGGGTATGCGGCCGGTCGGCACCGACGTCGGCACCCCGGTCATCCACGCCCCCGGCCCCGACGGTCGGCAGGTCGCCTTCTTCGGGCCGGTGATCACCCCGGCGCCCAGGGGCGAGGCCGCAGGTCGGCTCTGGGACGGTGTCCTGCTGGTCGCCGGTACCCCCGGCTTCTTCGAACTCAAGCGCAGCCGCGACCTCGACCCCATCTTCGACTGAGCCGGAAGCAAGGGCACCTTCTCAACGCCTCGTGGATGGCTGAGGTCCCTTCCTGACGCCGCCACGTCGAGGCCCGGCAGCCACGCCGCTGGCGGGCCCGGCGTCACCGGTGCGGTCGCGGACTCGTTTGTCCGGATGTCCGCAGCCCACCGCTCGTGGAGGTGCCTGGTGGCCAAGCATCGTGCCCCGGTCGACGATCGCTGGAGTCGGGAGGAGGGCGGCGGTGGGGGCGTGCTCGGGCCGGCGGCGGGCCGGACCGCGCCGACCCCGGGGAACGGCCGGGCCGGCAGGTGGTCCGCTCCCCGGCAGGATCGCAGCCCGAACGCGGCCGGCGGGTTCGGGCGCGACGGCGCGGTGGGCGTCGCCTCGGTTCCCGCCACCTCGCGGTTGACCCCTCCCGGTCGCGACATCCGCAACCACGGACCACGACCGGCCCCGACACGTCGTCCCGCCGTGGTGCCGGCGTCGACCGGCCGGCACCGACGGGCGGCGGAGGCGGAGTGCTGACGACGGACCCCGCCACACCTGAGGTGTCAGGGCGGTGACCCTGCTTTTATCTGGTGGGCTCGGGGCGGGTCCGGCGGCGGCACCCGACGCGCCGCCGGTAGCGTCAACGGTCATGACGGTCGTGCACCCGATCTCCCGCGCCTGGATCACCACCGGTGGTACCGGCGCCCAGAACTACGACGAGTTCGCCGACGACGCGGAGATCACCGCGATCATCGAGGCGAATCCGCACAGCGCCCTCGGCATCGAGATGCCGCACAAGGCCCCGGAGAGCCTCGGCAGGTCCTTCGTCGACGCCCTGCCGGACGCGGTGAGCCGGCTCGCGGAGGCGAAGGCCGACGGCAGTTACACCCCGGCCGAACAGGTGGTGGTGCTGTACCGGATCAGCGCGCCGGGCGAGGAGTCGGCCTACGGGCTGTTCGCCATGGTCGACACCGACCAGATCTCCACCCGGGCCGACGAACCCGGCCTGGTCATCCGCAACGAGGACGTCTTCATCGCGAAGGTGCGCGAACGGGTGGCGCTGGCCGAGGCGTTGGGGCACCTGCTCTCACCCGTACTGCTGCTGCAGACCGGATGTGGCGACGAGCTGCACGCCGCGCTCGCGGCGGCCACCGACACCGCCGGGGCGCCCGCCGCCACCGACACCGATCAGGCCGGACGTACCCACGCCATCTGGCTGGTCGGTCCCGGCCCGCAGCAGGACGAGCTGACCGCACTGGCCGGTGGTGGCGAGTTGGTCGTCGCCGACGGCAACCACCGCAGCCTGGCCGCGCAGACCGGCGGGATGCCCCGGTTCCTGGCGGTCGTCACCACCCCGGCGTCGGTTGCCATCCAGCCTTACAACCGCCTGGTCAGCGAGCTGACCACCACCCACGAGGAACTGCTGGAGCGGTTGACGGCGGCCGGGGCGCGGATCACCCCGGTCGACGGCCCGGCCGAGGTCCCCGCCACCGGCGGCACCGTCGTGCTCCAGCTTCCCGATCAGGCGTACGCGGTGACGCTGCCGCACACCGGCGCCGGTCGGCTGGAGAACCTCGACCACGCTCTGGTCGAGCGACTGCTGTTGCGCGACGCCCTCGGCCTGGATCCGGGCGACAAGCGGATCACCTACGTCGGCGGTGACTACCCGGCGAGCTGGCTCACCGGTGAGGTGCGGTCCGGTCGGGCCGAACTGGCCATCCTCATCGCGCCGGTGACCGTCGACGACTTCGTCGCGGTGAACCTGGCCCGGGAGAAGATGCCCCGCAAGAGCACCTGGTTCACCCCGAAGGCGCGCGGCGGCCTGGTGGTCGCCGAACTGGCCTGATCCGGTGCCCGTCCCACGGGGCACCGCCCCGGCGTCGCCTCGTGGGACGGGCCTGACAGACTGCCCGGTATGCGCGTCTACCTGGGATCCGATCACGCCGGTTTCGAGTTGAAGGTGCACCTGGCCAACCACCTGGCCAAGCAGGGCTACGAGGTGGTCGACATCGGCCCGCACGCCTACGACCCGGAGGACGACTACCCGGCCTTCTGCCTGCACGCCGGCACCCGCGTGGTGGCCGACCCGGGCAGCCTGGGTGTGGTCATCGGTGGCTCGGGCAACGGCGAGCAGATCGCCTCGAACAAGGTGGCGGGGGTGCGGTCGGCGCTGGCGTGGAACGTCGAGACCGCCCAGCTGGGCCGGCAGCACAACGACGCCAACGTGGTCGCCGTCGGTGCCCGCCAGCACACCCTCGACGAGGCCACCGCCATCGTCGAGGCGTTCCTGACCACGTCCTTCTCGGGCAGTGACCGGCACGCTCGGCGCATCGCCCAGGTCGCCGAGTACGAGCGCACCCGGCAGCTGCCCGACCTGCCCTGATCCACGACCCTTCGGACCGTCCTTCCTGATCCGGGTTCGGGAACACCGAACCCGGATCGGGACGGGTCAGCGGCGGGGCAGTTCGTCGCGCGGAGTCCAGTTACGGCGGACGATGACGACCCGGTCCGCCGCGGCGGCGAGATCCTCGTCGGAGGGCCGGGCCGCGTCCCGCGCCCGCATCGCCGCGGTCACGCTGACCTGTGACGAACCAGACCCGACTAGCCCGCGCAGCCCTCGCTCGCCCTCGTCGGAAGCGCCGTTGCGTCGCCCACGCGACGTCTCACCGCCGTCGTGCACCCCCGCCGTGCTGGCCGCCGCACCACCGTCGACTCCACCGCCGGGGCTGCCGTGCTGCCGGTGCCGCCGTCGCCGCCGTTCCCCGCCATCCGCCACCCCCCGACCGTACCCCCATCGCCGGCGGTCAGAAGATCTCCATGGCGGAGGGGGCTCGGTGCCAGGTGAAGGCGGGACCGGCGGCGGTGAGCGCGCCGGGGCGCAGCTCGCGGAGCCGACCGGCGTCGGCCAGCGCGGTCGGGTTCACGCCGCCGAGGTACAGCTCGCCGAGGCAGCGTACGTCGCAGGCCAGGTCGGCCGGTCCGGTCGCCGGTGTACAGGTCGCCTCGGCCGGCCCGCCGCGCAGCCGCCACCGGCCGGTGTTCTCCGGCAGCAGGTGGTCGGTCACCTCGATGACCACGTCGACGTCGGTGGCGTAGCGCCGGGCGGCGAGCGCGGCCGGCACGTCCACCACCCGTACCCACAGCGCGTCGACCAGCCGGCAGTTGAGTCGGCGCGGTTCGTTCAGCAGCCGCAGCAGCGGCTCGTCCACCGCCGCCCGCATCCACGCGACCCGTCGGGTCAGGTCGAGCGAGAGCAGCATCCGCCACATCGCCAGGTACCCCGCCGGGGTGCTCGCCACCACCTCGTCGACCGTGGTGAGACTGTTCGGGCCACCGTCGTCCCACTCGGCCTTGGTGCGGAACAGCCCGTAGCCGTCGACACCGTCGGGTCCCTCGTGCAACACCACCCGCCGCTCGGTGGCCCCACCACGGTGCGCCTGCGGGTCGACGAGCACGTACCGCCACCACCGGTCGTCGCGCACCGACCAGCCGGGGCGATCGGCGCGTACGTGCTCGTACACCCGGGCCAGGTCGGCCTGGCGGTCGGTCGGCCGGTCCAGGCGCAGCCGGCCCTCGCCCGGCGTCGGTGCCGGTAGCCGCAGTTCGGCGGTCTCGCCGGAGACGTGGAACCGCTGGGAGGCCAGGCCGTAGCCGAAGCGCGGATAGATCTGACCCTCGCTGGCCCAGAGCACCGCGACCGGCTCCCGGCGACTGTCGTGGATCTGACGCAGCTGGTGGTGCATCATGGCGGTGAGCAGGCCCCGCCGACGGTGGGTGGGCGCGACCCCGACCATGCTCACGTGTGCGGCGGCCAGGTCGCCACCGGGCACGCCGAGCTGCCGGGTGAACGCGATGGCGGTGGCGACCAGGTCGGATCCGTCGCGTATCTGCAGCGCGCGTTCCGGTTCGAAGATCGGACGTTCGGCTTCCTGGGCCTCGCTGTCGACCGGGTGGTGGAACAGGGAACCGAGGAACCCGTTCATCTCGTCGAAGTCGGCGTTGGCGATTTCGATCGGCAGAGTGGAGGTGGTCACCGCTCGTGTCTAGCCGATCGGTGTGGGTACGGCGACCGATTTGCGGGCTGGCTACCCTCGAAGTCTCCAGCGGCGTCCGGGGGCGCCGTCGGTGAAGGGGAGGGAACGACATGGCCGAGCAGACGCAACCGTGGGCGGAGCGGACCGTCGAGGTGCCACCGCAGCCCGGTGGCGGGGTGCCGCCGCAGCGCGACCCGTACCGCCGGGGCGTGGCCCAGGTCGGCGCCCGCGCGCCGCGTACCGAGCCGTTCCCGACGGTGGAGCACGCGCCGACCGGCACCGGCTGGCCGGGCGGACCGGTGCCGCGACAGCCGTTGAGCTGGCACGTGGCCCGACTGAAGCGTGGCGGCGAGTGGAGCTTCGCCGGGGCCCTGTTCGCGTTCGTCTGCTGGGGGATCTGGGCGATCTCCGGCGGCGGCGACCTCGTCGGACCGATCGTGATCTTCGTGCTGAGCCTGCTGGTCGCGGCCGGGTTGTTCACCCTGGCCCGACTGCTCGGCCGGGTGGTGCTGGAACGGCAGTTGGGTCGGGTACGACGCACCGCCCGGGGAGCGCACCTGGTCACGGCGGTCTTCCTGACCGGTCTCGGCGTCGCGTTCCTGCAACAGACTCAGTGGATCATGGACGCCTGGAACTGGCTGACCAACTAGACCCTGTCCGGCGGTGGGACACCCGCGTGAGGTTCCCGGCCGCCGGGCGGGCCGGTCCGTCGGCCGGCCCGCCCGGGAGGTGGCCGCGACACCGCGACCGAGGTCGTCACTCCACCAGGACGGCGGCCTGCTTACCCAGCCCGAAGCGATTCATCCCCAGCCGGTGGGGACTCCGGCCGCGCCGTCCGGGCCCGGAACGGCCGGTGAGCTCCCAGCCATCGCATCAGCCGAGCGCCCGTCGGGCCGCTTCGCCCATCGGGTCGTCCCGGGTGGGCAACTGCCGTACGGCGGTGGCCACCTCCTCGTGGAAGACGTCGTACAGCCGGCGTAGCTCCTTCGCCGGATGATCGTGGTCGTCGACCCGCAGGTCCCACAGCGGATACGGCTGCTCGCCGATCACCATGACGGTCGCCGAGCGCGCCCCGTGCCGGTCACCGCCGGCGTCCTCACCCAGTTCGATCGCGAGCAGCAGCCGTTCGGCCAGGTCGAGATCCTCGCCGCCTTGGTACGCCCGCACGATCTCGTCGAGAGGCTCCGCGCCCACCAGCCGGTTGCCCTGCACCGCATAGCCGGTGCCGGTGCGATGGCCCGACCAGTCCAGGGTGCGGGCACCGGTGAAGGCGTACGAGCGTCCGTCCCGGTCGACCATGCCAACCTGCCGTACGTCCCGACCCGGGTCGCGGTCGAGCAGCTCGGTCACCACGTCCTCCGGCGTACGGCCGTCGCCGAGCAGCGGCAGACCGTCGTAGGCGAGGAACGGGTTGGGCAGCGCCTGGGTGGCCACGGCGCCGTGGGGATGGACGTGCGCCACCAGCTTGCCGACACCCGGCTTCGCGGTCAGCGCCGCCACGCCCAACTGCCCGGAACGCCCACAGCGGGCGACGATCGAGAAGGTCACCGCCGCCGCCTACCCGGCAGCACACCGGGCATGCCGCCCATCCGGTGACGCTGGTTGTGCCAGCCGCGTGCTGGCCAAGATATCGTGTTGGCCATTATATTGGTCCGATGAGTTCCGGGGCGATGACCGAACCGACCTTCTTCGTCCTCACCGCGCTGCTCGACGGCCCGCGTCATGGCTACGGCATCGTCGCCGAGGTGACGGACCTGTCCCAGGGCCGGGTGCGGCTGAAAATCGGGTCACTGTACGGAGCGCTGGACCGGCTCGTCGGTGGCGGCCTGATCGAGCTGGACCGCGAGGAGGCCTGGCAGGGCCGGCTGCGCCGGTACTACCGGCTGACCGAACGGGGACGCCACGCCCTCGACGCGGAGGCCCGACGGTTGGCCGCCAACGCCCGGCTCGCCTCGATCCGGTTGCGCCGGCAGAACCCGATCGAGGGGACGTCCGCATGAGCCGGCTGGAGGAGCGTTACCGCCGGGTGCTGCGGCTGCTGCCCGCCGGATACCGGCGGCAGTGGGAGGACGACATGGTCGCCGCCTTCCTGGAGACCATGCAGACCGGCGACGCCGAGACCGACGAATACCTCGCGGACCACGGACGCCCCAGCCTGGCGGAGATGACCAGCATCCTGTCGCTCGCCGTCCGGTTACAGATCGGCGGGCCGGACGCGCCACCGCGCCCGTACGTCTGGGGGCAGGCGGTCCGCCTGGCGGTGCTGGCCGGCGTGCTTACCCAGGCGGCCATGGCCACCGTCGGCCTCGCCGTCACGCTGTGGCTCACCGGCGCGCTGAGCTGGTTGCCCGCCCCCGCGTCCGAATGGGCTCTCGTGCCGCCCATCGGCACTTGGCAGGCCACCTTGCACGTCGCGGGGTACGCCTGGTTGCCGGCCTTCCTCGCCCTGGTCCTCGGGCACCGGCGGGTGGCCCAGGCGGTGGCCGTGATCGCCATCGCGCCGCAGGCCGTCACCGTCGCCGTCGAGCAGGCCGCCGGCCCCGCACCGCTGACCGTGGCGGCGTGGGCGATGCTGGTCGTCGAGCTTCTCCTGCTGGTCGCGATGTCGGCCGTGCACCGCGACGGTGTGCCGGTGGCGCGCCGACGCTGGCTCCTGGCCTTACCGGTGGGCATCCTCGCGGTTCCCGTACCGCTGTTCGTCGCCCAGGCGAGCATGCCGGCGCTGCGGCTGCTGGACTGGCCGGGCCTGTGCTGCGTGCTGGTCGTCGTTGCGATGGTGGTCCACCTGGGCGTACGGGCCTTCCGCCCACCGTCTCGCACCCTGCCCTGGTCGCTGGCGCTGGTCATACTCGCCGCGACCGCGCTCGTCCAGCGCACCGCGACCCTGCCCGACCTCGTCGGTCAGGTGCAGCGCACGGCACTGCTGACGATCGCCTCGGTGCAGATCGTCGCCGTCCTGGCGGTCGGTGTACCCCTGGCCGTCCTGGCCTTCCGGCTGCTGCGCCACCTGCCGTCGGTGTCGGCTGCCGCGCAGCCACCCCACACCGCCGACTGATCGGAGCCGGTACGCGTGGCACCTCAGGCGTTGAGATAGGCCAGCACGGCCAGCACCCGGCGGTTGTGGTCGTCGGAGGGCGGCATGTCCAGCTTGGTGAGGATGTTGTTGATGTGCTTGCTCACCGCCTTCTCGGTGATGCGGAGCTTGGCGGCGATCGCCGCGTTGGAGCGCCCCTCGGCCATCGCGCCGAGCACCTCCCGTTCGCGGACCGTGAGGATCGCCAACGGCTCGCGGCGGGCGAGCAGCTGTGAGATCACCTCGGGGTCCATCGCGCTGCCGCCCGCGGCGACGCGGCGGACGGCGTCGACGAACTCGCCGATGTTGGAGACCCGATCCTTGAGCAGGTAGCCGACGCCGCCCTGGGGAGTGCTGAGCAGTTCCCGGGCGTACAGGGGCTCGACGTGCTGGGAGAGCACGAGGATCGGCAGGCCGGGTATCCGGCTGCGGGCCGCGATCGCGGCCTGCAGGCCCTCGTCGGTGAACGTCGGTGGGAGGCGGACGTCGACCACCGCCACCTCGGGCCGGTGGGTGACCAGGGCGGGTAGCAGGGCCGGGCCGTTGTCGACGGACGCGACGACGTCGAAGTCGAAGGCCTGCAGGATCCGGGTCAGTCCGTCGCGAAGGAGTGCGTGGTCCTCGGCGATGACAGCGCGCACGGCAGCTCCATGGTGACGACGGTGGGCCCGCCGGGCGGGCTCGACAGCGTCATCGTGCCATCGAAGGCGGCGAGGCGACGCTCGATACCGCGCAGGCCGGTGCCGGCGGCGCAGTCGGCACCGCCGGCACCGTCGTCGGTCACCACCATCGTCAGCCGCCCCTCGGCGTGGCGCAGCGACACCCACGCGTGCCGCGCGCGACTATGCCGGACCACGTTCGTCAGCGTCTCGGCCAGGGCGAAGTACGCCGCCGACTCGACCGGAGTGTCGAGCCGACCGGGAAGCTCGGCGTCGACCGTGATCGGCACGGGCAGGCTGAGCGCCAGCGCCCGCACCGCACCCTCCAGACCACGCTCCGCCAGTACGGGTGGGTGGATGCCGCGTACCAGGTGCCGCAGCTCGACAAGCGCCGTGCCGCTCGACTCGCGCGCCTCGGCGAGCAGCTCGTGCGCCGCGGCCGGATCCCGGTCGATCAGTTCGTCGGCGAGACCGATCATCATGCCCAGCGAGACGAGTCGGGCCTGGACGCCGTCGTGCAGGTCGCGTTCGATTCGGCGCAGCTCGGCGGCCTGAGCGTCCACCGTGTCGGCGCGGGTCACGGTCAGCTGGGTGACCCGCAGCCGGAGTTCGGCGGCCCTGGTCGGCGCGAGGAGGAGCCGGTCGAAGAAGGCGTCGACGCGCCGCAACCACGGCGCCGACCACAGGCCGACGGCCAGGATCGCCGCACCCTGCGGAACGCAGAGCAGCGCCTCGCCCAAGCTGTCGACCGACCAGACGGTGCCGTAGCCGTACCAGTCTTTGCCGAGCCAGATCCACACCGGCGTGAGCGTCAGCCCCGCCAGCCCGTACAACGGCACGGCCAGCGTGATCGCGCCGAGGATGATCCCGACGAGGGCGCCCGGCACCAGCCAGGCCAGATCCCGCCAGGTGGCCGGGTCGGTGACGACCCAGCGGAAGCGGCGCCACCCGCCGGGCACGCTCCGCTCCGGAGGCGGCTGGTACGGGCGCGCCACCGGCACGCCAGCCCGGGCGGCGAGCCGCCGCTCAAGATCGGTGCGTCTCCTGACCAACCTCGTCGTCCAGGGCACCAGCGCCATGCCGAGGAAGGGCACCGGCACCAGCACCAACGCGACAACCGACAGGACGAGCAGCGGGACGTTCGTGAGCGACAGACCGATCGCGGCCAACCCGGCACCCACCGACCGCAGCCCCCGGCGGACCCACGGGGCCATCCGTTCACCAGCTCCGGCCACGTCCACAGGTCACATTCTGCCCACGGCGGCCGCCGTTCGTCGGTGGTGCCAGCACCCCCACGACAGCGGGAGACAGCGCTCCTGACGGCGCGGACCGTGGATGGTTCGGTGGAGTCATGACGACCACGACGACCGGCAGCGACTTCGCCGCGCTCGCCCGCCGGATCACCGCAGCGGGACTGATGCGGCGCCGGCCCGCCTACTACCTCGTCCGCCTGGGCGCCGTCGCGCTCATGTACGTCGGCGGTTGGACGGCGTTCCTCGTCATCGGCTCCTCCTGGTGGCAGATGGTCACGGCGGTCTTCCTCGCCGTCACGTTCGCCCAGGTGGCCCTCGTGGCACACGACCTGGCACACCGTCAGGTCTTCCGCACCAGGCGACCCAGCGAACTCGCCGGGCTGCTCGCCGGGAACCTCGGCGTCGGCATGAGCTACGGCTGGTGGATGGACAAGCACACCCGCCACCACAACAACCCCAACCACGACGACCTCGACCCGGACGTGGCCCCCGAGGTGCTCGTCTGGGCCGCCGAGACGGCGGTCGGCCGGCGGGGCCTGAAAGGCTTCATCACCCGACACCAGGCCGCGCTGTTCTTCCCGCTGCTGACGTTGCTCGCGGTCAGCCTCAAGGTGTCAAGCGTCAAGGCCCTGCGCGACGGCACGGTGCGGCGCCGAGGCGTGGAGAGCGCCCTGCTGGTGCTGCACGCCGTCGGCTACCTCGCGACGCTGCTGGTGGTCCTCACGCCACTCCAGGCTGTCGCCTTCCTGCTGCTGCACCAGGCACTGTTCGGTGTCTACCTGGGCCTGACGTTTGCCCCCAACCACAAGGGCATGCCGCACCCGACCGGCACCGAGGACTTCCTGCGCAAGCAGGTTTTGACCTCCCGCAACGTGCGCGGCAGCTGGCTCACCGACGTGGCGCTCGGCGGCCTGAACTACCAGATCGAACACCACCTGTTCCCCGGCATGCCCACCCCCAACCTGCGCAGGGCCCAGCCCATCGTGCAGGCGTACTGCGCCGAGATCGGCGTCGCCTATGAACAGACCGTTCTCATCGACTCCTACCGTCAGGCCCTACGACACCTGCACGAGGTCGGTGCCCCCGCCCGCGCGGAACATGCGGCCCGCTGAGTACCGGCGGTGCGTGGGCATCGTGTCACCGACCTTGGTCGCAGCGCCGGCTCGGCTCCCGGTGACGGTGCCGGCTCTGCCGATGGTGTCGTCGCGGCTCTGCCGTAGTGGTCGTTGCGGCGCTGCCGTCGGTGTCGTTGCCGGAGGCTGTCACTCCGCCAGGTAGCCGGTGGCGGGGTCGATCTCGGCGAGGAACTCGCGGATCGCCGTCTCCATCTCGGCCAGGCTCATCACCGAGCCGTCGGACCGGGACAGCCCGAAACCGTACTCGTGCGGCCCGCTGAGCCAGCCGAAGTCGTACGTGCCGGGTGCGTCCGCCCGGGCCGACACCCGGAAGACCTGCCCGTCGACGGTCAGCAGGATCGGATCACCCTGCTCCTGGTCGGGCCGCAGCCACTCGGGCTGCAAACCCGGCTCCGGTTCGCCGGACATGGCCACTCCAGACGCTCGTGGACGGTGGGGATCAGCGACCGCGCGCCAACTGTTCGACCTGGGCGAAGCTGACCACGCGGTCACACTCATCATCGGTCAGCTTGTTTATCAGGGCCTTGCCGGCCTGCGCCTGCCTGGTGGTGGGCAGCGCACCGGCAACCAGGTCCGGCAGCATCAGCTCGTAGCCCACCCGGGCCCGGGCCGAATAACGATGACGGGTACGCGTCACCGCGCTCGCCACCCGCAGGGCGTGCTCGTTGCCGGGCGGAACGTGCCGACGGTCCACCTCCCGGGCACCGAAGCGCATCCGGTGATGGAACTCGCACGTCTCGCACGCGGCCGGCCCCTGGGCCAGCCGTGATCCGCACGCCGGACAGCTCAACAGGTCGAGCGCGCCGTCGACGGTCCGCCAGTCGTACGCCGCCGGATCATCGGCCACCAGCCAGGCCAACTCGACCGCCTCGGCGGAATCGGGTTCGACCTCAAGATCGAAGAGGAGACCTTCCCACGCCCGACGGATCTCCGCCTCGATCTCCGCGACCACGCGAGCCAGCAGCGCGCTACGCCAGACGCGGGAGTCTCCGGTCGGCCGGTCGCCAGTCACGGTGGCATTCGTGGCAGCACCACGCGCACGGGGGTGCCCATATTTCTCTGATCGCGGGACAGCGGCAGTACGCCGCGTCTGCCACGCTGACGGCTGATTGGTCCTTGCTGTTCCGGCTTGGTCGGACAGGCGCAACAGGGGGACAGGACATGGCGGAGCATTCGGCCCCACCACGGTCGGTGCCGGCCAAGTCGCGCCTGGCGAATCCACACCGCCTCGCGGTGGGGCAGATGGTCGTGGATGGCTCGTCGGCAGGCGATGACAGGCATGCTGTGGGAATGGCCGGCCTGTTCCTCGGCCCCAGGCCAGGCGAGGGTCGGAACTCCGAGCCCACTCGCCCCGCCCGGTACGATCGCGGGCTTGCACTCACTGCGGGGGGCTCATGAGATTCGCGTGCGGCCGCCCCCGGCAGTTCCGATGCTTGAGAGTAGGTCTCGTCAATGGCATGCCGAATCGGTGAAATCGTGCTCAAATGCCGCGACCCCGAGGTGCTGGCGCGGTTCTGGTGCGAAGTCCTCGACTTCGTCGAGCTCGATCGTGAGGAGGAGGTCTACATCGAGATAGGCCCGCGCGAAGGGTTCGGCGGCCCGCAGCCGACGATCTTCCTCATCCGCGACGACGAGCCGAAGAATGGGCATGCCCGGCTGCACATCGATGTGAACCCCACGGACCGCGATCAGGACGCCGAGCTCGAACGCCTCCTGGTCGCCGGGGCCGTACCCGTCGACATGGGTCAGCCCGCGGATGCGTCCTGGCACGTCCTCGCCGATCCGGAAGGCAACGAGTTCTGCCTGCTCAAGCGCCGCCTCGACCCACTCTGACGTCCCATCGCTCCGAAGTTGCCGATGCTGTGCAGGCGCGCCGGGAAGGCAAGCGGTAGCCATGAATATGGCCCAGGTCGGTACCGTGTCTGACCTGGGCCACTCGTGGAGCGGGCGACGGGAATCGAACCCGCACCGTCAGTTTGGAAGACTGAAGCTCTGCCATTGAGCTACGCCCGCGTACACCCGGAGGACCGGGTGCGCCCGACAGCCTACCCAATACCCACGGCGGCCGCGCGGCCGTATCCCCGCGCCGCCGGCCTTGATCGACGCAACATGCGGGATGTTGCGGTGTCACGAGGCCGGGAAACCGCAACATCCCGCAAACTGCGCCCAGCCGCCCAGCCGCCCAGCCGCCCAGCCGCCCAGCCGCCCAGCCGCCCAGCCGCCCAGCCGCCCAGCCGCCCAGCCGCCCAGCCGCCCAGCCGCCCAGCCGCCCAGCCGCCCTGAGCGCGGTGTCTGATTTGTCCTCATTCGGCGCGTTGGGTGACGCCCCGGCATCCGGTTGTCGGAGGGACGGCATAGACTGCTCGTCGCCACGGGGTGTGGCGCAGCTTGGTAGCGCACTCGCTTTGGGAGCGAGGGGCCGTGGGTTCAAATCCCGCCACCCCGACTGCCGTAAGCACCAGACGGCGGCACCTGGACGACCGGCGGGCCGGGGCAGGCCCGCCGCCGGCCCCGGGCGCTGCTGGTCCGGCGTGCCGGCTCGCCTACACTCGATGGGCCGAAAGTGCGCCCAGAATCAACCGAGATCCGTCAAGGAGTACGCCTGTGAAGAGCACCGTCGAGACTCTGAGCCCGACGCGCGTGCGGCTCGCCATCGAGGTGCCGTTCGTCGAGCTCGAGCCGAGCCTCAAGAAGGCGTACCGGGAGATCGGCCAGCAGATCCAGATCCCCGGCTTCCGCAAGGGGAAGGTGCCGCCGGCGATCATCGACCAGCGGGTCGGTCGGGGCGCCGTGCTCAACGAGGCGGTGCAGGAGGCGATCCCGCAGAACATCCTCGCCGCGGTCCGTGAGCACGACCTGAAGACTCTTGGCCGTCCCGAGGTCGACATCACCGAGTTCAACGACGGTGACTCGCTCAACTTCACCGCCGAGGTGGACGTCCGGCCGGAGATCACCGTGCCCGACCTGGCCTCGATCGAGGTCACCGTCGACGAGTTGCAGGTCGACGACAGCGAGATCGACGAGCAGGTGAACGGCCTGCGTGAGCGGTTCGCCACCCTGAAGACCGTCGAGCGTGCCGCGGCCGAGGGCGACTACGTCCAGATCGACCTGCGGGCCACCGTCGACGGCGAGGAGGTGCCCGGCGGCTCGGCCAGCAACATCTCGCACGAGGTGGGCAGCAAGCAGCTCCTGCCGGGCCTGGACGAGGCGGTCGTGGGCCTCTCCGCCGGCGAGGACACCACCTTCACCACCCAGCTCGTGGGCGGCGACTTCGCCGGTCGTGAGGCCGAGGTGCTGGTGACCGTGCGGACGGTCAAGGAGAAGGAGCTGCCGGAGCTGAACGACGAGTTCGCCCAGCTCGCCAGCGAGTTCGACACCATCGAGGAGCTGCGGGCGGATCTGCGCGAGCGGGTCACCCGGGGTAAGCGGGTCGAGCAGATCTACGCCGCCCGCGACAAGGCCCTGGAGCAGCTCGTCGAGGCCGCCGCCGTGCCGGCGCCGGAAGGCGTGATCCGCGACGAGGTGGAGAGCCGCAAGGAGGCGATGGCCGACCAGCTGGAGCGCATCGGCGCCTCGATGGAGGACTACCTCGCCGCCGAGGAGAAGACCGAGGAGCAGATCGACGCCGAGCTGACCGACGCCGCCACCCAGGGCGTCAAGGTCCAGCTGCTGCTGGACACCCTCGCCGACGCCGAGGACGTGCAGGTCTCCGACGACGAGTTCGGTCACGAGATCGTCCACCGGGCCCAGCGTGCCGGCATGGCCCCCCAGCAGTACTACGACCAGCTCGTCCGCTCCGGCACCGCCGGCGCGGTCTACGGCGACGTCCGGCGGGGCAAGGCGCTGGCCTCGGTGATGGAGCGCATCACGATCAAGGACTCGGCCGGCAACGTGGTGACCATGGACGCGCTGCGTGAGGCGAGCGAGCAGGAGCACTCGCACGAGCACTGATCGCCGGGTCGGGCCACCGTCCGCCGGTCGCGGTGGGTGGTGGCCCGATCCCTTTTCCGGGTACGCCTTCGGCTTGCTGCGCTGAGAGCGAACAGTGCCCGGACCGGGAGTCCGGCGACCGGCCAAGCGGTTAGTGTCGGACACGACGGTACGGAGAGCGAAGGGCTGCCATGACCGACATGCACATCCCAGCGAAGCCGCTACGGGCGATCGAGGCCCGCGGCGGTGACACCATTGGCAACCTCGACGACTCGGTCTACAACCGGTTGCTCAAGGAGCGGATCGTCTTCCTGGGCAGCGAGGTGACCGACCAGGTCGCCAACCGCATCTGCGCGCAGCTGCTGCTGCTCGCCGCGGAGGACCCGGACCGCGACATCAACCTCTGGATCAACTCGCCCGGTGGCTCGGTCTACTCCGGCATGGCCATCTACGACACGATGCAGTTCATCGACAACGATGTGTCGACCGTGGCGATGGGCATGGCCGCGTCCATGGGCCAGCTGCTGCTCTGTGCGGGCACGAAGGGCAAGCGTTACGCCCTCCCGCACGCCCGGATCATGATGCACCAGCCCTCTGGTGGGATGGGCGGCACCGCCGCCGACATCGCCATCCAGGCCGAGCAGATGCTGTACACCAAGCGGATGTTCCAGGAGCGCGTCGCCTTCCACACCGGTCAGCAGCCGGCGCAGATCGAGGCGGACTCGGACCGGGACCGCTGGTTCACCGCCCAGGAGGCCGTCGACTACGGCTTCATCGACAAGGTGATCACGGGAGCCGCCCAGGTTCCCGAGGGCGCCGGGACCCTGAGCTGATCGAGGAGCAGACGATGACCGACCTGAGCCTGCCGCCCCAGTTCGCGGCCGTGCACAACCGCTATGTTCTGCCGTCGTTCGTCGAGCGCACGTCGTACGGGGTCAAGGAGTCCAACCCGTACAACAAGCTCTTCGAGGACCGCATCATCTTCCTCGGCGTCCAGGTGGACGACGCGTCGGCCAACGACGTGATGGCCCAGCTGCTCACCCTGGAGGGGACGGATCCCGACCGGGACATCATCATGTACATCAACTCGCCGGGTGGCTCGTTCACCGCGATGACGGCGATCTACGACACCATGCAGTACGTCCGGCCGGACATCTCGACGGTCTGCCTCGGCCAGGCCGCCTCGGCCGCCGCGGTACTGCTCTCGGCCGGCACTCCGGGCAAGCGGATGGCCCTGCCGAACTCGCGCATCATCATCCACCAGCCGGCCACCGAGGGCGGCTACGGGCAGGGATCGGACATCGAGATCCAGGCCAAGGAGATTCTGCGGATGCGCACGCAGCTGGAGGAGATGCTCTCCAAGCACTGCAACCGCCCGGTCGACCTGGTCCGCAAGGACATCGACCGCGACAAGATCATGACGGCCGAGGAGGCCCGCGAGTACGGGCTGGTCGACACGATCCTCACCAGTCGTAAGAAGGGTCTGCTGGCCGCGAACGCGGCCAGCTGACCCGCACTGGGGCAGAGGTCGGCCGGGCTCGTTGCCGGCCGACCTCTGACACACCCGTTTTGGGGGTCGGAGAAACCTCCGCCAGCGGGTAACGTCGGGTCCGTACCGCTTCGCCGGGCGACCGACGGGGCGGGAGTAAGACGGGCGGAGCGTCAGCGTCCGCAGGTCGTGGCCGGAGCTCCGGCCGATGAGTGCAGGGAGAACGTAGGTGGCACGGATCGGTGACGGCGGCGACCTACTGAAATGCTCCTTCTGCGGGAAGTCGCAGAAGCAGGTCAAGAAGCTCATCGCGGGCCCCGGGGTCTACATCTGCGACGAGTGCATCGATCTCTGCAACGAGATCATCGAAGAGGAGTTGGCCGAGTCCGGCGAGGTGAAGTGGGAAGAGCTTCCCAAGCCGATGGAGATCTGCCAGTTCCTCGACAACTACGTCGTGGGGCAGGAGCAGGCCAAGAAGGCGCTCGCTGTCGCGGTCTACAACCACTACAAGCGGATCCAGGCCGAGGCGGCTGGCGCTCCGGGCTCCGGCACCGACGGGGTGGAGCTGGCCAAGTCGAACATCCTGCTGCTGGGTCCGACCGGTTGTGGCAAGACCCACCTGGCACAGACCCTGGCCCGGATGTTGAACGTGCCCTTCGCGATCGCCGACGCCACCGCCCTCACCGAGGCCGGCTACGTCGGCGAGGACGTGGAGAACATCCTCCTCAAGCTGATCCAGGCGGCGGACTACGACATCAAGCGGGCCGAGACCGGCATCATCTACATCGACGAGGTCGACAAGATCGCCCGCAAGTCGGAGAACCCGTCGATCACCCGGGACGTCTCCGGTGAGGGTGTCCAGCAGGCGCTGTTGAAGATGCTCGAGGGTACCGTCGCGAACGTGCCCCCACAGGGCGGTCGCAAGCACCCCCACCAGGAGTTCATCCAGATCGACACCACGAACGTGCTGTTCATCTGCGGTGGGGCCTTCGCCGGCCTGGATCAGATCATCGAGGCCCGGACGGGGCACGGAGGCACCGGCTTCGGCGCCCGGCTCCGCGCGGTCTCCGACCGGTCCACCGACGACATCTTCGGCCAGGTGATGCCGGAGGACATGCTCAAGTTCGGGTTGATCCCCGAGTTCATCGGCCGGCTGCCGGTGATCACGAGTGTCCGGAGCCTGGACCGCACCGCGCTGGTGCGGATCCTCACCGAGCCGCGCAACGCCCTGGTCCGGCAGTACCAGCGCCTGTTCGAGTTGGACGGCGTCGAGCTGGAGTTCGAGCGGCCGGCCCTCGAAGCAATCGCCGACCAGGCCATGCTGCGGGGCACCGGTGCCCGCGGGCTGCGCGCCATCATGGAAGAGGTCCTGCTCTCCGTGATGTACGAGGTGCCCAGCAACCCTGACGCCGCCCGGGTGCTCATCACCCGAGAGGCGGTACTGGAGAACGTCAACCCGACGATTGTCCCGCGCGAGTTCACGGGTCGCCGCGCCCGTCGCGAGCGCGAGGAGAAGTCCGCCTGATCCCGGCTGGCGCCACGACCGCAGGCTGTGCCCGGCCGCCCGCTCACCCGTACGCTGGCAGCCATGCGCGTCGCCGTCTGCCAGCTCAACTCCCGGCATGACCGAGAGGCGAATCTCGCCGCCGCGGAAAGCCTGATCGACCGTGCGGCCGAGGCCGGCGCGGACCTGGTGCTGCTGCCGGAGTACGTCGACTATCTCGGCCCCGGTGCCGGAATGCCGGCGCCGGAGTCCGTGGACGGCCGGGTGGGCAGCTTCTTCGCCGCCGCCGCGCGTCGGCGTGGGGTCTGGCTGATCGCCGGCTCCTTCCACGAGGCCGGCCCCGAGCCGGACCGTACCTGGAACACCACCCTGGTCTTCGACCGCTCCGGCACGCTCGCCGCGGCCTACCGCAAGATCCACTTGTACGACGTGGAGATACCTGGTCGTGTCTCCTACCGGGAGTCCGCGACGGTGGCCCCCGGGGACGAGCCGGTCGTGGTCGATGTCGAGGGGCTGCGGGTGGGTCTGTCCATCTGCTATGACCTGCGCTTCCCGGAGCTCTACCGACAACTGGCCACCGTCGGCGGGGCCCAACTGCTGGTGGTGCCGGCGGCCTTCATGATGCACACCGGCAGGGACCACTGGGAGGTGCTGCTGCGGGCCCGCGCGATCGAGAACCAGTGCTTCGTCGCGGCGGCCGGGCAGACCGGCGATCACGAGCCCGGCCGCACCTGCTACGGGCGGAGCATGGTGGTCGATCCGTGGGGGACGGTGTTGTCCCAGGTGCCCGACGGACCCGGGCTCGCGGTGACCGACATAGATCTGGAATGCCTTGACCGGATCCGTGCCGAGTTGCCGAGTCTGGCGAACCGTCGGCTCTGACGCCCTACCCCTGGAGCAACACACCGACGAGTGCGAAGCCGGCGATGGCGGCGGCGGTGATCAGGAGAGCGGTACTCATCCGGGACGGGCCGCGTCGGGCCAGGCGACCGATCGAGACGAGGACCGCGAAGAGTACGAACGCCCCGATGAGCAGCTGCCATATCGGTAACAGGAGGCCGAGCAGCGCGTCCTCGGCGAGGACCGGGCTCACGGGCCGGGACACGTCATCCATGCCAGACACTCTGGCACGTTGGAACCCGTAGTGGTCGTCGGCGCGAAGACACTCAGCGAGAACTTCGTCCCGTACTTGGCCAGCTCTCGGTCACCGTGCCGCAGGTCGGGCCGACCGCAGAGCACCTACGACCAGCGACACGCGTCGGACCGAACAGTGCATCGACGGAGGCTGATTTGCCTTCTACGGGGCGTCCGCGTAACTTTCTCTCTGCACGCGGGAGGCCGGGGCAAACCGGCCGAGAACGGGCGCCAGCTACGCAACGATCATGTCGATGTGAGGCTGAGACCGGGCGGTGCGGGGCGACTCTGCGAGATGGAGTTGCGATCGCGAAGCCGGCCGGGTAGTGTTCTGAGGCCGGCAGGAGCCGGGCGGGTCATCTTCGATGATCGGCCGGTCTGCGGTTCTCCACGACAGCTGTTACCGCCGGAAGGCGAGCGGTGGCGTGGGTCTGAGCTTAGTTCCGGAAACCTGATCTTTCAGGTTGACCTGGAAGCGCGGCTCGGATAGTTTGGAGCGGTTGCCCCAAACGCGGTTTCATCGGATGGAGCCGAGTTTGGTGTGTGGTTGTTCTTTGAGAACTCAACAGGGTGCTTGATAAGCCAGTGCCAAATGGTTTTATGTTCCGGGCTGGCCAGTTTTTCTGGTTGGTTCGGGTTCCTTTGGCAACAATTTTGTTTGTTGCTGGGATGGATTGTTCAACAGGTTTTTGTTGGAGAGTTTGATCCTGGCTCAGGACGAACGCTGGCGGCGTGCTTAACACATGCAAGTCGAGCGGAAAGGCCCTTCGGGGTACTCGAGCGGCGAACGGGTGAGTAACACGTGAGCAACCTGCCCTAGGCTTTGGGATAACCCCGGGAAACCGGGGCTAATACCGAATATTCACTTGCGGACGCATGTTTGTGGGTGGAAAGTTTTTCGGCTTGGGATGGGCTCGCGGCCTATCAGCTTGTTGGTGGGGTGATGGCCTACCAAGGCGACGACGGGTAGCCGGCCTGAGAGGGCGACCGGCCACACTGGGACTGAGACACGGCCCAGACTCCTACGGGAGGCAGCAGTGGGGAATATTGCACAATGGGCGGAAGCCTGATGCAGCGACGCCGCGTGAGGGATGACGGCCTTCGGGTTGTAAACCTCTTTCAGCAGGGACGAAGCGCGAGTGACGGTACCTGCAGAAGAAGCGCCGGCCAACTACGTGCCAGCAGCCGCGGTAAGACGTAGGGCGCGAGCGTTGTCCGGATTTATTGGGCGTAAAGAGCTCGTAGGCGGCTTGTCGCGTCGACTGTGAAAACCCGTGGCTCAACTGCGGGCCTGCAGTCGATACGGGCAGGCTAGAGTTCGGTAGGGGAGACTGGAATTCCTGGTGTAGCGGTGAAATGCGCAGATATCAGGAGGAACACCGGTGGCGAAGGCGGGTCTCTGGGCCGATACTGACGCTGAGGAGCGAAAGCGTGGGGAGCGAACAGGATTAGATACCCTGGTAGTCCACGCTGTAAACGTTGGGCGCTAGGTGTGGGGGGCCTCTCCGGTTCTCTGTGCCGCAGCTAACGCATTAAGCGCCCCGCCTGGGGAGTACGGCCGCAAGGCTAAAACTCAAAGGAATTGACGGGGGCCCGCACAAGCGGCGGAGCATGCGGATTAATTCGATGCAACGCGAAGAACCTTACCTGGGTTTGACATCGCCGGAAATCTCACAGAGATGTGGGGTCCTTCGGGGCCGGTGACAGGTGGTGCATGGCTGTCGTCAGCTCGTGTCGTGAGATGTTGGGTTAAGTCCCGCAACGAGCGCAACCCTCGTCCCATGTTGCCAGCAATTCGGTTGGGGACTCATGGGAGACTGCCGGGGTCAACTCGGAGGAAGGTGGGGATGACGTCAAGTCATCATGCCCCTTATGTCCAGGGCTTCACGCATGCTACAATGGCCGGTACAATGGGCTGCGATACCGTGAGGTGGAGCGAATCCCAAAAAGCCGGTCTCAGTTCGGATCGGGGTCTGCAACTCGACCCCGTGAAGTCGGAGTCGCTAGTAATCGCAGATCAGCAACGCTGCGGTGAATACGTTCCCGGGCCTTGTACACACCGCCCGTCACGTCACGAAAGTCGGCAACACCCGAAGCCGGTGGCCCAACCCTTGTGGAGGGAGCCGTCGAAGGTGGGGCTGGCGATTGGGACGAAGTCGTAACAAGGTAGCCGTACCGGAAGGTGCGGCTGGATCACCTCCTTTCTAAGGAGCACCATCCCGCGAAGGCGGGTATGGAGCCCGCACTGTCCGAGTGTGATGGTGGGGTGCTCGTTGGCGGAGACACTGGCGAGTCTTGTCCTGGCAACGGCCGGAGTTTTCTTAGTACAGCCACTGTGGTGGTGGGAACGGGGTTCCGGTGCGGCTGGGAGGGATGTAGGGCACCCTGTTGGGTCCTGAAGGAACAACCGATGGTGGTTGGTCTTTCGGAGCCTTGTGGCGAGCGGGAGCTTGTCGAGGCGCCAGGCATGGCCTGGTTTCTCATACCGCCGGCGGTGGCCGGGCTGGTGGGAGACGGTGGGTTGTGGGTTGGTTGTTTGTTGAGAATTGCACAGTGGACGCGAGCATCTTTGTGGTCAAGTTGTCAAGGGCGAACGGTGGATGCCTTGGCACCAGGAGCCGATGAAGGACGTGGGAGGCCGCGATAGGCCTGGGGGAGCTGTCAACCGAGCTGTGATCCCAGGGTGTCCGAATGGGGTAACCCGGCATCAGTCATGTGATGTCACCTGCACCTGAACTCATAGGGTGTGTGGAGGGAACGCGGGGAAGTGAAACATCTCAGTACCCGTAGGAAGAGAAAACAATAGTGATTCCGTGAGTAGTGGCGAGCGAAAGCGGATTGAGGCTAAACCGGTTGCGTGTGATACCTGTCAGGGGTTGCGTGGTCGGGGTTGTGGGACCTCATGTGGTGGGCTGACAACCACCAAAGGAGTTATAAAGCCAGTTGTTAGCTGAATGGTCTGGAAAGGCTGACCGTAGACGGTGATAGTCCGGTAGGTTAAAGCAGCTGGTCTTCTGTGGGTGTTCCCGAGTAGCGGCGGACTCCTGAAATCTGCCGTGAATCTGCCAGGACCACCTGGTAAGCCTAAATACTTCCTGGTGACCGATAGCGGACGAGTACCGTGAGGGAATGGTGAAAAGTACCCCGGGAGGGGAGTGAAATAGTACCTGAAACCGTTCGCCTACAATCCGTCGGAGCCTTGCGGGGTGACGGCGTGCCTTTTGAAGAATGAGCCTGCGAGTTAGTGGCATGTGGCGAGGTTAACCCGTGTGGGGGAGCCGTAGCGAAAGCGAGTCTGAAGAGGGCGTTTGAGTCGCATGTTCTAGACCCGAAGCGGAGTGATCTAGCCATGGGCAGGCTGAAGCGCGGGTAAGACCGTGTGGAGGGCCGAACCCACCAACGTTGAAAAGTTGGGGGATGACCTGTGGTTAGGGGTGAAAGGCCAATCAAACTCCGTGATAGCTGGTTCTCCCCGAAATGCATTTAGGTGCAGCGTCGTGTGTTTCTTGCCGGAGGTAGAGCACTGGATGGTCTAGGGGGCCTACAAGCTTACCGAAATCAGCCAAACTCCGAATGCCGGTAAGTGAGAGCGCGGCAGTGAGACTGCGGGGGATAAGCTTCGTAGTCGAGAGGGAAACAGCCCAGATCACCAGCTAAGGCCCCTAAGCGTGTGCTAAGTGGAAAAGGATGTGGGGTCGCATAGACAACCAGGAGGTTGGCTTAGAAGCAGCCACCCTTTAAAGAGTGCGTAATAGCTCACTGGTCAAGTGGTTCCGCGCCGACAATGTAGCGGGGCTCAAGCACACCGCCGAAGCTGTGGCACTCACACTATGACTTCGCATCACTCTTCGGGGTGGTGTGCAGGTGTGTGGGTGGGTAGGGGAGCGTCGTGCCGGGGGTGAAGCAGCAGGGTGACCTAGTTGTGGACGCGGCACGAGTGAGAATGCAGGCATGAGTAGCGAAAGAAGGGTGAGAAACCCTTCCGCCGGATGACCAAGGGTTCCAGGGCCAGGTTAATCCGCCCTGGGTGAGTCGGGACCTAAGGCGAGGCCGAGAGGCGTAGTCGATGGACAACGGGTTGATATTCCCGTACCCGCGAAGGAGCGTCCCTGACGAACCTCGTTGTGCTAACCACCCAAACCATCCAAGACCTTCGGGTTGAGGGTGGGGAGCGTGGGAACCTGGCGGGTAGTAGTCAAGCGATGGGGTGACGCAGGAAGGTAGCTGAGCCCGGCCGGTGGTTGTGCCGGGGTAAGCGTGTAGGCCGACGTGTAGGCAAATCCGCACGTCATGAGGCTGAGACGTGATGCCGAGCCGATTCAGGTGAAGTCAGTGATCCTATGCTGCCGAGAAAAGCCTCTAGCGAGTTTCGAGCGGCCCGTACCCCAAACCGACACAGGTGGTCAGGTAGAGAATACCGAGGCGATCGGGCGAACTGTGGTTAAGGAACTCGGCAAATTGCCCCCGTAACTTAGGGAGAAGGGGGGCCGGAGACGTGAAGCCCCGCGCGGGTGGAGCGTTGTATGGCCGCAGAGAGCAGGGGGAAGCGACTGTTTACTAAAAACACAGGTCCATGCGAAGAAGTAATTCGATGTATATGGACTGACGCCTGCCCGGTGCTGGAACGTTAAGGGGACCTGTTAGCTCTTCGGGGCGAAGCGGAGAACTTAAGCGCCAGTAAACGGCGGTGGTAACTATAACCATCCTAAGGTAGCGAAATTCCTTGTCGGGTAAGTTCCGACCTGCACGAATGGCGTAACGACTTCCCCACTGTCTCAACCACAGGCCCGGCGAAATTGCAGTACGAGTAAAGATGCTCGTTACGCGCGGCAGGACGGAAAGACCCCGGGACCTTTACTATAGCTTGACATTGGTATTTGAGTCGGCTTGTGTAGGATAGGTGGGAGCCGGTGAAGCTCATACGCCAGTATGGGTGGAGGCAATCTTGAAATACCACTCTGGTTGATTCGGGTATCTAACTTCGGACCGTTATCCGGTTCAGGGACAGTGTCTGGTGGGTAGTTTAACTGGGGCGGTTGCCTCCTAAAGGGTAACGGAGGCGCCCAAAGGTTCCCTCAGCCTGGTTGGCAATCAGGTGTTGAGTGCAAGTGCACAAGGGAGCTTGACTGTGAGACTGACGGGTCGAGCAGGGACGAAAGTCGGGACTAGTGATCCGGCACTTGCGTGTGGAAGCGGTGTCGCTCAACGGATAAAAGGTACCCCGGGGATAACAGGCTGATCTTCCCCAAGAGTCCATATCGACGGGATGGTTTGGCACCTCGATGTCGGCTCGTCGCATCCTGGGGCTGTAGCAGGTCCCAAGGGTTGGGCTGTTCGCCCATTAAAGCGGTACGCGAGCTGGGTTTAGAACGTCGTGAGACAGTTCGGTCCCTATCCGCCGTGCGCGTAGGATACTTGAGAAGGGCTGTCCCTAGTACGAGAGGACCGGGACGGACGAACCTCTGGTGTGCCAGTTGTCCCGCCAGGGGCACGGCTGGTTAGCTACGTTCGGAAGGGATAACCGCTGAAAGCATCTAAGCGGGAAGCCTGCTTCAAGATGAGGTATCCCACCACCTTCGGGTGGGTAAGGCCCCCAGCTAGACGACTGGGTTGATAGGCCGGAAATGTAAGCCCGGTAACGGGTTCAGTTGACCGGTACTAATAGGCCGAGGACTTGACTACAACGATCGCTCGCGTCCACTGTGTAACTCACAACAAACAAACAACACACCCCTGACACGATGGTGTCGGCGAACGGTGTTGTTTGACATGTTGATAAGGTTACGGCGGTCATGGCGGAGGGGAAACGCCCGGTCTCATTCCGAACCCGGAAGCTAAGCCCTCCAGCGCCGATGGTACTGCACCCGGGAGGGTGTGGGAGAGTAGGACACCGCCGGACATTCTTCCCGTTCAGGGCCACCCACAGGGTGGCCCTGAACGCATTTCAGCAGTTATTGCGGTGCCCGTCACGGCCCCGCGACGGATCGGCTCGCGACGGATCGGCTTCTGCGCTGGCCGACCGGCAGCGCCGCAACTCAATAGACGAGATCAGTCGCGGCTCTGCATGCTCTCCCGGAGCTGCCGGAGCAGGCCGGCGGATTCGTCGATCGAACGGCCGGGGAACATGGCCAACACCACGCTGCCGTGGTCGGCCCAGCCGCAGACCGCGAAATCGCCACCCTCGCCGCCGGTGCTGCCGCACTTCATCACGCCGCCCAGCCGACCCGGTGACACGCCGCGGAGCCCGGTCACGGCCGCGGTCTCGTCGGCCATCAGCTCGAACAGACTCTCCAGATCCCGCTCGGGCTGCCACAGCAGGGTCGTCCCCCCGAAGATCAGTACCGATCGCCGCGCGTCTGCCGGATCCTGGTAGACCGCACCGAAGCTGCTGTCCAGCTCGATGTCGGCGGCCAGCCCACTGCGCAGATAGTCGGCGGTGCTGGCGGCCCGGTCGCTGCTGTCCAGCCGAAGACCGGAGACCTGCTCGGGCAGGGCGAGCCGGGCGTCCTTCTGCTGAACGATCCGCCAGCCCCAGGAGCCGAGCGCACCGACACCGACCAGCGCGACGATCGCGAGCACCACCACCACGGCCAAGCGCCGCCGCCGGGACCGTACGTCGGGCCGGTCGGCGCCGGCCGGCGGCTCGCGGTCGCTCAGCTCGATCGGCTCGTCGGTCAAGTCGACCGGCGAATCGCCCTCGTCGAGTTGGCGGGCGCTGAGATGTGCGTCGGACATAGCCGACACCGTACGCGAACGACAGGTGGCGCACGTCGGGTCCGTCGAAGCGCTCCGTAGACTTTCAGGGTGACCGAGAGACTGGATGCCCGACGCCCCGACGCCCCGACCCTCGCCGGCCAGTACCAGCCGGGTGAGGTAGAGCAGCGACGGTACGAGCAGTGGGTAGCCGACGGTCGATTCCGGGCCTCCGCGGACAGTGACCGGGAGCCCTTCACCATCGTGATCCCGCCGCCGAACGTCACCGGTTCGCTGCACATGGGTCACGCGCTGGACCACACGGTGCAGGACGCCCTGGTGCGGCGCAAGCGGATGCAGGGCTACGAGGCGCTCTGGCTGCCGGGCATGGACCATGCCGGCATCGCCACCCAGAACGTGGTCGAGCGGCAGCTCGCCGCGCAGGGGCTCTCCCGCCACGACCTGGGTCGGGAGAAGTTCGTCGAGCGGGTGTGGGAGTGGAAGGCCTCCTCCGGCGGCGCGATCCTCGGCCAGATGCGCCGGCTCGGTGACTCGGTCGACTGGGACCGGGAACGCTTCACCATGGACGAGGGCCTGTCCCGCGCCGTCCAGACCATGTTCAAGAAGCTGTACGACGACGGCCTGATCTACCGGGCGAACCGGATCATCAACTGGTGCCCGCGCTGCCTGACCGCCCTGTCCGACATCGAGGTCGAGCACACCGACGACGACGGCGAGCTGGTGTCGATCCGCTACAGCGACGAGGTGGTGGTGGCCACCACCCGGGCGGAGACGATGCTGGGCGACACGGCGGTCGCCGTGCACCCGGACGACGAACGGTACCGCCACCTGATCGGCACCGAGGTCGAGCTGCCGTTGACCGGGCGGCGCATCCCGATCGTGGGCGACGCGCATGTCGACCCGTCGTTCGGCACCGGCATGGTGAAGGTGACCCCGGCGCACGACCCGAACGACTTCGAGATCGGGCAGCGGCACGACCTGCCCACCCTGACGATCATGGACGAGCGGGGGGTGATCACCGCGCCCGGTCCGTTCGAAGGGCTGGACCGGTTCGAGGCCCGCCCGGCGATCGTCGCCGCCCTGCGCGCCGAGGGACGCGTCGTGGCCGAGAAGCGGCCGTACGTGCACGCCGTCGGCCACTGCTCCCGGTGCCGCACCACCGTCGAGCCCCGGCTGTCGTTGCAGTGGTTCGTCAACACCTCGCCGCTGGCCAAGGCGGCCGGCGACGCGGTACGCGACGGTCGGGTGCGCATCGAGCCGGCGGAGCTGGCCAAGCGCTACTTCGCCTGGGTCGACAACATGCACGACTGGTGCATCTCCCGGCAGCTCTGGTGGGGCCACCGGATCCCGGTCTGGTACGGCCCAGCCGGCGAGGTGGTCTGCGTCGGGCCCGATGAAGAACCGCCTGCCGGCGAGGGTTGGCACCAGGACGAGGACGTGCTGGACACCTGGTTCTCCAGCGGCCTCTGGCCGTTCTCCACGCTGGGCTGGCCGGAGCAGACCCCGGAGCTGGCGAAGTTCTATCCGACGAGTGTGCTGGTCACCGGGTACGACATCCTGTTCTTCTGGGTTGCCCGGATGATGATGTTCGGCCTGTACGCGATGGACGGCCGGCAGCCGTTCGACGTGATCGCCCTGCACGGGATGGTCCGCGACGAGCACGGCAAGAAGATGTCCAAGTCGTTCGGCAACGTGGTCGACCCGCTGGACTGGATCGACCGGTACGGCGCCGACGCCACCCGGTTCACCCTGGCCCGGGGCGCCAACCCCGGCGGTGACGTGCCGGTCAGCGAGGAGTGGTGCCAGGGCTCGCGCAACTTCTGCAACAAACTCTGGAACGCCACCCGGTTCGCGTTGATCAACGGTGCCCACACCAACGGTCCGATGCCGGCCGCCGACACGTTGTCGACGATCGACAGGTGGATCCTGTCCCGGCTGGCCCACGTCACCGCCGAGGTCGACGAGCAGTTCGAGGCGTACGAGTTCGCCAAGGTCTGTGACCTGCTGTACCACTTCGCCTGGGACGACGTCTGCGACTGGTACGTGGAGCTGAGCAAGCCGGTGCTGGCCGGTGGCGGCGAACCGGCCGAGGTCAGCCGCCGTGTCCTCGGCCACGTGCTGGACCAACTGCTGCGGCTGCTGCACCCGGTGATCCCGTTCGTCACGGAGGAGCTGTGGACGGCACTCACCGGCGGCGGGACGGTGCTGACGGCGGCCTGGCCCACGGCCGACCGGGCACTTGTCGACGACGCGGCCGAGACGGAGGTGGCCACCCTTCAGCGGGTGGTGACCGAGGTCCGCCGGTTCCGCTCCGACCAGGGCCTGCGGCCGACCCAGCGGGTCGCGGCCCGACTGGACGGGCTGTCCGGTGCCGGTGTTTCGGCGCACGAGCCGCTGATCCGGTCGCTGGCCCGGCTGGACCCGGCCGGCGACGATTTCCAGGCCAGTGCGACGCTGGCCATGCCGGGCGAGGTCAGTGTCGCGTTGGACACCCGGGGCTCGATCGACGTCGCCGCCGAGCGGGCCCGGTTGACCAAGGACCGCGCGGCGGCGGAGAAGGAGGCGGGCCAGGCCCGGGCGAAGCTGGGCAACCCGGCGTTCGTCGGCAAGGCCCCCGAGCACGTCGTTTCCAAGATCCGCGAACGGTTGGCGGTCGCCGAGGCGGACCTGGCCCGCATCGACGCCGCCCTGGAGGCGCTTCCCTCGTGACCGACCGCACCGATGGCACCGATGGCACCGATCGCCTCCGTGACGAGCGGGGTGGCGCAGCAGCCGGCGAACGAACCGACCGCGCCCGTACCGGCGATCGGGCGGGCGGCGACCGGGGCGAACGGGCCAGCCGGGCCGACCGGGCCGCCTTCGCGCAGGTGGAGGCCGAACTGGCCGGGCGCGGCTTCACCCGGATGGTCTTCGAGCTGGACCGCATCACGTCCCTGCTGGACCTGCTGGGCAGCCCGCAGCGGGCCTACCCGTCGATCCACCTGACCGGGACCAACGGCAAGACCTCCACGGCCCGGATGATCGACTCGCTGCTGCGGGCCTTCGGGCTGCACACCGGGCGGTACACCAGCCCGCATCTGGAGACGGTGCGGGAGCGGATCAGCCTCGACGGCGAACCGGTGGACGAGGCTCGGTTCACCGCCGTGTACCAGGAGGTGAAGCCGCTCGCCGAACTGGTCGACGACCGTTCGGCCGAGCCGCTGACCTACTTCGACATGACCACGGCGCTGGCCTTCGCCACCTTCGCCGACGCCCCGGTGGACGTGGCCGTGGTCGAGGTGGGTCTCGGTGGGGCCGAGGACGCCACGAACGTCATCCAGGCGGGGGTGTGCGTCCTGACCCCGGTCGGGCTCGACCACACCGAGTGGCTCGGTGACACGCTCCAGGACATCGCGGTGGCCAAGGCCGGCATCATCCACCCGGGTGCCACGGTGATCTGCGCCGCCCAGGACGAGGAGGCCGCCCGGCCGATCCTGCAACGCTGCGCGGAGGTGGGCGCGACCGTGGCCCGGGAGGGCTCGGAGTTCGGCGTACTGCGCCGGGCTGTCGCCGTCGGCGGCCAGGTGCTCACCCTGCAAGGGCTGGGCGGGGTGTACGAGGAGGTCTTCGTCCCGCTGCACGGCGCCCACCAGGCGCAGAACGCGGCGGTGGCGCTGGCGGCCGTCGAGGCGTTCCTCGGTGCGGGCGCCCGCCGGCAGCTCGACGTGGAGGCGGTGCGGGAAGGCTTCGCCGCCGCCAGCTCCCCGGGACGGTTGGAGCGGGTGCGTTCCGCGCCGACGATCCTGCTCGACGGGGCACACAACCCGCAGGGCATGGCGGCCACGGTCACCGCGTTGCAGGAGGAGTTCGCGTTCAGCAAGCTGGTCGCCGTCGTGGGTACCCTCGCCGACAAGGACGCCGCCAGCATGTTGGAGCTGCTGGAGCCGGTGGTCGACCAACTGGTGGTGACGCGGAACAGTTCACCCCGGGCGCTGCCGGCCAAGGAGCTGGCGGCGCTGGCCGCGGAGGTGTTCGGCCCGGACCGGGTCGAGGTGGCCGAGGAGATGCCGGACGCCATCGAGGCGGCGGTTGCGCTGGCCGAGGAGGACGTGCCGGGCGAGCTGGCCGGCGTCGGGGTGCTCATCACCGGCTCCGTGGTGACCGTGGCCGACGCCCGACGGCTGCTGAAGCGATGACCGGCGACGGCGACGGCCAGCCCCGCCGATCGGGCCTGCGCAATCCGCAGCGGGCGGTACGCGGGCTCGGGGCGGCTGCGCTCGCCCTGGAGGCGTTGGTGCTGCTGCTGGCGATCCAGCCGATCCGGGCGGTCGGTGCTGATCTCGGTGGCGCGGCGATCGCGGTGGTCGTGACGCTGGCCGTGGTCGCCGCCGGGCTCGCCGGCATGATGCGCCGCCCGTGGGCCTGGCACGCCGGCACCGTGTTGCAGGGGCTGTTGCTGCTGTCCGGCCTGCTGCACTGGTCGCTGTTCGTGCTGGGCGTGATGTTCGCGCTGGTGTGGGCGTACGCGCTGCACGTGCGTCGGGTGATCCTGGGCTGAGGGCGACCGCGACGGGCGCGTCAGGTCAACGACGGCCCGGGGCCTCGGTCACGCCTCGGCGAGTTCCCGCCACTGGGTCAGCGCGATGCCGTGCCCGTCGGGATCGCGGAACGCCGCCGCCCACACCTCCAGCTTGCTGCCACGGTTGACCACCCGGGGCGGATAGGTGAACCGCACGCCGGACTCGCGCAGCCGCTGGTACGCCGACTGGATGTCGTCCACGTCCAGGTTGACGTGGACCAGCCGGCGACTGATCGGCTGGGCCCCGGTCACCTCGCGGAGCACCAGGCGGGTCGTCCCCGAGGAGAGCACCGCGTTGGCGGCACCCCGGTCGACCTCGGTGAACCCGAGCCGGTCCCGGTAGAACTCCAGGGAGCGGGACAACTCTGTCACCAGCAGGGTGATGCCCACCCCGCTGATCGGGGCCGCCAGGTCGGCGGCGTCCGGGTCGAAGCCGAAGATCGCCTCGTCCAGTTCCTCCGCGTCGACCGCGCCCGTCCGATCGGCAGCCGGCTGCGGCTGGTCGTCGACCGCCGGGCGGTCGCCTGCCGGCGGGCGATCGGCGGTGACCACCGGCCCCGGCTCCGGGTCGTCGAGCGGCAGGTCGAGCGGGTCGAGCGGATCCATCGGGTCGGTCAGGCCGGCGGCCGGGCCGGTCGACGGCTGCGTGACTCGCCCCGAGGCCACCGGATCGGCCACCTGGTCAGCAGGTTCGTCCCCGGCGGAGGTCGCCGAGGTGGTGAGTCGTTCCTCGGTCGGTCGTGGCTCGGTGAACCGTTCCTCGGCCGGTGTCCGTGGGGCGGGCGTGGCTCGGCGGGGCAGCCGATGCTCGTCGGAGCGTTCCACCACGGTCCCCTCCAGCACGACCGGCCGGCCCGGGCGCTGGCGTACCCGCACCGTCTCGTGGTGCTCCACGTGCTCGACGGTTTCGACGACGGCGTCGTGCGGCCGGCTGTCCGACGGACCGCCGAGTGGACCGTCAGGTGCCTCGCCCGAAGGTTCGTGGAAGTCCTCCTCCGGCATCCGGCCGGCCCAGGGCGGCGCCTCCTGCCCGATCAGCACCTCGTCCGGCGGCACCGTGGCGAACTCGGGGGGCAGGTCGGCGGTGCTGCCGGCCTCGGTGTGGGTGAGCACCTCGTCCCAGAGCACCCGGACGTGTCGCGGGTCGTCCAACGCCACCCGGATCGGCAGGGTCTGCCCCAGCGACGGCCACTTCGACACCGGAACCCGCGGCTCGATGATCTTCTTCGAGCGGGGTGGCAGCCCGGGAGCGTCGATCACCAGCTGGAGTTCGCAGCGACCGAACGCGTACTGGGTCGGTGGCTCGGAGGCGCTGTGCACGTGGCCGGCGCCGACGACCCAGGTGCGACCGCCGCCGCGCACGGTGGCCAGCGCGATCGCCAGGGCGAGCAGGGCGACACCGAGCGCGACGATCGCCCAGCTGGTCATGCCCAGGCCGAAGAGGATGACGAAGGTGGCCACGGTGCCGAGCACCGCGGCGATCAACTTGCGTACCGGTGCGATGGGTCGGTTGCCGCCACCATTCGCCACAGTGGACCTCCCGGGGGTCAGGGCCAGGCTAGGCCGGATCGGGGGCCGGGGGAAGGCCGGCCACCGCGCCGGCGCCGGGACCGGGTCGCTAGGCTGACCGTACCCAGCCTGACCGGCTTCCGCTCTGAGGAGGAACCCAGCGTGTCCAGCAGCAGCCCGGACGACCGCACGCTCGTCCTGATCAAGCCCGACGCGGTGCGCCGAGGACTGGTGGGCGAGATCATCTCCCGGTTCGAGCGCAAGGGGCTGCGGATCGACGCGATGGTGTCCCGGACGATGGACGCCGCGCTGGCCGACGAGCACTACGCCGAGCACGTCGACAAGGCGTTCTACCCGCCGCTGAAGGCGTTCATGACCGGTGGTCCGCTCGTCGCGCTGGTGCTCTCCGGCGACCAGGTCATCGAGGTGGTACGTGGCCTGATCGGGGCCACCGACGGGCGCAGGGCCGCCGCCGGCACCATCCGCGGTGACCTGTCCCTGTCCAACCGGGAGAACCTGGTGCACGCCTCCGACTCGGCCGACAGCGCCAAGCGCGAGCTGGCGCTCTGGTTCCCCGAGCTGGGCTGAGCCAGCAGGTCGGCTCAGGCCGCCCAGGGCAGCTTGTCCGGGTTGGCCACCAGGAAGATGTCGGTGATCCGGCCGGCGGCCGTGCCGAGGGTGACCGCGTACGCGACACCGGCCGCGGTGGTCACCACGGCGGCCGGCTGGCCGTTGAGCTCCGTGCGCCGCACCGCGAGCGGCCAGCCCTTCGCCCGGATGCCCAGCAGGAACCGGACCACCCGGTCGGCACCGGTGATCGGGTTTCGGGCGGCCCGTACCCGACCGCCGCCGTCGCTCCACGCGGTCGCGTCCGAGGCGACCAGGTCGGTGAGCGCGGCCAGGTCACCCTCGGTGGCGGCGGCGATGAACGCCTCCAGCAGCCGTTCCTGCTCGGCCCGGTCGGCGGTGAACCGGCGCTTGTCGCGCCCGATCCGCAGGCTCGCCCGGTGGTGCAACTGACGGCAGTCCTCGGCGGAGCGGTCCAGCAGCTCGGCGATCTCCGCGTAGGGCAGCTCGAAGGCGGTGTGCAGCACGTAGACGGCGCGCTCCGGCGGGGTGAGCCGTTCCAGCAGGTGCAGCAGCGCGGTGGAGAGCGAGTCGCGCAGTTCGGCACGCTCCAGCGGCCCGAACGGCGACGGCGCGGTCGGCACCGGCTCCGGCAACCACGACCCGACGTACGTCTCGCGGGCGGCCTGTCGGGCCCGTAGCCGGTCCATCGACAGGTGGGTCACCACCCGGGACAGGTAGCGACGCGGCTCGCTCACCTCGGCGCGGTCGACCCGTAACCAGCGCAGGTACGCCTCCTGGAGGACGTCCTCGGCGTCGTGGCGGCTACCCAGCAACCGGTAGGCCAGCCCGAGCAGCATCGGCCGGTGCGCGTCGAGCGCACCGGCCGCCTGCGCCGCGTCGACCGGACTCACACGTCCGTCGGCAACTCGTTGCGGAAGGTCACCGCGATCCGGTTCCACACGTTGATTGTGGCAATGGCCAGAACCAGGTCGGCGAGGGCCTTCTCCGACCAGACCTTCGACGCGGCGTCCCAGACGTCGTCGGGTACGCCGTGCTCGCCCAGCTTCGTGACCGCGTCGGTCAACGCGAGCGCGGCGCGTTCCCGCTCGTCGAAGAAGGGCGCCTCCCGCCAGGCGGCCACCGCGAACAGTCGCCGGCTCGACTCGCCGGCGCCGAGCGCCTCCCGGCTGTGCATGTCGACGCAGTACGTGCAGCCGTTCAGCATCGACGCGCGCAGTTTCACCAGTTCCAGCACGGTGTGCTCGACGTTGGCCCGGACGTACTTCTCCAGCCCCAGCACGGCGCCGAACGCCTCCGGCGCCACCTCGGCCACGTTGATCCGCTGCATTGACAACCTCCCGATGATTCGGTCCGACACCCCCTCGACGGATCGCCGGCCTTCCCGCGTGACCACTAGCCCATGTGACCCCGCTCATGCCCCCGTCCCCGCCGGCACCCCGGGACGATCATGAAGTTGTTGTCGCGACACGCCGAGGCGGGCCGACAACAACTTCATGATCGGCGGGAGGGGTGGGGGGGTTATTGGGGCGAGGGGTGGGAGGCGGGGTGGGTATCATGGGCGGGCAGGGCGATGATCCGGCTATCACCGGGGAGCTTCCGGAAGAACGGCCGGGTGACCGGCTCAGTAGAACCGGGCGGGTCCGGCCCGTCACAGCCGGCCAACGAGCGGGCGGTCGATCCTGACCGTCAAGCGGGGTGGTACCGCGGGCTTGGCCCGGCGCGCCGGTGACGGCGTACCCGGCAAGGCTCGTCCTCGCAGACCCACGACAGTGAGCGTCAGCGAGGAGAGCGACCGGCGATGGCCTATCCGTTGCACCACCCGACCGCCGGCGGCGTACCGGCGAGCCCGGACCTGCCCGCGGTCGAGCGCCGGGTCCTGGAGCACTGGACGGCCGACAAGACCTTCGAGGCGTCCGTGGACGCCCGCCCGGCCGGCGACGAGGGGAAGAACGAGTACGTCTTCTACGATGGCCCGCCGTTCGCCAACGGCCTGCCCCACTACGGGCACCTGTTCACCGGGTACGTCAAGGACGTGGTGCCGCGTTACCAGACCATGCGTGGAAGGCGGGTGGAGCGGCGCTTCGGCTGGGACTGCCACGGCCTGCCCGCCGAGGTGGTCGCCGAGAAGCAGCTCGGCATCACCAGCAAGGCGGAGATCCTCGATCTCGGCGTGGCCCGCTTCAACGACGCGTGCCGTTCCTCGGTGCTGGAGTTCACCCAGGACTGGGAACGCTACGTCACCCGCCAGGCCCGATGGGTCGACTTCACCAACGACTACAAGACCCTCGACCTGGACTACATGGAAAGCGTCATGTGGGCCTTCAAGACCCTGCACGACAAGGGGCTGGTCTACGAGGGTTTCCGGGTGCTGGCGTACTGCTGGCGGTGCGAGACGCCACTGTCGAACACCGAGACCCGGATGGACGACGTCTACCGCGACCGGCACGACCCGACGCTGTCGGTGTGGTTCGAACTGACCCCCGACGACTCGGCACCGGAACTGCTCCGGGGGCCGGTGCGGCTGGGTGTCTGGACCACCACCCCGTGGACGCTGCCGTCGAACCTGGCCCTCGCCGTCGGTCCGGACATCGAGTACGCGGTGCTGGAGCGCGACGGCGTCCGTCACCTGGTGGGCGCGGCTCGACTCGGCGCGTACGCCAAGGAACTCGACGGGTACCAGCAGGTCGGCACGGTGCGCGGCGCGGACCTGGTCGGTCGCCGGTATACCCCGCTGTTCGACTTCCTGGTCGCCCACGCCGGTGACAACGCGTACCAGGTGCTCGGCGCGGACTTCGTGACCACCGAGGACGGCACCGGGATCGTGCACCTGGCCCCCGCGTTCGGCGAGGACGACCAGAACGTGTGCAACGCGGCCGGCATCCCGACCATCGTCACGGTGGACGATCACACCCGATTCACCTCGCTGGTCCCGCCCTTCGAGGGTGAGCAGGTCTTCGACGTCAACAAGCCGGTGATCCGTCAGCTCAAGGAGCGGGGGGTGGTGCTCAAGCAGGACACCTACACCCACTCGTACCCGCACTGCTGGCGCTGCGACACCCCGCTCGTCTACAAGGCGGTGTCCTCGTGGTTCGTCGCGGTGACCACGTTCAAGGACCGGATGGTCGAGCTGAACCAGCAGATCAACTGGACGCCGGGGCACATCAAGGACGGCTCGTTCGGCAAGTGGCTGGCCAACGCCCGGGACTGGTCGATCAGCCGCAACCGGTTCTGGGGCTCGCCGATCCCGGTGTGGAAGTCCGACGACCCGAACCACCCCCGGGTCGACGTGTACGGGTCGCTGGCCGAGATCGAGCGCGACTTCGGCGTACGGCTGACGGACCTGCACCGGCCGGCGGTGGACGATCTGGTTCGCCCCAACCCGGACGACCCGACCGGGCGTTCGATGATGCGGCGGGTGCCGGAGGTGCTGGACTGCTGGTTCGAGTCCGGCTCGATGCCGTTCGCCCAGGTGCACTACCCGTTCGAGAACGCCGACTGGTTCGAGCACCACTACCCGGGTGACTTCATCGTGGAGTACATCGGGCAGACCCGGGGCTGGTTCTACACCATGCACGTGCTGGCCACCGCGCTGTTCGACCGGCCGGCGTTCCGTAACTGCATCAGCCACGGCATCCTGCTCGGCTCCGACGGGCGCAAGATGTCCAAGAGCCTGCGCAACTATCCGGACGTCTACCACGTCTTCGACTCGTACGGCTCGGACGCCATGCGCTGGATGCTGATGTCCTCACCGGTGCTGCGGGGCGGGGACATGCCGGTCACCGAGTCGAGCGTGCGTGACGCCGTGCGGCAGGTGCTGCTGCCGTTGTGGAACGTCTGGTACTTCTTCTCGCTCTACGCCAACGCCGACTCGTACCAGGCGAGGCGGAGGACCGACTCGACGCACCTGCTCGACCGGTACGTGCTGGCGAAGACGAACGAACTGGTGTCGACGGTCGGCGCGCAGATGGACGCGTACGACATCTCGGGGGCCTGCGCCACCGTCCGGTCCTACCTGGACGCGCTGACCAACTGGTACGTGCGTCGTTCCCGGGACCGGTTCTGGGCGGGCGACGCGGATGCCTTCGACACGCTGTGGACCGTGCTGGAGACGCTCTGCCGGGTGGTGGCGCCGCTGGCGCCGCTTACCGCCGAGGAGATCTGGCGGGGGCTGACCGGCGAGCGGTCGGTGCACCTGACCGACTGGCCGGTGGCCGAGGAGTTCCCGGCCGACCACGAGCTGGTCGCCGCGATGGACGCGGTGCGGGCGGTGGCCTCCGCGACGCTGTCGCTGCGCAAGACCAAGGGGCTGCGGGTACGGCTGCCGCTGGCGAAGCTCACCGTGGCCAGCCCGGCGGCCGGGCAGCTGCGGCCCTTCGCCGACCTGGTCGCCGACGAGGTCAACGTGAAGGAGGTCGACGTCACCGACGAGGTGTCGGCGTACTGCCAGCAGGTGTTGACGGTGGTGCCGCGGGCGCTCGGGCCCCGGGTCGGCAAGCAGGTGCAGCAGGTGATCAAGGCGGTCAAGGCGGGGGAGTGGGAGCTGGTCGACGGTGCCCCGGTGGCCGCCGGCGTCACCCTGGCCGAGGGCGAGTACGAGCTGCGCCTGGTCGCCGCCGACGCCGAGCACTCGGCGCCGCTGCCCGGCGGTGAGGGGGTGGTGGTGCTGGACACCACGGTCACCGCCGAACTCGCCGCCGAGGGGCTGGCCCGGGACTTCGTTCGGGTGGTGCAGCAGGCGCGCCGGGACGCCGACCTCGACGTGTCCGACCGGATCGTGGTGACGGCGTCGGGTTCCGACGAGGTCCGGGCGGCGGTGGCCGGGTACCGCGACTTCGTGGTCCGGGAGGTGTTGGCCGACAGCGTCGACTTCGCCGAGGGGATCGACGGCTTCGCCGGTGAGGTCGGCGAGGGCGTGCCCGTGACCGTGGTGGTCCGTCGGGTCTGAGTTGCCCGAAGGGGGCCCTTCCGGCCGGGAGGGGCCCCCGCACCCAGCCAGCGGACGGGCCCGACCTCACGCATGCCGTCGTGCGGCGGTCCGCTACGGTGACACCGCCTCTTACCTCACTCGATCCGCCGGAGGACCAGTGCCGCTGCTCTACACCATCGGCAAGCTCACCGTGGGGCCGGCGATGCGGCTGGCGTTCCGTCCGACGGTGGAGGGGCTGGAGCACATCCCGGACCAGGGCGGCGCGATCTTCGCCGGCAACCACCTGTCGGTGGCCGACGAGCTGTTCCTCGGCACGGTGGTGCCCCGGCACCTGGCGTTCTGGGCCAAGTCCGAGTACTTCACCGGCACCGGCGTCAAGGGCCGCTTCTCCAAGTTCGTCCTCACCGGTCTCGGCGCGATCCCGGTGGAGCGGGCCGGCGGCCGGGCCGCGCTTGCCGCGTTCGACGCCGCCATCCCGGCACTCAAGGGCGGTGACCTGGTGGTCGTGTACCCGGAGGGCACCCGTTCGCCGGACGGGCGACTGTACCGGGGACGTACCGGGGCGGTCCGGCTCGCCATCGCGGCCGGCGTGCCGATCATCCCGGTGGGCATGATCGGCACCGAGAAGGTACAGCCGATCGGTGCCCGGGTGCCGCGTCCCTTCACCGGGAAGATCACCATCAGGTTCGGCAAGCCGCTCGACTTCACCGGCCGGCCGGACGACCGGCTGTCGCTGCGACAGTTGACCGACGAGATGATGGGTGAGATCCAGAAGCTCACCGGCCAGGAGTACGTGCCTCGCTACGCCCCGCCGCGGGCCCACCCGCCGGTCAGCGGAGAGACCGACGCCGGCTGAGCCGACGGCGCCCGAGCCGCGTCCCGCCCGTTGACGCATGGCTGGGGCGGGTGGCCGGCGGCCCCGGTCAACCGTCGGTGGTGACGATCTGGTCCCGTAGGGTGCCCAGCAGCCGGGAGCTGTCGTCCACGGAGAGCCCGGTGAAGACACCCGTGGTGATGCTGCCGTGGTCGACCGAGGTGCACACCACCGCGCCGACCCCGTCGGTGCGGCCCACGGCGCAGCGCTCGTGACGGCCCCGGACACCGGTCTCCATGATCTGCTTCTCGCCGAGGGCGTACTGGTCTTTGAGGCGCTCGATCTCGGCATCGGCGTCCGCCGACGGGGTGAACCGGAAACCGGTGCCGCCGAAGACGGTCACCCGCTTGCCGTTGCTGGTGTGGTAGATCCCGGCGAAGGTGTCCTCGGCGAGCCAGTGTGACTGGCGCATCTGGGTCTCCAACTGCCGCGCGTCGCGGGTGCTGCGCGGGTCCTCGCGCAGCCGCAGGTCGGCCACCTGCTGGGGCAACGCGGCCTTGGCCGGGTACTGGCTGGCCATCGGCATGCCGTAGTAGGCCGGACAGCCGCAGCAGCAGGCCAGGGTCAGCAGCAGCAGCCAGGGCCAGCGGCGACGCTTGCGGACCGGCACCGGGACGTACCCCGCGGGCGGCTGCCAGCCGGGCGGCGGCGCCACAGGTGCGGCCTTCCGCTTGCCCCGCCGACCACGCGGCGGTGGTGACGCCGGTGGGCCGGCCGGGCCGGGCGGGTAGGGGCCGGGTGGTTGTGGCCGCTGCTGCGGCCCGACCCCGGGCAGGGGCTGGTGCTGCGGCGCGGGCTGGTGCTGCGGCGCGGGCGGGGGCGGCGGAATCGGCGAGACCGGTGCCGGGGGGCCGGAGTACGGCCGGGTCGGCGGTGGGCTCGGGTAGGACAGCGTCGGCGGCAGGGCGGGAAAATCGGTGGAGGGGAGATCCCAGCCGCTCGTGTCGACGCCGGCCCACGGATCGACAGGCGTCTGGTGCTCCGGCTGCGGCACCGGGGGTGCCGGCGGTGGGGTGGGTTCGGCCGACTCGCCCCAGCCCGGTCGGCGCGGTGTCGCCGGCGGTACCGGTGCCGAGCCGCTCCAGCGCGGTGTCGCCGTCTCGGGCGCGGACTCGGGCAGCACGCGGGTGCCCTGCGGGCCGACAGGCGGTGCCGGCGGGACGGCGGGCGGCCTGTCGTCCGGCTCGGCGTCGGCGGGTGGGTCAACCCGGGTGGGTGCCGCCACGTCGGCGGGCGGGCCCGCCTCGGTGGGTGCGACGTCGGCGGGCCCGGTGTCGGCCTGCTTGGTCTCGTCCGAGACGGCCGACCGACCGTCGCCCGCTGCGGGGTCGTTGGGCAGTTCGTGGGTGACCGCCGGCTCCCCGTCCCGGTGTTGATCCGGACGGCTCCCGTCGACCGGCCGGTCGGCTCCCGGCTGCGGCTCCGGCATCGCGGCAATCTCCTCTCGCGCCGGTCCGAGGTTAGTACCGGTGTGCCACCGGGACCGACCCGGGATGAGGGGACGGCAGATCCGAGCGGGTGCGCCGGCAGGTGTCGTTCGCCAACGGTGCTCGGATGGCTACCCTTAGTCTCGGTCTATGTCCGAATCGCAGGCGAAGCCCGGTACGTCACCGGTGAGCGATATCGGCCGGATGACTGGCTTCAGCGACGGGGTCTTCGCCATCGTGATCACCCTGCTGGTGATCGAACTCCAGGTTCCCGACCATGCGCCGGGAGAACTGCTCCACGCCCTGTTCGAACAGGCTGCTGCGTACCTGGCCTTCCTGCTCTCCTTCGGGTACGTCGGCGTGCTCTGGCTCAACCACCACACCCTGTTGCGCCTCATCCGCGGAACCACACTCGGCCTCAACTGGATCAACCTGTGGCTGTTGCTCGGCGTGGTGATCATCCCGTTCCCGGCCTCGGTGCTCGCCGAGGCCTTCGCCCACGCCGGCACCGACCGCGACCGCCGGGTCGCCGTGCTGTTCTATGCCCTCGTCGCCGCCGCGATGTCCGCACCCTGGCTCGCCTTCTTCGCCTACCTCCGTCGGCACCCGATGTTGCTCGGTGATGGGATCGGTCGGGCCTTCGTGTCCAGCCAGCGGATCCGGCCGGTGGTCGGCATGGCGCTCTATCTCATCGGTGGGGCGCTGGGCTGGTTCGTCAGCCCGGTCATCGGATTGGTCGGCATCGGCGTCATGATCTTCTTCCACGCGGTGACGAGCGAGGGTGTCCGGCGGGGGCGGTCACGTCTGCGTACGACAACCTGACCGGTTGCGCTCGCCCCGTCGGCGCGGCTGGCGGTGGAGCACCGCGTACCCTTGGGCATCATGAGCGTCCCGTCCACCACTTCGCGTCCCGTGGCGGCCAACTCCGTGTGGCCCCGCCTGGAGCCGCTGCTGCCCCAGGTGACCAAGCCCATCCAGTACGTCGGCGGCGAGCTGGGCGCGGTGGTCAAGGAGTGGGAGGCAGCGACCGTACGGTGGGCGCTGATGTACCCGGACGCGTACGAGGTGGGACTGCCCAACCAGGGTGTGCAGATCCTCTACGAGGTGCTCAACGAGCTGCCGGACACCCTCGCCGAGCGCACGTACGCGGTCTGGCCGGACCTGGAGAAGCTGATGCGCGCCCACGGCGTGCCGCAGTTCACCGTCGACGCCCACCGCCCGGTCCGCGACTTCGACCTGTTCGGCGTGTCGTTCGCCACCGAGCTGGGCTACACCAACCTGCTCGCCGCGATCGACCTGGCCGGCATCCCGCTGCTCGCCGCCGACCGCACCGACGCCGACCCGGTGATCGTGGCCGGCGGGCACGCCGCGTTCAACCCCGAGCCCATCGCCGACTTCGTCGACGCCGCCGTGCTCGGCGACGGCGAGGAGGCGGTCCTGGAGATCACCGGGATCGTCCGGGAGTGGAAGGCCGAGGGCTGTCCGGGCGGCCGGGACGAGTTGCTGCTGCGGCTGGCCCGCACCGAGAGCGTCTACGTGCCGCGCTTCTACGACGTGGACTACCTGCCGGACGGCCGGATCCAGCGGGTCGTGCCGAACCGGGCGGACGTGCCGTTCCGGGTGCACAAGCGCACCACGATGGACCTGGACGCCTGGCCATACCCGAAGAAGCCGCTCGTACCGTTGGCCGAGACGGTGCACGAGCGGTACGCGGTGGAGATCTTCCGGGGCTGCACCCGGGGTTGCCGGTTCTGTCAGGCCGGCATGATCACCCGTCCGGTGCGGGAACGCTCGATCACCACGGTCGGGCAGATGGTGCAGCAGGGGCTGGAGTTCTCCGGCTTCCACGAGGTGGGGCTGTTGTCGCTGTCGTCGGCCGACCACTCCGAGATCGGTGACATGTGCTCCGGCCTGGCCGAGCAGTACCAGGGCACCAATGTCTCGCTCTCGTTGCCGTCGACCCGGGTGGACGCCTTCAACATCGAGCTGGCCCAGGAGCTGTCCCGCAACGGCCGGCGGACCGGCCTGACCTTCGCCCCGGAGGGCGGGTCGGAGCGGATCCGCAAGGTGATCAACAAGATGGTGTCCAAGGACGACCTGATCCGTACGGTGGTCACCGCGTACACCAACGGTTGGCGTCAGGTGAAGCTCTACTTCATGTGCGGTCTGCCCACCGAGACGGACGCCGACGTCCTGGAGATCGCCGACATGGCGCACGAGGTGATCCGGGCCGGGCGCGCCGCCACCGGCTCCAAGGACATCCGGTGCACCGTCTCCATCGGCGGGTTCGTGCCCAAGCCGCACACCCCGTTCCAGTGGGCGGCCATGCAGCGACCCGAGGTCATCGATCACCGGCTCCGGCTGCTCAAGCAGGCCATCAACGCCGACCGTTCGCTCGGGCGGGCCATCGGGTACCGCTACCACGACGGTGAGCCGTCGCTGATCGAGGGCCTGCTGTCCCGGGGTGACCGTCGGGTCGGCGCGGTGATCCGTCGGGTCTGGGAGAACGGCGGACGGTTCGACGGCTGGAGCGAACACTTCTCGTACCAGCGCTGGGTCGACGCGGCGGCCGAGGTGCTGCCCGGTTTCGGGGTGGACCTCGACTGGTACACCACCCGGGAGCGCGACGAACTGGAGGTCCTGCCCTGGGACCACCTGGACTCGGGCCTGGACAAGGACTGGCTCTGGCAGGACTGGCAGGACGCGCTCGGCGAGTACGAGCAGGACGACTGCCGGTGGACGCCCTGCTTCGACTGCGGCGTCTGTCCGGCGATGGACACCGAGATCCAGATCGGCCCGACCGGCCGGAAGCTGCTTCCGTTGACCCCGGTCAACGGCTTGAAGCTGTCCGCCGGCGCCCAGCAGTAGTCCGGCGCACGGGTGGGGCCCGACACCGAGGAGCACGACGATCAGTAGGAAACCACAGCCCGAGGGCGGCCAGGCACCGGTCGTCCAGCGCGTCCGGATCCGGTACGCCAAGCGTGGCCCGCTGCGGTTCACCTCGCACCGGGACTTCGCCCGCGCCTTCGAGCGGGCACTGCGCCGGGCCGGCGTACCGGTCGCCTTCTCCCAGGGCTTCACCCCGCACCCGAAGATCTCGTACGCCAGCGCGGCACCGACCGGGGTGGCCAGCGAGGCGGAGTACCTGGAGATCGGCCTGCGTGAGCAGGTCGATCCTGAGCAGCTGCGGATGGCGCTGGACGCGGCGCTCTCGCCCGGCCTCGACGTGCTCGACGCCGTGGTGGCCAGCGGTGCGAGCCTGCCCGACCGGATCGAGGCGTCCCGCTGGCGGATCGAGCTACCGCAGGTGGATCCCGACGTGCTGGCCAAGGCCGTGGCCGTCTTCACCGCCGCCGACGAGGTGCTTGTCGAGCGGATGACCAAGCAGGGGCGGCGCACCTTCGACGCCCGCGCCGCAGTCGTCGACATCGATGTGATCGCCGCTTCGGCGACGCCTTCCGGGGACCCGGTCGTACCGTGTGCGATACTCGAACTGGTCGTGCGGCAGGTCACCCCGTCCGTGCGGCCCGATGACGTCCTTTCCGGCTTCCGCGTGGTGGCCGGCCTGGAGCCGCCGGTGGCCCCGAAGGTGATCCGGCTGGCTCAGGGCACGCTGACCGCGCAGGGCGCGATCGTGGACCCGCTCGACGCGGACCGCGACGGGGCAACCATCGGCGGGCGCTGACCGACGGTCGGCGTCCAGGCAGGCAGACTTCGCCGGCGCGCACTCCGTGCGCCCGGGGAAACACCTTTTGCGGCAACCCTGCGTGGCAGCGCTCACCCGCGCCCGGGGAAGCCAGAACTGGAGAACGTCCATGCTCGAGAACGAGCCCGAGGGCAGCGAACGGGCCGGCATCAACCCGGCCGACCAGACCGCCGAGGACAGCACCGCGGAGGTGACCGCCGCAACCCCGCCGCCGGACGCGACCGAGCCCGAACCGGTCGCCGACCCGCCGGAGGAGATCGCCGGTGCCGTGAGTGGCACCGCCGACCTGGGTGGCGTCGCCGACCTGGCTGGTGCGCCGAACGCCGAGCCGGCCCCTCGGCGCCGGACGACCCGCCGCCGGGCCACCTCGGTCAGCCGGCCCGAGCAGACCGACGCGCCGGTGGAGGCGACCGGAGCCGCGGCGGTGGGCAGCGGCGAAGCACCCCAGGCCGAGGTCTTCGCCCCGGTCTCCGGTGACCTCGACCCGGCCGCGAAGACGCCGCGCCGCCGACGCAAGGCGACCACCGGGCAGAAGTCCGTGGAGGAGCCGTTGGCCGCGGCCGAGGCGGAGGCCGCCGACAGTGACGTGGTGCCGCCGGTCAAGGTGACCCGTACCCGGCGTCGGAAGTCCACGACCGAGCCCGCCGAGGCCGTGACCGAGCCGCCCGCCCAGGCCGAGCCGACACAGCCGCCCGCCGACGCCGATCTCGCGCCGGCGGCCGGCACCGACTTCGGCTCCGCCGCGTTGCCCACCGAGGGGGCCGCCGATCCGGCACAGCCGGCCGAGACCACCGAACCGGTGGCTGCCGTCGAACCTGACGCCGCTGCCCAGACGACAGCGCCGGCCGAGCCGGAGGGCCGGTCCCGCCGTCGCAAGGCTGCCCTCACCGCGCCGACGGTGCTGTTCATGGCACCGGAAGAGGTGATCGCCGCCCGCGCTGCCGCCGCCCAGCCTGCCGAGGAGGAAGCCGCCGAGGAGCCGGCCGAGCCGTCGCGGCGGCGTCGCCGGGGCCGGCGGGAGGCCGAGCCGACGGTGGTGACCGAGCCCGAGGAGGAACCCGCCGCCGAGGCCGAGGAGGTCTCCGAGGAGGAGGACGACGAGGAGACCGCGAGCGGCCGGCGTCGCCGCCGACGCGGTCGCCGGGGCCGGGGCCGAGGCAAGGGTGGCGCCGAGGACGGCGAGGACGCCGAGGACGCCGAGGAGGGCGCGGCCGAGGAGACCGTCCAGGCCGAGACGGACGAGTCCGAGGAGGGCGACGAGGCCGAGGGCGACGGGATGACCCGTCGACGCCGTCGGCGGCGTCGGCGGGGGGCCGGCGACACCGACGGCGCCGACGACGACGGTGTGCCCACCGTGGTGAAGATCAGGGAGCCGCGCCGGACGGTCGACGAGGTGCAGGGTGTCTCCGGCTCGACCCGGTTGGAGGCCAAGCGGCAGCGCCGTCGGGACGGCCGAGAGCAGCGCCGGACCCGCCCGCCGATCCTCAGCGAGTCGGAGTTCCTGGCCCGCCGCGAGGCGGTCGACCGGGTCATGGCGGTGCGCCAGCGCGGCGACCGGACCCAGATCGCCGTGCTCGAGGACGGCGTCCTGGTCGAGCACTACGTCACCCGCAGTTCCGCCGGGACCATGGCCGGCAACGTCTACCTCGGCAAGGTGCAGAACGTGCTGCCGAGCATGGAGGCGGCGTTCGTCGACATCGGCCGAGGACGCAACGCGGTCCTGTACGCCGGCGAGGTCAACTGGGACTCCACCGGCCTGGAGGGGAGAGCCCGTTCGATCGAGCAGGCCCTCAGGTCCGGTGACTCGGTGCTGGTGCAGGTCACCAAGGATCCGATCGGGCACAAGGGGGCCCGGTTGACCAGCCACGTCGCGCTCTCCGGCCGGCACCTGGTCTACGTACCCGGTGGCAACGCCTCCGGGATCAGCCGCAAGCTGCCGGACACCGAGCGTAAGCGACTGCGTGACGTGCTGAAGAAGCTCGTGCCCGACGGTGCCGGTGTGATCGTCCGGACCGCGGCCGAGGGCGCCAGCGAGGATGAGTTGGCCCGGGACGTCAAGCGCCTCCAGGCGCAGTGGGAGGACATCCAGGCGAAGGCCGCCGAGGGCGGTGCGCCGGTGCTCCTCTACCAGGAGCCCGACCTCGTGATCCGGGTGGTCCGCGACCTGTTCAACGAGGACTTCCGCGAGCTGGTCATGGAGGGCGACGAGGCGTACGACATGGTCGAGTCGTACCTGTCGCACGTGTCGCCGGACCTGGTCGCGCGGTTGCGGCGGCACGTCGGCACCACGGACGTGTTCGCCGAGTACCGCATCGACGAGCAGATCCTCAAGGGCCTCGACCGCAAGGTCTTCCTGCCCTCCGGTGGCCACCTGGTGATCGACCGGACCGAGGCGATGACCGTGGTCGACGTGAACACCGGCAAGTACACAGGTGCCGGGGGCAACCTGGAGGAGACGGTCACCCGCAACAACCTGGAGGCGGCCGAGGAGATCGTCCGGCAGCTGCGGCTGCGGGACATCGGCGGAATCGTGGTGATCGACTTCATCGACATGGTGCTGGAGTCGAACCGGGAACTCGTGCTGCGTCGGCTGACCGAGTGCCTGGGCCGCGACCGTACCAAGCACCAGGTCACCGAGATCACGTCACTCGGTCTGGTGCAGATGACCCGTAAGCGGATCGGCGCCGGGCTGCTGGAGGCGTTCAGCGAGACCTGCGAGTGCTGCAAGGGCCGGGGCCTGGTCATCCACACCGAACCGGTGCCGGAGAAGACGCGCTCCGGCGGCGGGGACAAGGTCAAGGCGGTCGCCTCGGCGGGTGCCCCGGCGGCCGAGCAGACGACTGGTTCGTCCCGGCGCCGAGCGCGCAAGGGCGCCGCCTCGGCGGAGCGGACCGTGGTGGAGGTCACCGAGACCGACACGACGAGCACCGCCGACGCCGACTACCACGACACCATGGGTTACGACCTGTCGCGTTACGAGACGGAGACTCCGGCCGCGGTGGACGTCGCCGACAGCCAGCAGGGTGAGTCGGCACGGCTCGCCGCCCCGGACGACCCGGACGCGCTCGGCGAGAACGACGAGGACGACGGTGGCGAGAGTGGCACCGGCCGGCGTCGTTCCCGTCGTGGCGGCGCGCGTCGCCGTACCCGGCCCTGACGGTGGCCGGTAGGGCCAGCTTCGCCCGGTGACGGGCGCCTGACGGTCAACGAGCCCCGCCCGGTGGTGATGTCCGCCGGGTGGGGCCGTCGGCGTATCGTCGATGGGCGGCCGCCCGGCCGGTCCGGGCCTGGCTGGCCCGTCGGGTGCCCCGGGCGCCGGGCGGGTCGACCCGGCCGCCGAAGGAGGAGTCGATGCGCCGACCGCTCGCCGTCACCGTGGCCGCCGCCGCGCTGCTCGTCGGCACGGCCTGCTCGGCCGAGCGCGGCGACCCGGCCGAACCGACCGCCCCGACCTCGACTCGCGTCGAGGTCACCGCCGGCCCGGCGACGCCCACCCCGGAGCAGCCGGTGGCGACCCCCGGTCCGGGGGCGGCGGGCGGGAACGCCCCGGAGGTCTGCGCCGCCGCGCAACAGGCGAGCGGTGCGGCGGGCAAGAAGTACGTCGAGCACCTCGCCGCGATGGTCACGGCCACCGGCGCGGGTGACACCGCCGACGCGCAGGCCGCCGGCCGGCGGGCCGAGGCGGCCCTGTCCGACTGGGAGAAGGCGCTCAGAGCGCAGGCGACCCGCGCCGACGACCGGCAGCTCAAGGACCTGCTGACGGAGCTGTCGACCGAGGTCGGCCGGCTCGGCACCGACATCGAGGCGCTCGAGGGCGCTTCGCTCGACCGGTTGCAGCAGCGCCTCGACCAGCTCTGCGCCCGCTGACCGGCCCGGCCCGGTTTGGGTCCCGGCCCGAGGATGGCGTACGCTAGCCTGCGGCGCACTTTGGTGTGCCGAGTTCCCGCGTGCCCGCGCCGCCGTGCTTCTGCTGCCCGGCGAGCCGCCGTGGGGACGACCAGTCAGCAGCCTCAACGACAGGGAGTCCGCCTCCGATGTACGCGATCGTCAAGACCGGCGGCAAGCAGTACAAGGTCGCCGAGGGCGACGTGATCGAGGTCGAGAAGCTCACCGGTGCCCCCGGTGACGCGGTGAAGCTCGCCGCGGTGCTCCTCGTCGACGGTGACGACCTGGTGACCGACGCGGCGAAGCTCGCTCAGGTCGAGGTGTCCGGCGAGATCGCCGCGCACACCAAGGGCCCGAAGATCCGGATCCACAAGTTCAAGAACAAGACCGGCTACCACAAGCGCCAGGGTCACCGTCAGCCGCTGACCCAGGTCAAGGTGACCGGCATCTCCAGCGGGAAGTAGGTCGTCCTCCAATGGCTCACAAAAAGGGTGCGTCCAGCTCGCGTAACGGTCGTGACTCCGCGGCCCAGCGACTCGGCGTGAAGCGCTTCGGTGGTCAGGTCGTCAGCGCGGGTGAGATCCTCATCCGTCAGCGTGGCACCAAGTTCCACCCCGGTGACCTGGTCGGCCGCGGCGGAGACGACACGCTCTTCGCGCTGGCCGCCGGTGCGGTCCAGTTCGGCACCCGGCGCGGTCGCAAGACCGTGAGCATCGTGCCGCAGCAGTAGCTGTCCGGCGTAAGCGGGCCGTGGACCTGATGTCCCGGCCCGCTTCGCCTTTTCTCGCGCGGGGCCGGGCCCCGCTGGAAGGATGACGTCGTGACGACGTTCGTTGACCGGGTCGTCCTGCATCTGCAGGCCGGCGACGGCGGGCACGGCTGTGTCTCGATCCACCGGGAGAAGTTCAAGCCGTTCGGCGGCCCGGACGGAGGCAACGGCGGGCACGGCGGCAGCGTCTCCCTGGTGGTCGACCCGCAGGTGCACACGCTGCTGGACTTTCATTTCCGACCGCACGTCAAGGCGGAGAACGGCCGGGGCGGCGCGGGCTCGAACCGGGACGGCGGCAACGGTGCCGACCTGGTGCTCAAGGTGCCCGACGGCACGGTCGTGCAGACCAGCGACGGCACCGTGCTGGCCGACATGGTCGGCGCCGGCACCACCTTCGAGGTGGCCCGGGGCGGTCGGGGTGGCCGGGGCAACGCCTCGCTGGCCAACGCGCGCCGTAAGGCGCCCGGCTTCGCCGAGCTGGGTGAGCCGGGCGAGCAACTTGACGTGGTGCTGGAGCTGAAGAGCGTCGCCGACGTCGGGCTGGTGGGTTTCCCGTCGGCCGGGAAGTCGTCGCTCATCTCGGTCATCTCCGCCGCCAAACCCAAGATCGCCGACTACCCGTTCACCACGCTGGTGCCGAACCTGGGCGTCGTCCGGCTCGACAACCACACCTTCACCGTCGCCGACGTGCCCGGGCTGATCCCGGGCGCGGCCACCGGCAAGGGGTTGGGGCTGGAGTTCCTCCGGCACGTCGAGCGCTGTGCGGTCCTGGTGCACGTCATCGACACCGCCACCCTGGAGCCGGGGCGGGACCCGCTGGCCGACATCGACACCATCGAGGCGGAGTTGGCCGAGTACGGCGGGTTGGCCGACCGGCCCCGGCTGGTCGCGCTGAACAAGGTCGACGTGCCGGACGGCCGCGACCTCGCCGAGATCGTCCGACCCGACCTGGAAGCGCGTGGTCTGCGGGTCTTCGAGGTCTCCGCGGCCACCCGCGAGGGGCTCAAGGAACTCATGTACGCGATGGCGGAACTGGTCGAACAGTCGCGGGCGGCGGCACCACCGGCCGAGCCGACGCGGATCGTGATCCGACCGAAGGCGGTCGACGACGCAGGCTTCACCATCGAGGCCGAGGACGACGGCTCGTACACCGTGCGCGGTGTCCGTCCGCAGCGCTGGGTGCGCCAGACGAACTTCGACAACGACGAGGCGGTCGGCTACCTCGCCGACCGGCTGGCCCGACTCGGCGTCGAGGAGCAGTTGGCCAAGGCGGGCGCCCAACCCGGTGACCTGGTCCGGATCGGCGACCGGGAGTTCGACTGGCAACCCACCCTCTACGCCGGTGCCGAGTTCGTCCCGGGTGCCCGGGGCCGTGACGTCCGGCTGGAGGAGAAGCCGACCCGGGCCAATGCGGCCGAACGGCTGGCGGCCCGCAAGGCACGCCGGCAGCGACCGGCCGACGAGGTCGAGCCGGCACCCGCCGACGGGAATGACGCCGAATAGCTCGATGCGCTCCGAAATGGGGACGACTGCTGGAAACCTTCGCGAAATTTCGTCGCCCTAGCGTGGCCTGATGCTTATCGAGTCCCGCCCGCTGACGGATCCGGAGGTCGCCGCACTCGCTACGGCCGGGCAGCGCGAGCTGGGTGAGGCCGCCGGGCGCGACGTCGGGACGCGCGGGGACACCTGCTGGTTGACGGTCGTGATCGCCGGCCGTGCGGTGGCGTGCGGCGGGATGCGGGTGTGCGACGACGACACCGGTGAGCTGGAGCAGTTGTACGTGCGTCCGGCCTACCGACGCCGGGGCATCGCCCGCCAGCTGGTCGCCGCGCTGGAGGAGCTGGCGTACCAGCGGGGATACTCGATGGTGCGGGTGGAGGCCGGTCCGCACCATCCGGCGGCGGCGCTCTTCCGGGCCTGCGGTTACGAGCCGATCTCCGCTGCCGGTGCGCCCAGTGGCGGCGCGCCGTATCGGGAGTGCTTCGCCAAACGGCTCCCCGTGCCGGCCTGAGCCCGAGGCTCCCGGCCGGGTCCGAGGTGGCGGCGGCCTCGGCGTCGCGGCGTCAGGGACGGTCGAACGGGCGGTCGAGACGGCTGCCGCTGCCGCCGGCCCGCGCCGACAGCAGCAGCCCGAGCAGGAGCATCCCGAGGCCGAGCCCCAGGTGCAGCCAGTTGTCCGCGTCGTTGAGCGGGACGAAGTTCGCTGCGCTCTCCTCACCGACGGCCAGCCCGTAGATCCACAACCCGAGGTAGAGCGCACCGCCGGCGACGAGGTAGAGCCGGGCACCGGCCACGCCGCGGGCCAGCACCAGCCCGGCCACGGCGAAGCCGAGGTGCAACAGGTTGTGCAGGACCGAGACCTGGAAGAGACCGAGGAGCCGGGCACCGGAGTGGTGCCCCGCGAAGGTCATGTCGCCGTAATCGGTGGTGATACCGGGCACGAACCCGAGCACCCCGAGCAGCAGGAACACTCCCGCCACGACCAGGGCGGCGAGCTGTACCCGGGTACGTGAGGTGCGGCCACCCGCTGACCGACGCGCCATCGATGTCACCTCCGTGGATCCGCGAGAGCCCCGCAACGGTCTGGCAGGTCGACGCGACACTCCGTGAGGTGACGTGGTCCCGCCGATCCTTCATCTTGTTGCCCGCGCCGGGCGATCCGCAGGGAAATGCCCGATCGAGCATGGGTGGCCGATCGCAGGGTAGGTCAATCAGTGGCAGCGGCGACATCGGCCGCTGCAACCCCCAATACCCGCGACGATCCCGCAGCGGAAGGGACATCATGACCTACGATCTGTCATCGACCCCCAGGACCCACGAGCCCGATTCGCCGAACGGCGGCGGCGTCCGCGAGCAGGCCCACCAGATGGGCGCGGAGGCTGCGCACGCCGGTGGAGCGGTGGCCGAGACCGCCCGCGAACAGGGTCGCGAGGTTGGCCGGGAGGCCGCCCGCCAGGCCCGGGACCTGTACGGCGAGGCCCGGACGCAGCTCGCCGGCCAGGCTGGTGAGCAGCAGCGGCGCGCGGCCGGCGGGCTGCGCTCGCTGGCCGACGAGATGCGCTCGATGGCCGACAACGGTGGCCAGGCCGGCCCGGTGAGCGAACTCGCCCGTCAGGCCTCCGACCGGGTGCACGGTGTGGCCGGTTGGCTGGAGCAGCGCGAGCCCGGCGACCTGCTCACCGAGGTACGCGACTACGCGCGCCGCAACCCCGGCACCTTTCTGGTCGGTGCGGCCCTGCTCGGTGCGGTGGCCGGCCGGCTGACCCGCAACCTCTCCGCGAGCGGCGACGACCGCCCCGCCAACTCCGCCATGGAAGACCCGTACGGCGATCCCGACCGGACGGTGGCCTTGCCGACGCAGGCCCCGCCGGTCGGCTCGACGGGTGCGCCCGGTGGAGGAAACCGCGACCCTCGCACCCAGCCCGTCGACCTGCGGCCGATCGAGGAGGGGTACTCCGGCACGGGCACGCCGCTGCCCCCGGTGGAGCGGACCGATCCGCTGCCGGGCGTGCCGTCGAGCGGGACCACCCGGCCGTGAGGACCCGAGTCATCCGAAGGGAGGCGACGGAATGACGACGCCGACACAGAGTTCCGCAGCGGATGCCCGCAACCATCACCCGCCTTCGGCGGAGGAGGTCCGGGGTAGCTCCATCGGGGAGCTGATGCGCCAGGTCACCAGCGACCTGTCGACGCTGATGCGGCAGGAGGTGGAGCTGGCGAAGGCCGAGATCCGTCAGGAGGGGAAGAAGGCGGGCAAGGCCGCCGGCCTGTTCGGCGGTGCCGGCTTCGGCGCGTACATGGTCGCCCTGTTCCTCTCCCTCGCCCTCTGGGGCGGCCTGTCCAACGTGATGGACGCCGGTTGGGCAGGGCTGATCGTGGCCGTCCTATGGGCGGCGATCGCGGCGCTTCTCTACACGATGGGCCGACGGAACGCGGAGCGCATCCGCGGGCTCAAGCAGACCAACGACAGCGTGCAGCGCATCCCCGACGCGCTCAAGCCACACCCGGAGGGAGTGACCCGATGAGCACCGACCCCGTCCAGATCCGCCGGGAGATCGAAACCACCCGCGACAACCTGAGTTCCGATGTGGACGCCCTGGCGTACAAGGTCAGCCCGGGCCGCATCGTCGAAGATCGTAAGCAGCGGGTCCGTACCACGCTGCGGAATGTGAGGGACAGCGTAATGGGAACCGCATCCGATCTGGGCCATCAGACCAGCCATGGCGCCCACGCGGCCGGCGATCGTGCCGCCGCGACGGCCTCCGCGGTGGGCGACGCGGCGCACTCGGCCGCCTCGGCGGTCGGCGACGCGGCACACCGCGCCCCGCAGGTCATCAGGCGCAGGTCCGAGGGGAACCCGCTGGCCGCCGGCCTCATCGCCTTCGGCGTCGGCATGCTCGTCTCCTCCCTCGTTCCGCCCACCCAGCGTGAGCAGCAGCTGGCCACCCAGGCCCGGGAGAAGGCCGGTGAGCACGGCTCGGCGGTGACCGACAAGCTCAGCCGGGTGGCGAGCGAGATGAAGCAGGAGCTGCGTGAGCCGGCGCAGCAGGCCGCCGAGTCGGTCAAGGCCACCGCGCAGGACGCCGCACAGACGGTGACCGATGACACCCGGTCCGCAGCCCAGGATCTGAAGGGGCAGGCGCGGCACTCCCGGGACCAGGTGCGTCCCTGACCGGTCGACGAACCCAGCCGCTGCTGGCGGCAGTCCGTCCTACGCGTAGGCCGTGAGATGGGCGAGGGCTCCTCCTCGGGCGATCCGAGCGGAGGAGCCCTTGCCTTTTGCCCCGTTTCACGGTCTGCGTGCCGGGTAGCGGCCACTACGGCGGCCGGGCGCCGGACGTCCGGGCGGAGGAGGCGTGATGAGAAGCAACGCGACGAGACTGGCTCTGGTGGGCGCCGCGACCGTGACCGCGGTCGGCGTCGGCCGGGCGGTGACCCGCCGACGGCGTCGGCACCAGCCCCAGCGGGAGGATGGCTGGTACGTGGTCCGGCGTGCGGTCACGGTCGACCGGCCGGTAGCGGCGGTGATCAGCTTCTGGACCGAGCGGGAGCGGCTCGACCGGGCCCTGGCGGAGTGGGCGACCCTGGAGCAGATCGACGGGAACCGCTGGCGGTGCGTGTCGCGTGATCCCGACACCGGCGCCACCGAGTGGCGCGCCGAGATCACCGTCACCGGTCCCGGCCGGCTGCGCTGGCAGGTCACCGGCGGGCCGGAGCAACAGGGCACGGTCGAACTGGTGCCCGCACCACAGGGCCGGGGTACGGAGATCCGCGCGGAGCTGAGATACCGCTCCGGCCCACTGCGCCGCGCCCTGGGGCTGGCGGCCGGTGACGAGCCGGACCTACGGCTGCGCGACACGCTGCGCCGGGTCAAGTCCCTGATCGAGTGCGGTCAGCTCATCGACACCCGGCGGGACCCGTCCGGACGGAGTCCGGCACAGGAACGACGCACCGATGAGATTCGGCAGCGGTTGACGACGGGAGGACGGGCGTGAAGGCGCTGTGCTGGGAGGGGGTCGGCAAGCTCAAGGTACGCGACGTGCCGGAGCCGCGGGTGCGCGCCGCCGGCGACATCATCGTCCGGGTCCGCGCCAGCAGCGTCTGCGGTTCCGACCTGCATCTGATCAACGGCTTCATCCCGGCGATGCGGGAGGGTGACATCCTGGGCCACGAGTTCACCGGCGAGGTGGTCGAGGTCGGGCCCGGGGTACGGCGGTTGGCCGTCGGCGACCGGGTGGTGGTCGGCTCGGTGGTGGCCTGCGGCGGCTGCTGGTACTGCCGGACCGAGCAGTACTCGCTGTGCGACAACTCGAACCCGCAGCCGGTCTTCGCGGAGAAGCTGTGGGGGCACTCGCCGGCCGGCATCGTCGGCTACTCACACGCCGCCGGGGGCTACTCCGGCAGCCACGCCGAGTACGTACGGGTGCCGTTCGGCGACGTCGGGGCGTTCAAGGTGCCCGACGGGGTACCCGACGACGCGGTGGTCTTCGCCTCCGACGCCATGCCCACCGGCTGGATGGCGGCCGACTTCTGCGGCCTGACCGGCGGTGAGGTGGTCGCGGTGTGGGGTGCCGGTGGAGTGGGGCAGATGGCCGCCCGGGCGGCGCAGCTGCTCGGCGCGGAGCGGGTCATCATGGTCGACCGGCTGCCGGAGCGGCTGGCCGTGGCCGCCGACCGGCTGGGAGTGGAGACGGTCAACTACGCCGACACCGACGTGCTCGAGGCGCTGCGCGAGATGACCGCCGGTCGCGGACCGGACGCCTGTATCGACGCGGTCGGCATGGAGTCCCACGACGTCGGCCCGGGGTACGCGTACGACAAGGCGAAGCAGACCGCCCGCTTGCAGACCGACCGGCCGACGTGCGTCCGGCAGGCCATCATGGCGGCCCGCAAGGGTGGCACGGTCAGCATCGTTGGTATCTACGCCGGCCTGGTGGACAAGTTTCCGCTGGGCGCGGCGATGAACAAGGCCCTGGTGCTGCGGATGGGGCAGATGCACGCCCAGCGCTACATCCCGATGCTGCTCGACCGACTCGCCGCCGGCGAGATCGACCCCGGCTACCTGGCCACCCACCCGCTACCGCTGGACCAGGGTGCGCGCGGCTACGAGATCTTCGAGAAGAAGGAGGACGGCTGCCTGCGTACGGTGCTGCATCCGGCCTGATCAAGGCCGCGCCGTCGGCCTGGCCCGGCGGCGCGGCGCCAGGCCGGCGGCGCCCGGACGGGCCGGCTCAGCCGGTGCGCCGTACGGCGGTGACCACGAACCCGCTGGCCGGCAGCGCCGGCATCCGGCTCAGATCCACCGCAAGGTCCTGCGGCGGTACGTCGTAGCGGATGACCTCGGTCAGCAGCGTGACCGCCCGCTTCATCAGCTCGATCGTGATCCACTCTCCGGCGCAGCGGTGTCCGGCGACATGGTCTCCGCCGCCCTGCGGTACCAGCGTGAACGGGTCACCCGGCCAACCGGCGAAGCGCTCCGGCCGGAACCGCTCCGGCTCCGGCCACACCTCGGGATGATGATCGGTGCCGTAGAGATCCAGCAGCACCCGTCGGCCCTGCGGGAAGTGGTAGCCCTGCCAGTCGAAGTCCCGCCGGACCCGGGCCGCGGCCACCGGGAAGAACGGGTAGTAGCGGCGCACCTCCTGCACGAACTGCCCGGCCTCGGCGTCGTCGTCGCGTACCCGTTGCCGCCAGGCGGGATGGTCGTGCAGGGCCAGCGCGGCGAAGACCACGAACCGGGCCACCGCGACGGTCGGGCGGAGCACGTTGAGCAACTCCACCGCCGCGATGCGGCGGGGCAACCGGCGTCCCTCGCCGTCGCGGTGCTCCGCGATCACGCGCAGGGCAGTGCCCTCGGGCGGCGACAGCTTCCCGTGGCGTACCTGTTCGACGAGGTCAGCACCCCAGTGCTCACTGCGGTAGCGGCCCAGCCGACCGCGCCAGTGCCGGGGACCGATCGCCGCGGCACTGTCAATCATGGCTTGGAGGTCGGCGGTCCGCCGGTCCAACTCGCCGCCGCTCAGCGGCACCCCCGCCCAGGCGCACACCGCCCGGGTCAGCATCGACGCGACCTCGGTGTGCAGGGTCACCGTGCCGGACAGTTCCCAGGCGGGCAACCGGGCCTGCCACTCGTCGGCGAAGAGCTGCCCGAGTCGCCGGACCGCGGCCGGGCTCATGAGTGACATGAACATTGCCTTGCGGTCGTGGTGGGCGTCGCCGTCGAGCCCCTGGACGCCGCCTCGGCCGGTGAGCGTCCGCTGACCGCGAGCCGGCATGGCACCCTCGCGCATGAACCGGTCGGCGTCGTAGAAGAGTTCGGTGGCGGCCCGGCCGCGTAGGCAGATCGTCGGTTCCAGCAGCAGCCGGGTCTGGAATATGTCGGTGCCGTACCGGTCGCACCGCTGCCCGACGAACCGGTAGCCGGCCCGCAGGAAGGCCAGGGTGCTGTCCGGAGCGCGGTCCGTCGGAATGGTCGCCATCGGATTCCCTGTTGCCGGGGCGCGGCCGTCGCCGACCGGCCGTCCAATCGTCGCAGAGTGCGTACCTACCCAGGTCACGGGCGATGAACCGCGCAGCCGGGCGGCGGTGTCGACGGGCCGGTCGCTGGCCCCTCCCAGGGCCGGGAAATCCTGGTTTGCTGAGTTCGGCGTCGTCGTCGACCTGGCCGGTGGTCAACCGGCCGCCGGGCCGACCGGTCGACGCGTCGTCGGCCAGGCGGTTCGGCGTGCCACGGGGAGGACGGATGCGGGACAACCGTGCGGCGTACTGGCGTCGGTGGAAGGCCGGGAGGTTCGGCGGGGATCGGCCGCCGCTGGTGGCGCCGCCGCCCCGGCCCCCACGTCCCGACCGTCATTTCACCGTGCATCTCGGCTTCACCGCCGCCGACCTCGTCACCGCGCGCGAGGTGGCGGTCGGGTACGCCGAGGCGCTGAGCGTGCTCCGGCCCGAGCTGGCGATCGGTGCCTCCGCGCTGTCGCCGGCCGACGCCTGGCAGCGTGCCGAGCGGCTGTTCTGCGGGGCCCTCGGGCCGGACGCCGAACGGTGTGTCGATGTCGCCGGCCACGCCGGTTTCCATCACGCGCCCGGCCCCGGTGGCCTCGGTTGGGGCGATGGTGACCGTGGATAGCGCGGGGTCCAGGAACACCGGGCCGGACGAACATCCCTGGACCCCGCCCGCGCGCTCAGTCCAGGTCGAACTCGCCGTCCTGGGCGCCCGCGACGAAGGCGTCCCACTCGGCCTGGGTGAACACCAGCACCGGGCCGTCCGGCTCGGCGGAGTTGCGCATGCCGATCAGATCGTCGACGAAGGCGACCTCCACCGCGGCCTCCGAGGTGTCGCCCTCGGCCCGCTGCCAGACCGCCCGGGAGAGGTCGAAGTCACCCTTGGGGTGCGCTGTCATGGTCCCGTCCTCCAGTACCAGGGGAAATGGGGAAGCCGGTTCGTTCCCTCATCGGGCAGGATAAGCGGATGCCGAGCCTGAGCCGTGCAGAGGCGACCGCGCGTGGCGCGTCGATCACCGTCGAGTCCTACCAGGTGGACCTCGACCTGACCGGGGGCGGTGAGCGGTTCCGGTCCCACGTCACGATCAGGTTCCGGGCCACCGGCACCGACACGTTCGTCGAGGTCAAGCCGGCGCACCTGCGCGCCGTACGCCTCAACGACACCGACCTCGATCCCGCGACACTTGACGACAACCGGCTGCCGCTGACCGGCCTGGCGGCGCGGAACACGCTGGTCGTCGAGGCCGAGATGGCGTACACCAACACCGGCGAGGGAATGCACCGCTTCGTCGACCCCGCCGACGGCGAGACCTACCTCTACGTGATGTCGTTCCTGGACGACGTGCAGCGGGTCTTCGCCGCCTTCGACCAGCCGGACCTGAAGGCACCGGTCACGCTGTCGGTGACCGCGCCGGAGCACTGGACGGTGGCGGCCAACGCCGAACTGGCGGCCAACCCCGAGCCGGGTCGTTGGGAGTTCGCCCCCACCCTGCCGATCGCCACGTACTTCTTCACCCTGATCGCCGGTCCCTGGCACGTCCGCCGGGACACCCACGACGGAATTCCGCTCGGTGTGTACTGCCGGCGCTCACTCGCCGAGCATCTCGACGCCGACGCGGCGGAGATCCTCACCGTCACGAAGCAGTGTCTCGACCGGTTTCATCAGCTGTTCGACGAGCGCTATCCGTTCGGCAAGTACGACCAGGCGTTCGTGCCCGAGTTCAACGCGGGTGCCATGGAGAATCCGGGCCTGGTCACCTTCCGCGACGACTACGTGTTCCGCTCGGCGGTCACCGACAGCCAGCGCGAGCTGCGGGCCACCACGATCGCCCACGAGATGGCGCACATGTGGTTCGGTGACCTGGTCACCATGCGTTGGTGGGACGACCTGTGGTTGAACGAGTCGTTCGCGGAATACCTGGGCACCCGGGTCACGGCCGAGGCGACCCGGTTCGACCGGGCGTGGACGACGTTCGCGCTGCGCCGCAAGGCGTGGGGGTACGCCGCCGACCAGCGCCCCTCCACCCATCCGGTGGCACCCGAGCGGGTGATCGACGCCGCGGAGGGTCTGCTCAACTTCGACGGCATCTCGTACGCCAAGGGGGCCAGCGTGCTGCGGCAGCTGGTGGCGTGGCTCGGTGACGAGGCGTTCCTGGCCGGCCTCAACGACCACTTCGCCCGGCACCGCTTCGGCAACGCCACCCTCGCCGACCTGCTCGAGAGCCTGGCCGCCAGCAGCGGCCGGGAGCTGACCGACTGGGCGGAAGCCTGGCTGCGGACCGCGCAGGTGAACACGCTGCGGGCCGAGGTGGCGGTGGACGCCGACGGTCGGTACGACGAGGTCGTGATCGCGCAGACCGCGCCGCCGACGCATCCGGTGCTGCGCCCGCACCGCATCGGCGTGGGCCGGTACGCCGTGGACGGCACCGCCGAGCGGATCGAGGTCGACCTCGATCCGAAGACCGACGACGGTCGGACCCGGCTCGACGGGTTGGTCGGGGAACCGGCGGCGGCCGTTCTGCTGCCCAACGACGGCGACCTGACCTTCGCCAAGATCCGCCTCGACGCCGCCTCGGCCGACGCGGTGCCACTGCTGCTGCCCCGTCTGGCCGACCCGTTGGCCCGCGCCCTGCTCTGGGGTGAGGCGGTGGACGCCGCGACCGACGGGGAACGGCCGGTCGCCGGACTTGTCGATCTGATCGTCGCGGCGTTGCCCACCGAGACGGAAGTGATCATCGTCGAGGACGTGCTGGCGATGAGTCGCTCGCTCGTCGACCGCTATCTCGATCCGCTGGCGCGACAGTCCGCCCTGGCCCGCGTCGCCGAATCCTGCCGGCGGTTGCTGGACGACGCCGCGCCGGGGGAGTCGTTGCAACTGGCGGCCGCTCGGGGGCTGATCGCCGCGAGCACCGACGCGGAGTTGCTCTCCGGTTGGCTCGCCGGCCGGGCCGTACCCGCCGGGCTGGCCGTCGACGCCGAGCTGCGGTGGACGCTGCTGGGCCGGTTGGTGGTCCTCGGTGCCGCCGGTGCGGCCGAGATCGCGGCCGAGGCGGCGGCCGACCCGAGCGCCACCGGTGCCGAGCGGGCCGCCAGGTGCCGGGCCGCCCTGCCCGAACCCGGTGCCAAGCAGGCCGCGTGGGAAATCATCGTGTCGAACACGGAGTTGTCGAATCGGCTGGTCGAGGCGACGGCGGAGGGCTTCTGGCAGCCCGAGCAGCTGGAGCTGACAAGCGCCTACGTCGGCAGCTACTTCGCCGACATGCCGGCCGCCGCGCGGCTGCGTACGCCCTGGGTGGCCGACGAGGTTGCCAAGCTGGCCTTCCCCCGCCACGCGGTGTCCCAGCCGACCCGGGAGGCGGCGGCGGCGCTGCTGGCCCGCGACGACCTCACGCCGGGGCTGCGTCGGGTGGTCACCGACGCCGACGACGACCTGCGTCGCGCCCTGGTGGCGCGCACGGCGGTGGCCGCCACGACCGCGTGACCCCAGGAGCCGGGCCGGGCCGTAGAGCGCCGGCCCGGCCCGGCTCCGCTCGGGCACGCCCTAGGATCATGGGGTGGAGGAAGACATCCGGCGGATCGGGATCATGGGCGGGACGTTCGATCCGATCCATCACGGGCACCTCGTGGCCGCGAGCGAGGTGGCGGACCGGTTCGGCCTCGACGAAGTGATCTTCGTGCCCACCGGGCAGCCGTGGCAGAAGGCCGACGTGCCGGTCAGCTCGGCCGAGGACCGCTACCTGATGACCGTGATCGCCACCGCGTCCAACCCCCGGTTCCAGGTCAGCCGGGTCGACATCGACCGGGGCGGGCCCACCTACACCGTCGACACCCTGCGTGACCTGCGCTCCCAGTACGGGACCAAGGCGCAGCTGTTCTTCATCACCGGCGCGGACGCCCTGGAGCGCATCCTGAGCTGGAAGAACCTCGACGAGATCTTCGAGCTGGCCCACTTCATCGGGGTCACCCGGCCGGGCTTCCAACTGACCGCCGCGCACCTGCCCGCCGACACGGTCAGTCTGGTGCAGGTCCCGGCCATGGCCATCTCCTCCACCGACTGCCGGGCGCGGGTCGCCCGGGGCGAACCAGTGTGGTATCTGGTGCCCGACGGTGTGGTGCAGTACATCGCGAAACGACGCCTGTACCGGTAGTGGTTTGACCGTTTCGTGCCTCTTTCCGGCTGAAACTGGTGAGTCGGGAATCCGGGCCGTGTGAGAGGCTGGAGGCATCGCACGGTTGATCGAAGGAGAACGGTGACAGTTTCCGAACGCGCTCACCAGCTGGCGATCGTCGCCGCCCAAGCCGCGGCCGACAAGAAGGCGCAGGACATCGTCATCATCGACGTGGGTGACCAACTCGCCATCACCGACGCGTTCCTGCTCGCCGCCGCCCCGAACGAACGCCAGGTGCTGGCCATCGTCGACGCCATCGAGGAAGCCCTGCTCGACCTGCCGGAGAAGGCGAAGCCGGTGCGGCGGGAGGGCGAACGCGGCGGCCGTTGGGTGCTGCTCGACTACGTCGACGTCGTGGTGCACGTGCAGCACACCGAGGAACGCGAGTTCTACGCCCTCGACCGGCTCTGGAAGGACTGCCCGACCATCCCGTTCGTGGACCGGGACCTCGCCAGCGCGGAGGCCGGCGCCGGATCGGGCGAGTGACCAGGCTGATCATCTGGCGGCACGGCAACACCGACTGGAACGCCGCCAGCAGGGTCCAGGGACAGACCGACGTACCGCTGAACGATCGCGGTCGGGAACAGGCGCGCACGGCGGCCCCGCTGCTGGCCGCGCTGCGTCCGGACGCCTTGGTCGCCAGCGACCTGAGTCGCGCCGCGGAGACCGCCGCCGCGCTGTCCGCGCTGACCGGCCTGCCGGTACGCTCCGACGCCCGACTGCGGGAGCGGCACTTCGGCCGCTGGCAGGGACTGTTGCTGACCGAGGTGGCGGAGCGGTTCCCGGCGGAGTACACCCGCTGGCGGGCCGGGGACCCCGACCCGGGGGCGGACGTCGAACCACTGGACGAGCTGGGCAAACGCATCGGCACCGCGTTGCAGGAGGCCGCCGACCAACTGCCTGGGGGCACCGTGGTGATCGCCACCCACGGCGGCGCCGCCCGCCAGGGCTGCGGCCAGCTGCTCGGCTGGGAGCACGCCGTGCTGCGTACCGTCGGCTCCCTGCGCAACTGCCACTGGACGGAGCTGCGCCACGACGTCGAGCGTGGCTGGCACCTGCGCGCCCACAACGTCGGCCCGATGGACGTGCCCGCCCCGGGGACCGGCACCGGCGCGGCGGCCGTCCCGGTCTCCGCCGAACCGATCTGAGCGGACGCGGTCAGGCCGTCGCCCAGCTTGATCCGCTACGGTGCCCGCATGCCAGTCGCGGTCGTCACCGACTCCACCGCTTACCTGCCACCCGAGCTGGTGCGGGAGCACCGGCTGACCGTGGTGCCGCTGACCGTGGTGTTGGCCGGCGTCGAAGGGCTGGAGGGCGTCGAGACCCTTCCGGCTGACGCCACCCGGGCGCTTCGCGCTCGGCGGGTGTCGGTGAGCACGTCACGGCCGTCGCCGGAGCAGTTCGGGCGGATCTACCGCGAACTGCTCGACGCCGGGGCGGAGGGCGTCGTCTCGGTGCACCTGTCGGCCGGGCTCTCCGGCACGGTCGAGGCCGCCGAACTGGCCGCCGCCGACCTGGGCGACCGGGTCAGCGTGGTCGACAGCCGCTCCTGCGGGATGGGTCTCGGCTTCCCGGCGATCGCCGCGGCCCGGGCCGCCGCGCGCGGCGCCGACCTGGCCGGCGTACGCGCCGCGGCAGACTCCGCGATCGGCCGCACCAGCATCCACTTCTACGTCGACACGCTGGAGTTCCTCCGTCGTGGCGGACGGATCAACGCGGCCGAGGCGTTGCTCGGCACCGCACTGTCGGTCAAGCCCATCCTGCACATGCCCGAGGGACGCATCGTGCTGCGGGACAAGGTCCGCACCGCCAGTCGGGGCATGGCGCGGCTGGTGGACCTCGCCGTCGAGGCGGCCGGCGACGGGCCGGTGGACCTGGCCGTACACCACCTCGACGCGCCGCAGCGGGCCGAGCAGCTCGTCGACACGCTCACCGCCCGGCTCGGTGACCGGCTGCGCGACAGCTACGTCTCCGAGGCCGGTGCCGCCGTCGCGGTGCATGTCGGTCCCGGTCTCGCCTGCGTGGTGATCCATCGTGTGTCGGACCTTCCTGGACGTCAGGGGCACTGACCGCCAAGCCGTCGAGCGGGCCTCCGGCGCTCGTCGCCGGCGGGCGAATCGGCGCGGCCCGGTGACGGCGACCCGCTTCGCCGCCGGTGGCTTCGGTGGGCGAGGATCGACCGTGGGCCCGGGTTGGGGAGGTGGGACGGATGTCCTGTGTGGTGACCGGTGGGGGGCGCGGGGTCGGGCGGGGCATCGTGGAGAGCCTGCTCGCCCACGGCTGGACGGTCGTTGTGTGCGACCGCGATCCGGGGCACTGTCCTGGGTGGAGGGGCACGCACGGGCCGACCGCCTCGCGGCGGTGGTCGGTGACGCCGGTGACGAGGGCGTCGCCGGGCGGGCCGCCGACCTGGCGGAGCGCTTCGACCCGCTGACCGGTTGGGTGAACAACGCGGCCGTGTTCCGCGACGCCTCGGTGCACGACGCGCCGGTCGGTGAGGTCGTCGATCTGATCACCCGCAACCTGCGTCCCGCCGTGGTCGGTGCCGCCACCGCGGTCCGCCGCTTCCTCGCCGCCGGCACCGCTGGTGCCGTGGTCAACGTCTCGTCCCACCAGGCGAGCCGGCCGGTGCCGGGCTGCCTGCCGTACGCCACGGCCAAGGCGGCGGTGGAGGGGCTGACCCGGGCGCTCGCCGTCGAGTACGGCCGGTACGGCATCCGAGCCAACGCGGTAGCGCTCGGCTCGGTGGCCACCGAACGACACGAGGCGTTCCTCGCCGAGTCCGAGCCGGACCAGGCGCGGCGGATCGAGGCGGAGCTGGCCCGGCTGCACCCGGTGGGTCGGATCGGGCAGCCGCAGGACGTGGCGGCGGCGGTCGCGTACCTGCTCTCGCCGGCGGCGGGCTTCGTCAACGGGGTGACCCTGCCGGTCGACGGCGGGCGCGCCGTCCTCGGTCTGGACCCGCAGGCGCGCACGGACTGACCCGAGCGCGTCGGGACCGGCCACGCGCCTGGCGGTCCGCCCTGGTGGCGGCCGGGAGGGTGCGGATGTCGGCGACGCGGACCGAGGGGTCGACAAGGCGGAGGTCTTAGCAGATCCGATGCATGATCAGGGCACTGTCCACAGAGCCTCGCGCTGTCCACAGGCCGACCGGCTCGGTGCGCCTGGCGGTGCCTCGTCGCCCTAGCCTCGCGCCGTGTCGAAGGACGAGGACGAGGAGATGGCGGTTCGGCGGCGACTGTGGCACCTGATGCCCGGCGCGCTGGACCGGCCGGCGGACGACGCGGCACCGCCGTGGCCGGGTGACGACCGGACGCCAGCCTTCGCCGGGTGGTCTCCGTCCGTAGGGCTCCCTCCGCCTGTTGACCTGCCTCCGCCCGTCGGGTGGCCTCCGCCTGTTGATCTGCCTCCGTCCGTGCGGCCACCGCTCGCCGGGGCTGCCGGCGAGGTGCCGCCGCCGGTGACGCAGTGGCCGACCGTGCTGCTGCCGGTCCAGGCCGCCGCAGACCGGGCCGGTGACACTGGTTCGGCTCGCGACGGTGGTCCGGTTCGGGCCGGTGGTCCGGTTCGGGCCAGTGACGATTCACCGGTCGACGTCGGACGAGGACGGCGGGTCGACGAGGCGCCGCCGAGCCTTCTTCCGGGGCCGAGTGCCTTCGATCCGGGGCGGCGGGGAGTGCGGGCGCTGGCGGCCGTCGCCGTGCTCGTGGTGCTGGTCGCGGGCGTCTGGGCCTGGCGGTCCCGTCCTCAGGTGGAGCCGGTGGTCGCCGAGACCGGCACCGCCGGGACACCGGATCCCTCCGTCGAGGCCGGCCACGAGCCGGGCAGGCCGGCGACGGAGTCGACCGGTGAGCTGGTGGTCGCCGTCGCCGGAAAGGTCCGCCGGCCCGGGTTGGTGCGGTTGGCGGCCGGCGCGCGGGTGGCCGACGCCCTCGACGCCGCCGGAGGCGCGTTGCCGGGAGTGGACGTGGCGCTGCTGAATCCGGCCCGCCGGGTCAGCGACGGCGAGCTGATCCTGGTCGGCGTACCGGCGCCCTCGGGCGCGGCAGGTCCGGGGGCCGGCACGCTTCCGGGTGGTGGACCCGGCACGGGTGGGCGGGTCAACCTGAACACCGCGACCTCGGCGCAGCTCGAAACGCTGCCCGGCGTGGGTCCGGTGCTCGCCCAGCGGATCATCGAGTACCGCGATCAGCACGGCGGCTTCCGGTCCGTCGGCGACCTGCGTCAGGTGACCGGGATCGGCGACGCCCGGTACGAGCAACTCAAGGACCTGGTGACGGTGTGAAGGCGTCGCCCGCCCCGGTCGCCATGTCGGCCGGAACCTCCGGAGTCGTGACCGGTGGGGGAGCACCCGACCTCCGCACGGCGGGGCTGGCGGTGGCGGCCTGGCTCACCGCGTTGGCGGGGCTGCATCTCGATGCCCGACGGACGCTGCTGCTTGCCGTCGTCGCGGCAGGTCTCGCCGGGGTGGCGACCCTGCACCTGCTCGGTTTCGCCGGGCGACCCGGCCCGACCGTGCGTCGCCACGGCTGGGTGGTGGTGGCGATCCTGATCGGCGTGGTCTGTGGCGGCGCGGCCACCTCGGCGCGACTGACCGTACGGGACGCGGGTCCGCTGCTTGCCCTGGTCGACGAACGGGCCCGGGTCACCGCTGAACTGGTCGTCCGGGACGATCCCCGGCCGGTGCGCGGCGGCATCGTGGGTCGTCCACCGACCCTGCTGGTGCCGGCCAGGCTGGTGACCCTGACCGGGCCGCAGGGCCAGCGGATCGCCGTACCGGCGCGGCTACTGGTGCTCGCCGACGATCCGGCGTGGCGCGGGCTGTTGCCCGGGCAACGGCTCACCGCCGACGGGCGGCTGGCCGAGCCGCGCGGCGGCGACCTCACCGGTGCGGTCCTGATGGCCGTGGGCGCACCGGTTCGGCTGGGTGCTCCCTCGGCGCTGCAACGCGCGGCCGGTCGGCTCCGCGCCGGCCTCCAGCAGGCGTGCGCACCGCTGCCGGACGAGCCGGGCGGCCTGTTGCCCGGCCTTGTCGTCGGGGACACCAGCCGGCTGCCCGATGCGGTGGAGGAGGACTTCCGCGCCACCGGGATGACTCACCTGAACGCCGTGTCCGGATCGAATGTCGCCATCGTCGTGGGGGCGGTGCTGTTGCTGGCCCGCTGGGCCCGAGCCGGTCCGGTGCTGGCCGTCGGTCTTTGCGGGCTGGCCCTGGTGGGCTTCGTCATCCTGGTCCGGCCGTCGCCGAGCGTGGTACGCGCCGCCACCATGGGCGCGATCGGGCTCGCCGCGCTGGCGGCCGGTCGCCCTCGGGCGGCGGTGCCCGCGTTGGCCGCCGCCGTGGCGGTGCTGGTGCTGGTGGATCCGGATCTGGCCGGTGATCCCGGTTTCGCGTTGTCCGTTCTGGCCACCGGCGGTCTGCTGCTGCTCGCGCCGGGTTGGCGGGACGGTCTGCGTCGGCGGGGCGTACCGCCGGGGGTGGCCGAGGCGCTCGCGGTGCCGGCCGCCGCACAACTCGCCTGTGCGCCGGTGGTCGCCGGTCTGACAGGCACGGTCAGTCTGGTCGCCGTGCCGGCGAACCTTCTCGCGGTGCCGGCGATCGCGCCCGCGACGGTGCTTGGCGTGGCGGCGGCGACGCTCTCGCCGATCTGGCCCGGCGGGGCGGAGTTGCTCGCCTGGCTGGCGCACTGGCCGGCGTGGTGGCTGGTGCTGGTCGCCCGGTACGGTGCCCGGCTGCCGGCGGGCAACCTGCCCTGGCCGGGCGGGGTGTCCGGGGCGCTGCTGCTGGCGGTGCTGACCGTGGCGTTGGTGGTCGCGGCCCGGCGCCCGGTGGTGCGCCGCCTGGTGGCGGTCTGCGCCGTCGCGGTCGTGCTGGGCGCGCTGCCGGTGCGGGTGGTCGCGCCCGGGTGGCCGCCGGACGGTTGGGTCGTCACGGCCTGTGCGGTGGGTCAGGGCGACACGGTACTGCTGCCGGTGGCGGCCGGGCGGGCGGTCGTGGTCGACGCCGGTCCGGATCCGGCGGCGGCGGACGCCTGCCTGCGTCGGCTCGGTGTGCGTCGGGTGCCGCTGTTGGTGGTCAGCCACTTCCACGTGGACCACACCGGCGGGGTGGCCGGGATCTTCCGGGACAGGCGGGTGGACACGGTGCTGGTTCCGCAGTGGTCGGAGCCGGTGGCCGGCCGGGATCTGGTGCGCGGCACCGCCGCGACTCATGGCACGCCGGTGGTCGCCGCACCGCAGGGATGGCGTTACCGGGCCGGGGCGGTCGACCTGACCGTGCTCGGCCCGCCGTATCCGATGCGCGGCACCCGTTCGGATCCGAACAACAACTCGCTGGTGCTGATCGCCACCGTCGACCGGGTGCGGATCCTGCTGACCGGTGACGCCGAGGTGGAGGAACAGCGGGCGCTGCGGGAACGGCTGCCGCCGGATGGGCTGCGGGCCGATGTGCTGAAGGTCGCCCACCATGGCAGCGCGTACCAGGATCCGGCCTTTCTGGACGTGGTGCGGCCGGCGGTGGCGTTGGTGCCGGTCGGCGCGGGAAACAGCTACGGCCACCCCAACGAGGCGGTGCTGGCCCGGCTGGCCCGGGGTGGGGCGCGGGTGCTGCGTACCGACGTCGGCGGTGACGTGGCGGTGGTGCGGTCGCCCCGAGGGCTGGCGGTGGTCAGCGCCGGCGTCGACCGGATCCGCCCACCATGAATCGACAGCAATTCACGGCATAAAGCCGGAGATAAGTTCTATGTCTGGATTTGCGCTGAGTGCGGGGTCTACCGGCAGAGTCTGGACGAGCAGACTGGACCGACCGGCCGAGCGTGCGAATATGGGCGGCGTGACCGCCGCCAGTGCCGCTCCTATTGTGCTCGTCCTCGGCGACGAGGAGCTGCTCGCCACGCGCGCGGTGTCCGAAACGGTAGCCGCCGCCCGGGCCGCCGACTCCGGCGTCGACGTGCGCGAGTACCAGGCTGGTCAGCTCACCGTCGGTGAGATCGACGAGATGCTCAGCCCGTCGCTGTTCGGCGGGCGTCGGGTGCTGGTGCTGCGGTCCGGTCAGGACGCTCGCAAGGACCTGGTCGCCGCCCTGCTGGCGTACGCCAAGAATCCCGACCCCGAGGTACAGCTCGTGGTGACGCATCTCGGTGGCGCGAAGGGCAAGGCGTTCGCCGACGGTCTGAAGTCGGCCGGTGCCCGCGTCGTGCCCGCCGCGAAGCTGAAGGGCCACCGCGATCGGGTGGCCTTCGTCCGCGACGAGTTCCGCCGGGACGGCGGGCGCTGCACCGACGACGCCGCTGAGGCGCTGCTCGCCGCGGTCGGCAACGACCTGCGCGAACTTGCGGCGGCCTGCTCCCAGCTGATCGCCGACACCGACGGCCGGATCGGCGCCGACACGGTGGCGCGTTACTACCGGGGACGGGTGGAGGTGAGCGGCTTCACGGTGGCGGACGCCACGATGGTCGGTGACCTGCCGGGTGCCCTGGAGGCGCTGCGCTGGGCGTTGCACGTGGGGGTGGATCCGGTGCCGATCGCCGATGCCCTCGCCGACGGCATCCGTACGGTCGCCCGGGTCGCCTCGGCCGGCCGGGGCAGCCCGTACCAACTCGCCAGCAGCCTGGGCATGCCGCCCTGGAAGGTGGAACGGGCCCAACGGCAGGCCCGTGGCTGGACCCCCGACGGTCTGGTCCTGGCCATGCGGGCGGCGGCGGAGTGCAACGCGGCGGTCAAGGGCGGCTCCGACGACCGGGCGTACGCGCTGGAGAAGGCGGTCTTCTCGGTGGCGGCCGCTCGGCGGGGCGGCGCCAGGTGAGCGGAGCCCTCCGTGGCTCGTGGGCCACGATCCCGGCCGAGGAGGAGCGGTACCGGCCGTTCTACGCGCGGGCGCTCGGCCTGCGGTTCGTCAACCCGGGCGGGGTGCTCTGCTTCATCTTCTTCGAGGGGGCGATCGCGCTGGCGGCGCTGCTCGCGCTCGCGGAACTGGTGACCTGGTGGGCGGTGCTCGTGCTACCCGCCACGGTGGCCGTGATGGTCAAGCTCAACGATCTGGTGGCCGCCGCGGTGGTGCGCTCCGCCGCGGCCGTACCCGAGCAGGAACGCGACCGGTTCCGTCAGCAGATGGAGCCGGTGGTCGGGCGTGCCCGGGTTGACTGGCTGCGGCACAGCGTGCCCGGGGTCGTGGTGCGGCCAGAGTCGGCGGAGGTGGCGCACCCCGGTGCGGCGCGGCAGCGTCCGCCTGCTCTCGGCAGTGGGCCCGACCGGTCCATGGACGGCGCGGGTGGGGCCGCGCGCGGCGGGGGCCACGGTGCCGAGGCGGCGGACCGAGGTGGGCCGCCAGCGAATCGGGATGACGCCGGGTCTCGACCGGGCACCACCGAGCCCGGGTCCTGATCGGGCGATCGCCTGACGAAGGACGGAGCACGACCCGTGGACGGACGTGCGGAAGCCCCGAGGCATCGCCTCGGGGCTTCCGTCAGGACTGGGCGCTAACTCAGGAGGCGAGCGACGCGACGCGCTTAGCGATCGCGGACTTGCGGTTCGCGGCCTGGTTGCCGTGGATGACGCCCTTGCTGGCAGCCTTGTCCAGCTTGCGCGAGGCATCCTGCATGAGGGCGGTGGCCTTCTCGACGTCACCGGCCTCAGCAGCCTCGTTGAACTTACGGATGGCGGTCTTCAGCGACGACTTGACCGACTTGTTACGCAGCCGGCGCTTCTCGTTCTGCCGGTTGCGCTTGATCTGGGACTTGATGTTCGCCACGCGACAGCCTCGTCTTGATAGCTCGGGTTGGTCAGCTTGTGCGCGCGACGAGCATGCGTCATCGCTGCGCGAAGAGCCAGGTTACCAGGTCGGCTCGAACGGGCCAAAACAGCCTCTCGCCAACCGGGGCGGGTGCGGGCGGCGGGTGCGGTCAGGTCCAGGCTTGGCGGTGCGAGAGCCAGGCGAGGGCCTGCTCGCCGGTCCACCGTTGGTGCGCGGGCAGGTGAGCCGACGCCGTGGGTGGCGCCGATGTCGCGGCGGTGAGGTGGTAGCCGGCCAGGGCGGCAAGCGTGACGTCCAGCGCGTCGCCGGGCGCACCGGCGGCGGCCGGATGAGCGGCGAACAGCGAGTCGACGTCCAGCCCGCCGGCGTACCCGGTGATCAGCAGGGTGACCAGGTCGAACCAGGCCGGCCCGTGGCACAGCCACGACCAGTCGCAGAACCAGGCCGCACCGGTGGTGTCGACAAGTACGTTGTCGACCCGCAGGTCGCCGTGGGTCAGCCCGGTCGCGGCGGCGGCGTACCCGGGCAGGCGCGACTCCAGCGCCACCAGCTCGGCCAGCCGTCCCCGGGCCGGTGCGGGCAGCGGCGGTACCGGTTCCCGGCCGGCGGCGACCTCGCCCCACCAGAGGATGTCCTCGCGCGCCAGGTCGGCGAGGTGGGGCAGGCCGAGGGCGGTCAACTCGTCCGGAGGGTCGGCGAGCGCCTCGGTGACGTCGGTGAACGCGGTGAGGGTGGCGGTCAGTTCGACCTGGTTCCAGGGCAGCCGTGGGGTGTGACCGTCGACGGCGTCGAGGCACAGGACGAACCAGCCCGCCTCCCACAGCGTCCAGCGGGGGCGGGGCACCGGCAGCCCGGCCGGCAGCCGGGTCAGGATCGCGGCCTCCCGGGCGTACCAGTCGACCAGCTGCGGCTGCTCAACGTGGGGCGCGGCCTTGACGAAGGCGCGGTGCCCGTCGGCGGTGCGCAGCAGCGCGGCGAAGCCACGGGTGAAGCCGGCGCCTGCGGTCCGGGCCTGGACCACCGGGGCGCCCAGCCGGGTGGCCACCGCGGCCCGCACCCGCTGCGGCAGGTCCGACCAGGCGGGTCGCTGGGCGGTGGCGTGGTACGGCACGGCGGGCGGAGACGGAACGCTCACCCGACCATGCTGCCCGGTGGCCGGCCGGGCGGCGACCTCCGGCGCGGATCCGGGCACCCGGGGTGGTGTCTGCCAGACTGGCGGGCCATGAGGACCGACGACTTCTGGCAGTTGATCGAGCGCGCCCGCACCGGCGGGGGAGATCCGGACGCCGTCGCCGCCCGGGCCGTCGCGTTGCTCGCCGCCCGTGATCCCGAGGAGATCGTCGGATACGCCCACCACCAGCAACGGGTCCTCGCCGCGTCCTACCGGGTCGATCTCTGGGGCGCCGCGTACCTGATCAACGGTGGTGCCTCCGACGACGGCTTCGAGTACTTCCGGGGTTGGCTGATGACCCAGGGACGGGAGGTGTTCGCCCGGGCGGTCGCCGATCCGGACTCGCTGGCCGAGCTGCCGCAGATCCGGTCCGCCTCGCTCAGCGGCGAGGAGTTCGAGTGCGAGGACATGCTCGCGGTGCCGTGGGACGCGTACCGCAAGGCGACCGCGACCGACCTGCCGGGGGAGCGTGCGGCGATCCGGCAGCCCGACCTGAACGACTTCTGGGACTTCGACGACGAGGACGAGGCCCGCCGTCGACTGCCCCGGCTCGCCGCCCTCTTCGTCGAGCCGCCGCAGGAGTGACGGACGCCCGGCCGATGTCCGCCGGGGACATGGGAGCATAGAGGGGGCCGGCGCGTGCCGGCCCGCTCACGTCAGCCGACCAGAACGGACCGCTGTGCCACCGACGCTCGATCCCGGCGCGAACGCTCCTGGTGCCACCGACCCGGCGCGGATCAGGAACTTCTGCATCATCGCTCACATCGACCACGGAAAGTCGACCCTGGCTGACCGGATGTTGCAGCTCACCGGTGTGGTCGATCCGCGGCTGATGCGCGCGCAGTACCTCGACCGGATGGACATCGAGCGCGAGCGTGGCATCACCATCAAGAGCCAGGCCGTTCGCATGCCGTGGACCATCCGGGAGGGCGAGCGGGCCGGCGAGCAGGCCGTGCTCAACATGATCGACACGCCAGGTCACGTCGACTTCACCTACGAGGTGTCCCGGTCGCTGGCGGCCTGCGAGGGCGCGATCCTGCTTGTCGACGCCGCCCAGGGCATCGAGGCGCAGACGCTGGCGAACCTCTACCTCGCGCTCGAGAACGACCTGCACATCATCCCGGTACTGAACAAGATCGACCTGCCGGCCGCCCAGCCGGAGAAGTACGCCGAGGAACTGGCCCACCTGATCGGCGGCGACCCGGCGGACTGCATCAGGGTCTCCGGCAAGACCGGCGAGGGCGTGCCGTACCTGCTCGACGAGATCGTCCGGCAGTTCACCCCGCCGGTCGGTGACGCCGACGCCCCGGCCCGTGCCATGATCTTCGACTCGGTGTACGACGTCTACCGGGGCGTGGTCACCTACGTGCGGGTGATCGACGGGCGGATCAGCGCCCGGGACCGGATCAAGATGATGTCCACCGGGGCGGTGCACGAGCTGCTGGAGATCGGGGTCATCTCGCCGGAGATGGTGAAGGCCGAGGCGCTCGGCGTCGGCGAGGTCGGCTACCTGATCACCGGGGTGAAGGATGTCCGTCAGTCCCGGGTCGGTGACACCGTCACCATCAACAACCGGCCGGCGACCGAAGCTCTCGGCGGCTACAAGGACCCGAAGCCGATGGTGTACTCGGGTCTCTACCCGATCGACGGGTCGGACTACCCGGCGCTACGCGACGCGCTGGACAAGCTCAAGCTCAACGACGCGGCGCTCACCTACGAGCCGGAGACCTCGGGTGCCCTCGGCTTCGGGTTCCGCTGCGGTTTCCTCGGCCTGCTGCACCTGGAGATCATTCGGGAGCGGCTGGAGCGGGAGTTCAACCTCGACCTGATCTCGACCGCGCCGAACGTGGTCTACCGGGCCATCCAGGAGGACGGCGACGAGGTCGTGGTCACCAACCCCAGTGAGTACCCGACCGGCAAGATCGCCGAGGTGTACGAGCCGACGGTGCGGGCCACGGTGCTCACCCCCAACGACTACGTCGGCGCGGTGATGGAGCTGTGTCAGGGCCGGCGCGGCAGCCTGCTGGGCATGGACTACCTCTCCGCCGACCGGGTGGAACTGCGCTACACGCTGCCCCTCGCCGAGATCATCTTCGACTTCTTCGACCAGTTGAAGAGCCGTACCAAGGGCTACGCGTCGCTGGACTACGAGCCCTCCGGCGAGCAGGCGTCCGACCTGGTCAAGGTCGACATCCTGCTGCACGGCGAGCCGGTGGACGCGTTCAGCGCGATCGTGCACAAGGAGAAGGCGTACACCTACGGCACCACCATCGCGGCGAAGCTGCGCAACCTCATCCCGCGCCAGCAGTTCGAGGTGCCGATCCAGGCGGCCATCGGCAGTCGGGTGATCGCCCGGGAGACGATCCGCGCGATCCGCAAGGACGTGCTCGCCAAGTGTTACGGCGGCGACATCAGCCGGAAGCGCAAGCTGCTGGAGAAGCAGAAGGAGGGCAAGAAGCGGATGAAGATGGTGGGCAGGGTGGAGGTCCCGCAGGAGGCGTTCATCGCCGCGCTCTCCTCCGACTCCGACGGCAAGGGCAGCGCAAAGAAGTGATCGCGCGGCGGCGCGCGTAGGGCGCCGCCGTCCCGACGGGCGCCCGGCCACCTCGGCCGGGCGCCCGTCCGCGTTGGGCCGGGTGGCGCGATCTTTCGGGGTGGGTCGCGACCTCTCGGCCAGAAAAGCCGGTTTGGGATCTTCGTGGGTCGGGCATTAGGCGGTCACGACAGGAACACCACAAACGTTGAACGTCTTTCGTGAAGGAGAGCGATCATGGAGCTCACCGTCTGGGGCATCATCACCGCCCTGATCGTTGGTCTGATCGTCGGTGCGCTTGGCCGACTGGTGGTGCCGGGCCGTCAGAACATGCCGATCTGGCTGCACATGCTCATCGGTGTCGGTGCCGCGCTGCTCGGCACCGTGATCGCCCGCGCGTCCGGCTTCGCCGAGACCGCCGGTATCGACTGGCGGGAGCTGCTGCTCCAGGTGCTGCTGGCCGCCGTCGCCGTCGCGCTGGTCGCCGGTGTGGGCCGCAACCGCCGGGGTGTCACCCACCGGTAACCGCTGAACCTGTCGAAAGGCGCCCGACCGTCGAGGTCGGGCGCCTTTCGCATGCGTACGCCCGGAGGCGGATCGACCTGAGGCGTCCGCCGGTGGGCGAGGGCGGCGCGCCGGGGCCGTTCCCCGTAGAATGTGATCATGACGGGCAGGGTGGCATCGGTGAACGTCGGGATCGTGACCGAGGCGGCGTGGGCCGGTGCGGCGAGCGGGCGCAGCGGCATCGACAAGCGACCCGCCGATGCGCCGGTGCTCCTGCGCTTCGACGGCGTGGCCGGCGACTTCATCGGCGAACGGGCCCACCACGGTGGCCCGGACCAGGCCGTCTACGCGTACGCGGGGGAGGACGCGGCCTGGTGGGAGGCCGACCTCGGGCGAACCATCCGCCCCGGCGGCTTCGGCGAGAACCTCACCACGTACGCGGTCGACGTGACCGGTGCCGTGATCGGCGAGCAGTGGGCCGTCGGCGAGGCGCTGCTCCAGGTGACCATGCCGCGTACGCCGTGCCGGACCTTCGCCGGCTTCTGGGGCGTACCGGATCTGATCAAACGGTTCACCGCGCGGGCCACCCCCGGTGCGTACCTGCGGGTGCTCCGCGAGGGCGCGGTGGGAGCCGGCGACCCGATCGAGATCGTGCACCGGCCGGCGCACGGGGTGACCCTCGGCGAGGTGTTCCGCGCGCTCAGCCTGGAGCCGTCGTTGCTGCCCGGGCTGCTGGCGGCCGACGAGCTGCCCGAGCCGATCCGGGAGAAGGTGCGTCGCCGTGTCGGCGAGCCGGCCGGCTGACGGACCGGCAGGTCCGTCCGGAGATGACACGACAGGCCCCGCGGCCACGTCCAGGCGTGGCCACGGGGCCTGTCGTCACTCCTCCGGTCAGCGGAGCCAGGGGATGTTGCGGTTGAGCAGACCGCGCTGCTTGAGTTCCTTGCGCAGCGGGATCTCGTCGTCGATGTAGCCGTCCCAGTTGATGCCCCAGTAGTTGGCCGTGTGGGTGCCCTCACCGAGCAGCTGACGCTGCACCGGCGTGCGGTTGCGGTACCACTCGCCGTCCTTGTCGGGGTGCAGCTCGTCGAGCGGGCGGATCCACCGGTAGGTGTAGCCGACGAACAGCATCTTGCGGGTGATGTTCGACAGGTTCGTCGACCGGGAGTGCCACTGGCGGCGGTCGAAGATGAAGGCGTCGCCCGGGTTGGCGGTGATCTCGACGGTGCCCTCCGGGTCCGGGTTGTGCACGCTCAGGTCCGTCGGGCGGGGCAGCGAGTTCCACAGGTGGCTGCCGGGGATCACCTTCGTCGCGCCCCGGCCCTTCTCCGACAGGTCGGAGAGCACGTAGGCGACCTTCAGCGAGAACATCGGCCGCGGCAGGTTCGGGTCCATCGTCTCCGGGTCGGAGTTCTGCCGGTACCCGTCCTGGTGCCAACCCCAGTACGGCTTCTCGGGCTCCAACGCCGGCGGCGTCACGTCGAGGTGGTTGTGGTGGGTGTAGATGTTCCAGCCCGCCAGGCCCCACATGTAGGGAAACGCGATCGGGTGGGTGAGCAGCTCGCCGAAGAGCTCGTCACGCTCGAGGAAACCCAGCAGGTGCAGGGTTCCGTCCTTGGTGGTGTTGCCCTTGGCCTTCTCCTCCTCGTACACCCGGTCGACCGCGGCCTCGAGAGCGGCTCGGTGATCCTCGGTCAGGACGTTTCGCAGCAGGAGAAAGCCCTGCTCGTGGAACTCCTTGCGGTCGACGTCACTGATCGGTTCGTAGCCGGTCCGGTCGCCGTAGTCGAACGCCACGTCGTACCCCTCCCCAAGAGGTGAAACCATTTCTGGCACAGGCCGCCGATCGTAACGCGCGTCCGGACGGCCCGTGGGGCACCCCGTGACCTTTCCACGGGCATGGCGACTGATGGCGGTTGCTCGACTACCGCACGTCACCCAACGTGGCGAGACGGGGCCTTACGTGGGTAATTGCCGGTTTTTGCGGTGACTGCGGGTAAGGAGATCGGGGTCGGTCAGACGTCGGCGTGGACCTCGGCGAGAACCTCGGTGTCACCTCGGTCGCTGTCCGGCAACCGCTTCCAGTCGCCGCGCTTGGCGGTCCACTCCCGGCCGTCGAAGACGACCCGCTTCACCCCGTGCTCCTTCGCGTGGGAGACCAGCCAGTGCGTGTACCGCCAGCCGGCCCGCACGCCCTCGGCGGACGTCGTCAGGCTGCCGGCGGGGCTCCGCTCGAAGTCGTTGATCCCCACCTTCAACAGGGTCGGGTTGCCGTAGCTGTCGACGGCGGAGCTGAGGTAACCCCGGCCCGCCCGCCGGTCGCCGTCGGAGGTGAGGGCCACCAGGCCCCAGTCGAGCGACAGCCCCTCGGTCAGGGCGGCGATGGCGGCGGCACCGCGCATCACCGGATCACCGCCCACCGAGCAGGTGACCGCCGTGGTGGCGTGCCCGAGCAGCGCCCGGGTGAGCACCTGCGACTCGTCGGCCCACTTCTCGTACGCCTCCGGGAAGGCCGAGCGCTGCACCTTCTGCGCCGCGTCGGTGACCCGCATGTCCTGCCAGCCGCGTACCTTCTTCAACGCCGCGTAGAACTTCCCCGCCGCGTACCGGGGGTCGCGGATCTGGGTCGCTGTGCCCCACCCCTGGCTCGGCCGCTGCTGGAACAGCCCCACGGAGTCGCGGTCGCCGCCGGTCAGGTTGCGCAGCCCGGACTCCTGGTACGCGGTGGCGAGCGCCACCACCACCGCCCGCTCGGGCATCTCGCGCTGCACGCCGATCGCCGCGATGGTCGCCGCGTTCGCCATCTGCTGCGAGTCGAGCGTCACCTGGCCGTCGGCCTGCACCGTGCAGGCCCGGCCGGCCAGCGGGAGCCGTAGCCCGTCACCGGCCTGCCTGAGCACCACGATGATCCCGATCGCGGCGATCAGGACGAGGACCACGAAGCCCGTCGCGGCAGCCCGAGTTCGCACCCGCACCTCCTGTGTCAAGGTCCGCCAAGCGTACGTCCCGCATCGACCCGTACGTGTCGTCCGACCGGTTCCGTCCTCGCGCGGCACCCACGCGCAACCCGAGGTTCCCCGTCCCGGCCGTACCTCACCTACCGAGTTCCGCCACCCAGCGTGGTGCCCGCTTCTCCCGGAATGCGGTGACCCCCTCGACCCCGTCGGCCGACAGGAAGTAAGCGGTGGACAGCTCGGCCAGTTCGGCAAGTTCGGCGCGCAGGTCGACGGCGGGCGGACGGCGCAGCAGTCGCTTCGCGCCGGCCAACGCCGCCGGGGCGCCACGCACCAACGAGTCGCAGTACCGCCGCACCGCGGCGTCCAGTTCCTCGGCCGGCACCGCGGCGGTGACCAGGCCGATCTCGGCCGCCCGCCGGCCGTCGAAGGTGTCGCCGGTCAGGTACAGCTCGGCTGCCGCCCGGGTCGTCAGGTGGGGCAGCACCGTCGCGGAGATCACCGCCGGGATCACCCCGATCCGCACCTCGGTGAAGGCGAACGTGGCCTCGGCCGCGCAGACCGCCAGGTCGGCCGCCGCGATCAGGCCCAGACCGCCGGCCCGAGCCGGGCCGGCGACCCTGGCCAGCACCGGCTTCGGGCACTCCCGGACCGCCGCGAGCACGTCACCCAGCATCCCGGCGGGCACCGTGCCGCTGGCGTACGCCGCCGCGGTCTCCTTCAGGTCGGCTCCGGAGCAGAAGACCGGCCCGGTGTGGTCGAGCACGATCACCCGGACCGCGTCGTCGGCGACCGCGGCGGCCAGCCCCGCCAGCAGTTCGGTCATCAGCGGCGTGGAGAGCGCGTTGCGGTTGTGCGGACTGTCCAGGGTGAGCGTGGTCACCCCGTGGGCCGTGGCGACCCGCACGAGCGCGTCGGGAGAGGTCATGCCAGGGCACACTAGTGGCCATGCCCGGCGTCCTTCCAGCAGGCGAGCCCGTCCCGGCCGACGGGTCGCTGCCCGCGTCCGCCCGCGCGTCCGTGGGCGCCCGGGGTTTCGGGGTGTACGTGCACGTGCCCTTCTGCGCGAGCCGGTGCGGCTACTGCGACTTCAACACGTACACCGCCGACGAGCTGGGCGGTGGCACGAGCCGGGAGGGCTACACCGACACCGTGCTGGCGGAGCTGGCACTCGCCGCCCGGGTGCTGGCGGACGCACCGCCGCCCCGGGTGGAGACGGTCTTCGTCGGCGGCGGCACCCCCACCCTGCTGCCCGCCGACGACCTGGCCCGCATCCTCGACGCGATCGACCGGACCTGGGGGCTGGCCGCCGACGCGGAGGTGACCACCGAGGCGAACCCGGAGTCGGTGACGCCCACCTCACTGAAGGAGCTGCGCGCGGCCGGGTTCACCCGGATCTCGCTGGGCATGCAGTCGGCCGCGCCCGGGGTGCTCGCCGTGCTGGACCGCCGGCACAGCGCCGGCCGGGCCACCGCCGCCGCCCTGGAGGCCCGCGACGCCGGCTTCGACCACGTCAATCTCGACCTGATCTACGGCACGCCGGGGGAGCGGGCCGAGGACTTCGCCGCCTCACTGGACCAGGTGGTGACCGCGGGCGTGGACCACGTCAGCGCGTACGCCCTGATCGTCGAGGACGGCACCCGACTGGCCGCCCGGATGCGCCGGGGCGAGCTGCCGTACCCGGACGAGGACGTGGCCGCGGACCGTTACCTGGCCGCCGAGTCGGCCCTCGGCGCGGCCGGCTTCTCCTGGTACGAGGTCTCCAACTGGGCCCGCACGCCGCAGGCGCGCTGCCGGCACAACCTGCTCTACTGGACCGGCGGTGACTGGTGGGGCCTCGGGCCGGGGGCGCACAGCCACGTCGGCGGAGTGCGCTGGTGGAACGTCAAACATCCCGCCGCGTACGCCCAACGCCTCGCCGCCGGGGAGTCGCCCGGGCAGGCCCGGGAGGTGCTCACCGGCGACGAGGCGCACATGGAGGACGTCATGCTCCGCTTGCGACTGGCCGCCGGCCTGCCGCTCGACGTGCTGACCGACGCTGGGCGGGCGGGCGCGGCCCGGGCACTGGCCGAGGGCCTGCTCGACCAGCCCGCCCACGCCGCCGGCCGCGCCGTGCTCACCCTGCGCGGCCGATTGCTCGCCGACGCCGTGGTCCGCGACCTGCTGCCCTGATCCCCGTCATCAGACCGGCCGGCGCGGTCAGCGCTTCACGAACGAGTAGCTCATCGGGTAGCGGTACAGCGTCCCGTCGTTGGCCTTGACCCCGCCGATGATGCCGAAGATCACCGGCACGATCCAGACGAGCATCGGGATGAAGAACAGGACGCCGCAGGTGATCGCGGTGAGCACCCAGCTCAGCACGCCGACGATGGCCCAGGTGAGCTGGAAGTTCAGCGCGGCCACCGAGTGCGCCCGGGCGATCGGCGACTGCTGGCCACGGGTCATCATCGCGATCAGCGGCGCGACCCAGCCGAAGAGCCCGCCACCGACGACCACGCCGAGCGGGCCGCCGAAGTGCGCGATCAGCACCCAGGTCTTGTCCTCGTTGTTGGCGTAGCCACCGCCGGGAGCGCCGTAGCCGCCGGTCGGGTAGCCGACACCGGGTGATCCCGGCGGCGGATAGCCGCCGGGTGGGGGGTAGCCGGCCGGTGGCGGCTGGTCGCCGGTGGGGGGTGGATAGCCGCCGGGCGGAGGATAGCCGCCCTGGCCAGGCGAACCGGACAGTGGTGTCGTGGGTTCGTCGCCGGAGTCCGGGGGACGAGGTGGTTCAGTCATGGAGGCCACGGTAGGTGCCAGCGGCAACGGCGCACCAGAGCGACACCGGCGAGTGTCAACCCGCCGATCGGCTCGATGACGCCGGTGCTGACTTGATCATCGCGTGGACGGGGGCGCCGACGTAGACTGGCACTCGCTACAGTCGAGTGCCAGAGTGTTCCTCTGGCGGCCGTGACGCCGCGAGCTGACCTGCGACAGGAGGTGGCAAGGATGGGTCTTGACGACCGGAAGCTCGCCGTGCTCCGGGCGATCGTCGAGGACTACGTCGCCACCCAGGAGCCGGTCGGCAGCAAGTCGCTCGTCGAGCGGCACCAGCTCGGCGTCTCGCCGGCCACCGTGCGCAACGACATGGCCGTGCTGGAGGAGGAGGGCTACATCCGCCAGCCGCACACCAGCGCGGGGCGGGTGCCCACCGACCGTGGCTACCGACTCTTCGTCGACCGGTTGAGCCGGGTCAAGCCGCTCAGCCCGGCCGAACGCCGGGCGATCGAGCGCTTCCTGGCCGGCGCCGTGGATCTCGACGACGTGGTGCACCGCACGGTGCGGCTGCTGGCGCAACTGACCCGGCAGGTCGCCGTCGTGCAGTACCCGAGCCTGGCCCGGTCCCGGGTGCGTCACCTGGAACTGGTGCCGATCTCCACCACCCGGCTGATGCTTGTGATGATCGCCGACACCGGCCGGGTCGAGCAGCGACTGGTCGAGCTGCCCGCACCGGTCCCCGCCGACGACGTGCTGGACCTGCGCCGGCTGGTGAACGAGAAACTGGTGGGTGTCCGCCTGTCGGAGACCCCGCCGCTGGTGCAGACCCTCATCGACGACTGCGCGCCGCACCTGCGCCCGGCGATGACCACCCTGTCCACGGTGCTGCTGGAGACACTCGTCGAACGGCACGAGGAACGGCTCGCCCTCGCCGGCACCGCCAACCTCGCCCGGGGCGGCCTGCTCGACTTCCAGGGCTCGTTGCGGCCGATCCTCGAAGCGCTTGAGGAGGAGGTCGTGCTGCTCAAGCTCATCGGCGAGGTGGAGCCGAGCACACTGCGGGTGCGCATCGGCGACGAGAACGAGTACGACAACCTGCGGGCGGCTTCCGTGGTCAGCACCGGGTACGGCCCGGGCGCGATCATCGTCGGGGGGATGGGCGTGCTCGGACCGACCCGGATGGACTACCCCGGAACCATCGCCACGGTGAGGGCCGTGGCACGCTACGTGGGCGAGCTGCTGGCCCAGAACTGACAAGTCAGGGCCGACGGCAGGCTGCCGCCGCCGAACGGCGTAACTCGAGACGAACACGAGGACACGGAACGCAGTGGCCAGGGACTACTACGGCATTCTCGGCGTGAGCAAGGGTGCCTCCGATGACGAGATCAAGCGCGCCTACCGCAAGCTGGCGCGCCAGTTCCATCCGGACGTGAATCCGGACCCGGAGGCACAGGAGAAGTTCAAGGACATCAACGCCGCGTACGAGGTCCTCTCGGACGATCGGAAACGGCAGATTGTCGACCTGGGCGGGGATCCGCTGGCACCCGGTGGGGGCGGGCCCGGCGGTCCGGGTGGCCCCGGCGGGGCCGGCCCGTTCGTCGGTTTCCAGGACATCATGGACGCCTTCTTCGGCGGTGCCACCGGTGCCGGGCGCGGTCCGCGTCCGCGTACCCGCCCCGGTGCCGACGCGATCCTGCGACTGGAGCTGGACCTCCAGGAGACGGCCTTCGGCGTCGAGGCGCCGATCACCGTCGACACGGCCGTGCTCTGCACCACCTGCTCCGGTGCCGGCACCGCCGCCGGCACCCACCTGGCCACCTGCGAGGCGTGCGGCGGGCGGGGCGAGGTGCAGTCGGTGCAGCGCACCTTCCTCGGCCAGGTGGTCTCCGCCCGGCCCTGCACCGTCTGCCAGGGCTACGGCACCACCATCCCGAGCCCCTGCCCGACCTGCGCCGGTGACGGCCGGGTCCGCACCCGCCGGTCGCTGACCGTCAAGATCCCCGCCGGGGTGGAGGACGGCATGCGGATCCGCCTGGCCCAGCAGGGCGAGGTCGGCCCGGGCGGCGGCACCGCCGGGGACCTCTACGTGGAGATCCACGAACGGCCGCACGACGTCTTCTCCCGCAAGGGCGACGACCTGCACTGCCGGGTCACCGTGCCGATGACCGCCGCCGCGCTCGGCACCCGGCTGACCATCAAGACGCTCGACAGCGAGGAACCGGTCGACGTCAAGCCGGGCACCCAGCCGGGCAGCACCCTGCGGCTGCGGGCCCGGGGCGTACCGCACCTGCGCGGCACCGGGCGGGGCGACCTCTACGTCCACCTGGACGTGCGTACCCCCACCAAGCTCGACGCCGATCAGGAGCGGATGCTGCGCGAGTTCGCCAAGACCCGCGGCGAGGAGGTCGCCGAGCTGACCAAGCAGGGTGGCTTCTTCTCCCGGATGCGCGACGCCTTCAACGGCCACGCCTGACGTGTCCGCCCCGCTGTTCCTGGTCGAGTCGCTGCCCACCGCCGCCTCGCTGGTGCTCGACGGCCCGGAGGGCCACCACGCCGCCACCGTGCAACGGCTGCGCGTCGGCGAGCAGGTGCTGCTCGGCGACGGCCGGGGCGGCACGGCCACCGCCGTGGTCACCGCCGTCGGCCGGGGCACCCTCGACCTCGACGTCACCGACCGGGGGTACGTCGACGCGGCGAACCCCCGGCTGGTGGTGGTCCAGGGCATCGCCAAGGGCGACCGGGGTGAGCTGGCCGTGCAGGCGATGACCGAGGCGGGCGTGGACGAGATAGTCCCCTGGGCGGCGGGCCGCTCGGTGGTGCAGTGGCGCGGCGACCGGGGCGTACGGGCCCGGGACAGGTGGCTCGCCACCACCCGGGAGGCGACGAAGCAAGCCCGGCGGGCGTGGCTGCCGGTGGTGGCGGGCGCGCCGGACGAGAGCACCGCGTCGGTGACGCGCCGGATCGCCGGGGCGGCGGCCGGGTACGTGCTGCACGAGGAGGCGACCGACCGACTCACCACCGTCGAGCTGCCCGACCACGGCGAGATCGTGCTGGTGGTGGGCCCGGAGGGCGGCATCACCCCGACCGAGCTGTCGGCCTTCCAGGAAGCCGGTGCCCGCCCGGTGCGGCTCGGCCCGGCGGTGCTGCGCACCTCCACCGCGGGCGTGGCCGCCCTGGCGGTCCTCGCCACCCGCCTGCTCCGTTGGTGAGCGGCGCACCGACGGCGCCGAGGATTTCTTCCTTACACTGCCCGGATGGGAAGCGACTGCCTGTTCTGCCGCATCGTCGCCGGTGAGATTCCGGCCACCGTCGTCCGCGAGACGCCCACCACGCTCGCCTTCCGCGACATCGACCCGAAGGCACCGGTGCACGTGCTCGTCGTGCCGAAGGAGCACTACGCGGACGTGGCCACCCTCGGCCAGGGTGACCCGGCGCTGGCCGGCGAGGTGCTGGCCACGGCCGCCGCGGTGGCCGAGGACGAGGGCCTGCTCGGCGACGGTTTCCGGCTGATGTTCAACACCGGGGCGTACGGCGGTCAGGAGGTCTTCCACGTGCACGCGCACGTGCTCGGCGGCGCCCCACTCGGCCCGATGCTGGCCCGGAGCCTCGGATGACCTCCGCCGCCGGCGACACCTCCGCCGCCGGTCGGCTGGAGCGGATGGTGCGGCAGGTCCAGGCGCAGGCCCGGGTGCCGGCGGTCTCGGCGGCCGTGCACCGCGCCGACCGGCCGCTGTGGACATGCACCGCCGGCGGCACCGGAAACGACACGGCGCTGGACGAGCAGACCCGGTTCCGGATCGGCTCGGTGACCAAGACCTTCACCGCCGTGCTGGTCATGCAGTGCCGCGACGACGGGCTGCTCGACCTCGACGACCCGCTGCGGCGGCACCTCGACCTGCCGGCGCACGGCGAGTTGACCGTGCGCCGGCTGCTGTCGCACACCGCCGGCCTGCAACGGGAACCGTACGGCGACGTCTGGGACACGCTGCGCGCACCGGACGCCGACCAACTGATCACCGAGCTGGCCCGGGCCGAGCGGGTGCTGCCGACCGGACGCCGTTACCACTACTCGAACCTCGGCATGGCGCTGCTCGGCCACCTGGTCGGACAGCTACGCGGCGGCAGCTGGGCGGAGGTGCTGACCGAGCGGGTGCTGACCCCGCTCGGGCTCACCGCCACCACGGCCGCTCCGGGGCCACGCGCCGCGACCGGGTTCCTGGTCGACGCGTACTCCGACGAGGCGCATCCGGAGCCGCCCACCGACTTCGGCGCGGTGGGTCCGGCCGCGCAGCTGTGGAGCACGGCAACCGACATGGCCCGCTGGGCCGCCTTCCTGGCCGACCCGGCGGCGTTGGACGCGGCGGGTCGGGTGCTCGCTCCCGCCACGCTCGACGAGATGCGCTGGCCGGTGACGGTCACCGACGAGGCGGTGTGGGCCGGCGGGTTCGGTCTCGGCCTGATCCTGGTGCCGCAGGGGGAGCGGGTGGTGCACGTCGGGCACGACGGGGCGATGCCCGGCTTCCTCGCCGGAGCGTACGGCCGCCGGGGCGGCGAGGGCACGCCCGGGGCGTTCGGCGCCGCCGTGCTGGGCTCCTCCGGCACCGCCGTCGAGCTGCTGGAGCTGCCGCACCGGCTGCTCGCCGCCGCGGTCGAGCACGATCCGGCCGACATCGACCCGTGGCGTCCGGGTGATCCGGCACCGCCCGACGTGCGCGGGCTGCTCGGCCGCTGGTGGGGCGAGGGCTTCGAGTACGTCTTCTCGTGGCACGAAGGGGCCCTGCGGGCCCGTGGTGCCGGTGACCCGCCGGGGAAGCCGCCAGCGGTGTTCGCCCCGGTGCCGGACCAGCCGGACGTGCTGCGTACCGTCTCCGGCCGGGAGAACGGCGAGCTGCTCCGGCTCACCCGGGACGCGGCTGGTGTGGTGGTCCGGATGCACTGGGCAACCTACCGGTTCACCCGCCGCCAGGAGACCTTCGACGGTTTCGACTTCCGCGGCTGACCGGGCGGTTCGCCGGGGTGTAATGCCCTGTTTCACCCGTTCCGCCGGGGCGTCGAAGCGGTGGAAATGGGCAGCGTGTCCGCGCCGTTGACCCGATACGATGGTGGCAACGTCCGCACGCCGTGCCAGGGGCCCGGCATCGAGATCGAGAGCAGGTGGCGCAGGGCCCGCGGGCCCGACCTATGACCGGCACCCCACCTCCCGGCCCGCCCCGGGAGCAGACCAGGATCACGGTCCCCGACTCGAAGATCATGGTCAACCTGCTCGGCGCGGGTGACGAGATCCTGCGACTGGTCGAGCGCTCGGTGAACAGTGACGTGCACGTGCGTGGCAACGAGATCACCATCACCGGCGCTCCCGCCGACAACGCCCTCGCCGAGCGGCTCTTCAGTGAGCTGCTCGAACTCATCGAGAAAGGCGAGACCCTGACCACCGATGCCGTCCGGCGTACCGTCGGCATGCTCGAACAGGGTGGCACGGAGCGGCCCGCCGAGGTCCTGACCCTCAACATCCTGTCCCGGCGGGGGCGCACCATCCGCCCCAAGACGCTGGGGCAGAAGCGCTACGTCGACGCGATCGACGGGCACACCATCGTCTTCGGCATCGGCCCGGCGGGTACCGGCAAGACCTACCTCGCCATGGCCAAGGCGGTGCAGTCGTTGCAGGCCAAGCAGATCAACCGGATCATCCTGACCCGGCCGGCGGTCGAAGCGGGGGAGCGACTCGGGTTCCTGCCCGGCACGCTCAACGAGAAGATCGACCCCTACCTGCGCCCGCTCTACGACGCCCTGCACGACATGCTCGACCCGGAGACCATCCCGAAGCTGATGGCCGCCGGCACGATCGAGGTCGCCCCCCTGGCGTACATGAGGGGTCGGGCGCAGCCGTACGACGCCCGCGTGCTGACGCCGGAGGGCTTCAAGCGGTTCGGCTCCCTACAGGTCGGTGACCTGGTGATCGGCTCGAACGGCATGCCGACCCCGGTGATCGGGATCTACCCGCAGGGGCCCAAGCAGGTCTACCGGGTGACCACGCAGGACGGGGCCTCCACCCTGTGCTGCGGTGAGCACCTCTGGACGGTCGCCACGCCCGAGGACAAGCGGCGCGGTCGGCGACGCACGCTGGAGACCCAGGAGATGATCGGGCAGGAGCGGCGGGGTCACCTCCGCCGTTACGAACTGCCGGTGGTGGCTCCGGTCCAGCTGGAACCGCAGGACGTTCCGCTCGATCCGTACGTCCTCGGTCTGCTGCTCGGTGACGGGTCGATCTCGTGCCGGGCGACGCCGGGCTTCACCACGGCGGACCCTGAGCTCGCCCGGGCGATCGAGGACAACCTCGTCGACATCGAGCTGCACCGCAAGAGCGAATACGACTACGTACTCCGGCACACCAAGGGTCACCGAGGCGGGGTGATCGTCGCGAACCCGGTGACTGTCGCGCTCCGCGAGCTGGGTCTGGCCGGAACGAAGTCGGGCACCAAGTTCGTGCCGTCCGTATACCTCCAGAACAGCGTCGATGTCCGACTGGCCGTCCTGCAAGGGCTGCTGGACACCGACGGCGGGCCGGTCGTCCAGGCGGGACGTACCTGCCGGGTGCAGTACTCGACCACCTCTCCCCGGCTGCGTGACGACGTCGTCCACCTGGTTCAGTCACTCGGTGGCGTGGCGACGTGGCGCATTCGAGTGGCCGAGGGCCGCAAGCCTGGCCTGGCCAACGGTCGACCGGTCGGCTACCGGTCGGACGCATATGTCGTGGAGATCCGCTTGCCGGAGGGCGTAGCGCCGTTCCGGCTCTCTCGTAAGCGCCAGCGGTACGAGGAGTGCGGCGGCGGCCGGCCGATGCGTTTCATCGACTCGATCGTCCCCGCCGGTGTCCAGGAGACGATGTGCATCCAGGTGGCGGCGGAGGACTCGCTGTATGTCACCGATGACTTCCTGGTCACGCACAACACGCTCAATGACGCGTTCATCATTCTCGACGAGGCGCAGAACACCACGCCCGAGCAGATGAAGATGTTCCTCACCCGGCTCGGCTTCGGCTCCAAGATCGTGGTGACCGGCGACGTCACCCAGGTCGACCTGCCCGGCGGGACGACAAGCGGGCTGCGGGTCGTCCGGGACATCCTGGCCGGGGTCGAGGACGTGCACTTCGCGCAGTTGTCCAGCGCCGACGTGGTACGTCACCGGTTGGTCGGCGAGATCGTCGACGCGTACGCGCGGTGGGACGCCGAGAACCAGCAGGCACAGGGCGTGCACGCGGTGGCCGGGCGGAGCGCCCAGGGCAACCGCGGCGGCCGGCGCCGCTAGACCGAGGGAAGACAGTTGTCCATCGAGATCGCCAACGAGTCCGGTGCCGAGGTCGACACCGACGCGGTGCTCGCCGTCGCCCGGCACGCGCTCGACGAGATGGGGGTCAACCCGCTCGCCGAGCTGTCCGTGTTGCTTGTCGACGTCGACTACATGACCGAGCTGAACCATCGCTGGATGGGCGGCGACGGTCCGACCGACGTGCTGGCCTTCCCCATGGACGAGGGCAGCGTCGACCACGGGCCGGGTGAGAGCGCCGCCGCCGGTGGTGAGCCGGCGCTGCTCGGCGACATCGTGCTCTGCCCGGAGGTGGCCGCGAAGCAGGCCGCGACCGCCGGGCACCGCACTGCCGACGAGTTGCACCTGCTCACCGTGCACGGTGTGCTGCACCTGCTCGGCTACGACCACGCGGAACCGGAGGAGGAGCGGGAGATGTTCGGGCTCCAGGCCCGGTTGTTGGCGAGCTGGCGGTCGGCCCGCTCCCGGTGATGGACACTGTGCTGGCCGCGTCCGCCACCGGCCTACCCGACCTGCAACTGCTCGTGTTCGCTGCCGGGCTGGTGGTGCTCGCCGGCCTGATCGCGATGACCGAGGCCGCCCTGGCCGCGGTCTCACCGGCCCGGGCGGCCGAGCTGGCCCGCGAGGGGATCCGGGGTGCGCGCACCCTCCAGACGGTCGCCGGTGACGTGGTCCGGCACCTCAATCTGCTGCTGTTGCTCCGGCTGCTCGCCGAACTGACCGCCACCACGCTCGTGGCGCTGGTGGCGGTGGACACCTTCGGTGCGGGCTGGCGGGCGGCACTGGTCACCGCCGGGGCGATGACCGTGGTCAGCTTCGTCGTGGTCGGCGTCGGTCCGCGCACCCTCGGCCGGCAGCACGCGTACGCGGTGGGCCGCTCGGCGGCACCGTTGGTGCGCTGGCTGGGCCGGGTGCTCAACCCGCTGGCGTCCCTGCTGATCCTGATCGGTAACGCGGTCACCCCGGGCCGGGGCTTCCGGGAGGGACCGTTCGCCACCCAGGTCGAGCTGCGGGAGCTGGTCGACCTGGCCGAGCAGCGGGGCGTGGTGGAGCACGGTGAGCGGCAGATGATCCATTCGGTCTTCGCCCTCGGTGACACCATCGCCCGCGAGGTCATGGTGCCGCGTACCGAGATGGTGTGGATCGAGTCGGGCAAGAATCTGTCCCAGGCGCTCGCGCTGTTCCTGCGCTCCGGCTTCTCCCGGATTCCGGTGATCGGCGAGAGCGTCGACGACGTGCTCGGCATCCTCTACCTCAAGGACCTGATCCGGCGTACCCAGGGCGGGGCCGCCGAGGACCATCAGCTGCCGGTGGCCGAGCTGATGCGGCCGGCGACCTTCGTGCCGGAGTCCAAGCCCGTCGACGACCTGCTGTCGGAGATGCAGGCCGCCCGCAACCACCTGGTCATCGTGGTCGACGAGTACGGCGGCACCGGCGGCCTGGTCACCATCGAGGACATCCTCGAGGAGATCGTCGGGGAGATCACCGACGAGTACGACGTCGAGCGCCCGCCGGTCGAGCAGTTGCCCGACGGTGCGGTGCGGGTCACCGCCCGGCTGCCGGTCGAGGATCTCGGCGAGCTGTTCGACACCGAGCTGCCGCACGACGAGGTGGAAACCGTGGGTGGGCTGCTCGCCCAGGCCCTGGGGCGGGTGCCGATTCCGGGGGCGCAGGTCGAGGTGGCCGGTCTGCGACTGGTCGCCGAGGGCACCACCGGTCGCCGTAACCGGATCGACACCGTGCTGGTGCGCCGGGTGGAGCCGACCGACACGCAGAACGATCCGGGCGGGACGCCGACCGCGTCCCGTGCCGACACCGACCGATCCGAGGAGAGGCAGCCCGCCGATGCCTGAGTCACCCGCCGTACCAGCCGTCCGGTCAAGTGACACCGAACTGAGCGCCGAGGACGGCAAGCTGGTCGTCCTCGCCCGGGGGGCCCGAGGACGGGTGGGCGCGGTGGAGGGCGCCGCGGTCCGGGACCAGGACGGCCGGACGTACGCGGCGGCCAGCGTGTCGCTGCCCTCGCTGACCATCACCGCGCTGCAACTGGCGGTCGCCTCGGCGGCTGCGGCGGGTGCCACCCGGCTGGAGGCCGCGGTGGTGGTGACCGAGGCGTCCACGCTGGACGGTGCCGGCTACGCGGCGGTGCGTGACCTGGCCGCCGACGCCCCGGTGCACCTGGCCGGGCCGGACGGCACGGTGCTCGGCACGGTGACCGAGTGAGCGAACGGGGCGAACGCTCCTATCGGGCGGGTTTCGCGTGTTTCGTCGGCCGGCCGAACGCCGGCAAGTCCACGTTGACCAACGCCATCGTCGGGCAGAAGATCGCGATCACGTCGAACAAGCCGCAGACCACCCGGCACGTGATCCGGGCGGTGCTGCACCGGCCCGATTCGCAGCTCGTGCTGGTCGACACCCCGGGGCTGCACCGTCCCCGCACATTGCTGGGCGAGCGGCTCAACGATCTGGTGCGGCAGACCTGGAGCGAGGTCGACGTGATCGGCCTCTGCATCCCGGCCGATGAACCGATCGGTCGGGGGGACCGGTTCATCACCGGCGAGTTGGCGGAGCTGAAGGCGACCGTGCTGGCGGTGGTCACCAAGACCGACCTGGTCGATCGCAAGCGGCTGGCCGAGCAGTTGCTGGCCGTCAGTGAGCTGGGGGATTTCGCGGAGGTCGTGCCGGTCAGCGCGGTGTCCGGGCACCAGGTGGACACCCTGGTGGAGGTGATGACCCGCTATCTGCCCGAGTCGCCGCAGCTGTACCCGGACGACATGCTCACCGACGATCCGGAGCAGGTGCTGGTGGCGGAGTTGATCCGGGAGGCCGCGCTGGAGGGCGTCCGGGACGAGTTGCCGCACTCGATCGCCGTGGTGGTGGAGGAGATGCTTCCGGAGGGTCGGCTGACGAAGATCTACGCCGACCTGTACGTGGAGCGGCCGAGTCAGAAGGCGATCGTCATCGGGCATCGGGGTGCGCGGCTCAAGGGGGTCGGCACCGCCGCGCGACGGCAGATCGAGGAGCTCCTGGGTACGAAGGTCTACCTCGATCTGCACGTACGCGTGGCCAAGGATTGGCAGCGTGACCCGAAGCAGTTGCGCAAGCTCGGGTTCTGAGCCGATCCGGCGGTACCGCGGAATCGGGCGAACGGCCTTGGATCGTGTGATCGGCATCGGTCAGGCATATGTGGATTTTCACGATCCCGGTGGGTCTCTGGCTGTTTCGTCGGCGGGCGACGGAGGGTAGGTAGCAACCGCCTCCGCGCCCCCGACACAGATGCAGGCTGATGCGAAACAGATACCTGGACCTGCTGCGCGCTCTGGCCATCGTGCGGGTGGTCGTCTACCACGTCACCGGCTGGGGATCGCTGACGCTGGTGTTCCCGGCGATGTCGGTGATGTTCGCGCTCGCCGGTTCGTTGATGGCCGCGTCCCTTGTGGGGTCCGGACCGGCGGCGGTCGGCCGGCGACTGCGACGGTTGCTGCCGTCGCTGTGGGTGGTCGCGGTGATCTTCGTGCCGGCGATGCTGCTCACCGGGCTGCCGCTCACCCCGGCGGTGCTGCTGTGGTTGTTCCCGGTGGCCGACCCGCCGGCGAACTACTGGGGCGCGCTGGCGCTGAGCCCGATCTGGTACCTGCGTGACTACCTGTGGTTCGTGCTCGCCTCCCCGGTCGCGCTGTGGCTGTTCCGCCGGTTCCCGTTACCCACCCTGCTCGCCCCGTACTGCCTGCTGCTGGTCATCGAGCTGGGCATCTATCAGAACCCGCCGGTCGTGCTGCGCCATTTCGGGCTCTACTTCGGGGCGTGGCTGCTGGGTTTCGCCCACCAGAGCGGGATGCTGCGCCGCCTGAGCGCCTGGATTCTGGTGCCGACCGCGCTGACGCTGGCGGCGGTGGGTGGCGCGTGGATCCTGACCCACCAGGGTCCGCGCGGCTACGACCTCAACGACATCCCGCTCGGCAACGCGCTCTGGTCGGCCGCGTTCATTCTGGTGGCCATGGGCCGGGCACCGGCGACCGCCGCCTGGGTGGACCGAAGCGCACTGATCGGCCGGGCGGTCACCGTGCTGAACCGGCGGGCGTTGACGGTCTACCTGTGGCACATGGCGTTCGTGGTCGCACTCACCCCGCTGGTCGACGTGGTGGGCTGGTCGCATCAGGATCTGCTGGGCCTGGCGGTCCGGGTGGCCCTGGTCTTCCTGCTGGTGGGCCTGGTGACGGCGCTCGTGGGCTGGGTCGAGGACGTCGCGGCGAGGCGTCGGCCGGAGCTGCTTCCCGGTGGCCGTCGCCCGGCGTCGCGCCCCGTCCGCCGGCACGCGGAGTCCCGCGCCGGGGAGGATCACGAGCCGAGCGCCGGGCCGGCGGCACCGGTCCCGCGACAGCGGGGCCGGGACGGGGACGTCATCGCACGGTGACGGTGATGTTGCCGCTGCCGGTGCGCAGGTCGAGCACCGATGCGGCGGACGGGTCGTGCGTCACACCCAGGTCGGTCCGGCCGGAGCCGACCCTCGATCGGACCTGGTACCCGCCCTTCGGCACGGCCAGCTCGACGTTGCCGCTCGACGCGTGCGCCCGCACGGAGGCGGGCTTGTCCAGTTCGAGGGTGACGTTGCCGGACTTGGCCTCCGCGTCCACGCTGCCGCCGAGCCGGCTTGCCGTCACATTTCCGGAGGAGGCCCGCATCACGACGGGGGCGCTCACGTCGTACACCTCGACGTTGCCCGAGCCGGTCTCCACCCGTACCGCGTCGGTCGCCGCGGCCACCCGCACGTCGCCGGAGCCGACCTTGAGATCCACCTGGCCGACCCGGCTCAGGTCGACGTTTCCGGAGCCGGTCTCACCTCGTACGCTCACCCCCTCGCCGACCGTCACCTCGTAGGAGACGCTGCACCGGGGGCCGCAGGAGGCGTCCAGCACCAGCTCGGCGCCCCTGATCTCGTACGTCGCGTCCGGCTGGGCACCCTGGTAGCGCACCACGCGCTTGACGCGTGCCCCGTCCACCCCGCCTTCGGCCCGGACCACCACGTCGCCGGCACCGGGCAGCACCTGGATCGCGGTGATCGGGGCGGACTCGGTGGTGTCGAAGTCCAGCCGTCGGTACGACAGATTGTCGCACCCGACCAGGACGATGAGGGCAGTGGTCGCGGCGACCGCGACGGCGCTCCGGCGTCCGGTGCGCCCGCGCCGCGCGGTGGATCGCCGCGTCGCGGTGGGCCGATCGGCGGCGGTGGGTCTGGAGACGGCGCTGGTCCGGTGCGAAGCCATGCCGAGCACGCTACGACCGGTGTGACCGGCCGCGCATCCGGGTTCGCCGGCGCGGCGACCCGGAGCGGACCCTGAATTCCGACCCGGGGTCGGACCTGACTTCCGGCCGGAGGGGAGAATGGCGCGATGGCCGGGTACCGCCGACAGCTCTACCGCGACGACGCGGTGGTGCTGCGTGTGCAGAAGCTCGGCGAGTCCGACCGGATCATCACCCTGCTCACCCGGCGGCACGGCCGGCTCCGCGCGGTCGCCCGCGGGGTGCGCCGGACCACGTCGAAGTTCGGCGCCCGGCTGGAGCCCTTCGGGCACGTCGACCTGCAACTGGCCGGTGACCCCAAGGGGGAGCTGGGCAGTTCGCTGCACACCGTCAGCCAGGTCGAGGGGATCGACCTGTACGGCAAACGGTTCCTGGGCGACTATCCCCGCTACACCGCGGCCAGCGCGATCGCCGAGACCGCCGAGCGCCTCACCCCGGTCGAGCGGGAACCGTCGTTGCGCCTGTTCCAGCTCACCCTGGGCGCGCTGCGCGCCCTCGCCGACGGCGAGCACGCCACCACGCTGGTGCTCGACGCGTACCTGCTGCGCGGGATGGCGCTGGCGGGCTGGGCACCGGCGTTGACCGCCTGTGCGGTCTGCGGCACCCCCGGCCGGCACCGGGCGTTCTCGGTGCCGGCCGGGGGAGCGGTCTGCCCGGACTGCCGACCACCGGGAGCCGCCCATCCGGCCCCGGCCACCATCGACCTGATGTCGGCGCTCACCGTCGGTGACTGGCGGATCGCCGATGCCACCGAGAACGGGGTACGCCGGGAGTGCAGCGGCCTGGTCGCGGCGCACCTGCAGTGGCACCTGGAACGCGCGCTACGCTCGCTGCCGCTGGTGGACCGGGGTGGGCTGCCGGCGGCACCCGGCGCGCGGCGACCGACCGGCGACGTCGACACGGTCGCCCCCGCCGGTGCACTGCTGCCGCCCGACCGGGCGTCACAGGACGTGAGCAGGGAGAAGACCGAGTGATCCGATCGTCGAGGGCCGGGCGGCGCGAGCCGGTGCCGCCGACACCGCACCCGTCGGGAGCCCGACCGCCGGCGCTGCCAGCCGAGGCGGTGCCCCGCCACGTCGCCGTGGTGATGGACGGCAACGGTCGGTGGGCCAAGGAGCGCGGCCTGCCCCGCACCAAGGGCCACGAGGCGGGGGAGTTCTCCCTCTTCGACACCGTCGAGGGCGCCATCGAGCTGGGTGTTCCGTACCTGTCGGCGTACGCCTTCTCGACGGAGAACTGGCGCCGTTCGCCGGATGAGGTGCGGTTCCTGATGGGCTTCAACCGGGACGTCATCCGCCGCCGCCGGGATCAACTGGTCGACCTCGGGGTGCGGGTGGTGTGGTCCGGTCGGGCCGGACGGCTGTGGAAGAGCGTCATCAGCGAGTTGCAGACCGCCGAGGAGATGTCGCGCGGCAACTCGACGCTGACCCTGCAGTTCTGCGTGAACTACGGCGGGCAGGCGGAGATCGCCGACGCGGCCGCCGCGATCGCCCGGGACGTGGCCGCCGGCCGGCTCGATCCGGCCAAGGTCACCGAGAAGACGGTCGGGCGGTACCTCTACCACCCCGAGGTGCCCGAGGTGGACCTGTTCCTGCGACCCTCCGGCGAGCAGCGGACCTCGAACTTCCTGCTCTGGCAGAGCGCCTACGCCGAGTTGATCTTCCTGGACACGCTCTGGCCCGACTTCGACCGCCGTCACCTGTGGTACGCCTGCGAGCTGTACGCCCAGCGTGACCGCCGGTTCGGCGGCGCGCTGCCCAATCCCGTGGCCCCGGCCACCTGAGGTCCGTGGCGCCGACCACTTCAGCGGCGGGTGGTTCCGGCCACCCGGGCGCATAGCGGGCGGCCACGCTGGGTATGACCGCTGGCAGCAGCCACTGACGGAGGTGAACCCATATGATCCGCAAGCGCATCGGGCAGTGGGCGGTGATGGCCATCGCGGTACCGGTCGCCGCCGCCGGAGCCCGGAAACTGAGCCACACGCTGGAGTCTCGACGTGGCCCCAACCGGGCCACCCGACTGCTCAACAAGGGCGCCGACCTGATCCGCCCCAAGCAGGCCAAGCGCCGCCGCTTCTTCTGACGCGACCGGCGCGACCGGTAGCCCCGTGATACGGCATCTCGCGGTATCCCTCGACGGGATACCGCGAGATGCGGTGTATCGGGAGGTGCCGGCGTCGAGGTCAGGCCTCGACCTCGGCGCGGTCGGGGGTGGCCCACAGGGTGTGGAACGAGCCGTCCCGGTCGACCCGGCGGTAGGTGTGCGCGCCGAAGTTGTCGCGCAGCCCCTGGATCAGGGCGGCCGGCAGCCGGTCCGCCCGCAGCGCGTCGAAGTACGCGAGCGACGAGGCGAACGCGGGCGCCGGCACACCCGCCCGGGCGGCCTCGGCCACCACCCGTCGCCAGCTCGGCACACCGTCGCGCACGGTGTCGGCGAACCATGGTGCCACCAGCAGGGTCGGCAGCTCCGGCTGCTCGTCGTACGCCTGCCTGATCCGGTCCAGGAAGCGGGCCCGGATGATGCAACCACCACGCCAGATCGTCGCCGTGCCACCCAGGTCGATGCCCCAGTCGTACTCGGCGCTGCCGGCGCGGATCTGGTCGAAGCCCTGGGCGTACGCGACGATCTTCGAGGCCAGCAGCGCCCGGCGTACGTCCTCGATGAACGCCTCGCGGTCGCTGACCTGCCACTTCTCGCCGGCCTCGGGGAAGGCCCGCTGCGCGGCCTCGCGCTGACCGACGTGTCCGGACAGCGACCGGGCGAAGGTGGCCTCGGCGATGCCGGTGATCGGAATGCCCAGATCGAGGGCGATCTGGACGGTCCAGCGGCCGGTGCCCTTCTGCTCGGCCCGATCCTGTACCACGTCCACGAACGCCTGCCCGGTGGCGGCGTCGGTGTGCGCCAGCACGTCGGCGGTGATCTCGATCAGGAACGACTCCAGCTCACCGGAGTTCCACTCCCGGAAGATCTGCGCGATCTCCGCCGGCTCCGCCCCCAAGCCGGCCCGCAGCAGGTCGTACGCCTCGGCGATGAGCTGCATGTCGGCGTACTCGATGCCGTTGTGGACCATCTTGACGAAGTGCCCGGCGCCGTCCGGCCCGACGTGCTGGCAGCAGGGTACGCCCTCGACCTGCGCGGCGATCTTCTCGAAGATCGGGCCGAGTTTGCGGTACGACTCGGCCGAACCGCCCGGCATGATGCTCGGCCCCCACAGCGCGCCCTCCTCGCCACCGGAGACACCGGTGCCGACGAAGTGCAGGCCATGCGCCCGCAGCGCCTCCTCGCGGCGGCGGGTGTCGGCGAAGTGCGCGTTGCCGCAGTCGATGATGATGTCGCCCGCCTCCAGCAACGGCACCAACTCGTCGATCACCGCGTCGGTGGGACCACCCGCCTTGACCATGATGATCACCGCGCGGGGCCGCTCCAGCGCGGCGACGAAGTCCGCCAGGGACTCCGTCGGCACGAAGGTGCCCTCGTCGCCGTGCTCCGCCACCAGCGACCGGGTCCGTTCCGGCGAGCGGTTGTGCAACGCCACGGTGAACCCGTTGCGGGCCAGGTTGCGGGCCAGGTTGCGGCCCATCACCGCCAGCCCGGTCACACCGATCTGCGCCGTAGCCCGATCCGCCATCCTCGTCGCCACCTTCCGCCGTCTGCCTGTAGTGCTGCGACGGTATCGCGGCCCCCGGACGCCGTGCGCCGTCCCCCCACCGCTGGTCATCAGGTGGTCGCGTAGCGCACCACGACCCCCGCGTGCAGCGGTGGCGTTAATTCGGCTGCGCTCACCTCGCCTGGGCGATAACGTGCGGGCATGCGCTACTGACGCCCTCTTTCCCGAGCCGGGTTCGCCGCTGTCGTGCCGCGACCCGTGCGCTCCCGGGCGTCCGCGTGTGTCCATCCGCCATCGGCGATGGCGTCCTTCGTGGCCGGTCCCGGGCAGCAGTCCGAACCGTCCCCGACCGCCCAGGTGGCGGTCCTCATGTGGTCGGCCGACCGCCCGCGGGTCGCCGGCCGAGCGAGGAGGCACAGATGCCCGCCAAGCGCAGCTCCCGGAAATCCCGTCCCGACCGCCAATCGGCGGAACTCGCCGCCGTCACGCCGGCGAACCTGGACGACGTCGCGATCACGCCGGTGCCCACCCTGCCGACCGGGCGGCCCGCCGCCCCCAAGGCGGGGCCACCGGCCACCGGTACCTCCGGTGTCGGACGCGGCCAGCGGACCGGCCAGGTCCGCCGCTACGCCTTCCGGCGTAGCTGACGGGCCGGCGCGGGGGCCGGGTGCGCGTCGCTGAGCGCACCCGGCCGGTCGCCCTCCCGCGTCGCGGCGGTTCAGGTCGGCCGGCGGCAGGTCGCCGTCGGGAACGGACAGTCGAACGCCGGGGTACGTCGGTGCCGGCGGCGCGTCGATCGGGTCGGGGCGGCGGTGGCGCGTCAGCCGATCAGCGGGCGGAAGGTGCCGAGCAGCACGCTCACGGCCAGTGCGGCCCCGGCGGTCGCCGTCGCGCCGGCGACCAGCAGCCAGTCGGCCGCGACGAACCGCTGGCGGCGGGCGAAGGTGCGCGGCACGCCGCTGTCGAAGCCCCGGGCGTCCATCGCCACGGCGAGCCGGGTACCCCGCCGGATCGCCCCGACCAGCAGCGTGAACGCCGTCGAGACGAACAGCCGCAGCCGGGCCACCGGGTTGCGGCCCGCCTCGACTCCGCGCGCCCGGCGCGCGACAGTGATCATCTGCCATTCCTGACCGAGCAGCGGCACCAACCGGAACGCCGCCAGCGCCCCGATGGCGAACCGGGCCGGCACCCTGGCGTTCTGCACAAGTGCGTCGGCCAGGTCGGTCGGGTCGGTGGTGGCGAAGACGATCACGCCGGGCAGTGCCACCGCGAACAGCCGCAGCACCAGACCGAGTGCGGTGACCAGCACCCCCGAGGTCACCACGATCGGCCCCGCGTCGAGCAGTACTTGGCCCGACCGGTCGGCGGCGAAGAGCACGAGCGTGACCAGGATGCCGCCGGCGGCGGCCAGCAGTGGCCAGGCACGTCGGGCCAGCAGCCCGGGGTGCACCCCGAACAGCGGCAGCACCGCCAGCTCCACGGCGATCGCGATGGCCGGGGTGACCGGGTCCAGCGTGGTCATCAGCGGAAACGCGAAGAGCATCGCCGCCGCCAGCTTGGCCACCGGATTGCGCCGGGCCAGCGGCGCGCCCGGCCGGGCGATCGGCTCCAGGGTGATCATCGCGGCACCGGGTCGGCGTCGGGTGGCGTGAGGGTCAGCGTGCGGTCGGCCAGCGCGGCCACGAACTCGGCGTCGTGGGTGACGGCGACCAGGCCGTGGCCGGCGTCGCGCAGGTCGGCGAGGAGTTCCACGAGTTCCCGCCAGGTGCGCCGGTCCTGGCCGAAGGTGGGTTCGTCGCAGATCAGCAGGCGGGGCGCGGTGGCCAGGGCGGTCGCCACACTCAGCCGCCGCGCCTCGCCGCCGGAGAGGGTGTACGGGTTGGCGGCGGCGAGTCGGTCCAGCCGTAACCGATCCAGCAACTGCGCCACCCGGTCGTGGACCGTCGATCCGGGCACCCCGGTCCGCCTCGGCCCCAGGGCCAGTTCGTCGAAGACCGTGCCGGTGACGAACTGGTGCTCGGGATTCTGGAACACCGAGCCGATCCGGCGGGTCAGCGCCGTTGCCCGCCACCGGTGCGGTGCGGTCCGCGCGTCGGCTCCGGCCAGTTCCGCGCTCGCCGTCAGTCGCCCGGTGCCCGGTCGGAGGAGCCCGCCGAGCAGCAGCGCCAGGGTGGACTTCCCGGCACCATTGCGACCGAGCACGGCGAGCGCCTCACCGGCGCGTACGGTCAGGTTGGTGGGGGACAGCCGGGGCGGCTGGCCGAGTCGTTCGGCGGTGAGCAGCACCTCGCCGCCCGGACCGGCGGCCCGGCGCGGTGGGATCGTGCGGCCGGGTACCCAGACCCCCTCGGCGGCGAGGGCGTCGCCGTGCGCGGCGAAGACCGCCTCCGGCGGGCCGTCGGCGCGGATCCCGCCGCCGGGTTCGAGCACCACCACCCGGTCGACCAGGGGCAGCGCCTCGGCGACCCGGTGTTCGACCAGGATCAGGGTGGTGTCGGCGTCCACCGCCCGGGGGAGCGCGGCGCGGACCAGGGCGGCACCGGTCGGGTCGAGGTTGGCGGTGGGTTCGTCCAGCAGCAGCAGACCGGGACGCAGCGCCAGCACACCGGCCAGGGCGAGGCGCTGCTGTTCGCCGCCGGACAGCGCCGCGGTGGGCCGGTCCCGGTGGTACGGGAAGCCGACCCGGCGCAGTGCCTCGTCGACCCGGTGCCAGATCTGTCCGGTCGGCACGCCCCGGTTCTCCAGCCCGAACGCCACGTCGTCACCGCTGCGGGCCATGACCAGCTGGGACTGCGGATCCTGGAAGACGATGCCGACCCCGTCGCGGGCCTCGGAGGCCGGCCGGCCGTCGATCTCGATGGTGCCCTCGTGCTCCCCGGAGTCCTCGGGCAGCAGCCCGGCCAACGCCGCCAGCAACGTGCTCTTACCTGCGCCGGACGCCCCCAGCAGCAGCACCTTCTCCCCGCACTCCACCCGCAGATCCACCCCGCGCACCGCCCAGCCACGCCGTCCGGCATGCCGCCACCCGAACCCCCGCACCCGAACCCCCGCACCCACCCCGCTCTCCCTCCTTCCCCGCTTCTCGTTGATCATGAGGTTGCCGGTTGATCTGGAGATCGAAAATGCCGCTGACCTCATGGTCAACGCGATGGGTCGGGGGTCAGATGAGGGTGCGTTCGCGGGCGGCGGGGAAGCGGTCGAGGACGCCGGTGCGGGTGAGGGCGCGGGTGAGGGCGAGGGCGCCGGCACCGGCGATCACGGTGGCGCTGACGATGGTGAGCGCGGCGTAGGGCAGGCGGTAGGTGGCGATGTCGCGTTCGGCGTTCCAGTAGACGAAGTCGAAGATCGCCGCGCTCAGGCCGGTCAGCGCGCCGGCCAGCAGGGCGGCCGGCAGCCGGTACGAGCGGTACCGGAAGGCGGCGAAGGCCAACTCGGCACCGAGACCCTGCATCAGCCCCTGCAACAGGACGATGGTGCCCCACTGGCTGCCCAGCAGGGCCGAGATGATCGCCGCCAGCAGCTCGCAGTACAGCGAGGCGCCGGGCTTGCGGATGACCAGGCCGCCGAGGACGGCCGGCACCAGCCAGACCCCGTAGATGAGCGTCTGTGCCGGCGGGAAGAAGCTGAAGGCGCCCTCGGTGGCGCTCCACACCACGCCCCAGGCCCAGAAGATGACGCCGAAGGCGACCGCGATGACCGACGCCACCACGATGTCGATGGTGCGCCAGCGGTTGCTGTCAGTTGTCTGCACGATGTTTGCTCCCAGTCCAGATGCGAACCAGGCAAGACGCACGCCCCGCCCGGCGGCGCCGGACGGTGGCGGGCTGGAGGTGGACCGAACTCCCTGCGCTGGCATTACCCAGATCAGGTACGGAGGGTCTGCGGGCGGATCCGCACTCTCAGCGCTGTGCGCTCCCCTGTCGGAGGTGTTGTCTGTCCCGCCGACGCTAACACCACGGAAGATCCACCGGCAATGTGATCCACCCAGGTCACGACGGGTGTTCGCGTTCGGCTGGTCCGGTCGGCCGGGGACGCGGGTGAGGCTGGCCAAATCTGTGACATCCATCGACGTCATCCGCGCCGGACGGTAATCTCAGTCCGCCGATCCGCCACGGCCGAAGGGTGACGGGTGACCACAGACACTGACCGGGCCGTCCCGGGCGAACCGGAGCCCCGATCCTCGGCCGGGGGCGTCGACACCGAAACCCGCCCACCGGAGCCTGCCGGCGACGAGCCGCCCCGGCGCTGGCTCGGCGACCGGATCGGCTCGGTGGAGATCCTGGCGGCGCTGCTGATCATCTTGATCATCTTTCGGGAGCCGATCGCCGCCGCCTTGGACGACCCCCGCATCCAGACCTGGACCACCGTCTTCGTCTCGATCATGGTGCAGGCGGTGCCGTTCCTGGCCTTCGGCGTACTGCTCTCTGCCGTGATCGCGGTCTTCGTACCCCGGTCCTTCTGGGCGAGGGCGTTGCCCCGGCACCCGGCACTGGCGGTGCCGGCGGCCAGCGCGGCCGGGGTGGTGCTGCCGGGCTGCGAGTGCGGCTCGGTGCCGATCGCCGGGTCGTTGATCCGGCGGGGTGTCACGCCGGCCGCCGCGCTGGCGTTCCTGCTCGCCGCCCCGGCGGTCAACCCGATCGTGCTCACCGCCACCGCGGTCGCCTTCCCGAACAATCCCGAGATGGTGCTCGCCCGGGGCGTCGCCAGCCTGATCGTCGCCATGATCATGGGTTGGCTCTGGTTGCGGCTCGGGCGTACCGAATGGATCAGGATGCCGCGTCGTCCGGAACTGGACGACGCGTCCCGGGGCCGGGCCTTCTGGGCCGCGGTCCGTCACGACGTGACGCACGCCGGTGGTTTCCTGGTGCTCGGCGCGATGGCGGCCGCCAGCATCAACGTGCTGGTGCCGGAGCGGTGGTTGCAGACCCTGGCCGACAACGCATGGTTGTCGGTCCTGGCGCTGGCGTTGCTCGCCGTGCTGCTCTCGCTCTGCTCGGAGGCCGACGCCTTCGTCGCGGCCTCGCTGTCCCAGTTCTCGCTCACGTCCCGACTGGTCTTCCTGGTGGTGGGGCCGATGGTCGATCTCAAGCTGATCTCGATGCAGGCCGGTGTGTTCGGTCGACGCTTCGCCTTCCGGTTCGCACCGACCACCTTCGTGGTGGCCCTGCTGGTCGCCGCCGGCGCCGGGGCGGTGCTGCTGTGAACCGGCAGGCGCAGGCGGTGATCCTGCTGCTGCTCGGCGGCGCGGTGATCCGGGCCAGCGTCACCGACCTCTACCTGCGCTACGTCAAGGAAGGGCTGCGCCCCTTCCTGATCGCCGCCGGTCTGCTGCTGGTCGCCGCCGCGATCATGACGCTCTGGTACGAACTGCGCCCCCCGGCCCCCCGCGCGCTGGCCCCGACCGGCGATCCCGGCGGCGCTCCCGCCGGTGGCGACGGTGCCGCTGACGACGGCAGCGTCCCGGTCGGCGGCAGTGTCCCGGCCGGCGGCAGTGTCGACGTCCCGGACGTCGGCCCTGGCGACCCGGCGAACGGACCCGACACCGGGCACGACGGGCACGGGCATGCCCATCACGAGCCTCGGGTCGGTTGGCTGTTGATCCTGCCCGTGCTCGGCCTGCTGCTGGTCGCCCCGCCGGCCCTCGGCTCGTACGCGGCGGGTCAGGCCGGCACCGCGCTGAGCAGCCAGCAGCAGTCGGACTACCCGCCGTTGCCCGAGGGTGACCCGGTGCAGGTCAGCGTCCTGGACTATGCCTCCCGGGCGCTGTTCGACCGGGGCACGTCGATCGGCGACCGGCGGGTGCAGCTCACCGGCTTCATCGCCACCGGCCCCGACGGCCAGCCGATCCTGGCCCGGATGGTGTTGTCCTGCTGCGCCGCCGACGGCCGCCCGGTCAAGCTCGGGTTGACCGGTGACGTACCGGCCGGGCTGCCCGACGACAGCTGGGTGGAGGTGATCGGCCGCTACAGCGACCGGCTCGGCCGGGACCCGGTCAACGACGCCGAGATCCCCTACCTGGAGGTCGAGTCCTGGCGGCAGGTGCCCGCCCCCAAGCGCCCGTACGACTGACCCGCGCGGCCGTGCTCGACGCCCTGCGGCGTCGGCCGTGTGCGGTGGCCGGCGCCGGTCGTCTGGCGCACCCGTCCGGCGCGGTGCAGGGCGCTCGGTAGGCTGCCGGCATGCGTATCGAGGCCCGGGGTCTGCGGTTCGACGTCGCCACCGGCGGTCCGGAGCAGGGCGAACCGGTGCTGCTGCTGCACGGTTTCCCGCAGCACTCGGGCGAGTGGGACGGGGTCCTGCCGACCCTGCACGACGCGGGTCTACGCAGTTACGCGCTCGACCAGCGGGGCTACTCGCCGCAGGCCCGGCCCGCCGAGGTCGAGGCGTACCGGCTGGGGGAACTTGTCGCCGACGCGGTGGCGGTGCTGGACGCCCTCGGGGTGCCCGCCGTGCACGTGGTCGGGCACGACTGGGGTGCGGTCGTCGCGTGGGCGCTGGCGGCCACCCATCCGGACCGGGTGCGCACGCTGACCGCGGTCTCCGTGCCGCATCCGGCCGCCATGGCTTACGCGCTGGCGAACGACCCGCAACAGAAGGCACGCTCGGCGTACATGCTGCTGTTCCGGCAGCCGGGGGTGGCCGAGAAGACGTTGTTGTCGCTCGGTGCGGTCGGGTTGCGCCGGCTGCTGCGCGGCGTCGGCGACGCGGAACGGGTGGCGGCGTACGCCGATCCGATGCGCGAGCCGGGCGCGTTGACCGCCGCCCTGAACTGGTACCGGGCGATGTCGAAGGCGGATCTGGCAGCGACCGGCCCGGTGTCGGTGCCCACCACGTTCGTCTGGAGCGACGGTGACGTGGCCATCGGACGGGTGGCCGCGCAGGCGTGCGCCGCGCACGTGACCGGGGAGTTCCGATTCGTCGAACTGGCCGGGGTCACCCACTGGATCCCGGACGAGGCACCGACGCCGTTGGCCGAGGCGATCCTGGCCCGGGTGCGCCCGGCGGTTTGAGTGGGCGGAGAGCGGGCACGGGGATCCTGAACGGGTTTCGGTTCGCACCCGGTGGGGCATCAGCGTGACCGCCGGCGGCGAGGGCCGGCGGAGCCCCCGGAGGTCCGCAGTGTCAAAGGAAACCGAGAAGCAGCGGTGGCAGCGCAACTTTGCCGACCTGTTGCAGGAATTGCGGGTCGCGCAGACCGGCGTGCAGATTCTGTTCGCCTTCCTGCTGACCCTGCCGTTCAGCGCCGGCTTCGACGACACCACCCAGTTCCAGCGGGACGTCTACATCGTCGCGCTGCTGGCCGCCGCCGGCGCCACCGCGATGATCATCTCTCCGGTGGCCTTCCACCGGGCGCTGTTTCGGCAGGGACGCAAGCCGGAACTGGTGCGCTTCGCCCACCGGATGGCCAGCGGGGGCCTCGCGTTCATGCTGATCGCGATGGTGAGTTCGGTGCTGTTGATCACCGACTTCGTGCTCGCTCGACCGATCGCCTTCGTGCTCAGTGCCGTCGCCGGCCTGTGGTTCCTGACCCTGTGGATGATCCTGCCGTTCGCCCGTCGCAACTGGGGTGAGGACGACATCGACGACGACGACGACCCGAGCGGCCTGAACCAGGGCTGAGCCGGCCACTGCTGCGGATATCCGTGGCTACCATTGGGTAACGAACACGGGTAGCCTGCTGAGCAGGCGGAACAGTCCGACTGTCCGGATCGAGCCCGGGGGTTTGCCGTGGCCATCGCCGAGAATCACCGTCCGTCAGCCACCGACAGCCGTAACGCCGACCCGTCGCCGCCGACCGCGCGCCGGGCGTCCACTCCGGACGCGGCGGGCCAGGTGTCCGAGAAGGAGGCGCGTCAGGTTGCCGAGGCGGCCCGGCAGACCACCTGGGACCGGCCCAGCTTCGGCAAGGAACTCTTCCTGGGGCGGCTGCGGCTCGACCTGATCGATCCGTGGCCGCGACCGGATCCGGACGAACAGGCCCGCGGCGAGGAGTTCCTCGGCCGGCTGCGGGACTACGTCGCCGCCGAGGTGGACGGCGCGGCGATCGAACGCGACGCGCGGATCCCCGACGAGGTGTTCCAGGGGCTGGCCCGGCTGGGTGCCTTCGGTATGAAGATCGGTCGGGAGTACGGCGGGCTGGGCCTGAGCAACCTGCACTACTGCCGGGCGTTGATGCTGGCCGGCTCGGTCAGCCCGGCGATCGGCGCGCTGCTGTCGGCGCACCAGTCGATCGGTGTGCCACAGCCGTTGAAGATGTTCGGCAGCGAGGAGCAGAAGCGTCGCTTCCTGCCCCGGCTGGCCGCCGGCGAGGTCTCCGCGTTCCTGCTCACCGAGCCGGACGTGGGCTCCGACCCGGCCCGCCTGGCGACCACCGCCGAACCGACGCCGGACGGCGCCGGCTACCGGATCAACGGCGTGAAACTGTGGGCCACGAACGGCACCGTGGCCACCCAGCTCGTGGTGATGGCCCGGGTGCCGAAGGCCGAGGGGCGTCGTGGCGGCATCACCGCCTTCGTGGTCGACGGTGACGCCGAGGGCATCACCGTCGAGCGGCGCAACGCCTTCCTCGGCCTGCGCGGACTGGAGAACAGCCTCACCCGCTTCCACGACGTCTTCGTACCGAAGGAGAACGTCATCGGTGGCGAGGGCAAGGGGTTACGGATCGCCCTGAGCACGCTGACCACGGGCCGGTTGTCGCTGCCGGCGATGTGCGTCGGTGCCGGCAAGTGGGCGTTGAACGTGGCCCGGGAGTGGTCGGCGGAGCGGGTCCAGTGGGGCCGGCCGGTGGGTGAGCACGAGGCGGTCGCCCAGAAGCTCTCCTTCATCGCCACGACCACGTACGGCATGGAGACCATGCTCGACCTCTGCTGCCTGCTCGCCGACGACGACCGCAACGACATCCGGATCGAGGCGGCGCTGGTCAAGCTGTACGCCAGCGAGATGGCGTGGCGGATCGCCGACGAGCTGGTCCAGATCCGCGGCGGCCGGGGATACGAGACGGCCGACTCGCTCACCGCCCGGGGCGAACGCCCGGCCGCGGTCGAGCAGATGCTGCGCGACCTGCGGATCAACCGGATCTTCGAAGGCTCCACGGAGATCATGCACCTGCTCATCGCGCGCGAGGCGGTGGACGCGCACCTGTCGGTTGCGGGCGACATCATCGATCCCGACGCCGGGCTCGCCCGTAAGGCGAAGGCCGGAGCCCGGGCGGGTGCGTTCTACGCGCGGTGGCTGCCGACCCTCGCGGTCGGCAAGGGGCAGCAGCCCAGCGGTTACGGCGAGTTCGGCCCGCTCGCCGGCCACCTGCGTCACGTGGAACGCGCCAGCCGGAAGCTGGCCCGGTCCACCTTCTACGCGATGTCCCGCTGGCAGGGAAAGATGGAGCGCAAGCAGGCGTTCCTCGGCCGGGTGGTGGACATCGGCGCGGAACTGTTCGCGATGAGCGCGGTCTGCGTACGCGCCCGCGCCGAGCGCGACACCCGGCCGGAGAACGTGGAACTGGCCGACCTGTTCTGCCGGCAGGCCAAGGTCCGGGTCGACGCCCTGTTCACCGCCCTGTGGGAGAACACCGACTCGATCGACGTGACGGCCGCCAAGCGCATCCTGGCCGGCCGCTACGCGGCGCTGGAGGACGGCGTCGTCACCCCACCCACCGACCTGCCCTGGGTGGCCCCCTGGACCCCCGGCCCCTCCACCGCCCCCTCCGACGCCCGCCGCCGCCTCCCCCCACCCCCCAACCCCACCCCCTAACAGAGGCGCCCGCCCTGTTGATCAAGTAGTTTTGGTCCGCATCCGCGAGATTCACGACCCAAACTTCTTGATCAACGGCGGAGGGGAGGCGGTCAGGGTTGGTGGGGGTCGCGGAGGCCGAGGCGGCGGAGTTCGAGGGCGGCCAGGGCGTTGACCGTGGTGTCGTCGCCGCGTCGCCACGCCTCGGCGACGTCGGGGGCGATCCGGGTTAGTTTGCGCAGCGGCTGGCCGGCCAGCGCGCGCAGGGCCAGCAGATCCCGGCCGGCGGGCGCGGCGGCCAGCGTCGCCGCCGACCCGGCCCGGCGCATCCAACGCACCCGCAGCGGCAGCCAGCCGAACACCACGAGTCCGAGCGGCACGATCAGCAGGCCGACGGCCAGCGCCAGCGCCAACTGGTCGACCAGTTCCTGCTGGTCGCGGCCGGCCTCGGCCAGCGAACGGGCGGCACCGGCCGCCCGCTCGAAGGGTGCGGTCAGCTCGTCGCCGACCAGCGGCACCCGGCCGACCTTGCCGCCGGCCTCGGCGAGATTGTCGGCGAGGCCGCCGCCCGCACCCTCCAGCTTCTGCCCGGGTACGGCAAGTCTCTGCACCAGGTCGTGCAGCCACAGTGCGCCCCGGATCGTCGCGTACACCCAGGCGACGACGAGCAGGTCGGTGAGCAGCTGTCGCAGCGCGGTCGGGAAACGATCAGCGTAGATCTTCACGCCGGACAGCCTGCCACGCGCCCCGCCCTCGGGCACCCCGAAAACCGCCCGGCAAAACTCGCCGATCTTGCAGTTGTGGTCGCCGATATGCCCGCTCTGGCAGCATCCGTCCCGACCAGAAGTGCAAGATCGGCGGGCGGCGGGCGGCGGGCGGCGGGCGGCGGGCGGCGGGCGGCGGACGGTGGGTGGGGTGGGGTTGGTTAGCGGGCGCAGGCGGGGCAGGTGCCGAAGATCTCCAGGGTGTGGCTGACGTCGGTGAAACCGTGCTGTGCGGCGACGCGATCGGCCCAGGCCTCCACGGTCGGGCCGGCGACCTCGACGGTACGCCCACAGGCTCGACAGACCAGGTGATGGTGGTGCCCCTCGCTGCACCGGCGGTACAGGTGCTCACCGCCCGGTGGGCGCATCACGTCGATCTCGCCCGCGTCGGCCAGCCCCTGCAACGTCCGGTAGACCGTGGTCAACCCGACCCGCTCGCCACGATCGCGCAGCATCGCGTGCAGCTCCTGGGCGCTGTGGAAGCCCTCCGTCTCGGCGAGCAGGGCACTCACCGCCGAACGCTGACGAGTGTTGCGAACCGCCGTACCACTGTCGCTCATGACGTCACTCCGCTCCGCTGCGTGCCGTCATGAGGCACACCCGCACTGAGCCTGATGATTCGCTCGCTACGCTCGCTCATGATCCCTCCCCGGCGTGGCTGACCGCGTCCGCCACGATGTGCGCGACGTGCTCGTCGACCAGGGTGTAGGCGATCTCCCGCCCCCGCCGGGAACCCCGGACCACGCCCGCCCCACGAAGCACCCGCAGGTGCTGGGAAACCAGCGGCTGAGCCACCCCGAGCTTGTCCACCAGCTCGTGCACGCAGCGCTCACCGCCGGCCAGCTCGCTGACGATCGCCAGCCGGATCGGTGCCGAGAGGGCCCGCAGCAACTCGCTGGCACCCTCGTACGCGTCATAGCCGGATCCGCTGGTCACCCTGCAACGGTAACCAATACCGGTGCACCGCTCAGGATCAGGACCCGCCGAGCACCACCTCGTGGGGCTCCGGAGCCGGCGCGGGCTGGGGTCGGGTCCGCCGGAGCCGGCGCCAACCGGCGGCCAGCAGGGTGACCGTCACGAACGAGGCGATCGCGAGCACCACCACCGAGGCGCCGGGCGCGGTGTCGGCGAGCGCCGCCATCCAGATGCCCGCCCCGCCGGCGAACAGTCCCAGCGCCATCGCCGCCGCCATGGTGCTGCGGAACCCCCGGGTGACCTGCTGCGCGGTGGCCACCGGGACGACCATCAGCGCGCTGATGAGCAGTACGCCGACCGCGCGCATGGCGATCGTCACCGTGATCGCCGTGGTGATCGCGAGCAGCAGGTTGAGCGTGCGTACCGGCAGGCCGGAGACGCGGGCGTACTCCTCGTCGTGACAGACGGCGAACAGCGCCGGCCGCAGCCCGATCATCGCGATCAGCACCGCCGCACCGAGCACCGCGATGGTGGCGACGTCCGCCCGGGACGCCGTGCTCAATGCCCCGAACAGGTACGCGTTCAGGTTGGCGCTGGTGCTGTCGGAGAGCCCGACCAGCACCACCCCGCCGGCGATGCCGCCGTAGAACAGCAGCGCGAGGGCCAGGTCGCCGGAGGTCCGGCCGCGTTCGCGGATCAGTTCGATGACGACCGCGCCGAGGGTGGCCGCGATCACCGCCATGATCACGGGGGAGGTCTGGAAGAGCAGACCGGCACCGACCCCGGTCAGCGCGACGTGCCCGATGCCGTCGCCGATCAGCGCCAGCCGCCGCTGCACCAGGTAGATGCCGAGCGCGGGCGCGGTCAGCCCGATGATCAGAGCGCTGACCAGCGCGAGCTGCATGTACTCGTACTGGAAGAGGCTCATCGTGCGCTCCACAGCCCGGCGGGCTCCTCGGGACCGTGCGGATGCACGTGGTCGTGGTCGGGCGCCGCGTGGTGCCCGGCCGGCTCCGGCACGGCGCCGTCGTGCGCCACGAACCCCTGGTGCACGACGATCGCCCGGCCGATCACCGGACGCAGCGGACCCAGCTCGTGGGCGACGAGCAGGACGGTCCCCCCGCCGAGGGTGAAGTCGCGCAGCGCACCGGCGAACGCCTCCTGGCTGACGGCGTCCACACCGGCCGTCGGCTCGTCGAGGATCAGCAGTTCGGGCCGCCCGGCCAGGGCTCGGGCGATGAGCGTGCGCTGCTGCTGCCCGCCGGAGAGGGTACTGACCGGGTCCTTCGCCCGGTCGGCCAGGCCGACGGCGCGCAGCGCCTCGGCGACGGCCTCCCGGTCGGCCCGCCCGGGTGGGCGCAGGATTCCCCGGCGGGCCAGCCGCCCGGCGGCGACCACCTCGGCGACGGTGGCCGGCACGCCGCTGCCGGCACCGAGGCGCTGGGGGACGTACCCGACCCGGTGCCACTGGCGGAACCGGCGGACCGGTCGGCCGAAGAGGGTCACCGTGCCGGCGCTGAGCGGGACGAGCCCGAGGATGGCGCGGATCAGGGTGGACTTGCCGGAGCCGTTGGCGCCGAGGAGCGCGACCACCTCACCGGCGGTCACGGTGAGCGAAACGTCACGAAGCACGGGGCGGCCGTCGTAGCCGACCACCCCGTGCGTGACGGTGATGACGTCAGGTGTCACGAGCAGCTCAACGCCGTCCTCAGGGTTTGCAGGTTGGTACGCATCACCGAAAGGTAGTCCCCGCCGCCCTCGGCTGACAGGCCCTCGATCGGATCCAGCACGGCGGTCTGGGCGCCGACCTCGCGGGCGATGGTCTCGGCCACCTTCGGGCTGACCAGCGTCTCGAAGAAGATGGTGGTGGCCTGGTGCTCCCGGGCCTCCTCGGTGACCTCGGCCAGTCGCTGCGGGGACGGCTCGTTCTCCGGGGTGAGTCCGGTGATGCCGATCTGCTCCAGCTGGTACTTCTGCGCCAGGTAGCCGAACGCGGTGTGGCTGACCACGATCTCCCGACGCTGGCAGGTCTTCAACCCCTCGGCGAACTCCGTGTCCAGCTTCTCCAGCTCGGTACGCAGAGTGGCCGCCCGCGCGGTGTAGTCACCGGCCCGGTCCGGGTCGACCGTGCCGAGCCGCTCGGCGAGCTTGTCGCCGATGGTGGCCAGTCGGGTCGGGTCGAGCCAGACGTGCGGGTCCTTGGCCCCCTCGGACGCCTCCTCGGCGTGCTCCTCCTCGGCGTGCTCCTCGCCCTCGTGGTCGTGGTCGTGGCCACCGGCGGTGGCGTCCAGCAGGGGCTCCACGGTCGCCACGTCGAAGGCGCGGTCACCGGCCTGCTGCTCGACCGCCTCGTCCACGGCGGGCTGGAAGCCGTGCAGGAACAGGACCAGCTCCGCCTCGCTGATCTGGCCGACCTGGCCCGGGTTCAGCTCCAGGTCGTGCGGCTCCGCACCGGGGCGGGCCAGGCTGGTCACGGCCACGGCGTCGCCGCCGATCCGCTCGGCGAGGAACTGCAACGGGTAGAAACCGGCCACCACGTCGACCCGCTGCGGGTCGGCGCCGGCCGGGCTGTCGTCGTTCGAACAGGCGGTGACGCCGGTCAGGGCGAGCAGGGCGGCCGTGGCGGTGGCCAGGGCGCGCGGGGCGGAGCGGAAGGTCATGTCCTCGACTTTCCGCGACAACGACAATGATTGTCAAAAACGCATGATTGCATGTCAGAGCAGCTTCACCAGGCCGGCGGTGATCAGCAGGGTCAGCACGATCAGCCGGATCGCCCGGGTCTGCGGCGTCTGTACCGACCAGGTGGTCACCAGCAGGGTCGCCAGCGCGCCGGCCAGCAGCAGCGTCACCAGCCCGCCGATCACGCCCGGGGCGAAGAACGCGACGAGCGCGAGGGCGAGGGTGACCAGGAACACCGTCGTCGGGTTGGTCCGGGCCAGTCGGGCGGCGATCCCAGGCTGCGTACGCTGCATTCCACAGACTCTACGAGGAGGAGGAGCCGGTGCTGGTGACCAACCGGTTCGTGGTCGACGAAGACGTCGCCGAGGCGTTCGCCGCCCGGGCCCACGCGGCCCTCGCGGCGCTGGCCGCCAGGCCCGGCTACCAGCGCGGACAGCTGGTCCGGGCACTGGACGACCCCCGTCACTGGTGCCTGGTCACCGAATGGGAGTCGGTGGGCACCTACCGCCGCGCCCTCGGCGGATTTGACGTGAAGATCACAGCGGTGCCGCTGCTCGCCGAGAGTCTCGACGAGCCGTCCGCGTACGAGCCGTTGGCGACCGCCGTACCGGGCGGGGACGTGGTCACGGTGGCCAGCGACCGGGCTGCGGGTCCTTACCGCTGAGTCGCCGGGCACTACGCTGGCTCCTATGACCGCTCCCGGACCGGCAGCCCCACCGCCAGACCCCTCGCTGCCCGGCCAGCAGGGACCTCAGGCGGCGGGCGAAAGCGGCCCGCCGGCCGCCTCCGGCCTGCCGTCCACTGACGGCACCGGTGCCAGGCCCGCCGCCGAGACCGCCGGGTCGCCGCCCACCGGCCCGACCACGCCACCCGGCACCGACCCGGCGCCGGACGCCAACCGACAGCCGCCGGGCCAAATGCTGCCCACCTCGCCGTCCGCTGGTCAGGTGCCGTCCGTCCCGTCGTCCGATCCGATGCCGTCCGGTCCGCAACAGGGTGCGCCGGTGCCGCCGCCCGGGCCCGGGGTGGCACCGCCGTTCGCGGCACCGCCGACCGAGGGAGGTCGGTCCCGGCTCTGGCTCGGTCTCGGCGCGGGAGCGCTGGCCCTGCTGCTCTGTTGCGGCGGTGGCGGCACCGCGGTCGTGGGCCTGCTGGTCAGCGGGGTGCAGGCGATCGAGGAGCAGGGCCGCACGGTCTCCGGCGACTACTACCGGGCCCTCTCCGACGGTGACTACGGGCGGGCGTACGACCAGCTCTGCGAGGACGCCCGGCGGCGCGAGTCCCGGCAGGAGTTCGAACGCCGCTCCGCCGCCGAACCGCAGATCTCCTCCTACCGGGTCGGCGAGGTGGACACCACCACGCTCACCGTGCCGGTGGAGGTGACCTACCGTGGCGGCGGCCAGGAACGCCAGCAGGTCGTGCTCGCCCAGGATCCGCAGACCGGCGGCATGGAGGTCTGCGGAGTCAACTGACCGGCCGCAGGTAATGTGCTGGGTTCGGGACCGCACCGGTCGTACCGTGGTCCCGAACCGTCCCCGCCGACCGTGACGTCCCCGCCGACCGCCAGTCGGCGTAGGAGGAAAAATGCCAGCCGACCGTATCGACGCCGTCGTCAGCCTCGCCAAGCGCCGAGGCTTCGTCTTCCCCTCCAGCGAGATCTACGGAGGCACCCGGTCGGCCTGGGACTACGGTCCGCTCGGCGTGGAGCTCAAGGAGAACGTGCGCCGGCAGTGGTGGAAGACCATGGTCCAGCAGCGCGACGACGTGGTCGGTCTGGACTCCGCGGTGATCCTCGCCCGGGACGTGTGGGCCGCCTCGGGGCACCTGGAGGCCTTCGTCGACCCGCTGACCGAGTGCCAGTCCTGCCACAAGCGGTTCCGCGCCGACCATCTTGAGGAGGCGTACGAGGCCAAGCACGGCCGTCCGCCGACCTCGCTGGCCGAGCTGAACTGCCCCAACTGCGGTAACAAGGGCACCTTCACCGAGCCCCGGATGTTCAACGGCCTGATGAAGACCTACCTCGGCCCGGTGGAGAGCGACGAGGGTCTGCACTACCTGCGGCCGGAGACCGCCCAGGGCATCTTCGTCAACTACCGCAACGTGGAGACGGTCGCCCGCAAGAAGCCGCCGTTCGGCATCGCGCAGACCGGTAAGTCGTTCCGCAACGAGATCACCCCGGGCAACTTCATCTTCCGTACCCGCGAGTTCGAGCAGATGGAGATGGAGTTCTTCGTCGAGCCGGGCAGCGACGAGCAGTGGCACGAGTACTGGCTCGCCGAGCGCTGGAACTGGTATCTCGACCTCGGTCTGTCGGAGAACAACCTGCGCTTCTACGAGCACCCCAAGGAGAAGCTCTCGCACTACTCGAAGCGCACCGTCGACATCGAGTACCGGTTCCAGTTCGGCGGCACCGAGTTCGCCGAGTTGGAGGGCATCGCCAACCGCACCGACTTCGACCTGTCCACGCACAGCAAGCACTCCGGCGTCGACCTGTCGTACTTCGACCAGTCCAAGGGCGAGCGGTGGATCCCGTACGTGATCGAACCGGCCGCCGGCCTCACCCGCGCGGTGCTGGCCTTCCTGCTCGAGGCGTACGACGAGGACGAGGCGCCGAACACCAAGGGCGGCGTCGACAAGCGCACCGTGATGCGTTTCGACCCGCGACTGGCCCCGGTCAAGGTGGCGGTGCTGCCGCTGTCGCGTAACGAGGCGCTTTCGCCGAAGGCGAAGCAACTCGCCGCGGACCTGCGCAAGCGCTGGGTGGTCGAGTTCGACGACTCGCAGGCCATCGGTCGCCGCTACCGCCGGCAGGACGAGATCGGCACCCCGTTCTGCGTCACCGTCGACTTCGACACGCTCGACGACAACGCGGTGACCGTGCGCAACCGGGACACCATGACCCAGGAACGGATCGGCCTGGACCAGGTCGAGCGCTACCTGCTCGACCGTCTTCCCGGCTGCTGATTTCCGCCCCGCCCGGGCCCGCCGGCCGATCCGGCGGCCCGGGACGGGCGCGACGGTCGAGCCGACTGACATCCATGGCCAATGATGTCTTCAGGCGGACGTATCCGCACGGAGACGACGAAGGGCCGACGACGTGGAGCCGGAAGCACGCGAGGAGATCTTCGAGCGGGCGCGGGAGCTCTCCACCCGGCCGGCGGGCTGGCGGCAGGCGGACGCGCTCTGGCTGCGGGTCATCGAGGCGTACCGGCAGGCGGTCGCGGGTGGCCGGGCCGACCGGCACGATCAACGCCAGCTGGCCCGGGCCCTGTGGCGGCACGGCATGGTGTTGGCCGGCATGGGCCGCCACGAACGGGCGAAGGAGGCGGGCCACGAGGCCATCGTGCTGTTCGCGGAGGTCCATCAGGCGGTGAAGGCGGAGCATCCGGATCCGACCCAGCCGCGACGGGACGAGGCGCTGGCCGAGCTGATCACCGCGTTTGTGGACTCCGGCGAGTCGGCGTTCGTGGCCGGCAGCCCCGGTGTCCGGCTGCAGTTGCTGGAGAAGGCGATCGAGATCGGTCTGTACACCGCCGGTCCGGCACCCGGTGCGGGGCCGCGCACCCGCGCGGCGATGGCCACCGCCTACCACAACTACGCGAACGCTCTGCTGCACCGCCATCAGGAGCAGGGTGCGGCGTCCGATGTCCAGGAGGCGGTGCTTGCTGGTTCCCGGGCGACGGAGCTGCGCCTGAAGGCGCTCGACCCGCATCAGCCGATCACCATCTGGGAGCTGGCCAACACGTACTCGATCTACGCGCCGGCGCTGCTGATGATCGGCGACGTCGAGCGTGCCCGGTTGGTGGTCGATCAGGGCCTCCAGCTGACCGATCTGCTCGGTATGGCCGGGCTGGAGATCCGGCAGAAGCTGGCGGGGACGGCGGAGCTGATGCGCGGAGCCTCGGGGCCCGATCGCGGAGGTAGCCGGTGGCCGTGGCAACGGCGCTGACCACGGCCCCCGTACCCTTGAGCGGTGGAAACCGCCCTCCCTCCCGCCGCCGACCGGCCGTCGTTGAGCATCGGGCCGCACCAGGTGTGGCCGCCGGTGGTGCTCGCCCCGATGGCCGGCATCACAAACGTCGGCTTTCGCCAGCTCTGCCGGGAGCAGGGCGGCGGCATCTACGTCTGCGAGATGATCACGACGGTCGCCCTGGTCGAGCGGAACCCGAAGACGCTGCGGATGATCGCGTTCGGGGCGGACGAGCGCCCGCGCAGCCTCCAGCTCTACGGCACCGACCCGGAAACCACCGCCGCCGCCGTGCGGATCGTGGTCGAACGGGACCTCGCCGATCACATCGACCTGAACTTCGGCTGCCCGGTGCCGAAGGTGACCCGTCGCGGTGGCGGCGCGGCACTGCCCTGGCGGCGGCGGCTCTTCGCCCGCCTGGTGCGCGCCGCGGTGGACGCCGCGTCACCCGCCGGGGTGCCGGTCACGGTCAAGATGCGCAAGGGCATCGACGACGACCACCTGACGTACGTCGAGGCGGGGCTGGCCGCCCAGGAGGCTGGCGTCGCCGCGGTCGCCCTGCACGGTCGTACGGCCGCGCAGCGCTACTCGGGCACCGCCGACTGGGATGCCATCGCGACCCTGAAGCAGGCGCTCGACGTGCCGGTGCTCGGCAACGGCGACATCTGGGAGGCCGACGACGCGCTGCGGATGGTGGCGCACACCGGGGTCGACGGCGTGGTCATCGGTCGCGGCTGCCTCGGCCGCCCGTGGCTCTTCGCCGACCTGGAGGCGGCGTTCAACGGCTCGCCGCAGCGCCGGCTGCCCACCCTCGGCGAGGTCGCGGTGACCATGCGCCGGCACGCCGAGCTGCTGGTCGAGCAGTTCACCGCCGGCGCCCGCAATCCCGCCCGGGGTGAGCGGGACGGCTGCACCGACTTCCGTAAGCACGTGGCCTGGTACCTCAAGGGTTTCCCGGTCGGCAGCGAGCTGCGCCGCTCCCTGGCGATGATCGACAGCCTGGCCCAGCTCGACGACCTGCTCGGCAAGCTGGACCCGGCCGTGCCGTTCCCGGTGGAGACGTTGGGTCAGCCGCGCGGTCGCACCAACTCACCGGGCAAGGTCTTCCTGCCCGACGGCTGGCTGGCCAGCCGCGACGACGACACCGTTCCCGAGGGCGCCGAGCTGGACGACTCCGGCGGCTGACCCCGCCAACGCCGGGTTCTCGCAGCCACCAACCCGTCACCGCGGCGTCCGGTCGCCGCCTGCCTTGCGGCGTCCACCGCCTGTCGCCGTGGCCTGCGCCGCCCGCCGCCCGCTGCCCGCTGCCTGCTGACGGTGAGCCAGCAACATCGGGGATGTTGCTGGCTGGCCGTGGCGTGACACAGCAACATCCCCGATGTTGTCGTCTTCCCGGGGCCGGGGCCGGGGCGGGGCGGGGCGGGGGTGGTCGGGGTGGAGGTGGGGACGACGAAGGGCCGGCCCCGGGTGGGGTCGGCCCTTCGTGGTGTTGGGGTTGTCAGGAGGTGGCGCTGTAGCCGCGGGTGGCGATCCAGTCGGCCAGGGCGTCGATGTTCATCCGGTAGGAGGCCTGGGTGGGGTCGGCGGAGTCGGCGATGGTGACGGTGTCGCCGCCGTCGCGGTAGCCGACGATGCTGATGTAGTGGCCGCCTTCGAAGCTGTGGGTGGTGCCGTCGGTGTCGGTGGCGGTGCCGGCGATGTTGGCGACCACGGCGTGGCCGTTGTCGACGGTGCGGACGATGTCGTCGCGCAGCTTGTCGGTCTGCTTGTCGTCGGCCTTGGGGTCGGTGATCTCGACCGAGCGGTAGACGTCCTTGCCGGTCTCCTTGTTGAGTACCGGGGTGATGTCGTTGATGGAGTTGGTGCCGGCCTCGGTGGTGCGCATTTCCTTGGCCATGGTGTCGACGTCGATGTTCTTGCCCTGCACGCTCAGGGCGTTGCGGGCGGCGGCGGGGCCGCAGTAGTAGAAGTTGGGCTGGGCTTCGTAGCGGACGCCGAGTTCGCGTTCGCCGCCGGGCTTGCGGTCGGCCTGGATGGCGGCGGGCTTGGTGGCCGGTGCGGCGTGGGCGGCGACGGCGGGGCCGGCGATGCCACCGGCGGTGGCGGCGGCTGCGGCGATGGTCAGGGCGGTCTTGCGCAGGATGGTGGTAGCCATGATGATCTGCACCTTTCGGTCGGGGGTGCGCGCGGCGGTACCCGCGTGGGGGGTGCGGGTGGGCCGTGCGTTGAAAGGGGAAGACGTGCTACGCGTTGTCCGGCGGGTCGGTGCCCGGGACGTGGTGTAACGCCGGGTGGGCCGGGCTCATTCCCGTAGGCTCGCGGGCCGGGGATGTAACGCCGGGTGGGCCGGGGGCATTCCGGGGGTCTCGCCGGGGGAGGCGGCTGACCTGGTTCCGGGGGGTGTAACGCCGCGGCGGCGGGGGGTCATTCCGACCCGGGCCGGGGACGGCGCTCGGAGGCGCTCGTGGTTACGTCATGTACAACCACCGGACCGGGCCCCCGATTCCGCCGGTGCGGTGACCGACGCCACCACAAAGAGGCCGAAACCGGATATCCGGTGCAGGTGGCAACCGAACTGGTTACCCGTCAGCTCATCGCCTGCCGGTGAAGCCGGCGGTGCTGAGTGATCCGGGCGCTGGGGTGCTTTTGGGGTGATTGTCGTGGTCTGGTGGGTGGCTGGCGGAGCGGTGGTGGAGCGCGTCACTCCTGGCCGGGCGCTGTTCCTGGGCGGACTGGCGGGTCGCTCGAAGGGCTGACCGGCGGGTGCTCGAGGGGGTCGCCGCTTGGCGACGGCCTCCGCGGGGCGGGCACCGGCATTGCCGGAGCCGACCAGGGCAGCTCGGGAGAGCGGTGGTACGCGATGCCCGCGGTGGCCCAACGTGGGCCGTGCCCCGCGAGTCGCCGCCGGAACGCGTCCCAGTCGTGCGTCGAGCGGGGAGACCAGCCCAGCTCGGCGATGGCGGGCAGCCGGGGGAGCAGCATGTACTCGAGTTCGGCGAGGGTGGTCACCGACTCGGTCCACAGCGGCGCCTCGACGCCGAGCACCGCCTCGGCCGGTACGCCCACCAGGTGGGTGGCCGGATCCCAGTCGTACGCCCGGCGTACGTCGATCAGCCCGGCCCAGTCGTGTCCGATCGGGGTGTCCGGGGCGTACTTCATGTCGAGATACGCGTGGTTGCCGGGGGAGAGGATCAGTCGAGCGCCCCGGCGTACCGCCTCGGCGGTCACCGGGTCGTCGCCGGTCGTGCCCCACCACTGCAGGATCCGCCCGTCGCAGTGGGTGGCCGGGGCGATCTGGTGCCAGCCGATCACGTCCCGGCCCAGCCCGGCCACGATGCGTTGCGTCCGGTCGACGAAGCCGGCGTACACCTCGGCGGGCACCTTGAACGCCTCGTCGCCGCCGATGTGCAGCCACCTCCCGGGAGTGAGCGCGGCGATCTCGCCGAGCACGTCGGCGACGAAGTCGTAGGTGCGCTCGCTGGCTGGGTCGACGTAGCTGAAGCCGACCTCGGTGCCGGTGTACGGCGGCGGCGCGACCCGGTCGGGGGCCAGCTCGCCGTACGCGGTCAACGCGGCGTTCGTGTGACCGGGCAGGTCGATCTCGGGGATCACGGTGATGTGCCGGTCGGCGGCGTACGCCACGATCCGTCGGTAGTCGGCCCGGGTGTAGTACCCGCCGGGGGCGTCGCCGACCGCACCGGCCCCGCCGACGGTGGCCAGCCGGGGCCAGGAGTCGATCGCGATCCGCCAACCCTGGTCGTCGGTGAGGTGCAGGTGCAGCCGGTTGAGCTTGTACCGGGCCAGGTGGTCGATCACCCGCAGCACGTCGGTGACGCCGAAGAAGTGCCGGGCCACGTCGAGCATCGCGCCCCGGTGCGGATAGCGGGGACGGTCGAGGATCGACCCGCCGGGCAGCACCCAGCGTTCGGTGACCGGGGTGGCGCTCTCGACGGCGGCCGGCAGCAGCTGTCGCAGTGTCTGCACCCCGTGGAAGAGGCCGGCGGCGGTGCCGGCGGCGATGCGTACGCCGTCGGTGCCGATGTCGAGCCGGTAGCCCTCCGCGCCCAGGGCCACCTCGTCGGTCAGCACGAGGGCGATGCCGCCGGCCGGGACGGGCGCGGTGGTGTCGGCCACCGGCAGCGGGTATCCGGTGGCCGGACGCAGCAGCGCGGCGAGCTGCCCGGCGACGGCCACAGCGGCCGGATCGGCGCTGACCCGGATCACCGCGTCGACCGAGAGCAGGTAGTCGCCCGAGGCGTCCGGCTCGACCCGTTCCGGCGCGGGCACCACGTCGCCCAGCCGGGCCGGTGCCGGCGGTGCGAGCAGCGCCGCCGCCTTGCGCTCCGCCGCCCGGGCCAACTCCTCGGCGGTACGCCCGGAAGCCTGAGCCGCGTCGTCGGCACCCGCGGCGGTCTCGGCCTCGGCGTTCGTCCGGGCGGCGAGCCCGCCACCAGCGCCGCTCCGGTCCGCTGCGGCGGTCTCCCGCTGCGGGGCGGGCGCTGCCTCGGCGGGGGCGGTGACGGCGGCGGGTCGGGTCGGGTCGAGTGGTTCCGGTGCGGTGCTGGACGGGGTGGACACGAGAACTCCCGAGGGGGTGTATTCGCGGCGGTTGTGGCAATGGTGCGAGGTGGTCACAGAGCGTGCCGTCTAGCGTACGGGGAGGCCGGCAATTGCGTGAATGTGCGCGTGGAACCGTTCCCAAAAACTGTCACGAACGCGAAGAGTCGTGATTGCTGTGCCTATTGTCACCGAATGCTCCCGGGCCGCGCGTTGTTCGCTTAGCCTTCGCCCACCGATCGGCACGACTCCCCGGATTACCAGCCAGTGGATTCGGGGTATCAGAAAACTGAACCTTCGTTAAGTGTCAGTCCGGGCGCGTGGGAGGCTCTGGTGGCAGCGCAAGAGACGGTTGAGCACAAGTACGTCTACGACTTCGCCGAGGGCAACAAGGACCTCAAGGACCTCCTGGGCGGCAAGGGGGCGAACCTGGCCGAGATGACGAATCTCGGCCTGCCGGTGCCGCCCGGCTTCACCATCACCACCGAGGCGTGCAAGGCGTACCTCGGCACGGGTACGGAACCGGCCGGACTCGCCGACCAGATCACCGCGCACCTGACGGCGCTGGAACGCGAGATGGGCCGGCGGCTGGGCGACCCGGACGACCCGCTGCTGGTCTCGGTACGCTCCGGGGCCAAGTTCTCGATGCCGGGGATGATGGAGACCGTACTCAACGTCGGTCTCAACGACCGCAGCGTCGAGGGGCTGGCCCGGCAGGCCGGCGGCTCGACCGGCCAGCCCGCCTCCGGCGGCGCGGACCGGTTCGCCTGGGACTCCTACCGGCGGCTGATCCAGATGTTCGGCAAGACCGTCTGCGACGTGCCGGGTGAGGAGTTCGAGCACGCGCTCGACGAGGCCAAGCGCGCCAAGGGCACCGACCTGGACCTGGACCTGGACGCGGACGACCTGCGCGGGCTGGTCGACGCGTACAAGAAGATCTTCACGAAGCACACCGGGCGGGAGTTCCCGCAGGAGCCGCGCGAACAGCTGGACCTGGCGGTACGCGCGGTGTTCGACTCGTGGAACGCCGAGCGGGCGGTGGTCTACCGCCGGCAGGAGCGCATCCCGGCGGACCTCGGCACCGCCGTCAACGTGGTGGCGATGGTCTTCGGCAACCTCGGTCCCGACTCCGGCACCGGCGTCGCCTTCACCCGCGACCCGGCCAGCGGTGCCCAGGGCATCTACGGCGACTACCTGGCCAACGCGCAGGGCGAGGACGTCGTCGCCGGCATCCGCAACACCGTGCCGTTGCAGGAGCTGGAGCGGATCGACAAGGACTCCTACGACGAGCTGCTCGACTACATGGCCCGGCTGGAGCGGCACTACCGCGACCTGTGCGACATCGAGTTCACCATCGAGCGCGGCAAGCTGTGGATGCTCCAGACCCGGGTCGGCAAGCGCACCGCCGCCGCCGCGTTCGTCATCGCCGGCCAACTCGTCGACGAGGGCCTGATCGACCTCGACGAGGCGCTGCACCGGGTCAACGGCGCGCAGCTGGCCCAGTTGATGTTCCCGCGCTTCCAGCTCGACCACGACTTCCAGCCGGTCGCCGCCGGGATCGGCGCGTCACCGGGCGCGGCGGTCGGCAAGGTGGTCTTCACCTCGGCCCGCGCGGTCGAGCTGGCCGCCGAGGGCGAGGCCGTCATCCTGGTCCGCCGGGAGACCAACCCGGACGACCTGAACGGCATGATCGCCGCCCGGGGCATCCTCACCTCGCGGGGTGGCAAGACCAGCCACGCCGCCGTGGTGGCCCGGGGGATGGGCAAGACCTGCGTCTCCGGCGCGGACGAACTGGACATCGACGTGCCGAAGCGGCGGTTCGTCGTGGCCGGGCACACGGTCACCGAGGGCGATGTCGTCTCCATCGACGGCACCACCGGCAAGGTGTACCTCGGTGAGGTGCCGGTCAGCCCGTCGGAGGTGGTGCGCTACTTCGAGGGCGAACTCGACCCGGCAAGCACGGACGACGCCCTGGTCAAGGCGGTGCACCGGATCATGTCGCACGCCGACGCCAGCCGGCGCCTGGCGGTGCGTACCAACGCCGACACCGCCGCCGACGCGGCCCGGGCCCGGCGCTTCGGCGCCGAGGGCATCGGGCTGTGCCGCACCGAGCACATGTTCCTCGGCGACCGTCGCGAGCTGGTGGAACGACTGATCCTGGCCCGCGACCCGGCCGAACGGGAGGAGGCGCTCGCCGCGCTGTTGCCGTTGCAGCGGGCCGACTTCGTGGAGATCTTCCGGGAGATGAACGGTCTGCCGGTCACCGTCCGGCTGATCGACCCGCCGCTGCACGAGTTCCTGCCGCCGCTGGAACAGCTCGCCGTCAACGTGGCGGTCGCCCAGGAACGCGGCGAGGACGTCGCCAAGGAGGAGGCGCTGCTCGCGGCGGTACGCCGGATGCACGAGGAGAACCCGATGCTCGGGCTGCGCGGCGTACGCCTGGGCCTGGTCATCCCCGGCCTGTTCGCGATGCAGGTCCGGGCGATCACCGAGGCGGCCGTGGAGTGCACCCGCCAGGGCGTCCCCGCCTGCCCGGAGATCATGGTCCCGCTGGTCGGCGCGGTGCAGGAGTTGGAGACGGTACGCGCCGAGGCCGAGCGGATCATCGCCGAGGTGGTCGGCGGCAGTGACGTCGACGTGCTGATCGGCACGATGATCGAGGTGCCCCGGGCGGCGTTGACCGCCGGGCAGATCGCCGAGGCGGCCGAGTTCTTCTCCTTCGGCACCAACGACCTGACCCAGATGGGTTGGGGCTTTTCCCGCGACGACGTCGAGGGGGCGTTCTTCTGGCGCTACCTGGAGCTGGGCATCTTCGGCATCTCACCGTTCGAGTCCATCGACGCCGACGGCATCGGCCGGCTGGTCCGCATCGCCGCCGAGGAGGGGCGGGCGGCCCGCCCGGGGCTCAAGATCGGCGTCTGCGGTGAGCACGGCGGAGACCCCGACTCGGTGCACTTCTTCCACTCCGTCGGATTGGACTACGTCTCCTGTTCGCCGTTCCGGGTGCCGGTGGCGCGGCTGGAGGCCGGCCGAGCCGCGATCGTCACCACCGGCTCCGACAGCCGCTGACCGCCCGCCCCGCCAGGTCGGGAGGCAGCAACATCGGGGATTTTGCTGTGTCGAGCCGCCTCGAGGCAGCACCATCCCCGATGTTGTCGCCTGTCGCGGGTGTCCGGGGTGGTCGGGGGTGGCGGTCAGATCGGGGGGCGGCGCCAGGTGATGGACTGCGCGCGGCGGGGGCGCTGGTTCGGCAACGTGGCCATCGGGGTGCGCACCGCCAGCGGGGCGTGCGGATCCGCCTGGTGGGGCAGCAACGTCGGCTGGCGGCAGGCGGCCAGGGCCGGGCCGGTACGCCGGACCACCGCACGGGCCTCCTCGCGCAGCGCCGCCAGATCCGCCCCCGGTGCGGTGACCAGGGTCAGCAGGGCGTCCCGCCCGGCCGGGTAGGTGACCACGCAACCGGCCGCGGTGTGCACCACGGACTCGTGGAACTCGCCCTGCCGTACGGTGGCCGCCATCCGGTGCCCGAGACCGAAGCTGGCCGCGGCCAGCGCCGCCAGGTGAGTGGCGTCGGTCGTGGGCAGGTCGCTGGAGATGAGCAGGCCGTCCGTGCCGGCGAGAACCGTGCCGGAGACCTCGGGACGGCGTCGACGCAGCCCGCGCAGCTCGGTGCCCATCATCGTTTCCGCGTTCACGATCGTGTCTCTCCCACCGGTCGTGTCTCGCCGCAACAGGTGACGTTCCGCAGTGGCGACGCTACCCGTGCACGTCGATGAGTGCGATCCCGTCACCGTCGGCAATCGGACGACAACTCTCGTCTGATCGGAGGATGTGGACCCGCCGGGGGCACGTCGTCGGCGCGCCGAACCGAGCCCCCGGGCGTAACCTGACTTCGCCCGTGGACCGTCGTTTCGCGAAGGGGTGGCCGGATGGGATCCCGTACCGAGTTGTCAGAGGCTGTCGGTGTCGCGGCGGCGGTGTCCGCATGACCGCCGTGTGGGAGAGCCTGACCGTCGACGCCCGTGATCCGGGCCGGCTGGCCCGCTGGTGGGCCGAGGCGCTCGGGTACCAGGTGGTCGAGGAGCGGCCGGACGAGGTGGAGATCCGGCAGAGCGCGGATCGGCTGCCGGGCATCGTCTTCGTACCCGTGACCGGGGCCAAGGCCGGCAAGAATCGGCTGCACCTCGACCTGCGGCCGACCGACCGGGAGGCCGAGGTGGAGCGGCTCGTCGACATGGGGGCCCGGCACGTCGACATCGGCCAGGACGGCGACGACTGGACGGTGCTGGCCGACCCGGAGGGCAACGAGTTCTGCGTGCTGCGGCAGCGTGGGGATTGACTGCCGCGTCCGGTGAGCCGGACGCGGCGCGTCGGGTCGCGGAGCCGGTCAAGGATCCGGAGCACGGCCGGTCCCCGTACGAGCGGGATCGGGCCCGGGTGCTGCACTCGGCGGCGTTCCGCCGGCTGGCCGCGAAGACCCAGGTGCACACGGCCGGCACCGACGACTTCCTGCGTACCCGGCTGACCCACTCGCTGGAGGTGGCCCAGATCGCCCGGGAGATGGGCGCCCGGCTGGGCTGTGATCCGGACGTGGTGGACACCGCCGGGCTGGCCCACGACCTCGGGCACCCGCCGTTCGGGCACAACGGCGAGGGCGCGCTGGACGAGTTGGCCGCCGACTGCGGTGGGTTCGAGGGCAACGCCCAGACGCTGCGGGTGCTGACCCGGCTGGAGGCCAAGGTGTACGCCCCGGACGGCACGTCCGCCGGGCTGAACCTGACCCGTGCCTCGCTGGACGCGGTCGGCAAGTACCCGTGGGCCCGGCAGCCTGGCCGGCGCAAGTTCGGGGTGTACGCCGACGACCTGCCCGCCTTCGCCTGGCTGCGGCAGGGTGCCCCGGCCGGCGAGCGGCGGTGCCTGGAGGCGCAGGTGATGGACTGGGCCGACGACGTGGCGTACTCGGTGCACGACGTCGAGGACGGCATCCACGGCGGTTACCTCACGCTGGAGCCGTTGCTCGCCGACCCGGACGAGCGGGCGGCGCTCTGCGTCGACGTCGCGGCCGTCTACTCGACCGAGTCGCCTGACTACCTCGACGAGACGCTGACCGGACTGCTCGCCGACCCGGTGCTCGCCCCGTTGGCCGGCTACGACGGCAGCCATCGGGCCCAGGCCGCGCTCAAGGCCACCACCAGCGTGCTGACCGGTCGGTTCGTGGCGACCGCCGTCGCCGCCACCACCGAACGCTTCGGCCCGGGACCACACCGACGGTACGCGGCCGACCTGGTCGTACCCCGGCCGTTGCGGGCCCGGTGCGCGCTGCTCAAGGGCATCGCCCTGCGCTACGTGATGCGTCGGCCCGGTGCCCAGGGCCGCTACCGGCGGCAGCGGGAGATCATCGCCGAGCTGGTGGCGACCCTGACCGCGCGGGCACCGGAAGCGCTCGATCCGGTTTTCGCCCCGCTGTGGCGGGACGCACCCGACGACGGCGCGCGACTGCGGGTGGTGATCGACCAGGTGGCCTCGCTGACCGACCCTGCCGCCCTGGCCTGGCACGACCGTCTGATCGGAAGCTGACATCGTGGCCCGGGGCTGAACGGCGCGCGCGAGTGAGGTTAGCCTAACCGAATGACGGATCGCCCGAAGAAGGTCACCTCCGCCCTGGTACTGCGCACCTGGCGGCCCACCCCGCACGTGGTCCGGCTGGTGCTCGGCGGAGAGGAACTGGCCGGCCTGCCGGTCGGCGAGTTCACCGACCACTACATCAAGATTGTCTTTCCGGTGGCCGGGATCGACCACCCGCGCCCGATCGACCTCGCCGCCATTCGTCGTGACCTGCCGCGCGAGCAGTGGCCCCGGCTGCGCGCGTACACGGTTCGCGCCTGGGACGCGGCGGCCGGGGAGATGACCGTCGACGTGGTGCACCACGGCGACGAGGGGCTGGCCGGTCCGTGGGCGGCGGCGCTGCGCCCCGGCGACGAGGTGCTGTTCGTCGGCCCGGGTGGGGCGTACGCGCCGAGCCCGGCGGCCGACTGGCACCTGCTGGTCGGTGACGAGAGCGCTCTGCCGGCGATCGCCGCCGCCCTGGCCCGGCTGCCCGTCGGTGCGCCCGCGCACGTGTTCGTCGAGGTCGACGGCCCGGCCGACGAGCAGCCGCTGCCCAGCCCCGGCGCGGTGCGGCTGACCTGGCTGCACCGGGGCGTACGCCCGGTGGGTGAGGCGTTGGTGGCCGCGGTGCGTGAGCTGGAGTTCCCGCCCGGCACGGTGCACGCCTTCGTGCACGGTGAAGCGTCGTTCGTCCGTCAGTTGCGTCGCCTGCTGCGGGTGGAACGCGCGGTTCCCCGCGAGTGGCTGTCCATCTCCGGCTACTGGCGCAAGGGCCTGGACGACGAGGGCTGGCGGGCCACCAAGGCCGACTGGAACCGCCAGGTCGAGGCCGACGAACAGCCGCGTCTTCCCGTGCCGCTCGGTTGACCTTGCGGTCGACAACCGGCAAGGTGGCACCCCAACACGCCCTCTGAACGGCCGAAAGTCGGCTCTCCGGGGGTGATTGACCGGAATGTCGGAGCACGACGGCAGGGGAACGGGAGGATGGTCAGGGGTGACCATGAGCGAGCAGGTAGACGAGAAGACCGCCGAACCGGGCGGTAAGGGCAGCGCGATCGACCCGATCGTGCTCGGCCTGGGCGTCGGCGGGGTGCTCGCCGTGGTGCTCTGGGGGGCGCTGGCCCGTGACTCGCTGGCAAGCGTCGGCGAATCGGGTCTGGCCTGGGTGATCGACACGTTCGGCTGGTTCTTCGTGGTGGCGGCAAACGCCTTCCTGGTGCTGGCGGTGGTGCTGGCGCTGTCCCGGTTCGGTCGCATCCGCCTCGGCCGGGACGACGACGAGCCGGAGTTCAGCACGCTGGCCTGGATCGCCATGATGTTCAGCGCCGGCATGGGCATCGGCCTGGTCTTCTTCGCCGTGGCCGAGCCCATCCAGCACTACGCCACACCGCCACCGGCGACCGGCGTCGAGCCGCAGACCGGGCAGGCGGCGTCGGCGGCCATGCAGTTCACCCTCTTCCACTGGACCCTGCACCCGTGGGCGATCTACGCGGTGGTGGCGCTGGCGCTGGCGTACTCGACGTTCCGTCGCGGCCGGCAGAACCGGATCTCGGCGGCGTTCCGGCCGCTCATCGGCGACCGCGCCGACGGCGCCGTCGGCCAGGTCATCGACCTGCTGGCCGTCTTCGCCACCGTCTTCGGCTCCGCCACCAGCCTCGGGCTCGGCGCGCTCCAGGTCGCCGCCGGCCTCGACCTGGTCGCCGGGGTGCCGGACAGCACCGCGGTGGAACTGGTGGTGATCGGGGCGCTGACGCTGGCCTTCGTCATCTCCGCCTTCACCGGCCTGCACCGGGGCATCAAGTGGCTGTCCACCACGAACGTGGTGCTGGCCGTGGCGCTGATGCTCTTCGTCTTCGTGGTCGGGCCGACCATCTACACCCTTGAGGTGCTGCCCGCCTCCATCGGCGACTACCTCAGCAACCTCGTCTTCATGTCCACCCGGACCGGGGCGTTCTCCGACCCGGCCTGGCTGGGCGGCTGGACGATCTTCTACTGGGCGTGGTGGATCTCCTGGGCGCCGTTCGTCGGCACCTTCATCGCCCGGATTTCCCGGGGCCGAAGCGTGCGGCACTTCCTGATCGGGGTGCTCCTGGTGCCCAGCGGTGCCAGCGCCGTCTGGTTCGCGATCATGGGTGGCAGCGCGCTGCGGGTGCAGGCCACCGGGGTACGTGACCTGGTCGCGGACGCCTCCACCAGCAGCGAGCAGGCACTGTTCGGTCTGCTCGACGCGCTACCGCTGGCGGCGCTGACCGGCGTGCTGGCCATGGTGCTCATCGCGCTGTACTTCGTCACCAGCGCCGACTCCGCCTCGCTGGTGCTCGGTTCGCTGACCTCCCGGGGCGCGCTGCGCCCGCACCGGCTGGTCGTGGTCAGCTGGGGAATCCTGATCGGCGCGGTCGCCGCCGTGCTGCTGCTCGTCGGTGGACTTGACGCGCTGCAACAGGCCACCATCATGGTGGCGTTGCCGTTCGTGGTGGTGATGCTCGGGCTGGCCGTGGCCCTGGTCAAGGACATGGCCCGCGACCCGCTGCTGGCCGCCCCGGCACGTACCCGCCCGCACGGCCTGGCCGACGCGGTGCGCGCCGCCCGGTCGTACGAGGAGGAGGACCCGCCGCCGGTACGCCGCTACCTGCGTCGCCGCCCCCGCTGACCGTTCCTACCCGCCCGCCGCGCCGTTCCGCCGCTGTGCCGGAACGGCGCGGCGTCGGTGTTCGCACCCCGCGTCGACGGTGTCGGCAAGGGTGCATCCGCCGTCGGAGACGTCACCAAGGGGCCCTTCCGCGCGTCGCGGGCGGGCAGGGCAGGATGTAGGTCGAGGAGGTGGCGGCATGGCGGGGCGGATCCGGGACGAGGACATCGCGCTGGTCCGCGAGCGTACGTCCATCGCCGAGATCATCTCCGACACCGTGACGCTCAGGTCGGCCGGCGGCGGCAACCTCAAGGGGCTCTGCCCGTTCCACGACGAGAAGAGCCCCTCGTTCAACGTCTCGCCCGCCCGCAACGTCTGGTACTGCTTCGGCTGCGGCGCCGGTGGCGACGCCATCAAGTTCCTGATGGACGCCGAGCATCTCAGCTTCGTCGAGGCGGTGGAGCGCCTCGCCGCCCGCGCCGGCCTGCAACTGCGGTACGTGGAGGACGACCGTTCCGCACCCCGACCGAACCGTCCGCAGCAGGGGCAGCGGCAGCGGTTGGTCGCCGCGCACGCCGCCGCCGTCGAGTTCTACAGCGCGCAGTTGGCCACGGCCGGCGCGCGTCCCGCCCGCGAGTTCCTGGCCGAGCGCGGCTTCGACCGGGCCGCCGCGCAGCGGTACGGCTGCGGCTTCGCCCCCGACGGATGGGATCTGCTCACCAAGCACCTGCGTCAGCGTGGCTTCAGCCACGACGAACTGGTCACCGCCGGGCTGTCCCGCCCGGCCCGCTCGGGCAGCCTGATCGACCGGTTCCGCCGCCGGCTGCTCTGGCCGATCCGGGACCTGACCGGCGACGTGATCGGCTTCGGTGCGCGCAAACTCTTCGCCGACGACGACGGCCCGAAGTACCTGAACACCCCCGAGACACCGATCTACAAGAAGTCCCACGTGCTCTACGGCATCGACCAGGCCAAACGGGAGATCGCCAAGCAGGGACGGGTGGTGGTGGTCGAGGGCTACACCGACGTGATGGCCTGCCACCTGGCCGGCGTACCGACCGCCGTGGCGACCTGTGGCACCGCGTTCGGCGCCGACCATATCGGCGTGCTGCGCCGGCTGCTGCTGGACACCGACGCCGTCGCAGGCGAGATCATCTTCACCTTCGACGGGGACGCGGCCGGGCAGAAGGCCGCGCTGCGCGCCTTCGACGACGACCAGCGTTTCGTCGGGCGTACCTTCATCGCGGTCAGCCCCGACAACATGGACCCGTGCGAGCTGCGACTGGCAAAGGGCGACCTGGCCGTACGCGACCTGGTCGCCCGCCGCGAGCCGCTCGTCGACTTCGCGCTGCGCCACGTGATCAGCCGGTACGACCTGGACACGGTCGACGGTCGGGTCGAGGCGATGCGCCGCGCCGCGCCCCTGGTGGCGAAGCTCAAGGACCGGGAGAAGCGCCCGGAGTACGTCCGCAAGCTCGCCGGTGACCTCGGCATGGAGATCGAGCCGGTGCAGCGGGCGGTGCTGACCGCCGCCTCGGGACGGCCGGCGGACGGTCCGTCCGCCCGGCCCGCCCGGGTCGAGCCGAGTGTGGACAGCCCGCAGTCGATGGTGGAGCGGGAGGCGTTGAAGCTGGCCCTCCAGGAGCCGGTGCTGGCCGGGCCGATGTTCGACGCGGTCGAGGCGGCCGACTACCGGCACCCGGTGCACGTGGCCGTCCGGGCGGCGATCGCCGCGGCCGGCGGGGTCGCGTCGGCGGCCGGCGGCGCGGTGTGGATCGAAGCGGTACGCGACGCCTGCGACGATCTCGCCGCCCAGGCCCTGGTCGGTGAGCTGGCCGTGGAACCGTTGCGGATCGACGGCGAGCCGGACCCCCGCTACGTCTCGATCACCATGGCCCGGTTGCAGTGGGGGTCGGTCACCGCACGGATCCGGGAGCTGAAGTCCCGGATCCAGCGGATCAATCCGGTGAACAACAAGGACGAGTACTTCGCCGCCTTCGGTGAGCTGCTCTCGCTGGAGCAGCACGCCCGTGCCCTGCGCGAGCAGGCGGCGGGAGGGTTGTAGGGATGCCACTGTTCCGCCGCCGGCCGAAACTGCCACCGGCCGACCGGCCACCGCTGGAGCGCGACGAGCGGGTGCTGGCCTGGGCCGCGGCCGGCAACGGCGAGGGCGACGGGGTGGTGGTCGCCACCAACCTCGGGCTCTGGCTGCCCGGCCGGGGGCACCGGATCGGCTGGCACGACGTCGTCAAGGCCGTCTGGTCCGGCCGGGAGCTGACCGTGACCCCGGGCGAGCGGGTCGCCGAGCGGGACGGCTACCTGGTGGTCGCCGAGCTGCCGGCCGAGCGGTACCTGCTGCTCGATCCGGGTGACCTGCCGCACCAGGTACGCACCCGGGTCACCCGCTCGGTCGCGTACACCCAGCACCACGCCGTGCCCGGCGGATCCGGCCGGGTCGTCGGTCGCCGGGTGCCCGGCACCGACGGTCTGACCTGGATGGTCCACTACGACCCCGGCACCCCCACCGACGCCGCCGACGTCCTCGCCGAGACCGACCGCCTGGTCGCCGCCGCCCGCACCGCCACCACCCCCGCCGACCTCTGACAGCCCCGCGCCCCGCCTTCCCTGCGCGTCGATCATGCACTAGTGGCACTTGAAATGGGCGGAATTATCCGCTTTGTTAGGTGCCACAACTCCATGATCGACGGGTAATCGGGTGGGAAGTGTCGGGCCGGGTGTTTAGGGTCCGGGAGTGACCACGGGGCGACCATTGATTCAGGCACAGGGGCTGGTGAAGCGGTTCGGCGGCTTCACCGCCGTCGACGGCATCGACGTGGAGGTCCGCGCCGGTGAGGCGTTCGGCTTCCTGGGGCCCAACGGCGCCGGCAAGTCGTCCACCATGCGGATGGTCGGCTGCACCTCGCCGCCCAGCGGCGGCGAGCTGCGCATCCTGGGCATGGATCCGGTGCGCGACGGGCCGGCCATCCGCGCACGGCTCGGCGTCTGTCCGCAGCTGGACAACCTCGACCCGGAGCTGACCGTCCGGGAGAACCTGACGACGTACGCCCGCTACTTCGGCATCCCACGCCGGGTGGCCCGGGCCCGGGCCACCGAGCTGCTCGACTTCGTGCAGCTCGGCGACCGGGCGGACAGCAAGGTCGAGCCGCTCTCCGGCGGCATGAAGCGGCGGCTCACCATCGCCCGCGCGCTGGTCAACGAGCCGGACATCGTGCTGCTCGACGAGCCGACCACCGGTCTCGACCCGCAGGCCCGGCACCTGGTCTGGGAACGGCTGTTCCGGCTCAAGCAGCAGGGCGTCACGCTGGTGCTCACCACGCACTACATGGACGAGGCCGAGCAGCTCTGCGACCGGCTGGTGGTGATGGACGGCGGCCGGATCGTCGCCGAGGGGTCGCCGCGGGCGCTCATCGAGCGGCATGCCACCCGCGAGGTGGTCGAGCTGCGGTTCGCCGCCGAGTCGCAGGAGGCGTTCGCCGGCAAGCTGGACGCGCTGGGGGAGCGCGTCGAGGTGCTGCCCGACCGGATCCTGGTCTACGTGTCCGACGGTGACGCGGCGGTGGCCGAGGTCGCGGCGCTCGGCCTGCACCCGGCCAACGTGCTGGTCCGGCGCAGCAGCCTGGAGGACGTCTTCCTGCACCTCACCGGCCGCACCCTCGTCGACTGAGTCCGGACTTGCTGGAAGGGGCTGCCGTGACGGCACAACTGACCCGGGACCGACGCGCCCTGCCGCGGGTGCCGGCGCTGCGGGTGCTCGAATACCACCTGGTGGGTTACCGGCGCACCTGGCGGGCCGGCGCCTTCTCGTCCTTCCTGCTGCCCACGCTTACCGTGCTCGGGTTCGGGCTGGGCGTCGGGTCGTACATCGACCAGGGTGTCGGCGGCGTCTCCTACCTGGAGTGGATCGTCGGCGGGCTGCTCGCGTCGACGGCGTTGCAGGTGGCGATCGCCGAGTCGACGTGGCCGGTGTTCGGCAACCTCCAGTGGCAGAAGATCTACTTCGGGCAGCGCTCGTCGCCGCTGCGGGTGGGCGACATCCTCGCCGGCCACCTGGCGTTCGTGCTGTTCCGGGTGCTGACCTCCGTCATCGCGTTCCTCCTGGTGACCGGCGTGCTGGGGGCCCTGCGGTCGCCGTGGGCGGTGCTGACGGTGCCGGTGGCGGCGCTGCTCGCGCTGGCCGTCGCCGCGCCGACCTTCGCGTACGCGGCTTCGGTCGACTCGGACAGCTGGCTCGCCATGCTGTTCCGCTTCGCGGTGATCCCGATGACCCTGTTCGCCGGGGTGTTCTTCCCGGTCGAGTCGCTGCCGCTGGCGCTGCGCTGGTTGGCCTACGCCACGCCGCTCTGGCACGCCGTGGACCTGTGCCGGGCGGCGGTGCTCGGCGTCGCCCCGTACTGGTCGATCGCCGGCCACCTGGCCTACCTGGCCGTCTGGGCGGCCGGGGGATGGCTGCTCGCCCGCCGCGTTCTCGCCCGCCGGCTCGTCGTCTAGCTCGTCGTACAGGAGAAGGTCATGGTCGCTCTGGTGCTGCCCCGGCTGGTCGACGTCTCGGCCGCCTCGCGCCGGTCCGCGTCGGTCACCGAGCGGAACGTCGCCGCCCTGAGGTCCGTCTACTGGTTGCTGCTCATCTCCGGTTTCGTCGAGCCGCTGCTCTACCTGCTGTCCATCGGCGTCGGAGTGGGTGCGCTGATCGGCGACCTGACGTTGCCCAGCGGTGCGGTCGTCACGTACGCGGCCTTCGTCGCCCCGGCCATGCTCGCCTCGTCGGCGATGACCGGTGCGCTGGCGGAGACCACGTTCAACTTCTTCGGCAAGATGAAGTACATGAAGCTGTACGACGGGGTGATCGCCACTCCGGTGCAGCCGTTCGAGATCGCCCTCGGCGAGCTGGCCTGGGCGATGCTGCGGGGCAGCGCGTACTCGGCCGCGTTCCTCGTGGTGATGGTGGTGATGGACCTGACCGCGCCCGCCCGCGCGCTCGCCGCCTTCCCGGCGGCGGTGCTCGTCGGGTTCGCGTTCGGCGCGCTCGGCATGGCGATCTCCACGTTCATGCGCAGCTGGCAGGATTTCGACCTGATGAGCTCCGCGCAGTTCATCCTGTTCCTGTTCTCCGGCACCTTCGTGCCCGCCGAGGCATACCCGACGGTGCTGCGGTGGCTGGTCGAGGTGACTCCGCTCTACCGGGCGGTGCACCTGATCCGTGCGCTGACCGTCGACACCGGCGGCTGGAGTTGGACACTGGACGTGCTCTACCTGCTCACCGTACTGGCAGCCGGCCTGCTGATCGCCGCCCGCCGGATGAGCCGCCTGCTCTACAAGTAGCCCGCGGCCCTGCCGCGGGGGCGGTGCGGGTAGCGGAGAGTGTGGCACTCCAGGCGGCCTCCCATCGGCGTGTCGAGCGCAAGAAGTGCCACGCTTTCCGCACCGCGCACTGCACCGCACCACGTCTCAGCGGGGGCGGGCCCAGGTGAGGAAGCGGTTGGCCAGGGTCTCCGGCGGATGTTGGCCGGTGAGGTCGTCGGCCGCGTCGTACATCATGGTGCCGAGATAGATGAGCAGGCCGGTTCGGTTACCCCGGTACTCGCCGAGCAGCGCCAGCCGGGCCGGTGAGCACGGCCAGGCGGCCCCGCACACCCGGCACCGCCACGAGGGGCGCGCCGCCAGATGCGGCCGGTAGCGGGGCATCAGCGCTGCTCCGGCTCGCCGCTTCGCGACGACGTACCGTCGCAGAACCTCATTCGCATGAAGCCTCCGTCGAGGTGGAGGGGGCGCCGGCAGCCTGTCGGGTGTGCCGGCGCCCCGGCCTGGTTCCGCCCGCCGTCCGTTCCCGTGAGCGGTTCCGCTGCGTGACAGTCTGGTGAGGACGCGACTACGGTGGGAGACCCGGCGCGGTGACGACCAGCGCGTCCACGGCCGGTCGCAGGCGGTACGAGGATGTACGGAGGGTGTCCGTGGAGCGCTCGTCCATGCTGGAACACTTCGCCGAGGAGTTGCGGCTGGCGCGGGCCGGCGCTGGCCTGTCACAGGGTGCCCTGGCCGAGGCGCTCAGCTACTCGGCGGCGCTGGTGGCCAAGGTGGAGACCGGCGAGCGCCGGCCCAGCCTGGACTTCGCCCGTCGCAGCGACACAGTGTTCGGCGGGGACGGCCGGTTCGAGCGCATCCAGCGCCGAATCAGCCGGGAGACAGTGGTGCCGTGGTTCCGCGACTGGCCCGGCATCGAGGCCGAGGCCACCGCGTTGCGGTCGTTCGAGCCGCTGTGCGTGCCGGGACTGTTGCAGACCGAGGGGTACGCCCGCGCGCTGCTGTCCAGCGGCGGCCTGTTCGCCCCGGACGAGATCGAGCAGCAGGTGATGACCCGGTTGGACCGTCAGGGTGTGCTCACGCGCGACCGGCCGCCGCTGTTCACCGCCGTCATGGACGAGCACGTGCTGCGCCGCCGGATCGGCGACGCCGAAGTGATGGGCGAGCAACTGCGGCATCTCGTGAAGGTCGGCTCGACGCTGCCCCGGGTCCGGATCCAGGTCGTGCCGCTATCCGTCGGGGCCTACCCCGGCATCAACGGCCCCTTCGTGATCGCCACCCCGCCGCACGGGGAGGACGTCGTCTACCAGGAGGGTCAGCTCCACGGCCAAGTGGTCGACCGCGCCGAGCACGTCCGGCAGATGGTCGAGGTTTGGGAGTCGATCCGAGGTGAGGCACTATCACAGCAGCAGTCCCTCGACCTGATCGCGGAAGTGGCGGAGACATGGACATGACCGGTGCCCGGTGGCGCAAGAGCACCCGCAGCAACGGGCAGGGCGGCAACTGCGTGGAGGTGGCCGACAACCTGCCTGGTCTGGTGGCTGTGCGCGACTCCAAGGATCCGACCGGCCCGGTGCTGGCCTTCCCGCCCACCGCGTGGCGCACCTTCGTCGCCCACCTCCCCGTACACCCGTAGTCCCACCGCCCCCACGGCCCGGCGCCCCGCCAAGTCCTGGGCCGGTCCTCTGCGGCGGCCGTCCTAAATGGTCAATCTTGGACAGTTTCCGTTAGGCGGGCGATCAGTCGCGGGCTGCTGCTGACCGGCAACGGCCGGTTGGCCCGTGATCAGCAGTTGTCGGTGGCGGTGCTCGCCGCCGGAGCGGGTGCGGTCCTCGCGGGTGCCACGGCAGCCACCGAGGCGGGCGTACGCGGTCTGCGACCCGAGCCCCTGCACGTGCTCGTGCCGGCATCCCGTCGGGCCGGACGGAGCACCCTGCGCCAGTTGCCGATCGACATGGCCGCCGTGGTGGTGCACCGGACATCGGTCCTGCCTGCCGAGCATCTCCAGGTCGGCCGTCCGCCGCGCACGACCACCGCGCGGGCCCTTGTCGACGCCGGCTGGCGACCCGACGCCACAGATCGCGACTGCCAGCGGTGAGTGGGTCAGCCAACCTGGTAGTAGCGGGCGGCGCCGGGGTGCAGGGGGATGGGGTCGGTGGTGGCGGCGGACTCGCGGTCGAAGTTGCGGGCCTCGGGATGCGCCACGGCCAGGTCGGCCTGGTACGTGAAGAGCAGGCGGGTCAGGTCGTACGCCAGGTCGTCGGGCATGTCCGCGCTGACCAGGATCACGTTGGCGACCGTGACGGTGGGGGTGCCGGAGGGGGTGTCGTAGGCGTCGCCGGGCAGTTCGGCGGTGGTGTAGACCGAGCCGTGCGTGGTGGTCAACGGCTCGATCAGGTCGGCGACCGGCAGCAGCCGGAACCGGCCCGGTGCGCCGGTGAGCAGGTCGGCGATGCCCGGGGTGGGTAGTCCGCCGGAGAAGAACATCGCGTCGAGGGTGCCGCTGCGCATCCGGGCCACCGTCTCCGGCAACGACAGGCGGGCTCGGCGTACGTCCCGCTCCGGGTCGAGGCCGGCGGCGGTGAGCAGCCGACCGGCGATGACGTCGGTGCCGGACTTCGGCGAACCGGTGGAGACACGTTTGCCGCGCAGTCCCGCGACGTCGGCGATCTGCGCGTCGGCTCGGACGATCACGTGGGTGTAGTTGCTGTAGACCCGGGCCAGTGCCCGGACCGGCTGCGGACGTCCGTCGAAGGCGCCACGGCCGGCGGTGGCGTCCGCCGCCGTGTCGGCGAGGCTGAAGGCGATCTCCATGTCGCCGTCGACCAGCCGGGTGATGTTCTCGACGGAGGCCCCGGTCGGTTCCGCCCGAGCCTCGTAGCCGGGCAGGTGGCGGCTGATGACGTCGGCGTAGCCGCCGCCGAGCTGGTAGTAGACCCCGGTGGTGTTGCCGGTGGCCAGGAAGATGCGCCCGTCGTGCCACGGCCGAGCCTGCGGGGTGCGCTCGGCGGCGCAGGCGGGGACCAGCGCGACCGCCAGCAGCATCGCCACCAACCGCCGTCCCCGACTCATGCCGGCACCCCGCCGGATTGGTGGTCCGCCCAGGTCCGGGCCGCCGGTTCGAGCGCCTCGGCGACCCGCTGGACCAGCGTCGCCGTCTCGTACCCGATCTGGCCCAGGTCGCATCCGGCGGCGGCGAGCACGCCGAGCAGGGCGCGGTCACCGACGGCCATCACCAGCAGCACACCGCCGTCCATGTCCACGATCTGCTGTCGGACCCGGCCGGCGGACATCAGCCGGGCGGCGCCGACGGTCAGGCTGGCCAGGCCGCTGATCACGGCGGCGAGCTGGTCCGCCTGGTCGGTCGAGAGGTGCGGCGAGGCCGCCAGCCGCAGCCCGTCCCCGGAGACGGCGAGGGCGTGCGACACGTCCGGTACCTGCTCGGCGAAGTTCGCCAGAAGCCAGTCGAGGCCGGGGCTGCCGTTGGGCATCATCTAGGGTCTCCCGTTCGTCTGCTGGTTACGTCGCATCGCGTGGGCCACCCCGGCGGAGAGCGCGGACAGCCGGGCCCGTACCACCTCGGGGTCGAGCAGGTCCGGCGCGGCCTGCGGCGGCGGCATGTCGTGCAGTTCGGACTGAAGGCCGCCGCCGCGTACCCGCCGGGGCAGGCCAACCGCGGTTGCTTCCTCCGGACGGGCGGCGCCGGGCCGCCAGGCCGACGCACCGTTGGCCGACGGGGCCGACCCGTTCGGTGCGACGCCGACGGGTTGTCCGGGCGGCCGGTAGTGCGGTTGACCGGGCTGCTCGGGTGACCAGGCCGCCGCGCCGTTGCCCACCACCGGCAACGTCATCGTCGGGGCCCGATGCACGTCGGACCGGTCTGCGGCGCCGACCTCGGCGGGAGCGCCCCGGTGCCGGAACCAGGCGCCGACGGCCGGGGAAGCCGGCCGACCGACGGAGTTCGGACGGCCGGTGAGCTGCTCCATCCTGGTCAGCAGCGACTCCGGCACGTCCACCTGGGCCACCGTCCCGGCGCCGGCACTGTGCAGCCGCACCAGGATGCCGTGCCGGGCGGCCAGGTGGGCGACCACGTGCAGGCCCATGCTGCCGGCCGCCGCGCTGGACAACGCGGCCGGGGCGCGCAGCCTCTCGTTGATCTCGGCCAGCCGGTTCTCGCCGATGCCGATGCCCTGGTCGTGTACGCGCAGCGTCAGCCCGTCGACGGTGCGTCGGCCGTCCACATGCACGGGGGTGTGCGGCGGGGAGTACGACGTGGCGTTCTCCAGCAGCTCGGCCAGCAGGTGCACCAGATTGCCCACCGCCGAACCGTGCACCCCGGCGGTGGGCACGTCGATCTCGACCCGGGCGTACTCCTCGATCTCGGAGGCGGCACCGCGTACGACGTCGGCCACCAGATGCGGACCGTCCTGTGAGCGTCCGGGTTCGCCACCGGCCAGGACCAGCAGGTTCTCCCCGTTGCGCCGCATCCGGGCGGCGAGGTGGTCGAGGGCGAAGAGCCGGGCCAACGCGTCCGGATCGGTCTCCTCCTGCTCGAACTCGTCGAGCAGCCGCAACTGTCGGGTGATCAGGGTACGGATCCGCCGGGCCAGCGCCTCGACCATCCGGGTCACGTCCATCCGCAGCTCGGCCTGCGCACCGGCGAGCCGCAGCGCGGCCCGGTTGACGGTGTCGAACGCCTCGGCCACCTGGGCGATCTCGTCGCGCCCGCGGCTGATTCCCGCGGTGAGCTGCGAGGCCGTGCCCTCGGCCGGAGCACTGTCACCGGCCGCGATGGCGGTGATCCGCTCGGGCAGCTCCCGGTGTGCCATGGTCAGCGCCGCCACCCGCAGGCGGCGCAACCGGCGGCTGGTGCGGACCGCCAGCAGCGCGGCGGCGGTCAGCGAGACCAGCGCCAGGCCGGTGGTGGCTCCGCCGGTGACCAGCGCCCGTTGCCGGGCCGCCGTGGCCAGCTCGGCGGCACGCCGGTCCAACTCGTCGGAGAGTTCCCGGCCGAGCAGGTTGAACCGGCGGATGGCGCCGCTCTGGGCGACGTACCAGGCGTCGCCGTCGGCGGCCAACGCGGCCGGCTCGGTGTCGGCGTTCAACGCGCTGTCGCGCATCCGCCGCGCGGTGGAGACGTCGCTGCCGGCGATCAGACGGGTGTACGCGTCAGTGGCACGTTCCCCGGCGATCCGGGAGAACTCGGCCTGCCGCTGCTCCTGCGCGCCGCGTAGCCGGCCCAGCCGGACGAGTTCGCCCTCGACCAGCTCACCTCGCACGAAGATGGCCCGGAGCAGGTCACGTTCCAGCGACGCCAGGTGTTCCTGGGCCGCGACCGCCGCCACCTCGCGGGCGCGGTTGGCCAGCTCGGGGTCGCGTAGCTGGGCGGGCAGCGCGTCGGCGACGGCGAGCAGCGACTCCACGAGCGCCACGTAGCTCGCGTCGGCATTGTCGGTGGTGAGCGCGGCGATCCGGGCCTCGTCGAGCTGGTCGAGGTGTTCGGTCACGCCGTCGAGGTCGCGGCCGAGGTCCGGCGCGGCACGGCGAGCGTCGGAGCTGGCACTCTGGTAGCGCTCGCTGGCCTCGTCGACCCGGCGTCGCTGGGCGTCGACCAGTTGGCGGCCGGAGGTTCCGCCGCGCTGGCGCAGCGCCGCCGACTCGCCGAGTTCCCGTTCCAGCTCGTGCACCAGTGAGACGGTGGCGGTGGCGGTACCGGCCAGCACCCGGGCTCGTTCGGCGTCGGTGGAGGCGGCCAGGGCGTCACCGGTCTGGATGGCCCCCAGCACGAGCAGGCCGGCGGTGGCGATCAGGATCGGTGCGAGCAGTTGGGTACGCACCGACCAGAGTCGGCCGGTGTGGCCGGACGGACGGTTGTGCCGGCGTACGCGGGCCAGCGAGGACAGCGGCACGGGGGTCTCCCGAGGTAGGGGCGGCCGGGCCGGAGGGGAGGTACCGGCCCGGCCGCCGTCGGTCAGCTCGCGCCGAGGTCCTGCAACGCCTTGGCCGCACCCCGGTGCAGACCGACCGGGTCGGTCTTGCGGGCGGTGGCCAGGGCGATGCCGTTGGCGGCGGGATTGGCCTGGGCCAGCGCGTCCTTCTTCTCGAACACGGTCCGGGTGATGGCGCAGGCCACGTTGGCGTCGAGGTCCTTGCGGACGAGCAGCACGTTCGGGACCACGATGGTCGGGGTGTCCGCCGACGTGGAGTACACGTCCTTGCCGATCGTGCCGGCCTGGTACGCGGGGTTCAGTTCGCTCATCTTGGGCAGCAGCGGCGTGACGTCGACGAATTTCACCTTGTCGCCGGCGGTGGTGAACAGGTCGGTGAGGCCGCCGGTGGGCAGGCCGCCGGACCAGAAGAAGCCGTCGACGGTGCCGTCCTTGACGCCCTCCACGGTCTTGGTGAGGTCGAGCCGCTGGGCCTGGACGTCCGTGGCGGGGTTCAGGCCGGCGGCCTCCAGCAGCCGGTTCGCGATGACCTCGGTGCCGGATTTGGGGGAGCCGGTCGAGATCTTCTTGCCGCGCATGTCGGCCACCGAGTTGATTCCCGAGTCGGCCCGGACGACCACCTGGGTGTAGTTGTCGTAGATCCGCGCCAGCGCCTCGACCGGCTGCGGTGCGTTGAAGCTGTCCTTGCCCTCCACCGCGTTGACGGCGGTGTCGAACAGCGAGAAGGCCACGTCGTACTGGCCACCGACGAGCTGTTCGATGTTCTGGACCGACGCTCCCGTCTCGGCCGCGGTGCCGGTCAACCGGCCGCCGGTGCTGTCGGACAACTGCCCGGCCAGGGCGTTGCCGACCACGTAGTAGACGCCGGTGGCGTTACCGGTGGCGATGCCCACCCGGGTGTTCTCGGCCACCTCGCAGGTGACGGCGCTCGCGGCGTCGTCGGTGGCCGCGGCGCCCTGGCGGCCCCCGCAACCGGCGGCGACGAGGGTGAGGGCTCCCACCCCCGCCACGAGCCGCGCGTTGATCCGTCCCACACTGTCTCCTTCCTGGGTCATGCCGGTGATCCGGCTCGCGTCCCACCGGAGGGGCCGGTGGATCCGCGACGTACGAACACGCCCACCGTCATGACGCCGGCCAGCACGGCACCGATCGCGGCGGGCACGGGTTGCAGCCAGAGCAGGGTCAGGCCGGCGGCCACGCCGATCACCCGTTCCGGCACGCCCGCCGGGCCGACGCCGGGCAGCCAGCCGCCGGCCGCGACGGCCAGCACCGCGACACCGAGGGCCGTGACGACGGTGGCGACGAGGATCTGCCGGGGACCGCCGATGCCGAGCAGGCCGAGGCCGGTCGGGGTGACCACGAAGGCCAGCGGGATCAGGTACGCGGGCAGCGCGTACCGCAGGGTGTGCCACATGGTCGGCACCAACCGTCCGCCGGTGACCGCGGCGGCGGCGACGGCGGCGAGCGCGGTGGGCGGCGACACCTCGGACAGCACCGCGAAGTAGAAGACGAACATGGCGGCGGCGGGCGCGCCGACCCCGAGGTCGAGCAGGGCCGGTCCGATGATCACCCAGCCGATCACGAACGACGCGGTCACCGGGACCGCCAGGCCGAGCAGGCTGAGCGCGACGGCGGCGAGCAGCGCGGTCAGCGCGAGTACCACGGCGGGCTCGGAGCTGATCGCGCTCGCCGCGCCGACCAGCAGCGCGGCGGCCTGCGGACCGAGACCGGTCTTGGTGGTGGTGGCGGTGATGACGCCGGCCGCCGCGCAGACGACGGTGACCGCGAGGACTCCGCGTACGCCGGTGGAGAGGGCGGCGACCAGTCGGGCGGGGGTGAGCCGGTGTGCCCGGTCCAGGAAGGACAGGGCGACCGCGAGGAGGGTGGCCAGCACCACGGCCCGGGTGGCCGAGAGCCCGACGGCGAGCAGCCCGACGATGGCGAACAGGGAGGCGAAGTGATAGCCGGAGCGGGCCAGCAGCCGCCAGGCGGAACCGGCCGCGAGGGTTGCCGGACGCACTCCGGAGCGACGTGCGTCGATCTCCACGGAGAGCACGATGCCGAGGTAGTAGAGGATGGTCGGCACCATCGCCCAGCCGAGCACCTGGAGGTAGGACACGCCGAGGTACTCGGCGATGATGAAGGCCGCCGCGCCGAGCGTCGGCGGGGACAGGATGGCGCCCACGCCGGCGGCGGCGAGCATCCCGCCGGCGCGTTCCGGCGGGTACCCGGCGCGACGCAGGATCGGCCAGGTGACCGCGCCGATGCTGACGGTGGTGGCCGCCCCGGAGCCGGAGACGGTGCCGAGCAGGAATCCGGAGGCCACCGCCGTACGACCGGCGGCGGTGCGCGAGCGCCGGAACGCCGCGGCGGAGAGGTTCACGAAGAACCGGCCGGCGCCGGAGAGGTCGAGCACCGCCCCGTAGATGGTGAACAGCACGATGTACGTGGCGGCCACGTCCAGCGGGGTGCCGTAGAAGCCGCTGTCGGAGTTGTAGAAGGCGTCGACCAGTTGCCCGAAGTCCAGCCCGGCGTGCGCCACCGCCCAGGTCTGCGGCAGCAGCCCGCCGTAGTAGCCGTAGCCGAGGAAGACCAGACAGACGGCGGGCAGGATCCAGCCGGTGGTGCGCCGGCAGCCCTCCAGCAGCAGGAGCAGCAGGACGGTGCCCATCGCCACGTCCAGGCCGACCAGCAGCCCCTGCCGGTCGAGGAAGGCGTCGTAGCCGCCGCCACCGCCAGCGAGGGCGATCGGCAGCACCGGGTACAGGCAGCCGGCCAGCGCCGCGGCGGCCAGCAGCCAGTCGACCCGGCTGGGCCCGGACCGGCCGGTCGCGGTCGCGTCGGGAGCCGAGGGCCGACCCGCGAGCACCGCCCGCAGCCGGCGCGGCAGCCGCAGGTCGGCCGGGTAGGCGAGGAAGACCAGCGGGAGTACGCCGGCCAGGAAGAAGATCAGGTAGTACTTGCTGCCCTGCGCCAGCGGCCGGAACACCTGCCAGAGCGCGAGCAGGCCGATCGCCAGGGTGGCCGCGGTCAGGGCGAGGGCGACCGGCCCGGTCAACACCCGACCCGGCTTCTCGTCCTCGAACCGGCCGGCGAGTTCGGTCGGATCGATCAGGGCCGGATCGGTCCGCAGGGCGGTCGCCTCCGCCTCCGCCACTCGGCTGTGCCCGCCGTGATGCTGAGGTCCGGAATCTTCGGTGAATCGGATAGCCGACACGAGGGGGGACGATACGCGAATTGACTCCGCGTTGGGGGACATTGTCGAACATCGCTTCGCTGGGTGACTTTACATTCTTTCGTGTCACTCGAAGTGAAACAATTAAGAATAGTGTTCATGATCGGCCTGGACGTGCCGATGGGGGCGATGCGGGGCGCCCGACGAAGTGACGGTGCAGTCCGTTTTGCCGCATTGTCGACCGCCACGTGGCGGGCTGGGCGAGGCAAAAAATCTACTCAAGTGATTACGCTCCGTGCATCGAACTACGGTAGGTATCGACTCCAACCGCCTGGGTCGCGACGTGGTCGGCGGCCTCGGGCGGTCGGCCGGAGTGCGTCCCGGAGCGCATCGCCGGGCTGTCGGCGACCTCCGGCGGGCGATGACGAGACCATTTCCGCAGTGATCACATTCGCCCCGGCTCCCGCTGACGGGAAGCGAGTTCGGTGCATTTCCCAAGAGTGAGGCCACGGCTCGATGCCGACTGTTCGACCTTCGCCCGGCGGTCGCGGACCGGCCGAGGCGACCAGCCCGGCCGACGGTCGAGCTGCCGCGCGTGCCAGGTTCGGGTGGGTTACTTCCGGTCGGTGGCTGGGCATGTGTCCTGCACGATCACCGCGAGCGCAGCAGAGGGGAGGGGCGATGGCCTCCGAGGAGTCTTCCCGTCCAGACCGGCGTGACCCGGGGTCCGACCCCGTCCCCGAGGTGCGGCGGGACGAGTCGGGTGCCGAGCACGCCCGCGAGGTGCGGCGCGACGAGTCGGACGCGGACAGCCCCTCACCCGAACGGCCGGAGTCGGACGCCGACCCTGACCCGCCCGCACATCCGGGCCGGCTGTCGGGGGGCGAGTGGGTGGCGGCGCTGCGCCGGACGGTGCGCGAGTTCCGCGACGACGGCCTGACCGACTGGGCCGCCGCGCTCACCTACTACGGCGTGCTCTCCATCTTCCCGGGCCTGCTGGTGCTGGTCTCGCTGCTGGGCCTGCTGGGTCCGTCGGCCACCCGGACGGTACGGGACACCGTCGCGGAGTCGGTGCCCGAGCAGAACATCCGCCAGATCCTCGACACCGCCATCGAACAGGCCTCGCAGAACGGGGGGTTGGCCGGTGTGACCGCGATCGTCGGTCTGCTCGCCGCCTTCTGGTCGGCCTCCGGCTATGTCGCCGCCTTCATGCGCGCCTCCAACGCGATCTACGACGTGCCGGAGGGGCGGCCGATCTGGAAGACCCTGCCGATCCGGGTGGGGGTCACCGCGGTGATCGGCGTGATGCTGTTGGCCAGTGCGGTGATCGTGGTCTTCACCGGCCGCTTCGCCGAGGAGGTCGGCGCCGCCCTCGGGGTGGGACGTACGGCCGTGACGGTGTGGGACATCGCCAAGTGGCCGGTGCTGCTGGTCCTGGTCAGCCTGATGTTCGCCATCCTCTACTGGGCGTCTCCGAACGCCCGCCAGGGCGGCTTCCGCTGGGTGAGCCCCGGCGGGCTGCTGGCGGTGCTGATGTGGCTGCTGGTCTCCGGCCTGTTCGCCTTCTACGTCGGCAACTTCGGCTCGTACAACAAGACCTACGGCGCGCTCGCCGGGGTGATCATCTTCCTGGTCTGGCTCTGGCTGAGCAACATCGCCATCCTGCTCGGCGCGGAACTCGATGCCGAGTTGGCCCGGGCGCGAGCGATAAGCGGTGGCCTCCGACCGGTCGATCGAGAGCCCTATGTTGAGTTGCGCGACGACCGCAAGCTGCGCTCGAAGGGTGGTGAATCGCCTTCCCAGTGATCTTTCGGGCGCATCCACACCTAACTAGTCGCTCCCTTACGCCGAAACTTTTGCTAGATCAGGCAAAAGTTGCCGTCAGAATGCCCTAAGGTCTGGACAGCGCAGGCCGAAGCCTCCTACTGTGTCGGGCACCACACATCGGCAGTCCGTCGATGTGCACACCCCGGTGGGAGAGGTGAGCCCGTGCCCAACGCCGACCCCCTGCACGTCCGGCTGTTGCGGTTGTTACGCGACGAGGGAGCGCTGTCACGGGCCGAACTCGCCGACCGGTTGGAGATGCCCCGGCCCCGACTGCTCGCCGAGTTGGAGCGGCTGGTCGCCCTCGGCTACGTGGCGGAGGCGGGCAAGGCGGCCTCCCGGGGCGGGCGGCGGTCGACGCTTGTCGAGTTGAGTCCGGAGCTGCGCTTCGCGGCCGTCGACCTGGGCGCCAGCTCGATCGACGTCGAGGTCGTCAACGGCCGACTGGAGCCGGTGGCGGCGTACGCGGAGGCGGCCGACATCCGCTCCGGCCCCAAGGCGACCCTCCAGCGCGTCAACGAGCTGCTGCACAAGGCCCGGGTCGACGGCGTCTACGAGCGACTCGACGCGGTCGGCGTCGGCGTGCCCGGCCCGGTCAGCTTCCGCGACGGCGTGCCGGTCTCGCCGCCGATCATGCCCGGCTGGGACCGCTTCCCCGTCCGCGAGCTGCTCACCCGCGAGCACGGCTGCCCGGCGGTGGTCGACAACGACGTGAACATCATGGCCATCGGCGAACGGCACGGCGGGGTGGCCCACTCGGTCGACGACTTCCTCTTCGTCAAGATCGGCACTGGTGTCGGCTGCGGGATCTACCTCAGCGGCGACGTCTACCGGGGCACCGACGGGTGTGCCGGCGACATCGGACACATCCAGGTCGATCCCCAGGGGCCGATCTGCTCCTGCGGCAACGCCGGCTGCCTGGAGGCACTCTTCAGCGGCGCCGCCCTGGCCAAGGACGCCGTCGCCGCCGCGCGTGCCGGCACCTCACCCGCCCTGGCCGAACGGCTGGAGGCCAACGGTGAGGTCAGCGCCCTCGACGTCGCCGCCGGGGCCCTCGAAGGGGACGTGACCTGCATCCAGCTCATCCGCGAGGGCGGCCGACGGGTCGGCGGCGTGCTCGCCGGACTGGTCAGCTTCACCAACCCCTCGATGATCGTGATCGGCGGTGGACTCGCCCAACTCGGGCACATCCTGCTCGCCGAGATCCGCAGTGTCGTGTACCGCCGGTCGCTGCCGCTGGCCACCGGCAACCTGCCGGTGGTGCTCTCCGAACTCGGCCCACGGGCCGGCGTGGCCGGCGCCGCGGTACTCGCCAGCGACCTGGCCTTCGGGGAGGCGGCATGACCGGGCACGACGCCGTGAGCGGCACCGGCGGCACGCCGGTCGAGACGACCACCGGCGAGGTGGTGCTGCGCCTGACCGACGTGGTCAAGACCTTCCCGGGCGTACGCGCACTGGACGGGGTGCAACTCGAGGTACGCGCGGGCGAGGTGCACTGCCTGCTCGGGCAGAACGGTGCCGGCAAGTCCACCCTGATCAAGGTGCTCGCCGGGGTGCACCGGCAGGACTCCGGGCACGTCGAGTGGCGCGGCGGGCGGGTCGCCTTCGCCAACCCGCAGGCCGCGATGCGCGCCGGGATCGCCACCATCTACCAGGAACTCGACCTGGTCGAGGATCTGTCCGTGGCGGAGAACGCCTTCCTGGGGCACGAGCCGCGCCGGCTCGGCTTCATCCGCCGGAGCCACATGGCCAGCCGTACCCGCGAGATCCTCGGCCGGCTCGGTCACGCCGAGATCCCGCCGGGCCGGATGGTGCGGGCCCTGCCGGCGGCGGGCAAGCAGGTGGTCAGCATGGCCCGGGCGCTGTCCCACGAGGCCCGGCTGATCATCATGGACGAGCCGAGCGCGGTGCTCGCCCACGACGAGGTGGAGAACCTCTTCCGGATCATCCGCGAGCTGACCGCGCAGGGCATCGCGGTCATCTACATCTCCCACCGGCTGGAGGAGATCCGCGAGATCGGCGACCGGGTGACCGTACTCAAGGACGGCCGGACCACGGCGGCGAACCTGCCGGCCCGCGAGACCCCGACCAGCGACCTGGTCTCCCGGATGACCGGCCGCGACATCGAGTACGTCTTCCCGGACCGTCCCGCCGACACCGTGGTCGGCGACGAACTGCTCCAGGTCGACGGGTTGACCCGTAGCGGCGAGTTCGCCGACGTGTCACTCACCGTCCGGGCGGGAGAGATCGTCGGCATCGCGGGCCTGGTCGGCTCCGGCCGCTCCGAACTACTGGAGACGATCTACGGTGCGCGGGCGGCCGAGACCGGTTCGGTGCGGATGGCCGGCCGGGCACTGCGACCCGGCAGCGTCGGCGCGGCGGTCAAGGCCGGCATGGGCATGGCTCCCGAGGAGCGCAAGAGCCAGGCGCTGCTGCTCGGTGAGCCGATCTACCGCAACGTCACTCTCGCCACCTTCGCTCGCTACGCCCGCTTCGGGTTCACCGACATGGGTCGGGAGCGGGCGGAGGCCGACCGGATCGCCGAGAGCCTGGAGATGCGCCCGCGCGACGTCCGCCGGGCGGTACGCACGCTCTCCGGCGGCAACCAGCAGAAGGTGGTGGTCGGTCGTTGGCTGCTCGGCGACACGAAGCTGCTGCTGCTCGACGAGCCCACCCGGGGGGTGGACGTCGGTGCCCGGGCCGAGCTGTACCAGGTGATCCGGCAGCTCGCGGCCCAGGGTGTCGGTGTGCTGCTGGTCTCCAGTGAGGTGCCCGAGGTGCTCGGCCTGGCCGACCGGGTGCTGGTGATGCGGGAGGGACGGGTCGTCCGTACCGCCCCCGCCGACGAACTCGACGAACCCACGGTGCTCGACCTCGTCATGGCGGGGTCCCTGATGGAAGGCGCAGCGGCATGACCGATAGTCCGCCCACGACCAAGCTGCCGGCGCAGTCGCCGCCGGTGGACCCGGCCGAGACCGAGGCGGCGGGGCACGCCGCGCCGGCCGCCGTGGCGGGCCCCACCGGCGGGCTCTCCTGGTGGCACGGCGACGGCGGTGAGGGCGCCAAGCGGAATCTCGCCCTGATCGGGGTGCTGCTGGCACTTTTCGTGATCGGAGCCGCCACCCGCTGGGACCTGTACTCCAACCCGGACTGGGTCTGGGCGAACATGCTCAGCATCCTGAAGCTCGCCTCGGTGGTCGGCGTGGTCACCGTCGGGATGACCTTCGTGATCATCGGGGGTGGCATCGACCTCTCGGTCGGCGCGATCGTGGCGCTGGCCGGGGTCTGGTGCACCACGGTGGCGACCCAGAGCTTCGGCGCCGGCGGGATGATCTTCACCGCGATCATCGTCGGGGTGGCGGTCGGCCTGGTCAACGGGACGCTCATCGCGTACGGGCGGCTGGTGCCGTTCATCGCGACGCTGGCCATGCTGGTCGCCGCGCGCGGGTTGGCCGCCGAGATCTCGCAGAAGCAGACCCAGATCTCGCAGAACAGCACCATCAACGGCATCGCCAGCACCGATCTGCTCGGCATTCCGCTGCTGGTCTACATCCTGGCCGCCGTGGTGGCCGCGGGCTGGGTGCTGCTGAACCGCACCACCTTCGGGCGGCGCACGGTCGCCGTCGGCGGCAACCCGGAGGCCGCCCGACTGGCCGGCATCAACGTGCGGCTGCACACCCTGCTGCTGTACGCGCTGTCCGGCCTGTGCTGCGGCATCGCCGCCATCATGCTCACCGCGCAAGCCACCTCGGCCCAGGCGGCGATGGCGAACCTCTACGAGCTGGACGCGATCGCCGCCGTGATCATCGGAGGCACGCTGCTCAGCGGCGGGCGGGGCACCATCATCGGCTCCCTGCTCGGTGTGATCATCTTTGCCACCATCACCAACCTCTTCGCCATCAACGGTCTCTCCACCGAGGCGCAGAACATGGTCAAGGGCGGCATCATCGTCGCCGCCGTCCTGATCCAGCAGGTCCAGTTCGGCACCCTGTCCCAGTTCTTCCGTCGCAACCGGCTCACCACGAGCTGACCATCGCTGCATCCGGGTCACCGAGCAACCGACGGTGGCCGGGCTCCGTACACCCAAAATCCCCACCACTTGATAACCAGGAGGTCGTCATGACCCAGCACAGTCGCGACATGTCGCGGCGCCGGCTGCTCTTCGGGGGCGCGGCCGTCGGCGCCGGCGTACTGCTCGCCGGTTGCACCAGCAACGAGCAGGCACCGACCGAGGCGCAGACCAAGGCGGCCGACGGCAACGCCAACGCCGAGCCCGGCAAGCAGGTGACCATCGGCTTCTCCGCGCCGGCCGCCGACCACGGCTGGATCGCCGCGATCACCAACAACGCCAAGGCGCAGGCCGCCGCGTACTCCGACGTGGAGTTCAAGATCGTCGAAGCCGGCGCGGACGCGGCGGCCCAGCGGGCCGCACTGGCCACCCTGATCTCGCAGACGCCCGACGTGATCGTGCTGCTGCCGCACGACGGCAAGGAGCTGAACTCGTTCGGGCTGGAGGCGATGGCGGCCGGCATCCCGGTGGTCAACCTGGACCGGGCCTTCCCGGACGCCAAGGCGTACCGGCTCCAGATCAAGGGCGACAACTACGGCATGGGCGTCTCGGCGGCCACCTTCATCGCCGAGCAGCTCAAGGCCAAGGGCGTGAGCAACCCGGTGATCGCCGAGATCGCCGGGATGGACGAGTTGGAGCTGACCCAGGAGCGGACGCAGGGCTTCAACGACACCCTGGCCCAGCACGGCCTGAAGGTGAAGAACCGCCGGGCGGCGCGGTTCACCGCTGACTCCGGTCAGCAGGAGGCGAGCCAGCTGTTGCAGGCCGAGCCGAAGATCGACGCCATCTGGAACCACGACGACGACCAGGGCATCGGCGTGCTGGCCGCGATCAGCCAGGCCAGCCGCAACGAGTTCTTCATGGTCGGCGGCGCCGGCTCGAAGAAGGCGATGGAGGACATCCTGGCCGACAACACGGTGCTCAAGGCCACCGTGACCTACAGCCCGTCGATGGCGTCCTCGGCCATCTCGCTGGCCCGTCTCATCGGCCAGGGCCGGGGCATGTCCGACCTGGTGGAACTCCAGGTTCCCAAGGAGATTGTCCTCGCCTCCGAAACGATCACCAAGGAGAACGCGAGCGACTACCTCAAGCTCGGGTTCTGACACAACGGGGGGAGACCCACCTTGTCCACGAAAGAGAACGAACTGCGGGTCGGCATGGTCGGCTACGCCTTCATGGGCGCCGCGCACTCCCAGGCGTGGCGGACCGTGAACCGGGTGTACGACCTGCCTGCGCGGGCCCGGATGGCGCTCATCTGCGGCCGGGACTCCGCGAAGGTGGCCGAGGCCGCCGACCGGCTCGGCTGGCAGGAGCACACCACGGACTGGCGAGAGTTGGTGAACCGCCCGGACATCGACGTGGTCGACATCTGCACACCGGGTGACAGCCACGCCGAGATCGCGCTGGCCGCGCTCGCCGCGGGCAAGCACGTGCTGTGCGAGAAGCCACTGGCCAACACGGTCGCCGAGGCGCGGGAGATGGCCGCCGCGGCGGCCACCGCCCGGGCCGGCGGAGCGCGGTCGATGTGCGGCTTCAACTACCGACGGGTGCCCGCGGTGGCGCTGATGCGCCAGCTCGTCGCCGACGGGCGGTTGGGCGAGATCCGGCACGTCCGGGCCACCTACCTGCAGGACTGGATCGTGGACCCGCAGTTCCCCCTGGTCTGGCGGCTCCGTAAGGAGGTGTCGGGCTCCGGTGCGCTCGGTGACATCGGCGCGCACATCATCGACCTGACCCAGTACGTCACCGGACAGCTGATCAGCGGGGTCAGCGCGGTGACCGAGACCTTCGTCAAGGAGCGGCCGTTGCCGGCCGAGTCGAGCGGGTTGGCGGCGCAGGCCGACGGGGCCGGTGCCGCCACCGGTCCGGTCACCGTCGACGACGCGGCGATCTTCGTGGCCCGGCTGGACGGCGGGGCGCTCGCCACGTACGAGGCGACCCGGTTCGCCACCGGACGCAAGAACGCCCTCCGCGTGGAGATCAACGGGTCACTGGGCAGTGTCGCCTTCGACCTGGAACGCCTCAACGAACTGGAGTTCCTCGACGCCACCCGGCCCGCCGCCGAGCAGGGTTTCAACCGGATCCTGGTGACCGAGGCCGAGCACCCGTACCTGTCGGCCTGGTGGCCGCCGGGACACATCATCGGCTACGAGCACTCCTTCACCCACCAGATGCGCGACTTCATCGAGGCGGTGGCGACCGGGGTCGACCCGTCGCCCTCGTTCGACGAGGCGTTGCAGGTGCAACTGGTGCTGGACGCGGTGACCCGTTCGGCAGAACTGGGCTCCTCGTGGGCCGAGGTGGAGCCGTCACTGGCACCGGTCGCCGCCTGAACCACCTCCGGAGCCGACCGGCGAGGGTCGGCCACGGTTGCGCCCCGTGGCCGGTACGGGTCGGGTCCGGAGGTCGTGCCCCGGGCGACCGGCGGCACGAGCAATGCGGTTCCTCCGGTGCGGCCGGACCGGGATTCCCCGGCAGCACCGGAGGGCCGCCGCCCATCGACCGGTTCACCGAACGTCCACCTGGAGACTCCCGCCGCCAGGCGGACCGCGTCCGACGAGTCGTCCGATCGGGACATCGTCGTCCCGACCGGGCCGGATGCGGGGGAGGCAGGGGCGAGACGCCGACTGTCCCTGCCTGCCAGCCCCGTCCGTCCGACCCATCCGGTACGCCGGCCCGGCGTCGTCGCCGCCGACCTCGACGCCGGCCGGCGAGTCGCACCGGAGCGGGCGGCGGACGGGGCGCATCGGCACAACCCGTATCTTTTTCAGCTTTTTCCTGATATCAAGGTTCAATCGATGCATGTCGGTTTCCTGGGCACCGGAAGGAGCGCTATGCGTACAGGTGTCTGGCTGGTGGGGGCACGTGGCTCGGTCGCGACCACCAGCATCGTCGGAGCGCTCGCGCTGCGTGCCGGGCTGACCGGGCCGACCGGCTGCGTCACCGAACTGCCCGGGGTCAACACCCCCGCCTTACCGGGCTTCGCCGACCTGGTCTTCGGCGGCCACGACGTGGTCGCCACGCCGATCGCCAAGCGCGCCGAGGCGCTCGCCGACGCCGGTGTGCTGCCGGCCCGCCTGGTGGCCGCGCTGCCCGAGGAACTGGCCGCCGTGGAACGGGAACTACGCCCCGCGCCCACCGGCGGAACCCAGGCCGACCGGGCCGCCGCGATCGTCCGCGACCTCACCACGTTCCGCCAGCGACACGAGCTGGCCCGGGTGGTGATGGTGAACGTCGCCGCCACCGAACCGACCCCCCCGGCACATCCCGGCCACGCCGATCCGGACGCGCTGCGCGTCGCCCTCGCCGGGCCCGACGAGGTGCTGCCACCCAGCTCGCTGTACGCGTACGCGGCCGTCACGGCGGATTGCCCGTACGTCGACTTCACCCCGTCGACCGGTCTGCGGCTGCCGGCGCTCACCGCGCTGGCCGACCGCCACGGCGTGCCGCACGCCGGCCACGACGGCAAGACCGGGGAGACGCTGCTCAAGTCGGTGCTCGCCCCGATGTTCGCGATGCGCCACCTCGCCGTCCGGTCCTGGTCCGGGCTCAACCTGCTCGGCGGCGGCGACGGCGCCACCCTGGCCCACCCCGACGCCAACGCCGCCAAGGTGCGCAGCAAGCAACGGGTGCTCGGCGAGACGCTCGGCTACCTGCCGCAGGGCGACACCCGGATCGGCTACGTCGAGGAACTCGGTGACTTCAAGACCGCCTGGGATCTGGTCACCTTCGCCGGCTTCCTCGGCACCGGGATGCGGCTGGAGTTCACCTGGCACGGCTGCGACTCGGCGCTGGCCGCCCCACTCGTGCTCGACCTGGCCCGGCTCACCGCCGCCGCGCACGCCGCCGGCCGCACCGGGCCGCTTGACGACCTGGCCTTCTTCTTCAAGGACCCGCTCGGCACCGCGACCCACTCGCTGGCCGACCAGTGGAACCGGCTGTGCGCGTTCGCGGGCAGCCTGGACGCCGGAGACACCGATGCCGCGCGTGGCTGACCTGGCCGAGCTGGTCCGCGCCCCGGCCGCGCTCTCCGTACCCGGGGACGTGGTCGCCGGTGCCGCCGCGGCCGGCGCCCTCGGTCCGCGTACCCCCGCCCTCGCCGCCGCGTCGGTGCTGCTGTACTGGGCCGGCATGGCCGCCAACGACTGGGCCGACCGCGAGCTGGACGCCGTCGAACGCCCCGAGCGGCCGATACCGAGCGGCCGGGTCAGCCCCGGCCTCGCGGTCGGCCTGGCCACCGGTCTCACCGTGGCCGGCGTCGGGCTCGCCGCCGCAGCCGGCGGCCGGCGGGCCACCGCCGTCGCGTTGCCGCTGGCGGCCGCCGTGTGGGGGTACGACCTGGCGGCCAAGAACACCGCCGCCGGCCCCGCCATGATGGCGACCTGCCGGGGACTGGACGTGCTGCTGGGTGCCGCCGGGGGCCGGACGGCGCGGGCGTTGCCGGCGGCGGTCACCGTCGCCGCGCACACCTGGACCGTCACCGCGCTGTCCCGCCGGGAGGTCAGCGGCACCGACCGGGCCCTGCCGCTGCGTACCCTCGCCGGCACCGCACTGGTCGCCGCGAGCGCCGCGCTCCCGCCCGGCCGCCGGCTCACCGCGAACGTCTTCTGCACCGGTGGCCCGGCGGAGTCCGGCCGGCGCGCCCCTGTCGTCCGCACCGACGGTGAGCGAACCGGCGACGTCGGGAACGGTCGGCGTGCCCTCGGCACCGTGGCGGTGGCGCTGCCCGCCGTCCTCGCCGCCTGGTACACCGCCCGCTACGGCACCGCGCAGGCGCGGGTGGCGGCCGAGCCGACCGCCGCGCGGGTTCGCTCGGCGGTCGGCGCCGGCATCACCGGCCTGCCCGCGTTGCAGGGGGCGCTGACCGCCCGCGCCGGGTCCGGACTGCTCGGACTGGCGGTGGCGGCGGCCGCGCCGCTGGGCCGGCGGCTGGCCCGGAAGGTCTCACCGACATGACGGCCGCCGCCACCGCCCCCGAGGGACTGCGATTCGGGTACGGGACCAACGGCTTCGCCAACCACCGCCTCGACGACGCGCTCGCGGTCATCGCCGACCTCGGCTACTCCGGTGTCGCGCTCACTCTGGACCACGACCACCTCGACCCGTTCGCGCCCGGACTCGCGGGGCGCGTCGACGCCGTCGCTCGCCGGCTGGCCGACCTCGGCCTCGGACTGGTGATCGAGACCGGCGCGCGGTTCCTGCTGGACCCCTGGCACAAGCACGCCCCGACGCTGCTGCACGACGACCCCACGCTGCGGATCGAGTTCCTGCGTCGGGCGGTGGCGATCGGCGCGGATCTCGGCGCCGAGGCGGTCTCGTTCTGGGCCGGAGTCCGGCCGGACACGGTCACTCCGGCGGTGGCCTGGGACCGCCTGGTCGCCGGCTGCGCGGCCGTCGTCGAGGCGGCCGAGGCCGTCGGGGTGACGCTGGGGTTCGAACCGGAACCGGGCATGCTGGTCGAGGACATCGCCGACTGGCGCCGCCTGCACGCGGTGCTCGGCTCGCCGGCCCGCCTCGGCATCACCCTCGACATCGGACACTGCCGGTGTCTGGAGCCACGGCCGGTAGCGGACTGTGTCCGTGACGTCGCCGCACACCTGGTCAACGTGCAGATCGACGACATGCGGCGCGGGGTGCACGAACATCTGGAGTTCGGCGTGGGTGAGATCGACTTCCCGCCGGTGCTGGCCGCGCTGCGGGAGATCGGCTACCGGGGCCTGGTGGCGGTCGAACTGCCCCGACACTCGCACGCCGCACCCACCGTCGCGGCCCACTCGCTGGAATTCCTGCGCGCCGCCGCCTCGCCGCACGCCCTTTGCTCTGCTTCAACCGGCGCACCACCAGGCGTCCGCTGTCCGGACGACGACCGACGCGTGGCGTGAAGCAGAGCAAAGGACGCACGCGGTGGTACCGCCACGGCCGTCGACGGCGGCGGACGAGGGAGGAGACGCGATGACAGTGGACGAGCTTCGGGCGGCCCTGCGGGGCGTACCCGATCCGGACTGGTTGGCCACCGCCCTGGACCGTGTCGCGGCCGAGCCCACCGCCATCGCGCGGTTCTTCCCGGCGGCCGGCCGGCGCTGCGGCCGACACGACCTGCCCGACCTGCCCGGTTGGACCGCCGACGAGGCGGCCCGGGCCCTGCTGCTGGCCAGCCTCCGCACCGACCATGCCGAGCAGGCCGGGGCGCTCTACCGCACCGGGGACGCCGCCGAGAAACGGGCCGTGCTCAAGGCGTTGCCGATGCTGCCGATCGGCGCGGCCGGCACGCCGCTGCTGCACGACGCGATCCGCACCAACGACACCCGGCTGGTCGCCGCGGCCCTCGGCCCGTACGCCCGCCACCTCGACCCGCCGGCCTGGCGGCAGGCGGTGCTCAAGTGCGTCTTCACCGGTGTGCCGCTGGCGGCGGTGGCCGACCTCGACTCGCGCGCGGACGGGGAACTGGCGGAGATGCTCGCCGCGCTGGCCGCCGAACGCCGGGCCGCCGGCCGGAGCATGCCCGCCGACGCCACCGAACTGCTGGACCGGCTCACCGCCGCCAGCCAGCCCCAGCCCAGGGAGGTGTTATGCGGATCTTCGACCCGCACATCCACATGACGTCGCGCACCACCGACGACTACGAGCGGATGGCCGCCGCCGGCGTCCGGGCAGTGGTGGAACCGGCGTTCTGGCTGGGCCAGCCGCGCACGAACGTCGGCTCGTTCACCGACTACTTCGACTCCTTGGTCGGGTGGGAGCCGTTCCGGGCCGGGCAGTTCGGGATCCGCCATCACGCCACGATCGCGTTGAACCCGAAGGAGGCCAACGACCCGCGCTGCCGGCCGGTGCTCGACGAGCTGCCCCGCTACCTGGAGAAGGACGGCGTGGTGGCGGTCGGCGAGATCGGCTACGACTCGATGACGCCCGAGGAGGACGACGCCTTCGCCGCGCAGCTCGCCCTGGCCGTGGCGCACGACCTGCCGGCGATGGTGCACACCCCGCACCGGGACAAGGCCCGGGGTGTCGAGCGCAGCCTGGCCGTGGTCGCCGAGTCCGGCATCGCGCCGCAGCGGGTGGTGCTCGACCACCTCAACGAGACGACCGTGAAACTGGTCCGGGACACCGGCTGCTGGCTGGGCTTCTCCATCTACCCGGACACCAAGATGTCGCCGCCGCGCATGGTCGAGCTGCTCAAGGCGTACGGGACCGAGCGGGTGCTGGTCAACTCGGCCGCGGACTGGGGGCGCTCCGACCCGCTGCTCACCCGGGCCACCGGCGAGGCGATGCTCGGTGCCGGTTTCACCGACGACGACGTCGACCGGGTGCTGTGGCGCAACCCGGTCGAGTTCTACGGGCAGTCCGGACGGCTCGACCTGACCGACGACGACCTCGCCGAGCCGACCTTCGCCGGCAACTCGATCCTGCGCGGCGGCAGCTGATGCGGCTGCGGCATCCCGGTGGGGGGACCGTCCACCTCGGGTACTGCACGAACGTGCACCCCGCCGAGGACCTCGCCGGCATCGTCGCCCAACTGGACCGCTACGCGGTGCCGGTCCGCGAGACGCTCGGCGCCGATCCGCTCGGCCTGGGCCTGTGGCTGGCCGCCCCGGTGGCCGCCGAACTGGCCGCCGATCCGGCCGCCCGTCGCCGGTTGCGCACCGAGTTGACCGTACGCGGGCTGGAGGTGGTCACCCTCAACGGTTTCCCGTACGCGGCCTTCCAGGCGCCGGTGGTCAAGGGGGCGGTGTACCGCCCGGACTGGACCACGGACGACCGGCTCGGATACACCCTCGACCTGGCCCGGGTGCTTGCCGACCTGCTGCCCGACGACGCCGCCCGCGGCTCGGTCTCCACCCTCCCGCTGGCCTGGCGTACGCCGTGGGACCAGGCTCGCGCGGACGCCGCCCGGCACCGGCTCGACCGGCTCGCCGCCGGACTCGCCGCCGTCGAGCGGGACACCGGTCGGCCGGTGCGGGTCGGCTTCGAGCCGGAGCCCGGTTGCGTGGTGGAGAGCACCCCGCAGGCCGTCGCCGCGCTGTCCGGGGTGGACACCGACCGTCTCGGGATCTGCCTGGACCTGGCCCACCTCGCCTGTGCCTGGGAGGAGCCGGTCGCCGCCCTGGAGCGGCTGGCCGGTGCCGGCCTGCCGGTGGTGAAGGTGCAGGTGTCCGCCGCGTTGGAGGCGACCGACCCGGCCGGTGACGCCGCCGCCCTGCGCCGCTGGGTCGAGCCGCGTTTCCTGCACCAGACCCGCACCGCCGGCTGCGCCGCCGCGACCGGCAGCGCATCGACGGCGGCGAACGGTGCCGCACCGACCGCCGGCAACGGTGCCGCACCCACCGCCGGACCTGGGCTCGCCGATCCGGCGGATCCGAGCTGGGCGGCCGACGATCTGGACGCCGCCCTGGACGCCGCGCTGCCCGGACCGTGGCGGGTGCACTACCACGTGCCGCTGCACGCGCCACCGGAACCACCGCTGGGTTCGACCCTGCCGGTGCTGCGCGCCGCGCTGGCCGCGCTCTTCGCCGGCACCGACGCGGGGTGCGACCACCTGGACGTCGAGACGTACACCTGGGGGGTGCTGCCGGCCGCGCGTCGGCCGCGCACCGACGCGGAACTGGCCGCCGGGATCGCCGCCGAACTGGCCTTCACCCGGGACGAGTTGGTCGCCCTCGGACTGGCCCCGCAGTCGCGAACAGAGGGGGTGTCGCGGTGAGCGCGAGGAGTGAGCCGGTGTTGCGAGCCCCGCAGTCGCGAACAGAGGGGGTGTCGCGGTGAGCGCGAGGAGTGAGCCGGTGTTGCGAGCCCCGCAGTCGCGAACAGAGGGGATCAGAGCATGAGTCGGCAACTGGTGGTGCTCGACGTGGTGGGGCTGACGCCCCGGCTGCTGGCACACATGCCCCGGCTGCGCGCGGTCGCCGACACCGGGTTCCGCGCCGAGTTGGGCACCGTGCTGCCGGCGGTCACCTGCTCGGTGCAGTCGACCTTCCTCACCGGTGCCCTGCCCGCCGAACACGGCATCGTCGGCAACGGCTGGTACTTCCGGGACCTCGGCGAGGTGCTGCTCTGGCGGCAGCACAACGCGCTGGTCGGCGGGGAGAAGCTGTGGCAGGCCGCGCGCCGCGCCCGGCCCGGCTACACGGTGGCGAACGTCTGCTGGTGGTACGCGATGGGCGCGGACGTGGACTGGACGGTCACCCCGCGACCGGTCTACCACGCCGACGGTCGCAAGGAGCCGGACTGCTACACCGATCCGCCGCAGCTGCACGACGCGCTCACCGAGCGGCTCGGCACCTTCCCACTGTTCACCTACTGGGGACCGGGCGCGGGCCTGCCGTCGTCGCGTTGGATCTGCCGGGCGGCCGAGCAGATCCTCACCGGGTACTCGCCCGACCTGACCCTGGTGTACGTGCCGCACCTGGACTACGACCTGCAACGCTTCGGCCCGTCGTCGCCCCGGTCCGCCGCCGCGGCGGCCGAGTTGGACGGCGTGCTCGCGCCGCTGCTGGACGCCGCGCAGGCCCGCGACGCGACGGTGGTGGTGCTGTCGGAGTACGGCATCACCGAGGTGTCCCGGCCGGTGGACGTCAACCGGCTGCTGCGCGCCGAGGGGCTGCTGCGGGTGCACACCCAGGTGGGCATGGAGTACCTCGACCCGTGGACCTCCCGGGCGTTCGCGGTCGCCGACCACCAGGTCGCCCACGTGTACGTGCGTGACCCGGCCGACGTGCCGGCGGTGGCGAAGCTCTGCGCCGGGCTGCCCGGGGTGGCCGAGGTGCTCGACGCCGACGGCAAGGTGGCGCACGGGTTGGACCATCCGCGCGCCGGTGAGCTGGTGCTGGTGGCCGAGCCGGACGCCTGGTTCACGTACTACTACTGGCTCGACGACGCGCGTGCGCCAGACTTCGCCCGGCTGGTGGAGATCCACCGCAAGCCGGGGTACGACCCGGCGGAGCTGTTCTTCGACCCCGCCGGACCCGGCGCGGCGAAGCGCCGGGCCGCTACCGCGCTGGCCCGCAAGAAGCTCGGGCTGCGGTACCTGATGAACGTGGTCGGGTTGGACGCCGGCGCGCGGGCGGTCCGGGGCTCACACGGCCGGCTGCCCGCCGATCCGGCCGACGGGCCGGTGCTGCTCTGCTCCGACGCGTCGGTGGCCCGGGACCGGATAGCCGCCACGGAGGTGAAGGGGCTGCTGTTGGAGCTGGCCCGATTGGAGGGACGGTGACGGTCGCCGAGGCACCTGTCGACTCCGCCGGGTTGCGGGCCCGCTTCGACGCCGAGCTGACGGCCTTCCTCGACCGGCAGGATCCGGACTGGCCGGACGGCGCACCACGGGGGGTCTTCACCACGCTGCACCGGTTCGTGCTGGCCGGCGGCAAGCGCCTGCGACCACTGTTCTGCTACTGGGGCTGGCGCGGCGCGGGTGGCCCGGACGGCACGCCGATCGTGGCCGCCGCCGCCGCGCTGGAGCTGTTCCACGCCTTCGCGCTCATCCACGACGACATCCTGGACGGCAGCGACCGTCGCCGGGGCGAGCCCTCGGTGCACCGAATCTTCGCCGACCTGCACGCCCGGTCGTCGTGGCGGGGCGACCCCGAGGCGTACGGGCGCAACACCGCCCTGCTCTGTGGGGACCTCTGCGCCGCCTGGTCGGACCAGATGTTCCACGAGTGCGGGCTCAGCCCCGACCAGGTGCACCAGGGGTACGCCGTGTTCGCGCTGATGCGTACCGAGGTGATCGCGGGGGAGTATCTCGATCTGGTGTCCGGGGTGGGCGACGGCTCGGTGGCCAGCGCGCTCACGGTGATCCGGATGAAGGCGGCCCGCTACACGGTCACCCGGCCGTTGCAGATCGGCGCCGCGCTGGCGGGTGCACCCGTCGAGCTGCTGGACGCGCTGGCCGAGTTCGGCGACCCGCTCGGGGACGCCTTCCAGCTCCGCGACGACGTGCTGGGGGTCTTCGGTGACCCGGCGGTGACCGGCAAGTCCGTACTGGACGACCTGCGCGAGGGCAAGCCGACGGTGATGATGGCGCTGGCCCGCGACGCCGCCGACCGGGCGCAGGGCGCCCGGCTGCGCGAGCTGTTCGGCAATCCCGACCTGGACGCCGACGGCGCCGCCGAGCTGCGCGAGATCATCGAGCGCACCGGAGCCCGCCGGAAGATCGAGCAGATGATCCAGGTCCGTGCCGAGGCCGGGCTGGCGGCGTTGGAGCACACCGAGGTGACCGCGGAGAGCCGGACCGCCCTGATGGAGTTGGCCGCCCAGGCCATCGACCGTCAGCGCTGAGTTCGCGCGTCGGACGTTTGTCTGGTTCGGCCGGGGCGGCGCGGCATTTTACAATAATGTACGCCGATGCTGCACTTTTATTTCGTCCGCAGAATTGTGGCCGAGGCATTGATGGCAACGATATGAATCGTTAGGATCAAATCAAGTCCGGTTCGCCGGAACCGGTAATCGAAGCGGGGAGATGGTGTTCGTGGTAAAACGAAAGTCAGTGGTGGTCAGGTTGCTGACCGCGGCGGTGCTGGCGCTCGGTGTCGGGGCTGCAATCGCGCCGCAGGCGGTGCACGCCGCACCTCCGCCGGGTGTTTCCGACGGTGCTGCCGGCGACTCCGCCGTGGCCGCCTGCTACGAGGGACGGATCCCGAACAGCAGCCGGTACGACGGCAACATCAGTGTCCACGTGTACGGCTCGGCGTGCACGACCCGGTGGGGTCGGCTGGTGTGGGACGACAACAACAACTGCTGCGTTCCGGTCTGGGTGAAGGTCGAGCGGCAGGTGAACGGCAGCTACGGCTGGCTACCGACGCACACGAAGACCAAGAAGGTGCTGTTCGGTGATTTCGGCAACCACAACACGGCGACCGTGCCCTGGGTGCAGTACAGCAACCAGCGTTTCCGGGCCTGTTGGGGCGTTGGCACCAGCGAGCCGTCCACCTGGAACTGTGGCCCCTTCGTGAACTAGGGCATCGACCAGCGGTTGGGTAGCGCGATTGGGTGGGTCCGCCAAAGCGGACCCACCCAATCCCATTACAGGCCGATGTTGCGGAACTCGCGATTCAACGATCGCGCGTAGTTCGCCGCTCCGCTGATCTTCGGGTGGAACGATTGTTGAGACGGGTTCTGGACCTTCGAATGGTCCTCACCCGCCGTTTTCGCGGCAACGATTCCGTGAATGGTTTCGGGTTCGCCGCAGACCCCCTGTCCGGCGAAGTCGCCATTGATGATCGGATCGACGAAGCGAACCCGGCCGAGGCTGCTGTTCGCCGCGATCGCCACTTCGCTGAGGACGTCGCGCAACTCGACAGCCAACTGGTTGGTCCAGGCAGCCTCCGAGTCGCTGATCCCGTAACCGAGCCACTCGACGCAGTTCGCATCGTTGGAGAACAGTTGTGGGTAACCCATGAGCATGATCTGGGCGTTCGGGGCCATCACGCGGATCGCGCGGAGCACCGTGGCGATTGACTGGCGGCCCTCCCGGTCCATGAGCCGGGGCAGGTAGTCGGCGGCCCGGTGACCGTCGATGTCCGACTCCTGGCACGGGATGGGTAGCAGAATGCAGTTCTCTATCGCCGCCGACCACTCCACGTCGTTGCCACCGACCGAGAGGGTGACCAGCGTGGTGTTCTCGTCCACGAACCCCTTGTCCAGTTGGGAGACTTCGCGGGCCTGCTGGCGGGCCGTGGTGCCCCAGGCGGTCTGGAAGGGCGCGCCGGTCAGGGGGTCGGAGACCTGTACGCCGCTGATCGGATTCGACCCGCTGGGCAGCAGGTTGTGCGTCCGGGCACCCGAGCACGCAATGAGGTGATAATCCATCGTGGGGTCGAAGGCGTCCGATCTGGCCCCGATCGAGCGTTGTTGCGGGTCGTCCCGCAACCACGCCTGACGCGACCAGGCATGCTGTGAGCGATGACAGCCGTTGCGGTGCTCCAGGACACCGCCCCCGTTGTGGTTGGAGTCGTGGTAGTAGTCGGTCGACGCGTCGGTGGCTGCTCCCTCGCCGGAGGAGTACGACTCCCCGAGCGCGACCACGAAGTTGCGCGGCTTCTGGCTCAGCGGCACGATCGCGACGGCGTCCCACGCCACGTTCTCGACACCGACATCGACGCCCCGGGTGATGTTGCTCAGTGACACCTGCGGGACTCCGTTGAACTGGAAGGTGCCCAGCGGCACCCACCGGTTGGTGCCCTGACGCTGGCCCACCACGCGGGTCTTGTGGCGCTTGCTGGTGATGTTCGCGCCGCGATCGACCGTGTAGTGCGCCTGTTGACTGTGCGCGCCGTGACTCGGCATGTGCACGTACACCCGCGCCCACTGGTTGAGGCTGCGGCCGAGACGCCACGTCCCGGTGACCTTGAGGCGGTCGGTCTGCTCGGACGCGGCGTTCTGTTCGTGGGCGAACCAGAAGTGCCCGTTGAGGCCGCTGCCGATCTGGTGGAAGTCGGCCTTGGACGGGTACAGGCCGGAGGCGTTGCCGCTGAACTGGAGGCTGAAGGTGCCGTTGTTCGTCACCGGCGTGGGGCATGCGTCGGACCGGACGATCCCGACGGAGCTGGGCTGGTCGTCGACGATCAACGCCCCGGCGGGCAGGCCGCTGACCGCGCACCTCGGTGGATAGTGTGTCCCTCGGGCCGGCTCGGCCGAGCCGGGGCTGAACCGGATGTTCTCGTAGCCGCACGCGACCTGGCAGCCGGACTTCCAGTCGACCGGCCAGTGCCACCAGCAGTGGTAGTCGCTGTAGCCGCACGAGGTCGACGTCGAGGTCACCGAACAGTTGTTGGCGCTGGTGCAGAAGGTGCCCAGCGGCGGTTTGATCGACTGCGTGCGGTGCAGCGGGTCGACCCACCACGCCTGGAGGTAGCCGGCGTGGTACTCGTTCGGCGTCCGGAAGTCGTACTTGACGATCGGGTACGCGGCCCAGCCCATCACCTTCTCCGGGTATGACCAGTCGCCGGGGTGGGCTGCGTCACCCGGAGAACCGTTGCCGTTGTCCCCGTCGAGGAACGGCGTCCGGGTGTACGGATACTCCGGATTGGCGATGTTCTGCGACCAGCCGAGGCCCCAGTTGCCCCGGTCGTCGGTGCAGTTGGGGCCCGGCGAGCAGCCCGTTCCCCCGGTGATGGCCTGCGGGTTCAGCCCGGTGTTGTAGGCCCAGATCGCCGCCCACCAGTTCTCCGGGTTGGCCGGATCGGCATCGTTCATGCGGATGCCGAGGTTGTAGGTCTGGTTCCACTTGTCCTGGAGGATGCGCAGGCTGGCGGCGATGTTGGTGGCGTAGTCGACGGCGATGGCCCGCTGCTCGTTCGCCGGGCGGATCACCTCACCCGGCTTGCCCCGGCCGGCCATGCGCATTCCGTCGGTGACCTGGCCGACACCGTAGCCGCAGTCCGCGTCGGTCCAGTCGATGTCCCAGCCCTGCTCGTCGGCGATGCCGTAGTAGTTGCCGACCAACGGGTTGCCGGGCACCCCTTCGAGGGCGTGCCAACTCGCCTGCCACAGGTTCGACTCCTGCGCCAGGATGCCGAGCATCACCTGGGCGGGTACCCGGCCGCCTCCCGCGAGCGGAATCGGCGGCAGCATTCCCTGCGGTGACCAGGCCGGCAGGCCCGACTGCCGCCAGTTCGCCGGACGTTGGACGGTGAGCGCACCCTGTACCGCCAGGTTCGCCGCCCACTCCACCTGCCGCCAGTGCGGCTGTTCGACCTGCGTCCGCACGTCGTTGCGCGGCACGGAGCAGTAGCGGTCGGGCTCGACGGGATCGGTCGGCGAACCGCTGGCCTGCGCTCGGAGCCCCCCATCGGCCCGGTGGGCCCGAGCCACCTGTGGGTCGATACGTCGACCACCGTCCGCCTTCCGGCTCGCCCGAGCACCAAGGGCCACCCGGAAGTCAACCTGCTTGCCGGTGCCCAACACCTCTGCGCGCAGTGCGACCGGGAGACCCGACGCTTCGCCGGTCGGCGGCACCGCGGCGGCGGTGCCGTTGGTGACAGGGGCTCGGCGCAGCGCCAGGTGGCCGTGCGTGGACAGCTCGGTCGACGTCGGCACGGCCACCCGGCGTACCGCCGGGGGCAGCGACCCGGTCGACGTGGGCTCACCGGTCAGAAAGACCTGGCCATCAGTGCCGCGATCGAGGCCGATCCCGGTCAACGGCCCTCGCGCCAACTCCCGCACCTGGCCGTCCTGCACCCGGCGCGCCAGGGTGGTCTCGTCGTCCGCCGCCTCCAACCAGGTGAGTCCTCCGGCGGAGTCCGGACGCAGGTAGGCAGCGACGCCCCGGGTGGTGGCGAGCGTGTGGCGGGAACCGTCCCGGTCCAGTCGGAAGATCCGGCCACCCTCCGCCGCGGCCAGGTTGGCACCGTACGGGACCGCCGAGGTCACCTGGCCACTGAGCTGCTGCCGCCGGACGACCGTGCCCCGTACGGTGTCGACGAGGTGTACGCGGGTCCGGCCGAGGTCGCTCGCGCCGCCCTGGGTCAGCACGGCGGTCTCACCATTTCCGCAGCCCGGGTTGTAGTACGCGATGCTGACGTTCAGGCCCAGCTTCGTCACCTTCCCGGTGCCGATCTCCACCACCGCGGCGAACGCACCCCGGTCGAACAGGTGGCTGCGGTTGGTGAAGTGCCGGGGTTGGTAGACCACGACCGCCCGGCGGCCGGACGCGGTCAGGCAGGCGCGCCCGATCCACTGTTCGCTGCTGATCGTCGGCTCGCTCAGCGACGCGACGGTCCGCCAGGTGTATCCGGTCCGCTCCTCGGCCACCAGCAGGTGGAAGCCCCGGCTGTCACCGGAGGTCGTCCACGCCAGATCGGCCGACGAACGCCAGCCCTTCGGCAGCACCGTGTCGCGGTCGCCCGCAGGCACCTCGGCGATCTCGGCTGCGGGCTGTGGCGCGGCGTCGACAACCGACTCCGGTGCGGGTACCGGTGCGGGTGCCGGTGTCGGTGCGGCCTGGGCAGGGCCGGCCACCGCACCGAAGGTGGTGGTGAGCAGCGCGGCGATTACCGCGGCGACTCTTCGGCGTGCAGTTCCATCGAGGGTCTGGTCGGCCCGGTGGGGCCTTCGTGTGCGCATTCGCTCCTCTTCCTGCTGTGGGTGGACCGCGCCGGGACCGGCGCGGGGGTCGATGGCAGGGCGAACCTGACCTGATCCGGGCAGGGTGGGACGGCCGCTCGTGCGACAGGCACGAGCAGCTGGTGTAGGAGGTCAGGACGACGTGGCTGAGGGGGCGGCCGGCGCGGTGGGTCGCCAGCCGGACGGCACGGCGTCCGGTGGGCAGTCGAAGAGCTCCGCCGAGACGATTCGCGGCTGACCCGGCGACCGGGTCACCTCGAATCGGGCGCAGAAGATGTAAAGGGCCTCTACCTGGGACCAGAGCCAGCCCGAGCCGGTGCCCTCCAGGACCAGGCGCACCTCGCCGAGCGAGCCGATGCCATCAACGTCCGGCTCAGTCACGTCCGAACTCAACTCACGGGCGTTGGCGTGCACGGTGGCGACGATGCGGTCCAGGATCTCCCGGGTGCCCGACGGACTCCCCGACGTCTGGTCCTGGCGGGCCCATTCGGTGGCATCGGCCGCGACCTGCTCGATGTGTGCCGTGATGCTGCCCCGGGCGTCCTCGTGGGCAGAGTCGACGCAACCACTTGTGATGAGGAGAACTGCGCTCAGCGGCACAGCCACGACGAGCCGGTGGGTGACAGGCCGCCGGCCTGGGCGGGTCACGGTGGCGTCAGCGCATCGACACCAGCACGCGTTGGCACGTCTTCTCTGTTGTGCAGCCTCACTGCCACTACCCCCGTAGTAGTCGTGTACGTGGTACCCAACTGCCGAAGATCCTACCGACGTAGAGGAGTGTGTCAATCGATCGACACCATCGCATGTAGACAGCAAAACCGTCGTACTTTGAGTGGATCAAACAAAAGTCGGTCGCACTTCATCGAAAGTTGTAGACATGTGCGCGTCATGTCGCCTAGCGTGTTCGCCAGCACCGAAATGTTTCGTCGAGGTGAACCGGCGGCGCGGGACCCCCCTCGGCACCCCCGCTACGGCATCCGGCGCGACGGCGCGCGCCCCGCCCTGGCAGAAGCACTCGTCAGGAAGGGACAGCACTGCGATGTCCACCATGCGCACCACCCACCACCCCGCACGGTGGTCCACCAGCGCCTCGGCGCTGCTCCTGGTCGTCACCGCCGGCGCGATCGCCGTCGCCGACCCGACCCCGGCCCGCGCCCACCCCATCGTCGCCAGCGATTTTCAACAGGTCACCCTCGCCAAGGGAGTGGCCGAGGTCGGCGAACCGATGACCCTCGCGGTACTGCCGGACCGCTCGGTCCTGCACACCGCCCGCAACGGCACCCTGCGTCGCACCGACGCGGCCGGCACCACGACGGTGATCGGCACCGTGCCGGTCTACACCCATGACGAGGAGGGCCTGCAGGGCGTCGGCGTCGACCCGAACTTCGCCAGCAACCGGCACATCTACCTCTACTACGCCCCGCCGCTGTCCACCCCGAGCGGCGACGCGCCGGCCACCGCCAGCGACTTCTCCGCCTGGCAGGGGGTCAACCGGCTGTCCCGGTTCACCCTCAACGCCGACTTCACGCTCAACCAGTCCAGCAAGGTCGACGTCCTCGACGTGCCCGCCGACCGGGGCATCTGCTGCCACGTCGGCGGCGACATCGACTTCGACGCGGCGGGCAACCTGTACCTGTCCACCGGCGACGACACCAACCCGTTCGACTCGGGCGGCTACTCGCCGCTGGACGAGCGCACCAACCGCAACCCGGCGTACGACGCGCAGCGCAGCGCCGCCAACACCAACGACCTGCGCGGCAAGATCCTGCGGATCAAGGTCAACGCCAACGGGTCGTACTCGATCCCGGCCGGCAACATGTTCGCTCCCGGCACCGCCCGGACCCGCCCCGAGATCTACGCGATGGGCTTCCGCAATCCGTTCCGGATGAGCGTCGACAAGGCCACCGGCGTCGTCTACGTCGGCGACTACGGGCCGGACTCGGGCTCCACCTCCGCGCGCGGGCCCAGCGGGCAGGTCGAGTTCAACCGGGTCACCGGCCCGGGCTTCTACGGCTGGCCGTACTGCACCGGCACCAACACCACGAACGAGACGTACGCCGAGTGGAACTTCGCCAACGGCACCGCCGGTCCGAAGTACAACTGCACCGGCGGCGCGACGAACAACTCGTTCCGCAACACCGGTCTGACCACCCTGCCGGCCGCCAAGCCGTCCTGGATCCGCTACGCCGGTGACGCCGGCAGCCCACCGGAGTTCGGTGGTGGCTCCGAGTCGCCGAGCGGTGGCCCGGTCTACCGCTACAACGCGGCGTCGACGTCGACCACCAAGTGGCCGCAAAGCTTCGACGGGCTCTTCTTCGCCGGTGAGTTCGGCCGAGGCTGGATCAAGCCGATCCACGTCAACAGCGACGGCTCGGTGGGCGCCATCGACGCCTCGTTCCCGTGGAACGGCAAGCAGGTCATGGACATGGCCTTCGGCCCGGACGGCGCGCTCTACGTGCTCGACTACGGCACCGGCTACTTCAACGGCGACGCCAACTCGGCGCTCTACCGTTACGACTACGTCGCCGGCGGCAACCGGGCGCCCACGGCGGTCGCCTCGGCGAACCGGACCTCCGGGGTCGCCCCGTTGACCGTGAACTTCTCCTCGGCCGGGTCGTCGGACCCGGAGGGTGGGGCGTTGACCTACTCGTGGGCGTTCGGCGACGGCACCACCTCGACGTCGGCCAACCCGAGCAAGACCTACACCACCAACGGCAGCTACACCGCCACGCTCACCGTACGCGACCCGCAGGGCGCCACCGGCACCGCGAGCGTGCAGATCCGGGTCGGTAACACCGCGCCGACGGTCACCATCAACGGCCCGGTCAACGGATCGCTGTTCTCCTTCGGCGACACCGTGCCGTTCAGCATCACGGTGACCGACCCGGAGGACGGCACCATCGACTGCACCAAGGTCAAGATGACCTACGTGCTGGGCCACGACAGCCACGGCCACCAGATCACCTCGCGCAACGGCTGCTCAGGTTCGATCACGATCCCGGTGGACGGGGAGCACGACTACGCGGCGAACATCTTCGCCATCTTCGACGCCGAGTACACCGATGCCGGCGGGCTCACCACGCACACCCAGCACACCCTCCAGCCGCGCAGCCGGCAGGCCGAGCACTACAAGACCTCCGCCGGCATCGCCACCTTCGACAAGGCGGCCGCCGAGGGCGGCAAGACCGTCGGCAACATCAACAACGGCGACTGGATCGCGTTCGAGCCGTACCGGATCAACAACGTGACGTCGTTCAGCGCCCGGGTCTCCTCGGCCGGCTCCGGCGGCACCCTCCAGGTGCGCGCCGGCTCGGCCACCGGCACCGTGCTCGGCTCGGCCACCGTCCCGGTCACCGGCGCCTGGGACACCTTCACCTCGGTCACCGGCAGCATCAGCAACCCGCCGTCCGGCACCACCACGCTCTACCTGACCTTCGCCGGCACCGGGACCGGCTCGCTCTACGACCTGGACTCGTTCACCTTCACCACCGGCAGCGGTGGCACGGGCGGAACCGGTCCGATCGTCGGCCTGGGCGGTAAGTGTCTGGACGTGCGCAACGCGGCCACGGCCGACGGTACGCAGATCCAGATCTACACCTGCAACGGTACGGCGGCGCAGACGTGGACGGTGACGCCGAACTCGACGATCCGGGCGTTCGGTAAGTGCCTGGACGTCGACGGTGCCGGCTCGGCCGACGGTACGAAGATCCAGCTCTGGACGTGCAACGGCAGCGGTGCCCAGAACTGGTCGGCCCAGTCCAACGGCACGTTGCGTAACCCGAACTCGGGCAAGTGTCTGGACGTGTCGAACAACAGCTCCGCCGACGGGCAGGCCGTGCACCTGTGGACCTGCCACACCAACGCCAACCAGCGCTGGACCCTGCCCTGATTCCGAGGAGGGGCCCCTCGTGAACACCTAGTGTTGTGAAGGGCCCCTCCTGACACCACCACCGTTGGGAGAGCGACATGCGCAGACTCCTCCGAACCACCGTCGGCCTGGCCACCGCAGCCCTCGCCGTACTCGCCTGCACCACCCCGGCCACCCCGGCCAGCGCCGCCGACGCCCCGTACGACGTGCTGGTCTTCTCCAAGACGGCCGGTTTCCGGCACGACTCCATCGCGGTGGGCACCCAGACCATCCGCGACCTGGGCGCGGCGAACAGCTTCACCGTCACCGCGACCGAGGACGCCGGCGTCTTCACCACCGGCAACCTCGCCCAGTACGAGGCGGTCATCTTCCTCAACACCACCGGCGACGTGCTCAACGGCAGCCAGCAGAGCGCGTTCGAGTCGTACATCGGCTCCGGTGGCGGCTACGTCGGCGTGCACTCCGCCGCCGACACCGAGTACGGCTGGTCCTTCTACGGCAACCTGGTCGGGGCGTACTTCCGCTCCCACCCGGCCATCCAGCAGGCCACCGTCCGGGTGGAGAACCGCGCCCACGCGGCCACCGCCCACCTGCCGCAGAACTGGGTCCGCACCGACGAGTGGTACGACTTCCAGAGCAACCCCCGCTCCGGGGCGCGGGTGCTGGCGAACCTCAACGAGTCGACGTACTCGGGCGGGGTGATGGGCGCCGACCACCCGATCGCCTGGTGCAAGACGTACAACGGCGGTCGGTCCTTCTACACCGGCGGCGGCCACACCCAGGCGTCGTACGCCGAACCGGCCTTCCGGGCGCACCTGCTCGGCGGCATCCGGTACGCGGCCGGCCGCACCAAGGCCGACTGCCGGCCGGAGACCGGCTACACCACCCTCTACAACGGCTCGACCAGCGGCTGGTCCCAGGCCGGGCCGGGCAGCTTCAGCAACTCCGACGCCACCCTGACCTCGGTCGGCGGGATGGGACTGTTCTGGCACAGCGCCAAGCAGTTCACCAACTACTCGCTGAAGCTGGACTGGCGGGTGGCCGGAGACGACAACTCCGGGGTCTTCATCGGCTTCCCACCGTCGAGCGACCCGAACTCCGCCATCAACAACGGCTACGAGGTGCAGATCGACCCCACCGACGCCGCCGACCGGACCACCGGCGCGGTCTACGGCTTCAAGTCCGCCGACCTCGCCGCCCGCGACGCCGCGCTGAATCCGGCGGGGGAGTGGAACACCTACGAGCTGCTGGTGGAGGGGGAGCGTCTCCAGGTCTTCCTGAACGGCACGAAGATCAACGACTTCACCAACACCGACCCGGTCCGGTCGCTCGCCGGGCACATCGGCATCCAGAACCACGGCACCGGCGACGACGTCTCGTTCCGCAACATCCGGATCAAGGAACTCGGCGGCTCGAACCCGCCGCCGGGCGGTGACCGGACCGGCCGGATCACCGGGTTGGCCGGCAAGTGTCTGGACGTGCGTAACGCGGGCACGGCCGACGGTACGCAGATCCAGATCTACACCTGCAACGGTTCGGCGGCGCAGACGTGGACGGTGACGCCGAACTCGACGATCCGGGCGTTGGGCAAGTGCCTGGACGTCAACGGTGCCGGCTCGGCCGACGGTACGAAGATCCAGCTCTGGACGTGCAACGGCAGCGGTGCCCAGAACTGGTCGGCCCAGTCCAACGGCACGTTGCGTAACCCGAACTCGGGCAAGTGTCTGGACGTGTCGAACAACAGCTCCGCCGACGGGCAGGCCGTGCACCTGTGGACCTGCCACACCGGCGCCAACCAGCGCTGGGTCCTGCCGTAACCGAACAGGTTGTGCCGCCCCGGTGCGACGGTCACCCCGTCGCACCGGGGCTCTTTCGAACCGCCCGCGACCCGCCTAGAGTGGGAGACGGCGACCGCGAGGTGGCCGGTGAGTCGACGGGAGGCGCAACCCGTCGGCCCCAGACGCGAACGCGTCCACCGGTGCACCGTCGAGGCCGTCACCCATCCGGTCATCCCTCGCCCCGGTCCCGCAGGTAACGGAATCCCCAACACGACAGGGGAAAAGGACACATGGCGCGACCGATCACGCTGTTCACCGGCCAGTGGGCCGACCTTCCGTTCGACGAGGTGTGCCGGCTCGCCGCCGAGTGGGGCTACGACGGCCTGGAGATCGCCTGCTGGGGCGACCACTTCGAGGTCGACAAGGCCATGGCCGACGACTCGTACGTCGAACGCAAGCGGGAGACGCTCGCCAAGCACAACCTCCAGGTCTTCACCATCTCCAACCACCTGGTCGGCCAGGCGGTCTGCGACCACCCGATCGACGAGCGGCACCAGGGCATCCTGCCCGCCCGGATCTGGGGCGACGGCGAGCCCGAAGGGGTACGCCAGCGGGCCGCCGAGGAGATCAAGGACACCGCCCGCGCGGCGGCGAAGCTCGGCGTGGACACCGTCGTCGGCTTCACCGGCTCGTCGATCTGGCACACCCTGGCGATGTTCCCGCCGGTGCCGCCGGCCATGATCGAGCGCGGCTACCAGGACTTCGCCGACCGGTGGAACCCGATCCTCGACGTCTTCGACGAGGTCGGGGTGCGTTTCGCCCACGAGGTGCACCCCAGTGAGATCGCGTACGACTACTGGACGACGAAGCGGACCCTGGAGGCGATCGGCAACCGGCCCGCCTTCGGGCTGAACTGGGACCCGTCGCACTTCGTCTGGCAGGAACTCGACCCGGTCAACTTCATCTTCGACTTCGCCGACCGGATCTACCACGTCGACTGCAAGGACGCCAAGGTGCGTACCGGTGACGGCCGGCGCGGCCGGTTGGCCTCGCACCTGCCCTGGGCGGACCTGCGCCGTGGCTGGGACTTCGTCTCCACCGGCCACGGCGACGTGCCGTGGGAGGACTGCTTCCGGGCGCTGAACGCCATCGGTTACTCCGGCCCGATCTCCATCGAGTGGGAGGACGCCGGGATGGACCGGCTGGTGGGCGCACCCGAGGCGCTCCAGTTCGTCCGCCGGCTCGCCTTCGACGCACCGTCGGCCGCCTTCGACGCGGCCTTCAGCAGCAAGGACTGAACGCCTTCGGTCGCCGGGGGCCGGCCCGCAGCCGGCCCCCTGTGGTCAACCGGCGCTGAAGACATGTTCGCTGGCCAGGTACGCCGCGCCCACCACGGCGGCCCGGCCCGCCAGGTCGGACAGCACGATCGGCATGGTGCCGGTGGCCAACGGCGCCGACCGTCGGTAGACCACGCCACGGATCTCGGAGAGCAGCAGGTGGCCGAGCCCGTCGGGTGCGCCGCCGATCACGACCATGCCGGGGTTGAAGAAGCTGACCAGACCCACCAGCACCCGACCGAGCCGGCGGGCGGCGTCGCGGACGAGGAGCTGGGTGGCCGGATCACCGGCGGTGGCGGCCGCGACCACGTCCGCGACGGTGAGCGAGCCCGCCTCGGTGACGCGCGCGGCCAGCACCGGGGAGCGGTCCGACCGGGCGACCGCCAGTGCCGCCCGGACCAACCCGACATCCCCGCAGTACGCCTCGAGACAACCGGCCTCCCCGCACGCGCAGGGCGGCCCTTCCTCGCCGAGCGGTAGGTGCGCGATGTCGCCCGCGCTACTGGTCGCGCCCCGGTAGAGCGATCCGCCGAGCACCAGCCCGCAGCCGAGCGCCGTACCGAGCTTCACGTAGAGGAAGTCCTCGACGGTACGGCCGATGCCGGCGTGCCGCTCGCCGAGGGCGAGCACGTTCGCGTCGTTGTCGACGAGCACCGGGCAGCCCAGTTCGGCGGCGAAGGCGTCCCGGACCGGAAAGCGCTGCCACCGAGGCAGGACGGCCGGTGCGGTGGAGGTGCCGCCGTCGACCGGCCCGGGAAGGGCGACACCGACCCCGGTGAGTTCGGTGACGCCCAGTTCGGCGCGGAGCTTGTCGACCAGCTCGATGGCCCGGCCGATCACCGGCTCCGGCCCGTCGCGTACGTCCGCGACCTCGCTGGCCTCGGTGAGCACGTTCAGCTCCCCGTCGGTGACGGCGACGGTGACCTGGTCGGTGGCGACCACCACGCTGGCGAAACGCACGCCGCCGGAGAGGCGCAGCAACGACGACCGGCGCCCGCCCCGGGACGCCGCCGGCCCGGCGGTTTCGACAAGCCCGCGGGCGACGAGCCCGCCCAGTTCGGTGGTGAGGGCCGTCCGGGACAGGCGCAGCAGGTCACCCAGCTCCACCCGGGACCGGGGGCCCTCGTCCCGCAGCAACCGGACCAACCGTGCCTGCTGCGGATTCTCCGGCCGGACCAGGGCCATCTCGACCACCTCCGGGCGAAGTGTTCCACGGCGGTGTTTCGAACCAGTGGCCAGCCGAAGCCGACAGCGTCAACGTCTGGCCGCGTCGGTCCGCTGCCGTCCGGGCGTACGGACGGGCCCGGTCACCGAGGTCGGTGGCCGGGCCCGTCCGAGGTGCTCAGAGCGTGCTGCCGTTGGCTCCGGTACCGGTCGGCTTGGTGCGGGGGGTGGTGGACGTCGAAGCGGAGCTCGACGTGCCGGAACCCGACTTGCTGCCGGCCGTGGCCGGCGTACCGGCGAACGTGTCGTCGGCCGGGGTGAGCCCTTCCTTGCCGTTGGAGTTCAGCTTCTCGCCCAGCTTGGAGTTGCCGAGCTTGTCCTTGCCCTCGTGGTAGAGGCGGTTCGCCTGGGCCTGCGCGACCCCGGCCGCCTCCTGGACGGTCGGGTGGTCGAGCACCTTGCGGCCCCGGACCACCAACTCCTCGTACTTCTCCCGGCCGGCACGGGCGCCCAGGACGAACCCTGCAGCCAGCCCGCCAAGGAACATGATCTTTCCGCGCATGGCGGCTCCTTTCGTACCTGACGCGCCGTCGTCCCGCTCCCGGAAGCCGGGTGGCGGGACTGACCGATTCGCGCCTGCGTCCTGTCGTCGGCAGCTAACTACCCATCCTGCTCTCCGCTCATACCTCCTTGTGCCAGGATGACGATTTGTCTGGTAAACGGTCGCCGCGTCGCTCGGTGGTGGCCGATGAACCCCCTGGACCAACACCCCCTGCCGTCCTGTACTCTTGTGCCCGGCGCGCGGTGCGGAGCGATCCGTTCCGGGCGTTGTTGCGGTCCCCCGTAGCTCAATTGGCAGAGCAGCCGGCTGTTAACCGGCAGGTTTTTGGTTCGAGTCCAAACGGGGGAGCTTCCTACTTCACCACGACGCCCACCGGCCAGATCTGGTGGGCGTCACTCGTGTCCCACCAGATCCGGCCGGCGGCGCGACGCCGGGCTTTCAGCGGGCGGCACCCGGCCAACGCGTCTACGCTGGTGCGCGTCGATCCTGCGACGACAGCCGGTGGGTGGGATGTCCGGAAACTGGAAGATCGGCTCGGCCGAGCCGCGACCATCCGAGGCCGCCGCGCGCCCCGCCGTGGCGGCGCGCCCCGCCCGCCGCCAGCCCGCACCGGCACAACCAGGGCACGACGTACCCCATGCCCGCTGACACCGACGTCGTGATCGTGGGCGGCGGCCTCGCCGGCCTCGCCGCAGCCCGCCGCCTGCACCGCGCCGGAGTGTCCTGGCGGTTGGTAGAGGCCGCCGACCGGCTTGGTGGCCGGGTCGCCACCGACACCGTCGACGGCTTCCTGCTCGATCGTGGATTTCAGGTCCTCAACACGGCGTACCCCCGGCTCGGCGCGTTGCTCGACGTGGACCGTCTCGACCTCGGCTTCTTCGTTCCCGGGGTGCGGGTACGCAAGGGCGACCGGCTGCTGCGACTGGTCAACCCGTTGCGCGAGCCCGCCGGTGGTCCGGGCACCGCCCTGGCCCCCGTCGGCTCCCTGCCCGACCGGCTGCGCTTCGCCGCACTCGCCGCGAGCTACGCCACGCTGCCTCCCGAACGTCTGCTCGCCCGGCCCGAGACCACCGCCGAAGTGGCGCTGCGCCGCGCGGGCCTCTCCCACGCGATCATCGAGGACCTGCTTCGTCCGTTCCTCTCCGGCGTGCTGCTCGACCGGGAACTGGCCACCTCCAGCCACGTCCTGGCGATGGTGCTGCGCTCGTTCGCCCGGGGCCGGGTCGGCCTGCCCGCCGACGGCATGGCGGCGCTGCCCCGGGCCGTCGCCGCGCCGCTGCCGACCGGGCTGCTGGAGCTGCACACTCCCGTCGCCGAGGTGACACCCGGTCGCGTCCGGACCACCGCCGGCGAGTTGCGCTGCCGGGCCGCCATCGTCGCCGTCGACCCACCCACCGCCACCCGGCTGCTGGACCTGCCGCCGGTACGAATGCACGCCTACACCACCTTCTACCACGCGGCCAGCGAGCCACCGCTGGACGAGCCGATCCTGCTGCTCGACGGCGACCGCCGCGAGATGGTCGCCAACACGGTCGTCGTCACCCACGCCGTGCCCGGCTACGCGCCCACCGGCCGGCACCTGATCGCCACCTCCGTGGTCGGGCCGTCGGTACCGTCCGAGCCGGCCGTGCGGCTGGAACTGACCCGGCTGTACGGGCGGCCCACCGCCGACTGGGAACACCTGACCACGGTCACGATCCCCGCCGCGCTGCCCGCCGCGCCGCCGCCACAGGGCCGGCTACGTAAGCCGGTGGGGCTGGGAAACGGACTGTTCGTCGCCGGTGACCACCGCGACAGCCCGTCCATCCAGGGGGCACTCGCCAGCGGCTGGCGCACCGCCGGAGCCGCCCTGCGGCACCTGCGCCAGCACTGAGAATTCGGGGTCACCGGGCCAAAGATGATCACTTATGATCCTCGCCATGCCCGCACCCCTCCCGCCGCCGGTGTTCGACGCCGCGGCGGCGTACCCCCAGGTGGCCGGCGCCCGTGGCGCGCTGGCCGCCGGTGACTGGCCGGCGCTGCGCGCCCTCGTCGACGCCCAGGACGCCCACGGTCGGACGGTCCTCGTCGGCGAGGTCGGTGACACACCGGACGCCGAGCCGCTCCTGCGGAAGGCACTCGCCGAGCAACCGGACGACCCGGTGGCCGCGGCCATGCTGGGGGCGCACCTGATCCACGCCGGATGGCGGATCCGGACGGCCAGCCGGGCACAGGACGTCAGCCGGGCACAGTTCGCCCGGTTCTTCGATCATCTGCGCCGGGCCGAGCAGATCCTCATCGAGGCCACCGCCCGCCACCCGCAGGACGCGGCAGCCTGGACCCAGCGGGTCACCAGCGCCCGCGGCCTGCAACTGGGCCAGGCCGAGGCCCGGCGCCGCTACGACCGGCTCGCCGCCGCGCACCCGCACCACCTGCCGGCGCAGGGCTCCCTGTTGCAGCAGCTCTGTCCGAAATGGAGCGGCAGCTGGGAGAAGGCGTACGACTTCGCCCGGGAATGCACCGACGCCGCACCGGCCGGCGCGCCCAACGCCGTCCTCGTCGTCGAGGTGCACCTGGAGCAGGCCTTCGACCACGGCACCCTGTCCGCCGCGCGGGCATTCCTGCGCGGCCAGCAGGTGCGCGCCGCGATCCACGACGCGGCTCAGCGCTCCATCTGGCACCCCGAGTTCCGCCACGGTTGGGACTGGGTCCAGGTACGCAGCACCTTCGCCCTCGCCTTCTGCCTCATGCAGGAGTGGACACCGGCGGCGCAGCAGTTCGCCGCCCTCGGACACCTCGGTGACGAATCGATGTTCGGCTACTTCGGCGACGCGGTGGCGCAGTTCCAGCGGTTCCGCGACAAGGCGTACGCGAAGGGCGGCCGGCCGTGATCCAACACCTGGAAACCGACGGGGTGCCGACCCTGCTCGCCCCCACCGGCGGGCCGATGCGGGCCGGGCTGACCTTCCGGGTCGGCACCGCCGACGAGACGCTGGCCCGCCACGGCATCACCCACCTGCTCGAACACCTCGTTCTCGCCCCGCTGGGCACCGCCGACTACCACTTCAACGGCGCCACCGGACCGACCTTCACCACCTTCCACATGCAGGGCTCAGCACCGGACATCGCCACCTTCCTCACCTCCGTCTGCGCCAACCTGACCGACCTGCCGACCGGGCGGTTGGAGGTGGAGAAGGACATCCTGCGTACCGAGTGGAGCAGCCGGGGAAGCGCGGCCATCGACGACATCCCGCTGTGGCGCCACGGCGCCCGCGACCACGGGCTCAGCAGCTACCCGGAGTGGGGGCTGGGCAGGCTCACCGCCGAGGACCTGCGCCAGTGGGCCGCACGCTGGTTCACCCGGGAGAACGCGGTGCTCTGGATCGCCGGTGACCGGGTGCCCGAAGGACTGCGGCTGGACCTGCCCGCCGGCACCCGGCAGCCGGTACCGGCCGCCTCGTCGGCGCTGCCGGCCACCCCGGCGTACTTCGTGCACGGCTCGCGGGCGGTGGTGCTCGACGCGGTCGTGCGGCGCCGCACCGCCGCGAACATCTTCGCCGAGGTGCTGGAGCGCGAACTGTTCCGGGCGCTGCGCCAGGACGCCGGTCTCTCCTACACCATCGGCAGCGGCTACGAACCGCGTGGCGACGGCCAGGCCCACCTGCGGACCCTGGCCGACTCGCTGGCCGAGAAGCAGGACGCCGTGCTCGGCGGATTCATCGACGTGCTGGCCAAGCTGCGGGTGGGCCGGATCGAGCAGAGCGACCTCGACGCCGTGGTGGCCAAGCGGATCGACATGTACGCCACCGCCGAGGCCGACGCCACCCGGCTGCCCGCGTACGCCTTCAACCTGCTCAACGGCGAGCCGAACCGCACCATCGACGAGCAGCTCGCGCAGCTGAAGGCGGTAACCCTCGCCGACCTGCACGAGGTCGCCCAGGAGGCGTACGCCTCGGCGCTGCTGATGGTGCCGAACGGGACCAGCGCCGACTGGGCTGGCTTCACCGCCGCGCCCACCTCGTCGGAGTCGACCGTCGCGGGCACCACCTACCGCGCCCGCGACGACGACAGTCGACTACTCATCGGCACCGAGGGAGTCAGCCACCTCAGTGCCGGTGGCACCCTCACGGTCACCTACGCCGACTGCGCCGCGATGCTGGCCTGGCCCGACGGCGCCCGGCAGCTCATCGGCCACGACGCGATCGTGCTGCACATCGAGCCGACCCTGTTCGACACGCGCCCGGCGGCGATGCACGTCGTCGACAGCGGGGTGCCGATCGACCGGCAGATCACCATGCCGCCCCGCGATCCGGAGAGCATTCCCCAACCGCGTGCCCTCCGCGCGGCTCGCGAGCGCCTGACCCGGCCGAAGCGGGCCGGGTGGGAGATCCTGCTGATGGTGCTCAGCGGCCTGGCCACGCTGGTGGTGGGCGGGTTCACCCTGCTGCTCACCATCGGCATGCTGATCAGTCCCACCGCCGAGGAGGACGTCGCCGTACTGTGGGGTGCGGTCGTGGTCGGCTGGCTGCTCACTGTTATCCTCGCGTTGCCCATCGTGCTGCTGACACGAGGGCGACGCCGGTGAGGAGAGGCCGTGGCCGCCGGATCCCTCCCGACCTGCACCGCACGGCGCTCGCATCGGGCGTCCGACCGTACGGTCCGTCGGCCCGCAGGGAGGTCGGGAAGGTTCGTTGGCCGGTGATCGACTGGGCGGGATAAGATCCGGCCCGGTGCCGGGGCGGTAGCTCAGCCGGTTAGAGCAGGGGACTCATAATCCCTCGGTCGCGGGTTCGAGTCCCGCCCGCCCCACCATTGAACGCGATCATGCTGCCGACCTGCGCGTTTGCGGTTCGGATGCTGCCTCAAGGTATAGGCTGAGCTATAGTTGGTCCATGCCACACGGCCCCGCCCGTCACTGGGCGATCAGAACGACCAGCGATGTCCGCGACTGGTTGCGCTCGCTCCGTCAGACCGATCCGGCGACCTACCGGTCGGTCAACGTGGCGATCGACATGCTCGCGGAGACCGGTCCGGGGCTGGGGCGTCCGTTGGTCGACACGCTCAGAGGGTCGAGCATCGGCAACCTCAAGGAGCTGCGACCGAGGTCTGGGCGGGACGTCGCGATCTGGGTTCTGTTCGTCTTTGATCCCTGGTCACAGGCGGTGCTGTTGGTGGCCGGTAACAAGGCCGGAGACTGGTCTCGATGGTGTGAGGAAGCGATCCCGGTCGCCGAGGTCGCCTACGAGGGCTGGCTCGCCTTTGAGAGGAAGCGGAGGGAGGGCTGATGAGCGACTTTAATGACTGGGACGACATCCGTGCCGAGTTGCACGACGGGGACGACGCCGCGCTCGATGTGGAGCGCGCCCGCACCGAGGCATGGATCAGCGCGTTCCACCTGGCCGAGGAGCGTAAGCGTCTCGGGCTCACCCAGCGGCAGGTTGCCGAGCTGATGGGGGTCACCCCCGGCCGGGTCAGTCAGATCGAGAACGGCGATCTGGAGGCCAACGAGGTCGCGACCCTGAGTCGGTACGCGCGAGCACTGGGCGCCCGGATGCGGATCATTTTCGACTATGGCAGCGATCTCCGTCAGATCGCCTGATCCTTGGCCGAGCGTATGAACCGCGCTCCTGACGTGCGCGCCCGCAGCGGGAACGGGTCACCGGCGATAGTCGCTGGTTGGTTCGCATGGTGGTACCTTCGGCCCACGTACTTCTCTGGCCTGCGGTTTTGGGTCCGTGCCGTAGTCGTCATGCGAACCGGTTGATCGAGGGTTCGAGTCCTTCCTGGCTAGCAAGCGAGACTGCATGCATAATGAATGCATGGTTGCTCTTCAGATTCGGGACGTGCCGGAAGAAGTGCGAGACGCCCTGGCGGCCCAGGCCAAGGCGCGTGGGCAGTCACTCCAGGCGTACCTGCTGGAGTTGGTGGAGACCCAGGCTCGACGGCTGCGCAATACGGCGGCCCTTGATCGCTTCGCCGGCCGGTCGGACGGTGCTCGTTCCCTGCCGGGGGAGAGAGCTGCCGAGTTGGATGACCAGCGGGAGCAGCGCGGACCGTGGGGGAGCGCCGCGTGATCGTGGTGGATGCGTCGGCTATGGTCGATGCCCTGGTTGACGACGGGCCGGTCGGCGACGCGGCGCGGGCGGAACTGACCGGAGATCCGCACTGGGCTGCGCCGAGCCATCTTCTGATCGAGGTCATGTCGGTGATCAGAGGCAAGGTCCTCGGTGGGAAGCTCGGCCTTGCTCGGGCACAGGAGGCGATCGAGACCCTGCCTTCGTTGGTCATCGACGAGGTTGGTGCCGCGACGCTGCTTGATCGGACGTGGCAGTTGCGGGGCAATGTCACGGCGTACGACGCGGCGTATGTCGCGGCGGCGGAGTTGCTGGCCTGTCCACTCGTGACCGGTGATGGTCGGCTCGTCAAGGCCAACGGTGTGCGCTGCGAGATCCGGCTGCCGCACCGTCCCACCCTCCGGCGATCCGATGAGCTGCTGGGCCCGTTCCACCGCAGCCAACGCACGCCCGTCGCCGTCCCGCAGTTCTGCCCGCATCTGCCCGATCTCCACCAGCAGCCGCTCATACCGGTCCGCCGCGAGCTGGTCGCGGACCGTCTCGCGGCGGCCGGACCGCCACGCCACCACCCACAGCGCGCCGAAGGCGATACCCACCATGGTCAGGATGGATGCCGCGACAGCGTGGGCGACGAGACCCGCCGTCGGGGGTCCGGCCGTCGCCGCGAACAGGGAGTGGAGGGCGAATGCACCCCAACCGAATGCCGCCGCCGCAACCGCGACCACAGCGGCGGCAGTGAACCGGCGGGATGGCCGCCGTACTGCCGCGAGGTGGGCAGCACCGGCTTGGATGGCGTCGTCCAGGTCAGCGGCGTCGGCGACTGGTGGGGGTGTCCCTATGGGTTTCGTCAAGCGGGGATGGGTGCCTGATCTGTCGGCCGTGGTTGGTAGGGGATCTTGTCGCGGAGCATGGCGAACAGGACGTCGCAGCGGCGTCGGGCGAGGCAGATGAGGGCGGCGTTGTGGCGTTTGCCTTCGGCGCGTTTGCGGTCGTAGTAGGCGCGGCTGACGGGGTCGGCGAGGGCTGCGAACGCGGCGAGGAAGAACGCGCGTTTGAGGTTCTTGTTGCCGCCTCGGGGTGGGTGTTCGCCGCGGATGCTGGTGCCGGATCGTCGGGTGACGGGGGCGAGGCTGGCGTAGGCGGCGAGGTGGCCGGGGGTGGCGAAGGCGGTGCCGTCGCCGACTTCGAGCAGGATCCGGGCGGCGGTCCTGACGCCGATGCCGGGCATCGAGGTCAGGACCGGGGCAAGAGGGTGCGCATCAAGCATCCTCTCGACCTCACCGGCGGCCTGGTCGCGTTGTCGCAGGATGTCGCGGAGGCTGTCGGCGAGGCGGGGCAGGATCGTTTCGGCGGCTTGGGTGCCGGGGACGGTGACGGTCTGCTCGTCGAGGGCGGTCATGATCTGGGCGACGAGCCGCTCACCCATGCGAGGCGCGTGCACTGTCGCGATCGAGAGAAGCTTGCGGCGGCCTGCCTTGCGCAGCCCGATCGGACCGCCACAACGCGACAGCAACTCCAGGACCGCCTTGTGGTGGACTTTCGGACCCAGCACCCGTTCCAAGGCGGGATGGATCTGCGTTAGCAGGCCCCGGATCCGATTCGACACCCGAGTGGCCTCGCCGGCGAGGTCGTCGTCAAAGCCGACGAGGACTTCCAGCTCAGCCAGGGCCTCGTCGCCGGTGTCGACCCGCCGTAGCGTATGCGGCAGAGTGTGGGCCGCGTCCGCGATAACGTAGGCGTCACGGGCGTCGGTCTTCGCCGAACCGGGATGCAGATCGGCGATCCGCCGCATCGCCAGGCCAGGCAGATAGGCCACCTGATGCCCGCACGCCCGAGCCACCGCGACCGGCAAGGCACCGATCGAGGCAGGCTGATCGACCACGACCACGACCCGGCCGTGGCGGGCGAGTTTGTCGAACAGCTGCCGCAGCCGGACCTCGGTGTTCGGCAACGGCGCGTCGTGCAGCCGCTTGCCGTCCGGGGCCAACCCGACCGTGTGATGATCACCCTTACCGACGTCCAAGCCCAGGAAGACGCCATAACCGTCGCGCACCAGACCGCCTCCACGCATCGCATCGTGGCCTCGGCCGCAGTCAAGGCGTCGGACTGCCGGCAGCCACGTTACGAAGAGACCTACCCCGAACACGGGTGGCCGTGTCCCTATCAGCGGTCCGCCGACGCCACCCGACCCAGCGACAACACCCCCCGGATCATCCGAACGACAGGGGCAGGAAGTCATACCGGGCCGGGCGACCGAGGGTCCCCGGCTGGGGACGATCAAAAAGGTAACGTGGCAGGCGGCCTGGTCGCCCTGCTCGCCTACAACGCCATCCAGATCAGCCTCTACGGGCTGCTCGGCGCGACCCTCGCCGCACTGCTCGGCGGGTCATGGACAGTGTGGGCCGGTATCGCCCTCGCCACGGTGTCGGCGTACGGATGAACGTGCCCAGGTAGGCACGGACGAACGGGACCAGCCTCATGCCCAAGATCCGAGAGGTAGGTGGTGGTGCCCCTCTGCTGAAACCTCCTACCGCGCCGCTTCCGCTCCTCGCCGCTGCGCGGCTGCGGTGCGGGTCGGCTTGCTCACGAAGCACTACCCGCAGCGCTCGCGCAGCGCATTCAGCCCCTACCTGCTCGACGATCCGCTCGGGCGCGCCTCGGCGGCGCCCAGCGCCACGAAGGTCGTCTGCAGACCCTGCAACGACGGGCTGTGGTGCTCATCGATCGATGACCGCTTCGGCCTGATCAAGAAGGTTCTTGGTGGGTGCGGCGAGTTGGGCACGTTCACGCGTACCTGACTGGCCACGCCAACCTGTACGCCGACACACGGTCGCCGTGTTCGGCCGCTGGCCGGTCGTCCGCTCCACCCTGCTGCTGGCCGGTGTCCTCACCGCGTCGCTGCTGATCGTCGCCGTGTTCATCGCCGTCGGCGTCAGCTCGGCCGACGCACCCACGTGGGACGGGTTCGCCGCCTCCGGCCTCGCCGTCGGCGGTATCGGCGGCGCGGTCGCCTTCGCCGTCGCTTCCCTCATGGGCATCGACGCCCCCGGCAGCTTCGTGGAGGAAACCGTCGACCGGCGGGCGGTCAGCCGCGCCACCATCACAGGGGCGCTGGTGCTCGGCGGCGTGTACGCCCTGGCGGCGTGGGCGATGGGCCTGGCCGTCGGGCCGACCAGCCCCGGCAAGCCGCCGCAGCCGACCCGGACCTGCCCCTGACGATCCTCGACCGGGCCGGCAGCTTCTGGGTCACCGCGGCGGGGCTCCTGCTGATCCTGGCGATCCTCACCGCGATGCTCGCCTTCCACAGTGTGATCGCCCGGTACGTGTTCGCGATGGCCCGCGAAGCGGTGCTACCGACCGGACTCGCCGGAGCGGACAGCGGCGCCCGGGTCAGCGCGCCACGTGGCGGGTCACTGGCCCAGACCGTTACCGCCGCCGTGGTGGTGGCCGGGTTCGCGTTGGCCGGCGCGGACCCGGTCGGGCAGATGTTCGCGTGGCTGTCCACGCTGGGCGCGTTGGGGCTGCTGTGACTGCTGCTGGCCGCGTCGGCATCAGCCCTGGCCGCACCGAAACCCGCCCGGGACGACGGTGGTCTGTGGCAGTGGCGGATCGCGCCCATGGCGGGGTTGCTCACCGGCTCGGTGGTGCTCGTCGCGATGGTCAGCAGCGCCGGATCGTTGCTCGGTGCCGCCCCCGGGTCGTTGCTGCCGCTACTGCTCCCGGCGATCGTCGTCGGCACCGCCGCCGTCGGTGGCATGTGGGCCGGTCACCTGCGTCAAACCCGGCCGCAGGTGTATGCGGGTATCGGCCACGGCACACCGTCCACGAACGCTGTCCCCGACGCCATCAACGTCAACATCTGACTGAGGAAGCGGCTGCGGATCGCGTGCGGGTTGACTGGTGAGCAGGTGGCGGCGGAGACGGGCTGGTCGCTGTCGAAGGTGTGGCGCATCGAGCAGGGTCAGTGTGGCGTGTCGGTGTCCGACATGCGGTGCTTGGCCCGCCTGTACGACGCCGACGAGGTGACCGTGGATCGGCTGGTGGCCGAGTCGAGGGCGGGCTGGACGAAGGGTGGCCGCCCCCGCAAGGGTTCGGAACCTGCCGGTTAGGGGTAGTTTGCCCCGGGTGGATCGGGAGCATTGGCGCACGCTCGCGGCCCGGCACGGTCGGTGTGATGACGAGCCGCGCCGCTGCCGGGACTGCGCCGCACTGTGGCCTTGCGGTTACCGGCAGCGCGCGGACCGGGAACTTGACCCCGGCCGGTGGCTCACTGCCGTGCCATCGGTTTGACACCCGGCCAACGAACCTCGTGCCGTCGCTGGTCGACCGGCAGCACCCGCAGCGGACGCCCCGCCGCCGCATCCTCCGGCGCATCCTTCGCCCAGAGGGCACGCCGCCCGGGGATCGGCGGACACACCAGCAGCAGCGCCACGAACAACCACACCACCGACGACACCCTGTTCGCCGTGGTCGTGGGCAAACCCGCCGACCCGACAGTCACCACCAGCAGCAGCCCGGCGCCGAACCGCACCGCAGCCGGGTCCGCCCACCGCCGCACATCAAGCCAGCACCACACCATCACCGCCAGGATGGCGGCCTGCGCCGCCACTCCGACAATGCCAGCCATGACGAGGGCCTCCACCCATGCGCTGTCGTAGGCGACCCGCAGCCCACCCAACCCGAACCCGAACCACGGCGAGTGGGTCAAAACGATGCCGGCAGTGTCGGCGAGGGTGGACTGTTCGCCGAACCGTGACGCCGTATACAGAGACAGGAGGCCTCCGCCCCGGTCTCCCGGGTTGAGCCACGCCCCGAGCAGCACACCACCGATCGGTGAATCGGGCTGCCGGGCCTGGTGGTCGAACAACGCCATCACCCCGCCGACGGCGAGCACCGTACCGGCACGGGTGTGCCACGACGACCCCATCCACGTCTGCCACAACGCGACAGGCAACCCGATCAGCAGGAAGATTTTGGATGCAGTGAGAAGCCCACCGACGGTGAGCGCGACACCGGCGGCGGCGAGGATCATGGGTTGGCGGCGCAGCGCGTACACGGCGGCGATCAGCCCCAGCGAGTAGGCGACCCCGGCCTCGGCGGGCTGGTTGAAGATCCCCGAGTAGCGGCCCATCGTCGCGGCACGCTCCGCTGTGGATACCCCACCATCGCCGGTCCACCAGGCGGACATCAGTTGGTCATAGTCGCCGGGGCTCACCAACATCAGGTAGGACACGGCCGCGTTGACGGCGAGCGCCGCCACCAAGGTCAGTGCGGTGATCCGTAGGAGGCGCCGCCGGTCAGGGTGGCCGGCGGCGATCAGGTAGCCGGCGGTGAGAGTGACAATCGGTAGGAGCAGGTTGTCGAGGCCGGCAAGGAAGCCGACGGGTCCGTAACCGGTGGCTTGGCTGGTGGGGCCGACCGCGGCGAATGCGGCCACGGTCAGATAGGTTGCCATCGCTGCGATTGCCAGCATTGCCCGTGAGGGAGTTTCGCGGAGGTGATGTGCGCCGGCCAGCAGCGCCAGCCCTGCAACAGCACAGACGGCGGCCTGTTCGGTGCGTATGCCGGCCGCAAGGTAGGGGCCGAAGGCGGCCAGCACAAGGATCATGATGGCGGTTTCGGATGTGCGTTGGTGCGCGATTACACGATTCCTGTGCGCCGCCATGATCGACCCCCACTGTCGCCCCCCGCGCCGGGGGAATTCCCCTTTTGTACCAAATGACCGGGGTGGGATGGTTACAGATCGGCGACGGCGGCTGCGACCTTCGCCGCTCGTGACGGCTTGACCAGCCCTGACACCCGCACCAGCACCCGGCCGGCGTCGGCCCGGTAGTGGTACTCGGCCGGAAGCAGCGGCATCCCTTTCGTGACCGTCTGGATGTACTCGGCCCGCCGGTCCGCGTCGTCGGCGGTCGGGAACACCTCGACGACCAGGCCGCGGTTGATGGAGTGCACCGGCTCGTCGCGTCGCCCGCCGGGCAGGTCAGCGGACGCACGCGAGGTGTAGCCGCCGGGTCGGCCGAGCAGGTTGTTCGGGTCGGTATTCTCGTCCTGGATGGTGCCGCCGGTGACGCCGACGTCGGCGGCCTTGAGTTTCGTGAGCACCCGCCGTGCGTCGAGTGGTTTCGCGGCAGGTGTCGCCGGGGCTGGTTCGGGTGTGCTGGTGGTGTCGGGTCCGCAGCCGGCGAGCAGCATCAGCACGGCGGCGGCGAGAATGTGTCGGGTCCGCATCCGGCGATGGTGACGACCGTAGCCGGCCGGTTGCGGGACGTAATGGTGTCGGGTCGGCGACATCCATGCCCGGGGTACGACGAAACTCCCCGCCCACCTGTGAAGGTGGACGGGGAGTCCGGCTGCTCTCTGCCCGAGCAGCGGGGCACCGATCCCACCGCCGGCACGGCTGGCGCGGGCTTGCGTGGTGGCCCTGGTGCGCCGGTGGCCCGCGTCCACGCCGGGGCCCTGCGGTGATCATTTGGGAGCTGCGGCGGATGGCCCTTCGTCGCCCGGTGCACCGGTGATGTCTCGGCATCGCACCCGCACTAACAGCGTAAACGACGGAAGCGCCCCCCTTCCCGGCATGTCCGGGAAGGGGGGCGTTGCAGGCTGGTCGGTGCCTGACCGAGACGTCACCGGCGGCACCGCGCCGACGATCCTACCGAGACGGTGCGACGTGGATCAGGGCTCGGCGTGCCGGGGCCGATCGTTGACGATGCCGCCCCGTACCGCCGCCTGCTGAACGGGGGTGCCCTTCAACAATCCGAGGTACATGGCGACGGCGAGCCCGAACGTGACGAGCGCTGAGTACAGGGTGGTGACGTGATTGAACGCCACTGCGTCGTTGACGGCGAGTAGCCACGCTTCCACGTAGCTCTTGACCGTGGCCAAGGCGAGCAGCACGAAACCCTTACGCCACGCCGACCAGGACGCCCGCATCAGCAGGGCCGCCAGGATCGGCAGGATGATCGTCAACACCAGGGACAGCAGGCCGGCGAGCGTCGGCGAGAACGCGTAGGTGGGCAGTGCAGGCAGAATGATCGGGTCCATGGACCCTCCTCAACGGGTCGAAAATCAGGATTGGTGGGGCGTACGATCGCCGGATGCCCGGTCAGCCGCAGGTCCGCGAACACGCGTGGCTGTACCTGGACGACAGCGGAATCCCGGCAGCGTCGGTGCGCGTGGAGGAACACCGGGACGGCACCGGCCGGTGGGCGGTGCTGCACCTCGGTGGGAAGCTGGGCCTTGCTCGGGCTTAGGAGGCGATCGATACCCTACCGTCGTTGGTCATCGACGAGGTTGGCGTCGCGATGCTGCTTGACCGGATATGGCAGTTGCGGGGCAGTGTCACCGCGCATGACGCAGCCTACGTCGCGGCGGCGGAGCTGAAGGCTGCCCACTCGGTGCTCGATGGCCACCTGCGGTAACCGGCTGAAAGCCCGCCGGCACTACCGCAGGATACGGACGGAACCCTGACCGGGCCGGGGCCGGCCTACGACGGCGATCTTCGTCAGATCCCTGATCCGGCGGGAAGGCTCGACCAGTGCAGGATGTGCTCCGGGCCGGAAGGCCACGGCGAGCGGCACGACAGCCCCGGTGCAGAGCCGCCGGAACGCCCCACTAACCGACGGTAGCCGGTAGGACTGCCGATGGCCTGAACAGCGCCGCGAGTGCCCGGTGTGTACCGATCTCGTCCGTCTGCGGCGGACTGAAGCTAACACTCCGCATGTGATCCAAGAGGTCTTGATCGGGAGCGACCGCGTGGGTCTGGAGGTAGTAGACGACCGCGTCGGTCCATACCCATTGGCCATCTGTCCGGTAAGACATGGGCACGACGGGCTCATCGGATCCGGTCACGATGTCGGCCGTTCGCTGGGTGATCGCCAGAACGAGTTGACCGACGGAGAGATAGGCGATCGCCTGGTCACGGATCGGACCCTCCAGTCGGGGGTGGTCTGGAGCGAACCAGGGCCCGGTCTCCGGGTCTGCGCCGTCGAAAACCCGGGCGATGGTTACCCGGCGCGGTTCCGCCGCAGTCCACAGCAGTGCACCTCCCTCCAACGCCTGCTGCTGGTACGGTGCCAGTTCCTGCCCCAGGATGAACGCCTCGACCAGCGTCTCGTCAGCGTCCGCCAGAATCAGCTTCTCTTGCAGTAGCGCCGTTGCCACGGGGAGTTCGTCCTCCGGCAGATCGGTGGCCAGAACGAAGACTCGCGCGAACAGGTCTGTCGAGCCGCCGTAGCCGCCAGCGCGCCAGGCCCGCCACAACGCAACCGCACCGGGTATCCCGTCCACCGCCGCCACCGCGCCCTCGTCGATGTCATCGGTGACGCTTTCAACGAACGCATCCGGGGCGTCGGTGAGATCGAGTATCGGCGGGGCAGGTTCAGGAGCAAAAACCTCATCCTCTTCCGGATGAGTCGGAAAGAACTCGATCGACGGCAACGGCCATTCGCCCGGTTGTATGTCGAGGAGTTCGGCGCTGGCCTCCGGCGCAGCCGTCACGAGCAATGCGATTTCCGCATCGGTAGGCCGCAGCCCGGCAGCGGAGGCAACGCGGCAGATCGCCCTAGCTGTGTCGGCTAGACGCCCCTCCGCGAGTGCCGACCGTGCTTCGGCGAACACGGCGTCCGGGGCATAGCCGACTACCCGCGACAACAATCGGTGAAATTCGGCCCCTTGGTCAACTCTGCGGAAGCCTGACATATTCGTCATTCGGGTACAATATCAGCCGATCGTAGCGGTTTCGCGTTTCGACAGTGCCACTTTCGATGACCGGCTTGCGCTGGCCGAGAGCCGCGGCGATGGGCTGGGCGGGCGCGGTCGCGCACATGCCGGCCGTCTCCGACGTGAGCCTCTGGAGGTCGGCCCGGTGAGGGGTTCAGTCGGTGGGAGGCGCGGAGTTGATGTCGGCCGCGGCGTAGATCTGCGCGGTGTTATTGAGTTTGGCGACGTACTGGCCGACCAGTTCGAGTACGCCACCCACGGATTGCAGCAGCTGATACTGGTTGTACTGAATCTGCTCGGTCTGCTCCGGGTGCGGGTCCTTGACACTCGCGTAGTACTCGTCCGGGCCGTCGCTCCACGCGGCGTAGTGGTTGCCCTGTATCCGATCACCGCTGTGTCTGGAAACCTGGGTGTCCGCATAGTTCTCGGCGTAGAAGATCCAGCTGGCCCGCTGCATGACACTGTCGCGGAAGCTTTCGAACTGGTCGATCTCGGTCTTGGTCAACGTGAGGATCCGGTCCTCGGCGTCACGGATATCACCGGTGCTGACCTTCCAGTCGCCCAGATCCGGCGCGGGGATCGAACCGTCGGCGGCGGGCAGTGGCGCGCCTTCCTCGGTGACGGGTTCGCCCTCGTGGTTGACCCAGCCGCCGTTGCCGTCGGGCTGTGGGATGTCCCGCCCGAACTCGTCAACCGGGTTGCCGTCGTTGTCGACGTAGCCACCGTGGCCGTCGGACTCAGGCGGCGTGAAGACGATCGACGAGTCCTCGCCGTCGACGTTGCGGGCCTCGTCCCAGGTTTGGGTGAGATCGACGGGCACGGCGTTGGTTTCCATAATGCACCCTTACGCGCGAGCACAGACGGCGACAACGTCCCCGAAGTGGGGGCTCGAAGCTCCACCGGTCGCCCGGCTAGTGTCCCGTCGACGAGGTGGACCGGGACCGCGGCAGGGGTGACGAGATGCCCGACTACAACCTGGCGTCGACCGAGATCTACGTGTCGCCGCAGACGATGCACCGCTACGCCGCGGAGCACATGAAGGTCATCATGACCGACCTCATCGGATGTTGGGAGACCATCGGCCAAACCTGGGAGAGCATCAAGATCGGCTGGATCGGTGAGAGCGCCGACGCCGCCGACGAGTTCAACACCCGGCTCAAGGACATCCAGGAACGGCTCTTCGGCGTGCCGACCGCCGACGGGGAGGGCGTCGAAACGCCCGGCCTGTTGGACAAGGTCCGCAGCGGTGTGGTCGTCGCCGCCGCGAACTACAACAACGCCGAGCATTCCGTTACCGACATGTGGGACGCCTTCTGCGCGCAGATGGAGCAGGAGCCCGAGGCCAGCGACGGCAGCCCGCCGCCGGCCAATGAGGACACCACCCTCGACCCGATCAAGGCGGACTACTCCGACAACCCCTATCCCTGGCACAAGCCCGAAGAGAGCTGATCCGTGGGTGCTCCGCAGGACGGCCGTCCGGATCCCGCGGCACTGCGTCAACTCGCCGCAGACTGGCGGGCCCAGGGTGATCGCCTGGAGCTGCTGGGCGACAACATGATGGCCGCCTACAACGACATCACCTGGTTCGGCCTGGCCCACCACTCGGCGGACACCGCGACGAACCTCGTCGACCTCAAGCTGCGCAAGGTGCAGCAGGCCGCCCACGAGTTCGCGAAGTTCCTAGACGACTACGCCGACAAGGTCCAGGAGGCGATCGACAAGGAGAAGGCCCGCACGATCATCGAGATCGTGCTGGCCCTCTTCGGCCTGCTCACCATCGGACTCGCTGCGGTCCTCGGCCCGATGCTGGCTGCTCTCGGCCGCCTGCTGGCCGGCCTGCTCTCCGCCATGAGCCAGCTCGCCGGCAAGATCGTCACCGCGGTCATCGACGTCGCTATCGGCATCATCGTGTGGGGCACCCTGCAGGTGGCCATGGAGTTCGGCACCACCGCGGTGGTCTCCGCCATCGTGGGCGTACCCGCCGACTACACCGCCAGCATCGCCATCAGCGTCGTCATCGCCGCTGTCATGGGTGGCCTCTTCTCCATTCGCGGCGTCAACAACGTCCCGGTCAAGGGGGTGGGCACCGGTGGCAGACCGGGTGACATACCGAACCCCGCATCCACCCCCGTCGGCGGTTCCAGCACCGACGTCACCACCAACGGCGCGTTGGTCGACAAACCCCAGCCCTACCAGGGTGGCACGGTGGAGAACGTGCCCACCGTCGGCGTCGACGGGACCGCCTTCAGCGCCACCGACGTCCCGCCGGTCCTCCCGGGCGCGGGCCGTGCCGCACCCACCAGCGCGGTGGGGGACCAGCGGGTCTACTCCGGCGCCGGGTCGGTGGGCAACGCCGGGCGTGCGGCGGAGCACGCCGCCCCGCAGACCGTCCCGCGTACCTCGGAGAACATCGTCACCCCGGCGATGCCGACGCTCCAGTCCGCCGTCGCCACCCCCGGGGGACACATCGGCGGCAAGGGCATCAGTGGGCCGCCGGGCCCGAGGGAGGTCGGTACCCTAAACGTCGACACCACCCCACCGGGCGGCACCGTCGCCAACCGGGCGCCGACGGTGCCGACCGGTGACACCCCGCCGGTCGCCAACCTCGACCGGGGCGTCGGGGTCGGCCAGCCTCCGCGCGTCTCCGCCGGCGGAGACGTCTCCCCGGTGTCGTCGGTGGGTGGCCGAGGCAGCACGGACATCGGCGACATCTCGCCGCTCACCCCCACGCCGTCCCATCGTGGCAGCTTCGACATCGCCGCCACCGTCGCGGGACGTGGCGACCTGGTCGCTCAACCGCCACCCCAGACGGCCCTCAGCGGCGCGGACACCGCCGCCTCCATGGCCAACACGCACGGAACGGGCCGCGTCGTCACCCCGGACAGCGCCTCGACGGGCACTGTCGGCGCCCGCGGAACGGTGTCCGATCTGCACGCCACCTCGACCGGCGGGCACGTCACCAACCCGGCCGTACGCCCCGGCCCCGGTGGCACCGCCGCTGCCCCGCCGTACCTGGGTGAGCACCTGCCCACGAACGTCATCCGGCCCGGCGGTGGCGCTCCGGTCACGACCGCACCGCCCGGCCTCGGTGAGCATGTCCCCACGAACGGGGTACGCCCCGGCGGTGCCACGACGGGCTCCCCGCCGAACCTGGCCGAGCACGCACCGAGCAATGTGGCCAGGCAGGGTACGCCGTCGCCGCACCTCGGCGACAACGTACCGGCCAGCACGGCGCGACCGGGCGCGGTCAACTCCGTGCCGCCTTCGGTCGAGCACGCGCCGGTGAACGCCTCCTCTGCGCACGGCACGCCGAGGGCCGAGGTACCGGCCGCCGGGCAGGGCCGCGGGATGCACCACACCGTCACGAGCGGCCCCGCGCCCGTGCCGCACGGCGTGAATCTGCCGCCCGCGATGCGTCCCGGCGGACTCGCTGATCTGCCCACCGGCGTGCACGTCACCTGGCCCCCGTCCCGGGCGGTCGGAGTCGAGCACCTGGCACCGACCGCCCCCGGTCGGGTGGTCGCCCCGGAGGTGCCGGTCACGCCGGTTCGGGCGGTCGCTCCGGAGGTGCCAACCATCGGAGCCACCACGGCTCCCACGCGTACCGTCGGCGGGATCGTGCCGTCACGGGATGCGGTGTCGTCGACGCCGGTGAGCGCCGCGGGCACGAACGCCGGTCACCCGAGCGCACCGCCGCGCGAGACCGGCGTGTCCGGGTCCGGTGCCGTGCAGCCCGGCGCAGCCCCGGTGCGCGACATCCCCAATGGTGCCGGCACGCCGCATCCGGTGCCCGTGGTGGAGACGCCCAGGCCGGTCGGGCGTCCCATCGAGCCGCCGTCGCGGACCGACACGCCCGAGGCGCGTACGGGAACAACGCGCCATCCGGCGGTGGAAACCACCCCGGTGCCGGCCAAGGTGCCGACCGACGCCTCGCAGAGCCCGGTCCTCGGGGTGCGGGATGGCCGGAACCCCGACATGAAGAGCAGCGGCAAGACCGCCGACGCAGCCCTTCAGGAGCGGCTTGACCGGTTGACCGACGGTGCCGCCGTCCGATGGAGCGACGACCTGGTCGACGGCGTCGAGACGCCACGATCGCTGTTTGACCGGATCACAGGATCCCGAGTTCCTGAATTCCCGGAGGTGCCGGCACGAGACCCTGGCGCCGGACAGGGCAGTGGTGGCAGGGACGTGTCCTCGGCGGGAAATCTGGTCGAAGGACGATCCCTCGGAGAGTTGCCGGAGCCACCGAAGGGCAAACCCGGTGCGCCGAAGCCCGAGGAGGTGGCGGAGTTCCCGGCCGTGCCGACGGGCCTGGAACGTCCCAGGGCGATGATCGAGGACTTCGGCGCTGCGGCAGGGCTGCCCCGGCGCGAGCTCGACGAGCTGCTGGACGGCCTCGGCCCCGATGCGGTGCTGGGTAAGGGCACCGAGGCGGCCGTGACCCGCGAACTGATCGAGGGCATCGGTGCGCGGGCGGGCATGGATGCGAGCGTGGCCCGTGGCTTCGCGGAACGGGTGACCTCGCCGAACACCGCGACCGCGCAGGTCGCCCGCACCGAGTTCCAGGCCGAACTCCAGGCTTTCGCCGACGACAACCGCATGATCGAGCGGTTGGTGAACCTGCGCATCGGTCACGCCGAGGACGCTGGCGTCCCGATGACGGGGAGCATCCGCAAGGAGTTGACCCAGGCCTTGCGTTCCGGCGACGCGACGAGCCTCGACAAGATCACCCGCGACCTCGACCAGGCCATCGACACCCGGGAAGCCGCGAAGAACACAGCTGGCGAGAAGTCCCTGGCCGCCATGGAGGACCAGGTGGCCCGGCTCAAGCAGTGGAAAGCGGACCGGGACGCCGTCGCCGCCTCGGACGCCGCCGCGGAGAAGGCCGCCCGCGACAAGTTCGTGCACGACTTCCGCGACGGGCCGCTCGCCGAGTTCAAGAAGCGGGTCGGCGCCGAGGACGCAGCGGGCGCGGCGAGGGCCATGGGCCTCAGGACACCCGTGGAGCCGACCCGGGTCGAGCCGCCGGCGGGGCAGCGCCACGACGACATCGTGGCCTCCGAGAAGGAGTGGGCGCACCACCAGAGTGAGACGGCCGACGCGGTGAAGCGACTCGAGGCGCTCCCGCAGCTGCGCCCGAAGGAACTCGACGAGCTGCTGGGCTCGGCGGACCATCTTGGTGGCCGTGCCGGACTCTCACCCAAGGAGATCGTCGAGATCCGGGCAGAGGTCGAGGCGCGGTGGGGCGGGACGCTCTCGCTGGACGAGGCGAAGCGGACGCTGCTGGAGAACATCGCCGTCCGGGCGGGCATGGACCCGGAGCGGGCCGCGACGCTGGCCAGCCGGGACATCAACGGCGGTATCAGCGGCCGCCACGCGCGCCAGGTCTACGGCGACGAACTGGACTCGCGGGGCCGGACCAACCGGTTGATTGATCGGCAGGTACGGCTCACCGACGACTTCGAGCGCCACGGACTGCCGTTCGACGACACGGCGCGGGAACGGCTGACGCTCGCGTACCGGCAAGGGGACGTCGCTGTCATCGACGAGATCACCGGCCCGCTGAACGAGGCGCGGGCTCTTGCGAACAGTCGGGCCGCCAGGGCCGGGTTCGAGGCTGACCAGGAACTCGCGAGGCGGCTGGCGGAGTTGCGCAAGCCGATCGACCCGCCGGGGTCGACGGTGACGGCGGCCGAGCCGACGCCTGCCCCGGCCGGGGCGCGTACGCCTGAGGAACTCGCCGCCCGGGATCGGATCCAGGAGGCTTTCCGCCGGGACGTGCTGCCCGAGCTGCACACGAAGGCCCCGCTCAAGCCCACGCCCGGGCAGCGGGTGGAGCCGTCCGTCTCGGAGCGTATGGGCCGCACCGACGACGTGGCGGATCAGTCACGGGCCGAGGAGGTCGCCCGCCGGCTCGACGAACTGGACGTCCCGAAGGGCCAGCCGCCGCACGACGAGCTACCGGCGATGCCGAACGTACCGGCGAGCACTGCGAGTTTCGACGCGCTACGGACCTTCGGCAAGGGCCTGGCCGGGGACGCGGGGCTGGACGACGCCGCCACCGCGCAACTGCTCAGGGGCATCGACGATCGCTGGGGTTCCGAGATCCTGAGCGACACCAGGGGCGTCGCGGCACGCAGGACCCTCGTCGAGGAGATGTACGCCCGGTTCGAGGTGCCGCCGAACAAGGTGCGCACCGAGGATCTCGCAGGCAGCGACGCCGAACTGCAGCAGCTGGCCCGGGCCGGTTTCCGGGCCGAGCTGAGCGAGGCGCGGCAGATGAAAGACATCGGCGGCCGGCTCGCCGATCTGACGATGCCGTCCGGCTACGACCTCGCCGACGACGTCGTCAACGGCGCCCGGAACAGGCTGGCGGAGGCGTACCGCAAGGGCGACTTCGACAGCGTCGACCAGACGCGCCTGGAGATCGGCGAGCAGATTTCCATCATCACCGCGAGGCAGCACGCCGACGAACTGGCGGTGCGGGAGGCCGAGCAGACCGCGGCGAACAGGAGCACCTTCGGCCGGGTGATGGACGACCTCGCCACCCGGATGCGGACGGATGACGCCAAGCTGTTGCCCGGCACGCAGAACCGTCCCGAGGGGATTCTGCCGGCCGGGCCGGGCGAGGCGCTGCTCATGGCGAAGCCGCAGCCGCGCGATCCGATCTCGACACCGTCCACGGTCACCCGCGCCGATCCGCTACCCGACCCGCCGCCGCGTACGGCGGCTCAGTCGACGCCGCTGGAGCAGGCCGAGAAGGACATCGCGGACCGTACCGTTGGGGCCGTTACGGCCGAGCGTGACCTGCACGCGGCCGGGTTGGACGCGGACAGCCGGTTCCGGGCCGGGATCGCCGAGTTCCGGATGTCGAGCCCGGGGACGCGCCTGGACCTGGAGGCGGTCCGGGCCGAGTACGACGCGCGCATCGCCGCGTCGTGGCGGGACCGGCCGGATAGCGCCTCGTGGCCCGCCTATGTCGCCGCCGCAGCCGCCGCCCTGCCGCAGATCATCGAGCAGGCCGTCGCCAGGGACGTCCCCGCAGCGACCACCGATGTGAACGACCCGGTCACCTCGGTGACCGACGAGGAGTTCCGGACCGAGCTGAGCCGGATGCGGGATCCGGAGTCGATCCCGCCGGTGCTCCACGACCTGCTGCGCCACCGGTGGATCGACGACTCCGTCCGGTTCGCTCAGGAGTTCGAGGCGGCCGAACTCGCCGATGACCTCTTCACCCGGGCCGTCGGCGTGGTCGACTACGACCACGGCTTGGACCTGCCCGCCGCAGTGCAGGACCGGATGCGCCGTACGTTCGTCGCGGACGTCCTGCACAACCACGACGTCATCCGCTACCAGGGGGACGAGGCGCGCTTCGCCGAGGACGGCGGCCGGGACGCGGTGTGGCGGGCGTACACGGATCGGCTTTTCCGGAGCGTCGAAGTCGACCTGAGGATGGCGCAGACGGCTTGGACGGCGGCGCAGAGCGCTGCGACGCAGTTCCACGGGCTGGTCGATGCCGGGCGGGCGGACGCGCTGGACCAGAACCTCTCCGACCTGTCGGTGCGTGTCCTCGGAGAGCTGTTCGCCGCCGAGCAGCTCGCCCTGCGGACGAAGCGCTTCTACGGTTTGGAGGACCTGCAGCGCCAGGCGTTCCAGGATCAACTGGACGCGTTGCGCCGGCCGGTGGACGAGATCGCCGCGCTCACCGATGCCGAGCGGGCGAAGGGCTGGCAGCAGCAGACGAACGTCCTGTTGGCAGACCACGCCCGTCGGCTAGAAACCGCGACGCTCGCCGAGCGGCACCGTCCCGACCTGGTTCGCGACTTCGACACCGCGGTCGCCGAGGCCACCGCGCACACCGGGCACACGGGCATCCAGACGCTCGACGGCCTGCCTGCGGCGGCGCGCGACGCGCTTCGCGCGGACTTCGTCACCACCGGCCGACGGTGGTTCGGGGAGGTGTTCGCCCCGGCGATCACGGCGGCGGTACGGGCCTACGACTCGCTCTTCGTCGACGCCGAGGCCCAGTGGCGTCACCAGTACGAGCACCTGCGCACCAGCATTCGCCGGGACGCCTTCGTCCACCTGCAGGCACACCGGCACGACGAGGCGGTGGCCGCCGCGGTGGCAGCGCACCGGCACGTGTCCGAGGAGCACGGCTGGGACGAGCCGCCAGAGTCGGCGTACGCCCTGGCTCAACAGGAGTTCTTCGCCGCCGCCGCGGAGAAGCTCCGCGCGTCGGTGAAGGAGAAGCTCGACCCGTTCGCGAAGATTCAGGCCGCGCACTGGGAAGACCTCGCCGCCGAGATCGAGCGCAGCATCACCCACTACTTCAACGACGACAGGCTGCGCGAGTACGCCGCCCGTGCCCAGGCCACCGCCGCCAGCGCCGGCACGGCCGGGGCCGAGCCGCTGGCGGAGCCGCCGACCGCGTACGAGCAGGCGGCGCGACCGATCCTCGACGCTGTCCGTGCCGAGATCTCCGTGGGCTTGCACCGCGATGGGCGTGAGGTCACCGTCGACGTGCGTAACCGCATCGCCCGGGAGGTCGAGGCGGTGCTGCGCGAGGCGGACACGGCGGCCCGGGCTCGCGCGGCGCGGGGCGGCAACACGGAGATCGCGATCGCGGCGGCCACCGCGGAACTGGCCGACCGGGTGGCCGGGCTCGCCGGATCAGTGCCTGCCCGCCTGTTGCACCAGGAGCAGCTCACCACCGAACTGCACCGCGCCGAACGCGCCTTCGAGGGCCTGCTGGCTGCCCGTGACACGCTGCCACCGACGCCGGTGGCCGGCATGCTGTCGGTCGCCTTCGCTCACGACTGGTTGGTCGGCTACGACCGGTACTTCCGGGGCAGGCCGACCGCGGCGGAGGCCGGTGCGGTCGCGACCGGTCTACGCGAGGTCGCCGACCGGGCGAGCGTCGAACTGCCCGGCCACGATGTGCTCAGCACCGATGCCCTGCGCAAGGCGCTGCACGATGCGGCGGCGACGCTGCCGGGCGGTTTCGCGGTGGTAGCTTCCGGTCTGCTGCTGCGCACGCCCGGTGCCCCGCCGACGGACGCGATGGCCACGATCGCGGACTCGTTCGTTCCGATCGCCGGGGGGCAGCGAGTCATCGTGGCACCCGGCGCGGATCTGGCCGGCTTCCTCACCGAGGTCACCAACCAGATCAGCGACCCGGTGCAGCGTTCCCGGATCGTCGTGCACGCCCCGCTGACACCGCAGCCTGTGCTCCGGACGCTGGGTGACCGCTACGGTGTCACGGTCTCCTACACCGAGCCGCCCGTCGACGCACGACAGTCTCGTCGGGCCGTGCCGGTCACCGCGGACGGCACTCCGACCCTGCGGCGCTGGGCGGAGCACTGGCTGGTGCGCCCGACCGTCGTCCGGCCGGAGACGCCGTACGGGCTGCGGCCCGGCGGCCGGGCCGGCCTGTTCGAGCTGCCGGCGGGCTGGATCATGGAGGACCTGCCGTGGGGGCTGTGGGCGCGGCCCGCCGGGACTCCCGATCTGGACCTCGCCACCCGGGTTCGTTCGGGCATCGAGGCCGGCGACGCCCTCATCGTGGTGGGCGAGCCGGGTGTGACGGTCCCGGAGGCGGTAGTAGGTGCCGGTCTCGATCTGGTGGAGCGGATGCCGGTCGAGTCGGGGCAGTCGGCATTCCACTGGCTCAGCCCGCTGCCCGAGCCGCCGAGCGAGGTCCGGCCGGCGGCCGGCCTGGACACGTCCTCAGGCGGGCTGTCCGACGTGCGGGCCGCCGAGCTGGATCCCGGCTCGGCCCGCGACGCCGTGGACACTCTCTGGTTCGCCGGGCACGGTGAAGCCGTCGCGGCGTTCCTGGCTGAGCCGGACCCGGCGGCGCGCGACCGGCTGCTGCTCGGGTTGTTCGGCGCTGGCGAGGCGGTCCGTGGTGCCCTGCCGGAGTTGTATCTCGCGCTGGAAGGCCCGGTCGGCTCCGACGCGGCGCTGGCGAGCGTTCTCCGGTATGCCCAGTCGGCGCTACGCGGCGGTCCTCTCTCGGCCACCGACGTGCTGGCGGCGGCGAAGGGCCTACTGCGGACGACGAAACCGGAGCTGATCAACGTCCTGCTGTCGTCCGTGAGCCCGTCGAACGAGAACCGGGCGGTGATGACCAGCTTCGCGGAGCTGGTCTACGACTGCTGAGGCAGGTGCCCGCCGTGTCCCCTCTTCGTGGGGGTTGGCCGTGCCCCGCGCACCGGGTGATGATGCGCGGTGTCCGGTCACCGGACCTCATCTGAGGGGAACGAGCAGCATGGACAGCACCAGCGACGACGCCTCCGTCCATCGCGCGCTGCGAGTGGACGTCCCGGATCTGGGTGATGTGATGCCGCCTGTGCTCGATCTCACCGTCGCGGACCGGCGGCTGTGGACTGCCGCCACGAACGACTACGACGAGGCAGCGCTGGCGGCGGTGCGGGCCACCGTGGGTACGCGCGCGTTGTGGCGTTCGTGGCGCTTCGCCGCCGCGACCGGCAGTTCGGCCACCCGTGTCTACGTGCTGGAGGCGGACGACCCGGAAATCGCAACCGCTGCGGTACGTGCCGCCCTGACCGAGACCGGCCCGGACGCCACCCTGGTGATCGGCGTGGCGACCGATGATCCGGCACCACCGGCGGCCGGCGCGGCGCTCGCCTCCTCGGCGCTGCTCTGGGCGCTGGACGCCACGGAGCCGGTGCGCGTGGCGCAGGTGTTCGACGGCGTCGACCGGGACGCGGGACCGTATTTCCACGAGTGGCACCCACGGCTGGCGGAGGACGAGCGCGCCGCGGTGCTCGGTTTCCTCGACGGTGGCCGGACTTTCGTGATCACCCCCCAGACACAGCAGGACGTTCTGGATCCGCAGCGCGGCCGGGCCGTGCCGATGAACTATCGCACCGACGGCTCGTGGGTGTGGACCGACACTGTCGCCTACTACCTGCGCGAGCACGGTGTCGCGCCGGACGGGCAACTGCTCGCGCACGTCCGGGCGGCCGGTTTCGTGGCGGCCGAGCCGAATCTGGTCGATCTGCACCGCGCGCTGTCGTGCCTGTTCGTGCCGGGGGACGTCGATCCGGCCTCGGACGTCGTCGCCGCCTGACGGTGCTCGCCCATATGCAGGCGGTCACGGCACGGGCCGCAGGAGCGGCGAAGGAATTCGGGCAGCCGTGAACCGCTGCGGGCTGCGGGCCGTTCTAGTGCGTCACGGACGGAGCGGGGAGCGCGGAAGACCAACATGACTGGACCTGTGAGCACGGATACCACGGCCGGGCAGCCGGTGCGCCGGCCGGTGGTGGCAGCTCCGCCGGCTCCGGAGCACCGCGCGTCGGCCGAGGTCAGCCAGCGCCGCGAGTTCGTCCGGGCGTTCGTGGAACATGCGGCGGAGCGGCCTGCGAGCGAGCGGGTGGCCGTCCGGATGCCCACCCTGATCACGGTGACCGCCGCGGTGGCGGTCGGCGCGGTGGTTGTCGGCGTGTTCTGGAACCTCATCAAGCCGATGACACCGGAACAGGAGGCTGCCGCGAAGGGCATCACGGTCGTGCCGAGCGTGCGGCCGACGGTGGTGTTCGACGCGGTCACCGGCTGGGACTGTGCGGCCGCCGCCGGTCGGGGGTTCGATGCCCGTGGTCGTACCGCACAGTGGCGGACGGCCGGCACGGGCGGCTGGCCACAGGACGGCTGCAAGGGCACCGCCGTGACGCTGCCGCAACCCGGCGACGAGGGCGGCCGTCCGGTCACCGGCCAGTCAGCGACCTGGTGGTTCACCCCGGGAGAGCAGATCAACTCCTGCTCTCTCAGCGTCTTCGTGCCAAAGACCGGATCGGAGCTGGTCGGCGCGGCGAAGTACGCGGTCACGGCAGGCACGGCCGGAACCTCGTACGCGAGCTTCACCATCGACCAGCAGGCGAACGCCGGCACCTGGTTCGACGCCGGCTCCTACCCGGTGCACCAGGGCCAGATCGCGGTCAGCCTCGATGCCTCGGCCGCCTCCGGAACCAGCCGGGCCCGCGTCGCGTTCGGTCAGGTGCGGGTGCACTGTGTCTCCTGAGTTCCTCGCCGCGGGTGCTCCCGCCGCCGCCCGTACCCCGCTCACCGGCAAGGTAGAGCGGGTGTCCACCAGGGCCTGGAGCCGGCACAAGACGATCGGCGCGGCGGCGCGTGCCGCCAAACCCGGCACGGTCGTCGTGGTCTCGCCCGGTACCTACCGGGAGTGTCTGGTGCTGGAACACGAGGTGACAATCGTTGCCGAGGACGAGTCCGGCCTGGTGGAGTTGGTTGCGCCGGACGGGCCTGCGGTGCAGGTGCGTGGCGGCTCGACAACCCTGCGCGGCATCACGGTGCGCGGCGGCGGGACCGGCGATGCCGCTGTGGTGGTCTCGGCCGGCTATCTCGAACTGGAATCCAGCCGGGTGACCGCGGGGTTCGTCCACGTCGGGGGCCGTTCGGAGGCCAGGCTCACCGGCTGTACGGTCGAGGAGACCGGGACGTGTGCACTCAGCGTGGCCGATGGCGCCCGGCTGGCGGCCGACAATTTGATCATCACGAAGATTGTCGGCGTCGCGGTGGCGGCGGGCGGCTCGTCGCACCTGACGCTTTCCGGCGCGGTGCTCAACGATGTGCGGGGGGTCGGTGTCCGGGTCGGCGACACCGCCACGGCCGTGCTCAGGACCTGTGACATCGGCTCGGCCGAGGACGCGGGCGTGGAGGTGCGCGAAACCGGCACCCTGCGCCTGCTCGACAGCCACGTCCACGACATCGGCGGCGACGGCGTACGCGTTCTCGGCAGCGCCGGCCTCGGTGCCGACTGGTGGCCCGCATTGCGCCCGGGGCGGCCCGACGACCTGGTGCCGGCAGAACCGGGCGAAACCGGCGGGGTCGTGGTGCGGCGGTGCGAGATCAGCCGCACCGGAGCCGCGGGCATCGTCACCGGTGGCGAGTCGATGACGCTGCTCGACGACAGCGTCATCGACCAGGCCGGCAGCGCGGGCATTCTGGCCGCGCACGACAGCCGGCTGGCGGTCCGCTCGACACGGGTGACCAACAGCACCCAGACCGCTGTGGCGCTGCGCGACAACACCCAGGTGCGCTGGCGTAACGGCGCACTGACCGGCTCGAAGGCCAACGGCGTCCTCGCGGTCGGCGACAGCCGGCTGCAACTGCACGACGCGGAGGTGCGCGAGAGCGGCTTCACCGCGGTCCATCTCACCGGGACCGCAGCGGTGACACTGCACGGCGTCACCATCACCGCGACCGCCGAGTTGGGCATTCGGGCCTCCGGCCGCTCGGTGCTGCACGCGAAGGACACCGTCGTCGAACACGCGGACCTCACGGGTGTGCAGGTCGACGACGCGGCCGACGCTGTCCTGCGCGAGGTGACCGTGACCAACTGCCGCAACGGGGTACGGGTGGACACCCCGCACCGGCCCTTGCTCGTCGACTGCACCGTGCGCGACATCGACCAGACCGGTGTGGAGATCGCAGCCGGCTCGGCACCCACCCTGCTCAGGAGCACCGTGGCGAGTTGCGGGGCGGCGGGTGTCTTCGTGGACTCCGACGCCGATCCGGTGCTCGACGACTGCGCGATCGAGGCGGTCGGGGGCAGCGGTCTCGCGGTGTGGACGGGCGCTCGGCCGGCGCTGCGTCGCGTGAGGATCGCCAACGTCAAGAAGAACGGCCTCTACTTCGGCCCGGGGGCGCACGGCGAGGCCGAGGAGGTGACCCTCTCCCGTACCGGGTATCCGGCGCTCTACGTCGGTGCGAAGGCGGACCCCGTGCTGCGTCGCTGCGCCGTACTCGACGCCGACGAGGATGTCAGCCTGGCAGCGGACGCCGAGCCGGTCGTCGAACAGTGTCACAGCGAGCGGGTCGGTTCGGCGATGTGGCCGGCAACCGCGGCGGTGGTGCCGGCCTCGTCGCACACCACGGCGAAGAACCCCGCGACCGGCGGTGAGGCGGAGACCGAGGCACCGGAGGACCCGCTACAGCCGCTCATCGATCAGCTGAACGGGCTCATCGGCCTGGTGAGCGTCAAACGGGACGTCGGCACGATGGTCAAACTGATGCACCTGGTGAAGCGTCGCCGGGAAGCCGGGCTGGCGCCGCCGCCCATGTCGCGCCACATGGTCTTCGCCGGCAACCCCGGCACCGGGAAGACGACCGTTGCGCGGCTCTACGGTCAACTGCTGGCGGCGCTCGGCGTGCTCGCCAGTGGGCACCTTGTCGAGGTCGACCGTGGCATGTTGGTCGGCGAGTACGTCGGTCACACCGCCCCCAAGACGCAGGCCGCGTTCCAGCGGGCGCTCGGCGGCGTCCTGTTCATCGACGAGGCGTACGCCCTCGTACCCGAGGGGCAGGGCAGCGACTTCGGCAACGAGGCCATCTCCACGCTCGTGAAGCTGATGGAGGACCACCGCGAGGAGGTCGTGGTCATCGTGGCCGGCTACCCCGACCAGATGGGCCGCTTCATCGGCGCCAACCCCGGCCTGTCCTCACGCTTCTCCCGGACGCTGACCTTCGCCGACTACAGCGCGACAGAACTTGTGCGGATCGTCGAGAAGCACGCCGAAGATCATGACTACCGGCTGTCCGAAAAGGCCAGTGCGCGACTGGCCGAATACTTCGCCACGGTCGATCGCGGCGAGGGCTTCGGCAACGGCCGCTTCGCCCGCAAGGTGTTCCAGGAGATGACCGAGAACCACGCCGGCCGCATCGCGGAGCTCGACGACCCGAGCGACGAGCAGCTGAGCACCCTGGAAGCCGTCGACCTGACCGACATCGCGTTCGACCTTCGAGGCTGAGGAGCCCGATGAGCCGTCTGGCGTTCCACCGGCCCGCGCGTCTACTGCTGCCGGAGCTTCCCTCGCAGGCGGTCACCCTCCCGAACCCGCCGGAGCCGCCCAAGGAGAACCCGTCGAACAACGCGTGGAGTGTCCTGCTTCCGTTGCTGTCCAGTGTGGGCATGGCCGCCTACATGGTGACCTTCGGTCGGCCCGCGTTGATCATCATCGGTGTGCTGTTCTTTCTGACCTCGACCGGCGCGGTCGTCGGCATGCGGATGGCGCAGCGCAGCACGAACAGCAAGCAGGCCCGCAGGGCCCGTGCCCGGTACCGCCGCCACCTCGCGCTCGCCCGCGACGAGGCGCGCGAGGTCGCGACCGCGCAGCGTACGGTCGCTGTCCTGGCGCACCCCGACCCGCACCGGCTCTGGTCGATCAGCGCCAATCGGCACCGGGTGTGGGAGCGGCGGCAGAGCGACAAGGACTTCCTCCGGGTACGGCTCGGCCACGGCGCGGTCCGGCTGGCCACCCCGCTTGGCATGGACCCAAACATGGACCCGCTCGGCGACTTCGACTGGGACTCGTTTCAGGCCGCGCACCGGCTCATCGACCGGATGGGCCACGTCGAGAAGCAGCCGATGGTCGTCGACGTGGGCCGGGCCGGCGTCATCAGCATCGTGGGCGACCCGCCGCGGACCGAAGTGCTCGCCCGTGCCCTGCTGATCCAGATCGGCGTGCTCCACGCGCCCGACGACGTCACCATCGCCGTCGAAACCTCCGGCACCGAGCAGTGGGAGTGGACCAAGTGGCTGCCGCACACCTTCGAGCCCGACGCCAAAGGTGACAGCGGCACCGTGTCGCTGGTCGCCGAGGACCCCGAGGTGCTCGGCGCGTTCCTCGCCGGTGAGTTGGCCAGACGCAACGAGCAGGTGATGAGCCGGCGCAACATGCTCAGTAGCGAGCGCCTCGCCGAGGTCAGGCAGCGCCGCCTCGTCGTCCTCTTCACCGGGTTTGCGCCGTTCTCCGACTGGGGTCGCTCCGATCTCATGAACGCGCTGCTGCAGGCCGCAGGTCACCAGCTCGGCATCACGCTGATCTTTCTCAGCGAGCAGGACCGCGACGAGCCGGGCCGCGTCGACCTGCGTATCCGTTTCGACGGCGAGGGCAACATCGTCACCGAGGGGGACCTCGATGCGATCGTCACGCCCGCGTACCGGTGCCAGCCCGACGAGATCAGCCAGCAACTCGCCGAGATCATCGCCCGCAACCTCGCCCCGCTGCGGCTCAGCGACGAGCGGGAGCAGGTGCTGACCCGCACTCGATCGCTCAGCGAGATGGTGCTGGGCAGCGATCCCGGCCGCGCCGATGTGACCAGCCGCTGGATCAGGGCGGGCGACCCGCGCCTGCTGCGCGTACCGATCGGCACCGACGGCGACGGCCAGACGGTGATCTTGGATATCAAGGAATCCGGTCAGGGCGGCTTCGGTCCCCACGGGCTCATCGTGGGCGCGACCGGCTCCGGCAAGTCGGAACTCCTGCGGACACTGGTCACCGGCCTGGCACTGACGCACTCGCCGGAACTGCTCTCCTTCGTCCTGATCGACTTCAAAGGCGGTGCGGCGTTCGCGCCGCTCAAGGACCTCCCGCACGTCGCGGGCTTGATCACCAACCTGGCCGACGACGCGGCGATGATCGACCGCGTCCTCGCCGCGCTCATGGGCGAGCAGCAGCGGCGTCAGCGCATCCTGCGCGACGCCGGAAACGTCGACACCGTACGCGAATACCAGAATCGGCACGCCGCAGGCGCCACCGGCCCCGACGGCGAACGCCTCGAACCCCTGCCCACGCTGCTCATCATCGTCGACGAGTTCGGCGAACTGCTCTCCGGACGCCCCGAGTTCGCCGAACTGTTCGTCCAGATCGGCCGGGTTGGTCGGTCACTGGGCATGCACCTGCTCATGGCGACCCAGCGGCTGGAGGAAGGCAAGCTGCGCGGCCTCGACTCGCACCTGTCGTACCGGATCTGCCTGCGTACGTTCTCGGCCGCCGAAAGCCGGACGGTGATCGGCACGACGGACGCGTACAAACTGCCCTCGATTCCCGGGTCCGCCTACTTGAAGGTGGACGAGTCGATCTACCAGAGGTTCCGTGTCGCCCATGTCTCCGCTCCGTACATCAGCCCGGCCGAACGCCTGGCCGGCGCGGGTGCGGGCGGGGGCGACATCACCATCGTGCCATTCGACCTGCGCACCGACGCCGTCGTCGTCGAACGCGACAGCGACGAACTCGCGGCACTGGCCGCCCGACCCGGTCCCACCGAGCTGCAGGTCCTCGCCGAACGACTGCAGTCCATCGCCAGCCCCGCACACCAGGTGTGGCTGCCACCGCTGCCCGCCGCACTGGCCCTCGACCACCTCATCGGCCGGCCGGCGCCCAAGGCCGGCCGCGGCTACGCCGCCCGCGTGTGGCCGCTCTCCGGCCGCCTTGCCGTCCCGATCGGCCTCATCGACCTGCCGCTCAAACAGGACCAGGAAACCCTGGTCATGGACTTCGGCGGCGTGCACGGGCACCTCGCTGCCGTCGGCGCCCCGCGCACCGGCCGCAGCACGTTCCTGCGTACCGTCATGATGTCCGGGATGCTCACCCACACCCCCGAGGAGCTGCAGTTCTACTGCATCGACTTCGGCGGCGGCACACTGCACCCGTACGCCGGAACGCCGCATGTCGGCAACGTCGCCGGGCGCAACGAGCCCGAGCTCGTCAACCGCATGTTCGCCGAGATCCGTACGCTGATCGTACGACGCGAGCGGGAAATGCGTGAGCTGGGCATCGAGTCCATCACCGAACTGCGCGAGCGCCGCCAGGCAGGGCTGTTACCGGACGGGCTACGGACAGCCGATGTCTTCCTGCTGATCGACAACTGGGGGGCGCTGCGGGCCGAGTTCGAGAGCGCGGAGGCGTACGTCACCGAGATCGCCGCCCGCGGTCTCGGCGTCGGTGTGCATCTCGTCCTGACCTCCGGACGCTGGAACGACATCCGCCCCGCCCTGCGCGACAGCATCGGCACCCGCATCGAGTTGCGGCTCAACGACAGCACCGAATCCGACGTCAACCGCCGGCTCGCCGCGCGAATCCCGTCCAACATGGCTGGCCGAGGCATCAGCGCACCCGGTGTCTTCTTCCATCTCGTGCTGCCCCGCCTCGACGGTGTCGACTCCGGCGACGGGCTGCGCGAGGCCCAGCAGGAAGCCCTCGCCAAGATTACCGAGCACTGGGCCGGCCCGGTCGCGTCACCAGTCCGGCTGCTACCGCAGCGTGTGCTGGTCGACGACCTGTCGCCGCTGCCCGGTGCGGCGGTACCGGTCGGCCTCGCCGAGCACGACCTCTCAACGGTCGGGCTCGACCTCATGGACGGCGACCCGCACTTCCTCGTCTACGGCGACGCCGGGGCGGGCAAGAGTTCGCTGCTGCGGACCTGGCTTGCCGGGCTCACCGCGCGCACCTCACCATACGACATGCGCGTCGTCCTCTTCGACTACCGGCACTCCCTCCTGGACGCCGTGCCGGAAGAGCACCTCGGCGCGTACGCCGGGGACGCGGGGACGGCCCAGGTGTACGTGCAGCAGGTGGTGGAGAAGCTCAAGGAACGCGTGCCACCGCCAGACATCACCCCCGCACAGCTCAAGGCGCGCGACTGGTGGGAGGGCACCGAGATCTACGTCGTTGTGGACGACTACGACCTGATTGTCGGCCCGCAGAGTGTCCTCGCACCCTTCCTGCCGTTCATCCCGCAGGCCCGCGAGGTCGGCCTGCACATGGTCCTCGCCCGCCGCGTCTCCGGGATGATCCGCACCGGGATGTCCGATGTGCTCACCACCCGCATCCGCGACATGGGCTGCGGTGGCCTGATTCTCTCCGGTGATCCTCGGGAGGGCGTCGTCCTCGGCGATGAACGGGCGGCACAACGGCCACCGGGCCGAGGTGTGCTTGTCCGCCGCGGCCAGCCCAACCGTCTCATTCAGACCGCTTTCATCGAAACCACCCAGGGGTGACCCCGTCATGGCCAACGAACAGACCCGTGTCACTGTGGTGGGTACCTACCGCAGCGCCGACATCGTCCTCCCGTCGCTGAGCCCCCTCGGCGAGTTCACCTGGCGGCTCGCCGAGGTGTGCGGCCAGGACAGCAACGACCAGCTCCCACCGGTATGGACGCTGTCCCGCCCGGATACCGGGCCGCTCGCTCTCGACACCAGCCTGCTGCAAGCCGGCGTTGTCGACGGCGAGGTGCTCTACCTCTACGACTTGGCCGGCAGCCCGGTGGTGGCGCCCATCGTCAAGGACATCGACGAGATCGTCGCCGAGGAGACCGAGGAGCTGCGGCTGCGCTCGGCACACCCCGGCCCCGTCGTCACCGGCGTCGGCCTGCTGTTCCTGCTGGCCGCAGCGCTGCTCGTCGGGCTACGACACAACGCCGACACCGGAGCGGCGATCGGGCTCACCGTCGGCGGCCTCGTACTGCTGGGAGTGGCATGGGGCATACGTCAGAAGGAGTCGGCCACCCCGCCGGTCCTCATTCAGCTCATGGCACTGACGGCTGTCCCTGCCCTGGGCACTGGGGGCGCACTCGTCGCCGAAGGGCTCGCCTTCTCCGGCTGGGCCGGTGCCGCCATCGGCGCCAACACCGCGATGCTCATGGCCATTGCGATGCTCGGGGACATCCTGCTCGTCGCGATCGAACTCTCGTTCGTCGCCGGCGGCGGCCTGGTCGCGCTGACCGCCAGCCTCGGTGCCGACCCCGTCGAATCCAGCGCGGTCGTCGCCGCCGTGGCGATCGGCATGCTGGCGATCTCACGTCGGCTCGCCGCCACCGTCACCGCCTGGGGCCAGAAACTGCCGCGCGGACGGCAATCTTTCGCCGAGGCCACCACCGGGCTCGTCCACAGCTCCGCCCGAACCACCGCAGTGGTCATGGGCGGGCCGACCGCCGCGCTCTGCGTCACCCTTCCGTTGCTGGCGCTCTCCGAACGGGCCCTCGCGGTGATCCTCTCGGGTGTATGTTGTCTGGCTCTGTTCGCCCGCATCCGGGGTGCGGCCTTCACCGCCGAATTGTGGATGCTCGGCGTCGCCACCGCCGCCGGACTGTTCGGTTTGCTGGCCACAGCCGTCACGGCGATGGGTGGTGCCGGCGCGTCGTCGCTGCTCGTAGGCACGGGGCTCGCCATCGTGCTGTTCGGCGTCGGCATGAGCGTGCTCATTCCGCCACGCAAGAAGCACACCGGCTCCGGACCGAAGCCACCGATCCGCCGCAGCCGCGCCGAATTCGTGGGTGCCGGGGCTGCCATGGCGATCGCGCCGCTGACGATCGGTGTCTTCGGTGCCTTCGGGCACCTGACAATGGTGGGCCGGACGCTGTTCTGAGGCGATGCTGGTCCCGGCTCAGCCTTCGACGGGCAGAAGGTGGCCCAGTTCGATGGCGCGACGGGTCAGCTCCGCCTTGTTGCCGGCGTTCAGCTTCGCGCGGATCCGCTTCGCGTACGTGTTTACCGTCGCCTGCGACAACCCCATCCGGGTCGCGATCTGCGAATGCGTGTACCCCGAGGCGATCCACCGCAGCGTCTCCACTTCGCGCGGAGCCAGCGCCCCCGGCTCCTCCGCAGGACCTCGCGAAAGCTCCTCCGGCAGCCGGTCCGCCAGGCGCCGGCACAGGTAGAAACCACCTTGGGCGGTCACCCGCATCGCTTCACGCACGGCATCCTGCTCCGCCTGCCGGCTCAAACAGCCGCGCACACCCGCGAGGATCGACTCCATCAGGCCGGTACGTCCCGGCCAGTCGGCGCTGACCAGCACCGGGCCGTGCGTAATCGTCCGCCTGATCAGGTCACTCACCGTCAGCTCCGGCCGGGCCACATCCAGCACGACCAGGTCGAAGCGGCCGGTCAGCTCACCGACGTCGCTCACCGCCGACGCCACCCGCAGATTCGGATCGTCCCCGGCCAGTTTCTCCAGACCGGCCCGCCAGGTCGGCTGCTCCGCCACCACCGCGACCGTGTACACAGGCTCCTCCAGACGGCTCCCACGCCGCAAGGGGAACCCATCTGAGACGTACGCGAGACCCCTTCGGTTCGACGGCGCCGCCAGGAAATCTCGGACGTCCCCGAACGGATGTCTTGTCTCCTTCTCGGGTCCCGCCCATACGCTCTGGTCGCTATCCCACGATCGAACGCAGGAGCGTGCCGTGCCCACCCAGAAACTTGCTGACGGCACCGTGGTCGACTACGACGCTGCCGGCCGCATCCTGCGCCAGCAACTCCCCGACGGCACGGTGTTCGACCAGTTCACGGCGGATGGCTGGCCCACCCGCGGCTCCATTCCGGGCTCCGGCCAGGTGTCGATCTCGTATGCCTCGGACGGTTCGAGCATCTGGTCGTACGCGGATGGGATGCAGGTTTTCCGTGACCCGGATGGTGATGTCGTCCGCCAGCAGACACCCGATGGCGCGGTCTTTGATCGTTTCACCGTCGACGGGCGGCCTACCCACGGGGTTCTGCCTGATGCGGACGGCGGTGCGCCGCAGGAGGTGTCGATCTCGTACGGTGGCGACGGCAACAGCACCTGGTCGTACGCCGACGGATCGATGGTCGATCGGGATGTGGCCGGTGGTGTTACGCGTCAGGTGACGTCTGATGGTGCGGTGTTCGATCGGTTCAACGGCGATGGCGCGCCCATCCACGGCACGGTGGGTGGCCAGTCGGTGGACATCGCCTACCAGGCTGACGGCGGCAGCGTCTGGTCGTACGGCGATGGCACCACCGTGACCCGCGACTCGGGTGGGGCGGTTGTCGGGGAGGTGACGTCTGATGGTGCTGTTTTTGATGCTTTTGATGGTGAGGGTCGTCCGACGCATGGTGTGATTGATGGCCAGTCGGTTGGTATTTCGTACGCGGTGGATGGTGCGAGTTCGTGGTCGTTTGCTGATGGCAGCGCGGTCGTGCGTGATGCCGAAGGGGATGTTGTTCGGCAGACGACTGCTGATGGTGCGGTGTTCGACGCGTTTGCTGTTGATGGTAGGCCGACGCGCGGAACGATTGATGGTCAGCAGGTCGATATTTCGTATGGTGGTGATGGTTCCAGCACCTATCGATTCTCGGATGGTGTGACGGTTGAGCGTGACGCCGTTGGTGATGTGGTGCGGATGGCCACCCCTGAGGGCGTGGTCTTCAATCGGTTTAACGGCGATGGCGCACCTACCCACGGCACGGTGAATGGCCAGTCGGTGGACATCGCCTACCAGGCTGACGGCGGCAGCGTCTGGTCGTACGGCGATGGCACCACCGTGACCCGCGACTTCGACGGGGTGGTTGTTCGGCAGGAGACGCCGGATGGCGCGGTGTTCGATGTTTTTGATGGTGAGGGTCGTCCGACGCATGGCATCGTCGGTGGGCAAGAGGTCGGCATTACCTATTCCGGTGCTGGCTCCAGCACCTGGTCGTACGCCGATGGCACGGTCACCGTGCAGAACGCCGATGGTGATCCGGTCCGGCAGACCACGGCGGATGGTGCAGTGTTCGACCGGTTCGATGGTCAGGGCCAGCCGACGCACGGCACCGTTGGTGGGCTATCGGTTGATATCTCGTACGCGGCAGACGGTGCGAGTACCTGGTCGTACGCTGATGGCAGCACGGTCGCGCGTAACGCCGAAGGGGATGTTGTTCGGCAGACGACAGCCGACGGTGCGGTGTTCGACGCGTTCACTACCGATGGTAGGCCGACGCGCGGAACGATCGATGGTCAGCAGGTCGATATCTCGTATGGCGGCGACGGGTCCAGCACCTATCGGTTCGCGGACGGCTCGATGGTGGAGCGCAACGCTGCCGGTGATCTGACCCGGCAGGGTACGGCCGACGGTGCGGTGTTCGACCGGTTCACTGCCGATGGCAGACCGACCCATGGCACTTTGCCGGGTGCGGGCGGAGGTGCGCCGCAGCAGGTCGATATCTCGTATGGCCGTGACGGTTCCAGCACCTACCGGTTTGCCGATGGCACGACGGTCGAGCGTGACGCCGATGGCGATGTGGTGCGGATGACCACCTCAGAGGGTGCGGTCTTCGATCGATTCAACGGCGATGGCGCGCCAACCCACGGCACGGTGAATGGCCAGTCGGTGAGCATCGCCTACCAGCCTGATGGTGGCAGTGTCTGGACGTTTGGGGATGGCACTGTTGTCGAGCGTGATGCGGGTGGGGTGGTTGTTCGGCAGGAGACGCCGGATGGTGCGGTGTTCGATGTTTTTGATGGTGAGGGTCGTCCGACGCATGGGGTGGTCGGGGGGCAGTCGGTTGGCATCGCGTACGGGGATGGTGGTGGCAGTGTCTGGACGTTTGGGGATGGCACTGTTGTCGAGCGTGATGCGGGTGGGGTGGTTGTTCGGCAGGAGACGCCGGATGGTGCGGTGTTCGATGTTTTTGATGGTGAGGGTCGTCCGACGCATGGGGTGGTCGGGGGGCAGTCGGTTGGCATCGCGTACGCGGACGATGGCAGCAGCATCTGGACGTACGACGGAGACGGGACCAGGGTCTACCGCACCCCCGACGGCAACGTCACCAAACAGGTCATGGCTGACGGGACGACGTACGACAGGTTCGACGCCGACGGACGCCCGACCCATGGCATGGTTCCGGCCCGTGACGGCCAGCCGGCGCAGGAGTTCTCGACCGTCTACGCGCCGGACGGTTCGAGCACCTGGAAGTACGGTGATGGCGCGGTTGTCCAGCGCAACGGCGCCGGTGACGTCGTCGCGATGCAGTCTGGTGGATGGACGTTCAACACGTTCGACGACCAGGGCCGGCCGACCGCGGGCAAGGAGGACGGCACCGGTACCACGGTGGCGGTCGTTTACGCGAATGATGGCAGCAGCGTCTGGACGTACAACGATGGCACGATCGTCACCCGCGACCCCGACGGTGACGTCGCCACCATGCAGTCGAACGGCTGGACGTACGACGAGTTCGATGGTCAGGGCCGGCCGATCCACGGCTTCGACGGCAACGGCAACACCGTCGACATCAGATACAGGTCCGACGGGATCATCGAGTCGAGGTTCGGTGACGGCACAGTGGTCGGTACCGACCGGGACGGCCGGCCAGTCTATCAAATCGTCGACGGGGAGTACGCGGAGTTCGCCGTCGAGATCCCGAAGCTCGGCGAGGCGATCAAGACGATCACGCGCGAGCGTGACGTGATCGAGGGCGACCTGAGGCTCATCAGGATGTGGTTCGAGGAAATGATCGGCATCGTCTGGGTGAGCCCGTCGGGAGCCAAATACCAGGAACTCGCCAGAGACATCAACAAGCTGGCGGACGACACCAAGGGGCTGCTCGATGACGCGATCCTGGCGATGCAAAAGTCGTACGACAACTACGTCGGTGCCGAGGGCACGAACACCGGCAACCTGACCAACACCAAGAATTGAACGCTTTCCAACCGGGTCGGGTAAGAGTTTGTGGGCCGACGCCGGTCCGTGCCGCCTCGGCCACGTCGGAGGTGGTTCAATGCGGATGTCCCCCAAAGAGGAGTCTCGCATCGGGGCGGTGGACACCGGGACCATGACAGGGACGAGTCGAGGGAGGAACGGCGATGGACCACATTCTCGTAACACCGGAGATGATCTCCGATGCGGCGGCGAGCTGTGACAACACCGCGACGCACATCGACGGTGAGCTGGCGGCGCTGCGGTCCTACGTGGTGAACCTCCAGGCGATCTGGCACGGCGTCGCGTCGGACCAGTTCAACATGCTGATGCACGACTTCGACGTCTTCGGCAAGATGCTGCACAGCTCACTCACGGACATCGCATCCGGCCTGCGTGGCAACTTCGTCAACTACGTCGACGCCGAGGAGGCCAACATCGCCAGTCTGGTCGCGGTCAACGGCGACATCCCCGGCGCCCGGCTCTAGCGGAATCAGGATCAGGAGCGAACCATGGCAGACCCCACCACGAGCAATCTGCGTGTTCCCGCAGAACTTGAGATCGCTGGCCAGCAGCTCAACACGAAGGCGACCGAGATCGTCGGCCAGTTGGAGGCGCTCATCGCCAAGCTGGCGCCCCTGCAGGACACCTGGGAGGGCCCTGCGCAGTCCTACTACCAGGGACTACAGAACCAGTGGAACATCGCGGCGGACGGACTTTTCGGTCCGACCGGTGTACTCGGGCAGATCGCCGCAGCGATGAACGTGTCGTGGAACAACTACGCCGACGGCGAGTGGGCGAACGTTCGTACCTGGAAGAGTTGAGCACAACCCCCGAGAAGCCGCCGCCGGATCCGGCGGCGGCTTCCGCACGTCCCCCTTCGGGGACCTGGCAGGTGATCCCGCATCCCATGGGAGCGTGTCGTGAACCCCTGCCGAAGGAGTAACGCGATGGCGTCCAACGATCTGAACCAAATGCTGGAGCGGGCGCGGATGGTCACGGAGCAGATGGCGGACATGCGGGACCGGCTCACCGCCAGTGAGGTCGTCGGCACCTCCCACGACGGCACGGTGGCTGTGACCATGACCGCGGACGCCGAGTTCCGCGACGTCCGACTCGACCCGGAACTGCTGGAACGCGCCCGCCCCGAGGAGGTCGAGGATCTCGTGCTGGAGGCCCTCAAGGACGCCGGTGCGCAACTGCGCCAGATGACCGAGCAGCGGATGGGGCAGCTGACCGAGGCGCTGTCAGCTTTCGGCCGGTAGCGGATAGGGGAGAACCGGCATGGGAGTGCTCGAAGACTGTCTCGAATTCCTGACCATGGCGGGTCAGGGCAAGGTTGTGCTGCGGACCGGCTCGGCAGCGGCACCGCTGGACGCCGGCCTCACCAGCCTGATCGAGACGACGGTCAGCTCAGGCGACGTGTCGGTCTTCCTGCCTATGGACCAGGCAGGCGCGGCCGGGCTGCGTGCCTACCTACGCGGCCTCGTCGACAAGGGTGTGGACGCGGTGGTCGCGCTGATCGACCCGGGCGCCACCACGCTGGTCACCGACCCGGAGAAGCTGCTGGCCGTGCAGCGCGACCTCGGCGTGGCGCTGCATGCACCGGTCGATGCCGTCGCGCCGGGCCTGCTACCGGAGGACCGGCTGTTCCCGGTCGGTGTGAACGGGCTGAAGGCTTCGGCGGACGCGGTGCCGGCGAGCTACCGGCTGGTGCCGGAGGGCCAGGCGGTCCAACGGGCCGCCCTCAGCGACCTCAAAACCTCACAGGTGCCGGCGTCGATCGAGCGGTTGAGAGGGTGGCTGACCGGCAGCCCCGCACGGGCCGGCTCCTGGCCGGGTGACCATTCCGCAGTGGCGGCCGTCCATCACGCGCTGTACGACACCCTGCCCGGTGGTGAGGTCGACAAGCTGCTCTCCTCGCCCCGCCCGGTCTCGCTCGGCACCCTTCAGGAACTCCTGCGGGGCCGGCTCGCGTCTCTGGACCCCGGCACGGTGTGGTCCGAGTTCTCCGCGGGGCGCGCAGCCGCGGCACTGATCCATGGCTGGCCGGACGGAGACGCCAACCCGCGTGCCTTCTGGCTCGTCCGTGATCCGGGTGACGGACGGATGTACTGGGCGGACCCCTTGGCGCACGGGGAGTTGCTGCCTGCGGATCTGGACGGCGCGCACGATGAACGCGCCGCGATCCTGGAACGGCAGAAGTCCACGGCTCTGCTGGTCGACGCATCCGGCAACCCGTACGTCCCGGCCGCCGGAACCGCCGTCGAGGCCGTGCCGCTGGTGTCGATGCACGCCCGGCCGCACGGGCAGTCGATGCTGGTCGGTGCCTGGCCGCAGGCCGCCCGATCCACCATCCGCAAGCAGATCCTCGATGTCGTTTCCGGCTTCGACAGCCCGGTCATCGCCGTGGACGTGCGTCGGGGTCAACCCCTCGACGGCCGCTCCACCATGGACGCCGAGCTGAAGGCGGCATTGAACGAGTCACTGAAGCGCGCCACCGGTGCCCCGGTCGTGGTCGCGACGGAGTACAACGACGACCTGATGTGGTTGGTCCGCAACCAGTACGGCGGGGCGACGGTGGTGCCCAGCACGGGCAATCTCGGCGGCCTCGAAGGCTGGGATGTGCACGGCCAGGGTCTGCCGGAGCGCTATTCGGTGCTCTCCGCCGACGTGCTCGTCTACGCGGGGCGGCAAGCGTCCCGGACCCCGGTGGTGCCGGCACCCCAGGTGCTGCGCGAATTCATCGCATCGCCGAGTTGGCCGGAGGCCGAGCAGTACTTCCGGGCGAACCGGGCCGAGCTGCTGACGCCCGAGTCGATCACCGCGGTGCGGGCGCTCGTCGATCAGTACCACGCCCGTGCCTCGACGCTCGGTCCGGACGGTCTCGCACACGAGGATCACCCGTTCTTCGCCCCCGACCGTGCGTTGCCGGCGTTCGGCGTCCTGCTGGAGGTGGCGTCGCGTACGGCCAACGATCCTCGCACCGAGCCGGTCGCCCCGAATGATCCCTCGCTGCTCGCCGACCGGGTGCCGTACACGGCGCTCGCTGACGAGTCTCTGTTTTTCGGCTACCTCAGCAACCGGCCGGTTCCCGGATCGGCGGGCGGTTTCCAGGACGGCCTGCTGTGGCTGCGCCAGCTGATTGGGGCGATGTTCGCCGAGCCCATAACCGGGGTCGGCCCGGCTGCCGTCGTGGACACGCTGGCCGCTAAAGGCGAGCTGGAGGGGGAACGCGCCGCGCGCAACCCGGGCTCGCCCGAGTTCTTCCGCGCGCACGCCACCGTCGCCGCCGCGCTCCTGCAGACCATCGACCCGGTTCGTTGGGGCGGCAGTGTCTCACCACATGCCCAGATCACGGCGATCGACTGCCTGACGGGCGAGGACCGCGTCGCCTGGCACTACATCATCAAGCAGGAAGTGCAGCCGATCGTGCCGCCGCCTACGCAGAACGAGCTGAGACTCCTCATCGAGGACATCGCCACCTGCTACTGACCCACGGTCCCGCACCCCGACGATTTTCTGGCAGGAGCACGCCTCATGGCTGGCAAGATTCCGGCGATCTGTCTCGAAGGCTGGACCCCGGTCGCCTCGGGCTTGTACCTCAGTGTGGATCCCACCGCCAGCGTGCCTGCGCGGGTGCTCGAAACGCCTGCGCGGCCCGGCATCGTGCAGGTGCATGTGGGCGAGGGCTCGCTGGGCGCGACCCGCATCGTTGATGCCCTGTCCCGGGAGCACGTGGCGACGATCGCCCGTATGGTGCAGATCCTCGCACCGGAGCGAACGGGGTCGATCACCCGCGCCGACGTGGGCTCGGGGCTCGGGCTCCCCGTCGACCTGCCCGGCCGCCTCGACCTTGTCGACCCTGCCGACCAGCGGGTCCTGCCGATCGACGACGGTGGCAGGGTGACGGATCCCCGGTCCGCGACAGGCGTGCGGGTGCTACCGGAGAAGCATCTCGTCGACATCCTGGCGACGGCGGTCGCCAGGGGGGTCGTCCCGGCCGCCTACCCCCCGATGTCGGGGCAGGTCCGCTTCCACGGCGACGGCGTCGAGATCGGTCTGCCCGCCGTGGTGGTGGACGCGCGCCACGGCGGCCTGGCTGAGGTTCGTCCCACCGGGATGACGACCCCGGTGCGTAGCCTTGGCGCGCTGCTCGTCCACCTTGACACGTTGCGGCCGGGAGAGCGGGCCGTCATCGACGTGACCGCATCGGCCGGCGCGCGGGCGGCGACCTATCACGTGCTGGCCGACCCGGACGGGTTGGCCATGCTGCGATTCTCCGCCGACACCGCCGCGTCCGCACGACTGCCCCAATTGTTCGACGCGATGACCATCACCATGCCGGGGCAGCTCGGTCGCTCGGCGGCGAGTCTGGCAACGATGGCTGCGCAACTGCCGCCGGTCGATCTCGACGACCTCGCCGCGTGCGTCACGGGAATACGCAACCTCGCCCGCGACCTGTACGGCAGTGTCCGTACCGGGCAGTCCGCCGACGACCTGGCCACCCTGCCCGGCAGACTGACCCGCTCCTCCGACCCGTCACCGGACCCGTTCGCCGCCGTCGCCGACGGGCAGTGGGGAGCCTTCGACTCGCTGTCGACCGTGTCGCAGGCGTTGCGCGGTGCTCCCGAGGGCACCCGGGGGGCAACGGTCTTCGCTCTGGTCGGACGCCCTGGCGCGATCGGTCACGCGGTGGCCTTCCGGCACACCGTCGACGGCCTGCGGGCCGTCGACTTTCGGGCAGGTGAGGCCGGCACGGTTCGTTCTCCGGAGACGGTTGCCGCCGAGCTGGCCGACGCGCGCATGCTGCTCGTGGACGGTAACGGATCGGTCACCGAGGTTGCGACCGCGGTGGAGTCGGCATCGGCGGTCCGTTCCCTGCTGGATGCCGGTGTCGCCGGCCCGGACGGTGCCCGCTATGCAGGTTTCTTCGACGGAAAGAAGCCTCGCCAGACCGACAAGAAGCCCTCGCTGACCTCGATTGTCGATGACATCGACAAGATGGTTCGGCAGTCAACGTATTCGCATCGGCTTGGGCAATACGGGCGAACCTCGGAAGAGATGCGTCTACGGTACGCCCGCGACAAGCAAGCTGAACTCGAGTCGCAAACTCTCGCCCATCTCAGCCTGCAACTGTTCGACTCGATCAATTCCTTGCGGGAAAGGTACGACCGCGGCATCTCCAGGGATCTTGAGGTGCAAGGTATGCTCATCAACGGGCGACTGCTCTTCGCGACGAACTACAATACGTCCGTCGACCTCGTTGAGGACTCGATCCGGAAGGGAAGGGTCGGAAGTAAGTTCAAGGATGTGCTGGCGCTGAGGTCGAAGGATTTGAGACTTCCGTCGACTACCGATGCGAATGAATACCGTGGCCGCCTGGACAGGAGCGACGACAAGATCGCTGCCGCCTTCGCCGGGGGGCGCGCATCTGTCGCGGCGGCCGCTATGCGTAACAACCCAAAAATGATGTTCGCTGAGGCCGCTCCGAGAGACAGCGGAGCACTCAAATCGCTGCTCACTGATCCGCAGTACCGCGGCTCGGTCGCCATGCTCCGACACGGCGCGAGTGGTGACGATTCCCTACATGCCGAGCAAAAACTGTTGCTCGCGATTGACGCCGCGCACCTGCGACCGGCTGATGTTCAGGGCCCTTTCGTCGTCATGGGAAAGTTCAGGCCGTGTCTCTGTTGCTGGGCTGCACTCAACCATTATCGAGATAGCGGATTTCCCCTCACCTTCAATCCGAACTACGGAGTGTATTACAAGGAGTCCCTGAAGTCGCTCGCCAGATACCTTCCTCGCACGTTCCGTGAACCGACCGGAGCCGACACGGTCTACCCGTACCGGCTCATCACGTGGGCACTTGATCGCAGGATGAGCGTTGCCGCACTTTCCCGGCAGCAGCCGCCGCAGGATGCCATCGACAACAACGGTCTAGAGGTAAATATCGATGCGCAAAACGCGCCGATTCGTGGCTATAACACGGCTTCAGACTCCGAAGTCGAATTTGAGGAGGATGGGCGTCCGTCGCGTGTTGCGAGAACCCTCGACCAGGCAAGCAACGAACTGCGTCACAGGACGCTGGGTGTAAACAAGGTGCAGCCGTTTGTTGCCAGGCCGCCACAGCGGGTGCTGCTCGACGAGGTCAGGGAGAGTGTGCGTCAAGCCTACGAGAGCGGCGATTCTGCTCGGTATGTCGCTGCGATGCAGGCGGCGCATGACAACGGGGCCAACTACGCTGAAATCGCGGAGGCGGCAGGCATCAGTGCCAGTCAGGCCAGCCGTTTGATCAACGGCCGGACCGGCCACGAGAAGCGGGACGGCCGAACGACCGCCGTCACGAAGCGGGTTGCCTCGCGCAGCGGAAGGGTCGAGGCGTCCTCGGTAACGTCGACCAAGACTGGACGGAATTTCAACAAGCGTCCAGATCTCGACGATTTCGGTAAGGAGACACTGAGGCAGGCGCTCGCACAAGCGGGTCTGTACAGTAGCTGGGAAAGCCAAGAAACACTTCAGCCGAGAAAGTTCCCGAACAGCTTCAGTGACACACTAAACTGGGCTCAACAGATATATGGCCGCACGAGCATTGCCGATTATCTGGGTGTGCCCCGAAAGACTCTGGCGAACCATCTCGACAAGCGCTTCGAGCAGCCCAACTGGAGTGCGACCAAGGCTGGAGCCGGTGCCAGCCGACTCGACGATGTCGACGAGGACATGCCCGACGTGGACGAAAGCGTGGCCGAAAGTGTGGCGGACACGGACGGTGGCTATTCGTTCGCCTACGAGGACGTTGAGATGGCAGCTGATTCGACGTCCTACTTCGACGAAAACCTTGGACGGCAGGTGGCCCTTCCGCCGGATCCGCTGCAGTACAGCCAGCCGTCCATCGCCGGGTCGTCGTCGGGGACCTACACGCAAGGCGGTGCAACGTACAGCTCCCTTCCTCGGAACTACGACGACCCTGGTCAAGACACGGCGAACATGACTCAGATCGCCACGGACGACCGGGATATGCCGATCTATGCCAACGCCAGCGGTCGGCAGTTCATCTATGATCCGCAGACTGGCTCCTACGTCTACTACGACGAAGATTGGCAGAGCTATCCCTACGATCGGAACGACCCACGGGGCGCCGGGAAGGGCAGGCACCTCGCCGCACCCGCCACGCCACTGAAGCCGCTGACCGGTGAGGCCGTCACGACGCCGATGACGCATGCCGACGGTGCCGTGTTCGGCACGCCCGGCTCTCAACTCGTCCGTGACCTCGCGGCGCTGCGGCTGCCGGCAGGCACCTTCGCCGTCCTGGGTGAGGGCTACCGGGCGGGCACCGGCGACACGGTCCGCGGCGGTATCCGCAGTGGTGTCGACACCTACGTCACCGCCGACGCTATCAGCGCGCGGATCCCGTCCGGCACGGCGACGGCCGACATCATCGCCTGCGAGGTCGTCAGCACCGGTACGCTGCGGGACCTGTTCCGGCTACGGCCCGAGATGACCGTCGTCGGTGCGGACAGCGAGGTTTTCGTCGTGCCGGGGCCCGGCGGCTCCACCGTGCCTGCGAAGATCTTCACCGCCGAGACGGTCTGGGTCGGTGGCCGGCCCGGGCTGGTACAGACCCCCGCTAACCAGTTCCGGGCGTACCGCCCCGGCATGCTGCCCGACGCGGAACCCGAGGCGCTCGGCCACTTCCTGCCGGGCACGGGCGTACCGACCCCGGCGGAGATGGCGCGTGCGGTCGAGGCCGTCGGCGCTTTCGACCGGTTGCGAACGGGCGGTGCCCGGCACCTGGGCCCGGTGGATTCTCCAATGGACCGGATCGTGAGCGCTCTTACGGAGACCTCACTCGACGACCCGAAACCCGGCATCAAGCGGGCCCGGCCCCTCGCCGACGTCGACAGCCTGTTCAACCACGAGATGCGCATGTTGCTGGAGCGCCAGATCGAGCAGGGCGAACAGCTTGAAAAGTCGCTGAAAAACCTGGGTAAGCAGGGCTACGTCACGTCAGCCCTGGGTGATCGCCTGCACGTGAAGAAGCATCTTCTCGAACTGCGGCGCGCGGTCCACCACCTGCACGGCGCGCTCGAAAGCATTCCCGGGCCCCGCATCGGGGTCCAGGTCACCCCGGACCGGCAGGTGGCCAAGGTACGCGAGGCCGTCGAGGACTATGCGCAGGTCGCCGAGCACACTGCGAAACACATGCGCGAACTCGTCAGCGACGCCGCGGTGAAGGCCGCGGTGCGGGACGACAAGAGTCGGGCGCAGAAAGTCCTGGAACAGACGGTCGGGCTGTTCGAGGGCGCACTCGGATGGACTGCGGGCGTCTTCGTGCCCACCGGCCTGGCGGCCGCTCCGGCACTTGTCAGCCTCGGCGGCAAAGGCGCCGGAATGGCCGCCTTGACGGCGTTCGAGAAGTACCAGGCCAGCGAATTCCAGAAGCAGAACAGCAGCACGAAGGCGCTCCTGCTGGCCGACATCAAGCCGGATCTCATGGCGCGATCGATCGCGATCTCGTACGGCAAGGGCTTCGACCTCTTCATGGCCGCAGCCGGTGTCGGCGGCGCATACGTACCGGGATGGCCGGTAGTCTCCGCCGGTATCACGAAGATCTTCAAGGGCTACCTCGACGAGCGTGTCACGGTACTGACGAAACAGATCGCCGACATCAGGGCCAAGGCCGCCCAGCAGGGCAAAGGTTCGATTCAGGAGAAGGAGATCTATGTCAAGGTCGGCGAACGGCTCTGGCAGGATCTGTTCAAGGAGTTGAAGGCCAAGCTCACCGACGTCAACACGCTCCAGCAGGTCGTCAACGCTGCGAAGGGTGAGCCGGAACTAATCGGCCTGATCGGCCTCGGTAGCGACTTCGCCGTCCAGCTCGGCCTCGGCGTGGTGCTTACCCTCTTCCCGCCGAAGCCCGCCACGAGGATCGACGGTGAGAGCCTGCGCCAGGTCATTATGGACGTCATCGGAAACCGGAACCCGGCCGCCGCGATCACGCCGTCGACCGTTCCGCACGTGGTTCCGGACGAGGCCGTTCCCGACACGGTGCCGCAGACCGACTCGCAGGGTCGGCAGATCCTCGGCTACAACGCCGCAAAGTCCGGGTCGGGGCCCTATGTCAAGATCAACCTGCACGGCACCCGGATCTGGGGCACCTTGACCGACGGGCGCTTCACGCCGGAGGAGCCCGACGCCGGCGCCTTCGTGCAGATGGAGAGGTGGCGGGACCGGGTGATCGGTGCCGACCATTACACCGAGACGGTGCGCGACCCTGCGACCGGCGACGTCGCCGAGGGTGTGCGAGTGGCCGGCACGTGGCACCGCCCGTGGGCGGATAAATATCATTTCCTGTTCGTCCATGACGAGGACGGGACGTGGGAGTGGGCGCGCGCCTTCTCACCGACCGGCCGGATGGACACTGACGAGTTCAATCTCAAGGCCGAGTTCGACCGCAACCCGCAATGGCTCAAGCCGTTCACGTTCGAGGCGCCGAAGGCGCTCGGTGTCGGCTTCGAGCCGCGCCGAACCGAGCCGGTACTGGACTTGTGGTCGCTGCGTCAGTTCGCCGACAACGTGGCCTGGAAGGCCGCCGAGCTGTCACGGACCCACGGGCCGAACATTCCGCTGCGGATCCGCGTCGAGGGCGGCGGCAACGGCCACAACGCGTTGCGCGCCGGGATCGACCGGTTCCACGGCGTGCCCGAGCAGGCCGTCCCGGTCGGTCTGGAACGCGCCGAGGCGGTGCGTACGCCGCTGGTCGCCATGCTGCAAGCCGCGCTAGATCGGTTCGCCTACAAGCACCCAGGTCAGGCCGACCGGCTGCCCCGGGCCGAAGATCTGGTCGCCCCGGCATCGTCCCGCGGCTCGCAACTGGACGCCTCGAGAATGCCCCACGACCTGCTGGTGCAGGACACCGGCATTGACGACGATGCCCTGCACCGGCAGACCCGGGTGTGGTTCGAGGAGCCAGTCGTCTCCGCCCCGGGCTCGCCAGCGTCGGCGCAGAGCAGCTTGGGCTCGTCGTTCCACCAGTCCGACCTGGACGCAAAGCCGAACTGGCTGGCCGACGCGCAGGAGCGGATGCCGCGCCCGCAGGCTGCCCCGATGAACCTGGTTAGCGACAAGGGCGCGCTGGTCGCCAACGGCGCGCCGCCCCGGGAACTGCTCAAACTCGCCGACGATAATCCGGGGCAGGTCTACTTCTGGCTGAGCACCCCGGCCCGGCAGGCACCGACGCCCGGGCAGCTCACCGAACTCAACGAGGTGCTCGAGCAGTTCGCTCAGGGCCAGAGCCAGGTGACGGTCTTCACCAGGGCAACCGTCAGCGATGCACTGCTCGACGTGATCGCCCCCTACGGCGGCGCGCTGGTCAACTCGGCCCCAGCCCGAGCCAGCGGGCTCACCGTCAGTTTGGACAACCCCTGGCACGCCCAGCCAGCGGATCGTACGGTGCCGCGAAGCCAGCGTCCTGAACAGCCCAGCAACAAAATCGACAAACAGCTTGCGGATGCCGTGGCGAGGATGCACCGGAACCCGGGTATCGTCCGCGCCGACGAGAACTTCGGTGAGCTCGTCTGGGGTGGCCTTACCATACGCGAGCAGTACGACCGTCTCCGGTTGGCTCCTGCCACCTATCTCACTCAGGGCAACCGGGAGTTGGCCGCGGGGATGGCCGAACGGGTCCGGCCCAGTATGCGCGCCGGCATCGTGAAGCCACTGCTGGACTTTGGCGCCGAGACCGACGTGGTGCCGCGCTACCACGAGTCGACGATGCAGGCTCGTCCGAAGGTGGTGATCTCGGCCGTCTACGAGCTGGCCGACGCCGGTGTGCGCAGCGACGTCCCGATTACCGCAAGATTCCAGTCGCTGGTCGAGGCCGTTGGCCGCGGGGCGACCGAGCCGACCGAGCGCAACCAGTTCGATTTCACGTCGGCGCTGCTCAAGGCGGTCGACCTGGCCCGCGCCGGCCAGTTCACCGATGTTTCGTCATGGGTCGCGGAGAACAAGCCGCGCCTGGATGCGGCGATGAAGGGCACCTGGGTCGACGCCCTCGGTGACGTCGTCACGGACCTGAAATCCGTCGGTAAGGGTGCCGAGGCAAATCAGCTCGAACGTGTCCTCGCAGCGGTCTACGACTGTTGACCGGCGGGCCCGGGCCCGCCGGCCCGGGCCCGGAGCATCGCCCTGGTCCAAAGTCCGCAGCCCGCCGTCCGGAGCCCGTCGTGTCAGCTGGAGGTCGGGCCGATGTTCACCGCATCACCGCGCGGCAGGTACACGGTCACCGCTGTGCTCCGATCACTGCGCAGCACCACGAAGTGTGAGATGCCCGAGATCCGGACGGGTGCTGTGCCGGTGACCTTCTGGATCTCGGCTGCGGTCGCGGTCCAGTTGACCACCGCCCATCGGGTGCCCCAGAAGTCGTAGCCATACAGGCGGTATCCGGCGCCCTTCCGCAGACCCGTCAGGGTCGCCCGCACCTGCACCGAACCGTCCACCTCGGTGAGCGACACCGCCATCCCGGCACCGCTCTCCACATCGGTCGCGGAGGCGGCCACGCTCACCACGCCAAGCCCCGGCGGGGCCGAGTCTTCATGGCCGCCGCGCAGTAGCGCGTTCGCGGAAAGGCCGCCCACGGCGAATGCGGCGGCGAGCATCCCGCTGGAAATCACCAACGCCCGGGTACGTCGCACCGGCCGTGGGCGTCCAGTCACCGCAGGCGTGGCAGCGAGCGGCTGCACGGCCGCCGGCGCCGGCTCGGCGGACGGAACCGGCCGGACGACGGGCTTGGTCCGCACCCCCGGTGCGACCCTCGGGACCGCAGGTGCGGCCTCCGGCGCTGGTCGGTCGGACCGCGGCATCTTCACCACGGGCGCGACTCGGTTGGTCGGTGGCGCCTGCCCGGTCGGGGCCCTACGCGGCACTGCCGGTGAGCCGACGGACGCGTTGCGTCCGACAGCGGCGGGCGGTGGGGTACGGGCCGCAGGCGGCTCAGCGGGCTCGACGGCCGGCAAAGCCACGGCCGTCGACGAGGTGGCGGGTGTTGCGGCAGTCGTGGCGTTCTGCGGCGAATTGGTGGCCGGCGGGGGACCGGCCGGCGTACCGGCGGGACGCTTCGCGGGCTCGGACGGCGGTGCGGAAGCAGACGACGCGGGCAAGGGTGGCGTGGTGGCGGGAGCGATGGTGACAGGTGTCACGGCCGGAGGGGTCGTGGCAGGAGAATCCGAAGCCTGTTTGCGGCCGAACCATCGGGGCCGGTGCGGCCAGGGCATGCCGCGCCGCTGGCCAGACCCGTCCTCCGGCTCCTCGACGGGCGCGAAGCGTTGCGGAAATGCCGGGGGCACCGACGTGCCGAGGGCCCCGTACTCATTGACGATCGCGTCTCGCTCGTCGGCCAGCAGGGCGAGCGCACCGAGCAGATCGCACACCTCGGCCGCCTCGTCGCGGCACGCCTCGCAGCTGTCGAGATGCGCACGCACCGCAGCGGCAGCCTCCGCGTCGAGTTCGTCGAGGTGATAGAGACCGAGCAGCTCCCCGACGTGCTCGGCATCGTCCGCCACGTGCATCAAATCCCCGGTCCGCTCGCTTCCAGTCGTGGGTCCCGATGGGGTCGTGATCCGTCTCTCGCCCATGCCGCACGCCGAGGGCTTCCGGGACTCAGCCGAGCATGCTGGGTCCATACCGGAATCTGAAGGTCCCTCAACAGGGACGTCCAGGGAGTGCCATGTCTGCCTGGAACACCTGCGGGGGCCAGGCACCGGGCCCAACCCCCGTGTGGCTGGGCTGTCGTCACTCCTTTGTCTGCGCCGACTTCGCCCCGACGGAGGCCTTGGGATCGGTCGCCGCAGTCGGCGGCGTAGCCGTGCCCGGCTCGGACGGAGCGGGTGCCGCCGGCACGCTTACCTGCTCCCCGGGGCGGGGAGACGCCGGCGTTTCCGGGGCATCATCGCCGGGCCGGACCCCGGGAGTGATGGCGGCCATCTCCCGCGATTCTCTCGGCCGGACCGTTGGCGGGCGGGTGGCAAGGGGCGGGGTGTCGTCTCCGGCGGGCGGCTCGGGCGTGTCCTCCTCGGGCATCGGTTCGCCGCGCAGCAGCCGGCGGATACGGAAGATCAGCAGGACGGCCGCAGCGAGAGCGACCAGCGTCACGACGACGAGCAGGGCTGACCGGCCGCCTGTTGATCCGGAGGTGAGCCGGGTGAAGCCCTGCTCATCGGCTTTGGCAGGTACGGCTTCCTCTGGCAGCACCTTCGTGACCGACCGGGCGGGGTTGATCAGGCCCCAGCCGAAGTTGGCGTTGGGCGCGGTGCCCGTGCCCATCTGGTCGGCGGTCACCTTGACCCGGTGGACGACCTGCTCAGCAGTCAGCTCGGGGTATGCGGACCGGACCAGCGCGGCGGTGCCGGCGACGAAGGCCACGGCATAGTGGGTGCCGCTGCCGGCGACCGAGCCGGTGCCGGTGATGCCGATGCTGCTGACGTTGACACCCGGCGCGACCACGTCGACGCCACCCAGAAGGTAATCGGCGGCGGCCTGACCGTCCACGCCGACCCCGCCCACGCGTAGGGTGCCGTCGCCGATTGCGGCCTCCGGGTTGATCGAGACGGATTTCGGCAGGGCACCGAGTACGACGACGATGTCGTGCTCAACCGCCTCGACGATGGCTTCCGCGACGGTCTCGTCGTTGCTGTCTACGTACGATCCCAGTGCGATGACGGTGGCGCCAGCGGAGACCGCCGCCTGGATTCCCGCAGCGGCGTCGGTGGCCCGCACCTCAGTGCTGGTCTCGGCGATCCGGACGGGCAGGATCGTGGAGTCAGGCGCGATGCCGGTCACACTGCCGCCGGAGCCGCCCTGCGCGGCAATGAGCCCCGCCATGGCGGTGCCGGTGCCGAGGCAGTCGGTGTCGCCCCGGCCACTGTCGGAGACGATGTCCGAGCCGACGGCAAGGTGGCCGGTGAGCTGCGGCAGGCTGCCGTCGACGCCGGAGTCGACCACGGCGACGAGTTGGCCCTTGCCCCGGCTCTGCGGCCATGCCTGGTCGGCGGCGAGTCGCAGCTCCGCCCAGCTGGGGGCGCTGTTGGACGCGGCCGCGGTCGCGCACCGGCCGCCCTTGCTTGTCGTGTTGCCGCTCGACGGGCTTTTCGTGGGCGCGGGTGCGGTGGTGCCGGTCCCGCCGGCCGACGGGACCGGCCCGGGGGAAGGCGACGCCGAGGGTGTATTCGGCTTCGGAGTCACGGCCGTCGTCGGTGACGTGTCGGGCAGGATGCCGTACTGCACACCGCCGCCGACGGCGTCCCACGGAAGGATCAACAACCAGCCGGGGTTGAGGCGCGCGGGGTCCACGAGCGCGCCGCCGTCGGGTTGTTTCCGGCCGGAGTTGAGATTGAACAGCTCGAAGGAGCGGGCCGAGTCGCCGAGGAAGCGTTCAGCGATCTCGCTGAGGTTCTCCTTCGCGCCGTTGTGGGAGGAGGTGACCGTGTAGTACTTCACGTAATCGTCGGCGTGTGCGGCCGTTGCGCCGAGCCCGAGCAGTGCTGTCACCGCGCTCACCGCCAAACCCGCACGAACTGCCGCTCGCGTGATCAAGGACATCCGTTCTTCACCTTCGTCGTAGCTGTCCAGGATTGAACCGGGCGGTGCGGCCGGACGTCTCAAGGACCAGCCCATTTCCCCGGGGAGTACTCATGCAGTTCGGCATCTACAGCATCGGCGACCGCACACCCGACGCCCGGACCGGTCACCGGCCGACCGACCGCCAACGGATCAAGGGCATCACGGCGGTCGCGGGCAAGGCCGAGGAGATCGGGCTCGACGTGTTCGCCATCGGCGAGCACCACACCGACGGGTATTCCGCCTCCTCGCCCGCCGCTCTGCTGGCCCACGTCGCGGCGAATACCGAGCGGCTGCTCCTGTCGACTGCAGCCACGCTGCTCACCACGAACGACCCGGTCCGCATCGCGGAGGAGTACGCGACGGTGCAGCATCTGGCGGACGGTCGGTTGGACGTCATGCTGGGCCGCGGGATCAGCGGTCGGGTGTACCCGTGGTTCGGCCGGGAGATCGCGGACAGCCGCGACCTCGCCGTGGAGAACTACGAACTGTTGCGCAGGTTGTGGCGTGAGGACAAGGTGACATGGTCCGGGCGGTTCCGTGCCCAACTGGACGACTTCACCTCGACGCCGCGTCCACTCGGCGGGGTGCCGCCGTTCGTCTGGCATGCTGTCACGCGCAGCACCGAGGGCGTCGACATGGCCGCACGCTACGGCGACGGACTGTTCGCGAACAACATCTTCTGGCCGCCGGAGCACACCCGCCGACTGGTGGACCACTATCGCGCGCGGTGCGCCGAGTCCGGCGTCGGTCAGGCCGTCGTCGGGCTCGGCGGGCAGGCCTTCATCCGGCACCGCAGCCAGGACGCGGTCGCGGAGTTCCGGCCGTACTTCGACGCCGCTCCGGTCTACGGCGGCGGGCCGTCGTTGGAGGAGTACCAGAGGTCGACACCGCTGGTGGTCGGCAGCCCACAGCAGGTGATCGACCGGGTCCTCGGGTTCCGGGAAATCGCTGGCGACTATCAGCGCCAGATGTTTCTCATCGACCATGCGGGCCTTCCCCTGAAAGTCGTTCTGGAACAGCTCGATCTGCTGGGCGAGCACGTAGTGCCGGTGCTACGTGCGGAAACGTCCGGGGTGGCAGGTCCACCGGCGCATCCCGCGTGTGCTCCCGCACCACCGTCACCGTCTGACCCGACGGCTCACCCGGTCTGTACGGGCGTCGGGGCGCCGGTGGCACCGGGCAGGTAGACGGACACCACCACCCCGCCCGCCTCCGGCGAGACGGTGAAGAACGACAGCTCATCGAGATGCACGCCGTCCAACTCGGCCGTCAACTCCCCGACGGCCGGGCCGCTGGTCCAGCGGTGCACCGGCCGACTCTGCCCGTCGATGGTGACGGCGTAGAGCACGTACGCGGTTCCGGAACGCAGCCCGTTGACGGTCGCGCGGATCGCGACACCGCTGTCGCCTCCGGTGACGAAGACGGATGCGGAGGCGCCGGACGTGGCATCGGTCGCCGTGGCGGCGACCGACACCACGTCCGGTCCGTCCGGCGGCGGCGGGTCGCGCACCACCGCAACGAGACCGAGGCTGGCGAGGATCAGCGCGAAGACCAGCAGACCACCCTCGCGGATCAGGCGTGCCCGGCGGGAGGCCCGCGGCCGGTCGGCCTGGCCGGGGTGGCCCGATGCCCGTCCGCCCGATGCCCGGCGGTCCGATGCCCGGCGTTTCGGCCGTCGCCGGGGCTGGGCGACGTCGGCACCGTCGCCGAGCAGGGCCAGCGCGGCCAGAGTCTCGACGAGTGCCTCCGCCAGGGCTCGACATGCGGCACATCCCGTCAGGTGACGATGGATGACATCGCTCTGTGCCGCGTCGAGTTCTCCCAGATAGTGCAGTCCGAGGAGGCGTTCCTCGACGTGATCGTCCGGCACCGTCATCCCTCCTCCGTGCGTCACTACTTGACCAGTGTCTGTGCGTCACGTAGATGGCTCGCGACCGCCGTGGGTTCACGACGCGGCGGGCTTTTTGGCGGCACCCGCGGCGACTGAGCCCTTTCCCGGGCGGACCGCGAATCCACGACTGGCCAGGGCCGTGTGCAGTGCCCGCAAGGCATAGAAGGTGCGTGACTTCACTGTCCCGGCCGGCACGTCGAGGATCTCGGCGACCTCGGCCACCGAACGTTCCTGGAAGTAGATTTCGACAAGAGTGATCCGTAACCGTTCGGGAAGCGAGTTGAGAGCCGCGCGGACCTCCTGCGCGTCCAGCCGCTGCTCGATCGGGTCCTCAATACGGGCATGCATGTCGATGTGCTCGTCCGAGAGTTCGGCAGGGCGTACTTCGGAGGCTCGGACCTGGTCGATGAAGATCCGCTTCGCGACGAGGAAGATCCAGGCGCGACTCCACCGCCCGTCCGCGTTGCGGGCCTCCGGGTTACGCCAGGCCCGCAGTAGAGCCTCCTGCACGATGTCCTCGGCCCGGTGCACGTCACCGTGCGTTAGCCTGGTCAGGAAGCTGAGCAGCACGGGACCATGGACCTGTTGCAAGTGACGCAGCGCGTCGGCGTCCGCATCGTGGGGCAACGATCTGGGCGGCAGGCGATGATGAGGGGCGCCGTCAACCACCCGTCCATTATTCACGCGGGGACGTGAGTCCAAAATGCGGGGACACGGGGTCAGGTGGCCGGACGGTGGTCGGGAGTGGCGTCCACGGGGGAGATCTGTTCGTGCGGGAGGGTGCCATCGACGTCCCTCTTGCGGGACAAGGCACCCGTCCCGGCAGGTCGGTGACTCGGCATGACCGACGGCGTGAGTGTCACAGCCTGACTTCATCCGATAACCCCGAAACGGGGTGACTACCCACAATGGACTCATTGGTACCCAAGCGGAAATATGAAGTTCACGCCTGTGGCATCCGTTACAGATCGTGAGCGGGTAGGTTTGTCCGATGTGGTCGTCGCACGAGCGTCGCGTCGAGGTACATGGTTGACGGTGATGTACCCCCGATGGTGGCGGGTAGTCCGCGCCGAGGCGCGTGAGGCATGCGGCGGCACACGTGACGATCCGCGTCTCGGGTCAGCCGGCCAGGGTCAGATTTTCCTCCTGGGTCGTTGAACCCTGATGTTGCCTCGTCCGTCTGAAGAGAGCCAGATTTCCCGATATGCAGCCCAGAGTGAGTCGATGACTGAAAAGAATGTCCTCAAGCGAGCGCGGTGGCGGCGTCAGCTGGCCACGACGCGGGCGCGAGTCGAGATCATGGCCCTGTTCCTGACGCTGATCCTCTTCGGAGCGGTGGCCTTCGCCGTTGTGCCGGCCGTCGCGAACGACGACAAGCTGGTCGGTGAGCCGGTGCCGGAGGACCTCGTCCCGGCGATCGTCGCTGCCGCCTTGTCCTGTCCCAGTCTGAACCCGCCGAGGCTCGCCGCTCAGATCATGGCCGCCTCCGGCTTCTCCGAGGGCGGGCCGCACGGCAACATCGCCGCGATGGATCCGGCCTCCTGGGCGGAGTGGCGGCCGACCTCGTCGGCCCGGGTCACCGATCGGGCCGCGGTCGTGACGGCGGTCGCACGCCGTACATGTCAGCTGGTCGGCCAGGTTCGAGCCGGCGGGCTCGACGGTGACCTGTGGCCGGCTGCGGTGGCCGCTGAAGAGGTCGGTGCCGCCGCCGTGGTGCAGGCCAAGGGAGTCCCGAAGGCACAGCAGCAGCGCGTCGACAGGGTCAGCGGATACGCGAGTTGGTACGCCGACCGCGACGAGTTGGCCACCAAACCGCGAGGGGGTGTCGGCGCGGCTGCGGAAACGACCGCTGTGCCGGTATCGGACGACCTGGTGCCGGCGATTCAGTCGGCGGGGGCGATCTGCTCCGGCATCACGCCGGTGCGAATCGCCGCGCAGCTACGTGCCCTGTCGAACTTCAACGTCAACCTCCGTTCAGCAGACGGTGCAGTGGGCATCGCCCAGTTCACTCCCGAGCTATGGCAGACGTATCGCGTCAGCAAGGACGCTTCGGCGTGGGATCCGCAGCATGCGGTCGTGTCGATGGGTAAGGCCATGTGCGGGCTGTCCCAGGAACTGAGACTGCTGAATGGCGGCGACCCGTACGTGCTGGCTCTCGGTGCCTATCAGTGGGGAGCTGCGGTGATCCGCCAGGCCGGTGGTCTGCCGCGGACCTCCGTCCCGCATCTCGCCGACCGGGTGATGGCGCACATGGCCGAGTACGAGAAGGACACCCGACTCACGGTTCCAGTCAAGGATAAGGTGCCGCAGAAGTCCGAGGATGCCAAGCCCACGTCTGCGCCGTCCGCGTCACCGTCCGGGGAGCCGGATGCGTCGCCGTCCGCACCATCGTCCGCGGCGGCGGACGAGGCGACCGGCAAGAAGACCGGGGGAGCGGCGACCGAGACCCCCAAGCGCGCCCAGCCACCGGTGAAGGCGCCCGACTCCGGCGGCTCGGCCGGCGGCTACGGCCCGTACTTCATCTTCAATCATCGTACGAAGCTGTGCGTCGACGAACCCGGCACCGGCGCGGGCAAGCGCGACGGACCGGTGAACCAGGACGTGTGTGTAAAGAAGGCCGCGGACAACCAGGAGTGGCAGTTCGTGCCGCGTGCCGTGGACAGCGAGGGCTACCAGCTCTACTGGATCCGCAACCCCGACGACGGCTATTGCATCGACCCGCCTGGCCTCGGCGCAGCTCCCAACGAGGCTCAGCTCAACGTGACCGGCTGTTACGACCAGGACAACCAGTACTTCCGGCTCGAACCGCGGCTCACCTCGGGCGGATGGCAGTACTACTGGCTGCGCAACGTCGCGTCGGACATGTGCATGGAGGTTCCCGGCGGGGGGACCGGAGGTTCGGGCGCTCGGCTCCAGATGGTCCCGTGCCTGACGAATGACGACCATGACTGGGCTCTCGTCGGTAAGGCGGAGTGGTAGTCACGACAATGTCCGGCTGAGGTTCCGGGGCGGCGGGCGCCGCGGCCCCGGAACTGGTCGGTGTGTCTGGCCCAGGTCGTCCTCCTGGCGGACGCTGCGAGATGCATTCTGGCGGACAGTCGATTCCCTGCCTTCGGTGGCGGGACGCGTTGCTGGTCCGGACGGTGCCACGGCCGAGGCTGATGGGTTCGTCTGAGGACGGGAACTGCTCCAGCACACCGCTGCTAACCTGGCGTCGTGCGGACGGTGGAACTGCTCTGCTCGGCGGAGCTCGATGCCGCCGTCCGGGCGGCCTGGGGCCGGCTCGCTGCGGCCGGTCTGCCGAGCCTGGCCCGTAACACCCATTCGTCGAATCGTCCGCACCTGACTCTCGCCGCGGTTGACGAGTTCCCGCCCGGGGCTGTTGCCCGCCTCGCCGCTCTGTTGGACGCGGCGCTTCCGCTGCCGGCGCGGCTCGGCGACGTGACGGTGCTCGATGGTAGTGCGTCGCTGGTCTGGCTGGTGGAGCCCGCCGCTGAACTGGTCGAGACGCACCGAGCGGTGTGGCGGGTGCTCGAAGACGGAGAAGGTCATAATCCGTGGCACCAGCCCGGCCGTTGGACGCCGCACCTCAGCCTCGCGCTTCGCTTCCGAGACGCCGACTGGACGCTGGTGCGCGCCGTGGTGGGAGCCGTGTCCGCCGGGTCGTTCGTGGCGGCCCGCAGTTACAACAGCGCCGACCGGTCGGTGCAGCCCTTGGCCGGTTACGGCGGTTGACCCGGGGAAGAGTTGCGGGTCAGCAAGGGTTGGGTTGTCGGCCGGACCGTACGCGACCGGAGCCCCACGGGGCGCGGCACGCCACCCTGCTCTGTACTATGAAAACCGTTTTCCCTAGACCTCGAAGACGAGGCCGCAGAAGCTGACCTCGCTTCTCGATCGCCGGCCCGCACGGATGCGGGGTCGGCGGGTGGTGGCCCGGTCCGGAGTGAGCTGGGGGCCCCGGTTCTGACCGGTCGCACGTCGCCGATCTTGTAACTGCTCAACCCGCAGGAGTTCCGATGGCTGTCCCGAAGCGGCGGATGTCTCGCAGCAATACCCGTCATCGTCGCGCTAACTGGAAGGCGGTGCCGGTCGACTTGGTGCCCATTCAGATCGGCAGCATGACCTACCGAGTTCCCCGGCGCCTCGTCCGCGCCGTACAGCTCGGCCACATCGATCCGAGCAGCTTGCGCTGAGCCGACGCCGCCCGGTCCGGGCACCGTCCCGGTCGGCTTGTGAGCGCTGGATCGTGGCTGTTTGCGGCGGATCGGGAGGACGTGACCGACCTGAGGGGCCGTCCGGGCAGCGCCGTGCCCGGGCTCGGCACCCCAGGTCGGGTTCCGGTCATCGCGCCCACCGCACTGGGCATCGGTCGCCTGACACCCCTACGGGCTGACGATGAGCGGCGAGGCGGGTAACTGGCTTGCCCGACACAGTTCCGCTGCCTGCGATACGGCCTACGAGTGGTCATCACCTGGGCTGCCGAGGACAGAGAACCTGAGACCGCACTCGAGCAGGCGCTGCACGATGAGCCGAACCCGGTCGAGGCGGCCGTCGGGATCGCCACGGTCTGTCGCCTGCTGGCCATCGAGCTGGCTGCGGCCACCGGAACAACCGAGACGGAGGTACTTCGCCGGCTGGATGTCACTGTCGACCGGTTGCAAGGCACCGGCCACAACGTGGGTTAGCGCGCTGCCGATCCGGATGTGGTGACGGTTCTTTGACCGCCCGGCGGATGCAGAATCTCCCTCGCTTCTGCACGGACGCGACCGTCGCCGCCTGTACCGCGAGGGCGTGGGCCCGCGCCGCAGCGTCAACCTCCGCCTGCCGTGCGGGATTGCCGAACTGTCGCTGCTTCTTCCTCGCCATGGCGCAGCCTACCGGTGACCTCGTGCTGTCCAACTGTGCGGCAGTCACGGTCGATCACCACGGCCCACGCGTGCAGGTCGCCGCTCGCACCGGTGGCGATCTCTGCGGTATTCACTGTTGCTATCTACTGGTACCCAGTGATACTGTCTACCAGTAGTTAGCGTCGCTGGGTAGCGAGGAGATGGGGACATGGGCAACCAACTGACCGAGATGCTGAAGGGCACCCTCGAAGGCATCGTCCTGGCGATCCTGGCCCGCAGGTCCGCGTACGGCTACGAGATCACCGCGTGGCTGCGCGACCGCGGGTTCTCGGACATCGCGGAAGGCACCATCTACGCACTGCTCGTCCGCGTAGAGCAACGGGGGTTCGTGGACGTGGAGAAGGTGCCTTCCGAGAAGGGGCCGCCGCGGAAGGTGTATTCGCTCAACGCGAAGGGGCGGGACCAACTCGCCGAGTTCTGGAGGACCTGGAGCGTCCTCACGGATCGCATCGAGCAACTCCGTCACAACGGCAACCAACACGAAAAGGGAGCATGAGCATGGCCGCGAAGTGGATCGAGACGCTCGTCGGATCGCTGGAGCAGAAGAAGCAGTACAAGCACCACATGGCCCGGATCGAGGCCCTGCCGGAGCCCTACCGTGGCGCGGCCAAGGCGCTGCACCGGTACTTCATGTACCACGGTGGCATCCTCGACGGCGACACGCTCACCACCATGTTCGGCGACTTCGTCGACCTCTGGGAGCGCGCTGTCGCCGACGGAACGCCGGTCCGCGCGATCGTCGGCGACGACCCGGTCGAGTTCGCGGAGACGTTCCTGCAGGCGTACGCCAGCAGGCAGTGGATTGACAGGGAGCGCGAGCGCCTGCGGAAGGCGATCGACGCTGCTGACCACAACAACGGTGAGGAGAAGAGCGAATGACCACCACGGCTCGCGAACCCGCGATCAGGGTGCAGGCCATCACCAAGTCCTTCAAGGACCTGCACGTGCTGCGGGGCGTCGACTTCGACGTGGCGGCGGGGAGCATCTTCGCGCTGCTCGGCTCGAACGGCGCCGGCAAGACCACGCTGGTGCGGATCCTGTCGACGTTGCTGAAGGCGGACAGCGGCACCGCCACCGTCCAGGGGTTCGACGTCTCCTCGGCTCCGGCCGAGGTACGCAAGTCGATCAGCCTGACCGGTCAGTTCGCCGCGGTGGACGAGGTGCTCACCGGCCGGGAGAATCTGATCCTGGTCGCGAAGCTCCGCCACCTGAAGGACCCGGGGGCGACCGCCGACGATCTGCTCGCCCGTTTCTCGCTCACCGATGCCGGCAACCGGAAGGCGGGAACGTACTCCGGCGGTATGCGCCGCCGGCTCGACATCGCGATGAGCCTGGTCGGCAACCCGCCGGTCGTCTTCCTCGACGAGCCGACCACCGGCCTCGACCCGCAGGCCCGCATCGAGGTCTGGCAGACGGTGAAGCAGCTCGCCCAAGGTGGCACGACCATCCTGCTGACCACGCAGTACCTCGACGAGGCCGAGCAACTCGCCGACCGGATCGCGATCCTGCACAAGGGCACGATCATCCAGAACGGCACCCTCACCGAGCTGAAGCAACTCCTCCCGGCCGCCAAGGTCGAGTACATCGAGAAGCAGCCGAGCCTCGAGGACGTCTTCCTCGCCCTCGTTGGCGAAACCAGTGACACCGCCGCCGACCAGCCGGCCACGCCCGCAGGAGAGGAATCCCGATGACCGCCCACGCTCTCAGCGACACCGGAACCCTCACCGGCCGCTCCCTGCGCCACATCCTGCGCAGCCCGGACACCATCATCACCACCGCGATCACCCCCATCGCGCTGCTGCTGCTCTTCGTGTACGTGCTGGGCGGAGCCATCAACACCGGCACCGGTGAGTCGTACATCAACTACATGCTTCCGGGCATCCTGCTCATCACCATCGCGTCCGGCATCGCCTACACCGCGTACCGTCTGTTCCTCGACATGCAGGGCGGCATCTTCGAGCGCTTCCAGTCGATGCCGATCTCGCGGCCCTCCGTACTCTGGGCGCATGTCCTGACCTCGCTCATCGCCAACCTGGCCTCGCTCGTGATCGTCATCGGCGTCGCGCTGATCATGGGATTCCGCACCGGCGCGTCAGTGGTCAACTGGCTGGCCGCCGCCGGCATCCTGATCCTGTTCACCCTCGCCCTCAGCTGGATCGCCGTGATGCCGGGCCTGACCGCCAAGACCATCGACGGCGCGAGCGGCTTCAGCTACCCCCTGATCTTCCTGCCCTTCATCAGCTCGGCGTTCGTCCCCACCGACTCGATGCCCGGTCCGGTCGCGTGGTTCGCCGAGAACCAGCCGGTCACGTCCATCGTGAACACTCTCCGCGCGCTGTTTGCCCAGGAACCCGTCGGCAACGACCTGTGGATCGCCCTCGGTTGGTGCGTCGGGCTGCTCGTGGTCGCGTACCTCGGCGCGACAGCGATCTACCGCAAGAAGATCAGCTAGCCGGTCGCAGCAAGGCGGCGCCGCGTCCCCTGTGGATGCGGGGCCGCCTTTTCTGCGTGGTCCGGCCAGCCGACGGTGAGTTCGGCCGAGTGGTCAGTGGTGGCCCGGCTGCCGATCCTCGCCACGGCGGCGGCCCTCGTCACGCAGGTCGCCCGATCGGCCGCGACGCAGGGCACGTTCGAAGACCAGGCGTTGCGCGCGTACGTACCTCGCGTCGTTGAGGTACTGGAGGTGGTGTCCGTCCGCGAGATGACCGGCGAAGGCGGCGTTGCCGGCGGCTGCCTGGGCGTGCATAAGTCGACAAGTGCGTGCAGCCGGGCCACCGTGACGTCGATCAGGTCGGCTCGCGCACTGTCGTCCAGCCCGTAGCGGTCGCAGAACGTGCGGAGCCGGGCGGCCTGTTCCTCCACGGTTCCGAAGCCGTCCGTGTTCTCCGGTGCGGTCATCGGCACCCAGCGGTAGGCCGCGTAGGCGACATCCCAGATCCGGGGTCCGGGCTGGGCATGGTCGAAGTCGATGATGCCGACGACGCGGTTTCCGTCGAGCACACAGTTGTGCGGTGCGTAGTCACCGTGACAGATGACCTCCACCGGTTCGGTCGCCGCCACCTGCCAGCCGTCGCGTGGCGCTCGCCGCGCGTACTCGGCTGTCGCGTCGTGGTACGCCCTCAGCAACGCGGCCGCACTCTCCAATGCCTCGACCGAGGCCGCGGCGGGGGTGAGTGGATAGTTCGACACCTCGCCCGGCAGGAAGTCGAGGAGCTCGAAGCCGGGCTCGCTGGTGTCGCGTACCCGGGGTGCCGCCGCGAAGCCCTGGGCGGCGAGATGCCGCAGTAGTTCATGGACCCGGGCAGACCAGGGTCCGGTGGGGCGGCGCACCGTGTCGCCGATCCGAACGACCTCGTTCACGCCGCCGCCGGTCAGGATCTCCCGCTCCACCAGCCGTCGGGAGCGGCTGTAACCGACGACCGCGAAGGCGACCACTCGCCTGGTCCACGGGCGGACCCGGATCGTGACGACGTCCCCGTCGCGGCAGTCGCCGGCCCACTGGCTGGGCAGGCCCCAGGCCGTGGTCCGGTCGCCGGTGCCGTCGTCCACCGCCAGGTAGTGCAGCCATGGTCGGGCCGGTCGGTCCTCACCCTGGTTCGTCGTGCGCCACACCTCCAGCCACAGCACCTCGCCGGTGACGGTCCGCTCCGTGACGAGGTCCGCGACGCCGCGCACCAGCGTGTGGCCACCAGACACCAGCAGCACCAGGCCCACGACGACGACGCCGGCGGTCACCATCGTAAAGATCTGCTCCGCCTGGTCGGCCGAGTTGGGCACGAGGTCGAAGTCGGGGCCGAAGACCTTCAGCAGGAACCCGCCCACCGCGATGCTGATCGCCGCGCGCGGCAGCAGCTTCGGCAGCGTCTGGCCGTACCGGGCGGAGAAGCGCGGGTAACGTACCCGGACCCGGTGCCACGTGCCACCGAGCGAGGACCAGACCAGTTTCCTGTTGCCCATGCCGAGGTCGAGGACCGTGCTGGTCAGTCGGGTGGCGCCGACGGCCGCGCCATAGCTCAGATAGCGGTCCCAGATCGCCACCGACGCCGGTGGTAGTTCGTCGAACTGCTCGTGTCCGCGTAGCCAGTCACGGACACCGAGCCAGTGTGCGGCCACCTGACGGCCGAGGGGTGTGTCGCGCTCGCCCGGTGACAGTCCCGCGATGGCGGTGAGCACGCCGAAGACGACGATTCCGCCCCCGACAACCGGGTTCCCCTCGGTACTGTGCCAGCTGCTGTAGTGCCACAACACGACAACGACGACCACCGCGACGACCCCGGCGGCGGCGGTCATCAGGCTGGTCACGGCGGGGCCGAAGCGCCGCCGGGACAGCCCGGCAGCCCGGGCGTCCGCGACGACCTGTGATCGCAGCCGTCTGTTCCACGCCTTTGCCTGCGCGGCGTCGCGGAAGCTCAGCGCGGTCAGGGGGACCACGCCGTCGACCGCCAGCCCGCGCACCCGGTTGCGCACGTGGCGTTCGTACGGCCGCAGCCCGCTGTCGTCGGGCGGGCTCGGCGGCAGGTGCAGCGTGGTCCGCATCGGATCGTCGTCCGGTTGACGCAACTCGAGGAAGCCACGGGCGGCCAGGTCGAGCAGAGTCGACTCGGCCGCGTCCTCGGTCACCGACCAGCGGTTGACCAGCAGGCTGACCACGGCGGGTGGTTCGGTCCCGAGTTCCATGGTGGCCGGCGCGGGCGTCGGACTGGCCGGCCGGGTGAACGCGCGGACCAGGCCGTACGCGCCGAACCAGGCCCCGAGTGCGACCGCGGTCGCCACCAGATCGAGAAGCAGTCGGGAATCCACAGGGCCCGTCCCGGTCAGGAACGCACCTGGACGGCGGCGCGTTCTCCGTCGAGGGCCTCGAAGTAGTCCGTCGATCGGAAACCGCCCAAGCCGGCGATGAGGTTGGTCGGGACGGACTGCACACTCGTGTTCAACGTCTGGACGGCGCTGTTGTAGAACTGTCGGGCGTAGGCGATCTTGTCCTCGGTGCGCGTCAGTTCGCTGTGCAGGGCCGCGAAGTTCTGGTTCGCCTTGAGGTCCGGGTACGCCTCCGCCAGCGCGAACAGCCGACCGAGCGTCTGGGTCAACACGTTCTCGGCGCCCGCGCGGACGGAGACCTCGGGCGCGACGGCGGCGGCCATCGCGCCGGTGCGGGCGGCCAGCACCGCCTCCAGCGTGCCGCGTTCGTGCGCCGCGTAACCCTTGACCGTCTCGACCAGGTTGGGCACGAGGTCGTACCGACGCTTGAGTTGGACGTCGATCTGAGCCCACGACGCCTGCACCTGGTTGCGCTGGCGGACCAGACGGTTGTAGGCGCTCAGCGCCCAGCCGATCATCAACACCGCCGCCAGGCAGAACAGCCCTGCGGCCCCGATGATGGAACCGGTCTCCACCCGAACTCCCCGAATCCCGTCGTGGACCACCTCGACGATCCGACGGCCCGTCGACGCTGAGCATGGGCACACCGGAAGCCGTCCGCAATCGGGCGAATGGCTGGCACCCTGCCGGCGGCGGCAGGAAACGTGGACGTCGCCCGGATCCTGACGGAACGATCGTGAAGAAGGCATTGTCCTCGGTGGCCCAATGCGGTGGATGCACCACCTACCGGCGCAGCAGCGCGTTGAGTCGGGCGGCCTGCCGCGTGAGGTGTTCGACTTCGGGCAGGCTGGGCGCCGATCGGGCGGCTTCGGCGTAGAGCCGTGCCGCGATCGGCAGGTCACCGTCCCGCTCGTGCAGGTACGCGGCGACCGCGGCGTACCGGGGCAGGGCGGGGTCGAGGCCCGCCAGGGCGGCCAGGCCGGCTCGTGGTCCGTCGGCCTCGCCGACGGCGACCGCCCGGTTGAGGCGGGCCACCGGGCTGTCGGTGAGGCGGACCAGCTCGTCGTACCATTCGACGATCTGCACCCAGTCGGTCTCCTCGGCCGTGCGGGCGTCGGCGTGCAGTGCGGCGATGGCAGCCTGCGCCTGGAATTCGCCCAGGCGGTCGCGGGCCAGGGCGTTCTGGAGCACCTGCACGCCCTCGGCGATCAGGCGGGTGTCCCAGCGGCTGCGGTCCTGCTCGGCCAGCGGCACCAGGCGGCCGTCGGCGGTGGTTCGCGCCGCCCGGCGGGCGTGGTGCAGCAGCATGAGCGCGAGCAGACCCGCCACCTCCGCGTGTCGGATCCTGGCCGCGAGCTGGCGGGTGAGTCGGATCGCCTCCGCGGCGAGGTCGACATCGCCGGAGTAGCCCTCGTTGAAGACCAGGTAGAGCACGCGCAGCACGGTGCCGACGTCGCCGGGCTGGTTGAACCGGACTCCACTGACGGTCCGCTTGGCCCGGCTGATCCGCTGCGCCATTGTCGTCTCCGGCACCAGGTAGGCCCGGGCGATCTGCCGGGTGGTCAGGCCGCCGACCGCCCGCAGCGTCAGCGCCACCGCCGAGGCCGGGGTCAACGACGGATGCGCGCACAGGAAGTACAGCGCGAGCGTGTCGTCGATCGGCTCGCTCGGTCCGGGCGCGGGCTCCACCTCCACCAGGGCCTCGCGCCGTCGCCGTGCGGTGTCCGCGCGGGCCACGTCGAGGAACTTTCGCCAGGACACGGCGACCAGCCAGCCCTTCGGGTCGCGCGGCGGGTCGGTCGGCCATGCCCGGACGGCCTCGACAAGCGCGTCCTGCACGGCGTCCTCGGCCGTCGCGAAGTCGACTCCGCGACGGACGAGGATGCCGATCACGGCGGGAGTAAGGGTCCGTAGGACGGCCTCATCCACCGTGCGTCACTCCGAGATGGTCGGCGGCTCGTTCAGGAACGGCCGCACCTCGAGCCACTCGTGCAGCGGCTTCCCGCCAGCACCCGGTGCCGCCGACAGTTCGCCGGCCAGCTCCAACGCCCGGTCGTAGGTGTCGACGTCGATCACCATCCAGCCGGCGATCAGATCCTTGGTCTCGGCGAACGGACCGTCGGTGACCGGCGGCCGCCCCTCGCCGTCGTAGCGGACGAACGTTCCCTCCGGGGAGAGCGCCTGCCCCTCGACGAACTCGCCGGTCTCTTCGAGCCGAGCCGCGAAGTCGCGCATGTACTGCACGTGGGCCGAGATCTCCTCGGGTGTCCACTGGTCCATCGGCACGTCGTACAGCGGGGTCGGGCCGCCACGGTAGTGCTTGAGCAGCAGGTACTTGGCCATCGGATGCTCCTTGTCAGGTACGGGCCATTGTGGCCGCGTTCGCACCGAGGACGGAGCCCGACCCGGCTTCTCGACATGCCGCCGGGAGATTTTTCGCTGAAGTTCGTCGGCGGCCCTCACGCCGGTTCGTCCGGCACCCCGGTCAGGCAGGTCAGCGCCCGGGCGGTGGCCGCCGGCGTGGCGGGCAGCAGCGGAGGGCGGACGAGCGGTGTCGGGATCCGCCCCTGGGCGTGCAGCACCGCCTTGACCACGGCGGGGTTGGGTTCGGCGAACAGCGCGGCCGAGAGGGCGGCGAGCCGGTGGCCGAGCGGCCGGGCCCGGGCGACGTCGCCGGATCGCCAGGCCGTGACCAGGTCGGCGTAGTCGGCGGTGGCGAGATGGGCGGAGGCGAGGATGCCGCCGGCCGCGCCGAGGGCGAGCAGCGGTGAGACGTACGCGTCCTCGCCGCAGAGCACCGCGAAGTCGGCGGGCGGGTCGGCCAGCAGGGCGATCGTGTCGGCGTCGATGCCGCCGACCGCGTGCTTGACGCCCACCAGGCCGGGCAGCCCGGCGAGGCGGCGCAGCGTGCCGACGCCAAGCTGCTGCCCGGTGCGGTACGGCACGTGGTACGCGACCAGCGGCACCGGTGACTCCTCGGCCAACCGGGTGTAGTGGGCGAGTACCGCCTCCTCGCCGGGGCGCAGGAACGGCGGGACCAGGCAGAGCGCCGCGGTGACCTCGGGCCGCCCGGCGAGTGCCCGCAGCTCCGGCGCGGCGTGCGCGCCGACCAGGAGACTGGCCCGGTGCTCCCGACAGACGGCGGCGATCGCGTCGACCACCGTCTGCTGCTCGGCGGCGCCGAGGGCGTGCGGCTCGGCGGTGGTGCCGAGGGCGACCAGACCGGCCGCGCCGGCGGTCAGCACCTCCTGGGCGAGTGCGCGCAGCGCGTCGAGTGCGATCGCGCCGCTCTCGTCGAACGGCGTGATCATCGGTACGTAGAGACCGGCTGGTGTCATGCCTCCAGCCTCCGACCGAAGAAGGTGAAGCACCAGCTCCGATTACTCACCGAATACGTAAGCTGAACTGATGCTTGACGTCCGTCGCCTGCGCCTGCTGCGGGATCTTTCCCACCTCGGCACCATCGCCGCCGTGGCCGAGGCGCACACCTACACGCCGTCCGCTGTGCCCCAGCAACTCGCCGCGCTGCAACGCCAGGCCGGCGTGACGCTGCTGGAGCGGGCCGGTCGGCGGGTCGCCCTGACCCCCACCGGGGTGGCGCTGGTCCGGCACGCCGAGGTCGTCCTCGCCGCGCTGGAGGCGGCCGACGCGACTCTCGTCGCCGCGCGGGGCGGGCTCTGCGGCACGGTACGCATCGGCGCGTACCCCAGTGCGGTGCGTACCCTGCTGCTGCCCGCCCTGGTCGCGCTCGGCCGTGACCATCCCGCGCTCGACCTGATGGTCACCGAGTTGGACCCGGTCGCGGTGCCCGACGCGCTGCGCGACCGCCGCCTCGACGTGGCGCTCGTGCACGACTACGACATCGTGCCCGTCGAGGCGGGCCCGGCCCTGGACTCGGTGCCACTGCTGGAGGAGACGGTCCACCTGGCCGTCGGGGCGGACCGGAACCTCACCGGCGACCCGATGCGCTCGGTACGCGACGCGGACTGGATCGTGGGCAGCCCGGGCACGCTCTGTCACTCGGTGACCCTGCACGCGTGTGAACTGGCCGGCTTCCGCCCGACGGTGCGTCACCACGCGGACGACTTCACCGCCGTGCTCGCCCTGGTCGCCGCCGGTCAGGGTGTCGGTCTGGTGCCGCAACTGGCTGTCGGGCGGCCGCCGGCCGGGGTGACTCTGGTCCCGCTCACCATCCGACGGCGTACCCGGATCGCCTACCGGCAGGGTGCGGGTGGCCATCCCGCGGTGGCCGCGAGCGTCGCCGCGCTGCGGGTCGCCGCCTCGGACCTGCCCGGCGAGCACCCGGCCGGGTCCTGAGACGCCGCCGCGTCGCACCCGCCGCCGGTCCCCGCCCAGCGTGCTCTGGGCGGGGACCGCCGGGCTCAGACGCTCGACGAGAAGGTCGAGCTGAACTCGCTGTCCTGCGGCCGGCCGGCGTTGCTGAAGCAGGAGACCGGCAGCACCGCGTCGCTGCCGAACTGCGCCCATCGGGACTGGATGGTGCAGTACGAGGGGTCGTCACCGATCGCGGTCACCTGCGCCGTGGTGCTCTTCTCGTGCAGGGCCGGGAACTTGACCGTGTAGGTGCCGAGACCCGTGGGACCGAAGCCGTTCGCGCCCACACCGAGCGGGTGGGAGTAGTTCGTCGGACCGACGAAGGGCGTCGCGAGGTACCCGAAGTACTTCGGTGGGCCGAACGACGCGTAGACCGAGCGCTCCCGATGGAACGAGGCGGTGAAGTCGCTGTTCATCAAAGCACCGGTGGCCGGATCGTGGCAGGCGACGTAGACCAGCACGTCCGGGCCGGTCGCGCCCCAGCGAAGGATCTTGCAGCGGCGTGGTTGGGCGTTCGGCTGCTGGGCGGTCACCTGCACGTTCCCGGAGAGCGTGCCGGCCGTGCCGACCGCCAGGAAGCGCAGCGCGTAGATGCCCACGCCGACGTTGGCGACGGTGACGGGTGCGCCGGCCGAGTTGTACGACTGCGCGAGGACGTTAGACAACACCTGCGCCGAGGCGTACGCCCCGACGCCGGCCGGCAGGACGCCGGAACTCACCGTCCACAACACCGTGAACGGGGTGTCGGTCGGGGTTCCGCCGGGTCGGAAGCACTGCACGTCGACGATCTCGTCGGCGCCCGAACTGCCCCACCGCACGAGCTGGCAGAACCGGCCGTCCCTGGCCACGGCGGTGACATGGGCGTTGCCACGGGCGCCCAGTCCGATGTTCGGAAACCGCACCAGGAAACGGCCGGGGGCGACCTTGCCGCCGGTGGCCACCGGGCCCGCAGCCCAACTGCCGAACTGGTACGCCGCGGGCAGCGGTGTCCAGACCGGCACGGTGGGATCGGCGACGTACGCGAATCCGAAGCGGTCGGCGGTGGCGGCGGCGGCCGGTGCGCCGGGGACCGCCAGCGTCGCGGCCAGCACCATGGCCAGGGCGGCGCAGAGGTGACGGAGTCGGAGAGACATGGGCCACTCCAATCGGTGGTAGTCGATGCTTTTTCCACTGTTCCGGGTATCGGTCAAGGTCACAGTCGGCTTGCCTACAACCGACGGGACGGGTGCCCGGCACCGGTCCGACCGGGTGGCCGGCGACGCCGCCCGCAGCGTCGAGAATTGGGTGGCCCACCCGCGCGTCCGGCGCGAGGATCTCGGTGTGCCGCTGCACCAGGGTGAGATTCCGGTCGACGAGGATGTCGTCAGTGCGTTGGTGACGCAGCAATGTCCACAGTGGGCGCATCTGCCGCTGTCCCTGGCGGGCGCGGGCACCGACAACACGATGTACCGCCTCGGCGCCGACCTGCTCGTACGGCTGCCGCGCACCGCCGAGAAGGCGCCGTCGCTGCGCAAGGAACAGCGCTGGCTGCCCCGGCTGGCCCCCCGGCTCGGCTTCCGGATCCCGGAACCGCTGCACACCGGCGTTCCCACCAGCGCCTTCCCGCTTCCCTGGTCGGTCTACCGGTGGATCGACGGCGAGGAGGCGGGGCCGCAGACCGTCTCGGACTGGGCGGCCTTCGGCACCGACCTGGCGGGGGTGGTGCGGGAGCTGCACGGCGTCGACCTCATGGGGGCGACCGGTACGGGCGACCTGAGCTGGTACCGGGGCGGACACCTGCGGCCCTGTGCCGACTGGATCGGCCGAGCCCTCGCCGACTGCCGGACCATCGTCGGCGCGCAGATCGACGTCGACACCCTGGAACGGATGTGGCAGGCGGGGCTCGCCCGGCCCGAACCGTCCGGACCGCAGGTGTGGCTGCACGGCGATCTCAGGCCCACGAACCTCCTGGTCCGACACGGCAGACTGCACGCGGTCATCGACTTCGGTGGCCTGTCGGTCGGCCTGCCCGACGCCGAGCACGCCCCGGTGTGGGATCTGCCGCCCGAGGCCCGCCACGCCTACCGCGACGCCGTCGACGTGGACGACTCCACCTGGCTACGCGCCCGCGCCTGGGCGATCGCCGTGGCCGCCAGCGGCATCGCGTACTACCAGCACAGCTACCCGGCGTTCGTGGCCGAATGCCGGGCCCGCCTCCGTGCGATCCTCGCCGAATAGCACCCGTCGTGGGGGTGGACAGCCGCACATACGGTGTGGTCGATGCCGCGTTGGTCGAGAACGTCCCGGATCCTGCCCGCCGTCCTGGTGGGGCTGGTGGTCGCGACCCTCCTCGTCGGCGATCGGGGCAGGGGCGGCGCGCCGCGCCTGCGGCTGGACGTGACGCCGGCCGTGGCGCTCGTCGACCAGCCGCTGCGGGTACGGGTGAGTGGGCTGGCCGCGAGGGAACGTGCCGAGATCGTCGCCGAGGCCCGGGATCACGCGGGGCGGCGGTGGCGCGCGGCGGCGACGTTCGTGGCCGACGCCGACGGTGTGGTGGACGTGTCGCGGGACGCACCGGTGCACGGCTCCTACTCGGGTGTCGACCCGATGGGTCTGTTCTGGTCGATGGATCCGCTGGACGGCGACGCCTCCTACTTCGCACCGGTCTGGCCGCACGTACGGCGTGACTTCCCGGTTCGGCTGTCGGCCTCGGGTGGCGGGCGGGCGCCCGCCACCGTCACCGTGCGACGGGACTGGACGGCGGGTCGGGTCTCCTTCACCGAGCTGACCCGGGCGGCCGACGGGGTTCACGGGTTGCTCGTCCTGCCGCCGCCGGACGTGCCGCGACGGCGCGGGGTGTTGTGGTTCGGTGGCTCGGAGGGCGGCGTCGGCGGGCTGTACGACGCGCCGCTGCTCGCCTCCCGCGGGCACCCGGTGCTGTGCCTGGGCTACTTCGGCGCGCCGGGGCTGCCGGACAGCCTGCACGACATCCCGCTGGAGTACTTCGTCACCGCCGCCGAACGTCTCGCCTCGCACTCCGGTGGCGAGGTGGCGGTGATGAGCTACTCGCGCGGCACCGAGGCCGCGTTGCTGCTGGCGCAACAGCGCCCTGACCTGGTAGGCGCCGTCGTCGCCTACGCCCCGAGCAGCATCGTCCACCTCGGCTACCCGTACACCGGAGCGCCCGCCTGGACCTACCGTGGCCGGCCGGTACCGAGCGGCCCGATACCCGTCGACCGGATCGACGGACCGGTACTGGCCATCGCCGGGGCGGACGACCTGCTCTGGGACGCGCCGACCTACGCCGCCGAGCTGGTGCTGGCCCTCGGTGGTCCACCCCACCGGGTGCTGCTCTACCCGGAGGCCGGTCACGGCGTGGGCACCTTCCCGTACCTGCCGTCGAAGACGGTGCACCAGGGCCGCACCGGCGAGCAGATCCACGGCGGCTCCCGGGCCGGTGACGCCGCCGCCCGCCGCGACGGGTGGTCCGAGGTGCTCAGCTTCCTCGCCACCCGCTGACGGCGCCACCGGCCGACGGCACGGCCTACGGGGTGCCGGTGCCGCGGCCGCGGTCGTCGAGGACCAGCGGGGCGCGACCCCGCACCGCGTACCGGACGTGGGTGACGTGCGGGCTGGCGAGTACCCGTTCGGGGGTCAGCTCGATCGCCTCGAAGTCGTCGAGAGCCAGGTCGTCGAAGAGTCGGAGCCCGGCACCGAGGACGACCGGCACCACGTGCAACTCCAGTTCGTCGAGCAGACCCGCCCGCAGCACCTGCCGGACCAGGCTGCCCCCGCCGGCCACCGCGACGTTCCGGTCACCGGCTGCGGCCCGGGCCTGGGCCACCGCACTGGCCAGCCCGTCGGTGACGTAGGTGAAGCTGGTGCCACCCTGGCGGTGCAACGTCGGGCGGGGCCGGTGGGTCACCACGAAGACCGGAGCGCGGAACGGTGGTTCGTCGCCCCACGGCACCTCGCCGCCGTCGGCCATCCGGCGACCCATCACGTACGCGCCGGCCGCGGCGAACGACTCGGCGATGATCTCGGAGTCGGCGTCGTGCCGGCCGCCGGCGAAACCCTGCCGTTCGCGCCACGCCATCGCCTCGGTGGCCCACCGGGTCACCCGGAAGAAGCCGTGGCTCTCCGCCGACCGCAGCCAGTCGCCAACGCCGTCGTGCTGCGGGCCGGCGTAGCAGCCGTCCAGCGACACCGACAGTTGGGCGGTCACCTTCGTCATGTGCTGTTCCTCCCGGGTGCGACGGCACCCACCGTGGGTGCCGATCCACCTGTGGATCGGAGCGGTACGGCACGCTTCTACCGACTCCGGAGGTGACCTGGTTCACATGGTGGACGGTCCGGGTCACTCGCGGTGGCGGCTCGGCGCAGCAGGTACCGCCGTTCGGGGTCGCTGCCGGCGTGCTGCGCCGCTGCCCGCCACTGTGCGGCGGCGGCGGGCCGGTCGTCGGCGAGTTCCAGCAGGTGGGCGCGGACGGCGTGCAGTCGGTGGTGCCCGGCCAACGGCCCCGACTCCACCTCGCAGAGCAGGGCCAGCCCGGCGACGGGCCCGTGCACCATGCCCACCGCCACCGCCCGGTTCAGCGTGACCACCGGGTTGGGTGCGAGGTGCTCCAGCACCTCGTACAGCGCGAGCACCTGGGGCCAGTCGGTGGCCTCGGCGCTCGGCGCCTCGGCGTGCACCGCCGCGATGGCGGCCTGGACCCGGTACGGCCCCGGTGGCGTGACGGCCAGACTCCGTTCGACAAGTGCGCAACCCTCGGCGATCGCCACCTGGTCCCACACCTGGCGGTCCTGCTCCGCCAGCGGCACCAGATCGCCGTTCCGGTCGACCCTGGCCGCCGCACGGGCCTCGGTGAGCAGCATCAACGCCAGCAGGCCGGTTGTCTCGGCGTCGTCGGGCAGTTGCTCGTGCAGCCGGCGCGTCAACCGCAGCGCCTGCCCGGTCAGGTCGGCGCGGCGCAGTTGAGGGCCGCTGCTTGCGCTGTATCCCTCGTTGAACATCAGGTACAGCACCTGGCGTACGACGGCCAGCCGGGCCTGGCGTTCCGCCGTCGGTGGCGGTGCGAATCGGGCACCCGCCTCCCGCAGGCGCAGTTTCGCCCGGGAGATCCGTTGCCCCATCGTCCGCTCCGACACCAGGAAGGCGGCGGCGACCTCGGCGGTGGTGAGCCCACCCACCGCACGCAGGGTCAGTGCCAGCTGCGCGGGCGCGGGCAGCACCGGATGACAGCAGAGCAGGAACAGCTCCAGCAGGTCGTCCCGGGGTGGCTCGGCGTCGGGCGGTGGGGCGACAAGCGTGTCGCGGGGGGTGAGGTCCAGCGCCGTACGCTCGCGGCGGGTGCGGGCGACCTCGGTGCGCACCAGGTCGACGTAGCGGCGGGCGGCGACGGTGTGCAGCCAGCCCGACGGTTGCTCGGGGACGCCGTCGAGCGGCCACCTCTCCACGGCGTCGACGAGCGCCTCCTGCACGGCGTCCTCGGCCCGACCGAAGTCGCCGTACCGACGCACGAGGGTGGCCAGCACCTGCGGCGCGAGCCGGCGCAGCAGGTCGACGGTGGCCTCGTCGAGGCTCAGTGGTCCGGCCCGGTCATCAGCGGCCAGATCTCCAGGCCGCCGCTGGCGGTGCCGAACCGCAGACCCGGATAGCCACGGGCAATCTCCACTGCCCGCTGCTCGTCTTCGACGTCCACCACGAGGTACGACCCGACGTACTCCTTGGCTTCCAGGTACGGCCCGTCGGTGACCACCGGAGTGTCGGCGACGATCCGCACCGACCGGGGACGTGTCTCCAACCCCTGCACGTCGACCAGCTCGCCGGAGGCACGCAGTGCCCCGGTGAAGGCGTCCACCTCACCGATCAATGTGGCCAGGTCGCCGTCCGGCAGGCTGCCCCAGATCTCCTCGTTGCCGTAGATCAACATCAGGTACTTCATGTCTCGCCTCCATAAGAGTCGATATGTCCGGAAACGGACAGGACGGCGCGGCCTGCCCCGACGCATTGTTGTAGCAGGTAGCGAGGCTGCGGATGGCGGGCCACATCCGATCCTCCGGCCGGGTCGGGGCCGTGACGTCCCGCCGGCCGCCAGCACGGAAACGCCGGGGCGCGCCGCCGCGCCGCCCGGCTCCGGCCCGCCGTCGCCGACCAGCCGCACCGAGGGTGTTGCACCACTGGTCGCGACGACCAAGCCAGGAAGGAGCTGCCATGGCCGCTCCCACCGCCAACGCCTCGATGAACCCCACCACCTACTCACCGGGCGAGCAGATGCTGCTGACGGTCAACTACGGCGACGCGGACCACCAGCGGCTCACCGTGACGGTCACGGTGGCCGACGCGCAGGGCAACCGCAGCGCCCCAGTCTCGGTGACCGCCGTGATCGACCCGCTCACCGTCACCGTCGCCGACGACTCGGGGCGTACCTGGTCCCGGGTCTCCGACGACGGCGCGGTGGCCGTCTTCCGGGCGGTGGCGTGATGCCACGGGTGACCGTCACCGTGCGCGACTCCGCCAGTCGGACCGCCACCGCCAGCGTCGCCTACACCGTGCTGCCGCCGGTGCTGGGCGGCTACTACCTCTCCGGTGGTGCGGATCCGACGGCCGACATCACCCGCGGCAACTTCCGGTCGCTGACCCAGTACCGCAGCTTCGCCGACGCCTACATCTTTCCCGGCTACGAGCGACCCTGGCTGATCACTCTGGGGCGGGCCGGGGTGCAGATCAACATGGTGCTCGAACTGAAGCACTACGGCGCGCCCGACACCGGGCCGCAGACCTTCACCGTGGACGGGGTGCGGTACACCGTGCCCGCTCCGGCGATGACCATCCAGCAGCGGCCCGGCGCGGTCTGGCCGAAGGCGTACGGCTACGGCCAGGTCATCGCCGGGCAGTGCGACGGGTTGTTCGCCCGGGCGCTGTCGCAGTACCGGACGATGGGCTTCGGGGTGAACATCCAGCTCGCCTCCGAGCTGGACACCGATCACGAGTTCGGCACCACGGAGGCCGGCAAGGCGTACACCTGGGCCGAGTCGGACGCCCGGGCGGTGCAGGCGGTGACGTACATCGTCAACTGGTTCCAGGCCAAGGGGCTGCCGCAGGGCAGCACCTTCTCGGTCGGGGTCGGCGGCTTCAACCGGGACTGCTTCCGGCGCACCCACCCGGAGGCGTTGATGACCCGGCTGGACTACCTCCAGTGGAACGTCTACGCCACACATGCCAGCCACACCGCGCTGGAACGGTTCCGGCGCACCAAGGACTGGGCGGTGGCCGATCTGGGTCCGGTCGCGTTGTCCCGTCCGGTGCTCATCGCCGAGTGGGGCGTACGGGTCATCGAGATTCCCGACCAGGCGGCCTGGATCGCCACCGTGCCGCCGGCCATCGCCCAGCTCAACGCCGAGCGCGGCCCGCTGATCGCCCGGACGAACTACTTCAACTCCGGCTGGGGCACCCTCAGCCCGAAGTCGGCCGGGCTGGCCGCGCTGCGGGCCGCGTACGCCCGGCCGCCGTACGGCTGAGTTCCGGTACGCCGGCCCGGTCCGGCGTGACTGCCGGACCGGGCCGGCGTACGCGGCGGGCCGACCCCCGTCAGGTCCGACCCGGATCGCACCGGCTCACCGCGACGGCGGCTGGCCGAGCAGGTCCGTGACGGCCGCCAGCAGTTGCGCGCTGAGCTGCCGGCTGGAGCTGTAGGCGTGGCGGGCGCTGCGGCACGGCTCGTGCCGGATCCAGAACTCGGCAGTCTCGCCGGTGGCGTCGGCCACGGTCAGCGTGTCGAAGACACTGGGCTCCTGGTAGTCCGGCCAGTCGCCGCAGTCGCTGCCCTTCGCCGACCTGTCGAACGCCTGGTTGAGTACGGCCCGTACCTCGTCCGCCCCGGCGCGCCGCCGCTGCTGCCCGACCAGCTCGCCGGTGTCGCCGCGCACCTCGTACCGGCAGGCGGTGACCTCGATCAGTCGGGTCGGCAGGATCGGGTACGTGGCGCTGTTGTTCAGCCTGATCCGATCCGGCGGGTAGTCCTCGGAGTTCTTCCGCATCCGCTCGATGGGAAAGGTGTCCACGCAGGCCGGGGTGGTGACGGTGGCCGGGTCGGTGGTCGTGGCCAGTTGCGCCCGGTACCTGTCGAGGAACGCCCTGAGCACCCCGAAGTCCGCTCCCCGGCCGTGGGTGGCGGTGACCGCGACTCCGCAGTTGGCGTCCGTCCAGACCGTGACCGGGTCCCGGTCCGGGTAGCGCAGCACCAGGACGGTCTCCTCGTAGCGCGCCATCAGGGCACACGCGAAGTCGCCGTCCGGTCGAGGTCGACCTCGACCGTCCTGCTGGGTCGGTGGCTGGGCGTTGAGCAGCCGGACGATCTCGTCGACGCCGGTGGTGAGGGTCCGGGGGCCGATCCGGTCCGCCGGGCGGAGTCCGCCACCGACCGGAACCTGGCAGCTGGTGATCTCCACCGCGCCGGTCGGCACCAGCGGCTCGTCGTCGCCGTAGCGTACGGACGCCAGGTCCGGACGCCCGACGAGGTCGGTCGGGCAGTTGGCGTCACCGCGCGGGCCGGGGGTGACGAGTGGGATGACGTCGTCGCGTCCGGGACCGGCCACAAGCGCCGGCAGGCCCACGCCCAGGCCGACGGTCAGCGCGACCGCCGCCGCCGCGCCGCCGGCCATCCGGCGGCGGTGCCGGCGTACCCGGACGCCGACCTCGGCCACCCGGTCCGGCGGTGCGGCCAGCGGTGGTACGGCCCCGGCGAGCAGTCCTCGGATGTCTTCGTCGTCGCGGGTCACGGTACGACCTCCCGGTTGGTGAACAGGCTCAGGTCCGGATCGGTACGCAGGCTGCGCAGGGCGCGCGACGACTGCACCTTCACCGTGTTCGGCGAACAGCCCAGCACCTGGGCGGTCCGTTCCACGGAGAGGTCCTCGACGTAGCGCAGCACCACGATCGCCCGCTGCTGGCGGCTGAGCCGGGCCAGCGCCCGGCGGACCGCGTCCCGGTCGGCGGACTCGCGGGCCAGGTCACCGGGTCCGGTGTCCTCCGGTGGCGTGGCGGCCGGGAACTCGGCCCGCCACCGGCGCCGCCACCAGGAGACGTAGGTGGTGAACAGGGCCCGCCGCAGGTACGCCTCGGGGTGCCCGGCCGCGACCACGGTCGACCAGCGTCGCCACGCCCCGGCCAGCACGGTCTGGAGCAGGTCCTCGGCGCGGCCGGCGTCTCCGGTGAGCAGCCAGGCGGAGCGCAGCAGCGCGGCGGACCGGGCCGTCACGAAGTCGGCGAAGCCCTCCGGTGGTGCCGGGTACCTGTCGGTCATGCGTACCTCCCGACAGGTAGACGCGTCGGTCGGGCCGGAAGGTTAACGCCGTCACCCGTCCCTTGACAGCGACGCCGTTCAGGTTGCATGGTTAATTACATGAGTAATGAACCAGCCAACCAGTGTGGCGACTGGGGATGGTGGAGGACGTGATGGAGGACGGCCGGCCGATCTTCCTCCAGATCGCGGAGCTGCTGGAGAACTCGATCCTGGACGGGACGCTCGCCGAGGAGAGCCAGGTGCCCTCGACCAACGAGCTGGCCGCCTTCCACCGGATCAACCCCGCGACCGCCGCCAAGGGGGTCAACAAGCTGGTCGACGACGGAACTCTCTACAAGAAGCGAGGAATCGGCATGTTCGTCTCTCCCGGCGCCCGGGCGAAGCTCCGCGGCCGGCGCCGCGACGAGTTCGCCCGACAGTACGTCCGGCCGCTGCTGACCGAGGCGCGCAAGCTCGGCATCGAACCGGCCGAACTCAAGAGCATGATCGACACTTGGGAGGAGGGCCGATGAGCGCGGTCGTCACCGTCACCGAGCTGACCAAGCGGTACCGGGGAGTCACCGCGCTGGACGGGGTCAGCTTCTCCCTTGCCGAGCATCGGATCCACGGCCTGCTGGGACGCAACGGGGCCGGCAAGACCACCCTGATGCAGATCCTCACCGCGCAGAACTTCGCCACCAGCGGCGAGGTCAGCGTCTTCGGGCAGCACCCGTACGAGAACGAACAGGTGCTCTCCCGGATCTCCTTCATCAAGGAGAGCCAGACCTACCCGTCGCACCTGCGGGTCACGCACGTCCTGCGGGCGGCCCGCCTGGTGTATCCAGGCTGGGACGAGGAACTCGCCCAGCGGCTGGTCGACGTGTTCCAGTTGCCGCGCGGGCGCAACGTCCGCAAGCTCTCCCGAGGCATGCTCTCCGCGCTCGGCATCGTCGTCGGGCTCGCCTCACGCGCCCCACTCACCTTCTTCGACGAGCCCTACCTGGGCCTGGACGCCGTGGCCCGGCAACTCTTCTACGACCACCTGCTGGCCGACTACGCCGAACATCCGCGCACCATCGTGCTGTCGACCCATCTCATCGACGAGGTCAGCGACCTGATCGAGCACGTCCTGCTGATCGACCAGGGCCGGCTCCTGCTCGACGTCGAGGCGGAGGCCCTGCGCGGCCAGGTGGTCACCGTCTCCGGCCCGGTCGCGGCGGTGGACGAGTTCACCCGTACCGGCACCGAACTGCACCGGGCCTCGCTCGGCGGCACGGCTCGGGCCACCGTACGCGGCGACTTCGGCCCGGCCGCGCACGACCGCGCCCGGTCGCTGGGTCTCGACCTCGAAGCGTCCTCGCTCCAGGACATCGTCGTACGCCTGACCACCTCGCACAACGGACACGCGGCCGGTAGCACCGCCGCGGCCGACAAGGAGGCCGTCCGATGAACCGCGCCCTGACCGTGGCCCGTCTACAGTTCGTCGGCTGGCGCAGTGTGGTCGGCTGGCCCTGGGGGATCCTCGCGCTCAGTTTCTCCATCAACCTGGCGCTGTTCAGCGCGATGAACGAGAACGACGACTTCGAGCCGACCACCGGTGGGCTGATGAGCATCTACGTCGTGATGTTCGTCGCCAGCATCAACGCGATCACCCAGGAGTTCCCGTTCGCGCTCGGGCTCGGCGTCTCCCGCCGCAGCTTCTACCTCGGCAACGTGATCCACTTCGCCGGGCAGGCGATCAGCTACGCGGCGGTGCTCTACCTGCTCGCAGTGATCGAAGAAGCCACCGACGGGTGGGGCGTCAACCTGCGCTTCTTCGGCGTGCCCTTCCCGCTGGTCGAGCATCCGGTGCTGCGGTTCCTCGCCTTCGCGATCCCGTTCCTGCTGCTCGGCTTCATCGGCATCGCGATCGCGCTGGTCTTCAAGCGCTGGGGCGTCAACGGCCTGCTGATGCTGAGCACCGTCGCGTTGGCCGCAATCGGCGGGCTCGTCGTGCTCGCCACCTGGCGGGGCTGGTGGTCGGCGATCGGCGGCTGGTTCGCCGACCAGCCCGGGTGGGCCCTGCTGGTCGGCTGGCCGGCGCTGCTCACCCTGCTGCTCGCCGGTCTCAGCTACCTGACCATCCGACGCGCGACCCCCTGACCGTCGACCGGCCGGCGTCCGAGGCGGGGCGGACGTCGGCCGTCGACGCACCATGGCACGAGGTAAGCGGCACACCTGCCGCTTACCTATGCTCGAACCATGGAACTGCGGATCTTCACCGAACCTCAGCAGGGTGCCAGCTACGACGACCTGCTCGCCGTGGCCCGTCGTGCCGAGGAGACCGGCTTCGGCGCCTTCTTCCGCTCGGACCACTACCTGAAGATGGGGTCGGTGAGCGGCGAGCCCGGACCCACCGACGCCTGGACGACGCTGGCCGGGCTGGCCCGGGACACCCGGTCCATCCGGCTCGGCACGCTGATGAGCGCCGCGACGTTCCGGCTGCCCGGCCCGCTCGCGATCACCGTCGCGCAGGTTGACCAGATGAGCGGCGGGCGGGTCGAGCTGGGCATCGGCACCGGCTGGTACGACGCCGAGCACCAGGCGTACGGGATCCCGTTCCCGCCGCTGGGGGAGCGGTTCGACCGGCTGGACGAGCAGCTCGCGGTGATCACCGGTCTGTGGCGCACCCCGTCGGGCGAGACGTTCGACTTCACCGGCCGCCACTACCAGGTGATCGACTCGCCCGCGCTGCCCAAGCCGGTGCAGCGCCCGCACCCGCCGATCCTGCTCGGTGGCAAGGGCGCGAAGCGTACGCCGCAGCTCGCCGCCCGCTACGCCGACGAGTTCAATCTGCCGTTCGTCTCGATCGACGAGACGGTGGCCCAGTTCGCGCGGGTCCGCGCCGCCTGCGCCGACATCGGCCGCGACCCGGCCGAGCTGACCTGGTCCAACGCGTTGGTCCTCTGCTGTGGCAAGGACGACGCCGAGGTGGCGCGACGGGCCGCCGCGATCGGCCGGGAACCGGACGAGTTGCGCGCCAACGGCCTCGCCGGCACGCCCGCCGAGGTCGTCGACACCATCGGCCGGTACGCGGAGATCGGCAGCCAGCGCCTCTACCTCCAGGTCCTCGACCTGACCGACCTGGACCACCTGGACCTGGTCGCCACCGAGGTGATGCGGCAGCTCTGACCGGGCCGACGCGGGCGACTCCGTGGGACACGGCCGACTCCGTGCGTGCGGGGCGGCTCGGAGCGTGCGGGCGGCTCGGAGCGGGCGGGGCGGCTCCGATTGCGGCAAGCCGGGGTGTCAGCCGCCTTGGAGACACCGGCATGCCGCAACCGGAGTCGATCTCGTCCAGATGCCGCCCGCCCGGGCGAGCCGGGGCGAGCCTGCGGGCCGGGCCCGCCGGGCACCGGGACGGCGGCGGGTCAGACCCGGTGCTCCTCGCGCAGCACGGTGTCGAGCTGGCCGTCCCGGTCGCGGTCGAGGTACGTGACGTCCGGGAGCCCGTCGCCGTCGAGGTCGAACTGCACCTGGTCGGCCACGCCGTCGCCGTCGAAATCGGTGACCACCTGGACCGAACCGTCCATGTGCCGGGTCACGATCGACCGGGCGCCGGCGTCGACCCGGGGCGGTGGTCCGGGGGCGGGCGGCGGCTCCGGCACCGGCTCCGGGGTGGGGCTGGGCTGTGGGTCCGGCTGGCTCGCCCACGGCCCGGCAGCGGACCAGGTGACCGCGGAGCCGTCGACGGTGCCGGCGGGACCGGTGGCCGGCTCCACGCCGTTGCCGGCCGGGTCGATCTCCTCCTCGGAGGGGTACACGTCGCCACGAGGGGCGGGATCACGGTAGCTGCTCATCGGCGTAGGGTTCCCCGACGGAGCCGGCGGTAACCGCCGGCGGGCAGAGGGGGTCGGAAGTGTCGACGCACCGCAACTGGGCCGGCAACGTCGAGTACGCAGCCCGTGCGTTCCATCGGCCGTCGTCCGTGGACGAGCTGCGGGAACTGGTCGCCGGCAGCGACCGGCTGCGGGCGGTGGGCAGCGGACACTCCTTCAACCGGCTCGGCGACACCACCGGAGACCTGGTCACGCTGGCCGGACTGCCGGCGAACCCGCAACTGGACGAGCAGCGGCGGGTGGTGCACGTACCGGCCGCGCTGCGCTACGGCGACCTGGCCACCTGGCTGTACGAGCGGGGTTACGCGCTGGCCAACCTCGCCTCGCTGCCGCACATCTCGGTGGCCGGCGCGGTCGCCACCGGCACCCACGGCTCCGGCGAAACCGTCGGCAACCTGGCCACCGCAGTCGCCGGGCTGGAACTGGTCACCGGCGCCGGTGAGCTGCGCACCGTGGACCGTACCGACCCCGAGTTCGCCGGCATGGTGGTCTCCCTCGGCGCGCTGGGCATCGTCACCCGGCTCACCCTGGACGTGGTGCCCACCTTCGAGATACGCCAGTACGTCCGCCTTGACCTGCCCCGCGAGGCGCTGGACGAGGCGCTCGCCTCGGCGTACAGCGTCAGTGTCTTCACCGACTGGCGCTCCACCCGCGGCACCCAGGTCTGGTGCAAGCAGCTCGCGGACCAGCCGGAGCCCCCGGCGGACTGGCTCGGCACCACGGCGGCCGACCGGCCCTGGCATCCGGTGCCCGGCATGCCGGTGGTCAACTGCACCCAGCAGCTCGGCGTGCCCGGTCCCTGGCACGAGCGGCTGCCGCACTTCCGGCTCGGCTTCACGCCGAGCAACGGCGACGAGTTGCAGTCCGAGTACCACCTGCCCCGCGCGCTGGCCGGCGAGGCGCTCGCCGCGCTGGACCAGGTGGCGCACCTGATCGCCCCGGTCGCGCAGACCAGCGAGCTGCGCACCGTCGCCGCCGACGAGCTGTGGCTCAGCCCGCAGTACGACCGCGACAGCCTGGCGGTGCACTTCACCTGGATCGCCGACGCCGCGGCGGTACTACCGGTCCTCGCCGAGGTCGAGCGGGCGCTGGCCCCGTTCGCGCCCCGGCCGCACTGGGGCAAGGTCTTCACCATGCCGACCGGGAAGATCGCCGCGACCTATCCCCGCTGGGCCGACTTCGCCGCGCTGGTGGCCCGCCTCGACCCCGAGGGCACGTTCCGCACCGAGGAACTCGACCACCTGTTCCCCCGCTGACCACGACCCGTCGTACCGGCGCGGCGCGGCCCGGTGGACGTGCCCGGACATCGAACTAGGGTGTGCCCAGGAGCGCTGAGGCCGTCGGCATGCACATGCCCGCCGTCGTGACGCTGGCGGTGGCTGACGTCGCGCTCGTGACTGAGTCAGCGCAGTCGGCGGTCAGCGGCCGGTGGTGAGCTGGTCGCGCATGCTGCTGCGCTGCACGGCGCGGCTGATGTCGCTGGGGGAGACGATGCCGACCAGGCGGCCGTCGGTGACCACCAGCGCCCGGCCGTCGGCGCACTCGCTGAGCCGGGGCAGCAGGTCGGTCAGCGGCTCGTCGGGGGAGGCGAGCACCAGGTCGTCGGCGCGGCAGGCCACCGCCGCCAGGGTGGTGCTGCCCCGCTCGCCGGACGGCACGCCGCGTACCCGGTCGAGGGTGACCAGCCCGACGGGCCGGCCGTCCTCGATCAGCGGCAGCGCCGTGTGCCGGTACGCGAAGAGGTAGTTGTCCACGAAGTCGGCCACCGTCAGCTCGCCCGACGCGGTCTGCGGCTGCGGGGTCATCACGTCGGCGACCCGGACGCCGCGCAGCGCGTCGCCCACCCTGGCCTGCCGCTCCTCCATGGTGGCCGCGCCGATCAGGAACCAGCCGATCAACGCCAGCCACAACCCGCCGACACCGGTGCCGGTGAGGAACCGCCACAGCCCGAACCCGATGAGTGCCAGGCCGAGGATCCAGCCGGCCCGGGCCGCCACCACCGTGGCGCGGGTCCGGTCGCCGGTGGCCTTCCAGACGGCCGCCCGCAGCAGCCGCCCGCCGTCCAGTGGTGCCGCCGGCAGGATGTTGAACACGGCCAGCAGCAGGTTGATGCCGCCGAGCCAGGCCATCACGCCCAGCAGCAACCCCTGCACCCCGGCCAGCGCGAGCAGCGTCGCGATGGCACCGAAGAAGACGCCGATGATCAGACTGACCAGCGGGCCGATCCCGGAGATGCGCAGCTCGGCACCGGGGGAGCGGGCCTCGCCGCGCAGCTCGGCGACCCCGCCGAACAGCCACAGGGTGATCCCCTGCACGCCCAGGCCGTTGCGCTTGGCCACCACCGCGTGGGACACCTCGTGGGCGAGCAGGCCGAGGAAGAAGACCACCGCGGCGGTCAGCCCGGCCAGCAGGTACGCGACCACGGACCGATCCGGGTACGACTCGGGGAACAGATTCGCCGACAGCCCCCACCAGATCAGCGCGAAGATGACCAGGACACTCCAGTTGACCCCCACCGGTACGCCCACGATCCGGCCGAGCCGGAAACTCGCCCTCATGTGTCGGTCATACCCCGGCAGCCCGTGCCCATGCCAGGGCCGAACGTCACCGATCCGCTGCGTCGTCCATTTCCGTGCCGTCAGCGCGAGCGGGTGGCTGCCTCCGGCCGGCGGCTGAGCCGCTCAGTCGGCGGTGCCGGGCGACTCACGCGGCGTCCGGTCTGGTGTTCGGCCTGGCCGGTGAGATCCGGCAGGCCGCCGCTCTTGAGCCAGCCGGCGAACTCACGTCGCTTCTCCCGGTCGACCGCGGCCTTCAGCGCGGCGTTGACCGTTCTGGACATGGTCGCTTGGGAGTCGCCATGTCGACAGCAGGGCGGGTCGGGTACCGCGTCGTGGTTCGGCGATAGTTCGAGGGTGGCGATCTCGACCGACGACAACGATGACTCGTACCTCTGGTTGGAGGACCTGGACGGCCCGGAGGCTGCGACGTGGGTCCGGCAGCGCAATGCCGAGACCGTCGCGGCGCTGACCGCCGGCCCGCAGTTCGCCGCCCGTCAGGCCGAGATCCGGCAGGTGCTCGACGCGGACGACCGCATTCCGTACCCGGCGTGGCGCGGCGACGGCTTCTACTACGACCTGTGGCGCGACGCCGCCCATCCACGCGGGCTGTGGCGGCGTACGACGCTCGACCAGTACCGCCGCTGTGAGCCGGAGTGGGACGTCCTGCTCGACCTGGACGCGCTGGCCGAACGGGAGGGCGAGAACTGGGTCTGGGGTGGTGTGGCGACCCTGCCGCCGCAGCACCGACGCTGCCTGGTCAGGCTGTCCCGGGGCGGCGCGGACGCGGTGGTGGTACGCGAGTACGACCTGATTGATCGGACCTTCGTCGACGGCGGGTTCACGGTCGCCGAGGCGAAGACCGATGTCTGCTGGATCGACGCCGACCACATCTGGATCGGCACCGACCTCGGCCCGGGTTCGCTCACCGACTCCGGGTATCCACGGGTGGTGCGCCGGTGGCGGCGCGGCACGCCGCTGACCGAGGCCGACATCGTCTACGAGGCGTCCACCACCGACATCGGGGCGTACGGCTGGCGTGACCTGACGCCCGGGTTCGAGCGTGACTTCGTCACGCGCACCGTGGATTTCTACCGGTCGGAGAGCTATCTGCTGACCGGGGCGGGGGAGCGGATCCGGATCCCGGTGCCCGAGGACGCCGACTGGGACGTACACCGGGAGTGGTTGCTGGTCCGACCGCGTACGCCGTGGCAGGTGGGCGACCGGACCCACCCGGCGGGTGGGCTGCTGGCGATGCGGTTCACCGGCTTTCTCGCGGGTGACCGGGATTTCGACGTGCTTTTCGAGCCGGACGATCGGACCTCGCTCAGTGGGTACACCTGGACCCGCAACCACCTGGTCCTGACCACCCTCACCGATGTCCGCAGCCGATTGGAACTGCTCACCCCCGATGAGGGCGGCTGGCGGCGTGAACCGCTGCCCGGGGTGCCGGTGGACCAGGAAAGTTGCGTCGTGGAGACGGATCCGGACCGGGACGATGCCTACCTGATCGCCTCGGAGGGTTTCCTCCAGCCGGCCACGCTGCGGCTCGGACGGGTCGGCGGCGGCGTCGAGACGCTCAAGCGGGCACCGGCGTTCTTCGACCCCGACGGCCTGGCGGTACGCCAGTTCTTCGCCACCTCCGCCGACGGCACCCGGGTGCCGTACTTCGTGGTCGGAGATCCGGCCGCGCCCGCCGGGCCGACGCTGCTGCACGGGTACGGCGGCTTCGAGGTGTCGCTGACCCCCGGCTACGACGGGATCGTCGGCCGGGGGTGGCTGGCCCACGGCGGCACCTACGTGGTCGCGAACATCCGGGGCGGCGGGGAGTACGGCCCGCGGTGGCACCGGGCCGCACTGCGAGCCGACCGAATCCGCGCCTTCGAGGACTTCGCGGCCGTGGCGACCGACCTGGTGAGCAGGGGCATCACCACGCCGGCCATGCTGGGCATCGAGGGCGGCAGCAACGGTGGCCTGCTGATGGGGGTGATGCTGACCCGCCATCCGGCGCTCGTCGGCGCCGTCGTCGCGAACGTCCCGCTGCTGGACATGCGTCGCTACCACCGGCTGCTGGCCGGCGCCTCCTGGATGGCCGAGTACGGCGACCCGGACGTCGCGGAGGACTGGGCCTTCCTGCGGGACTACTCGCCGTACCACAACGTGCGCAGTCCCGAGCGGTACCCGCCGGTCCTGTTCGTCACCTCGACCCGCGACGACCGGGTCCATCCCGGACACGCCCGGAAGATGACCGCCCGGCTGCGCGAGCACGGCCACGATGTGTCGTACTACGAGAACGTGGAGGGCGGGCACGGCGCGGCGGCCAACAACGAGCAGCGCGCCTTCATCGAGGCGCTGTCACTGGAGTTCCTGTGGCGGCGGCTGGCCCCGTCACCCGACGGATTACCGCGCCAACCGCTCCGACCGCACGAACAGACCTCGGTCCCGGACGGTCGACCGCGAGGCTGAAAGCTGGGCCAGCACAGTCGAGAGCCCTGGCAAACGCGTCGCGTACAGGTCGGCGGGAGCGGGACGGCACGCTAGCGGGGCGTGGGCTCAGGCGGTGGGTGGTGGGTCGGGCAGTTCGTCGATGACGACCACCGGCGTGCCCGGACGCAGCTTCTCCAGTAGCAGGCGCTGGCCGCTGGCGGTCAGTCGGATGCAACCGTTGGTGGTCTGCTGACCCAGCTCGCCGTCGTGGTACCAGGTGTGGATGCCGATGTGTGCGCCGCGCAGTCCGGCCGGCACCGAGTCCAGATCGTCGGGGATCGAGCCGAGGGCGTAGATGTCCACCCCGCCGTAGACCGACTCCGGCGGTGGGGTGCGGCCCAGCACGAAGGTCCGGCCGAGCGGGGTTTCCTGGCCGCGCTGGCCGAGACTGACCTGCCAGGAGCGCTGCGCGGCGCCGTCGCGGTACCAGGTGAGTCGGAACGGGGTTCGTTCCACCACGATCTGGTCGCGCAGCGCGACGGTACGGAAGCCGCCGGGTGGTAGCCAAGCCAGTTTGCGGTTGGCCGAGGGCAGCAGCACCGCTGTCCAGCCGGACTCGCGGCGGGCGATCGGCACGGTCAGTTCCACCTCGCTGATCGTCGGCATCAGAAACGCCAGCGGCCGCCCGCCGGGCGCGTCGTACGCCGCGATCCTGCGGGTCGGGTGCAGGCCCTGGGTCAGCGGTGCGGCGTCGAGGGCGTCCGGGTCGTCGGGAAAACCTGCGGGAGCGGGGTCGTAGTCGATCTCCGGCAGCCCGTCCGGTGCGGGCGCGGCGGGCAGCACCCGCTCGGCGTCCGTGGACGGCGGCACCTCCGCGGTCGGCAGCACCGCCCCGGCGGTTGGCCCGGCGACCGGCGTCGTCTCGGGGGCCGGAGTCAGCGCCCACCCGGTGTACGCGGCCCCACCCATCAGCACCGCCACGCCGACCCCGACAGCGACCCCACGCCGCCCCCGCGACCCCATAACCCCCAAAAACCCCACCCGCCCACCATACCCCCAAAACCCCCCAAACCTCCCCAAAAACCAACCCTCCCAGCACCCCCGCCTCCCGCCCCCGCCCGCCGCGTTGATCAAGAAGTTTGGGTCGGGATGCCGGCGCGAGGCGACCGAAACTTCTTGATCAACAGCGGTGGTCGGGCGGGGTGGGGGTGGGGGTGGGGGGTGGGTGGGGGGTGTTAGGGGAGGCGGGCGTTGAGGTGGAGGGCTATGGCGTCGTGGGCGGGGATGTTGGCGGCGAACCAGCCGTTGGCGTCGACGGTGATCACCGGGCCGGAGCAGGTGCCGTTGGTGAAGGTGCCGTGGATGACGTCGCAGTAGCGGCCGGCGGGCAGCCCCGTGTAGTAGGAGCGGCCGTTGATCGCGGAGCCCTCGTCGTTGATGGTGATGTAGCCGCGGCCGGTGCGGCTGAAGGCGATGTGGTTGTTGCCGTTGTCGTACCAGTTGCTGACCCCGGTGCCCTCGGTGGCGTTGCGGAAGCCGACCATGTTCGCGATCACCGGCCAGCGGTGCTCGCACTCCCACCCGGAGTAGCAGACCGTGTTGAGCGTCTTGTTGCCGCCATCCGAGGGCGGGCCGGCGTCGCGGCTGCTGAAGGTGTAGCTCGACATCACCGTCGGGGAGCCGTACGGCCAGGCCAGCATGAACGCGTTCGCGAGGGCGTAGATACCCCGGTCGCGGTAGGTGAGCACACCGCCGTCGTCGCGTTGGGTGTCGTGGTTGTCCACGAAGACCGAGGAGACGCCGGTGGGCAGGTGTCCCCAGCCCTCGCCGAAGTTGCGCAGGTACGCCAGCCGCTCGGAGCGGAACACCCGGGCCAGGTCCTTGCCGTAGCGGAACTCGTGCACGTCACCGTTGCCGGTGTACTCGTTCGGCGTGATCGGCTCGCCCGCGCCGTAGATGACCTCCTGCACGATGTACGCCGACCGGCTGAGCCGGCTGCGGATGTTGGCGATGTCGGCCGCCGGCATGTGCTTGCTGGCGTCCAGCCGGAAGCCGTCCACCCCGAGCGACAGCAGGTCGTTGAGGTACGCGGCCAGCCGGGAGCGGACGTAGTCGGACTCCGTCTTCAGGTCGGAGAGGTTGACCAGCTCGCAGTTCTGCACCTCGTAGCGGTCGTTGTAGTTGACGATGTCGTTGTTGCCGTTGCGCCCGCAGTAGTGGAAGTCCTGCGACTGGTAGATGCCGGGGTAGACGTGGTGCTGGTAGGACGAGCCGGCCCACCCGGTGCCGCCGCCCGTCTGGCCGGACATGTGGTTGATGACCGCGTCGACGATCACCTTCACGCCGGCCGCGTGGCAGGCGTCGACCATGGACTTGAACTGTGCGCGGGTGCCCTTGCGGGATTCGATCCGGTAGCTGACCGGCTGGTAGGCCACCCACCACTGGTTGCCGCGTACGTGCTCCTGCGGTGGTGAGACCTGGACGTAGCCGTAGCCCTTCGGGCCGAGGGTGCTGCCGCACTCGCTGGCGACGGAGGGCCAGTTCCACTCGAAGAGGTTGGCGATGACCTTCTTGCCGCCGCTCGGGGCGGCGACGGCCGGGGGTGCGGTCACCATGCCGGGGGCGAGGAGACCGGCGATCAGGGCGAGGGCGACGATCGCCGGGCGGAGTCGACGTCGATGCATCGGGTGCTCCAGGGGTGCCGGGGGACGGGGAGGTGGTGCGGGTTGCCCGGACCTTGCAACCGGGACTGAAAATTTCAGAAAGGTTACAAGCCGATTTCAACGCCTGTCAATGCACTGGTGTGGACGGTCGGCGCGGGGCCGTTATACGCGCCGGGCGGCGGGGCGGTTCGACAACTCGGCGAGATTTTTTCTTACGACACTGATCCGACCGGAGCCGCGCTGCGTACTGGAATGGGGAACAGGGTCGGCCGGCGGTGCGCCGCCGCGAGACGATCGAGGAGCAGATGGTCCGGGCTACGCAGAACGAGAAGGCAGCTGCCGTACGTACCAGCAGCAGCAGTCGAGGGATCCGCGTCCGGTCCCGCGGCCAGATCATGGCGCTCTCCGCGTCCGGGCTCGCCGCGTTGTGGGCGTTGACGATGCTCACCGGCGCGGGCCAGAAGATGTACGCGATGGGCTTCTTCTTTACCGAGTTCTTCGCCGGCGTGATCGCGCTTGTCGCGCTGAGCCTCACGGTGATGATGGGGCTGATCGCCACCGATCGGCTGGTGCTGCTCATCCGGCACCGGGTGCTGTTGCAGTCCGCGCACCGGGCGACCGGCATCCTCGGCGTGGCCGGACTGGCCTTCCACGTCATCACGAAGATCGCCAGCGGTCGGGCGGGGGTTACCGACGCCGCCGTGCCGTTCGTCGGTGGCCGAGGCCTCTACGTCGGGCTGGGCACCATCGCCGCGCTGCTCATGGTGGGTGTGCTCTGGACCGGGATCATCCGGGCCCGGTTCGCCGACGCCGGTCCGAAGTGGGTGTGGCGTGCCCTGCACTCCATGGCGTACGTCTCCTGGCCGTTCGCCATCTTCCACGGTCTGCTCGCCGGCCGTCCGCCCGCCACCTGGGTGGGCCTGAGCTACTTCGCCTGCGTGGTGCTGGTCGTGCTCGCCCTGATGGTCCGTCTCTCGGTCACCCTGCAACGGCGCAGCCGCGAGCAACAGCAGGCCGCGGTGCTGAACGAGGTCATGAGCGGGGCCAAGTCCACCGAGGAGACCCGGGGCAAGTCCCTGCTGGGCACCCTGACCGGCCGGCGCGAGGAAGCCGACGACGGCGGGGAGAAGCGGGTCCGCCGCGACACGAGCTGGGCCGACAGCACCTCCGGGACCTGGGCCAGCCCCACCATCCGGCGCAACGACCCGGAACGGTTCACCGTGCCGGTGGTCCCCGAGCCGGGCACGCTGCGCGAGCCCGTCCGGTCCGGCCGGGACCGTCGCGACGAGGAGTTCGAGCCGGTCGTCCGGCGTGCCTCCCGCCGCGAGGAGGAGGAACTGGAGCGCGTCGTACGCCGCGAGACCGAGGTGCTGGAACCGGTGGCGCGCCGGCGCCGCGACGCCGAGCCGGTCAGCCGGCGTGCCTCCCGCCGCGACGAGGAGCTGGAGACCAGCGGGCGGCGTACGGCGCGGGTCGAAGAGGACCTGGAGCCGGTGGTACGCCGGTCGCGGCGCGACGAGGAACCGACCGGCCGCCGGTCGCGGCGCGAGGAGGAGCGCGAGCCGGTGGGCCGCCGCGTGTCCCGTCGCGACGAGGATCTGATGGAGTACGAGGAGCCGGTGCGTCGCCGCCGCCGCGACTCCGACGACGAGGAGGAGTACGGCCGCTCCCGCCGCTCCCGGACCGACAGTCGGTACTCGGCACCACCGCAGCGCGTGGTCGACGAGCCGGAGGAGCCCTGGGACAGCCCTCGCCGGTGGGAGTCGAGCAACCCGATCTCGGCCGGCCCGATCTCCGGTGCACCCATCTCCGCCGAGCCGCGTAGCGGCGGAGGGCGACACAGCGCCGAGGACGACCTGCCGGAGGCGGAGACCGACTACTGGCGCCCGCCGGCGCGGTACGCCCCGGACGACGTGGCCGACGACGACACTCCCACCCTGGTCGACCTGGCCTCCCGGCGTGCCCGCCGGGCCTCGTCGGCGGAGAGCCGGCGCCGCCGCCGGGCCGATCCGGATTCGGTGGACGGCGCCTACTGGGCCGGGCTGCGGGGCGAGGCCAAGTGACGACGCGGACCACCGTTCCTCCGGTGGCCGCCGTCGGTGAGCCCCGGCTCACCGCGGGGTTCGCCGAGTTCGGCCGGCTCGACCTGCGCGCCCACGAGAAGGTGCACGGCCCGATCAGTCCGATGGAGCCGTCCAACCTGCTGCGTCTGGCCGAGGGCATCCAGCTCAAGGGCAAGGGCGGGGCCGGCTTCCCGTTCGCTCGCAAGCTGCGGGCGGTGTTGGAGTCCTGTGAACGCCAGGATCTGCCGCCCGTGGTGGTGGTCAACGCCACCGAGGGCGAGCCGGCCAGTTGGAAGGACAAGGTCCTGCTCACCCGGGCGCCGCACCTGATCCTCGACGGTGCCGCGCTCGCCGCGTTCGCGCTGGACGCCGAGGAGATCGTGCTCTGTGTGGCCGACGACATGGTCGGCCGGGACTCCCTGATGGAGGCCCTCGACGAGCGCCGGATGCCGGTGCCGACGAGCGTCGTGACGGTGCCGCACCGGTTCATCAGTGGTGAGGGCGGCGCGCTGGTGAACGGGATCAACGGGCTGCCGCACATCCCGCCCGGCACCAAGAAGCGTGCCAGCGACTCCGGTGTCGGTGGGCTGCCGACCCTGCTGTCGAACGCCGAGACGTACGCCCAGGTGGCGGTCGCCGCCCGGCTGGGCCCGTACGAGTACGCGGCGCTCGGCACCGACGACGAACCCGGCACGGTGCTGCTCAGCGTCACCGGCGCGGCGAAACGCCACGCGGTGGTGGAGTGCGCGGCCGGCACCCCGTTGGCCGAGATCCTCGAACTGTGCGAGGTGCCGGACGGCCCCGGCATCCTGATGGGCGGCTACCACGGCAAGTGGACCACCCGGGAGGCGGCCGAGCGGGCCGAGGTCTCCCGCAAGGGTCTCGCCGCGGTCGGTGGCACGCTCGGCGCCGGCATCATCGTCCCGCTCGCCGACGACACCTGCCCACTGGGCGAGGCAGCGCAGGTGGTGCGTTACCTGGCCGGGGAGTCCGCCGGGCAGTGCGGCCCGTGCAAGCGCGGGCTGCCCGACCTGGCCCGCGCCGTCGACCTGGCGGTTTCCGGCAGCGCGCCGGTGGAGGTCGTCCGGGCCGCCGCCGGCGACGTCAAGGGCCGTGGCGCGTGCAGCCACCCCGACGGTACGTCCCGATTCGCGCTCTCGGCGATGGAGGTCTTCGCCGAAGACCTGAAGAAGCACACCACCGGTGAGGGCTGCGGTCGGCGGGTCAAGGGCATGATGGGCCTGCCCGGCGCTCCCGATCCCGACCCGCAGAAGCTGGTCCTGGACTGGTCCCGGTGTGACGGGCACGGCCTCTGCGCCCATGTGGTGCCGGACTTCATCCGGCTCGACCAGAACGGATACCCCGCGTTCCCGCCCACCCCCGTACCGACCTGGTTGCGGGAGGGCGCGGTGAAGGCGGTGAAGGTCTGCCCGGCGTTGGCGCTGCGGCTGACCCAGGCCTGAGCCCGCCGACCGTGGCGGCTCCGCTGCCCGGCTGACGGGTGAGCGAATCGAGGGAGACGCGGATGGGGTCGCTTTCACCGACGGGGCGGTCAACCGGGGCGGCCACCGCCGTCCTGCTCGCCGCCGTGCTGGCCACCGCCGGATGCGGTGCCGGTCCGGACGCCGGGGCGGCCCCGCCGGCCGGTGGCCCGCCGGCCACCACCGTCGACACCGCGTCCCCGTCGACCGGGCCGACCGTGCCGGTACCGGACACCCTGCGGTTCACCGGCACCACCCTGGGCGGCGCGGCCTTCGACGCCGCCGCCCTGGCCGGCCTGCCGGTGGTGCTCTGGTTCTGGGCACCCTGGTGTGCCACCTGCGCCAGCCAGGCGTGGACGATCGCCGAGATCGAGCCCGGCTTCCGGGAGACCGTGCCGATCATCGGTGTCGCGGGACTCGGCGAACGCAAGGCGATGACCGACTTCGTCACCGAGTTCGAACTGGGCCCGATGCCGCAGATCGAGGACCGTGCGGGGACGATCTGGCGCCGCTTCGAGGTGGTCGAGCAGAGCACCTTCGTCATCATCGACCGCGACGGCCGAATCATCCACCAGGGCTGGCTCGACGGCGAAGACCTGACCCGCCGAGTAACCGCCCTAGCCGCCACCTGACCCCGGCCCCCACCCCAGGTCCCCCCCCCGCCCCTCCGCGTTGATCATGAGGTTGACGGCACTGTCGATCTCCAAAAGTGCCGCAAACCTCATGATCAACGTGAGTAGATCAAAGGGTCAGAGGGTCAGGGGGTCAGGCGGTCGGTGTTGAGGCGGGGGCGGAGGACTTCGGGGACCAGGACCGAGCCGTCGGGCTGCTGGAACTGTTCCAGGATGGCCGGGAGGAGGCGGCTGGTGGCCAGGGCCGAGCCGTTGAGGGTGTGCACGAAGCGGGTCTGCTTGCCCCCCGGCTCGCGGTAGCGGATCGCCGCCCGGCGGGCCTGGTAGTCACCGCCCCAGGAGACCGACGAGACCTCCTTGTACTTCCCGGTGCTGGGCATCCACACCTCGATGTCCAGCGTCTTACGCATCGAGGCGCTGGAATCGCCGGCCGCGAGCAGGCTGCGCTGGTAGTGCAGACCCAGCCCTTCGACCAGGCTCTCCGCATGGCTGACCATCTGCTCCAGCGCCGCGTCGGCCTGCTCGGGCAGGGTGAACTGGAAGATCTCCACCTTGTTGAACTGGTGGCCCCGCACGGTGCCCCGCTCGTCGGAGTGCGAGCCGGCCGCCTCGCGCCGGTAGCACGGGGTGTACGCGAACACCTTCAGCGGCAGCTTCGCGGTCTCCAGGATCTCGTCCTGGTACGCACCGAGGATCGCCGTCTCCGCCGTCGGCAGCAGGAACTGTCCGCGCGGCGCGGACTGCTTGTCCAGGTGGTACACGTCGTCGTAGAACTTGGGGAACTGGCCGGCGGCGAAACCGGCGCTGTCCAGCAGCAGGTGCGGCGGCAGGAGGAACTCGTACCCGGCCTCGATGTTCCGCTCGATCAGCCAGTTGACCAGCGCCCACTCCAACCGGGCACCCAGGCCGGTGTACATCCAGAAGCCGGAGCCGCCGAGCTTGACGCCGCGTTCGTGGTCGACCAGACCCAGCATCCGGCTCAACTCGACATGGTCGCGGACCTTCTCGATGGCCGGTGGCGCACCGAAGGTCTTCACCACCCGGTTGGCCTCCTTGCCGCCGGGCACCACGTCCTCGGCCGGCAGGTTGGGCAGCTCGCTCATGGTGGTGTGCAGCCGCGCCTGCACCTCGTCGAGTTCCGCCTCGAGTTCGGCGACCTGCTTCCGACCGGCCTCCGAGGTGACCTGCGGCTCGACACCGGCCCGTTTCGCCTGCGCGTACGCCCGGGCCTCGGCCTTGCGGCGCTGGCGTTCCCCGTCGATCTCCGTGATCAGCCGGCGGCGCTCCCGGTCGAGCTGCTGGATCTCCGCCAGCACCCGGTCGACCTCGGCGGCGTCCAGCCGCTTCGCCAGCGCGGCCGCCACCGCGTCGCGATCCTTCCGGATCAACTCCATGTCGAGCATGCTGCTCCGTACGCCTCCGTCCGGGCTCGGGTGGACCTCCAGATGCTACCGTCGCGCCCGAATCGCCCCGCCTCCCGCACCCGCTTCCCCGGATCCGGCGGTCAGAGCCGGATCGGCATCAGGACGGAGAAGGCGGCCGGATCGTCGGGGCGGCGGATGGCCAGCGGGGTGACCGGGCCGTCCAGTTCCAGCACCAGGCGCGGGCCACCCGCCGCGCGCAACGCGTCGAGCAGGTACTCCCCGTTGACGCCGACCCGCAGCTCCACCTCGGCCCGACCGGCACCGCTGTCGGCCAGTTCGTCCGGGCCGAGCAGGCGTAGCGGGTCCCGGCCACCCAGCCCCAGCACGGTCACCGGCAGCGGGCCGCCCGCGTGTTCACGGGTCACCGTGGGGGTGCCGGAGCGCAGTGCGGCGACCAGCCACGGCGCGTCGACCGGCACCCGGCGGGCCGGCGCGCCCGTCGTTCCCGGCAACAGGGCGTGGTAGTCGGGGAAGTCGTACGGCAGGGTCGTCACCCGCAACCGACGCCTGGCGACGTCGGCGACGACCTGCCGGCCGACCAGCGTCAGCCGCACCTCGCCGGTGGCCGCCTCGCCGGACAGCCGGCGCAACCGGTCGACGGCGGCCACCGGCAGCAGCGCCCGCACCGCCGGACCGCGTACCGCCGCACCGGCCGTCGCCACCGCCATCCGGTGCCGGTCGGTCGCCACCAGCCGGACACCCTCGTCGGTCACGTCGAGCAGCACACCGGCCAGTCCCGGCAGCGCCGGGTCGGTGCCGACCGCGAACCGCACGGCGTCCACGGCGGCGGACAGTTCCTGCCCGGCCAGGACGAGCCGGGTGACCTGCGGGGCATGGTCGGCGGTGAGCAGGCGACGGATCCGGGCGGCCTCGGCACGCGCCTCGGCCAGCCCGTCCGCCAGCCGCCCGAGGTGCGACTCGATCAGGCGGTGCACCACCGGAGGTTCCGCGCGTACCGCCCGGGCGATCTCGGCGACCGGCAGGCCGATCCGACGCAGCCCGGCCACCAGCTGGGCCGGTGCCACCTGGTCGTCGGCGTACCAGCGGTACCCGGTGACCGGATCGACCCGGACCGGGATCAGCACCCCGGCGGCGTCGTAGAACCGCAGCGCGCTCACCGTCAGCCCACTGGCCCGGGCCAGCTCTCCGATGCTGCGCAGGTCACTGTCCACGGCCCGATCCTGCCCCCTCGACCTGGTCGAGGGTCAAGCCCGACCGGCTCGCGGGGCCCGGCAGAGGTCAGGAAGGCGCCGTTCCTTCCTCCAACGTCCGGAAGGTGATGCCGGCGGCGGTGAGTCGGTGCAGCAGCGCGTCGCCCATCGCGGTGACCGGTGTGACCTGACCGGCGGTGGCCGGCAGGTCGTCGCAGGCCAGGCAGAGCGCCGACTCGGCGAGCATCTTCGCGGTCTCGTCGTAGCCGGGGTCGCCGCCGGCCACCTCCGTCACCACGCGGCGACCGCCGCCGACGCCGACGAACCGCACTCTGAACCACGACTTCGCCCGCTGCTCGGCGCTCGGTCCCTGCCCGGAGGCGAGCCGACCGAGCAGCCAGCGTCGGGTCGGCGGCAGCTTCACCAGCCCGACCACGGCACCGAGCCCCGCGCCGGCGGCCAGCACCGTCGGCAGCCGCCGCACCGCGGCGAAGTGCCGGTAGCGGAAGTCCGGACCGTACTCGGGGCGGGCCGCCGCCGAGCGGCGGACCACCTGCGGGTCGATCGTCGGCAGCGGCACCGCCCAGACCGGCAGGTCCCGCGAGCGGGCCAGCCGGCCCGGCACGGCCCGGACCCGGCGGTCGGTGGGGCGAGGCTCGGCGGCGCGGCGTTCGCGGGCCGCCCGCGACGCCTCGGCGGTACGGGAGAAGGCGGTCAGCGCCGAGTGGTACGTACCCGCGGAGAACCGCCCGCCCGCACGTACGTACCCGTCCACGGTTATCGCGGCGTCGGCGGGAAGCTGTTTGACGGTGAACCAGACACCGAGGTCGTGCGGGATCGAGTCGAAGCCGCAGGCGTGCACCAGCCGAGCGCCGGTGCGTACCGCCTCGGCGTGGTGGCGCAGGTACGTCCGATCGACGAACTCCGGCTCGCCGGTGATGTCGAGGTAGTCGGTGCCGGCGGCGGCGCAGGCGGCCACCAGCGGTTCACCGTGCTGGACGTACGGGCCGACGGTGCTGGCCACCACCCGGGCGTCGGTGGCCACGGCGCGCAGCGAGGCGGGGTCGGTGACGTCGGCGGTGAGCAGCGGCAACCCGGCCAGCGACGGATCGATCGCGGCCAGCTGGTCCCGGACCGTGGCCAGCTTGTCGGGATTGCGCCCGGCGATCGCCCAGCGCAACCCGGGCGGCGCGTGCCGGGCCAGGTAGCGTGCGGTGAGCCCGCCGGTGAACCCGGTCGCCCCGAACAGCACCACGTCGTACGACCGTTGGGCAGCCATCCCGCGATCATGCCATCGTCGCCGCCGGTCCGCCCGTCGCCGGTCAGTGCGGGGTGAACACCGCGCGCACGCACTCCTGCGGCCGGTCCCGGAACAGGGCGTATCCCTCGGCGGCCCGGTCCAGCGGGAAATGGTGCGTGGCCAGGTACTCGGTACGCAGCTCGTCGCGGGCCATCCGGTCCAGCAGCATCGGGATGTGTCGCTGGCCGTGCTGGCGTCCGCCGCGCACGGCCAGCCCCTTGTGCACCACGGCGCCGGCCGGGAACGCGTCGACATGACGGACACCGCCGTTGAGCACGAAGACGCGGCCACCCTTGCGGCAGGCGTACACCGCCTCCCGGACCGCCTCCGGCACCCGGGCGCGGCCGGTGAACCGGTCGGCGAGCGATCGGTGTTCCCCGGCGGGCCCGCCGACCGCCTCGACGCACACGTCAGGTCCCCGGCCACCGCTGAGCTCCCGCAGCTGTGCCGTGACATCGGCGTTCCGCCGGTCGATGGTCTCGGCACCGACGTGCTGCCGCGCCATCAGCAGCCGCGCGGGGTGCCGGTCGACGACGACCACCCGCTCGGCGCCCAGCAGCCAGGCCGCCCGGGCGGCGAGCTGACCGACCGCGCCCGCTCCCCACACCGCCACCACGTCACCGGGCCGCACCTCGCCCGCCTCGGCGCCCAACCAGCCGGCCGGTGCGGCGTCCGAGGCGAACAGGGCCCGGTCGTCACCGACGGACTCCGGCACCGGGAACGCCCCGACATCGGCGTAGGGCACCCGTACGTACTCGGCGTGGCTGCCGGCGAAGCCACCTGCGGCTCGAGGCTGGCCGAAACAGCCCGCCACCGGATGACCCCACTCCGCCTCGCTCGTGCTCGGATCGGTGCTGCCGTTGTCGCAGCACGACGGTAGCCCCTGCCGGCAGTACCAGCAGGCACCGCAGGCCACCGAGGCGCAGACCACGACCCGGTCGCCGATCCGGTGCCGGCGTACCGCGGCGCCCACTTCGACCACGTCGCCGAGGAACTCGTGGCCGAGCACGTCACCGGCGGCCAGGCCGGGCGCCTGGCCGGTGAGCAGCGGCAGGTCGGCGCCGCAGGTGGCGCTGCGCCGCACCCGGACGATCACGTCGTGGTCGTTGCGCAGCTCCGGATCGGGGACCTGGCGTACGGCCAACTCGCCGTCGGCGGTCCAGCACAGCGCTCTCACCGTGACCGCCCGTCCGTCGGCGGTGGGGAGGTGCCGACCGGCACCACCGGCCCGCGCTCGCCCGGCATGCGGTCGGCACGCAGCACCTCACCGGTCTCGGCGAGCTGCTTGACCTGCCACAGCGTCCGTCGTACCAGCAGGCCGGGATCGTCGCCCACCAGGTGCGCGGCGAGCCCGGGCCAGGCCGCGTGCGGCCGTGGCCGGGCCGCCAGTTCGGTGCCCCGGCCGCCCGGCGCCCGCCGCACCGCGACCTCGACGGCCCCGTCGAGGCGGCGCAGCGGCTCCGGCCAGACCGCGGCGGGCAGCACCTGCTCCGGCGGCCGGTCGATCGTCGCCACCTGCCAGCCTGCCGAGCGCCGGGCGGGCCGGGCCCGCTGCCGGGTGACGGCGGTACGCGCGGCCCGGGCCGCCGCCACGCCGAGAGCGCCGGCCACCGCGACAACTGTCCCGAACCGTCCCACTCGTACCTCCGACTCCCGCCTGCGGCCGTGTCGTGCCGTCGCGCCGAGCGGCGTCGGCGGTCGATCCGGTGGGATCCGCGACGCGTCCGCCCAGCTCATCGCGAGCGTCGCCGGGTTCCGGGTGAACCCGGTTCCCCCGAAAGGGGTGAACCGTCGCGGGTCGGGTAACCGCCCGCCGCAGGACCTGGGGAGGAAACACGCGTCCGTGGGGGTGGGCCGGATGCCGGATGACCGCAGCACCGTCCGGGCCGACACGGCGGTCCGAGCACCGGGCGGCCCACCCCTGCTGGCCTCCCGGCTGGCACCCGCCGTGCCGGGAGAACCGACGGTCCTGCGGCCCCGGCTGGCCCGGTTGCTCGACGAGGCGGTGAGCCGCCCGGTCACCCTGCTCCGGGCACCCGCCGGGTGGGGCAAGACCACGCTGCTCGCCACCTGGCGGCGGACCCGGCAGGAGGCTGACCCGGACGCCCCGGTGCCGGCCTGGGTGTCGGTCGAGGCGGGTGACGACCCGGACCGCCTCTGGTCGTACCTCGGTGCGGCGCTGCGTTCCGTCGTGGATCCGGCGGAAACGCCGCTGCCGGACCGGGCGCCGCGCCCGGACGAGTTGGAGATCCTCGCCGCCGCCCTTGCCGCCCGGGAACGGTCGGTGGTGCTGATCGTGGACGACCTGCACCGGATCACCGAACCGGCGGCGCTGGCCGGCCTGGAGTTCCTGCTGCGCCACAGTGAGCAGCGGCTGCGGTTGGTGGCGGCCGGACGGAGCGGTCCGCCGCTGGCGGTGCACCGGCTGCGGCTGGCCGGGGAACTGACCGAGATCGGTCCGGACGACCTGGCTTTCACCGGCGACGAGATCGCCGACCTGCTCACCGCGCACGGGGTGGCCGTACCGGCCGCCGCCGTGGCCCGGCTGCGGCAGCGGACCGGGGGATGGGCGGCCGTACTGCGGATCGCCGCACTCGCCCTGCGCGACCGACCGGACCCGGAGCGGTGGATCAGCGAACTCGGCGCCGACCAGCCGGAGATCGCCGGATATCTACGGGCGGAGCCGTTGGCCGGGTTGGCGCCGACGGACCGTGAACTGCTGCGCCGAGCGGCGATCGTCGACGCCGTCTGCGCGGATCTGGCCGCCGCGCTCAGCGGTGCCACCGACGCCGAGGAACGCCTGAGCACGCTGGCCGACGACAGCGGTCTGCTGCACCACGACGGCGGCCGGCCGGCCTGGTACCGGTGCCATCCGCTCCTGGCCGACCTGCTGCACCGCGAACTGGCCCGGTTGCCGGTGGATGAGCTGCGCGACCTGCACCTGCGGGCGGCCGGCTGGTATGCCGGCAACGCCCGGCCCGCCGCCGCGTTGCGGCACGCGCTCGCCGCCGGTGACTGGACGGCAGCCACCGATCTGTTCGTGATCCAGTGGCCGGAGCTGGTGCCCTACGGGCGACCGGCCGGTGTCGGGCCGGCGCCCTCGCCACCCCCGCCGGAAGCGGTGCAGCGTGACCCCGAACTCGCGCTGGCCTGCGCCGCCGAACGCGCCCTCGACGGCGATGCCGCAGCGGCCGTGGCATACCTGCGGCAGGCCGGCGGGCACACCCGGCGGCTGCCGCAACCACGTCGAACCCGGTTCGATCGGCTGGTCGCCGCGATCGAACTCACCCTGGCCCGGCTGGCCGGCGACCCGCAGGCGACACGGTCCGCCGCCGCCCGTCTGCTCGCCACCGACGAGGGACACCCGGCCGGCGACCCGCCGACCGTACGCGCCGTCGCGTCCTCCGCCACGCGGGCGGTCAAGAGTGGCGACGCCCCAGCGGCGCCGGCCGGCCTGGGGATGCCCTCGACCGAGGGCGCCGACCCGGCGACGCCGACGGTCGGCGCCGAGCCGCCGCCGGCCGACGTTGCTGGACCGGCGGCGGTGGTGGCCGGCAGCGGTGTCGCGGCGATGCGGGGACACGCCGGTGAGGACGCCGACGTGCGGGCGGTGGCCGGCACCGCGTTGGCCCTGCTCGCCCTGGACGAGGGCGATCTGGCCGGGGCGGCCACCGGCTTCGCGCAAGCGCTGGCGGCCGCCCGGGCAGCGGCACGCCCGCGCACCGAGCTGGTCTGCGCCAGCCGGTGGTCACTGGTGACGGCGCTGATGGGGGAGTTGCGGGCCGCCGAGGAGGTGGCCCGGTCGGCGCTGGCCCTGCCACCGTGCCAGGGTTGGGCGGCGCTGCTCGACTGCGGGTACGCGCAGCTGGCGCTGGCGGTCGTGGCGCTGCACCGGGACCAACCGGCGGAGGCTGAGGCCCACCTGGGGCTGGCCGCACCGGCCGGTGGTGAACCGGTGCCCGGCGCGGTCGCCGGCTGGTGCCGCGCGTGGCTGCGTCACGACGAGGGTGAGCTGAGCGTCGGTCACCGGCTGCTGGTGGAGGCCCGCGCCGGGTGGGGTGCGCGCGGTGGTGAGCTGGGCTCGTTGTTGCGCGCGGCCGAACTGGATCTGCACAGCGCGCGGGGTGACGTGCAGACCGCCCGGGAACTGGCCGGCGACCGGACGACCGAGCCGGCGACCGGCGCGTCAGCGGCGCTGGCCGTCGCCGCGGCCCGGACCGAGCTGCGGGCCGGCGACCCACGTGCCGCCGACCGGCTGCTGCCGGACTGGACCGCCGCACCGGCGGCCGACTGGCCGCTGCCGGTGCGCCTCGACGCCGCGCTGCTGGCCACGGTGCTGGCCGTCCGGGCCGGTGACGACCGTCGGGCGGGTCGGATGTTGGAGCAGGCGCTGGACCTGGCCGCACCGGACGATCACCGTCGCCCGTTCCTGCGGGCCGAGCCGGGAGTGCGGGAGCTGCTCGCCGTCCATCTCGACTCCGGCACCGCCCACTGGTCTCTGGTGAGCGACCTGGTACGCGCCGCCGACACCCCGGCCGCGCCGACGGGCGGCACCGGCACCGCCGACGCGGTGGTGGCACCGCTGGACGAGCCGCTCACCGAGCGGGAGCTGACGATCCTGCGTTACCTGCAGAGCATCCTCTCCAACGTGGAGATCGCGGCGGAGCTGTCGGTCTCGGTCAACACCGTCAAGACCCACGTCCGCAACATCTACCGCAAGCTCGACGCGACCCGCCGCCGCGACGCCGTCCGCCGCGCCCGCCAACTCCGTCTCATCTGACCCGCCCCACCCTGACCCGCCCCACCCCGCGACCGTCTCGTCGATCATGAGGTTGTTGTCCCCGCCGTTCGGCGTGGCGCGACAACAACCTCATGATCAATCTGGGTCAGGGGGCGGCGGCGGCGTCGACGGCGGCGAGCAGGGTGGCCGGGGCGAAGTCGGCGTCGTGGCGGATGTCGTTGACGAAGAGGGTGGGGGTGGCGTCCACGCCGCTGCGAATGGCGCCGACGAAGTCGTGCCGGATCCGGTCGCCGTGTGCGTGGCGTCCGATCTCCGCCTCCACCTCGTCGACGGGCAGGCCGAGCTGCTCGACGCCGAGCGTCAGGTGCACCGGATCCAACTGGTCCTGGTGGTCGTAGAGCCAGTCGTGCATCTGCCAGAACCTGCCCCGCCGCCCGGCGGCCTCGGCGGCCTCGGCGGCCCGCTCGGCGTACGGGTGCACGTTGGTGATCGGGAAGTGGCGGTAGACGTGCCGGACGGTGTCGGCGCGCTGCCGCAACACCTCCGTCAGGTTGGCGTGGGCCAGGCCGCAGAAGGGGCACTGGAAGTCGCCGTACTGGACGATCGTCACCGGTGCGCTGTGCGGACCACGGATGTGGTCGTGCTCCGTGACGGGGGTGCGCAGTCGCGCGGTGACCTGCAGGGGCGTGGTCAGCTGGTCGGTCATATCCCCCAGCCTCGGGCCCGGTCGGGTGAGCGCGGCTCACCCGACCCGGGTGGTTCCGCCACGGCTCAGCGCAGCACCGGGGCGACCGCGATGTGGTTCTGCACCTCACGGATGCCGGGAGCGGACCAGACGACCCGTTCCACCTCGGCGCGTTCCGGCATCGAGTGCACCAGCCCGCCCAGCAGCACCGTGTCGCCGTGCACGCGTACCGTCACCTGCTCGGCGTCGGTGGCACGGTTGCGGGCCAGCGCGTCGACGATGCGCCGGGCCAGGAGGGCACCGTCCGGGCGTACCGGCGGCCGTACGGTCATGCCGTCGCTGACCCCGCGTACGCCGTTCAGTTGGCCGACGGCCCGCTCGGCGGCGCGGCGCTGGTACTCCCACTCGACCTCGCCGTGCAGGGTGACCCAGCCCTGGGAAACCGTCACGTCGAGCGCGTCGACCGGCACGAACGCCTGCCACTGCAGGGCGTGCTGGACCGCGGCGGCGATCTCCGGGTCGGTGCGTTCGGCACCGGTCACCAGTCGCACCGCGAGGTCGTTGGCCACCGCCCGCACCTGCGTGACCCGGTGCGCGGCACGCTCGGCCGCCCACTTCTTGGCGTAGCTGTCCACCCGCCCGGTCAGCGTCACCACGCCCTCGGTGACGGCCACCCCGATCTCGTGCGGCCGTACCCGGGGCTCCCAGCCGAGTTCGTCGAGCACCGCGGACTGGATGTCCTGATCGGTGCGGTTGATCGTCGAGATGCTGGCCATCGGTCACTCCCTTCTCCGCAGGGGTGGGCGCGGATCGCGCGGCAGGGCCGCCGCGGAACGCACGCCACCGTGGCGCGGTGCGGCGCCACCACCCACGCGCTGCTGACCCGCGCCGGGTCCGGCGCAGGCAGGCCTGGGCGCAGAACCCGCACCGGGTCCGGCCCAGGCAGGCCCCGGCGCTCAACCCGTGTCGGGCTCGGCAGGCCAGGTCCGCCACGACCGAGCCTGGTGGGTGTCCGGATGAGGCTGCCTCACCCGGATCGGACGAGGGACGGCGTCGACGCCCCTGCCGGCGGCCGAGACAGGTCCGGCGACACATGGTGCGCGGGCCGACGTCCGCGCTCCCCGGGGGCAAGAAGTGAGGGTGCCGGCCGGCAGCACGACGGGCCCCGCCCGGCCTGGTCGGTCGGCGGGGCCCGTTGTCACCGGATGCGTCAGTTGACGGGAGCGGTGGGGTCGGCGGGGGAGTCGGGGCGGTCCACGTCGACGAACTCGATGTCCTCCATGGCCCGGTCACGACTTCCGGCGGCGCGTGCGGCGGTGCCGGCCGCCCAGCCGACCGCCGCACCGACCAGGGCGGCGCCGATGAGCAACGTCCACGGCAGCGCCGGCCGCCGTCCGGCGAGCGCGTCGAAGGCGAGACTGGCGCGGTGCCGGGCCTCCTCGGCGGCCGACTCGACCAGGTCTCCGGCGTCACCGGCGAGACCGGCGGAGCTGTGGCGGGCGGTGCGGGCGGTGTCGCGGATGCTGTCGCCCGCGCTGTTCACCGCTGAGACGAGGTGTTGCCACGCCTGGTCCGCGATCCGCTCCGGCTTGCTACGGCGGTCCAGCAGATGTGTTCCGAACATGATGGTTCCCTCCTCGACAGAGCCGGAGCCGGTGCACGCATCAGCTGTCGGCGGCGTTGTCCGGCCGGTGGCGGTTCGCATCGGAGGCTGTGCCCCCACCGGCCCGGCCGCAAACCCTCAGCTGCTGGCGTCCGGCCCCGAGGAATCGGCGCGTGCTCCGGGCGTGCTCCGCGTGGGGCTCGCCGGCCGGGTGGGGTCAGCCGGTGACCACCGCCACCACCGCCGGTCGGGCGAAGTCGTCGTCGTCATCGTCGTCGTCACCGTCACCACCGCCGAAACCGCAGGCCAGCACGAGGGCGAGCAGGGCACCGACACCGGCGAGCGCGGCGAGTCTGCGAAGCATGATGGTCCTCCCGTCATAGGGGTCACCCGTGATGCTAGGCACACCGTGCCACCCTCGTCCGCCGCGCGCAGGTCAGACCGGTTCTCTCGGGGCACGCCGGCACCGATGGGAAACGACGGGAATGGCCTCGGCCCGCTACCCTGGTTCGGCGGCGTCGGCGTGGCCGAGCGCCAAGTGATAAAGCCAATAAAGTTCGGATATGGGCGATTTACCCTGCCCCTGTCCGTGAATTGCTCATCCCGAGGGGTGGCGACCGAGGTGGTTGAAGGAATACTGTCGGTCGCGGCCCGCGTACTGATGAGGCGCCCGTCGTACGGGCGAGTGGAGGTGCTCGCGTGAGCCTGTCGATCCTGCAGACGGTTCGGCCCGGTGGTGTCATCGAGATCGCCCCTCGGGGCGAGATCGACGTCGACACCGCGTACGAGGTGAAAGAGGCCATCGCCGAGGTGCTGGCCAAGGGGCGGCCGGCCCGGATCGAGCTCAACATGCGGCTGGTCACCTTCATCGACTCGGTCGGCATCAGCGCCATGGTCGCCGGTTTCCAGACCGCCGAGGTCAGCGGAGTGAAGCTGATCGTCACCGAGCCGAGCCGGTTCGTCCACCGGCAGCTCTGGGTGACCGGTCTGCTCGGTCTCTTCGGCGCGCCCGAGCCCTACTACGCCGGGGCCGCCACGGCCTCCGAGGCAGTCCCTGGGGCCTGACCCGCCCCGACTGGCCGACGGGAGCGGATCACTCCCCGTCGAGGCCGGACAGATCCACGTCAGCCACCTCGGTGACCGCCCGCACCGCGGTCACCGAGGCGTAGCCGTCGGCGAGCAGGGCCAGGTCCGTGCCGGGCTGTACCGCCTGGCCCGGCTCTTCCAACGACGTGCGGACGAAGCCGTGTCCGGACTCGGCGACGGTCATCTGCACCTGGCCGAAAGTGGCCAGGGTGGCCCGGCGTACCCCGCGCAGCCGACCCAGCGGTAGATCCGGCGAGTTGACGTTCAGGACGCTCTCCGTCGGCGCTGCGGTCAGCCGGGGCAGCAGGTCCAGAGCGACCCGGGCGGCGGTGGCCCAGTTCCGTTCGGCGTCGCGTACCCGGGCGGCGGCCGCCACCGCGGCACCGCCGCTGGCCGCAGTCGCCTCACCGGCCGAGAGCACGTCCAGCGAGACCGCCATTGCCCGGCAGCCGTTCGCGGCGGCGGTGAAGGCGGCTCCCACCGTGCCGGAGTGCAGCACCGCGCGCCCCGCGTTGGCGCCCCGGTTGATTCCTGACAGCAGCACCGACGGCGGCGGTCCGAAGGCACCGTGTACGGCGATGAGCGCGATGAACCCGGGTGAGCCACCGACGCCGAACGCCGGCACGCCGTCGAGTTCCGGCAGCGGATGCTCGCGGACCACCACCTGCCCGTCCTGCTCCACCGCGCTCATCGCGGCGCTGGTGCCGCTGGCCTCCTCCAACGGGGCGGCCACCACCACGTCCAGGCCCCGGTCGACGGCCGCCCGGGCCAGCGCCTGGATGCCCGGCGCGGCGATCCCGTCATCGTTGGTGATCAGGACCCGTAGCCTCACCGGCCACCCGCCCGTTGCGCCAGCTCGTCGGGGGTGGTCCGCTCCTGCGGACGGCTGCCCGCCGGTTCGAGTCGGACCCGGTCGACGAGGCCGTTGATCGAGTCGAGTCGGCCGGTGCCGAGGCCGTGCCGGGTGACGTTGAGTGCGCCGGCCGCCGCGCCGGTACGGATCGCCGTGCGCACATCGCCGCCCCGGGCCACCACGGCGGCGACCCCGGCGGTCATCGAGTCGCCCGCCCCGCGGGGGTCGGCCGCCTCCAGGCGCGGCATCCGCACCGTGAACACCTCGCCGTCGACGAGTGCCAACGCGGGCTTGTCGGCCCGGCTGACCACCACGTTCTCGGCACCGGAGGCGTGCAGGTCGTACATCGCGCGGGTGAGCTGTTCCTCGTCGTCGCCCTCGGCCCGCCCGTCGGCGATCAGCTCCTCGTGACTGACCTTGAGGAAGAAGACCCCGCTTTCCAGGACGGCCGTCAGGTGCTCGCCGCAGAGGTCCACCACCACCCGGCCGCCGTTGGCGCCGAGATCGGCGGCAAAACGCCGGTAGAGGTCGGCGGGGACCAGGGACGGATGGTTCGGGCCGCTCAACACGCTCACCGGCGCGCGCAGGCCCTCGCCGAGCGCGAGGTTGTACAGCTCGTCCAGCTCGTGCCGGCTCAACGGTTGGCCGATCACGTCGACGACCTCCCGACGGGTACCTTCGCGACGGTCGTGCACGTACCCGCCGGTGCCACCGGAGTCGCGGGCCACCACCTTGAGGTCGACCCCCTCGCTGACCAGCAACGGCTCCAGCACCTGCCCGACCTCGCCCCCGAGTGCCGCGCAGAGCACCACGTCGACGCCGAGGGACAGCACCATCCTGGCCTGCCACACCCCCTGCCCGCCCGGGTGCAGGTGCAGCTCCGGTGCGTCGCTCGGCTGGTCGATGGTGACGGTCAGCAGCGGGGTCGGCGCGAAGATCATGACGCGGCCGCTCATGAACGCACTCCGTGGTCCGTACCGTCGCCGGGCCTGGCGATTCGCTCGTCCATGGGCGTTCCTCCCGCTAGCGGACAAATACCGCTTACTGGTACGACGGTATCCAACGAGACGCGTCGACGCGCGCCGAAGGGACGGTGCCCGGCCGGCCGACGGAAAAACGCAACGCCGGGTGAACCGCTCGTGAAGAGCGGTTCACCCGGCGCGACGAGGAGGTCAGTACACCGACAGGTGAACGTGGTTGGTGTGGTCGCTGGACGGGTCACCGCGGGCACCGCTGTACGACTTCCAGCCGCTGCTGGGCAACCAGATCTGCCTGTACCAGATCACGTAGAGCACCGCGAGCCGGTCGGCGTTGTTGACGAAGTACGCCGCCAGGTTGTTGCCGTAGGTCCGGTCACCTCCGGTCGCGTCCCCGCCGAAGCCCTTCTTCTGGGCCGCGAAGTCGCAGGCCCGACCCTTCGGGTGCTCGCCCGAGCCGCCGGAGCGGTAGCAGGAGACGTACCGGGTGAAGCCAGCCGACTTGGCCTGCTTCAGCGCGTGCAGGGTGCGTGGGGTGATGCAGCCGTTGGCCGGGGTGGGGTCGTTGACGCTGCACGACTCCGAGGGCCACGACCCGTCGGAGTTACGCGGAGCGGGCTTGGCGGTGGGACTCGACCCGCCGCTACGCGACGGTGACCGGGCGGCCCGTTCGGCGGCCCTGGCCCGCTCGGCCGCCTCGTCCCGCTCGATGGCCACGGTCAACGCCCGCTCGGCCTGGTCCTTGCGCTTGGCCATCACGGCCACCTGCTTGCGCTGTTCCTGGATCTCCGCGTCCAGGGCCAGCTTGGTGGCGCTGACCTCGTCCCGGGCGGTCTGGAGTTCCCGCAGCGCACGGTCCTCATTGGCGGCCACCGCGTCCAGCGCCGCCGCCCGGTCCATGAAACCGGCCGGTGACCCGCTGTTGAGCAGCGCCGACGCGGCACCCAGCCGTCCGGTGCGGTACGCCTGCGCGGCGATCTCGGCGACCTTGGTACCGCGCTCGGCGACCTGGCTCTCGGTCGTCTTGAGCTGCTCGGCCAGCTTCTTCTGTCGCTTCACCGAGCGGTCGAGCGCCGTCTTGGCGTCGAGATAGCCCTTGCTGGCCGCCTCCAACTGGGCCCGTAGTGCCGGGGTGCCGCCCTCGTCGTCCACATCTCCCGGTGCCGCCGCGCGCAACGCCTGCGGTGCGGCGGTCGCTGGGGAGAAGGGAGCCAGCGCGACGCCGAGGGTGAGGGCGAGCGCGGCGGCGATCAGGGCCGCCGTACGGGCGGCCGGTCTTACCGTTGCCACTGCTGGCATGCACATGTCCTTCCGTCAGCCGCCGACCGGGTTAGCTGACGGGTTCGGGACGGAAGATCCCTACCGCTGGCGCGGATACACCCCAGGAACGTGGTTCCCCGGTTCGCCCTGGCGGGCGATTAGGCGGCGGCCGCCGCCGGCACCGGTGGGTGCCGCCTGGCGGTGGCCGGGTCAGAGCCTACCGGTGCGCACGTGACCGGTGCAGCTGCTGTTACTGCTGGTGTTCGGTTGTTGACTAGTAGACCAGAGCAAATCGGACAATAACCTACTTTTCTCCGATTGGCCTGGTCACCACCGCACCGACCCGCAACCCCCGGGGTCGGTACGCGGCTCGACCTGGAGGGTCGCGTGTTCGATCTGGAAGTCCTCGTGCAGCGCCGAGCGGGCCGCCGCCAGGACGGTGCCGACATCGGCGTCCGGACTGACGGTCAGGTGTGCGGAGGCGACCTCCATTCCGGAGGTCAACGTCCAGACGTGCAGGTCGTGGACGCCGGCCACGCCCGGTACCGCGGCCAGCCGGTCGTGCACCGCGGTGACCTGCAGGTGCTCCGGTGCGGCCTGGACCAGGATGCGTACCGCTGCCCGGCCCAGGCGCCAGGTGCGGGGCAGGATGAACACGGCGATCGCGACCGCCACCAGCGGATCGGCCCACCACCAGTCGGTCACGGCGATCAGCAGGGCGGCCGCGATCACGCCCAGCGAGCCCAGCAGGTCCGCCAGCACCTCCAGGTAGGCCCCCCGCAGGTTGATGCTCTCCCGCGCCCCCGGGCGCAACAGCGCGAACGCGGCGACGTTGGCGAGCAGGCCGAGCGCCGCCACCACCAGAACCGGGCCGGCGAGCACCTCGGGCGGATCCCCGAATCGACGTACCGCCTCGATCAGCACGTACACCGCGACGCCGGAGAGCAGTACGGCGTTGGCCAGGGCCGCGAGCACCTCCAGCCGGTAGAGCCCGAAGGTGCGTTGTGGGTCGGTGTCGGCCCGCCGGGTGGCGGCCACGGCCGCGAGGGCCATGCCGATGCCCAGCACATCGGTGAACATGTGCCCGGCGTCGGAGAGCAGGGCCAGCGAACCGGTCCGTAAAGCGGTGCCTGCCTCGATCAGCATCAGGGCGCTGAGCAGGGCGAACGCCGCCCACAGCCGGCCGGAGTGGCGGTGTGCGGCGGTTGAGACCGCAGCGTGGTGGTGGTCATGGCCGGCGCCCACCCAGACACCTTGCGTCGTCAGGCGGGCCGGGGACGGACCTATGCCAACATCGCTATGAGTGCAATCGTCGGCTCGCGATCTCAACCGGTCGCCTCGACGGTGGTCAACCGCTGGGTGGCCCGGGACAGCGCGACGTAGAGAGTACGGACACCGGCGCCGGGCTCCGCCCGGATCTCCGCCGGGGCGACCAGCACCACCCCGTCGTACTCCATGCCCTTGGCCTCCAGGCTGGTCACCACCTGCAACCGATCGCCGCCATGGGCTCCCAGCCAGGCCGCGACCTGGTCCCGTCGCGGCACCGGCGTGATCACCCCGACGGTGCCCTCCACCTCGCCGAGCAGGGCGCTGGCGGCCGTCACGACGGTGGTCTCCAACTCGGGCGCCGGCACCACGAGCCGCACCGGATCGATCCCGGTGGAGCGGACCGCGGTGGGCAGCGCGAGATCGGGGTACGCCCGCCGGATCTCGGCCGCCGCCACCGCGAAGATCTCGGCCGAGTTGCGGTAGTTCGTGGTGAGCGTGAAGCGGTGCCGACGACGGCGCCCCAGCGCCTGGTCGCGGGCCCGGGCCAACTCCTGCGGATCCCCCGTCCACGCGGTCTGCGCCGGGTCGCCCACCACCGTCCAGGACGCCAACCGGCCGCGCCGGCCCACCATCCGCCACTGCATCGGTGAGACGTCCTGGGACTCGTCGACCACCAGGTGGGCGTAGTCGCGGTAATCCTCGGGGCGCTCCCGGGCGGCCTGCCGGGCGGCCCGCTGCCGGTCGGCGAACGTGCTCAGCTCGCGTACCCCACCGGCCAACTGGAACGGGTCCCGCTTCCGGCGGGCAGCGCGCATCGGCTTGCCGAGCAGCGCGTCCAGCTCGTCCAGCAGCGCGACGTCGGCGACGGTCAGACCATCCGTGGCCAACCCCCGGTAGGCCGAGCCGAGCAGCCGGATCTCGGCGCCGGAGAGCAGTCCCGCGCCGTACCGGCGCAACCGCTGCGGATCGGCCAACCAGGCGAGCACGTGCCGCGGATGCAGCCGGGGCCACCACGCCTTCAGGAAGTCGCGGAAATCGGTCCGGTCGATCAGCTCGTCCTCGAAGGCGCGCTGCTCGGGCAACCCGGCGATGCCCAGCCGGCGGGCCTGCGCCCAGAGCGCGGCGAGCACGCCGTCGAAGCCGGCCCGACGCACCTCGTTGCGGCGGGCGCCACGAGGCAGCGCCCGCTCCCGGATGGCGTCCAGCTCGGCCCGCTCCAGCCGCAGCAGCGTGCCCCGGTACAGCAGGCGCAGCTCGGGCGGGGCGTCGGGCACCGCGTCCCGGGCGGCCCGTTCCAGCACCCGGCGCATCCGCAGCGAACCCTTGACCGCCGCCACCTCGGGCGGGTCGGTGCGGGTGGCCACCACCCCGGGGAACAGGGTGCCCAGCGAGTGCAGGGTGGCGGTGTCCTCACCAAGCGACGGCAGCACCGAGGCGATGTACTCGACGAAGACCGAGGAGGGGCCGATCACCAGGATGCCGCCCCCGGCGTACCGGCTGCGGTCGGTGTAGAGCAGGTATGCCGCGCGATGCAGCGCCACCGCCGTCTTGCCGGTGCCCGGGCCACCGGAGACGATCGTGACGCCCGAGCCGGGGGAGCGGATCGCCTCGTCCTGCTCGCGCTGGATGGTGGCCACGATGTCCCGCATGCCGCGACCGGTGGTCCGGGACAGGGTGGCCAGCAGCGCGCCGTCGCCGACCACCGGCATGTCCGGTGGGGCGGCGTCCGGGTCCAGCAGGTCGTCCTCGATCCGGGTGACCCGCTCGCGGCTGGACTGGATCGTGCGGCGCCGGACGACGCCGAGCGGCTCGGCCGGCGTCGCCTGGTAAAAGGCGGCGGCGGCCGGGGCCCGCCAGTCCACCACCAGGGTGGTGGCGTCCTCGTCGCGAATACCGAGTCGCCCGACGTACAGGGTCTGCCCGTCACGCAGGTCGAGGCGGCCGAAGACCAGCCCCTCGTACTCGGCATCGAGCAGGTGGCGTCGCTGCGCGGCGTGGAAGACCATCGCGTCCCGCTCGACGAGCGCACCGAAGTTGCCGACCCGGGCGAGCCGATAGCCCTCCCGCTCCGCGCGGACGGCGGATCGGCGCAGCTCGGCCAGTCGCGCGTACACCCGGTCGAGATGCCGTTGCTCGGCGGCGATCTCCTGATCCAGGGTGCTCTGATCCACCGCTCGCTCTCCTCGTGACGCCGCCCGGCCAACCGCACGAGATTACGCCCCGCGTTCGACCTGGCCGGAAGGGCACCTCGGCCGAGGTGGTCGGCGGTCAGCCGGAGACGCGCCGTCCGGCCGGGAGATCATCCAGGACCCGGCGCAACACGCCGGCCAGGGCGGCGTTCACCTCCTCGGGCCGCTCCATCATCAGCATGTGTCCGGCACCGGGGCAGACGGTCAGGTCGGTGGCCGGCAGCGCGGCGGCGATCGACTCCGCGCACGGCGGCGGGGTGAGCCGGTCCCGGTCGCCGACCAGCGCCGCGGCCGGCAGGTGAGCCAGGGCGGTGAGCGTGTCCAGCCGGTGCTGGGTGCCGATGGAGGCCCGGAACCCGCCGATCGACCGCAGCGAGGCGCGGGCCACGGCCGAGGTGACCAGTCGAATGTCCGTGGGATCGCAGCGGTCCCCGAAGAGCATCCACCGGATGCTCGGGCGCAGCGCCCGCAGCAGTGCCCGAGGTGGTCGCCAGGCGCCGCAGCGGGCGAGGACTCCCGCTCCGGTGGTCTCGGCCAACCGGATGATCCGGGCGATCCGGGGCGAAAGACCGTAGACGGTGTGGGTGTGGCCCTCGGCGGTGGTGGAAACGAAGACCAGTCCGGCGGTGCGTCGGGAGAAGTGGTCCGGGTGACGGTGCGCGTACTCCATGATCGTCATGCCGCCCATCGAGTGGCCGACCAGCACCACCGGGCCGGTGGGCGCCACCGTGTCCAGCACCGCGGCCAGGTCGTCACCGAGTTGGGCCAGGGTGGCCGTGGGCAGGGCCATGCAGCTGGACCGGCCGTGCCCACGCGCGTCGTAAGTGACCACCCGGACCGAGCCGAACGCCTCGCGGACGGCGGCCAGCTGCCGGTGCCAACTGCGTCCGTCCAGGGTCCAGCCGTGCAGCAGCACGGCGGTAACCTCGGCGTCGGTCGGGCCGGCGGTTTCCACGTGCAGGCGTACGTCGTCGCCCAGCCGTACCTCGGTCGGCTCCGGCATCGCCACCTCCCCACGGCGCACGATCGCGTAACACCGGGGATACCCGGTGGTAACACCGGCTACCCGTCATGACAACACGCCAACCGGGGTGTTGAGAAGATCTCGTCGATCGGCTCTCGGCGGGGCGACGACCCGGCCAGGCTGAGAGGCATGGCAACCACGGGTGGCAACCCCGCCGGCTCCGCGCTCGCCGGCCAGGCCCGCGGGGGCACACCGCGCGCGGCCCTGACCGAGCTGCTCGCCGGCAACCGGCGGTTCGTCAGCGGGCAACCGGTGCACGGTCACGACGTGACCGCGGCGGCCGCGACCGCCTCGGGCGACCAGCAGCCGTACGCCGTGGTGCTGGGCTGCATCGACTCGCGGGTGCCGTTGGAGGCGATCTTCGACCAGACCTTCGGCTCGATCTGTGTCATCCGTACCGGGGCGCACGTGCTGGATCGGGCGGTGCTGGGCTCGATCGAGTACGTGGTCGAGGTGCTGGGCGTACCGCTGGTGATGGTGCTGGGTCACGAGCGGTGCGGGGCGGTGCAGGCGACCATCGACTCCCTGCGCACCGGTCGGCGTCCGGCCGGCGCGCTGGCCCATCTGGTCGACCGGATCGTGCCGGCGGTCACCGAGGTGGGGCTGGACGAGAAGGACCTGCTGCCGCTCGCCGTCCGCCGGCATGTGGTCCGTACCGTGGCCGCGCTGCGCGCCGACCCCAGGCTGACGCCGCCGGTCGCCGCCGGCCGGCTCGCCGTCACCGGAGCCGTCTACGACCTCGCCACCGGTGAGGTGGCCCTGCTGGACCCGCCGGAACGGGCATGAGACGGCGAACGCCCGCCGGGGGGACCCGACGGGCGTTCACAGGTGGTACGGAGCGGGCGCGGCGCGCCCTCGGCCGATCAGGCCTCGAAGACGCCGGCCTCGACCAGGCGCTTCTCGGTGGCGTCCCAGCCGTCGCCCGGGTGGGCGGCGTTGAGACCGTTGATCTCGGCGCGGATCTTGGCGGCGTGGCCGGCGGCGGCCAGCACCCGGATCTCCTCGACGAAGGCCTCGGAGTCGGTGCGCAGGTGCGCCGTCTTGCCGTTGGTGAGGTTCCGCACGTAGGCGTGCTTGCCGCCGTTGAGCGGGATGAGGTACTTGAACTCGCCCAGCACGCTGAGGGCGCCACCCTGGCCAGCCTGGCCGGCCCGGACTGACGCGCGCGCGGTCTTAGAGGTGTTGCTCGCCACGGAGGTACTCCTTGCAAGACGTACGGAGGACGGAACGTCCGGGGGCTGGTGCGGGCGCCGTCAAGGCGAGACCCGCGGAGGCTTACGCGGCACAGGCCGCCGATGGAACTGTACACGACCCACGATGCCGGCTGGTCATCGCGGCGTCAGGAGGTGGAACCCCGGTCACCTGTCCGGGTATTCCGGGCGGCGGATTTTCCGATTCCCTGGCGTACCATCCGTCACAGCAGTCATCATGTGTTCCACAAGCCCGGATCGGGCGAGGTCGTAGGGGAAGACGCACCTCGCACTCCGGGAGGTCACCGTGCCAACGCGTGGCGTCGTATACGTCCACTCGACCCCGCTCGCCGTGTGCTCGCACGTCGAGTGGGCGATCGCGCGCGTCCTCGCCGCGCCGGTCAACCTGCAGTGGACGGCCCAGCCCGTCGATCCCGGCGCCCGCCGGGCCGAGTGCGGGTGGTCCGGTCGCCCGGGAACGGGCGCCGAACTGGCCGCTGCCCTCCGGCAGTGGCCCATGATCCGTTTCGAGGTCACCGAGGAGCCCAGCCCGGGCGTCGACGGTGAGCGCTTCATGCACGTGCCGGGCCGCGGCCTGTTCCGGGCGACCGTGGGCGCCGCCGGGGACATCCAACTCGGCGAGGACCGGCTGCGCAGCATCATGGCGGGCGCGCGGGCGCCGGAGGCCCTGGCGCACGCCCTCGACAAGGCACTCGGCACCGCGTGGGACGCCGAACTGGAGCCGTACCGCCACGCCGGCGACGGTGCACCGGTGACCCTGCTCACCCGGGTGGGCTGACCGGGGCGCGAGCAGCGGTCAAGTTGCCCGGTACGCGGTGAACTGGTGGGATGGTCCGCGTGTCGACTACCCCTCGGCGCGTCGCCGCCGCGCTCGGCCTGGTGACCGCGCTGCTCGTCGCCGGCTGTTCCGGGGCCGGTCAACAACCCTCGGCGGGCCCTGCCTCGACAACGGCCCCGCAGCCCGCGCCGCCGTCGAGCACCCCGCCAGAGGATCCGGCCACCCTGGCCGCGACCCTGGTCGGCGAACTCGCCGACGAGGACCTGGTCGGCCAGGTGCTGATGCCGTACGCCTACGGCGACCACGCGACGAAGGTGTCGGCCGGTTCGGCGGCCGGCAACCGGGCACTGGCCGGGGTGGACACGCCCGCCGAGATGATCGAGAAGTACCGCCTCGGTGGGCTGATCCTGGTGGGTTTCAGCGCGGACGACCCCACCCAGGGCAACCAGGAGACCACGAACGTCGACGATCCGAAGCAGGTCCGCAACCTGACCACCGGATTGCGCGAGGCCGCCGGGCGGCTGCCCGCCGGCACGGCGCCCTTCCTGATCGGCACCGACCAGGAGTACGGCGTGGTCACCCGGATCACCGACGGGGTCACCATGCTGCCCAGCGCGCTCGGTGCCGGCGCCGCCGGTGACCCGGACCTGACCGAGGCCGCCTGGCGTGCCGCCGGCACCGAACTGACCGCCATGGGCATCAACGTGGACTTCGCGCCGGTCGCCGACGTGCTGGTGACCCGCAGCGCCGTGATCGGATCCCGGTCCTTCGGTTCGGATCCCCAGCGGGCGGCCGACCAGGTCGGCGGCGCGGTACGCGGACTGCAGTCCGCCGGGGTGGCCGCCACCCTCAAGCACTTCCCGGGGCACGGGCACAGCGCCGTCGACTCCCACACGGACCTGCCCCGGCTCCCGCAGTCCCGGGGCGAGCTGGCGGCCGAGGCGTGGCCGCCGTTCACCGCCGGCATCGAGGCCGGCGCGTTGGCCGTGATGTCGGCCCACCTCGACGTGCGCTCGATCGACCCGGGCGTGGCCGCCACCTTCTCGTACAAGCTGCTCACCGAGGTGCTGCGCGGGGAACTCGGCTTTGCGGGTGTGGTGATCACCGACGGTATGAACATGGCGCCGGCCCGTCGCTTCCCGCCGGGCGAGGCGGCGGTGCGGGCGCTGAAGGCCGGCAACGACCTGATCCTCATGCCCCCGCACGTCGGGCAGGCGTACGAGGGGCTGCTGACCGCGCTGCGCGACGGCACGCTGCCGCGCAGCCGGCTGGTCGAGGCGGCCACCCGCGTACTGACCATGAAGTTCACCCTGGGCGACACACCCACACCGGCGTTGTCCACGCTTGGTGCACCGGCACACCGCGAAGCGGCCGAGGCGTTGGCTGCCGGGGCGGTGACCGTGCTGCGCGGCCGGTGCGACACCACGGGCGTCCGTGGTCCGGTGACCGTCACCTCGTCTGGCGGGCGGGCGCACACCCGGGCGGCGCTGACCAAGGCACTGACCAAGGCCGGCGTGCAGGTGGTGCCCAAGGGCGGCACCGTGGTGCATCTGGTCGGCTACGGCGACGGCGCGCAGGACCTGCGGACCGGCGCGGCCGTCACCGTCGCCATGGACACCCCGTACGTGCTCGCCAAGGCGAAATCGGCCACCCTGCTGGCCACCTACTCGTCCAGCCGGGCATCGATGACCGCGCTCGCCGACGTTCTCGCCGGCAAGACCCGCCCGGCGGGCCGCGCCCCGGTCAAGGTGCCGGGGCTGCCCACCACCACCTGCGCGGACTGACCCCGGGTCAGGGCGTCGCGACGAGGGTGTCGCGGACCAGCCGGTACGCGGGCAGCACGTCGACCGGCTCACCGAGGCTGGTGCTGCTCGCTTCGACAAGCACCGTCCGGTCGGCCACCGTCACGGCCAGCGCCCACTCCCGCACGTCGGAGTCGGTGAGCGCCCGCCGGCTGAGCCAGGTCGCCTCCACCACGTCGAGGTCGCCGGTGCGGGTCTGGCGGTACTGCGGCCCGCTCGACTCCGGCTCGGCGGTGACGAACGCCTCCAGCGCCTGTCGCGCCGGCGTGCCGGCGTCGTCGGCCGTCCAGACCCGCAGGAAACCCGGCACCACCGCACGACCGTCCAGCTCGCAGCGCACTGTCGAACCGCCACGACGGGTCAGCGCCTCCGCCACGATGTCACCCAACTCGTCGCTGGCCGCCGGAGTCTCGATCGGCTCGGCCGCCCAGCCGTCGGCCAGCCCGAAGGTGACCGGCAGCGGGCAGGGCGCTCCGCCGCCGACCATGTCCACGGACGCCGCGGCGGTCACCTCGTCGTGCCATGGCTCGCCGGTCGCGCCGCCGGCATCCTCCCCGGTGCCGCCGCAGCCACCGAGCAGCCCGATGGTCAGCGTCGCCGCCGCGATGGTCAGTCGTCCCACGTCCCCAACCCCCGTCATTGATCGACAAGGGAGCCAGCAAAGCGGGGTGGCGGGCGGGCGTCAAGTCGTCGTGCCGCCGGTCCCGGAGTGTCGGGAAACGCCGCAGGTCACGGCGTTTCCCGACACTCAAGTCGGCTCAGGGGCGGGTGAAGACCAGCGCCACGTTGTGGCCGCCGAAGCCGAACGAGTTGTTGAGCGCGGCGGGCACGTCCATGTGCCGCGCCTTGTTGGCCGCCACGTCCAGGGTGAGACCGTCGTCCGGGTCGTCCAGGTTGATCGTCGGCGGCACCACCCCGTCGCGGATCGCCAGGATGGTGGCGATCGACTCCAGCGCCCCGGCCGCGCCGAGCAGGTGACCGGACATGGACTTGGTGGCGGTGAGCACCGGGTGGTCGCCCAGCGCGGCTCGCAACGCCGTGATCTCCGCGATGTCGCCCACCGGGGTCGAGGTGGCGTGCGCGTTGACGTGGACGATGTCGGACTTCGCCACGTCCGCGTCGGAGATCGCCTTCGCGATCGCCCGGATCGCGCCGGCACCCTCCGGGTGCGGCTGGACGATGTCGAAGCCGTCGGAGGTGATGCCCGCGCCGGCGAGCCGCGCGTACACCCGGGCGCCCCGGGCGGCGGCGTGGTCGGCCCGCTCCAGCACGATGACGCCGGCACCCTCGCCGAGCACGAAGCCGTCACGGCCCTTGTCCCACGGGCGGGAGGCCCGCTCCGGCTCGTCGTTGCGGGTCGACATCGCGCGCATCGAGGAGAAACCGGCGATCGGCAGCGGGTGGATCACCGCCTCGGTGCCGCCGGCCACCACCACGTCGGCGCGGCCGGCACGGATCATGTCCAGGCCGAGCGCGATCGCCTCCGCGCCGGTCGCGCAGGCACTGGCCACGGAATGCACCCCGGCGCGGGCGCCCAACTCCAGGCCGACCCAGGCGGCCGGGCCGTTCGGCATCAGCATCGGGATGGTGTGCGGGGAGACCCGCCGGGGACCGGACGCCTCCAGCACGTCGTCCTGGGCGAGCAGGGTCAGCGCCCCGCCGATGCCCGAGCCGACGCTGACGCCGAGCCGCTCCGGGTCGAGCCCGGAATCGGCCAGGCCGGCGTCCGACCAGGCCTGGTGGGCGGCGATCAGGGCGATCGCCTCGGAGCGGTCCAGCCGGCGTAGCTTCACCCGGTCCAGCAGACCGGCCGGATCGACCGCGAGCTGGGCGGCGATCCGGACCGGCAGTTGCGCGGACCACTCCTGGGCGAGCGAACTCACCCCGGAGCGGCCAGCGAGCATGGCGTCCCAGGTCGACGCGACGTCCCCGCCCAGCGGGGTGGTCGCGCCGAGCCCGGTGACGACGACGTCGATGCGACTCATGATCAGGACTGCGCCTCGATGTAGCTGACGGCGTCCCCGACGGTCTTGAGGTTCTGCACCTCGTTGTCAGGGATCTTGACGCCGAACTTCTCCTCGGCGGCGACCACGACCTCCACCATGGAGAGCGAGTCGACGTCCAGGTCGTCGGTGAAGGACTTCCCCTCGGCCACGTCGTCCGGGTTCACCCCGGCAACCTCTTCGAGGATCTCGGCGAGGCCGGCGGTGATCTCGTCACGGGTCATTGCGGTGGGTTCCTCTCATCGGGTTCTCTCGACGGGGCGGCGACGCCACCCGTCGCTCCTCGGCGCCGCGCGCCGTGGGGGTATCAGGGGCAGCGGACGACCTGACCGGCATAGGTGAGGCCGCCGCCGAAGCCGAACAGCAGCACCGGGGCGCCGGAGGGCACCTCGCGGCGCTCCACCAGCTTGGACAGGGCCAGCGGGATGCTGGCCGCGGAGGTGTTGCCGGACTCGACGATGTCCTTGGCGATGATCGCCTGGCCGATGTTCAGCCGCTTCGCGATGCCGTCGATGATCCGCGCGTTGGCCTGGTGCGGGACGAAGGCGGCCAGCTCCGACGGGTCGACACCGGCGCGTTCGCACGCCTGCAGGGCCAGCGGGGCCAGCGCCGTGGTGGCCCAGCGGAACACCGTCTGCCCCTCCTGGGCGACGTACGGCCGCCAACCCTCGATGCGCACCGCGTCGCCGCGCTCCGGCACGGAGCCCCAGACCACCGGGCCGACACCCGCCGGCTCGTCCTCCGCGGCGGCGGTGACCACGGCCGCGCCCGCGCCGTCACCGAAGATGATGCAGGTGGAGCGGTCGGTCCAGTCGGTGAAGTCGGACAGCTTCTCCGCACCGATCACCAAAGCGTTGCGGGACGCACCGGCACGGATCGCGTGGTCGACCGTGCCCAGCGCGTACGCGAAACCGGAGCACGCGGTGTTGACGTCGTACGCCCCCGGGGCGTTGATCCCCAGCTTGGCGGCGACCCGGCAGGCCACGTTCGGGCTGCGGTCGATCGAGGTGCAGGTGGCCACCACGACCAGGTCGATGTCGGCGGCGGTCAGGCCGGAGTTCGCCAGCGCCTTGTCGGCGGCGGCCGCGGCCATGTCGGCGACCGTCTCGTCACCGGCGATCCGGCGGGTCGCGATGCCGACCCGGTCGCGGATCCACTCGTCGTTGGTCTCCACCAGCTGGGCGATCTCGTCGTTGGTCACCACCCGGGACGGCTGGTAGTGCCCGAGGGACAGGATCCGGCTGCCCGTCATGACGAGGCCTCCCCAGCGTGGTTGTCGTCGCGAGACATGTGCGTACTGGTTTCGTCGACCGTGCCGTGCCGGGCGATGAGATCCCGGGCGGCGGGCAGGTCGTCCGGGGTCTTCACGGTGACGATCTCCGGTGCGTTCGCACCGGCGAGTTCCCGCTTGACCAGGCCGGCGAGCGTGCCGGCGGGCGGCAGCTCGAGCACGCCGGTCACCCCGAGGCGGGCGAGAGTGGCCATGCAGAGATCCCAGCGGACCGGGGCGGTGACCTGCCGGACCAGTCGGTCGAGCAACTCCCGGCCGGTGTCGACGGCCATCCCGTCGAGGTTGGACAGCAGGATGCGGTCCGGGTCGTTCGGGGTGGTCCCGGCGGCGACGGCGGCCAGCGCCGTCTCCGCCGGAGCCATGTACGGGGTGTGGAAGGCACCGGCCACCTGCAACCGGACGACCCGGACCCGCTGCGGGGGCTCGGCGGCCAACTTCTCCAACCCGTCGAGCGCACCGGCGGCGACGACCTGGCCCTTGCCGTTGCGGTTGGCGGGGTGCAGCCCGTGCGCGCTGATCGCGGCGAGCACCTCGTCCGGGTCGCCACCGAGCACCGCGGCCATGCCGGTCGGCTCCAGCGCGCAGGCGGCGGCCATCTCCCGGCCACGTACGCCGGCGAGGGTGATCGCCGCCTCCGCCGGCAGCGCCCCGGCCAGCGCCGCCGCGCCGAGCTCACCGACGCTGTGTCCCGCGGTCACCGCGACCTGGCGCATCGGCAGGTGCTCGGCGGCGAGCAGTGCCGCGGCGACCAGCAGCGGCTGGGTGCGGGCGGTGTCCCGGATCTCGTCGGCGTCGGCGGTGGTGCCCAGGTGCACCAGGTCGACGCCGGCCAGCTCGGACCACGAGCGCAGTCGGGACTCGGCGTCGGGCAGGTCGAGCCAGGGGGTCAGAAAGCCGGGTTTCTGGGAACCCTGGCCGGGGCAGAGTACGGCGAGCACGTCTATGACTCTCCTGGATACCCATGGGTTGCGCTGTGCCGGCTGGCACCAAACCGCACTAGGACAGTTGGAGGGATCCTACAAAGACTGACGCTGGTCATCACCATGCTGTGATCTTTTACTGACCGGTGGGGCCAATGTCTGGGTCGGTACCACCGGGTCGAGCCGGCCGACGGTCAGCGCGACCCGCAGCGCGAACGCGTCCCGGGGGGCCAGCGGGCTGAAGCCGGTCACCTCGGAGATCCGCCGCAGCCGGTAGCGCACGGTGTTCGGGTGCACGTACAGCGCCCGCGCGGCGCTCTCCAGCGTGCCACCGGCGGCGAAGAAGGCGTCCAGCGTCTCCAGCAGCTCACCGCCGGCGCGGACCAGCACCGCGTACACGTCGTGGCGCAGCCGCCGGCGGGCCTCGGCGTCGCCGGCCAGAGCCCGCTCGGGCAGCAGGTCACCGGCGTGCACCGGACGTGGTGCCGCCGGCCACGCCGGGGCGGCACGGTATCCGGCCAACGCCGCCCGCGCCGACTCGGTCGCCTCGTCCAGGCTCGGCACCGCCGGACCGACCACCACCGGCCCGTCGCCGAAGGCGGTGAGCAGCTTGCCGGTGGCCGCGACCGGGTCCGCCGCCCCACCGAGCACGATGACCAGGCGGTCGCCGTGCACCCCGCCGATCACCTCCACCCCGATCCGGCGGGCCTGCCGGTAGACGGTGTGCAGGACCGCGGCGACCTCGCCGCCCGGGGAGTGACCGACCGCCACCGCCACCGGCGGCGCATCCGTCCAGCCCAGCGCGGCGGCCCGGCTGGCCAGCACGTCCGGCGAGTCGCCGCGCAGCAGCGCGTCCACCAGCAGGGCCTGCAACCGGGCGTCCCAGGAACCGCGCGATTCGGCGGCCCGGGCGTAGACCCGGGCGGCGGCGAAGGCGATCTCCCGGGAGTACCGCAGCACCGCCTCCCGCAGCTGCGGCTCCTCACCGGGGGCGGCGAGGTCGCCGACCTGCTCCTCGACGACGTCGATCGTGACCTTGATCAGGGCGACGGTCTGCTGGAGGGTGATCGAGCGGGCCAGCGCCTGCGGCGCGGTGGCGAACACCTCGTCGGAAACCTCCTGGGTGCCCTCGGCGGCCCCGCCCCCGGAGCGCAACCACTGGACCAGGGAGCGGGCACCGGCCTGGGCCACCAGCATCACCCAGGAGCGCTGGTCGGCCGGTAGTTCCCGGAACCAGGGCAGGGTCTCGTCCATCCGGACCACGCTCGCGGTGGCCAGCGCGCCGGCCGCCCGCTCGATCCGGCGCAGCGTGGCCGACAGGTCCGTACCGCCCGACTCGCTCACCCGCTTAGCCTGACATGCGCTGAGCTGGACCTCGACGGCAGGCGTCGGCACCGGCGGTCGACCGGTACGCGCTGCGCGGCCGGTCAGAACCGGCCAGTACGGTGACAGGGCACGTCGGGTGGGCGCCGGCGGGTGAGGGCGAGCGTGAGGAGACGCCGATGGCGTACGGGGAGGCCGACCACGGCTGTGCCCAGGGTGAGCCGTGCCGACCCGGCCCGCACGAGCAGCCGGCCCTCGCCAAGCATCACCGCCGGCCGCCCGGCCTGGCCCATCCGGCCGAGCCGGTCACCGGTCGCGTGCCGGAACGTCCGGAGGACGATCCCACGACCAACCGGCAGCTCGGCGGCGAGTCGCCGGTGCCCCGTCAGCGCGGCGTCGAGCCGGCCACCGCCGGGCCGACCGATCCGGCGGCCGGTGGGTGCCGCAGTGACCTGCCCGGCTGGGCCGGGGCGCACCGACACGGGCCGGTTCGTCCGGCGCACCGCAACCTGCGGCGGGAGCGTCCGCCGGGTCGTTGGTGCTGAGCTGAGGGACAGGGCGAGCCCGGCCGGCGGCGTGCTCGCGGGCCGGCCGGACCTCGACCGCGCGGTGGCTCAGTGGGTACGGCGGCGGATCAGTAGCGCGATCCCGGCGAGTCCGAGGGTGATGACCAGCACCACCGCGACGTTCAGCAGGAGCAGGCGGCGCAGTTCGCTGAACGCCTCGTTGATGTCCTGCGCGGGGTTGAGCGCTTCCTCGGGGATGATGCGTTCACCTCCGCCGACCCCACCGCTGACCGCCTCGTAGGTCCGCTCCAGCGGCACACCGGCGGTGCGCAGCGTCTCGGACATGCTCACCCGGCCGAGATACCAGGCCGCGCTGACCTTGCGGTCGGGCTGCTTGGCGGGGCGGTAGACGCGCGGCCCGCCGACCGCCTTCGGGTACAGGTCGTAGGTCTGCTTCGGAGCGTCGCCGGCCAGCACCAGGACCGTGTACTTCGGACCGAGGTCGGCCTTCTTCGGGCCACCGGACTGGCGGACCAGGCCCTTGTGATTCACCTGCTCGATGACGGCGACGACATGCGCGGGGTGGGTTTCGGCACGCAACCGCAACGGCTCGGCGAGCCCGTGCCCGGTGATGTCCACGCCGGCCGGCGGCGTCTTCGGTGCCGCCCCGGCCGCCTCGGCGGAGGCGAGCGACAGCAACAGCGCCGCCACCGCACCCACCGTCGCTCCGGTCAATCGCCTCATCCGTCGGACCATGCCGCCTCCTCGCCCCGTTCGATGGTGGCCGTGCTGCAGGGGTCACACGTTGGCAGGCTGACGGTGGTGCCCCTGCCCGCAGGACAGGTACCCACTCAAAGACTCCGCGGAACGCCGATCGGTTGCAGCTGATGGAACACTAATTGGAACTATCTGCGATTGCGACTCGCTCGACGGCCAGGCGCGATGCAGCGGCCGGATTTTACCTTTGCGGAGGCCATGATGGTGGGCAGGATATCGCGCGTGTCGTGGTCCTGGGCAGTGGTGCTCGGCGTGGCGTTCGGTGTGTCGTTATTGATACCCGCGGTGCCGGCCGCCGCGCACAACCAGTTGACCGGCAGCAGCCCTCGCGAGGGTGCCCGGGTGGCCGAGGCTCCGGAGCGCGTGGAGCTGCGCTTCCTGGCCACGGTCGACGAGGACACGACGAAGGTCACGATCACCGGGCCGGACAATGTCGACGCGGCGGGCGGGCAGCCGCGGTTCGCCGGCAACCGGGTGAGCGTGCCGTTCGCGCCGGGTGCCGCAGGGCTGTACATCGTCGGCTACCGGCTGATGTCCGCCGACGGTCACCCGATCTCCGGCGAGGTGCGGTTCACGCTCACCACCGACACGCCCGCCGACCCGTCCCCGGCACCCACCACCGCCGATCCGACGGATCCTGGCACGGCGGAGAGCACCCCGGCACCGACCACTCCGGCGCTCGTCAGCCCGGTGCCCCGGTCGGACGAGTCCTCCGGCGGCGGATGGTGGTGGGCGGCCGTCGCGGTGCTGCTGTTGCTGGCCGTCCTGGCCGCTGCCCGGCTGATCCGCCGTCGCTCTGCCGGCCGCCGCTGAACGCTTCCGGCCCAGCCACGCGGGCCGGTGCGCCGGGCCCGGCGCACCGGCGTGGAGGGTCAGACCAGGCGGACCCGGGCCGCGCGCATCCGGGTCAGGGCGCGTTCGCGCCCGAGCACCTCCAGCGACTCGAACAGCGGCAGACCGACGGTACGACCGGTGACCGCCACGCGTACCGGCGCCTGGGCCTTGCCGAGCTTGAGCCCGCGCTCCGCGCCGACCGCCTCCAGCGTTGCCTTGAGCGTCTCCGCGTCCCACGAATCGACCGCCTCGAAGGCGGCGACGGCGGCGTCGAGCAGCTCCGCCGACCCCTCCTTCATCGCCTTCGTCCAGGCCGCCTCGTCGATCAGCGGTGAGTCGACGAAGAGGAAGTCGACATTCGGCACGATCTCGCTGAGCACCGCGATGCGGGTCTGCGCCAGCGGGGCCACCGCGGCGAACACGGCCGCGTCGAACTCGGCCGGCTGCCAGGGCGGCGGCGCGATGGTGCCGGTGCCGGTCAGCCAGGGCTGGCAGGCCTCGACGAACTCGGCCACGGGCAGCGCCCGGATGTACTCACCGTTGAACGCGCGCAGCTTCTTCTCATCGAAGAACGCCGGTGAGGGGTTGACCTCGGTCAGCCGGAACTCGTCCTCGATGACCGACCAGGGGACGATCTCCCGGTCGCCGGAGGGTGCCCAGCCGAGCAGCATCAGATAGTTGCGCATCGCCGCGGCGAGATAACCCTCGTCCCGGTACGCCTCCAGGGCGACCTTGTCGCGGCGCTTGGAGAGCTTCTGCCGCTTCTCGTTGACCACCACCGGCACGTGCGCCCAGATCGGCGGCTTCACCCCGAGCGCGTCCCAGAGCAACTGCTGCTTCGGGGTGTTGGGCAGGTGCTCCTCGGCCCGGATCACGTGGGTGATGCCCATTGTCATGTCGTCGACGACGTTGGCCAGCAGGAAAACCGGCGAGCCGTCACCCCGGGCGATGACGAAGTCCTCGATGAGCTTGTTCTCGAAGGTCGGCTCGCCCCGGATCAGGTCCGTCACCACGGTGGCGCCCTCGTCGGGGGTGCGGAAGCGCAGCGCCCGGCCGTCGCCGGGCGGCAGCCCCCGGTCGCGGCAGTAGCCGTCGTAGCCGGTGTACTGGTTGCCGGTGCGGGCCTGCACCGCCTCGCGGGTGCAGTCGCAGTAGTACGCCCGACCCGCCTCGTACAGCCGCCGCGCGGCGTCCCGGTGCTCAGCGGCGTACGAGGACTGGAAGTAGGGTCCTTCGTAACTGCCCCGTTCGATGCCGATCCAGTCCAGCGCGGACAGGATGCCCTCGGTCCACTCCGGGGAGTTACGGGCCGCGTCGGTGTCCTCGATGCGCAGCACGAACACCCCGCCCTGCTGCCTGGCGTAGATCCAGTTCTGGAGTGCCGAGCGGGCACCGCCGACGTGGAACATACCGGTCGGGGAGGGGGCGAAGCGCACACGTACCGTCACGACCTCCAGCCTACGGCGACCCGCTACCGCATTCGGCCAAGGGGTGCGCCTCAGGGCACCGAGCGGATCTTCAGGACCAGGACGCTACCGAGCAGGGTCACCGCCGCGGTGGTCGCGTACAGCGCCGGGTATCCGCCCAGGTGCACCACGATCGGCGCGGAGACGGCCGGACCGAGCACCTGCGGCGCCGAGTTGGCGATGTTGATCACGCCGAGGTCCTTGGCGCGGTCGGTGGCTCTCGGCAGCACCTGGGTGATCAGCGCGGCGTCGACCGACAGGTACACCCCGTAGCCGGCACCGAGGACCAGCGCGGCGACCACCGCCACCGGCCAGGTGGGCGCGGCGGCCAGCAGCAGCGCGGCCACGGCCATCACCACGCCCGCGGCGATCACGAACACCTTCCGCCGGCCGGAGCGGTCGGAGAGCCGGCCGGCGATGACCGTGGTGGCCATCAACCCGGCGGTGTAGAGCAGGATCAGCACCAGCAGCCCGCCCTCGGGGTCGGCGACGCGGACCTCGTCGGTGAGGAAGTAGAGCAGGTAGAGCGTGCCGAAGGCGTTGCCCAACTGGACCAGGAACCGGGTGATCCAGGCCCAGCCGAAGTCCGGGTACCGGCGCGGTGAGACCCACATCCCGGCGAGCAGGCCGCGCAGCGCCGGACGGTGGGTGCGGGGCAGCGGATCGTCGACCGTGCGCAGGGCGAACGGCAGGGCGAGCAGCAGGACGGCGGCGGCCACGGCCAGGTAACCGGCGGTGTTGCCGGTGACCAGGACGGTGACCAGCACGACGCCGAGGACCAGTCCCAGCGCCTGCGGGATGCCGACCCAGCCGGAGACGCCGCCCCGCTGGGCGACCGGAACCCGGTCCGGCACCGCGGCGGTCAGGCTGGCCAGCATCGCGTTGAAACAGACCTGCGCGGCCACCCAGCCGACGGTCACCGCGAGGACGGTACGCGCCTGGGCGAGCAGCACCAGGGCCAGCGCGCCGAGCACCGCGCCGCCGAGGGTCCAGACGTGCCGGCGACCGAACTCCCACCGGCCCAGGCGCAGGCAGGTGCGGTCCGACAGGGCACCGGCGAGCGGGTTGGCGAGCACCGCCGCGAGGGCGCCGAAGCCGGTGACCACGGCCAGCATGGTCTCCTTGTCCGTCGGTGCGATCTGCCCGATCTGCTGCGGCAGCAGCACCTGGATCGGGGTGAAGAAGGCCATCCAGACGCCGAGGTTGGCGGCGAACAGCAGCGCGATCCATCCGCGCCGGACCGGCACGGTCGGCTCGGCGAGCGCGGCCGGCAGCGAGGCCGGGGTGGGGTCGACGGTGGTCACCGAGGTTCCCGCCGGTTGGTCGCGATCACCTCACGCAGCCAGGCGTACGAAGACTTGGGCGTGCGCCGCCCGGTCTCGAAGTCCACGTGCACCAGGCCGAATCGCTTGGTGAAGCCCTCGGCCCACTCCCAGTTGTCCAGAAATGACCAGACGAAGTAGCCGGTCACGTCGACCCCGTCGTCGATGGCGCCGCGGACGGCCCGCAGGTGACCGTCGAGGTAGGCGATCCGGTCCGGGTCGGGCACCTGCCCGTCGGTGTCGGGAGCGTCGTCGTAGGCGCAGCCACTCTCGGTGACCTGGATCGGCGGCAGCGCCGTGCCGTAGCGGTCACGCAGCCGGCCGAGCAGCTCGCGCAGTCCGTCCGGTACCACCGGCCAGTCGAACGCGGTACGCGGGTAGCCGGTGAGCGGCACCAGCTCGAAGGGCAGCGGCGAGCCCTCCTCGGGGGCGCGTACCGCCGTGGGGTTGTAGTAGTTGACGCCGAGCACGTCGATCGGCGCGGCGATCACCTCCAGGTCGCCGTCGCGGACCACGGCGGTGTCGAAGCCCAGCTGCGCCGGGTACCCGCGACCGAGCAGCGGGTCGGTGAAGAGGTGGTTGTGCAGGGCGTCGTAGGTCGCCGCCGCGGCGGCATCGGCCGGGTCGGCGCCGACGACGCGTACCGGAGAGTAGTTGTTGGCGATGGCCACCGGGCTGGTGCTGCGGGCGCGCAGTGCGGCGACCGCGAGGCCGTGGCCGAGCAGCTGGTGGTGGGCGACCGGGAAGGCGTCGAAGAGCAGCATTCGGCCGGGGGCGTGGACACCGGTGGCGTGCCCGAGGCTCATGTGGATGAACGGTTCGTTGAGGGTGATCCAGAGCCGGACCCGGTCGCCGAGGCGGGCGGCCACCAGGTCGGCGTACTCGGCGAAGCGGTGCGCGGTGTCCCGATTCAGCCAGCCTCCGGCGTCCTCCAGCGACAGGGGCAGGTCCCAGTGGAAGAGGGTGGCGACCGGATCGATGCCGTGCGCGAGCAGTTCGTCGACCAGCCGCTCGTAGAAGTCCAGCCCCGCGGAGTTGACCGCACCGGTGCCGCCGGGCAGCACCCGGGGCCAGGCGATCGAGAAGCGGTACGCGCCGACGCCCAGCCCGGCCATCAGGGCGACGTCCTCGGCGTACCGGTGGTAGTGGTCGCAGGCCACGTCGCCGGTGCTGCCGTCGACGATCCGGCCGGGCGTGTGGGCGAAGGTGTCCCAGATGGACGGTCCCCGTCCGTCGGTGCCGGCGGCGCCCTCGATCTGGTACGCGGAGGTGGAGACGCCCCACCGGAAGCCGGTGGGGAACTCGGGCATCGGTGCGGTCGACATACGCCCTCCCGGTCGCTCTAACGCGAAATGTGCTCGGAACTCTAGGGGGCGGCGAGACCGTGCGCCATAGGCTCCCGAGCGGCCAGGGGCAATACCTTTCGGCGTGTCTTTTACGAACCCGTCCATATACGTCCGTTTTTGCGCATAGAGTGCCGAATATCGTGGGATGTCCTCACTGGAGGAAGACGGAAATGATCCTCGTGGAACGCAGCGCGCACGTGGCGGCGCCGGTGGAAGCGGTCTGGGACGTGGTGCAGCGGGCCGAGCAGTTGCCGGCCTGGCTGGCCGGGGTCCGTGCGGCCGAGGTCCTCTCGGGGGAGGGCTTCGGTCGGCGGCAGCTGGTCCAGGCCGGACGCGGAGCCGCGCATGAGGCTGAAGTGATCGCCTATCAGGAGCCGACCCTGATCGGCTGGCGCGAACGCGCCAAGGGCGCCGGTGCCCGAGCGGAGGCGCGCACCGAGATATACGTCCAGCTCACACCCGACGAACAGGAGGGTGGCACGGTCGTCCGGCTCATCGTCGTGCGCTGGCCGGCCGGCCCGGTCAAGGCCGCCCTGCTCCGGCTCGGCCTGCGTCGGGTCGGCGCCGACCTGGAGGACTCGCTGGCCCGGCTGACCGACCTGGCCGCCGTCGGCTGACGGGCCGCGTCCCGGCGTCACCCGCGAAGGTGGCGGCCCCGGTGCCCCCCTCCAGAGGCACCCGGGCCGCCACCGCTCGTCGCAGCCCTGTCACCTCACACGATCACGGTGAACGCGGCGACGCGGACCTCGTCGAGGTGCCGGAACTCGAAGAACAGCCGGTAGGTGCCGGCCGACGGCACGGTGACACCGAACGCCACCACCGAACTGGGCTGGCTGGCCGCTGCCGGGTGCACGTGCAGGTACGCCAGGTCGCCCTGGCGCAGCGCCACCAGGTGCCCGTACGCGCCCAGGTGGCGTTGCAGGTCGTCGACCGGCCGCCCGCCGTGGCCGAGCCAGACGAGCACCTGGTTGGACTCGCCCGCCCGCAACCCACCGTCGAGGGTGACCGTGTAGCCGTCCACCAGGATCGTCTCCTCCGGTGGTGCCAGCGGGCCGGCGGCGTACCGCCCGGGGACCGGCACGTCGACGCCGAGCGTGACGCCCGCGGGCGCACCCTGCGGCCAGAAGTCCGCGATGGCCCGGAGCGGGCCGGGCCTGGCCGGCGTGACCGTGACCCGCCAGGTGCCGTCGGCCGACATCTCCGGATGCACGTGCTGGTAGCCGGAGAGGTCCCGACCGACCAGGATCAGGTGCATCCGGCGCTCGTGGTTCTCCTGGAACGTGGTGAGCGCCGCGCCGGACGCGTCGGTGATCCGGAAGGCCAGTTCGCCCGGCCGGCCGACGGCCAGGCTCGGCGTGTCCAGGGCCAGCGTCCAGCCGTCGCGGGACACCTCCAGCCCGCCCGGGCCGTGGCCGAGGTGCGCGGTGGACGCCGCCTGCGGCACCGGGCCGGAGGCCGGCGCACCGGCGCGACCGGCGAAGAACCCGACGGCCAGGGTCAGGCTGAGCACCAGCGCGGCGGCGACGTACCGCCACACCGGGCCGCCCGCCGGCGACAGGTCGGGGCGGGGGCGCCCCGGGTGGGACGCCCCCTCGACCTGGCCGGCGGCCGTTGCCGGCCGATGGTCGGTGGTGGTCATGACAAGCGGGGCTGGAGGACGAACAGCCCCTGCTCGATGCCGCTGACCACCACGATGCCGCTCGGGTAGTACGGATAGGTGCTCCACGCCCCGTTCATCGAGGCGCTGTTGCTCGACGGGTAGATGTCGAAGTACCCGGCCTCGGTGGCCTGACCGCTGGCCACGTTGCGCAGGTCCAGGATGCGCAACCCGGCCCGGTAGTTGGCCTGGTAGCTGTAGCTGCCCTTGACGTACTGGTTGTGGTCGGTGGCCTGCACCCCGGACGGGGCGCTGTAGGTGCCGATGTGCCGAGGCGCGTCGAGGTCGGCCAGATCCCAGATGTAGGTCTGCGTCCGCACCCCGCGCCGGGTCTCGTCCAACTCGTCGTCCAGCAGGAAGTACCGCTGGTTGTCGGTGAACCAGCCCTGGTGGGTGTACGCCCGCCCGCTGTAGCCGATGCGGGACAGCTGCCGGGGAGCCGACTTGGTGGTCACGTCGACCACGGTCACCGTGTCCTCGTTCGAGCTGACGCAGATCTCCCGCCCGGTGTAGGTGGTGTCCGGACCCCGGTAGACCACGCACTGGGTGTCGTGGGTGTAGCCGTCGTTGCTGACACAGCCGGCGTACACCGGCGACTTCGGGGTGCGGATGTCGATCATGTGCAGGCCGCCGCTGCACGTGTTGGTGCCGACCGCGTAGGCGTACCCGGTCTGCTCGTTGATGGCGATGTTGTGCGAGTTGCCGAACCGGCTGTAGTGCACGTTGGCCGTCCAGGTCTGCGGCGCGGTGACGCCGCGGAGCCGGGTCAGGTCGAACACCTGCATGCCGTGCCCGGAGACGTCCGCCACCACGTACGCGTGGTCCCGGTAGACCTTGATGTCCCGCCAGATCGCGGTGCGGTTCTGGTACGCGGGCAGGTTGCCCAGGTAGACCGGAGCGGTCGGGTTGGACACGTCCACGAACGAGGTGCCGTTGCGCCGGCCGACGAGCGCGTACTCCTTGCCGGTCTGCGGGTCCGTCCAGCCCCAGATGTCGTTGGCCTGGCTGCCGCCGATGCTGGACAGCGGCATGAACGACAGCAGGTCCACGTTGCGGCAGGGGTAGCCCGACGCCTGGCCGTTGGTGCAGGTCGCGGCGGCGGCCGCGACGAGTTGCTGAGTCGGTTCGCGCTGGGCCATGAACTCCTGGGCCGACGCGCGTCCGGCCGGAGTGGCCGGGTCGTGTGCCACCGACGGCGAGCTCGCCGGGAGCATCGACACCACCAGGGCGCCGACGGCCAGGGCGAGACCGATCCGGACGATTCGCATGAACGCTCCCTCCCGTCGCGCGCCGAGGCGGCGGTGACGTCCCGGCCGGCGGTGGACGGGCGCGACGGGGGTGGCTCCACCGGCCGGCCTGGTGTCCCCGGGTACCACTGAAACACCTATCGGCAATTGTGGATGCGCTGTGTTACATGAAACAGATGTCCATCGATACCGGATGGGTCATATCTGCGGACCGCCGCGGCGATCGCGGCGCCGGGCCCACCGCGCCGTGCTCCGCCGTCACACGCGGAAGGGCCCGGCGCGGTGTGACACCGCGCCGGGCCCTCCAGGAAGACCTTTCCCCTGGTTCAGCTGTCGCCGCCGGTCTCGCCGACCGGGGCGGCGGTGACGTCGTCGATGGCGTACTTCTTGGCCGCCTCGGCAGGCACGTGGGCCGGCACCGCCCCGCGCAGCGCGAGCTGCCGCAGCGTCGCGACCGCGACCGACTCGGCGTCGACGTGGAAGTGCCGCCGCAGCGCGTGTCGGGTGTCGGACAACCCGAAACCGTCGGTACCCAGCGAGGTCCAGTCACCCGGCACCCACCGGGAGATCAGGTCCGGTACCGCGCGCATCCAGTCGCTGACCGCGACCTTCGGCCCGTCGGCGTCGGCCAACTTGCGCTGGATGTACGGCACCCGCTGCTCGGCGCCCGGGTGCAGGAGGTTGTACTCCTCGCACTCCACCGCGTCCCGGCGCAGCTCCGTCCAGGACGTCACCGACCAGACGTCGGCGGCCACCCCCCAGTCCTGCGCCAGCAACTGCTGCGCCTTGAGCGCCCACTGCATGCCGGTGCCGGAGGCCAGCAGGTTCGCCCGGGGGGCGTCTCCGTCCAGCGACGGGGCGGGGGAGTAGCGGTGGATGCCCTTGACGATGCCCTCGACGTCCACACCGTCGGGTTCCGCCGGCTGGTGGATCGGCTCGTTGTAGACGGTGAGGTAGTAGAAGACGTTCTCCTGCTCCTCGCCGTACATCCGGTGCAGGCCGCTCTCCATGATGTGCGCGATCTCGAACGCGAACGCCGGATCGTACGCGACCACCGCCGGGTTGGTGGCGGCCAGCAGCAGGGAGTGCCCGTCCTCGTGCTGGAGGCCCTCACCGTTGAGCGTGGTGCGTCCGGCGGTGGCGCCGAGCACGAAGCCCCGGGTCATCTGGTCCGCGGCAGCCCAGAAGCCGTCGCCGGTGCGCTGGAACCCGAACATCGAGTAGAAGATGTACATCGGGATCATCGGCTCGTCGTGGGTGGCGTACGACGTGCCGGCCGCGGTGAACGAGGCGACCGAACCCGCCTCGTTGATCCCCTCGTGCAGGATCTGCCCGGCGGTCGACTCCTTGTACGACAGGAACAGCTCCCGGTCCACCGAGGTGTACCGCTGGCCGTGCGGCGAGTAGATCTTGGCGGTCGGGAAGATGGAGTCCAGGCCGAAGGTGCGCGCCTCGTCAGGGATGATCGGCACCCAGCGCCGGCCGAACTCCTTGTCCTTCATCAGGTCCTTGAGCAGCCGGACGAAGGCCATCGTGGTGGCCACCTTCTGCTTGCCCGAACCGCGCTTGACGTCGGCGAAGCGCTCCGCGCCGGGGATGGCGAGCGTCTTGGCGCTGGTCCGCCGGGTCGGCAGGTAACCGCCGAGCTGCTTGCGCCGCTCGTGCAGGTACTGCATCTCGTCGGACTTCTCGTCCGGCCGCAGGTACGGCGGCAGGTAGGGGTTCTCCTCCAGCGCCGAGTCCGGGATGTCGAGGTAGAGCCGGTCGCGGAAGGTCTTCAGGTCCTCCAGCGTCAGCTTCTTCATCTGGTGCGTGGCGTTGCGGCCCTCGAAGTGCGAGCCGAGCGTCCAGCCCTTGATCGTCTTGGCCAGGATCACGGTCGGCTGGCCGGTGTGCTCGGTGGCCGCCTTGTAGGCCGCGTACAGCTTGCGGTAGTCGTGCCCGCCCCGCTTGAGATTCCAGATCTCGTCGTCGGTCAGCCCCTCGACCATCTTGCGGGTACGCGGGTCACGGCCGAAGAAGTGCTCCCGCACGTACGCGCCGGACTCCGCCTTGTAGGTCTGGTAGTCACCGTCGGGCGTGGTGTTCATCAGGTTGACCAGCGCGCCGTCGGTGTCGGCGGCGAGCAGCGGATCCCACTCCCGCCCCCAGACCACCTTGATGACGTTCCAGCCGGCGCCCCGGAAGAACGCCTCCAGCTCCTGCATGACCTTGCCGTTGCCGCGTACCGGCCCGTCCAGCCGCTGCAGGTTGCAGTTGATGACGAAAGTGAGGTTGTCCAGCTCCTCGCGGGCGGCCACGCCGATCGCGCCCAGGGTCTCCGGCTCGTCCATCTCGCCGTCGCCGAGGAAGGCCCAGACGTGCTGGTCGGAGGTGTCCTTGATGCCCCGGTGGTGCAGGTACCGGTTGAACCGGGCCTGGTAGATGGCGTTCAGACCGCCCAGACCCATGGAGACCGTGGGGAACTCCCAGAAGTCCGGCATCAGCCGGGGGTGCGGGTACGAGGGCAGGCCGCCGCCGGGGTGGGACAGCTCCTGCCGGAAGCCGTCGAGCTGGTTCTCGCTGAGCCGGCCCTCCAGGTACGCGCGCGCGTACATGCCGGGGGAGGCGTGCCCCTGGTAGAAGAGGTGGTCGCCGCCACCCGGGTGGTCCTTGCCCCGGAAGAAGTGGTTGAAGCCGACCTCGTAGAGCGAGGCCGAACTGGCGTAGGTCGAGATGTGACCACCGACGCCGATCTCCGGCCGCTGCGCGCGGTGCACCAGCATCGCGGCGTTCCACCGCACGTACGCCCGGATCCGGCGCTCGACGTGCTCGTCGCCGGGGAACCACGGTTCACGCTCCGGCGGAATGGTGTTGATGTAGTCGGTGGTGGTCAGCGACGGCACGCCGACCTGACGTTCCCGGGCGCGCTCGAGCAGCCGCAGCATGACGTAGCGGGCTCGCTTGGTGCCACGGTCGCCAATGACACCGTCGAGCGACTCGACCCACTCGCTGGTTTCTTCGGGGTCGATGTCCGGAAGCTGGCTCGGCAGGCCGGCCGTGATCACCGGGCGCTTGCGTTCCGTAGCCACAGGCGTTCCCTCGGTTGTGTGTGGGATAGGTCTCTAGCGCCATCCTGCCCCGTCGTGGCACTCGCCGTCACGTCCACCCGGCTTAAGGGCGACGCTCGACACAGGTACCAATCAGTAACTTTGCCGTTCCACGGCGGTGCGGCGGGCCGCTGCCCGGTGCGGAAGAATGCGGGTGTGCGCAGCGAGCTGATCACCGTCCGGACCGGTTCCCGGCCGACCGTCCGGGACATCACCGCCGAGGCCGAGCAGTTCCTCGCCGGCTGCGGCGACGGGCTGCTGCACGTCTTCGTGCCGCACGCCACCGCCGGCGTGGCCATCATCGAGACCGGGGCAGGCTCGGACGACGACCTGCTCACCGCGCTGGACGCCGTGCTGCCGACCGACGAGCGGTGGCGGCACCGGCACGGCTCACCGGGACACGGTCGTGATCACGTGCTGCCCGCCTTCGTCGCCCCGTACGTGACGCTGCCCGTGCTCGGTGGGCGGCTGGCCCTCGGCACCTGGCAGTCGATCTGCCTGGTCGACACCAACGGTGACAACCCCACCCGGCAGGTCCGCTTCTCCTTCCTGTCCGGCTGACCCCCGTCCGCCCTCCGGCCCACCCGTCACCCAGCCGGCTCGCCCGCCCCCGTCCCGCCGCCGCCCGTGACCGCGTCGCCCCGATGGAGACGGCGCGGTCACGGGCGGCCCCGCGAACCCTGCCGGGCGCACCGGTCAGGGCCGACGGGTCTCGCTCTCCACGGTGCGTTGCCCGGCGTCGACGTCCGCACCGGCGGCCCGCGCGGCGGCCGGCGGGTCGTCCCGGGTCAGGTGCAGCCCCGGGACCCGGTCCTCGATGACGAACCGGGCGCGGGTACGGGCCGGGGCACCCGGGCTGCTCACGAACGGCAGCACGTCGAAGTCGGCGGTGAGCTGTTCCCTGGTGAGCGTGGTCCGGACGTAACCCCGCAGGTTGTTGTGGAAGCGCAGGTGCGGATTCCAGGCCAGCCACGGGTGCGTGCCGGTCGCCGAGTCCGCCCCGTCGCCACCCGAGGTGATCGAGGAGCACACCAACTCGCTGCCGACGGTGCGTGAGGTCGGATCGGCGTAGTCGAGCTTCAGGTCGCTGGCCCAGTGCGCGTGCACGTCGCCGGTGAGCACGACCGGGTTGCGTACCCCGGCCGCCAGCCAGCCCCGCGTGATCCGGTCCCGCGAGGCGAGGTAACCGTCCCAGGCGTCCATGCTGGTCACCGTGAGTGGTCCGGAGTCGCGGTCCCGTTGGGCGAAGAAGACCTGCTGGGCGAGGAGGTCCCAGCGGGCCGAGGAGCGGCGGAACCCGTCCAGCAGCCACGCCTCCTGCCGCCCGCCGAGGATGGAACGGCTCGGCTCGGCCGCCTCCGGGCACGACTGGTAACCGTCACCGCAGGCCTGGTCGTCGCGGTACTGCCGGGTGTCGAGCAGGTGGAAGGTGGCCAGCCGGCCCCAGCGCAGCCGCCGGTAGAGCTGCATGTCGACACCGCGCGGTAGCGAGGTGCGGCGCAGCGGCATGTTCTCGTAGTACGCGCGGAAGGCGGCCGCCCGCCGGGCCGGAAATTCCGGGTCGGGTGCCTCCGGCACGTCGTCGGCCCAGTTGTTCTCCACCTCGTGGTCGTCGAAGACCACCGCCCACGGCGCGACGGCGTGCGCCGCCTGAAGATCCGGGTCGGTCTTGTACTGGGCGTGCCGCTGCCGGTAGTTGGCGAGCGTGCGGGTCTCCGGACCCTCGTGGTCGCGCGGATTCCCACCGGGTGCGTTGTAGGTGTCCCGGGCGTACTCGTACTGGTAGTCGCCCAGGTGCAGGACGAGCTCCGGTTCGGTCTCGGCCAGCCGCCGGTACGCGGTGAAGTACCCGTGCTCGTACTGCGAACAGGAGGCGAAGGCCATGGCGAGCGTCGCGGGCAGGCTCCACGGTGCGGGTGCGGTGCGGGTCCGCCCGACCGGCGACAGGTGCCGCTGCACCCGGAACCGGTAGAAGTACTCCCGGCCGGGGAGCAGACCGGTGAGTTCGACGTGCACGCTGTGCGCGCTCGCCGCGTGCGCGTCGACGACTCCCCGCCGCACGACATGCCGGAACCGCTCGTCGGCGGCGAGTTCCCAGAAGACCGGCACCATGCGGTCGGGCATGCCGCCGAGACCGTCCTCGGCCAGCGGCTGCGGCGCCAGCCGGGTCCAGAGCACGAAGCCCTCGTGGTCCGGGTCGCCGGAGGCGACACCGAGCGTGAACGGGTAGGCCAGGGCTTGCCCGGCCGGTCGGGACGGAACGGGCGCCGCGCCCGCGGGCAGCGCGCCACCGGCGACTCCGGCGGCACTCGCCGCCAGGCCGGAGAGCAGGATGGTACGTCGGGACAACGACACGATTGCCTCCCCAGGTCGGTACGTGGTCCACGGGGAGACTTGCTGCCGTCGATGAATCGGGGGTGAAAGGAAGAGCCCTTTCCCGCCGCTATTGCCCGAACAAGGGCCGAGCGCGGCAGATCCGACGGAGCTCTCGGCGCCCGACACCGATCGGACGAGGTCGGCGGGGGTACGCCGACCTAGGATGTGACCATGTCACGGCCGATCATCGCCCCGGTCGGCCGGGAACCGGTCGACCGGGCCGGGCTGGCCGGTGACGCGGTACGCCGGATCATGCACGTCGCCGCCGCCCTGCGGCACCACCAGGATCTCGACATCGCCGCGCTGGGTCTGACCCCGGCCGTGGCCCGCGCCCTGTACCAACTCGACCCGGACCGTCCACTGCCCGCCCGCGACCTGGCCGAGCAGCTGCGCTGCGACCGGTCCAACGTCACCGCCCTGGTCGACAAGCTGGAGCAGGCCGGGCTGGTCGAGCGCCGGGCCGACCCGACCGACCGGCGGCAGAAGACGCTCGTGGTGACCGACGCCGGCCGGCGGATGCGCGAGCGGGTCCATCTCGTGCTCTCCGACTCCCGGCTGCTGACCCCGCTCGACAACGAGGAACTCGCCGCGCTGCGTGAGCTGGTGTGGAAGGTCTCCGACGGCGGCTGCCCCGAGGACTGCGGCCCGACCGGGCGGGCGTGAAACGCACTCGACTGTGCGATGCGTGCCCCCGTCGGTAATGCTGTCGGACGTGACCACCCCGCAGGATCTCGACGACCGGTTCCGGGAGAGCCTGGCCGCCCTCGCCGCACCGCCACACCGTGGCGACCCGGCGCGTCCGGTGGCCGAGGGCAGCGCGCTGACCGGTACCCAACTGCTGGACCTCTTCGACGCCCAGGTCACCAGCCGGCAACTCGACCTGGCCGCCCGTTGGCTGCGCAGCTTCGGCGAGGGCTACTACACCATCGGTTCCGCCGGTCACGAGGGCAACGCCGCGGTGGCGGCGGCCCTGCGGCCCACGGATCCGGCGCTGCTGCACTACCGCTCCGGTGCCTTCTACTGCGTCCGTGCCGCCCAGGCCGACCCGTCCGCGCCGCCCACACCGGCTGTGTCTCCCGCGCCGGTCGTGCCCGCCCCACCGCTCGTGCCGCCCGCCCGGCCGCCGGCCGAGACCGTGGAGATCGCCGGGGACGGTCCGACCACGGAGGTGGCGGAGAGCGGACAGCCCGTCGAGGTCGACTCCTCCGGCCGGCAGCCCGCCGCGCCGGACCTGGCGGAGACCGGCGAACGACAGGTCGGCGGCGCGCCGGACGAGTCGGCGAGCGGTCCGGTCCCGGCGGAAACCGACTCGCCGAGCGGTGCGAGCGCGCCCGGTGACGGGACCGGCGCCGCGGGTGCCGAGTCGCCGGGCGGTGCGGGCGCGCCCGACGGTGAGCCCGACGCGGCGGCGATCGACCGGACGGACGCCGCCGACGCCCCCGCCGGTGACCCGGGCAAGGCAGCCGCGGCCGGAGACCGGCCGGCAGCCGTGCCACTGACCGACTCCAGGTCGGCCACCCTGACCGTGCCGGTCTCCGGGCCGGGCGACGGCGTCGGACCCGGCGGCGTCCGGATGGCGGTGGTCAAGCGGCCGGTGCGCCCGGCGTACGCCGAGGCGGCCCGGGACGTGCTGCGCGGCATGGTGGCCTCCAGCCGGGAACCGATCGCCGGAGGCCGGCACAAGGTGTTCGGCCGGGCCGACCTCGCGGTGGTCCCGACGACCTCCACCATTGCCTCGCACCTGCCCCGTGCGGTCGGGATGGGTCTCGCTGTCGAGCGACTGCGCCGGCTCGACGCCCGAGGGGAAGCGAACCGAACCGGCGCGGAGCCCGGACCGACGCCCTGGGCGGCCGACGCCATCGTGGTCTGTTCGTTCGGGGACGCCTCGATCAACCACGCCAGCGCCACGGCCGCGTTCAACACCGCCGGCTGGTACGACCACACCGGCCTGCGCATCCCGGTGCTCTTCGTCTGCGAGGACAACGGGCTGGGCATCAGCGTCCGGTCGCCGCAGGGATGGGTGGCGACGGCCCTGCGGTCCAAACCCGGCATCCGATACTTCGCCGCCGACGGTGCCGACCTGGTCGGCACCTACGAGGCGGCGGTCGAGGCGGCGGCCTGGGTGCGCCGGCACCGACGCCCGGCCGTGCTGCACCTGACCACGGTCCGGCTGATGGGCCACGCCGGCGCGGACGCCGAGAGCGCGTACCGCCCCGCCGCGGAGATCGTCGCCGACGTGGCCCGGGACCCGGTGGTCGCCACCGCGCGGCGGCTGGTCGACGCCGGGCTGGCCAGCGGGCCGGAACTGCTGGACCGCTACGACGAGATCGGTTGGCAGGTCCGCCGGATCGCCGAGGAGGTGCTCGACGAACCGAAGCTGGCCGACGCCGCGGAGGTGATCGCCCCACTGGCACCGCGCCGCCCGGTCCGGGTCGCCCTGGCGGTCAAGGACGCGGGTGCCCGCGCCGCCGGCCCGGACGCCGGGGCCCGGGTCGAGGCGTTCGGCGGCAAGCCGCCGGAACTTGCCGGGCCGCTCACCCTCGCGCAGAGCATCAACGCGGCGCTCACCGACGGGCTGCTCAGTCATCCGCAGATGGCGGTCTTCGGCGAGGACGTCGCCGCCAAGGGCGGGGTCTACGGGGTGACGAAGGGGTTGCGTGACCGGTTCGGCGCCGCCCGGGTGTTCGACACGCTGCTCGACGAGACCTCCATCCTCGGCCTCGGCCTCGGCGCGGGCCTGGCCGGGATGCTGCCGGTGCCCGAGATCCAGTACCTGGCGTATCTGCACAGCGCCGAGGACCAGCTGCGGGGCGAGGCGGCGACCATGCGGTTCTTCTCGCAGGGGGCGTGGCGCAACCCGATGGTGGTGCGGGTGGCCGGGCTGGCGTACCAGGAGGGCTTCGGCGGGCACTTCCACAACGACAACTCGGTGGCCGTACTGCGGGACGTGCCGGGCCTGGTGATCGCCGTGCCGGCCCGGCCGGACGACGCGGCGGCGATGCTGCGAACCTGCCTGGCCAGCGCGGCGGTGGACGGCAGCGTCTGCGTGTTCGTGGAGCCGATCGCGCTCTACCACACCCGCGATCTCTACACGGACGGTGACGGCGAGTGGCTCGCCCCCTACGCCGAGCCGGGCGCCTGGGCCGGCGGCCACGTCCCGGTGGGGCGGGCCCGGGTGTACGGCGTCGGTTCGGCCGAGGACGTCACCATCGTCACCTTCGGCAACGGCGTACGGATGGCGCTGCGGGCCGCCTCGGTGCTGGCCGACGAGGGCATCGGCACCCGGGTCGTGGATCTGCGCTGGCTCGCGCCGCTGCCGGTGGCCGACCTCATCCGGGAGGCCACCGCGACCGGTCGGGTGCTGGTGGTGGACGAGACCCGCCGGTCCGGTGGGGTGGGCGAGGGAGTGATCGCCGCGTTGGTGGATGCCGGATATGTCGGTGCGGCACGCCGGGTGGCGGCGGTTGACTCTTTTGTGCCCCTGGGTCCGGCCGCCCGACAGGTCCTGGTGTCCGAGGAGGCCATCACCCAGGGTGCCCGTACGCTGCTGGCACGGTAAATTTCGTTCCACCCGGTGCGCCACTTGCGCAGGAGGGCACAACTGTGTGGACTTTGCCTGACGGCGTCGAGCAGACGCCGGCTCGGACGAGATGAGGAGGCACGCGACAGTGAGCGCGACCGCTGGTCAGGCTGCTGACGGGGTACGCAGCCTGGCGGACCGGTTCGGCATCGAGCCGGGGATGGTCGTCATGGAGATGGGCTACGACGACGACGTCGACTCCGATCTCCGGGACGCCCTGACCGACCGTTGTGGAGATCTGGTCGACGAGGACACCGACGAGGTCGTCGACGCGGTGCTGGTCTGGTACCGGGACGGCGACGGTGATCTCTTCGAGTTGCTCGTCGACGCCCTCGGCCCGCTGGCCGACAACGGGGTCGTGTGGCTGCTGACGCCCAAGGCCGGCCGCGAGGGCCACGTCGAGCCGAGCGAGATCGCCGAGTCCGCACCCACCGCCGGCCTCCAGCAGACCTCCACGGTCAACGCCGGCAAGGACTGGAGCGGTGCCCGACTCGTGCTGCGTCGCGGCGCCAAGGGCAAGAAGTAACCCGACCCGCGGCGAGCGACCGAGGCCGTCCCGAACCCACCCGAGGAGTTCGCATGCCCATCGAGGTTGGCGTCGAGGCGCCCGACTTCGTGTTGAAGGACCAGAACAACCAGCAGGTCCGGCTCTCCGACTTCCGCGGCCGACGCACCGTCCTGCTGGTCTTCTACCCGCTGGCGTTCACCGGCGTGTGCCAGGGTGAGCTGACCGAGGTGCGGGACAACCTCGACGAGTACGTCAACGACGAGGTCCAGGTGCTGACCGTCAGCGTCGACTCGGTGTACGCCCACAAGATCTGGGCGGAGCGGGAGGGCTACGAATTCCCGCTGCTGTCGGACTTCTGGCCACACGGCGCGGTCGCCCAGGCGTACGGCGTCTTCAACGACGTCGCCGGCATCGCCAACCGCGGCACCTTCGTCATCGACCGGGCCGGCGTGGTCCGCTTCGCCGAGATGAACCCGCCTGGGGAATCCCGCGATCAGCAGAGCTGGCGCAAGGCCCTGGCGGAGGCCGTGGCCTGACCCGACGCGTCGGGGTGCGAGGCATCCGTCCGGGCCGGCGGGTGGCAGGGTAAGCTTGCCAACCGCCGGCCCGCCGTACGGCGTCCCGGGCGCGTAGCTCAGTGGGAGAGCACTCGCCTTACAAGCGAGGGGTCGCAGGTTCGAAACCTGCCGCGCCCACCACACCCTCTACTCGGTTCGTCCGCTCAGGTTGAGGATGGCGGGCAGCAGCGTCAGCCCGAACAGGATCAGCATCACGCCCGACCCGAGGTCGAGCACGCCGATCAGGCTGCCCACCGAATTGTGCGTGGTGAAGGGTGACTCGCCCAGGAAGGACATGCTCGACGCGGTGTGCAGGCAGGCCGCGGCGACGGCGCTGGGACCGTAGCCGACCGCGCTGCCGTCGAGGTACCGGTAGGAGCCGAAGGAGACCGCTGCCGTCAGGCAGGGCATGGAGTTGGCCAGCACCATCGACGCGGCGAGGTAGATGTAGATCCGCAACTCCGCGAGGTTCTCCCCGGTCGAGTCGACCCGGGTCCGGTGGAAACCTGTGGTGAGGAACCGGCGGGCGTAGCCGCGTACGGTCAGATACCAGGTCAGCGCCTCGAAGAACATCGCGATGACGATGGCGGCGGCGACGAGTGCGGCGCCGAGAGTGAGCCAGCGGGCGCCCGGCGGCCGGGGGAGGAAGAAGGCGGGCCCGGCCGTGCTGAGGACGGTCAACGCGACCAGCCCGGGCGCGGTGAAGCAGACCGTGGCCCAGAGCCGCAGCGCGACGGCCGCCGCCCGCCACCGCCGGGATCGTCGCTGCCACCGCAGGTACCGTCGCCGGATCCGGTGATCTTTGGCGCCGAACGGGAAGAACGTGCCGCCGCACTCGTCCAGCAGGCGAAGCTTGGCCGCGTCGTCGGCGGGCGGCATCCGGTCGTACGCGAGCCGGTAGTCCCGGCCTCGTTCGCTGATCCAGCGGATCGCGTTCGTGATCGCGGTCACCTTCAGCAGCCCGTGCAGGATGATCGTGACGTTGAGCAGGTCGACGACGACGGCCACCGCAGCTCACCTCGTCCGGGTGGGCACCTACCGAGAGTATCGAGACCCACCGATCGTATCGGCGTCGACCCACTCGGCACTGGTCCGCTCGGACGGGATTCGGTGCGGCGTGGTCGGTCCCGACCCGGACGTGGAAGGAGGCAGATGGGCTACGCGCGGCTCGACGGCGTCCGATTCTGGTACGAGACGTACGGCACCGGTCGACCGCTGGTGCTGCTGCACGGCGGGTTCGGCGCGGTGGAGACCTTCGCCGCGATCCGGCCGGCGCTGGCGCGACGTCGCCTGGTGGTCAGCGTCGATCTGCCCGGTCACGGCCGCACCCCGGACACCGGACGCCCCCTGCGGTACGAGTCGATGGCCGACGACGTGGCGGCGCTGATCGTGCACCTCGGCCTGGCCGAGGCCGAGGTGCTCGGCTTCTCCCTCGGCGGTGGGGTCGCGCTGCGGATGGCGGTGCAGCACCGGCAGTTGCTCCGTCGTCTGGTGGTGGTCTCCGCGCCGTGTCGGCGGCAGGGCTGGTTTCCCGAGGTGCTCGCCGGCATGCCCGAGCCCGACGAGGCGGCCGCCGAGCGGATGCGTGGCACCCCGCCCGAGCAGCTCTACCGTCGCGTGGCGCCCCGGCCCCAGGACTGGCCACTGCTCTGGACCAGGACCGGTGAGCTGCTGCGCCGTGACTACGACTGGTCCTCGGAGGTCGCCTCGATCACCACCCCGACGATGCTTGTCTTCGCCGACGCCGACTCGGTCCGCCCGGCACACATGGTGGAGTTCTTCGGCCTGCTCGGCGGCGGGCATCGGGACGCCGGGTGGGACGGCACCGACCGACCGGCCGCCCGGCTGGCCGTCCTGCCTGGACTCACCCACTACGACGTCGTCGACTCACCCGCCCTGCCCACGGCGGTCCTCCCCTTCCTCACCCACGTCTCCACCCCGCCCACCTGACACCCCCCACCCCACCGTCCCCAAACTGTGGCTGTTGCTGGGCCGCCGGGGGCGGGAGGCAGCAACATCGGGGATGTTGCGGAGTCGTCGTCGGTCGGAGGCAGCAGTTTCGGGGATGTTGCTGGCTCGCCGTCGGGTCGGAGGCAGCAGTATCGGGGATACTGCTGCCTCGACGATCGGGCGCGGTGTCCAGCAGGCCGGGCCGCGAGCCGCCGAGGGCCAGTCGACCACTGTGACGCGGCCGGTCCGGTCGACGAGCAGGTTGTCCGCGCGGAGATCCACGTGGCACAGGGTGTCGCCGGTCAGCGACGCGGGGCCAGTGTCGAGGTGCGAGACGTCCGTCCGGGCCGGCGGTCGGCAGGGTGAGGTTGCCAACCGCCGGCCCGCGTACGCGGTCAGCGCGCCAGCAGTACCTCCACCTGCTGCCGGGTGCCCCAACCGGTCCGCCAGCACGTCGCCGCCCCGTACCAGCGGATCACTCGCAACACCACCGCCGCGAACACCACCGCCACCGGCGCCAACAGCCACGTCCACACCCGGCGGCCGGTCGACTCGTCGGACCGGCGGACCGTCAGATAGCGCAGCGTCTGTGCCCACCCCACGATGAAGGTCACCGACAACAGCCACGGCAGTGCCGTGAGCGTCGGTTCGACCATCGGGGACACGAACACGACGGTCACGAACACCACCGTGGCGACCACCATCGACGCCCAGCGCAGCAGATGTGCCCACCAGGCGTACGACCGCAGCGGCAGGTACCGCACCCGCCACCAGGAGCGGATGAAACTGCCCCGCATCCACCGCAGGTACATGCGGCACAGGTGGCCGAACCGGTCCGGCATCAACGCGAACGCGAACGCGGTCGGCTGCTGCACGGTGCGCCCCTTGACCATCGCGTACAACGTCAACAGGGAATCATCCGAGAAGGCCACGTGCCGGCCGAAGAACCGCTCCGTCAGGTAGCCGTCGAGGTTGTCCCGGACGACTTCAGCCCGATAGGCGGCGATCGGCCCGGAGTTGACCCACACCGCTCCGAACACCGACAGCGACGACCGGTCGGTGAGCTGACCCGTGACGAACCACAGGTCGGTGATCCGCGCGAGAAACGACGACCCCACGTTCGCGGCCATCACCACGCCGGCCACCGACTGCACACGAGGATCAGCGAACGGCAGCAGCAGCTCGTCGAGCGCCCGCGGATCGGAAACGGTGTCCGAGTCGACCGTCCAGTAGATGTCCGCGTCGCCGGTGGCGCGTACGGCCACGGCCTGCGCGTGCCGCTTGCCGGCGTTGGCCTGGACATGCCACGACACCGCGATGCCGTGCCTGGGGGCGGTGGCGAGAAACCACCGCTTCACGGTCTCGTACCCGCCGGTGTCGGTCGAACCGTCGTCCACGACGTAGATGACGTCAGGGGCACGTGTCTGGCTGACCATGGATTCGAGGCAGGCACGCAGCGCCGCCGGGTCCTCGTTGTAGACGGGGACGATCGCCACCACCCGCAACCCGTCCAGATACTCGCGAGCCTGGCCGGTCGCCGTCGCCGGCCGCTCCAGATAGGCACCGCCGATCTGCCACAACAGCAACAGGAACATGCCCGCGTACACGTAGGTGAAGCGGTGCCCGGCGCCGTCGAGAGCGCCCGAGACCGCGAACACATGGTGTATCGCCCACACCGCCGCGGCGGCCAGCACGACCGCCGCCGCGAGCAGCACCCGTCGGGGTCCGATGCGCGCGCTCATCCGTCGATCGGCCGTCCGCGTCGGAACGTCATCCGGATCATGCAGGCACCGGCGACCACCATCAGCACACCGACAGCGGCGATGACGAGCGGCAACGACAGTTGCACGACGCCGACACCAGCGGTACCGCCGATGGTGACCACGTCGAATCCGGTGCGGGGCAGGGTGCTACCTGACGACATCGAGTTCTCCGCTCGGGGCTGCGGGGGCTGTGGCGGCGGGCAGGGTGCAGCCCCAGTCGTGCCCCGGCCGCCGCTGGATCAGCCGCTCGGGGTGCGGGATCCGGTCGACACCCTCGCAAAGCCGTCAACCAGGGTCAACCACGCTCTGTCACCCCATCGAGCTAATGTGTGACCGCCTGACGCGCGCCGCAGCCGGTCGTTGCCCGGGTAGTCGGCTTGTCGACAGCGGCCCCGCGTGGAATGCCGCAGTCTGTCCGGTCGGCCCCGAGTGCCCGGCCGCACCCATCCGCCAGCCGCACCGTCTGATCCGGTGGCCGAGCAGACCGCGAGGACTGTTCACCAGCGCAGCGGGGAAACCTCGAGCGGACGCACCTGGGGAGGAGCGACGGATGACGCGTGCCGGACTGACCATCGGCGTGCTCGGCTCGTACGGTGGGCGCAACCTGGGCGACGAGGCGATCCTCACCGGTCTGCTGACCGATCTGCGTCAGCAGGAGCCGCACGCGCGGATCATCGTGTTCTCACGGAATCCCGCGCACACCGCCGTCGCCCACCCAGACGTGGAGGCGGTGCCGTGGGAGGGGGTCAGCCGGACCGACTCGGCCCTCGTGCTGTCCCAGCTCGACCTGCTGATCCTGGGCGGCGGCGGCATCCTCTACGACAAGGAGGCACGCCGCTACCTGCGGGTGGTCCGGGTGGCGCAGGAGCGGGGTCTGCCGCTGCTGACGTACGCCGTTGGCGTCGGGCCGCTCAGCGAGATGGTGGACACCGGCATGGTCCGGGAGACGCTGGCCGGCGCGGTCCAGGTGACCGTACGCGACCAGGAGTCGCGGATGGTGCTGGAGGAGGCCGGCCTGCTCAACCCGATCACCGTCACCGGCGATCCGGCGTTCCTGCTGGAACCGGAGGACTTTCCCGCTCAGTTCCTCCGCGAGGAGGGCGTGCCGGACGGCAAACGGCTGGTCGGGATGAGCGTGCGGGAGCCGGGCCGGGCGGCGGAACGGCTGGACGTGGACGGATACCACCGGCTGCTGGCGCAGATCGGTGACTTCCTGGTGCACCGGATCGACGCGCACGTGCTGTTCGTGCCGATGGAACGCGACGACATCCGGCACTCGCACGGCGTGCTGTCGCACATGATCGCCGCGGAGCGAGGGCGGATCCTGCACGGCACCTACTCACCGCAGCAGATCCTCGGGCTGATGAAGCACTTCGACCTCGCGGTTGGTATGCGCCTGCACTTCCTGATCTTCGCGGCGATGATGGGCACCCCGTTCCTGCCGCTGCCGTACGCCGGCAAGGTCTTCGACCTCGCGCAGCGACTCGGGGTGCCGGCGTTGCGTGGCGTGGAACGCGAGGTGGAGGGCCCGCTGCTGGCCGAGGTGGACCAGTTGTGGGACGAACGTGAGCAGCGGGCCGAGGTCACCGCCCAGCGGGTGGCTCGGGTGTGCGACGAGGCCAGGGGCACCTCTCAGGTCACCCGGGCGGTGCTGGAGAGCCTGCGCAACCGGTCCCTGGTCGAGGTCGGCGCCTGACCGGCGCGGGGGTCGGGTCAGACCGCCGGCCCCCGCCAGCAGTAGCGCCACTGCTGCCGGTCGGCGTCGACGGACTCCAACTCGTAGATCTCCGCTGCCGCCAGCCCCTGTGGCCCCAGGTGATGGTGGGTCAGCGGGGGCCGGCCGTTCGGGTCCAGTTCGACGGTGACGTGCTCGCCGTCGGCCGTGCCGCCCACCAGTGGGATCTCAACCGTGGATGCCATGCGCCCATCCTGCCCCGGCCGTCGGTGACCCGCAGGGCGAAGCGAGATGATCCGCCTCGGCCCGCTGCTCCTCGGGCCGGCAGTCCGGTTCGGACCGGCGCCCGTCGGTCAGTCGCGGGGCAGCAGGCCCGGTGGGTACTCCATGCCGTCGTGGGTGCAGGCCGCGGCGGTGACCCGGGACGCGTACCCGGCCGCCTCCGCCCAGGTCGCGCCGCGCGACCGGGCCGTGATGATCCCCGCCGCGAAGGCGTCCCCGGCGCCGTTGGTGTCGATTACCGGGCCGGGCGGCTCGGCCGCCGGAATCCGCCGCACGTCGCCGCCCAGGTACAGGTCGGCACCGTCGGCGCCCCGGGTCACCAGCACCGGGCGCGGCGCCAGCGTGCCGGCCACGGTCGCCGCCCGGTCGTCGAGCGCCGCACCGCTGACCAGCACCAGCTCGGCGACGTCGGCGAAGGGACGGTGGTACGGGTTGTGCCCGTCCCAGTCGTGCAGGTCGGTCGAGCTGCCCACCCCCTCGCTGAGCAGGTCACCGAGGTCGGGCAGCAGTTTTCGCACCCATCCCATGATCGACAGATGGACGTGGGTGGCGTCCTGGACCAGCTCCGCCACCCGGGCCGCCGCGACCGGGGGTGGACCGTCCGAGTCCCGGGGGTCGTACAGCGACATCCGCCGTCCGCCGGGGTCGACCAGGTTCACCGACCGCCGGGTACCCGCCGGGTCGTCGGCCAGGACCGTCCGCACGCCGGTACGGGCCAGCGCGGCCCGCACGACGGCACCGGCCGGGTCCGCGCCCACCGTGTCGAGCACCGTTACCCGTAGCCCCAGCGCGTGTGCGGCGAGTACCACCCCGGCTCCGGTGTTGCCGACCCGCAGCTCGATCGGGTCGACGGTGACCGAGTCGACCACCGGCAGTGGCAGCCGGGGCACCCGCACCCGCACGTCGACGCCGAGGCCGCCGATCACCAGGAGGTCGCACATGGCGCCGACGCTAGTCGGCCGGCGCCGCCTATCCTGGCCCCGGGTCGCCGCCGCCGTCGCGCGGGCCCGTCCGGTCCGAGGGGGAGTGCGTGCTGGTCGTCCATGGGATGTGGCTGCCCGGTCGGGGGCTCGCGGTCTGGGCCGAGGACAGCACCCTGCCGGCCCAGGCCCCGCGCCGCCCCGGCCGGGCACCGCGGGCCCGCCCACACCCGTTCGCCGCCGGGCACGCCGCACTCGTCGCGCTGCTGGCCGACGCCGCCGAACCGGACGACCTCGGCACGGCGCTGCTGCGCCTGCCCACCCGCGCCGGCTCGCCGCTGGACTCGCCGGAACTGGTCCGCACCACCGAGCTGGCACCGGTGCGTGGTCCGGTCACCCTCGCCGGGTGGCGGGTCCCGGTGCTGGCGTACGCCCCGGACGCCGCGCTGTCGTTGCTGCGTACCGTCGAGAAGCTGGCCGCCGCACCCGGGGCGAGCCTGCGCCACCTGGCCGAGCTGGCCGACTTCGCCACCGACCTGGCCACGCGCGGCCGGGTCCTGCCCAGCCTCGCCGACCCGGCCTCGGCCGCCGAGGGCTCCGCCTGGGCGGTGTGGCGGCCGTTGCTGACCGGCACGGACGCCGCCTGGGCCCGGTCACTGGCGCTGGCCCTGCCTCCCGCCGCCCGAGCCGTCGTCGAGGCGGAACTGTCCGCGACCCGGGGGGCCGGCCCGTCCGACGGGACGGTCGAGGTGCCCGGGCTGCTGGTCGCCGACGCGCTCGACGCGCTCACCGACGCGGCCGTACGCGCCGTCCTGCCACCGATGACGCTGGCCCGGGGGGCGCGACCGAACGGTGCCGTGGCGGCCTGGCTGGGTGCGTTGACCGGGCCACGTCGCGGGTTCACCGCTGAGGCGGCGGCGCTGCGCACGCTCCGTAGCGAGCTGGACCAGTGGCAGCGCGACGTCGCCGGTGGCACGGTGCGGGCCAGCTTCCGGCTGGTCGAGCCGTCGGCCGACGAGCTGACCGAACCGGTGACGGTGGTGCCGGCCGACCCCGGTGCCGTCGTCGCCACCACCGGCCCGTGGCGGATCGAGTTCGGACTGCGCGCCACCGACGAGCCGGGGCTGCACGTCGACGCCGGGCAGGTGTGGCGCGGCGGCGGCGTGACCGTGGCCGGCGACCATCCACAGGAGATCCTGCTCGCCGAACTCGGCCGGGCCAGCCGGCTGTGGCCGGAACTGGACGAGGCGCTGCGCACCGCCCGACCGGAAGGGCTGGAGCTGGACACCGAGGGGGCGCACCGGTTCCTGCGCGAGGGCGCGCCGACGCTGCACGCCGCGGGCTTCACGGTGCTGCTGCCGTCCTGGTGGCGGCGCCCCGCCTCGCGGCTCGGTGCCCGGCTGCGGGCCCGCTCCCGCAGCGCGCCCGGCGCGGTGACCGGCCCGGACGACCGGGTCGGACTTGACGCCCTGGTCGACTACCGGTGGGAGCTGGCCCTCGGCGACGAGCCGCTGACCTCCGACGAACTGACCCGGCTGGCGGAGCTGAAGACCCCCCTGGTACGGCTGCGGGGGCGCTGGGTCGAGCTGGACCCGAAGCGGCTCGCCGCCGGCCTGCGCCTGCTGCGGTCCACCGGCGAGCTGACCGTGGCCGACCTGCTGCGGCTCGGCCTGTCCGACGCCGAACAACCGGACGCGTTGCCGGTGCTGGAGGTGAGCGCCGACGGCGCGCTCGGCGACCTGCTCGCCGGGGCCGTGGATCGCCGGCTCGCCCCGCAGGACGAGCCGCCGTCCTTCCAGGGCACGCTGCGGCCGTACCAACGGCGGGGGTTGGCCTGGCTGGCGTTCCTCCAGTCGCTGGGGCTCGGTGGGGTGCTCGCCGACGACATGGGGCTGGGCAAGACGGTGCAACTGCTGGCGTTGCTGGCCGCCGACCCGCCGCAGGCCGGTCCGACCCTGCTGATCTGTCCGATGTCGCTGGTCGGCAACTGGCAGCGGGAGGCGGCCCGGTTCACCCCGGACAAGCGGGTACACGTGCACCACGGCGCCCAGCGGGCTCGCGGTGCCGAGTTCAGCGCCACCGTGCACGCCGCGGATCTGGTACTCACCACGTACTCGGTGGCCGCCCGGGACGCCGCGGAGCTGGCCGGCGTCGACTGGCACCGGGTGGTGGTGGACGAGGCCCAGGCCATCAAGAACGCCGCCACCCGGCAGGCCGAGGCGGTACGCGCACTGCCCGCCCGGCACCGGATCGCGGTCACCGGCACGCCGGTGGAGAACCGGCTGGCGGACCTGTGGTCCATCATGCAGTTCGCCAACCCGGGCCTGCTCGGCCCGGCGGCGACGTTCCGCAAACGGTTCGCCGAGCCGATCGAGCGGCACGGGGACACCGAGACCGCCGAACGGCTCCGCCGGATCACCGGCCCGTTCGTGCTGCGTCGGCTCAAGACCGACTCGTCGATCATCTCGGACCTGCCGGAGAAGCTGGAGATGGAGGTCTTCTGCAACCTCACCGCCGAGCAGGCGGCGCTGTACCGGGCGGTCGTCGACGACATGCTGGCCCGGATCGAAGCCAGCGCCGGCATCGAGCGGCGTGGGCTGGTGCTGGCCACCATGACCCGCCTCAAGCAGGTCTGCAACCATCCCGCGCAGTTGCTCCGCGACGGCTCGCCCCTCGACGGTCGGTCGGGCAAGCTGGCCCGGTTGGAGGAGATCCTCGACGAGGTCCTGGCGGCGGGGGAGAAGGCCCTGCTGTTCACCCAGTACGCGGAGTTCGGCGGGATGCTGCGCGGGCATCTGTCGGCCCGGTTCGGTCGGGAGGTGCTGTTCCTGCACGGCGGCGTCGGCAAGGCCGACCGGGACGCCATGGTGGCCCGCTTCCAGTCCGCCGGTGGGCCGGCGATGTTCGTCCTGTCGCTCAAGGCCGGCGGGACCGGGCTGACGCTGACCGCCGCCAACCACGTGGTGCACGTCGACCGGTGGTGGAACCCGGCGGTGGAGGACCAGGCCACCGACCGGGCGTTCCGGATCGGACAGCGGCGTCGGGTGCAGGTCCGCAAGTTCGTCTGCGCCGGCACGGTGGAGGAGAAGGTCGCCGCGCTGATCGCCGACAAGCGTGGCCTGGCCGCCTCGGTGGTCGGCACCGGTGAGCAGTGGGTCACCGAGCTGTCCACCGCCCAGCTTCGTGACTTGTTCGCCCTGGAGGCGGGGGCGGTGGCCGAGTGAGTGCCGACGACGGCGGCCGGTTCGCCGACTACGGCCCGCCGCGCCGGGTCGACGGGGGCCTACGGGCTCGGAGCACCCGGGGCGCGATCGGGGTCTCCTGGTGGTCCCGCCGCTTCCTCGAGGTGCTGGAGTCGTTCGCGCTCGGCACCCGGCTGACCCGGGGCAGGTCGTACGCCCGCGCCGGCCAGGTGCTCCGCCTCGACGTCGCACCGGGCGTGGTGACCGCGGTGGTGCAGGGCTCGCGCGCCAAGCCGTACCAGGTGAGCGTCGCGCTGCCGCCCTTCCCGGCCCGGCTGTGGGAACGGATCGAACAGGAACTCGCCGCCCAGGCGTTCTTCAGTGCCCGGCTGCTCGCCGGCGACCTGCCGGCCGAACTGGAGGAACTGTTCATCGCGGCCGAGGCCCCGCTGTTCCCGGCGGCGATCGGCGAACTGGACCAGCGCTGTTCGTGCCCGGACGTCGCGGTGCCCTGCAAACACCTCGCCGCCACCTTCTACCTGCTCGCCGAGGCCTTCGACGCGGACCCGTTCACCCTGCTGCACTGGCGTGGTCGCAGCCGGGCGGACCTGCTCGCCCGGCTACGGCGACTGCGCGTCGAGGACCAGGCATCGACCACACCGCAGCTCCGCGACGGTGCACCGGTGGCCGGTGTCGACGCTGCGGCGGCGCGGGACGTGGCAGGGCCGCCGGACCTGACCGGTCGACGTGGCCGCTCGCGCACCCGGGACACCGGGCATCCCGACACCGGCCGGGAGGCCGACGGCGGTCGGCCCGGGCACCACCAGGTGGACGTGCCCGCCGCCGGTGCCCTCCGGGCGCTCGCCGACCTGCCCGGCACGCCGCTGGCCGAGGCGGTGGACCGGTTCTGGTTGCCGCCCGTGCCACTGCCGGACCGTCCGCCGAGCCTGACCGCCCGGCCGGATCTGCTGTTACGACAACTGGGCGCGCCCGCGCCGGCCATCGGTGGACCGGGACTCGTCGAACGCCTGCGTCACGCCTACCGCCAGCTCGGCGAATAGGCCGGGTTCGCGCCGCCCTGGTCAGGTTCGGTCCCGGATCGAGCGGCTTCCGCCGCACCGTGCGGTCACTCGATTCTGGGCGGCACGCGGCCCCGGCCCTCACAGCCAACGTTGACGGAACCGCCACATCAGCGCGGCGTTCGTCACCAGCACCACCGCGAAGATCGCCCCGGCCAGCCGGCCGGCGAGTACGGTGGTCGCCGGCAGCGCCGCCCAGAGCACCACGGTCAGCAACAGCAGCCAGCGGCCGTGGCGGCCCCGGGCCCGACTGTCGAGCCGGGCGAAGAACGCCGGATCGCTCTCCCGCAGGTGGCGGGTGATCTGTTCGAATCTGCGTTGATCCTCTTTGCTGAGCATGTGCCTTCCCCTCACGCGTTCAGCAACGGTGCGGCGGAATACCCGCTGCGGAGCGGGCTCACGCGCTCTTGCTGGTGCTACTTTCACCCGTGACGAGCTGCCACAACAGCTCCTTATCGGGACCTTAATTCTTACTAAGCCGCCGAACCGGACCCGTGGCGCTCGCGTGCGTGGCAGTGGCGCTGGTGGGCGCTGTCGCCGAGGAAACACCCCTGCTCGCGGCGTGTCTGGCCAACTGGCCGGTAGCCGGCAGTCCGGCATCCGCGTTGAAACTCGTCTTAAGTGCGCGGGAGCGCCGTGGACGGCTGCCTTGTTAGGCCGGATGCCGGTGACTACGTTCCCCTGGCAACCCCCCTCGGACATTAGTCGCCGCACCTCAGGCCGAGGCACGGTCGTGCGTCGACGTTAGAAAACAGGAACGGTATATGGCCGACCATCAGGTGCCACCACACCGACGGCAGGACGATCGCGGATGGGACGGGCGCCGGTACCCGCAACCACACCCCCAGCACGGCGATCCGACCCATCGAACCGATCCGTACCGACCGGAGCCCTACGTTCACCAGGGCCAGCGGCCGGCCCCGAACCCTGGACCGCAGTGGATCGGCCCGGACGGGTACGGCGTGCCGCTGGACCCGGCCCGGCCCGGCAGTGAACTGCCCGGCCTGGACGGTGACGACGAACCCCGCCGTGCGTCCGGCCGTCGCCGAGCGTTGGCCACCCTCGGCGGTAGCGCCGCCGTCGTGGCCGGTGGCGCGATGCTCGCGATGAATCCCCGGGTACGCGCCTTCTTCGGCGACGAGGCAGCGGTCGCCGGCGACGCCACCATCGCCAAACCGACGGATGGCTCCCCCACCCGCCCGAGCGGGCAGCAGGCGAGCACGGTACGCACGTACACCGAGCAGAACGACAGCTACATGGGCTCCCGGGGCGGCGAGGCGCTGAAGAAGAACGCGCCGAAGAGCGGGCGCACCTTCTCCGGTCCGGCCGCCGCGGCGGCGGCGACCAAGGTCACCGTGAAGACGGTGCTCGCCAAGGACCCGGAGCTGCACCTGGCCCGCCGGTTGACCTTCGGCCCCACCGCCGCGGTACTCGCGGAGATCAAGGAGCGCGGCATCGACGGCTGGCTGCGCTGGCAGCTAGAGCCGGAGAAGATCGCCCCGACGAAGGCGGAGTTGAAGCTCGCCGAACTGCCCACTCTCAAGCTGTCGCCGGAGCAGTTGCGCGAGCAGCGCGACCAGCTCAACGAACGTGGCGCCCAGCCCGAGCGGGAGATGGTGGATGCCACGATCGCCCGGCAGATCTGGTCCGACCGTCAGCTCTTCGAGGTGATGGTCGACTTCTGGAACGACTTCCTGCACGTGGCCGCCGACTTCGACGGCGGCGAGATCTACCGCAACTCGTTCGACCGGGACGTCATCCGTAAGCACGCGCTCGGCAGTTATCCGGAGATGTTCCTGGCCGCCAACCGGCATCCGGCACTGCTGCTCTACCTCAACCAGGTCGACTCCCGTGCCGACGCGGTCAACGAGAACCTGGCCCGGGAGAACCTCGAGCTGTACTCGGTGGGTGTCGACGGCGGCTACACCGAGGCCGACGTCCGCCAGGCGGCCCTGTTGCAGACCGGCCGGGGCGTCAAGGACGGCAGCTACGTGTTCCGCCCGGAGCGGCACTACGTCGGCAAGGTGAAGATTCTGGGGTTCACCCACGCCAACAACTCCGCCGATCCGGAGAAGGCCGAGGCGGCGATCGACGCCTACCTCACGTATCTCGCGCTACATCCCTCGACCGCCCGGTACGTGGCACAGAACCTCGCCGTCCGGTTCGTGTCGGACACCCCACCCAAGTCCCTCGTGGACCGGCTGGCGAAGGCGTACACCTCCCACCGGGGCCGGATCAAGCCGGTGCTGCTCGCGCTGTTCAGCTCGTCGGAGTTCTGGGCCGCGGTGGGCCAGAAGGTGCGCCGCCCGCTGGAGTACCTGGTGGCCACCTACCGCACGCTCGGTGTGTCACCCGAGGCCGCGCCCAACCACGACAACGGCGGCAACCAGCGGACCGCGTACGCCCGCGGCCTGCGGCAGATCCACGACAAGCTGCGCGAGCTGGGTCACCACCCGATGGGTCAACCGACGCCCGACGGCTACCCGGACGTCTACCTCGCGTGGACCTCCGTCGGCACCATGGTCAACGGCTGGAACGAGGCCCACGACCTGCTCGCCGCCAACCGCACCGTGTTCACCTTCACCCGCGCGGAGAAGCTGGTCGCCACCCCACCGGCCACCGCCGGGGCGTACGTCGACGCACTGGCCCGACGGCTGATCCGGCAGCGGCTCACCGACCGGGAACGGGCGCTGATCCTCGGCGTGGCCGGGGTCTCCGCCGGTACGAAGGTCGACGCGACGTTCAACGGGGCCATCACCGCCGTCGCGCGGGCGATCCTCGCATCCCCCCAGCACCACCTCCGGTGAGGCATCCGATGGAGAAGACTGTGTACCCGTATCACCTGCACCCCGACTGCCCCGACGTGCGACGGCTGGCCGACAACCCGGCCGAGGCACTCCTGCGGGCGGAGGCCGACGTGGTGGCCGCCGAGAACGCCGCCGAGGCCGACCGTTACCGGCGGCTGGAGGAACTGGAGGAGGCGCAGCAGGATGGTCGCGGGGTGACTCGGCGTACCTTCGTCGCCGGTGCCGCCGCCACCGCCACCGCCCTGGCGACCGCCCAGTTCGTGACCACCTCGGCGTCGTTCGCGGCGACCAAGACGGGCACGCTGATCCACGTCTTCCTGTACGGCGGCCTGGACGGCCTGAGCCTGATCGCGCCGGACAACGACCCGGTGCTCGACCGGGCCCGTCCCGAGCTGCTGCTGCCCAACGACTCACTGGCGCTCGGTCGAGGCTTCAAGCTCACCAGCGCCTTCGCGCCGCTGCAGCCGTGGCTGCGGTCCGGACAGTTGGGCTTCATCCCCGGTGTCTCCGACGAGCGGCTGTCCCGCAGCCACTTCCAGGCCGCGGACGCCTGCAACCTCGGCGGCCTGCCCGGCGAGACCGGCGGACGGGGCTGGCTCGACAGCCTGATCGACGCGCTCGGCAAGGGCACCGCCTTCCGCAGCGTCGGCATCGGTAGCACCCTGCCCCGGTCATTGGTCGGCAACAACGGCGCACTCTCGCTCAACAACGTCGGCTCGTTGCGGCTGGCCGGCAGCGAGCGGCAGCGGGAGGCCACCGAGAAGGCGATCAAGGGCCTGTTCACCGGTATCAACCACCCGGTGGAGGACGCGGTGCAGGCCGGGCTCGGCGCACTCGCCACCGCGCGCAGGCTCGCCGCCGAGCCGTACCGGCCGGCCGAGGGCGTCGAGTACCGGGGCGTCGGCTCCGCCTTCCAGACACTCGCCCAGCTGATCAAGGGCGATGCCAACGTTCGGGTGGCGACCGTCGGGATGGGCGGCTACGACACCCACGAGAATCAGGGCACCACGAACGGCGGCCAGTTGTACCGGCGGTTGAACGAGCTGGCGACCGCGCTGGCGGCGTTCTTCACCGACCTCGGTGACCGGGCCGCCGACGTGACAGTGATGATCTCCAGCGAGTTCGGTCGCCGGGTCGCGTCCAACCGCGGCGGCACCGACCACGGCCACGGCGGCGTGGTGACCATCCTGTCCGGGCGCAAGCTCGCCGGCTCGCTACTCGGTGCCTGGAACGGACTGGACAGCCTCGACTCCGGTGACGTACCCGAGTACAACAACATGTTCAACGTCTACGGATCGGTGGCGCAGGGTCGGTTCGGGCTGACCAACGCGGAGGTGGACAAGATCTTCCCCCGGATGAAGTACGCCCCGATGAAGCTGTACGCGTGACCCACCCCGACCTCTACTCCGACCGCCGGACCGCGGCGCACTCCCGGTCCGGCGGTCGGCCCACCACCGGGAGTCCGTTGCCGGTCGTACCACGGCGCGGTGCCGGTGGCCGGCGGCTGCTGGTCGGACTGTTCCTGCTCGGGCTGGTCGCCGCCGTGCTGCCCTGGTGGACGGACACGCCGGCCAGCTCCCTGGCCGGCAGCACCGCGATGCTCACCGGCGCGGGTCAGATCAGCGGCCTGCTCGCCGGTTACCTGCTGCTCGTGCAGGTGTTGATGATGAGCCGGCTGCCGGTGCTGGAGCGGGTGGCCGGTGGCGAACGGATCGCCCGCTGGCATCGGGACGTCGGGGCCACCCTGCTGGTCGCGGTGCTCGCGCACATGTCCCTGATCCTCGTCGGCTACGCCCGGCTGGAAGGCCGGTCGCCACTGAGCCAGGCCGGCGTGATGCTGCGCGACTACCAGGACATGGTCTCGGCGTTCGCCGCCGCCGGCCTGCTGGTACTGATCGGGCTGACGGGTGTCCGGGCGGTACGCCGGGCGCTGCCCTACGAGCTGTGGCACGCCACCCACCTGGCCGCGTACGCGGTGCTGCTGCTCGGCTTCGCCCACCAGTTCAGCAACGGCACCCAGCTGTTCCGCCCCGGTCCGGTGCGTACCGGATGGATCGGCCTCTACCTGCTGGTGGTCGCCGCGCTGCTGTACGGCCGGGTGATCGCCCCGCTGGCGTTCAACCTGCGGCACCGGTTGCGGGTGGCCGACGTCGTCGCGGAGAACCCGGACACCGTGTCGATCTATCTGACCGGCGAGCGACTCGACCGGCTGACGATGCTCGGCGGGCAGTTCTTCCGCTGGCGGTTCCTGACCAGGGGCTGTTGGTGGCAGTCCCATCCCTTCTCGGTGTCCGCCGCGGCCAACGGCCGATGGCTGCGCCTGACGGTCAAGGTGGTCGGTGCGCACACCCGTGACCTGCGTGAGCTGGAGCCGGGGGTCCGGGTCTGGGCGGTCGGCCCGTCGGGCACCTTCACCGCGGCGCACCGCACCCGCGAGCGGGCCCTGCTGATCGCCGGCGGCAGCGGCATCACCCCGCTGCGGGCCATGCTGGAGGAGCTGCCGCCGGGTTCCGCGCTGATCTACCGGGTGCGTGCCCCGGCCGACGTGGTGCTGCACCGGGAACTGGACTGGCTGGCGCAGGCACGCGGCGTCCAGGTCTGGTACGTGGTCGGCTCGCGTGACGATCCCGGACCCCGGCAGGTGATGACCACGGACGGTCTGCGCCGGTTGGTGCCGGACGTGGCTCGGCGGGACGTCTATCTCTGCGGCCCGCCGGGACTGGTCGAGCAGAGCCGGCAACTGCTCCGCCGGGTCGGCGTGCCACGCCGACAGATCCACCTCGCCACCTTCGAACTATGAGAGGGCATCGCCGCATGCGTCGTGCGCTGTTCGCAATCAGCGGCCTGGCGGCCAGCACCACCGCTCTGGTGGTGCTCAAGGCGGCACCGGACACCAGCACGGTGGCCCAGCAGATACCCGCGCCGGCGACATCCGGCGCCGGGGAGTCGACGACGGCAGCCGAGCCGACCGCCGAACCAGCCGAGGCGACCGCCACGGTGAGTCCGCGACCGCGTACCAGCAGGTCGGCAGAGCCCGGCCGGAAAACGGCGAGCCCATCCGCCGGCCGTACCGGCCCGTCGAGCGACGCCACGAAGAAGCCACCGGCGGCACGACCCAGCACCGCCGCCCCGCAACCCGCGGTCCGTCGTGTCGTCGGGCCCTTGGTCAGCAACGAGTTCGGCAACGTGCAGGTGGCGATCTCGCTGGACGGCGCCCGGATCGTGGACGCGGAGGCGCTCGAACTACCGGAGCGCACCGCCCAGTCCGACCAACGCAGCAGCCAGGTGGACGATCGGTACAGCGGCATCGCGGGACTCGTGGTGCAGCGGCAGAGCGCCGACCTGGACACCGTCTCCGGGGCGACCGCGACCAGCGAGTCCTACCAACGGTCGTTGCAGGCTGCCATCGACCGGGCGCGATGAGCGCCGCGAGTTCACTCCGGCCCGGACTGCGCCGCGTCGAACACGTCATGGGCACGCCGGTCAGTCTGGACATCGCCGACGACCGGCCCGCGACCGAGCTGGCCACGTTGGCCGACGAGGTGTTCGCCTGGCTACGCGAGGTGGACGCGAGGTTCAGCACGTACCAGCCGGACAGCGAGGTGTGCCGCTTCGACCGGGGCGAGCTGCTGCTCTCCGAGGCGTCCGCCGACCTGCGCCGGGTGATGGAACGCTGCGCCGACCTGTGGGACGCCACCGACGGCTTCTTCGACGCGTACGCCACCGGCGGGCTGGACCCGTCCGGGTACGTCAAGGGTTGGGCGGTCCAGGTGGCCTCGGATCGGTTGCGTGCGGCCGGTGCCGACAACCACTGCCTCAACGCCGGTGGTGACGTCCGGGTGCGGGGGCATTCGTCGACCGGGCTGCCGTGGCAGATCGGTGTGCGGCATCCCTGGAACCCGTCGGCGGTCTGTCTGGTGCTCAGCGGGACGGACCTCGCGGTCGCCACGTCGGGTGTCTACGAACGCGGCCACCACGTGCGGGATCCGCGCCGTGGCACCCCCGCCCGGGGCCTGCGCTCGGTGACGGTGGTCGGGCACGACCTCGGGCTGGCCGACGCGTACGCCACCGCGGCCGTGGCCATGGGCGTGGCCGGGATCGGCTGGCTGGATCGGCTGCCCGGCTACCAGCACGCGGTGGTCACCGACGACGCCCGGTGCCTGCACTCCACAAACCTGCCGCTCACCGACTAGCCGGACCGACCCCCAGCCGTGCGGCAGCCGGGTGTCCGTGACAGTCACGGCAGTCGACACGCCGGTCGGAGACCATCTCGACGGCCACGGAGGCGGGCCGCGCGGGTCGACCTGGTCGGGCGAGGTGTGGCCGGGACCTGGCTTCGGGTCAGGGCCAGCGGGCCGGGCGGTGGATGATGGCCGGGCGGGACCCGGTCGGTCGCGGACGGCCGGGTCGGGCGCCCGGGGGACGCGTGGCCCCCCAGCGGTGGCCGGGCCGGTGTCGCCGGGGCGGCTCTGCTCCGCCCGGGTGGTGCCTGGTGTCGCCGGTGGACATCGCATCCCCGCTCCCGGCGCGGACGCGCCGTCGAAGGGTGCAACGAGCGCCGGTCCGTCCGGGTCTCGCTGCCGGCGCGTCGGACCGTGGGTCATCCGCCTCAGCGGCCCCGGCGGGGCAGCGGCAGCTGGCCGGGGACCAGGGCCGAGGTGAGCGTCGCGCCGGTGGAACGCAGCGCCTCGACAACTGTGTTCTGCACCAGGTAGGCATCCGGTAGCTGCCACCGGGCCTGCTCCGGTGCGACCGCCCAGCGGACCTGTCCCTCGGGCAGCCGGGTCGGTGGCGCCGCGACCCAGGAGCCGCGACCGTGCAGGACCACGTCGAAGCAGTGCTCCAGTTCCGGCCGCAACGGGTCGCCGGGGCGGACCAGGAACATCCACCGTCCGGTCGGGGTGACCAGCACCGGTCCGCGTACCCCCGGGCCGACCGGGTGCACGCGCACCGCGTCCAGGACCAGCCGACCCAGGTGGGCGGGGATCTCCAGCACGTCGAAGGAGCGGCCGGTGGGCAGCAGCAGGCCGTGCGGCCGGGACCGCCACCAGGTGGCCACCCGCGCCGGATCGGTGCTGGCCGCGTGCTCCCAGTCCTCCAGGGCGGGGTGGCAGCCGACCGTCGGGCAGCCGGCCCGGCCGCAGACGAAGCGGCTCCGCGCCAGGCAGGCACCCGGGGTCACCGCCCACCCGTGCAGGGCGTAGCGCACGGCGACCCGGCGCAGTCGTACCCGTTCCAACGGCGACAGACGCGCCACGTGCGGTCCGACATTCCCCCACATTGGTGTCATCTCCCCTCGCCGCGCCCGGCCGGCGTCAGCTCGTACGTCGAGACCCGTCACTGCCGCAGCCCGTCGTCGTTCTGTTTGACAAAGTGACCGATGCAACTTGCACGAAAAGTACGAGGTTCGGCCGGACGGCTGACGCACCTCCTGTGCGACCAGCGGAAACCTGAGATACGGACGGATCGCCGCGCCCACTGAACGGCCCCCGGCCCCCGGCCAGGGCTCCAGCAAGGGGAGGACTGGGGAGATGGACGAGCTACCCATCGGGCGGCGGGTGGCCTACTGGCGCGGCCGGCGCAAGATGTCGCAGCAGGTGTTCGCCGACCGGTTGGGCAAGTCGAAGAGCTGGGTCGACAAGATCGAGCGGGGCGTCCGGCGACTGGACAAGTTCTCCGTGCTCTACGAGATCGCCGACATCCTCCAGATGGACGTGCAACTGCTGCTCGGCAAGGACCCGGAGCGGCGCACCGACGCGCTCAACTGCATCGAACAGTTCGAGGTCGAGGAGATCCGGGCCGCCCTGGAGCGGTACGACTCGATAAGCGCGTACTTCGACGCCGCACCGAGCCCGCCGCCACTGGCCGACATGAGCAAGGCGGTCACCCACGCCTGGCTGACCTACCAGTACGGCCGCTACGGGATGCTCACCCGGGCCCTGCCGAAGCTGCTCCGCGACGCCCAGGCGGCCGACGCCGTGTACGGCGGTGACCAGGCCCAGCGCGCCGCCCACCTGCTCGGGCAGGTCTACCAGCTCGCCTCCTCGGTGCTGCGCAAGCTCGGCGAGTGCGACCTCGCCTGGCTCGCCGCCGACCGTTCCATCGCCGTCGCGCAACGCGCCGACGACCCACTGCTCGCCGGGGTCGCCACCACCCGGGTCTGCAACGCGCTGGTGGCGATGGGTCGGCCCCGGCCGGCGCTGGAGCTGAACGTGCGGATCGCCAACCAGCTCGCTCCGGGCGGCGGCAACGACAGCCGTCCCGAACGCCTGTCCGTCTACGGGATGCTGCTGCTGCAGGGCGCGATGGCCGCCTCCCGCATCGGCGACACCGCCACCGTGGAGGACCTGCTCGACGGGGCGCACGCGGCCGCGATCGAGCTGGGCGGCGACCAGAACCACTACTGGACCTCGTTCGGGCCGACGAACGTGGAACTGCACCGGGCGGCGGCCGCCGTCGAACTCGGCGACGGCGGGCGGGCCGTCGAGGTGCACCGCCAGCGGATCCAGCCGGCGCCGTTCGACGCGATGCTGCCCGAACGCCGGGCGCACCACCTGCTGGACCTGGCCCGGGGCTACGCCCTGATCGGCGATGTCGCAAATGCCGGGGAGATGCTGCTGCGCGGTGACCGCCTGGCGCCGTCCGAGATCCGCTGCCGCCCGATCGCCCACGAGGTGATGTCGGACGTGCTTCGTCGCACACGTGGTGCGCCGCCTTCTCCGATCGCGGAGTTGGCTGAGCACATGGGAGTAGGAGTATGACCTCGGAGCAGGCATGACCGGTTCGCACCGCCACGACGGGCACCGCCAGGTGCTCTACATCATCGCCTGTGGCTCGCCGCTGGCCCGAGACGTGGGCCGGCTCGTCGACCTGGCCCAGCAGGACGGCTGGGACGTCTGCGTGATCACCACCCCCGACGGCGCCAAGTTCGTCGATCGCACCGCACTGGCCCGTCAGACCGGCCACCCGGTACGCACCCACTACAAGAACCCGGGCGACCCCGACGTGCTGCCCACCGCCGACGCAATGATCGTCTGCCCGGCCACGGTCAACACCGTGAACAAATGGGTGGCCGGCATCGCCGACACCCTCGCCCTGGGGCTGCTGGTGGAGGCCCAGGGTCGGGGGATACCGCTGGTGGCCGTGCCGTACACGAACGCGGCGATGGCCGCCCATCCGGCCTTCCGGGCCGGCCTCGCCCGGCTCACCGAGTGGGGAGTGAGCGTGCTCTTCGGCGACGACGTCTACCCGCTGCATCCGCCGGGCACGGGTGAGCGGCACCAGCACACCTTCCCCTGGGCGCTGCCGCTGACCGCCGTGCGTGACCATCTCTGCCGGACCGGTTGAGCGGCAGCCCACAGTTGACGAGCTCCGGTCCGGACCTGGCCCCGCGCGACAACCGGGACCGGCCGCCGGAGCATCCACGACCCGGCCCGGGCGTTCGCCCGTGGCCGGGTCAGCGGTGTCGACGCGGCCCGGACCGAGGCGTGGTGTGGCCGGGTGACGTCCGGTAGAAGTGCTGACGCCGGTAAGCTCACCGGCCGTGAGCACAACCGCAGCCGTACCGACCGTCGCCGACGTGGTGGCCGAGGTGGCGCGGCACTACCCGCCGGCCTGGGCCGAGGAGTGGGACCGGGTCGGCCTGGTGCTCGGTGAACCGTCCGCCCCGGTACGCCGGATCCTCTGCGTCGTGGACGTGGTCCCCGAGACGGTCGCGGAGGCGCTCGACGCGGGCGTCGACATGATCATCGCGCATCATCCACTGCTGTTGCGCGGGGTGTCGTCGGTGGCGCCGACGACCTACAAGGGCCGCATCGTCCACCAGCTGATCAAGGCCGATGTCGCGCTGTACGTCGCGCACACCAACGCAGACGTGGCCGCCCCGGGCGTGTCCGACGCCCTCGCCGCCCGCCTCGGCCTGCTCGACCTGGGCCCGCTGCGACCCGCCCGCCCGGGCACGCCCGCCGAGGGGGAGGGGCGGGGCGCCGGCCGGATCGGCCGGCTGCCGCAGCCGCTGACCCTGGCCGCACTGGCCCGCCGGGCCGCCACCGTGCTGCCGGCCACCGCCGCCGGGGTGCGCGCCGCGGGCGATCCGGACCGCACGGTGCGTACCCTGGCGGTCTGCGGTGGCGCCGGGGACAGTTTCCTGGCCGACGCCACCGCGGCCGGGGTGGACGCCTACCTCACCTCGGATCTGCGCCACCACCCGGCCGGCGAACACCTCGCCACCGGGGGGCCGGCGTTGCTCGACGCCACCCACTGGGCCACCGAACGGCCGTGGCTGGACGACCTCGCGGCGCTGCTGCGGACCGCGCCCGGCGTCGACACCCTGGTGTCCGACCTGGACACCGACCCGTGGACCGTGCACGCCGCCGCACCGCACCCCGACGAACGCACGCCGGACGAACCCGCAGCGGACGACAAGGAGCCCGACCGTGAAGGCTGACCCCCAGGTCCAGCGCCGCCTGCTCGATCTCCAGGCGATCGACACCGCCCTCGCCCAGCTCGCCCACCGGCGTCGGTCCCTGCCCGAGCGGGCCGAGCTGGAAGCCCTCGCCCGGGAGTTGTCCGCCCTGGAGGACGAGCGGGTCCGCGCCCAGGTGGCGGTCGACGACCTGGACCGCGACATCGCCCGGCTGGAGAAGGACGTCGATCAGGTCCGGGCGCGCAAGACCAAGGACGAGGACCGGCTGGCCGCCGGCACCGGCCCGGCCCGTGAACTGGAGGCGCTCCAGCACGAGCTGGCCTCCCTCAACCGCCGGCAGAGCGACCTGGAGGACGCCGAGCTGGAGCTGATGGAGCAGCGGGAGACCGCCCAGTCGGTGCTGGACGGCGTGGAGCAGCGGCTGGCCGAGGTGCGGGAACGGCGGGCCGCCACCGAGCAGCGGCGCGACGACAGCCTCGCCGAGATCGGTCGCGAGGAGGAGTTCAAGCGCTCCGCTCGGCAGCCCCTCGCCAACGACCTGCCCGCCGATCTGGTGCAGCTCTACGACCGGATCCGCACCGACACCGGACTCGGTGCGGCGCTGCTGACCGCCGGCCGCTGCGGCGGATGCCGGATCGAGCTTTCCGGTGCCGACCTGGCCCGCATCCGCAAGACCGACCCCGACGACGTGGTCCGCTGCGAGGAATGTCGCCGGATCATGGTCCGCACCAACGAGTCCGGGCTGTAGCCGGTGGCCCCCCGGACGGTGCTCGTGGAGGCCGACGGTGGATCCCGGGGCAACCCCGGACCGGCCGGATACGGCGCGGTGCTGCGCGACGCCGCCACCGGCGAGGTGCTGGCCGAGCGGAGCGAGGCGATCGGCACCGCCACCAACAACGTCGCCGAGTACCGGGGACTGATCGCCGGCCTTGCCGCCGCCGCCGAGCTCGGTGCCGACGAGGTCGAGGTCCGGATGGACTCGAAGCTGGTGGTCGAGCAGATGTGCGGCCGCTGGCAGATCAAGCACCCGGGCCTGCGCCCGCTGGCCGCCGAGGCCGCCCAACTGGTCGGCGGCTTCACCGCCGTACGGTTCAGCTGGATCCCCCGGGAACGCAACACCCACGCCGACGCCCTCGCCAACGCCGCGATGGACGCCGCGGCCGCCTCCGGCGTCGCCACGCCGACCGTCGAGCCACCCCGCCTGGTCGAGCCGCCGCGCCGCCTCGGCGGCCCGGAGCCCGCCGGTGGCGGTGCCGCCGAGGTCGCCGCCCGGGCCGAGTCACCGGGCGCCGACCTGACCAGCGCACCGGTGTCCTGGGAGCCCCGGCCAAGCTTCACCGCCACCCGGCTCATCCTGGTGCGGCACGGCGAGACCGAGTACACCGAGCAGGGTCGCTACTCCGGTCGCGGCGACATCCCGCTCAGCGGCAAGGGGCAGGCCCAGGTGCGGGCCACCGCCGCGCGGCTGGCCGCGCTCGCGCCGGACGCCGTGGCAGTGGTCAGCTCACCGCTGTCCCGCTGCGTGGCGACCGCCGAAGCGATCGCCACCGCCCTCGGCGACCTGCCGGTACGCCGCGACGACGAACTCATCGAATGCGACTTCGGTGCCTGGGAGGGGCGCACCTTCGCCGAGGTACGCGAGGGCTGGGCCGGTGAACTCGACGCCTGGCTCGCCTCCACCCGGGTGGCTCCGCCGGACGGCGAGTCCTTCGCCGCGGTCGCCGAACGGTGCGCCCGGGTGGTGCGTCGGCTGCTCGACGCGTACCCGGGGCAGACCGTCGTGGTGGTCTCGCACGTCTCGCCGATCAAGCTGATGCTGCGCGACGCGCTCGCCGCCACCGACTCCTTCCTGCACCGCCTCTACCTCGACGCGGCCGGTGTGTCGGTGCTGGACCGCTGGCCCGACGGCGGCGTCGCGGTCCGTTCCGTCAACGAAACCGCCCACCTCTCTTCCCTCTGACCCGCCTCCCCGTCGCCCTCGCCTCGCCTCGCCGATCTTGCACCTCTGGTCGCCGAAAGGTAACTGATGCCCGCTTCGCGGGGTCGGAAAGTGCAAGATCGCGGGCTCAGGACAGGGCGCGCCAGAGGAGATAGGTGCCGATCACGGTGCCGAAGACGACGATGACGGTCTTCAGGATCACCGAGGGGAGCCGGCGGACCAGGCGAGCGCCGGCGTAACCGCCGACGAGCGTGGCGGGAGCGACCACCGCGACGCCGGCCCAGTTCACCGGGCCGGCGATGGCGAAGACGACCACGGTGGTCAGGCCGATCACGGCGGAGAGCAGATTCTTGATCGCGCTCACCCGGGCCAGCGTCGCGTCCAGCACCAGGGCCAGCCCGGCGACGAGCATCACCCCGACGGCGGCACCGAAGTAGCCGCCGTACACCGCCGCCACCGCCACCACCACCTGAACGGTCACGGCCCGGCGGCGCGGCGCCAGGTCACGCGGGTGGCCGACCAGCCGGCGCAGCGGATCCTGGAACGCCAGCAGCGCGGTCGCCCCCAGCACCAGGAAGGGTACGACCAGCTCGAACGCCCGCGCGGGGGTGACCAGCAGCAGCCCGGCACCGGCCAACGCACCGACCACGGCGGTGGGCAGCAACGCGGCAAGCAGCCGTGACCGAGGCAGATCCACCCGGCTGCCCGCCACCGCCGCGAGGTACCCGGGAGCGACCGACAGGGAGTTCGTGACGTTCGCCGAGATCGGCGGCAGCCCGATCGCGAGCAACGCCGGAAACGTGATCAGCGAACCACCGCCGGCCACCGCGTTGACCGTGCCCGCGGCGAGACCGGCGGCGACCAGCAAGGCGGCTTCGGCGAGTTCCATGATCCGCAGGCTAGCGGTCCGGAACGCGCGCCGGTCGCCCTCCCCGGCTACTCGCCGACCGGGCCACCGGCCAGCTCGGCCACGATGTCGAGGTGCCCGAGATGACGGGCGTACTCCTGCACCAGGTGGAACAACACCCGCTCCAGCGACGCCGGGTCCGCGCCCTCCCACCGTGGCCCCGGCGCACCGCGCGCAGCCAGATCGGTGCCCTCGACCACCGCCCGGGTGTGCGCGCCCTGAGCCCGCAAAGTGGCCGTCAGCTCCGCGAAGCTCTCCTCCGGCGCCACGTACCACCGACCGTCCCGCTGATCGCCCCACGGGTCCGCGACGTCGCGGCCCTCAAATCCCCACTCGATCCAGCGGAGTTCCACGTGGCGCAGGTGCTTGAGCAACTCCAACGGGGTCCAGCCGGACGGCAGCCGGCTATTCCGCCGTTCCTCCTCGGCCAGCCCGGCCACCTTCTCCACCACGCTGTCCCGAAAATAGTCGAGGTAGCGCAGGAACACCTCGGCCCGCCCGTCGGCCGGCACCGTCGGGTCGGGAAACGGCGGCATCGTCACCGCGCCATTATGCGTACGCCCGTCCGCGCGCCGTCACCCCGGCACCCGACCACTGACCGGTGTGCGTGAACCGTGGCAGTGGAGACGCACGACACGCCGGCCAGGAGCCACCTCCACTGCCACGGACATCGCCCCTGAGACCCGGTGCGGCAATAGGCGCGGACCGAGGGTCGTTAGGATGGGTACGCGACGGACGAGTCGACCGGGCGGTCGCGTCGGCGGGTTCCGGCCCGCCGCCGAGGAACGTCCGGACTCCACAGGGCAGGGTGGTTGCTAACGGCAACCCGGGGTGACCCGCGGGACAGTGCCACAGAAAACAGACCGCCGGCCCCAACGGGGACGGTAAGGGTGAAACGGTGGGGTAAGAGCCCACCAGCACCCCGGGTGACCGGGGTGGCTCGGTAAACCCCACCCGGAGCAAGGCCAAGAAAGGGTTGTCATCGCAGGATGACGCCCGCGCAGACGCTTGAGGGCGGCCCGCCCGATGTCTGCGGGTAGGCCGCACGAGCCTGTCGGCAACGGCAGGCCGAGATGGATGGCCGCCGCCGGCACGCACCCCGGTGCGTGTCGCGCACAGAATCCGGCGTACAGGTCGACTCGTCCGTCGCCCACCAGCTCAGAGCTTGGATCAAGGCTCTGAGCTGGTTCTATGTTCGGGTGTCGATGGTCGTCGTTGGTCAACTTTGGCCGGCGTTTGACGCCCTGAGGACGCCCTGACGCCCTGGAGACGCCCTGAGCATGGGCTCGGTTGGCTTGCCTCGGACCGGGCGGGCTGGGCCGTCGTGAGGGCTTTTCCGGGGTCGGTGCTTGGAGATCTCGGTCGGAGCCGGCGGCTGTGGGGGAGGGATCGGGCACGTCCTGGCGGTGGAGCTGCTCCCGTGACCTGGTGACCCGGTGGCAAGCCAGTCCCGGGGTTGGACTGGCGCGGCAGCCGGAAGCCCCAGCCACGCGACCAGGCCGACTCGCCGGCTTCCGTTACGGCCTCGCTGGGCCTGGCTCCTGACGTGCTGGGGGCGGTGTCCCGGCGGCTGTCGGTGGCTCACCGTCCCGGCGCCGTAGGCGGCCGGGGCGGCTTGCCGCCGGCCGGGCTTGCCGCCCCGCACCGCGCGGAGCGCGGTGCCTTGATCCAGAACAGAGCAAATCGGCAGTTTGCGAGGCAGCCGCAATCCAAGTTGCTATTGCCTCCCGCCCGTCCAATGACGTGACAACCGAACGAAAGTCAAAGCCCACGGTGGCACCCGCAGTATGACTTATGTGAGCGAGCTAAGCTTTGGGCTCCGGCACCACCCGTGCAACGGTCTCATCTATCCTGCGAGCGAGACCTGATTCGGCGAGAGACTCACGAATAAGGCGTCGGGCGGCCTTGAAATCGCGAGCATGCTCAAGATCCATGTCCTGGGCGACTCTCTCGGCCTCAGCCGCTAGAGTTGCCAACAGAACGTGACTAGGGTCTTCCGCGTCATAGGTTGGGATAGGAACGGAGAAGACAGCTTTGTCGAAATGTCGCGTACCGAAAAGCCCTAAAGCCTGCAAGGGCTTGACGCGTTCGAGCACCGTCGTAGAGTTCAGGATGGCGGTAAGGTAGCGAGCTTCCTCAAGACTGCTCGCGGCCGCCCAGTAGAGCATGTGATCAATGACGATCTCTGGGTTGGAAATTCGTGCTGCAGCGAGGGTGTTGCCTGCCTTGCTGTACAGCACACGGTGGCCTGCTGCGGGCAACTGCGAAGCGAGTTGCCCATGGTAGTCGAGGCGTTCCAAGAGTGCCGAGGAATCCCCTTCTGACTTGTGCGCATCCCAGATCTTTTCGACCTCTGCCCACCATGGTCCGAGCCCTGGATATTCCTCCACGGTCCCTCGTTCCAAGATGTTGGTCGCTGAGATGGGTAGAACCGCGCGCAAGGGCTCAGACATGCGGTACGGCAGCAGCGTCTCACCCAAGTGAACCTTACGGACGAAAGCCTTTTCTACCGTCCCGGTGAGTGACGCAACGTGCTTCCAGGGAGGCTTTTCATTACGCGTACGGCGCGATTGCAGCCGAAGACGTCCGGCTCCCGCTCCGAGCGGCCCAGCTGGCATCTCAGTCACAAACAGGAGGGCCCGCGGTACAAAGATGGCTCCCTGCCGGAAGCGCTTTTTGTAGGGAGACGAGGTTAGGTCGCTCCCATCGAGTGCCGAGAGAGGCTTACTGTAAATCCTAAATTTCTCTCGCGCCGCTGCCCAAGTAACATTCGGACTAGGTAGCCTTGCAGACCACGCCATTGCATTCGATGGCATCCGCTTCGCTTGACCGGCGCCCAGAGCGCCCTGGATAACGCACGAGACCATAGGGAATCCGGTAGGCGCCTCCGACAGGTCCCACGGCTCGTCAAACTTGACCACCAAATCGCCAATGGTTTGCGAGCTCCAAGCTCCCGATCTAAACCCATCATGAGGCTTTCGAGTCAGGGTTCCATGAGGCATTACGAAGGCGAATCTGCCGCTCGGTTTGAGGTAGAGCTCAATACTGCGTACGGTGAAGAGCGTTGAGAGGTCGCGGCCGGATGCTCCAAGGCCACCGGACAGCAAACCTCGCTCCCCGGCAAGTCCCTTATAGCGGTCTTGCATAGGCTTCGTCATCTTCGAGAATCGCAACCATGGCGGGTTGCCTACAAGAACGTCTACCTTGTTGGGCTTCTCAGACAACCACAGAGGTCGAATGAGGTTGCGAACATAGTAGCCCCAGATGTGGTTGCGGCCCTCGTTTTGCAAGCGACGCATTGTATCGAATGTGGCGGTTAGTTGGCCTACGTCGTCGGTGTGGACGCCAAACTGCCGTAGTACTGGAGCTATGAGCTCTCTGCTAGACTTTCCGGACTTGCTGGCCTTTTCCATCGCCTTGTTGGCCATCGCCGTTACAAGGCGGTCGAAGGTTGCGGCATCGCGGAGCACCGTGCGAGGAAAAGAAAGGTCATCCCCGAACAGCACTCCTGCGCCGCCATCAACTAGATCATCGCCCGCAGTCGAGATGGTAACCGTGTCGAGACCACCGAAAAGATCCTGGCGCTGCTCCCACTGAATTGAGTCGCCCAAATACACGGGTACGGTGATTGGCCCTCTGTCGTCCGCCGCCAGCCTATCTTTACCAATGGCTAGGAGATACGTGACGCGGGCCAGTGTTACTGCGACGGGGTGGATGTCCATTCCATAGACATGTTCAGTAAGAGACTCTACCGCCTTGCCGTTAGGAATATCAGCCTCTTGAGCCGCCCGCAGGTAGGCTCGCACGGCATGGAAGAGAAATGTGCCGGAACCGCAGGCGGGGTCAAGAACTCTCTGCGCGAGTGGCTGCGTAACGGCAGCATCTACCACTCGGTCGGCCAACCAGTCGGGGGTGTAATATTCCCCAAGGCTGGCTCGTGATTCAGCTCCGATGACGGATTCATATATCGTCTTCAGAACGTCATGTTCAACCTCGCCCCATTCAAATCGCGCGAGGCGGCGAGCGAGTTCGTTGACGAACTGCGGGCCTCCGGGTGCGTGAAGAACCCAATCGAAGAAGTCAGCCTCGACGACACCGTGGATCTCGGCGCTAGCGAAGGCGGTACCTTGGACGAGAGTCGCGGCAGGCATCTCGGCCGGATTGGATACATCGAATCCGACGACGGCGTGGGCGATGACCTCTGCTGTGAGTACTAGCAGTGTGTGGTTTATGAACAGATGCTCATCGTCGGTGAAGGCGCGTCCGAACGCCGTGCGTAGCAGCTTTGCCCATAGATCTCGCTTCAGCTGCACTTCGGGAATTGCTGCCGCTTGATCGTACATTGCACGAAGAGTTGCTTGGTCGAGCTGGTGCGCTGGTGACTCCGCTCCGACTCGGCGTGCTATCTCTCTCGGAGTAGGCGGGACGGAAGGCTGCGTGGCTAGAATCGCCTCCAGCCAGACGAGCAAACGGTCGGCGTCGGGTGCACTGGGGTTGAGCGCAAGGTGTGCTGCCTGTCGTAGAACCCCACTGTTTAGGTGATAGAGGAACCAATCCGTGCCATCGGTGAGGATTCCTACATACCGGGTGTTGAGCCGGTCTGATTGTGTGCGCACGTAGCCCCCGAGCTGTGCCTCGGCGTCTGAACGCACGCTCGGGACCTGCAGGTCCCTCTTGACCTCGATCACGCAGTGGCCGATCTCCACATCAAGACGACGTCTGGTCCCGTCGTTGGTAGGCACCTCAAGGCGTGCGACCTGCCACGGCTGAAGTGCCAGGCTTCCCGAGGTCAACAAGAGGTAGACGTCGGCTTGGATGTCCGCCTCCGTGCGGGTGCCCTCTCGTGAGGCAAGGCGGCTGATGGCGTCAAGCGCAGCGGTGTGGGGCATAGGTCATCCAGACGTCGCGGACCAGTGCTCGCAGAGTACCTGCCTAGGGTTTGGCAACTGCATATGTACGGTGCGTGGTGGGCTCTGGTACGTACCGTGCGTGCAGACCCACTGATGGCGTAGAACCGGGCATTTAGGGGTAACAGCCGTTACGGACCACCAGACGCGCCGAAGAACAGGCCAAACCTGCGGCCGCCGGCCATTTGTAGCGGGACAACCGCAGTGGCTAATGCTTGGCGACGCCGCAGGCCAGTCTCATTGGTAACCTCAAGGTTGAACACATCGTTGCCATCGGCATCTATCTCATCGGCCCGGTCGAAGATAAGGACGGTGTTGTCGTAGGTATCGGGGCCGTCTCGACCTGGAATCGGAAGATTGATCTTATCCATTCCATTTGAGCCGACTCGAATGGTCCGAGAAACCCGTGTAAAGCCAGCTGCACGTATGGATATTGTGCCAATAACGCCAGGCTTTCTCCGGGTAGATAACCCGAAAAATGCGCTAACGCCTAAGGGTGTATCTATCTGGCTCCCCGGCTTGCCCTGTCCTCGATTTCGAATTGCCCTGTCTACGTACACGTAGAGGGCTTCGGCGCTCGCGAGTCTCGCCGTAAGATCTGGTGGCACAGCGCCTTCCAGTGCGGAGGCTTGGGCATACGCGTGTGCGGAAGGCGAGGAATCCTCGGGTGGCAGCCCTCTCATTACCGACTTGCCTGCGCGAATTCGGTAGGACGGGAGAATTGCGTCAAGTGGATCTGCCCCGTTCCATACTTGCTCAAACCAGTCCATCAATTCTTTGCCGCCATCGGATCGTGGCGTATTTCTTGGGCTAGTAGTCCATGTATGCGCTGCGGCGACTTCGCTTCCAGTGGCAAGGCCGCTCACCGTTAGGTTGCCCGAGCCTGCAACCACTGATATTGGTGTCTTGGCCCGTGATTTATAAAAGATCCACACCTTGCTATGGAAAGGCACCCTGGGTGCTAGCGCAGCACGGCCCAGAACCTCTCTGCCGCGAGGAATCCTCACCTCCGAATTCGGCAAGCGTCGGAGCCTGTCCAGCGCAGACGGCTCAGTCGTGCCGAAATCGATACTTACCAAGAAGCGCTTCCGCCAACTCCGCCAACTGGCTATGCTGTTCAGCGTATTTTTTAGAATGTCTACCCCGGCCGCGCTCGCATAGGCTACCGCAACGTCCATTCGGTCAACGCCTGCGGCTGATGCGCCAGCTTCTATAGCATCAATGACGCCGTTGATTCTTCCCAGCGTGGCGTCTTGGACGAAAATTGATGTAACCACAGTGCGCCCTCTCACGAACTCGCGCTGTAGCCGACCTGCGGCTCGGCGTACCGATTTTAATTTTCTGCCTTGATGTTGGAAATGTGATGCTATGATCGGGATCTCGGGCATAGCCTATAAGAATTGAGAACCACTTCGACTCGGTTATCTCGCCGGATGACGGTTTCCCGCTCGATCAGCTTCGCACCGACCTCAACCCCGAATAGGGCTGCAAGACGGACGTCAGCAGATACCTCCCGCTGCCTCGTTTCCTGCTGGCCCGCGTGGTCGAGGTTGCGCTTGGTCGCGTACGTTCCCCTGCCGTGTTCTGTGGTCGCATAGCCGTCTCTCCGTAGTACGTCGATTGCCTTGCGGATGGTGCCTCGGGCTGCATGGAACTCCGCAGCAAGGACGCTTTCCGGTGGCAGCAGAGTGCCGGACTGGATGACTCCGTCGTCGATTCGCTCGCGCAGGTCATCGGCGATGACCCGGTAGCGGGGCTGTCCATAGTGCGGGGTGGGCACGTGGTCACCGTACCTGGCACTTGTCTTATCAAGTGTCAACCGAAAGCGCCGTTTTGGCGTGTAGACAAGTCGTCCACTTGTAGGTACGTTTCCGAGTGTGCGGCTGGGATGACGTTCTGCATCAGGGTTGATAGCGCGTCGGCCTGGTCGTACGCGAGGCGCGGCGTCCTGGTGGGCCGGTTGCGGTGGCCGCGCGTACAAGGTGGCTCGGCGATACCCGACCCGTCCGGTGTCGGACGGTGCGCCGTGCCCTCTGTCGGGCCGGCGGCCGGCTGATTCCCCCTGGTCGGCCGCCGGCTCTTCTACACGTGGAGGTGCGATGCCTGGCTCTCATCGTCGACGTCCCTGGTTCTCGTTCTGGAGGTCCCGCCGACAGCCGGACCAGTCCCGATCCGCAGCCGGTAGCCGTTCCGACGGTTCCGCTCCGGCTTGCAACTCCGGTCCGCTGCGCTGGGCCATGGAACGGACCCGTGAGCTGCCGGCGTTGCGTCATGCGCCTCTGCTGACGCGGGGGCAAATCTTTCGGGGCAACGGTGGGCGGTGGCCGCGATGAGTCACGCGGACAGGCGTCCTGCCGTGGCGAGCCATCCTGCGTGGTGTGCACCGGATCGATGCGGGCACTTGGTGCCGCCTGTGCTGGCGCACATGGCGCGACGCCATCGGGGCATGCTGCTTCGGGTCGGTGAGGTCCGGTCGGCCGGGCTGGTCGTGTCGTATTTGATCGGCTCCGACGACGAACCGCCGTCGGTCGTGGTGCATGCCTCGTGCCGGGCCGGTGCCGGCTGGGCCGAACTCACCCTCCCGCAAGCAGGGCAACTGGTCGACCAACTCGGCTCGCTCCTGACCCAAGCCGGCGGCCAAGGGGAGGGCGAGCATGGGCAACAGTGACGACCCGACCAACATCCACACGGTCAACACTGCCGGTGAGGCGTCGTGTCCTGATTGGTGCCGAGGTTGCGGGCCGAACGATCCGATGCACCGGGGGCTGCTGGCCACGATCGGCAGCGAGGGCGGCGGCTGGGTGAGTCTGCAACTGCTCCTGGACCGATTCCGGCGCCGTGACCCGGTCGTCAAGGTCGACGCGACCCGCTACGGGGCGTCGCAATCGGTGCTGCTGTCGCGGGCGCAGCTCGATCGGCTGATCTACGAACTGACCTACGCCCGGTGGCGAGTGATGGCCAAGGGACAACCGTTGGAGGGACACTATGACCGCCACTGACCGCAGCTCCCGCCGTACTCCGATGCCCGTGCATCGATCGCGACGGCCGGCGGTGGCGGTGGATCCGGTGCCGGAGCGGCCGGCGGGTGGGACCACCTGGCAGTCGTTGGAACGTCTAGGGGGTACGGTGACCGGTGTGCATGGCCGGGACTGGCGCCCTCGTTACCTGCAACTCGCCGAAGAGTTGCGGGTCAAGATCACGAGCGGGGAACTTGCCCCCGGCACGCTGATGCCGTCCGAGACGGAGTTGGCCGACACATCGGGCCTGTCACGCACGAGTGTCCGCAACGCCATCCGCCAGCTCCGTGAGTGGGGCCTGGTCCGCGCGGAGCAGGGGCGCGGCACCTACGTACGGGCACCCCGGCAGCGGGTACGGCGGCGTAACGCGGAGCGGTACCAGTGGGAGAAGGACCGGGTCCTGCTCGACCAGGACGAGCGGCTCAAGACCGGCGCGACCGAGCACGACACCGGCCTGACCGTCGATGACCTCAAGTTCCACGCCGAGTACACCCGCGTCGAGGCTGACGCGGACATGGCGGCGGCCCTGCACGTCGAGCCGGGTACGCCGCTGCTGTGCCGGGTCTACTGGACCTCGTCGCGCCACGAGAACGCGCCGCTGACCATGTCGTACTCGTACCTGCCCTATGACCTGGTGGCCGCGAACCCGGACTTGCTCGACGCCAGCAACGAGCCCTGGCCCGGTGGCTCCCAGCACCAGCTCTACACGATCGGCGTCGAGCTGGACCGCATCGACGAGGAGGTGCGGGCGCGTCCGCCGTCGCCCGATGAGGCCGAACTCCTCGACATCGACCCCGGCGTCTCCGTGCTGACCGTGCGCAAGACCTCCATCGACACCACCGGCCGGGTCGTCGAGGTGGCCGACGTGGTGATGCCGGGGGACCGGACGGAACTGGTCTACTCCCACAAACTGCAACGGTGGAAAACTTGACGCACCTCGTTTCGGTCATCACCCCGGTCCACGCCCCGAGTGTCGAGTACCTGGCCGGCGCGTACGACTCGTTGGTTAAGCAGGACATGCCCGACGGGTGGGACTGGCAGTGGCTCGTCCAAGAGGACGGGCAGACCGGGACACTGGCCCAGGTGCTGCCGGACGACCCTCGCATCAGCATCGGCGGCGGTCGTCCCGGCGGCCCGGGTGTTGCCCGTACCCTCGCTCTTTCCCGTGTCGCCGGTCAATACGTCAAGGTGCTGGATGCGGACGACCAGCTCATGGCCGGCGCGCTCGCCCGGGACGTTGCCGCCTTCGAGGCGCATCCGCAGATCGGCTGGACGACTTCACGGGTCCTGGACCTGATGCCCGACGGGTCGACCGTCGGATGGGACAAAGACCCGGCCGGTGGAACCATCGGCCGCGGTGCCGTCCTCGCCTTCTGGCAAGCCAACGGCTACCGCGCCCAGGTCCACCCCGCCACCCTCTGCATCCGCCGAGATCTGCTGCTGGCCCTCGGCGGCTGGATGGCACTGCCTGCCTCGGAGGACACCGGCCTACTCCTTGCCGCGAGCGCGGTCAGCGAGGGCTACTTCACCCGTGAGCACGGCCTGCTCTACCGCAAGTGGCCCGGCCAGGTCACCAGCCAAGCCGCCCACCGCGAACCCATCGAGTATGAAGGCCGCATGAAGATCATCGAGGCCAGAGCCATAGCCCTGGCCGCGATGCTCCCGAACGGGCTGCCGGTCACTCCTGCGGCGTAGCCTCATGGCCCGGCATCCCGTGGGTACGCCGACGCTCCTTCATCTCCGCCTCGTAGATGTGCCGCCGACCTCCGGCCAGAGTCTCCCGGGCATACCGCTCGACCTCCTGGAACGCCGCGTAGTAGCCATCGTCGAACTCCTCCATGATCTGGAAGGTCCAACGTCCGGGTAGCACGTTGCGGCCAAGCAACTCGCGCTCGACCCGGTCGGCCACTTCGTTGTGCCTTGCCTGCCGCAGCAGCATTACCACCCGATCAAGGGTTAGATCCGCCCCACCGACGAGCTGGTGGGCCGAATATAGGTGTCCGCGTACCCGGTAGATCGTCTCCAGTGCCTTACTCAGCTCACCCAAGGCCTCAACGGTCTTATCGTCGAGTCCAGGCGGTCGGGCATGCCCTTTATCAACGCTCGTTGCCTGCTTACCTTCGGTCATGGCGGACTCTTACCCAGGGAGCGATAGTCCTACCCGTTTGCCCTGGATGAGACCATGATCGGTCTAGCCAGTTGCCGACATCAGCTGAAGCGCAACGAGCAAAACCATTGCAGTGCAGGTGAAAACGGCTCGCGAGACTGTGAGTGACACGCTCAAGGAAAGCATGATCTTCTCTCCAAAATGGGGGTAGCTCATCTGTTGAGCAGCTTGCCAAAAACGTACCTTAGGTGCGGCCACAATGCAAATCCCCAAATGCTACACCGTTCTCGGGTAAATGCGCTACACGTTGTTGCGCTCTTATTTGTCGTCGCATTCAAGGGTTATTGGTGCCTGACTTGCGGGCAAAGCCCTGCAAATGCCCGTGGATCACGCGAACCGGGTTGTTGACTTGTCTGCCAAGTGCCGTCTACCTTGGACCCTGCAACTTGGCAGACAAGTCAACAAGTTGGAGGGTGAGCGATGGCTCTGCGTGGCGGTACGAGGTTCGCCGTGCGGTTCGAGGACGTGTTCCCGGCGGGGTGCGCGTTGGTGCCCGAGTCGCTGGGTGAGGTCGAGGACTACGACGAGAAGACGGGTCGGCGGTCCCCGGCGAAGGACAAGGTGACCGGTCAGCGGGTGTGGCAGGTCCGGGTGATGGACCTTGACCCTGAGCTGGGCAAGCGGTCCCGGGAGACGACGGTGAAGATCTCGGCTGACTACCAGCCGGTGCCGCCGTCGGGTGCGCCGTTCGAGGCGGTGGAGTTCGACGGGATGACGGTGACGCCGTACGTGGCGAATAACGGTCGGATGGCGTATTCGCTGCGGGCGACCGGGCTGCGGGCTCCGGTGGTTGGCGGCAAGAAGGTGGCGGCGTAGCCGCTGTTGGTGGGGGCGGGGCTGTCTGGTCTTGGCGGACGGCAGCCCCGCCCCCTGGTGTCTCTTCCCCTGCTCTGTCGAGAGAGGTCGTGACGTGTCCAAGGGTATGCCCGTCGTTGGGCGGGTGCTGGTAGCGGTCGTGCGGGGTGTTCGATGATGCGCCGGCCGCGTGGTGAGGTCGTGATGACCACGGCCGGAGATCTGATGGTGATCCGCCCGCGTCGGCTGGAACTGCCGCTGTGGCTGATCGCGCTCGGCATGCTGCTGCGATGGCTGTTCCGGGCGGCGGTCTGGTGTGTGCGGCATCCGGTGATCGTGGGCCTGGTCGTGGCCGGCGTGTGGCTGTACGTCGAGTTCGGCCGGGCCGGGCTAATCGTGCCGCTGGTCCTGGCTGGTCTGGTGTCGGCGCTGTGGCGGTGGAAGCACGAAACATTGTGGTGGACCTGGTGCGCGGGGCCGGTGCTGGGCTGGTTCCGTCAGGTGTTCGTCTACCGGCGGGCCTGGCGGGAGGCCATGACGCTGTGCGGCCTGACCCGCACCTACGACCATCGACCGGTCATGCCGCAGCTGCTGCGGGTGCGCTCCGATCAAGCGCTGGACGTGCTGACGGTTCGCATGGTGCGCGGGCAGACGCCGGAGGAGTTCCAGAAGGTCACGGCGAACCTGGCGTACGCCTTCGGTCGCCGCCACGCCCGCGTCTACTCGGAGCGCCCTGGCGACCCGCCGACCCGGACGGGCTATTGGGCGCTCGTACTTCGCGCCATCGACCGGCTGCGGTACCGGGACCGGCCGTCGCTGGTGTACCTGGTCGTGGTCCGTACCGATGCCCTGCGCACGGTCGTCAAGCCGTTCGACGTGCCGCCGGTCCCAGACCTCACCGCGCTACCCCTGGCGCGGCGGGAAGACCTGCGGCACTGGTCGTTGCACCTGCTCGCCACTCACGTCCTGATCGGTGGGGCGACCCGCTCCGGGAAGGGCTCGGTGCTGTGGTCCCTGGTTCGCTCCCTGGCGGGTGGGATCTCGTCGGGGCTGGTGCGGCTGTGGGTGATCGATCCCAAGGGCGGCATGGAGTTCGCCATGGGTCGACCGCTGTTCGCCCGGTTCGCCGGCAAGTCCTTCGAGGCCATGGCCGATCTCCTCGACGAGGCGGTCACCGTGCTGCGCGAGCGGCAGACCCGGCTTGCCGGCACGGTCCGGGTGCATACGCCGACCGAGGCTGACCCCCTGGTCGTGGTCGTCATCGACGAGATGGCCGCCCTCACCGCCTACCTCCAGGACGTCGAGCTGCGCAAGCGCATCGCCTCCTCGTTGGGGCTGCTGCTGTCCCAAGGGGCCGGCGTCGGCGTCCTGGTCGTGGCCGCGTTGCAGGACCCGCGCAAAGAGGTACTGCCGTTCCGGGACCTGTTCCCGACCCGCATCGCGCTCGGCCTGACCGAGGCCGCTCAGGTCGACCTCGTCCTTGGCGACGGTGCCCGCAACCGGGGCGCCCTGGCCGATCAGATGCCCCGCTGGGCCAAGGGCGTCGGGTACGTGATCCTCGACGGCACCCCCGAACCTGCCCGGGTCCGCTTCTCCCACATCACCGACGACGACATCCGCCAGCTCGCCGCCGAGTACAGCGCGCCGGCTGATGCGGCGGACATCCTCGCCCAGGTCGGCCGGGAAACCGCCCCCGAACCCACCCGTCCGCCGCTGCCCCGCCCACGCGGGCCGCTGCTGCCGGATTCGCTGCTCAACATCCTGCGCGACACCGACGGGGGTGAGCCGCGGTGACCACCCCGACCTTCTACCGGCTCCGCGCCCCGCACCCCGACGGCACGACCAGCACCGCCGTGTCCGTCCGCGTCGACCGCGAGCGGCCCGACCCGTACCCGGTCTATCTCGCGGTCGGCGGCGGCCGGCGTCGCATGCACCTCACCCCCGACGAGGCGTGGGCGCTGTGGCGCTGCCTGTCCGAAGCCGTCGCCTCCCTCGGCGAACCACCCGAGCACATCCGTACCCGCGTCGCCCCGGCCCGGAGGTAACCGATGTCCCTCAAGCGCTTCTTCCTCGGCACCCACCGGATCAAGCCCCTGCACATCGAACTGGACGGCACCCCGGACCGGCTCGCCGCCGCCCTCCACGGCCTCGCGCACATGGTCAACCGCCGCCGCGACCTCGACGGCCAGAGCATCCGCATCACCCTGACCGTCCGCGACACCGGGAGCCGCCGGTGAGCCGCGACCGCATCGAATCCGCCGTACGCCTGCTCATCCTGCTCGCCATCGGCACGATGGCCGGCGCCGCCGCCTTCACCCACGTCCATGACCTGTCCGTCGCCCACGGCCAACCACACTGGATCGGCTGGGCCAACGCCGTAGCCGTCGAACTCATGGCCATCTACCTCGGCCTCGAAATCCGCGCCCGCCGCCGCAACGGTCGACCGGTCGGCTTCGTCGGCGTCCTCCTGGTCGCCTTCGCCCTGCTCTCCCTCGCCGCCCAGGTGGCGGAGGCGGAGCCGTCGGTGTGGGGCTGGATCGTCGCCGCCGTCCCCTCGCTGGCCTTCCTCGCCCTGGTCAAGGTCGTCCTGTCCAGCGCACCCGCCACCGCGCCGGCACCGGAGCCGGCCCAATCGCAGGCCGACCGGTACGACGAACCCGAGCAGGCCGAACCTTCGGCGGTGATGCCGCCGGCATCAGTCTCGGTGCTGCCTCCGCGCGGCGCCGTCCAGCCCGACCGGCGTCAGGTGGTGGGGATCATCCGATGACCGCCCCCACCCTGCCCGGCCTCGAACCCGCCCCGACCCCGGCTGCACCACCTCGGCCGGGGTCGCGGGCGGCCCGCATGGCACTACCCCGCTCGGTCGACGTGCTCAAGGAGATCGCGGCTGAGTACGGCGTCTGCGTCCGTCCCCTCGCCATGCGCCGTACCGACCTGAACACCGGCCTGACCGAGGTCATCGACCTGCCCTGCGGCGCGACCCGCGAAGACAAGTGCGCGCCCTGTGCGAAGAAGAACCGCCGGCTGCGGCAGGCCCAGATCCGCGAGGGCTGGCACCGAGACGAGGAGCCGCTACCGCCACCGGAGCCGGCGACCGAGGAACAGAAGGCGCTGATCCTGCTGCGCGGGCATCTGGAGTTCTCCCGCGACGAGGCATCCCGGGCCAGTCAGTGGGACCAGGTCGCCGACCTCGACGAGGCGATCCGCGAGGTGGAAGAGGCAATCGCGGCCGAAGGGCTCCGGGGACGGGTGGCGCCGCCGCACTCGACCGACGACGAGGACCAGGCGGACGACGACAACGGCCGGCGGCGCAAGCGCTCCACCCGCCGTCGCCAAGATGCCCCCGACCTACCTCGGCGCAAGGTCGAGCGCCGCACGGTCGGCAAGACCTACACCGCCCCGGACGGCACCACCTACCGGCCGTCGATGTGGCTCACACTCACCCTCGACTCCTACGGCCCGGTCCGCCCCGACGGCACCCCGCTCAACCCCGACCGGTACGACTACCGCCGGGCGGCGTGGGACGCCGTGCACTTCCCTCGGCTGCTCGATCGGTTCTGGCAGAATCTGCGCCGCTGCGAGGGCTGGAACGTCCAGTACGCCGGCTGCGTCGAGCCGCAACGCCGACTCGCCCCCCACGCCCACTTCGCCATCCGAGGCACCATCCCGCGTGACGTGCTCCGCACCGTGGCGGCGGCTACTTATCACCAGGTGTGGTGGCCGGCGGTGGATGTGCAGCGGTACACCCTCGACCGGCCCCCGGTCTGGGACGAGCAGGCTTCCGCGTGGGTCGACCCGGACACCCGCGCGCCGCTGACCACCTGGACGGAAGCCCTCGACGCTATCGACGACGACCCCGACGCCGAACCGGTGCACGTCGTGCGCTTCGGCTCCCAGGTCGACGCACGCGGCGTCATGCCCGGCACCGAGGACGCGGAACGGACCATCCGCTACGTCACGAAGTACATCACCAAGCACACCAGCGACGTCCACAAGGCGACGACTGGCCGGCAGCGTAAGCACCTCGACCGGCTTTGGCAGGAACTCCAGATCACTCCGTGCACGGATCGCTGCGCGAACTGGCTGCTCTACGGCATCCAACCGAAGCGGGCGCACGCGAAGCTCAAGCCGGGCCGCTGCAAGGGCAAGGTCCACCAGCGGGACACCCTCGGTATCGGCGGCCGGCGCATCCTCATTTCTCGCGACTGGTCCGGCAAGACCCTGAGCGACCACAAGCACGATGTCCGGGCCTGGGTGCGGGCGCTGCTCGGCGTCAGTGTCGGCCTGGAGGGCGTCGACGACCAGGGCGCCACCGTCGAACCGGTCCGGTACGCCTGGGAACTCGCCCGTCCCGACGATCCCGACGTCGGCCCGGTGGCACACCGGCTACTGCGGGCTATCGGCGAACGTGCCCGCTGGCGCTCCGAACTCCTCGCTGCCAAGGACCGCGCCGCGCAGCTCCCCGCCACCGCATCGACGACGGGAACGGATGGCACGACGGGGGAGGGGCAGTAATGGCGGCGAACGATGGGCTCTGGACGATCCGGGACGTGGCGGCGTACCTGCGGGTGCCGACCGAGACGCTGTATCGCTGGCGGAAGGTCAAGTACGGTCCGCCTGCGGCTCGGGTCGGCCGACACCTGCGGTACGAGCCGGAAGCGGTCCGGTCCTGGGTACGTGAGCAGGCGGCGGCCTGATGGGACACGTAGAGGATCGTTGGTACAAGACGCTGCGTCACCCCGGCGGGCAACGGGAGCGGGTCAAGACGGAGCTGTTCGGCAGGGGCCTGCGCTACCGGGTGCGCTACATCGGCCCGGACGGCAAGGAACGCAAAAAGTCGTTCCCAGACCGGGCCAAGCGTGAGGCTGAGGCGTTCCTCGTCTCGACCGAGTCGGACAAGCTGCGCGGCTGGTACGTCGACCCGGTCGCCGGTCGGATGACCTTCGCGGAGTACGCGGAAACCTGGCTACGCACGCGCTCGTTCGATGAGTCGACCCGGGAGAGCACGGAATTCCGGGTACGCAGGCATCTGCTGCCGTTCTTCGGTTCCAAGAAGCTGGCCGAGATCAAGCCGGGCCACATCCGGGCATGGGACGCGGACATGGTCGGCAAGCTGGCCCCGGCGACTCGGGCCGTGGTCTTCGCCCACCTGCGGACCATCCTCGGCGCGGCCGTCGATGACGAGCGGATCGCCAAGAATCCGTGTTCGGCAAAGTCGGTCAAGCCTCCGCGACCGGTGCAGCGGCGGGTGGTGCCGTGGCGGTACGAACAGGTTTCGGCAATCCGCAGTGGCCTCGCCCAGCGGTACCGCCCCATGGTCGACCTGGGCGCCGGCTGCGGTCTGCGGCAGGGGGAGATCCTCGGCCTCGGGGTCGACGACATCGACCTTGACGCGGGCTGGGTGCACGTCTGCCGTCAGGTCAAGCTCGTCCGGTCCCGGCTCGTCTTCGGCCTGCCTAAGAACGACCGGGACCGCCGGATACCGTTGCCCGACTCCGTCGCCCAGGTGCTGAAGCAGCACGTCGACGACTTCGCCCCGGTGCCGCTCACCCTGCCGTGGGAAGACCCGACCACCGACGAGCGGGTCACGGTCCCGCTGCTGTTCACCACCACCCGACGCGGTGCGATCAACCGGCGCACCTTCGACAACAAGAGCTGGCGGCCCGCTGTCGTGGCGGCCGGCATCACGCCGACCCGCGCCACCGGGATGCACGCCCTACGCCACTTCTACGCCTCGTCGCTGCTCGACGCGGGGGAGAGCATCAAGGCCCTCGCCTCCTACCTCGGCCACGCCGACCCCGGCTTCACCCTCCGCGTCTACACCCACCTGATGCCGGCCAGTGAGGAACGCACCCGGCAGGCCATCGACCGCCTGTTCGAGCCTGGGTCCAGAGATACGGGATCGCCATCGTGAGAGCGACCGCCGGGATCTTGTCGCCGGCTCCTGACGGCTGCCAGGCTTCCCCGATGACCTTGCTGTTCATCATCGAGGCAACCCCCGGTGAGTATGCGCTGCTACTGAATGCGGGGACCACGCCGGTCGACGACCTCATCGAAGAACTCGGTCACGAGCCCAACGGGTACTTCTGGGAGGGAGCGGCGCAGGTTCTCGTCAGTACCGAGGCTCAGTCGCTCGAAGGTCGATTCGTCTATGCCTGCGAGGGCGGCACGTTCTGCGCCCACGGCACCGATCGAGGGGCGCTGGAAGAGCTGAAGGCGCGGATGAACGCAGTTGCCACCGATGGCGAACGCATGCGGCGGCTGATCACGGACGCCGAGGCGAGCGGCTTCGAGTTCGACGACTGACAGCCAAGGTGGCCAGACCTGGGCCGCGCAGCCCGGACGCCCTGGCGACGCCCTGAACGGGTCGCAGGCAAGCGAAACGCCTGATCAGGGCGCGAATCAACTTCATAATCCGGCGTACAGGTCGACTCGTCCGTCGCCACCGGTGCCTACGAGCTGTCGGTCACTCCTGCGGCGTAGCCTCATGCCCCGGCATCCCAGGGGTACGCCGACGTTGCTTCATCTCCGCCTCGTAGAGGTGCCGCCGACCATCGGCCAAGGTCTCCCGCGCGTACCGCTCGACCTCCTGGAACGTGGCGTAGTACCCATCGTCGAACTCCTCCATGATCTGGAACGTCCAGCGGCCCGGTAGGACGTTGCGGCCCAGCAACTCCCGCTCGACGCGGTTGGCCACCTCGTCGTGTCCCGCCTGCCGCAGCAGTTCGATCACCCGATCAAGCGTCAGGTCCGCACCACCCACCAACTGATGGGCTGAGTAGAGGTGCCCCCGTACGCGATGGATGGTTTCCAGGGCCTTGCTCAGCTCGCCGAGCGCTTCGACGGTGGTGTCGTCGACCCTCTCTGGGCGGGAGTGCTCGTCGTCTACCGACCTGTGATCGCGTGCCATAGCCGGTCAGTACCCACGGCCGCGCGCGGCACGCACGGCACCTCGCTGTCGGGGTACGCCCTAGGCTGGCAGCATGTCGACGCGGCGTGAAGTGATCGACCTGGATGAGCATGACCGACCGGCCGGCGCCCCGGTCCCCGACCGCCTCCTGGCCAGCCGGAAGACGACTGTCCGGCTCGTCGCCGCGTTCGTCGTCGGCGGGGTGCTTGGCGGCCTTGGCGTGAACGAGCTGCGGGATTCGCGGGAGGAGCGGGAGCGCAACGCTTCGGTCGCACTCGTGGCCGTCCCCGTGTCCATTGCCGGCGGAGGTTCGGACGTTCCGGGCGTTCTCCAGCTGGACGGGCAACTGGCAGTGACGAACGCTGGCCAGGCGTCGGTCACGGTTCGTGCGGCGATTGGGCAGGCACCGGGTGCCGTGGTCCAGGACGTTGGCGCCTTCCGCTCGCTGAGTCCCGGCCATACCGGTCTGCTCGACGTCAGGCTGCGCCTCGACTGTGCGACCGCGTTCGAGAGCGAGATGTTGCCGATGCGGTTCTCGGTCGAGACCAGCGACCGCCAGGTCAGAGAGATCGACTACCCGGTCGCCCTGGTGGGAAGCGTCTGGCAGGTGCGGACCGAGCAGCCGTGCGCGCAGTTCCGTGAGACGGCGGAGCGTGGCGGCTAGCTGGGGCGGGATTTCCGCCCGGGCGCTGGCGACGGTTCGCGGGGCATCGGGGTGGGTCGATCGCCGATAGTGTCCGAGGATGGTGGAGAGCCGCCCCGACCCCGTGGCCGTAGCGATGATGTCGACCACGGCAGACGAACGCGCCGTGCTCGACTCGTTTCTCGACTTTCATCGCGCCATGTTGCTGCGCAAGCTGCGGGGGATCTCCGACGTCGAGGCTGCCCGCCGGCTGGTGCCGTCGGCGACCACCCTCGCCGGCCTGGTCAAGCACCTGACCGTGGTGGAGCGGAACTGGTTCCAGTGCCTGCTCGCGCCCGGCCCGGGGGACGTCTATCTCACCTCGGAGGAGGACGCGACGGCCAGCTTCACGTTGGCCGAGGACGACACCGTCGAGTGGTTGTCGGCGGCGTACGAGGCGGAGTGCGCCCGGTCGCGGGAGGTGGCGGCCCGGTTCGACCTCGACCACGTGGTGCCCCACCCGCAACTCGGGGAGGTTTCGGTGCGCTGGATCCTGGTGCACCTGATCGAGGAGACGGCCCGGCACGTCGGCCATGCCGACATTCTCCGTGAGCTGACCGACGGCTCGACCGGCGCCATCTGACCGTGGTGCGCCCCCGACCGGCGGATCAGGCGGGGGTGAGCAGTTTCGCGAGGCGCTCGGCGACCGGTGGGGCGTGCAGGTGCAGTCGAGCGACGTTTATCGCGTCGGCGCCGACCACCGACAGCAGCGCGTGCGGGCCGACGGCGTACACGGAGAAGTAGCCGGCCTCGTTGCGGACGGTGGACTGGCGGAATTCGCCCTGACCGAGGCGGAGGCTGACCTGGCGGCCGAGGCCGAAGGTCGCCGCCGCCATCGCGGCCAGGTCGTCCGGGTCCAGGGTGTCGGGCACGTCGTGGGTGATGAGCAGGCCGTCGACCCCGCCGAGGACACTGCCCTGCACCCCGGGGATCTGAAGGCGCAGTTCGTGCAGCTCGGTACCGATCGACGGGTACGGCAGCGACGGGTCACCGGCCAGCGACGGGGGGAGCTTGACCGGCGGTGGGAGCTTCGGCTGCTGCGCGGTTCGGCGGGGGAGGAAGGTGTCGCCGGTGCTCACAGTTCCAGCTGCTCCTCGATGGTGCGCAGTTGGTGCCGGGCGAGCGCCAGGTTGGACCGGGTCTTGCTGAGCATCAGGTAGAGGAACAGCCCTTTGCCGTTGGGACCGGCGAGCGGCCGGATGATGTGGTACTGGCTGCCGAGGGTGATGAGCATGTCCTCGATGTCGTCGTTCAGCTTGAGCATCTCGATGGTGCGCATCTTGGCGCGTACCACGTCGGTGTTGCCGGCGGCGGCGACGGTCAGGTCGATCTCCGGGGTGCCACCGGCGACGCCGAGGGTCATCCCGCTCGTGTAGTCGACGAGCGCGGCGCCGATGGCGCCGTCGATCGTCATGGCGTCCTTAAGGGCGGTGTCGAGGTTTGCCACGTGCCTCTCCAGGTTCTGCTGGGCAACTGCGCCCCGGTACCGGATCGTGCCGGGTGAAGAAAACTCGGATGAGACTCGCACACGCGACCTCCTATTCGCATCTTGTACAGCGCGAACAGGCTGAGCGGACCACGGTGGGTGACCACCGGGGCGGCCCACAACCGCCGCAGCGGCTGATGCCGGGTCACCGAACCCTTCTGCTATTTGGCTGCGTGCGTCGTCGACGCCGTCCGGTCGAACCGGGCGGCACGCTCGACGAGATCAGGCCGGTGCGGCGGCAAGGTCGGCGAGCACGCGTCGCTGGAAGGCGCGGGCGGCCGCCCCGGTCGGTGGCACACCGCCGTCGCGGGCGGCCACCGACCGCTGGACCAGGTCGGCGGTGTCGGCGTCGACGAGCGGTCCGGCCTCGTCCAACAGCCGCCGGCCGGCGGCCACCTTGGGCAGCCACACCCCGGTGCGCAGGCGTACCCAGGAACGGCAGGCGCCGAGCACGGCGTCCTCCGCTCCGGGTGCCGGCACCTCTCCCGCGGGCACCGGTCGCGCCAACCACCAGCGCAGCGCGTCCAGGACCAGTCGGCGCAGGTCGTCGGGGGCCAGGTCGGCGAAGGCGTCGGCGGCGGGCGGACCGAGCAGGACCCGTCCGCTCTGGTGCAGGATGCTGCGGTCCAGGCCGTACCAGAACAGACCGTCCGCGCTCGGGCGCTGCGCCGGGCCGTAGGACACCCGGAAGTCCATCCGGGCGCCGGTGTTCAGCTCGACCTCGAAACCCGGCTCGGGGCTGCCGGACCGGGCCACCGCCTGTCGGTACACGACCAGCTCCAGGCCGCGCGCCGGACAGGGCAGGGCCTCGTGCCGCAGCCGGGGCACCAACTCCTCGGCGACACCGTGGTCCAGCGGACCGGCGCAGACCAGCGCCACGTCCACGTCGCTGCGTCCAGGTTGGTACGCGGCCAGCCCCACCGAGCCCGCCGCGTACGCACCGCACAGCTCGGTGCCGAGCACCTCGTCGGCGACCGCGACCAGGTCGCTCAGGTACCGCCGTAGCGGTTCAGGCGTACTCCAGCTCACCGGGCTCGCCCCACTGGGTGCCGGCGGGCAGGAAGAACGCCGAGGTCTCCCCGCCGAGGGCGTGGCGGATGACCAGCCGGGCGTGCTCGTCGAGGTCCGGCAGCCGTCCCGGCGGGAACCACCGGACGTCCAACGACTCGTCGTCGTTGACCCGTGCCTCGCCACCCAGCAGCCGGCAGTGGAAACCGAGGTTGAGGTACTCGCAGCGGTCGCCGTTCGGGTAGGTGTGCGGGTGCGACACGGCGCTGCTGAGCCGCAGCGGTTCCACCGCCAGGCCGGTTTCCTCAAGCACCTCACGCACGACGGCGGTGGCCGGCTGTTCACCCGGCTCGACGAAGCCGCTGACCACCGACCAGCGACCGTCGTCGGCCCGTTGGGCGAGCAGTAGCTCACCCGCGTCGTTGCGGACGATCGCGCTTACGCTGGGTAGCCAGAGTAGGTCGTGGCCGACGTGTTTGCGCATCCGCAGGATGTAGTCCGGTACGCCCATCCGGTGACCTTAGCCAACCCGCTGATCCGGGCCCGCACCCGGGCCGGCGACGTCGATTTTCGCAGTTCAGGCCCGCAGGCCAGGGACCACGTCTACTGTGGAAGGGCCTGGTGACTTGCCGTGTTCCGGTGGCGGCCGGTCGTTTCCCGGTGCACAGTGATGCCATGAGTGACAGCGGACGTGGACGTTACTACTGGTGTACGCGACACCACCGGGTCGAGTCCGGTGCCGACGTGTGCCCGGCGCGGCACGTTCTCGGCCCGTACGACTCGGCCGCCGACGCGGAGAACGCCCTGCAACAGGTGCGGGATCGCAACGAGGCGTGGGAGGCCGAGGACGCTCGCTGGACCGGGGAGGACAGGTAGACGGCGCGGGATGCCTCCCGCGCCGAGGCACTGCGTGCGTCGCGAGGGCGGCAGCACGTCCCCATGAAGGGAACCGAGATGGCCGAAGCGCAACAGGCCACCCGCCCGGCCGCGAAGCGTACGCCCGCGAGGAAGACCGCCGCGACGGAACGCACCGCCGGCGTCGCCCGTACCCCGTCGACCCGCCGCGCGTTCGGGACCGCGCCGGCTGCTCGTAAGGCGACCGGCGGCGCCGGGTCGGCGGCGAAGAGCGCGACCCCCGAGACCAGGGCGGCCACCTTGGCGCGGAAGACCGCCACGGCCAGGAAGACGGCACCCGCGAAGAAGACGGTGTCGGCCAAGACCGCGCCGACGAAGGCGCCCGCCGCGCGGACCACCTCGGCGTCGACCCGGACCGGTCCACGCAAGACCACGACCACGGCACAGCGGGCCACCGCGAAGAAGGCGGCGTCCGCGCGGGGCACGGCGGCGAAGGCGCCCGCGAAGAAGGCGGCCCCGGCCCGCAAGACGGCGCCCGCGAAGAGGGCGGCGTCCGCGCGGGGCACGGCGGCGAAGGCGCCCGCGAAGAAGGCGGCATCCGCGAGAAAGGCGGCCCCGGCCCGCAAGACCGCACCCGCGAAGAAGACGACGGGTACCCGGAGCACGTCGGCCGCGCGGAAGGCACCCGCGAAGACCGCGACGTCGGCGGTGAAGAAGGCGGCGGCGCGCACGGGTACGTCGACCGCGGCGCGGAAGGCGGCGGCGAAGAAAGCCCCGGCGAGGAAGGCCCCCGCGAAGACGGTGGCGGCCAAGAAGGCGCCCGCCCGAAAGAGTACGACGGTGGCGACCCGGGCGACGGCGGCGAAGAAGACGGCCGCGTCGCGGGCTCCCGCGAAGAAGACGGCCGCGAAGAAGGCTCCCGCGTCGAAGACGACGGCCAAGAAGGCCCCTGCGAAGAAAGCGTCCGCGAAGAAGGCTCCCGCGTCGAAGACGGCGGCGAAGCGGGCCCCCGCGAAGAAGGCGTCCGCGAAGCGGGCCCCCGCAGCGAAGACGACGGCGAACAGAGCTCCCGCGAAGAAGGCTGCTGCGGCGAAGTAGGCCCCTGCGGCGCGGAGAGCGCCCGCGTCAACGTCGCCGCCCGCAACGCCGGGCGCGATGTCCGGCACCGGGCGCAGGACGGCCGGCTGACCCGGCGTACGCCGACGACCCGTCGCACGGCGGAGGGCGCGGCGCGCCCGGCGCTGTCAGGATGGGCGCATGGTCATCCGACGTGTGCTGGCACCACGCATCGACTTCGGGGCGCTGCGCCGAGAACTGGGTCTGCCCGAGACCTACCCGGAGGTGGCGCAGCGGGAGGCCGACGAGGCAGCCGCGGCACCGCCCGCGCCGGCCGTCGACCACACGGACATCCCGCTGGTCACGGTCGACCCGCCCGGCTCGCGGGACCTGGACCAGGCGATGCACCTCAGCCGTCGCGCCGGCGGCTACCGGGTGCGGTACGCGATAGCCGACGTCGCCGCCCACGTACGCCCGGGCGGTGCGCTGGAGGACGAGACCTGGCGCCGAGGGCAGACGGTCTACCTGCCGGACGGCAACGTGCCGCTGCACCCGCGCTCCCTCGGCGAAGGCGCGGCGAGCCTGCTGCCGGACGTCGACCGGGCGGCCGTGCTGTGGACCATCGACCTGGACGCCGACGGTGGCACCAGCGCGGTGGTGGTGCAGCGTGCCCTGGTCCGCAGCCGGGCCCAACTGGCCTACCCGCAGGTGCAGGCCGACGCCGAAGCGGGCCGGCTGCCCGAGCCGATCGCCCTGCTGCCCGAGATCGGTGCGCTGCTCACCGCCCGAGGGTTGCGTCGGGGCGCGGTCAACCTGCCGATACCCGAACAGGACGTGGAGGCCGACGGCGACGGTTGGCGGCTGGTCCTGCGGGCACCGGTGCCGATGGAGGAGCACAACGCGCAGATTTCCCTGCTCACCGGGATGGTCGCCGCCGACCTGATGCTGGCCGGTGGGATCGGCCTGCTGCGGACGATGCCCGCGCCGAAGCCGGAGGCGGTGCAGCGACTGCGGGCGGCCGCCGCCCCGCTGGGCGTGCACTGGCCGGACGACGTGGGCGTGGGTGAACTGCTGCTCCGGTTGGATCCGGGCCAGCCTCGGGCCGCCGCGTTCATCGACCAGGCGGCGGAGTTGATGCGGTCGGCCGCGTACACCTCGTTCGACGGCGAGCCGCCGGAGCAACCGGCGCACGGCGGGGTCGCGGCCGCGTACGCCCATGTCACGGCGCCGCTGCGACGACTCGCCGACCGGTACGCCACGGAGGTCTGCCTGGCGTTGCACGACGGCCGTGCGGTGCCCGACTGGGCCCGCGCGGCGCTGCCCCGGCTGCCGGCGGTGATGGCGGCCACGGACCGCGCCGCGTCCGCGGCGAGCCGGGGCGCGATCGACCTGGCCGAGGCGGTGCTGCTGGCCCACCGGGTCGGCGAGACCTTCGACGCCGCCGTGGTCGATGTCGACGCGCCGTCGAACGGCAAGGCCCGCAGTCGTCCGCCCGGCGGCACGGTAGCCCTGGACGACCCGCCGGTACGCGCCCGCTGCCTCGGTGAGCTGCCACTGGGCACCCGGGTCCGGGTCCGGCTGGTCGCCGCCGATCCGGCCACCCGCTCGGTCGCCTTCGAACTCGCCTGACCGGCCCGGCCTCGCCCGACCTCGCTGCCGGTCCGGCGTCCCGTTTCTCGCTGCCGGTGCGATGGATGACGACCGACGCAGCGGGCATTCTCACAGCCCCGCTCGCTGCTGCTGCCCGGGCTGATTTGCGAGGATGACGACCATGGCATACGACCCGAGCACCCTGCCCGACGTTTCCGGGCTCACCATCGGCATCATCGGTGGCACCGGCGACCAGGGCCGTGGGCTCGCCTACCGGTTCGCCCGGGCGGGCCTGACGGTGCTGATCGGTTCCCGTTCCGCGCAGCGGGCGGCCGAGTCGGCCGCCGAGATCGCCGCGCTGCCCGGCGTGCCGGCCGGCGGCGGTGTCACCGGTGCCGACAACGACGAGGTGGCCCGGCGCAGTGACGTGGTGATCATCGCGGTGCCCTGGGACGGGCACGCCGCCACCATCGGCGCGCTGGCCGAACCGCTCGCTGGCAAGATCGTCGTGGACTGCGTCAACCCGCTCGGCTTCGACAAGCAGGGCCCGTACGCGCTGCCGGTGCCCGAGGGCAGCGCCGTTCAGCAGGCCGCCGCGCTGCTGCCCGACTCCCGGGTCTGCGCCGCCTTCAACCACGTCAGCGCCCCGCTGCTGGCCGATCCCGAGATCGACCGGATCGAGCTGGACGTGCTGATCTGCACCGAGGAGCGGGAACTGGTCGGCATCGTCGGCGCGCTCGCCGCCCACATCCCCGGCATGCGTGGCATCTACGCCGGGCGGCTACGCAACGCGCACCAGATCGAGGCGTTCACCGCCAACCTGATCGCCATCAACAAGCGCTACAAGGCGCACGCGGGCGTCCGCGTCACCGACCTCTGATCCCCGCTCGTCGCCGCCGACGCAACGCCGCTTGGCGGTTCGTCCCAGGAGCAGCCGGATCCGTGGCAGGGAAAGCGTCAGCCGGTCGGCGTGTCCGCTACCGCAGCTGCCACGGATCCGGATTCTCAGGTCAGGCGTCCGGCGGTCAGAAGGTGACGGTGACGCCGGCCGACTTGCAGGCCTTGCTGAGGGAAGCGCCAGCCTTCTCGAAGGCCGGGTTGTCCGCGGCCGTCGCCGGGTCCGTGGCGTTGGCGGCCTTGCCGGCCTCCGCGCCGAACTCCTCCAACGCGGCAACCACCTTGCTGTCGCTGGCGCCGGTGGCGGCCACCCGGGTCACCTCGTTCTGCAACCCGGACAGGATCTTCTGGAACAGTGCCGGCGACGGCTCGCTACCGGAGCTGACGGCGGCGACGAGATCCTCCCGCATCTTGTCGCTGGCCTGCTTCGCCGACTCGCAGAGCTGCTTGTCGCTCACCACGTCCGCCGCGTCGGCGGTGGGCGGTGCCGGGGTGGGCGAGGTGGTGGTGGCGGTGGCCGACGGCACGGTGGCCGACGGCGAAGTTCCGGCCGTCGGGGCAGCGTCGTCGCCACCGCAGGCGGCCAACGCCAGCAGCGAGGCGCAGGCCAGGACAGAGAAAGAAGCACGAATCCTATTCACGGGCGAGAACCGTAGCGGCTTTCGGGAAAACTCGCTCGCCCTATCCGGCGTCCAGGCGCGGCACCCACCAGTCGCCGAGAAGCTGGCCGAGCGCCAGCAGGAGCATGCTGTTCAGGAGCGCGGCGAGGAGGCCGATGGCGAAACCGAGGGCACCGTGGCGGTGCTGGCGTGGGCCGGTGGGCGGAGAGTCCGCGTGCGCCCAGGGGCGCTCCCGGGCCAACCACCACAGGATCCCGAGCCCGAACGGTACGAGGCAGATCAGCCAGAACCAGAACCATCGCGTACCCAGCACCGGCGCGGGACCGGCCAGCAGGACACCGATGACGACCACGGCGGCGGCGAAGCCCGTGCCAGCGACGACCTGCCCGATCGGCTGGAGAACGCCGCTGCGACCCGCCGCCAGCCCCGCGGCCTGCAACTGCTCTGCGAAGGCAACCGCGCCCGGCCCGTCGTAGGACATCTCGTGCACGGTGCCGATGATCGTGACCTGATCGAAGTAGGTCGTGTCGGTCCACCAGACCCGACCGTCGGGCGTACGCCAGGCAAACAGGGGACCGAGACGGCCGGAGGACTCCAGATCGGCGGTGCCGAACCACGGGGTTCGCCGGTCGGCGTCCCACCGGTCGCCCCACTGGTGGGCCACCACCCGGCCGGCAGCCAGGTCCGCTTCCGCCTGGTCGTAGCTCTGCTGCCGAGGCGCCGTCCACCACGCCGTTCCGGCCGCGACCAGCCACAAGGCGACGACGCCGAGCCGCAACACCGTCCACCAGTGCCGGCGCCGATCGGCCGGGACGTCATCGATCATGATCGCATCGTCGCAGCGCGCGTCCAGTCGCTACCGATGACCACCGTGGAGATCGGCCGGAACTGTCGTACGTACGTTCTATCGTCGGTGGCGTGTTGGAGGAGTTGGCGCGGGCAGAGGTGGCGACGCGTTCCTGTGTCCACACCGCTGTCTGGGCCATGCCGGAGAGCGAGCTGATCGATGCTCTCGAAGCTGCACACCGGCTGGAGCAGCGGCTCGCCGCGATGAAGCTGACGCTGGTGCGTGAGCTGGACGGCCGTGGCGTGGCGGTGGCGCAGGGCGCGTCGTCCACCGCCGTCTGGCTCCGCGACCGGCTCCGGCTCGGCGTGCCGGCGGCCCGCCGGTTGGTCGACCTCGCTGAGGCGCTCGACCGCGAGCCCGACGAGGTGACCGCCGCACTCGCCGCAGGCCGGGTCGATCTGGAGCAGGTCCGGGTCATCGCCGATGTCGCGGCCACGGTTCGAGGCTGCGACGCTTGTCGATGACCGGCAGCCGACGGACGATCCTGGAGCACCGATGGGGTGCGGGTCGGTGGAAAGCTGCCGCCGTGGCGGTGGCCGAGGCTAGCGTCCGACGGTGAACAGGTCACCGCGCCAAGGAGAGTCCTGCCATGACCACTCGACTCAACCCTTACCTCACCTTCGACGGCGATGCCCGCCAAGCCATGGAGTTCTACCAGTCGGTGTTCGGCGGGCAGCTGCGGATCAGCACTTTTGGCGAATTCGGCACGTCCGACCCGGCGGTCGCCGACAAGGTGATGCACGCGTTGCTCAACACCGACCGGGGCTACACCTTGATGGCGGCCGACACCGCACCCGGCATGCCGTACCAGCCCGGCAGCACCATGACGTGCAGTCTCAGTGGCGACCCGGAGGAGGGCCTCGCAGAGGCGTGGGAGAGGTTGTCCGACGGCGGCACCGTCAGGGTGCCGTTCGAGAAGCAGATGTGGGGGGATCTGTACGGCATGTGTGTCGACAGGTTCGGTGTTCCGTGGATGGTGAACGTCGTGCAGTCGCAGTGATCCCGTCGGCAGCGGTGGGGACGGGCGTGGCACGGCGATGGCAGCCCCGGCCGCTACCGACAGGTGGTGGCCAGAGCTGCCCCGATCGTCGCCCCTGGCTGGCCACCCATCGTCACCCGGGCGACCCTGACGGTCGCCCGGGCGAGTTGATGGTCGGGGCCGGGTCCCGCCACAGACCCGTGGACGGTCAGAAGGTGTGTTCGGCGGCGGGGAACTGGCCGGAGCGGACCTCGTCGGCGAAGCGGCGGGTGGCCTCGTCGAGCGTGTCGGCCAGGGCGGCGTAGCGCTTCACGAAGCGTGGCGCCTTGCCGGCGCGCAGGCCCGCCATGTCCTGCCAGACCAGTACCTGGGCGTCGGTGTCCGGGCCGGCGCCGATGCCCACCGTGGGGATCGGCAGTTCGGCGGTCACCCGCTTGGCGACATCGCCGGGCACCATTTCGAGCACCACCGCGAAGGCGCCCGCCGCGGCGACCGCCCGCGCGTCGGCCAGTACCTCGTCGGCGGTCTCGCCCCGGCCCTGCACCCGGTATCCGCCGATGGTGTGCTCCCGCTGCGGGGTGAAGCCGATGTGCGCCATCACCGGGATGCCGGCACCGACGATCGCCTCGATCTGCGCCGCGCAGCGCCGGCCGCCCTCCAGCTTCACCGCGTGACAGCCGCCCTCCTTCATGAACCGGACGGCGGTACGCAGCGCCTGGGTCGGCCCCTCCTCGTACGAGCCGAAGGGCAGGTCACCGACGACCAGGGTCTGCCGGGTGGCCCGGACGACCGCGCGTACCAGCGGCAGCAGCTCCTCGGCGGTCACCGGCAGGGTCGTCTCGTAGCCGAACACGTTGTTCGCCGCCGAGTCGCCCACCAGCAGCACCGGGATCCCGGCGGCGTCGAAGATCGAGGCCGTGTACTGGTCGTACGAGGTGAGCATCGACCATTTCTCGCCGCGCTCCTTGGCGGCGAGCAGGTCACGGGTGCGCACCCGACGGGTGGCCGGGCCGCCGTAGAGGGCGGTCACCTCGGCCGGAGTGGATTCCACGATGTTCTCCTTCCTCGAGGCCGCGTGCGCGGTCCCCGGGTTCTGCCGCGATCGTCCCACCGTGCGGGCGGTCGGCGGCAGGGCGCAGTGGAGGATGTCACTCCGGCTGAGCCGGTCAGCCGTTCTCGCGCCACCGGTTGGTGATGGGTAGCCGCCGGTCCCGTCCGAACGCCTTCATGGAGATCTTCGTACCCGGCGCGGACTGGCGGCGCTTGTACTCGGCGGTATCCACCAACCGCAGCACCTTGTCCACCACGGCCGGGTCGTGACCGTCGGCGATCAGACCTTCCCGGCCCAGGTCACCGTCGATGTAGCCGATCAGGATCGGGTCGAGCACGTCGTAGTCGGGCAGCGAGTCGCTGTCGAGCTGGCCCGGGCTCAGCTCGGCGCTCGGTGGCTTGCCGATCGAGTTCTCCGGGATCGGCGGCGTCAGGCCCAGTCGGGTCGCCTCGGTGTTGCGCCACTTGGCCAGCCGCCACACCAGGGTCTTCCACACGTCCTTGACCGGGTTGAAGCCGCCGACCGAGTCGCCGTACAGCGTCGAGTAGCCCACCGCCAGCTCGCTCTTGTTGCCGGTGGTCAGCACCAGGTGGCCCTCCTGGTTCGACAACGCCATCAGGATGACGCCGCGTACCCGGGCCTGGAGGTTCTCCACCGCGACCCCGGACAGCGACATGTTCGCCAGGAAGGTGTCCACCATCGGCTGGATCGGTTCCACCCGGTAGTCCAGGCCGGTCCGCTTGGCCAGGTCGGCCGCGTCGGAGCGGCTGTGCTCCGAGGAGTGCTGGCTGGGCATGGAGACCCCGACCACCCGGTCGCCGCCGAGGGCGTCCACCGCGATGGCCGCCACCACCGCCGAGTCGATGCCGCCGGAGAGGCCGAGCACCACCGAGGGGAAGCGGTTCTTCTCGACGTAGTCCCGCAGGCCGAGCACCAGTGCCTGCCACACCTCGGCCTCGTCGGCCACCGGCTCGATGAGGCCGCCGGTCGCCGCCGGGCCCGTCGGCGAGGGCGGAATCCCCTCGACCGTACGCCGCACCACCCGCAGCCCGTCGGCCAACCGGTCGCCGTCGTCAGCGGCATCGGTGCCGTCGGTGGCGGCGGGCAGGTCGACGTCGTGCACGAGCAGGTGGGTGACGAACTGCGGCGCCCGGGTCAGCACCGTCCCGTCCGGCGCGACGATCATCGAGTCGCCCTCGAAGACCAGCTCGTCCTGACCACCGATCATGTTGACGTACGCGATGGTGGCGCCGGCCTCGGCGGCCCGCCGGCGCACCACCGGAAGCCGCAGGTCGTCCTTGTTCAGCTCGTACGGCGAGCCGTTGATGTTGACCACCAGCCCGACCCCGGCCCGCCGGGCGGCGGCGAACGGCCCCCCGGCCTGCCACAGGTCCTCGCAGATGGTCAGTGCCACGTCCACCCCACCCAGCCGGACCACGGTGAGCATGTCGCCGGGCACGAAGTAGCGGTCCTCGTCGAAGACGCCGTAGTTGGGCAGATGGTGCTTGAAGTAGGTGGCGACCACCTCGCCGCGATGCAGCAGCGCGGCGGCGTTGCGCGCTCCCCGGCCCGGCTCGGCTTCCGCGCTGACCTGCGGCGGCCCGTCAGCGTCCAGGTAGCCCACCACGACCGGCAGGTCACCGAGGCCGTCGGCGGCCAGATCGGCGGCGAGCCGGGTGAGTGCCGCCTGGGAGGCGGCCACGAAGGACCGCCGGAAGACCAGATCCTCCACCGGGTAACCGGTCAGCATCATCTCCGGGAACAGGACCAGTTGGGCACCGGAGGCGGCGGCCCGGCGGGTCCAGGCGCGCACGAGACCGGCGTTGCCGGTGAGGTCACCGACACTGGGGTTGACCTGGCACAGGGCGAGACGCAGGGTGGGCATGTCCTCATCTTGCCCCAGCGCCATGGGCTCGACACGTCGGCGTGGGGCAGTACGACCGGGCCGGACCGCCGGTCGGGACGGGACGGGACGCAACGGCCGCGGTTCGGTTAACGTCTGCGTAATCGGGTCGGTGGAGACTGGTCGGTCAGGTCGGGCAGAGTCCGACCGAAGGCGGACATAGCGTGTCGCGGAAGGTTGGGGAAGTGGACCGTCAACAGGAGTTCGTCCTCCGTACGCTGGAAGAGCGGGACATCCGTTTCGTCCGGCTGTGGTTCACCGACGTGCTCGGCACGCTCAAGAGCGTGTCGGTCGCCCCCGCCGAGTTGGAGGCCGCCTTCGAGGAGGGCATCGGCTTCGACGGCTCGGCGATCGAAGGGTTCGCCCGGGTCTTCGAGTCGGACATGGTCGCCATGCCGGATCCGACCACCTTCCAGGTCTTCCCGTTCGAGGGTGGGGTCAGCGGCGAGAGCGCCCGGATGTTCTGCGACATCCTGCTGCCCGACGGCGGCCCGTCCTGGGCCGACCCCCGCCACGTGCTGCGTCGGGCGCTGTCCCGGGCGGCGGAGAAGGGCTTCACCTTCTACACCCACCCCGAGATCGAGTTCTTCCTGCTGGAGAACGGGCCGATGGACGGCTCGGTGCCGGTGCCGGTGGACACCGGCGGCTACTTCGAGCACACCACCCACGCCGTGGCGCGGGACTTCCGCCGTCAGGCGGTGCTGTCGCTGGAGCGGATCGGCATCTCGGTGGAGTTCAGCCACCACGAGGTCGCCCCCGGCCAGCAGGAGATCGACCTGCGCTACGCCGACGCGCTCACCACCGCCGACAACATCATGACGTTCCGGCACGTGGTCAAGGAGGTGGCGCTCTCCACCGGCGTGCAGGCCACCTTCATGCCCAAGCCGTTCACCGACCAGCCGGGCAGTGGGATGCACACCCACCTGTCGCTGTTCGAGGGGGAACGCAACGCGTTCCACGACGCCAGCGACCCGATGAAGCTGTCCAAGGTGGCGCGGGCGTTCATCGCCGGGCTGCTGGCCCACGCCCGGGAGTACACCGCGGTCACCAACCAGTGGGTCAACTCGTACAAGCGGCTGTTCCCGCAGGCGCTGCCGGACCGGGTCACCGAGAGCCCCGCGTACGTCTGCTGGGGGCACCTGAACCGCTCCGCGCTGGTCCGGGTCCCGGCGTACGGCAAGCCGAACTCGGCCCGGGTGGAGATCCGTTCGCCCGACTCGGCCGCCAACCCGTACCTCGCCTTCGCGGTGCTGCTCGGCGCCGGCATGAAGGGCATCGAGGAGGGGTACGAGCTGCCGCCGGGCGCCGAGGACGACGTGTGGGCGCTGACCAGCGCCGAACGGCGGGCGATGGGGTACGAACCGCTGCCGGAGAACCTGTCCGAGGCGATCGACGTGATGGCGGGTTCGGAACTGGTCGCCGAGGTGCTCGGCGAGCATGTCTTCGACTTCTTCCTGCGTAACAAGCGGGCCGAGTGGGAGCAGTACCGTCGCGAGGTCACTCCCTACGAGCGCCAGCACTACCTGTCGTTGTAGGCCGCTGCTGCGGCTGGGCTGTCGCTGTAGCCGGCGCTCCGGGCGAGCTTGTCTGTCGCTGCTGTGGTGGGTCCGTGCGAACCGGCCCGCCGCCGGGCTGCCGGGTGTTGCCCGGTGCCGCTATCGTCTCGATCACCGTGCCGGCGTCCGCCGGTCGGAGACCGTCGGGAGGCAGTCGGTGCTGGAGGATCTGCTCAGCGGAGCCTGGCAGAGCGTGGTGTTCGGGGTCGTCGGAGTGGGCCTGATGGCCGCCGGCTTCGTCCTGGTCGACCTGCTCACCCCGGGCAAACTGCGGGACCTGATCTGGGTACGCCGTAACGCCAACGCTGGCCTGCTGCTCGCCGCGAACCAGCTGGGCGTCGCCGGCATCGTCTTCACCGCGATCCTGACCAGCTACAGCGACTTCGCCAAGGGGCTGGCCTCGACGGTGATCTTCGGGCTGATCGGTCTCGGCATCATGGCGCTGGCCTTCTTCGTGCTGGACCTGATCACGCCCGGCAAGCTCGGCGAGGTCATCTGCGCCGACGAGCCGCACCCGGTGGCCCGGGTCAGCGCCGCCAGCCACTTCGGCGCCGCGCTGATCGTCTGTGCCTGCATCGCCTGACCGCCCCGGTCAGGTGCCGCCGGTCGAGCCCGGCGCGCCGCCAGTGGTCGCCGGATGCGGCAAGTCGGGCCTTCCCGGGCTCCGGAGACCGCGACTTGCCGCATGTCGTGAGTCGGCGAGCCGGGCGGAATTGACCGTCGTCGGGACGCGCCGGTGCACCCGGTAGGCGGCCCCGCAGGAGTGGAGCGGGGCCGCCTTTCACCTGGTTCGCGTGCGTCAGCCGGGACCGCATCAGGCCAGGCCGTTCAGCCGAGGTGTCACTTGCCGGCGGACTCGCCCGCGTCGCCACGAGCGCCCGGGCCGCCCCAGCCGCCGAACACACCGGCCTCGACGGCGGCGGTGATGGCGTCGGCCTGCTCCTGGGTGAGCTTGCCGTCCTCGACCGCCTGCGCGAGCCGCTCGGCCAGCGCCTCCTTGCGCTCCTCGGCCGACGGCGGTGTCCGGCGCTGGCCCTCGGCGGCATCCGCGCCACCCATGCGGCCCTCGCCGCGACCCGGGAAGCCCCGGTGGCCCTCGCGGTCCGTCCGACCCTGCTGGTGCTGCTCGCGGAGCTTCTCCAGCGCCTCGGTCACCTGCTCGGTAGGCACGCCCAACTCCTCGGCCAGCGCCTCGGCGAACTGAGCGTGCCGCGCGGCCCGCTGCTCCTGCCGGTCGCCCTGCGGTTCGCTGCTGGCGCTGGCGCTCGGGGTGGCCTTGTCGTCGGCGAGCGCCACGGTGGGAGCGGCGATCCCCACGCCGAGCACGCCCGCCGCGGCCAGGCCGGCCAGCAGGTGCTTCTTCGAGATCGTGCGGGACATCGTTCCTCCAACTCGTTGGTGATGTGCTGACGTCACCGACAGTGACGAGCTGGGCTGGGTGTGGACCGTGGTGAAGCTGTCAGCGAGCTGGCAATCCCGATCCTGAAGACGGACAATCCCGACAAGGATTCAGCGGACGGCGGCGGCCACGGTGAGGGTGCCGGCGTCGGCGTCGAGACTCGCCCGGGTACCGACCGGGACGGTGAGCTGACCGGGGCCGTGACCGATCGGCAGGCCACCCAGCACCGGTACGCCCAGATCGCCGAGGCGCTCACCGAGCACGTCGGCCACCGTGGTGTCCCAGCCGTCGGCGCAGTCGGTGAACTGCCCCACCGCCACCCCGGCCAGCCCGTCCAACGCGCCGGCCCGGCGGAGCTGGGTCAACATCCGGTCGACCTTGTACGGCGGCTCCTGCACGTCCTCCAGCAACAGCACCGCGCCGGTCAGGTCGGGCATGTCCGGGGTGCCGAGGGAGGCCACGACCAGGCAGAGGTTGCCGCCCAGCAGCCGGCCGGTGGCCCGCCCCGCGACGCGTACGCCGAAGGTCTCCTCGCCCGCCTCGGCGCGTACGGTGACCGGCTCGGTGCTGGTCATCGCCGCGTGCAGGGACTCGGCCGAGGACAGCGGGGTCCGCTCATCGCGCCAGGCCGCCCCGGGACCGTGCACCCCGGCCAACCGGGCGCCCCGCCAGAGCGCCAGTTGCAGCGCGGTGATGTCGGAGAACCCGGCCACCACCTTCGGGTCGCGGCGTACCGCCGCCATGTCGATCGCGTCCACCACCCGCTGCGCGCCGTAGCCGCCTCTGGTGCAGATCACCCCGCGCACCCGTGGATCGGTGAACGCGGTGTTGAGGTCGGCCGCCCGCAGCGCGTCGGTCCCCGCCAGGTAGCCCTGCCGGGCGTAGGCGTTGGGCGCGAGCACCGGCCGCAGCCCCCAGCCGGTGAGCAGTTCCACGCCCCGGGCCACCCGCTCGGGGCGGGTCGGTCCGGACGGCGACACCAGCATCACCGTGCCCCCGGGACGCAGGGCGGGCGGGCGTACGACGTCGTCGGGCGCGAGGTGGTCGGACACAGCGGCAGCTTAGTTGCGGTGGCCAGGCACGTTCCGGCGCTCCCGGTCCCGCTGGTCGGCCGAATCGGCGGGACCGGATAGCCTCGACGATGTGGCAACCGCGTTGGTGATCGAGAACGACCCGACCGACGACCCGCGCCGGCTGGGGGAGTGGCTGACCGAGGCCGGGCTGGAGCTGGCGGTGGTCCGCCCGCACGCGGGCGAGACCCTTCCCACCGACCTGGACGGGTACGCCGCCCTGGTGGTGCTCGGCGGTGACCAGCAGGCCTACCCGCTCGTCGACGGGGTGCCGGCGGCGCCCTGGTTCCCGGCGGTGGAGAAGCTGCTCCGCAAGGCGGTGCGGCACCGGCTGCCCACCCTGGGCGTCTGCCTCGGTGCGCAGCTGCTCGCCACCGCCCACGCCGGCACGGTCGTACGCAGCCCGTCCGGGCCGGAGGTGGGGCCCGCCGTGGTCGGCCGGCGGGACGCGGCCGAGTCCGATCCGCTCTTCCGGTACGTGCCGCTGATCCCCGACGTGTTGCAGTGGCACGCCGACGAGATCACCGAGCTGCCCGCCGGTGCCACCCTGCTGGCCGCCTCCACCCGCTATCCGCACCAGGCGTTCCGCCTCGGCGACCGGGCCTGGGGGTTGCAGTTCCACATCGAGTGCGACACCGCGATGATCGCCGAGTGGGCCAGCGACTCGGTGCTGCTGGCCGAGCTGGGCTACGACCCGCAGCTGGTGATCTCCGCCTGCGACGCGGTGATGGCCGACGTCGAGGATGTCTGGCAGCCGTTCGCGGTGCGGTTCGCCGCACTCGCCCTCGGTGAGCTGGACGAGGGGTCGCGGCGCAGCCTGCCGCTGCTCGGGCACTGATGGGCCGGCCGACCAGCGCCACGGGCCGCCTCGCCCGCTACGGCTTCGGCGTCACCGACGACGAGGCGGGTGCTCGCGCCGCCGACCTGCTCGGGCCGGACGGGCTCGACCTGTGGCGCCCGCAGACCCAGGAACCCACCGGCGAGCAGGCTCAGGAGCTGCTCACCGCGCTGTCCCGGGCCGCCGACCCGGATCTGGCGCTGCGTCAGCTGCACCGGTTGGTGGAGGCGGAGCGCCGTACGATGGCCGGCCCGAACGGCAGCGCCGGGCCGGGGGCGGCACTGCGGCAACGGGGTGCGGGGCCCGGACGCGTCACGGCGACCGCCGCCGGCCAGGGCGGCACCGGGAGCGGGGATGCCGGTGCCGCGAACGAGGGTGCGACCGGCAACGGCGGCAGCGCCGGGCGTGACTGTGTCGCCGGGAGTCAGGGCACCACTGCGGCCGTCGGCGGCATCGGAGCGGGCTCGGCGCTGCTCGCCGCGCTGCACGACGACCCGGGTCTGCGTCGCCGGCTGCTCGCCGTGCTGGGCGCCTCCTCGGCGCTCGGTGACCATCTGGTGGCCAACCCCGACCAGTGGCCGGTACTGCGTACCGAGCCGGACGGTCTCGCACCGACCGCGGACGGCCGGCTCGACCTGTCCGGCGACGGTAATCCCGTCGCGGTGCTGCGGCGGGCGTACCGGCTGGCCCTGCTGCGGGTCGCGGCGGCCGACCTGACCGGCGGGCGCGGCCTGGAACAGACGATGGCCGCCCTGTCGGCACTTGCCGACGCCACGCTGTCGGCCGCGTACCGGATCGCCGTGGCGGAGCTGCCCGAGGGCACCCGGGAGCCGCGCCTGGGCGTGGTCGCCATGGGCAAGTGCGGTGGCGGCGAGCTGAACTACGTCTCCGACGTCGATGTGATCTTCGTGGCGGCCGAGGACGAGGACCTGACCACCGCCACCACCGTGGCCACCCGGCTGATCCACATCTGCGGGCTGGTCGCCTGGCCGGTCGACGCGGCCCTGCGTCCCGAGGGCAACCGGGGGCCGCTGGTGCGGACGCTGGCGAGCCACCTGGCCTACTACCGGCGCTGGGCGCGGACCTGGGAGTTCCAGGCGCTGCTCAAGGCCCGCCCGGCCGCCGGTGACCTGGCGCTCGGCCAGGAGTGGATCGACGCGTTGGCGCCGCTGCTCTGGCAGGCTGCCGAACGCCCCGAGGCGGTCGAGGACGTCCGGGCGATGCGGCGCAAGATCATCGACCACATCCCGCCGAAGGAACTGGAACGCGAGATCAAACGCGGCCCCGGCGGGCTGCGCGACATCGAGTTCGCGGTGCAGTTGCTGCAACTTGTGCACGGCCGGGGCGACGAGACGCTGCGGGCGCCCGGCACCATCCCCGCCCTGCGGGCGCTGGTCACCGGCGGCTACGTAGGCCGGGCCGACGGCGAGGCGCTGCTGCGCGGCTACCGGTTCCTGCGCAGCGTCGAGCACCGGCTGCAACTTCAGGGCCTGCGACGCACCCACACCGTACCGACCGAACCGGGCGCGTTGCGCTGGCTCGCCACCGCGCTCGGCTACACCGCCGGACCCGGCCGCAGCGCCGTCGAGGAGTTCCGCGCCGAGTGGGTCACCCACGCCACCGAGGTACGCCGGCTGCACGCCAAGCTGCTCTACCGGCCGCTGCTGGAGTCGGTGGCCCGGGTACCGGCCGACGGGCTGCGGCTGACCCCGCAGGCGGCCCGCAACCGCCTGGAGATCCTCGGCTTCGCCGACCCGGCCGGGGCGCTGCGTCACCTCCAGGCCCTCACCGGCGGGGTCAGCCGGACCGCCGCCATCCAACGCACCCTGCTGCCGGTGCTGCTCAGCGAGTTCGCCGACGCGCCCGAGCCGGACCGGGGGCTGCTCAACTACCGCCAGGTCTCCGACTCCCTCGGCAGCACCCCCTGGTACCTGCGACTGCTGCGTGACTCCGGGCCGGTGGCCCGCCGGCTGGCCCGGGTGCTCTCCGCCTCCCGGTACGTCGCGGACCTGCTGACCCGAGAGCCGGAGGCGCTGCGCCTGCTGGCCGAGGAGAGCGAGCTGAGCCCCCGCCCACGCGAGGTGCTCTTCGACGGTCTCACCGCCGCCGCGGCCCGGCACACCGACCCGGTCGAGGCGACCCGGGCGGTACGCGCACTGCGCCGCCGGGAACTGCTCCGCCTCGCCTGCGCCGACGTGCTCAGCCGGGCCGGCTCGCTGGCCCCGGCCCGCCCCGACGGCGGCCGGAGCACGCCCGCGCTGTCCGACATCACGGCGGTCGGCACCGCGCTCTCCGACGTCACCGACGCGACCCTCGCCGCCGCGCTACGGACCGCCCGGGCCGCCCAGCCGGCCATGCCGGGACTGACGTTCGCGGTGATCGGGATGGGCCGGCTCGGCGGTTACGAGTCGAACTACCTCTCCGACGCCGACGTGCTCTTCGTCTACGACCCGCCGGAGGGGGTCAGCGAGAGCGCGGCCAGTGCCGCCGCGCACGCCATCGCCGAGGAACTGCGGCGGCTGCTCGGCATGCCCGCACCCGACCCGCCGCTCGGCGTCGACGCCGACCTGCGCCCCGAGGGCCGGCAGGGACCACTGGTCCGCAGCCTCGCCGCCTACCAGCAGTACTACGCCCGCTGGTCGCGGGTGTGGGAGGCGCAGGCGCTGCTGCGCGCCCGCTGCGTCTGCGGCGACGCCGACCTGGGCACCCGGTTCGAGCAGATGGTCGACCCGATCCGGTACCCGGCCGACGGGCTGACCCGGGAACAGGCCATCGAGATCCGCCGGATCAAGGTGCGGGTGGAGACCGAACGACTGCCCCGGGGCGCGGACCCGGCCACCCACACCAAGCTGGGCCGGGGCGGCCTGGCCGACGTGGAGTGGGCGGTGCAGCTGCTCCAGCTGCGGCACGCCGGCGCGTACCCGCAGCTGCGCGGCACGCGTACCCTCGACGCGCTCGGTGCCGCCCGGGACGCGGGCCTGGTCGATCCGGCGGACGCCGAGGCGATGACGGCCGGCTGGACGCTCGCCGCGCAGGTCCGCAACGCGCTGATGCTGGTCCGGGGTCGCGCCGGCGACCAACTGCCCCGGCACGGCGTGGAGCTGGCCGGGGTGGTCCGGCTGCTCGGCCGCGACGATCCGGGCGAGTTCCTCGACGAGTACCTGCGCACCGGCCGTCGCTCCCGCGCCGCCACCGAACGCGTCCTGGAGATGTAGCGCGGGCTTCCCGGCGACCCGCCACCAGCGCCGGTCGCTGATCGTGGTAGGACTGCTCGGTGCCGACATCGACCCACGCTGCCGTTCCCGACGGGAAGGCCGCCGAGGACGCTGGCGCACCGTGGCCGGGCTACCCGGTCCTCGGTGCGCTGGTGCTGTCGCTGCTGCTGGCCGTCGCGTTCCTGCTGGCCCCGCCCATGGGAACCGACCTCTCCGCGCAGGTGGCCCGCGCGGGCTTCGCGGAGCGCAACGGGCTCGTCCCGCTGGACTTCTCCTGGTACGGCGGGGTCAACCAGTTCGGCTACAGCCTCTACACCCAGATGCTCGGCGCGCTGGTGGGGGTGCGTCCGCTCGGTGCGGTCGCGGCGGTCGTCTCCGCCGGGGCACTGGCCTGGCTGCTGGTGCTGACCGGTGCCCGCCGTCCGCTGCTCGGCGGCCTGCTGGGCGCGGTCGTCCTGGTGGGGAACCTGGCCAGCGGCCGGATCACCTTCGCCGTCGGCCTGATGTGGGGACTGCTCGCGCTCTGCCTGGTGGCGCTGCCCCGGGGGGCGCGTTGGTGGCGGCTGGCGGCGGCCGGTGTGGCGGCGGTGCTCGCGACGGCCGCCAGCCCGGTGGCCGGCCTCTTCCTCGGCCTGGCCGGCGGCACCCTGCTGATCCTCGACAGCTGGCGGCACCGGCGACCCGGCGCCGCCGCGCTGGTCCTCTGCCTGGCCCCGCTGGTGACGGTGGCACCGATGGCGGTGCTCTTCGGCAACGGTGGCTGGCAGCCGTTCAGCGCCGAATCACTGCGGATCAACCTCGCCCTGGCCGTGGTGGTGCTCGCGCTGGTACCGGTCCGGGCGCTGCGGGTCGGTGCCGCGCTGACCGCGCTGCTGCTGGTCGCGGCCTACCACCTGCCCAGCCCGATCGGCTCGAACGCGCTGCGCCTGCCGATGCTCTTCGCCCTGCCGATCGTCGCGGCCTATGTCTGGTTCGGCCGGCGGTGGCTGGCCGCGCTGCTCGTCGCGCTGTTCTGGTGGCAGTCCCCGGTGATGACCAACGACATCGCCCGGCGTGGCTCGGCACCGGCGTACGCCGCCTTCCACGAACCGCTGGTGGACGACCTGGCGCGGCGGGCACCGGTGGGCCGGATCGAGGTGGTGCCGCTGCGGGACCACTGGGAGAGCGCCTTCGTGGCCGCCGCCGTACCGTTGGCCCGGGGTTGGGAACGACAGGTCGACGTGGGCCGCAACCCGCTCTTCTACGACGGCGGCCTCGATGCCGGCCGGTACGGCGAGTGGCTGCGCCGCAACGCCGTCAGCTACGTCGCCGTGGCACCGGACGCGGCGCTCGACCGGTACGGCCGGGACGAGGCGACGCTGGTCCTCGCCGGCCAGCCGTACCTGCGGGAGGTGGGTCGTCCCGGGCAGTGGCGGCTGTACCAGGTGCTCGACCCGGCGCCCCTGGTCTCCGGTCCGGCCCGACTGGTCAGCTCCGACGACGCGGGGGTGCGGTTCACCGTCGACGCGCCCGCCGACGTGCTCGTCCGGGTCCGTTGGTCCCGTTGGCTGTCGCTGTCCGCGGGGGACGGGTGCCTGCGCGCCGGCCCGGACGAATGGGTCACGGTACGGGCCCGAAGCGCGGGCACCTTCGCGGTCACCAGCAGTCTGCGACCGTCCGGACACTGCCCGCACGACTGAGGCCCGCCGACCGCCGGACGATGCCCACCTCCGTACCGCGCTCGGCGGTACTGGCAGCATGGCGAGGTGCCCCATCACCTCGTGCGCTGGACCGGACTGGCCGGATCGATCATGCTCTCCGTGGCGGCGTTCCTCGGCGGCGCCCTGCCCGACGGCGACCTGCGACCCAACCCGGTCAAGATCTGGTTGGGCCCGAACGGGCCGCTGATCATCGGGCTGTGGTTGTTCGGCACCGCGGCCATGGCGGTGGCCTGGTGGACGCTGCGGGACCGGGTGCCGTCGGCACGATGGGCCCTGGTCACCGCCGGGCTGTGGGTGCTGCCGTTCCTGCTCACCCCGCCGCTGGGCAGCCGGGACGCCTACGCGTACGCCTGCCAGGGAGCGAGCTACGCGGGCGGCATCAGCCCGTACGAGTACGGCGTCTCCACGCTGCCCTGCCCGTGGCTGGACACCATGTCGTACATCTGGCGGGACACCCCGGCGCCGTACGGGCCGCTGTTCGTGGTGCTCTCCGGCGCGGTGGTCGCGGCGACCGGTTCCCTGATCGGCAGCATCGCCCTGTTCCGGGTGCTCGCGGTGGCCGGCGTGGTGTTGACGGCGGCCTGCCTGCCGGTGCTGGCCCGCCGCAGTGGCGTGCCGGTCGGCCGGGCCCTCTGGCTCGCCCTGGCCAGCCCACTGGTCGGAGTTCACCTGATCTCCGGTGTGCACAACGACGCGCTGATGGTCGGCCTGCTGGTGGCCGGGCTGGCCGTGGTGGTGAGTCGTCCCGGACGGCCCTGGCCGCTGCTGGCCGGCGGCGTCGTGCTCGGCCTGGCCGCCGGCATCAAGGTGACCGCGCTCGTGGTGGTGCCGTTCGCGGCGCTCGCCGCGATCACCGGCGGCTTCTCGCTGCGTGCGCTGCTGCGCCACGGTACGCCGGTGGTCGGCGGCGCCGTGGCCACGCTGTTCGGGGTGACCCTGGCCGCCGGGCTGGACCTCGGTTGGATCACCGGGCTGTCGCACGGCAACGAGGTGGTCGCCTGGACCTCGCCGCCGACCGCCGTCGGACAGACCGTCGGTTACCTGGTGCTGCCGTTCGGCCTGCACATCGACGCGCTGCCGGTGACCCGGGGCATCGCGGTGCTGGTGCTGGCCGCGCTGCTGGTGTGGCTGTGGTTCCGGGCCCGGCACCGGGAACCGCTCTGGCACGCCGCGCTGGCGTTGACCGCGACGGTGGCGCTCGCCCCGCTGTTCCACCCCTGGTACTGGTTCTGGCCGCTGACCCTGCTCGCCGCCACCGCGCGGCGCACCTGGTGGTTCAGCGCGGTGACCGTGTACGCCGCGTTCCTGGTGCTGGCCGACGGCACCGGCCTGCCCCGCTACACCAAGACGGTCGGTGCGCCGCTGATGACGCTGTTCGTGATCGTGGTTGCGGTCCGCTTGGTACGGTCGGCGAAGCAGGCCCGGACGGCGGCCCGTCAACCGGTGCCGGTCGAGTAGGCCAGTCCCGGCGGCGTTGCTGGACACCGCACTGGAGGAGAGGTACCGCCGGTGAGCGAGCCCGGCGCCCGTTCCCCCCTCGGTCCCCGCTGCGCGTCCGAGGCCGGTGGCGATCCGGGTTCCGGACCCGGTCGCGATGCCCGGACCGTGGGCGCGCGGGACCGGATCGCCCGGTACGCCGGACTGGTGGGGGCGCTACTGCTGGCGGTCGCCGGCTACCTCGGTGGTGCCCTGCCGGACGCCGACACCGCCCCCGACGGTGGCCCGCTGACCGTCACGCTGTGGTTGCTCGGCACCATCGCCATGGTGGGTGCCTGGTGGGCGCTGCGGGCCGGTGCGCCGTCGACGAGGTGGGCGTACGTCACCGCCGGGTGGTGGGCGCTGCCGCTGCTGGTCACCGCCCCGCTGGGCAGCCGGGACGTCTACTCGTACGCCTGCCAGGGCTGGATCTACGCCGACGGGGGTGACCCGTACGCCATCGGGGTGGCCGCGGCCGGCTGCCCCTGGGCCGAGGCGGTCGCGCCGGTCTGGCGGGACACCCCGGCGCCGTACGGGCCGTTCTTCGTCCTGCTCGCCGCGCTGGCCGTGACGCTCGGCGGCGGGTTGGTCGGCACGGTGGTGCTGCTGCGGCTGCTGGCGCTCGCGGGCGTGCTGGCGGCGGCGGCCTGCCTGCCCGGCCTGGCCCGGGCAGCCGGTGTGCCGCCTCGGCGGGCGACCTGGCTGCTGCTGGCCTGTCCGCTGGTCGGGGTGCACCTGGTGGCCGGGGCGCACAACGACGCGGTGATGCTCGGCCTGCTCCTGCCCGCCCTGCTGATCCTCGTCCACCGTCCGGGGCGGCTCGGATCGCGGCACTCGGTCGGTGTGCTGCTGCTCGCCGGGGTGCTGCTCGGACTGGCGGTGTCGGTGAAGGCGACCGCCGTGGTGGTGCTGCCGTTCGCGGCGCTGGCCGCCGTGCGGGGTCGGCCCGGCGTGCGGACGCTGCTGCGCGACGGTGGCCTGCTGGCCTTCGGCGCCGTCGGCGGGCTGCTGGTCCTCTCGTGGCTGACCGGTCTGGGGCTCGGCTGGCTCGGCGGGTTGGGCCGCAGCGGCGACACCGTGCAGTGGACGTCGCCACCGACCGCCATCGGCATGCTCGTCGACTACGTCGGTGAACTGCTCGCCCGCCACCCCAACGCGGTCCCCGTGACCCGCATAGCCGCCCTGGCCCTCCTGGCCGCCCTGCTCCCTCTCCTCTGGCACCACACCTACCTAACCCTGCGCCACCCCCCACCCCTCACCCCTCACCCGGCCGCGTCGATCATGAGGTTAGCGGCACCGGTAAGCGCTTTCCAAGGCGCTAACCTCATGATCGACGCTACGGAGGTGGAGCGGGTGCGGGTGGTGTTGCGGGGGGCGGGGGTGGGGTTGGTGGCCACGGTGGTGCTCGCGCCGGTGTTCCATCCCTGGTACGCGACGTGGCCGCTGGCGGTGCTCGCGGTGGCCGCGACCCGGACCGCCTGGTTCGTGCTGCCGTGTGCGCTGGCCTCGTTTCTCGCCCTGCCGGACGGCACCAACCTTGCCCGGCTGACCAAGGCCCCGGGCGCGATCGCGATGACCGCCCTGGTCCTCGCCGCGCTCGTGTGGACCCTGTCCCGCCGCCGTCCCTGGCGATCAACCCCACCCTGATCGGTGCCGCTGCCCGATCCTCCACCGACTGATCCGCCCGCCTGCCCCTCCTGCGGCGCGCGGTTGCGCGGCCGAAGCGTGGCAGCAGAGCTGCTCGACACGCCGGTGCGAAAGCACCTGCACTGCCACAGTCGCCGGCCCTTCATGTAGGACTCGTCGGGGCTGCTCCCGATGCGACGGTGCAGGGTCACGGCGGCCGGGAGCACGGCCGGGCCGAGCAGCCCCACGGTGAGCGCCGCGGGTCGGCTCCGCGAGGAGCGGAGCCGACCCGGAGGGCGCTGAGTGCGGAGCCGTCCGTCGAGCAGCGGGGCTCCGAGGCACTGCCGGACCGGGTGACAAACCACGGGGCACTCATTCGCCGCCATGCAACCCCACTCGCTTGCGAATCGTCAGGGGGCCGTGAGAGTGAAGGAGGGCGTGTGTGAAATGTGACCGTGACGAGCAGTTCCACAGCTTCGTGCTCAGTCGGCGTGCCGGGCTGGTACGAACGGCGACGCTGCTGACCGGTGGCGACGCGCATCTGGCCGAGGACCTGGTCCAGTCGACGCTGACCAAGCTGTACGTCGCCTGGCCGGCGGTCCAGCGGGCGGACAATATCGAGGGCTACCTGCGCCGGACCCTGGTCAACGCGCTGACCGACGAACGCCGTCGGTGGTGGCGCCGCCATGAACGCTCGGTGGCGGACCTTCCGGATCGTTCCCGCGCCGAACCGGGCAGCGGCGGCGACCTCGACGACGGCCTGCGCGCGGCCCTTCGCGACCTGCCACCAAAGATGCGCGCCGCAGTGGTTTTCCGCTACTTCTACGACCTTTCCGTAGCCGACACCGCCGACGCCCTCGGCTGCTCCGAGGGAACGGTGAAGAGCCAGACCGCCCGCGCCCTGGACCGGTTGCGGGCCGCCCTTGCCCAGTATCCCCTGACGGGAGTCACGCGATGATGGATCTGCACGACCGGCTCGACCGGATCGCCGGCCCGGCCGCCGAGCCGTCGGCCGCCGAGGTCGACGCCGACCTGGCCCGGGGCCGCCGGGCGCTGCGCCGCCGCCGGTCCGCCCGCGCGCTCGGTGCCTCGGCCTTCGCGGTCGCCGCGCTGGCCGTCGCCGTCACCTACGGCACCCAGGGAGGCCCGATCACCATAGGCGACAACGCGCCGGCCCAAGTCGTGGCTACCCGCCTGGTGGCCTACGAGGGCGAGCAGCCTCAAGGCTTCACGATCGACAAAGTCCCAGCGGGCTGGGAGATCCAGGGCGGCGACGCCGGCACCCTGACGATTGCCCCAGAGAACGCGGCTAACAAGAGCCCACACGTCTACATCGACAAGATCCTCATCACCCTGCAGTCAAAGAGCGACCACTCCACCCCGACCGGTACGCAGCTTGATGTCGGCGGCAAGCCTGGCGTGCTCAATACCGCCGATGGCACCCATGTCGGCAAGAATCTGTGGGTCAAGCAGCCCGACGGCGTCTGGATGCTGGTGCAGATCTGGGACACCCAGGGCTGGACCCAGCAGGACATCGTCGACTTCGCCGACGGCATCCACGTCCAGCCGGGCGTGGTACGCACCCTCGACTGATGGACCGTCGTCCGCCGCGCACCTGCGCAAGGTGCGCGGCGGCGCGCTCGGGCAACGCGGAACGGCGGCCATGCCGACTGTGAGCCGGGCATGACCGCCGTCCGTCAGGTTGTACCCAACCTGTACCCAAGATCAGTAGTGATCCTGTTGGTCCACGTCCGCGCCTTGATCGGTCCTAGCAGTCGAAGTACATCGCGAACTCGTGCGGGGTCGGGCGCAGACGCACCGGGTCGACCTCGTTGGCCCGCTTCCAGTCGATCCAGGTGGAGATCAGGTCGGGGGTGAACACGCCGCCGTCGAGCAGGTAGTCGTGATCGGCCTCCAGCGAGTCCAGCACCGCCGGCAGCGAGCCCGGCACCTGCTTGACGTCGCCCCACTCCTCCGGCGGGAGGTCGTAGAGGTCCTTGTCGATCGGCGCCGGCGGCTCGATCTTGCTCTTGATGCCGTCCAGGCCGGCCATCAGCATCGCCGAGAAGGCGAGGTAGACGTTCGCCGACGGGTCCGGCACCCGGAACTCGACCCGCTTGGCCTTCGGGTTGCTGCCGGTGACCGGGATGCGGGTGCAGGCGGAGCGGTTGCGCTGCGAGTAGACCAGGTTGACCGGCGCCTCGAAGCCCGGCACCAGGCGACGGTACGAGTTGACCGTCGGGTTGGTGAAGGCCAGCAGCGACGGCGCGTGGTGCAGCAGACCGCCGATGTACCAGCGGGCGGTGTCGGACAGGCCGGCGTAGCCGGTCTCGTCGTAGAACAGCGGCTCGCCGCCCAGCCAGAGGCTCTGGTGGGTGTGCATGCCGGAGCCGTTGTCGCCGAAGAGCGGCTTCGGCATGAAGGTGGCGGTCTTGCCGGCGGCCCAGGCGGTGTTCTTCACGATGTACTTGAAGAGCTGGAGCTGGTCACCGGCGTGCAGCAGGGTGGAGAACTTGTAGTTGATCTCCGCCTGGCCGGCGGTGCCGACCTCGTGGTGCGAGCGCTCCACGGTGAAACCGGTGTCGATCAGCCGGCGCACGATCTGGTCACGCAGGTCGGCGTAGTGGTCGACCGGCGGCACCGGGAAGTAACCACCCTTGTACGCGGTCTTGTAGCCGCGGTTGCCGCCCTCCTCCTCACGACCGGTGTTCCAGGCGCCCTCGATCGAGTCGATGTAGTAGTACGCCTGGTGCGCGGAGGTCTCGTGACGGATGGAGTCGAAGATGTAGAACTCCGCCTCCGGACCGAAGTAGGCGGTGTCGGCGATGCCGCTGGCGGCGAGGTAGGCCTCGGCCTTCTTCGCCACGTTGCGCGGGTCACGCGAGTACGCCTCGCGAGTGAACGGGTCGTGGATGAAGAAGTTCAGCGCGAGGGTCTTCTGCGCGCGGAACGGGTCGATGAAGGCGGTGGCGACGTCCGGGAGCAGGAGCATGTCCGACTCGTGGATCGCCTGGAAGCCGCGGATCGACGACCCGTCGAAAGCGAGACCGTTGGTGAAGAAGTCGTCGTCGACGGACTCCACCGGCAGGTTGAAGTGCTGCATGACGCCGGGCAGGTCACAGAAACGAACGTCGACGAACTTCACGTCCTCGTTCTTGAGGTAACGCAGGAGTTCCTCGGGATTGGCGAACACTCGTCCTCCTGGCACGTCCACGGATAGCTAGGCTCCTGGCGACGCTATGGCCGTGCGGTTGCCCGGCCATGTCTCCAGTGTTTCTGCCGTGTTACGTCCCTCGCGTTCGGTCACCTCGGTGCCTGACCCGGGCACCTCAACCCGAGGGACGGGTCCGGCTGTGCCAGTGTAGTGAACCTTGATGAGATTGGTCCTTTTTGGCACCACGCGTCGGCGCGGCCCGGCACCGATCCGGTTCGCCTCGCACCGTGCGCCGGGCCCACACTCGGCGCGGCCCCGGCGCTGACTAGGCTCGTCCGGGTGACCACCGAGCCGCGCCCGTCACCGCCCCCCGCCACGGACCCCGACTTCGTCCCGGCCGACCTCGGGCGTCGGTTCGGGGCGCTGGTCGTCGACTGGATTCTCTGCCTTCTCGCGTCCGGCCTGTTCGCCAGCCCAACCCGGGACGCCTGGGCACCTGTGCTGGTGCTGATCCTGCTGTACGGCTTCTTCCTGGGGCTGTTCGCCCAGACACCCGGCATGTACCTGACCAGGATCCGATGCGTCGACTGGACCGACGGCGGCCGGATCGGTCTGCTCCGGGCACTGCTGCGGGGTGTGCTGCTGGCCCTGGTCGTCCCCGCCCTGCTGATGGACCAGCACCGGCGCGGTCTGCACGACCGCCTCGCCGGCTCGGTCGTCACCCCCGTCCCGCGCTGACCGGCTCCCCGATGTGCCGGCTCAGCGGCCGCGCATCTGGCGGGACGCGCCGCGCGGCGGGCGGAGGTTCTTCGGGATGGCCCCCTTGGGCATCTGCGGGCGAGAGGTGAGCGCCTTGAGGCGCTTGTCCAGGGAGTTGACGTCCTTGCCGCTCAGGTTGCGGGGCAGCCGCATCAGCGTCATCCGCAGCTTGCGGATCGGCAGCTCGCCCTCGTCCTGCCCGATGACGTAGTCGTAGAGCGGAGCATTGCCGATCACCTTGGCCAGTCGCCGCTTCTCCTGGCCGAGCAGGCCGCGGACCCGCTGCGGATTGCCCTCCGCCAGCAGGATCACGCCGGGCCGCCCGATAACCAGGTGCACCATGTCCATCTGGGTGGTCGAGCTGACCGCCGGGGAGACCCGCCAGTCACCGCGCATGTTCTCCATGATCTGGGCGGCGGCACCCGGCTGCCCCTCGGCCGCGTTCATCATCGCCCGGTTCGACCGCAGGTTGAGCACGATCAACAGGCAGAGCAGGGCGAACAGGATGCCCAGCGGCAACCAGAGCCAGCCCCAGAGCGCGACCGCGACCACGGTCAACGCGAGCGGAATCAGCACCGCACCGGCGGCCAAGGGGGCGAACCACTTGTCCTGCTTGGCGGTGAACCGGAACACCAACCCGATCTGCTTCAGCCGCTGGCCGAACGAGACCTTCTCCTGGGGCTTTGCCATGACGTCGAGTCTAGTGGGCGCCCGCCGCACAGTTGATCCGCGGCCGGCTGAGTACCTTACGACCCCGAACCGCCGCCAGCGACCCGGCGTAAGGAGGGCGAGCGGGCACAGATCAGGCACCGTGCCCATGCCCCGGCGGCACCTTCGCGAGCAGAGTCGGTGTCATCGGTTGACGACGATCGCAGGGAGCGCGACATGTTCGGTCACGACGCCAATCTCATGCTCACCCTCTACCGTACGCACGCGGCGGAGCTGCGGGCCGACGCCGCCCGGGACCGGCTGGCGCGGTCGCTGCCGCACCGCTCGGCACGCGGTTGGCTGCACCGCCGGCAGCATCGGACGCACACCGACGAGGCCCGCCACTGAGCCGTGGGGGAGAACCAACCGCACCGTTCCCGCCCCGACACCACCACGGTGTCGGGGCCGGGGGGAACGGCCGGCGGGCCGGCGAGGGTGGGCGTGGCATGCTCGGTGCCGTGACCGTCCGCCCCACCAGTACCGTCCTCGTCGGCCGCCAGCGGGAGATGACACGGCTACGCGAGGCGGTCGCCCGCGTCCGCGCCGGGGAGCCGGTCACCCTCCTGGTCGGCGGCGAGGCCGGGGTCGGCAAGACCCGCCTGCTGGAGGAGTTCGGCCGCGCCGTCGGTGACGACGCCCGCCTGCTGGTCGGGCAGTGCCTCGAACTCGGCGAGGCCGGCCTGCCGTTCGCCCCGTTCGCCGCGGTCCTGCGGGCGGTGCTGCGCCGCGACGGGACCGGCGTCCTCGACGGGTACGACGCCGAGTTCGCCCGCCTGCTGCCGGAGCTGGCCCGCCCGGCCGGTGCCACCGCGCCCGCCGCCGCACACCCCTCGGACGCCCCCCGGGGTTACCTGTTCGACCTGGTCGCCCAGCTGTTCGGCCGGCTCGCCGCGGCGCGGCCACTGATCGTGGCGATCGAGGATCTGCACTGGGCGGACCGGTCGACCCGCGATCTCATCGGCTTCCTGGTGCGGGCGGGCCACCCCGGCCCGCTGCTGCTGATCTGCACCTACCGCACCGACGAGCTGCACCGGGGCCACCCGTTGCGGCCCTTCCTGGCCGAGCTGGACCGGGCCCGGGGCGTCGAGCGGGTCGAGCTGTCCCGGCTGGAGCGGGACGGCACCGGGGCGGTCCTCGCCGGGCTGCTGGGTGCCGAGCCGGCCGCCCGGGCGGTCGACGACATCCACGACCGTACGCAGGGCAACCCCCTGTTCATCGAGGAACTCGCCGCCGCCGGCAGCCCGATCGGCTGCGCCGCGCTGCCGGAGACACTGCGCGATCTGCTGCTGGCCCGGGTGGACCGGCTGCCCGAGTCGGCCCAGCGGGTGCTGCGGATCGCCGCCGCCGGCGGCAACCGACTGGCACACCAACTGCTCGCCGAGGTCGCCGGCCTGCCCGAGGCGGAGCTGGACGACGCGGTACGGGCCGCCGTCGCCGCGCAGCTGCTGGTCGCCGACCCGGACGGCGACTACGAGTTCCGCCACGCGCTGGTCCGGGAGGCGGTCCACGACGAGTTGCTGCCCGGCGAACACGCCCGGCTGCACGCCCGGTTCGCCGCGGCCATCGAGGCGCAGCCGCACCTGGTCGCCGCCGGCCGGGCGCCGGCCGAGATCGCCCACCACTGGTACGCCGCCCACGACCATCCCCGGGCCCTGGTGGCCGCCCGGGTGGCCGCCGGCGCCGCCGCCGACCGGTACGCGTACGCCGAGCAGACCCGGCTGTTGGAACGGGTGCTGGAACTGTGGGAGCTGGTGCCCGACGCCGCCGACCGGCTCGGCATGGACCACCTCGCGCTGCTGGAGGAGACGCTCGGCGCGGCGACCACGGCCGGTGACTACCAGCGTGCCCTGACCCTGACCCGGGCCGCGCTGGACGAGGTCGACACCGGTGCGGAGCCGCTGCGCGCGGCGCGGTTGCTGGATCGGCGCGGCCGGATGCTGGCCATGCTCGGCAAGAGCGACGGCGCCACCGAGCTGCGGGAGGCGTACCGGCTGGTGTCCGGGGTGTCGGACGGCCCGGACCGGCTGCGGCTGCTCGCCGACCTCGCCGATCACCTGGCCCGCATCGACCACGCCGACGCGGCCCGGATCGCCGCCGAGGTGGTGACGGCGGCGCAGGCGGCCGGCGCGGACGGTGCCCTGCTGCTGGTGCAGCTGGCGGTGCTGAAACGCCGCGAGGGCGCGGCGGATCTGGGGTTGGCCGAGCTGCGCCGCTGCGAGGCGCTGGCGCGGACCGCCGGGGAGGCTCCGGCGCTGGTCAGCGCGCTGGTGCACATCTCCGACGTGCTGTACGAGCTGGGCCGGTACGACGAGTCGGCGCAGGCCGCCGCCGACGGGGTGAGCGAGGCGCGTCGGGTCGGCATCAGCCGCTCCACCGGCGCGTACCTGCTCTCGAACCGGGCGGAGGCGTTGCTGGCGCTGGGCCGTTGGGCGGAGGCCGACCAGGTGTGCGCCGAGGCGGCCCGGCTCGACCCGCCGGGCGTCTCCGGGCTGCACTGGCTGCAACTGCGGGCGGCACTGCGACTGGCGCAGGGGCATCCCCGCGCCGACGAGACGGTCGCCCGGGCGCTGAGCTTCCTCAGCAAGCCGTACCTGCACCCGCACAACCGGCTTCCGCTGCACCTGCTGCGGCTGGAGGCGGCGCTCGTGGCCGACGACCGGGCCGAGGCGCTGCGGGCGGCACGGGCGAGCCTGACCGATCCGGCGATCGTCGACTATCCCCGCTACAGCTGGCCGGTGCTGGCGGCGACGGCGCGGGTCGCCCGACACGTCGACGCCGAGGCCGTGGCCGCCGAGGTCGCCGCGTTGGCCGGCGGCGTCGCGGCCCGGTTTCCCGCCGAGAAGGCGTACGCCGTCGAGGTGGCCGCCACCGTGGGGTCGGGTGCCGAGGCGGCCGACGCCGGGTCGCTCGCCGCCTGGCGGGCGGCGGTCGCGGCCTGGCGGACCGCCGGTCAGCCCGGGGAACTGGCCCGGGTGCTGCTCGGTTTCGCCGAGGCGGCGGCGGGGGCGGGGCAGCGGGACGCGGTGGCCGCGGCGGTGAGCGAGGCGGCCGGGCTCGCCGGCGGGCTCGGCGCGGTCCGGCTCGCCGAGCGGGCGGCCACCCTCGCCCGCCGCGTCGGCCTGCGTGGCGTCGGCCGGGGCCGGCCCGGCGCGGAGCTGCTGACCGAGCGGGAACGCGAGGTGTTGCGCCTGGTCGCCGCGGGACACAGCAACAGCCGCATCGCCGAGCAGTTGTTCATCTCGCCCAAGACCGCGAGCGTGCACGTCTCCCGGATCATCGCCAAGCTGGACGTGAGCAACCGGGTGGAGGCCGCCGCCCTCGCCCACCGCCTCAACCTGCTCACCGACAAACCCTGACGCCCCGACTGCGTGTTCGACGTTGTCGGGTGTGGGTCAGCGGGCGGCGGTCGGGGTGGGGATCTGGCGGGCGGCGAGCGCCTGCTGGTAGAGGCGGCCGGCGCGGTAGGAGGAGCGGACCAGGGGGCCGCTCATCACCCCGGCGAAACCGATCTCCTCGGCCTCCTCGCGCAGCTCGACGAACTCCTCCGGCTTGACCCAGCGTTCCACCGGGTGGTGCCGGGGGGAGGGGCGCAGGTACTGGGTGATGGTGATCAGCTCGCAGCCGGCGGCGTGCAGGTCGCGCAGGGCCTGGGAGATCTCGGCCCGCTCCTCGCCCATCCCGAGGATCAGGTTGCTCTTGGTGACCAGGCCGTCGGCGCGGGCCTGCCGGATGACGTCCAGCGACCGTTCGTAGCGGAAGGCCGGCCGGATCCGCTTGAAGATCCGGGGGACCGTCTCCACGTTGTGCGCGAGCACCTCCGGTCGGGCGCCGAAGACCTCGGCGAGCTGCTCGGGTACCGCGTTGAAGTCCGGGATCAGCAGCTCGACGCCGCAGCCGGGTTGCAGGGCGTGGATCTGCCGCACCGTCTCGGCGTAGAGCCAGGCCCCGCCGTCGGGCAGGTCGTCGCGGGCGACTCCGGTGATGGTGGCGTACCGCAACCCCATCGAGACCACCGACTCGGCGACGCGACGCGGCTCGTCGGCGTCGAACTCGGCCGGCTTGCCGGTGTCGATCTGGCAGAAGTCGCAGCGGCGGGTGCACTGGTCACCGCCGATGAGGAAGGTGGCTTCGCGGTCCTCCCAGCATTCGTAGATGTTGGGGCAGCCGGCCTCCTGGCACACCGTGTGCAGCCCCTCGCGCGAGACCAACCCGCGCAGCTGGGTGTATTCCGGGCCCATCTTGGCCTTGACCTTGATCCACGGCGGTTTGCGCTCGATCGGCGTCTCGGCGTTGCGTGCCTCGATCCGCAGCAGTCGCCGCCCCTCGGGTGCGGGCGTCGCGGTACTCGCGGCCTGGCCGGTCGTCGGCGCGGAGTGCTCGATCGTCACAAAACGAGCCTACGCCGGACGGCGGCGGTCGATGAACGGCGGGCGACGGCCGTCACCCCGGAAATGCTGTGACGCCGGACACCGGGGCCGGGATAAACACGTAACAGGCGGGTCCGGCCAGGTGTTAACGTGCCCGACGAACAGCGACGACGGAGCCGAGTAGCGCGCCGACCCGCCAGTTGAAGAGAGCCGCCGGTTGCTGCGAGGCGGTCTGGCGCCGGCCCGCGAAGACCCTCCCGAGCCGCGGGAAGAACGGCGTGCGGTGACAGCCCTCGTTGAGCAGGGTCACCCCGGTATCCGCGCCCAGTAGACCCCGCCCGGCTGGCCCCGGTGAAAAGGCGACGAACGAGGCTCCCGTCCCGACGGGAGCGAAGGTGTGGTGGCACCGCGAGGTTTCCCGCTCGCCCACACCTCCCGGGGATCGCGTTGCGATTGATCGAGGAGGTAGCCATGCAACGCATCCTGTCCGACCAGCTCACGCCGTACACCGGGCGCACCGTCCGGGTTGCCGGCTGGGTCCACCGCCGCCGGCTGCTCAAGTCGGTGGCCTTCCTGATCGTCCGGGACGCCGCCGGCCTGGTGCAGGTGGTGGTCACCGACCCCGTGGTGCGCGCCGAGGTCGCGGCGCTGCCGGAGGAGACCGTCGTCGAGGTGGTGGCCACCGTGGTCGCCAACGCGGCGGCACCCGGCGGGTTGGAGCTGACCGACCCGACGGTACGTCCGCTCGGCCCACCCGCCGTGCCGCCCCCGTTCGACCTGTACCGGCCCGAACTGGCGGCCACCCTGCCGACCCAGCTGGACCATGCCCCGGTCGCCCTGCGCCACCCGACCCGGTCGGCCGCGTTGCGGATCTCCGCGGCGGCGGTGGCCGGTTTCCGGGCCTCGTTGGACGCCCACCGCTTCGTGGAGATCCAGACACCCAAGGTGGTCGCCGCCAGCACCGAGAGCGGGGCGAACGTCTTCGCCCTGGACTGGTTCGGTCGGCCCGCTTATTTGGCCCAGTCGCCACAGTTCCACAAGCAGCTGATGGTCGGGGTCTTCGAGCGGGTCTACGAGGTCGGGCCGGTGTTCCGCGCCGAACCGCACGACACCGTGCGACACCTGGCGCAGTACACCTCGCTCGACGTCGAGTTGGGTTTCGTCACCGACCACCGGGACGTGATGGCGGTGCTGCGGGACACCCTCGCCGGGATGCTCGACGCGGTCGCTGACCGGGCCGCCGCCGCGCTGGCCACCCTCGGCGTCACGCCCCCACCGGTGCCGGCGCAGATCCCGGCGGTGCACTTCACCGACGCGCTGCGGATCGCCGGCGCGCCGGCCGACGAACCGGACCTGGCCCCGGCGCACGAACGGGCGCTGGGGGAGTGGGCCCGGCGCGAACACGGGTCGGAGTTCCTCTTCGTCACCGGGTACCCGATGGCGAAGCGGCCCTTCTACACCCACCCGGACCCGGCGCGGCCGGGCTACTCCAACGGCTTCGACCTGCTGTTCCGGGGCCTCGAACTGGTCACCGGCGGACAGCGGCTGCACCGGCACGCCGACTACCTGGCCGCGCTGGCCGCCCGAGGTGAGCCGGTGGAGCCGTACGCCGGCTACGTCGACGCCTTCCGCCACGGCATGCCTCCGCACGGCGGCTTCGCCATCGGCCTGGAACGCCTCGTCGCCCGCCTCACCGGCGCCCCCAACATCCGCGAGGTAACCCCCTTCCCCCGCGACCTTCACCGCCTAACCCCCTAACCCCCTGACCCACACCCACCCGATCGACCTCGCCGTTGATCATGAAGTTGTTGTCACCGATCCCGGCGTGGCGGGACAACAACTTCATGATCAACCGAGTGGGTGGGGTGGGGTGGGGTGGGGTGGGGTGGTTTAGGGGGTGGGGAGGAGGGTGGGGAGGTGGCGTTCCACTGCGGGGAGGACGTCGGTGACGGTGATGGGGCGGTTCAGTTCGGCGGTGAGGGAGGTGACGCCGGCGTCGCGGATGCCGCACGGCACGATCCGGTCGAAGGCGGTCAGGTCGCAGTCGCAGTTGATGGAGAAGCCGTGCAGGGTGACGCCCCGGGCGACCCGGATGCCGATCGCCGCGACCTTCCGCTCGGGGCCCCGCGCGTCGGCCGGCACCCACACCCCGCTGCGCCCCTCGACCCGCCCGGCGGTCAGGCCGAACTCGGCGCACACGTCGATCAGCAACTGCTCCACCCGCCGCACGTACGCGACCACGTCGACCGGGTCGGGCAGGCGGACGATCGGGTAGCCCACCAGCTGGCCCGGGCCGTGCCAGGTGATCTTGCCGCCGCGGTCCACGTCGATCACCGGGGTGCCGTCGACCGGACGGTCCCACGGCTCGGTGCGCTTGCCCGCGGTGTAGACGCTCGGGTGTTCCAGCAGCAGCACGGTGTCACCCTGCCCGCCGGTGACCACCGCCTCGTGCAGGCGACGCTGCTCGTCCCAGGCGGCGGCGTAGTCGAGGACACCGGCGCGTACGGCCGTCAGGCCGGAGGTCGTCACGGTCACCCGTCCAGCCTAGACCCGTACCCGCTGGTCACAATCGGTGAGCCGGCTCACCGCCGGAGCCGCCACGCTGGCCGCCGGAGCCGCGGTCATCGGCGGACCCGCCACACCCAGACGTCCTCGACCCGCTCCGGCTCGCCGAACAGCAGGACCAGGGTGCGGCGGACGGCCTCCTCGTCGACCGGCCACTTGGCACCGTGCACCTCCTCGGCGAGCACCACCGTCTCGATCCGCCAGTGCTCCAGGTCGGCGCGTACCTCCTCACGGGTGCCCTCGGTGACGATCGGCGGCAGCCCGGTGCGGGCGGCCTGGTCCAGCAGCGCGCCGAACGGGCGCGGTACCGGACCGATGCGTCCCCGGTCGTCGGGACCGCCGGGGCCGAGGAAGAACCCGGAGGGGATGGCGAACTCGCCCTGCCGGTGCGCCAGCGCGTACGCCTGCCAGCGCTGACCGTCGGGGTAGACGTCGAGGGTGAGTGGTGCCGGGGTCAGCACCCCGCCGGGGGAGACGTGGTCCCGCCAGGCGCCGGAGGTGATGAAACGGGGAATCGGCTCGCGTTCGCTGGTCAGCAGCGGAGTGGGGAACAGGGGCACCAGGGCCACCGCGAAGCCGACGGTCCACGCCACCGCCGCCGGGCGGGACAGCGGGCGGCGACGCAACTGGTCCACCGCGTACGCCAGCAGCAGGCCGATCACCGGCGTCACCACAAGCGCGAACCGGGCGGGCAGCGCGGCGTTCACCACCGGCAGGTGCCCGAGCAGGTCGAAGGGCATCGGCAGGTCGGTGCGCCGACCCTCGACCTTGGCCACCGGCCCGAAGGAGAGCGCGGTGAACACCACCGCGAGGATCCCGAGGGCCCACAGGGTCGCCCGCCGGCGTGCGTCACCGCCCCGCCACAGCAGCACGAAACAGCCGATGGCCAGCACCAGCAGCGGCAGCCCGAAGAAGGAGTTCTCCTCGGTCGGGTTCGGTGCCAGCGAGGTGCCGAAACCGGCCTCGCCCGCCAGCGAGCGGCGTGGGTAGGCGGCGTACGCGGCGATGTCCTCGGAGTGGATCACCGCGTCGAAGCCGGTGCCGTGGAACCGCTGCGGTCCGGCGAAGTGCAGCCACAGCGGGTACGCCAGCAACACCCCGGCGACCACCGCGGTGACCACCAGCCCGCGCAGGAACGACGGCAGGACGGCGCGGGCCTCCGTCCGGTTGGCCGGATGCAGTGCCCAGACGGCGACGAAGAGACCGAGCGCCAGCGCGGTGAAGAACAGGCCCTCGGCGGCGATCGAGAAGGCGACCGCGACGAGGAGGCCGAGGATGGCGCCGTCGCGCAGCCAGTGGCCGGGGCGGCGCAGCGCGAACAGCCGCCAGACCAGCAGTGGCACCAGCCAGCCGGCGGTCCAGTTCAGGTGGGCGTTGGCGTGCGAGACCATGCCGGGGGAGAAGCCGATGAACAGCCCGCCGATCGCGGCGGCGAGCGGGCTGCGGACCAGGTGCCGGGAGAGCAGCCAGTACCAGGCGACGGCGGTGGCGGCCAGATTCAGGGTGAGGATGACCAGGAAGGTGGCCGGCGGGCCGATCAGGTACGTCAGCGGGGCGAAGACCGCCGCGTACACCGTGATCGAGGTGTTGACCGCGAGGTTGACCCCGTCGGGGACGTTGATCAGATAGGTGTAGAGCGGGTTGTCCCCGTGGGTCAGCGCGTGCCCGCCGAAGGCCAGCAGCCACTCGAACAGCGCCTGGTCGCTGGAGTTGACGGTGATCGCCCGTCCGTTCGGGTCGATCCACAGCCCGCTGGTCACCCAACCGGCGAGCGCCAACGCGACCAGCACCACGATCAGGTCGGTACGGCGGTCGCGGGTGACCCGCGACGGCGACGGTGAGGCGGGCTCGGACGCCACGGACGGGGAGGTGGGCACCTAGCGGACGTTACCAACCGCACCGGGACACGCCGGTCAGACCCGGCAGGTAGCCGCCGGCCCGCCGTGCCACACCCGGGCATCGACGAATGTGTGCACGGCCACCATGTCATCCGCGCGACACAACTGCGTAACGTCGCGGCAATCATTGGTGACCCAGCTCACAACCTATGGAGGCTCTCGTGCGCCGCACCCGTACCCGGCTCGCCGGTGCGCTGGCCGGGCTGGCCCTGGCCGCCACCGCGCTGGTGGCCGTCGCCGCGCCCGCCCAGGCCGCAACCCTGACCCAGGTCACCGGCTTCGGCTCCAACCCCGGCAACCTCGCCATGTACGCGTACCGGCCGGACAACCTGCCCTCCGGTGCCCCGGCCGTGGTGCTGCTGCACGGCTGCGCCCAGAACACCAGCGGCTACTTCGCCAACTCCGGCTGGCAGAAGTATGCCGACCAGTGGCGGTTCGCGCTGATCGTGCCCGAGCAGCGGTCGGCCAACAACTCCAGTTCCTGCTTCAACTGGTTCGAGACCGGCGACACGACCCGGGGGCAGGGCGAGGCGCTCTCCATCAAGCAGATGGTCGACCACGCGCGGTCGGCGTACGGCACGGCCGCCAACCGGGTCTACGTCAGCGGGCTGTCGGCCGGCGGGGCGATGAGCGCCACCATGCTCGCGACCTACCCGGACGTCTTCGCCGGTGGTTCGATCATCGCCGGGCTGCCGCACCGCTGCGCCACCAGCATGATCAACGCGTTCTCCTGCATGAGCCCGGGCGTGGACAAGACTCCCGCGCAGTGGGGCGATCTGGTCCGCAACGCCCACCCCGGCTACTCCGGTGCCCGTCCGAAGGTGGCCATCTGGCACGGGACCAGCGACTACACGGTGGCGACGGCGAACGCCACCGAGTCCCGTGACCAGTGGACGAACGTGCTCGGTGTCTCGCAGACGCCCACCAGCACCCGGCAACTGCCGGCGGGCACCAGCGTCGAGGTGTACGGCAACGACGTGGTCCGGGTGCACCGGGTCTCCGGGATGGGGCACGGCACCCCCGTCGACCCGGGCTCGGGCGCGGAGCAGTGCGGCACCGCCGCCGCGTACTTCCTGGACACCATCTGCTCGACGTACCACGACGCGGTTTTCTTCGGCCTGAACGGCGGCACCACCCCGACCCCCACGGCGACCCCGACCACGTCGCCAAGCCCGACCGCGTCACCCACCCCGACGGCGAGCCCGACCCCCACCGGCGCCCCGACCTGCGTGACCGCCAGCAACTACGCCCACGTCACCGCCGGCCGCGCCTACCACTCCGGCGGCTACGCCTACGCCAACGGCTCCAACCAGCGGATGGGCCTGTACAACACCTTCTACACCACCACCCTGCGCCAGACCGCCCCCAACCACTGGGTGATCGGCTGCTAACCCCACCCCCACCCCGTTGATCATGAGGTTGGCGGAAGTCCTGGAGATCATCTTCGCCGCCAACCTCATGATCAACGCGTGCACGGAGAGGGGCGGGCGGTCAGTCGTGGAGGGCGGCGTGGAGGGCCGTGCGGAGGTCGGGGTGGCGGAAGGTGAACTGGGCGCGGTTCAGGACGCCGGGGAGGACTCGGGTGCTGGTCAACGCCTCCTGGGCGAAGCCGCCGAGGGCCACCTTCAGGGCCAGCGCCGGGATCGGGATGACCGCGGGGCGGTTCAGTTGGCGGGCCAGCTCACGGGTGAACTCGGCGTTGGTGACCGGGGCCGGGCCGACCACGTTCACCGGTCCGGCGAGGTCGGCCCGGGCCAGCAGGAACGTGGTCGCGTTGAGCCAGTCGGTCATCGAGATCCACGGAATCCACTGCCGGCCGCTGCCGAGCCGACCGGCGATACCCAGCTTGAACGGCAGCAGTTGCGGCTTGAGCAGGCCACCGTCGCGGTGCAGCGGCAGCCCGGTACGCAGCCGCACCACCCGCACCCCGGCGTCCTCGGCCGGCCGGGTGGCCGCCTCCCACACCCGGGCCACGTCGGCGAGGAAACCCTCGCCGGCCGGCGCGTCCTCCTCCACCACCCGGTCACCGGTGTTGCCGTACCAGCCGATCGCCGAGGAGTTCAGCAGCACCTCCGGCCGGTCCGCGACGGGCAGCCCGGCGATCGTGGTGGCCAGGGTGGTGGTGGTGTCCACCCGGCTGGACCGGATCAGCTGCCGGTACCTGTCGTTCCAGCGCCGGTCGCCGACGCCCGCGCCGGCCAGATTGACCACCGCGTCGGCCTCGGCGACCACCGCCGGGTCCAACTGCGCCGCCGACGGCGACCATTGTCGCTCGTCGGCGGCGCGCGGCGGGCGTCGTACCAGCCGGGTCACCTGGTGCCCGTCGGCCACGAGCAGGTCGACCAGCCGGGTGCCGAGGAAGCCGGACGCGCCGGCCATGAGGATCCGCATGCCCTCCATCTTCGGGTACGCGCGACGACCCGGCCCGGTCGAGTCGGTCACGCTGGCGTGGCGGCCCCGTTCGGGCGAAGCGCCGACAGCTGCCGCTCCACCTCGTCGTAGGCGTCGGCGGGCAGCGGCCCGAGGGTGAGCACCCGGGTGTTCTCCTCCACCTGGGCCACCGTGCGGAACCCGGGAATCGGCACCGTACGCGGACTGCGGGCCAGCAGCCAGCCGAGCGCGCCCTGGGCGAGGGTACGGCCGTCGACGGTGAGTGCCTGGCGTACCCGAGCCACCCGCTGCGCCCACTGCGGTGCCGGCTGGCCGTCGGTGAACCAGGGCAACCACTCCGGTGCCCGCCCCCGCACGTCGTCGTCGCCCAGCGACCGGGTGGCGGCGGTGAGCAGCCCCATCGCCAGCGGCCCCCGGTTGATGCTGGCCAGGTCGTACGTGTCGCAGACCGCCAGCATCTCGGCGTTGTCCCGCAGCACGGACTGGTCGTGCTGGATCGCCGTGCAGTGCGGGGCGGCGGGAGCGAAGGCGGCGGCCGAGGCGGGGTGGTCGGTGCTCCACCCGTACGCCCGGATCTTGCCCTGGGTGACCAGGCCCTCCAGCGTGTCGACCAGGTCGAGCGCGAGCGCCGGTGCCAGGTCGTTCAGGTGCAGTTGCAACAGGTCGACGTGATCGGTGTCGAGGCGGCGCAGCGACGCCTCCAGGCTGGCCACCGCGTACTCGGGACGGTGGTCCTCGCCGGTGGCTCGGCGGGTCGCCTCCTCGGCGGTGTAGCCGAACTTGGTGGCGATCACGACCTGGTCGCGACGGCCGGCGAGCGCCCGGCCGAGCACCCGCTCGCTGTGCCCGGCCCCGTAGTTGCTGGCTGTGTCGAAGAAGGTCACCCCGTGCTCGATCGCCGCGTGCACGGCCCGCACCGACTCCTCGTCGTCCACCTCGCCCCAGCCCAGCGGCTGCCGGTAGTCACCCCACAGCGGCCCGCCGATCGCCCAGCAGCCCATGCCGATGGCGCTGACCTCGATCCCGCTGCGACCCAGTTTCCGTGTCGTCGTCATGCGGGCAAGCGTCGCGTTTAGAGCGCACTCGAAGTCAAGCGCACTCACGCGACCTCGTGGGCGGGTGTGGCGGTGGCGCGTACGGAGGTGAGGATGGCGTCGATGCGGTCCACGTCGGCGGGGACGAACAGCGACTCCGGGCCGTGCGGGGCGATCTCGGTGAACGGCGACTCGTAGAGCCGACCGATCTCCATGGCACCGTTCTGGGTCAGGTGCCCGATGATCATGTGGATGAAGTGGATCTGGTTCCTGGTCAGCGTCCGCCCGTCGAGGAACTCGTTGAACGCCTCCGTGGCCGCCTCGCGGTCCAGGCCGACCAGCGACCGGATGAACAGCCCCAGCCCGTCGGCCGACCGCCGGGCGCGCTCGATGTCGTCGGCGGCACCGGCACCACTGTCGGCGAGCATCCGTTCCAGCTCGGCGAGGTCAGTGGGGGAGAGCTGCCGGTTTCGGCGCAGCTTCTGCAACGCCACGTGGTCCTCGTGCTGGCGCAGGTAGGCACGCGCCTTGATGCGGAACCGCTCGTAGTCGGTCCCGACCCGCGCCTGCGGGATGGTGATCTCGGTAAGCTCTCCGAGCTGGTCGACGAAGTCGGTGTAGACGATGGTGCGCTTGCCCCGCTCGATCAGGCGCACCAAGGACCGGACCCGGCGTCGCACCGACTCCAGCATCGGCAGGGTCACGTCCTGCCACCACTCGTCGTTGGCGACCTCGTCCAGCAGTTCCCGCTGCTCGCGGATCGCCGGGATGCTTGTCTGCTCCAGCAGCGCCGAGGCGATCTCCTGCACCTGTCGGCGCAGCCGCTCGTAGGCCGGCTCCACGTCGAGCTGGCCGAGCTGAAGTCGCAGCATCATCAGGTCGAAGCGCTTGGCGGTCTCGTCGTCGTCCTTGACCGAGGTCGGCAACCCGGCCAGGTCACGCCCGATCTCCTCAACCGCCTCCGGGGTGAGCCGGTGCCAGTTGGCGGCGTCGGCGTAGAACTGCACCGTCCTTCGCTTGGACCGGACGACGAAGTTGTCCAGGTGCATGCCGCTGACCCGCTCGTGCAGGTGCTGGGCGAGGTCCCAGCGCAGCCCGGATTCGCTGCGCGTGCCGTCGGACTCCGCCCGGCCGCCCGGCGGCAGGCGCTGGTCGAGCCGGTAGAGCAGTTCGACTCGCGCCTTGAACAGGCGAGCGGTGAGGGATTCGCCGAGCGACCCCTCGCTGGCCGGCACCTCCTGACTGAAGTACGCGAAGTTCGCGCAGCAGTCGAAGACGAAGAAGTCACGCTTGTCCTGGCCGGGACCGAACAGGTCCGGGCAGAGCCGGGTGCCCCGGCCGATCATCTGCCAGAACTTCGACTTGGACCGGACGACCTTGAAGAAGACCAGGTTGACGACCTCCGGCACGTCGATGCCGGTGTCGAGCATGTCCACCGAGATGGCGATGTGCGGGGCCTTGTCCTTGACCGAGAAGTTGTCGATCAGGCTCTGGGCGTAGTCGACCTGGTGCGTGATGACCTGCGCGAAGTGGCCCGCCAGGTGCGGATAGTGGAGGTCGAACCGTTCGCGGATGAAGTTCGCGTGGTCGTTGTTCTTGGCGAAGATGATCGTCTTGCCGAGCCGGTCACCACCGGCGACCGTGTGCCCGTGCGTCATCAGGGTCTTCAGCACCTTGTCCACCGTGTCGGTGTTGAACAGCCACTTGTTGACCGCATCCGGGTCGACGCCGTCCGGTGGCCCGTCCTCACCCCAGTCGAGGGCGTCCCAGCGTTCCTTCTCTTCGTCGCTGAGGTCGTCGTAGCGGATGCCGTCCCACTGGAACTTCAGCGGCACCGCCACCGCCCGGGGCGGCACCAGGTAGTTCTCCTCGACCGCCTCGTCCAGGTCGTAGTGGTCGGTGGGTACGCCGTCTTCCAGGTTGAACAGGCTGTAGGTGTTGCGGTCGATCTCGTTGCGCGGGGTGGCGGTCAGGCCGAGCAGCAGCGAGTCGAACCAGGTGAAGATCGCCCGATACTTCTGGTAGACCGAGCGGTGCGCCTCGTCGATGATGACCAGGTCGAAATGGCCGGGGCCGAAGCGCCGAACGCCGTCCACGGTTTCGTTGATCAGGCCCATCATGGTCGGGTACGTGGAGACGTACACCCGGCCGTCGGTGGTCTTGTCGGTGACCAGGTTGACCGTGGCCGCCTCCGGCAGGTGCGCCTTGAAGGCGTTGACCGCCTGGTTGACAAGCGCGTTGCGGTCGGCGAGGAAGAGCACCCGCTTGACCCAGTTGGCATGCATGAGCTGCTCGACCAGGGCGATGACCGTGCGTGTCTTGCCCGCGCCGGTCGCCATCACCAGCAGCGCCTGACGCTGCCGGTGCAGCTCGAACGCTTCACCGACCGCCCGGATCGCCCGCTTCTGGTAGTGCCGCTCGACGATCTGCCCGTTGATGTCCTGCTCGGCTAGCGGTCGGCGGCTCTCCCGCCGCTGCACCAGTAGGTGCAGCTCCGCCTTGGTGTAGAAGCCCTGCACCGGCCGGGGCGGGTAGGCGGTGTCGTCCCACAGCCAGTGCTCGTAGCCGTTGGTGTAGAAGATCACCGGGCGCTGCCCGTACGCCTGCTCCAGGCAGTCGGCGTAGAGCTTGGCCTGCTGCTGGCCGGCGGTGGCGTGCCGGCGGGCGCGCTTGGCCTCGACCACGGCGAGCGGCTTGCCGTCGTCGCCCCACAGCACGTAGTCGACCGCGCCCGCGCCGCTGCCGCCGGGCATGCCGGTGACCGGGAACTCCCGGTCGCGCTCCTGGTCCAGCGGCCAGCCGGCCTCCTTGAGGAGTACGTCGATGAACAGGTCCCGGGTCTGCGCCTCGTTGTAGTCGTGGTCGTCCGGTCGGGCCTCGTTGGCGGCCTTGGCGGCGGTGATCTGGGCGCGCAGCCTCGCCAGCTCGGCATCCAGGCTGGCGTTCTTCTCCCGCTCGGCGGCGAGCGCGGCGTCCTGCGCGGCGAGCTTGTCGGCCAACGCCTTGATCTCGGCCTGGCTGGTCTTCTGCGGCTGGCCGTGCGTCGGCCGGGGGAGAAGCGAATCGTCGAAGGCGAGGGTGCTCGGCGGCACCTGCGACTGGTCGCGGGTGTAGTGCCGGGCCACCCAGTACATGACGTGGAACAGTTCCCGCAGCACAGGAATGGAGTCGGTCGACTTGACCGGCGCCATCCTATGCACCGCCCAGTTGCCCTGCTTGCGGATGATGTCCATCTTGGTGATCAGTGCCGGGCCGACCAGATGCTGCAATGTCGGCTCGTGGATCCGCCCGTTGAGGTCCTTCTTGTACGGCTGGTTGAGCGTGCTGTCGACCTCGAACAGCCAGGTGAGGGTGTGTTCCAGCGTCCGCCGGGCATAAAAGCAGGCGGTACGCGGATCAAGCACGGTATTCCGTTCGGCCTTGGCCGCTTCCCGGAACAGATCGGGCCACTCGGCACGCAGGAAATGAAAGTTGCTCATTGCGCCAACCCCCACGATCGACAGCAGCCACCGATGCTCTCACATTGGCAACCTGAATCGACCCCTCCTGACGGCCATGGTCATTCGCCGGTTTGTGCCGCCTCGCCCTATCGGCGGGGCTGCGGAAGGGGATTCACGTTGGGTAGTGTCTGCGTCGCTACCGAACGTGAAGGATGTCAGCATCCCGCGCAGTGGACCGGAAGGACGGCATGGCCAGCATCGAGCAAGTCAAGGCCGAACTTGCCCAGGCAGCCGAGCAGTGCAATACAACGACGAACCAGATCCGAGCCGCCGTCGAGGGCACCGAGCAGGTGCTCTCTCGGCTGCGTGCCGTCGCTGCCGGCACCGGGCACCCGGCGATCGCGGAGGCGATCAGCCGTGCCGAGCAGAGCAAGCAGCGGCTCATCGAGGCGGCGACCGTCCTCCAGGGCAGCACCCAGGCGGCCCGGCAGTACATCAGCGTCCTCGGCTGACCTGTGAGCATCGGCGAGGTCAAGGTGGCTCTCGATGAATCCAACTACCTGCTCGACCAGGGCCGGACCATGATCGAGGGAGTCGGTACGGCCCTGGACGAGGTTGCCGGGCTCGTGCTCGCCACCCTGCACGACACCCGGCGAGCCGAGGCGGAACAGGCGCGCAAGGCCATCGCCGACGCGGTCCGCGAGGTGAAGCTGACCCTGCGAGCCATCGCGGCGGCACAGGACAACGGCAACGCGTACCGGAAAGCGCTGGGATGAGCGGCCTTCTCGCCCAGGTCGTCGCCCAACTCAGGTCCGCCATGGACCAACTGGACGCGCTCGCAGTCCGCGCTTCCCGGGCCGCCACCGATGTCGCCGAGGCCCATACCAGATACACGACGGTCGGCACCGGTTCCGATCATCCGTCGCTGCGCGCGGCAGCGACCCACAGCCGCACCGGCGCCGACAAGGCCCACCGGCTCGCCCGGCTCAGCAGCGACGCGTCCCGACACATCGGCGCGTACCTGAACGTCATCGCCCCGGGCTCCGCGCCGCAACAGACCGTCGCGTCTGGACCGATGTCGGGCGAGGATCTGTTGGCTGACAGCGACCGACGGAGCCTCGCACGCGACAGGACGCGAGGATTCCTGAACCGCACGTTACGTAAGGCCGACGACGCGCAGGACACGGCATCATCGGCGACCGATTCACTTCAACAGTGGGCCAAGGCACTTCGTGACCTGAACGGCCCCTCCGGCACGCAATCAGCCGGCACGGGCACGCCAACTGTCCCGCAACCCGCGCCACGACCGAAGATTGACGGGCCAGAGGCGGCGGGGAACCTTGTAGTGGTCGGCCTACTGGCTGGCGTGGCAACGCACCGGGCCATCAGAGCGATCGGCACATGGATAGCGAGGTTCAACAGAGGTGAACGAACAACCGTTCAGCGACCTGATCCGGGCTCTGGCCAGGGCTGACTGGGACGCCGTGGACGCCTTGGTGGTGAAGATCGGCCAGCAGGGCCTAGCGAACGGCCTTCGGATCGTCGGAGCTGCCTTCGCCCTCGCCGTCAATCGACGCTTCGGCCCTGACAGTTCCCCGACCGACGTGGCTCAGTGGGTCGCCGGGATCCGCGCCCAGCACCAGGGAGCAGAACCTCTCCCTGCCCTCGAAATGGAGGGCCTCATCCGGGCTGCCCTCGGCGAGCCGGAGCTGGTCGACACCATCGCTCCAGAGACCGCGCTCGGAGCCGAACTCTTCATCCTCGGGCAGATCCTCCTTGAGTTGAACCCGGCCCCGGCCGAGATGGACGAGTTCATAGCCGACGCAGAACAACTCGCCGCGGAGCAACTGTCGTAAGCGGCGTCGGTGTCTACCTGATCACTGCTCCCTTACCGCATCATCGCCTTGCCTGCTCACATCGTGTCCGAGGTCAAGCCGGCGTGGGTGGCGAGGCGGGTGAGGTCGGCGGGGGTGGGGCCGGCGCGAAGGACGGCGGCCAGCGCGGCGCGGGCGGCGGGTCGGATGCGGGTTTCGGCGGGGGCGATCTGGTCGGCGGTGACGAGGGCGCGGGCGGCGGCGTGGTGGTCGCCGGTGGCAAGGTACGCGCGGCTCATGTCGATGAGGTGGGCGGCGCGGTGCTCAGCGGGGAGCCGGTGCCAGCCGTCGGTACGGGTGGCCGTCCGGTGGATGGCGACGGCGAGCGCGTGGTCGCCGAGGGTGGTCGCGGCCAGGGCACGTGCGAGGTCCACCGCCGTCGGCCCGAACCCGTCGCTGTCGCGGTGCCCCTTGGCGAGGCAGGCGGCTTGGTCGGTGAGGTTGTCGACGGTGGTGGCGTCGCCGTAGCTGGCGGCGGCGAGCGCGGCTTCGACCAGCAGAGTTCCAGCGAGAGCAGCGTGTTCCGGTGGAGCGTCGGACGGGAGTACGGGGTCGAGGTTGCGCAGTGCCGTGGTGCTGACGGCCAGCGCCAGCCGGCCCCGGCGCTGGGCGCGTAGGGCCTGGGCGAGCGGGAGCACGGCGACGGCGGTGCGTCGCGGGTCGCCGTGGGCGGCGGTCATGGCGCGGTCGGCGGCAAGCCACGCCAGGTCGGGCTCGCCGAGCTTGACCAGCAGGTGGGCGGCGAGCCGGTACGCCCCGACCAGCACGTCGACGGCGGGGGCGTGGCGGGCGGCGGTGAGCAGGTCGGGCAGCATCCGCAGCACCTGCGGATGCTGGGCGTGCCGATAGGCGGTGTACGCGTAGGCGAGCTGCCGGTCCAGGTCCGCGACGAAGTCAGCGGGAGTGTCGTAGCGGACCAGGGCTTCGCGTACCCGCTCCACAGCGGCGGCGACCTCGGTGACGGTCGCCTGCCGGGCGCGACGGCCGACCAGGAGATCGGGGGCGACCCCGAGCACCCCGGAGATCGTATGGATCACGGACAGTCGATCGAGGTTGCGTACCCCACGTTCGACCTTGTCGACCCAGCTCTTCGACTTGCCGATCCGGTCGGCGAAGACCTGCTGGCTCATCCCCCGGCGGACCCGCAGTTGCGCGACCCGCCGCCCGATCGGCACCTCACGCCGCTCCTGCCGGCTCGGGGTGGTCACCGCTGAGCCTTCGGGGGTACGGCGTCGGTGGACGCGCCGCATCGGGGGCACCATCGCGCCTTGACCTTGAAGGCGAACAGCCCAGCCAGAAAGCCAAGCATCACGGCACCGACCAGCAGCATCACCGACCTCCTTCGCGGTCTGGGAGGGGCCGCCCCGGTTGCTCGCCCAGGGGCGGCCCCGACAGCGCGACCGGCGGATTGGGGGCTCCACCGACTCGCGCCGCCTGTTCCACTCTGCTTAGTAACCCCCTAGTGTCGGAAGGTGACCGGCCATGTTGGAGAAACCTTGAAGCCCCGTGTTTGCCCAGGTGAGGAGCTACGGGGGCACACGGGTCTCAAGTGGGGGAGAGCTGGGGATATGGGCATGACAGGGGCCGAGATCCTGCTGGACGAGCTTCGTCGGGCGCGCAGTTCGCGCGGGCTGAGCCAAGACGACTTCGGCAAACTCATCAGCTACTCAGGCACGCACGTTAGTGCGGTAGAAACCGGCACCCGCCCGCCTACGGGAGATTACGTCGCGGGGATCGATCGCGCCTTGAGAACCGGCGGCATCTTCGCCCGTCTGCTTGAACGGCTATCGGATCTCGATGCCGCGCCGTTGTGGCTGCGCGAGTGGATCACGTTGGAGCAGCAAGCGCGTGCATTGCGTTGGTATGAGGTTGCGTGGGTGCCGGGCTTACTGCAGACCGAGGAGTACGCCCGCGCTGTCTTCGGCACTGACGGCCGGCTGACTGCTCAAGAGGTGGAGACGCGAGTAGCGGCGCGTCTTACCCGGCAACAGGTCTTGTCGGGCGACGATCCACCGCAGCTCATCGCGGTCGTGGATGACTCGGTTCTGCGCCGGCCAGTCGGCGGCGCAGCCGTGATGCGGGAGCAGCTCTTCCGCCTCGCGCGGTTCAACCAGGACAGTCGGCGCGTGAGAATCCACATCGTGCCGCAGGGAGTCGGCGCGTACGCTGGCCTCGATGGACCGTTCGTCATCGCGACCCTGTCAGGCTTCGTCGACGTCGGATACCTCGACAACCGGCTTCAAGGTCAGGTGGTGGAACGGGCCGTCGAGGTCGCTGCGCTGCGGGAGCAGTGGGAAGCCACACTCGCCGAGGCGCTGACCCTGCACCAGTCCACCGAGCTGATATTGGAAGTGGCGAAGTCATGGACTTGACCGGCGCACGTTGGCACAAGAGCACCCGCAGCGGCAGCAACCAGGGAGCCTGCGTGGAGGTCGCCGACAACCTTGCGGCGGCGGTCTATGTGCGCGACACGAAAGACCACGGCACCGGTCCGGTCCTGGCCTTCTCCCGCGAGTCCTGGCGGGGGTTTGTGGTCGGGATTGCGAAGCATGACTGACCGCCCTTAGACACATGGAAGCGCTCGCCCTATGCCGGGGCGAGCGCTTCTATATGGAGAAGGTAGCGGTCGGCTGATGCGTGCGGGCAGGCCATCCTTCCAACCTCTGCCGAATACTGCTGTAGAGATCGTCGCTGCTTCTCCTGCCCATCGCGTTGCCTGTTAGAGCGCACCCTGAAAAGCTTGATTCTGCAACGCAGTGAACAATGCATCCACCTCGCTTAGGCTCTTGTGATGCCGTGCCGACACTTCGTCGATGCGTTGAACGCGCGTTCTGAATTCTCTCTGAAGTTCGAGGGGTGGCAGAGGGATTGGAACGGACCTGAGGGAGCCGACGTTTAGATGCTGCTGGATCTGGCCGCGCTTCTGGCCCAAGATGATTTCTTGAGCTGCTCGGGAATTAAAATATGCGCATAAATAGATAGGATCTATTTGCTCCTTTTTCGGTGTCGTAATCAAGATGTCGATGGAATTGGCTCCGTCCAGATGTTCAGGCACTACAGCTGCGGTGCCGGGTCGCCCTGTCCGTACGAGTACCACGTCATCTCGACGCACTCGGGTCTTGGCTAGTCTTGTCTCGTTGTCTTGGGGGGAGAAGTAGACGACGTTTTCGAGAGAAATCTTGCCTGGCTGGATATTTAGCGAGCGAAGTGCCGGAATTCCTGCATCCTGGTAGTAGGAGGCGGGTTGGAAAACGATCCCGACGGTGACGCGCGAGCAGACTTCCGAACAGGGAGTGACTGGCCAGTCGTGAGAGTTGGCGGCTGGGTCGCCGAACATGTCGAGGAAGATGGACTTGGTGAGGTCGTCGAGGTGGACGAGGGCTTCGCGGCGCTTGGTGCGCAGTTCGTCCGCCCGATCCAGCACCTCAGCGATCCTCCGCTGCGTGTCTATTGGGGGAAGTGGGACTTCCAGGTTGTCAAGGTGCTCATTTCGGAGGTTGTTGATGTTGGCACCTCCGGCAAGCGATGAAATCTTGGCGCGATAGGCTGGTGTTCTGAAATAGTGCGAAAAGTATCGAGGTTCAACACGGCTGTTTGGCCTCAACACCTTGCAGAAGGCACCGAACGAGCCTTGAAAGTCAACTCGCGCCTGAGCTGCCTTGCCCACAACATCAAGGCTTCCACTGGATGTTGCAATAAGAATATCGTTACGTCGGATACGCTGCTTTGGAGCGACGCGGGACTCAGGTACAAATATGAGATCTGATAAATTTAAGCCATTGTCGTTAATGTTGCCGGCTCTAAGAATTGGAACTAGGTTCAGGCCGGATGTGGCTGAAGCTTCGCCCTTGGTGTAGGTAACGCCGCGGACTTGTTCGGCAAGTTCCCGAACCGGGACGAGGGGGACGGTCACCGGAGCATCGCCTTTAGCTCGGACATGCCCTGCTGGATTTCGGATTCGAGGCGTTCGAGGTCGGCGAGAATTTCCAGCGGTGGGCGGTGCTCGACTTCCTCGTGGATGACTTCCTTGTAGCGGTTGAGGCTGAGGTCGTAGCCCTGTTCGGCGATGTCGGCCTTGGGGACGCAGAAGCTCTGCTCGGTCCGGGCACGCTTCAGCTCGTCACCGTCGCGCTGGGACCAGCGGGCCAGGGCATCGGGCAGGTTGTTCTTGGTGTGCTCGTCGGCGGTGAGGGTCGCCTTGGGGGCCGGGCCGAGCTTGTCATCGGGCAGCAGGGGAGTGCGCTTGTCGTCCAGGCTCCAGCCGTCTGCGGTCACCTCGTAGAACCAGACGTTGTCGGTGCCACCGCTGTCGGTCTTGGTGAACAGCAGGATCGCCGTGGACACCCCGGAGTACGGCTTGAAGGTGCCGCTGGGCAGTTTCACCACGCCGTCGAGCTTCTGCTCCTCGACCAGGATGCGGCGCAGCTCCTTGTGGGCCTTGGACGAGCCGAACAGCACCCCGTCCGGCACGATCACCGCTGCTCGGCCGCCCGGCTTGAGCAGCCGCAGGAACAGGGCGAGGAACAGCAGCTCGGTCTTCTTGGTCTTGACGACCCGTTGCAGGTCCTTCGACGTGCTCTCGTAGTCGAGGCTGCCGGCGAAGGGCGGGTTGGCGAGGATCAGCGAGTACTGCTCGGCCTCGCCGCTGACGCTTTCGGCGAGGGAGTCGCGGTAGCGGATCTTGGCGTTCTCCACGCCGTGCAGCAGCATGTTCATGCTGCCGATGCGCAGCATGGTGCCGTCGAAGTCGAAGCCGTGGAACATGCTCTCGTGGAAGTGCTTGCGCTGGGCGGCGTCGTGTAGGGCGTCCGGGTAGTGGTCGCGGACGTACTCTCCGGCGGTGACCAGGAAGCCGGCGCTGCCGCAGGCCGGGTCGCAGATCTCGTCGGTCGGTGTCGGCCGGGTCATCTCGACCATGAGCTGGATGATGTGCCGCGAGGTGCGGAACTGGCCGTTGTGGCCGGCGGTGGCGATCTTGCCGAGCATGTACTCGTACAAGTCGCCCTTGGTGTCCCGGTCTTCCAACGGGATGGTGTCGAGCATGTCGACCACCCGGGACAGCAGCGCCGCGTTGGGGATGGTGAACCGGGCGTCGCGCATGTGCTGCGAGTACGTCGAGCCGTCGCCGCCGAGCGTGCGCAGGAACGGGAACACCCGGTCGCGTACCGTCTCGAACATCTCGGCCGGTGCGGCGCTCTTGAACCGCGACCAGCGCAGGTCGTCGTACTTGCGCCACTGGTCGTCGCAGCCCTCGGGGAAGATCCGCCGCTCCCACCGGCCGGTGCGAGTGGCCTTGTTCTCCTCAAGGGTGTGCAGGTCGTCCAGGCGCTTGATGAACAGCAGGTAGGTGATCTGCTCGATCACTTCCAGCGGGTTGGAGATCCCACCCGACCAGAAGGCGTCCCAGATGCGGTCGATCCTGCTCTTCAGCTCACCAGTGATCACGTAGCTTCGATCCCCACGCCGTCGGCCATCTCCAGTTGACCTTCGCAGGGTAGTACCGTTGCCGGGATATCCGGCATAGGGCATCGGGTCGAGTCGGTGACCGTTCGATGCGTCCGGATCATGGTCAGGTCGTGCCGGGGGGGTGGCCGTGCCAGCGGGCGCGGTAGGCGGCCTCGTGGGTCTCGTGGGCGGTCCGCTCCTCGAAGACCACCGCGCGCAGCGTGTGCCGGGCCTCGGCCATGAAGATGACCTCGGCGAAGACCAGGCCGACGCAGATCGCGGTGAGCAGGCCGAGGGCGACCAGCCCGGGCATCGGCATGGCGACCGGAATGGCGGCGAGCAGGACGACCAGGGTGGCGACCCGGGTCCAGCTCAGCGTGTGCAGGGTACGGAGTTGGAAGGCCATGTTGCCGAGCAGGTAGAGGAACACCCCGCCGAACAGCATCGGCACGTTCGGCCCGTGGGCCGGCTCGGCCACCGGTACGCCGGGCTCGGCGACGTCGTGCACGATGCCCTCCGCGCCGAGGGCGAACAAAATGATCCCGGCGATCATCGGCAGGTAGAGGTAGGCGTAGGCGTCGCGGGCCATCAGCACCCGGGCGGGGCCGAGGGTGGCATGCAGAGCGATCCGGGCGGCCGGGCCGATCAGGTCGTAGTGCACCCACCACAGGGCGGCGGTGAAGAAGATCCCGAACACGGCCGCGGTCACCCCGGGCCAGGTCGGCGCCTGGCCGAGCAGGTTGCTGCCGACGCCGACGGAGATCACCGACTCGCCGAGCGCGATGATCAGGATCAGGTCGTACCGTTCGGTCCAGTGTTCCGCCGAGGTGACCTGCCAGCCCCAGGTGCGGGCCAGCAGCCCGGTGCCGTACTGCAGCAGCACCACGCTCACCCAGAGTGCGTCGCGGACGAACGCGGCGGTCCCGGCGTCGGCGATGTGGGTGGGTAGCAGGGCGGCCACCAGCAGCAGCGCGGTGCTCAGCGCCAGCTCCGGGGCGTATCGGAGCAGTTGCCGACGTTCGGTCGGGTTGTCGCGGACCACGTGTAGGAACAGGATCAGATGGATGGCCCGGATGATCACGTAGCTGACCGCGACCACGACCGGTCCCGCCTCCTCCTTGTGGTCCATGAACGCCTGCGGCAGGGCCAGGGCGAAGCAGAACAGCGCGGCCATCCCGACGACCATCAGCACCGGCACGAAACCCTCGCCGATGCGGATGCGGGTGGCTACCACCGTGTGCACCACCCAGCACCACCAGAGCACGGCCAGCACCAGTGCGGCGTGCAGCAGTTGGCGGCCGTTGATGTTGGCGGCGGTGGCGCGGGTGATGATGAAGAACGAGAAGACGAAGACCAGGTCGAAGAAGATCTCGAACTTGTCGACCCGGGCGCCGGGTGCGATGCCGACGGCCGGCCCGAGCCGCCCCCGCCAGCCCACATCGCCCACGGGCTGAGTCTGGCAGCGCGGACCTGGGCGTACGCCCGTTTTCGATCAGTCCGGCCGGCGGTACCGCAGGCCGTCCATCAGCAGGTCGAGCAGGCGTCGCGCCTGATCGCGCTGTTCCCGTCCACCGGCGGCGAGCGAGACTCCGCTGAGCCCGGCGAGGACGTCACCGGGCTGCACGTCCGAGCGAACGGTGCCGGCCGCCGCGCCCGCGGCAAGCAGTCGGTTCAGGGCGGCGAGCAGCCGGTCCCGGCTCTGCGCGAACGGGTTGGTGCCGGCGGCGATCACCAGGCGCAGCGCGTCGGCCATCTCCCGCTTGGTGGCGAGGTAGTCGATGAAGTGGTCCATCCAGGCTCGGGTCGCCGCCTCCGGCGGCAACTGGTCGAGCAGCTCCACTGCGGAGTCGCAGAGCCGCTCCAACTCGTTGCGGTAGGCGGCCTCGACCAACGCTTCTCGGGTGGGGAAGTGCCGGTAGAGCGTGCCGATGCCCACTCCGGCGTCGCGGGCGATCTGTTCCAGGGTTACCTCCGTGCCGGACCGGGAAAACGCCCGGACGGCCGCCTCCAGCAGCCGTCGGCGGTTGCGCAGCGCGTCGGCGCGCAACGGTCGGGATGGCTGCTCCGGCACGTACTCCTCCTGACAGTCGGCCTCCGCCCGGTTGGCAAACGGAGGATCCTCCGGTTAGCCTGGCGGTAACGGAGGAGCCTCCGCTTCTCATCGTAGTGGCGGACAGAATCGCCGCACACCCTGAGACAAGGATGGATCATGACCATCGGCACGCCTGTCAGCACCCCGTTCACCGCCGAGTCCACCGCGCTGGAGGTCGTCGCGGGCGTCGACCTCACCGGCCGTCGAGCCGTCGTCACCGGCGGCGGGTCGGGTATCGGTGTGGAGACCGCCAGGGCGCTCGCGTCCGCCGGTGCCGACGTCACCCTCGCCGTCCGCAAGCCCGAGCAGGGGGAGCGGGCGGCGGCGGAGATCATCGGTACGACCGGCAACGACCGGGTCAGCGTCGCCCCGCTCGACCTGGCCGACCCGGCCTCGGTGGCCGCCTTCGTGGCGAACTGGGACGGCCCGCTGCACATCCTGGTCAACAACGCCGGCATGATGGCCTCGCCCGAAATGCGTACCCCGCAGGGCTGGGAGATGCAGTTCGCCACCAACCACCTGGGCCACTTCGCGCTCGCCACCGGGCTGCACCCGGCCCTCGCCGCCGCGCAGGGCGCCCGGATCGTCTCGGTCAGCTCGGCGGCGCACCTGCGCTCGGCGGTCGTCTTCGACGACATCAACTTCGAGCGCCGGCCCTACGAGCCGTGGGCCGCGTACGGGCAGTCCAAGACCGCGAACGTCCTCTTCGCCGTCGAGGCGAGCCGGCGCTGGGCCGACGACGGCATCCTGGTCAACGCCCTGCACCCCGGCACGATCCGCACCAACCTCCAGCGCTACGTGACCGAGGAGGAACTGGCCCGGCTGCGCGCCCAGAGCGGGCCGGCCACGCCGCCCTGGAAGACCCCGGAGCAGGGCGCCGCCACCTCGGTCCTGGTCGCCACCTCACCCCTGCTCGACGGCGTCGGCGGCCGCTACTTCGAGGACTGCCAACAGGCCGCCCCCCACCAGCCGAACACCCGCACCGGCGTAGCCGACTACGCCCTCGACTCCGACGCTGCCCACCACCTCTGGGAGGTCAGCACGAAGACCCTCACCCCCTGACCGCAACCTCCCCGTCGATCATGAAGTTGTTGTCGCGCCACGCCGAACCCGGCGACAACAACTTCATGATCGACCTTTCGGGGAGCGGGACGGTGAGAACAGCAGGGCGCCCCGGTCCGGGAGGACCGGGGCGCCCTTGGGTGCGCTGGGGTCAGAGGCCCAGTTCGGCTTCGAAGTTGCCGGCCTCCAGGCGCTCCTTGACCGCGGTCAGGAAGCGGGCGGCGTCGGCGCCGTCGATCAGTCGGTGGTCGTAGGACAGGGCCAGGTAGACCATCTGGCGTACGGCGATGACCTCACCCAGCTCCGGGTCGTTGACCACGACCGGACGCTTGACCACGGCACCCGTACCCAGCATCGCCGACTGCGGCGACGGCACGATCGGGGTGTCGAAGAGGGCGCCCCGGCTGCCGGTGTTGGTCAGCGTGAAGGTCGCACCGGCGATCTCGTCCGGGCTGATCTTGTTGGTCCGGGTCCGCTCGGCCAGGTCGGCGACCCGCTTGGCGATCCCGCCCAGGTTGAGGTCACCGGCGTTGTGGATGACCGGCACCAGCAGGCCCCGCTCGGTGTCCACCGCGATGCCGAGGTTCTCGGCGTCCGGGTAGGTGATCGTCCCGCCGTCCAGGTCCATGCTGGCGTTGACGATCGGGTACGCCTGGAGCGCCTCGATGGCCGCGAGGGCGAAGAACGGCAGGAACGACAGCTTGACGCCGTGCCGCTGCTGGAACGACTCCTTGGCCTGCGCCCGCAGCTTGGCGATCTTGGTGACGTCCACCTCGACCACCGTGGTCAGCTGCGCCATCTCGTGCAGCGACGACAGCATCCGCTTGGCGATCGCCGCGCGGATGCGCGGCAGCTTCTCGGTGGTGCCCCGCTTGGCGCTCGGCTGCGGCTTGGCGGCCGGCTTGGCCGGGGCTCCGGCCGTCGGCTGAGCTGCCGGAGCCGGTGCGGCCTTGGCCGCCTTGGCCTGCTCTGCCGCGTCCAGCACGTCCTGCTTGCGGATCCGGCCGCCGACTCCGGTGCCGTTGACCGAGGCGAGGTCCACGTTGTGCTGGCTGGCCAGCTTGCGTACCAGCGGGGTCACGTAACCGGCCGCCTGCTCGCCACCGTTGGCCGGCGCCGCCGCGCGCTGCGGTGCCGCCGGAGCCGGCGGCTGCGCCGCCTGCTCGGCCTTCACCGGCTCCTGCGCCGTCTCGGCCTCGGCGGCCGGCTCGTTGTACGACATGCCCGGCGTCGGCTCGGACACCTGCGGCTCCGGCTTGGCCTCCGGCTCGGGTTCGGCCTGCGGCTCGGGCTTCGCCTCCGCTTCGGGCTTCGGCTCCGGCTTCGACTCGGCCGGGGCGCCACCGGCGGCACCGACCACGGCCAGGGTCGCGCCGACCTCGGCGGTCTCGTCCTCGGCGACCTTGATCTCCAGCACGGTACCGGCGACCGGCGAGGGGATCTCGGTGTCGACCTTGTCGGTGGAGACCTCCAGCAGCGGCTCGTCGACCTCGACGGTCTCGCCGACCTGCTTGAGCCAGCGGGTGACCGTACCCTCGGTGACGCTCTCGCCCAGGGCCGGCATCTGCACCGGGGTGCCCTCGCCCGACGGTGCCGGTGCCGCCTGCGCCGGCTGCTCGGTCGGCTCCTCGACGGCCGACTGCTCCGCCTCGGCCTGCGGCTCCGCCGCCGCCTCGGCGGCCTGCTCGGCGGGAGCCTCCTCCTGCTGCTGCGGGGCGGCTCCACCGCCGGCCGACTCGCCCTCGCCGGAGATCACCGCCAGCTCGCTGCCGACCTCGGCCGTCTCGTCCTCGCCCACCACGATCCGGGTCAGCACCCCGGCCGCCGGGGACGGGATCTCGGTGTCGACCTTGTCGGTGGACACCTCGAGCAGCGGCTCGTCGACCTCGACGGTGTCACCCTCCTGCTTGAGCCAGCGCGTGACGGTGCCCTCGGTGACGCTCTCGCCGAGCCGGGGCATGGTGACCGATACCGGCATGTTCTCCAGACTCCTTCATTTCCCTGGTGGGGGGAGCGCCGCCCGTCGCCGGACGCCGCGGATACGTCGTGATCAGGCGTGCGCGTGCAGCGGCTTGCCGGCGAGGGCCAGGTGCGCCTCGCCCAGGGCCTCGTTCTGCGTCGGGTGGGCGTGCACGAGCTGCGCCACCTCGCCCGGGTACGCCTCCCAGTTGTAGATCAGCTGCGCCTCGCCGACCAGCTCGCCGACCCGCGCGCCGACCATGTGCACGCCGACCACCGGACCGTCCTCGACCCGCACCAGCTTCACGAAACCGGCCGTCTTGAGGATCTGGCTCTTGCCGTTGCCGCCGAGGTTGTAGTTGTAGGTCTTGACCTTGTCCGCGCCGTACTGCTCCTTGGCCTTCGCCTCGGTGAGGCCGACCGACGCCAGCTCCGGGTCGCTGTAGGTGACCCGGGGGATGCCCGCCTCGTCGATCACCGCCGGGTTCTGGCCGGCGATCTCCTCGGCGACGAAGATGCCCTGCTGGAAGCCGCGGTGGGCGAGCTGGAGACCGGGCACGATGTCGCCCACGGCGTAGACGTTCGGCACGTTGGTGCGCAGCCGCTCGTCGGTCAGCACGTAGCCCCGGTCGACCTTGACGCCCTGCTCCTCGTAGCCGAGGTCGGCGGTGTTCGGGCCCCGGCCGACCGCGACCAGCAGCAGCTCGGCCTCGACGGTGTCGCCGCCGGCGATGGTCACCTTCACGCCGCTGTCGGTCTTCTCGACCTTCTCGAACGGCTTGCCGACCTTGAAGTTGATCTTCCGCTTGCGGAAGGCCCGCTCCAGCGCCTTCGACGACTCCTCGTCCTCGGCGGCGACGAGCCGGGGCAGCGCCTCGATGATCGTCACGTCCACCCCGAAGGACTTCCACACGCTGGCGAACTCGACGCCGATCACACCGCCGCCGAGCACGATCGCCGAGGCGGGGACCCGGTCCAGGGTCAGCGCGTGGTCGCTGGTGATGACCCGCTCGCCGTCGATCTCCAGACCCGGCAGGCTCTTGGCGTACGACCCGGAGGCCAGCACCACGTTGCGGCCGGTGTACCGCTTGCCGTCCACCTCGACCGCGTTCGGCGCGACAAGCTTGCCGTGCCCCTCCACGATGGTGATCGACTTGTTGCCCTTGAGCATGCCCTGCAGGCCCTTGTAGAGCCGCGAGATCACGCCGTCCTTGTACGAGTTGACCCCCGCCATGTCGATGCCGACCAGCTCGGCCTTGATGCCGAACTGCTCCGACTCGCGGGTCTGGTCGGCGATCTCGGCCGCGTGCAGCAGCGCCTTGGTCGGGATGCATCCGTTGTGCAGGCAGGTGCCCCCGAGCTTGCCCTTCTCCACCAACGCCACGGAGAGGTCCAACTGGGCGGCGCGCAGGGCGGTCGCGTAACCGCCGCTACCACCTCCGAGGATGACGATGTCGAAGGTTGCGTCGTTCGGCTCGCTCACGTCCAACTCCCAGGTCGCTTCGCTGCATCGGGGGTCACGGCGGGGTAACACGGACACACCCCACCTCGGCCATCTTGTCACCACCGCGTCGCACCCGCGTACCGAGGTGCCCAACGACACGTCGCCGCCACGTACCCTTGGCTCTGCCTTCGATACGCCACGACTGGGGAGACGGCTCGGTGGGACTGTTCCGGCGAAGCAAGCGACCACGCTCGGCTGACCCTGACCGTACGGCCAATCGTGCCGATCTGGAGCACCTTGAGAACTTCGTCCGGACCCGCAAGGGCGTCGAGGCGTACATCGAACCGCGTACCACCGTCACCGAGACGACCGTGATCCTGATCGCCGACGACGGGGAGTGGACCCGACGCCGGATCGACGGGCCGGACGGCGCGCGGCGGTTCGCGTTCCGGCTGAGCATCCCGATCTACGACGTGGCGCTGATGGGCTACCCGCAACGCATGCGCGACTACAACGAGCGCCGCAAACGCCGCCCCGAACAGTACTGACGTCCGCAGGGGCCCCTCCCGTACGACAAGGGGCCCCTCGCGCACACTCAGCCGTTGGCGGCCACGTCGTCGATCAGGTGCAGCAGGGTGCGGACGGGGACGCCGGTGCCGCCCTTGGTCCAGTAGCCGGTCGCCTCGCCCGTGTGGTACGACGGACCGGCGATGTCGATGTGTGCCCAGGCGACGTCGTCGGTGACGAACTCGCGCAGGAAGACTCCGCCCTGGAGCATGTGACCGGCCCGGTCCATGCCCGCGTTGACCTGCGAGATGTCCGCGACGTCGGAGTCCATGCCCTTGCGCACGTCGTCCGGCAACGGCATCGGCCAGGCCGGCTCGCCGACCGCGTCACCGGCACCACGGACCCGCTCGCACAGCTCGGCGGTACCCATCACACCGGAGATCCGCTTGCCCAGCGAGACGACCTGACCGCCGGTCAGGGTGGAGGTCTCGAACAGGTAGTCGCAGCCGTCGGCGCAGGCCCGGGCCATCGCGTCGCCGAGGATCATCCGGCCCTCGGCGTCGGTGTTGAGCACCTCCACCTTCTTGCCGTTGAACATGGTGACCACGTCACCCGGCCGGTACGAGGTTCCCGACGGCATGTTCTCCGCCATCGGCACGTACCCGGTCACCGTCACCGACGGCTTCAGCTCGGCCACCGCCAGCATGGTGGCCGCCACCGCCGCCGCACCGGCCATGTCGGACTTCATCTCCCACATGCCCTGGGCCGGTTTGATCGAGATGCCGCCGGTGTCGAAGGTGATGCCCTTGCCGACCAGGGCGACCCGCTTACCGGTGCCGCCACCGGCCGGGGTGTAGGTCAGCTTGACCAGTCGCGGCGGGGCCTCCGAGCCCTGACCGACGGCGATGATGCCGCCGTAGCCGCCCTCGCGCAGGGCGACCTCGTCGAGCACCTCGACCGTCAGCCCGGCCGCCCGACCGGCCTCGGCGACCGCGTCGGCGAAGGCCGGCGGGCGCAGCTCGTTCGGGGCGATGTTGACCCAGTCGCGGGTACGCCGGACCGCGCCGGCCACCGTGCGGGCCCGGGTCACCTCGGCCTGCGCTGCCGCGTCCGCGGCGTCCGGCACGGCGACGAGCACCTCGGCGACCGGCTCGCGGCGGGTCGGCTGCGGCCTGGTCTTGTACCCGGCGAAGCGGTAACCACCCAGCAGCGCGCCCTCGGCGACGGCGCGCAGCGCGTCGGCGGCGTCGGCGTCGTCCGGCAGCGGCAGCGTCATCGCCACCCGGGACGCGCCGGCCAGAGCCCGCACGGCGGCGCCCGCCGCCCGGCGCAGCGTCTCCGGGGCGGGCGCCGCGCCGCTGGGCTCCGGGCCGAGGCCGACAGCGGCCAGCACCGGCGCGGTGACCGTGCCCAGCGTCGCCAACTTGATCACCTCGCCGGGACCGCCGGTCGCGCCGAGCAGCGCCAGCGTCTCGGTCAGCTTGCCGTCGAAGGCGGCGGCGATGCTCTCGGCGCCGCTGGCGAGCAGCAGGGTGCCGGCGAGGCCGCGGGTGGCGTCCTGCTCGCCGGTCGTACTGTGCACGCCGATCACGATCGCGTCGACGGCGAGTTCGGCGGGGTCGGTGTCGACCAGGCTCAGGGTGGTGCTGGGCGATGTCACGGAGGCTGCTCCCGGGCGGGCCGGGCCGGTCGCGTGGTGGCGTACCGGCGGTGGAGTTCCCCGGCGGATGATTTACCCGCCGGACGTCATTGCTGCCCCGCCAGGTGATCCGGCGGTCCCGCCGATGCTAACCAGCCCGGTGCCTCCCGGTAAGTTGCCACCCATGACCGAGGTGACCACCGACGCCGCCGCGACCCGGCTGCGTCGTTCTCCGCTGGCCGGCCGGCACACCGCGCTCGGCGCCAAGTTCGCTCCGTTCGGTGGCTGGGAGATGCCCCTGGAGTACGCCGGCGGCGGAGTGCTGCGCGAACACACCGCGGTGCGTACCGGCGTCGGCGTGTTCGACGTGTCACACCTGGGCAAGGTGCGGGTGACCGGGCCGGGAGCGGCGGAGTTCGTCAACGCCTGCCTCAGCAACGACCTGGGGCGCATCGGGCCCGGGCGAGCGCAGTACACCCTCTGCTGCGACGAGGCGACCGGCGGCGTGGTGGACGACATCATCGCCTACCTGCACGCCGACGACCACGTCTTCCTCATCCCGAACGCGGCGAACAGCGCCGAGGTGGTGCGCCGGCTGCGCGCCGCCGCGCCGCCGCAGGTCACGGTCACCGACGAGCACGAGGGGTACGCCGTACTGGCGGTGCAGGGGCCCCGGTCGGCGGACCTGCTGGGCGCGCTCGGCCTGCCCACCGGGCACGGGTACATGAGTTTCTCGCCGGCGACGCTCGGCCAGGTCGAGCTGACCGTGTGCCGTACCGGCTACACCGGTGAGCTGGGCTACGAGCTGGTGGTGCCGGCCGGTGACGCGGTCGCGGTGTGGGACGCGTTGTTCGCCGCCGAGCCGGCGCCGCAGGCGTGTGGGCTGGCCGCACGGGACACGCTGCGCACCGAGATGGGGTATCCGCTGCACGGACAGGACCTCTCGCTGGAGATCACGCCGGTGCAGGCCCGCTCCGGGTGGGCGGTCGGCTGGGACAAGCCGGCCTTCTGGGGGCGCGACGCGCTGGTCGCGGAGAAGGCCGCCGGTCCGGCGCGTACGCTGCGCGGCCTGGTCGCCGTCGAACGCGCCATCCCCCGCCCCGGCATGGCCGTCTACGCGGGCGACACCCGGGTCGGCACGGTGACCAGCGGCACCTTCAGCCCGACCCGGAAGCAGGGCATCGCCCTCGCCCTGATCGACACCGCCCCCGCCCTCACCGACGGCGCCGAGCTGCACGTCGACATCCGCAACCGCCGCACCCCCGTCCACCTGACCCGCCCCCCCTTCATCCACCCCTCCGTCAAGTAAGACCGGTCAGGGGGTTGGGGGTTGGCCGGCGTCGAGGACGGCCTGGGTCCAGCCGCCTTCGATGACGCCGTCGGCGTTCAGGACCGCCCAGTCGACGATGTCGGCGACCGCCACGACGACGGGGGAGCCGATGCGTACGGTGGGGTCGGTGTTGGCGTCGCTGGCGCTGGCACCGACGATCCGGTCCGGGGAGTCCCAGTCCGTCACCCCGGCCCAGACGTACTCCGGGCCGTCGTCGCCCGGCAGCCCGTACTTGACCACCAGCTGCGTCTCCGGTGGCAGCTGACCGTCGCGGAACCGGGCCCGGATGTCCGCCAGTCCGGCGCGGGCGGTGGCGATCGCCCGGCTCATCGCGTCACCGGAGCGGGCGTACCGCACGTCGGGCTGAATCCCGGAGAAGAGGGTGGCGCAGGCGTTGGCGAAGTATCGCCCGGCGGGACCGGGGTGCCCGGCCGGCGGGCGCAGGCTGAGGAAGGAGTCGGCGTCCGGGTCGGTGGCCGGGTCCAGCTCCAGCCGGAGCAGCACCGGCGCGGTCGCCCCGTGCTGCTCCGGATTGCCGTACGCCACCGCGATGTCGTGGCCGGTCACCGTGGCCAGCACCGGTAGCTGCACGAACGCCGGGACCTCCTCGCCGGCCAGCCCGTCGGTCCAGTCCCGCAGCAGGCGCCGGGCGGCACCGGTCATCACCGCGCCCCAGGCCCGGGTGAGATGGTCGGGCACCCCCTGGGTCTGCAACTCCAGCAGGCCGAAGCGGCGCAGCCCCTTGGTGGTGAACCAGAGCCCCTCGGCGTCCGACGAGTAGGGCACCAGCACCCAGTCGACCAGCCGGACCCGGCCCTGCGCGTCGGGCAACGAGCGCAGCGCCGTGGCCGGGTCGAGGAACTGCAGGCCGAAGACGTCCACCACGTCGCCGCCGACCGCCTCGGCGACCGCCGCGGCCACCGCGCGCGCGGCCCACTCGTGAGCGGGCGGCCAGCCCGGCCGGTACTCCGCCTGCACCACCACCAGGTGGCTCGCGGCGGCCAGCCGGTCCAGCTGCGCCTCGCTGGCCCCGAACGCGGTGAGCAGGTCCGGCGGCAGCTCGGGGAACTCGCCGACGGGCCGGATGTCGACGCTCATCAGCGGACTGTCCAGCATCTGCCGGGCCAGCCCGTACACCGGCTCGGCGAGCCGGCCGGCCAGCGTCCCCACGGCCGTGCGGGCGGTCACCGACGGCAGTCCGGCCGTCGGCACCAGATAGGTCGCGCTCAGCGACTCCGGAACCGGAACGGGCAGGAAGTCGTCGGTGATGAGCATGTCGTCCCCCGGGTGGCCGCGCCGGTGCTGTCGTCGCAGGTACGCTACCCGGCTCCGGGCCACCGACTCAGGCGGACAGCACCAGTCCCAGGTAGACGAGCGTGGTGACCAGCTCGACGGTGGCGCCGAGCACGTCGCCGGTGATCCCGCCGAGGCGGCGTACCACGTGCCGCAGCAGCCCGGCCGCGACGGCGAGCGCCGCCAGCACGACCAGCGGGCCCTGCCACGGCTGTTGCGGCACCGCCGCGACCGCCAGCAGCGCGACGGCGGCGGTGGTGACGGCCAGCGCGACGGGGCCGACGCTGCCGGCGACGAGCGCACCCAGCCCCTCCGGTCGCGCCGCCGGCACCCCTCGCCGGCAGGCCAACGTCACCCCGAGCCGCCCCGCCGCCGTGGCCGTCAGCACGGCCGCGAACACCGCCGGGCGGGACCGGCCGGCCAGCTCGGCCAGCGCGGCGGCCTGCACCAGCAGGACGAGCACCAGGGCGACCACGCCGAAGGGCCCCACGTCGGGCTTCTTCATGATCTCCAGGGCGGCCGGCCCCCGCCGGTACGACCCGAGCGCGTCCACGGTGTCGGCCAGCCCGTCCAGGTGCAGTCCGCGGGTGAGCACCGCCGCCGCCGCGACGGTGACTCCGGCGGCGACCAGCGGCGCGGTGCCGGCGGCCAGCAGCAGGATGCCGGCCAGCGGCACGCCGAGCAGCGCGCCGACCGCCGGGGCGAGCGTCATCGCCGTGCCGGCGGTGGCCCGGTCGACCCGGCCGACGCGCAGCGGCAGGATGGTGAGGGTGGTCAGCGCCAGCCGCGCCCCGTCGCCGAGCCGCAGCTCAGCCGGCACGTGCGGCGGAGGTCTCCGCCGGCTCCGCGGCCGGCGTGGTGGTGGTCGGGCCGGGCCCCTCGGGCTCCGGCTCGTGGAAGTCGGGCTCCGTCTCCTCGACCGGTCCCGGCTCGTCGCCCTCTCCGCTGTCGTCGTCCTCGGCACGGGACGGCAACGCGGCGGCCAGCGCCAGCGCCGACCGCAGCAGCGGCAGCACGGTGAGCGCGTTCGCCCCCTCGCCGAGATCGAGTCGCAGCTGGGTAAGCGGATCCAGGCCGAGCACGTCGGCGGCGAGCCGGACGGCCGGGTGACCCCCGTCGTCGGCCAGCAGGCACCAGTGCCGGGCCTGCCCGGCAAGGTCCCGACTGATCAGCGCGGCGGCCACCCCGACGGGACCGTCCAGCAGCACCGGCAGCCGGCGGGCGGTCGCGCCCAGCAGGATGCCGGTGGCGACGGCGAGGTCCCCACCGCCCAACTCGGCGAGCACGTCGACGGCGTTGCGGGCGGAACGACGGGTGCGGTGCAGGGCGTCGCGGACCGCGGCGCAGCGGGCCATCCAGGCCACGTCGTCGATCTCGCCGCCCGCGGTGACCACCCGGGCCAGCACCGCGGGCGGTTCGGCGCCGGCGGTCGCGGCCAGCACCGCCGCGGCCGTGGCCTCGGTGCCGGCGCCGCACGCGGCCAGCACCAGCAGTTGTACGCCGGCGTCCGCCGCCTCCTCGGCCAGCCGCCAGCCGTGGCGCAGGGCCGAGTCCACCTGCTCGGCGTCCAGCGCCGGGCCGTGCTCGATGGGCGCGGCGGCGGGGGCGTCCACCACCTGTAGGCTCGCGCCGCTCTCGGCGGCCAGCCGGGCGAGCACGCCCTGCCCGGCTCGGGCCTGCTCGGCGCGGCGGGCCGACTCACCGGCCGTCGTGCCGGCGGCGACGCCGCCCGCGTGGTCGCCGTGAACCAGCAGCACCCGCACCGACCGCCACGGGGCCGGGACGGGGGTGCCCTGGGTGGCGGCGGCGAACGAGACGACCTGCTCCAGCGCACCGAGCCCGGTGCCCGGCACGTCCAGGCTCGCCAGCCGGTCGACGGCCTGCGGCCCGGCGTACTCGTCGGGCATGGGCAGTTCCATGCCGGGCTGGATGACCAGGCCGGTCGCGACCAGCGGGAGGGCCGTGGTAGGCGCCGTCCAGCCGGCGCCGACGGCCTCGGCAGCGGGCTCGGCGGGCACCTGCGGGCTGGTCACCGGCGGCGAAGCGGGCAGCGGCGGAGCACCGGGGGTTTCCGACGACTCGCCGGTCGGCCCGGCCTGAGCGGGCACCGTGGCAGCTCCGGCCGACGGGGCGGAAGCGGCCGGTGACGCGTCGGACGGTGCGGGTCGGGTGGCGGCGGGCTTCAACCGGCACGGCTGGCCGGCGACCACCAGGACCACCGTGTCGCAGGCGTCCGCGACGGCGCGGTTGACCGCGCCGAGGGCGTCGGTGAACGCCCGGCCCAGCGGTGTGGTGGGTACGAGGGAGAGCCCGACCTCGGGGCTGACCAGCACCAACCGTGCGGCGCAGGACCGCACGGCGGCGGCCAGTTCGTCGACGGTGGCGGTGTCGTCGGCCGGCTGGTGCGCCGGGTCGAGCAGGACCGTCACCCAGCCGCCGAGGTCGTCGACGAGCAGGGTGTCCTCCGGCCGGGCGGTGGAGATCACGTCGGCGAGGCGACGCGGGTCGGTCGCGGTCTCCTCGGTGCTCCAGGTCGCGGGCCGGCGGGCGCGGTGCGCGGCGAGGCGCGCGGCCCACTCGGGATCGTCCCCCGGGTCGGCGGCGGTCGCCAGGTAGCGGACCGTGGACGCGTCGGCGACCAGGGACTCGGCGAACTCCGACTTGCCGGACCGGATGCCGCCGAGGACCAGAAGCGTGTTCCACCCGTCAAGGGACATGCTGCGTACCTTACGTCGAGCGGGCGGGCCGGCGGACCGCAGGTAGGGCACCGCCCGCCGGCCCGCGATGCGGTCAGCGCCGGTCGGGGGACTGGTACCTGACGTCGTTGGGGTTGACGTCCGCAGGCTTCGGATCCTCCTGCCAGGCCCCCTCGCCGGGGCGGGCCTGCAGGGCGTCGATGAGTTCCTCCCGCTCCATCTCCCGCGCGCCTTCGATGCCGCCGCGCACCGCGATGTCGCGCAGTTCCGCCGTGTCCATCTGCGGGATCGGTGTCGTCATTGCCGCCTCCTGTGCGTCGGGTTCCCGAACGACATACCCGGCCGCGGCAGGGTCAGTCTCGCCCGGGCGTCGGCCCGGCCGCCGATCGCCGCCCGTGGCCCGGTCGGCGGTGCTGCGGTACGACTACGCTGGCGGAGGTCCGTCCCAAGGGGGCAGCAGCGGCGAGGGGAGACGCGCACATGGCGTGGAGCTGGCGGTACGAGGGTGCGAACGGCGAGTCGGTCGACGGGCCGGCCGAGTCGTTCGGTAGCCAGGCGGATGCCGAGTCCTGGATCGGTCAGACCTGGCGGGAACTCGCGGCGTCCGGCGTCACCTCGGTCGCGCTCCTGGAAGACGACCGGGTGGAGTACCGGATGAGCCTGCAGCCCGTGGCCGAGTGATGACGCCCCGGGACTCCGAGCCGCTGGTGCTCGGGGTGCCCCGGGCGGCCTTCCGGCCCAGCCCGGTCTTCCTGGCGCTGGTCGCCCTGCTGGTGACCAGCGCCGTGTTGACCTGGCACGGGATCGGCAACGTCCGGCTCACCGTGTTCGGCTTCGTCGTCTCCGGCTGGCTGGTCTCGTTGTGCCTGCACGAGTACGCCCACGCCGTGGTGGCGTACCGCAGCGGTGACCGGGGGGTGGCCCACCGCGGTTACCTGACCCTGAACCCGTTGAAGTACAGCCACCCGTTGCTGTCCATCGCGCTGCCGGTGGTGGTGGTGCTGCTCGGCGGCATCGGTCTGCCCGGTGGCGCGGTCTGGGTGGACCGGCACGTCATCCCGGGGCGGTTACGCCACACCCTGGTCAGCCTCGCCGGACCCGCCACGAACGTGTTGTTCGCCCTCGTGCTGGTGGTGGTGCTGCGGCTGGGCGCGGGTGGCGGTGGGCCGGTGGAGTTCTGGGCGGCGGTGGCCCTGTTGGCCTTCCTTCAGGTCACCGCGAGCCTGCTCAACCTGCTGCCGGTGCCCGGGTTGGACGGTGGGAACATGATCCAGCCGTGGCTGACCTCGCCGTACCGGCGGATGTACGACCTGTTCGCGCCGTACGGGTTCATCCTGCTCTTCGCGTTGCTGTGGAACCCGACGATCGGGGGCTGGTTCTTCACCGCCGTCTTCGCCATCGGCGACCTGCTCGGCCTGCCGCAGTGGCTGTACGCGACCGGTCTGGACCTGGTCCGCTTCTGGCAAAGCTGAGCACGGCCGAGCGGACCGTCCGCCCGGCCGACGTGCGGTACGCCGGCCGGGCGGGACGGGTCAGGGCCGTTCGGCCGGCGACTCGGTGCGCGCCGGGTCCCGCTCGGTCACCGGCTCGACGATCTCGTCGATCGCCTTGAGCAGGCCGGCGTCGAGCTTGACGCCGGCCGCCTTGACGTTGTCGTGCACCTGCTCGGGGCGCGAGGCACCGATGATGGCCGACGACACGTTGGGGTTCTGCAGCACCCAGGCGATGGCCAGCTGGGGCATGGTCAGCCCGGCCTGGTCGGCCAGCGGCTTGAGCTGCTGCACCCGGGTCAGCACGTCGTCGGTCAGCCACTTGGCGATGAAGCCGGCACCGGACTTCTCGTCGGTGGCCCGGGAACCGGCCGGTGGCGGCTGGCCGGGCAGGTACTTGCCGGAGAGCACCCCCTGGGCCATCGGCGACCAGACGATCTGCCCGAGGCCCAGTTCCTCGCTGGTGGGGATGACCTCGGCCTCGATGACCCGCCAGAGCATCGAGTACTGCGGCTGGCTGGACACCAGCGGGATGCGCAGCTCCCGGGCGAGGCCGTGCGCCTCGCGGATCTGCGATGCCTTCCACTCGGAGACGCCGATGTAGTGCGCCTTGCCGGAGTGCACGACGTCGGCGAAGGCCTCCATCGTCTCTTCCAGCGGGGTGCTGTAGTCGTACCGGTGGGCCTGGTAGAGGTCCACGTAGTCGGTACGCAGCCGGCGCAGCGATCCGTTGATCGACTCCATGATGTGCTTCCGGGACAGGCCCCGGTCGTTGCGGCCCGGCCCGGTGGGCCAGTACACCTTGGTGAAGATCTCCAGACCCTCGCGCCGCTCCTGCTGCAGCGCCCGGCCGAGGACGTCCTCGGCGCGGGTGCCGGCGTAGACGTCGGCGGTGTCGAAGGTGGTGATGCCGGCGTCGAGGGCGGCTCGCACGCAGGCGAACGCCGCTTCCTCCTCGACCTGCGAACCGTGGGTGATCCAGTTGCCGTACGAGATCTCACTGACCATGAGGCCGGAGCGGCCCAGGTGTCGGAATTCCATGCTCTGACCCTAGCCCGCCCTGGTGGACCCGGCAGGCGACGGTGATCAGTCGGGGTCGGACAGCAGGGCGTGGCGCAGGCTGCGGCCGAGCCAGCGGCGGAAGGTCTCCTCGCGCCAGCCGCGTTCCAGCACCAGTGCGCCGTAGTGCGCCGGGTCGTTGTAGAACCACACCTCGTCGATGGCGGCCTCGACGTCGGAGCCCTGGCGCAAGCGTGCGTCCAGGGCGCGCATCCGCTCGACCACCATCGTGGCGCCGAGCCGGCGGTTGCTCAGCAGCGTCCGCCAGACCTCGGCCACCTCGGGGCTGCCGTCGGCGGCCCGCCGGACGGTCTCGAACACCCGGGTGGTCCGCGCGCCGATCAGGGTGCAGATGCCGGCGTACGCGTCGAGTACCTCACCCCCCGTGGTGGCCTCCCACACCGGCCGGTACCAGGGGCGTTGGGCCACCGGCACCGGCTCGTCGTCGCCGGCGAGCGCCTCGTCGAGCACCTGGCGCAGCAGCGCCGCCTTCGAGCCGAACGCCGCGAACACGGTGGGTCGGGCCACCCCGGCCGCGGCTGCCACGTCGGCCAGCGAGGTGGCCGTGTAGCCGCGCGCGACGAAGAGTTCGGTCGCCGCCGCGACCACGGCCTGTCGGGTACGGCGGGCGTTCTCCTCGCGGATCCGGGACCGGTACGGCCTGGTCGCTTTTCCGTCCTTGACTTCATCCATGGCGTCGTCATACTAGCAATGTATTCACTAGACTCATAGCTATCGAATAGCGACTGGCTATCCAATAGCTCGCTGTCCAGCGAAGATAGTCGACACCGGGGAGGCACCCATGTCCGTCCATCCGTTCGTACGTCGGCCCGACGAGGGGGAGGCGTACTGGTTCCTGGGCAACCTGGTCACCGTCAAGGCTGCCGGCGCGCAGACCGGCGGCCGGCTCACCGCTGTCGAGTTCGTCAACCCGCCCGGCTTCGCCCCGCCACTGCACCGGCACCAGGTCGAGGACGAGATGTTCTACCTGCTGTCCGGCACCGCAACGTTCTACTGCGACGACGCGGTGCTGACCGCCGCACCCGGCGATTTCGTGCTGCTGCCGGCGGGCCTGCCGCACACCTTCGTGGTCGGTCCGGACGAACCGCTGCGGGTGCTGCAACTGACCACCCCCGCGGGCTTCGAGGAGTACGTCGCCGAGGTCGGGGTGCCGGCGGTGGAGCGTCGGCTGCCGGACCCGGCGCCGATCGACCCGGCCGCGCTCGGGCACGCCTCCGCGCGGCACGGGATCGAACTGCTGGGCCCGCCACCCGGCCAGCCGACCGGCCCGGCCCCCCAACCGACCCACCGGCCAGTACCGTGACCGCCTTCGGCGCACCTTCGGACGGGTCGCGGTCCCGTAGCACTGGTGACGGCCCGCGACGCCGGAGGATCGTCTTCCGCATCCCCGGGTACGAGCGCACTCCCGGCCCCGGCGCCTGCGCGCCCCACCGGCGCGTGCCGGGCCCCCGCACCGGACGCCGCCACCCGTGCCGGGTGGGACCCAAGACCGGGCAGGCCCGCACGCGACCGGTAGCGCCGGCCTGATCCCGCGCCGGGACGCGACCGCCGGTGGCCGCGCGGCGACCGGCGGTCGGGTCGCCGGCCTCAGAGCACCGGGTTGGCGTCGGCGAGCAGTCCGTCGATCTCGGCGACCACCGCGCCCGGGTGGTGGAACATCGGGTCGATCAACGACTCGCCGCGCCGGTCCAGGGCACCCCAGTTCCCGGCGCTGTTGGTGGCCAGGAAGGCGACCGGGTGGATCAACAACGCCGGATGCGCCGGCGCGACGATCACCTGGCCGCTCCGGTCCACCACACCCTTGCGGCCAGCCAGGTCCACCACGGCCAGCCCCTCCTCGGTGAAGCCGTCGACGTGGTGGCCGTCGGCCAGCGTGGTGTGGAAGCCGTGGTAACGGGTCGGCACCACGATCCGGCCGGTGCGGTCGACGGCGCCCCAGCCCTCCCGGCGGACCACCGCCACACCCTTGTGGAAGGGCCGCACGTCGGCGAAACCCGGCGGCACCGCCACCGCGCCGGTGGCGTCGACGGCGTGCCAACCGCTCTCGTCGCGCACCACCCAGGCCAGGCCGTCGGAGAACGGCCGAGCCGCCAGGTAGGTCGGTTCGAGCACCGTCTCGCCGGCCAGGTTGATCAACGACCAGCGGTCGGTCTGCGGTCCGCGTACCCAGGCCAGACCGTCCCGGAACGGCTGCGCCTCCGCGTACCGGGCGGCCACCACCATGTCGCCCTCGGCGTCCGCGTAACCCCACAGGCCCTGGCCGCCGTCGCGCGCCGGCACTGGAGTGCGGTCGCGCTCCAACACCTCGTCCCAACTGCGCGGGTACGGCCCGAAGCCGCCCTCCTCGGCTCGGCTGGCGACCGCGTCGAGGCCGGTCCGGACCCGGTCCAGCAACTCGGCGTCCTGCTCGCCGCGCAGGTCGAGAGCCCGCTCGAAGTGATGGCAGGCCTCGATCAGCCGGCCCTGGTCGTAGCAGCAGCGGGCGGCGTGCTCGTGCAGCGCGGCGCGAAGCCGGTCGGGTAGCTCGATCGAGTTGGCCTCCGCGAACAGCCGGTCGGCCTCGGCGAACTCGCCCCGCCAGCGCAGTACGTGGGCCAGCCGGGCCTGGGCGAGCGCGGCCCGGCGCAACTCACCGGTCGCCTCGGCGTAGGTCAGCGCCATTCGGCCGTCGGCCAGCGCGTCGTCCAGGTCGTTGAGGACCCGCGAGGCGACCGCGCGCAGGCTCAGCAGCCGGGCGCGGGACCGGTTGTCCAGCGCCGAGGCGAGTTTCTCGGTGAGCCGCTCCCGGACCTCGCGCAGTTCCTCCGGGTCGTCGACGGTCTCCCGCAGAGTCACCGGATCGAGACGCCAGCGGAAGCGGGCCAGCACCTGTTCGGGATCGGCCGGTGGTTCCGGTGCCGGCTCGTCGTCGGTGGCCTCCGCGGCGCCCTGCTCGTCGGTGGCCGGGAGTCCGGAGTCTGCCGAGGGGTCGAGCATCGCGTCGACCGGGCCGCTGCCATCTCCGACGTCACCCGACGCGGTGCCGGCAGCACCCTCGACGGCCTCGCCGGAGCGCCGGGTGTCGCCGCCCGCCGCGCCGGTGGGCCCGCTGCGGTACCCGAGCTGAGCCTGGTCGTCCGCTGGCTGGGGGTCACCGGTCGGCGGGGAAACCGGCGGCGTCGAGACCGGCACGGCCGAGACCGGCGCACCGAAGTCGGGCCCGCCGGGAGTTCTGGAGACCGGCGGCGCCGACACGGGAGGCGCCGAGGTCGGCGGTGTTCCGGCGGACGGCGTGGTGACCGGTGGCTGCGAGACGGCGGGTGCGGAGACCGGCGGTGTCGACGCGGGAGGCACCGGGACCGCGGGCGGTGGGGTGGCCGATGCCGGTGGTGCGGCAGCCGGGCGATCGGGTGGTGGCGGTGCGGACGGTGCCGAGCCGGGAGATGCCGTGGCCGGCGGCGCGAGGGCCGCGACGTCGGGCGGTGCGAGGTCGGGTGGCGCCGGCCGGTCCGGCGTGGCGTAGCCGGGTGGTGCCGACACGGGCCCGGCGAGCGGATCGGGGCCGGGCGGTGCGGGCTGCACCGGTGGCGGTGCGGCGGCGGGCGGGGCCTGCGCCGCGGGGGGCGGCTCGGTGGCGGGCCCGAACCAGCTCTGCGGAGCGTCGGCGGGGGGACGGGCGGGTCCCGGCGCGGACGGCTCGGGCGGCGGCGGAACGTACCGGGTGGGCTGGCGGGCTGGCGGTGCGGTCGGCACCCCGGGGCCGCTGCCGGCGGGATCGGGTCGTGCTTCCGGCGGCGGTCCCACCGGTGCCGGGTCGGCGACGGCCCCGGAAATCCGCCCCGACGGTGCGGGCACGGGCGGCTGGGCCGGTGGTGCGGAGACCGGTCGGTGGGCGGGTGGTGCGGGCACGGGCGGTTGGGTGGGTGGTGCGGAGACCGGACGGGCCGGGGGCGCAGCGACGGGTGGTGCGGCGGCCACCGAGGGCGCCGGTGTCGGTGGTGGCGAGGCGACGACCGGCTGATCGTGCAGTGGAGCCGGACGGACCTGGTGCTCGTGCAACGGCGCGGGACGTACCTCGTGCTGGTGCAGCGGTGCCGGTCGGACGGCGTCCCCCGTCGGTGCCCGGCCGGCAGCGGAGGCGGCGGGCCGCTCCCGGTCCTGGCCGGGAAGGTCGGTCCGGTTGTGGTCGGGGCGGCCGACCGGTGCCCGGTCCGGTCCTGGCCGGCTCAGGTCCCCGACCGGCGCGGCAGGGCGACGGTGTGGCGCGGAGTCGACCCCCGGCTGGCGGTGCTGCGGAGCTGGGGAGACGGGCCGGGCCCGGCCCGCTGCGGGTGAGACTGGACGGTCCCACTCCGGGGCGGGTGAGACTGGACGGTTGCGCTCCGGGGCGGGAGAGACGGGATGGTCCGGCACCACCGACAGGTGCCGGCGGCGCGGATCCTGGTCGGGTGCCCCGGAGACCGGCCGCTCGGGCTCGGGCAGCGCGGCGGCCGGCCGGTCGACGAACCGCTCCGGTTCGGCACCGTCCGGTGGGCCGCCCGGCCGCCGGTCAACATCCCGCTCCTGCGGAGTCGGCCGCTGGTACTCGCGATGGTCCCGACCGCTGCTCGGCCGCAACGGTCCGGGTGCCGGCCAGGGCAGGTCGCCGCGCGACGGAGCGCCGTACTCCTGCGGATCCGGCGTCGACGGCTGCGGGGCACCCCACCGGCGGTCGCGGTCCGGGCGGACCCACTCATCGGCGGGGGTACGGACCGGTTCGTCGTCGACGTAGCCGTCCGGGTACGGCGCGGCGTCCGGGTCGCCACCGCCGACGAAGTCACCGCGGTAACCGTCGACCACCGGGCTGTCGGCGCGGGCCGGCTGCCCGGGGTGGTGACTCCACTGGTAGCGGGGACGCGGGGAGACGTCCTCGGGCGGCCGACGGTCGACGCCGTCGGTCGGGCGGTGTGCGGCGGCGGGCCGACGTTCCTCGTCCGTCTCCGCCACCCAGCCGGGCTCCGGGCGGGCGGCCGGGGACACCGGTGCCCCGCGCCGGTACTCGTCGCGGCCGGTCGGCTCGGCGCGGCGGCGCGGCCGATCCGGGTACGACTCGGGCTCGCGCTGGCTCCGTCGCTCCGGTTCGGGTCGTGGGTACCGGTCGTCGCGCCGATCCGGGTCACGTCGTTCGGGCTCCCGGCCGGCGTACCGCTGCGGGTCGCGTCGCGCGTACCGGTCGGGATCGCGCTGGTCGCGGGCGCGATCCGGGTCGCGCCGGTCGGATTCGCGCGGGTCTCGGCGGTCCACGTAGCGGTCCGGGTCGCGCCGGTCGCGGCGCGGCGGCGCGCCGGCGCCGGAGGCCTGCGGTCCGAAGTCCGACCAGACGACCCCGTCGCGGCCCCTGGGAGCATCGTCGTACGACGAGCGCCGCCCCTCGGTCCGGGCCCGCTCCGTCCGGGAGCCGGGTGGCACCGACCGGTCGTACGGTTGCGCACCGTTCGGGCTCCCGGCGGGTCGACGGTCGGGGATCTCGTGCCGGCCCGGCCAGCCGTCCGGCTCGTCGTCCCAGGACCGGCCGACGTAGGTGCCGTCGGGTCGGGTCGGCGCGAGTGGCGGCACCTCGGCGCGTCCGACGGCGCTCGCGCGACCTCGTGGGGGCGGTGGCTGGTGCTCGGCCCCGATGTCACCCGGGTAACGCTGGCCGGGGAACTGCGGCTGCCATTCGCTCGTCGGCTCGACGACCCAGGATGGCTCGGCGGGATCGTGCCACCGGTCGGCGTAGCCGCGACTCATCCGCCGAACCTGTCGCTGCGGCCGGGACGCCGCCGGTGGGCGGCGCACGTCGCGACCCGCAGCGCGGGAACCGGTCCGATGCAACCGCGGCGACGGGGCCGTGCACCACGGCCCGCGCCGGAGCCCAGGGCCGGCGCCCGCCCGCTCACGGTCGCGCCCCGGTGGTCGGCTCGCGTCCGCTCGCTCACGGCGATGTCACCTCGTCGGAAATGGTCGCGCTGGGCACCCCGGAGGCCGGCAAAATCGCTCGTCCGGGCACCGGATGGCTGCGCATGGAGGGTAACGGCGCGGGCTCGGTCACCGCCACTGCGGCACCCTCGTCAACCCAAACGTTATCCTATTGATCCGGACATTTATCCCTATGCCGGTATCGGACTTCCGACGCTGCCACACCCACCGTCAGCCGCTCGTCGCCCGGCCTGTGCGGCGCGGACCGAACCCGCGGTCAGACCTGGTCGCCGATGGCGACCCGTGGCTCCGGCGTACGCAGCTTGCGGAAGGTGATCGCCCGCATGATCGCGTAGAGGTACAGCGACCCCATCCGCTGGGTGGACTTCGGGAACCGCTCGCGGACCAGCTTCTTGATCTTGCGCGAGATGAGCACCGAGTCGACCACCACGCCCAGCGCCAGCGCACCCCAGAGCAGGTTGGAGGCCAACCGGATCACCGGCGGCATCGCCTGGTTCGAGCCGATCAGCACCACCAGCGCACCACCGAAGAACCAGGTGCCGACGGTACGCCGGGAGTCGACCACATTGCGGGCCAGCAGCCGCTCCGGCCCCCGGTCGCGGGGGCCACCCTCCCGCCGGAACTCCGCGGCCGCCTCGGCACGACGCTGTCGGCGCTCCGCCTTCGCCTCGTCCTTGCTCAGCGGCTTCGTCGCCCCGGCGGGCCGACGCCCGGTCACGGGTCGCTTGGGCGTCTGGCGACCCTTGGCCGGGGTGTAGGCACGGGACCGAGCCGCCTCGGCCGCCTCCTCCTGCGCCGGGGTCAGCGGCTCGGTGGCGGGATCGGCGAGGTCGGCGGACTTGCGACGAAACAGCGACGGCACGCGGCAAGGGTAGCCAACGCCGCGCGCCTGCCGCACATCGCGGTGCGCCGAACGCGCGGCGGGTGACGTCGCTGGCCGACTACGGTCGTTCCACGTGCGCGCCGAGGTCGGCGAGCTTGGCCTCGAAGTCCTCGTAGCCCCGGTTGATCAGGTCGACGCCGTAGACCCGGGAGGTGCCCTCGGCGGCCAGCGCGGCGATCAGGTGGCTGAAGCCCGCCCGCAGGTCGGGAATGACCAGGTCGGCGGCGTGCAACTTGCTCGGGCCGGCGATCACCGCGGAGTGCTTGAAGTTGCGTCGGCCGAAGCGGCACGGGGTGCCGCCCAGGCAGTCCCGGTAGACCTGGATGTTCGCGCCCATCGAGTTCAACGCCTCGGTGTAGCCGAGGCGCTGCTCGTAGACCGTCTCGTGGACGATGGACAGGCCACGCGCCTGGGTCAGGGCGACCACCAGCGGTTGCTGCCAGTCGGTCATGAAGCCCGGGTGCACGTCGGTCTCCAGCGCGGTGGCCTGGAGTTCGCCGCCCGGGTGCCAGAAGCGGATGCCGCCCTCCTGCCCCGGCTGTCCCAGCCGAGGGGGGCGGGTGTCGGTCACCTCGTACTCGCCGCCGACCGAGCGGAAGACGTTCAGGAAGGTCATCATGTCGGCCTGCTCGGCGCCGAGCACCTCGACGTGACCCCGGGTGGCGAGCGCCGCCGCCGCCCAGCTCGCCGCCTCGATCCGGTCCGGGATCGGCCGGTGGGTGTAGCCGTGCAGTTTCGGTACGCCCTGGATCTCGATCACCCGGTCGGTGTGCACCTTGATGATCGCGCCCATCTTCTGCAGGACACAGATCAGATCGATGATCTCCGGCTCGACCGCCGCGTTGCGCAGCTCGGTGACGCCCTCGGCCATCACCGCGGTCAGCAGCACCTGCTCGGTCGCGCCCACACTCGGGTAGGGCAGCGCGAACTTGGTGCCGTGCAGCCCGTTCGGCGCGGACAGGTGCAGCCCTTCGGGGGTCTTGTCGACGGTCGCGCCGAACTCCCGCAGCGCCTGCAGGTGGAAGTCGATCGGCCGGGGCCCGATGTGGCAGCCGCCGAGGTCCGGAATGAAGGCGTGCCCGAGGCGGTGCAGCAGCGGCCCGCAGAACAGGATCGGGATCCGGCTGGAGCCGGCGTGCACGTTGATCTGGTCGGTGCTGGCGCTCTCCACGTTGGCCGGGTCGAAGACCAGCTCGCCGTCCTCGTCGCCGTCGGTGACCTTGACACCGTGCAGCCCGAGCAGACCCCGGACGACCTCGACATCGCGGATCTTCGGTACGTCGAACAGCCGGCTCGGGCTGTCGCCGAGCAGGGCGGCGACCATCGCCTTGGAGACCAGGTTCTTCGCGCCGCGCACGCGGATCCGCCCTTGCAGCGGCGTGCCTCCGTGTACGACCAGGATGTCGTCGGTCAACGCAACCTCCAGCGCGTGCGTGCTGCCGTTTCGATGGATGGACACCACCGGTTCGCTACCCGGGGCGCGACCGCGCGCAAACGCCCGCGCCCGCATGTGTCGTCGCCCGGCAGCATAGCCCTCCGTGATGAGAATGGATCCGGTCACACCGCTTCGGAGGGCATTTATCGGTGATCCGGCACTTTCGCGTACACCGGGCGTTACTGAGCGTGATGCCTGGTCGAGGTCAGGCGCCGGGCAGCGCGAGCATCTGGTCCAGCGCCACCCGGGCGTGGTGCGCGGTGTCGGCGTCCACCGTGATCCGGTTGACCACCCGCCCGGCGACCAGCTCCTCGAGCGCCCAGACCAGGTGCGGCAGATCGATGCGGTTCATCGTCGAGCAGTAGCAGACCGCCCGGTCCAGAAACATGATCTTTTTGTCGGGATGGGCCAGCGCCAGCCGGCGGACCAGGTTCAGCTCGGTCCCGACGGCCCAGGCGGAGCCGGCCGGGGCGGCCTCGATGGTCCTGATGATGTACTCCGTCGACCCGACCAGGTCGGCCGCCCGCACCACCTCGTGCCGGCACTCGGGGTGCACCAGCACGGTCACCCCCGGCACCCGCTGCCGAACGTCGTTGACGCTGTCGAGCGTGAACCGGCCGTGCACCGAGCAGTGCCCGCGCCAGAGGATCATCTTCGCCTCGCGTAGCTGCTCGGCGGTGAGCCCGCCGCCCGGCTTGTGCGGGTCGTACAGCACGCAGTCGTCGAGGGAGAGGCCCATCTCCAGCACGGCGGTGTTGCGGCCCAGGTGCTGGTCGGGCAGGAAGAGCACCTTCTCGCCCTGCTGGTACGCCCACTCCAGGGCCCGCTTCGCGTTCGACGAGGTGCAGACCACACCACCGTTGCGCCCGACGAAGCCCTTGATGTCCGCCGAGGAGTTCATGTAGGTGACCGGGACGGTGTGCTCCGCCAGGCCCAGCTCGGTGAGCACGTCCCAGGCGTTCTCGACCTGCGGCAGCGCGGCCATGTCCGCCATCGAGCAGCCGGCGGCCAGGTCGGGCAGTACCACCTGCTGCGCGTCCGAGGTGAGGATGTCCGCGCTCTCGGCCATGAAGTGCACGCCGCAGAAGACGATGAACTCGGCCTGCGGCCGGGCTGCGGCCTCGCGGGCCAGCTTGAACGAGTCGCCGGTCACGTCGGCGAACTGGATCACCTCGTCGCGCTGGTAGTGGTGGCCCAGCACGAAGACCCGGTCACCGAGGGCGGCCTTGGCCGCCGTCGCGCGGGCCACCAGGTCCGGATCGCTCGGTGCCGGCAGGTCACCCGGACACTCCACGCCACGTTCGGTGGCGGGGTCGCTGCCGCGGCCGAGGAGCAGCAGCGCAGTGGCGGTGTTGGAGGGCTCAACCCAGGTCGACGTCACGCCTCCATGGTCCCACAGCGCGACCGCCGTGCCGCCCGTGCCGGTGTGGGCTGCCACACTGCCAGGCATGCGCGTACTGCTCTGCCCGGACAAGTTCGCCGGTACGCTCCCGGCTCCGCAGGTCGCCGCCGCCGTGGCCGAGGGCTGGCGGGAGGTGGCACCCGGGGACGACCTGCTGGTCAGGCCGCTGGCGGACGGGGGACCGGGCTTCCTCGACGTGCTCGCCGAGGCGCTGCCCGGCCAGCGGGTGCCGGTGCCGACGACCGATCCACTGGGCCGCCCGGTCACCGGTGAGATGCTGCTCACCGACGGGGGCGCGGTCGCCTGGCTGGAAAGCGCGCACGCCTGCGGGCTGCACCTGCTCTCCGCCGCCGAGCGTGACCCGCTGGCCACCACGTCGTACGGCCTGGGTCTGCTGATCGCCGCCGCGGTCGAGGCCGGCGCACGCACGGTGGTGGTCGGGCTCGGCGGCTCGGCGACGAACGACGGTGGCGCGGGAATGTTCGCCGCCCTGGGCGCGGTGGCGCTGGACGGCACCGGCGCGGCCCTGCCGTACGGCGGTGCGGCGCTGGCCGCGGCGGCGAAACTCGACGGGACGCCCCGGTTGCGGGACGCCCGGCTGATCGCGGCGACCGACGTCGACAACCCGCTGCTCGGGCTGCACGGCGCGAGCAACGTCTTCGGCCCGCAGAAGGGCGCCGACCGGGCTGACGTGCTGCTGCTCGATGCCGCGCTCGGGCGCTGGGCCGAGGTGCTGGAGCGGGACCTGCCCGGCTGCCCCAGTGGGCTGGGCGCACTGCCCGGTGGCGGCGCCGCCGGCGGCGCCGGTGCCGGGCTGCTCGCCCTGGGCGGGCGGTGCGAGTCCGGCATCGGGCTGGTCAGCCGGGCCGTCGAACTGGACACCGTGCTCGACGAGGTCGACCTGGTGGTCACCGGGGAGGGCCGATTCGACCACCAGTCGCTGCGCGGCAAGGTGGTGGCCGGAGTGGCCGGGGCCGCGCGCGACCGGGGCGTACCCTGTGTCGTGCTCGCCGGGCAGGTGAGCACCGGGCGGCGGGAGGCGGCGTCGGTCGGGGTGACCGACACGTACAGCCTGGTGGAGCACTTCGGCGGTGAGGAGCGCGGCGGGTTGGCCGCCGCGCTGGAGCGCCCGGCGCAGGGGCTGCGTGAGCTCGGCGCCCGGCTTGCCCGGCAGTGGAGCCGCTGACCCGGTTCGGACCGAGTGCCTGGTCACGCCGCCGGGTGGCGCGGCCACCGGCGGCCTACAATCAGAAACTGGACCACTGTGGGAATCGCTGACCGGCGGCTGACGTTGGCCAGGGGAGGACCACACCGACGCGCCGCAGGGAGAATTCCACGTGACCACGCCAGCGCAGACCGAGTCGACCGAGGCCAAGGCCCCCACGTCCGTCGTCCTCACCGACGTCGCGGCGCAGAAGGTCAAGGCCCTGATCGAGCAGGAGGGCCGCGACGACCTGCGACTCCGGGTCGCCGTGCAGCCGGGCGGCTGCTCCGGCCTGCGGTACCAGCTCTTCTTCGACGAGCGTTCGCTCGACGGTGACATCGTCACCGACTACGACGGTGTCGAGGTCGTCGTCGACCGGATGAGCGCCCCCTACCTGGCCGGCGCCACCATCGACTTCGCCGACCGGATCGACGCCCAGGGCTTCACGATCGACAACCCCAACGCGGGCAACTCCTGCGCCTGTGGAGACTCCTTCAGCTGAGTCCGGTTTCGCACGCGGACGGCGGTACGGCCCAAGGGCCGTACCGCCGTCCGCGTCTCTGCGTCCCCGGCCACCGTGGCCCGACCAGAACCTCCTGATCGCCCGTGCCGGCGGGGTCGACGGGAGTGGCGGAGGTGGCGGGTGGGAGAGAGGCGGATGGTCGCCCGCAGATGGTGCTGCCGGTAGGCTGATCGGGCTCTGCCGCCGACCCCGAGGGTTGCCATGAAGATCGCCGTGACCGGCTCGATCGCCACCGACCACCTGATGAGCTTCCCCGGTCGGTTCGCCGACCAGCTCATCGCCGACCAGCTGCACAAGGTCTCGCTTTCCTTCCTGGTGGACGATCTGGTGCTGCGCCGGGGCGGGGTGGCGGCCAACATCGCGTTCGGCATGGGCCAGCTCGGTCTCCAGCCGGTGCTGCTCGGCGCCGTCGGCGCCGACTTCGCCGACTATCGCTCCTGGCTGGAGCGGCACGGCGTGGACTGCGACTCGGTGCACGTCAGCGAGATCGCCCATACCGCCCGCTTCGTCTGCACCACCGACACCGACATGTGCCAGATCGCCTCGTTCTACGCGGGGGCGATGAGCGAGGCTCGCAACATCGAGCTGCACCCGGTCGCCCGGCGCCTCGGCGGGCTGGACCTGGTGCTGGTCGGCGCCAACGACCCGGAGGCGATGCTTCGCCACTCCGCCGAGTGCCGTGAGCGTGGCTACCCGTTCGCCGCCGACCCGTCGCAGCAGCTCGCCCGGATGCCCGGCGAGGACGTGGTGGCGCTGATCGACGGTGCCGACTATCTGATGACCAACGACTACGAGAAGTCGCTGCTGCAGAGCAAGGCCGGCCTCTCCGACGCGCAACTGCTGGACCGGGTGAAGATCCGGGTCACCACGCTGGGCAAACACGGGGTGGAGATCGCTGGGCGGGAGATCGAGACGATTCACGTGCCGATCGCCCGGGAAACCCAGGCGGTCGATCCGACCGGCGTCGGCGACGGCTTCCGCGCCGGCTTCTTCACCGCGCTGTCCTGGGGGGTCGGGCTGGAGCGGGCCGCGCAGGTCGGCTCCCTGCTGGCCACGCTGGTGCTGGAAACCGTCGGCACCCAGGAGTACCAGGTGCACCGCGACGCCTTCGTCAAGCGCCTCGCCGAGTCCTACGGCGACCACGCCGCCGACGAGATCCGCCCGCACATGCTCCCCTGACCCACCCTGCCTCTGCCGCAGCGCGAGCCAGGCGGTGTCCCGGGCACCGCCTGGCTCAGTGGGCGCGGCGCACGTCGTAGCCGGGGCCGGGTGCGTTGCCCAGGAACTCCTGCTGACGCATCCGGCACCAGGCCGGGATGTCGACCGCCGCCGCCGGATCGTCGGCGAGCACCCGGACCACCGTGCCCACCGGCAGCTCCGGCAGCCGGCGGGCCAGGGCGATCACCGGCAGCGGGCAGCGCTGGCCGAGGCAGTCGAGCACCTCGTCGGGCTGGTCGTCGGGGGCGCTCACAGCCCCGTCACCCCCGCCTGTTCCCGCAGGTCGGCGACGATGCCGGGCAGCTCGGTGAGGAAGCGCTCCACGTCGGCCTCGGTGCTGCCGGGGTGCAACGAGACCCGGACGTTGCCGTGCGAGAGCACCCCCATCGCCTCCAGCACGTGCGACGGGCGCAGGGTGGACGAGGTGCAGGACGAGCCCGACGAGACGGCGAAACCCCGCCGGTCCAGCGCGTGCAGCAGCGCCTCCCCGTCGACGTACAGGCAGGAGAAGGTGACCAGGTGCGGCAGTCGGCGCTCGGGATCGCCGACCACCTCCACGTCCGGCACCTCCGCCGCCACCCGCGCCCGGATCCGGTCCACCAGCGCGGACAGCCGCGACGCCTGGGCCGCCGCGTCGGCCGTCACCGCACGCAGGCTCGCCGCCGCCGCGACCACCGCCGGCAGGTTGAGCGTGCCCGGGGTACGCCCCGACTCCCGTTCGTCGGTCGGCCAGGGCGACTCCCAGCGGGTGCCCTTGCGGACCACGAGCAGTCCGACGCCGGGCGGACCGCCCCACTTGCGGGCACTCGCGGTCAACACCGACCAGCCGGGTGGCACCGGCATCCGGCCCACCACCTGCGCGGCGTCGACGTAGAGCGGCACGCCGACCCGGGCGCAGGCCGCGGCGGCGGCCTCGACCGGCTGCACCGTGCCCACCTCGTGACTGGCCGCGATCAGCGCGGCCGACGCCACGTGGGCCCCGGCGACCGCCGTCGACCAGGCGTCCAGGTCCAGCCGGCCGAGACGGTCGACCGGCACCTCGACGGCCGTGCCACCGCCGGCGACGTGCTGTTCGGCGGCGTACAGCACGGCCGAGTGTTCGATCGCCGAGTGCACTAGGACCCGGCCGGCCCGTCGGCGTCCACGCAGGCCACCGAGCACGGCGGCGTGCGCGGCGGTGGTGCCGCTGGCGGTGAAGGAGAGCTCGTCGGGGCGTACGCCGAGGGTCTCGGCCGTGGCCTCGCGGGCGGCGTCGAGCAACTGACGCGCGCGCCGGGCCGGCGAGTAGAGCCGGTCCGGGTCGGCCCAACCGTCGTCGAGCGCGGCCAGCAGCGCCTGCCGGGCGACCGGATGCAGCGGCGCGGCGGTGGCCGCGTCCAGGTAGACGGGGGAGGCAGTCACGTCTGCCCACGCTATCGTCCCGGTCCGCACCCGATCCCCCGTCGGGTGCGGACAACGACCCCAACCGGGTCCAGCCCGTCATGGTCGAGTAATCTGCGACCGTCGGTGACGCCTTTGCCGCCGGTGCGGCGGCTCCGCTCGGCGGAGCCGGCCGAAACGAGGACACCGCGGCGCGCTAGGGAGGCAGGACCAGGTGGTCGCAAGGAGTTCGGAGGTACGGCCGACGGCCGTACGGCACAGCGCATCCTCGCGGGCCGGTGGGCGGCGAGGGCGTCGTGCCGGGCGTCTCGCCGGGCTCGGATTCAGTGGGGCGGCGCTGCTGGTCCTGCTCACGGGCTGTGATGTCGGAGCGGCGTTCGGCGGCTTCGGCTGGCCGCAGGGCGGCATCACTCCCGAGGCCCGACGGATGTACGACCTGTGGATCGCCTCGTGCGTCGCGGCGCTCGCGGTCGGCTTCTTCGTCTGGGGCCTGATCTTCTGGTGCATCGTGCGCTACCGCAAGCGCGGCAACGAACTGCCGGTGCAGACCCGCTACAACCTGCCGATGGAGTTCCTCTACACCATCGCGCCGGTGCTGATCGTCTCGGTGCTCTTCTACTACACCGCGGTGGTGCAGACCGACGTCGTCAAGACCACCAACAACCCCGACGTGACCGTCGAGGTGGTGGCCTTCAAGTGGAACTGGCAGTTCAACTACCGCGACGGCCAGGGCGTCGACGCCGAGACCACCGCGTCGGTGCTCGGCACCAGCGAGGTCATCCCGATCCTGGTGCTGCCGACCGGCCGGTCCATCCGGTTCGAGGAGACCAGCCGCGACGTCATCCACTCCTTCTGGGTGCCGGAGATGCTGTTCAAGCGGGACGTCTTCCCCGGCAGCATCCGTAACGAGTTCCAGGTCTCCTCGCTGGAGACCGAGGGGGCGTACGTGGGTCGCTGCGCCGAGCTGTGCGGCAGCTACCACGCCTTCATGAACTTCGAGCTGCGGGTCGTCTCGCCGGAGAACTTCGACCGCTTCCTCGCCGCCAAGCAGGGTGGCGCCTCGACCCAGGAGGCGTTGACCTCCATCGGCGAGGAGCCGTACGCGATCACCACGAGGCCGTTCGAGACGCGGCGTGACGAGAGCAACTTCAACCCGGACACCGCTCCGGCCGGCACGGGAAGCTGAGGCAACCGGCATGAAGACCGAGTGGCGTATCTTCCTGATCATCGCCGGGTTCCTGCTCTTCGCGACCGTCCTCTACGGCGGCTGGACGTGGGCCGACTCCGGCGGTCGGGTCGAGTGGATCGGCACCGTGGCCCTGCTGCTGTCGTTCCTGCTCTGCGCGATGTGCGGCGGCTTCTTCTGGTTCGTCTCCCGCCGCATCGACCTGCGCCCGGAGGACCGGCCGGACGCCGAGATCGCCGACGGTGCGGGCGAGATCGGCTTCTTCAGCCCGGGCAGCTACTGGCCGTTCGGGCTGGCCCTGGCCGCCGCGATCGCCGGCCTGGGCCTGGTGTTCTGGCAGTTCTGGCTGCTCGGCCTCGGTGCGGTGGCCGTGATCCTGGCCGCCTGCGGCCTGCTGTTCGAGTACTACAGCGGCACTCGGCGTACCGCCGAGCACTGAGCCTCGCAACGCGACAGGGCCCGCCCCGGTGGGGCGGGCCCTGTCGTCGTCGGGTGGGCGGGTTGTCAGGCGGCGCGGTGGTGGACGGCCGCACGGCGGCGGGTCGACCGGCGCGGTGCGATGCTCACCACCATCATGATCGCCGCACCGCAGCCGGTGCAGGCCCGTTCGGGGCAGTCGGCACCGTGGCCGTCGACACAGGGGGGTGCCTCGAACGGCTGGATGCTGCCGCAGATGTCGCAGTGAAGCTCGCGCTCCGACACGGACCTCTCCTTTCGCTCGGGGCGGCCGATCGCCGGACGTCGCCGGAACTACTCGGTTGTAGTTTCCCACGACCCTCCGACGTGCCGCGCCGCCCGGGCACGGGCGAGGTCAGGCGGTGCGGGCGACCTCGATCCAGCGGTCGAGGGTGCGGGCGGCCGCACCGGAGTCGATCGACTCGGCGGCCCGGCCCAGACCGGCGCGGAGCGCCTCGGTCAGGTCGCCGTCCAGCGGACCCTGGGTGGCCAGCGCCGCCGCCGCGTTGACCAGGACAGCGTCGCGCACCGGCCCCGGCTCGCCGGCGAGCAGGCGTCGGGCCACCTCGGCGTTGTGGGCCGCGTCGCCGCCGCGCAGTTCGGCGAGGGTGGCCCGGGGTACGCCGAGGTCGACCGCGTCCACCACGGTCTCCCTGACGGCCCCGTTCTGGGCTATCCAGAACCGGGTCGCGGCGGCGGTGGTGAACTCGTCCAGCCCGTCCTCGCCGCGCATCACCAGCACCGAGTCGCCCCGGGCCGCGAAGACGGCCGCCATCACCGGCGCCATCGTCGCGTCGAAGCAGCCGACGGCCCCGGAGCGGGGACGGCCGGGATTGGTCAGCGGGCCGAGGAAGTTGAACGCGGTCGGCACCCCCAACTCCCGGCGGACCGGACCGGCGTGGCGCATGCCGGGGTGGAACCGGGCGGCGAAGCAGAAGCCGATGCCGGCCTCGGCGACGCAGCGGGCCACCTGCTCGGGCCCGAGATCAAGTGGAATGCCGAGGAACTCCAGCAGATCGGCGGTGCCGCAGGAGGACGAGGCGGCCCGGTTGCCGTGCTTGACCACGCGTACGCCGGCGCCGGCCACGACCAGCGCCGTCATCGTGGAGATGTTCACCGTGTGGGCGAGGTCGCCACCGGTGCCGACCACGTCGAGGGCCTCGGCGCGTACCTTCTCGGGCAGTTCGACCGGGACGGCCCGGCTCAGCATCGCCTCGACCAGCCCGGTCACCTCGGCCGGGGTCTCGCCCTTGGCCCGCAGCGCGACGGCGAAGCCGGCGATCTGGGCCGGCGCGGCCGATCCGGACATGATCTCGCCCATCGCCCAGGCGGTATCGGCGGTGGACAGTTCCTCGCCACGCAACAGCGCGGTGAGCAGGTGTGGCCAGGTCCGATCGCCCATGGCGGGCCTCCCGAGCAGACGGTTACGGGTGGGACGGGACCGGCGCCGGCTCGCCCGGCGCCGTGGCGGTGCCGGAGTGGGACGTCAGGCGGGTGCGCTCGTGCGCAGCAGCTCGGTCACCGTGGCGGCGGTGGTGACCGGGTCGAGCGGGTGCACCAGGGTGGCGTCGACCTCGGCGAAGGACGCCAGCCATCGGTCGGCGGCGCGGGCGATCACCACGCAGGTCGGTGGGGCGTCGTCGCGGTCGTCCTTGATCTGCCGGGCGATGCCGATGCCGCCGCCGGGGGTGGCCTCACCGTCGAGCAGCATCAGGTCGATCTCGTAGTCGTCGACCAGTCGGACGCACTCGGCGTAGGTGGACGCCTCGACGAACTCGACTCGCAGGTCGGCCGCGGGTCGGGTGCCGACGGCGAGCCGCATCCGGTCCCGCACCTGCGGGTCGTCGCTGTAGAGCAGGACGGTGCACAGACGGTCACTCATGCCGACACTCCGCTTCGCTTCGTGCCGTCCTGAGGCGCCATCGCACCGAGCGTGACCCGCTCGCTGTGCTCGCTCATGGCTCCCAACGGCTCCCACTTCGTAGCTGCGTGGCTGATCGTACCGGCCGGTGTGGTGCGCGTGACACGCCGCCCCGGCCGGTCCGCCGGGCTGGCCTCAGGCGGTGGTTTCCGCCGCCCGTCGGCGGGCCTCCTGGCGGTCCAGCTCGCGGTCGATCCGGCGGGCCTCCCGCTCGGCCTGCCGCATCCACTGCACGACCAGCACCGCGAGCATCGTCACGCTGACGAACTCGCCGCCGGCCCACAGGATGCCGCCGGCGAGCACCTGGTCCTCCCGGGGGTCGGCCCAGCCCAGCCCGAGCGAGGGGTACCAGTCGCCGCCGAAGAGGGTGGTGCTCTGCATGATGGTGAGCCCGAGCACGGTGTGGAACGGCACCGACAGCAGCATCAGCAGCGCCCGCCCGGGGTACGGCCAGCGTCCGGGCAGCGGATCCAGGCCGAGCAGCGGCCAGAAGAAGACGCAGCCGGTCATGATGAAGTGCGCGTGCACCAGCTCGTGCGCCCAGGCGTGTTCGAGCGTGTAGCGGTACAGGTCGGTGAAGTAGAGCGCGAACGGGTTCACCACGAAGATGGCGAACGCCACCAGCGGGAAGGTGTAGATCCGGGCGATCCGACTGTGCACCACCGCGAGCAGCCGCTTGCGTGGGCCGGTCGGCAGGGTACGCAGGGCCAGGGTCACCGGCGCGCCCAGGGCCAGGAAGATCGGCGAGACCATGGACAGCACCATGTGCTGCACCATGTGCACCGACAGCAGCGTGCTGTCGTACGCCTCCAGCCCGCTGACCGTCACCGAGGCGATGCCGCCGAGGCCGGGGCCGAGGAAGAAGATGGTCCGGGCGATCGGCCAGCGGTCCCCGCGCAGCCGCAGCCGGTACACCCCGTAGAGGTAGAGCCCGGCCGCGAGGACCAGGCCGACGGCGAGCCAGCTGTCCAGCCGCGCCTCGGTGAACACGGCGGTGATGGAGAACGGCGGCGGAGTGGCCTGGGCCGCCAGAGTCCCGGCGCTCGTCGTCACGTCGCTGGCGGCAGGGCTGGTCGCGGCCGTGGTGAGCAGCGGCGCGGTCGCGGCGGCCACGGAGATCGGATCGACGTGCAGCACACCAATCAGCCTAGGTCAGGCGAACCGGACGGTACCGATCGGGCCACTGCTGGCCCGGGTTTCACCCCCCGCTGATCGCCGGCCGTGGTGAACGGCAATAATGACCGCGTGACTGCGGCCCCAGCCATTGACAAGAGCCGGATCCACTCCCTGACGCGGCCGAACATGGTCAGCGTCGGGACGATCGTCTGGCTCTCCAGCGAACTCATGTTCTTCGCGGCGCTGTTCGCGATGTACTTCTCCATCCGCGCGGCGGCGCCGGAGCAGTGGGCGGAGCACACCGAGGTCCTCAACATCCCGTACGCGACCACCTTCACGGTGATCCTGGTGTTGTCCTCGGTGACCTGCCAGCTCGGCGTGTTCGCCGCCGAGAAGGGTGACGTCCACGCGCTGCGACGCTGGTTCACGATCACCTTCGTGATGGGCCTGATCTTCGTGCTCGGCCAGCTCAACGAGTACCGCGAGCTGGTGCACCACGGCGTCAAGATCAACAGTGACGGCTACGGGTCGATGTTCTACCTGACCACCGGCTTCCACGGCCTGCACGTCACCGGTGGTCTGATCGCCTTCGTGATCTTCATGATCCGCACCACCATGGGCCGGTTCACCCCGGCGCAGGCCACCTCGGCGATCGTGGTGTCGTACTACTGGCACTTCGTCGACGTCGTGTGGATCGCGCTCTACGCCATGATCTACTGGCTTCAGTGATCTTGGCGCGCACCAGCCGCCTTGCCGCTGCTCCACCCCCCGCAACACAAGGTCCAACCGGTTAAGGACACAGGTCATGACTTCTCACAACGACCGCCGACGCGGTCTGTTCGCGCGGCTGCGCGGGCGGCCCGGGGCGCCCAGCAGGGGCCGCCGCCGGCTGGGTGCTGCGGTCCGGCTGGTCGCCGCGCTGATGCTGGCCGGCGGTGCCTACACCGTGCTCGCCCCCGGCGCCGCCGCCCAGGAGAATCCGCCGCTGAGCAGCGCCGCCGCCGACGGCAAGGCGCTGTTCGACGTGAGCTGTGTGAGCTGCCACGGTCGCAACGCGCAGGGAGTCGAGGGGCGCGGGCCGAGCCTCATCGGCGTCGGCGCCGCCTCGGTGGAGTTCCAGGTGAGCACCGGTCGGATGCCGATGGCGCGGCAGGAGGCCCAGGCGGCGCGCAAGCCCGAGGTCTTCACCCGCGACGAGATCGACCAGCTCGCGGCGTACGTCCAGGAACTCGGCGGTGGGCCGGTCGTGCCGGCCGGTGACAACCTGCACGCCGACGGCAACGTCGCGATCGGCGGCGAGCTCTACCGGATCAACTGCTCGCAGTGCCACGCGTTCAGCGGTGGCGGCGGTGCCCTCTCCTCGGGCAAGTACGCGCCGAGCCTGCGGCCGGCCACCGACCGGCAGATCTACGCCGCGATGCTCAGCGGCCCGCAGAACATGCCGGTCTTCGGTGACAACCAGATCACGCCGGAGCAGAAGGCCGACATCATCGCCTACATCCAGCAGACGCTGAAGGACGACGGTGACCCGGGTGGCCTGTTCAACCTGGGCCGGTACGGACCCTCCACCGAGGGGGTGGCGATCTTCCTCGTCGGTATCGTCGCGCTGGTCTTCGCCAGCCTGTGGATCGCGGGCAAGTCGTGAGCGGGGGGACCATGAGCAGCCAGACCGGGCAGTCGAACCTGCCGAGCCAACGGGTCGACGTGAACGACCCCCGGCTCAGCCGGTTCGACATCGTCCGGGAGGGCGCCCGGCGGGACGACATCGAGATCGTCCACTACGAGCCGCAGGTGGCCCCGGGCACCAAGGCCGAACGGCGGCTGGTCCGCACGGTCGCGGGCTTCTTCCTGCTGACCGGGCTGGCGGCGACGGCGTTCCTGGCCATCTACATCTGGTGGCCCTGGGAGTACGAGCCGGGTCGCGGCGGTGACAAGCTCTACACCCCGCTGCTCGGCGTGACCCTCGGCGTCGCCCTGCTCGGCATCGGCTTCGGCATCCTCACCTGGGGCAAGAAGCTGCTGCCCAAGGAGGTGTCGATCCAGGACCGGCACGAGGGTGCCCCGCCCGCCGAGGACCAGCGGATCACCGGCGAGACCATGGCGTACATGGCCGACGAGCTGGGCGTGAAGCGTCGTCCGTTGCTCGGCGTGTCGCTGCTGGCCGGTCTGCTGCCGGTCGGTGCCGTCGCCGCCGCGCCCCTGGTCGGCGGGCTGATCTCCGACCCGCACAAGGACGACCAGATGTTGACCACCGGGTTCGCCCCCCGGGACGGTCAGAAGATCCGCCTGGTTCGCGAGGACGGCCGACCGATCCGGCCGGCCGACATCAGCGCCGGTGGTCAGATCACCGTCTTCCCGGGTGTGGAGCACGGGGTGAGCAACCGGTACGCCGACTCGCCCACCCTGCTGATCCACCTGCGCGAGGACGACGCCGTGGAATCGCGGCGCGCCAACGAGCGTGCCGGGCACGGCGGCTACATGTGGGGCAACTACGCCGCCTACTCGAAGGTCTGCACGCACGCCGGCTGCCCGGCGAGCCTGTACGAGCAGCAGACCAACCGGCTGCTCTGCCCGTGCCACCAGTCACAGTTCCTGATCACCGACAACGCCAAGCCGATCTTCGGTCCGGCCAGCCGGCGGTTGCCTCAGCTGCCCATCGAGGTGGACGCTGAGGGTTACTTCGTGGCGACGTCCGACTACACCGAGGCTGTCGGGCCCGACTTCTGGGAGCGGCCGTGAAGCGGCGAAAGTTTGACGTGGCAGCGGTGCCGGGCAACACCGCCCGAGCGGTCGACGACCGCTTCCAGGTGGCGACCCCGCTGCGCCGACTGCTCAACAAGGTCTTCCCGGACCACTGGTCCTTCCTGCTCGGCGAGATCGCGCTCTTCTCGTTCATCGTCCTGCTGCTGACCGGGGTCTTCCTGACCTTCTTCTTCGAGCCGGCGATGACGGAGGTCATCTACAACGGCAGCTACGCCCCGCTGCGGGGCACGCCGATGTCGGCCGCGTACGCCTCGACGCTGGACATCTCCTTCGACGTCCGCGGCGGCCTGATCATGCGCCAGATGCACCACTGGGCGGCGCTGCTGTTCATGGCCGCGATCGTGGTGCACATGCTGCGGGTCTTCTTCACCGGCGCGTTCCGCAAGCCGCGGGAGACCAACTGGATCATCGGCTCGCTGCTGTTCTGGGTCGGCTTCCTGGCCGGCTTCACCGGTTACTCGCTGCCGGACGACGGTCTGTCCGGCACCGGCCTGCGGATCGCCTCGGCGATCATGCTGTCCATCCCGGTGATCGGTTCCTGGGTGACCGCGGCGGTCTTCAACGGCGAGTTCCCGGGCACGATCATCATCAGCCGGTTCTTCATCGCCCACGTGCTGCTCATCCCGGGTCTGCTGGTCGCGTTGATCACCGTGCACCTGGGCCTGGTGTTCAAGCAGAAGCACACCCAGTGGCCGGGGCCCGGCCGGACCAACGGCAACGTGGTCGGCGAGCGGATGTTCCCGCGCTACGCGATCAAGCAGGGCGGCTTCTTCATGGTCGTCTTCGGCGTGATCGCGCTGATGGGCGGTCTGTTCCAGATCAACCCGGTGTGGCTGTTCGGCCCGTACGAGGCGTGGGTGGTCTCGGCCGCCAGCCAGCCCGACTGGTACGTGATGTTCCTCGACGGCTCGACCCGGTTGATGCCCGACTGGGAGATCACGATACCCATCGGCGAGGGCTATGTGATCCCGCCGCTGTTCTGGCCGACAGTGGTGCTACCCGGCATCCTGGTGGCGATATCCCTGCTCTACCCCTTCATGGAGGCCCGCCACCTGAAGGACTACCGCAGCCACAACCTGCTCCAGCGTCCCCGCGACGTTCCGTTCCGCACCGGCCTGGGCGTCATGGCCCTCACCTTCTACGTGATCCTGACCCTGTCGGGCGCGAACGACGTCATCGCCGACAAGTTCCAGATCAGCCTGAACGCGATGACCTGGGCCGGCCGGATCGGTCTGCTGCTGTTGCCGCCGCTGGCGTACTACGTCACCTACCGCATCTGTCTCGGGCTGCAGCAGCACGACCGGGAGGTCCTCGCGCACGGCGTGGAGACCGGCATCATCCGGCGCCTGCCGGACGGGCGGTTCGTCGAGGTGCACCAGCCGCTCGGCGCGGGCGACGGGCACGGCGAACTGGACTACGCCGGTTGGGTGGTACCGAAGAAGATGAACCGGCTCGGTGCCCTCGGCCCGGCCATCCGGGGCTTCTTCTACCCGATCGAGCGGCCGGCCGAGGCACCGGTCTCGCCGGGGCATCCTCCGGTCGAGCCACGGCCGGAGCGGGAGGAGATCACCAGCGGGGAGAACCGCCCCTGAGATCCGTCGTAAGTTGACGTGGCGCCCGTCGGACCTGCTCCGGCGGGCGCCACGCCCGTTTCGCCGCATCCGGACGTCGTCATCGCTTCCCGCCGTCGCCGGATCGCAGGAATAACCCCGGTCAGCCGGGTATCCGTGCGGTCCAACGTCTCAACGGGGAGGAAGCATGTTGGGTATCAAACGCCTCGGCCTGCTGGCCGCGCTGGTGCTGGTGGGGGTCGCACCCGCGGCGGCGGCGCAGGCGGCGGCACAGCCGTCGGAACAGGACACCCAGTACCTGCAGGCGGTCCACCAGGTCAACCTGTACGAGATCGCCGCCGGTGAACTGGCCCAGCAGAAGGGTCAGAACCAGCAGGTCAAGGAGCTGGGGCAGCAGTTCGTCACGGACCACACCGAACTGGACCAGTCGGTGCAGGACCTGGCCGGACAGCTGAACGTCGACCTGCCGAGTGAACCCACCACGGAACAGCAGGCCGGTCTCGACCAGCTCAACAACGCCAGCGGCGAGGAGTTCGACCGGCTCTGGGTGACCCAGGAACTGGCCGGCCACGTCCAGGCCATCCAGGCGACCCAGACGGAGATCTCACAGGGCACCGAGCCGCAGGTGGTCCAGCTGGCGCAGACCGCGCTGCCGGTCCTGCAGGCGCACTACGACGCCCTGGTGATGCTGGCCGAGGAACTCGGCATCCCGGTCCCGGAGACCAGCCCGAGCGGCACGGCCAGCCCGGGTGGCACCGTCCCGGCTCCGGGTGGCACCACGCCGGCCCCGGGTGAGACCTTCACCGAGGAGCCGGTGCCCGGTGGCACCGTCACCGAGACCCCGGTGCCGCAGCAGAGCTGATTCGGCGGTACGAGCCGAGCCGGTCCACCCCCTGTGGGGTGGGCCGGCTCAGTCGGTGCTGCCCAGGCCGATGGCGAAGGCTTCCTCCAGGTCGTGCCGCGAGTACGCGCGGAAGGCGATGTGCGATTCGGTGTTGAGCACGCCGGGCACCTTCGAGATGCTGCCCGCGATGATCTGGGCGATCTCGTCGAACTCGCGGACCCGGACCATGGCGATCAGGTCGACGTGCCCGGCCACCGAGTAGACCTCGCTCACCCCCGGCAGGTTGGCCAGTGTCTCGGCCACCTCGGGGATCGAGTCGGTGGCGCAGTCGATCAGCACGATCGCGGTGATCACGGGACTCTCCGTTCGTCGGCGTACTCGCCCATGCTAGGCGCTGTGCCAGCAGCGCCGTGCGGGGCTGCGCCGGGCAGGCGCACGAAAAGGGCGGCGGACGCGAACAGCACCGCCGCGCCGATCAGGTAACCCGCTTCGACACCGTGCCGGGTGGCCTGCCAGCCGATCAGCGGTAGCCCCGTCGCCACCACGACCTGCATGAGTAGTGACTGTACAGACAGCACGGTGGCGCGTTCGGTCGCCTCGACGCGGTCGTGGAGCAGCTTCGCCTGTGCCGGAAAAGCCGCGCCGAGACCGAGGAACATCAGGCAGTAAGCGAGCCCGGCGAGCGTCATGGCACCCGGCCCCCGCAGGAGGGCGCAACCGGCGAGTCCGAGCATGGACAGTGCGGACACGACCGCTCCGGTCGCTGCCGCCCGCGCGTGTGATCCGCAGGTACGCACCGTCCAACCCGCGATCATCCCCCCTACGGCGTCGGCGCCGAAACCTGTGGCTGCCACCACCGCGTACGTGGCGGCGGCGGTCGGGCCGCTGGTCAGCTCGGCCAGCCAGGCCGGGGTGAGAAGTTCGATGGCACCCAGCGCGACACCCGCTCCGCCGGCCGCGAGCAACACCCGGGCCAGTACCCGGTCCCGCGCCGAAACCTGCAGCCCAGCGACGACGCCGGCGGGCACGCGACGCACGACGGCCGCCATCTTCAGACGCGGGCGCGGCGGCTCGGGCAGCCGGACCGTCACCAGGGCCCGCAGCGCCTCGACCCCGGCCGCTGTCAGCACCGGCACTGCCAGGGCCGGAAGCGCGGCGGTGTCACCCAGGGCCAGCGGCAGTAGACCGCCAGCGAGCGTGCCGACCGCCAGTGCCAGCGACCCGGCGACCTCACCGCGGGCCAGTCCGGTGGTCAGGTCGACATCGCGGTCGGCCTGCGCGTGCACGGTGTCGACGTACCACGCTTCCAGCGGCCCGGTCGACAGCGCGCGGGCGACGCCGCGCAGCACCGCGGAGGCCAGAAACAGTGCGACTGTGTCGGCCAGGCCCAGCAACAGCAGGCCGCCGGCGCCGGCCACCGCCGAGGCGACGAGAACGGGGCGGCGGCCGATCGCGTCCGCCAGCCCTCCGGTGGGCAGTTCGAGCAGCGCGACCGTGAGACCGTACACCGCGGTGACGAGCGCGATCGTGGGTACCGACAAGCCACGGTCGAGCATCAGCAGTACGAGGGGCACCAGATAGAGCCCGGTCGGCAGCCACAGGAGAAAGTTCAGCGATGCGTACCGACGCCGGGCAGCGTCGATGCTCATCGGCGTTCGGTGCGCGGAAAACCGGCCACCACGATGGACACGGTGACCGCGGTCGGATCGGCTTCGTCCCGTGCTCTCAGCTCGTCGAGGTGGGCATAGAAGCGGTCCCACAACTCGGCCACCGAGGAGCGGCTGAGCCGAGTCACGATATCGCCGATACCTGCCGCCTCCACCCACTCCGGATCCAGGTCGTCCAGGTGCGCCTCGAAGTGCTCGACATCGCCGACGAGCACCTCGACCTGTCGACGCCGCATCATCGCCGCAGCCTGCCGACCGGCATCACTCGCGGAGAGCTCGGTGTTGCTCCAACCGGTCGTGAGGTGTACGGCGGCCCAGCGCCGTTCTCGGGGATGTCGACGCCCGAGCGCGGACTCCGTGACGAACCCGTGCCGGGCCAGTACGCGTAGGTGGTAGCTGGTCGATCCGGACTCGGTGTCGAGCAGGCGGGCGAGCTCGGTGGCCGTGGCCGGGCCGTGCTCCCGCAGAGCCGCCAGCAGCCGCACCCGGAGAGGGTGCGCCACCGCTTTGAGGTCCGCGGGATCGGATACCCGTCGTTCCTGGCGAGGATCGGTCATGCCGGGCAACATAGCTTCGCATAGAAGCTTATGCAAAGACTTTTCTGTAAACCGGGCACGTTGGGCCCGGCCTTGGTGCGTCGACGAGTCAGGCCGCCGGGACGGTCAGGTCGGCACCGGCCCGGATCACGTCGCGCAGGTGCTCCTCGGCGCCGACGACGGCGTCCGGCCAGATCACGCTGCGGCTGACCGTGCCCCGGACGGTGGCACCCGCGCCCACCACGCAACGGTGACAGGTGCCGGTGACCGTGGCGGCCGCGTCGATCAGGCAGCCGTCGCCGGCGGCGTGCAGGTTCGCGGCGAGGTAGTCGGCCGGGGTGCCGGTGTCGATGAAGGTGCCCCGGTAGCCGACCACGGTCAGCCGACCGGCGGCCTCGGCCGGACGCCACACCGCGCGTACCAGGTCGCCGAAGGTGGCGGGCAGGTCGCGGACCAGCCGCCACGGCAACAGGGAGAACCCGGTGAAGACGTGCCCGTCGAAGGTGCCCGGCGCGGTCGGGTCGGCGGCCGGCTGCCCGAGCAGGCGCACCGATTCGCCGTCCCAGCCGGCCAGCAGCGCGGCGATGTCGGGGCCGGGCGGTGCCGCCGGGTCGGCCAGGTAGGCGTCGGCGTTGCCGACCAGCACGCCCCGGCCGTCGATCCAGTCCCGCAGCCGCCCCACGCCGCCGGCGGTGCCGAGCGGGCTGCCCGGCTCCACCGACAGGTGCGCCCGCGCACCTGTCCGCCGCACCACCTGGTCACCCAGGTAGCAGGCGTTCACCGCGACCGAGGCCGGGCCGGTCAGGCCGAGCCCGGCGAGCCGAGCCAGCGCCCGGTCCAGCAGGGACACGTTGCCCACCGGGCAGAGCGCCTTCGGTACCCGCTCGGTCAGCGGGCGCAGCCGGGTGCCCTCGCCGGCGGCGAGCACCACCGCGCAGATGCCGTCGGAGGACGCGGTGGGCCGACCGCCGCTCGCCGCACCCTCGGGCCGGGTCACGGCGTCGTGTCGGGCAGCGGCGGCGGGAACTGCCCGGCCAGCGGACCGATGTCGTAGTAGGCCAGCAGGCGGGCGGTCGGCCAGGTCAGCTTCGGCAGGTCGTCCAGCGGGTGCCAGGCGGCTTCGAAGACCTCGGCACCGTCGACGGTCAGCTCGGTGCGCGAGGCCGGCACCTCGGCGGTGAACACCACGTCCACCCATCCCTTGGCGTGCACGATGGCGTTGGGTGCCGCCGGGGTGAGTCGGGTGGGGGAGAGCCGGACCCCGGTCTCCTCGTACAACTCCCGGGCGGCACCGACGGCCGGGTTCTCGCCGCGTTGCAGCAACCCCGCCGGCAGGGTCCAGCCCCGGCCCGGCGGCTGCCGCAGCAGCAGCAACCGACCCGCGCCCGAGGCATCACTGTCGCGGAGCAGGGTGACGGCACCGACGATGTACTTCGGCACGGCCATCCGGACCAGCCGACGTCGGACCGGCAGCGGCAGCCGGTAGAAGACCTGGTACGCGACGGCGCGTCCGGTGCGGCGGGTACGGGGGATCATGACTCCAGGCTAGTGGCCGTGCGGCCCGCTCGCGCCACGAGGACCACGCCGAGTACCGGGTGGGGCCGGGTCGGTCACTGACGGTGGTCGACGAGGTCGATGAGTTGGCGCACCACGGCGTCCGGCTCGATGACCCGGTCGAAGACCGCGACCAGCAGCGTTTCCAGATCCGGGTAGCCGAGTTCCTCCGACAGGCGCAGCAGCGGCAGATCGCTGGCCAGCCCCCGGTTGTACCGGCGCAGGGCCAGCCCGATGGTGGCCCGGCCCAGGCGTACCTTGTCGCTGATCGAGATCCCCGGCTCGCTGTGCTCGGCGAACCACCTGTTGATCTGCATCTGGGCGTGTGGTGACTTGACGAACCCCAGCCACTCACGACGCGGCCCACGCGGGGCCACCTCGGCGTCGAGGCTGCTCTCCTCGTCGGTCTCGGTGAAGATCTCCACCACGTCACCCTCCTCGAGCTCGGAGGAGAGCGGCACCAGCCGACCGTTGACCCGGGCCGCCAGACACCGGTCACCCCGGTCGGTACCGAGCTCGTAGGCCAGGTCGACCGGGGTGGCACCGGCCGGCAGCACGATCTGCCGCCCCTCGGCGACCACCTGGATCTGCGCCTCGGACAGGTCGCAGCGCAGCGAGTGCAGGAACTGGGCCGGGTCGGCGGCATCCTGCTCCCAGTCCAGCACCCGGCGCAGCCAGTCGAGCTGCCCCGAGCGGGCCGTGGCCCCGCCGGAGCGGGGGAAGCGGAAGTCGGCGGCCACCCCGTACTCGGCCGCGCGGTGCATCTCCGTCGTGCGGATCAGCACCTCGACGGTGCGGTTCTTCGGCCCGCAGACGCTCGTGTGCAGGGACCGGTAGAGGTTGTTCTTCGGTGAGGCGATGAAGTCCTTGAACCGGCCCGGCACCGGCCGCCAGAGGCCGTGCACGGCACCGAGCGCCGCGTAACAGTCGGTCGGCGGACCGTCGACCACGATGGTGATCCGGGGCAGGTCGAACGGAGCGGTGTGGCCGCCGGCCACGGTGTCCTTCCAGATCGAGTAGAGGTGCCGGGGTCGCGGGGCGACCTCGGCGTCGACCCGGCTGCGCCGTAGCGCCACCCTGGCCTGGGCGACCACCTCGGTGAGGTAGCTGTCCCAGCCGGGCCGGTCGTGCACGTGCCGCGCGATGCGGGCGTGCTCGTCCGGCTCGAGGTGCAGCAGCACCACGTCGTCCAGCTCCCGTTTGAGGGTCTGGATACCCAGCCGGTCGCAGAGCGGTACCAGCACCTCCTGGGTCTTGCGGGCGATCCGTTCGCGGGAGGCGGCCGAGCGTACGCCCAGGGTGCGCATGTTGTGCAGCCGGTCGGCGAGCTTGATGATGAGCACCCGGACGTCCTTGCCGGCCGCGATGATCATCTTGCGGATGGTCTCCGCCTCGGCGGCCTGCCCGTAGAACGCCTTGTCGAACTTGGTCACCCCGTCGACCAGGTGGGCGACCTCGTGGTCGAAGTCCTCCGCGAGGGCCTGCAACGTGTAGCGGGTGTCCTCCACCGTGTCGTGCAGCAGCGCCGCGACCAGAGTGGTGGTGTCCATGCCGAGTTCCGCGCAGATCTGGGCGACCGCCAGCGGGTGGGTGATGAACGGCTCCCCGCTCTTGCGGAACTGGCCGCGGTGCATGTTGTCCGCGATGGTGTACGCGCGGCGCAGCACCGCCGGGTCGGCGCCGGCGTGGATGGCGCGGTGGGTGCGTACCAGTTGGCCGACCGGTTCGGTCTCGGTGGTCGGCCAGGTCAGCAGCGATCGGAGTCGTCTGGTCAGGGGCAGCTCGCCGGGCTGTGTCGGGAGCGCACCGCCCAGGGCGCCGCCGTGGCCGGCGTTGACGTCCACCTGGGACACCCCCTCACGCCTGCTGCACCACCACCGGAATCCGGCAAGCGGGAGCAGACCCTCGAAACGGGCAGGACTGCACTTCCTTAACAGAGTAAGTGAGTCGACGTAGTCCGATCGGACAGTTGCTCATGAGCGTTCGGACCAGAGTTGCCGGGACGCCGCGCTCTCCGCCTTGGTCAACAGGTCGCGGAACCGTGCCGCGCCGGCCACCGGCGAGGACCAACCGGCGGACATCTCGACCAGTCGGGTCTCCGGTCGCTCCAACCAGGACAGGATCCGCTCCGACTCCTCCGGGCTGGCCGCCGGGACCGGACCGTGCCCGGGCGGCACCGTCTCGGCGGTGGCCCGGATGGCGGTCAACGTCGGTCGAGGATGGACCCCGGGCGGCGACACCCCGGCGCCGGCGAGCCGGCCGTGACGTACCAGCGCCAGCTCCCAGCCGCCGCCGGCCGCCGGGTGCGCGGCGGCCACCTCGGCGAGCCCACTCAGCGCGGCGAGCCGCTGCATGCGTACGGCGGCCCGCAGCACCGCCGCGAGACGGGAGCGCAGCGCGGCCGCCTCCTCGTAGCGCTGGCCGGCCGAGAGCGCCTCGATCCGCGCGAGCAGGGCGTCCACCACCGGCTGTGGATCGCCCGTGGTGGCGGTGGCGAACGGCGTGACCGCCCGGGCGTCGTACTCCTCGGGTGAGATCCGGTGCTCGCAGGGTGCCGGGCAGCGGCCCAGCTCGGCCAGCGCGCAGGCCGGCGTCACGGTACGCAGCGACAACCGGTGGGTGCACTGCCGCAGCGGCACCGCGTCGTGGAAGCCGGCGGCGGCCAGCTCGGCGGCCCGCCGTGAGGTGAACGGGCCGAGGTAGGCGCGGTCACCCGGGGAAATCTCCCGGACCACCGACAACCTGGGGTACGGCCCGTCGGTCAGCTTCAGCCAGACCACCCGCTCCGGGTACTTCGACCGTCGGTTGTACGGCGGCGCGTGCGCCGCGATCAGCCGCAGCTCACGCACCTCGGCCTCCAGCGAGTGCGCACACTCCACCGCCTCCACCCGCTCGGCGGCGGCCAGCATCTCCGAGATCCGGGCGCGTTTCTCCGCGGCGGTGAAGTAGCTGCGTACCCGGGTGGCGATGTCCCGGGAGGTGCCGATGTAGAGCGGTCGCTCGTCGGCGGCCCGGAAGATGTAGACCCCGGGGGAGCGGGGCAGACCGTCGGCCAGGTGCCGCTTGCGACGCTGCGTCGGGGTGACCGCGCGGGCGAACTCGATGGCGTCGCCGATGGTGTCGACCCGGTGCCCGCCGAGGCGGCCGATGAGCCCGTGCAGCACGTCGACGGTCGCCCGGGCGTCGTCCAGGGCCCGGTGGGTCGGCTGCGTGGCCGCCCGGAAGTACGCGGCGAGGGTGCCGAGCTTGCGGTTGGGCACCTCGTCGCGCAGCAGCACCCGTCGGGCCAGCGCCGCGGTGTCCAGCACCCGCGGGTTCGGCCAGCGGTAGCCGTGCTTCGCGCAGGCCGCCTTGAGGAAGCCGACGTCGTACGGCGCGTTGTGGGCGACCAGTACGGCGTCCGAGACGAACTCCAGGAAACTCGGCAGCACCTGCTCGATCGGCGGCGCCGGCAGCAGCATCGCCTGGGTGATGCCGGTCAGCACGGTGATGAAGGGTGGGATCGGCACCCCGGGGTTGACCAGGGTGGCCAGCACCCCCAGCTCCTCGCCGCCGCGCACCTTGACCGCGCCGATCTCGGTGATGCCGCCGCCGTCGGGTGCGCCGCCGGTGGTCTCGAGGTCGACCACCACGAACGTCGTCGCGTACAGCGGCAGCGCCGGGTCGACACCACCGACGGTCGGATCGAGGCCGGCGAGCGGCGGTTGCCGGAACTCCTGTGCTGCCATCCGCGGCACCGTAACGGTCCGGTCCGACACTCCCGCCCCACCAGCCCCAGACGTCACCACCGGTCTAGGATGAGAGATCGGCTCACTCACCGGGCGGTGGGCCCGGTCGCGGTGGGAGACTTGCCACATGCCCCTCACCGAGCCGCACGACGACAACCTCCCGCAGGAGGAGCAGGTCGTCGCGGTGCCCGCGGCCGGTGACGGTGCCACCGACGAGCCGACGCCGGACCCCGGGCCGGTGGACCCGGGGCAGCCGGAGCCGGAGCCGATCCTGCCCGAGCCGGTGCGACAGCGGATCGTCTCGCTCACCGCCGCCGTGCTGCCCGGTCTGCCCGCCGACGAGGTGCCCGTGCCGCTGCGTCGGGTCGCCAAGTTCGCTCCGAATCGACGCGCCCGGCTCGGCGCGCCGGCGATCGCCGCCCAACTCACCGCCGATCCGCTGTTCCGGCAGCGGGTCACCGCACGGGTGCTGGCTGACGCCGGTGACCTGGGCACCGCCGTGGTGGAGGGCACCGCGCCCGCCGCCGCCGATCCGGTCGAGGTGGCGGCCCTGGCCTACCTGGCCCGTCCGCGCGGCTGGCGGGAGTTGATCGACGCCAGCGGGGCGGCGGTCCGCGCCGAGGCGGACACGGCGGTGGTGGCCGAACTGGTCCGGCAGGCCGAACAGCGGGCCACCCGGGCCGAGCACGACCGGGCGGTCGCCCGGGTGGAGGCCGACAAGCTGCGTGACGAACTGGCCCGGGTCCGCGAGGAACTGGGCCAACTGCGCGAGGAGGCCCGGCAACTGGCTCGTACGCTGCGGGAGAGCCAGGCCCGGGAGCGTCGGGCCAACGAGCTGCTGGCCACCGAGCGGGGCCGGGCCACCCGGGCCGCCGCCGACGCGGACGCCGAACTGCGCCGGGTCCGGGCCCGGCTGGCCGAGGCGGAGGCCGCGGCCGGCGCGGCGCGCAGCAGCGCCAAGGAGGCCCGCTCGGTCGACGACGCGCGACTGTGGCTGCTGCTGGAGACGATCGGTCAGGCCGCCGTCGGGCTGCGCCGGGAGCTGGCCCTGGATCCGGTCGACAAGCTGCCCGCCGACTTCGTGGCCGACTCCTTCACCGATTCGCCCACCGCCACCGGGGCCGCGGCCCGGGCCCAGGACACCGACGACCCGGCCCGGCTGGACCAGCTCCTGGCGCTGCCCCGGGCGCACCTGGTGGTAGACGGCTACAACGTGACCAAACGCGGCTTCGGGGAGATGTCGCTCGAACAGCAGCGCAAGCGGCTGGTGAGCGGCCTCGGCGGGATCGCCGCGCAGACCGGTGACGAGGTCACCGTGGTCTTCGACGGCGCCGAACGGGTGCACGGCCTGCCACCGACCCCGCGTGGGGTGCGGGTGCTGTTCTCCCGCAAGGGTGAGACCGCCGACGAGCTGATCCGCCGACTGGTGCGGGCCGAACCACCGGGCCGTCCCGTGGTGGTGGTGTCCTCCGACCGCGAGGTGGCCGACGGGGTACGCCGGCACGGCGCGTACCCGCTGGGGGCGGATTCGCTGGTGCGCCGGCTGTCGCGGTCCTGAGCCCGGCCGCGGTGGTCCTGAGCCGGCCGTGCGGTGGGTCGACGGGCGTGGGGCGGATCCACCCCGGGACATAGGATGGGCGCCCATGGCGACAGGAGCGGCGGGCATGAGGCGCACGGCGGGCGACGGATCGGTTCGCGTTCGTTGCGGCGGATCGCCGGTGCCGGACGGGGCGGCGTGGTGAGCCCGCGAGGATGGGCGGTGCTGACCCTGGCCGGACTGGGTGTCGCCCTGGTCGTGGCGGCGCTGGTGCTGATCCCGTGGCAGCGCCCGCCGGCCCCCCGGGCCGACCAGCTCGCCGCCCTGCGCGACCTGCCGACCGAGCAGGTGGAGCGGGCCCGGCAGTTCCGGTCCGCGCTGCGTCCCGGCGGATGGGCGGCGCTCGGCGTCGGGCTGCTGGTGGCCCTGGCACTCGGGTTGACCCCGCTGGGCAGCCGCCTGGTCGAGTTGGCCGGGCGGCCCTTCGGCGGGCACTGGATCGCGCAGGCGATCCTCGGTGGTCTGGCCGTGGTGCTGGTCGCCGACCTGGTGACCCTGCCCTTCTCGGCGTGGCGGCACAGCGTGCTCACCCGTTACGGGCTGGCCACCAACGGCTGGGGCGGCTGGGCGGTGGACCTGCTCAAGTCGTACGCGGTGAGCGCCGTCATCGGCGCGGTGGCGCTGCTCGGCTTCTACACCGTCGTGCGACTCGCCCCCCGCTGGTGGTGGGCCTTCGGCGCGGCCGGTGCCGCCACCCTGGTGGCGCTGCTCTCCTTCGTGCTGCCGGTGCTCGTCGAGCCGGTCTTCAACCGGTTCCGCCCGATGGAGCCGTCGCCGCTGCGCAGCCAGCTCATGGAGCTGGCCGAACGGGACGGAGTGCCGGTGCGCGACGTGCTGGTCGCCGACGCCTCCCGGCGCACCCGGGCGGTCAACGCGTACGTCTCCGGGCTGGGGCCGACCCGCCGGGTGGTGGTCTACGACAACCTGCTGCGCGAGGCGACGCCGGCCGAGGTGACCGCGGTGGTGGCGCACGAACTGGGCCACGCCCGGGACCGGGACGTACCGGTCGGCACGCTCACCGGCGCGCTCGGCGCCGCCGCCGCGGTGGTGGCGCTCTACCTGATCGGCTCCTGGCCACCGCTGCTGCGCCTGGCCGGGGTCGACTCGGTGGCGCAACCCCGCGCGTTCCCGCTGTTGCTCGCCCTGGTCACGGTGGCCGGGCTGGTCTTCGCTCCGGTGCAGGCGCTGATGTCGCGGCGGGTCGAGGCCCGCGCCGACGCACACGCGCTGGCGTTGACCGGCGACCCGGCCGCGTTCGAGTCGATGCAGCGGCGACTGTCCGCGGTCAACCTGTCCGACCCCGACCCGCCCCGCTGGGAGTACCTCTACTCGGCCTCCCACCCGTCCACAGTGGAGCGGATCGCCGCTGCCCGCGCGTACGCCCGAAAGGTTGGCCGGTGAGCCGCACGTTGCTGGTGACGAACGATTTTCCGCCCCGGCCGGGCGGCATCCAGTCGTTCGTGCACAACCTCGCGGTGCGCCAGCCGGCCGGTTCGGTGGTGGTGTACGCGTCACGCTGGGCCGGGGCGGACAAGTTCGACGCCGACCAGCCGTTCGAGGTGGTGCGGGAGCGTACCAAGGTGTTGCTGCCCACCCCCCTCGTGGCGCGCCGGGCCGCCCGACTGGCCCGCTCGTACGGGTGCGACACGGTCTGGTTCGGCGCGGCGGCTCCGCTCGGACTGCTCGCGGCCGGGCTGCGTCGGCGGGCCGGCATCCGGCGGGTGGTCGCCCTGACCCACGGTCACGAGGTCGGCTGGGCGGCGGTGCCGATGGCCCGGACGGCGCTGCGGCGCATCGCTCGGGACACCGACGTGGTGACCTACCTGGGCGAGTACACCCGCACCCGGCTGGCCCGGGCCGTGGACGGCCTGACCGAACTGCGGCGGCTCGCGCCCGGTGTGGACACCGACGTCTACCACCCGTCCGTCGACGGCGGCGCGGTGCGGCACCGGCTCGGCCTGGCCGACCGGCCGGTGGTGGTCTGCGTGTCGCGGCTGGTGCCCCGCAAGGGCCAGGACATGCTGATCCGGGCGATGCCGCTGATTCGCCGCCGGGTGCCCGACGCCGCGTTGCTGGTGGTCGGCGGTGGACCGTACCGGACCACGCTGGCCCGGCTGGCCCGCCAGTCCGGGATGGAGCGGGACGTGGTCTTCACCGGTTCGGTGCCCTCGGCAGAACTGCCCGCTCACTACGCGGCCGGCGACGTGTACGCCATGCCGTGCCGCACCCGCAACCGGGGCTTGGACGTCGAAGGGCTCGGCATCGTCTACCTGGAGGCGTCGGCGACCGGCCTGCCGGTGGTCGCCGGCAACTCCGGCGGCGCCCCGGACGCGGTGCGCCAGGGCGAGACGGGCTACGTGGTGGACGGTCGGGATCTCGCCGAACTCGCCGACCGGGTGGCCACCCTGCTGGCCGACCGGGACCTGGCCCGGCAGTTCGGCGCCGCCGGGCGGGCCTGGGTGGAGCGGGAGTGGCGCTGGGAGACGCAGGCCCGACGCCTGGCGACGCTGCTCGCCGGCTGAGACCCGGGGTGGGCGCCTCGGGCCCGGGCCGGGTGATGGTGGTGGGCGCGCTGTCGAGCTGAGAGCGCAGGCGGATCGGTAACGGCTCACTGTCCGGACCGCCGAACAGTTGCCGTGTGGTGGCTGGCTCAGCGGATGCGGGCGAGGATGTGGTCGGGGGAGGCGGGGCGGCCGAAGTGCCAGCCCTGGCCGGCGTCGCAGCCGATCGCCCGCAGCCGCTCGGCCTGTCCGCCGGTCTCCACCCCCTCGGCGGTCACCGTCAGGTCCAGCGCGTGCGCCAGCGAGACCAGCGAGGCGAGGATCCGTTCGTCGGCGCGGGCCTCCGGAGTACGCAGGCCCCGCACGAACTCACCGGCCACCTTCAACTCGGTCACCGGCAGGTCCCGTAGGTAGGCCAGGTTGCTGTAGCCGGTACCGAAGTCGTCGATGGCGATCCGGATGCCCAGGTCGGCGAGGGCGCGAAGGGCGCGTACCGGCTCCTCGGAGGTGGTCATCATCGTGCTCTCGGTGATCTCCAGTTGGAGCCGGTTCGGCGGCAGGCCGGTACGCCGCAGCAGGGCCCGCACCTCCTGCACCAGACCGGGGCGGCGAACCTGCCGGACCGCCAGGTTGACGCTGACGTACGGGGGCTCACCCGAGGTGGACGTCCAGCCGACCGCCTCGCGACACGCCTCGGCGAGCACCCACCCGCCGAGCGGCACGATCAACCCGGTCTCCTCGGCCAGACCGATGAACTTGTCCGGGCGCAGCACCCCGAGCCGTGGGTGGCGCCACCGGACCAGCGCCTCGACGCCCAGCAGCGAACCGTCGTGCAACGAGGTCAACGGCTGGTAGTCGAGGAAGAACTCACCCCGTTCCAGCCCCGCCGGGATGGCCGCGCACAGCTCCTGGCGGGCCTGCTCCCGGCCGTCGCGCTCCGCGTCGTACAGGGCCCAGCCCGCGCCCCCGGCCGACTTGGCCCAGTGCAGGGTGCTGCCCGCGGCCCGCATCAGGTCGTCCGGCGAGGTCCCGGCGACCCGCCGCTCCACGATGCCCACGCTCGCCGTGACGGTCACGTCATGTCCGTCGACCACCACCGGCTCGGAGAGCGCGGCCAGTGCCGCCTCGGCGACGGCGACCACGTCTCCGGTCCCGGTGGACCGTTCGACGAGAACGACGAAGGCGTCCCCGCCGAGCCGCGCGACCAGGTGCGGCTCGACCGCCCGCCGCAGTCGCCGTGCCGCGGCCACCAGGGCCCGGTCGCCGATCTGGTGCCCGAAGGAGTCGTTGACCCGCTTGAACCGGTCGAGGTCGAGAAAGCACAGCCCGACCCGGCGGCCACTGCCGGCCGACGCGTCGACGGCGGCGGCGAGGCGTTCGGCGAAGAGCGTGCGGTTCGGCAGGTCGGTCAACGGGTCGTGGGTGGCCTGGTGCCGGAAGCGGGCCTCGCTGGCCCGTAGCGCCTGCTCCGCCTCGGCGCGGGCGGTCATCGCGGCCCGCCGGATGGACTCCTGCTCGTCGAGGGTCCGGTCCCGCAGCGCTCGGGCGTAGCCGGTGGCGACCGCGCCCAGCAGGCGGGCCATCCGGTCCTCGATGTCGTCGGCGACCAGGTCGAGATCGCGGACCAGTCGAAGCTGGATCACCTCGACGGTCCGGCCGAGCGCCTCGGCGGAGACGATGTGCGCGGCGACCAGCTCGTCGGCGACCTTGTGCCCGACCCGCAGGTCGAGCGGCTCCGCCCGCAGCGCCTCGGCGAGCAGGTCGGTGAGCCGCTGCAGCAGCACCTCGAGCTGGGCGTGGGTCATCGGCAGATAGCTGGTGCCCGATACCGCCTTCGCCCAGGCGCGGGCGAACACGCCGGCGCAGGGCCGGCCGTCCGCGGGCTTACCCACCGAGGCGCCCGACCCCGCCGAGGAACACCGCCTGTTCGGCGTCCTCGGCGCTCTCCGGCGTTTCCGGGCGCCACTGCGGCACCCACACCACGCCGGGCTCGACCAACTCGAAGCCGTCGAAGAACCCGGTCAGCTCGGCCCGGCTGCGTATCCACAGCGGGTTGTCGGTGCGCCGGTAGACCTCCTCGGCCTCGGCCCGCTCGGCCTCGCCCCGGCCGTCGTCGCTGGCCTGCGACAGGACCAGGTAGCTGCCGGGGGCAAGTGCCGCCCGCAGCGTCCGCAGCACCTCGGCCGGCCGGTCGTCGTCGGGAACGAAGTGCAGCACCGCCACCACCAGCACCGCCATCGGCTGGGAGAAGTCGAGCATCGCGCGTACGTCGGGATGGGTCAGGATCCGCTCGGGATGGCGCAGATCCTCCTGGATCACCGCCGTACGGTCGTTGCCGGCCAGGATCTCCCGACTGTGCGCCACGGCGACCGGGTCGACGTCGACGTAGACCACCCGAGAGTCGGGGGCGTGCCGTTGCGCGATCTCGTGCACGTTGCCCACGGTGGGGATGCCGGAACCGATGTCCAGGAACTGCCGGATGCCGGCGTCGGTGAGGAACTGCACGGCCCGGCGCAGGAAAGCGCGGTTGGCCTGCGCCATCAGCGGTGCCTGCGGCACCACCGCCACCATCGCGCGAGCGGTCGCCCGGTCCACGGCGAAGTTGTGTGAGCCGCCGAGATAGTAGTCGTACATGCGGGCGACGCTGGGACGTTCGACGTCGATCGTCTCGGGTGCCCAGTCCGGCCGCTGCAAGTGCCTCACCCCTTCGCCCGCCCTCGGCGGCGACGCCGCCCCGGCGGGTATTCTGCCCCGCTTTCGCGAGGGAGGCCAGAGCCGGTACGGGCGGAGGCCTTCGATGCGAAGATCCGTGCCCCGCCGAGGTGGGACACGGATCTTCGTCGGGTGTCGCGCCGATCAGAACTTCGGCGCGTCCGGTGCCTCGAGCAGACCGAGTCGCAGCGCGGTCATCAGCGCCTGTGCCCGGTTGGCCGCGCCGAGCTTCTCGTAGAGCTTGGAGATGTGGGTCTTGGCGGTCGACTCGCTGACGAACAGCTGCTTGGCGATGCCGGCGACGCTCATGCCGTCGGCGAGCAGCCGCAGCACCTGACCCTCGCGGGGAGACAGCTGCGGGCCGGACGGGGCGAGTCGACGCTTCATCGCCTCGGCCAGGTCGGCGGCGGTGAAGGCGCTGGGGGAGGAGGCGGCGTGCCGGGCGGCGGCGACCACCTCGTCGGCCGGTGCGGTCTTCGGCACGAACGCGCTGGCCCCCGCCTCCAGGGCACCGAAGAGCTGGTCGTCGCCGGCGTACATGGTGAGCACCACGATGCCCATCGACGCGCTGGACTTGCGCAACGCCCGGGTGGCCTCCAGGCCGCTACCGTCGGGCAGCCGCAGATCCATGATCACCACGTCCGGTTGCAGGGCACCGGCCTGCCGGACGCCCTCCGCCGCCGTGGCCGCCTCGCCGACGACCTCGAACTGCCGGTCGCGCTCGAAGGCGTGCCGCAGGCCCTTGCGGATCAAGTCGTGATCGTCGACAAGGAGGACCTTGGTACGGGTTGCCGGTGTCGGGCTTGTGGTCATCCTCGGCTTACTCCCCTTCTGCTGCGGCGGCGCTACCGCGAACGTTATCGCGCCGGGACGGTGAACCGACCACCACCGCGACGGTCGTCCCGCTCGGCTGTCGCGGCCTGATCTCCAACCGGCCCCGGATACGTTCCGCTCTCTCGGCCATGATCGCAAGACCATAGTGCCCGTCCGAGCGCTGGTCACCTATGCCGTGACCGTCATCCGACACTTCGATCTGCGCGTACGGCGGATCCACCTCGCAGGTGACCCAGAGGTTGGCCGCGCCGGCGTGCTTGCGGGCGTTGGTGACCGCCTCCTGGGCGATGCGCAGCAACTCCGCCTCGGTCGCGGCGGGCAGCCGGGCGGTGGACTCGTCCAGGGACAGGTGCACCCGCAGGCCGCCGGAGGCGCCGACGGTGCGGGCGTACTCGGCGATCGCGGCGGCCAGGCCACCGTGCCGGTCCACCTCGCTGCGCAGCTCGAACAGGCTCAGCCGCAGCTCGGTGATCACCCGGGTCACCTCCTGGCGCAGCAGACGCAGCGACTCGGCGGTCTCCTCGGCGTCGTCGTGCACGGTGGCCAACGCGTTGTCGATGCCGTAGCCCACCATCACCAGTTCCTGGGCCACCCCGTCGTGGATCTCCCGGGCCAGCCGCTGCCGCTCCTCGTTGGTGGCCAGCGAGCGCACCTCGTCGAAGAGCAGGGCGGCCTCCAGGCGCAGCGCGGCCGGGCCGGTCAGCCCGGTCACCTGGGCCACCACCGGTGGCGGGTACGCGTGCGCCGTGTCGGTCTCCAGCACCACCAGACCCACCGTGCGCAACCCGGCCACCAGCGGCACGATCAGCGCCGAGACCTCGCCCCCACGGTGTGAGCGGGACTGCGAGCGGGCCGAGGTCTGCGACTGCTGGCTGGCCCAGGCGTCGGCGATGGCCGAATCGGCGTCGATGGTGGTCTCCCAGTCGACCCGGTCCGCGCCGAGCTGGGCGAGCACCACCAGCCGGCCACCACCGCTGGCGGAGAGCACCGCGCCCCGGTCGGTACGGGCCACCGTGCGCAGCTCCTCCAACAGGTGCTCGGAGATCCCACCCGGGTCCAGCGTGGCGCCGGGCAGTTGACGGGCCACCGTACGCAGCTGGGTCAGCAGCCGGGTCGCCTCGGCGTACGGCTGGGGTTTGCTGTCGTGGCGGGCCTGCATCACCCGGTGCAGGGTGCCGGCGGCGTAGAGACCGAGGGCGGCGAGGATCAGCCACTGGGCGCAGACGGCGAGATAGCCGGGCTGACTGAGCTGGCGAACCCCGCCCACCTCGGTGACCGCGCCGGCGACCAGCAGGCTGCCGGCGGTCACGGCGATCAGCGCCGCGCCCTCCCGGAACCGGCGACGCAGCGCGGTGACGGTCACCGGTACCGCCAGGTACGGCAGCACCGCGGAGGCACCCAGCCCGCCGATGTGGCCGCCGACGGTGGCCACCGCGGCGACCTGGCTGGCCGCCAGACCGAGCACCACCACCTCCGCCACCCGGCTGAGCGGACCGACGAGCCGGTGCTGGGGGGCCAGCATCGCCGGCAGCCCGGCCAGCGCCAGCAGGACGATCCACCACAGCTGGGTCACGTCGCGGGTGGCGAACAGGGTCAGGACGGCGACCAGCGTGAGTACGACGACGCGGGCCGCCGCGGCGAGCGGGTGCGAGCGGGCCAGGGCGGATGTGGAGGCGGGCACGTGACGGATCGTAGTCAGCCGCGGTAGATGTCGGCGATCTCCGCCGCGTACGTCTTGTGCACGACCTGGCGCTTGACCTTCAGCGACGGGGTCAATTCCCCGGTCGCCTCGGTGAAGTCGCGCGGCAGGACCCGGAAGACCTTGATCGCCTCGGCCTTGGAGACCGACTGGTTGGCCTGGTCCACGGCGGCCTGGATCTCCGCGTGCAGCCCCTCGTGCTCGCGCAGTTGCTCGATCCCGGTGTCCGCCGGCAGCCCGGCCGACTCCAGCCAGCCCGGCAGGGCTTCCTCGTCGATGGTGACCAGCGCGGCGATGAACGGCTGCCGGTCACCCACCACGACACACTGGCTGACCAGGCGGTGCGACCGGACCTGGTCCTCCAGCACGGCCGGGGCGACGTTCTTGCCGCCGGCCGTCACGATGATCTCCTTCTTCCGGCCGGTGATGGTCAGGTAGCCGTCCGCGTCGAGCGAACCCAGGTCGCCGGTGCGGAACCAGCCGTCCGAGGTGATCGCCTCGGCGGTGGCCGTGTCGTTGTGCCAGTACCCCTGGAAGACGAGATCACCGGCGACGAGCACCTCGCCGTCGTCGTCGATGCGGATGGTCACCCCGGGCAACGGGCGGCCGACCGTGCCGATCCGGGTGAATCCGGGCAGGTTGGCGGAGGCGGCGGGAGAGGTTTCGGTCAGGCCGTACCCCTCGCAGACGGTCACTCCGATGCCCCGGAAGAAGTGGCCGAGCCGGGCGCCGAGCGGTGCGCCGCCGGAGATCGCGTCGCGGCAGCGCCCGCCGAGCGCGGCCCGTAGCTTGCCGTAGACCAGTCGGTCGAAGAGCGCGTGCTGGGCACGCAGCGCCAGGCCCGGCCCGCCGGGCGTCTCAAGCGCCTCGCTGTACGCGATGGCGACCGCCTCGGCCCGGGCGAAGATCCCGCCCTTGCCGCCGGCCTCGGCCTTCTGCTTGGCGCCGTTGTAGACCTTCTCGAAGACCCGGGGCACCGAGAGCACGAAGGTCGGCTTGACCTCCTGCAGCTCGGCGAGCAGGTTCTTGGTGTCCGAGCAGTGCGCCATCGTGGCCCGGGCCTGCACCACGCCGATCTGGATCAGCCGGGCGAAGGCGTGCGCGAGCGGCAGGAACAGCAGGGTCGACGCGTTCGGCCCGAACAGGTTCGGCAGCACCGGGACGGCGTTGGCGATGTCGGCGTACATGTTGCGGTGGGTCAGCACGCAGCCCTTGGGCCGGCCGGTGGTGCCGCTGGTGTAGATGATCGTCGCCACGTCCGAGGAACGCAGGCCCGCGCGGCGGCGCTCGATCTCGGTCGGCTCCACCTCGGCGCCGGCGGCCATCAGGTCGTCCACCCCACCCAGGTCGATCTGCCACACATGGGACAGGGCGGGCAACTGGTCACGGACGCCGGCCACCAGCGTGGCGTGTGCGGTGGTCTCCACCACCACGGCCACCGCGCCGGAGTCGCCCAGGATCCAGGCGGCCTGCTCGGCGCTGGAGGTCTCGTAGATCGGCACGGTGACCGCACCGGCCGCCCAGATGGCGTAGTCGACGAGCGTCCACTCGTACCGGGTGCGGCTCATCAGCGCGACCCGGTCGCCCGGCCGCACCCCGGCGGCGACCAGCCCGCGGGCGACCGCGGCCACCTCGTCGCGGAACTGCCGGCAGGTCACGTCGGTCCACGCGCCCGCGGCGTCGCGGCGGACGAACTGCACCGCGTCGGGCGCGGCCTCGGCGTTGTCCCAGACCGGATCGGTGAGGTTGGCCGAATCGCCGACGGTGACGATCGGCGGGACGGTGAACTCGCGCACCTGCACTCCCTCGTGCTCACGGGACCGGGTCGGGGCGCCACCTGCGCGGGTGGCCTCGTCGAAACCTACCCGCCCGGTGGGCCGGGAGCACACCGCAGGTGGGCGGCGCGGCACGCGGGCGGTCACCGGACGGTAGCCTCCCACCATGGCGGACTCCTCCACCCAGTCGATCATCATCGGCGCGTCACCGGACCGGGTGGCCGCGGTCATCTGCGACTTCCCGAGCTACCCCGAGTGGACCGAGGCGGTCCGCGAGGCGGAGGTGATCGAGGAGTACGAGGACGGTTACGCCAGCCAGGTCCGTTTCGTCCTCGACGCCACGGTGATGGCCGACGAGTACGTGCTGGCGTACGCCTACGCGGAGGACCTGTCCCGCGTCGAGTGGCACCTGGTGGCCCCGTCGAAGATGCAGAAGGCGCAGCGGGGCGCGTACGACTTGGAGGCCAACGCCGATGGGAGCACCACCGTGACCTACACCCTGGAGGTGGAGCTCGCGGTCGGGATGCTCGGCATGTTCCGTCGCAAGGCCGAGAAAATGATCATGGACGCCGCGTTGAAGCAGCTCAAGCGCCGGGTAGAAGCATCCGGTGCGGCGCAGTGACGCGTCCGGCGACCCGGTCGCCGCGGTAGAGGAGCCCAGCATGGGTGCGACAGATCCGGGCACGGCCCGGCAAGAGGCGGAGCGGCTGGTCGCCACGCTGCTGGCCACCGTGCGGATGGCCGCCGCCAACCCGGCGGCGGTGCCGTTGGGCCCGCTCGGCGGGATCGTGACCGGTGTCCTCGGTCACAACGACGTCCCGGGCGCCGCGTCCGGTGGCACCGGGGGTGGTTTCGCCACCGGCGCGCCCGAATGCTGCGTCTGCCCGGTGTGTCGGGGCATCGCCGCGTTGCGCGATCCGAGCCCCGAATTCGCCGAACGACTGGCCACCGGTGCCGGGGATCTGGCCGCTGGCCTGGCCAGTTTCCTGCGCGCCTTCGGCTCGGCCGGTTCGACCGCCGAACCGGCGTCCGGCTCCGCCGCCGAGGACACCGCCACCGCCGCCGCCGACCCGTACGGCGACCACGTGTGGCGCGAGGCCACCCGGACCGGGCATGATTCTCAGCCGGCACCGGAGCGGGACGTCTGGTCCGCCGCGACCCGGGTGGAGGACGTCGCCGTCCCGACCGCCGTGCCCGTCGACGCCGCCGGGCCGGTCGCACCGGCCGGACGCCGGACGTCGACCGAGCGTCGCGTGGTGCCCGCCTCCCGGGTACCCGACGGCGAACCCGCACCGGGTGACGAGCCCGCACCGGACGGCCGTACCGTGCCCGGCGGGCGGCAGGACGCACCAGGCGACGGGGCCTGACCACGGACGACCCGCACCACCGGCGAGGGCAGGTGTGCGCGGGTGGCACAGCAGAGGGGAGTGGCAGCGGTGACGCTGACCATCGGAGTCGACGTCGGTGGCACCAAGGTGGCCGGCGGTGTCGTCGACGACACCGGCACGGTCCTCGTGCAGGCCCGACGGGACACCCCCGCCGACGACGTCGGCAAGACCCGCGACGTCATCATCGAGCTGGTCGCCGAACTGGCCGCCGGCCACGACATCCAGGCGGTCGGCATCGGCGCGGCCGGTTGGATCGACTCCAGCCGTTCCACCGTGCTCTTCGCCCCGAACCTGGCCTGGCGCGACGAGCCGCTGCGGGCGTACGTGAGCGCGGCGGTCGGGCTGCCGGTCATCGTCGAGAACGACGGCAACGTGGCGGCCTGGGCGGAGTTCCGCTACGGCGCCGCCCGCCACGCCGACGACTCGATGGTCATGTTCACCATCGGCACCGGCGTGGGCGGCGGCATCGTGCTCGGCGGTGATCTGGTCCGGGGTGCCCACGGCATCGCCGCCGAACTGGGCCACATGCTCACCGTTCCCGACGGCCACCAGTGCGGGTGCGGCCGGCTCGGCTGCATCGAGCAGTACGCCAGCGGCAGCGCCCTGGTCCGGTTCGCCCGGGCCGCCGCCCGGCAGGAGCCACACCGGGCCGCGGCCCTGCTGGAGCTGGCCGACGGGGAGGCCGAGGCGATCACCGGCCCGATGGTCACCGCCGCCGCCAAGGGCGGCGACCCCGTCTCGGCCGAGGCGTTCGCGCAGGTCGGCCGCTGGCTCGGCACCAGCCTGGCGGACATGGCGCAGATCCTCGACCCGCAGATCCTGGTCGTCGGCGGTGGCGTCATCGACGCCGGTGACCTGTTGATGGGCCCCACCCGTCGCTCGTTCACCGAAGCACTGGCGCAACGCAGCCGGCTGCCGGTGGCCGAGATCCGGCCAGCCGAGCTCGGCAACTCCGCCGGCGTCATCGGCGCCGCCGACCTGGCCCGCCGGATCTAGCGGTGTCCTCGACACCGCACCCGGTGACCGAGCACGGGGTGCCGCTGCGCGTGCTGTCGTACAACGTCCACGGCCAGCGCGACGACACCGCCGCGCTGGCCGCGGTGGTGCGCGGGGCGGCGCCGGACGTGGTCATCGTCCAGGAGGGACCGCGCCGGTTCCGGTGGCGGGAGAAGTCGGCCGCGCTGGCCGAGTCGTTCGGTCTGGTGGTCGCCGCCGGCGGGTTGCCGTCGCTGGGCAACCTGCTGTTGACCAGCCTCCGGGTACGCGTGACCGACACCCGCTGCCGGCGCTTCCCGCTCACCCCCGGCCGGCACCTGCGCGGCGCCGCGTACGCCGACTGTCGGGTGGGCACCTCGGCCCGGTTCACGGTGGCCGGGTCGCACCTGTCCACCGACCCGGCGGAGCGTCCCGGCCAGGCCGAGTTGTTCAAGCGGGACCTGGTCGCCGCACCTCATCCGGTGATCGCCGCCGCCGATCTCAACGAGGAGCCGGGCGGGCCGGCGTGGCGCGCCGTCGCCGACGGGTTGACCGACGCGGCGGTGGCGGCCGACCGGGCCGACCGGCTCACCTACTCGTGCGCGGATCCGCGCCGGCGCATCGACGCGCTGTTCGTCGACGCGCGGATCACCGTGGTCGACTACGACGTGGTGGACACCCCGCTGACCCGGCGGGCCAGCGACCACTTCCCGGTCCTGGTCGACCTGCTGCTGCCCGCCACCGCCTGACATCGGCCGTTCGCCGGGCTGGACATCCCGCTCCGTTGTGGGGAGGATTTCGCGCGACCCGGCACTCGTGCCGAGACGAAGGAGACCCCCGGTGCCCACCTCCACCGAGCCCGGCCGGCCAGATCCGGAGACGACCACGCTCGCCCGCGGCCCCGACGGCCGTCCGGTCTCCGACCGGGGCGACACCGTCTGCGTCATCGGTGCCGGTGCCAGCGGCCTGACCGCCGTGAAGAACCTCGCCGAACACGGTTTCGGGGTCGACTGCTACGAACGTGAGACCGGCGTCGGCGGCGCCTGGAACTGGCGGCACGACCGCAGCCCGGTGTACGCCAGCACCCACCTGATCTCGTCGCGGCCGTTCACCCAGTTCCCCGACTTCCCGATGCCCGACCACTGGCCGGACTACCCGCACCACGGTCAGTTGCTGTCCTACTTCGAGCGCTACGCCGACCACTTCGACCTGCGCCGGCACATCTGGTTCGGCACCGAGGTGGTGCGGGTCGAGCCGGTCGGCGACGACCGGTGGGACGTCACCACCCGCAGCACCGGCGGCTACGGTCCCGAGCGCACCTCCCGGTACGGCGCCGTGGTGATCGCCAACGGGCACAACTGGTCGCCGAAGCTGCCCCGCTACGAGGGGTTGGAGCAGTTCCGTGGCGAGGTCATGCACGCCTCGTCGTACAAGGACTCGGCGCAGTTGCGGGGCAAGCGGGTGCTGGTGGTGGGGGCCGGCAACACCGGCTGCGACATCGCCGTGGAGGCCGCCCAGCAGGCGTCACGGTGTTGGCACTCCACCCGTCGCGGCTACTGGTACGCCCCGAAGTACGTCTTCGGTCGCCCTGCCGACCAGGTCAACGACCTGCTGCTGGCGCTGCGGGTGCCGCTGCGGGTCCGGCAGTGGCTCTACCACCGGACGCTGCGACTGACCGTCGGCGACCTGACCCGCTTCGGCCTGCCGAAGCCGGACCACCGGGTGTACGAGACGCACCCGATCGCCAACAGCCTGCTCGTGTACCACGTGGGCCACGGCGCGATCACCCCGGTACCGGACATCGCGCGCTTCCACCCGCACTCGGTGGAGCTTGCCGACGGCCGGCAGATCGACCCGGAACTTGTCGTCTTCGCCACCGGCTACCTGCCCCGCTTCGAGTTCCTCGACGGCAAGCTGCTCGGCGACGACGAGGGGGTGGGCCGACCCCGGCTGTGGCTCAACGCCCTCGTACCGGACCATCCCACGCTCGCGGTGACCGGGCTGCTCCAGCCCGACTCGGGCATCTTCACCCTGGCCCACTGGCAGGCCGTGCTCTTCGCCCGGTTGCTGCGGTTGCGCGCCAGCCGTCCGGAGCGGGCCGCCGCCTTCGCGGCCCGGGTACGTGCCGGGGCGGGCGAACGCTACTCGGGACAGGTGAAGGATTCGACCCGGCACTGGTTCGAGGTCGGGCACGCCGACTACCTGCGCGCGCTGGAGCGCGCCCTACGCGAGCTGGAGAGCAAGTGACCGAGCGGGTGATGCGCGGCTGGGAGTGGGCGCGGCCGGTGCGCCCGGTCCGGCGTGAGGTGCTCAGCGCCGTCCCGGAGTTGGAGGAGGGACGACCACCGCTGCTGTTCGTGCCGGGCTTCGGCCATGGTGCCTGGGCGTACGCGGAGAACTGGCTCGGACATGTCGCCGCCCGCGGCTTCAGCGCTCACGCGATGAGCCTGCGCGGGCACGGCGGCAGCGCCCCGGCACCGGAGGCGACCCTGCGGGCGTACGCCCACGACGTGGTCCAGGTGGCGGCCGGCCTGCCGCGACGGGCGGTGCTGGTGGGGCACGGCGCCGGGGCCCTGGTGGTCGCGCACGCCATGGCCCGCTACCCGGCGAAGGCGGCGGTGCTGGTGGCGCCGGTCTTCGGCGGTTGGGCGACGCTCGGTACCGCGTTGCGCCGCAACCCGTTCGGCACCCTGCCGGCGGTCTTCGGCGCCGGGCTGCGGCTCAACCGCAGGCAGCTGTTCAGCGCAGAACTGCCCGAGGCCGACGCTCGGCGGCACGCCGCGCGGCTGGGGCGGGCGGCCCGGCGGGCCCAGTGGCAGCTGTTGACCGGCGCCGATCCGGAGCCGGCGGTGGGCGATCCGCCGGTGCTGGTACTGGGTAGCCCGGACGACCGGGTGGTGCCGGCCGCGGCGCTGACCCGTGCCGCGCGGCGGTACGGTTCGGCTCCGCTGCTCTTTCCCGGAATGGGGCACGACCTGATGCTCGACGCCCGGTGGCGGGAGCCCATCGACGCGATCCTCGACTGGCTGATCAAGGAACCGGGCCGCGACGACCTCGGCTGAGCTCGTCGCGGGCGTGACCCGACGGCCGGTATCAGCCGCCGAGGTGGGCGAGCATCGAACCACTCTGATCCAGCGTGGACAGATAGGAGCGGGCCCAGGCCCGGATGTCGTGTTCGTGCAGGTACGCGCGCATGGACCGCATCCGTTCCCGTACGTCGGCGGGGTCGGCCCGCACCGCCGCGAGCAGGCCCTGCTTGAGCCCCTCCAGGTCGTGCGGATTGACCAGGTACGCCTGCGGCAGCTCGGCGGCGGCCCCGGCGAACTCGCTGAGCAGCAGCGCGCCGGTGTCGTCGACCCGGGCGGCGACGTACTCCTTGGCGACCAGGTTCATGCCGTCGCGCAGCGGGGTCACCGCCATCACGTCGGCGACCCGGTAGAGCGCGGCCAGCTCGGCGCGGTCGAACGGCTGGGTGAGGTAGTGGATGGCGGGCTCACCGACCCGGCCGAACTCCCCGTTGATCCGCCCGACCTCCCGCTCCACCCGGTCCCGCAGGATCTGGTACTGGCTGACCCGCTCCCGGCTGGGCACCGCCACCTGCACCAGCACCGTGTCGCGGACCTTGACGTGCCCGCCGGCCAGCAGCTCGCTGTACGCCTTGAGTCGCTGCTCGATGCCCTTGGTGTAGTCCATCCGGTCGACGCTGAGGATCACCTGCTCGGGGCTGCCCAGGTCGTGGCGCAGTCGGCGAGCCCGGTCGGCCACGTCCGGGCGGTCGGCCAGCGCGGCCATCTCGACGGTGTCGATCGACACCGGGAACGCGCCGATGCGCACCACCCGGTCGTCGATCCCGATCCGTCGGTCGGTGGCCGGCAACCCCAGCACCTTCGTCACCAGCTGGGCGAAGTTGTGCGCCGCCTGGGCGCGCTGGAAGCCGACCAGGTCGGCGCCGAGCATCCCGCGCAGCAGCTCGGCCCGGCGGGGCAGCTGCATGAACAGCTCCGGCGGCGGGAAGGGCACGTGCAGGAAGAAGCCGATGCGCAGGTCGGGTCGCAGCGTGCGGAGCAGCCCCGGCACCAGTTGCAGGTGGTAGTCCTGCACCCAGACCACCGCGCCGGGCTCGGCGACCTGCGCGGTGGCCTCGGCGAACCGCTGGTTGACCCGAAGGTAGGCGTCCCACCAGCGCCGGTGGTGTTGCGGCTGCTCGACCGCGTCGTGGTAGATCGGCCAGAGGGTCGCGTTGGCGAAGCCCTCGTAGTGGTCGCGCAGGTCGTCGCCGCTGAGCGGCACGGAGTGCATCCGTACCCCGTCGATGTCGGGCAGGTCGGGCGCGGGACCGGTCCCGCCGGCCCAGCCGACCCAGGTCGCGGGGGTGTGGCGTAGCAGCGGGTGCAGCGCGCTGACCAGCCCACCGGGGCTGCGCCGCCACTCGCAGGCACCGTCGGGTGCCACGCTGTCGTCGATGGGTAGGCGGTTGGCCACCACCACGAGGGAACTCTGTCGCATCTCGGGCATTCCGATCAGCAGGGGAGTGACCGCCACGAGGGAGGAACAACCGGGCAGTCGGCGGGTGACGTGACGTACTGCGGTATTCCTACTGACAGTAAGTTACACCACTGTTACGCGCCTCGGCACGGGCGGCCGCCGTCCCGGTATCCGGACCGCTACCCTGCGCGCCGGCTCAGACGACGGCGCCGTCGTCCGGGTCACGGTCGTCGGCGTCACCGGGCCGCAGCCGCCACACCAGCGTGACGAAGCCGGCGAGAATGCCGGTGAAGCCGAGCAGGGTGACGATGCCCTGGTCGGCGGGGAGCAGATCGGGGAAGAGGAACAGCACGAAGCCGAGCAGCACGGCGAGGATGCCGGCCAGCGCGAACTTCGACACGCGGGGTAGCGGAGGTGGCGGCGGCGGCACGTACCGCTCGTCGTCGTCCGGGTCGTCGGGCAGTTCGGCGCCGAGGGTGTCCAGGCCGTCCAGCAGCGACGGGCCCTCACCGTCGCGGGGCCCACGCCCGACCGAGACTCCGGAGATGTCGGCGGCGTACGGCAGCCGGCGTACGTCGGTGGCGGTCGGGCCGGGCTCCTCGGTGCCCGGCCGGGTGGCGGTGGCCGTGCCACCCCGCCCGGCGGGGTCGTCCACGTTCTCGGCGGCCGGCCACGGGTGGTCACCGGTGTCCGGCGGGGTGTGGAAGCCGGCGACGATGCGTTCCCACTCGGCGTCGATGTCCGGCTCGCCGCCGACGCGGGCGTCGCCGGTCTCGTCGGCGAGCTGGCTCAGGTAGTCCCGGGCGGTGCTCAGGTGCGAGCGATCCACGTAGAGCCGGTCCACCGGCCGGGACGGCACGGTGGTGGTGCGGGTGACCGGGTTCAGGTCGGCCGACGGTTGCAGGTAGGCGGCGATCCCGCCGGCGGCCAGCACGTCGAGCAGGTGCTCGCCGACGCGCGGATCGACATCACCGGCGATGGCGTACTCGCTCGCGTCGAGACCGTTGTCCCGCCGTCCCCGGCGGGCCCCACCCGCTGACACCGACCATCCTCCTCATCGCGCCACCGGCGCGCCCCGCGGCCCCTCGGCGCGCCCCCGCACGCCCCGTGCCCTGAATCGTGACACGTCGAGGGTGGGTTCGGGGAGTGCCTTGTGGCGCGGCGTACGGCCGGACGCCGGCCAGGACGTCGGTCCGACACCGAACGTGACGGGCGGTTTCGAACCGAGCGTCCGTTGCCGCGGCCGGCCGGCGGTTCGTAGGCTCGTGCCACGATCACCCGGTCCGGCGCGGTCCGCGGTGACCACCACCTGCCGAAAGGACGCCGGTGCTCTACTGGCTGCTGAAGTACGTGCTGCTCGGCCCGCTGCTGCGGCTCATCTTCCGGCCGCGGGTGGAGGGTCTGCACCACGTACCGGCGACCGGTCCGGTCATCCTGGCCAGCAACCATCTCTCCTTCTCGGACTCGATCTTCACGCCGCTGATCGTGCCCCGGAAGGTCACCTTCGTGGCCAAGGCGGAGTACTTCACCGGCAAGGGAGTCAAGGGCTGGCTGACCAAGATGTTCTTCACCGGCACCGGCACCATCCCGGTGGACCGCTCCGGTGGCCGGGCCGCCCGCGCCGCGCTGGACACCCAGCTGACGGTGCTGCGCTCCGGTGGCATCGCCGGCATCTACCCGGAGGGCACCCGCTCGCCCGACGGTCGGCTCTACCGGGGCAAGACCGGGGTGGCCCGGCTGGCGCTGGAGAGCGGTGCGCCGGTGGTGCCGGTGGCGATGCTCAACCTGGACGAGATCCAGCCGCCGGGCCAGCTCATCCCAAACCTGGCCCGGGTCCGGATCCGTTTCGGACCGCCGCTGGACTTCTCCCGTTACGCCGGGCTGGCCGGTGACCGGTTCGTCGAGCGGGCGGTCACCGACGAGATCATGTACGAGTTGATGGAGCTCTCCGGCCGGGAGTACGTCGACGTCTACGCCCAGCAGCTCAAGGCCCAGCCCACCCCGACGACCGCGCCGGCCACCCCGGTCGCGGCCTGAGCCACCCGGCGGGTGGCCGGCGCGGCCCGCGCGCCGGTCAGGAGGCGAGGGTCCGGGCGGTGCCGGTGGGTGGATGGGCCAGGGCGAGCAGGCCCGGAGCGGCGTTGCGGTGTGCGAAGGCGCGCAACTCGGTCAGGGGCGCGCCGGCCGTCGCGTGGTCGCCGGCGGCCGCCAGTTCGCGTACCGCGAAGGTCAGCGCCAGCATCCGGTCGGTGACGTCGGGAATCCCGGCGTAGATCTCGGCGGCGGCGAGGTGCAGCTCGGCGGCGTGCCGGTGGTTGTCGTCGAACCCGGCCAGCGCCCCGGTCACGGTCCGCAGCGCCGCCTCCGACCAGGGCGTACGGTGGCCGACCCGGTCGAGCATGGCGCGTACCCGGGCGGCGGGCTTGCGTCCAGCCAGGCTGGCCGCCCAGCCGGCCGCCGCGATCCATTCGCCACTGGCCAGCGCCGGCACCGCCGTCCACGACCCGGCCAGCTCGTCGACGAGCGCGGCGGCCTCGTCGAGGCGACCCTGTACCGCCCGGCACAACGCGCCCATCGCGAGCATCGTCCAGTGCAGCCGGTGGAAGCCACTGCGCCGCGCGGTGTCCAGCGCGGCGGCCACGTCGTCGCGCGGCGGCACCCCGTCCGGCGACCCGTCGGCGGGCGGGCCCGGCGGCACCGGCTGGCCGCGCAGCACCAGCAGGCACGACCGCAGGCCGCGTACCTGCATGTCCCAGCCGCCGGTCGGGGTGTTCATGCAGGCGTCGGCGGCGGTGAGCAGCCGATCGAAGTCCCCCTCGAACCAGGCCCGCGTCGCCTCGCTCGAGTAGCTGGTGGTCAGGGTCTGCCCGCTGGCGGTGCGGGCCGGGGCGGCGGCCAGCAACGCGTCGGAGCGTACCCAGTCGCCCTCCTCGCAGACGGCGTAGGCGAGGTTCTGGGTGGCCCGGGGCAACGCGAGCAGCAGACCGGTCCGGCTGGACTCCACGATCGCGTACAGCTCGTCGAGCCCGGCCCGGTCGCCGGCCTGGTACCGGGCGGTGGCCGCGGTGATCCGGGCGTTGGTGCGGATCTCGGTCAGCCCGAGCCGTTCGCCGATCGCCGCGGCCGTGTCGGCCGCCGCCACCGCCGGATCACGTTCGTAGTTGAGCATGTGCAGCCGCCCCAGCTCGGCGAAGGCGTCGGCCTTCTGCGCGCTGTCCGGCAGCGGGTCGAACAGGCGTACCGCCCGGTCCAGGCAGGCCAGTGCCGCCGGGCGGTCGGCGCGCAGCCACGCCGCCTGGCCGAGCAGCGTCCAGGCCCGCGCCGCGCACGCCTCGTCGCCGTACGCGAGCAGCCGCTCGGCGAGCGCCTGCACCTGCTCCGGTCCACCGCCGGAGAGGAAGGCGTTGCCGTCGCGGTGGAACGCGATCTCGGTGCTCAACAGCTCCAGCTGCAGCCGGCCCACCGGATCGGAGTCGTCGGCCAGGCCGAGCGCCCGGGCCGCGTGGCCGGCGGCGGCGTCCAGCCCGTGCAGCGCGTACGCCCGGCGTGCCGCCCGGTGCAGCGCGGCCCGGGCCGGCGCGGCGTAGCGGTTGGTCTCCATGCCGAGCGAGCGGGCGATCTCGTGCGCCGCCCAGCGGTGGTGCGCCAGCACCTCGGCCAGGTCGGTGTCCCGACTCTGCGACAGGGTGTCCAACCAGTCGGCGGTGCGATCGTGCCGGGCCACCCGCTCGGTCCGGGGCAGCCGCTGGTAGCACACGTCCCGGACCAGGACGTGTCGGAAGCGGTACTCCGGCTGGCCGGCCATCGTGGAGGTGGTCTGCTCGTGGACGAAGTCCCGCTGCTCCAGCCGACGCAGGGCACGCTCGACGGACTCGACCGGCTGACCGACGGCGGCGGCCACCGCGCCCGGCCAGAACTGCACCCCGACCACCGCGGCGGCCAGCAGCACCGCCCGGTCCTTGGCGTCGAGCAGGTCGACCCGGTTGGCGATGACCGCGTGCACACTCTCCGGCATCGGCAGGTCCAGGTGCTTCTCCAGCGACCAGCCACGGCCGGACTGCCGCAGCGCCCCCTGCTCGATCAGCATCCGGACGTACTCGTGGGCGTAGAGCGGATTGCCGCCGGCCACCTCGACCAGCGGGGTCAGCAGGTCGGCGGAGAACGCGGCCTGGCCGAACATGTGCGCGTACAGCGCGGCGATGCCGGTGTCCCGCAACGGTGGCAGGGCGATGGTGACCGAACCGGTGATGGTCCCCGCCCAGCTCGGATCCCGGTCGACAAGTTCCGGGCGGGCGGTGCACAGCAGCAGCAGCGGCACGTCCCGGGCCGCCGCGCCGAGCAACTCCACGAAGCGCAGCATCGGGTCGTCGGCCCAGTGCAGATCCTCGAAGACCAGCACGGTGGGGCGACGGGCCGCCAGGGCCAGCAGGAACCGCCGCCACGCCGATTCCGCCTCCTCGGCCGGCAGCGGGTTACCGGCCAGCCCGACCAGCGGACGCAGCGCGTCGGTGACCCGGCCCCGCTCGGCGACGCCGACCAGCTCGCCGACGGCGGCGGTGAGTCGTTGCGCGGCGCTGGCCGCCGGATCGGTGTCGAGGATGCCCGCCTCGGCCTTGACGATGTCGGCGAGCGCGGCGAACGTGACGTTCTCGCCGAACGGTGGACACCTGCCGATGCGCCAGGTCAGCGGCTCGTCCACCAGCCGACCGGTGTGCCGGTGCAACTCGCGGACCAGCCGGCTCTTGCCGATGCCGGCTCGACCGAAGACGGTCACCACCTGGGGTCGGCGGTCGCGCAGGCTGCGGTGCAGGGCGTTGACCAGCATGCCCAGCTCGTGCTCCCGGTCGATCAGGGGGGTGGTGTCCGGTTCCCGATCGGTGGGCTGCTGACGTACCGCGGACCGGGCCAGCCACACCTCGGTCGGTGCCGACCGGCCGCGCAGGATGACCGGGGGTTGCTCGTCGTACCGGATGGTGTCCCGGGTCAGCGCGTGCGTGGCGCCGTCGACGAGCACCCCGCCCGACGGTGCCGCCGACTGCAGCCGGGAGGCGGTGTTGACCACGTCGCCGGCGACGATCGCCTGGCCACCGTCGCGGGCGGCGGCCACGTCGACGAGCGCCTCACCGGTCGCCACCCCGACCCGGAAGCGCAACCCGTCGGTGCCGGTCGGGGTGAAGCGGGTCAGCACCCGCTGCAACTCCAACCCGGCCCGCACACACCGCAACGCGTCGGTCTCGGTGGCCACCGGCGCACCGAACAGCGCCATCACCGCGTCGCCGATGTACTTCTCCACCACTCCGCCGTACTGGCCGACCACCCGGCGGGCGGCGGAGAAGAAGCCGGTCTGCATGCCCCGGACCAGCTCCGGGTCGGCCCGCTCGACGTACGGGGTGAAGTCGATCAGATCGACGAAGAGCACGCTGACCCGGCGGCGATCCTCCTGGTTCAGGGCGCCCGGTAGGTCGGTGCCGGCTCGGGGTGCGCCGCAGGAGGTGCAGAAGGCCACGTCCGGCGCGAGCGGGCGCAGGCAGTGCGGGCAGACGGCACCGAGTTCCGCGCCGCAGCCACCGCAGAAGCGGTCGCCCTCGGCGGCGGTACGTCCACAGCGGTCACACTGCGCGGCGATGACACCCTCCAGTGGCAGGCCCCCGACGCCCCGGGGCGCAGCATCGAGTATCGCCGCCGGAGGCAGTGTCGGGTACCGGGCTGTTGGCTTGTGGACACTCAGCCGGGCAGCTCACCACGCTTCGGAACGGCTAGATTCAGGCAGCCGATTCGTTGACCGCTGATCAGGGGGACAGCTCCATGGTGTACGTGATGCTGATGAGTGACTGGACCGACGGGAACGGGGTCGCCCACTCCGCCGGAGACTCGGTGGACGTGGACGCCGCCACCCTCGCGCAGCTCCAGGCGCAGGGGATCGTCGGCGAGGTGCCCGGCGGTGGCAAGGACGGTACGGACTGGGTCGGACCGGGTGACACCGAATGGGTCGGGCCGGGCAGCACCAAGCCCTGACCACAACGAGTGCGGGCGGGGCCGGGACGATCGTCCCGGCTCCGCCTCGGTCTTCGCCGCGCTCGGTGCCGGGCCGCCGCTCAGCGCTCGTTCATGCCGGCGCGGCGGCGCAGCGCGGGCACGTCGGTGACCACGATCCGCCGGCCCTCGGTGCGCAGCCAACCCCGGCTGGCGAACGAACCGATCGCCTGGTTGACGCTCTGCCGGGACCCGCCGGCCATCTCGGCGAGCTGGCTCTGGTTCAGCTCGATGGTGATCATCGGGGCCTGGCTCTCGCCGGCGAGCCGGACCAGCGTCTTGGCCACCCGGCCGGGCAGATCGAGGAAGACGTGGTCGGCGTTCTGCTCGGTCAACCGGCGGATCAACGCACCGAGGGACCGCATCACCGCGTCGAGGATGCGCGCGTTCGAGTGCACCAGCTCCATGAAGGCCGGCCGGGACAGCGCCAGCGCGGCGGTGTCCTCGATCGCCTCGGCCGAGGTCGAGCGGGTCGAGGCGTCCAGCAGGGAGACCTCGCCCAGCACGTCCGGCGGTCGCATCACGGTCAGGATCGCCCGCTCGCCGGTGGGCGCGGTCCGGAACACGGCCACCGCGCCCCGCCGCAGGATGATCAGCGACTCGCCCGGGTCGTTCTCCACGAACAGCAGCTGCCCCTTGCGGTAGGTGCGGGGTACCGCCGCGGCGACCACCCGCTGGCGCACCTCCGGCTCGAGCCCGGCGAACATGTCAACGCCGGTGAGCGCGTCGCCCGGCTCCGGCAGGCGCATCTCCACGGCCCCACCCCTCCCCGGTCAAGGACCCCAACTCGCTCACCGGGTGAGCCTGAAGGCCCTGACGAGGTGATCCGACACCCGTTCGGCGTCCGGCAGCGGTAACACATCAGATCATGACGGTCCGGTCGCGTGCTGTACACCCCTCAAATCACTTCCGTGACCGGTTCGAGCTGGGGCATGACCTCGGTGCGGGCGATGGAAGCGCTCCCGGTGTCGCCGACCCGATGGACGGGCCGCGGTGACCGTCGGCGAGGATGGTCCCGATGGCCTACCGCTACTTCTACGACTGCGAGTTCATCGAGGACGGCCGGACCGTCGAGCTTGTCTCGATCGGCGTCGTCGACGAGCACGGCCGCGAGTTCTACGCGGTCTCCACCGAGTTCGACGCGTCCCGCGCGGTGCCCTGGGTTCGTCGCAACGTCCTGGACAAGCTGCCCTCCCCGGCCGACCGGGCGTGGCGGTCCCGCGAACGCATCCGCGACGACCTGTACGAGTTCCTGGTCGAGCCGATCCGGGACCGGCCCGGCGAGGAGGTGGAACTGTGGGCCTGGTACGCGGCGTACGACCACGTGGCGTTGGCGCAGTTGTGGGGCGCGATGCCGGCGCTGCCCCGGGAGATCCCCCGGTACACCAAGGAGTTGCGGCAGTTGTGGGACGACCGGGGGCGGCCTCCGCTGCCGAACGCCGCGGCGGCCCGACACGACGCGCTGGTCGACGCCCGGCACAACCTGGCCCGGTGGCGGGCGATGACCGGTTCGTGAGATCCGGTCATTCGGTGGTTTGACCCGGGCCGTCCCGGGCACCGGGTTCGCCGAAGGGGCCGAGGCGAGGGAGTTGCCGGCGTGGGCAGGCGCAGGGGAGTACCGACGTGAGCGGCGGGGTGATCGGCGGCGGGCAGGCCCGGGCCCGGATCACCGAGCTGATCCGGGCCGCGCGGATCGGCATCATGACCACGATCTCCCTCGACGGGCGGCTGGTGGGCCGGCCGATGGTCCTGCAACGGGCGGAGTTCGACGGGCAGTTGTGGTTCTTCGCGTACGCCGGCTCGGCGACCGTCCGCCAGGTGCGGGTGAACCCGGAGGTCGAGCTGGGCCTGTACGACCCGCGGGCGCAGGTCTGGGCCTCGATCACCGGCAGTGCCCGGGACGACCACGACCAGGCCCGCGCCGAACGACTGTGGCACCCCGGACTGGCCCCCTGGTTCCCGGACGGTCCGGCCACCGCCGGTCTCACGCTGGTCGGCGTGCACCCCACGGCCGCACGGTGCTGGGACGCCAGCGGTGAGCAGGTCGAGCTGATCGGCCCGGTGGGTGCCGCGCCGACCGGTGGGTCGCCGGCCGATCGCCGGGAGGACGGCTACTGACCGGTAGTGGGGCGCGGTGTGCGGCGTACCGGGCGGCGACTACAGTTCGTAGGGACGGCCCGCCCCGGGCCGGCAACGGTGCCGAGGTCCGCGCTGACACATATCCTGGGGCTTGATCGGGCTTGACCAGATGCTCCCCAGGAGGATGAGCAGATCATGCGTATCGGCGTGCTCACCGGCGGCGGCGACTGCCCGGGTCTCAACGCGGTCATCCGGGCGGTGGTCCGTAAGGGCGTCGCCAGCTACGGCCACGAGTTCGTGGGTTTCCAGGACGGTTGGAAGGGCCCACTGGAGGGGCTGTCCCGTCCGCTCGGCATCGCGGAGGTCCGCGGCATCCTGCCCCGTGGCGGCACGATCCTCGGCTCCTCCCGGACCAACCCCTTCAAGATCGAGAACGGCGTCGAGCGGATCAAGGACAACCTGGCCGCGCAGGGCGTCGACGCGCTCATCGCCATCGGCGGTGAGGACACCCTCGGCGTCGCCACCAAGCTCCACGAGCTGGGCGTCAACGTCATCGGCGTGCCGAAGACCATCGACAATGACCTCGGCGCGACCGACTACACGTTCGGGTTCGACACCGCCGTCAACATCGCCATGGAGGCGATCGACCGCCTGCACACCACCGCCGAGAGCCACCACCGCACCCTGGTGGTCGAGGTGATGGGCCGGCACGCCGGCTGGATCGCCCTGCACGCCGGCCTGGCCGGCGGCGCCAACGTGATCCTGCTCCCCGAGCGGAACTTCGACGTCGAGCAGGTCGCCGGCTACGTCGAGAAGCGCTTCCAGCACCAGTACGCCCCGATCGTCGTGGTCGCCGAGGGCGCCCAGCCGCTGGAGGGCCAGATGGTCCTGCAGAACCAGGAGCTGGACGCGTTCGGGCACGTGCGGCTCGGTGGCATCGGCCAGTGGCTGGCCGAGCAGCTGGAAGCCAAGACCGGCAAGGAGGCCCGCACCGTCGTGCTCGGCCACATCCAGCGCGGCGGCACCCCCACCGCGTTCGACCGGGTGCTCGCCACCCGGCTGGGCCTGCAGGCCATCGACGCCGCCCACGAGGGCGACTGGGGCAAGATGGTCGCGATGCAGAGCACGAACATCGTCCGCGTCCCGCTCGCCGACGCCACCGCCGAGTTGAAGACCGTGCCGCTGGAGCGGTACGCCGAGGCCGAGGTCTTCTTCGGTAGCTGATCGTCGCTCCGGCGTCGCGGTCCGGGCCTCGGGCCCGCCGCGACGCCGGCCCACGAAGGGGGTACGCCAGGTGTCAGCCGAGGTGCACACCGTCGCGGTGATCGGTGCGGGCAAGATCGGTGAGCTGGTGCTCTCCGGGCTGCTGCGGTCCGGCTGGCCGGCGGACCGGCTGCTGGCCACCGCCCGCCGCCCGGCCCGCGCCGAGGAACTGGCCGCCCGCTACGGCGTACGGGTGGTGGACAACCTCACCGCCGTGGACGAGGCCGAGGTGCTGGCCGTCGCGGTGAAACCGCAGGACGCCGCCGCGCTGCTGGACGAGATCGGCCCCAAGGTGCCAGCCGGCAAGCTGCTGGTCTCGCTCTGCGCCGGCCTGCCGAGCAGCTTCTTCAGCCGCCGGTTGCCCGAGGGCACCCCCGTGGTACGGGTGATGACCAACACCCCGGCGCTGGTGGACCAGGCGATGACCGCGATCTCGGCCGGCGCGCACGCCACCGGTGAGCACCTGGCGCTGGCCGAGGAGATGTTCAAGCCACTGGGCGCCACGATCCGGGTACCCGAGACCCAGCAGGACGCGGTGACCGCCCTGTCCGGTTCCGGCCCGGCCTACTTCTACCTGCTGGTCGAGGCGATGACCGACGCCGGCATCCTGCTCGGCCTGCCCCGCCAGGTGGCGCACGACCTGATCGTGCAGACCGCGATCGGCTCGGCGGTGATGCTGCGCGACTCCGGCGAGCACCCGGTCAAGCTGCGCGAGGCGGTCACCTCACCCGCCGGCACCACCATCTCGGCGATCCGCGAACTGGAGAACCACGGTGTCCGCGCCGCCCTGCTGGCCGCCCTGGAAGCCGCCCGCGACCGCGCCCGCGAACTGGCCACCCAAGCCGACTGACCAACCCTCTCTGGCGTTGATCATCAGGTTGGCGGCAGTAGTTGCGCTGGACTGCCGCCAACCTCATGATCAACCGGGTGGCGCATACTGGCGCGGTGTTCACTCTCGCCCAGGCCCGGCACCTGGTGGCAACCCTGCATCCCCGGATCGAGGAACTGATCCGGGTCCGGGCAGATCTGGCCGAGTTGCAGGCCGACCTGGCCGGCCACGGGCTCAGCGCGCTCGGTGGTCGGGCAGAGGTCAAGGGCCTGGAGGCCCGGCTGTACGCGGTCCTCGACGAGATCCAGCAGCACGGCATCGAGGTCAAGAGCGTGGCACCGGTGCTGCTCGACTTCCCGGGCGAGCGCGAGGGGCGACAGGTGCTCTGGTGCTGGCTGGAGGGGGACACCGACGTGCGCTGGTACCACCGCGCCGACTGCGGCTTCGCCGGCCGCCGCCCGATCTGACCCTGCCGTCGGCCGGTACCCGCAGCACTTGCCGTCGTGCCGACCCGATCGCTGCCGGGTACCTTCCACTCCGCCATGCGGGCCTGGCCCTCCTCGTCGACGATCCTCAGGCGTGCGGAGCCTCGGCCGGTAGCGGGCGGCAGGGGAGACGCCGGTCGGGGCCGAGACGCGAGGGCGGCTAGTCTCTGCCGGTGAGTGGAGTGCGGCGGGCGAGTGTGGACGACGCCCGGGAACTGGTCCGGCTGCGGGCGGTCATGTTGGGTGCGCTGGACGGCGCGCCGCCGGAGCCCGGCGAATGGCAGCACACCGCCCTGCGTACGCTCCGGCGGCAGCTGCCGGATCCGGAGGCCGACCTCGCCGCCTACGTGGTCGACGCGCCGGGCCGACCCGGGACGCTTGCCGCCTGTGCGGTCGGGGTGGTCGACCTGCGGCTCGGCGGGCCGGCGGATCCGAGCGGCCGGTCCGGGTACGTCTTCAACGTGGCGACCGATCCGGCGTACCGTCGTCGGGGTTTCTCGCGGGTCTGCCTGGGCGCGCTACTCGACTGGTTCGCCGAGCGCGGCGTACGCACGGTGGAGCTGAAGGCCAGCCCGGAGGGCGAGCCGCTCTACCGGGAGCTGGGCTTCCGTCCCACGTCGATGGCCGCGATGCGGCGGGACGGAGGAGTCTGATGTTCGCCACAGCGTTGGGTGAGGACGCCGAACTGCGGCCGCTGAACCCGTGGCACGCCGAGGAGTTCCTGGGCAATCTGGACCGGGCCCGGGAGCACATCGCGCCGTGGGTGTCGCCGTCCTTCGTGGCCACCGACCTCGACGGGGCGCGGCACGTGCTTCAGCGTTACGCCGACCGCTGGGCCCGCGACGACGGCGGCATCTGGGGTATCTGGTCGGGCGGCACCCTGGTCGGCGGGGTGCTGCTGGTGTCGCTCAACGCGGCGTCCGGGGTGTGCGAGGCGGGCTGCTGGCTGGAACCGGCCGCCGAGGGGCGAGGGCTGGTGACCCGGGCGGTGGAACGGCTCATCGACTGGGTGCTCGTCGAGCGCGGGCTGCACCGCGTCGAGTGGCGTACCAACGCCGGCAACGTGCGCAGCATCGCGGTGGCCCGTCGGTTGGGCATGCGCCGCGACGGTGTCCTGCGGGAGACGTTGCCGGGACCGCGGGGCCGCGTCGACCTGGAGATCTGGTCGGTGCTGGCACCCGAGTGGCGGGCCCGGCGCGCCGGCACCGGGTCGCACTGAGTCGAACGGCAGCTCGCCGGCAGGTGCCGGACCGCGGCCGGGCCAGCCGGCGTCCGCGAGCGCGGCGCGCAGCACGCCCACCGTCGCCATGCTGACCCCTCCACCGCGTTGACCCATCCCGAACCTACTCCGCCCCGCACTCTCCCCGCCCTCTTCGTCGATCATGCAGTTCGGGTCGGTCCATAAGGGTGCGAAAGCCCCGAAAGAACGACCACAACTGCATGATCGACGAGGCGGCAGCTGGTTACGCGGGGAGGTTCTTGTCGATGGTGGTGCGGAGGGTGGGGTCGTCGGGGGTGACGGTGGGGGCGAAGCGGGCGGCGACGGAGCCGTCGGGCGCGACGAGGAACTTCTCGAAGTTCCAGCGGACGTCACCGGCGTGCCCGTCGGCGTCGGCGGTGTCCACCAGGGCCGCGTACAGGGGGTGACGGTCGGGGCCGTTGACGTCGACCTTCTCCGTGATCGGGAACGTCACCCCGTAGTTGACCTGGCAGAACTCGCTGATCTCCGCCGCGTTGCCCGGTTCCTGGCCGGCGAACTGGTTGCACGGCACGCCGAGCACGGTCAGCCCGCGGTCGGCGTACTCGTCCTGCAGGGCCTGAAGGCCCGCGTACTGCGGGGTGAGGCCGCAGCGGGAGGCGACGTTGACGATCAGCAGGGCGCGTCCACGGTACTGGGCGAGGTCGGCCGGGCCGCCGGCGAGTGCGCCGATCGGAATGTCGAAGACGGTCATGCCCGGAGGCTACCGCCGCGCCGGTGCTCGCGGGCGCGGCGGGTGGGGTGAGGTTACCGAGTGGTATCCGACCCTCGGCCGGCGGTGACGTCGATCTGGCCGTCCGGGGCAATCGATACATGGACATCTTGACGAAGTGGTGGCGTGTGAGTAGCGTCTCCTCATCCTTTTGGAAAGTTTCCTAACTGTTTGGAGACGCCACATGAAGAGATCGCTTCGCCGGGCCCTCTGGGTCGGCGCCGTGGTCGCGGTGACCGTCGCCACGGTCCCGATGGCCTCGGCGTTCGGCGCCGGAAGCGTGACCACCTCGTTCACCCGGGTGTCGGAATGGGGAACGGGGCACGAAACGCGGGTCACCATCACCAACGGGTCGAACGCCAGCGTCAGCACCTGGCGTATCGAGTTCGAGCTGCCCTCGGGCACCAGCATCAGCAGCTCCTGGGACGCCGACGTCACCCGCAACGGCAACCGCTATGTGGCGGTCAAGAAGAGCTGGGCCGGTGCGCTGGCCCCGGGCGCCTCCTTCAGCTGGGGTTACAACGGCACCGGCGCGTACCGGGCGCCGCTGAACTGCACGATCAACGGCGCGTCGTGCGGCGGCGGCAGCACGCCGCCGACCACCACCGCACCGCCCACCACGACCCCACCCACGACCACGCCGCCGACGACCGCCCCGCCGACCACCCCGCCCCCGACCACCACGCCGCCGAACCCGGGCGCGCAGAAGGTGGTCGGCTACTTCGCCCAGTGGGGCGTCTACGCCCGCAACTACCACGTGCGGAACATCCACACCAGCGGCTCGGCGTCGAAGCTGACCCACATCCTGTACGCCTTCGGCAACACCACCGGCGGCCGGTGCACCATCGGCGACAGCTACGCCGACTACGAGAAGGCGTACACCGCCGCGGACAGCGTGGACGGCGTCGCCGACACCTGGGACCAGCCGCTGCGCGGCAGCTTCAACCAGCTGCGCAAGCTCAAGAAGATGTACCCGCACCTCAAGGTGATCTGGTCGTTCGGTGGCTGGACCTGGTCCGGCGGCTTCACCCAGGCCGCGCAGAACCCGACCGCCTTCGCCGAGAGCTGCTACAACCTGGTCGAGGACCCGCGCTGGGCGGACGTCTTCGACGGCATCGACATCGACTGGGAGTACCCCAACGCCTGCGGTCTGACCTGTGACGCCAGCGGCCCGAACGCGTTCAAGAACGTGGCGAGCGCACTGCGTGCCCGGTTCGGCTCGAACAACCTGGTCACCGCCGCGATCACCGCCGACGGCAGCAACGGCGGCAAGATCGACGCGACCGACTACGCCGGTGCCGCCACCCACCTCAACTGGATCATGCCGATGACGTACGACTACTTCGGCGCCTTCGCCCCGCAGGGCCCCACCGCTCCGCACTCGCCGCTGTACTCGTACTCCGGCATTCCGCAGCAGGGCTTCTGGTCCGACGCGGCGATCCAGAAGCTCAAGAGCAAGGGCATCCCGGCCAACAAGCTGCTGCTCGGCATCGGCTTCTACGGCCGGGGCTGGACCGGGGTCACCCAGTCCACGCCGGGCGGCACCGCGACCGGGCCGGCGCCGGGCACCTACGAGCAGGGCATCGAGGACTACAAGGTGCTCAAGAACACCTGCCCGGCCACCGGCACCGTCGGCGGCACGGCATACGCCAAGTGCGGCAGCAACTGGTGGAGCTACGACACCCCGTCGACCATCGGCGGCAAGATGACGTACGCCAGGAACCAGGGCCTCGGTGGCGCCTTCTTCTGGGAGCTCTCCGGTGACACCACCAACGGTGAGCTGATCAGCGCCATCAAGGGCGGCCTCGGCTGAGCCGACGGTCGACGCACCACCCACACGACGGGGAGGGGCCCCGCACCGGCCCCTCCCCGTCCGGCGTGTCCGGGGTCGATCCCGATGCCCGGACGGCGGTGTGACAGACTCGCCGCTCGACCGTGTCTCGATGTCCGCCATCGAGGGAGGTGACGATGCGGGCCACGTACCGACGTGCTGCGGGCACCGCCGCGCTGCTGGCCAGCCTGCCGTTCGCACTGGTCGGCTGTGGTTTCGTCGGCGGTGAGCCCGAGGCGGAGCAACCCGGACGGGCGCCGGCCGAGGAGGCCATGCTGAAGTCCCGCGAGCGGGTCCAGGCGTACCTGGACGCGATGGCGGCCAAGGACGTGGCGGCCGGTCGTAGTCAGCTCTGCGCGGTGCTGCACGAGGCGTTCGATGGCGCCGCCACCGAGCCGAACGGCGACTTCGCCGACCACTTCGAGGTGTCGAAGTCCGAGATCACCGACATCCGGCCCGGCCCGTCCGGGCAGGAGGTCAGCACCGCGGTCACGGTGACCGTCGGCAAGAAGAAGGCCACCCGTCCGCTGCTGTTCACCGTCACCCGCGACGGGCTCGACTGGTGCATCTCGGACGAACGGCCCGGCGGGCACAGTCCCGCCCCGGCACCCACGCCCTGACCTGCGCCACCGTCGAGGGTCGTCCATCTGCCGGAACCCGGCCCCTCGCCGGTCGCCCACCCGGCTGGTCGCCGTACGCTGAATACCATGCGCCATGAGTGGCATCAGTTGAGTCATCCCGCCGTGGGCAGCCCGGTGCTGCAGACCAGCCGCCCGACCATCGACTCCGCCGAGGACGAGGCTTTCGGCCTGGACCGCTGGCGGGAGCTGCCGCGCGCCCAGACCCCACCCTGGCCGGACGCGGCCCAGGTCGCCGAGGTCTGCAAGGTGCTCGACACCGTGCCGTCGGTGGTCGCCCCGTACGAGGTCGATCAGTTGCGCCAGCGCCTGGCGCTGGTCTGTGAGGGCAAGGCGTTCCTGCTCCAGGGCGGTGACTGCGCGGAGACGTTCGCGGACAACACCGAGAGCCACCTGCTGGCCAACGCCCGCACCCTGTTGCAGATGGCGATCGTGCTGACCTACGGCGCGTCGTTGCCGGTGGTGAAGGTGGCCCGGGTGGCCGGGCAGTACACCAAGCCCCGGTCGCTGCCGACCGACGCGCGGGGCCTGCCGGCCTACCGCGGCGACATGATCAACTCGCTGGAGACCACGCCGGAGGCGCGGGTCGCCGACCCGCAGCGCATGATCAGGGCGTACGCGAACTCGGCCGCCGCCATGAACATGTTGCGGGCCTACCTGGCCGGCGGGCTGGCCGACCTGCACGCGGTGCACGACTGGAACAAGGGTTTCGTGCGCAACTCCCCGGCCGGTGAGCGGTACGAGGCGATCGCCCGGGAGATCGACCGGGCCCTGGCGTTCATCCGCGCCTGCGGGATGACCGACGACGAGGCGTTGCGTACGGTCACCCTGTACTGCTCGCACGAGGCGCTCGCGCTGGAGTACGACCGGGCGTTGACCCGGGTCTCCGGTGGCCGGCCGTACGGGCTCTCCGGGCACTTCCTGTGGATCGGTGAGCGCACCCGGCAGATCGACGGCGCGCACATCGACTTCATCTCCCGCATCGCCAACCCGATCGGGGTCAAGCTCGGCCCGACCACCACTCCGGACGAGGCGATCGAGCTCTGCGAGAAACTGAACCCGGACAACGTCCCCGGCCGGCTCACCCTGATCAGCCGGATGGGCAACCACAAGGTCCGGGACGCGCTGCCGCCGATCGTGGCCAAGGTGAGCGCCGCCGGCGCCAAGGTGGTGTGGCAGTGCGACCCGATGCACGGCAACACCCACGAGTCGTCGAACGGCTACAAGACGCGCCACTTCGACCGGATCGTCGACGAGGTGCTCGGCTACTTCGAGGTGCACCGTGGCCTGGACACCCACCCGGGCGGTCTGCACGTCGAGCTGACCGGCGAGGACGTCACCGAGTGCCTCGGCGGTGCCCAGGGCATCGCCGACCTCGACCTGCCCGACCGCTACGAGACCGCCTGCGACCCCCGCCTGAACACCCAACAGTCACTGGAGCTGGCCTTCCTCGTCGCGGAGATGCTCCGTGGCTGAGCTTGCGAGCCCCGCAGTCGGCGGCCGGAGGGACGACAGTGGCTGATCTGATCGATCTGCGGTCGGACACGGTGACCCGGCCCACCGCCGCGATGCGGCAGGCGATGGCCGGTGCCGAGGTGGGTGACGACGTCTACGGCGAGGACCGGACGGTCAACGCCCTGGAGGCCGAGGTCGCCGCGATGTTCGGGCACGAGGCGGCGTTGTTCTGCCCGAGCGGGTCGATGGCCAACCAGATCGCCCTGCAACTGCTGGTGTCGCCCGGCGCGGAGCTGCTCTGCGACGCCGACGCGCACGTGGTCACGTACGAGATGGGAGCCGCCGCCGCGTACGGTGGCGTCACCTCGCGGACCTGGCCGCCGGTGGGCGCCGAGCTCGACGCGGATGTGGTGGCCGCCATGGTGCGTCCGGACGGCTACTGGGCGGTGCCCACCCGGGCGATCGCGGTGGAGCAGACCCACAACCGCGGCGGCGGCGGGGTGATTCCCCTGGACACGCTGCGTGAGCTGCGTCGGATCGCCGACGCCGGGCAGCTGGCGCTGCACTGCGACGGTGCTCGGATCTGGCACGCCCACGTCGCCGACGGGGTGCCCCTGGCCAGCTACGGCGCGTTGTTCGACACCCTGTCGGTCTGCCTGTCCAAGGGGCTCGGCGCGCCGGTGGGTTCACTTGTCGTCGGCTCCGCCGACCGGATCGGGCGGGGCCGGGTGATCCGCAAGCGGATGGGCGGTGGGATGCGCCAGGCCGGCATCCTGGCCGCCGCCGGCCGGTACGCGCTGGCCCACCACATCGACCGGCTGGCGGACGACCACGCGAAGGCGGCTCGGCTGGCGGAGGCGATCGCCCCGTTCGGGGTGCTGGCCACCACGGTACGCACCAACATCGTTCCGCTGGACCTGACGAAGGCCCCGCTGGACGCGCCCACGCTGGCCGCCGCCGCCCGCGCCGAGGGCGTACTGATCTCGGTGCTCGGTCCCCGCACTGCCCGCCTGGTCACCCACCTGGACGTCACCGACACCCAGATCGACCAGGCCGCCACCACCCTCACCCACATCCTCCGCCGCTAACCCCGCCTCCCGCCCCTACCCGCCACCTCCGTTGATCATGAGGTTAGCGGCGATCTCGATCTCCGCTAGTGCCGCCAACCTCATGATCAACGGGGCGCGGGGGTGGGCATCAGGGGGAGGGGAGGAGGCGGCGGAGGGTGGTTATGTCGGTGGCGTGGCCCTCGTGGCGTTCGGTGGGGGTCTCGACGACGATCGGGACGCCGGCGGTGACGGGATGACGCATCAGCTCGGCGAAGGCGGGTTCGCCGATCATGCCCTTGCCGATGTTCTCGTGCCGGTCCCGGGTGGAACCGCACAGGTCCTTGGAGTCGTTCGCGTGCACCAGCCGGAGCCGGTCCGCCCCGACGGCGGTCACCAGGGCGTCCAGCGTGGCGGTCATCCCGCCCTCGACGGCCAGGTCGTGCCCGGCGGCCCAGGCGTGGCAGGTGTCGAAACAGACTCCGAGTTGCGGATGCCGATCCACCGCGTCGAGGTACGGCCCGAGCTGCTCCACCCGGCAGGCCAGTGACCGGCCACCGCCGGCGCTCGGCTCGACCAGCAGCATCGGGCCGCCCGCGTCGGCGGTCGAGTCGAGCAGCGGCAGCAGCGACTCGCGTACCTGCCGCATGGCCGCTTCGGCGTGCCCGGCGTCCACCGCACTGCCGGCGTGGAAGACCACCCCACGTGCGCCGATCGCGGCACCTCGGCGTAGCGCGTGCGCCAGGCTCTGGGCCGACCGCTCGACAGTTGCCGCGGTCGGTGAGCCGAGGTTGACCAGCAACGAGGCGTGGATGTAGACGGCGACGCCGCGTTCGGCGCAGCCGTCGCGGAACAGCGCGTCCTGCGTCGGATCGCCGGCCGGCATCGCCCAGCCCCGGGAGTTGCCGACGTAGACCTGCGCCACCTCGGAGCCGGCCGCGTCGACGTACGGCAGTGCCGCCCTGGCCAGCCCACCCGAGGTGGGCGTGTGCGAACCGATCGGCCGGTGCCCGGGATCCGGTGCCGGCATCAGAAGCACCCGATGGTGATCTGGGTACCCGGGGCGACCTGGGCGTTCTCGTTCGGGTTCTGGAACCGGGTGACGGCGTTCGGGTTGAACTGCACCGCCACCGGGAAGCCCTGGCTCTCCAGCACCTGCTTGGCCTGCTGGCAGGGCAGGTCGACGACGCGCGGCACGGTCACCAGCGGGGGCCCCTCGCTTACCTCCAGCCGGATCTGGGCACCCTTCTCCACGCCGCCACCGGCGGCCGGGCTCTGGCCGATCACCTCGTCACGCGGCTTGTCGGACTCCTTGCGCGTCGGCTCCACCAGCACCAGGCCGAGCTGCGCGATCTGGTTACGGGCGTCGTTGAGGTTCTTGCCCACCAGGTTCGGCACGGTGATCGGGGCCCGGCCCTTACTGAGGATCAGGGTGATCTCGTCGCCCGGCTTGACCTCCTCGCCCGCCTTCGGGTCGGTGGCCACCACGATGCCCTCGGGCAGGCTGTCGTCGTACCGGGCGGTGCCCTTGACCACCTCGAGTTGGGCGCTGACCAGGTCGGCCTCGGCCAGGTCGAACTCCTTGCCGACCACGTCCGGCAACTCGAAGCGTTCCGGCCCGAGCGACAGGGTGAGGGTGATGGTGCCGCCCTTGAGGATCCGGGCGGACGCGGCGGGATCCTGTCCCAGCACCCCGTCGCGGGGGATCTGGTCGTCGTACCGCGGGTCGGCGTAGACCACCTCGAAGCCGGCCTGGGTGGCCTGTGCCTCCGCCTCCGCCTTGCTCATGCTGACCAGCTGCGGCGCCGTGGTGTACCGGCCGACGCCGAACCACCAGCCGCCGAGCGCGGCCACCAACCCGAGCACCACGACCACGGCCGCCACGCCGAGACGTCCGCCGCCCTGGCCGGTCAGCCGGGCGCCGAGCCCGGCCAGTCGGGCCCACAGATCGTCGCCACCGCCCGGCGTCGCCCGGCGTCGACCACGAGCGGGTGAGCCGCCTTCCGGCAGGCGGGCCCAGGTCGGTCGCTCGGGCGGACGTACCGGCGCGACCATCATCGTCGGCTGCGACACCGCCGGGCCGTCGGTCACCGGGGCGATCCGGGCGGTGTGGCTGTTCGGACTGCCGAGCCCGTCCCGGGCCACCTGCACCTCGGCCAGCAGCGTGCCGGCGTCGCCCGGGCGGGCCGCCGGGTCACGACGGGTGGCGCGGGCGACCAGATCGTCGAGCACCCTCGGCAGGCTGGGCACCAGCGTCGACGGTGCGGGAACGTCGCGGTCGACGTGCTGCCAGGCGATGTCGATCGGCCGGTCGCCGTCGTACGGCACCCGGCCGGTGAGCATCTCGAACAACACGATGCCCGTCGAATAGACGTCGGTGCGGGCGTCGGCCCGGCCGTCGGTGACCAGTTCCGGAGCGACGTACGCCACGGTGGCCATCAGCTGGTTTCCGCTGTCGTGGTCGGTGCTCGCCTCGACGGCCCGGGCCAGCCCGAAGTCGGTCACCTTGACCACACTGTCGACGAGGTTGGCCGGACCGCCGCTGGGCGCCTCGGCGACCAGCACGTTCTCCGGTTTCACGTCGCGGTGCACCAGGCCGGCCCGGTGGGCGGCGCCGATGGCCGCGAGCATCTGCTCGGTGATGGCCAGCGCCTCGTCCGGGTTGAGTCGGCGCCGCTCGGCCAGCACCTCGCGCAGGGTACGGCCGCGGACGTACTCCATGACCAGGTACGGCCGCCCGGCGTGGGTGCCCTGGTCGTAGACCGCCACCACGTTCGGGTGGGTGAGCCGGGCGATCGTCTTCGCCTCGTCGGTGAACCGGTCGACGAAGCTGGGTCGACCCGACTGCCCGGGGGATCCCTGGGTGGAGTGAATGATCTTGACTGCGACGGTGCGTTCGAGGCGCTCGTCGGTGGCGGTGTACACGGTCGCCATGCCGCCACGGGCCACGCGACCGCGGATGCGGTAGCGCCCGTCGATCAGCGAGCCCAGCAACGTGTCGGCGACCTGTGTGTCCATCGGCAGGCAGTCTATGTGTCGGAGGGACGAAGGTTGAACCGGATGCTACCGGCAGCCACCCCCTAGCGGGTCCGACGCGCGCACAGGGTGATGGTTGCCCCAGCTCAGGGTGGTCGCCGGGAGGTCGTTGACCGGGTACGGGGGGTGGCGTGGCAGGGTGGTGCGCGTGACCGAATCCGTACCCGCCGAGGGCGGCGTGCCCCTGGCCGGTCCCGCCGACGCGGCGGGCTGGCTGACCCTGCCGGACGTCGCCGAGCGGCTCGACCTGTCGATCAGCAAGGTGCACCAGATGATCCGGGACCGGGAACTGATCGCGGTGCGCCGTGACGGTGTCCGCCAAATCCCGGCCGACCTGGTGGCGAACCGGACCGTGCTCAAACACCTGCCGGGTGTGCTCACCCTGCTGGCCGACGCCGGTTACGACGACGAGGCCGCGCTGCGCTGGCTCTACGAGCCCGACGGCACGTTGGCCGGTGGCACCCCCGCGACCGCCCTCGGTGGTGACCAGGCCCGTGAGGTCAAGCGCCGGGCTCAGGCCCTGGGCTTCTGACTCACCGGCCGCCAGGCTCCTGCGGGCTGCGGGCTGCGGGCTGCGGGCTGCGGGCTCGGGAGCGCTGAGCCACCCCGGGTGGGTCAGTCGGCGCGGCGGGTGGCGGCGATGGCCAGGTCCACCAGGGCCTGCCGGGCCTCGGTGTCCAGGTCGACGGCGGTGAGCGCGGCGAGCGCCGCGTCGGTGAGCGTGACGATGCGCTGCTCGGTACGGGCCAGCGCGCCGGTGTCGACGATCAGTTCCCGCAGCCGGGCCACCCCGGTGGCGTCCAGGTCCTCGTCGCCGAGGCCACCGAGCAGCAGCGTGCGGCCGGCGTCGTCGGCCACCTCCAGGGCCGCCGCCACCAGGTAGGTCCGCTTGCCCTCGCGCAGGTCGTCGCCGGCCGGTTTGCCGGTCTGCGCCGGGTCACCGAAGACACCCAGCACGTCGTCGCGCAGCTGAAAAGCCTCACCCAAGGGCAGGCCGTACGCCGAGTAGGCGATGCGTACGTCGGCGGGGGCGTCGGCCAGCGCCGCGCCGATCAGCAGTGGCCGTTCCACGGTGTACTTGGCCGACTTGTACCTGGCCACCTTGCCGGCCCGTTCCAGCGAGGTGTCGCCGGTGGCCTGGGTCAGCACGTCGAGGTACTGCCCGATGGTGACCTCGGTGCGCATCTCGTCGAAGTCCGGCCGGGCCCGGGCCACCGTCCGGGGGTCGAGCCCGGCGGAGTGCAGCAGTTCGTCGGACCAGACCAGGCACAGGTCGCCGAGCAGGATCGCCGCGGCGTCACCGAAGCCGTCCGGGTCGCCGCCCCAGCCGGCGTGGCGGTGCCGGGTGGCGAACCGCCGGTGCACGGCGGGCTCACCGCGTCGGGTGTCCGAGCGGTCCATCAGGTCGTCGTGGATCAGTGCGCTGGCCTGCACGAACTCGAGCGCGGCGAGGGCGGTCACCACCGGGTCGGTGTCCACCCCACCGGCACCCCGGTAGCCCCAGTAGGCGAAGGCCGGTCGCAGCCGCTTGCCGCCACCCAGCACGAACGCCTCGATCGCTTCGGCGACCGGCACCAGGGCGTCGTCGACGTCGGTCATCCAGGCGCGACGCCCGGCGAGGAAGTCCGACAGCGCCTTGTCGACCCGCTGGCGCAGGCTGGCACGGTCGACGGGAGAGACGGGAGCAGCATGGGTCACGTCCCGACGCTAGTGGGTCGAGGTGCACCGCGACGACCCACCCGTCCTCCGGCGCGTCGTGTTCGTCGCTGGTCGCGGCCCGGCCGGTCCGGGGCTGCGCCGTGCCGGGCGTGGCGATCCGCCGGGCCCGGGTGCGCCCCCCGGCACCGCGAGGATCCGGACCAGCCAGCCGCGCCAGAAGCGTCCCGGCACGCGCACCCCTCGCTCCCAGCGGGAGATCTCGTGCCGGCTGAGCGTGCACACTCCGGCGGCGGCGCAGAGTTCGGCGGCGAGCCGGGACTGGCTCCACCCTCGGGCGCGCCGTGACCGGGCCACCAGCGGGCCGAGGGCGGGCCGAGCAGGGGTGAGCGGGGGCGGGGACATTGATCCTCCGGCGGGTCGGCGGGGCGACGGCCCGACCCCACCCGATCGGGGCGGTGCCGGTACGCACTGTCTGCTGCTGACCCCCGCGCGGCCCCCGGGTGGGCTCTCGACCACACCCCGCGCAGGTCGGAAGGGTAGTCCGGCGGTGCGACATTTTCCGCGCCGGCCGCACGGGGACGCCCGCGCCCACGCGCAGCCGCCGTCTCCACCGCTGGGAAGCCGGTAGGAGTGTTCGGCCCGGCCCGCTACAGTCGGTGCGTGGCGCTCGGTCTTCCCTCCGTCCTCCCGAATTCGCAACCGGCGATCGGGGAGCTGGTCCGCGACTGCCAGCCGACCTTCTCCTTCGAGTTCATGCCCCCGAAGACGGAGCAGGGCGAGCGACAGTTGTGGCAGGCCATCCGCGAGCTGGAGCCGTTGCGCCCCTCCTTCGTCTCGATCACCTACGGTGCCGGCGGCTCCACCCGGGACACCACGGTCGCGGTCACCGAACGGATCGCCACCGAGACCACCCTGCTGCCGATGGCCCACCTGACCGCGGTCAACCACTCCGTCGCCGAGTTGCGGCACGTGATCGGCCGGCTGGCCGGCGTCGGGGTGCGCAACGTGCTGGTGGTTCGCGGCGACCCGCCAGGCGACCCCACCGGCGAATGGATCCCGCACCCCGACGGTGTGCATTACGCCGAGGATCTCGTCCGCCTGGTCCGGCACTCCGGCGACTTCAGCGTCGGCGTCGCCGCCTTCCCCTACCGGCATCCGCGCTCGCCGGACATCGACACCGACACCGACTACTTCATCCGTAAGTGCCGGGCCGGCGCGGACTTCGCGATCACCCAGATGTTCTTCGACGCCGACGAATACCTTCGGCTGCGTGACCGGGTGGCCGCCGCCGGCTGTGACACCCCGATCCTGGCCGGGGTGATGCCGGTGACCCGGATCGGCACCATCGAGCGTTCCGTGCAGCTGTCCGGGGCGCCCTTCCCGCCGGCGCTCGCCGCGCGGTTCGAGCGGGTCGCCGACGATCCGGAGGCGGTCCGCCGGCTCGGCATCGAGCAGACCAGCGAGATGTGTCGCCGGCTGCTCGACGAGGGAGTCCCGGGGATCCACTTCATCACCTTCAACCGGTCCACCGCGACCCGGGAGATCTGGCAGAACCTGCGGGTGGGCGCCGCGACGTGACACCCGGCGCGCGACACCTCGGCGCTGTCGCGACGGTTGAACCGTGGTGGGCAGACAGCTGAACTGGAACGAGTACGCCACGGCGTGGGCCCGGCTGCACGGCGGGTTCGATCCCCGGGCCGCCACTCCGGTGGTGCGTGGCTGGCTGCGCTTCTCCTACCACGTGGGGTTCCTGCTGGGCCGGCTACGGGTCGGCCCGACCGCGGTCACGGTGGTCGGGGTGCTGCTCTGCCTCTGCGTACCACTGCTCGCGGTCCGGCCCGGCGACGGGCCGTTCCTGGGGGCGCTGTTCGTGCTGCTCGCCTCGGTGGCCGACAGCGTCGACGGTGCGGTCGCCGTGGCCACCGGCCGCACCACCCGGCTCGGCTACGTCTACGACTCGCTCGCCGACCGGATCGGCGAGGCCGCGTGGCTGGTGGCGTTCTGGCTGGTCGGCGCGCCGGGAGCGTTGGTCGCCGCGGGCGGTGCGCTCTCCTGGCTGCACGAGTACGTCCGGGCCCGCGCGGTCGCCGCCGGCATGCGGGAGATCGGCGCGGTCACCGTGGGGGAACGGCCCACCCGGGTCTGCGTGGCCGTGGCGGGGCTGCTGCTGGCCGGCCTGAGCGGGCTGGTCGAGGTGGACCTGGCCGCGGGCACCATCACGATGGCGACCGCGGTGTGGGTGCTGCTCGCGGCCTTCGGGCTGGGACAGCTGCTCTCCGCCGTGCGCCGGGCACTCATCGACGCCGGCTGAGCTACCAGGCGGGGCCGATCGCGTCGGCGACGATCTGCGCGGACAGGGTCACCATCGGCAGGCCACCGCCGGGATGGCTGGAGCCGCCGACCAGCCACAGGCCCCGGGCCGGTCCCCGGTTCGCCGGCCGGAGCAGGCCACCGGCGGTGCCGTAGATGGTGCCGCCCGGTGCGCCGGTGGCGGTGGCCAGATCGGCGGGGGTACGCACGTCGCGGAACACCAGCCGGTCGCGTACGTCCACGCCGCGTTCGGCCAGCGCGTCCAGGATCCGGTCGGCGTACGCCTGGGCCAGCCCCGGCCGGCGCCAGTCGATCGCCCCCGACGCGGTGCCCTGACGGGCGGCGTTGACCAGCACGAACCACGCCTCGTGCCCGGCCGGACGGACCGCCGGATCGTTCGCCACGGTGACGAAGACCGTCGGGTCGACGGCCGGGCGGGCCCGTACCCCCCGTCCCGGGTCACCGAAGACCGCGTCGAACTCGGCGTCGTAGTCGGTGGGGAAGAAGACGTTGTGGTGGGCCAGTCCGGAGTCGCCGCGTACGCCGAGCAGCAGCACGAATCCGGCCAGGCTGCGGTCGGTGAGCCCGGCCAGCCGGCGCGCGTCGGGCAGCAGGTCACGGTAGACGTTGAGCGCGTCGACGTTGGCCACCACCACGTCGGCGGGGATCGGGGTGGTCGAACCGGCGACGCGTACCCCGTGCACCCGACCGCCCACCGCGTCGATCCGGGTGACCGTGGTGCCGGTGCGCACCACCACCCCCAGGTCCAGGCAGCGGGACAGCAGCGCGTCGGCGAGGGTGCCCAGGCCGCCGCGCAGATACCAGCCGCCGAAGGCCAGCTCCGCGTAGGGAACCGCGACCAGTGCCGCGGGTGCCCGGCGCGGGTCGGCACCGGTGTAGGTGGCGTACCGGTCCAGCAGCATCCGCAGTCGCGGGTCGGAGATCAGGGTGCGACCCAGCCCGCGCAGGCTCTGGCCGGGTCGGATCGCGGCCAGGTCGCCCAACCGCCAGGCGAGCCGGGCCAGGTCGCGGGGCGAGTCGACGCGGCGGCGCAGGATGTCGCGTTCCGAGGCCCGCCACACCCGGGCGGCGCGCCGCCACAACCGCTGCCAGTCGGCGGCGGCCCGGTCGCCGAGGGCCGCGCCGATCCGGGCGGTGAACTCGGCCGGGTCGGCGCAGGAGTCGAGCACCGGGCCGCCACCGGAAAAGACGTGCCGCACGATCGGGTCCAGCGGCACCAGGTCGAGATACTCGTCGAGTTTCGCCCCGGTCGCCTCGAACAGCTCCTGGAAGACCTCGGGCAGGGTCAGCAGGCTGGGGCCGGTGTCGAAGTGGAACGCGCCCTCGGGGGTGTCCCGGCGGTGCCGGCCGAGTTTGCCGCCCACCTCCTCGGCGCGTTCGAGAACGGTCACCTGGTGCCCGGTGACGGCCAGCCGAGCCGCGGTGGCCAACCCACCCACCCCGGCACCGATCACCACGATCCGCGCCATGCCGCGTCCTCCCGGGCCCTATCCGACCGGACGGCCACGCCAGGACAGACGTCGCCGCTTGCGCAGATGGTACGACCGCAGGGTCAGCCAACCGAGGACCGCGACCGACACGGGATGGCCCAGCGCGTCGGGCCAGGCACGGCCGCCGGTGGCCCGGGCGCTGACCACCCGCCCGGCCACCCCCGCCAGGTACGCGCCGACGGCGATCCCGGCCACCGTCGGCGCACCGGCGAGCAGCGCCGCGCCGGCCACCAGCGGTGGTGCGGTGTAGAGCGCCAGCAGCACGGTCAGCACCACGGCCGCGGCACCCGGGTGCCCGAACGAGGCCCACAGCGACTTGGTGTAGCCGTCGCGCAGCTGCGGCCAGTCCTCGTACATCCGGCAGCTGGCCAGCCGGGAACCGTCGGCGAGGGCGATCCGGCCGCCGGCCCGCTTCACCGCCCGGGCCAGCTCGATGTCCTCCAGCACCCGGTCGGCGACTGCCGCGTGCCCACCGGCCCGCAGGTAACCGGCCCGGTCCACGACCAGGAACTGTCCGCCGGCCGCGGCCAGCGACGGCCGTGGCGAACGCTCCATCGCCCGCAGCGGCAGGAAGGTCAGCCACAGCCACTGCAACAGCGGCTGCACCAGCCGGTCGGCCATCGTCCGCACCACGATCCGTGGGTACGGCGACAGCAGCGTCGCCCCGGCGGCGCGCAGTTCGGTGACCGCCACCGCCACGGCGTACGGTTCGAGCACCACGTCGGCGTCCACGAAGACCAGTGCGGTGACCGGCTCCTCGACCCGGGTGGCCAGCTGCCAGCAGGCGTGCGGCTTGCCCAGCCAGCCCGGCGGGGGGTTCACCCCGGTCAGCAGGGTGACCCGGGGGTCGTCGGCGACGACCGCGCGGACCACCTCGGCGGTGCCGTCGCCCGAGCCGTCGTCGAGCACCACGACACGCAGCCCGGGCACTCCCCGCTGGGCGAGCAGGGCACGCAGGCACGGGGTCACCCGGTCGGCCTCGTCGCGTAGCGGCAGCAGCACCGCCACCGGCTCGGTGACCTCCACCGGCCGGTCGGCCGGCCGGCGCAGCCAACGGCCGGCGTTGACCACGGTGTGCGCGGTCAGCACGGTGACGCCGAGCAACAGGACCAGCGCGACGGTCATGCCGCCACGTCGACCGGGGAGCGTGGCGAACCGGTGTCCCGGTCGTGGGTCCGTCGGGCCCGCAGCAGGGTGACGGCCAGCGGTACGGCGACCACCGCCATGCCGACCGCACCCCACACCGCCGAGGCGGGCAGGTCGAGGAAGACGGCGTGGGCGAGCACACTGGAGCCGTACGTCCACAGGTAGAGCGCGTACATCGGATGGTCGCTGGCGTCGGTGGTGGCCACGGTGGGCCCGGCGAGCGGACGCAGCGCGGTCATCATCAGCACCGCGAACAGCAGCCAGCCCAGGTAGTTGCTGATCGGGATGCCGGGCAGCCCGGGCAGGGCCGGCGTGGCGTCCCGCCACACCCAGTGCCCCTCGGCCACCATCTGCGGATCGAGGAAGAGGTCCCAGGCGGCCAACCCGACGGTGGCCAACGCGATCCGGCCCGGCCAACGCCACCGACCGGTCGACCCGCCGGTGAGCCGGGTGGCCGCCAACCAGGCCGGCCAGGCCATCCAGGTCCAGGCCAGCGGGATGATCAGCGGTACGCCGGCCAGCTTCGGGCCGAGCTGGCCGGAGTAGTCGTAGCTGCCGAACGGGAAGCCGGTGGCCACGCCGAGCGCCTCGATGGCGAACCCGCCGCCGGTGGCCACCGCGACCAGCGCCACCGCCGTCCGTGGCCCCCGGGTGGCCAGGGCGTGCCCCACCGAGAGCAGGTAGCCGAGCACGACCGTGGCCACGGTCAGCCGGGCCCGGGTGACCCCGCCGGTCAGCGGGTAGCAGATCTGCGCCAGTACCAGCAGGGCCAACAGCGTCCAGGCGTAGCCGCGGGCCGACGAGCGTGCGGTCATGAGCGGACCGGTGGTGGGGTCGGCACCGACGGCGGTGGTGTCGATCCCGGCACGGGCAGCGGCAGATCCCGCCCGAGTACCCCGAACGGGCGCTCGTCGCCGGGGAAACGGAAGTCGCGCAGCACGTCGACGAAACCGAACCGGCGGTACAGCCGCCAGGCGCGCGAGGTCTGTTCGTCGGCCTCCGGAGTGGACAGCAGGGTGGTGGCGTTCTCGGTCATGGTGAGCAGGGCGCGCAGTTGCCCGGCGCCCAGCCCGTGCCCCTGGGCCGCTGGCCGCACGTGCAGCTCGACCACCTCGAAGCAGTCGGCCAGCCAGCGCCGCCGGGTGGGCTGGTCCAGTGCCCGCCAGACCTGGTCGTGCCACCACTGACCGGCTGCGCCGACGTAGCCGTACCCGAATCCGGCCAGGTGACCGGAGCTGGTGAGGCTGGCCACGGCGCGGAAGCCGGGTCGACGTACGTGGGTGGCGATGTAGCCGCGGCGGGCCTCCAGCAGGTCGGCGCGGTAACCCATCGCCTCGCCGTAGACGGCCACCACGTCGTCCAGCCGCCGGAGGAGATCGTCCGGCGTCCACCGCACCAACCTCATGCCCGTTCACCCTTCGCCGGGTCACCGTCGTCGGTGACCCACCCCAGTACCGTCCGGTCGCCGACCACGTCCCGCACCTCGAATCGGGCGAAGAGTTCCTCCGCGTACCACCGCTGGGTCTCCGTCCGGGTGATCGCGGCCCGGTGCTCCGGGTGACGGTACGCGAACGCCACGAGATCCGCCGCGTCACGCCACACGCTCACCGTGCCCTGCCAGCCCAGCGGCGCCTCGCCGACGCCGAAGCGGGCCAGCAGCCCCGGCGCGGCGTGCAGGGCCGCGGCCACCGGCGGGACCGCCCGCCAGAACGTGAGTGCCCGGGTCGGGCGCAGCCGGGCCCGGGTCAGCGCCAGCACCGGGCCGGTGACCCGGCCGCCGGCGGGCTCACCGAACGGCCGCCGGCCGGACCATTCACCCCGACTGGTCAGTGGCCGCAGGTCGAGCCGGACGCCCGCGCGGGCGAGACCGGACCAGGCCCGCGCCACCGGCGAGTCGGCGAACCGGGCGGCCGCGGCGGGGGAGTCCCAGACCGTCAACGCCGCCCAGCGGGTCAGGTCCGCGTCGCCGGGTCCGAAGCCGGTGCCGGTCCCGGTGCCGAGCAGCTTGCCGAACCGTACGCCGGGCAGGGCCCGCAGCCGGCGCGGGTCGACCGCCATCCGGGTCAGCGCCCGGCCCACGGCGGTCGGCGCGATCCGCCACACGTGCAGGGTGACCAGCTCGGGGACGCTCTCCGGGTGCCTCACGCCGCCACCTCGCCGCGCTCGCCGCCGGCGCGAGGCACCACTGTGCTGTGCCTGATGGTTCGCTCGCTTCGCTCGTTCACGCCACGTCGGTCGGGGTCCCGCCGGTGACCCGGAGCAGTTCGGCGTACGTGGTGGGGAAGACCGCCTGCGGTACGCCGCCGGCGGCCCAGATCTCGTCGTACTTGTCCAGGGCGGTGTCGACGAGCGTGCGCAGCGGCTGCGGGTGACCCACCGGGGCGACCCCGCCGATCACCTGTCCGGTGTGTTCCTTGACGAACTGTGGGGTGGCCCGGCGCAGCCGGGTGACGGCGAGCCGGGTGGCCAGCGCGGCGGTGTCCACCCGGTGCGCGCCGGAGGTGAGCACCAGCAGCGGGGTGCCGTCGGCGTCGAAGACGAGCGAGTTGGCGATGGCGCCGACGTCGACGCCGAGCGCCTCGGCGGCGGCCGCGGCGGTGTGCACGGCGTCGGGCAGCAGGCGGACCGTGGCGGGCGCGTCGGAGCCGTTCCGGGCGTTCGCGGCGTCGAGAGCGCCCTGCACCGCCCGGACGTTCGGGTGTGACTGCATGCCGCCATTCTTCCCGGTACGCGGTGCGCCCGCGCCACCGGCCAAGTTGGGGTGCGTCGTGCGTTGCGTTTTCGTCGGGGGGAGGGTGTACTGTCAGCAGTAGTTAGAACGAGTGTTCGATTGCCTCGAACGTTCGTTCCAACCCTCTCGGGGGCGGGTGTTTCGCGGCACCGGCCTCCGACAGGTGCGGTGCCGCGGACCGCACCTGGGCCCCGGGCAGTCGCGAGTCCGGGCCCGTCAGGCAGGACCGTCGTCCGCCGCCCACCGACCCCCGGGCGGCGGACGACGGACCCGCCGGTACGCCGGCCGGGTGTGGTGTGGGGAAGCTCCGCACCCGGCCGGCCACCCACCTGGTGCGTCTTCCTCCGCACCGACCGCCGCGGGCTACCGCGTCGACGGATCCGACCCGTCGTGCACCTGCCCGCCCCGGCTCATCTGGAGGAGACCATGCCGACCAGTCCGGCTCAGGCACCGACGGTGCCCGCGAACGTGCTGCCGCACCGTACTCCCGTCCAGTTGCTCGCGGTGGCCCGGCAGGGGCTCGCCGAGGCCGCCCGGACCGGCCCCGACGGCCTCCGGTACGCCGCCGCCCATCTCGCGGCCCTGCGCGCCGCCGCGGCGGTGCTCGCCGCCCGCGCCCGTCCCGCACCCACCCGACGCCACCGGATCACCAGCGTCTGGGTCCTGCTCGCCAACGTCGCCCCCGAGCTCGACGAATGGGCCGGCTACTTCGCCCTCGGTGCCGGCAAACGGGCCGCCGCCGAGGCCGGCATACCCCGGGTGGTGACCGCCCGAGAGGCCGACGACCTGCTCCGCGCCGCCGAGGAGTTCGTGACCGTGGTGGAGGCGGCACTCGGCCTGGCGCACCAGCCGGCGATCGACGGTCTCGTCGCCTGAGCCGCGGCGTCCGGCCGCCTCGGCGGGACCCAGGGTGGCCGGACGCCGCCCCACCACACGCGCGTTCTTCTGATCCACGACAGCACCATCCACGGGCCGGATGTCCGTGGCGACGACGGGGGAGGTCCGATGGCGGGCCGCATGGTGGTCGGTTCCGCCGCGCTGGCCGGGCTGGTCCGCCCGGCCAGCGCACCCGACCCGGCGGGTGGGCACCGGGTGCTGCCCGTGCGGCCCGAGCTGACCGGGTTGCTGCCCAACCGGGGGCTGCGGCGCGGCAGCACCGTCGCGGTCGGCGGTGGACAGGCCCGACCCGGCGGCACCACCTCGTTGTTGCTCGCGCTGCTCGCCGAGGCGTCCCGCGCCGGATCCTGGTGTGCCGTGGTCGGGATGCCGACCTTCGGGGCCGGGGCGGCGGCCGAGGCCGGCATCGTCCTGGACCGGCTGGCCCTGGTGCCGCAGCCCGGTCCGGAGTGGCCCACCGTCGTCGCCGCGCTCATCGACGGGGTCGACGTGGTGGTCACCGCGGTCCCGTCCACCGTCCCCGCCTCCGTCGCCGACCGGTTGGCCGCGCGGGCCCGGCAACGCGGCAGCGTGCTGGTGCCGTACGGCCGGTGGGACGGCGCGGACGTGACGCTCCAGGTGGTCCGGGGGATCTGGCAGGGACTCGGGCCAGGGCGGGGACGGTTGCGCCGCCGGGAGGTGACCATCTCGGCTCACGGGCGGGGTGCCGCCGCCCGGCCCCGAGAGGTCAAGGTCTGGCTGCCCGGTGACGAGCTGACCCGGGTCATCCCCGGTCCGGCCACCGTCGCCCGACCGGGTGCCACGCGCCTGCGGGTGGTGGCGGGCCGTGGGTGAACCGGTCCGGACACTGCTGCTGTGGTGCCCGGACTGGCCGGTACTCGCCGCCGAGATCGTCGACGGGGTGCCCGCCACCGGGCCGGTTGCGGTGCTGCACGCCAACCGGGTGATCGCCTGTTCCGAGCAGGCCCGCGCCGAAGGGGTACGCCGAGGGCTGCGTCGGCGGGAGGCGCAGGGACGCTGCTCCGGGCTCACCGTCGTCGACCACGATCCGGGGCGGGACGCGCGGGCGTTCGAGCCGGTGGTGGCCGCGGTCGAGGAGGTGGCGGTCGGGGTCGAGGTGATCCGTCCGGGGGCCTGCGCGCTGGCCGCCCGGGGCCCGAGCCGCTATCTGGGTGGTGAGGAGGCGGCTGCTGAGCGGATCGTCGAGCACGTCGCCCTCAGTTGTGCGGTGGAGAGCCAGATCGGTGTCGCCGCCGGGATCTTCGCCGCCGGACTGGCCGCCCGCGAGGGGCGGATCGTCCCGCCCGGCGGGACATCGGAGTTTCTGGCCGGTCAGCCCGTCGAGGCGCTCGGCCGCCCCGCCCTGGCCGACCTGCTGCGCCGGCTGGGGGTGCGCACGCTGGGCGACTTCGCCGCGCTGCCCGCCGGCGACGTACTGGCCCGATTCGGGTTCGACGGGGCGCTGGCCCAGCGGCTGGCCGCCGGACGGGACGACCGACCGCTCGCGGTCCGGCGTCCGCCGGTCGATCTGACGGTCACCGCCGACCTGGACGAGCCGATCGACCGGATCGACGTGGCGGCGTTCGCGGCCCGGACGCTGGCCGAGCAACTGCACGAACGGCTCGCCGGGCACGGACTGGCCTGCACCCGCCTGGGCATCGAGGCGGTCACCGCACACGGCCAGGAACTGCACCGGGTCTGGCGGCACGACGGGCTGCTCACCGCGGCGGCGATCGCCGACCGGGTCCGCTGGCAACTGGACGGTTGGCTCTCCGGTGCCCGGCGCGGCGGTGACCGGCCGGCCCGTCCCACCGCCGGAATCATCCGACTGCGGCTGCTGCCGGACGGGGTGCTGGCCCAGGCCGGCCTGCAACCCGGGCTGTGGGGGGAGACCGGCGCGGAACGCGAGCGGGCGCACCGCGCGCTGAGTCGGGTGCAGGGCCTGCTCGGTCCCGAGGCGGTGGTCACCGCGGTGCTCGGTGGCGGGCGATCCCCGGCCGACCAGACCCGGCTGGTGCCCTGGGGTGACGAGCGCCGGCCCGCCCGCCCCGGTCCGCCGCCGCCCGTACCCGCCGAGCGCTCCTGGCCCGGTCCGGACGTCGAACCCGCCGCCTCCGGTGGGTCGGCCGGCTCCGGTGGCGGGCCGGTGGCCTCCGGCGGCGGAGCGGCCCGTCCCGGTCGGCGGCGGGTGAGTCCCGGGCCGGCCGTACCGTCCTGGCCGGGGCGACTGCCGCCACCCTCGCCGGCCGTGGTGCTGCCCGTCCCGCTCGCCGCGAGCGTGCTCGACGCCACCGGCGCGCCGGTGGTGGTGAGCGCCCGGCTGGCAGTCAGCGCGCCACCGGCCCGGCTGAGCATCGGCTCGGTGCCGTCGCCGCCCACCGACCCCACTCCCGCCCCGGGTTCCGCCACCTCCACCGCCGCTTCGGCCACCGCCCTTCGTGGTGGGACGGTCGCGTCGGCCGAGATCGTCGGTTGGGCCGGTCCGTGGCCGGTCGACGAGCGGTGGTGGGCGCCGGCCGAGGCCCGCCGCCGAGCCCGGTTCCAGGTCCGCCTCGCCGACGGCAGCGCCCTGTTGCTCGCGATCGAGTCCGGCCAGTGGCTGGTGGAGGCGATCTATGACTGACGTCGGGCCGACGGGCTTCACCAGTTGCGGCATGTGGGGGCATCCGGGCGGATCGAGGGCACGAGATACGGCGTCCTGCGCGACGGCGAGGTGGCGGCGGTGAGTTTCCACAATCCCCGGCTGCCGTGGTCGGAGCTGGAGCGGGTGCTCTCCGGGCGGTCGACCGGCGGGAAGGGCAGCGACGGCGGAAAGGGCAGCGGCGCGGAGCGGCACCTGCATGTCGTGGATCCGCTTGCGGTCGACGCCGACGGGGGTGACTCGCCGGCCTGGAGCCGGCGGCGGGAGCACTACCGGCCGCCGGAGCTGGCCCGGCCCGACGGCGTGCCGCCGTACGCCGAGCTGCACGCGCACACCAACTTCAGCTTCCTCGACGGTGCCAGCCACCCCGAGGAACTGGCCGAGGAGGCCGTCCGGTTGGGGCTCACCGCCCTCGCCGTCACCGACCACGACGGGTTCTACGGCGTGGTGCGGTTCGCCGAGGCGGCCCGCGCGCTGGGCCTGCCGACGATCTTCGGAGCGGAACTGTCCCTCGGCCTGCCCGGTCCGCAGAACGGCGTACCCGACCCGCACGGCAACCACCTGCTGCTGCTGGCCCACGGCCACGAGGGGTACGCCCGGCTGGCCGCGACCATCGCCCGCGCCCAGCTGCGGGGCGGTGAGAAGGGCCGCCCGGTCTACGGTGAGCTGGAGGAGATCGCCGCCGACCTGCGCGACCACGTGCTGGTGCTCACCGGCTGCCGCAAGGGGCACGTGCCGGCCGCCCTGCTCACCGAGGGGGTCGACGCGGCGGCCCGCGAGCTGGACCGGCTCACCGCGCTGTTCGGCGCGGAGACGGTGGCGGTGGAGCTGACCGACCACGGGCATCCGGTCGACGGCGACCGCAACGACGCCCTGGCCGAGTTGGCGACCGCCGCCGGCCTGCCCACGGTGGCCACGAACAACGTGCACTACGCGACACCGGGACGGCGGCGACTGGCCACCACCCTGGCGGCCGTGCGGGCCCGACGCAGCCTGGACGAGATCGACGGCTGGCTGCCCGCGGCGGGCACCGCCCACCTGCGGGACGGCGCCGAGATGACGGCCCGGTTCGCCGCCTACCCGGGCGCGGTGGCCCGGGCCGCCGAGTTCGGTGCCGAGCTGGCCTTCGACCTCCAGCTCGTGGCGCCGCAGCTGCCGGCGTACCCGGTGCCGTCGGGGCACACCGAGATGAGCTGGCTGCGCCACCTCACCGAGACCGGCGCCCGGGAACGCTACGGCCCGCGCGAGGCGCACCCGCAGGCGTACGCGCAACTCGACCACGAGCTGAACATGATCGAGGAGCTGGGCTTCCCCGGCTACTTCCTGGTGGTGTACGACATCGTCGACTTCTGCCGCCGGGCGGACATCTACTGTCAGGGCCGGGGTTCGGCGGCGAACTCGGCGGTCTGCTACGCGCTGCGGATCACCAACGTGGACGCGGTCCGGCACCGGCTGCTGTTCGAGCGGTTCCTGGCTCCCGAGCGCGACGGGCCGCCCGACATCGACGTGGACATCGAGTCCGACCGCCGGGAGGAGGTCATCCAGCACGTCTACGCCCGCTACGGCCGGGAGCACACCGCCCAGGTGGCCAACGTGATCTCCTACCGGCCCCGCTCGGCGGTGCGGGACGTGGCCAAGGCGTTCGGCTTCCCACCCGGCCAGCAGGACGCCTGGAGCAAGCAGATCGACCGGTGGGGCGACGTGGCCACGGTGGACGTGCCGGAGATCCCCGAGCTGGTGGTCGCGTACGCCAACGAACTCCAGACGTTCCCCCGGCACCTGGGCATCCACTCCGGCGGCATGGTGATCTGCGACCGGCCGGTGATCGAGGTCTGCCCGGTGGAGTGGGGGCGGATGCCCGGGCGCAGCGTGCTCCAGTGGGACAAGGACGACTGCGCCGCCGTCGGCCTGGTCAAGTTCGACCTGCTCGGTCTCGGCATGCTGTCGGCCCTGCACTACGGCTACGACATGATCGGGATGAGCCTGGATCTCGGCGACATGACGCTGGACGACCCCGAGGTCTACGACATGCTCTGCCGGGCCGACTCGGTCGGGGTGTTCCAGGTGGAGAGCCGCGCCCAGATGGCCACCCTGCCCCGGCTCAAGCCCCGGACGTTCTACGACCTGGTGGTCGAGGTGGCGCTGATCCGGCCCGGTCCGATCCAGGGCGGCTCGGTGCACCCGTACATCCGGCGCAAGAACGGCCAGGAGCCGGTGACCTACCCGCATCCGCTGATGCGTAACGCGCTGGAGAAGACCCTCGGCGTGCCGCTGTTCCAGGAGCAGCTGATGCAGCTCGCCATCGACCTGGCCGGCTTCGACGCGGCCGAGGCCGACCAGCTGCGCCGGGCGATGGGCGCCAAACGGTCGGTGCAGCGGATGGAGCAGATCGCCGACCGGCTCTACCAGGGCATGGCCGAGCGCGGCATCACCGGCGAACTGGCCGACGACGTCTACCGCAAGCTCACCGCGTTCGCCAGCTACGGCTTCCCGGAGAGCCACGCGATGAGCTTCGCCTACCTGGTCTACGCCAGTTCCTGGCTGAAGCGCTACCACCCCGGTCCGTTCCTGGCCGCGCTGCTCAGCGCCCAGCCGATGGGCTTCTACTCGCCGCAGACCCTGGTCGACGACGCCCGCCGGCACGGTGTGCAGGTACGCCGACCGGACGTCAACGCCAGCGACGCGAAGCCGGTGCTGGAGTCCACCCCGGACACCCGCTGGGGCAGCCGGGCGGGGGAACCGCCGCACGCCTGGGGGCTGGGCGGCCCGGCGGTCCGGCTCGGGCTGTCCAGCGTGCGTACCCTCGGCGACGGTGTGGCCGAGCGGATCGAGGCCGAGCGGGCGGCGGACGGCCCGTACCGCGACATGCCGGATCTGGCCCGGCGGGTGGGTCTGACCGCCGCCCAGTTGGAGGCGCTGGCCACCGCGGACGCCTTCGCCTGTTTCGGGCTGACCCGGCGGCAGGCGCTCTGGGCGGCCGGCGCGGCGGCCCAGGAGCGGCCCGGTCGGCTGCCCGGCACGGTCACCGGTACGGAGGCACCCGTGCTGCCCGGAATGGAGGAGGTGGACCGGCTGGTCGCCGACGTCTGGGCCACCGGTTTGTCGCCGGAGAACCACCCGGCCCGGTTCATCCGGCCGCAGCTGGACGCCGTGGGCGCGGTCCCGATCGACCGGTTGGGCCGGGTGGAACCGGGCCGGCGGATCCGGGTCGGTGGCATCGTCACCCATCGGCAGCGGCCCGCGACCGCCGGTGGGGTCACCTTTCTCAACCTGGAGGACGAGACCGGCATGCTCAACGTCACCTGCTCGCCAGGGCTGTGGCAGCGGCATCGACGGGTGGCCCGCACCAGCACGGCGTTGGTGGTGCGGGGGCGGTTACAGCGGCACGAGGGGGTGGTCAACCTGGTCGCCGACCGGCTGGACCCGATCGAGGCACCGGTCCGCCCCGCCTCCCGCGACTTCCGCTGACGGTGGGCAGGTGCCCCCTGGCGATCTGTGCCCGGCTGACTAGGCTCGACCGGGTGGAACAGACCCCAGGCCCGGCCGGGCCGCCGCTCACCCCCCGTACCGCCGTGGTCTGGTCGGTGCTGCGCGCCGAGCTGGACCGCCGGCCGGCCGCCGAGCTGACCGTGCTGGACGTGGGGGGTGGCACCGGCGGCTTCGCGGTGCCGCTGGCCCGGGCCGGGCACCGGGTGACAGTGGTCGACGCCAGTCCCGACGCGCTCGCCGCGCTCAGCCGCCGGGCCGCCGAGGCGGGGGTGGCCGGGTGGGTGCGCGCGGTGCAGGGTGACGCCGACGCGTTGGCCGGGCTGATCGAGCCGGCCAGCGTCGACCTGGTGCTCTGCCACGCCGTGCTGGAGGTCGTCGACGACCCGGCACCTGTGGTGTCCGCGCTGGCCGGCGTGCTCCGACCGGGCGGTGCGGCGAGCGTGCTGGTCGCCGGGCGGGCCGCCGCGGTGCTCGGCCGGGCGATGAACGGGCACCTCGACGTGGCCGCGACCCTGGCCGCCGACCCGGTCGGCTCCGCCGGCGAGCGGGACACCCTGCGCCGCCGCTTCGACGTCGAGGGCGCCGCCGCGCTGCTGACCGCCGCTGGTCTCACCGTCGAGGAGATCCACGGCGTACGCGTCCTGGCCGACCTGCTGCCCGCGGCCGTGGCGGACGGTCAGGCCGCTGCCCTGGTCGAGTTGGAGCGGACGCTCGCCGCGCGACCACCCTGGCGGGACGTCGCGGCCCAGCTGCACCTGTTCGCCCGCCGTCCGGCATGACCGGCGTGATCGGCCGGGCCCGCCCGCTGGAGGTCGTCGCGCCGGGGTACGGCGGCGGCAGCCTCGCCGACGTGCTGCCCAGCGCGCTGGCCGTGCTCGGTGTCCCCGGCGTCGCGGACCCGCTCGGCCTCGCCGCCGAACTGTCCGGGGTGCGCCGGATCGCGGTGCTGCTGGTCGACGGCCTCGGCTGGTACCAGATCCCGACCGCCGCGCCGTACGCGCCGACGCTGACCGGGCTGACCGCCGCCTCCGGTCGACCGCTCACCTCCGGTTTCCCCTCCACCACCCCGACCAGCCTGGTCACCCTGGGCACCGGCGTGGCGCCCGGCGCGCACGGGGTGCTCGGCTTCACCGTGTGCCTTCCGGGCACCGAGCGGGTCCTCAACCACATCGAGTGGCGCGACGGCGATCCCGACCCGCTGCGCTGGCAGCCGGTTCCCACCCAGCTGGAACGGGCCCGGGCGGCGGGTGTGGCGGTGACCGTGGTGAGCCGGCCGGAGTTCGGTGGCACCGGTCTGACCCTGGCCGCCAACCGGGGTGGTGACTACCGGGGCGCGGCCGGTGTCGACGCGGTGGCCGCCACCACGCTGGCGGCGCTGACCGCCGGGCCCGGTCCGACTCTCGTCTCCGCCTACCATCCGGACGTCGACCGGCACGGTCATCTCAGCGGCGTCGACTCGTTGCCGTGGCGGGTGGCGGTGACCGAGATGGACGGATTGCTGGCCCGGCTGGTGGACGGGTTGCCGCCCGACGCCGCGCTGCTGGTCACCGCCGACCACGGTCAGCTCGACATTCCCGCCGGGGATCGGTTCGACCTGGACACCAATCCCCGGTTGACCGCCGGGGTGCGGGTGGTCGCCGGCGAACCCCGGGTGCGTTACCTGCATGTCGCACCGGGAGCCACCGCCGACGTGGTGGCCGCCTGGTCGGCCGTGCTCGGCACCGCCGCCCGGGTGCTCACCCGTGAGGAGGCGGTGGCCAGCGGCCGGTTCGGGCCGGTGGCCGCCGGCCACCTGGACCGGATCGGCGACGTCGTGGTGGTCTGCAACGACACGTACGCCGTGCTGGCCAGTCGGTCGGAGCCGCCGATGGTGTCCCGGTTGGTGGCCTTCCACGGTGCGGACACCGCGGCCGAGATGACCATTCCGCTGCTGGTGGTGCGGGGCTGACCGGCCGGAATGTCAGCCCGGCGGGCTAACCTGCGCGGGTGGGCCGCAGCCAGTCGCTACCCCGGGGCGGCGATCCCCGGTTCGGGCCCGGCGCCGACGACGCCGGGTGCCCGATCCTGCACGTCGACATGGACGCCTTCTACGCCTCGGTGGAGGTCCGGCACCGACCGGAGCTGCGCGGCCGGGCCGTCGTGGTCGGTGGGGTCGGTCCGCGCGGCGTGGTCAGTTCGGCCAGCTACGAGGCCCGGCGGTACGGCGTTCGCAGCGCGATGCCCACGATGCGGGCCCGGGCCCTCTGCCCGCACGCGGTCTTCCTTCCCCCCGACTTCGCCCGCTACGCGGCGGCCTCGCGGGCGGTCATGCAGATCTTCCGGGACGTCACGCCGCTGGTCGAGCCGCTCTCGCTGGACGAGGCGTTCCTCGACGTCGCCGGTGCCCGGCGACTGTTCGGCCGGCCGGCGGAGATCGCCCGCCGCATCCGGGAGCGGGTCGCCACCGAGCAGGGGCTGACCTGCTCGGTCGGGGTCGCGCCGAGCAAGTTCGTGGCCAAGCTCGGCTCGACCCGGGCGAAGCCCGACGGTCTGCTCGTGGTGCCGGCCGACCGGGTGCTCGAGTTCCTCCACCCGCTGCCGGTCGGCGCGTTGTGGGGGGTGGGGGAGCGTTCCGAGCAGGCACTGCTGCGGCTCGGTCTGCGTACCATCGGCGATCTCGCGCAGGCGCCGCCGGGCATGCTGCGGACCGCGCTCGGCGAGGCGGCCGCCGCGCACCTGCACGAGCTGTCCTGGGGCCGTGACCCACGCCGGGTCAGCCCGGAGCAGGCGGAGAAGTCGATCGGCGCGGAGGTCACCTTCGACGTGGACGTCGACGACCCGGCCGAGATCCGCCGGACTCTGCTGGCCCTGGCGGAGAAGGTCGGTGCCCGGTTGCGGGCCGGCGGGCAGGTGGGGCGGACGGTGTCGCTCAAGGTGCGCACCGCCGACTTCCGCACCGTGAGCCGGGCCCGCACCCTGGACGTGCCCACCGACGTGGCCCGGGAGATGTTCGACACGTCGTGGGCGCTCTACACCGCGTTGAACCCGGGTGAGCGGATCCGCCTGCTCGGTGTCCGGGCGGAGGGATTGACGGCGGCGGACCAGACGCCGCAGCAGCTCGCCCTCGGGCAGCCGGAGCGAGGCTGGCGGGAGGCGGAGGTCGCCGCCGACGCGGCGGCCGCCCGTTTCGGGCGGTCCGTCATAGGACCGGCCAGTCTTCTCACCGGGCGCGATCCCCGACGAAATGAAAATCCGACCCGACCGTAGGTCGTCCCGCTTTCCGACGCGCGAGGGCCCTCGTAGACTTGCGGGTAAGCAGCCGGTTGGCTGCCACGGTCTGTCGGTCCGACCGGACCGACCAACGTGACCGGGGAGGAGTGCCGTGCCGCTCTCGGAGCACGAGCAGCGGCTGTTCGAGCAGATCGAGCGGTCGCTTGCCGAGGACCCCAAGTTCGCCTCGGCCGTGCGCGCCAGCGATCCGCGCTTCCACGCGCGGCGTCGCCTGCTCGTCGCTGCCGGCGTGATCATCGCTGGCCTGGCGTTGCTGGTCTATGGCGCGGTGATCAAGACTCCGCCGCTGGCAGTGGCGGGATTCGTAGTCATGCTGGCCTCGGCCGCGTTCGCGGTGCAGTCGCATCGTCGGGCGCAGTCACCCGACCTGCACGTCGTCGGGGGCACGGCGAGTCGTCGCCGGTCCCGAGGCCGTGCCGGCCGGAAGTCGGGTTTCCTCGACCGGATGGAGGACCGGTGGCGGCAGCGCCCGGAGGGGCACCGCTGACCCCGTTCCGCCGCTGACGAGGAAGCACGTCACCCCGGGCTGGGCTGCCCGGGGTGAGTGGCGCGCAAACGGCCAGGGTGCCGTGCGAGGCTCCGTGTCGCCCGCCTGCCGGCGGCGCGTTGCCGGCGACCACCGATGGTGTCGCCGGCAACGGGATCAGCGCCCCCGCACGGTTGGCGTCAGCGCCCCGCGCGGCTGGCGATCAATCGGCGCGGACTGAACCGCAGCAGCCTCCGGCGCACCTGCCCGGCCGAGTTGACCAGTCGGGACGAGTTGTCCGCGACGGCGGTGCGCCACCGGGACAACACCGACGGCGGCAGCACGGTCGCCACCAGGCGGGTCCGCCGATCGGCCTGCCCGGCGAGTGCGCCGCGCACCGTCCGCAGGGCTGCCGGCAGCGGTTCGCCGGTCAACGGGTCCCGCGCGTAGCGGGCCCGCTCCTCCGCCCGCCCGAGCAGGCGTACCGCCGACCCGGCGTCGTCCTGCGTGGCCAGCCGCTCCCGGGCCAGCCGCTCGGCCGTGGCGCGTGGGGTTTCCGTCCGGTCCACCCCGATCCGGTAGTCGACAAGCGTGTCGATTAGTTCGTCCCAGGCGGCGTGCGCGTCGGCCCGCGCCCGGTCCGGATCGGTGGCGACCACCATGACCGGTTGACCGGTCGCGGACGGGGCCGCGTCCGGCGCGTCGACCGTCCGCACCACCGGTGCCGGCCGGCCCCGACGGCGACGCAGGGCGAGCCGGCGCAATGCGGGCACGGCGAGCAACACCAGCAGCGTCAGGACGCTGGCGGCGACCAGCCACGGCCAGCGGGACCGCTGCTCGGCAGGGGTGTCCGAGCCGGCCGCCGCGCCCGGGTCCTCGCCCTCCTCGAACTGGTTCGGTCCCTGCTCCGCGTCGGCCGACGGGTCCGTCTCGTCGGGGGTGTCCGACGTGCCGCCCTGCGGCGTGCTCTCCTCCGGGGCGTCCACGTCCGGCGCCCAGGCCGAGCGGGTCGAGCCCGGCACACCGTAGGCCGGGGTGGCGTCGAAGGGCACCCAGCCGATCTGGTCGAAGTAGACCTCGGTCCAGGCGTGCAGGTTGCGGTTGGTCAGGGTGAGCGTGTCGTCGCTGCGCCGGCTGCCGTTGGTGAACCCGAAGGCGACCCGGGCGGGAATCCCCGCGTCGCGGACCATCCAGGCCAACGCCGCGGCGTACTGCTGGCAGTAGCCGACCTTGTTCTGCAGGAAGTCGAGGATCGCCTGGCCGCTGGTGCCCTGCTCGGTGCTGAGCCGGTAGCTGAAGCCGTTGTCCTCGGAGAAGTAGTCGTAGATGGCCCGCACCTTGTCGTACTCGGTGCTGGCCCCCCGGGTCAGGTCCTCCACCAGGGTGCGGACCTCCGGCACGTCCGGCGTCACGGTCTGCTGCCGGCGCAGCGGCAGGTCCGCCGGCAGCGGCTGGGCCCGCCGCAGCGCCTGCGGGCTGTACGACGAGCGTACGTAGTCGAAGGAGTACTCCTTGCCTCGGGAGTTCTCCCGGTTGGAGAAGACGACCTGCAGGTTCGGGTCGTAGAACCAGCTGTTGCCCAACTCGGCGAAGCTGACCGGCTCGGCGTAGACCGGCAGCAGCGGCATGTTCAGTTCCCGGCTGACCTGCACGGTGGCCCGTTGCCGGGTGCGTTGCACGCCCGGCACCGAGCGCCCCGAGGGATCGGGTAGGTCGCCGTTGACCCGCCTGCCGTTGGGGCCGCGCACCCGGAAGCCGTCGGTACGCAGGTCGTCGGCGACCCCGAAGCGCAGGTAGAAGGGCTCCTCCTCGGTGGTGGTGACGGTCACCAGGTCGGTCACCTGGGACTGGTTGAGCTGCCCACTGAGCGCGGCGAAGAGATCGACCCGACCGGGTGAGCCGCCGAACCCTGGACCGATGCCGGAGCCGGCGCCGGAGTTGAGGGTGGTCATCAGCCCGGCGGTCATCCCGGGCACGGCCAACGGCACCAGCACGGCCAGCGCGAGGCCCACCACCGCCAGGCGGCGGCCGGCGGCGGCCAGCGGCGACGACTCCCAGACGTCGACGTCCCGGCCGTCGCCGGTGAACCGGCGGCCGAACCGGCGGACCCGGTCCACGTTGTCGGTGACCAGCAGCCACAGGAAACCGGCGGCGCCGATCGCGAACGGCACCGGCGGAACGCTGTCCACGTAGACCGCCACCGGCACCGAGTAGATGGCAAGCATCGGCAGGCCGGCCAGGGCGGGGCGGCGCAGCCCGACGCAGAGCACGTCAACCAGCACCGCCACCCCGCCGATGCCGAGCACGGTGACGAACAGCAGCGGGTCGGTGTCCGGGACCTTCACGCCGTGGGAGCGCATGTCCTCGACCGAGTTGCCGAGCAGCTCGGCGAAGTGCCCGAAGGTGGCCGGGGTGGGCAGCACCGCCAGCAACTCGCTGCCGCTGGGGAACAGCCAGGTCAGGGCGAGGGTGAGGCCGCCGACCATGGCCAGGATCTGCACCCACAGCGGAGTCCGGCCGAGCCGGGCCAGCGCCGCCGCGGCCGCCACCGCGGCCACCGCGATGACCGCCTGGACCAGCCATGTCCAGCGCTCGAAGATGGCCGACAGCGGCGCCGCCGCGAGCAGCGTCGCGCCGGCGGCGACCAATCCCAGGTTCCGATGGGCGATCATGAGGGGGACCTTCCGTTCATCGCACGCCACCGGCCACGGTCTCGGCCATCGCCGCGCGCAGCGCGAACCCCTGCGAGCCCCGCCCGGCCTGTGGCCAGAGCGCCGGCAACCGGCCGCCGTGGTCGACGCCGATCACCCGCCAGCCGGAATGCAGCAGCGCCAGTGCCGCGGTGTCGTGCGCCTGATCGGCCTCCGCCCGCGCGGGCGTCGGCAGGTTCAGCCAGGCGGAGCTGTCCAGCAGGAAACAGACACAGGTGGCGCCGTTGGCCCGCAGCCCGGCCAGCAGTTCCGCCTCGGCGGTGCTCAGCGACCCGAACAGGCCGATGATCAGCCCGCCGTCGGCGCGTTGCCGGACGTGCTGCACCAGGGTGGTGATCTCGACCCGCTGGTCGAGTCTGACCTCGGCGAGCTGGTCGAGCAGCAGGCCGTCGCCGGCGCCCTCGGTGGCGTCGACGTCCGCGCCCGAGCCGGTCACCAGGCGAAGCTTGTAGCCGGCCTGGCGCAGATGCACCGCGATGCTGGCGGCGGCGGAGACCGCCCACTCGAAGCTGGCCGTCGGCCCGTCGCCCCGGTGGCCGTACGCGCGGGTGTCCAGCAGCACCGTGGCCCGGCTCTCCCAGGGCTGCTCCTCCCGTCGCACCATCAGCTCGCCGGTGCGCGCGGTCGACTTCCAGTGCACCCGGCGCAGGTCGTCGCCGCGCCGGTACTCCCGGGTGGCCGCGTCGTCCTCGCCGTGCACCGCCACCGAGCGGGCCCGGCTCTCACCGCTGCCGGCGTACTCACCGGGCAGCCGCACCGACGGCAACGGAACCACCTGCGGGACGACCGTGAGCCGGTCGGTGCCGGGGAAGGCGCGGGTGAGTTCGCAGAGGCCGAAGGGGTCGGTCATCCGGACCACGAGCGGCCCCACCTCGTACCGGCCCCGCACGTCGGCACGCACCGTGTACGCCACGGAACTGGCCTGGTGCGCGCCGAGCCGTTCCAGCACCACCCGGGGCCGGCTGCCCAGGGCGTACGGGAGCCGGTCCTCCAGCAGCAGGGTGCCGGTGGGTAGCCGGGACATGTTCTGCAGGCGCAGCACCACCCGGGCGGTCGCGCCGACCGGCACCCGGTGTGGCTCCAGCGACCGGTGACAGGCGAGTTTGTAGCGGCTGCGACCGACGTAGAGCGCGGCGAGCAGCGGCAGGACGGCCAGCAGCACGGCCACCCGCAGCAGGTCCTTCTCGCCGAGGATGCCGGCGGAGACGGCCGCCGCCACCGCCGCGGCCAGGAAGGAGCGGCCGCGGGTGGTCAGCCCGCGCAGCCCGACACGCACGTCACGGCCTCCGCGGCTCGAAGGGGGCCCGGCCGTTACCGCTCGGTGGCCGGGTGTCGTAGGGCGAGCGCTTGCGGTCGTGCGGCAGCGGCAACCGGTGCACCAGGTCGGCGACGATCGCGTCGGTGGTACGCCGGGCGAGCTGGGCGTCGGCCGTGGGGATGATCCGGTGTGCCAGCACCGGCACGGCGAGCACCTGGAGATCGTCGGGCAGGACGTAGTCACGCCCGTCGAGGGCGGCCACCGCGCGGGCGGTGCGCAGCAGTTGCAGGGTGCACCGGGGAGAGGCGCCCAGGCGCAGGTCGGGTGACTCGCGGGTGGCGGTGACCAGGTCGACCGCGTACTGCTTGACCGCGTCGGCGACGTGCACCTGCCGGACGTGACCGATCAGCCGGCGTACGGTGTCGGCGTCGGAAACCGGCCGCAGCCCGGACAGCGGGTCCAGCGCCCCGTGCCCGTCGAGCATGGCCAGCTCGGCGGTCGGGTCCGGGTATCCCATGGCGATGCGGGCGGTGAACCGGTCGCGCTGCGCCTCCGGCAGCGGGTAGGTGCCCTCCATCTCGATCGGGTTCTGGGTGGCGATCACCATGAACGGCGTCTGCAACTGGTACGTCACGCCGTCGACGGTGACCTGCCGTTCCTCCATGCACTCCAGCAGCGCGGACTGGGTCTTCGGCGAGGCCCGGTTGATCTCGTCGCCGACCACCAGGTTGGCGAAGACGGCACCCGGGCGGAACTCGAAGTCGTGGGTCTCCTGGTTGTAGACGCTGACCCCGGTGACGTCGCTGGGCAGCAGGTCCGGTGTGAACTGGATGCGGCGCACCGAGCAGTCGATCGACCGGGCCAGGGCCTTGGCCAGCTTGGTCTTGCCGACGCCGGGCACGTCCTCGATGAGCAGGTGACCCTCGGCGAGCAGGACGGCCAGCGCCAGCCGCACGGTCGCGGTCTTGCCCTCGATGACCTGTTCGATGTTGGTAACGATCGCGTCACTGGCGGCGCGGAACTCGTCGTACGGCAGCAGACCGCCAACGTCGTCCCAGGTCTGTTGTGTCACGGGCCTCCTCCTCGTCGCCGTCACGGCAGCTCTCTACAAGAGCACCTGGCCCCGCCGTTTCGTTCGCGACGTACGAGCCTCATGTGCCGCGGCAATCTCACTGGCCTCTCAGGCTAACCATGTTTGTCGTCAACGCCGACCGCCGCAGGTGTTTGAGCGCTTACGCAGTGATTTGTCATTTACGCAGCGCATGTCGTCGGTTATGCCGGGTAAGCGGCGTCGAATCCGCCTGCCCGGACGGGAGGACATGACGAGGTGATCCTCGCCGCCGCGCTCGCCTGGCAGGTCGGCCTGGCGGCCTGCGTACCGCTGCTGGTGCGGCGCTTCGACCGCAACGCCGGGTATCCGCTGGCCGCCGGCTACCTCGCCGGGGCGGCACTGTTGCTCAGCCGGTTGCCGGTGATCCTCGACGACCGGGAGGTCGCCGTGGCGTGGCGGTGGCTGCCCGGACTGGAGGTCCACGCCGCGCTGCGGATGGACGCACTGGGGTTGGTCTTCGCGTTGCTGGCCCTGGGTGTGGGCGCGCTCATCATGGCCTACTGCCCCCGCTACCTCGACGGCACCGAGGTGGAGCAGGAGCGGGTGTACGTCACGATGACCCTCTTCGCCGCCGCGATGCTGGGCCTGGTCCTCGCCGACGACCTGCTGGTGCTCTTCGTCTTCTGGGAACTCACCTCGATCCTCTCCTTCGTCCTGATCGGGCAGGGCGGCCGGCCGGCGGCGACCGGGCCCGCCGTGCGGGCGTTGCTGGTCACCGTCGCCGGCGGTCTGGCGCTGCTGGCCGCGATCGTGCTGCTGGCGGTGCACCTCGGCACCACCAGCCTGGACACCGTCGTGGCCGAGCCGGAGCGGCTGAACGGCGGACCGGCCTGGGTGGTGGCGACGCTGGTGATCGTCGCGGCGTTCACCAAGTCCGCGCAGCTGCCGTTCCATTTCTGGCTACCCGGCGCGATGGTGGCGATCACGCCGGTGAGCGCGTACCTGCACGCGGCGACGATGGTGAAGGCCGGTATCTACCTGCTGATGCGCTTCTCGGCGGTGTTCGCCGGCTCCTGGACGTGGAACGGCACACTGATCGCCGTCGGGCTGCTCACCGCGATCCTCGGCGCGCTGCTCGCGCTGCGTCAGTACGACCTGAAGGCGCTGCTGGCGTACTCGACGGTCAGTCAGCTCGGCCTGCTGGTCGGGGTGATCGGCGTCGGTACCCCGGCCGCCGACGCGGCGGCGATCCTCTACACCGTCGCCCACGCGCTGTTCAAGGCGACCCTGTTCATGCTGGTCGGCATCATCGACCATCAGGCGGGCAGCCGTGACGTGCGGGAGCTGGGCGGACTGCACCGGGTGATGCCCGCGACGGTCTGGCTCACCGTGCTGGCGGCGATGTCGATGGCCGGCCTGCCGCCGACCATCGGCTTCGTCGGCAAGGAGGCGATCTTCGAGGCCCTCGGCGGGGCCTACGGCGGACGATGGCTGGGCTGGTGCGCCGCCGGGCTCGGGGTGCTCGCCTCGGTGCTCACCTTCGCGTACGCGGCCCGTCTGGTGCACGGGATGGTGGAGGGACCGACCCGGCAACGCCAACTGCGCGAGCCGTCCTGGGCGTTTCTCGCCCCGGCTGCGGTGGCCGCGCTGGTGGCGACCGCGCTCGGCCCCACGGTGGCCGTGCTGAGCCCGCTCGTGGAGCGGGCCGCGACCGACGCGCGTCCGGAGGGTACGCCGCCCTACCTGGCGTTCTGGCACGGCTTCACCCCGGCGTTGGGGCTGAGCGTGCTCACCGTGCTGCTGGGCGTGTTGATGTTCCTCGGCCGGGTCCGGGTGGACCGGTGGCTTCGGGCCGTACCCACCGCACCGCCGTTCGCCGCGTTGTTCGAGCGGGCCCGACAGGCGGTGCTGCACGCGGGCTCGATCGTCGCCCGGGGCGCGCACGCGCCGGGCCCGGCGCCCTACCTGGCCCGGCCGCTGCTGGCGGCGGTGATCCTGGCCGCGGTCGCCGCGGTGGCGCTGCCCGACGTCCCGGCCGGCCTCGGCGGTGACCCGGCCCGCCCCGGTGACTGGCTGCTGCTGGGGCTGCTCGTGACGGCCCTCGCCGGGTTGCTGGTGGTGCGCTCCGCGCTGGCGGCGATCGGACTCACCGGGGTGGTGGGGCTGCTGCTGTCGACGTGGTTCCTGACCCTCGGCGCACCGGACGTGGCGTTGACCCTGATGCTGGTGGAGGTGCTGACCGCGGTGGTCGTCATGCTGGCGCTGCGGCAGCAGCCGCGCCGGCTCGCCCCCGTCGGTCGACGCTTGTCGGTTTCCGGCGCGGCCCTGCTCGCGGTCGTCACGGGTGGCGCGGCAGCCGCGGGCACGGCGGTGCTGACCGGGCGCGACCGGCTGTCCGAACCCGGCCGGTGGTACCTCGACCGGGCGGAGGAACTGACCGGCGGCGCCAACGTCGTGAACACCATCCTGGTGGATTTCCGGGCCCTGGACACCCTCGGTGAGGCGGTGGTGCTCGCGGTGGTGGCACTCGGGCTGGTCCGGCTCGCCGCCGGTCGGCCGGTCGAGCCGGCCAGGACCGAGCCCGCCGGCGAGGACCTGGTGCTCGGTCTCGCCTACCGGGTGCTCGCGCCGGTGATGCTGACCGCCTCGGCGGTGCTGTTCCTCCGTGGACACGAGGAGACCGGCGGCGGCTTCATCGGGGCGCTGCTGGCGGGTACCGCCGTCGGGCTCGGTCAGTTGGCGCACCCCGGCGGGGCGCCGCTGCTGGGCCGCCTCAGGTCGGCTCCGCTGGTGGCGACCGGGCTGCTGACCGCGACGGTCGCCGCGCTGGTGCCGCTCGCCGCAGGTCGGTCGCTGCTCGCGCCGCTCGCCCTGAGCACACCGGATCCGTTGCCGTCGCTGTCCACGTCGCTGCTGTTCGACCTCGGGATCTACCTGATGGTCCTGGCGCTGGTGGTGGCCGCGGTGCGGCGCCTCGGGGTGCCGCCGGCCCAGCCGGCCGACCTGCCGGAGACCGGAGGTGCCCGGTGAGCGCCGCGTTCGTGGTCGGCGTCCTGGTGGCCGCCGGAGTGTTCCTGCTGCTGCGGCCGGGTCTGCTGCGCGTGGTACTGGGCTTCGTGCTGCTCGGCCACGCCGTCAACGTGGTGCTGCTATCCGCCGGCGGACTCGGCCGGCGGACCGCGGCGCTGGAGGAGGTGGGCCCGGACACCGCCGACCCGCTGCCGCAGGCGTTCGTGCTGACCGCCATCGTGATCACCTTCGGGATCACCATCCATCTGCTCGGCCTGCTGCGACGCGGCGCCGGCGGGCCGGCCAGCGGTGCGGATCCCATGGACGACGACAACGACGACGACGGCGACGCCGAGTCCGACGGCGACGGCACCGGTGGAGCGGGCAGGCCCGGCACCACGGGGCGGCGGCGGTGAGTGCTCTTCTCCTGATCCCGGTGGTCGGACCGCTGCTGGCCGCCGGGGCGCTGCTCGCCCTGCCGAACCGCCCCGGCACGCATCGGGTCGGCGCCTTCGCCACCATGACGGTGGTGCTGGTGGCCGGCCTGGTCCTGCTGGTGCGGACCAGTGGGGGCGCGCTGGCCGTGCTGCGCGTCGGTGGCTGGCCCGGACCGATCGCCATCGGCCTGGCGGCGGACGCGCTCAGCGCCCTGCTGGTCACGGTGACGGCGCTGGTGGTGCTCGGCTGCCTCGTCGCCGCCGTCGGCTCCGGAGACGACCGTCGTCCGTACTTCCTGCCGTTGGTGCTGGTGCTCACCGCCGGGGCCGGCGGCGCGTTCCTCACCACCGACCTGTTCAACCTCTTCGTGCTGATCGAGGTCATGCTGGTGCCGTCGTACGTGCTGTTGAGCCTGGCCGGCGGGGTCGGGCGCGGCGGCGCGGGACGGGTGTACGTCGCCACCAACCTGCTCGGCTCCACCCTGCTGCTGGCCGGGGTGGCTCTGGTCTACGGCACCACGGGAGTGGTCGGGCTGGGTGAGCTGGCCGGCGCGGCACGCGACGAACCGACGGTCGCGGTCGCCTGCGGTGTGGTGCTGCTCGCCCTCGGCGTCAAGAGCGCACTGGTGCCGCTGCACGACTGGCTGCCGCGCACCTATCCGGTGGCCTCGCCGGTGGTGGTGGCGCTCTTCTCCGGGCTGCTGACCAAGGTCGGTCTCTACGCGGTGATCCGGATCTACGCGGTGGTCTACGGCGGTGATCCCGGATACCGCTGGCTGCTCGGCGCGGTGGCGCTGCTGTCGATGGTGGTCGGCGTGCTCGGTGCCGTGGGCGAGAACTCGATGCGGCGGATCCTGACCTTCCACATGGTCAGCCAGCTCGGCTACGTCCTGCTCGGCGTGGCCCTGTTCACCGCCGTCGGCCTGGCCGCGGCGGTCTACTACCTGGCCCAGTACATCCTGGTGAAGGCGGCGTTGTTCCTGTGCGCGGCGGCGGTACGTGCCGGCCGGGGTACCGACCGGCTCGACGGCTCCGGCGGTCTGGCCGGGCAACGTCCCGCGCTCGCCCTGGCCTTCGCCGGGGCGGCGCTGTCGCTGGCCGGCCTGCCGCCGTTCTCCGGGTTCCTGGCGAAGTTCCTGCTGCTGCGGGCCACCGCGGAGTCCGGTGCCTGGCTGGCCATGGTGGTCGCGGTGCTGGTCAGCCTGGTCACCCTGCTGTCCATGCTGAAGATCTGGAGCGCGCTGTTCACCGGCGATCCGCCGGCCTCGTCGACCGTGGCCCGGCGGATCGGACCGACGCTTGTCGGCCCGCCGCTGGCACTGGCCGGTCTCTCCCTGGCGGCCGGGTTGGCGGCCGCACCGCTGCTGGTCCTCGCCGACACGGCGGCGGCCGGGCTGCGCGACCCGGCGGGCTACGTACGGGCGGTGACCGGCCGATGAGCAGCCACACGATGACGATTCCCCGCCGCACGGCGGTGCGGGTCCGACGCGTCCTGCGGTTCGCCGGCTACTTCGCCGTCCGGCTGGTCCAGGCGAACCTCGCGGTGGCCTGGGAGATCCTCACGCCGGGTTCCCGGCTGGCGCCCGCGGTGGTGCGGGTGCCGCTGCGGGCGGCCACCGACACGGAGGTGGCGGCGGTGGCGCTGGCGGTGAGCCTGACCCCGGGCACGCTGACCCTGAGCGTGCAGGGTGCACCCACCGCCGCACTGTGGGTGCACGGCATGTACGCCGCCGACCCGGTGGCGTTCCGGCGGGCGGTGACCGACCTGGAGTGGCGGCTGCTGGCCGCGCTGCGCCCGGCCGCCCACCCGGACGGTCCCGACGCCGGTCGTACGGAGGTGGTCCGGCGGTGACGATGATTCTGCTCGACGCGGTGCTCGTGGTCCTCGCCGGCTCGATGACGGTGGTGATCGTCCGGCTGGTGGTCGGTCCGACCGACGCCGACCGGGCGGCCGCACTGGATCTCGGCTTCTTCGTCTTCCTGGCGGCCCTGGCGGTGCTCGCCGCCCGGCTGCACGCCCCCGACCTGCTCGACCTGGTGCTGACCGGCACCCTCGTGAGCTTCCTCGCGACGGTGGCGATGGCCCGGCTGGTGCACCGGAGGCAGCGATGATCCGGATCTCGGTGGCCTCGGCGCTGCTGCTGCTCGGCACCGCGCTGATCGCGATCAGCGCGGTCGGCCTGATCCGCCTGCCGGACGTCTACCACCGGATGAACTCCGTGGCCAAGGCGGCCAGCCTCGGGGTGAGCTGCGTGCTGCTCGGCGTGCTGCTGCTGATACCCGGCTGGCGTACCGCGGTGGTGGTCCTGGCCGCCGTCGGGCTGCAACTGTTCACCGCACCGATCGGCGGCTACGCGCTGGCGCGGGCCGCCTACCGGTCCGGGGCCCCGCTGGCACCGGTCACCCGCTACGACGAACTCGGCGGCCGGGCCGGCGAGGGTGGCGACGAGCAGCCCCGCGACCCGGTCTGAGGGGTGGTCGACGGCGGCCACCCGCCACGCGCGGTACACTGCCGGACATGGCCGGAGTCTTCCTGCTTCTTATCGGGCCGTGCTGATGCGCTGAACGCGCGACAGCACGGCGGCCCCTCCTGCGTGAGGGGCTTTTTCGTGCCCGCCGCCGGCCCGCGACGGGCCGCCGAGGCAGATCCGAGACCAGCCAGCACTCCGACAGACTCCGCCGAGCGACGCGAGGAGAAGGCCATGACCGAGGCAGACGTCCCACCGTTCCGGTACACCGCGGCACTGGCCGACGAGATCGAACGCCGCTGGCAGGACCGTTGGGAACGGGAGGGTGCCTTCCACGCGCCGAACCCGTCCGGCCCGCTGGCCGACCCGGGCCACCCGCGCTCCGGTGCCGAGAAGCTGTACGTGCTGGACATGTTCCCGTACCCGTCCGGAGCCGGACTGCACGTCGGGCACCCGCTGGGCTACATCGGCACCGACTGCTTCGCCCGCTACCAGCGGATGGCCGGCCGCAACGTGCTGCACGCGATGGGCTTCGACGCGTTCGGGCTGCCGGCCGAGCAGTACGCGGTGCAGACCGGCACCCACCCGCGGACCACCACCGTGGCCAACATCGACCGGTACCGGGCGCAGCTGCGCCGGCTGGGACTGGCCCACGACCAGCGGCGTTCGGTGGCCACCATCGACACCGACTTCTACCGCTGGACCCAGTGGATCTTCCTGCAGATCTTCAACTCCTGGTACGACCGGGAAGCCGGCCGGGCCCGGCCGATCAGTGAGCTGATCGCCGAGTTCGCCGGGGGCGTGCGGCGGACCCCGGACGGCCGGCCGTGGGCCGAGCTGTCGGCCGCCGAGCGGCGCGCCATCGTCGACGACCACCGCCTGGCGTACGTGTCGCAGGCGCCGGTCAACTGGTGCCCGGGGCTGGGCACGGTGCTGGCCAACGAGGAGGTCACCGCCGACGGCCGCTCCGAGCGGGGCAACTTCCCGGTCTTCAAGCGCAACCTGAAGCAGTGGATGATGCGGATCACCGCGTACGGTGACCGGCTGCTGGACGACCTGGACAAGCTGGACTGGCCCGAGCCGATCAAGCTGATGCAGCGCAACTGGATCGGCCGGTCGCAGGGTGCGCACATCGACTTCCCGACTCCGGCGGCGGCGATCCGGGTGTTCACGACCCGGCCCGACACCGTCTTCGGTGCCACCTACATGGTGCTGGCCCCGGAGCACGAGCTGGTCGACACGCTGGTGCCGGCGGCCTGGCCGGCGGACACCCGGGACGCGTGGACCGGCGGGCACGACAGCCCGCGGGAGGCCGTCGAGGCGTACCGCAAGGCGGCGGCGGCCAAGACCGACGTGGAGCGGCAGGCCGAGACGAAGGAGAAGACCGGCGTCTTCACCGGTGCGTACGCCACGAACCCGGTCACGGGTGGGCAGATCCCGATCTTCATCGCCGACTACGTGCTGGCCGGCTACGGCACCGGCGCGATCATGGCGGTGCCGGCCCAGGACGAGCGGGACTGGGAGTTCGCCGAGGTCTTCGAGCTGCCGATCGTGCGTACCGTGCAGCCGTCGGAGGGCTTCGACGGCAAGGCGTACACCGGGGACGGGCCGGCGATCAACAGCGCCGCGCCCGAGCGCGGCCTGGACCTGAACGGCCTGGGCGTGGCCGACGCCAAGGCCCGGATCATCGCCTGGCTGGAGGAGACCGGCAACGGCCAGGGCGCGGTGACCTACCGGCTGCGGGACTGGCTGTTCAGCCGGCAGCGCTACTGGGGCGAACCGTTCCCGATCGTCTACGACGCCGACGGCGCGGCCGTGGCGCTGCCGGAGGAGATGCTGCCGGTCGAGCTGCCCGAGGTCGACGACTTCTCCCCGCGCACCTTCGACCCGGAGGACGCGAACAGCAACCCCGAGACGCCGCTGTCGCGCCGCCGGGACTGGGTCGAGGTCGAGCTGGACCTGGGTGACGGCCCGAAGCGCTACACCCGGGAGACGAACGTGATGCCGCAGTGGGCCGGCTCCTGCTGGTACGAGCTGCGCTACCTGGATCCGACCAACGGCGACCGGTTCGTCGACGCGGACAACGAGCGGTACTGGATGGGCCCGCGTGGCGAGGGCGACTGCGGCGGCGTGGACCTGTACGTGGGCGGCGCCGAACACGCCGTGCTGCACCTGCTGTACGCCCGGTTCTGGCACAAGGTGCTGTACGACCTGGGCCACGTGTCGTCGTTCGAGCCGTTCCGCAAGCTGTTCAACCAGGGCTACATCCAGGCGTACGCCTACACCGACGCCCGGGGCGCGTACGTGCCGGCGGAGGAGGTCGCCGAGCGCGACGGCGGCTTCTTCCTGGGCGACGTCCAGGTCAACCGCGAGTACGGCAAGATGGGCAAGTCCCTGAAGAACGTGGTCACCCCGGACGAGATGTGTGCCGCCTACGGCGCAGACACGTTCCGGGTGTACGAGATGTCGATGGGCCCGCTGGAGGTGTCCCGCCCGTGGGAGACCCGGGCGGTGGTCGGCTCGTACCGGTTCCTGCAACGGGTCTGGCGGGCCATCGTCGACGAGCGCACCGGCGAGTCCCGGGTCACCGACGACCCGGCCGACGAGCAGACCCGGCGGCTGCTGCACAAGGTGATCGACGGTGTCCGGGGCGACATGGAGCAGATCCGGTTCAACACCGCGATCGCCAAGCTGATCGAGCTGACCAACGGGGTGACCCGGCTGGCGGGTACCCCCCGCGAGGTGGCCGAGCCGCTGGTGCTGATGGTCGCGCCGTTCGCTCCGCACGTCGCCGAGGAGCTGTGGCAGCGGCTGGGCCACGCCACCTCGCTGACGTACGCGGACTTCCCGGTCGCCGACCCGGCGCTGCTGGTCGCCGAGACGGTCACCTACCCGGTGCAGATCAACGGCAAGGTCCGGGCCCGCATCGAGGTCCCCGCCGACGCAGGCGAGACCGACGTCCGGCAGGCCGCCCTGGCCGCCGTCGCCGGCGTGCTGGCCGACAAGGAGCCCCGCAAGGTAATCGTCATCCCCACCCGCATGGTCTCCATCGTCCTGTAGCCGCGCCCTTTCTCGTTGATCATGAGGTTGGCGGCAGGCTGAAGATCAACTACTGCCATCAACCTCATGATCAACCTATCGCCGCCTACGAGGCCGGCCTGGTCACCCCACCCCGCTGGCCCCCACCGGTTTGTCGCCAGGGGAAGAAATGGGCTGGTTGGGTGGGGAGTTTGGTCAGGGGAGGGGGCGGCGGAGGCGGCGTTCGGCGCGCCACCAGCGGGCGAGCAGCACGGCGCTGGCGATGAACCCCAGGGAGGCCGGGGCGGCGGCGAACCAGCTGATCCCGCCAGGGCTGGTCACGGCGGCGCCGACCGCCGCGTAGCCGAACGCGGTCGGCGCGGAGGCGATCACGCTGCCGACGAGGAACGGCAGCACCCGCGCGCCGGTGGTGCCGTAGCCGTAGCTGACCAGGCCGAATCCGGAGATCGGCAGCAGCCGTACGGTGACCACGCCGAGCACGCTCTGCCGGGTGAACCAGCGGTCGAGGCGGGCCAGCCGACCCCGGACGCGTTCGGCGACGAATTCCCGACCCAGCACCCGACCCACGGCGAAGCCGATCGCCGCCGCCAGCAGTGCGGCGCCGAGCGCGTACGCGGCACCTTCCAGGGCACCGAAGATCGCGCCTGAGGCGAGCGTGATGAAGGTGCGGGGGACCAGCGCCACCAGCAGCAGTGCCCCGCCGAGCACGCCGGCCACCGGAGCGAGCCGTCCCATCCGGTCGGCCAGGTCCGGCAGCGCGGTCGGTTCGGGGTGCGGCACCAGCAGCAGTGCCACCGCGAAGGCGGTGAGCAGGAGCAGCAGCAGCGCGAACCGGGTGGCCGACGGCGTCGCGGCGACCAGCAGGCGGCGCCACCCGGCGGGCGGTGGGCCGACCGGTGGGGTGTCGGGCTGCGGCGGGCCGGCTGCGAGGTCGCCCGACCGGCTCGCCCGCAGCAGTCGCCTCCGCAGCTTGCGGATCATGCCCGGGCGGTGGCCACCGCGGTCCGGCGTTCGGCCCGCAGCCGGTCGGCCCAGGTGTCGTCGAGCGGGGGCAGGTGCTGCGCGCCGGTCGCCCAGCGCAGCAGCAGGTCGGCCAGGGCCGGGTTGCGGGCCAGCGCCGGGCCGTGGGAGTACGTGCCGAGCAGCTTGCCCCGCCAGGCTCCCTCGGTGGCGCCGTCGTTGCCGACCCCGGCGGTGACCCGGGCCAACGGTGAGACGCCGGGGCCCAGGTGGGTACGGCCACCGTGGTTCTCGAACCCGGTCAGCGGCGGCAGGCCGAGGCGGGCGTCGATGTCGCCGGCCAGTTCGCCGACGGCCCGGCTGGGGCCCCGGTCCGAGGAGAGGTCGAGCAGTTCCAGGCCCTGGTACTGGGTGCCCTTGGCGAAGAACGAGGTGCCCAGCAACTGGTAGCCGGCGCAGACGCCGAAGACCACCGAACCCTGGGCCACCGCCCGGTGCAGGCCACCGTCGGCTAGCAGTCGTTGCGCGCCGAGCGCCTGCGGGCCGTCCTCCCCGCCCCCGATGAGGTAGATGTCGGCCGTGGTGGGCAGCCGCTCGTCGGAGCGGACCTCCAGCACCTCGACCGGGAATCCGCGCTGCTGGGCCCGGCGGGCCAGGATCAGGGCGTTGCCCCGGTCGCCGTACGTCGACAGCAGGTCCGGGTAGATCCAGACGATGCGCAGGGTCTCAGTTGACACGATCCAACTCCGCTCGGATGTCCTGGAACGCGGTGTAGTTCGCGATGACCTCCAGCCGACCCGGCGGTACCGCTCGGACGGCCTCGTCGAAGGTGCGTACGTACTGGAAGGGCACGTCGTTGACCTCCAGCCGTACGGCCAGGTCGTACGCCCGGTCGCCGGTGATGAGCACCAGCCGGCCGCGTAGCGGTGCGAAGTCGACGTCGAAGAGCCAGGAGGTGTCCAGCCCGTCGGGGTCCCGGGCGTTTATGGACAGCAGCGTCGGCGCCTCGTCGGCCATGTCGAACGCCTCCAGCCAACTGGCCGGGTTCTTGGCCAGCAGCAGCCGCACGGTGCGACCGTCCCGGACGACCTGGGCGTAGCGTCCGGCCACCGAGGTCACGTCGCCGAGGCGGGGGACCGCGTCGAAGGGGCGTACGCCGAACTCGGCGGCGACCGCCAGCGCGGTCGCCGCGTTGCCGATGTTGACCTTGCCGGGAAGCTGGAGTTTGACCTTGTACCAGGCGCCGGTCGGGTCGACGACGCCCTCCTCGTCCACGGTCCACTGCGGCTCCGGCCGGCGTAGCGCGCAGCCGGTGCACCACCACTGCTCGCCGGAACGCTGGATGGTGGAGCCGCATTCGGGGCAAACCCAGGAGTCGTCGTGCCAGCGCTGCCCGGCGGAGAACCAGGTGACGTGCGGCGGGGTGATCCGCTGGTCGTGGGAGGCCGGCGGGGTGGCGGCCCAGACCACCATCGGGTCGTCGGCGTTGGCGACCACGCGGATGTCCGGGTGCCGGGCCAGCGCCGCGCGCCAGAGCTGCGCCATCATGGCGACCTCCTTGGCCCGGTCCAGCTGGTCGCGGGAGAGGTTGAGCAGCGCCACCACGTGCGGGTCGGTCGCCTCGATCACCTGGGCGAGGTAGTGCTCGTCGACCTCCAGCACGGCGTACGGCGTGCTGCCGGCCTTGGCCAGCGCGGAGGTGTGCCCGGTGGGCATGTTGGCGCCGAACGAGTTGGTGGCGACCCGGCCGAGCACCCCGACGGCCGCGGCGGCGAGCCGGGTGGTGGTGGTCTTGCCGTTGGTGCCGGAGATCAGCGCGATGGCCCGTCCGGCGGAGAGGTGGGCGAGCAGTTCGGGGTCGATCTTCAGGCCGAGCCAACCACCGATCACCGAGCCGTCGCCCCGGCCCGCCGCCCGGGACAACGCCGCGGCGGTCCGTGACACGGAGCTGGCCACCTTCGCCCGCAGGGGCATCTTCGCGTCCGTCACGCGAGCGAGGTTACCGGACCAGCGGACCCGCGAGATCGGCACCGACGGCGATCCGTTCGGCTCGGCGCGGCCGGCGCCCGGTCGGATGACCCTCGGCCGGACGGAGTCGATCTATGTCGGAAAGCGGACCCGCCCGGGGGCGCCGCGCGGCCCTCCACTCCGCTCCACCCCGGCTGACGTGCGGTTTTGTGGCGACGCGCGACGCGCCACGCGGTCGAATCTGGTTGCGAGTGGAGGGAAGTGGAGTAGAGTGGGGCGCATTGGTGGGGCCGGGAGGGGCCCACCGGCCCGGGGGGTCAGCGGCGCGCGAACGCCGCTCAAGGGCGAGGGGGTTGGGCCGATGTTTCTCGGCACCCACACTCCGCGCCTGGACGACAAAGGCCGGTTGATCCTTCCGGCGAAGTTCCGGGATGAGCTGGCGGGGGGTGTCGTGATCACCAAAGGGCAGGAGCGCTGCCTCTACGTCTTCCCGACGCCGGAGTTCCAGCGGATCGCGGAGCAGTTGCGCGCGCAGCCGATGACGCACAAGGCGGCCCGGGCCTACAGCCGGGTGTTCTTCGCCAGCGCGCACGACGAGGTGCCGGACAAGCAGGGCCGGGTGACCATCCCGGCGCACCTGCGTACCTACGCGGGGCTCGACCGGGACCTGGTGGTCATCGGTGCGAGCACCCGGGTGGAGATCTGGGACAAGGTCGCCTGGGAGACCTACCTCGCCGAGAGCGAAGACGACTTCGCCGACATCGAGGAAGGGGTGCTGCCCGGCGGTCTGTAGGGCGTGGCGACGCCCGGCGTACTGCGAGATCTCCAGCCGCTTTCGAGTTCCTGGCATCCCTTCCCCGGTGCCAGGCGCACGATCCGACCCTCCGGGCCGCGGCCCGACGGGCGGGCGGAGAGCGGATGGGGATCTGGCGGTACGACGGCACGGCGTCGTCCGACGAACAGGGCGCGGATACACAACCGGTTCAACCAGTGGGGGTCGACATGGGGGAGCTACGCGGCACGCACGTGCCGGTGCTGCTCGAGCGGTGTCTCGAGCTGCTGGCCCCCGCACTGGGCCGGGGTGGGCGCACCGTGCACGTCGACGCGACGTTGGGTCTCGCCGGCCACGCCGAGGCGGTGCTGCAGGCCCATCCGGAGACGGTGCTGGTGGGCCTGGACCGGGACACCGAGGCGCTGGCCCACGCCAGGGTCCGGTTGGCCCGGTTCGCCGACCGCGTCCATCTGGAGCACGCCGTCTACGACGAGTTGCCCGAGGTGCTCGACCGGCTGGGATATCCGTCCGTGGACGGGGTCCTGTTCGATCTCGGTGTCTCCTCGTTGCAGCTCGACGCGCCCGACCGCGGGTTCGCGTACGCGCAGGACGCGCCGTTGGACATGCGGATGGACCAGACCCGGGGGGTGACCGCCGAGGAGGTGGTCAACACCTACCCGCACCCGGACCTGGCCCGGGTGCTGCGGGTCTACGGCGAGGAGAAATTCGCCGGGCGGATCGCCTCGGCGATCATCCGGGAGCGGGAACGCGGCCGGATCACCTCGTCGGCGCGGCTGGCCGAGCTGGTCCGGGAGTCGATTCCGGCACCAGCCCGGCGAACCGGGGGACACCCGGCAAAGAGAACGTTTCAGGCTTTACGGATCGAGGTAAACAGAGAACTGGCAGCGCTGGAGACGGCGCTGCCGGCCGCTCTGGACCGGCTCGCCGTCGGCGGTCGCCTGGTGGTCCTGTCCTACCACTCGCTGGAGGACAGGCTCACCAAGCAGGCGCTCGCCGATCGGGTCCGCAGCACGGGCCCGATCGACCTCCCGGTCGAACTGCCCGGGTCAGAGCCGACGTTCCGGCTGCTCAGCCGGGGCGCGGAACTGCCTGGGGAGGTGGAGGTCACCGCGAATCCGCGGGCCGCTTCGGTGCGCCTGCGGGCCGCGGAGCGGATCGACCCGCAGGCACGGCAACGGGGGCGTACCGACCGCGAACGGTACCGCCGCCGGGTCAAGGCGATGCACCAACCGGGGACGGCGTCGACCACGGAATCCGGTCCGGATCCGCGGCGGGCGCCGGGGGACACCACGGACGAAGAGGGGGAGGGGACATGAACGTAGACAAGCGTCGGGACATCGCCGGCGCCGGGCAGCGCGCACCGCGGTCGGGGGGCCGGATCGCGGCGGAGCGGACCCGGGGAGCGGGCGACGGTGCTCGGCGGACGGACCGGGTGAACCGGTCGGCGGAGACTCGCGCCCGGGGGGCGCGCGAGTTCCCGACCCAGGGCAGCGCGGCGCTGCGTCCGGTGGAGCGGGTCGCCGTCGCGGCCGAGCGGTCGGAGTCGCCGCAGCTGCGGGTCGCCCCGCCGCCGCCGGTGCGGGTGCCGCGGGCACCGTTCGCCGCGCTGGTGGTGGTGCTGGTCGTCGGCGGGGTGCTGGGCATCCTGGCGGTCAACACGAAGATCAACGAGAACGCCTTCCGGCTCGACGAGCTGCAGCAGCAGCAGGCCAAGCTCGATGTGGAGCAGCAGCAGCTGAAGAAGCAGATCGCCGAGTCCGAGTCGCCGGGCAACCTCGCCGCGCAGGCCCGCAAGCTGGGGCTTGTCGAGTCGGGTGAGCCGGCGTACATCCGGCTGCCGGACGGCAAGGTGATCGGGGTGCCGCAGCCGGCCGGTGGCAAGCTCTCCATCGCCAGCCAGCAGGGCGGGCAGGGGTAGGCCGTGCCACCGAGGTCCGAGGAACCGCGCCGGGACGCCGAAGGCTCCCGGCGCGGTTCGTCGCGTGGCGGCGGGCAGCGGAGTTCACCGCCCCGCCCGGCCGGTGAGCGGGACGTGACGCCGGGTCTGGGCGGCATCTCCGACGCCCGCGCCTACACGCCGCGGGGCCGCTCCGTCCGCGAGGGTGGCGCGGCCGCCGGCACCGGACGCGCCGAGCAGCGGCGTACCCCGCGCAGCAGCCGGTCGCAGGATCCGTTCCGGCCGGCGCTACAGGTCCTCGACGGTGGTCGGGTCACCGCCGGCCGGGCCGCCGGCCGACCGGGTGGCGCGGCCCGCCGTGACGGTGGCGCGGCCCGTGCCACCGTGACCCGTACCGTCACCGACCGCACCCCGCGCGACGAGCCCCCGGCCACCGCCCCCCGACGACGGGTGACCAATCGGGACCCGCGTCGCGGGGACCGCACGCCGCCGCGCCGACCGTCGCGCCAGCGACCCCGACCGCCCCGGCTGGCCGACCCGGGGCGCCGGCTGCGCCTGGGTACCGCGTTGACCCTGGCCCTCTTCGTCGCCGTCGGCGTGCGGCTGGTCGTGCTCCAGACCGTCGACACCCCGGCGTACGCCGACGGCGGGCTCGCCGACCGCATCACCACCGTGCCGCTGCCCGCGCCGCGGGGCGCCATCTACGACCGTTCCGGCGAGGCCGCCCTGGCGCACAGCGTCGAGGCTCGGTACGTCTACGCCGACCCGACCCGGGTGGAGGACATCGCGGCGACCGCGCGGGCGCTCTCCCCGCTGCTGGGCATTCCGGCCTCCGAACTGGCCGAGAAGATGAAGCCCCGCAAGCGGATCAACGGCGTCGACTCGCAGTTCGAGTACCTCGCCCGGGGGGTGGACATCGGCCGCGCCAAGGAGATCATGGCGCTCAAGCTGCCCGGCATCGGCACGGACCGCGACGAGCGGCGCGAGGTGCCCGGCGGGGATCTCGCCGCCAACCTGATCGGCTTCACCAGCCCGGACATGGTCGGGTTGGAGGGCCTGGAGGCGCGCTTCGACGACCTGCTGCACGGCGAGGACGGCCAGCGGGTCTTCGAGGTCGGCCTCGGCGACCTGGCCGCCCCCATCCCCGGCGGCTACAGCAGCACCACGAAGGCCAAGCCGGGCAGTTCGCTGGTGCTCACCATCGACCGTGACCTGCAGTACATGGTGCAGCGCATCCTCAGCGAGCGGATGCAGCAGGTGCAGGGCAGCACCGGCGCCGCCGTGGTGTTGGACGCGCGCACCGGCGAGGTGCTGGCGCAGGCCAGCCACCCCACCTACAACGCGGCGAAGCCCTTCCCGAGCGAGCCGACCGACCGGGAGGACGCCGCCACCAGCTTCATCGTCGACCCGGGCTCGGTGCACAAGCCGATCACGTTCGGCGCCGCCCTGCAGGAAGGCGTCATCACCCGGGACACCTCGTTCCCGGTGGCCAACGCCATCCGCAAGGGCGACACCTGGTTCCGCGACACCCACCAGGCGAACGGGCGACGGATGAGCGTGGCCGGCATGATGGCGTACTCCTCGAACGTCGGCACCATCCAGATCGCCGACAAACTCGGCCCGGACCGCCTGCTCGACTACCAGCGACGCTTCGGCCTGGGCAAGCCGACCGAGGTCGGGATGCCCGGCGAGGCGAGCGGGCGGCTGCTCCTCGTGCAGGAGTGGAGCGGGTCGTCGCACGGCTCGGTGCCGATCGGGCACAGCGTGGACGCCACCCCGTTGCAGATGGCCGCCGCCTACGCGGCGATCGCCAACGACGGCACCTACATCCAGCCCCACCTGCTGAAGGAGACGATCGCCCCGAACGGGAAACGGACCCCCGGGCCGGAGCCGGAGACCCGGCAGGTGCTCAGCTCGGACAATGCCGCCGCCCTGCGTACGATCATGGAGGCGGTCACCACGGTCGACGACGCCACCGGCCTGGCCGCCGCGGTCCCCGGCTACCGGGTCGCCGGTAAGACGGGCACCGGCTGGCGGTTGGTGGACGGCAAGAAGCAGCCCGGCGAGGTCGCCTCGTTCATCGGGATGGCCCCGGCGGAGAACCCGCGCTACGTCATCGCGGTCTTCGTGCACAGCCCCAGCGGTGGTGGCGGTCAGATCTCGGCACCGGCCTTCCGCGACATGATGACCTTCACCCTGCGCCACCACCGGGTACCGCCGTCGACCGAACCGGCGCCGACGTTCACCGTCTTCCCGTAGCCACGACCTGCGGTTCGACTCCATGAGACGGAGATTCAGGCGCGCCGTGCGGTCGGGAGCGGGCGACCGGGTAGGGTCTGACGCCGTGCGCGGCAATCCTCGTCCCCGTTCCGTGACCGGAATCCGGCTCGGTGACCTGGCCGCCCGGCTCGCCGTGGCGTCCCCGACCAGTGCCGACCCGATGGTGACCGGGGTGACCCACGCCAGCGGCGAGGTCCGCCCCGGCGATCTGTACGCGGCCCTGCCCGGCGCCCGACGGCACGGCGCGGAGTTCGCCGCCGACGCGGCGAACGCCGGCGCGGTCGCGATGCTCACCGATCCGGCCGGCGTCGAGCGGGCCGCCGACAGCGGGTTGCCGGCCCTGGTGGTGGCCGACCCCCGCGCGGCGCTCGGCACGCTCGCCTCGGCCGTCTACGGCGATCCCACGGCCGGGCTGACCGTGATCGGCGTGACCGGCACCGCCGGAAAGACCTCCACCGCGTACCTGATCGAGTCGGGGCTGCGCGCCGCCGGCCATGTCACCGGCCTGATCGGCACCGTGGAGACCCGCCTCGGTGACCTGGTGATCGACAGCGTGCGGACCACGCCCGAGGCCACCGACCTGCACGCCATGCTGGCCGCCGCCGCCGAGCGCGGGGTGACCGCCGTGGTCATGGAGGTCTCCAGCCACGCCCTGGCGATGGGCCGGGTCGGCGGGGTGCGGTTCACCGTCGGCGGCTGGACCAACTTCGGCTCCGACCACCTGGACTTCCACGCCGACGCCGAGGACTACTTCGCCGCCAAGGCCCGACTGTTCGACGGCCGGTGTGCCGTCGAGGTGCTCAACCACGACGACCCGGCGCTCAAGGCGCTGTTCAAGCCGGCCACGGTCAGCTTCTCCGCGCTCGGGGACCGGGCCGCCAGCTGGTGGGCCGACGAGCAGACCGGCGAGGGGTACGCGCAGCGGTTCACCGCACACGGTCCGGACGGACTGGCGCTGCCCGCCCGGGTGGCGCTGCCCGGCCGGCACAACGTGTCCAACGCCCTGCTGGCCATCGCCAGCCTGGTGGCCGCCGGGGTCGACCCGGCGACGGCCGCCGAGGGCGTGGCCGCCTGCGGCGGCGTGCCGGGGCGGCTGGAGTCGGTGGGCGTGGCCGGTGGGGTGCGCGGGGTGGTCGACTACGCGCACAAGACCGACGCCGTGGTGGCCGCGCTGGCCGCGCTGCGGGAACTCAGCACCGGCCGGCTGATCTGCGTCATCGGGGCCGGCGGCGACCGGGACCGGGGAAAACGGCCGGCGATGGGTGCCGCCGCCGCGGCCGGTGCCGACCTGGTGGTGGTGACCGACGACAACCCCCGCACCGAGGATCCGGCGGCCATTCGTGCCGAGGTGCTGGCCGGTGCGCACCGGGCCGCTGCGCCGGCCCAGGTCACCGAGGTCGGCGGTCGCCGCGCGGCGATCGACGAGGCGGTGCGGCTGGCGGCACCGGGTGACGTGGTGGCCCTGCTCGGCAAGGGTCACGAGCGGGGCCAGGAGATCGCCGGTGAGGTGTACCCGTTCGACGACCGGACCGAACTCGCCGACGCGCTGCGGAGCCGCTTCGGGGATCTGGAGGGGCAGTGATCACGCTCAGCCTGGCCGAGGTGGCCTCGGCGGTCGACGGACGGCTGGTCGCCGCCGATCCCGCCGCGCAGGTCACCGGCAGCGTGGAGTTCGACTCCCGCAAGGTCACCTCCGGTGGGCTCTTCGTCGCCTTCGACGGCGAGAAGGTGGACGGCCACGACTTCGCCGCCGCGGCGGTGGCCTCCGGTGCGGTGGCGGTCATGGGTACCCGTGAGGTGCCCGGCGTGCCGATGATCGTCGTGGCCGACCCGTTGACCGCGATGGGCCGGCTGGCCCGCGCGGTGGTGGATCGGCTGCCCGGGCTCACCGTGATCGGGCTGACCGGTTCCTCCGGCAAGACCACCACCAAGGACCTGATCGCCCAGTTGACCGCCCGGCTCGGCGAGACGGTGGCGCCGCCCGGGTCGTTCAACAACGAGCTGGGACACCCTTACACGGCGTTGCAGGCCAGCCCGACCACCCGCTACCTGGTGATGGAGAAGGGCGCCCGGGGTATCGGCCACGTGCGGTACCTGTGCGAGGTCGCGCCGCCGCGTATCTCCGTGGTGCTCAACGTCGGGGTGTCACACATCGGCGAGTTCGGTTCGCAGGAGAACATCGCGCTGGCCAAGGGCGAACTGGTCGAGGCGCTGCCGGCCGACGGCCTGGCGGTGCTCAACGCCGACGATCCGCTCGTCGACGCGATGGCCGCCCGGACGACGGCCCGGGTGGTCCGTTACGGCGAGTCGGCGCACGCCGACGTGCGGGCCGTGGACGTGACGCTGGACGAGCGGGGACGGGCCGCGTACACCCTGGTCACGCCGGAGGGCACGGCGCCGGTGCGACTCGGGCTGACCGGCCGGCACCAGGTCTGGAACAGCCTGGCCGCCGCGGCCGTGGCGCGGGAGCTGGGCATGCCGCTGGCCGAGCTGGCCATCGCGCTGGGCGCGCTCGGGCTGGTCTCCACCCGTCGGATGGACGTCTTCGAGCGCACCGACGGGGTCACCGTGATCGACGACTCCTACAACGCCAACCCGGCGTCGACGGCGGTGGCGCTGCGGGCGCTGGACGGCCTCGGCGCGGGACGGCGTACCGTCGCGGTGCTCGGCTACATGGCCGAGTTGGGTGAATTCGAGGCGCAGGGACACGCCGAGGTGGGCCGACTCGCGGCCGAGCTGGGTGTGGACCGGTTGCTCGTGGTCGGCGAGGCGGCGGCGCCGATCCACCACGGGGCGACATCGGTAGGTGACTGGGGAGGAGAGTCGGTGCTGCTCACCGATCAGGCGGCGGCCGTCGAGGTGCTGCGCAGCGAGCTACGACCGGGCGACGTCGTCCTGGTCAAGGGCTCCCGGTACCGGACCTGGGAGGTGGCCGACGCGCTGCGCGTCGACGCCGCCGGGGACGGCGACGGTACCTCGGCGTCGGCCGGAGGTGGCGCCGCGTGAGAGCGGTCATCGTGGCCATCGGGGTGGCCTTCCTCGTCTCGCTGTTCTGCACCCCGATCGCGATCCGGGTCTTCACCCGGCTCAAGGCCGGCCAGCCCATCCGGGCCGAGGGCCCGCAGATGCACCAGGGCAAGAAGGGCACGCCGACGATGGGCGGCGTGGTGTTCATCCTGGCCACCGTCATCGCGTACGTGGCCGGTCACCTCGCCCTGACCACGCTGCCCGACGCGCAGATCGCCCAGGTCGAGCCGACCATCACGGCGCTGGTGCTGCTGGGGCTGATGGTCTTCTGCGGTGCGGTCGGCTTCATCGACGACTTCCTGAAGGTGCGCAAGCGGCACAGCGGCGGCCTGAGCGCCCGGGGCAAGCTGCTCGGGCAGATCCTGGTCGGCGCGGTGTTCGGGGTGGTCGCGCTCTGGTTCCCGTCCACCATGACCGACGCCTCCGGCGCGGTGACCAACACCGAGACCGTCGGCAGCACCACGCTCAGCTTCATCCGGGACATCCCGGCGCTGGACGTCACCAAGATCGGTGCGGTGATCATCTTCATCTTCGTGGTGATGGCGGCGACGAACGGCGTCAACCTCACCGACGGACTCGACGGGCTGGCCACCGGGGCCTCGGTGATGGTGCTCGGCGCGTACGCGGTGATCGCCTTCTGGCAGTACCGCCACTGGTGCGCCGACCCGGCGTACACCGCGAATCCGGACAACTACTGCTACACGGTCCGGGACCCGCTGGAGATCGCGCTGATCGCCGGGGCGGCGGCCGGGGCCTGCGTCGGCTTCCTGTGGTGGAACACCTCGCCGGCCCGGATCTTCATGGGCGACACCGGAGCGCTCGGTCTCGGCGGCCTGATCGCCGGCATGGCGATGTCGACCCGGACCATCCTGCTCCTGCTGATCATCGGTGGCCTGTTCGTGATCATCACGATGTCGGTGGTGATCCAGATCATCTCCTTCAAGACCACCGGCAAGCGCGTGTTCCGGATGTCGCCGTTGCAGCACCACTTCGAGTTGGCCGGCTGGAGCGAGGTCAACATCGTGGTCCGCTTCTGGATCATCGCCGGCATCGGCGTCGCCATCGCCCTCGGCCTCTTCTACAGCGACTTCCTGGCCAACATGGGCTGACCCACGCCAGCCTGAACGTGTTGATCAAGAAGTTCGGGTCGGAGATCCGCCGGATTCCGACCCAAACTTCTTGATCAACGCTATGGGGGAAGTGTTGGCGGGACTGCGGAGGGTGGTCGGCGCAAGTGCGACACGCCGACCGGGGCGTACCGCCCCGGTCGGGTGCCGGTAGCGGCGATGATGGCGCTGTGGGGGAGGCGCTAGGAGACGACGTGGCAGTGGGGCGGAGCCCGGCCGGCAGCCCGGCGCGTCCGGAGGTGTCGGTGACCGCGGCTACCGGACGGGTCGGCAGCCCCGGCGGGGCTGGTGCGGCGCGGGCCGGCGGCACGGTGACGGGCGGCGACGCCGAGAGGCCGTGGCGTGGGCTGGACGCGGTGGGATCGTTGGCCGCGCTGCGGGGCCTGTTGTCCCGGCCGCTGGCCTCCTACCACCTGCTGCTGGCCAGCGCCGGGTTGCTGCTGCTGATCGGGCTGACCATGGTCTTCTCGGCCACCAGCGTTCGGGACTACGCCCAGGACGGCAACGCCTCGGCGTCGCTGACCAAGCAGGCGATCTTCGCGGTGATCGGCATCGTGGCGTTCTGGGCCTGCCAGCGCCTGCCGGCGCGCACCTACCGGGCCCTGGGCCGGCCGACCCTGGCGGTCGCGGTGGGGCTGCTGATCCTGCTGAACCTGCTGGTGGCGTACGGACGGCTGACCGACGGCGACGCGAAGATCGGCCCGCTGGAGGCCGAGCTGCTCTGGCTGTACATCGGCGGGATCAGCCTGCAACCCTCGGAGCTGGCGAAGTTCGCGCTGGTGCTCTGGGGCGCGCACGTGCTCGCTCGCAAGGGCGCGGCGCTGGGCTGGTGGCGGGAGTTGGCCACCCCGCTGTTCCCGGTGGTGGGGCTGCTCTTCGTGCTGGTCGGCTACAACGACCTGGGCAGCATGCTCTGCCTGCTCGCCCTGGTGGTGGGGCTGCTCTGGGCCGCCGGGGTGCGGCTGCGGGTCTTCGCCGCGCTCAGCGCGATCGGGCTGCTCGGCATCGGCCTGCTGGTCGCGGTGGCCTCCATCGGCGCCGGTTCCGGTGTGCGCGGCGAGGAGAACTACCGGCTGGCCCGGCTCACCATGTTCTTCAGCCCGCCACCGCTGGACGCCTGCAAGGACGACTTCTGCTATCAGATGGTCCAGGCCCGGTACGCCATCGCCAACGGGGGTTGGTTCGGCACCGGGCTGGGTCAGGGGCGGACCAAGTGGGCCTGGCTGCCGGCCGCGGAGAACGACTTCATCTTCGCGGTGATCGCCGAGGAGTTGGGCGTGGTCGGCTGCGCCGTGATCGTCACCCTGTTCGCCGTGCTCGGCTACACCGGTCTGCGCATCGCCCGCCGGGTCGACGACCCGTTCCGGCGACTGGCCGCCGCCGGCGCCACCGCCTGGCTCGTCGGGCAGGCGTTCATCAACATCGGCGGCGTGATCGGGCTGCTGCCGCTGACCGGCGTACCGCTGCCCTTCATCTCCGACGGCGGCAGCGCCCTGGTGGTGACCCTCGCGGCGGTCGGCATGCTGGCCTCGTTCGCCCGGGCGGAACCGGATGCGGCCCGGGCCCTGCATGCCCGTCCGCCGGCCCGGTGGGTCCGACTAGTGTGGGCACCGTTGCCGCCACTTCCCGGCCGGCGGCGCCGCGCGGCGCCGCCGGCGGCCGCCCGGGGCTCCGTGCCCCAGGCGCGCAAGCGGCGCACGGACGATCAGGCCACACCGCGTGGCACCCGGGCTGCCCGGGGTCGCGGCGGGTCGGCGAGCGAGAGGAGACGTTGATGGGTCCGCTGCGTTCGGTGGTGCTCGCAGGAGGTGGCACCGGGGGGCACATCTACCCGTTGCTCGCCTTCGCCGACTGCCTGCGGCGGCACGACCCCGGCGTCCGGATAACCTGCCTCGGCACACCGAAGGGCCTGGAGAACGAGCTGATTCCGCCGGCCGGGTACGATCTGCGGAACATCCCCGCCTACCAGCTGCCCCGCTCGATCAACATGAACCTGGTCCGTACCCCGGGCCGGATGTGGACCGCGGCCCGCGCGGCGGGCAAGGTCATCGACGAGGTACGCGCCGACGTGGTGGTCGGCTTCGGTGGGTACGTCTCGGTCCCGGCCTACCTGGCCGCCTGGCGGCGGGAGCTGCCCATCGTGATCCACGAGGTGAACGTGCCCCCGGGGGTGGCCAACCGGCTGGGGATGAAGTTCACCAAGCACGTCGCCGTCGGCTTCCCGCACCAGCCGGCGCAGGCGGAGTCGCTGCGCGACGCCCGGGTGGTCGGCGTGCCGCTGCGGCGCAGCATCGCCGGGCTGGACCGGGCGGCGATGCGCAACGCCGCGCGGGCCCACTTCGGGCTCCGTCCGGACCTGCCGGTGCTCTTCGTCGCCGGTGGCTCGCAGGGCGCCCGGTCGATCAACCTGGCGGTCTCCGGGGCGGCCAAGGAACTGGCCCGCAACGGCGTCCAGGTGCTGCACGTGATCGGTGCCCGCAACGAGCCGGTGTCGGTCCCGACCGACCTGCCGGTGCCGTACGTGACGCTGCCGTACCTGTCCGACATGGACGCCGGTTACGCGGCGGCGGACCTGATGCTCGGCCGGGGTGGGGCGATGACCTGCGCCGAGGTCGCCGCGATCGGGCTGCCCACCATCTACGTGCCCTATCCGCACAGCAACCAGGAGCAGAAGCGCAACGCGTTGCCGGTGGTCGAGGCCGGTGGCGGCCTGCTCGTCGACGACGCCGAGGTGACGCCGGACTGGCTCGAACGAACGGTGATCCCGCTGATCCGCGACCCCCAGCGGCTGCACGCGATGGGTACCGCCGCGGCGGCCTACGGGCGGCGCGACGGCGACGAGGCACTGCTCAACTTCGTCTACGAGGCGGTAACCCGATGACCACGTTCAGCCCGGCGGGCACGCTGACCGCCGAGGATCTCGGGCACATCCACCTGATCGGCGTAGGTGGCGTGGGGATGAGCGGGCTGGCCCGGCTCTTCCTGACCCGGGGCCTGCCGGTCTCCGGCAGCGAACTGCGGGAGTGGCCGTCGTTGGCCGGCCTGCGGGCGCTCGGCGGGACGATCCACATGACCCACGAGACGGCCAATCTCGACGGCGTGGACACGGTCGTATACTCCTCGGCGATCCCCGCGGACCACCTGGAGATGGTCGAGGCGCGCCGGCGCGGGCTGCGGGTGCTGCACCGCTCGGAGGCCCTCGCGGCCGCGATGACCGGCCGCCGCACGGTGGCCGTCGCCGGCACCCACGGCAAGACCACCACCACCTCGATGGTCACCATGGTGCTCCAGCAGGCCGGGGTCGATCCCTCCTTCGTGATCGGCGGGGAGATCTCGGAGGTGGGGTCGGGGGCGCACCACGGCACCGGCGAGTACTTCGTGGTGGAGGCCGACGAGAGCGACCGCTCCTTTCTCATCTACCGTCCGTTCGTCTCGATCGTGACGAACGTCGAGGCGGACCATCTGAACACCTACGGCGATCTGGCCAACCTGGAAGCCGCCTTCGCCGAGTTCGCCCGGCTCACCGACCCGGACGGCTTCGTCATCACCTGCGCCGACGACGCGGGTGGTCGGCGGCTGGCGGCGACGCTGCGCGCCGAGGGGCGTCGGGTGTACACCTACGGGGAGGCCGAGGACGCCGACCTGCGACTGACCGAGATGGCCTCCTCGGCGCGGGGGGTGCGCTACCTCGCCCACATCGACGGTCGTCCGCTCGGCGAGTTCCGGTTGCCGGTGCCGGGCCGGCACATGGGGCTCAACAGTGCCTCGGCGGTGCTGGCCGCGTACCTGCTGGAGTTGCCGTTGCCGGCGGCGGAGGCCGCGCTGGCGGCCTTCCCGGGGGTGCGCCGCCGCTTCGAGCGCAAGGGTGACGTCAACGGGGTGCTGGTCTACGACGAGTACGCCTACCACCCGACCTCGATGACGCTGGCGCTGCGGACGTTGCGCGAGGTGGCCGGCGACGGTCGGCTGATCGTCGTCTTCCAGCCCTACCGGCTCTACCGCACCCGGCAGCTGCAGGCGGAGATCGCCGAGGCGCTGGCGATCGCCGACGAACTGGTGCTGCTGGAGGTCTTCGGGCCGGGCGAGGAGCGTGGTCCCGGCGAGGGTTCGGCGGCGCTTGTCGAGGCGGTGTCGCTACCGGCGGAGCGGAAGGTCTTCGTCGACACCTGGGAGTCGGCGCCGGCCGAGGTGGCCCGGCGCGCCCGACCCGGTGACGTGGTGGTGACGATGGGTGCCCCGCCGATCTCACTGATGGGTGACGAGCTGCTCGCCGCGTTGGCCGCGCGTACCGTCGGTGCGTCGGCGCTCACCGGCACCGTCGCCGGTGGGGTGGCCGGCGGGTCGACGAGCATCGGGGGAAGCGTGCCCGGAGCCGTCGGTGTGGACGGCGCGGCGCCCGTCGCGGAATGAGTCCCGGCCCGGCCCGTGGTCGCGGCACCGGTGTGGACGGTGGCGCGGGGCGTCGTCCGGTGCGCAGGTGGCAGCTGGTACGCGCGGGCAGTGATGCGGTACCCGCCTCCACCCGGCGGTTCATGGCCCGGGCCCGGCAGCGCCGGATGCGCGCGGCGCTGCCCTGGGCGGTGGCCGGTGGCGTGGTCGCGGTGGCCGGGCTGGTGGCGTGGGCGCTGCTGGGCACCGGCCTGTTCGGGGTACGCGAGGTGCGGGTGGAGGGCGCCGAGCTGGTGACGGCGGTGCAGGTGCGGGACGCGGCGGGGGTGCCGGACGGTGCCCCGCTGGCGCGGGTGGACCTGGCCGCGTTGGCGGGCCGGATCGGTGCGCTGCCGCCGGTGGAGCGGGTCACCGTCACCCGGGACTGGCCGGACGCGTTGGTGGTACGGCTGACCGAGCGCACGGGGGTGGCGGTGGTGCCGCGCGGTGAGCGGTTCGCGGTGGTCGACGCCGCCGGGGTGGTGTTCCGGACGGTTCCGCAGCGTCCGGACGGCCTGCCAGTGGTACGGGTGGCCGCGCCCGGTCCGGACGACCCGGACACCCGGGCCGGGCTCGACGTGCTCGGTGTGCTCACTCCGGAGCTGCTCGACCAGCTGGTCGAGATCAGGGTCGAGGGGTTGGCCCGGATCAGTCTGCGGCTGCACGACGATCGCACGGTGTTCTGGGGTGACGCGACCCGTGGCGCGGACAAGGCGCGGGTGGCCACCGCGCTGCTCGACCAGGACGCGGCCCGGATCGACGTGAGCGCGCCGGACGTGGTCACCTTCCGGTGAGTCACCGGTCAGTGGTGAGCAGTCTCGCTACACCGGCGACACGCCGGAGAGGTCCTTGGCTCATCGCTCGGCTGCGCTTACGTTGCCCGGAAGGGGATCAGTGGTTGACATAACTCTCACCCTCTAGTAGAGGGTGAGGGTTTACCTCTCGACCTCGGTGGTGGTAGCTGCGTCGACCGTCGGTCCGGCCAGGCCGTAGCCGGTCGGGGAGTAGCCAATCTCGAAGGGAAGGACCGGAGATGACACCTCCGCACAACTACCTGGCGGTCATCAAGGTCGTCGGCATCGGGGGTGGCGGCGTCAACGCCGTCAACCGGATGATCGAGGTTGGGCTCAAGGGCGTCGAGTTCATCGCGATCAACACGGACGCGCAGGCGCTGCTGATGAGCGACGCCGACGTCAAGCTCGACGTCGGCCGCGAACTGACCCGGGGGCTGGGCGCCGGCGCCAACCCGGACGTCGGCAAGAACGCCGCCGAGGACCATCGCGACGAGATCGAGGAGGTCCTCAAGGGAGCCGACATGGTCTTCGTCACCTGCGGTGAGGGCGGTGGCACCGGCACCGGTGGCGCGCCCGTGGTGGCGAACATCGCCCGCAAGCTCGGTGCGCTGACCATCGGTGTGGTCACCCGCCCCTTCTCCTTCGAGGGCAAGCGCCGTCAGGTGCAGGCCGAGGCCGGCATCGACGAGCTGCGTAACCAGTGTGACACCTTGATCGTCATTCCGAACGACCGGCTGCTGGCGCTGGGCGACCGCAACATCAGCATGATGGACGCGTTCCGCACGGCCGACCAGGTGCTGCTCTCCGGTGTTCAGGGCATCACCGACCTGATCACCACGCCGGGTCTGATCAACCTGGACTTCGCCGACGTCAAGAGCGTGATGAGCGGCGCGGGCAGCGCGCTGATGGGCATCGGTAGCGCCCGGGGCGAGAACCGCGCGGTCGAGGCCGCCGAGGCCGCCATCTCCAGCCCGTTGCTGGAGCAGAGCATGGACGGCGCGCGTGGCGTGCTGCTCTCCATCGCCGGTGGTTCCGATCTCGGTCTGTTCGAGATCAACGACGCGGCCCAGCTGGTCACCGACGCGGCGCACCCGGACGCGAACATCATCTTCGGCGCGGTCATCGACGACGCGCTCGGCGACGAGGTGCGGGTCACCGTGATCGCGGCGGGCTTCGACGGGGGCACTCCGGCGTACAAGGCGGCCGAGGCACCCCGTAAGTCGAACCAGAACCAGTCCGCCCCGCCGAGCACGCCGATCGTGCCGTCGCCGACGCCTCCGGCCACGCCGCAGTCGCCGCGCCGGGTGCTCTTCGACGACGTGGACGTGCCCGACTTCCTGAAGAACGGGTCCTGAACAGCGCCGATGACCGACAGTCAAGCCCCGGCGAGAGCCGACCGGCGCGCGGAACTCGCCGCCGGGCTCGCCCGCGTACGCTCCCGCATCGCCGACGCCTGCACGGCCGCGGGCCGCGACCGGGCCGAGGTGACCATGATCGCGGTGACCAAGACCTACCCCGCGGCCGATGTGGTGACGTTGGTCGGCCTCGGCGTGACCGACGTGGGGGAGAACCGCGACCAGGAGGCGGCGGGCAAGGCGGCGCAGGTCGCCGCCGCCGGACTCACCCCGCGTTGGCATTTCGTCGGCCGGTTGCAGCGCAACAAGGTCAAGTCGGTGCTGCGGTACGCGGACGTGGTCCAGTCCGTCGACAGCGTCCGGTTGGCATCCGCGTTGGACACCGGCGTCACCGCCATCGGCCGGGATCGGCCGCTGGACGTGTTGGTGCAGGTGAGCATCGACGGTGACGCGGCGCGGGGTGGTGCCGTGCCGGACTCGGCCGATCCCGATGTCGGCCTCGGTGCGGTCACCGAGGCGGTCGCCGCCGCCGGTGGGCTCCGGCTGGCCGGCCTGATGGCGGTGGCACCGCTGGGCTGGGAGCCGGAGCGGGCGTTCGCCCGGCTGGCGACGGTGGCGGCGCTGGTGCGGGCGGACCATCCGCAGGCGACGGAGCTGTCCGCCGGCATGAGTGGCGACCTGGAAGCGGCGATCGGACACGGCGCGACACATGTCCGCGTCGGCAGCGCGTTGCTCGGAATGCGTCCCACGCTGCGGTAGCCTGGCCGCGAGGGAAGCAAATTACATCAGTGTTGTTTGTAGGAACGGCCTTCCCGGCGACGGGGGGCGTGACGTGCAACGCGAATTGCGCGTCGGGGGATTGCCGTTCCGGTCCGGTGGGCAGGGATGGTCCACTCGCGACAGGCGACACGGCGGGGGCGTGTGCCGCACGGCGGACGGGAAGGGCGCGGGGATGGGTGCACTGCGCAAGGCGGGGGTCTGGCTCGGACTGGTCGAAGAGGACGACGAGCGGGCCTACGACGACGGTGGCTACGACAAGGGTGGCTACCGGGAGTCGCGCTACCGGCAGAGCCGGTACACCGAGGAGTTCGCCGACGAGGAGGACGAGCCGGAGGAGCCGCCGGCGCCTCGGCCACGGCTGGGTGAGCGTGGTCGGCTGAGCGAGCGGTCGGCCCGGCTGGGTGAGGCCGAGCGGCTGGAGTCCGAGCGTCCGGAGCGCACCGAGCGGTCCAGCGTCAGGTCGATCACCCGGTCCACCGGCGAGCCGTCCGGCGCGCTGACGTACCACACCCGGGACAACCTCGCCCTCGCGCCACAGGTGCAGCCGCGTGAGCGTGCGCTGGTGCCGGAGGAGGAGCAGCGTTACCAGATCACCACGCTGCACCCGACCACGTACCGCGAGGCGCGCACCATCGGCGAACACTTCCGCGACGGCGTGCCGGTGATCATCAACCTCACCGAGATGGATGAGGCGGATGCCCGCCGTCTGGTGGACTTCGCCGCCGGGCTGGCGTTCGGGCTGCGCGGTACGATCGAGCGCGTGACCAACCGGGTGTTCCTGCTCTCACCGGCCAATGTCCAGGTCACCGCGGAGGACAAGGCCAAGATCGCTGAGGGCGGGTTCTTCAGCCTGAGTTGACCCGCCCGACCCGAGGGACGTCGCCTGCCGTGTTGTCGATCTTGTTACAGGTGCTCTACCTGACCACGTATGTCTTCCTGATCGTTCTTCTGGCCCGTTTCGTACTGAGCGCGGTGTTGCAGTACGGCCGTCGCTGGCAGCCCGGTCGAGGAGCGTCAGCCGGACTGGAATCCGTGTGGAGCGTCACTGATCCCCCACTCCGGGCGTTGAGGCGTGTGATCCCTCCGCTGCGAATTGGTACCGTGAGCATCGACCTGGCCTCCCTTGTGCTCCTGGTTATCCTGTTCGTGCTGATGAGGTTTGTGTTAGAGCCGGCGATCATCAGGACCGCCTGATGACCGACGCGCTATCGCGGCCGCAACTGACCCGAGGAGTTTCGATGCCGCTGACCCCGGCCGACGTCCACAACGTCGCCTTCAAGAAGCCGCCGATCGGCAAGCGGGGCTACGACGAGGAGGAGGTCGACGCCTTCCTGGACGAGGTCGAGCGCGAACTCGCCCGTCTGATCGAGGAGAACAACGAACTGCGCGCCCAGGTGGAGCGCGGCGGGCGGGGCGGTGCCCCGGCCGGCCCCGGTGGCGATGCCCGCCTGGCGGCCGAGCTGAACGACGTCAAGGCTCAGCTCGACCGGGTGCAGCGCGACAAGGCCGCCGCCGAGCAGGCCGCCCGCGCCATGCAGGCGGAGCTGGAGCAGGTCCGCTCCGTTGGTGTCGGTGGCGCCGCGGCCGGCCCGGACGGCGAGCAGCAGGCGCTGCGGGTGCTCATGATGGCCCAGCGCACCGCCGACGACCACGTCTCCGACGCTCGCCGCGAGGCCGACCAGCTGCTCTCCGAGGCCCGTTCCAAGGCCGAGGAGGTCACCCGCGAGGCCCGTGCCAAGGCCGACGCGCTGGAGCGCGACGCCCGGCAGCGGCACCAGGAGGCCATGGGCGGCCTGGACGCCAAGCGCACCGCGTTGCAGAAGCACATCGAGGAGCTCAAGCAGTTCGAGCGGGAGTACCGCACCCGGCTCAAGGCGTACCTGGAGAGCCAGCTGCGTGACCTCGACGGTCGTGGTCAGGGCCTGGAGGCCGAGATGACCCGCGGTGAGGGTGCCCGGGCCGCCGGCAACGGGCTGGCTGCGGCCGGTCTCGCCGGGTCGTACGGCGGGGGTCGCTCCGGCGCGCTCGAGGCCGGTCGCTGAACCGGGTCGGTGACCGCCGCCGGCGCGGCGATCACCTGCCCCGCCTCATCGGTACGACACGGCGAGGGTGAGCCATGATAGTGATCAGTCTCGCGCTCATCCTCATCGCGGTGGTGCTGCTGGTCTTCGGCCTGGCCGGTGGCTCCAGCCTGCTGCTCGTCGTCTCGATCGGGGCCAGCCTGCTGGCCGCCGTGGCACTCGTCGCCGGCGCCCGCCAGGCGGCCGGCCGGGCCACGGTTCCCAACGGCACCCCGGCTGGCCAGGCGCGTCGCGAGGGCGACCGCCGGGAGCCGAGCATTCCGACCCAACAGACCTCGGCAGACGTGGACACCGGCGATGCCGGGTGGCGGCAACCACCCGGCTCGCCGGTGACCGAGCCACGTGAGCGGTTGCGCGTCGCCGACGGGTACGACGACGAGCCCGCGGCCGAGGAGACCACAGCCGCGCAGGCGGCCCGCATCGCCCGCCTGGTGGACGAGGTGCGGGTCGTCGACGGTCGTCCGCGGTACCACCTCGCCGAGTGCCCACACCTGGTCGGCCGGGAGCACGAGCCGCTGCCCGTCGCGGAGGCGGTCGAGCTCGGCTTCACCCCCTGCGCCCACTGCACACCGGACGCGGTGTTGCTGGCGGATTCCGAACGCCGCTGAGCCGGGTCCGATGGACGACGCGCTCACCATCGCCGTACGAGTGAAGCCGGGCGCCTCCCGGGCCCGGGTGGGCGGCCGCTTCGACGGCCCGCACGGGCCCGCTCTGGTGATCGCGGTGCTTCCCCCGGCGGCTGACGGCCGGGCCACCGAGGCGGCCCGTCGCGCGTTGGCCGCCGCGCTCGGCATCCGGCCAGCCGCCGTGTCGCTGCGCACCGGCGCGGCGAGCAGAGACAAACTCTTCCTGGTCACACCGACCGGACCGGATCTGGTCGACCGACTGAGCCGGCTGCGCGACGGCCCGGAACCGGCCGGGTGAGTGGCGGTCATCTGCTAGCGTTCCCTTTGCCCCGAAATGGCAGTTGCCGGGGCGGATCGGGCGTTGCGGTGCGGCACGTTGTCGGACGCCTTTACGTTCCGTATCCTTGCCAACCTCCGGAGTGCGCGGCCCCGTCGCCGCGCGCCCGTTTTGTACCTGGGGCGGCCGATGCTGGCGGCCCCTGTCGAGGCGTCGCGGACCAACCGCGGCTCCGTGGCCGAGGGAGCGACGATGGCCAAGCCAGCCGACACCAGGACCGCAGGCCGCAAGCCGGCGGCGAAGTCCACCCGCAGCGCCGCGGAGACCGAGAAGATCCGGGCCGCGTTGGCGGCTCGGCACGAGGAACTGCGTGCCGAGTACGATCAGACGCTGAGCGAGATCACCGAGCTGCAGCGCGACCGCCTCACCGACTCGGCCGGGGACGACCAGGCCGACACCGGGACCAAGACGTTCGAGCGGGAGCAGGAGATCTCCCTCGCCAACAGCATCCTGGAACGGATCACGCAGGTCGAGCGCGCTCTCGAGCGCCTCGACGAGGGTGGCTACGGCTGGTGCGAGCGATGCGGCAACCCCATCCCGGTGGAGCGGCTGGCCGCCTTCCCGTCCGCCACCCTCTGCGTGACCTGCAAGCAGCTGGAGGAGCGGCGCTGACGGCACGCTCCCCGGCGTCCGCCCGCGGCGGTGCGACCGCACCGCCGCGAAAGCCGATGGGGAGCAGATGAGCGCAGCACCGCAAGCGGGATCCGGCATCGACGGGTCGGGTAGAGCCACGAGATCGCGGCGCCGGTCCGTCACGATCCTGCTCTCGCTCGCGGTGTTCGCGGTGGCCGTCGACCTGCTGACCAAGCACCTGTCCCTGCAGGAGCTCGCCGACCGCGAGCCGGTGCGGCTGCTGGGCGGGGCTCTCTACCTGTCGCTGACCCGCAACAGCGGGGCCGCGTGGAGTCTCGGCAAGGACTACACCTTCATCTTCCCGATCATCGCGATCGGGGTGCTGGCCTGGATCGGGTGGATGGCGCGGACGGTGCGCTCGGTTCCCTGGGCGGTCGCGCTGGGTCTGGTGGTCGGCGGCGTCGTCGGCAATCTGATCGACCGGATCTTCCGGGCTCCGGGCTGGTTCGTCGGACACGTGGTCGACATGTTCAGCGTCTTCGACCCGTACGGCCGGGTGTTCCCGATCTTCAACGTCGCCGACAGCGCCCTGGTCTGCGGTGTGCTGCTCGCCGTCGGGCTGGAGTTCACCGGACGCCAGCGGGACGGCACCCGGGCGCCGGCCGCCGACCGACCTGGTGGCACCGATCGGGCGGACGCACCGACGGGCGAGGAGACCACCGCCCGGCAGCCCGCCGGGGCCGGGGACCCGGGCGACACCGACGGCGGACGGCAGGAGCGGGCGTGACGGCCACCTACGCCGCCGGTGGCGACCAGCGGAGCCTGCCGGTCCCCGACGGACTCGACGGGATGCGACTGGACCAGGTCGTCGCCCGGCTGTTCGGGCTGTCCCGCACCGCCGCCGCCGCGCTCGTCGACGCCGGAGAGGCACTCGTGGACGGCGCGGTACGTCCCAACTCGCACAAGGTGCGGGCGGGTTCCTGGCTGGAGGTGACGCTGCCCGCGCCGGCCACCGCACCGGTGGTGGTGCCCCAGGCGGTGCCCGGCCTGCGGGTGGTGTACGCCGACGACGACATCGTGGTGGTGGACAAGCCGGTCGGCGTGGCCGCACACCCCAGCCCCGGGTGGACCGGCCCGACCGTGATCGGCGGGCTCGCCGCCATCGGGCACACGATCGCCACCAGCGGTGCCGCCGAGCGTCAGGGCGTCGTGCACCGCCTCGACGTCGGCACCACCGGCGTCATGGTGGTGGCCAAGAGCGAGCAGGCGTACAGCGTGCTGAAACGCGCCTTCAAGTATCGCGAGGTGGAGAAGCGCTACCACGCGGTGGTGCAGGGGCACCTGGACCCGTTGCGCGGCACCATCGACGCACCGATCGACCGGCATCCGCACCACGACTACCGCTGGGCGGTGGTCTCCGGCGGCAAACCGAGCATCACCCACTACGACACCATCGAGGCGTTCCCGTCCGCGAGCCTGGTCGACGTGCGGCTGGAGACCGGCCGGACCCACCAGATCCGGGTGCACTTCTCGACGCTGCGGCATCCGTGCGTGGGTGACCTCACGTACGGAGCCGATCCGACACTCGCCGCCCGGCTCGGACTGGACCGGCAGTGGTTGCACGCCAGAGAGTTGAGCTTCGAGCACCCCCGTACGGGGGACGAGGTTCGCTTCGTCAGCGACTACCCTGACGATCTGGGACGCGCGTTGGAACTCCTCCGCGACTGACGCGTCCCGCCCGTTCCGACCGACTGACGAGGGGACCGCCCGTGCGCGCCGGCGATCTGCTGCGGAAGTTGGACCAGCGACTGCTGCCCCGCCTCGCCGCCACGGTGACCCGGCTGGGTAACGGCCCGGGCCAGACTCCGCTGCTCGGGTGGGTGGCGATGCTGTCGTGCACCGCGGTGCTGGCCACGGCCGTGCTGGCCACCGGCGGTCCGCCGGTGCCGGACCGCACGGTCGGCGAAGTGACCCGGGTGGGCGTGGTCGAGGGCGACTCGATCCCCCGTTACGAGGCGACCGCGGCGGCCGACCTGGCCGCGTTGGCCGGCTCGCTCGGTGACGGCACGTACGCCCTGGTCTCGCTCAGCGAGTACCTCACCCCGGAGCGGCTCGCCGCGGTGGTCGGTGACGTGGGCATCGCGGTGGTGTTCGGACGCGTGCCGCTGCCGCAGCGGCAGACCGAGATCGTCCGCATCCCGGCCCAGCGGGTGCCGGAGGACGTGACCGCCGGCATGATCAAGCTCGCCGAGCGCAAGGAGCGGGAGGCGGCCGACTACCGCGCCCGGGCCACCGCGCTGGGCGGTGGGGGACCGGAGGAACGCGAACTGCGCGGCCTGTACCTCAGCGGTGCCCAGGTCGCGGCGGCGGAGGCGGCCGCGTTCCGGGCCGGGTGCGCCTGCCTCTACGCCCTGGTGGTACGCGCCGAGCCGGCGAAGCTGCGGGGTGTGGCGGCCCGGTCCGGGGTGCGGGTGGTGGATCCCGCGCCCGAGGTCCGGCGGTTGGAGCGGACGGTGTTCACTCCACCGCTGCCCGAGCAGCGGGACGTCGTGCGGCCACCGGTCGACCGGACGGCCACACCGGAACCGACCGCGAGCGCCACCCCGGTCGCCACCCCCACCGGGGTCGCCGCCACCACCACCGGCGGCCCGCCCGCGCCGGTGCCGACCGCGGCCGAGCCGACGGTGGCGGACCGCTCGCCGGCACCGCCACGGGTGACGGATTCGTCACCGTCGCCGTCGCCGCCCTCGCCGGCACCCAGGGCGTCGACATGGACGCCGTCCACCTCGGCAGACACCGCCGACACGGATGATTTGGAGCGGACACCGTGACGGTTGTCGACAGATCCGGGTGCCGCCCGGTGTGGCCTCAATAGGCTTTCGTTCGTAGCCTGTCAGACGGAGACCGAAGCGCTGGGGAGGCGATCCGTGGAGGGCAGCGAGACCGGTTGGGGACGGCCCGCCGAACCGGCACCGCGGTGGCGGGCGCTGCTCGACCGAGCCCGCCTCGGCGGTCGCAGCGCGGAGCCGCCGGCCGAGCGGCGGGGGGAGGAGCCGGCACCGTCGCCTGAGCCGTTGCCGCGGCGGGGGCCGGGCAGCGGCTACGCGGGCCGGGTACCGGCCGTCGGGCAGCCGGCGGACCGGTCGTACGGCGAGGAGCCGGCCTACCGCGCCGAACCGGCCTACCGGGTCGACCCGGCGCTTCCCGCCCAGCCGTACCGGGGGCAGCCGGGGCCGCCGCCGTACCCGGCGGTGCCGGAGCCGCGTCGGCCGGAGCCGGTCGAGTCCCGGTACACCCTGTTGGACAACGGCTACCGGCACGCCGGGCCACCGGTGGAGTCCCGGTACGCCCTGCTGGACAACGGTGGCTACCAGCCGCACTCGGCGCCGCCGGCCGTGGCGCCGCCGAGCCCGCCGCCGCAGGCGGCACCGGTGCCGGCGGTGGCACCAGTGACCCCGCCGCCGGCCGTGGCACCACCGGCAACGGTGGCCGGCCGTCCCGGGCGGATCGAATGGCGGGCGCAGAGCGCCGGCAGCGACCTCGAACGGGCCGCCGCCGTGCTCCGTCGCGACCTGGGCACGCCCCGGGTGATCGCCTTCGCCAACCCGAAGGGCGGGGTGCACAAGACCACCGCCACCGTGCTGGCCGCGGCCACCGTCGGCAGCGTACGCGGCCGTGGTGTGCTGGCCTGGGACGACAACGAGCTACGCGGCACCCTCGGCCTGCGCGCCGGCAGCGCCCGGCATGCCCGCACCATCCGACACCTGGTCGCCGACCTCGTCCAGATCGAGATCCGGGAGGGCGCCGAGCTGCTGGAGATCCTCGACGACTACCTGCGGCACGCCTCCGACGGGTCGTACGACGTGCTCGCCGGTGAGGAAAGTCCCCGGTTCGCCCAACGACTGGACCAGTTCACCGTCAAGCGGGTGCTGGAGCTGCTGCGTCGCACCCACGACGTGATCTGTGTGGACACCGGCAACAACGTGGAGAGCCCGAACTGGCGCACCGTCATGCAGGCGGCCGATCAGCTGGTGGTCACCACGGTGCCCCGCGAGGACGCGGCGTTCAGCGCCGACTGGATGCTCGACCTGCTGCACGAGGAGGGGATGGGCGAGCTGGCCGACAACGCCGTCACGCTGATCTCCTGCCCCACCCCGGGCCGGTTGCCGTTGCAGAACGACCTGGAGAAGCACTTCGCCACCCGGACCCGGACGGTGACCGTGGTGCCGTACGACCCGGCGCTGGAGACCGGCTCGTCGATCGAGTACCACCAGCTTCAGGGCGAGACCCGGCAGGCCTGGCTACGGGCGGCCTCGGCGATGCTGGAGCCGTTCGGCCGCTGACCGGTGCGTGCCGGGCGGCTGACGGCGAGCCGCTGCCGCGACACGGTGTACGACCGACGACGGTAGCTGCGAGGATCATCGGGTGAGCCCGAGCACCCCCGCCGCCGAACCGCCCGCACGGCCGCCAACCGCCTTCCCGCCGTCGCCGACCGAGCCGACGACCAGCCGGCCGGCGACGGACGCCGTCGGGCCGCCCACCGAGTCGGACACCGGGCCGACGGACACTGGGCCGACGGCCACCGAGTCGACCGGCGGGCGGGCGGCCGGGCTCGGCCGCGTGGTGGCGGTCGGAGCGGCGACGGTGCTGGCGCTGGGCCTGCTCGGGGCCCCGCTGGGATGGGTCTGGGCGGCGATCGCGCCGACCACCCCGGTCGTCAGGAGCGGCGACGGCGCGGTCTACGGCCAGGCGCAGCCGGAGCAGCCGATCGCCGCCGACGGGTGGTTCAGCCTGCTCGGGTTGGCCTTCGGGGTGCTCACCGCGCTGGCCGTGTGGTTCCTGCTGCGCAAGAACCGGGGACCGGTCGGGCTGGTCGTCGCGGCGGCCGGTGCGCTCGCCGCCGCGTTGGTCGCCTGGCAGGTGGGGCGTCGGGTCGGCCTGGCCGGCTACCAGCGGCTGCTGGACACCGCCCCGGAGGGCACCCGGTTCAGCAAGCCGGCCGACCTGCGGGCCGGCGGGATCGAGCTGTTCCTCGGGGTGTTGCCGCTGCCCTACGGCAACGTGCTGCTGCCGGCGTTCGCCGCCGCGGTGACGTACACCCTGCTCGCCGGCTGGTCGCGGTGGCCGTCGCTGCGGCCGGAGCCGGAGCCGGACGTGACCTGGCTCACCGCGCCCGCGCCGATGCCCGCAGGGCCGGCGGGGGACGCTGGTTCCGGGCCGGCGGGACCGGGAGAAGACGCCGGTTCCGGGCCGGCGGGGCGCGAGGGCGAGGTCAGTTCGGGGCCGGCGGCGGCGAGGCCAGTTCCGCCAGCGGCACCGGAACCGCCCGCACCTGGCGAAGCAGCGCCGCCTCGCGGTTGAGCAGGTGCAGCTCGGCGCGCAGCCGGGCCGCCGTGTCGTCGATGGCGAGCAGCCGCTGGCGGTCCGTCACCGTCAACGCCGCGGTGGCGGCGACCAGGTGGGACAGCACCGTCGGATCCTCGGGTAGCTGCTCGGTCAGCTCACCGGCCTCGGCCCGGATCAGGCCCAGGTACTGCCGGAAGACGGCGATCACCCGGGCCGCCAGCAGGTCGGCGGTCTCGTCCGGGCCGTCCGGCTCGGGCAACCACCGCACCTCGGCGGTCAGGTACGGCGCGGAGCTCCGGTCGACCTCGCCCACCCGGAACCGTCGCCGCCCCACGGTGACGATGTCGAAGCCCCCGTCCTCCAACTCGGTGACCTGCCGTAGCTCGGCCGTGCAGCCCACCTCGTGCAGGGTGACGTCGCCGGACATCTCCTGACCGGGACCGGAGGCGACCTCCCAGCCGCTGCGGATGGCCACCACCCCGAACTCGCGCGGTGCCCCGTCGGGCAGCGCGACCAGGTGCCGGACCAGCGCGCGGTAGCGCTCCTCGAAGATGTGCAGCGGCAGTACCAGCCCTGGAAAGAGCACCGTGGCGAGCGGGAACACCGGTAGCCGTTCGGTCACGTGATCAAGCGTAGCCCGATCCGCGGGCGGTGGCGTGTCCCGGCTCACCGTCCCGGACAGCGGGCGGCGCCGGTCGGCCCGGCGGACGGCCGCCTAGACTCGCAGGCGTGTTGAACCGGATCGACCTGCGCGGTGGCGCGCGTGACCCGCGCCACCTGCTGCCTCGCGCCCAGCTCGACGTCTCCGTGGCGGTCGAGCGCATCCGCCCGATCGTCGCGGCGGTGCGCGAGCATGGCTACTCGGCGGTCCGCGAGGCCAGCGAGCGGTTCGACGGGATAGCCCCGGAGGTGCTGCGGGTGCCGGCGGAGGCCATCGCGGCGGCGGAGGGCACGCTGGACGGCCAGGTCCGGGCGGCGCTGCTGGAGTCGATCGCCCGGGCCCGGCGGGTGCACGCCGATCAGCGACGGGTCGACCACACCACCCAGGTCGTGCCGGGTGGCACGGTCACCGAGCGGTGGCTCCCGGTCGACCGGGTCGGCCTCTACGTTCCCGGTGGGCTGGCGATGTACCCGTCGACCGTGGTGATGAACGTGGTGCCCGCCCAGGCGGCCGGTGTCCGGTCGCTGGTGGTGGCCAGCCCGCCGCAGCGGGACAACGGTGGTCTGCCCGACCCCCGGGTGCTCGCCGCCTGCGCGCTGCTCGGCGTCGACGAGGTGTACGCCGTCGGTGGGGCCCAGGCCGTGGCGATGCTGGCGTACGGCTGCGCCGTCGACGCCGCAGGCAGCGCGCACTGCGCCCCGGTGGACATGATCACCGGACCGGGAAACATCTGGGTCACCGCCGCGAAGCGGCTGCTGCGCGGGGTGGTCGGCATCGACGCGGAGGCCGGGCCGACCGAGATCGCGATCCTGGCCGACGACACCGCCGACCCGGTGCACGTCGCCGCCGATCTGATCAGCCAGGCCGAGCACGACCCCCTCGCGGCAAGTGTGCTGGTCACCCCGTCGGTCACACTGGCCGACGCGGTGGACCGGGAGCTGGCCCGACTGGTGCCGGCGACCAAGCACGCCGAGCGGGTCGGCACCGCGTTGGGCGGCGAGCAGAGCGGCGTGGTGCTCGTCGACGACCTGGCGGCGGGGCTGCGGGTGGTCGACGCGTACGCGGCGGAACACCTGGAGATCCAGACCGTCGACGCCCGCCAGTGGGCGATGCGGGTACGCAACGCCGGGGCGATCTTCGTGGGCGCGTACTCGCCGGTGTCGTTGGGCGACTACTGCGCCGGCTCCAACCACGTGCTGCCCACCGGGGGCTGCGCCCGGCACTCGTCCGGGCTGTCGGTGCAGTCGTTCCTGCGCGGCGTGCACGTGGTGGAGTACACCGAGCAGGCGCTGCGGGAGGTCGCCGGGCACGTGGTGACGCTGGCGAACGTGGAGGACCTGCCGGCGCACGGCCAGGCGGTCACCGCCCGGTTCCCCGACGCCGCCGGGAGCCCGCGGAGCGAGTCGGCCACGTCGGCGCAGACCGGGGCCACCGCATGACCGGACTGGACGACCTGCCGATCCGTGACGACCTGCGGGGACGGTCGCCGTACGGTGCACCGCAGCTCGACGTGCCGGTGCGGCTGAACACCAACGAGAACTCCCACCCGGTGCCGGAGGCGGTGGCCGAGGCGATCGGCAAGGCCCTCACCGCGGAGCTGCGCGATCTCAACCGTTACCCCGACCGGGACGCGCTGGCGTTGCGGGCCGACCTGGCCGGGTACCTCGGCCACGGGCTCACCGCCGACGGGGTGTGGGCGGCCAACGGCTCCAACGAGGTCCAGCAGCAGCTGCTCCAGGCGTTCGGTGGGCCGGGGCGCAGCGCGCTCGGTTTCACCCCGGCGTACTCGATGCATCCGCTGTTGGCGCTCGGCACGGGCACCCGGTGGGTGCCGGCCCGCCGGGGGGTCGACTTCGCGTTGACCGCCGACGAGGCGGTCGCGCAGGTCCGCGAGCACCGGCCGGACGTGGTCTTCCTCTGCTCGCCGAACAATCCCACCGGCACCGCGCTCGACCCGACGGTGATCCGCGCGGTGCTCGACGTCGCCCCGGGGATGGTGGTGGTCGACGAGGCGTACGCGGAGTTCGCCCGGCCGGGCACGGTCAGCGCCCTCGCGGTGCTGCCCGGTCACCCACGGCTGGTGGTCACCCGGACGATGAGCAAGGCGTTCGGCTTCGCCGGTGGCCGGCTGGGCTACCTGGCCGCCGATCCGGCGGTGGTGGCGGCGGTGCAGCTGGTCCGGCTGCCGTACCACCTCTCCGCGCTCACCCAGGCCGCCGCGCGGGCCGCCTTGGCTCACCGCGACGCCCTGCTCGCCACGGTCGCCGAGATATCCGAGCAACGTGACCGCATCGTCGCCGAGCTGCGCCGTCGTGGCCTGCGGGTCGCCGACAGCGACGCCAACTTCGTGTTGTACGAGGTCGGCGGTGACCAGTCGGTGGCCTGGCGAGCGCTGCTGGCGCGCGGCGTGCTCGTGCGTGACGTGGGGCTGCCCGGTTGGCTGCGGGTCACCGCCGGTACCCGGGCCGAGACCGACGCCTTCCTCGCCGCCGTGCACGATATCCAGCGCGAGGGGCTGATCGCCCCGCCGCCGCTACCGACGAAAGGCACATCATGAGCCGGACCGCCCGGGTGGAGCGGATCACCAAGGAGACCAAGGTCCTGGTCGAGATCGACCTCGACGGCACCGGAGTGGCCGAGATCAGCACCGGGGTCGGTTTCTACGACCACATGCTGCACCAGATCGCCCGGCACGGTGGCTTCGACCTGACCGTGCGCACCGTGGGTGACCTGGAGATCGACGCGCACCACACGATGGAGGACACCGCGCTTGCCCTCGGTGCCGCCTTCGACCAGGCGCTCGGCGACAAGGCGGGCATCCGGCGCTACGGCTCGGCCACCGTGCCGATGGACGAGGTGCTGGTCCGGGCGGCCGTCGACCTCTCCGGCCGGCCGTACGTGGTGCACGACGAGCCGCCCCTGGCGCCGTACATCGGCCCGGTGTACCCGACCAGCATGACCCGGCACATCTGGGAATCCTTCGGTCAGGCGGCCCGGATCACGCTGCACGTGGACGTGTTGCGGGCGGCCCGCCCCGGCGGGCACCCGGACGCCCACCACGTGGTCGAGGCGCAGTTCAAGGCGGTGTCCCGGGCGCTGCGGGAGGCCACCGCGGTGGACCCCACGGCGGGCGGGGCGATTCCCAGCACCAAGGGGGCGTTGTGAGCGGCCCGGGTGCGGTGCGACGGAGGTGTCGCCGGTGAGCGGCATCCTGCCCACGTTGCTGCTGATCCTGGCCGGGGTGCTGGTCGGTGGGGCGCTGTCCCTGCACCGGCAGGGGGCGCCGCGCGGCGCGGTGGTCGTCACCGCGCTGCTGGCGGTGCTGGCCACCGCCGCGGGTGTGCTCTGGCTGCTGCCGGGGGACGGGTCATGACCAGCCGGCCCGACGGCGGGGCGGTCCCGCGTGGACGGCGTCGGATCGTGGTGCTCGACTACGGCTCGGGCAATCTGCGTTCCGCCGAGCGGGCGCTGGCCGCTGCCGGCGCCGACGTCCTGGTCACCGGCGACCTCGCCGCCGCCGCCGACGCCGACGGCCTGGTGGTGCCCGGGGTCGGTGCCTTCGCCGCGTGCGTGGCCGGCATCGAGGCGATCGGTGCCGGGCCGGTGATCGCCGGGCGGGTCGCCGCCGGCCGCCCGGTGCTGGGCATCTGCGTGGGCATGCAGATCCTCTTCGAGTCCGGCGACGAACACGGGGTGGTGACCAAGGGACTGGGCCTGCTGCCGGGCACGGTCACCCGGCTCGCCGCCGCCCGGCTGCCGCACATGGGCTGGAACACCGTGCAGGCGCCGGTCGGCTCGGTGCTCTTCGCCGGCCTGCCCGCCGACAGCCGGTTCTACTTCGTCCACTCGTACGCCGTCGCCGACCCGGCCGCGCTGACCGCGTCCGGGGCCCGGGTGACCACGGCCCACCACGACTGTGACTTCGTCGCGGCGGTGGAACGCGGTGCGCTGTCGGCCGCCCAGTTCCACCCCGAGAAGTCCGCCGACACCGGTGCCGCGTTGCTGCGCAACTGGCTGGCCACCGTGCCCGCCGGTGACTGAGCCGGCCGGTGGCGCCCGCCGGGGCCCACGGTGAGCCGGGAACGGGCCCAGCGGCGGGCGGCCCGGGAGGCGGAGGCGGCCCGGCAGCGGGTGCTGCGGGAACGCGCCGCCGCCCGCCGGGCGCGCCGTCGGGCGCTGGTCCGCCGGGTGGTGCCGACGGTGCGTCGTGGCCGCACCGGTCGGCTGCCCCGATACTCCCAGGGCGAGCGGGCGGCCATCGTGGCGCTCACCCTGGCCGCGATCACCCTGATCTGGGTGTTCGTGCCCGACCTGGCGCTGCGGGTCGGGCTGATCCTGCTGCTGCTGCTCGTCCTGCCGGTGATCGTGGTGATCGCCCTGGACCGCCGTTGACCATGCGAGAGGGACCCGACACATGAGCCTCACCCTGTTGCCCGCCGTGGACGTCGCCGACGGCCAGGCCGTCCGGCTCGTGCAGGGCGCCGCGGGCAGCGAGACCACCTACGGCGACCCGCTGGAGGCCGCGCTGGCGTGGCAGCGAGACGGTGCCGAGTGGATCCACCTGGTCGATCTCGACGCCGCGTTCGGCCGGGGCAGCAACGCCGACCTGCTCGCCGAGGTGGTGCGCCGCCTCGACGTACGGGTGGAACTGTCCGGTGGCATCCGGGACGACGCCTCGCTGCGCGCCGCGCTGGCCACCGGTGCCGAGCGGGTGAACATCGGCACCGCCGCGCTGGAGGACCCGCAGTGGTGTGACCGGGTCTGCGCGGAGTACGGCGACCGGGTCGCGATCGGGCTGGACGTGCGCGGCCGGACCCTGGCGGCCCGGGGCTGGACCCGGGACGGCGGCGACCTGTACGAGGTGCTGGAGCGGCTCGACAAGGCCGGTGCCTCCCGTTACGTGGTCACCGACATCACCAAGGACGGCACCATGCGCGGACCGAACCTGGACCTGCTGCGCGAGGTGTGCGCCCGTACCGACGCCCCGGTGATCGCCTCCGGCGGCGTCTCCACCCTGGATGACCTGCGGGCCCTGGCCACCCTGGAGTCGGTCGGCGTGGAGGGGGTCATCGCCGGCAAGGCGCTCTACGCGGAGGCGTTCACCGTGGCGGAGGCCCTGGCGGTCCTCGCGAACCCGTGATCCGGCTGCGGCCCGGCCGCGCCGCCGCCCGACCGTGCCGTCGCCCGACCCGCAGAGGAAGGACGCTCCCGTGCCCACCAACCGTGAGATCCAGTTGGCCGCCCGCCCGCAGGGCTGGCCCACCGAGGACAATTTCCGGCTCGTCACCGCCGAGGTGCCCACGCCCGGTCCGGGGCAGTTGCTGGTGCGCAACCGGTACATGTCGGTGGACCCGTACATGCGCGGGCGGATGAACGACGTGCGGTCCTACGTACCGCCGTTCGCCCTGGACGCGCCGCTCGACGGCGGGGCGGTCGGTGAGGTGGTGGACGGTTCCGCCGACGGTTTCGCCCCGGGCGACACGGTGCTGCACGGCCTCGGCTGGCGGGACTACGCGCTGGTCGAGGCGAAGACCGCCCGCAAGGTCGACCCGGATCTGGCACCGGTGACCGCCTACCTCGGTGTGCTCGGGATGACCGGGCTGACCGCGTACGCCGGGCTGCTGGAGGTGGCCGCGATGCGTCCGGGTGAGACGGTCTTCGTCTCCGGGGCGGCCGGTGCGGTCGGCAGCATGGTCGGCCAGGTCGCCCGGCTCCGCGGCGCGGGCCGGGTGGTCGGCAGCGCCGGGTCGGCGGCCAAGGTCGAGCGGCTGCGGGCGCTCGGCTTCGACGCCGCGTTCGACTACCACGACGGCCCGGTACGCGACCTGCTGCGGGCCGCCGCTCCCGACGGGGTCGACGTCTACTTCGACAACGTCGGCGGCGAGCACCTGGAGGCGGCCATCTCGTCGATGAACGTGCACGGCCGGGCGGCGATCTGCGGCATGATCGCGCAGTACAACGACACCGAGGCACCGGCCGCCCCGCGCAACCTGGCCCAGGTCATCGGCAAGCGGCTGACCCTGCGCGGTTTCCTGGTCAATGATCACGGCCACCTGCGGGAGCAGTTCGTGCGAGAGGTCTCCGGGTGGCTGCGCGAGGGCGCACTCGCCTACGACGAGACGATCGTCGACGGCCTGGAGAACGCCCCGGCGGCCTTCCTCGGCCTGCTGCGGGGGGAGAACCTCGGCAAGATGCTGGTGCGGCTGTGACCGGCGGCGCGGACCGTCGGGTCGAGCGGGGTGCCGGGCGTCGTCCGGGCGGCGATAGGCTCGTCGCATGACGGTGGCGGTACGGGTGATCCCCTGTCTCGACGTGGACGCGGGACGGGTGGTCAAGGGCGTCAACTTCGTCGACCTGCGGGACGCGGGTGACCCCGTCGAGCTGGCCGCCGCGTACGACCGTGCGGGTGCCGACGAGTTGACCTTCCTCGACGTCACCGCCTCGTCCAGCGACCGGGGCACCATGCTCGACGTGGTCCGCCGTACGGCCGAGTCGGTCTTCATTCCGCTTACCGTCGGTGGTGGCGTGCGGACGGTCGCGGACGTGGACACCCTGCTGCGCGCGGGAGCCGACAAGATCGGCGTGAACACGGCGGCGATCGCGCGTCCGGAACTGCTCGCGGAGATCGCGGAACGGTTCGGTCGGCAGGTGCTGGTGCTCTCGCTCGACGTTCGGCGGGCACCGGCGGGCAGCACCGAGAGCGGGTTCGAGGTGACCACCCACGGCGGGCGGCGCGGCACCGGGCTGGACGCCGTGCAGTGGGCGCGGCGCGGCGCCGAGCTGGGCGCGGGCGAGATCCTGCTCAACTCGATGGACGCCGACGGCACCAAGGCCGGCTTCGACCTGGAACTCATCGGCGCGGTGCGCCGGGTCGTCGACGTCCCGGTGGTGGCCAGCGGGGGCGCCGGTGCGGCGGCCCACTTCCCGCCGGCCATCGGCGCCGGCGCCGACGCGGTGCTGGCCGCCAGCGTGTTCCACTTCGGGGAGTTGACCGTGGCGGAGGTCAAGGACGTGCTGCGCGGCGCCGGCCACCCGGTGCGCTGACGCCGCTGGGCACCACCGGCGGCAGGTCGCGCCCGGGCGTACGGCGGTCAGCCGCGGCCGGAGTGTCCCTCGGGAGAGCGTCGGGGCATCGGGATCGAGCGCACCAGATATTCCTGTACGGCGGCGGCGTGCTCCTGCTCGTCGAGGTGCCAGTCCGCGGTGCCGGGCGCGTGCCGGCGGCTGAGCACCCCCTGCACGGTGTCGACGGTGGTGGCCAGCCCGGCGCTGGGCCGGGAGCGCCACAGGTGTTCGCCGTCGGGAGTGATCCGGAACCAGCCGTCGGAGACGTCGACCAGCCCGGCACCGAGCAACCGGCGGATCGCCTCCTCGATGTCGTGCCGTTCGGGAATGCTCTGGTCGAGATGGTCGGCCGTGGAGAGCACGTCGGCGAGGCGTACTCCCTCGGGGCGGCGGGTGGTCGTGGACCGTCGGTGGCGTCCGGCGCCGCTGGCGATCACCAGCGAGACGAAGATCCATGCGTCGGTACGACGCCAGGCGTTGTCCCCCATGCGGAGATTCTGCCGGGCGACCCGGCTTCAGGAAAACACCGACCGCCGCACTGCGACCGTGAGTGGCATCATGATTGCCGACAGTCGATGCGGCTGGACGGAACCGACTCGATCCGGTATGGGTCCGTGGCGCTGGGTGGTCGTCAGGTGGCCGGGGCCGGCTCGATCCGTTCCACCGTCGGTGGTTTCGGCTCGGCGACGTCGAACAGGGGCAGGAACAATTGGGCCAGTGGCCCGATGGTCAGCGCGTAGGCGATGGTGCCGATGCCGACCGTACCGCCGAGCACGGCGCCCACGGCCAGCACGCCGACCTCGATGATGGTGCGGACCAGGCGTAGCGACCGGCCGGGGCGGCGGGCGACCAGGCCGGTCATCAACCCGTCCCGGGGGCCGGGTCCGAGGCGGGCGCCGAGGTAGAGCGCGGTGGCCGCGCCGTTGCCGACGATCCCGGCGACCAGCAGGACGATCCGCAGCGCGAGTGGCCCCCCGGGGGGCAGCAGGGCCAGGGTCGCGTCGACCGCCAGGCCGATCACCACCACGTTGGCGACGGTGCCGAGACCGGGACGCTGGCGCAGCGGGATCCAGGCCAGCAGCACCAGCGCGCCCACCGCGATGACCACGGTGCCCATGCTCAGGCCGGTCAGTCGGGACAGCCCCTGGTGGAAGACGTCCCACGGGTTCAGGCCGAGCCCGGAGCGGATCATCAGCGCCATGCTGAAGCCGTAGAGGACGAGCCCGACGAACAGGTGCGTCAGCCGTCGTGCCGGCCGGTGTCGGAGGTTGCCAATCATTGCCACGCATGCCACTCTAGGTGCCAATTGGCGGCGCGATAGAGCCAATCTCGGGGGAGTGGCCATGGTGAGTCAGGTGCGTGGGGTCCAATTGGCCCGGCTGCTCGGGCAGTGGCACGCACTGCCCGGTCGGCGGCGCAGCCCCGACTATGCCGCGCTGGCCGGTGCGGTACGCGGCCTGCTCGCCGACGGTCGGCTCCCCCTCGGCGTGCGCCTGCCCGCCGAACGGGACCTGGCCGAGGCGCTGCGGGTCAGCCGTACCACCGTCACGGCCGCGTACCGCGAATTGCGCGACAGCGGACACCTGGCCAGCCGGCGGGGTGCCGGAAGCTGGACGATGCTGCCGGGGACGCACCGGGTCGCGCCGAACGGACTGTGGATCCCACTGGACGACCGGGACATGCTCGACCTCGGTGTGGCGGCGTTGTCCGCCCCGCCCGAACTGCTGCCGGCGGCCCGGGCGGCGGCCGAGGATCTGCCCCGCTACCTCAACGGCGCCGGGTACCACCCGATCGGGATCATCGAGCTGCGGGAGGCGGTCGCCCAGCGGTACACCGAACGGGGGCTGCCCACTTCGCCGGACCAGATCATGGTCACCAACGGCACGCAGCACGCCCTGGACCTGGTGCTGCGGTTGGCGCTCGCGCCGGGCGGCGGGGTCCTGGTCGAGTCGCCGAGCTACCCGAACGCCCTGGCGGCCCTGTCCGCCCGGCGGGCCCGGATCACCACGCACGGCCTGGCCGCCGACGCCGACGGCTGGGACGCGGACCTGCTGCTGGGTACGTTGCGGCAGGTTCGACCCCGCGTCGGGTACCTGATTCCCGACTTCCAGAACCCGACCGGGCACCTGATGCCGGCCGAGCTGCGGGAACGGCTGGTGGCCACCGCGCACGCGGTCGGCACCGACCTGGTGATCGACGAGTCGTTCGTGGACCTGCCGCTGGACGGGACCGACCTGCCACCGCCGACGGCGAGCTTCGACCGGCACTCCCGGGTGGTGAGCGTCGGTGGCATGAGCAAGCCGTTCTGGGGCGGGCTGCGGATCGGCTGGATCCGGACCTCGGCGCCGCAGGTGCAGCGGCTGGCCGCGGCGCGGGTGGGTGTCGACATGTCCAGCCCCGTGCTGGACCAGTTGGTCGCGGTGCACCTGCTGGAGGTCGCGCCGGCCATCGTGGCCGCCCGGCGGGCACAGCTGGCCGTGCAGCGTGACGCGTTGCTCGGCGCGCTGGCCAGCCGGCTGCCGGAGTGGCGGGTCACCGTGCCGCGCGGCGGGGTGACGCTCTGGGCCGAGTTGGACGGGCCGATCTCCAGCGCCCTGGCGCGGGCCGCCGAGGAGGTCGGCGTACGCCTGGCACCCGGCCCCCGCTTCGGCCTCGACGGGACGCTGGAGCGCTTCCTGCGGCTGCCGTTCACCCTGCCGGCCACCGACCTGGTCGAGGCGGTCGGGCGGATCGCGGCGGTCCGTTACGACCTGGACCGGGCGGGGCAGACCCGCTGGCCGGAGCCGAGCGTCATCGCCTGAACCGCCGTCGCCGCTGGTGTGGCGCGACACGGATCGGCCCCGCACCCCGGGGAGGGACGAGTGCGGGGCCGACGCGGTGGGGTCGTCAGATCTCGGCGACGGTGCCGGCGTACATCTTGTCGATCTCGTCGGAGAAGTTGCTCTCCACGCCCCGACGCTTGATCTTCAGCGACGGGGTGATCTCGCCGTCCTCGATGGTCAGGTCGCGCGGCAGGATGGTGACCTTCTTGATGGTCTCCCAGCGGTTCAGCTTCTGGTTGAGCTGGGCGACGTACTCCTCCACCATGGCCTGGGCCTCGGGGGATGCCACGATCTCGGCGTACGGGCGACCTTCCAGCGGGGTGCCGGCCGCCCAGCCGGTGATGGCGTCCGGGTCCAGCGTCACCAGCATGGTGCAGTAGTTGCGCGCCTGACCGATCACCACGGCCTGCGAGGTGTACGGGCAGGTGGCCTTGAACATGCCCTCGATGTGCGACGGCGCGACGTACTTGCCGCCGGAGGTCTTGACCAGGTCCTTCTTGCGGTCGGTGATGCGCAGGTAACCGTCGTCGTCGAGGCTGCCGATGTCGCCGGTACGGAAGAAGCCGTCCTCGGTGAAGGCGGCGGCGGTCTCCTCGGGCAGGTTGTGGTAGCCCCGCATCACCGGTCGGCCCTTGATCAGGATCTCGCCGTCGGTGTCGATGCGGCACTCGAGGTCGCCCATGGCCTTGCCGACGGTGCCGATCCGCAACCCGTCGGGCGGGTTGACGAAGTTGCCGGCGCTGGTCTCGGTCAGCCCGTAGCCCTCGGAGATCGGCAGGTTCGCCGCGGCGAAGAAGGTGGCGATCTCCGGGCTGAGCGGGGCGGCACCGGAGACCAGCACCCGGATCCGGCCACCGAGACGGGCCTGGAGCTTGCTGAAGACCAGCTTCTCCGCCAGCGTGTACTTGAGCTTCAGCCCACCCGGCACCGGCTTGCCGGCCTGCTCCAGGGCGATCTTCTCCTTGCCGACGCCGACCGCCCACGCGAAGATCTTGGCCTTCGCCCCACCGGCGCCCTGCGCGGTCGTGACCGATTTGTTGTAGACCTTCTCGAAGACCCGGGGCGCGCCGCACATCAGCGTCGGGCGGACCACCGAGAGCAGCTCGACGAGCTTGTCGACCCGACCGTCCACGTACGTGGGCAGGCCGACGTGCGTGGCGCCGCAGAGCAGCGTCTTGCCGAACGAGTGGGACAGCGGCAGCCAGAGATACTGCAGGTCGTCCTCGCGGAGCAGCCCGACCGCCTCCTGCGCCACACCCTCCCAGCACCAGCCGCCGTGCAGCAGCTCGACACCCTTGGGTCGGCCGGTGGTGCCGGAGGTGTAGATCAGGGTGGCCAGGTGATCCGGGCCGATGCCGGCGACCAGGCGCTCGATCAGCTCCGGGTCCTCGGCGAGCCGCTGGGCCCCCTGCTCCTCCAGTTGCGCCAGGGTCAGCTGGGGCACGGCCGCGGACGGGTCGGGGGCGCCGTCGAACAGGACCACGTGGGTCAGCGCGGGTAGCTGCGCTCCGGCGATCTTGGCCGCCTGGTCCGTGTTCTCCGCGAACAGCACGCTGGAGCCGGAGTCGGAGATGATGTAGGTGGCGTCCTCGGGCTCGGTGGTCGGGTAGACCGTGGTCGTGGCGCCGCTGGCGCACATGATGCCGAAGTCGGCGATCACCCACTCGATCCGGGTGTTCGCCAGGATCGCGACCCGGTCCTCCTGACCGACGCCCAGGCCGTGCAGGCCGGCGGCGACCGCCTTTGCCCGCTGAAAGACCTGTGCCCAGGTCAGCCAGACCGGTCCGTCCGGGCCGGGGTGGGCAAAGGCGTGGCGGTCGGGGGACGCCGCCACGCGCTTGAGGAACATGTCAGGAATTGAGCTGTACGGTACATCGAGAGCCATCGCTGTAGCCGCCTTCGGGGGTGGAGGCGTGACGATCGTCACGGTCGGTGTTCGTTACCGAAGGGTATTGCCTGTCACCGGGCATCGGCTAGCCCTGACGATCATCCACCAGTCCGTTCCCGGCAGATGGAAACCTCGTCTCACGCGTAGCGCGCCGCCGCCCGTGACCAGTCGTAGGTGGCCCGGATCCAGTTCCGCCGGCTGTCCAGCGCCGGGCGCACCGCGTCGCCGTGGTTGGCCAACAGGTCGGTCTCGGCCGCCAGGTACGCGCCGAGTCGCTCGTTGAACCGGTCGGCGGCGGCCCGTAGCGCCGCCGACTCGTCGCCGGTCTCCCTGGTCAACACCGTGATCAGGTTGTGCGCGTCCGGCCCGCCGTGGTGCTCCTTGGCGTAGGAGAAGACGTCGTTGCACCAGCAGATCAGGTCGGCGGCGAGCATCTCCAGGGTGGCCCAGCCGGGGTCGGCCCGGCGGACGGCCGGTGGAAAGCCGTCCAGCGCCAGGTCGGTCAGGGTGAGGCTGGGATACACGGCGCCGGTGTGTCGGCGCATCTGGACGTACTCGTCGACCGGCGGAACCCGCTCGTGTTCCCGGTTCGCCGCCTCCCACAGCAGCGCGAGCAGGTACTCGCGCATGCCGGCGACGAACCGCAGCAGCACGGCCGGGCGCCGGTGGCCGCGTACCCGTTGGCACAGGTCGGTCAGCCCGAGGGCCAGCGTCCCGGCTGCTCCGGGCGGCGTCGGGCCCGGCGCGCCCTGGCGGTCCAGCACGTCCAGCAGCGCGGCCACCGTCGGCGCGAGCCGGGTGGGCTCGGCGCCGAGTCCGTCCTCGTCGCAGGCGTCGTCCATCACGAACAGCCAGGAGATCAAATCGGTCAGCAGGCGCAGGCGCTCCGGCGGGGCCTGCGGGCAGGCTCGCCCGGCGAGCCCGGCGGCATCCGCCCGGTGCAGCCGCTGGCCGTTACTGATCAGGCCCAGTTGCTGCGCCCAGTTCGCGCTCTCCCGGGCCACGCGCTCTGTCTCGCCGTGCCGGACTCCGATGAACGGAGGCTCTCGCAGGGCCGAGACCACAAAGCTTCGCATCGCGCTCCCTGTCGCCACCCCCCCACGAGGCGGCGCGCGTCAGCGTACGGGAGCACCGATGGTGGTCGGTCGATGCGTCGAGTAACGTTTCGGAAATTGCCGTGACCGGTTCCGCACAGAGGGTTAGAAGCCCAGGCTGGCGGCGCGGAGTCGATCGGTCAGGGCCGGTGGCCCGTCGAGCTGCACCCGCGCCGCACGCTGCCGGCCGGACAGGAACAGGGCCAGCTCACCGGGCGTGCCGACCAGCCGCAGCGGTTCGCCGCCCCGGCCGGTGGCCACCTCGCCGTGGCCGGGGGCCTGCACCAGCATCTGGGCGGGGAAGCGGCGCAGGGCCAGCCGGCCGAGCGCCGACAGCCGTCGCCACAACGCCCGCTCCAACCCCACCGGCAGTTCGCGCGGCTGCCAGCCCGCCCGCGCCCGGCGGACGTCCTCGTGGTGGATGAAGAACTCCAACGTGTTCGTCAGTTCGTCGGTGAGCGGGTTGCTCACCGGGCTCCACAGCGGTGGGTGCCGCACCTGGCCGAGCAACTCGGTCCAGTCGAGCGCGGCGACCCGGCGTCGCACCCGTTCGGCGTAGCCGCCGAGTGGGGGAACGATGATTCCCGCCGCGGCGTCCGGCCGACGTTCCCGGACCACCAGGTGCGCGGCGAGGTCACGGGTCGTCCAGCCCTCGTTGAGGGTCGGGGCGTCCGGGCCCAGGGTGGACATCAGCTCGGTGAGCGCCTCGCGCTCCGATCGGGCGTACCGCGGCATGACAGTGATCGTAGGCCGACGTAACCGGGGTCGCGTGTCGAGCGGTTGCGCTGTCGAACCGGTCCGCGGGGTGACGTCGGACATATCGCCTCGGGTCGGCGTACCCGACGCGCAGCGGTAAGGATGAGAGATGATTGTGGCGGCTTACGGCGGGGGAGAATGTGGCGAGTGGGACTAGTCGGGACGTGCTCGGTCGCGGGCTGAGCGTCCTCGGGCGGGCGATCCGGGAACAACCGAGGATCTTCGCGGTCGCGGTGTCCGGCAGCGTGCTGTTCGGCCTGATGGTGGTCGCCAGCGCGTTCGTGGTCGGCGCGGTCGTCGGTGACGTGGTGGTGCCGGCCGCGCAGACCGGTTCGGTGGCGGTGGGCGCGCTGGCGCTGGCCGCCGCGGCGCTGCTCGGGCTGAGCGTGCTGCGGGTGGTCGGCATCTTCGGCCGCCGACTCGGCGCCGGCTACATGCAGTTCCGCCTCCAGGCCGCCTACCGTCGCCGGGTCACCCGCCGGTACCTGGAACTGCCGCTGTCCTGGCACCACCGCAACGCGACCGGCACGTTGCTGTCCAACGCCAACTCCGACGTCGAGGCCGCCTGGCAGCCGATCGCACCGCTGCCCTTCGCGGTGGGCACGCTCGTGATGCTCGTTGGTGCGGTGACGTCGCTGTTCGCCGTCGACTGGGCACTGGCGCTGGTCGGGCTGGCCGTCTTTCCGGCCCTGTTCGCGCTCAACGTGGCGTACTCCCGTCGGATGGCCCCGCGCCAGGCGCGGGCACAACGGCTGCGCGCCGAGGTCAGCGGTATCGCCCACGAGAGCTTCGACGGCGCCCTGGTGGTCAAGACGATGGGTCGCGAGGCCCAGGAGACCGCCCGGTTCGCGGCCCGTGCCGGCCAGCTGCGCGACGCGCTGATCTCGGTCGGCCGGCTGCGGGGCGTCTTCGACCCGATGCTGGAGACGCTGCCCAGTCTCGGCACCCTCGCGGTGCTGGTGGTCGGGGCGTACCGGCTGCGGCAGGGCGCCATCGAGGTGTCCGAGCTGGTCAGCGTGGCCTTCCTGTTCACCGTGCTGGCCTTTCCGGTGCGGGCCATCGGCTGGGTGCTCGCCGAACTGCCGCGCAGCGTCGCCGGCTGGGACCGGATCCGCCGGGTGCTCGACGCCACCGGCGAGATGCCCTACGGCGACACCCGTCCGGACCCGGCCGTGGCGACGCCGGCCACGCTCACCTTCACCGACGTCGGCTTCGCCTACGAACCGGCGGAGGCGCACCTGCCCGGCGCCGAGGTGTTGGGCGAGGTCTCCTTCACGGTGCCGGCCGGCAAGACCGTCGCCCTGGTCGGGCCGACCGGCGCCGGCAAGTCCACCGTCACCGCGCTGGCGGTCCGGCTGGTCGATCCCCGGTCGGGCACGGTGAGCATCGACGGGGTGGACGTCCGGGATTTGGCCGCGGACGTGCTCGCCGGTACCGCCGCGCTGGTCGCCCAGGTGCCGTTCGTCTTCGACGACACCGTACGGGCCAACGTGTCGCTGGACCGGCCCGGCGTGGACGACGAGGCCGTCTGGGCCGCGCTGCGGCTGGCCGAGGCCGACGGGTTCGTCGCCGCCCTGCCCGACGGCCTGGACACGATGGTCGGCGAGCGGGGCACCTCGCTCTCCGGCGGCCAGCGGCAGCGGCTCACCCTCGCCCGGGCGTTGGCGGGGCGTCCCCGCCTGCTGGTGCTCGACGACGCGACGAGCGCGGTCGACCCTCGGGTGGAGGCCGCCATCCTGGCCGGGCTGCGCTCCTCGGCCGGCGGTGGCCCGGGCGCGTCGATTCTGGTGGTGGCCTACCGGCGGGCGACCATCGCCCTCGCCGACGAGGTCATCTATCTGGAGCACGGGCGGGTGGTGGCGCGGGGCACCCACAGCACGCTGCTGGCCACCGTGCCGGGTTACGCCGATCTCGTCACCGCCTACGAGCAGGCCGAGGTCGACCACCAGGATCGGCAGCACACGTACGACGAGGTCACCCCGATGACCTCCGGACTGGAGGTGGACCGGTGAGCGCGAGGAGTGAGCTTGCGAGCCCCGCAGTCGCGAACGAAAGGCGGAACCGGTGAGTGTGGGCTCGGTACGGGGCGGCGAGGCACCGGAGCAGGCCGAGTCGACGTGGCGGACGCTGCGGCGGGGGCTGGCGCTCTCCCCGGAGTTGCGGGTCGGGCTGGCCGGCACCCTCGGTCTGGCCCTCGTGTACATGGTCGGCCGGGTGGCCGTGCCGGTGGCGGTGCAGCAGGGCATCGACCGGGGTATCGCCGGTGGGTTGAACCTGGACGCGCTGTTCGTGGTGGTGTCGGTCACCGCCGCGGTGCTGGTGGTGACCACGACCTGTGGCTACCTGATGATGCGCCGACTGTTCACGGTCAGCGAGACGGCCCTGGCGGGGGTGCGGGTACGCGCCTTCCGGCACGTGCACGACCTGTCGATGCTGCACCAGCAGTCGGAGCGACGCGGTTCGCTGGTGTCCCGGGTCACCAGCGACGTCGACCAGATCACCCAGTTCCTCCAGTGGGGTGGGGTGATCCTGCTGGTCAACCTGGGCCAGTTGGCGGTCACCACGGCCGTGATGCTGGCGTACTCGTGGCAGTTGACGCTTGTGGTGTTCGCCGCCTTCGGGCCGGCGGTGCTGGTGATCCGGCTGCTCCAACGCCGCCTCGCCGCGGCGTACGGGGTGGTCCGGCAGCGTACCGGTGCCCTGCTGGGGGCGGTCGGGGAGAGCGTGGTCGGCGCGCCGGTGATCCGGGCGTACGGCATCGCGGGGCGCACCGCCCGGCGGCTGGACGAGGCGATCGACGGTCAGCGGCGGGCCCAGCAGAAGGCGATCCGGATCAGCATTCTCGGCAGCTCGGTCGGCGAGCTGGCCGCCGGGCTGGCGTTGGCCGGCGTGGTGGTGCTCGGGGTGTTCCTCGGTGCCGACCGGACGCTGAGCATCGGTGAGATCACCGCGTTCCTGTTCCTGGTGACGCTCTTCATCCAGCCCGTGCAGATCGCCACCGAGGTGCTCAACGAGGCGCAGAACGCGATCGCCGGCTGGCGTCGGGTGCTCGACGTGCTGGACGTCGCCCCGGACGTGGCGGATCCCGGACCGCAGGGGCGGGAACTGCCCACCGGGCCGCTGGACATCCGCTTTGCCGCCGTGCGCTTCGCCTATCCGGGTGGTCCGACGGTGCTGCACGACATCAGCCTGGAGATCCCGGCGAAGAGTCGGGTGGCGGTGGTTGGTGAGACCGGCAGCGGCAAGACCACCTTCGCCAAGCTGGTCACCCGGCTGATGGACCCGTCGGCGGGGGCGGTGCTGCTGTCGGGGGTGCCGCTCACCGACGTGCGTTTCGACTCGCTGCGCTCCCGGGTGGTGATGGTGCCGCAGGACGGGTTCCTGTTCGACGCCACGGTGGCCGACAACGTCCGCTTCGCCCGTCCGGAGCTGACCGACGAGCAGCTCGCCGCCGCCTTCACCGAGCTGGGTCTGGCCGACTGGCTGGACGGGCTGCCCGCCGGGTTGGCGACCGGGGTGGGCGAGCGTGGCGAGGCGTTGAGCGTGGGGGAGCGCCAGTTGGTGGCGTTGGCCCGGGCGTACGTGGCCGATCCGGACCTGCTGGTGCTGGACGAGGCGACAAGTGCGGTGGACCCGGCCACCGAGGTGCGGTTGCAGCGGACGTTGGACGCGGTGACCCGGGGCCGGACCACCCTGGCGATCGCCCACCGGCTGTCGACCGCGCAGAACGCCGACGAGGTGATCGTGGTGGACCGGGGGCGGATCGTGCAGCGTGGCTCGCACGACGAGCTGATCCGCGACCCGGATTCGGTGTACGGACTGCTCTACGCCTCGTGGCTTGAGCAGACCCGGTAGACGCCGTCGAGCCGATGCCATACCCTCCGAGTTAGGTAAGCCTAACCTCAAAGGAGGTCGTGTCATGCGGCCCAGCCCCGCCGAGATCGTCCGGACCCTGGTCGCGGGTCGGTTGCCCGGCCTTGTCCACCTGGCCTGCCGGCCCGGCCTGCACCACGCGCGCCACGCCACCGACCCCGAGGGGCGGGTGCTGCTGCTGGTGCCGGTGGTGAGCGATCTGGCGGCGGCGTTGGGCGCCGAGGACCGGGCGGTCGCGGTGGTGCTCGACGTGCTCGACCTGCCGCCCGCCGCCGGGGCGCCGTCACTGGGCCGGGCCCTGGTCTCCGGTTGGGCGCGTCGGTTGGCCGGTGACGAGGCACGGGCCGCCGCGGTGGACTTCGCCACGGTGGAACCCACCGGCGACCTGCTCGATGTCGGCACCCGGTTCCGGCTGTTCCGCTTCGAGGTGGCCGAGGCCCGTTGGCACCGGGCCGGCGAGTTGCGCCGCGTCGACCCGCAGGCGTACGCGGAGGCCGAGCCGGACCCGCTGCACCCGGTCGAGGCGGAGCTGCTCGCCGACCTGGGCGAGGACCACGCCGCGCGGCTGACCGGCTACCTGTGCCGGCAGCTCGGCCTGGCCGCCGGTCGGACCGACCACGCGCCACGGGTCGAGCGGATCGACAGGTACGGGATGCTGGTGACCTTCGGCCGGCCGGGCGCCCGGCGACGGGCCCGGCTCGCCTTCGGTCGCCGGCTGGCCGACCGGGCCGAGTTGACCCGACTGCTGCACCCGGTGCTCCGCGCGGGCTGAGCTACCGCCCCGACGGTGCCGAGTGGGGCACACCGTCGAGAGCGCCGGTGAGATAGCGGTGCACGGTCGGGCCGACCGTGGCGATCAGGGTCTCCGGCGCGGCGGAGGCGACCGGTTCCAGCCGGATCACGTAGCGCATCAGCGCCAGCCCGACGAGTTGACTGGCCACCAGCGACCCGCGCAGCGGCACCTCGGCCGGGTCGACGTCGAGATGATCGAGAACGCGGCGCAGCACCTGGGTGGTGAGGAACTCGCGCAGCAGCCGGGCGGTCCACTCGCTGCTGACCGCGGAGCGCAGCAGGGCCACCCCGGCGGCACCGGCCGGCGAGTCCCACACCGTGACGAACATGCGGACCAGCCGCTCGCCGAGGGCGGCACGGTCGCCGGCGAGCACCTTCGGCAGCAGTTCCCCGGGGTTGACCGGAAAGCGCATGGCGGCCAGGAAGAGCTGTTCCTTGGTGCCGAAGTAGTGGTGCACCAGAGCCGGGTCGACCCCGGCCGAGGCGGCGATGGCCCGGATGGTGCTGGCGTCGTAGCCGCGTTCGGCGAACGCGGCCCGGGCCGCGTCGAGGATCGTGTCCCGGGTGCCGGGTCTGCCGGGTCGCCGTCCGCTGCGCCGTACCATCGCCCTCCCTCGCTCCTGTCGGTGGTGCCGCCCCGGCGGACGCGGTGCGCGCGCCGGGGCGGCACCACGGGGGTCAGCCGCTGCGCCGACGCAGGGTGGCCGCGGCCAGCACCAACGCCAGCACCGCCGCGGCGGCGACGATCGCCACGTCGCGCCACATCGTGCCGGTCGGTTCGGCGTGCGTGCCGACTTCCTGCAGGGCCTCGACGGCGTACGACAGGGGCAGCACGTCGCTGACCGCCTGCAACCAGCCGGCCATCTCGTCGCGGGGCACGAACAGCCCGCAGAGCAGCAGTTGTGGTGCGACCACGACCGGCATGAACTGTACGGCCTGGAACTCGGTGCGGGCGAAGGCGCTGCAGAGCAGGCCGAGCGCGACGGCGAGCACCGCGTTCAGCGCGGCGATCATGATGACCAGGGCGCTGCTGCCGGCGGTCTGCAGGCCGAAGACCCAGTACGCGACGGCCGAGGCGATGCCGGCCTGCACCGCGCCGGCCAGCCCGAAGGCGATGCCGTACCCGAAGAGCAGGTCGGTCTTGGCCAGTGGGGTGGTGAGCAGTCGTTCCAGCGTGCCGGTGGTGCGCTCGCGCAGCATCGCGATGCTGGTCACCAGGAACATGATGATGAACGGGAAGAAGCCGAGCATCACCAGGGCGATCCGGTCGAAGGTCGACGGTTGACCGGGCGGCGCGGGCTGGTCGGCGTACATGTAGTAGACCAGGGTGAGCAGGACGGTCGGCACGGCCACCAGCAGCGCGACGGTGCGTCTGTCGTGGCGCAGCTGCCGCAGGATGCGCCCGACGGTGGCGGCCAGGATGCGCGGGTTCATCGTGCCTCCCCGGACGGGTCGGGCTCGGCGGCTCTGATCAGCCGCAGGAAGGCCTCGTCGAGATCGTCCACTCCGGCGGCGGCCCGGACGGCCGCCGGCGTGTCGTCGGCGATGAGCCGGCCGTCGCGGATGAGCAGCAACCGGTCGCACCGGGCGGCCTCGTCCATCACGTGGCTCGACACCAGCAGGGTCGTCCCGGTCGCGGCCAGGGCGTGAAAACGGGCCCAGAGGTCGGCCCGCAGCACCGGATCCTGGCCGACGGTGGGCTCGTCCAGCACGATCAGTTCGGGCTCGCCGACAAGTGCGCAGGCCAGCGACGCCCGGCTGCGCTGGCCTCCGGAGAGGGTGCCCACCAGTTGGCCGGCCGCCGAGGCCAGCCCGACGTCGGCCACCGCTCGGTCGGCCTCGGCCCGGTCGCGACCGTGCAGGGTCGCGAAGTAGCGGGCGTTCTCCCGCACCGTCAGGTCCGCGTAGACGCTCGGCGCCTGGGTCAGGTAGCCGACCCGGTGGCGTAGCGGCGGCGAGCCGGCCGGGGCCCCGAGCACCGTCACCGTGCCGGCGGCGATCACCTGCACTCCGACGACCGCACGCAGCAACGTGGTCTTGCCGCTGCCGCTCGGCCCGAGCAGGCCGGTGACCGAACCACGCGGCACCGTGGCGTCGATGCCGTGCAGCACCCGCCGTCCGCCCCGGTCCACGACCAGGCCCCGGACGGCGATCGCGTCAGCCATCGCCCACCTCCTTAATTCATCGTCCGTTGAAATCAACGGTAGATGAAATACCGCCGCTTCGGCAAGGCGCGGCCACGGGGTACGGGGTCGCGCCGGACCGGCCGGTGCTGCGACCCTCGAACGATGGACATCGGTACCCGGGAGCCGACCTTCACCGTCAGCGAGGCGGCCCAGCGGGTCGGCCTGACCACCCACACGTTGCGTTGGTACGAGCAGGAGGGGCTGGTGGCACCGGTGGGCCGGGACTCCACCGGCCGGCGTCGCTACACCACCGAGGACGTCAACTGGTTGCTGCTGCTGACCAGGCTGCGCCGCACCGGCATGCCGGTGCGCGACATGCGTCGCTACGTCGAGCTGGCTCGACAGGGCGACGGCACGCTCGGTGCCCGGCGGGCACTGTTCGAGGAGCATCGGGTGCGGGTGCTGCACCGGATGGCCGAGCTGGAGGGGGACCTCAAGGTGCTCGACTTCAAGATCGACCACTACCGGCGGGCGGAGCTTGGCGAGCTCGACTGACTGCGGCGCCGATCGGGGCGAAAGGCTTGTCGGGTGGCAAAACCCGTAGCACGGTCAGCCGGCATCAGATCGGACGCCAGGTCCGTCAGCGGGCATTGCACCCCGATCGGACGTGCGGCACGATGGCGCGGTGGATCACGCTCCGTCACCGGACAGTGGGTTCTTCGACGACTGGGCCGCCCGGCTGCGGGCCAGCGCCGACCGGCCCGTGGTGGGCATCCTGCTGCGCGGCAGCCACGCGCGGCGGGCCGCCACCGCGCACAGCGACGTCGACGTCGACGTGCTGCTCGGTGGCGCTCCGTACGCGGCCCGGCGGGCCTACCTCGCGGAGCACTCCGGCCGGCTGACCCACGTGTCGGTCGCGGCCCGGGACATCCACTCGTGGGTGACCCGGCTCGGTGAGCCGGCCGACTGGGCGTTCGGCCTGCCGGTGACGGCACCCACCCGGCTGCTGTGGGCCGACTCGTACTGGCGGCACCGCATCGACCTGCCGGTGCTCTGCCAGCCGGCCGACGAGCCACGGCTGGAGGAACTGATCGCCATGCTGGGCAAGGTGGCCGCGGCCCGGGACGCCGAGGACGCGCTCGGTGCCCGGCTGGCCGCCGCCGACCTGGCCCGGCTCTGTCCGTCGGTGTTGCGGCTGGCGAACCCGTCGGTACGGGTGGTCTCCCGCCGGTCGGCCTTCGCCGCCGCGCTCGATCTGCCGGTGGCGCCCGCCGGCTACCGGGAGGACATGCTGCGCTGCCTCGGCCTGCTTCCCGGCTCGACCGGACAGTTGTGGGCGGCGGCGGCCCGCCTGGTGACCGGCACTTTGCCACTGATCCGCCCGTACGCCGCCGAGGTGGCCGGTGCGGCCGGTCCGGACCTTGCCGACGCCCTGCTGGACGGGCGGCTGGACCGTTACGTGGCCCAGTTGGGCCGGCCCGGCGGTCGCACGCCGTCCGCCAGCCGGGAGCCGGCTGGGGTACCCGCGCCGCGTGCGGGACAATGGGTCACTGTGCCCGTTCCTGACGCGCCGGTGACCGGCGCCCACCCTGACCTGCCGAAGTCGCCGGGCGGTTCGCGGCGACCGTCTCGGCTCGACCCGGCGATCGCCGGCCGCCTGCGGCGTACTCCCGACGGTCTGGTGGCCGCCGTGGTCCGCCAGCACGACAGCGGTGAGGTGCTGATGATGGCCTGGATGGACGACGAGGCGCTGCACCGCACGCTGACCACGGGGCGGGCCACCTACTGGTCGCGCAGCCGGCGTGAGTACTGGGTCAAGGGCGCCACCTCCGGCCACCACCAGTACGTCCGCTCGGTGGCACTCGACTGCGACGGCGACGCGGTGCTGGTGAGCGTCGACCAGGTCGGTGCCGCCTGCCACACCGGGCAGCGCACCTGCTTCTCCGACGAACTCCCGGTCACCGGCGAGGTGGCACCATGAGCGAGCGGAGCGAGCGAATCGTCAGGCTCAGCGCGGTGGTGCCTCATGGCGGCACGGAGCGAAGCGGAGTGCCGGCATGAGCGAGCGGAGCGAGCGAATCGTCAGGCTCAGCGCGGTGGTGCCTCATGGCGGCACGGAGCGAAGCGGAGTGCCGGCATGAGCGAGCGGAGCGATGGTCGGGTGAGCCCGGACGCGGCCACCTTCACCGAGCTGGCCGCCCGGTGGCGGGTGGTGCCGGTCACCCGCCGACTGCTCGCCGACGCGGAGACCCCGGTCGGCGTCTACCGCAAGCTCGCCGGTGGCCCGGGTACGTTCCTGCTGGAGTCCGCCGAGCAGGGCGTCGGCTCGTCCGGCCTGGCCTGGGCCCGGTACTCCTTCGTCGGGGTGCGCAGCAGCGCCACTCTTGTCGAGCGGGACGGTGCCGCGGCCTGGCTCGGCGTGCCGCCGGTCGGGTTGCCGACCACCGGGGATCCGGTCGAGGTGCTGCGTGCGACGGTGGCGGCGCTCGCCGGCCCCCCCGGCGCGCCGGGTGACGGGACGCCGCCGTTGACCGGCGGGATGGTCGGCTATCTCGGCTACGACCTGATCCGCCGCTTCGAGCGGTTGCCCGCGCTCACCGAGGACGACCTGCGCCTGCCCGAGCTGGGCATGATGCTCGCCACCGACCTGGTGGTGCTCGACCACTTCGACGGTTCGGCGATCCTGGTCGCCAACGCGATCCTGCCGCCGCTCGACGAGCCGGGCCGCGACGAGCGGGTCACCGCCGCCTACCATCACGCGGTGGGCCGGCTGGACGCGATGACCACCGCGCTGTCGCGGCCCATCCCGCCGATGGTCGCCACGGTCGCCCGACCGCCGGCCGGCGAGGTGCGCAGCCGTACCCCGGACGGCGGGTACCCGAAGGCGGTGGAGGCGGCGAAGGAGGCGATCCGGGCCGGTGAGTGCTTCCAGATCGTGCTCGCGCAGCGGTTCGAGCGGGAGACCGACGCCGACCCGCTGGACGTCTACCGGGTGCTGCGCACCACGAATCCCAGCCCTTACATGTACCTGCTGCGCTTCGACGACTTCGACATCGTCGGGTCGTCACCGGAGGCGCACCTGAAGGTGACCGGTGAGGTGGACGGCGAGCGGCGGGCGCTGCTGCATCCGATCGCCGGCACCCGTCCGCGCGGCGCGACCCCGGAGGCCGACGCCCGGCTCGCCGCCGAGCTGCTCGCCGATCCCAAGGAGCGTGCCGAGCACGTGATGCTCGTCGACCTGGGACGCAACGATCTGGGCCGGGTGTGCCGTCCCGGCACCGTCGAGGTGCCGGAGTTCGCCACCATCGAGCGGTACAGCCACGTGATGCACATCGTCTCCACGGTGGTCGGCACGCTGCGGGCGGACCGCACCGCCTTCGACGCGCTCGCCGCGACCTTTCCGGCGGGCACGCTCTCCGGCGCCCCAAAGGTGCGCGCCATGGAGATCATCGAGGAGTTGGAACCGGTCCGCCGGGGCCTCTACGGCGGCACGGTCGGCTACTTCGGGTTCGCCGGCGATCTCGACATGGCCATCGCGATCCGGACCGCGCTGATCCGGGCGGGCCGGGCGTACGTGCAGGCCGGTGCCGGTGTGGTGGCCGACTCCGACCCGGCCGCCGAGGACCAGGAGACCCGGAACAAGGCCGCCGCGGTGCTGGCGGCCATCGCCGCCGCGGAAACCCTCCGGCCGGCCCGGTGAGCGCGAGGAATGTAGCGCAGCGGAGTCCCGCAGTCGCGAACGGAAGGCTGGCCCGGTGAGCGCGAGGAACGTAGCGCAGCGGAGTCCCGCAGTCGCGAACGGAAGGTCTGCTCGGTGAGCGGGAGGAACGTAGCGCAGCGGAGTCCCGCAGTCGCGAGCGGAAGACTAGCCCGGTGAGCGCGACGGAGGAGACCGGGACCGGCGGCGCGCGGCCCGGCCGGCGCGAACTGGCGTACGCCGTGCTGCTCTGCCTGGCCGGCGCGGGGTTGGCGCTGTGGGCGGCGACCCGCACCTGGGTGGTCGACGTGGTCGGCCGCTCGGAGCCGATGCTGCTGGTGGAGGAGGGGCGCACCGGCGGGCAGTTGCTGCCGTGGCTGCCGGCGCTGGCCCTCGTCGGGCTGGCCGGTGGCGGTGCGGTGCTGGCCACCCGGGGCCGGCCGCGTCGGGTGCTCGGCGGGCTGCTGACCCTGCTCGGTCTGGCCGTCGCGGCCGGCGGAGGTTACGGGCTCGTCGGTGACCTGGGTGATCCGGTCACCTGGCAGTGGCCGGCGCTCACCCTGCTCGGCGGTCTCCTCGCCGCTGTCGGTGGTTCGTTGACCATGCTGCGTGGGCACCGCTGGCCGGCGATGGGGGCCCGCTACGAGCGTCGGACCCCTCGGCCGACCGGCACCAGCGGCCCGATCGGTGGCGCGGGCACCGTCGAGGCGTGGGAGGCCCTGGATCGCGGCGAGGATCCGACGGTCCGCTGACCGGCCGGAGGGTCGCTGGGCGGCCGGGGTGGCACTGTGCGCCTCGAGAGGTGCGGGTGCGGTCAGCCGACCGGCTGGCGGGAGCGGGCGCGGGCGCGGGCCGCGGTGAGTTCCGCGACGAGGCGGTCCAGTTCGGCCCGCTGGTCGGCTCGGGCCCGGTCGGCACAGATGGCCTCCCAGGCGTTGCCGGACGCGGTCCGCATCCGGTCCGGCCCGACCATTGCCCGCTCCAACGTGTGGACGACACCGACGGCGAGCGACGCGACGGTGCGCGAGATGGTGGTGAGTCCGATGGTCTGGTGCGGCGCGGAGGTACTCATGATCACCCCGGGGAGAGATCGTCGTGGCGGTGGGGCGGGCGCGTCATTGAGTGTGCCCGAGCCTGATGCTGCTCGGCCCGGGTTTCGTGGTGATGACCGCACCGTCAACTCTGCGGTAGGGGGCGTGACCGGCACAGGGACCTTGGTCCTTGAGCTTGGTCACAGCATCGACGTGACCGGATCCTTGGCCGCCGATCGGGCGCCGGAAGGCCCCTATATGGGCGAACGTCGATGATGTCGTTACTCATGGTGACGATCCGTGCGCGCAAGTCGGCCATTATGCCGCAGCCCGATTCGTGAGGAGCGCCATACCCCCGGCGGTCGGGTCCAGGTGGGGCCCCCTAGCATCGGCCCATGACACCCGGAGAGGGGAGTCCGTTGGTGACTGCTGAACATGCGCACGCGGAGGGGAACGAGGCCGGCCCGGCGGCGCCCGTCAGCGTGCTCGACGAGATCCTGGCCGGCGTCCGGGAGGACGTGGCCCGGCGGCAGGAACAGGTTCCGCTGGAGCGGATCCGTGAACTGGCCGCCGCCGCGCCACCGCCGCTTGACGCGTACGCGGCGCTGCGCAGGCCCGGCGTCGCCGTCATCGCCGAGGTGAAGCGCGCCTCGCCGTCCAAGGGCAAGCTGGCTGAGATCGCCGACCCGGCGGACCTGGCCGGCGAGTACGCGGCCGGTGGTGCCCGGGCGATCAGTGTGCTCACCGAGGGGCGCTGGTTCGGTGGGTCACTCGACGACCTGGCCGCCGTGCGGGCCGCGGTGAACATCCCGGTGCTGCGCAAGGACTTCGTGGTCTCCAGCTACCAGGTGCACGAGGCCCGCGCACACGGCGCCGACCTGGTGCTGCTCATCGTCGCCGCGCTCGAGCAGAACGTGCTGGTCGGCCTGCTGGAGCGGATCGAGTCGCTGGGCATGACCGCACTGGTCGAGGTGCACGACGAGGAGGAGGCCGACCGGGCCATGGAGGCCGGCGCCCAGGTCATCGGGGTCAACGCCCGTGACCTGCGTACCCTTCAGGTCGACCGGTCGGTGTTCGAGCGGATCGCGCCCGGCCTGCCGAGCCACGTCGTCAAGATCGCGGAGTCGGGCGTACGCGGCCCGCACGACCTGATCCGGTACGCCTCGGCCGGCGCCGACGCGGTGCTCGTCGGTGAGGGGCTGGTCACCCAGAAGAGTCCCCGGGAGGCGGTGGCCGAACTGGTCAACGCCGGCAACCACCCGGCGACCCCCCGCCCGGCGCGCTGAGCCGCGTCCGGCGACCCTTTGCGAGCGAGAGGACGCGCGATGAGTGCTGACGCCACGGACATCGAGGTGCCGGCGCAGTTCCCCGATGCCGCCGGCCATTTCGGCACGTTCGGCGGCCGGTTCGTGCCGGAGGCACTTGTCGCCGCACTCAACGAGCTGGCGTCGGCGCACCGGGCGGCGATGGCCGACGAGTCGTTCCGGACCGAGTTCGCCGAATTGTTGCGCGACTACGCCGGAACGCCCTCGCTGCTCTACGAGGCCCGCCGGTTCTCCGCCCGGGCCGGCGCCCGGGTGCTGCTCAAGCGGGAGGACCTCAACCACACCGGCGCGCACAAGGTGCGCAACGTGCTCGGTCAGGCGCTGTTGACCCGGCGGATGGGCAAGCGGCGGGTGATCGCCGAGACCGGTGCCGGCCAGCACGGCGTCGCCACCGCCACCGCCGCGGCCCTGTTCGACCTGGAATGCGTGGTCTACATGGGTCAGGTCGACACCGAGCGGCAGGCGCTGAACGTGGCCCGGATGCGGATGCTCGGCGCCACCGTCGTACCGGTGACGACTGGCTCGCGCACCCTCAAGGACGCGATGAACGAGGCGATGCGGGACTGGGTCGCCAACGTCGACGAGACCCACTACCTGATCGGTACCGCCGCCGGGCCGCACCCCTTCCCGGCGCTGGTCCGCGACTTCGTCCGGGGCATCGGCGAGGAGGCCCGGGCGCAGTGCCTGGACCTGACCGGTGCGCTACCCGACGCGGTGACCGCCTGTGTCGGTGGTGGCTCCAACGCGCTCGGCATCTTCCACGCCTTCACCGACGACCCGCAGGTGCGGCTCTACGGCTTCGAGGCCGGCGGCGCCGGGGTGGACACCGGCCGGCACGCGGCAAGCATCACCGGTGGTTCGACCGGCGTGCTGCACGGCACCCGGACCTTCGTGCTCCAGGACGCCGACGGGCAGACGCAGGAGTCGCACTCGATCTCCGCCGGTCTGGACTACCCGGGCGTGGGCCCGGAACACGCCTGGCTGCACGACACCGGCCGGGCCACCTACCAGCCGGTCACCGACGATGAGGCGATGGCCGCCTTCGAGCTGCTCTGCCGGACCGAGGGGATCATCCCCGCGATCGAGAGCGCGCACGCCCTGGCCGGCACCCTGGCCATCGCGCCGAAGCTCGCCGCTGAGCTGGGTCGGCAGCCCACCATCGTGGTCAACCTCTCCGGCCGGGGCGACAAGGACGTGCACACCGCCGGTGAGTACTTCGGCATCCTCGACAAGGAGTGAGGCCATGAGCGAGCGGACCAGCCGGATCGGGGTGGCGTTCGACAAGGCCCGGGCGGACGGCCGGGCCCTGCTGGTCGGCTGCATGCCGGCCGGATTTCCTACCGTCGAGGGCAGCATCGCCGCGATGAAGGCGATGGTCGCCGCGGGCGTCGACGTGATCGAGGTGGAGATCCCGTACTCCGACCCGGTGATGGACGGCCCGGTGATCCAGCGCGCCAGCGACATCGCCCTGGCCGGCGGGGTACGCACCCGGGACACCCTGCGCATCGTCGAGGCGGTGGCCGCCACCGGCGCCCCGGTGGTGACCATGACGTACTGGAACCCGATCGAACGGTACGGGGTGGACGCGTTCGCCCGGGACCTCGCCGCGGCCGGCGGCACCGGGCTGATCACGCCAGACCTGATTCCGGAGGAGGCCGGCGAGTGGCTGGCCGCCTCGGACGCGCACGGGCTGGACCGTACGTTCCTGGTCGCGCCGTCGTCGACCGACGAGCGGCTGGCGATGACCGCGGCGCACTGTCGGGGCTTCGTCTACGCCACCGCGATCATGGGCGTCACCGGTGCCCGGTCGCAGACCTCGCAGGCGGCGCCGGTGCTGGTGTCCCGGGTGCGGGAGGTCACCGACCTGCCGGTCGGCGTCGGCCTGGGCGTGGGCACCGGAGCGCAGGCCGCCACCGTCGCCGGGTACGCCGACGCGGTGATCGTCGGCAGCGCGCTCATCCGCTGCCTGCTCGACGCCCCCGACGAGGCGGCCGCGCTGACCGCCCTGCGCACCCTGAGCGCCGAACTGTCCGAAGGCGTCCACCACCCCATCCGCTGAGCCCTCGCCGCCACCCCTCGTCGTCGATCTCGCACTCTCTGTCGCTGTTATGTACTGAATGTCATCTTTGCGGCGACAGGAAGTGCAAGATCGCGAGGGTGGGGGTGGGTGGGGGCGCGGGAGACCGGGGTGACGGCACAGGGGTGCGCAGCGGTAGCGTGTGCACCCGTGAGTCTCGCCTCGCCGACGTTACTGGCCGCCATCCCGAGTCCGAGCAACGCCGTGTGGCAGCTCGGCCCGATTCCCATCCGGGCGTACGCGCTGTGCATCATCGCCGGCATCGTGGTGGCCTGCTGGGTCACCGAGCGGCGGCTGCGCCAGCGCGGCGCGGCCCCGGGCGCGGTGCTCGACATCGCCGTCTGGGCGGTGCCGGCGGGCATCATCGGCGCCCGGATCTACCACGTGATCACCTCACCCGCGCAGTACTTCGGCACCGGCGGGGACCCGATCAGGGTGCTCTACATCCACGAGGGCGGCCTGGGCATCTGGGGTGCGGTCGCCGGTGGCGCGGTCGGCGCCTGGATCGCCGCCCGGCAACTGGGCATCCCGCTGACCGCGGTCGCCGACGCGCTGGCACCGGGGTTGCCGCTGGCCCAGGCGATCGGCCGGCTGGGCAACTGGTTCAACAACGAGCTCTACGGCGGGCGGACCGACCTGCCCTGGGGGCTGGAGATCCACCGGATGGACGGCGGGCAGGCACTGCGCGACGAGGCCGGCCAGCCGATCCTGGAGGAGGGGCTCTACCACCCGACCTTCGCCTACGAGCTGCTGTGGAACGTCGGCGTCGCCGCGATGGTGTATCTCGTCGACCGTAAGCTGCGGCTCGGCCGTGGTCGCGCCTTCGCCCTCTACGTGATGGGCTACACCGCCGGCCGGTTCTGGATCGAGATGATGCGTACCGACGAGGCCAACACGATCCTCGGCGTACGGATCAACGTCTGGACCGCGGCGCTGGTCTTCCTCGGCGCCCTCGTCTACTTCCTGCGGGTGCGCGGGCCACGGGAGTACCTGATCCCGGTGGGTCTGCCGAGTGTCGCCACCACCGGGCCGGCCACCTCCGACGTCTCGCAGGTGGACCTGTCGGCCAAGGGTGCCACCACCGAGCCGGCCGCACCCGAGGGTTACCGCGTGGTCGACGAGGAGCAGTTCACGCACTGGCGCCGGACCGGCGAGGCGCCACCCGACGCGGGCGCTCAGCCCGATCCGGGCCGGTTGGACGACGAGGCGACCACGGCACCCCGGCCGTTGGCTGAGCAGCCCGAAGGGTCGGCTGGCGGGTCCGCCGAGCCGGCTGGTGCGGGCGACGGGTCGGCCGGTGGGCGTGACGGGTCGGCCGACGACGCGCACGCCGCGTCGGCGTCGGGCGCACCGGCCGAGGGCGCGGCGGCGGAATCCGCCGCGCGGCCCGCCGAGCGCGACAGCTGAGGTCAGGGGGACGCCATGCGGACCGCGGTGGTGGTCGGCGGCGGGCTGGGGGGCCTGGCGGTCTCCGGTGCGCTCGCCCGCTCGGGCTGGCAGGTCACGCTCCTGGAGCGGGCTGACCGGATCCGCCCGGAGCCGGCCGCCGTGGTGCTCTGGCCCAACGGGGTCCGGGCGCTGCGCACCCTCGGGCTCGGTGCCGGCCTGGACGCCATCGCCACCGTCCTGTCCGACGGCGGGGTACGCCGCCCGGACGGGCACTGGCTGGTGCAACCACGACCGACGCCGGCCGAACGCCTGCCGGTGGTGGTGCACCGGGAGGACCTGCACGACGCGCTGATCGCGGGCCTCGGCGAGCGGGTCGAGCTGCGTACCGGGGTGGCGGTGCGGACGGTGCGCGCCGCCGCCGGTGAGCGGCCCGCCGTCGGCGACGGCCGGCACACGTACGAAGCGGACCTGGTCATCGCCGCCGACGGCACGGACAGCGTGATCCGTCGCCAGCTCGCCCCCGGCTCGGGGGTGGTCAGCTCCGGCTGCGCCGCCTGGCGGGCGGTGATCCCCTGGTACCGCGCGCCGAGCCTGGCCGACGCGGTGGGCGGTGAGATCCTCGGTGCCGGTTACCGTTTCGTCTCCGCCTCGCTGGGCGAGCGCGGCTCCTCCGGTGCCTCCAGCCGTGGCGGCATCTACTGGATGGCCACCGCGGCGGGTGCCGCCCGACCCGAACCGCCCGAGACGCAGTTGGCGCTGCTGCGCCGCTGGTACGCCGGTTGGCCCGCGCCGGTCGACGAACTGCTGGCCGCGACCGACCCGGCCGACCTGGTGCAGCGGGAGATCCGGGAGCTGCGTCCGCTGCCCCGGGCGTTCGGCTTCCCGGCCGGCCCGGGCGGGGTGGTGCTGCTCGGCGATGCCGCGCACGCCATGCCGCCGCACCTCGGGCAGGGTGCCTGCCTGGCCTTCGAGGACGCCGCGACGCTCGCCGCGCTGCTACGCGAGTCGACCCTGCCCGACGCGGTGATGGCGTACGACCGGGCCCGGCGGCCCCGCGCGGCGGCCGTGGTCCGGCAGACCCGCCGGATGTCCGCCGTGCTGCGCACCCGGGGCCGGCTGGCCCTACGCGCCCGCGACGCCGCCCTGGGCACCATCACTCCCCGCCTACTCGGCACCGCCGCCACCATCGCCGCCCAATGGCGCCCCCCACCCACCTGACCTCACCCACCCCCACCTACCCGTGTTGATCAAGAAGTTTTCGTCACCGGGAGCGCGGATCCCGACCAGAACTTCTTGATCAACCGGTTGGACGGGGGTGAGGTCAGGTGGGGGGTGTTAGGGGAGCAGGGGGGTGGGGGAGGCGATGCAGGCGGTGCCGATGCGGCGGAAGCCGACCCGCACGTAGACGCGGGCGATCTCCTCGCTGCCGGCGGAGAGGAACACCAGGTCGGTGCCGGAGTCCAGCAGGGCGCGGGCCAGGGTGGCGGTGACCGCCGAGCCGAGCCCTCGCCGGCGGGCGCTGGGCAGGGTGGCCACGCCGGCGATCTCGGCGACGTCGCCGACCCGCATGGCCATCCCGCTGGCCAGCGGGCCCTCCGTCGCGGTGCCGGCCAACGCGGACAGCCGGCTGCCGTCGGCGACGCGGGAGCGTTCCTCGCCGACCGCCGCCGCGTCCAACCCGATCATGGCGGCGTCGCGCTCGGCCGGGCCGGCCTCGCCCCTGGCGGTGCCGGGAGCGGCGAACCCGACGGCCGCCACGGCCCGTCGGGCGGCCACCGCCGACTCGAAGTCCGCATCCGCCGGGTCGAGCAACCGCACCGGCTCGCCCAGCCCCGCCGGATCCGGCAGGGTTGCCGGGTCGAGCACCATCAGCGGCGCTTCGAGGACGCCCAGGCCGGCCGAGCGGGCCACCGCGAGCAACTCCGGGTTGAGGTCGTGCACCCACTCCAGGGCCTCGGGCAGGCCGAGTTCGCGCTGGCGTGCCCGCACCGCGGCCACGTCGGCGAGGGTCGGCGACCCGGTGCCGTCCGGCCGCGGCCGGGCGTAGAACGGCCATCCCGGGCCTTCCCGGACGAACAGCACCAGACTGCCGTGATCTTCCACACGGGCCGCGTCCCGGGGCACCGCGTCGTAGAACCGTTCCAACCGGTCGAGGAGGTCGGTACGCTCGGAATCCACGGCGCGAGACTACATGTCCCAGAGTCTGGACGGTGTGATCAATCTGCACTGGCCTTGCGTGCCGGGCCCTAACGTAGACTCAATAGTCCGATACAGGGCCGACGTCGTCCCGACCATGATCCAGCCTGAGCGACGACAGGAGGCCCGGTGGCCCTTGCGTACCCACACCGCCCCCAGCCGGCGCCGCGAGAGGGCCAGGTAGCGTCCCCTGCCGGCCTGCACGACCCCGCGTACGAGCATGACGCGTGCGGCGTGGCGTTCGTGGCGGATCTGCACGGCCGACGCTCGCACACGGTGGTCGCCAACGGCCTCGGCGCGCTGTGCCGGCTGGACCACCGTGGCGCCCGGGGCGCCGAACCGAACACCGGTGACGGTGCCGGCATCATGATCCAGGTGCCGGACGCGTTCCTGCGTGCGGTGGTCGAGTTTCCGCTGCCCCCGGCCGGCGAGTACGCCACCGGTCTGGTCTTCCTGACCGACGACGACGCCGCCGAGGCCCGTGCCCGGCAGGTGGTCGAGAAGTACGCCCTGGTCGAGGGCGCGGAGGTGCTCGGCTGGCGGGACGTGCCGGTCGACCCGAGCGACCTCGGTGAGACGGCGCTGGCGGCGATGCCCCGCGTCCGACAGGTCTTCCTCGCCGCGAAGCGGCTCACCGACACCCCCGCCGGTCCGGCTGGTGCGGCGTTGCGCGGCCTCGAGCTGGAGCGGGTCGCCTTCTGCGTCCGCAAGCAGGCCGAACGCGAGTCGGCCGAGCGGGGGGTGCCGGCGTACTTCCCGTCGCTGTCCGGCCGGACGATGGTCTACAAGGGGATGCTCACCCCGGACCAGCTGCCCGCGTTCTATCCGGACCTCACCGACGAGCGGGTGGCCAGCGCCATCGCCCTGGTGCACTCCCGGTTCTCCACGAACACCTTCCCGTCCTGGCCGCTGGCGCACCCGTACCGTTTCATCGCGCACAACGGTGAGATCAACACCATCCGGGGCAACCGGAACTGGATGCAGGCCCGCGAGGCGTTGCTGCGTACGCCCGACCTGCCGGGCAACATCCGGCGGGTCTTCCCGGTCTGCACCCCGGCCGCCTCCGACTCGGCAAACTTCGACGAGGTTCTCGAACTGCTGCACCTGGCCGGGCGCAGCCTGCCGCACGCGGTGCTGATGATGATCCCGGAGGCGTGGGAGAACGATCCGGACATGCGCGCCGACAAGCGCGCCTTCTACCGGTTCCACGCCAGCCTGATGGAGCCGTGGGACGGGCCGGCCTCGGTCGCCTTCACCGACGGCGAGATCGTCGGCGCGGTGCTCGACCGCAACGGTCTGCGTCCGGGCCGCTGGTGGCAGACGTCCGACGGCCTGGTGGTGCTGGGCAGCGAGGCGGGCGTCCTCGACCTCGACCCGGCCACCGTGGTGGCCAAGGGTCGGCTCCAGCCGGGCAGGATGTTCCTGGTCGACACCGTCGCCGGCCGGATCGTGCACGACGACGAGATCAAGACCGAGCTGGCCGCCGCCGAGCCGTACGCCGACTGGCTGCACGCCGGGCTGATCGAGCTGGACGACCTGCCGGCGCGGGAGCACGTCGTCTACACCCACGACTCGGTCCGCCGCCGCCAGCAGACCTTCGGCTACACCGAGGAGGAGCTGAAGATCCTGCTCGCGCCGATGGCGCGGACCGGCGCGGAACCGATCGGCTCGATGGGCACCGACACCCCGATCTCCCCGCTGTCCACCCGGCCACGGCTGCTCTACGACTACTTCCACCAGTTGTTCGCCCAGGTGACCAACCCTCCGCTGGACGCCATCCGGGAGGAACTGGTGACCAGCCTGGCCACCACCATCGGCCCGGAGGGCAACCTGCTCGATCCCGGCCCGGCGAGCTGCCGGCAGATCGTGCTGCCCTACCCGGTGATCGACAACGACGAGCTGGCGAAGATCCTCTGCATCGACGAGGACGGTGACCTGCCCGGCTTCAAGGCGGTACGGGTCTCCGGGCTCTACCGCATCCGCGACGGTGGCGCCGGGATCCGAGCCCGGCTGACCGAGATCTGCCGGCACGTCTCCGAGGCGATCGAGGACGGCGTACGGATCCTGGTGCTCTCCGACCGGGACTCCAACGCCGACCTGGCCCCGATCCCGTCGCTGCTGCTCACCGCGGCGGTGCACCAGCACCTGGTGCGGGAGCAGACCCGGACCCAGGTCGCGCTGATCGTCGAGTCGGGCGACTGCCGCGAGGTGCACCACGCGGCGGTGCTGATCGGCTACGGGGCGGCGGCGGTCAACCCGTACCTGGCCTTCGAGTCGGTGGAGGACATGATCTCCACGGGCGCGCTGGCCGGGGTCGAGCCGCGGGCCGCGATCCGCAACTACGTCAAGGCGCTCGGCAAGGGCGTCCTGAAGATCATGTCCAAGATGGGCATCTCGACCGTGTCGTCGTACTGCGGGGCGCAGGTCTTCGAGGCGGTCGGGTTGGACACCCGACTGGTCGAGCGGTATTTCCGGGGTACGCCGAGCACGATCAGCGGCGTCGGCCTCGACGGCATCCACACCGAGGTGGCCGCCCGGCACGCGCTGGCCTGGCCGGCGCCCGGCGCCGAGTCGGTCGACCTGCTGCCGGTGGGCGGCGAGTACCAGTGGCGCCGCGAGGGTGAACTGCACCTGTTCAACCCGGAGACGGTCTTCCTGCTCCAGCACGCCACCCGCAGCCGGCAGTACGACGTCTTCCGCCAGTACACCGCCAAGGTCGACGAGCTGGCCGCGCGGGCGGGTTCGTTGCGTGGGCTGTTCCGGCTGCGCGACGGGGTGCTGCCGCCGGTGCCGATCGAGGAGGTGGAGCCGGCCAGCGAGATCGTCAAGCGGTTCGCCACCGGCGCCATGTCGTACGGGTCGATCTCGGCCGAGTCGCACGAGACCCTCGCCGTCGCGATGAACCGGCTCGGCGGCAAGTCCAACACCGGCGAGGGCGGGGAGGACGTCGAGCGACTGCACGACCCGGCCCGCCGCTCCGCCGTGAAGCAGATCGCCAGCGGCCGGTTCGGTGTCACCAGCGAATATCTGGTCAACGCCGACGACCTCCAGATCAAGATGGCGCAGGGGGCCAAGCCCGGCGAGGGTGGACAGCTGCCCGGCAACAAGGTCTGGCCGTGGATCGCCCGTACCCGGCACGCCACCCCCGGCGTCGGCCTGATCTCGCCGCCGCCGCACCACGACATCTACTCCATCGAGGACCTCGCCCAGCTGGTGCACGACCTCAAGTGCGTCAACCCGGCCGCCCGGGTACACGTCAAGCTGGTCAGCGAGGTCGGTGTCGGCACCGTCGCCGCCGGGGTGGCCAAGCTCAAGGCCGACGTCATCCTGATCTCCGGCCACGACGGCGGCACCGGCGCGTCTCCGCTGAACTCGCTCAAGCACGCCGGCACCCCCTGGGAGCTGGGCCTGGCCGAGGCGCAGCAGACGTTGCTGCTGAACAAGCTGCGGGACCGGGTCACCGTGCAGGTCGACGGGCAGCTCAAGACCGGCCGGGACGTGATCGTCGCGGCGCTGCTCGGCGCCGAGGAATTCGGCTTCGCCACCGCCCCGCTGATCGTCTCCGGCTGCATCATGATGCGCGTCTGCCACCTGGACACCTGCCCGGTCGGCATCGCCACCCAGAACCCGGTGTTGCGCGAGCGCTACACCGGCAAGCCCGAGTTCGTGGAGAACTTCTTCCTGTTCCTCGCCGAGGAGATCCGCGGCTACCTGGCCGAGCTGGGGCTGCGCAGCATCGACGAGGCGATCGGGCGTACCGAGCTGCTCGACGTGGTGCCGGCGGTGGAGCACTGGAAGGCCGGTGGGCTCGACCTCGGTCGGGTGCTGCACCTGCCGGAGCTGCCCGAGGGCGCGGCCCGACGCGGCGTACGCGCCCAGGACCACGGCCTCGAGCTGGCGCTGGACAACGAGCTGATCGCCCTCGCCGAGCCGGCGCTGCGCGCCGTCGGTCCCGACGAGTCGGTGCCGTTGGTGCGGGCCGAGGTGGCGATCCGCAACGAGCACCGCAGCGTCGGCGCGATGCTCGGCGGTGAGGTCACCCGCCGCCACGGTGGTGCCGGCCTGCCCGCCGACACCATCGAGTTCACCCTGCGCGGCACCGCCGGGCAGTCCTTCGGCGCGTTCCTGCCGCGCGGGGTGACCCTGCGCCTGCACGGCGACGCCAACGACTACGTCGGCAAGGGACTCTCCGGGGGCCGGCTGGTCGTCCGGCCGGACGCGGCGGCACCGTTCGTGGCCGCCGACGCCGAGGCGGGCGACCGGGCCGAGGACCAGATCATCGCCGGCAACACCATCCTGTACGGCGCCACCGCCGGTGAGGTGTTCCTGCGGGGCCGGGTGGGGGAGCGGTTCGCGGTCCGCAACTCGGGCGCGGTGACCGTCGTCGAGGGTGTCGGCGACCACGGCTGCGAGTACATGACCGGTGGCACCGTGGTGGTGCTCGGCCCGACCGGCCGTAACTTCGCCGCCGGCATGTCCGGCGGTACGGCGTTCGTCTGGAACCTCGACCGCCGCCGGGTCAACACCGAGCTGGTCGACCTGTCCGCGCCGAGTGAGGCGGAACGGACCCACCTGCACGAGCTGGTGCAGCGGCACTTCGCCGAGACCGACTCGGCGATCGCCGAACAGCTGCTCAAGCGTTGGCCGGAGGCGGTGGAGGAGTTCACCGCCGTGGTTCCCCGGGACTACCGCCGGGTGATGGAGATCATGCGGGCCGCCGAAGCCGCCGGCCAGGACGTCGACGACGCGGTGATGAGCGCACTGGCGGCACCGGCGCCGCCGGCCGCCGCCTCCTCCGCGCCGGTAGCCCCCGCCCCGCGGGCGGTCGCCCAGGAGGTGGCTCGTGCCTGACCCGAACGGTTTCCTGCGCTACGGCCGGCGGTTGCCGGCCCGCCGGCCGGTGCCGGTGCGCATCAGCGACTGGCGGGAGGTCTACCCGCCGGCCGGTGAGGGACTGATCCGCGAGCAGGCCACCCGCTGCATGGACTGCGGCATCCCGTTCTGTCACGACGGCTGCCCGTTGGGCAACCGCATCCCGGACTGGAACGACCTGGTCCGCACCGGTAACTGGGACGCCGCCGTGGAGTCGCTGCACGCCACGAACAACTTTCCCGAGTTCACCGGTCGACTCTGCCCGGCGCCCTGCGAGGCCGCGTGTGTGCTCGGCATCGCCGGTGGCGAGCCGGTCACCATCAAGCAGGTCGAGGTGGAGATCGCCGACGCCGCTGCGGCCCGGGGACTGCCTCCGCGTCCGGCGCCGGCACCCTCCGGCCGGTCGGTCGCCGTGGTCGGCTCCGGGCCGGCCGGGCTCGCCGCCGCCCAGCAACTGGCCCGCGCGGGTCACGCCGTCACCGTGTACGAGCGCGACGACGCCATCGGTGGCCTGCTGCGGTACGGCATCCCCGACTTCAAGCTGGAGAAGCGGCACATCGACGCCCGACTGGCGCAGCTACGCGCCGAGGGGGTCGAGTTCCGGGCCGGGGTGAACGTCGGCGTCGACGTCACCGCCGAGCAGCTGCGTGCCCAGCACGACGCGGTGCTGCTGGCCTGCGGCGCGTTGCAGGGCCGGGACACCGACACACCGGGCCGGCAGCTGCGCGGCGTACACCAGGCGATGGCGCACCTGGTGGCGGCCAACCGGGTGGTCGCGGCGGCCGGTGAGGGCCGGCCCGCGCTGGCCACCCTGGCGGACGGTACGCCGATCGACGCGGCCGGCAAGCACGTGGTCATCATCGGTGGTGGCGACACCGCGGCGGACTGCCTGGGCGTGGCGCACCGGCAGGGCGCGGCCGGCGTGCACCAGCTCGACCTGTACCCGCAGCCGCCGCGCGCCCGGGACGAGGGTCGCGACCCGTGGCCGACGTGGCCGTGGATCCTGCGCGAGTACCCGGCCCACGAGGAGGGCGGCGAGCGGGTCTACGCGGTGGCGGTGCAGGAGTTCGTCGACGACGGCACCGGTGCGGTGCGGGCGGTGCGGATCGCCGAGGTGAGCGTGGAGAAGCGCGACGGCCGGCGGATCGTCACGGTGGTGCCGGGCACCGAGCGGGAACTCCCCGCCGACCTGGTGCTGCTGGCGATCGGCTTCGAGGGCACCGAGGAACAGCCGTTGCTGGCGCAGCTCGGGGTGGCCCGTAACGCGCGGGGCGCGGTCGACTCCCGTTCGGACTGGCAGACCGAGGCCGACGGCGTCTTCGTCGCCGGTGACATGCACCGGGGAGCGTCGCTCATCGTCTGGGCGATCGCCGAGGGGCGGGCCGCCGCGGCGGCGATCCACACCTACCTCGACGGCGTCGGCGTCCTGCCGGCCCCGGTCCACCCGGCCAGCCGACCCCTGGCGGCGCACTGACCGCCACCCGACGGCCTGGACGAGGCCGCGTCCACGCGGAACGACCGCGCGGACGCGGCCTCTCCTTAACGGCTATTCACTTTATCCAGATGTTTCGATAGCATTACCGACCAGTAACAACCCTTGGCCACGCGCGCGGTTCTCGGGCTCCACCACCACCCCCGTGGAGGTCCGTCATGCCCCACCGTCCGTTGGCCCGTGCCCTGACCGCGCTGGTCGCCCTCCTCACCGCCGCCGTCGGCGCGCTGGCCGTCCCCGGCGTCGCCCAGGCCGCCGCCCCGATCCACTACGTCGCCCTCGGCGACTCGTACTCCTCCGGCGTCGGCGCCGGACCGTACGACCTGTCCACCTGCCTGCGCAGCCAGAAGTCGTACGCCCCGCTGTGGGCCGCCGCCAACAACGTGGCCAGCTTCCGCTTCCCCGCCTGCGGCGGAGCGAAGACCGCCGACGTGCTCGACGACCAACTGGGCGCGCTGTCCGCCACCACCACCATGGTCACCATCACCATCGGCGGCAACGACGCCGGCTTCGCCGACGTGATGACCGACTGCCGGTTCGGCAGCACCTCCACCTGCACCAACGCGGTGAACGCCGCGAAGGCGTTCGCCACCGGCACCCTGCCGGCCCGGCTGGACAGCACCTACGCCGCCATCCGGGAACGGGCCCCCAACGCCCGACTGATCGTGCTCGGCTATCCCCGGCTGTTCGAGACCCGCTACTGCGGACTGCTGGCCATGAGCACCTACAAGCGCACCATCCTCAACGAGGCCGCCGACGTCCTCGCCACCGTGACCGCCGGCCGGGCCGCCGCGGCCGGCGCCACCTTTGCCGACACCCGACCCACCTTCGCCGGCCACGGCGTCTGCGGCGCCCAGCCGTGGATCCGGGACGTCACCGGGGTCATCGAGGCGTACCACCCGAACGCCGACGGCTACCGCTACGGCTACCTGCCGGCGCTCAACGCGGTCACCGGCTGACCGTGCGGTGCGGCCGACGGTCCGGTTCGGACCGTCGGCCGCCGTGCGCCGCGCCGGCCGGGTCGCGCCCGACACGTCCGGATCGGACACGTGCCGCTGTCGCCGCCGTCCGTTAGGGTTTCTGCGATCAGGCGGCGCTCGGCGGTGAGGGGCAGGGTGTGGGCAGGCTCGCGTCGGCGTACGAGCAGGCGGTCGCCGCCCACCGGGCGGCCCGTGCGCATCTTGACTCCGCCCGCACCGCGCTGAACGCCACCACACCGGCCGCTCCGGTGGTCGACACCGACCTGCTGGCCCGGCTGGCAAGGGTCGGTGCCGCGCTGGCCACCCCGACCCCGGGCACCCCACTGGCCCGCCGGCCCGTTCCGGTGCGCGTCGGGGAGGCGGTCACCGCCGGTGGTGGGTTCCCGGTGCTGCTGCCCCTGGGCGCCGGGCACCACCTGGCGATCGACGGTGACGCCCGCCACCCGGCGGTCGCCGGGCTGCTGCGGGCCCTGGTGCTGCGACTGCTGGCCACCGCCGCACCCGGTGGCGTGCGGGTCGCCGCGCTGGACACCGCCGCCCTCGGCGCCACCTTCGGTCCACTGCGACCACTGCTCGACGCCGGAGTCGTCGACCCGCCCGCCACCACCGAGGCGGAGGTGACCGCGCTGCTCGACGCCGCCGAACGGCACGCCCGGGCCGCCCGGCAGGCCGACCACCCGGACCAGGACCTGCTGCTGCTGGTCGCCGCGTCCGTCCCGTCGCCCCGCGAGGCCGCCCGGCTGGCCGCGCTCACCCACGCCGGCCCGGCCGCCGCCGTCTGTGTGCTGCTCGCCGGCTGGCCGCCGACCGGGCCGGGCGAGTCCGCCCCACCGCTGGGCGCCACCACCGCGCTGCGACTGACCGACGGGTACGCCCGGGTCGGTGATCCGCCCGGCACGCCGTTCAGCGCCGACGGCAGCGGGCTGGCCGCGCCGGTGCTCCTCGACGGCGACCCGCCGCCGGCCTCCGTCGCCGCGCTCGCCACCCACCTGGGCGAGGCCGCCCGGCGCGGCGCGGCGGTCGACTTCGCCGATTTGCTGCCCGGGCAGCGGTGGACCGCCTCCGCCCGGGCGGGCCTGCGGACCGTGGTCGGCCGGGCCGGACGCGACCCGGTCACCATGGGCTTCGACGACGCCACCCCGCACTGGCTGGTCGGCGGGCGTACCGGCGCCGGCAAGACGGTTTTCCTCCTCGACGTCCTGTACGGCCTGGCCGCCCGCTACTCGCCGACCGAGTTGCAGCTCTACCTCCTGGACTTCAAGGAGGGGGTCAGCTTCACCGAGTTCGTGCCCACCGAACGCGACCCGTCGTGGCTGCCGCACGCCCGCGCCGTCGGCATCGAGAGCGACCGGGAGTACGGCGTGGCCGTGCTGCGCGAGCTGCGCCGCGAACTGCACCGGCGGGCCACCGCCCTCAAGCGGCACGGCGTCACCAAGCTCGCCGACCTGCCCGCCGACACCTCGGTGCCCCGGATCGTCGCCGTGATCGACGAGTTCCACGTGCTGCTCGCCGGCAACGACCCGGTGGCCCGCGAGTCGGTCGACCTGCTGGAGGAACTGGCCCGCAAGGGCCGCTCGTACGGCGTACACCTGGTGCTGGCCAGCCAGAGCACGACGGGGATCGAGGCGCTCTACGGCCGTGCCGAGGCGGTCTTCGGGCAGTTCGCCCTGCGGGTGGCGCTGCCCGGCGGCGGGGGAGTGCTCGACCACCTCAACGACGCCGCGGCGACCCTGCCGGTCGGCTCGGCCGTGGTCAACACCGCCGCTGGTGCGCCCGGGGCGAACACCGTGATCCGCTTCCCCGACGCGCACGCCGCTACCGACGAGTTGACCCGGCTGCGCCACGAGCTGTGGCAGGCCCGCCCGGCGGGTGCCCGCCCGCCGTCGGTGTTCCGTGGCTACGCCACCGCCCGGGTCGAGGACGACGCCACCTTCACCGGGCTGCGTCCGGGTGGTCGCCGGCCGCTGGCGCTGGTCGGTCGGACGGTCGACGTGGACGGCACCACCGCCCTGTTCATCATGGACACCGCCCCCGGCCGGCACCTGGCCGTGGTCGGCACCTCGTCCGCCGGGGCCGAGGTGCTGCGGGCAGCCGCCCTGAGCCTGGCCCGTCAGCACGCCCCCGGTGAGGCGGCGTTCGTGCTCGCTGCGCTGGTCGCCGCCGCCGACCCGGCTGCCGACGACACGGCCGCCACGCTGGCCGCCGCCGGGCACCGGGTCGAGCGGCTCGACGCCGCCGCCCTGCGCGACCGGATCCGCGCCCTCGCCGCCAGCGGAAGCGGTGACCGACCGGAGCGCGCCTACCTGGTGGTGTTCGGGATGGACGCCGCCGCCGGCCTGCTCGCCGAGAGTGACCCCAGCACGTTCCGCTCCGGCCACGACGACCTGCGGGCGCTGCTGCGGCAGGGGCCCGGCCACGGGGTGCACCTGCTCGGCTGGTGGCGCGGCCTACGCCGGCTCGCCGACGACCTCGGCGGCACGCAGAACCGCGACGACGTCGCCTGCCTGGTCGCGTTGAACGTGCCCGGCTCGGATCTCGGCCTGCACCTCGGCGTGCACGACCTCGCGTACGCTCCCCGCGCGGATCGGGCGCTGCTGGTGGACCGGCACGACCAGCGGGTCCGGTTGATCGTGCCGTTCGTCCGCGACGGTCACCCCTCCGACGGGCAGGAGTGAGGCGTGTCCACCTTCGACGAGTACGCGGCGCTGGCCCGCCACCTCGCCGTGCAGCACCGCGCCGGCGAGCAGGGCGCGGCCGCCGAGGCCGAACGGCAGCGGGATCTCGGTGCCGCTGTGGAGTACCTCGACCGGCGGCTGAGCGCCCAGGGCCAGCGCCTCGACCACCTCGGCCGCACCCTGGGCATGGCACCTGGCCAGGTGTCCACCGGCGCGCCAACCTCCGGACCACCGGCCCCGCCCGGCCCGCCGTCGAGCGCGGCGCCGGTGTCCCGCCCACCCGGCCGACCGGCAGACCTGCCCGGACCACCGGCCCCGCCCGGCCCGCCCGGGAGCGCGGTGCCGGTGTCCGGGGCATCCGGTCGGCCGGCGGGTCCGTCCGGGTATCCGGCTGATGGGTGGACGGGGTCGGCCGGCGGCGCAGCCGCCGCGCCGGGGCGGCCGGATGTCGGGGCGTACTCCCCGGTTGGTGTGGGGGAGACGAACCCGGCGCTGCCGGTGGCGGTGAGCGCGACGGCGGCGGGGGTGCCGAGCCCACGCGCGGGTGAGGTCGACCCGGCGACGGAGCTGGAGCTGGCCCGGCGCTGGGCCGACGAGGCCGACCGGCACGGACAGCAGGCGGAACTGCTCGCCCAACAACCGGCGTTGCTGCCGAGCTGGTCGCCGATGGCCCGGGCGGTCGCCGTCTACCTCGGCTTCGCGGGCGTCGCCGTGCTGCTCATGCTGGTGATGGCGCTCGCCTCAGGCGTCGGCGTGGTCGGCTTCGGCACCCTGGTCGCCTGGATGTGCGCCGGCCTGCCCGCGGTCGCGCTGATCGGGGGCTGGCTGGTGCTCGGCCGCTGGGGGCGGCCCGCTGTCGGGGCCGTCACCCCTCCCCGCTATCCGGTCCTGGGGTTCCTGCTCTGCTTCCTCGCGGTCCCCCTCGCCTACTGCGGTTATCTGCTGCTCTTCCGCGCCATGCGCTGACCCGACGCGGTCGAGGCTCCGATCGGCCCGTCCCGACTCGGCCAACGGCGTTCCTGGCGGTGCGGTGCGGGTGGCTGGCGGCGCAGGAGGTTGTGTGTGGTTCGGGCGAGGTCGGGTGGTCGCGGCGGGCGAGTGGATCTCGTAGGCTCCTGTGTGGTCGCTGCTGGTGAGCGAGCGGCGACGCCGGTGTGGTGCGATCGTGGGGAGGGCGTGTGAGCGCGGCGGAGATGATCGCCAGGCTGGCGGCGGCGGCACAGAAGCTGGACGAGGCGAAGGCGAAGACAGCGGCGGCGGCGCAGGACGCGGCCGAGGCACGGCAGCTCGTCGCCGGGGCCCTGCAGGGCGTGGCCGCCGGGCCGTTGATCAACATGATCGACTCGTACCGGCAGGCGCTCGCCCAGGCGGCCCAGGGGCACGAGCCCGCCCGGCAGCACGTCCAGGAGACGATCGCCAAGGTACGCGCGCTGGGCAACTGAGGCGGAAACCGATCGAGGCGGTGAAATGAGCAGCGGCGAGACGCGCGACGGTGGGGTGCTCGACGGCTTCCACATCGGTCAACTGCCCGCCGGTGTCGGCGACGAGGTGTCGGACTTCGCCACCGAGTGGGACGACGTACGCTTCGCCAGCCGGGTCTGGGAGCGGCAGACGCCCGACGGCCATCGCGTCGATCTGCGGGTCCACGTGCTGCGGGGGGATCGGCTTGTCGACCTGACCGCGCTACGGGACTTCCTCGGCGAGTATCACGAGCGCGACCCCGCCGGGTGGCAGCTGAGCGAGTTCCCGCACGGTGACGGCCCGGGCCTGCACGACGGCGCCCAGGCGTTCTGGCTCGTCGAGCCCGGCGTGGCGGTCAACGTGTTGACGATCTCGGAGTTCGGCGGGTCGCTCCTGCCGGTCGCCCGATCCATCCAGGCTGGTGACAGCGACCCGCAGGAGTGACGAGGCTGGCTGCTCAGCGCAGCCACCGTACGCGTTCCTCGACGGTCCGGATCACCCTGCGCCACGCGGTGGTCGCCGGCCCCGAATTCATGGCGTCGAGCCGACGCCGTGCACCCCATCCGGCGAGTGGTCGGTCGGCGACCCGCATCAGATCGTCGAGCGTGTCGATCGCCGAGCCGACGTGCAACAGCTCCAACGCCTCGGCGATCCCGAACGCCTCCGCGATGTCCACCAGGAGATCGCGGTTGGTGATGAAGAGCCGGGGAACCCAGTCGGTCACCGGGCGCCTGATGCTGTAGAGAATCAGCCCGAAGTCGTACGTGCGATCGTCGTCGACGCTGATTCCGGCCTTGAGGATCGAGTTCATGAACTCGTCCCAACCGGGAACGGCGGCCAGCTCGTGGGAGCTGGTCTCGGTCAGGTACCGGTGCAGCGTCTCCTTGGCGCGGAACAGGAACAGCTCGCCGTCGGCGCCGGGAAAGAAGAGCACAGACTCCTGGTCTTCGGATCGAGCCCACAGCGTGTGACCCTCGGCGCCATCCGACAACGAGATGGTTATCGGTTCGATGGTCAGCGGTTCCGGTAGATGCGCCGGCTCGAACCGGGGATGCGTCCACCGGGCGCGGGGATGCTGATGCTCGCGTGCCTCCCGCTCGCGTATCCGCGCCAGCCGCTCGGCCTCCGCCCGTTCGCGCATCTCGCGCTCGCGGGCTTCCTGCTCACGGGCCTCACGTGCCGCGTGCTCCCGGGCCCGTCGTGCGTCCGCCGCCCGATCCCGGGCCTCCTGCTCGCGCGCCTCGCGTTGCTGGGCTGCCCAGTCGTGGGCCCGCTGCCCACCGCCCGCCCGCTGGCGCCCCGCGCGTTGCTGTTCCTCGGCCTGACGTTGGCGCGTCTCGCGTTCCCGAACGTCGGTGAGGAGTTTGTACGCCCGGTTGATCTGCTGCATCTGCCGGGTCGCTTCTTCGCGAACGTTCTCCGGACTCGACTGATGCTTGTCCGGGTGCCAGACCTGCACCAGGATCAGGTAGCGCTGCCGAATCTGCGCCAGTGACGCGTCGCGGCTGACGCCGAGAAGCACGTACGGATCCTGCTCGTTCGGGGACATCGATTCGCCGGATCCTCATGGGTGCTGGAGCGTCCGCCGGTGATGCTAACAGCACCCGTCGATGCGGTGGATCAGGCTGCTTTCGGAAGAGTGCGGCCCCTCCACCTTGGATCGCAGTGACGGGTATAGGGCACAAGTGGGTCCGGGGCCTTTTCAGGGGCCAGCGGGAACCCAGTCGGTGAAGCGTCGGTGCAGGTCCGGCAGGCGGGCGCCGGGGTCGCGTTCGGAAAGTTGGACGATGGCCTCCTCGCGTAGCGTCACGAGGTAGATCATGAGACCGGGGATGTTGCCTCGGTACTCGGCGAGTAGGCGCAGCTTTGCGGGAGAACAGGGCCAGGCGACGCCGCAGGCTCGGCAACGCCACGTCGGGCGGGACGGTACGTGTTCACGGGCGGGCGTGTTCATCCGGCGGCCCTCGCCGCGGCACACCGGGCCGGTGTGCGGTGTGGGGGCGGCGGCGCGGGGCGCATACCGTCGGGGCGTACGTACAACTCGCGGCGGTCGATCGCCTCACCCCGAGAGTCGAGCTGGTACACCTCGATCCACGCCCAACCGTCGTAGGTGCTCCGACCGGTCCGTTCACGGATCACCCGGACCGCGATCGGCCTGGTGAACTGCGGGGACGCGTCGCGGGTCAGCAGGTAGACGCCGGGTGTGACCCGGGGCGTCCCATCCTCGCGGGGGCCGCCCGACGCGATGGCGGGGCGGGCGGCGGCCCGGCGAGTCGAGAAGCGCGACGCCGGTACGGCGTTCGCAGGCTTCGACGCGGACACGACACACCTCCTTCGTCGGTGGCTGGGATCGGGGTTGCTGGCGGGGATCGGGGGTCGCCGCGGTTGCTCGCCCGGCGGCGACCCCCGGCACGGGCGCGCCGACCAGTCGGGGGGATAGACCGTCAGCAGGCGCGTCGTGCTCCTTCCACCCTGGACGTACGCCCCCTACGCTCGGAAGAGTCATCGCGTGATCGCGGAACGTGATGACCTGCTCCGAGCCGGCGCGGAACGGCGTGGGGCGTCGTGGAAGGGACTGGAAGCCGTGGGAATCTCGCCGTCGGAGTACCTGCTTCGCGAACTGAGGCGACGTCGGGCGACCGCCGGGCTGACCCAGGCCCAGCTCGGCGAGCGGGTCTTCTGTTCGGACTCCCAGGTGAGCGCGATCGAGACCGGCACCAAGCCGCCGACGCTGCCCTACCTGACCGCCGTCGACAAGGCGCTCGACACGGGTGGCTACTTCGTGACGCTCTGGGACGAGTTGGTCAAGGGCGACGCCGCGCCGGTCTGGCTGCGCGAGTGGATCCAGATCGAGCGGGATGCGACAGCTTTTCGGTGGTACGAGCACTCCTTCGTGCCGGGGCTGCTCCAGACCGAGGCATACGCCCGCGCAACCTTCCAGGCCGCCCGCACGCCATTCGCCGATCTGGACCAGCGGGTCGCGGCGCGGTTGGAACGGCAGGCGGTGCTCGCGCGCGAACCGGCCCCGCAGCTCTTCGTGGTGTTGGACGAGATGGTGCTGCGGCGGGCGTGTGGCGGCCCCGACGTGATGGCCGAACAGGTCGAGCACCTGGTGAACTGCGCCGAGCAGCCGCATATCCAGTTGCACGTCGTGCCGCTCTCCGCTGGCATCTACTCAGGACTGGCCGGGGCGTTCATCCTGGCCGACCTGCCCGACGGATCACGAGCCGCCTGCGTGGATCATCAGTTGGAGTCGCAAACCACCGGGCAGTCGGATTCGATTGCTCGTCTTGCACTGGCATGGGACGTGGTTCGGGGCGAAGCCCTTCCGCTGGGGCAGACCCTCGACGTACTCAAGGAGGCGGCGAAGACATGGACCACCTGACCGGCGCGCGGTGGCGAACGTCGTCCCGTTCGTCAACCAATGGCGGTGTCTGTGTGGAGGTCGCCGACAACCTGCCCGGCGTGGTCGGTGTCCGGGACTCGAAGGACCCCACCGGCCCGGTGCTGACCTTTCCCCCGACTGCCTGGCAAGCGTTCCTCACTCGACTCGCCGACCGGCCCTGACCCGGCGAGCCGTCGGAACGACGGTCACCGCCCGGCACACCTGACTCGGCCGGCTGCCACGGCGGTCGCGGGATGCGGCATGTCGGCGTCTCCGGGGCACGTGATGCCCGCGACATGCCGCAAGTCGCTTCCGTGCCGTCCCCGTCGACCTGAGGGGGCGCGGCGTGTCCGTTCCTGCTGGGGCTCGCGGGACGCGGCATGTCGGCCTTTCCGGAGCGCGTGATACCGCGATATGCCGCAATTCGTGCCGGCGTTGGGCCGACAGCGCAGGTTGTGCCGGCGTTGGGCCAACAGCGCAGGTGGTGCCGGCGTTGGGTTGGCAGGTGGCGGGGCTACGGGTCGGTGAGGAGAAGCCAGTCGGTGTCCAGGGGCGCGACGTGCGTGCCGTCGGGCCAGGTGTGGGTCGCCGACGTGGTCGCGCGGGCCTGGTCGAACAGGGGGCGTCGGGCCGGGGTGGCGCCCTCGAAGGTGACCGGGCCGTGGAAGCGGGCCCGGCCGAAGCTGGCCGCCCCGGCGAAGCGGGCGTCGGCGAACGACGCGTCCGCCCGGAACTCGGTCCAGCGGAACAGGGCCAGGTCGCCGAAGCGGGCCCGCCGGAAGCCGGCGTCACCGCCGAACGTGCTGTGCTCCATGGACAGTCCACCGTGGAACTCGGCCTCGCGGAAGCTGGCGCTGCCGGTGAAGGTCGTGTGGTCGAAGGTGGCGGTCCGGTGGAACGTGCTGCCCCGCCAGGAGGTTTCGCCGAGGGTGGCCCGCTGACCCGACAGCGGGCCACCGAACTCGGCCCCGTCGGCGCTGAGCCGGCCGGTCACCCGGGCGCCGTCCAGGACGATCGTCGCGTCGCCGCCGACCCCGTCGAGCACGAGGGTGTCGAAGCCCGCACCGAGGGCCAGTCGCCCGGTCAACGTGGCACCGGTGAACCGGGTGGTGCCGGTGCAGGTGGCACCGGTCAGGTCGGCGTCGTGGAGGGTGCAGCCGGTGGCGTCGAAGTCGTCCAGTCGCGCACCGGTGAGGTCCAGCCGCACGCCGGGCCAGAAGGCGTCATCGTCCGCACGCAGGTGCCGGGTCAACACCCGCTGCGTGCTGCGGCGTACCTCCGTCTCCCGCGCGTCGTCCGGCGACGGCATCCGCAGGTACGCGCAGAGCACCCCCACGATCGTCGGACGCTGCGCCGGGTTGTCCTGAGCGAGCCGTTCCAGAGCGTGCAGGCCACCGAGGCGTACCGCGGCGTTGTCGTTGCCGAGCAGTTCGACGGCCCGGGTGTACAGCTCGGTCAGCCGGCGCTCGGCGGCGTCGTGCGCGGCGGCCTCAGCCTGCTGTTCCTGGTGTCGCTGCCCGGCCTCGGCGACCGTCTCGGCGTGCGCCTGCACCCGGTCGCGGTGCGCCTGGTCGGCGGCGGCGACGACCTCCTGGTGCCGCTGCGCCCGCTCGCTTATCCACTGGCGCCGGGCGGCGAGCAGCAGTGCCAGCCCGCCACCGGTGCCGGCGACCACGGTCAACCCGGTGCGGATGGCGTCGATGCGCAGCGTGGCCCGGGTGTCCGGCGCGGTGGCGCGGTCGGCCTCGCCGAGCAGCCAGGACAGCACCCACCAGCCGAGCAGGGCGGCCAGCAGCAGCCCGACGAGCACCAGCCACCACGGCATGACCCGCAACCGTTCGTCGGGGGGTGGGGTGCCGGGCACGGCCACAGCATGCCATCGATTCGTCCGTGGCGTAGGCCCCGGCCTCTGCCGGCCGGAGGGCTGTCGGAGCCGCTGTCGTGGCATGCGGCCGGGGCGCCGGGGGCCGGTGGGGTTGCGAAGCGGGTAGCGGCCCGGTAGGTCATCATGATGCAGATCAGCCGATGGTCCGGGTGCCGACCCGGCGGCCGGTCGTGAGAGTCGAGGATGGCATGGAGTTCCTGACCAGTCCCGAGCTGTGGATCGCGTTCGCGACCCTGCTCCTGCTGGAGATCGTGCTGGGCATCGACAACGTCGTGTTCATCTCGATCCTGTCCGGTCGGTTGCCCGAGCACCAGCAGGCCCGGGCCCGGACGATCGGCATCTCGCTCGCCCTGATCACCCGCCTGCTGTTGCTGGCGTCGTTGTCCTGGATCATCGGTCTGACCGCGCCGCTGTTCACCGTGCTCGGGCAGGAGATATCCGGGCGTGACCTGATCCTGCTGCTCGGCGGGATATTCCTGGTCGGCAAGGCGACGTACGAGATCCACGAGCATCTGGAAGGTTCCGACCACGAGCGCGAGGGCCGCAAGGTGGTCTCGTTCGGTGCGGTCATCGCGCAGATCCTGGTGCTGGACGTGGTCTTCTCGCTCGACTCGGTGATCACCGCGGTCGGCATGGTCGACGAACTCGCCATCATGGTCGCCGCCGTGATCATCGCGATGATCATCATGCTGGTCTCGGCCGGAGCGGTCAGCAGGTTCGTCAACCAGCACCCGACGGTCAAGATGCTGGCCCTGTCGTTCCTGCTGCTCATCGGGGCGAGCCTCATCGCGGAGAGCTTCGACCAGCACATCCCGAAGGGCTACGTGTACGGCCCGATCGCCTTCTCGATCTTCGTGGAGTTCCTCAACCTGCGGGTCCGGGCGCGGCAGCGTCGCCAGCAGGAGCGGCAGCCGGTGCAGTTGCACCCGACGTACGTGAAGCAGGGTTCGCCCCGCACCGAGCCGGAGTCGCAGCCGGAGACCACGCCCGCCAGCTGACCCGCGCCGAACTCGACGCCGCACGCACCCACCCGGTGCGTGCGGCGTTCGTCGTACGTGCACAGTGCCGCCGCCGTGCTCCCGGGCGCCCGGCACAGACAACCGCTACTCGTGCGTAACTTTTCATTGACGTTTCTGGATTGTGACCCGCATCATCAGTGCACGGTCGATCGGACATCCCACCGCCTCCACCCGGTAACCCCGGGATCCCCTTGGGAGGTGCAGCGATGCTGCTCCGAAAGGCTGTCCCCGTCCTCGCTCTCACGGTCGCCGCCGTCCTCGCGGCTCCCGCCGCCACCGCCGCTCCACCCGCCACGGCAGCGCCCACCGTCGCGCCGACCGGTGCGGCCGAAGTCGACGGCCTGCGGGCGCTGGCCGGTGCCAATCCGGTCGTCGTGGTCGGTGGGCTCAGCGGGATCGCGGCCGTCTACGAACCACTCGCCGCCCGGCTACGCGCCGACGGGTACCGGGTCTGGATCTACCAGTTGCCCAACCTCGGGCTCGGCGACATCACCGCGTCCGCCGCCGGGCTGCGCGGATATGTCGGACAGGTCCGCGCCGCCGCCGCTGGTGCCAAGGTCGACCTGGTCGCACACTCCGAAGGTGGCCTGGTCAGCCGCTACTACATCAAGAACCTCGGCGGCGGCGAGGCCGTCGAACGCTATGTCGGCCTGGGCACCCCGCAGTACGGCACCTACGTGGCGAACATCGTGTCGTTCCTCGGCCTGGGCAGCTGCGCCGGCGTGGTCGCCTGCCAACAGATGACCATCGGGTCGTCGTTCCTCACCGCTCTCAACGCGGGCGACGACACGCCGGCCCCGGTGCGCTGGACCACGGTGCGTACCTGGCAGGACGAACTGGTCCGACCGGTGGACAACGCGATGCTGGCCGACGGGGCGACGAACGTACTGATCCAGTCCCGGTGTCCGCTTCGCGTGGTCGGCCACCTCGGCCTGGTGCTCGACGGCACCACCTACACCGTCGTCCGGCAGGCCCTGCGCGACGCCGCGATCAACCCCAACTGCCTCGCCCTGTGACCCACCCGGCCCGGCGGCTGCACAGAGCCGCCGGGCCGCAGCCACCAACACCCCACCTGCCCGTTGACGAAGCCCGACCCAGACAACACCCCCGATGCCAGGCGGGCCGCGCAGGCAGCAGTTTCCCCGAAGTTGTCCGGTCCAAGCGGGCGCAGGCAGCAGTTTCCCCGAAGTTGCAGGCGCACGGCATGGCGCGTGGGGGGGTCAGGTGGTGGCGGCGGAGAGCCTTTCGTACTCGGCGTCGGTCAGCTGCACCTGAGCGGCGGCGACGTTCTCCTCCAGGTGCGCAACGGACGACGTACCGGGAATCGGCAGCACGACCGGCGACCGGCGCAACAGCCAGGCGAGGGCCAGTTGCGCGGGCGTCGCGCCGTGCTCGGCGGCCACGGCGTCCAGCGGGCCACCCGGTCGGGCCAGTTCCCCGGTCGCGATCGGGTACCACGGAATGAACGCGAGGTCGTGCTCTTCGCAGTGGTCGAGCACGTCCTCCGCGTCGCGGTTGGCCAGGTTGTACAGGTTCTGCACGGACACGATCGGCACGATGCGCCGGGCCGCCTCGATCTGGTCGACGGTCACCTCGGAGAGTCCGATGTGCCGGATCTTGCCCTCCTCCCGCAGCAGCGCCAGCTCACCCAGCTGATCGGCCAGCGGGACCGCCGGATCGATGCGGTGCAGCTGGTAGAGCCCGATGGTCTCCAGCCCGAGGTGGCGCAGGCTCAGCTCGCACTGCTGACGCAGGTACTCCGGTCGGCCCACCGCCCGCCAGTCACCCGGGCCGCTGCGGGTCAGCCCGGCCTTCGTCGCGATGAGCAGGTCGTCGGCGTACGGGTGCAGCGCCTCGCGGATCAGCAGCTCGGAGACGAACGGGCCGTACGAGTCGGCGGTGTCGATGAACGTCACCCCCAGCTCGTACGCGCGGCGCAGCACCCGGACCGCCTCGGCCGGGTCCTTCGGGTCACCCCAGACCCCGGGACCGGTGATCTGCATCGCGCCGTAACCGAGCCGGTCGACCTGAAGATCGCCGCCGATACGGTAGGTGCCGGACTCCTTGGCCGGTCGGGTGCCGGTGTCGAGCGCCATGGGGCCACCTTTCGGTTCGCTGCCTGTCGGAGCCCCAAATTACCCCGGTCGGCTTCGGGACAGCGGCCGGTCGCCGCGGCTGCTACTGCTGTGCGGGACGGTGCCTGCGACGGGAGGGCTGGCATGTGGCGACGGTTCAGGTCCGATCCGGTGCAGCGGCTGCGTGAGCGGCTCGACAGCTTCGGGACCACCATGGAGCCGCGGTGGGTGCTGGACCACGAGGCGCTGATGGAGGCCAGGCCGCTCTACGACCTGCTCGACGGCGTGAGCCGCCGGGGTGCGTCGGAACGCGAGGCCGAGGCGCTGTTCCTCCTGGCCTGTCTGCACTGGTACCGGTACCAGTGCCTACCGGCGGGCTCGGACGGGCCGGACCTCGTCCAGGCGGTCGGGTTGACCGAACTGCTGCTCAGCCTGGCGCCGGAGCGGGTACCGCCGTCGCTGCTGGCGATGCTCCGCGCGCATGTATCGGCCGGTCCCGGCCGCGACGTCGGTTCCGGTGCGTCGGCCCGGGCCGACCCTCGTCCCGGCTCCGGAATCGGGGCGTCGGGTGCCGGTGCCGCGAACACGGCAGGTTCTGGGCCCTCCGGCAGCGCGCGCAGCGGTACGCCGCCCCCCGGTGTTCGCGTCCCGGCCGCGCGCTCCACTCCCGAGGCCGAGTTGGGCGCTGCGCTGTTCGGCCAGGCGGTCATGCTGATGGCCGGGGCCGAGCGGTCCGGGGACTACCGGGTGGCCGACCAGGCGCAGGCGCTGCTGGAACGGGCGCTGGTCGGGACACCGTCCGGCGCACCCGAACGCCTGCACTACCTTTCCGCGCTCGGACGGGTGCACCGGGAGCAGTACCTGCGGCTGGGCCGGCAGCGGTCGCTTCCGGCGGCGATCGACGCGCACCGGGAGAGTCTGGAGTCGACCCCGGCCGGTGACCCGGAACGTCCGACCCGGCTGTTCAACCTCGGCAACGTTCTCGGTGACCGGTTCGAACAGGCGGGGGACGTCGCGGCGCTGGACGAGTCGATCCAGCTGCTCGGCGACGCGGCCCGGGCCGCTCCCGCCGACGCGCCGGTTTGGCTGATGGCTCGGGTGAACCTCGCCGGGCAGCTGCGGGAACGCTGGGAGCGCCGGGGCGAACCGGCCGACCTCGACCGGGCCGTCGACGTGCTGGCGCAGGCGGTGTCCGTCCGGGCCGACCCGCTGGTCCTGTTCACGTACGCGACGCTGGCCAGTAGACGGTTCGTGGCCAGCGGCACCGACGGCGACCTGGACACGGCGATCGAGGCCAACCGTGCCGCGCTGGCCTCGGGGCTCAGCGAGGAACAGGGCGGCCTGGCCCGGGTCACCCTGGCGGGGCTCGTCGGTGAGCGCCACGAACGGCGGAAGACCCCGGCCGACCTGGACGCGGCGATCGAGGCGTACCGGGTGGCGGCGGCCGGACCTCGGCTCGACGGGCAGGACGCGGGCGGGCTGTGGCAGGCCGAGGGCAAGCTGTTGGAGGCGCGCTACGCGCTGCACCGCCGGGCCGACGATCTGCGCGAGGCGGAGCGGCTGCTGCGGGCGGCGGTCGACGGGACGACCGACCCGGAGCAGCGGGCCCGCGTGCTCTGCGACCTCGGGTACACACTGGGCCGATGGCACGCCGACCTGTTCGGGTTGGCGACCCTCCGGCAGGCCCGCGAGGTGCTGACCGAGGCGGAGCGGCTGCTGCCGGCGGATCATCCGTCGCGGCCCGACCTGCTGAACAACCTGGGCGACACGCTGCGTGACCTGGCCGACCAGGCGGGTGAGCCGGAGCTGCTGGAACTCGCCGTGACGAAGCTGCGCGAGGCGGCGGCGAACCCGGCGAATCCCGCGAAGCTGCCGCTCTACCTGTCGAATCTCGGCCTGGCGCTTCAGGAACTCTTCGGCCGGACCCAGGACCTGGCAATCCTCACCGAGGCGATGGTGGTGCTGCGGCGGGCGGTGGCCGCTGCTCCGCCCGGGAATCCGGACCGGATGTGGGGGCTGTTCAACCTCGGATCGGCGCTGAACCGGCGCACCGAACTGGTCGTCAACGCCGCGCTGCCGACCGACGGTGCCACGCCGGAGCAGGCCCGCGCCGCCGCGCTGACCGACGCCGAGCAGGCGGTCACGCTGCTCCGGGAGGCGGCGGAGCTGGCGCAACGGGAGGCCGAGCCCGAGGAACGCGTCCGGATCGTGCGTACGCTCGCGCTCAGCCACCTGCTGCGGCACCAGCTCACCGAGGATCCCGCCGTGCTCGACGAGGCGGTCACCCTGCTGCGGGCGCTCGCCGACGCGGCCGCAGCCTCGGCCGGCGACCGGTACCGGCTGCTGACCAACCTCGGCAACGCGCTGTTGATCAGGTTCCGGACCAGGCGCAACGCCCCCGACGCCCGCGAGATGCTGACGGCGTACCGGGCGGCCGTGGCGGCCCTGCCGGTGGACCATCCGGAGCGGACCATGTGCCTGAGCAACCTGGCCGTCGCCGTCGAGGAGATCACCCACTCCACCGCCGACGCGACCGCTCCGGCCGACGCCACCGCCCAACCGGCCCCCGACGGCCCGGCCCCCGACGGCCCGGCCGCCACGGGGCACAGCGCGGACTCGACCGCCGTCGTTTCGGCCGTCGGCGGCGACCTGCCCCCGGTCGACCTGGCCGAGGCGATCGGCGCGCTGCGCGAGGCCGCCGCGATCGAGGCGGCGCCGTCGCTGTTGCGGGCGGTCGCCGCGCGGCGGTACGCCGCTCTCGCCGCCGAGGCGGGCGACCTGCCGGCCGCCCTGGCGGGCTACACCACGGCGATCGAACTGCTCGACCTGGTGGCCTGGCACGGCATGGACCTCGACGACCAGGGCCGGCTGCTCGGGCAGTTCCCGGGGCTGGCCGGCGACGCCGCGGCGGTGGCGATCGCGCTCGACCGGCCGCAACGCGCGGTGGAGCTGCTGGAGTACGGCCGAGGGGTGCTGCTCACCCGGGCCCATGACGCCGGGGCCGACCTGGCGGCGCTGCGCGCGCGGGCACCCCACCTGGCCGAACGGCTGGCCGCCACGCAGGCCGCCCTCGATCGGCTGGTGCCGGTGGCCGGTCCGACCGGGCCGGCACCGCTCGGCGGGCCTACCGCTGCTGTCCTCGCGGTGGCGGTCCGACCGGCTGACGACGAGCCGGGGGTGGGCTCGGAGCGCCGCCACGAGTTGGCCGTCCAGCGGCGCGAGGTGCTTGCGGAAATCCGGCAGCTGCCCGACTTCGGCCGTTTCCTCCGTCCACCTCCCTTCGCCGACCTGGCCCGGGCCGGCGAGGACGGTCCGGTGGTGCTTGTCAACGTCGCCGACCGGCGGTGCGACGCGCTGCTGGTCAGCGGGGGACGGGTGACGACGGTGCCGCTGCCCGAGCTGAGCCTCGGCGAGCTGCAGGTGCGGGCCGCGTACTTCCTGACCGGGCTCGCCGAGGTCACCGCGCCCGTCGGCGACCCGGGTCCGGAGGCGCAGCGCCGCCGGGCCGCGTTCCGCCGCCGGATCCCGGAAACCCTCGACTGGTTGTGGCGGGTGGTCGCCGCCCCGGTGCTGGACGCGCTGGACCCGCCCGCCGCGCCACCGGATGCCGGGGCCGCCCCGGCCCGCCTGTGGTGGTGTCCCACGGGGGTGCTCGCCCTGCTGCCCCTGCACGCCGCCGCCCCATCGGGTGGCGGGAGCGGGGTCCTCGACCGGGTCGTCCCCTCGTACACGGCCTCGCTGCGGGCGCTCATCCGAGCCCGGCGGGGGCCGGCGAGCAGCTCCGCGCCGGTGACCTCGGCCCTGGTGGTCGGGATGCCGCGGACGCCGGGGCTGGCGGACCTGCCCGGCGCGGCGGGGGAGGAGGCCGTGGTGCGCCGGTACGTGACCGACGTGACGACGTTGACCGGGCCGAGCGCCACTGCCTCGGCGGTGCTCGACGCCCTGCCGGGAACGCCAGTGGTCCACCTGAGCTGTCACGGCACCCAGGATCTGGCCGCACCCGCCCGGGGTCGGCTCGCGTTGGCCGGCGGTCCGCTGCACGTACGGGACCTGTGGCGGCCGGCCGACACCACGGCCGCGCTCGCGGTCCTGTCCGCCTGTGACACGGTGCGCGGTGGCGCCGCCCTGCCGGACGAGGCGCTGACCCTGGGCACCGCGTTCCAGTTGGCGGGTTTCCGACACGTCATCGGCGCGCTCTGGGCCATCTCCGACACGCTCACCGTGCAGCTGTGCGAGGACCTGTACGCGGCGCTGGCGGTGCCCGGTGGTCTCGACCCGGAACGGGCGGCGTCCGCCCTGCACCACGCCGTCCGGCAGGTGCGTGCCGCCCTGCCCGACCTGCCGGAGCTCTGGGCCGGCTACGTCCACGTCGGCCCCTGACCGGGCGCGGGTCGCCCTCCCGATTTCACCGGGACGCCCCGGAGCCGGTCGACGACGCACGGCCCGCGACCGGGCACCGGCTCGGGTCAGGGCTGGCCGGGCGCGTACCAGGTGACGCCCACGGCGGCGATCAGCAGGGCGGTGCAGGCCAGCACCAGCAGCACCCCGAGGCGCAGGGCCCGGGCCGCGGCGAGGGCCTCGCGGTGCTCGCCGAGCGGAGCCGGGAGCAGCTCGGCGACCGGTGTCACCGACAGCGGCCCGTGCGCGGCCCGCAGCAGCGCCAGCGCCCCGGCGACCCCGGCCACGACGGCGGCCAGCAGCAGTACGCCGACCAGGGCGCCCCAGCCCGGTGCGAGGGTGCTGACGTCGGAGCGACCCCGGATCAGGCTGAACCCGACGAGCGCGACGAGCAGGCCGCCCAGCCCGTTGCGCCAGGCCAGCGCGGCGGCCCGGACCCGGTCCAGTTCGCCGCGCAGCAACGCGGCCAGTTCCTGCGCCCGGCGCAGGTCGGTACGGGTCGCCGGGGGACCGGGCCGCAGTCGGATCACGCCTCGACCTCCAGGGTCACCGTCCAGTACGCGCCGCAGCCGGCCAACCCGTCGGGGCGGGCCGGATGGTCGGCGGCGCAACTGCACAGCAGCGTCCGGTAGCCGGGGTCGACCGCTGCCTGCGGTGCCTCCCGCCGGTACACCTCGTCGACGATCGGGCAGCTGATCGGGTGCTGGCAGCGGGGGCAGTCGCCGCTGAGCAGCACCGCCGGACCGTACCGGCGCACCGAGAACGTCTCCGCGACCCGGCTGCCGTACCCGGTGTCGGTGACCTCCGCGTACGGCAGCGGCTCCGCCGCCGGCTCACCATCGCGCACCGCCGCACCCCTCCCACCGTCGTCGCCGCGACGACGAGCACACGGTAGCGAGCGCCCGCCCGCCGGTCACCCGGCGCGCGGGCGGACCCGGTGATCGGCCTGGACGCGGGTGCCGGGAGCAGGATCGGCGGAGCGCCGGTACGGGCGGACCGTCCGTGGGAGGCTGGACGGTACCGCCGCGTGCACCGCCTGGCGTCGGCGGGCCGTGCGGAAGGGAAGCCATGTCAGGGGAGCCGCAGGTCGACTTCGCGCTCGACACCTACGAGTGCATCGTGCTGTATCCCGGCGCCGCCGGGCGGGCGTTGCCGCCCGAGACCATCCAGCGGTTGCAGGCCGAGCACGCCCGGCACATGCAGGCGATGCAGCAGCGGGGCATCATCCTGGTCGCCGGGGCGGTGGACGGCCAGGCCCGGGAGCCGGACCCGCCGCTGGGGTTCGGTCTGGCGCGGACCGGGTCGGTCGACGATGTCCGCAGCGTGATGGAAGCCGATCCGGCGGTGCAGGCCGGCCTCTACCGGGTGGACGTGATGACCTTCCTCTGCCCGGCCGGCTCGCTGGAGTTTCCGCTGGTCAAGACGGAAAGCTGAGGCACTCCAGCCGCGGTCACGGCGGGTTGTCGGCGGTGCGCGTACAGTTGTCGACCCGGAGCGCCCCCACGCGGCCTGGCGCCGGGGGCGTACCATTCCGGCGCGCGGTCGCCGTTGCCCGCCGTCGACGTCCGGAGCGGCCCACGCTCGCCGGCCGCGCCACTGGGCCGCGCGCCGTTGGACAACTGTTCCACATTGCGCAAGGGGTCGGCCGGTGGTCCGACCCGGAGGAGAGACTAGCCTGATGGGCGTGACACGCCGCGCGAAGATCGTCTGCACTCTTGGCCCCGCCACCTCGTCGCCCGAGCGCATCCGTGGGCTCGTCGAAGCCGGCATGAACGTGGCGAGGCTCAACTTCAGTCACGGCAGCCACGCCGACCACGAGTCGGTCTACCGGCTCGTCCGGGAGGCGGCTGAGGCGGCGGGCCAGCCGGTGGCGATCCTGGCCGACCTCCAGGGGCCAAAGATCCGACTCGGCCGGTTCGCCGACGGGCCGCACGAGTGGCGTACCGGTGACTCCGTGGTGATCACCGGTGACGACGTCGTGGGCAGCAAGGAGCGGGTCTCCTGCACGTATCGCAAGCTTCCCCAGGAGGTCAAGCCCGGTGACCGGCTGCTGATCGACGACGGCCGGGTCGCCGTCGAGGTCACCGACGTCACCGGCAACGACATCCGGGTGCTGGTCACCGAGGGTGGGCCGGTCAGCAACAACAAAGGCGTCTCGCTGCCCAACGTGGCGGTCAGCGTGCCCGCCCTGTCGGAGAAGGACGCCGCCGACCTGCGCTTCGCGCTCGGCCTCGGTGTCGACCTGGTCGCCCTGTCGTTCGTCCGCTCCGCCGACGACATCAAGCTGTGCCACGCGATCATGAGCGAGGTCGGTGTGCACCGCCCGGTGCTGGCCAAGGTCGAGAAGCCGGAGGCGGTCGACCACCTCGAAGCGATCGTGCTGGCCTTCGACGGGGTCATGGTGGCCCGCGGTGACCTCGGCGTGGAACTGCCGCTCGACGAGGTGCCGCTGGTGCAGAAGCGCGCGGTGCAGTTGTGCCGGGAGAACGCCAAGCCGGTCATCGTGGCCACCCAGATGCTCGACTCCATGATCGAGAATTCCCGGCCGACCCGCGCCGAGGCCTCCGACGTGGCGAACGCGGTGCTCGACGGTGCCGACGCGGTGATGCTCTCCGGTGAGACGAGCGTCGGCAAGTACCCGGTGCTCACGGTCAGCACCATGTCCAAGATCGTCACCACCACCGAGGCCGGATCGATCCTGGTGCCCCGCCTCCAGCACGACCCGCGTACGCACGGCGGCGCGCTCACCGTGGCCGCCTCCTCGATCGCCCGGGCCATCGGCGCCAAGGCGCTCGTCGCGTTCTCCCAGACCGGTGACACCGTGCGCCGGCTCAGCCGGCTGCACTGCGACCTGCCGCTGCTGGCCTTCACGCCGGTGCCCGAGGTGCGGGCGCAGCTCGCCCTCTCCTGGGGGGTGGAGACCTTCCTGATGCCGTTCGTGCAGCACACCGACGACATGTTCCGCCAGGTCGACCAGGCGCTGCTCGGGCTGAACCGGGGCAACCCCGGCGACTACGTGGTGATCGTGGCCGGCAGCCCGCCCGGCAGCCCCGGCTCGACGAACACCCTGCGGGTGCACCAGCTCGGTTCGCTCGTCGACGCCGCCACGGCGCGGGCGTTGCAGTGACCGACGGCTCGCTCGTCGGGCAGGCCGCCGTCGACCAGCTGCTGGAGGTCCTGGACCTCGCGCCCACCGGCACCATGTCGTTTCGCGGGATGAGCCCGCCGGTCGGTCCGCAGCGGGTGTACGGCGGCCAGGTCGCCGGGCAGGCCCTGGTCGCCGCCGGCCGCACCGTCGACGCGGAGCGGGTGGTCCACTCGCTGCACGGCTACTTCGTGCGTGCCGGCGACCCGGTCGAGCCGATCGAGTACGAGGTGGAGAACATCCGCGACGGCCGCTCCTTCTCGGTGCGTCGGTCGGTCGCGCTCCAGCACGGCAAGCCCATCTTCTTCATGTCCGCCTCGTTCCAGCGGCCGGAGGAGGGGCTGGACCACCACGCCCCGCTGCCGCCGGACGTGCCCGGGCCCGAGTCGGTGCCGACCATGACCGACCGGCTGTCCCGCTACCCGGAACGGCTGGGCATCTGGGGGCAGATTCCCCGACCGATCGACGTGCGCTACGTCGGCGAGCCCGGTTGGGTACGTCCCGGCGACCGGCCGGCCGACCCGCACCAACGGGTGTGGATGCGCATCGACGGCAAGCTGCCCGACGATCCGCTGCTGCACGCCTGCGCCCTGACCTACGCCTCCGACCTGACCCTGCTCGACTCGGTGCTCTCGGTGCACGGCGAGGTGTGGGGACCGGGCGGGGTGGTGGGGGCGAGCCTGGACCACGCCCTGTGGTTCCACCGGCCGTTCCGCGCCGACGAATGGTTCCTCTACGACTGCTGGAGCCCGTCGGCCTCCGGAGCGCGCGGGCTGGCCACCGGCCGCATGTTCACCGTGGCCGGCAGCCAGATCGCCAGCGCCGTCCAGGAGGGACTGCTGCGCCGGGTCGGCGGCTAGCCGACCCGTCCTGCCGAGCGGTGGCCGTCCGGCCGGCAGGCCCCGGCGACCCGGCAGGTCCGGTGTCCGGGCCGCCAGGCAGCGCCCGGATACCCGACCGTTAACCTGTCCGACATGCGTCTCTCAGCCCGGGTGGACTACGCCCTTCGAGCGGTCGCCGAACTGGCCTCGGTGACCGGGGCTGGACGGGGTCGACCGGTCACCGCCGACCAGATCGCGCGGGCCCAGCAGATCCCGCCGAAGTTCCTGGAGAGCATCCTGCTGCAACTGCGTCGGGCCGGCGTGGTGCAGGCCCAGCGCGGCCCGGAGGGCGGCTACTGGTTGGCCCGGCCGGCCGAGGAGATCAGCCTCGCCGAGGTGATCCGGGTGATCGACGGGCCGCTTGCCCATATTCGGGGCCAACGCCCCGAGCACCTCGGCTACCAGGGTGCGGCGCGGGCGTTGCAGGAGGTCTGGATCGCGTTGCGGGCCAGCGAGCGGCAGATCCTCGAACTGGTCACCGTCGCCGACGTGGCGCGAGGCACCCTGCCCGAGCCGGTCACCAAGCTGGTCGCCGATCCCGCCGCCTGGACCTGACCGGACCCGCCGGCGCACCCCGGACGCCACGCGTCGGGCGACGTTGTCGTCTCACTGACTGATAGCGGGGTTGACCGGAGGCCCCGGCATCCCGCATTGTCGACCAAGCCGATAGGAGATACCAATTTAGCCGGGAGGCGTCGTGCGCAAGCTGCTCGTCATCGCGTTGGTGGGGCTCGCCGCGCAACTCGTCGACGGATCCCTCGGCATGGCGTACGGGCTGACCTCCTCGACGCTGTTGCTGTTGGTCGGCGTCGCACCGGCGGCGGCGTCCGCCTCGGTGCACCTGGCCGAGATCGGCACCACGCTCGCCGCGGGCACCGCGCACTGGCGGTTCGGCAACGTCGACTGGCGGGTGGTGCGCCGCATCGCGGTGCCCGGCGCGCTCGGTGCCTTCGCCGGTGCCACCTTCCTCAGCGCCCTGTCCACCGAGTCGGCCGCCCCATGGATGGCCGCGATCCTGTTCACGCTCGGGGCGTACCTGCTCGTCCGGTTCTCCCGGCCGCTGCGCCGAAACCCGGCCGCCGGCCGGCTACGCGGGCGTTTCCTCGGCCCGCTCGGTCTCGTCGCCGGCTTCGTCGACGCCACCGGCGGTGGTGGATGGGGCCCGGTGGCCACCCCGGCGCTGCTGGTCAGCGGTCGGCTGGAGCCCCGCAAGGTGATCGGGTCGGTGGACACCTCCGAGTTCGTCGTGGCCTCCGCCGCCAGCCTCGGCTTCCTGATCGGGCTGGGCACCGAGGGCTTCCTGCTGCCGATCGTGCTCGCGCTGCTCGCCGGTGGCCTGATCGCCGCACCGGTCGCGGCCTGGCTGGTCCGCATCGTGCCGGCCCAACTGCTCGGCGCGGCCGTCGGTGGCGTGATCGTGCTGACCAACGCCCGGGTCCTGATGCGCGCCGGCGATGTGGACGGTTCCCTGCCGGTGATCGTCTACCTGCTGTTGGCCGCCGGATGGATCACCGCCCTGACGCTTGCGGTCCGGGTGCTGCGGCGGACCCGCCGCGAGCGGTCCCTCGCCGCGACCCTCACCACCGACACCCCGCCGCTCGCCCCCGCACAGACCCCCGCCCCCGCCGAGCCGGTCGGTGCCGGGCACGAGCGCCGGCCCTGATTCCCGTTGACCATGAGGTTGTTGTCCCGACACGCCGGGCGCGGGGACAACAACCTCATGATCGACGAGATGGTGGAGGGGAGAGGGTTGTCGCGGTGTGGGAGATGAGTTGCCAGGCCTCGTCGACGTGGGCCTGGGTGGTCTGTGGGGCGCCGACGGCCAGGCGTAGCGTGTGCCGGCCGGCGACCCGGGTGTGGGTCAGGTAGATCCGGCCGGTGGCGTTCACCGCCGCCAGCAGGCGCTCGTTCGGCCCGTCCGGGCCGCGCAGCCGGAAACAGACCAGGGCGTACGGATGGTCGGCGACCAGTTCGAACCGTTCGTCGGCGCGGACCCGGTCGGCGAACCCGGCGGCCAGCGCGACGCCGCTACGGATGTGCTCGCGCAGACCCTCGACGCCGTACCAGCGCAACACGAACCACAGCTTCAAGGCCCGGAACCGCCGACCCAGCGGCACCTGCCAGTCCCGGTAGTCGATCACCGCGCCGGACTCGGTGGCCGCGTTGCGCAGGTACTCCGGCAGCACGGTCAGCGCCTCCACCAGCTCACCCGCGTCGGCCACCCAGAACGCGTCGCAGTCGAAGCCGGTGAGCAGCCACTTGTGCGGGTCGAAACAGTACGAGTCGGCGTACTCCAGGCCCGCGTGGCCGAACCGCAACTCCGGGCAGACCGCCGCCGCGCCCGCGTACGCGGCGTCGACGTGCAGGAAGACACCGTGCTCGGCGCAGATCGGACCGAGCTCGGGCAGCGGGTCCACCGCCGTGGTGGAAGTGGTGCCGACGGTCGCCACCACCAGGGCGGGCACCAGTCCAGCCGCCCGGTCCGCCTCGATCGCGGCGCGCAGCGCCGCCGGCGACATCGCCCGGGTCACCGGGTCCACCTCGATCAGGCGTACGCCCTCGGCGCCCAGCCCCGCGATCCGGGCGGCCTTCTCGACCGACGAGTGTGCCTCGGTCGAGGCGTAGACCCGGTAGCGACGGTCGACGCCGGCCTGGCGCCATCGCCCACCGGCGGCCCGGTGCAGCGCGACCAGGGTGGCCACCAGGGTGGCCGAGGAGGCGGAGTCCTGGATGACGCCACCGCCGTTGCCAGCGGAGCGGAACCGGGCCGGCAGGTCCAGCAGGTCGGCCAGCCAGTCGAGCAGCACCGTCTCCAGTTCCGTGCACGCCGGGCCGGTGGCCCAGAGCATGCCCTGCACGCCGAGTCCGGCGCTGACCAGGTCGCCGAGCACGCTGGGGCCCGAGGTGTTGGCCGGGAAGTAGCCGAAGAAGCCCGGATGCTGCCAGTGGGTGAGCCCGGGTGCCACCAGCTTGTCCAGGTCGGCGAGGACCGCCTCGACCGGTTCGCCTTCAGCCGGTGGCCCGGCCGGCAGCCCGGCGGCCACCGTGCCGGGCGGGTCCTGGGAGGTCACCGGGCGTTGGGGCAGGGTCGCCCAGTAGTCGGCGATCCAGTCGACCACCGCGTACCCGGCCCGGCGGAACTCCTCCGGCGTCATGTGTGCAGCCACCCGGCGAGTGGATCAAAAGGAGCCGCGGTAGAGCAAGGCGGCGGATCGATTGTGCGCAGAAAACGCTTGCCCTAGCATCACAGATGCGCGGGAACGCACTCATGTTCATCGATCAGATGGATCCTTTCCGCTAGCGCGGCCCAGCCGCCGGCCCGGGCACGGCCGGTGGACGAACACCCGCCGGCCCCGGGCACGGCCGGCGGAGCACCGGACGCCGCGCGTCCCGACCTCCACCGGAGGAACCATGCCTCGCACCGCCCCCCGGGCGGCCCTGCTCGCCGCGGCCACCGCCACCGCGGTCGCCGCCGCCGGCGTGCTGACCACCCTGACCGCCTCGGCCGCCGCCGCCGGATGCCGCGTCGACTACCGCGTCACCAACCAGTGGACCGGCGGCTTCGGCGCCGACGTCACCATCACCAACCTCGGCGACCCGGTCGACGGCTGGACCCTCACCTGGTCCTACACCGCCGGGCAACAGGTCACCCAGGCCTGGAACACCACCGTCACCCAGTCCGGCGCCCAGGTGAGCGCCCGCAACGTCGACTACAACGCCGCCATCGGCACCAACGGCAGCGTCAACTTCGGCTTTAACGGCTCGTGGAACGGCAGCAACCCGGCCCCCATCAGCTTCGCGCTGAACGGCACCACCTGCACCGGCGCCACCACCCCGACCCCCACGCCGACCACCCCACCGTCCAGCACGCCGCGTCCGTCACCCACCGTGGCGCCGTCGACGACTCCATCGCCGACCACCCCACCGCCCACCCCACCGCCCGGGGCGATGCAGGCGGAGAACCTGGAACGGGGGCTGGTCAGCGTCCGCTCCGGGGCGGCCAACCTGGTTTCCTGGCGGCTGCTGGGCACCGAGACCAGCGGCGTCGCGTTCAACCTCTACCGGGGCACGAACCGGGTGAACGCCAGCCCGATCACCGGCGCGACCAACTACCTGGACAGTGGCGCGCCGGCCGGAGCGAACTACACCTTGCGGGCCCTGGTGGACGGCGTCGAACAGACCCAGTCCGTGCAGGCACTGCAGTTCCCCGCCGGCTATCTCGACGTGCCGTTGCAGGTCCCGCCGGGCGGCACCACACCCAGCGGCGAGGCGTACACCTACTCGGCGAACGACGCCAGCGTCGGCGACCTCGACGGTGACGGCGACTACGACTTCGTGGTCAAGTGGGAGCCGTCCAACGCCAAGGACAACTCGCAGTCCGGCTACACCGGCAACGTCTACCTCGACGCGTACACCCTGCCCGGCTACCGGCTGTGGCGCATCGACCTGGGCCGCAACATCCGCGCCGGTGCCCACTACACCCAGTTCCAGGTGTACGACTACGACGGTGACGGCCGTGCCGAGGTGGCCATGAAGACCGCCGACGGCACCCGCTCCGGCACCGGCCAGGTGATCGGCAACGCCAACGCCGACCACCGCAACTCCGCCGGCTACGTCCTCGCCGGCCCGGAGTACCTGACCATGTTCGACGGCGGCACCGGTGCCGCCCTGTCCACCGTCAACTACGACCCGCCGCGCGGCACCGTCTCCTCCTGGGGCGACAACTACGGCAATCGGGTCGACCGGTTCCTCGCCGGCACCGCCTACCTCGACGGGCAACGCCCGTCGCTGATCATGGCCCGTGGCTACTACACCCGCGCGGTCATCGCCGCCTGGGACTTCCGCAACGGAGCGCTCACCAAGCGGTGGACCTTCGACTCCAACGCCGCCGGCAACGGCGCCGCCGCCGGGCAGGGCAACCACAGCCTCTCCGTCGCCGACGTCGACGGCGACGGCCGGCAGGAGATCGTCTACGGTGCGGCCACCATCGACGACAACGGCCGCCTGCTGTGGTCCACCGGCCACGGCCACGGCGACGCCGGGCACGTCGGCGACCTCGACCCGTCCCGCCCGGGTCTGGAGTACTTCAAGGTGAGCGAGGACGGCAGCAAGCCCAGCTCCTGGTTCGCCGACGCCCGCACCGGTCAGATCCTCTGGTCCACCCCGACCGGCGGCGACAACGGCCGGGGCGTCTCGGGCGACATCTGGGCCGGCAGCCCCGGTGCCGAATCCTGGTCGTCCGCGGTGAGCGGCCTGGCCAACACCCGGGGCCAGAACATCGGCCGCAAGCCGTCCTCGACGAACTTCCTCGTCTGGTGGGACGGTGACCCGGTCCGCGAACTGCTCGACGCCACCCGGATCGACAAGTACGGCACCGGCGGCGACACCCGCCTGCTCACCGGCAGTGGCGTCGCGTCGAACAACGGCACCAAGGCCACTCCCGCGCTCTCGGCCGACCTGTTCGGTGACTGGCGGGAGGAGGTGGTGTGGCGCACCACCGACAGCCGGGCCCTGCGCATCTACAGCACCCCGACCCCGACCAGCATCCAGCTCCACACCCTGATGCACGACCTGCAGTACCGGGTCGCCATCGCCTGGCAGAACACCGCCTACAACCAGCCCCCGCACCCGAGCTTCTTCCTCGGCGACGGCATGAGCACGCCGCCCGCGCCCAACATCTACCTGCGTTGACCGCCAGGGTGCACAAGCGGTAGAAGAAAGGGAGAAGGCACCGGGCCGCAATCGCGGAATCCGCACAACTGCGGCCCGGTGCCCCACACCGCGGCACCCCCGACCCGTCCCGACCGGGGAGTGCCGTACCACCACCGGATACAAAGTTAGGCGGGCTCCGCGTCGCGAGGGTGACGCTGCCGTGAAGATCGTGTTTCACGACGCCCGAAACGCTGTGACCTGGGCCACCTTGCCGCACCGGCCACCGGGGCCCGCCGGCCGTCGGCCGCCGCCTCAGCGACGCAGACCGCCGGCCACCTCCGTCGCGATCAGCTCGAACGAACGCACCCGATCGGCGACGTGGTACACCATCGTGGTCACCATCAGCTCGTCCGCGTCGGTGCTTTCCAGCAGCTCACTCAACTGCCGGCGTACCGTCTCCGGGGAACCGCTCGCCTGACCCTGCCGGCGCTGTGCCAGGAACTCCCGCTCGACGTCGGTGTACGGGTACGCCGCCGCCTCGTCCGGGCTCGCCAGGGGCTCCGGTCGCCCCGACCGCAACCGCAGGAACGACAACCCGGCCGGCCCGGCCAGCCACTCGGCCCGCTCGTCGGACTCCGCGCACACCGCGTTCACCGCCACCATCGCGTACGGCCGCTCCAGCCACCGCGACGGGCGGAAACTCTGCCGGTACAACGCCAACGCGGGCAACGTGTTCTGCGCGCTGAAGTGATGCGCGAAGGAGAACGGCAGGCCCAGCGCGCCGGCCAGCTGCGCACTGAACCCACTGGAACCCAACAACCACACCGCCGGCCGCTGCCCACGCCCCGGAGTCGCGGTGATCCGTCCCGACGCCGACTCGTCGAAGTAGCCCATCAGATCGTTCAGCTCCCGGGGGAAACCCTCAGCCGACAGGCCCTCCATGGTCCGGCGCAGCGCCAACGCGGTCACCTGGTCGGTGCCGGGCGCCCGGCCAATGCCCAGGTCGATCCGTCCCGGATGCAGCGCCTCCAGGGTGCCGAACTGCTCGGCGACCACGAGCGGCGCGTGGTTGGGCAGCATCACCCCACCGGAGCCGAGCCGGATGTCGGTGGTGTGCGCGGCCAGGTGCGCGATCAGCACCGCCGGCGCCGAGGACGCGATGGCCGGCATGTTGTGGTGCTCGGCCACCCAGAACCGGTGGTAGCCCAGCTCGTCGGCGCGTCGCGCCAACTCAGTGGTGTGCCGCAACGCCTCACCGGCGGAGGCACCGGCCGCGACGGGGGCGAGATCCAGGACAGACAACGGAACGTCGATCACACGGCTGGCCAACCCGGCCTACGCCGGTTCTGTTCCCGAACCGGCCGGCGACGTGATCAACCCGACCTGCGGGCCTGCTCGAAGATCAGGCTGGTCTGGGTGTGCTGCACCGCCGGATCCACCGCCAGATGGTCCAGCACGAAGTCGCGCAGCGCCTCCGCCGAGGCCGCCCGCACGTGCAGCACGTAGTCCTCCGCGCCGGCCACGTGGAACACCGACACCACCCCCGGCAGCCGCACCGAGCGGGCCCGGAACGCGTCCACCGCCGCCCGCGCGTGCTCGGTCAGCCGCACCGACACCAGCGCCTGCAACGGCAACCCCAGCGCCGCCGGATGCACCTCGGCGTGGAAACCCCGGATCGCCCCACACTCCCGCAACGCCCGAGTACGCGCCAGGCAGGTCGACGGCGCCACCCCCACCCGTTCGGCTAGGGCATTGTTCGGCAACCGGCCGTCGCCGGCCAGCTCGGACAGGATGGCGCGGTCGGTGTCGTCGAGAGCCGCGAACGGCCGAACATCGTTCGATACGGGGGGCATGCCGCCATCCTCCACCGAACGCCACCGTCTCCGAAAGCGATTATGGCGAATAATGTTCGGAACTATTGCCCGCAATGGGCGGGATGTTCGATCCTCTCGACATGACGACCGTGGACACCCGAGCCGTGCACGCCGGCCGCGACGACCTCGCCGCCCTCGGCGTCCACGTGCCGCCGATCGACCTGTCCACCACCAACCCGCTGCCCTCGGTGCACACCGGCGGCGACGCCTACGAGACCCTCGCCACCGGCGGCACCCTCCCCGCCGACACCAGCGCCGTCTACCAACGGCTGTGGAACCCGACCGTCGCCCGCTTCGAAACCGCCCTCGCCGAACTCGAAGGCACCGCCGAAGCCGTCGCGTACGCCAGCGGCATGGCCGCGCTCACCGCCGCCCTGCTCGCCGCCACCCGCGACGGCCGACGACACCTGGTCGCCGTCCGCCCCCTCTACGGCGGCACCGACCACGTCCTCGCCACCGGCCTGCTCGGCACCGAGGTCACCTGGGCCCGCCCGGACACCGTCGCCGACGCCATCCGCCCCGACACCGCCCTGGTGATCGCCGAAACACCGGCCAACCCGACCCTCGACCTGATCGACATCGCCGCCCTCGCCGACGCCGCCGGCCAGGTGCCCCTGCTGATCGACAACACCGTCGCCACCCCGGTGCTCCAGCAACCCACCCGGCACGGCGCCCGACTGGTGCTGCACAGCGCCACCAAGAGCATCGGCGGCCACGGCGACGTCCTCGCCGGAGTGATCGCCTGCGACGCCGAGTGGGCCACCCGGCTGCGCCAGGTCCGCGCCCTCACCGGCGCGATCCTGCACCCCCTCGGGGCCTACCTGCTGCACCGCGGCCTGCAGACGCTGCCGCTGCGGGTCCGCGCCCAGCAGGCCGGCGCGGAGAAACTCGCCCTCTGGCTCGCCGCGCACCCGGCGGTCGCACAGGTCCACCACCCCGGCACCCACGACCCGGCCGGGCTCGTCGGCAGGCAGATGTCCGGCCCGGGCAGCCTCCTCGCCTTCGAGGTACGCGGCGGCGCACCCGCCGCCGCGGCGGTCGCCGACGCCTGCCGGCTCATCACCCACGCCGTCTCCCTCGGTGGCGTCGACACGCTCATCCAGCACCCGGCGTCACTGACCCACCGCCCCGTCGAGGCGGCGGCCAAACCCGGCGGCGGACTGCTGCGCCTGTCCGTCGGCCTGGAAGACCCGGAGGACCTGCGCGCCGACCTGGAGAACGCGCTCGCCGCCGCTTGACCCTCGGCGCGACGAGTCGACCTTTCGGTGCGCGGGCCGCCACCGGCCGATGGTCCCGGGTGGCTCACGACTTCGGGCCGACGTGGCGGTCGAGCGCGGCGACCGCCTCCCGGCGCGCGACCGAGAGGCTGTTGGGCCGGTTCATCCGCCAGGTGATACCGAGCAGGTCCAGCGCCCACTGGCAGAGCCGCATGATGTCGGTGGACTCGTTGACGAACATGTAGCGCGGGTAGACGTACGTCTTTGCGCGTACGGTGACCCGGTTGGCGATCCGGCAGCCGTCGGAGTGGAACAGGCCCCGGAGAAAGTCACCGGGAACCGCCCGCACGATCCGCTCCTGCCAGTCGGTGAGAACAATCCGCCGTTCGTGCTTCTTGCCGGGCCCGTGTTGGGGCAGCAGGCAGGGCCAGTGCGTGCCATAGCTCTGCACGCTGACGCAACCTTGCTGCTGGACCCGTTGGACCTTGTTCGCGAGCACCGCTCGCATGGCTGCCTCGCATGCATCGATCAGGCCGGGCCAGGCTTTGCTGCATGAGATGCGGAGGACCGGCACTCGCGCGGAGGTCACCAGGTGCCCGTCGCCGAGGTAGAGACCGAGCAGATAGGCGTAGGCGGCATCGTCTGTCGGGTTGTCGACTTCGGTGCGACACCGAAAGCAGCGAAAGGCGGTGGTCCGCATCTTTGACATTGGCCGATCCCTGCACCAGTGACGCACGGTGGCATAGGGCAGGCCCACGCTCCGGGCAACCTCTGCGACGGTCACACCAGTCAGGTACAAGCTTCGGGCGCGGGTGCGCACCTCGGGTGGATGCATAGCGTTATCATCGAACGCGCGTACGACACTTGCGGTGTCCCCGGTGGGATTCGAACCCACACTGTCGGAGGTTTGAGCTCCGTTTCTCTACCGGTTGGAATACGGGGACCTTCTCGCTCAACGCCTGTCGCGTCGCCCCACAGGTTACCCACTACGCTAGGAGCGGCGACACCCGGTACCGCGGGTGTCGAGGCTCAGACTGGGTGGGAGTGGCTCGTGGCCGAGACGCAGACGGATGCCGCGCGCAGGCGGGTACTGATCGCCGAGGACGAGGCGCTGATCCGGCTGGACCTGGCTGAGATGCTGGCCGAGGAGGGCTACGAGGTGGTCGGCGAGGCCGGTGACGGCGAGGCCGCCATCCGGTTGGCCGAGGAACTCAAGCCCGACCTGGTGATTCTCGACATCAAGATGCCCATCATGGATGGGCTGGCGGCCGCCGAGCGGATCGCCGGGGCCCGGATCGCACCGGTGATCATTCTGACCGCGTTCAGCCAGCGTGACCTGGTGGAGCGGGCTCGGGCGGCCGGTGCGATGGCGTACCTGGTCAAGCCCTTCCAGAAGAGCGACCTGGTGCCGGCGGTGGAGATCGCCCTGTCCCGCTACTCCGAGATCGCCGCGCTCGAGGCCGAGGTGGCCGGGCTGACCGACCGGCTGGAGGTCCGCAAGACCGTCGAGCGGGCCAAGGGCGCGCTGATGACCACCTACAACATGAGCGAGCCGCAGGCGTTCAAGTGGATCCAGCGCACCGCGATGGACCACCGGATGACCATGAAGGAGGTCTCCGAGCGGATCCTCGCCGAGACCGCCGGCGGTGAGGTGGCCGAGCCGGCCCAGTAGGTTCGATCGGGCGGCCTGGTCGGGGCCGGTGCCAGGGGCTCCCGTCGGGCTGCGGCGCCGATACCATCGGGCATGCGCGGAGGACGGGTCGACGGCACAGCCCCGCCGCACGGTGCCTTCGCACCCGCTCTGCGGCGTACCGCTGCGCTCGTCGTTGCCTGCCTGCTGCTGGTGATGGGCTGTCGGGCCGGTACGCCCGGACCGGACGAGGTGCCACCGCTGCAGCCCGACTGGCGGGAGCTGACCTTGCCCGCTCCGCCGGGCGCGCCCGGCCGGTTGATGCTCCGCGACGTGACCGCCTGCGGTGGGCGTTGGTACATCGTCGGTGCGGTCGGTGGTCCCGGTGACGCGACCCGGCCGGCGGCCTGGACGAGCGCGGACGGGGTGTCCTGGGAGTCGGTGCGGATCGTGGCGGACTCCTACTACGGCCGGCAGAACATTCTGTACTCGGTCGCCTGCACCGACGGCCGGTTCGCGGCGGTCGGTGCGAAGAGCGGCGGTGCGCACGCGAATCCGCGGGTGAGCAGTTGGGTGCGGCGCGCCGATGGTGCGTTGGCCGAGGTTCGGGCCGGGTTCGAGCTCTACGGCGGCCCGCAGGCGGTGAACGTGGCGCGGATGGTCGCCGGTCCGTCGGGTTTCATGATCGTGGGGAACCGGGTCAGCGGTGCGGCGGTCTGGCTCTCGGAGGCGGCGGGGGAGTTCGAGATCCTCGAGGGCGTGCCGGGGCTGGCAACCGACGAGCACGGGGTCACCTGGTTGTTCGACGCGACGCCGGTGGATGGCGGCTGGTTGGCGGTGGGCGGGATCATCGGCCCGGGCCGGATCGACCGTGATCCGCTGGCGTGGCGTTCGTCGGACGGCCGGAGCTGGCAGCGGGTGCCCGTGCCGGGCACCGACGAGTACGACGAGTTGCAGCGGGTGGTGCGGGTCGACGGCGAGCCGGTGGCCGTCGGCCTGCGCGGTCGTGCGTTCGGCGGTTGGCGGGCCGGGCCCGACGGCTGGGAACGGGGGGGTGGGTTCGGTGCGGCCGCGCCGTCCGGCGTGCCCGCCGTGCGGGGGTTGTCGACCTTCGACGGGCAGGTGGTGACGGCGGTCACCGACGGCGTGCGTCATGCCCTGTGGAGTTCGGCGGACCGCGGTGCCTCGTGGCGGCCGGTGGTGCTGCCGAGGGAGGTGCCGGCCGGACCGGTCAGCTCGGTGTCGGTGTTCGGGGAGCCGGGCCGGTTGCTGCTGGTACTGGACGACGGGGCGGCCGGTGCGGTCTTCGGGCTGTCGGGGTTGACCGGCTGAGCGTGGGTCGGCGCTGTTACGGGGGCGGTCGCATCGGCGCTTGTGTTCGTAACGGTTTGGCAAGCGTGGCTCGCGGGTCTTCCGGGACGGTTTAGGGACGCAGTACGCTCCGCCATCACGAGCCGTAACGCAGGTGTGCGGATTCACGCCTGGGTGGTGACCGCCGAACTGGCCGGTGACGCTGCCCCGGGTGCGCCCGACCCCTGTATCTGGAGGAGGTCAATAGCCGTGAGGCGTAAGTACGTACGGGCGCTGGGCGCCGTCGGGCTGGCGGCAGCCCTGTTTGCCGCGGCGGGCTGCCAGGCGTCGGATGAGGGCAACGATGCTGGCGGCGACGGTAACTGCGGTGGCAAGCTCGCCATCTTCGGTGCCTTCAGCGGCCCGAACTCCGGTCTGGTGATCCCGTCGCTCAACGGCGCCAAGCTCGCCGTGAAGCAGCACAACGAGGCGAACGCCGACTGCCAGGTCACCCTGCAGGAGTTCGACACCCAGGGTGACCCCACGCAGGCCACGCCGGTCGCGAACCAGGTCGTCGGTGACGAGTCCTTCCTGGGTGTCATCGGTGGTGCGTTCTCCGGTGAGACCAAGGCGACGATGGACGTCTACGAGGCCGCCGGCATGGTCATGGTGAGCCCGTCGGCGACGGCGATCGAGCTGACCGCCGGTGACAACAAGGCGTTCCACCGGGTGGTCGGTAACGACGCCACCCAGGGTGCCGCCGCGGCCGTCTACTTCCGGGACGTGGCGAAGGCCAAGAAGGTCTTCGTGATCAACGACGGCACCACCTACGGTGCCGGTATCGCGGGCGAGCTGACCAAGGCTCTCGGTGACCTGGCCGGCGGGACCGACCAGGTTCAGGAGAAGCAGGTCAACTTCGCCGCCACCATCTCGAAGATCAAGGCTGCCGCGCCGGACGCGGTCGCCTACGGCGGCTACACCAACGAGGCCGCCCCGCTGCTGAAGCAGATGCGGGAGGCCGGCATCACGGCGACCTTCCTCGGCTTCGACGGTCTGTACGACCCGGCCTTCCCGTCGGGTGCCGGTGCCGGCGCCAACGGTGCGATCGTGACCTGCCCGTGCCTGCCGCCGGACAAGGCCGGTGGCACCTTCTCCGCCGACTACGAGAAGGAGTACGGCTCGCCTCCGGGTTCCTACGGTGCCGAGGGCTTCGACGCCGCGAAGGTGCTGATCGAGGGTCTGGCCGAGGGCAAGACCACGCGTAAGGACCTCCTGGAGTGGGTGGACGCCTACGACAAGGAGGGCGTCTCGAAGTACCTCAAGTTCGACCCGACCGGTGACGTGGACAAGTCCCGGGTGGTGATCTGGGCCTACGAGATCAAGGATGGCGCGATCACGGCCCAGCAGGAGATCAAGCTCAGCTGAGCCAGGATGACCGTTGCGCGGCCGGGGTCTTTTCCCCGGCCGCGCGACGGTGCCAAGGGAGAAACCCGTGAATTTCGATGCCTTGTTCGGCAACCTGGCCCAGCACACGGTGGACGGGTTGTCCAAAGGGGCCATCTACGCCCTCGTCGCACTGGGGTACACGCTGGTCTACGGTGTGCTTCGTCTGATCAACTTCGCGCACTCCGAGATCTTCATGGTCGGCACGTTCGCGATTCTCGGTACCTGGTCGCTGCTCGGGATCACCGACACGCCCTCGATCGGCATGGCGATCGTCTACCTGCTCATCGGTCTGCTCGTCGGCGCGGCGGCCTCCGGTGCCACCGCGTTGACTGTCGAGCGGGTCGCGTACCGGCGACTACGTCGGATGAACGCGCCGCCGCTGATCTTCCTGATCACCGCCATCGGTGTCTCGCTCGTCCTGGTGGAGATCTACGCGCTGTGGATGGCGGGGTTCTTCTCGGGACGCGGCTTCAGCGAGAACCGGCTCGTGATCGGTATCCCGGCGATGTTGAAGCAGGAGACGGTCATCTCGGTGGCCGGCGCCAACATCACCAATGTGCAGATCATCATGGTGGTGTCGGCCCTGGTGATGCTCTACGGGCTGGACCAGTTCATCAACCGGACCCGGTACGGCCGGGGGGTGCGCGCGGTGGCGCAGAATCCGGACACCGCGGCGCTGATGGGGGTGCACCAGGACCGGGTGATCATGCTGGTCTTCGTGCTGGGTGGACTGATGGCGGGTGCGGCCGCTCTGTTGTGGAACATGCGGTACGGGATCACCAAGTTCGACATCGGTTTCGTGATCGGGCTCAAGGCGTTCACCGCCGCGGTGCTCGGCGGCATCGGCAACCTGCGGGGCGCGCTGCTCGGTGGCCTGCTGCTCGGTGTGATCGAGGTGTACGCCGCGACGCTGACCCGGTCGACCTGGGAGGACGTGGCCGCCTTCGTGGTGCTCGTGGTGGTGCTGATCTTCCGCCCGACCGGTCTGCTCGGTGAGTCTCTCGGAAAGGCGAGGGCATGACAGAGGCACTGCGACAGTTCAACGAGCGGCGCCGACACGCTTTTGGCGGCATGGCCGACCGTTGGCGGGCGCTGCCCCGCTGGCAGCGTTGGCTGGGGGTTCTGGCGGGGATCGCGTTCCTGTACTACCTGCCGTTCCTTGGTGACATCCCGGGGACGAACCTGATCATCCCCGGTCTGGACTGGTTCCGGACCGACTCCATCGCCGGCGGCTCGAACTGGGCCGGGGTGCTCTTCGTGTGCGCCCTGTACGTGCTGGTCGCGATCGGGCTCAACGTGGTGATCGGCCTGGCCGGTCTGCTCGACCTCGGCTACGTCGGCTTCTACGCGGTGGGTGCCTACAGCGTCGCGCTGTTCGGTTCGACCCAGTCGCCGGTCGTGCAGTCGATGCAGCGGCAGTTCGGCCTGTCCGAGGAGTGGGCGGTCGCCTGGGCGGTCTGTATCCCGATCGCGCTGGCCTTCTCCCTGGTCGCCGGCGTGCTGCTGGGCTGGCCGACGCTCCGGTTGCGGGGTGACTACCTGGCGATCGTGACGTTGGGCTTCGGCGAGATCATCCGGATCGTGGCCAAGAACTCGGGGTGGGCCGGCCAGGCGCAGGGCGTCGCGGGCATCCCGGGTCCGGAGGGGCCGCCGTCGGCCGACAACACCGTCTTCGGGCTGCTCAAGATCGAGCCCTGGTACTGGCTGGCGCTCACCGTGGTGCTGCTGATGGTCCTGCTGGTGCGCCGACTGGAGCACAGCCGGGTCGGGCGGTCGTGGCTGGCCATCCGGGAGGACGAGGACGCCGCCGCGGTCATGGGTGTCTACCCGTTCAAGTTCAAGCTGTGGGCGTTCGCCATCGGCGCCGCCCTGGGTGGGTTGTCGGGTCTGCTCTTCGCCAGCCGGTCGACCTTCATCCAGCCGGAGACCTTCAACGTCCAGCTCTCCATCCTGTTCGTCGCGATGGTGGTGGTCGGCGGGTCCGGCAACATGGCGGGCGTGGCGCTCGGCGCGTTCCTGCTCGCCTACCTGCCGGAGCGGTTCCGGGACTTCTCGGAGTACCGGGTGCTGGCCTTCGGGCTGGCGCTGGTGCTCATCATGCTGCTGCGTCCGCAGGGTCTGCTGCCGAGCCGGCGGCGAACGCGGGAGTTGCAGGATCGGGCGAAGGAGGCTGCCGTCAATGTTGCCTAAGCAGATGACGTCGCCCGAGGACGCCGCCCCGCGCGAGGTGTTGCTCGAGGTGGACCAGGTCACGCTCCGCTTCGGTGGGGTGGTGGCGCTCGACAACCTGAGTTTCCAGATCTACAAGGGCGAGATCATCGGGTTGATCGGTCCGAACGGGGCCGGCAAGACCACCTGTTTCAACGCGATGACGGGTGTCTACCGGCCGACCTCGGGCGAGGTCCGCTTCGATGGGGAGCAGGTGAGCGGGCGCAAGCCGCACCGGATCAACCGGATGGGGATCGCCCGGACGTTCCAGAACATCCGGCTCTTCCCGGAGATGACCGCGCTGGAGAACGTGCTGGTGGGCGCCGATTCTCGGCACCACACGAGCGTGATCGGGGCGCTGTTCCGGCTCTACCGCGTCAAGCCCAAGCCGGAGGAGTTGCCGGTGGTCGACTCGACCAACGGGCTGCTCCGGTTCTGGCAGCAGGTCCGCCGGTCGTCGGCGCAGGTGTTCGGCATCTCCCGGCACACGCTGGAGGAGCGTGCCGGCGAGCGGAAGGCACTGGAGCTGCTGCGGTTCGTGGGCATCGCCGACCGGGCCAACGACCTGGCGCGCAACCTCCCGTACGGCTACCAGCGCCGACTGGAGATCGCCCGAGCCCTGGCGACCGAGCCGAAGTTGCTCTGCCTCGACGAGCCGGCCGCCGGGTTCAACCCGGCGGAGAAGGAGGAACTGCTCGACCTGATCCGCAAGATCCGGGACCGGGGGTTCACGGTCCTGCTCATCGAGCACGACATGCGGCTCGTCATGGGGGTCACCGACCGGATCGTGGTCCTGGAGTTCGGCAAGAAGATCGCCGAGGGTTCGCCCGCCGAGGTGCGGGACAACCCGAAGGTGATCGCGGCCTACCTGGGGGAGCCCGCAGATGCTGCTTGAGATCGACGACCTGACACTGCGCTACGGCCGGATCGAGGCGCTGCACGGCATCAGCCTGCACGTCGAGGAAGGCGAAGTGGTCGCGCTCATCGGCGCCAACGGTGCCGGAAAGTCCAGCACGATGCGGGCCATCTCCGGACTCCGGCCGGTGGCCCTGGGCTCGATCCGGTTCAACGGTGAGGACATCACCAACCTGCGGGCCGACCTGCGGGTGCGTCGGGGCATCTGCCAGGCACCCGAGGGGCGGGGCATCTTCCCGGGCATGACGGTGCTGGACAACCTTGACATGGGGGCGTACACCCGGCGGGACCACGCCGGGATCGCCGCCGACCTGGACCGGGTGTTCACGCTGTTCCCCCGGCTGGCCGAGCGGCGCCGCCAGCACGGCGGCACGCTCTCCGGCGGCGAGCAGCAGATGCTCGCGGTGGGCCGGGCGTTGATGAGCCGGCCGAAGCTGCTGCTGCTGGACGAGCCGTCGATGGGCCTCGCTCCGATGATCATCCAGCAGATCTTCGACATCATCACGGAGATCAACCAGCAGGGCACCACGATCCTGCTGGTGGAGCAGAACGCCCAGCAGGCGCTCTCCCGGGCCCACCGGGGGTACGTGCTGGAGACCGGCCGGATCGTCAAGGAGGGCACCGGGCAGGATCTGCTGCACGACCCGTCGGTCAAGGAGGCGTACCTGGGCGTGGCCTGAGTCGCGTCGCGGGCCGGCCGGTGGTGACCACCGGCCGGCCCCGTGCTGTTCCGGCCCGTTTCAGTCGGGCGCCGACCGGGTCAGCTCCGCCAGCCGGCTGGTCAGCTCGGCGGTGCCGCGGTGTCCCTTCTCCCGGTACGTCTCCAGCGCGGTGCTCAGCTCCGTGAGTGCCCGAGCGCGCTCGCGGCGGGCCAGGTGGGCGTGCCCCAGTTCCTCGCGTGCCTCTGCCTCGATCAGCACGTCCCCGGCCAGCCGGGCCTGCTCGACGGCGCGTTGTCCCAGCCGTAGGGTCTCCAGCGGCTGCCCGGCGCGGCGGTGGGTCCGTGCCAGCCCGACCAGGATCTCCGCCATGTCCCGGGCGCCGCAGTGCGTCTCGGCGAGCGCCAACGCCGTCCGGTAGTGCTCCACCGCGTGGTCGAGCCGCCCGGCGAGCTGGTGGGCCTCGCCCAGGTTACTGGCGACCAGGGCACGCAGATGACCGGCGTCGGGCAGGGCGCGGCTGCGCTCATCGGCCTGGGTGAGCCGCCGGATCGCCTCGGCGGGACGCCCGGCGTTGTTCTCGATCGCCGCGAGGTTCAGCAGCGCCGTCGCCGCGCCGAGCTGGTCGCCCTCGGCGACCCGCAGCTCGTACGCCCGGGCGCAGTGACCGGCCGCCTCGTCGTGCCGGCCGAGCAGGCTGAGCGGGATCGCCAACCGGCCGCTGAGCATGGCCTCGCCCCGGGCGTCGCCGACCTGCCGCGCGGCTCGGACACCACGTGTGTACAGGTCGATCCAGCGGTCGCGTTGGTGACGGCGGAACAGCCAGCCGTACATCGCTGCGGCGATCTGCCAAGCGAGTTGCGGATGGTCCGCCTCGGCCCGCTCGACGGCCGCCACCAGGTTGTCGGCCTCCGCGTCCAGCCAGGCCAGCGCGGCCGGCAGGTCGGCGAAGCGTACCGGGGACCCGGCGGTGTCGAAGTTGGGCCGTTCCGCCGGACGCAGCACGCGGTCGGCCGCGGCGGCGGTGTCCCGGTAGAAGGTGAGCGTCCGCTCCAGTGCCGCCGTCGCCGCGACCGGGTCGGCGGCAGCCTGTTCGGCGGCGAACAGCCGGACCAGGTCGTGCATCTGATGGCGGCCGTCGACGGAGCGCACCAGGTGAACGGCGGCCAACCGGTCGAGCAGGTCCCGGGTCACGGGCGGTGGCAGCCCGGCCAGCGCCGCGCACGCGTCGGTGCCGGGACGCTGCCCCGGGTGCACGCCGAGCAGGTGGAACATGGTGCGGCTCGGACCGTCCAGCGCGGTGAGGGAGACCTGGAGGGCCGCTCGTACCGAGACGTCCTCCGCCGTCAGCAGGCCGATCCGGTCGCCCTCGGCGGCGAGCCTCCCGGCCAGCGCCGTTCCGCCGCCGAACTCGCCCAGCCGCGCGGCGGCGATCCGGAGCGCCAGCGGCAGCCGGTCGCACAGTTCGGCGATCCGGCGCAGCTCCGCCGACTCGTCCGCCGCCGAGGCAGCGAGCCCCTGCCGGAGGAGGTGCTGTGCGTCGGATTCGGTGAGCGGGGCGAGGACGACCTGGGTGGCGCCGTGGGTGGCGACCAGGCCGTCGAGGCGACGCCGACTGGTGATCAGCACGAGACTGCTACCGGCGCCCGGCAGCAACGGCCGGACCTGGTGCGAGGAGTCGGCGTTGTCCAGCAGGATCAGCACCGGCTGGCCGGCCAGCTCGGAGCGGTAGCGGGCGGCCCGCTCGTCGAGGTCGGCGGGAATGGCGTCCCCGGGCACGCCGAGGGCCCGCAGGAACCGCTCCAGCACCGTGGCGGGGGCGACCGGCTCGGCGGTGCCGCGCAGGTCGGCGTACAGGTGGGCGGCGGGCCGCTGGTGCAGCCGGGCGTGGGCGAACCGCAGGGCGAGCGCCGTCTTGCCGACCCCGGCGGGACCGACGAGCGCGACGATCCGGCTGCCGGTGCGCACGGCGGCGTCGAGGTGCGTCAGCTCGGCCCGCCGCCCGACGAAGCCGCCCGGTTCCGCGGGCAGTTCGGCCGGTCCCGGCGGGAGCGTCGGGGCGGACATGGCGGTGGCGGGCGGCGATCCGTCCGGTTCGACGACGCGGAGCAGGGTGAGGTGCAGGTGCCGCAGTTCGTCGCTCGGGTCGGCGCCCAGTTCGGCGGCGAGCCAGCGCCGGTGCTGCTCGTAGGCCCGCAGCGCGTCGCCGGGGCGGTGGCTGGCGGCGAGGGCGCGCATGAGCGACAGGGTGAAGCGTTCCCGGCTGGGGTGCTGCGCGGCGAGCGGGCCCAGCCGTTCGACGAGCACACCGGCGTCGGCGTCCGTGTTCAGCTCGGCCTCGAAGAGCTGCTCCAGGGCGGTCAACCGGGCATCCTCGAGCGACTCGACCTCGGGTGGTGGCGGTTGGCGGGGCAGCCATCCACCGAAGGCCGGCCCCCGCCACAGGGCGAGGGCTTCGCGCAGCAGGTCTCGCCGCTGCGGCCAGTCGAGCGCCCCGTCAGCAACGCCGCCGCGGGCCACCAACAGCCGGAACCGGTGCACGTCGACGGTGGTGGGATCGAGCAGCATCCGGTAGCCGCTGCCGTCGGTCAGGATGGTCAGCTGCTCGTCGCCGATGCCGGCGGCGGTCAGGGCGGTGCGCAGCTCGGACACCCGCGAGTGCACCATGGCGCGGGCGGTGCGCGGTGCGCGGGCGGACCACAGCAGGTCGACGAGCTCACTTGTCGACACCAGTGTGTTGGCGCGTAGCGCGAGTATCCCGAGCAGGAGACGGTGCAGCCGGCGACCGACGGCGACGGGCCGCTCGTGGTGCCGGATCTCGACGGGACCGAGCAGGTGTAGCTCCACGGACGTCCTCTGCGGCGCGGCGAACGGGACTCGCCGCGAGTTTAGGACCAGACGGGAAGGCTGCTACCGGGGCACCGGAACATGGCGGACCGCCACCGGTGCCGGCGAGGCGTCCGGCACCGGCGGGGCCGGCCTTCGCCGGGCCGGCCCCGCGCCGAGTGGTCGGCGAAGGACGCTGCAGGCGGACCTGTCGGCCCGCCCGCCCCCGAATGGTCCTTCGCCGTGCGTGCGGTCGTGACGGCGCCTCGCCTGGGAGGACATCGGCCGGTGGGCGGGTCGCGACACCGCCGGCCGTTGCCGTCGGTCTGCGTCCCGTCACCGAAGTCGCCGCACGTCCGCCCGCCAGCATTACCGCTGGACCTTCCCGTTCCCTTCCCGCTCGGCTGCGAGCTGCGGTTTCGCCGGGAGGCCACCGGCTGCCGGCCGGCCACGTCGGGGCGGTTGTTGTCGGCGGTACGGACTAGAGTCGCAGCCGTGACAGCTACGACCCCGCGCCTGCTCCTCGTCGACGGACACTCCCTGGCCTACCGGGCGTTCTTCGCCCTGCCGGTGGAGAACTTCTCCACCACGACCGGGCAGCCGACAAACGCGGTCTACGGCTTCACCTCGATGTTGATCAATGTGTTGCGGGACGAGCAACCGACCCACATCGTCGTCGCCTTCGACGTGTCCCGCCGGTCCTTCCGCACCGAGAAGTACGCGGAGTACAAGGCGGGCCGCAGTGAGACCCCGACCGACTTCAAGGGCCAGGTCAGCCTGGTGAAGGAGGTCCTGGCGGCGCTGCGGGTGCCGGTGGTGGAGAAGGAGGGCTACGAGGCCGACGACGTCATCGCCACCCTGGCCTGCCAGGCCCGTGACCAGGGCATGCCGGTGCTGATCTGCACCGGTGACCGGGACGCGTTCCAGTTGGTCGACGAGCAGATCACCGTGCTCTACCCGCGCAAGGGCGTCTCCGACCTGGCGCGGATGGACCCGGCGGCGGTCGAGACGAAGTACGGCGTGACCCCCGGCCGTTACCGTGACCTGGCCGCCCTGGTCGGCGAGACCAGCGACAACCTGCCCGGCATTCCCGGCGTCGGCCCGAAGACCGCGGCGAAGTGGATCAACACCTACGGCGGGGTGGAGGGCGTCATCGCCCGGGCCGACGAGATCAAGGGCAAGGCGGGGGACAGTCTCCGGGAACGGCTCGCCGACGTGATTCGCAACTACGAGATCAACCAGCTTGTCGCCGACCTGGAGCTACCGGTGCGCCCCGAGGACGCCCGCTGGCAGGGATGGGACCGGGAGGCGGTGCACCAGGTCTTCGACACGCTTCAGTTCCGCATCCTGCGCGACCGTCTCTACCAGTACCTGGAGGCGGTCGAGCCGGAGGCGGAGTCGGGCTTCGACCTGGTCGGTGAGGTGCTGGCCGAGCCCGGGGCGCTGGTGGGCTGGCTGGCGACGCACGCATCGGCCGGCACCGGGGTCGGCGTCGCGGTCAAGCTCGACACCGGGCCGAACCGCCGGCACACCGCCACCGTCACCGGGATGGCGCTGGCCACCGCCGACGGCGCGGCGGCCTGGTTCGACCCGGCTCAGCTGGAAGCCGCCGACGAGGCGGCGCTGGCGGCGTGGCTGGCCGACGAGACCCGGCCCAAGGTGCTGCACGACAGCAAACCGGCCGTGCTCGCCTTCGCCGCGCACGGCTGGGCGCTGGCCGGCATCGCCCGCGACACCCAGATCGCCGCGTACCTTGCCCGCCCCGACCAGCGCTCCTACGACCTGACCGACCTGGCACTGCGCTACCTGCATCGGGAGCTGCGGGTCGACGCACCGGAGTCCGGCCAGCTGACCCTCGACGGTCTTGGCGGCGACGGCGCGGCCGAGCAGAACCTCATGCTGCACGCCCGCGCCACCCTCGACCTGGCCGACGCGATCGACGCGGAGCTGTCCCGCGACGGGGAGCAGTCGGCCCGGCTGATGGCCGGGGTGGAGCTGCCGCTGATGCGGGTGCTGGCGCAGTTGGAGCGCACCGGCATCGCCGCGGACACCGACTACCTGACGGAGTTGGAGGCGCACTTCGCCGCCGAGGTGAAGGCGGCCGCGCAGGGCGCGTACGAGGCGGTGGGGCGGGAGTTCAACCTCGGCTCGCCCAAGCAGTTGCAGGAGATCCTCTTCGGTGAGCTGAATCTGCCCAAGACCAAGCGGATCAAGACGGGTTACACCACCGACGCCGACGCGTTGCAGTGGCTCTACGCGCAGAACCCGCATCCGGTGCTGGCCCACCTGCTGCGGCACCGCGACGTGGCCAAACTCAAGTCGACGGTGGACGGGCTGCTCAAGTCGGTCTCCGACGACGGGCGCATCCACACCACGTTCAACCAGACGGTGGCCGCCACCGGACGGCTCTCCTCCACCGAGCCCAACCTGCAGAACATCCCCATCCGTACCGAGGAGGGGCGCCGGATCCGCCGCGCCTTCGTGGTTGGTGAGGGCTTCGAGTGCCTGCTGACCGCCGACTACAGCCAGATCGAAATGCGGATCATGGCGCACCTGTCGGCCGACGACGCGTTGATCCAGGCGTTCAACTCCGGCGCCGACTTCCACGCCGCGACGGCCTCGTCGGTCTTCACGGTGCCGCTGGCGGAGGTCACCCCGGACCAGCGGCGCAAGATCAAGGCGATGAACTACGGCCTGGCGTACGGGCTCAGCGCCTTCGGTCTGTCCCAGCAGCTCGGCATCAGCGCCGAGGAGGCGCGCGGGTTGATGGAGAACTACTTCGCCGGGTTCGGCGGCGTGCGGGACTACCTCCAGGAGGTGGTCGCCCGGGCCCGCCAGGACGGCTACACCTCCACCATTCTCGGCCGCCGGCGTTACCTGCCCGACCTGGTCAGCGACAACCGGCAGCGGCGGGAGATGGCCGAGCGGATGGCGCTCAACGCCCCCATCCAGGGTTCCGCGGCGGACATCATCAAGGTCGCCATGCTGCACGTCGACACCGCCCTGCGCGACGCCGGGCTGCGCTCCCGGATGCTGCTGCAGGTGCACGACGAGCTGGTCTTCGAGGTGGCACCCGGCGAACGGGCGGCGCTCGAGGAACTGGTCCGACGTGAGATGGGTGGGGCGTACCCGCTGTCGGTGCCGCTGGAGGTGTCGGTGGGTGACGGCCGCGACTGGAACAGCGCCGACCACTGAGCCGGTCTCGGAGGGGTTTCGGGGCCGCCCTGGAGGGGCTTCGGGGTACCCGTGGAAGGGGTTTCGGGGCAGCCCGACCCGCTCCGGGCGGTCAGGCTTGATCCCTGCGCGGGTCGGGCTGCCCCGAAACCCTGACGTGGTCGCGGAACGCGGGTCGGTCACGGGCATGTGGACGAACCGTGCGTTGATGGCAGGCAGTTTCGGGGAAGTTGCTGTTTCCAGGGCCGGCTGACACATCGACTTCGCCGGAGTTGTCGCCTGCTGGTGCTGGTGCTGGTGCTGGTGCTGGTGCTGGTGCTGGTGCTGGTGCTGGTGCTGGTGCTGGTGTGGTGGTGGGTGGGTGGGGTGCGCGGGTTGTGGGTTCAGCGGGCGGGGCCGCGGCGGGACTTGGGTGGGGTGCCGTGGCGGTCGAGGGCCTTGCGGGAGGGGCCGCCGGGCGGTGGCAGCGGTGCCTTGACCGGGTCGTGGCCCCAGTTCATCAGCGAGTACCGCCACCGGGTGTCGCGCACGTCGCCGCTGGGCCGCTGGGCCATGTGCCGCCGCACGTACCCGACGACCTTGCGCATGTGCTTGTAGTCGGCCTCGGTCAGTTGGCCACGCTTGCGGCGCAACAGGTCGATGATCTTTCGGCCGGACTCGTGGCCGACCGTCTCGCCGCCGCCGCCGCCGCTGCCCTTCCGCCGCCAGCCGACATGCTTGGACTCGTCGGTGTCCAGCCACGTGGACAGCTCGCCGGGCTTCATGTTCACCGCCTCGGTGAACTCCCGGTAGGTCTGGTCGGGGTCGTCACGACTGCTCACGGCGCAACACCTCCGGGCGGTGGGCCACATCCCGGCCCGAGTCGTCGTTGCGGATGCGGTACTGCGGCTGCTCCGGTGTCGCGTTCACGGCGTGCCCGCGTACGTGGGTGCGTTCGGTCAGCTTCTCCTTGACCACACCGTGGGCCCGGCCGCTGTGGCTGGCCCAGGAGACGTGGTCGCCGGTGCGGAACTCCTCGTCGGCCATGCCGCCCGGGTACCCGGGCACCTTCGGGGAAAACGCCGCCGCCCTGCCCCGGCCGTGCCGAAGGCCGGCGGACGGGTAGGGCGGCGGCGCCGGTCACCTCAGGACGCGTCGGTCCGGGTCGAGCGAGCGGGGCAGCGTGATGACGATCCACTCGTTGTCCTCGGCCACCCCGGCGGTACGACCGGTCGAGAACGGGAAGTTGTTGTCGTTGAGCACCGCCACCCGCCGCTTGTCCAGGATCACCACGTTCTCGATGGTCTGGAAGGGGAACGTGAAGGTGGTGTCGAAGCCACCCAGCCGCTTCGGGTTGGCGACGTTCATCAGATCGACGAGCAGGGTCTTGTCCAGCAGGCCGTCCCGGTCCCGGTCGCGGGCGTCGGCGACGTAGAGCCGCTTGACCACTGCGGTGGGGCCCTGACCGCCGTCCCGCTCGATGATCAGGAAGCGGTGCCGGTCGATCGCGATCGCGTCGCCGATCGCGAGGTTCGGCGCTTCGAGTCGGTAGGTGAGACGCTTGCCGGTGTAGCGGCCGGTGCGCCTGTCGAACTCGTTGAGCCGCAACTGGCCGGGAGCGTCACCGGCGACGGTGCCCTCCAGCAGCGCGTAGAGATGGCGGCCGTCGGGGGAGGCGGCCAGGCCCTCGAAGCCCCGGCTGCTGGCGAGGGTGGCGGGGACGCCGGTGCGCGCGGCGGTTTCCGGGGCGACCACACCGTCGAGCGGGATCGGCGCCCGCAGCAGTCGGCCGGCCCGGTCGAAGTGCAGCAGGTACGGTCCGAACTCGTCGCCGATCCAGTAGCTGCCGTCGGCCGCCTTGACGATCGACTCGATGTCGAAGTCGGCGCCGGTGAGCACCCGGTCGGTGCGGGTCAACTGCCACGGTACGTGCCCGTCGGGGTCGGTGAGGTTGATCCCGCCGACCACGTCGACGTCGCCGGTGGCGAACACCGGGGCGAGTCGCTGGATGCGCAGCAGGAAGTCCGCCGAGTTCGACTGGTTGCCGTAGCCGTTGTCGGACAGCACGTCGAAGGTGCCGTCGCCGTTGTCGGCGATACCGGAGAAGCCCTGGATCGGCTGGTCGGCGAAGGGTGTGGGGTAGCCGTTGGTGTTGCCGGTGACGAGGCTGCCGGAGGGCTCGCTGCCGGGTACGAAGGTGGCGGCCGGCAGCGACGCGAAACCCGTGAGTGTCGGCCTGGCGGTCGTCGGCGCACCGGCGAAGGACGCGGTGCCGCCCAGGGTGAGGGCGAGGGTGAGGACGCCGGCACCGGCGAGTGCCCGCCCCAGGCGGGTGGCGGTGATCTGTCTCATGCGCCCGGACGTTAGGGAGCGCGGGTGAACTGGGGGAAACCTGGCGATGGCCATCGTCGGGCGTCCGGTGACCGGTTTGTCCGGCGGTCGGCTATCCGGTGAGGTCGCGGACCGGAAGTTTGATCTCGAACGGTTCGGTCAGCTCGATCAGCTCGGCGCTGTCGGCGACGAGTTCGTACTGTCGCTCCCCGCCCGGCCCGATCCGGTCGCCGAGGCGGTACGCGTACACGTGCACCGGGTTCTGCTCGATGCGCCAGTAGAAGGGGATGCCGGCGGCGGCGTACTCGCCCGGCTTGGCGAACCGGTCGACCCGGCTGGTGCCCGGCGAGACGACCTCGACGGCCAGCACGACGTCCGCCGGCCGCAGCCGGGACCGGTCGGATGGCAGCCCGGCGCGGCAGAGCAGCACGTCCGGTTGCCGGCTGGTGTTGTGGCTGAGCCCGACGCCGACCGCCTGGGCGGCGCGCAGGTGTGCCGGCGCGTGGGCTCGCAACCACGACGTCAGCAGGAATGAGATGTCCTGATGGCCCAGGGTGGGGGAAGGTGTCACGTGGATGACTCCGTCGACGAGTTCGACGCGGGGGGCGTCGTCCGGCAGAGCGAGCAGGTCCTCCAGCGTGTAGTCCGCACGCTGCTGCCGCATCGGGTCCGGACACCAGGGGCCAGGTGATGTCGGGACGGGCTCGGCGCTCATGCCGGCCCTCCGCCGAGCTGCGGGCCGGCATGAGGCACCACGGCACCGCGTCGATGATTCGCTCGCTGGCGCACGCTCATGACGTGAGCGTAACGCCACCCCGGGACGGCGGCGTCGCACTCGCTGTCCGCGACGGCGCCGGACCGGACAGCCGGCAGGCTCACTCGGCCGGTTTCTCGGTGACGAAGATGGCGGTGCCGGGGAAGAGTCGGCCGCGCAGCGGGCTCCACTGCCCCCAGATCCCCTCGTGTCCCTCCGGCCACCGCGGTTCCACCAGGTCCAGCAGCCGGAACCCGGCACCCACCAGCTCGCGGACCCGGTCGCCGAGGGTGCGGTGCTGTTCGACGTAGCTGGCCCGGCCGTGTTCGTCCAGCTCTACGTACGGCCGGGTGTCGAAGTACGAGTGCACCGCGGTCAACCCGCCCTCCCCGGGATCGTCCAGGAAGATCCACCGCATCGGGTGGGTGACCGAGAAGACCCACCGGCCGCCGGGACGCAGCACCCGGTGCACCTGGCCCATCAGCGCCGCCGAGTCCTCGACGAACGGGACCGCGCCGAACGCCGTGCAGGCGATGTCGAAGCTCTGGTCGGCGAAGGGCAACGCGAGCGCGTCGGCCTGCGCCAGCGGTACGCGTACCCCGCTGCGGGTGTTGGCCTGGGCCGCGTGCCGCAACATGCCGGCGGAGAGGTCCACCGCGACCGGCCGGGCGCCCTGGGTGGCGAGCCAGCGGGAGCAGGACGCCGCGCCGCAGCCCACCTCCAGCACCCGTCGCCCGGACACGTCACCGAGCAGTCGGGCGTCTGCCTCGCGCAGGCCCTCCGGGCACCAGACGAAGTCCACGTCCCCCAGGAAGTCGCCGTGTTCTGCCTGGTACGCGTCGGCGTCGGCGTCCCACCAGCGTCGGTTGGCGGTGCGGGCCTCGGCGTCACCCACCCGGCGGCGGGTCACCCGGTCGTCGTCGTTCACCAGGCCACGCTAGGCCCTCACGCTGGGAGGGCGGGCGGCGGGCCGGTGGGGTGTCTGGTCGAAATCTCCGCTTTGGCGGCTGGTGCGCCGACGAGTAGGCGGGAGGGCTTGCACGCTGTGGTAATGCAGCAGGTAGGGTAGACGATGCGCTCGCGGATCGTGTGCCTCGGCAGGGAGCAGGTGCGCGGTCGACGGAGTCACATCAAGATCTCGTTCAGCGATTTCCAGGTGGGCCCGCCGACAAATCCGTTGGCGCGCACAGGTCACCGCGACACCAGCCTGCTGTGACACACCATCCGACCGGAGCAACCGCCCACATGACGAGCAGCATCGAGGCCCCCTCGAGCGCCACCAAGGTCACCGTCGACGATCTCGGCTCAGAGGAGGCTTTCCTCGCCGCGATCGACGAGACCATCAAGTACTTCAACGACGGCGACATTGTCGAAGGCACCGTCGTCAAGGTCGATCGGGACGAGGTCCTGCTCGACATCGGCTACAAGACCGAGGGTGTCATCCCCTCTCGGGAGTTGTCGATCAAGCACGACGTGGACCCGGCAGAGGTCGTCTCGGTGGGTGACCACATCGAGGCCCTTGTCCTTCAGAAGGAGGACAAGGAGGGTCGGCTGATCCTCTCCAAGAAGCGGGCGCAGTACGAGCGGGCCTGGGGCACGATCGAGAAGATCAAGGACGAGGACGGCGTCGTCCGCGGTTCCGTCATCGAGGTGGTCAAGGGTGGCCTCATCCTCGACATCGGGCTGCGTGGCTTCCTGCCGGCCTCCCTGGTCGAGATGCGGCGGGTGCGTGACCTGCAGCCGTACGTCGGCCGCGAGCTCGAAGCCAAGATCATCGAGCTGGACAAGAACCGCAACAACGTGGTGCTGTCCCGCCGGGCCTGGCTGGAGCAGACGCAGTCCGAGGTGCGCACCGAGTTCCTCAACAAGCTCCAGAAGGGGCAGGTCCGCAAGGGCGTCGTCTCCTCGATCGTCAACTTCGGCGCCTTCGTCGACCTGGGCGGCGTGGACGGCCTGGTGCACGTCTCCGAGCTGTCCTGGAAGCACATCGACCACCCGTCCGAGGTCGTCGAGGTGGGCCAGGAGGTCGAGGTCGAGGTCCTGGACGTCGACCTGGACCGTGAGCGGGTCTCGCTGTCGCTGAAGGCGACCCAGGAGGACCCGTGGCGTCAGTTCGCCCGCACCCACGCCATCCAGCAGATCGTGCCGGGTAAGGTCACCAAGCTGGTGCCGTTCGGTGCCTTCGTCCGGGTGGACGACGGCATCGAGGGCCTGGTGCACATCTCCGAGCTGGCCGAGCGTCACGTGGAGATCCCCGAGCAGGTCGTCCAGGTCGGCTCCGAGGTCATGGTCAAGGTCATCGACATCGACCTGGAGCGTCGCCGGATCTCGCTGTCGCTCAAGCAGGCCAACGAGGGCTTTGTCGAGGGCGAGGAGCACTTCGACCCGACCCTCTACGGCATGGCCGCGACCTACGACACCGAGGGCAACTACATCTACCCGGAGGGCTTCGACCCGGAGACGGGCGAGTGGCTCGAGGGGTACGACAAGCAGCGCGAGACCTGGGAGAACCAGTACGCCGAGGCGCGGCAGCGCTGGGAGGCGCACCAGAAGCAGGTGCAGACGTCCCGGGCCGCCGAGGCCGAGGCCGCCGCGAACCCGCAGCCGGCCCCCGCGGCCGGCGGCACCACCACCTCGACCAGCGCGGCGCCGAGCCGGCAGGCCGAGGAGCCGGCGGGCACGCTGGCCACCGACGAGGCGCTCGCCGCACTGCGGGAGAAGCTCGCCGGCGGCAAGTGACCCGATGACACCTTCGGTTCGGCGCGTCTGACGCCCCGCCGAGACCCGAAGCTGTCGGCTGACCACAGAGGGCCCCGCCCCGACCCCGGTACTCCGGGTCGGAGCGGGGCCCTCCTCGTCCCCGTTGATCATGAGGTTGACGGCACTTTGAAGATCAACAATTGCCGTCAACCTCATGATCAACGCAGGGTGGGTGGGGCGGGGTTGGCGGGGGTGGGGTGATCGGGTTGACTGGGTGCCGTGCTGAGGGTGGGGTTGACCGGTGGGATCGGTTCGGGCAAGAGCGCGGTGGCCGGACGGCTGGTCGAGCGGGGTGCGATACTCATCGACGCCGATCAGCTCGCCCGGGAGGTGGTCGCGCCCGGCACCGAGGGTCTCGCCGAGGTCGTCGCCGCCTTCTCCGACCGGGTGCTGGACGCCGACGGGGCCCTGGACCGGGCTGCCCTGGGTGAGTTGGTGTTCGCCGACGAGTCGGCCCGGCGCCGGCTGGAGGCGATCGTCCACGGTCGGGTCCGGGCCCGTACCGTCGAGCTGACCGCCGCCGCCCCGGCGGACGCCGTGGTGGTCAACGATGTCCCGTTGCTGGCCGAGGTGGGGTTGGCGCCCACGTACCACCTGGTGGTCGTGGTGCAGGCGGGGGTGCACATCCGGTTGGCGCGGCTGGCCCGTGATCGGGGGATGAGCCGGGCGGAGGCGCAGCGCCGGATCGCCGCCCAGGCCGACGACGCCCGCCGCGCGGCGGTGGCGGACGTGTTGCTGACCAACGAGGGCACCCTCGACGACCTGCACGCGGCGGTCGACGCGCTCTGGCGTGACCGGCTGGTGCCCTTCGAGGACAACGTGCGTCACCGGCGGGCGGTGCGGGCGGGCCGGGTGACGCTTGTCGAGCCGAACCCGAGTTGGCCCCAGCAGTACGCCCGGCTGGCGGACCGGATCCGGCACGCGATCGCCCCCGCCGACCTGCGGATCGACCACATCGGCTCGACCGCGATGACCGGGTTGGCCGCCAAGGATGTCATCGACATCCAGCTCAGCGTGCCGTCCCTCGCCGACGCCGACGGTGTGTTGGCCGAGCGGCTGGCCGACGCCGGTTTCCCCCGGTTGCCGGGCGACTGGTGGGACAGCCCCCGACCAGCCGGTGGCGACCGGTGGGCGAAGCGGCTGCACGGCAACGCCGACCCGGCCCGACCGGTGCATCTGCACCTGCGGGTGACCGGCTCGCCGGGCTGGCGGTACGCCCTGCTGATGCGCGACCACCTGCGCGCCGACCCCGACCGACGGGCCGCGTACCTGGTGCTCAAGCGGGAGCTGGCGGCGTCCGCGCCGGACAGCGGCGCGTACGCCACGGCGAAGGACCCGTGGTTCGACGAGGAACACCTCCGGGCGGAGGAGTGGGCCGCACGCACCGGTTGGCGCCCCTGAGGGGCGGGTTCGCCGCGGCGACGTGGGTGCGCACCCGGCGGTCGGGTCAGCGTTTCCGCGGCGGCGTCAGCCGTGGTACCCGTCCCGGGGTCAGGTCGAGCTGCGCCCAGGCGCCGGAGCGGGTCGACAGTTCCAGCCGGCGCAGCGTCCCGGACCGGTCGACCCAGTAGCGCAGCGGTCCGCGGCCGGTGTCGACCTGCACCACGTCGACGCTGGTGCCGGCGAGGCTGTCGCCGCGTACCCGGACCGTCCCGCCCCCCGCGTCGGGGTGCTGAGCGGCCCGCAGCGCGGCGGCCACCAGCGGGTCGACGGCCTGCGTGCGATGCGGTCCCGTCCGCCAGCCGGTGGCCGGTGGCGGCAGTGGCGGACGTGCCGACCCGCCGCCGTCGATGCGGGTGACCTGGCGGCGGTGGTGACGGACCAGGGTGCGTCGTTCGTCCGTGTCGAGGTCGGTCACCGCGAGGTACGCGCTGTCCGACGTCCAGCTCAGCCAGCCGCTGCCGCGCAGGTTGGTGGCGGCCGAGACGGGCATGGTCAGGGTGGCCGTCGCCCCGCCGACGGCGCGCAGGCGGGACGGCATCCGGCGCCAGCGGTCTCGTTCCGCGGGGGTCAGGGCGCGGGGCAGGCCCGGGCGACCGCCGAGCGCCTCGACGGGTCGAAGCGTCGGACGGTCGGCCCGGTTCAGGGCCACCGTGACCGGTCCGATCCCGGTCACGTCGGTGAGTACGCGGTGCAGGCGGCCGGCCCGGTCCAGCCAGTAGCGGGTGGGGGCGGCGGTGTCCGGCGTGGCGGCAGCGGGGGTGCGGCTCGCCGGTACGACCGGGTTCGGGGTGGCGACCTCCAGTACGTCGACCGGCTCACCGTTGAGGTGCTCCCGGCCCACCCAGCGACCGGCCCACCGGTCCGCCGGATCGGGCCGGTCGGCGGCGAGCGCGAAGATCAGCCCGAGCAGCGGTGCGAGATCCGGGTCGGCGGGCAGCCGCCAACCGTCGGCCGGTGGCACCAGGGGCGGCATGGCCGGCGTCGGTACGGCCGTCGGGTCGGGTCTGATCACCAGCACGGTGGGGGTGGCCTGGGCAAGACCGCGCGACGCGCCCGCGCCCGGGCCCCCCACGTCGAGGTAGGCCAGCCCCCGGGCCCAGTCGACCCAGCCGAGCAGGTCGGTGCGGGTGGCGCCGGCGCCGGCGGTGACGTGCAACCCGGCCCGCAACTCGCGGTAGTTGGCCACCCGCATGGCCGCCAGGCGTTCCCGTTCGGCCGGGGTCAGGTCCCGTGGCGGCGGGCCGTCCGGCGCCCAGTTGACGAGCGTGGCCACCAGCGTCACGCCGGAGAGCACCGCGGTGAGCGCCAGCCCGGCGAGGGTGAAGCGGCGTCGGCGGTTGGGTACCCGTCGTGGGTCGTCGGCCGTGGCGGCCGTGCCGGCCAGATCTTCCTCCTCGGCCCGGTTCCCGGCGGCCAGGTCGAGCAGGCCGCCGGAGACCACGGCCCGGCGGACGCCCGGCCGTGGCTGCGCCGACGCGGTGCCGGCCAGGTTGAGGACCGCGGGCGGTGCGAGACCGGCCCGGTGGCGGTTGCCCGCGCGGTGCCGGCGGGGGTGCGCACGGGCGTGACCGGTCGGTCCGGCATGTCCACCGCCGCCCGGGCTGCCGCCGCCGGCCGGGGCGCCGGCCCGGGTCGGATCGGTGCGCGGCTCGTCGGGTACGCGGCGACGGCTGTCGGACGGCGGTTGTGAGCTGCTCTCCACGGGAGGATGAACGGTGCGGACCACGCGGGGGTGACGAGCAGGGGCGCCCGCGGCGGCCGGTCAGCGCGCTCCGCGCGACCACGTCCGGTGCGCACGCCAGGCATGCCGGGTGCTGCGACCCTCGGTGCCGGGGGTGGCGTGGCCTGTGCGGCCCGCCACCGGCCCGGTCGGCCGCCGCGAGCGGCCTACGGGAAAAGCGTAGCGGGGTGAGAAGAACCACACAATGCGAATATCGAAGCCGATCAGATGCCGCACGTAGTCGCCGGGGCGGACCGGCTCTGACTGTCGGAGCCCCGGCGTACCGTTGAGGTCATGGCGCTCGACATACCCCGGCTCGACGGCCGTTTCCAGGTCATCAGTGATTTCCAGCCGGCCGGTGACCAGCCGGCGGCGATCGACGACCTGGAGCGGCGGGTGCGTCGCGGCGACCGCCACACGGTGCTGCTCGGCGCGACCGGCACGGGCAAGAGCGCCACCACCGCCTGGCTGATCGAGCGGCTGCAACGTCCCACGCTGGTGCTGGCCCCCAACAAGACGCTCTGCGCGCAGTTGGCGAAGGAGTTCAGCGAGCTGCTGCCGGACAACGCGGTGGAGTACTTCGTCTCGTACTACGACTACTACCAGCCCGAGGCGTACATCCCGCAGACCGACACATACATCGAGAAGGACTCCTCGATCAACGAGGAGGTCGAGCGGCTGCGGCACTCGGCGACGATGTCGCTGCTCACCCGACGCGACGTGGTCGTGGTCGCGACGGTGTCGGCGATCTACGGGCTGGGCACCCCGGAGGAGTACCTCGACCGGGCGGTACGGGTGGCGGTCGGCCAGGAGCTCGACCGGGACCAGCTGCTGCGTCGCCTGGTCGACATCCAGTACACCCGCAACGACATGGCCTTCCAGCGCGGCACCTTCCGGGTCCGCGGCGACACGCTGGAGATCATTCCGGCCTACGAGGAACTCGCCGTGCGCATCGAGCTCTTCGGCGACGAGGTGGAGAAGCTCTACTACCTCAACCCGTTGACCGGTGACGTGGTGCGCGAGGTGGACCATCTGCTGATCTTCCCTGCGACGCACTACGCGGCGGGTCCGGAGCGGATGGAGCGGGCGGTCCGCGACATCGAGACGGAGCTGGGCGAGCGGCTGGCCGAGCTGGAACGGCAGGGCAAGCTGCTGGAGGCGCAGCGGCTGCGGATGCGCACCACGTACGACATCGAGATGATGCGGCAGGTGGGCTTCTGCTCGGGCATCGAGAACTACTCGATGCACATCGACGGCCGGCTGCCCGGCAGCCCGCCGCACTGCCTGCTGGACTACTTCCCCGACGACTTCCTCACCGTGGTCGACGAGTCGCACGTGACGATTCCCCAGATCGGCGGCATGTACGAGGGCGACGCCTCGCGCAAGCGGATGCTCATCGACCACGGATTCCGGCTGCCCAGCGCCGCCGACAACCGACCGCTGCGGTTCGACGAGTTCCTGGAGCGGGTCGGCCAGATGGTCTTCCTGTCGGCGACCCCGGGTCCGTGGGAGCTGGAGCACGCCCAGGGCGAGTTCGTGGAGCAGGTGATCCGCCCGACCGGGCTGGTCGACCCGGAGGTGGTGGTCAAGCCCACCAAGGGGCAGATCGACGACCTGATGCACGAGATCAAGCTGCGTACCGAGCGCGACGAACGGGTGCTGGTCACCACGCTGACCAAGAAGATGGCCGAGGACCTGTCCGACTACCTCCTGGAGAACGGCATCCGGGTGCGATACCTGCACTCCGAGGTCGACACGCTGCGCCGGGTGGAGCTGCTGCGCGAGCTGCGCCGTGGCGACTACGACGTGCTGGTCGGCATCAACCTGCTGCGGGAGGGCCTCGACCTGCCCGAGGTGTCGCTGGTGGCGATCCTGGACGCGGACAAGGAGGGCTTCCTGCGCAGCGGCCGGTCGTTGATCCAGACCATCGGCCGGGCGGCCCGTAACGTCTCCGGCCAGGTGCACATGTACGCCGACAAGGTCACCCCGTCGATGGCGGACGCGATCGAGGAGACGAACCGGCGTCGCGCCAAGCAGATCGCGCACAACGAGGCGCACGGCGTCAGCCCGGAGCCGCTGCGCAAGAAGATCCACGACATCCTCGACGACATCTACCGTGAGGCGGAGGACACCGAGGCGACGCGGGTCGGTGGGGCGGTGCGGCAGCTGTCCCGGGGTAAGGCGCCGGTCAAGGAGACCCGCAGCCGGGCCCGGGGCGGGGCGGCCACCCCGGCGCGCGAGGGCATGGCACGGGCCGAGCTGGCGCAGCTCATCCAGGAGCTCAACGACCAGATGCTGGCCGCCGCGCGGGAGCTGCAGTTCGAGTTGGCCGCCCGGATCCGCGACGAGGTCGCCGACCTCAAGAAGGAGCTGCGCGGCATGGACGCCGCTGGCGTGCGATAGCCGCCGCCGGCTGGACAATCCACTTCCTACGGTGGGGGAATAGCGGAATGCGAGCGTCCTATTGCGCTAAGTGATCGCCGTGCGTACTCTCCCTCGGTGGGAGGCAGGGATGCCGTTGCCAACGAGTCCGGTCATTCGACGTGCGCGACTGGGCGCCGAGCTGCGTCAGCTACGCCGGCGGGAGGCGCTGACGCTGGAACAGGTGTGTGAGCGGCTCGGTTGGGCGTCCACCTCCAAGCTGTCCCGCATCGAGCTGGGGCAGAGCCGCCCCGACCTGGCCGACGTGCTCGATCTGCTCGATGTCTACGAGGTGCCGTCGCGGCAGCGCGACGCCCTGATCGTCATCGCCCGGGACGCCGCGACCAGTCGGGGCTGGTGGAAGTCGCTCGGGGAGATGGGCGAGCGGCAGCGCACGTACGCCGAACTCGAAGCCGGCGCGGCGGGCATCGTGGAGTACCAGCCGGCGATCGTGCCCGGCCTGCTGCAGACCCCGGCGTACGCCCGACTGCGCATCGTCGCCGGTCAGCTCATCGATGCGACGGTGGACGTGGAGGCCGACCTGCGGGCCCGGGCCGCCCGGCAGGCGGTGCTGCGCCGCGTCGAACCGCCCCGCTACACGGCGCTGCTCACCGAGCTGGCCTGTGAACCGGGCGACGACCCGGTGGAGGTGTGGCGCGAGCAGTTGGCGCAGCTGCTCGAACTGGCCGCGCTGCCGCACGTGACGATCCGGCTGCTGCGGGTCGGTGCGGGCCGGCGCCCGTTGCCGCTGACCCCCTTCTCCTGTTACTCCTTCCCGGACCCGGCGGACCCGCGCACGGTGATGCTGGAGGCGCTGACCACGGATGTGCGACTGACCACCGCGACGGACGTCGACAGGTACGAACGGATGACCGACTGCCTGCTGGAGACGGCGTTGCCGGAGGAGGAGACGCTGCGGGCCCTGGCCCGCCGGCTCGACGGGTGACACATCGCCCCGGTCGTGCGCAGCGTCGGCAGGTCACGCACGCAAAGGCGTCGGCACCGGACCCGGCGCCCCCGAAGCCGTCGGGGTCGGTGCCGACGCGAGACGCACGATAGGTGGACGGTGTGACACTTTCTCGACTCGGTGCGTGGTGCTCGGGTGTCGGTCAGGCGGGCACGTCGACGAAGTGCTCGACCCGCGGCGGGGTGGCGAAGTGCGGACCGATCAACTCCCGCCAGCCGACGAAGCGTTCCGTGGCCCGGAAGTTCCGCTCGTGAGCCTCGACGGTGTCCCACTCGACAAGCAGCACGAAGCGGGTGGGGGACTCCAGGCCCCGGGTCATGCGTACCGAGCGGCAGCCGGGCGTGCCGGCGAGCAACGGATGCCCCTGGGCGTAGGCGGCGGCGAACGCCTCCTCGTGGCCGGGGATGACGTCGATGAGCGCAACCTCGAGGACCATGGCGGCAGCCTGCCACACCGCTGCCGGGTCCAGGCCGGGGCCGGTCGGTTGTCCCATCCGCTGGCCGCCCGTGCCGGACCAGCCACCGTAGTAACCCATCCTCCTAGGATGCCTAGCGGGGGTGAGGTGGCCGGCACCGCGCGTAGGGCGTACCGTGTGCCGGTTGCTGGGTGGCGGCCGGAGGAATGAAACTGTGAACGTGTCCGGACTGGTGTGGGCGGCTACGCTCGTGGCGCTGACCACGGTCCTCGTGGTGGACCTGCTCATCATCGGGCGCCGGCCTCACGAGCCGAGCGTGCGGGAGTCGAGTCTCTGGGTCGCCTTCTACGTCGGGTTGGCCCTGCTGTTCGGTGGCGGACTCTGGCTCACCGCCGGCGCGAGCGTGGCGGGGCAGTTCTACACCGGCTGGCTGACCGAGTACAGCCTCTCGGTGGACAACCTCTTCGTCTTCGTGATCATCATGGCCCGCTTCGCGGTTCCCCGGCAGTACCAGCAGAAGGTGCTGCTCATCGGCATCGTCCTCGCGCTCGTCATGCGGGGCGGTTTCATCGCCGCCGGCGCCGCGTTGATCTCGCAGTTCACCTGGGTCTTCTACGTCTTCGGAGCGTTCCTGATCTACACCGCGATCAACCTCGCCCGGCAGGGTGAGTCGAGCGAGGAGGAGTTCACCGAGAACGTCCTCATCCGCTGGAGCCGGCGGGCGCTGCCCATCTCGCGGAGTTACGAGGGTGCCCGGGTCACGGTGCGGGAGAACGGCCGGCGATTGTTCACCCCGATGCTCATCGTCATGATCGCCATCGGTACCACCGACCTGATCTTCGCTCTCGACTCGATTCCGGCGATCTTCGGGATCACCCAGGAGCCGTACCTGGTCTTCACCGCAAACGTCTTCGCGCTGATGGGGCTGCGGCAGCTCTACTTCCTTCTCGGCGGGCTGCTGGACCGGTTGATCTACCTGAGCCACGGCCTCGCGGTGGTGCTCGGTTTCATCGGGGTCAAGCTGATCCTGGAGGCGCTCGCGGACAACAACCTCCCGTTCATCAACAACGGTGAGCACGTCGGGTGGGCACCGCACATCCCGATCTGGCTGTCGCTGCTGGTCATCCTGGGCACTCTGGCGGTGGCCACGGCGGCGAGCCTGGTCAGATCCTCGCGGGACCGGCGACGCGAGCTGGCCTCAGCTCGTCGCTGAGCCCTACCGTCGGCGCGGTGCCGCACCGGGCGCGTCCCGGCCGGACGGCGTCCGTCGGTTGGCACCCGCCGCCGCGTTCGAGCGACGGGCACCTTTCGAAACGATCATCGGGTACGGCACCCTGTACATGAGGGGGCGATATGACCAGTCAGCGAGCGGGCGGTTCGGACTGGACGCTCGTCGGGGCGCCCAACGCGCGGGACCTCGGTGGACTGATCGGCGTGTCCGGCCGGCGGGTGCGGCCCGGCCAGCTGATCCGTACGCCGGCGTTGGGCCGGCTCACCGACGAGGACCTGCCGGTGCTGGCGAAGCTCGAACCGGCCTGCGTGGTGGACCTTCGCGCCGAGTCCGAGGTGTCGGTGGCGCCGCCGGACCGGCTGGTCGGCGAGCCGACCGTGGTGCACCTGCCGGTGCACGACCCGGCGCATCCGGTCTTCACGTACGTCTCGGCCGTGCTGCTCGGCCACGAACTGAGCGAGTACGCGGAGCTGGCGCGGCAGGGGACACCGGCGGCGATGGCGGCCATCTACCGCTGGTTCGTCACCGGAGACTCGGCCCGGCGGGGGTTCGCCGCCGCCGTGCGGTTGGTGGCCGACGAGCGTAACCTGCCGTTGGTCTATCACTGCTCGGCGGGCAAGGACCGCACCGGTTGGCTGACCGTGGTGCTGCTGCACGCCCTGGGGGTGGACGAGGCCGCGATCCGCGCCGACTACCTGGCCCACAACCCGCTGACGGAGAGCCTGCGCGAGGTGCTCGTCGACGCGATGCGGCAGCGCCACCCGGGCCTCGACGAGGCGGCGGTCCGGCCGGTGCTGGAGGTCCGCCCGGAGTACCTCGACGCCGCGTACGCACAGGTGCGGCAGGTGCACGGGTCGTTCGGGGCGTACCTGCGCGACGGTCTGGGGATCACCGAGGAGACGGTGGCGGCGCTGCGGGCGAACCTGCTGGAGTGAGCGTGCCGAGGTCGTGGCGGACCTGCCACACCTCGCGGGAGATGTCGGCCACCAGCTGGTTGGCGTCGACGTCGGCCCGGGCGTCGGTCTGGTCGTCGCCGACGGTGGTGCAGACGACGAGCAGGTAGGCCTCGGCGTCGGCGGGGTAGACCACCGCCGCGCCGTGTCGTACGCCGCGTACCCAGCCGTTCTTGTGGGCGAGTCGGACGCCGGCTGGCACCCCTTCGGCGATGTCCTGACGGATCTGTTGGGCACAGAGCACGTCCAGCATGGCGGTGCAGCCGGCCGGTGAGGCGATCGGACCGGGGCGGGTGGCGCCGGTGGCGACGGCGCCGAGCAGGGCGGCCAGGTCGGCGGCGGTGACCAGGTTGGTGATCTGCGCCTCGCGGGCGGCGAAGTCCTCGATGCCGCGCCCGGTGACGCTGTGCCGGGCGCCGGCGCGTTGCCAGACCTGCGCCACGGCGGGCAGTCCGACGTGTTCGATGACCAGGTTGGTGGCGAGGTTGCTGGACCGGACGATCATCCGTTCGGCGAGCCAGCGCAGCGACGCCTGCTCGCCGAGGCGGTCCCACACGGCCCCGTCGTTGTCGTAGGCGCGACGGCAGGAGTACGGCGGGGCGTCCGGCCGGGCGGAGGTGAACCGGTTGACGACCTCGACCGGGGCGTCCGGGTCGAGGTGGCCGGCCTCCGCGGCGCGGTGCAGCGCGGCGAGCACGGCCAACTTCATCGTGCTCGCCGCGTAGTGGGTGGCCTCGGCCTGCCGGGTCCAGGTGGGTGGGGCGTCGAGCCGCCCCGCGTACACCGAGATCGTGCCGGGCTCCCGGTCCAGCCGCGCGTGGAGATCGGCTGCGGCCATCGGTCGCCTCAGCCGGCGTGCTTGCGGCGGGCGGCGGTGCGGGCCCGCTGGGTCTGGTCGAGCACGACCTTGCGGATGCGCACGGCGGCCGGGGTGACCTCGACGCACTCGTCCTCGCGGCAGAACTCCAGGGCCTGCTCCAGCGACAGCTTGCGCGGCGGGATCAGCTTCTCGGTCTCGTCGGCGGTCGACGAGCGCATGTTCGTGAGCTTCTTCTCCTTGGTGATGTTGACGTCCATGTCGTCGGAACGGGAGTTCTCCCCGACGATCATGCCTTCGTACACCTCGGTGCCGGGCTCGACGAAGAGCTGGCCGCGCTCCTGGAGGTTTGTCATCGCGAACGCGGTGACGCTGCCGGAGCGGTCGGCGACCAGCGAGCCGTTGTTGCGGGTCCGCAGCTCACCGAACCACGGCTCGTACGACTCGAAGACGTGGTGCAGGATGCCGGTGCCCCGGGTCTCGGTGAGGAACTCGGTGCGGAAGCCGATCAGACCGCGGGCCGGCACCAGCCACTCCATCCGGATCCAGCCGGTGCCGTGGTTGACCAGCTGCTCCATCCGGCCCTTGCGGGTGGCCAGCAGCTGGGTGATCGCGCCGAGGTACTCGTCCGGCGCGTCGATGGTGAGTCGCTCCACCGGCTCGCAGGTCCGCCCGTCGATCTCCCGGGTGACGACCTGGGGCTTGCCGACGGTCAGCTCGAACGACTCGCGGCGCATCTGCTCCACCAGGATCGCCAGGGCCAGCTCGCCCCGGCCCTGCACCTCCCAGGCGTCCGGTCGCTCGGTGGGCAGCACCCGCAGCGACACGTTGCCGACGAGTTCCTTGTCCAGGCGGTCCTTGACCATCCGGGCGGTGACCTTGGCGCCCTTGACCCGGCCGACCAGCGGCGAGTTGTTGGTGCCGATGGTCATCGAGATCGCCGGCTCGTCGACGGTGATCAGCGGCAGCGGGATCGGGTTCTCGGCGTCGGCGAGGGTCTCGCCGATCATGATCTCGGGGATGCCGGCGACCGCGATGATGTCGCCCGGGCCGGCACTGTCGGCGGGCTTGCGTTCCAGGCCCTCGGTCATCAGCAGCTCGGAGATGCGGACCCGCTGGGTGCTGCCGTCGGTGCGGCACCAGGCCACCGACTGGCCCTTGGCGATGGTGCCCTGCCGCACCCGGCACAGCGCGAGGCGGCCGAGGAACGGGGAGGCGTCGAGGTTGGTGACGTGCGCCTGCAGCGGGGCGCTCTCGTCGTACGCGGGCGGCGGGATGGTGTCCAGCAGGGTGCGGAACAGCGGCTCCAGGCTGTGGCTGTCGTCCGGCACCGAACCGTCGGCGGGCTGGGTCAGGGAGGCGATGCCGTCGCGAGCGCAGGCGTAGACGATCGGGAAGTCGATCTGCTCCTCGTCGGCGTCGAGGTCGAGGAAGAGTTCGTAGGTGTCGTCGACTACCTCCTTGATCCGGGCGTCCGGGCGGTCCACCTTGTTGATCACGAGGATGATCGGCATCCGGGCCTTGAGCGCCTTGCGCAGCACGAACCGGGTCTGCGGCAGCGGACCTTCGCTGGCGTCGACCAGCAGCACCACCCCGTCGACCATGGTCAGGCCACGCTCGACCTCACCGCCGAAGTCCGCGTGACCCGGGGTGTCGATGATGTTGATGGTGACCGGGTCGGAGCCGTCGGCGGGCAGGTAGCGCACCCCGGTGTTCTTGGCCAGGATGGTGATGCCCTTCTCCCGTTCCAGGTCCATCGAGTCCATCACCCGCTCGGTCACCTCGCCCCGGGCGCCATAGGCGCCGGCCTGCCGCAGCATGGCGTCGACCAGGGTGGTCTTGCCGTGGTCGACGTGGGCGATGATGGCGACGTTGCGGAGGTCCGTGCGAAGCTGCATGGGCTCCATCCTCCCGCCTTGGCGGTAGCGGCGTGGCGTCGGGGTCACCCCGGGTGGTCCCGCTCCCGCGACACCGCACTGTCACACTGGCAAGGCAGTCCTGCCGAGGTGATCCGGGGGCGCCGTGCACGATCTGCTCAGTTCGGTGCAGAGCCTGCCGCCGTGGCTGATCTACGTCGTGGCGGCGCTGATCGTGGCCACCGAGACGGCACTGATCATCGGGCTGGTCGCCCCCGGCGAGGCGACCCTGCTGCTGGTGGGCTTTCTCACGTACACCGGCACGCTGCGGTTCGGTCCGGCGCTGCTGGTGATGATCGCCGCCGCCGCGTTGGGTGACGCGCTGGCGTTTCGGGCCGGCCGGCGCTACGGGCCTCGGCTGCGGGCCAGCAGGTGGGGTGCGCGGGTGGGGCCGCAGCGGTGGGCGCGTGCCGACGCGATGCTCGACCGGATGGGCGGTCGGGGTGTGCTGACCGCGCGCTGGGTGGCGTTCGCCCGCACGCTGGTGCCCCGGCTGGCCGGTGCGTCCGGCATGTCGTACCGCCGGTTCGCGCCGTGGAACCTGGCCGGGGTGAGCACCTGGGTGGGTGCCTCGGTGCTGGTCGGGCATCTGGCCGGGGAGTCGTACGAGACGGTCTCCCGGCTGCTGGGCCGGGCCACCGGAGCGGTGCTGGTGCTGGTCGCCGCATTGGTCGCGGTGGTGCTGGCCGGGCGATGGCTGGGCCGAAACCCCGACCCGGCGCGGGCGCTGCTGACCCGGGCGGCCCGGCTGCCGCCGCTGCGGTGGCTGTCGGCCCGCTACGGGCTGCTGTTCTTCCTGCTGAGCCTGCGTCTCGGGCCGGCGTGGGCGTTGCTGGCGAACCTGGCGGCCGGGGTGCTGCTGCTGTTCGTGGTGGCGCTGGTGATCGCGTGGGTGCTGCGGGTGGTGGTCCGGCACAGCGGCCTGGCCCTGGTCGACGGGGTGATCGCCGGCTGGTTCGCCGCCCGTCGTACGCCCGACGCGGTGGAGGCGACCCAGGCGGCGGTGTCGCTGCTGCGTGGCTGGTCGCTGATCGTGATGGTGGCGGTGGTGGCCCTGGTGCAGGCCTGGCGGCAGCGGCCCTGGCGGGCTGACCTGCTCAGTGTGGTCGGCACGGTCGGTGCCTTCGTGCCGCTGGTGGTGCTCGCGGCCGTGGCGGACCTGGCCGCCGGTGGGCGGGTGGTGCTGTTCTCCACGCAGAACGTGGTGGTGACGGCGAGCCTGTGCACGCTGGCGTGGCTGGTGTCGCGGGGCGCCCGATGGCCGGTGGCGGTGGCCGCGTGGACCGTCGCGGCGGTCGGGGTCGTCACCATCGGCGGTGCCCGGCTGTACCTCGGGCTGAGCACCGCCAGCGGCACCGTCGGCGCGGTGCTGCTCGGCGCCGCCTGGACGGCGGTGTTCATGGTGGCCTGGGCCACCCGGGACCGCGCGGTGTCCGGCCGTGGCTCCGCCGCACGGTGAGGCCGGTGCCGTCGCCGGGGCTGGGTTCGGCGGTCGCGCGGGCTACGCGCGACGGCGGGCAGCGGTGTCCGGGGTGGATTCGGCGACGGTCGCGCGGGGCCACGCGCGACCGACGGTAGCTGTTAGTGTGCGGCGGGTTGGTCACGGCCGGAGGAGGTCGACATGGGGCGCAGCGTCGCACGACGGGGCGTGGCGGTGGTCGCGGCGGTGCTGCTGCTGGCCGGCGCTGGATGCGCCACTGTGGACACTCCGGCGGCGGAGGTGCCGGCCCCGGTCGCGCTGCCGGAGGAGTTGCCGGACGCTTCGGGGGAGCCCAGCGGTTCGGCGGTGCCGGAGGACGCGTCGGCGACACCGTCGGCGGTGGAGTCGATGGGTGCCGCGCCGAAGGCCACCCCCAGCGCCAGCGCGTCGCCGTCGGCGGCGAAGCGGAGCCCGAAGCCGAAGCGCACCACGGCCACCGCTCCCCGAACGGTGCCGAAGCCGCCGACGGAGAAGCAGGTGCCGCCGGACCCGCCGAAGCCGCCCGCGAGCGACTGCGAGCCCAGCTACAAGGGTGACCAGGCCAGCCGTGCGCAGGCAAAGGCGGCGCTGACCGAGGCGGCCGGGCGGACGTACTGGCCGACGTCGGCGCCGGACATCCGCATCCCGGTGAGCCTGATCAAGGCGACGGCATGGCAGGAGAGCGGCTGGCAGTCCAACATCGTGGCCTGCGACAAGGGCATCGGTCTGATGCAGGTGATGCCGGAGACCGCGTCCTGGATGAACCAGCGTTTCGGGCAGAGCTACGACGTGTGGGACTACCGGGACAACGCCTACCTCGGCGGCACCTTTCTAGCCTGGCTGACCAAGTACATCGGCGACATGTACTTCGACGCCGACTACCGGCTCGACGCCGACCTGTGCACCGCCGAGCTGGACTCGTGCCTGCTCAACGCGGTCATCGCCGCGTACAACTACGGGCACGGCGCGGTGGCCCCGGAGGGTAAGCCGCTGAACATCCCCAACGCGAGCTACGTGCGTAACGTCCGGGCGTTGATGACGGAGTGCGTCTGCCTCGGGTTCTGATCCGGGTTGATCCGGCCGGGCCACCAGAAGCGTTCCCCGAGCAGGAACGCCAGGGCCGGGACCACGACCGTGCGGACCAGCAGGGTGTCCAGCAGCACACCGAGGCAGACGATGATCCCGATCTGGGTCAGGGTGATCAGCGGTAGCACGCCGAGGACGGCGAAGACGGCGGCCAGCAGGATGCCGGCGCTGGTGATGACGCCGCCGGTGACTCTTAGTGCGGAGAGCATGCCCTCGCGGGTGCCGGCGGTGCGCGCGTCCTCGCGGGCGCGGGTGACCAGGAAGATGTTGTAGTCCACGCCGAGCGCCACCAGGAAGACGAAGGCGAGCAGCGGCACGGTGGTGTCCAGCGCGGGGAAGCCGAGCACGTGGTCGAAGAGCAGCCAGGCACCACCGAGGCTGGCGAAGTACGAGGCGACGACGGTGACCACGAGCAGCACCGGAGCGAGCAGGCCGCGTAGCAGCAGCACCAGCACGGCGCCGACCAGCAGCAGGATCAGCGGCAGGATGACGCGTAGGTCCTCGGCGTCGGCCTTCGCCGCGTCGTACGTGCCGGCCACGGTGCCGCCGACGATGGCGCCGGTCGGGGTGTCGCCGCCCGCGGCGGCGGGTGGCGCCGAGTCGGGTACGGCGGCGACCGCGTCCCGCAGAGCCGCCAGCGTCCGGTCGGAGGCGGTGGTACCCGGCTCGGCCTCGAGCACCACGTCGACCTGTGCGACGGTGGGGCCGGCGGTGCCGGGGCGGGCGGAGGCCACCCCGGGCACCTCGGCGGCGGCCGCGGTGACCGCCGGCACGGTGTCGGGTCGGGTCATCACCGCCACCGGTTGGGTGGTGCCGGCGGGGAACGCGCCGGCAAGGGTCTCTGCCCCGGCGACCGCCTCGGGCTGCACCCGGAACTGCTCGGTCTCCGACAGTCCGGTGCGCAGGCCGAGATTGCCCAGGGCGAGTGCGGCCAGCAGCAGCGTGGCCAGGGCCGCGACCGGCACCGGGCGGCGGATCACGGCGGCGCCGAGGCGGCCCCAGACCCGGCCTTCCCGGCCTTCGCTGCCGACCCGGGGCACGAACGGCCAGAACAGGCGCCGCCCGAGCAGCACCAGCGCGGCCGGCAGCACGAGCAGAGCCGACGCCATGGCCAGCAGGATGCCGGTGGCGCAGGCGACGGCGAGGGCCCGGTTGAGTTCCCGCTCGCTGAGCAGCAGGGTGAGCACCCCGAGCATGACTGTGCCGCCGCTGGCGAGGATCGGTTCGGCGGTGCGGCGCAGCGCGGCCCGCATGGCCGCGAAGCGGTCCGCTTCCCGGCGTAGTTCCTCCCGGTATCGGGCGATCAGTAGCAGGGCGTAGTTGGTGGCGGCACCGAAGACGAGGACGCTGGCGATGCCGCTGACGGCTCCGCCGGCGTAGTTGATGCCGACGGCGGGGATGACCGTGTCGAGCGCCCGCAGCGCCACCTGTTCGGTGGCCGCCACGACGGCCAGCGGCACCATCCACAGCAGCGGACTGCGGTAGGTGACGAGCAGCAGCAGCGCGACGACCGCGGCGGTGACCGCGAGCAGGGTGGTGTCGGCACCCTCGAAGACCTTGGTGAGGTCGGCGGTGAAGGCCGGCGCGCCGGTCACCTCGACGGTCAGCTCCGCCGGTAGCGCGGCAAGTGCCTCGCGGACCTCGGCCACGGTGGCGGCGACCGCATCCTGACCGCCCTCGGTGCTCAACGGCACGGCGACCAGGGCGACCGAGCCGTCGGGAGACAGTTGCGGCGGAGAGACCTGACCGCCGACGGTGAGCCTGCCGAGGGAGCCGGTGCCGTCGGTGAGGGCGGCGCGGTCGCCGTCGGTCAGCGGCGCGCCGTCGTCACGGGTGACCACCACGATGGCCGGCTGGACGTCGCTGGCCGGCAGTTCCTCCTGCAACCGCTCGACCTGGGTGGACTGCCAGCGGGCGGACAGGCCGGTGGCGGAGACGGGTGCCGGGTTGTCGGGGGTGGGCAACCAGAAGACGGCCGTGCCCACGGCCAGCGCCGCGAGGATGGTGAGCAAGGCGTTCAGGCGACCGCCCGCCACGCGGGTGAACACGGACATCAGGACGACCCCCAGTCGGCAAGTATCTAGACAGTCGAGATTTTCACTCATCAAGAAATTTTCTGCAACCGGTGGAGAATCTCGACGGCCGAGACGCGGCTCCGGCTCGGCTATGCTGCGAACCCGGACCTCGGGAGGAAGCGCGGGACGTGGCAGCTCACGGTATGTACCGCAGGCGCGATACGCGCCGGGACGTGCTGGTCGCCGAGATCACGGCTGAGCTGCGGCGCTACGGGGTGGACGCACAGCATGTCGGGCACGCCTTCGCCGGCCAGCACGGCCTCAACGCCACCGACCTGCAGGCACTGATCGCCGTGATGGACGCCGAGCTGCTCGGCGATCCGATCACGCCGGGCCGGCTCGGCGAACATCTCGACCTCTCCTCCGGCTCGGTCACCGCCCTGATCGACCGGCTCGAACGCGCCGGACACCTGCGCCGGGACCGGGACACCACGGACCGGCGCAAGGTGCTGCTGCGCTACGCCGAACGCGGCGCCGAACTGGCGATGGGCTTCTTCCGGCCACTGGGCGAGCGCACCGACCGGGTGATGGCCGGGTTCGGCGACGACGAGCTGGAGGTGGTGTACCGGTTCATGACGGCGATGGGCGCCTCCCTGCGGGAGCACCGGGACGAGGTCCGTGCCGCCCGCACCGAGCCGCACCGACGCCGGTCGGAGTGAGTCGTGCTGGATCGTCTGGCGGCCGGACTCGCCGCCGCCGCCCTGCGACTGCCACCGGCGCGGACCCGACGGGTCACCGTCACCCGGGACATCGCCCTGCGGGTACGCGACGGTGTGATCCTGCGCACCGACCACTACGCCCCCGACCTGCCCGCCGCGCCCACCGTGCTGATCCGTACCCCGTACGGTCGGGCCGGGCCGATGCGGCTGCTCTGCCGGCTCGCCGCCGAGCAGGGATTCCACGTGGTCATCCAGTCCTGTCGGGGCACCGGCGGCTCGGGTGGTGAGTTCCAGCCGTTCGTGCACGAACGCGACGACGGCCTGGACACGCTCGACTGGCTGCGCCGGCAGCGGTGGTGGACCGGCGCGTTCGGCATGTTCGGCGCCAGCTACCAGGGATTCGTGCAGTGGGCGCTCGCGGCGGACGCCGGCCCGCAACTGCGGGCCATGGTCGCGGTCGCCACCGCCTCGACCACCCGCGACTCCACCTACGCGGGGGAGTCGTTCGCCCTGGACACGGTGCTGACCTGGGCGGAGCTGCTGCAGGCGCAGACCGTGCCGTGGCTGGCCCGCCAGTGGGAGCTCAAGCGCGGCCAGCCGAGACTGGCCGCCGCCCTGGCCCACCTTCCGTTGATCGAGGCCGACCGGGTCGCCACCGGGGTCACCGTGCCGTTCTTTCAGGAGTGGCTGAGGCACCACACCCCGCAGGCCGACTACTGGCGCAGCCGGGTCTTCGACGACCGACTGCACCTGGTCGGCGCGCCGGTGGCGATGGTCAGCGGCTGGCACGACATCTTCCTGCCGGCCCAGCTGCGCGACTACACCGCGCTGCGGGCCACCGGCGCCCGACCGCGCCTGGTGGTCGGGCCGTGGACCCACGGCAGCCCGGGACTGTTCGTCGCCGCTCTGCGCGAGGGTCTGCGCTGGCTCGACACACATCTGTCCGACGAGGGGGCCGGCGAGGCCGCTCACCCGGCCGACGCGGCCGTGCGTCTGCACGTCGGCGGCGCGGGCGGCGGCTGGCGCGATCTGCCCGACTGGCCGCCACCCGCGGACGTCGTCCGGTGGTACCTGCATCCGGCGGCGGCTCTCAGCCCCGCGGACCCGGTGCCGTCGCCGCCGGACGGATTCTGGTACGACCCGGCCGACCCGACGCCGTCGCTCGGCGGCCCACTGCTGGTGGCCCAGCGGGCCGGACCGTTCGACAACCGTCCGGTCGAGGCCCGGCCCGACGTGTTGACCTGGACCAGCGAGCCGTTGACCGCCGCGATCGAGGTGGTCGGGCCGGTACGCGCCGAGATCCATCTGCGCAGTGAGCTGACGTACCTGGACGTTTTCGTCCGGCTGTGCGACGTGGACGCCCGGGGGCGTTCGTGGAACGTCTGCGACGGGTTGGTCCGGCTCGATCCGCAGCGGTTTCCCGCCGACGGCACCGGCGCGGTCGTGGTGCCGGTCGAGATGTGGCCGACCGCCCACCGCTTCGCCCCCGGGCACCGACTGCGGCTCCAGGTCTCCGGCGGGGCTCATCCCCGCTACGCGCGCAACCCCGGCACCGGCGAACCTCTCGGCGCGGCTGTCACACTCCGTCGTGGATTCCGGGAGATCATGCACGACCCGGATCATCCGTCCGCAGTGGTCCTACCGGTCGTCCACTCTGCCTCCCAGGCTTCTCCAAGCTGAATCAGGGCGGCCCTGAGCTGGGCATATACCAAAAGAGCGAGCTATCGTGGTGATACGCCCGGCGCCGTGCACCCGATTGGCCGGGCCCGCCGGTGAGCCTCTCCACCGCGTAAGCGGTGTCACTGTCGTGCCTGGTCCCCGACGAGTAAACGAAGGGGGATCCATGACGCGGGCACCGGCAAATCTTCTCGCCGTTCGTCGTCTGCTGCTTGAGCATCTCAACCGCGATCCCAACCGCAGCCGCGACGCCGACCTCGAACCCAACGAGGTCGGCATCGTCGGCGACGCCAACCACCGAGGGGGCTACCACTGCGGGTCGGACCGGGTCGTCACCAACGACTACTCGGTGGTCGAGTCACCCCGCGACCGCAACGGACTGACCCTCGACGCCGCCGCCCTGGACGTGGGAACGTTTCGGCTCAACTCCGGTGGCCGTACCCACGACCTGTTCACGTTCTCGACCTGGTGCGTGGCGCAGTGCGTCGCCAACGCCCCGGACACCCGCGACATCCGCGAGATCATCTATTCGCCGGACGGCAACGTGGTCCGGCGCTGGGACCGGCTCGGTCGACGCAGCACCGGCGACCGGTCCCACCTGTGGCACACCCACTTCAGCTTCTTCCGGGACTCAATCAAGGCGAACCGCGACCAGCGGCCCCTGTTCCGCCGCTACCTGACCACCATCGGACTGCTGAACCCCGAGGAGGGGGAGAACGAGATGACACCCGAGGAGCACAACTGGCTCAGGACCGTCCACCGCAACCTCACCGTGCTGGACGGACGCAACCCCATCGGGCAGACCTACACCCGGACAACCATGGGCGAGGACCACACGGACCCCGACTTCCGGGTCTCCCACCCGACACTGCGCAGCATCGGCGCCCAGCTCACCGCGCTGCAGAGCACGGTGAACTCACTGATGAACCGGGACTTCACCGACGAGCAGGCGATCGTCACCGGTGTGCTGGCCGGTCTCTCCCCGCAGGAGATCGCGGCGGCGATTCCGCCAACCGTGGCGGAACAGGTCGTCAGTGAGTTGAGTCGGCGGCTGGCGGCCTGAGGCGACGTCCCGACGAGTGGCGGCCGGTACCGGCCGCCACTCACCGCCGTGCGATCAGCCCCGCGGGACCGGTACGAGTCAGAGCGGACGGACGTTGTCCGCCTGCGGGCCCTTCTGCCCCTGGGTCACGTCGAACTCGACCTTCTGGCCCTCACCCAGCTCTCGGTAACCGCTGGACTGGATGGCCGAGTAGTGGACGAAGACGTCGGGCCCTCCGCCGTCCTGCTCGATGAAGCCGAAGCCCTTTTCGGAGTTGAACCACTTCACGGTGCCGGTTGCCATGCGTACTCTCTCCCTGTTCCATGCGGGCGACCGTCGGCTTCCGTGCCGGTGATCGCCCAGTACCTTCCCGACAGTAACCGGTGAATAGCGGATTTGCCGGGCGAAGCGCCTCAGGTGATGCGGCGGATGGCGCCGACCGACGGGCGCGGTCGGGGTTCACCCTCAGGGGCTCCGTCGCGAGATAGGGAAGGAAACCGGATGTCCGCAGTGGCGGACAGGCCCTAGCGTACGGGACATGGTGGACCAGTTGGCCCAGGTCGGAGAGCTTCCCGTGGTGGTGCTGATGGCAGTGCTCGGGGTGGTCATGCTCTTCGACGCGGTGCCGCTGTTCGGGGTCCTGGTGCCCGGTGACGTGGCGGTGCTCGCCGCCGTGGCCGTCGGCACCCCCACCACCGGGCTGGCGACCTTCGTCGCCGTGGTCACCGGTTGCCTCACCGGCTGGTCGCTGAGCTTCCTCGTCGGTCGGTTGTGGGGCGACCGGTTGCGGCACAGCCGCTTCGGCGGATGGGTCGGCGAGACGCGGTGGGCGGCGGCGGAGGGCATCCTGCGCCGCGACGGCGGTCGACTGGTGCTGATCGCGCCCTTCCTGCCGGTGTTCAACGCGCTGCTGCCGCTGGCCGCGGGCGGGCTGCACATGTCGTACCGGCGGTTCCTCGGGTTCGCGGCGCTCGGTGCCACCGGCTGGACCGGCCTCTACCTGGCGGTGGGTACCGCGTCGCGGACACTGGCCGGGCTGCTGCCCGCCGGCGCGAGTCCACTGCTGGTGACCATGGCCGGCGGACTGCTGCTGGCGGCCCTGGTGTTGCTCGGCACCCGGCGACGGTTGCGCACCGTCGCCCGCTGACCCCGCTGGTCAGGGCCGGTCAACGCCGCCAGGCGGTCCTGGAACTGATCGAACCGGGGGTGGTCGTCGCACCCGTGCGGCAGGATCGTGCAGGTCCGCAGAGCTGCACGACGCGCTTCCGTGAGGAGTTCCGCCATGAGCGCCGCACCGCCACTCATCCGTCGCTACTTCGCGCTCGCCGGCGAGGCCGACAGCGACGCCTACTTCGCGCTCTTCGCCCCCGACGCCGTGGTCGAGGACGAGGGCAGGACCTACGCGGGCATCGCCGAGATCCGGGCCTGGCGGCAGGAGGTGCCGCTGGTGTCGTACGAGATCACCGACGTGGCGCAGACGCCGGAGGGGACGGTGGTGACCGCCACCATCACCGGCGACTTCCCCGGCAGTCCCTTCGCCGGCCTGCGGTACCGCTTCGAGGACTACGACGACAACCAGATCCGGCGCCTGCGCATCGCGCCCTGACCGGCGCGGCGGTCACCAGCCACGGGCGCGCCACTCGGCCAGGTGGGGGCGTTCCGCGCCGAGCGTCGAGTCCCGGCCGTGCCCGGGGTAGAACCAGGTCTCGTCGGGCAGCCGGTCGAACAGCTTGTGCTCGACATCGTCGATCAGCGCGGCGAACCGCTGCGGATCCCGGTCGGTGTTGCCGACCCCACCGGGGAAGAGGCTGTCGCCGGTGAACAGGTGCGGCACGCCGGCGGGGTCGCGGTAGAGCAACGCCACCGAGCCCGGGGTGTGGCCCCGGACGTGGATGACCTCCAGGGCACAGTCGCCGACCGGCACCTCGTCGCCGTCGGTGAGGGTCTGCGCCTCGATCGGCAGCCCCTCCGCGTCGTCGGCGTGCACCAACGCACGGGCGCCGGTCTTGGCCACGACCTCCTCCAGACCGACCCAGTGGTCCATGTGCTGATGGGTGGTCACCACCGCGGCGAGGCCTGCGTCGCCGATCAGCTCCAGCAGGCGGGGCGCCTCGTTGGCGGCGTCGATCAGCACCTGCTCACCGGTGCTGCCGCAGCGCAGCAGGTACGCGTTGTTGTCCATCGGACCGACCGACACCTTGGTGATGGTCAGCCGGTCGAGTTCGCGTACCGCCGGCGGACCGCCGGGGGTGACTTCTCCGCTGTAGGTCATGGCTTCCTAGATCCATTCGGGTGGGCGGGGCAGCTGTCCGTCGGGGGTGACGGTCAGGGTCGTGCCGGGGTCGCGACCGGTCAGCCACGCGGCGAGTTCGGCGGCCGAACCCGCGACGACCGGTGCCTGCACCCGATCGCCGAGCACCAGTTCGTGGCCGCTGCCGTCGAAGCGCAGCACCATCGCCGGTACGTCGCTGCGGTCGGCGAAGCCGCTGGTCACCTCGTGCAGCAGTCGGTGACCGAAGTCCGGTGCCCAGTCCGTGTGCCGGTAGCCGGCGGCCAGGTCGACGTGGTGGATCTCCAGCTCCCGCAGCCGGCCCCAGACGAGCAGGGCCGCCGGCCGCGAGCCGTGCCGGGTCTCCACGTTGGCACCCCACGCCGACACCGGCATCGCGGCGACGGCCTCGGCGAACCGGTCCGCGCTGCGTCGCAGGTCGTCCAGGTGCTCCTCCGACGCACGCGCGGCACCCGCCTCGATGTCGGCGGTCCGGGCCGCGGCGCTGGCGTACATCGGGATCGGCGCTCCGGTTCGCGCCGAGGTGAGCAGGTTGACGAAGCCGTCGGCATTGCGACAGACGTGGGTGAGCACGTGTCCTCGACTCCATCCCGGAAGCAGGGACGGGGCCGCGAGGTCGGCGGCGTCGAAGGTGGCCGCCGTCCGCAGCAGACGCGCCGTGGCGTCGTCGACGTCGCCGGTCAGCAGCAGCGGGTCCAGGGTCACGCTGCTGACCCTAGTGGCCCGCGCCCACCGCGTCGCCGGGGAATTCACTTCCGGCGTGGCGCGGCCCGACCTACCGTCTGTGCCAGCGACTCCTCGGCCGGACGACCGGCGGGGGTCGACCAGGTTCGTGCGCGGCGCCGGAGCGGAGGAGGTGGTGGTCATGCCGGTCACCGCACCCGTGTATCACCCGCACCGACACTGAACGAGGAGCCATGACCATCTCGCTGACCGCCCTGGGCTGGGACACCGACCGGGCGGCACATCTGCGACGCATCCGTACCGACAACCGTCCCGGCCGGGTGGCCCGCGTCGACCGGGGCGTTTGCACCGTGCTCACCGAGGACGGGCCGGTGCGCGCCTCGACCGGTGGGGCCCTGCTGGCCGCCGCCGTCGGCGACGCCACCCGGCTGCCCGGCGTGGGCGACTGGGTGCTGTTGTGCGCCTGGCCGGACGGGCGGACGACGGTGCAGGCGGTGCTGCCCCGCCGTACCGCGTTGATCCGGCGCACCGCCGGTAAGGACGCCGGTGGTCAACTGCTGGCGGCCAACCTGGACGTGGTGGCCGTGGTGGAGCCGGTGCACCCGGCACCGGACGCCGCCCGTATCGAGCGGCTGCTCTCGCTGGTCCACGAGTCCGGTGCCCGGCCACTGATGGTGTTGACCAAGACCGACCTGGCGGCCGCCCCGGCGGCGGTGGCGCGTCAACTCGCGGCCCTCGCGCCCGGTGTGCCGGTGCTGCCGGTCAGTGCCGAGCGCGGCACCGGGCTGGCGGCGCTGCGCGCCGAAGTCGGTCCGGGCCGCACCCTCGGGCTGCTCGGTCCCTCCGGTGCCGGCAAGTCGAGCCTGGTCAACGCGCTCGCCTCGGCGGTGGTGATGCCCACCCAGGCGATCCGTCGGGTGGACGGCAAGGGCCGGCACACCACCACCTGGCGGGCGTTGGTGCCGCTGCCGGGCGGGGGTGCCGTGGTGGACACGCCCGGGGTTCGGGCCGTCGGCCTGCTCGACGGCGCGGCCGGGCTCGACCGGGCCTTCGCCGACATCGCCGACCTGGCCGCCGACTGCCGGTACGGCGACTGCGGGCACGAGGCCGAACCCGGCTGCGCGGTGCGTGCCGCACTCGACGACGGTGCGTTGACCGCCCGCCGCTACGAGAACTGGCGCCGGCTGCAACGGGAGATCAACCACGAGACCCGTCGCCGTGCCAGCCGCCCCACCCGCGTGTCCCGCACCACCCGCCGCACCCCCCACCCCCGCTGAGCAGCGACCCCTCGTGGCTCCTTCCGGCCCGCGATCATGCGGTGTCGGCTGTCGGTACGAGGTCTTTTGACCACTTTCGGGACCTGCCGGAACCGCATGGTCGGCGGGCCGGAGGGACGGCGTGGGATGTCGGGGTGAGGGAAGTTGTCGGAGGGCGGGTCTACAGTTGCCGGGGCGCACTCTCCGCGCTGACACAACCGCTGGGTTCACCGCAAAAGCGGACAGATCTTCCTCTACGTTCTCACCCGGGAGTACACGGACCGTGGCCGACCGTTTGATCATCCGTGGCGCACGCGAGCACAACCTGCGTGACGTCAGCCTCGACCTGCCCCGGGACGCCCTCATCGTGTTCACCGGGCTGTCCGGGTCGGGCAAGTCGAGCCTGGCCTTCGACACGATCTTCGCCGAGGGGCAGCGCCGGTACGTCGAGTCGCTGTCGTCGTACGCCCGGCAGTTCCTCGGCCAGATGGACAAGCCGGACGTCGACTTCATCGAGGGCCTGAGCCCGGCCGTCTCCATCGACCAGAAGTCCACCTCGCGCAACCCCCGCTCCACCGTCGGCACGATCACCGAGGTCTACGACTACCTGCGGCTGCTCTTCGCCCGGGTCGGCGAACCGCACTGCCCGGTCTGCGGCGAACGGATCTCCCGGCAGAGCCCGCAGCAGATCGTCGACCGGGTCCTCGCGATGGCCGAGGGCACCCGCTTCATGGTGCTCGCTCCGGTGGTGCGGGGCCGCAAGGGGGAGTACGTCGACCTGTTCGCCGAACTCCAGGCCAAGGGGTACGCCCGGGCCCGGGTCGACGGGGTCGTGCACCAGCTCACCGACCCGCCGAAGCTGAAGAAGCAGGAGAAGCACACCATCGAGGTGGTGATCGACCGGCTCAGCGTCAAGTCCAGCGCCAAGCAGCGGCTGACCGACTCGGTCGAGGCGGCGCTGGGCCTCTCTGGCGGTCTGGTCCTGCTCGACTTCGTCGACCTGGCCGAGGACGACCCCGACCGGGAGCGGCGCTACTCCGAGCACCTGGCCTGCCCCAACGACCACCCCCTGGCGATCGAGGACCTGGAACCCCGGGTCTTCTCCTTCAACGCGCCCTACGGCGCCTGCCCGGAGTGCACCGGCCTCGGCACGAAGAAGGAGGTCGACCCGGAGCTGGTCGTCCCCGACCCGGAGCGCAGCCTACGCGAGGGGGCGATCCAGCCCTGGGCGACCGGGCACAACCTGGAATACTTCCTGCGGCTGCTGGAGGCGCTCGGCGAGGCCGAGCACTTCGACGTCGACACGCCGTGGCGGGCGTTGCCGTCGCGGGCGCAGAAGACGATCCTGCACGGCTCCGACGACCAGGTGCACGTGCGCTACCGCAACAAGTACGGCCGGGAGCGCTCGTACTACACCGGCTTCGAGGGCGTGGTGCAGTGGATCGAGCGCCGGCACTCCGACACCGAGAGCGAGTGGTCGCGGGAGAAGTACGAGGGCTACATGCGCGACGTGCCCTGCGCGGCCTGCGGCGGGGCCCGGCTCAAGCCCGAGGTGCTCGCCGTCACCCTGGCCGGGCGCAGCATCGCCGAGGTGTGCAACCTGTCGGTCGGCGAGTGCGCCGACCTGCTGGCCGGCATCGAGCTGACCGACCGGCAGAAGCTGATCGCCGAGCGGGTGCTCAAGGAGATCAACGCCCGGCTGCGCTTCCTGCTCGACGTCGGGCTGGACTACCTCTCCCTGGACCGCCCGGCCGGCACCCTCTCCGGCGGTGAGGCGCAGCGCATCCGGTTGGCCACCCAGATCGGTTCCGGCCTGGTCGGGGTGCTTTACGTGCTCGACGAGCCGTCGATCGGCCTGCACCAGCGGGACAATCACCGGCTGATCGAGACGCTGGTTCGGCTGCGCGGCCTGGGCAACACCCTGATCGTGGTCGAACACGACGAGGACACCATCCGCACCGCCGACTGGATCGTGGACATCGGTCCCGGCGCGGGCGAGCACGGCGGTCGGATCGTACACAGCGGCTCGGTGCCGGCGCTGCTGGAGAATGCCGAGTCACTGACCGGGGCGTACCTGTCCGGCCGGCGGGAGATCCCGACGCCCCAGGGCCGCCGCCCGCAGACCCCCGGGCGGGAGCTGGTGGTGCACGGGGCCCGCGAGCACAATCTGCGCAACCTGACGGTGAGCTTCCCGCTCGGCCAGCTGATCGCCGTCACCGGGGTCAGCGGCTCGGGCAAGTCGACCCTGGTCAACGACATCCTGTACGCGGTGCTCGCCAACCAGATCAACGGCGCCCGGCTGGTGCCGGGCCGGCACACCCGGGTCTCCGGCCTGGACAACGTCGACAAGGTCGTCGGCGTCGACCAGTCGCCGATCGGCCGCACCCCGCGCTCCAACCCGGCCACCTACACCGGCGTCTGGGACCACGTGCGCAAGCTGTTCGCCGAGACCACCGAGGCCAAGGTCCGTGGGTACGGGCCCGGGCGGTTCTCCTTCAACGTCAAGGGCGGTCGCTGCGAGGCGTGCTCCGGCGACGGCACCATCAAGATCGAGATGAACTTCCTGCCCGACGTGTACGTGCCGTGCGAGGTCTGCAAGGGCGCCCGGTACAACCGGGAGACCCTGGAGGTGCACTACAAGGGCAAGACCGTCTCCGACGTGCTGGAGATGCCGATCGAGGAGGCGGCCGAGTTCTTCTCCGCCATCCCGGCCATCCACCGGCACCTCAAGACGCTCGTCGACGTGGGGTTGGGCTACGTACGGCTGGGGCAGCCCGCGCCGACCCTCTCCGGTGGCGAGGCGCAGCGGGTCAAGCTCGCCTCGGAGTTGCAGAAGCGTTCCACCGGGCGGACGGTCTACGTGCTCGACGAGCCGACCACCGGTCTGCACTTCGAGGACATCCGCAAGCTGCTGCTGGTGCTGGAGGGTCTGGTCGACAAGGGCAACACGGTCATCACGATCGAGCACAACCTGGACGTGATCAAGAGCGCGGACTGGCTCATCGACATGGGTCCCGAGGGCGGCCACCGGGGCGGCACCGTGCTCGCCACCGGCAGCCCGGAGGAGGTCGCCGAGGTCGCCGAGAGCCACACCGGGCAGTTCCTGCGTACCGTCCTCAAGCTCGACGGCGCGGCGAAGGGCGCCGTGGCGGCCACCGCCCGGGCGGCGAAGGCCAACGGTGGCCGGGCTCGGGGCGGCCGCAAGGCCGCCACCGCCGCGCGCTGATCCACCACGGGGTCGGCGGGCGCCTGACGGCCTGGCGCGCCCGGGTGGCCGATCGGGTGAACCGCCGGGCAGAGTGGTGCGTGTAGGGGAGAGTGGCCACAGATCATGCACCGGAGTCACCGACGGAGGGGCGAGGCATGGGCGAGCGCAACGGAGCACTGGCATGAGCGAGGAGCAGGTGCCGGCCGGGCCTGACGTGCGTACCCGCCGAGCCCTGCTCGCGGGGGCGGGGGCGGTCGGCGCGGCGGCGGTGCTGGCCGCCTGCGGCGGTGCGGACGACGACGGCGCGGCACCGAGCCCGGGGCCGCAGATCACCAACACCGGTGACGCCGGCGGCGGGGACCGTGAGGGTGCCCAGTCACTGGCCCGCACGACCGACATCCCGGTCGGCGGCGGTGCGGTCTACGCCGCCCAGGGCGTGGTGATCACCCAACCCACCGCCGGGGAGTTCAAGGGGTTCGACCCGGTCTGCACCCACCAGGGCTGCCCGGTGTCGAACGTCGACGGTGGCACCATCAACTGCACCTGCCACGGCAGCAAGTTCTCCATCGAGGACGGCTCCGTCAAGGCCGGTCCGGCCACCACCCCGCTCCCGGCCAAGAACATCAAGGTCGACGGCGACCAGATCGCGCTGGCCTGAGCCGATCGAAGCGGTCGCGGCCGGGACGGTGTCGTCCCGGCCGCGACCGTCGACCTCACTGGGCGTATACCGACATCTCCCACAGTGAGAAGCCGTAGGAGGTGCCCCGGGTCAGCCCGTACATCCGCACGTACCGGGCCTGCTGGGGAGCGAAACTGACCACGTCGGTCCCGCCGTCGCCGGTGCTGGTCGACCAGGCCGACCGCCAGGTGGCACCGTCGGTGGAGACCTCCACCCGGTACGACCGGGCGTAGGCGGCCTCCCAGGCCAGGGCCACCCGACCGACCTGCCGGACCGATCCGAGGTCCACCCGCAGCCACTGGTTGTCCGACCACGAACTGGCCCACCGGGTGCCCAGGTCGCCGTCCACGGCACGGCCGGCACCGTTGAACAGCTGACTGCTGGAGGCGGCGACCGGGCGGCCGGCGGCCAGGTTCGTCAGGTCGTCGCCGCGCCGGGCGGGAAACGAGACCACCTGCTGGTAGGTGGGACGGTTCTGCCAGGCGATGGTGGCGTGCTTGATGCCGCCCAGCGGCGACTGGACGATGGCGTCGGCGCACCACTGGTCGCCGGCGGCGCAGGTCTCGTCACCCGGATAGGTCTGCGTGGCCGGCGTGGTCGCCGCCGTGCGCAGGGTGTCGAGCAGGATCTGCCGGCAGGCGGCGAGGTCGCCGTCGCCGCAGAAGGTACGCCCCGGCCCGCCGGCCACCGGGTCACCCAGGACGGCCCGCAGGTCCTTGTCGACCCAACCCCACCACCCGTACTGGAAGGCCGAGCCCTTGTGCGTCTGGGCGCTGTTCGCCGACGACGGCAGGTTCGACACGTCGCCCTGTTGGTGGCCGGAGGGTGACTCGTTGACCTGAAGGGTGTTGACCAGGGACTGGTACAGCTCCGCGCCGAGCGGGGCCCGGAACATGCCCCGGACCAGCAGCGGCCACCAGGCGTCGAGGGTCCGGATCGCCTCGGCGTGCTGGTAGACCCTGCTGCCCCTGGCCGTCTCCACGCGTAGCGCGCCGGCCTGCCGCCACGCCTTCAGCCGGGCGATCTCGGTGGCCAGGGCGGCGTCGGTGACCGGTTGGCTCTCCAGTACCCGGAGCAGCTCGCCGAGCACCTCGGCGCCGCGCAGGTCGGTGAGCCCGGCCCGCTGCACCAGCTCGGTGAGCGAGGCCCGGTCGAAGGTGCGACCCGCCGCGAGTGCGGCCTTCACCGGCTTGTCCAGCAGGTCACCGCGGTGCACAGCGCCGAAGCTGAAGTTGCCGTCGGCGGCACCGAAGTCCTTGGCCTGCTTGTTGTTCCAGCTGACGTAGTAGTCCTGGTTCACCGACTGCGGGTGGGCCGACGCCGGCGCGTACCGGGCGGTCCCGGTCTCCGGGTCGAAGTCCTGCCACTCGTACGCCCGCTCGGCCTTCATCGGCAGGCTCGGATTGCTGCCGGACGCCCGTAGCGGGTTGAGTCCGGAGTTGAAGTACGCCGACTCGGTGGAGTTGACGTAGAACCAGTTGAACGCGTACTCGACGTTGTTCGCCGAGGTGCGGAACGCCGCCGCGGAGCCCATCTGGGTCGGGTCGTTGTACATCTGGAAGCCGATCGCGGAGTCGGCCTCCCGCCCGTAGGTGGCGCGCAGCTTCGTGAAGGCGTGCGGCACCCCGCCGACGGTGCCCCGCCACGCCACCAGGCCGAGCTTCGTACGCCAGGCGACGAGCTTGTACGACCCGGCGGCGGTGCCGTCGGCGACGGTCGGGCTCCACCGGTTGACGTGGGACAGCTCCTCCATCGCCAGGCACTGCCCCCGGAACAGGTAGTGGTCGCTGCCCAGCGTCGGCGTGCCACCGCCGGGTACGCAGAGCGGCACCGCGTACGTGTCGGTGATGTCGTGCACGGAGGAGGTGGCGCTCCAGGCGTAGTCCTGGCCCCGGCCGAGCAGGACGTACAGGTTCAACCCGGCGAAGGCGGCGCCTCGGGCGCTGATGCCCGGCCCCTGCAACTCCTGGACCATCAGCAGTTGGGGGGAGAAGTAGCCGGTCTGCGGCCCGAAGACCGCCACCGGATGCCCGCTGGTGGAGTGCTCGGCGGAGATCACCGCCGCGTTGGACATGCCCCGGTGCGCCGGGTCGATGGTCAGCCCGGACAGCGCGGCGGCCAGCTCCGAGGCGCTGTTCGAGCCGGTGGTGGTGGCGGAGCCGGTCGGGTCGGTGACGACCGGCTCGACCCGGGCCGAAGCGGCGTCCGGCAGCACCACGCTCGGCGCGTCGGGGGAGGCGTCGCCGTACGGGAAGCTCTGCCCGTCGTGCAGGGTCAGCACGGTCTCCGGGTCGTTCTGTCCCCGGAAGCCCTGCCACACCCGGTCGCCCTCGACCGGGCCGAACTTGGCCCGGGCGGCGATGCGGACCAGCGCGGACTGCATCTCCGTGCCGCCCCCGCCACCGAACAGGCCACCGACGACGCCGGCGATGGCGACCAGGTCGGTCAGCACGAACGGTTCGGGCCCACCGGCGTTGGTGATCGCGTCGAGGTGCCCGGTGAGCACGTACTCGCCGGGGCAGTTGCGGTTGGCCATGCAGGTCCGGATGTAGGCGTTGATCCCGGCGATGTATTCCTGCACGTCGGTGTAGAGCTGCTCACCGCGCTCACCCTTGCGGCGCAGCGCGGCGACCTGCGCGGTCAGGTCGGCCTCGGTGTACGGGGAGGTGCGCCAGACGCTCTGCTCCAGCGCCCGGTTTCCGGGTGCCCCGCCCGCGAACGGGGTCAGGGTGCCCCGCCCGACGTGCCGCAGCAGGTCCATGGTGAACAGCCGGTCCTCGGCCCCGGCGTAGCCGGCGCCGAACATGGTGCCGGCGCGGGTGGTGCCGGTGATGTGCGGGACACCGGTGGCCCGGTCCCGCAGGATGCGCACGTCCGAGCGGGGCGAGTAGTCGCGTTCCACCTGGCTGGGCGCGACGCCGAAGGAGGCGTCGTGGAAGAAGGTGTCGATCTGGTCCTCGCGCAGCCCGGCGTAGCCGTAGACGAGGTCGGCGTACCTGCCGAGCTGGTCGGCGGAGTGCCGGGGCAGGGTGCCGAAGGCCTGGTTGCCGAGGATCTCGACGAGGGTGGCGTTGCCGTTCTGGCCGGGCGGCAGGATCTCCGAGCATTCACCGAGGCAGTAGTCGTTGGCGGCGTTCGCCGTCAGGGTGCTCACCGTGCTGTCGACGGAAGCGGTGGTCGCGGCGGCGGTGGTCGGGGCGGCGACGAGGAGGGCGGCGACGGCGGTGGCGGTCGCGGCACCGGCGAGCAGCCGGCGGGCGGGGGTGTGACCGGTCATGGCGATCCTCTGTGGACGGGGGCCATCGGACGGGATCATTACATGAAGAACATTCGGTTACTGGATGGTAGGCCGCCGTGCCCGAGATTGGAAGATATCGATCGAGGCGCGTCGGTCGGCACGGTAACGGTCATCCGGGGATGATTCGGACTGTCGGGGGCGGCGACTAGTCTCGGAGTGTGGCTGATCCGTCGACCTACCGTCCCGCGCCGGGCACGATTCCCGAGGCACCGGGGGTCTACCGCTTCTACGACGGCACCGGCCGGGTGATCTACGTGGGCAAGGCGAAGAATCTGCGCAGCCGGCTCAACTCCTACTTCGCCGACCTGTGGGGCCTGCACCAGCGCACCCAGCAGATGGTCACCACCGCCGAGGCGGTGGACTGGGTCACCGTCGGCACCGAGGTCGAGGCGCTCCAGCTCGAATACCTCTGGATCAAGCAGTACGACCCGAGGTTCAACGTCCGGTACCGCGACGACAAGTCCTACCCCTACCTGGCGGTGACCCTCGACGAGGAATACCCACGGCTCCAGGTGATGCGCGGGGCCAAACGCAAGGGGGTTCGCTACTTCGGGCCGTACTCGCACGCCTGGGCCATCCGCGAGACGCTCGACCTGCTGCTGCGCGTCTTCCCGGCCCGCACCTGCTCCGCCGGGGTGTTCAAGCGGGCCGGTCAGGTCGGCCGTCCCTGCCTGCTGGGCTACATCGGCAAGTGCTCGGCCCCCTGCGTCGGCAGCGTCTCCGCCGAGCGGCACCGCGAGATCGTCGACGACTTCTGCGACTTCATGGCCGGGCGCACCGACACCATGGTCCGCAAGCTGGAACGCGAGATGACCGAGGCCAGCGAGCAGTTGGAGTTCGAGCGGGCGGCCCGGCTGCGCGACGACGTCGCCGCGCTGCGCCGGGCGATGGAGAAGCAGACCGTGGTGCTCGGCGACGGCACCGACGCCGACGTGGTGGCCTTCGCCGACGACCCGCTCGAAGCCGCGGTCCAGGTCTTCCACGTCCGCGGCGGCCGGGTGCGCGGCCAGCGCGGTTGGGTGGTCGAGAAGACCGAGGAGCTGACCACCGGCGACCTGGTGCACCACTTCTGCACTCAGGTCTACGGCGGCGAGCACGGCGAGGCCGACGTGCCACGGGAGCTGCTGGTGCCCGAGCTGCCCGCCGACGCCGACGCCCTCGCCGACTGGCTCTCCACCCACCGCGGCGGCCGGGTGACCCTGCGGGTGCCGCAGCGCGGTGACAAGCGGGCCCTGATGGAGACGGTCGAGCGCAACGCGAAGGACGCCCTGGCCCGGCACAAGCTCAAGCGGGCCGGTGACCTCACCACCCGGAGCAAGGCCCTCGACGAGATCACCGAGGCGCTCGGGCTGCGGACCGCGCCGCTGCGCATCGAGTGCTTCGACATCTCGCAGATCCAGGGCACCGACGTGGTGGCGAGCATGGTCGTCTTTGAGGACGGGCTGCCCCGCAAGAGCGAATACCGCCGCTTCATCATCCGGGGCGCCACCGACGACCTCTCGGCGATGTCCGAGGTGCTGCGCCGCCGCTTCGCCCGCTACCTCGACGCCCGCGCCGAGACGGGCGAGGCCGGTGTCGAAGCCGATGCCCTGCCCGCTGAGCTGGACGCGACCGACGGCGGCGACGAACCGCGGATCGGTGCCCTTGTCGACCCGACCACCGGCCGGCCGCGCCGGTTCGCGTACCCGCCGCAGTTGGTGGTGGTCGACGGCGGAGCGCCGCAGGTCGCCGCCGCCGCGCAGGCCCTCGCCGAGTTGGGCGTCGACGACGTGGCGCTGTGCGGGCTGGCCAAGCGGCTGGAGGAGGTCTGGCTGCCCGACGACGACTTCCCGGTCATCCTGCCGCGCGCCTCCGAGGGGCTCTACCTGCTGCAACGGGTACGCGACGAGGCGCACCGCTTCGCCATCACCTTCCACCGGCAGCGCCGCTCCAAGCGGATGACCACCTCGGCGTTGGACAACGTCCCCGGGCTGGGCGAGGTACGCCGTAAGGCACTGCTGCGTCACTTCGGCTCGCTGAAACGCCTCTCGGCCGCCACCGTGGAGGAGATCACCGAGGTGCCCGGTGTCGGCCGGCGCACCGCCGAGGCGATCCTGGCCGCGCTCGGTGCCGGCGGCGAGCAGAAGCAGTCCACCACCTGACCGCCGTCGCAGCGGTGCTGCACCCCCGGCGGTCGGACGGCCGGGCACCGCGGTGGCCGGGGTGCCGGTGTGGGGTGTCGCCCCTGTCGAGCTGAGAGCACGAACGGATCGCCCACGGCGATAGCGTGGACGGGTCAGCTCGACAGCGTCCCCACCTCAACCTGACCGGCCGGCGGTCTGTCACCTCAGTCGACGGCGGCGAGCACCCCGAGGAGCTGCTCGCCGTAGCGGGCCAGCTTGTTCTCGCCCACGCCGCTGATCCGGGACAGCTCGGCCAGCGACGACGGCGCGTCGGCGGCGATCTGGCGCAGCGTCGCGTCGTGGAAGATGACGTACGCGGGTACGCCCTGCTCCTTGGCGGTGGCCGCCCGCCAGGCCCGCAGCCGCTCGAACGTGCCGGCCGCCTCCGCCGGCAACTCGGCGACCACGGTGGCCGCGCCCCGAGGCTTGGCCGCCTTCGCCGGGCGTGCCGCCTCCCGGCGCAGCATCACGGTGCGCCGCCGGCCGAGCACCTCGGCACTGGCGTCGGTGAGCGCCAGCGTGCCGTAGTCGCCCTCGACGGCGAGCAGCCCCTCGGCGAGCAGCTGCCGGACCACGCCACGCCACTCCGCCTCGCTCAGCTCACCACCGATGCCGAACACGGTGAGCGAGTCGTGCCGATGCTGAGTGATCTTGTCGGTGGCGCGACCCAGCAGGATGTCGACGCAGTGCCCGGCGCCGAACCGCTGGTTGCGCTCCCGGTCCAGCCGGAAGACGGTGGAGAGCAGCTTCTGCGCGGCCACCGTGCCGTCCCAGGACTCGGGTGGCTCCAGGCAGGTGTCGCAGTTGCCGCAGCCGCCGGTGGCCGGCTCGCCGAAGTACTCAAGCAACTGTGCCCGGCGGCAGCGGACCGTCTCGCAGAGCGCCAGCATCGCGTCGAGGTGGGCGGCGAGGTTGCGCCGGTGCGCCAGGTCGCCCTCGGAGGTGTCGATCATCTTCCGCTGCTGCACCACGTCCTGGAGCCCGTACGCCAGCCAGGCGGTCGACGGCAACCCGTCACGGCCGGCGCGGCCGGTCTCCTGGTAGTAGCCCTCGACCGACTTGGGCAGGTCGAGGTGGGCGACGAACCGCACGTCGGGCTTGTCGATACCCATCCCGAAGGCGATCGTCGCCACCATCACCACGGCGTCGGCGCGCAGGAAGCGCTGCTGGTTGGCGGCGCGGGTGGCCGCGTCCAGACCGGCGTGGTACGGCAGCGCGTCGATGCCGTTGGCGACCAGGAACTCGGCGGTCTTCTCCACCGAGGCGCGGGACAGGCAGTAGACGATGCCCGCCTCGCCGGGATGTTCGTCGCGCAGCAGGGCGAGCAGCTGCTTGCGCGGCTCCCGCTTCGGCACGATCCGGTACTGGATGTTGGGCCGGTCGAAGCTGGCCACGAAGTGCCGTGCCTCGGTGAGACTGAGCCGGGTGGCGATCTCGGACCGGGTGGCGCTGGTCGCGGTGGCGGTCAGCGCGATGCGGGGTACGCCCGGCCAGCGTTCGTGCAGCATCGACAGGTTCAGGTAGTCCGGCCGGAAGTCGTGGCCCCACTGCGACACACAGTGCGCCTCGTCGATGGCGAACAGGCCGATCCGCCCCCGGTCCAGCAGGTTCAACGTGCCCCGGCTGGCCAGCGCCTCCGGCGCGAGGTAGAGCAGGTCGATCTCGCCGGCCACGAACTCCGCCTCGACCAGCCGGCGGGTGTCCGGGTCGAGGGTCGAGTTGAGGAAACCGGCCCGTACCCCGACCGCGGTCAACGCGTCGACCTGGTCCTGCATCAGCGCGATCAGTGGCGAGATCACCACGGCGACGCCGTCGCGGACCAGCGCGGGGATCTGATAGCACAACGACTTGCCGCCGCCGGTCGGCATCAGCACCAGCGCGTCCCCGCCGGCCACCACGTGGTCGATGACCTCCCGCTGGAAACCCCGGAACGAGTCGTACCCGAAGACCCGCCGCAACACGTCCAGCGCCGCGGTCACCTTCTCCCCGGTCGGGGCGTCGGAGCTGGCCAGGTCGGTGACGCTCACGTCGGCGGGAGAGACCATCCGGGAATTCTACGAGCGGCTGACTTTCCGTTCGATCTGTGGCAGTGCCGGTGCTGTCGGCCCGGCGTGTCGACTACCTACGCTGCCACAGTTCGAAGCGGGGCCGGTTATCGGGAGGGTGGGACGGGAACGCGCTTGGCCCAGCGGACGTCGCCGTCGGGATCGACGTAGCAGAACGCCACCGCCAGGCGCGACGGGTCGGTCAGCGGCAGGGCGCCGGGCACCAGCCGGAAGACGGCGATCAGGCTGCCGTCGGCGACGGCGCGGGTGCCCACCGCGCCGACGTTGGGCCCGGTGGTGAACGTGCCCTCGGGCTCCTCGCGGGTGGCGGTGTCGGCGAGCCAGGGGTAGCGGTCGGCCAGCACGTCGTACGCTCCGGCCCAGTTGGAACCGGTGCCGCCGGCGGCGTCCCAGCCCGCGTAGGGTTGCACCACCCGGGCGGGTTCCACCCGAGAGTCGAGCAGGATGACCTGGTAGTGGCCCTTGCGGGGCGGCCCGGACCAGCGCAGCCGCAACACCACCGACTGCCGGTCGGGGTCGCCGATGACGTTGTCCACCGGCTCGGGCCAGCCGAACGCGACGACCGCGCCCGCCACCCCGTCCGGCTTTGGCAGCACGGCCTCGACGGTCACCGCCACCCGGTCGCCGCCGCGTGCCCACTCGCGTTCCCGGTCGACGTAGCGGTCCACCGTGGCCAGCACGGCGACCGTGACCGACACCAGGGCAACCACCCAGCGCAGCCGCGCCCCGTGCCTGCCCATGGCCGGAGGATAGCCGCGTCGCGCGTCGCGCGCCGTCAGTCAGCCGACACGACGGGTGCGCGCTTCCGATGGCCCTGCGACGCGGCGGCGGTGCGTCCCGCGGAGCCCGACCCCGGCGAGCTAGAGTCGCTGCTTGACCATGCCCGGCCGGATCGGCCGGGGCGGCGCGGTTGGAGGGGCAGACGGGTGGGCGAGGCGCACACGACCGGTCACCGTGCGGGCGTACCCGGTGAGCAGACCGGGGCGACCGCCGAAACGGACACCACACTGGTCGTGGTCACCGGGCTGTCCGGTGGGGGCCGCAGCACCGTGGCCCGGGCACTGGAGAATGTGGGCTTCTACGTCGTCGACAACCTGCCGCAGGCGCTGCTGCTGGACATGGCCGAGCTGGCCGTCAAGGCGGGTGGAGCGGCCCGGCGTACCGCGATGGTGCTGGACGTGCGCTCCCGAGCCTTCTCCACCGATCTGGCCGAGGCGATCCGAGAGCTGAGGGAGCGTGGCTACGCCCCCCGGGTGGTCTTCGTCGACGCGGACGACGAGGTGCTGATCCGCCGGTTCGAGAGCGTGCGCCGCTCGCATCCGTTGCAGGGCGACGGCCGGCTCGCCGACGGCATCGCCGTCGAGCGGGGCCTGCTGGAGGAGGCCCGCGACCAGGCCGACGTGATCATCGACACCAGTCACCTCAACGTGAACCAGTTGCGCCGCCGGGTCGAGGAGCTGTTCGGTGGGGAGGACGCCCGCCGGCTGCGGCTGACGGTGATCTCCTTCGGCTTCAAGTACGGCCTGCCGCCGGACGCCGACTTCGTGATGGACGCCCGGTTCCTGCCCAACCCCTACTGGGTGCCCGAACTGCGCGAGCACACCGGGCGCGAGGAGGCGGTCAGCGCGTACGTGTTGGGACAGGAGGGCGCGGACGCCTTCGTCGACGCGTACGCGGACCTGGTGAACGCCACCACGGCCGGCTTCGAGCGTGAGGGCAAGCGGTACCTGACCGTGGCGGTCGGGTGCACCGGCGGCAAGCACCGCAGCGTGGCGATCGCCGAGGAGCTGGCCGCCCGACTGCGTCGCGCCGGGCTGGCCGCCAACGCCCAACACCGCGACCTGGGGCGGGAATGACGATCCGGGTGGTGGCCTTCGGCGGCGGGCACGGCCTGTCCGCCTCGCTGCGGGCACTGCGCCGGTGCGCACCGGAGCTGGATCTGGACATCACGGCGGTGGTGACCGTCGGCGACGACGGCGGCTCCAGCGGCCGGCTGCGGGCCGAACGCGGTGGGTTGCCCCCCGGTGACCTGCGCCAGGCGCTCGTCGCGCTGTCCGGCGACCATCCCGCGACCCGGCGCAGCGCGGGGCTGTTCCAGCACCGCTTCGCCGAGCTGGCGGCGGATGGCCGGACCGACGGACTGGCCGGGCACGCGGTTGGCAACCTGGTGCTCTGCGGGCTGATGGAGCTGCTCGGCGACCCGGTGGCGGCGCTGGAGCACGCCGGGGCGATGCTCGGCTCGGTCGGCCGGGTGCTGCCGATGTCCCGCCAGCCGGTCGACATCGAGGCCCGGGTACGCGGGGCCGACCCCGCACGACCCGACGAGGTGTGCACCGTACGCGGACAGCACCAGGTCGCGGTCACCACCGGGCGGGTCGAGTCGCTGCGGCTCACCCCGCAGGCGCCGGCGGCGTGCGCGGAGGCGGTCGCCGCGATCGGTGCCGGCGACTGGCTGATCTTCGGGCCGGGCAGCTGGTACACGAGCGTGCTGCCGCACCTGCTGGTGCCGCAGCTGGCCGCCGCGATCCTGGCCAGCCCGGCTCGGCGCCTGGTCACCCTCAACCTCGCCGCCGAGAAGGAGACGCTCGGTCTCTCGGTCGCCGACCACCTGGCGGCGCTGCGCTGGTACCTGCCGGAGCTGACGGTCGACTTCGTGCTCGCCGACGCCAAGGCGGTCGGTGACCCCGAACCGGTCCACGGTGCGGCAGAATCCCTGGGAGCCCGGCTGGTCCTCGCTCCCGTCGCGGTCGACGACGGCACTCCCCGTCATGATCCGGCTGCTCTGGGCGCCGCCCTGGTGCCTGTACTGGGCGCCGATCGTTAGACACGTACGTAATCTCCGGCGACACGCCGGAACCGGTCCGTGAGGGGACGCACAATGGCGATGACCGCGGCGGTCAAGGACGAGCTGAGTCGGGTCGACGTGCCCAAGCCCTGCTGCCGGCGGGCGGAGATGGCGGCGCTGCTGCGGTTCGCCGGTGGGCTGCACATCGTGTCCGGGCGGGTGGTGGTGGAGGCCGAGCTCGACACTGGCGCGGTGGCCCGGCGGTTGCGGCGCGAGATCGCCGAGGTCTACGGCTATCCGAGCGAGATCCACGTGCTCGCCTCCGGTGGGCTGCGCAAGGGCAGCCACTTCATCGTCCGGGTGGTCAAGGACGGCGAGGCCCTGGCCCGGCAGACCGGGCTGCTCGACGTGCGCGGTCGGCCGGTGCGCGGGTTGCCGCCGCACGTGGTCGCGGCCAGCGTCTGCTGCGCGGTGTCCGCCTGGCGGGGCGCGTTCATGGCGCACGGCTCGTTGACCGAACCGGGTCGCTCCAGCGCACTGGAGATCACCTGCCCGGGACCGGAGTCGGCGCTGGCGCTTGTCGGCGCGGCCCGGCGGCTGGGCATCACCGCCAAGAACCGGGAGGTGCGCGGCGTCGACCGGGTGGTGGTCAAGGACGGCGACGCGATCGCCGCGCTGCTCACCCGCATCGGTGCCCACTCCAGCGTGCTGGCGTGGGAGGAGCGCCGGGTCCGGCGCGAGGTGCGGGCGACGGCCAACCGGTTGGCGAACTTCGACGACGCCAACCTGCGCCGTTCGGCCCGGGCGGCGGTCGCCGCCGCGGCCCGGGTGACCCGGGCGTTGGAGATCCTCGCCGACGACGCGCCGGAGCATCTGACCTCGGCCGGCCGGCTGCGGCTGGAGCACCGGCAGGCGTCCCTGGAGGAGCTGGGGGCGCTCGCCGACCCGCCGCTGACCAAGGACGCCATCGCCGGACGGATCCGCCGGTTGCTGGCCCTGGCCGACAAGCGGGCCCGCGACCTCGGCATCCCGGATACCGAAGCGGCCGTCACGCCCGACATGCTCGTGGTCTGATAGGACGGTGGGGCGACCACCCGGCGCAGCGTGGCTCGGCGCGCTCGGATATGGTCGCTGCGTACGGCAAGGGGGCCGGCACCGGTGCTCCCCGCCGTATCCACCGCCTCGACGGCGGTCAGGTCCCTCGGACCGCGGCGAGGTGGCCGGGATGAACCGTCAACGGCCGGCTCCAACGGTCGGCGCACACCACTTCGCCGGCCGAGGGTCTCCACGCCGGCGGACCAGAACGCGAGGAGATGGGACCTGTGACCATCCGGGTTGGCATCAACGGCTTCGGCCGGATCGGCCGTAACTTCTTCCGGGCAGTGCTGGCGTCCGGCGCTGACGTCGAGGTCGTGGCCGTCAACGACCTGACCGACAACGCGACGCTCGCCCACCTGCTCAAGTACGACAGCATCCTGGGCCGCCTCCCGCAGGAGGTCAAGGCCACCGCCGACGAGATCACCGTCGGCGGCAAGTCCATCAAGGCGTACGCCGAGAAGGACCCGGCGGCGCTGCCGTGGGGCGACGTCGGCGCGGACGTGGTCATCGAGTCGACCGGCTTCTTCACCGACGCCACCAAGGCCAAGGCGCACATCGACGGCGGGGCCAAGAAGGTCATCATCTCCGCTCCGGCGAAGAACGAGGACGTCACGGTCGTGATGGGCGTCAACGACGGCCAGTACGACCCGGCGAAGCACAACATCATCTCGAACGCCTCCTGCACCACCAACTGCCTGGCGCCGATGGCGAAGGTCCTGCACGACACGTTCGGCATCCAGCAGGGTCTGATGACCACCATCCACGCGTACACCCAGGACCAGAACCTCCAGGACGCGCCGCACAAGGATCTGCGCCGGGCCCGGGCCGCCGCGCTGAACATCGTGCCGACCTCGACCGGCGCCGCGAAGGCCATCGGCCTGGTGCTGCCGGACCTCAAGGGCAAGCTCGACGGGTACGCGCTGCGGGTGCCGATCCCGACCGGCTCCGCCACCGACCTCACCGTCACCGTCGGTCGGGAGACCTCGGTGGACGAGGTCAACGCCGCGCTGAAGGCCGCCGCCGAGGGCCCGCTGCGGGGCATCCTGACCTACAACGAGGACCCGATCGTCTCCGCCGACATCGTCACCGACCCGGCGTCGTGCATCTTCGACGCGCCGCTGACCAAGGTCATCGGCAACCAGGTGAAGGTCGTCGGCTGGTACGACAACGAGTGGGGCTACTCCAACCGCCTGGTCGACCTGGTGAAGCTGGTTGGTTCGTCGCTGTGAGCATCCGTAACCTCGACGACCTGCTCGCCGAGGGGGTCTCGGGTCGGCGCGTGCTGGTGCGCGCCGACCTGAACGTCCCGCTCGACAAGCAGACCGGCCAGATCACCGACGACGGCCGGATCCGGGCGGTGCTGCCGACCCTCGGCGCGTTGACCGAGGCCGGCGCCAAGGTCGTCGTCTGCTCCCACCTGGGCCGGCCGAAGGGTGCGCCGGACCCGCAGTTCAGTCTCGCCCCGGTCGCCGGACGGCTCGGTGAGCTGCTCGGCACGGCGGTGCACTTCGCCACCGACACGGTCGGCGAGTCGGCCCGGGCGACGGTGGCGGCGCTCGCCGACGGTGAGGTGGCGCTGCTGGAGAACCTCCGCTTCAACAAGGGCGAGACCAGCAAGGACGACGTCGAGCGGGGCGCCTTCGCCGACCAGCTCGCCGCCCTCGGCGACGTGTACGTCGACGACGCGTTCGGCGCGGTGCACCGCAAGCACGCCAGCGTCCACGACGTGCCGGCGCGGCTGCCGCACTTCGCCGGCCGGCTGGTGCTGCGCGAGGTGGAGGTGCTCTCGCAGCTCACCGGCGACCCCGAGCGGCCGTACGTGGTGGTGCTCGGCGGGTCGAAGGTCTCCGACAAGCTCGCGGTGATCGAGGCGCTGCTGCCGAAGGTCGACCGGCTGCTCATCGGCGGTGGCATGTGCTTCACCTTCCTCAAGGCTCAGGGCCACGAGGTCGGCTCCTCCCTGCTGGAGGCGGAGATGGTGGAGACCTGCCGCAACCTGCTGGAGCGCTCCGAGGGCAAGATCATGCTCCCGGTCGACGTGGTGGCCGCCGACGCGTTCGCCCCGGACGCCGCGCACGACACCGTGCCGGCCGACGGCATCCCCAGCAAGCGGGTGGGGCTGGACGTGGGACCGAAGACGGTGACGGGGTTCGCCGCCGCGCTGAAGGGCGCCCGGACGATCTTCTGGAACGGCCCGATGGGCGTGTTCGAGATGCCCGCCTTCGCGCACGGCACCCGCGGGGTGGCCGAGGCGATCGCCGGCGCGGACGCGTTCAGCGTGGTCGGTGGTGGTGACTCGGCCGCCGCGGTGCGGGCCCTGGGGCTGGACGAGAAGTCCTTCGGGCACATCTCCACCGGCGGTGGCGCGTCCCTGGAGTACCTGGAGGGCAAGACCCTCCCCGGCATCGCGGCCCTGGAGAACTGATGGCGAGCGCCCCCCGCCGGCCGCTGATGGCCGGCAACTGGAAGATGAACCTCAACCACCTCGAGGCGAACCTGCTGGTGCAGAAGCTGGCGGCCAGCCTCACCGAGAAGCAGTTGACCGAGGTGGAGACGGTGGTGCTGCCACCCTTCACCGACCTGCGCACGGTGCAGACCGTGGTGGAGGGCGACAAGCTGCTCATCGGCTACGGCGCGCAGGACCTGTCACCGCACGCCTCCGGCGCGTACACCGGGGAGATCTCCGGCGCGATGCTGGCCAAGCTCGGCTGCACGTACGTGGCGGTCGGCCACTCCGAGCGGCGGCAGTACCACCGCGAGGACGACGCGTTGGTGGGCGCCAAGGTGCAGGCGGCGCTGACCCACGGGCTCACCCCGATCCTCTGCGTGGGGGAGGGGCTGGACGTCCGGGAGCAGGGCACCCACGTGGCGCACTGCACCGACCAGCTCGACGCCGCCCTCAAGGGGCTCAGCCCGGAGCAGGTCCTCCGGGTGGTGGTCGCGTACGAGCCGGTCTGGGCGATCGGCACCGGCAAGACGGCCACCCCGGAGGACGCCCAGGAGGTGTGTGGCGCGCTGCGGGCCCGGCTGGCCGAGACCGTGGACCAGGCCACCGCCGACGGGGTGCGGATCCTCTACGGCGGCTCGGTCAAGTCGTCGAACGTCGCCTCGATCATGGCGCAGCCGGACGTGGACGGCGCCCTGGTGGGCGGCGCCAGCCTGGACGCCGAGGAGTTCGCGAAGATCTGCCGGTTCCCGGAGCACATCACCGGCTGATCGCTCGCTATCCTTGACTCCGCCCGTCCGCCGGTCGGTGCCGCCGTGCCCGAACTGCCCGGGCGAGGATCGTAACGAGAGGACTGACCCCCGCCATGCCGATCTGGTTCGCCTACACGTTGATCGTGTTGCTGGTCATCACGAGCGTCCTGCTCACCCTGCTGATCCTGCTGCACCGCGGTAAGGGCGGTGGGATGTCCAGCATGTTCGGCGGTGGCGTCAGCTCCAGCCTGGCCGGCTCGTCGGTGGCCGAGAAGAACCTGGACCGCTACACCGTGCTGGTGGGCATCGTCTGGTTCGCCTGCATCATCGGGCTCGGTCTCTGGCTCCGGCTCGAGGTGGGCACGGGCGTCTGATTCGACCCCCGAGGCGTACAATCTGCGCGCGGTCCGTCACCCGACGGTCCGCGCGCAGTCCGTTTCACCCGCTGCACCGCGTCGCCCGCCGTCCACCCCCCGACGGCGGTCCCCTCCGACGACAGGAGTCAGCGCCGTGCCGAACGGCCACGTCATCCGGGGCGCCCGCGTCGGGTCCGCGCCCCCACGCCCGCCCGAACGCCACCAGCCGGTCCCGTGCCGGTCGGTCAGCTACTGGTGCCGCAACGGGCACCGCACCGACATCCGGATCGTCGCCGACGTGGCGGCCCCGACGGTCTGGGACTGCCCCCGCTGCGGGCTACCCGCTGGTCAGGACGCCCAGGATCCGCCGGGCCGGGCCCGGGCCGAACCGTACAAGACCCATCTGGCGTACGTGAAGGAACGGCGTACCGACGCCGAGGGCGAAGCGATCCTCGCCGAGGCGCTCGCCGCGCTGCGTCAGCGCCGCGGCCGGTCGTAGCTTCGCCGCCGGTCGCGTCAGCGCAGGCTGCGGAAGCGAGCCGGCAGGTCGGCCGCCGCGGCCCGGTCGAGCAGCCAGAGGGTACGCCCGACGCCCTGCACACCGGCCGCCGGCACCTGCACCGGTCCGGCACCGGCCAGCGCCATGCCGACCGCGTGGGCCTTGTCGCCGCCCCCGGCCACCAGCCACACCTCCTCGGCGGTGTTGATCGCCGGGAGGGTGAGGGTGATGCGTACCGGTGGGGGCTTCGGGCTGCCCCGCACCGCGCTCACCGGTCGGCTCTCGTAGTGCACCGGGTGTTCCGGGAAGACCGAGGCGACGTGCCCGTCCTCGCCGACGCCGAGCATCAGCACGTCGAAGTGGGGCAGCACGGCGGTGCCGGGCCGGGCCGCCCGGGCGAGTTCCGCGGCGTACCGGGCGGCGGCCTCCTCCGGGTCGGCGCCATCGTCCGAGGCCGGCATGGCGTGGATCCGGGCCGGATCCACCGGCAGCGCGTCCAGCAGCGCCGCCCGGGCCTGGGTCTCGTTGCGCTCCGGGTCACCGGCGGGCAGGAACCGTTCGTCGCCCCACCAGAAGTCGACCCGGGACCAGTCGACCGCGTCCCGGGCGGGCAGTGCGCCCACCGCCCGGTAGACCGCCGCCGCGATCCGACCGCCGGTGAGCACCACCGACGCCTGGCCGCGGGCCGCCTGGGCGTCGAGCAGCCGCACCACCAGTCGGGCCGCGACCGCCTGCGCCAGCAGGTCGGCGTCGGCGTGGACGGCGACACTCGCCTCACTCATGGTGTCCTTTCGCGACCGCGGGGCGGTCGGTGTCGTGCGTGCCGGAGGGGATGGGGGTCAGGAGCCGGTGTTCGTGGTGGCGTGCGCGGTGGCGCCGGCCTCGGCCCGTCGGGCGGTGGCCGGGTCCTTCCAGACGTGCACCCGCTGGCTGGGCCGCCGCTCCAGGTTGGCCAGCCCGGCGAAGGCGCCCAACGCCTCCGCGTACACCTGGTCGGGGCCGAGCCGGCGCAGTTCCTCGGCCAACTCGTCGCCGAGCGGCCGACGCACCAGCGGCAGGATCCGGTCCTCCTGGCCGGTGCGCCGGAACGTGGCCACGCTGTCCTCCCGGGTCAGCGTCAACTCGTCGCCGTTGCCGCAGCGCAGCTGGACCTCCCGCATCCGAGGAAACTCGCGGGCCCGGTCCCAGCGTGGCTTGATGCCGAGCCGGCTGCGCAGCCAGCCCCGCATCAGCGCGGCGGTCGGGTCGGTCGGCGGCGCGACCACCACGGCCTCGGTGAGCTGCGCGTCCGTGGTGTCGAAGGCGCCGGCCACCAGGGTGCGCCACGGGGTGATCCTGGTCCAGGCGAGGTCGGTGTCGCCGGAGACGTAGTCGCGGGCCCGCTGCCGCAGGGCCGCGATCGGGTCGGCGGCCTGCGCGGAGTCGGTGATCCGCCGGTCGGCGACCACGCCGAGGAAGTCGGTGGCGATCTCCTCCGGCGGCTCACCGTGCCACCAGGTCACCACCGGTACGTCCGGCACCAGCAACGGCATGACCACTGACTCGGCGTGCAGCGCCAGCCGCCCGTACATCCGCATCACCACGGCCTCGCAGGGGCCAAGCCGCCCGCCGACCACGATCTCGGCGTCGAGCCGGTTGCGGTCCCGGTCCACGTCGGAGCGGACCACCACCAGCAGCCGGCACGGGTGCGCGGCCGCGGCGATGGTGGCCGCCGCCTCCGCCTCGCGGACCCGCTTCTCGTCCACCACCACGATCAGGGTCAGCGCCATGCCGCTGGCCACGCCGCCCGCGCTGCGTCGTTCCGCGGCGAGCGCCTTGACCACCTCGTTGCCGGTGGTGTCCCACAGTCCGATCACCGCAGCCTCCTGCTTCGCTCGCTCCGCGCGCCGCGCGCCGCCGCCTCGCTCCGCTCACCGGCGGCGCGCGGCGCGGCGCTGCTGAGCCCGATGGTCCGCCCGGTCACGCCCGCCGCCAGGCCCGGCCCTCGCGGGCCAGCATCTCGTCGGCGGCCCGGGGGCCCCACTCCCCGGACCGGTAGGGCTCGGGCTTGGTGCCCTCCCAGGCGTGCTCCAGCGGGTCCACCACGGCCCAGCTCTGCTCGACCTCGGCGGCGTCCGGGAACAGCGTCCGGTCGCCGATCAGGACGTCCAGCACCAGCCGCTCGTACGCCTCCGGGCTGGACTCGGTGAACGCCTCGCCGTACTGGAAGTCCATCGCGATGTCGCGGACCTCCATGGTGGTGCCGGGCACCTTGGAACCGAACTTGAGCACCACGCCCTCGTCCGGCTGCACCCGGATCACCAGTTGGTTGTTGCCGAGCATCTCCATGTCGGCCGGATTGAACGGCAGGTGCGGCGCCTGCTTGAACATCACCGCGACCTCGGTGACCCGCCGGGGCAGCCGCTTGCCGGCCCGGATGTAGAACGGCACCTCCGCCCACCGGCGGTTCTGGATGCCCAGCCGCACCGCGACGTAGGTCTCGGTGGTCGACGTCGACGGGACGCCGTCCTCCTCCAGGTAGCCCCTGGCCCGTTGCCCGCCGACCCAGCCGGGCAGGTACTGACCGCGCACGGTGCCCTGGGTGACGTCCTTCGGCAGCGTGATGGCCTTGAGCACCTTGAGCTTCTCGGCCCGGATCTCGTCGGCGTCGAAGCTGGTCGGCTCCTCCATCGCCACCAGGGCGAGCAGTTGCAGCAGGTGGTTCTGCAACACGTCGCGGGCGGTGCCGACCGAGTCGTAGAAGCCGGCCCGGCTGCCGATCCCGACGTCCTCGGCCATGGTGATCTGCACCGAGTCGACGTACTGGGAGTTCCACAGCGGCTCGAAGAGGCTGTTGGCGAAGCGCAGGGCGAGGATGTTCTGGACCGTCTCCTTACCGAGGTAGTGGTCGATGCGGAAGACGTCCTGTCGGGTGAAGACGTCGTCGACCAGGTCGTTGAGCGCCTTGGCTGAGGGCAGGTCGTTGCCGAACGGCTTCTCCACCACCACCCGGCGCCAGCCGCCGCACTTCTCGTTGTCGGCCATGCCGGTGCGGGCCAGTTGCTTGAGCACCACCGGGAACGCCGCCGGTGGGATGGAGAAGTAGAAGGCCGCGTTGCCGTGGATGCCGTGGCTGTCGCGCAGCCCTTCCAGGCAGTGTGCGAGGTTGTCGAAGGCGGTGTCGTCGTCGAACGACCCGCCGACGAACTTGATGTTGTGTTCGAGTCGTGACCACACCTCCTCCCGCCACGGTGTGCGGGAGTGGGCCTTGGCCGCCTCACGGGCCAGCGAGGCGAAGTCGCCGTCGGCCCAGTCCCGGCGGGCGAACCCGACGACCACGAAGCCGGGCGGCAGCAGCCCCCGGTTGGCCAGGTCGTAGACCGCGGGTAGCAGTTTCTTCTGGGCCAGGTCACCGGTCACCCCGAAGATCACCAGAGCGCACGGCTCCGGGATCCGGGGCAGTCGCCGGTCCTGCGGGTCGCGCAGCGGGTTCACGCCGCCTCCTCGCTCCGCTCGTCCACGTCGTCCATCGTCATGCCCGTAGCGACCCACCGCGCCGACCGGCCGGACCGGTTCCGCCGACCGCTCGGCCGGCTACTGGTGCGGCAGCGGACGTCGCCGACCGGCCAGGGACGCCGGTCACCGGCGAATCCTCACCTGAGTACGGGTTCCGGGCACCGGTAGATCAACGCCGACCGTACCGGTTGTCTGAAGAAAGCTACCCACCTGCGAACCGTTGCCGTAGCACCACCGACCCACGCCGCCACCCGGTCCAGGTGGCGGCGTGGGTACTGCCGGACGACGGCATCGTCACGCATTTCCGCCGGCGCGCACGGCGGCGTCGGCGTTGCCCCGGGCGGCGTCGCCCGGACTGCCGCTGCCCTGACCGGCGGCGGTCAGCGACTTGCGGACGCCGTCGAGCAGTTCCTGCCAGCTCGCCTCGAACTTCTCCACGCCCTCGCGCTCCAACGTGGCGATCACGTCGGCCAGGTCCACGCCCACCGACTCCAGCGCGGCGAAGACCTCCCGGGCGTCGTCGTACGCGCCGGTGACGGTGTCCGGGTGGGTCTCACCGTGCTCGGCGTAGGCGTGGATGACCGGCTCCGGCATGGTGTTGACCGTGCCGGGCGCGATCAGCTCCTCGACGTAGATGACGTCCCGGTAGTCCGGGTTCTTGGTCGAGGTGGAGGCCCACAACGGACGCTGCGGGTGCGCTCCGGCATCGGCCAGGGCCCGCCACCGGTCGGTGGCGAAGACCTCGCTGTAGCGTTCGAACGCCAACCGGGCGTTGGCCACCGCCGCCTTGCCGCGCAGCGCCTTGGCCTCGGCGGAGCCGATCTTCTCCAGCCGGGCGTCGACCTCGGTGTCGACCCGGGAGACGAAGAACGAGGCCACCGAGCCGATGGTGCTCAGGTCGTGGCCGTTCGCCTTGGCCTGCTCCAGCCCGGCCAGGAACGCCTCCATCACCTGGGAGTAGCGGTCCAGGCCGAAGATGAGCGTGACGTTGACGCTGATCCCCTCGGCCAACGCCGCGGTGATCGCCGGCAGACCGGCCTCGGTCGCCGGGATCTTGATGAACAGGTTCGGTCGGTCGACCAGCCACCACAGCGCCTTGGCCTCGGCGACCGTGCGGTGCGAGTCGTGGGCGAGTCGCGGATCCACCTCGATGGAGACGCGACCGTCGACACCGGCGCTGGCGTCGTACGACGGGCGCATCACGTCACAGGCCCACCGCACGTCGTACGTGGTGAGCATGCGGACGGCCTCTTCCACGTCGACACCCCGGGCGGCCAGGTCGCGGAGCTGCCAGTCGTACTCGTCGGCGTCGCTCAACGCCTTCGCGAAGATCGTCGGGTTGGTGGTGACCCCGACCACGTGCTGGTCCCGGCGCAGCTGGTCCAGCCCGCCGGAGTTCAGACGTACCCGGGAAAGATCGTCGAGCCAGACCGCCACTCCCGCGGCGGTCAGCTCGCCCAGCCTGTCGGTCGTCATGTGCGCCAACGCCTCCCTCAGTTGCCGGTCGTGAAACCGGTGATGTCGCCGATCCGGGTCTGCGCCGCGTGTGCGGCGGCGACGATCCGGTCCGGCGTGAAGCCGAACTGCTCGAAGAGCACCGAGTGCGGAGCACTCGCGCCGTAGTGCTCGATGCTGACGCTCTCGCCGCAGTCGCCGACGATGCCGCGCCAGGACATCGCGATGCCCGCCTCCACGCTCACCCGGGCCTTTACCCCGCGCGGCAGCACCGACTCCCGGTACGCCTCGTCCTGCTCGAAGAACCACTCCTGGCAGGGCATCGAGACGACCCGGGTGGGGGTGCCGTCGGCCTCCAGCCGCTCCCGGGCGGTGAGGCAGAGCTGCACCTCGGAGCCGGTACCGATGATGATCACCTCGGGCTTGCCGTTGGACGCCTCGGCCAGCACGTAGCCGCCCTTGGCGACCCCCTCCGCGCCGGCAAGCTGCGAGCGGTCCAGCGTCGGCAGTGCCTGCCGGCTCAGCGCCAACGCGGTCGGCCGGTCGGTGTGCTCCAGCGCCTGCCGCCACGCCCAGGCGGTCTCGTTGGCGTCGGCCGGGCGGACCACGTCCAGGCCGGGGATGGCCCGCAGCGCGGTCAGGTGCTCCACCGGCTGGTGGGTCGGGCCGTCCTCGCCGAGACCGATGGAGTCGTGCGTCCAGACGTAGACCACCGGCAGCTTCATCAACGCGGCCAACCGGACCGAGGGCCGCATGTAGTCGCTGAACACCAGGAAGGTGCCGCCGTACGGGCGGGTGCCGCCGTGCAGGGCGATGCCGTTCAGGATCGCGCCCATGGCGTGTTCCCGGATGCCGAAGTGCAGCGTCCGGCCGTACTCGTGGCCGGGGAACTCCTTGGTGGCGTACTGGCTGGGGACGAAGGAGGGCTCGCCCTTCATCGTGGTGTTGTTGCTCTCGGCCAGGTCGGCGGAGCCGCCCCACAGTTCGGGCAGCACCGGCGCGAGCGCGGCCAGCACCTTGCCGGAGGCGGCCCGGGTGGCGACACCCTTGGCGTCGGCGGGGAACTCCGGCAGGGCGTCGGTCCAGCCCTCGGGCAGCGTCCGGCCGGCCAGCCGGTCGTAGAGAGCGCGGCGTTCCGGGTTGGCCTGCGACCACTCGTCGAAGGTGGTCGTCCACTCCTGCTGGGCGGCCTCGCCGCGCCGCAGCGCCGAGCGGGTGTGGCCGAGCACCTCCTCGGTGACCTCGAACGAGCCGGCCGGGTCGAAGCCGAGGATCTCCTTGGTGGCGGCCACCTCGTCCGCGCCGAGCGCCGAGCCGTGGATCTTGCCGGTGTTCTGCTTGTTCGGTGCCGGCCAGCCGATGATGGTGCGCAGCGCGATGAACGACGGGCGGTCGGTCTCCGCCTTGGCGGCCAGCAGCGCCTGGTACAACTCCTCGACGTTCTCGTGGTAGTCACCCTTGTCGGCGTCGCCGCGCCGCCAGTCGACGGTCTGCACGTGCCAGCCGTACGCGGTATAGCGGGCCGCGACGTCCTCGCTCAGCGCGATCCGGGTGTCGTCCTCGATCGAGATCTCGTTGTCGTCGTAGATCACGCAGAGGTTGCCCAGCTGCTGGTGCCCGGCCAGGGCGCTGGCCTCGTGGCTGATGCCCTCCTCGATGTCGCCGTCGGAGGCGATGCACCAGATGTGGTGGTCGAAGGCGGACTCGCCGGCCTCGGCCTCCGGGTCGAACAGGCCGCGTTCCCGCCGCGCCGCCATGGCCATTCCGACGGCGTTGCCCAGGCCCTGCCCGAGCGGGCCGGTGGTGGTCTCCACGCCGGGGGTGTGCCCGTGCTCGGGGTGCCCCGGGGTCAGCGAACCCCACTGCCGCAGCGACTTGAGGTCGTCCAGGCTCAGCGGGTAGCCGGCGAGGAAGAGCTGGATGTAGAGCGTCAGGCTGGAGTGCCCGGCGGAGAGCACGAAGCGGTCCCGACCGGGCCAGTTCGGATCGGCCGGGTTGTGTCGCATCACCCGGTTGAACAGCAGGTACGCCGCAGGGGCGAGGCTCATCGCGGTGCCCGGGTGGCCGTTGCCGGATTTCTCCACGGCGTCCATGGCCAGGACGCGGACGGTGTCCACGGCACGGCGGTCGAGATCGGACCAGTCAAGTGCGGGGTGCGCGGGTCGGTTGGCAGCCACGGTGGTTTGTGCTCCTCGGCGAGATGGGCGGAACCCTCAGTGGTGACCCTATCGAGCGCGGCTAAACGTGCGCCCGAGGATCTCAGCATGCTGGTCTGTACGTTTCGGGCGTGTCTCGCGGTTCACCCTCGTCGCCGGCTCGGTCGCCAGCCTCGGGTGTGACGACTGGCACCGTTGCCGGGTCGCCCGGGCAGCCAAAACGACGACGCGTAGTGTGTGGGTCGGTGTGTGGACCCGAGGTGGTCCCGCCGCCGTGACCTCCCCTCCCGACGCCGGAAGGTGGCAATCCGTGAGCATGATCACCGAGCGCCCCGTCAGTAACCCTGCCGGGCAGCCGCCGGTGCGTACGGCCGGGGAGACCCCAGCCCGCCCCCGCGACCTGCGGGCGGTGGTGGCGGCGTACGTGACGCTGACCAAGCCGCGGATCGTGGAGCTGCTGCTGGTCACCACGGTGCCGGCGATGATGCTCGCGCACGGGGGGCTGCCGTCGCTGTGGCTGGTCGCGGTGGTGCTGGTCGGCGGCTCGCTCGCGGCGGGCGCGGCCAGCGTGCTCAACTGCTACATCGACCGCGACATCGACCAGTTGATGCGACGGACGAAGCGGCGGCCGCTGCCGGCGCACACGGTGACGCCCCGCAACGCGCTGATCTTCGGCTTGGTGCTGGCGGTGGTCTCGGTCGCGTTGATGGCGGCCTTCACCAATCTGCTCGCCGCCGGGCTCACGCTGGCCGCGATCGTCTACTACGACGTCGTCTACACCCTGTGGCTCAAGCGCACGACGACGGCGAACACCTTCTGGGGCGGTGCCTGCGGTGCCGCGCCGGTGCTGATCGGCTGGGCGGCGGTTACCGGCTCGCTGTCGCCGGTGGCGTGGGCGCTGTTCGGGGTGGTCTTCTTCTGGCAGATGCCGCACTTCTATCCGCTGGCGATGAAATACAAAGACGACTACGCGCGGGCCGGCATCCCGATGCTCCCGGTGGTCGCCTCGGTGCGGCGGGTGAACGCCGAGATCGTGCTGTTCGCCTGGCTGACCGTGCTGACCTCGCTGGCCGTGTGGGCGTTGGGGCTGAGTGCGGTCTACGGCGTCCCGACGCTGGTGGTCGGCGCGATCTTCCTGGTCGAGGCGCACCGGCTCGCCGGGCGGGCCCGTCGGGGCGAGCCGGTCAAGCCGATGCGGTTGTTCCACTGGTCGACGTCGTACCTGACGATCGTCTTCGCCGCCGCGGCGCTCGACGCGCTGCTCTGACGGCCGCCCGCGGCGGGTTCCCCCTCGTCGGCTCCGTCCGTTTGCGGACGTTCTGTCGCTCCGATTCACCCGATTTGTTGCTGATAAATACGGGCGAAACGCCTTTGGTCTTCCTTAAACCTGCGGGTAATGGGTATCACAAAAGGTTGATGGTTCTCGCCCGTCCGGGTGCATCTCTGCTTAGTCTTCACGTTATGGCAGATGGTTCCGATACGACGTTGACGGCCGGTCAGACCGCCTCCGGGCAGGCCCCCAACGGCCTGATCGCGGGCATCCGGTCGTTCGCCGCCGAGCATGGCGGGGCGAAGGCGGTCATCGAGTACGTCGGCAAGCGCGGTGCCCGCATCGTCCTGGTGGGCTCCGACGGCGCGTGGGGCGACCAGTTCGCCGAGGACACGGTGACCGCCCGCGAGGCCTGTGCGCAGGCCGGGGTCGCCGTGGAGAACGCCTGGGAACGGGAACTGATGGACCAGATGCGCCCGAGCAACGACCTCTGGCGCTCGATGGCCCGACGCACCATGGCCCGTTGAGAATAAATTGACCGATCACCACCAGTCGACCCGGGGGAGACCCCGGGTCGCTCTCGTCACCTGCACCGAACTCGCCGACCTCGACGACGACGACCGTCTCGTGGTGGCTCCGCTGGCCGCGCGGGGGATCGCCGCCGAGCCGGTGGTCTGGGACGACCCGACCGTCGACTGGGCCCGCTACGACCTGGCGGTGCTCCGCTCGCCCTGGGATTACATGTCCCGCCGGGACGAGTTCGTCTCCTGGGCGACGGACGTACCCCGACTGGTCAATCCGGCGGACGTGGTGCGGTGGAACACCGACAAGCGCTACCTCGACGAGTTGTCAGCAGCCGGGGTGCCCACCGTCCCCACCGGTTGGGTACTGCCCGACCAGCCGTGGCAGCCACCTGCTGATCACGGTGAGTACGTCGTCAAACCGGCCGTGAGCGCCGGCAGCCTGGACACCGGCCGCTACGACCTGGCCGAGCCCGGCCACCGGGATCTCGCGGTGGCCCACGTACGTCGGCTCGGCGCGGCCGGTCGGGTGGCCATGGTCCAGCCGTACCTGACCGCGGTGGACACCGTCGGCGAGACCGCGCTGCTCTTCCTGACCGGCCCGACCGGTCTGACCTTCAGTCACGCCATCCGCAAGGGTCCGATGCTGACCGGGCCGGACGAGGGTGTCGACGCGCTGTACAAGGTCGAGGAGATCACCGCCCGCACCGCACAGCCGGCCCAGCTCGCCGTCGCGGCGCAGACCCTCGCGGCGGTGCCCGGCGGATCCGACCGCCTGCTCTACGCCCGGGTCGACCTGATCCCCGGCCCCGACGGCACCCCCGTGCTCGTGGAACTGGAACTGACCGAGCCCTCACTGTTCCTCGGCCACTCCGACGGCGTTCCCGACCGCCTAGCCCACGCCATCACCCTCCACCTGCCCCACCCCACCCGCTGACCCCACCCCACCCCCGCCCTCGGTCAGGTTGATCATGAAGTTGTTGTCACCCGCCCCGGCGTGGCGGGACAAGAACTTCATGATCAACGGAGGTCAGGCGGGGGTTGGGGCCGGGTGGGAGGGTTCGGCAGGGACGGATGTGGCCGGGCGGGTGGGCGGGGGTGGGTGGTCGGCGGGGCGGCGTTCGCGGGTGGACCAGAGCACGGCGAGGGTGGCGAGCCAGACCAGGCAGGAGCCGAGCATGTGCAGGCCGACCAGCAGTACCGGCAGGTTGGTGAAGTACTGCACGAAGCCGATCACCCCCTGACCCAGCTCGACCAGGAGCAGGGTCAGCGCCGCCCGCACGGCGGCTGCCGGCGCGCCGACCGCGCGCAGTGCCAGCCACAGGCCCACGGTCAGGCCGACGAGCAGGAAGACCAGGTCGGCGTGGATCTGGGAGATGGTCTGCGGGTCCAGGCCGTTACGGACGGCGTCGGCGTCGCCGGCGTGCGGGCCGCTGCCGGTCACCGCCACCCCGACGACGATCACCGCCGCGCTGGCCACCACGGTGAGCCAGGTCAGGGTCCGCACTGCCGGTGGCACCACGGGCACCGTCGGGCCGTCCGGCTCGCTCACCCGGCGCCACAGGGCGTACGCGACGAGCAGCAGCAGCATCGACACCACGAAGTGGATGCCGACGATCGAGGGATGCAGCTGGGTACGGACGGTGATCCCACCGATCACCGCCTGTGCCACGATGCCGAGCACGACCGCCAGCGCCAGCGGCACCGCACCGCGTCGCCGGGGACGGTGTGCCAGGGCGGCCAGCAGGGTGGCGCCCGCGATCAGCACCAGCACGAACGTGAGCAGCCGGTTGCCGAACTCGATCGCTCCGTGCATGCCCATCTCGGCGGTGGCGGTGTACGACTCGTCGGTGCACCGGGGCCAGGTGGGACAGCCCAGGCCGGACGCGGTCAACCGCACCGCCCCGCCGGTGACGACGATCGCGGCGTTCGCGACGATGTTGGCGAACGCCAGGCGGCGCAGCAGGGTGCCGGAGACCGGGGAGCGGTCGGGTCGCTTCACGAGGCGAATCCTACGCAACGTAGTTGTCACCGATCGGGTGACTCCGCCCGTGCGGTGGTTCGGATCACCGGGGTCACGTTTGCGGGCCCTGATTGAATTACGTAACGTGGGCGTTGTGAAAAAGGCGGCGGGGCTCACCGGGCACCAGCCGACGGCCGGTACGGTCGCCGGCCGGTCGCTGCCGGACACCCACGTCCCGCCTGCCACGACCAGCACCCAGGCCGCGCCGACCGGTGAGCAGTCGACCCGGGACCGGGTCACCCTGCTGCTGCTGGAGCGCCGCGCCGCCACCGCCGCCCAGTTGGGCGACGCGCTCGGGCTCAGCCCGGCGGCGATCCGCCGGCACCTGGACGCGATGCTCGCCGACGGTGACGTCGTGGCCCGCGAGCAGACCGTACGCGGTCACCGTGGGCGGGGCCGCCCGGCCAAGGTGTTCCTGCTCACCGACGCCGCCCGCAGCCGGTGTGGCACCCACCACTACGACAACATGGCCACCGCCGCGCTGCGCTGGATCGCCCGCACCGGTGGCTCGCAGGCGGTGGAGCGGTTCGCCGCCGAGCAGGTGGCCGCCCTGGAAACGCGCTGTCAGGCCGCCCTGGCCGACGCGGGCGACGATCCGATGGCCCGTGCGGAGGCACTCGCCGCGGCGCTGACCGCCGAGGGATACGCTGCCAGTGCCTCCACGATCGCCTCCGGCGGCCAGCTCTGCCAGCACCACTGCCCGGTGGCGCACGTGGCCGCCGAGTTTCCCCAACTGTGCGAGGCCGAGACCACGGTGATCTCCCGCCTGGTCGGTACCCACGTGCAGCGCCTGGCCACCATCGCGCACGGCGACGGGGTGTGCACCACGCACATCCCGGGTTCGCCGCACGCCCAGTCCGGTAAGACCGTCACCACTGTGAGGACAGATAGATGACCGAGCAGATCGTCCAGCCCCTGACCCAGGAGGAGCAGCTCGCCGCCCTGGGCAACTACGAGTACGGCTGGGCCGACCCGGACGTCGCCGGGGCCTCGGCTCAGCGCGGCCTCAACGAGGCGGTGGTGCGGGACATCTCGGCCAAGAAGAACGAGCCGGCCTGGATGCTCGACCTGCGCCTTAAGGGCCTGCGGCTGTTCGAGCGCAAGCCGATGCCGGCCTGGGGCGCCGACCTCACCGGGATCGACTTCGACAACATCAAGTACTTCGTGCGCTCCACCGAGAAGCAGGCCGCCAGCTGGGAGGACCTGCCCGAGGACATCAAGAACACCTACGACAAGCTGGGCATCCCGGAGGCGGAGAAGCAGCGCCTCGTCGCCGGTGTCGCCGCCCAGTACGAGTCCGAGGTGGTCTACCACAAGATCCGTGAGGACCTGGAGGAGCAGGGTGTCGTCTTCCTCGACACCGACACCGCCCTCAAGGAGCACGAGGACCTGTTCAAGGAGTACTTCGGCACGGTGATCCCGGTCGGCGACAACAAGTTCGCCGCGCTGAACACCTCCGTGTGGTCCGGCGGCTCGTTCATCTACGTGCCGAAGGGCGTGCACGTGGAGATCCCGCTGCAGGCGTACTTCCGGATCAACACCGAGAACATGGGCCAGTTCGAGCGGACGCTGATCATTGTCGACGAGGGTGCGTACGTGCACTACGTCGAGGGCTGCACCGCGCCCATCTACTCCTCGGACTCGCTGCACAGCGCCGTGGTGGAGATCGTCGTCAAGAAGAACGCCCGGTGCCGTTACACGACCATCCAGAACTGGTCGAACAACGTCTACAACCTGGTCACCAAGCGCGCCGTGTGTCACGAGGGCGCGACCATGGAGTGGATCGACGGCAACATCGGTTCCAAGGTCACCATGAAGTACCCGGCGGTCTACATGACCGGTGAGCACGCCAAGGGCGAGGTGCTCTCGGTGGCGATGGCCGGCGAGGGGCAGCACCAGGACGCCGGCGCCAAGATGGTGCACGCGGCACCGCACACCAGCAGCACCATCGTGTCGAAGTCGATCGCCCGGGGTGGCGGCCGGACCTCGTACCGGGGTCTGGTGCAGGTGCTGGAGGGCTCGCACAGCAGCGCCAGCACGGTCAAGTGCGACGCCCTGCTCGTCGACACCATCTCCCGCTCCGACACCTACCCCTACGTCGACATCCGCGAGGACGACGTGTCGATGGGGCACGAGGCGACCGTCTCCAAGGTCAGCGAGGACCAGCTCTTCTACCTGATGAGCCGGGGCCTGAGCGAGGACGAGGCGATGGCGATGATCGTGCGCGGCTTCATCGAGCCGATCGCCAAGGAACTGCCCATGGAGTACGCCCTGGAGCTCAACCGCCTGATCGAGCTGCAGATGGAGGGCGCGGTCGGCTGACCCCGGCCGCACCACAGCACCGGACACCGTCGTCGTAGACACAAGCAAGGACGAGATGACTACCCAGGCTTCCGCGCCGCCCAGCACCAAGTCGCAGGCGCTGCGTTCGTACGATGTCGCCGACTTCCCGGCCCTGACCGGCCTGGAGGAGGAGTGGCGCTTCACCCCGCTCAAGCGGCTGCGGGGGCTGGTCGGTGACGACCCGACCGCCACCGGCACGGTCCGGCACGAGTACGCCGACCTGCCCGAGGGCGTGTCCGTGGAGCGGGTCGGCCACGACGACCCGCGGGTCGGCAGCGTGCTCACCCCGTTCGACCGGGTCAGCGCGCTGGCCTACGGCGGGGCCGGGCAGGCGCTGCTGGTGCGGGTGGCGCAGGACGCGGTGATCAGTGGCCCGACCATCCTCCGGGCGGTCGGCGAGGGCGTCGAGGGCCTGGCCTTCGGTCACACGGTGATCGAGGTGGGCCGGTTCGCCGAGGCCATCCTGGTGCTGGAGCACGTCGGCTCGGCCACCCTCGCCGACAACGTCGAGGTGTCGGTGGGCGACGGGGCGAAGCTCACCCTGGTCACCGTCGCCGACTGGGCCGACGACGCCGTGCAGGCGCAGCACCTGAAGGTACGGCTGGGGCGCGACGCGCGGGTGCTGCACGTCCAGGTCACCCTCGGCGGTGACATGGTCCGGCAGTACACCACCGTGGAGTACACCGACCGGGGCGGCGAGGCCGAGCTGTACGGCGTCTACTTCGCCGACTCCGGCCAGCACCAGGAGCACCGCCAACTGGTCGACCACACCGTGCCGGACTGCCGCAGCTACGTCGGCTACCGGGGCGCGTTGCAGGGCGAGAGCGCCCGTACCGTCTGGGTCGGCGACGTGCTGATCCGGGCCGAGGCGACCGGCACCGACACGTACGAGATCAACCGGAACCTGCTGCTCACCGACGGTGCCCGGGCCGACTCGGTGCCGAACCTGGAGATCGAGACCGGCGAGATCGCCGGCGCCGGCCACGCCAGCGCCACCGGCCGCTTCGACGACGAGCAGTTGTTCTACCTGATGGCCCGGGGCATCCCGGAGGCCGAGGCTCGCCGGCTGGTGGTGCGCGGCTTCTTCGCCGAGCTGCTGCACAAGATCCCGGTGGAGTCCCTGCGGGAGCGCCTGGGGGACGCTATCGAGGCGCGGCTGACCAAGGCGGGCGCCTGATGATCCGCATCTGCGCCGTCGAGGACGTGCCGAAGGGCACCGCGATCAGCGCGGACGTCGACGGCACCCAGATCGCGCTCGTGCACGGCGAGGACGAACAGTTCTACGCCGTGTTCGACGAGTGCTCGCACGCGGCCGTCGCGCTCTCCGAGGGCGAGGTCGAGGGCTGCACGCTGGAGTGCTGGCTGCACGGCTCCCGTTTCGACCTGCGTACCGGCGAGCCCACCGGGCTGCCCGCCACCGAACCCGTACCCGTCTACCCCGTCGAAGTCCGCGACGGTGACATCTACGTCAGTCTGACGCCGAGCAATGGAGTGACCCGATAATGAGCACCCTGGAGATCCGCGACCTACAGGTGTCGGTGAAGCTGCCCGAGGGTGAGCTCAAGCCGATCCTGCACGGTGTCGACCTGACCGTGAAGTCGGGGGAGACCCACGCGATCATGGGCCCGAACGGCTCCGGCAAGTCGACCCTGGCGTACTCGGTCGCCGGCCACCCGAAGTACGAGATCACCGGCGGCTCGGTGACCCTGGACGGCGAGGACGTCCTGGAGATGTCCGTCGACGAGCGGGCCCGGGCCGGCCTTTTCCTCGCCATGCAGTACCCGGTCGAGGTGCCCGGCGTGTCGGTGGCGAACTTCCTGCGTACCGCGAAGACCGCGATCGACGGCGAGGCGCCGAAGCTGCGCACCTGGGGCGGCGAGCTGCGCGGTGCCATGGAGCGGTTGCACATGGACCCGGCCTTCGCCCAGCGCAACGTCAACGAGGGCTTCTCCGGTGGTGAGAAGAAGCGCCACGAGATCGTGCAGCTGGAGCTGCTCAAGCCGAAGATGGCAATCCTCGACGAGACCGACTCCGGTCTCGACGTGGACGCGCTGCGCGTGGTGAGTGAGGGCGTGAACCGGGTGCGCGACACCGGCGACACCGGCCTGCTGCTGATCACCCACTACACCCGGATCCTGCGCTACATCAAGCCCGACTACGTGCACGTCTTCGTCGCCGGCCGGATCGTCGAGCAGGGCGGCCCGGAGCTGGCCGACAAGCTCGAGGAGTCCGGCTACGAGCGGTACGCGGCCGGGGCCGGTCCGGCGCGGGTCTGACCCCGAAGGAAGGGGCGGTCACCACGATGACCACCATCGCGATCCCGCCGGGGATGCCGCAGTACGACGACGTGCCGCGCTACGACGTGGCGGCGGTACGCGCCGACTTCCCGATCCTCGATCGGGAAGTCAACGGGCATCCGCTGGTCTACCTGGACAGCGCCAACACCTCGCACAAGCCGCGTCAGGTGCTCGACGTACTTGCCGAGCACTACGCCCGGCACAACGCCAACGTGTCCCGTTCGGTGCACACCCTGGGCACCGAGGCGACCGAGGCGTACGAGGGAGCCCGGGCGAAGGTCGCCGCGTTCGTCAACGCGCCGAGCGTCGACGAGGTGGTCTTCACCAAGAACTCCACCGAGGCGATCAACATCGTGGCGTACGCGTTCTCCAACGCCTCGCTGCGGGCCGACGCCGACCCCCGGCTGCGGCTGGGGCCGGGCGACGAGATCGTCATCTCCGAGATGGAGCACCACTCGAACATCGTGCCGTGGCAGTTGCTGGCCGAGCGCACCGGCGCGACGCTGCGCTGGTTCCCGGTCACCGACAACGGCCGGCTGGACGAGTCGGGCCTGACCGACCTGGTCAACGAGCGGACGAAGATCGTCTCGCTGGTGCACATGTCCAACATCCTCGGCACCGTCAACGCCACCTCGCGGATCACCGCCCGGGTCCGCGAGGTGGAGGCGCTGCTGTTGCTGGACTGCTCGCAGTCGGTGCCGCACATGCCGATCGACGTGGTCGACCTGGACGCCGACTTCATCGTCTTCACCGGGCACAAGATGTGCGCCCCGACCGGCATCGGCGTGCTCTGGGGCCGCACCGAGCTGCTGGCGGCGATGCCGCCGGTGTTCGGCGGCGGCTCGATGATCGAGACGGTGACGATGGGCGGCTCCACCTACGCGGCACCGCCGGCCCGGTTCGAGGCCGGCACCCCGCCGATCGCCGAGGCGGTCGCGCTCGGCGCGGCCGTGGACTACCTCACCGGCATCGGCATGCGGTCGATCCAGTGGCACGAGAAGCAGCTGACCGCGTACGCGCTGGACGCCCTGGGCGGCGTGCCCGGCCTGCGGATCTTCGGCCCGGAGGTGCCGGTGGGCCGGGGCGGCACCATCTCGTTCGCGCTCGGCGACGTGCACCCGCACGACGTGGGGCAGGTGCTCGACTCCCTCGGCGTGCAGGTACGGGTCGGGCATCACTGCGCCCGCCCGGTCTGCACCCGGTTCGGGGTGCCGGCCACCACGCGGGCGTCGTTCTACCTCTACACCACCACCGAGGAGATCGACGCACTGGTGGCGGGCCTGGAACAGGTGCGGAAGGTGTTCGCCTGATGCAGCTTGATTCTCTCTACCAGGAGATCATCCTGGACCACTACAAGCACCCGCACGGTCGCGGGCTGCGCGACGCCGCGGACCCGGCCGACCGGGTCGGCGAGGCGCACCACGTCAACCCGACCTGCGGTGACGAGGTCACCGTCCGGGTGGCCACCGACGGTGCGACGTTGCACGACGTGTCGTACGACGGGATGGGCTGTTCGATCAGCCAGGCGTCCGCGAGCGTGCTGCACGAGCTGCTGACCGGCCGGGGTGCGACGGAGGCGTTCGAGGTGCACGAGGCGTTCGTGGCGTTGATGTCCGGCCGTGGTCAGGTCACGCCGGACGAGGATGTGCTCGGCGACGGGGTGGCGTTCGAGGGCGTGGCCCGCTATCCCGCCCGGGTCAAGTGCGCGCTGTTGCCGTGGATGGCGTTCAAGGACGCCGCGGCACGCGCCGGTGTGGGCGCGAGCCCGACGGAGGTGAAGGCATGACCGAGCAGACCAACAGCACGCCGGAGTCGGGCGCCGTGGCGACCGACGGCGCGGTGACCCCGGCGGTCGGCGGCAAGGCCGCCGTCGCCGACATCGAGGAGGCGATGAAGGACGTCGTCGACCCGGAGCTGGGCATCAACGTGGTCGACCTCGGCCTGGTGTACGGCGTACACGTCGACGACCAGAACGTCGCCACCCTGGACATGACGTTGACCTCGGCGGCCTGCCCGCTCACCGACGTGATCGAGGACCAGGCCCGTCAGGCGCTCACCACCGGCCCCGGCGGTGGTCTCGTCGACGACATCCGGATCAACTGGGTCTGGCTGCCCCCGTGGGGACCGGACAAGATCACTGACGAGGGCCGCGACCAGCTCCGCTCCCTCGGTTTCAACGTCTGACGGCTCCTCCGGGCAGTCTGCCTCGGGCGCGGCATCCACCGGGTGCCGCGCCCGACGTGACTCACCCGTCCGCCGCCGTGCCACCACGGTCGGACCGCCCGGAGTTATCGTTGCCGCGCGGCGACCCGTCCAGTGGGTCGACCCCGGTTGATGGTGGTGGTCCCGGCGCTGTCGAGCTGAGAGCGCAGACGCATCACCCCAGGCCCCGCTTGACGCCGACGGTTCAGCTCGACAGCCTCGGCAGGGGTAGAGGTGCCGGGCGTGCGGCGGTCCGCCACGGGTCGCGGTAGCGAGCCCTGATCGATCGCCTGACGGGAGAGGGCGTGCTGCTCTGTCGATAATCCGTGGCGTCGCCGCAGCCGGGCCCGGAAGATGGCGCGGTGAGTGAGGCGTACCCGAAAAAGCTGTGTCCTGTCGCCGTGGCCACCGCCGCGCGTCGACAGCGGCTCGCGCCGGGCCGCGTCTCGCCACGGCGTCGGTCGTGACCGGCGCGTTCCTCGCCGGTCTGGTCGCCGGCTACGGCGTGGCCGTCCCGGTCGGGGCGATCGCCGTGCTCATCCTCGGCCTCACCGCCCGGACCTCGTTCCGGGTCGGTTCGGCCGCCGCACTGGGGGTGGCCACCGACGACGGGCTCTACGCCGGCGTCGCGGCGCTCGGCGGCGCGGTGGTCGCGGGCTGGCTCGCGCCGGTCGCCGGGCCGCTGCGACTGATCGGCGCGACGGCGCTACTCGCCCTCGCCGCCCACGGCGCCTGGCGCGCCCTGCGGGTGCCCGGCCCACGCCGGTGCCCGAACCACGCGCCGACGCCGGGCGTCCCGGCCGTCTCGTCGGTGGGTGACCCGGACCGGTCGGCGGCCGTCGCGGCCGGGCCAGGGTCCGGTCCGGCATCGGTACGGCGTGGGTTGGACACGCCGACCCGGGCGTTTGTCGGGATCCTCGCGTTGACCCTGCTCAACCCGGCCACCATCGTCTACTTCACGGCGCTGGTGCTCGGCCGGGCCGACCTGGGCGGCTCCGGCACCGCCGTCGCGGTGGTGTTCACCCTCGGGGTGTTCCTCGCCTCGGCCAGTTGGCAGCTGTTGATCGCCGGGGGTGGCTCGCTGATCGGGCGGGTGCTCACCAGCGATCGTGGTCGGCTGGTCACCGCGCTGCTGTCCAGCGCCATCATCACCGTGCTCGCCGTCGGCATGCTCCTCGGTGGCTGAACCGGGCCACCCGTGCCGTACGGTCGGGTGATGAGCAGCCGACCCGCCGCCGGGGGCGGCCGGTGGGTGGAGGTCGATCCGGACCGCGTCGCCCGCTGGGTCGCCGGCTTCGCCGACCGGCACGGCCCGCCCACCGTCAGCGCGCACGGGTACGGCCTGCTGCTGTCCGCTCCGGACGGTGCCACCGCCGAACTGCACGCGCCCCCGGGCTCGTCGCCCGCCACCGATCTGGCGGGTTTCGTGGCGGCGGTCACCCTGCCGCACCGGCTCGGGCTGCTGCTGGTCCGCAAGGGCGCGGTGGCGGTGGGCATCGCGGAGGGGGAGCGGCTGCCGGTGCACAAGGTGGACACCCGCTACGTGCAGGGACGTACCGCCGCCGGTGGTTGGTCGCAGCAGCGTTTCGCCCGCCGCCGGGACAACCAGACCAAGGCGGCGCTGGCCGACGCCGTCGAGTTGGCCGTCCGGCTGCTGCTGCCGGCGGCCGACCGGCTCGACGCGCTTATCGCCGGCGGGGACCGGCGGGCCGTGGACACCGTGCTGGCCGACCGTCGACTCGCCCCGCTGGCCGCACTGCGCGCCGACCGTCTGCTCGACGTCCCCGAACCTCGACACGCGGTGCTGCTGGCCGCGGTGACCGCCGCCCGGGCGGTTCGCATCCTGGTCCGCGAACCGCAGCCGGAAGGCAGCCGCTAGCGCCCGGCCGGCGGAGAGGGCGCGTAGTACGGCTGTGGGCCCGGTCACCGGTGACCGGGCCCGCGGCGTGCCGCTTCGTCAGACCGCGCCGCTGAAGGTGTCGCAGGAGGCCGGGTCGCCGCTGTCGTAGCCCCGGTTGAACCACTGCTTACGCTGCTCCGACGAGCCGTGGGTGAACTCCTCCGGGTTGACCGGCCGGTCGGCGCGCTTGGAGATGGCGTCGTCACCGATGGCCTCGGCGGTGTCGATGGCCTCGGCGATGTCCCGCTCGGTGATGCTGGTGAAGATCTTCTGGCCGCTGTCGTCGGCCGTGCCGGTGGCGTTCTTGGCCCAGGCTCCGGCGTAGCAGTCGGCCTGCAACTCCAGGCGTACCGACAGGTCGTTGGCGTTGCCGGGGTCGCGCTGCTGCTGGCGGCGCACCTGCTCGTTGGTGCCGAGCAGGTTCTGCACGTGGTGGCCGTACTCGTGGGCCAGCACGTACGGCTGGGCGAACTCGCCCTCGGCGCCGAGTTGCGTGGCGAGCACCTCGTAGAAGGAGAGGTCGATGTAGACGAGCGAGTCGGCGGGGCAGTAGAACGGGCCGACGCCGGAGTCGGCCTGGCCGCAGGCGGTGTTGACGGCCTGGCTGAAGAAGACGGTGCGGGTCGGTTGGTACTGCTCGCCGAGCGCCTGCGGCAGGGCGGTGCGCCAGTACGCCTGGATCGAGTTGACGTAGAGGGTGTTGCGGCAGTCGAGCTGCTCCAGCGCGTTCTCGGCGGCGCAGCGCTGTTCCAGCGCGGTGTTGTCGCCCTGCTCCGCGCCGCCGGTCATGGCGTTCAGGCCGAAGCCGCCACCGACGAGGGCCACCAGTACGGCGATGACGATGCCGACGATGCCGCCGCGCCCGCCGCCGATCGGGATGGGGATGCCCATCCCACCGCCTCCGCCGCTGCCTCGCCGGTCCTCCACCTGACTGGTGTCGATCCGTGCGTTCTCGTTCAGCTCCATGGTGACCCCGATCAGTAAGTGGCTCGTTAGCCGGAACCGGGTCCGGTCGGCGATCCGGTACCCGACGATCTTGCTCGGTAATCCGCGTGGGGTACCGCGCCGGGCCCGGTACACTTGGTGCCGTGCTGCGCTGCGAAGGCTGAACGCCCCGCGCCGACGGGTCTGGTGGATCCGCCGGCGCTTTCGTGTGCCCTGAGTCAGCCCTTCGGATCCCGAGAGCGAGTACCTGGAAATGATCACTGCCACCGGCCTGGAACTGCGCGCCGGAGCCCGGATCCTGCTGTCCGACACCACGCTGCGGGTGCAGCCCGGTGACCGGATCGGCCTGGTCGGGCGCAACGGCGCCGGCAAGACCACCACGCTGAAGGTGCTCGCCGGGGAGGGCCAGCCGTACGCCGGGCAGGTCGACCGGCGCAGCGCCGTCGGCTACCTGCCGCAGGACCCGCGTACCGGCGACCTGGACGTCACCGGCCGGGACCGGGTGCTCTCCGCTCGCGGCCTGGACGCGCTGATGGCCGGGATGAAGGAGCTGGAGGCGCGGCTCGCCGAGGACGCCGACGAGCGCCTGGTGCGCCGCTACGGCGCGCTTGAGGATCAGTTCGCCGCGCTCGGCGGGTACGCGGCCGAGGCCGAGGCGGCTCGCATCTGCGCGAACCTGGGGCTGCCCGAGCGGGCCCTGGCGCAGACCATCGGCACCCTTTCCGGCGGTCAGCGTCGCCGCATCGAGCTGGCCCGGATCCTGTTCCGGGACGCCGGCGAGAACGGCGGCGGCATCCTGTTGCTGGACGAGCCGACCAACCACCTCGACGCCGACTCGATCACCTGGTTGCGGGGTTTCCTCGCCAACCACAAGGGCGGCCTGATCGTGATCTCCCACGACGGCGACCTGCTGGAGTCGGTGGTCAACAAGGTGTGGTTCCTCGACGCCACCCGCAGCGTGGTCGACGTCTACAACCTGGGCTGGAAGGCGTACCTGGAGGCGCGGGAGACCGACGAGCGGCGTCGTCGCCGGGAGCGGGCCAACGCCGAGAAGAAGGCCGGCGCGCTGATGGCCCAGGCCGACAAGATGCGGGCCAAGGCCACCAAGACGGTTGCCGCGCAGAACATGGCCCGTCGCGCGGAACGGCTGATGTCCGGCCTGGAGGAGGTACGCGTCGCCGACAAGGTGGCGAAGGTGCGGTTCCCCGCACCGGCGCCCTGCGGCAAGACGCCGCTGACCGCGACCGGGCTGTCCAAGTCGTACGGCTCGTTGGAGATCTTCACCGACGTGAGCGTGGCGGTGGACCGGGGCTCCCGGGTGGCCATCCTCGGGCTCAACGGCGCCGGCAAGACCACCCTGTTGCGGATGCTCGGCGGTCTGCTGGAGCCGGACACCGGCGAGGTGCGCCCCGGTCACGGTCTGCGACTGGGCTACTACGCCCAGGAGCACGAGACGCTTGACGTGGACCGGACCGTGCTGGAGAACATGCGGGCGGCGGCGGTCGAGCAGACCGACACCGAGCTGCGGAAGATCCTGGGCGCCTTCCTCTTCTCGGGCGAGGACGTCGACAAGCCCGCCGGGGTGCTCTCCGGTGGCGAGAAGACCCGGTTGGCGCTGTCGACCCTGGTCTGTTCCGGTGCCAACGTGCTGCTGCTCGACGAGCCGACGAACAACCTGGACCCGGTGAGCCGGGAGCAGGTGCTCGACGCCATCGCCCGCTATCCGGGCGCGATCGTGCTGGTCACGCACGACCCGGGCGCGGTCCTCGCGCTCAAGCCGGACCGGGCGATCCTGCTGCCCGACGGCGACGAGGACGCCTGGAGCGACGACCTGCTGGAACTGGTCGAGCTGGCCTGAGCCGGCGGTGCCATCACCTATCGGGAAGCTGACACTGCATAGCGTGTCGGTTGGCGAATAGTTGATATCTGGCGCATGATCGTTCGAGACGGTCTAATAGGTGGGACCGTATCCGAACCGCACAGTCTGGGACGTGAGGACACAGCATGGCAGCCACTGGCACAGCCACCAGCACTGAGAAGGGTCGCCGGATCGTCGGAGCCGAGCGTCAGACGCTCGCGAAGGACCTCGTCAAGCGGTACACCGGAGGCGAGAGCATCCGGGCGCTCGCGGCCTCGACCGGGCGATCGTACGGGTTCATCCACCGCGTACTCACCGAGTCCGGGGTGCAGCTGCGGCAGCGCGGCGGCGCCCGGCGCCGCAAGAAGGCGTGACCCGCCCGTCAGCGTCGTTCAGCAGCACCGCCACCACCACCGCGACCCGGGCCGCCCGGTGACCGCCGAGGCGACCGGGGTCCGGCTGGAATGCGACGGGCCGGTTGCCACGGTCACCCTGTGCCGGCCCGACGTGCTCAACGCGCAGACCCCGGCGATGTGGCGCGCGATGAGCGAATTCTCCCGGGAGCTTCCCGGTGACGTGCGCGTGGTCGTGGTACGCGGCGAGGGGCGGGCCTTCTCCGCCGGTCTCGACCTGGCGGTGGCCGGCGCCTCCGGGCCGGGTTCCTTCGCCGAGCTGACCACCCTGTCGGAGCAGGAGTGCGCCGACCGGATCGCCGAATATCAGGGCGGATTCACCTGGCTGCACCGCCCGGACGTCATCTCGGTCGCCGTCGTCCAGGGGCACGCCATCGGTGCCGGTTTCCAACTCGCCCTCGCCTGTGACCTGCGGGTGCTGGCCGATGATGCGAAGTTCGCCATGGCCGAGGCGACCTTGGGGCTGGTGCCCGACCTGGCCGGCACCAAGCGCCTGGTCGAGTTGGTCGGCTACGCCCGCGCGCTGGAGATCTGCACCACCGGGCGGCGGATGGACGCCGCCGAGGCCGACCGGATCGGGCTGGCCACGCTCGTGGTTCCCGCCGTCGAGTTGGACGACGCGGTGCGTGACCTGACCGCTGGGCTGCTCGCCCCCAGCCGGGACGCCGTCGTCGAGATCAAGGCGCTGCTCACCGGCGCCGCCGGGCGTACCCACGCCGAGCAGCAGCGCGCCGAGCGGGAGGCGCAGACGCGCCGACTGCGGGATCTTGCCGGACGGGGCGAATAGTAAGGACCGTTCGGGAAGATCCGGGTTACTCGCGTGGTTGTCGTAGGCGTCGGGAGAATTGACCCGACGGTGTACGACGTCCCGACCCGGAGGTGAGCGTGTCCAACCACATGGCCGCTGGCGGCATGGGCGGTTGGAGCATGCTCCGCTCGATGCGCAGCCAGGACGACATCTCCGCGCACCGGCTCAAGCGCGGTGTCGCCCGCCGGATCGTCGCATTCGCCCACCCCTACCGGCGCGACATCGTCGTCTTCCTGCTCACCGTCATCGTCGCCGCGGTGATCGGGGTGGCGACCCCGCTGCTGGCCGGCGACGTGATCGACGCGATCACCCGGGGTGGCGCCGAGGCCGGCGCACTGGTGACCCGGCTGGCCCTGTTCATCGCCGCGCTCGCGGTCGCCGACGCTCTCCTGTCGCTGGCCCAACGGTGGTATTCGGCCCGCATCGGCGAAGGCATCATCCTCGACCTGCGTACCCGCGTCTACGACCACGTGCAGCGGATGCCGCTGCAGTTCTTCACCCGGACGCAGACCGGTGCGTTGGTCAGCCGGCTCAACAACGACGTGATGGGGGCCCAGCGGGCGTTCACCTCGACGTTGTCGGGCGTGGTCAGCAACGTGATCCAACTGGTCCTCACCGCCGCGGTGATGTTCACCCTCTCCTGGCAGATCACGGCGCTGTCCCTGGTCCTGCTGCCGGTGTTCATCATTCCGGCGCGCCGGGTGGGCCGGCGGCTGGCCGAGATCACCCGCGAGTCGTACAACCTCGACGCCAAGATGAACGCGACGATGACCGAGCGGTTCGGGGTGGCCGGCGCGTTGCTGGTGAAGCTCTTCGGTCGACCCGACGCCGAGGCGGCCCGCTTCGCCGCCCGCGCCGAACGGGTCCGCGACATCGGCATCACCTCCGCGATGTACTCGCGGACCTTCTTCGTGGCCATGCTGCTGGTGGCCTCGCTGGCGCAGGCCCTGACCTACGGCCTCGGCGGCTGGCTCGCGGTCAGCGGCCAGGTCAGCGCCGGCACCGTGGTGACCCTCGCGCTGCTGCTCACCCGCCTCTACGGCCCGCTCACCGCGCTGAGCAACGTCCGGGTGGACGTGATGAGCGCGCTCGTCTCGTTCGACCGGGTCTTCGAAGTGCTCGACCTGCAACCGGGCATCAAGGAACGCCCCGACGCGGTGCGGATCCCCGAGGGCGCGGGGACCGTCGAGTTCCGGGACGTCCGGTTCCGCTACCCGAGCGCCGCGGAGATCTCGCTCGCGTCGTTGGAGGAGGTCGCCGCCCTGGATCGTACGGTCAACGAACCGGTGCTCAAGGGCGTCTCGTTCAGCGTCGAGCCGGGGCAGATGGTGGCGCTGGTCGGGCCCTCCGGTGCCGGCAAGTCCACGCTGTCCATGCTGATCTCCCGCATCTACGACGTCACCGACGGGCAGGTGCTCGTCGGCGGGGTCGATGTCCGCGATGCCCGGCTCGACTCGTTGCGCGACGAGATCGGCGTGGTCACCCAGGATTCGCACCTGTTCCACGAGACCATCGCGGAGAATCTGCGCTACGCCAAGCCGGACGCCACCGATGACGAGCTGTGGGCGGCGCTGGCCGGGGCGCAGGTCGCCGACCTGGTCAGGTCGCTGCCGGACGGGCTCGACACCACCGTCGGCGAGCGTGGATACCGCTTCTCCGGTGGCGAGAAGCAGCGCATCGCCATCGCCCGGCTGCTGCTCAAGGCACCGTCGATCGTGATCCTCGACGAGGCCACCGCCCACCTCGATTCGGAGAGCGAGGCGGCGGTGCAACGGGCACTGTCGGTGGCGTTGACCGGGCGTACCGCTCTGGTGATCGCCCACCGCCTGTCCACCGTCCGGGACGCCGACCAGATCCTGGTCCTCGACGACGGCCGCATCGTGGAGCGGGGCCGCCACGACGAGCTGGTCGCGGTCGGTGGCCTCTACGCCGAGCTGTACCGCACCCAGTTCGCGGTGGCTGATTCGCCGAGTCCGTACGCCGACGCCACCGGGCCGGAACCGGTGGTCATTCCCACCCGGGAGTACATCGCTGACGAGGCCATGCCGCCCGCCGCCGCCAACTGAGGCTGCTGGTCGAATCGCCGCTCACTCGATTGTGGCCGCGTGGAGTTCGGCGAAGGCGGCACCGAGGGTCTGCGGGGTGTAGTGGGCGTTCAGGCCGCTGGGGTTGGGCAGCACCCACAGCCGGGCGTCGGCCAGCTGTTCCGGTTGCGGCCCGAATCCCGCCTTCGGCCGGGCGAAGCCGATCCGGTACGCCGTCACCCCGACCACCGCGACCCAGCGCGGCCGGTACCGGGCCACCTTGTCGGTGAGTTGCCGGGCGCCGTCGGCCAGCTCGACGGCGGTCAACTCGTCGGCGCGGGCGCTGGCCCGGGCCACCATGTTGGTGATGCCGAGCCCGAGTGTCGGGAGTTGGTCCTGCTCGCTGGGGTGCAGCAGCCGGGGGGTGAACCCGCCCCGGTGCAGCGCCGGCCAGAACCGATTGCCGGGGCGGGCGAAGTGCCATCCGGTCGCGGCCGACCACAGCCCCGGGTTGATCCCGACGAAGAGCACGTCCAGCCCGACGGCGATGAGGTCCGGGATGGTCTTGTCGGCTGCGGCGGCCAGTTCCTCCCGGCTCGGGCGCGGGTACGGTCGTGGCTCCTCGGGCCTCGGCCGGGACGGGTTCGGTGACCTGCCGTCGGTGGCCGGTGCCGGCCGTGACGGGCTCGTGGGGGTGACCCGCTGATCGCGGGGCGACTGGCCGGCGATCACAGGCCGCGCAGCGCGCCGCCGTCGACCGGAACGGTGACGCCGGTGAGGTAGCTGGCCGCGGGAGAGAGCACGAAGGCGGCGACCCGGCCGAATTCCGCGGGGTCGCCGATGCGGCGCAGCGGGATGGCGGCTTCCGCCTCGGCCCGGGCCCGTTCGGGGTCGCCGGAGGCGGCGAAGAGTTCCCGGTTGCGGTCGGTCAGCAGTCGACCCGGCAGTAGCCCGACCACCCGTACGCCACGTGGGCCGTACTCGTCGGCGACGTCTTTGGCGACGCCGGCCAGGCCGGGCCGCAAGCCGTTGGAGATGCCCAGCCCGGGCACCGGGCCGCGCGCCGAGGTGGAGAGCACCAACGCGATGGCGCCGCCCTCGGGCAGTGCCGCGGCGACCGCCCGTACCATGCGGACGCTGCCGAGAAAGACGGTCTCGAAGGACTGCCGCCACTGCTCGTCGGCGACCGACGCGGCACTGCCGGCGGGCGGTCCGCCGACGGAGACCAGAGCGCCGTCGACGCGGCCGAAGTGCTGCTGTGCGGTGGTCAGCAACCGTTCGGGTGTCGCCGGGTCCGCCAGGTCGGCGGTGATGCCGACGGCCCGGTCGGGTCCGCCGAGGCCGGTCACGGCGGCCTCCATTGGTTCGGCGTGCCGGGCGCAGAGCACCACCCGGGCACCGTCGGCCACCAGGCACTGTGCGGTGGCGTATCCGAGCCCACGGGAGGCGCCGGTGAGCAGGTACACCCGATCGGTCAGTCCGAGATCCATGCCGACGATCCTGCCCCAGCCCGCCTGACGGGAAACAGGGGTGGTCCCGGGTCGTGGGTCGGGTTCAGGGGCGGGCCGGGCGCAGCAGGCGTACCCGGCCGGCGACCTGGACCGCGATCGCGCCGCCGACCCGCCGGATGGCGGGGGACCGGCGGCGACGCGGTGCCCGGTGCGCGTCGTAGCGGAATTCCGCCTCCCGGACGGCCAGTTCCTCCGCGCCCAGCGCCGGCAGGGCGGTACGGGCGTGCAGTACGCGGGCCAGGTCCCAGCCGTCGCGTAGTCCGCCGCCGGTGGGTCGGCCGGCCGCCCACTCGATGAATACCGTCGGCCAGGCCGGTCCGAGCCCGGCGGCGAGCAGCGGCCAGTGCCGGGCGACCTCGCCGGCCCGCTTGCGCAACAGTGCCGCGCGGGCGGCGGCCAACGGCCCGGGTGCGAAGCCGGACGGTGGTGGACCACCGGCCACCAGGGCCGCGACCAGTTCCGCCTGCCGCGAGGCCAGTGATCCGACCACCTGACCACCCGGGTCGTCGGGCCCCACCCCGGCCGGTGTCATGTCACCGCCGGAAAGCCGCAGGCGGCGGCCACGGCGTCGAGTTCGGTGCGTAGCTCGGCCGCGGGTGGGTAGTGCCCGTCGCGTTCCAGCAGGGCCGCTGGCGGACGGTGTCGGGCGCACAGTTCGGTGAGCAGCTCCAGCACCTCCCGTCCGATCGGATCGGTGTGCGTGTCGTGGTAGAAGCCGCCGCGCTCGGCGCCGCCCGCGACGTGCAGGTACGCCACCCGTTCCAGCGGCAGCCGGTCCAGTAGTGCCAGCGGGTCGGTGCCCCGGTTGCGGGCGTTGGCGTACACGTTGGCGATGTCGAGCAGCAGCAGCGCCGAGGTGCGGTCCAGGATCTCGGTGAGGAACGCCGCCTCGTCGAGTTCGTCGTCCGGCCAGTCGAACAGGGCGGCGATCGGCTCCAGCGCGATCGGCACCGGCAGTTCCGCCTGGGCGCGGACGATGTTGGCGCAGATCGCGTCGACCGCCTCGTGGGTGCGGGGCAGCGGCAGCAGGTGGCCCGCCTCCAGCCCGCCGGCCCGGACGAAGGCGATGTGCTCGCTGACCAGGGGAGCCGCCAGCTGCTGCGCGACCGCCGCCAGGTGGGCGACCCGGGCCGGGTCGACCGGTTCCGCGCCGCCGAGGGAGAGCCGCACGCCGTGCGGTACGACCGTGACGCCCCGGTCGCGCAGTTCGACAAGATCGTCCGGTGGCGGTCCGGCGGCCGGTACCGATTCGGCGACCACCTCGACGAAGCGCAGGCCGGGCAGCTCGGCGACGAACCCGGAGATCTCCGGCCGCCAGCCGATGCCGACGCCGTGCGGAAGGTTCATCCGCCGCACCCGCCGCCACCGCAGCCCCCACCGCCACCGCAGCTGCTGCTGCTGCCGCAACCGGCACCCGCGGTGCTGCCGCCGCCGCACCCTCCGGTGGACGTCGCGCCGCCGGCCACGGCCTGGCGCTGGATCTCGGCCTGCTGGGCGAACGTCGGATCGAGGGCCCAGAGCGACGCGGTGCCGTAGAGAGCCACCGCCATGGCCGCCCCCGCCGCTCCGTAGGTGGCGTACGCCGGGTTCGAGGCGGGCGCGAGGTGTCGGTTGCGCTGGCGCAGGGTCCGTAGCGCGGTCTCGGCCGCTCGGGTCCGGCGGGGCACCCGGACGAGCAGCACGGTGGTCAGCGCGCCGAGCGCGAGGACGGTGAGTACCAGGTACCAGACCGGACGGTGGTTGGCGAGCCCGGCGACGATCCGGGCGACACCGAGCGCCAGCAGCGCGACCAGCAGCAACGGGCCGTGGCGCAGGGCCGCCCGCCGGTCCGGGCCGATAACCAGACCGCGGTGGTCGAGCCCGTCGCGCAGCTCGGTGAGGGCCCGCTCGACCCACTCGGTGCGCCGCACGTCCCGGGCCAGGGTGCGCTGCGTCGCGGCGTAGTGGATGGCCCGGTCGAGTTGGGTGGCGGCGGGTGGCAGCGGACCGTCGGCGGTCAGTCGGTGGTCCGGGTGGACGCCGATCGCGCCCTGGCTGCGCAGCGTGCCCAGCGAGGTCCAGACGGCGAGGTCGTCGCCCCCGTTGAGGTAGGCGACCTGCTGTGGGCTCAGCTGGTTGGCCGGCGGAGCGGCATGCCCGCCCAGCAGCGCTCGGCGACGGATCAGCACGGCGGCGACGGCGATCACCGTGGCCAGCAGGTAGAGCGTGATGAAGGTGGGACCGGGAACTCCCCAGGTGTCGTAGTCGACTGCGAAACCCGTCATGGCCTGCTCCTGTCACGCGAGGGAACGCGGCTTCATTGTGGAGCGGCGACGCCAGCCTCCGGCTGCCCGGAGGGTCGAGTTATCTTCTCGTTACCTGCCGAGGTCAGCGCCGGCGTACCGCTTCCTCGACCAGGTCGAGCACCGCGCCCAGGTCACCGGCGGGTCGGCCCATGGCCAGGTGGAGCACCAGCCCGTCGTAGGCGAGTTCGAGGAAGCGGGCCAGCACGTCGATGGGGATGTCCTCGCGGAGTACGCCGGCCTCACGTTGACGGGCCAGCCGGTCCCGGGTCGCCTCGGCGATGGCGGCCGACCGCTGTGCCCACCGGGTGGCGAAGGTGGGGTCGGTACGCAGCCGCCGCGACACCTCCAGTTGGCTGCCCAGCCATCCGGTGGTGTCCGGGGAGACCGCCCGGGCGAGCAGGTCACGCATCACCTGGACCAGTCCGTTGCGGGCGACGGTTTCCACCATCGTGGCGGCGTCGTCCTCGGCGACGGCCAGGAAGAGCGAGTCCTTGTCCCGGAAGTGGTGGAAGATGGCGCCGCGGGAGAGGCCGGTGGCCTCCTCCAGCCGACGTACGGTGGCGCCCTCGTAGCCGTGCCGGGCGAAGCAGGCTCGCGCGGCGGCGAGGATCTCCTGTCGGCGGGCGTCGAGCTGGTCCTGGCTTACTCTGGGCACGTGTCGATCGTGTCAGCTCCCCCCTGCTGACGCAAACCGTACGTACGGCTTGGTTCTCTGGCGGGCCGTGGACGGTCACTGCTCCCGACCGACACCACCGCGTAACCTTCCGCCCTGTCGGCGAGGCACCCGATTCCCGTAAGGTGCCCGAGTGCCGCTGCTCCTGCTGGACCTGGACAACACCCTGCTCGATCGGGCCGGGCCGTTCCGCACCTGGGCGCAGCGCTTCCTCGACGGCATCGGTGCGCCATCGCACGACATCGAGTGGCTGCTGTCCATCGACGCCGACGGGTTGACGGACCGTTGGGACGTGGCGGACGCGATCCGGGACCGCTACCGGTTGCGGATCCCCTCCATCGACCTGGTGGAGGAGCTGCACGACGGGGTCGTCGAGTTCACCCGGCTGGATCCGCTGGTGGCGTGTGCCCTGCGGATCGCCGACGACGCCGGCTGGATGCCGGTCGTGGTGACCAACGGCGCGGTGCGGCAGCAGGACACCAAGATCCGCCGCACCGGGTTGGACCGGTACATCGCCGACTGGGTGATCTCCGAGGAGGCCGGGGTCAGCAAGCCCAACCCCCGCATCTTCGCGCTGGCCGCGCAGCGGGCCAGAATGCCGCTGCGCGGCGCCTGGGTGGTCGGGGACGGTCCGGAGGCGGACATCGGCGGAGCCACCGCCGTCGGCCTGCCCAGCATCTGGCTGCACCGGGGGCGTCCCTGGACCGACGCCCGCTTCGCGCCCACCGCGACGGTGGACACCGTGATCGCGGCCATCGCCGAGATCATGGGTGCCTGACTAATTCGATTGACCAGGTCGGTACCGCCGACGAGCATTGGTCCACGCATCGTGCGACCCGGGCGGGCGCCCGGACGAGGAAGGGAGGTCGGTCATGGCCGTCTTCGCAGGTCACTTCCTGCCTCCTGACAACTCGACCAAGGGACTACCCGCACCATGCGCGATCACGACTCCCCGGCGCCCGAGCGCCGGACCCGCGGCGGCCGCCGCCGCTTCGACGACGATGAACCGCACTTCCTGAAGCGCGGCCGACCGACCGGCCCCGCCCCGACCGACCCCGACGAGCCCGACCCGGAGACCGACGAGACGTGGTCCTCCTGGGATGGCGCGCTGCACGGTCCGCAACCGCACCCGCACTGGCTGGTCACCGAGCTGGCCGCGAAGGACACCGAACTCGGTGTGCTGAAGACCGGCAAGGAGGCCGACGTCCACCTGGTGCGCCGGGGCCTTCCCGGCACCGACCGGTTCTGCCTGCTGGCGGCGAAACGCTACCGGGATCCTCGGCACCGGCTGTTCCACCGGGACGCCGGGTACCTCGAAGGGCGCCGGGTTCGCCGCTCGCGTGAGATGCGGGCGATGACCGGCCGGACCGCGTTCGGCCGGCAGATGATCGCCGGGCAGTGGGCGGCGGCGGAGTTCGCGGCCCTCAGCCGGCTCTGGGAGATCGGTGAGCGCTACGGCACCGTCACCGTGCCGTACCCGGTGCAGTTGCGCGGCACCGAGCTGATGCTGGAGTTCCTCGGCGACCCCGACGAGGGAACGGCCGCACCCCGGCTGGCCGAGCTGCGTCCGTCACCGGCCGAACTGCGTGGCCTGTGGGGGCAGTTGGTCGACGCGCTTGTCGTCCTGGCCCGGGCCGGCTACGCGCACGGTGACCTGTCGCCGTACAACCTGCTGGTGCACGCGGGACGGTTGACGCTGATCGACCTGCCGCAGGTGGTCGACGTCGTGGTTAACCCACAGGGGCGGGAGTTCCTTGCCCGCGACGTCCGCATCGTCGCGAACTGGTTCGCCGCCCGGGGCCTGCCGGCGGATCTCGTGGACCCGACGGTGCTCACCGAGGTGCTGTGCCGCGAGGCCGGTCTGGCCTGACCGGCGGGCTCCGGGTGGTCACGCCGCCCGGAGCCCGTCGCGGCTACCGGGGCCCGACCGAGCTGGACCGCGTGGCGGGCACCGCCGACCGGGCGGTCGGCCCAACGGCGAGGTGCGGGTGCGCCCAGCTCACTGCAGATACCGTTCGACCTCGGACACGGGGCGGGCGCCCTGGGCCTCGGGATCGCCGTGGGCCTGCCGGGCGGCGCGGCGGCGGCGCAGCAGGTCCCAGCACTGGTCGAGGGATTCCTCCAGCTCGCGCAGCCGGGTGCGGGCCTCGTCGTTGGTGCCCGTCTCGTGTTCCTGCGCCTGTGCGCGCAGCCGGTGCTCCTCGTCGACCAGATCCGAGATCCGGCTCAGGATGGTCTTGTCGTCCATGTCCCTGAGCCTGGCACAGCGGGGCCGACCACGGCCCGCATTCCCGTCGGCGCATCCGACGGACGGGCTCACCGGTGCCGGCGAGCGACCGGCGCGACGGGCCGTGACCAGTTGTCCCGGCCCGCGGTTCGGGTCGGGTCGGTCGCGTCGACATGACGTAGATCACCCGGTTCTCGACGGGCGGGCCGAGACGCTTCGGCGCCCGCGCGACGCAGCTCATCGTACGGGCGGTGGTGCCGGTTGCCCGGCGCGACCCGGTGAACGTTCCGGGACACCACACCAGGCCGACCACGGCATGATCACGAGCGCTTGAGTTGATCCGGTGACGTTGTTAGGTTGCGCCGGGGTCGGTGTGCTGTGTGCCTCACTCCTGACTGACCGGTCAACTAGCTCAGGGCCAGGGACGGTGTAATGGGTTCCCGCAGTAGGAGTCTGCGTACCAAGGTGGTGGCCCTGCTGGCCGCGCTTGTGGCGCTGTGGGGCTTCACTGCCTGGGTCACCGTCCGCGATGGAGTCGACCTGCTCGGTATGCGGGCGCTCGACCTGCAGGTCTTCGACCCCACCGAGCCGCTGCTGCTGCAGTTGCAACTGGAACGGCGTACCTCACTCGTCTACCTCGGACGGCCGAACGAGACGACGTTGGACGAGCTGACCCGGTTGCGCGAGCGCACCGACCAGTTGGCCGCCGAGTACGTCGAGTCGACCGACAACTGGCAGGTCGGCCTGTTCGGCAGCGACGCGCTGCACGACCGTGTCACCGAGTCGAAGCGGCAACTGGCCGCGTTGCCCGACACGCGTACCGCCGTCGACGGGCGCAACGTCGGCCGCAGCGTCGCCGGGGCGGCGTTCACCGAGCTGATCGGGTCGTTCTACGAGGTGTACGACGAACTCGGCAATGTCGACGACGACCAGATCGCCGACGACACCACCCAACTGATCCGGCTCAACCAGGCCCGGGAACTGCTGTCCCAGGAGGACGCCCTGCTGGCCGGCGTGCTCGCCGCCGGCCGGATCACCCCGGCCGAGCGGGCCGAGTTCACCCGGATCGTCGGTGCCCGTCAGTTCCTCGCCGAGCAGGCGATCGTCCGGCTGCCCGATGCCGACCAGCGCCGCTACGAACAGCTGCTCACCGGGACGAGCTTCCGGCGGCTGGCCGACCTGGAAACCCGGATCATGAACGGCAACGGCACCTCCCGACCGCCGTTCTCGACCTCGGACTGGTCGAATGTCACGGCTGCGGCGCTGATCGAGATCGGTGACGTGGTGCTGGCCGGCGGTGACGACATCGTCAGGAACGCCACACCGGTCGCGATCGGCGTCATCGTCCGGCTGGTCCTCGCCGCAGGTCTCGGCCTGCTCGTGGTCATCACTGCGGTGGTCGTCTCGATCGCCACGGCACGGGCTCGGGCGCGGCAGTGGCACCGACTGCGCGACGCGGCGCTCCAGTTCGCCGAACGGTTGCCGCGCGTTGCCGAGCGGCTCGGCCGCGGCGAGCAGGTGGACATCGCCGAGGAGGCACCGCCGCTGCGCTTCGGCGACGACGAGACCGGCCAGGTCGGCCGGGCCCTCGACGTGGTGCGGCAGACCGCCGTCCGTACCGCCGTCGAGCAGGCCGAGCTGCGTCGGGCCCAAGACGAGGTGTTCCTGGGCCTGGCCCGGCGTACCCAGGCCCTGGTGCACCACCAGCTCACCCTGCTCGACGCGATGGAGCGGCGCGAGCACGACGCCGACGAACTGGAAGACCTGTTCCGCGTCGACCACCTGGCCACCCGGATGCGGCGCCACACAGAGAACCTGATCACCGTCGGCGGCGCCACCCCCGGCCGGGCCTGGCGCCGCGGCGTCCCGATGGTGGACGTGGTCCGGGGCGCGGTCGGTGAGGTCGAGGACTACACCCGCGTCACGGTGCGCGAGATCGCCGATGTCTCGCTGGCCGGGCCGGCCGTCGGTGCGGTCATCCACCTGCTCGCCGAGCTGATCGAGAACGGAGTCACCTACTCACCGCCGCACACCAGCGTCGAGGTCCGTGGTCAACCGGTCGCCAACGGCTTCGCCGTCGAGATCGAGGACCGCGGTCCGGGCATGACCGAGGCGGACCGCGCCGCCGCCAACCACCGGATCGCAGACCTTGGTGAGCTGACCCACGGCGACGCGTCCCGGCTGGGTCTCCACCTGGTGAGCCGGTTGGCCACCCGGCACGGCGTGCGGGTCCAGCTCAGGGAGTCGGCGTACGGCGGGACTACCGCCGTGGTGTTGATCCCGAGCGACCTGATCATCGGGGACGAGAGCGAGCCGAGCGTGCCGGGGAAGGCCTCGGCGGCCGGCGCCGACGGATCCGGACCGTCGACCGAACCCCGGCGCCGTCCGGAGCACACCGCGGCGCTGGACGGACCGACCGTTCCGACCGGACTGCCGGTCACCACCGCGCCCGTCGACGGCTCGCCCTGGCAGCCGCGCCGGTCGGCGAATCCCGGTCCGGGCGCCGGTGCCGACCCTGCCGGTCAGCCGGCCGAGCCGGGTGACCTCACGGTCAGCGGGATCGGCCCGACCCGTACCGAGTCGGGCCTGCCGGTTCGGGTACGCCAGGCGAGTTTGGCACCGGCGTTGCGGGCCGAGCCCGAGGCGGTGGCGGAGGGCGACGACGCGATCCGGGAGCCGGAGCAGGTTCGGCGCATGATGAGTTCGTACCAGACCGGCACCCGGCGGGGACGCTCCGACGCCGCCCGGCTGCTCGGTGCTGGGGGTCGGCCCGGACCCGACGATGAGTCCGACGACGCCGATCAACAGGAGACCTGACCGAGGTGCGCTGCCCGGTGAGCCCGGGGAGAACGGTCAGGCCCAAGTGAGCCGGCGATGAGCCGGAGGAGAAGAGGGACGACGAAGTGGCGCAGAAGACGGCTTCGAGTGCCGACCTGACGTGGTTGCTGGACGATCTGGTTGGCCGGGTCAAGCAGGCCGAGCACGCGGTCGCGTTGTCCGCCGACGGTCTGCTGATGGCCTCCTCGCAGGGGCTCGGTCGCGACGACGGCGAGCATCTGGCAGCGATGGCGGCCGGCATCCAGAGCCTGGCCCGTGGCGCTGGCAAGCGGTTCGGTGGCGGGCAGGTACAGCAGACGATCATCGAGATGCAGTCGTCGTTCCTGTTCGTCACAGCCGCCGGCCGCAACGCCTGCCTGGCGGTACTGGCCAGCGAGGACGCCGACGTCGGTCTGATCGCGTACGAGATGGCCATGCTGGTCACCCGGGTCGGCAAGTACGTGGCGTCGCCGCCCCGGTCAGCCGAGCAGACCGGCGGGGAGCAGTAACCCACATGGCGGTGCGGGGAGATCCGGCGGGTGCAGTCCGTCGCCGAGATCGCGGCGCACCTGGACCTGCCGGTAGGCGCCGTACGGGTCCTGCTCGGCGATCTGGTGGCGCGCAACCTGGTGCGGATCCGCGAACCGCACCTCACCGTCGGACCAACCGAACACAGCATCTTCGAGGCGGTTGTCAATGGACTACGGGCACTCTGAGCGGCCGTCGGACGCGGCCCCGCTGCCCACCGCGATCAAAATCCTGATCGCCGGCGGGTTCGGGGTGGGTAAGACCACCCTGGTGGGCGCGGTGAGTGAGACGCGGCCGCTGCGGACCGAGGAGGTGCTCACCGAGTCGGGTGTGGGCATCGACGACCTGGAGGGCGTCGAGACGAAGCGGACCACCACCGTCGCGATGGACTTCGGTCGGATCACCATCAGCGACGACCTGGTGCTGTACCTGTTCGGTACCCCGGGTCAGGACCGGTTCTGGTTCGTCTGGGACGAGTTGGCCCTCGGGGCGATCGGTGCGGTGGTGCTGGCCGACACCCGTCGGCTGGCTGACTGCTTCCCGTCCATCGACTACTTCGAGGGGCGGGGAACACCGTTCCTCGTCGCGGTCAACTGCTTCGAGGGAGCCCGCCGGTACCGGCTCGACGAGGTGCAGGCGGCGCTGAACCTCGACCCCGAGGTGCCGGTGCTGCTCTGCGACGCCCGGCAGCGGGAGTCGGCCAAGGAGGTGCTCATCATGCTCGTGGAGCACGCCATGAAGATCCGGGCGGCCCGTCGCGCCGACTGACGGAACCCGCACGTACTGAGGGCTCCCACCCCGTCCGGGGTGGGAGCCCTCACGGCATCGCAGTCAGTTGGCGATCATGCGGCGCAGCACGTACTGCAGGATGCCGCCGTGCCGGTAGTAGTCCGCCTCACCCGGGGTGTCGATCCGCACCACCGCGTCGAACTCCACCCCGGCGTCGGTGGTGACCTGCACCGTGCGCGGGGTGTCGCCGTCGTTGAGGGCGGTGACCCCGGAGATGGAGAACGTCTCGGTGCCGGTCAGCCCCAGCGACTCGGCGTTCTCTCCGGCGGGGAACTGCAACGGCAGCACGCCCATCCCGATCAGGTTGGAGCGGTGGATCCGCTCGTAGGACTCGGCGATGACCGCCTGCACCCCGAGCAGCATGGTGCCCTTGGCCGCCCAGTCCCGCGACGAGCCCGATCCGTACTCCTTGCCGGCCAGGATGACCAGCGGCACGCCCGCCTCCTGGTACGCCATGGAGGCGTCGTAGATCGACGTCTGCTCCCCGGTCAGGTGGTTGATGGTGAAGCCGCCCTCCACCCCGGGGACCAGCTGGTTGCGCAGCCGGATGTTGGCGAAGGTGCCCCGGATCATCACCTCGTGGTTGCCTCGGCGGGAACCGTAGGAGTTGAACTCGTGGCGCGGCACCCCGTGCTCGGCGAGGTACTGCCCGGCCGGGGAGTCGGCCTTGATGGAACCGGCCGGCGAGATGTGGTCGGTGGTCACCGAGTCGCCGAGCTTGGCCAGCACCCGAGCACCGGCGATGTCGGTCACCGGCTCCGGCTGCTGCCCCATGCCCTCGAAGTACGGGGGCTTGCGGACGTAGGTGGAGTCACCGTCCCAGGCGAAGGTGTCCCCGGTCGGAGTCGGCAGGGACTGCCACCGCTCGTCACCGGCGAACACGTCGGCGTACGCGGAGCTGAAGCCGGTGGCGCCGATCGCGGAGGCGATCACGTCCTGGATCTCGGCGGTGCTCGGCCAGATGTCGCGCAGGAAGACCGGGTTGCCCGCGCTGTCCTCACCGAGCGGCTCGTTGGCCAGGTCGATGTCCATGGTGCCGGCCAGGGCGTACGCCACCACCAGCGGCGGGGACGCCAGGTAGTTCATCTTCACGTCCGGGTTGATCCGGCCCTCGAAGTTGCGGTTGCCGGAGAGCACCGAGACGACCGCGAGGTCGGCCTCGTTCACCGCGGCGGAGATCTCCTCGGGCAGCGGGCCGGAGTTGCCGATGCAGGTGGTGCAGCCGTATCCGACCAGGTGGAAGCCGAGCTTCTCCAGGTACGGCGTCAGACCGGCCCGCTCGTAGTAGTCCATCACGACCTTGGAGCCGGGCGCGAGGGTGGTCTTCACCCACGGCTTGCGGTTCAGGCCCTTGTCGACGGCGTTGCGGGCGAGCAGCGCCGCACCGATCATCACCTGCGGGTTGGAGGTGTTGGTGCAGGAGGTGATCGCGGCGATCACCACGGCACCGTGGTCCAGCTCGAACTCGGTGCCGTCGGCGCCGGTGACCCGGATCGGGTTGCTGGCCCGGCCGCCCGAGCCCACGGCGGCGTTCACCAGGTCACGGGGCGCGTCGGCCGGGTCGTCGATGCCGTTGGCCGGGGAGTCGCTGGCCGGGAAGGACTCGGCGCTGGCCTCGTCGGCGTGGCCGGTCAAGCCGTACGGCTGCTCCTGCTGCGGGACGCCCGGCTTGCGGCCCGGGTCGCCGCCGGTCTCGTCGGCGGACACGTAGTCGGTGAGCGCCGAGCGGAACAGGGTCTTGGCGTTGCCGAGCGGCACCCGGTCCTGCGGGCGCTTCGGTCCGGCGAGCGAGGGCTCGATCGTGCCCAGGTCGAGTTCCAGCTGCTCGGAGTAGACCGGCTCGTGGTCCGGGTCGTGCCACAGGCCCTGCTCCTTGGCGTACGCCTCGACCAGGGCGACCTGCTGCGGGTCACGGCCGGTCAGCTCCAGGTAGCGGACGGTCTCGGCGTCGATCGGGAAGATCGCGACGGTGGAGCCGTACTCCGGGGACATGTTGCCGATGGTGGCCCGGTTGGCCAGCGGCACCGCGCTCACGCCGGGGCCGTAGAACTCGACGAACTTGCCGACCACGCCGTGCTTGCGCAGCATCTCGGTGATGGTCAGCACCAGGTCGGTGGCGGTGGTGCCGGCCGGCATCTCGCCGGAGAGCTTGAAGCCGACGACCCGCGGGATCAGCATGCTCACCGGCTGGCCGAGCATGGCGGCCTCGGCCTCGATGCCGCCGACGCCCCAGCCCAGCACGCCCAGGCCGTTGACCATGGTGGTGTGCGAGTCGGTGCCGACGACCGTGTCCGGGTACGCCTGGCCGCCGCGCTCCATCACCGTGCGGGCCAGGTACTCGATGTTGACCTGGTGCACGATGCCGGTGCCCGGCGGGACCACCTTGAACTCGTTGAACGCGCTCTGGCCCCAGCGCAGGAACTGGTAGCGCTCCTTGTTGCGCGCGTACTCCAGCTCGACGTTGCGCTCGAAGGCGTCCTCGCGGCCGAACAGGTCGGCGATGACCGAGTGGTCGATGACCAGCTCGGCGGGGGCGAGCGGGTTCACCTTGGTCGGGTCACCACCCAGCTCGCGGACGGCCTCACGCATGGTGGCCAGGTCGACCACGCACGGTACGCCGGTGAAGTCCTGCATCAGCACCCGGGCCGGGGTGAACTGGATCTCGACGTTCGGGTCCGCGGTCGGGTCCCACGCACCGAGCTGGCGGATGTGCTCGGCGGTGATGTTCGCGCCGTCCTCGGTCCGCAGCAGGTTCTCCAGCAGGATCTTCAGGCTGTAGGGGAGCCGTTCCTGGCCCTCCACCTTGCTGATCTTGAAAATCTCGTAGCTCGCGTCTCCGACGCGTAGCTGGGTCTTCGCACCGAAGGTGTCGAGGCTCGCCACGTCGTACTCCTTCACACCAGCGACCGTGAGTAGTCCTGAGCAGTCTTTCGCACCGGTCGGAGCGCCGCCGTGCTTAGGCAACACTTACCGCCGATTCCTGCCGTCAACAAAACCGTACGTCCGTCTTGCTATTCGTGCAACCCGGTGTCACTGGGTGGACGGGAGGTGCCTGCTGCGGCCCGATCTCGAACACTCCGTAACCGGTTGACATCGCGGGCGGAGGTGCCGAACGCTGGTCGGCGTGCGCCTTCGTCATCTCGGGCTGCCTGTGCGTGACCACGAACGCAGCTTGCGCTTCTACACGACGTACTTCGAGTTCGACCCTGCCACCGCGCGGTCGTACCCGGACGGCACGGTGATCGTACGCAACGCGGACGGGTTCGACCTGGCGCTGCACCCGGCGGCGGAGGTGCCCCCGTCGTCCACCTTCCTGCACATCGGATTCGCCATGGTCGACCCGGCGGCGGTCGACGACCTGCGTACCCGGTTGGCACGCGACGGCGTGCCGATCGTGGAACGGGACGACGAATCGGACCTGGTCTCGTTCAAGTGCCTGGACCCGGACGGTTGGCGGGTGGAGGTGTACTGGGAAGCGGCGTGACGCTGGATCCCGTGCTGGCGCCCGGCCCAACCGGAGGCTCCAACCGGAGGCGACAACATCGGGGATGTTGCTGGTTCACCGTGGCGTGACACGGCACTATCCCCGATGTTGTCGCATCCCCGGCGTCGTCCGGAGGTGGCTCGGGAGAGACGACGAAGGGCCGGCCCCGGGTGGGGTCGGCCCTTCGTGGTGTTGGGGTTGTCAGGAGGTGGCGCTGTAGCCGCGGGTGGCGATCCAGTCGGCCAGTGCGTCGATGTTCATCCGGTAGGAGGCCTGGGTGGGGTCGGCGGAGTCGGCGATGGTGACGGTGTCGCCGCCGTCGCGGTAGCCGACGATGCTGATGTAGTGGCCGCCTTCGAAGCTGTGGGTGGTGCCGTCGGTGTCGGTGGCGGTGCCGGCGATGTTGGCGACCACGGCGTGGCCGTTGTCGACGGTGGCGACGATGTCGTCGCGCAGCTTGTCGGTCTGCTTGTCGTCGGCCTTGGGGCTGGCGATCTCGACCGAGCGGTAGACGTCCTTGCCGGTCTCCTTGTTGAGTACCGGGGTGATGTCGTTGATGGAGTTGGTGCCGGCCTCGGTGGTGCGCATTTCCTTGGCCATGGTGTCGACGTCGATGTTCTTGCCCTGCACGCTCAGGGCGTTGCGGGCGGCGGCGGGGCCGCAGTAGTAGAAGTTGGGCTGGGCTTCGTAGCGGACGCCGAGTTCGCGTTCGCCGCCGGGCTTGCGGTCGGCCTGCACGGCGGCGGGCTTGGTGGCCGGTGCGGCGTGGGCGGCGACGGCGGGGCCGGCGATGCCACCGGCGGTGGCGGCGGCTGCGGCGATGGTCAGGGCGGTCTTGCGCAGGATGGTGGTAGCCATGATGATCTGCACCTTTCGGTCGGGGGTGCGCGCGGCGGTACCCGCGTGGGGGGTGCGGGTGGGCCGTGCGGAAAGGGGATGATCGTTGCTACGCGCTGTCCGGCGGGTCGGTGCCCGGGACGTGGTGTAACGCCGGGTGGGCCGGGGGTGATTCCGGGGGCCTCGCCGGGGGAGGTGGCTGACCTGGTTCCGGGGGGTGTAACGCCCGGTGGCGGGGGGTCATTCCGACCCGGGCCGGGGGCGGCGCTCGGAGGCGCTCGTGGTTACGCCATGTACAACCACCGGACCGGGCCCACGATTCCGCCGGGGGCGTGAGCCGGGTCACCGCAAAGCATGACATAACGGACATGTAGTCGGTGGTCGCCACATCGGTGGGCCCTGCCTGCGCGAGCCGAGGCTCGCGGTGGGCATGGCGGGGGTGGTGGGGCGTTTTTCAAGCGGGGGAAGGGGAAAGCGGCGGCCGGGGCAGCAGGTCACGACCGAGGGGAGAGGTCCGTGCGGCAGCAGGACCGGTCCACCGCCATCCGCGAGCGCCTGTCACCGGTCGCCGGTGCGCCGCTGTGGTGCGACGCGCTTGATTTCGGACTTCGGGGCGACGGGGTCACCAACGACCAGCCGGCGCTGTCTGCTCTGGTCGACCGCCTGGGTGAGGGATACGCCGCCGACAGCCGGGCGCGGGTCATCTACTGCCCGCCCGGGATCTACTCGATCCGGGACGCGGGCACGGTGTGGCGCAGCGGGGTGTCGCTGATCGGCGCCGGGCCGGGAGCGACCCGGTTCGTGCTGAGCAACGAAGGCAACCGTGCCGACCCGACACCGCTGGCCTTCTGGACCACGGTGCAGCATGGCGCCGACCGGGACCGGCACATCGCCGACTGCACCTTCGCCGATTTCGAGATCGACGGCTCCGGCGTGGCCATGGCCGAGTACAGCTATCTGGCCAAGGGGCTCGGCCTGCAGTACGTGGTGCGGGGCGTCTTCCGCAATCTCTACATCCACCACACCGGCGCCACCGGACTCGGTTGCGACTTCCTCCAGGACAGCCTGATCGACGGCGTGGTGGTGGTCGGGTGCGGACGGCTGGACACCGGTGAGGAGATGGGCGGCGCGGGCATCGGCATCGGCATCGGCGGCTGGGGTGCGGTGGAGCGTTGCACCATCAGCAACTGCACCACCCTGGGCAACGGCACCAACGGGATCTTCCTCGAACTGCAGAAGCCGTACTGGACGCCGCCGCGCGGCTACCGCATCATCGGCTGCCACAGCCAGGCCAACCGGTTCGGCATCTCGGACTGGGGCGCCGACGGCCTGATCGTCTCGGCCTGCACGATCACCGGGAACCTGGAGGCCGGGTTCGACGTGTCCGCCAACGGCACGGCCGGCATCGCCGGTCGGGGTGGCATCCTCACCGACTGCGTGATCGACCGCAATGTCCGCGACGGGATCAGCATGGGCAACACCCCGGGGGCGTACACGATCAGGGGCAATCGGATCAGCGGCAACGGCTGGTACGGGTACCACCAGCACAGCCTGGGCAACGGCTACGAGGGCCCGGCGTCGGACGTGGTGATCGACAACAACGAGTTCTGGGACAACGGTCTGGACGGGATCCGGGTGGACCGGCCGATGGTCGACGCGACGGTGACGAACAACCGGATCCGGAGCAACGGGCGGCAGTGCGCCCCGGCGGCCACCGGCTCCGGGGAGTCGGTGCGGTACGGCCGGCGTGCCGTGTCCGACCGGGCGGCGGCGTGGTCGGTCGACGGGCACCGCGGCAAGCTGCTCCGGGTGGGGTCCCGACTGGCCCTTGTGGTCGGCAACACCGAGATGGAGCTGGAACTGGCCGACCTGCGACCGGACGCGGCGATCGCCTGGAACGAGGACGTGCCGCCACCCGGTGCGCGCTACGAGCTGCCGGCGGCGGCACCGGTACGGGCCGGAATCACGGTGAACGCCCATTTCGAGTCCGCGACGGTGCGCGGCAACCGGATCTGGGACAACCGCGACGACCCGACGCAGAGTTACGGCATCTGGATCAGCGATCAGGGCGCGTGTGTCTCCTGCCGGGTCGAGGACAACGACCTCGCCGGCAACACCGAGGGAGCGCTGCGGCTGGACCACCAACCGGTCGGCGGCCGCTGGGACCGCAACCACGTCGACGTGGACTGAGGGACGCCTCAGCCGTCCGCCTCGGCCGGGGCGATCGAGCTGGCCTCCGCGTGCCGGTCGCGCAGCCGGGCCCGGATCTCCTCCGGGGTGTACGCGCGCCGCCGTCGTTCCGCTCGGGCGATCACCACGCCGGAGGCCGCGACACCGGCCAGACCGGCCAACCCGAGGACCTTCCACCACCGCATCCGTCGCCGCATCCGCTTAGGGTAGTCCCCTATGAGCATCAGCCTGGACGAGGCGGTGGAGCTGACCCGTACCGGCGATCTGTGGGTCTTCCGTGGCCGCAGCGTGCCCGACCGGGCCATCCAGTTGACCACCAACAGTCCGGTCAACCACGTCGGCATGGCGGTGGTGCTGGACGACATGCCGCCACTGATGTGGCACGCCGAGCTGGGCCGGTCGTTGCCGGACCTGTGGACCGGCACCCACCAACGTGGTGTGCAGCTGCACGACCTGCGCGACGCGGTCTGCGTCTGGGGCAACCGGTACGGCCAGCGTGGCTGGCTGCGCCAGCTCGAGCCGCCGGCGGACGCGGAGATGGAGCGGTCGGTGCTGCGGACCATCGCCCGGCTGGACGGCACACCGTTTCCGTCCACCGCCCAGTTGGCCTGGCGGTGGTTGCGCGGCCGGGTGCCGTCACCGCGGTTGCCGCTGCCGGCGGCGCGGCGGCGCGGCCCGGCGGCGCGGGACCTGGCCCTGGAGACCGCGTACTGCGCCGAGGTCGTCGCGGTCACCTACGAGGCGATGGGTCTGCTGCCGGTCGGTCGACGACCAAGCTGGTACGACCCGGGCCGGTTCTGGAGCGGGGACGACCTGGGCCTGCACGGTGGTGCCCGGCTGGGCAGCGAGATCGAGGTGCGGATCCCGCCGCGTTGAGGTTTCGGCGAGCCGCGCTGCGGCAATTGCTTGCGGCGTGACTGCTTCCACCGATCTCGACCTGCTGACCGACTTCTTCGACCGGTACGGGGTGGCGTTGACCGTCGGTGACGTGCCGGCGATCGCCGGCTGTTACGCCCTGCCCGGGCTGGTGGTGGCCGACACCTACAGCTTCTCGTTCAACTCACCGGCCGCCGTCGCGCTGTCGTTCGTGGGTGCCGCGCCGGACTACACCGAGCGCGAACTGGTCGCGGCGCACGCCGACATCGAGCAGGTACAGCAGATCTCCGCGCTGCTCGTGGAGGTCGCGGTGCGGTGGGAGTTCCTGGACAGTCAGGGTCGGCAGGTGCCCGGCGAACGGTACCGCTACCTGCTGCGCAGCACCGAGCAGGGGCTGGCCATCTGCACCGTCGTGCGGACGGGCTGAGCCGCCGGGACGACCGTGGCCGCCGACCGGCCAGGTACCCGACGTCGATGCGTCCGGTACGTCGGGCGGGTCGGACGGCTTCGGCACCTGCCCGTTTCGCGCCCCGCGTCGGCGTGACTAGGCTGCCCGTCGGCGACGACGAGTGGGGACCTCAATGTCAGTGCGGCCGTCCGGTGATGACGCCAACGACGATGCCACCGGTGACGGGTACGGCGACGACAACCGTGCCGGCACCGGTGACCGGCACGACGATGCCACCGGTGACCGGCCGGGCGAGCCTGCCGGCGCTGGTGACGCACCCGGTGGGCACGCCCTGTCCAGAATGATCGCCTCCGCGCCCTGGGTGGTGGTGCTGGTCGGCGTCGCGGTCCTGGCGGTGCTGCTGGTGGTGGCGCTGCTGTCGTTCCGTGGCCCCGAAAGTCCGTCGGCCTGGTCACCGGGCCCGCCGATGGGTCTGCCGACAGCCGTCGGGCAGCGCGGCGACTCGACGCCCACGGCACCATCGACCGCCTCGACCGGTCCGTCCGCCTCGGCCACCTCGACGGCCTCGGTGAGCCCGACCGGCTCACCCACCCGGTCCGGGTCGCCGCAGCCGCCGACCGACCCGTCGCGTACCGGATCGGCCGCCGGGCCGGACGCCAGCCGGTCGCCGAGTGCGTCGGTGTCGGCGGTGCCGGCCGACGAGGGTGGGACGGTCACCGCCAGCTACCGGGTGCAGGACAGCGACGCGGACCACTTCGAGGCGCAACTGGTGGTCCGCAACGGCACCAGCCGGTCGGATGACTGGCAGGTGGAGTTGCGTTTCGTCGGCGGCGTCACCGGCGTCCGCGCCTCCAGCGGTCCGGGGGTGTCGGTGACCATCAGGGGCAGCGGCTGGTATCTGCTCAGCGGCACCGGTCAGCTCGCCGCCGGCGCGCAGCAGTCGGTGCAACTGCGGTTCACCCGTACCGGGGGCGGGGAGTACCCGACACAGTGCACGGTGAACGGAGCCGGCTGCGGGATGGGTTAGGACAGTTCATGATTCGTCGGGCACTTTCCGGCGCGGCTGAAGATCGTTACGCTTGCCGGGCTGCCCGCTGAGGAGAGACATGTCCGGTACGCGTCGTGCTCCCCGTCAGTTTCCGCCGCACGGCTCCGCCGCCGTGGCTTCCTCGCCGTGGATCCTGGTGTCGATCGGGGTCGTCATCATGGTGGTGCTGCTCGTCGTCGCGGTCGGCGCGTACCGGGGTCCCGGGCCGGACTTCCAGCCGGTGCCGCCGGGACAGCCGCCGGTCGCCGCCGCGCCGATACCCGAGCGGGCCTCCTCGGCAGGTCGGGAGGTGTCGACACCACCGTCGGTCGCGGTGCCGGGGCTGTCCCCGCGCCGGACCGACCCACCGAGCCCGACTCCCAGCGCCTCCCGTACGACGTCGGCACCGCCATCGGTGGCACCGTCCCGTACGACGGTGCCACCGGCACCGCAGCCCGCACCGATCGACGCCCGCTACCGGGTCTTGCACACGTTTCATGGCGGCTTCATCGCCGAGGTGTCGATCCGCAACATCTCCTCCCGTGACCTGGACTGGGTGGCGCGGGTGGACTACCCGGGCGGGCGGGTGGTGACGGCCTGGCTGGAGGGCGTGCCGCAGGGGACGTTCAGCGGTACCGGCGGGACGCTGACCTACCGCAGCGGGCCGGACCTGGACGCCTGGTCGTCGGTGGACCTGCGCTTCCACATCGAGTCGGCCGATTTCCGTCCCGCGAGCTGCAGCGTCTCCGGACGCACCTGCCGCAGTCGTCGTTAGCCCACGGGCACGGGTGACTTTCCCTTCTTGCGCAAGTGTCTGCTTTGTTGCGGGTCTGTTTGCAAGGTATTGCAGAATCTTTCGGCAAGGGCTAGCGTGCGGGCCAATCAGCGACCAGAGGAAGGCCGTCGATGAAACCCCCGCCGACACCGCGAAAAATCCTGCTCGCCCTCGTCTTCCTGCTCACCGTCACCCTGGTCGGCACGCCCGTCGCGGTGACCCCCGCCGCCGCGATCGATCGGTCCGCCGGCATCGGGGCACCGAGCGCCACCGGCGCCGTCACCTGGCACCGGGAACCCTCCGCCACGGCCCTGCTCGCGGCCGGCCGTAATCAGGCAAAGGCCGAGCAGTTCTACTTCGTACTGCCGGACCGGTTCGCCAACGGCGACCCGCGCAACGACCGGGGCGGCCTGGCCGGCGACCGGCTGCGCACCGGGTACGACCCCACGGACAAGGGGTTCTACCAGGGCGGCGACCTCAAGGGACTCACCGAGCGACTCGACTACATCGAAGGGCTGGGCACCACCGCCATCTGGCTCGCCCCGGTCTTCAAGAACCGGCCGGTGCAGGGCGAGGGCGACGACGTGTCGGCGGGCTACCACGGCTACTGGATCACCGACTTCACCCAGGTCGACCCGCACTTCGGTAGCCCCGCCGACCTGAGGAAGCTGGTCCAGCTCGCCCACCGGCGCGGTATCAAGGTCTACCTCGACGTCATCGTCAACCACACCGCCGACGTCATCGCCTACGAAGAGGACACGTACACCTACGTCGACAAGGCGACCGCACCCTACCGCGACACACAGGGCCGAGCGTTCGAGGACCGCAACTACGCCGACGGCAGCCGGGCCTTCCCGAAGGTCGACGGCGACTCCTTCCCGTACACCCCGGCCTTCGAGACCCGGGCCGACGCGAAGGTCAAGGTTCCGGCGTGGTTGAACGATCCCACCATGTACCACAACCGCGGTGACTCCACCTTCGCCGGGGAGAACAGCGAGTACGGCGACTTCTTCGGCCTCGACGACCTGTGGACCGAGCGGCCCGAGGTGGTCCGTGGCATGACGAAGATCTACGCTGACTGGGTGCGGGCCACCGGTGTCGACGGCTTCCGGCTGGACACGGTCAAGCACGTCAACATGGACTTCTGGCCGCAGTTCAGCCAGGGGGTGCAGCAGGCGGCGGCCCGCGCCGGCAAGCGGGACTTCTTCATGTTCGGCGAGGTGTACAGCGCGGACCCGGAGATCGCCTCCAGCTACGTGCGGCAGGGCGGGCTGCCCGCCACCTTGGACTTCGGCTTCCAGGAGGCCGCGCGCGGCTACACCGCGAACGACGGATCGGCCAGGACGCTGGCCGACCTCTACGCCCGCGACGACCTCTACGCCGCCCGGGACACCCACGCCGGGCGACTCACCACCTTCCTCGGCAACCACGACATGGGCCGGATCGGGTCGTTCATCGCCAATGGTCCCACCGATCCGGCCAGCCACCTCCGTCGCGACCAGCTCGCCCACGAGCTGATGTTCCTCACCCGGGGTCAGCCGGTGATCTACTCCGGCGACGAGCAGGGCTTCACCGGTGCCGGCGGAGACAAGGACGCCCGGCAACCGATGTTCGCCTCGCGCACCCCGGACTACCTCGACGACGACCTGCTCGGCACCGACCGCACCCACGCGGTCGACCAGTTCGACCCGACGCACCCGCTCTACCGGACCATCGCCGACCTGGGCCGGTTGCGCCAGGCACACCCGGCCCTGCGGGACGGCGTGCAGGTCACCCGGTACGCGGCCGACGGACCCGGCGTCTTCGCCTTCTCCCGCTTCGACCCGGACAACCGCACCGAGTATCTGGTCGCGGTCAACAACGCCACGAGCGCGCAGACCGTCACGGTGGACACCTGGTCGGCCGGCGCCACCTTCACCGGTCTTCACGGCAGCACCGGCCGGCCGGTCGCCACCGGCGACGGCAAGCTGACCCTGACCGTCCCGCCCCTGTCGGCGGTGGTGCACCGGGCCGGCAAGCCGGTCGCGCTGCTCGACGCCAAACCGGGCATCACCATCACGGCCCCCGAGGGGTCGCCGGCCACCCGCGCCGAGGTGACCGCCCAGGTCACCGGCGACCCGCTGGCGCGTGTCGCGATGGCCGCCCGGGTGGCCGGTGGCAAGTGGACGCTGCTCGGCTCCGCCCAGCGTGCGCCCTACACCGTGCACCACGACCTGACCGGTCTGGCCGCCGGCACCAGGATCGAGTACAAGGCGGTGGTCCGTGACGGTCGGGGCCGCACCGCCGCCGCCCGCTCCACCACCACCGTCGGCACCCCGGATCTGCCTGGCTCGTCCCGGGACTGGCTGGTGGTCCACCACCAGCGCCCCGACGGCGACTACGACGACTGGGGGCTGTACGCCTGGGGTGACATCGACCCGGAGTACGCCACCGAGTGGCCGCAGGGACAGCCGTTCGCGGGCACCGACGCGTACGGACGGTTCGCCTGGGTGAAGCTCAAGCCGGGCGCGAAGACCGTCGGTTTCCTGGTGGTCGACGCCGACGGCAACAAGGACGTCGACAACGACCGGACCGTCGACGTGACGCGGACCGGCGAGGTCTGGGTCAAGCAGGGCGACCCGGCGACGTACCAGACCCGGGAGGAGGCCGCGGGCGAACCCGCCCCGCCGGTCGAGGAGGGTGTGGCGGTCATCCACTACCACCGTCCCGACGGCGACTACGACGGCTGGGGCCTGCACCTGTGGGACGGCGCGGCCACCCCCACCGACTGGGCGAAGCCGATGCCGCCGACCCGGATCGACTCCTTCGGCGCGGAGTTCCGGGTGCCGCTGGCCGAGGGGGCCACCGGGCTCAGCTACATCGTCCATCGTGGCGACGAGAAGGACCTGCCGCAGGATCAGCGGCTCGACTTCGCCGACGCCGGCCGGGAGGTCTGGTTGCTCGCCGCGACACCGGGCCGGCTGCTGCCGGTGACGGCCACCGGCAGCAGCAGGGACACCGACATCGGCAAGCAGCGGGCGCACTGGATCGACCGGTCCACCGTCGCCTGGCGCACCGGCCCCACCGACGGTCGGGCGTACGCCCTGGTGACCGCGCCGACCGGCGGGGTGAGGGTGGTGGACGGCGAGCTGGTCGGGACGTACACCTCGCTGCCGTTGACCGCGCAGCGCAACGGGCTCACCGAGGCCCAGCGCGCGGCCTTCCCGCACCTGTGGGACCACCGGGCCCTCACCCTCGACCGGCGGGACCTGGCCAAGGTGCCGGCGGCGCTGCGCGGGCAGCTGCTGGTGACCGAGCGGGCCGCCGACGGCACCCTGCTCGGTGCCACCGGTGTGCAGGTCCCCGGCGTGCTCGACGACGTGTACGCGTCGGCCACCGCCGCCCGACTCGGCGCCACGTTCACCGGTGGCGTACCGACCCTGTCGGTCTGGGCACCCACGGCCCGGACGGTGTCGCTGGAGCTGTCCGACTCGCCGACGGCCACCGCGCGGCCGGTGGCGATGCGCCGCGACGACGGTACCGGCGTCTGGTCGGTACGCGGGCAGCGGTCCTGGAGCGGCAAGTACTACCGCTACCGGGTGCAGGCGTGGCAGCCGGCCACGCAGCAGATGGTCACCGCCTCGGTCACCGACCCGTACTCGGTGGCGCTGGCGGCGGACTCCACGCACAGCCAGATCGTCGACCTGACCGACCCGAAGCTCGCCCCGGCGGGTTGGGCGCGGCTACGCAAACCGGCCGCGGTGCCCTCGGCCAAGGTGCAGATCTCCGAGCTGTCGGTGCGGGACTTCTCCATCGCCGACGACACCGTGCCGCCGCAGCGGCGGGGCACCTTCCTCGCCTTCACCGACCCGGCCACCGCCGGCATGCGGCACCTGAGGGCGATAAGCGACGCCGGGGTGACCCACCTGCACCTGCTGCCGGCGTTCGACTTCGCCACCATTCCCGAGCGCCGGGCCGACCAGCGACAGCCGGACTGCGACCTGGCCGCCCTGCCGCCGGACTCGGAGCGCCAGCAGGAGTGCGTCGCCGCGGTGCAGGAGACCGACGGCTACAACTGGGGGTACGACCCGCTGCACTACACCGTCCCCGAGGGCGGGTACGCGGTCGACCCGCAGGGCGCCGGGCGCACCACCGAGTTCCGGCAGTTGGTGGCCGGGGTCAACGACGCGGGTCTGCGGGTGGTCATGGACGTGGTCTACAACCACACCTCGGCCGCCGGCACCGACCCGAAGTCGGTGCTGGACCAGATCGTGCCCGGCTACTACCACCGGCTGCTCGACGACGGCACGGTGGCCACCTCCACCTGCTGCGCCAACACCGCACCCGAGCACGCCATGATGGGCAAGCTGGTGGTGGACTCGCTTGTCACCTGGGCGAAGGCGTACAAGGTCGACGGGTTCCGCTTCGACCTGATGGGGCACCACCCGAAGGCGAACATCCTGGCCGTACGCGCCGCACTGGACAAGCTGACGGTGGCCCGGGACGGGGTGGACGGAAGGAACATCCTGCTCTACGGCGAGGGATGGAACTTCGGCGAGGTGGCCGACGACGCCCGATTCGTGCAGGCCACCCAGGCCAACATGGCCGGTACCGGCATCGGCACGTTCAACGACCGGCTGCGCGACGCGGTACGCGGCGGCGGCCCGTTCGACGACAACCCACGCCGGCAGGGCTTCGCCTCCGGGCTGTTCACCGACCCCAACGGCGACCCGGTCAACGGCTCGACCGCCGAGCAGCGGGCCCGGCTGCTGCTCCAGCACGACCTGGTGAAGGTGGGGCTGACCGGCAACCTGCGCGGCTACCGGTTCGTCGACTCGGCGGGCCGGCAGGTCACCGGGACCGACGTGGACTACAACGGCTCGCCGGCCGGCTACACCGACGCACCCGGGGAGGCGGTCACCTACGTCGACGCGCACGACAACGAGATCCTGTACGACGCGCTTGCGTACAAGCTGCCGCAGGACACCTCGGCCACGGACCGGGCCCGGATGCAGGTGCTGGCGCTGAGCACCGTGGTCATGGGTCAGGGCACCGGCTTCGTCACCACCGGCACCGAGCGGCTGCGGTCGAAGTCGCTGGACCGCAACTCGTACAACTCGGGGGACTGGTTCAACCAGATCCGGTGGAACTGCGCCGACGGCAACGGCTTCGGCATCGGGCTGCCGCCGGCCGAGGACAACCGGGACAAGTGGCCGTACGCGAAGCCGCTGCTGGCCGATCCGTTGCTGGTGCCGGACTGCGCGGCGGTCGAGCTGACCGACGCCCGCTACGCCGAGCTGCTGCGGATCCGGGCCTCGTCGCCGGTCTTCGGCCTGCCCACCGCGAAGGAGGTGCAGCGGCGGGTCGCCTTCCCGCTGTCGGGTGCGGACGAGACCCCGGGTGTGCTCACCATGACCCTCGACGCCCGGGGGCTCGGCGGGGCGTGGAAGTCGGTGACTGTGGTCTTCAACGCCACTCCGGAGAGTGCCACGCAGCGGGTGACCGGGTTGCGTGGGGCGGACGTGACGCTGCACCCGGTGCTGCGCTCCTCGGCCGACCCGGTGTTGCGTACCGCGGCCTTCGACCGCTCCAGTGGCACGTTCACCGTGCCGGGACGCAGCGTGGCGGTGTTCGTCCAGCGGTAGTGCACCCGGAGACACGACGCGCGACACGCTCCGGCCCCGCCGGTCCGATCCTTCTGGATCGTCCCGGCGGGGCCGAAGTCCCTCACCTCGGTCCGGCGGAGCCGGTCACCCGGTTGATCAGCCGAAGCAGTTCGGGATCGGGGTGAAGGTGCCGGCGCAGTTGGTCGGCTTGTTGGCCGTGATGGCCGACTTGTCGTCCACGTTCACCTCACCGAGGAAGCTGAAGACGCCGCCAGCGGTGAGAGTGGCGAAGTTGTGCGCTACCTTCGTCTTCTCCAGGTCGATCACACCGGCGACGGTGAAGATGCCGCCGCCGACGCCCAGCGGGCCGACTGCCCGGTTGCCGCTGATCTCGCTGTGCCGGAAGGTCGCCTCACCGGTGCCGTTGAACACGCCACCGCCGAAGAAGCCGGCCTTGTTCTCGACGATCTTGCTTTCCGTGACGTTGGCGATCGCCCGGAAGCCGAGCGCCAGACCGCCGCCGACGCCGGCCGTGGTGTTCTTGGCGACCTCGGCGTGCGCCAGCTCGACGGTGCTGTCGTCGCCCGCGGCGGTGACCCCGGCGCCGGCCAGGACAGCGGTGTTGCCGGTGATCTTCGTGTACTTCACCGTGGTGTTGCCCTGGATGTCCAGCAGGCCGCCACCGAAGCCGAGAGCCTCGTTGCCGGTGATCTCGGCCTTCTCGATCAGGGCGGTGCCACCGTCGATGTCCCGCCGGAAGATGAACGCGGCGCCGTTGGCCACGCCACCCCCGCCGATGATGGCGTCGTTGTTGAGCACCCTCGACTCGCCCACCCGCAGGACGCCGGCGTTGAAGATGCCGCCGCCGTAGAGGAAAGCGGTGTTGTCGGCGACCGTGGTGTGGTGCAGGCTGGCCTTACCGAAGTTGGCCAGGCCACCCCCGACACCGCCGGCCTGGTTGGCGACGATGTGCGTCTCCTCGAACGAGGCGCTGCCGCCGGGCTGGACGAGTACGCCGCCACCGTCGTTCGACAACGGGTCGACAAGCGTCGACGGGGCGCTGTCGGCCTTGGCCTTGAGCGCGATGCCCTTCGGCGTGGCCTGGAGCAGCGGCAGGTACTCCTTCTTGGCCTCGGCGGCCTTGGTCGCCTCGACCGAGTTGGAGAACCGCGACCAGACCGCCTCCGGCGTTTCGTTGTTGATCGGCAGTGCCCGGGTCTGGCCGTTCTTGATGGTCAGGCCCTTGACGGTCAGGTTTCCGCCGCGACCCACGTTGAGGATCCGGAACTCCGCCGCGGTGGCGTCCCGGGTGATTGTGGTGTCGTGTCCCTTGAGCACGACATCCTCGGTGATGACCGGAAGCCCGTTCGAGCCGGTGCGGTCGTCGCCGACGCCGGACCGGGTCAGCTTGTAGGTGCACCCCTTGGCCAGGTTCAGCACGCCGCCGTGGTTCTCGTTGGCGAAGATCAGTGCCTGGATCAGCTTGTCGCTGTCGCAGGGCACATCCTTGCCCTCCGGCGGAGGGACGGGCATCCGCCGGTCGGCGCCGCGGTTGTCCCCGTTGCGTTCGTCACCGCGGTGCTCCCCGTTGCGTTCGTCGCCGCGGTCGGCCTGTCCGGGCGCGCCCTTCTTGCCCGCAGGTGCTGCCGGTGTCGCGGCAGGCTGATCCCCGTCCCTGCTGACCTGCTGGGCGGTGGACCAGCGCAGACCATCGGTACCAACCGCGCCGGCGCCAGTGGCGACCCCGACGGCGGCGATGCTGACCACGCCGGTGAGCCCGGCGACGCCACTGGCGAGCCAGAGCTTGCGACGCCGCTTGGGCGTCGCCTCCGGCTCACTGGCGTTGTTCTTAGCTACATAGTTGGACATCGGAGCTCTCTGCCCTCTCGTCGTACCAGACAGGGTCGTCACGCACAGGCGAGCGTCCCCTGCTACAAATCGGTTGTAGCTCCCAGAACCACCGTATGAGAATGTTCCTCGCCTCAAGGCCTTATCCGAAATAACCCCACATTGGGTACGCGGATGACCAGCGAGGCCAGGTCCGTGCTGATCGGCACGGTCGGGCGGCTTCCCCCCGGACCTGCTCTGACCTGCGCGGACGGCCCTGGATGGCACGGAATCGGGACGAAGGTGGGGCTCCTCCGTGGCGCCGAGCGGCACGGAGGAGCCCCGCTATGTGGTGGTGCTGTCCTGGTTGCTCGTCACTCGCCTCGGCGATGGCTCAGCCGAAGCAGCGTTCGGGGATGACCGGGCTGCCGAGGCAGTTGGTCGGTCGGTTGCCGGTGACCGCGGACTTCCGGTCGATCTCCACCCGGTTGTTGTCGGTGTAGATGCCGCCGGGTTGGTTGGTGGCCACGTTGTCGGCGACCCTGGTCCGGATGAGCGTGGTCACGCCGTCCTGATTGGCGATGCCCCCCGCGAAGCCAGCCGTACCCGACGCCTGGTTGCCCCACAGTTCGGAGTCGCGCAGGGTCACCGAGGCACCGTCGTTGAACAGCCCGCCGGCTGCGCCGTTGGCGGCCACGTTCTCCTTGACGACGCTGTGGTCGACGACGGCGATGGAGTCTTCGGCGATCCCGAGGCCGCCGGCGTCGTCGCTCGCGTAGTTCCGGACGACCAGCAGGTGCTCCAGGCTCACCCGGCTGTCGCCGAGGGCGACCAGACCGCCGCCGTCGAGGCTGCTGGTGTTGTCGGTGAGCTGGCTCTGGACGGCGGTCGTGTCACCGCCGTTGACGAAGACGCCGCCGCCGAGTACCCCGGTCCGGTTGTGGCTGATCGTGCTCTTCCAGATCCAGACCGTGCCACCCGTGCCGGCGAAGCCGTTGGGTGTGGAGCCGCTGGCGATGCCGCCGCCCCCGGCGCCCGAGGTGTTGTAGACGATCTTCGACTCCTCGACCCGTAGCGTGCCCGCGTTGAACACACCGCCGCCGAAGCTGCCGGCACTGTTCTGTTCGACGGTGCTGCTGCGGATCGTGGTGGTGCCGTAGTTGGCGACGCCACCTCCGTTACGGGTCGCCTGGTTCTGCACGATCCGGACGTGCTCCAGGTCGGCGGTGCCGCCCCGCTGCACCAGGATTCCACCCCCGTCGACGCCGTCGGCGGCGATGCTCGGCGGAGCGACGTCCGCTCCGACGATCCCGGTCCCGGCCTTGGTCGCCGGTGCCGCCTTGGCCCCGGCTGCCTTTGCTCCGGCCGCAGTGGCCCCGGCTGTCTTGGCCCCGTCGGCCGTGGGCTTCGCTCCGGCTGCCTTGGCCTTGGCTCCGGCCCTCGGGGCGGTCCCGGCGGCTTTCCCGGTGCCGAGTTCGAGTCCCGCGAGCGGCGCCGGGGGCGTGATGCCCGGAGCGGTCTGCCCGCCCTTGACCGTGACACCCTTCAGCGTCAGGTGACCCCCTCGACCGACGTTGAGGATGCGGAACCGCTCGACGTTGGCGGCCCGGACGATCTTGCTGTCGTCACCCGTCAACGTGATCGGCTTGGTGATCACCGGAAGCCCGTTGCCGTCGTCGCTGCGGGTCAGTTCGTACGTGCAGTGCCGGGCCAGGGTGAGCACGCCACCGTGGTTCTGGTTGGCGTGCACGATCGCCTGGATCAGCTTGTCGGTGTCGCAGGGCACCTCGTGGGCCCGGTCCTTGTCGCCGGCGGCGTCCTTGCGGCCAGCGCCCTTGCGGCCGGCGTGGTCACCGGCCGCCTCCTGCTCGCCGCCGCTCTCGGCCGCGTCTGCCTTCCCGGCGTCGCTGACGTTCTGCCGGGCGTTCGACTGCGCGTCCGTCCGACCCGACGTGCCGGACCGGTCGTCCCGGGCGGCCACCCCGCCCAGCGCGGCCAGACCGACGACGCCGGTCAGGCCGGCCACACCCGCTGTCAGCCATAGTTTTCGTCGTCGAAGTCCCGGCGGTGCCGCCGGTGGTGGTGCCGGGGGCGGCCCACCGTAGGAAGTGGTCACGTCATCAGACATCAGAGCCTTCCGCCCTTTCCTGCTACCAGACTGGCCCGCACCGAGCGAATAGGCGCGAGCAGCTACAAATGGGTTGCAGCCTCTGATGACCACCGTATGAGAATGTTCCTCGCGAGAGGGATGAATCCGAAACAACCCCGCATTGACACCTGATCGGGCATCACCCGGCCATCCCGCAAGATCTGGTTGAAAGCGGTTGACCAGGACGAACGCCGGATCCGCAGGACAGACGAGGGCGGACCCCATGCCAGGAGCATCGCTCCGGCGGGGGTCCGCCCTCGGTAGCCGGTGCCACGGCTCGGACGAGCCCTGGGCAACGCGGTTACGCGTCTCGCCCGATCAGTCGGGCGTCCGATCAGCCAGGCAGTCGCGGCCCGGCCGCACGCTGCTCGGCCAGCCAGGTCTCCACCTCGTCGGCCCGGCGCGGCAGGCCGGCCGACAGGTTCACCGCGCCCGAGGTGGTGACCAGGACGTCGTCCTCGATCCGGATGCCGATGCCACGCAACTCCTCCGGCACCAGCTCGTCCTCCGGCTGGAAGTACAGCCCCGGCTCGACCGTGAGCACGTACCCCTCACCCAGGGTGCCGTCGCGGTACATCTCCTTGCGGGCGTTCGAGCAGTCGTGCACGTCGATGCCGAGCATGTGCCCGAAGCCGTGCAGCGTCCAGCGGCGGTAGACCATGGAGTTCTCGTCCATCGCCTCGTCCACGCTCACCGGCAGCAGCCCCAGGTCGGCCAGTCCTTCGGCGAGCACCCGCATGCAGGTCAGGTGGACGTCCTTGAAGGTCACGCCCGGCTTGATGAAATCGATCCCGGCCTGCTGCGAGGCGTACACGACGTCGTAGACCTGGCGCTGCAACGGGCTGAACCGCCCGTTGACCGGCAACACCCGCGTCACGTCCGCGGTGTAGAGGTGGCGGCCCTCCACGCCCATGTCCATCAGCAGCAGCTCGCCCGGACGGGTGGCACCGTGGTTGTGCACCCAGTGCAGGATCGTGGCGTGCTCGCCGGCGCCGACGATCGAGCCGTAGCCGACGTCGTTGCCGTCATGCCGGGCCCGCAGCGCGAAGATGCCCTCCAGCAGCCGCTCGGAGACGCCTCGGTCGGCCGGCAGTGCCCGGGCCACGTCCTCGAAGCCGCGTACGGTGGCGTCGACCGCCTCCTGGAGCTGGGCGATCTCCCACTCGTCCTTGACCAGCTTCAGCTCCGAAACGGCGATCGCCAGCTCACGGTCGCGGGCCGGCTGCCCCTCTTCTCGCGGGCCGTCCCAGGCCCGCACCGCGGCGTCCACCCGGGCGTCGAAGCCACGCAGCACCCGGGTACGCGCCGGCGCCAGCTCCGCCAGCGCCGCGTCCAGCTCGGTCAGATCGGCGGTGGGCAGACCCAGCTCGGTCGACTTCTCGCTCAGGGTGTGTCGCCGGCCCACCCACAGCTCGCCGTGCCGGCTGCGGAAGAACTCGTCGTTCTCCCGCGACGAGCGGGGGCGCATGTACAGCGTGGCGTCGTGGCCGGAGCCGGTCGGCCGCAGCACCAGCACGCCGTCCGGGTCGTGGTCCCCGGTCAGGTACGCGAAGTCGCTGCCCGGCCGGAAGCGGTACTCGGTGTCGTTGGCGCGTACCTTCTCGCCGCCGGTGGGGATCACGAGCGTCTCACCCGGGAAGGCCGCCGAGAGGGCGGCCCGACGCTTGGCGTAGTTCGGCACCTCCGGCCGTGGACCGACCGGCAGGGTGGTGTCCCGCCAGCCCTGCCGCATGAACGACAGGAACGCCGGTGGGAAGTCCGGGTCGTGCGACTCGGTGCCGTCGGTCGGCTCGCCGTCGGTGCGTTCCTCGGTCATGCCCCGCTCCCTTCGCCTCGTTGCTGGTCCCGACGGTACCGCGAACCCGGTCCCGGGCCGACCCGCCGGTGGCCGTCCTGGCGGGCCCGGCAGTGCCGCGACGGCCGACAAACGCGCGTGGAAAGATGGCGGACATGTGCGGACTCCTGGCTTTCTTCAGTGCGCGCGGCGATGCCGCCGCCCACCGCGACAACATCGCCGGGGCGTTGGAATGCCTGCACCACCGCGGCCCGGACGAGACCGGGGTCGAGGTGGTCGGCGACGCCTCCGGCCGGTACGCGGACGGGGTGTTCGCCCACAAACGGTTGGCGATCATCGACGTCGCGCTCAGCCACGAGCCGCTGCCCTACGCCGACGGGCGTTACCTGCTGACCTTCAACGGCGAGATCTACAACTACATCGAGTTGCGCGAGGAGTTGATCCGCGACTTCGGCGCCCGGTTCGCCACCAACGGCGACGGCGAGGTCATCGTCGCCGGCTACCACTACTGGGGCGAGCAGGTGCTCACCCGGCTGCGGGGCATGTTCGCCTTCGTCATCTGGGACCGGCAGGAGCGTCGCGCGTTCGGTGCCCGCGACTACTACGGCATCAAGCCGCTGCACTACCTGGAGACCGCCGACGGGCTCTACCTCGCCTCGGAGAAGAAGGCCCTGCTGCCCTTCGCCCAGTCGGCGTACGCCGGGGACGCCGGGGTCGACCCGGCCAACCTCAGCCACTACCTCACCCTGCAGTACGTGCCCGAGCCCGGCACCCTGCACCGGGGGATCAGCCGGATCGGCTCGGGGGAGTACCTCACCTGGACCCCGGGCGGCCGGATCGACGTGCGGCGCTGGTACCGGCCGGTCTTCCGGCCGGCGCCGGTCTCCGACGAGCAGAAGCTCTACCACGAGATCCGCGAGACGCTGCGCGAGAGCGTACGCATGCACATGCGCTCCGACGTGCCGGTCGGCTCGTTCCTGTCCAGCGGGATCGACTCGACCGCGGTGGTCGCCCTGGCGCGGGAGTTCAACCCGAACATCCTCACCTTCACCGTCGGCTACGACGTGCCGGGCTACTCCGAGATCGACGTCGCCCAGGACTCGGCCCGCCACCTCGACGTGACCACCATCCCGACCAAGATCGGGCCACAGGACATGATCGAGGCGTTGCCGAAGATCGTCTGGCATCTGGACGACCCGGTCGCCGACCCGGCGCTGGTGCCGCTCTACTTCGTCGCGAAGAAGGCCGCCGAGCACGTCACCGTGGTGCTCTCCGGCGAGGGCGCCGACGAGTTCTTCGGCGGCTACACGATCTACCGGGAGCCGCTGTCGTTGAGCGGCGTCAACGGGCTGCCCGACGGGGTGCAGAAGGGCCTGCGGGCGGTCTCCAAGGCGATCCCGCAGGGGGTCAAGGGCAAGAGCTTCCTGGAGCGCGGCACCACGCCGATCGAACAGCGCTACTACGGCAATGCCCGGATGTTCACCGAGGAGGAGAAGCAGCACCTGCTGCGCCGCTACGACCCGTCGGTGCGCTACACCGACGTGACCGCGCCGATCTACGCCGAGTGCACCGAGCTGGACGACGTGACCAAGATGCAGTACGTCGACCTCTACACCTGGCTGCGCGGCGACATCCTGGTCAAGGCGGACCGGATCTCCATGGCGCACTCACTCGAGGTGCGGGTGCCCTTCCTCGACCGGGCGGTGTTCGAGGTGGCGGCGAAGATCCCGGTGGAGCTGAAGCTGCCGCCGCGTTCCGACGCCACCAAGTACGCCATGCGGCAGGCGTTGCAGGGTGTCGTGCCGCCGGCCATCGTCAACCGCAAGAAGCTGGGCTTCCCGACCCCGACCCGGGTCTGGCTGCGCGGCGAGATGTACGAGTGGGCCCGGCACGTGCTGTCCACCTCCGGCGCCGGTGAGCTGCTCGACCTGTCGTACGCGTTGCGCCTGCTGGAGGAGCACAAGCGGGAGGAGTTCGACCACTCCCGCAAGGTGTGGACGGTGCTGATCTTCTGCATCTGGCACGCGATCTTCGTCGCGAAGACCCTCGACCCGGGTATCCAACGCAACCAGTCGGCCCTGCTGACCAAGCCCGTCGTCGGCTCCATGGTGCGCTGACCGACGAGCAGACAAGCGGAAAGGGGGCCCCGCGAGGGGCCCCCTTTCGTGCTGCTGACGGTCAGCTGCTGGAGCAGGTCGCCGTCGGCGTTGCGCCACTGCCGCTGGCGAGGAAGCCGAAGCTCGTACTGCCGTTGGCCGCCACGGTGCCGTTGTACGACACGTTTCGGGCCGTCACCGACGATCCGGACGTGGTCTGGGTGGCGTTCCAGACCTGGCTGATCTGCTGACCACCGGGCCAGCTCCAGTTGGCGGTCCAACCGCTCAGCGCGGAGGTGCCGGTGTTGCGGATCTCCACCTCACCCTGGAACCCACCGGACCAGCTGCTGGTCACCTTGACCGTGGCGGTGCAGCCACCGGGGCCCGGCGGCGGGGTGGTCGGGTTCGGCGGCGGGGTGGTGGGGTTCGGCGGCGGAGTGGTGGGGTTCGGCGGCGGGGTAGTCGGGTTCGGCGGCGGGTTGTTGCCACCGATACCGGTCACCTCACCGTTGCCACCGTCGAAGACCACGTCGGAGCAGCCGAAGAAGTTCTCCTGGCTGTCCGAGCGCACCCACCGGGAGTAGATGATGTGCCGGCCGCTCTTGTTCGACGGCAGGTTCCCGGTGAAGTAGTAGTGGCCGTCGTTGGTGCCGACCGCACCGCGCTGCGGCGGGTTGGTCACCGTCAGGAACGGCTGGGCCTCCAGGTCGCTCCAGGCCAGCGCCCGGGTCGGGCTCCAGCTGTCGCGGGTCACGTAGAAGTAGAACGTACCCGGGTGGTGGGCCCAGTTGCTGTACTTGAACTCGATCGACCGGCCGGCGGTCAGGTGCGTCAGCGGCCAGTCGTTGCGGGCCAGGTCGAAGCCACGGAAGCCGGTGGCCCCGCCGCTGCACAGCTGGCCGTCCGGGATGAAGCCGGTGGTCCGACCGCCGGCGTCCGAACGCAGCACGCTGAACCAGTTGTAGAGCGAGTTCGTCCCGCTCTGCGCGACGGCGGCGGCGCAGGCCGGGTTGTTCGGCCTGATCTCACCGGTCTGGGTGAGGCCGTCGCGCCAGCACAGGAAGGTGCGGGCACCCGGCGTCATCGCCGCGCCGTGCGCGGCGGCCGGTTCGGGGCTGGCGGTCACGACGACCGCACCCGCGAGAAGAGTGAAAGCCGCGGTTAGCAGCGCGGCCAAGCGTGGACGGTGCACGGGTTCTCCTGACTCGCGGAGCGCATTGCGTGGGTGCGCCCCGCCGAACGAGCGGGTGGCGGATATGGTGCCGCCCCGCTGCGGGCGAAATGCGACTACGTGGCGACCGTGCGGATGGGGACGGATGGCCCAGCCGGCACGCTGCCGCCAGCGGAGTGTCGACGCGTGAATGCCCTCGCGCGATATGAAGCCCGGCGCCGGTGGACGCGCAGCCCCCGCGCCACCCGGCACCACCATCCCACCACGCCGGACCGCTCGGCGCAATAGTCGCTCCTCGATACGTGGAACCGGACCCGCCGCGGGACACCCAGGTCGCGCCAATACGGTGGCTTCCACGCCCGGCACACATCCGCTGTGCCAGCCTGGGCATCACGTACGGCAGACGGAAGGACCTGACGATGGGATACGCGGTCGTGCTCGGCGAGGCGCTCGTCGACCTGCTGGACAGCGAGTGCGACGGCGCGCCGGTATACCGACAGGCGATCGGTGGAGGACCGCTGAACGTCGCGGTCGGTGTCGCCCGGCTCGGTGGCGCGGTGCAGTTCGTCGGGTCGCTCGGCGACGACGTGCTCGCCGGTCGGATCCGTGACTTCCTCACCGTCGAGCAGGTGGGGCTGGCCGGGGCGGTGACCGCCGCGGTGCCGACCACGCTGGCCGTGGCCACCTTCTCCGGCGCGGAGCCGGACTTCCGCTTCTACGGCGAGCCGCCCTCGTACGCGCTGCTCGGTCCCGACGAACTCGACGTCGCGCTTGTCGAGGGCGCCGACGTGCTCTACTGCGGCTCGATCGTGCTGCTGGCGCCGACGACCCTGGCGGCCGCCCGCCGGGCCTGGGCGGCAGCCCCCGGGCTGCGGGTGTTCGATCCGAACGTCCGCCCCCGGCTGCTGGCCGGCCCGCAGGCGCTGGCCGGGCTGCGCGAGGTGGTCGCCGAGTTCGCCGCCGGGGCGCACCTGGTCAAGCTCAGCGCCGCCGACGCGGAACTGCTCTATCCAGGTGAGCCGGTCGAGTCGGTGGCGGTCTACCTGCGTGAACTGGGCGCGGCCACCGTGGTGGTCACCCTCGGCGCGGCCGGCGCGGTGGTCGCCGCCGCCGATGCCGATCCGGTACGCGTACCCGCCCCGAAGGTCGACGCCGTCGACGCCACCGGCGGAGGTGACTCGGTGATGGCCGCCCTCGTCGCCGACCTGCTGACCGGCGGCGAGCCGGTCGAGCCGTCCGGCTGGCACGAGCGGGTCGGGTACGCCCTGCGGGTCGCCGGCCTGGTCTGCGAACGTCCCGGTGGCGCGGTCGCCATGCCCACCCGCGACGAGGTGCGCCAGCGCTTCGGCGAGTGACGACGAACCGGCCCGCCGTCGCCGACAGCGGCCCCGGTCAGGCGGTGCCGTCGAGCTCGGCGTAACCGCGCCGGGCGGCGGCCAGTGCGTGGCGGGCCGGGAACGGGGCGTCGGCGGCCACCCGCTCCGGTGGTGCGCCGCCGGTGTGCCCGGCCCGGATCAGCCAGGCCAGCTCCACCAGCTGGGCATGCTGGGCCCGGACGAACTCCGCGTCGACCGGCTCGCCGTGCCCGGGCACGACCACCGTCGCCGGTGAGATCGACCGCGCCAGCTCGGCCAGCGCGTCGGGCCACTGCAACGGGTACGAGTCCTCGAACGCCGGGGGACCGGCCTGCTCGACAAGATCACCTGCCACCAGCAGGTCGGCGTCGGGCACCCGCACGACGAGGTCGGCGTCGGTGTGCCCGCGCCCGGGGTGGCGCAGCACCACCTGTCGGCCGCCGACGTCGAGGACCGCTTCGGTGCGGACGGTGTGGGTGGGGGCCAGCAACGCCGTGTCGGCCAGTTCGGCCGCGAGTTCCGGATGCCCGGCGTGCAACTCCGCGTACGCCTCCCGGCGCAGCCGGTCCGCCTCGTCGCGGATCGCCACGGCGGCCAGTTCGTGCGCCCACACCGGGCGAGGCGGGTCACCGGCGATCGTGGCGTTGCCGAAGCAGTGGTCGAAGTGATGGTGGGTGTTGACGAGCGTCAGCGGGTCGGTGGTGACCGCCCGTACGGCGGCGGCCAGTTCGGCCGCCTGCCCGGCGGTGGAGAGGGTGTCGACCAGCAGCGCCGCGCCGTCGCCCAGCACCAGCGTGACGTTCACCGCGAGCACCGGCTCGCGGAGCACCAGTACCCGGTCGGCGACCTCGACGAAGCGGCCGGTCGTCGTCATGCGGCCCCGCCGGCTCGGTCCAGGAACCGGTGCCGGTCGACCAGGGCCCGCTCCACCCGCCCCTCGGCGACGGTCTGCCCGCCCTCGGTGACGGTGATCTCGAACACCAGCCGGCGTCGGTCGACCTCGGTCAGCCGGGCCTGTGCCACGACCGTGCGGCCGACCGGTGTCGCGGCCAGGTGCTCCAGCTCCACTCGGGTGCCCACGGTGGTCGAGCCACTCGGCAGGTGGCGGGCGGTCGCGGCCACGGTCGCCGCCTCGGCCAGGGCGAGCACCCGTGGCGTGCCGAGCACCGGGACGTCACCGGAACCGACCGCCTGGGCGGTGTCGGCCTCGGTGACGGTCAACTCGACCCGGCCGGTCAGACCCGGGGCCAGGGTTTCCTCCGTCAGCTCCCGCATGGCCACAGCGTAGGTGGTCGGCGGAGCTCGGGCCACGCGGCCGGGCAGATGCGCCACGCAGGTGCTCCTGCGTCCGGTCCGGCGCAGGTCGCCGCTAACCTTGTCCGCGATGTCTGCCGAGACCGACCCCAAGCCCCCAGCCTCGACCGAGCCGCCCGCCCCCCGCGACGGCGGACGCCGCCGTGTGATCGCGATGTCGGTCTGGGCCGTCGTCTTCGTGGCGGGCTGGCTCGTCATCGGCCTGCCCACCGACCCGGTGTACGCGTTCTTCTGGATCTGGGCCGGCACCATCGCCTGGTACTCCAGCCGACCGTGGCGCAGCCACCTGCAGTTCGCCCGGGACTGGGTGCCGGTGGTCCTGCTGCTGGTGGCCTACAACCTCTCCCGTGGGTTCGCCTACCACGACGGCACCGTGCCGCACGCCTACGAACTGATCCTGGCCGACCGCCTGATGTTCGGCTGGGCCATGGACGGCCAGGTGCCGACCGTCTGGTTGCAGCAGCACCTGTACCAGCCGGAGGTCCGCTGGTGGGACGTCCTGGTCAGCTGGGTGTACTTCTCCCATTTCGTGGCGGCGCTGGCCGCCGCCGCGGTGCTCTGGCTGCGCGAGCGCAGCCGGTGGGCGGCGTTCATGCGCCGCTGGTTCTTCCTCTGCGCCACCGGCCTGATCACCTACTTCCTCTACCCGGCCGCCCCGCCGTGGTGGGCAGCCCAGAACGGGCTGATCGAGGAGGTCGCCCGGATCTCCACCCGAGGCTGGAAGGCGTTCGGCATGCACGGGGCGGGCAACCTGCTCAACGCCGGGCAGCTGGCCTCCAACCCGGTGGCCGCGATGCCGTCGCTGCACACCGCCTTCGCCCTGTTCGTGGTGGTGTTCTTCCTGCGTAACGTCCGGCGTCGCTGGTGGCCGCTGCTGCTGGCCTACCCGCTGGCGATGACCTTCACCCTGGTCTACAGCGGTGAGCACTACGTGATCGACGTGCTGGTCGGCTGGGCGTACGTCGCCATGACCTTCCTGGCGGTCGGCTGGGCCGAACGCTGGTGGGCCCGCCGGAAGGCCCGCCGCACCCCGCCCGACACCTCCGCCGAACCCGTACCCGTGGCGCCGTCCGCCCTTCCCACCCCCCGCTGACCCCGCCGACGGGACAGTCAGGTCAGCCCGCGCGTCGGGCGGCCTGACCCCGGGCGGTCAGCTCCGCCGCCAACGCCCAGGCGTCGGTGAGGTCCCGGTCCACCGCCGCCGCGCCGGCTCCGCCGGCGGTGTCGGCGTGCACGGTGGCCAACCCGAGCAGCCGCTGCACCGGCCCCTGCACCACCCGTACGCTCTGCAACCGGGCGTACGGCACGACCGTCAGTTGACGGGTGAGCAGGCCCGAGCGGACCGCGAAGACCTGCTCGGTCAGGCCGGCACCGAGCACCTGGCGACTCAGCGGGTTCACCCAGCGGGCTCGGGCCGGTGGGGGCCGCAACGGCAGCGACGCCAGCGCCACCCCGGGCAGCACTTCGGCGACGATCATCTCGCCCGTCGGCTGGTCACCGACGGGCAGCAGCCGGTCCGGCCGGTTGCGCTCGTCGGCCTCGCCGGCCGCGTAACCGGCCACCTCAAGCCGCAGCCGCAGCCAGCCCTTCATCCGCCAGAGCAGTGGCCAGGTCACCCGCACGGTCTGCACCCGGTGCAACGGTACGGTCTGCGACCTGGTCTCCAGCAGGCCGTTGCGGATGCGCAGCCGGTCGTCGTCGCGGGCCAACTGGAACCGCCAGTCGTCGAGCACCCGGCGGACGGGTTGCAGCAGGACACCGGCCATCGCGGTGAGCGTGCTCGCCACCGCGATGAAGGACCAGGACCCCTCGGACAGGAACTGCGTCGCCACGAAGGCCACCCCGAACGGCAGCAGGAACGCCTGCGGGGTCAGCAGCTGACTGATCAGCAGATCCCGGTTGCTCACCGCGTGCAACGGTCGCCCGGGCTGCGCGGGCGGCTCGGCGCCGGCCGGCACCGGCTGCGCCTGGGCTGCCGGCACCGTGCCGGAGGAGTGACCGGCCAGGGTCAGCAGCCGCTGCCGCAACGCCGCGGCCTCGGCGAGGCTCAGGTACGCCAGCGGCGCCTCGGTCTTGCCGCCGCCGACCACCTCCAGGCGCAGCTCGGCCAGCCCGGTGAGCTGGGCGAGCAACGGCCGGACCACCTCGACGGCCTGGAGCCGTTCCAGCGGGATCGCCCGGCTGCGGCGCCAGAGCAACCCCTCGTGGATGCGCAGCTCCCGGCCAACCACCTGGTAGCCGGTGTTGTACCAGCTGACCACCGCCAGCACGCTCGCGCCGAGCGCGAGCACGATCACCATCGCGGCGAACCAGCCGAGCCCCACCCGCGACAGGGTCGACCAGGACAGCCCGGCGATGACCACGACCAGTGACTTGGCGCCGTGCAGCACGGGGCTCAGCGGATGCAGCCGCTGCCGGGCCGATGGATCCGGCGACGGTGGACCGATCCACCCGCCGACCGGCGTCGATGGCCCCGCCACCTGGTACGGGCCCGGCTGCGGGCGCTCGCCCGGTGGTGATGCCTCGGGTGCCGCCGGCACGGCGTGGTCGGACGGTGGTGCTTCGGCGGGCACCGCCGGTACGGCCCGTTCGGCGGGCCGACCGGAAGCCTGGCCGCTCACCGTCTCCCCGACGTGATCCCGCTCGTCCGCGCCGGGCGGGGTCCGGTCCGGACCCGGAGCGGCCGAGCCGCTCACAGTCCTTCCGCCCGGTCCTCGCCGAGCGTGGTCAGGCGGTCCCGCAGCCGGGACGCCTCCGCCGGACGCAACCCCGGCACCCGGGCGTCGCTGGCAGCGGCCGCGGTGTGCAACTGGACGGTCGCCAGGTCGAAGGCCCGCTCCAGCGGTCCGGCGCTGACGTCGACGAACTGCATCCGTGAGTACGGGACGATGGACAGCCGGCGCACCAGCAGGCCGTGCCGGACCAGCAGGTCGTCCTCACGTTCGGCGTAGCCCCAGGCGCGTACCGCCCGCACGATGGTCACCACCCGCCAGAGAGCGAACAGCACGACCGCACCGAGCGCCAACCCGAACGGCCAGGAACCGGTGAGCGCCCAGCCGACCCCGAGCACCGCCGCGACGACGGCCACACCGGCCGCCAGGCGCAGCAGCTCCACCCAGATCAGGTCGGTCGATATCGACCGCCACCGCACGGTGTCCGGCCACGGTTCCAGCGGGCTGGCCGGCGCGGCCGACGGCGGAACCTCAGGCGCGTCATCGCTCACCGGGTCAGCCTTTCGTTCGCGGCTGCGGGGCTCGCAAGCTCACTCCTCGCGCTCACGGGGCCAGCCTTTCGTTCGCGACTGCGGGGCTCGCAAGCTCACTCCTCGCGCTCACGGGGCCAGCCTTTCGTTGTACGCGTCCACTCGTCGAGCGTAGGCGATTCCCCCATCGGGGCGACCTCACGCAGAAAGCCTCGTGCGTTGAGGAAGTCGCCGAGCGAGGGCCGGTGCGTGTCACAGGCGAGCCAGGTCTTGCGCCGCTCGGGCCGGTGCAGGCGGGGATTGTTCCAGCGCAGTGCCCATCGGGCCGGGGTGCGACACCCACGGGCCGAACAGGGCAGCGCCTCGGCGGGGCTGTCGGGGTGGGTCATCCCGCTCAGTCTAGGACGGCGGGGAAGATTGAGCGCCGGGCGGCCACGGGGGAAGCCGCCCGGCGACGGATGAATGGTACACACGCCGGGACGGCTTTTGTCCACTGGCGATCGGCGATTTTTCCGTCCCGGAACGGCGTGGCGGAAATCGGTCGCTCCCCCAGTCGGCACTCAGTCGGGCATGCGAGGCTTGGTACCGCACACGCCGCGACGACCGATCACGCTGTGGAGGACCAGTGGCCCAGCCGACCACGCCCGACGCCCCGCCGCCGAACGGGGCCCAACCGCAGGCGCCCGCGCCGCCGACCACCCCGGCGCAGGACGCCACCCTGCTGGAGCGGGCGCTGTTCGAGATCAAGCGCGTGATCGTCGGGCAGGACCGGATGGTCGAGCGGATGTTCGTCGCGTTGCTCGCCCGGGGCCACTGTCTGCTGGAAGGCGTACCGGGGGTGGCCAAGACCCTCGCGGTGGAGACCCTCGCCAAGGTGGTCGGCGGATCGTTCGCCCGGGTGCAGTTCACCCCGGATCTGGTGCCGGCCGACATCATGGGCACCAGGATCTACCGGCAGTCCAGCGAGAAGTTCGACGTCGAACTGGGCCCGGTCTTCGTCAACTTCCTGCTCGCCGACGAGATCAACCGGGCGCCGGCGAAGGTGCAGTCCGCGCTGCTGGAGGTGATGAGCGAGCGGCAGGTGTCGATCGGTGGCGAGAGCCACCGGGTGCCGAACCCGTTCCTGGTGATGGCGACGCAGAACCCGATCGAACAGGAAGGGGTGTACCCGCTGCCGGAGGCGCAGCGGGACCGCTTCCTGATGAAGATCATTGTGGGGTACCCGACCGACGCCGAGGAGCGGGAGATCGTCTACCGGATGGGTGTCGCGGCACCCGAGCCCACCCCGGTGTTCGACACCGACGATCTGGTCGCCCTCCAGCACAAGGCCGACCAGGTGTTCGTGCACAACGCCCTGGTCGACTACGCGGTCCGGCTGGTACTCGCCACCCGTACGCCGGCGGAACACGGCATGCCCGACGTGGCGCAACTGATCCAGTACGGTGCCAGCCCCCGGGCCTCGCTCGGGCTGGTCCGGGCGACCCGGGCGCTGGCCCTGCTCCGCGGCCGTGACTACGCCCTGCCGCAAGACGTGCAGGACATCGCACCGGACATCCTGCGGCACCGGCTGGTGCTCAGCTATGACGCGCTCGCCGACGACGTGCCGGCCGACCACGTGGTGCACCGGGTGATGTCGACCATCCCGCTGCCGTCGGTGGCACCCCGGCAGCAGGCCACCCCGCCCGCCGGGGCGGTGGCACCTACCTCAGGGTGGCCCGGGCAGCGGCCGTGACCTCCACCACCCCTCGACCCGGTGAGCCCGACCGCACGGCGGCCAGCGACCGTTCCGGTGCCGTGTTGTCCCGGCTGCAACTGCTGGTGACCCGCAAACTCGACGGACTTCTTCAGGGTGACTACGCGGGCCTGCTGCCCGGGCCGGGCAGCGAGGCGGGTGAGTCGCGCGAGTACCGTCCCGGCGACGACGTGCGCCGGATGGACTGGCCGGTGACCGCCCGGACCACCACCCCGCACGTGCGGCGTACCGTGGCCGACCGTGAGCTGGAGACGTGGCTGGCGGTGGACCTGTCGGCGAGCCTGGACTTCGGCACCGGCCGGTGGCTCAAGCGGGACGTGGTGATCGCGGCGGCCGCGGCGATCACGCACCTGACCGTGCGGGGCGGCAACCGGATCGGTGCGGTCGTTGGCAGCGGCGGCGACGTGCCGGTGCCCCGCCGTGGCCGGCGGCAGGCACCCCCGGCCGGCCCGGGGCGACTGGTCCGGTTGCCGGCCCGGTCCGGCCGCAAGGAGGCCCAGGGCATGCTGCGGGCCATCGCCGGCACCGAGATCCGGCCCGGCCGCGGTGACCTCGGCGCGCTCATCGACATGCTCAACCGGCCACCCCGGCGGCGCGGTGTCGCCGTGGTCATCTCCGACTTCCTCGCCCCGCCGGCCCAGTGGGCGCGCCCGCTGCGCAAGCTGCGGGTACGACAGGATCTGCTCGCCATCGAGGTGGTCGACCCGCGGGAGCTGGAACTGCCCGACGTCGGGGTGCTCCCGGTGGTCGACCCGGAGACCGGTGAACTGCACGAGGTGCAGACCGCCGACCCGAGCCTGCGGCATCGTTACGCGGCAGCCGCCGCGGCCCAGCGGGCGGAGATCTCCGCCGCCCTGCGCGCCGCCGGCGCCGCCCACCTGCGACTGCGTACCGACCGAGACTGGCTGCTGGACATGGTGCGCTTCGTGGCCGCCCAGCGGCACGCCCGCACCCGGGGGACGACACGATGATTCGACTGCTGCAACCGTGGTGGCTGCTGGCCGTGCTGCCGGTGCTCGCCCTCGCCGCGCTCTACGTCTGGCGGCAGCTGCGCCGGCGCGACTACGCGCTGCGGTTCACCAACGTGGACCTGCTGCGTACCGTGGCGCCGAAGGGTCTCGGCTGGCGCCGGCACGTGCCGGCCACCGCGTTCCTGCTGGCCCTGCTGGTGCTGGCCGGTGCGCTGGCCCGGCCCGCGGTCGACACCCGGGAGCCGTTGGAACGGGCCACCATCATGCTGGCCATCGACGTGTCGCTGTCCATGCAGGCCGACGACGTGCCGCCGAACCGGCTGGAGGCGGCCCAGGAGGCGGCAATGCAGTTCGTGGCGGAGCTGCCGGAGACGTACAACCTGGGGTTGGTCTCGTTCGCCAAGTCGGCGAACGTGCTGGTGCCGCCGACCAAGGACCGCCCGGCGGTGACCAGTGCCATCGAGGGCCTGGTGCTGGCCGAGGCGACGGCCACCGGCGAGGCGGTCTTCACCTGCCTGGAGGCGATCCGGTCGGTGCCGGCCGACGGGGCGGCCGGCATCCCGCCGGCCCGGATCGTGCTGCTCTCCGACGGTTTCCGGACGGCCGGACGGTCGGTGGAGGAGGCGGCCGCCGCGGCTCAGGCGGCGAACGTGCCGGTCTCCACGATCGCCTTCGGCACCGATTCCGGCCACGTCGACATCGGTGGTCAGTTGCAGCGGGTGCCGGTGGACCGGCTCGCCCTGGCCGAGTTGGCCGAGACCACCGAGGGCTTCTTCTACGAGGCGGCGACGGTCAACGAACTCAAGCAGGTCTACCAGGACATGGGCAGCTCGATCGGCTTCCGCACCGAACCCCGCGAGATCACCCAGTGGTACGCCGGCATAGCCCTGCTGCTGGCCCTCTGCGCCGGCGCATTCAGCCTCCTCTGGTCCTCCCGCATGATCTGACCACCGCCGGGACCCTCGGTTGATCATGAGGTTAGCGGCACTTTTGAAGATCAAGAACGCCGCTGACCTCATGATCAACGGAGCACGGGTGGGGGTGAGGTGGGACGGCGCGGTCAGTGGGTGGCGCTGGCCAGGAAGAAGAGGACGGCCACCCAGACGGCGGCGAGGGTGAAGCCCAGCGGGGCGACGTAGCGGCTCATGACAGCTCCGACGTGGCGACTGGCGGCCCGGGCAGGGCGGGGGACCGCGAGAGGGGTGGATCGGGACGCGCACACGGGAAGTCGTGACCGGGGTGCTTTCCGGCGGTAGCCGTCCGATCGGCCGCCGCGACAGGGTCGCCGGGCGGTGGGACGGCACGCGGGGGAGCGGGCCAGCTCAGGCGGAGCGGAGCTCAGCGTGGCTGGCGGTCGGCCCGGCCACGACTGGGAGGATCGCTATCTCGCACAGCGATCACCTCCTGCGGTCGAGTTCCGGGGCGACGCGGGCCGCCGAGCGACCCGCAAACGTCGATCATCGTACACCCGGCGGGCACGCCCGGCGCACTCGGCCGACCGGCCGACGGACCGCGCCCGTTCATCGGTCGACGACGGACCCGCCGCCGACGGGTGCCGTCGCCAGCCGGGGCCCGCCACGCCGGACGAGCAGCACCAGCACGGCGGTGAGCACCGGCAGCCAACCGATCCGGGCCAGCAGCCATCGCGGATCGTCCGGCACGGTGTGCAGCCCCGGCAGCGCGGTCCCGCCGTGCGCGGCGAGCACCACCACCGCGACCAGCACCGGCTGGTGCCAGAGGTAAACGCGTACCGCATGCCGGTTGATCTCGCCGGTCAGCCTGCGTGGCAACGGCCGGGACAGCAGTCGTACCAGCGTCGGCCGGGCCAACAGGCCGAGACCTGTCTGGGTCACCGCGAGCGCCACCACGAGCAACGATGGCGGATCGAGATTGGATCGGCCCTCGCCGGGGACCCCGACCGCGCTTGCCGGATAGCCGAGGGCGAGTACGGCGGCCAGTCCGACCGCCCCCGTGTAGGCCAGCCAGCGGGCGTCGCGCCGTCGGCTCAGCCGGCCGTCGGCGTGGGCCAGTCCCAGCAGATACGGCACGGCCCAGGCGGCCAGCACCGTCACCGGTGGCAGCCAGACGCCGGCGGGGAGCGGCCGCACGGCCAGGTCGGCGCCAGCCACCACGGCCGCTGCGGTGACCGCGCAGCGCGGGGTGCCCCAGCGGCGTACGGCGGCTCGCAGCGGGCCGGTGAGCACCACCAGGGCCAACAGGGGTGCCAGGAACCACAGTGGACTGATCGCCAGGGTCAGTGCCACCGACAGGGTGTCGTCGGCGACGCCGGCGACGGCGGCGGCCAGCAGTACGGCCGACCCGGTGCCGAGCAGGGCGACCGCCGGCAGCAGCAGCCGGCGCAGCCGGTGTCGCACCCAACCGACTCCGGGATGCCGGTCCGCCGAACGGGCGGAGGCGTGACCGGCGGCGAAGAAGAACAGCCCGAGAGTCTGCAACACCCAGCTGGCCGGGGCCAGGGCCGGCATCGCGGTCAGCGGGCTGGCCAGGTTCAACGCGCCTTCCTCGTCGAGCACCAGGCCGGTGACCAACCAGTGACCGAGCACCACCGCGGCGACGGCGAAGGCGCGCAGCCCGTCGACGAGCGGATCCCGAACCGGCCAATGGGCGATGTGCCGGCCGCTCATCGGACCGGTCCCGCGCTGACCGTGACGTCCGGTCGGACGTGGCCCGTGCCGATCGCACCAAACAGCACCACTTCGGCGACTGCCGCGAGGGTTGGCCCGCCGGGCAGCAGGTATCCGTCGTGGCCGGTCGAGGCGGCCGGCAGCGGCCGCGCACGGAAGGCGGCGTCGGCCGGCCGGGCCCCGTGTCCCAACTCGGGCAGGCGCAGTCGCGGCACGCGCCGGATCCAGTCGTCCGGCGCCTCGGCAGCCCAGACGCGGACCGGGCCGAGACGATCGGCGTGTTCCGCGCCGACGCCCACACCGCCGAGGGTGACCACGTCGGTGACCTGCGGCGGGGCGTCCATGGCGGCCAGCCCGACGACCAGCGCGCCGTAGCTGTGACCGACCAGGGTGATGCGGCTGGCCGGTAGCCGCCCGGCCAGTGTGCGCAGGTGGTGGCCGAGCTGGTCGGCACCGCGACGGGCGACGGCCGGGGTGGCTGCCGTGAAGAGACCGTCGGGCGGGTCGTAGCCGAGCCAGGCCAGCACGGCCACCCGGGCGTGCGGATCGACGGCGTGCAACGCGGCACGCAGGTCGCGGGCCTGCCGGGCCGGGGCGCGCTGGGGGACGCCGCCCAGCCCTCGATCGAAGTCGGCCAGCCGGGTGCCGACGCCGGGCACCAGCACCGCGATCCGATCGGCGGTGGCCAGATCACCGAGGACCTCGACGGCCCGGCCGTCGCCGCGCGGGTCGAAGGCCAGGAACTGCCGGCCCTGCGCGGCCCAGTGGCTGTACGGCGCGCCGGCGGCGTCCAGCGCGGCGGTGGTCGACGGGTACGCCTCGACGAAGCCGGCCGGCGCGTGGTCGAGCGGCACCGTCGAAGGCCGTACCAGTCCGGTCGCCAGCATCGCCGCGAGGCCCAGCCGGAACAGTCTGCTGCCCACCATCACGTGCTCCCTCCACCCGGTCGTGAAGGGCAGGATGTGTCGGCGGTGTGGTGCCGGTCGTCACCCCGGGGAGCCGTTCGCGGCTACCACCGTGGAGCTACTCCCCGGCGGCGACCAGACCGGTCTCGTAGGCGAGCACGACGGCCTGGGCCCGGTCGCGTAACTGGAGTTTGGCCAGGATCCGGCCGACGTGGGTCTTGACGGTCTGCTCCGCGACGACCAGTTCCGCGGCGATCTCGCCGTTGGACCGTCCCTGGGCGATCAGCCGCAGCACCTCGGTCTCGCGCGGGGTGAGCGCGGCGAGGGCGGTGGGTCGGGGCCGCTGCCGATGAGGTCGGGCCGCGAATTCGGCGATCAAACGGCGGGTGACGGTCGGGGCGAGCAGCGCGTCACCGCCGGCGACGACGCGTACCGCGTGGATCAGGTCGGCGGCGGGGGCATCCTTGAGCAGGAAGCCACTGGCGCCGGCGCGCAGCGCCTCGTAGACGTAGTCGTCCAGGTCGAAGGTGGTGAGGATGAGCACGCGGGGCCGGTCGGTCGGCCTGTCGCCGAGCAGTTTGCGGGTCGCGGCGAGCCCGTCGAGCACCGGCATCCGCACGTCCATCAGCACCACGTCCGGGTCGAGTCGGCGGGCCTGGGCGACCGCCTGGGCGCCGTCGGCGGCGTCGCCGACCACCAGCAGGTCCGGCTGGGCGGCCAGCAGGGCACCGAAGCCCTGCCGGACCATCGCCTGGTCGTCGGCGATCAGCACCCGGATCATGATGTTTCGTCCTCCGGCTCGTCGGATGGTGGCGGGTCGGCCGGCAGGAGTGCGTCGATCGCGTAGCCGTCGTCGGCGGTGGGACAGGCGGTGAAGCTGCCGCCGAGGGCGAGGACCCGCTCCCGCATGCCGGTCAGTCCCTGCCCGCCGCCGCGTGCGTCGGGGTCGGCCGGGGTTCCGCCGGCGGCGTTCTGGACGCGTACCGCCAGGACGCCGGGGCGATCGCGGAGCGTGACGCGCACCTCGGCGCCGGCCGCGTGGCGGGCCGCGTTGGCCAGTCCCTCCTGCACGATCCGGTACGCGGCCAGGCCGACCGGTGCCGGTGGCTCGGTGGTGACGTCGTTGTCCAGTTCCACGGTCATGCCGGCCCGCCGTGCGGCTGCCACCAGCGCCGGTAGTTCAGCCAGCGTCGGCTGCGGGGCGGTCCGGGGGTCCTCCGTCTCGCTGCGCAGGACCCGCAGCAGCCGCCGCATGTCGGTGAGCGCCGCCCGGGCGGCCTCGGCGATGGAGTTGAACTCGGCGCGGGCCGGCTCGGACACAGCGAGTCGGTACGGCGCGGTCTCGGCCTGGACGGCGATCAGTGACATGTGGTGCGCGACCACGTCGTGCATCTCCCGTGCGATGCGGGTGCGTTCCTCCAGCACCGCCCGCCGGGCCTTCTCCAACTCGCTCACCTCGGCCTGCTCGGCCAGGGCCCGTCGGGTGAGCAGGTTGTGCCGCAGCAGGTCGCCGACGATGAGCAGCACCACGAACAGCAGGGTGACGGCCACCTGGTTGCCCGGCGGCACGAACATCCAGACCGGGGTCAGGCTGAACAGTCCCGTCCAGGCGAGCACGGCCCGGTCGACCCGGGCGGCCACGGTGACCAGCACGACGATGATGACCAGGAGCTGCGTCGGGCTCCACGGCCAGAACTCGTACGTGGCGGGGCCGAGCACCACGGCGTCGTCCGTCGTGCGTCGGTTGAAGGTGCCGAACAGCTGCCCGATGAACATGATCCGCCAGGCCAGCAGTGGTCGGGTGGGCAGCAGGGGCAGCGGTGCGACGGTGAGCAGCGCGATGACCCACGCGGTGGCGACGGGCAGGCGCCGGGTGTCCAGCAGGAACTGCGCGGTGATCAGGACCAGCCCGAGCAGCGCCAGCAGCCCGAGCGTGCGCAGGACGGCGACGGTGCGGGGCCGGTGTCGCAACCGGTCCAGTGGTCGGCGCCTCGCCGGATAGTCCGGCCCCGCCACGGTTCGGCGCAGCCCCGCCAGGGCGGCACCGACGGTACTGCGGTCCATATCCCGGCAGGGTAGTTCGATTGGCGGCCCCCGTCGTGCGACCACGGAGTGATCCGCCACGTGGTACCCGGGTATGACGTGCGGCGGGTTAGTGATTACCGTGCGGTAACGCCTAGTCTCCAAGCCGCAGCGATCTTTGGGAGGGGACGCACCGTGTCGCGAACTGTGCTGGTTACCGGGGGCAACCGGGGGATCGGTCTGGCCATCGCCCAGGCATTCGCCAAGCAGGGCGACCGAGTGGCGATCACCCACCGGGGCAGCGGGGCGCCGGAGGGGTTGTTCGGCGTGCGGTGCGACATCACCGACGGTGAGTCCGTCGACGCGGCCTTCGCGGCGGTCGAGGCGGAGCTGGGGCCGGTGGAGGTGCTGGTCGCCAACGCGGGCATCACCGACGACACGCTGCTGCTGCGCATGTCGGAGGAGCAGTTCACCCGGGTGCTGGACACCAACCTGACCGGCGCGTACCGCTGCGCCAAGCGGGCCTCCGGGAAGATGCTGCGGGCCCGGTGGGGGCGCATGATCTTCGTCTCCTCGGTGGTCGGCCTCTCCGGCGGCGCCGGCCAGGTCAACTACGCGGCCAGCAAGGCCGGTCTGGTCGGGGTGGCCCGCTCGATCACCCGGGAGCTTGGCGGCCGCAACATCACCGCCAACGTGGTCGCGCCGGGCTTCATCGAGACCGACATGACCGCCGGGCTGACCGACCAGCGCAAGGCCGAGATCCTCAAGTCGATCCCGGCGGGCCGGATGGCCACTCCGGACGAGGTGGCGGCGGTGGTCACCTGGCTGGCGGGGGACAGCGCCGGGTACGTCTCCGGCGCGGTCGTCCCGGTCGACGGTGGCCTGGGCATGGGCCACTGAATCCCGAGCACGGAGGAATGAGCAAAATGTCCGGACTGTTGGCCGGTAAGCGGCTGCTCGTCACCGGCGTCATCACCGACGCCTCGATCGCCTTCTCGGTGGCCAAGCTCGCTCAGGAGAACGGCGCCCAGGTCGTGCTCACCGGCTACGGCCGACTGTCACTCGTGGAGCGGATCGCCAAGCGGCTGCCCGAGCCGGCACCCGTGATCGAGCTGGACGTGACCGACCCCGAGCACCTCGCCGGCCTGGCCGACAAGGTCCGCGAGCACGTCGACGGGCTCGACGGGCTGGTCCACTCGATCGGGTTCGCCCCACAGAGCTGCCTCGGCGGCGGGTTCCTCGACGCCTCCTGGGCGGATGTGTCGACGGCGCTGCACGTCTCGACGTACTCCTACAAGTCCCTGGCCGTCGCGGCGCTGCCGCTGATGTCGCCGGGTGGCTCGGTGGTCGGTCTGACCTTCGACGCCAGCCAGGCCTGGCCGGTGTACGACTGGATGGGCGTGGCCAAGGCCGGGCTGGAGGCGGCCTCCCGCTACCTCGCGCTGCACCTGGGCAAGCAGGGCATCCGCAGCAATCTGGTGGCCGCCGGTCCGCTGCGCACCATGGCCGCCAAGTCCATCCCCGGCTTCGAGCAGTTCGAGGACGCCTGGGCCGGGCGTGCCCCGCTGGGCTGGGACCTGACCGACCAGGAACCGGCCGCCCGGGCCTGTCTCGCCCTGCTGTCGGACTGGTTCCCTGCGACCACCGGCGAGATCGTGCACGTCGACGGCGGCTACCACGCGGTCGGCGCCTGACGCCGGCGATCCAGCGGTCTGTTTACGACCGGGACCCGGGGGCGTTGCCGGGACGCCGCAGGCCACCGGCAAGAATGGGACCATGGCGTACGACGCGGTGGTGCTGGTGTCCTTCGGCGGCCCGGAGGGGCCCGACGACGTGCTGCCGTTCCTGCGGAACGTGACCCGGGGGCGGGGCGTACCGCCGGAGCGGCTGGCCGAGGTCGCCGAGCACTACCAGCACTTCGGTGGGGTCTCCCCGATCAACCAGCAGTGCCGCGAGCTGTTGGCGGCGGTCCGCGCCGACTTCGCCGCCAACGGGCTCGACCTGCCGGTGTACTGGGGCAACCGGAACTGGGACCCGATGCTCGCCGACACGGTGGCCCAGATGCGCGACGACGGCGTACGGCGGGCGTTGGCGTTCGTCACGAGCGCCTTCGGCGGGTACTCCTCGTGCCGGCAGTACCAGGAGGACATCACCGCCGCGCGGGCGGCGGTCGGCCCGGACGCACCGGTGATCGAGAAGCTGCGCCAGTTCTGGGACCACCCCGGCTTCGTCGAGCCGCACGCCGACGCGGTGCGCGCCGCGTTGGCCCAGCTCGATCCGGCGCGGCGGGACAGCACCCGGCTCGTGTTCACCGCACACTCGGTGCCGGTCTCGGCGGCCGACAGCGCCGGTCCGCACGGCGGCCGGTACACCGCCCAACTCGCCGAGACGGCCCGGCTGGTGCACGCGGCGGCGGCCCCGGACCTGCCGTACGACCTGGTCTGGCAGAGCCGTTCCGGCCCACCCCACGTGCCGTGGCTGGAGCCGGACATCAACGACCACCTGGAAACGCTCGCCGAGCAGGGCGTCACCGGCGTGGTGGTCAGCCCGATCGGCTTCGTCTCCGACCACCTCGAGGTGGTGTGGGATCTCGACACCGAGGCGTTGGACACGGCCAAGCGGCTCGGTGTGGACTTCGTCCGCGCCGGTACCCCCGGCACCGACCCGCGCTACGTGACCATGGTGCGGGAACTGGTTCGGGAACGCATCGAACCGGACGGGGCGCAGTCGCGCCGTCGCCTGGGCCAGCTGCCGATGTGGGACACCTGTCCCACGGTCTGCTGCGTCCCGGCCCGCCGTCCGTCCTGACCGCCACGGCGCACCCGACGACACCCTGGGGATGATCATGCAGGACCGTAAGCCCGTCGAGAGCTGGCTCACCGACATGGACGGGGTGCTGGTGCACGAGGGCCAGCCGGTGCCGGGTGCGCCGGAGTTCGTCAAGCGACTGCGTACCTCCGGCAAGCCGTTCCTGGTGCTGACGAACAACTCCATCTACACCCCGCGCGATCTCCAGGCCCGGTTGGCCCGGATGGGCCTGGACGTGCCGGAGCAGGCGATCTGGTCGTCCGCGCTGGCCACCGCCCAGTTCCTGGCCGACCAACGGCCGGGCGGTACGGCGTACGTCATCGGCGAGGCCGGGCTGACCACCGCCCTGCACGCGGTGGGTTACGTGCTCAGCGACTTCGCCCCCGACTACGTGGTGCTGGGGGAGACCCGCACCTACAGCTTCGAGGCGATCACGAAGGCGGTCCGGCTGATCAACGACGGGGCCCGGTTCATCTGCACCAACCCCGACGCCACCGGGCCGTCCGTGGAGGGTGCCCTGCCGGCCGCCGGCTCGGTGGCCGCGATGATCTCCAAGGCCACCGGTGTCGAGCCGTACTTCGTCGGCAAGCCCAATCCGATGATGATGCGGTCGGCCCTGAACACGATAAACGCGCACTCGGAGAGCACCGCGATGATCGGTGACCGGATGGACACCGACATCCTCTGCGGCCTGGAAGCCGGGCTGGAGACCATCCTGGTGCTGACCGGGATCAGCTCCCGGGCGGAGGCGGAACGCTACCCGTACCGCCCCTCCCGCATCGTCAACTCGGTCGCCGACCTGATCGACGAGGTCTGACCCGGCACCTGGTCAGGCCGGCGCCCGATCAGTGTCGTGCCGTGTCGCGGAGCAGGAACTCGGTGAGCACGGGAGCGAGGGTCGCCGCCGGCACGCCGTGCCACTCGCCGGGCAGGCCGCGCCGCTCGGCGGCGGGCAGCAGGCCGGCGGTGGTGGCGGCCATCCCGGTCAGGTCGTCGCTGCTGCCGGCGCTGTGCAGGACGAGCGTCGGAGTGCGTACGCGGGCGAGCACGGTCGGTCCGGTGGCTCCACTGAGCAGGCTGTCGTACGCCAGGGTGTGCGCCACCGAGACCATGGCATTCCAGTGTGGTGTGTCGCGCATCCCGCTGATCATGTGCTCGGGCACGCCGATCTCGGTCAGGAAGAACGCCACCGCCTCGGCGCCGGTCAGTCGGCCCAGGTGCGCGATGAAGGCCCGTTGGCCAGCTTCGTCACCGTCGGTGTCCAGCGGTGGCTCCAAGAGGACCAGCCGTCGTACGTCGAGGCCGGCGGCGGCCGCGTGCAACGCGAGCAGGCAACCCGAGGAGTACCCGTACAGCGCGGCGGACCCGCCGGCCTCGGCGATCAGCGCGGCGAGGTCCTCGACCTCACGCTCGGGTGCGTAGGGCGGGGTGTCGTCGCTGTCCCCCCGCCCGCGCCGGTCGTAGCGGTAGACGGTGAAGCGGGGCGTGAGCAGGTCGGCGAGTTCGCCGAGCGGGCTGTTGGCGCGGAAGTGCCCGGCGGCGTCGAGGAGGATCAGCGCCGGTCCGGCGCCGTCGCGTTGGTATCCGATGCGGGTGCCGTCCCGGGACATGACCGTTGGCATGAACTGAACCGTACAGTACAGTTCGAGGATGCGAAAGGACGTCAACCGACGCGGGATCCTCGACGCGGCCCTGATCGAATTCCTCGAACACGGCTACCTGGCCGCCGGGATGGACCGGATCGCCGCCCGCGCCGGTGTCTCCAAGGTGACCGTGTACGCGCACTTCACCGACAAGCACGCCCTTTTCGAGGCGGTGTTCACCGGCGCGATCGCCGAGGCCGAGCGGGCCGGCTCGGCGCACGTCGAGGCCCTGGCCGACACCGACGACCTCCCGGGTGACCTGCGGGCCTTCGCCCGCGAACACATCGCCACGGTCACCGCACCGCACCTGCTCCAGCTGCGCCGGATGCTGATCGGGGAGGCGGGCCGTTTTCCGGAGCTGGCCCGCGCGTGGCACCACGCCGCGCCGGAACGCGGCCACGCCACCCTCGCCAGGGCCATCACCCGCCTCGCCGAGCGGGGCCTGTTACGGGTGGCGGACCCGCTGCTCGCCGCGCAGTACCTGAACTATCTGATCCTGTCGATCCCGCTCAACGAGGCCATGTTCGCCGTCCGCGTGTCCTTTCCCGAGACGGAGCTGCACCGCTGGGCCGACGAGGCCGTCCGCATCTTCCTCGCCGCCCACACCCCCTGACCGACACCGCTTCTTCACGACTCCCGCCCTCCGCGCCCTCCGCGCTCTCTGCGGATCTTGCACTTCTGGTCGGGGCAGAAGCTGACGAAAGCCACAATATGGCGACCGAAAGTGCAAGATCGCCGGGGCCGGGGCCGGGGCCGGGGCCGGGGCCGGGGCCGGGGCCGGGGCCGGGGCCGGGGTGCGTCAGGGGCGGAGGGGGGCGTTGCAGGCGGCGACGAGAGCCTGGCGGCAGGCGGCGGTGAGTGGGCGCAGGGCGGCGTCGCGCTGCTGGGCCTCGTAGTTGTTGACCGCGCCGCCGGGTGCCGCGTGCCCGGCCAGGGCGAGCACCCGGTCGAGCACCGCGGCGCGGGCGAACAGCCGACGCGAGCGCGGATCGAACCCGGGCGGCAGGTCGGTGGTGCCGTCGGGTCGGCGCAACGCCTCCAGGGCACCGGCCAGCTCCGGCCGCCACTGCGCCACGTCGAGACGGGTGAGCGCGGCGGTGGTGTCGGCCAGCGCGGCGGCCAGCTCCGCCTCCGCCTCGGCGGCACCGGGCAGGGTGAGGCAGGCGGCGGGCGCGTCCGCCGGCAGCGGGTGCACCCGCCAGAGCACCGTCTCGAAGGTGTCGCCGGAACCGGAGGTGTGCACGCGTACCTCGGGGATCAGCCCAAGCGCGCCGGCGATCACGGCCTCGCCGGCGAGCAGCGCGGCACCGGCGAAGTCACCCGGGCCGGGCAGGCCACGCGGGTCACCCGGCGCCGGAAGCACCAGCCGGATCTCGTCCGGCGAGAGCTTGGCCAGGGTGGGCAGTGCCTCCCGCAGCGGTACGTCGGTCCAGGTGCCCGGCGCGTCGGCGACCAGGTGCTCCTCGGTGCCGGCCACCGCGTCGGCGACCTCGTCGAAGGGCACCAGCCCGGCGCGCCACGCGCGCACCCAGGCGACGAACCGGCTCGACCGGCGCGGCGCCAGGATGGCCGCACCCGCAGCGGGGGTGGACATGCCGAAAGAGTACGTGGTGACGCCCGTCCGTGTCTCGGCTGCCGCGCCGCCGCCTCCCCGTCGCGCCGATCATGCAGGTGTGGCGCGCGATTGGTTGTTCTTCACGGCTTTTGTCACGTGCCACACCTGCATGATCGCGTACGTCGGCCGGGGGTGGGGTGTGTCGGGGTTGGGGGGTGGTGGCGGCGGGACTAGCGTGGCGGGATGGGGCGGCGCTACGGCGAGGACGTGTTGGCGGGGGACTGGCGGCGGCGGAGGGTGACCCCGGAGGTCGACGCCGAACCGGACCTCGTGGTCGAGGACGCCGAGTCCGGCTTCTGCGGTGCGGTCGTCGGCTTCGAGACCGGCGCGGTCGTGTTGGAGGACCGGCACGGCCGGCGGCGCAACTTCCCGTTGCTGCCGGCGGCGTTCCTGCTCGACGGCAGCCCGGTCACCCTGCGCCGTCCCACCCGGCCGGCGGTGCCGGCGGCCCGGCGGCGCACCGCCTCGGGCTCGGTGGCGGTGGACGGGGTGCGCGCCCGGGTCGCCCGGGCCAGCCGGATCTGGGTCGAGGGCGTGCACGACGCCGCGCTCGTCGAGCGGATCTGGGGCGACGATCTGCGCATCGAGGGTGTGGTGGTGCAACCGCTGTCCGGCATCGACGCCCTCGACGCCGAGGTACGCGACTTCGGCCCCGGCCCGGGCCGCCGGCTCGGCGTGCTGGTGGACCACCTCGTGCCCGGCTCCAAGGAGAGCCGCATCGTGGCCCGGGTCAACTCGCCGCACGTCCTGGTCACCGGTCACCCCTACGTCGACGTGTGGCAGGCGGTGAAACCCGCCGCGGTGGGCATCGCGGCGTGGCCGGTGGTGCCGCCGGGACGGCCGTGGAAGGAAGGTGTCTGCGCCGCGCTCGGCGTCGCCGAACCGGCCGACATGTGGCGACGCATCCTGTCCAGGGTGAACAACTTCGCCGACGTGGAGACTCCGCTGATCAACGCGATGGAGCGACTGATCGACTTCGTGACCGAACCGGACTGACCAACCGGCCCCACCGGCGCGGTCGTCGACCGTTACCGTGAACGGCCTGATCCCTACCACCCCCGGGGGTGTGCACGTGAGCCGGACAGGGCAACTGCGGCAGCGGTTGCGTCAGGCGTACGCGACGGGACGCGAGTCGGTGCGCGCGGCCCGTGAGCGGGAGAACGCGCGGCGGGCCGAGCGGGCGGCCGAGCGGGACCGGTTCATCGCCGAACCGGTTACGCCGACCGACGACGGTGCCGTGTCCACGGCGAGCCGGGACGACGCGGACGTGCCGAGAGGGCTACGGATCGCCGCCGCCTGGTCGTGGCGGCTCATCGTCATCGGGATCGTCGGCTGGGGACTGCTGCGCGTCCTCGGCGCCATCCGCGTCGTCATCGTGCCGTTGCTCGTGGCGTTGCTGCTCGCCGCCCTGCTGGCGCCGGCCGTCGGCTGGCTGCTGCGCGCCCGGTTCCCGCGTACGCTGGCCACGGCCGTGGTGCTCATCGGCGGGCTGGCTGCGGTGATCGGCACGTTGACGCTTGTGGTCAACGAGTTCATCGCCGGTCTGCCCGAGCTGAGTTCCAGCGCCGCGGCCGGCATCGGGCAGATCCAGGACTGGCTGCGCGACGGACCGCTGAACCTCTCCGACACCCAGCTCGACAGGTACATCGAGTCCGGACAGGACTGGATCAACGACAATTCGCAGGCGTTGACCAGCAACGCGATCTCGACCGCCGGCACTGTGGTCGAGGTGTTCACCGGCGCGCTGCTGGTGCTCTTCGCCACGTTCTTCTTCCTTCGGGACGGCGACCGGATCTGGCGCTTCCTGGTCGGGATGTTCCCGGTCGCCGCCCGCTGGCGGGTCGACGACGCCGGGCGTGCCTCCTGGCTGACCCTGGTCGCCTACGTGCGCGCCACGGTGCTCGTGGCGTTCATCGACGCGGTGGGCATCGGCATCGCGCTGGTGCTGTTCGACGTGCCGTTCGCCTTTCCGTTGACGGCGCTGGTGTTCCTCGGCGCGTTCATTCCGATCGTCGGCGCGACGTTGTCCGGCGCGGTCGCGGTGCTGGTGGCTCTGGTCGACGGTGGCTGGGTCACCGCGTTGATCATTCTCGGTGCGGTCGTCGTGGTGCAGCAGGTGGAGGGCAACGTCCTGCAACCCTGGATCATGGGCCGGGCGGTGGCGCTGCACCCGTTGCCCGTGGTGCTGGCGGTGACCGCCGGAGTGGTGCTGGAGGGCATCGTCGGCGCGCTCGTCGCGGTACCACTGATCGCGGTGCTCAACACCGCGGTGCGCCGGCTGTCCCGGCAACGGCCCGCGCCACCGGCGCCGTCGACCCCCGTGTCCCCGTCGCCGACGCCACAGGTGCCAGAGGCGGTGGTGGTCCGATCCACCCCGCCGTGACGGTGCCGGCGGGACCGGTCGCCGGCCGTCGACCGGGCGAGCCGCTCGGGTGACCGGCCTTCGCCGGTTCGGCGACCGGGATGGCCGTCAGGGTTCGCCGTCCGGGTCACGGGTGAAGACGAAGGTGGCGATGTCCAGGGCGACCGGGTGGCCCGCCTCGTCCCGCAGCACCGTCAGCACCTCGCCGTTTTCGACACCGCTGACGCCGCGCCACCGGTCGGGGCCCTCCGGGGCGTAGCGGCTGACCCGGTCGCCGCGCACCGTGCCGACCAGGTCGCCGGTCGCCCGGTCCCAGCTGACGTCGAGCGCCGTACCCATCCACCACCAGCGGCCGGTCAGCGGAGCCAGGTCGGCCGGCGGTGCGGCCTCGGCCGGCGTCCACGGCCGGGTCGGCCCGGGTTCGACGTCGAGTACGTGGGTGAGGATCCGGTGACCGAGCGGCCCGATCCCGCCGGTGCGCAACCCGTACGAGTTGGCGAAGCCGACGACGCCGGTGCGGCTGGGGCGGTGCACCGCCAGCGTGGCGACGTACCCGGGCATCGAACCGCCGTGCCCGACGTGTACCCGGTCGCCGTCGCGGGTGAGCTGGATGCCGAGGCCGTACCCGCCGCGCCAGGCGTCCAGGTCGCTGAGGATCACCGGAGCGCACATCTCCTCGACGGTGGCGGGGCTGAGGACGGCCGGATCCGGGTCGGCCAGGAAGGCCGCCCAGCGGGCGAGGTCGGTGACGGTGGACCAGAGCTGACCGGCCGGCGCCATCGCCCGGCTGTCGGTTCGTGGCTCCTCCCGCAGCGTGTCGTGCCAGGGGTGCAGCACGTAGCCGCGGGCGAACGGTTCGGTGGCCGCGTAGGTGGTGCGGCGCAGTCCGAGCGGCTCCAGGATCCGCTGGCGCACCAGCTGCGACCAGGGCGTCCCGGTGGTCCGCTCCAGCACCCCGCCGAGCAGCCCGAACGCCAGGTTGGAGTAGTGCCAGTACCGGTACGGCGGGTGCGCGACCTTCGCGGCGGTGAACCCGGTCAGCAGGGTGGTCAGGTCGACGCCCTCGTTGCGTTCCCACCACGGCCCGTCGGGTTCGCGTTGCAGGCCGCCGGCGTGCCCGAGCAGCTGCCGCAAAGTGACCCGCCCGGCCGCGGCGGCCTCGGGCAGGTGCCGACGCAGCGGGTCGTCAAGCGCCAGCTTGCCGGCGTCGCGTTCCTGCATGACCAGGACGGCGGTCATCGTCTTGGTGATCGAGCCGATGCGGTACTGGAAATCGGCGTCGGGGGATGGCTGTGTGCCGGCGGCGGCCAGGTGGGCCAGCGCACCGTCTCGGACCACGCCGATGATCAGCGATGGGGCGTGGCCGGCGCGCTGAGCGTCGGCCACCATAGCGTCGACCTGCCGGGCGGTTTCGGGACGCAGGGGCACGAAGTCTCCCTCGAGGTCGGTGGGGGTCGCTCTGAGATCATGACAGTTCGATGACACGTGCACGGACGTGTCACGATCGTTACGTGGATGCCGTGCTGTGGATCGTGCTGGGTGTGGTGCTGGCGGTCGCTGAGATCTTCACGGCGACCCTGTTCCTGATCATGTTCGCGGTCGGCGCGTTCGCCGCCGCCGGTGCCGCCGCGCTCGGCGCACCGGTGGCCGTGCAGGCGGTGGTCTTCGCGGTGGTCTCCGCGCTCACCGTCTTCGCCGCGCGGCCGGTCATCCAACGACACAAACAGACCAGCTCCGACAGCGGTGACACCACCTTCGGGGTCGAGGCGATCGAGGGCTCCACCGCCCTAGTACTCGAGCAGGTGGACGCCGACCGGGGCATGGTGAAGATCGACGGCGAGGTGTGGAGCGCTCGCGCCTACGACGCCACCCAGGTTTTCGCACCCGGCGAGCGGGTGCAGGTTATCCAGGTCAAGGGAGCGGTAGCCCTGGTCTGGCGGGACGTCACCACTCCCGGTGAGCTACCCGAAGCGGAAAGGTGAACGGATGGAGTTCGTAGTTCCCGCCCTACTGATAGCAGTGGCACTGATCGCGGTGGTCACCCTGGCCAAGTCGGTGCGGATCGTGCCGCAGCAGCGTCAGGACGTCGTCGAGCGGCTCGGCCGCTACAAGCGCACGCTGAACCCTGGCCTGAACATCCTCGTGCCGTTCATCGACGCGGTGCGTACCAAGGTCGACATGCGCGAGCAGGTGGTCAGTTTCCCGCCGCAGCCGGTGATCACCTCGGACAACCTGGTCGTGTCGATCGACACCGTCCTCTACTTCAAGGTGGTGGACTCCGTCCGGGCCACCTACGAGATCTCCAACTTCCTCCAGGCGATCGAGCAGTTGACCGTCACCACGCTGCGGAACGTCATCGGCTCGCTGGACCTGGAGCGGGCGCTGACCAGCCGGGAGGAGATCAACCGGCACCTCTCCGGCGTGCTGGACGAGACCACCGGCCGCTGGGGCATCAAGGTGACCCGGGTGGAGATCAAGGCGATCGAGCCGCCGCCGAGCATCCGCGATTCGATGGAGAAGCAGATGCGCGCCGAGCGGGACCGCCGGGCCGCGATCCTGAACGCCGAGGGGCACAAGCAGTCGCAGATCCTGTCCGCCGAGGGCGAGAAGCAGGCGGCGGTGCTGCGCGCCGACGGTGACCGGCAGGCTCGGATCCTGCAGGCCGAGGGTCAGGCCAAGGCGATCCGCACCGTGTTCGACGCCATCCACCAGGCCAACCCGAGCCAGAAGGTGCTCGCGTACCAGTACCTCCAGGCCCTGCCGCAGATCGCCAACGGCACGGCCAACAAGGTGTGGATCGTGCCGACCGAGCTGACCAGGGCCCTGGAGGGCATGGGCGGCGCACTCGGCGGTCTGGGCCAGATGGTCGGTGACGCGCCGAGCAAGGAGGCCTCCGACGACGCCAGCGCGGTCGAGCGGGAGGCCGCGGAGGCCGCGCAGGCCGCCGCCGCGGCGGCCCAGGAGATCCACGATGAGGTACGCGTGGCCGAGGCGCAGGCCACCGGCGGCAACAGCCCGCAGGGGCTGCCCGCGCCGGAGCCGGTCTCCCCGGCCGCCCTGCTCAACGACACCTCGGATCAGCGCGAGCGCGGCTGACCCGATCCGGTGCCGGCCCGAACCGCTTCGGCGGTTCGGGCCGGTTCGCGTCCTGCCCGGTTCGCGTCTGACCGGTGGTCTCGCGCCGATGCTGGGCGGAATTCCAGCGCGGCAAGGATGCGACGACAAATGCGAGAAACGCTCATTAAGCCGCCCGGCGCCTGCCACCATCGGTCCTAGCGCGGGTGGTGACCAGGCATCGGGGCGCCTCGGCGTGTCCCGGCACCGCCCGCAGGTGAGCGAGGTGACGCATGGAGCCGGTGCGGCGACTGTGGTCCACGCCGGAGGTGCCCGGGGCCCACGACCCGAAGGGGCCGATCGGCACCCGACGTACCGGCGGGGGGTTCGGCGTCCTGCCCTTCGTCGACGAGCCGGCGCCACCCAGGGCGGCCACCAACGCCAGCTGGGCCTGGTCGCTGCGGCGGCTGGCCCGGGCCGCGGTCTGGCTGCTGCCGGCGTACGCGATCCTCTACGGCGCGGTGGCGATGGCCAGCGACGGCGGGGTGGGCAACGACCCGTACCCGGCCGACGGTCGGGCGCTTTACCTGGTCGGCTGGGTGGCCGCGGTCTGGCTGGGCCTGCTGGCCCTGCTCGGGCTGACCGGGCTGCTCGCGGCCACCCGCAGCCGGCACGCCGCCGTGGCCGGCCTGCTGGTCAGCATCGCCGGTACGGTGCTCATGCTGCCCTTCGCCGGGCTGTCCGAGCAGACCCCGGTCTTCGGCACCAACGCCCGATCGCTGGTGCTGGTCGGTGCCACCTGCTACAGCGCCGGCTGGCTGCTCACCGGGTGGGCGGTGGCCCGTTCGGGGATGTTCAGCATCGGGGACGGGGCGATGCTGATGATCGCGAGCCCGCTGCTCGGTCTCGGCGGCGCGTTGATCGGCTCGTTGCAGACCTTCGGGGCGATCTTCGTGCTGATCTCCGGTATCGGCATCTGCTACCGCTCGGGTCGCCTGCTGCCCCGGGAGATCCTCCGGGACGCGACCAGCGCCAGCGTCGCCACCGCCGGTCCGGCCGCGCCGATGGGCCCCGGTGGCGCGGGCCCGCTCGGAACCGCCTGAACGGCCGTCCGCCGTGTCCACGACGGTTTTCGTCCACCTGAGGGTTGTCGTACGGGCTGCGGCCGATGCACCGCTTGTCGGTTGTCGAACAGGTCGGGGCGATCCTCCTCGGTACGGCATTGGAAGCTGGCAAATGGCGGTGAATTGCCTAACAATTGGCCGATTGTGGTGGCCGGAAGATGGCTTTCGCGGCAATCCTGGTGACCATGGCCACCCCTACGCCGCTGTCGCGGCTGTTCACCGTCGTGCTGACCGGCGTACTCGCCGGCCTGGTCCTGGCGGTCGCCGCGCTACCGGGCAACCTGCTGCTCGGTTTCGCCGCGAAGGCGGCACTCGGCAACTACGCCGCGTTGCCCGAGGCGCTGCGGACCCCGGCCACCCCGCAGCGGTCCTACCTCTACGCCAACGACGGTAAGACGCTGATCACCACGTTCTACGACGTCAATCGCACCGACGTGGCGCTGGCGGAGATCGCGCCGGTGATGCGCCAGGCGATCGTGGCCGCCGAGGACCGGCGGTTCTACGACCACGGCGGGGTCGACCTGCGCGGCATGCTCCGGGCGGTGGTCAGCAACGTCACCGAGGGCAGCGGGCAGGGCGGCTCGACGCTGACCATGCAGTACGTCCGCAACGTGCTCAAGACCGACCCGAACCGCACCGCGGAGGAGCGGGCCGCGGCCACCGAACCGACGATCGGCCGCAAGCTCCAGGAGATCCGGTACGCGAACGCCCTGGAACAGCGCCTCGGCAAGGACGAGATCCTCAACCGCTACCTCAACATCGCGTACTTCGGGTCCGGGGCGTACGGGGTGGCGGCCGCGAGCCAGCGCTACTTCTCCAAGGCGCCGGCCGACCTGACTCTCGCCGAGGCGGCGCTGCTCGCCGGCCTGGTGCAGTCGCCGGAGGCGTACAGCCCGATCGACGGCGACGCCGACGCGGCGCTGGAACGCCGAGGTTACGTGCTGGACTCGATGGTCGAGACCGGGGCGATCACCGCCGATCAGGCCGCCGAGGCTCGCGCCGAGAAGCTGACGCTGGACCCGAGCGAGCAGGCCAACGGCTGCGCCGCCACCGCCGGTGGGCGCGACGGGTGGGGCTTCTTCTGCGACTACCTGCGCCGCTGGTGGGTCGCCCAGCCGGAGTTCGGCGACACCGTGCAGGAGCGGGAGCAGGCACTACGACGCGGTGGTTACACCGTGGTGACGACGCTGGATCCGAAGATCCAGGCCACCGCGCAGCGCCAGGCCACCGGCATCTACGGGTACGACAACCCGCGCGCCGTACCGATCGCCGCCGTCGAGCCGGGCACCGGTCGCGTCCTGGCGATGGCGGTCAACCGGCACTACAGCCTCGACGGCAACCCCGACGGTCAGGTCAACTACCCGAACACCGTCAACCCGTTGATCTCCGGCGGTGCCGGTGTCGCCGGCTACCAGGCCGGTTCCACCTTCAAGCTGTTCACCATGCTCGCCGCGCTGGAGTCCGGCCGGACCCTGTCCACCGGCTTCGACGCGCCCAGCCGGCTGCCCACCCGGTACGCCGCCGAGGGGGAGGGCAGCTGCGACGGTCGCTGGTGTCCCGCCAACGCCAACCCGGAGTGGATGGACGGGTACCGGATGATGTGGGACGGCTTCGGCCGCTCGGTGAACACCTACTTCGTCTGGCTGGCTGAGCAGGTCGGACCGGAGAAGGTGGTCGAGATGGCCCAGCGGCTGGGCATCACCTTCCGGGCGGAGTCCGACGCCGACTTCGCCGAGAACGACGCGGCCGACTGGGGCGCGTTCACCCTCGGCGTGGCCGCCACCACCCCACTCGACCTGGCCAACGCGTACGCCACGGTGGCGGCGGAGGGGACGTACTGCGCGCCGCTGCCGGTGGTGTCGGTGACCGCGCCGGACGGTCAGCGGCTGCCCGTCGGCGACCCGGACTGCCGCGAGGTGCTCGACCCCGACGTGGCCCGCGCCGCCACCGACGCCGCGCGCTGCCCGGTGGGTCAGCAGTCCGCCTTCGGGCAGTGCAACGGTGGCACCGCCACCGCGGTGAACCGGATCCTCGACGGGCGTCCGGTGGCCGGCAAGACCGGCAGCTCCGACCAGGCCGCCACGGAGAGCTTCGTCGGGTACACCCCGCAGGTCGCGGTCGCCGGCATCGCCGCCAACCCGGACGACCCGACCGACTCGGTCGGTGCCGCCGTCCAGGCCCGGGTGATCGACGCGGTAGCCCGGATCATCGGCACGGCAGTCGAGGGCCAGCCGGAGCAGTCCTTCACCCCGCCCACCCGCGAACTGGCTGGCACCCCCCGCCGCCCGGTCGACCGCGACCCGCTCACCGATCCCCGCCGCGCCGACGACGACCCCCTGTCCGACCTCCGCCGCTGGTTCCGAGACCGCACCCGCGGCTGACCCACACCCTTCTTGCTGCCCGACCTTACCCCCGTTGATCATGAGGTTGACGGCAGTTTGAAGATCAAAAACTGCCGTCAACCTCATGATCGACAAGGTGGGGGAGGGGGTGGGGTTAGTGGCGGCGGGGGCGGTAGGTGGTGAGGACGCTGGGGATGCCGCGGCGGACGATGCCGGCCCAGTCGGTGTCGCCGCGCAGCACCGCGGCGGCGGTCTTGCGGGCCTGGTCGACGGTGAAGTGTGGCGGCATCATCAGCTCGGCGGGGTCGACCAGCGCGTTGATCACCGTCGGGCGGTCGGCGCACAGTGCCCGGTCCCACACGTCGGTCACCTGGTCCGGGTGGTCGACCAGCTCGCCGCGCAGCCCCAGCACCTCACCCCAGCGGTGGTACGCGATGTCGGGCAGCTGCTGGCTGTCCGGGAACATCGGGGTGCCCTCGTCGGAGCGCTGCTCCCAGCTGACGAAGGCCAGGTCCCGGTTGTTGAGCACCAGCACCACGAACCGTGGGTCGGCCCAGCCCTGCCAGTACTTCGCCACCGTGATCAGCTCGTTGACCCCGTTCATCTGCATCGCGCCGTCACCGATCAGGGCCACCAGCGGACGGTCCGGGTGGGCGAACTTCGCCGCCAGGGCGTACGGCATGGCACCGCCCATCGACAGCAGGGTGCCCGACAGGCTGGCCAGCATCCCCGGACGCACCTTGACGTGCCGGGCGTACCAGGCGGTGGTGGTGCCGCAGTCCACGGCGAGCATCACGTCGTCGGGCAGACGTTCGCTGAGGGTGGCGAAGAGCAGCTGCGGGTTGACCGGGTGGGCGGCCTGCTCGGCCAGTTCCCGCTGCGACTGCCGCCACGCGGCGGTGGCCCCGGCGACGGTCTCCCGCCAACGGGTCGGTCCGGGGCCGGGACCGAGGGCGGCGAGCAGCGCCCGCAGGGTCGGCGCGGCGTCACCGGTCAGGTTCACCTCGGTCGGGTAACGCAGCCCGAGTTGGGTGCCGTCGTGGTCGATCTGCACCGCGCGCGCCTGGCCGGGCGGCGGGTAGAACTCCGAGTACGGCATGTTGCTGCCGACGATGAGCAGCCGGTCACACTGGTTCATCAACTGCCAGCTGGGTCGGGTGCCCAGCAGACCGATGGCGCCGGTCACCCACGGCTCCCGGTGGTCCACGGCGGTGAACCCGAGCAGCGCCGTCGCCACGCCCGCGCCGAGCCGGTGGGCGATCTCGCGGACCTCGTTCTCGGCGCCGAGCGCACCCTGGCCGACCAGCATGGCCACCCGCTCGCCGCTGCCCAGCACCTGCGCGGCGTGCCGGATGTCCGCCTCCGGCGGCGTGGTCGGACCGCTGCTCGGCACGCTGCTGGTGTGGTAGAAGCCGTGCGCGTGCGGTGGGTTGGGCACCGCCGGCAGGTCCTGCACGTCGAGCGGCAGCACCAGGGCGGTGACGGTACGCCGGGCCAGCGCGGTCCGGCACGCCCGGTCCACCAGGTGGCGTACCTGGGACGGGTGGTCGAGCTGGGCCAGGAACGCCGCCGCCACGTCCTTGTAGAGGGCGAGCAGGTCCACCTCCTGGTAGTAGCCGCCCCCCTCGGCGGTGAGCGCGGTGTGTCCGACCAGGGCGATCACCGGCTGGTGGTCCAGCTTCGCGTCGTAGAGCCCGTTGAGGGCGTGGATGGCGCCCGGACCGCTGGTGACCAGCACCGCGCCGAGCGGCCCGCCGCCGTACTTCACGTGTGCCGAGGCGGCGAACCCGGCGGTCTCCTCGTGCCGCACCTGGACGAACTGCGTCTGCTCGTTGGTGCGTTGCAGGGCGGAGGTCATCCCGTTGATGCCGTCGCCGGGGAAGCCGAAGTAGCGGCGTACGCCCCAGCAGGCGAGCCGCTGCACGAGGTGGTCCGCGACGCTGGCGTCGCGGGGCAACGGCCACGGCTCGGCCGGCACCCGCGTGCCGACATGGTCTGCGCTCATCGGGTACGCCTTCCGGGTCGGACTACCGGCACTGCGCCGCAACTTCCCTGATGGTGCGGCGTCGCGGGTGCCGGAGGCAGCGATATCCCCGAAAGTGCGCGGATCTTGAGGGGGCTGGTCGACCGGGTAGGGTCGCGGAATGGTCGTTCATCGGCTGACGCGGGACGACGCCCGGCGGATCGCGGTCCGGGCCCAGTTGCTCGCCGTGCCGCGCCCGAGCGACCTGGTGGCGGTCGTCGAGCGGCTCACGGTCCTGCAACTCGATCCCACGGCGGCCATTGCGCCAAGCGCCGATCTCGTGCTGTTCAGCCGACTCGGTCCGACCTACGATCCCGCGCAGCTGACCAGGGCGATCGAGGTCGAGCGCCGCCTGGTCGAGACCGTCGCCTACATCCGGACGCCGGATGATCTGCCCGCCGTGATCGCCGAGGCCCGCGCCGCGACCCATCCGTCCGCCCGGGCCTGGCTGGAACAGAACGCGTCGTTCCGCCGGGACATCCTGGCTGTGCTGGCGGCGAAGGGCCCGTTGCTGTCCCGGGACATCCCGGACACCAGTGCGGTGCCCTGGCCGTCGAGCGGCTGGACCAACAACCGCAACGAACTGCTGGCCCGGCACGGCGAGGTGGCGATCGCCGGCCGCAAGGGACGGCAGCGCTACTGGGATCTTCCCGAGCGGGTCTACCCGGTCGACCTGCCCGACCTCGATCCGGGCGAGGCGGCCCGGCTGCGCGACGAGCGCCGGCTCGCCGCGTTGGGCATCGCCCGGTCCGGTGGCACGTTGACCCCGGGTGAGTCGCCGTTCGTCGGCCTCGCCGGGGAGGAGGCCGTGGTCGAGGGCGTACCCGGAACCTGGCGGGTCGACCCGGCGTACCTCGGGTTGCCGTTCGAGGGGCGTACCGCGTTGCTGTCGCCGTTCGACCGGCTGATCCACGATCGGGTACGCACCGAGCAGTTGTTCGGCTACGAGTATCTCCTGGAGATGTACAAGCCCCGAGAGAAACGCCGCTGGGGCTACTTCGCCCTGCCGGTCCTTCATCACGACCGGCTCGTCGGCAAGCTGGACGCGACCGCCGACCGCAAGGCGGGCGTCCTCGTCGTCAACGCACTGCACGAGGACGTCCCCTTCACCCCGGCGATGACCGCCGAGGTCGACGCCGAGATCGAGGCTCTCGCCACCTGGCTGAATCTGGAGACCACCCGACCCCGGTCGTCGTAGTCGCCGCCCGGATGGCCCCGGCTGGCCGACCACCGGGTCGGCGTGACGCGGTCCAGCCGGCAACTGCCGGTCAACTGCCGGTCAATCTCCTGGATGGCCCCAGTTCGTGGAAATAGCGTTCCTGGTAACCGCTGCGGGTGACACTTCTGTCAACGGGACCCTCCCGCAGCGGTTTTTCAACGCTGAGCCTTGCCACGGTGGCGGAGAACCCGACCGACAGCGTGGTCAACTCCTGAGGAGACGGACCCGCCCGCGCCGTCCCGGCCGTCGGGCTCCGGCTCGACATGGGCAACGCCGTCCAGTAGAAACCATCACCGGACATCCATTTTCCCGTCGAGAGGCTGAAGGGTCCACTTCGGACCGGAGGCCGTGAGTGGATGGGCATGGCCCGGTTCAGTCAGATGGTGACGGCCCACCGGCGACGGCTCGGGTTGACCCAGGAGGATGTCGCGGCCGCCACCGGGCTGGCCGTGCGCAGCATCCGGGACGTGGAGAGCGGGCGGGTGGCCCGGCCGCGCGCGTCGACGGTCCGGTTGCTCGCCGAGGCGTTCAACCTGTCCGCCGCCGACCGGGTCCACTTCATCCACGCCGCCGACCCCGACCTGGCCGCCCCGGAGGGGGAACGACCGCAGCAACTGCCGCTGGCGGTGCCGGGTTTCGTTGGCCGCTGCGCCGAACTGGAGACCCTCGACTCCGGCCGCCACCCGGAACCGGCGAAGCGTCCGGCGGTGGCCATCTTCACGATCTCCGGAATGGCCGGGGTGGGCAAGACCGCGCTCGCCCTGCACTGGGCGCACCGGGCCGCCGGCTCGTTTCCCGAAGGCCAGCTCTACGTCAATCTTCGGGGCTACGACGAGGCCGACGTCGTCGATCCGAACGACGCGCTGCGCGGCTTCCTCGAGGCGCTCGGCGTGCCGGCCACCGGCATACCGGCCGGGCTGGAGGCCCGCGTCGGACTGCACCGCAGCCTGCTGGCCGAGCGGCGCATGCTGCTGGTGCTCGACAACGCCCGCGACTCGGCGCAGGTCCGGCCGCTGCTGCCCGGCGCGGGCGGCTGCGTGGTCGTGGTGACCAGCCGGGACGAACTGTCCGGGCTGATCGCGGCGGAGGGAGCGCACCCGATCCGGCTGAACGTACTCACCGGCACCGAGTCGATGAGTCTGCTCGCCAGTCGGCTCGGCGCCGGTCGGCTGGCCGCCGAGCCGGCCGCCGCGGCGGACATCATCGACTCGACCGGCCGGCTGCCGCTGGCGTTGTCGATCGTGGCGGCGCGGATGGCGCTGCATCCCGGCTTTCCGCTCGACGCCTTCGCCGCCAGCCTGCGCCCCGACGAGGCGATGCTGGACGCGTTGGCCGACGGCGACGTACGCGCCGTCTTCTCCTGGTCCTACCTGGCGCTGAGCCGGCCGGCGGCCCGCCTGTTCCGCCTGCTGGGGTTGCACCCCGGTCCGGATCTGACCGCCGAGGCCGCCGCGGCACTCACCGGCCAGACCCCGGCGAGTGTCGCGTCGTCACTGCGGGAGCTGACGCGGCTACATCTGCTGGCCGAGCACCTGCCCGGCCGGTACGCCTTCCACGACCTGCTCCGCGCGTACGCGGCCGAGCTGACCCGGTCCGCCGGGAAGGCCGACGAGTCGCGGCAGGCACGCCACCGGCTGTTCGACTACTACCTGCACAGCTCCTATCCGGCGGCGGTGCTGCTCCAGCCGCAGTGGCCGACGATCGACCCGGTCCCCGCGGTGCCGTCGAACGTCAGGTCCGTCTCGAAGGACCACGACGCCGCGCTCGGCTGGTTCGCGGCGGAGCACCAGGTGCTGCTGCGGGCGGTGCGTCAGGCCGCCGAGACCGGCTTCGAGGCGTACGCCTGGCAACTGGCCTGGGCGCTCACCACGTTCTTCGCCCCGCGTGGTCTGTGGCAGGAGCAACGCGCCGCCCAACAGGTCGCCCTCGCCGCGGCCGAGCGCGTCGACGACCTGGCCGGCCAAGCCGTCGCCAACCGGTTGCTGTCCCGCGCCCAGACCCGCCTCGGCGACCTCGACGCGGCGGAGAAACGGCTGCTGCGCGCACTGGAGCTGCACCGGCGACTGGACGACCCCACCGGTCAGGCGCTCACGCTGCACAACCACGCCGAGGTCTGCTACATGCGGGGGCGACCCGAGGAGGGGCTGCGCCACGGTCAGGAGGCGCTGCGGCTCTACCGGTCGGTCGGCAACCGCGCCGGGGAGGCTCGGGCGTTGAACGCGGTCGGCTGGCTCTACGCCGCCACCGGGGACTACCCACGGGCGATCGAGAGCTGCACCGAGGCGCTCGTGCAGCAACGGGCGAGCGGCGACCACAACGGCCAGGCGGCGACGTTGGACAGTCTGGGTTTCGCCCACGCCCGGCTGGGCGAGCACGATCGGGCGGCCGGCTGCTACGAGGAGGCCATCGCGCTGTTCCGCGAGTCCGCCGACCGCTACCACGAGGCCGAGACCCTCCAGCGGCTCGGCGAGGCGCGCGAGGCGACGGGCGACGTCCCCGGGGCCGTCGACGCGTGGCGACGGGCGGCGCAGATCCTCGACGATCTCGGTGACCCGGCGGCCGAGGACGCCCACCGCACGCTGTCACGACTGTCGCCACCCTGACCACCGCGCTGCCGGCACGCGCTGCGCACCCGGCGGCCGTGCGGCCCGCCCGGTGGCTGTGTTCGCGGGTTGCGGCATCTTGGGGTGTCAGCGGAGCGGGAGGCCGCAACATGCCGCAACTCGCGAGCGCGGTCGGGCCTGCGAGGGCCGGCGCTGGCGGGGACGATCTCTGGATGCGGACGGGCGGTAGCTCGGCCGTCCGCAGCAGGTGCGCGAGCTGCTCGGCCATGATGGCGTCCCGGCGGCGCAGCACGGACTCGTCGATCACCGCGACGAGCCGGCCAACGTCCGGCGGCTCGGTCCTGCGCCTGCTGTGGGTGCGTTTGTTGTCGTGGGAACGACAACAAACGCACCCAGACGGTCTGCCGTGGAGGTCGATGTGCGTACCGGTGGTGATCGGTGCCCCGCACCGTCCCGTCTGGCGAGTGGCGGCGCCGGCCACCCGCCGCCGCCCGAGCGTACCGCTGTGACGCCTCGGTCGCTGAGCACCACCAGCGACGGTCGCGGTCAGGGACTCGGCGGGGTCGCGACGTGCAGCGTACGCAGGACGAGGCGTTCCACATCGGCCCAGGTTGGTGTCGGTCGGCCGTAGGCGGGCACCGGTCGGCGCTGGGGTCCGAAGAAGTACTGGTGGGCGACGGTGCCCCGGATGGCGGCGTGCACCTCGGGATGGTCGTCGACGAAGTGGGTCAGGGCGAGGTCGCGGCAGTGGGCCCGCTTGTCGGCCCGCGCCCGGCAGAACCGGACGTGGTCGTGGGGGACGCCGCTGCGCCGGTGGAAGTCGTGGCCGGCGAGCCAGCGCAGGGTACGGGCCTGCACGCGCGGGCCGCACTTGGAGACCAGCCACACCCGGCCGTCGAACAGGGGGACGAGGCGGGCGATGGTCTCGACGGCACCGGGCACCTCGGGGGTGGCCAGCATGGTCGCCTCGTCCCCGCTGAAGAAGGCGGTGTCACCGCCGCCCGGATGGGCCGGACCGTCGATGATCACCCGGCCGATGTCGATGCCGAGGCGGGGGAGGATGTTCGTCATGCCGCTCAGGATGCGGCGCGCTCACTACCATCCGGAACTATTGTTCGCGATGCCCCCTATAGTTACCGACTATGGACGGGCGGGACCTGCTGGAAGCCGACGCGCTGCGCTCGTTCGCGGTCTTCGCCGAGCACCGCAACTTCACCACCGCCGCGCGGGAGCTGCACATCAGCCAGCCGTCCCTGCACGTGAAGATCCGGAAGCTGGCCACCGCGCTCGGCGTGGAGCTGTACGAGCGCGACGGTCGCCGGCTGACGCTGACGGCCGCCGGTGACCGCCTCGCCGCGTACGCGCTCGACTCACGCCGCCGGGCCGAGGAGTTCCTGCGCGAGCTGGACCACGAGTCCGCGCCGACGCTCACCATCGCGGCCGGCCGGGGCGCGCTGCGGTGGGTGATCGGCGAATCGATCGAGCGGATCGGCCGCCAGGGTCGCCGGGTCCACGTGATCACCGCTGACCGGGACGCCGCCCTCGCCGCCGTCACCAGTGGGCGGGCCGACCTGGCCGTGGTCGCCCACGATCCGCCCGGCCGGCAGGTCGAGGCGAGACAGATCGCCGCCTACCGGCAGGTGCTCGTACTCGGTGCCGAGCACCCGCTCGCCACGCGCCGGCAGGTCCGGCTCGGTGATCTCGACGGCCTGGATCTCGTCGTACCGCCGGCCGGGCGCCCGCATCGCAGGGCGCTGGACCGTGCCCTGCACGACGCGGGCGTGCGCTGGCAGGTCGCCGCCGAGGTCGACGGCTGGGACCTGCTGGTGCACCTGGCCGCGTTGGGGGTCGGCGCCACCGTGGTCAACGGATGTGTCGGGCTGCCCGACGGTCTGCGTGCCGTCCCGATCCACGGCCTGCCGGAGGTCCGGTACTGGGCCACCTGGCGGCCTGCTCGACGGCCCGTGGTGCGGGACCTGCTCGACCAGTTCGGCACGGACCGGTGACCGACCGGCTCACCGCTGCCAGCAGGTTCCTCGCGTACGTGCTCCGTCATCGTCCGGACGCCATCGACATCACGCTGGACGGGAGCGGCTGGGTCGAGGTGAACGTGCTGCTTGCCGCGCTCGCCCGGCACGGCCGTCCGGTCAGCCGGCAGGTGCTCGCCGAGCTGGTCGCCGGTACCGACAAGCGGCGGTTCGAGCTGCGCGCCGGGCGGATCCGGGCCGCGCAGGGCCACTCGGTCCGCGTCGACCTGCGGCTCGATTCCGTGGTGCCGCCGTCGCTGCTCTACCACGGCACGGTGGCCCGTCACCTGCCCGGCATCCGCGCGGAGGGGCTGCGACCACGCGGTCGTACCCACGTCCACCTGTCGGTGGACCCGGAGACCGCCGCCACGGTCGGTGCCCGACGCGGTGTCCCGGTGGTGCTGAGCATCGACGCGGCCGGCATGCACCGCCACGGGTTCGTCTTCTACCGGGCCGTCAACGGCGTCTGGCTGACCGACCACGTCCCACCCGGTTGGATCATCGGTGCCGGGTCCGCTTGACAGGCAAGCAGCCACTTGCCTATAACTGTGTCTGTGGACGCCGACCCTGACCTGTTGTTCAAGGCCATCGGTGACGCGACGCGACGCACGATCCTGGACGAGTTGATCGACCGGGACGGTCAGACGCTCTTCGAGATCTGCAGCCGTCTGACCATGAAGCACCATCTGACCTCCTCGCGCCAGGCGATCTCACAGCACCTCGCGGTGCTCGAACAGGCCGGTCTGGTCCGCACTCGGCGAGCAGGCCGCTACAAGTTCCACCACATCGACACCAGCCCGCTGCGCTCGATCGTCGAGCGGTGGCCCATCGACCGAGAGGCACCACACCCGTGATCCGTATCCACGTGACCAGCGTGTTCGTCGACGACCAGGCCAAGGCGCTCGCCTTCTACACGGAGAAGCTGGGGTTCACCAAGAAGACCGACGTGCCCGCCGGTGAGTACCGCTGGCTCACCGTCGTCTCGCCGGCCGACCCCGACGGTGTCGAGCTGCTGCTGGAACCGGCCGGCCACCCGGCGGTGGGTCCGTTCCGACAGGCCCTGGTCGCCGACGGCATCCCGTTCACCTCGTTCGCCGTCGACGACGTGTACGCCGAGGTCGAGCGGCTCAAGGGGCTGGGCGTGGAGTTCACCCAGGAGGCGACCGACATGGGTCCGGTGGTCACCGCAGTGCTCGACGACACCTGCGGCAACCTGATCCAGCTCGCCACCATGAAGTAGCCGTCCCGCCGATTCTGCCGGACGATCACCCCGCAGGTGCCGGCGTACCGCCGGCACCTGCGGTGTCCGGTGTCGGGGGGTCCGGCAGAATCGGCGGGTGCCCGTCCACCTGATCACCGAGCCCGACGACGAGCGGATCGCCGACTACCGGGCGCTCACCGACGTCGAGCTGCGTACCCGCTGGGAGCCGCCGCACGGCCTGTTCATCGCCGAGGGTGAGCTGGTGCTGCGGCGGGCGCTGCGGGCCGGCTATCCGGCCCGGTCCTTCCTCGTCGACGCCAAGCGGGTCGACCAACTGGCCGACCTCGACACCGGTGAGGCCCCGGTGTACGCCGCCACCCCCGACGTGCTGCGTGAGGCCACCGGGTTCCACGTGCACCGGGGTGTGCTCGCCTCGTTCCGGCGCAAACCGCTGCCGGCCGCCGGTGAGGTGCTCGCCGCCGCCGGTCGCGTGGTGATCCTCGAAGACGTCAACAACCACACCAACCTGGGGGCGATCTTCCGGGCGGTGGCGGGGCTGGGGGTGGACGCCGTGCTGCTCTCGCCAACCTGCGCCGACCCGCTCTACCGGCGCAGCGTACGGGTCAGCATGGGTGAGGTCTTCGCCGTGCCGTACGCGAAGCTGGAACCCTGGCCGGCGGCGCTGGCCGACGTGCGGGCCGCCGGGTTCACCGTGCTGGCGATGACGCCGGCACCGGACGCGGTGCCCATCCAACGACTGGACCCGGCCCGGCGGTCCCGGGCCGCGCTACTGCTCGGCGCCGAGGGCACCGGGCTGACCGACGCGGCGATGGCCGCCAGCGACGCCCGAGTGGTGATCCCGATGCGCCGTGGCGTGGACTCGCTGAACGTCGCCGCCGCCACCGCCGTGGCCTGCTGGGAACTCGGCCGCGACGACCCACTCTGAGGCACCGCCAAGCGGCCCCCACGTGTCACGGACGGTAGCGTGTCGCGGGTGTTCCCTACCGTGCGTGAGGTCCTCGCCCTGGACCCGGTCCGCCACGGCGCGCCGCGCCTGGTCGCGGGGGAGAACGGGCTGGACCGTCGGGTGCGCTGGGTGCACGTCGCCGAGGTACCGGACATCGCCACCCTGCTCGGCGGCGGTGAGCTGGTGCTCACCACGGGTATCGGGCTGCCCGGCGACGACACCGGGCTGCGGGCCTTCATCGGAGACCTGGCCGGCGTCGGCGTCTCCGGACTGGTGGTCGAGTTGGGTCGGCGCTACCTCGACGGCGTACCCCGGGTCATGGTGGCCGCCGCCGAACGCCACGGCCTGCCACTGGTGGAGCTGCGCCGGGCCACCCCGTTCGTGCGGATCACCGAGGCGGTGCACGCCCTGATCGTGGACGCCCAGCTCACCGAGCTGCGGGCCACCGAGGAGATCCACCAGCGGTTCACCGAGCTGTCGGTGGAGGGGGCGGACCCGGGGGAGGTGGTCCGGCAGGCGGCCGAGTTGTCCGGCTGCCCGGTGGTGTTGGAGAACCTGTCCCGCCAGGTGCTGGCGTACGACCCGGCGGGGGAGAGCGCCGAGCTGCTGCTGGACGGGTGGGAGCAGCACTCACGGCGGATCCGGCCCGAGGGTCGGACGGCGTACGACCCGGACCGGGGCTGGCTGGTCACCATGGTGGGTGCCCGGGGGCAGGACTGGGGGCGGCTGCTGCTGCGCTGGCCGCCCGGTGGCGACCTGGCTGGCGGGCAGCCGTTGCCGGTGCCAGCCGACGGGCGGTCTGCCTCGGCGTCGGCTGGTGGGCGGTCTGCCTCGGCGTCGGCTGGTGGGCGGTCCGCCTCGGCGTCGGCTGGTGGGCGGTCCGCCTCGGCGTCGGCCTCCGGACGGGCCGACGCGGTCCCGGCCGGAGACGGTGGCTCGTTCTCGGCGCCACCGACCAGGCTGACCATTCTGGTGGAGCGGGCCGCCTCCACGCTGGCCCTCGGTCGGCTGATCCGACGCGACGCCGAAGGGCTGGAACGCCAACTGCACCGGACCCTGCTCACCGCCCTGCTCGACCATTCCTGGCCGGTGGACGAGGTGGCCCTGCGGGCGCGGGCGCTCGGGGTGGTGCTGGAACGCCGTCTGCTCGTCGGTGTGGTGGTCCGCCACCGGGCCGACGACGGCGGTGCGGAGACCGTGCGCCACCGTCAACCGGCGGGCAGCGGGCCGCTCACCGAGCCGGGACACTCCGGCGAGGTGCTCGACCACGCCGACACCGGGCCGGCCCGGTTGCGCGACCTCGCCGAGGCCGCCGGACAGGCGCTGCGCGAGGCCGGGCTGACCGGGCTCACGAGCGCCCTGGACGACCAGACGGTGGGTGTCCTACTCGCCCTGCCGGACGCGGCGGCGGAGGAGCGGGCACTGTCCGCCTTCGCCGCCGCGCTGCGCCGGTCCCGCCCCGACCCGCCAGCGTCCAGCCGTTCCGATGAGGCGCTGGCACTGAGTGCTGGCCGACGGTCCGTCGCCGGGCTGCTGATCGCCGCCGGATCCGGCGTGGGCAGCCTGCGGGAGGCGCGCCGGTCACTGATCGAGGCCCGTCAGGTCGCCGACGCGGCCCGCCGGGACCGACGTGACCTGCCGATCTTCCGGCTGCCGCATGTCGGGTTGGCCGGACTGCTGCACCTGCTGCGTGACGAGCCCCGGGTGCAGACCTTCGTCGAGCGGCAGCTCGGCGCGCTACTCGCCTACGACGCGCAACATCCCCGGGAGCAGTTGCTCGGTACCCTACGCGCCTACCTGGAGCAGGGCCGGAACAAGTCGGCGGCGGCGTCCGTCGCCCACCTGTCCCGCCCGGCGTTCTACGAGCGGCTGGCCCGGATCGGCCGGGTCCTCGACGTCGACCTCGACTCGGTCGACGCCTGCCTCTCCCTCCACGTAGCCCTCCTGGCCCTGGACGCCATCCGCACCCCCTGACCGCCCCCTCCCACCCCCTTCCGCCCCCCGGACCTCCGCCAGCTTCGTCGATCATGAAGTTGTTGTTGCGACACGTCGATATCGATGACAACAACTTCATGATCAACCGTGGCGTTGCTCGGGAGGGGTGGGCGGTGGGGTGGGTGGTGGGGTGGGTGGGTTAGGGAGTGAGGGTTTGGAGGGTTTTCTGGTAGGTGGGGGGGATGTGGTGGTCGGCGGCGGCTGGAGTGAAGGTGTCGGAGGTGGCGGCGGTGGACCACGCCTGCTCGGGGACGGCGGCGACCAGAGCGGTCACCACGGGGGTGTCGCGCCAGTCGGGTTGTTGGGCGAGCAGGCTCAGCGCGACCACCGACTCCTCCACCTCGCCGACGCACTCGAACGGCTTGTGGCCGTCGATGCCGAGCAGCTCGCGGTAGCCGGGGATCTGCGCGGAGTCGGCGAGCAGGTCACCGCCGAAGATGCGGGTGATCCGCTCGCGGGGCATGAACGGAGCCAGGGCCAGAAAGACGAACCGGCATTTGGGGCAGTCGCGGCACCACCGCTCACTGGCGTCGCGGAGCTTGAACGCGGCGTTGCAGCTGGTGACCACGTCGTCGTAGCGGTCGATGCCGGCGAACAACCGGGCGATGTGCAGCTCGGACAGCGGGCGCAGCAGCGAGAAGTACGGCTCGGCCAGCCCGGCGTGCTCCGCGAGGGCCGCCCGCAGCAGCCCCTCGGCCTCGACGCCCTTGGACCACTGGTGGTTGATCTCGTGACCGTTCCAGATCAGGTTCGGGTCCGACGCCGAGCGCTCGTTGGACATCACCACCGGACCCAGGCCGTGCAGCACCGCCGTGGCGACCGCGATCAGGGAGTTGATCGCGGTGACCGGGATGTGGCCGTTGCGGGCGCCGGCCGCGTTCAGCTCGAACAGCACCGGGTCGATGCGCCGCCGGGCCGCGAGAGCGGGCAGCCCCGACGCCGCGTTCACCGCGTTGATCACGTGGTTCGGGTTGACCGAGAAGGGCACCGGGTCGAGGCCGGCCCGACGCAGCGCCTCCAGGCTGACGATCGAGTCCTTGCCGCCGCCGACCGCCGACAGCGGACGCCGGTCGGAGTTGTCGTACTCGGCCGCGGGTTTGACCCGTCCCTCGGGCACGCGCGGGGTCAGCTCCAGCACGTGCGGCAGTTGGTTGCGGTACGCGTACTCGGCGAGGCCCTTGGTGTAGACGGCCGTGACGAGCTCGACGGCGGCCGGGCCGAGCGGTGCCGGCAGCACCAGCTGCCCCGGCGCGGCCGTCTTGTAGTAGCTGACCCCGGCCACCACGTGCAGCAGCTCCAGCACCCGACCCAGCGCCGCCACGGCGGCGTCCGACGGGGACTCCGCCGGCACCGGCAACGTGACCACCTCGGTGAACCGTTGCTCGCCGTCAGGCCCGGTCAGGGCGTAGTCGAGCAACACCTCGCCGGTGGACAGGTCGATCGAGTAGGACGGGAAGGTGAACGCGTCCATCCGCGCCAGCTGCTTGTTGGGCACAGGTCATACTAGTCCGGGCAGCGCTGGCCGCGAGCAAGGAGATCACACGTGCACCTGTCTGACCTGCGCGGACGCTCTGTGGCGATCTGGGGCACTGGCCGTGAGGGGATGGCTGCGGCCATCGCCGTCGCCGCGCACGGTCCGGCGGCCCTGGTGGCGGTGGACGACCGCGAGGACTTCCTGTCGCTGCCCTGGGTGGGCGCTGTCGCCGAGGCGGCGCCGCTGGTCAGCGGTAAGGCTGGGCTGGAGCGCCTGCTCGCTGCGGACGTGGTGGTCCGCTCGCCGGGAGTGCCGCAGACCCACCCCTGGATGCCACAGCTGCGTGAGCGCGGCGTGCTGATCACTCAGGGTACGGCCCTGTGGATGGCCGACCATGCCGAACGCACCATCGGGGTGACCGGCAGTAAGGGAAAGAGCACCACCTCCAGCCTGATCAGCCACCTGCTCACCGCCGTCGACCGGTCGAACGTGTTCGGTGGCAACATCGGCGTACCGACACTCGAACTGCCCGAGGCGGAGCTGTATGTGCTGGAACTCTCCAGCTACCAGTGCAGCGATCTGACCGAATCACCCCGAGTCGCCGTGGTCACCGCGCTCTTCCCGGAGCACCTCGACGCCCATGGCAGCGAGCAGCAGTACTACCGGGACAAGCTCAACCTGATCGCTTATGGTCCACGTACCGTCGTGGTGAACGGCAGCGACCCCCGGCTGGACGTGGAACTGGGCGACCGCGCGGCGGTACGCGCCGGCACGGGCGATTCAGTGAACGTGGCGGTCGGGCCGGACGGCGAACCCTGGTTCCACCTGGTCGATCAGCCGCTGTTTCCGCGTGCGGTGCTGTCGTTGGTGGGCCGGCACAACGAGGGCAACCTCTGCGTGGCGCTGGCGGTGCTCGGCGCGATCGGCGTGGACGTGGTCGCGCGCAAGGACACCCTGGCGATCGCGGTCGCCGAGTTCCAGGGCCTGGCTCACCGACTCACCGAGATCGCCGACCCGTCGGGCATCACGTTCGTCGACGACACCCTCGCGACCAGCCCGTACGCGGCCATGTACGCCATCGACGCCTACGACGGCAGACCGCTCACGGTGATCCTCGGTGGCAATGACCGGGGAGTGGACTACGGCCCGCTGCGCGATCACCTTGCCGAACGAGAGATCACTGTCATCGGCATCCCGGACAGCGGTCCTCGAATCGTCGCGACCCTGGCCGATCTACCAGGTGTAAATAGCGAGATCGCCGAGGGTCTGACGGCCGCGGTCCGGCAGGCCCGCAAGCTCACGCCACCCGGCGGGGTGGTACTTCTGTCACCGGCCGCCCCCAGCTACGGTCGCTACCGCAACTATCAACACCGGTCTGAGGCGTTTCGCGAGGCCATCAAGGAAACCGCTGGCAGCGCCTCGTAGAGAGCGCGCATCGATCGCACGGCGGACCTCAACTCCTGAAGTACGGCCGATGTCGGATACGCGTGCCGCAGCTGCGGGTCGGCCAACGCCTGTGGCTCCAGCCCCACGGTGTCGACGCCGCAGCCGTAGCGCAGCGAGAGGGTGCGGACTGCGTCGCAGTGCTGGAACGGCACGTGCAGATCGGTGGTCACCAGCAGCACCTGATCCTCGGGTCCGGGACGTCCTACCTGCTCGGCCCAGAAGCGCAGGGTGTCCGCGGTGTTCGCGCGGCGGATCGCCGGCTCGCTGGACGGGGCAGCCAGCACGTGGACGAGTCGGCACCCGGTCTGGTATGTGCGTTTCCGCCAGCCGCCGGACCCGGCGCCCGGCACCAGATCGTCGACGACTGGCCGGTCGAGCCGCAACGCACGCCGCAGCCCGGCGTCCATGCCGTCGAACTCGATCTCGATGCAGGGTAGGCCCAGACTGCGGGCGTGGCCGCGTTCCTGATCGGTGACCGGTCGTAGACTGCCGAGTCCCGCGACCTGATCGGCCTCAAGGCCGCCGGTGATCAGGGTGACGGCGAAAGCCGACCGGGCGACACAGGTCCGCACGCCACCACCGGCTACCAGCACGTGCCGGTAGTGAATGTGCCGAGGGCGGTGCCGACCGCGCAAACCCAGCGACATGGCCGCTCGATCGACCAGGTCACGGATGCTCCGGTCGTAGTCGATCTGCCGGGACTCGTGACGCTCGCCGCCGTCTCGGCTGTCCCAGACCCTTGAGAAGCTGTCGAGCCAGTCCAACCGGTCACCGAGCTTACCCTTTGGCATCGCCCCGCCGAACGTCGAGACGAGGGTGCGCAGGGCAGCAGCGCCGGTCCAGCCGTCGATCGCCTCGATCAGCCTCGCCGGATCAGCGGGGGAACGAGTGCCGGGCAGTTCGACGGCCGGGAAGCCGGTCACGCTGGCGCGGTCGTCGGCGCCGTCGCCTGCTGCGCCGCCGTGACCAGCCAGCGCATCGACCGGATGCCCGAGCGGATCTCCTGTAGGTACTTCCCCGGAGTCACCGGTTGGTGCAGAGTCGGCTCGTGGGACCAGTCGGCTTCCACTCCCACGGTGTCCACGTCGACTCCGAAGGGGACACCGAGGGTCCGGATCGCGTCGGCGTGCTGGAACGGTACGTAGATCGCCGAGGTGACCACCAGAACGCGATCCTCTGCGGTTAGTTGCAATCGCTGCGCCCAGTACCGCTGGGTGTCGCCGGTGTTGGCCCGCCGTGCCGGGTCGCTGGAGGGTGCGGCGAGCACCCGCACGGTCGGCGTGTCGTCGCGCTGGTATGTGCGTACCCGCCAGGAGAGGTTCTGATTGCTCCCGTCCAGGACGGACTCGTCATCGATCGGCGACCGAAGACCGAGGTATCGCTGCACACCGGCGTCCATTGCGTCCATCTCGGTCGCACCGCCGGCCGCCCCGTGTGCTGCGAGCAGTGCCTGCTCCTCCGTGGCGAGGGGCCGGAAGCTGCCCAGGGCCGCCACCTCCGGACGGCCGACGAATCCACCGTTGATCAGGGCGGCGGCGTAGGAAGTCCGTTGCAGACAGGCACGCGCCATGCCGCCGAGCACGATCAGGTGGGTGTACTGCTCGTGCAGCGGCTTGGTGGCCTCGACCAGACCGAGCGCCACCGCAGCCGACAACACCAACGCCCTTGTGTCACCATCCAATTCGGGCTCGGGTGCCGCCGGACGTTCGGCGCCGGCCCGGAAGTTCCAACAGCCGGCGGAGAAGTCATCGAGCCATTTCAGCAGCACTCCGGTAGCCGTCAGATCATCCGAAGTCGCGGGAAACGCGCCGCCGAAGGCGTCGACCAGATCGCGCATGGGCGCAGAGGTGGCCCAGTGATGTACGTCCGCGACGATCGTCTGCGGCGACGGTTGCGATGGGCACCTCGGCAGCATCACCGGCTCGTATGCGACCACGACGTTCCTCTCGCAGTTTCAGCGACGGCGTGGCATCGATACTAGGGCCGTCAAGTATTGATCGACAGGCGACGCCCCGATACGACAGTCACACCGAAAAGGTCGGTAAGATCCGCCAGGCGGATGGTGCCCGCGGCCGAGTGGCGTCCGTCGTCGTCCATCGTGGCAAGGATCGAGAGGGCGAAGGATGCACATCGCTCTCGCCAGCGCGCCGGGCTCGGACCGACCCAACGAGGATCACGTCGTGGCCACTGCGGATTTCGTGATCGTTCTTGACGGCGTCACGCAGTTGCCCGGGCTGGACACCGGCTGTGTGCATGACCCCGTGTGGTTGGTACGGGCGCTCGGTTGTTTCCTGACCGAGGCCTTGACAGACAACCAGAGCAGCGGCCTGGACGGCATCCTGGCAGCGGCGATCGACCGGTTGCGTCACCACCACGGCGGCCGGTGCGACCTGACGAACCCGCACAGTCCGTCGTCGACGGTCGCCATGGTGCGCGATCGGGGAGACCGGGTGGATTACCTCGTGTTGTGCGACTCGTCGGTGGTCTACGAGAACGCAGAAGGCATCACCGCCGTGCATGACGACCGCACGGATCATCTGCCAGCCTACGATCGGCACGCCGTCGCGCAGCTGCGCAACCGGCCGGGCGGTTTCTGGGTGGCATCGACCGATCCGGCGGCGGCAGCCGAGGCGGTGACCGGCAGTGTCCGCCGGGCGGGTCTACGCCGGATGTTGCTGTGCACCGATGGTGCCTCGCGGCTCACCGAGTTCTTTCGACTCGGCTGGGCCGATGTCTTCGAGCTGGCCGAGCGGTCCGGACCTCGCGCCATCATCGACACCGTGCGCGCGTACGAGATGAGCCATCCCGAACTGCTCGTCAAGCCGGGTCGCCGTCCGCTCAAGCGGCACGACGACGCGACCCTTGCCCTCCTGAGCTACTGAGCCATCCGGAGACTCGCCTTCGGCTCAAGACGCGATGAATCCTCTGACCGGAGTCCGACAGTCCGGTTGCACGAGGACGGTGACGCGGCTTGACTACTGTGAGTCGACTTCCTTCCAGGAAGACCACAATCACAAGTCACCCCGCACATCGATCGCTAGCATGAACTGTCGTTATCGCAGCGGTGTCGGGCCGGGCTCGACGGGACGTGCCGTGATCGAGGACATTGGCAACCGGGTTTCCCTGGAGGACGGGTATCGCCTGGCAGCCGTCGACGCATTGAGGTTGCTGGACCGGATAATGGCGGCGACGGACACGGGCGCTGACGAAGAGAGTCGGCATGGTTGCGCCCTGGCGCTCGGGACCGCACTCCTTGCAGTGGTGCAGGAATACCTTGAGCGGACCTCCAACGATCACGATGTCGAGCTGTTTCTTGAGGTGAACGGTCGCCAGCCGGAGGAGATGGTGGCCTGGTCGGTGAACATCCTGGCCGGCCTCCGACTGCGAAGGATCCCGACGGTTGAGTACCGCTCGATCTGCGACAGCGCGGTCGAGGTCGCTGCGCGTCGCCTGCACTCGTCGTCCTGAGCCCCGCGCGTGGGGAGACGCAGCCGACCGCCCGGCGACCGAACAGTAGGCTGAGCGGCGTGACCATCACGTTCGCCGACCTCACGACTATGCGGGTGGGCGGGCCCGTCGGCCGCCTGCTCGTGCCCGAATCCATGTCGCAACTGGTCGATGCGCTGCACGAGTCGGCCGGGTCGGATGTTCCGCTGTTGGTGATGGGTGGCGGATCCAACCTCGTGGTCGGCGATATCGGCTGGCACGGCACGGTGATCAAGGTCGGCTCCTCGGAGCTCGACGTCGACGGCGAGCGGGTGACTGCCGCCGCCGGAGTCGATTGGGACCACGTCGTGCGGGTGAGTCTTGACCAGGGGCTTGCCGGTCTTGAGGCGCTGTCCGGCATTCCCGGCGCAGCCGGCGGCACGCCCGTGCAGAACGTCGGCGCGTTCGGCACGGTGACCTCGGACGTCCTCGAATCACTGTTGGTGTTCGATCGCACGACTGGCGACCTGGAGCGGTGGCCGGCGGACCGCTGCGGGTTCGGCTCACACCGGCAGTCGGTGTTCAAACGTAGTGATCGCTGGGTGGTGGTGGAGGTGACGTTCCGGCTGCGCCGCAGCGAGCAGTCGCGAGCCATCGAGTACGCCGATCTGGCCAACCGACTGGGCATCGAGGTCGGTGGCACCGCGGCCCCCGCGGACGTCCGACAGGCGGTGCTCGAACTGCGACGTAGCCGGGGCATGGTGCTCGATCCACGGGACCATGACACATGGAGCGTCGGTTCGTTCTTCGTCAACCCGGTCTTGGCCGACGTACCGGAACGCGCGGCCGAATGTCCGCGCTACTTCGACGTCAAGGGTACGAAGCTGCCGGCGGCGTGGTTGATCGAGCGGTCCGGCTTCCCGCGTGGCTACGGCCGTGAGTGGGGCAACGGCACCGTGTCGCTGTCCACCCGCCATGCGCTCTCGGTGACCAATCGCGGCGGAGCCACCGCTTCTGACGTGATGAAGTTCGCGGCGCACATCCGGGACGGGGTGGAGGCTCGCTTCGGCATTCGGCTCGGCCCCGAATGTGATCTCGTCAACTGCTCTTTCTGATCATGAAGTCCCCCGGGAATCCGGCGGCGTCACTGACATTCGTGAGGCGTACGAATTAAACTCGTCGGCCGAACGTCCATAATGGGCGCTACCCGTGTCGCGGGCAGGCTGCCCTAACGATAGGCGAAGTATTCCAACGGCCGACTTATCCCACGGGGCCGCCTCGCCTACCATCCATGTCGATGGCTGACATTGGCGATGTTGAAGCTGTTCAGATCCTCGACGAGGCGGTACAGACGCTCGAGTTCGTCCGGAAGAAAGGCAAGCTGCCGCTCGTCGAATGGGAAGCGGTCGACGACGCGGTAAAGCGCATGGGGGAAGCCCTGGACCGTGCGGACCTCGGAGGCGTGCGCAGCGCCCGAGAGCACATCGATCTGCGGTTCTTCCGGCATGGCGCAAGGTCCGAGCTGAAACCGCCGGACGAGTCGGTGCCGATGCCTCCCCCGATGCGGACGAGCAGCGACAACCTGACTGGGCGGATCAGGCTCGTTAGGCAGCGAATTCCGCACGACACGGGCGAGCTACAGCGATGAGGGTGCGTCGTCAGGCGTTGCATGTGTACAACTATCTGGACACTGGGCCGCATCGCGACGTACTCGCCTCGCTTGTTGCCGCATGCCGCACACTCGGCATCGCCAACCTGTCCGAAGTGGCAGAGGCCCGCCCCAGCCGCCAGTCGGCGCGTAGGTTGTTCTCCTCACCCACCCCAGGTCTGATCTTCGAGGCTCTTGAGTACGTCACCGCGCGTGTCGCAGCGTTTCTCGTCTGCCTTGCGGCGGACGACGACAGCGGCACCTGGCGCGAGTTCGACCGCGACTGGCGCAACGCCCTCGGTCGGCCGCAGGACAGCGGATACTCCGGTCGGGTCCGGCTCTTCTACGGTTTGTACGACGGCGACGGCGACCCAGATCGACTTGCCGGGATTGTCGCGGCGGCACTGCCCGACGGGCTCGGCTCGCTTCAGGCTGCGCCGACCGTCCTTTTCGAAGGCTGTTATCTCTGGGAGGTCGGCGGCGCCGCGGAGCCGCATCGGCTGGAGCGGGTGATGGTACTCCTTGCGCCGGCCGACCGTGAGTGCGACAGCGACCGGTTGGTCTGGCCGCACGGACACTCCGTCCTGCGTCCGTTGCCCGCCTACCTGTGGGAGATGGCCAACGTGCGGCACCAGGCACGACGACTGGCCGAGCGGCGCATGGTGTACCAGCCCGAGGCATTGCTCGAACGCGCCGGACGGTTCGAGCGTGCGGAGGTGAAGCATCCACGGGGGGCGGCAGTGCGGGAGGCGATGCTGTCGACGCTTCGGCGCGAGGTGGCGCTTGTCGCCGCCCATGAGGCGGTGCTGCGTACGATGCATCGCACCGTGGAGGCGGCGACCGCCAACGCTAGGGTCTGGCTGGAAGCCGGGTGGGTGAAGCCGGTCTCACCTGACGTGGGTGGCGACGTGGTGGCCCCGCATGTGTCTGACCCGGTCGGTCAGGATCTGCGGTACGCGAAATGGCTGCTGGTAGAAATTCTGGACGAGGCGGATACCGTTCGAGACGCGGTGAGCTACGCCGAGCCGATGGCTCGGATCGGCACAGCCGAGATCGAGCAACGGCTGCGCGAGCAGGGCGAACGCGCGGAGTTCCGCTCCGTGCTGCAGACCTCGGTCATCGCGGCGATCGGGTTGCTGCTCGCCGCCGCGCAGACCTTCGACTACTCCATCCCGATGTACGCATCGCTGAAGATGCCCTCCGTGGTCACCATCGCCTGTGTCGCGTTGCTCATCCCGCTCGCCGTCGCCTTGCGATCGAGACCTGAATCCAGATGGCGCTGGCTGTGGGCCGGGCTTGCGGGCATCTCGGTCGCGTCCGCCCTTGTCTGGCTCGCGACGACCGCGCTGATCCGCTGGCGCACCGGGCATCCGGCGACAGTGCAGCTGAGCAGGACTGCCGTAGCGATCACCGCTGCGGCCGTGTCGGTGGGGTTCATCGCGATGAGGCGAGCCACGCGCTCGCGCCATACATCCTGGTGAACCGAACAATCCCCGGTCCGATCGATGTGGAGACCTGTTGACCATGATGAGCGCTGAGCGGCTGCGGACACTGTGTCACGCCCTGCGCGCGGGCGAGATCGATTGTGACGACGACCTGGTGAGGAGCATCGAAGCCGACGTCGAGGAGTATGGACGGGAGGAACGGACGCAACTGCCTCCTCGCCATCTCGCGGCGCGGCTGCCGCTGATGGGCTGGTTGATCTACGAGGCGACCTGGAGCGCTCTCACCCAGATCAGCGACGGCCGTCGAGAGGACGACGCCGAGGTGCTGGCCGCGATCAAGGCAAGGTACGAGCTCATCGCCAGGACCAAGAACGCGGCGCTGATGCTGCCCTGGCCGGAACATGCTTCCAGGGCCCTCGGTGCCCTGCGCGCCCAGGCGTTGGCGGAGTCCAAGCGTGATACCGAAGATGGTTACCTGCGGGCGCAGATGGAGCACCAGCAAGCCCGTAACCGGCACGGCGAGTACATGACGTACCCCCGTCGCTCACCCGATGCCGTGGACCGGACTGAGTTTTCGTTGGCACTGGACGAGATCCTGCTGCAACTCAACCTCGCCGAGGCAGGTACGGCTTGTCGAGTAGCCGAGCGGGTGATCGGCCACTGGGCGGAGGAGTACGGGTCGGCCGACCAGACCGAGTACGCGCAGCGGATGTTCGACCAGCTGACGAACGGGGTGGACGTCGGTGAGCAGGCACTGGCCGCTGCTGACCGGATCGCCAACGGGCCTGGATTCGCCGACGAGGTGTCCGAGACCCGCCTCGCGCTACCCACCAGTTTCATCAATCCGGGCATCATGACGGCCCGTGCGGTGCTGCTGATGCTGGCGCTTTCCGCGAACATGGACGAACTCGGTCGGCTGCCGCTCGCAAACGACGAGAGCTGGGACGACACCCGCCGCCGGTTGTGTGAGCGCTTCAAAAATGCCTACGACTACGTCGAGCGTCCGATCGTCAACTCCAAGGGCGAACGGATCGAGCCTCGGGACACCCTCAAGCTCGCGATCGTCCAGACCCGACTCAGCGCGGCGCTGCTCATGCCCGGTCTGCGGCTGCCCAGCTCGTGGACGTTCGCGCCCTTTCTCGCTCACGAGCTGCTCGACGACGAGGCGGTCGAGGCGATGTGTGCCTGGATGACCGAGCGGGTGACCGATGCCCGTGGTCGTCGCAAGCAGCGGAGCGTGCACCGGGGTATCGGTAGCGCCGTCATGCCGAGCTTCATCGACAGCGTCGAGGCCTGCCGGGTGGCGATGGGCGGCAGCGCCGGCTTTCGCGACTGGCGGGCCCGTTGGTACGTGCTCGACGCGTACGCGCACGAGAATGGACGGGCTGAGCGGGTGTCCGCGGTACTTGGTATTCCACTGACCCGGCAGCGACCTATCTGACGTAGGCGTTGAAGAGGGCCCAGGACAGTTCGTGCTCGCGGGCACGGTTCAGTTGGGCCCTTCGCAGTGCGTGGTCCAACCGTACCCCGCCGCCACGGATGATCTGGACCAGATGCCGGGACATCCGTCCCGCAGGCACGTCCGGCACCTTGTCGATCGCTGCCACGACGCACTGGCTGCCGCCGGTGAGCACCGCCATCACGAATCCCACCGGCTCGGCCTCTGCCACATTTACCACACGCCCGATGTGGCAGGAGGCCATGAGCGTCGACTCCGGCCAGCGCAGCGCGAGCGCCTGCGCGGCCGAGAGCTGCCCAGCGGCCTCAGCCGGCAGGGCGAGGTACTGATCAAGACCGGTGCCGTCGCCATGGGCGGCGATGTGCACGAATCGCCATCCCTCCTCGGGGTCCAACAGCTCGTCGCTGAGCCGGGTACGGGTCGTGGGTAGCGGCGGCTCACCGTCCAGCGCACAACGGCTGAGCGGAATCGGACCGTCCGTCACCGGGAGGTTCCATGCCTGGCGTTCGCCTTCGACCCACAGATCGTTCTCGGCGATCAGTTGGACGAGCGCCGGGCCGGACACGGCCGGCGGGTGCGGCCTCGACACGCAGGTCAACGCCGGAGTATGGGTCAGTACGGCGCGATGTACCAGCCGAGTGCCAGCTTCGTCGACCTTGAGGGCGGCCCAGGGCAGGAGGCTCAGCTCCTGGTGTGCGGAGATCAGCAGTTCCAGCGGGTTCTCCTCAGTGGCGGACTCTCGCAGTCGATGAAGCAGTTCGTCGGGCAGGATCTCGACCGCCAGGGCGTGCCAGTTCGGCTGGGCGTCGTCGTGGTGAAGACGGTCCTTGAATGGCTGCTGCCCTCCCCTCCCGGCGAAGTACGCGTCGAAGTGATCGCCAGGAACGAAGTTGTCGAACAGCACATCGCCGGTGGGAGTGATAAGCGTTCGGAACCAGTTGGTCCCCTCGGCCAGGCTGTCCGGCAGCCCGGCGAGGTCCAGCGCGTGTCGAGCACCGAGGGCCCGCAGCAGGTCGCTGACGTCCGTGGCGGTCGGCACGATCATGTCGGCCAACATCGGGTTGATTCTTCGCTGAATCGTGTCACGCAACACCGCGAGCGTACGGTCCTGCTGCTGACGGTGGTCGCGCAACACGTCCTGGCTGCTCTCCGGTGCCACCGTGAGGCGTTCGGCGGCCAGTGCCTGGGTGACCAGACCACGGATCCGGGGCGGCAACAGTGGCTCGGCGGCGCGCAGGTGGCTGGCGAATCCGGTCTGCTTGGCCGAGAGGCAGACCCGCAGACCGAGCTGGGCGGCCATGGTGCTGTCGCGCAGCTGTGCCGCCAACAGGGCGAGATCCCCATAGACCCGCCGGATGGCACGCGACAGGGGCGTCCGGGCACGGGCGATCACCCCCCATCGCTCACGAATCTGCTCGGCGACGTCGAGCGCCTGCTGGGCGAGGGTGACCGCCCGTTCCGACCGGGAGAACGCGGCGGCCAGCGTCTCGGCGAGTGTCAGGGTCAACGACAACTCGTACGTGAGGTGACGAGTGTCGGGAACGCGGTGGCGGACCAGATGTTCCAGTGCCACCTCCATCCGCTGGATGGCGCGGTCCCATTCGCCGACGGACTGCTCGGCGAGCGCGAGGACGAACCCGTACCGATGTCGGGTGGAGTATGCGGCGGCCTCGGTGGCCTCCCAGTAGGCCTCTCCTGACTCGCCGAGGGCCTTGAACACCTGGCGGGGCCGACCCATCGCCAACAGGCAGGCACCGGTCTCGAACTGGACATCCGCGATCCGTGGCTCGGCACCACTGGCCTTGTAGAACGGCGGATCAAGGCGTGCCTCGCGGAGCGCCTCGGTGTGTCGGCCCCCCACCCGCAAACTCCTCACCAACCGATAGGTGGTGGTGACCTCGGAGAGCCGGTCGAGCGCCGGTTTTCCCGTGCCGAGCGGCCGCAGTTGCGCGAGCGCCGCCCGATACAGCTCCTCGACGTCGTGCTGGTCGGGTAACTCGGTGCCCATGAAGGCACAGAAGCCCAGGATGTCGGCGGCATTGCGCAGTGCGATGCTGCGGTTGGACCAGTCCAGGTCGGCACGTGTCTCGTCTGAACCGCTGGCGGCCTGTTTCAGGTAGGCCTGGACAGCGTGTTGGAACATGGCCCGCTCGCTGCCGACCGCCACCGCCAACTTGTCCCGGTTGCGGAACGCGACCATCGCGTCCTCAGCGTGCTGCGCCAGGGTCAGCATCGTGTCGCGGGCGAGCGAACGGGATGTCACGGTCATGGGGCGATACTCTCCAGTTCGCTGGCTGGCGGTGGCGCGGACAGCGCGGTCCACATGTGGTACAGGCCAGTAATGCGGTAAGTGTGCGCAACGCAGCAGGGTCGTGGGCGGCTACCAGGTGCACGTAGCGAAGGCTTTCCACCAGGGCCGGCGCCACGGGGGTGAAGTTCGGCTCGGCGGTGTCCGGGCAGGCCCAGATCACGCGGTGGGCCAATCGGGCCAGCCGCGCGATCTGTGCCACCAGTGGGGCAGGCCCGGCCGGCTCCCAGCCGTCGGAGAAGAGGACGAGGTTTGCCGCGCGTACCATCCGGTGTTCGCCCCACGTCTGGGTGAACGTGGTGACCGCAGCGCCGAGTCTGGTTCCGGCGTCCCAGTCGGCGCGTCGATCGGCCAGCGCGTCCATAGCCGCCTGCGGATCAGGCCGTCGCAGCAGGGCGGTGATCCGGTCGAGTCGGGTGCCTACCGTGAAGACCTCGGTCGTGGCCGGCGCGGCGGTCACGGCCGCGTAGGCGAACCGCAGTAGGAGACTGCGGTGATCCTCCATCGACTTGCTGACGTCGATCAGCAGCACCAGACGACGACGCTGGCGCGCGGGGCGCCGGTAGGAGAGACGAAGCGGCTCGCAGCCGTGGCGCATCATTGTCCGGGCGACTCTCGGGACGTCGAGCGACCCGCGGCCACCGGGTACCCGTCGGCTCGTTCTACGCTGGGAGTACGCCCTGGTCAAGTCGGCGATGAAGCCGGACGTCTCGGCGATGTCGGTGGGGCTCAACGACAAGCGTGGCGGCATCCGCAACTGCTCGACGAAGCCGGCGCTGCCTGGCATCGGTGAATCTGCGGCATCATCGGCCGCTACGGTGTCAACTGCTGATGCACCGGCTCGGTCGGCGTCGCGCCGTAGCGGTGCGACGCCGACGGTGGGCGGTGTCAGACCGAACCAGGCCCGGTACGCCGTGTCGAACGTCGGTACGTCCTCACGCCGAGAGCACAGGGTCAGTCGGGTGGACCAGTAAAGGTCATCGCTGCCGAGAACGCCGTACGAGGCCAGCGCCCGCAGCGTGGCGGCTACCCGCCCGAGGTCGACGGCGAGGCCGTCCGCGCGTAGCCGGCGGGCGAAGCCGACCAGCTCGCCAACCGCGTCGTCGCGGATCCTCATGTCCGGCCTGACTTGAGGATGCCGCGTACGGTCTCCTGGTCTTCGTGGTGTTTGACAAGGACGCCGAGCGCCTCGTCTGCCGCGTCTGCCACGGTCTGCCGTCCGAGGCTTACCGCAGCGCGAGCGAAACCGATCGACTCCGCCACACCGGGTGGTCGGACCAGCGGCAACGTCCGCAACCGGTTCATCGCCACCGCTATCTGCTCAGCGAGCGGAGTTCCGGCCACCTCTGGAACGTTGCGTCGAATTATCTCTGCCTCGCGCTGTTCATCGGGGTGGTCTATCCAGTGGTAGAGACACCGCCGCTTGAGGGCGCCGTGCACCTCCCGGGTGCCGTTCGAGGTGAGTACCACGAAGGGCGGCTCGTCGATCTGGATCGTCCCGTAATCAGGAATGCTCAGCGTCTTGCCCTCCAAGACCTCAAGCAGGAATGCCTCGAACTCGTCGTCCGCCCGGTCGATCTCGTCAATGAGCAGCACGGACGGTCGCTCTTCGACCGCGCGCAGAATCGGCCGTGCGATCAGGAAGTCGCGGTGGTAGATCGAACGGCCGTCATGCCCGGCGCGCACGTGCAGCAGTTGTCGAGCGAAGTCCCACTCGTATAGAGCCTGCGAGCGATCGATGCCGGCATAGCACTGTAGCCGGATCAGGTGCGCACCCAGAACCTCGCTGACTTTCTGCGCCAGCATCGTCTTTCCCACTCCGGGAGCGCCTTCCAGAAACAACGGCATGGCAAGCTGATCGGCGAGATAGACCGCTGCCGCGAGGCCGGGGTCTGTCAGATAGTGTTGCGACGCCAGGATTGCTGCGACCCGTTCCGGGCTAGCGAAGAGCGCATTCGGCATCGTTCGAGATTCCCGTAGGGCGGTAATCTGTGTCGATCGTATGAGTAGCCAGTAACGCGTGATGATCGAGATCTGTGAGTGCTACGAACAGTTCGGTGTGCGGTAGTCAACCCCTGATGAGGCGGCCTGGCGAGAAATGGGTCGGAAAGCCGACAGTAATTGCAGCTGCCTCCGGCGCTGGATGCGAGCAGTGCGTATCCGGGGCAAGGTGGTCACCAGCCGCTGGCTGGACCCGCGCCACGGCGGGGTCAATCTCGGCTGCCCCACCCGGACCTGAGCAGGCGCAGCGTGCCCGCGCCGGCCAGGTAGGCCACCAGCGCCTCCACCGGCCACCCGAGCGGCTCCGGCGCGGTCTTGGCCGCCGCGCCGTTGGCCGCCAGGGCGTAGACGACGGCGGCGAATGCGGCGACGGTGAAAGCGGCGCGGGCGCCCGCCCACCTCGCCGGCGCCCGCAGGTGCCGGGGACGACCCGTTGACGCCTCGATCGGACCGAAGATGGCGACCAGGACGGCCAGCACCACCGCCAGCATCAACACCCACGGCAGCCGCCAGGCCAGCCAGGCCGCCGTGCCGGCTTCCGGCGTGGGCAACAGGCCGAGCCCGTGCAGCGCGCCGACGAGCAGTACGGCAGCGCTCAGGTGCCACAGGAAGACCGTCAGCACGACCGAGTTGACCGCGATCACCGCCTGCCACGGGCGGTCGCGGTGCAGCCACCGTTCCGCCCGCTGCCGTAGCAGCAGGATCAGCCCGAGTTGCGCGGTGGCGACCGCGAGCAGCGCCACGCTGGGTGGGGCGGCGTTGGCCAGCCGCTGACCGGGCAGGTTGATCATGCTGATCGGGTACGGACCGGGGCCGGTGAGCAGGACCGCCACGCCGAGACCGCCGAGCAGCATCACAACCGCGGCCCGGCGGGACATCGGCAGGCACCGGGTGCGTGGGCCGCTCTGGCGGCAGTGTCCCTGGCGGGCGTCGTACCAGGCGAAACCGAGCTGGTGGACGGCGAGCCAGCCGAGCAGGTAGCTGGGCAGGGCCAGGCCGGCCGGCCCGAGCGCCCGGCCGGCGTCGCCGGCGGCGACCAGCAGCACCAGCGCCAGCGGCACCAGCAGCCCGAGGCGGCGGTGCAGCGCGTACATGACCGGGGTCAGCGGCACCACGGCCAGGTAGGCGGCGAGGAACCACAGTGGGATGGTGGCGAACCAGACGACCGGGCGAACCTCGTCCGGCTGGGCGCCGCCGAGCCGGGCCACCAGCGCGCCACCGGCGAGTACCAGGACCAGGGCGCTGGTCGGGCGCAGCAGGCGGGCGCTGCGGCCGAGCAGCCATCCGATCGCGTCGCCGCCACGGCTCTGGTGGGCGGCCAGCGAGGCGGCGTTGGCGTACCCGCCGACCAGGAAGAACACCGGCATGACCTGGACCGCCCAGGTCAGCGGATAGGCCCAGGGCATCGTGGTCAGGGCCGAGTGCCCGTCGGGTCGGCCGCTCTCGTCGTACTCGACCGCGGATATCGCCCAGTGGCCGAGGACCACCAGGATGATCGCCACCGCGCGGAGCAGGTCGAGGTAGCGCTCCCGGTCCGGCGGCGTATGGGCGGCGAGGCGGGCCAGGCGGCGCATCCTTCGAGCGTAGGCCAGTCCCGGCAGCGGCCGGGGTGGTTGTGGCGCCGGCCCGGGGCGCACCCGCGTCATCTCCTGGACCGGCTCACGTTCATGCTGGTCGCGGCATCGGCGCGGGGCGGCGGGCGGGCTCGGTGACGGGCTGTGCGCCAGGTAACAGTTTGAAAACTTCGCCCATGGTCTTGACATGGAGGGGCCTTCAGTAAGAACTTTTACCACTAACAGTTAACAGTCTTTTCCGAAAGGCATCCCATGGTTGATCACGAGTCGGACACCTCCGCGGGCACCGCGGTGGCCGACGCCGACGAGATCGATCGACGGGGTGCCCTCGGTGTCGTCCCCGACGGGATCGACCGGCGCGCTGCCCTCGTCACCTCCGACGGGACACTGGCTCGGGTCCGCACCGGTGCCGCCGAACTGACCGGCGCGCTGCGCCGGGTCGCCGAGCACGTGCTCAGCGACCCGGAGGCGGCGGCCCGGGCCACCATCGTCGAATTGGCCGAACGCAGCGGCACGTCGCCGGCCACGGTCACCCGGTTCTGTCGGGCGATGGGCTTCGACGGCTACGCCGACCTGCGACTGGGCATCGCCGCCGAGACCGGCCGGGCCCGCTCGGCCGGCTGGACCGTCGACATCGGCCGCGAGATCCAACCCGGTGACCCGCTGGAGCGGGTGCTGGAGCAGATCATGGCCGCCGACACCCGGGCCATGCACGACACCGCCGCGCTGCTCGACCTGAGCGAGGTGGAGCGGGCCGCCGTCGCCATCGCCGGCGCCGAACGGGTGAACATCTTCGGCGCCAGCGGCAGCGCACTCGTCGGCGAGGAGATGCAGTTCAGCCTGCACCGCATCGGCGTGGCCGCGTGGGCGTGGAACGACGTGCACTCCGGGCTGGCCGCCGCCGCGTTGCTGCGCCCCGGTGACGTCGCGTTGGGCATCTCGCACAGCGGCCAGACCCGCGAGGCCATCGAGATGCTCGCCGAGGGTGGCAGCCGGGGCGCGACCACCATCGCGCTCACCGGGTTCCGCCGGTCGCCGCTGGCCGAGCTGGCCGACATCGTGCTGCTCACCGCCAGCCAGGCCACCACGTTCCGGCCGGACGCGCTGTCGGCCCGGCACCCGCAACTGGTCGTGCTCGACCTGCTCTACATCGCCGTCGCCCAACGTACTCACGACCGCGCCCACGCGGCCTTCCGGCGTACCGCCCAGGCCGTCGACGGGCACAAGGCCGCGAGGGAGGCCACCGCATGATCAGCGCCCAGGGGTACGCCGAGGCGGTCCGGCCGGTCCTCGACCGGCTGGTCGAGCGGGGGTCCGAGGCGCTGGGTCGGGCCGCCGACCTGATCGCCACCAGCCTGCGCGCCGGTGGGGTGCTGCAGGCGTTCGGCGCGGGGCACTCGGAGGTCTTCGCCGCCGAACTCGTCGCCCGGGCCGGTGGGCTGGTACCCACCAACCGGATCTCCCTGCACGACCTGGTGCTGCACGGCGACGCCGCACGCCAGGTGCTCGCCGACCCCAAGCTGGAGCGCGACCCGGCCGTCGCACATCAGCTCTACGCGCTCGCCGCACCTCAGCCGCAGGACGTGTTCGTGGTGGCGTCCCAGTCCGGCATCAACGGTTCGGTGGTCGAACTGGCCCTGCTGGCCACCGGACGCGGTCACCCGTTGATCGCGGTCACCTCGGTCGAGCACACCGGACGGGTGGCCCCGCGGCACCCCTCCGGCCGCCGGCTCGTCGATCTCGCCGACGTCGTGCTGGACAACGGCGCGCCGTACGGCGACGCACTGCTGCCGCTCGAGGGCGGCGGCGCGGTCTGTGCGGTCTCCTCGGTCACCTCGGCGCTGCTGGCGCAGCTGCTGACCGCGGAGGTCGTACGACGGTTCCACCAGGCCGGAGAGGTACCCCCTATCTACCTCTCCGCCAACGTCCCCGGTGGGGACGAGCACAACCTCGCCCTCGAGTCGCGGTACGCCGGGCGTCTCCGGCGCACCGCCTGACCCGACATCACAAGGAGAGTCACACGATGTCCGTTACCCCCGATCTCGACCGCCGGACCCTGCTGCGCCGCGCGGCGGCCGCGGGCCTCCTGGTGACCCCGGCCGCCGGTCTGCTCAGCGCCTGCGCCGGCAGCACGCCGAGCCAGAACGACGACAGCGCCGGGGAGAAGAGCAACGACAACCCGTTCGGCGTGCAGGACGGCAGCGCCGTCAAGGTGGTCATCTTCAACGGTGGGTTGGGTGACGCCTGGGCCAAGGAGGACCAGGCGATCTTCAACGCCAAGTACCCGAACGTCACCGTGAACATGAGCTCCACCCAGAAGATCAAGACCGAAGAGCAGCCGAAGATGGCGACGCAGCCCAGCGACGTCGTGATGAACTCCGGCGCCGACATGATGGACATCAGCACCCTGGTCAACGAGGGGGCCATCGAGCCGCTGGACGACCTGCTCGCCGCGCCCGCCTGGGACAGCGAGGGCACCGTGGCCGACACGCTGCTGCCGGGCACCGTCGGCGACGGCACCTACCAGGGCAAGTTCTTCGTGGTGAACGTGGCCTACACGGTCTGGGGCAACTGGTACAACTCGGTGCTGTTCGACAAGGAGGGCTGGACCCCGCCGAAGACCTTCGACGAGTTCTTCGCCCTCGCCCCGAAGATCAAGGCCAAGGGCATGGCACCGTACGTGTACGACGCCGTGCACGGCTACTACCCGCGCTGGGCGCTGATGGCGACGGTCTGGAAGTCCGCCGGCAAGCAGGCCGTCATCGACATCGACAACCTCAAGGAGAACGCCTGGCGGGCCGAGGGCGTCCTGCCGGCGCTCGAGGCGTGGGAGAAGCTGGTCAAGGACAAGCTGCTGCTGCCCGGCAAGCTCGACCACACCCAGTCGCAGCAGGCCTGGCTCGACGGCAAGGCCGCGTTCATCCAGGTCGGTACCTGGCTGAAGAACGAGATGGCGGCGACCATCCCGCCGGGCTTCGAGATGAAGATCTCCGACTACTGGGGCCTGGGCGCCACCGACAAGGCGCCCAACGACGTCTACGCCGGTGCCGGCGAGGGCATCGTCGTCCCGGCCAAGGCGCCGAACAAGGCCGCCGCCAAGGAGTTCCTGCGCGCGGTGCTCTCCAAGGCCGGTTCGGCGAAGTTCGCCGAGCTGACCAAGTCGCTGGCCTCCACCAAGGGCTCCGGCGACAACGTCCAGGACGCCGCCCTGGCCAGTGCCAACGAGCTGATGAAGAACGCCAGCTCGGACCTGATCTCGATCAAGCTCTGGAACTTCTACGCCGACCTGGACAAGGAGAGCCAGAACCTGTCCGCCGAGCTGATGGCCGGCCGGCTGACCGCCGCGCAGTTCGTCGACAAGATGCAGGCCGCCGCCGACAAGGTCGCCAAGGACTCGTCGATCACCAAGCAGACCCGCGACGCCTGATCCGAACGGAAAGAGTGAGTCCCATGCGGCACGGTGTTGCGCGTTTCGTCACGGGTTTCCTGGCCCTGCCGGTCGGGCTGTACCTCTTCTACGTGGTGTGGCCCTTCCTGCAGGCCGCCGGGTACTCGCTGACCGACTGGGGAGGTTACTCCGACAGGCAGCAGTTCGTCGGGCTGGACAACTACCTCCGGCTCTTCTCCGACGAGCTGATCAGGAAGGCGTTCTGGCACAACGTGTTCTTCCTGATCACCGTGCCGCTGTTCACCATCGCGCTGGCCCTGTTCCTCGCGTTCCTGCTCAACGTGGGCGGACGCGAGGACAAGGCCGGCATCCGGGGAGTGTTCGGCTCCGGGCTCTACAAGGTGATCTTCTTCTTCCCGCAGGTGCTGTCCCTGGTCGTCATCGCGGTGATGTGGCAGCAGATCTACCGCGCCGACGGCCAGGGCCTCATCAACGGCATGCTGATGAAGATCGGGCTGGTCAGCGAGGACGAGCCGATCACCTTCATGTACGACCCGGAGCCCTTCCTCGGCGTACCCGCGGTGCTGTGGTGGCTGCTGCTGATCGCGGTCTGGAGCGGCGCCGGCTTCTACATGGTGCTCTTCTCCGCGGCCATGCAGTCCATCCCGAAGGACGTCTACGAGGCGGCCATCCTCGACGGCGCCGGCCGGTTCCACACCTTCTTCCGGATCACCCTGCCGCTGCTGCGGGACACCGTCTCGGTGGCGTGGGTCTACCTGGGCTTCATCGCCCTGGACATGTACGCCCTGGTGTTCGTCATGACGCCCAGCCAGGGGGGCCCGAACCATGCCAGTGAGATCTTCGCGTCGGTGCTGAACTTCACCGCCTTCCAGAAGGGCCAGTTCGGCTACGCCTGTGCGATGGGCGTGACACTGGCGATCTTCACGATCCTGCTGGCCGCTCTCCAGCTGAGGATCACCCGTCGTGAGCGGATCGAGTACTGAGGAGACCTGGACGATGAGCACGGTGACCCACACCCCGGGTGGCCTGGCCGGCCCCGACCAGACTCCACCACCCGGCCGTACGCCGGAACCGCGCGCCGCCGTCGGCGGCGGCCGCGCCGGGGCCCGGTTCTTCAACGGCTTCTCGCACCTGTTCCTCGCCGTCTGGGCGATCATGGTGGTCTACCCGCTGCTGTGGGTGGTGATGTCGGCGCTCAAGACCGACCCGGAGGTCATCCGCAAGCCGCTGTCGCTGATCCCCGAGCGGTTGCAGTGGGGCAACTTCGCCCGGGCCTGGACCGAGGGGCACATCGGCTCGTTCTTCCTCAACACCGTCCTGGTGCTGACCGGCAGCGTCTTCCTCACCATGCTGCTCGGCTCGATGGCCGCCTACGTGCTCGCCCGCTACGAGTTCCGGGGCAACCGGCTGATCTACTACATGTTCCTGTCCGGGCTGACCCTGCCGATCTACCTGGCCGCGGTGCCGCTGTTCAAGGGCGTCTACAACACCGGCGTGGTGCTGCCGTTCCTCGGGCCGAACAGCCACTTCATGCTGATCCTGGTCTACGTGGCCTGGTCGCTGTCGTTCACCGTCTTCTTCATGCACTCGTTCTTCCGTACCCTGCCGAACGCGATCGCCGAGGCGGGCATGGTCGACGGTGCCTCGCACAGCCGGTTGTTCTTCAGCGTGATGCTGCCGATGGCCAAGCCGGGCCTGATCAGCATCGGCATCTTCAACGTCCTCGGCCAGTGGAATCAGTGGTACCTGCCGACCCTGCTCATGCAGTCGGTGGCCGGGGAGCCGAAGAACCAGGTCATCTCCCAGGGCCTGATCGAGCTGTCGGTCAACCAGGGCTACCGTTCCGACTGGTCCGGCCTGTTCGCCGGGGTCACCATGGCGATGCTGCCGGTGCTCATCGTCTACATCGTCTTCCAACGCCAGGTGCAGTCCGGCCTCACCGCCGGCGTCAGCAAGTAACCGCAGGAGGTGCTCGGTCCGGGACACGACGGCCTTCACGCGAGGCCGACCGATCCCGGACCGAGCGCGGTCATGGCAGAGCGCGTCGCGCGGGACGTCCCCTGACGGCGCCGGTCCGCCGTCCGGCCCGGCCCAGCACCAGGGTGGTACGCAGGTTGAGCGTCACGGCGCCACCGAACTCGTCGACCAGTCGGCCGAGCGCGGCCAGCCCGCGTTGCTGCTGCTCCGGCGACCGGGTCAGGAACGGTCCGAAGGTCCGTACCAGGTCGAGGTAGCGTTCCTTGGCCAGCGGCAGTTCGTGACCGAAGACCTCCTTGCGGACGTCGAGAAACTGCCCGTGGTCGACGACGTCCTGATGGAACCAGTCCGCCGGCCGTTCCCGTACGGTCGGGTCGATCCCGTGCAGCGCGGCCCGGACCGCCGCCCGTTGATCGGGTTCGGCGTAGTCGTAGCGGTGCCCGAAGATCGCCAAGGTGCCGCCGGGCGCGAGTGCCTGGCGAGCGCGCGTGTTGCGGGTGGCCGGGTCCAGCCAGTGCCAGGCCATGGCGCAGGCCAGCACGTCGACCCCGCCGGCGGGCGGCGTCCACTGTTCGAAGATGTCGCCGTGGATGCGAACGTGCGGATGCCGGGTGGCCAGCAGTGTCGCCATTCGTGGGTCGGGTTCGAGGCAGATCAGGGGTGCGCCGACGCGGGCGAGCACGTCGGTCCCTTTGCCGGTGCCGGCACCGATCTCGACAACCGACGTCGGCGTGCCGCCGTGGTAGGCGACGATCTGGTCGGCGATCTCGGGCGGATAGCCCGGCCGGACGCTCTGGTACAGCTCGGCTGTCGACCCGAACACGTCCACCACCTCACTCCCTCCGGTCATGACGTCGCCTCCGCCTCGCGTAGCGAGTCGACCGCGGCCTGGCTGCCCTCGCTCAGGTCCATGCCCAACGCCTGGAGCATCACCACCAACGCGCCGAGCGCGAGGGTGCCCCGCAGCTCCTGCGGCCCGGCGCTGGACAACCGCCCGGCGTGCTGCAGAACCCGGCCGACCAGGGCCCGGCAGTGCGCCGCGACCACCTCGTCGGAGCGGGCCGCAGCGCAGGCCTGCAACCATAGGCCGGTCACGACGCCGTCCGCGATGAGCGTCCGGAAGCCGGCGCGCATCGCCGGCAACGGCTCGGCCGGATGCACGCCGGCCTCCTGCTGGAGCACCTGCCCGATCCGGGCCTCCAACTCGTCCAGACAGGCCAGGAACAGGTTGCGCTTACTGCCGAAGAGCCGGAAGACGTACGGCTGTGACACGCCCATCCGGTCGGCCACCTTCTGTATCGACGCTGTTGTCAGCCCGTGGTCGGCGAAGACCCGCATGCCGATGTCGATCGCGTCCGCACGCCGTCGTCGGGCCGTGCTCCGTTGTTCCACCACAGCCGGAGCCTGACACTAGTAACCACTTACAAACAAGACCGCACCCTCCGCCCTCGGATCCGTGAGCTGGTCGGCCCGGACAGCAGCAGCCGTAGCGAACCGCGCACCACGTCGGCGGAGGCGGGGGCGGCGCTGGTGTGCCGGGCGATGGGTTGTGTCGCACTGTCGGTGTCGGCCTCGTGGGCGCCAGTGACATCGCGTCACCTGTCTGGCTGCGGGAATGTCATGGTCAGGTGGTGACATCGCGGCCCTGTCCGGTGCGAGCGGCGCGCGCTGCAATGGATGAAATGCCCAGTACCCGGCTGACCCCCGCGCGGTCCCGACCAGCGGTCGACAGCTCCCGACCCTTCGGCGCCCACCTGCGGATGAACTGGTGGAAGCCGCTCCTGGTCATCGTCGTGCCGCCGCTGGTGATGCTGGTCCTGCAGGTTCTGCTCTATCTGGTGGTCGGTGTCGTCGAGGGTAGCGACGATCCGATGGCACCCACCTTCACTCCGCTGAAGTTCCTGGCTGTCAACATCAGCGTGGGCGTGGCGGGCGTGCTGGCGATCCTGCTCCTGGCGTGGACCGCCAGGGTGCCATGGCGCAGCCTGATCAGCTTCCCGCGAACGTTCGACGCAGGCCGCCTGGTGCGGTACCTGCTCGGCGCGGCGCTGCTGGTGGGCGCCGGGATCGGTGTGGTGGCGCTTGTCGCACCCGACGCGCCGGGCTGGACCGGCTTCGGCGTCACGGGCACGACGATCGCCATGCTGGTGATCGTTCTGCTGAGCACCCCGATCCAGGCCACCGGCGAGGAGTTGATGTTCCGAAGCGCCGTGCTGCCCGCCGCCGCGTCCTGGGTGCGTAAGGTCCGGCCGGCCCTGGCCCTCGGGCTGGTGATCTCCAGCCTGGGCTTCGCCGTGGTTCACGGGTCGACCGACCCCTGGCTGTTCGGCTACTACGCCGCGTTCGGCGTCTCCACCGGGCTGATGGCGATCATCAGCCGCGGCATCGAGGCCCCGGTTGCGTTCCACGTCGCCAACAACGTCCTGTTCACGACCGTCAACACGGTGATGGCCGGCGGTGAGGGCTTCGCGATCGACAGGTCCACCGACACCGGCGACGCGTCCCTGCTGATCCTCGCCGTCGTCAACATCGCCATGGTGCTGCTCGTGTGGCTGCGCGAGCGGTGCACTCGGACCGGCGAATAGCGTCGGAGGTGTCCACGATCCCGCCGCCGGCCGCCCGTCGGATGGCAGGGTGTTGTCCATGGACAGGAAGCAGGTCGCCGACTGGATCGCCGTCTACGAGCGGCTCTGGCGGACGCCGGGCACGCAGGAACTGGACACGCTCTTCACCGAGGACGCGAGCTACCAGCAGGGACCGTACTGGACGCCCGTGGTCGGCCTGCCGGCCATCGCCCGGATGTGGGAGCAGCAGCGCAAGGGCCCCGACGAGGTGTTCGAGATGACCACGGACATCGTCGCGGTCGACGGCGACACCGCGGTGTCGCGCCAGGAGGTCCGCTATGGCGACCCGGTCGACCAGGAGTACCGCGACCTCTGGATCATCCGCTTCGCTGACGACGGACGTTGCCGGTCGTTCGAGGAGTGGCCGTTCTGGCCGGGACAGCAGCCGGCCGACCCGCCGGACGGATCGTGACCGAGAAAACTCTCGCCCTGCACGACCGCTGCGACGAAGCTCAACGGCCGTGCAGGGGTGTCTGGCGGCGGCCGTCACGGTGCCGGAGCGTGGCCCAGTGCCGCCTTGACGATCCGGATGGCCTCGGTGGGGTCGATGCCGACGCTGGTGACGACCTCCGCGTAGTCGCGAGCGGCGCGGCGGGCCCGCTCACGGGCCTGCTCACCGGCGGCCGAGACGAACGAGCCGGCCCGACCGCGGGTCTCGATCAGCCCGGCCTCCTCCAGCTCCCGATATGCCCGTGCGACGGTGTTGATGGCGAGACCGAGGTCGCCCGCGAGGCGGCGGATCGTCGGCAGTCTGGTGCCGACGGCGAGCGAGCGGTCCTGGATCTGCCTCGCTAGCTGAGCCCGGAGCTGCTCGTACGGCGGCGTCGGCGAGGCCGTGTCGATGACGATCATCGGGCGGCTTCCGTGAGATCTGTCTGTCGCATGTCACGACCCCCGAATGTCGCAAGTTCTGTTTTCTCATAATGAGTCAAAGAATGCGGCAGTATCAACCTCGACGCCGGGAGCCTGGTGGTCGTCGAGATCAGCGACACCGGCGCAGTCCTGCGGATCGAACCCGTCGGGTGATCCGGCCGGGTATGCCGTCCCACGGCGGCCGGATGCGGTGGTCAGTAGCGGATCAGCCGGTGCAGCCGCAGGAACGTCTCGGTGAAGCCCAGCTTCGGCCAGGCTCGCGAGGAGAGCAGGTTGGTGACTCGCCAGTCGGTGACCACGCTGTCGAAGCCGGCGGACACCGCCCAGTCGACGACCGCGGTGCCGAGGGCCCGTCCGGCGCCGACGCCCCGGGCGTGCGGCACGACCGCCGCGAACCCGAGGAACCCGGCGTGTTCGGGGCGGGCCAGGCTCAGGTGCGAGCTCGACCTCTCCAGTGCGCAGCCGATGGCGGAGCCGATGACCTGGCCGTCCGCTTCGGCCACGAAGGTGGCGTACGCGGGGTTGTCGATGTCCGCCGCCCATTCGGCGGCGGCTTCCTCGAGCGTGCCCATCGGGCCGGCCGAGAACGTCGGCGACCGTCCCTGGTGCCGCGGCAACTCGAGATCGAGCTGGGCGAGTGCCGGGATGTCGGCCCGGGTCGCCCGACGCACCGACAGCCCGGCCGGCGTGACCGCCGCCGGTGGGGCGGCGGGTCGGATGGCGTGCGCGTGCTGCTGGCCGAAGCCCAGCCGGAACCAGGCTTGCACCAGCTCCGGGTCGTGCGCCGGCACGACGACGTAGTGTGCCGTGCGGCCCTCGTCGACCCAGCGGGTCGCGGCGAGCGCGTACAGGTCGCGCAGCACCTCGGGATCGGTGGCCGCCAGCCCGGCGGCCTCCACCCAGATGTTCGGCCCCCACAGCTGGGACGGCTTCGGCGCACCGAGGACGAAACCCACCGGTACGCCGCCGCGGTAGGCGACCGCCCCCGAGGCGTCCGGCGTCTCGTACCCGGTGGTCAGCTCGGCCAGCGTCGCGGCGGCGTCCTCGAACCGGGCGGACAGCAGCGGCTGGGCGACGCGGTGCCGGCGGTGTCGTTCGGCGAGCAATGTGGCGCAGGCAGCCAGGTCGGCGGCCGTGAACGGCCGCAGCTCGGTGCGGGGCATGGCCGGACCCTACGCGCCGCCGGTGTCGCGGTCATCCTGGTTTCGACGGCGCGGCCTCGGCGGTGACCGGCTGCCGCAGGATGGTGCGCCGTCTGTCGGGTGCGACCCTGCGGAAGTCACTGAGATAGATCTCGTGATGCCGTCCGGTCATGCGCAGCCCCTGGGCCGGGATGAACTCGTCATGCAGGTCGGCGAGCACGGCGGCTTCGTCGTCGAAGGAGCCCACGTGCAGTGTCTGTACGCATCGCCCCTCGGACAACGGTTCCAGGCGGATGTCGTCGAGGCGTACCGGCTTGTTCTTCGCTCCCGCCTGCCCGATGGCGGCGTCGAACATGGCCCGGTCGATCCAGTCCGGAACCATGAGCAGCAGGGTCCAGTTCCACAGTGACTTGTCCCGTGACGTGGTGAAGGCGGCCATGTCGTCGGCCCACCACAGGCACTCCAGTGGCGGAACGACGTAGTCGCGGCCGAGGTCGCGCTTGCTGGCGAACTTCAGCTTGTACGCCACCGGATAGAGCGCCTCGACGGCGGTGGTGAACGCGGGTGAGGTGTTCGGATCGCCGTGGCCGTCGATCATGAGGTACCGCAGGTCGGGTACGTCGACGATCCGGAACCGTCCCGGTGGTGCCCGGTAGGCGTCGATGGTCTTCCTGAAGTCGATCTTGTCTGTCATCGCGTGCCTGGACCTGTGCGCCCGGCGAAGAGGTCGACCGTCACGCGCCCAGGCTAACGACCCGGGCGACGGATTGGCGTGCTGGACCCGAAAAGCACAGTGGCAAGGAGAAGAACTCCTTGCCACTGTCAACATATACCGCACCCCGGGGATTGCGGCAAGACCCCGGTCGTGGCGCAACATCGTCCGCCGAGCGAAGGAATTGGCATACCTGGGGGATTCATGTTCGATGTGATAATCGTCGGTGGTGGGCCGACCGGCATGATGCTGGCGAGCGAATTGCGGCTACGGCACGCCAGCGTGCTCGTGCTGGACAAGGAGGCCGAGCCGCCACCGTTCGTACGGTCGCTCGGGCTGCACGTGCGCAGTATCGAGGTGATGGATCAGCGCGGGCTGTTGGAGCGGTTCCTGGAGAACGGTAAGCAGTTTCCGATCCGGGGATTCTTCGCGGGGATCGACAAACCAGCCCCCGACGGGCTGGACACCGCCCACGGATATGTGCTCGGCATTCCGCAGCCGCTCACCGACCGGCTGCTCGCCGCGCATGCGGCCGAGATGGGAGCTGAGATTTGGCGGGGCTGCGCGGCGGTCGGGTTGGCGCAGGACGACGACGGGGTGACCGTCCAGCTCGGTGACGGCAGCGCGTCGTCGGTGCGCGCGCGGTTCGTGGTCGGCTGTGACGGCGGACGCAGCACCGTTCGCAAGCTGCTCGGGGTCGGGTTTCCCGGCGAGCCGTCGCGGGTGGACACGCTGCTGGGCGAGATGGCGGCCACGGCGTCTCCGGAGGAGATCACCGAGGTGGTGACCGAGGTGCGCAGGACCGAGAAGCGGTTCGGCGTCGGGCCGTCTGGCACGCCGGGGGTGTTCCGGGTGGTCGTGCCGGCGCAGGGCGTGGTCGAGGACCGGTCGACGCCGCCGACGCTTGCCGAGTTCACGCAACAGCTACGGGCGTACGCGGGCACCGACTTCGGGGTGCATTCGCCCCGCTGGCTGTCGCGCTTCGGCGACGCCACCCGCCAGGCCGAGCGTTACCGGGTTGGACGGGTGTTCCTGGCCGGCGACGCGGCGCACGTGCACCCGCCGCTCGGCGGGCAGGGGCTGAACCTCGGGATCCAGGACGCGTTCAACCTGGGCTGGAAGTTGGCGGCGGCGATCAACGGCTGGGCGCCGGACGACCTGTTGGACACCTACGAGTCCGAGCGGCATCCGGTGGCGGCGGACGTGCTCGACAACACGCGTGCCCAGATGGAGTTGACCACCAACGAACCGGGGCCGCAGGCCGTCCGACGGTTGCTGACGCGGCTGATGGACTTCGACGACGTCAATCGGTACCTGATCGAGAAGATCACGGCGATCAGCGTCCGGTACGACCTCGGCGAGGACCATGCCCTGCTCGGGCGGCGGCTGCGTGACGTCCAGCTCACCCGCGGGCGACTGTTCGAGCTGCTGCGCTCCGGCGCCGGGCTACTGCTCGACCAGACCGGGCGGCTCTCGGTGGACGCCTGGCGTGACAGGGTGGACCACGTCGTCGACGCCAGCGAGGAACTGGACGCGCCGGCGGTCCTGCTTCGGCCCGACGGACACGTCGCGTGGGTCGGCGAGGACCAGCAGACCCTTGAGGTGGCGCTGGCCAGGTGGTTCGGTGGTGCTCACTGACGCGCACCGAGGAACGAGGAGGTCTGCATGCCGTTACCGCGCTGGCTCGCCCGGTTCAACAAGCGGGTCGTCAACCCCCGGGAGATCCGTCGGGGGGTCCGACCGGTCCTGACCCATGTCGGCAGGTCGTCCGGCAGGACGTACCAGACTCCGCTCGACGCCCATCCGCTGCCCGACGGATACCTCTTCGTGCCCCTGTACGGGCCGCGTACCGACTGGGTGCGAAACGTCCTGGCGGCGGGCACGGCGCGGCTGTCCGTCGGCGGCGAGCAGGTGCAGTTGGATGATCCCCGGTTGGTGCGCAAGCAGGAGGTCTGGTCGCTGCTCCCGGCGGGCACCAAGGCGCCACCGGGTGTCTCCGACGAGTCCGAACTGCTGCGGATGAACGTCCGGCCGGGCTGACGAGCGGACGGAGGTCGGCACCGGTCTGTCGCACGGGCCGGGCAGAATCACGTCCGTGCTGGTGGCGGTGGTCTCTGACGAGCGGGGTGGAGGAGTGCTGCACCCTCTCGACCCGGCCGGAGCGCCGCTGGGCGCGCCCGAACCGGTCGTCGACCTCGCCGCCGCGGTGGCCGCCCGCGAGCGCACCGATCGGCCGCGCTGGGTGTGGGCGTCGGGGGCCGCGCTCTACCCGACGCTGCTACGCGCCGGGGTCGCGGTGCAACGGTGCCACGACGTGGAGCTGACCGAGGCGCTGCTGCTCGGGTACGCCGGCCGGTGGGGTGAGCCGCGCGCGCTGGCGGCGGCCTGGGCGCGGCTGACCGGTGCGCCGGTGCCGGCCGATCCGCCGCCGCGCGCCGCCATCCCGCCCGGCGCGGGTCAGACCGCGCTCTTCGACGCCGTCCCGGGTCCGCCGGGTCCCGGCATCACCGCGCTGACCCGGGTGTACGCCGACCAGCTCACCCGGGTCGCGGCGACCGGTGATCCGGGACGGTTCCGGCTGCTGGTGGCGGCCGAGTCCGCCGGTGCGCTGATCGCGTCCGAGATGGGTGCGGCCGGGCTGCCCTGGCGGGCCGACGTGCACGACGCGGTGCTCGCCGAGTTGCTGGGCGAGCCCTCTCCGATGGGTGGGCCGCCGCGCCGGCTGGCGGAGCTGGCCGCGCGGATCGCCGACGCGTTCGGGGTCCGGCAGGTGCACGCGGACAGCCCGGCCGAGCTGCTGAAGGCGTTCGCCCGGGTCGGAGTGGAGCTGCCGAACACCCGCGCCTGGGTGCTGCGCGGGGTCGATCACCCGGCGGTGCCGCTGGTCCTGGAGTACAAGGAGCTGTACCGGATCTGGACGGCACACGGCCGGGCCTGGCGGGACGCCTGGGTCCGTGACGGGCGGTTCCGACCGGAGTACGTTCCGGGCGGCGTGGTGTCCGGGCGGTGGGCCACCCGGGGTGGCGGCGCGTTGCAGATCCCGAAGGTGATCCGCCGGGCGGTGGTGGCCGACCCGGGCTGGCGGTTCGTGGTGGCCGACGCCGGGCAACTGGAGCCACGGGTCCTGGCGGCCGTCTCCGGTGACGTCCGGCTCGCCGCCGCCGGGGCAACCGGTGATCTCTACGCCGCGCTGGCCCGGGACGCGTTCGACGGCGACCGGGCCCGGGCCAAGCTGGCGCTGCTCGGCGCCATGTACGGGCAGACCGGCGGGGCGGCGGTCCCGGCCCTGGCGGTGCTGCGACACAGCTACCCGACCGCGTTCGACCACGTCGAGACGGCGGCACGGACCGGGGAGGCCGGCGGGTTGGTGCGCTCCTGGCTGGGGCGGACCTGCCCGCCGGGTACGGGGGGATTCGGTGCCGACGACGCCCCGGTGGACCCGGACGATGCCGGTGGCGTCCAGTCGCCGCGCGCCCGGGCGGCCCGGTCCCGGGGCCGGTTCACCCGCAACTTCGTCATCCAGGCGACCGCGGCCGAGTGGGCGTCCACCCTGCTCGCGGTGCTCCGCGGCGAGTTGGCCGGCAGCCCGGCCGAGCTGGTCTTCTTTCAACACGACGAGGTGATCGTGCACTGCCCGGCGGAGCAGGCCGCGCAGGTCGCCGAGGCGGTCGACCGGGCCGGTCGGCGCGCCACCACGCTGCTGTTCGGGGACACACCGGTCCGCTTTCCGTTGGATCTGTCCATCGTCGAGTGTTACGCCGACGCGGCGTGATCGCTCTCGACCAACCGCCGACCGCGTACGCCGGCAAGAAATGTTCACCTTGATTTCGTGGTCCGTGCATCTTCGAACAACCGGGAATTAGCCCACTCGAAAAGGCGTCGCCCGCTGTTTTGGCGTACGCCCGCGGTATGTCACCCTGGCTCCGCAAAACGTGACCACGTCGATCGACGTGATGTCGATGCCAGGGAGGCGGCATGGCCAGACGCGTCTATCTGCACATCGGTGCGCCGAAAACGGGAAGCACCTATGTGCAGAACGTGCTCTGGAACAACAGTGCCGCCCTGGCGGACGCCGGCATTCTGTTGCCGGCCAGTGCGGCGGCGCACGACCACGCGATGGCGGATCTGCGCGCGGCGCCCTGGCGGGACAGTGACGCCTACTGGACGTGGGACCGGCTGGCCGAGAAGGTACGCGATTGGCCCGGTGACGCGATCATCAGCAACGAAGGGCTGGGCGCGGCGACCGATGCCCAGGCCGCCCGGGCGGTGCAGAGCCTGGAGGCCGCCGAGGTCCACGTCATCGCGGCCGGCCGTGACCTGTGGCGGACGTTCCCGTCCTTCTGGCAGCAGAGCGTCCGGGCGCGCAGCGGCTGGCGGTTCGGGGCCTTCCTGCGCGCCGTCGAGGAGGGCAGGGCCAACGCCTTCTGGCACAACCACACCGCACCGGCCATGCTGCGCCGCTGGGGCGACCTGGTCCCCGCGCAGCACCGGTACCTGGTGACGGTTCCGCCGCCCGGCGCACCGAGGGACCTGTTGTGGCAACGGTTCGCCGGCATCCTGGGCATTCCCGACGGGCTGTGCGAGCTGGCCGAACCCACCTCGAACCCGTCGCTCGGCGCGGCCGAGATCGAACTGCTCCGCCGGGTCAACCTGGCGTTGGGCGACAGGTATCCGCTGCGGACGCCGTACCAGAAGGTGGTCCACCGGCACCTGGTCGACGCCGTGCTCAAGCGGCGCGAGGGGGTGTCGTTCGGCGTCGGTCTGGACCGGGCCGACTGGGTGCGGGAGCTGGCCGAGCAACAGATCAAGGAGCTTCAGGACTATCCGTGTCGGATCGTCGGTGACCTCGACGAGCTGCGGCCCATCGCGATGCGGGAGAGCCTCAGCCCCGACGAACTGAGCGAGGACCAGTTGCTCCAGGTCGCCGTCGAGACCATCGTCGGCATGCTGGACAACGCCGACACCCTCAGTCAGCGGCTGGAGGACCAGCCCGACAACGTGAACGTCCTCGCCCGGCTGCGGACCCGCGCGGCCGGTGGCGTCAAGCGCCGGCTGCGGCTGGCCACCCGTCGCGAGCCGTGACCCGGCGTGCTCTCGGCATCTGTCCGACCCGCGCCACGCGACGGGCGGTGTCACCCATTGTGTGTCCCAGCCAGGTAGAGCTGAGCGGACAGCCGAGGATCTCCGTGCTGGTCGCGTGTGCGGACGTGGGCCGAGAGATGTCCGTGCAGTCCGGATAGATACCCAATTTACACCAAATGCCCCGCCACTCTCCTCCGACCGCTGTCGTTGCAAACGGTGTGCGTAGGACGGGAGGGTCGGGGTCACGTGGCCCCGACCGCTCCCACGCTGGAGGGAGCGCAGCTCTGAACCGGATCGCAGGAATGATCATCGCTGCGGGGGGTGGCCGTCGGATCGGCGGGCCGGAGGCCCTGCTGCACCAGGGCGGCAAGCCGCTGGTCGACCAGATGATCGACACGCTGACGGAGGCGGGCTGCGGGCAGATCGTGGTCGTCCTCGGTGCCGCGGCCGACCAGGTCCGCGAGACCGCCGACCTGAGTCGCGCCACGGTGGTGGTCAACCGCGCCTGGGGTACCGGCGTGGGTTCGTCCATCCGGGCCGGCCTGGCCGGCATCGACGACGACCGGGTCGAGGCGGCGGTGGTGGTGCCGGTGGACATGCCGGGGCTCACCGCCGCGGCGGTCCGTCGGGTAGCCGCGTTGCCCTTCCCCGACGTGCTGGTCTGTGCCACCTACAACGGCCTACGCGGTTACCCGATGCTGTTCGGCCGCCGACACTGGCCGGGCATCGCCACCCTGGCCAGTGCCGATGTCGGCGCCCGCCCGTACCTGTTGGCGCACAAGGACCAGATCGTCGACATCGCCTGCGACGCGGTCGCCGACGGCAGCCGCGTCGACACCCCCGAGCTGATGGCCCTGTACGGCCTAACCGTCCCCGAACAACGCGTCGGCGTCTGACCACCCACCCTTTCCGGTGGTTGATCATGAGGTTGGCGGCAGGTTGAAGATCAGAGAGTGCCGCCAACCTCATGATCAACAGGGCTGGGTGGGGGCGACCGGTCAGGGTGTGGGCAGGTCGAACAGGTCGGCGGCGGCCTGCCAGCAGACCGTCCGCAGCCAGTCGTCGCCCAGGTCGAGCCGGGCCAGGCCGGTCAACTGGTCGGCGTACGGGTAGGGGATGTTGGGGAAGTCGCTGCCCAGTAGCACCTTGCCGGCCAGCCCCAGCGCACGCAGTCGGGGCAGTTCGTCGGCGGGGAAGGGCACGAACCGGTCGAAGAAGGGCGTGAACGCCATCGTGGTGTCCAGGCGTACCCGCTCGTGCCGGTCGGCGAGATCCAGGAAGGCGGAATAGTCCGGAGCACCCAGGTGGGCGACGATCGCGGGCAGCCGGGGGTGCCGGGCGAGCAGTGCGGCGAACGGCTCCGGCCCGGTGTGCGCGGTGCCCACCGGCGCGTGCCCGGCGTGCACGACCACCGGCACGCCGGCCTCGGTGAGCAGGTCCCACACCGGCGCCAACGCCGCGTCGGTGGGGGCGAAACCGCCGACCTGGACGTGCACCTTGAACACCCGGGCACCGGCGTCGATCGCCTCGGCGACGTAGCGCGGCGCCGTCGGCTCGGGGAAGAAGGTGGCCGAGGGCAGGCATCCAGGGGTGTCGCGGGCGAAGTCCAGCGTCCACCGGTTCAGTTGCTCCGCCATGCCGGGCCGGTGGGCGTACGCGAGCGCGCTGAACGCCCGTACCCCCAGCCGACGGAGGTGGTCGACCCGTTCGGCGTCGCTCCACCGGTAGCGGATCGGCCACTCCAGCCCCACCAGCGGGCCGGCCGAGTCGAAGTACTCCCACACCCGGCGGCGCAGCCTCGGCGGCAGGAAGTGCACGTGCACGTCGGCCAGACCGGGCAGGCCGAGCCGTTGCCAGAACCGTGGCACCACCTCGTCGGCGGCCACGATCACCGGGTCGACGGCTTCGACACTCACAGGTCGAGGTTGAACTTCTGCAGCACCGAGGGAGCGACCAGCCCGACCGCGGCCAGCACCGACACGACGGTCAGCGCGGTGCGGACCACGACGATCTCGGTCTTGCCGCCGGCCCGCAGCGCGATGCTGTCGGGCAGGCTGATCGGTGTCCACATCCGGCGTTTGATCGGAATCGGCCACAGGATCGGTACGCCGGCCCGGGTGATCATGTCACCGATGATATGCACGAAACAGCCCACGCCGACGGCCAACCCGATCATCGGATAACCCCGGTCGCCGGGCAGGTTCGCGGCGGTGAACGAGGCCGCGCCGGCCGAGACCAGGGTGACGATGACCCAGCCCGCGCGCTCGGCCCACTCGTCGAACAGGCCCCGCAGGGCGAGACCGATCATGAAGAACAGGATGCCGATGACCGCCCACTTGCCGTACCGCGCGCAAAGTGTGGTGGTGCCCCAACCCACCAGCACCGTGAACGGGATGGTGTGGGTGAGCGTCCGGTGACCGTTGCTGCGCTTGGGATCGCGGCTGAGCTTGGTGGCGTAGTAGACGCCGAGCGAGACCTTCTCCACCACCTCGGCGATGAACAGCGAGAAGACGCCGAACGTGCGGGCCACGGTGGCGCCACCCTGGTTGCGGGTGACCTTGCCGGACAGGTCGAGATCGGGCAGCAGCGCCCCACCGGCGCAGACGGCGGTGCCGACGGCCAACGCCAACGGCGACTGCTCGTAGTCGTAGAAGTGCTGTAGCGCCCAGGACCCGCTCAGCCATACCGCCGCGCCAGACAGCGCGTGCGACGGTCCCATCATCTCGGCTCGCCCTCCCCAGGGATCTTGAGCGCCAAAACTACGCCACTGTAGTTCGCGGCGGCGCCGCAGGGGGACCATCCTCGTCGTCCACTTCGGACAGTTATCGGAGTCGGTCGGTGGGCCGCGCCGACCACCAGGGAGTATGGCAGCGCGTAGCGGTCGGTCGGCACGATCTGTCGGCCATGGGACGCGGTGTCGCCCGAGGCCCGCGTGGGTGTCGGTGGGGCGGGTTACCGTCCTGGCCGACGCAGTCGTGGCGGGAGGCGACCGCCTACCTCTATGTCTCCGACGTCGACGCGCTGCACGCCGAGTGGGCCGCGTCAGGTGTCGAGGGTCGGCTGACCGGTCCCCGCAACACCCCGTACGACCTGCGCGAGTTCGCTTTCGTCGATCCCGACGGCACGCTGCACCGGGTGGGCTCGCCGATTGCCCCTGCGGTGTCAGGCGGTTGACGTTGGTGGCGGTGTTGCCGCCTGTCGCTACGCTGAGTTGACCCATGCCGTTCGGCTCTCCGGCGCCAGGAGGTCTCATGGTTCTCTACCGGGACATCGAGATCGGTCGGCGGTTCCTCGTCGACGTCCTCGGCTTCGAGGAGAAGGCGGTCGAGACCGACGAGACCGGTGTCGTCCATCGGGTCGACCTCTCGCTGGGCTACTACGACCGGATCACGATCGGTCAGGCCGGCGCCGGTCCGAACGGACCGGCTGCCTCCGGTGGGGCGCACCACAGATTCACGATCGGTAACAATTGCTGGGAGGTGGAGACCCTCCTGGAACGGGTGCGAGCGGCCGGTGCCCCGGTCATGGACGTTCTCACCGACGAAATCTTCGGCGACTGTGCGTTCACCACCGAAGACGCGGAGGGTAACCGCTGGACCATCAGCGGCGTCGTGGCGCTCACCGGCTGACACCGGTTGCCGTGCTCCAGCTAGCGGCTGGGCCGGAAGCCGAGCCGGACAGTGGCCAGCTGGCTCGCCGCAGTCGGCCAATCCCGCTCGTGCGTGATCCAGCCCAACGTCCAGGATCGATCCCGCGCCGAACCGTCCGGCACGATCTGCGTGGCGCGCAGCCGGTCACCGTGCGGTGTCAGCCAACTGAACTCCCACTCGATCGCGTCGCCGACCCGACCGAGCCGGAACTCCTGGTAGCCCGGCAGGGTGCCGCCGGCCAGCTCCCGATCCCGCACCGCCCGCAGTCGAGCCGTCGGCTCGGTGGTGGCGTCCGCGCTGTCCGCCACGGTGAACGCGCGACCGGTGGCCGGATCCTGGAAGCAGGCCACGTCGTCCTCGCGGGAGTGCCGCCAGTTGGCCGGCAACGCCACCCGGAAGCCGTCGGCGTCGGCATGCCACACCCACCCGGCGGGCGGCCGGAATCCGTCGACCGGCCGGGGTGGGGCGGAGCGTAGCGAGGCACCGTCCACCCATGGCCGGACGCAGGGTAGCGGTGGAGGGACGAAGCCGCCGGGTGGCGGGCCGGGCGGGCGTCGCCCGTCGCGCGGGAACGGGTTGTCGGGTCCGGGCGCGCCCACGTCGTACGACTGAGGGCTGCCCGGCTCCGAGGACTGGTCCGCGCCCGTGCCGACCACCGTGAGGGCGGTGCCGATCCCGGCCGCCATGGCGACCAGCACCGCGACCGCCGCCAGGGCCCAGGGCCGGGCCCCGGCATCCCGGCGCGGCATGCCCGTCGAGTTGCCGGCGGACGACGTGGGTGACGGGGAGCCGCCGATCCGGTCCGAGTCGTGCCCGCTGGTCTGGTCCGGCTCGTCCCGGTGACTCCGGTCCGCGTCGTGCCGGTGGGCCCGGTCCGGCTCCTCCCGGTGGGTCTGGTCCGGATCGTGCGGGGTCTGGTTCTTCTGCCCGACCGGCGGTCGGGTCGCCTCGTCGGCAGTCGGGTGCCCGGCCGGCTCACGACGGGGCGAGGTGGCTGCCGTCGCCGGAGCGGCTGCGGCCCCGAGCGACGCGGCGGTGCCGGCGGGCGACGAGCCGGCCGTGGGCAGCGAAGTGGTCTGCTCACCCGGCCGGGCGGGCTCGTGGGCGGGCCCGGCCGCGGCCAGCAGCCGGCGGCGCGTCTCGGCGTGGTCGGTGCGGTGCGCGGGGTCGCGACGCAGCAGCCCGGCCAGCGCCGCCGACAGCGGCCCGGCGTGCGGCGCCGGGTCCGGTGGTGCGGCGGCCAGCGCGCTCAGCGTCGCCATGGCCGTGCTGCGGGCGTACGGGGCGCGGCCCTCGACCGCGGCGTGCAGGGTGGCGCCGAGCGACCATAGGTCGGCGTGCTCGCTGGACACCCCCTCGGCGGCCCGTTCCGGCGCGACGTACTGCGGCGAGCCCAGGATGGTGCCGGGCCCGGTCATCGTCTGATCGCCGCCGTCGAACACGGCCAGCCCGAAATCGGTGAGCAGCACCCGGCCGTCGTCGGCGACGAGGACGTTCGCCGGCTTGACGTCGCGGTGCAGCACCCCGGCGTCGTGCGCCGCCCGCAACGCGTCCAGCAGCGCCAGACCGATCCGAGCGGCCCGCTGCGGCGGCAGCGGCCCGTCGGCGTCGAGGAGGTCCTGGAGGGTGCGCGACGGCACGTACTCCATCACGATCCACGGCACGTCGGCCTCGGAGACCACGTCGTAGACGCGGACCACGTTGGGGTGGTTGAGCCGCGCCGCGGTGCGCGCCTCACGCAGGGTGCGGGCCCGCAACTGGTCCAGCTCGTCCCCGCCGAGCCAGGCCGGCAGCACCACCTGCTTGATCGCCACCTGGCGGTGCAGCAGCTCGTCCTCGGCCCGCCACACCGTCCCCATCCCGCCGCGCCCGACCTGATCGAGCAGCCGGTACCGGCCGGCGATCACCGCTCGCACATCGCTCCCATCCGCCGCGATTCGGCGTACACCCCCAGGGTCTGGTCGACGCCTTCGGTCAAACCGTGGACGTCGACACCGACCCTAGCCAGCGGATCGGAATTCACCTATCCGGCCGGTCCATTCAGGAGGCGGCCCCGCCCACCGAGAGGAGGTTGCCGTCCGGAATGGCGATCGTCTGCCGGCGCGCGGGCAGCTCGGCGGCGACGCGCCGGGGCTGCGGCGCGACGTGCTCGCGGCGGGCCGCGGCGTACGTGTCGGCGGTGCGGGCGGCGATGGTGGCCCAGCCGTACCGTCGGCCGACCATGCTGCGTGCCTGGCGGGCGACCCGGCGGGCGAAGACCTCGTCGCCGAGCAGCTGCCCCACGGCACCGGCCAGCGCTGACGGGTCGCTGTGCGGGAAGGTGACGCCGGTGACGCCCGGCTCGACGATCTCGGCCAGCCCGCCGGTGCGGGCCACGGCCAGCGGTGCGCCGGCCGCCGCCGCCTCCAACGCCACCATGCCGAAGGGTTCGTAGAGGCTGGGCACCACCGTCGCGTCGGTGGCGCCGAGCACCGCCGGCAGTTGGGTGTTGTCGAGGAAACCGGTGAAGCGGACGGTGCCGCCGAGCCCGAGCTGACGGGTCCGGTCCTCCAACTCGCCCCGGTAGGGGCCGTCTCCGGCGATCAGCACCCGCAGCCCGGGATGCCGCGCGCGCAGCTTCGGCACCGCGTCGACCAGGTGCTGTACGCCCTTCTCGTAGACCAGCCGGCCGGCGTACCCGACCAGCGGACCGTCCCCGGCGAAGCGGGCGCGGGCCGAGGCGACCGCGCGGGGCCGGGCCCGCCAGGCCCGGTCGTCGACGCCGTTGGGCACCACGTCGACGCGGTGCCCGGGGGTGTCGAACAGCGTGGTGACCTGATCGCGCATGTAGCCGGAGCAGGCGATGACCCGGTTCGAGGCGTTGCTCAGCCAGTGCTCCACGCCGTGGATGGTGCGGTTCATCTCCTCGGGGAGCCAGCCTTGGTGTCGGCCGGCTTCGGTGGCGTGGATGGTCGTGACGAGGGGGAGGTCGAGGTGGTCGCGCAGGGTGATGGCGGTGTGGGCGACGAGCCAGTCGTGGGCGTGGATGACGTCGTAGGTTTCGGTGGCGACTGCTCGCAGGGCGGCGCGGGTGAGGGTGTGGTTGAAGGCCATGGTCCAGGCCAGGAGTGAGTTGGTGGCGAGGGGAAAGGTGACGGGGTCCTCGGCGGCGCGGATGACCCGGACGCCGTCGACGTATTCCTCCAGGGGGGCGCCGTCGGTGTGGCGGGTGACGACGGTGACCTGGTGACCGGCGGCGGCCAGGGCCACCGACAGGGCGTGCACGTGCCGACCCAGCCCACCCACGAGCACCGGCGGGTACTCCCACGACAGCATCAGCACCCGCTGCGAGCGTGCGGGGTTGATGTCGATCACGTCGGCGTTCGGTGACATGCGCGCCCCCTTTGAGTTGTCTCCGCGCACCCCTGGGAAGCCCTCTGACGGGTGGCGTTCGCGTTGCGGCCGGATCGGGACCAATCCTGGTCGTAGCTGGCTAACCAGCGGAGACGTAACCGTTGCGGGGGTGTAAAGCGCTACCGGCGGACGCGCAGCAACTCCGCGACCGACCACGCCTGGAAGGGGCACCCGGTGGCGGTGTGCGGGGCCGTGCCGTCGGCGGTCTCGCTGACCGAACCGAGGCCGTACTCGCTCAGGTGCGCCTCCAGACCGATGAACAGGTCGTCGACCGGTAGCCCGGCCCGCCGGACGGCGTCGGCGTACGGGCCGATCAGCCACGGCCAGACCGTGCCCTGGTGGTACGCGGTGTCCCGCTCGGCCGGTCCGCCCCGGTGCCGGCTGAGGAAGCCGGGACAGTCCGGGGACAGGCTGCGCGGGCCGAGCGGGGTGAGCAGGCCCGCGCCGAGGTGACCCAGCGCCTCGACGTCCGGCTCCATCGGCGCGAACGGCAGCGACCAGGCCAGCAGCTGGTTGGGACGGAGCAGGTCGTCGTCGTGGTGGGCCGCGCCACCGAGCGGGTACGCCGGTGCGGGCGCGTCGACCACGTCGTGCAGCCAGCCGGCCGGGGTGGGGAAGCGGTCCCGGAACGCCTTCACCGCCCGCTCGTGCAGCCGGTGCAGTCCGTCGGCGTCCTGTCCGGCCAGCTCGGCCAGTTCGGCGATCCCGGCCACCCCGTTGATCCACAGGGCGTTGACCTCGACCGGCTTGCCGTGCCGCGGCGTGACCGGCACTCCGTACACCCGGGCGTCCATCCAGGTGAGCGCGGCCCCGGGGGCACCGCAGGTGAGCAGTCCGTCGGCCGGGTCGACGGCGATGCCGTACCGGGTGCCGGCCACGTGCGCATCGACCACCGCGCGCAGCGCCGGCAACAGCTCGTCGCCGAGGTCGGTATCGCCGGTGACGGTGACGTGCCGGCTGACCGCGTGCAGGAACCACAACGTGCCGTCGACGGTGTTGTACTCGACCCGCCCGGTGTCGGCGGTGTTGGCGAGCATCCCCTCCGACAGCGTCGCCGCGTACGAGCGCAGCAGCTCGCGGCCGAGGTCGGCCCGGCCGGTACGCAGGAACAGCCCCTCGTACGAGATCATCGTGTCCCGGGACCAGGCGCCGAACCACGGGTAGCCGGCCACCACGTCCGGCCCGGCGGCGGTACGCACCACGAACGCGTCGGCGGCGAGCGCCAGGGTCGCCCCGACCGCGTCGGCCGGCCTGGCCGCCGCGACCACCTGCCGGTTGCGGTGCCGCGCCGCCGCCACCACCTGCGGCCCCGGCGGCGGTTCCTGCTCCAGGTTTGTCGCCCAGGCCAGCACCGACAGCGTGTCCCCGGGGCGGTGCAGGGTGTCGCGGAACTGGCCCGCGTACCACAGGTCCTCCTCCGGGTGCAGGCCCCGGGCCGCCTCCTCGCGGTGGTAGACGCCCCGCCACCAGTGGCCCTGCGGCGACCAGCCGGGCCCGGACAGCCGGTACGCCTCCTCGATCACGGCACCGCCGTCGACCGGGTCCATCCGCAGGGCTGGCCCGTCGCCGCGCCGCTCGCCGTGCGCGTCCCGCCAGGTGCAGGCGGCGGCCAGTTCCAGCTCGACCGGCCCACCGCTGACCAGCCGATGCACCACCGCGACACAGGAACGGCCGGGCAACATGGCCAGCTCACGCTCGATCACCACGTCACCGACCCGCCACCGCCAGCGCGGCAGCCCGTCGGCCAGGTCGAAGCGTTCCAGCAGTTCGAAGCCGCGCGGGTCCACGTCACCGGAGACCCACTCGTGCGCGCCGAGGCGCACCCGGGCACCGGACGGCAGCAGCACCGCCGGATCGAGGCTCACCAGTCCCACCCTGCGGGAGGCCGGCGTTTCCCCCGGGACCACCAGCAGCCCGTGGTAGCGGCGGGTGCGCAATCCACCGACGGTGCCCATCGCGAATCCGCCCAGGCCGTCCGGCACCAGCCATTCACGGCTGGCGGCGCTGGTCAGCTCGCCGCAGACCTGCGAACCGTAGCGAATCTCGATCAACTTTCCTCCGTGGCGGCGAGGTGTAACACGACACGACGACAATGGCCGCTGTGGTGAAGTACCCCGGCGGCGTCGAAGATGTTCAGGTGATCAATGACGGTTCGCCCTCCGCCCCCGACCTCGAGCGGATCCGGCTCGCCCAGGCCGATGCCGGGGAGCAGGACTGGCGCGCATGGGGTCCCTATCTGTCCGAGCGGGCGTGGGGGACGGTACGGGAGGACTACAGCGAGCACGGCACCGCCTGGGACTACTTTCCCCACGACCATGCGCGGTCCCGAGCCTACCGGTGGTCCGAGGACGGCATGGCGGGCGTGTGCGACGACCGGCAGACGTTCTGTTTCGCCCTCGCGCTGTGGAACGGACGGGATCCGATCATCAAGGAGCGGATGTTCGGCCTCGGTGGCGACGGCGGCAACCACGGCGAGGACGCCAAGGAGTACTGGTGGTACGAGGACTCCACCCCCACCCACTCCTGGATGCGGTGGCGCTACCACTATCCGCAGGCCGCCTTCCCGTACGACGAGCTGGTCGCGGTCAACGGCCTGCGCGGCCGGGACGACACCGAGTACGAGCTGGTCGACACCGGCATCTTCGACGAGGACCGGTACTGGGCGGTGACCGTCGACTACGCCAAGGCCGGCCCGACCGACATGTGCGTCGTGGTGACCGTGGCCAACCGGGGCGAGGAGGCCGACCGGCTGCACGTGCTGCCGCACCTGTGGTTCCGCAACACCTGGGCGTGGGGGCTGCCCGGCGGTGACCGGGTGCCCCGGATCGTCGGGACCGGGCGGCGGCTCGTCGGCGAGCACTGGGTGCTCGGTCAGATCATGCTCGAAGGCGACGGCGACCCGACGCCGCTGCTCTGCGACAACGACACGAACGCCGAGCGGCTGTGGGGGCTGCCGAGTCGTACCCCGTACCCGAAGGACGGCATCAACGACCACGTGGTCGACGGGGCGGAGACGGTGAACCCGCAGCTGGAGGGCACCAAGGGGGCGCTGCACTACGTGCTGGACGTGCCGGCCGGCGAGCAGCGGCGGATCCGGCTGCGGCTGACCCGTACCGCCCCACCGCCGGGCGGCGGCGAGCCGGCGCCGGCCGACCTCGGCGACGGCTTCGACGCGGTGGTGTGGGCCCGTCGCGCCGAGGCGAACCGGTTCTTCGACGCGGTCATCCCGGCCGCGGCCAGCGCCGACGAGGCACTGATCGCGCGGCAGGCCATCGCCGGGCTGATGTGGGGCAAGCAGTTCTACCACTTCGACGTCAAACGGTGGCTGGAGGGCGACCCCGGCTCGACCCCGCCGGCCGGTCGCCGGTACGGGCGCAACAGCCACTGGTGGCACATGACCAGCTTCGACGTGATCTCCATGCCGGACCCGTGGGAGTACCCGTGGTACGCCGCCTGGGATCTGGCCTTCCACTGCGTGAGCATCGCCCGGGTCGACCCCGGCTTCGCCAAGGAACAGCTGCTGCTCCTGCTGCGGGAGTGGTACCTGCACCCCAACGGGCAGATTCCGGCGTACGAGTGGGCCTTCGGCGACGTCAACCCGCCGGTGCACGCCTGGGCGGCGTTGAAGGTGTTCGAGATCGACGGCAGCCGGGACCACGACTTCCTGGCCCGGATGATGCACAAGTTGCTGATGAACTTCACCTGGTGGGTCAACCGCAAGGACACCGGCGGCAACAACGTCTTCGAGGGCGGGTTCCTCGGGCTGGACAACGTCGGCCCGTTCGACCGCTCGGCGGCGCTGCCGGTGGCCGGGGTGCTGGAGCAGTCCGACGGCACCGGCTGGATGGCGATGTACGCGCTCAACCTGCTGGACATCGCCATCGTGCTGGCCGAGCACGACCGCACCTGGGTGGACACCGCGACGAAGTTCTTCGAACACTTCGCGTACATCGCGGCGGCCGCGTACGACCAGGGGTTGTGGGACGACGAGGACGCGTTCTTCTACGACGTGCTGCGGCTGGCCGACGGCACGAAGGTGCCGTTGAAGGTGCGCTCGGTGGTGGGTCTGCTGCCGCTGGCCGCGGTGACCCGACTGACCGCGCGGACCCTGCACCGGCTGCCCGAACTGGGTGCCCGGCTGCGGTGGTTCCTCACCAACCGGCCCGAGTACGCCTCGGTGGTCGGCGCGCGGCGGCTCGGCCCGGACGGGCGGCAGCAGCGGCTGCTGTCCATGTGCGGCCCGGAGCAGGTGGTGCGGTTGCTCGCCCGGATGCTGGACACCGACGAGTTCCTCTCCGAGTACGGGCTGCGGACGCTGTCCCGCGCCCACCTGGACAAGCCGTTCGCGGTGACCCTGGGCGGGCAGGAGTTCTGCGTCGGCTACGAGCCCGCCGAGTCGACGAGCGGCCTGTTCGGCGGCAACTCCAACTGGCGCGGTCCGATCTGGATGCCGACCAACTTCCTGCTCATCAGCGCGTTGCGGGACTACGCCGCGTTCTTCGGCGACGACCTCCAGGTGGAGTACCCGACCCGCTCCGGGGTGAAGAAGACCCTCGACGAGATCGCCGACGACCTGTCGGCGCGACTGATCGCGTTGTTCACCCGCGACGGCTGGGGCCGCCGGCCGATCTACGGTGCGGCGCAGTTGTTCCAGACCCACCCGGACTGGCGTGACCTGATCGCGTTCCCGGAGTACTTCCACGGCGACAACGGCGCCGGCCTGGGCGCCTGGCACCAGACGGGCTGGACCGCCCTGGTCGCCGACCTCATCCTCACCCTGCGCCGCTGACCGGGTCGCCGCCTTCAGTCGCCAATCCGTCGTGACGCGATGACCCTGCGTGACGTGGGGCTAGCATCGGCGGCGTGTCCGGAGCAGACGAACCAGGCACCGGGCGGGACGGCGACGCCATCGTCACCACCGCCTGGCAGCTGGCCGAGGCCGAGGGCCTGGCCGCGGTGACCACCCGCCGGCTCGCCGAACGTGCCGACGTCGACCTCGGTGCCCTCTACCAGCGTTTCGCCGATCGGGACGCGGTGGTGGCCGCCGTCGCGGTGCGGGGCTTCGCCGACCTGGCCGCCGCGCTGACCGGCGCGCGCGAAGCGGTCGACCGCCCGACGGAGATCTGGCCGGCGGTGACGGCGGCCTACCTGGACTTCGCGTACGCCAATCCCGAGGTCTACGACGCGATGTTCGCCCATACCCCGGAGCTGACCCTCGGTGCGGAGCAGGTCCCCGAGACGGTCGCGGCCACCTTCGGTGAACTGCGCACCGCGCTGACGGCACTGGCCGCCGGCCGCGACCCCGACATCCTCGCCGAGCTGGGCTGGAGCCTGCTGCACGGCATGGTGATGCTCACCCGCGGCGGCCGCCTACGCCCCGAGACCCAGGACCACCGCGAACACCTCCTCAGCACCAACCTCTTCAACCCCCACTGACCACCCCACCCGCCCGGCCCCCCTCGGCCCGGTGATCAAGAAGTTTGGGTCGGATTTCGTCGGCGGGAACGACGCAAACCTCTTGATCAACCGGGAGAGGGTGGGTGGGGGTGGGTTGTGGGGGGTGGGGTGGGGGCGTAGGTTGGCGGGCACGCCGATCGAGTGGAGAGGAGGTCAGAACAATGTCCGATGTTCTGCGCCCCGTCCGCGGCCCGGCGTCCACGCGGATCTGACCCGGGGCGTCGCTGTCCCGGAGGATCTGCCATGACCGATCTGGTCGTCCGCCCGCTCGTCGCGGGCGAGGAAAAGCTGTTCGACTCGATGCCCGACCCGTTGCCGCAACTGCGACAGATCAGCTACGCCGACGGGATCGCCGGTGGCGGCTACCGGCCGGAGCACACCTTCGTCGCGCTGCGCGGCGACCGGGTGGTGGGGCGCGCCGCGTGGCTGCTGCTGCCCGGTTCCGTCGGTGAACCGTGGCTGGAACGCTTCGACCTGGATCTCAAGCCGTTCGCCGGTGCCGCGCGGCCGGCCGACGCAGCCGGGTCGGTCGACACGGCGTCGGAGATCGGTGCGGTGTTGCTGCGCGCCGCACACGACGCGCTGGGTGGCCCGAAGGTGTACCACGCGGCGCTGCCGGCGTACTGGCGTCGGCAGCCCGAGGCGCGGGCGGTCGCCGAGGCGACGATGGCTGCGGCCCGGCTCGCGGGACTGGTCGAGCGGGGAGAGCGGATCAGATTCAGTTGGGCGGGTGGGCCGTTGCCGGCTCCGTCCGGCCGGTTCTCCTTCCGCTCCGCCCAGGACGCTGCGGAGATCGGGGCGCTGGTGGCGCGGATCGGCGAGCCGGTCGTGCTGACCGGTGCCGAGACCGCCCGGGTGGTGGCCGGAGTGGACCTGGCCCGCGATCCGCTGGCCTGGTTGACCGGTACGCCGCTCGGCAACTGGCGTGTCGCACTGCACGGCGACGAGCCGGTGGGGCTGGCGGGGCCGACGGCCGACGCCTGTTTCCCGATGATCGCCTACCTCGGTCTGCTGGACGAGTCGGTGTTGGGTGAACTGCTGGCCGACGCGGTCGCGGCGTTGGCCGGCGGCGGGGCGTACGAGGTGGTCGCCGACGTGGACGCGCACCGGGTGGCGGTGGTGGCGGAGCTGGAGCGGACCGGCTTCCGGCGGATCCGCTCCCGGGTGGTCTTCACGCCGGCCTGAGCCGACGATCGTCTGCATTCCAGTGACTCGACACGACGGCACGACGGTCACTGGAATGCAGACGATCAAGGACGGGGCCGCCGTTATCGGGTCGTCGGGCGGGTGGGTGGTCGTCTAGTGTCCGCGAGGTGACGCATGGGGTAGCCATCGAGCCGGGACGGGTGCTGGTCTTCGACGCCGACGACACCCTCTGGGAGAACAACGTCGTGTTCGAGCGGGTGATCGACGACTTCCTGGAGTGGTTGGACCATCCCACGCTGGACCGGGTGCAGCTGCGGGCCGTGCTGGACGACATCGAGCGGGCCAACGCCGTCACCCACGGGTACGGCAGCAAGGTCTTCCTGCGCAGTCTGCGGGACTGCCTGGAACGGCTGCGCCAGCGTCCGGCCACCGAGGCGGAGCGCCGGGAGATCGACGAGCTGGCGGTGGCGCTGGTGACGCACCAGGTCGAGCTGATGCCGGGAGTGGCCGACGCCTTGGACGAGTTGGCCGGCCGGCACGAGCTGCTGTTGCTGACCAAGGGCGAGCGTGCGGAGCAGCAGCGCAAGCTGGATGCCTGCGGGCTGTTGCACCACTTCTCCGCCGCGCACATCGTGACGGAGAAGAACGTCGAGACGTACCGGTGGCTGGCCGGGCGGCATGCCCTGGATCCGGGCCGCGCCTGGATGATCGGCAACTCGCCACGCTCGGACATCCTGCCCGCCCGGGCCGCCGGCTGGAACGCGGTGTTCATCCCGAACGCGAACACCTGGGTGCTGGAGCACGACGAGTTGGATCCGGCGGACGCCGGTGTGCTGCACCTGGACGCCTTCCCGGACCTGCTGCGTCACTTCTGACCACCGCCAGCGGCGCAAGCAGCGACGCCACCAGCGCACGTCGCGGGTACGACGCCGATCAGCGTCGGAGATGGGTGCGGCGTTACGTCGAACTGCCGGGATTGTGCCCGGGTGGGAATAGTGCGGGCTGGGACTCGCCGGACCTTGTTCGCTGCCGGCGGCGGTGCCTAGCCTCGGCTGCGGCGTCGCGGTTCCCCCGGGGTGGGCCGGGCGCCGTTGTCCGGATGTGGGGCACCGTGGAGCTGAGTGCGGGCGGGTCGGTTGCCGTGCTGGGGCTGGCCGGTCCGCCGTACGGCGCTCAGCAGGCCCGCCGTCCACATCCGGGCGGGGTCAGGACCGGAGCCGGTGGGCCCGGTCCTGACCCGGACCAGGTCGGGGCGAACGGAGTCGCGTCCGTCAGGTGATCTCGCCGCGCACGATGGCGACCGCCACCCGGCACAACTCGTCCATGTCCGGTTCGAAGCCGGCCGCGATGTCGGGGTGCAGGCCGGCCCGGGTCTCGTCGAGCAGCCGCTGGCACACCTGCTCCACCGGCTCGCCGGCGTAGCTGTCGCGCACCCGGTCGGCGGCCACCTGCAGGGCAGAGGTCAGCTGCTCCTCCAGCGGCCCGCGCAGTTTCTCCTGCACCGGGTCGTGGGGATCCAGCGTGACGTGTGGCTCCGACATTGGTGCTCCCTTCGTCGGCGGCTGCGGTACCCCACCGCTGCCGTCGGTCAAACCCCGTCCGGCACGGCCGCGACGCGCACCTGGTACGAGAACTCCTCGGCTGGCTGTTCCAGGTAGGACAGCCGGCGGATCTGCTTGTCGTCGTCGTAGAGTGCGACGTCGACAAGCACGCCGAGGTGCGCCAGCCCGATGCTGGCGACCCGCTTCTTGTCCTGGAGCACCGCGCACACCCCACCCAGCAGGGTGCTGGCGTCGGAGGTGCGGTGCCCGGGAGGGCAGCGCAGGGTCAGGTCGATCTCGATCGGGCCGGACAGTGGCGTCCAGCCGGTCTCCTGCGCGGCCGCGCAGGCGGCCTGCAACAGGGCGCGTACCCTCGTCGCCTGCCGGTGCCCGGCGGCGAAGATGGAAAGCGCTTCGGTCTTGACCGGTGGCAGGCCGCTCACCTCGAACGTCAGGGTGAGAGCGCGGGTGTCCTGCACCACGGCGGCACCTCCTCGTTGGGGACGATCCTGCCCAACCGGTAACCGGTGAGGGGCTGTTCCCGCGAGAACCAACCGATCGGGCGGGTCGGGGTCGGCCGGTGGCGTATCGACGGCGACGGCGTACGCGCTGGCGGCGAAGCTTGTTAAACGCTAGTCCACCTGACGGTCGCCCGGTAGCACCGGCCGGTCAGTCCCCCGGTGGGAAAGCGCAGAATTCGTTGCCCTCCGGGTCGGCCAACACCCACCAGGACACCGCGTCGTCCGGCTCCCGCAGCAGGGTGGCTCCGGCCCGGATCAGTGCGGACGGCTCGGGGTCGGTCAGGTCGACGTCCCAGTGCATCCGGTTCTTGACGCTCTTGCGCTCCGGCACCGGGTCGAAGACCCAGTGGTCCCAGGGGAAGCCGGCCGCGCCGTTGACCGAGGCGTACCCCTGCTCGCTGACCTCGACCTCGCCGCCGACGATGCCGGCCCACCAGGTGGCCTGGGCGCTCGGGTCGGCGGAATCCACCACCAGCTCGAACGGCCCCGGGCGGGACTCGTCTCCGGGAGCGAACGCGCAGAACAGGTTGCCGTCGGGGTCGGCCAGCACCCACCAGCTGATCTCCGAGTCCGGCTCGCGGACCAGCCGCGCGCCGGCTTCCAGCAGCGCCGCCGGGCTCGCCTCGGCCAACCGCAGGTCGAGGTGTACGCGAGTCTTGGCGGTACGCGGTTCGGGCACCCGGTTGACCCAGATCGATTCCGCGCTGGCACCGGTGGGTGGGTCGACCCGGGTGTCGCCGTCACCGACGTCGACCAGCTCACCGTGCAGAATCCGGGCCCAGAACCCGCCGAGGGCGTGCGCGTCGGCGGCGTCGAGACAGAGGTCCTTGAAGCGTGCGATCATCCGCCGATCATGCCGGCCGGCACCGACATCCGCCTTCGAAAGGCCGCTGTCCCGGCCGCGAATCGACATGTGGTGGCGGCCGACGGCAGGGCGGTCCGGAAGCATGACGTGGGCCACACGCTTCGGTGTTTAGCGCGTCTCGGCTCGGGCAGGTTTCGCGGCTCCACCGGTCGGGCAGTGTTCCAGCCACGAAACGCAGGGGTGCGAATCCGCAGGTCACACGCCCTGGCCGTCTCGCCGTGCGCCGGGGCACGGAGTCCTCCCCGGCTGTTGGCGGAGATCGAGGGGAGGGTCATGAGCGAGCGGAGTGATCCGGTCGGCGTTCGACGCCGGCCCCGCGTGCGGATGGCGGCGGCGGCCGCGGCACTGACGTTTGTGGCACCGATGGCGGCGTGTGCCTCCGGCGGTGACGGCGGGGTGCCCACGATCAACCTGTACTACCCGCCGGAGCAGAACCTCCAGCAGGTGGTCGACCGGTGCAACACCGAGGCGGGTGGGCGGTACCGCATCGTCAACCGGGTTCTGCCGCGGGAGGCCGACGAGCAGCGGGTGCAGATGGTGCGCCGGCTCGCGGCCGAGGACGACGGCATGGACGTGCTCGGCCTCGACGTGACCTGGACCCAGGAGTTCGCCAGCGCCGACTGGATCCGGGAATGGACCGGGCAGGACCGCGCCGAGGTGGAGGAAGGCACCCTCGAAGGGCCGTTGGAGACCGCCCGGTACGAGGACAAGCTCTACGCCGCGCCGAAGAACACGAACGTCCAGTTGCTGTGGTACCGCAAGGACCTGGTGCCCGAGCCGCCGACCACCTGGGACGAGATGATCTCGATGGCGCAGCGGCTGCGGGATCAGGGTCGGCCGCATCAGGTGCTCACCATGGGCGCCCAGTACGAGGGACTGGTGGTGCTCTACAACACCCTGGTGGCCAGCGCGGGCGGCAACATCCTCAACGACGACGGCACCGAGGCCGTGGTGGACGACGGCGCCGTGCGGGCCCTTGAGGTGCTGCGCGACTTCGCCACCTCCGGGGTGACCTCGCCGTCGTTCAGCAACGCGACCGAGGATCCGGTGCGGCTGGAGTTCCAGAGCGGTAACGGCGCGTTCCAGGTGAACTGGCCGTTCGTCTATCCGGCGATGCAGGAAGCGAACCCGGAGCTGGCGGAGCAGGTCGCCTGGGCCCGGGTGCCCGGGGTCGAGGAGGGCACTCCGGGGCGGGTCACCATCGGCGGCATCAACCTGGCCGTCAGCCGGTACTCGGAGCACCCGCAGGAATCCTTCGAGGCGGCCAGGTGCCTGCGCAACGCGGAGAACCAGAAGTTCTCCGCGATCAACGACGGGGTGCCGCCGACGATCGAGAGCGTCTACGACGACCCCGAGATGGACGAGGCGTACCCGATGAAGGAGACCATCCTCGAACAGTTGCGGAACTCGGCGGTGCGACCGCTGACCCCCGCGTACCAGAGCATCTCCACCGTGACCTCGGCGATCCTGTCGCCGCCGTCGGCGATCGACCCGCAGGCGACCGCCGACGAGCTGCGTGAGGCGGTCACCGCCGCCCTGGAGTCGAGGGGAGTCCTGCCGTGAGCGAGCACCCCGAGCGAACCATCGGGCTCAGTGCGCCGGTGCCTCAGGCCGGGCCGGAGCGAAGCGGAGGCACGGCATGAGCATCAACTCCACCCCGGCCGGCGCGGACGTGGCCGCCGAAGGCACCGACACCCGCAGCGGGGGGCACGCCGCGGTGCCCGCCCAACGCGACAACCGACGCGGCCGGGCACCGCTGAGCGAGAACAAGCGGGCCGAGCGGCGGCTGGGCTGGCTGCTGTGCGCCCCGGCGGCATTCGTCATGCTGGCGGTGACCGCCTATCCGATCCTGTACTCGGTGTGGCTGTCGTTGCAGCGCTACGACCTGCGGTTCCCCGCTGAGCGGGAGTTCATCGGTCTGCAGAACTACGCCACCGTGCTCACCAACGAGTTCTGGTGGACGGCGTTCGGGGTGACCATGCTGATCACGGTGGTCACCGTGGCCGTGGAGCTGGTGCTCGGCATGGGCCTCGCGCTGATCATGCACCGTACGCTGGTCGGGCGGGGGATCGTCCGGACCTCGGCGCTGATCCCGTACGGCATCGTCACGGTCGTGGCCGCCTTCTCCTGGCGGTACGCGTGGACGCCGGGCACCGGGTACCTGGCCAACCTGTTCTCCGACGGTGCGCCGCTGACCGAGCGGGCCAGCTCGCTGGCGATCATCATGCTGGCGGAGATCTGGAAGACCACGCCGTTCATGGCGCTGCTGCTGATGGCCGGCCTGGCGCTGGTGCCGGAGGATCTGCTCAAGGCCGCCTCCACCGACGGCGCGACCGCCTGGCAGCGGTTCACCAAGGTGATGCTGCCGGTGATGAAGCCGGCGATCCTGGTGGCGCTGCTGTTCCGCACCCTGGACGCGTTCCGGGTCTTCGACAACATCTACGTGCTGACGTCGGGGGCCAACGAGACCTCGTCGGTGTCGATGATCGCCTACAACAACCTGATCCGAGGGCTGAACCTCGGCATCGGCTCGACCATGTCGGTGCTGATCTTCATCACCGTGGCGATCATCGCGTTCGTCTTCGTGAAGCTGTTCGGTACCGCTGCCCCGGGCAGCGACGACGGAGAGAGGCGCTGACATGGCTGACACCACCACCCGGGCCAAGGTGCGCTGGGGCCTGCTGGACGTCGCCGTGGTCGTGTTCGCGCTGACCCCGGTGCTGTGGATCATGTCGCTGTCGTTCAAGACGCCGGCGACGCTCACCGACGGGAAGTTCATTCCACGGGAGTGGACGCTGGAGAACTACCGGACGATCTTCGCCACCGACCAGTTCGTCCGAGCGTTGGTCAACTCCATCGGCATCGCGTTGATCGCCACCACGATCGCCGTGGTGCTCGGCGCGATGGCCGCGTACGCGATCTCGCGGTTGGACTTCCCCGGCAAGCGACTGCTGATCGGCGTCTCGTTGCTGATCGCGATGTTCCCGCAGGTGTCGCTGGTCTCGCCGCTGTTCGAGATCGAGCGGCAGCTGGGCCTGTTCGACACCTGGCCGGGCCTGATCCTGCCGTACATCACCTTCGCGCTGCCGTTGGCGATCTACACATTGTCGGCGTTCTTCAAGCAGATCCCGTGGGACCTGGAGAAGGCCGCCAAGATGGACGGCGCCACCCAGGGGCAGGCGTTCCGGCGGGTGATCGCCCCGCTGGCCGCGCCGGGACTGTTCACCACCGCCATCCTGGTCTTCATCTTCTGCTGGAACGACTTCCTGTTCGCCATCTCGCTGACCTCCACCGAGCGTTCGCGCACGGTGCCGGTGGCGCTGTCGTTCTTCACCGGTGCCTCGCAGTTCGAGGACCCGACCGGCGCGATCTGCGCCGCCGCCGTGGTGATCACGGTGCCGATCATCCTGTTCGTCCTCTTCTTCCAGCGCCGCATCGTCTCCGGCCTGACCTCCGGCGCCGTCAAGGGATAGGTGAGAAACTCGTGGCTGACATCGTGCTGGACAAGGTGAGCAAGAAGTTCCCGGACGGCACCACGGCGGTGCGCGACGTCGACCTGGAGATCGCCGACGGCGAGTTCGTCATCCTGGTCGGCCCCTCCGGCTGCGGCAAGTCCACCACTCTCAACATGATCGCCGGGCTGGAGGACATCAGCTCCGGTGAGCTGCGCATCGGCGGGCAGCGGGTCAACGACAAGGCCCCCCGCGACCGGGACATCGCCATGGTGTTCCAGTCGTACGCGCTCTACCCGAACATGACCGTCCGGGAGAACATGGCCTTCCCGCTGCGGCTGGCGAAGCTGGACAAGGAGACGATCGCGCAGAAGGTGGAGGAGGCGGCGAAGGTCCTGGAGCTGACCCCGCTGCTGGACCGCAAGCCGGCCAACCTCTCCGGCGGGCAGCGGCAGCGGGTGGCGATGGGCCGGGCGATCGTCCGGCAGCCCAAGGCGTTCCTGATGGACGAGCCGCTGTCCAACCTGGACGCAAAGCTGCGGGTACAGATGCGGACCGTGGTGTCCCGCCTGCAGAAGCAGCTCGGCACCACCACCGTGTACGTCACCCACGACCAAACCGAGGCGATGACCCTCGGCGACCGCGTGGTGATCATGCGCGGTGGCGCGGTGCAGCAGGTCGGCCCGCCGCAGGAGCTGTACGACCACCCGAACAACCTTTTCGTGGCCGGGTTCATCGGCTCACCGTCGATGAACTTCCTCACCGCCACGGTGGAGGAGGGCACGCTGCGTACCGCCCTGGGTGACGTGCCGATCGGCGACCGGATCCGCCGCGAGCTGGAAGGGGCCGACGCCCCTCGGGAGCTGATCCTCGGCATCCGTCCGGAACACTTCGAGGACGCCGAGCTGGTCGACGAGGAGACCCGCCGTCGGGGCATGGAGTTCACCGCCCCGGTGGACATCGTCGAGTCGATGGGCTCGGACAAGTACGTCTACCTGAGCGTCGAGGGGGAACGGGCCACCTCCGCCGAGCTGGAGGAGTTGGCCGCCGACGCGGGCGCGGCCGACTTCAGCGGTGCCGGGTCGAACCTGGTCACCCGGCTGTCGGCGGAGTCGACCGTCACCGAGGGGGAGGACCGGCGGGTCTGGTTCAACCTGGAGAAGATCCACCTGTTCGACCCCTCCGACGGCCGCAACCTGACCCTGCACGAGGGTCGCGCCGCCGGCACCCTCGCCGACTGACCGCCCCTGCCGGGTGCATCTGCCACACCGGATGCACCCGGCAGGAGGTGCGGGGTCAGTGTGAGTGGCGAGGCACCGCGCTGCCGCTGCCACCGACCAGGAAGTCCAGGTCGGCGCCCTGGTCGGCCTGCTGGACGTGCTCGCTGTACAGGCGTACCCAGCCGCGCTCGAACGCCGGCTTCGGCGGCTGCCAGGCGGCGCGGCGTTCGGCGAGCTCGGTCTCGTCGACCAGCAGGTCGAGGCGGCGCGTCGGGACGTCGAGGCGGACCAGGTCGCCGGTGCGGACCAGCGCCAGCGGGCCGCCCACCGACGCCTCCGGCGCCGTGTGCAGGACGCAGGTGCCGTAGCCGGTGCCGCTCATCCGTGCGTCGGAGATCCGCACCATGTCCGTGACACCGGCGGCGAGCAACCGGTGTGGCATCGGCACGTTGCCCACCTCGGGGAACCCCGGGTAGCCGCGTGGCCCGGCGTTGCGCACCACGATGACGGTGTCGGGCGTGACGTCGAGATCCGGGTCGTCGGCGGCGACGGCGTACTCCTCGATCCGGTCGAAGACCAGCGCCGGCCCGGTGTGGGTGAGCAGGTGCGCCGAGGCGGCCGAGACCTTCAGCACCGCCCCGGACGGCGCGAGCGACCCGCGCAGTACGACGGTGCCCGATCCGGCGGGCTGGAAGGGTTCGGCGAGGGTGCCGATGACCTGCCGGTTCCAGCACCGGACGCCGTCGATGTTGTCGGCCACGCTCTTCCCGCTGACCGTGATCTGATCCAGGTGCAGCAGCGGGGCGATTTCCTGCATCACCGCCGGGACGCCGCCCGCGTACGCGAAGTCCTCCATCAGGTACGTCCCGGACGGCATCAGGTTGACCAGCATGGGCACGTCGCCGGTGAGGGCGTCGAAGTCCTCAAGCGACAGGGGCACGCCGACGCGGCCGGCGATGGCCAGCAGATGCACCACGGCGTTGGTGGAGCCACCGATCGCGGCGTTGACCCGGATGGCGTTCTCGAACGCCTGACGGGTGAGCACCGTGGACAGGCGCTGGTCCTGCTCGACCATGGCCACGATCCGGCGTCCGGCGGCGTGCGCGAGCGCGTACCGTCGCGAGTCCACCGCCGGAACCGCGGCGGCGCCCGGCAGTTGGACGCCCAACGCCTCGGTCACGCAGGCCATCGTGGAGGCAGTGCCCATGGTCATGCAGTGGCCCCGGCTGCGGGACATGCAGACCTCCGCCTCGGCGCAGTCGGCCGCGGTCACCAGGCCGGCGCGCAGGTCCTCGGTGAAGCGCCAGACGGCGGTGCCGGACCCGATGTCCTGGCCACGGAACTTGCCGTTGAGCATCGGTCCGCCGGTGATCAACAGGGTCGGCAGGTCGACACTTGCCGCACCCATCAACAGGCCGGGAGTGGTCTTGTCGCAGCCGGAGAGCAGCACCACGCCGTCGAGCGGGTTGGCCCGGATCAGTTCCTCCGCCTCCATCGCCAGCAGGTTGCGGTAGAGCATGGTGGTGGGCCGCATGAGGGGTTCGCCGAGGCTCATCGCGGGAAACTCCAGCGGCAGACCGCCGCTCTCCCAGATGCCGCGCTTCACCGATTCGGCCAGCTCGCGCAGGTGGGCGTTGCACGGGGTCAGCTCCGACCAGGTGGTGGCGATGCCGATCACCGGGCGACCGTCGAAGACGTCGTCGGCGAACCCCTGGTTGCGCATCCAGGAGCGATGGATGAACCCGTTGCGGCCGTCGGCACCGAACCACTGGCCGCTGCGCAGCGGTCGACTCGACATCAGCACCCCTCCCGGCGCGATTCGACCCCTGGCACGAGTCGCCCATCGACTCGGCGGGGAATGGCGGTGTACTCGTCCCGCAGTTCTTCGGGGAGGATCCACTCCGGGGCGTTCTGCCAGGCCAGCGGGCGCAGGAAACGTCGGATCGAGGTGGCGCCCACCGAGGTGTGCACGGCGTTCGTCGACGGCCAGGGACCACCGTGGTGCTGGGCCCACGACACCCGGACACCGGTGGGGTAGCCGTCGAAGACGATCCGACCGGCGCGGGCGACGAAGACGTGGACCAGCCCGCGTACGGCGTCGGTGTCGTCGCCCTGACCGCGGTGCACGGAGCCGGTGAGCGACGGCGGCACGGTCACCAGCGCGGCGTCGAGGTCGGCGACGTCGTGGTAGCGGACCACGACCATCAGCGGGCCGAAGCACTCGTCGGCGATCTCGGCGGTCAGGCCCGGCAGGTCGACCTCCAGCAGCGTCGGTGCCACCGTGAACCCCGCCTCGGCGTCGATGCGGGGTTGGGCGACGAGGCGGGCGCCTGCCTTCTCCAACGCGGCGGCTCCGCTGTTGTACGCGTCCCGGATGCGCTGGTTCAGCAGGACCGATCCGCCGGCGGAGGCGACCTTTCCCCGGAGCGTGTCGACCAGGCGGTCACCAGCCGGGTCCGCCGGGAGGAACGCCAACCCCGGCTTGGTGCAGAGCTGACCACCCGAGGCGGTGAAGGAGGCGAACAGCCCGTCGGCGATCTGGTCCCCCCGGCTGGCCGCCGCGTCGGGCAGCACGACGATCGGGTTCACGCTGCTCAGTTCGGCGTACAGCGGAATGGGGTCGGCGCGCTCGTCGATGGCCGCCTGGATGGCGCGGGCCGCGCCGACGGAGCCGGTCAGGGCGGCGGCCCGGATCGCCGGCTGGCGCACCAGCCAACGGCCGGCCCGCTCCCCGTACACGGCCGTGAGCACACCGTCGGGTCCGCCCAGGTCCCGTACGGCCGACTCGATCGCGTCGGCGGAGGCACGCGACGTCAGCGGATGGGACGGGTGCGCCTTCGCCACCGTGGGACAGCCGGCGGCCAGCGCCGAGGCGGTGTCGCCGCCGGCGACGGAGAAGGCGAACGGGAAGTTGCTGGCGCCGAAGACGGCCACCGGCCCGAGGGGTACGAGCATCCGTCGCACGTCCGGGCCGGGCCCGAGGGGCGTGTCGGCGGCGTGGTCGATGGCCGCTTCCAGGTACCCGCCGTCGCGCAGCACCGCCGCGAACATCCGGAACTGGACCGCCGCCCGGGTCAGCTCCGAGTCGAGTCGCGCCTGGCCCAGAGCGGTCTCCGCCTCCGCCGTCGCGACCAGATCCGCCCGCCGGGACTCCAGGGCGGCCGCGACCGCGTCCAGCAGCCGCGCCCTGCCGGTCCTGCCCAGGTCGGACAGCCACTGTGCCGCCCGGGACGCCCGACCGACGACCGCCGCCACGCCGGACTCGTCCGTCTCGACGAGATCCGTCGGGTGCTGCCGGCCGCCGCGCGGATCGGTGGTGGTGACTTTCACAGCAGTCCTCTCCTTGCCAGGTTGCTCATGAGATCGCGGACGCCGAACCGCCACGGCTCGCACCGCTCCGCGTGCCACACCCGGTTGACCAGGGTTCCGAGCGCCGGGCAGTCGATCCGCACCACGTCGTCGACCTTGTGGGTGAAGCCCTCGCCGGGGCGTTCGCGGTCCTGGGTGGGGGCGAACATGGTGCCCAGCATCAGGACGGCGCCGTCGGGATACTGGTGGTGCGGGCCGATCAACTGCCGTACCAGCGACTCCGGGTCGCGTGCCATCCGCGCCATCTCCGAGGTCGCCGTCAGGTGGAAGTCGTCCAACCCGTGGACCTGGAGACCCACCCTCAGCTCGCGTACCCGACCGAGTGGAAACCGCTCGTCGAACAGCCGGATCAACGGTCCGAGGGCGCACGAGGCGTTGTTGTCCTTGGCCCGGGGGAGCAGCAGCGCCGAGCGTCCCTCGACGTCCCGCAGGTTCACGTCGTTGCCCAGGGTGGCGCCGACGATCCGACCGCTGGACTGGACGACGAGCGTGACCTCGGGCTCCGGGTTGTTCCAGGTCGAGGCCGCGAGCACGCCGACCGGGACGGCGGTGCCGACGGCGGAGAGGGGCTGACCCTTGGTGAAGATCTCGGCGTCCGGCCCGATCCCCACCTCGAGGTACTGACTCCAGACGCCCTCGGCGACCAGCGCGGCCTTGAGCCGCTCCGCCTCGACCGAGCCGGGGACCAGGCTGTCCAGGTCGGCACCGATGTCGGCGAACATCCGGCCACGGATGTCCGCCGCGCGGGTCAGGTCTCCCCGGGCCCGCTCCTCGATGACGCGTTCGATCATCGAGACGGGAAAGGTCACGCCGGCGGCCTTGAGCGCTTGCAGGTCGACCGGGGCAAGCAGCCAGGGCCGGCTCCGGTCCCGGTCCGTGGCAGCGGTGTTGGCCAGCAGTTCGTCGAAGCCGCCGACCCGTGGCCCGTCCGACCCGGCCACGGTCTTGGCGGGTTCGGGCAGCTCGCAGATGTCCCGCACGGTCGGAAACCGGTGACTGAGGTCGATGACGTCGCCGTCGCGGACGGTCACCGGGGAGGGGCCGTCGACGGACGGGTCCCAGATCCGACCGACGAGGACGCTGTCCTCGGCATCGTCCGGCAACGCCTCGGCGGCACTGCCGAACCAGGGCTCCTCGCTCATCGTCACTCCCCTGGTACAGGTCCGGTGTCGCCGAGCTGGAATCTGCAACGATCGTAGCGCTATATGCAACGGTGTCAACGGCCGATTGCGAGTAGAGCGCAACCCGTTGCGTATGATGCAACGGGCGGTCGTTCGGGTCGCCACGTGGAGGGAGCGCCACCGTGTCGCAGTCGGTTCGCCGTGCGGTCGACCTGATCCGTCGCGCCGCGGAACATCCGCTGTCCCTCACCGAGGCGGCGGAGGTCCTGGGGGTCCACAAGTCCACCGCCCTGCGGATCCTCCAGACGCTCGAATCGGCGCGCTTCGTCCGCCGGACCGGTGCCGGGACCTACGTGCTCGGCAGCGGCATCATCGAACTGTCGGAACTCGCGCTGGGCTCGATGGACCTGCGCCAGTTCGCCGCCGCGCCCCTGCGTACGCTCCAGCGCAAGACCGGCCACACCGTGCACCTGGCGCAGTTGACCGGCGACGAGATCATCTATATCGACAAGGTCGACAGCCCGGCCTTCGACGCGGTCAAGCTACCGTCGCGGATCGGGCGCGCAGTCTCGATCTACGCGAGCGCCGTCGGCAAGACCATTCTGGCGTACCTGCCGACGGCGGAACGCGACCGCCTCCTGTCCCACGTCGTCTTCGAACGGTTCACGCCCACCACGTGCGCCGACCGCGAATCGCTCGACGCCGAACTCGTCCGCATCCGCGAACAGGGCTGGGCCGTCGACAACGGCGAACACGACACGTACGTCATGTGTGTGGCCGCGCCGATCAGGGACTCCCGTGGGCGGGTCATCGCCGCCGCCTCGATGACCGCGATCGAGGTCATCGCCAGCCTCGACCAGCTCAAGGAGAGCCTTCCCCTGCTGCTCGACACCGCGATCCAGATCTCCGGAGAACTCGGCTACGACACCTCCGAGGGCGATTGACGTGACGCGGGCGGCGCCCGCCCCGCCTACAACTTCGGGGATGTTGCTGCCTCAGGCTGCGGCGAGGCAGCAACATCCCCGAAGTTGTCGCCTCCTGGAGACGGGGCACTTAGCCCCGGACCAGGGCGTCGAGCAGCTCGGCTTCTCGGCCGGCGCTCAGGCCGGCGCGCCGGTCGCGGTGCAGTCCGGTCGCCCGTTCCCAGGCCAGGGTGTCCGCCAGCAGGTCCGGGCGCGGCCGGTGGCGCAGCCCGGCGGCGGCCGCCGCCGCACCGCTGTGCGCCGACCAGCCGGAGTGACCCGGCTCGACCAGCCACATCGGCAGCGACTCCGGGCCCATGTACTGGGCCACGCCGCGGGCCACCAGCCAGTCGGCGTCGACGTCGACCACCGGTCCGGTGTGCCCGCCGACGGCGCGGCACCGGGCGATCCAGTCACCGAAGGGCACCACCGGCCCGACCGCGTTGAACGTGCCGACCGTGCGGGCTGCGGCGCTGTCCAGCAGCCAGGCGGCCAGATCGCGCACGTCCACCACCTGCGTGGGCAGATCGGGGGTACGGGGTACCAGCATCGGCGCATCGGGGTCGCGGGCGGCCCGCGCCACCCAGTAGCCGGAGCGATCGGTGTGGTCGCCGGGGCCGCCGATCAGACCGGCGCGGGCCACCAGCAACCGGTCTCCCACCTCGGTCGTGGAGAACTGCTCGCAGGCCACCTTCGCCTCGCCGTACTCGGCACGGTCGACCACCTCCCGAACCGTCGCCGGGAGGGTGGCCGCCGACTCGTCGGCACCGGGTGTGTCGTGGCTGGCGTAGGCGCTGACCGACGAGACGTAGCACCAGTGCCGGGCCCGGTCGCCCAGCGCGCGCAGGGCCTGCCGGACGAAGCCGGGCTGCCACGACACCTCGATGACGGCGTCCCAGTCACGGTCGCGCAGCACGTCGTACGCTGTCGGGTCGCTGCGGTCCGCGCGGACGAGAACCGCGCCGTCCGGCACCGCTCCACTGTCTCCACGGGCCAGGCAGGTGACGGCATGTCCCCGGTCGACGGCCTGCCGGGCCACCTCCCGCCCCAGCCACGCCGTCCCGCCCAGCACCAGTGTCTGCATGGTGCCCAGCCAAGCAGCGGTGGCGCGACGCAGCCAACGGACTCTGCCGTAGGCAGAACACGGGGCCGACGGCGCGGCCCGGCAGTTCTACCCTCGGCTGATGACCTCCATGAGGGAGCCGCCGACGAACACGATGACCCTGTCCGCCGGCCCGGTGGAGTATCGGCTGGACCAGCGCGGGGACGCGGTCGTCGTGGTGTTTCACGGTGGTCACATGCGCGCCGGTCTGGCCTTGGACGAGCGGGTCTACGCCGAGGCGGACATCTCAGTGCTGGCGCCGTCGCGACCGGGGTACGGCCGCACTCGTGTCACCACCGGGACAACCGTGCCCGGCTTCGCCGACGTGACCGCCGACCTGTGCCGGCACCTGGGCTTCCAGCGGGTCACGGCGGCGGTCGGCATCTCCGCGGGCGGGCCGACCGCGGTGGCCTTCGCGGCCCGTCATCCGGACCTGGTGGAGCGGCTGATTCTGCAGGGCGCGTTGGGTCCGTTGCCCTGTCCGGACCGCCGTACCCGCCTGTTGGCGGGGCTGATGTTCTCGCCTCGCACCGAGGGCGTGACGTGGGGCGGCATGCGGTCACTGCTGCGCCGCGCGCCGGGCCGGGGTTTGCGGCAACTGCTCGCCGGCCTGGCCACCCTCCCGGCGGACCAGGTGCTGGCCGGGCTGACCCCGGCGCAGCGTACGCAACTGGTCTGGCTCTTCTCCCCGATGCGCTCCGGCGCCGGCTTCCGCAACGACCTGCGCCCCCGGGATGACCTCACCGCGCAGGTCACCCAACCGGCCCTGGTGATCGCCAGCCGGCGCGACGGTGCGGTGCCGTTCGCGCACGCCGAGGCCCTGGTCGCCGGGATACCCCGAGCCGAGCTGATCGAGAGCCAGGCCGATCACCATTTCTACGAGTTCGCCCCCGACTGGCCGACCATCACAGACACGCTGCGCACCTTCCTGACCACTGATCCGAGGCCCTGAACGCCGTCGCGGTCGCTCGCCGGACGCGGTACGCCGGGATCCCGCCATCGCGAGCCAGGCGAGTTCTGCTCGCATGGCCGCAACTGCGTCCCGCAGGTAATGTCACCGATCGTGAACGCCTTGACCCGGAACAACGTCACGGTGACCGGGGCCCGCGGGGGCCGTACGCTGGTCTTCGCCCACGGTTTCGGCTGTGATCAGAACATGTGGCGGTTCGTCGCGCCGCAGTTCGCCGCCGAACACCGGGTGGTGCTCTTCGACCACGTCGGTGCCGGCGGCTCCGACCTGTCGGCCTACCGACCGCAGCGGTACGCGTCGCTGCACGGCTACGCCGACGACGTCCTGGAGATCCTGACCGAGCTGGAAGTGTCCGACGTCGTTTTCGTCGGCCATTCGGTGAGCGCGATGATCGGGGTGCTCGCCGTGGCGGCCGAGCCCGACCGCTTCTCCGGTCTGGTGCTGGTCGGCCCGTCGCCCCGCTACGTCGACGACGACGGCTACCGGGGCGGCTTCAGCCGGGCCGACATCGACGAGTTGCTGGAGTCGCTGGACAGCAACTACCTCGGCTGGTCGGCCGCGATGGCCCCGGTCATCATGGGCAACCCGGAGCGCCCGCAGCTCGGCGCGGAGCTGACCAACAGTTTCTGCCGGACCGACCCGGCGATCGCCCGGCAGTTCGCCCGGGCCACCTTCCTGTCCGACAACCGCGCGGATCTGTCGAGGGTCCCGGTGCCCAGCCTGGTGTTGCAGTGCAGCGAGGACGTCATCGCGCCGTACGAGGTCGGCGAGTACGTCCACCGTCAGCTTCCGAACAGCACGTTCATGCTGCTGAAGGCCACCGGGCACTGCCCCAACCTGAGCGCGCCTGAGGAGACGGTCCAGGCAATTCAGGCGTTCCTGGACAAGGGTTAGCGTGGATCAACCGGCCGAGCCGTTCGGCCCACTGCTCGCGGAGAGCGCCGAGGACCTCTACGAGAACGCGCCCTGCGGCTACCTCTCCGTACTGCCCGACGGGGCGTTGGCCCGGGTGAACCAGACCTTCCTCGACTGGACCGGCCACCGTCGTGAGGAGCTGCTCGGTCGCCGCATCCAGGAGCTGTACGCCGTCGGTAGCCGAATCTTCCACGAGACCCACCTGCGACCACTGCTGCACATGCAGGGTGAGGTGCGCGAGCTGGCCATGGAGTTCCGGCGGGCCGACGGCACCCGGTTCGACACGCTCGTCAACGCCGTGCTGCGGCGCAACCCGGAGACCGGCTCCACGGTGCTGATCATGACCGTTCTCAACGCCACCGATCGGCGTGCCTACGAGCGGGAACTGCTCGCCGAACGTCGACGTGCCGAGCGCACCACCGCGCGGATCAGGGTGCTCCAGGAGATGATCGCCCGGTACGCCACCATCGAGCGGGCCGACGAACTCGTCGCCCCGATCGTCGCGGCGGGTACGGCGGCGTTCGAGGCCGTCACGACCACCGTCTGGCTGGTGGACGCGGAAAGCTCCGCGCTGATCGTCACCGGGGCCGACCACCACGACGCGTCGCTCGCCCTCGACGGTTCGGCGCCCCAGGCCCGGGCTGCCCGCACCGGCGACGTGGTCGTGCCCCCGGCGGACGAGGCCGCCGAGCAGGTGTCCACCCCGCTGATCGCCGACGACCAGGTGCTCGGCGTGGTGTCCTTCGACTTCGCTGTGGCCCGCCGGTTCGATGCCGACGAGGTCGAGCTGATGCGGACGCTCGGCCGGCAGGCCGGGCAGGCGCTGGAACGGGCGCGGTTGTACGAGGAGAGCGCCCGGCGGGCCTGGCAGTCGGCGTTCCTTGCCCGCCTCGGCCGGGACCTCGACGAGCCGGTGGGCGCCGCCGACCGGGCCCGCCGCCTGGTCACGCTGCTGGTGCCCGAGCTGGCGGAGTACGCCCAGGTCGACCTGACCCACGACGAGGAGTCAGGTTGGCGGGCCGGTGCCGCGCCGGACGCCGCCGCCGTCGATCCGGTCAGCGCCGCCGGGCCCGGCGGACCCTGGCCTCTGACCGACCTGGTCCGGGAAACCCTGCGGACGGTACGCGGCTCGGGTGAGGCCCGTCCGGTGCCGCTGGCCGCGCCGGACGGCCGTCCGGCCGTCGGACTGCCATTGCGGGCCCGTGGCGCGGTGATCGGCACACTGTTGCTCGCCGGCGATCCGGCGGTGCCGGGCCGGACCGATCCGGAGTTCCTGCTCGACCTCGCCGACCGGGCCGGGCTCGCGCTGGACAACGCCCGTCTCGCCGAGCAGGACCGGGAGGTGGCGCGCACGCTGCAACGCAGCCTGCTGGCCAGCGAGCGGCCCATCGACGCCCGTTTCCACGTCGCCACCGTCTACCGCCCGGCGGTGAAGACGCTGGAGGTCGGTGGCGACTGGTACGACACCTTCCTCACCGCCTCCGGCAGCGTCGGGTTGGTCGTCGGCGACGTGGTCGGCCGCGGCATCCGGGCAGCCAGCGCGATGGGTCAGCTCCGCAGCGCCGTACGGGCGCTGGCCAAGGCGCAGTGCGGCCCGGCCACGGTGTTGCAGTTAATGGACGATTTCGTCGCGACCCTGGAGGCCGGTCAGATGACCACCCTCGCCTACGCTGAGTTGGCGCTGGACACCGGCCGGCTCCGCTACGCCTGCGCCGGGCATCCACCACCGCTGCTGCTGCCGCCGGACACCTCGCCGCGCTACCTGTGGGAGGGCCGCTCCGGTCCGCTCGGTACCCGAGCGGCCAGCCGGGGGCGGCGGGAGGCCGAGCTGACCCTGCCGCGCGGCTCCCGACTGCTGCTCTACACCGACGGCCTTGTCGAGCGGCGCGGTGAGCGGATCGACCAGGGGTTCAACCGCCTGGCGGAGGTGGTGACCAGCCGGCGGGAGACGCCGCTGGCGTCGCTTGTCGAACAGGTCAGCGACGCGATGTTGGCAGGCGAGGGCGGGCACGACGACACGTGCCTGCTGGCCCTGGCCTTTGACGGTGCACCCCGGTACCACTGCGAGGTGCCGGCCGAGGTCGCCGCGCTGCGGCCGCTGCGCGGCGAGCTCGATGACTGGCTGATGAGATACAAGGTGCCGGAGACCGAGCGGTACGCCATCGTGCTGGCCTGTTCCGAGGCGGTGGCCAACGCGATCGAGCATGGTTACCTGGGGAATCCCGTCGGCCGCGTCCGGGTGGGCGTGACGATTGACGGCAACATCGTGGAGCTGCGGGTGAGCGACTCGGGCCAGTGGCGGGCGCCGCGGCCCAGCGCTGACCGGGGACGGGGGATGGCCCTGATGGGACGGCTGATGGACGACCTCGTGGTGGACTGCGGCGAGGGGACCACGGTCTTGATGCGCCGCAGACTGGGGAGGTCGGCGAGGTGACCGCGGCGAACCGGATTACCGTGACCGTGGAACGCGGCAGCGAGGTCGTGCGGCTCCACGGCGACGTCGATCATGTGAATGCCGATCAGGTCGAGCGGGAGGTTCTCACCGCCACCCGCGCGGCCGCCAGCGTGGTGGTCGACCTGTCCGCGGTGACCTTCCTCGACAGCGCCGGGCTGCGTTGCCTGGACCGGCTGGTGGCCGCCTTCACCAAGCGGCAGGCGCAGGTGCGGGTGGTCGCCCCGGAGGACGGGGTGGTCCGCTTCACCCTTGATCTGATCGGTTTCCTGCCCGAGACGCTGGCCTCGACCTTGGACGAGGCGTTGCGCGGGTTGGGTCACTGAGCCCGTCCGCGCGGGTCGCCGACCCGGGCCGGCGCCGCGCCCGTGGCATGGTCCGCAACTGGTGGGAGGCGCGATGTCCGTGGTTCTCGTTCGGGTAACCGCCGTCGGCGGTGCGGTCGGCACCGTTGTCGCGGCGTTCGGTCTGCCGTGGGTCTGGTACGGCGACATGGCCGTACGGCTGACCGAGTTCCCGGGATGGGCCGGGTACGCCGGCGCGGCCGTGCTGTTCCACGTGCTCACCGGATGGGCGGTCGCCGAGCCGCGCCGTCGAGGATGGCTGCCGCTGGTGGCCGGCGGAGTTGGTGTCGTCACGGTCGTGGCCGCCGTCGTCGTCATGGCCGACTACGCCGAGGTGTTCCTCGGCCCGCTCGTCCCCGCGGTCCGTCCGTCGCTCGGGCCGGGCGGGCCGGTCGCGGTGCTGGCCGCGCTCGTCAGCCTGGCCGCTGTCGCCGCAGCGCGATCCCTGCGGTTCAGTCGTTCCAGGTGACCCGGGGCGGCAGAGCGAGGAAGTCGGCGTACCGGTGCAGCGCCTGCTCGACCTGCTCGCGGCGGGCCGGGGCGAGGTCGACCAGCGGGTGCACGGTCAGGGTGACGCGGGTCTTGGCCAGGCTGCGCTTCCAGGTGCCGACCACCCGGCCGCCGACCACGACGGTGGCCTGGAAGACCCCGTTGCCGCCGGGAATGATGGCCTGCTTGTGCTCCGGGTCGAGCATCAGCGCGCGGTCCTTGTAGCCGAGCAGGTACTCGTCGAAGCCGGGCAGGGTCAGCACGTCGTCCACCGTGGTGCGGGGCGCGTCGAGCAGCGGCGTGTGCAGCACTGCCTCGACGCCGTCGACAAGCACGGTGGTCAGGTCGGCACCGGCGGCGGCGATGCCGCGTCTGGCGTCGGCGGCGGTCAGGCCGGTCCAGCCGGCGAAGTCCTGCCGGGTGGTGGGGCCGTGGCCGCGGAAGTAGCGCAGCGCCAGAGTGGCCAGCGCCTCGTCGCGGTCGAGCTGGCGCTGGCCGGGCGCCCACTCGTCGAGCAGCGCGAAGGTCTGCTCGGTGCCGATGTTGGGGGCGATGCAGGTGACCCCGCGCTGGGCCGCGTGCCACAGCAGGTGGTAGCCGCGCTGGCCAGCACCGTCGATGCCGGCCGCGACAAGCGCGGCCACGCACTCGGCGCGGGTCAGCCGGCCGCCGCCGGCTAGGGTCTCGCCCAGCACGTCGGCCGCGCGGTCCGCCTCCGCCTCCGACAGGCCGAGGAACTCACGCCGCTTCGCCGCACCGGCGAGCGCGCGTACGCCGGTCAGCTCCAACTGCCAGCGGGCGTCGCGGGCCGGCACCAGGTGGATGGTGCCGCGCATCGGCCAGGTCCGCAGGGCCTCGCGGCGCTCCAACGCGGCGTGCACCTCGGCCTGGGTGAACCCGGGCAGCCGTACGCCGAGCGACCACATGCCGCTGGCCAGGTCCTGTGCCTGCATGGCGCCGAACCACTCCACCACGTCGGCCACCGTCGTCGGCGCGGCGGTGGGATGGGGACGCAGCAGCAGGCTGGTCATCCGCAGCGCGAGGGCCTCTGAGCCGCTCAGCGCGATCGTGCCGGGAGGTGCCACGACGTCGGCCGCCTTCCATTCGGTGGTCGACGGCAGCATAGGTGTGGGCACCGACAACACGACCTGCCCGGTTGCCGAGCGGCTCCCCTGATCGCGCTACGCCAACACCGTTGGTGGCGGAGCGCGATCCCCCGTTCAGGTCGACCGGTGCGGGGCGGCGACGAGGATCGCCGGCACCGGTGTCATCAGGATGACGTTTTCCTACCTGTCCGAGAACTGTGAACCACGCAACTTGCGGATATCTTGAGCAAGCCGCCCGGTCAGCCCCGGCGCGGCGGCGGCACCCGGACGGCGGCCATGCCCGCCGCGGTCGCCGCCTCGATGCCCAGGTCCGCGTCCTCGAAGACCAGGCAGGACCTCGGCGGTACGCCGAGCAGTTCGGCGGCGCGCAGGAACGGCTCCGGGTCGGGCTTGGGACGGGCGTAGTCGCCCGCGCAGACCAGCACGTCGAATCGGTCGAGAATGCCCAGCGCGTCGAGCGAGGCGGTGACCGCCTCCCGGGTGCTGCCGGAGACCACGGCGAACGGGATGCGGCCGTGCGCGTCGTCGATGTGCCGCAGCACCCCGGGGATACCGGTGGCGGTGGGCAGCAGCTGCTGGAACCGCGTCTCCCGGTGGGCGACGACCGTCTCCACCGGCATGTCCAGGCCGTGCTGCTCGTTCAGGGCGACGACGATGTCCGCGGTCGGTCGCCCGGCCCAGGCGTAGAAGAGGTCCTCGGGGAAGGCGCAGCCCCACCGGTCGAGGGTGTCCCGCCACGCGGTGTAGTGCTGGGGCATCGAGTCGACGATCGTGCCGTCGCAGTCGAACAGGTACGCCTGGAACTCGCCGGTCGGCAGGGGCAGCATCACCGGGCCAGGCTATCCGGCGGCACCCGACGGCCGGCGCGCCGGTCAGAGCCGCCGATACATCACCAGCAGGTCGACGTAGCCCTCGACGGAGTGTCGGAAGCCCTCCGGGATCCGCCCCACCACCTCGAAGCCGAGCGACCGCCACAGCGCCACCGCGCGGGTGTTGACCGCCACCACCGCGTTGAACTGCATCGCCCGGTAGCCGTCGGCGCGAGCCAGGTCCAGCACGTACTCGCCGAGGGCCCGCCCGACGCCGCGCCCGGCCGCCGCCGGGGCGACCATGAAACTGGCGTTGGCGACGTGCGCCCCGGGACCGAGCTGGTTGGGGGTCAGCTTCGCCGAGCCGAGCACCGTGCCGTCGGGGCCGACGGCGACCACGGTGCGTCCGGGCGTAGGGACCAGCCACATCTGTCGGGCCCGCGCCTCGTCGACGTCCCGGGGCCAGGTGTACGTCTCACCCGCGGCGACGATCTCGCGCAGGAAGGGCCAGATGCCGGGCCAGTCGTCGGCGGTCGCGATCCTGATCTCCATCGCCGGACAGCCTGCCACCGCGCCACCCGTGCCGGCCACCGGAAATCCGCCCGCCGGGACCGGTCGACGCCGTCCGATGTTTGTCGCCGCAAGCATCGGGTAGTCGCCGGAGCTGATCCCGATGAGGAAGGACGAGCGATGGCGGCACAGGTCAAGGTGGCGGTGATCTACTACAGCGCGACCGGCATCACCTACCAGATGGCGCAGGCGGCGGCGGAGGCGGCCGGTGAGGCGGGTGCGGAGGTGCGGCTGCGCAAGGTACGCGAGCTGGCACCGGACGAGGCGATCCGCTCCAACTCGGGATGGCAGGCACACCGGATGGAGACCCAGGACGTGGAGGAGGCACAGCCGGACGACCTCAGCTGGGCGGACGTGGTGATCTTCGGTTCGCCGACCCGCTACGGCCTGGTCGCCGCTCAGCTCAAGCAGTTCATCGACACCACCGGCCCGCTGTGGGCCCAGGGGGCGTTGGCCGACAAGGTCTATTCGGCCTTCACCTCCACCGCCACCGAGCACGGCGGGCAGGAGTCGACGCTGCTGTCGCTGTTCCACGTCTTCTACCACTGGGGCGGGATCGTGGTCACCCCCGGGTACACCGAGCCGAGCCAGTTCACCGCCGGCAACCCGTACGGTGCCTCGCACACCAGCAACAACGGCGAGACCGCGCCCGACCACATCGCGCTGGGGGCGACCGCGCTGACCGCGAAGCGGGCGGTGCGCATCGGTGCCGCGCTCAAGCAGGGCCTCGCCGGCTAGGTCCCCACAGCAGGACCGGCGGTCCGGGCGGGGGCTCTCAGACCCGCCCGGACCGTCGGCCGTCCACAAGCGCTACCCCCGATCCGGCCGGCTATGCCTGCGCCGCGGGGGACAACTCACCGGCCGGCGCCGGCAGCAGATCGCGCAGCAGGTCGGTCAGGACCGCCAGCCCGTCCGGACTGAGCACCGACTCGGGATGGAACTGCACCCCGGCGAAGCCGCGCCCGCGCAGGGCGTGCACCGCACCGTCGCCCTCGTCACGGGCCAGTTCCACCGGTCCGTACGGGCCGTCGTGGTGGTCGGTGGCGGCGCGGGCGGTGAAGGTGGCGTAGAAGCCGACCCGGCGGGGCGTGCCGAAGAGGGTGACCGTGCGTTGCAGCCCCTGGTAGGGCGCGTCGCGGCGGTGCACCGGCAGCCCGAGCAGACCGGCGAGGAGCTGGTGACCGAGACAGACCGCGAGCGTCGGGTGCCCGGTCTCCAGCAGCTCGGTGAGCAGGGCGCGCAGCCTGGTCATCTTCTCCGTGTCACCGCTCGGGTCACCCGGGCCCGGACCGACCACCACCAGGTCGTACGCGCGGACCGGCTGCTCGTCGTGCCACGGCCGGACGGTCATCGACAGACCGAGCGCGCCGAGCTGATGGGCCAGCATCCCGGTGAAGGTGTCCTCCCCGTCGACGATCAGGGCGCGGCGGCCGGCCAGGGCGGGCAGGGCCAGCGCTCCCGGTGGCCGCTGGTCCAGCCAGAACCGGGCCAGCGGGGCGTTGCGGGCGGCGAGGGCGGCGCGTACCTGCGGGTCGTCGGCGAGCCGGAGCGTGGGGTGCGGCCCGGCCGGCGCCTGCGGGCCGAGACCGAGGGCGGCCAGCACGCCGGCGGCCTTGGCGTGGGTCTCCGCGACCTCGGCGGCAGCGGTGGAGTGGCGCACCAGCGTCGCACCGACCGGTACCCGCAGCTCACCGGTGGGGGAGATCTCGGCGGTACGGATCAGGATGGGCGCGTCGAGGCTCTGCCGGCCCGACTCGTCGTGGCCGAGCAGGGCCAGCACCCCGGAGTAGTAGCGGCGCCCGGTGCGTTCATGCCGGGCGATCACCCGGCAGGCGTTCTCCATCGGGCTGCCGGTCACCGTCGGCGCGAACATCGTCTCCCGCAGCACCTCACGGACGTCCTTCGTGCCCCGTCCGGCCAGCAGGTACTCGGTGTGCGCCAGGTGCGACATCTCCTTCAGGTACGGCCCGACGACCTGCCCGCCCCGCTCGGCGACGGTGGCCATCATCTTCAACTCCTCGTCGAGGACCATGTACAGCTCCTCGGTCTCCTTGGTGTCGGCGAGGAAGCGCAGCAGCGCGGCCCGGTCGGCGGCAGCGCCGGTGTGCCGGAAGGTGCCGCTGATCGGGTTCATCAGGACCAGACCGTCGTCGACGCTGACGTGCCGTTCCGGGCTGGCGCCGACCAGGGTGCGCGCCCCGGTGTGCACCACGAACGTCCAGTACGCCCCGCGCTCGCGGGTCAGCAGCGAACGCAGCGCGGCCAGCGCGGCGGTCAGCGGGGCGCCCTGCACCTGGGCGCGCAGGGTGCGGTGGATGACGAAGTTGGCGCCCTCGCCGTGGCCGATCTCGTCGGCCAGCACCCGGGCCACGGTGGCGGCGTACTCGTCGTCACTGGTGTCGAACGCGGCGCCGGTGGTGCGGACGGGCTCGGTCGGCAGGGCGTCCAGCACACCGGCCAACGGCAGCCGGTGGTGCTGGTCGATGCGGAGGCATTCCAGCGGCACCCCGTCGTCGACACAGGCGAAGCCCCGCTCGGCGACCTGCCGGTACGGCACCAGGGCCAGTGTCGCCGGGCCGGCGCTGGCGGCGGGCAGGGGGATGTCGGCGAGCCGGTCGACGGTCGTCACGGTGCCGGTGAACAGGTCGAGATGCTCGGCGCCGTCGCGGTGTAACAGGGCGAACGGGCCGGGGTCGAGGCCGGCGGCGAGCGTGGTGAGCAGGTCGGTCAGCTGGTGCATTGGTCTCCTCGGGCCGGGCGACCGCTCTCGGGGGGCGGCCCCGGGGACCGGGACATGACCGGCGGCCGCCTCGTCGGGCGGCCGCGTGGGATGAAGCTACGCGCGGGGGAGGGCCGCCGGGTCGGCGGGCCACCAGCAGGTCAGTCGCGCGAGCATGCGAACACCCTACGCGTCGGACGGCCGGCGCGGAAGCCGATCGGCGGACCCGGTGCCGGGCAGCGTTGTCGCGTCACGATCACCGGGTACGTTGACCCGCGATGAAGATTCTCGCGCTGGACCTGGGCACCTCGTCGGTGCGTGGGCTCGTGCTGGACGACGCGCAACCGTTGCCGGGGGCGCTGGCCCGTCGCCGCATGGTGCTCACCGTCGACGACGAAGGTGCCGGCACCCTGGACGTCCGTGCGTACCTGGCCGGCCTGATCGAGTGCCTCGACGAGTTGCACGGCCAGGGTTGGTTGGACGGGGTGCAGTTGGTGGCGGTCAGCGGCCAGTGGCACTCGGTGGTGCCGCTGAGCGCCACCGAGGAGCCGCTCGGGCCGGTGCTGACCTGGCTGGACACCCGGCCCGAGCCGCCGGCGACGGCGGTCGGTCCGGCCGACCCGGATGCCTTCCACCAGCGCACCGGCACCTGGTGGCACCGCTGCTACTGGTCGGTGCGGCTGCCCTGGCTGCGCGCCCGCACCGGGACGCGGATCGCCCGCTTCACCGGCCTGGTCGAGTACGTGCTCGGCCGGCTGCTCGCCGAGGCGCCGATGTCGATGTCACAGGCGTCCGGCACCGGCCTGCTGAACCTGCACACCCTGGACTGGGACCCGGAGGCCCGCGCCCTGGCCGGCAGCGACGGCGCCGATCTGCCCGAACTGGCCCCCCGCGACTGGCACGGCGGGCTGCGCGCGGAGTACGGCCGGCGGTGGCCGGCACTGGCCCGGGCCCGCTGGGCGCCGCCGCTCGGTGACGGTGCCGCCTCCAACGTCGGCTCCGGTTGCGTGGATCCCACCCGGGCGGCGGTGACAGTGGGTACTTCCTCCGCGGTCCGGCTGTTGCAGCGGATGCCGACGTCCGCCGGGTCGACCGTCCTGCCGCACCGGCTGTGGCGCTACCGCGTCGACCACGACCATGTGGTGACCGGGGTCGCGTACTCCTCGGGTGGAAACCTGTTCGCCTGGGCGGACCGGGAGTTGCGGCTGCCGACCGGTCGGGCGCTGGAGGAGGCGCTGGCGCTGCTGCCGCCCGACGGTGGTCGGCCGGCCAACGTGCGGTTCGGCGGCGACCGTCCGCCGGGCATCCGCCCGGCCGGGTTGGGTGAGCTGCGGGGACTGGGCTTCGGCACCACCGCGGTGGAGATGCTGGCCGGGCTCATGTACGGGGTGTGCGAGCAGGTCGTCGAGGACCTGGTGGTGCTGGAGTCCACGGTGGGCCGGCCGGTGGAGGTGGTCCTCGGTGGCGGCGCGATAGCCGCCTCGACGTGGTGGCGGGAGGCATTCGCCGCGGTGCTGGCTCCCCGGCCGGTCCGTTTCGCCCGGCACCCGGAGATCGGGGCCACCGGCGCGGCGCTGGTGGCCACCGGCCGGATCGCCGATGCCGTGGTGGTGGCCGACATCGGCCGGACGGATGATCAAGACTCGGCGACCTCGGCATAGGGTGGCGACCGGCAGTACCCTTCCTTAACCCTTCATAAGGGCAGGGCGTTGACACTGCTCTCGGGCCTGGTTGGATGGACCGCGCTCCCCGGACCGCGGCGGACGCGTGGGGGAGGAGGAGCGGGTGGGTGTAGGACCGGAGCAGGCGCCCGGGGTGTCGCAGCACCGCCGGCGTCGGTTCGACGTCCGGGTGGTACCCCACCGGCGTCGCTCCGCCCTGCGCCTGCAGGACTGGCGGATGCGCACCAAGCTGGCCACGGTGCTGGTCATCCCGTCGGTCGCCTTCCTGGTGCTGGCGGGCGTACAGACCCAGAGCCTGGTCAGCCGGGCCAACGTGCTGGGTGACTTCGCCGCGCAGGTCGGCATCGGACGCGAGATCACCGTGCTGACCCACCGGTTGCAGCTGGAGCGTGACCGCACGGCCGGGGAACTGCCCGCCCTGCGTGACGCCGCCGACGAGGAGGCCGGCGAGGAGCGGCTGGCCGTGTTGGAGCCCTACCGTGACGCCGCCGACCAGGCGGCCGCGGAGCTGCGCGCGGCGGCCGAGCCGTTGGCCGAGGCGGACGCCTCGTGGCGGGACGTCTACGTGGTGGCCTCCCAGGCGTACCAGCAGGTCGACTACATCCGGAACACGATGACCACGGTGGTGCTCAGCGACGACACCATCATCGGTAACTACCACCGGGCGATCGACGCGTTGCTGAACCTGCTCGCCCAGCCGACACCCGGCGCGGACCGGCCGGAACTGGCCGACGCGGTGCTGCGCTACGTGCAGTTCGCCCGGGCGAAGGAACTCTCCTCGCGGGTTCGGGCGGAGCTGTACTCGGCGGCCCGGGCCGGCAGCTACGACACCGAGGACGCGGCCCAACTGCCGGAGCTGCGGGCGCGCCAGCTGACCGCGCTCGGCGCGTTCCGGATCGCGGCGACGAACGCACAGGTGACCCGCTACGACGAGATGAGCCTGGATCCGGCCTTCGTCGCCGCCTCCCGGATGGAGGAGCAGGCGCTGGCGCAGGGCGTGTCGGGGTCGGCGGTGCTGGACGCGGAGCAGTGGTGGACGGCCAGCGAGGCCCGCCACGAGCTGTTGCAGCGCTTCGAGGCAAGCGTGCTGGCGGCCTCGGCTCGGCAGGCCGACGACGCGAGCGACACCCAGCTGCGGGAGACGCTGCTGGTCGTCGGCGTGATCATCACGGTCCTGCTGGTGGCGGTGCTGATCTCGGTGCTGATCGGTCGGTCGTTGGCGCGGTCGATCCGGCTACTGCGCTCCCAGGCGCTGCGGATCGCGCAGATCGAGCTGCCCGAGGCACTGGCCCGGTTGCGGTCGGTCTCCGGTGGCGTACCGCCGATCGACGTCTCACCGGCGGTCGTGCGGTCCCTCGACGAGATCGGTGAGCTGGCCGAGGCGTTCGTCGCGGTGCACCGCAGCGCCGTCGGGGTGGCGGTCGACCAGGCGAACATGCGTCGAAACGTCAACGCGATGTTCGTCAACCTCGCCCGACGCAGTCAGGTGCTGGTGGAGCGGCAGTTGGAGCTGCTCGACGACCTGGAGCGGGAGGAGGGCGACCCCGAGCAGCTGGAGAACCTGTTCAAGCTCGATCACCTGGCCGCCCGGATGCGCCGTAACGACGAGAGCCTGCTCGTGCTGGCCGGCACCGAGTCGACCCGCCGGTGGAACCGGCCGATCGGGCTGAGCGCGGTGCTGCTGGCGGCCAGCGCCGAGATCGAGCAGTACCAGCGGGTGCGGCACGAGGCGGTGGCGGACCTGCACGTGGTCGGGCACGCGGTCGGTGAGCTGGTGCACCTGCTGGCCGAGTTGCTGGAGAACGCCACCGCCTTCTCCCGGCCGGACACCATCGTGCAGGTGATGGCCCGGGTGGAGGGGCCCGGTGCGGTGATCGAGATCGCCGACCAGGGCCTCGGAATGAGCGCGACGGCGCTGGCCGAAGCGAACGCGGTGCTGGCCGCCCCGCCGGCGGCGGACGTGGCCACGGTCGAGCGGATGGGTCTGTTCGTGGTCAGTCACCTCGCCGCCCGGCACGGCATCGAGGTGCGGCTGCACGGCGGCGCCGGTGGGCTGGTGGCCCGGGTACGGCTGCCGCGTCCGCTGCTCGCGGCGGCACCACCGCCGAGCCTGGACCCGGTGCCGTCGCCGCGCGGGCTGCCCGTCGCGACACCTCGCCCGGTCGCGGTCGCCCCCGCCGACCCGGGGCCGGCGGATCTGCCGGTGGCCGGACGCCGTCCGACCACGGTGCCCCGCCAGGCCCATCCGGTGCCGGTACGCGCGGAGGACGTACTCGCCCCGGCGGTGGCACCGGCGAGCGGCGGTGGCGGCTGGTGGTCGCGGGAGGGACCGTCGTCGGCGGTCTCCACGGCCGGTGCCGGCGCGCCGGCACCGCCGACCGTGCCGGTGACCGCCGGGACGAACGAACGGGGCCTGCCGATGCGGGTGCCGATGGCGCAGCTCAGTGCGGTGACCCAGCCGGCCCGCCCGGAGCAGCAGCAGCCGACCCGCGACGATCCGGATCCGGAAGCCGTCGGCGGGATGTTGTCCAGGCTGTACAGCGGTGTGCGGCGGGCCGAGGCCGAGGAGACCACCGAGATACCCGTGCCACCGCTCGGGGCGTGGAGCGAAGGAGGACGGAAGTGATGACGTTGTCGCAGGAGGCTCGCGACCTGAGCTGGCTGGTCAGCGCGTTCGCGGAGCGGGTGCCCGGGGTGGCGCACGCGGTGGTGGTCTCCTCCGACGGGCTGCTGGTCGCGATATCCGACCACCTGCCACGGGACCACGCCGACAAGCTCGCCGCGGTGACCTCTGGGCTGATGAGCATCACCGCCGGCGCCGCCCAGATGTTCGACGGGGACGTGGTCAAGCAGACCGTGGTGGAGATGGGGCGGGGCTACTTCCTGGTCATGCAGGTACGCGACGGCTCGATCCTGGCCACCCTGGCGGCGGCGGACGCGGACATCGGCGTGGTGGGCTACGAGATGGCCCGGCTGGCCAAGCAGGCCGGCGAGATGCTGACCCCGGCCCTGCGCGCCGAACTTCAGCAGGCGCTGCCTCGCTGAGCCGGCGGGGCGGCTGCCGGCCGTTACCGTAGGCCGAGCCCGGCACCGGGAGTGGTGGGGCGGGAGGCGAGCCACCAGGCGACCGTCGCGGCCACGGCGACGACGCCGCTGAACAGGAACGGCGCCTCGATGCCGGCCCGGGCGGCCAGCGCACCACCGGCCAGCGCCCCCAGCGCGGTGCAGCTGTAGGTGACCAGGCGGGAGGCGGCGATGACCCGCCCGAGCAGCCCGCCCGGCACCAGCCGTTGGCGTACCGACAGCGCGGCGACGTTGAGCACGGCGAACGCGGCGCTGGTGGTGACCACCACGACCACCGCGACGGCGCGGTGCCCGACGACGGCCAGCAGGACCGGCACGCCGGCGGTGACGGCCATCGACCAGGTCAGCACGGACCGGTGGTGGAAGCCGGCGAGGATCCGGTCGGCGGCGAACGAGCCGACCAGGCCACCGGCCGCGCCGGTGGCCAGCAGCAGACCGAAACCGAGCGCGCCGAGGTCGAGGGCGTCGCGGGCGTAGAGAACGAAGATCGCGAACCAGGCGGTGTCCGCGGCGGCCACGGCGGCGGTGACGAGTACCAGAGTGCGCATCATCGGCTGGCGGAGGAGCCAGCGCAGGCCGGCCAGGACGCCGTCACCGTCGGCGGCCGGCGGGGCGTCGGCGGTGTCCCGGATGGTCTCGCCGACGCCGAGCAGGAACGCGGCGGCGACGACGTGGGCGATGGTGGCCCAGCCCAGGGCGACCGTCGTGGCCAGCGCGGCCAGCACGACGACGCGGCCGGTGTCGGCGGCGGCCAGCAGCGTGCGGGCCCCTCGGCGGTCGGCGAGGGCGCCGGCGAGCAGACCGGAGACGAGCCACGGCAGGAACTGGGCCGCGGCGACGGCACCGACGGCCAGTGGGTCGTCGGTGAGGGCGGCGGCCAGCAGCGGGAAGGCGGCGACCCGGATGCCGTCGCCGAGGTTGGCCAGCGCGGCGGCGCTCCAGAAGGTCCAGAACGGCCGGCCCAACCGGCTTCGGTCACGCATGCGGGGATCGTACGTGCCTCGGCGGCGGCCCGGAGCCGGGCCGCCGCCGAGGCTGACGGGGTCAGACCGCGTTGTCCGCGATGACCTGGCGGTACCAGTGGGCGCTGCGCTTGAACACCCGACGCTGGGTGGGGTAGTCGACGTAGATCAGTCCCCAACGCTGCTCGTAGCCCTCGGCCCACTCGAAGTTGTCGAGCAGGGACCAGACGTGGAAGCTCTCCAGCGGCACGCCCTCGGCGACGGCCCGGTGGGCGGCGGTCAGGTGGTCGCGGAGGAACGTGACGCGGCCGTCGTCCTCGACGGTGCCGTCGGCACCGAGTTCGTCGGCGGTGGGCAGGCCGTTCTCGGTTACGGTGAGGGGGATCGGCCCGTAGTCGCGGGTGACCCGGGTCAGGATGTCGTACATCCCGTCCGGGTAGATCTGCTGCCACTCCGCCTCCGAGGTGGGCCAGCGGCGTGCCGTGCCGCCGGACGCGGTGACGTAGATCGGGGTGTAGTACTGGACCGCGAGCAGGTCGATCGGGGTGGAGATGATGTCCAGGTCGCCGTCGCGGATGCCGCGGACCATCCGGCTGTCGGGTCCGAGGTCGGCCAGCACGTCGGCCGGGTAGCTGCCGGTCAACGCGGAGTCGAGGTACAGGCGGTTCTCGTAGCCGTCGAAGAGGCGGGTGGCCTCCGCGGCGGCGGCCGAGTCGTCGGCGGGGTAGCAGGGGTGCAGGTTGAAGGCGGGGCCGATGCGGTTCTTTCCCCCGGTGGCGCGCAGGGCACGGACGGCGAGGCCGTGGGCGAGTTGGAGGTGGTGAGCGACCAGGTACGCCGCGTCGGGGTCCTGCCGACCGGGGGCGTGGTGGCCGAAGAGGTAGCCGTTCTGCACCACGGTCTTCGGCTCGTTGATGGTCAGCCAGACCGGTACCCGGTCGCCGAGGGCGTCGAAGACGATCGTGGCGTAGTCGGCGAAGCGTTGGGCGACGTCGCGGTTCTCCCAGCCGCCGGTGTCCTGCAGACCCTGCGGCAGATCCCAGTGGAACAGCGTGGCCATCGGGGCGATCCCGCGCTCGTGCAGGCCATCGACGAGGCGACGGTAGAAGTCGAGGCCGCGTTGGTTGGCGGCGCCGGTTCCGTCGGGCTGGATGCGCGGCCAGGAGATGGAGAACCGGTAGCTGCGCAGCCCCAGGTCGCGCATCAGATCGAGGTCTTCGGCATATCGGTGGTAGTGGTCGGCCGCCACGTCGCCGGTGTCACCGTTGCGGGTACGTCCGGGGGTGCGGCTGAACGTGTCCCAGATCGATTCGCCGCGGCCGTCCTCCTTGGCGGCGCCCTCGATCTGGTACGCGGAGGTCGCGGCGCCCCAGCCGAAGTCGGGCGGGAAGGAACGCCGGGTGGCCGGGGACGACGCGGTGGCCGTGTCGTCGGCCGGGTCGCTGGTCTGGCAGCCGGCGAGACCGGTGGCGGTGGTGGCTGCGGCGGTGGCGCCGAGCACGGCGCTGACCGGGGTGGCGGCGGTGGCCGAGAGCGCCGCGCGGCGCAGCAGGTGCCGCCTGGTGAGTATCGACATGGGTTCTCCTCGTGGATGGGGACGACCGCCTACGACCGGGAGCGCTCCCAAGAAGGGTAGAGGGTAGGCGGTCCCCGCTGGGCCGAGTCGTCACGAGGGGTGGGGCGGACGGCTTCGGTGGCGGGATGACGTGGGTGGGGAAGGGCGCGGTGCCGGTCGGGTAGCTGGTGCGGCGGGACCGGGTTGCGCCGAGTACCGCGGGCGGACCGGTGGTGCGCGCCCGGGCGGTCGGCGGGGCGTCGCGGCTGGCGGTCGGCGGGCGGGTCGACTGCCGTGCGGGGCGCGCGGGTGGTGCGCGTCTGACCCGTCGGCCTCTTTTCCCATCGTGAACGGGGGTTTAGTGTGGGGACGGGGGAGGGCAACCCCCGTCCCCACCGTGTTGCGGTACACGCACGTTCGGATTGGCGTCCCAGTTGTGCGTGTCGCGCGGGAGCCGGGCCACGCGAGTGGCTGAGGATCCACCTCCCTCCACTGTGGTGGGGTGACGGCTGACGGCGGTGTCCGGGCTGGCCCGCCGTCGGCCTGTGGTCTGTTCCCCGGAGCCGTGGGCACGACCCCGGGCGATATTCCGGGTGGAACTCTGTCGATGGAAGCGCTCCCATCGACGTTGCTGCGACTGTAACGCCCGTCACGGCTTTGTGAAAGCCCCAAAACGAGATCGAAACAACTCGGTGTTTCCGGAAGTTCTCTTGCTGGTGTTGGGAGCGCTTCCATGGCACACTGTCGATCGACCGCGCGGAGCCAAGGTACGCGTGAGCGCGGGTCGCCGAGGGCTTCCGGCTCGTCCGGTACGGCGTCCTGCCAGCAGCGGGAGCAGCTGCCGTCCCGTACGGCGCCCCGCCGCGCCGGCCCCACCCGGGCCGCAGCGACCACCATCCACTGGCACCTCGGCGGACCTGTCGTTCCCGAGGTGTCACCGCCGGGGCGTCATCGCCACCGGCCTGGTCCGAGGAGACACCGCGCAGATGAGAAACCTGGCTAGACGTCGGCGCCTGGCGTGGCTCGCCGCCGCGGCGCTGGCGATCGGTGGGGCGACGGTTCCCGCCGCCGCCGCACAGGCCGCACCGGCCTGCGACGTGGTTTATACGACGAACGACTGGAGCAACGGCTTCACCGCCAACGTCACCATCAGGAACACCGGTGACGCGATCAACGGCTGGACCCTGAAGTTCGCCTTCCCCGGCAACCAGCGGGTCACCCAGGGCTGGTCGGCCCGGTGGAGCCAGAGCGGCAACGAGGTCACCGCCGTCAACGAGTCCTGGAACGGCAACATCCCGGCCGGCGGCAGCACCAGCATCGGCTTCAACGGCTCGTACTCCGGCACCAACGCGAAGCCGACCTCGTTCTCGGTCAACGGGGTCACCTGTGGCGGTACGGCGCAGCAGCCCCCGACGGTCAGCCTGTCGGTGCCCGCCGGCCCGTTCACCGCCCCGGCCACCGTGCCGCTGACCGCCACCGCCAGCGACCCGGACGGCACCGTCGCCCGGGTCGAGTTCTACCGCAACGGCCTGCTGGTCAACACCGACACCAGCGCGCCGTACGCGTACACCCTGGAGAGCCTGCCGGCCGGTGACTACACGGTGCAGGCCCGGGCGTACGACAACAGCGGTCTGTCCGCGATCGCCGAGCGGTCGTTCACCGTCGCCGGCGCCACCTCGCCGGCCCTGGTCGCCACGCCGACCGCGGTGACCGTCCCCGAGGGCGGCAGCTCGACGTTCAACCTCAAGCTGAACCGGGCACCCACCGCGAACGTCGCGGTGAGCCTGGCGCGGACCGGCGACACGGACGTCACCGTCACGCCGACCTCGGCGACGCTGACCACGTCGAACTGGAACACCGGCGTCACCGTGACCGTCCGGGCCGCGGAGGACACCGACACCGTCGGAGGCACCGCCACCGTCACCGCCTCGGCCACCGGCCACACGCCGGCCACGGTCACCGTCACCGAGATCGACAATGACGTGCCCGGCGGGGACGGCGAGTACGTGCAGCGCTTCCTCACCCAGTACAACAAGATCAAGAACTCGGGCTACTTCAGCCCGGAGGGCGTGCCGTACCACTCCATCGAGACGCTGATCGTCGAGGCGCCGGACCACGGCCACGAGACCACCTCCGAGGCGTTCAGCTTCTGGCTGTGGCTGGAGGCCTACTACGGTCGGGTGACCCAGAACTGGGCGCCGTTCAACAGCGCCTGGACGGTGATGGAGAAGTACATCATCCCGTCCGACGCCGACCAGCCGACCGCCGGCTCCGCCGGTGACGCCACCTACGCCGCCGAGCACGACCTGCCCAGCCAGTACCCGTCCCAGCTGGACTCGAGCGTGCCGGTCGGTCAGGACCCGCTGCGCGCGGAACTGCGGTCGACCTACAACACCGGCTCCGTCTACGGCATGCACTGGCTGCTGGACGTCGACAACGTCTACGGCTACGGCCGCTGCGGCGACGGCACCACCCGCCCCGCCTACATCAACACCTTCCAGCGGGGCACCCAGGAATCGGTGTGGGAGACCGTGCCGCAGCCGTCCTGCGACACCTTCGCCCACGGTGGCCAGTACGGCTACCTGGACCTGTTCATCAAGGAGTCGCAGGCTCCCGCCAAGCAGTGGAAGTACACCAACGCCCCGGACGCCGACGCCCGCGCCGTGCAGGCCGCGTACTGGGCACTGACCTGGGCCAAGGAGCAGAACAAGGCGGCCGACGTGTCGGCCACCGTGGCCAAGGCCGCCAAGATGGGTGACTACCTGCGGTACGCCCTGTTCGACAAGTACTTCAAGCGGGTCGGCAACTGCGTCGGGGCCAGCACCTGCCCGGCCGGCTCCGGCCGCACCTCCGCCCACTACCTGCTCTCCTGGTACTACGCCTGGGGCGGGGCGTACGAGACCAGCCAGAACTGGTCCTGGCGGATCGGCTCCAGCCACAGCCACTTCGGCTACCAAAACCCGTTCGCGGCCTGGGCGTTGACCAACGTCGACGAGCTCAAGCCGCGCTCGCCGACCGCGGCGGCGGACTGGACCAACAGCCTCAACCGGCAGCTGGAGTTCTACACCTGGCTCCAGTCGGCCGAGGGCGGCATCGCCGGTGGCGCGACCAACAGCTGGGGCGGGCACTACGGCACGCCGCCGGCCGGCACGGCCACCTTCTACGGCATGTTCTACGACGAGGACCCGGTCTACAACGACCCGCCGTCGAACCAGTGGTTCGGCATGCAGGCGTGGTCCATGCAGCGCATCGCCGAGCTGTACCTGGTCAGCGGCAACGCCAAGGCCAAGGCGCTGCTGGACAAGTGGGTGCCGTGGGCGATCGCCAACACCACGCTGGGCGCCAACTGGTCCATCCCGTCGGACATGAAGTGGACCGGCCAGCCCAACAACTGGAACCCGAGCAACCCGCAGCCGAACACCAACCTGCACGTCGAGGTGACGGTCAAGGGCCAGGACGTCGGCGTCGCCGCCGCCTACGCCCGCACCCTCATCGCCTACGCGGCGAAGTCGGGCAACACGGCGGCGAAGACCACCGCCAAGGGCCTGCTGGACGCGCTGCACGCGCACAGCGACGCCCAGGGTGTCTCGACGGTGGAGAAGCGTGGCGACTACCGGCGCTTCGACGACGTCTACAACGCCTCCACCGGGCAGGGCCTGTACATCCCGCCGGGCTGGACCGGTGAGATGCCGAACGGTGACCAGATCGCCCCGGGCAAGAGCTTCGTCGACATCCGGTCGTTCTACAAGAACGACCCGGCGTGGCCGAAGGTGCAGGCGTACCTCGACGGTGGTCCGGAGCCCGAGTTCCGTTACCACCGCTTCTGGGCCCAGGCGGACGTCGCCATGGCCTACGCCGACTACGGGAAGTTGTTCCCCAACGGCTGAACGAACTCCTCCGGGTGGGCGATGACCCACCCGGAGGCGCCGGCCGGGCCTCGGGGGTAGAGGCAGGTCCGGTTGACGGCCTGACACCCACGGTCAGGCCGGGGTGGGTCGGCCCTCTGGCCGACGCAGCGGAGCGGTCGGCCCACCCCACCGTCGGAGAGCCGCCGGGCACGGCGCGCACATAGCGAAAAAAAGTGACCGCCCCGGGATCACAACCCGGCCCGGGACGGAGTAACGTACATCACCGGAGAGGCCGCTCCCCCCGTGGCGGCCTCTCCCTTATTGTCCCAGCCCCGGCGCGTCGGGCTCGCCGGTGTCCGGCCCGCCCGCGGCCGGCCCGGCCGGCGGCAGCACCGGATGCCGCAGCCCCGGATGACCGGCCGGCAGCGACCGGCGCAGCACGGCCCAACTCACCGCCAACGCCGCCGCGACCAGCGGCCAGGTCAGCCCCACCCGGGCGGCGGTCAGGGCGAGCACGTGGCCGCCGAGATACAGCGGCACGAAGACCGCCACCCGCAGCAGGTAGGTGCCCGTCCACACCCAGCTGGCCCGCCCGTACGCCCGCAGCAGCGCCGGGTCACGCCGCCAGCGTCCGCGCTGGCCCAACGTGGTGCCGACGACGACCCCCAGCAGCGGCCACCGGACCATGATGCTCACCGCCCAGGCCAGCGCGCTGGCGGCATTGGCCAACACCTGCACGAGGAAGAAGTCCTCGGCCCGACCGGTGCGCACCGCCACCAGCGCGGCCACACAGACCGCCAGCAGCCCGACCAGCACCGACCGGGGCCGGTCACCGCGACGCAACCGCCAGCCGGCCACCACTGCTCCGGCGACCAGGGCCGCCACCACCCCGACCAGGACCGACCGACCGGCCACCAGCCAACCCACCGTGAACGCTACCGGCGGCACGGTGGCGTCCACGGCTCCCCGACGCCCACCGAGCAGATCGGCCAGTGACTCGCCCCGCCCGACAGTGGTGGCGTCCCGCTCCGAGGTACCGGTCACGTGCCCTCCTTCACCTGCGGCCAACCTATCGCCACGCCACGGGCGGGCCACCGGCCGGACGTCGCGGGCGTGCCGCTAAGTTGTGCGGGTGCGCGTGACGCCCCGGGGGGGTACAGCGGTCTGGCTGGTCGTGCTGGCCCTCATCCAGACGGCGGCCTTCATCGCCGTGTGGCGATTCGCCCTGCACACGGAGATCGGCCAGTGGATCGACACGGTGGCCCTCACCGGTAACCGCATCGGCCGCGACCACATCGAGGAACCGGTCGACCGGATCCTCAACGCCATGTCCGTGGTGTCGCTGCTGGCGGTCACCGTGATGATCGGATTCATCGCGCTGATCCGAGGTCGGGTCGCCCTCGCCGTCGCCGCGACCCTGCTGATCGCGGGCGCCAACGTCACCACCCAACTGCTCAAGTACGGGCTGAGCCGCCCCGACTACGGCATCGACCTGGAACGGGTCTACGTCGGCAACAGCCTGCCCAGCGGGCACACCACGGTCGCCGGGTCGGTGGCGGTGGCCCTGGTCCTCGTACTGCCGCCGAAGGTGCGGGCCGTCGGCGCCGTGATCGGTGCCGGCTACGCCGCGACCGCCGGGGTGGCCACCCTGTCGGCGGGTTGGCACCGGCCCAGCGACGCGGTCGCCGCGTTCCTGGTGGTCGGCGTCTGGGCGGCCCTGGCCGGTCTGCTGCTGCTGATCACCCAACGGGAACGGGCGGAGGTCGCGGCCGGTGACGCGCACCGGCTCACCGCCCTGCTGCTGGGCGTGGGCGGGTTGCTGGCCATCGCCGGCTGTGCGTTGGCTCTGTGGTGGCTGATTGGGCTGCGGTCCACCCCGGCGGCGGAGCTGTCCCGCCGTCCGCTGTTCGTCGGCTACGCGGGCGGCGCCGCCGGCATCGCCGGCTCCATGGCGGTGGTGATGGCGCTGGTACTCACCGCCGTGCACCGTCTGGTCCCCCGCTACAAGGGCTGAGCGGATGGGCGTCGTACGGTCGGCCTTCCACGACGAGTGCGACCGGCTCGGCGCGGTACTACGCACCCTCGACCGGTCGGACCTCGACCGCCCGACCCGCTGTGTGCCGTGGACGGTGGCCGACCTGCTGGCCCACGTGCGCACCGGAGCCGGCCGGCTGGCCGACATGCTGGCCGCCCCGGCGCCCGGTCCCGCCCAGGTCGACGCCGCCGGCTACTTCGGTGCGGCGAAGTTCCTCCCGGCGGTGAACGCCGCCCGGATCGCCGCCGCCCAGGGCCAGGCCGCCGCGGACGACGCCGGACCGGCGCCGGGCCGGGCCGGCGAGGTGCTCGCCACGGACTTCGACCGGGCCTGGCGGGCCACCCTCACCGCCGTCGACGCCCACCCCGCCGACCGGGTGGTCCGCACCCGGCACGGCGACGCGATGACGGTCACCGAGTTCCTGCGTACCCGGGTGGTGGAGGTCGGCGTGCACGGCCTCGACCTGGCCGAGGCGCTGGACCGGCCACCGTGGCTGACCCCGACCGCCGCCCGGGTGATCGCCGACCTGCTCACCGGCGGGCACGCCCTACCGCCGGACCTCGGCTGGGACCGGCTGACTCTGATCGGCAAGGCCACCGGCCGCAGCCCGCGCAGCCGCGCCGAGCAGCAGGCCCTCGACGCCGCCGGCATCCAGCTGCTCGCCTTCGGCGGCTGACCGGAGCCGACCACGGCCTCACTGTCAGGCGGCGGTGCGCGGCGCCGGCACGTGCGGAACGGCGGCCCGCAGGTGGGCCAGGACCACCGGGTCGATCCGACCGGGCGCCAGCCGCTCCTCCAGGTTCTCCAACCCGGCCCAGGCGACCAACGCGTCCTCGGGCTCCGCCGGGTCGGCCGGATACCCGAGCGCGGTCAGCAGGCCGGCGACCTCGGTGGCCAACGCACCGGTCAGCTCCAGCAGGGTCGCCGGATCGGGCCGGCTGAACAGCAGGGTGTGCACCGCGAGCAGCCGGTCGAGTTCGGTGATCGGGTCGGGATGGTCGTCGACCCGCAGGTCGATCATGGTGTCGCCGGTACCGCCGTATCCGCCGCCACGGCGCACCACCAGCAGCCCCGCGCTCTGCCGGCCACGCCGGTCACCTCCGGCGGCCTCGCCGGCCCGCAGCGCCGCGAGCAGCCGCTGCGCGAACGGCAGGTCGGTACCGGTCAGCCAGGCGTCGCGCAGCCCGTCGACGACCTGCGGGCCGGTGAGGATGTTGCCCTGCGCCGCCCAGCCGTCGCCGGCCTGCCCACCGGCCCACCCACGGCAGTGGACCCCGGTCCAGGTGGCACCCGGCCCGGTGGCGGCGACCACACCGACCTGCCGGTGATCGCGTTCCGGGTCGGCGGCGACCAGGCCGGCGACCACCCCGGCGGCGGCCACGCCGGTCCGCAGCAGCGCCAACCCCTGCGGCCGGTAGGCGAGGTTCACGTGCGCCTGGGTGGCGATCGCGCCGACCTCGGCCGCGGCACCCGGCACCAGGGCGCCGGCGGCCAGGAACCGGCTCGCCACGACGACGCCGTGCAGTCGGCCGTCGTCGGAACGGGCCACCAGGGAGAAGGTCACGCTGGACAGGTTAGCGCTGGTGACGGTCCTGCGACCGTCGCCATGACCTTGCCCGACGAGGCCGGGCCGGGCACCATCGACCGATGACGACGCGATGGGCAATGACGGTGCCGATGGGCGGGATCCCGCTCGCTGACCACGCCGCGGTGTACGCGGCCCTCGCCGACGCCGGCTTCACCGACGTCTGGTCCTCCGAGGTCAACGGGGCCGACGCGTTCACCCCGCTGACGCTGGCCGCCGCCTGGCAACCCGGGCTGCGGCTGGGCACCGCGATCACCCCGGCGTTCACCCGCGGACCCGGCCTGCTGGCGATGAGCGCCGCCGCGCTCGCCGACGCCGCCCCCGGCCGGTTCGCCCTCGGCATCGGCGCGTCGTCACCGGTGGTGGTCTCCGACTGGAACGCCGTGGAGTTCACCGAACCGTTCCGGCGCACCCGGGACGTGCTGCGTTTTCTGCGGGCGGCGCTGCGCGGGGAGACCGTCGACGGTGCCTTCGACACCTTCGCCGTCCGCCGGTTCACCCTGGAACGGCCGCCGGCGGTGCCGCCGCCGCTGCTGCTGGCCGCGCTGCGTCCCGGCATGCTGCGGCTGGCCGCCGCCGAGGCCGACGGAGTGATCCTCAACTGGCTCGCCGCCACCGACGTGCCCCGGGCGGTGGCCGAGCTGGGGCGACGACGGACGCAGTTCGAGGTGGTCGCCCGGATCTTCGTCTGTCCCACGGAGGACGCCGGGTACGCCCGCACCCTCGGCCGGCGGATGATCACCAGCTACCTGACCGTACCCGCGTACGCGGAGTTCCACCGCTGGCTCGGCCGGCAGGAGGCCCTCGCCGGCATGTGGGCGGCGTGGGCGGCCGGCGACCGCCGCGTCGCCCTGGCCGCGATCCCGGACGAGGTGGTCGACGCGTTGATCCTGCACGGCTCACCCGAGCAGTGCCGGGCACAGGTGAACCGGTACGTCGACGCCGGGGTGGACGTACCGGTGCTGGCGTTGCTGCCCACCCCGGAGGCCACCGCCGCCGACCCGGCGGCCCTGACCACGCTGTTCGCCCGGCTCGGCCGCGACGCGAAGGAGGCGGCGTGAACCTCACCGACCGGGTAGCGGTGATCACCGGCGGGGCCGGGGGGATCGGTGCGGCACTGGCCCGGCGGTTCGCCGCCGAAGGTGCCGCCGCGCTGGTCCTGGCCGACCTGGACGGTGCCGCCGCCGAGGCGGTCGCCGCCGCCGTGGGCCCGCTGGCCCGTGGGGTCGCGGTCGACGTCACCGACGAGGAACAGGTACGCGCCCTGGTCGCCGACACCGAACGTCGCCACGGCCGGATCGACGTGTTCTGCGCCAACGCCGGAGTCAGCACCGGCGGGGGAGTGGAGGTCGACGACACCGGCTGGGAACGGTCCTGGCGGGTCAACGTGCTCGCCCACGTGTACGCCGCCCGGGCGGTGCTGCCGGCGATGCTCGCCCGGGGTAGTGGTTACCTGCTGCACACCTGCTCGGCGGCGGGCGTGCTGACCGCCGTCGGCGACGCCGCGTACACCACCACCAAGCACGCCGCCGTGGGATTCGCCGAATGGCTGTCGGTGACCTACCGCGACCGGGGCATCCGGGTCAGCGCGTTGTGCCCGCAGGGAGTCGACACCCCGATGCTGGCCGACGGACTGGCCGCCGGGCACCTGGGTGCCCGAGTCATCGCGTCCTCCGGCGCGGTGCTCAGCCCGGACGCCGTGGCCGCGGCAGCGGTCGCGGGAATGGCGGAGGAACGCTTCCTGATCCTGCCGCACCCGGAGGTGGCCGACTACGCCCGCCGCCGCGCCGAGGACCCCGACGGCTGGCAGTCCGGCCTCCGCAAACTCGTCCGCCGCCTAACCACCCCCTAACACCCCCACCCCCACTCGCGTCGATCATGCAGTTGGGTCACCGGAAAGGTCCCCAACAGGCCGAATTGTCAGGTGCCACAACTGCATGATCGCGGCGGGGTAGGTCGGTGGCGGGTGGTGGGTCAGCGGGGCCAACGGAGTGGGCCGGGGTGCACGGACCAGAGCAAGCGACGCCAGCGGGGGAGAGTGGCGCGCAGCGCGCGGCTGTAGGTGGTGGCCGCCTCGGCTGCCGTCCCGGCCTGCTCCGATGAGGCCGCGCCGGGTGCGAAACCGACCTGGTTGATCAACCTGGCCAGGTCGTCGACAGCGGCAGTGGCACCGGGATCGGGCGCACCCGAGGTGGTGGCGTCCCGACGGATCGCTTCGGTCAAGGTGGCGCGGGCCACGGTGGCGACCTCGGTGGCGGACAGGTCCGCGGCGACCGGCCGACCGGCCAGTCGCAGCGTGTCGGTCAGCTCCCGCCAGGCGCCGGCGATGCGGTGGCCGGGGTCGCCCCGGCGCAGTCGGGCCCGGGTCTGTGCCCGGCGCAGCCCGGCCAGCGTCACCAGCAACGCCACCACGACGAGCAGCAGACCACCGCCGGTGCCACCGACAAGCACCGGCGTCGGCACGCCGCTGTCGTCGGCGGGTCCGCCGGGCGCGGCCTGCGCCGGTGGCGACGCGGTCGGCTCCAGGGTGGGCTCCGGCTGCTCCGACGGTGGCGGGTCCTCCGGCTGCGGGCGGAAGTCCTCCTCCACCGGCCGGGGCTCCTCATCCGGCCGGGGCAGCGGGTCGAACGACACCCAGCCGAGACCGTCGAAGAGCACCTCCGGCCAGGCGTACGCGTCGGCGGCCCGCACCGGACCCGACCCGGGGGCGGCGAACCCGACCACCACCCGGGTCGGTAGCCCGGCCAGCCGACCCAGCACCGCGAACGACGCCGCGAACTGTTCGGACGTGCCGCGCTGCCCGCCGCCGTTGCGCGGCCCGAACAGGAAGAACGCCAGATTCGGGTAGGCGTGGCCGCTCGGCGCGTCGGCGACCAGCCGGTAATGCTCGGCCAGCCACTGCTCGATCGCCGCCGCCCGCGCGTACGGAGCGCCGTTCTCCTCAGCCAACTGGGTGGCCAGCCGCCGCAACTGCTCGGGTGCCCCGTCGGGGACGTGCAGCACCCGGGCCACCGCGTCACCGGCCGGGGTGTTCGCGGTGGCCAGCAGATTGTTGTCCGGGCGCTCCCGGGCCGAGGTGACCGTGTAACGCAGACCCGGGGTGAGACCGTTGGGGCGGATCAGCGTGCCGGTGCCCAGGTCGTAGGCGACCCGGGCACCACTGACCTCCCGCGGGGTGGGCACCGCGGGCAGCAGCCGTCCACTGAGGTCACTGACGGTGATCTCCTGCCGTACGGTCTCGACCGTGGCGTACGGCGCCGGTTCGGTGGTGGGCAGGATCCGGCCGGCGTTGCGGTAGGTCGCGCCCACCCGCCAGGTGACCCCGTCGTAGTCGCTGAGCACGGCCAGCTGGATCCGCACCCCGACGCTGTCCGTCGCGGCACCCTCGGCCGGGTCCGTCGGGCCGGTGCCGCCGGGAAGGTCGGTCGCCACCTGGAACAGTTCCTGCTCCGGATTCAACGCCCAACCGGAGATCCGGATCAGCGGGTTCTCGTCGAGCGTCTCCACCTGCGGCGGCTGCACGTAGCGCCGTGGATCCACCGGTCGGGTCTCCACCAGGGCGGCCACCGCCGGGCCGAGCAGCGCGGCAAGCGCCACCACCACCGCCGTACCGGCGGCCGAGGCCACCGCCAGCCGGGCCCGTAGCCCGGACCGGACCACCGGGGAAAGCCCGTCGACCGGGTCGCCGTCCGGGGGCCGGGACGACACGGCCAACCCGAGCGCCGCCGTCACCACCACCGCCACCGTCGCGCCGATCGCCGGCTCCGCGTTGGGTCCGACCACGTACACCGCACCGGCGTGCAGCAGCACCGGCGGCAGGTAACCCAGCAGCACCCGCCCGGCCCGCAGCGCCACCTCCGCGCCGGCCAACCCGGCCAGCCAGGCGGCGACCACCGGCAGCAGGACCGTGTCCGGCGTGGCCTGCACCGGGATCATCGCGGTCAACAGCCGGGGAATCGCGTTACCGGCGGCGTCGCCGGCCACCTCGACGAACCCGCCCGGCAGCTGCGCGTCGGTCGCGGCCACCCGCAGGCAGACCGCCGTCCACCCGAGCATGGCCAGCACCGACACCGGCGCGACCAGCCAGGACGGCAGCCGCCGGGTCACGACGCTGACCAGCACCGACCCGACCGCCGCGCCGGCCACCAGCATCGTCAGCAGCGACCCCGCGTACACCCGGCCGAGCACCACCCCGGCCAGCGTGACCAGCACGACGAGCGTCGCCGGCACCGCCACCGCCCGCAGCAGCCTCACCACCGGCGTACCCCGTCCCACTCGGCGGCGAAGGCCGCCCCGTCGGCCGCGTCGACGACGACCAGCCCGGCCGCACCCGGCGGCGTCGGCTCCGCCGCCCCGAAGATCCCGACCACCACCGACGGGTACGCGCCGCGCAGCGCGCCCACATGCCCCAGATCGTCGGTCGCGCCCGGTCCGGTGAGCACGACCAGAGTGTCGCCGAGCCGGTCGCGCCGCAGCCGCGCCGCCGCCGCCTCCAACGTGCCCTCGCCGGTGAGCGTCACCGCCGCCAACCGGTCCAACGGTCCCGTAGGACCGGAACCCGACCCGTCGCCGGCCACGACGTCACCGGACCCGCCGCCCGTACCGCCGTCGCCCGGTCCGGCGGACGTGTCCTCGGCGGCGACGAACAGCAGCACCACCGGCAGATCCTCGCGGACCGCGGCGGTGACCACCGACGCCGCCGCCTCGCAGGCCGACTCGAACGACTCCGCCACCCCGCCGACCCGGTCCGGATGCGCGAGCGCCCGGTTGTCCAGCAGCACCACGATCCGGGGCAGGCTGGTGTCCACGTTCTCCCGCACCATCAGCTCACCCACCCGGGCGCTGGTACGCCAGTGCACCCGACGCAACTCGTCACCGACGACGTACTCCCGCAGCGAGTCGAAGGTGATCGAACCGTGCGGCACCGCGTCGACCCGCCCGTCGAGACTGCGTCCCGCACCGGTCGGCACCGCCCGCAGCGGATGGACACGCGGGTGCACCCACACCAGCACGACGTCGCCGTAGGAGCGGGCCAGCACCACCAGGCCGAGCGGGTCGCGGCGGACCACCCGCAGCGGCCCGACCGGCACCACCCCACGCCGGCTCGTCGGCACCGGGTAGCTGACCGTGGTGTCCGCGCCGGGCCGCAACCGCAGCACCGGCACCGGCACCACCCGGTCACCGCAGCGGTCGGTGGCCAGCATGCTCGCCGCCGGCACCCTCCCCGCGTTCCGGACGGTCAACGTCATCGCCGCCGGCTCGCCCCGGGCCACCCGGTCCGGGTCGGCCTGTCGGGACACCAACAGCCGGGGCCGCCGGGCCGCCGCGACCACAGCGACCGCCAGGGCGACGCCGGCTGCCGCGCCGAGCAGCGTCAACTCCGGGTACCCGAACCGAAAACCCGCCCCCAGCAGCAGCACGGCCGCCACGAGCAGACCGATGCCCCGGGCGGTGATCCCCACGACAGGCTCGCCGGTCAGGGGTGCGCCGGGGCCGGCTGGCCCGACGGCAGCGGCACCGGCACCGAGGCGACCGCCTGCCGCAACACGTCCGCGGCGGTCACCCCGCGCACCTGGGCGTCCGGAGTGAGCAGCAGCCGGTGCGCGAAGACCGGCTCGGTGAGGGTCTTCAAGTCCTCCGGCATGATCCAGCCCCGCCCGTCGATCAACGCGTACGCGCACGCCGCCCGGGTCAACGCGATTACCCCACGTGGACTGACCCCGACGCGGACCTGCGGATGGGTGCGGGTCGCCGCCGCCAGCCGCACCGCGTACGCGTACAGCGGCTCGGCGATGTGCACCCGCCGGGCCATCCGGACCATCTCGCCGACGGTGGCGGTGTCGGTCACCGCCGCGAGCGCCTCGGGGGAGCGGACCGTCGCCCCGCGCAGCACCTCCACCTCCACCGACTCGTCCGGATACCCCACCGACAACTTCACCAGGAACCGGTCCAGTTGCGCCTCGGGCAGCCGGTACGTGCCGTCCATCTCCACCGGGTTCTGGGTGGCCACCACCAGGAACGGCTGCGGCACCGGATGCCGCACCCCGTCGACGGTGACCGTCCGCTCCTCCATCACCTCCAGCAGCGCCGACTGCGTCTTCGGCGACGCCCGGTTGATCTCGTCGGCGATGACGATGTTGGCGAAGACCGGGCCAGGGTGGAACTCGAAGCCCCGGGTGGCCTGGTTGAAGATGGTCACCCCGGACACGTCGGAGGGCAGCAGGTCCGGCGTGAACTGGATCCGCCGCCATTGCCCCTTCACCGTCGCCGCGATCGCCCGGGCCAGCGTCGTCTTGCCCACCCCGGGCACGTCCTCCAGCAGCACGTGCCCCTGGGCGAACAACGCGGTGAACGCCAGCCGCACCACCTGCGGTTTGCCGAGCACCACCGTGTTCACGTTCTCGGCCAGCCGGGCGGCCAGGGCGGCGAAGCCCTGCACCTCCTGCTGGGTGAGCGGTTCCTGGCTGTTCACGGTGGTGCTCCTCGCCTGGGGTGAATCAGCAGGTGGGCAGGACGTTGATGTCGTCCCCGCCCTCCAGGTTGAGCCAGGCCCACGGGATGTAGTTCCGTCCGCCGTACTCGACCTGCACCCACCAGGTGCTCTGCTTGTTGTCGTTGTAGATCCAGGAGTCGATGTTCGTGCCCCGCACCTTGCAGTACGCCTTCAGCCGGGTGCCCGGCTTCGCCCAGCCCTCCTGGCGGTCGTTGTCCTGCCGGGGTACCGAGAAGATCTCGTTGCCGTTGCGGCCGTCGCGGTCCCGGTCACAGTAGGTGCGCTGGTCGCCGTCGGGACCGTTCTCGCAGCTGGCGACACCGAATAGGGCGTCGGTCTGCTGCCCTCTGGTGGCGGTGCCGCTGCCGGCGGCGTTGGTCGCCGTCACCGTGAACGTGTAGCTGGTGCCGGGGGCCAACCCGCTCATCGTGATGCTCGAACATGGGCCACTCTTCGCCGGCTGACCCGACCGGGACAGCGTACAACTGGCCTGACCGCCGCCAGCGTCCACGGTGAACGTCACCGTCGCCGCCGTCGCGGTCGCCGACGAACCGGTCACCGTCACCCGGGGCGCCGCCACCGTACGCGCCGTCGTCGTCGCCTGCGCGCCCTCGCCGGCCTCGTTGACCGCCCGGACCCGCACCGTCACGTTCTGCCCGTCGCCGAGCCCGCCCACGGTAGCCCGGGTGTCGGTGACCTCGCTGCGCTTGTCACCCACCTCGACCACGTACCCGGTCACCGGCCGGCCGTTGGCCACCGCCGGCGACCACTGCACCGCCACCGTCCCCGGCTGGTCGGCCACCGTGCCCGCCCGCAACTCCAACGGCTCACCGGGAACCGTGAACGGCACCACCGTGTTGCTCACCGGCGACGCCTGCGACGCCGCGCCCTTGTCGTTGACCGAGACGACGGTGAACGCGTACTGCGTGCCGTACTCCAGCTCACCGGCCTTCACCACCAGCTCGGTGCCGGTCGCCTCACCCACCGGCGCGTTCGTGCCCGCCGAGGTCGCCGACACCGCGTACCGGGCGATCGTGTTGCCCTGACCGTTCGCCTCCGGCCAGCTCACCACCACCGTGCCGTCCGCCCGCGCCTGGGCGGTCACCTCGGTCGGTGCGTCCGGCACCTCCGCGGTCGGCGTCACCGGGTTGCTGCTCCGGGCCGGACCCGCGCCCTTCGCGTTCACCGCGTGCACCGAGAAGCGGTACGTCTCACCGTTCGTCAGCTCGGTGACCTCCACCGACCGCTGGTTCGCGCCCACCTCCAACCGCTGCCCGGCGCCCTCCACCACGTACCGGATGATCTCGGCACCGTTGGCCGCCGCCGGCCGCCAACTCACCCTGGCCCGCGCGTCGCCGGCCGCCGCCGTGACGTTACGCGGCGCTCCCGGCTTGCTCACCTGAGGCTTCTTCGGCGGCGGCGGCGGCGGCGGGGGCTCCGGCGGCGGATCACCACCGAGCACGTCGTTGGCGTACTTGTCGACCTCCCGCACCTGGTGCGAGTCGTCGACCACCCGCGCGGTCGCCGCCTCCGGCGCGTTGATGAACAGGTAGTTCTCCCGCACCTCCAACTCCAGCGGGCCGCCCCAGCGGCCCCGGATCGTGTCGGTCAGCTGGCCCGTCGCGTCGAACGCGTACACCGTGCCCGCCGCCTCGTCCGCGCAGTAGAACCGCCCAGCCCAGGCCACCGCCGGACCGAGCCGGTCACCGTCGCCCGGCACCGTGAACGACCGCACCTCGCCACCGTCGCCGATCGCGTGCACCTGCCGCTGCCCCGGCACCGTCACCGGCACCACCGGCCCGCTGGTACGCACCGGCAGGATGCCGGGCCCGGTCAACGTCGACGCCAACGCCGTCCGCCGGGTCGTACCGGCCACGACCGTCACCAACGCCCCGGCCGTACGGTCCAGCACCGCCACCCCGTCGTCCAACGTGGAGACCACCAACTCATGGCTCGCCTCCGCCACGTCGTACGTCTGCACCCGCGGCGAACCCACCGGCGAGTCCGCCGCCTCGGACGGCAGCACCGCCGGGGTGATCGCCGAGACCGTGCCCTCCGCCGGCACCGCCACCCACAGCCGGCCCTCGCCGTCGAACGCGCCACCGGTGATCCCCGGCGGATAGCGCACCGGCTCGCCCACCGGGGCCAGCGAACGCGGATCCAACTGCCGCACCACACCCTGGACCGCGTCCACCACGAACGCCGCGTCCTCGTGCAACGCCACACTCACCCCGAGCCCCGGGGTGGTCGGCGTGGTCGCGGTGATCTGCAACGTCGCCAGGTCCAACGCGCTGATCTGACCGGTGTTCAGATCCCGCAGCACCAGCAGCCGGTCGGTCTGCGTCACCTGCATCGGATGCCGCCGCGCCGCCGGCACCTCCATCCGGGTGTCCACCCGCGCGGTGACCCCGTTGACCCGCGCCAACTCGCCGCGCGCGGCGCTCCACAACCACGAACTCGCGTCGTAGTTGGCCACCGCGTTGTCCGCCGAACCCAGACCGAGCACGGTCAGCCCCATCGCCGCCAGCAACGCCAGCACCGTACCCACGGTGACCAGACCACCGCGTACCCGGGACCGGGATCGTGGGGTCCGGGGCGCAACGGCCTCGTCGATGCTCGCCACAGCCGGCAGCCTCCCGTGTCGTCTCGGCAGGTGGCGCCCCCGTCCGGCGACCCCTCCCCTGAGCCGGGAGCCATCATATGGTCACGCTACGGACGCCGGGAACCCGCACCGTCCGCCTGTGGACACCCAGCGTGGCGTGTCGTCGGCGTGTCCCGCCACGATCGTCCGAACGGGACCGGCCAGCCGGTCGGAACGGTCTACCGTGACGTGCACACCTGGTCGGAGGTGGCGAACTGGTCGGTGTCGTAGACGGCGAGCACCGCGAAGCAGTAGTTCACCCGGGTGCTCAACCCGTTGACCGTGTAGCTGGTTCGACCCGGGTCCACCGTGGCCATCATCCCCAGCGACTGCCCGGTCCGCCCGCCGGCCACCATGAACGGCACCAGCCCGTCCGACGGATCCGTCCAGGTCAACGTGATCGTCGTGGTGTCGTCGCGCATCGTCAGGTTCCCCGGCGGCGGGCCGACCGCGCCGAGCGACGGCGTCGCCGGTTCCGTCGACGGTGCGGCCCGCCGGTCCAGGACCAGCAGACCCACCCCGATCACGGCGGCCAGGGCCACCAGGACCGCCACCACCGCCACCACGATCGCCACCCGGTTGCGACCCGGCGTCGGCTCCCCGCTCGGCATCGCCAACGGTCCCTGGTACGGCGCGGCGACCCCCGGAAACTGCGAACCGGACCGACTCCAGGCCGGCGCGGCCGGCCCCGGATAGGGCGGCGGCGCACCGTGACCGCCGGGCTGCGGATAGGCCGCTGGGCCGTGCGGCTGGGCCCCAGGACCGTGCTGCGGCGCGCCAACCCCCGGCCCGTGCGGGCCGGGTCCGCCGGTCTGGCCGTACGACGCACCGCTGACCGGCTGGTACGGCGCAGGTGCAGGGTGGGAAGCTCCGCTTGTCGGCGGGTGGCCGGCCGATCCGCTGACCGCTGCTCCGCTGGTCGGTGGGTAGTCAGCCGGTCCGTCGGTGGGTGCTCCGCTGGTCGGCGGTGCATACCCGGACGGTCCGCTGGTAGGCGATGGGTAGCCGGCCGCCCCGGTGGTCGCCGGGTAACCCGGCGGTCCGCTGGTCGGGCCGGGTTGCGGCAGTGGTGCGGTCATCTCGTGCGGGCCGGCCGTCGGGCTGACCGGTGAGGCGCCGTGCGCGGGCACGGACGGACCCAGCGGCGCGCTGACGGGTGGTCCGCTGACGGGTGGTGCGCTCGTCGGTGGTGGTGCCCAGCTCGGTGGTCCGCTGACGGGTGGTGCCCAGCCTGGTGGCCCGCTCGTCGGTCCGCTGACGGGTGGTGCGCTGACCGGTGGTGCGCTGACCGGATGAATCTGGCTCCGGGGTGCCTCGGTGGGCTGGCCCAGCACCGGTGGCGCGCTGACCGACCAGGCCGAGGCGGGTGGAGCACTGACCGGCTGCCCGTCGGCCGACGGTCCAGTGACCACCGACGACCAGGCCGGCGACGCGCTGACCGGCGAGGGCACACCAGCTGCCGGTTCCGGCGGTACGGGCGGATCGCCGGCCCGGGCCGCTTCCTCGTCCAGCAGTGGCCCGATCTGCTGGACGCGGATCGTGGGCCGGGCCCACTCGGGATGCCCGGTCGAGGCGGCCCCGCTCCGCGCCGACGTCGACCCGTCGGCGGCTGGCCAGGAACGCAGCACGCCCGTCTGCTCGTCGTCCTCCACCCGCTGACGAGGAGCCGCGCCACTTGACGGCGGGCCCGGCGTCGTGAGCGCCGTCCCGGTGGGCGGCGCAGCGGGCGACGACGGGGCCGGCACCGTGCCGTCGGGCCCGGCCACGGCGACAGACGGGACTGGGGGCACCATCGGCGCGGGTGGCACCGCAGCCGACCGGACCTGGTCGACCGGGCGGGCTGACTGATCTTCAAAGGAGGTCCGCGCCTGCGGGACCACTGGCGGCGGAGGCACCGCGGGCGGGGACGCAACCCGCGGTGGAATGGACGGCGGCGGTATCCGAGGGTCAGGCGACGTGGCTGTGGGATTCTGACGCGGGAGCTGCGGTACCACTGCCGGTGGTACCGCGGCCGGTGGCGGGATCTGTGGCACCGCAGTTGGTGGCACCGTGGGCGGTGGCGGGATCTGTGGTGGGATCGGCTCGGCCGAGGTCGGCGATGCCAACGGAATGACCGGTGGCGGCGGTACGACGGAACCCTCTGGTGAGCCGGGGGAGTGAGAGGCGGCCGCCACTCCAGGGCCGCCGGAAACAGAATGATCGATGGCCGGCGCGGACACCGAAGCTGAGGCCGAACGCGGCGGTGCCGCAGCCGAGGCGTCGTGCGGCTGCCACAGCGTGGAGAGTGCGGCCAGGGACACCGTAGGTTGATCCAGAGCCCCCCGAGCCGACCGGCCAGCCGGGCCAGGATGGGGAGCAGGAAGGACCACGGGCTGCGGGGCGGGAGCGGCATCGCCGAGATACTCCCGTGCGATGCGTACCGCCGGGTGGTCGGCGCCGAGCACGGCGGGGCCGGCGGCGGCCACCCGGGTGTAGTTCCGGCGCGCCTCGTGGCGGTTGCCCAACTCGTCCGCGACGGACCCCAGCTCGAAGGCCAACGCCAGCATCAGTGGATCGGCATGCGGCCAGCGACGCTCCCCGGCGGCGAACGCCTCCTCCAACACCCGCCGGGCCGCGCTCGGATCGTCCGCCTCCCGATACAACCTGGCCAGCAGGTGAGCGGTGCTGAGCACGTCCGGATGATCCTTGCTGAACGGCGGCCGAGTGGACTCGACCGCCTCGATCAGCAGGTCACGGGCGGCGGCGAGGTTACCCGCACCACGCAGCGCGAGGGCCCGTTGCTGAGCGACGGCCAGGGGAGAAGCATGGGGCACGGGGCCCATGCTGCCGGGTACGGGCACCTCGACGCTACCCGGGCGACGGCCTGCCGCGACCCCCGTGCCATGACAGCCCAGATACGCCCGATGCCGATGTGCATGATCCATCTGGGGCGTGTACAGTAACTCCCCGTGCAGCCCACCGGGCGGCCTCTCGGTGATGGGATCACCGAGGCCGACACGGTAGGCTGGACAGGTAGGTCCGGGTGGCGGAATGGCAGACGCGCTAGCTTGAGGTGCTAGTGCCCGTATAGGGCGTGGGGGTTCAAGTCCCCCCTCGGACACCAGTTTTGGCGGAGTTCCACCAGGCGTGAGCCAGAATCGAATCCGCACTGGTATCTGACTGGGCCCTGCTCGGCGAGATGCTCGGTCGGGTCGACCTGCGCGAGCTGCTCGACGCGGAGATGCTCGGCGAGACTGCCCCGCATACCTGCGATACCGCGTGATCGTGGGCATCGGCGGGTCGTACATCGGCGTCGGCGCGTTGCGGCGCTTCTGCGGTTGGGCCGGTCATGACACCAACCCGCCGCCGCGACTGCGAGCGACTCATCGGCGTGCTCATTCCGATCCCGCTTCCCGATAGACCGCGCCCCGGTTCGGCGCCGATTCCGGCGCTGCCCGCACCGCGTTCACCAGCGGCCGCCTTGCCGGACGAGGTCTTGATCGGTATGGCGCGTCCGGACCGGTCCGGTCGGGTGACCGAACGCGGCCTTATGGGGGCGTTGCGCTGGTCGCCGGGCCACCGTATCGACATCTACCCACAGCGGGGAATGCTGGTGATCGCGTCAGCGCCATCCGGACAACACGCGGTGGGCAGCCGAGGGGAGCTACCGTTACCGGCCAGCGTTCGGCAGATGTGCGCGATCGTGCCGAGGCAGCCGCTGCTGCTCGCCGCCCTCGTCTCCCATGATCTGCTGGTGATCCATTCGGCCAGGAGCGTCGCGCGGCTGCTGGCCGACCTTCACACCCAGGTGATCGGTGGTCGTCGTGTCGGCTGATCCCGCTCGTGTCGCTGCTGCGCGGCAGTTGCTGGCCCATCTGGGTGTCACCCTCGCCGATCTGCAGGCCGAGCCCGGTCCGGGCCCGCCGACGCTGGCCGAGTACCTGCCCCAGGTCGTCGCCGCAGCCGGGCCGGGCACCCGCCGTACGTATGGCACCTACTGGAACCGGATGGCCGCTGTGTGGGGCGACCGTCCCTTGGATGCGGTCGCGGCCAGCGACATCGAGGCCCTGCAGCGACAGGCCGCAGCGACCGCCCGGTCACGGCGTAACAGCCGCAGCGGTCGTCACGCCGGCGAGCTCGTGATCGCCGCCGCCCGCGCCATCTACAACAGGGCTATCGCCGACGGGCTCATCGACGCCGCTGCCAGCCCCGCCCATCGGGTGGTCAAGCCCCGCCGACTCCCGAGCACCCGCCGCGCCCTGACCCCCGACGAACTGGAGGAGATCAACCTCGCCGCTCGTACCAGCGGCAACGATGTCATCCTTGACGCCCTGCTGCTGCGTCTGCACACCGAGACCGCCTGCCGCCGTGGTGGCGCCCTCGGGCTGCGACTGGCCGATCTGGACACCGGCCGCGGGCTGGTGCGGTTGACCGAGAAGGGCGCTACCCTGCGTTGGCAGCCGATCACGCTCGACCTGGCCGCTCACCTCGACGACCATGCCCGCATCCGTGGCGCGGTGTTGCCCAGTGACCGGCTGTTGCGTTACCGCAATGGTCGGCCGATCACCAGCCGCCGCTACGATCACCTGTGGAAACGCATCGGCGAACAGTTGCCGTGGGTGGCCGCCCAGGGCATTTCCACCCACTGGCTACGCCACACCACCCTGACCTGGGTCGAGCGCCACTACGGCTACGGCATCGCCCGCGCCTACGCCGGACACACCGACTCCACCGGCCCAGCCACCACCACCTACATCAAAGCCGACCTACAAGCCGTCGCCACCGCACTGGCCGCCATGACCGGCCACCCACACCCACTCGCTACGACGAAAGCAACTTTCGACGCATGGCCGGCGACCGCCCGTCATTGAACGACCACCATCTCGATGGCGGCGGTGTGGCAGGTGGGGGAGCGGTCCGCAGGCATCCCGCCGTACCAGGCGACAGGCTTCGGTCGAGGTGCTGAAGCGGAGGGGCAGCAGCGGCCTCATCGGACTCTCACGTCCTCCTAGGATGCTCAGAGGATGGGCTCTATACCTCATGGTGGCCGTAGGTGTCGTTCTTCCGGCAGACAGTTGCGCTCTGTAGTTGCCTACACGCATCCTGTTGGGCTGGGCGAGCCCGAGGAGGCGTAGTGCCGGACCCCGTGTCCCCGACAAGTCCTACCGTCAGACGACTGACCCAAGGCCTCGTGGCACACCTGCTCGCGCAGGTCAGAAACAGCGAGCGGCCGGAGCGCGATGCCATCGATGACTCCAACACCTACTGGTTCCGTAGGCCGCCTGAAGAGAAGGCAACTTCTCGCGGACCAGTCGTCATGCAGGTCGCGTACCCTCCACCACCTGAACCACCCCTACCCTCGACAGAGCTGCGGGACCTGCTCGACACCACGGAATACGGCAACGCTGACGGACCGCCACCCCAGCTCACGGGACCTGACCAGCAGTCTTCGGCCACCACCCCAGCACTATCCGATTCTGAGCAACGGGCATACGAGGCATGGCTCACCGTGTGGACGAAGTGGGCCGAACGCGAGCGCAACATGAGGGAGGAGCGTGCGACCTACACCCACTTGGAGCGACTTCGGCGACAGTCACAGCAACGCGGCGATGCCGAGGAGCTTGTGCTTGGTGTCGGTCTATTAACCTCCAGCAACGAAGGCCGTTGGGCTATTCGCAGGCACCTCCTGATTTGGAATGCGACGATCATTGAGGATCCGGCCACGGACAGCTTGCAGGTCGCCTTGTCCCTCGACCAGCGGATGAAGATTGAGGACCAGGACTTCCTGACGTCTCACGAGGGGTACCGCGCCAAACGTTTCGAAGCGCCCTGGTTCGACACCGAAGCCCAGTTGCACCCCTTTTCTCCGGAGGTGGTGCGCCTTCTGCAGCTCTGGCGGCGCCGTTGCTGGGACCAAGCCCTCCTGCTTGGCGACGATCAGTGGGAGCCACCGCTCCTCGATGAGGCAGACACGACCCGGCTGACCCTCGCCCCAGCTCTATTCCTGCGCCGCCGGGACCGCAAAGGGCTGGAGCGGGTCTACCGCACCATCGCCGACAGCCTTGAGGGTGCAGACGCTCCCACCCCATCGGATTGGCACAACTGGTGACCCCGATCGAGACATCACAACGCCAGAACTGGCTCGGGGGCACAGACCGTGAGCGCCCGGTCAACATCGACGACCCGCTGTTCCCTCTTGCCAGTAATCGAGAGCAGCGCAGGGTGCTGGCCAAGCTCAGCGACGACACCACCGTCGTCGTGCAGGGCCCACCAGGAACGGGCAAAACGCACACGATCGCCAACCTCATCTGCGCGCTGCTCGCCGACGGCCAGAGGCTGCTCATCACCAGCCAGAAGGATCAAGCGCTGCGCGTACTCCGCGAAAAGCTACCCGAGTCGGTCAGACAGCTGTGCGTCCTGATGACCGGCATGCAACGGACCGGCACAGACGAACTCGACCGGAGCATCACCGCCCTTTCGGAGATGTCCTCCACGTTCACCGCCGACGAGCTTCGCAAGGACATCACCCAACTTCGAAAACAGCGCGCAGATCTCAAAACTCGGCTCGATCAGGCCATCGCAGATCTGAGCGTGATCCGCGAACAGGAGTACACGACGCACCCGCGGATCGCCGATGGCTACGGCGGCACGCTGGCGCAGATCGTCGAAAAACTCAACGCCGGCCGGGACCAGTACGACTGGATTGAGCCCCTACCCGCCGGCACTTCCGGCGACCCGCCCCTGTCGAACGACCAGGCCCAGCAGCTATGGCAGCTTCTCACCTCTGCCACACCACAACGTGCCGCACGAGCCCAGCAACTCATCCCCGACTCCGGCCAGGTCCCGCGCGGCCACGACGTCGCCGACACGCTCGCCACTATCGCTCACGCCGAACAGATCCTCGGCGCCGACCACATCACCACTGCGTGGTCACTCGCCACCCTCGACGATCCCGCCCTCACCGAGATCCAACGGCACGTCGGGGTTGCCACCGATGCTCTAGCGGCCTGCGGCCTGCCCGACACCGTCACCGACTGGGACCCCGCAGACTGGCGTCGCCGTGCCGCCGAAGCACTCCTGGCCCGACAAAGCCCCGCCTACTGGGAGGCGCTATTCGCCGAACTGCGGGATGTGGAGCCCCACGTACGCGCCCTGACAGCGCTCAACGAGTGCGACATCGACCTGGGTGCCACACCCCTGACCGCAGCCCACCTCAGCCGACTCGCCGGCCAAGCCAAGCGTCTGCGCAAACACCTGGCCGGTGGCCGGCGTCTACGCCGTTACCTGCCCGCACGTGCGCAACTCAACGCCACCGATCTGCTGCAACAATGCACAGTTGACGGCGCCCCGCCCGCCACCGTCTCAGAATTGACCGCGCTGTCCACCTTCCTCCAGGCAGAAGCAGCCGTCACCACCGCATTGGAAGCCTGGGCTCAAGTCGGAGTCCCGACCCTTTACGGGCCGCTCCGCCGTCGAGTGGCGCATCTCCACGACATCTCAGAGGGCGGTTCGGAGTGTTAGGTCCGTTTCTGGCTGAGGGTGAATACTCCGGGTTCGTCTTCGGTGAGGACGTGGCGGTTGACCATGCGTTTCAGCTTGGCGCGGGTGCCTTCGACGTTCTTCGGTGAGGGTTCGACGCCGAGGGCGAGGCAGATGCCTTTGGCGCGCATGCCGGCGGGCGCGGTGCCAAGGATGTGCAGGATCTGCTGGTAGGGCCCGCTGGCGATCGTCGGGTCGTCGGCGGTGAACTCGTCGGCGGCGAGAGTGCGCAGGGTGGTGCGGGTGGTCGCGAGGTCGGCCAGTTCGCCGTCGAGGCGGGCGAGTTCGCCGGTCAGTGCGGTGATCTGCTCGCGGAGCCGGTCGGCGCGTTGGCGTGCGGTGGTCTCCCGGTCGGTGATCAGGTCGAGGACGGTGGGAAGGTTCACCGGTGCCGCCAGGAGGGTGTGCTGGTCCCGGTCAGCCGCCGCACGATGTTCGCCGTCGACGCCCACAGGGTTCGTGACACCGAGGACTCTGGGCGGCTCTCGTACTCGCGCACGAGGCGGCGGTGCAGCATCAGCGTGCCGTTGACCTGCTCGACGATCCACCGCTTACGGATCGGCACGAACCCGGGCCGGGTGTCGGAGCGTTTGACGACCTCGACGTCGACCCCGAGGACGGCGCCGTGCAGGGCGAGGTCCTGTTTGAACCCGGCGTCGACGAAGGCGCGGCTCACCGTCGGGGTGTGTGCGACGACTTTGTCGAGCAGCCGGATGCCGATGGTGTTGTCGGTGACCGACGCTGCGGTGACCACGACCGCGATGACCAGCCCCAACGCGTCCACTGCCAGGCCCCGCTTACGCCCGGACACCTTCTTGGCCGCGTCCTTGCCGGTCGTCGCGGCCGGAATGTGGTTCGCCGCCCTGATCGACTGGGTGTCCAACACGACCGCGCTCGGATCCTCCTGACGACCGGCCTTCTCCCTGGCCTGGCAGCGCAGCAGATCGTGGATCACCTGGTCAGTGCCGTCGTCACGCCACAGGGCGAAGTAGTAGTAGGTGGCCGACTTCGGCGGCAGGTCGTGCGGCAGGTACGCCCACTGACAGCCCGTCCGGTTCTGGTAGAAGATCGCGTTCACGATCTCCCGCAGGTCGTAGTCGCCTGGCTGGCCCGACACCGAGACCGCGACGCGCTTGGTCTTCCACGCCTGTAGGAACGGCCCGATCAGCTCCCACTGCTCGTCGCTGACATCGCTCGGGTACGGCTTTCGATCACCCATGATCGGGCTAACGCCGCAGCCGCCTCACAGTCACGACCAAGACTCACATCCCATAGATCGACCTGGTGCTGTAACAACAGCGAACCCGCCGGAAGGCCGCCAACCGGACGCAATGCATTAGACCAGATCAAGTTACTGCGGACCGCCCTCTCACACAACGCCTCAGCCCTACGTACGCTCGCCGCAGCCCGGGACACTGTCGAGCGCCTGCTACGCAGTCACGGTATCCGCTTTGCAGTCCGCAACCCAGAAGACTGGGACCTCCTCGTCCGCGTCGGCCATAACCGCACCACCATCACCAGAGCACGACAAGCATCTGAAGCCATGACTGCGCTCACCAACACGCTGCAGACATGGTGCCGGAACCCAGACATCGCCCCTGAAGTCGCCGACCTCAGCGCCGCCCTCGACCGCGGCGACATCGACCGATACGCCGCAGCACGCCAACAGCTTGATCTCGCGAGGAACGACAAGGACTCCTTCCAACGCTGCGAACAACTGTTCCAAAGGCTTTCTGCCGCCCACCCGACCCTCGCCAGCCACATCAGCGAGAACTGTGACGATCCAACTTGGGGACAGCGCCTCAACGACATCGAAGCGGCATGGGCCTGGGGCACCGCAGCCGCCTACCACCAGATCATCCGCCCGACAGAGACCGAGCAAATCCACGAGCAGCAAGTCGACGACGTTGAAATGGAGCTCAACAGCGTCACGACGGAGCTGGCCGGCAAACAGGCTCTGCAGCACTGCCTGGAACGTATGACCGAGCGGCAGCGCCAGGCCCTACAGTCCTACAAGACCAACATGGGTGCCTACGGCCGTGGGCAGGGCAGGAACAAGGACCGGTACCTCACCGCAGCGTTCGAGGCGATGAAGCACGCCCAGCAGGCCGTGCCCGCCTGGGTCATGCCACTGTCGGCCGTGACCGACACCATCCCGCCACAACCGAACGCCTTCGACGTCGTCATCGTCGATGAAGCGAGCCAAGCCAGCGTCGACAACCTCTTCCTCCTGTGGCTGGCACCACGAGTCATCGTTGTCGGCGACGAAAAGCAATGCGCACCCGGCGTCAACTATCGCAACAACGATTCTGAGGCCGTCCAAGAGAGCCTGGATCGGCACCTCGCCGACATGCCACTCAACCTCCGCAACGGGTTCCTCCCAAGCTCCAACCTCTACGAACTTCTCGCCTCCCGTTTTTCCGACGTCGTTCGGCTATCCGAACACTTCCGATGCATGCCCGAGATCATCGGATGGTCCTCCGCGCAGTTCTACGACAACAGACTCATCCCTCTCCGCCAGTTCGGGGCCGACCGCCTTGACCCCCTCAGAGTCGTGCACGTCGACGAGGCCGTGGAGGAGGGGCGCAGGGCAACCCTGCGCAATCTCGACGAAGCCAACGCTATCATCGACCACGTTCAGAAGATCATCGGCGACCCGGCGTATCGCAACAAGACCATCGGCATCATCGCGCTGCAGAGCGGCAAACAGGCACAAGTCCTTGAAAAGCTGCTCTACGAGCTCATCGACCCGGCGGACATACGCCAACGAGAGATTCGAGTTGGTCAACCGCCCGACTTCCAAGGCGACGAACGCGACATCATCCTGCTGTCCATGGTCGTCACCGAGGCCAAGAAGGCCCTCACCGGCCGCACCGAGCAGCGCCGGTACAACGTTGCTGCCAGTCGCGCCCGCGATCAACTCTGGCTGTTCACGTCGGTATCCCCGGCCAGTCTCAACCCCACCGACCTCCGCCACTCGCTGCTGACCTACATGCTCCACCCGCCAGCGACCCTCACGGTCGATCCCGAACTCGACGACGTCACCCCAGACACCCGTAATGAGTCGTTCTCCTGCCTGCTACAGCAACGCGTCTTCCTGGAGCTGCGCCGCCGCGGCTACGCCGTAGTCCCGCACTACCCCGTCGACCACCGTGCCATCGACCTTGTTGTCGTCGGCGACAACGGCCGGCTTGCCGTCGAGTGCGACACACCGTCGCGGAGCCGAAAACCTGAGCAGACCCAGCAGGATCTACACCGCGAGCGGGAACTACGCCGAGCCGGCTGGCAGTTCATCCGCATCCGAGACAGCGAGTACCTGCGAGACCCGCCCGCCGCCCTCGAACCACTCTGGCAGCAACTACAGCAACGAGGCATCGAACCTCGTTCACTGCCCGCAGCACCCCGCCAGCAGCCACATTGGAGACCCACACCGCTATCCGACGACGAAGACGACCTCTAGGAGACCCGCATGCTCGAAGGAATCGACGACAACACCCTCGACGAGATCGCCCGAATCGCCTGCGGCGGCGACGACTACCCCGTGTACCGCCGTGGGGCTGAACTGCCCAAGCTTCTCCAACAAGCCGGCTGGGAAAACGTTCCGCCATACAACAGCGACCAGCGCCGAAGCTGGCTCACCAACCAGCTCCTTCAACGTCGAAACATACCCGGAGCCGTCGACGCGCTCGTCTGCCGCCTCGCGGACCGACGTGAGTATGTTCATCGCAACGAGCCCCTCGCCGCCGCCGAGGTCACCAACCTGCTCAACAGCATCCTCGTCATCGAAGGCTTCGAAATCGCGCACAGCCAGGGGCGACCCGTCATTCGCCCCTACAAGCAGCCAGAGGACCAGGAGCAACAGTCACCAGACGTCATGCTCCACGTGGCCATGGCAGACATCGTCCGCGACGCCGACCTCGCCGTCGTCCTTGAAAGCCGACTCAACGAGGCACGCATCTGCGACCGCAACGGTGCCTACGCAAGTGCGATCATCATGCTCGGCAGCCTCCTGGAAGGCGTTCTTCTGGACGCCGTCAAGGCCCGCATGCCCAATGCTGAAAAACCCCTCGACAAGTGGACCCTGCATGAGCTGATCGAGACCGCCCACCGAGAAAAGTGGATACAAGCCGACGTCCGCGGCTTCGCTGGAAAACTCCGCGAGTACCGTAACCTCGTGCATCCCAACGCCCAAGTAAGAATCGGCCACGCCCCGGACCGCGACACGGTCAGCATGTGCTGGCCTGTGATCAACGCAGCCCTTAACGACCTGGCGGCCACCGCAAGGTGACAGCGGGGGTGTAGATTGGGCCTGTCTCGCCAACGGTGTTTCCGGCGATCTTGGTTAGTAGGTTTCAGCGGCGGGGAAACGGTCGCTGAAGGTGATGGCGAAGGCGTTCAGGGCGGGTTTCCAGCGCATCGTCCATCGGGTTCTGCCTGCTCCGGTGGGGTCCAGGGATCGGGTCACCAGGTACAGACACTTCAACGCGGCCTGCTCGTTGGGGAAGTGGCCGCGGGCCTTCACGGCCCGCCGGTAGCGGGCGTTCAACGACTCGATCGCGTTCGTGGAGCAAATCACCCGCCGAATCTCGACGTCGTAGTCGAGGAACGGGATGAACTCCGGCCAGGCGTTGTCCCACAGGCGGATCACCGCCGGATACCGGCCGCCCCACTTCTGGGCGAGGTCGTCGAAGGCGGCCCTGGCCGCGTCAGCGTTGACGGCGGTGTAGATCGGTTTGATGTCCCGCTTGATCTCGTCCCAGTACTTGCGGGCGGTGAGCCGGAACGTGTTACGGATCAGATGGATGATGCAGGTCTGCACGATCGTGGCCGGCCACACGTTCGTCACGACCTCGGGCATGCCTTTCAGGCCGTCGCAGACGCAGAAGAACACGTCCTTGACGCCGCGGTTGCGTAGATCGGTCAGCACGCTCATCCAGAACTTCGCGCCCTCACCACCCGTGCCGGCCCACAGCCCGAGGATGTCCTTGTCCCCGTCGAGAGTGACGCCGATCGCGGCGTAGAACGGCCGGTTCGCGACCTGCCCGTCCCTGACCTTGACCACGATCGCGTCGATGAACACCGCCGCGTAGATCTCATCCAGGGGCCGGTGCGACCAGTCGGTCATCTCCTCGATCACCTTGTCGGTGATCCGGGAGATCGTCTCCCTGCTGACCGAGGCGCCATAGATCTCGGCGAAGTGCGCCGAGATCTCACCGGTCGTCAAGCCCTTGGCATACAACGACAACACGACCTCGTCGACCCCGGACAGGCGCCGCTGCCGCTTGCGCACGATCTGCGGGGTGAACGTGCCGGCCCGGTCCCGTGGCACGTCGATCTGCACCGGCCCGTTGGCGTCGGTCAGCACCGTCTTCGGCCGGGTCCCGTTACGGACGTTGCCCGCGCCGACGCCGGCGTCGGCCTGGTCGTGTTTGGCGTAGCCGAGGTGTTCGGTCATCTCCTCGTTCAACGCGGTCTCCAAGACCGTCTTGGTCAACTGCTTCAACAGCCCGTCCGGGCCGGTCAACGACAGGCCCTGCTCCTTTGCCGCCCGGACCAGCTCGGCGGCTGCCTTCGCCTCCGCCGACGGCTCGGGCCGCTTCTTACATCCGGTCTGGTCGTTCAGTGTCGCGGTCATCACGGCACCCTCCTCACCAGGCACAACGCCCGGCAGGTCAGGCCGGAAACACCGTTAGATCCACAGACCCTGTAGATTGCCTACCGCACCTGTTTAGGGGAGGGCCGGGTCAAACCGCGTTCTTTACCGGCTGATGACAGGTGCGAAGATGCCGCAGACTTCCGTACTCGTCGGGGAGTCGCCGCGGCGCGGAGAGATCCAGCGTTCGAGTAAGTGCCTGCTGGCTCTAGACCCCGGAGGACCCGAAGCCGGCTCAATCAGCCACTGTGCCTGATCGCCGGACAGTCGGTATTGACGCGATCCGCTGAAGATCAGGAACTCTTCGCCGACTTGCTGGAACAGTGCAGGTCCGTCGTGCGAGCTCAGCTGCATCCAGGTTTGGTCACTGCAGGCAACGGCGCCTTGCGGAGCGAGTGGCCAGCGGTGCAACGAATCCGCCAGCAGTCGGTCGGCTGCGGCGCGGGCTGTTGGCTCAACGCTGAACTCCAGGTCTGACTCGGTCATACAGTGTTGGAAGTAGTGCCACGCGTTCCCGACAGCACCCGTCCCGTCCAGCTGAATTCCAAGTTCCATGCCGCCGGTGAGGCCCATCGCCGTCATCAAATTGGCAGAGAACACGGAACCGGTTCGTCCGTCCGCAATGCATCCCTTGGCGTGAGTCAGGCGATCGGCGTAGATCTCTACCCCTGCCCTCTGGAACGCTGAAGCCTCCGCCCGTGATGCATCGGAGTTGTTCCGGCCACGCATCAACATCCTGACCCGGACTCCGCGGTTCAGTGCACGGCACACCGGCTCGTACAGCAATTCCGGCCGTGCCGGTTGCTTGGGCAGGCCGAAGGTCATGTTGCCGATGCTGAACGTCGCGAGGATCAGTTCTTCTGCGGCCTGGTCAATGGTGCGCCTCATTGCGTCGAGAATTCGGTGCTGCTCCTGCCAAGTCCAGAGGATCCGACTGTCGTGATAGCTGTCGGGTAGGGCGTCATCGTCGGGGATCCGGTCATGCACAGAGTGATGTGTGGGTGCCGGAGGCATGTCCCAGGCACTGTGTCGCCACAGCCGTCGGAACACCCACGCCAGTACGGCAACCTCCTCCACCTCCTCGAAGACGAGGCCATTCTCGGCCACGGTGTCGAATGAGCGGGTGACTAGGTTCGCGCTGGACACCAGTGCGCGGGCATCGTCTACAACGACGAACTTCGCGTGCAGGCCCGGGTAGCCACGGACGTAGATGCCGCTGGTCGTGAGACGTGTGAAGTTGCGGTATTCGATCTGCGTGTCGATGTCCATCGTATCCGATGCATCGTTGATGGCCCGGTTCAGTCCACGGTCATCGAGCGCGGAAACGACATAGACACCGCCCTGGAGGCGGTCGGCAGCTCGCTCGAGGGCGTGCCGGACATCCTCATCACCCAGGAACAGCGTTGCGACGAAGACCCGCTTTTCTGCCGAGTCGATCAGTTGGATGAGCTCTTCCCGGATGGTCGAACCACCGCCCGCATAGGTCAGGCAGTGGCGGTAACCCTTCCCCTGTCCCGGGTGCTGTGACACGAAGGGGGTTCGTTGGGGCGCATTCTCGCGTTTGAGGAAGTAGCCGCCCTTGACCGTCCGCAGCCCCAGGTCGATGTCACTCAAGGGGAAAGTCCTCCTCACGCCGCAACGCGTAGACGTGCTGGTAATGCCGGGCGGTCCAGAGCGCGCTGCGGACATGGGCCGGGGTCAACTCTCCTGGGGCCAGTCCGTAGCGAGTCGCGCTGGCTTCCACGATCGATGTCAGCCTTTGGTAGGTGGCTTCCGCAGCGGGTTTCATCGCGGCCTCCGCCATTGCGTGCTGGAGCGCGAAGGTGCGTGCGGCGCTGCTGTCACCTGGTGTGAATTCGACGTCGACGTAGACGACATCCCTGTCTCCTTGTATTAGCAGGCCACCGGGATGGCCGAGACGGATCCCGTCGGTCGCTGCGGCGACGGCCGCCTCATGGCCCAGCTCGTATCGCCAAGCCCGGCCGGTGTACTCCGCTGCGGCCGGCCCCCAGCCGTCGGCGGCGTACGCCGCCTGCTCAGCCAGCTCCGCCCAACGCCTCGCCAGGTTGTCTACGTGGGGGACGAGGAGGTTCACAGTCTTCGTGGCGCCTACGTCGACCTTTAGGCGCGCCCGCTGCGATCCGTCGCCGCCTGTCTCTACGCACCCACTGGAGCGATACTGCGGGCTGTAGTCTGGGACGAGATCATCTGTGGGAACCGCTGCCACGATGTCTTTCGGCAGGCCCAGGATTGTCTGCCGCCTGATGCGGTCGGCGATGATCTCGTGTCGGGGGGTCAGGCCGGCACCGCGGTCGACGTCGACGTATCCGGCCGGTTCTGCCCGGTCCAGTCTCGGTGCCCGCCGGCCCGAGTTCTGGGGGAGGGCGATGAGCTCGTCGGTGTCTGCGAGGTACAGCAGCGTCATCTGGGTGGGGCGGAGCCGTGCCACCGCTTTCTGCTTGACTGCCACCTGGCCCGATTCGGTCGCGATCGCCTCGGCCTCGCGCGCCTCAAGCAGATTGAGGCGTACCAGTCTGCCGAAGATCGTGACGATCGCCGACTGCGGAATGCCGGTGATTTCCTCGATGTCGATCGGGTAGGCAGGGTCGAGCGCGATCGCCGCCTCGATGATCAGGCGATCGAGGACGGTAAGGCTCTCCTCGATCTTGCGTGTCATCGGTACGTCAGGCCAAATTTCGACGGCGAGGAGGGTCTCCTGTACGACTACGATGGCCTTGGAATCGGTCTCTCGTGCCGGTTGAAAGGTGAACCGAACCGTCATAGTCGGCGGATCCGCATGAAGTCGGCGTCTTGGTCGACGAGGTGGAACAGGTTTTCGTAGAAGATCCGCGCCTGGCCGGGCACGCCGCCCTCGCCAGGATCGCCAAGCGCCCGCAGGGTGCGGCCATGACCGACGATCACGAGCGCGCGACGCGCCCGAGTGAATGCGACGTTGAGGCGACGGATGTCTTGCAGCCACTGCCCGTAGTTGGGGCCGATTCGTCCCCGGGTGCGAGCCCTGGTAAAGCTGATGATGACGAGGTCACTCTGCTGGCCCTGAATGCGGTCGACGACGTCGATGACCTCCCAGTTCAAGCGCGGCAGGTCGGACGCGCGCAACTGGGCTGCCAGTTGCTGGGCTTGGGCGCGGTAGAAGGCGAGAACACTGACGGTGATTGGGGCGGCACCCGCCCGTGCGAGCCCTTCGTCGTAAAGTCGGCAGAGGCGCTCAACGAGGACCTGCTCCAATTTGTTGACGAAACCGTGATCTAGAGGCTCATCGCCGGCGTCCTTGTAGTGGCTCGTGTCGACGAAGATCACCGGCTTGGTGAGCGTTTCAGTGAGCACCAACGGCGTGACGCCAATACGTTCGAGGTCGGTTGCTGGTGGCGTCTGGTATCGCCCCTGATACACAGGTTGATCAACGATCCGGGCGAGCGGCTCGATCATGCGACGTTGCCAGACAAGTTCCTGGCGGAGTAGTTCGGGACATCGGACGACCGCTCTTTGGAAGAGGCTCTGCACCAGGTGACGCAGCATGGCCTCCAGTACCCGACGGTCCGCGTCATCGCTGGAGGCCGAGCTCACGATCTGACCATACGCCGCCGAGAATTGGTCGCGGAAAGTGTTTTCCCAAGAACCGTCGGCGACCAGCTCCTCGGCGACCTCTAGCACGCTCTGGGTCCGGAACTTGTGCAGTTCCTCGTCCTCGGCCCAGACCTGCGCCAGGTGCCGCACCGCGGCCTCGACCGTCTTGTCTCCGCCACGGCCAAAGCGGTGCAGGGCGGTCAACGCATGGAGGAAGTACTCGTCACGCTGGTCGACGTGCGGGGGTAGCTGATGCTCGTCGCCGACCAGGACCCACCGCCGCGCCCGAGTAGCTCCGATGAGGAATTCGCTCTCGGTGACCCGGCTGGCCTCATCGACGATGAGTGTGTCGTAGTCCGCGTAGCGCACCACCTCGCTGCCTCGCCCGACGATTCCCTTCGTGGTCGCGCAGACGAGGTTTGCGGCCCGTACCAGCGACTGTCGGATGTCGACAGCGAGATGCTCGTCTGACTGCTCAGCGGCCAACTCGCACCATCGCCGGTGCAACTCCGGCAGCCGCTGCAGAACTCTCCGGCGGCGCGCGTGTTGCTGGATGGCCGCGTCGTGATCGGCCGGATTCTCGGATTGTCCAGTCAGCGCCTCATCAATTTCCTTAAGACGCCGCAGGGCGACGCCGAGTCGTGCTTCCGCGGCGGTGCGTTCGTCGTCGGTGTCGGTAAGCGTCCGCTCGATGCGGTCCCGGCCGATTTCCCACTCACGTGCACTCCACGTCTGATCGTGCTCGGCCTCCCGGTGTTCCTCGCGAGCCCTCCTGATCTCGTTCAGCGCCCGAGACAGCTGACCGGCGAGGTCGGCTATCGGACCTAGCGGCGCGGGGCGGTTGGGGTTCGGGAAGACCGGAGCTTCCGTTACCAGCAGTGGCGGGATCATTTCGGCCAAGTAGACCGCGATCCGGCGGCGTTCCTCAGGGTCGGTGATTTCCGCTGTTTGTGCGCCACTGCGGTCGGCGATCTCCGCGAGACGGGCCCACTGCAGTTCGGCCTGCCGATCTGCCGTCGCCCTTTGCCGGCGCGCGTTGCTGACCCGCTCCCGTGCCTGCTTAACACCGGCGGCGTGAGCGGCCCTGGCAGCTGCTAGATCTCGTTCTGCCTCGCCATGTCGGGCAGAGGTGCGGAACAATCGCACTCTTAGCCGAGCTGTTTGGTCCTTACTCTCAGCGAGCTGACGTCGCGCCGCGCTGATACCGCCCAAGTGCATAGCGGTGAGTATCCGCCCGAGCCCTGTTTGGTGGGTGACGGCGTCGTTGAGGTGCTGGCGAGCCTGCTCAAGAGCTGCCTCTTCTCTAGTCAGCATCGCCCGCGTGGTGCGCAACTCCGCGGCCGTTTGGGAGACGACTTGCTCTGCTCGTCGCACCTCTGAGCTCAGCTCACTTACCCTCCGCCGCATCCCCTCTTCGGCTAAGGCGAGGGCCGTGTCGGCCCTCGCCAGAATATCCATCGCGGAGATACACCGCCTGGCCAGCGGCGGCAGCGGCGAGAGCACAGGTTGAGCCTGCTGGAGGAGACCGGCGTACCGCTTGATCGCGCGGGCGATTGACTCCTCGGCCGCAGCGAGCCTAGCAACCGCCCGCTCTGCGGCGGCCTGCAGCAATCCCGACTCCTGTTCACCCTGCGCCCGAGCCCGGTTGTAATGGTCGATGCTAGCCGCTAGCGCAACACGTGCTTGTGCCATGGCATTCATCTGACGGCGCTTTTGGCTGATGGCGGACTTTGCGCGCCCGGCGGCGCGGATGCGCTCTTCGACCTCCTGCAGCTCGCGGGCCCACCGTTCGTCTTGGCCGCCGTTCTCAGGTTTGAGAACTCGGCCAGCGAGCTCACCGCCAACGTTGGGTTCGAGAAAGTCGTGCACGGCCTCTTGGACGCGGTCGTCGCTCCACGTGATCCGAAGCGGCCTGATGCCGGGTTTGCGGCCGATCCGGCTCAGCACCTCATCAACGGCGACGTGGCTTGGCGCCAGCAACAGCACTCGCTCACCCCGGGCGGTCAGCTGTCTCGCGATCTCGCAAATGACCTCGGTCTTCCCCGTTCCCGGTGGGCCCTGCACCAGGAACGTGTGCGGCGATGAGACCGCGCCGGCGACGGCGCGGCGTTGCTCTTCATTCAACGGCACACCGGCCGGATCGTCGTCGCAAAAGAAATGCTCAGGAGGCACGAACGAGCCGGGTATGGCAGCAAGGCCGTCGGGTCGGCACAGAAGGCGGGCGAGGTCATCCCAGGACCCTTCCACCTCGCCGTTGAGGAAGCCCTGCAAGGCAGAAGCGTTCTGCCGCATCCCGAACGGCTTCACGAGGTTGATGGTGACCGTCGTGCCGATATTCGGCGTCCAGTGCGATGGTTGACGGACGGCGAGGCGTCCGATCCTTACCCGCTGCACGGTGGTGTTTACGGTCAGGCCGCCGGGACCGGTCACCATGACCCGTCGGCGGTCGAAGTCGGTCAGGTCCGAGCCTGGCGCTGCCTCGACGACCACCGCGCCCCGGCCATCCTCATTGTCCTCGATGCTGATCACGGTGCCCGCTATGGATCGCTCAGCGGCTTCCGGGCGCTGTTCGACGATACCTAGGAGGCGTCTCAGGCGGTCGTACTCCTTGTGCACTGAGCGTTGTAGACGAACGGACGCCTGCGCGGGACCTCGGGCCTGGTACGCGCTTCGCCACTGCTTAGTCTGAGCCAGCAGATCTTCCATGTCGAATGGAAGTTCACGGTAGTTGGGCTCGATTGACACCGTTTTTGGGACGATGCGATCCACGCGCCGCTCCATCGAGGATGTCTCATCGATGGAGGTGAGCTCTGCCAGCCAAGCATGGGTATGTCGGGCCCTACGTCGCCGTACCCTTGCTTCAAAACGGGCGCCGCCGAGGCGGTATGCCTGATATCTGGACTGTCCCAACGAGCGGTATCGGGCGATCCACACGCCGCCGGTCAGGTCATCGGCAAATTCTTGCAGCGTAACCCCAGGTGGCAGCGACAGGCGCTGCGGCGCCGACAGCACCAGCTCGCCGATCTTCATTGGCGGCGGGCCATCGGAGCGTGGGTGTTCCGGTTTGAGTAGATGTGACTTCATCAGGCCTCGCGGATGAACTGCAGGGCCTCGATGTGCTGACCAATGTTTTGGCCGGGGGAGTGCTCGCTCCAGAACGCCCGCAACAGTGCGAGCGCCCTGCCGCGAAGGTCCGTGCACTGCCCGTGCGACACGGATTCCGTGCCGTGCGCTAGAACCGACCGGTTTCGTGCGTCGACGACTCCGCGCATGCTCTGCACAGCGGCAAGCTTGTTCCACTTGAGTGCGCTAAGCGTGGTGTCGTCCATAAGATGGAGCAGGATCATGGCATCCATCAAGGCGACCTTGCGGGGTAGCGCCGGTGTGCGCGTGCCGTATAGAGCTTCGGTAATCGTCCCATACCTGTCAGCCAGGTCGGTTGGGTCGCCGAGCTTCGAGTAGTCCGGGTTCTCGAGGTTGAGGCCGAACGTGTCGGACAGCCGCTCCTCGAAGGCCTTCTCGATGCTGCGATAGTACAGCAGGGCGGCAAAGTCATAGCGCCCCAGGTCCTGGTAGTGATTGCCGAGCAGGAAGAAGTTGAGCAGCATCTCCGGACCGGCCCGTCTGGCGAGCGACTCCGCGAACTCCAACTGCTTGCCGATCCGCTGGACGATCGCGGCGTCGAGACCTGGCCGGTTGCCGCGGAGGTGATCCCGGACGCGGTCGACGTGCTCGGGGAGCCCGTCGACATTGAGGTCACACCAGGCTTCGTACAGTGCGGCGAGGTCGCGAAGGAACCGAACGCGGACCGGCTCCGACACCGACCTGCTCAACTCCTCGAAACGCTGGTGCGCACCTGTGTATGCCCCGCTGCGGAACATCGCCTCCGCGGCAGTCATGTCCTTGTCGCCGAAGAGGGCTGTCGGATTCGGTAGCACGCACAGCTTCTCGCTGCCCGGCAGCGCCTGCCGGATCTCCGGATCGAATGTGCTGTCGATGTAACACATGGGAAGGTCGAGCTGTGACGCAGCGAGTGCCGCGCCCGCGCTCATCACCTTCTTGCCACCGGTGATGTCGATGATCGCTCGAAGCGGCCGGTCGCCGCTAAGCAGCGCGCTGACCTCCTTCCGAACGATCTCGTAGATGCTCGTCGGATCCACCGGGTCACAGGACACGTGCCGAATGTCGGCGAACGCGATCCTCCCCGCGAGCTTCTGCCAGATGGCGTTAATCGTCTCCTGGGTGTTCGCCGACGAGATGATCAAAAGTTTGGCTGGGCGGGTGAGGGCGAAGGCTAGGAGAGTCGTCTCAGGCGAAAATCCCGATAGGCTGATCAACAGATCTACGGGTGGGCACTCGACGTCCCTGGAGTTGTCCCGAGCCACCTCAACGGCCTCGTCGTAGATCTCCGCGAGTCGGAACCTTTGCGCCTGCTCGGCCGCGGTGCCGTCCCCGTAGGTTTCCTCGCCGCGGAAGATCCGCCGCATACGAGCGTGCTTCTCGTACAGGGTCGTCATAGAACGAGCATCTTACGGTGCCGGACAACGTACAAGCGGCCTCTATCGAGTGGCTGGGGGAGCACCAGGTGAGACTGGCGGCCGGACGCCCCGAGCTCACAGGAGCCAATCTGCATCGGTCGACCGGCGAGGCGCTCGGCACCTTGATCGCGTAGCACGGCCAGATCGGCGACTCGTTTCGCCGCCGCCGGTCAGCATCACCGGCCACATCCACCGCAATCCGCCCCGGATTGTGTGCCCCGCCGCTGCCGCAACCCCACCGGCGTCGAACGCTTTGGGTGGCCCGCGCCTCGGTAATCCTTCGGGCCGTGTCTATGTAAACGCGAACGTCGGAGCCTTGCCGTCTACGGTCGTTGACCGGCTGGCCACCGCCGCCTACGCTGCCACGCATGCATACCTGTTTCCGGCAGGTGTGCGGGACGTGGGTGTCCGAGTCCCCCCTCGGACACCAGTTTGCAGCATCCATGCTGTGTTTCGCGTACCGGTGGTCAAGCGCGCTTGACCACGCAAATCTCAGCGCAGCGACACCCTCGACCGACCCTGTCTCGATCGGGGGTGGTAGTCGTGGTTGATCGCTCTGTGGCCCCTGTCATCCCGCCGGTGATGTTGGCTGACCAGGAGAAAAACCACCGCCAACAGCCCGGGGGAGCGCGTCGCCGCCCGCCGTTGCCGCTGCCGGTCCTACCAACTCCACGGGCCGGCACGATGGTGTACGGCGTGGCGGCAATCGACGTCAGCGGTCGCATCGCCGACCGGACGATCATCTGTACCCTCGGCTGGGCACCCGGCACCCGCCTGCACATCCGCGAGTGCTCCGGAGTGATCGTGGTCCGGGTGGATCGGCAGGGCGTCTTCACCGTTACCGGCCAAGGTCGTCTGCATCTGCCGGTGGCTGTCCGACACTGGTGCGGGCTCAGCGCCGGTGACCGAATGCTACTGGCCGCGAGCCCTGCTGACGGCCTGCTCGTGGTGCACCCGCCGGCGGCTCTGGACGCGATGGTCATGGCGGTACACGCCGACGCGCTGGGCGGTGGTCAGGCATGAGTGACACCACCGCCGGCCGGGCCGAGCTGGACGCCGCGCGGCTGTTGCTGGCGCGGATGGGGATCTCCCCGGCTGACCTTGTCGAGGCGGCCTCGGATCGTCCGCCCGCGCCGACGTTCGCCGAGTACGTGCCGGTGGTAGCGGCGGCGGTCAGCGACGGTACCCGGCGGGCTTACGGGTCGTACTGGAAGCGGGTCCTGGAGCACTGGGGGCGGCGCCGGCTCGATGAGCCGAGCCCGTCGGAGATCGAGCAGCTCGCCGAGTACGCCAAGACACACGTGGTGGCCCGGCGCAACGCCCGAGGTGGACGCAGCGCGGCGGAGCATCTGATCGCGGCGTTGCGGTGCCTGTACAAGCGGGCCGTCGCCGACGGGTACATCAACGCGGCGGACAACCCGGCGCTGAAGGTGGCCAAGCCGCGGCGGCTGCCGAGCACCAGGCGGGCGGTGGCCGACAGCAGGGTGGCGGAGATCAATGCCGTCGCTGCGAGCACGGGTGACGATCCGGCATTGGACAGTCTGCTGCTGCGGTTGCACACCGAGACAGCGTGCCGTCGAGGTGGTGCGTTGGCGTTGCAGCCCGTCGACCTGGACTCGGACCAGTGCCTGATCCTGCTGCGGGAGAAGGGCGATACGGTGCGGTGGCAGCCGGTGTCACCGACGCTGATGAGGCATCTTCAGCAGCACGCCGCGGAACGCCACGCCCCGGCAACGGGCCAGTTGCTGCGTTACCGCAACGAGCAACCGATCACCTACCGGCGCTACGACCACCTGTGGGCGCGTGTCGGTCAGCATCTGCCGTGGGTGTACGTGCAGCAGACCAGCACCCACTGGCTGCGGCACACGACGCTGACGTGGGTCGAGCGGAACTTCGGCTACGCCGTAGCCCGCGCGTACGCAGGGCACTCGGACAGCGGCAGCGATACCGGCACCACCAGCACATACGTCCGAGCGAGTCTCCAGGAGGTCGCTGCCGCGCTGGCGGCCCTGACCAACGAGTCCCATCCCCTCGCTTGAGCTGAAGCCATTGCAGGGTGGGCCTGGAGGTTGCGTCCAGGCCCACTCGCGGGAGCTCATTTGCAACAAGGCCGTAGCCAATGCGGACTACGTAGCGTCGGCGTCCGGATCTGCCGATGAGCGCGCACCTGATCTTGGATGAGGGTTCTGGGCCGCGTGGTCGCAGCGGACGTGCCGAGTGAGGCGGCAGGCGTCCGTCTACGTACCATTCGGCTGTGATCGAGGAAGATCGAGCACTTCCGGTAGCGCTGGAAGAGGCACACGCGTGCCGGTTCTTTGAAGATCATGACGGCCATGACTTCCAGCCAGACGACGAGCTCGCATGGTCTGGTGAGATCACCGAGTGGTGGCGGTACTGGACCGGCGATCCGGCCGCTGGTGTCCCGCCGTTTCGCGTTTTCGGACGGGACGGGTCGGGCGGCCTGGCTGCCTTCTGGATCCGTGACGCGGCCGCTGCGGTCGAAACCCAGCCTGTCGTGTTCCTCGGCTCCGAGGGCGAGCTGAAGGTCATCGCCCGAGATCTCGGCGATTACCTTTGGCTGCTGGCGAACGGCGTTGGGCCGCTGGAGACCGTCGATGGCATCCACCGGGTCCCTGCGCCGATCCCTGAACTCGTCGCCATTGCTCGGCGGTACACCGGCGGAGCGCCCCGGTCTGTTGAAACACTAATCGCCGCCGCAGACGCCGAGCTGCCCGCATTGACATTGCTAGTTGGATCTTCCATCAGGTAAGCACTACGCCACCCTTCGCGCCTTTGCCCGATGCGCGGATCTGCCGCGATCTGGGCGCTACGCCGAGTACCAGCAAGCGGGGTGGCCGGTGGCCGTACCCACCACCTGCAGCGTGTGGGTCTGCCTACGGCGGAACGTCTTGAACACGTAGGCGACGGTAGGAAATGCTCAGGGCATGCCTGCGCTGATGGACATCGTGGTCGGGGATTTGCACTTCGCGCTGCGGGTATGGCAAGCCGTTGACGAGTACAAGACGCCCGCCGTGTTGCTCCATGCCACCGGAAAGACTGCACGCGACTGGGACGTGATCGCCTCGGGCCTGTGTGCTGAGCGGACGGTGTACGCCGTCGACCTGCGGGGCCACGGCGCCAGTGATTGGCCCGGCACCTACAGCCTGCAACTGTTCGCACAAGACGTCATCGGCATCCTGGACCAACTGGACATCGGCACGGTGGACTTGGGCGGCCATTCCCTCGGCGGTCTGGTGGCTTGTCGAGTTGCCGCCGAACCGCAGGGACACGTCCGCAAACTCGTACTTGAGGACATCGGTTTCCCGCACCCTCGGCCGCCGGGACTTCCCGACCGTCCTGCGGGGGACCTGCCCTTCGACTGGCACATGGTGGAACAGGTCCGGCCGGAGATCGACGATCCAGATCCAGGATGGGCCGACATCGTCGACCGGATCACGGCACCCACGCTGCTCATCGGTGGCGGAGCAGCGAGCCCGGTCCCACAGGAGCACGTCGCCGAACTCGCCGACCGGTTGGCCGACGCCCAGCTGACGACGATCGCTGCCGGCCATCTAGTTCACGAGACCGTTCCAGACGAGTACCTCAGGACCCTGATCGCATTCCTAAGCGAGTGATCGACCATCCGCTCATGCCGCCGACCGGGCGCTACCCGGTGTGACGAAGATCGTGGATGCCCTGCGTCCGATCGTGCCGATGTGAGTAAGCTCAACCGCGTCGCATCAGCGGTCGTTGGTCCGTGTATTCAACTTGATAACAGATCGAAGAGGAATCCCACCGCTACCAGGAATACTCCAACGATTTGGACGGGGTTTCCTGGATATTCTCTGTCCATGACCCCAGGGTCATTGCGTAGTCGAGTAGCTGCTGGTCACGGTGGTGATGAGGTCGTGGGGGCGGCGGTTGGCGCGTCGGGTGGCTCGGGCGATGTTGGTTTCGCCGTTGCCGCGGTGGAATCCGATGGCGGTGTTGCGGAGGACGGCTGCGACGGCGGGGCCGTTGCCGGTGCGGGCTCGGTGGCCGTCCTCGCGGAAGGTCACGTCGCGGACCCAGTGCAGCCGGTTCTCGATATGCCATTCCAGCCGGGCCCATTGCTGCAGGTCAGCAGGCTGGGCGTGCGCGGCGGGCAGTGACGCCACCAGATAGACCGTCTCCCGGGTGCGCTTGCCGGTGATCATGCGGGTGCGGGTGATCCGGACGGCCTGCTGGGCATGAGGAAAGCCGATGCCGCCGGGAGTCTGGAGGGTCAACGCCTTGACGGTCCGGGTCTCGCAGCGGCCGTGGCCGGTGTCGCGGTGCTGGTCCCCGATCGGCACCTGCGCCCACGGCAGCCGTTTGAGCTGGGCGTACAAGGTCGGCTGGTTGGCCTTGACCGACACGTACAGGTCCCCGCCGGCAGCGGCCACGGCTCGGGCGTGAGCGACTTGCGTGTGCAGGGCGTCCGCGACGATCACCACCCCGGCCAGGCCGCCCAGCCGGACCTTGACCTGCTCCAGCAGCGGGGCGAACGCCGGGATTTCGTTCGACTTCGCCGCGACCTGGACCTGCGCCAGGACCACACCGGTTGACGTGTCGTAGGCCGACAGCAGATGAACCCGTCCCTCGGTCAGGACCGCACCGCGCACCACCTTGCCGTCAACGGCGATGACCCGCCGCACCGACGGCGCCGACACCCGGGAGCACAGCCAGTCGGCCAGGACCGCCGTCAACGTCTCGGCGTCGACGCGGACCAGCAGCCGCCACACCGTGCTCAGCACCGGCACCCGACCAGTGAACCCGAGCCGGCCCCACGCCGGCGCATCGAGATCATCGACCCAGTCGACGATCGCGGCGAAAGTGCAAGCCCCGGCCATCACCGCGCACACCGCGACCGCGAGCACGCTGGCTAGGGGGTACCGGACACCACGCGGGTCACGCGGATCGGGCACCCTCTCCAGGGCCTCCAACAGGCCAAACGCCTCACCGCCAACAGTCGAGGAGCCGGGCGGGGCGGGGGCATGGTGACGGATCACGTCGATCAGCGATGATGACATGCGCGGGTGTGGTCCTTCTCGGTGTCATGTTGTCTCAGCAACTCCATGATCACCGACGGACCGCACCCGTCCTACGCCACCCTCCAATCAGGCCAATGACCCGGCGAAAGCCCAGGTCGGAAGCACCCTCAGGCGACTACGCAAAGCCCCTGCCATGACCCAGATCAACGGCCGTTGTAGTACCAGGTCGATCAGATAGAGGGCCGTGCGTACCGCTGTCATCGCGAGTGATACCAGCAAGAACGCGAGGTAAATCCCTGCCATAGCCAACATCAGGGGCAGCATCAAGGGCAGCATCAAGGGCAGCATCAAGATCAGAAAAAACAGGAGGAGGCCTCCTCTCATCAAGATTTCCGACACTGCTTTGACCGCAGTTGCACTCGTCTTGTGGCCGCTTTTCTTCAGCTCGTCCGCCAGCACAAGGAGGAGCGAAAGGAGGAATGCTGTTATGAGCATCGCCGGGCACAGCAGATAGCTGTTGAAAGCCCAATCCACGGCGTCATATAGTCTCGTCCGCTCCATCCAGTCGAACAGCCATGCGGACGGCATGAGCGGCATGGCGAGCAGGCGCGGCCACCAAGCCACGGCCGCAACAATGACAGCAATGCCGACTGCGGTTTTGAATCTCGTGCTCGGCAGCCAGTTTGATGGCCACGTCAGCTCAGGGAGAGACGGCCGAGATGTGAGCAGTCTCGTAACAGCGCTCGGTAATGGGTTGCTGCGGAAACGCAAACTCCAGGTGCGGAGCCTGTCCGGCCCGGCAATATCCAACACCACGGTGAGCGCCCCTACAAACTGGGACATTTTGCCGATTCTTCCCCACCAGATCATGTTGATCGACCACAGTTCCATGCTGGTGGTCGACTGTCCTGCCATCCAGGCACGCATGACATCAAGAAGATCGTTCAGAGGCTCTCCCACTCAAACCCCTCCCCGTGGGCCTTTATAGAGCCCTTTTCATCCTGCGTAGCGGTTGGCGTCGACGTGGTGGAGAACGAGGATGGCCTGCACGATCGTGGTCGCTCGTCGTGGGCAGCAACGCAGCTTGGCCAGGACCTTCCAGGTCTTAAGCGTGGCGATCGCCCGTTCGCCGCGGGCGCGGATCTTCGCGTGGGCGCGGTTCACGGCCTTCTGCCGGCGTGACAGCTTGGGCCGGAAGCGGCGCCGCTTGAACGGCGTGTGCACGCTCCCGCCGGCTCCCTGATAGCCCTTGTCCGCGAAGGTCATCACATCAGAGCTGGTCAGCGCCTCGATGATGCCGTGGGTCCGGGCTGCGGTCAGGTCGTGGAACGAGCCGGGTAGTGCCGGCGAAGCCCAGACGAGGCGGCCAGCCGCGTCGGTGATGACCTGCACGTTCACGCCGTGGCGCTTATGTTTTCCGGAGTAGTACGGCCTCTGGTCGGCAACCCGGTCGATCGGAATCAGGGTGCCGTCCAGGATCGCGTACGCCAGCCGGCGGATCCGGTCCATGGCGGTGGCCAGGTCATCGGCGGTCGACGCGAGCAGGGCTACAGCTTCCTGCACGTACCGCCATGCGGTACTCACGCCGACGGCGAACCCGGCAGCCAGGCGGGTGTAGGTATCACCGTTGCGCAGGTGAGCCAGAGCGAGCAGTGCTTGCCGTCCCGCGTCGAGGCGTCGCCACCTGGATCGACGCTGGTTGCGGTGGCTGCGGATACGGTCAGCGAGGTGGTTCAGCGTCCGGCTGGACAACGAGATCGTGGACGGGTAAGACAGCACAGGCGAGGCTCCCGTGTTGGGGCATCGGGTTTTGGTCGATTTGCTGTCTTACCTGGAGCCTCGCCCTCATCGATCACCGGGCTACGCACACCGTCCCTGACCTGCAAGATCAGGTTGGAAAACGCTCAGTAGTACGAGGAGGCCCGCACTCATCTGGCCGCAGGGAGTTTCCCCAGCCCACCAAGCGGTGAGGATCCTCTTCTCTGCCGTAGTGGCGAGTAGCAGGTGCTGCCACCCGTCGATGCAGCGTTCTGGCACGTAGCAGCCCGTAGCGATCAGGGCGGCGGCAGCGGCTGGAGGTCCGCGCCTGGATCCCACCAGCGCGAGTCGGGGCCGTAGTAGATGGACGCGGCCCAGTAGTCCGCATCCTCGTGGTAGACGATGTCGAGGCCGACGATCCAGACACGTGGGACACGGCCCGCGCCACCAGCTTGTGACCACTGGCGGTTGACGCGTGCCACAGCCTCGCTGTGGGAGATGTCGAAACGGCGGGCCATCGCGTCAGCGATCTCTTCGCAGAAGGTCAGGGCCTCCGAGTCACCGGCGCAGGGGAAACTGCCGTGCGAGCGCAGCACCGACTCGTGCACCAGATACTCCTGCGGAGAGACCATCCCTGACGTACCCCGCACCGGCATGCGTACCCTGATTCGATCCCCGAGTTCATCCTCACGGAGGCCGTACTCCGCCAGGAGCCGATCGAGGTACTCCCGTGGTCCAACAGCCTCATAGGTGTCGTCGGACTGTCCTGCCGTGTCCACCACAACATCTTGCCGGCCGTCGCCACGAGTACGGCAACCGAGGATCCCACGATCCGCTCATCCCGCTGAGGCGAGTGCTTGTGTGCGGTGGTCAGCTGGCCGAGCGTTCCCACGGGCACTCAATCCACGGATTGTTGTCGAGGTAGGCAGCGAGCCTGGGAAAACGCTGCCTCTAGGAGTCGGCCAGCCAGGTCAGTACGCGGCCCCGTGACCAGCAACGGCCAATGGTCTGGGGGCCGGGCAACGACCGGCCGAACAGCGCCACGCCGATGAGGCTGTGGCCTGAGGCACGACGATCGCCAAGGGTTGGAATCGTGGGCGCGACTCCAACCCCTTCCACCGACACCCACGCCACCGGGCGGCCGGCTGCAGCTTCCTCAATACGGTGCAGGAAGCGCAGGCGACGCTCGGGCGGGAAGCGCGACAGCGCCCACGTCGTGATGACGACCGGCAGGGCGGCTGCGGGCACCCGGGAGACGGCTTCGGGCAGCACGTCGACCGGGTCACCCCGGAGCAGCAGGGGAGGGGCGGTTGCCGCCAACCGCAGCTCAGCTTCGAGCCTCGCCATCGGCTCCCGCTGGTCCGGCCCGAGGCAGGCGCGCAACCACCGGACGTCCTCCGCGTCGGTCACGTCGATGGGATCGAGGTGGACGGCGACCCGGGTGCGGACCTCGGGTATCGCCCGCGACGGGACGGGCCGGTCTCCCACAAGAGAACATGACCGTTGCACCGGTGAGGACGGGTCGCCCAGCGATTGTCCGTTGCTATATGTAATGCCGACGCGATCGACATTGAGGTTGAGTCCGGCCGGACGGCCCACGTCGATCAGGCCGACCGCGTCCACACCTACCTGGCGCGCCGCCTCGGCGATGCCCGGATACAACACGGCGTAGCGCCCAACCTCGTCGATCTGCGTCTTTCGGCGGGCGGCGATGGCCACGACCGCGTCGGTCATCCGCAACAGGGTGTCGATGGCGGCGTCAGCGGCAGCGTCGCCGTCCGCAGCGGCATAGGCCCCGGCAAGCGCCGGTGCGCGTCCGGCGAGGGCGAGGTCGTGCAAGGCGGCGAGGATCATCGTAGGTTGCCGCTTGCGCGCCGGTGCCGTCTCGATGGCGCGTAGTGCCTCTTCGGACTCACTGAGGGCGACGGCGACGCGCTGGTACAGCGGAGATGTCTCGGCGGCGTCGACCTCACCGAAGTGCCGGTACACCTGTGCGAGGCTCCGGCTTCGACCTGCGGATACGCCGCTTGCTGCGGTCAATTCTCGCATTCCGCAGATTCTAGCCATTGAGCCGATAATTCAGCGCACGACTTGCCGGAATCGGTAGGGATGGTGTGGCGACCATGGCCGCGATCGATGCCTGGGCGCGTCGGCCCGGTCGACGCCGGGTCGGGCGACGCGCCGGCGGGTGAAGGTCGCCGCCCGTCGAACTTTACGACTTCGGTGAAGAAGCCGAGGACCGATATCCGCCATTCCGTACCGATCCTGTTGCCCGGAACCGGAGTTGCTGAGACAACATGAGACGGAGAAGGACCGCATCCTCGCGTGTCATCGTCGCTGATCGACGTAATCCGTCAGCATGGCCCCCGCCCCGCCCGACTCACCGACTGCTGGCCGTGAGGCGCTTGGAGGCCCTGGCGCGGGTTCCCGATCCGCGTGACCCGCGAGGGGTCCGGTATCAGCTGGCGAGCGTGCTCGCGGTCGCGGTCTGCGCGGTCACGGCCGGGGCCAGCACGTTCGCCGCGATCGGCGACTGGGCCAACGATCTCGATGCGCCGGCGTGGCGGCAACGGCGAGACGAACATCGCCTGGCCACCCGACGCGCCAACCGCCGCCCACACGACCTCATCACCACCGTGAACAGCAGCTACCCCACTATGCAATGACCCTGCCCTGTCCCGTCGACGGGACAGAGCGCCCGCCGCCGGAGGAAGAAACCTGTTGCCGCCGCGGGATGCTGATTATATTCAGCCCCATGACCCTGCTCATGAAGCGGCGGGCTTTGGTCGCGATGCGTTTGTTCCGCCGATATCTCACCCAACGTCGGGACTGGGCAGTGTGAATATCATTGCACTTTTAGCTGGTTGACAACGTATCCACGGTCGTCATGGTTAATTGTGGTTGCGGCGCGTCTCCCGACTGCGGAGCTCCATGTCGTCGAATCTCGGCCAGCCGTCGCCGTGACATTTGTCAACCAGCTCCGATGAATTCTGTGCACTCTGGTGGAGTTGCTGATGTCGGTTTCCGGAAGCCGCCGGAGCGAAGGCTCCTACCGTCGTTCGGGTGGTTGTGCCCAGGGTCGCTCGCCCCGGCCAGCCAGGGAAGACGTCAAGTTCGTCCGTTGGCCGGCCGAGCGACACCTACGCGACCTGTGCCGTCAGGAGCGGATCCCGTGCCTCCTGGTGGTCGAGGGCGGAGCAGAGCCGCCGGTCTGCAGTGATCCGCGTGAGGACTGGGTTCGTACGCCGATCTCGCCATCCGACCTTGACGCTCGGGTGGCCGCTCTCCGGCAACGTTCTCATGACCGGCGTACGCCTGTTCTCGACCCGGCCGGGACGTTGTCGTTCAGGACTGCGTCCGTCGTCATGTCCAGTACGCACCTCGAACTCATGGATTTGTTCGTCGAACGCTTCGGCCAGGTGGTCTACCGCTGGGAGTTGATGGCCATCCTCACGAAGCGCGACTCGACATCAACGCGAAACGCCCTCGATCTGCACATCATGAGAATGAGGAAGCGGATCGCGCCGCTCGATCTGGACATAGTTACGGCCTGGGGCCGTGGCTACGCGCTGGAAGAAAAGTCCCCATGGGCCGCGGTGGCCAGCAAGCCCTCGGCTGTCGATCATTGCTGACATCGCCGGCCGATGGCTACTCAGTTTCGTCATGGGTGGTCTTGTCGAGGGTCTCTGCTGCGGCCCGGTCGAGGGTGGAGACGATCCACTGATCGAGTTCGACGCTAGATTGGTGGGCGGCCTGGCGCCATCGGGTAAGGCGTCGGTCGGGTATGGGAATGCGGGGCATCAGTGCGGTCCTGATGGTTTCTGTTGTGCGGTCGGAGCGGGTCGCTTTGATGGCCGCGCGAAGTTGTTTGACCGACCAGATCTGGGTTTCGGCCTCGTCGAGCCAACGGTCCTGCTCGTCGGGAGACATTGCGGCTACTTCGGCGTGGTGTTGGAAACTGAGGCCGCTTCGACGGCGGGCCAGTGGGAAGCGGCCGGCGACCCAGGCGTAGTTGCGTAGGGTCTGGTAGTCCAGTCCTACAGCCTGGACGACGTGCCGATAGCGGTCGGCGTATTGTTCCTTGCCGTACACCAGCCAGTCGCCCAGGCACCAGGACGAGGAGTCGACGATACCGGAGAGTTGGGCGCCGGTTCGTTCCCAGTGAGCGTTTTTCATCCTCGGTAGGTCGGGTTCTCGACGTGGTGCAGGACGAGGATGGCCTGCACGATCGCGGTCGTTCGGGATGGGCTGCAGCGCAGCTTGGTCAGGACTTTCCAGGTTTTGAGGGTGGCGACGGCTCGTTCGCCGCGGGCGCGGATGCGGGCGTGGGCCTTGTTCACGGCCTTCTGCCGACGTGACAGCGTTGGGCGGTAGCGATGGCGCTTGAAGGGGGTGCGGACTGAACCGCCGGCGCCTTGGTACGCCTTGTCCGCGAAGGTCATCACGTTCGCGCTGGTCAACACGGCGATGATGTCGTGGGTGCGGGCGGCGGTCAGGTCGTGTGCCGAGCCGGGCAGCGCCGCCGATGTCCAGACGAGGCGTCCGGCCGGGTCGGCGATGACCTGCACGTTCATCCCGTGCCGTCGGTGTTTCCCGGAGTAGTACGGCTTCTGGTCGTACACGCGGTCGATCGGGATCAGGGTGCCGTCGAGGATCGCGTAGGCCAGCCGTCGGATCCTGCTCATCGCCTGGTGCAGGTCGTCGGTGGTCGCGGCGAGCAGCGTGATCGCCTCGTGGACATAGCGCCAGGCGGTGGCGAGACCGATCTCGAATCCGGCGGCCAGACGGGCAAAGGTGTCGCCGTTACGGAGATGGGCCAGCACGAGCAGGGCTTGGCGGCCGGGGTCGAGGCGCCGCCACCGGGATCGTCGCCGGTGGCGATGGGTGCGGATCAGGGCGGCGACGTGGTTCAGGGATCGAGTGGACAACGGGATCGAGGCAGGGTAGGACAGCAACGAGGCTCCCGGGAGGGGCATCTTTCTTGGTCGATTGCTTGTCTTACCGGGAGCCTCACCTCACCTGGCTACAGGCCTCCTCCACGCCGCTGACCTGCACCATCAGGTTGGAAATGGCTCAGTGTTCGAAGCTCATTCGTTCGGGCAACCGTAGACCGACCCTGGTCAGCATCACCTGGGCCGGCTCTGCTGGGCGTTGCTTCGGAACGCCAGCCGTTGCTGCAGGGACCACCCGGAGCGCTGCTACGGCATTGCGTGACGATCGGCTACCCGCGCTCATCCCACTCAACCTCCCCGACAGTCGGGTAATTCGCTATCTCTGCTTTCTTTTTCCGTCTCGCGCCGTGCATGTGTGATCGGCGCGCGCGGGATGCCACCCGCAAGGCCGCCCTTCCGACAAAGGCGGCCTTGCGGGTGTTTCCGGTTACCTCGACCGCAGGCTGTACTTACGGGTCGCCAGCGGAGCGAAGATGGTGATCAGCAGGACCGACCAGGCAACCGTCAGCAGCACATCCAGCCCCGGCGGATTGCCGTTGAACAGGTCGCGCAGCGCGTTGACGGTCGCGGTCATGGGACTGGCATCGGCGTACACCCGCAGCCAGGTCGGCATCGACTCGGTCGGTACGAACGCCGACGAGATCAAGCTGAACGGGAAGATCCAGATCAGGCCGGCCGACTGCGCCGCCTCCGGGTTGGGCACCGAGAGGCCGATCATGGCGCCGACCCAGGTGAGCGCGTAGCCGAACAGCAACAGCAGCGCGAGTCCGCCGAGGGCAGACAGGACCCCGCCCTGGAAGCGGAAGCCGATCAGCAGGCCCATGAGCACCACGACCAGCATCGACACGACGTTGCGAAGGATCTCCGACAGCGTACGCCCGACGAGGACCGCGGACCGGCTCATTGGCATCGAGCGGAACCGGTCCATCAGGCCGCGGTCCATGTCGGTGGAGATGCCGATCGTGGTGCCGGCGACCGAACCGAACAACACCATCTGCACCAGGATGCCGGGCAGCAGGAACTGGGGGTAGTTCCCGCCCTCAACATTGATCGCCCCGCCGAAGACGTAGGCGAACAGCAGGATGAACATGACGGGCTGAACCAGCGAGAACATCACCAGTTCAGGGCTGCGCGTCAGGTGCCGCAGATTGCGCAGCGCCATCTGCCAGGCGTCGGACAGCCACCAGGACAGGCCGGTCTGCTGCCGTGCGGCGGCGGCATCGAGCCGCGGTTTCAGGGACGTGGAGACCATCACCGCTTACCACCCTTCTTCTTGCTCTTCACGTCTTCGGATGCCCGGGCCGTGGCGGTGTGCCCGGTGAGGGCGAGGAACACGTCATCGAGCGTGGGCCGGCGGAGGGCCACGTCGGCGATTGCGATGCCGGAATCGCGCAGCGGATTGAGTAGCTCGTTGAGCGTCATGCCCTCGGGGAGGGGCGCGTGCACCTGCATGGCCTCCGGATCGCCGACCGGCTCGGTACCCAACCTCTCGCGCAGGATCTGGGTGGTCTTCTCGACCGCGGCGGCGTCGATGAGAGTCACGTCAGCCCACGCCTGGCCGACCTCCGCCTTGAGTTCGTCCGGCGCCCCGCTGGCGATCACCTTGCCGCTGTCGATCACGGACAGCGAGTCGGCGAGGTGGTCGGCCTCCTCGAGGTACTGGGTCGTGAGCAGAACGGTGGTGCCCTCCTCGACCAACTCGTTGACGATGCGCCACACGTCCATGCGACTGCGCGGATCGAGGGCGGCGGTAGGTTCGTCGAGGAAGATGAGCTGGGGCCGGCTCATCAGGGTGGCGGCGATGTCCAGCCGGCGGCGCATACCGCCCGAGTACGTCTTCGCCTGCCGGCCGGCCGCCTCGGTCAGGTCGAAGCGCTCCAGCAGTTCGGTCGCCCGCACCTTGATGTCCGGCGTGGACATCCGGAACAGCTTGCCGACCATGTGCAGGTTCTCCCGCCCGGTCAGCATGTCGTCGACGGTGGTGTACTGACCGGTCAGGCCGATGATGGAGCGCACCTGTAGCGCGTTGCGCCGCACGTCGAAGCCGAATATCTCGGCCTTCCCCTCATCCGGCCTGAGAGCGTGTTTGAGAAGGTCTGTTGTGGACGGTGTGGCGGCGTGACATCTGTTGCCGGGGCGGGCAGGGTGGCGCGGTGGTTGCACGTCGTGGTTACCCCTCGGACCTGACTGACGCCCAGTGGGCGCTGATCGAGCCGTTGTTGCCCGAGCCGAGCACGGACGGCCGCAGGGAGAAGCATCCGCGTCGGGAGATCGTGAACGCGATCTTGTACGTGGTGCGGTCGGGGTGTCCGTGGCGCTATCTGCCGGCGGATCTGCCGCCGTGGCAGACGGTGTACTGGTACTTCACCCGGTGGGAAGAAGCCGGCGTCACCGAGAAGCTCCTGACCACGCTGCGGGTCAAGGCGCGGGTGCAGCAAGGCCGTCAGCCGGACCCGTCGGCGGGGATCATCGACTCGCAGACGGTGAAGGGCGCGGATACCGTGGGTCGGGACAGTCGGGGCTACGACGCCGGGAAGAAGGTCAACGGCCGCAAGCGGTTCATCGTCACCGACACCCTGGGACTGCTGGTCGCCGTCACCGTCCTCGCCGCGAGTTGGCAGGACCGCGACGGTGCCAAGACCGCCCTGCTGGGCGCCTACATGATCAGCCCGATCCGGCATGTCTACGCCGACCAGGGCTTCGCCGGCCGCCTGGTCGACTGGACTCGCGACACCTTGCGCACCACCCTGGAGATCGTCCGTAAACCCGCTGAGCAGCGCGGTTTCGCCGTCCACCCACGTCGGTGGGTGGTCGAGCGGACTCTGGCCTGGCTCACCGCCTGCCGCCGCCTGGCCCGCGACTACGAGCGCCACCCGGCCATCTCCGCAGCCCTCATCCGCTGGGCCGCCATCGCCGGCATCACCCGCCGCATCACCCGCGGCCAACCCGCCCGCCGGCAACCCCGCCGCACCTTCACCAGGACCTGATCAACTCCATCTCAAACACGCTCTCAGGTCAAGGGCGCACTACCGGGACGAGATATCTGTCACCGGACGTCGGTCAGTGGGTGGCGGTGAAGTTGTACAACTCCGACGCGGTGTCGTCGAAATAGGGTGACCACCACAAGGTCGGTGCCGTGTACGAGTTGAGCGTGCTGTTGACGCCGTTGAGGTAGCCCCAGTTCCCGTCCCAGTTGATCAGCCATGGGCCGCCGCTGGCGCCTGCGGTCAGGTCGCAGTTGATGCGGATCCGCGCCCCGGACTGGGTCGAGTTGCCGCTGCACCTCAACAGGTTGCCGCCGTCGAAGGGCGCGCCGCTCGGGTAGCCGAAGTTGTTGATGCCGACCGTGAAGCCCTGGTGCGTACGGAAGCCGTGGCCCCCGAACTGGTTCACGATTCGGACGCCGTTCCGGGTGTTCATGATGGCCACGGCCATGTCGGCCTCCCAGTTGGAGCTGTCGATCCAACTGCTCCAGGTCCACAGCTCTCGGGCCGTCCAGGTGCCGTGCGGCCGCGGGTTGGCAAGGTCATCGTCGTAACCCGGGACGAACGACCAGTTGGTGGCGAGACTGCTGCCGGGGCCGCCGTGGATGCAGTGGCCAGCTGTCCACACGGTGTTGAAGCCGACCGAGTTGATGACCGCGCCGGAGCAGACCCACGATCCGCCGTCCATGTTGAAGAAGACCTTGCCGTTGGACCGGGCGGTGGGGTGGTTGGAGCCGAGGTTCGGGTTGATGGCTTGCGTGGACATGCCCGGGGTACCCATCAGGCCCGCCACCGGAGGCACATCCACCGGCTTGGACCGGTTGGTCGGCGCGGCGGACGAGGTCCCTCCACTCTCGGCGAAACGCCGTGCCGCGGCCTTGTACGAGGGAGACTCCTCGACCGGCTTGGCATTGCGCATCCGCTCGGGCGTCCAGTACGCCTCGATCGCCGCGTCGGCAGTCACCCGCGCGCCGTACCGCTGCCTGCCGGCCGCCCACGCCTCGGCGCTGACTGCCGTGCCCACCTGACGGATGCTGTCACCGTCGGCGTGCGGAGCCGCCTGTGCCGGCTGGCCGACGGTCAGCAGCGGCAGGGCCAAGGCCAGGGCCAGGATGGGGTACGTTAGCCGCCGACCGTCGATCGTTCTTGCTCTCATCGAACATCCCTCTTCTCGGGTCGTGTGAGATACCGGGGATTGCCCCGGTCAATATCGAGTTTCGGTTCTCTACGACTGGTCATGCGGCCATCTTCGACCAGGTTTGACACCGCTGGACGGCCGCTGTCGAAAAGCAGACAGACGTTCGTCAATTTATCGCTGATCCAAAGCCGCCGCTTATCCGTCGATGTCGTGGGCCCACCCGGCGGGCCCGATGCCGACAAGCACATCGATGAGGAAAGACGTGACTGTGCTACCTGCGCTATGCATCATCCATAGAGGCCGGTCGCCCCGACCACCCAGCTCAAGCGGCTGCCCGTCGAACACGCAATGGCCCTGGGAGGGACTTTACAAAAAACGGCACTGTCTCATATTCGGTGGCGACGGAGGGTGCTGGTTAGCCGAGCAGGATGCGCTGTCGTAGGAGGGTGAAGTCGGCGCGTCCGTACATTTGTCGCTTGATCAGTTTGGTTCTGGTGTTAACGCCTTTGGCGCCGCCGATGTGGGAGGGTGGGTCAGGGCGGCGTCGACAGCGGCGCGGTCCAGGCCGAGACCGCGAATGACAGTGTGCAGGTGGGGCAGGTCGGTCGCCTTGGCCTCGGCGATCCACGAGGCGAGACGGTCGTTGTAGCCGATTGCGCGGGTCAGAAGCGCGGCGAACGGCAACCCATCGCCGGTCAGCGTCGGTGATCTCGGCGTCGCGCCAGTCGAACAGACGAGCTGTCGCCCATCGGTCAGGCGCTCTGCCGCAGGTAGGTACGTACGCCGAGCAGCACCGACAGCACGCTGATCGACAGGGCGACCAGGACTGTCGACAGTACGGTCGCGCTGAACACCTCACCCTGGAACGCGCTGCGCATGCCATCCACGATGTACCGGAAAGGGGTGAGCCGGGAGACCAGGTCCAGCCAGCGCGGAGCGAAGGACATCGGTAGCAGCACCCCGGACAGCAGCAGCAGCGGCATCAGGCCGGTATTGAGGGTGGGGCCCAACGTGTCCTCGCTCTTGACGGTCAGCGCGAGAGCGCAGGACAGACTCGCCAGGCCGAGCGAGAGAAGCGTGACCACGCCGAGTGCCACCAGCACACCCGGCACCGACGCGCGCAGGCCCAGCGGCAACGCCACCACGACCAGCAGCACCGCCTGCACCACCAGCAGCGCGACGTCACGCAGCACCCGGCCGAGCAGCAACGCCACCCGGCTCACCGGAGTGACCCGCAGCCGCTCGATCACCCCTCCGCGCCACTCGGCGATCACTCCGAACCCGACGAAGGCGGAGCCGAAGAGACAGAGTTGCACGAGCACCCCCGGCACGTAGGTCTGCCAGGCGCGCTCCGGTGCGACGCCGGTGATCGACAGGGTGCTCGTCATCAGCGGGCCGTAGAGCACCAGGAAGGCCACCGGCTGGGAGATCCCGATGACGATCCACAGCGGGTTGCGCAGGGAGATGCGTAGGTGGCGCTGAAAAACCAGCAGGATGTCAACGAGCAGGGACATGGTCCGCCCCCTCGGTGGTCGGGATGGGGGACTGTTGGTCTTGCGGGTCGTCGCGCAGTTCGCGGCCGGTGAGGCTGAGGAAGACGTCGTCCAGACTGGCCCGCGCCAGTTGCAGGGCACGGACGCCGATGCCCGCGCCGGACAGGGCGGTGATCACGTCGGTGATCCCCTGTTCGGCGTCGGCCAGGGTGACCTGGATACCGCCCGTGCTCGTCACCGCGGCCTGCCGGACGCCCGGCAGCCCGGCCAGCAGCCGTTGGCTAGCGGCCGGATCGCCGACCACCTCCATGGTCAGCACGTCTGCGGCCAGCTGGCGCTTCAGGTTCACGGGAGTGTCTTCGGCGACGATCCGCCCGTGGTCGATCACGAGGATCCGGTCGCAGAGCGCGTCGGCCTCGTCGAGGTAGTGGGTGGTCAGGAAGACGGTGGTGCCGTGGTCCTCGCGGAGCCGGCGGGTGTGCTCCCACAGGTTGTTGCGGCTGTGCGGGTCCAGGCCGGCGGTGGGTTCGTCGAGGAAGATGACCTGCGGATCGTGGACCAGGCCGAGCGCGATGTCGAGGCGGCGGCGCTGGCCGCCGGAGAGCGAGCCGACCGGCCGCTTACCCAGCCCGCCGAGGTCCAGCTGTTCGAGTAGTTCGACCACCCGGCGCCGGGCGGGTGCGACCGGGATCCGGTAGAGGCGCGCCTGCAGGAACAGTTCCTCGTCGACCAGGGCGTTGGGGTCGGTACCGCCGTACTGGGCGACGTACCCGATTCGGCGGCGTACCTCGCGGGGAGCGGTGGCCAGGTCCGCGCCGGCGATCCGGGCCGTGCCACTGGTCGGGCGGAGCAGCGTGGTCAGCATCCGCAGGGTGGTGGTCTTGCCGGCGCCGTTGGGTCCGAGGAAGCCGACGATCTCGCCGGCCTCGACCCGCAGGTTGACGCCTCGGACCGCCGCGACGCTCTGCCGGCCGGACCGGAATGTGCGGGTCAACTCGTTCGCTTCGATGATGCTCATGTCCCTGCCTCGCTTCCCGCATCCGCGGCCCGGCCGTCGCCCTCGGCCAGCACCGTCAGCTCCCGCCACGCCTGCGGATCAGCCGGATCGGCGGGTGCGCCCCGGTGCAGGACGTATCGGTGTGGGGTGATCGCCGTGGGTGAGTCGACGAGCCGTCGTAGGCAGGCCAGGTGTGCCCGCGCGGGGTCGGTGATCTCGGCTATGGCGGCCAGGTGGGCGACGACGGTCGCCCCCTGGGGTCCTTCGTCGGTCACGAAGGCTCGGGCCGGCCCGGGCAGGGCTGCTTGCAGTACCCGGTTGACCTCGCTGAGCTGGATCCAGCTGTGGTCGACGAAGTGCCAGTCGCCGTCGCGGGGGATCGGGTCGATGCCGGCGAGGGCGCCGAGGTCGTCCAGGGCGACGTTGCCGGTGGCCGCCACGGCGAGCACCCGTTCGGTGCCGAGCAGCAGCGCCTCCATCTCCGCGTCGGGAAGGTACCGGTTGTCCCCGGTGATCAGTTCCAGGATCAGCGCCTGCTCGGTCCGGACCAGGTGGAACAGCAGCAGGTTGGTGAAGCCGGTCGGCGTCCACCAGTCGATGAAGGTCTCCGTGGTGGCTACCGTCGGCAGATCCGGCGGGGCGTTGCCGGAGATGTTGTTGAAGACGCCGTCACGGACCATCGGCATGCCGCGCTCGTGCGCGATGCGGTCGTGCGCGCGCTGCAGCGCCTCGGCGTCGAAGACACTGTTCCGGTTGGCCCGCAGCAACGCGGTCCCGGCGTGCCGCACCAGCGAGTCGTAGTCGGGCTGGTCGACGTCGAGGCTGATCAGGCCGTCCTGGGACACGGTGCCGACATAGTCGCGCAGCGGCACGCCGAGCCGGTTGGCGGCGGGGGAGTAGAGCACCACGTTCCGCTGGCCGGTGCGGAGGGCGAGCACGGCGGCGAGCGCGGCGAGCACCGCCATGGCCCGGCTCGCGCCGGTGCGGGCGGTGATCCGGTCCAGCGCGGCGGCTGCCCGTGACGAGTGCAGGTCCGCGCTGCGCGGCGTGGGCGTCGTCGAGGGCTCGACACCTGTGGTAGGTCGGGGCAGTACGCAGCGGGGGCGCCGCCGCAGTATTGCGGACCAGTACCGCAGCGCCGCGTCCGCCTGCCGCAGGCCCTTCGGTGAACGTTCCCGATCGGCCCGGTCCAGCGGCTGGTGCGGTGGTGCGTCCCCGTCGGTCACGGTCCCGGTGAGCAGCCCGGTGAAGCGTTCGCCCAGCACTGTCATGCTCACGTAGTCGGCGGCCATGTGTGAGTAGACGGCGACCACCGCGTGCACCAGGTCGCCCTCGACCGCCACGGCGAGGCGCAGCGGCAGATCTTCGGAGAGGTCGAATGGGCGCGCACGCAGCTGGGCGATCAGCTCCCGGGACAGCGTCGTGCCGTCCGGCTGGGCCGGTCGTTGGTGTATCTCGATCGGCAGGTCGACGGTACGCGCCACGCGCTGCACCGGACCGTCCGGCCCGTCGTGGTAGGTGGTGCGCAGCGACTCGTACCGGCGGACCAGCGCGCTCAGGGCGGCGCAGGCGCGCTCGAGTGTGGTCCCCGCCGGCACCTTGAAAATCCACTGCACCAGGCCGAGGAAGTGGTCGTCGGTGAGCGCAGAGATCCATTGCAGCGCGTTCGCCTGACCGAGGGTCAGTGGGCCCTGCGCGTCGCGGTCGCCGTCGACGCGCAGGCGGATGGTACGGACGGTCTCGCTCGGGGCGGTCATCGGTGGTCCTCCGTGGATGCGCGGCCGTCACCGCGGGCCAGCACTGGCCGGGAACGCCAGGCCGCCAGGTCGGTGAGGTCGGTCGGAGCCGAGTCGTGCAGGACGTAGTGGTGCGGGGCGGCCACGGCGTACCGGCCACCGAGGTGGGCCATGCACGCCGTGTGCGCCTGGCGCGGGGTCCGGACGCCGTCGGAGGCGAGCAGGTGCGCGGTCAGCCGGTGCCCGTCACCGTCTGGTTCGGCCGTCGCGTACGCCGGGGTGCCGAGTGCCTCGCGCAGCAGAGTTTGAACCTCACTGAGCTGCACCCAGCTGACCCCCACCCGCACCCAGTTGCTGTCGCGGGGCACCGGGATCAGTCCGGTGAGGTCAGGCACGTCCGCCAGGTGCAGCGGCCCGGCACCGGCGGCGACGAGGACGCCTTCCATCCCTCGCAGCAGTCCGGCGATCTCGGGCTGGGGCACGTGTCGGGTGTCACCGGTACTCAGGCCGACCACCAGAGCCGGCTGGGCGGCGATCAGCTGGAGCACCAGGCGGTTGGGAAAGGGTGGCGCCGGCATCCAGGTGAGAGTGCTGTGCTCGGCGGCCCCCGCCGTGGGCGACCAGCGCAGATCGGGGGGATCCAACGGGGGCAACTGGACATTGGTCGTTTCGTCGGTACCTGAGGGCAGGTGGGCGCTGATGTTGTTGAAGACGCAGTCGCGGCTGAAGTCCATGCCCTGCTCGTCGTTGATCTGGACGGCCTGGGTGACCAGTTCGGTCACGTCGAAGATGCTGCTGCGGTTGGCTCGCAGCATGGCCGCGCTGGTCCGCCGTACCAGGTCATCGAAGGTCGGTCCGGTCACGTCGACCACCACGAGGCCGTCCTGGGCCAGTGTGCCGACGTAGTCGCGCAGCCGGGAGGTGAACCGGTTGCTCGACAGTGAGGCGAACACGCAGCGGGACTGGCCGACTCGCACCGACACCACGGCGGAGAACGCGGCCAGCACGGCGGCCGCCGGACTGGCCTGTGTCCGGGCGGCGATCCGGTCGAGGGCGGCGGTGGCGGACGAGGAGCGCAGGGCGGCGCTGGCCGGGCCGTCGCCGTCGCCGACCGGCGGCAACGCCATCAGGCACTGGGGTATCTGGCGCAGGTGTTGGGTCCAGTACCGCAAAGCCGCCGCGGTTCGCCGCCGCCCGCGCGGCGAGGCCTCCTCCGCCGCCTGGTCGAGCGGCTGGTGCCGAGCGGCCCCGACGGACCGGTTGCCGACGGTGCCGATCAGCTCGGCGAACTCCCGACCAAGAATGGCCATACTTCCATAGTCAACCGCCATGTGTGAATAGACGGTAACCGCTGCTAGTGCCTTATCCTCGACCAGCGCGATCGCCAGGCGTACCGGTAATTCATTGACCAGGTCGAACGGTTTCTGACGGAGCTGGTCGATCATCCGCTGGGAGGTCAGTTCCGTGTCGGCGGATGCGTCTACCTGGTGAATTTCGGCCGCGAGGACCCCACTACGCAGGACACGTTGACGCATCTCCCCGTCGTGCTCGTGAAAGGTGGTGCGCAGCGACTCGTGCCGGGCGAGCAGGATGGCGAAGGCCTCCACCACGTCCGCGACGGGGGTGTCGGCCGGCAGTGGCAGCTTCCACTGCAAAGTGGCCATCGGATTGGACACGTCTGTTCGCATCCACTGCCAGGTGTTGGTCTGGCCGCAGGTGAGGGCTCCTTCGCCAGCCCGGAGACCCTCGAATGCGATCTTCATCCGGTCGGCCAGCGTGGGACTGGACATCGGGTCTCCCGTTCGTCGGCGATCGGCGTGACTGTCGCCCACCCTCGCCCGCGCGGCTCCGTCGTAGGTAGTCGGGAAAACCCCATTGTTGGCCAGGCCTGGGGCGCGAACGTGGTCCGTACGTCCTGTTCGGTACGAATTGCCAGGGGTTTGGCGATGAATGGTCGGCAAAGCGAGTGAATTGTCTGCTCTGGATTACAATCTGCAACGTCTCTTTATCCGGTCTTCTTGGTCCTCGGGATACTGGGGATTACCCCATTGCCCGCCCTGTGACCGGCTCCTAACGTAGTGGCGTCTGACGATCAATAAATGACCGGAGGATTGCCCCATGACCACGCTGGCACCGACCCGGTCCGATGTCGTGCTGCGCCAGATGGAGGCGTACGCACCGGAACGCTCGGTCACCGTGGAGGAGATCGCGGCAGGGCTGGGCCTGAACCGCTACCAGACCCGGCTGTTCCGCCGCATCCGCGGGCTGGACCGGTTGCGCATCGACCCCGACCTCGGGCTCTTCGACCTGGTCTGCCCGCCGGCCCAGGCCCTGCTGTCCACCGTCGAGGAGCGCGACCGCATCCGTTACCTGATCTTCGCGCACACCGCGCAGGACCTCACCCCGACCACCCTGGTCGCGGCCGACACGCTGCGTGAGCGCCTCGGCCTCACCAACGCCGAGGCGTTCGCGGTGACCCAACACGCCTGCGCCAGCGGCCTGCTCGCCGTCGAGATCGCCGGCGAGCTGTTGCGCGCCGACGGGGATCCCGCCGCCCTCGCGCTGGTGCTCACCGGCGAACAGCCGTTCACCAGGGCGATCCAGGTGCTCTGGAACACCTCGATCATCGGCGAGGCGTCCTCCGCCTGCCTGATCGGACTTGGCGGTGCGGGCACCCGGGTGCTGTCGTACGCCTCCCGCACGGTGGGCGAGTTCTTCGACGGGTACCAACTCGCCGGGGAGGCCCTGCACCGCTTCGGCAGCACGTACCACACCCACCTGGCCGAGGTGATCCGGGAGGCGCTGGACGACGCCGCGCTGGACCTGGACGACATCACCATGGTCATCCCGCACAACGTCAACGTCTCCTCCTGGATCACCATCTGCGCCACCCTGGGGCTGGACCGGGACCGGGTCTTCCTGGACAACGTCGGCGAGTACTCGCACTGCTCCTGCGCGGACCCCTTCCTCAACCTCGCGACGCTCGCCGGCCGTGGCGCGCTGGTCACGGGAGGCCGTTACCTGGTGACCGCCGTCGGCCTGGGCGCCACCTATTCCGCCATGGTCGTCGAGTGCTGAGGGAGCCGAGCATGTCCACCGGATACCTACGCAAGCTGAAGCGCGCCCTGACGGGTGCGGCCGACACGCCGCTGGTGCTGCTGTGCAACTTCGAGGCCGAGGCCCAATGGGCCCGCAACCACGTGGGACTGCCCGTACCATCGGGTGCCACCCGCCCGGTGGTCGCCGCGTTGGAGGAGCTGGGCGTGCTGCTCGCCGGCGCCGGCGACGCGATTCTGCTCAGCCGCCCACTCGACCCGGACTACCGGGACTACCTGGCGCGGCAGGGCCTGGCGTTGCCCACCATGCTGGTGCCCGAGAACTGCCGGCCCGAGCGATCCACCACCGCGAACGCGCTGGACTCACCGGTCCTGCTCGATCGGCTGCGCCAGCTCGGTGCGGCCGGTGCCCACCTGCTGCCGATGGGTACCACCTCCGACGAGGAGGAGCTGGCCTGGCGCAGCGGCCTCACACTGGCCACGCCGGCCGCTGCGGTGGTCGAGCGGGTCAACAGCAAGATCTACGGTCGGCGGCTGGCCGGGGCGGCCGGCCTGCGACCTGTACCCGGAGTCTGCTGCGAGACCCGGCAGGAACTGGCCGAGGTGCTGACCCACCACCGGCTCCGGCTGGAGTCGGGCGAACCACTCGTCGTCAAGGACGCCTACGGCGTCTCTGGCAAGGGACTGCTGGTGCTGGAAAACCCCGGGCGGGCGGCGCAGTTGCTGCGCATGGTGGACCGTCGGGCCGCGCGCACCGGCGACGACCGGATCCACGTGGTGGTCGAGGAATGGCTGCCCAAGCGGTGCGACCTCAACTACCAGATCACCATCGCCCGCGACGGGCGGGCCGAACTCGACTTCGTCAAGCAGGCGCTGACCGCGCAGGGTGTGCACCAGGGCCATCTCATGCCGGCAGAGCTGAGTGACGGGCAGTACCGGCAGATCGAGTACGCCGCCGGTGCGGTCGCGGACCGGCTGTACGCCGACGGCTACCACGGCGTGGTGGGTGTCGACGCGATCGTCGGCGCCGACGAGACGGTCTACCCGGTGCTGGAGATCAATGCCCGGCTGAACATGTCGACGTACCAGGGCGGGGTCACCGAGCTGTGCCAGCCGCCCGGGACCGTCGCGCTGGCCCGGCACTACCCCCTGCGGCTCGCCGCGTCCCTGGAGTTCGACGCCGTACGTCGGGCACTGGCCACGGTGGCCACCGCGCCGGACACCGAGCGGGTGCTGGTCACCTGCTTCGCCACCGTCACCGCCAACGCGCTGCTGCCCGTCGGCGCCGGTGGCCCACCGGAGCCGTTCGACGGCCGGCTGTACGCCCTGCTGGTCGCCGCTGACCGGGACCGGCTCGATGACCTTGACCGCGCGGTCCAGGCCGCCGTCACCACCTTGTCCGTTGCGGAGGAGAGCCATGCCTGAAGCGGCCGTCGAAGGCCACACCGTCCAGGGCCTGCCCGTCGCCGAACTGGCCGAGCGGTACGGCACGCCGCTGTACCTCTACGACGGTGAGGTCATCCGCGAGACGTACCGACAGCTGCGGGATCTGCTCGACCCGTCGGTCGAGATCTACTACTCGCTGAAGGCCAACCCCAACATCAGCGTTTGTGCGTTGCTGCACTCCCTGGGCGCCGGCGCCGAGGTGTCGTCCCTGGCCGAACTGGTGACCGCCCGCCGGGCCGGGGTGCCGGCGCGGGACATCATCTTCCTCGGCCCCGGCAAGTCGGTGGCGGAGTTGGCCGCCTGCATCGAGCAGCGTATCGGGGCGATCGTGTGCGAGTCGCTCGAGGAGGTCAGCACCGTCGACGCGATGGCGTCGGCGCTGCCCGACACCCCCGGCGAGCCGGTGCGGGTCATGTTGCGGGTCAACCCGTCGTTCGCCACCAAGGGCTCCCGGCTGGCGATGGGAGGCAAGCCCCGGCAGTTCGGCATCGACCAGGAACGTGTCGCCGCGGCCGGCTCGACCCTGCGCGCGCTGCGCCACGTACGGGTGATCGGTCTGCACGCCTACATGGGTACCCGCATCCTCGACGCCGCTGACATCGCGCACAACACCCGCAGTGTGCTCACCGCGGCGGCGGAGCTTGCCACCGCGCTGGACCTGCCGCTGGACGTCGTCAACGTCGGTGGCGGTTTCGGCGTCCCCTACTTCGACAACGAGTCTCCCCTCGACATCGAGGCGGTGGCCGAGGGCGTCAACGGCGCCGTGGCGCGATTCCGCGACGAACACCCCGACACCCGGGTCATCACCGAACTGGGCCGCTATCTGGTCGGCTGGGCGGGGACCTACGTGCTCCGGGCACGCTACGTCAAGGAGTCGCGCGGCGAGTGGTTCGTCGTCGCCGACGGCGGCACCAACCACCACATGGCGGCGGTCGGCATCGGCAGCTTCGTCAAGCGGAACTTCCCCATCCGGTCGCTGAGCCGTCCCGCCGACCCGCCGACCCGCGACTACACCGTCACCGGTCCGCTCTGCACCCCCAACGACGTCATCGGCAAGAAGGTGCCGCTGCCCGAGGTCCGCCCGGGCGACCTGATCGGTGTCGAGCGCTCCGGCGCCTACGGGCCGAGCGCGTCTCCGGTGCTCTTTCTCAGCCACGGTCACCCGTCGGAGGTGCTCGTCCTCGACGGCGTGGCGCACCTGGTCCGCCGCGCGGACACCGTCGAGGACCTGCTCCGGCCGCAGCACCTCGTCGTGCCGGCCGCACCGCTCGCGAGCGCGTCGCCGCCGGGCCCGCCGTCAGCCGCTGCCCCGCCGCAGCCGTCGTCCGCACCGGTGCCCGTCGGACGGGCAGCGACCTGAGCCCGTCCCACCGCCGTCGGGTGACCGCCGCCGACCCCAGCAGTCCCGCGTCACCCGGTCCCGCGGACCGGGTATCCCGAGAGGAAGAAACATGGAACGCCACGAGATCGTCGAGAACATCCGGGCCGCGCTGGCCGAGGTGCTGATGCGCGACTTCGGTCCGCTCGCCGAGGGAACCCGGCTCTTCGAGGACATGCACCTGGACTCCACCGCCATTCTCGAACTGCTCATGGCGCTGGAGGACAACATCGGCATCGAGGTGGATCCCGAGAACCTGGACATGGACGATTTCCGCACGGTGGGCACCCTGACGGACTTCCTGGAGCGTGCGCGGAAGGTGAGTTCCTGACCGTCGCGCCCACCGCCCCATCACCGAGGACGTGGTCATGTCCCTGACCCTGCGCGGCGCGGCAGCGCTCGTACGCCCCGACGGCCTTCCCTACGAACCCGACGAGGCTCTGCTGGCCTACCACCGGGATCTGCTCGCGCCGTACGGCATCGAGGTCGACGAGGACCTGATGAAGCAGTCCCGGAACATCGGGTTCCGCGAACTGGCCGAGGAACTGATGGACCGGCGCCCGAGTCCGTTCGGGCCGCCGGACCTGTTGATCCTGGCCTACGGCCTGCCCGACCGATATCCCCTCAAGACCGTCACCACGCGGCTCAACGCCCTGTTCGGCGGGCGCAGCCACAGCTTCGCCGTCTCCGAGCAGGGCCTGCAGGCGCCGTTCACCGCGTTGCGCGTCGCCGAGGCGTACACCCGGTCCGGCAAGAAGGCCAGCCTGGCCCTGTTCGTCTGCGAACAGACCACGCTGCCGTACCGGGATCCGCTGGTGCACGACACCCCCCTGCTGGACAGCGGCGTCCTGCTCTACTTCGACACCGACTCCCGATCCGGTTTTCGCTTCACCGCGAGCCGGGTGGCCGGCGCGGACGTACCGCTGGGTGACCTGCTGGCCGGTCACCGCACGGCGCTGCCGCCGGGGCCGACGCTGCTGGTCGCCGGCCCGTGGCCAGCGGACGATCAGCTCAGCGGCGTCGATCTGCCGGTGCACCGCTGCCAGCCCGGCGGCTACTGCACCAGCGTCTGGCTGGACCTGGCCCGACACCACGAGGAATGGGCCACCCGCTACGCCAACCTCGTCCTCTGTGACACCGATCCGCGGACCGGACGCAGCCAACTCGCCGTACTGTCCAACGCCGGCGCGCCCGAGCGCAGGGAGGCCCGACCATGAAACCCGCACCCCCCGCGTCGCCGCAGGCGGCGGGGACGCCCTACCCCCTCGTCTTGGACGCGCTGCACGGTCGGGTGGCACCCGGCCGGCTGGTGGCGTCACCCACCGGCCATGTTCTCGCCTCCACGGTAGCGCTGCCCGACGCGCCGGCCGGGCCGCTGACCCGCTTCGGCCTCGCCGTCGCCGAGGCCACCCCCGAGTCCGCCTTCGGCGAAGGGCCGACCGCCGACCGCTTCGCGGTGGCCCTGTTGGCGGCGCACCGCGAACTGCTCGACACCACCCTCACCCACACGTTGCGTCACCTGGAAGGACGCACCTCCGGGAACACCACGCTGCTGGCCAAGCAACTCGTGGCCGGGCAACTGGCCGACATCGCGCTGCGGCTGGCCGAGGACACGGCCGTTCCCGAGGCGCGTCGGCACGCCGACCGGGACGCCCGGTGGCGCTGTCACCTGCGGCTGGTCGACATCGGCCGGGACCTGCTGCGGTTGCTCGGCGCCAGCGGTTTCCTCGCCGACGGACCCGCCGGCGATCTGCACCTCGCCGAGGTGGTCGGCAACGTCTACCTGCATGCCGACACGGAGGACGCCGATGAATGAGCTTCGCGAGGCCGCCGCGTCCGCCGGGACGGACCTGCTCGATGAACGGACCCGGGAGCTGGCCGACTACTGCGCGGCGGCGGCCGGCCGGTTACGCGCGATCGGAATGCGGCTGGACCAGGATCCGGACGTCATCACCGAGTTCCTGCACGAGCCCGAGGTGCGCTTTCCCGTCCAGGGGATGCTGCCGCCGGAGTACCGGTCGGTGGGAGAGTTCCCGGCGCGGCTGGTGGAGGTGAGCAGCACCGTCCTCGGTCAGGTGGTCGCCACCGAGCAGGTGTCCTACGGCGATCCCAACGTGCTCCTGGCCAGCCCGGGGCCGTCGCTGTCCGGCGGGGCCGTCCAGGCGCTGGCCGACGAGCAGCAGCGGAAGCGGTACTTCGGTCGGCTGGCGTCCAGCCCCACCCACACGTTCTTCGCCCTGACCGAGCCGGGCAAGGGCTCGGCCGCGACGGAACTGGAGACGACGCTGACCCCGGCGCCGGGCGGCGGCTGGCTGCTCAACGGGGTGAAGTGCTACATCGGCAACGGTGCACGCGCTCAACTCGGTGTGGTCTTCTGCCGGCGAGCACCCGGGCCGTGGGGCATCGAGGCAGTGCTGCTGGACACCAGCGCGCCGGGGTTCAGCGGCGAACTGCTGCCCACCGTCGGCCTGCGCGGCGCGCGGATCAGCCGGTTGCGCTTCCAGGACGTCACGGTGGCCGACGAGGACGTGCTCGGGGCACAACGGTCACCCAGCCGCCGAGGGCTCTACGGTGCCACCTACATCCTCTACCGGTTCCGCCCGGGCATCGCGGCGATGGCGATCGGCTGCGCGCAGGCCGCCTGCGACTACCTGGTCACGCACCGCCCGACGTTGCCCAGGCGCGACCGGCACCGACTCGACAGCATCCTGGACCGCATCGCCGCGGTCCGGCACCGGACGTACGCGGTGGCCAGCGACATCGACGCCGGTGTCGTCGACGTGGCCGGCATCGGTGCGGTCAAGGCGCGGGCGGCGCGGGTCGCCGAGGACGCCACCCGGCTCGTGGCCGAGCTGCTGGGTCCGGCCTGCCTGATCGAGCATCCCTGGGTCGAGAAGACCTACCGCGACGTGCGGGCGTTCGAACTGATGGAGGGAACGACGAACCTGCACGCCATGTCGGTCTTCCAACGACTGCTGCGGGACCGGGCCGCCCCGCAGCCGGTAACGGAGCGGGCGGTCGACGGTGCGGCTCGGCATTGATCTTGTCGCCCTGGACGAACTGGACCGTCTCCTGCGCCGGGGCTGGTTCCTGCGGTACTTCTTCGCAGCCGAGGAACTGGCCCAGGCCGAGGCGCTGGGTGACAGCCGACGTCGGGAGTACCTGGTGGGGCGGTTCGCCGCGAAGGAAGCCGTGCTCAAGGTTCTGGGCACGGGCCTGTTCGAGGGGGTCGCCCCCCGGGACATCGCGTTGCCGCGTCAGCCCGGCGGGTCGCCCAACGTCACGTTGCGGGGCAGTGCCGCTCAGGCAGCGCGGTCGGCCTCGATCACCCACGTGACCGTCTCCGTCACCCACAAGCGGGACCTGGTCGCCGTGGTCGCCGCCGGATGGTGACGCCCGTTCGTCGACCAGCACCGGAATCCCGCCGCACCGTCCCTGAGGAGCACACATTGACCCGGTCCTCGATTCGTTCCGGCCATCGGCACCAGCGGAGCTCGGAGCTGTCCCGACCGGCAGGCTGGGCGTTGTCGTCCCTGCCGCCCGGCCCGCCGGCGGTGGCCGACGAGCACCGCCGGCCGTTGGTGGGCCGGGAGCGGGAGAGCGCGGCGCTGGCCGCGGCCGTGGCCGCCCTACTCGACGGCACGGGACGAATCGTCGAGGTGACGGGGGAGCCGGGGATCGGCAAGAGCCGGCTGTTGGACCAGGTGGCCGCAGTGGCGCGAGAAGACGGAGTACACGTGCTCGCCGGCCGGGCACCGGTACCCGGTTCGGACGTGCCGATGGCGGCGATCGTCGACGCGCTGGACCCGTACCTGCCCCAGGTCTCCCAGGCCCGGTTGGCGGAACTCCGCTCCGATCACGCGCAACTGCTCAACGACACCTTTCCGTCGCTGCGCCTGCCGGGCGCCCGTTCACTGGCGCCGGCCGGGGTGCCGGCGGGCGCCCGGCAGTTGCGCGCCGTACGGCTGTTGCTGGAGACGCTGGCCGCCGAACGGCCGCTGCTGATCGCGATCGACGACCTGCACAACGGCGACCGGGCCACCGTCGATCTGGTCTGCCACCTGCTCGACGCGCCCCTGCGTACGCCGTTGCTGCTGGTCATCGCACATCGCCGCCGCCAGTCGCCGGCCAGGCTGCGGCTGGCGTTGGACACCGCCGCACAGGTGACCCGCATCGAGGTGACGCCGCTGGAGCGGGCGCACCTCGACGAGTTGACCGAGTTACCGCTGTCGGCTGGTCAGCGCGCCGTGTTACACGAACTGTCGGAGGGCAACCCGCAGTACCTGTCGGCGTTGCTGGCCGGCGCGCTGCCTCATGGCCCGGCGAGTGAACACGTGGAGCTGGGAGCGCTCCCGGCTGAGGTGGAGGCCGCGTTGGCCGCCGAACTCGAACTGCTGTCCCGCGCGGCCCACCTGGTGGCCTCGGCCGCAGCGGTGCTCGGGCCCGAACCGGTCGACACCGGCCTGCTGGCCGAGGTAGCCGGGATCGCCACCGAACAGGTGCCGGCCGCCATCGACGAACTCGTCGCCGCCGACCTGCTGCGCCCGGTGACCGGCAGCGGGTGCTTCGCCTTCCGACATCCCGTGGTCCAACACGCGGCGTACCTCACCACCGACGCCGGCTGGCGGTTGACCGCGCACGCCCGCGCGCTGGCGGAGCTGCGTCGCCGCCGGAGCAGCGCCGCCGCCCAGGCACCGCACCTGCTGCGGTTGGCGGTGCCGGGCGACATGGTCGCCGTCGAGGTACTCAGCGAGGCGGCCACCGCCGTGCTCGACCGGGCCCCGCACACCGCCGTCCGGTGGCTGGGTGCCGCGATCCGGCTCTCGCCGAGCAGCGCGAACCCTGGCGAGTCCCGCGTGATGCTCACGGTGCGACTCGGCCAGGCGCTGGCCGCAGCCGGCCACCCGAGAGCCGCCCGAGCGGTACTGCACGACGCCCTGCGGCTGCTCGACAAGCGCCCGTCCGCGTACCGCACCACGGCGACCCTGCTCTGCGCCCGGGTCGAACGCCAGCTCGGCCGGCACGGGGCAGCGGCGGCGCTGCTACGCACCGGTCTGACGCGACCCGACGAGGCCCAGCCGGTGGACTGGGCGGCGCTGGCACTCGCGCTCGGTGCGGTGGAACTGACCAGCGGCCGGGCCGGGCAGGCACGCCGGTGGGCGGCAGCCGCGTTGGGCGCCGCCCGCCGGGCCACGACCATCCCGGGGGCGGTACGGGCGCACGCGTTGGGTCTGCTCGCGGCGGCGAGCCATCTGCGGGGCAACCGCGCCGCCGGCGGCGAGACCAACCAGGCCGCGTTGCAGCTCAACACCACGCTGGACGCCGAACTCGGTGACGAGCCGGAGAGCGCCCTGTGGGTCGGCTGGAGCGAGATCCTGCTGGACCGCTCCGACGCCGCGGTGCATCACCTCAGCCGGGCCATCGATGTCGCGCCCGGAGCCCGGAGCTACTTCTCCCTGCTGCACCTGTTGTGCACCCGGAGCCTGGCCCACCGGTGCGCCGGGCGGCTGGCGGAGGCGTCCGCAGACTGCGCCGAGGTGCTACGACTGGCGTCCGGCACACAGTTCCGGGAACTGCACGTCGCGGCCGAGGCGATGGGTCGACTGCTGACCGTCTGGAGCGGAACCGAAGAGGTCGAGCCGGCCGTGGTTCCGTACACCCCGGACCTGCCCGCCTCCGGCTGGCCGGGCAGGCTGGCGCTGAGCGCGAACGCCGAGACGCTGCTCGCGTTGGGGGATGCCGCCGGGTGCGTGGCCGTGGCCGCGACCGCCGGACTGCCCGAACTCGAACCCTGGGCGCAGGTCGGCTGGTACGAACTGTTGACCCGGGCCACCCTGGCCGAGGGGGATCCGGACGCAGCGGCGGAGTGGGCGCAGCGCGCGTACCAGGTGGCCGAGCGACTCGGCCGGCCGGGCCGCAGTGCGCTGGCCGCGTCCGCGAGGGCCCGGGTGCTGGCGCTGCGGAACCCCGCCGCCGCCGCCGAGGCGGCTGCCGCCGCCGCAGAGACGCTCACGCGGGTCCGGATGCCGCTGGACGCCGCGCAGGCCCACATCGTGGCCGCGAGAGCGCTGGTGGCCGACGGCGACCCGGACCGGGCCGTCGCGACGCTGCGGCTGGCCGAGGAGATCTTCGACCGCTGCGGCGCCGGTCTCTTCACCCGCCAGGTGAACACCGAGCGACGGCGGCTGCTGGCGGGCCGCTCGGGCGGCGCCCGGCGGGCCCGCCGCCAAGGCGGCTCGCCGACCCTGACTCGGCGGGAGACCCAGGTGGCGGCCTTGGTCAGCGAAGGGCTGACCAACCGGCAGGTGGCGGCCCGCCTGTTCGTCACCCAGAAGACCGTGGAGATGCACCTGTCCCACGTGTACGCCAAGATGGGCGTCACCAACCGGGCCGCCCTGGTGCGCCATTTCCACCTCGGCGGGCTCGCGTCGGCACAGTCCTCCTGACGCGCTCCCGGAACACTCGAACGGTGGACCTGGCTGAGGTTCCAGGCCGTGTTTCCAGGGCTCGGAGCCATTGGTGGCGGGCGGACGTCCGCCTCGGGATCCTCTGGCTTCGTGAGCTGACCGAGTCGAACGCCCGGCCGCCGGCCACCACACTCGGAGATCCGGTCGTCGCGGGACGATGCTTCCAGCCCGGTGCGTGATTCTGCTGGCAGGTCGCCGGTGGTTGGCCGGCTGTGGCGTATCGGGCGGCGCTACTGACTGTCGTACCCCGGTGCGAGGCTTTGGCGCATGGCGACTTTCGTTCTGATCCACGGCGGTGGCGGCAGTTCCTGGGACTGGCATCTGCTCGCCCCTGAGCTGGCCGGACGGGGCCACGACGTGGTGGTGCCGGAGTTGCCGATCGAGGATAGGGCGGCAGGCTTCGCCGAGTTCTGTGACACGGTCGTCAATGCCGTCGGCGATCGCAGCAACCTCGTGGTCGTCGGACACTCGTATGGTGCGTTCACGGCACCGCTGGTCGCTGACAAGCTGCCTGTGCGGCTCATTGTCCTGCTCACTCCCATGATCCCGAAGCCGGGTGAGAGCCCCGACGACTGGTGGGGCAACACCGGTCACCGCAGCGCAGAGGGGCTCAGTGAGGAGGAACAGTTCTACAACGGCGTGCCGGCCGAGATTGTCGCGGAGGCTTCGGCGCACGGCCGCGACCAGGTCAGCGCAGAATGGAGCGAGCCGTGGCCCCTGGATGCGTGGCCGGACGTGCCGACGAGGGTGCTCATCGCCCGTGAAGACCGGTTCTTCCCACCCGACTTCCAGCGCCGCGTCGCGGCCGACCGCCTCGATGCCGTACCGGATGAGATCGACGGTGGTCACGCGGTGGCGCTCAGCCATCCGAAGCAACTCGCCGACCAGCTGACCGCGTACCTGCCGCGCTGAAGGCGCTACGCCCGGTGCCGGCCGCAGCTGGTGCTGTCATCAGCGGGCCACCAGATGCAGCTCACCGTTGACGACAATCATTGATTGTCTGGTCGATGTCGGGCCTCCGACACGAACTTCATGGCTTGACCATCGGTGTCGTCGGGTCCTTGCGGCCAGTGCTTCCGGTCCCTGCGTGGATGAGGTTTTCGGCAGGGGGCATCGATCACCAGGCGCAGGGTGTGTAGTCCTTGAGGAAGCAGCCGTACAGGTCTTCGCCCTGTTCGCCGCGGATGATCGGGTCGTAGACCCGGGCCGCGCCGTCGACGAGGTCCAGCGGGGCGTGGAAGCCGGCGTCCGCCAGCCGCATCTTCGTCGGGTGTGGCCGCTCGTCGGTGATCCAGCCGGTGTCGACGCTGGTCATGAGGATGCCGTCGGACAGCATCTCCTGGGCGCTGGTGCGGGTCAGCATGTTCAGGGCGGCCTTGGCCATGTTGGTGTGTGGGTGCCCTGGTCCCTTGTAGCCGCGGGCGAACTGGCCCTCCATCGCCGACACGTTCACCACGTACTTGCGGCGGGCGGTCGCTGCGGCCATCGCCGGTCGTAGTCGGCTGATCAGTACGAACGGCGCGGTCACGTTGCACAGCTGCACTTCGAGCAACTCGACCGGGTTCACCTCGTGCACCCGCTGCACCCAGCTGTTGACCGGGTCGAGGTCCGGCACCAGACCGCCGGCGTCGATGGCGCTGGCTGTCGCGATCCGTTGCGGTGAGGCGGAGCCGCTGGTCAGCGCCAGCGCGGTGAGCGCGTGCGGGGTGATGGTGGGCGAGTTCAGTGGGGCTGTCAGGCTGCCCGCCGGGTCGCCCCGGCCGGCCGATTTGGCGAATGTGATCATCTCCGGCAGCGGGCCGTCCGGCAGGGCCGCCGCCTCCGCGGCGACGAGTTGCGCGTACGCCGCAGGCGTGCGGCGGACGGTCTGCGCCGCGTTGTTGATCAGGATGTCGAGTGGTCCCTGGCCGCTGACCGAGTCCGCGAGGGCGATGACCTGGGCGGGGTCGCGCAGGTCGATCCCGACGATCCGCAGGCGGTGGAGCCACTGCCCGCTGTCGGGCATCGCGGCGAATCGGCGGACCGCGTCGTGGGGAAATCGGGTGGTCACCGTGGTGTGCGCCCCGTCGCGCAGCAGCCGCAGCGCGATGTACATGCCGATCTTCGCTCGGCCGCCGGTGAGCAGCGCACGTCGGCCGGTCAGGTCGGTGCGGGCGTTGCGGCGCTCCCGGTTCAGCGCGGCGCAGGGCGGGCAGAGCTGATGGTAGAAGGCGTCCACATCGCGGTAGCGCTGCTTGCAGATGTAGCAGCCGCGCGGTTTGTGCAGGACGCCGGCCGTGGGACCTACGGTGGGGGAGGCGAGCGGGTTGCCCTGGGTCTCGTCGTCGATCCGGCCGGGGGCGCCGGTGGCGGTGGCCGCCGTGACTGCGCGGTCGGCCGCCGCGATGGCATCCCGCCGTTCCTCGCGTCGCCGCTGCTTGATCATTTTGTAGAGCTTCGCGGTGGCCCGCTGCACCCGCACCACGTCTGGGTGATCAGGAGGCAGGTCCTCCAACGCCTCGAAGACGCTGAGACAGGTCTCCAGCCGGGCCGGGTCAATGCGGTCTTGACCGGTTTCCGTAGTTTTGTCCGCCGTCATGGTGTCGCTGTCTCGTCCCGTTCCCTGCGCCGGAATACGTCCGGCCCACCCCAAGTCCGACCCGGAACTGTACGCACCGCGCGGCCTCCGACGCATCCCGCGCCTGTTCACCAGCCCGAAGACCGTAGAGGTCACACCTCGACCAGGTCTATGTGTTCAGGTCCGGTCCGTTTGTGGCGGATAGTGGGTGACCGGCCAGCACGTGTACCAGTGTCGATGCGCAGTGTCAGCCGGACGGCGTCGCCCTCATGCCGAGTCGCGTAGCACCAACTTCGTGGGCAGGATGACGGACGAGGGTTCGTGTCCCGCGATGAGTTCGACGAGCATGCGGGTCATTCCTTTGCCCAGGGCTTGGACCGACTGGTGAACGGTGGTCAACGGCGGATCGGTTCGTTCGGCTGTGCCGAGGTCGTCGAAGCCCACCACTGCCACGTCGGCTGGCACGGACCGGCCGGCGTCGATGAGGACGCGTAGGGCGCCCGCCGCCGTGTCGTCGCTGGCGGCGAAGATGGCGTCGAGGTCGGGGTGGCTGTCCAGCAGTGTTTTCATCGCTGCGGCACCGCCGGTCTCGGTGAAGTCGCCTTCTGCCGTCGCGTACGGGGTCAGCCCAGCCATGATCATCGCCTCGCGGTAGCCGCGGTAACGAGCACGGCCGACGTCGGTGGACATGGGGCCGGTGATGCTGACGATCCGGGTTCGGCCGAGGCCGATGAGGTGTTCGGTGGCGAGCCGCGCGCCGCCGAGGTTGTCGGAGTCGACGTAGAACTGTGGCTCGAAATTCAGTGGCCGCCCGCCGTACACCGCGGGCAGGCCGGCCCGACGCACGATGTGAGTCAGCGGATCGTCGCCGTGCAGGGCCATCAGCATGATGCCGTCGACGCCGCGCGTGTGCAGCAGGTTGGTCAGCCGGGACCGGCCCCGGCCGGAACTGGCCAGGCACAGCAGCAGGTGAAGATCGGTCTCCTCGAGCGCTGCGGACACGCCGACGATGACCTGGGCAAAGAACGGGTCGGCGAACAGCTCGGGATCGTCATGGGAGACCGCGAGCGCGACGATCCCCGTCTGCTGGGTGGCCAACGCACGGGCGGTGCGGTTGGGTAGATAGCCCATCTCCTTGATGGCGCGCTCCACGGCGTCGCGCGTGGCGCGGCTGACATGCGGTGCCTTGTTGATCACACGGGACGCGGCGGAGCGTGATACGCCGGCGCGTTCGGCCACCTCGTCGAGGGTCGGTTGCCGCCGGGGCCGCTGCGCTGCCATCGGGATGCCGAGTCCTTCCTGTCCGACGTCGGGGCAGCCGCTAACGCCGGCCGGTGCCGTTACCGCTGATCGATCGTATCGGTCGGCATCGACGGCGTCGAGATGGCTCACTGTCGTCGTCAGGCTGGAAGCGGTCCCAGAAATGTCTGATCTTGATCTTGTCATGAGGATGGTCTCTCTTGACATCTGCCTGAAACTTACCGACCATCGGACGGAAATGCATGGATGAACATCGCTGGAAGCGCTTCCAGTTTTACCCAGAGGAGAGCTATCCATGAAACGCTTTACCCGCCCCTGGGGACTTGCCGCCGCTCTGGCGTTGGCGGTTCCCGCGATCCTGCTCGGGGCACCAGCTGCGCACGCGGACCCGATCAGCCAGACCAGCGGCTTCTACGTCGACCCCAACTCGAGCCCCGCGAGGTGGGCGGCCGCAAACCCGGGCGACGGACGCGCCGCCGCCATCCGCACCGAGATCGCGCAGAAGCCGATGGCCAGATGGTTCGGCAACTGGAGCGGCGACATCGGGAGCGCGGTCAGGGGCTATGTGGGAGCCGCAGACGCTGTAGACAAGCTTCCGCTGCTGGTGGCCTACAACCTCCCCGGCCGGGACGCGTGCGGCGGCCACTCCGGTGGCGGCGCCGGCAGCGTCGCCGCGTACGACTCATGGATCGCCTCCTTCGCCTCCGCCATCGGCAGCCGTCCTGCCGTAGTGGTCCTCGAACCGGACTCCCTGGGCGACTTCAACTGCATGAGCCAGGCGCAGATCAATGACCGAGTGGGCATGCTCTCCCGCGCCGTCGGCCAATTCCGGTCCAAGGCGCCCAACACCTGGGCCTACATCGACGCCGGCAATCCCCGCTGGGTCGACGCCCAGACGATGGCGCAGCGGCTCAACATGGCCGGCGTGGGCAACGCACGCGGCTTCGCGCTGAACGTCTCGAACTACTTCACCACCGGCGAGAACACCAACTACGGCAATCAGGTCGCTTCCGCGCTGCAGAGATTCGGATACAGCAAGCCGTACGTGATCGACACCAGTCGCAACGGCAACGGCTCCAACGGTCAATGGTGCAACCCCGGCGGCCGCCGGATCGGCACACCCAGTCGGATGGGCGGCGGCGCGGAAATGCTGCTGTGGCTCAAGACGCCGGGGGAGTCCGACGGCAACTGCGGAGTCGGCGGCGGATCCAGCGCCGGGCAGTTCCTGCCCGAGGTGGCCTACAAGATGATCTACGGTTACTAGCGCAGCGCACGGAGAGCTTGACGTCCCCCGCGGCCGGTGCCTGCGTGGCCTGCCACACCAACGGCGCCTCTCTGTGTCCAGTCATTGGGCCCAGAGAGGCGCCGCGCACGCCCTACCCGCGCGAAGCGTTGCGCAAGGTCGGCAAGGACGAGGCGCCGCCGCGGCCGGCGACGACCACGAGCGTCGTCCGGGCGGTATCCAACCCGGATCGACGTTGGTGCCGCTTGCCGGAGCAGCCGGACTGGTATCCCGGCGGTCGGGGTGAGTCAGCGCAGGCGGGGGTCGTTGCCGGGGCGGGTGTCCACGGTCAGCTTCATGGTGCGGGCGATGTCGCCGAAGGAGATGTACGAGAAGTTGGTGGCGTCGCGTTGCCGGTCCACGTCGGGTCCGGTGTCGGGTTCGTCGTGAGTGACGAGCAGACCCTGCCGGTACATGCCGACGGGGCGGTTGGTCACGGCCAGGCCGTCGGAGCCGTTGATGTCGTCGACACCACCGACGCCGGCGACCCGGAAGCTTCCGACCGCCCGGTTCGTGCCGTGGCGCTGGTAGACAGCGAAGGTGTCGTCACCCTGGCTCGACACGAGCACGTACCCGGTGGAGCCCCGCCCGTAGTAGATGTCGACACCCTCGGCATCCGCGGTGAGCAGGTTGCCGCCGTAGCCCTTGGCGTTCGGGTCGACCGGCTCGCATTCCTCGGTCTCGGTGTCGTAGACGTCGTGGATGCCGAAGTCGGTGACCCGGTCGATGAGCGTGGGCCGGCTCCGCGGTCCGAGCGGTAGGTGCAGACGCCACAGGCCGACGTCCTCCTGCGCGGCGTAGAGCACGCCCGATGCCTGGTCCACCGCGACGCCTTCGAGCTGTGGCAGCACGCCCGGTTCTTCGCAGGGCACCCAGGTCGTGCCGTCGGGCAGCCGGAAGTGGCTCGGCATGGCGAGGTGCCGGATGTCGGTGTAGCCGAGCTTGCCGTCGATGTCCACGATGCGGACGGTGGCGATGGTGGTCGTGCCCTCCTGGGTGACGACGCCGTACGTCTCGCCCGGGCGCGGCTGCCAGACGGCGAGGCCGTAGGCGGTCTGCTCCTGCTCGACCGCCTGCCGGTCGGGGTTGAACAGGAAGGTCTGGTCCGCCGCGGTGACCTCGGTCAGGGGGGTACGTGCCGACGCGCCGGCCGGGTCGATGACGAAGAACCGGAGTTGGTCGTTGTAGCGGTCGGAGACGACGGCTACGTCGACCCGGCGACCGGCCAGGCGCAGGCCGTAGGCGATGTCGACGTTGTTGTAACGACCTGCGACCGCGTCGCCGCGCGGCGCCTCGGTGGCCGGCAGCGACTGGACCTGGCGGGAGCCCATGTCGTAGACGCGGAGGCCACCCTCCTTGGCCGTCACGATCACCACGGACTTGCGGGAGTCCGCCGGGTGGACCCAGATCGCCGGATCGTCACCGGAGGCGTTCCCGCCGGCCCTGTCGTCGTACAGCACCGGGGTTTCGTTGTCGGTGGTCACGACCGCCGGCCGGGCGATGGCGGCGGCGTTCACCTGCACCGGGGCGAGCAGCGCAGCGGCGACGGCGGCCACCGTCGCGACGGCGCCCAAGGTGTGCGTCATGCACCGACTCTTCGGTACGGAGATTGCCGTCGGCCCGTCCGGCGGGTTGCCGGGAGTGGAACTCGCGGGGTACTGCGGCTTCACCGCACGGCACAGTCAGGCGAGTTGCACGCCGGCGAGGTTGAGCAGATAGACAGCAGCGAACGCTCCATACCAGACGGCTGCGAACCCGGCTGCGGTGGTGGTGAATGCGTTGGGCCGCAGCTCGGGCGGCAGATGGCGCCGGTTCAGCAGCAGTGTCAGCACCACCAGCACCGGGGTGTGCACCGCCGCGACGACTCCTGCCACGGACAGGATGTCGACCGGCTGGCGTACCAGGAGAAACACCAGGATGAGCAGTGCCGTGACGACCACCACCGCGTACGCGTTCTTGAGTGTCTCTCGGTCGGTCAGGTTGAGGCGCAGCCGCCGGCCGACCTGGGCCAGCAGGCGCCCGGCCGCGGCGGGCTGGTCCTTGTCCAAGCGGGTGATCATGATGGTGGCGTCGGCGAAGGTGCGCCCCCAGCCGTCCTGGTTCGCCAGGACCGTGCCCCACAGGGCGATCACGATGCCCACGAGCAGCAGCCATCGGCCCCAGTCACCCCACACGTCGCCGAGCAGGCCGGTGAGGTCACGAGCGACATCGATGCCCTCGGGGACGATGCCCTGCGGTCGCAGCAGCTCGGCGCCCAGCACCAGGAAGGACAGGATGATCAAGGCGCCGCCGACGACGCCGAGAGCCGCCGCCCGCCCCATCACGCCGAGCCAGCGGTGCACCCGCCGTTCGCGCTCCGCGGGATCGACGCGCTTCTCGCTGCGGTTTCGGGCGTCGGGGCCGTCTCCGGTGACCGCACCACCGTAGCCCCGGGAGGCGACCCAGTACGAGTACCACATGATGCCCGCCGCGCCAGCCAGGATGAAACCGATCCAGGGCAGTACGAAGTAGAGGTCGAAGTCGCTGGGCAGCTGAGGCACCAGCCCGCCCGCCATCGTGCCGGGGGAGGGGAGCACCCTGACGGCGGTCGCGACGATGGCGAGGACCAGGACGGCCGAGAGCGCTGCCGTGACCTTCTCCATCCCGCTGTAGCGTCCGCTCACCACGAGCAGACAGGAGAGCACGATCAGGCCGATGGCGTAGACCGCCTGACCACCCGGGAGTTCGATCATGAGGGCGCTGCCCGCCAGCGCGGCGATACCCGCGATGGTGACCACGGCGGCGACCAGCTGCGGCACGAAGATGAGCCACAGCGCCCAGTCGCGCGGGCCGGGAAGGTCGCGGTAGCCGTCGAGAATGGTGCGGCCGGTCGCGACGGTGTAGCGCCCCACCTCCCGGATCATCACCCACATGAGGACCGCGGTGAGCAGGGCCAGCCATGCCAGGGCGTAGCCGTACCGGGAGCCGATTCGTGGGGTGAACAGTACGGATCCGGAGCCGACTGACGACAGCATCCACACCAGACCCGGGCCGTACCACCGTAGCCGCTGCCGCCCCTGCGGTGGAGGCGCCGCCTGGCTGCGCAGTCGCTGATCGGAGGTCGTCGCACGGGTTGCTGCCCTGTACATGCCATCCTTTCCGAGTTGAACCATCGGGGACGGGTCTGCCCTTGCCGGTCCGCCTTGTTCATCGTGTGCCGGTGTGGCGACGTGGAGCGGTCCGACCGGACGGGCGACCTCTTTCTTCCACCGTAGGAGCTCGCACGTCCGCTTGCAGGGCGATGAGGTGTAGGTAGCGATCGTGATCACGGAGAGCCGGGTTCATTCCGGGCGCTCCCCCACGCACGCTGACGACAGCGCAAGCGGCGATGCCGGAGCCCGGTGTTGTGCTGACAGCCGATCGTCTCACCGAGGCGAGACTGGCAGATGTTCAAGGAAGTCGAGGACTCGGTGCCAGGCATCGCCGCATGCCTGCTGGTGTTCGTCGAAGGAGATGTCGAAGAACGAGTGCGGGGCGTTCGGGTAGGTGATCAGCTGGTGGCGCACTCCCGCTTGGCGCAGAGCCATAGCGAACTGCGTAATGTCGTCAGCGGGGATCGAGGGATCATCCCCGCCGAACAGACCGAGCAGTGGGACGCCGATGCTACCTGCCCGTTCAGCGGGCCTGGGCAGCCGGCCGGGGCTGAGCTTGGCGTAGAAGCCGACCACCGCGTCAAGGTCAAGCCCACGGTTCGTCGCGGCCCGCGACTGCCCGGACACGCTCTTGAGGTAGTTCCGGCGGACTGGCATCAGCCGCAAAACACATGATCGACTCCCTGACACGAGGGACAGCCCGCGAACCCGAAGGCGCGACAACAGTGGAAGAGGCACGACGCGAGCCGCCAGGGTCCCGCGATTTCCGCCCTGAGGGTTACGTGCCTTCGCAACCCACGCGTGCTGGCCGGCTGGCGGTGGGGCTTCGAGCGGTGGTGCAGTGAGGATCCGGGTCCGTCCGGACGGCGCTGGTCCCGGTGCGCTAACGGATGAGGCAGAACGGGTGGCCAGCCGGGTCTGTGAAGACCCTGAAGCGTTCGCCGCCGGCTCGGAGCCGGCGGGCGCCCAGCTCCAGTGCCTGGGTCTCGCCTGCGTCGAGGTCGTCGACGAGGAGGTCGAGATGGGCTTGCTGTGGATACGCCGGATCTGGCCAGCGGGGCGGGTTGTAGGCGCTGATCTGCTGGAACATCAGGTTCTTACCGCCACCGGCGACAAGCGCGCCCTCGGGGCCGTCGTAGGTGACCTCCATGCCGGTGAGGCTGGCGTAGAAGCGGGCCAGTGCAGACGCGTCGGGTGCGTCGATCGTCACCGCGAACAGCCTCATCACCGGCCCGACGCCGTCTGCCTGGCAGAGATCGAAAGGATGACCGGCCGGGTCGGCCAGGGTGATCCAGGTAGGGCCGTCGGCCAGCCGGACCGCACCGAGGGCGACGGCCCGCTCGGCCTGCGCCTGGGGATCGTCGGTCTGCAGGTCCAGGTGGAACTGCTGCGGGTGCTCCTGCCCGGGCCACCGCGGCCCGACATGGTCGGGAGCGCGCTGAAATTCGATCTCCTGACCGTCCGGAGTCCGAACGCCGAACCGGTCGGGATCCTGACGGACGCTGTCCCAGCCGGCCAACTCGGCATAGAACGAGCCGACCTTGTCAATGTCAACGGCGTCGAAGATGGCCAGGTCCAGGCGAGCTGTCACGGTCATGGCCACATCCTGCCCCAGCCCACCGACACGAACTCCCGGCCACCTCCACGACACGACCAGCGTAAAAGCGCCACCGCGATTGGCGCGGCCGATGGGCGGCGGCACCGGGACCGGCGGGCACCCGTCGGGATCGGTTACCGCTGCCCCCCGAGCCGCTCGGTGATCCAGGTTGCCGCTTTCTCGACCGCCTGCCGGGATTCGTCGGTGTGGTCGAGCATGTCGAACCCGTGCTGCCCGTTCGGTACGTCGAGCACGTCGACCGGTACACCGTTGTCATCCGCCGCCTTCAGGAACACAGCGACCGGCTCGGACAACGAGGGGCGCTCCAGGCCCACCCGGGTGAGCAGAAGCGGCGGTACGGGCCGTCCCGCCTCGCCGATCGCCGCAGCGGGTGCGAACCGCGGATCGATGCCCCACTCCGGCAACGGCGCCAGCAGCGGGTACGTCAGGGCGACTGCGCGCAGCCACTCCGGCCGATCGCGGAGCCAGTCGGTGCTCAGCAGCCCGCCGCCGGAGAAGAACCAGAGCGCGATCCGCTCCGGGTCGACGCGCGGGTCCGCACGTACCCGCTCTACCGCATCGGCGACGTCCTGGGCCGCCGTGGCGTAGTCCGCGAAGGGACCGTCCGGGCCGACAACCACCTGGAGCCGATGCTCGGCGGTCACCGCGACCGGGCCGAGGGAGGCGAGCAGAGAGCCGTAGCCGCGGTAGACCGGCCAGTCACGCGGGGTCGGGTTCATGTCGGGCGGTATCGGGCCCCCATGAACGAGGATCACCGCGGGGCGTGGCACGTCGCCATCCGGCACGTACCAGTCGAGGTTCGCCTCCCGCTCCGCGTGGTGATCGGGTGGGTTCAGCACGAAGGGGCGGAGGAAGCTCGGCGTCTCTTCCATGATCGCAGTCTGTCACGCAAGATTCGATCTCGCAGACCAGCCGCTGTCCATCCTGAATGGTTGATCGCCGCGGACCGTTCTCCGCCAGGAGGTCGAGCTTGCGAGCAGTAGGGTAAATGGATATAACGCCAGTTTTGCGTGCTTCTCGCCACCTCGACAGCCGAGATCGGCGGCTACGCATGGTGCCCATGACGAGAACCTGATCTTGGTGATTGGCGTCTGTATGGACGTGAGGGAAGACGAAGGGGAGTTGCTGCGGCGGATCGCGCGTGGCGACGGCGCGGCGTTCGACGAACTGTACCGCCGGACATCTCCGTGGTTGCTCGTCCGTCTCCGCCGTCGCTGCGCGGACGACGACCTGATCGCCGAGGTCATTCAGGAGACCTATCTCGCGGTGTGGCGAGCCGCCGACTCCTACGCGGGCATGAGGGCCGGTAGCGCGGTCGGCTGGCTGTGGTCGATCGCCGCGCGGCGGCTCGTCGACGGGTTTCGGCGACGCGCGAGGGATTCCCAGGCGGTGCCGCTGCCGCTGGCGCTGGAGGACTCGCCGGCGGCGGAGGATGTGGTGCTGGCGGGCGCGATCGACGACGACATGGGTGATGCTCTGCGCCGGCTGGCACCGGAGCTGCGCCAGGTGCTGCACGCCCTGGTGTTGGACGGACTTTCGGTCCGGGAGACCGCGCTCATGCTCGGCCTTCCCGAGGGGACCGTGAAGACTCGCGCCCGTCGTGCGCGACTGGCACTGCGGGAGGCGTTGTCGTGAGCGCACACATCCCGGTCCGGGCACTGGGCCGCTATGCCGCCGGTGATCAGGGCATCGCACCGGATGTCCTGTGGGCGATGGAGACGCACCTGGAGCAGTGTGCCGACTGCCGGGCTCGGCTGGCGGACGCCAGCGACGGTGACACGATGGCGCTGTTGGCCGCCGTCTGGGTGAAGGTGGACGCTGCGCTGTCCGCCGCGGAGCCGGCGACTGTTCGGCGCCGGTGGATGCCTGCGCGGTCCGTCCGGTGGGTGACGCCGGTGCTCGTTCCCTGGCTCGTGACGACGGTGCTGGTGGTGCTGGTCGCGCTCGGGTTCGACCTGGCGGTCGCCGGCCGGGGCGTGGCACCGCCGTCGCTGGTGGTGCTCCTGGCTCCGGTCGCGCCGCTGCTCGGGGTCGCCACCGCCTGGACCGGGCGGCTCGATCCGGCCCACGAACTGGTCGTCGCGACCGCCCGGGCCGGCCTCGGGATGGTGCTGCGACGAACCCTGGTCGTGCTCGTGGTGGTGATCCCGGTGCTGGCGGTGGCCGGCTGGATGGTGGGCGCATCCCCGGCGCGCTGGTTGATGCCCTGCCTGGCGTTCACCGCAGGTGCGCTGGCGCTCGGCAAGGTGGTCGGCCTGCCGAGGGCGGCGTGGGGCCTGGCGTTGCTCTGGGCCACGGTGGTCGTCGGACCGAGCATCGTCACCGCCCGGCTACCGGTACTGCTGACCGAGGCCGCCCTGCCGGGCTGGGCGGCGCTGACCGTGGTGGTGGCTCTCGTCCTCGTGCCTCGTCGCAGTGGTTACGCGGAGCTCCGATGAGAAGAAGGTACGGAATGAGGAAAGGGATCAGTGCCGCCCTCCTGGCGCCGACGACGTACGCGTGGGCGATCCGGGCGGTGGAGCTTCGGGTGCGAGCGGGCAGGCGCCTTGCCGTCGACGGCCTCGACCTGTCGATGGGCAACGGCGTGCACGGGCTGCTCGGGCCCAACGGTGCCGGTAAGACGACGCTGATGCGGGCACTCGCGACCGTGTCGCGCCCGGCCGGCGGCGTGCTCGAACTACTCGGTCACCCCGTGCACGCACGACCCGACCTGCGGACGTTGCGCCGGTCGATCGGCTACCTTCCGCAGGAATTCGGCTTCTACGGCCGGTTCACCGTGCGGGAGTTCGTCGAATACCTCGCCTGGCTGAAGGAGGTGCCGGCGCACGACATCCCGGACGCGGTCCAGCGTGCGTTGGAACGCGTGGGCCTGGCCGAGCGTGGCGACTCACGCATGAAGACGCTGTCCGGTGGGATGGTAAGGCGCGCCGGCATCGCGCAGGCGATCGTCAACGATCCGGAGATCCTGCTGCTGGACGAGCCCACGGTCGGTCTCGATCCCGAGCAGCGGATGGCCTTCCGCTCGCTGCTGCGCGAGCTGGGCGAGCACACCTGTGTCGTCGTCTCCACCCACCTGGTGGAGGACGTGGTCGCTGCCTGCACGAACGTGGTGCTGATGGATGCCGGTCGGCTGGTGTTCGATGGTGGTCCGGCGGATCTGGTGGAACTGGGCCGCGAAGGGGTGGGCGACAGTTCGGCCGAACGCGGGTACACCGAGCTGCTGCGCCGGCACCGCGCGGCGGGGGAGCGCACCGCATGACCGGCCGGATCCTGCGTATCGAGATCCATCGGTCGGTGGCGCCGTGGACGGCCCTGGGCGCCGCGCTGGTCGGCACCGCCCTGCTCTATGTCGCCCTGGACGGTTGGGGAGGCCGCTGGATGCTGCTGGCGCTCTGGCAGCGGGAGTACCTGTTCATCCTCTGGCCCATGGCACTCGGCCTGGGCGCATGGCAGGCCGGCCGCGACCGCCGCTGCCGCACCGAGGAACTGGTCGCGGCGACCGCCCGTCCGCGGTGGCAGCGGGTGCTACCGGCAGCCACGGCGATGGCGCTCGCCGGGGCCGCCGGCTACGTGCTGATGTACGTCGGCGGCGCGGTCCAGGTCGCGGCGTACGCGAGCTACCTGCCGGGGCAGTCCATCGTGATAGCCGGGGTCGGTGTGCTCTGGATGGTGTCCGGCGTCTGGCTGGGCATGACCGTCGGGGCGCTCGCCCCGTTCCGCCTGACCCCACCCGCCACCGCCGTCGTCGGTGCCACCGTGGCGCTCGTCGCTATCACCGACCGGGGGTACGCCCACGTGCCGAAGATCGTTCATCTGCTGACTCCGTCACCGTTCGGGTTCTGGGGCGACTTCGTGACGGTGCTGGGCAGAGTCAGCGTCGCCCACACTGTCTGGCTGGTCGGACTGGCGGTGAGCGCGCTCGCCAGTTTCCTCTGCGCCACCCGGACCGCCCGGATGGCGGCGGCCCTGCCCGCCGTGGTGGCGGCCGTGGTGGCCCTGGCGATACTTCCCGACGGCCGGCAGCGGCTGCCGGTACCCGATGCGGCGGCCGCCGCGCTGGTCTGCAGCGTCGGACCGGGGCCCGAGGTGTGTGTCACCCGGGTCCACGCCAGCGCGCTGGCGGAGCTGCGCGATCCGGCGCGGCAGGCGCTCGCGACGATGTCGGCGAAGCTCCCGCAGGCACCGACCTCGGTCCACGAAACACCCGAATCCTGGTACGAGACCCAGCCGACACCACGACCGAGGAATGTGCTGCTCGTGGAACTCGAGCTCGCGCCCTGGGGTGGTGCGAAGGCAAGCCCCGACGAGTTGCGGTGGCGTCTCCTGGACGGAGCGGGTACCCGGCCGTGTGCGTACACCATCGGAAATCCCGACGTGGCCCGGGCGAACCGCGTCGCCCGGCTGGCCGCGGCCGCCTGGCTGGCCGACAGTGCGCCACCGGACGGCCCGGACGGCGAGGCGGCGCGTCAGACGTGGCAGGTCCTTCGCGCGTTCCCGGCGGCCGAGCAGCGGGACCGCGTCGCCGCGCTACGCAGGGCGGCGCTGGCCTGCACCGAGGTGAACCTGCTCGACCTGCTGGTCGGTGACCACTCATGAGGTGGCTCACGTTGTACCTGCGGTGCCGGGGTGTCCCGGCCGCCGCCGGGGCGGCGGCGGCCGGCGTACTCGTGTTGTGGGGGCTGGGCCAGACGGCCGAGGAGTCGCGCCTCAGGCTCGCGGTCGCGTTGTTGTCGACGCTCGTCGCCACCGTCGCGTTCGGGCCCGGGCTCGCCGGCGCCGATCCCGCGTTGGAGCGGACGGCGTCCCTGCCGTGGCCGCCGCGCCGCGCCGCGCACATCCTGGCGGTGATGGCCAGCGCGACGCTCATCGCCGCGGCGCCGGCGCTGACCGGCGCACCGCTGGCGACGGCGGCGCTGATGATCCGGAACACCGCCGGGCTCGGTGGACTCCTCGCCGTCGGAGCGGTCTGGGGTGCGCAGTGGGCCTGGCTTCTCCCGGTCGGGTGGACGCTCGTGGTGATCCTGTCCGGGCCGGCGAGCGGGCACCTGTACCAGGAGATCCTGACCTGGATGCTGCAGCCGGCCGCCACCACCTCGGCCGCTGCCTGCGCCGCGACCATCGCCGTCGTCGGCGTGGTCACCCACGCCGTGCTCGGGGCTCGCCGGTGAGCACCCGTCCCGGCGGATCGCCGAGTCGCCCCCGGCCTGACCCGGAGCACGGCCGTCACTGGTCCGACCGACGAGGCGTGCCCGAGAACGTTGTGCTGCACGATCAATCACGAGATCCAGTACGCATGTCCACCGCCGGCCGACGCGGAGGTCCGGGTCGCAGGACCGCGTCGAGGCCGTTCAGTCGCAGCACGCTTGCGCCGCGCAGGTGCGCCAGGTCCGTACTACCGTCCCCCGTGTACGCGACAAAGGCCGCCTGTTCGGTCCAGTGCAGGCGGGTTCCGTCCGTCTCGGCGTCGAGTTGGACGGTGACCAGCGAGGTCCAACGCAGTTCGTCGTCGACGATGGCCTCGTAGCCGTAGACGATCCGGTGGATACGGGCGATGTCGATGTATCGCGACCGGTACTCCAGCCGTTCCGGCGCGGTGTCCAGCCCGGTGTAGGTACTGCGGGCCGTCTCGCCTCCGCCCACGCGGAAGTCGTGCTCGTACGAGGCTGCGTGGCCGGGGAGCCGGAACCACCGCCGCCTGACCGTGGTGTCGGCGAAGGCCGTGAAGACCTCGTCCGGCGACGCGTCGAGGTGCCGCGAGATCGTGAACGTGTCGTGTCGGACCATGCCGTTCCTTCCGCTGTCACGGCCACAGAGAGGGTGGCCGCACACCCAGTTACGATCAGAAGAAACGTGCGTCCACCGGTTTTAGTCCGGCTTTCCGATACGCACTTTGAAGTCAGTTACTGACGGACGAGGAACAACGAGCCATGACAAGCTCCCTCGGCGCCGAACTCGCACAGCGCGGGGTCGCGCCGGACTGCGTGCGGACGATCGAGCTCGTCCGTGACGTACTGGCGCGGGTCGGCGACAAGTGGACGCTGCTGACCCTCACGGTCCTGGCGCCCGGCCCGCTGCGCTTCACCGCGCTGCACGATCAGGTCGCCGGCATCTCGCAACGGATGCTCAGCCAGACGCTGCGCGGGCTCACCCGCGACGGGTTGGTGACCAGGACCGCGTACCCGCACGTGCCCCCGAGGGTGGAGTATGCCCTGACGCCACTCGGCCGTTCACTGTGTGAAGCGGTGGACGGACTCGTGGGCTGGGTCCGAGACCATCAGAGCGACATCGCCCGAAACCGCGACGAGTTCGACCAGGCGCCCGCCGCGAGCACCGCCACCCGGCCATACCCATAGCCGGGATGTCCGTCAGACCGGGTCATCCCATCGGGATGCGTCTCCGACGGCGTGCGGGTGACCGCCGTCAGCAGCGAGAACGGTGCCTGCCGGCTCGGCCGGGGACGCGAGTGGGGCGGGTCGGCGCGGGCCGAATGCCACCACGAGTTGGTCGCCCAGCGCCGTCGCGGATGGGTGTGGGTCGCGACGTGGTGTGATCATGTAGATGCCACGGGTTGGGGGATCGACGAGTGTCACCGTAGTGACGTCGGTTCGCAGCGCGCACGTCAGTATCCCGGGTATCAGGGCGATAGCGTGGCCGGTGGCGACCAGGGCTATCTTGCCGGGTAGGTCGGCTGCGGTCAGGTCGATACGGGTGGCGACTCCGGCGCGGGCGGCGTGCTGGCGCAGCAGCGCGGCCGAGCCGTCGTTGTCCTCGACCCAGGCCTGGCCGGCAAGGGTTCGGATGTGGACCGGACCGCGCCCGGCCTGCGGATGGTCGACGGGCAGCACGACCACCATTTCGTCCAGCCCCAGGAAGCGTCGTTCGACACGCGGATCGTTGGGTAGACCGGGTGGCGCGTCGGTGATGACGGCGACGTCAAGGTCGCCAGCGATCACCTGGTCGTGCAGTTGTGCGCTCAGTCCGGGTGACAGGCTCCACCGGAGGGGGCCGGCCTCGTCGAGCAGGCGGCGGATCGCTTTGGGCACGATCCCGGCCGCCAGTGCGGGAGTCGCGCCGATGGCCAGCGGCCGGCGGAGCGTTCCGTCACGGATGTCCCGGACGGCGTTCAGCGCCCGGTCGCTCTCCATCAGTGTGATCCGGGCGTGGTGCTGGAACACTTCACCGGCAGGCGTCGGCGCGGACGTCTTCACCGACGTCTTCCTACTGATCTACGTGGATCACAGTTGGCGCATCGCGAACAAGGCCTACCACCGGAGCACCCGACGGACGAGGACCGTGCACGAGCGTCACCCCGCACATCCCCATCGACGCGGCCAGTTTCCGGCCGGCGGATCCTTGCCGGAGAACGCTCCGCCACCGTGGCGCGCGTAGCCACCGTACGTGTCAACGATGACCTTGCGGCCGGTGAGACCGGCGTCGCCCATCGGGCCACGGATCTCGAGACGGCCGGCCGGGTTGAGCAAGAGACGGTGCCTCTCGGCGTCGATGCCAATTCCTGCCTACGGCCGCTCGCTCACCGGATGGCGGCGGCGTAGGCACCGCGTGACAGCCAAGAACACCAAGGTCAAGAGCAGGAGGCGATACGCGGTGCCTCGTCGGAGAGTGTGGACCCGGCAACGAGATCCGGTCCGCCGGGTCCTGTACCGAGCGTCGGTCCCCGGGACGCGGCCCTCACGCCAGGGTGCTCCGGTTGCCGTCGGGTTCGAACCGGTCGGTTCGCGTGAGCACCCGGCGACGGGTCCAGCAGGCGAGCAGGTTCAACCCCAGGGCGTACGCGGCGGCGCTCACCAGCAGGGCAGTACTGGCGCCGCGTCCCCAGTCGCCCACCGTCACGGGCGGTACGGCCCAGACATCCGTCGACAGGCCGGCCAGTGCGATCGCCGTGCCGGCCGCGATCGGTGGGACGGTCCACAGCAGCGCGTCCGGCCCCGCGAACTGGTCGTCCTGTAGGAGTCCCGTCATGGTGGTGACGAACCAGCCGAACAGGAGCAGGAGCATGAGCGGCCAGCGCGTCGCGGGTCGCCGCAGGCGCCCCCCGAGCAGCGCGCCGAGGCCGACGCCGGCAGCGGCGTAGAGCGGGTAGGCGGCCACCTCGCACAGGAGGACCCGCACCAGGATCGGGTCGTCGAGTGCCGAGGTCGTGAAGGAGACGCCCTCGCGAGCCCGGGCGAGCGGGCTACGCGGCCGCGACGGCCACCCCGGCCAGGAGCACCGAGAGCGGTACGGCCACCGCCAGCGCCCTCGCCTGTGCGTTCCGACCGGCGAGGGCGGCGCCGGCCAGCAACGCCAACACCTGCCCGCAAAGGACGCCGGAGGTGTACCGGAAGATGCGCGTGGTGTGCAGCAGCTCGTGCTGCTGCGCCTCACCCTGCGCGTCGTAGTTGACGAAGAAGCCGTAGAACGCGTCGTTGAACGGCATGGCCACGAGCACGAGCAGCGCCATCACCGGCACCGGCCAGACCGCCGGGTGCGTCACCATACGCTGAAGCGCCGGCAGACGACGGCTTGCCATCCCCGGACGCATCTGCCAAGCCTGCCCGTCCCGGCCGCGGTCGGGCAAGGCGATCGCCCCCGGACGGGACCGACTCTCGCTGAGGAGGTGGTGGTGGCCGGATGGAACGGAATGTGCCCGACGCGGTCAGCGGGGCCATCGTGGCGGTCAGGCCCAACCTCTGGTGTGCACGTCGAGGCCGGCGAGCAGCCCTCGCCGAGATGCACGCTCGCTCATGGCTCATCGAGTTGAGTGCGTTGCCCGACGCTAGAGTGCGGCAAGTTCAGTCGAGCTGGAACCGCTCCAGTCCGCAGGCCATCGTTTGCCAGCGAGCCGTGCAGATGGACGCTCGGTGGTAGGCGATGACAGCGTGTCATAGCTCGCGTACGTTGACGCCGTGGCGACTTTCTGGACCTTGGGCTGCGACGCCGACGATCCCCAGCGGATCGCCGTCTTCTGGGCGCTGGCCCTCGGCTATGTCAAGGAACCCGGTTTCGACGAGCCCGGCAACGCCTCGATCGTCGACCCGGATGGCCAGGGCCCTGCCATCGGCTTCCTCAAGGTACCCGAGGGCAAGTCTGCCAAGAACCGCATGCACATCGATATCCGGGTGGCCGGTCCAGGCCCCTGGGACATGGCCGAGCGCACCCGACTGATCCAGCAGAAAGTGCCCGAGCTGGTTGCCGCCGGCGCGACGGTGGTCAGTGAGCAGTGGTACGGCGACGACCTCGGACACGTCGTCATGCACGACCCGGAGGGCAACGAGTTCTGTGTCGCTTGACGCTGAGGACGGGGAGGATCAGCGGGGGATGGACGCCAGTACGGAGGAACTGCGGGACGCGCACGACGTGCTGTCGCAGTGGTATGCGGAGAACCTGGTCGGGGCGCTGGAGAGCATGCCGGTCGAGCGGACGATGCTCGACCTGTTCGCCGAGCTGACCTTGACCGTGGGTGTGGAGGTCGCGGACGTGGGCTGCGGCACCGGGAGACTCCTTCCGTACCTCGCGGGCCGGGGCCTGTCGCCGTGCGGGGTGGATCTGTCGCCAGGCATGGTGGAGGTGGCGCGGCGGGAGCATCCGGGTTTCGAGTACGAGGTCGCCGATCTGCGGGAATTGCCGTTCGGGGACGCGTCGCTGGCCGGGGTGGTGTGCTGGTACTCGTTGATCTTCCTGGCGCCGGACGCCCGGGTACGGGCGTTCGCCGAGTTGGCTCGGGTCGTGCGGCCGGGCGGCTACCTCGTGGCGGCGTTCAAGCACGGCGACGGCACCGGGCATCGTAACGGTCCCGGTAGCCGCGTCGGCAGCCTCGGCGTCGACTTCGATCGGTACTGGCTCTCGGCCCGCGAGATGGCGGACCGGTTCACCGCGGCCGGGTTCGCCCTGGTCTTCCAGGGCAGCACCCCGCCCGAAGAGCCAGAGCCCGCGTACGGGTACATGCTGGTCCGCAAGACCGGCTCCACGAACGCGTAGTGCGCGGATCTGACACCGTCCGCTCTGCGCCGTCGCGGTCGGCAGCCCAGTGCGATCCTGTTTCCGGACGGCCCACGTGGACGAGGAGTTCTCGTCTACTGTGCACGCGTGCCCATGTCGGTGGACCTGTCGAGTCCGGCTTCGCGCCGGGAAGCACTCCGGATGGTGGACGTCGGTGACCCGCGTCCCCACCACGGGATGCTACGGGAGCTCTTCGACCTCGAGAGGGACTGGCGCGAGGGTCCGGACGGTGGCGAGAGTGACGAGTACGAGCAGATCTACGTAGCTGCCTTCCTGCTGTTCCTGATCGGTGACCCCGCCGATTCGTGCCGTCTGTACGCCGCGAAGTTCCGCACCGGTGATATGGACCTGGGCACCGGCTTCGACGCCCAGGCCATCTTCGGAGCCGGGCGGCACGAGACGCTTCGGTGGCTCTCGGAGAACGGGTACACCGACGAGCACGCGCAGCTCTCCGAATGGTTGTTGCACGCGGAGGATCCGAAGATCGAAGACTGGGCGCGGCACATGCGCACCTACTTCTACTCACCACAGGGCGCTCTGCTTCTGGATGAGCTCTGAGAAGGAATCCCTGGCAGGCTACAGCCGTTCATGCCGGGCGGCGGACGCATGCTCTTCTGTTGCAGCCGTACGCTGCGGTGCGCCGCCCAGGGCGCCGTACTCTCACCGTTTCGGTGGGGGTGGCGGGCGTCGTCGCCGCCCTCATGGTCGGCATGGCGATCGAGTCAACCCGGGTCGGCGTCCTGCCGTACGGCGGCGCTGCCGGTCTCAGCTGTATCGCTCGACGAGTGCGTTGCCGATCGAGGCCAGGTGGCCTCGCACAGCCGGAGGGCTGGTGACTTCGATCCATTCGACGAGCCCGGCAAGCTCGCCAGCGAGTGTGTGTTCGTCGTTGCCGCGGATCACGACCTCGATGCGGCCGTCGGTCGTGGCGCCCCCGACTTCGAGCCGACCGCCGAATCCCATCCGGAGTATGCCTATCGCCTCGGGCGCGCACACCGCCCGGGCTTCGAGAGGTGTTCGTTTTCGGTCGACGTCGTCGGCGATCGCGCGCCAGCTTGCGGCGAGGTCGAAGTCCTCCGGCCGGCGCACGGGGTCACAGGTCGGGTCGGCGGACGACACGCGGTCGATCCGGAAGGTCCGCCGACCGGCCTCGGTGTCGGCGACGAGGTACCACGACGGGCCCTTGGCGACGATGCCCAGCGGGTGCACGGTGCGCTCGGTTTCGGTGCCTTCGCGGTCGACGTAGCCGAGCCGGACCTGGACGCCGCGGATCACCGCGTCCTGGAGCGCGTCGAGGAAGCGGGGTGGTCGGGGCTCGATCCGGCTCGCTCCCCATCGTCGCGGGTCCAGGACGAGCGACGAGGCTGCCGCCTCGGCCTGTACCCGGAAGGGTTCCGGTAGGGCCCGGACGAGCTTGCGCAGCGCCGCTTTCACGGCCGGCGTCGCCGCCGAGGCCGGGCCGGCGACCAGGAACAGGGCGCGGGCCTCCCTCGCGGTCAACCCGGACAGGTCGGTACGGGCGCCGCCCACGAGGCGCCAGCCGCCACCTCGGCCCTGGATGGAGTACACCGGGACGCCGGCCATGCCCAGGGCGTCGAGGTCGCGGCGGGCGGTGCGCTCGGAGATCTCCAACTCCCGGGCGACCTCCGCTGCGGTCACCTGCTCGCGATGTTGCAGCAGCAGGAGGATGGCCATCAAGCGGTCGGCGCGCACTCGGACAACTCTGGCAGGAAAAACCGGTCAGGAGGTGACCGGTTTCGGTGGGCAGGATGCCGGCATGACAACCGACTTTCCCGAGCCCACCCGTGTTTCGGTCAACGGTGTGGAACTGGAGGTGTTCGAAGCCGGTCGGCAGAACGCGGGGAACCCCGTCGTGCTGTGTCACGGCTGGCCGGAGCACGCCTTCTCCTGGCGCCATCAGATGCCCGCCCTCGCGGCTGCGGGCTTTCACGTCATCGTTCCGAACCAGCGGGGTTACGGCGGCTCGTCCCGCCCGACCGAGGTGACCGACTACGACATCGCACACCTGTCGGGCGACCTCGTCGCACTGCTCGATTACTACGGATACGACGATGCCACCTTCGTCGGCCATGACTGGGGCGCGGCCGTCGTCTGGGGCCTGACCCTGTTGCATCCGCATCGGGTCGACAAGGTGATCAACCTGAGCCTGCCGTACCTAGAGCGCGGCGACAGACCCTGGATCGAGGTCATGGAGGATGTGCTCGGTAGCGACTTCTATTTCGTCCACTTCAACCGGCAGCCGGGCGTCGCGGACGCCGTGTTCGAGGAGAACACGTTCCAGTTCCTGCGGAACCTGTACCGGAAGGACGTGCCCCCCGCGGGGCCGCAGCCGGGCAACGCATTGATCAACCTCGCCAGAATGGAAACCCCACTCGGTGAACCCATCATGAGCGACAGCGAACTGGCCGTCTTCGTCGCCGCCTTCGAGTCAACAGGGTTCACGGGCGGAATCAACTGGTACCGCAACCTGGACCGCAACTGGCGGTTGCTGGCGGACGTGGACCCCATCATCCGGCAGCCCACCCTCATGATCTACGGCGACCGCGACCCGGTCGCGAGGTCTGAAAGACTGCCACAATTCGTGCCGAATGTGGACGTGGTCAGTCTGGACTGCGGTCATTGGATCCAGCAGGAAAAGCCGGAAGAAACGAACCAAATTATCCTCAAGTGGCTGGACCAGCGGGGTGTCGTCTAGCGCAGCAGGAGATCTGAAGCGCCCCGGGTTCTGTGGAGTCTATACAAGATCCGGGGCGGTTCAGGGGCCCGCGCTTCGGCTCAATCTCGCGTGAAGCGGGCACCTAGAAGGTGCCCCAGTGTGGTGTCGAGGATCTCGTGTGCCGGATCAACCTTCAGCCACAGCAACTTGTGGCGGCTGCCGTCACCCATCTTCAGCGCCAGCCGATCCGTCAGGATCCCGCGGTGAAGCCGGGCCTCAGCTACCTCATCGAGTGGGATCACCTTGTTGGTCCGGTGCGCGGACGTGATGTCTCGCAGAGCCAAGGACGACGCCGGCACCTCGGGCAGCGGAACGGGGACGGTACGGCCGTTCTTGTTGGCTCGTGACTCACGAAGGGTCAGCCGGCGTCGCACCAGATGACGTGGCAGCAACCACAGCTCACCATGGATCCAATCGCCCCATCCAGTCGTGCAACTCCTACTGATCAGCCGTGCTGTGTCGTTCACGGCGACACGCTAGCGAACCGCGATGGGGAGCCTCCCTCGCGTACCCACGTCGTGCCCGGGTCCGACACCAGACCGCGGCCGACAGTGGTCATCGGCGGGCCGAGCGACGAGGCCAGCCAGGTGGAGCTGCGTGGCATGGTAGGGGCATGTGCAGAAACATACGCGTGCTTCACAACTTCGAACCGCCGGTGACCGACGATGAGATCGAAGCCGCCGCCCTCCAGTACGTGCGCAAGGTCAGCGGCACGACCCGGCCCTCAGCGGCCAACGAGGAGGCGTTCGGTGAGGCGGTCCGCGCCGTCACGGCGGCCACCCGGACACTAATGGACAGCTTGGTCACGAAGGCGCCTCCACGGGACCGCGAGGTGGAGGCGGCCAAGGCCAAGGCGCGCGCGGCCGAACGGTACGGGTCTCAATCGACCGCCTCGCGCTGACCGGCGCCGAAGGTAGCTGCCGGTCAGGAAAGCCGTCGGGTGCGCCGAGCCGCCTACTGTCGGGTGAGAAGATTGCGGCGTTCGGTGTCGATCGTGGCGAGTCTGGCGCGTACCTGGGTTGCCCGTTGCTCCAGCCGGGCTTGCACGTCGCGCACCAGTTGCATGGACCGGGCGACGTTCTGCTCGGCCTGCTTGATCCGATCTCGTACCGCGAGGTCGGTGAAGATGTTGTCGAACCAGACGTCGACGAACCGGGTCAGGCCGTCTACTGCCAGCTGCGGAGCCGTCAGCGTCACCCCTGGGACGTCGGCGAGTTCGGTGCGCAGCACGGCGAGGCAACGATCGGCATGGGCTGCGGCCTGTGCCGCCTCATCCAGCCGGGAGTGTTTGATCGCGCTGCTGATCGCACCGCCGCCGAAGAACGTGTCGTAGGTCGACCATCCGGACGCGTTACCGAGCTTGTCCCGTACCCGGGACAGGGCGCGCGAAGCGGTGTGCGCGGCCTGCATGGCCTCGGTCACCTCCTGCGTCTCACTGGTGAGCCGGCCCCGCTCGGCAGCCAGTTCCAACAGTGGGGCACGGCGCGGATCCCCGGAGTCGGCCAGGTGTCGCTCCTTGTCGTCGAGTACGGCGGCATAGGTGTTCGGCGCCCCGGCGAGCTGACGCAGCCGCGCCTCCGCCGCGCTGTGCTCCCGCCGTATCGCCTCAAGCCGGCCCTCGGCCTCAGCCACCCGATAGCGTGCGGCCTCGGCTTCCGCACGTTCACGCGCCAGCGTGTCGCCACGGGCACCGCGCAACGAGACCAGCACCCGGGTCAGGGACAGACCCTCCAACCGCTCGACGTCCTCCCGCTCGCGGGCGTGCCGTGCGCGCAACGCGGCGAGCTGCGCGGTCACCTCCTCCATGCGCCGGCGCAGCTCCGCACTACGCCGGGTGGTCATCTCGTACTCACAGAGTGCTTCGGCGGCCGAAGCCAGCCGTTGTTCGATGTCGTCAGCCACACCACCCATCTGACGACAGCGGTGCAAGGGCACAGTTGGCGGTTCATCCGGCCGGCGCAGTCGCGGGGGACCGGTCGGCGGCTACCGGAGGGGTGGGATTCTGAATAGCGCCGGACGTCGGGATGGGGCAGAAATCCCCTGATGCCGAGCAGGAGGCCGAGTGAGGGACCTGTACGTCGTGACGCACCCAGAGGCGACACACCACGTCGATGGACTGGTCGGTGGGTGGTTCGACTCTGACCTGACTGCCCGGGGCCGCGCGCACGCTGACCTGATCGCGCAGGTGCCCGCCGACCGGTTGTCGTCTGCTGCCGGCGTCGAGGTGTTCTCGTCCGACTTGCTACGTGCCCGGCGGACAGCGGAGACGATCGGTGAACGGCTCGGATCGAGCGTGGTGCTGGACGCCGACCTCCGTGAGAAATCGTACGGTGAAGCCGGAGGACGCCCGCAGGCGTGGCTGGACGGACGGTTCGTGCCGCCGCCCGCCACCGGTGAGCGGATGCGTCATGACGAGGGCATATCCGGCGCGGAGACGAAATGGGAGCTGGCCGTACGGGCCTACGCCGCGCTGGAGGGGATCCTACGGTCGAAGGTGGAGCATCAGGTTGTGGTGACCCACGGGGGAACGGCCACGTTCCTGCTCGCGGCCTGGATCGGCATGCCCATCGGCGCGGCGGGTCTGGTGGGCATCCGCTTCTCTGCTGGCGGCATCACCCACCTGCGCGAGGACGATTACTTTCACAACCGCTGGATCGTCCAACTCAACGACACCCAGCACCTGGCGTGAGGCCCGGAATCGACCGCATTCCGGCCTGGGCGACGCCGGCCAGGTTGGCGTTCCGACCGGCACCTTCGCCATGGTCGTCGATGCGGGGTTCCGGTTCGGGGCGCACGGCTGCCGCAGAACCGTGTCCGGATTGCCGCGACGGGTCGATCCCGAGTGGGATCGGCGGTCTAGCATCGAGCGGTGGAATCGTCCCTTGACGCCCTGCCGAAGATCGGCGCACCCGCGACGCGGGCGCTGAACGCCGCCGGCTACACGGCCCTACGCCAGCTCGCCGGTGCGCCCCGTGCGGAGCTCGCCAGGTTGCACGGCGTGGGGCCGAAGGCACTGGACATCATCGAGGCCGCCCTCGAACAGCACAATCTGGGGCTTAGCTGACGCGAGGCACCCCCCTGCCCGGTTCGCGCTCACTGGTGCAGATGTGCGCGCTGGCCCTCGCGGTCGAAGATCACGATCAGCTCGGCCGGCTCGTCGAGCGCTGTCATCGAGTGGGGCGTCATCGTCGAGAACTCGGCCGCTTCGCCCTTTCCGACCTCGATCCGCCGCTCGCCGAGCCACAGCAGCACCCTGCCGTCGAGGACCAGGAACCAGTCGTACCCCGGATGGACCCGCTGGGCCGGCATCGTCGCCTCGGGCTCCAACCGGACCTTCATCGCCATGGTGCGCCCGTCGACGCGGCTCAGCGGCCAGGTGGTGCGCGAACCCGAACGGTGCTGCACGGGACGGATCACCACGTCCTCGTCGCTGGTCGCCTCGAACAGGACGTCGAGGCTGATCTGTAGCGCGTTGGCCAGCGGCACCAGCACGTCGAGGCTGAGTGTGCGCTTGCCCGTTTCGACCCGGCTGATCGTCGACGGGCTGAGGTTGGTGCGTTCGGCGAGTTCGTCGAGGGAGTAGCCGAGCGTGGTGCGGATGCTTCGCAGCCGGGTGCGCGCCAGATGCTCCACGTCACTGCGGTCGGTCATACCCCCAGCATGCCACGCCTTGCGAATTCCGCAAACCGTCTTTCAGTCTTCGCCAGGTGTTCCTACGCTTGACGCATGACGAACCACGCTCACGAAGCCTCCGACCACCCACCCCACCAGCGCGTCGTCCGCCGGTGCGACGTTGCCGTCATCGGCGGCTCGGCGGCCGGTCTGGCGGCTGCGCTGCAACTCGCCCGTCAGCGACGCTCGGTCATCGTCGTCGACGACGCCACCCCGCGGAACGCGCCGGCCGCGCACATGCACGGCTACCTCGGACGCGAGGGCACCCCGCCCGAGGCGATGCGGGCCATCGGGCGCGAAGAGGTCCGTAGCTATGGTGGCAACGTCCTCACCGGCCGTGTCCTGGCGGTGCGCAAGGAGGACGACGGGTTCCACCTCGCCCTCTCGGGCGGCCACGGTCTCGTCGCCCGCCGGATACTGGCCGCGACCGGCATCGCCGACGAGCTTCCCGACATCGAGTGCCTCGCCGAGCGTTGGGGCCGCCAGGTGATCAACTGTCCGTTCTGCCATGGCTGGGAGGTCCGCGACCTGCGGGTCGTGCAGATCGTCACGACGCCGATGGGACTGCACCCGACCCAGCTGATGCGGCACCTGACCGACCGGTTGACCGTGGTGCTGCATGACGCGACGGGGATCGACCCGGCCGTGGTGCGGACCCTCGTCGCCTCCGGGGTTGCGGTGGTCGAGGGCGCGGTGCGCCGGGTGGCCGACGCCGACCCGGACGGGTCACTCGTCGTCGAGCTTGCCGACGGCCGCAGCCTGCCAGCCGACGCGGTCCTAGCCGGTGCCCGGTTCCGCCCCCGGGTCGAGATGCTTGCCGGGCTGGGCATCGACATCACGGCTCACCCCAGCGGACTCGGTGACCTCGTCGCGGTCGACTCCACCGGACGTACCAGCGTGCCGGGCGTGTTCGCCGCCGGGAACCTGACGGACCCGAGCGCCCAGGTCCTGCCGGCCGCCGCGAACGGCAGCTGGGTCGGTGCCCAGATCGCCTTCAGCCTCGCTGCCGAGGACACCACGGCGGGCCTCCGCCCCTCCGGCGTCGAGATCGAGTGGGACAGCCGGTACGGGGATCAGGAACGCATGTGGAGCGCCAACCCGAACGGCACGCTCGTGGCGGAGGCGACGGACCTGCCCCCCGGCCGGGCGCTCGACGTCGGCGCCGGTGAGGGTGCCGACGCGATCTGGCTGGCCGAACGAGGCTGGCAGGTGACCGCCTCCGACGTCTCCGGCAGGGCACTGGACCGCATCCGGGCCGAAGCGGAGCGTCGCGGGCTCGACGTGCGTACGCTGCACCGCGACGCCAACGACCGGGCCGCCTTCGCGGACGAGACCTACGACCTGGTCTCCCTGCAGTACGGTTCGTTCCAGCGCACCCCCGAGCAGCGTGGACTGCGCAACCTGCTCGACGCCGTGGCGGTCGGTGGGACGCTGCTCGTCGTCGGTCACGATCTGACCTGGCTCGAGCAGCCGGCGGACCCCGCCGAGCAGACCCGCATGTACGACCCGCAGGCGTACGTCGGCATCGACGAGATCGCCGCCGCGCTCACGGCCTCGGGCGACTGGCGCGTCGCCGTGAACGAGAGCCGGCCGCGTCCGCCGGGAGCGATCAGCACCCACCACGTCAACGACGTCGTGCTGCGCGCCGTCCGGCTCGACCATCGCAAGGAGCGGTGAGGCCACGCCGCAGGGGTCAGCCGGCGGCCAGTCGTAGTCCGAGCACGACGAATGCGACGGCGCAGATCCGGTTGACGCGCCGTGACCAGCCGCGTCAATCTACCTCGCACAAGATCAGCGGCGCTCACGTGGGCCGGACCGTTCGTGGACACCGCACCTAGGATCAAGGAATGATCAGCGTCATCACGCCTGTTCTGCCGGCTCACGTTGACCTGCTCGCCCAGGCCCACGAGTCCCTGCTCCGGCAGGACGGCGGCCCGGACTGGGAGTGGCTGATCCAGATCGACGGCACCCTCGAGCGGCCGGTCGAGGTGGACTTCCCGGCGGCGGCCGGCGACGGCCGGATCCGGGTTGCCGCCAACGGGGACCGACTCGGCGTCAGCGCGGCGCGGAACCGGGCCCTGCTGCGCTCGACCGGGCGCTGGGTGGCGCCGCTCGACGCCGACGACGAGTTCTTCCCGGACACGCTCGCGCTGCTCTCCGAGCCGTTGCGGACCCGCCCGGAGGTGAGGTTCGTCTTCGGTGAGAGCGTCGACGTCTTCCCGGACGGCAAGCGGCTGACCCGCTTCACCCGCCGGCCGTACCAGCCGGGTCCGGTGCCACCCGGGCGCCTGGAGGAGATCTGGCGGCACCACAAGAACCTGTTCTTCCATCCGGGCGCGGTGATGTTCGACCGCACCTGGTTGCTCGCCGCCGGTGGGTGGCCGGCTGGTACCCAGATGGAGGACCAGGACGTCCTGCTGGCCATCTCGACGTTCGCGCCGGGGTGGTACGTGCCGCACCCGGTCCATCTCTACCGGCAGCACCGGGACCAGACCGTGCGGACCGCCCGGTTCGAGGCCAACCGGGAGAGCTACCGGCGGTGGACTCATGCCCGGCTGGTCGCGCTGCGGACGCTGCGCGGCGACGATCCCGACGAGTTGCGGAAGCTGGAGACGCCCTTGCCCTCGCCCGAGGAGATCAGCACGTTCACGACGCCGGAATGGCAGGCCGAGATCGCCGGTCAGGTCACCGCCGGATGAGCGCACCGGCCAGCTGCGAACTGCGGGTCAGCCGAAACGACCAGGATCTGAGGCTGGTCACCGGCGCCCGAGCCGAGATCGAACGACGCAACCGTACGATCCCCGACGCGGACACCTTCCAGCACGAGATGCTCGGGGCCGGCTGGATCAGTGACGGCGTCGACCTGGCCGCGATGGTCGCCGCTGGCGCGGACGGCTGGGACCTGGAGGTCGGCGAGTCCGGGGCCGGGGCCAGCGCCGGGTTGCGGCTGCTCCTCGCCGACCTGCTTCCGGCCGGGGCGGTGGACGAACTGGCCGCGCTCGCCGACGGGCTGCGCGACGACCCGATGCCCTGGCATGCCGAGTGGGTCCCGCCCGTCCCGCCGGCCCTGGCCGGCGAGGGCGCCGCCTGGTTCGACGTGCTGGTGCCGTCGGTGAACTGGCGGCAGGACGACGCCGCTGCCGATCCGGTGGCCCATCACCGGCACGCCCGGATCATCTGGGCGCCGCGCTGGTGCGTGGTCGTCTGGACCGGACGGACCGGTGGCGAGGGCTCGAAGTACCGGACGTGGGGGCTGCCCGACCGGCGGTTCGAGGGTCGGCCGTCGGACGGCGGCGGCGCGGAGCGGATGGCCCGCATCCTGCGCGCGGTGGTGCGGCACATCGAGTGGTCCGTCGACATGGTCGACCTGGAGTTGGAGACCTGGGAAAACTACTTCCTGGCGCAGGCGGCCGGCGACGGCGGCCTGTTCGTCGGGCCGGACTTCCACCGCCTGCAGCGCCATCTCGCCCTGCTCGGTCACGGCACCGCGCTCAACCGGGACGCCATGCGTACCCTGGTCCGCCGGATCGAGATCCAGCCTGGCATTCCCGCCGACGTCCGCGACCTGGTCAGGGAGAAGTGTGAGCGGTTCCTGTCCCAGTCGCAGGCGCAGCGCCGGGCGGTCCGGCAGTCGTTCGACCTCGTCGCCAACGCCACCTCGGGCCAGCAGTTCCGGTTGGCCCAGGAGCGGGCCGACCGGGACGGCGCCTTCCAGGCCATCGTGGGAATCCTGGCGGCCGTTTTCGTGGCACCCGGCCTGATCGCCGCGTTCTACGGGGCGAACGTGAAGGGCCTGCCGGGCGCCGACGCGCGGGAGGGTCTCTGGTTCATGCTGCTCGGTTCGGTCCTCGCCGGACTGATCAGCGTCTGCCTGACCCTGGTGGTGCGGGCCCGATCCCGCCGTCCCCGGAGCTGAGCGGCGCGGTACGGGTCGCCGGGCCAGGTGGCGGCCCGCAACGGGCCGCCACCTGCTCCGACGCGAGCATTCACCTCGGGGTGGTCCGGGCGGCGAGGAACTGTTCCCAGGTTTCGATGCCGGCCGATGCTTCCGCCGCGAGGTTGGCGCCGGATCGGTAGGCCCTTCCCAGCTTGCCGGGGACATGGATCGGAAGGCGGATTCGGCGCTTGCCGACGGTGGCCAGATAGCTACGTTGGAGTTCCTCCAGGGTGTACGTGTGTGGTCCGGCCAGGTCGGTCACCCGGCCAGTTGGGTTCCCCAGAGTCAACTCAGCGAGCCGCGATGCCACTTCGGCGGAGGCGACCGGCTGCCAGCGGACTCCGGTGGGCGCGAGCAGGACCGGCAACCTTGCCATGGCTCGGACTGTTCGCAGCGCCAGGTCGTGAAACTGCGCGGCGCGCAGGATCGTGTGCGAGATGCCGGAGGTGGCCACGATCCGCTCCGCCTGCGCCTTGCGGGCGAAGTAGCCGATCGGGACGGCGTCCGCGCCGATGACCGAGATGAGTATCAGGTGTTCCACGGTGCCCGCCCGCCGGGCGGCCCGGACCAGGTTACCGGTGCTGACGTCGTCACCCTTGGGTCCTCCGGCGAGGTGGAGCACGATGCGTACCCGGTCGAGAGCGTGGTCGACATCGTGCGTGGCCAACAGATCGACGGCCGCGTGCTGCACGCCCTCGACCGGCTGCCGGTGGTGACGGCTGAGGGTTCGGACCGTCTGCCCGGCATCCCGAAGCAGCGGTACGACCTGCGAACCCAGCAGACCGGTACCGCCGGTGACCAGAGTTGTGGAGGACATCTGTCGATCTCCCTCTTGTAGGTTTGGAATGTGACACGGCTACGACCCGAACCGGCCAGCAGACGTGACATGACGGTCCAGGGCGCCTCGCTGCTCGACCGGTTCGAGGCGGAGCGGCCCCGGCTACGGGCGCAGGCCTGTCGGATGCTCGGCTCCAGTGCCGAGGCGGACGACGCGGTCCAGGAAGTGTGGCTGCGCTACGACCGCACCGACATGTCCGAGGTGAAGAACGTGGCGGCCTGGCTGACGACCGTGCTCAGCCGCGTATGCCTCAACCTGCTGCGGGCCCGGCAGGCCCGGCGTGAGCAGCCGCTGGACGGTCACACCGCCGACTGGTTGACAGCGGTCGACGAGAACCGGATCCCGCAGGAAGAGGTCGAGTGGGCCGAATCGGTCGGTCTGGCGATGCTGGTGGTGCTCGACCGTCTCACCCCCGCGGAGCGGATCGCGTTTGTCCTGCACGACATGTTCGATGTGGCCTTCAGCGATATCGCGCACACGATGCAGCGCAGCGTCACCGCCGTCAGACAGCTCGCCAGCCGAGCTCGTGTCAAGGTGCGCGGCAGGCAGGTGCGGACGGCGGATCGGGACCGTCGACGTGCGGCGGTCGAGGCGTACCTCGCGGCGACGCGGGTGGGGGACTTCGCGGCGCTGCTGACCCTGCTGGACCCCGAGATCGAACTCCGCGCGGACGCGACGGTCACCGGGACCGGGAAGCCCCTGACTCTCCACGGCGCCCTGGCCGTGGCGAAGAGCGCCGTGGCGGCGACGCCCCGGGCACGCCACACCGCCCTGGCCCTGGTCGATGGAAGCCCGGCTCTGGTCATGGCCCCACTCGGCCAACTGTCGCTGGTGATCCAGTTCGGCTTCCTGGGCCCGGCCATCACCACCGTTCAGATCACCGCCGACCGCGATCGTCTCCGCACGTTCACCATCGCCCTGGCCGGATGACTCGACGCTGCCGCAGCGAAGCGCGCCTGGACCGGACGGCTGGCGGTCTGCACGCGGATGGCCGACGTGTGCCGGCCATGCCGGCAATGGCGGACGTGAGCGGCTTGGCGGGCGACGACCGGCTCGTGTTCCCGGCCCTCCCGCGTTGCGGCGTCGTTGGCTGCCGCAACGGCCGCCCGCCAAGCCTGCCCCGTCCTCGTGGCGGTGTTCAGCCGTCGGTCAGCACGGCGGTGGTCGCCAGCCGTCGCGGTACTCGACACCGTCCGGCCGGAGCCGGACCTCGTCGTACCACGAGCCGGGCACCGGTTCGGTGTGGATCACTGCCGGCCGCTCCACCACGACGCAGACGGTCGAGCCGGGCCACCACCAGCCGCCGGATCGCGCCAGCTCGGTCCAGGTCCGCAGCTGGTCGCTCACCTCGGCGGGGTACGCGGCCAGCCCGAGCCGGTGCAGCGTGTCGTAGTAGCCGACCCAGAATGCGTCCTGCTGGCCGTACCAGCAGACCGGGGTCTGTCGGTCGCCACCGGGCAGCCCCGCGCGGACCGGTTGCGTGAAGCCGGGTACCAGGCTGCGGTGCAGGGCGTTGCGGACGCCTCGGTGCAGCACGACGCCGAGTGGTACCTGCCGGTCGAGGGCATCCTGCGGCGGCAGGTCCGGCCAGGGTTCGCGCGCTCTGCCCCGGCGGACGGGCGACAGTTCAGGGTCGGTGTGCCGGACGCCGTCGCTGAGCGCTGCCCTCAGCCGGGACGCCACGGTCGCGACGTCGCTGGCCGGAGTCGGTGGGCCGGCCGGGACGGGGTCGCGGACCCACTGGAGGAGTTGGTCGAGAGTGGGCAGCCGCTGGATCAGCGGCACGGCCGCGGCGGGGGAGTCCACCCAGGCGAACCGGGGCTCGCGGCGACCGGCCCGGGCGTAGATCGCCGTGAGGCACTGTTGCGTGGTGGGTCGGTCGGCGGGTTCGGTGGAGAGGGCGTACCCCAGCCACTCCTGCCGGATCACTTCGGCCTGCCGCCACAGTTCGCGGGAGGTCGGGGAGAGGGTCGCGGCCTCGTCGTGCCGCGTGGGCGCGGTCAACGCGCCAGGGCGTGTCCGCCCTTCCGGTTGGAGATCATCGCTAGATGATGGCCGATCGGGTCGCTATGCGCAACCGGTCTGGCTGACCGGGGAGACGTGTGAGACCGTCGACGCAAGCTGTTCCGAAGTGGACTGACGCGGGGCGGGTGGGAGTCGGATGGTCATGGCTCGGCGTTCGGAATCGCGGTGGATGGCAGGGTGTGTCACCGGCGTGCTGCTGACGGCTCTGGCGCTGTCCGGCGCGGTGGCGCCGGCCCGGGCGGCCCAGACTGACTGGCAGATCCTGGAACTCGGCAACCCGGTCCCGGGCGCCCCTGCCGGGGTCGCCGTCGGGGCCGTCGCCGTCCAGACCGACCAGGCAGATACCCGGGTGCCGTACCTGTTCAGCATCCTCGCCGGCGAGATATTCATGACCTACCGGTACGACGGGCGGTGGCAGTGGGCGAAGACGGGCCCGCCGTCGGGTCGGGTCGCCGCCGAGTTGCCCATCGGCGTGGTCGTCGGGCAGCCACTGAACGGGCAGGCGGAGCGGCCGTACGTCTTCGTCCGGGGCACCGACGGGCACCTGTGGGTGTGTTCGCTGGTCGGCGTCGACTGGGTGTGGACCGACCTGGGCACCCCACCCGGCGGTGACATCGTGGCCGCCGTCGGAGCGGTCGCCGTCCACGACGGTCAGGGCCTCGCCGGCCGGCCGTACGTCTTCGTCACCGGTGCGGACGGGAAACTGTGGCTCACCTGGTGGACCGGCCGCGACTGGCACTGGGACGACCGGGGCACGCCGCCCGGTGCGGTGGTCAACCCGTACTACGCACGCGTCGGTGTGACGGTGCGCCAGCCTTCGCCGGGCGGACCGGAGCATCCGCAGGCGTTCCTGCTGGACGTCCGTGGCGACCTGTGGCGGCACGGCTGGGACGGTAGCGCCTGGCGGTGGACCAACCACGGCCGGCCGGTGCCGACGGTGGCCTGGCCGCACGGTCTCGGGGTGGTCGACCTCCCGGACCCCAGGACCCGCACCAGCCACGTCGCCGCCTACACCGCCTACGGTGCCCAGGTGTTCGCCTTCGACCTGTACGGCGACACCGGCGGATGGACGCCGCAGGGGGTGGTGACCGGCACCCAGTGGGTGGACCCGGTCGGGGTGGTCGCCGTCCGGGAAAATCGGGTCGGACCGGCGGTACCCCGAGTTCACGTGGCCCAACTCGACGCGGTCGGCCCGATCTGGCAGGGCGGCACCGGGCAGACCTGGACGCCGATCCGTGGGACCAGCGTCCAGTCCGCCGGAGGACGGGACACCGGCGACAGCGTGGTGATCGACAGCCCTTCGACCGCCGACCAGACCACGTACGTCTTCTTCTGGGCTGGCAAGCGGAACAACCTCACTGTCGCCTGGTCGGCGGGTTGACCGCAGTCCGGCATCCGGGGTGAGTCACTGTTTCAGGACGTGTCGGGTCCGATCCCCGGTCCAGGCCGCTTCGAGGATCGCGGTCAGGCTGGCGGTGTCGGTCGGGCCCGGGTGGTTCTGGATCAGGCGGGTGACGCCACTGGCCATCTCCGCGAAGCGGGGGAGGTCGGCGCGGGCCACGCCGATGTCCGCCAAGGTGGGTGGGATGCCGATGTCGGCGAGGAGCCCGTCGAGCCAGGTGAGGAACGCATCCGCGGCCTCGGCGTCCGAGGCGTCGGCCACGTCAAGCCCGCACACTCCGGCGAGGATGGCCAATCGGTCGGCGATGGCGTCCCTGGCCGCGTCCAGCGCGTAGGGCAGCAGCAGCCCGACGCCCAGGCCGTGCGGCGTGTGCGTGGCCGCGCCGATGGGGTACTGAAGGGCGTGCGGGGCCGCGTTGCCGGCGTGGGAGAAGGCGAGCCCGGCGAGCATGGACCCGTAGGACATGTCGGCGCGCGCGTCCGTGTCGCCGCCGTCGCGGACAGCCCGAGGCAGGCTACGGGCGATCCGTTCCGCCGCCAGGAGGGCGTAGTGGTCGGTGATCGGGTTGCGGCCGAGGAACACCTGCTCCACCGGGTCGCGCGGTCCGTGCGGCCGGGGTCGCGCGGTGTAGCTCTCCACGGCGTGACAGAGCGCGTCGATGCCGGAGTGGGCGGTTACGGTCGGCGGGCAGGTGTACGTGAGTTCGGGGTCGACGATGGCGAAGTCGGGCACGATGTGGACGCTGGAGATACCCACCTTCAGCTCGCGGTCCGGGTCGGTCAGCACCGAGACCGGGGTGAGTTCGGAGCCGGTGCCTGACGTCGTCGGGACCGCGACGAGCGGAATCGTCCGCCCCGGCACCTTCGACTCGCCGTAGAAGTCGCGCGGGGTCCCACCGTGGCGTCGGATGACGCCGACGACCTTGGCGAGATCGATCACCGTGCCACCGCCGACGGCGAGGATCACGTCGGCGTCCACCTCGGCGGCGACCGCGACGGCCAGGGCGACATCGGCCAGTGGCACGTCCGGAGTCGCGTCGGAGAACACCTCGACGACCTCGACCTTCTTCCGCACGGCGGCGACGATCTCGGCCACACCCGGCTGCCCCAGCAGCACCCGGTCGGTCACGACGAGGACGCGCGAGCCGGTCTCGGCCACCACCCGTGGGATGTTCTGTGCGACCCCTTCGCCCACTATCAGCTGGCGTGGTCCGCGGACGGTCTCAAGCATGTCGGTGCCTCTCCGGAACGTCGGCGGTGATGTGCTGTGCGGACGTCCAGGTCACCTGCGAGACCGGGACGGCGTCGGCGAGGTCGGACGTGCGCAGGGCGTGGGGATGCCCGGCGTACGTCCACGGCGGCAGGCCGGTCACGGTAGGTCGATCGCCGCGTAGGTGACGTCGAGGTACTCGAGGATGCCCTCGTGTGACCCCTCCTTGCCGATCCCGGACTGCTTCACGCCGCCGAACGGAGCTGACGGGTCCGATATCAGACCACGGTTGATGCCGATCATCCCCGTCTCCAGCCCTTCGGCGAACCGGAGCGCCCGCGCAAGGTCGCGGGTGAAGACGTATCCGACCAGGCCGTGCTCGGTGTCGTTGGCCTTCGCCAGCACGTCGTCGTCGGAGGTGAACGAGATGATCGGCGCGACCGGGCCGAAGATCTCCGCGCTGAGCATCCGCGCGTCCTCGGGCACGTCGACCAGGACGGTGGGCGGGTAGAAGTGACCGGGCCCGTCCGGACGCTTGCCACCGACCAGGACCCGGGCGCCGCGATCGACCGCGTCGGCGACCAGCCCGTCGATGGTGGCGACCGACGCCTCGTCGATCAGTGCGCCGACGTCCACGCCGTCGTCGAGACCGTGACCCACCGAGAGCGCGCCCATCCGCTCGGCGAAACGCGCCGTGAACTCCTCGCGCACCGGTTCCTCGACGTAGATCCGGTTGGCCGCGATGCAGGACTCCCCGATGTTGCGCATCTTGGCCACCATGGCGCCGTCGACCGCGACATCCAGGTCCGCGTCGGCACACACGATCAGGGCCGCGTTGCCGCCCAGCTCCATGGAGGTGCGCAGCACGTTGTCCGCAGCCTGTCGGAGCAGCACTCGCCCGACCTCGGTCGACCCGGTGAACGACAGCTTTCGGGTGCGGCTGTCGGCCAGCAGTGCGGAGACCACGGCACCGGAACGCTTGGTGGTCACCACGTTGACGACGCCCGGGGGAACGCCCACCTCCTCCATGATTCGGGCCAGGAGCAGCATGGTGAGTGGCGTCTGACCTGCTGGTTTGGTGATCGTCGTGCAGCCGGCGGCCAACGCGGGGGCGATCTTGCGGGCGCCCATGGCCAGTGGGAAGTTCCAGGGCGTCACGAAGACGCACGGGCCGACCGGCTTCGGCACGGTGAGGATGCGGTACCCGCCTCCGGGAGCGGTGCTGTAGCGCCCTTCGACGCGTACCGCCTCCTCGGCGAACCAGCGGAAGAACTCGGCGCCGTACGCCACCTCCGCCCGAGCCTCGGCGAGCGGCTTGCCCATCTCGAGCGTTATCAACCGGGCTATCTCCTCGGTCCGCTCGGTCAGGGCCCGGTGCGTCGCCGTCAACAACTCCGACCGTCTCCGCGGCGGAGTCGCCGCCCACCGCCCCATCGCCGCGCTCGCCGCGTCCAGAGCCGCGAGCCCGTCCACGACGTCGGCATCCGCCACCTCGGCGATGGTCGTGCCGGTGGCGGGGTCCTCGACGGCGAAGGTGGCTCCACTCGCGGCGTCTCGCCAGACGTCGCCGATCCGGAGCCGTCGATGTTCGGGAGCCAGGACGTCCATCGGGTCACTCATTGCGCCGCCTCCTCTGATCTTCCTGGTGATGTCCGGCTGCCTCGACGACCGCGCGGTGCGGGTAGCCGGACGGGTCACCCGCCCGCGCCGGGGGCGAGGTCGCCGAGCGGGTCGGATGTGGCGGTGGTCTGGTCTGCCGGTCGACGCCGCGCGTCACCGGTCGCCTTTCCGGGCCACGGCGGTCTGCGCGCCGTCGGGCCGCGCGCAGTGGTGACGGTCCGCCGGGGTCCGATCGCCGGGTACGGGCGCATGGTGCCGTCGCTGCCCGGGGCGGTTACCGCCCGGCCTCGGACAGCGACAGCCCGGTGTCCGCGTCGAACAGGTGCGCACGGTCCAGGTCGACGGTGACCTGCACCCGTTCGCCCGGCGTTCCGGTGACGGTGGGTCGAGCCTTGACCTTGAGGATCTCCGATCCCACCTGGACGTCGACCACCGTTCGGTCACCGAGCGGCTCGAGGCCGTAGAGCTGCCCGGACAACGACGCGTTCCCACGCTGCTCGACGGACAGGTCCTCCGCGCGCACACCGAGCAGCAGCGCACGACCGTCCTCGGCGGTGGTCCAGCGCGGCCGCGGCAGCGTCCAGCCCTGCGCACCGACCAGACGATCTCCCTCCGCGTGGCAGGCGAGCAGGCTGATCGGCGGGCTCCCGACGAAGCCGGCGACCCACTGGTTGGCGGGACGCTCGTACACCTCGGTCGGCGTGCCGACCTGTTGCACCTTCCCCTCCTTGAGGACCGCCACCTGGTCGGCCATGGACAGCGCCTCCACCTGGTCGTTCGTCACGTAGACGAAGGTCGCTCCGAGGCTGCGGTGGATGCGGGTGAGCTCGGTGCGCATCTCGACGCGGAGCTTGAGATCGAGGTTTGTCAGCGGCTCGTCCATGAGAAACGCGCGCGGGCTACGGACCAGTGCCCGAGCCAGGGCGACCCGCTGCATCTCACCGCCCGACAACTGCGCGGGACGACGTTGCAGCAGTCGGTCGATGTGCAGCAGCCTCGACATCCGCTCGACGGCGGCGGCAATCTCACTCGACGAACAGCGGCGCGCCCGCAGCGGCGACGCGATGTTCTCGTACGCCGTGTGTCGCGGGTAGAGGGCGTAGTTCTGGAAGACCATGGCCAGGTCGCGGTCGGCCGGGGCGTCACCGGTCGCATCCCGGCCGTCCAGATGCACCGACCCGGCGTCGAGCTTCTCAAGGCCGGCGATCGCCCGCAGGGTCGTCGTCTTGCCCGCCCCGGAGGGCCCGAGCACGACGAAGAACGAGCCGTCCGGGACGTCCAGCGTCACCCCGTCCAGGGCCTGGACCTTGCCGAAGGACTTGCACAGCCCGTGCGCTGCCACGGTTCCCATCAGGCCACCAGTTCTTCCGTGTGCACGTCGTAGACCGTCGGGGTGCCGCCGGTGTGCCGCAGCCCGACCGGCGCGTCAGCGGCGAACCGGACCGTCGGTGGCATCCGTACCCGTACGTCGCGTTGGCCGCTGTGGTCGATCGCGTAGATGATTTCGTCGCCCAGCCACTCCGCCGAGACCACCCGGGCCGGGACGGAACGTTGCGCCCCCGGTTCGGTGACCTCCAACGCCTCCGGCCGGACGCCGGCGACCAGGCGACGGTCGCGTGGCAGCCCGGGCGGTGGCGTGAGGACCAGTCCGCCCTGGCTGCGCAGCTTCCCGTCGGCCACCTCCACCTCGATCAGGTTCATCGGCGGGGAGCCGATGAACGCGGCGCAGAACAGACTCGCCGGACGGTTGTAGACCTCCAGCGGCGTCCCGATCTGCTCGACGCGGCCCTTGTTGAGGATCGCGATCCGGTGCCCGAGCGACATCGCCTCGACCTGGTCGTGGGTGACGTAGACCATCGTCGTCCCCAGTTCCCCCTGCAGGTGCTTGATCTCCGTACGCATGTCCGCCCGCAGCTCCGCGTCCAGATTGGTGAGCGGCTCGTCCATGAGGAACGCGCGCGGTCGTCGCACCAGGGCGCGAGCCAATGCGACGCGTTGCTGCTCCCCGCCGGACAACTGGCGTGGTCGCCGGTCGAGCAGCGAATCGAGCCGCATCAACCGGGCGGCCTCGGCGACCCGCTCGCGTACCTCCGCCTTCGGCAGCCCCTCGGCCCGCAGTGGGAACGCCAGGTTGTCGCGGGTCCTCAGATGCGGGTAGAGGGCGTAGAACTGGAACACCATGGCGATGTCGCGCTCGGCGGGCAGCAGGTCGTTGACCAGGGTGTCGCCGACGCGGATGTCGCCCGTCGTCTGCCGCTCCAGGCCGGCGATGGCCCGCAGGGTGGTCGTCTTGCCGCAACCCGACGGGCCGAGCATCACGAACAGCTCACCGTCGTCGATGGACAGGTCCACGTGATCAACCGCGACCGTCCCGTCCGGGTAGCGCTTGTGCAGGGCGGTCACCTCGATGCCCGCCATCAGCGTCGCACCGCCCCGAGCGTCACACCGGCGACGAGGTGCTTGCGTACCAGGTAGGCGAAGACGAGCACCGGCAGGGCGAACACCACGGACGCGGCGGCCACGAGACCCCAGTCCGTGGTGGTGCCACCGATGAGGCCGGCGATGGCTGGTGGCGCTGTCCGCACGCTGTCGCTGGAGGTGAGGAAGATGGCGAACACGAACTCGTTCCACGAGAAGATGAGCGCGAAGACCGCCGTCGCGGCGATGCCGGGTACGAGCAGGGGGAGGGTGAATCGCCAGAACGCCTGTAGACGGGTGTAGCCGTCGAGCATGGCGGCGTCCTCGTACTCCGCGGGCACCTCGTCGACGAACCCCTTCATCATCCAGATCGTGAACGGGACGTTGAACGCGGTGTAGATGAGGATCAAGCCGAGCTTGCTGTCGATGAGTCCGACCTGGCGGTACATGAGGAAGATCGGGATCACGACCACGACGGGCGGCATGAAGCGGGTGGACAGGATGAAGAACAGCTGGTCCTTCCTGGCCTTCACGGCGAGGCGGGAGTAGGCCCAGGCCGCCGGGACTCCCAGCACGGTGGCCAGCACCGTGGAGACTCCGGCGACCACGGCGGAGTTGAGGAACGCGACGGACAGGGCCGAGCGACCCCCGTCTGGGCCGACGAACACGTCCTTGAAGTGATCCATGGTGACCGTGAAGCCGAAGAACTGAGCCGGTACGGCGTAGACGTCCCGGTTCTCCTTGATGGACGTCTCGATCATCCACAGCACGGGGAAGAGCATCACGACGGCCAGGACGGTCAGCAGCGCGACCTCCAGCGCGGAGCGGCCCCGGCCGCCGAGGCGGCGCGCGGGAGGCGTGCGGTCCCGGGCGGGACCTGTGGACACGGCCTCGTCGACGGAGACGGCCATCAGCCCTCCTTGAGCTTGTTCAGGTAGCGCAGGTAGAGCTGCGTGAGAACGATGACGACGAGGACCATGAGGATCCCGTACGCCGAGGCGGTCCCGGTGTTGAAGCCCAGGAACGCCACCTTGTAGACGTGGAACGACAACGTCTCGGTGGAGACCCCCGGGCCGCCGTTGGTGAGGATGTAGACGAGGTCGAACAGGCGGAAGGCCTCGATGGCCCGGAACAGCACGGCGATGAGCAGCAGCGGCCACACCAGCGGAAGAGTGATGGTGCGGAACCGGAACCATTCGGACGCCCGGTCGATCGAGGCGGCCTCGTACAGGTACTTGGGCACGGCGGTGAGGCCGGCGAGCGCGATGAGCATGATGAACGGTGTCCATTGCCAGGTGTCGACCACGATCAGGGAGATCAACGCGGTCCGCTGTCGGGTGAGCCACTCCACCGGTCCCAGGCCGAGCGAGCCGAGCATGCTGTTGATCACGCCGAACTGCGCGTCGAGCATGAATCGCCAGAACAGCCCGACCACCACCGGCGACAGCATCATCGGTACCAGGAACAGAGTGGTCAGCACCCCTCGCCCGTGCGTGCGCCGTGAGATCAGGTAGGCGATGCCGAAACCGAGCACGGTCTGCAGGGTGACCGCGCCGACCACGTAGACCAACGTCGTCAGGGCCCGCTGGTGGACCTGCGCCGATGTCAGGATGGCGGTGTAGTTCCCGAACCCGACGGAACGGGCGGGCCCGCCCCGGGTGGCCGAGTAGTCGGTGAAGGACAGGTACAACGCCCACAGCAGCGGGAACACCGACATCGCGAGCAACAGCAGCAGCGCCGGGGAGATGAAGGCCACGGCGAGCCAGCGGTCGCTCAGCCGGCGGGACCGACCCGGTGCAGGTGGCGTCACGGACGCCACCTGCCCGGGCTGGTCGGTCGTCACAGGTACGGCGTCACTCACAGTCCGCCGCCGCCCCTGCGGCTGCTGGAGTCGAGCACGGCCTGCTGCTCCTTGGCGATGTCGTCGAGCGCGTCCTTCGGCGCCTTCGCGCCGTTGAGCGCCGCGTTCACGTTGGTGTTCTCGATGTCGACGAGGCGGGCGTACTCCGGCACGTTCCACATGTCCCGCATCCGCGGCACCGAGTCGGCGTACACCTGGTTGAACGGACCGGCATTGAGGAACTCGGGCGACTGCAGGGCGTCCGTACGCGACGGCACACCACCGGCCGCGGCCCACTTCTTCTGGATGTCGGCCCGCTGGAACCACTTCATGAAGTTCAGGGCCTCAACCTGGTTCGCCTCGGGGGAGTAGGCCGACACGTGCATCCCCATGCCGCCGAGCGGGACCAGGTTGGCCTTCTGGCTCGGCAGGGTGGCAAAACCCAGCTTGTCGAGAATCTGCTCCCGGGTGGAGCCGAGCGTCGACTGCTTCGGATCGAGCAGGCCGCCGCTCGCCGCGATCCAGTTGAACGCGATGCACGCCTTGCCCTGGGCGACCGCCGCGTTCACCTCGTCGATGAACCAGTTGCCGGATCCCGTGGCGGTCAGTGGCTTCATCCGGTTGACCAGGACGTCCATCGCCTCCTGGCCGGCGGCGTCGTTGAGGACACCCTCGATCTTGCGTGTCTTGGGGTCCCAGAGGTTGCCGCCGTAGACGCCGTTCACCGTGTTGTAGGTGACGGCCGCGGCGTCGGAGCCGTTGGCCTGGTGGAAAGCCAGCCCGCTGACGCCGGGGTGGTCCGCCTGGCACTTCTCGGCGACTGAGATCATCTCATCCCAGGTCTGCGGTGGCTGGTCGCCGATCAGGTCCTTGCGATAGATCATCGTCCAGGTGTCGCCGAGCAGCGGCAGCCCGTACAGGCTGGCGTTCTCGTCGCGCTTGCCGGTCTCCGCCTGGGGGAACTGGCCGTACGCCGCCAGGAGGTACGGGTTGTAGGCCGCGACGTCGATGTTGCTCTTGACGAAGTCGGTGATGTCGAGGATGTTGCCGTTCGTCACGGCCTCGCCGATGTGCTGCGAGTCCAGGATCGCGATGTCGAAGTCGGTCTTGCGGGCGGCGAACTGGGTGAACATCGCGTCGTGCCAGTTCGCGTTCGGCACGGTGTTGACCTTGATCGTCGCGTTCGGCCGTTCCTTCTTGTACTCCGCGTTCGCGAAGGCCTCCAGTGCCTGGGCGGGCGGCCAGTCGAACCAGATGAAGCTGAGGGTCAGCGGGTCGTTGGTGAGCTCCGGGATGGTCGCCGGTGCCTTGGGGGCGCTCGCCTGGCCGCCGTCGTCCTGGCCATCGCCGCAGGCCACCATGGTCGTGGCCACCAGCAGCATGGCCGCCGTCGCCAGCTGCACCTTCCGACCGGGAACGGATAGTCGTCCTATTCGCTGTTGATAGCGCATCTTCTCGCCTGCTTTCCGGATGAGAGCTTCTGGAACCTCGCCCTGTGTTTCGCCGAGCAGTTGCTGGGTTCTTTCCGGCGGGTTGGCGGGCTGTCGCGGGACCGACCCGCGAACCGGCGTCACGAGTACGTCGTGATGTACTGGATCTTCGTGCCGTCGAGCGGCCCTCCGGTCCAGCAGCGGCCCGGAGGCGGACCGAGCAGGACGTCGAGCACGCTCATGGGAGCTCCAGGTGATCGGGGTAGCGCGATCGCGGGGTGGCTCCGCGACGGTGGGGGATGGCGGTGGTTCGCCACTTTTCCTATACGATCCGGCTGGGGCGTCAGCATGTCGCAGAGTTGTGACTGATGTCAACAGGTTCCGGAAGACGCAAAGAAGGGCCTCACGTCACGATGGACGACAAAGGAATGATCGCGCGGGGCCGTCGGACGGTGGCGGGCGGAACGTCGTCGGGAAGATCTGGCGGCCGGCTCGCCGACGAGGTGTACGACACGCTGCTCGGACAGCTGATGTCGCTCCGGATCGAGCCTGGCTCCCGCGTCACGATCGACGTTCTGGCGCGCGAGCTGGGGGTCTCGCAGACGCCGATCCGGGACGCCCTGAACCGCATGGAGGCCGAGGGCCTGGTCGTGCGGGTGCCCCACGCCGGCTACCGCATACCTCCGCAGATCACCCGTCGCCGCTTCGAGGACATGCTGGAGGTCCGCCTGCTCCTGGAGCCGGCAGCGGCGCGCCGGTCGGCCGAACGCGCGTCCCTGGCCCAGGTGGCCGGTCTGCGGGCGATGCTGGAGGAGATGGCGGAGCTGGAGGGGGGCAGCGGGCCCACGGCCTACGGCGCCTTCGGCCTACGTGACGCCGCCTTTCACGATCTCGTCGCCCTGAGCGCGGAGAACCAGGTCATCCGGGAGGCGCTGGCGCGCCTGCACAGCCATGTGCACCTCTTCCGGCTGCACCACGACACCCAGGTCACCCACCTGGCCATGGCCGAGCACGAGGACATCGTGGCAGCGATCGCCGCGCGTGACCCCGACGCCGCCGCGTACGCGATGCGCCGGCACATCCTGCGGTCCGGCGAGCGTTTCCGGCGATTGTTCGACGAGGCCAAGGACGCCGACGCGGTGGCGCTGGAGGCTTGACGGGCGGGCCGGGCCGGGGAATGCTAACTGAATCGGATCGGATTGGATCTACTCACCCGCCCCCGGACGTGAGGAGAAGCAGGTGCCCAGAGCGCTGCTCCTGACCGGCGACGCCGCCGAGGAACTCGACACCATGTATCCCTACTACCGCGTGCAGGAGGGCGGCTGGGACGTCGACGTCTCGTCACGGACGAGGCGTGACGTGCAACTGGTCATCCACGAGTTCGACCCGAACTCCGACGCCTACGTGGAGAAGAACGGCCGGAAGTTGCCGGTCGACGTGCCCTGGGCCGAGGTCGACGTCGAGCGCTACGACGCCCTCATCATCCCCGGGGGACGTGCCCCCGAGTGGATCCGGGTCGACGCCGACGTCCGGCGCATCACCGAGCACTTCTTCGCGCGCAACCTCCCCATCGCGCTGGTATGCCACGGCGCGCAGGTGCCGGCGGTGTACGGGCTGCTGAAGGGCCGGAAGACGGCGTGCTTCCCACCCATCACCGGAGACATGGAGAACGCGGGCGGGACGGTCATCGACGCTCCCGACGTGGTGGACGGCAACCTCGTCTCCTGCCGAGGCTGGCCGGACATGCCGCAGTTCGGCAGGGCCATGATGGAGCTCTTCTCGAAGTCCGTCAGCTCCGGGTCGGCATGAGCACACCTGGCCCGCCCCGGTGACGACGCTTCGCACCGTCACAGTGGACGGCTCGCCCGTCCACGTCATGGAAGGCGGCACCGGGCCCGCGGTACTGATGCTGCACGGCTCCGGACCCGGCACGACCGGGACCGGAGCCTGGGCACCGACGGCCGAGGCGCTCGGCACGTCCTGGCACTCGGTGGCTCCTGACCAGGCGGGGTTCGGTCGGACGCCGGTCCCGACGGGTTCCCGCGGTGGGCTGCGGTTGTGGTCGGAGCAGGCTGCGGGCCTGATGGATGCCCTCGGTATCGACCGCTACGCCGTGGTGGGTCACTCCATGGGCGGTGCCGTAGCGCTGGCGTTGGCGGCCGCGAGACCCCAGCAGGTCACCCGGGTCGTGGCGGTCTCGACGATGGGCGCCCCCGGGGCGCCGCTGTCGGCCGGGCTCGATGCGATCTGGGCCGCCCCCGCCACCGCCCTCGGAGCACGGGACATGCTGAGTCGCCTCGTCCACGACCAGGCGCTGGTGACCGACTCGGCCGTCGATGCCCGCGCAGCCGCGATGCGAGCCGGGGCGACCGCGTACGCGTCGTTGTTCCCTCCACCGAGGGCACGATGGGTCGACGAACTCACCCTCTCGACGCAGGCGCTGGCAGCGGTCCGCGCGCCCGTGCTGCTCGTGCACGGCGCCGAGGACCGGATCACCCCCCTCGAGACGGCAGCCCGGCCCCTCCTGGGGCACCTGGCCGATGTCCGGCTGCACGTGTTCGGCCGGTGCGGGCACGTGCCGGCGATCGAGCATCCGCACGAGTTCAGGGACCTGCTGTCGGGCTTCCTGCGCCAGGACCGCCGGCACTGAACAGCTACGGCAGGTCAGATGGCGGTGCCTTGCCACCGCGCGCATCGGTGCGATGAGTCCTCGGTCCTTCCGGTCGTGGTGCTGTGGCGACCCGACCTCCTCCGGGGGATCGGCGACCCGTGGCTGAGCAGGTCACCTCGTCCCAGGGGCCCGGCCGGTAGACCGGGTCACCGCAGTAGAGCGCTCGGCGGCAATCGGGCCATCGCCCTCACGCGGCGGTCAGCGCGGCGGCAGGATCGCCGCCCGGCCATGAGCGGGTATCCGCTACGTGGCCGGGTCGGGGTGCAGGACCATTGCGAAGGTTGCCCGGCGGCGTCGCCGTCCGTGTGTCCGCATCCGCAGAGGTTGCACAAGATCGGTGATCGCGGCGGCGAGCTGGCGCGATTCGGCAGGAGTGATCCAGACCGGAATCTGCTGGTACGCCACGCCGTCGCGGGTGGGGTCGGCGTCGGTGGTTCGCAGGTACTGCTCGAACCCGGCGACCAGGGCGCCGACGAACGCGGCGAAGTAGCGCTGATGGTCGGCGGAAGATGCGGCGTCGAGGTCGCGGGGGCCGAGGGTGACCGCGGACTCCACCACCGTGTAGGTGCGTTGCGTGCCGCCGCGGACCCGCTCCTCGCGGGTAACCCGTAGCACCCCCGCGTCCACCAGACGCCCGACGTGTCGGTAGAGCGATGCTTGCGGGATGTCGCTGAGTTCGGCGCTCAGCTGGCGTGCGGTCAGCTCGCGGTCCATGAGCGCGTGCACGATGCGCAGCCGGCCCGGATGCAGCACGGTCTCCACGATTCGGGCGTTGGATCTCGCGGGCTGGGCGTTGATTATCACAATCAAGAATGTTAGCTTGAGCCCTCTGATTCTCAGATATGAGAATGTTAGAGGGTGGATCGGTGCGGAAGCAGACCGTCGAGATCGAAGCTGCGGGGGCGCTGCTGGCCGGCACACTCACTCGGCCCGACGTGGACGGCCGACGTCCCGCCGCGTTACTTGTCAACGGTTCCGGGCCGATCGACCGCGACTCCGCCATGCCCGGGCTGGCGCTGGGGCTGGGCCCGGCACTCGCGGTGGCGCTGGCTGACGAGGACTGCGTCGTTCTGCGCTACGACAAACGGGGCGTGGGTTCCTCGCAGGGTGACTATCTCGGTGCTGGCTTCCACGACGAGTGCCGCGACGCCGCAGCCGCCCTCGCCGCGCTGCGCGCCCATCCCGCGGTGGACTCGGAGCGCGTCTTCGTCGTCGGGCACTCGACCGGAGCGGTGGTGGCGGCCAACCTCGTACGGGCAGTTCGACCGCCCGCCGGCTATGTGCTACTCGCCGGTGCCGCACAGCCCGGTGACCAGGTGATGGCCTGGCAGAGCGAGCGGATCGCGGCCACGCTGCCACGGCTGCTACGCCCGCTGGGCCCGGTACTGGTACGGCGCCAGGCCCGCGAGCGCGACCGGATCCGCCGGTCCACCGCCGACCGACATGACCGGATGCCCCGCTCGCGCCTCACCGACCGATGGCTACGCGAGTACCTGGCCCACGACCCACGGCCGGACCTGGCCGCCATCGACCGGCCGGTGCTGGCGATCACCGGCGGCAAGGACGTCCAGGTCGACCCGGCAGACGTCCCACGAATCGGCCGGCTGGTGACCGGCCAGTTCGATGGTGAACTGCCGACCGACCTCACCCACCTGCTACGTCGCGACTGCGGACCGCCAGGACTGTGGCGGTACCGAGGTCAGCTCCGCAGGCCGATAGACGACTGGGTCATCCGACGCGTCGTGGCGTGGGCCCGGATCCGTCTCGCGAACTGAGCGCCCGGTGAGCCGCCATGCCGGCGACCGTCACAGTAACGCCCAGCCGATGGAACCGGGACCAGAGGCGCCGGGCGGCTGTTACCGGACGTGGTCTTCGAGTCAGGCCAGCGAGGGCCGGCCCGTTCGCACCGTCCCGACTTCCCCGACCGATGTCACTGCCCAGACGGCGGCACGGCAGCTGATCGGACGGGATTGTTCTCCGTCGCCCAGGCGCAGATGGCGGCGAGTGGTTCCTGAAGGGTCTTGCCGAGGGCGGTCAACGTGTACTCGACGTGCTGTGGCGGTGTCTCCCTGAGCACCCGTCGCTGCACCAGCCCGTCGCGCTCCATCTCGCGCAGCGTTTCGGTCAGGACCTTCTGGGTGATCCCCGCGACGCGGCGACGCAACTCGGCGTGCCGTTGAGGACCGGCGAGCAGCGCGTAGATGATCAGGATCCGCCATTTCGAGGCGAGCCGCTCGATCGCCTGCCGCGTCGTGCAGCCCTCGTCGAGCACGTCCGGAACCACCAGCGACATGAGCACCCCCGGGTATCGGACCGTGCGGCGAAGGGCACCGGGAAGTGCCTTCTGTTCGACGAGCATCGTGCGACCTAGCGTCGAGTCAACAGTAGACGCCCGAAGGGAACACCGCCGCCATGTCCGACCGCACGTCCGAGTACCGCACCCACACGTATCCCGCTGGCGGCATGACCACCGAGCGTGTCACATTCACCGCCGACGGTCTCACGCTGGTCGGCAGCCTCGCCGTGGCCGCCGACGGCGCACCTGCCGTCGTACTGACCGGGCCGTTCACCGGCGTCAAGGAGCAGGTCGTCGGCACGTACGCCGCTCGGCTGCGCGAACACGGTCTCACCACACTCGCCTTCGACCACCGCGGCTTCGGCGAGAGCGGCGGGCGCCGTGCCCACGAGGACAGCCAGGGCAAGCTCGCCGACCTGCGCGCAGCGGTGAGCCTGCTCGCCGCGCATCCGGCCGTGGACGCCGCTCGGGTGGCCGCAGTCGGGATCTGTCTCGGCGGCGGCTACGCGGTCCGCGCGGCCGCCACCGACCCGAGGATCCGCGCGGTCGTGGGCATTGCCGGCGGGTACAACAGCCCGGTCCGCTTCAGTGCCGGCGACCTCGACGGATACCGTCGGGCGCTGCGCTCCTTCGTGGAGCGCTACGACGACGAGTTGCCGGCGGTGGCGGCCGACGGCGCACTCGCGGCGATGGGCGGCGACGAGCCGTTCGCCTACTACGGCACCGAGCGGTCGGCGGCGGCGCACTGGGAGAATCGGGTCACCTACGGCTCGCTGCACGCTCTGATGACCTTCGACGCACTTGGCGCGGCGCCGTTGCTCGCCGCCACCCCGCTGCTGGTCGTGCATGGCCGGACCGACGCCTACTGCGCACCGGAACTCGCCGAGGCGCTCTACACCGACGCGACCGGACCGAAGGAGATTCGCTGGCTCGACGCCAAGCAGCACATCGACCTCTACGACGTGGAGCCGTACGTCAGTCAGGCTGCCGAAGCGGCCGCGACCTTCCTGCACCACCACCTCGGCGGCGCTGCCGCGACGCCCGCGAATCCATGATCGCGGCGCAAGCCGGAACCTCCGGAGCCACGGTGCCTGCCCGCCACGACCGCCGTGACGCGGAGCGACGACCGTACGGCGGCCAGAGGCGGCCGCCGAAGAACCCCGGCAGCATGGGCGACGCTCTCGCGTCCTCGATGGACGTGCTCTGTCAGGATCGGCGCATGGCGAACGTCTGGTCCGGTGTGACGATCGACTGCCTCGACCCCGAGCGGGTCGCCGGATTCTGGAGCGCCCTCCTCGGTCGCGAGCCCGGCTCGTCGCAGGAGGGCTGGGTCTACCTGGGCGAACGAGGTGACCCGCAGCCACGGCTGGTGTTCCAGCCAGTGCCTGAGCTTCAAGCCGGCAAGGTGCGGATCCACCTCGACATCTCGGTGGACGATATCGACGAGGCCATGACGGAGGTCGTCAAGCTCGGTGGCCGGTCCACCGGTGAGCGGCACGACTACGAGGAGGGTGTCGTCGTCGTCATGGCCGACCCGGAGGGCCACGAGTTCTGCCTGGTCGAGTACTACGGCTGACGGGTAGCGTGCCCGGTGTGCGGCATGCGCTACCTCCTGAAGTAGGCGGCGCTCTCCGCGTCCGCCGGGTAGTAGGACTCGACCGCGACCTCGTCGATGGTGATGTCCATCGGGGTGCCGAACGTCGTGATGGTGGAGAACAGCCGCAGTTCTCGTCCGGCCACGTTGAGGATCATCGGGATCACCACGTCGGCGTCGATCCGTTGATCGGACGTGTCGTCGGCCTCGGGTGCCAGTAGTTCTTCGTAGAGTGCGGTGAGTTCGGGGTCGGGAGCCGTGGCGAGCTGGCGTGAGATCCGTGCGCGGAACACCGCGCGCACGTCGGCCAGGTTGACGACCAGGCGGGCGAGCCCGCGCGGGTGCAGTCCCAGCCGTACCAGGTTGACCGGTGGCCGCAGCAGGTCGGGAGCCACCTGTGCGAAGAACGGTTCGACGGCGCGATTGGTCATCACGATGTTCCACCGGCGGTCGAACACCACCGCTGGATACGGCTCGTGTGCGCGGAGCACCCGGCTGATCGCGTCGTGGACGGCCGACAGTGCGTCGTCGTGGAGTGGACGCTCGGTGTAGCGGGGTGCGAAGCCGCCGGCGAGCAGGAGCCGGTTGCGGTCGCGCAGTGGCACGTGAAGTTGATCCGCGAGCCGGAGGATCATGTCGGCGCTCGGCCTGGATCTGCCGGTCTCGACCAGGCTGACGTGACGGGCCGAGACGTCCGCGACGATGGCGAGATCGAGTTGGCTGAGTCCCCGGCGTTTCCGCCACTGTCGTAGGAGTTCCCCGACCGTGTGCACGATCATGGAGCGTACCCATCGTGGGGCCGGTCGCCATGACATCCGATGTCATCGACAGGCGACGCGGATGCGGAAACACTGCGTCCATGACCACGGAGAACAAGAACATCGTCCAACGGGCGCTGGCCGGGTTGATCGAGACGGGTGACGTCGACACGCTCGCCCAGTCGCTGCGTGACGACTTCGTCCACCACCGGCCGGGTTCGACCACCTCGACCAAGGGGGAGTGGCTCGCCGCCGTCCGGGCCGCGCTGGTGCCGCTCGCCGGCATGCGGGTGGAGATTCATCAGGTGCTGGCCGATGGCGATCACGTCGTGGTGTACTCGCGGCGCTGGCTTGCGGACACCGGGCCGGAGATCGCGGTCGTCGACATCTGGCGGATCGACGACGGGCTGATCGCCGAGGGGTGGGAGATCATCGAGCCGGTCGCCCAGGTCGCCGCAAATCTGGTGTGGTGGGAGCCTGCTCAGCGCTGACCCTGGGTGAGCCGCTACGAGGGCCATCTCTCGAACGCCCGGGAACGTACGCGTTCCCGGGCCGTCCGCAACGGCTACGACGACCTGCTCGGTCGCGCGGCACTTCGCGCTTTGCGATCACGCGCTAACGTGACGGAGTCGAGCTGGAGTGGGGAGCAGTGCATGGCGTTGCGTGACCTTGTGCGCCGGGTGCTCGCGCGGCAGTCGGAGGGCATCATCGCTCGACCGGTGCCCACACTGGACGGGCCGACCGACGCTACGCCGTTCGTGACCGACGAGGTCTATCTGGTGATCAGGGTCAGCCAGTTGTGGCTGGCCAACGAGCGCGAGTTGTGGCGGGAGTTCCTGCCCTTCGGTGCCGTGGTGACGGAGTTCCTGCGCGATGGCAACCGGGTCGCGGTGCCGTACCTGATCGGTGCGAGCGAGCTGAGTCGGCGGCTGCAGGTCACCGGTGAACGCGACGCGGTGGAGATCTCGAACCTGCGGGTGGCCGGACCGGTGCCCTACGAGGGCGACGACGTGAGTCTGTTGTTGGCCCTGTTTCGAGCGAAGACGTCGGACACGTTGCAGCGATCGCTCAACCTGTTCGAGAACGTGAGCAGCGCCATCGGCTTCGCCGGGCTACTGGGCTCCGCCAGGGTCGCCACGGCGCTCATCGACGGCATCGAGTCCTTCATGGACTCGGCGGCGCTGGAGCTGCGCGTGGGCGTACACCAGTCCTGGTCCGCTCCGACCGGTGCGGGTGGGGTGGCCCGTGGCCCGACGGAGCTGGCGCCCACCCACTTCGTGATCATCCGCCGGCCGGCGGGGAAGACGACCCAGGCGGAGTTGGCGTCGCTCGGGGTGGCCGGTGGTCGGCTCTGCCGGGTGGCCGCGGACGGCACGATCGCGCCCTATACGGAGCACGACTTCATCCTGGTCCGCGTCGAGGCGACCCGCCACCGCGACGACTACCGCCAGCTGGCCTTCTTCCAGCTCTGGCAGCGGACCCGCCAACACCTCGCGGACGGCGACCTGGGAGCGGCCCAGGTGCTGTGGCGGCAGACCGCCGGGGCGCTCTGCACCGACGAGTTGATCCGCCCGCAACAGGAGGCCCTGTTCGAGGAATACCAACGCCAGTACGTCGCGCTGGTGGAGCGTGCCTGCGCCCCGGCTGGCACGGTACGTGGCGGCGAACATGGCGACGACGGGCCTGAGCGCAACGGTGCGACGGAGTTCGAAGACGACCCGGAGATCCTGCTGCGACGATTGGGGCGTTGAGGCCATGCCGTTCTTCCGTCGACGCCGATCCGGCTCCGGTGCCCCGGCCGACAAGGGCCGGTCGACAGGGCCGAGCGAAGGCGGCGAGGTCACCGAGGAGATGTTGCTGGGCGCCGCCAACTGGGCGCACGAACTCGTCAACACCGGTCAGCTGGCGGAGGCGGACCGGGTGTTGCGGGGACTGGTCGGCCACGCCCAGGCCCTTTCGCCCAGCCCCGGCAGCTTCCTGGTCTTCCGGCTGCTCGGCCAGTGCGCGCGGATCGTCGGTCGGCTCGACGACGCCCGTAGGGCGTACGCGATGGCCTTCGAGGTGGCCGCCGCCATGCCGGAGAGCGACGGGGAGCGGGCGGTGGACCTGCGGGTCGCGGCGATCATCGGGATGGCCACCGTCGAGATCGCCGATGATCGTCTGGAGCAGGCGGCCAAGTTGTTCGGCATGGCGACCCAGCTCGCGGAGCTGGTTACCGACAAGACCGGCCTGGCCTCGGCCCTCTCCGGGCACGCGGAGGTGTTGCACCAGCAGGGCAGGGACGGTGCCGAGGAGCTCTACCGGCGGGCGCTGGCCCAGCCTGGCGTGGCGGGGCCCCGGCGGGGGATCCTGCTGGACAACCTGGCCCGGGAGTTGTTCCGGCAGGGCCGGCACGACGAGGCGATCGAGGCAGCGGCTGGGGCCGTACGATTGCTGGCCGACTCGCCGGCCCGGTACGACGCCTACAAGGCGATGATCAATCTGGCGACGATGCGCCGGGAGGCAGACGGCGGCTCCGCCGGTGACGCGTTCACCGCCGCCCACGACCTCATTCACGACCTGCACTCCGAGGTGGACGCCGCGCACTACACGACCGGCTTCCGGGCGCGGGTCGAGCGCATCGAGGCGGCGACCCGGGAGCGGATGGGCGATGACCCGATGGCCCTGGCCCACCCGGCCTTCCGGGAGATGGTCGCGAAGCTGGACCCACGGATACGTCGGGATCTGACGATCGGTGCGCCGGCCTATTTCGCCCAGCGAGCGAGTGAGGATGGTCAGCGGCATCTGTTGGAGCACCGCTACGGCGAGGCGGAGCGCTCCCTGCGCACGGCCGGGGAACTGTGGAACCAGCTCGGCGCCGTACACGCGCTGCCGGCGGTCTGGTCGTCCCTCGGCCTGCTCTACACCACGGTCGGTCGCCACGACGAGGCGCTGGCACTGCTGGAGCAGGCCCGACGGACGGCACACGAGATCGGCGACGCCCGCGCCGAGTTCACCGCGTTGATCAACCTGTGTACGCTGCTGTCCCGCGACCCGACCCGTACCGGGATGACCCTGTTGGAGCTGGCAGCGCAGGCTCGGGCGCTCATCGCCTTCCTGAACTCGCAGATCCCCGTCGAGAACACCGGCGACCTGGGCATCCTGGACTCCATCATGGCGGGGGTGGCCCGCGGCTACGGCGCGACGGCGCTCGCCGACCGCTACCTGCTGGCCTCGATCGACACGATGCAGCGCGCACACGACCGGCACGGTGCGGAGCTACCCTTCGCCGGCCTGGACCGGTTGGCGCTCCGACTCGGCACACTGGTGCTGAACTGGTCGCGCTCGGGCCGGGCGGAGCAGGCCGCGCCCTTCCGGGCCCGACTTGTCGCGTTGCGCGACGAGGCGACAGCGGCGGCCGTGCGCTATCCGGCGGACGCGGCGCTGGGCCTCGCCGCGCTGGCCGCGGGCGAGCGCACCGAAGAGACGCTGCGGGTGCTCCGCGACGCCTGCGACGGTTACGACGAGTTGCGCCAGGGGATCGCCGACCTGAGCGAGGCGGCAGGCTACGGTGCGATCTTCACGCCGCCGTTCGTCGAGGCCGCGGACCTGGCGGTGGAGTTGGGCCGGGTCGAGGAGGCGTTCGCGCTGCTGGAGCGGGCGAAGTCGCGGGCGCTGCTGGAGGCGATGCGGGACCGGGAGACCGGCGTCGACCCGGCCGACCCGCTGGTGGCCCGGGAGGCCGCGCTCTGGGCCGAGCTGCGGCGGCTGCGTGCCTCGGGCATGGACGTCGGCGGCTCCGTCGAGGTCGAGGAGCGACGACGGCTGTTGGTGCGTCGGATGTCGGCCTCCGAGGAGCAGTCGCGGGTACGCGGTGAGCTGCATGACCTGTGGCAGCAGATGGCCGCGACCCATCCGACGATGCGCGCCCACCGGATGGCCGAGCCGATCACTGCCGACGAGGTGGCTCCGTTACTGGCCGACGCGGGAGACGCCGTCCTGGTGGAGTACCTGACCGGCCCGTTCGGCGTGTGGGCGTTCACGTTGAGCGGCACCGACCTCACCGCCCGACGTCTGCTGGGGCCGCACGATCCCGGCGCGGTGGCCGCCACCGACGTCGACGGCTGGGCGGACCTGCTCGCCTCGGCGGACGACGACGGGCTCCGCGAGCTGGTCGAGCATCCGGTGCACGCCGCGCTCACCGCGCCCATCGCCGACGTGCCGCCCAGCCGGCCCGTGTACGTGGTACCGCACGGCACCCTGCATCTGGTTCCCCTGCATGTGCTTCCACCGGCCAGGACCGTCGACGATGCCGGTGCAGCCGGGCCGTCCGATACCGCAGACATCAGGGTTCGGCCCAGGACGTACCTGCTGCCGAGCGCCTCGCTGCTGCGAGCACACCGGTCAGTCCCCGCACGCACCAACCCGCGCGGCGGCGAACCCGACAGGCACACCGCGTCGGTGGGCCGCGTCCTCGTGTGCGGCGATACCCTCGGTGACCTGCCGTATGCGCGTGCCGAGTGCGCCTACGTGGCTGCCCGGCTCGGCGGCTCGGGGCGGACCGGCGCGGCGGTCACCTCGACCTGGCTCGCCGACACCCTCGCCGGGCCCGAACGCCCCCGGTTGGTGCATCTGGCCTGCCACGCAGTCTTCGATCGGCGGCGCCCCGAGCGCAGCGGACTGGTGCTTGCCGCGCCGACACCCGGTGCGTCGAGGAACCTGGACGAGGGTATGCGGGGACGGCATCTCGACGGGGACCGGCGACGCGGCGAACCGCTGGATCCGCGCGCCGCCGCCGAGCCGGATTCGGGCGCCGATCTGGTGAGCCTGGCACGACTGGCGCAGTGGAACTGGAGCGGGGCGCTCGTCGTCCTGAGCGCCTGCGACAGCGGTCGGCATGAGGTGCGCGACGGAGACGAACTCGTCGGGCTGGGCCGGACCCTGCTGGCGGCTGGCGCCAGCGGCCTGGTGACGGCGATCCGGCCGGTCCCCGACCTGGCGACGGCGCTGCTGATGGGTTGGTTCTACGACGGGCTGGACCCGGCGGGTCAGCTTGGTTTGGCACAGGTCGGCACGGTCCTCGGCCAGGCGCAGCGGCAGTTGCGCGGGGCGAGTGCGGCCGACCTGGTGGAGCGAGGCGTCCACCTGGTGGCGGCGGGGGGCGACCAGGCCGTGCTGGGGTGCCGCACCATCGCCGTGGCGCACCGGACGGCGGGCGAGATGGAGGCGTTCGTGACCTGGCAGCGCCATCTGAGCAGGCTCGTGGAGGGTCAGCCACTACCGGCGGGGGCGACGTCCCGACACGTGTCCACGAGCGCGCCGGCGTACCGGACGGTCCGTCCGTTCGCCGGACTTGCCGACTGGGTCTCGTTCACCGTGTACGGCGCGGCGCCGGCCGGAACGTAGGCTTTACCAGCACAGCGGACGGTCCGGCGCGGGCGACGATGATCGGCGGCTCCGTCGCGACCGCCTACGGCTTGCGGGCAAGCAGCCCGACGAAGGTGTGGTAGGTGTCGGTCTGCTTCGGCGCGGGCGTGTCCGGATCCGGACGCCACTCGGCGAGCGGCACCAGCCCCGGCTCCAGCAGGGTCAGCCCGTCGGCGAAGGAGAGGATCTCCTCGTCAGTACGCCAGCGACCGGTACCCAGCGACTCGTTGAAGACCCGCTCGACCTCACGGGCCTTACGTGAGCCTTCCGGATCCCGCTCACCCGGGTCACGGAAGTGTGAGATGGCCACGTAGCTGCCCGACGGCAGCACCTCGATCAACTCGGCCGACACCGCTCGCGGCTCCTCGTCGTCGCCGAGGTGGTGCAGGATCGCGAAGAGCAACAACCCGATCGGCCGGTCCAGGTCGAGGAACTGACGGACGTCCGGATGACCGAGGATCTCCTGCGGTCGACGGACGTCGGCCTGGATCACCGTTGCCCGGCCCTCCGCGGCGAGCAGCGCCCGCCCGTGCGCCAGGACGATCGGGTCGTTGTCCACGTAGACCACCCGGGCGCTCGGGTTGTGCTCGGCGGCGACCTCGTGCACGTTGCCCTGAGTGGGCAGCCCCGACCCGATGTCGAGGAACTGGTCGATGCCGGCCTCGGTGACGAGGAAACGGATCACCCGACGCAGGAAGGCCCGGTTCGCCTGGCCGGCGGCCGGGCCGTCGGGAGTGATCCGCAGGGCGTGCTCGGCGACCTTCCGGTCGACCTCGAAGTTGTCCTTACCGCCCAGAAAGTAGTCGTAGACCCGGGCCACGCTGGGGACGGTGAGGTCGATTCCGGGGGGTGCGGCCTCGTCGCGGGTCACAATGGCATCTCCATCCGAATCTGACCGACGCACCGGGGGTCTGTTGGGCGGCGCCGGACCTTGGTGCGAAGTGTAGCGATCGGACGGTGCGGATTGTCGCCCCGCTGGTATCGCTCCCAGCAGAGGCGACGTTCGCGGCTGCTCGAGAATACGGCTGACCCGTGGCGCTCGCGAAGGTCGTGGTGGCCCACGGTCGACGTCGACCTGGCCCGACCGTCGGAAATCCGGATCCCGGGTCACCCTTTGCGGGCGACCCGGGATCGGCGTTGCCGTCAGCGCACCTGGTCACCCTCGCCGGTACGCGCCTGGGCCTGGTCCACGCCCTTGTCGATGTGCTGGTCGTACTTGCCGCCGGTGCGCTTGTCGGCCATGTCACCGGCCCGCTCCAGCCCTTGGTCAACCTGCTTGTCGTGCTTGTCCGCGAAGTCCTTGGCCTTGTTCATGAAGTCACCCACGATGGTCCTCCTGTTCCGGGGATACCTTCGTCGGGTTCCCTCGGCGCGGCGCCGCAAACGCCGGCAGATCGGACGCAACGGCCCGGCCGCGCCAGCAACGGAGTGTCACCACCGCGTTGCCTGTGCTGGACGGCCGGCGCGCCGGCCGTCCAGCACAGGTGGTGCTCAGGCGGCGCTGCACACCGGGGTCAGGCCGGTGGCGGTCCCGACGCCCTGGAAGCCGAACTCGGTGGACTGGCCGGCGTTCACCGAGCCGTTGTAGCTGACGTTGCTGAACTGCACGGTGCCGCTGCTGCCGGAGCGGTTGGCGTTCCAGGCGTTGGTGACGGTGGCCCCGGAGGGCAGGGTGAGTTGGACGCTCCAACCGCTGATCGGCGCGGTACCGGCGGTGACCCGCACGGTGGCGACGAAGCCACCGGTCCACGAGTTCAGCGACACCGTCGCGGAGCACCCGGTGGCCGGCGGCGTGGTCGGCGGGACGGACGGCGTCACCGGCGGTGTGGTCGGCGGCGTGGTGGGGTTGCGGCCCTTGTTCAGCTCGTCGAGAACCGCGTGGTAGGCGGCCTTCTTCTGGTAGCTGCCGTTGCCGCCGGTGAACAGCAGGCCCCGCTCCGAAGAGCGCCACGACTCGCTGTCGGAGATGCCCCAGACGGTGATGCCGGTGCACTGTGCGACGTTCAGGCAGGCCCGGACGACCTTGCGGTAGTTCTCCGCCTGGCCCGCTCCGATGTCGTTGTTGCTCAGGTCGTCGTCGATGTCCAGCTCGGTGATGTGCACCTCGACGCCGAGGTCGGCGAAGCGCTGGATGTTGGCCTGCAGGTCGTCGGTGATGATGCTGTTCGGGTTGTCGTTGAAGTGCGCCTGGAACCCGACGCAGTCGATGTACTGCCGGTAGTTGCGGACGATGTCGTAGAGCGCGTTGGCCTTGCGGTTCGGGGTGCCGCCCTGGACCGTCAGGCCGTCGACGTCGTAGTCGTTGATGCAGAGCTTGGTGGTCAGCCCACCGGCCTGCACGACCTGCTTGGCCCGGATGAACGAGTCCCGGATGACGTCGGTGTCGCCGGCGTCGAAGAAGTCACCGTCGCCGTTGGCGTCCCGGTTCATGGTGTGTGGCCACTGGTTGCGCCGCCGGCCGGTGTTGTTGTCCTCCAACGCCTCGTTGACGACGTCCCAGTAGGCGATCCTGCTGCCCCAGCGGTTGATGGCGTTGCCGATGAAGGTGTTCAGCGTCGCCTGGCTGGCACCCTGCAACGCGCCGGCCTGCGAGTGCCAGACCAGCGTGTGGCCGCGGACCAGCATGTTGTTGCTCTGGGCATGGTTGACCAAGGTGTCCGCGCCGCTGGTGTTCTGCAACCCGCCGCTGGAGGTGGCGATCCTGTCCGGCTTCATGTCGTTCTCGGGCGTCAGTTGGCTGAACTCCTGCCCGACGATCGGGTAGAGCCGGTTGGGTGAGGCGGCGACGCCGAAGAACAGCCCGGCCTTGGCGGCTGCGGCCCGCAGCGTGGTCTCGGCGGCCGCGGCGGGGGCGCTGGACTGAACCACCACAGCGCTGCCCATCAGCAACAACACCGCCGCCGGCAAAGCTGTTCGAGCAACCTTTCTACGGTGCCGCAGGTCGCTGTGCACGGGTCCTCCTTGGTGCCGGACGTCATCTATCTACGCGGATGCATGTCCCGGACGGTCAGTCTCGATATCGGCCGGCCGCGATGTCAACAACTTCCGGAAACATTCCGGAAATCGTCTCAACGTGGGTTGCTCGGCTGCACCAGGCCCGTTTCGTAGGCGACGATGACCAGTTGCGCCCGATCACGTACCGCCAGCTTGGTCAACAACCGTCCGACGTGCGTCTTGACGGTGGTCGGGCTGAGATTGAGGTACGCGGCCAGTTCCGCGTTGGACAGGCCACGGGCGATGAGCGTGAGCACCTCCCGTTCCCGCTCGGTCACCGCCTCCAGCCGTCGCGGCAGCGGCCGGGCCGGCTCGGGTCGACGCGCGAACTCGTCGATCAGCCGCCGGGTCACCGTCGGCGCGAGCAGTCCCTCCCCGGCGGCCACCACCCGGATGCCGGCCAGCAGATCCGCCGGCGGGGTGTCCTTGAGCAGGAACCCGCTGGCTCCGGCGCGCAGTGCCCCGTAGACGTACTCGTCCAGGTCGAAGGTCGTGAGGATGATGACCCGGGTGCCGGTGCCCGTCGGGTCGCCGCAGATCCGTCGGGTCGCCTCGATGCCGTCCATCTCCGGCATCCGCACGTCCATCAGCACCACGTCCGGCCGGTACTCGGCCGACAGCGCCACGGCCGCCGCACCGGTGCCCGCCTCAGCGACGGTGACGAGGTCCGGGGTCGAATCGACCAACAGCCGAAAACTGCCACGCAGCAGCGCCTGGTCGTCGGCGATCAGCACCCGGATCACGCGTTCACCCGGTAGGGCAGGCCGGCCGTCACCACGAAGCCGCCGCCGGAGCGTGGGCCGGCGTGGAACTCGCCGCCGTGCAGCGCCACCCGTTCCCGCATACCGATGATCCCGTGCCCCTCACCGACCGTCGAGACCGGCCGGCGGCCGTCATCGGTCACCTCGACCCTGACCTCGCCAGGGGCGACGATCACCGTCACCCGGCAGGTGGCCGGCGCCGCGTGCTTCACCACGTTCGTCACCGCCTCCTGCACGATCCGGTACACCGCCAGACCCACCGACTCCGGCACCGCTTCGGCCGATTCGTCCCGTCGCACGTCGAGACGTACGTCGACACCGCCGATCGCGGCCTGCCGGGCGAGCGCGGGCAACTCGTCCAGTCCGGGTTGCGGGGCGTACGGGGTGTCCTCGCGCAGGACACCGAGCACCCGGCGGACGTCGGTCAACGCGTTGCGACCGGTCTCCTCGATCACCCGCAGGGCGGCTCCCGCCTCGCGAGGGTCGGCCTCGGCGACGTGGTTGGCGACGGCCGCCTTCACCACGATGAGGCTGAGCGTGTGCGCGACCACGTCGTGCAGTTCCCTGGCCACCCGTAACCGCTCCTCGGCCGCGGCCTGACGGACCAGGTGCTCGCCCTGACGGACGGCGACGGCACGACGCTCCCGGACCAGCCAGCCGATCATCCCAGCCGGCACGATCATGACGGCGGCGTAGCCGACCGCGCCGGTCCGCGACCAGAGATCACTCTCGGTGAACATCAGGGCGATGCTCACCAGAGCGAGACAACCGGCGGCGCAGAGCACCGACCGGTGCGGGCTCGTCGACACGGCCACCGTGTAGACGGACAGACCGACGGCGAGCCCGGGCGCGGCGGCGGCGTAGTTGGGAACCACGCCGCTGATCAGGGCGACGGCGGCGACACAGCTGATCAGGACGGCGACCGTGATCGGCCACTGTCGCCGGACGCCCAGCGGCAGCCCGAGGGCCATCCCGACGAGCACCGACACCCACAGCGGTTCGTGCACTCCACCCCGCAGCGGCGATTCCAACGCCGCGTACGGGCCGAGCAACCCGCCGACCGCCACGGCGAGTACGACGTCCACGGTGGCCAGTTCCGCCGGCCGGAGCCGCCGGGTCAGCAGGAAGGCGGTCACCTGCCCGAGCGTATCGGCCACCCGGACCGGGCGCGTCCACCCGCGGGTGGTCATCCTCAGGCAGGACGTCTGGTGCGTTCCAGGATCCCGGATCCGCTCCGGGGCGGACCGGAAAGTGTCCGCTCCGGCACGACGCCCGGCACCCGCCGGAGCCGGCACCCTGGCGGACATGACCACACAGACGGTGACCCTGACCGGGTTACGCGCCGTGTACGGCACCGGGGCGCGCCGGGTGACGGCGCTCGACGACGTGACGACCAGCTTCGCCAGCGGCACGTTCACCGCGGTGATGGGCCCGTCGGGCTCGGGCAAGTCCACCCTGCTGCACTGCGCGGCCGGGTTGGACAGGCCCGCCGAGGGGACCGTCGTCATCGACGGCAGACGCCTCGACGACCTGGGCGAGGACGAGGTGACTCGGCTGCGCCGCGAGCGGATCGGCTTCGTGTTCCAGGCGTTCAACCTGGTATCGACGCTGACCGCGGCGCAGAACGTCGAGTTGCCGTTGCGCCTGGCCGGGCGCCGTCCGCCGGCCCGGGACGTCACTGCCGCGCTCGCCGCCGTCGGACTGGCCGGTCGGGCCGGGCACCGGCCGAGCGAACTGTCCGGCGGCGAGCAGCAACGCGTCGCCGTGGCCCGGGCGTTGATCACCCGTCCGGCGGTGGTCTTCGCCGACGAACCGACCGGGGCACTGGACAGCGCGGCGTCCCGGCAGATCCTGCGGCTGCTGCGCGCACTCGTCGACGACCACCGGCAGACCGTGGTGATGGTGACCCACGATCCGATCGCCGCCGCGTACGCCGATCGGGTCCTGCTGCTCGCCGATGGCCGCATCGTCGACGACATGACCGGCGGGATCACCGCCGCGGTCGTCGCCGCGCGGATCGCCGAGCAGGAGACGGCTCCGGCGGGAACCACCGGGGAGCGGTCGTGCTGAGTGTCCGACGGTCGGTGAGCGCGTTCGTGCTCGTCGCCGTCGGTGTGGCACTTGTCGCGGCGGCCACCCTGCTGCTCGCCTCCGGACGCCCGCGAGTGCCCGACCGGCTGGCATACGCGGCAGTCGTCGTTCAGAGCCCCGAGGCCGGTGCGCCGGCTGACTCGTTCGCGCCGACCCGGCCCTGGTCGGCCGCCAGGGCAGCGGAACTCACCAGCAGGCTGACCGAGGTGCCGGGTGTCACGGCCGTGGTGCCGGACCGGACCTTCTACGCCCAGGCGCTTGTCGACGGCCGGCCCGCTCCCACCGATGGCCAGCGCGAGGACGCCCACCAGGGGCACGGGTGGTCCAGCACCCGGCTGGGCGGGTTCCGTCTCACCGCCGGGCAGCCACCCCGGCAGGCCGGCGAGGTGGTCGTCGACCGTGCGCTCGGGCTGCCTCCCGGCGGGCCGGTCACCCTGCTCACGGCGGCAGGGCCGCAGTCGTACACCGTCACCGGTCTGGTCGATGCACCCGGCGTCTACGTCGCGGACGAGGTCGCCGCCGCGCTCGCGCCCGGTGTCCGGGCCATCGGTCTGCTCATCGCGCCGGACGCCGATGCCGAGGACGTCGCCGCGGCGGCTCGCGGTGTCGTCGGCGGCGACGGCCGGGCGCTGACCGCCGACGGACGCGGCGCGTTGGAACCTCGGGGCGACGCCCGCACCCGCTGGATCGGCATGCAGGTGCTCACCGCCACGGCGGCTCTCGCCGGCTTCGTCACGGTCTTCGTGGTCGCCTCCGCCTTCGCCTTCACGGTCGCGCAACGCCGCCGTGAGCTGGGTCTGTTACGCGCCGTCGGCGCCACGGGTCGTCAGGTCCGCCGCATGGTGTACGTCGAGGCGCTCGTCGTCGGTGTCACGGCCGGCCTCGCCGGGCTGCTGGTCGGCGCGGGGCTCGCTCCGGTGCTGGGTCGACTGCTTGTCGACGCCGGATTCCAGCCGGCGACCTTCCGGGTCCGCTACGAGCCCTGGCCGGTCGCGGTGTCGCTCGCCGCCGGGCCGGTGATCGCGCTGCTGGCCGTCTGGTCGGCGTCGCGCCGCGCGGCACGCGTTCGCCCGCTGGAGGCGCTGCGTGCGGCGGCCGTGGAGCAGCGGCCGATCGGACGGCTACGGGTCGCCACCGGGGCACTGCTCGTCGCGGTGGGGGCCGCCCTCAGCCTCGGTACCGCGACCTCCGACGACGCCCGCAGCGCCGCCACGTTCGCCCTCTACGCGGTGATGGCCCTGGTGGCTGGCGCCGCGGTGCTCGCCCCGGCGGTCGTCGGCCCGGTGGTGCGGATGCTGCGTGTGCCGGTGCGTCGACGAGGCGGTGCGATCGGCATGCTGATCCGGGCCGGGGCGTTGACCGCGACCCGACGAACCGCCTCGATCGCCGCCCCGGTGCTGCTCACGGTGGCGTTCGCGGTGCTGGTCTCCGGCATGGTGCGCACCACCACGGCCGCCTACGCGGCGGGTCGGGCCGGCGACGTGAACGCCGGTTGGATCGTCGTGCCCGACCGCACACCCGGCCTGTCGGACCAGGCCGTCACGGCGACCGGGGGGACCGCCCTGCTACCGACGACGGTCTTCGTGAGCGACCCGAGCACGCCGCCGGAGAACCGGCCACTGACCGCACTCGGCGTGGACCCGGCGGGCTTCGCCGCCGCGAACCGCGCGCTCACCGTCGTCGCCGGTTCCCTCGGCGACCTCAGCGGCGACGACACGGTGGTGCTCACCGCTACGGCGAACCGGCAGCCGACCGATCCGTTCGCGCTGATCTTCGCCGACGGGGAGCTGGTGTCGCTGCGCGTGGTGGCGGTCGTCACCGACGACTCGATCCCGGGCGACCTGCTGCTGCCCCGGTCGGTGGTGCGGAAGCACGACCCCTCGGCACTCTCCTCCGCGGTGTACGTCCGGGAGCGGATCGATCCTCCGCCCGGAGCGCGGATTCTCGACGTTGCCGCATGGGCGGCCGAGGCGGACCGTGCGGAGGATCGTCTCGTCTGGCTCGCCACGCTGCTGCTGATCGCTGTCTCGGCCGCCTACGGAGCCGTCGCGGTGGCGAACACGCTGCTGATGGCCGCTGCCGGTCGGGTGCCGGACCTGCGGCTGATCCGGCTGGCCGGCGCGACCCGCAGGCAGGTCATCTGGCTGGTCACGGCCGAGTCCGCCCTGGTGGTGCTGATCGGCGCGCTGCTCGGAGGCGCTGTCGCGTTCGTCGGTCTACTGAGCATCCGTGCCGGGCTCGCCGAGCAGGCCGGTGTACCGGTCGACCTGGTGGTGCCGTGGTCGGTGGTCGGCGGGGTGGTGGGCCTCTGCCTGCTGCTGGCGGCGCTGGCGAGCGCGCTGCCGACCTGGCGGTCACTACGCCATCCGGCCGCGCGGCCCCCCGTCGACGTCGTGGGGTGAAAGTGTGCCTAGTCGTACGATCGGATCCTCGGACGAGGATGAACGGGGGCGTCGATGCGTGTGGGAAGGATCAGCCGGGCGGCGACACGAACTCTCCGAAGCGGACCAGCGCACCGGAAAGAGACTCGCCGAGCGGATCCGGCCCAAGCTCGAGGCGCTTCGCGAGGCGGGGGACTTCGCGCCGGGCTCCACCCGGCGAGCGCTGCTCGACCTGGCATCGCGGCGGACGCCATCGAGGTCACCGGCTCGGCTGTCGAATTCGGCTGCCTGGAGCCGTTCTCGCATTGACGACGACGAACCGCCCTATGTCGCTCTGGTGACTGCATCAGCCCGGCGCTGTGGCCCATCGTGATCCCGGCGGCTCTTGTGAGGGCCCGCGGAGGAGGGACAACGTGACGGTACAGGTCGGCTCGCTCGTCTACCGGGACAAGAATCTGCCCCAGCACGCCGCTGCGGTGGGGGCTGTGTCAGCCGGGATACCTGCTCTGCTGTTCGGCAGCTCGACGAAGCTGTGGAAGTTCGTCGACGTCGACGCGCTGGCCAAGGCGCTGGCAGTGCTGCTGCAAGCGAAGTGGGCCGGCGGGTCGGCCGCGCCGCCTCCCGCAGTCGCGCTGAGCTACGTCGCTCCGTCCGGTGCGGAGAAGCCTGGCACGGTGCGTATCGGCCGGGGTCAGGCGGTTGTCGAGTACTCCACCCTGCTCGACCTGCAGCAGGCCGAGGTGTACCAGGCGCTGGTTCAGGGTGCGGCGTGGCTGGGCAGCCCCGGATTCGCCGCGCTGGCCGCGGACACGGTGGCCGATCGCTGGCGGTTTGGCGACTGGAGTGACGTGGCCACGTCGTTGCAGGGGTGGGTGCCGGGCACCGGATATCCGCAGCAGTTGATGGCCTAGCGCGTGGTCCGGCATCCGGCGAGTGTGCTGACCTGGTATGACCCGGTGAACATGACGTTCAGCCGCTTCCAGTTCGACAACTTCTTCGGCGCCTGTGGCCCCACCGCCAAGTACCTCGTCGGCCGTATCCAGGACCTCGGCGGCCACGTGGAGCTGTTGGCCGAGGAGAAGGGACTGTACGGCGCCAACGGCGCTGCCAAGCTGACCCAGCTGGTCCAGGCCACCTATCCGAACCCGGTTCTGATCAACGTGGTGAACGACGCCATCCACGAGTTCGTTCTGGAGCGAGCCACCGATGGAACGGCTGCGCTGTTTCAGGGATATCTCGGCGCGTACGACGCGTTCTGGTGGGCCGAGTTCGATCGGAGCCATGTCAGCCTCAGTGGCAACGAGCTGAGCACCTTGCGGGACCTGCGTACCACCTACGGCGGTGGTCGGGCAGTGCCGTTGCCTACCCTGCTGGCCAACCTGGGCACCTTCATGCAGGTCGACCAGCTGCGCAACGCTGGTATCGCCTGGCGGGCGCTGCCGTTCCTGCCCCGAGAACGCTTCAATGACGACGGGTTGCCCAGCTTCGACGTCAAGGTATGGCAGATCACCCAACCGCAGGCAGTGCTGAGCGCGTTGCGGGCTCGCCAGATCATCGACCAGCAGTTCGCCTCGTGGCTGTGTCTGGCCGTGCTCAAGGAGGCCGAGAACGCCGCCCCGCAGTAGCGGGCAAGGCCAGCCGTCCTCGCCCCGACAAACCAGGCGGCATTCTGGAGTGTTCGCCGGGCGCCTTGGCGGGTGGCGTTGGTGCGTCAACTCGGGGATGATCATCGCCATGTCCGAGCATGATCTGGCCGGGACCTGGCGTGGAATCATCCGAGGGGACGGCAAGTCCTGGGTCGTATTCGCCCACGGCACGTGCGTCGTACTCCCAGACCCCGGACCCAGCGCCGACCTCGCCGCCCAGGCCGTCGACATCCTCCGCGAGTACGGCCCCGTCTACGCCGGCTCACCTGCTGGAGACTTCGGTACCGTCACCCTCGATCCTGGTCCCGGATGGGTGGTCTACGGCCACCACAACGACGTGCTGACCTACGTGGGGCCTGACGAGGTCTCGGACATCAGCGATCTGGCCGTTGGTCTGTACGGACGCGGAAAGCGAGACCGGGACGGCCATGAGCTGAACGTCGTACACGTCGAGGACAAACGGTCGCGGTGAATCGGAGCGGAGCGTCCGTCGTCGGACTTTGAAGCGGAGCCTGGAGCCCCGAGCGCACTCGATCATGAAGTCGCGTTGCGGGTGGGTGCAGAGCGGGTCGCGTACAGCGATGCCAGGAGTTGTAACCGGTCCGAGTCGGCGCTGCCCGGCTCGGCGGTGAAGACCAGCATGACGGGGCCGGGGTTTCCCGGTAGGGGGTAGGTGTCCCAGTCCAGGACGATGTCGCCTACCTCGGGAAACCGGAAGGTCTTGGTGCCGCTCACCGACTCGCGTACGTCGTGCTGCGCCCACAGCCGCCGGAACTCGGCGCTGCGGATGCTCAGTTCGCCGACGATCGCGGTGGCGCGTGGGTGGCTGGGGTCGGTGGCGACGGCGGCGCGCATCATGCCGATGTAGTCCAGCGCCTGCTGCTCCCAGTCCGGGCAGCTGCGCTCGCCGGTCAGCGTGTCGTCGAACAGCAGCAGGAGCATGTTGAGCCGGTCGGCCGGGTAGGCGTCCGGGTCGCCGAGGAGCGCCTGCGCCATCGGGTTCCAGTCGAGCAGGTCGAGATGCCGGCCGAGGATGACCGCAGGGGTGTCCAGCACCCGCAGCAGGCGTCGGGCGCCCTCCGGTACCCGCTCCGGATCGCGGTCCACGCGGGCGGGCGCGGGCCGGCGGGCGGCGTGGGCCAGGGTGAACAGGTGCCGACGTTCCTTGTGGTCGAGACTGAGCGCGCCGGCGAGGGCGTCCAGGACGTCGTCGGACGGGCGTACCTCCCGGCCTTGCTCGATCCGCTGGTAGTAGTCGGTGCTCAGCCCGGCCAGCAGGGCCAGCTCCTCGCGCCGCAGCCCGGTGACCTTGCGTCGGCCGCCCGGCTCCAGGCCGACGTCGTGTGGACGCAGCCGGCCACGCCGAGCGCGTAGGAAGTCGCCGAGTTCCCGAGCGTACGGATGGGGACCGTTCATGCCGCAAGTGTGCCGTGGCGCGAACCGCCGAAGGTAGGCCCGGCAGACCTAGGCAACCGAGAACGATCGAACCGCCCCGGATCGCTCCTAACGTCGATGGCCCCAGCGCACCGACACCTTCAGGAGCAGCAGATGACCGGATGGAGCACCGACCGTATCCCCGACCAGCACGGCCGGGTCGCCGTCGTGACCGGCGCGAACTCGGGCCTCGGCCTGGTCACCGCCACCGAACTGGCCCGCCACGGCGCCCACGTCGTGCTCGCCGTACGCAACACCCTCGCCGGTGCGGAGGCCGCCCGCCGGATCGGCGGCGACGTCGAGGTCCGCGAGCTGGACCTGGCCTGCCTGGCCTCCGTGCGGGCCTTCGCGGCGAAGCTGGCCGGCGACCACCCGGCGATCGACCTGCTCGTCAACAACGCCGGTGTGGTGCTGCTCGGCCCGCGCCGCACCTGCGCCGACGGATTCGAGCTGCACCTCGCCACCAACATGCTTGGCCACTTCGCGCTGACCGGGCTGCTGCTCGGGAACCTGGCCGCGGCGCGGGAAGCCCGCGTGGTCAGCCTCAGCTCGATCACTCACCGGAGCGCGCACCTGGACTTCGCTGACCTGATGTTCGAACGGGACTATCGGGCAGCCGCCGCCTACGGCCGGTCCAAGCTCGCCACCACGATCTTCGGCGTCGAACTGGACCGCCGCCTGCGCGCCGCCGGAGCGCCGATCGTCAGCGCGCTGGCCCACCCCGGTCTCACCCGCACCAACCTGACTCCGCGTGCCTGGGAGCACCGTGGCCGGTTCGGGCGGATGATCGCCTGGGGCGGGTTGTTGGCAACCCAGCCGGTGGAGCGCGGCGCGCTGCCGCAGTTGCGCGCCGCGACCGAGCCCGGGGTACGCGGCGGCCAATTCTTCGGCCCGTCCGGGCTCTGGGAGACGCGGGGCCGGGTCACCGAGGCCCGGCTCAGCCGGGAGGCCGCCGACCCGGCCGTCGGCACGCGGCTGTGGGCGGCAGCCGAGGACCTGACCGGGGTCACCTACCTCTGATGACGCGGTGGTGGGCGTTAGAGTCGCCGGTCATGGGACTTCTCACCTTCAGCTTCAACGTCACCCTGGATGGTTGCGTCGACCATCAGGAGGGAGTCGCCGACGACGAGACGCACGCCTTCTTCACCCGTCTCATGGACGAGGGCGGAGCGATGCTGTGGGGTCGCGTCACCTACGAGATGATGGAGAGCTACTGGCCGGCCGTCGCCCGCGGCGACGTGGAGGCGCCGCCGGCCATCCGAGAGTGGGCGGTCAAGCTGGAGGCCAAGCCGAAGTACGTGGTGTCGTTGACGCGTCAGGACTTCCCGTGGGCGAACAGCCACCACATCGCCGGTGATCTGCGTGAGGGCGTGCGGAAGCTCAAGGACGCGACCCCGGCCGGGGTCCTGCTCGCAAGCGGCAAGCTCGCGACCGAGCTCGACCGGCTGGACCTGATCGACGAGTACAAACTGCTCGTCCATCCCCGGATCGCCGGTCACGGCCCGACGCTGTACCAGGACGGACTGCCCGGTACGCGCCGGCTGGAACTGCTCTCCGCGGAGCCGCTGCGCAACGGTGCGGTGGCGATGCACTACCGCCGAGCGGGCTGAACCACAGCAGTCCGTCGCCGGCCGGCTCACCCGGCAACCCGGGGTCCTCCTCGGACTTCCCGCGCAGCGCCGACCGACCCGGGTTCACAGGCCGAGACCGCCCACGACGGTGACCTCCTGCCCGGTGAACTCGCCCGTGAGCATGGGCATCGCCTTGTTGATCGCAGCCCTGGTCTCGGGAAGTTGGAGGGACGCGTCGTGCTGCTCCTTGCTCTCCCACACCTCGCTCACCCAGATCGTGACGTCATCGGTGTCCGAGACGCTGACGACGTACAGCTGGCATCCGATCAGCCGCAGCCCCTCGACGCCGCGAAGCAGGATGTCCACCACCTCGTCGCGGTGGCCCGGTGTGCTCTTCATCGATCCGATGTATCCGTACGGCACAACCGCTCCCTGATGGTCGAGGGGCCGCGTTCACGGGTGAGCGCGATCCGAACCTCGGAGGTTACGTGTTCGTGGTCGTCGTGTGGTGCCGTGGTGTGAGGTGGAGCGCCGGCCGGAAGCCGCGCCACCCGCCGGTGCCGGCCGGCTGGGTCAGCAGCCCAGGCTCTCCTGGTACGACCTGGGGACATCGCCGTCGGCGACCTGGTCGGCGATCTCCCAGACGACCTCCGGGTAGTCACCCTCGTCGTTCATGTCGTGCAGCACCTTCCACCGGTGGCTGCTGCGCAACGCGGCCGCCGCCTGCTCGACCGCCTGTGTGTCACCGGCCGAGTCGGCCCGGATCCACTCGGCGATCCAGTCGCAGGTGACCCTGCCGGCCACTGCGGCGCCGAACTGGTACGGGTCGTTGGCCCCGGCGTTGTCCAGTACCGACACGTCGAAGCCCGGCGGGGACGGCAGGTCGGCGAGAATCCTGGCGGCTTCCTCCCGGACGTCGCCGGGCGTGACGATCTCCGGCGGCAGCGCATCGAGGAACGACTCGGCATCCACCTTGATCACGTGGGTGAGGATCCCGTCGAAGGTGGCCCGCGTCCAGTTGCCCCCGGTGCGCACCTCGACGAACGTGCCGTCCTGCGGTTCGCGCATGGCCGACATGTCGTTCTCGCTGTAGGTGAAGACGCTGGCCGGTCGGTCCGCCACGGTGGTCGCCTCCGGTCTGCTCACGTGCAGCCGGTCGTCGTAGTAGTCCTGGTACTGCTCGTCCGGGTACCAGTTCATCTCCAGGCTGCGGTCGCCGTTGCGGAATTCGATGGTGCCGCTCTCCTCGGCGAACCCGTAGACGCTCGTCGCGTTCCAGCCCGGCTCGTCGATCAGCAGGCGCGGGTGCTGCTGCGCGGCCTTCAGGTCGAGTTCCCGCCCGCTGATCGCGGCCGTGCCCACGCCGGGCAGGCCGGTCGGTCCGGCGTACCGGTCGTCGGGCGGCGTGGACCAGACCGACGAGGCGACGACGATGCCGGCCACGGCGGCCGCGGCGGCTGCAGGGCCGGCGAGTCGACGGACGAGGGTACGGCGTAGCGGTCTCGCCGGCACCGAGTCGGGTTTCGGGGTGGACATGATCTCCTCCAGGAGCTGCTCATCCGCCCCGGCGAGGCGCTTGATGATCTCAGGCCGATAGGGGTCGACGTCGCGGATCAGGCGGTCGAGGTGGTCGTCGGTCATCTGCCCTCCTTCGGAACGGGTACGGCCAGGACATCGAGTACATGTCCGGGCGCTTCTGGATCGTCACCGACGAGTTCGCGCAGCCGGGCCCGCGCCCGCGACAGGCGGGTCCGGGCTGCGGTCGCGCTCACCCCGACCACCCTCGCCGCCTCCCGGGGCCGCAGGCCCTCCCACGCGACGAGCAGCAACATCTCCCGGTCCGTGTCGTTCAGTCGACTCAGCGCGGCCTGCACCGCGAGTCGCTGCGGCACCTCGTTGCCGGGATCGGGTGTGGCGAACGCGGTCAGGCACTGCCGGAGCCGCTCACCCAACCGCTCCCGGCGGATCCCGCTGCGGTGGTGGTTCGCCAACACCCGGCGGGCAACTCCGTACAGCCACAGCCGGACCTCATCGTCGCGCGGCAGGTCGGCGCTGCGCCGCCACGCCACCAGGAAGGTCTCCGCGACCACGTCGGCGGCGTCCTCCGGCTGCTGGACACGACGTGAGGCGTACGCGAGAAGCGCTTCGAAGTTGCCGGCGTAGACGCGCCGGAACCGATCCTCAGAGCTCACGTTCTTTGTATGTCCGGCACCAGGCGCATCGTGACACCACGATATCGTCGGCCGACCGGGTCAGCTGTCACCAACGTACCGCCGAACTCACCGTGCACCTGCTCGTCGTGGGGCCGCCGCCGGCCTGGATCGCCTCGTCAGCGCTCGACCGGGTCCCGGGTGAGACAGAGCAGGGCGATGTCGTCGCGCCGCGGCGACGGACCGACGCCGCCGGCCAGAATGTGATCCAGGATCTCGGCCGGGTCGAGGCGGGGTGCGCTGTGCACTGCCGCGCACAGCTCCGCCAAGCCCCGGTCGAGGGGATGGCTGCGGTCCTCGACGAGTCCGTCGGTGTACAGCACCAAGGTGGCGGCGGGTGGGAGGTCGAAGCGGTCCTCACGGTAGAGAACCGAGTCCGAGACACCCAGGGCCGGGTGCGTGGCGAGGCGGACCAGGCCGGTGGTGTGTGCGTCGCGCAGGATCGGGGCCGGATGTCCGGCAAGCACTGCGGTGACGGCACCCTCGGCGACGTCCAGTTGCAGGTAGCAGCAGGTGGCCATGGTGTTCAGCCGCAGCGTCCGGATGAGGTGGTTGACGTTGTTCATGACCGTGGCCGGCCGCTGCCCGGTGATGGCGTACGCGCGCAGGGCGTCCCGGACCTGACCCATCGTCGCTGCGGCCGCGGTGTTGTGGCCGGCGACATCGCCGATCGCGACGGCGACGACGCCGTCACTGATGGGAATGATGTCGTACCAGTCGCCGCCTACTTCGGCGCCGCGGGTCCACGGCAGGTACCGGGCCGCGTGTCGCAGCCCCGCCGTCTGCGGCAGCGTCGCCGGCAGCAGCGCGTGCTGCAGTTCGGAGGCGATCGACACGCTGGTTTCGAACAGCATCGCCCGCTGAAGTGCCTGGGCGCCCAGCCCCGCCAGGGCGGTCAGCGTCGATCTGGTGTCGGGATCGAAGTCGCGTGGTTCCCGATAGCCGACGACGAGCGCACCCAGCACCTCGCCGGCCACGGTCAGCGGGAGGAAAGCCCACGCCTGGCGGGACCCGGGCGGAACGGCCGTCTCCGGGTCGGGCTGAGCGGCGTGGAACTGTGCCAGTGAGGTCAGGTAACAGGGCTGTCCGGTGTGGGCGACGGCCGCCGCCGGGTAGCAGTGCTCGATCGGCAGGTCGTGCAGCCGCGCGATGACCTCTGGTTCGTACCCGGCGTGGTAGGCAAGGCGCAGGGACTGCTCCTGGCGCAGGAGCAACGCCAGGGACTGCCCGCCGGCCGAGGGCCGCAGCACCGATCCGATGGCGGCATACACCTGCGCTGTCGTGCTCGCCGCCACCAACGCCACGGTGACGCTTTCCAGGCTGCGGGCGCGGGCGACGGCCTTCTCGGCGCGGGCCACGCTGTCGGCCAGCTGTCGCTGTTTGTCGACCTGCTCAGTGATCTCCCGGAACGACACCGCGACATGACCGCCGCTGGTACGCCCCACCTTGATCTCCCACACCTGACTGATCTCGGGATAGGTCAACTCCTGCCGCCACGGCTCCCCGGTCTCGGCCACCGTGCGATAGCGATCGAACAGCCCGCTGTCCCAGCTGTGGGCAGAGACATCGCTGAGCCGCTGACCGATCACGTCCTCCACGCTGCGGCCGGTCATCTTGGCCCCGACCTGGTTGACGTACTCGCAGACGAAGTCGACGATCGCTGCACCGGCATCCCGCACCGGACGCAGCACCGTGAACCCGTCGAACGCGGTGTCGAGCATGTCGTACAGCCGTACCGCACCGGCCGACTGCGGAGACACCGTCACCTGACGCAGATCCACGCACCGCACCATGATCCCGTCGCGGTACGGACCCACCCGGAACTCGAAATGTCCGGTGATGGACTGCCGCTCGTAGTAGACCGTGCGTAGGGCCGGCTTCCCCGTCTCCACGACCGACCGGTAGAACGGGAGCGTCCCGTCGTGCACGGTCTCCGGCCACAGGTGCCGGTAGCGGCGACCGATCAACTCGGCGCGCGACCGTCCGACCAGGCCGCACCCCGCGTCGTTGATGTAGGCCAGTTCGAAATCAACGATCAGGCGACCCTCGTGCACCGCCCGGGCCAGTATCCAGCCCTGCGGTTCCAGGTCCAGCATGGCGAGCACCTGAGCGTCAGGCAGCCAGTCGTCCACCTCGCCACCTCCCTCACGCGCCATCGCCGCGCGCAGAGGCATCATCGCCTGCCGACGTCACCTTCACCTAATGTCGTGGTCCCTCCGACGCGGAGCACCTCGCTCAGCCGGTCGCGTCGCCGCAGCGCCGACTCGACAGGTACGACCACGGCGGCCGTCGCCAGCAGCGCCACGCCCACCAGGCCGAGCAGACACCACGGCAGGACCGCCGCCGGGTCGGCGGCCTGCCCGGTGAGCAGCCGTAGCTCGAGCGGGCCGAGGGTCAGGTGGGCGAGCAGGGCCCCGAGTAGCGGGCCGCAGCAGGCGGCGACCACGACCGGCGGCAGCAGTTCGCCCGCGGCGACCCAGCGGATGTCGCGTGGCCGCAGGCCGAGGGTCCGCAGTCGGGTCAGGGTCTGCCACCGCTCCGACGCACCGGCGGCGGCGGCGAGCGTGAGGCCGAGCAGGCCCAGCGCCACCAACACCGCGGCGACCGTCCACGCCAGCCGGGAGATCCCCGCGGTCAGCGGAGCCACCCGCTGTGCCCGCAGGACGTCCGTGCGTAGCACCACGTCGGCGGAGACGCCGCTGTTCGACACGGCCCGCGCCGCGCCGGGACCGGTCGCCCAGACGGTGTTGGGAACGGCGGGCAGCCCCGCGTCGTCGAGAGCAGAGGCGTCCACGATGACGACGTCGGCGGCGCCGCCGACGGCGGGAGCGGTGCCGACCGCGGCGAGACCGATCGCCGGGGCGTCGTCCCGGGCCAGCCGCAGCCGCATGCCGGTCCGCAGGTCGCCGCTGCTCGAACGGACCAGAGCCGGGACGTCCAGGGGGTCGGGACCGGGTGCGGCGAGCCGGGCCAACGCCGGCGCGTCGGGTAGCGGGGTGGTGGCCAGCAGGCGCTGGAACGCGACGGCGTCCACGACGACCAGGCGTGGGGTGAGCAGTGCCGATTCGGTGAACACACGTGCCGAGTCGGTCACCTGCGCGACGACGACCTGCTCCACCCCGGGTGCGGCGGCGATGCGCTCGGCGAGCGCGGGCGTCGCGGCGTCGGCGTCGGCGTCGACGTCGAGGCGGGCGTCGGCGCCGACGGCGCTCCACGCGCCGTCGGTCAGACCACGGGCGACGGTGGTGCCGAAGACAAGGGCGAACGACGCGAGCGCCGTGGCGCTGACAAGTGCCAGCAACGGCAGCGCGCGTCCGGCCGTGGTGGCCGCCTGGGCGGCACCGAACACGGCCAGCGGGCGGCGCGAGCGCAGGGCCTGCCGGAGCGCGAGCCGCACTCCGACGGGTAGCAGCCGCAGCAGGACGAGCGTGCCGGCGAGCACGCCCAGCGCCACGGCGCTGACCGGTAGGACCAGGTCGCCGGTCAGCTCACCGGTGTCGCCGTCGGCGGCGACGGGTAGCAGCCCGCGCTGGTGCAGGGTCACGACGGCGGCGACCGCGGCGATCAGCACAGCGACCTCCACGGCGGCGCGGCGCAACCGACCGGTGGCCAGGATCCGGCGGCGCGCGGCCGGGTTGGCGGGTTGGCGCCGGTCGCGGCTGGCGCGGGCGGCGGCGAGGATGCCGAACGTCGACCCGCCGACAGCACCGGCCAGGACCACGGGAACGGTCCAGGTCCAGGAGACGCCGGGAGTGACCCGCGCGGGCGAGCGCGAGCCCCACGGCGGCGGCCGACAGGGACACCAGGCTGGACTCGATGAGCAGTTCCGCACCGAGGTCGGGTAGCGCAGCCCCACGCTGCCGGGCGGCGCTCAGCACAGCGGTACGCCGGCGGACCAGCAGATCGGCGGCGAGTAGCAGGACCAGCACCGTACCGGTCAGGAGCCCGGCGAGCAGGACGGCGGCCTGTGCCGAGGCGGCACTGATCTGGGTACGGGCGTCGCGCACCACGGTGTCGAGCTGTGATTCCCATTTCAGGGACTGGTCGCGGGCGCCTGACGAGCCGGAGGTCGCCTTGAGCGTGACCACCTGCCTGACGAGCGGCGCGGTGGCGTCCCAGGCGAGCGCGTCGGGTTCGGGAGCGAAGTGGACGGTGCGCCGCAGCTGGTCCTCGTCGAAGGCGAGCCGGGCGTCCGGCAGCGACTCGCGCGACAGCAGTCCGGCGATCCGGGTGGTGCCCACGCCGTCGGCGCCGGGCACGGGTCGCAGCAGGGCCGGGGCGAGTCGCCAGGCGGGGTCGGCGCTGTCCACGGGTCGGTAGATCCCGCTGATCCGGACGTCCTTGTCGTGGCCCTGACCGTCCCGGACCGGAATTCGATCGCCGGGGCCGAGGTGCAGCGCGGCGGCGTCCGCCTCGGACAGGCCGACCTGTATCGGCCAGGGCGGTCCGTTGTGGGGGATCTCGGCGGACCGCCCGGGTGTGGCGGGGCCGGGTGCGTCGCCGGCGATCCAGGTCACGTCCGGGCCGCCGAGGTCATCGGCCAGGTAGGTGACCTGGAGGGTACGCGGTCGGTCGCCGTCGGTGACGGTGAGGCTCGGGCTGGTGACAACGGCGATGGGCGGCAGCAGCGCCGCGTCCAGGTCGGTCCCGAGCGCGTACGTCGCCCGGGCGCGGAAGTCGTCGACGTCCTCGGCGAGGCGGGGCATCCGGATCCGCCCGCCGGTGGGACCGTCGTCGCGTGCCCAGTTGGCGTGGACGAGGACGTTCGAGTCGTGGCCGGCGCGGCGCACCGTGTCCTGGACGGCGTCGTCGGCGGCGACCCGGAGCAGCGCCGGCACCGCCCCGGCGAGCAGCGCGACGGCCGCGATGACGGCGGCGGTGAGCAGCAGCGGCCCGGCGTCGGTGCGGCCCCGGCCGCGGACGCTGGGCCAGTGCGGCGTCGGCCACCGGCGGGTCAGCCACCGGTTCACGGCGCCACCCGCAGGTGCGCGGCGTCGGCCCGACGGACCTGGACGACCACCACCACGGCGACCGCCAGCAGGGATCCGGCCAGCAGTACGGCCAGCAGCGCGGCCTCGGCCGGCCAGGGCCAGTGTGGCTGGGCGGCCGGCACGGGCGCGGCACCGGAGTCGGAGCGTACGAGCAGGGGAGCGACGACGCGGGTGGCGAGCGCGCCGACGGCCGCGCCCGCCGCGAGCAGGGGCAGCAGAACGCCGGCGTGCTGGCCGAGCAGCACGGCCCGGATGTCTCGTCGGGACATCCCCAGGCCGCGTAGCCGCGCCACCTCCACGGCGCGGGCCTGCAGGTCGCAGGTGACGTGCAGGACGACGCCGGCGAGCAGCAGCAGGGCCGCGGCCGGCACGACGAGCCGCAGCGCGGCCGGCAGCCCGGCGTGCAGCGGGCCGCTGGTGAGCCGGGCGGTCTCCGCCTCGCGGGTCGTTACGGTGCCCAGGTGCAGGGCGGTGGCCCGGTCGGCGGCACCGGGTCTGGCCGGGTCGCCGACCCACCAGGCGTCGACCGGGAACGTCAGGTCGCCGGTGACGGCGCGGGCGCGGGACAGCAGGTCCAGGTCGGCCAGGACGGCCACGGCCCCGGGGGCGGACGGCCCGGTAGGCACGACGTCGGTGACGACGATCGGGACGGGCGTGATGCCGACCGTGACGCTGAGCTGGCTGCCGATGTCGGTACCGACCTCGTCGGCGAAGCGGGCGGAGACGGCGACGGGCACCGGGCCGGGGGCCGGGAAGGCGGTGGCGACGAGGTTGGGGGCGGCGTACGCGACGCTGCCGAGGTCGACGGTCGCCGCCATCCGCAGCGCGGTCCCCGCCGGCGTGGCCGAGAGCCCGACGGTCGGGTCGCGCAGCGTGCTCGGCACCTGCGACACCGACGTGGCGGTCCAGTCCGTTTCCTCCGCCGATCCGGCGGGCGGCACGGTGAGAGTGACGGCGATGGCGACGCGGCCACCGACCCCGTACCCGGCATCCGGCCCGGCCTCGACCGGCAGGGACACCGCGACGAGGCTCAGTCCGTCGGCGGTCGCGCACGCGGGCAACCGGTGCGCCCGGCCGTCGAGTGGCACGGCGGGACCGGTGCAGGGTATGCGCAGGCCGGTGGCATCCTGCAGGAGCAGCCGGGGCGTCACGGCGAGAGTGGTGTCGCCGGTCGCGGCTCCGGTCAGCACAAGCGGGGCACCAGCCGGAACGGGGACGCCGGTGACGCGGGTCGGTGGGGCCAGCAGCGCTGCCACGTCGGTCCACGTGCGGTCCCGGTCGAGCCGCCCGCGCAGCAGCGCGTCGGCGCGGCTGGTGTCGACGGCGACCAGGCGCGGCGCGTCGCCGGCGGTGCCGAGCCACTGACCGACCGCCGTACCTCGGTCGAGGGCCGGACTCACCGTCCCCTCGGTGACCGCGCCGACGACCGCGCCCTCTCCGGGCGCCGGCGCCGTGCTGAGGGCGAGTGCCAGGTCGGTGCCGACGGAGAGCGCGGCCTGGTCGCGCTGCGACTGCTGCCACGTGGTGTCGAGGGCGACGCCGAAGGTGCCGGCCGCGCAGGCCAGCCCGACGAGCAGCCCGGCGGCGACCGCCTGGGGCCGGCGGGCGGCCTCGGCGACAGCCAGCGGGAGCGCCAGCCCACGGGCTCGGTACGCCAACCGGTCGACGCCGCGCAGGGCGGGCAGCACCACCCGCAGCGCCAGGGCGGCGCCCGCGGTGAGCAGCAGCGCCGGCGCGAGGACCCGGACCACGTCGGCGCGCGGGCTGGCGGCGGTGGGCTGCGCGTACAGCTGCCACCAGCCGGCGGCGGCGAACACCGCGAGCAGCAGGTCGGTGCCGGACCGGGCCAGCAGGTCGCGGCGGGTGCGCCGGGCGCCGGCCCGGGCCGGATCGCCAGGACGGTGAGGACGGCGGCGAGCACCAGCGCACCGCCGGTCACCGCGAGGACCTGGACACCGGTGATGGCCGGCCGGGCGGTCAGGCCGGCGCCGTCCAGCGGCGGCAGGTGGGTCAGGCCGGCATGCACGGCCGACGAGGCCGGTATCGAGAGCGCGGCGGCGACGGCGGCGACGACGGCATCGAGCGTCGCGGTGGCGGCGAGTTGGCGGCGACTGGTGCCGAGGGCGGACCGCAGCGCGGTCTCGTCGGCGCGTACGCCGGCGGTCAGCCGGCCGGCGAGGACGAGTGCCGTCGCGGTCAGGACACCGCCGAGGACGGCGACGGCGAGTACGACGGCGGCGGTGACGTGCCGCTGGTCGTCGCTGGAGCGCAGGGTCATTGGCAGGTCGGAGGCGACCCGGGCGAGCCGGACGCGGTCACCGAGGACGGCCGCCAACCGACGGTCGGCGCCGCGGACGGCCCCGGCCACGGTCTCCAGGTCGCGGCGGTTGGCCTGGGACAGGTCCGGGTGGGCGGTGACCTCCATCCGGTCGACGGTGGCACCCGTGGTCACCAGGTCGGCGAGGTCGACGAGGAACGGGCCGTAGGCGTTCACCGGCTGCCGGAAGCGGCCGTCCTGGTGGCCGGCGGCGGAACCGGCCGCGCCCAGCGGGTCGCGGTCCCAGCCGCGCCCCGGCAGCGGGCGGACCACGCCGACGACCGTCACGTCGATGGCCGGGACGGGCGCGTGCGCCAACTCGGCGCCGAGGCGCACCCGGCGACCGGGGGCGAGGCCGAGCAACTGGGCGGTGGACTCCAGCAGCACGGTGTCACCAGGGTCGCGCGGCCAGCGTCCGGTGACCAACTCGGCTCGGGTCGGCAGATCGTCCAGCCCCGACAGGTACGCCTGCGCCGGGACGGTGGTGCCCGGGGCGAGCGCGGGCGGCAGCGCCCGCAGCACCGTCGACGCCCGCGCGCTGGTGGTCACCGGGAACGGGTCGAGCGCGGCCGTCACCGCGACCCGGGTGTCGGCGGCGACGGACCGGGTGTCCCGGCCCTCGACGGTGCCGGTGTAGACGGTCACGTCGACGGCGGCGGGAGCGGCGTGGGCCATGGCGACCTCCAGCGCCCGCTCGGTGGTGCGGGTACTCAGCAGGGTGCAGGTGCCCAGCAGGGTCGCGCCGACCGTGACGATTCCGACGAGAGCCGCGAGCAACGGCCACTGCGCGCGGGCGCGCCGGCGGACCAGCCTCAGCATCGGCGCGTCACCGGCCGTCCGGCACTGGCTCGGACGGTTGCCCGGCCGTCTCGTCGGTGAGCTGCCCGTCGTCGATGCGGATCACCCGGTCGGCAAGTGCCATCATCACCGGGTCGTGGGTGGACACGAGTGCGGTGACGCCTTCGGATTCGACCACTCCGCGCAGCAGGGCCATCACCGACAGGCCGGTCTCGGCGTCCAGTTGCCCGGTGGGCTCGTCGGCGACCAGGAGCCGGGGCGAGGCGGCCAGCGCGCGGGCGATCGCCACCCGCTGCTGCTGGCCGCCGGACAGCTCGGCCGGCCGCTGCCGGGCGTGGTCGGCCAGGCCGACCAGGTCCAGCAGCAACTCGACCCGGCGGTCGCGCTCGGCCGGGGCGACACGGGCCAGGCGCAGCGGGGCGGCGACGTTCTCCGCGGCCGACAGCACCGGGATCAACCCGAAGCTCTGGAAGACGTAGGACACCTTCTCGCGTCGTAACCGGGACAGGCCGTCCTCGTCGAGGGCGGTGACGTCGGTGCCGTCGACGTGCACGGTGCCGGCGTCCGGGCGATCGAGGCCGCCGACGGTGTTGAGCAGGGTGGTCTTGCCCGAGCCGGAGCGGCCGACGAGCGCCACCATGGAGCCGGCGGCCACGTCGAACGACACGCCGCGCAGGGCGTGTACGACGGTCGGCCCGGTGCGGAAGCGCCGGTGCACGTCGCGCACGCGCAGCAGCGGCTCGCTGCTCATTCGTCGCCTTCCGAGTCGGGGCGGATCGTGATGTGGTCGGGTTCCAGGGCCAGCCGGACCCGCCGGGTCAGCGCCAGCGCCTGACGGAAGTCGCGGGGCACCTGCACACGCCCGGCCCGGTCCATCACGGCGTACTCCTCGGCGATCACCTGCGTGTCGCCCTGCGCGTTGGTGGTGGTGCGGCGCAGCACCTCGCTGCTGGTGCGTCCGTCCCGGATCGCGACGGTCCGTTCGACCTGGCCGCTGACCGCCGGATCGTGCGTCACCACCACGATGGTGACGCCGTACCGGCGGTTGACCTCCCGGAGTACGCCGAAGACCTCCGCGGACGTGGCACCGTCCAACTCGCCGGTCGGCTCGTCGGCGAGCAGGATCCGCGGCCGGTTGGCCAGCGCCACCGCGATCGCGACCCGCATCTGCTGCCCGCCGGAGAGTTGCCCGGGGCGCCGATCGGCGCAGTCGGCGACACCGAGGCTGTCCAGCAGCTCGGCGGCGCGCTCCCGGCGCTCCCGCTTCGCGGTACGGGCCGCCGTCATCGGCAGGTCCACCATCTCCCGCGCGGTCAGGTACGGGATCAGGTTGCTCGCCGTCTGCTGCCGTACGAACCCGACGGTGTGCCGCCGGTACTCCACCCGATCCGCGCGGGACATCGTCAGCAGGTTCCACCGGTCGACCCGGACCCGCCCGGTGGTGGGGGCGTCGATGCCGGCCAGGATGGAGAGCAGTGTCGACTTGCCCGATCCGGAGGCACCGACGACGGCGACCAGCTCACCGCTGGCCACGGCCAGGTCCAGTCCCTGCAGTGCCTGCACCTCGACCGAACCGGTCTGGTAGATCCGCACCAGGTTCTCGCAGACGATGAGCGCGTCCCGGCCGAACTCGGGGGCGCGCGCGGACGACTGCGGCAGGGACAGCGGTGTGCTGACCATTTCTTGCCTCCGTCCCCCGCCGACTCAGATTGAAGCGGTTTCGCAACCGGCGGCTTCGTTGACCATGCCCCTGGGTGGCTTTCCTGCGTTCCTGGAAGTCGCACGTCGCGGCGCGGGCGGCGGGGTAGGGCGTGGTGGCACCCCGCGACCTCGCCGCCCGCGGGCTCGGCATCGGGCAGGTTGCGATCGTGCTTCGCGAGCTTCCAGGCGCACGCCGACGCTGGCACGCTGAGGCGGACGGAGAGGTTCACCGGCCGGAGACGGCGTGCCGGCGACCACGCCGTGTTGCCGGGCAATCGATGAAATCTCACGCCGTCCCGACCGGGACCGCTTCAGGAAGGCTCACGATGTCCACGACCACATTCACCGCCGCCGCGGCGGGCCCGGTGCGCCGCACCGGCCAGGCTCGGGCCGCGTACCTGCTGCTCTGGACGTTTGTCCTGGTCAACCTGGTGATCCTTCAGGTCATGTTCGCTCATCCGAGCCGGCCGACGCCCAACACCCTGACCGCGATCGGCCGTTTCCTCGGCCTGCATCTGGCTTTCGTGATGGCACTGCAACTGCTGCTGATCGGCCGGGTGCCGTTCCTGGAACGGCGGATCGGCATGGACAAGCTCACCAACTGGCACCGCTGGACCGGGTTCGCGATCTTCTGGCTGGTCGTGCTGCACCCGACGTTCGTGCTGCTCGGCTACGCACAGATCGACCGGATCTCGTTCTTCGCCGAGATCCCGAACCTGGCCAGGCAGATGCCGGTGCTACTCGGCATGATCGCCGCAGTCCTGATCGGCGTGCTGGCGTCCACCTCGGTACGGATCGCCCGCCGCCGCATGTCGTACGAGACGTGGCACGCCATCCACCTGGTGGTCTACGTGGTGATCGTGCTGTCGGTGATCCACCAGATCTACGAGGGCGCCTCGTTCGCCGGCAGCGCCGTCGCGAAGGCGTACTGGTGGGGGTTGTGGGCCTTCGCGGTCGGCTCGTTGCTGACCAACCGCCTGGTCGTGCCGCTGGTGCGCAACGTCCGACACCGGCTGCGGGTCGTCGCGGTGGTGCCGGAGACCGACAACGCCGTGTCCGTCCACGTTGCCGGCCACCGCCTCGACCGGCTGCGCGCCCGTCCCGGCCAGTTCTTCTGGTGGCGCTTCCCGGGACACAACTCCTGGTGGCAGGTCAACCCGTGGTCGCTGTCGGCGGCCCCCGACGGTCGCACGCTGCGGCTGACGGCGAAGGCGATCGGCACCACCAGCGCCGGGCTGCGGCAGTTGCCGGTCGGCACCCGGGTCTACGCCGAGGGACCGTACGGTGCCCTCACCACCGCCGCCCGTACCCGGGAGAACACCCTGCTGATCGCCGGTGGTATCGGCATCACTCCGATCCGGGCGCTGCTGGAGGACCCGGAACTGACCGGAGACGTCGTGGTGCTCTACCGGGCCCGCACGACCGCCGACGCGGTACTGATCGGTGAGCTGCGCGATCTGGCCGAGGCCAGGGGCGCCCGCCTGCATCTGCTGACCGGTCGCACCGCCGACGGCAGCCAGCCGTTCAGCCCGGAGAGCCTGAGCGACCTGGTTCCCGACATCGCCGAGCGCGACGTCTACCTGTGCGGTCCCGCGGCGATGGCCAGCACCGTGCAGCGCAGCCTCCGCGCCCTGCGGGTTCCAGCCCGCCAACGGCATGTCGAGGCGTTCCGGTTGGGGGTGTGAACCTCACCGGCCGACAGTGCGCGGGCGAGCGGAAGGGGCCCGGGAAACCCGTCGCGGACCGTGACGGCCTGCTGCTAGTTTGTCCAAGGCCGTGCGAGAGACCGAGGAGGTGGTACCCGTGAACGTTTCGACATGGGTGCTCCCCCGCGGGGTCACGGTCGGGCGGTAGGTCGTCCGGGAGCGCCTTTCATGCGTACTCCCGAAAGGCACGACCATGCGATTCACCTCCGAACGACACCTCGACGACGGCGTTCTCGAGCGCGCGTTCACGCTCGGCGACATCCCGGGTTTCCTGTGGACACCCGCGTTCGCGACAGCACAGGTCCCGCTGATCCTGCTCGGTCACCCGCCACTCGGGCTGGGCCGGATGTACCCACGTTTGGTGGCGCGGGCCCGGCGCGCCGCAGCGGATGGTTTCGCCGCCGCCGCGATCGAGCTGCCCGGCAGCGGTGACCGGCCGCGTTGGGCCGCTGCCGAGCGGGCCCGCGCCGAACTGCACCGGGTGCTGGCGGCGGGCGAGGCGGTGAGCGACGAGATCGTGGACGCTCTCGTCCTCCCGCTCGTCGACCGGGCCGTGCCGGAATCGCAGGCTGCCCTGGACGCCTTCCTGTCGCTGCCCGAGGTCGGCGGCCCTGTCGGGTACTCGGGGGGAGTGATCTCGATCGGCATTCGGCTCGCGGTGGTCGAGCCCCGGATCGTGGCCGCCGGGCTTTTCGCCGGAAGTTTCGTGCCGCGCCTCATCGTCGAACAGGCCCGGCAGGTCACCATTCCGCTGCACGTGCTGTTGCAGTGGGATGACGAGGGCAACGACCGGCAGGCGGCGCTGGAGCTGTTCGACGCCTTCGGCTCCACGGAGAAGACGCTGCACGCCAACATGGGCGGACACACGGGTGTGCCCTGGTACGCGGGGGAGGACGCGGGCCGGTTCTTCGCCCGGCACCTACGCTAGCCGGGCCTCGGCCGGCTCGCCGTCCCGCAGGCCGGGCACCCCGGGCCCAGCCGCCGGTGTGGCCCGTACGATGGCCGGTGGTGCTGGTTCGTCCCGCCCGTGTGGGTGGGGCGTCGCAAGAGGGAACCCGGTGCGAATCCGGGACTGCCCCGCAGCGGTGAGTGGGAACGACCGCCGTCAACAAAGCACTGGACCGTGAGGTCTGGGAAGCGACGGCCAGTAGGCGACCTGGTGTCATGCCCGCGAGTCCGAAGACCTGCCAGTGCTGCGCACGCCGCCGGCGTGCGTCGCCGGCGGTCCCGTGGGAGGACCAGGGCGGAAGCCGGTACCCGAGGTGTACCCGTCTTCCCTCCCGTGTCCGCCGGACACTTCGAGGGAAGGAACCCTTGGTGAGTACCGCATTCGGGCAGAGCACCGTGCTCGGCTACCCACGCATCGGCGCGAACCGTGAACTGAAGAAGGCCGTCGAGGCGTACTGGGCCGGCACCGTCGACGCCGAGGCTCTGGCCAGCACCGCCGCTGGGCTGCGGGCGCAGGTGTGGCGGACGCTGCGCGACGCCCGTCTCGACGCGATCCCGTCGAACACCTTCTCCTACTACGACCAGATGCTCGACACGGCGGTCGCTGTGGGCGCGGTCCCGACCCGGTTCAGCCGGCTGGGCCTGTCCGCGCTGGACACCTACTTCGCCATGGCACGTGGTGTCGACGCCGAGCCGGCGTTGGAACTGACGAAGTGGTTCGACACCAACTACCACTACCTGGTGCCGGAGATCGCCCCGGACACCGTCTTCACCGCCAACCCGGCGAAGGCGCTGGACGAGTACGCCGAAGCCCGCGGCCTGGGCATCACCACCCGGCCGGTGTTCGTCGGACCGGCCACGTTCCTGCTGCTGGCCAAGGGCGTCGATCCGTTCGCCCGGCTCGACGACCTGGTCCAGGCCTACGCCCGGATTCTCGCCGAGCTGGCGCACGCGGGCGTCGGCTGGGTGCAACTGGACGAGCCCGCCTACGCCGCCGACCGCAGCCCAGCCGAGATCGACGCCCTGGGCCGCGCCTACACCCGGCTCGGTGAGCTCACGCACCGACCGCGGATCTTCGTGGCGACATACTTCGGCGACCTCGGCGACGCGCTGCCGGCCCTGCTGGACACCCCGGTCGACGCCGTCGGCCTGGACCTGGTCGCCGGCGCGGGCAACCTGCACCGTCTCGCCGCCGCCGGACCACTTGGTGGCAAGACCATCGTCGCCGGCCTGGTCGACGGTCGGAACGTCTGGCGTACCGACCTGCGGGCCGCCGTAGCGGCCGGCGCGACGGTCGCCGGACTGGCCGACCACGTCGCCGTCTCCTCGTCCTGCTCGCTGCTGCACGTGCCGGTCGACCTGTCCGCCGAGACACACCTCGACCCCCGGCTGTCCGAGCGGCTGGCGTTCGCCCGGCAGAAGGTCGACGAGATCGTCCTGCTCGGCCGGGCGCTGCGCGACGGCACCACGGCGCTGCCCGCGCCCCTGCCGGCCACCCCGGCCGACTGGCGTCACGACGACGTACGCGGCCGCCTCGCCGCGCTGCGCCCGGCCGACCGGCAGCGCGGCGACTATCCCACCCGGGCCGCCCGGCAGCAGCAACGGCTGGGCCTGCCGGAGTTGCCGACCACCACGATCGGGTCGTTTCCGCAGACCGCCGAGCTGCGCCGGGCCCGCGCCGCACACCGGGCCGGCAGCCTCGACGACGCCGGCTACGCGTCGCGGATCCGCGCGGAGGTGGCGCAGGTCATCCGGTTGCAGGAACGACTGGGCCTGGACGTGCTCGTGCACGGGGAACCGGAGCGCAACGACATGGTGCAGTACTTCGGCGAGCAACTCGACGGCTTCGCCGCCACGCGTCACGGCTGGGTGCAGTCCTACGGCTCCCGCTGCGTACGCCCGCCGATCATCTACGGCGACGTGTCGCGCAGGGCCCCGATGACCGTCGAGTGGTCGACCTACGCGCAGTCGCTGACCAGCAAACCGGTCAAGGGCATGCTCACCGGCCCGGTAACCATCCTGGCCTGGTCGTTCGTCCGCACCGACCAGCCCCTCGCGGACACCGCCGACCAGGTCGCGCTGGCCCTGCGCGACGAGTGCCGCGACCTGGAGTCCGCCGGGATCCGGGTCATCCAGGTCGACGAACCAGCGCTACGGGAGACGCTGCCGCTGCGCAGGGCCGACCAGCAGGCGTACCTGGACTGGGCGGTGGCGGCGTTCCGCCTGGCCACCAGCGGCGTCGCCGACGACACCCAGATTCACACCCACCTGTGCTACTCCGAGTTCGGCGAGGTGATCGGCGCCATCGACGCCCTCGACGCGGACGTCACCAGCATCGAGGCGTCCCGGTCCAAGATGGAGGTGCTCGACGACCTGGCCGCGATCGGCTACGGCCGGGGCGTCGGCCCGGGCGTCTGGGACATCCACTCGCCCCGGGTGCCGTCGCGCGACGAGGTGATCGAGGCGCTGCGTCGGGCCGTCGCGGCCGTGCCGGCCCGCCGGTTGTGGGTGAATCCGGACTGCGGCCTGAAGACGCGCGGCTATCCGGAGGTCGAGGCGTCCCTGCGGCACCTGGTCGCCGCCGCCGAAGAGGTACGCGGGAGCTGACCGCACCGGGCCGGGCGGTACCGACGACACGCGACCGCCCGGCTCGTGGTCGGTGAGCCCGTCGCCGACCGCGCCCGGACCGGGGCACCCGCACCCCGCCCGGGACCGCGACGTGGCAGGTGGTGACCTTGCTGCGCAGCGGCCGCTCGTACGGCAGACTCGGCGGATCATGCGTTACGGGCCCGGTGGTGCTTCCGTGGCGGCGCGGGCCGGCGAGTGGGAGGTGTGACGTGCGGATCGCGTTGTTCGTGACGTGTCTGGCGGACACCCTGTTTCCCGAGGCGGCGAAGGCGACGGTGCGGTTGTTGGAGCGGTTGGGGCATGAGGTGGTGTTCCCCGACGGGCAGACGTGTTGTGGGCAGATGCACGTCAACACCGGTTACCAGGCGCAGGCGGTGCCATTGGTGCGGCGGCATGTGCGGACCTTCGATCCGTTCGACGTGATCGTGGCGCCGTCGGGGTCGTGTGTGGGGTCGGTGCGGCATCAGCACGCGGTGGCGGCGCGGCGGGCCGGTGATGTCCGGTTGGCGTCGCGGGCGGAGTCGGTGGCGGGGCGGACGTTCGAGTTGTCGGAGCTGCTGGTGGACGTGCTCGGCGTGACCGATGTGGGGGCGTTCTTTCCGCATCGGGTGACGTATCACCCGACGTGTCATTCGTTGCGGATGCTCGGGGTGGCTGATCGGCCGGTGCGGTTGCTGCGTGAGGTGCGGGGGCTGGACCTGGTGGAGCTGCCGGCGGCCGATCAGTGTTGCGGGTTCGGTGGCACGTTCGCGGTGAAGAACGCGGACACCTCGACGGCGATGTTGGCGGACAAGCTGCGGCACGTGGTCTCCACGGGTGCCGAGGTCTGCACGGCCGGGGACGCGTCGTGTCTGATGCACATCGGTGGCGGGTTGTCCCGGTCGGGTTCTGCGGTGCGTACGGTGCACCTGGCCGAGATCCTGGCCTCGACCGAACACGACACCGTTGCCGACGAGCGGGGTGAACAGGTGGTGCGATCGTGACCCGGGCCTTCCTCGGCATGCCGACGACCGCGCCGAGGGGCGTCGGGCACCTGCGCGGCGAGCAGACCTTTCCGGCGGCGGCGCGGCAGGCTCTGGCCGACCCGCAACTACGCCGCAATCTCGGGCATGCCACGGCGACGATCCGGGCGAAGTCGGCTGGTGTGATCGCCGAGGTGCCGGACTGGGAGCAGCTACGGGCGGCCGGTAGCGCGATCAAGGCCGATGTGCTGGCCCGGTTGCCGGAGCTGCTGGAGCAGCTTGAGGATCGGGTGAGCGCGGCCGGGGGAGTGGTGCACTGGGCCGCCGACGCGAACGAGGCGAACGCGATCGTCGTCGACCTGGTGCGGGCCACCGGCAGCGACCGGGTGATCAAGGTCAAGTCGATGGTGACGCAGGAGATCGGTCTCAACGAGGCCCTCGAGGCGGCCGGGATCGCGCCGGTGGAGACCGACCTGGCGGAGCTGATCGTGCAGCTCGGTGAGGATCGGCCGAGTCACATCCTGGTGCCGGCGATCCACCGGAACCGGGCCGAGATCCGCGAGATCTTCCTGCGGGCGATGCCGGGGGTGGATCCGGGGTTGACCGACGAGCCGGCGGTGCTGGCGGCGGCGGCGCGTCGGTTTCTGCGGCAGACGTTCCTGTCCACGCCGGTGGCGGTGTCCGGGGCGAACTTCGCGGTCGCGGAGACCGGCACGTTGGCGGTGGTGGAGTCCGAGGGCAACGGGCGGATGTGTCTGACTCTGCCGCGCACGTTGATCACCGTGATGGGTGTGGAGAAGGTGGTGCCGACCTGGCGGGACCTGGAGGTGTTCCTGCAACTGCTGCCCCGGGCCTCGACCGGGGAGCGGATGAACCCGTACACGTCGATGTGGACCGGGGTGAGCCCGGGTGACGGGCCGCAGGAGTTTCATCTGGTGCTGCTGGACAACGGTCGCAGCGCGGTGCTCGCCGACGAGGTGGGCCGGCAGGCGTTGCACTGCATCCGCTGCTCGGCCTGCCTGAACGTGTGTCCGGTGTACGAGCGCACCGGTGGGCACGCGTACGGGTCGGTGTATCCGGGGCCGATCGGTGCGGTGCTGTCCCCGCAGCTGACCGGGGTGGCCGACAACGCGTCGCTGCCGTACGCGTCGTCGCTCTGCGGGGCCTGCTACGACGCCTGCCCCGTTAAGATCAACATTCCGGAGCTGCTGGTGCACCTGCGCGACCAGGCGCCGCATCCGCGCGGTGAGTCGGCCGCGATGGCCGCCGCCGCGTACGCCATGGACCACCCGGCGCTGTACGCGGCGGCGCAGCGCGCGACCCGGCTGAGCCGGCTGACCGGCCAGCGTGGTCGGGGCCTGCCACCGCCGCTGTCCGGCTGGACCGCCAGCCGTGACCTGCCCGAGCCCCCGGCGCAGACGTTCCGGCAGTGGTGGGCGAGCCGGTGACCGCCCGGGAGGTCATCCTCGCCCGGCTCCGCGCCGCCCTCGACCCCGCACCGGCGCCGGTCGAGGTGCCGCGCGAGTACCGGCGCGACGCCCCGGTCGACCTCGACCGGCTGGTCGACCGACTCACCGACTACCGCGCCCACGTGCACCGGGTCGCCGAAACGGCCGTCGCCGACACCGTCGCCGCCATCCTGCCGACCGGCGCGACCGTCGTCGTGCCACCGGCACTGCCACCGGCCTGGCTGCCGGCGACGGTGACCGCCCGGCCCGACGACGACCTCGACAACAGGCAGATCGCCGCCGCCGACGCCGTGATCACCGCCGCTGCCGTCGCCATCGCCGACACCGGCACCGTCATCCTCGACGGTTCACCCGACCAGGGCCGCCGCGTGCTCAGCCTCCTACCCGATCTGCACATCTGCGTGATCCGCGCCGCCCAGGTCGTCGCGGGCGTGCCGCAGGCGCTGGCCCGGCTCACTTCACACCGGCCGCTGACCTGGATCAGCGGCCCGTCCGCCACCAGCGACATCGAACTCAACCGGGTCGAAGGCGTCCACGGCCCCCGCACCCTGCACCTCATCCTGTTGCCTTGAGGTGGCCAGCAGGTCGACAGCAGGAGTCTCAGATGCCGAAGCCGCCGGTGCCCGCGAGGCCCGTGCCGCCGGCCCGCCGTGGTTGCTCCTGCTGTTCGAGCCGGTACTGCCAGTGCCCGGCGAACCGGCTCCACCACAGTTCGAACCCTTCCTCGCCGAGGAGTTCCACGGCCCTCGCCACGGCGTCGGGCTCCCACCGGAACGCGGTGATCCCCTTCTGTCGCGTCATCGCCGAGATGAGCTCGTCGGCGGTCGACCCGCGCGACCCGGCCACGTGCACATGAGCGGTCTTGCCCTTGCGCACGTACCGCCAGATCGGTTTGCCGTCGATCGCCGCGATGGCCTTCTCCCGGGCGGCGATCGGGGCGTACCTCTCGTCGAGCAACCGCGAGGCCGCCTCCCGCACCGGAGCGTAGACGTTGTCGGCGGCATCGAGTGCCGCGCGGTGCCGGGCCCGGGCACGCTCGGCCGCGGCCCTGCGCCGGAACCACGGTGGATGATCGCGGGCCGCGTGCCGGTCGCGCTCGGCGGCCTGGATCGCGGTCAGGTAGCTCTCCGCCGCGGTCCGCCACTGCGCGGCCGTGGCCGGGTCGAGGTCCACCGACAGGAACAGCCAGTCCCGCTCGGCGGGGCGTAGGCCGAACCGGTCGGCCAGATCACGGTCGATGAAGTAGCGGTGCCGGGAAGCGTCGTCGACCCACACCACGGTGAGCACCGCGACGGGCTCGTCGTCCCATCTGATGGTTGTCGTCCTGCCCTCCCGGCGGGCGATCATGCCGCCGCGTGGCAGCGGAATCTGGACGCGGTAGAGGATGGTCCAGGTCGTCTCCACCGAGTCATTCTGCGCCGGGTCAGCCACGAACGAGCGCGACGCGGAGCGCGCCCCCGTCGCCGGTGTGCCGGTTGGTCCGCCGTGACGCGGCACTGAGGCGGCCGTGAGGCCACCACGGATCGTGGGATACCTGCCGCGTCGTCCCGTCGGGGCGTAAACGTCTCGCGGCAGGTACGAAGTGGAGTGCACGATGCGAACTCGATCCAGGCTCGCCCGGCTCTCGGGCGCAACGGCCCTGCTGCTGGCCGGCACCGCCGTGGCCGTGGCCACCGGTGCGGGGCCGGCGCAGGCGACGGTGGTGAACGTCAGCGTGGCGGGCGCCTTCCCCAACCAGTCCGCGGTGGCGACCTGTCCGGCCGGTGAGTTCCTCGCCGGTGGCGGTGGTTCCGTCGACGGTGGTGGCGGCGACGTCACGTTGACCGACATCATTCCGAACCTGGCTACCCAGTCGGTGACCGTCTGGGCGCACACGAACCCGGGCGGGGTGGCCGGGGCGTACACCCTTGTGGCGCAGGCGATCTGCGTGCCGGGCCCGCCCCCGGCCAACTACCAGCGGGTCACCTCGGCCAGCGGCAGCAACGGCGACCCGATCAAGAACCAGGTGGCAGCCTGCCCGGCCGGCACCGACCTGCTCGGGCTCGGCGCGGAGCTGCGCACCGCCAACGGGGAGGCGTTCTACCAGCGGATCGAACCGAACGCCGCGCTCACCGCCGGGGCGGTGACCGCCGGCGCGGCCGGCGGCTTCGCCGGGCCGTGGGAACTCGTCGGGTACGCCATCTGCGCCACCCTGCCCGCCAACCTCACCGGCACGCTCGTCAGCCTGACCGGGGCGGCCAACAGCGTCAGCCCCAAGGGTCAGGTGTCCGCTGGTTGTCCGGCCGGGGCGCTCGCCACCGGCGTCGGCGCCACGGTCGACGCCACCGCCACCGGCAACGTCCTGCTCACCCGGGTGACGGCGACCGTCGCCCAGAACAACGCCCAGGCGATCGCCGCCGAGGACGGGATCTACCTGCCGCCGTGGGACCTGGAGAGCCACGCCATCTGCTGGGGTCCGTAACGGTTCGCGTCCCGCGCCGTCAGCGGGCGCGGCGCCTGGTCACGCCGGTCGGCGTGACCAGGCGTGGGCGCTTTCGGGAGCCCGCCGTGCGCCACCATGACGCCACCGTGACGGGCCCCGCCGATGATTCCGGCCAGCGCCACGCGAAACGTTCGCGGCAGCGTCAGCAGGAAAGGACTGTCGTCATGAGCAGGGATACGACACTCGGCACAGGCACCCGGTCGCGGTGCAGTGTCGCGGCGGCCGCAGCGGTCGTCGCGGTCGCGGCGATGCTCGTCCTACCCGGGACGGCCCACGCCGCGTACCGGCACCGGGCGGAGAGCGGCTACGACACCACGTCGTCCAAGAGCGTGACCGCGACGTGCGGGCCCGGCGAGGAGCTGATCGGCGCCGGAGGCCGGATCAGAAACGGCAACGGGGGAGTCCGGCTGGCCGCGATCGTGCCGGGCACGACCTCGGTCGTGGTACGCGGCGAGGCGTACCCGGGCCACGCGGAACCCTGGTCGGTGATCGCCGCCGCCATCTGCGCGCCGGACGACGGCACGCCGCGGGTCGTCGAGGTCTCCCCGGCCGGGTCGCGGACCGCCAGTTGCCCGACGGACCTGGTGCTCAGCGGCACCGGGTTCGACCTGCCCGCCGGGGTGCCGCTGGCCGGACTGGTCCCCGACGCCGACGGCGCGAGCGTGACCGTTCGCACGGCCTTCCACCAACTCGGCACCGGCCCGGTCGCCTACGCGATCTGTGTGGAAGGCATCCGTGCCTCGTCGGCGATCGACGAAGCGCGCTACAAGCGGTTCGCCACGACCAGCCCGGGCGGTACGTCGTCGCCGAGGATGGTGACCGTACAGCGTGAGTGGGAGGACGAATTCCCGTCGATGTCCGGCGTCGGCGGCGAGATCACCGCTCTGCCCGACCCCGCAGACCTGTTCCCGGCGCCCGTCTCCGACATCTTCATCGACGCGATGGCTCAGCTCGGCTGGGCGGAGCTGCGCGGGCGCCATCCGGGTCAACCACGACGACGCGGCACAGCCCACCGGCCAGCGCGACGACAGTGCCAGGCGTACGCCATCGGGCAGGCCGGCAACCGCGTGCAGCAACGCCTGCTCGGTCCGCTCCGACATGGCGGGCAACCCGTCGAGAACGAGCTGCGTCGTCCCGGTGGCCAGCTCCGCCAGCCCGCCGCCGAGCAGCGCGTCGACGTCGCAGTCCCGCTGCCACCGAACGGTGGGACCGGGGAACAGCCGGCGTAGCGCGCTGGTCTTGCCGTAGCCGGCGGCGGCCACCACCAGCCACAGCCTGCCGCGCTGCTGTTCCAGCATGGCGGCAGCGTGTCCCGCCGGGCGCGGCTGAGCAAGGCGATTCCCGCAATCCCGACAGCGACACCGTCCGAAGGGACAGGGAGGTGCCCGCCGACGGCACGCTGCGGCGGCTCGACCCCGACCGCACCTCGTCCTGGCGGAGGAGCACACCGCTGCCCGATCCGCTGGCGAGGCGAAGAATCGCCATGCGCCGGAGTCATGGCTTTCCCTACCAGGTCGCAGTGGTGCTCATGGCTTGGCCCGCCCAGACTCATCCCCATGGGCAGTGTCCGAAGAGGTGATCAGATGCGGGTGGCAAACGCTGAGCAGGCAGCGGCCTGGAATGGCCCGGTGGGGGCGCACTGGGCGGTGGTCACGGCGAGGTGGCAATGACCGACCATGGGATGGCCGTCGTGATCGGCGGTTACGGCGCAGTGGGTCGGGTGGTGGCCACCACGCTGGCCCGAGATTCGGCGTACGAGGTCGTTGTCGCTGGTCGTGATCTGGCGCGTGCCGAGGCCCTGGCCCGGAGCGGCCCGGGCCGGCTGACCCCGCGCCGGTTGGACCTCGACGACCCGCGGGGTCTCGACGGGTTGTTGGCCGACGCCGCCGTGGTGGTCATGTGTGTGGAGCATCGTAACGAGGCGGTGGCGCGCGCGTGCCTGGACCGTGGCGTTCCTGTCGTCGACATCAGCGCGTCAGCCGACGTGCTGGCCGGCATCGAACGGCTCGATGCCACCGCGAAGCGGACCGGGACGGCCGCCGTGCTCAGCGTCGGGCTGGCACCCGGGCTGACCAACGTGCTGGCCCGACGCTGCACCGAACGCCTGCCATCCGCGACCTCCGTCGACGTGACGATCCTGCTGGGTACGGCCGGTGACCACGGGCCCGACTCGGTCCGCTGGACGGTGGCGGGACTGACGGCTCCGCCCGACCGGGCCCGACGGCCGGGACGGGCCCGGGTGGACCTGCCCGGGTTCGGCGTACGCACCGCGTACCCGTTTCCCTTCTCGGATCAGTACACGTTGACCCGTACGCTCGGCGTCCCGGTGACCACTCGTCTCTGTTTCGACTCCGGCGCGGTGACGGCGGCGTTGTTCGGGCTGCGTGCTGCCGGTGCCTTCCGGCTGGCGGATCGGCTGGGCGGGGCTCGCCTGCTGACCGGCGCGTCGAGCCGACTGCGGCTCGGCGGGGACCGGTTCGTGATGCACGCTTCGGCCACCGATGGGGGCGGGAGGCAGGTGTGGTCGGCGGTGACGGGCCGTCGAGAGGGTCACGCGACCGGCGTGGTGGCAGCGGAGATCGCCATCCGCCTGATGGGTCCCGTCGCCGTTGCCGACCGAGCTGACGACGGGCCGGATCCCGGCCACGTCCAAAGGATGTGAGCAGTGCTGCGACGAGTGTCAGCCGGCCGGGGCGCCTGCCGGTTGTCCGGGCGGTCGGTCATCACGCGTCGGCGACCAGTGCCTGGCTGAACCATTACTCCGGTGCATGGTGGGTAGGTTCCGATCCCGGTGCCTCGGGCGAGGGACTGAGTCAGGGTGTCGGCCCGGGTACGGTTAGCGGCGGTCGGATGTGCGGGCGTCGACCCGGGCGGCAGTGGTGGCCCGGTGCGGCGGACCGGGGAGGAGTGGGTGTGACGCGGCGCAAAGCCCTTGTGGTCCGAGGGGGGTGGGAGGGACACCGGCCGGTCGAGGCGACGGAGTTGTTCATCCCGTTCCTCGAACGCAGCGGATACGCGGTACGGGTGGAGGGGTCGACGGAGATCTACGCCGACGCCGCCGAACTGGCCGACACCGACCTCATCGTGCAGTGCATGACGATGTCGCAGATCACCGCGGAGCAGGTGGCGGGGCTGGCCGCGGCGGTCGTCGCGGGTACGGGTTTCACCGGCTGGCACGGCGGTGTCGTCGACTCGTTCCGCGCCTGTTCGGACTACCTGCACCTGGTGGGCGGGCAGTTCGCCACCCATCCGGGCGTCGAGCCGTGCGACCGTGGCGGCGGCGAGGCGGACAACTTCCTGCCGCACTCGATCACGGTCACCGAGCTGGGCCGGGAGCATCCGATCACCGCCGGGATCGAGGACTTCGATCTGGTCACCGAGCAGTACTGGGTACTGCACGACGACCTGATCGACGTCCTGGCCACCACCACCCACCCGACCCGGGAGTGGCACCCGTGGCACCGGCCGGTCACCTCACCGGCGATCTGGACCCGCCACTGGGGCGCCGGGCGGATCGTGGTGACGACTCCGGGCCACAGCCTCGACGTGCTGGAGCACGCGAGCGTCCGTACCGTCATCGAGAGGGGGATGGTGTGGGCGACCCGCACGGCGTCGGCGTCGTAGGTCTCGGGTTCATCTCCCGCGCGTACCTGCACACGCTCGCCAACCATCCCACCGTGCGCGTCGTCGCGGTGGCCGACCTGGACCCGGCCCGAGCCGACGCCGCCGCCGCCACGATTCCCGGCGCCGAGGCGGTCGCTGTCGAGCGCCTGCTCCACCACCCCGACGTGGCGACGGTGCTCAACCTCACCATCCCGGCCGCGCACGCCGAGATCTCCGGCGCGGCGATCGACGCCGGCCGCAACGTCTACGTCGAGAAGCCGCTCACCGTCGCGTTCCCGCAGGCCCGGTCGCTCATCGACCGGGCGACGGCGGCCGGCGTCCGGGTCGGCTGCGCGCCGGACACCGTCCTTGGCACCGGTACGCAGACCGCCCGAGCGGCGATCGACGGTGGCCTGATCGGCCGACCGTTCTCCGCGTCGGCCGTCATGGTCACCCCGGGACACGAGCGCTGGCATCCCAACCCCGACTTCTACTACGTCCCGGGCGGCGGCCCGCTCATGGACATGGGGCCGTACTACATCTCCGCCCTGGTCCACCTGCTCGGGCCGGTCCGTGCGGTGGTCGGGGCGGCCAGTCGGCTGCGGGACTCCCGGGTCATCGGCTCGGGCCCCCGCTCCGGGCAGCGGATCCCGGTCGAGGTGCCGACCCACGTGAGCGGTGTACTGGAACACGCGGGAGGTGCCCTGAGCACCCTCACGACCACCTTCGACGGTGTCGCGACGACGGCCGCGCCGATCGAGGTACAGGGGGAGGAGGGCACCCTCGCCGTACCCGATCCGAACACCTTCGACGGGGAGGTCCGCCACCTGGCGCTCGACGGCCCCGGGTGGCGCACCCTGCAACCGCGGGCCGGCTACGTCGCCGCGTCCCGGGGGGTCGGCCTGATCGACCTGGTCCACGCCGACGAGCTGCGTCCGCCACGGGCCAGCGGTGCGGTCGCGCTGCACGTGCTCGACATCATGACCGCCCTGCTCCGGTCGGCCGAGGAGGGCCGGCGGGTCGAGCTGACCACCACGGTCGACCGCCCCGCACCCGTCCCGCTCACCCCGACCGAGGACTGGCTCTCCGCTCCCGCGCCCGAGCACTGACGGCGCCGGCACCCTGGTGGGCGCTGCCGCGGCCCGCTCGGCGCCTGCCCGCCGGTGCCCGGGGGCGGCACCGGATGGGCGCCCCGGCGGACCAGGGCGCCCCGACGGCTCGGTGGAGGGTCAGAGTGGGGGAAGGACCTGGGCCACCCGGGTCGCCATCGCCTGGTAGCCCGAGGCATTGGGGTGGAACGAGTCGCTCAGCGGCGAGGTGAGGCCGTTGGCCCATACGCCGTTGGTGCTGCAGAGCCGGTGACCGCGGAACAGGTCCAGTCCGTTGACGTAGACGACGCGGGAGTCGCCGGTGGCCAACACGGCGTCCCGGATCATTCTGTCGGTCTGTACGGTCGCCTCGTAGATCGCTCTCCGCTCGCTCTCGACGAGGTTGCTTCCCAGATCGGGGCAACGGTCCTGGGTCGGCTGCGGGTCCGCGGGGTCGTCCGGGTTGGGTACGACGGCCGGGTAGCTCAGCACCATGAGCTTCCCGCCGGGGTGCATCTCTGCTCGGATCTGCCGGTACAGAGTCGTGAGTTGGGCCTGTACCTGGTACAGCTCCTGCGGGGTGACCAACGGTCCGGACGCGGAGCAGTCGGCGCCCAGGTAGCAGCCGGTGAGTTTGGCCGAGAAGCCGAGGTCGTTGCCGCCGATGGTCAGCGTGACGAGCCGGGTGTGCGGTTGTATCGCGTCCAGTTGGGGCGGTAGGCCGGACTGCTGGCTCGCGTACAGGTCGGGAATCCTCGCGCCGTGACACGCCGCCAGAGTCGGCCGGTCCACCGGCAGTCCTGACAGGACCGTCCCCGTGATGAGGTTGGCGTAGGTCGCGGGCGACCGCCGGCAGGACGCGTCGGAGTACGGTGGCGCGCCGGTGCCCGAGGAGTAGGAGTCACCGAGGGCGACGTGGCGGATCACCGGGGACTGCAGCCCGGTCCCGAACGGCCCGGTGCCCAGCACGATGTGCAACAGGTTGGTGCCGAGGCCCTCACACAGCAGGTAGCGCAGCCCCGGTATGGGGAAGCAGCCGCCCCAGTAGACCCCGGCCGGAGCCAACAGGTAGAGCTCGAAGGCGATCTCCACGGTGCGACCACCGTCGAAGAGTTCGCCCGGAATGCTGACGCCGCCCGAGGTCGCGCCGTAGTAGGTCTGCCCGTAGGTCAGGGGTGCCGTGGTGTAGAGGAACTGGCCGTCGAAGCGGCCGCGGTCGATCACGCCCGTGGCGATGTAGGCCGCGTTGAGCCAGAAGTTGCAGCCGAACTCCGCCAGGTAGGAGATGTTCGCCGCGTAGTTGGTCTGGTTGGGCGTACCGCTGACGGAGCTGTTCCGTGTGATCGCCTCGGTGCAGTACAGCCCGGTCGGCGGGTCGTCGGGGTCGGCCTGCGGCGACGTCCCCCGGAACGTCGGCATGTCGACCGTACGGATCGCCGCACGGGCCGAGCTGTCCGCCTTGAGTGTGGCGCCGGGACCCTTCGAGGCGCCCGGCAGCGCCTTGGGCTGTTGCGGGGTCAGCGGCGTCGCGAACGGCGTTACCTTCTTGGTGGTGCCGGGAAGGGTCACCGGGTCGGGTGCCTGGATATCGGGCTGCCAACCTGCGCCCCGCGCTGCCGGTAGGGCCGCAGCGCCGTCATCGACAGGTGGCGTCGCGGCCAGCGCGGGTTGTGCGCTGACGAGCAGCCCACCGATGACCGCAACCATGGCGAGTAGTCGCCGCTGCCGTCCCGGTGACACGGCTCCGCGTGATGTCACGGCCTACCTCCCAGCGTCATGTGATCGACTTGTGACGATCAGTTACATGGATGCTAGGCAATGCATAGGGTGGCGCGGATCCGTGAAACTACGCAAAGTAGCGCGTGAGAAGGCATCCTCGCCGCCGTGCGGTGCGGACCGCGAGACACTTGTCGCGGAGCTGATGGAAGCGGAGGGAACGTCATGACTGTCGCTGGGGTTCTCGGCGTGCTGCTGGCGCTGTTCGTCGCGGCGGCAGCGTTCGCCCGTCTGGGCCGTCGGCGCGCCACGCCGGACGCGCTGGGTCGGTCGTTGCGACTGCTCGCGCTCGGGGTGACGCTGGGGATCGCCGTCGCCGTACTGCCCGACACGGTGTCGGACAGTGGCGTCGCAGCCAGCTATCTGCTGGGCGTGCCGACGATCGCGGCTCTGCTGCCCCTCGCCGCGGACCTGTTGGGCCGCGCGGTCGGTGTCACGACGACGCTGGCAGCGATTGTCGTCCTGGCCTGGGGGCTGCTCCTCGGCCTCGGCGACGGTGTCTACTTCGTGATTCCGGCACTGGTGCTCGGCGCGGCCGCCGTCGTGTCGGTCACGCCACGGCGCGGGACGTCCGTCCCCGAGCGTCAGGACCGGGCCGCGGACGCGTGAGGCGTTCCCGGGCGGACCTGCGGACCGGCCAGGAAACTGGCGCGACGGATTCGCACCAGCCAGGCAGATCCGGGCCTTCGTGATCGGCGGGATAGGTTTGGAGTCATGCCTCAGCTGACCGTGAGGTTCTGGTTCGACCCGAGTTGCCCGTACACCTGGCTCGTCTCTCGGTGGATGCGCGAGGTCGAGCAGGTCCGTCCGGTACGCGTCGTATGGCAGATCATGAGCCTGTCCATACTCAACGAGGACCGCGACGACGACCCGGAGGACGACCCGGACGGCTTCCTGTGGGGACCTGCTCGTCTGTTCGCCGCTGTCCAGCACCAGTACGGCGCTGAGGCCGTCGGTCGGCTGTACGACCGGTACGGCGCGATGGCCCATGGCGGTGCCTGGGGTCCGGTCGAGACGGTGCTGACTGCGGCCGGACTGCCCACCGACCTCGCGACCGCCTGGCACTCGTCCGAGCACGACGAGGTGCTGCGGGCGTCACACACGGCCGGGGTCAGTCGGATAGGAGATCACGTCGGAACCCCGATCACCCTGGTGGAGCCCGAGGCCGGTCGACCGATCGTCTGGTTCGGGCCGGTGCTGTCCCGAGTGCCACAGGGTGAGGCGGCGGGCCGACTGTGGGACGGCACGCTCCTGGTCACCGAGGCCGATGGATTTCACGAACTCAAGGGTCGCCACCACGAGCCGCCGGTGTGGTGACTCGCTGACGTCAGCTGCCGAGGCGGTCCAACTCGGCGAGGTACATCGCCTGCATGCGCTCGTTGTGCCGGACCAGCAGCTCGATCTCCTCGACGGTGTAGCCCTCGACGAGTCGTGCCGCCCGCGCGGCGAACCGCTCGTACGGTCGCGCCAACTCGGCGGTCCGCTCCGGCCGCAGGGTGACGACCACCCGCCGCCGGTCGGCCGGATCGCGTTCGGCCGTGACGTAGCCGGCCTGCTGGAGCCGCCGGAGCATGCTGGTCACGGCTCCGGTGGTGAGGTTGGTCCGCTCGGCGACCTGCCCGGCGGTGGCGGATCCGACGTCGGCCAGGTAGTCCAGGCACTCCAGGTCGCTCACGGTGAGGCCGAGCCGCTCCGCGATGGCGTACCGGAACACCATGGACAGCCGCGCGGTCTCCCGTCCGGCGCGCATGAGGTCGGCGATCGCGCAGGCGCGGGCCGGCTCGGTGGACATGCCCGCCATCATGCCTCCGGTACGGTGACCGGGTGCAGCCGAGGTAGCAGGCGGGTCAGCACCCAGTGAGGTGCGGCCGCGCCGCCCGTGAAGCGGCGCATCAGCCGGGCGGCGGTGTCGACGGCGCGGAAGGCGTAGGGCACCATCTCGTTCTGGTAGCTGGCGATCGCCTTCTCCACCGGGGTGCCGCTCGTCCGGACCTCGACCAGCCTGCGGCCGAGCAGGGCGGCGTCGCGCAGCGCGGTGTTGCCGCCGTGGGCGCCGAACGGCGGCATGGCGTGCACGGCGTCGCCCATCATCGTCGCCCGGGGCACCGCCCATCGGCGTGGGCGCTGGCCGGTGGCGAAATGGTTGAGCACCGTGGCGTCGACCTCGGCCGTGTCGACCAGCCGCCGGACGAGCGGGTGGAAGTCCCTGCTCCGCTGGGCGGCCAGTTTCCACTGCGCCAGCAGGTGCCCCCGTACGTCGACGGGCACCTCCTCCTGCGACGTTCGGCACCCAGGCCGCGCTGCGCGCCGTGGACCAGGCACGGTTGCTGCGGCTGATCTGCGGAACCCTCGCGGTGGGGCTGCGTCAGGCGATCCACGTCGGTGCGCGTACCCCGACCGCGCCGGCATGCGTCGCGGCGCTGCAGCGGCTCGCGGAGACCGTGCCGGCGATCGATCCGGACCGGCCGCTCGACGACGACGTCCGTCGCGCCGCCGACCTGCTCGACCTGCTGACCGGGGCACCGCACTGGCCGGCGCCGACGGCGGCGGCCGGGATCGACGGCTGATTTTTCTCTGAGTTCGCCTTCGTACGGTCGCCTGGTGACCGGAGAGATGCTCGACTATCTGATCATCGGGGCGGGACCGGCCGGGCTTCAGCTCGGTGCGCTGCTCGAACGGGACGGCCGCCGGGACTACCTGGTACTGGAGTCCGCCGACGTCCCCGGCGCCTTCTTCACCCGGTTTCCCCGGCACCGCCAACTCATCTCGATCAACAAGCCGCACACCGGAACTGACGATCCGGAGCTGAACCTGCGGCTGGACTGGAACTCCCTGCTCAGCGACGACCCGGCGCTGCGCTTCACCCGCTACACCGAACGCTACTTTCCCGACGCCGAGGTGATGGTCCGCTACCTGGCGGACTTCGCGGCGGCCACCGGAGTCCGGATCCGCTACCGCAGCCGGGTGGTCCGGGTCGCCCGGCCCGACGACGCCGGCTTCCTGGTCACCGACGAGGAGGGTACGACGTACCGGGCTCGCCGGGTCGTCGTGGCGACCGGTGTCTCGCAGCCCTACGTCGCGCCGATCCCCGGCATCGAGCTGGCGGAGCGGTACGACGCGATGTCGGTCGACCCGCGCGACTTCCTCGACCAACGGGTGCTGATCATCGGCAAGGGCAACTCCGCCTTCGAGACCGCCGACGCGCTGATGGAGACGACCACGCTGGTGCATGTGGCGGGGCCGAGTCCGGTTCGGATGGCGTGGCGGACCCACTACGTCGGGCACCTGCGGGCGGTGAACAACAACTTCCTGGACACCTACCAGCTCAAGTCGGCCAACGCGATCCTGGACGGACACGTGCGCGGCATCGAGCGTGACGACGACGGATACCGGGTCGCCTTCGGCTTCTCCCGGGCCGACGAGGTCGTCAAGGAGCTGCGGTACGACCGGGTGCTGGCCTGCACCGGTTTCCGCTTCGACGCGTCGATCTTCGCCGACGACTGTCGTCCGGAGCTGGTGATAAACGATCGCTTCCCGGCCCAGACCCCGGCATTCGAGTCGGTGAACGTCCCGGACCTGTTCTTCGCCGGCACGCTGACCCAGGAACGCGACTTCAAGCGGTCCACCAACGGCTTCGTCCACGGTTTCCGGTACGGCGTGCGGGCACTGCACCGCATCCTCGAACACCGCTACCACGACAATCCGTGGCCGGCGGAGAAACTGGACGCGACGGCCGAGGCGGTGGCCGACGCGATCATCGAGCGGGTCAACCGGTCCTCCGGTCTCTGGCAGCAGTTCGCGGTGCTCGCCGACGTGGTCACCGTGGCCGGGTCGGATGCCCGGTACCACGAGGAGGTGCCGGTCGACCACCTCGGGCAGGCCGGGCTGGCGACCGCCGATCATCCGGTCGAGCACGCGTTCGTCGTCACCCTCGAGTACGGTCCCGACCACGACCAGGTCGACCCCTTCGACATCTCGGTGCGCCGGATCGCCCAGGACGTCGCCGGCCAGGCCCACGACGCGGCGTATCTGCATCCGGTGGTGCGCCACCGGCGCGGCGGCCGGGTGGTGGCCGAGCACCATCTGGCGGAGAACCTGGAGAACCAGTGGAACAAGCCGCAGGTGCACCGGGCGCCGCTGGTCGCCTTCCTGCACCGCTGCCTGTCCGGCACCGTGGGCTGACCGTGTCGTCGGTGCCCGCACAGGCGACGCCGGGACGCGCCGCCACCGCCGATCCTCCTCCGCTGCACCGGGTCGACGACCTGGAAGCGGAGGCGCGGCTGCGGCTCGATCCGGTGCACCGGGACTTCTTCGCCGGAGGTGCCGGGGACGAGCGCACGCTACGGGCCAACGAGACGGCCTTCGACGGATATCGGATCCTGCCCCGGGTGCTTCGCGGCGGCGGCGAGCGCGACCTGCGGATCGAGCTGTTCGGTGAGACGCTGCCGATGCCGGTGCTGGTGTCGCCGACGGCCTTCCACCGGCTGGCACATCCACAGGGGGAGGTGGCGACGGCCCGGGCGGTCGGGGCGGCCGGCACCGTGATGGTGGTGAGCATGGCCGCCACCGCGCCGATCGAGGCGGTCGCCGGGGCGGCGGGCCCAGCGGCGCGGCTGTGGTTCCAGCTCTATCCACAGCCGGATCTGGGTTTCACCGCCTCGGTGATCCGGCGGGCGGAGGCGGCCGGTTGCCGCGCCCTGGTGGTCACGGTCGACTCTCCGGTCTTCGGCCGCCGCGACCGCGACCTGCGCAACGGTTTCCTCGACCTGCCGCCCGGCTGCTGCTGCGAGAACATGCGGGATCCGCAGAGCGGCCGGGTCCGGGACATCGTCATGGACGCCACTCTCGACTGGGCCCGGATCGAGTGGCTGCGCGAGACGACCAGGCTGCCCATCGTGCTGAAGGGGATCCTGCACCCCGCCGACGCCCGCCTCGCGGTCACGCACGGCGTGGACGCCGTACTGGTCTCCAACCACGGTGGGCGGCAGCTCGACGGGGTACCGGCGAGCATCGACGCGCTGCCGGCGGTCGTGGCGGCGGTCGGGGGACGCATCCCCGTCCTGCTCGACGGCGGGATCCGCCGGGGGACCGACATCCTCACCGCGCTGGCGCTCGGGGCGGTCGCGGTCGGGATCGGCCGACCGGTGGTCTGGGCGCTGGCGGCCCGCGGCGAGCCCGGAGTGCGGCAGCTGCTCGACCTGCTCCGTGCCGAGCTGACCCGGGCCATGACGCTTGCCGGCGCGGTCCGCCCCGCAGACCTGACCCGCGAGATGGTCCTCGACCGGGTACCGGTATGACCCGGCCGCTGGTGCTGTGGTGCGGGCTGGCCGGTCTGCTGACCGTGGGGTGGCTGCTGCCGCGCCGGTTGCCGCCGGCGGTGGTCCGGCTCCGAGAGTGGATCTTCAGGCGGGTCAACGGTGTCGAGGGGATCCCGGTGCCCGGTCCCCGGATCGGGCCCGAGCACTTCGCACGGATCTACGCCCATCCGGCGGCCAGCGGGCGTAGTCGGGGGGCCGGTCTGTCCGACCTGTTCTGGTACTGGCTGGCACCCGGTCCGCAGATGCACCAGGAACACCTGGAGCCGGGGGAGCGCTACCGCACGGTCGCCCGGACGACCAGACGTGTGGTCGCGGTGTCGCAGCGGCGTTCGACCGAGCTGGCCGGTGCGGCGACCCGACGGATTCTCGACGAGTTGCCGGCCGGCCGGACCCGCCGCGTCCGGCTGCGGGACCTGATGATGCCGATCTGGGCGGAGGTCTACTACGAACTCGTCTTCGAGGCGGCGTGCCCGCCGGAGGTACGGGCGCTGATCGTGGCCAACGCCGACGACGTGGTCACCGCGCTCAAGTGCTGCGGGCTGCGACACCTGGATCGGCGCGACCGGCTCACCCGCTATCTGCGCGCCCGGGTCGAGGCCGGCACGGCACCGGTGACGCTGCCGGAACCGTTCACCGCCGAGGAGACCGCCTGGTACCTGCAGGGCACCTTCTTCAACACCGCCGTGGTGCAGATGTCGGAGGCGATGGCACACCTCCTGCTCGCCGTGGCGCAGCATCCGGCGGTGCGGCGTGACCTGGTCGCCGCCCTCGACGACCCCGACGGTGACGCGGCCCTGGACCGGGTGATCGACGAGACACTGCGGGTACATCCGCTCTTCGGGGTGGCGCACCGGATCACGTCCGGCCCGATCGAGGTCGACCCGGAACTCACCATCCCCGCCGGTTCGGTGCTGCTGTTCAACTACCTCGCCTACCAGCGCAGCGGACCGGCGGCCGACGACACGTTCGAGCCGGCCCGCTGGCTGACCCTGGAGCGCGGTGCCGCACACTTCGTCCCGTTCGGCGTCACCGCCAACCGGGCCTGCCCGGCACGCGGCGTGGCGCCGGTGATGATGCGTGCGGTGACCCGGGAGGTGCTGCGCCGGTACGCCCTGGTCTCCACCGTGCGGCACACCCGGTCGTTGCCGAACCGCGGACCGTGTTTCCTCGTCCCGACCGGGGCCAGCCCGCCCGCCCGGTTCCGGCTGGCGGTGATGCGTTGGGGTGACCGCTGGTCCGACGTGTGGCGCAGCCTCGTCCAACTCGTGCTCGGTACCTGGATGGTGCTCGACGCCCGGCGCCAGCGCCTGTGTGCGAGCTACTTCGAGGAGATCCGGCGATGACCACGGCGGACCGACCGGAATGATCTCCGGCGCAACAACATAGAGACATTGGTCACGATCAATACCACGGACGGGTGTGGGATTCTCGACATGTGCTACAGGTAAGCGAGGTATCACCAGGCGTACACCGGCTGCTTCTGGTCGAGGACGACGCGGAACTCGCGGACATGCTCACCGAGGTACTCGCCGACGAGGGCTACCAGGTCGACGTGGCGCGAGACGGACAACGGGGCCTGCACCTCGGCCTCACCCGGCCCTACGACGTGATGGTGATCGACCGGCTGCTGCCGGCGCTCGACGGGCTCAACCTGCTGACCCGGTTGCGTTCCCGCGCGATCGGTGCCCGCGCGTTGCTGCTCACCGCGCTCGGCACCGTCGACGACCGGGTCGCCGGCCTGAACGCGGGCGCCGACGACTACCTGATCAAGCCGTTCGACCTGGACGAACTGAGCGCCCGGATCCGGGCGTTGTGCAGACGCACGTCGGACGGTGCCGAGGCGCTGCCGATCGGTACCGGCCGACTCGACCTCGGCCTGCGCGACGTGGTGCTCGCCGACGGCCGCCGGGTGGCGCTCTCCGCCCGGGAGTTCGAACTGCTCCGCGTGCTCGCCGTCCGACCCCGGTCGGTGCACACCCGCGCCGAGCTGCGCCGCCGGGTCTTCGACGCGGCGGAGGCCACCTCCATCGTCGACACCTACGTGTACTACCTGCGCCGCAAACTCGGCCGGACGGCGGTCCGCACGGTGCACGGCCTCGGCTACCGGCTCGGTGAGTTGTGACACCGTGGCGAAGGGCACGGACGGCGCCCGCCGGCCTCTCCTGGCTGGCGGCCGAGCGGATCGTGGTGGCCCGGGCCCGTCGCCGGGTCGGCCTGCTGGTCGGGCTCGCGGTGACCGTCCTGGTCACGGCGGTCGGCGTGCTCTCCTACGGCATGCTGATCCGTGGCCAGGAGCGCCAGATCAAGCGGGAACTCGCCTACACGGCCAGCCGGGGCGACCCGTCCGGTCCACCCGGTTGCACCTGGCTCTTCCTGCTCCACGACGGTGAGATCTCCGGCGGCGCGGTGCCGGCACCGTCCGGGTTCCCGCTCGCGGCGGCGATGAGCACCACGGCCCGCACCGGAATCCCGTCCGAGACGACGATCGAGCGCCACGGCACGGTCTACTTCGTGCTGACCCAGACCCGTGGCGAGGACGTCGTGCAGGCGATCTTCGACGCCCGGTACCAGCTCGCCGACCGGCGTCACCTGCTCGTCGCGCTCGCCGTCGCGGAACTGCTCGGGCTGGTCGTGGCCGTCGCCAGCGGGGCGGTGGTGGGCCGGCTCGCCGTCGCGCCGCTGGCCGACTCCCTCGCCCGGCAGCGCCGGTTCATCGCCGACGTCAGCCACGAACTGCGTACGCCCATCGCGCAGGTGCACACCCGGGCCCAGTTGCTGGCGCGGCGGGCCCGCGCGGCCGGTGTGCCCGTGGAGTACCAGTCGGAGCTGAACCGCCTGACCGGCACCACCAGACGGCTCGGCGAGGTCGTCAACGACCTGCTGCTCTCCGCCCGGCTGGCCGCGGCGCCGGGTGACGGTGCGGTCGCCGATCCGGTGGACCTGGCGGCCGTCGCCGAGGCCGCGGTGCTCGCCGAGAACGACCGGGCCGGCGAGCAGAGTGTGCTGCTCACCTTCAGCCGCCCGGACGTGCCGGTCCCGGTCTCCGGGGTGGAATCGGCGCTGCGGCGGGTGATCAGTGAGCTGCTGACCAACGCCCTGACCCACACGCCGGCCGGCGGGCGGATCGACGTGACCGTGCGGCTGCCCGCCCACGACGTGGCGGAGCTGATCGTCGCCGACACCGGCAACGGCTTCGATCCGGCCGACCGGATCTTCGACCGGTTCCACAGCGGTGCGGGCCCGGACAAACGGCATACCGGGCTCGGGTTGGCGCTGCTGCGGGAGGTGGTCACCGGGCACGGGGGCACCATCGACGCCCGCAGCCACCCCGGTCGGGGTGCCCGGTTCGCCGTTCGGCTGCCGGTCCGGACGAGCCCGCGACCGGCCGCGTCGACGCCGACGCCCGCATCGGTCTCCGGCGACGCCTGAGCAGGAAGAAAGGGCGTCTGCTCACCGTCCTCGGCCGGGTGCGGCATCCAGGCCGTGGCGACCTCACCGGGGCTGGTCGGGACCGAGCGGTCCAGGACCGGGACGGTCCACCCGTCGGGGCGGCGGCCGGCTGGTATGCCGCGGGAGGCTACGGGTAACGACCGGGAATGAATCGGCTGCATCTGAGCTACGCCCTGGTGGGGGTCCTGGCGCTGTTGCTGGCCTTCTGGTCCAGTGCCGTGCGACGGGCACCGGTCAGTGAGCCGCTGCTCGCGCTGTCGTTGGGTGTCCTCGCCGGTCCGGTGCTCGGCCTGATCGACCTGCCCGCCGACCAGATGACGGCGCTGATGGTGGAGTCCAGTCGGATACTGCTGGCCATCTCGCTGATGGCGGTCGCGTTGCGGTTTCCGCTGTCGGACTACCGGTCGGTGATCCGTCCGGTCGGCGTGCTGCTCGCCGTCGCGATGGTCGGCATGGCGGTGGTCAGCGCCGGTTTGGCCTGGCTCGTCCTCGGCCTTCCGCTGGCCCTCGCGATGCTGCTGGGCGCCTGCGTGACGCCGACGGACCCGGTTCTGGCGTCCAGCATCGTCTCCGGTCGGCCCGCCGAGCGGGAACTCCCGGTGCGGTTGCGGCAGGTCATCAGCGGCGAATCCGGCGCCAACGACGGCCTCGCCTTCGCCTTCGTCGTGCTCGCCCTGTCCGCCGTCACGTCCGGGTCGTCGAGTGGTGCTCTCGTCGAGGTGATCTGGGCGGTCGCCGGCGCGCTGCTGATCGGCGTGGCCGTCGGCTGGAGCGCCGGCCGGGCCATCCTGGCCGCAGAGAAGCGGGAGGACGTGGACCGGGGCTCGCTGCTGGTCTTCACGATCGTGCTCGGCGTCGCCGCGCTGGGACTCGCCCGGCTGGCGTACACGGACGGGATTCTCGCGGTCTTCGTCGCCGGTCTCGCGTACAACGCGATGGTCGGTGGCCGCTCCCGAGCGTCGCAGCAGCGGCTCGACGACGCCCTGACCCGCTACCTGGTGTTGCCGCTGTTCTTCCTGCTCGGCGTCGAGGTGCCGTGGCACGACTGGGTCGAGCTCGGGTGGCCGGTCGTCGCCTTCGCCGTCGCGCTGCTGCTGCGCAGACTGCCGGTGGTGCTGGCCCTGAAACCGGCGCTGGGATTGTCCTGGCGGAGCACGGTGTTTCTCGGCTGGTTCGGCCCGGTCGGGGTGTCGGCGCTGTTCTATCTCACTCACAGTCAGCAGAACGGGGTCGCCGACCCCCGGTTGTGGGCTGCCGGGAGCCTGGCGGTGGTGGCGAGCACGGTGGTGCACGGTGTCACCGCCGCCCCGGGCCGTCGCTGGTACGTCCGGCGGCCGCCGGCTTCCACGCGGTGAACCTGGGTCGGTGGTCGCCGCGACCGCAGCGCCGATGGCCCCGGCCGTCGGGCCGGGGCCATCGGGAACCGCCCCACGCTGGGCGGTCGAACAGGTGCTCAGCCCGCGCTGAGGTCACGCCGGCGGAAACCGGCGACCGCCAGGGCCAGCAACGCGGCGGCGGCCACGCCGAGACCCGCCAGGTGCGCGGGATCGAGGGGCGCGTTCGGGTAGCTGCCGACCCACCAGAACGGCGAGAGGGCCTTGACCGCCGTGGGTAGCTGCAGGACCGATCCGAAGAACCGCTCCACCACGATGATCCCGCAGAACACCCACGCGAGCGCGCTCGCCCGGGGAACCCAGGCGTAGAGCACCGCGGTGAAGGCGATCAGGACCGCGATGCCGAGCGCGAACGCACCGGCACTCTTCAGCAGGATCAGCAGGCTGGTGTCGCCGCCGGAGAGGGAGGCGCCGGCCCACAGCGGCAGGGCACCGCCGGCGACGAGCAGCACGAGCGCGCCGATCCCGGCGACGGCCAGGTGCGCGAGCAGCGCGTTGGTCCTCGACGTGGGCCGGGACAGGCCCAGCCCGAGCCGGCCCTCGTCCTCCTCGGTCCGCACGCGCAGCACCGACGCGGTGGTGAACACAGCCACGGCGAGCGCGTTGTGCAGCATCATGATGGCCAGGAACGCCAGGATCGGGTCGTCGCCGAAGATGGTCTCGGTGAGTTCGTTCTGTTCGGCGATCCGCTGGAGGGCGTCACCGGAGTCCGCGCCGAGGAACAGCCCGGCCGGGCCGAACATCGCCACACACCCCACGAGCCACCACAGCAACGCCGCGCGCTGCTGGCGGACGACGAGCGCGAACGGGCTGGCCAGCGACGGCGCGGCGGCGGCGGGGCCGGGCCTACCGTGCAGGAGGGCACCCCCGAGGTCACGCCGGGATGCCAGGACGGCCCCGACAACCAGCGCCACGACGATCGCCAGCACGCTCAGCCCGAGCGGCCAGAGCCGGACGTCGGCGTACGGTCTGGTCTGCTGCGTCCAGGCGATCGGGGACAGCCAGGACAGCCAGCTGCCGTGTTCCTGCTGGATGTCGCCGATGCCCCGGATCAGCACTGCGGCGGCGAGTGCCGCGAAGGCGAGGCCGGAGGCGCCGCGGCTGTGCACGGTCAGCTGGCTGGTCACCGTCGTGACGGCGGCGAAGACCAGGGCGGTGAGCGCCACCCCGGTCAGGAGGGTGAAGGTGTCCGCCGCGGCGAGTTGCCCGGCGCTGATCATGAGCGCGCTGCCGAACAGGGCGAAGGCGGCGTCGGCGATCATCACCATGAGGAACGCCGCCACGGTGCCCGCGTGTCGCCCGATGGGCAGGGCCCGGACGAGTTCGGTGCGGCCGCTCGCCTCCTCGGCGCGCGTGTTGCGGGCGATCAGCAGGATGTTCATCGTCGCCAGGAGCGCCATCAACCACAGCGCCATCTCGTTGGCGAACATCCTGCCGATGGTGTAGTCCTCCAGCCCGTAACCCGGTCCGGCCAGCAGCGTGCCACCGGCGTTCGCGATCGAGTCGGCCCGGTTCTGCCGGTCGGCGGCGGTGGGGTAGACCGCCGCGATGGCGACCACGTAGTAACCGCAGAACGCCACCAGGGAACCCGTCCAGACCGCCAGTCGGACCCGGTTGCGCCGCAACATGAACCGCAGGAGGTAGCCGGTGCCCGCCAGGGCGGCGGTGGATGCCGGAGTCCGCGCCGTCGCGGGGCGGGCGGGCGGCGCCTGCCGAGCGACGTCGGCGGTCGGCGTGCTCATCGGGTCACCGCCTCGACGTCTCGGGGTGCCGCAGCGGTCGGGTCCGCGCCGTAGTGCCGCATGAACAGTTCCTCCAGCGACGGCGGGGTGGCCGTGAGACCGCGTACGTCCAGCCGCGACAGCGCGGCCAGGACCGCGCCGATCTGGGCGTTGTCGACGGAGAGGTCGACCTTGGTGACGTCACCGCTCGCGGCGGTGGTGACGTCGTGGACACCGGCGAGTCCGGTGATGGCCGCCGGGTCGTCGACCACCAGCGCGCTGACGGTGGTACGGGTCAGGTGTCGCAGCTCGGCGAGGGTGCCGGACTCGACCGTGCGACCGTTCCTGATGATCGTGACGGTGTCGCAGACCTTCTCCACCTCGCTCAGGATGTGCGAGGAGAGCAGCACCGCCCGCCCCGCGTCCTTGACCCGCTGGACGTGCTCGGTGAAGACCGCCTCCATCAGGGGGTCCAGGCCGGAGGTCGGCTCGTCGAAGATGTAGAGCTCGGGGTCGATGAGGAAGGCGGCCACGAGCGCCACCTTCTGGCGGTTGCCCTTCGAGTAGGTGCGTGCCTTCTTGGTCGGGTCGAGCTCGAAGCTGTCCAGCAGGGCGGCTTTGCGCTTTCGGCGCTCCGCCCGGTCGGACGTGTCGTGCAGCCGGGTCAGGTAGTCGATGGCCTCGCCACCGGTGAGGTTGGGCCACAGGCTCACGTCACCGGGGACGTAGGCGAGCCGGCGGTGCAGGGCCACGGCGTCGCGCCAGGCGTCGCCACCGAAGAGCCGGGCGGTACCGGAGTCGCGGCGCTGCAGGCCGAGCAGCACCCGGATCGTGGTCGACTTCCCGGCGCCGTTGGGGCCGAGGAATCCGGCGATCTCACCGGGACGGACGGTCAGGTGCAGGCCGTCGAGCGCTTTGACGGAGCCGAACGACTTGCGCAGGTCGGCGATTTCGACGGGGTTCGCTGTCATTGTCACTCCCAGGGAGAGAGGCGGGTGCCGCGGTGGTGAGCGTTGGCCGGTCGGTGCGGCAGGTGGACCGTGCGGCACCGGCTCGGCGATCAACGTTCGTCGAGCCGGCGCCACGGGGCCGAGGTACCGGAGGTGTTTCGCTCCGGTGGTGCCCGAGCCCAACTACATTGTCGAGGCTCGGTGTGTCACGCCCGCTTGTTGAAGGTGGAGACCGACCACAGGTATCCGATGAACGCCAGCCCGAGACACCAGGCGACGGCTGCCAACGCGCTACCGGTCGAGGGTTGGCCCATCAACAGTCCGCGCAGCGTCTCGATGATCGGGGTGAACGGCTGGTACTCCGCGAACTGCCGCATGCCGGCTCCCATCGAGTCCGCTGGCACGAACGCGCTGCTCAGGAACGGCAGCATGATCAGCGGTACGGTGGCGATGCCGGCCGACTCCACGGTCTTCGCGGCAAGCCCCAACGCCACGGTGAGCCATCCGGCCGCGAAGCCGAGCAGCACGATCACGCCGATCGCGGCGAGCCAGTCGACGGGACCGGCACTGGGGCGGAAGCCCAACCCGAAGGCAACCCCGATGATGGCGGCGCAGGCCACCAGGCAGCGCAGGGTGGTCATGATCACGTGCCCGGTCAGCACGGAACCCCGAGAGACGTCCATGACCTTGAAACGATTGATGATGCCTTTGGTCATGTCGGAGTTCACCTCCGTCGCGGTGGCCCCCAGCCCGTAGCTGACCGCCATCACGAGCAGGCCCGGGGTCGCGTAGTCGATGTAGCTGGAGCCGACGTCGAACGCGCCGCCGAACACCTTGACGAACATCAGCATGATCACGATCGGGAAGAGGATCGCGTTGAACACGGTGGTCGGGTTGCGCAGGGTGTGCCGGAGGTTGCGGCGCAGCATGACGGTCGAGTCACCGAACGCGGTCGCGACAGTGCTCATCGTACGATCGCCTCCTCACGCGGGCGGCTGGTGGCGGAGTGCTCGGTCAGGGACAGGAAGACGTCGTCGAGGTCGGGGGTCCGTACGGCGAACTCCCGGAGATTGATCGACTGCTCGTCGAGGCGGTTGAGCAGGGCCAGCAGCGACCGCGGCTCACCGTCGTGTGGCACCTGCAGGGTCAGTTCGTCGTCGTCCCGGGTGACGGTGCCCAGGATCCGGGCCGCCGCGTCGAGGTCGTGCACCTCGGCGAACCGCAGTTGCAGGTGTGCGCCGGGGACCTGGCGCTTGAGCTGCTCGGGGGTGCCCTGGGCGACCAGCCGGCCCTCGTTGAGGACCGCCACCTGGTCGGCGAGCTGATCGGCTTCCTCCAGGTACTGGGTGGTCAGGAAGATGGTGGTGCCGTCGGCGACCAGCTCGCGGACGATGCTCCACATCGTGCGCCGGCTACGCGGGTCGAGGCCGGTCGTCGGCTCGTCCAGGAAGATGATGTCCGGGTTGCCGACGAGCGTCATCGCCAGGTCGAGCTTGCGTCGCATGCCGCCCGAGTAGGTCGAGGCCAGCTTGTCCGCCGCCGCCACCAGGTCGAAGCGTTCCAGCAACCGCGTGACGACCGTGTCACCGGTGCGCAGGTGCTTGAGGTCGGCGACCAGGCGTAGGTTCTCCCGGCCCGACAGCAGCTCGTCCACCGCGGCGAACTGGCCGGTCACGCCGATGGCCGAGCGCACCTGCCTGGTCGCGGTCGTCACGTCGTGTCCGGCGACGTGCACCGTACCGGCGTCGGCTCGCAGCAGGGTCGTCAGGATGTTCACGGTCGTGGTCTTGCCCGCCCCGTTCGGGCCGAGCAGGGAGAAGACCGATCCCGCGGGGACGTCGAAGTCGATGCCGTCGAGGACCACCTTGTCGCCGTAGCTCTTGCGCAGTCCTGAAACAGAAACCGCTGAACGTCTCACTTCTCCACCGTCCTCGTCGTGTCCGAAACGCAGCGCGTCCGCCGTGATCGGGCACCGGCGTCCCTCTCAGGATGGTTCGGCTCAGCGTCTGCCGAGTAGTAAGCGTATTTGTCGCCAATGCGGTGTCTACGTCCCGAAGCCACCTATAGGGGTTGCCGGCCGAGAATAGGGGCCCGGCCCGGCGGGACCGTTTCTGCGACAGGGGCCCCGTAAATGGTTGGGGGAGAGCCCTCCGGAACAGGGGTATCACCATCCTTGACAGGTATCCGCGGCCGGCGCCTACGATGACCTGGCATTTATTCGGCGGCCGTTGAATGTCGGGCGTCATCTCGATTCGAACCCGAGTCATTTCGCGACGATCTCAAGGACGGTGGCACGTGAGCACGAACCCTTTCGATGACGAGAACGGCAGCTTCTACGTCCTGGTCAACGACGAGGACCAGCACTCCCTGTGGCCGGTCTTCGCCGAGGTGCCGGCTGGCTGGCGGGTCGTTTTCGGCGCGGACGTCAAGGCCGCCTGCCTGGAGTTCGTCGAGCAGAACTGGACCGACCTGCGCCCGCGGAGTCTGCGGGAGGCAATGGCGGCGAACTGACCGTCGTCGTATCTCGCGGAGGAGTGGAGCGTCATGTTTGTGCCCAGCATGTACCGGGAGCCGGACCCACAGTGGATCCGGGAGCTGGTTCGGCGGAATCCGCTGGCGTTGTTGATGACCAACGGTGCCGACGCGGACGGGCCGTTCGGCACTCACCTGCCGGTCATCGCGGATCCGGCCGCGGCCGCCCATGACTCGCCGGACCTGACCGGCACCACGCTGCTCGGTCACATGAACCGGGCGAATCCGCAGTGGAAGGCGCTGCGCACCGGCACGCCCGCGGTGCTCAGCTTCGCCGGCCCGCACGGATACGTCTCGCCGACGCTGTACCCGTTCACGCCCGCGGCGCCGACCTGGAACTACACCGCGGTGCAGTTGCGCGGCGTGATCGAGCCGATCGAGTCCGCGGAGGAGACGCTGTCGGTGGTGCGGGCGACCGCGGGGACTCTGGAGGCCGACTTCGGAAACGGTTGGGACATGACCGATTCGATGGGCCACTTCCGCCGGATTCTTCCCGGGGTTGGCGCCTTTCGTTTCACCGTCACCCGCTCCGAGGCGATTTTCAAGCTCAGTCAGGAACAGAACCGTGAGACACAGGGCCAGGTGTGCCGACACTTCCAGGAAGCAGCCGGGGGGCAGCGCGAGGTGGCGGAATACATGACCAGGATGGCCGAGCGCGGCTGAGACGTCCGGGCGGCGGGAAGTTCGATCGGATGAATTCGCGCCGCCCACCTCTGGTTTCGACAAGGAATGGGGGAAATCAGTGAAGACCGTGGACGAATGCCGAACCAGACCGGTGGGCGCCGGCGGACCCATGCAGCACGATCTCGTGGTCTCGTTCGTCGGCAACCAGGCAACGGTACGGAAGTCGGGAATGGTCTTCCCGCAGGGTCTGTCCGAGCGATCCTGGGAACAGATCGGCAGCAGTCTCCGCGAGCTGGCGAACTCGTCGGCCTGGTGGCTCGCCGACTGGCTGATCTTCGGAGAGGTCACGTACGGGTGGCGGCGGTACCGGGAGGCCATCGAGCGGACCGGCCTGGACTACCAGACTCTGCGCAACTACGCGTGGGTGGCCCGGCGGTTCGAGCAGGGCCGGCGGCGGGACACGCTCAGCTTCGCCCACCATGCCGAGCTGGCCCGCCTGGCACCGGCGGAGCAGGACTACTGGCTCCGCAAGGCCGAGCAGCAGAAGTGGTCGCGCAACGAACTCCGCAAGGCGGTTCGGGCCAGCCTGGCCGAGCGCGGCGCGAACGCCGCACCTCCGGTCGCCGACGGCGACCAGAGTCAGGGCGTCGTGCAGCTGGCAGAGGCGAGCGACGCCGGGAAGCGCAAGGGCTCGACCACCAAGATCACCATTGAGCTGTCCGCGAACCAACTGGACTGCTACTCGAAGTTGGCCGCCGCGCGCGGTCTCTCCGTCGACGAATGGGTCACCCGTGTCCTCGACGCCGTCGATCGGCGCGTCGCCTGACGACGCCGCACCGTCCCCCTCGTGGTGATCCGGCAACCAGGCCGGCCGGCCACCCGTCACATCGGAGTAGGTTGATGATTCTTCCGGGTAAACGAGTACCGCTGCCCTCGGTGCCGGTGGTCCACCATCGATTCGAGGCACACGCCGCGGACACCCCCGACGCCATCGCGGTCCACTGTGCCGGGCAGCGCGTGTCGTACCGGGACCTGAACGCCAGAGCCAACCAGTTCGCGCACCTGCTCGCCGGGCGCGGGCACGGACCTGGCGCCAAGGTCGGTGTCTGCCTCGACTATTCGATCGACATGCTGGTCGCCATCCTGGGCACCCTCAAGGCGGGTGCGGCCTACGTACCGCTGGACCCGGCCTACCCGGCCGCCCGCCTGCGACTGCTGTTGGGGCAGATACCGCAGCTCGCCGCGATCGTCGCCGCGCCCGCCACGATCGAGCTGGTGGAATGCGCGAACGCCCCGGTCATCGACCTGACGCAGGCGTCCGACGAGCTGGCGGCGATGCCGGCGGTCAACCCCGACGTGCCACTCACCGGCGAGGATCTCTGCTATGCGGTCTTCACCTCGGGCTCGACCGGTACGCCGAAGCTGACCGCCGTCCGGCACGAGAACTGGTTCAACCTCCTGAACTGGCTGACCTTCGAGTTCGACCTGCATCGCGAGTCGCACAACCTCGTGGTCAGCGCGTTCGGATTCGACCTCTCGCAGCGCAGCCTGATGATGCCGTTGTTCTGCGGCGCCACCCAGTACCTCATGGCCAGCCGGAACTTCGACGCCGCGATGGCGTACCGGATGTTGTCCGAGCACGAGATCCGGACGGTGAACTGCGCCTCGTCCACTCTCTACGTCCTGGTGGACTGGGAGGTCGCGAGCGGCGGAGACGCCCTCACCCGGCTGGACTACGTGCTGTTCGGCGGGGAGCCGCTGCACGTCGAGCGCGTCCTGGACTGGGCCAGGGCCGAGGGAAACACCTGCACCCTGCTGCACCAGTACGGCGTCGCCGAGTGCGCGGACGTCGCGACCTCGTACGACCTCGCCGACTATCGCAGCGACGAGCACGACATCGCGCCGGTCGGCCGGCCCGGCTACAACACCGACATCCACATCCTCGACGAGCAACTGCGCGGGATACCCACCGGGAAACCGGGCGAGATCTGCATCGCCGGCCGCAGCGTCGGCGCGGGTTACCTGAACGGCTCGGGTCCCGAGTCGGCGCGATTCACCACGATCCAGGTCCACGGCGCTCCGGTGCGCATCTACCGCACCGGCGACCGCGGATACGTCACCGACACCGGTCAGCTCATCGTCCTGGGCCGGATGGACACGCAGGTGAAGGTGCGCGGCATGCGCATCGATCCGCACGAGATCGAACGGGCGTTGGGCCGGCTGACGGGAGTCCGGCAGGCCGCCGTCGTGGTGAGCCCCGACGGCTCCGGCGAGCTGACCGCATTCCTGGTGCCGACCGGTGCCGAGCTGGCCGACAACGACGTGCGTGCCCGCCTGCTGGAGTCCCTGCCGCGGAACATGGTCCCGGCCCGATTCCGCACCATCGCCCGACTGCCGTTGACGCCGCACGGGAAGGTCGACCGCGCGGCGCTGCTCGACGAGCTGCGGACCGGCTCACCGGCCCGATGACCGACGAAGGGAACGTGATGATTACCGAAAGAGTGCACGCGATCTGGCGCCGCGAACTCGGGCGGGACGACGTGGCTGTCGACGACGACTTCTTCGCCCTCGGTGGCCAGTCGGTGATAATGGCCCGAATTCAGCGGTCCCTCATCGTCGAACTGGGTGTCGAGGTGCCCGTGGACCAGCTGTTCCGCAACCCGACGGTGGCATCCATCTCGGCGTACATCGAATCCGCGCAGGCCACTACCGGATAGCGGCACACACCGGCCTGCCGACGCTCGACAGCGACTTTTTCCGCGCTGTGTGAACGCTTACCTCATCCGGCCCCATCCGGGGCCGTGTCAATCGTGAAGCCTGGTTAAGAGAGGCGCCATGTACGACGTCATTGTCATAGGTGCCCGTTGCGCGGGTTCGCCGACGGCCATGCTGTTCGCGCGGCAGGGGTACCGGGTCCTGCTCCTGGAGAAGGCGAAGTTCCCGCAGGACACCCTCTCCTCGCACTACCTGCACTCGCAGGGCGTGGCGCTGCTGGACCGGTGGGGGCTGCTGGACGAGCTGCGGGCCACCGATGTCCAGCCCATCACCCACCAGGTGTACGAGGCACCCGGAGTGCGGGTGGAGGGGTTCTCCCTGCCGATCAACGGCCTGCGGACCACGTACGCGCCCCGGCGGTACGTCCTCGACCCCATCCTCGCGGCGGGTGCCGTGCGGGCCGGGGCGGAGTTCCAGCAGTCGTGCACGGTCAACGACCTGATCTACGAGGGCGACCGGGTCGTGGGGGTCAGGTACACCACGCCCGCCGGCGTGCAGACGACCGAACGGGCGCGGCTCGTGGTCGGCGCGGACGGCATGCGTTCGCTCGTCGCCCGCAAGGTCGGCGCGCCGAACGTGATCGAGCACGCCCGGCTGACCTGCGTCTACTACAGCTACTGGGCCGGGGTGCCGGCGAACTTCGAACTCTACGAGCGGCCCGGTCGCTGGATCGGCGTCGTACCCACGAACAACGACCTGACCCTGCTGATGACCTACTTCCCGCAGGCCGACTTCGGCGATGTCCGCAAGGCGGTGGAGCCCGCCTATCTGGAGGCGTTCCGCACGACGGCACCGGAGCTGTACGAGCGGATGCAGTCCGGCGAGCGGGTGGAGCAGCTGTACGGCACCGGGCACCAGGAGAACTACTTCCGCAAGGCGTACGGGCCCGGCTGGGTGCTGGTGGGCGACGCGGTCAACCACAAGGACTCGATCACCGCGCGGGGCATCACCGAGGCGTGGGTGCAGGCACAGACGCTCACCGATTACGTCGGCAAGGACCTGCACGACGAGCGGGCGCTGCGCTCGGCGCTGCGGCGTTACGAGCGCAGCCTGGGCAACGAGGCCCTCAACCACTACCAGGGCGCTCTCAACGTGGCCGAACTCAAGCCCGAGGGGCGCACGGACATGCTGCGCAAGCTGGTCGGTCACCAGGAGCACATCGATCGCTACTTCTCGACCCTGTCGGGGGCGATCTCCATCGACGACTTCTACAACGAGGAACTTCTGGCTCTGCTCGACCAGGACTGACTGACGTTCTGCTCCCCAGGTTCGCCGATTTGGAGAAACAATGATTCCGTTGTCGTTCGCGCAGCGCCGGTTGTGGTTTGTGGACCGGTTCGAGGGGCCGTCGCCGACCTATAACGGCGCTTTCGCCTTGCGGTTGACCGGTGAGCTGAACGTCGGTGCGCTGGAGTCAGCGCTCCGGGACGTCATCGACCGGCACGAGGTTCTCCGTACCGTGATCGTCGAAGGCGACGACGGGATCCCCTATCAGGAGGTGCTGCCGTCCGGGGCCAGGCCGTTCGACCTGCCGGCCGTGCAGGTCGCGGAGGCGGACCTGCCGGCGGAGGTCGACGCGGTGGCCAAGGAGACCTTCGACCTGGCCACCGACACACCGATCCGCGCCCGGCTGCTGCGCACCGGACCTGATGCGCACACCCTCGTCCTGGTGGTGCACCACATCGCCCTGGACGGGGAGTCGCTGGGGCCGCTGCTGCGCGATCTGAGCACCGCGTACGCGGCGCGTCGCCAGGCACGGGCACCGCAGTGGGAGCCGCTGCCGCTCCAGTACGCCGACTACACGCTGTGGCAGCAGGAGATGCTCGGTGACGAGTCGGACCCGGAGAGTGTGGCCGCGCGGCAGTTGGCGTACTGGCGTGCGGCGCTCGACGGTCTGGCGCAGCCTCTGGCGCTGCCGACGGACCGGCCCCGTCCGCGAGTGATGCGCTCGCACGGCGACCTGGTGGAGTTCCCGATCGAACCCGAGCTGCTCGCGGCCGTGCAGCGACTCGTGGCCGAGCAGGACGTCACGGTGTCGATGGTCATGCACTCCGCGCTGGCGGTGCTGCTGCGCCACCTGGGGTGCGGCGACGACGTGCCGATCGGCGCGCCCATCGCCGGCCGGGTCGACGAGGAGCTGCGTGACCTGGTCGGGTTCTTCGTCAACACCTGGGTGCTGCGGGTCGACCTCAGCGGCAACCCGAGCTTCCGTCAGCTGCTCGACCGGGTGCGTGATCGCTGCCTGGGCGCCTACGACAACCAGGACCTGCCGTTCGAACGGCTGGTGGAGCTGCTGAACCCGGACCGCTCCACCGCGTACCACCCGTTCTTCCAGGTGATGCTCGCCTGGCAGGAACCCCTGGGCGAGCTCAGCTTCGCCGGTCTGCGGACCGAGTCGGAGACCCTGGAGACGGGAACGGCCAAGTTCGACCTGTTCTTCAACATCATCCCGAACGGTTCCGGTGGCGCCGGCGTCCGCCTGGAGTACGCCACCGACCTGTTCGACCGGCACACGGTCGAGGGCGTCGCCGCCCGCTTCACGCGCGTGCTGCGCCAGCTCGTCGCCGACCCGGACCGCGACGTCGACCGGACCGACGTGCTCGCGCCGGCCGAACGCGACAGGTTGCTCACCCGGTTCAACGACACCGCCACGACCGTCGACGAGCAGACGATCCCGGAGCTGGTGGAGCGTCAGACGGCCCGCACCCCGGACGCGGTGGCGGTGGTCTGCGACGGCCGGACGCTCACCTACCGCGAACTCGACGACCGGGCCGACCGGCTCGCCCGGGAACTCCTGCGGCGCGGGGCCACTCCGGAGGACCTGGTCGTGTTGGCGGTGCCGCGCTCGGCGGACCTGGTGGTCGGCCTCCTCGGGATCCTCAGGTCCGGTGCCGGGTACCTGCCGATGGACACGCGGTATCTGGGCGCCCGGGCCGCGGGCGTACTGGCCGAGGCGCGTCCGCGTTTCGCCGTCACCGACACCGCGACCTTGGCGGAGCTGCCCCACGACGACATGTCGGTCGTCAACCTCGACGACCGCGACCAGTGGGCCGCGCCCGACGGGACCACAGCGGTGCGGCCGCCGGCCGCCGACAACCTCGCGTACGTCATGTACACCTCGGGCTCCAGCGGCAGGCCGAAGGGCGTCGCGATCACCCACCGCAACGTCGTCAACGGGGTGCGGGCGTTGACCCGCCGCCTGGACGCGCCACCCGGATGGCGGATGCTGGCCGGCACCTCGGTCAACTTCGACGTCTCGGTCTTCGAGCTGCTGACCACGTTGTCCACCGGCGGCACGGTCGAGGTGGTGTCCGACGCGCTGGCACTCGCCGAGCGTGACGGCTGGGACGGGCACGTGGTCAGCGCGGTGCCGTCGGTGCTCGGCGAACTGGCCGCCCACCTGGACCGGGCACCGAACGTCCGTACCGTCGTCCTCGCCGGTGAGGTGCTGCCCGGCCGCCTGATGCGGCAGATCCGCGAGGTCCGGCCCGACGTGCAGATCGTCAACTCGTACGGGCAGAGCGAGAGCTTCTACGCCACCACCTTCTCCCTGCCGGCGAACCAGGACTGGACGCACAGCGACGTCGCGCCCATCGGCACCCCGCTGGACAACGTGCGCGCCTACGTGCTGGGTCCGGGACTCGTGCCGGTACCGCAGGGGGTGCTCGGCGAGCTGTACGTCGCCGGCGCCTCGCTCGGGCGCGGCTACCACGGTCAACCGGGCCTGACCGCCGAGCGCTACGTGGCCAACCCGTTCGGTCCGGCCGGCGAGCGGATGTACCGCACCGGCGACCTGGTCCGCTGGCGGGCCGACGGCCAACTGGAGTGCGTCGGTCGCGACGACAGCCAGGTCAAGGTGCGCGGTTTCCGCATCGAGACGGCCGAGGTGGAGGCGGCCTGCACGCAGCATCCCGGGATCAGCGAGGCCGTCGTGATCACCCGCGAGGTCCCCGGCGGCGGGCGGCGGCTCGTCGCCTACGTGGTCCACACCGGCGACGGTGGGGTCGGCGACGACGGTGCCGGCGGCATCGGCGACGTCGACGTGCAGGCCGGCGCCTCCGCGGCCGAGCTGCGCGAGTTCGTCGCGGCACGGCTGCCCGACTACATGGTGCCGTCGGCCTTCGTCGCCCTGAGCCGACTTCCGGTCGGCCCGACCGGCAAGTTGGACCGCGCTGCCCTGCCCGAACCGGAGTTCTCCGGTGGAACCTACCGGGCGCCGCGCACCGAGGCCGAGTCCATCATCGCCACGGCGTACGCGGACGTGCTCGGGGTCGACCGGGTCGGTATCGACGACGACTTCTTCGGCATCGGCGGGGACAGCCTGCGCTCGATCCAGGTGGTCGCCCGGGCCCGGGCGCGTAACCTGCACCTGACCACCCGGGAGATCTTCGAGGGCCGCACCGTGGCCCGGCTCGCCGAGCTGGCGAGCGCCCGAAGTGACCGCACCCCCGCGCTCGTCGAGGACGCCGGTGGCGGGGTCGGCCCGATGGTGCTGCCCCCGGTGGCCCGGCAGGTGTTCGAACACGGCGGCGCGATCGACCGCTTCGCCATGGCGATGACGCTCGAGCTGCCGGTCGGCATCGACGCGGACGGGCTGACCGCGACGCTGGACGCCGTCCTCGACCGGCACGACCTGCTGCGTGCGCGGCTGGTCCGCGACGGCGACCTCAGCCTCGACGTCCGCCCACCGGGCAGCGTACGGGCGGGCGACCTGCTGCACCCGGTCGCCTGCGACGGCAACTGGGCGGAACCGTCCGCGCTGGAGCGGGCGCAGTCGGAGCTGCAGGTTGCGCTCGGTCGGCTCGACCCGGAAGCCGGGATCATGGCCGACTTCGTCTGGTTCGCCGCCACCGACGGCACCGGTCGACTGCTCGTCGTGCTGCACCACCTGGTCGTGGACGGTGTCTCCTGGCGCATCCTGATGTCGGACCTCGCCGAGGCGTGGCACCGAATCGGCTCCGGCCGCCCGGCCGACCTGCCCGCGGTCGGCACGTCGGCGCGCCGGTGGACCGCCGCCCTGGCCGACGAGGCGCTCTCCCCGCAGCGGGAGACCGAGTTGGCCTACTGGCGTGACCTGCTGGAGCTACCGAACCCGCCGCTGGGCCAGCGGATGTTCGACCCGACGGTGGACCTGATGGGCACCGTCGAGACCGTGCGACTGCGGCTGCCCGCCGAGGTCACCGACGTCGTGCTGACCGAGCTGCCGGCGGCCTTCCGGGCGACCGGGACCGACGTGCTGCTCGCCGCGCTGGCCCTGGCCCTCGACCGGTGGCGCGGTGCGCCGCTACCCACCGTGGTGCGGCTGGAGGGGCACGGCCGCGAGGAGGACGTCGTGCCCGGCGCGGACCTGTCCCGGACCCTGGGGTGGTTCACCAGCATGTACCCGGCCCGGGTGGCGGTACCCGGGGTCGACCTCGCCGACGTGCTGGTCGGCGGCCCGGCCGCCGGTACGGCGATCAAGCTGGTCAAGGAGCAGTTGCGTGAGGTGCCCGACAAGGGGCTGGGCTACGGACTGCTGCGCTACCTCAACCCGGAGACCGGCGAGCAGCTCGCCGACTACCCGCCACCGCAGATCGGCTTCAACTACCTCGGCCGGATCTCCGACACGGACGTGCCCGAACACCTGCGTGCCCACGGGTGGGTGCCGGCGTCCTGGTCCACCGAACTGATCGCGATGCCCGACCCGGACCTGCCCGCCCTGTCCGCACTGGAGGTCAACTCGGTCGCCGTGGACACCGCCGACGGCACCCAGCTACAGACGATCTTCATGTTCCCCTCCGGGGTGTTGTCCCGGGAGCGGGTCACCGAACTGGCCGACCTGTGGGCCGACGTGCTGCGGGGCATGGCCGCGTACGCCGCCCGTACGCCCATCGGTGGCCTCACCCCCTCGGACGCCCCGCTGGTCTCGGTCCGGCAGGACGAGATCGAGAGCTGGGAGCAGCGCTACGGCCGGCTGGCCGAGGTGTGGCCGCAGGCACCGGGCCAGTCCGGCATCCAGTTCCAGGCCGCGCTCGCCGACGACACCTTCGACGTCTACCACATGCAGTTCGTGCTGCACCTGTCCGGACCCGTCGAACCCACGAGGATTCGGTCGGCCGGACAGGCGTTGCTGCGCCGGTACCCGAACCTGCGCTCCGCGTTCCTCACCGCGACCGACGGCGATCCCGTCCAGGTCGTGCCGGAACACGTCGCCCTGCCCTGGCGGCACATGGACCTGACGGGGCAGGGCGACGCGGAACAGCACGCCGCGCTGGACCGCCTGCTGGCCGAGGACCGGGCCGACCGGCTCGACCCTACCCGGCCGCCGCTGCTGCGCCTGGCCCTGCTCACCTGCGGACCGCAGCGGGCCAAGCTGGTCATCACGGCACACCACACCCTGTTCGACGGCTGGTCGTCACCTCTGGTGATCAAGGATCTGGTCCAGCTCTACGCCGACAACCAGGCGCTGCCGCCGGTGCGCGACTACGGCGACTACCTGGCCTGGCTGTCCCGCCAGGACCGCCAGGAGTCGGCCGCCCGGTGGCAGGCCGAACTCGCCGGCTTCGACCAGCCGACCATCGTGGCACCGGACACCCCGATCGCCGAGGAGGCCTCCGCTCTCGGGCGCGTCGAGGTGCCGTTCTCGATCGACCAGGGACGCGAGCTCGCCGGGCGGGCCGCGCAACTCGGAGTCACCCTGAACACCCTGCTGCAGGGCGCGTGGGCGATCCTGCTGTCGAAGCTGACCGGCCGGCCGGACGTGGTGTTCGGCGCCGCGGTCAACGGTCGCCCGGCGGAGCTCACCGGTTCCGACGAGATGGTCGGCCTGTTCATCAACACCCTGCCGACCAGGGCGTACTGCCGGCCGTACGACAGCATCGGCGAGGTCGTCACCGAGCTGCAGAACCGGCAGGTCGCGCTGCTCGACCACCACTACTACGGGCTGGCCGACATCCAGCGGGGCACCGGGCTGCCCGCCCTGTTCGACACGATCGTCGTGTTCGAGAACTATCCGATCGACCGGGTCGGCATCGTCGAGGCGAACACCGCCGCCGGTTTCACCATCGACCGCATCCGGCCGCTCGCCGGCTCGCACTACCCGCTCACGCTCAACTCCTCCGACCCCTACCTGCGGCTCTCCCTCGACTACCAGACCAACCTGTTCGACCGGGACGCGGCCGAGGTGATCGCCGCGCGACTCGTCCGGGTGCTGGAGCAGATGCTCGACGATCCGACGACCGCCGTCGGCGCCGTGGACGTGCTCTCCGACCACGAGCGGGACTGGTTGCTGCGGAAGGTCAACGACACCGCACACCCGGTGCCCGCGGACACGCTACCCGGCGCGTTCGAGGCCCAGGTGGAGCGCGACCCGGACCGGCTGGCGCTGATCCACGAGCGGGAGAACCTGACGTACGGCGAGTTCAACCGGCGCGCCAACCAGTTGGCGCACTGGCTGGTCGACCAGGGCGCCGGACCCGAGCAGCTGGTCGCGGTGCGGATTCCCCGCTCGGTTGAGCTCCTGGTGGCGATCTACGCGGTGGTCAAGGCCGGCGCGGCCTACCTGCCGCTGGACACCGAGCTGCCGGCCGACCGGGTCCGCAAGGTGTTGGACAGCGCGCGGCCGCTGCTGGTGCTCGACCAGGACCTGCCCGACGTGTCCGGCCACCCGACGGAGAACCCACCGCGCACGCTGTCGCCGGACAACGCCGCGTACGTCATCTACACCTCCGGCTCGACCGGTCTGCCAAAGGGCGTGCAGGTGACGCACCGGGCGATCATGAACCGGCTCAGGTGGGGCCTGGCGCACTTCGACGTCGGCGCCGAGGACCGCGTGCTGCTGAGCACCACCGCGAGCTTCGACGTGTCGGTGCCGGAGCTGTTCGCACCGCTACAGGTCGGCGCCGCCGTGGTGATCGCCCGGCCGGACGGACGCCGCGACCCCGCCTACCTCAGTGACCTGATCCAGCGGGAACGGGTGACCGGCGCGGACTTCGTGCCCTCCCTGCTGGACGCCTTCCTCACCGAGCCCACGGCCAAGGAGTGCGACAGCCTGCGCTGGATGGAGGTCGCGGGGGAGGCGTTCCCCGCCGCCCTGGCCAACGCGGCGGTCGACCTGCTGCCCGGCTGCGAGGTGCACAACCTCTACGGCCCGACCGAGGCCGCGGTCGAGGTCACGGCGTGGCGGCACGTGCCGGGCGCGGACCGGGTGCCGATCGGCGCGCCGGTGTGGAACACCCAGGTCTACGTGCTCGACGGGTCGCTGTGCCCGGTCGCGCCCGGAGTGGTCGGCGAGTTGTACCTCGCCGGCGCCGGGCTGGCCCGCGGCTACCTGGGACAGACCGGGCTGACCGCCGGCCGGTTCGTCGCCTGTCCGTTCGGCGCGCCCGGATCCCGGATGTACCGCACCGGCGACCTGGTGCGCTGGAACCAGGACGGCCAGGTCGAGTACCTCGGTCGGTCCGACTTCCAGGTCAAGGTTCGCGGGTTCCGCATCGAACTGGGCGAGATCGAGCAGGTGCTCACCGCACTCCCGCAGGTCGGCACCGCGGTGGTGGTGCTGCGCGAGGACCGCCCCGGCGACCAACGACTCGTCGCGTACGTCGTACCGGCCGACGCGGCCGGGGACGCCGAGCGGCTGGACCTGACGGCGCTCACCGAGCAGGCCCGGCAGAGCCTGCCCGAGTACATGGTCCCCTCGGCGATCATCCCGTTGGACGGACTTCCCCTGACGTCGAGCGGGAAGCTCGACCGCAACGCGCTGCCCGCACCGGAACAGTCCACCACGGCGACCGGGCGGGGACCGCGTGACCACACCGAGGAGGTCCTCTGCCGGCTCTTCGCCGAGTTGCTCGGAGTGGACGAGGTCGGCATCGACGTCGACTTCTTCGAGCACGGCGGCCATTCCCTGCTGGCCACTCGCCTGATCGGCCGCATCCGCAGGGAACTCAAGGTCGACGTGAAGGTCACCATGGTCTTCCGCAGTCCGACTGTCGCCCAGCTGGCGGCGCAGATCGAGAAGCTCTCCACCTCAAGTCGCCCTCAGCTGCGCCCGATGAACGTGTAGGAGTGCGTCGATGATCCCGTTGTCCTTCGCCCAACGCCGGATGTGGTTCCTCCACCGCCTGGAGGGCGCGTCCGCGACGTACAACATCCCGTTCGTCCTGCGCCTGAGCGGGCCACTGGACACGGCGGCGCTGTGCGCGGCCTTCACCGATGTCATCGCCCGGCACGAGAGCCTGCGTACCCTCATCGTCGAGAACGCGGACGGCACCCCTGAACAGCGGGTGCTGTCACCAGAGGAGGCGGTCTTCCAGAGCCGGTTCCTCACCGTCGCCCGCGACGCCTCGCACGCCGCGGTGCAGGCCGCGGTACGCCAGGGGTTCGACCTGCAGACGCAGATTCCGCTGCGGGCCACGATCTTCCAGGAGGCTCCGCAGGAGCACCTGGTGGCGTTCGTGTTCCACCACATCGCCGCCGACGGGGCGTCGATGGGGCCGTTCCTGCGGGACCTGGTGACGGCGTACTCGACCCGGCTGCGGGGTGCCGCACCGCAGTGGGCCCCGCTGCCGGTGCAGTACAAGGACTACACGGTCTGGCAGCAACAGCTGCTCGGTGACGAGTCCGACCCGGACAGCATCGCCGCCGCGCAGGTCGGCTACTGGCGTACGGAGCTGGCCGACGTGCCGCAACCGGTGAACCTGCCGCTGGACCGGCCGCGTCCGACGGCGGCCAGCCACCAGGGCGGTCACGTCGACTTCGAGCTGGACGAGGAGCTGCTCACCGGCGTCGCCAAGATCGCCGCGCAGCACGGCGCCACGGCCCCGATGGTCGCCCAGGCCGCGCTGGCGGTGCTGCTGCACCATCTCGGCGCCGGCAACGACCTGACGATCGGCAGCCCGATCGAGGGGCGCGCCGACGAGCAACTCGACGACCTGATCGGCTTCTTCGCCAACACCTGGGTGCTGCGCGTCGACCTGTCCGGCAATCCGACGTTCGAGGACCTGCTCAGGCAGGTCCGGGACCGGGCCCTGGCCGCGTACGACAACCAGGACGTGCCGTTCGAGCGTCTGGTGGAGCTGCTGAGCCCGGACCGGACCACCGCCTACCAGCCGCTGTTCCAGGTGATGCTGGCCTGGCAGTTCGAATGGGCGCAGGTCGAGCTGCCGGGGCTGCGGGTCACCCCGGTCCCGGCGGGCACCGGGACCGCGAAGTTCGACCTCTTCTTCAACATCGTCCCGGCACCAGCCGGCGGTGCCTACGGGCGGCTGGAGTACGCGACCGAACTGTTCGACCCGGCCACGGCCGAGCACCTGGTCGACCGCTATCTGCGGGTGCTGCGGCAGGTGGTCGCCGATCCCGCGGCGCGACTCGCGGCGGTGGACCTGCTCACCGACGCCGAGCGGGACCGGCTGGTCCGGCTGAACCGGACGACGGCACCGGTGCCGGACGCCACGGTCGCGGAGCTGGTTGCCGCCCAGGTGGTCCGCACCCCGGACGCGACGGCGGTGGTGTGCGGACCGACCACGTTGTCGTACCGGGAACTCGACGTCCGCGCGAGCCGGCTGGCCGCGCTGCTGCGGCAGCGCGGTGTCGGGCCGGACGTCCTGGTCGCCGTGGCCCTGCCACGATCGGTGGACCTGGTGGTCACGCTGCTGGGCGTGCTCAAGGCCGGCGGTGCCTACCTGCCGGTCGACCCTGCCTACCCGGCCGGGCGGGTCGCCCTCCTGCTCGAGGCCGCCCGACCGGCCCTGGTGGTGACCGACGCCGCGACGGCGGCGGTGGTCGCCGGCGCGCCGTCGGTGCTGCGGCTCGACGACCTGTGCCTGGACGGCCCGGTGGCGCAGCTGCCGCAGACCGGGGTGCGGCCGGAGCATCTCGCGTACGTGATGTTCACGTCCGGGTCGACCGGCGTGCCCAAGGGGGTCGCGGTCACCCACGGCGGTGTGGTCAACGGCGTGTGGGACCTGCGCCGCCGGCTGCGGGTCGAGGCGGACTCCCGGATGCTGGCCGCGACGTCGGTGAACTTCGACGTCTCGGTGTCCGAGACCTTCACCGCGCTGACCACGGGCGCGAGCATCGAGATCGTCCGTGACGTGCTCGAACTCGCCGAACGTGGCGGCTGGTCGGGGACCACCGTGAGTGCCGTGCCCACAGTGTTCGCCGCCCTGCTGGACCAGCTCGGTTCGGACCCTGCGGCGCGCCCCGCACTCGACGTGGAAACCGTCGTGTTCGCGGGTGAGGCCCTCTCGGCGGATCTGGTCCACGAGGTGCGGCGCGCCCTGCCCGGCGTCCGCGTCGTCAACGCGTACGGGCAGACGGAGAGCTTCTACGCCACCACCTACCCGGTTCCGCAGCAGCTGGCCGGCTCCGAAGCGGTACCGATCGGAGCGCCCCTGGCCAACATGCGCGCCTACGTGCTGGGGCCCGAACTCGCTCCGGTCGCGCCCGGCGTGATCGGTGAGCTGTACGTCGGCGGCCGGCTCGCCCGCGGCTACCACCGCGACGGCGGGTCGACCGCCGAGCGGTTCGTCGCCTGCCCCTTCGGCCCGGCCGGTGCGCGCATGTACCGGACCGGCGACCTGGCCCGGTGGGACGACGACGGTCACCTGCGGTACGCGGGACGTGTCGACACGCAGGTGAAGGTGAACGGCATCCGGGTCGAGCCGACCGAGATCGAGACCGTCCTCACCCGACACCCCGAGGTCGGCCGGGCGGCGGTGACCGTGTGCGAGGACCACAGCGGCCGGGCCCGGCTCGTCGGCTACGTGGCGCCGCCGGACAGCGCCACCGGTGGCGGTCCGCAACGGGTGGCCGACGTGTCCCCGGCGCAGCTGCGCGCGTTCGCGGCCGAGCGGCTGCCGGACTACATGGTCCCGACCCAGTTCGTGGTGCTGGACCGGCTGCCGTTGACGGCGAGCGGAAAGCTGGACCGGGGCGCGTTGCCCGTGCCGGAGTTCGCCGGCACCGAGCATCGGGCGCCGCGCAGCGCGGTGGAGCAGCTGCTGGCCGAGGTGTACGCCGACGTCCTGGGCGGCGGGCCGGTGGGGATCGACGACGACTTCTTCACCAGCGGCGGCGACAGTATCCGTTCCATCCAGGTCGCCGCGCGGGCCAAGACGCGTGGGCTGGTCCTCAGCCCCCGGGAGATCTTCGAGCACCGCACCGTCGCCCGGCTCGCCGAACTGGTCGACGGCCGGGCGGACGAGGAGCCGGTGACCCTGGCCGAGCTTCCGGGTGGCGGCGTGGGCTGGGCGCCCCTGCCGCCGACGGCGGCGCACGTGCTCGCGCTGGGCGGGGGTGTCGGCCGGTTTTGCATGTCCGCGATGCTCACCCTGCCCGAGGGCATCGACCGGGCCGGACTCGTCGCGACGTTGCAGGCCGTGCTGGACCGGCACGACGTGCTGCGGTCCCGGCTCGACCGGGCCGGGTCGGGCATCGTCATGGCGGCCGTCGGCACCGTGGACGCCGACGTGTTGCTGCGCGACGTCGTCCTGGGCGACGCCGATGTGCGGGTGGAGTTGGACGCGGCCGCGGACCGGCTGGACCCGGACGCGGGTGTGATGGCGCAGTTCGTGCGATTCACCTCCGACACGGACGTGGACCGGCTGCTGATCGTGCTGCACCACCTGGTCGTCGACGGGGTGTCGTGGCGGATCCTGGTCCCGGACCTGGTGGCCGCCTGGCAGCGGGTCAGTGGCGGCCGGCCCACACCACCGGCGGCGGTGGGCACCTCGCTACGGCGGTGGTTGTCGGGGCTGGCCGATGCCGCGACCAGCCCGCAACGAGTGGCGGAACTGCCCGTCTGGCAGGAGATCCTGCGGGCCGACGAGCCGGTGCTGGGTGCACGTCCGCTCGATCCGGCCCGCGACGTCGCGGCCACCGTGGACACGTTGCGCGTCCAGGTGCCGCCGGAGGTCACGCAGACCCTGCTGACCACCGTGCCCACGGTGTTCCGGGCCGGTGTGGACGCCGGGCTGCTGGCCGGCCTGGCGCTGGCGCTGAGTCGCTGGCGTGCGACGCGGGGCGTATCGGGCGCCTCGACGCTGGTGCGGCTGGAAGGGCATGGCCGGGCCGAACACGTGGTCCCGGGCGCCGACCTGTCGAGCACCGTCGGATGGTTCACCGCGATGTTCCCGGTGCGGCTGGACCTGGCGGGCGTCGACGTGGTGGACGCGTTCGCCGGCGGTCCGGCCGCCGGCCGGGCGATCAAGGCGGTCAAGGAGCAGCTACGGGCCGTGCCGGACAGCGGCACGGGCTACGGCCTGCTGCGTCACCTCAACCCGAACACCGCAGGCGCGCTGGCCGGGACGCGTGAGCCGCAGATCGGTTTCAACTACCTGGGCCGCTCCTCCGGCGCGGACATCCCGGAGGACCTGCGCGGCCTGGGCTGGGCGCCGGACACCGCGTACCGGGATCTGATCGCCGCCCCGGACCCGGACATGCCGGCGTTGTCGGCGCTGGAGATCAACGCTGTCGCCGTGAGCACCGCCGACGGTGACGAGTTGACCGCCTACTTCGGTTTCCCCACCGGCGTGCTCGACCGTGACGAGGTGACCGAACTGGCGGGGCTGTGGGTCGACGCGCTGACCGCCCTGGCGCGCCACGCCACCACCCCCGACGCCGGTGGGCTGACCCCGAGCGACGCGCCCCTGGTCGAGGTGAGCCAGGCGGAGATCGACGCGTGGGAGAGCCGGTTCGGTGCGCTGGCCACCGTCTGGCCGACCACGCCGGTGCAGTCCGGGATGTTGTTCCACACCATGCTGGCCGGGTCGTCGTTCGACGCGTACCACATGCAGTTGGTCTTCCACCTGTCCGGCGCGGTCGATCCGGAGCGGATGCGCCGCGCCGCGCAGGCGCTGCTGGGGCAGCACGCCAGCCTCCGGGCCGCCTTCGTCGACCGCGCGGACGGCGGGGTGGTGCAGGTGGTGCCGCAGGAGGTGTCCCTGCCGTGGCAGTACCACGACCTGACCGCGGTCGACGAGGCGGAGCGGACCGAGAGGTTCGAGCGCTTCCTCGCCCAGGACCGGTCCGCGCACTTCGACGTGGGCAGCCCACCGCTGATCCGGATGGCCCTGGTCGTCACGACGCCCGGCCGCGCGGAACTGGTGCTGACCGCCCACCACGTGCTGATCGACGGTTGGTCCATGCCGCTGCTGATGCGGGATCTGCTGCTGCTCTACGCCTCCGGCGGCGATCCGGCCGGGTTGCCCGCCTCCGGTGACTTCGGTGAGTTCCTGCGCTGGCGCGCGCAGCAGGACGACGAGGAGTCCGCGCGGGTGTGGGCGGCCGAGCTGGCCGGAATCGAGGAGCCCACCCTGCTCGCTCCCGGCTCGGACCAGGTGGCCGTCGAGGGGGTGGGTCAGCTCGCCGTCGCGCTCGACCCGGACGAGGCGCAGGCCCTCGTCCGGCGGGCAGCCGAATGGGGCGTCACCGTCAACACCCTGGTCCAGGGCGCCTGGGCGCTGCTGCTCGGCCAGCTCACCGGCCGCCAGGACGTGCTGTTCGGCGCGACCGTCTCCGGGCGCCCGCCCGCGGTGTCCGGCGTCGACTCGACGGTCGGCATGTTCATCAACACCCTTCCGGTACGCGTCGAGTACGCGCCCGGCGACACCGTCGCGGCGGTCCTCACCCGGCTGCAGGGTCGGCAGGCCCGCCTGCTGGAGCACCACTACTACGGGTTGACCGAGATCCAGCAGGCGGTCGGCCTGTCGTCGCTGTTCGACACGCTCGTCGTCTTCGAGTCCTACCCGGTCGACCGGGACGCGCTCGACGCCGCCACCGACGCCGCGGACGGTGTCGCCTTCACCGGCCTGCGCCCGTCGACGGCCACCAACTATCCGCTGACCCTGATGGCGGCGGCGGATCCGCAGCTCCAACTGCTCCTGCAGTACGCACGGGGCGTCTTCGACCCGGACGCGGTGCAGGCGTTGGCAGCGCGTCTCGCCCGTGTCCTGCGGCACATCGTGGCCACCCCGGGCCTGACCGTCGCGCAGCTCGACATCCTGGACCCGGCCGAACGCAACCTGCTGCTCACCGAGGTCAACGACACGGCCATGCCGACTCCGCAGACCACGATCGTCGGGCTCGTCGAGGCCCAGGCGGCACGGACCCCGGACGAGGTCGCCGTGGTCGCCGCAGGTGAGTCGCTCACGTACCGTGAGCTGACCGCCCGGGCCGCCCGCCTGGCGGACGCACTGTCCGGCCGTGGCGTGGGTCCGGAGTCGGTGGTGGCGGTGTCGCTGCCGCGCTCGGCGGATCTGGTCGTCGCACTGCTGGCGATCCTGCGGGCGGGCGGCGCGTACCTGCCGGTCGACCCCCGGTATCCCAGCGCCCGCACCGCCGCCATCCTCGGCGAGGCCCGGCCGTGCCTCGTCCTGACCGATGCCGCGACGGTCGCGGTGCTGCCGGCGCACGACGCGCCGGACGTCCTGCTCGACACGCTCGACCTGTCCGGCGACCACACCGGCTCCGAACCGCGGGTCCAGGCCCAGCAGTTGGCGTACGTGATGTACACCTCCGGCTCCACGGGCCGGCCCAAGGGGGTGGCCATCACGCACGCGAACGTGGTCAACGGCGTGCTGCGGCTCGCGTCCCGGGTGGGCCTGGCGCCCGGCAAGCGGTTGCTCGCCGGCACCTCGGTGAACTTCGACGTCTCGGCGTTCGAGGTCTTCACGACGCTTGCCACCGGCGGCGTCGTCGAGGTGGTCCGGGACGTCCTGGCCCTGGCCGAGCCGGCGGGCTGGCACGGCAGCGTCATCTCCACCGTGCCGTCCGCCTTCGCCGAACTCGTCGCCGAGATCGCCGGCCGGACCAGTGTGGAGACCGTCGTCTTCGCCGGCGAGGCCCTCCCCGTCTCGCTCGTGGAGAAGACGCGGCAGGCCTTCCCCGGGGTACGTGTGGTGAACGCCTACGGGCAGAGCGAGTCGTTCTACGCCACCACCTGCATCGTCGCCGAGGACGCGTCGAACCCGGCGGGAAGCGTGCCGATCGGCACCCCGCTGGGCAACATGCGCGCCTACGTCCTGGGCCCCGGCCTGGCGCCGGTACCACCGGGGGTGGTCGGCGAACTGTACGTCGGCGGCAGCGTCGGTCGTGGCTACCACGGCCGGGCCGACCTGACCGCCGAGCGCTTCGTCGCCGACGCCTTCGGCCCGCCCGGCGCCCGGATGTACCGCACCGGCGACCTGGCCCGGTGGAACGACGACGGGCAGCTGGAGTACGCGGGCCGGGGCGACGCACAGGTCAAGGTGCGCGGATTCCGGATCGAGCCGGGCGAGGTCGAGACGGTTGTCGGCGCGCATCCGGCGGTCGACCAGGCCGTCGTGGTGTCCCGGCCGGGCGCGGGCACCGGTGCCCGGCTCGCCGCCTACGTCGTGGCCGTGGGCGAGGTCGACGCCGCGGAACTCAGCCGGTACACCGCCGAGCGGTTGCCGGAGTTCATGGTGCCCTCCGCCTTCGTGCTGCTGGACCGGCTGCCGTTGATGGCCAACGGCAAGCTGGACCGGTCCGCGCTTCCCGAGCCGGAGTTCAGCGGGGCCGACTACCGGGCGCCGCGCACCCCGCGGGAGGAGTGCCTGACCAGGCTCTTCGCCGAGGTACTGGGGCTGGAGCGGGTCGGCGTCGACGACGATTTCTTCGATCTGGGCGGGCATTCACTGCTCGCCACCCGGTTGATCAGCCGGGCCCGGGCGGAGACCGGAGCGGAGATCCCCATCCGCACGATCTTCGACCGGCCCACGGTGGCCGCGCTCGCCGACTGGCTGGACCGGGCGGGACCGGAAGCACCGGCAGCTCCGCGTCGCCCTCGCTTGCGCAAGATGACCGTAGAGGAGTAAGCACATGATTCCGTTGTCCTTCGCCCAGCGCCGCTACTGGTACCTGCACCAACTGGAGGGTGGCGAGACCTGGAACATGTCGGCGGCCCTGCGGCTGACCGGGGACCTGGACCTGTCCGCGATGGACGCGGCGATCAGGGACGTGGTCGAGCGGCACGAGATCCTGCGCACCACCTACGTGGTGGACGACCAGGGCGAGCCGTACCAGCGGATCCTGCCGGTGGCGGAGGCGCTGGCCCGGGTGGAGACGCCGGTGCTGGAGGTGCCACCGGAAGAGGTGTCCGGTGCGGTCGACCGCGCGGTCGCGCACACCTTCGACCTGGCGACCGAGGTTCCGTTCCGGACCACCCTGATCCGCTCCTCGCCCCGCGAGCACGTCCTGGTCCTGGCCATCCACCACATCGCCACCGACGGCAGCTCCAGTTTCCCGCTGGCCCGGGACCTGGCCACCGCCTACGGCGCCCGGCGGGCGGGCCGGGCCCCGGAGTTCGAGCCGCTGCCCGTGCAGTACAAGGACTTCACGCTGTGGCAGCGGGAGGTACTCGGTGACCTGAAGGATCCGAACAGCCTCGCCGCGGCGCAGCTGGAGTACTGGCGCAAGGAACTCACCGGGGTACCCCAGCCGCTGAACCTGCCGCTGGACCATCCACGTTCGGCGGACCTGAGCACCGACGGCGACGCGGTGGCCTTCGTGGTGCGGCCCGCCGTCACCGCCGGACTGGAACGCCTCGCCGCCGAGCGCGGCATGACCATGTCGATGATCGTGCAGGCCGCGTTGGCGGTGCTGCTGAGCAAGCTCGGTGGCGGCGAGGACGTGCCGATCGGGTCCCCGATCGCCGGGCGGACCGACGAGGCGCTGGCCGACCTGGTCGGCTGCTTCGTCAACAACCTGGTGCTGCGCGTCGACCTGTCCGGCAACCCGACCTTCCTGGACCTGCTCGCCCAGGTGCGCAACAAGGCACTCACCGCGTACGAGCACCAGGACGTGCCGTTCGACGTGCTGGTCGAGGAGATCAATCCGGACCGTTCGGCCACGTACCGGCCGATGTTCCAGGTGATGTGCGGCTGGCAGAACTTCGCCAAGCCGGTGCTCGACTTTCCGGGGCTCACCGCCGAGTTCCAGCAGGCCCTCACCACGAAGGCCATGGTCGACCTCTTCTTCAGCATGACCCTGGACGACGCGGCGGGCGTGCTCTACGGCGACATCCAGTACGGGACCAGGCTGTTCGACCGGGACACCGTCGAGGCCATGGCCGCGCGCTTCGTCCGCGTCCTGGAGCAGTTGGTCGCCGACCCGAGCCGGTGCGTCGGCGACGTCGACGTGCTCAGCGCGGCGGAGCGCGAGCGACTGCTGGTGGAGGTGAACGACACCGCCGAGCCGACGCTTGACGGCGGGCTGCTGGCGGCGGTGAGCCGCCGGGTCCAGGAGTCACCCCAGGCACTCGCGGTGCTCACCGAGGACGACTCGCTCACCTACCAGGAGCTGGACATCCGGTCGAACCGGCTGGCGCACTGGCTGGTGGAGCGCGGCGTGCGAGCCGAGTCGCTGGTCGCCGTGTGCCTGCCCCGGACGGTGAACCTGATGGTGGCGCTCCTGGCGGTTCTCAAGGCCGGCGGCGCCTACGTACCGCTGGACCCGGAGCACCCACGCTCCCGCCTCGACCACATCCTGGCGCAGGCGAAGCCGGTGCTGGTGCTCGACGACGACACGCTCGCCGGCGCCGACTGCTCGGGCTGTCCGGACCTGCCGCCGGCGGTGGTGGCGCACCCGGCGAACACCCAGTACGTGATCTACACCTCCGGTTCCACCGGCGCGCCGAAGGGCGTGACGATCCCGCGCGGTGCGGTCGCGAACTTCCTGGCCTCCGTCCAGCGGCGGTTCCCGCTGTCGCCGGGGGAACGGATGCTGTTCAGCACGACGGTCTCCTTCGACATGGCGAACACCGAGCTGTACCTGCCGTTCGTCACCGGCGCGACGATGGTGATGGCGGCCAAGGAGACCGTCACCGATCCGGCGGCGGTGCTGGCGTACATCCGCCGCAACGAGGTCAGCGTGGTGCAGGCCACGCCGGGTTTCTGGCAGATGCTGCTCGCCCACGACCCGGACGCCGCGCGGGGGCTGCGCATCATGACCGGGGCGGAGGCGGTGCCCGCCCGCCTCGCCGAGACGCTGGCCACGCAGGCCACCGAGGTGGGCAACTGGTACGGCCCGTCGGAGACGACGACCTGGTCGACCATGGCGCCGCTGACTCCGGGAGCGCCGGTGGCGATCGGCACCCCGATCGGCAACACCCAGGTGTACCTGCTCGACTCGCGCTTCTGCCCGGTGCCGCGCGGCGTCGCCGGGGAGGTGTACCTCGCCGGCGACGGCCTTGCCCGTGGCTACCAGGGCCGACCGGACCTGACCGCCGAGCGGTTCGTGCCCAACCCGTTCGGGCCGGCCGGATCGCGCATGTACCGGACCGGAGACCTGGCGCGGTGGAACCGGGCCGGGCAGTTGGAGTACATCGCGCGCACCGATTTCCAGGTGAAGGTCCGGGGCTTCCGGATCGAGCTGGGAGAGATCGATCACGTGCTGGCCGGGCACCCCGGCGTGGCGCAGGCCGCCGTCGTGGTGCGCGAGAACCAGCAGGGCGACAAGAGCATCGTCAGCTACGTGGTGCCGGCGCCCACCGCCGGTGTCGCGGCGGACCAGCTCCGCACCGAACTCACCACGTACCTGCGCGGACGCCTGCCGGACTACATGGTGCCGGCCACGGTGATCGCCCTCGCCAAGCTGCCGCTCACGCCGAACGGGAAGCTCGACCGTCGGGCGCTGCCCGAGGAGGACACCAGCAAGGCGACCGGTCGACAGGCACGTACCTCCCAGGAACAGCGGCTGTGCGCGATCTTCGGCGAGCTGCTCGGCCGGGAGACCGTCGGGGTCGACGAGGACTTCTTCGCCCTCGGTGGACACTCGCTGCTGGCCACCCGGCTCAGCGTGCGCATCCGCAAGGAGTTCGGCATCGAGTTCCCACTCCGTACGATCATCAAGTTCCCCACCGTGGCCGAGCTGGCGTCGCTGCTGCTGATCGGTCAGCCCGCCGGGGAGATCGCCGACCCGCTCGGCGTGGTGCTGCCGCTCAACATCGACCCCGGCACGGGCAAGCCGCCGCTGTGGTTCTTCCACGGGGGAGGCGGGCTGGGCTGGGCGTACTTCAGCTTCGTGGTGCACGTGCCGGACCGGCCGGCGTACGCCCTGCAGTCGCGCGGCTACAACGGCGTCGGTGAGCTGGTGTCGTCGGTCGAGGAGATGGTCGACGGCTACATCGAGGAGATGCTGAAGATCCAGCCGGACGGTCCCTTCCACCTGATCGGCTGGTCCTACGGTGGCACCGTGGCCCAGGCCGTCGCGGCCGGCCTCGCCCGGCGCGGGCACGAGATCGCCCTGACCGCCATCCTCGACTCGCAGCCCGGCGGGCACGGCTGGACCGAGATCCATGCCAACAAGACCGTCGAGGACTACCGGGACGAGCTGGAGGACTTCTTCGGCCAGTACATCGGCACCGACAACCAGCAGGACTCCATCGACGTCATGGCCCGGGTACTGGCCAACAACTCCCAGCTCATGATGACGTTCGAGTCGCCGGTCTACGACGGTGACGTGCTGTTCTTCAACGCGGTGCTCAAGGACGACCTGTACGCGAACCTGTGGCGGCCGTACGTCCTCGGCGCCATCGAGGAGTACGACGTGCACGCCACGCACCACGAGATGAACCTGCCCGGCCCGGTGGCCGAGATCTTCGAGGTCATCAACCGCAAGCTCGCGGCGCAGTGAACCGACAACCGGCGAAGGACAGGAGCTGATCTGAGATGACAGGGCAGGGCGCGACCGATGAGGCGCGGGAGCGCGGCACGCTGTTGTGCGTGCCGTTCGCGGGAGCGGGTGCTTCCTTCTTCCACCCGTGGCGCGAGCTGGCGGCCGGCCGGTGGCGCGTCACCTCCGTGGAGCTGCCGGGCCGGGAACGGCGATTCCTGGAGGAGCCGTACCGCAACGTGGTGGAAGCGGCCCGGACCGAGGTCGACACCATCGCCGCCGACCTCGGCGCCGGTACCCGGACCGTGCTGTTCGGACACAGCTTGGGCGCGGTGCTCGCGTACGAGCTGGTGCCCCTGCTGAGCAGCCGGGGCATCGTGGTGGAGCGGCTGATCGTCAGCGGTTCACCGGGGCCGTGGACGCAGCGGGAGAGGCGGGCGGCCGGGCTACCGGACGACGAGTTCCTCGCCCGGGTCGAGGAGTTCGCCGGCTTCCGGCACGAGGCGCTCGACCATCCGGAGATGCGGGAGCTGATCCTTCCCGCGTTGCAGGCCGACTGCGAGATGCACGAGGCCTACCTGCCGAGCTTCGACGGGCCGGTACCGGTGCCGATCTGCTCGCTGCGAGGTGACTCCGACGGCCTGGTGACCGCCGCGGAGGCTCGGCAGTGGCAGACGGCGACCACCGGCGAGTTCAGCTACGTGGAGTTTCCCGGCGACCACATGTACCTGGTGGATCAGGGCCGGGAGGTGCTCGACGTCATCGAGCAGGTGAGCACCGGCAGGAGCCCGGCACCGGTCTGAGGCGGACCGCGACCGACGAACGACAGGGCCCCGAGCGACGCTCGGGGCCCTGTACCGATGTCGGGTGCCTCGTCATCGACCAGGTCGGACCGGACCGAACCAGGTGGCGAGGGCGGCCCGTAGCGCCGCGGTGTCCAGCGGCTCGTCGGCGGAGGCCGCCCAGGCGACGTGACCGTCCGGGCGGACGAGCAGCGCGGCCGGGGCGGGCAGCTCGTCGAGGTCCGGGACGATCCAGTGGTCGTCCAGGCTGGTCGCCTCGACCAGGTCGACACGATCTGCCCAGCCGTCGGCCACCGCGGCCACCTCGGTGCTGCCCTGCAGATCGACGAGCACCGGTCGGGCGGCGTGCAGCAACTCGTACATCCGGATGGCGCCACCGGCTGACTTGAGGTCGACGTCGGGAACCCGACGGCCGGCCAGCGGGTGATCGCCGTCGACCGGGTAGCGGAGGTTGAGCGCGGTCAGCTTGCCGCACAGCTGCCGGTTGACGTCGTCGAACTGCAGCAGTTCGCCGAAGACGTCGCGCAGCGCGTCCGTGTGCGGGCCGGGGCGGGCCAGCGCCGACTGCGCCCGGGTGTTGTGCAGCACGCGCTCGCCGACCGGGTGGCGCTCGTGGTGATAGGTGTCCAGCAGGCTCTCCGGGGCCTGGCCGTTGACCACCGCGGCGAGCTTCCACCCGAGGTTGACCGCGTCCTGCACGCCCAGGTTCAGCCCCTGTCCGCCGGCCGGGAAATGGATGTGTGCGGCGTCGCCCGCCAGCAGCACCCGACCGGCCCGGTACCGGTCGGCCTGTCGCGCGGCGTCGCTGAACCGGGAGACCCACCGCGGGCTGCGCATTCCGAAGTCGGTTCCGGCGAGCCTGACCAGCGACTCGCGGAGCTGCTCGAACGTCACCGGCTCGTCGCGGTCGACGACGCGGTCGTACTCGGAGGCGATGACCCGGTACCAGCCCGGCTCGAAGGCGATCACCGAGTAGTCGCCGGTGGGGCAGCGCCGCACCCAGAAGTAGTCCTCGGTCAGCTCCGGGAGCTCGACGTCGCCGATCAGCGCCGTCATCGTCGCCGACGTGCCCACGAAGTCGATGCCCGACAGTTTGCGTACGGCGCTGCGTCCGCCGTCGCAGCCCACCAGATAGCGGGCGTGCAGCGTACGCGTCGGTCCTGCTGCGGTGCCCAGCTCGACGGCCACCCCGGCGCCGTCCTGGCTGATTCCGGTCACCTCGGACGACCGTTGGATACGTACACCGAGCGCGACGGCCCATTCCTCGAGCAGCCGTTCGATGTCGGTCTGCAGGATCATCAACGGATAGGGGTGCCGCGACTCCGCCTCGTCGAACTCCAGATAGAGGCCGGAGAAATGGCCTACGGGTTGCGGAGCGCCGATTTCCGTGAAGCGATCCAGGATCCCACGCTGGTCCAGTACCTCCAGGGTGCGCGAGTGCATTCCGCCGGCCCGCGACTCGCCGGTTCGTTGCGCGAGCCGCTCCACCACCAGCACATCGACACCCGCCAGGCGGAGTTCGCAGGCCAGCATCAGACCGGTGGGTCCGGCACCGGCGATCACCACGTCCGCATCCACGCCGCTGTCTTCCACGTCGTTCCCCTCACGTCCCTGCGCAATGTCGTCGAATTACCGCCACGGTCACCCGCCGATGGCCGTGAGGCAACCGGCGGCGGTGCCGACGCGGCCCGAGTTCGGTCCACCTTGTACTGTCCCGCCAGCGGGACGGCTACGCGTGGCTCACCTCGACCGCACCCTTGGTGAACCCCTGTATTCGCCTTTACCGGTGTTCCCGTACGAAGAATCGCGCCACACTCGAACCGGCCATCAAGGAATTGCCTCGTCGCACGAGGTGACGTCCGGAGTGGCACTTTCCGCACGCCGCATGGTGGTGTCGGCGGTGCTGGCCCGAATCGGGCCGAAAAGGATCGGAAAGGCAATCCCGACCGGCGGATCAAAGGGAGCTGAAGAATGGAATCGTCACCACGGACGGACCACCAGAATGGTGGCGGCGGCGCAGCCGTGGCGCGACCCGTCCCGCAGGCGCAGGCCATCGCGGACCTGTGGTCGGAGTATCTCGGCGCCGAGGCCAAGGAGGACGACGACTTCTTCGCGCTCGGTGGCACCTCGCTGGCCGGAATCAAGATCATCGACCGGATGGCCGACGACTACGGCGTACGGCTGTCCGTTCGGGCCTTCTACCTGGCGCAGACGCCGGCCCGGGTCGCCGAGCTGATCGCACAGGGCAGGGCCGGGACGTGAGGCTCACCCCGGGTCCCGCCCGCGACATCGACCTGGACACCGTCGATCTGTTCGACCTGGACCTCTACTCCCACGGCGACCCGCATCCCGTCTGGGACGTGATGCGGGCCAAGGCGCCGCTGCACCACCAGGTCCTGCCCGATGGTCGGGAGTTCTGGTCGGTGACCCGTTACGAGGACGTCTGCCGGGTGCTCGGCGACCACCGCGAGTTCACCTCCGAGCGGGGTACGGTCCCCACCCACCTGGGCACGGACGACCCGGCGGCGGGCAGGCTGCTCACCTCGACCGACCCGCCGCGCCACACTCGGGTACGCCGCGCCATCGGCGCCAAGCTCACCGCGCGGGCGGTGGCGCCCTGGGCCGAGAGCATCCGTACCACCGTCGTGGACTTCCTCGAGCCGGCGCTCGACGGGGAGGTCTTCGACCTGGCCGACCGGGCGCTGCTGTTGCCGGCGTTGGTCACCGGCCCCCTGCTCGGCATCCCCGAGCGGGACTGGCAGGAGCTGGTGGAGCTGACCGCGATGGTGACGGCCCCCGCCGACCCGCACTTCCAGCACGGCAGCGAGGCGGCGACCCTGGCGATCGCCCACCACGAGCTCATCACCTACGTCACCGAGTGGGTACGGCGGCGGCGGGCGGGCGGGGGCGACGACGGGAGTCTGCTCGACCATCTGATGAACCTCAGCGTGGAGGGCGCGCCGCTGACCGACGAGGAGATCGCCCTCGACGGGTACAGCATCCTGCTCGGCGCCAACGTGACCACACCGCACACCGTGTCCGGCACGGTCGAGGCGCTCATCGAGCGGCCGGAGCAGTTCGCCCGGGCACAGGCCGACCCGTCGCTGATCCCGAACCTGGTGGAGGAGGGACTGCGCTGGACGTCCGCGGCGTGCAACTTCATGCGGTACGCGGTGGACGACGTCCAGATCGGCGGCGGCACCATCCCGGCGCGCGCCGCGGTCGTCGCCTGGATCGGTTCGGCCAACCGCGACGAGTTGCAGTTCCCCGATCCGCACGTGTTCGACATCAACCGCGTTGGCGCGAAGCGTCAGGTGGCGTTCGGCTTCGGCCCGCACTTCTGCATCGGCGCGCCGCTGGCCCGGATGACGCTGCGCATCTTCTTCGAGGAGTTGCTCGACCGGTTCGGTGCCATCGAACTCGCCGGTGAGCCGCAGCACCTGCGGTCGTACTTCATCGCGGGGATGACCCACCTGCCCATCGTTGCCCAGAAACGGCCGACATCATGACCGTCAGCACCGTCTCGCCGTGGTTCATCCGGCAACCGTCCACCGCGCATCCGTCCCGGATCTTCTGCCTGCCCTTCTCCGGGGCCGGGGCCTCGGCCTTCAACGGTTGGCCCGCCGCACTCGGCGACGCCGAGATCTGCCCGGTGCAGTTCCCCGGGCGGGAGAACCGGCTGGCCCATCCGCACTACGGCACCTACGAGAACCTCGCCGACGGCCTGGTCGAGGCGCTGTCACCGACGCTCGACCGCCCGTTCGCGCTGTTCGGCCACTGTGCCGGCGCCCTGCCGGCCTTCGAGGCCGTGGTTCGGCTGGCCGCACGTGGCCTGCCCGGCCCGGAGTGCCTCTTCGTGTCGGGTCAGCCGGCCCCGCACGACGCGTCGCGCGACCGGATGCTCGCGATGAGCGAGCCGGAGCTGCGCCAGGAGGTGGAGACGTTCCTGCGTGGGCGGGGCATCGATCCCCGGCCGGACATGATCGACATGGGTCTGTCGGTGCTGCTCGACGACCACGCCGCCGCCGCGCGGTACCGGCGGTCGGAGCCGGTCAGGCTGGCCTGCCCGATCGTCGTCGTCCACTGGCGGGACGACCCCGAGGTGAGCCTCGGCGAGCTGGCCGGATGGCGCCACTACTCCGACTCGGTGCAGTTCCGGGTCGTCGCCGGCGGCCACTACGACTTCATGGACGCGCCCGACGAACTTCGAGATCTGTTGACCACCTGGCGGTGACGGCGGCACGGCGGGACGAGAGTCGTCCGCCACCCGGAGCGGAAGGAAATCGCATGGTTAGGGCAGGAGCGGACATCGCGGTGATCGGGATGTCGTGCCGCTTTCCCGGCGTGCCCGGCTTGACGGAGTTCTGGCGTCTGCTGGTCAACGGCGAGTCGACCGTCGCGACGTTCCCGGAACACCGGCTGACCGGTTCGACGGTCTCGTCCCACCCGGACGCCGCGACCCTGACGACCGGGTCGTTCCTCGACGCCATCGACGGATTCGACGCGGCGTTCTTCGGCACCGGCGGCGCGGAGGCCGCGGCCATGGACCCCACCCAGCGGCTGGGGCTGGAGCTGGCCTGGGAGGCGGTCGAGGACGCCCGCATTCCGGCGACCGCGCTCGCCGGTCGCGAGGTCGACGTCGTGGTGAGCACTGCGCCCTCCGGGTACGACCTGCTCCGTAAGCTGTCCGGCAGCGACCGCGACGACCACTACGCCGCGCTCGGGTCGAGTGGTGCGTTGATCGCCAACCGGATCTCCAGCCTCCTCGACGTCCGGGGCATGAGCTTCTGCGCGGACTCCGGCCAGTCCTCCTCCCTGGTGGCGCTGGCGTTGGCCTGCGACCGGATCCGCAGCGGCGCGGTCGAGTTGGCCATCGCCGGCGGCGTACACCTGATCACCGACCCTGAGGCGGGTATCAGCCTGGCCAATCTGGGCGCGTTGTCGCCCGACGGCCGCTGCTTCACCTTCGACGACCGGGCCAACGGTTTCGTCCGCGGCGAAGGCGGGGCGATCGTCGTGCTCAAGCGGTTGGATCTCGCCGTCGCCGACGGCGACCACATCTACGCGGTGGTCCGGGGCTGGGGCGTCGCCAGCGGCGGGGCCTCCAGCCGGATGCCGGACCCCAGCCCCGGCGGGCAGGCCGCGGCCACCCTCACCGCGCTGGAGCGTGCCGCCGTCGACTTCGGCGACGTCGACTACGTCGAGGCGCACGGTACCGGCACCCGGCTCGGTGACCCGGCGGAACTGGCCGGCCTGCGCGAGGTCTTCCGGCGGACCGGCCGCACCCGCCCGCTGGCCGTCGGGTCGGTGAAGACCAACGTGGGTCACCTGGAACCGGCCGCGGGGATCGTCGGCTTCGTCAAGACGGCGCTCTGCGTGGACCGGGGGCAACTGGTCCCGAGCCTGAACTTCCGGTCGCCGAACCCCGCCGTCGCCGACTTCGCGCGGGACTTCGAGGTCGCCCGCGTCGCCCAGCCCTGGCCGGGGCAGCCCGGCCGGCCGCGCCGGGCCGGGGTGTCGGCGTTCGGCATGGGTGGCACCACCGCACACGTGATCCTCGAACAGGCACCCGAGCAACCGCCCACGCCCACCGCCGCGCAGACCGCCGGGGTGCTGCCGTGGGTGCTCTCGGCCCGGTCGCCGGAGGCGCTCCGGGCGCAGGCGGGCCGGCTGCGGGAGTTCGTCGCCGCGGACCCGTCGCTGTCGGCGGCCGACGTGGCGTACTCGCTCGTGGCGACGCGGACCATGTTCGCGCACCGGGCGGTGGTGCTCGGTGACGGACGCGAGGCCGCGCTGGCCGGTCTCGACCTGGTGGCCGGCGGACAGAGCGCCGCCCAGGCCGTCCGCGGGGTGGTCGACGGCCCGGTCGGCCCGACCGTCTTCGTCTTCCCCGGCCAGGGATCCCAGTGGCAGGGCATGGGACGGCAGCTGTACGCGGAGTCCGAGGTCTTCGCCCGCGCCATCGACGAGTGCGCCCGGGCCTTCCAGCCGTGGCTCGACTGGTCCCTGGTGGACGTGGTGACCGGCGCCGAATCGGCGGCCTCGCTGGACCGGATCGACGTCATCCAGCCGGCGCTGTTCGCGATGATGGTCTCGCTGGCGCGGGTGTGGCGTTCGCTCGGGGTGGTGCCCGACGCGGTGGTGGGGCATTCGCAGGGTGAGATAGCCGCGGCGTACGACTGCGGGGCGATCTCGCTCGATGACGCCGCACGGATCGTCAGCGTGCGCAGCCAGGCCATGGCCGAGCTGACCGGCTGCGGTGGGATGACCGCGGTGGCGGCGTCGCCGGAGTGGGTCCGGGACCGGCTGGCGCGGTGGTCCGGACGGCTGTCGGTCGCCGCGGTCAACGGGCCCAGCTCCGTCGTGATCTCCGGCGAGGTGCCGGCCCTCGACGAGTTCGCCGAGCTGGCCGGCGCCGAGGGCGTCCGGGTACGCCGGGTCAAGGTCGACCTGGCCGGCCACTCCCACTACCTCGAACCCCTCCGGGACCGGTTGCTCGACGCCGTCGCGGACGTCACGTCCCGGGAGTCGGCGGTCAGGTTCTACTCGACCGTCACCGGCGGACCGTTCGACACCCGGGGGCTGGACAGCGCCCACTGGTACGCCAACCTGCGCTCGATGGTCCGGTTCGGCGAGGTCGTCGAGCAGCTGATGGCGGTGCCCGGGACCGTGTTCGTGGAGGTCAGCCCGCATCCGGTGCTCCAGCTGGCGATGGCCGAGACCGCTGACGCGCTGGCCGCCTCTCCGGTGCTGGTCAACACCCTGCACCGGGACGACGCTGGCCTGCTCAAGGTGTACGGCTCGCTGGCCGAGCTGCACGTGCGGGGCCTGCCCGTCGACTGGAGCGCGGCCTGCGGCGTCCACCCCGCCCGTCGGATCAGCCTGCCGACCTATCCGTTCCAGCGGCAGCGGTACTGGCTGACCGCCGACGACGCCGCCACGTCGCCCGGTGCTCCGGCACCGGCCGACGGCGTGCGCCCGGACAGCGAGTCATCCGCCCTGGGCCTGGTGTGCGCCGAGGCGGCGGCGATGCTGAGCACGACGAAACCGGGGCTGACGCCGGCCGTCCTCACGGCGCGGTCGGCACAGACCTTCCGGGACCTCGGCTTCGACTCCGCCATGGTGGTCGGACTCCGCAACCGGCTGGCCGCGGTCACCGGGCTGCGGCTCTCCGCCACCGTCGCCTTCACCTACCCCACGCCGCAGGCGCTGGCGGCACACGTCTTCGCTCTGGTCGAACCGCCGAAGCCGGACCCGCCGGCCGAGCCGGCGGAGCTCGACGACCGCGCCGACGACGAGCTGTACGCGCTCATCGACCGCGGATACCTGTAGTCACGTCCGTTCTCGTCCGTCCGTAAACGTTAGGGAGGGCCCGGTGGAGGATCTCGACAAGCTCCGGTCCTACTTGCGACGTGCCGTCAGCGACGCGCAGCAGCTGCGCGACCGGGTACGTCACCTGGAGGAGTCCGCTCGCGAGCCGATCGCGGTGGTGGGCGTGGGGTGTCGCTTCCCGGGCGGCGTCGCGTCTCCCGAGGACCTGTGGGACATCGTCTCCGACGGCGTGGACGCCCTGGGCGACCTGCCGTTGGATCGGGGGTGGAACCTGGCGTCGTTGTCCGGCCCGGAACCCGACGCGGCCGGAACGACGTACCCGCGGGCCGGCGGCTTCCTGGCCGACCTCGCCGGGTTCGACGCGCCGTTCTTCGGGATCAGCCCGCGCGAGGCGCTGGCCATGGACCCGCAGCAACGGTTGATGCTGGAGATCTCCTGGGAGGCGCTGGAACGGGCGGGCATCGATCCGACCGGACTGCGCGACACCGACACCGGTGTCTTCACCGGCCTCTACGCCGTCGACTACGGCCCCCGCATGGGCAGCGGCGCCGTCGGCGAGGTCCAGGGGTACACGCTCACCGGGACGTACCCCAGCGTGGCGTCGGGCCGGGTGGCCTACGTGCTGGGCCTGGCGGGTCCGGCGGTGTCGACCGACACGGCCTGCTCGTCGTCGCTGACCGCCATCCACCAGGCGGTGCGTTCCCTGCGCTCCGGGGAGTGCGCGCTCGCGCTGGCCGGCGGGGTGTCCACGATGCCGACGCCCGGCGTGCTCGTCGAGTTGGGCCGGCAGCGGGGTTTGTCGGTCGATGGGCGGTGTAAGGCGTTTGCGGATGCGGCGGATGGTACGGGTTTTTCGGAGGGTGCTGGGGTTTTGGTTTTGGAGCGGTTGTCGGATGCGCGGCGTCATGGTCGTCGGGTGTGGGCGGTGATTCGTGGTTCGGCGGTTAATCAGGATGGTGCGTCGAATGGTTTGACGGCGCCGAATGGGTTGGCGCAGCAGCGGGTGATTCGTGCGGCGTTGGTGGATGCGGGTTTGGGTGTTGGTGATGTGGATGTGGTGGAGGCGCATGGGACTGGTACGCGGTTGGGGGATCCGATTGAGGCGCAGGCGTTGTTGGCGACGTATGGGCAGGGTCGGGGTTCTGCTGGTCCGGTGTGGTTGGGGTCGTTGAAGTCGAATATTGGTCATACGCAGGCTGCGGCGGGTGTGGCTGGTGTGATCAAGATGGTGATGGCGTTGCGGTGTGGGGTGTTGCCGCGGACGTTGCATGTGGATCGGCCGTCGTCGCATGTGGATTGGTCGGCGGGTGCGGTGGAGTTGTTGACGCGGGTGCGGCCGTGGGTTGGTGGTGCGGGTCGGGTGCGGCGTGCGGGGGTGTCGGCGTTCGGCATCAGTGGGACGAATGCGCATGTGATTGTGGAGGAGGCGCCGGCGTTGGAGGGGCCGGTGGCTGGTGGTGGGGTGCCGGTTGTCGGTGGTGTGGTGCCGTGGGTGGTGTCGGGGCGTTCGGAGTCGGCGTTGCGGGCGCAGGCGTTGCGGTTGCGGGATTTTGTGGTGGGTGCGCCGGGTGTGGATGTGGCGGATGTGGCGCATTCGTTGTTGTCGACGCGGTCGTTGTTCGAGCACCGGGCGGTGGTGCTGGGCCGCACCCGCGACGAACTGATCGCCGGGCTCACCGCGACAGCCGACGGAGCCGACGGCCCGTCCGCACCGGCGACGCCGGGTGGCCGGACGGTGTTCGTCTTTCCCGGGCAGGGTTCGCAGTGGGTGGGCATGGGGCGCGAGTTGTGCGCCTCGTCGCCGGCCTTCGCGCGCCGCATGCAGGAATGCGCCGACGCACTGGCACCCCACGTGAGCTGGTCGCTGCTGGACGTCCTCGACGACGCCGAGGCGCTGCACCGGGTGGACGTCATCCAGCCGGTGCTGTGGGCCGTCATGGTGTCGCTGGCCGAGGCGTGGCGCTCCTACGGCGTCGAACCGGCCGCCGTGATCGGCCACTCGCAGGGCGAGATCGCCGCCGCCTGTGTCGCCGGCGCCCTGACCCTGCCGGACGCGGCCAAGGTGGTCGCACTGCGGTCGAGGGCGATTCTGGCGCTGTCGGGTCGCGGCGGAATGGTGTCGGTCGGGCTGCCGGTCGACGCGGTGCGGGCCCGCCTGACCGAAGGGCTGTCGGTGGCGGCGGTCAACGGGCCGTCGTCGGTCGTGGTCTCCGGTGAGGTGGCCGCGCTCGACGCGCTCCTGGCCCGGTGCGACGCGGAGGGGGTGCGGGCCCGTCGGATCCCGGTGGACTACGCCTCGCACTCCGCCCAGGTGGACGATGTGCGCGACGAGTTGGCCCGGGTGCTGGCGGGAATCACCCCGCGACCGTCCGAGGTGCCGTTCTTCTCCACGGTCACCGCCGACTGGCTGGACACCACCCGGCTCGACGCCGAGTACTGGTACACCAACCTGCGGCACACCGTCCGCTTCGAAGAAGCCACCCGGTCCCTCGCCGACCAGGGCTTCACCTTCTTCATCGAGGCGTCCGCCCACCCGGTGCTGACCGTCGGCATCACCCAGACGCTGGACAGCACGGACGTCACCGGCACGGTGGTGGGCACGTTGCGCCGCGACGAGGGCGGCCTCGAGCGCCTGCTCCGGTCGGCGGCCGAGGCGTTCGTGGCGGGCCTGCCGGTGTCCTGGGACGCCGCGCTGCCCGGCCGGGACGGTCGGTGGACGCCGTTGCCGACCTACCCGTTCCAACGACAGCGCTACTGGTTGAACACCCCGCACGACGGTGCCGTCGAACCCGGACCGGACCAGCGGACCGACCGGCTGTACCAGGTGGACTGGCTGCCCCGCGCCGTCGACACTGTCGAGCCGGTCGGGCGGCACGTGGTCCTGGAGCCGTCCGAGACCGCCCTCGCCGGCCTCGACGACCCACCTCCGGTCGTCATCGTCTCGGTCGCGGGTGCGCCCGAGGCGGGCCCGGACACACCGGCGACCGTCGAGGACCACCTGCACCGGCTGCTCCGCTGGTTGCCGCGCTGGCTCGGCGACGACCGGTTCGCCGACTCCCGACTGGCCATCGTGACGCGCGACGCGATCCAGGACGAGCAGGTCCTCGCCCCGGATCTCGTCGCGACCGCGATCTGGGGATTCGTGCGTAGCGCGCAGACCGAGAACCCGGACCGGATCACGCTCGTCGACGTTGACGACCAACCCGCTTCGTGGGAGCTGGTCCCGGCGGCCGTGGCGACCGGAGAGACCCAGATCAAGATCCGGGCCGGCGTGCCGAGCACCCCGCGACTGGCCCACGCCGACGCCCACCGCGCCGCGCCGCACCACCCAGGCCAGCCGCCGTCGTCCCCGGGCGACGCCACGCTCGGAGCCGGAACGGTGTTGATCACCGGCGGCACCAGTGGACTGGGCGCCATGCTGGCCCGCCACCTCGTACGGCGGCACGGCGTCCGTCGACTCCTGCTGACCAGTCGCCGCGGGCCGACGGCTCCGGCCGCGGCAGGTCTACGCCAGGCGCTGACCGAGGCGGGTGCCGAGGTCGAGGTGGTGGCCTGTGACATCACCGACCGGGCCTCGGTGGCCGAGCTGATCGCGGCGGTGCCGGCCGACCACCCGCTGACAGCGGTGATCCACTGTGCGGGGGTCCTGGACGACGGGGTCGTGGTGACCCTGACCGAGGACCAGATCGACACGGTGCTGGCGCCGAAGGTGCGCGGCGCGTGGCACCTGCACGAGCTGACCAGCCATTTGAACCTCTCCGCGTTCGTCCTGTTCTCGTCGATCGCGAGCGTGCTGGGCACCGCCGGGCAGGCGAACTACGCGGCGGCCAACGCCTTCCTCAACGGCCTGGCGGAGGTTCGCCGGGCGGCAGGGCTGCCCGCCAGCTCCCTGTGCTGGGGCTTCTGGGCCGAGCGCAGTGAGATGGTCGCCGAACTCGGCGACGCGGACCTGGTTCGGCTGCGTCGGCAGGGTGTGCTGCCGTTGTCCTCCCACCAGGGCCTCGCGCTCTTCGACGCGGCACTCGACCACGACCGGGCCGTGCTGGTGCCCGCCCGCCTGGCGCAGCCGTCGCCGCACACACCCGACGCCGAACGGCTGGCCTCGCCGCTGCTGCGGGGTCTGCTCGCGGCGTCGGTCGAGGGCACCGACCCGACCGCCGATGCCGCCGCGGAGCCGGCACTCGTGCAGCGACTCCGCACGCTGCCCCCGGACGAGGCGGAGACGGTGCTGCTGGACGCCGTCCGTACCCAGACGGCGATGGTGCTCGGGCACTCCGACATCAAGACGGCCGGTGCCACCACGGCCTTCAAGGAACTGGGCATCGACTCGCTGACCGCGTTGGAACTGCGGAACAAGCTGTCGGCGATCGTCGGCGGCAAGCTGCCCGCCACGATGGTCTTCGACCATCCGAACCCGCGCGCGCTCACCAAGTTCCTGCTCACCCGGATCGCTCCGGACGCCGGTACCGACACCGGCTCTGTCGTCGATCGGCTGACCAGGGAGATCGAGGCGCTGGGCAACCAGCTCGACGACGTGTACCTCGGTCTCGGGCCCGAGGAGCAGGCGAGCATCGCCGCGCTGCTGGGTGAGTTGCGCGGCCGGGTGACGGCGAAGGCGAGCGTTGGCGCACCGGTCGGCATCGTCGATCGGATCAGTTCGGCCTCGGCGGGAGAGCTGCTCTCGCTGCTGGACCACGAGCTCGGCTAGGGGAAGAGCGATGACCAACGACAACAATGCCGATGTCCTGGAATACCTCCGTCGGACGTCCATCGAGCTGATGGAGACGCGCAAGCGGTTGCGTGAGTTGACCGAGGCCGCCAGCGAGCCGATCGCGGTGGTCGGCCTGGCCTGCCGGTTCCCGGGCGGCGCGGTGTCTCCGGAGGCGTTGTGGGACCTTGTCGAGTCGGGCGCGGACGTCATGTCCGACTTCCCCACCGACCGGAACTGGGACCTCGACGAGCTGTACGACCCGACCGCCGGCCGACCCGGCACCTGCTACACCCGTACCGGCGGCTTCCTGAGCGACGCCGGAGACTTCGACGCCGAGTTCTTCGGCATCAACCCCCGGGAGGCGCTGGCCGCCGACCCGCAGCAGCGGCTCCTGCTCGAGGTGTCGTGGGAGTCGCTGGAACGTGCCGGCATCGACCCGCACTCGTTGCGTGGCAGCCGCACCGGCGTGTTCGCGGGCCTGGCCTACTTCGGATACGGAAACCACTTCGTCACCCCCGAGGTCATCTCGGGGTACGCGCAGACCGGATCGCTGGCGAGCGTGGCGTCGGGCCGGGTGTCGTACGTGCTGGGCCTGGAGGGCCCGGCGGTGTCGACCGACACGGCCTGCTCCTCGTCGCTGGTCACGGTGCACCAGGCGGTGCGTTCGCTGCGCCAGGGCGAGTGCGACCTCGCCCTGGCCGGCGGCGTGACGGTCACCGCGACGCCGCAGGTGTTCCGGGAATTTGCCCGGCAGCGGGGTTTGTCGGTCGATGGGCGGTGTAAGGCGTTTGCGGATGCGGCGGATGGTACGGGTTTTTCGGAGGGTGCTGGGGTTTTGGTTTTGGAGCGGTTGTCGGATGCGCGGCGTCATGGTCGTCGGGTGTGGGCGGTGATTCGTGGTTCGGCGGTTAATCAGGATGGTGCGTCGAATGGTTTGACGGCGCCGAATGGGTTGGCGCAGCAGCGGGTGATTCGTGCGGCGTTGGTGGATGCGGGTTTGCGTGCTGGTGATGTGGATGTGGTGGAGGCGCATGGGACTGGTACGCGGTTGGGGGATCCGATTGAGGCGCAGGCGTTGTTGGCGACGTATGGGCAGGGTCGGGATTCTGGTGTGCCGGTGTGGTTGGGGTCGTTGAAGTCGAATATTGGTCATACGCAGGCTGCGGCGGGTGTGGCTGGTGTGATCAAGATGGTGATGGCGTTGCGGTGTGGGGTGTTGCCGCGGACGTTGCATGTGGATCGGCCGTCGTCGCATGTGGATTGGTCGGCGGGTGCGGTGGAGTTGTTGACGCAGGCGCGGCCGTGGGTTGGTGGTGCGGGTCGGGTGCGGCGGGCGGGTGTGTCGGCGTTCGGCGCCAGTGGGACGAATGCGCATGTGATTGTGGAGGAGGCGCCGGCGCTGGAGGAGTCGGTGGCTGGTGGTGGGGTGCCGGTTGTCGGTGGTGTGGTGCCGTGGGTGGTGTCGGGGCGTTCGGAGTCGGCGTTGCGGGCGCAGGCGGTCCGGTTGCGGGATTTTGTGGTGGGTGCGCCGGGTGTGGATGTGGCGGATGTGGCGCATTCGTTGTTGTCGACGCGGTCGTTGTTCGAGCATCGGGCGGTGGTCCTCGGCCACACCCGCGACGAACTGATCGGCGCCCTGGACTCGTTGGCGGACGGTGCGGAGACCGCAGAAGTCGTGCGTGGCGTCGCCACCGAACTCGGCGGCACGGCCTTCATGTTCCCCGGCCAGGGAGCGCGCTGGAGCGCAGTGGCGCGGCAGTGGTACGACGCCTTCCCCGACTTCGCGCGGAGCCTGGACGAGATCTGCGCACGCTTCGACGCGCTCCTCCCGTTCGCCCTCAAGCCCATCCTGCTCGCCGAGCAGCCCGCGGACCACAACCGGACGGACATCGCCCAGCCGGCCCTGTTCGCCCTGCAGGTCAGCCTGTACCAGCTCATCACCCGCTACGGTCCGCGACCGAACTACCTGATCGGTCACTCCGTCGGCGAGATCGCCGCCGCGCACGTCTCCGGGGTGCTCAACCTCGACGACGCCACCAGACTGGTGGCCGCGCGGGGGCGGATCATGCAGACGGTCCGCGAACGCGGCGCCATGCTGGCGGTACGCGCCGACGAGGACACCGTGGGCGAACTGCTCGACCGGTACGACCGCGTCGCCATCGCCGCGGTGAACGGCCCGGACTCGGTGGTGGCCTCGGGCACCCGTGACGACGTGCACGACCTGCGGGACCGGCTCCTCGCCCGCGGCGTGTCGGCGAAGCTGCTCGACGTCGACCACGCGTTCCACTCCCCGCTGATGGACCCGGTCCTGGACGAGGTCGCCGACGCGATCGGCGAGCTGGCGCCGGGCACGATGACGGTGGCGATCGTGTCGACCCGGCTCGGCCGGGAAGCGACCCTGGCCGAGCTGACCTCCGTCGAACACTGGGTGAACCACGTGCGCGAACCGGTCCGCTTCTACGCCGCCGTGGAGCAGGCCCGCGCCGCCGGCGTCGACGTGTTCTTCGAGGTGGGGCCGGGCTCGACGCTCGCGAGCATCACCAAGGACGCCTTCGCCACCGCGAACGTGGACGACGCGCTGGTGGTGTCGTCGGCGCGGCGCGGTCGCGAGGCCGCGGCGGGACTGGCCGACGCGTTGGCGCGGCTGCATGTCCGGGGCGGCGTCGTGGGCTGGGCCGACCTGCTCGGTACGCGCCAGTGGGTCGACCTGCCGACGTACGCGTTCCAGCGTCGACGCTACTGGCTGGACTTCCGGGCCGGGACGACGGCGGACGTGGCGACCGCCGGCCTGGCGGCGCCGGACCATCCGCTGCTCGGTGCCGCCGTCGACCATCCCGACACCGGCGAGGTGATGTTCAGCGACCGGTGGTCGGTGCGGACCCACCAGTGGCTGGTCGACCACACGGTGTACGGCCAGGTGGTCGTGCCGGCGACCGCGTACCTGGACCTGGCGCTGTGGGTCGGCGACCAGGTCGGCTGCGCCGCGGTCGAGGACCTCTCCCTGGAGGTCCCGTTGATCCTTCCGGACGCCGGTGACGTGCGGGTGCGGCTGGTCGCCGGTGCACCGGACGAGACCGGACGTCGTTGCCTGACCGTCTACTCGTGCTCCGGCGACGACCAGCCGGCAGCGGCGTGGACCCGCCACGCCGTCGGCCGGCTGGCTCCGGTGACCGCGCCGCCGCCCGCCCGGACCGTCACGCAGTGGCCACCGGCCGGCGCCCGACGGCTGGAGTTGCGGGATCTGTACGACTCCCTGGCGGACGCGGGATTCGACTACGGTCCGGCGTTCCGCGGGTTGGCCGAGGTGTGGCAGGACGGTGACGACCTGTTCGCCGCCGCCACGCTGCCCGAGGCCGCGACGACCTCGTCCGGTGGCGGGTTCGCGCTGCACCCGGCGCTGCTGGACACGGTGCTGCACGCCCTGGTGGCCGGCGGTGCCATCGAGGTACGGGGCGGGCAGGGCTGGATGCCGTTCGCCTGGTCCGGCGTACGGCTGGCCGGTGACTGCGGACCGTCGGTCCGGGTCCGGCTGTCCCCGGTCGGGGAAGGCGCCTTCTCGGTGACCGTCGCCGACGAGCGCGGCCGTGCGGTCGCGCACGTCGACGCGTTGACGTTCCGGCGGGTCAGTGCGGAGCAGGTGCGCTCGGCCGCCGGCAGTCCGGAGCAGTCGCTGTTCGAGCTGCGATGGCGGCAGGTCGAGGCGCCCGAACGGGCACCCCACCGCGGGCAGTGGGCGGTGCTGGGTGCCGAGGACGGCCTGGCGGGCCGCCTCGGTGGCGCGGACGAGGGCGGCGACGTCACTCGTTACGAGTCCGTCGACGCGGCGATCGAGGCCGGTCCGCCGCGACACCTTGTGATCGGGGTGGACGACCTGCTCGTCGGCGGCGACCCGTTGGCCGAGGTGAGCCACGCGACCACCGGCGTCCTCACGCTGGTCCAGCGATTCCTGACCGAGGAGCGGCTGGCCGCCACGACGCTCGTGGTGATCACCCGGTCGGCCGTGGACACCGGCGACGGGGTCGACAGCCTGCCCGGCGCGTCGGTGTGGGGCCTGATCCGGTCCGCCCAGACGGAGCATCCCGGACGGTTCCGGATCGTGGACGTCGAGGACGAACCGGCCGCACGCGCCTGCTTCCCGGCCGTGCTCGCCGCGGGCGACGAACAACTGGCGGTGCGTGGCGGCGCGTACCTCGTTCCCCGGATGGTGCCGGTCACGCCCGCGGAGCACCAGCTCGCACCGCCACCGGACGACGCCCACCGGCTCGGTATGTCCAGCGCCGGAACGCTGGAGAACCTGACCTGGATCCCGGGCCCGCAGGCGCAGGCCCCCCTGACCAGTGGGCAGGTACGGGTCGCGGTGCAGGCCGCCGGCCTCAACTTCCGGGACGTCACGATAGCCCTCGGGCTGGTGGAGCGAACCGCCTTCGACGCCGGGCTCGGCAGCGAGGGTGCCGGCGTCGTGCTCGAGGTGGCCGACGACGTGACCGGTCTCGCGCCGGGCGACCGGGTGCTGGGCATCTTCCCCGGCGCGTTCGCGCCGGTGGCCGTGGCGGACCACCGCCTGGTCACCGCCATCCCCGACGGGTGGAGCTTCGCCGAGGCGGCGTCGATGCCGAGCGCCTTCCTGACCGCCTACCACGCCCTGTTCCAGGTGACCACGCTCGCGGCCGGACAGCGCATCCTGATCCACGCCGGTGCCGGCGGCGTGGGTATGGCCGCCGTCCAGTTGGCCAAGCACGTCGGGGCCGAGGTCTACGCCACCGCCAGCCCCGGCAAGTGGCCCGCGCTGCGGGCCTTGGGAATCGACGACGAACACCTGGCCTCGTCACGCGACCTGGAGTTCGCCACGAAGTTCTCGGCCACCACGGACGGTCGCGGGCTCGATGTCGTGCTGAACTCCCTCGCCCACGACTTCGTGGACGCCTCCCTGCGGCTGCTGCCCCGGGGCGGCACCTTCATCGAGATGGGCAAGACGGACATCCGGGACCCGCAACGGGTGGCGGCCGAGCATCCGGGCGTCGACTACACGGCCTTCGACCTCTACGAGGCGGGTCCGGACGCGCTCCGGGACATGTTCGAGAAGGTCATGGAGCTGTTCGCCGACGGACGGGTCCGGCTGAACCCGGTCTCGGTGCGCGACGTCCGGGACGCGCGTCGGACGTTCCGGGAGATGAGCCAGGGCCGCCACGTCGGCAAGCTGGTCCTCGACGTGGGCGGCGGCCTGGGCGGCGGCACCGTGCTGGTCACCGGTGGGACCGGGGGAGTGGGCTCGCTCGTGGCCCGGCATCTCGTCGCCGAGCACGGCGTACGTAGTCTGCTGCTGGCGAGCCGTAGCGGCCCGGCGACGCCCGGGGTGCGTGAGCTGGTCGCGGACCTGGAAGGCACCGGCGCGTCGGTCCGGGTCGTGGCCTGCGATGTCGCCGACCGGCAGGCCGTGGCGGAGCTGCTGGCCGCCGTGCCCGGCCGGTACCCGCTGACGGCGATCGTGCACGCGGCGGGTGTGCTGGCGGACGGCACCATCGAGTCGCTCAACCGGGAGAGCCTCGACCGGGTGCTCCGGGCCAAGGTCGGCGGTGCGGTGAACCTGCACGAGCTGACCAGGGATCGCCCCCTGTCGGCGTTCATCCAGTTCTCCGCGCTCGCCGGCACGCTGGGTACCGCGGGACAGGCCAACTACGCCGCGGCGAACGCGTTCCTGGACGGGCTGGCGTCACGACGCCGAGCCGGCGGCCTCGTCGCCACCTCGCTGTGCTGGGGGTGGTGGGAGCAGAGCAGCGGCATGACCGAGAACCTGGACCAGGCCGACCTGTCCCGGCTGCGGCGGATGGGTGTCGGTCCGTTGCCCACGTCCCAGGCGTTGGCCCTCTTCGACGCGGCGTGCGCGCTGGACACGCCGGTGCTGATCCCGGCGCGACTGGACTCCGCGGCGCTGCGCGGCAGGCCCGCCGACGAACTGCCGCCGGTGCTGCGCGAGCTCGCCGACAGCGGTCGACCGGTACGCTCCGGCTCCCGCCGGGCCTCCGACGGTGGCTCCCGTGGGTTGCGCGACCGGCTGGCGACGCTGCACGGCGACGAGGCGCAGGCGGCCGTACGGGAGTGGGTCTGCGAACAGGTCGCGGTCGTGCTCGGCTATCCGGCCGGTGCGGTGGTCGACGCCGAGCAGCCGTTCACCGTTCTCGGGTTCGACTCGCTGACCTCGGTGGAGCTGTGCAACCGCCTGGCGTCCGCGACCGGGCTGCGCCTGCCCTCCACGCTCGTCTTCAGCTATCCGACGCCGGACGAGTTGGGGCGGCACCTCAACGACCTGCTGCGTCCGGAGCCGCTGCCCGACCCGGCCGAGGACGAGGTCGAGGTCGGCGACGAGGCGATCCGTGAGGCGCTGCGCACGGTCTCCATCGACCGGCTGCGTGGCCTGGGCATTCTCGAACAGATTCTGGCCTGCGCCCAACCGGTGCAACCGGACAGTCCGGTTCCGGCGGCCGGTGCCGAGCCGGACGAACTGGCGGAGCTGGACCTGGAGGCGCTGCTGGACCTGGCTCTCGACGGGAGGAACAACTGACATGAGCGACGCCAATGACGGTCCGGCCGTGAGCGCGGGCGGAGACCGGGTGCAACAGGCCCTGCGCGCCCTGCTGGCCGAGCGTGACCGGCTCCGCCAGGAGAACGACGCCCTGAAGGCCGGCCGCGGTGAGCCGATCGCCGTGGTGGCGATGGCCTGTCGCTACCCGGGCGGTGTCTCGTCACCGGAGGAACTGTGGGAGGTGATCCGCGCCGGCCGGGACGTCGTGTCGGATTTCCCCGCCGATCGTGGCTGGCGCGACATCTACCACCCCGACCCCGACACCAAAGGAAGCTCGTACGTGCGGCAGGGCGGGTTCCTCACCGACATGGCCGGGTTCGACGCCGACTTCTTCGGCATCTCCCCGCGCGAGGCCCTGGCCGTCGATCCGCAGCAACGGCTGCTGCTGGAAACCTCGTGGGAGGCGTTCGAGCGGGCGGGCATCGTGCCTGCCGAGGTACGTGGTGCCGAGGTCGGCGTTTTCACCGGGGTGAGCTCGTCGGAGTACGGGACACGACTCCTGGACGGCCCCAGCGAACTGGAGGGTTATCTGCTGCAGGGCAGCACCCTGAGCGTCGCCTCCGGCCGGGTGGCGTACGAGCTGGGGCTGACCGGGCCGGCGGTGTCGATCGACACGGCGTGTTCCTCGTCGCTGGTGGCCCTGCACCTGGCCGCGCAGTCGCTGCGGGCGGGGGAGTGCTCGCTCGCGCTGGCTGGCGGGGCGTTGGTGATGTCGACGCCCTCCATCTTCGTGGAGTTCTCCCGACAGCGCGGGCTGGCGCCCGACGGCCGGTGCAAGTCCTTCGCGGACGGCGCCGACGGGACGGGTTGGGCCGAGGGGGTGGGCGTGCTGCTCCTCGAACGCCTGTCCGACGCCCACCGCAACGGCCATCCGGTGCTGGCCGTGCTGCGCGGATCCGCGGTGAACCAGGACGGCGCCAGCAACGGGTTGACCGCCCCCAACGGTCGGGCCCAGGAGGAGGTCATCCGGCGGGCGTTGGTCAACGCCGGCGTGTCGGCGTCCGAGGTGGACCTGGTCGAGGCGCACGGCACCGGGACGGTGCTGGGCGACCCGATCGAGGCCGGGGCCCTGCTCGCGACCTACGGCCGGGACCGGGCGGCGGGCCGTCCGGTCTGGCTCGGCTCCCTGAAGTCCAACATCGGCCACGCCCAGGCCGCGGCCGGCGTCGCCGGGGTCATCAAGGCCGTGCTGGCGATGCGGCACCGGTATCTGCCGAAGACGCTGCACGTGGGCGCCCCCTCCGGGCACGTGGACTGGTCCTCCGGTGCCGTCCAGCTCCTGGTCGAGGGACGCGAGTGGGAACCGGCGGACGGTCCGCGGCGGGCCGCGGTGTCGTCGTTCGGGGTCAGCGGCACCAACGCCCACGTCATCCTGGAGGAGCCGGCGGCGGCCGAGGCGGACGACCACCGCCCGCGTTCCGCCGTGCCCGGTGGGCTGGTGCCGTGGGTGGTGTCGGGTAAGAGCGCCGCCGCCGTGGCGCAGCAGGCCGCCAGGATGCACGACTTCGTCGCCGGTGATCCCGCCGTCGAAGTCGCCGACGTCGCCTCCTCGTTGATCTCGCACCGCACCCGGTTCCCGCACCGTGCGGTCGTGCTCGGCCGCGATCGGGACGAACTGCTCCAGGGCCTGACTGCGGTGCGCGACGGTGCTGACTCTCCCTCGGTGGTGCGCGGGGTCGCCGGCAACCTCGGCGGGGCCGTCTTCCTGTTCCCCGGGCAGGGCTCGCAGTGGGTCGGCATGGGCCGGCAGTTGTACGACTCCTTCCCGGCCTTCGCCACCAGGTTCGACGAGTGCGCCGCGGCGCTGGCCGAGTGGGTCGACTGGTCCCTGCTGGATGTCATGCGGGGTGTGCCCGGGGCGCCGACGCTGGACCGGGTCGACGTGGTGCAACCGGTGCTCTTCTCGGTGATGGTGTCCATGGCCGCCTTGTGGCAGTCATGGGGGGTCGTGCCGGCCGCGGTCATCGGGCACAGCCAGGGCGAGATCGCCGCGGCCCATGTCTGCGGCGCCCTGTCCCTGCGGGACGCCACCCGGATCGTGGCACTGCGTAGCCAGGCACTTGTGGACCTGATCGGACACGGTGGCATGGGTTCGGTGGTGGCCGGCGTCGACGTCGTGGCGCAGCGCCTGGCCCCGTGGCAGGGTCGGGTGAGCATCGGCGTCGTCAACGGACCTCGCTCGGTGGTGGTGTCCGGCGAGCCGGAGGCGCTCGACGAGTTCATCGACGCGATGAAGGCCGACGACATCCAGGCGCGCAGAATCTCCGTCGACTACGCGTCGCATTCCCACCAGGTGGCCCGGGTACGCGACAAGGTGATCGGTGCGCTGGACGGCGTGGCACCGGTCACCGCCCCGGTGCCCCTCTATTCGACGCTGCACGGCACGCGTCTGGACACCGCCGAACTCGACCGGGATTACTGGTACGACAATCTGCGTGAAAGGGTGCTGTTCGATTCCGCCGTGCGACGCTCGACCGAGGACGGATTCCGCCTTTTCATCGAGATGAGTCCGCATCCGGTGCTGACCGTTCCGGTGCAGGAGATCGTCGAGGACCTCGACGACGCGCTGGTGCTGTCGTCGACCCGCCGGGATCGGGGGGAGGTGGCGGCCTTGCTCGGCTCGCTCGCCCACCTGCATGCCCGAGGCGGACCGGTGGACTGGAGCGCCCTGATCGGGGCGGGCCGCCGGGTGGATCTGCCGACCTACGCCTTCCAGCGGCAACGCTACTGGGTGGACTCCGTACGCCGCGAGGCCGCACCGGAGCTGCCGTCGACGGTGCCGCCGCCGGTCGACGAGCCGCAGGCGCCACTGTCCGACCAGATCTCCGCCCTGCCGGCGGAGGATGCGACGGCACTCGTCCTCGCGCACGTCCTCGACAAGGTCGCCGTCGTGCTGGGCCGCAGCTGCGGCACGAGCATCAACCCGGACCAGCAGTTCAAGGAGATCGGGTTCGACTCACTGCTCTCCATGGAGCTGAGTAAGCGTCTGACCACCTCCACGGGTGTCAAACTCCGGGCGAACCTGGTGCTGCGCCATCCGTCACCACGAATGGTCGCCGGGCACATCGTGTCCACCCTTGCGGCCGGCGACCCGCAGTAAGGCAAAAAAGGGGCTTTCCGGGCTCCGCCGCCGATGCATTGTCCCGCCAGCGGGACGAGGCGGGTAAGGGCGGCGAGCATGCCGCCTCCGCTTTCCAAATGGCTTGTAAAGCTGAATCACCTCACCGAATGTGGGAGGTGGTTGGCGAATTTCTTCGATTCCCGCGCTATTGCTGAGGGGTGATTCGTGTGCGCTCGTTCGATGCGTCGCCCGCACACAAGGGACTGTGGCTGGCGGACGGCATGGCGTCCGCCACGCTCAACCACGCGCTGACGATGTGGGACGTGGCGGGTGAGCTGGACGGGTCAGCCATCGCGGCCGCGTTCCGGCACGTCCTCGACGAGGCGGAGATCCTTCGGGTCACCTTCGTCGACGACGGCGACGGACTGAGGTTGGTACCGCGGGAACTGGACGACTGGCAGCCGTTCTTCCTGGACCTCGCGGACGCGGACGATCCCGAGCAGGCCGCGCGGGACGCCCTGGCCGAAATGATCAGCAAGCCGTTCGACGTGTCGCGCGACCTGCTGTTCCGGCTGGGCGTGGTCAAGCTCGCCGCGAACCGGTCGCTGCTGGTGATCGCCTACCACCACCTCGTCGCCGACGGCTACGGCGCCGGCGGCCTGCTGTCGCGGCGCCTGGCCGAGGTGTACACGGCACTGGTACGGGGGCAGGACATCCCGACGCTGCCGCACCGCTGGGACGTCGAGTCGTTCGCGGCGATCGCCACCGAGTACCTCGCCTCGGATCAGTCCACGGCGGACGCCGAGTTCTGGCGCGACTACCTGAAGGAAGCACCCCCGCCGGCGCAGGTTCCCCGGATCGTCGTCCCCGATGCGCGGCGACCCGCGCTCGAAACCCCGATGAGCAGCGCGGACAGCTGGGCCGAGGTGGCCGGCGCGATCGGCATGGCCAGCCGGACGCTGACCGTCGCACGAGCCGAGGCCGACGCGTGGGCCGCTGCCGCGGAGTCGATGGGCGTGTGGATGTCGTCCATGCTGACCACCGCCGCGGCGGCGTTCCTGCGGCACCGCTGTGACCTGCCCGAGTTCCTGCTCTCCCTGGCCGCCGGCAACCGGAGCGGACCGGCGGGCACGACTCCCGGGCTGGCCGTCAACGTGGTGCCGATGCGGATCCGCGTCCCGATGAGCGCGACCGTCGCCGAGCTGGCCGACGCGATCGTCGAGGAGACCTACGAGATCTCCGGGCACACACTGCGCCACTACTCCGACATCCAACGCGCGATCGCGGTGACTCCCAGCGAACGCGGAAGCTTCGGCGTGGTCATGAACGTCATCGAGTTCGTCGACCAGATCCACTTCGCCGACCACCCGGCACGCTACTCCGGAGCGACGACCGGGAGCTTCAACGAACTCTCGATCGGCGTGTACCGCGACGGAACCCCCGACAGTGACCTGTTCATCCGGCTGGACGCGGCCGCGAGCCTGTACTCGCGGGCGGAGCTGCGCCTGATCGGCGAGGACCTGATCGCGTTCATCCGGGCCGTGGTCGCCGCCGGCGCACAGCCGATCGGCGCGTTGGACGTGGCCGGCGACACCGAGCGGGACCGGCTGCGGACGGCACCGGAGGAGACGACGTCCTCGGCTCCGACGATTTCGGAGCTGTTTGCGCAACGGGTGGCGCGGGATCCCGACGCGGTCGCCCTCGTGACCGGCGACTCGTCGATCTCCTATCGGCAACTGGACGAGCGATCCGCCCGGCTGGCCGCGGCGCTGCGCGGCCGCGGCATCGGACCCGGGACGGTCGTGGCGGTGGCGATGTCCCGCTCGGCGGACCTGGTCGTCGCGCTCCTGGGCGTGGTCCGGGCGGGTGCCGCCTACCTGCCGGTCGACCCGGGCCTGCCGGGCGACCAGCTCCGCTCGCAGCTCGACATGTCCGACGCCGGCATGCTGCTCGTCGACGCCGCGCCGGCCGTCGACCCGACGGTGCCGGTGGTGATGTGCCACGACCTCGAGGCGGCGGCCACCGATGACGCCGAGCCGGCCCGGGCACATCCCGACGGCGCAGTCGCCGTGCTGTACGGCTGCGCCTCGGCCGACCCGGACACGGGCGTCGTGGTCACCCAGCGGAACCTGGCCCGCTTCGTCCTGGACCGACACTGGCCACGCGACAGCCGCGACACCGTGCTGTGGCACACGTCGCCCGCCTCCGACGCACTCGCGCTCGAACTGTGGATGCCCCTGCTCACCGGCGGCCGGGTCATCGTGGCCGAGCAGACCGAGATGGACGGCGACGGGCTCACCGCGATCCGGTCGGCACACGAGATCTCCGTCGTCTGGCTGGGCGCGCGGCTGTTCTCCGCCGTCGCCGCCGAACGCCCCGACGCCCTGGCGGGACTGCGCCAGGTGTGGATCCCGGCCGACCAGGTGACCGCGACCGCCATGCAGCGGGTCCGCGCGGCCTGTCCTGGGCTGTCGATCGTCAACGGTCATGGTCCGGTCGGCGCCACCGCCCTGGTCCGGGGGCGCGGCGAGGCGACCGACGAGCAGCGGCCCGCTGCCGCCGCCGGACTGACCGACGGCGTGGCACGCCACGTGCTGGGCCCCGGGCTGACGCCGGTGCCGGACGGCGTGGTCGGTGAGCTGTACGTCGCCGGCCCGGCCGTCGCGCGCGGATACGCCCGGCGCCCCGGGCACACCGCACAACGGTTCGTGGCCTGCCCGTTCGGGCCGCCGGGCGGGCGCATGTACCGCACCGGGGACCGAGCCCGGTGGGGTGCCGACGGCCGGTTGGAGTACGTGGGCCGGGCCGGTGGTCAGGCGAGCCTCGGCGGTGCCCAGGTCGACACCGGCCACATCGAGGAGGTGCTCGCCGAGCATCCTCGGCTCGCACAGTCGTTCGTGGACGTCGGTGCCGACCCCGCCGGCCAGCAGCGCCTGGTGGCGTACGTGGTTCCGGTACCCGCCCAAGACACGACGGCCGCCGGTGCCCTGGATTCCGGCACCGAAGCCTTCCACGAGGAGCTGAGCCGCTTCGTGGCCGGGCGGGTGCCCGAGTCCCTGGTGCCCTCGGCCTTCATGGTGCTGGACCGGCTGCCGGTCACGGCCGGCGGCCGGGTGGACCGGACCGGGCTACCGGTGCCCGAGTTCCGCGACAGTTCGTACCGTGCGCCGCGCAACCATACCGAGCAGGTCCTGGCGAAGCTCTTCGCCGACGTTCTCGAACTGGACCGGATCGGGATCGACGAGGACTTCTTCGACCTCGGGGGCAACTCGCTGCGGGCGATCAGACTCGTCGGACTGATCCGCGCGGAGCTGCACCTGGAAGTTTCCATCCGCACGTTGTTCGCCGCGCGCACCGTCGCCGGCCTGTCTCAGCGTTGGGAGAACCTCAACAAGTCGAGCAGGCCCGCGCTGCGCCGGCGGACGAAAGGCGGAGCAATCGTCTGAGCGGGCAGCTGCTCGCTCAGCCGGATCACATCCCAGCGACATCGACATGGCGATGGCGCGAAAGTATAGGAGGACGTGGATGCCAATGAGGATTTCTTCGACAACAGCGGCCCTCACCGGCGTGGCGCTCGTTGCCGCGGCGGTGCTGAGCCCGGCCGTCGCCCAGGCCACCGGGTCGTTCGGCTCCTCAGCTCAGCGGGTGGCGCCGACCTCCGCGCTCCAGCCGCTGAAGAAGCTGACCGGTAAGTGGACCTGCACCGGGGCGACGACTCTGCCGGACGGCAGCCAGTTGGCGTTCGACACCCAGTCCACCGCCAAGTTCATCCTCGACGGGAACTTCATGCGGTGGCAGGAGACGAACACCATCGACGGCACGCCGATCGCCTCGGCCGAATACATCTGGGGCTGGGACGCCCAGCAGGGCCTCTTCACGGCGGACCGCTTCGACAACTCCGGTCAGCGTGGCGCGCAGACGACCCCCGGATGGGTCGACAACACGCTCACCTCGACCGGCGTGCTGATCCAGCCGGACGGCACCTCGCTGCCGCTGACCACCACGATCACCAAGACCGCCAGGGACGCCTTCACCGTGCAGGCGACGATCAGCCTGGGGGCGGAGCCGGGCGCAGCCAGCGTGGTGTCCGCATCGTCCTGCGTCCGGTGACGGGCGTGTCGTCACCACTCGACGGTTCCTACCAGGTACCGGGTTTCGCTCACTGACCCGGGGATCCCCGGCGGGCGAACGCTCGCCGGGGATCCCGCAGAGCCACTATTCCCGGCCGACATACGAACAGCGCGTCGTGCGGCCATGCCAGCGGGAGAGTATTCATGACGAATCGTGAACATGAGATCTACGACGTGGTCGGCATCGGGTTCGGACCGTCCAACCTGTCGCTTTCCATCGCCCTGGAGGAGCGCGCACGGGACGAGCCGGAACGTGCGCTCAGCAACCACTTCTTCGAGCGTCAGCCGCGATTCGGCTGGCACCGCGACATGTTGCTGCCCTCGGCGACCATGCAGATCTCCTTCCTCAAGGACCTGGTGACCTTCCGCAATCCGACGTCGAGCTTCAGCTTCATCTCCTTCCTGCACGCGGCGGGACGGCTCTCGCAGTTCGTCAACAACCAGGACTTCTTCCCGACCCGCCAGGAGTTCCACCAGTACCTCGAGTGGGCGCAGTCCCGGGTGGCCGGCCGCGTCTCGTACGGCTCCGCGGTGACCTCGCTCCGCCTGGCACCGGTCGACCCGACGGCGCGACCGGACCGGCTGCGGCTGACCGTCGCGGACGTCACCGGTCAGGTCAGCCGCGTGGTCGAGGCCCGCAACGTAGTGATCTCGACGGGTCTGGTGCCGAAGATGCTCGACGGGGTCACAAGTGACGAGCGGGTCTGGCACAGTTCGGAGTTCCTGCAGAAGTTCCGCCGCATGGACCCGCGCGAGCTGCGGCGGGTCGCGGTGGTCGGGGCCGGCCAGAGCGCCGCCGAGATCACCAGATTCCTGTACGACGAACTTCCGCACGCCCAAGTTTCGGCGATCATCCCGTCGTACGGCTACTCCATCGCCGACGCCACGCCGTTCGCCAACCAGATCTTCGATCCCCGGGCCGTCGACCACTACTACTTCGGCTCCGACCAGACGCGCGAGGCGTTCTGGCGGTACCACCGCAACACCAACTACGCGGTGGTCGACGACGAGGTGATCCGGGATCTCTACCGCAGGGCGTACGACGACGAGGTACGCGGCGTCGACCGGCTCCACTTCCTCAACCTGACCAGGGTGGACGCGGTGAAGCGCTCCGGCGCCGAGACCCGCGTTCTTCTCCGGGGCGGCCCCGGCGGCGAGAAGGACGAGCTCGACGTGGACGCCCTCGTCTGCGCGACCGGCTACGACTCGATGGAGCCCACGGGGCTGCTCTGTGCGCTCGACGAGCACTGTCTGCGTGACGAGGCTGGCCGGCTCCGGATGGAACGTGACTACCGCATCGTCACCACTCCGGACCTGCCCTGCGGCATCTACCTGCAGGGCGGCACCGAGCACACCCACGGCCTCAGTTCCTCGCTGCTGTCGAACATCGCCGTACGCAGCGGCGAGATCGTCGACTCGATCCTCGCCCGGAGTTCCGGACGAAACGACAAGCGCTCCATGTACGCCAGGGCCGCGGGCGGAGTCCGTTAGTCGTCGCGTGCGGCTCGGCGACCTGGAGAGGAGACGGTGTGATGAGAACCCTGACGAAGGACCGGTGGATCCGTCGCTTCCACGACGGCGAGGGGTGTGAGACGAAGCTCGTCTGTTTTCCCCACGCCGGCGGCTGGGCGAGCGCGTACCGCACCTGGCCGGCGAGCCTGCCGAAGGACATCGGCGTGCTCGGCATCCGGTACCCGGGCCGGGAGGACCGCCTCACCGAGCCGTTCCCGTCCAGTATCGAGGCCCTGGCGGACGACGTGACCGACGTGCTCGACGGGCTGGCCGGGCAGCGGCTCGTGCTGTTCGGGCACAGCATGGGCGCGTCGGTGGCGCACGAGGTGGCCGTGCGCCTGCACCGGCGAGGTCGTCCCCCGGCCGCGCTGTGCGTGTCGGCCCGGCTTCCTCCCGCGGCGCTGGTGGACCAGCCACGGCTCAGATACACCGATGACGAGATCATCGCCGAGATCGTCCGCCACGACGCGAGCCGTACCGAGGTCTTCGCCGACCTGGAACTGCGGGAGTTCGCGTTGCCCGCCATCCGCGCGGACCTGGAGCTGGTGAACGACTACCGCGGCGGGCATCGGCCGCTGCTCGACTGCCCGGTGTTCGGGTACCTGGGCGAGCAGGACACCGCGATCAGCCCGGAGACGATGCGGAGGTGGGCGGACGTCACGCGCGGACCCTTCCGGCTCCGGCTGTTTCCCGGTGGGCATTTCTATCTCAGGGACGAGGAGCGCAGGCTGCTGACCGACATGGCGCGGATCTGGGCGCCGTGATGGCGATCCGCGATGACGGCGGCGGCCGCAGAGCACTTACCGAGCGCTGGTCGCGCACGACGGTGAGCAGTTACGGCACGCCGGGTCTGGCGCTGGTCAAGGGCAGTGGCGCGGTGGTGACCGACGACGCGGGTCGGGAGTACCTAGACCTGATGGGCGGCGCCGCGACGAACGTGCTGGGGCATGCCCACCCGGCCGTCGTGAACGCGGTGTCCAGGCAGGCCGCGACGCTCGGCCACGTATCCAGCCGGGACGTGGCCGAGCCGACCGTGCTGCTCGGCGAACTGCTGCTGGCCCTGACCGGGCCGGGGCGGGTGGTGTTCACCGACTCGGGCGCCGAGGCGAACGAGACGGCGTTCCAGGTGGCGCGCCTCACCGGACGGTCCGAGGTGGTCGCGACGATCGGAGCCTTCCACGGCCGGACCATGGGGACGCTCGCGTTCAACGGTCAGCCGGGCAGGGCGCATCCGTTCCGAACGCTGCCGGACGTCGTCACCCATGTCCCGTTCGGTGATGTCGAGGCATTGCGCGGCGCGGTCAGTGACGCCACGGCGATGGTGATCCTGGAGGCGATTCAGGGCGAGAACGGCGTGCTGGTGCCGCCGCCGGGCTACCTCGCGGCGGCCCGCACGATCTGTACGGCGACCGGGGCGTTGCTGGTGCTGGACGAGGTACACACCGCCCTCGGGCGCACCGGGTACTGGTTCCACCACCAGAGCGAGGGGATCGCGCCGGACTTCGTCACCCTGGCCCAGGGCCTCGGTGGCGGCCTGCCGCTCGGGGCCTGCCTGGCGTTCGGGACGGCGGCGGACCTGCTGGCCACCGGTGCCCACGGGACCACGGTCGGTGGCAGCCCGCTCAGTTGCGCGGCGGGGCTGGCGGTGATCCGCACCATCGCCGGCATGGGCCTGCTCGACCACGTCAAGCGGGTCGGCGACCGGCTGCGCGCCGGCATCGAGGCGGTCGCGCACCCGCTGATCGCCGGGGTGCGTGGCGCCGGGCTGCTGCTCGGCATCGCGCTCACCGAACCGGTCGCCGTGCCGGTGACCGACTGGCTGCGGGCGGCCGGCTTCCTGGTCGACGCCGTTCAACCCGCCGTGATCCGGCTCGCGCCGCCCCTGGTGCTCACCGCGGCTCAGGCCGACGCCTTCGTCGACGCGCTCGCGCGGGCACTTGTCGCCGACCCGGGGCCGAGACCTCCGGCGCGGTTGCTGGTGCCGGAGGCGGCCTGAGCGGCACGACTCTTCTCGGCCGGACACCACCGCCCGGGCGGCGTACGCCGACGGTGGTGTCCGCGTACGCCGCCCGGGCGGGGGAGTGGAAAGCAGGGTGGTGGTGCGGGTGGCTCGGCTCGTCACCGCCGGGTCGGCCGTGGCCGGCGACCCCTACAGGCTGCGGGCGGCGATGTCACCGTAGGCGGTGGTCGCGTGGATGTTCAGGCCGGCGGCGGCACCGTCGGTGTTGCGCAGCTCGTTGCGGACGCGGCCGTACGTGGTGCCGGCGTCCAGGGTGGCCGAGCTGTCGCGGGCGGCGCCGATCGTGATGTTGCCCTGTTCGGTGCGCAGCGTGACGGTGCCGGCGACGGCCTCGGCGACGGTCAGGTCGCCCCGCTGGGTGCTGATTTGCCCGGGACCGCCGAGACGGCCGACGGTGATGTCGCCCGACTGCAGGGTCAGGCGGGCCTGCGCGGTCTCGTCGAGCTTCACCACGCCCTCCGCACCGTCGAAGGTGACGTCGCCGAGGCGGCCGACGCCACGGAACTCGACGCTGGCGGCCTCCGCCTCGACCCGTGAACCGGCGGGCAGCTGCACCGTGACCTCGACGGATCCGGACGAACCGAGGATCCGCCGCGCCGGCTCCGCCGCCTGGACGCGCAGGACATTGTCGTCGAAGGTGACCACGACGCGCTCGGCCGCGGTCACGTCGCGGGACTTGCCGGCGTCGGTGGGCAGGATCTCCACGGTCGTGTCGGTGCGGTCGGCGGCAATGATCTGGATGCGTCCCGCGGGGATGTCGAGCACGGCCGAGATTGCGGCGGGGGTGTCGAACCTCTGCATCATGGCTCCTCCTGAATGATGTTTCCGATGTAGGAAACACTACGTTGCTTTCAATAGGGTGGCAACAACTCCGTTGCAAAAGCTAGATAAACCAGCAGCTCAAGATGGCTATTTCGTTGCAATGGCATGGCATTCAATGCAACGCTGCGGGCGGGACCGTTGCAATAGAAGGCAGGTGAACGCTATGCTCGGGGCCGGTGCGGAGCACGGAAGGAGGCCATGATGCCGGGAGGTAGGCTCACTCAACCCGAGCGCCAGCAGATCGCCCTCGGGTTGGCCGACGGCCTCGCCTACGCGGCGATCGCCCGGCGTCTCAACCGGCCGACCTCGACGATCACTCGCGAGGTGATGCGCAACGGCGGCCCCACCGCCTACCGCGCCGACCTCGCTCACCACGCCACCGAGCGACGCGTCCGGCGCCGCCGAAAGGCCACCCCCGGGCGTGCCGACACACCACCACGGGCGCACGGTCGTGACGCCCAGGCCGTGCAGGAGTACGAGGAGACCTTCGCCACGGTCTTCATGCAGTCGGGACTGCCCCGGATGACGGCCCGGACGCTGGCCTGCCTCTACACGACCGACACCGGCAGCCTCAGCGCCTCGGAGCTGGTCGGGCGTCTGCGGGTGAGTCCGGCGTCGGTCTCCAAGGCGGTCGCCTTTCTCGACAGCCAGGGCCTGGTCCGCCGGGAACGTGACGAACGACGTCGGGAACGCTACGTCGTCGACGACGACGTGCTGTACGAGTCGGTGATGGCCAGCGCCCGAGCCACCGCCCACCTCGGCGAGATCGCCCGGCAGGGTGTGGGTGTCCTCGGCCGTGGCACACCGGCCGCCACCCGGCTGGAGAACATCGCCCGCTTCGTCGACTTCGTCTCGGAGAGCATCGCCCGGGCCGCGGGTCAGGCCCGCGAAATCCTGCACACGAAACTCGAGACCACCCGGGGCGACGCTTCCTGAGCGTCGTGGTGCCCGGCCCACCCGGCGTCGGACGGTCCGTGCCCGACCCACCCGGCGCATACCTGTGGCTTCAGCGGGGAGCGGTCGGCACCGCGACGAGCCGGCGCTCGATCTCGGACACGACCGCGTCCCGGTGGGTGGCCACGAAGAAGTGACGGCCCGGGAAGGTCAGACACTCGAAGCTACCGAGGGTGTGCCCCTGCCAGGCGGCCGCTTCGGCGGCGCTGACCACCGGGTCGTCGCGGCCGGTGAGCACGGTGATCGGGCAGTGCAGCGGCGGCCCGGCCGTGACCGGATAGGTCTCCACGGCGCGGTAGTCGGTACGCAGCGCGGGCAGCGCCATGGCGCGCACGTCGGGATCGTTGAGCGCCTCGGCGACGCCGGCGTCGCCGTCGAGTTCCTGCACGTGGGCGACCAGCCGGTTGTCGCTGAGCCGATGGACCGCCTCCGGCCGGCTCGTCGACGGGGCCCGCCGGCCGGAGGCGAACAGGTGTGTCGGCTGGTGGCCGGCCTGTTCCAGCAGCCGCGCGGTCTCGTAACCCACGAGCGCGCCCATGCTGTGGCCGAACAACGCGACCGGTCGCGGGCCGAAGACGGCCACCTGCTCGGCCACCGCCGCGGCGAGCGCCGCCAAGTTGTCGACCTGCGGCTCGTCGTGACGGTCCTGGCGGCCCGGGTACTGCACGGCCACCACGTCGACCGAGCGGGACAGGGCTGCCGAGAACGGGTAGAAGAAGTTGGCCGAGCCACCGGCGTGGGCCAGACAGACCAGGGTGACGGCGGCTTCCGGCCCGCGGTGGTACCGCCGGATCCAGCGCGGATCGGGACCGTTCATGCCGCGCACCCGGCCGGCGGCCGGAACCGGTTGATCGCCGTCAGATGCCGCTCCCGCAGTTCGGGGTCCTCGACGCCGCCGCCCTCGGCGGCTGCCAGGCAGAGCACGCCGACCTTGCCCTGGTGCCGGTTGCGGTGCAGGTCGTCGACGGCCTGTCCGACGTCGTCGAGGGGGTAGGTGACGGACAGCGTCGGATGGATGCGGCCCCGCACGACGAGCCGGTTGGCCTGCCATGCCTCGCGGTAGTTGGCGAAGTGCGTCCCGACGATCCGCTTGAGACTCATCCACAGATGGCGGTTGTCGAACTGGTGCTCGTACCCGCTGGTGGAGGCACAGGTCACCACTGTGCCGCCACGGCGGGCGACATAGACGGACGCGCCGAACGTCTCGCGCCCGGGGTGCTCGAAGACGATGTCGGGATCCTCTCCTCCGGTCAGCTCGCGGATGCGCTGGCCGAACCGGCGCCACTCGCGCGGGTCCTGGGTGGTGTCGTCGCGCCAGAATCGGTAGGCCTCGGCCTCCCGGTCGATGACCGCCTCGGCACCCATGCGCCGACACACCTCAGCCTTCTCGGAGCTGGAGACCACGCATATCGGAGTGGCACCCCCGCACAGCGCGTACTGCACGGCGAACGAGCCCAGCCCGCCGGCAGCACCCCAGATCAGCACGTTGTCGCCGAGGCGCATGCCCGCGCCGTGCGGTGACACCAACTGCCGATAGACGGTGGAGTTGACCAGCCCGGGCGACGCGGCCTCTTCCCAGGTCAAGTGGGTCGCCTTCGGCATGAGTTGGTTCGCCTTCACCAGCGCCAGGTCGGCGAGCCCACCGAAGTTCGTCTCGTACCCCCAGATGCGCTGCTCCGGGTCCAGCATGCTGTCGTCGTGGCCGTCCGGGTGCTGTAGCTGTACCGACAGGCAGTGCGCGACCACACGATCACCCGGGCGCCAACGCTGCACCCCGGGCCCGGTGCGCAGGACGATGCCGGCGAGGTCGGAGCCGATCACGTGGTACGGCTGGGCGTGCCGGGCGGCGAGATCGCCGGTGCGGGCGTAACGGCGCAGGAAGCTGAAGGTGGGCACCGGTGCGAACAGCGCGCTCCACACGGTGTTGTAGTTGACCGCGCTCGCCATCACGGCGATCAGCGCCTCACCGGGCCCTGGCTCCGGGGTCGGCACGTCGCGCACGTGCAACGCCTTGGCCGGTTCGCGCTCGGCGATCGGAATGTCGTCGAACATGTGCTGGTCATCCTCGAGCAGCACGGCCCCTCGGTAGTACTCCGGTACCGGTATGGCGGCCACCGCGGCGGCGTCGGGCGCGGCCACGACCGCCGCGGCGAAGTTCGGGTTCATCGGACACCTCCTGCTGCGGCGTTGCCGGCCATCGCCGTCTGCCGTGGCCGGGTTCGGGGTATCTCACTCAGGAAGCCGGTGCCGGTCTTGCGACCCAGTCGTCCGGCGGCGACCAGCGCGGACAGGACCGGCGCTGGGGCGAAGCAGGGCTCGCCGAACTCGTCGTGGAGCCGGCGCAGAATGGCCAACGACACGTCGAGTCCGATGGTGTCGAGCAGCGCGAACGGGCCCATCGGGTAGCCGAACTCGGCGCGGATGGTGGCGTCGAACTCCTCGGCCTGCACCTCACCGCGCTCCAGCGCGCTGATGGCGCGGTTGAGGTAGCCGAACAGCAGGTAGTTGACGATGAATCCGCACCGGTCGGCACTGTGCACGGAGACCTTGCCCAGGCGCCGCACCAGGGCGTGCGCCGTGGCCACCGTCCGCGCCGAGGTGGTCGCGGTAGCGGCGATCTCGACCAGCCGCATCGCCGGTGCCGGGTTGAAGAAGTGCAGACCGAGCACGTCGGCGGGGCGGCCGGCGGCGGCCGCGCACGCGGCGACGGACAGGCTCGAGGTGGTGGTGGCGAGCACCGTGTCGGTCGGGCAGGCGGCGGCCAGCGCGGCGAACACCCGCCGCTTGGTGTCGGCGTCCTCAGCCACCGCCTCGACGACGACGTCGCAACCGGCGAGGGTGGCCTGGTCGGCCGAGGTGGTCAGGCACTCTTCGGCGGTCATCCGGGTCGGCTCGTCGAGGCGGCCGCGCGACACCGCGGCGGTGAGCGAGCGGCCGATCTGCGCGCGAGCCAGGGCGGCCCGCTCGTCGGTCCGGGCCACCACCGTGGTGTGCAGGCCGGCGACGGCGCCGACCTGCGCGATGCCGCGTGCCATGGTGCCCGACCCGACGACGCCGAGTCGGCGCAGTGGACGCGGCTCACCCGACAGACCGGCATCCCGCGGGGCGCCGGTCTGGCCGGTGTCCGGTCGGTCGTACTCGTAGAAGCCGCGGCCGACGCGGCGGCCCAGCCGACCGTCGCACGCCATCCGGATGAGGATCGCCGCAGGCCGGACTCCGGCGTCGTCGAGCATGGCGATGGCGACGTCGATGCCGAGGTCGTCGAGGTGAGCGAGGGGACCCTGCGGCAGGCCGCAGCCGAGGCGCATGGCGGTGTCGACGTCGTCGCGGGTCACATGCCCCTCGCCGTGGTGAGCGGCGGCACGATTGAGATACTCCACCACGAGAGCTGTCGCCGTTTGATCCTGCATGCCCGCTACGCTAAGAGCGGGTCTGATGCCGGTGGCACCCCTTTTCTCCGCCTGACGAAAAATCCGGGGCTGCTAAGGGTTTGGCGGTGTCCATTCGGGTCGACTACCGCGAATCACCGAGCGGCACTGCGGCCCGTCACTACGCCCACACCGTGTGTCGTTGCACAATCGATTGAACGGACAGTCCTGATAGGACGAATGCTTCGGTAATCGGGTAGCGGCGGCCATGGATGCGTTCGTAATCTCTCAATGTGACACACGGTCGAGGAGTGCATTGTGGTGTGGTCACCGAAAATGGGGCAAATATGCTGATTCGCAGGGCAGGCGTCGACAAGTCGTGAGTATGGCTACCCCATCGGGCCCATCGGGACGAATACGTCACGGTGGCGCAGGGTAGGCGGGTCGATGGAGTTCCGGGTACTCGGTCCGCTGGAAGCGGTCGACGACGACGGCGGCCGGCTCGACCTGGGGGGTCATCGTCAGCAGATCGTCCTCGCCAGCCTGGCCCTGGAACCGCGCCGGGTGATCTCGGTCGGACGACTGGTGACCGCGGTCTACGGCGATCGGCTGCCCAACAGCGCCCGTGCCCAGGTGCAGATCTGTGTGTCCGCGCTCCGTCGGCTGCTGGCGGCCAACGGGCGCCCGGAGGCGATCGCCACGCGGCACCAGGGGTACGCCCTGGAGGTGCCCGACGACGATGTCGATCTGCAACGGTACGAGTCGTTGCTCACCCGGGCGGGCGCGACCGCCGACCGGGACGAGGCCGTGCGGCTCTACCGCGAGGCACTGCGCATGTGGCGCGGGGCGCCGCTGGAGGGCCTGGACAGCGAGCCACTGCGCGCGGCCGCCGACCGACTCGTCGAGCGCCGGCTGACCGCCGTCGAGGAGTGCATCGACTTCGAGCTCGCCCTGGGCCGACACGATGACGTGATCGCCGAGCTGACCGGGCTGGTCGCCGCCCACCCGCTGCGCGAGCGGCTGCGTGGGCAGTTGATGCTCGCGCTCTACCGGTCCGGCCGGCAGGCCGAGGCGCTGGAGTGCTATCGCTCGGCCCGCCGGATCCTGATCGAGGATCTCGGCCTGGAGCCCAGCGAGCGGTTGCAGCGGTTGGAGCGCTCGATCCTCGGCTCCGACATCGGGCTCAGCGCGCCGGTGCCCCCGGCGAGGATCGAGATCGGGCTGCCCGTCGCGGCCGAGCCGGTGGTCATCCCGCCGCCGGCCGCCATCGCCGAGCAGACGACGCACGACGGCGTCGGGCCGCCCCTGCCGGCCGCCGACGGCCCGATCCTGCCGGTCACCGGCGTCGGCGTGCCCCTGCCGGTCACCGGTGGCGGCCCGAGTCTGCTGCCCACCGACATCGCGGACTTCACCGGTCGCACCGAACAGGTCCAGGAAATTCAGGAAAGGCTCGCCGAGGCCGCGGAGAACCCAGCTCAGTTGGCGGTGCCGATCGTCGTGGTCGCCGGCAAGCCCGGCATCGGCAAGACCTCGCTGTGCGTACACGTCGCGCACCGGCTCACCTGGCGCTATCCGGACGGCCAGCTCTTCGCCGACCTGCACGGCGGTACGTCCCGGCAGGCCAGTCCGACCCAGGTGCTGGAACGCTTCCTGCGCGGCCTCGGCGTGCCGGGCAACGCGATCCCGGACGAGCTGGAGGAGCGCGCGGAGATGTACCGCGACCTGCTGGCCGACCGGCGCATCCTGGTCGTGCTGGACAACGCCGGCAGCGAGACGCAACTGCTGCCGCTGCTGCCGGGCAACCCCAGCTCCGCGGTGCTGGTCACCAGCCGGCGGCGCCTGGCCGGGCTCCCGGGCGCGGTGCACATCGAGGTGGACGTCTTCGACTCGGTCCAGTCGATCGCGCTGTTGTCGCGGATAGCCGGGGGCGACCGGGTGCAGGCCGAGGCGGACGCGGCGGCCGAGCTGGCCGAGCTGTGCGGGCAGCTGCCGCTGGCGTTGCGGATCGCCGGCGCGCGGCTGTCGGCGCGCCCGCACTGGACGGTGGAGCAGCTCGCCAGCCGTCTGGAGAACGAATCCCGCCGACTCGACGAGCTCAAGCACGGTGCCCTGGGGATCCGGGTGAGCATCTCGCTCACCTACGACAACCTGGCCGATGAGGCCCGCCGGCTGTTCCGCCGGCTGGCCCTGCTCGATTTCCCGGCCTTCGGTGGCTGGGTCAGCGCCGCGCTGCTCGACCAGCCGCTGGCCGACGCGCAGGACCTGCTCGATGAGCTGGTCGACGCGCAGCTGGTCGAGATCACCGGCACCGAGGGGGGTCCGCGCGCCCAGTACCGGCTTCACGATCTCATCCGGGTGTTCGCTCGGGAACGGCTGGCCGCGGAGGAGTGCGCCACCGACCACAGCGCGGCCTTGGCGCGGGTGCTCGGCGGGCTGCTCTTCCTCGCCGAGCAGGCGCACGAGCGGTTGCACGGTTGCGACACTCGGCAGGTGCACAGTCAGGCCGAGCGGTGGACGTTCGCCCCGAAGGTGGTGGCGCGGATCATCCGTGATCCGCTGGGCTGGCTGGAGCGCGAGCGCCTGAACCTGGTCGCCGCCGTGCGCCAGACGGTCAAGGTCGGCCTGGTCGAGCTGTGCTGGGACCTCGCGTTCACGTCGGTGACCCTGTTCGAGTCGCGGATCTATCTCGACGACTGGCGAGAGACCCACCGGGTGGCCCTGGCCGCGTGCCGATCCGTTGGCGATCAGCGCGGCGAGGCGGTGATGCTGTACTCCACCGGCTCGCTCGGCATCGTCGAGAAGCGCTTCACCGACGCGCGGGAGAATCTGGAGCAGTCCGAGCTGCTGTTCAAACAGCTCGGTGCCGAGCACGGGGTCGCCCTGGTCAGCCGCCAACTGGCCTATCTGGACCGGATCGCCAGCGACTTCGACAACGCGACGCGTCGCTACGAGAGTGCGTTGCACGTGCTGCTCGCCGCCGGTGACCTGACCGCGGCGGCCTACGTGCTGAACAGCATGGCGCAGACCGCGCTGGAACGCGGCAACCCGGAGGAGGCCAAGCGGATATTGCCGCGCGCGTTGGAGCTGAGTCGACAGGCTGGCAGCCGGCGCGTCGAGGCGCAGGTGATGCTCCGGCTGGCCGACGCGCACCTGAGCGCCGGGGACCACGCGGCGGCCGTGACGGCGTTCGACGAGACCCTGACCGTGGTGCGTGACCTGGGTGATCCGATCGGCCAGGCCTACGCGCTGCACGGACTGGGCCTGGCCCACCTGTGCTCCGGCGACCACGAGCAGGCGGGCCGCGCGCTCACCGAAGCGCGGAGGCTGGCGTCCAGCACGGGCGAGCGGATGATCGAGGCGCGGGTCGAACGCAGCCTGGGCGAGTTGGACCTGGCGGTCGGTAAGGCACCGCAGGCGGTGGTGCACCTGAACCGGGCCCTGAGCCTGTTCCGCAGCATCCAGGCGCCGACGTTCGAGGCGCGGGTGCTGGCCATGCTCAGCGAGGCGTACGCCGCCGCCGGTGGTGGCGACCAACGGTACGCCGAGCCGGCGGAGAGCGAGGCGACGGCCACGCCAGCCCACCACGAGATGACCGCGACGTAGCCGCCGCCACGGGCCGGGCGAATGGCCGGCGGTGTCGGCCTTTCCGCTCGGCGGGGCAACCGTGGTGCCGGTTGCGGCACCACAGTTGCAAAAAGACGGTGTGCGGGCGATGAGCCTGCACACCGTCTTTCTGCTGTGGCGGGTCGTTCGGCAGCACGAATCCGTGGTTGTGGGGCATTCCGTCCGGTGCGGCGTCGATCAGGTCCAGGGCCAGTTGTCCAGCGTGGTCGAGCTCACGGTCGTCTCGCCGGCGGAGAGCGTGGTGTCGGCGTGTGCGGCGGAGGCACCGGCCAGGGCGAGCCCGATACCGAACAAACCGGCGACAATGGCCTTGGCGATGTGAGCAGCAGTCGAACGCATGGTTAATCCTCGTTTCTTAGCGGATTACCGGCTGCCTAGAGGGCGGTGCGGCAGCGGTTCTGGAAACGAAGTTATGGCCCCGGTCCATTGGCGCACTATTGAAGTTCTTTCCTGCCTCCAATGGTCGGCATCAGCCGCGACGATAGGCATTCGAATGCATGGCGATAGCACCCCATTCGATGATCGCGGAAACCAGGCGCTCGCGCAGTCGCGGGCTGAACAGGAGCAAAAGTCGATGAAGGTCACTGCACAGGCCCTTGATGTGGTATACGGCCGGCCCGCAGCCGGAGTTCCGGCGCGGCTGGAACGACGTACACCCGAAGGCTGGAAGCCGGTGGCCGGCGTGGGGACCGACGACCACGGCCACATCCTCGACTGGTCGGGCAACCGTCTGGTCAAGGGCGACTACCGCGACGTTTTCGACAGCGGCTCCTACTTCGCCGATCTCGGAGTCGGCACCGTCTACCCCGAGATCGCGGTTGTCGTCGGGCTCCTCGACGACATGGACGTCTGCGACATCCAGGTGCTGCCGGCGCCGTACTCGTGCTCGATGTTCATCGGTGCTCGCAGCTGACATCGAAGGGCGCGCCGCGCGCGCCGTCGTGATGAACGCGCCGCGACGACCACACGCCGCGGCGATGATCAAGGAGGACATCATGCATTCCTTTCACAACGCGGTGAAGCGCTACCGGCCGGCCGTCCATGAGCCGTTGCCGGACCGCACCTGGCCGGATCGGGTCATCGCCGCGGCCCCCCGCTGGCTCTCGACCGACCTTCGCGACGGCAACCAGTCGCTCGTCAACCCGATGGACCCGGCCCGGAAGCTGAGCATGTTCCGGCTGCTGGTGACGATGGGTTACCGGGAGATCGAGGTCGGTTTTCCGTCGGCGAGCAGGGACGACCACGATTTCCTACGGCTGCTCATCGACAAGGACCTGATTCCCGACGACGTACGGATCACCGTGTTGGTCCAGGCGCGGGACGACCTGATCCGGCGCACCGTGCAGAGTCTGGTCGGCGCGCCGCGCGCCACCGTGCACCTCTACAACGCGACCTCGCCGCTGTTCCGCCGGATGGTGCTCGGCGTCGACCGGGACGGGTGCCGGCAGCTCGCCGTGCACGGCACGCAGCTGATGATGAAGTACGCCGAGGAGAGCCTCACCGACTGCGACCTGGGCTACCAGTACTCGCCCGAGCTGTTCAACGACACCGAGGCGGACTTCTCCCTGGAGGTCTGCGAGGCGGTGATGGACGTGTGGCAGCCGGAGCCCGGCCGGCCGATCATCCTGAACTTCCCGACCACCGTCGAACGCACCATGCCCAACGTCTTCGCCGACCGGATCGAGTGGATGGACCGGCATCTGAGCCGGCGCGAGCACCTGTGCCTGTCGGTGCATCCGCACAACGACCGGGGTACCGGGGTGGCCACCGCCGAGCTGGCCGTGCTCGCCGGCGCCGAGCGCATCGAGGGCTGCCTGTTCGGTAACGGCGAGCGGGCCGGCAACGTCGACCTGGTGACGCTGGGGCTGAACCTGTTCAGCCAGGGTGTCGACCCGGGCATCGACTTCTCTGGTCTGGACCGGATCCGGCGCACCGCCGAGCGGTGCACCGACCTGCCGGTGCACCCCCGGCACCCGTACGCCGGGGACCTGGCCTACACCGCCTTCTCCGGTTCCCACCAGGACGCCATCAACAAGGGTTTCGCCGAGCAGAGCCGGGTCGCGGCCGAGCAGGGCGTCCCGGTGGACGAGGTCGCCTGGGAGATTCCCTATCTGCCGATCGACCCTCAGGACGTGGGCCGCGCCTACGAGAGTGTGGTGCGGATCAACAGCCAGTCCGGCAAGGGCGGGGTGGCGTACGTGCTGAGTTCCCGGCTCGGGCTGCACCCGCCGCGGGATCTGCAGCTGGAGTTCGCCGGCCTGGTGCAGTCCTACGCCGATGCCGAGGGCGGCGAGATCGACCCCGAGCGGGTGTGTGCCCTGTTCCGCGACGAGTACGTGTCCGGGTCGCTGATGGTGGTGCCGGTGGCGACGGCCCGTCCGGTGTCCGCGTATCTGCACATCGACGGTGCCGCGTTCACCGTCGGTGGGCAACGCACCGACGAGCTGGAACGGATCGGGCGGGCGCTGGCCCGCTGGGGCGTCGAGGTGCGGGCGGTGCACCGCACCGGCACCGGGCTGGCCGACTCGACCGGCCTGGTCGTCTACGCGGAGCTGCGGGTGGGCGACGAGACCCTGTGGGGCGCCGGCATCGAGGCCGAGCTGCCGGCGGCGGTGTCGGCCGCGGTGCGCTCGGCGGTGGCCCGGGTCGGTCGGACCCCGCTGGCCTCGGTGCCGAGGCAGGACCAGGCGCCTGCGGTCGCACCCCGCTACGCCCGGGTCGGGTGAGCACGATCGACGGATGGCGCGGCGATAGGGGTACGACAGCGGCCGTCCGTAGCGTCTGGAGTACCGGCCGATCCCAGGTGAGCGAGCCGGAGCTGCGATCGTATCGAGAGGATGATCATGAAGTTGGTCGAGCGCGCGGACGCGATCGCCACGCTGGACGGCCTCCTTGCCTCGGCCGTCGCCGGCAAAGGACGGATCGCCGTCATAGCGGGCGCGGTAGCGTCCGGCAAAACCGAGTTGTTGAACACCTACGCCGACCGGGCGGTGGACCGCGACGCCCTGGCGATCACCGCGATCGGCGCGGACGCCGAGCGTGACCTGCCGCTCGGTGTGCTCACCCAGTTGCTGCTCGACGCGCCACTGGTTCCCGAGGAGCAGCGGCGCGCGATGAACCTGCTGTACGAAGGGGTCCGCGCCGACGACTGCGACAACCAGATCGACCCGCAGATCGTGCACGCCCTCTGCACGATCCTGTTGGAGCTGTCCCACCGCTATCCGCTGATCATCGCGGTCGACGACATCGACCGCGCCGACCGGCTGTCGATCGTCTGCCTGTCCTACCTGGCCCGGCGGGCGCGCTTCGCGCCGATGCTGCTGCTGTTCACCCAGACCGAGCAGGGCCGCCGGGACGACGTCGCATTCGACACCGAGGCGTTCTGGCGGCCACCGCACGGCTCGCGGGTCGTCCTGTCGGCCCTGTCGGCCGACGCGATGCGCGAACTGGCGGCCAGCTACGTCGGCGAAGCCGACGCCGAGCGGCTGGCGCCGGCCTGGCAGCAGGTCAGCGGTGGCAACCCGCTGCTGCTACGTGGCCTGCTCGACGATCACCGGGAGGCGTCGGCCGCCGGTGCCGGGGTCGGCGGCGAACCGGTGACCGGGGAGAACTTCGCCCGGGCGGTGGTCTCCTGCCTGCACCGCACCAGCGCCCGGGTGCTGCGGGTGGCCCAGGGGCTGGCGGTCTGCGGCGATCTCGCGCTGCTCGAACAGTTGGTCCCGGACGACGGCGGGCAGATCGGCCCGGCGGTACGCACGCTGACCACGATGGGCCTGCTGTCCGGTGCGGACTTCCGGCATCCGGCCGCTCGCGCGGCGGTGCTGGCCGACATCGACGAGCTGGACCGCGTCGACCTGTTCAGCCGGGCCGCGGTGCTCGCTCATCGCGGTGGCGCGTCCAGCGGCGTGGTGGCCGAGCATCTGCTCGGCGCCGGCGACGTCAACGAGGCGTGGGCCGTGCCGGTGCTCGAGGACGCCGCCCGGCAGTCGTTGCGGGAGGGCCAGGTGGCGGTGGCGGTGCGCTACCTGCAACTCGCGCTGCGCGCCTGCACCGACAGCCAGCGTCGCGCGCGGATCACCGCCGCCCTGGTACGCGCCGAGTGGCGGATCAACCCGAGCGCGCCGACCGGTTACCTGCCCGAGTTGGCCGCCGCCCTGCGTGGCGGGCACCTGCGCGGGGTGGACGCGCTGGTGCTGACCAAGGCGCTGCTCTGGCACGGCCAGTTCACCGAAGCCCGGGAGGCGTTCGAGCTGATCAGCGCGCACAGCGGCAAGGCCGACGCGGAGACCCTCGCCGAGTTGGTCATCACCCGGCCGCTGATGCTGGCGACGTACCCGTCCTTCCGGCCCCTGCTGCACCCGGGCATCCAGCCGCCGGTGGCGATGCCGACGGTGTCGGCCAGTCATCGGCTGTCGGCGGCCACCGCGCTGGCCGGGGTACTCAGCGACGGCCCGTCGGAGCGAGCGATCGCGGTGGCCGAACGGATCCTGGGCAACTCGCGCCTGGACGAGATGAGCCTGGACACCGTGGAGAGTGCGTTGCTGGCACTCACCTACGGTGGCTGCCCGGCCAACGCCGCGGTGTGGTGCGACGCGTTCGTCGACGAGGCGCGGATGCGACGCTCGCCGAGCCGGCAGGCGCGGCTGGCGGCCATCCGCGCGGAGATCTCGATGCGCCTGGGCGACCTGACCGGGGCGCGGCAGCACGCCACCGACGCGCTGACCGTGATGCCGTCGAGCAGTTGGGGCGTCGCGATCGGTGGTCCGCTGGCTGTTCTGATCATGGCGACCACCGCGATCGGTGACATCGGTGCGGTCCGCGACCACCTGGATCAGCCGGTGCCGGAGGAGATGTTCCAGACCCGGTTCGGATTGCACTACCTGTACGCTCGGGGCCGGTACAGTCTCGCCGTCGGTGAGTTGCCGCTGGCGTTGCGCGACTTCAGGCTCTGCGGCCAGCTGGCCGCGCAGTGGGGAATGGACACCCCCGGCCTGGTGCCGTGGCGGGTCGACGCGGCCGAGACGTTGCTGCGGATGAACGCGCCGGAGCAGGCCCAGCAGCTGATCGAGGACCAGCTGAAGCGCTGCGGCGACGGCCAGCCGCGGGTGCGCGCCATGGCCCTGCGCCTGTACGCCGCCTGCGGAGAGCTCCGGCACCGGCCGATGTTCCTGCGTCAGGCCGCCGACCTGCACAATGGCGGTGACGACTACGAGCTGGCCCGCACCCTCGTCGACCTGACCGAGGCGTTCCAGACGCTTGGTGAGTCGCGGCGGGTCCGCCTCATCGCCCGGCGGGCGCGTACCACGGCCGAGAAGGCAGGGGCGCTACCGCTGCTTCAGGCGCTGACCCTGGAGTCCGGCTGGGACGAGGGGGACACCGCGGATGCGATCAACCCGGTCGTGGCGGTGGCGGTCCTGAGCGAGGCCGAGCATCGCGTCGCCGCTTTGGCGGCGGCCGGTTACAGCAACCGGGAGATCTCCGCGAAGCTGTTCATCACGATCAGCACGGTCGAGCAGCATCTGACCCGTACGTACCGCAAGTTGAACGTCGCCCGCCGTGGCGACCTGCCGGCGAGTCTGAGCCCGGACTACTCCGCCAGCGTCTGAGCGACAGGCAGCAGGCCGCACCCATCGGGTGCGGCCTGCTGCCGTGGCGTCGCCAGTCGTGCGGTCCGACCAGCGGTTCAGACGACGGCGTACGCGGGTGCCACCACCGCGATGGCGGTCACGACCAGCCCGTGCCGGGCCAGCCAGCGGCCGTTGAAGCCGGTGAGCCGGCGCCCGTGCAGCTGCGCCCCCGTCACCAGTATCCGGGCCTCGAAGGTGCCGGCCAGCGGGTCGAAGGTGATGTCGGCGTCCTCGAAGTCCAGCCAGCGCCCGGTCAGCGGGAACCAGGCCTTGTAGACGGACTCCTTGGCGCTGAACAGCAACCGGTCCCAGCACACGTCGGGGTGCTCGCGCCGCAGCAGGCCGATCCGCTCCCGTTCCTCAGGCAGCGACACGGCCGGCAGGACGTCGTCGAGCAGCGGTGCGTTCGGCTCGGCGTCGATGCCGATGGTGGTGATGACCTCGGATTCGGCGAGCACCGCGGCGCGGTAGCCGTCGCAGTGCGTGATGCTGCCGATCAGGCCGGCCGGCCAGCGCGGTTCGCCGCGCGGCCCAGGCGGCACCGACGCCGGTGCGCGTCCGAGGCGGGCCATCGCCTGCCGGGCGCACCAGCGGCCGGTGGTGAACTCCCGCCGCCGTTTGTCCACCGCGACGCGGACGACCCTTTCCTCGTCCGGAAAGAGAAACGGGTCGGGCGCCTCGGTGAAGGTGTCGACGGCGACCGTGCCGGCGGGGAGAATCGCCTCGATCATGGCACGCTCCGAACCGGTGACTGTTTCTCCGTTCCCGCCGTCGATGGCGGCGGGGCGCTCTTGTCGACAGTGGGCATGTATCGAATGCTAAAGACCGCCACCGCGTACCGGAATGCGCGGCGGCGGTCTCTCGGGCTCGAGCCGGCACGGTTACGGGAGGACCAGGGCGAGTAGGGGAGGTGGGGTGCGATCCCGACGGGTGGTCAGCGGACCACCAGGCCCCGATCCGTGAACTGGGCACGGACCCGGTCGAGCAGGTCGGGCGTGGGCGGCTCGGTGTCGGCGCACGGGTAGGGCAGCCCCAGCTCACGGTACTTGTGCGCGCCGAGTCGGTGGAACGGCAGCACCTCCACCCGCTGCACCGTGGGTAGAGCGGCCACGAAGTCGGCGACCCCGGCCACGTTCGCCGGGTCGTCGGTGAGACCGGGCACGAGCACGAAGCGGATCCAGATCGGAATGCCCCGCTCGGCGACCCGGTGGGCGAAGCGCAGGGTCGGCGCGACCGCACCGGTTCGGGTGACCCGGCGGTAGGTCGCCGGATCCCAGCTCTTGATGTCCAGCAGCACCAGGTCGGTCGCGTCGAGCAGCTCCGGGGTGGCGCGGTCGCCGAGGAAACCGCTGGTGTCCAGCGCGGTGTGCAGACCCAGTTCCGCGCAGCGTCGCAGGACGGCCGCGGTGAACCGGGGCTGTTGCAGCGGCTCACCGCCGCTAAGGGTGACGCCACCACCGGCCACCTTGATGAATCGCTCGTACCGCCGGATCTCGGTGACCAGGTCGTCCACGGTCATGGCCCGTCCGCTGCGCTGGTACCAGGTGTCGGGGCTGTGGCAGAAGCGGCAGCGCAGCGGGCAGCCGGCGAGGAACGCCACGAAGCGGGTGCCGGGTCCGTCCACTCCGGTGGAGGTGTCGAAGGAGTGGACGGAACCGAGCACCGTACCGGCGGGCACGTAGGACGGGCGCGACGGCCAGGCCATGGCGGTCACAGCCGGCCGTGGACGGTACGGGAGATGACGTCGCGCTGCTGCTCGCGGGTCAACCGGACGAAGTTCACCGCGTACCCGGAGACCCGGATGGTCAGTTGCGGGTACCGCTCGGGGTGGGCCATGGCGTCTTCGAGGGTGGCCCGGTCGAGCACGTTGACGTTGAGGTGGAAACCGCCCGCGTCGGTGTAACCGTCGAGCACTCCCACGAGATTGTCGATCTGCTCGTCACGGGTACGACCGAGCCCGTCCGGGGTGACCGTGGTGGTGAGCGAGATGCCGTCGCGGGCGCTGGCGTACGGCAGCTTCGCCACCGACAGTGCCGCGGCGACCAGGCCGTGGGTGTCCCGGCCGTTCATCGGGTTCGCGCCCGGCGCGAACGGCTCGCCGGCTCGACGACCGTCCGGGGTGTTGCCGGTGTGCTTGCCGTAGACCACGTTCGAGGTGATGGTGAGCACCGACAGGCTCGGCTCGGCACCCCGGTACGTCGGCTGCGCCCGTACCTTCTCCATGAAGCGCTCCACCAGGTCCACGGCGATGGCGTCGGCCCGGTCGTCGTTGTTGCCGAAGGCGGGGTAGTCGCCGTCGACGGTGTAGTCGGTGACCAGGCCGGTGCCGTCACGCAGCACCTTCACCTGGGCGTGCCGGATCGCCGAGAGGCTGTCCACGGCCACCGAGAGCCCGGCGATCCCGGTGGCGAGGAAGCGGTGCACGGGGTGGTCGTGCAGCGCCATCTCCAGCCGCTCGTAGGCGTACCTGTCGTGCATGTAGTGGATGACGTTGAGCGCCCGGACGTAGGTGCGGGCCAGCCAGTCGAGGGTCCGGTCGAAGGCGGCCAGCACGGTGTCGTAGTCCAGCACGTCGTCGGTGACCGGCGGCGTCGCGGGCGCGACCTGCTCACCGGTGATCTCGTCCCGGCCGCCGTTGATCGCGTAGAGCAGGGCCTTGGCGAGGTTGGCGCGGGCGCCGAAGTACTGCATGTCCTTGCCGACGCGCATCGCCGACACGCAGCAGGCGATCGCGGTGTCGTCGGAGTACACCGGCCGGATCAGGTCGTCGTTCTCGTACTGGATGGCGCTGGTGTCCAGCGACACCTGCGCGCAGAAGCGTTTGAAGCCGGTGGGCAGGTCGGGCGACCAGAGCACGGTCAGGTTCGGCTCCGGCGCCGGACCGAGGTTGTACAGCGTCTGCAGGAAGCGGAAGCTGGTTCGGGTCACCAGCGGCCGGCCGCCCGCGTCGACGCCGCCGATCGCCTCGGTCACCCAGGTGGGGTCGCCGGAGAACAACTCGTCGTACTCGGGGGTGCGCAGGAACCGGATGATCCGCAGCTTGATCACGAAGTCGTCGATCAGTTCCTGGGCGGCGGACTCGGTGAGCCGGCCCTCGGCGATGTCGCGGTCCAGGTACACGTCGACGAACGTCGACGTGCGGCCCAGCGACATGGCGGCGCCGTTCTGTTCCTTGGTGGCGGCCAGGTAGGCGAAGTAGAGCCACTGGATCGCCTCGCGGCCGGTGGTGGCGGGCGCGCTGATGTCGTGGCCGTAGCCGGCGGCCATCTCCTTGAGTTCGCCGAGGGCGCGGATCTGCTCGGCCAGCTCCTCCCGGTCCCGGATGACCTCCTCGGTGCCGGGACGGTCGTCCAGGGAAGCCTTGATCGCCGCACGTTCGGCGACGAGGCGGTCGACGCCGTAGAGCGCGACCCGCCGGTAGTCGCCGATGATCCGGCCGCGGCCGTACGCGTCGGGCAGACCGGTGACGATGTGCGAGCGCCGCGCCGCCAGCACGTCGGCGGGGTAGGCGTCGAAGACCCCGGCGTTGTGGGTCTTGCGGTACGTGGTGAAGATGCGGCGCACCTGCGGGTCCATGGCGAAGCCGTACGCGGTGAGCCCGTTCTCCACCATCCGCAGCCCACCATTCGGCATGATCGCCCGGCGCAGCGGCGCGTCGGTCTGCAACCCGACGATCAGCTCGCGGTCCCGGTCGATCCAGCCGGGCGCGTGGGAGGTGATAGTGGCCGGGGTGTGCGGGTCGACGTCGTAGATGCCGCGCTCGCGTTCCACGGTGAACATGTCGCGTAGCCGGTCCCACAACCCGGTGGTGCGCGGGGTGGACCCGGCGAGGAACCGGGCGTCGCCACGGTACGGGGTGACGTTGTCACGGACGAACGCGGCCACGTCGACGGTGTCGCGCCAGGCGTCGCCGTGGAAGCCGCGCCACGGGTCGGACCCGACCGTCGGGTGCTGCTCGGGCCGGACCGCCGTGCTGTGCTGCTGGACCATGTCTCCTCCTGGAAGCTCTCCTCGAGCCTCTCCCGGAGGCGACCGGGCGGTCAGGGGCGAAAGACCCGGTCGATCCGGGCCGCTGGCCACCGGCGTGGCCGCGGGGCATCGGTGACGATCAGAGTGTGACCGGACGACGTGACCGGCACTGACGATCGGAGTATCCGGATGACCGCCGTGCCCGCGACGCGCCTCCTACCCGCCCCGGCCTCGCCGCCGGAGAACGGGACGGCCAGCATGCCCGCGACGCCGATCGACACCCTGGTCGGCAACGGACTGCGGGCCCTGGACGACTACGCCGCCTTCGACCAGGAGCGCGTCGACCGGATCGTGGCGAAGGCCTCGGTGGCGGCGCTGGGCCGGCACGCCGACCTGGCCCGGATGGCGGTGGCCGAGACCGGTCGCGGCGTCTTCGAGGACAAGGCCGTCAAGAACATCTTCGCGTGTGAGCACGTCACCAACCACATGGCGGGCCTGAAGACGGTCGGGGTCGTCTCCCGGGACGAGATCAACGGAATCGTCGAGATCGCCGAACCGGTCGGCGTGGTCTGCGCCGTCACCCCGGTCACCAACCCCACCTCGACGACCATCTTCAAGGCCCTGCTCGGCCTGAAGACCCGCAACCCGATGATCTTCGCCTTCCATCCGGCCGCCCAGCGGTGCAGTGTTGAGGCGGCCCGGGTGGTCCGGGACGCCGCCGTCGCGGCGGGCGCACCCGAGCACTGCATCCAGTGGATCGAGCAGCCCTCCGTCGAGGCCACCGGCGCGCTGATGAGGCACCCGGGCGTGTCCACGATCCTGGCCACCGGTGGCAACGGCATGGTGCGCGCGGCGTACTCGTCGGGCAAGCCCGCCCTCGGTGTCGGTGCCGGCAACGTGCCGGCGTACGTCCATCGCGGCGCGCGGCTGCGCCGGGCGGTGCACGACATCGTGCTGTCGAAGTCGTTCGACAACGGCATGGTCTGTGCCTCGGAGCAGGCGGTGATCATCGATGCCGAGGTGTACCCGGCGGCGCTCGCGGAGTTCCAGCGGCTGCACGCGTACGTGGCCACCCGGGACGAGAAGCGCCGGATCGAGGAGCTGATCTTCGGCGGCGCCGCCGGTGGCGCCGACTGTGCCGGCGGGCGACTCAACCCGCAGGTCGTCGGCCAGAGCGCGGCGTGGATCGCCGAGCGTGCCGGCCTGACCGTGCCGGCCGACACGTCGGTGCTCCTGGTCGAGGTGGACCACGTCGGTCCGGCCGAACCGCTCACCCGGGAGAAGCTCTGCCCCGTCCTGGCGGTGCTCCGCGCGGAGTCCACCGAGGACGGCATCCGGTACGCCGAGCAGATGGTCGAGCTGAACGGCCTCGGCCACAGCGCGGTGATCCACAGCGAGGACGAGCGGCTCGTCGAGGAGTACGGCCGGCGGGTCAAGGCGGTACGCGTCATCTGGAACGCTCCCGCGTCCCAGGGCGGCATCGGCGACATGTACAACGCGTTCCTGCCGTCGTTGACGCTCGGCTGCGGCAGCTACGGACGCAACTCGGTGTCGAACAACGTCACCGCGGTCGACCTGCTCAACGTCAAGCGGATCGGCCGCCGCACCAACAACCTGCAGTGGTTCAAGGTCCCGCCGAAGATCTACTTCGAGCCGAACGCGATCCGCTACCTGGCCGACCTGCCCGACGTGCACCGGGTCACCGTGGTCACCGACCACACGATGACCCGGCTGGGGTACGTCGACCGGCTGATCACGGTGCTGCAGCAGCGACCCGGACGGGTGGCGTTGCAGATCATCGACGACGTCGAACCGGAGCCGAGCGTCGGCACCGTGGATCGGGGCGCGGAGCTGATGCGGTCCTTCCAACCCGACACGATCATCGCGTTGGGCGGGGGGTCGGCGATGGACGCCGCCAAGGTGATGTGGCTGCGCTACGAGCATCCGGAGGTGGTCTTCGCCGACATGCGGGAGAAGTTCTTCGACATCCGCAAGCGGGCGTTCAAGTTCCCGACGCTGGGGGAGCGGGCCCGACTGGTCTGCATCCCCACCACCTCGGGTACGGGCGCCGAGGTGACGCCGTTCGCGGTCATAACCGACACCGCCACCGGCAAGAAGTTCCCCCTCGCGGACTACGCGCTGACGCCGAGCGTGGCCATCGTCGATCCGGTGCTCGCCGCGGACCTGCCGCCCAGAATCACGGCGGACAGCGGCTTCGACGCGCTGACCCACGCCACCGAGTCGTACGTCTCCGTCTACGCCAACGACTTCACCGACGGCCTCGCGTTGCAGGCCATCAAGTTGATCTTCAACTATCTGGAGCGGGCGGTACGCGACGGCGCGGCCGACGCCGAGGCCCGGGAGAAGATGCACAACGCGGGAACGATCGCCGGCATGGCCTTCGGCAGCGCCTTCCTGGGCATCGTGCACGCCATGTCGCACACCCTGGGCGCCACCTTCCACGTGGCGCACGGACGCACCAACGCGATCCTGATGCCGCACGTCATCCGCTACAACGGTGCGACGCCGGCGAAGCTGACCGGGTGGCCCAAGTACGAGCACTACCGGGCGCCGGAGCGGTTCCAGGACATCGCCCGGATGCTGGGTCTGCCGGCCGCCACCCCGCAGCAGGGCGTCGAGTCGTACGCCGCCGCGGTGGAGCGGCTGCGCGACGCCGTCGGCATCGAGCCGTCCTTCCAGGCCGTCGGTGTCGACGAGGAGGCGTTCCTCGCGGCCCTGCCGCAGCAGGCTCTCAACGCCTACGAGGACCAGTGCGCCCCGGCCAACCCGCGGATGCCGATGCTCGACGACATGCAGGACCTGATGCGCAACGCGTACTACGGCAAGTGATCACCGCCGCCGAGTCGCCGTTCGTCGCGGCCATGGGCGGCCGGCGGGGAACCCGCCGAGCGGTGGCGGCGCCCCCCGGTGTCGCCCCTGGCCGCGCCGGGCAAGCGCCCGGTACTCCGGCCGATGCCGTGGGCCACGACCGGTCCGGTCCGCCTACTGTGCGGGCTGGAACAGTTCGATGAGGTTGCCCGCCGGGTCGGAGAGCAGAATCTGCCGGCCGCCCGGCCCGCTGATGGCGTCGCTGCGAAACGTCAGTCCGGCGTCGCGCAGCCTACTGATCTCGGCGTCGAGGTTCTCGACGGGCAGGTGGATCCGGTTGCGTCCGGGGCCGCTGGCGTCAGCCGGCGTGGCGCGTGCACCGGAGCTGGGGGCGCCGGAGAGCAGCAGTCGCAGCCGGCCGCGGACCACGTCGGCGAAGGCGGGCGCGGCGCTCATGTTGACGGTGAAGCCGAGATGGGTGGTGTAGAAGTCGATGGCGGCCTGAACGTCATCGACGATGTACCGGACGCTGGCGTACTTGTCGTCTCCGGTCATGGGCGGGTTGCTCCTTCACATTCGTTGACCAAGTGGCGGCAGGCTCCGGCGTTGCGACGATTCTCTGCGCTACCAGGGCGTCGGATGGAGCCAGGCGCCGTGGCCGTCGGCACGCGCATCGCGATCCTCAAGCGGGCGTTCGACGCGAGCGACGGGCACTTGACTCGGCGGGGCCATGGGACGAACATACGCCAAGCAGGAAGATTACATCAAGCGCATTTGATGAGAATGTGCCAGGAGGTGGCGGATGAGCCCAGAGCGGCCAGTGGGGACAGGATCCGCCGCCGAGCCCGCCAGCCGGCCGTCCGGCCACCGTCCTGATGCGTCCCCGAACACCCTGGTCCGGCGGTTGAGCACGGCGGACGCGGTCGTGATCGGACTGGGGTCGATGATCGGCGCGGGAGTCTTCGCCGCCTTCGGTCCTGCGGCTCGCGCGGCAGGTAGCGGCTTGCTGATCGGCCTGCTGATCGCGGCGCTGATCGCGTACTGCAACGCGGTGGCCTCCGCGCAACTGGCCGCCGCCTCGCCGACCTCCGGCGGCACGTACATCTACGGACGCGAACGCATCGGACAGTGGGCCGGATTCACAGCCGGCTGGGGTTTCGTCGTCGGTAAGACCGCCTCCTGCGCCGCCATGGCACTCACCTTCGCCTCGTACGTCATACCTGAGCCAAGGTGGATCCAACGCGCGTTGGCGGTGGTGGCCGTCGTGGCGCTGGCGGCGCTCAACTACCGCGGTGTGACCAAGACCGTGTTTCTGACCCGGGTGCTGGTCGCCGCGAGCCTGAGCGCCCTGGCCGTCGTCGTGGTGGCGGTCGCTGTCTGGGGGAATGCCGCAGCGGCGAATCTGGGCGGTCGGTCGGCGCTGGACGACGGCGGAGCGTACGGCATCCTGCAGGCCGCCGGCCTGCTGTTCTTCGCCTTCGCCGGCTACGCCCGGATCGCCACGATGGCCGAGGAGGTCCGCGAGCCGGAGCGTGCCATCCCGCGTGCCATCCCGCTCGCCCTGTTCATCACCGTCGCCGTTTACCTGGCGGTGGCGATCACGGCTCTGCTGGCGGCCGGCCCTGACCGGCTTGCCGCCGCCGCGGCCCCACTGGTCAGCGCCGTGCAGTCCGCCGAGGTGCCCGTCGTTGCCCCCGTCGTTCGCGTCGGTGCGGCGCTCGCCTCCCTGGGTGCGCTGTTGGCCCTGATCGCCGGCATCGGCCGTACCAGCCTCGCGATGGCGCGGCACGGCGATCTTCCCCGGTGGTTGGGTGCCGTCCATCCGCGGTACCGCGTCCCGCACCATGCCGAGATCGCGCTCGCGGTCGTGGTCAGCGTGGTGGTCGCGACCGTTGACCTGCGCGGGGTCATCGGTTTCTCGTCCTTCGGCGTGTTGGTCTACTACGCCGTCGCGAACGTAGCGGCCTTCCGCCAGCCTCGGCGCGAGCGGCGCTGGCCACGCTGGCTCAACATGCTGGGCGCCGCCGGCTGTCTGGTTCTGGTGGCGACCCTGCCGTGGCAGTCGGTGATCGCCGGCCTGACCATGTTCGGCCTGGGGCTGGCCGGCCGCGCCACTGTGTTGGCTCGCCGTTCGTCGCGAATGGCCTGAATTGCTGGGCCGATTGAACCAAAACGGATTGATCTAACGAACTGGCTTGATGTAACCTCGGGCTGTGACATGCCGCACCGCCAGAGTTACTCGGCGTGCTGTAGCTGCGCGTCGAGCGGCGAGGCTCACTCACCACGCGCCGTCTCGGCCCGCTCGGGGCGACGTCGGTGCTTCAGGGTCGGCCGCCAGCCGGGGCGCGGCGTCCGGTTGCCGCCCCCTGCTGCCGTACGAGTGGGCTGAGCCAGAGCGGGAGGTGGCGGCGGCGGAGAAGCGCCGGGTGGCCGAGAGAGATGAAGGAGAACGATATGGGTGAGCAGGCAGCCCAGCGAGGTAGCCCCGATCACCAGGTGGGGACCCAGGCAGACCAGTGGTGGCTGGTGATTGCCGCGGGACTTGCTGTTTTCATGGCGTCTGTCGACATGAGCATCGTCAACGTGGCGCTGCCCGCAATCGAGCAGGACTTCGGCATCGCGACGAGCATGACCGAGTGGGTGGTGCTGGCCTACCTGCTGCCGCTCGCCGGACTGGCACTGCCCAGCGGTCGCTGGCTGGACAACGTCGGGCGGCGTCCGGCGCTCGTGTTCTCGTTGGCCGGATTCGCCCTCGCCAGCCTCGCAGCAGGGTTGGCACCCGACCTGACCTTCCTGATCGGTGCGCGACTGGTCCAGGGCACGTTTGGTGCGCTTCTCTTCTCCCTGGTCCCGGCGCTGGTGACGACGGCTGTTCGGCCGCAGGCACGCGGTCGCGCGATGGGTGTGATCACCACGCTCGGCCCGGTGGGGCTCATCAGCGGGCCAGGACTCGGGGGCCTGCTCGTCGATGCCATGGGATGGCCGTGGATCTTCTTCGTCAACCTGCCGGTGAGCGTTCTCGTCATGGCCGTCGGCTTGCGTCTGCTGCCGGCGGGGGCGCCCCTGCGTGCGCCCGACCGTCGGTGGTTCACCGAGGCGCTGCTACTCAGCGGAGCGGTCGCGGCCGTACTTCTCGCCCTGTCCTTCACGGCGAGCGAGGGCGTGGCGTGGATGCTCCTGGCGCTTCTCGCGGTGCCCCTGTTCCTGCTCTGGCTGCGGTTGCCCACGAGTGCGGCCCTGAAGGGCCTGTTCCGTACTCCGGGGGAGGTCGGTCCCCACCTTGCGCTCCTCCTGGCCGCCACTGCTATCGGCACCGTCTTCTTCATCTCTCCGTTCTTCCTCCAACAGGAGCTCGGTGCATCCCCGGCTGCCATCGGCCTTACCGTGCTGGCCTTCCCGGCGGGGATGGCGCTGATGGGGCCCATCGGTGGCTTCCTGGGTGACTGGTGGGGCTCCCGGCGGACCGCCCTGGTGGGAACCTCGCTGTTCACCGTCGGCCTGGTTCTGCTGCTGCCTCTGGACACGTCGTGGGGGTTGGGTGACCTGGCCTGGCGGCTGTTCCTGGCGGGCTGCGGCAACGGTCTGTTCAACGCCCCCAACATGGCCATGGCAATGACGCACGCCCCGCAGCGCCTGCTGGCGACCACGGGCTCCTCGACGAATCTCTCCCGCACCATGGGGTTCGCGTTGGGTCCGGCTCTGGCGACCCTGATGTGGTCGCTGTCCTCCTACGAGATCGGCGGGATGCGGGGCGCCATGATTCTGGCTGCGGTGCTCAGCGCGTTCTCTGTCGTCGCGCTCCTGCGGACCCGGATACCGAAGCAGCCGGCGGAGGCGGTCCGGGAGCAGTCGGGTGTACGCGACGCGGTGCCGTAGATCTGAGGCCACCATCCTCGCCGTCCCGCTACGGCGGGCTCGCTTCACCGTCCCGATCAAAAGCATCGTCACTTTCGACCCAGAGAGGAATCGCAATGAAGATCGAAGTCGACGAGGAGAAGTGCTGCGGCGCCGGGCAGTGCGCGTTGATCGCGCCGGAGGTGTTCGCGCAACGCGACGATCGCACTGTCCTGCTGCTGGTCCCGGTGCCCGACGAGACGCTGCACGCCACGGTTCGCGAGGCGGCCACGGCCTGCCCGATGTCCGCGATCACCCTGATGGAGGACGCCCCCGTCTCCGGCTAAGGCGTGTTGAAGCCGCTGGCCGTCGGCTGGACCCGGCGCGGCCCGGTGAACGCTTCTGAACACCGCACCACCTGCAGCCGTGGCTGGCTTCGATGAAGCCAGCCACGGCTGCAGGTTGCCGCGATGTCACCTCAGCGTCTCAGGCCAATGATCAGCTCCTTGGTCCGCGGCCAGCGTCGCCAGGCCAGGACGCAGACCACAATCAGCCAGGCCAGCGGAACCCAGGGCGGATCATTGACGATGAAGAGATTGGTGTAGACAGCCCCCACCAGCAACGCCGCCAGTCCTGAGGCGGCGATTCCGGCCAACGCGGGGATCAGCACACCGATCCCGCCCACCAGCTCCACCACGCCGATGAAGTACCGGAGCCCCTGACCGCCACCAATGCGGTCGAACAGGTCCACCATCGCCGGCAGGCCGAAAAGCTTCACCAGGCCGCCGATGATGAAATCGACGCCGACAATGGCCTGCACGACCCACAGCACGCGGTTCGCCACGCGCCCCTGGGAGGTGGCCTTGTTGACGGCAACATCGTCGCTCACGCTGTCCACCTCTTTTCCGAGCAATTAGCACCGAATTTCTCGACCAGCACACTCATGTCCCACCGCCCGATTCTGAAGTCGGTTCAGCACGACCCTAATGCGGGCTTGCCGCTCCTGGCACTACCCGGACGAGTGGTGCCACCTCATCCAGGTAATTACGCCAGGGTGGGCAGTCGGATCCCAGCAGGTTCACGCTGTTGTGGCGAACTGGGTGGGCAGCCGCGTCAGTGTTTTTTGCGGGACAATAGATGGTTCACGCCAATGCCTCTCGGTTCCGGCGCCGAGGGTGTTGCTTACTTAGGTAGTTGTCCAGCTTTCGCCGCCGCCGCAGGATCAACTGGGTATCCCCGAATCCATGCGCGTGAAAGGGGCCGGATGTGCTCGGGACGAACTTGGGTATGACAGATCCCGCTGACGTCCTGGCCGGTCTGGGTCAGGACGGATCTGCATTCGCCCTGCTGCACAGGCCGCACTCGCTCTCGGGTTCGTCGGTCGAGGTGCTCGTCGGCGACATCTCGACTGTGGATCGTCTGGCCGACCTTCCACTGCCCGAAACGCCAGGCACGTCAGACGGAGTGGCCGCAGGTCGCGCCGACCTCCTCACGGTGGTCCCCTACCGGCAGATCACCGAGCACGGGTTCGCGTGCCGTGACGACGGGGCCCCGCTGTTGGCCATGCGGATCCGTGACCGCACCGAAATCGACCTCGCCCAAGCCGTGGCGCTCCTGCCGGTGGAGGACGTGTCCGTCGTCGAGGCCGGTTTCGACATCGATGACCCGGAGTATGCGGAAATCGTACGCCGGATCATGCGCGACGAGATCGGCAACGGTGCCGGGTCCAACTTCGTCATCAGGCGCTCTTTCCTCGCACAGGTGCGTGACTACTCGGTCGCCAAAGAGTTGAGTGTCTTCCGGAGACTTGTCACCAGCGAGGCTGGGGCCTACTGGACCTTCCTGATCCACACCGGCTCCGGAACCTTCATCGGTGCGTCGCCGGAACTGCACGTGGGTCTGGTCGGCGGCGCGGTGACGATGAACCCGATCAGTGGCACGTACCGCCATCCGCCCGAGGGTCCCGACCTGCGAGGACTGCTGGAGTTCCTCGGGGACCCCAAGGAGTCGAATGAGCTCTACATGGTGGTCGACGAAGAGCTGAAGATGATGGCACGCATCTGCCCGTCGGGTGGCCGCGCCCGGGGTCCGTTCCTCAAGGAGATGGCGAGCCTGACCCACACCGAATACCTTCTGCAAGGTCCCAGCGACCTCGACGTGCGCGAGGTGCTGCGAACAACCTTGTTGGCTCCCACCGTCACCGGTAGCCCACTCGAGAACGCGTTCCGCGTCATCAGCCGCCACGAGACGACCGGACGCGGATACTACGGCGGGTTCCTCGCGCTGATCGGTCGGGATGGCCTGGGCCAGCGAACCCTTGACTCGGCGATCATGATCCGGACCGCGGAGATCGACGCAGGCGGCCGGCTTCGGCTGGGCGTCGGTGCCACACTGGTCCGGGATTCGGATCCCGACTCGGAGGTGGCCGAGACCCGAACCAAGGTGGCGGGAATGCTCAGGGCGTTCGGCCTGACACCTGGGACACCTGATCCGGTCGTCCGGTCCGTGACGCGGTCTCGCCCGCCGTTGTCCGCCGATCCGCGCGTTCGTCAGTCATTACAGGCCCGCAACAGCACGCTGTCCACCTTTTGGCTCGACGGCGCATATCGCATCGCACCGGACCCGGCGCTGCAGGGGCGGCGCGTGTTGGTCGTGGACGGCGAGGACAGGTTCACCGCCATGCTCGGCCACCAACTCCGGGCCCTCGGCCTGCACACCAGGATCGCCCGGTACGACGAGCCTGTGAGCACGGAGGCCTTCGAGATCATCGTGGTCGGCCCCGGTCCCGGGGATCCGCGTGACACCGACGATCGTCGAATCGGCGCGCTACGCGCGCTCACCCGGGAACTGCTCATCGGCAGCAAGCCCTTCCTCTCCATCTGTCTCGGGCACCAGGTGCTCGCTGCGGAACTCGGCCTCGAGATCGTCCGGCTGCCGGTGCCGAACCAGGGCGTCCAGCGTGTGATCGACTTGTTCGGTCGGCCCGAGCGGGTGGCGTTCTACAACACCTACAGCGCCCGATGCGAGCAGGACCAGGTCTTCCACGCCGGTCTCAGGCAGCGCGTCCAGGTCAGTCGGGACGGCTCGTCCGGGCAGGTGCACGCGCTGCGCGGCCCGCACTTCCGGTCCGTGCAGTTTCATCCCGAGTCGGTGCTGACCCAGCACGGACCGCAGATCCTCAGCGAGTTCCTCGGTGCGCTGGTGCCGGTGCCGGTGCCGCTGACGAGTTGACGCGCGGTCGACCTGTCAGGGGAGACCGGTGGCGGTCATCGCCCGACCGGGCCGGCAACGCGCGTGAGTCCGCAAGGGTGGACGTTTCGCGCTGACGACGTCACTGGCTCGCTCGGCTGTTGTGGCGGCCAGATCCAGGTGACGCAGGCTACCGCCACGGGTGGGTCAACGTTTCCATCGCACGCTCTGACCGATCGTCGCCTCGCTGCTGGGGAAGGTGGGCGAGAGCGTGACGGGCTGTGTAGACGAAGGCGGGCGGCATGTTGTGCCAGACCGCCTTGCTGACGTCCACCTGTCGGAAGCTGCCCCGTAGCAGGCGGTAGAAGCGGCGGGCCGGCGGCGTCCAGACCGCGTGAACGTAGGCGAATGCCGCGAACGTTCCGTTCGGTGCCAGGCTCTCCCGGACGGCGCTCATCATCCGATCCAGCTCACTCGCGGAGAACAGCGCGTAGGGCAGGCCGCTGATGACGGCGTCGGCGAAGCGCACCTGACGTTCGTCGAGGAGACGGCGGAGCTGCGCCGCATCGCCGACAGCCACGTCCACCGAGGGAAACCGGCCTTGCAACTGGGTGGCGAACCGGTCGTTGAGTTCCACGGCCAGGTGCCGGCCACGTGCTGCGAGCCGCCGTTGGATCTCGGCGGTGAAAGAGCCGGTCCCCGGCCCCAACTCGACGACGACGGGATCGTCCACCTCGGGTACGGCGGCGGCCATGCGTCTGCCGACTGCGGCCGCACTGGGGATGATCGACGCGGTACGGGCCGGATTTCTCAGGAACTCGCGAACGAAGAGACCGTAGTCAGTAGCCACGTCGAGCCGTCCTGTTCGTGTGGGGCAGACCGTGTGGAGGTCGCGGTGTCGACATAGTTCGATTCCGGGCGCTCAAGAGCCGAATTTGCGTGAGCCGGATGAACCGTTGGATCGAAACCGGCTCGTGCACGATAAAGATATCGACCACGAAATGGACCGATCTACTACCTGCTTCCGCTAATGACCACTACCCGAACGGGGGCACCGGTGATCGACTTGACGAATCAACGGGGCTCGTGTTCCGATGGCTGATCGTCGACCGAAATAACTCGCTCGACGGACTCGCCAATGGGAATCGTGAGCGGCGGTGCAGCCCGCTCACTATGGTGACGGATACGACTGCAGGACGTAGTTCTCGTGGTCGAAGCGACGTGTCCGTTGGCGGAAGGAACGGGTCATGCTTGGCCAGAGTGTCGTGTTGCGGCCGTTGTCATCGAGATACCAGCTCCGGCAACCAGACGCCCACACCGTACCGGTCATCTTGCTCTGCACCTCCGACACGAATGACGCCTGGGCTTCCGGCCGTACCTCCACCACCGCGACGCCGACCTGCTCCATGAAGCGCACGGCGTTGATCGCATAGTCGACCTGGGCCTCCATCGTCAGCAGCGACGAGTTCTGTCCGGAAACGGTGTTGGGTCCGAGGAGCATGAAGAGGTTCGGGTAGCCCGTGATGGCGGTGCCCAGGTAAGCCTGGGCACCTTGGCGCCACGCATCGGCGAGCAGGCGGCCGTCCCTGCCGCGTAGACGACGGGCTATGGGCATGTTGGCGGGCTCGAAGCCGGTGCCGAAGATGATCGTGTCGACGACCCGTTCAGTGCCGTCCACCGTGACGATCGAGTTGCGGCGCAGCTGCTGGATCGCGCTTCGCACAAGTTCGGTGTTGGCCCGTGTGACGGCGGGATAGAACGTGCTGGAGAGCACGACCCGTTTGCAACCGAACCGATGATCGGGCGTGAGCGCCGCGCGCAGCTCCGGGTCGCTCACCTGCCGGTGCAGGTGGCGCCGCCCCAACCACTCCGCGGGCCTGAGCATGTGCTGGTCGAACCGGAGGCCGAGGATGAAGGACTCGCGCCACAGATAGACAGCCGTCCTTGCGATTCGTTGCGTCTGGGGGAACTTCCGGTAGAGCTTCTTCTCCAGGCCCGTCTTCTTCCGATTCCAGCGGGGGATCACCCACGGAGGAGTGCGTTGGAAGACGTACAACTGGGAGACCGCGGGTTGGATCTCCGGGATGAACTGTACTGCGGAGGCGCCGGTGCCGATCACCGCCACGCGTTTCCCGCTCAGGTCGAAGGTGGGATCCCAGGTCGCCGTGTGGAAGGTCGTGCCGGCGAACTCGTCCAGGCCGGGGATACGCGGCGTGGCAGGCCTGCTGAGTGGACCCGTGGCCACGATGAGGACGTCGGCGGTGATCTTTCCCTGTGAGGTGTCGATGCACCACCGGTTGGCTTCGTCCTGCCATTCGGCGGACATGAGTTCGTGACGGAACCGGAGCTTTGCCTCGAGGCCGAAATCGTTCGCACACCGGCGGAGGTATCGCTGAATCTCGGGCTGTGAGGGGAAGGTACTAGTCCAGTCGGGATCAGGTGCGAACGAGTAGGAGTACAGGTTGGACGGTACGTCGCTGGCCGCGCCGGGGTAGACGTTGTCACGCCAGGTCCCACCGACATCGTCGGCCCGCTCGAGCACGAGGAAATCGTCGATACCCATCTGGGTGAGCCGCATCGCCATGCCCAGTCCCGCGAAACCGGCCCCGACGATCGCGATCCGGATGTGGCGTGTCGAGGCGGACCCGACCAACCCGGACGGTGCTGTCTGCGCCGCGTCGGGTGGGCCCGGCAGGGATTCGGTGACGACGGCGGGTGCGGGTCGGCGTACACGTCGCACCAGGCCCAGGGCCGGTCCCGACGACAGGTATGTGGCGGCCGCGAGTCCGAAGCCGATCCTCGGCCCGGCCATCAGCGCGGCCAGCGGGAGCGGCCAAACCCACCGGGGTAGTGCGACGAGCGGCCCGAACTTGGAGTACGGCAGGGTGGTGACCATCAGGACAGCCAGCGCCCCGGTCAGCCCGACATGGCCGGCGGTCGGTTCGATGCCCAACTGGATGGTGACGGCGAGGATGACGGCGGGCATCGCCGCCGGAAGCCCGGTGAAGTAGCGCCCGTCCTTGGGCAGCACGTTGAACCGGGCGAGCCGGATCATCGCGCAGACGGCCAGCCCTGCGCACGCGGCCGCCACCACGTAGAGCGGAGCGGCACCGCTGAGCCAGTGGTAGGCCAGTAGCGGTGTGGCCAGCCCGAACCCGCACAGATCCGCCAGCGAATCCATCTGTGCCCCGAACGGACTCGTGACGGCGAACCTTCGTGCGAGAGCTCCGTCGATACCGTCGAGGGTGAAGCAGCCGAGAAGGCAGAGGCTGGCCCAGCGCAACTCGCCGTTCGTGGCCAACAGGATGGCGCTCGCGCCGAGGAGCAGTGCGGTCACGGTGCAGGCGTTGACCAGGGCGAACCTCAGCAGCCGTCCAGGCTCCGGTTCGCCGGGCAGGAGTTCACCCAACCATCGTGACGGCGCCCGCGCCGCGAGGGCTACGGCCGTTCGAGACCGTCCTTTGACCGAAAGTTGTCTGCTGGACATGGCAATGCCTCCCAGGCGACAGCGGTCGCTACGGCAACCCGCACTCCGGTCATTCCTTGAATGCGTGTCGCCTGCTTCACGGCAACCTTGCTGAAGGATCTTTTCCAGCCATCGAACTCGTAGTCGAATGGCACTTTATCTTTGCCGGACCTTCGAGCTGTCAGGTGGTCGGGCGAACCCGGTGGACCTTTAGATTCTGCGGCGATGCGTCACCAGAAACAACTACTTGAGCAAGCAACGCTCAACCGGCGCCGGCGAACGCGATCTGGCGTGAACGCGCCATCGTCCGTGCCTAATGCGTCGGAGGTTCCGGTACTCGTTCGTGGGTGTCCGTGTGTCGTGGTCATGTCATGGCCGGGTGTGTGATCCGAGCCGACGTGGCGCGAACACCTGCATGGCCGGACACCACTTGGGTGGGTAGTGCCCAGAGCAGCATCGGCCGATTAATGTTAGGTCCAATCGCTCACAATTTTGAGGCGGTGATGGTGCGTGGACGTTCTTGTTCAGAAATATGGCGGGACCTCTCTGGAGACACTCGACCGCGTTCATCGCGCTGCCTTGCGGATAAGCCGGGAGTGGCGACGAGGGCGGTCGGTGGTCGTGGTCGTCTCAGCCCGTGGTGGCCGGACAGACGATCTGCTGCGGCTCGCGGCGGATGTCGGTCCGGTCGGTCCGTCTCGGGAACTGGACCAGTTACTGGCCGTCGGGGAGTCCGAGTCGGCAGCGCTGATGGCTCTCGCCCTCAACAGGCTCGGCACGCCGGCGACCTCGCTGACGGCGCATCAGGCTGGCCTGCTCACGACCGACCGGCACGGCGACGCGCTTATCGCCAGGATCGCGACGTCATCAGTGCGGTCGGTGTTGAGCTCAGGCAAGATCGCGGTCGTCACCGGGTTCCAGGGGGTCAGCCCGCACGGAGACGTAACCACGCTCGGACGTGGTGGATCCGACACGACCGCAGTGGCCATGGCGGCGCGCCTACTGGCGAACTGCGAGATATACACAGATGTCGACGGAGTGTTCTCCGCCGATCCTCGTGTCATTCCGGCTGCTCGGCGTCTGCCCTGGATCCATCCCACCGTTATGGCGGAAATGGCGTTCGCGGGCGCACGGATTCTGCACACCCGATGTGTCGAGCTGGCGGCTATGGAGGGAGTTGAGGTGTGCATCCGTAACGCACTGTCGGAAGGTCCCGGAACGATTATCAGCGAGCTTCAGGAGAGTCAGCCGCTGGAGACCCGGCAGGCGGTTGTGGCGGTGACACACGACGAGGACGTCGCGCGGGTGCTCGTGCACTGTCGGGACGGTCATGGCGACCTCGCCCCCGCCGTGTTCGCCGCACTGGCGGCGCAGGGGACAGTGGTCGACCTGGTAGCCAGATCCGGGCCGTACGAAAAAGAGTTCCGGATGGGTTTCACCATTCGTCGCAGCGAATCCGACCGGGTCCGAGCCGTCCTACACGAAATCGCGGTCTCGCACAACGGCGGCGTGCATTTCGACGAGAACGTCGGCAAGGTGTCGGTGATCGGCGTGGGGTTGCTCAGCCGCCCGGAGTATTCCGCCCGGCTCATGGCCGCCCTGGCCACTGCCGGGATCCCGACCAGTTGGATTTCCACTTCCCAGTCCCGGCTGTCGGTCATCGTGCCTCAGGAGCGCACGGTCGACACCGTGGACGTGCTGCACCGCGAGTTTCGCCTTGACCGATCCGAGGGGGACTCATCCAGCGCCAACGGCGCTTTGTCGACCGCCGGCCACCCGACCCCGGCCTGAAAGGCAGGAAACAATGGCCCCACCCCACGTCTCGTTCGCCCGTGGCCTCCGTGTGCGGCGCCTTTTCCGGCAGGGCGACGGACGTCTGCTCGTAGTCCCACTCGACCACTCCGTCACCGACGGGCCACTCGGTTGTGGCGGTCTGAATTCCCTCGTGGGTGAACTGGCGGGCACCGGCACCGACGCCGTGGTCCTGCACAAGGGCGTTCTCCGCCACGTCGACCACGCTCACTTCACCGACATGTCGCTGATCGTGCACTTGAGCGCGAGCACGCGACACGCTCCCGATCCGAACGCGAAGTACCTCGTCGCCGAGGTCGACGAGGCACTGCGAATGGGAGCCGACGCGGTCAGCGTCCACGTCAATCTCGGGTCCGACCAGGAGGCACGTCAGATCGCGGACCTGGCCGCCGTCTCGGACGCATGTGATCGATGGAACCTCCCACTGCTCGCCATGGTGTACGCCCGAGGTCCGAAGATCGGCGACTCACGGGCACCGGAGCTGGTCGCGCACGCCGCCTCGCTGGCTGCCGACCTCGGCGCGGACGTCGTGAAGACGGACTACGCCGGCTCACCCGAGCAGATGGCCGAGGTGGTGGCGAGCTGCCCGGTGCCGGTGATCGTGGCCGGTGGGCCGCCGCAGAAGGAGAGCGACCTGTTGGCCTACGTCTCCGACGCGCTTCGTGGTGGAGCCGCCGGCGTGGCCGTTGGTCGCAATGTGTTCCAGGCCGGACAACCCCGGCAAATGGCTGCTGCGATCGCGCGACTCGTCCACGGTGCGTGGTATCCGCCGGGCCCCGAGACGCTCGAGAAGCGGCTGTCCCTGACCAACTGACTGCTAGGGAGACGATCAGTGAAGCTGTGCTGGCTAGACATCCGCAAGGCGGACGGAGCCAAGGAAGCGATCATCGAGGAGGGCATCCACCAGCGGGTGGACGCCATCGTGGCGGCGGACCCGGCCGATCTTGCGGCGATTCCCCCGACCGTCAAGCGGGTGCTGATCCCACACACCGACGCACTGCCGGAGAAGCTCGACGACATCGACCTCGTGGTCGTGGACCCGGCCCGGCACGGGAACCCGGCCGAGCTGGCCCAGCGCCATCCCGACCTGGAGTTCGGCCGGTTCGTAGAGATCGTCGATGCTGCCAGTCTCGATGATGCGTGCCGGTCGGCACGCTTCGATCGATGGAGCGTCCTGTCCTTCCGCGATCCCACGAAGATCCCGTTGGAGATCGTGCTCGCCGCTGCCGCCGGCGCCAAGGGCTCGATCATCACCCAGGTCGCCGACGTCGAGGAGGCGCAGATCGTCTTCGGCGTGCTCGAACACGGCTCCGACGGCGTGATGCTCGCGCCCACCCGTGTCGGTGAGGCCACCAGCCTGAGCGCCGCGGCTGCGGGCGGTGCCGAAGACCTCACGCTGTCCGAGCTGGAGGTCGTCGGACTTCGGCGTGCTGGTCTGGGCGACCGGGTCTGCGTGGACACCTGCTCACAGTTCCGTCCCGACGAGGGCATCGTCGTCGGCTCGTACTCCCACGGCATGATCCTGTGCTGCAGCGAGACCCATCCGCTGCCCTACATGCCCACCCGACCGTTCCGCGTCAACGCTGGAGCGCTGCATTCGTACACCCTCTCGGAGCAGGGCCGCACCAGGTACCTCAGTGAACTCGAGGCCGGCGGCAAGGTGATGGCGGTTGATTCGGCGGGGCGGGTACGCGCCATCACGGTCGGTCGCGTCAAGATCGAGAGGCGGCCGATGCTGGCGATCGACGCGGTGTCCGCGTCCGGCGTTCAGGTGAACCTGATCGTCCAGGACGACTGGCACGTCCGGGTGCTCGGCCCGGGCGGTGCCGTACTCAACGTCACGGAGCTGACGGCGGGTACGAAGCTGCTCGGCTACCTGCCGGTGGAACAGCGACACGTCGGTTACCCGATCGACGAGTTCTGCATCGAGAAGTGAGCGGCCCGCGATGACCAGGCAACGCATCCTGGACTTCCACGTACGCCTTGCTCCGCGCCCCGGTGCCCGGGAGCGGATGCTGGAGACGCTGGACGGGTGTGGGCTGGATCGGGCGGTGGTCTGCGCCGGCGGGGTCATCGATCTCGACAGGTTGTCGCGCCAGCTCATTCTCGCCGGACACGTCGAGACGGACGCGGACAACGACGCGGTACTGGACGCCTGCACGGGCACCGACGGGCGTCTCGTACCGTTCTTCTTCGCGAACCCGCATCGAACGCCGGATACGTACCGTGCTGCGGCTGCGGACTTCCGTGGCCTGGAGATATCGCCCGCGGTGCACGGGGTCGGCCTGGACGATCCACGGGTCGTCGCCCTGGTCGACGTGGCGGCCTCGGTCAACCACAGCGTGTACGTGGTCTGCCTCGCCAGACCGGGCGCGGGCGTGGCGGAACTGGTCACTCTGGCACGCCGCTTTCCCGACGTGTGTTTCGTACTCGGTCACAGCGGCATCGGCAACATCGATCTCTACGCGCTCACCCTGATCGAGGATGTGCCCAACATCTTCCTCGAGACGTCCGGTGGCTACACGTGCGTGGCCGAGGCGGCGCTGCGCCGCTTGGGCGCCGAGCGGGTCGTCTTCGGCTCGGAATACCCGCTACAGCATCCCGCCGTGGAACTGGCCAAGTTCGAATCCCTACGGCTGCCGCCCGAGCTGTGGCGGCGGATCGCCTGGGACAACGCCCACCGACTGCTAGGAGAGGAGACTCCGTGAATCCCGATTCCCGCCTGCCTCAGCTAGGCCAGTGGGAGGGCCTCGAGGACGTGCGGCGCCTGCAGGAGAAGCAACTGCCCCAGACCGTCTCCTGGGCCGCCAACTCGCCGTTCTACCGGTCCCGGCTGGACCCGGCCAACCTGCCGACAAGCATCTCGGACCTCGCCTCGCTGCCGTTGACCACCAAGCAGGATCTACGGGAGAACTACCCGTGGGGGATGTTGGCCGTCCCGAAGGAACGGTTGGCGACCTACCACGAGTCAAGTGGTACCGCGGGCCAGCCGACGCCGTCCTATTACACGCCGGAGGACTGGGTCGACCTGGCAGAACGGTTCGCCCGGAAGTGGATCGGCCTTTCCGAGCGCGACGTCTTCCTGGTCCGTACGCCTTACGCCCTCATGCTGACGGGGCACCTCGCGCACGCCGCCGGACGGTTGCGGGGCGCCACCGTCGTGCCCGGTGACAACCGTTCGCTGGCGATGCCGTACGCCCGCGTGGTCCGGGTCCTGCACGACCTGGGCGTGACGTTGACGTGGGCGGTGGCCACGGAGTACCTGCTCTGGGCCGCTGCGGCTGCCGCTGCCGGGCACCGGCCGGGCGTCGATTTTCCCGCGCTCCGCGCGCTCTTCACCGGTGGCGAGCCGCTCACCGCCGTCCGTCGGCACCGCATCAGCAGGATCTGGGGAGTGCCGGTGATCGAGGAGTACGGATCGACCGAGACCGGCAGCCTGGCCGGCGAGTGCCCGGACGGCCGACTGCACCTGTGGGCAGACCGAGCGTTGTTCGAGGTGTACGACCCGAAGACCGGCACCGTCAAGAGCGAGGGTGACGGGCAACTCGTGGTCACGCCGTTGTTCCGCGAGGCCATGCCGCTGCTGCGTTACAACCTGGAGGACGACGTGTCGGTGTCCTACCGTGACTGCGCGTGTGGCTGGGACCTCCCCACCGTCAGGGTGTTCGGGCGGGCGGCCTTCGGTTACCGGGTCGGGTCGACGACGATCGCCCAGCACCAGCTCGAGGAACTGGTCTTCGTCCTTCCCGACTCGTACGGTGTGCTGTTCTGGCGGGCCCGGGTGGAACCGGATCGCCTGCGTATCGAGATCGAGGTGGCGGAGGAGCACCAGCAGGCTGCCTGCGCGGAGCTGGCCGCATCTGTGCGGTCCGTGATCGGTGTCGACGCCGAGGTCGTCGGACTACCGCCGGGCAGCCTGGTGCCAGCCACCGTGCTGACGTCGATGCCCGACGTGGTCAAACCACGCAGCTTGTTCGGCCCCGACGAAGACTGGGACAAGGCGCTTCTCTACTACTGACCGTCCGGATGGGGCCGACATGCCGCAGATGAACGTGGCCATCGTGGGGGCTGGTATCGCCGGCCTCACGCTCGCCGCCGCCCTCCGCCGTTCCGGCGTCGATGTCGTGGTCTACGAGCAGGCACCCAGGCTGTTCGAGGTCGGGGCCGGAGTGCAGCTGGCACCCAACGCCACCCGGCTGTTGCACCGGCTGGGGCTGGTGGAGCAGCTCAGGGCCGTCGCGGTGCAGCCGCAGGCGATCGTGATGCGTCGTTGGAACGACGGCGAGTTGCTGCGACGTACGCCGCTCGGCGAGTCCTGTCAGGACCGGTTCGGGGCGCCGTACTACACGCTGCACCGGGCCGACCTGCATGCCTGCCTGCTCGGGCTGTCACCACCCGAACAGGTACGCCTCGACGCCCGCTGTGTCGGCGTGACGCAGACCGCCGACAAGGCGCAGCTTCACTTCAGTGACGCCGAGAGCGTCACGGCCGACCTCGTGGTGGGTGCCGACGGCATCCATTCGATCATCCGGGAGCACCTGGCCCTCGACCGGCCGAGGTACTCCGGGCAGACCATCTACCGCGGCCTGGTGCCGGCCGAACGGGTGCCACACCTGGCCGCGGAGCCGGCGGTACGGCTGTGGTTCGGCCCGGACCAGCACTGTGTGTGTTATCCGGTGTCCTCGGGTCGGCAGGTGAGTTTCGGTGCGACCGTCCCGGCGGCTGACTGGCGGGAGGAGTCGTGGACCCTGCGGGGCACCGCAGGGGAGCTGGCGTCCCGGTACCGGGGCTGGCACGGGGACGTCACCCGGCTGTTCGACGCGGCGGACGCGGTGAGCAGGTGGGCTCTGCATGATCGGGAAAGCCTCCGCCAGCTGGTGCGCGGAAGAGTCGTCCTGATCGGTGACGCGGCCCATCCGATGCTGCCGTTCCAGGCTCAGGGCGCGAACCAGGCGATCGAGGACGCCGCCGTGCTCGCTCGGTGCCTCGAGATGGTACGCCGCGACGGGCTGCCTGCGGCGCTGCGGCGGTACGAGCAGGTTCGTCTTCCCCGGACCAACCGGATTCAACAGGAGTCGCGCGCCAACGCCGGCACCCTTCATCTGACCAACGGGACCGCGCAGCAGTTGCGGGACGTGGGCTCCCGCACCTCCTCGGAACTGGACCGGCAACAGTGGCTCTTCGGATACGACGCCGACCGCGCCGCCACCGCACCGGCCGGCACCGTCGATGGCGCAGGCTGACCGCACGAGTGGGAGAACCCAATGGAGCTGTCCGGAATTGAATCGAAGGTCGCGTTGGTGACGGGTGCGGCGCAGGGTATCGGTGCGGCGGTGGCGTTGACGCTGGCGCGTGCGGGGGCACATGTGTGCGCGGTCGACCGCAACGGCGATCAACTCGACGATGCCGTGACCAAGATCGAAGCCGAGAACCTGTCGGTCCGTGGCCACTCGCTCGACGTCCAGGACAGCGCGGCGGTGGAGGCGCTCGTCCGGCGGGTCGAGGACGAGCAGGGTCCGATCGGTATCGTCGTCAATGCCGCCGGTGTCCTGCGCACCGGCAGGGTGGTTGATTTCCCGGACCGACACTGGCGCGAGGTGCTGTCCGTCAATGTCGGCGGCGTCTTCAACGTGTGCCGCGCGGTCGCGCCTCGCATGATTCTTCGCCGCCACGGCGCCATCGTGACGGTGGCGTCCAACGCGGCCGGGGTGCCCCGCGTGGACATGGCGGCCTATGCCGCGTCCAAGGCGGCCTCTGCTCAGTTCACTCGGTGCCTGGGGCTGGAGTTGGCCGACTACGGCATCCGGTGCAACATCGTCTCGCCGGGCTCCACCGACACCCCGATGCTGCGCGCGATGCTCGGCAGCGGCGCCGATCCGGAGTTCGCGGTGGCGGGCTCGCTGGCCGCGTACCGCGTCGGTATTCCGCTGGGGAAGCTGGCTCAGCCCGAAGATGTGGCCGAAGCGGTCGCCTTCCTCGTGTCCGACCAGGCCGGGCACATCACGATGCAGGACCTGTACGTCGATGGCGGTGCCGCGCTGCGCAGTTGAGGTGGTTTTCCCGCAAGAACGCATTCCTGCCGAACTGGAGCCCCGTGATGGCGATGAAGACGATCCCGCCGTACCGTATGCCGGACGCTGCCGACGTGCCACCGGCCACCTTGCCCTGGCGTCCCCGTCCGGACCGGGCGGCGGTGCTGGTACACGACATGCAGCGATACTTCCTGCGGCCCTTCACCCGCGGGCGGTCCCCGTTCAACGAACTGATGACCAACACGCGGATACTGCTCACCGCGGCCCGCCGGGCGGAAGTGCCGGTGATGTACACAGCGCAGCCCGGCGGTATGACCCGTGAGGAGCGGGGACTGCTGTACGACCTGTGGGGCCCCGGGATGAGCGTGGCGGAGACCGACCGTGGCATCGCCGCGGAGATCGCCCCGCAGCCGGGCGAGACGGTGCTGACCAAGTGGCGCTACAGCGCGTTCTACCGCAGCGATCTGGAGGAGCGGCTGCGACGGAGCGGGCGTGACCAGCTCATCATCTGCGGCGTCTACGCCCACGTGGGGTGCCTGATGACGGTCTGCGAGGCGTTCACCCGCGACATCCAGCCGTTCCTGGTGGCCGACGCGCTGGCCGATTTCAGCCTCGAGGATCACGTCATGGCCCTGCGCTACGCCGCACGTCGGTGTGCGGTGCCGCTCTCCACGGCCGAAACGACCATGTGGTTGCAGACTCAACCGGCCACGTCGAGCGCGCCCTCGTCCGCTTCGGAAGCCGAGTAGTGCAGCAGGGTCAGCCGGGCCAGTTCGACCCGTGAACGGATGTCCAGCTTGCGGAAGATGCGGCGAAGGTGGTAGTTCACCGTGTGCGGCGAGCGGAACACGAGGCTGGCGATCTGCTGGTTGGTCAGCCCTTGGCTGACCAGACTCGCAACCATCCGTTCGATGTCACTGAGATCCTCCCACCCGGACGGCCCAGCGGTTGGTTCGGGGCGTCCGACGCGGAGCGGCGGAGAAGGGACACTGGGCGGGAGGTCCTTGCGCTCGGTGCCCTCGTCGACGACGTCGACGGCGAGGTCGAGACGCTCGACGGCGGCTTGATGTTCCACGGCGACCCGTGCGGCGGCGGGCAGCGAGGCGCGCACGCACTGCCAGAACAACGGCTGCCGGAAGGACAGCCAGTCGCCGTCGCAGATCAGGACGTCCGCGGCGATCGCCTCCTGCGCCGGCGCGAGCAGCTCCGCCACTGGCCGACGGAGCAACTTCGCCACGTCGCCCGGCAGGAAACGGATACCGAGCACCGCCCCCACCTCGACGAGCTGGCGACAGTGGACGCCGAGATCCGCCATACACCTGCGGACGCAGGCCTGGACCCGGGCCGGTGGCTCCCCGGGGCTCTGGTCCGGCGCCGCTGCGGGCGTACCGAGGGCCAGTTCGACGGCCATCAACGGGTTGCCGCCGATCGCCCGCAGCAGAGCGGGTCGGCCCGCCAGGGGACTGTTTGTGTGATCCGCCAGCAGCAACGCGACGACCTTGGTGGGTAGCGGCTGAAGATCGATCAGGTCGGCCGCCGGACAGGTCTCGCCGAAGAGCTGTTCTACTGCGGCACCGCCTGCCCGGCGCCGGCGGCTGAGCGCCCAGGCGATCGGCCGGTCTCGCAGCCGCCACAGTGCGGTGCGAAGATTGCGGACGGTCGTCGGATCCGCCTGGTGCAGGTCGTCCAGGGCCACCAGGACCGGCCCGGCAGACGCCGACACGGTCTGAAGAATGCTCGGTTCCGTCGCCGCGGACCAGTCGGCGACGACGTGGAACCCGGAGGCGGCGGCTGCGTCCGCCGCCGCACGCAGCAGACGGGTACGGCCGCTGCCCCACCCGCCCTCGACGTGCAGCACGGCCGCGGTGCCAACCTCCGCGGTCCGCAAGAACCGGTAGACCTGCCGCAGCTCCGCGTCCCGGCCGCGAAGTTCCCCCGTCATTGCTGCTCCGAATCGACTGTGGTGTCCACCTCGGCGGGCCGGTTCCGCCGCCGGATCGAGGAGCCGGCCCGGACGAACATCGTGAGCCGACCGGGCGCCCGCCGGTTTCGCCAGAACTCGCGAGCGACCGGGAGCGCGCCGAGCACCACGACGACCGAGGCCACCAGAAAGGCGTAGCGGATCCCGCCTGCTCCGTACCCGGACAGACCCCACACCAGGGTTGCCACGGCCGGGCCTAGGGCGAAGCCACCCTGCCGGGCGACGCTCGTCGCGGCACCCGCCGTACCCAGGAGAGCCTTCGGCGAGGCCGACATCGCCGCACTCATGTTCGGAGCGTTGAACAGGCCGATCCCGGCCCCGGCGACGGTCAGCCGCCACGCGACGTCTCCGGCGCTCCAGGCCGGACCGGCCGGCAGGAGCAACAGCAGCCCACTGGTCAGTACGACCAGGCCGAGCAGGGTGGTCCGCCGGGGGCCGTACCGGTCCGCCAGCAGTCCCGCGAGGGGACCCAGGGCCGCGGCGCCCAACGGAAAGGCCAGCATCGTGATGCCGGTGAGCGGGACCGACGTCGCCAGGATCGTGACGAGAAGAAACGGGACGATGAAGAAGATCAGTCCACTGGCCACCGCCGTGGCGGCCAGAGCGGCCAGCGGTGCCCGCATGTCGGGCAAGGTGAGCAGGGTGCGCACCGGGACGCTGGCGGGCAGCCGACGCCAGATCAGCAGCAGCGGCACCGCCACCAGTCCCAGGAACAGCCACTGCGGCTGGTTCCCGGTGGCCAGGGTCAGGGCCAGCATGATCGCGATCGTGGAGCCGGCGAGGAATCCCGCCTCCACCACGGCGGCCCGCCCGGGCGGACGAAGCCGTCCGGTGCGCGGGACGTGGACGAGGGCGAGCAGCACCAGGCCCACGCATGCCGGCACGTTCAGGTAGAAGATCCAGGGCCATCCCACGGATGCCACGATCACGCCACCGATCGCCGGCCCGCTGATCAGCCCGAGCATGCCGAGGGTGTCGACCACGCCCATCGCCCGGCCGCGTACGCCCGGCTCGACAGAGGTGGTTATCAGCACCGGAATCAATGCCATCAACGCGGCACCGAACAGTCCCTGAACCATCCGGGCCGCGATGAGCCAGCCGATCTTCGGGGCGAGGCCCGCCGCGAGACTGGCGATGGCAAACCCCGTGCTCGACCAGATGAACACGCTTCGGTGATCGACGTCGTCCAGCCAACGCCCGGTCGGCAGCGCCAGCGCGACCAGCGGGAGCAGGTACCCGAGCACGACCCACTGCGTGATGGCGGTCGGCGCGTCGAGCGCGTCGCGGACCGCCGGCAGCGCCACGTTGACGATGCTCATGTCGAGCGAGGCCAGAAAGACCGCCAGGCCCATTCCGCCGACGACCCACCAACGGTTGACCGGGGAGCGCTGGACCGTCCTGACGTGCTGTGCTGCGAACATCGCGCCTCTAATCGCCGCGGAGATACCGCCGCTACGGTGCGGGTAATGGCAATGCTGAGCCTCACGGTTGACAGCCGGTCGGGGCATCGCCCATTCACGTGGTTCAGCACGGTCGGGTCCGCCGCTCGTGGAGCCCCCCGCCGGCACCTCGCCGTACCAGGGACACCGTGAACACGTGACGAATCGGGGCCAGAGGTTCGGTACGGTCTGCCCGACCCACAAAGCGCAACCCCATGGGGAGGAACAGTGTCCGAGCCTGTCCACGTCGTGGTCGTCGGTGGGACTTCCGGGATCGGGCGGCACGTCGCCGCGTCGTTCGCCGAACGTGGCTGCGACGTGGTCGTCACCGGTCGAACGGACGACCGCGCGAAGAGCGTCGCGGGTGAGATCGGCGGCCGCACCCGTGGGCTGGCGGTGGACCTGGCGGAGCCCGAGTGGATCCCGGCCGCGCTGGCCGACGTGCACCGGGTCGACCGGCTGGTGATCACAGCGCTCGAGCGGGATCACAACACCGTGCGTGACTACCGGCCCGATGCCGCGGCCCGTACGCTGACGATGAAGCTGATCGGTTACACCACCGTCGTGCACGCCCTCTCGTCCCGGATGCCCGCCGACGCCGCGGCGGTACTGCTGGGCGGACTGGCCATGCATCGGCCCTATCCCGGGTCCACGACGGTGACGACCGCCAACGGAGGCATAAGTGCGCTGGTGCGGACGTTGGTGACGGAGCTGGCGCCGATCCGGTTCAACGCCCTGCACCCCAGTCTGGTGGTGGACACCCCGTACTGGCGCACGAAGGCCGACGTCCGCGCGGCCACCATGGCCCGCACTCCGACCAAGCGGCTCGTGACGATGCAGGACTGCACCGACGCGGTCATGTTCCTGTTGGAGAATCCCGCGGTCAACGGCGTCAATCTCAGCATCGACGGGGGAGAACTGCTCGTGTGACGTCGCCGTCGCCGTCGCCGGCTACCGTGCGCTCCGAACGGCTCAGCGGACCGTCGGAGCGCAACCGTCGATCGTCCAACCGCTCCAACGCGCCGTCGCTCCCTGTCCGTGCTCGCGCTCCGCCCGTGAGTAGCGGGCGAGATCACGGGCTGAGAAGAGCGCCATTCCCGCGTGGAAACCCGCTACCGGCACCGGGATCCGCGCCCAGTAGGCCCGCCTACCGTCGACGTACCAGGCCGCCTCGGAACTGTCGGAACGGTAGGTGATGGCGTAGTGGTGCTCGCGCCCGGGCTCGGTGGGTACATCCAGCACCACGCGATGGACGTAGTGCTCGTCCGATCGAACGATCCCCGGCAGGGCCAGCCGTTCGACGACGGCGTAGATGGTGTCGTTGGTTGCCGCCACGTTGAACACGACTCCGGTCTCGAGGTCGAACACATTTACCGTGCCGAATGCATCGAGTAGGTCGTAGGGCACCTGACCGTACGTGCGCACCGCCATGTTCACCTCGAACCGCAACTCACCCTGCGTCGGCACCAGAAAACGCTGAACGGAGCGGTACATCTGTTTGGCGTTGTTCTGGATCGGGCTGGTGTCGTGGAAGCGGCTGAATGGCACGATGCTCATCTCGAAGCCGCCGTCGCCGGAGTGCAGTCGGGCGTTACGGTCCTGGTACGTGTGCAGCACACCGTCGGGCCCTGGTACCCGGAGCAGCTCCCAGCGGTCGGAATCGATCACCGGTGCCGTGAAATCGTCGTAGGTCCAGGCCGTCGGTGCTGGGGTCGTGCTCACTCAACCTCCTCGAACGGGCCGTGTCCTGGCGGCTCTGCCGCACGTCCGGCGATCACACCCCCACCGGACGTGCACCACCTTGACGCGGCGTGGCCGTCGCCGTACATCGCACCATCGCGTGAATCAGGTGCAGCGGCCCACGCCATCTTCCGGCCCTATCCGGAATCCCGTGTATGGGGCATGCCCGTACGGGGCGACATGGCAGATGCTGCCTACCTGCCGTCACGTCACGAGGAGGAGGTGTCATGGCCAAAAGGAACTCCCCGTCGAACAGCGATCGCTATTCCGCGGTACATGACAGCGCTCAGTTCACGGTCCTGCGTCGCAACGCACAGACATTCACGCTGCGTGCGTGCGTGGCGTTCACGGGATGGTGGTTCCTCGCCATCCTGCTCGGCGCCTACGCGCCGGGCTTCTACCGCCGAACGATTGTCGGGTCGTTCAACGTCGGGCTGCTCTTCGTCCTCGTCACCTTCGCTCTCGTACTGGCGATCACGGTGGCTTATCTCAAGTACGCACGGACCCGGCTGGACCCCCTCGCCGACGAGATCCGCGCGGAATTCGAAGGGAACCTTCGATGACAAATGGAACTGCGGTCGCCGTGGGAGTCGCCATCTCCGCCGTCCTCGCGGTGGCACTGCTCGCCACGGTGGTTGCCGCGCGTCGCACCCACACCACGCCGACGGACTTCTACCTCGCGGGTCGTCGGATAGGCACCGGGCAGAACGCCCTGGCGCTGTTCGCCGGCTTCATCCTGTTCACCACGCTGTTCACGATGACAGGGCACATTGCGCTCGGCGGCTTCGACGCCTTCCTCTTCTCGGCGGCGTTCGCGATGTCCTGGCTGATCGCCCTGCTGATCTTCGCAGGCCCGCTGCGCAACATCGGCGGACAGACGATCGGTGACGTGTTCGCGTTGCGCGCGAAGGAGCGGACGGCCCGGGCGGCGTCGATCACCGTGACGCTCCTGCTCTTCGTCACGTACGCGATGGTGATGATGGAGGCTGGCGGCATCGTGGCTCGACTGCTGTTCGGGGTCGACTCGAGCACCGGGCGCGCCGTGATGGTGGCCGGCATGGGTGTGATCGCCACCGTGATCGTGCTCGTGGGCGGCATGCTCGGCACGACGCGCGTGATGGTGGCGAAAGCCCTGCTGGTCATCGCGGTGGTGGCGGTGCTGACCGTCGGCGTGCTGATGAAGTACCGGTTCAACCTGATGCAGCTGCTCGACGACGCGCAAGCCAAGGCGGCGCCCCATCCCGCCGGTTACGACCTGCTGGGCCCAGGCCGCGAGTTCAGCCTCGGCGGCACACCCCTCGGGCACCTGTCGAAGCTGTTCGTCGCGTTCGTCGGGCACGCGGCACTGCCGTACATGTTCATGCGTCACTTCACGGCTACCTCCGGGCCCGAGGCACGCCGGTCCGCCGGCTGGGCAGGCCTGCTGGTGGGCGGCTTCTACCTCTGCGTCGCCGTGCTCGCCTTCGGCGCTGTCGGGCTTATCGGCGGACAGAACATCGGCTTCATCCCGCCCACCCGGGACACCACGCTGCCAATCCTGGCCGACTTCATCGGCGGCTCGTGGTTGGTCGGGCTCCTCGCGGCGACCGCCCTGCTCATCGTGGTGGGGATGCTCGCCGCACTGCTGATCAGCGCGGTGACCTCGTTGACCCGGGACGTCTACGCGATGCGCCCGTCGGATCCGGCCGGTGAACTGCGAGCGGCCCGGCGCAACACGGTGATCGTCGGACTCGCCGCCACGGTCGTGGGCACCCTGTTGCTGCAGGTCAACATCCATGCGCTGCTTCCCGGAACGATCAGCTTCGCCGGTGCCGCCGTCCTGCCGGCGGTGGTCTACTCACTGTTCTGGAAGCGGTTCAACACCGCAGGGCTGCGATGGTCGGTCTTCGGCGGGCTCGGGGCGACCGCGCTGGTGTTCCTGTTCTCACCGCTCATGTCGGGCAGCCCTGTCGCACTTCTCTCCGGCGTGGACTTCCACCTCTTCAACATCGACCCCGCGCTGCTGGGAGTTCCGGCCGCCTTCCTACTGGGCTTCGTGGGCACGATCAGCAGTCGCGAACACAACGACGCCGGCTTCGCCGAACTTCAGGTCCGTGCCCTTACCGGCCTCGACGCAGCTGCCGGCCAGCCCAGTTCGGACTCCGCCCCGGGTAGTCCCGAATCCGACCCCGCCAGACCAGAGATCCGGCTGAGCACCTGAACGGTCCGACGGTGTGTGGGAGCGGCACGGCCGCTCCCACACCTCAGGAGGCAATTGTGGATCCGGCACCGGTTCTCGTGGTGGGCGCGGGCCCTGTGGGCATGGTCGCGGCCCTCACGCTCGCCCACCACGGCGTGTCCTGCGTCCTCGTCGACGCCGCTTTCGAAACCAGCAACCACCCGAAACTTGACTTCGTCAATCCCCGCAGCATGGAGCTGTTCCGACACCTGAACCTTGTCGACGACATTCGATCGGCCGGGGTGGGGGCAGCACACCCGGCCGATGTGGTGTGGTCGACCGGCCTTGCTGGACAGCCCATCACCACGTGGGCGATACCATCCGTCGCCGAGGAGCGGCGACGGATCGTCGAGCGAAACGACGGTACGCAGCCGGCCGAGCCGGGACAGCGGATCTCTCAGATCAACCTCGAACCGGTCCTACGTGACCGCTGTCTGAGTCACCCCTTGATCGACCTTCGTCGTGGCTGGTATCTCGACTCACTCGTGCAGGACGACGACGAGGTGCGCAGCGATCTGGTCAACGTGTTGACCGGCAGCCGCCGCGTGATCCGATCGCGGTACGTGCTCGGCTGTGACGGCGCGTCGAGTCAGGTCCGCAAGGCAGTGGGTGTCGGGCTCGCCGGGTTCGACGTGCCGCAACTTCCCAACGCCTACATGGTGCACTTCAAGAGCACAGATTTGTCCACCCTGCACCGGCACGGGCCGTTCTGGCATTACTTCGCGTTCCGCTACGTCATCATCTCCCAGGACGAGGTGGACACCTGGACCGTGCACGTCAACGGCACGGATCCCACGGAGTTCGATCCGCCACCAGCCGACCCGGCGGCATTTCTCCGCGAAACGATGCAGACGAACCTGACGATCGACAAGGTGCTGTTGACGTCCCGATGGCGTCCCAACTTCCTGCTCGCGGATCAGTACCGGTCCGCCCGGGTGTTACTCGCCGGTGACGCCGTACACCAGATGTTCCCGACCGGTGGGTACGGGATGAACAGCGGCATCGGGGACGCGGTCGACGTCGCCTGGAAACTCGCCGCTGTCCTGAAGGGCTACGGCGGTCCGGGCCTGCTCGACAGCTACGAGGCCGAGCGCCGCCCGGTGGGTCTGCGCAACATGCACACCTCGCATCGGCACCTGGGTGTGCACCTCAAGGCCGGCACGCTCCTGCGTGCCGGTGCCTCGCTGGAATCCGTGGCGTCCTTCCTGGAGGCGGAACGGGGCGAGAACGAGTATCGGGGGATCGAGCTCGGATACCGGTACGACGATTCTCCCGTCATCTGCTCGGACAACACCGTCGAGCCCGAGTGGAGCCCCTGGCGCTACACGCCGACGACCTGGCCGGGAAGTCGTCCACCCAGCCTTCGGCTGCACACCGGTGAGCTCATCTTCGACCACCTCGGCCAGCGCTTCACGCTCGTCGACTTCGCCGGAGACGGCCGGGCCGACGGGCTCCTCAATGCGGCGAGCGCCCAAGGCATGCCGCTGCACCACACGGTGGTGACCGACGACAGCGCGCGGCAGCGCTGGGAACGGGATCTGGTCCTGGTCCGGCCCGACCAGCACGTCGCCTGGCGTGGAAACAGGTCGCCGGTGGATGCGACAGCGGTGGTGCGGCGGATTCTCGGCGTCACTCCTGCCCAGTGAGAACGACATTCGGCGGCAGGCCGGGCGGCCGACGGCGCGTACTGCCCGAGTTTGACAGGAAGGGTGCGGCATGACTGGAGAACGGACACTTGAGCGATTCCGTGAATATCTGGTGGGCCCCGCGAGATTCATGAACGTGCTGGCCTGTTTCGAACTCGGAATCGTCGACGCCCTGCACCTCATCGGCAGCGGGACGGCCGACGAACTCGGCAAGGAGGTGGACGCCGCCCCAGAGGCGATCGAGCAACTGATGCAGCTGCTGGTGAAGGACGATCTCGTCGCGTACGACGAGGAGTCGGGACACTACTCTCTCGCCGGACTCGACGCGCTCGCCGACGACGATCTGCAGCGGGTGCTCGCCATCATGAACATGGTCAAGATGGTCGTGCTCCGGCAGTCCTTCCACCTGACCGAGAGCGTCCGCCGGGGCACGCCGGTCGGCCTCGAGAAGATCTACGGGTACCGAGGCAACCTTTACGGCGCCCTGGCCGAGCACGAGGAACTCCGCCGGTCGTGGAGCGCGATGATGGACGCCGTTACCGCCCACATCGATCCCTGGTTCTTCGACAACATCGACATGGCGGCCGACGCTCGAGTGTTGGACCTTGCCGGCAACACCGGTCTGGGGGCGATCCTGGCCTATCGAGCAAAGGGATCTCGCGATCTGCGGGTGACGACGTTCGACCTGCCCGAGAAGGAGGCGGAGTGCCTGCGGAACTTCGCGGCACACGGGGTCGAGGAGCACTGCTCGTTCATCGGCGGCGACGTCTTTCTTGAGGTGCCGCAGGGCTTCGATGTCGTATTGATCAAACACTTCCTCGACATGTTCGACAAGCCGCAGGTCATGCAGATCCTTCGCAACACCTACCAGGCGCTCAACGCGGGTGGACAGGTGAACATCCTGGGACCGGTCTACTCCGAAGACATCAAGAGCTCCTGCGCGGTGGACTTCTTCCCGACCTATTTCCTTGGCTGTTCGATGGGTCAGGGCGGGCCCCAGAAGCTGTCCACCTACGCCCGGTGGCTCGAGGAGGCCGGATTCACGGTCACGAAGGCGGTCTCCCAGGAACCGGCCGAAATGCCGGCGGATGCTCTTGTCGCGCACGGCATTCTCTGCGCGACGAAGAACCGCTAGAGGCGACGAAGCGCAACAGCGGCTGTCCGTAAGGTTCGTCCTTCTCCGGCGAGACCGGAAGGACGGCACGGAAGGAGAAAAGGTTGAGTGGTCCGAAGCGCCCCTGGCGCTGGCATCTGCGTTCGTGGGGAGCGGTCGCCGCCGCTGTGGTGTTGGCGGTGACGCTCGTCCCGACGACGGCCGTGTCGCAGCAGAAAGCGGCCGGGTTCGACTTCGACAACGGCAACGCCCTCACCGAGGTGATCTACCCCCGGTTCCAGAAGGCGGTCCGTTCGGTGACGCCGGGGGGAGACGACGCCACCCTGGTGGCCGACCACATTCTCATGGTGGAGGTGGCCTGGTTCGACGCCATCGCGCCCTACCATTCGACCGCGGTCGGCATCTACTCCAACCTTGGGCGGCAGCCGCGTAGCGAGGCCACGACGCGCAACCGCAACATCGCCGTGATCTACGCCGCCTACACCTCACTGAACGCCCTCTTTCCCGAGTTCCGGTCCGAGTTCCGGACCATGCTGGAGTCGGTCGGTCTTGACCCGGACGACCCGGCCGAGGATGTGAGCCGTCCGGCCGACATCGGCGTCCGTGCCAGCAAGGCCGTGCTGGAGGCGCGGAAGGACGACGGCTCCAACCGGGACGGCGACGCCGGCGGGCGCAAGTACAACCTGCAGCCCTATGCCGACTACACCGGATACCAGCCGGTGAACACGTCGACGAAGCTACGCAACCCCTCGCGTTGGCAGCCGCTGATCCGGAACTCGAACGGGATCCGACGAGCGCAGGAGTTCGTCACCCCGCACTGGGGTCGGGTGAAGCCGGTCTCGTACCGCACTCCGGCCGAGTTCCGGGTTGTCCCGCCGGTGGCGAGCAACCACCGGAACCGACTCGCGTACAAGCGTCAGGCCGACGAGGTCCTCCGCGCGTCGGCGAACCTGACCGATCGCCAGAAGATGACGGCGGAGTTCTTCAACGACAAGATCTACTCCCTTGGTCGCATCGCCGGCACCGCCGCCTTCCAGCAGGGCAACTTCGACATCGAAAAGGCGGTCCACTACGTCACCACCGTCGACCTTGCCATCTTCGACGTCTCCGTCGCCACCTGGTACTTCAAGCGGAAGTTCGACGCCGTCCGGCCGGTCACCGCTATCCGCTACCTGTACGGGAACAAGGAGCTGACGGCGTGGGGTGGCCCGGGCAGAGGCACTGTCGACGACATCACCGGAAACGAATGGCGCAGCTATCTGCAGACCGCGGACCATACCGAGTACCCGTCCGGATCGTCCTCGTTCTGCCTGGCCTACGCCCAGGCGGCGCGGCGCTTCCTCGGCACCGACCAGCTTGTCATGACCGTTCCCCTCGACAAGGGGTCGTCGAAGATCGAGCCGGGGATCACTCCGGCGAGCGATATGACTCTTCGTTGGGAGAATCTGACGGACATGGCTCAGGACTGCAGCCAGAGCAGGTTGTGGGGCGGAGTCCACTTCCGCGCCTCGACCGAGAACGCGGAGCAGTACGCGCCGAAGGTCGGCGACTCCGTCTACGAGTTCGTCCAGCGGAAGATCAACGGCCGCTGAACACCTTCCCCTAGCCGGCGGCGGCGCCCGATTCACGGGCGCCGCCGCCGGCTGTCGGTGCAGCCGATGTGATGTGTCGTCGGCGAGCAGTGACCCGCGCCGGTGTCGCCGGCGCGAGTGCGCAGGCAGGAGCGCCGTGCGGGTGGGCGGGTCGCGCAGACCGGACACGCCGGTGGACCGGTTCCGCCGTACGGGGAGCGGAACCGGTCCTGCGCCGTGACGTTACCGATCGAGGGGTGCCGGACGAGCCATGTCCGCCTGCGGTGCCAGTGCTGAGCGCACCGCTGCTGCCGTCACGGCACCGTAGTGTGTGGTGAGGTCGGCGATCAGGCGCTCCGGCGCGACCAGGTACTCCTGGGTGCCGTGCTCGGCGATCGCGTAGGCCGCCAGCTGGCAGCCGAGGGCGGCGGCCAGCTCCAGCCGTAGTCCGCGGGTGACTCCGGTGAGGAAGCCGGCACGGAAGGCGTCGCCGCCCCCGGTGGGGTCGACGACCGAGGAGACCGGCACGGCCGGCACCTGCGTGAGCCCATGGCGGGTGCGGAGCCGGACCCCGTCGGCCGCCAGGGTGCACACCACCGTGTCGACCATGTCGAGCAGGACGGCACCCGACACGGCCAGCTTGCTGAGCAGCAGCTCGTACTCGTACTCGTTCGTGAAGAGGTACCGCGCTCCGGTGATGAACGCCGCTATGTCGGATCCCGACATGTGCGCCAACTGCTGAGACGGGTCGGCGGCGAAGGGCGGGCCCATCCGTCGGCAGGTGTCTGCATGCCTGAGCATCGCGGCGGGATTGTCCGGGCCCACGAGGACCAGGTCGACCGGCCCGGTGCCGATGACCGTCGCCAGATCGATTGTTGCCGCCTGGGTCATGGCACCGGGATAGAAGGTGGCGATCTGGCAGTTGTCGCTGTCGGTGGTGCAGACGAATCGGGCGGTGTGCGCGGTGTCGCTGATCAGCACGAAGCCGCAGTCGACACCGTGGCGTTGCAACCACGAGCGGTAGTCGGTGAAGTCCGGGCCGGCCGCGCCGACCAGCACCGGACGCTGGCCGAGTAGTGCCATGCCGTAGGCGATGTTGGCGGCCACACCACCGCGACGGATGATCAGATCATCGACGAGGAATGACAGGGAGACCCGGTCCAGGGCTTCGGCGATGAGCTGGTCGGCGAAGCGACCGGGGAAACGCATGAGGTGGTCGGTGGCGATGGAGCCGGTGACGAGCGTGGTGGGCACGGGCCAGCTCCTCAGTAGCGGTAGTGGTCCGGCTTGAACGGGCCTTCCACGGCGACGCCGAGGTAGGCGGCCTGTTCCTTGGACAGCGTGGTCAGCTTGGCGCCGAGGGCGTCCAGGTGCAGCCGGGCGACCTTCTCGTCGAGGTGCTTGGGCAGCACGTACACGCCGATCGGGTACTCGTCGGTCTTGGTGTACAGCTCGATCTGGGCGATCGTCTGGTTGGCGAACGAGTTGGACATGACGAAGCTGGGGTGGCCGGTGGCGTTGCCCAGGTTCAGCAGGCGACCCTCGGACAGCACGATGATCGCGTGACCGTCGTCGAAGCGCCAGAGGTCGACCTGCGGCTTGATGTTCTCCCGGGTGACATCCGGGCGCTTGGCCAGACCGGCCATGTCGATCTCGTTGTCGAAGTGGCCGATGTTGCCGACGATGGCCTGGTGCTTCATCCGGGCCATGTGCTCGTTGGTGATGACGTCGTAGCAGCCGGTGGCGGTGATGAAGATGTCGGCGGTGGCGACCACGTCGTCCAACGTGGCGACCTGGTAGCCGTCCATCGCCGCCTGGAGCGCGCAGATCGGGTCGACCTCGGTCACCACGACCCGGGCGCCCTGGCCGCGCAGCGACTCGGCGCAGCCCTTGCCCACGTCGCCGTAGCCGAGTACGACGGCCATCTTGCCGCCGATGAGCGTGTCGGTGGCCCGGTTGATGCCGTCGATCAGCGAGTGGCGGCAGCCGTACTTGTTGTCGAACTTGCTCTTGGTCACCGAGTCGTTGACGTTGATCGCCGGAAAGAGCAGCGTGCCGGCGCGGTGCATCTCGTAGAGCCGGTGCACGCCGGTGGTGGTCTCCTCGGTGACGCCCTTGATACCGGCGGCGATCCGCGTCCACCGCTGACCGCTCGCGGCCACCGAGCGGTGCAGCAGGCCCAGGATGACCGCGTACTCCTCGGAGTCAGCCGAGGCGACCGGCGGCACGGCCCCGGCCTTCTCGAACTCGGCACCCTTGTGCACGAGCAGCGTGGCGTCGCCACCGTCGTCCAGGATCATGTTCGGGCCGTCCCCGTCGGGCCAGTCGAGCACCTGCTCGGTGCACCACCAGTACTCCTCCAGGCTCTCGCCCTTCCACGCGTACACCGGCACACCGGACGGGGCGTCGACGGTGCCCTCCGGACCGACCACGACCGCGGCGGCGGCGTGGTCCTGGGTGGAGAAGATGTTGCACGACGCCCAGCGGACCTGCGCGCCGAGGGCCACCAGGGTCTCGATCAGCACGGCGGTCTGGATCGTCATGTGCAGCGACCCGGTGATCCGCGCTCCGGCGAGCGGCTGCGCGTCGGCGAACTCGCGCCGGATCGCCATCAGACCGGGCATCTCATGCTCGGCGAGACGGATCTCCTTACGCCCGAACTCGGCGAGCGACAGATCCGCCACCTTGAAGTCGCCCTCGGTCATCCTCACACCGCCGACTTGAGGTCGGCGGCGCGGTCGGTGGACTCCCAGGTCAGCTCGGGCAGTTCGCGGCCGAAGTGGCCGTAGGCGGCGGTCTGGGCGTAGATCGGCCGCAGCAGGTGCAGATCCCGGATGATGGCGGCCGGACGCAGGTCGAAGATCTCGGTGACCGCCTTCTCGATCGAGGCCACCGGCACCGTCTCGGTACCGAACGTCTCCACGAACAGGCTCACCGGGTGCGCCTTACCGATCGCGTACGCCACCTGCACCTCACACCGCTCCGCCAGACCCGCGGCCACCACGTTCTTGGCCACCCACCGCATCGCGTACGCCGCCGACCGGTCGACCTTCGACGGGTCCTTACCCGAGAAGGCCCCACCACCGTGACGGGCGTAACCACCGTAGGTGTCCACAATGATCTTCCGCCCGGTCAGACCCGCGTCACCCATCGGACCACCGATCTCGAACCGACCGGTCGGATTCACCAGCAACCGGTAGCCCTCGGTGTCCAGACCCAGACTCTCCAACTCCGGAGCGATCACATGATCCCGCACGTCCGGCGTCAGCAGCGACTCCAACGAGATGTCCGCCGCGTGCTGGCTGGACACCACCACCGTGTCCAGACGCACCGGCCGCAGACCGTCGTACTCGATCGTCACCTGCGTCTTACCGTCCGGACGCAGATACGGCACCGTGCCGTCCTTACGCACCGCGGCGAGCCGACGCGCCAACCGGTGCGCCAACGCGATCGGCAACGGCATCAACTCAGGCGTCTCCGAACACGCGAACCCGAACATCATCCCCTGGTCACCGGCACCCTGCGCGTCCAACGCGCTCTCCGAAGACCCGGTACGCAACTCGAACGCGTTGTCCACACCCTGCGCGATGTCCGGCGACTGCGAACCGATCGAGACACTCACCCCACACGACGCCCCGTCGAAACCCTTCTTCGACGAGTCGTAACCAATACCCAGGATCGTCTCCCGCACGATCGTCGGAATATCGGCATACGCCTTCGTCGTCACCTCACCGGCAACATGCACCTGACCGGTGGTGATCAACGTCTCCACCGCCACACGACTGTGCGGATCCTGCGTCAACAAGGCATCGAGAATGCCATCACTGATCTGATCGGCGATCTTGTCCGGGTGGCCTTCCGTGACCGACTCGGAGGTGAATAGACGTCGCATGTTTCGCCTTTCGGTCTGGATGAGGTCAGCGCCGGGTACGGGCCGCGGCGGAGGTTCTCCGCTCGCGGCTCTGGCGCCAGGGCGGACACAGGAGGCGCTGCACGTGTGACGGCCGGCCATAAAGGCACGACGTGGCCGTCGCCGACGAGAAGGTGATCACCGGCTCACCACCCCCTTTGCCCAGGCCTCGATGAGATCGACGGCCTGTTCGAGGTTGAGCCTCGGATCGCACAGCGAGGTGTAGTGGCGAAGCAGATCCTCCTCGCTCTCCACGGAACTTCCGATGCACTCCGTGACGTCACCCGCTGCCAACTCCAGATGGAGCCCTGCGGCGCGCTGGCGGTTCGCTTCCACGATGTCGCGGAACATGAGCGCTTCGGTGATCATGTCGGTCAGGTGCCGCGTCTTGAGCCCGAGCTTGTCTGACAGCAGGGTGTTGCCGTGCATGGGGTCACTCAGCCAGACCACCGGATGACCGGAACTGCTGATCCGTCGGACGATGGGCGGCAGGACCTGTCGAATCGCTGACCGGCCCATTCTCGGTATCAAGATGAGCCGACCGGGTTCGCGCCGCGGGTCGAGGAGCTCGCAGAGCCGAGCGACCTCGTCCGGGGTGGCGCCCGGTCCGATCTTGCAGCCGACCGGATTGGTGACCGTCCTCAGCAGTGCGACGTGTGCGCCGTCCGGTCGACGGGTTCGATCTCCCACCCAGGGTAGGTGCGTCGATGCGAGGTACGGCTCGCCGGTCGCGATTGCCCGGCGGACGAGGCGGCTCTCGTAGTCGATGATCAACGCCTCGTGGCTGGACCACGGCCCCTCGACGGTGGGGCGGAGGCGCTGGCGCTGGCGATGGTCACGCATCGATCGTTGGACCCGCTCGCTCGCGTCGTAGGCCCACAGCATGCGGCGCGGGTTGGCCTGTCGATGTGAGAGCGTGGCGATCTCCGAATTCACCATGTGCCCGCGGAACGCGGGGATGTGGCCGTCGCCATGCCGCTCCGTTGGCCGTGATCTGGGCTTGGCGAACTGCCCGCCCATTCGTCCCACGCAGATGACTCGGGAGCTGGTGAGATCCCGCAGATGCTCGGCCACTTTGTCGAGAACGCGCAGCTTTTCGGCAATGTGTGGACCGCTGGATTCGTAGAAGCTCTCCGCGCAGTCGCCGGCTTGCAGGAGAAGGGCGTCCCCGCCCGGGAGTGTCGAGAGGGACGTACGCAGATTGTTAATTTCTTCGGATGTCACCAGCGGTGCTAGGCTGGCCAGTCTTGTGCATGCCTCGTGATGGTCGGTGTGGTTGTGCCAATCTGGCTGCTGTGTTGCCGGCATGCCCTCCCATGGCCAGGTCTGGACAAACTCCGCAGTAGCGCTGGGTGGTTGCATGTCTAATCCTGTCGCTCAATGTGTTGCTTTGCCCCAAACCAGTCGGTGAGTGGAGCGTGCCGGAGCGCGTCTTACGGGGTTATCGAAGAGCCTCACCCAACCGTCGGCGTCGCACATCACGTCTTCGCGTTGAACGCGCGGCCACCCGCCGGCGATCCCGCACGGTGACGGTCGGTGGCGCCTTCCGGGCACAAAGGCGAAGACGCTCAGGCTCGTCGCCTTAACGTTCGTTTGACTATTTCCGTCCCATTTTGTCCGTTGGCGGTCGGGTATCCCTCAGGGCCTGGTTGTGGGCGCCCTGTCGCCGCGTCTCAGGTCGGCCTCAGCGATGACATTTCCGTCTATTGTGAGCTTTTCCGCCGCATGCAGGGCGGCACGCATGGACTCCGTTGTGCACTAGTTGCGAGAGCGCCTGCGGCATGTCCGCAAGCCCTGCGCAGGTCCGCCGATCGTCACTGCGGCAGCCAGCAGGTCCCATCAGACTGGTTGTCGAAGGTTAAGCACCATGTTTGCGCCTTTTCACCATATGTAGTGAGACGCTTCGATGCTTGAACTGGCGGTCCGGTGGCCCGCTCTTGACCTACATCAATCTGGTTTGATATAACGCGATTACGCCATTGCGTGCGCGAATTGTTGACCATGGATCCATGGGCATGGTTGCGTCGCAGTTAAGGAATACGGCTTCGACCGGGGGGCAAGCATGCATCTGCTAGTCGGGCGCGAACGGAATTATTCGACGCTGGTCAGGCATGTGGAGGCCGTCGCGCAGGGTACGGGCGGATGCATTATCCTGGAGGGCCCGATCGGTATCGGCAAGACCCGCTTGCTGCGGGAAGCGAGCCTTGCCGGCGCCGAGCAGGGTGTCACGGTCAACTATGTGCGAGCGGGGCGAACTGACCGTCCGACGCCGGTGCGGGAATTGGTCAACTTCCTTCGGCACCTGATATCGGGCGGTTTCGGATTCGACGAACTCGTCCGTCCTGACGTCAATCCCTTCCTGCTCGCCGATCGTCTGGCCGAACTGTTCGACAAGGCGGCGTGCAGGCGTCCTCTCCTGGTGATCCTCGACGATATCCACCAAGCGGACGAGGTGAGCGCCCTGGCGTTGCAGAACCTCGTGCAGTCGCTCGCCTCGTCGCCCGTACTGTGGCTTCTCGCCCGTCGGCCAATCCCTGCTCACTCGCTCGCGCAGCAGGCCATCGGCTGGCTGATCGACCGTTCGGCGGTGTCGCTTCGCCTGGGGCCGCTGGACGAGGGCATGGTGGCGAAGCTGTGCGCCGACACCCTGGGGGCCGCACCGGACGAGTCGGTGCTCAGCTGGGCGGCTCGTTGCAGCGGTAACCCCCGACTCCTGCAGATGCTCCTCGATGCGTTGGTGGAAGCAGGTCAGATCGTCGTCGTCGAGGGCAGGGCCTGCACCTCCACCGATCGCCTGCCGGACGGCCTCGTCTCCGCGTTGGATCGCCTGCTGGGCGAGCTACCGGACCGGGTCCGACGTCTGCTCGTCCAGGGCAGGAGCCTCGGTCGGACATTCTCGCTGGCGGAGGTGGCGCCCCTGCTCGGTGACACCGGCCCTGACGTGTCCGCCACGGCTCACGAGGCGGTGCAGTCCGGGCTGCTGACCCGAAGCGGCACCACCATGGCCTTCGCGCACGACCTGGTCGCCGAGGCTCTTCAGCACTCTGCGTCGCGGTCAGCGGAGGATGTCCCAACGCTTGCCAAGAACGGTGTCAGGATGCGGCGCCCCGTGCGGTCGAGGGCGAGGAGCTTCCACGCGGAAGGACGTGCGGCCAAGCGCCCGGTCGCTCGGACAGCACCGTCGCACTCGCCGGTATGCGGCTGTGAAGAGATCCTGGTCCGGGTGGTGAGGTCGCTGATCGGGCAGTTCGACAATGCTCCGCAATCACTGGCTCGTGCCGTCAACCTGCTCGCCGGGGCCGGACGGGCGGTGGAGGCCGGCAGGCTGGCCGGGCCCGTCGTACGGGCCGGTATTCCCCCCGCGGCCCAGGTGCAACTGGTGCTCGATCTTGCCAGCGGGCTCACCGCCGCCGGATGCGCCGGGATGTCGGTCGAGTGGCTGCAGCGCACGTTGGGGCGGCGGGATCTCGACGAATCGGACCGGGTGGCGGTCAAGCGGGCGCTCGCCGACATCACCAGCGGGCCGACCCACCGACTCCCGACGGGTGTGCTCCTGCCCGTCGAGGGTAGATGGGCAGCAGCCGCGGGTCCGGTCCCTGCTGGCGGCGGTGATGGCCCGTCGACCGTCCGGACAGCTCCGGCAGGTGACGCAGGCAGCGCCGAAATCCGGTCGCGTCTCGGCGGCGAAAGGCTCTGTGCGACCTGCTCACAACCGCTTTGGACGTGGCTGATCCGCGCCCTGGTCGCGGCCGATCAGATGCACGCCGCCTCCGCCGCCTGCGCCGCGATCAAAGTGGAGGCACAGCGAGCGGGCCGGGCGTGGTCGGAGCCACGGTGGCACGGGCACCACGCCGAACTTCTGGTGACTGCCGGCCAGCTCAACGAAGCCCGCCTCGCCGCCGAGACCGGGCTTCGCGTCCTGGACCGGTCGGGACCGGAAGACTCGGTGCCGGCACGCGCGCTCCTGGCACGGATCAGCCTGCACCTGGGTGAACCGGACACGGCCAGTGAGCACCTGCGTAAAGCCGAACGACTTGTGCATCAGGACTCCGCCGACCAGCTCAGCTTCAACTGGGCGCTGGCACAGTTCCACGCCGCGAGCGGGCGTCCGAACCAGGGGGTGCAGGCGCTGCTCGGCGCCGGTGCGGCGGCAGGACCGGACAGACTTCTGTTCGCCGAGGCGCCGACCGCAGCTGCGCTGCTGGTGCGCATGGCCCGCAAGGCGGGACTCGCCGCCGAGGCGGAACGCGCGGTGAGGATCGCGCGCTCCCTCGCCGATCGGTATCCGGAGGCGGAGTCGTTGACCGCCGGTGCCGATCACGCGGAGGGACTGCTGCGCGGCGACTTCGCCGCCATGCACCGCGCCGTCGAGCACTATCGCCGCAGTGGCCGTCGGTTGGCGGCGGGTGTCGCGCTGGAGGACACCGCAAAGGAGGAACAGAACGCCCGGAACCAGCCGGAAGCGGCCCGGCTGCTCGAGTCTGCCTTCGACATCTACGAGCAGTGCGGCGCGCGGCGGGATGCGAGCCGGGTGCAGGCGAAGCTTCGTTACCTCGGCCTACCGGCACGCAGCCCGGGCGCCGATCGGCCCACGTCCGGCTGGGAGAGCCTGACGACTGCGGAACTGCGCGTCGTGCGTGCCATCGTGGACGGTCGGACCAACAGGGAGGCGGCCACCATGCTGTTCCTGTCGCCGCACACGGTTGACAGCCATCTGCGACGTGTCTTCGCGAAACTGGGCATCCGGACGCGAGTTGAGTTGACCAAACACTTCATCTCGCACGAGTCGTCGTGAGGCCTCGACGGGTGCTGGCGAGACGTTCCGTCCGGCAAGCATCGCGGCGGAGTGTCGCCCGCCGGGCCGTGGCCAGGAGGCATCACCCGTACAACTCGTACGAAACACCGAACCTCGCCTATTCAACTAACTGATTTGATGTAAAATCCCGCCTGTGTATCCCGTTCTCAATCCAGAGCCACCGGGAGTCCTCCGTCTCACGGCGCACCCGGTACGGTGGCGGTTGCTGACCGAGCTGGCGCGTAGTGACCGACAGGTCCGCGAGCTGATGGAGCTCATCGGCCAGCAGCAGAGCCTGACCTCGTACCACCTTGGGCAGCTGCGAGCAGGCGGATTGGTGACGGTTCGTCGCAGCTCGGCAGACAAGCGGGACAGCTACTACAGCCTCAACCTCCGCGCCTGCCGTGACCTGCTCGCCGAAGCGGGCGCTTCGTTGCACCCCGGTCTGCGGCTTGTTCCGGCCACTCTGGCGCCACCCGGACCGGATCCGGGTCGGCCGGACGGGTCGCCGGTGCGGGTGATCTTCCTTTGCACCGGCAACAGCTCCCGGTCGCAGATGGCCGAGGCGATACTGCAGCAGATGGGCGGCGCCCGGGTAGCCGTGGCCAGTGCTGGAGGCCAGCCTAAGCCGTTGCACCCGAACACGGTGCGGGTCATGGGTGAGAGTGGCATCGACATGACCAAGCGGCGTCCGAAGCACCTGAGCGATTTCCTGGACCAGCGCTTCGACTACGTGATCAGCCTCTGCGATCGCCTCCGCGAGGTCTGTCCCGATTTTCCGCGGGCGGGGACCGTGCTTCACTGGAGCGTGCCTGATCCGGCCGGCGAGGTCGAGACAGCCGAGGAGAGCTACGCACAGTTCCAGCGAACCGCGGAGGAACTCAGGACGCGAGTCGAGTTTCTCCTCCACGCGATCGACCACGCCGCGTCGGCTCCGGAGGGAGCCGACGTTGTCAAGTAGCCCTGCGGAACTGCTCTTCGCAGCCACCGGCTGAAGCCAGCGCACCTCTGTCGCTTCTGGCCTGATCAGTACCGGTGTCTCTGCCATGGCAGCCGCCGTCGTGACCGTGCAGGCACGCCCGGTACGCCCTCGGAGTCGGGCAGGGCGGGTCCGGCCGCAACCGCTTCGGCGGCACCGACGCCGGTCAGCGCCCGTACCTGCATCATGGCGTACTTGGCGTCGTCGCGCTCAGCGCTGATGACGGCGCCGAGGTAGCCCAGGAGGAAGGACACCGGAATGGTCACCAGGCCCACGTGCCGCCACGGCAGGTAGGCGAAATCGGCGTCCGGGAAGAGCGCCAGCGGGTCGCCCGACACGGCAGGGGAGAAGGTGACGAGGACCAGGGTGACCGCGATGCCTCCGTACAGGCAGCAGAGCGCACCCACCGTGTTGAATCTCCGCCAGAACCAGGCGAACAGCAGTGCGGGGAAGACCGACGACGCCGCGATGGTCACGTCGAGCGACATGAGGAACGCGAGGTTCGCGTCCACCAACAGGATGGCACCGCCGGCCAGCAGCAGGCAGATGACCATCACCGCGCGGCGGGACACGGCCACTTCGTGCTGTTCCCCGCCACGCAGGCTGTTGGCGAGGTTCAGATGGATGTCGCGGGTGAAACTGGCGGCGGCGACAAGTACGAGTCCGGCGGTCACCGCGACGATCGTGGTGAAGACGACGGACGCGATGAACACCCGCATCGGCACCCCACCGAGCTCGCCCGCCAGCAGGGACACCGTGGGTGAGCGTTGCCCGGAGGGCGCCACGAGCCCACCCAGGGGCACCAGAGCGGCGGCGCCGAAGCCGATCAGGACGATGAGCAGGTAGTACGGGGTGATCAGCCAGATCGACCAGGAGACTGAACGTCGGACGTCCCGGGTGTTAGGCACGGTCAGGAAGCGGATGAAGAGGTACGGCAGCACGGCGTGCCCCACCATGATGGTGAGTAGCTGGGAGGAAAGCTCCAGCGGCTGCGGCGTGCCGTCTCCAGCCAGGCTCGGCCCCGACAGATTTCTGCTGCTCGCTGTCGCACCGTTCACCGCGTCACCGAACAGCCTCGCCACGTCGAAGCGGTAGTCGGCCAGTAGCGCGCCCGCGAGCACGAGCACGGCCGCGAGCAGCAGGACCGCGTTGATGATCTGGGTCCAGGTCGTTCCCCGCATTCCGCCGTAGTACACGGTCATGGCCGTGAGGCCGGCGACGGTCAGGACGATCAGTGCCCGAGCCGCCCCTGTCTCCAGACCGAGTAGCAGCGCGAGCAGGTTGCTCGCAGCTACCAGTTGGATCGTCATGTAGAAGAAGGACACCACGAGCGTGACGGTCCCGGCAGCCACGCGGACCGGTCTCGCCCTCATGCGTAGGCTCAGGGTGTCACCGAGGGTGTAGCTGCCGGTGTTCCGCAGCGGCTCGGCGACCAGCAACAGTGTGACCAGCCACGACACGGCGAAGCCGGCGGCCAGCAGGACGCCGTGACGGCCGTGGAATGCGATCTGGTCGCTGAGCGCGACGAACGACGTCATCATCGTGAACGTGCCGAACAGGGCGAGACCGTTCTGTCGAGGGGTGAAGTTCCGGTCCCCGACGTAGAAGTCCGAGCAGGTGTCACGGGCGCGCCCCAGGCGCGAGACCACGAGCAGAATGATCAGGCTAAAGATCATCAGGACGGCCGCGCCCGATGTGACGGGCCGAGCGTCATCGTCGGCTCCTGTCGAACTGCGCCCGGACGATCTCGGCGAGGGGATCAAGACGACGGCCTGCGTAGCGCAGGTGGATGACGGCGACGACGCAGGGAAGTACGAGCAGGCCGGCGGCCAGCACAGTGGGCACATCGATGCCGACGCCCTGCCCATGGAGTGGTTCGGGCGTCCAGGTCATGAGCGCGATGATGGCGGTGAACACGCCGAGGAACAGGGCGGCCATCGCGGTGAGGTACCGACGCGATCGGGACCGCAGCCGGGTGAACGCGAGGCTTTGCTGCAGGTCGACGTAGGCCTGTGTGTCGTCCGACGAGACCGCGCTGCTGCCGTGCGGGTCCGCCGGGGTCGACCTGATGCCCTCCTGCGTGGCCATCGAGCTTCCCTTCGTCGGGGATGGGCAGGCGCCGGCCGTCCGCTAGGCCAGAGGCGTACGCGCCGCACGTGTTCGCTGTCCGACGGTGACGGTGGGAGTGACATCTGGAGGCAGATACACGTCGACTCGGGAGCCGAACCGGATCAGCCCCATGCGCTCGCCCCGCCGGACCGCCTCGCCGGCTGACCGGTAGGGCACGATCCGTCGCGCCACGGTGCCGGCGATCTGTACGAATTCCAGTTCGCCGAGCGTGGTGTCGAGACGCCACACGACGCGCTCGTTGCGCTCGCTGTCCTTGTTGAAGGCGGGAAGGTACCCGCCCGCCACCCGCTCGACCGAGACCACGAGGCCGTCGCACGGAGCGCGGTTGACGTGGACGTCCAGCGGGCTCATGAAGATGGAGATCCGGGTGCGGCCGTCCGGGCGGGAGTCGATGCGCTGTACGAAGCCGTCAGCGGGGGAGAGTACGAGGCCCTGGGCCGGCTCCCGCTCAGGATCGCGGAAGAACCACAGCATCAGGCCGGTCAACGTGGCAAGGGGAGGTGCGGCGAGGGCGCACGTCCGCGACCGCCGCGACGCGGCCACCGTGACAGCGGTCAACGCGACCGCCGGGACGAGCCAGGGACTCGATCCCTTCGCCAGTCGCGGCAGACCCCGCTCGACCATCGCACCGCCTCCGCCCCGAACACCAGGGCGGCCTGGCTGCCCGTCCGCTGTTTGGTCCGACGGGTTCATCCGCGCGCCTGCAACTCGACGATCGCCATCTCGGGCGGGATTCCGGCGCGCACCGGCGGACCGAAGAAGCCGGCGCCCCGGGTGACGAAAATCGAGGTGTCCTGCTTTTTCGCCAGGCCCGCGACGACCGGCTGTTGCAGCCCGACGAGCCGGTCGAAGGGCGCGGTCTGTCCACCATGGGTGTGCCCCGACAGTTGCAGGTCGACGCCGTACTTGACGGCCGTGTGCAGTTGCACGGGCTGATGTGCCAGCAGGAGCGAGAAGCGGGCCGGATCCCGGCCGTCCAGCGCGCTGGCGAAGTCCGGACCCTGCTTGTCGTACATCGGAGCCATGACGTCGTTGACGCCAGCAAGGTCGAAGGCGGCGCCTCCGGACGTGATCTCCACCCGCTCGTTGAGCAGAGGTCGTATCCCCAGTTCACGCACCTGATCGACCCACTCCTCGACGCCGGAGGAGTACTCGTGGTTGCCGGTCACGAAGTACGTGCCGTGGCGGGACCGCAGCTGCCGCAGTGGTTCGGTGTCGCGTCCGATCTCCGCTACCGTGCCATCGGCGAGGTCGCCCAGAATCACCACCATGTCGGGTTGTTCTCGATCGACGATGCGGACGATTCGTTCTGCCATCTCCCGATGGATGAATGGGCCGAAGTGGGTGTCACTCACCACTGCGATACGAAAACCGGAAAGGCGTGGATCGAGCGTGGCCAGCGGGATACGGACCCGCGTCGTACGCAGGTCGCTGAACGCGGTGCGTAGACCGTAGCCGGTGACGCCCGCCGCCACCGTGCACGCCGTGAGCGCGCAGACGCGAGAGAGCAACAATCGGCGCTCCGGGTTGGCGGGCCCGGAACGCCGATGCGCAGCTTCGGTCTCCTTGGTCTGCCGGGGACTCGTCGTCGCTCCTCCGACCGGGCGCTGCGGTGTTGGTGAACCTACCGTCGCGGTCGCCACCGAGGTCGACGGCGACGCGGACCGCGGCCGGGGCACCTCGGTCCTGGCCCCTGGGTCGCTCCCGCGCCACCACAGCGTGAGCACCAGGCGCGGGATCTCCAGCACCAGTAGGGCGAGCAGCAGGTAGAACATCAGGGCGATCCATCCGTAACCCGCCCACGCCAGCCACCAGGCGTCTACTCCGACAGTCCGCGTGACCGCGAAACCGATGACGCCGACGAGCCCGAGTGTGACGATCACCCCCGTGCCGACCCGGCGCCATCTGCCGGGGGAGGTGGTGGACCGCACGAGTCGTGCCCACAGATAAAGGTGAATCGACAACGCAAGCAGAGCAATGATTGCGAAAAAGATAGCCGGATTGTCCGTCAGCATTTACACACCTGCTCGTGTTGATTCGAAAGCGGCGTTCATCCTGCTCGGCATATACTAAAAGCGCTGGCGGTGCAGGCAATGACGTGTCTACGTGATCCGGGCCGAATGGTGGGCCTTGGCCGCAGCAAGCCGCGCCGGCAACGGCGCGAATGCGTGGTACCGGCCGGCAATGGGTGCTGGGAATCTCCCTGGTAGCGGAGAGAAGCCTGGTGGCTCTCGGAGGAGAAGACCCGCGGGGAGCGAGCCGATGATGACGCCTGAACGTCCGCCGACCGCGCCGGTACGACCACGGCGACGTGTGCTGACCGTGGCACTCTGGTGCCTGCAGGCGCTCCTGGCGGCGATCTTCGTTTCGGTGGCGGTGGCGAAGCTGACGGGTGCTCCGTCGTCCATTCGAACGTTCGATCTGATCGGCCTCGGTCAGTGGCTTCGGTACGTCACCGGCGTCGTCGAACTGGCCGGCGGGTGCGGCCTGCTGATCCCTCGGCTGGCCGGATTCGCCGGCCTCGGCATGGCCTGCGTCATGGCCGGCGCCAGCGTCGCCAACCTCATGGTCCTGTCACCGGCCATGACCTCGGTGACAGTGTTGCTCGGCATCGCGTGCGCCGTGGTCGCGGCCAGACGCTGGCCCGCTGGATCCAGTTCGCGATGAGCCGCTGACCTCCTTGCTGCCGCCACCCGACCGGCGTCGCTGTCGGACAGCTCCACGATGTGGCCCCGAGCTAGCCATCGCAAATGACAACCGTTATCGTCTGGTGGTCGGGGATCCCCTGAACATCGGGAGTGCGCGGTGGGACATGTGCTGATGGTCGAGAGCTGGGTCGGTGCGATGAGCACCCTGCTGCCCCGGGCGATCCGGGAAGCAGGACACCGGTTCACCTTCCTCACCAGGAACCTGCACCACTACCTGCGCCAGGACAGCGGCGACGGGGTGCACCCGCTGCTCACCGCGGACAACGTGCTCACCGCCGAGACCAACGACCCGGCCATGCTGCTGCCCCAGGTCCAGCGACTGCACGAGGTGCTGCGCTTCGACGGGGTCGTCACCTCCTGCGACTACTACCTCGGCGCGGTTGCCCGGCTGGCCGCGCACCTGGGTCTGCCGGGTGCCCGGCCGGAGGCCGTCGAGCACGCCTGCCGCAAGGACCTGGCACGGCACCGGATGCGGGTGGCCGGCCTGCCCGGTCCGGCGTTCGCGGTCGCCGAGGACTGGCCGGCAGCGCAGGCCGCCGCGCGTGCGTTGGGCTTTCCGCTGGTGGTCAAGCCGGTCGACCTGTGCGCCGGGATGCTCGTCCGGCTGGTGACCGACCCGACCGAACTGCGCGAGGCCTTCGACGCCCTCGACGCGTTCCCGGTCAACGCGCGTGGCCAGCGGCGCGCACCGCAGGTGCTGCTGGAGGAGGTGCTGGTCGGGCCGGAGGTCAGCGTCGAAACCGTCACCGTCGACGGCGCCACGACGGTGCTCGGCGTGACGGACAAGAGCCTGGCCGGCGAACCGTGGTTCGTCGAGACGGGACACATGTTCCCCGCCGCGCTGGACGCCGCGACGGTCGCCGCGGTGTGCGACATGGCGGTCGCCGCCCTGGCCGCGGTCGGGTTCGACCGAGGGGTGGCGCACACCGAGCTGCGGCTCACGGCGGCCGGGCCCCGGGTGGTGGAGATCAACCCTCGGCCCGCGGGCAACCAGATCACCGAGTTGGTGCGGCGGGGGACCGGGGTGGACCTGCCCATGGTGTACACCCAGCTCGCCCTCGGTGAACAGCCGGACGTCACGGTGGTCGACACGGGCGTACGTAGCGCGGCCATCTCGTTCCTGCTGCCGCCCCGCGCCGGCATCGTCGCCGGGATCGACGGTGACGCCACACTCGCCGGGGCGCCCGACGTCGTCGACTGGGCGGTGAAGCCCGCCGGGCACCGCACCGGCGACGCGGTGAGCAACAACACCTACCTCGGCCACGTCATGACCGTGGACACCACCGGCCTCGGCGCCCGCGCCCGGGCCGAGGAACTGGTCGCCGGCCTGCGGGTGCGCTACGCCGACGAGTTCGTCGGAGCGCTGGCGTGACGACACCGGCACCGGTGGGGACCGGTGCGCCGTTCACGTCGGTGACGGACCTGATCGAAGCCGTCAGCGCGGGCCGTCTCGGTCCCGACCCGACCACCGAGCAGGTGAGCGTCGCGTTCACCACCCGGCAGGGTGCCCGGCACGCCGGGCGCGACCGCAGCTACCGCAACCAGGTGCTGAGTCTGCGGGTGGACGCCACCGTCGGATCCTGCGCGACGGAGCCGGACGAGCTGACCGACGACGTCGCGTACGACTGCGTGGGCCGCAGCGTCGCGGAGCTGCTCAACCACCCGGTGCCGGCGGTCCGCGTCGCGGCCCTGGACGCCTACCTCGCCGCCGCCCGTCCGCACGCGCGCACCGCCGACGACGCGGTCACCATCCCCGCCGGCACCTCGCTGGCCAAGTCGACCGCCAGGGCCGCCGCGGTCGTGGACCTGCTGGCGGTGACCCCGGGACAGCACGTCCTGGTCGTCGGTGTGGTCAACTCCCTGCTCGGGCAGCTGCGCCAGCGCGGCCTCAGCTACCTGCCCTGCGATCTGGCGGGCGGCAGCACCGAATGGGACGAGCCGTGCCTGCCGGACGCCGCCGCCCTGCTGGACCGCTGCGACGCGCTGCTGGTGTCCGGCATGACGCTGGGCAACGGCACCTTCGAGCCGCTGCTGCGGCACGCGCGCGCCACCGGCAAACCGATGGTGGCCTTCGCACAGACCGGCAGCGCCGTCCTGCCCTGTCTCCTCGGCGCCGGCCTCAGCGCCGTGTCCGCCGAACCGTACCCGTTCTTCTGGCTCGACGGTGGACCGACGACGCTGTACCGCTACCGCGCCGCCGGCAGGCCGTCATGCTGACCGACCCCGCGCCGACGACGTGCGCACCGCATCTGTTGGGTCTGCTGGGCCGCTCCCCGGTGGCGTTCGTCGACACCCCGCTGCCGCACCCGCACGGCGGCTTCCACGCCAAGGTGGAGTATCTGAGTCCCGGCGGGATGAAGGCCCGCGCCGCCGTGGCCATGCTCCAGGCCGCCCGGCAGCGCGGCGACCTGCGGCCGGGAGCCACCGTGGTGGAGTCCACGAGCGGCACCCTCGGCGTCGGGCTGGCGTTCGCCGGCCAGGCACTGGGCCACCCGGTCGTCCTGGTGGTGGACCGCGAGATCGAGCGACCGATGCGGGCGCTGCTGACCGCGTACGGGGCGGTGGTCGAGCAGGTCGACCGGCCGCACCCGGTCGGCGGGTGGCAACAGGCCCGCCTGGATCGACTGCACGAGATCCTGGCGCGCACCCCGGACGCCTACTGGCCCGATCAGTACCACAACCCGGACAACGTCGCCGGATACCACGCCCTCGCCGCCGAACTGAGCGGGCAGGTCGAGGCCGTCGACGTGCTGGTGTGCAGCGTCGGCACCGGCGGGCACAGCGCCGGCCTGGCCCGGGCGCTGCGGCGGCACTGGCCACGGCTGCGGCTCGTCGGCGTCGACACCGTCGGATCGACGATCTTCGGACAGCCCGCGCGACCACGGCTCATGCGCGGGCTGGGCAGCAGCATCTTTCCCCGCAACGTCGACTACACCGCCTTCGACGAGGTGCACTGGGTCGGCCCGGTGGAGGCGGTGGACACCTGCCGCCGGCTGGCCCGGTCAGCCTTCGTCACCGGCGGTTGGAGCACCGGCGCCGTCGCCCGGGTCGCCGCGTGGATCAGCCGCATGCAGCCCGGCGCCCGGGTGGTCACGGTCTTCCCGGACGGCCCGCACCGCTACCTCGACTCGATCTTCGACGACGCGTACTGCGCCGCGCACGGGCTGTTCGGTCCCGCTCCGGGTCACCCGATCGAGATCCCCCACCCGAACGCCGTCGAGGTCACCCGGTGGAGTCGCTGCCGGACCGTCCTCGACCCGTTGCGCCGGCTGGCGGTGCCGGCATGAGACTCGACTGGCGCAGTTACCCGCTGCGGCTCCGTGAGCCGTTGCGGATCTCCCGCTCGACGATGTCGGGCCGTGACGCCGTCCAGGTCGACCTGTCCCACGACGGCGTCACCGGCCACGGCGAGGTCGTCACCAGCGCCTACTACGGCCTCGACCGGGCCGCGATCCTCGATCTGCTGGCCGGTATCGGCCAGCGGGTGTCCGGCTACGGCGAACCCGAGACGCTGCTCGCGGAGCTGCCCGCGCTCGCCGCCGAACTGCCCGCCGGGGTGCTGGCGGCCCTGGACGCGGCCGTCCACGACCTGCTGGGTCGTCGCGCCGGGATGCCGGTGTACCAGTGGCTCGGCCGGCCGGATTTCTCCCCGGTGCCCACGGCCCACACCATCGGCCTGGTCGGGCCGGAGGACGCTGCGGCCACCGCTGCGGCGCTGGCTCGGCGCGGCTTCCAGCTCGTCAAGGTCAAGTGCGGTGACGCCGCTGACCCGGACCGGATCGCCGCCGTACGGGCCGCCATGCCGCAGGCCCGGCTGGTGCTCGATCCCAACGGCGCCTGGACACCGGAGCAGACCGTGCGGCTGCTCGACACGCTCCGGCCGCACCGCATAGACGCCGTCGAACAACCCATCGCGCCCGGCTCACCGCGGCTGCTCGCCTGGATCAGCGCCCGCTCCGAGGTGCCGGTCATCGCCGACGAGGACGCCGCCACCGTGGCGCATCTCGACGCCCTCGCGGGCGCGGTCGCCGGCGTCAACGTCAAGATCGCGAAGTGCGGCGGTATCCACGCCGCAACGCGGATCGCCGCCACGGCCCGCGGGTACGGCATGGATCTCATGCTGGGGTGCCTGGTGGCCAGCTCGCTGGGCATCGCGCCGGCGGTGCACCTCACCGGCGAAGCCCGCTGGATCGACCTGGACGGACACCTGCTGCTCACCGACGACCCGTGGACCGGTATCGACGGCCACGACGGTGTCCTGCGGCTGACCGACGAACCCGGCCTCGGCGTGCGGGCGGCCCGATGAGCACGTGGGCCACCCTGCGCAGCTTTCCGCTGCCGATCCGGCTGCTGGTGGTCAACCAGTTCGGCGTCAACGTCGGCTTCTACCTCCTGCTGCCCTACCTCGCCGCTCATCTGGCCGACGACGTCGGTCTGTCCGCCGCCGTGATCGGCATCGTGCTCGGCGTGCGGAACCTCAGCCAGCAGGGGCTGTTCCTGCTGGGCGGCTCGGCCGCCGACCGGCTCGGTGCCCGTGGCGTCATCATCGCCGGCTGCGCCATGCGGGCCGTCGGCTTCGGACTGTTCGCCTTCAGCACCTCGCTGCCGTCGCTGCTGGCCGCGTCGATCCTGTCCGGGTTGGCCGGGGCGTTGTTCAACCCGGCCGTTCGCAGCTACGTGGCGCAGGCCGCCGCCGACCGGCGCGCCGAGGCGTTCGCGTTGTTCAACGTGTTCGCCAGCGCCGGCGCGCTGCTCGGACCACTGCTCGGGGCCGCACTGCTGCTCGTCGACTTCCGGGCTGCCGCGCTGAGCGCCGCGGCGGTGTTCGCCGCGCTCACCGTGGCGCAGGCGGTGTGGCTGCCCGCCCAACCGGTGACCGCCAGCGAGGCCACCGTCTGGCACGACTGGCGCACCGCCGTCACCGACCGCCGGTTCCTGGCGTTCAGCACGGCGCTGGCCGGCATGTTCACCTTGCAGACCCAGCTGTACCTGATCCTGCCGATGCAGGCGGAACACGTCACCGGGCAGCCCGTGGCGGTGGCCGTGCTGTTCGTCGTCTCCACTGTCGTGACCCTCACCCTGCAACTGCCCCTGACCGGCTGGCTGCATCGCCGCGTCAGCCGTGGCGCGAGCATCACCGCCGGCATGGCCGTCATGGGAGCCGGTTTCCTGCTGCCGCTGCTGCGGGTGGACTCGGCACCACCGGTGTTGCGACTGCTGCCCGTGCTGGCCGCTGCCGTCCTGCTCACCGTCGGGGTGATGATCACCCAGCCGTTCGTCCTGGAGCTGATCCCCGCCTTCGCCGGACAGCGACTGACCGGCACTTATTTCGGCCTGTTCTACCTGGTATCCGGAATTCTCGCCGCCGGCTGCACCGCCGCCGTCGGCGCGGCGGTGGGCAGCTCCACCGGCGTGCCCACCACGGCGTGGCTGCTCACCGCCGGCGTCGGGCTGGCGTCGGCCGGCGCGGTGTGGCTGCTGCGCCGTGGCGGCCTGCTCACGCCCGCAGCGGCTACGGCGCCGGTGGCTGTGTCGTGAACGGCCAGAACTTCCTCACCGACAACCCGGAGCTGTACGAGCAGCAGTTCCCCGACCCGGAGCACCTCGCCGCCCGCTTCGTCGACGACCTCGTCCGCCGCTTCGCCGACCGCGTCGTCGCCACGCCCCGGTTGCTCGACGTCGGATGCGGCACCGGCCGCGACGCCGGGCACCTGGCGACCCTCGGCTACACCGCCACCGGGTTGGACACGTCGCTGCCGATGCTGACCCACGCGCGGCGCCGCCATCCCGCCGTCCGGTTCGTCCACGCCGACCTGCGCACCTTCGACCTGGCCGACCGCTTCGACGTCATCACCTGCCTGGACAGTGCGTTGCTGTACTGCCACCGCAACGCCGACCTGACCGCGTTCCTGGGGCGCTGCCACCGGCACCTGCGCCCCGGTGGGTTGCTGCTGGCGGAGATGCGCAACGGTGCGTTCTTCCTCGGCAACACCGAACTGCTCGACGGCATCCGCACCCGCACCGTGACCTGGCGCGCCGTCACGTACACCTCGGCGACCCGGTTGTGGATCGACCACCGGGAGCAGTTGCTGCGCCGCGAACGCGTCTGGACCTGGCCGGCCTGCCCGCGACCGCTGGTGCAGACCTCGGCCTGGCGGCTGCTGTTCCCCGCCGAGCTACGGCACCTGCTCGCCACCGCCGGGTTCGACGTCGTGGCCCTGTTCGACACGCCCGGCCCCCGTACCGACCCGCCCTGGCATCCGGCAGCGGCGCTGTCGGACGTCCTGTCCGGCGACCGGCTGCACCTGGTCGCCCGCCGCCGCGACGACGCGGCGTAACGCTCACCTGTGCATCGAAAGGAAATCCATTATGTTCCATCAGTCAGTCGCCGTGCCGCGCGTGTCGCGCCGCGGCCTGCTCGGCGGCGCCGCCGCCGTCTCCGCCGCCCTGCTGACCGGCTGCGGCCCGAGCGGGGACCCGGCCGGCACCTCGGCCGGACAGCCCCGGCGTGGCGGTAGGTTGCGGGCGGCGTTCGCCGGCGGCGGTGTCAACGAGACGCTGGACCCGCACCTGGCGAACCTGTTCAACGAGGCGTCGCGCGCCAAGGCGATGTTCGACAAGCTCGCCGACTACGGCCCGGACGTCTCCATCCAACCTCGTCTCGCCGAACGCTGGGAGCCCAGCAGCGACCTCACCCGCTGGCGGATCACCCTGCGGCAGGCCACGTTCCACGACGGCAGGCCGGTCCGCGCCGCCGACGTGCTCTACAGCTATGCCAGGATCACCGACCCGAAGCGGGCGTTCCGTGCCAAGGCCAGCCTCGACCTGCTCGACCTGCCCAACAGCCGCGCCGTCGACGAACGCACCCTGGAACTGGTCCTCAAGCGGCCCTTCGCCGAGTTCCCCAACGCGTTGGCCGCGTTCGGCGCGTACATCGTCCCGCAGGACGCCGACAGCTTCGAGCGGCCCGTCGGCTCCGGACCGTTCACCTTCGACTCCTGGCAGCCCGGCCGGTCGCTGCTGCTCAAGCGGTACGACGGCTACTGGGAAGGCGCCGCGCACCTCGACGAGCTGGAGTACCTGATCAGCAACGAGGAATCGGCCCGGGTCAACGCCCTGCTCGCCGGGCAGGTGGACTACGCGCACGACATCACCCCCACAACCGCCCGTACCCACGCCGACGGTGGCCGGATGGCCGTCACCCGGATGCCGAACAGCACCATGCAGTCGCTCGCCATGAAGGTCGACCGGCCGCCGTTCGACAACCGCGACCTGCGCGAGGCCATGTTCCTGCTCACCGACCGCCAACAGCTGGTCGACACCGTCCTCGCCGGTTCCGGGCAGGTCGGCAACGACCTGTTCGGCAAGGGCTACCAGTACTACGCCGACGACATCCCCCAGCGCACCCCCGATCTCGACCGGGCCCGGTTCCTCGTCGACAAGGCCGGCGCCAAGGGCCTGCGGATCCCGCTCGACACCGCGTCGGTGGCCAGTGGTTTCGTCGAGGCCGCCAGCGTTCTCGCCGAGCAGGCCAAGCAGGTCGGGCTCGTCATCGAACCCGCACTGGGCAACAAGGACACCTACTGGAAGGACATCCTCAACTCCGGTGTGCTGGCCTCGTACCGCTCCGGTGCCATGCCCATCGAAACGCACATCTCCCAGCGGCTGCTCACCAACTCCACCACCAACGCCACCCGGTGGGCCCGACCCGAGTTCGACGCCCTCTACACCAAGGCCGTCTCCAGCGCCGACGAGGCGACCCGCCGGCAGGCGTACGGGGACATGCAGCGCACCCTGCACGCCGAGGGCGGATTCCTGATCTGGGGCTTCGCGGACTTCCTCGTCGCCACCGCGCCCCGCGTCGGTGGGGTGTCCGCCGACGCCCCGGCCAACACCCTCGACTGGGCCCGCTTCGACAAGGTCTGGCTGGGGTGAGTCTGCCCCGCTACGCCGCCGGGCGGCTGCTGCTCGGCCTGGGGCAGGTCGCCGGGATCACCACGATCGTGTTCGTGCTCACCGAGGCGCTGCCCGGTGACGCCGCCGTGGTGATCGCCGGCGACCATCCCGACCCGGCCCGCATCGCCGCGATCCGGGCGCAACTGGACCTCGACCAGCCGGCCTGGCAGCGCTACCTCGACTGGCTGACCGACCTGCTCCGGGGCGACCTCGGCGTCTCGCTGATCTCGCAGCGGCCGATCGTCGAACGGCTCGCCGACAGTGCGGCCGCCACCCTGCTGCTGGCGGCGGTCACTCTGCTCGTGCTGGTACCGCTCGCCGTCGCACTGGGCATGCTGGCCGCCCGCCGGGAAGGCGGGCGACTGGACCGGGTGGTGTCCGCGGTGTCGGTCGCGCTGTACGCGGTACCCGAGTTCGCCCTGGCGATCCTGCTCATCGCCGTCTTCGGCGTCCAACTCGGCTGGCTGCCACCCACCGCGTTCGGTGCCGACCTGCTCGCCCGACCGGCCGTGCTCGTGTTGCCGCTGCTGGTGCTGCTCGCTAGGCCGATCTGCACCATCAGCCGCCTCACCCGTGCCGGCATGCTCGACGCCCTGCGCGGCGAGCACGTGCGCCACGCCCGACGGCTCGGCATCACCGGCAGCCGGCTCTGGCTTCGTCACGCGCTCCCCGGCGCGCTGGCGCCGGTGGTGCAGCAGCTCGCCCGGACCACCGACTGGCTGCTCGGCGGCGTCATCGTCGTCGAGGCGGTGTTCGTCATCCCCGGACTCGGCACCGCCCTCGTCGACGCGGTGTCCACCCGCGACATCCCCACCGTGCAGGCGCTGTGCGTCCTCGTGGCCGTCACCACCGTGGTGGTGAACCTGGTCGCCGACCTGGTGGCGTTCCGTCTCGCACCCCGCACCGGGGGCGTGCGGTGAGGCGGCTGCGCACCCTGACCGGAGCGGTGCTGCTGGCGGTGCCGCTCGCGCTGGCCGTGACCGGCCCGTGGTTGGCCGGCGAGCCGGGTGAGCGCACGTTCCCGTTCGCCGACGACGGCCTGCTGGGCACCGACTTCATCGGCCGTGACGTGGCGCGGCAGGTCCTGCTCGGCGGCCGGTCCGTCGTCGTGGTCGCCGTCAGCGCGACGTTGCTGGCCTACCTCCTCGGCGTGCCGGCCGGTCTGCTGGCCGCCGCCACCCGCCGCCGGTGGGTCGACGAGCTGCTCATGCGCCCCCTGGACCTGGCGCTGGCGGTGCCGTCGCTGCTGCTGCTGATCCTGCTGGCCGCCACCGCGCCGCCCGGCCCGCTCACCCTCGTCGGGATCGTCGCGCTGATCGGGCTGCCGGAGATCACCCGGATCACCCGGGCCGCCGCGCTGCCGCTGGCCCACGGGCCGGCCATGGAGGCGATGCGCCTGTACCGCGAGACCTGGTGGCGACGTGGTCCCGGCTACGTCGGCACCGGCATCCGCCGGGTCCTGCTGGCCGACGCCGGAGTCCGGTTCATCGGCGCCATCTACCTGGTGGCCACCGCCAGCTTCCTGGGCATCGGCGTGGCACCCGACGCCGCGGACTGGGCCGTCATGGTGGACCGCAATCGCACCGGCCTGTTCCTGCAACCCTGGTCCGTCGCCGTGCCGGCCGCGCTCATCATCTGCCTGGCCGTCGGCTTCAACCTGGTCACCGATCGGATGCTGCACACCACTGCCGTCCCCAGCCCGGCACCGCCACCCGCACCGGCCACGACCGGCGACCGCGCGCACGCGCCCGACGCCCTCCTCCAGGTGCGGGAGCTGGCGGCCACGACCGCCGACCGGACGCTTGTCGACGGCGTCTCCTTCAGCCTGCGAGCCGGCGAGATCCTCGCCGTCATCGGCGCATCCGGCAGCGGCAAGACCACCACCGCCCGCGCCCTGCTCGGCGAGGTGACCCCCGGCGTCACCCACACCGGCTCCATCACCCTGGCCGGTCGGCCGGTCACGACTGCCAGCCCGCCGGAACCCGGCACCGTCGGCTACGTACCTCAGCAACCCGGTGCCGCCCTGCACCCCGTACGCCGCATCGGTGCCGTGCTCCACGAGATCGCCCGGCACCAGGCACCCGGCGCCAGCCGCGGCGCCCGCGGACGTACGGTGGCGGCCACCCTCGCACGCGTCAGTCTGCCGACCGACCGCCGGTTCCTGCGCCGTTTTCCCCACCAGCTCTCCGGCGGACAGCAGCAACGCCTCGTCATCGCCCACGCCCTGCTGGCCCACGCCGTCCTGCTCATCGCCGACGAACCCACCACCGGACAGGACGCGCTCACCCGCGACGCCGTCGCCGCAGAGCTGACGAAACTCGCCCGCGCCGGCATCGCCGTCATCCTGCTCAGCCACGACCTGCACCTCGTCAGGGCCGTGGCCGACCAGATCCTCGTGCTGCACCGAGGCGCCGCCGTCGAATCCGGCCCGGCCACCGAGGTGCTCGCCGTACCGCGCCACCGGCACACCGGGCAGTTGCTCGCCACACCACCGGCCCGGCCACCGGCGACGGTCCGACCGGACCGGTCGCTGCTACGCCTCACCAACCTGAGCGCCGCCCACCGCGACGGCGGTCGGCAGCGCGACGTGCTCCGCGACGTCAACCTGGCCGTGGCCGCCGGACGCTGCCTGGCCGTGGTCGGCCGGTCCGGAAGTGGCAAGACCACCCTCGCCAGGTGCATCGCCGGCCTGCACCCGGTCCACACCGGCCAGGTGTCCCTCGCCGGGCAGCGCCTCGCCGCGCACCTCGACCGACGCCAGCCACACGAGCTCGGCGCCATCCAGTACGTCTTCCAGGACGCCCGGGCCAGCTTCGACCCCTACCGGCCGGTGGTGGACCAGATCGGCAGGCCCGCGCGACGCCTGCGCGACGCCACGCCGGAACAGGCCCACCACACCGCCCGGCACCTGCTCGACCGGGTAGGTCTGGCCCAACACACCGCGACTCGGCGTCCCGACCGGCTCTCCGGCGGCGAACTGCACCGCGCGGCGCTCGCCCGCGCGCTGGCCAGCGGACCCCGCGTGCTGATCTGCGACGAGACGACCGCCGGGCTCGACCGCATCACCCGGCACGGCATCCTCACCCTCCTCGACGAGCTGCGACGCGACCTCGGGCTGACCGTCGTCGTGATCAGCCACGATCGCGACGTCGTGGCTCACCTCGCCGACCACATCGTCGTTCTCGACGACGGAGTTGTCGTCGACAGCGGCCCGGCCGACGCCCTGCTCCACCACGCACACCACCCGCTGACCCGCGCGCTGCTGCACATCGACCCGGCGACCGCCACGGCACCGTCCAACCCATGACCGGAGGAACCATGCAGTACCCGCACAACGTCGGCCCGTACGAGGTCCAGCCGGCCGACCGCCGGCACCTCGACGGCGCCCGCGGCGTCATGCTCGACACCTTCTACCGCGACTTCGGCTACGGCTACCGGCCCGACTGGCACCGGGATGTCATCGACCTGGACGGCACCTACCTCGCGCCGGAGCGGCACGCCCTGTTCGTCGCCACCAAGGGCGACGAGGTCGTCGGCACCACCGCGGTACGCGCCGGCGGGCCCAAGAGCCCACCGCACCCGGGCTTCCTCGCCCAGCGCTACCCGGACGACACCACCGCGCAGCTGTTCCGGGTCTACGTCCGACCGGAACACCGACGCTGCGGTCTCGCCCGGGCACTCGTCGGCCTCGCCGTCGACTTCGTCACCCGGCAGCCCCGCTACCGTGCGCTCTATCTGCACACGGACCCGCGCGTCGACGGCGCCGAGCCGTTCTGGCGGAGCCTGGCCACGCCGGTCCACGACCCGCGTGCGGGCGACGACGACACGTACCGGACCGTGCACTTCGAGATCGCCCTGCCCGGCCGCGCTCGGTAGCCGCCATCGGGCACCCGGGCTACGCCGGGCGCTCGGCGGCGGCCGGTCCCGGGCCCGGCTGGGCCTGAAGCAGCCGCCGACGGCTGTTGTTGCCGAGCCACCGGTGCGATCCGGGCCTGCGGGCCTCCCGGGTGAGGTGCCCGACGGCGAATCGGTAGGTGAGGGCCTTGAGTCTCGCGCCGAGGCGGCCGCCGACGAACATCCTGTTCGCGATGTCGTCGCGGCCGGCGAGCTGGTAGATGCCGGCATGCGAGCCCAGGCCGACGCACATGGCGCCGAAGAAGACACTCGCCGGTTCACAGGTGGTGCCCGCGATGCGCCGCAGTACCGTGTCGGCGGCGTGCGCGCCGAGGCAAATCGCCGTGTACGCGCTCATCCGGTACGGCACGCCGGACGGCGCGGCCGAGTCCCCGGCCGCGACGATGCGCTCGTCGTCGACGCTGGTCAGCGTCTCGTCGGTGATCAGGCGTCCGATGGCGTCGGTCCGCAACCCGCTGCGCGTGGCCAGATCCGGCACCCCGAAGCCCGCGGTCCAGACGGTGATCGCACTCGGCAGCGTACGACCGTCTTCGAGCCGCACCGCGTCCCGCGTGACCTCGGTGACCTCGGTGCCGGGACCGGCCAGGACGTCCACGCCGATCCTGGTGAGCGACCTGGCGGCGGCACGCCGTGCCGTCGGGTGCAGGTACGCGCCGAGCGCGTCCCCGCAGACCAGACTGACCCGGTGGCCCCGCTCGGCCAGTTCGGCCGCGGTTTCGATGCCGGTGGGCCCGGCTCCGACGACAGTCACCGGGGTCGCCGGAGGCCGGTCGTCGAGGATCGCACGCAGCCGCCGCGCCGCCTCGAGTGTGGCCATCGGGTGGGCGAACTCGGCCGCGCCGGGAACACGTGGTTCGGCACTCGCACTGCCTGCCGCGTAGACGAGGTAGTCGTAGCCGAGGGTGCCGCCGCCCAGCAGCGTCACCCTGCGCTGAGCTGCGTCGACTGCCGTGACGGTGTCCTGGACGAGCCGAACGCCCTCGGCCAGCACCTGTCGGTACGGCGCGACCGCGTCGTGGACGCCGGCGACCACGTGGTGCAGCCGGAGCCGGATGACGAAGTCCGGCCGTGGATTCACCATGGTGACGGCGACGTCGTCGCGTTGCGTCAGCCGATTGGCGGCCATCACGCCGGCGAATCCGCCGCCGATCACTACCACCCTGGTTCCTGCTGCCATGTCTGACTCCCTTCGCGGACGGTTGCACCCCCAGGACACCGACAGAACCCCGGATGTGACCGTCGCGGTTCTCCCGGCTCCGGCCGCCACCGTCCGGACCGGGCTGTGCCGGCGGTGCAACGGCGTGATCCCCTGACGGACCGATCTGCCGTCAGGGGATCACCGAGGAGCGGACTCGGGTCAGGGCACCGCCACCGGCGCGTCGTTGTTGCCCGGCAACCGGGTCACGCTCGGCAACGGCGCAATGGTCACTGCCGAACGGCTGCCCGCCTCGTCGGCCGGGCAGATCGCGGTGCCCAGCAACGTGTTCCAGGCGATGTCGATCGGGTGCGGATCGGGCAGGCCGACCTGGTAGTGGCTGATGTTGATGCCGGACGACAGCTGACGGGCGCCGTCGCGGCTGTGCAGTGAGATCGTCAGGTGGCCGATGACCGCGCCGTCGTGGCCCCAGAACTCGCCGCACGGGGTCGGCAGCGAGTAGATGCCGAGACCGTAGCTGCCGGCGGCGGGCTGTTCGGGCAGCATCGGTACGGCGGTGAGCATCTCGTCGAGAGTGGCCGGGCTGAGCAGGTCGCCGCCGAGCAGTGCCCGGAAGAAGGTGTTCAGATCCGCCGTGGTGGCGATCATCTCGCCGGCCGTCCACGCCCAGCTCATGTTGAACTCGCTGAGATCACGCACTCCGAACGGGGCGAAGTAGGCGCCACTGTGTGGGCCACGGATCCGCGCGTCGGTGCCCGGGAAGAACGTGTCGGTGAGTTTCAGTGGTCGCAGAATGCGCCGCTGGACCTCGGCCGCCGCGTCGTTGCCGGTGATCGTCTCGATCAGCAGTCCGGCCAGGAGGTAGTTGGTGTTCGAGTAGCTGAACCGGGCACCGGGAGCGTTTGTCGGTGGCAGGGCCAGGCCGATGGCCACCAGGTCGGCCGGAGCGTACGTGGTGACCCGCATCTGGTCGATCGCCGCGTACGAGTTGATCATGGCGTTGGTGTAGTTGCCGATGCCGCTTGTGTGGTTGAGCAGCATCCGGACGGTGACCTCGGTGCCGAGCTCGTCCGGCACGATGTCGGGCAGCCACCGCCCGATCGGGTCGTCCAGGCCCAACCGGCCCTCGTCGACGAGTTGGAGCACGGTGGTGGCGACGAACGTCTTGGTGATGCTGCCGATCCGGTGCCGCATCTGCGGCCGCATGGGTTGAGGTCTGGTCAGGTAGGCCTGGCCGGCGGCGTCACGCCAGTCGCGCCGGCCCTCGCGCACGGCGACCAGCACGCCCGGGGCGCCGGCTTCGGGTACCGCGGCGAGGGCGGCGCGCAACGCGGCGCGATCCGGCCCGCCGGTGGCCGGCCGCGCCGCGGAATCCGGCTGCGCGGTGGCGGATGCGGGTACGACGGCGATGGTGGCCACCAGCGCGACGCTGGTGGCCACGATCTTCAGTGTCCGATGAGTACGCGACATACCGACATGCTCGCCGGGACCCGGGTGGGACACATCCGGCTCAGGCGGGAGACTCGCCTCCCACCGTGGCACGAGCCGGGGTCAACCGCTCGACGCACGATGCCAGGGCAGGCAAGGGTTTGGCGGCCCGGACGCCGGGGGTAGAGAGCGATCCGCCCATCGTCCCACCCCCGAAGGAACACACCATGTCGGTACAGGCATTCCTCTATGTCGTCGCGGTCATCCTGCTCGTGCTGGCCGCGCTGCCCATCTCCACCCGGGGTGTCTCGCTCGCCCTGCTCGGAGCGGCGTTCGCCCTGCTGGCCTATGCCTGGCCAGTGATCACCGAATAGGTGCCGGACGTCGTCGGTGCGCACCTGAGCCGGCCTGGCGCGGTCTGCGGCGCCCGGTCGTCCCGTCGCCGGGCGCCTCCGGTTGCGGATACCCGGCCGTCTGCCACGGACACTGTTGATCTGGGTTCAGCCAACGGGGACCGGCTGTCCCCGGTCCCCCTGTGTCCGGTCGCCCTGAGCGGGTAGACGGTGCCGAAGGGAGGCTGAGGTCATGCGCATCCCGCGAGGCATTCTCGACGATCTCCGGTGGAGTATCGTCGCGCCGTCGACCCCTGAGCACGCCGCGGACCGGCTCGTGCTGCGGCCGGCGGAACGCGAGGATCTTCCGGCGACGTCCCGCGCCCATGTCGAGTTGCTTCCGATCGGGCTGTTTCCGTCGCTCGGTGCCCGCTTCGTGCGTCGCTGGCACCGTACGATCCTGACATCGCGGTACGGGGTGGGCGTGGTCGTCATCGACGCCGCTGCCCGGCAGGACGAGATTGTCGGGTTCGTGCTGGGCACCGCCGATCATGCCGGGTACACCGCCGAGTTGGCGAGGGACCGGCGTGCCATGGCGTCCCTCGCCCTCGCCGGCCTGGCCGCGCTGGTTCTCCGGCCCCGGGTCGCCCTGCGTGTCGTGCGGACCCGGTTCCGGCCGTGGGCCCGTCGGGTGTCACGTCGTCGGGCGGCCGTGCGCTCCCGGGAGCGAGCCGAGTCGGTGTCGGCACCACAGGTGGCGGTCATGACCGCGCTGGCGGTGCGACCGGACTGGCGCAAGAGCGGCGTCGGAATGCTGCTGGCCGAGCGGTTCGTCGAGCTGGTCGCCAGCACCGGTGCCAGGTGGGTCGAGGCGCAGACCTCTACCGGACCTCTGGGGGCGACCGGGTTCTACGAGCGTCTGGGGTGGGATGCGGGCCAGGCGCGACCCACACCGGACGGCGACACTGTGCGTACCTACCGCCTGGACCTCGGTGGTGCCGGCCGGACCTCGACGGCCTGACCCGCGCCGGTCGAGGCCCAGCCGGCGTACGCCCCGGTCAGCTCAACCGGAAGGTGACGTTGTCGACGTCGAAGGCCGTGGCTCCGTTGCCGGCCGTCTCGCTGGCGAAGAAGCTGACCGTGGCGGTGCGCTCGGTCGCCGCGATCCCGGTTGACATGGAGTACTGTCGCCACTCCGGTCCGCCGTCGAAGGCCGGCGAGAACCGGGTCTTCGGGGGAATCCCGGTGACCGCCAGCCCGACGTTCAGGTAGTCGCCGCGGCTGGTCTCGGTGGTGATGGTCCGGACCCAGAAGCGGACCGTCAGGTCGCAGTTGGCCGGCACCGTGACGGTGGTACGCAGCAGGTCGGAGCGGGTCACGTCCAACCCGCCGAAGGTGGCGTACGCGCGACCGGTGCGCGCGGGGCGGGTCGTGTCGCCGAGCACGACGATGCGGGGGCCGGCCTCCCAACCGTCGGTGCCACGCTCGAACCCCGGGTTCGGGTGGATCTGGCCGGTGCAGGACGGGTCGGCCGCCGGCTGGTCGGCGGGCGCGCTGCCGGGGGTCAGCAGCAGCAGAGCGGCGACGAGGGTGGTGGTGATGAAGGCCTTCATCAGTGCTCCCCGTGGTCAAGGCATTCGAGAGTGTCAATCGACGATGCTTCATGGCGGTTGGCGCGTCAAGCCCTTCCCACCCAGGGACCGCGGACCCCGCGACACGCGGACCGAGCCCGGTGATGAGTTGTCGCGCTCGTACCCGTCATACCTACGACGGGACACGACGACGTGAGGATGACGTGATGAACGCGGACACGCGGCCGAAGGAGCTCGGTGTGGGCGGCCTGGGGGACATCGACGAGCCGGCATTCTCGGGGCTGGCGCAGCGGCACCGGCGGGAACTGCACGTGCACTGTTACCGGATGCTCGGGTCGTTCGAGGATGCCGAGGACACCGTGCAGGAGACGTTCCTGCGCGCCTGGCGGCGGCGGGAGACCTTCGCGGGTCGGTCCACGTTCCGGGCCTGGCTGTACCGGATCGCCACCAACGCCTGCCTGGATCTGCTCGCCAGGTGCCGCCCGGAGCCGGCGTCCGGCGGCGAGATGCGGTGGTTGCAGCCCTACCCGGACCGGCTGCTCGACGAGCTGGCCGCCGGCGTCGAGGACGAGCCGGAGGTCGTCGCCGTCGCCCGGGAGACGATCGAGTTGGCGTACCTGGTCGCGGTCCAGCACCTGGCGCCACGCCCACGGGCCGTGCTGATCCTGCGGGACGTGGTCGGCTGGCCGGCGAAGGACGTCGCGGAGCTGCTCGGCGACTCGGTCCACTCGGTGAACAGCGCGCTGCAGCGGGCCCGCGCGGGCATGCGGGAGCATCTGCCCGCCGAGCGGCAGGACTGGACCGGCGGTGGGGAGGACGCCGGGACGCGGGAGCTGGTGCGCCGCTACACCGAGGCCAGCGTGGCCACCGACATCGACGGTCTCGCCGCGCTGCTGCGCGAGGACGTGCGCTGCTCGATGCCACCCACCCCGGGTCTGCACGTCGGCCGCGACGTGGTGGTCGAGGACTGGATCAGCAGCGGCTTCGTGGGCATGACGGGCCTGCGCGCCGTCGAGACCCGGGTGAACCGGCAGCCCGCCGTCGCCTTCTACCACCTGCGCAAGCGGGAGGGCGCGTACCTGCCGCTGACCATCGACGTGCTGCGGGTCACCGGCGGGGCGATCGCCGAGATCGTCACCTTCCACGACGACCAGTTCCCGCGGCTCGGGCTACCGGACCGCCTGCCCGCCGACGGCACCGAATGAACCGTCTGCCGGACCAGGCTGGACGCCGTGGCCGCGTACCAGCGGGAACCGGCTGCGCCATCAGCTCGACAGCACCGGTGCACCGGTTCGGCCTCACCGGACCGGACGGACCGCAGGTTTCGCTGACCGCCACGCCCGGGTAGCGCAGGGCGCATGAACCGCAATCTCGCCAAGGGCCTCCAGGTTGCGTGGGGCATGCCGGAGTTCCGGGGCGGGTTGCGACACCTCATCGATCTCGACGAGGTGTCGGTGCTGCTGGCCACGCTGTCCGTCCCCGATCACGACCGCGAGGTGGAACGCAGCCTGCTGAGGCTGCTGCGATCCGGTCTCGACACGGTCGAGATCCGCGAGGCCGTGTTGCTGCTGCTGGAGCAGGACGACGTGCGCCGGCCGCTCGTCGCGGCGGTGCGGCCGAGCGTCGAGCGACCGGATCAGGCGGCGGCCATCGCATCGGCGGCCGAGGATCCCGTGGTGCGGCGCGAGGTGCGGGCGGTGCTGGACAGCGCCAAGGTACGCGAGCTGATCTGGCAGGCGATCGACAACCAGTTCAGCGACAAGCGGCTCGGCCTGATCCGCCGGGCGGCGGTGCTGTTCGTGCGGCATTCGAGCGTCCGGCGCCTCGCCTGGGCCCTGCGCCGACACGGCGTGCTGCGCGCGCTGCGTCAGCGGCCGTGACCGGTGGCGGTGGAGGCGGGCTTCGACCGGCGCGACGCCGACGAGCCGGCGTTTATTCGGCGGCGTCGCGATGGTGCCGGTGGCTACTCTGCCACCTCGTGGGCAGCGCGCACCTTCGCACCGAACGCCTCGAGCTTCGTCCCGTGCGAGACGAGGACATCGACCGCATGCTGGAATACCGCAACCTGCCGGAGGTCACCCGCTGGCTGCTGCGCACCGAGGTCGACCCGGTGTCCTTCCGGGCGGCCTGGCGGCGCGCGGCGCAGGACCCCGACGACCACAGTGTCGCGGTGACCCTGGGCGGCATGGTGATCGGGTCCGTCTCGCTCGACGTGGTCGACGGCATGGGGCAACCCGGCATGCCGGCGCGGACCGAGGCCCAGCTCGGCTACATCTTCGACCCGGCATACGGTGGGCAGGGCTACGCGACCGAGGCGGTCACCGCGATGGTGGCGTACGCGTTCGACCGGCTGGGCGTACGCCGGATCACCGCCGGCTGCTTCGCGGACAACCTGGCCTCCGTGCGGCTTCTCGAAAGGATCGGCATGCGTCGTGAGCAGCACGGTGTCGGCGACTCCTGGCACGCCGAGCTGGGCTGGGTGGACGGCTACACCTACGGCCTGCTCGCCGGGACGTGGCGCCAGGGCAGGCCGTCAGGTGGCGGGCAGGCGTACCTCGAACCGGCAGCCTCGGTCGGTGTTGGCGACGTTCACCCGGCCGCCGTGCGCCTCGACGAGACCGCGCACGATGGCCAGGCCGAGTCCGCCGCCGCCACCTGAGTCCGCCGCCGCGGGGGTGCGGGCCCGTTCACCTCGGAACGCGACGTCGAAGACCCGGTCCAGGTCCTCACTGGGGATGCCGCCGCAGGTGTCGGAGACGGCCAGCCACACGTTGTCGGTCTCGTGGCCGGCGGCGATGTGCACGCTGCCGTCCTCCGGTGTGTAACGGACGGAGTTGATCAGCAGGTTGCTGACGATCCGGGCGAGTTCGCGCTCCCCGGCCCGGACGTCCGGCCAGCCGCTGTCGGCCGCCACCAGGTGGATCCGGCGGCGGGCGGCCAGCGGCGCGACGCCGGCGATCGCGTCGGACACCACGTCGCCCAACGGCACGGTGGTGGGCATGAGCCGCAGCGCACCGGCGTTGATCCGGGACAGCTCGAACAGGTCGTCGACGAGCTGGGCCATCCGGTCGGTCTCCACCCGGATACGCCGGTGGTAGTCGTCGACGACGGCCGGGTCGTGGATGATGCCGTCCTCGAGGGCCTCGGCCATGGCCCGCAGCCCGGCCAACGGGGTCCGCAGGTCGTGCGACACCCACGCCACCAGTTCGCGACGGCCGGCCTCCAGCCGCCGTTCGCGTTCCCGGGCCGCCCGGGCCCAGACCGCGGCGGCGGCGAGTCGCCTGCCGAAGATGGCGCCGACGGCGAGGCTGATCACCGCCGAGGCGCTGACCGTGACGAGCACGACCCACAGGTCGTGCGCGGACAGGAACATCGCCTGCGCGACGGTGGCGACTCCGGCGACCACGGCGAGGACGGTGACGGTGAGCAGCACCAGGATGTGCACGAGAATCGACCGGCCCCGCAACAGCCGTAGCGCCGCGGCACCGGCCAGGCCGACGACGCCTCCGGCGGCGAGGGCGTAGAGCCCGATGAGCAGCGTGTCGGTCACCGGGCCGCTTCCTCGTCGAGCGGGTCGTAGCGGTATCCGACGCCCCAGACCGTGCGGATCCGCTGCGGATCGGCCGGATCGTCCTCGATCTTCTCGCGCAGCCGGCGGACGTGGACGGTGACCGTCGACTGGTCACCGAACTGCCACCCCCAGACCTTGTCCAGCAGGTCGGTGCGCGACCACGCCCGCCCCGGATGGCGCATGAAGAAGATCAGCAGATCGATCTCCCGGGCGGTGAGCGACAGCGGTGCACCACCCAGGGTGGCGACGCGGCGGGCACTGTCCACGGTCAGCGTCGCGTCGATCAGCTTCGCCGAGACGGTGGGCGCAGTGGGGTGCGCGGCGGTGCGGCGCAGCACGGAGCGGATCCGCAGCACCAGTTCCCGGGGGGAGAAGGGCTTGGTGACGTAGTCGTCGGCACCGACCTCGAGCCCGAGCACCCGGTCGGCCTCCTCACCGAGCGCGGTGAGCATGACCACCGGCAGGTCGGGCAACTGCCGCCGGATCCGGCGGCAGACCTCGAGGCCGTCGATGCCGGGCATCATGAGGTCGAGGACCACGAGATCGGGGCGCTGGGCGGCGATCGCGGCGAGGCCGTCGGCGCCGTCGGCGGCCAGCTGGACCTCGCAGCCGGCCTGCTCCAGGTAACGTCGCACGACGTCACTGACCGTCGGGTCGTCGTCGACCACTAACACCCGGTGTCCCATCCCCATCACGCTAGCGACCGGGCGTCACCGTACGCCGCTCGGAGGGTCTTTCGGATTCCTTACGGCCTGTCGCCGCCGGACCACGCACACCAGCAGCGTCGTGGCGGCGACGGCGAGCAGGACGGCGACCAGGTTGCGACCGTACGGCAGCGGCAGCACCGAGGTGTTGTCGGCCACGCGTCCGAACCCCAGGGCGAGGGGGAGTCCCACCACGGTGACCGCGGCGACGGTGATCACGGCCGCCCGGATCGTCGGACGGTACCGGGACGGGACGCGGGTCAGCGCGACACCGACGGCCAGCACCGCCGCCATCCAGACGACGTCGTGCACCACCAGCACCGCGGCCAGGAAGAGCAGCACCCCGCCCGGCGTCAGGTCGGCGTCGGTGAGAGCGCCGACGACGGCGTACGCCATGAGCAGGCAACCGCCGACGACCAGCACGGTCCGGGTCTTCATCCGGTCCCCGCCACGGTGATCCGGCTGAGCCACTTGGTCTGCAGCACGCCGGGCCGGTTGGGCGCGATCAGCCGCGCCGGATAGCCGTGGTCGAGGTGCAGGGGCTCGCCGCCCAACCGCAGCGCGACCAGGGTCAGCGGATCTCCGACGTGTTCCGGTGGCACCGTGCAGGCCCGGTAGGCGCCGTCGACCTGCAACGACTCGACCCAGGCCGACGAGCGTCGGGGATCGGCACCCACGAGCGCGACCAGATCGCCCAACCGGACGCCGGTCCACGTCCCGGTGGCGCTCCAGCCCTCCACGCAGGCGATCGGCAGCTCCGCGGTGTACTGCGGAAGCCGGTTGAGGGCGGCGAGGTCCAGGCTGACGCTGCGGCCCTCTCCGGTGACCCGTAGCCGGTACGCCGGGTCGAGGGCCGCGGCGCGCACTCCGGCACCGGCCGCGGTCCGGTTCACCGGTAGGCCCTGCGGTCCGACGTCGGGGTGGCGTGGGGCGAGCACCGCGAGGCCTGTCAACGGTCGGATCGTCTGCCCGACCGTGGTCAGGGTGACCAGCCCGGACGCGGCGGCGACACCGCCGAGCAGCGTGCGCCGGTTCAGCCCGTCCTGCCGTGGCTCGCCGACGGGGCGGGCGAGCGCGGCGCGGACCGCCGGCAGGTGCACGCCGATGTGCACCAGCAGCCCACCGACGGCCAGCCAGGCCACCCAGTAGTGCCCGGCGGTGAAGAAGAACGGCATCGGCGCGTACCAGCGGGAGATGTTGAGCACGCCGCTGACCAGCAGGAACAGTGCCGCCGCGACGAGCAGACCGAGGCTCGCGCGTTCGGCCGCGTGGGCGATCGAGCGGACCGGCGGCCAGCTGAACAGGCGGGGGTACACCGACCACAGCTTGGCGCCGAGCAGCGGGATCGAGGCGAGCCCGGTCGCCACGTGCAGACCCTGGGTGAACCGGTAGAGCCCGACCGGTCGGGCCGGCCACCAGAACCAGCCCGGCGGGTGCTGGATCAGGTGGCTGAGCAGACCGGTGGCGAAGCAGATGGCGAACGCCACGCCGAGGGCGACGCCGAGCTGACCGGTCAGCCGGGTCGACCGCAGTCGGGACCGGAACACCCCGGGGCGCAGCGGTCCGCGCCGCAGCGTCACCGGTGGTGCCGGCAACGGTGCCAGGCACCACCGGGCGAGGCGCCGCAGCACCGTCGCGCGGCCGGTCATCGGGGTGTCAGGGTGGCGAACCACCGCCCCGCCTCCGTCCAGGTGTCGAGCACGCGCATCGCGGTGGCGTCGGCCAGTTCGGGAAGGTCGTCGAGGGGTACGCAGGCCCAGGGCAGTGTGCGGTCGGCACCGTCCGGGGTCTGCACCGTCGCGGTTCCGGACCAGGCCGGCGTGCCCGCCGGTGCCAGTTCCGCGTGGAGGCGTCCGTCGACGACCAGCAGTTGACGACACCGGCGGAGCAGCCGGGGCGGGTCACCGCCGATGCCGATGTTGCCGTCGGCCAGCAGCAGGTGCCGCCAGCGGCCGGCGCCGGGCACCGGGCCGAAGACGTCGCGTTGCAGGGCGGCCGCGCCCCGGCGGCGGGCCAGCAGGACCGCGCTGGCGCTGACGTCGATGCCGAGGGCGGGGCGGCCGGCGTGGCTGAGGGCGCTGGTGAGCCGGCCCGGGCCGCAGCCGACATCGAGGGTGTGACCGGTGCAGCAGCCGATCAGCGCGTCGTCTCCGGCGATCGCGTCCCGGCACCAGGCGGCCGGGTCGAAGCGGTAGACCTCGCCGCTGGCGTGCCGGGCCGTGAAGGCGGCCGGGATGCCGGCGGCGGCCCGGTCGATCGCGGTGTCGAAGACCGCGACGGCGTTCACCGGGCGACCGGTGCGGGCTGCGGCACCTCGGCGGCGACGGCGCGGGCGAACCGGCTGTCCGGCGGGCACAAGCTGGCCACGGCGTGAGCGTCGGCGGCGGTGTCCACGTCGGACAGCCAGGGCAGCAGGCGTACCCGCAGGCCGCGCCGACGCAGCGCGACCACGGTGCGGTGGCCGGTGGTCGTCGTGGAGGTGGCGATGGTCCGCAGCACGGTGGCGTGACCGGGGTCGCGCAGCCCCAACGTCCACCAGCCGCCGTCGGTGGCCGGGCCGAGCACCGCGTCCGGCCCGTCAACCGAGGCGAGCAGATCCCGGGCCGTGTCGAGGTGCTCGACGACGAGCTGCGGGGTGTCCATGCCGATCAACACCGCGGGTGTGCCGGGTGTGCGGGCGTCGGCGAACGCGTTGGCGAGGCGGTCGCCGAGTGAGTCGCCGCGCTGGGGGAGCGTCGCCCAACCCGGCGGGGCGGGGTGGTCGCCGTCGAGGACGAGCACGCCGGCACCGGCCCCGGCGGTGACGGTGTCCAGGGTGTCGGCCAGGGCGGCGGCGGCGACCCGGGCCGCCTGCTCGGGGGTGCAGGGTGGGCAGAGTCGCGTCTTGACGCGTCCGGGTGTCGGCGCCTTGGCCAGCACCAGAACCTGGGCGGCGCTCACCGGGTCAGCACCGCGCTCATGTCGCGTACGGCACGGGCGGTGCCGAGCAGGGTGCCGGTCACCTTCGAGCGGGTGCCGGCCGCCCGGGGACCGTAGTCGACGTCGATCTCGACCACCCGCCACCCGGCCCGGTCCGCCGCGATCAGCAACTCCAACGGGTAGCCGAACCGCCGGTCGCGCAGCCCCAACGCCAGCAGGTCGTCGCGGCGTACCGCCCGCATCGGGCCGATGTCGTGGACGTCCAGGCCGGTCGTGCGGCGCAACCGGTGGGCGAGGAATGCGTTGGCGGCCCGGGCGTGCAGCGGCCACACCCCCCGTCCGACCGGGCGGCGCCGGCCGGTGGCGAGCTGCGCCTGACCGGTGCGTACGCACCCGGCCAGCCGGGGCAGTTGCGTCGGGTCGAAGGAGCCGTCGGCGTCCATCACGCACACCACCCCGTCGATGGGGTCGGCCGCCTCGACACCGGCGTGCACGGCGGCACCGTAGCCGGGCTCGGCGACGCTGATCACCTCCGCGCCGTGGGCCCGCGCCACCTTGGCCGAGTCGTCGGTCGAGCCGTTGTCCACCACGATCGGCCGGTAGCCGGCCGGTATCCGGGCCAGCAGGCCGGGCAGTGCCGCTGCCTCGTTCCGGCAGGGAAGTACCACATCGGTCATGTCGCGGACGCTAACCAGCATCGAGCCGGGCAGGTATTACCAGCCGATGATGAAGTCTTACGAGACGCTGACGGCTGTCCGTCACGGCCGCCTGCGGCGCCCGGCTGGCTCTAGCGTCGGCGCGTGACCCACGTACTCGTCACCGGCGGAGCCGGCTTCATCGGGACCCATGTCGTCGCCGCGCTGCACCGGGCCGGCCATCAGGTGTCCGTCGTGGACGCCGGTCACCCGGGCGCGCACCGCGCACCGCTGCCGGACGCCGTGGCCGGCGCCCCGCTGCGCCAGGCCGACCTGCGCGACCGGACCGCCGTCGCCGCCGCCCTGACCGGCGTCGACGTGGTCGTGCACCAGGCGGCCATGGTCGGGCTCGGCGTGGACCTCGACGACCTGCCCGAGTACGTCGGCTGCAACGACCTCGGCACCGCAGTGCTCCTCGCCGAAATGGCCCGCGCGGGCATCCACCGGCTCGTGCTGGCCAGCTCGATGGTGGTCTACGGCGAGGGTGCCTACACCTGCCTCCGGCACGGTGCCGTGCGCCCCGCCGCACGCGCCGCCACCGACCTGGCCGCCCGCCGCTTCGAGCCCGCCTGCTCCGCCTGCGGTGCCGACCTGGAGCCGGGACTGATCGACGAGGAGGCGCCACTGGACCCGCGCAGCGTGTACGCCTCCACCAAGGTGGCGCAGGAGCACCTCACGGCGGCCTGGTGCCGGCAGACCGGCGGCACCGTGGTGGCGCTGCGGTACCACAACGTCTACGGGCCCGGCATGCCGCGCGACACGCCGTACAGCGGCGTCGCGGCGATCTTCCGTTCCGCGCTGGCGGCGGGACGGGCCCCGCGCGTGTTCGAGGACGGCCGACAGCGACGCGACTTCGTCCACGTCGACGACGTGGCGGCGGCCAACCTCGCCGCGGTGACCGCCACCGGCCGCCGCACCGGCTGGCGGGCCTACAACGTTGCCTCCGGCCAGCCGGCCAGCATCGGCGAGATGGCCGCCGAACTCGCCCGGGCCGCCGGCGGGCCCACGCCGGTGGTCACCGGCGAGTTCCGGCTCGGCGACGTACGCCACGTGGTCGCCTCACCGGCCCGTGCGCAGGACGAACTCGGGTTCCGCGCGGCGGTCCGCCTCGCCGACGGAGTCCGACAGTTCGCCCACGCACCACTGCGCGGATGAGCACGGTGCCCCTCGCCCGACTGCGGCGTACCACCGGCCGGGCCGACCTGATCGCCGTCGGCGTCGCCGTCGCACTGTTCGCCGCCGCCGCCGGTGTCGGTGGCCTGCTGCACCTGCTGGGACGCCCGGTGCACGCCAGCGCGGCACCGCTGTTCGCGCACTGGCGACCGCACGTCGGCCCCGGCACCGCGCTGGCGGTGGCGGTGGCCGTCCTGGTCTGCTGGCGTGGACCCGCCCTGGCGGCCCGGCTGCCATGGCGGCGGCTGCTCGTCCTGTCCTACGCCACCGCGCTGGCCTGGACGCTGTCCCTGGCCCTGGTCGACGGCTGGCAACGCGGCATCGCCGGCCGGCTGACCACCCGCCACGAGTACCTGCACGAGGTCCCCGGCGTCACCGACATCCCCGTCATGCTGGGCACCTTCACCACCCGGATCCTCGACTTCCAACCGGACTCCTGGACCACCCACGTGTCCGGACACCCGCCCGGAGCGCTGCTGGTGTTCGTCTGGCTGGACCGGGTCGGGTTGGGCGGCGGCGGCTGGGCGGGGACGCTGTGCATCCTGACGGCGGCGCTCACCGCCGTCGCGGTGCCGTACACCGTGCGGCTGCTCGGCACCGACGACGCGGCGCGCGCGGTGCTGCCGTTCGCGGCGTTGTTCCCGGGAGCGGTCTGGTCCGGCGTGTCCGCCGACGGCCTGTTCGCCGGGGCGACCGCCACCGGCGTCGCGCTGTTGGCGTACGGCGTCACCCGGGGCAGCGCGCTCGGCGCGCTCGGCGGCGGCGCGCTGCTGGGCTTCGGCTGCTACCTCTCCTACGGGCTGGTGCTGATGGTCCCGATCGCGGTGGCCGTGGTGATCCTGGGCCACCGGCACCGGTTCACCGCCGGGTGGGCGCTCGGGGGTGCGGCGCTCGTGGTGGGCGCGTTCACGGTCGCCGGCTTCGACTGGCTGACCGGCTACCACCTGGTCGTCGAGCGCTACTACCAGGGCATCGCCAGCCGGCGCGCGTACGGCTACTGGGTCTGGGCGAACCTGGCGATCGTCACCGTCGCCGCCGGCCCGGCGGCCGCCGTCATCCTGCGCCGCGCGGCGGTCGCCGGTTGGCGGGCGGTCTCGTCGTTGCGGCCGCGCGACGGCCTGCCGCGACCGCAGCACGGCACCCTCGGGCACGCCTGCTGGCTGCTGCCTCTCGCCGCGGCGGCGGCGATCGTCGCCGCGGACCTGTCCGGCTACAGCAAGGCCGAGGTCGAACGCATCTGGCTGCCCTTCACCGGGTGGCTCATGGCCGGTGCCGCGCTGATTCCCGCGAGCGGCCGCCGTACCTGGCTCACCGTGCAGGCAGCGGTGGCCCTCGCCGTCAACCATCTGCTGCTGACCACGTGGTAGGCCGTGACTCGGCCGGAGGAAATCGGAGGTGAGTGTGTCCCCATCCGCAGAAGTCGCCGTCATCGGTGGCTCGGGTCTCTACGCGCTGCTCGACGGTGCCACCGAACACGTTGTCCAGACGCCGTACGGCGCGCCCTCCGACGCGGTGACGATCGCTGAGGTCGGCGGCCGTTCGGTGGCGTTCCTTCCCCGGCACGGCCGCGATCATCGGCATCCCGCGCACCGGATTCCCTACCGGGCCAACCTGTGGGCGTTGCGGTCGCTCGGGGTACGCCAGGTGCTCGCGCCGTGCGCCGTCGGTGGCCTGCGGCCGGACCTCGGGCCCGGCACGTTCGTGGTACCCGACCAACTCGTCGACCGGACCAGCGGCCGGGTGCAGACGTACTACGAGCAGGGTGCGGTGCACGTCTCCTTCGCCGACCCGTACTGCCCGGTCGGTCGGCGTACCCTGCTGGCGGCTGCCACCGGCCGGTCGGTGCCCGCCCACGACGGCGGGACCATGGTGGTGGTGGAGGGGCCGCGCTTCTCCACCCGCGCCGAATCCCGGTGGTACGCGGCGGTCGGCGGTGCGGTCATCAACATGACCGGCCACCCGGAGGCGGTCCTCGCCCGGGAACTGGCCCTCTGCTACAGCTCCATCGCCCTGGTGACCGACCTGGACGCCGGTGTGGACAGCGGTCACGGAGTGACCCAGCAGGAGGTGTTCCGGGTCTTCGGTGAGAACACCGAGCGGCTGCGCGGGCTGCTGCTCGACGCGGTCGCCGCGCTCCCGGTCGACCGGGGCTGCCCGTGTCCGCACAGCCTGGACGGCATCGCCCTCCCGTTCGAGCTGCCCTGACTGCGGCTCAGCGGTGGAAACCGCGCCCGCCCGGCTGAGCCGGCCTTCTCCTGCCGTAGGGTGGGCGACCGGGTGACGCCGGGCCGGGGAGATCAGACCAATTCGGAGATCTCGGGACGGGTGTGCGGGTCGGTGAAGCGAAGTCGGTAGACCGCGGGCATCGGCATCTGTCGCACCGTGGCCCATTCGACCGGCACGCCGAAGCCGGCCAACGCCCGGCAGATGAAGGTACCGTGGCTGCCGACGAGCACCACCCGGCCGGGGTGGTGCCGGGCGAGCGCCCGCAGGGCGGCGACGGCACGGATGCCGAGCTGCTCGAGGCTTTCACCGCCCGGGCGTGCGTAGGACAGATCCGTCCAGCTTCTGACGTAATGCGACTCCCAGACCTCGGTGAAGGCGAGGCCGTCGTCCCACTCGCGCAGCTCGGTCCGGGTGCGGACGGGCAGACCGAGCGCGTCGGCGGTCGGCTGGACGGTCTGGATCGCCCGCCGGTACGGGCTGGACCAGATCGCCGCCGGCCGCGGCTCGCTGAGTGTCGTCACAAGTTCCTCCGCCTGCCGCAGCCCGCGGGTGGTCAGCGGGCGGGTGAAGTCGTCCGGACCGTCGGCGGTCGGCGGGACGGACCGGGCGTGTCGGACCAGCAGGATCTCGGTGGGCGTCCGGATGCCGCTCACCCCCGACCCCAGCGGTCGTGGGGATTCCTGCCGGGTCGGAAGCCGTACGCCTGCGCCAGCTGAGCGGCCTCGCCGAAGCCGTGCCCGACGAAGGCCGGCAGGTGGGCGTCGCTGCCGAAGGTGATCGCGTCGCCGCCCTCCTCGTGCCACCAGCCGAGCACGGTCGAGTGCAACGGCAACCGGGTGTTGACCTCCAGCGCCCGACCGGACAGCGCGGTCACCCGCAACGCCTCGCGGAACTCGTCCTCGAAGACGCTGGGATCGAAGGGGCCGACATCCTCGGTCGGCCAGGAGCGGACCGGATAGTCGATGTGCGCCAGGACGTCGAACGTGTCGCTGGTGGTGACCATGGTGGCGACGTCGGCGAGGTACGCGCGGACCACCTCGTGGGGATCGCGGTGCGGGTAGATCGCCCAGGGTTCGGCGAAGCCGTCCTGATCGGCAAGGGTGTGCAGGGAACCGAGGAGACGGTCGAATCGGCCGGCGGACAGCACCCGCGCGATCTGATCGGCGTGGCGATGGGGTTCACCCAGCTCGAGACCGCTGAGGATGCGCAGCTGGGGGAACCGCTCCCGGCAGCGTTGCACCGCTGCCAGGTATCCGGCGGCGTCGAACGCGGGCGGCGTCAGTATCCCGCTCGGGTCGGCCAGCGAGGTGAGGTGGTCCGAGACGTACGGGCCCTCGGTGGCGACCCGCCATGCGGTGTGGTCCAGATGTTCGGTGAAGGCGATCGCCGGCAGACCGATTTCGACGGCCCGCGCGCACGACCCTTCCATGTCACCGACCCGGGTGTCCCACGACCACTCGCTGTGCACATGGCTGTCCGGGGGCAGCGGCATCAGACGACCTCCGTTGTCGGTGGTGTCGGCGGGTGTCGGGACGCGGTCGGCACCTGCCCGGTCGGCCGATCGGACGGTCGAACCGGACGGTCGGCCATTTCCATGTGCGACGGGCGTCCTGCGCCGCATAGGAAGAAGCCATGGCCAACGAGGTGACCGTACCCCTGCTGCCGTGTCCATCCATCGACGACGTTGTCGCCTTCTATCGGGTGCTGGGCTTCGACCCGACGTACCAGCAGCGCAGACCCAACCCGTACGTGGCGTTGCGGCGCGAAGACCTGCACCTGCACTTCTTCGAGATCGCCGGTTTCGACCCGGAACAGTCGTACGGCTCCTGTCTCGTCCTCACCGCCGACATCGAGGGACTGCACCGGGCGTTCGCCACCGGCATGCGGGCCGCGTACGGCAAGGTGCTGGTGTCCGGGACACCGCGGATGACCCGGCCCAGAGCGCGGAAGAACTACGACGGGCTGAGTGGATTCAGTGTCATCGACCCGGGTGGCAACTGGATCCGCGTCGTGCACAACGTCGAGACCGTTCCCGCGCCGCAGCGCACGTCGACGGGGCGGCTGGCCAGGGCGGTGGCGAACGCCGTCGTGCAGGCCGACTCCCGGGGCGAGCTCCGACAGGCCGTGCGGATCCTGGACAGCGCGCTGGCCCGCCCGTCGTCCGACGACGACCCGGTCGAGCTGGTGGAGGCCCTGGTCTACCGCGCCGAACTGGCCGTGGCGCTGGACGACCCGGAGACCGCGACGGACCTGCTCAACCGCGCGGAACAGATCGTGCTCACCGACGACGAGACCGTACGGGCGGCGCCGGCGTTCGAGAACGCCGCCGACCTCGCGGCGGCGCTACGCTGACCGGCCGCCGTACGGGTTGTGTCAACGGCCCAGCGGAACCGTTGAATCGTGGGCAGGCAGGGCGGCTCACTCGTGCAGGAGCTGCTCGCGGAGGATGTCGGCGTGCCCGCAGTGCTGGGCGAGTTCGCGCAGCACGTGCAGATACACCCACCGCAGTGGCAGCGGGCCGCGCCGGTTGCCGGGCAAAATGTCGTCCAGCCCCAGGGACGACGTCGCCTGGCGTGACGCCGCGCAGGCCTCGCGGTGCGCCTGCTGGACGGTGGCGATCGTGTCGCCGTCGTCGAGGACGAACGATTCGTCCGGCGTCGCCGGGATGCCGATCTCCGCACGTGACCGGCGGGTGACGGCCTCGTCGAACCAGACCTTCTCCACGAAGGTCGCGTGCTTCACCAGACCCAGCAGCGTGGTCCGGGAGACCACCAACGACCGGCGTGCCTGTTCCTCGGTCAGCCCGTCCAGGCAGCTGGTGAGCGCCCTGCGGTGCTCGTCGATGAACGCCTCGAACTGGGCCTTCGCCGGCTGTGCGACGACCTGGTCGGCGAAGGTGGTTGGATAGGACGGCATGCAAGAAGCATCCCATCCCCGGGTCGACTAAGCATCGCCGGTGCCCGAGGCCGACCCGGTCCGGCTGGGCAGCGTAATTCGGTCGCGTGCGGCTTCACCTGCGAGGACGATACGGCGATGCCCGGTGCGCCTGAGGGATTCACCTACCGCCTCCGCAAGAACGGTGACGTGGAACTGCTCCATCACGGCCGCCCCGCCGTGGTGCTTCGGGGCGCCGCCGCGGCCCGGTTCCTGCTCGACGTGCACGAGGAAGATCCGCAGGAGTTGATGGCGCGGCTCACCGGCAACTACCGACGCGGCAACGAGCGGGCGGCCAAGAATCACCCCCGCAACCGACGCCGGTAGAGCGCGTCGGCGCGCGGCTGACATCTTCGGCACCTGCTCCTGGCCGAGGAGCCGGAGTCCGGGAATCTGTAGCCGGGTCGTCAGACGTCGGCTTCGAGGGCGAAGGTGTTGCCGTCCGGATCCTGGAACCACGCGATGCGCCCACCGCCGGCCCGCGCGGTGATTCCCCTGGCGTCATGGTCCAACTGGTCGTACCGGATGATCTCGACGCCGGACGAGACGAGCTCGTCGACGATCTGGTCGATGTCGTCGACGTACCAGGTCGCCAGGGTCGCCGGGCTTTTCCCGGCAGTGACCGACTGGTAGACATTCAGCGCCAGCCTGCCACCGCAACCATAGATGCGGCTGCCGTCGGGGATCTGGGCGCTGGGGCCGGAATGTAATGCCTGAAGGCCGAGCTTGCCTTCGTAGAACCCGATTGCCCGTTGGATGTCAGACACCGCGATCGACGCTCTGAGGTCGTACCTGCTCAACGGCATGAACCACTGTCGCACAGAACCGGGTGGCGCGTTTCGCGGCAGCATCCTGTGCTCATTCGGGATGGCCGACCAGCGGACTCATCAGCAGGGTCTTGCGTCTCGGGTCGGCGAACAGCCATCCCGTTGCCTGCTCGCCGGGAAGCAGCGCCGTCCAAGAGATCTCCGCACGCGCTCGCGCGCCTCGGCCGATGCGCAGCACGAACCGCCACGGCTCCTGGCCGCTGGGCCCGCACCAGGCCCGGCCACGGATGCACGGTTCGGCGGTCAGCAACTCGTACTGCTCGGCTACCAGACCATCGCACCAGTACCACCGTAGGTGTCGGTCCTCGAAGCCCTGGAACTCCGCGCAGATGCGGAACTCCAGCCGTGCCCAGAAGTCCTGCTCATCCATGGCGGCCTCCACCGACGACCGGCTGCCACCGCACCGTACGCCACGTTCGCGTCAGAGGAGACCCTGGTGGGCGGTGTCATCAGCAGTCCATGATCGATGGGCTACTGTCGCTCGCGTACCGCGCGCTCAGATCCCGATGGTCAGACGAGGACGGTTCAGTGACTGATGTTCCGGATCTCGGCCCCCTGCCGCAGCGCATCGCCGTCGACGCGGAACAGGTGCGTCGGCTCGTCGCCGACCAGTTCCCGCACCTGGCCGACCTCCCGATCGAGCCGGTGGCCAACGGTGGCTGGGACAACTGGACCTTTCACCTCGGCTCCGACATGCTCGTCCGCCTGCCCAGCGCCGCCGAGTACGCACTGGCGGTCGACAAGGAGCATCGGTGGCTACCCATCCTCGCCGATCGGTTGCCGCTGCCCATCCCGATCCCGGTGGCGAGAGGCAAGCCAGACGCGGGCTATCCCCACCCTTGGTCGATCTACCGGTGGCTCGACGGCGAGCCGGCCAGCCTGGACCGCATCGCCGACCCGGTGCGATTCGCGATCGACCTGGCCGAGTTCCTGGCTGCCCTGCAGGCCGTCGACACCGCCGACGGCCCGCAGCCGGGTTTTCACAACTGGTTCCGAGGCGCCACCCTGCGCACCTACGACAAGGAGGTCGAGCGCGCGCTCGCGGAGTTGGGCGACCGCGTCGACGCCGAACTGGTGCGCGAGACCTGGGCGAGGGCACTCGACGCCCGCTGGGACGGTGTCGACCGCTGGTTCCATGGCGATGTCGCCCAGGGAAATCTGCTGCTTGCTGACGGCCAGTTGGCGGCCGTCATCGACTTCGGGACATGCGGCGTCGGCGATCCGGCCTGCGATCTCGCGATCGCCTGGACGTTGCTGACCGCCGAAGGCCGGCAGGCATTCCGCACCCGGCTGTCGGTGGATGACGCGACGTGGGCGCGTGGCCAGGGCTGGGCCCTCTGGAAAACCCTCGCCACCTGCTCGTACACGTTCGACGCAGCAGAGTTCGCGTGCGCGCACCGCATCCTTGCCGAGATCCTCTCCGAGTACGCGGCCAGCACTGTCACCAGGCCTCGCCCGTAACAGTGATACCCGCCCTGGCACTGCCTCGGCCCTGGCCGGAGCACTAGGTTGGATGAGATGCGCACCATCGCGAGCGATCGCCTGCTGCTGCGTCCCTGGCGCGAGGAGGACGCCGACTTTCTCCTGGATCTCGAGTCGCGCTGGGAGGTGGTGCGGTTCCTGGGCGCGCAGCCGACACTCATGAACAGCCGCGAGGACGCCCTCGCCTCGATTACCCGTCGACGCGCCATCGACCATCCGATCCACGGCATCTGGGCCATCACCACGGCGACGGGCGGTCGGCTGGTGGGAAACCTCCTGCTCAAGCCGATTCCCCTGTCGGCCGGCGGATTTGCCGGCGGGCCGAGCGATGTCGAGATCGGCTGGCACCTGCATCCGGACGTCTGGGGGCACGGCTATGCCACCGAAGCGGCGGCGGCGGTCCTGGACGACGCGTTCGACCGGGGTTTGGTGAGGGTCATCGCGGTCACGAACCCGGACAACCGTGCCTCCCAGGCTGTCTGCCGGCGGCTCGGCATGACGCACCTCGGCCGGACGACGAGGTACTACGACACGACCAACGAGCTCTTCGAGAAGCTGGCCGGTTGATCGGCACATCGACCCGTCGCCGGGCTGCACGAGAAGATCGCGGCGGAGTAGCCGGGCCTCCGGCACCCGGCCGGTACCTCGCGCAAAGCTGGCGTCACGGCTGTGGTCAGCGCGGTGACCAGGGCGCGGAATCAGGTGGATGACGGCCGGGCGGATCGGCGATGATCTCGGGCGTGGACGTTCGGGACAGGCAGGTTCGGGCTCGGTACACCGCCGACACCGTCACCGTCTACCAGGCGTACCCGCCGGAGATCGCGGTGCCGGCGCTGGCGGCCGGGCGGTTCGTGGCGCCGTTCAAGCGGGGCCGGATGACATGGATCAAGCCGTCGTTCCTGTGGATGATGTATCGGTGCGGGTGGGCCTCCAAGCCCGGCCAGGAGCGGGTGCTGGCGGTCGAGATCCGGCGCAGCGGCTTCGAGTGGGCCCTGGCGGCAGCCGGCCTGAGTCACTTCGACCGAAGCGTGTACCCGGACCGTGCCGCGTGGACGCGGCGGGTGCAGACCAGTCCGGTGCGTGTGCAGTGGGATCCCGAGCGGTCGCTGCGGCTCGGACCGCTGCCGTACCGGTCGTTGCAGGTGGGGCTGTCCGGCGAGGCGGTCGACCGCTACCTCGACGAGTGGATCGTCGCCATCACCGAGGTGACCGGCCTGGCACACGCGATACGTGATCGACTTGTCGCCGGCGATGACCCCGGTGCCGCAGCCCTGCTACCCACCGAGCGGGCCTATCCGCTGCCGGCCGAGATCGGGGCCGTGATCGGCGCCGATCCGTCCGGTGCCGCCGACGGCGGCTCGCCATGAGCCACGCCGAGACGCTGCGCGCCCGGTTCCGCGCCCCGGCGGTCGGCCCGCCGCCACCACCCTGGCACCACCCTGCGGCCGCGCCCGACGGCCTGGCGGTCGGTGCTGATCGCCTCCAGTTGCGGCATCACCATTCTCACCCGAGCCTGACCCGGACCTTGGTTAAGTCCTCTTTGGACCTTCCCGAGTGCCGTCCCTGGGCGTCGATCGTCGCTCGCTACGGTGCCGGTTCCAGCACGACGACCGGGATCTGGCGGCTGGTCTTCCGCTCGTAGTCGGCGAAGAACGGGTACGCCGCCTTCTGCGCGCTCCAGATCCGCTCCCGCTCGTCTTCGGCGGCGACCCGGGCGACCAACTCGACCGTGTCCGTGCCGATCTCCGCTCGCGTGCGCGGATGCGCGAGCAGGTTGTGATACCAGTCGGGGTTGGTGGGCGCGCCGGCCTTGGAGGCGAACACGGCATAGCCACCGTCCACCTTCTGGTACATCATCGGGTGTACGCGGGGCTGGCCGCTCTTGGCGCCGACCGTGTGCAACAGCAGCAGCGGCTGGCCAGCGAAGTGGCCGCCCACCTGCCCGCCGTTGGCGCGAAACTCGGCGATGACCTTGTCGTTCCAGTCGCTCATGTCTTCCCCTCGACCAGTTCCGTACCGGCTCGTTGAGTCCGATTCTGACAGTCCCGCCGCACCATGACACTGACAATCGCCCCTCGACCGTGGCGCCATCCACGCCGCAGCCGGCCGCAGCCGCACTCTTTCCCGCAGCAGCGCGCTGGTTCGATCCGACGGGCTGGGCATCCGCTTCGCGCCGGTACGGTGTGCCGGTGGAGACCTTGGCCCAGGTGCCCTCCGAAGCCACGCTCGATCGGTTGCTCTGCCACCCCAGACTGCCGTTGATCGCCAGCTGGGACGCCGACCGCCCGGCGATCCGGATCTGGGAGTACGCGGTCGGGCAGTTGCGTGAGGTTGGCGGCTTCGGCGCGGACTCGGCCGGCTACGACGCCGTCGGCCATGACCGGTCCGAGCGGACACCGTCTGCCGCCTGGCATCCCGATGAGCCGCGGCTGGTGGTAGTGGATGGCGCCAGCACGGTCTGCTGGACTCCCTCGGGCACCACTGCGATCGACGGCGTTGCGCCGACCGCACACCAACGGGATGTGGCGTTCAGTCCGGACGGTCAGAGGCTCTGGCTGTCGCCCGGCGGCGGCGAGGACGGCTGGGGCTCCTCCATCGCTCTCGACATCGCCTCCGGCGCAACCACGGTCGGCCCGCAATGGGACACCGGAGTCGCGGCGCACCCGGGCGGCGGCCTGGTGGCCACCCTGCAGAGCGATCAGGGCGCCACCCTGGTGCTCTTCTGCCGGGACACCGAGGCTGTGCTGCGGCCCATGCGGCGGGCGCTGATCCTCGACTGCGACGGCTACGAGACGCCGATCTTCAGCCCGGACGGGCGGCATTTCGCGGTACGGGGCAACGCCTACGACAACTCACTTGAACTGTTCGAGTTCCCGTCGCTGCGCCGGGTGCTTGGCCTGGTGCTCGGCGAGCCCAGTCCGGGGTACCCGTACCCGCAGGAGTGGCTGGACGGAATGCACGCCTGGTCGCGCCAGAACGTCGCGTTCGGGCCGGGTGTTCTCTGGATCGGTACGCCGGAGGGTGCCGTCGTCGAGTTCGAGATCGACGGACAACAGGTGACCGAGCACGAGGTGCTACCCGGGTCGAGGGTGACCGCCCTGGCGGCCTTCACCACCGGCGAGCTGATCGTCGCCGGCGGCGGCACGCTTCTGGTGCTGTCGGGGAGACGGACCAGCCCAGCCGGGGCGTCAGCCGCCGCGGTCACCGAGTTCCTCGCCGGGACCGTTGAGGCCCCGGTCATCGAGGTGGACCAGCTTGACCTGACCGACGGAATCCGGACCTGGCAGTCGGATGATCTGGAGATGGTCACCGACGCGTCAGACAGCGACCCGTCGTGGCTGCGGATCCGGGCTGCCATGAACGGGCGCAGCTGACCGCGACGCGGAGGCGTCAGGCGACGAGCAGGCGGAGACCGAGCTCTGCCGTGTCGAGGGCGAGCAGGTCTCGGTTGCGCTCAGCCCACCGACCCGAGGACAGGTCGTCACGGAGTCCGCTGACCGCCCGCTGCTCGGCCTGCGGCCCGACCCTGGTCCACACCGACACCGCGCGGCGGACGTGTTCGTCCAGGTACGCCTCGGGCCGACGCCAGTACGCCTCGAAGAACCCGTCGACGCAGTCCCACGGCACCAGCACCGGCTCGGCGCGTCCGCCGATCGCGCCGGTCAGGTCGGCCAGGGACGGCCAACCGACGAGCAGGTCAGCGAATTCGGGCAGATAGTCGCGGGTGAGCCAGAACCGCTGCCGCCAGCGGGTGTCGTCGGCGTCGTAGGTGAAGACCACCACGCGGCGGGCCACCCGTCGCATCTCGCGCAGCCCGGCGACCGGGTCGGGCCAGTGGTGGACGGTGCTGACCGCCATCGCGGCGTCGAAGGACTGGTCCTCGAACGGCAGGCGCTCCGCGGCCGCGGCCACGCACGGTGCCGCGCCCGGGGGACGCTGCGCCCGCATGACCGCCGACGGTTCCACTGCTGTGACCTCGCGGTCGGGTGGTTCGTACGAGCCGGTGCCGGCTCCGACGTTCAGCACCGTCCGGGCGTCACCCAGGGCAGCCCAGATGCGCGCGGCGATCCGTGGCTCGGTGCGCCGGGTCGCCGGGTAGGCGGATCCGATGGCGTCGTACAACTGCGTCCCGAACACTCTCAACTGCTCCTCTGGCGTCGTCCTGATTCCCCTGGCTCGTGCGTCCAGTTCCCGGTCGATCGCGCTCACCATGGCGGCAGCGCGATCGCGCTGGTCCAGCAGCAGGCCCCGCAGTCGGCACAGGTGCGCGACCGCGTCGGTGGCCGGATCGTCGACCAGCTCCGCGATCTCCCGCAGCCCGAAGCCGAGCCGCCGGTAGGCGAGCACCTCCCGGAGCCGCTCCACATCGTCGGCGGAGTAGGCGCGGTGCCCGGCCGAGGTGCGGGTGGACGGTTCGAGCAGGCCGATCTCGTCGTAGTGGTGCAGGGTGCGGACGCTGACGCCGGCCAGTTCCGCCACCCGCCCCACGGTCAGGTGCTCCGTCATGGCACTGACTATCGGACATCACGTCGCGTGAGCAACCAGGCTTCACCGCCGCACGATTCTCCGCGCTGCCCACCCGGAAGCCGTCATGCCTACCCTGGTCGCATGGAAGCTCGGAGGGTCAGCGTCTGGCGGAGCCGTTACGTGGTGACGGACCGAGGCCGGGAGATCGCCGTCTGGGACAGCTCGGTGTGGCGCAGCGGTGGCGAGTTCGAGCTGGACGGGCGGCGTTTCCAGGTCCGCTCCAACGCCTGGGGCACCAGGTACACCATGGTCGACGAGGCGGGGACGCTGGTCGCCGCGGCCGACCGGGTGGGTCGTAAGCGGTGGACTGTCGAGGCGGCCGGGCAGACCTACCACTTCCGGCGTGGGTCCATCTGGGGCGGCGAGCAGGAACTGGTCCTCGGCGACACCCGGGTGGGCTCGGTCCGCAAAACCAGCTTCTGGCGCGGTGACGTCGCGATCGAGTTGCCGGGGCTCGCGACGCCGTTGCAGCTCTTCGTGTTCGGCGTGGTCGTCAGCGTGTGGGACGCGCAGGCCGCAGCCGGGGCCGCCTGAGGCTCCGCGACATGACGGTACGGGCTCAGCGTGGGCGAACCAGGTGAACGGAGTCGACTGCTTGCCGCGTCAGGAGCACATGGCGGTCTGTGCGCGGATACGGCCGTATTCGGCCAGAGCGTGGAAGGCGGCCTTCGGCGTCCACGAACCGTCCGGCAGCACTCGCACGATCCCGCGTGCGGCCAGGTCGTAGTCGTGCGCCGGGTCTTCCGTGGTCGGTAGGTGCCGGTTCGCGAACGTGTACACGAACGCCGCCTGCACACCACCACGCTCGTAGTCGCGCAGCAGGTCCAGCAGGTAGCGGGCCTGGCCCTGCTCGTCACGTTCCAGTTCGGTGGTGAGCTTCGCGGCGCGGCCGTGCTCGTCGTATGTCACCGGCTCCGTCGCGCCCGCCACGTCGGCCGCGCCGTGGAAGGTGCAGCAGCCGAACTCGGTCACGGCGTACGGCTTGCCCTGCCCCACCGCTGCGGCCAGGGTCTGCGGAAACACTGCGGCGTTTGTCGCGTCACGGTAACCGGCGTCGCTGGCGCTGATGTCGAACGGTGTCCAGTCGACACCCTCCAGCGGGATCGAGGCGTAGCCGACGAGGCCGCCGAACCGTTCCCGCACCGCCGGCACCACCTTGGCGAGAAAGTCGTGTACGGCGGCTCGGGCAACCGGGACCGCCTCCCGCATCCGCATCGGATCTGCGAACAGTGCCATCCGCTCGGCCAGGTCACGACCGGGCAGGAAACCGTCGGTGAACAGGGAGATCTCGGAGCCGGTGAGGAACACGACCGAGGCGCCGGCGCGGCGGAGCCGCTCGGCCCGCTCGGCGCCGTCGAGCAGGAACGCCATGAGTTCGTCGCGGTCAAGGCCGTTGGTGAAGGGGGAGTACCACACCTCGAGCCCCGCCTCGGCGGCGAGTCGTGCGGCCAACTCCAGTCGATCCTGGACACCGCCGGTGAGGCGTACCGCGTCGCAGTGCAACTCCTCGCGGATGACACGCAGGTCGCGGCGCACCGTCTCGGGGTCGAACGGCTCGTGGGTGGTGGACCCGGCGCTGACGAAGCCGGTGTCGTAGTTCATGCCGTAGACGCGCACGGGTAGCTCTCCTCGCCTTTAGGGTACGTGGAGTACCTTATACGGTACGTCCAGTACCCTGCAAGGCATGGGCACCAGACGCCGGGGCGAGGAACTGGAAGGGGCGATCCTCCAGGCGGCGGCGGAGGAACTGCGCCGGTCCGGCTACGCGGGGATGACCATGGACCGGGTCGCCGCCCGGGCCGGCACCAACAAGAACGCCATCTACCGCCGATGGCCGCACCGGGCGGCGTTGGGCATCGCCGCGTACCGCCACCTCTCCGACATCGCGATGCCGCACCCCGACACCGGCACGTTGCGGGGCGACGCGCTTGAGATGCTGCGGAAGGCGAACGAGACGTGGTCCTCGCCGCACGGGGCGGTCCTGCGCAGCCTGCTGGCCGCGGCGGCGGACGACCCGGCGCTGCTCGACCTGATGCGCGAGCGATCAGGCGCCGACACCATGGACCGCGCCTGGCTGACCATGCTCGACCGGGCGGTCGCCCGAGGTGAGGCACCGCCGACGGCCGTGCACCCGAGGGTCGCGGCAACGCCGATGATGCTGCTGAGAGCCGAGTACGCGATGCGCGGCACCCCGTCGGTCCCCGACGAGACCCTGGTCGAGATCGTCGACGAGGTCTTCCTGCCGCTCGTCCGCGGTCGCGTCTGACCCCCTCGACGGCGGTGGGCCGACGCGGGCTGAACCGGGCCGGGGCGGGGCTACGCTGACCGGGTGCGGTTGGTCATCATGGCAGACACCCACCTGCCGAAACGCGCCCGGGACCTGCCGCCCGGGCTGTGGGCCGCCGTCGACGCCGCCGACCTTGTCATCCACGCCGGCGACTGGGTCGGCGTCGAGCTGCTCGACGACCTGGAGCGGCGCAGCGCCCGGCTGATCGGCGTCCACGGCAACAACGACGGTCCGGACCTGCGGGCCCGACTGCCGGAGATCGCCCGCGCGGACGTCGCCGGGGTGCGCCTCGCGGTGGTGCACGAGACCGGGCCGGCCAGCGGCCGGGAGCGGCGGTGCGCGGCTCGCTTCCCCGACTGCGACCTGCTCGTCTTCGGCCACTCCCACATCCCCTGGGACAGCGAGGCCCCCGGTGGCCTGCGGTTGCTCAACCCCGGCTCGCCGACCGACCGGCGCCGCCAGCCCTACGCGACGTACCTCACCGCCGAACTGGCCGACGGTCGGCTCGACGCCGTCCGGCTGCACGAGGTCCCGCGCTAGCGCCGCGTCCTTGGACGTCGATGGCGAATCCACCGGTCAACCGTTGCCGACGAGGCGCCAGCGGCCGCCGGGGCGCGGGCCGACCTAGTCTGGGAGCATGCCGAAAGCCATCTGGAACGACCTGGTCATCGCCGAGAGCCCGGACACCGTCGTGGTCGAGGGCAACCACTACTTTCCCCGTGCCGCGCTCCGCGACGACCTGCTGCGGGACTCCGACACCCACACGGTCTGCCCGTGGAAGGGCACCGCGTCGTACTACACGCTGGAGCACGACGGGCAGACCAGCGTGGACGCGGTCTGGTACTACCCGCAGCCGCTGCCCGAGGCCGAGATGATCCGCGACCGGGTCGCGTTCTGGAAGGACGTCAAGGTCGTCGGGGACGACTGACCTCGGGCTCATCGTCGCGTGCCGTCCCGTCCGCCGGTCCGGAGGCTGGCGCGAACGAGGCCGCGTGCCAGGTCAGTGCTTTCCGCGAGGGTGTCGAGGGCGAGTGGTTGGGTGGCGAGAGCGCCCTCGTGCAGCACCAGGAGTCGGGTGGCGAGGGGAGCGGGGTGTGCGCAGCCCGCCGCGGTGGCGAGTTCCCTGAAGAGATCCAGCAGCCAGTGCTTCTGGTCCGCGGCGACGCGGTGGGCGGGATGCGCCGGGTCCGGGAGTTCGGCCAGCGCGTTGACGAAGGCGCACCCTCGGGTGTTCGTCCTGCCCCAGGTCCGCAGCGCGGCGAACGGTGCGGTGACCGCCTCGACCGGATCGGCGCACGCGTCGACGGTGTCGCGGACGAGCGTGCGCCAGCGCTGGTCGCGCTCGGTGAGATAGGCGGTCACGAGGTGGTCCTTCGAGCCGAACTGGTTGTACAGGGTTCGTTTGGTCAGCCCTGAGTGCTCGGCGATGAGATCCACGCCGACGGCGGTGATCCCACGCTCGTAGAAAAGCTCCTCGGCGGCCGCCAGAATGCGCTGGCCAGCCGGGGTGCGGGACCGCTTTTCCGGCATGCGGGGCTCCTTCTCGCCGATCGCTGTACGCTGGGTGGTTCACAGATCAGTGTACTTCTGGAGGGGGCAGCTGATGGCGGTGCCTACAACAATGCGTGTCATGCGGATCGCCCGGCACGGTGGACCGGACGTGCTGACCGAGGCGGAGGTGCCCGTGCCCGCCCTGGCGGCGGGGGAGGTGCTGGTCCGGGTCAGCGCGGTGGCGCTGAACAACACCGACCTGTGGACCAGGGAGGGCGCCTACGGTCGCCCGGGGGACCCGACGGCGTTGTCGGGCTGGCGGGGGCCGATCGAGTTTCCCCGCATCCAGGGCGCCGACGTGGCCGGCCGGGTCGTGTCGGTGGGCCCCGGCGTGGACGCCGGCCTCGTCGGCCGCCGCGTGGTCGTCGATCCGGCGATCTACGACGCCGACGGGCCGGACGCGAACCCGGTCGGCCTGATGGGCAGCGAACGCGACGGTGGCTACGCCGAGTACGTGACCGCACCGGCGAGGCAGGTGCACGACATGACCGGCTCGCCGCTCGCGGACGACCAACTCGCCGCGTTGCCGACCGCGTACGGCACGGCGCTAGGCATGATCGAGAGGGGCCGGCTGCGGGCCGGGGAGACCGTCCTGGTCTCGGGCGCCTCCGGCGGCGTGGGGCTGGCGCTGGTGCAGATCGCGCGGGCACGCGGCGCGCGGGTGCTGGCCATCAGCAGCGGAGAAAAGATCGACTCGGTGCGCGCGGCGGGGGCGCACGACGTGGTGGACCGCGCGAAGGACGTCGTCGAGCAGGTCCGCGCCATCGCCCCGGACGGCATCGATGTGGGGCTCGACGTCGTCGCCGGCGACCTCGTGAGCGAGGGCCTGCCCCTGTTGCGCGACGGTGGCCGGTGGGTCATCGCCGGTGCGCTCGGCGGCTACCGGGTGGACTTTGACGTGCGCCGCCTCTACCTGCACAACGCGCAACTGATCGGCTCCGCGATGCATACCCCCGCACACTTCGAACTCCTGATGGACCTGGCCCGGCGGGGTGAGATCGCACCCGTCATCGCGACGACCTTCCCGCTGCATCAGGCCGCTGACGCCCAGGAGGAACTCGCCCGTCGGCAGCACGTGGGAAAGATCGTCCTGGTCCCGTAGGTCCGTCAGCGGCGACATCCTGCCGGTCGGCCTTCACGCCGGTCGGCGGTGCAGCTCCAGGACGCCCCGGTCGAGGACCAGCCGGCCCTGACCGTCGACCGCCTGGAAGAGCGCACCACCCGGCCGCCGCCACACCAGCACGGTGAGGGTGTCGCCGGGGAACAGTGGTGCGCTGAACCGGGCGCTGATCCGGTGGATCAGGTCGGGATCCCCGTCGGCCACCGCGTGCAGCAGCGTCCGGGCGGCGAAGCCGTACGTACACAGCCCGTGCAGCACCGGACCGGGCAGCCCGGCGGCGCGGGCCACGGCCGGATCGGCGTGCAGCGGGTTGCGGTCGCCGCTGAGCCGGTAGAGCAGGGCCTGATCGGCGCGGATCCGGTGATGGGCGGTGTGGTCGGGCTGTCCCGCCGGCCGCTGCCCGGCGGTGACCGGCGCGCGCGGTCCGCCGAAACCGCCGGCGCCGATGACGAACATGGCCCGCTCGACCGTGGCCAGCGGAGCACCGTCGATGCCGTGGATCTCCGAGCGGTGGTGGACCAGGGCCCCGCTGGTCTGGTCGTACACGCCGGTGACGGTGGCGGTGACGCGGGCCTGACCGGCGGGCGGAAGCGGTCGGTGCAGGGTCAGGGTCTCGCCGGCGTGCCGGACGACGGCCGGTTCGCCCAGCCGTGGCGGTTCGGCGGCGAGCAGGGTGGCGAAGGTCGGGAGCGCGGCGGGCCGGTGGCCGGTGGAGTTCTCGGTGGTGAACCGGAGTTCGTCGGTGGGGTCGGCCTGTCCGGCGCCGACGCCGAGGGCGTAGAGGATCGTGTCGCTGACGGTCCACGCCCGCTCGGTCGTCGTTCGCGGGTAACAGTTCGGTGATCGGACGCGGGCCGCCTTCGCCCGTCCGACACGTTCCGTTACTAGATCGGGCGGCGTCGTTTCTGGCCGAGATTTCGGATTCGCCGCATCAACTGGGTTGTTCAGGCACTCCACGGTCGGTGTCTCCTCGATGCGAGGCAAGCGAGCTGGGGCCGCCCGGCCGAATCTGGCTACTGTCTGTGTCGAGAGGCCATTGGCCGAAAGTCTTGACGTTGTAAACCGCCTCACAGTAGCGTCCCATATTAAGCAACCAAGACCACAATATGAGCCGCTGAAGTCTGGGGTAGCCATGAGAATGCGAGTGCGGGCCGCGGCCGCAGCCCTGTTGATGACCGTCGCCGTGGCGGGGTGTTCCGAGAACCAGTCCTCCGGGGAGCCCGACGGCGACACCGCCGCCCCGTCCGCCGCCGTCAACTTCGGTGTCGGCGTCGACCCGGCGTACTCGCCGATCTACCTCGCCAACCAGGAGAACCTCTTCGAGCAGGCCGGCCTCAACGTGACCGTCACCCAGTACCAGGAGGGCACCGGCGGGCTCGACGCCATCCTGGCCAAACAGGGCCAGGTCACCGCTAGCACCGAGTCGAGCCTGCTCAACCGGGCGACCCGGGGCGACATCAAGGGACTCGCGGTGTTCTCCCAGTCGCCCAGCTTCATCAAGCTCGTCGCCCGGTCCGGTATCACCGACGTCGCCGGCATCAAGAAGTACGGCGTCGTGCCGGGGACCGTGAACGAGTACGCCACCAACAAGGTGCTCGACAGCGAGGGCATCAGCCGCGACGCGGTCGAGTTCGTCAACGCCTCGCCCGCCGAGATGCCGGCACTGCTGCAACGCGGCGACGTCGACGGCTACATCATGTGGGAGCCGTGGCCGTCGCGTGGCGTCGCCAACGGCGGCACGGTGCTGCTGACCAGCGGGGACATCGGGTACGTCTACAACCTGATCATCGGCGTGGACGGCGCCTGGTACGAGGCCAACAAGGAAACCGCCAAGAAGGTCGTCGACACCATCGCCGAGGCGTGCGAGCAGATCACCGCCGACCCGGCCAAGGCCGGCACGGTCACCGAGGCGGCGATCAAGGTTCCGGCGGCCGAGGCGCAGTCCCTCCTCGAGGGCGTGCAGTGCCAGGTTCGGGACTTCACCGACGAGGACATCGCCCGCTACAACGAGATCGCCCAGTTCCAGCAGGAGAGCAACATCGTGGACCAGAAGGCCGACCCGGCGGCGGTCATGGTCAGGGGAGTGGTGTGAACCGCTCCGGCTCCCCGGTGTCCGTACGCGACGTCGATATCCGCTTCGACGACTTCGTGGCGGTCCGCCAGGCGAACCTGGACATCGCCGGTGGGGAGTTCGTCTGCCTGCTCGGCCCGAGCGGCTGCGGCAAGTCGACGCTGCTCAACGCGATCGCCGGATTCGTCAAGCCGGTCGGTGGGGAGGTGACCTGCGCCGGCGCGCGGGTCACCGGCCCCGACGTGTCGCGCGGCGTGGTGTTCCAGAGCGCCGAGGCCCTCTTCCCGTGGCTGACCGTACGCCAGAACGTCGACTTCGGTCCGCGCATGCGCGGCGTCGGCAAGGCGCAGCGAGCCAGCGCGGTGGACCGCTACCTGGCCATGGTCGGACTCAGCCACAGCGCCGACCGGTTCCCCGGCCAGCTCTCCGGTGGCATGCGCCAGCGCGCCCAGCTGGCCCGGGTGCTGGCCAACGAACCGTCGGTCGTGCTGATGGACGAGCCGTTCGGCGCGTTGGACGCGCAGACCCGGCTGGTGATGCAGGTCGAACTCGACCGGATCTGGCGGGAGACCGGCGCCACCATCGTGTTCGTCACCCACGACATCGGCGAGGCGATCCTGCTCGGCGACCGGATCGTCACCATGACCGCCGGTCCGGCGGCGGCGATCAAGAACGTCTACCCGTGCGAGCTGCCCCGGCCCCGCGACCTGACCGACCCGGCGAGCGCCGCGCTGTTCCGTCGGTTGCGCGAGGACATCGGCGCCGAGGTGGCCCGGACCCTGCGCGCCCAGGGCCTCGACGAGGGGCACGACGGGCCGGATGCCGGGCAGGACGCCAGCGGCAACGGCGGCCGGGCCGCCGACGATGACAGGAGGACGCGACGATGAGCGTGGACGTCCGTACCGTCGCGGAGCGGACCGCCCGGGCCGAGCCCGGTCCGGCCCGTCGACGCCGGACCCGCCCCCGGCTGACCCGGGTCGGGCTGTCGGTCCTGTCGGTGGCACTCGGCATCGTCATCTGGGACCTGGTCAGCCGCAACTACACCGCGTTTTTCCTGCCGTCACCGTTGCTCACCTGGCGCGGCGCGGTCGAGCTGGTCCAGGACGGCACGCTGTGGAGCTCGGTGAGCGCCTCGTCGACCCGGATCCTGACCGGTTGGGGACTGGGCGTGGTGATCGGCGTACCGGTCGGGCTGCTGATGGGCTGCGTGCCGTGGCTGCGGCTGATGCTGGACCCGTACATCCAGTTCTTCCGGTTCGTGCCGCCGATCGCCTTCGTCACGCTGGCGATCATCTGGCTCGGTCCGGGCGAGGCGTCGAAGGTCGCCCTGATCTTCTACACGACCGTCTTCATCGTCGCGCTCAACACGCTGGCCGGGGTCCTGTCGGTCGACGAGCTGCGGCTGCGGGCGGCCCGGGCCCTCGGCGCCGGTCCGGCCCGCACCCTGGTCTCGGTGGTGCTGCCCTCGACCGTGCCACACGTGGTGACCGGCGCTCGGCTGGCCATGGGCAACTCCTTCCTGACGATCGTCTCCGCCGAGATCGTGGCGGCGCAGAGCGGCCTCGGTTCGCTGATCTGGACCGCCCGCAACTACGCCAAGACCGAGTGGGTCTTCGTCGGCATCATCGCCCTGGGCGTGCTCGGCTACCTCTTCGACTGGATCCTGCGGGCCGTCACCAGCAGAACCCTGCGCCGCTACGGCGTCACCTTCTGACCGGGCCGCCCCCGGCGACCCGGCCACGTCCCGCCCGACTCGGCGCACCCACCACTACCGAAAGGCTCGCCATGCTGTGCATCGGCGTCGACATCGGTGGCACCTTCACCGACGTCATCGTGTACGAGCCGGCCACCGCCCGGCTCGCCGAGGCCAAGACCCTCTCCACACCGGACGACCCGGCGGCGGCCATCTTCGAGGGCCTGGCCAAGCTCGGCGTACGCCTCGACGAGGTCGACCGATTCGTCCACGGCACCACCCGGGTCACCAACGCGCTGCTGGAAGGGTCCGGCGAGCCGGTCAGCGTGGTGGCCACGGAGGGCTTCCGTGACGTGCTGGAGATGGGGTTGGGGCACCGGCCGCAGCTCTACAGCGTCAAGGAGGTGGGGCGGGCGCCGTTGACCCCGCGTCGGCTGCGGCACGTGCTGCGGGAGCGGATCGGCGCCGACGGCAGCGTGGTGCGGCCGCTGGACACCGCTGACCTCGACGCCGTGCTGGACCGGGTGGCCGCCGCCGGGCCGAAGGCGGTCGCCGTCTGCCTGCTGCACTCCTACCGCAACCCGGCGCACGAGCGGGCGGCGGCGTCCCGGCTCGCCGAGCGCTACCCCGGTCTGGTCTGCACGATCTCCTCCGACGTCGTGCCGGAGCAGGGCGAGTACGAGCGGTTCACCACCACCGTGCTCAACGCGAGCGTCCGGTCGACGGTCGCCGACTACCTGCGCGGGCTCGGCACCACGCTCGCGGCCGGCGGCTACGCCCAACCTCTGTCGATCATGACAAGCAGCGGTGGGATCGTCTCCACCGAGGAAGCCGGCCGGCTGCCGATCAACCTGGCGCTGTCCGGTCCGGCCGGCGGAGTGGCCGCCAGCGTCCACGTCGCCGGACTGGCCGGCTATCCGAACGTGATCACCTGCGACATCGGTGGCACCAGCACCGACGTCTGCCTGATCAAGAACGGCACCCCGTTGATGACGAACGACGGGAAGATCGCCGGCTACCCGAACCGCACCTTCCAGGTCGAGATCAACACGATCGGTGCCGGCGGCGGCTCGATCGCCTGGCGGGACCTGGGCGGTGAACTGCGGATCGGACCACGCAGCGCCGGCTCGACCCCCGGCCCCGCCGCGTACGGCCGGGGCGGCACCGAGCCGACGACCACCGACGCGCACCTGGTCGTCGGCCACCTCGACCCGCGGCAGAGCCTCGGCGGCGAGGTACGCCTCGACGTGGCCGCGGCCCGGGCCGCCGTGGGCCGGCTCGCCACCGAGTTCGGCCTCGACGACCTGGCACTGGCCCACGGCATCATCACCATCGCCACCACCAAGATGACCAGTGCGATCAAGGAGATCTCGGTCGCCTGCGGTCACGACCCTCGGGACTTCGTGCTGATGCCCTTCGGCGGTGCCGGCCCGATGCACGCCACCGTGCTCGCCGACGAACTGGGTATCCGCCGGGTGCTGGTGCCACCGGTGCCGGGCAACTTCTCCGCGCTCGGCTTCGTCACCGCCCAGGCCCGGCACGACTACGTGCGTACGGTGCTGGTGCCCGCCGACGAGGCGGGGCTGGGCGCGGTACGCGCCGTGGCGGCCGAACTGCGTGACGTCGCGCGGGCACAGCTCAAGGCGGAGGACGGTGTCGAACCCGATCAGGTCACCTTCGGCCTGTCGGTCGGCATGCGGTTCCGGGGGCAGTCCTTCGACCTCGCCGTACCCGTCGAGGAGGTGCCGGCGACCGCCGAGGAGCTTGTGGCGATGTTCCACGCCGCCTACGCCGAGCGGTACGCGTACGCCCGGTCCGGGCACCCGGCCGAGATCGTCAACTGCCGGCTGACCGCGTTCGGTCCCCGACCCGCCGTCCGCTTCGCGCCCCCGGCCGGTGCGACGCCTCGACCCGGAAGCACCCGGATCTACGGTTCGGACGGCTGGGTCGACGCCACCGTCTGGCGGCGTACCGAGCTGACCACCGGCGGCGCGGTGCAGGGCCCGGCGGTCATCCGGGAGAACGGCAGCACGACGGTGGTCGGCGCCGGCTGGACCGCCGGCGTCGACGACCACGGAAATCTGCTGCTCGTCAAGGAGTGACCCGGTGATCCCCTTCGCCCTCGACGCCCTCGTCCTGGACCGCGCCGCCCGGGAAGCGGACCGCCCGCTGTACGCCTTCGACGAGCGGAACGAACCGGTGTCGGCGGGTGAGTTCGCCGACCTGGCCGGCCGGGCAGCGGCGGTGCTGGCCACGCTCGGGGTCGGTCGTGGCGACCGGATCGCGGTGTGGGCCGAGAACAGCCTGGGTTGGCTGGTCCTGCTCGCCGCCGCGGCGTGGCGGGGTGCCGCGCTGGTGACCCTGCATCCCGGCCTGAGCACCCCGGAGCTGAGCGCGGCGCTGGCCCGCAGCCGTCCGCGTCGGCTGTTCGTGGCCAACCAGGTCCGCGACCGCGACGGCCCGGCCACCGCCGCGCAGGCCGTCGCCGGGCTGCCGCCGGCCAGCCGTCCCGACGGCTGGTACGCCTTCGGCGACGACCTGGCCGTACTGCCCGGCTGGACCGACGCGGCCCCGGCCCCGGCGGTGACCCCGGACGCCACCCTGAACATCCAGTTCACCTCGGGCTCGACCGGTCCGGCCAAGATGGTCTCGCTCAGTGCCCGCAACCTGATCGTCAACGCGCGGTGGACGGCCGACGCCGCCGGACTCGGCGCCCGCGACCGGATCGCCTCGCCGCTGCCCCTCGCGCACGCGGCCGGTCTCGGCAGTGGCGCCGTGCTGGCCCTGGTCACCGGGGCGCTGTGGGTGTCGGTCCGCCGGTTCCGGTCCGGCCCGGTGCTGGCCCAGGTCGCCCGGCACCGGTGCACCGTGCTCCAGGCCGTACCGACGATGGCCACGATGCTCGCCGACACCGTCGAGGCCGAACCGGACCGGTTCGACCTGTCGTCACTGCGGGTCGGCTTCCTCGGCGGGGCGCCCTGCGCGCCGGCGCTGCTCGCCCGGACCCGGCGGGTGCTCGGGCTGGACCGCGTCGCCGTGATCTACGGGCAGACCGAGGCCGGACCGACGATAAGCGTCGACCCCGGTGACGGAAGCTGCGGCGACCCGGGCGAGACGGTCGGCCGGATCGTGCCGGACCTGTGCGCCGTCGTCGTCGCCCCCGGCACCCGGACCGAGGTGCCCGCCGGCCGACCCGGTGAGCTGCTGGTGCGCGGCGAGTCGGTGACCGCCGGCTACGTCGACGACCCGACCGCCACCCGCGCCACGGTCACCTCCGACGGCTGGCTGCGCACCGGGGACCTGGGCGCGCTCGGCGCCGACCGGATCTTCACCCTCACCGGCCGGGTCAAGGAACTGATCATCCGAGGCGGCGAGAACGTCAGCCCGGCGGAGGTGGAGGCGGTGTTGCTCGACGATCCTGCCGTGGCCCAGGTGTGCGTACTGGGCGTGCCGTCGCCACGGTGGGGCGAGGAGGTCGGTGCCCTCGTCGTCGCCGTCGCGGGCACCGAGATCGACCCCGACCGGCTCACCGGGGTGGCGACCGCCCGGCTGGCCCGGCACAAGGTGCCGACGCTGATCCGTACGGTTCCGGGCCTGCCACTGCTGCCGTCCGGCAAGGTCGACCGGCGCGCCGCGCTCGACCTGCTCGCCGGTGAGGAGGACCGCTGATGCAGCTCGGCTCGTGCTTTCTGGACTCGTTGACCGTCACCAGTTTCTTCGGCAACGCCGAGATGCGTGGGATCTTCAACGACCGCCAGCTCATGCAGTCCTGGCTCGACGTCGAGGCGGCCCTGGCCCGTGGCCAGGCCGGCCTCGGCCTCATCCCGTCGGCGGCGGCTCAGGCGATCACCGACGCGGCCCGGCTCGACCGGCTCGACACCGCGGTGCTCGCCGCCGGGGCCGCGGACACCGTGCACCCGCTCGTGCCGCTGGTCCGGGCGCTGACCGACGCCTGCTCCGGCGACGCCGGCCGCTACGTCCATCTCGGCGCCACCACGCAGGACGTGATGGACACCGGCTTCGTGCTGCGCGCCCGGGCCGGCCTGGACGTCGTCCAACGCCAGGTCGACGACCTGGTGCGGATCCTGCGCCGGCTGGCCCTGCGCCACCGGGCCACCCCGATGCCGGCCCGCACCCACGGCCAGCAGGCGCTGCCGACCACGTTCGGCCTGCGCTGCGCGGTGTGGCAGAGCGAGCTGCAACGGCACCGGGCCCGGCTGGCCCAGCTGCGCGAACGACTGCTGGTGACCAGCATGGGTGGGGCGGCCGGCACGATGGCCGGGTACGGACCGCAGGCGTTCGCCCTGGAACGCGCGGTGGCCGACGAACTCGGTCTCGGTGTCGCGGACACCCCGTGGCACGCCACGTCGGACCGGTTCGTCGAGTGCCTGATGGTCCTCGGGCTGGTCGCCGCCAGCGCCGAGAAGCTGGCCCGGGAGGTCTACTTCCTCGGTCGTACCGAGGTCGGCGAGGCGTACGAGCCGCAGCGGGCGACCCAGGTCGGCAGCAGCACCATGCCGCACAAACGCAACCCGATCCGGTGCGAGGCGGTGATCGCCGCCGCCGGTACGCTGCGCGCCCAGGTGCCGCTGGCCCTGCAGACCATGGTCGCCCAGGACGACCGCGACATGGGCGTCGGCATGACGCTGTGGAAGCTGCTGCCGGAGTGTTTCATCCTCATCGGCGGTGCCCTGGAACGGCTGATCGAGGTCTTCGGTGACCTCGGCGTCAACCCGGACCGGATGCGGTCCAACCTGGACATCACCGGCGGGCTGGTGCTGTCCGAGGCGGTCATGCTCCGCCTGGCCGAACCGCTGGGCCGCGAGCAGGCCCACCACCTGGTGATGCGGATCGTCCGCGACAGCCTGGAGCAGAACCGGCCGTTCGCCGAGGTGCTGCGGGCCGATCCGCAGGTGGCCGCCGCCCTGCCCGGCACCTCCCTGGCCGGGTTGCTCGACCCGGTGTCGTACGTCGGCCATGCCGCCGCGCTGGTCGACCGAGCCCTTCTGACCTCGGAGTCAACATGACAGGTGACCAGTCCGTGCTGGTGCACCGCTCGGGCCGGTTGGCCCGGGTGACGCTGCACCGGCCGTCCCGGCGCAACAGCTTCGACCTGCGCATGCTCGCCCGTCTCGAGGACGTGCTGCACGAACTCGGCCGCGACCGCACGGTCGAGGTGGTGGTGCTCACCGGCGACGGCACGGTGTTCTGCGCCGGCACCGACCTGCACGAGCTGGCCGGCCTCGACGCCGAGACCACCATGTACGTCCAGCGGCGCACCGCCGAGCTGGTGGAGCGCTGGTACCGGCTGGAGCAGACCACCGTCGCGGCCTTCAACGGCCCGGCGATCGGCTCGGGCGCCGTCCTCGGGCTCGCCAGTGACCTGCGGGTGGCCGCCGACAGCGCCTACTTCACCTTTCCGGAGGTGACCTTCGGCATCCCGCTGACCTGGAGCGGCATGGCGATCCTCGCCGATCTGGTCGGCGCCGACCTGGCCAAGCGCTGGCTGCTGCTCGGCGAGCGGGTGGAACCGGCCGACATGCTGGCGCTGCGCCTGGTCACGGCCGTCGTCGACGTCGACGGACTGCCGGCCGCCGTCACCGGCATCACCGACCGGCTGCTCGCCACTTCGGCGGTCGGCCGGTCGATGACCAAACGTGCCGCCCGGCTGGCCGGTCCACGGTTCGACGCGGTGGCCAACGACTCGTACCTCGGCGCGCTGAGCGTGGCGCTGCGCCCGCCCGGCGGCTACCTGGACGGGGGTGCGCGGTGAAGGTCTTCGAGGCGATCGCCGACGCGGTGGTCGCGCACGGTGTCGACACCGTCTTCGGCCTGCTCGGCGACGCCAACATGTTCCTCGTCGCCGACCTGGTGAACCGGCACGGTGTGCGGTTCGTCGCGGCGCGCAACGAGAACGCCGCGGTGATGATGGCCGACGGGTACGCCCGCACCACCGGCCGGTGCGCGGTCGCCACCGTCACCCAGGGGCCCGGGCTGGCGGTGGCCGGGGCGGCGCTGACCATCGCCCGGCAGGCCCGCACCCCGTTGGTGCTGATCGCCGGCGACACCCCGCCCGGCGACCCGCTGCACGTGCAGCACTTCGACCAGCAGCCGTACGCGTTGGCCACCGCGGGCACCTTCGTGCCGGTCACCGCCGCCCGGACCGCGGTCCGCGATGTCGGGTTGGCGTTCCGGGCGGCCCGCGAGCTGCCCGGCCCGGTCGTGTTGAACGTGCCGATCGACCTCGCCGACGAGGCGGTGCCGGCCGGCGCGGTCGTGCCGGTGCCGGTGCCACCCCGGGCGCCGCGACCGCTCGGGCCGAATTCCGACGACGTCGACGCGCTGGCCCGCCGGCTACGTACGGCGCAACGCCCGGTGCTGCTCGCCGGCCGGGGCGCCGAGTCGGCCGCTACCGCGATCCGGGAACTCGCCGACCGCAGCGGGGCCCTGCTCGCCACCACGCTGATGGCCGCCGGCCTGTTCACCGGGCACCCGTACGACCTCGGGGTGGCCGGCGGGTTGTCGCGCCCGCTGACCCGGCGGGTGCTGGCCGGGGCGGACCTGGTGGTCACCTTCGGCGCCGGGCTCAACCGGTGGACCGCCGACCACGGTGCCCTCTTCCCGGACGCGGTGGTGGTCAGCGTGGACGTCGACCCGGCGGCGATCGGGGCCCGCTGGCCGGTGGCCGCCGGTGTGCTCGGCGACGCGGGTGAGACGGCCCGGGCGGTGTCGGCGGTGCTGGCGCCGGTGCGCCGGCCGTGCTGGCGCAGCACTGACCTGTCGGCCGAGTTGGCGGCCGCCGACCCGTTCGCCGGCCTGGCCGTCGAGTCCACGGCGGACCGGATCGACCCACGCGCGTTCATCCGGATCTGCGCCGGCCGGCTGCCGCGCGAACGGACCACCGTCGTGGGCGTCGGTCACTTCGGCGGCTGGCCCAACCTGCTGCTCGACTCGGCCGCCACCGACCGGTCGTTCGTCGCGCCCTGGGAGTTCGGCAGCATCGGCGTCGGGCTGCCGTTCGCGGTGGGTGCCGCCGTGGGTCGTCCCGACCGGCCGGTGGTCGCCTTCGAGGGCGACGGCAGCCTGCTCACCGGGCTCGGCGAGTTGGACACTCTGGCCCGGGTCGGCGCGCCGGTGCTGCTGGTGCTGCTCGACGACGCCGCGTACGGCGCGGAGGTGCGCAAGCTCGCCCCGCGCGGGGTCGACCCGGACCTTGCCCGGTTCCCCGAACGGGACCTCGCCGCGGTGGCCCGCGCGCTCGGGGTGCCGGCGTGGACCGTCACCGACGAGGCGGGCGCGCAGGCCGCCTTCGACGAGGTGCTGCCGCTGACCGGGCCGGCCGTGCTGCACGTGCGGGTACGCCCCGACGTGGTGCAGGAGAAGTTTTGACCGGGTCAGTCGCCCCAGACGTCGCCGAAGCCGTACCCGAGCTGCCGGGACAACTCGTCGGCGGTCCGGCAGGCCGCCGCGGCGAGTTCCGCCACCCGTGCCTCGTCGAGCCGGAAGATCGGGCCGGACACGCTTATCGCGCCGGTGACCCGGCCGTGGCGGTCGCGGACCGGCGCGGCCACGACCCGCAGTCCCTCCTCGCTCTCCTGGTCGTTGAGGGCCCAGCCCTGCTGCCGGACGGTCGCCATCCGGGCGACGAACGTGTCCAGGTCGGTGATCGTGTTGGCGGTCAGGGCGGTGAACGGTGCGCTGGCCAGCGTGCTGCGCAGGTGCGCCTCGTCCTGGTCGATCAGCAGGGCCTTGCCGGCGGCGCTGCACCACAGCGGGATGCGGCGGCCGAGCCGGGAGACGAGCTGCAGGTTGCGGGTGCCCTGCACGACGTGGATCGAGATCGCGTCGAGGCCCTCCAGGACCGACAGGTTGACGCTCTCGCCCTCCTCCTCGGCCAGCCGGTGCACCAGGGGGCGGGCGACGGCGTGCAGGTCGAGGCCGGCGAGGTAGCGGGCGCCGAGTTCGAAGACGGTGACCCCGAGGCGGTAGTTCCCGTTCTCCTCGTTGCGCTGCAGGAAACCGGCGTCGGCGAGGGCGCGGAACAGCCGGCTGGCGGTCGACTTGTGCAGACCGAGTTCGCGGCTGACGTCACTGACCTTGCGCTCGGTGTCGGTGCCGCGGAAGGCGAGCAGCACGTTGAGCGCGCGGTCCAGCGCCTGCGTGCCGGACTCGCGGGGGGCCGGTCCGTCCTCCGGGCCGGGGTCAGTGGCGTACGACATCTTGCTTCCCACCCTCTCGGTTGCTAGGTTTCATAATATAACCCTAGGACCACAATATGGTCCAGTCCACCGGGATCGAGCCGGAACCAGCGAGGCATCCGCATGACTGTGAACCCGATCGACCTGGAAGTCGTCACCGAAGGTCTCATCTCGATCGTCCGGGAGATGCGACAGACGATCTTCCGTACGGCGCACTCGCCGGTGATCGCCGACGCGCAGGACTTCTCCTGCGCGCTGTTCGACCCGCAGGGTCAGATGGTCGCCCAGGGCCGGGACATGCCCGGTCACGTCATCGCCATGCCGGCCTCGGTCGCCGAGATCTTCGCCGACTTCGCCGACGAGATGCGCCCCGGTGACCTCTACATCGTCAACGACCCCTACCGCGGCGGCAGCCACCTCAACGACGTCACCCTGATCAGCCCGGTCTTCGTCGACGGGAAGCTCTTCCTCTTCCCCTGCGTACGCATGCACTGGGCGGACATCGGCGGGATGACCCCCGGCAGCGTCTCCGGCCAGGCCACCGAGATCCTCCAGGAGGGGCTGCGGATCCCGCCGATCAGGCTGATCGAGCAAGGTCGGCCCAACCGGGCCGCGTTCGACATCGTGTTCGCCAACGTGCGGATGGCCGAGGAACGCCGCGGCGACCTCGAATCCAGCATCGCCGCCTGCCACACGGCCGAACGCCGGCTGCGGGAACTCGTCGCCCGGCACGGCGTCGACCTGATCGGCGAATCCGTCGCGGCCAACATGGACCGGACCGAGCAGCGGCTGCGCGCCATGATCCGGGCCCTGCCCGACGGCACCTACCGCTACGAGGACTACCTTGACCTCTACACCGACGGCCGGTACGACGCCGCCATCGTCCGCTGTGCGCTCACCGTCGACGGCGACGAGATCGAGGCCGACTTCCGCGGCTCGTCGGGCCAGGTGGCGGCCGTGGTGAACTCCTCGCGGGCGATGACCGTGGCGGGCGTCTTCATCGCGGTCAAGTCGGCACTGGACCCCGGTGGCCTGGTCAACCACGGCGCGTTCCGGCCGCTGCGGGTGCTCACCGAACCCGGCACCGTCGTGCACGTCAGCTACCCGGCCCCGGCCAACGCGCACAGCGAGGTCCGCAAGCGGGTCATCTCGGCCGTGATGGCCGCCCTCAGCCAGGTGGCACCCGACCTCATCGCCGCCGACCAGTTCGGCACCACCTTCCAGAACCTCATCGGCGGCGTTGACGAGCACACCGGGCGGCCCTACCTCTACTACGACTACCCCGCCGGTGGCAACGGCGGATTCCTCGAATCCGACGGGCCCAGCGCGATGAACCCGGTCGACCTCGGCGACATCTCCACCATCCAGTCCGTCGAACGGCTGGAGACCGAGATCCCGATTCTCATCGAGGCGTGCGAGCTGCGGACCGGCTCGTGCGGCGACGGGGTACGTCGCGGCGGGCTCGGCAGCCGCCGGGAAACCCGCCTGCTGGCCAGCGGTGGCGCCTACTCGGTGCAGACCGACCGGACCACCGTCCCGCCGTACGGGCTGCGCAACGGCGGACCCGGCGCACCGACGGTGACCCACATCCGGCGCGCGGACGGCGAGCGCGTCGACTTCGCCACTCCCGGCAAGGTCGCCGGCTTCCCGATGCGCGCCGGTGACGTACTGGTCATGGAGTCGGCGGGCGGTGGCGGCTGGGGCGACCCGCTGGAACGGCTGCCCGAGGACGTCGCCGAGGACGTCGCCCAGGAGTACCTGACCGTCGTCGAGGCCCGGCGGCGCTACGGCGTCGAACTCGACCCGGCCGGCGACGTCGACGCCGCCGCGACCGTCGCCACCCGGCAACGGTTGCGCGACGAACGGCGCTGGCTGCGGACCACCGTCACCGCCAACCCGGCCTACACCGGGCAGCGGGGGCGGCGACGTCTGGCGTACGTCGCCGCCGACAGCGACCTCGCCGAGGGCACCCTCGTCGAGGTGCACGGCGCACACCCGGCCCCGCTGCGGGCCTGGATCCGGCACGACGCGGCACTGGCCGCTGACGAACTCGCCCTCGACGACGACGGGCTGCGGATTCTCGGCACCGCCCCGCACGACCGAACCTACGTGCGGGTGCTCGCCGGGGAAGGATGGTCATGAGCAAGGTCTTCCGGGTGCCGCTGCCGCCGACCCGGGGCGGCGCCACCACCGCCGCACGGGCACCACAGCCGACCGCCACCCCGCCGCGCTGCGGCATCGTCGCCGGCTGCCTCAGCCCACACCCACCACACCTGATCTACGCCGAGAACCCGCCGCAGAACGAGCCGCGCTCCACCGGCGGCTGGGAGACGCTGCGCTGGGCGTACGAGCGGCTGCGGACCCGCATCCGTGAGGTGCACAAACCGGACGTGCTCATCGTGCACGCCCCACACTGGATCACGATGGTCGGTCACCACGTCAACTGCGTACCGAACCCGCGCGGCATCTCCGTCGAGCCGATCTTCCCGCACATGTTCCGCTACCGCTACGACTTCCGTACCGACGTCGAACTCGGTGAGGCGATCGCCGACGAGGCCGCCGGACTCGGACTTGTCACCCGCACGCTGCGCGACCCCCGGGTACGCGTCGACTACGCCACCATCGGCGCGCTGCACCTGGCGAACCCGGCCTGGGACATGCCGGTGGTCTCGCTGTCGGCCAACAACAACCCGTACTTCTACTCCGACGCCTCGCTGGAGGAGATGGAGGTGCTCGGCGAGGCCACCCGGCGGGCGGTCGAGGCCACCGGCCGGCGGGCCGTCCTGCTCGCCTCCAACTCGCTGTCGCACCTGCACTGGCACGAGGAACCGGAGCTGCCCGAGGACATGGAACGGGAACACCCGTACAACAACCACCAGTACCGGTGGGACATGAAGCTGCTGGAGGCGATCCGGTGCGGGCCCACCGCACCGTTGCGCGAACTCATCCCCGAACACATCGAGGCCACCGCCTCGGAGACCAAGGCCGGCAGCCTCACCTGGATGCTCGCCGCGATGGGCTGGCCCAAGGTCGGCGGTGACGTGCTCGGCTACGGCACCATCATCGGCACCGGCAACGCGGTGGTGGAGTGGCTGCCCGAGGGGAGCCACCATGGCTGACCGGACCGGGATCCTCGCCGGGGCGCTGCTGCCCGGCATGCCCCAACTGCTCGCCGACCAACCGGCACCGAGCTGGTCGGCGCTCGCCGACGCGGCCCGGGACGTCGGTGCCCGGCTGCGCCGCCTCGAACCCGACGTGGTGCTGCTGCTGTCGACGCAGTGGTTCACCGTCCTCGGTCACCAGTTCCAGTGCGACCCCAACCCGCGCGGCCAGCACGTCGACGAGAACTGGTACGCCTACGACTACGGCCTGCTCGACTACGACCTGCGGTTCGACGTCGACTTCACCGAACGGTGGGCCGCGCGGGTGCAGGCCGGCGGAATGCAGGCCCGGCGGACCCGCTACGACGGGTTCCCGATCGACACCGGCACCATCGTCACCTCCGCCCTGCTCGATCCGGAGCGAAAACTGCGCTGGGCGCAGGTCTCCTGCAACCTCTACGCCGACGCCGAGACCCTCGCCGACGTGGGTCGGGCCGGTGCCGCCGCCGCCCGCGACGCCGGCCTGCGCGCCGCCGTCGTCGTGGTGACCGGGATGTCCTCCGGGCTCATCCAACAGTGGATCGACCCCGGCCAGGACCGCATCGGCGCACCCGGCCACGAGCAGTGGAACACCCGGATCCTCGACCTGCTCACCGCCGGCAAGGTCGACGAGGTCCTCGCCGTGCGCGAGGAATTCGCCCGGCAGGCGCAGGCGGACAGCCAGTTCCGGGCACTCGCCTTCGCCACCGGTGCCGAGGCGGCCATCGGTCCGGCGCACCTGCACGCCTACGGCCCGATCTGGGGCACCGGCGGCGCCGTCGTGTCCTGGAACCTGCCAGACCACCACTAGAGGAGAGAGCATGCGGAACATGGCCGTGGGCTTCGTCGAAGCCGAAGGTTTCACCCCCATCTTCGACGCCGTCGACGCGATGGTGAAGGCCACCGAGGTCGAGGTGACCAAGGTGGTCCGGCTCGGCGGCGGGATCGTCGCCGTCGCCGTACGCGGTGACCTCGCGACCGTCGAGGAAGCCGTCGACATCGGCGAGGAGACCGCCCGGGCCAAGAGCCGATCGGTGCGTTCGATCGTCTTCGCCAGCCCCTGCGACGCCGTCAGCGCGCTGGCGGCCGACCCCCAACTCGTCGGCAACTGACCCACCGGTAAGGAGAATCAGACATGTCCTCCGACATCGCGATCGGAATCGTCGAGACCCGCGGCGTCGTGGCCCTCTCGGCCGGCATCGAAGCCATGATCAAAACCGCGGACGTACGGTGCGTCGGCGTCGAACGGGTCACCAGCGGCTACCTGGCCGTCGCCGTACGCGGCACGCTCGCCGCCGTACGGCAGGCCGTCGCCGCCGGCGAGACCGCCATCCGCGCCCACGGCGAGCTGCGCAGCTCGCAGGTCTATCCCAAGCCGCACCCGAACACTGCGGCGCTGCTCGACAACCCGGAAACCGCCCGGATCCGTGAGGTCATGGCCGCCCTGCCCGGAGCGAGCTGATGGTGCTCGGTGAGGTCGTCGGCAAGGTGTGGGCCGACCGGATCCTGCCGTCGTTGCAGGGCCGGCGGCTCGTCCTGATCCGGGTCCGGCCGGACGGCCCCGACCTGGTGGCGGTCGACCCGCTGAACGTCGGCGTCGGCACCACCGTGCTTGTCGTCACCGACGAGGCCGCCGCCGCGGTGGCCGGCGAGCCCACCGTGGACGCCGCTGTCGTCGCCCTGGTCGCCGAGACCGGGACCGCCGAGGCCGCCGACACCGCGTCCATCACCGCCTGACCGAAAGGTACGCCTGATGACCGACGGGCTCTGGTCCCCCAGCCTGCTCGCCGGCCGGCCGGCCGGCGAGCCGACCGTGCTGCCGAACTTCGTCAACGGCGAGTTCGACACGTCCGGCCCGCACTTCGCAAAGGTCTCCCCGGTCACCGGAGACACCATCCGGTACGTCGCCGAGGCCGACGAGTCCACCGTGGACGCCGCCGTCGCCGCGGCCCGGTCGGCGCTACGTGGACCGTGGGGTCGGATGGGGGAGCGGGAGCGGGCTGCGGTGCTGTACCGGGTCGCCGACGAGCTGGAGCGTCGGTTCGCCGACCTGGTGGCGGCGGAGGTCGGTGACACCGGCAAGGCGATCACGCAGGCGCGGACCCTCGACATCCCACGCGGCGCGGCGAACTTCCGGACCTTCGCGGAGATCGTCTCGACCGCGCCGACGGAGTCGTTCACGACGGCGACACCGAGCGGCGGACGGGCGCTGAACTACGCGGTGCGCAAACCGGTCGGCGTGGTGGCGGTGATCGTGCCGTGGAACCTGCCGCTGCTGCTGTTGACGTGGAAGGTCGCCCCGGCGCTGGCCTGCGGTAACGCGGTGGTGGTGAAGCCGTCGGAGGAGACGCCGTCGTCGGCGACGTTGCTGGCGGAGGTGATGGCGGCCGCCGGGGTGCCCGACGGCGTGTTCAACGTCGTGCACGGGTTCGGGCCGGGCTCGGCGGGGGAGTTCCTGACCCGGCACCCGGGAGTGGACGCGATCACGTTCACGGGCGAGTCGGCGACCGGCGGTGCGATCATGCGGGCCGCAGCCGACGGGGTGAAGGCGGTGTCGTTCGAACTGGGTGGCAAGAACGCCGGTCTGGTCTTCGCGGACGCGGACCTAGATACTGCGGTCGCCGGCTCGGTCCGGTCGTCGTTCACCAACGGTGGTCAGGTGTGCCTGTGCACGGAACGGCTGTTCGTGCAGCGGCCGGTGTTCGACGAGTTCGTGACCCGGCTGGCGAAGCGGGCCGACGAGTTGGCGTACGGCTGGCCCGCCGACGAGGCGACGGTGACCATGCCGCTGATCTCCCACCAGCACCGCGACAAGGTGCTGGGCTACTACGACCTGGCTCGCGCGGAGGGTGCCACGGTGCTCGCGGGCGGCGGTGTCCCCGAGTTCGGCGACGCCCGCGACGGCGGCGCGTACGTCCAACCGACCGTGCTGACCGGCCTGAAGCCCGACGCCCGGGTCAACCGGGAGGAGGTCTTCGGTCCGCTCTGCCACGTGGCGCCGTTCGAGGACGAGGACGAGGCGTTCGCGCTGGCCAACGACAGCGAGTACGGCCTGGCCGGCACCGTGTGGACGCGGGACGTCGGCCGGGCGCACCGGGCCGGTGCGCGGATCGACGCGGGGATCGTGTGGGTGAACACCTGGTTCCTGCGGGATCTGCGCACGCCGTTCGGTGGTGTGAAGGCGTCGGGCGTCGGCCGCGAGGGCGGCGTCCACTCGCTGAACTTCTACTCGGAACTGACGAATGTCTGTGTGGATCTGTCATGACTGATGTCGCCCGGGCCGCGGCCCTGCTGCGCGCCGCGTACGAGACCGGGAAACCCGTGCCGCCGCTGCGCGGCGAGGTGCTGCCGACCGGGGATGTCGACGCGGCGTACCAGGTGCAGCAGGCGCAGGTCGTCGCGTGGGAGGCGGCCGGCCGCCGCCGGGTCGGCGCGAAGGTCGGCCTGACGTCCGCGGCGGTGCAGCAGGCGTTCGGCGTCTTCCAGCCGGACTTCGGGGTGTTGTTCGCCGACATGGCTGTCCCGGACGGCGCCGAGATCGACCGCGGTCGGCTGCTGCAACCTCGGGTGGAGGCCGAGGTCGCGTTCGTGCTGGGTGCGGACCTGCCGTTCGAACAGGTGACGGTCGCCGACGTGATCCGGGCGACCGACCACGTGCTGCCGGCGATCGAGGTCGTGGACTCCAGGATCGCGGGCTGGGACATCTCGATCGTGGACACCGTCGCCGACAACGCCTCGTCGGGCCTGTTCGTGCTCGGTGACCAGCCCCGCAGGCTGTCGGACGTGGACCTGCGGCTGGCCGGGATGGTGCTCGAACACGCGGGCGAGCCGGTGTCGGTGGGGGCCGGTGCCGCCTGCCTCGGCAATCCCGTGCACGCGGTGGCCTGGTTGGCGCAGACGCTGGCCGTCGCGGGCGCGCCGCTGGTCGCCGGCGACGTGGTGCTGTCCGGGGCGCTCGGGCCGATGGTGCCGGTCACCGCCGGCGCGTCCTACGAGGCACGGATCTCCGGCCTGGGTTCGGTCCGGGCCTGCTTCGAGGTGGGGGAGACGGCATGACCACGGGCGTGGCGGTGATCGGGTCGGGCAATATCGGCACCGACTTGATGATCAAGGTGTTGCGGTTGTCGGAGTCGTTGCGGATGGTGGCGATGGTCGGGGTCGATCCGAACTCCGACGGCCTGGCCAGAGCCCGCCGGCTCGGGGTGGCCACCACCGCCGACGGGATCGACGGGCTGCTGGCGATGCCGGAGTTCGCCGACGTGCGGGTGGTGTTCGACGCGACGTCGGCAGGGGCGCACCACCGGCACGCCGCGCTGTTGCGGGAGCACGGCCGGCTGGTGGTGGACCTGACCCCGGCCGCCGTCGGCCCGTACGTGGTGCCGCCGGTGAATCTGGACGAGCATCTGGACGAGCCGAACGTGAACATGGTGACCTGTGGCGGTCAGGCCACCGTCCCCGTCGTCGCGGCGGTCGGCCGGGTGACGCCGGTGCGGTACGCCGAGATCGTGGCCTCGATCGCGTCCAGGTCAGCCGGTCCGGGGACGCGGGCGAACATCGACGAGTTCACCGAGACGACGGCACGGGCCATCGAGGTGGTCGGCGGTGCCCACCGCGGCAAGGCCATCATCGTGTTGAACCCGGCGGAGCCACCGATGATCATGCGGGACACGATCTACTGCCTGTGCCCCGACCGGGACGTGGACCGGGCGGCGGTCGCGGCGTCGGTCGAGGCGATGGTGGCCACCGTCGCCGGATACGTGCCCGGCTACCGGCTGAAGCAGCGGGTGCAGTTCGACGAGGTCGACGCGTACGTGCCCGCGTTGGGTGCCCGGTTCGCCGGGGTGCAGGTGTCGGTGTTCCTGGAGGTGTCCGGAGCCGGGCACTACCTGCCGGTGTACGCCGGGAACCTCGACATCATGACCTCGGCCGCGCTGCGCACCGCCGAGCGGATGGTGGCCTCCCGGGTCGGACGGGAGGTGTCCGCGTGAGCGGGCTGTACATCCAGGACGTGACCTTGCGCGACGGCATGCACGCCGTACGGCACCAGTTCACCGTCGACCAGGTCCGGACCATCGCCGCGGCCCTCGACGCGGCCGGTGTCGCGGCGATCGAGGTCGCGCACGGTGACGGCCTGGCCGGGTCGAGCGTGAACTACGGGCACGCAGCCGCCTCCGACGCGGACTGGATCGCCGCGGCGGCGGAGACGGTCACCACCGCGAAGCTGACCACCCTGCTGCTACCCGGCATCGGCACCATCGCCGACCTGAAGGCCGCCCGCGACCTGGGGGTGACAAGCGTACGGATCGCCACGCACTGCACCGAGGCGGACATCTCCGCCCAGCACATCGGGTGGGCGCGCGACAACGGCATGGACGTGTCCGGATTCCTGATGATGGCGCACATGACCGACCCGACGGCGCTCGCGCAGCAGGCGAAGCTGATGGAGTCGTACGGCGCCCACTGCGTCTACGTCACCGACTCCGGTGGCCGGCTGCTGACCCGGGACGTCGCCGAGCGGGTCGACGCGTACCGGCAGGTGCTCGACCCGGGCACGCAGGTCGGTATCCACGCCCATCACAACCTGTCCCTCGGCGTGGCGAACAGCGTCGCGGCGGTCGAGCACGGCACCACCCGGGTGGACGCGTCCCTGGCGGGGCACGGCGCGGGTGCCGGGAACGCGCCGCTGGAGGTCTTCGTCGCCGTGGCCGACCTGCACGGGTGGGACCACGGCTGTGACGTGTTCGCGCTGATGGACGCCGCCGACGACCTGGTCCGGCCGATGCAGGACCGACCGGTCCGCGTCGACCGGGAAACGCTCACCCTCGGCTACGCCGGGGTCTACTCCAGCTTCCTCCGGCACGCCGAACGGGCGTCGCAGCGCTACCGGGTCGACGTCCGGTCGATCCTGGTCGAACTGGGTCGCCGCGGCATGGTCGGCGGGCAGGAAGACATGATCGTCGACGTCGCCCTCGACCTGGCGACCGCCACCACCGGCACCGGAGGAAACCGATGAGCACCGTCGACCAGTTCGCCGTACGCCTCGACGACGCGGTGACCAGCCGCATTGCGATCCCGTCGTCGGGTGCCGGGACCGGGCTTGACGTGCCGACCGCCTACCGGGTGCAGCAGGCGGTGGTCGACCGCCGGCTGGCCCGTGGCGAACGTGCCGTCGGGTTGAAGCTGGGGCTGACCAGCCGGGCCAAAATGACGCAGATGGGCGTCGACGAGGTCATCTGGGGCCGGCTCACCGACGCCATGCGGATCCCGGACGGCGGCACCGTCAGGCTCGACGACCACATACACCCGAAGGCCGAACCGGAGGTCGCCTTCCTCGTCGAGGGCGGTGCCGTCACGGCGGTCGCCCCGGCGATCGAGGTCATCGACTCCCGGTACGTCGACTTCCGCTTCACGCTGCCCGAGGTCATCGCCGACAACACCTCGGCCAGCGGCTTCGTGCTCGGCGCCTGGCAGCCGATACCGGACGGCATCGACAACCTCGGCGTGCTGCTAGAGGTCGACGGGCGAGCGGTCCAGGTCGGTTCGACGGCCGCCATTCTCGGCGATCCCCGCCGGGCGCTGTCGGACGCCGTCCGGCTCGCCGACGTCAACGGTGTGGACCTGGCCGACAACTCGATCCTGCTCGCCGGTGCGGCGACGGCCGCCGTACCGTTGCGCGCCGGATCGTACGTGCGGGTCACCGTCGAGCGGCTCGGCACGGCGTCGCTGCGGGTCGGGTCGTGACCGACGGCGGCGAGGCGACCATGCGCCACGAGGGAGTCGTGCCGGGCATGGCCACGCCACGCGGCCGGTTCCCGCACGTCAAGCTCGCCGGCGACCTGATCTTCGTCTCGGGTACGTCGAGCCGCCGGCCGGACAACACGATCGCCGGCGCGACGGTGGACCCGATGGGCGTCACCGACCTCGACATCCGCGCCCAGACCCGCGCCGTCATCGACAACATCCGCGACATCCTGCACTCGGTCGGAGCGGACCTCACCGACCTCGTCCAGCTCACCACCTACCTGGTCAACATGAACGACTTCGGTGGCTACAACGAGGTCTACGCCGAGTACTTCGACGAGACCGGCCCGACCCGCACCACCGTCGCGGTGCACCAGTTGCCGCACCCGCACCTGCTGATCGAGATCCAGGCGGTCGGCCGGCGTCGGTCCTGACCACCGCCGGTCCGCGGCGCGACCCGAGGTAGTGGATACCATCATCCTAGGATGCCTTAGCGGTTGTGGGTGGTGTCACGCCAGGTGGCGCAGACCGGGATACCTGCGCGAAGTTGGGCCGGGGCACGGCAACGGGTCATCCGCGACGGCCGGAAGGGGCGGTGGCGCGGCCCTGGGTCCAGGCACCAAGCTGATCTCCAGTGGCAAGCGGAGGAGCGCTGATGACGTCACGACCCGGCATGCAGCGGGCGCTGATCGCCGCCGTCCAGGTGCTCGGCCTGGCGGTGTGGTTCTCGGCCTCCGCCGTGGTGCCGGCGCTACGCGAGTCGTGGCAGATCAGCGCCGCCGCATCCGTCTGGCTGACCGCGTCAGTGCAACTCGGCTTCGTCGCCGGTGCCGTCACCTCCACCGTGTTGAACCTGGCGGACCGGATCAGGCCACACCTGTTGATGGCCGGCAGCGCGACGCTCGCCGCCGCCTGCACCGGCGTGTTCGCCCTCACCGTCGACGGGTTGGCCGGGGCCATCCCGCTGCGCTTCCTCACCGGGGTCTTCCTGGCCGGGGTGTACCCGGTCGGCATGAAGCTGACCGGGTCCTGGGCGCCGCCGGCCCGCCGGGGGCTCGCGTTCGGCGTCATGATCGGCGCGTTGACCCTCGGCTCGGCGCTGCCGCACCTGATCGGCGGGCTGGGCGACCTGCCATGGCGCGGCGTGATGGGCACCGCGGCCGGCTGCGCGCTGCTCGGCGCGGTGCTGGCCGTGACCCTGGTGCGGGAAGGTCCGCAGTTCGCCCCGGGCACGCCGCCACGCCCGCACCCCCGGTACGCCCTGGCGATGTTCGGCCAGCGTGGTCCCCGCCTGGTGAACCTGGGCTACTTCGGACACATGTGGGAGCTGTACGCGCTCTGGACCTGGCTGCCCAGCTTCCTGATCGCCGGCACGGCGGCCCGGACCGGTGACGGCGACGCGGACGTCAGCCTGCTCGCGTTCCTGGCCATCGGGGTCGCCGGGGTCGCCGGATGCCTGGTCGGCGGCTGGGCCGCCGACCGGTTCGGGCGACCCCGGGCCGCGTTCACCGCCCTGGTGGTCAGCGGCGCCTGCTGCCTGGCCTCACCCCTGTTCTTCACCGCGCCGCCCGGCGCCGTCGTGCTGCTGGGTGTGGTGTGGGGTGCCGCGGTGATCGCGGACTCCGGCGTCTTCTCGACCGCCCTGAGCGAGGTCGCCGACAAGCGGTACGTCGGCACCGCGCTCACCGCGCAGACGGCCATCGGTTTCGCCCTGACCGTCGTCACCATCCAACTCGTTCCCGTCCTGGCCGACGCGGTCGGCTGGCGCTGGGCGTTCCTGCTGCTCGCCCCGGGCCCGGCCGTCGGCGCGCTCGCGATGCGCGCGTTCGGCCGCCAGCCCACCCGCGCCTGAGCGAGTCGCCCACTCCGAGCGGAGGCGGGGTGACACCCTCGACCGGATCATGTCGAACCACGCCGGTGGGGGCCACCGGGGCAGCCGAGCGCACGCCGCACTCCGGCAATCGGTACGAATCAGAGTTCGGCTGAGGTCGTTTCGCGCAGAATGACCGGGTGAGCGCTCCACCGCAGCTGCGCCGGTCCCGTTGGCTCAGGCCGGTCATGCCCGGCTCTCGGGTCACCCGATTGGAGCTCTTCTTCGACCTGATCTTCGTCTTCGCGTTTCTCAACGTGGCCGGCCTGGTGTCCGTCGAGGTCACCACGCAGGCGGTGCTGTCCGGCGTGGTCGTGCTGGCTCTGCTCTGGTTCTGCTGGACGACGTTCGCCACGCTGGGCAACCTGGTCCGCGCCGACTACGGACTGCTGCCGCTGCTCGGGTTCGGCGTCATGGCCGCCGCTTTCGTGCTGGCCATCGCCATCCCCCAGGCGTTTCTCAACCAACCGGACGACCTGACCGGTCCGGTGGTGTTCGCCGTCGCCTACCTGGTCCTGCGCGGGCTGACCCTGGTCACGTTCCTGTACGCGCTGAGCGCCGCCGACCGCAACCGCCGGCAACTCGTGGTGATCAGCGTTCCGGCGGTGGTGGCGGCAGTGCTTGTCGGGTTGGCGGCCACCGCGAGCAACTGGGCACCGGCCGAGGCCGTCGTCGACGTGCGTCTCGCGCTGTGGGTCGCCGCCCTGCTGGTCGAGTACTCGGTCGGACTGTTCCTGCCGTACGCCCGCTGGGCCGTCGCCTCGGCCGGGCACTGGGCGGAGCGGCACTCGCTGATCGTCATCATCGCCCTCGGGGAGGCGGTGATCTCGCTCGGGCTCGGTCCGGGCCGGTTCGACCGACTCGCCCTGACCGCGCCGGTGATCACCGGGGCCGTGCTCGGTATCGCGTTGCTGGCGACGCTGTGGTGGCTGCACTTCGACACCCTGCTGCCGAGCGTCGAGCAGGCGATGCACGGCACCCGGGGCCCGGAGCGGATCGCCCTGGCCCGCGACGTCTTCTCCTACCTGCACTTCGTGACCATCGTCGCGATCGTCGGGACCGCCCTCGGGCTGAAGCTCGTCCTCGAAGTCGTGGCCATGCGCGAGGCCGAACCGCTGCCCTGGCCGGCCGTGTCGGTCCTGTATGGAAGTGTCGCTCTCTATCTCTTGATGGGGGTGGCCGTCGCGGCGCGTACGTTCCGTCGGCTGCGCGCCACCGCCCTGGCTGCGGCGGTCGTCGTCAGCCTGCTGGCGGTGCCGGCGGCCGCGCTGACCCCCCTCGTGGCGCTGGCCGCGCTGGTCGCGGTCTGCGGTGTCCTCGTGGTGATCCAGCGATACAGCGCCGCTGACGCGCGGGCGCGGATCAAGGCGTCGGTCCACGCGGAGGAACGGGTGGTCGAGGAGGCCACCAGTGAGTGGCGCCGCCAACATCTCTGACCCGGCAGCGCTGATCCGACGTCGAGCCCACGGCGACGACGCGCGCTGCGGTCACGACCCGATCGAGGGCGACGCGCCCGAAGAGGGTGATTTGGTGGCGATCTCGGGGGTACCCGGTCAGGATGGCACGAGCACCTTCGCCGGAGGACATCTACGACAGCGCCCGCGCCGAGGGCGAGCGGCGACTGTCCAGCAGCGCTCTGGAGCAGGCCTCCACCGGGTTCATCGCCGGGGTCACGATAGTTTTCGGCATCGTGGCGCTGGGCGTGGCCCGGGAACTTGCCGCACCCGACTTCGCCTCCGGCGTGGGGCAGCTTGTCGGCGCGCTGGCCTTCGGCGTCGGTCTGGTCTTCGTGGTGGTCGGGCGCACCGAGTTGTTCACCGAGAACTTCTTCGACCCGGTCGCCGCCGCGGTGGCCCGTCGGCGGCTCGTCGCGCTGTGGCCGTTGGCCCGGCTGTGGTTGCTGGTGCTCGTCATGAACTTCGTCGGCGGGGCGGTGATGGCCGCCGTGTTCACCGTCCACGGCACGCTGCCCGGTCGCGCCCACCACACCCTCGCTCTGGTGGCCGAGGAGATCGCCGCCAAGGATGGGCTGGCGACCTTCACCCGGGGCATCGCCGCCGGCACCCTGTTGACCCTGCTGTCCTACCTGCTGCACGCCGTCGGATCGGCGGGCAGCCGGATGCTGCTGGCGTACGTGGTGGGGTTCTTCCTCGCCCTCGGCCCGTTCGACCATGTCGTGGTCTCCGGGCTGCAGCTGCTGTTCGGTATCTGGCTGGGCGCCCCGGTCTCCTATCCGGATCTCGGGCTCAACATCGTCCTGTCCGGTGCCGGAAACCTCCTGGGTGGCCTGCTCCTGATGACCCTGACCCATGCTGTCCAGGTCAAGGGCAGCGGCCGAGGTCGGTGATCGGCCTGTCCCGTCCCACGCCGTCGCCGGCACCACGCACGGGCGCGGGCAGTTGTCGGGGGCGGCTGCTCGGCCGGTGTCGACCGCCGGGCGCTCACCCGCTCAGCTGCTGCCCCAGGGCGTGGTCGGTTGCAGGACGGCTTCCTGCAGGGCGACGGTTCGCCAGGTGGTGACCTGCTGGTACTCCGGGTCGGCGACCATCCGGCTGAACGCCGCGCGGCTGGGATACCGCACCAGCAGCACCGCGTCCCACTCCTGGCCCTGCTCCGCGACCAGGGCCGGCCCGCCGTCACCGGCGTAGAGCACCTTGCCGCCGTACCGGGGGAGAAAGGTCTCGCGCAGCGCGGCGGCGTACCGCTCGTACGATTCCCGCCCACCGTCGGCGAAGCGCAGCAGGTTGAGCATCACCACGGGCGCCTCGGGGTCGGTGGCGAGGAACTCCTTCAGATCCTGACCGGTCGGGTCGACGGCCATGTTCGCGTCCTTCCTGCGAGGGTGGCGACATCAGACCACAGAGCTCGGTGACGGGGAAGCCACCGGACGACCCGGCGAAGGGTGCCAGCGGGCTCAGGGCCGACCCGTAGCGGGCGCGGCGGGCTGGGTGGAAGCTCCTGGTGGCGGTGGACGGACCGTGATGTCCTGGGTCACCGAGGCGACCCGGAGGCCGTTCTCGGCGAACCGGTCGAGCACTCGCCTGGTGACCTCGTCCTTGACCTGTCGGGCGGCGCGTACCGGCACCACGAACCGGGCGGACAGTTCTATCCAGTTCGGGGTGGCGCGGATGAAGACCCGAGGATCCACCTCGGCGTCGGCGACCGGGTAGCGGTGGCGCATCTGCTCGATGGCGTGCTGCGCGTCGGCGGTGGCGGAGATGTTCTGCGCCTCCTCACACAGGATGCGTTCGGCCAGATGCCAGTCCGCCTCGTAGGGGACCGGCAGGGTCAGTTCCTCCCACAGATGGTCCAGCACGGTGCTGCTGTTGAACACCGGCGCGGTGAACACGAACCGATTCGACAGTGAGACCACTCGCCCCGTGTACTGGCGGCCCCGGATCCAGGACTCCGGATCGGACGAGGATCCGCTTTCCAGGATCCGGGTCCGTAGCGGGGTGATGTCCAGGACGTCGCCGCGTACGCCGCACATCTGGATGCGGTCGCCGACCCGGAACTGCCGGCCGGTGAGGATGCTCACCCAGCCGGCGAAGGCGCCGAGGACCTCCTGCAGGGCCAGCGCGAGGCCGGCGGCGAGCAGGCCGACGACCACACCGATGCGACCGGCGAACGGCCGCCACAGCAGGGCAAGGGCGAACAGCAGCGCCACCACTGTCAGGTAGTGCACCGCCTTGCGGAGGTAGTAGCGGTTGGTGGTGTCCTGCACCTTGATCGTGGCCAGCCGGCCGGCCAGGACGGCGACGACGAGAGCCAGCAGGGCCAGCACCACACTGGTCACGAGGCGACCGTTCACGCTGCTCGTGTCCCACAGTATTTCCAGGAACCGCGCCATGGTGCTGCCCATCGTTCTCGGCGGCCGACCGGTGGTGTCCGTCGCGTCTTCACCTTAGGCAGTCACCGCCGGGGGAGTCGCGGAATGCGCGACACACCATTCGGGCCGGTGGAGCCCGCGCCCGGCAGCGCGCTCAGCGGGTGGTGCCGATGCGGCGTGGGGGCCGGCCGTGCGGAGGGCAGGCCGGCCCCGGCTGTGCTGCGACCTCAATCGCCGTGGTCGGGTCCGTCGTGGGTTTCGGCCTCCTCGGGCTCGACGATCGGCGGTGGCGGCGGCACGGGAGTCAGCGCCGCGGCGACCGGTGCCGGGCCGGTGATCCGCTGCCCGTTGCCGAAGTCGAAGGTGACGGTGGCGTTCTGTCCCGAACGCAGGGACTCGTCGAGGTCGAGGAGCTGAAAGTGCCGGCCGGCCTGTGCGTTGAACCGGACGAAGCTCAGCGGGGGAAGGTCGATCCGGGCCGGCTCGGTCCGCTGATCCGGCGTGGCGTCACCGGGCGATCCCAGGGCGGGGGAGGCGTCCGTTGCCGCCGGGCTGGCGATGGTGGGGCTGCGCGCAGCGGACGTGTCCGACCGGGGAGGGATGGGTCGGACGGCATCGACGATGACGATGTCCCGGGCGTCCTGCGTGGTCACGGTCACCGTGACGGCATCCTTCGAGTCGTTGTAGATGACGGCGCTGAGCAGCGCGTCCGCTCCGGCGCGGTAGCCGTCAGCGCCGGGAAACTCGATGAGCAGACCGCGCACGGCGTACTCGCCGTTGTCGGTCATCAGGTTGACACCCTGGATGGAAGGTTCCTTCTCGGCCGTCTCCGCGATCTGACCCGCGCCACAGCCGGCGAGCAGCGACACGGCAAGTGCCGCGCCCGGCAGCGACAACCGCCGGAGTGCTCGGGTCGGTCGTGTCACGGTGTCTCCTCGCGTGTTCCGCACTCCGTCTCGGGAGGGCGTCAGGGGCGCTCCCAGAAGTCAGGACCGATGGGCTCGCGATAGTCGGAGCTGGCGACGAAGAAGCCCTCGTCGTCGACCTCGATGGGCAGCTGTGGCAGGGGCCGGCTGGCGGGCCCGAAGATGGGTCGCGCGTTGTCGGTGATCAGGAACTGGGACTGGTGGCACGGGCAGAGCAACCGGTTGGTCTGCTGCTCGTAGAGGCTGGCGGGGCAGCCGGCGTGGGTGCAGATCTTGGAGTAGGCGATGAAGTCACCCCACATCCAGTCCTGTTTGCCGGCTCGACGGTTGTTCTCCCGCGCGGCGAGGGCGTCCTCGGCGCGCAACCGGATGAGCAGCGTGACCGAGTCGGCGTACTGGTTGCTGACGCCGTGCGGGATACCCGGGAACACGGTGACCTGGCCGCCGGGCAGCAACTCCAGCGGCCGGACGGGCCGCCGGTCCTCCCGGACGAGGCGGATCCTGGTGACGGCGCCGTTGTCGTCGGCGGGGGCGAAGCCGGTGCGGAACAGTTCCCGGTTGTCGTGCGGATCCTTGATGAGGCCGCCGACCAGGGGGGCGGCGACGACCGCCCCGACCGGGGCGAGGCCCGCGAGCAGGGACACCCCGAGCAGGGGACGCCTTCTCACGCCGAGCTCGTCGGCCATGTACAGCATGGTCTGGCCGGTGATGCGCCGATCGTCGGCGGGTACCGGCCCTTCGTGCCGGTCCTGGATCGACACCTCCTTCGGCAGCAGCCGCTTGCCCCAGACCAGGACGCCGAAACCCAGCGTGAGCAGCGCGACGCCGAGGGTCAGACCCAGCAGCGGGGTGTAGTACTCCTCGATGTCACCGACCAGCCGATAGCGCCACGGCCACCAGATGTAGACGACGAGAAAGCCGGTGGCGGACAGCCCGGCGACCAGGAAGAGAGCCGCCACGGTGCGGACCATCCGCCGCTCGGCCTTGGAACCGGCGGTGACCTGCGGCTCGTAGTGGACGATCTCGATGTCGTCGCGGCGGGCGCCCTCGCGAACCACCTCGAAGCGGGTCACGCCGGGGTCGTTGACGTCCGTCGGCTCGCGGCCGTGTCGTCGGGGGCCGGTCGTCATGACTTGCCCGCGATCCACAGGCTCGCGAAGACGAGCGCGACGATGCCGACCAGGAAGATCGTCAAGCCCTCGGTGGACGGGCCGTAGCGGCCGAGGTTGAACCCGCCCGGGTCAGGGCCGTCCTGCACGACCTGCTGAATGTAGGCGATGATGTCGGCCTTCTGCTCCGGGGTCAGTTGACTGTCGCCGAACACCGGCATGTTCTGCGGGCCGCTGAGCATCGCCGCGTAGATCGTCCGATCCGACGCCGGGTACAGGCTCGGCGCGAACTTGCCGGAGGACAGGGCGCCTCCGCCGCCGCCGAAGGCGTGGCACTGCGAGCAGTTGATCCGGAACAGTTCCCCGCCCCGGGCCAGATCGGCGTCGGCCAACTGCTGCTCGACGGTGTCGGGCACCACCGGGCCTCCGCCGATCTCCTGGATGTAGGCCGCCAGCTGACGGATCTCCTCGTCGGTGTACTGCGGTGGCTTGCGTAAGGCCTGCGCCTCCTGCCGCGCCAGTGGCATCCGCCCGGTGCCGACCTGGAACTCGACCGACGCGGCGCCCACCCCCACGAGGCTGGGCCCGCGCCCCTCGACACCACCGGCGCTGCGCCCGTGGCAGGTGATGCATCCGACGTTGAACAGCGCCTCACCCTCCGCGGCCGCGCCGCTGAATCGCGGCTCCTCCTGCGCCCGCGCCGCCGGCGCGAAGGTCGCGTACACCCCGCCGGCCAGCACCAGCGCGGTCAGCAACCGCACGACGGCCCCGACCCGCCGACGGGTGCCGCCCGTCGGGTACCCGGCGACGCGGCGGTGCGGCGTTCGCCAGCGGGGTCGGCCGCCACGGTCAGCTGCCACGCCGTCTCCTCCTGGTCGAAGTGAGGACCGGTGACCCGATCATGGGGCGAGCAGAACCGGCCTTTCCGCAGACTATGGAGTCGGCAGCGGACGTACGCTCGATTCGGGGCATTTGGTGGTCCCGGCGGCAGAATCGTCAACCCGACGGTGCGAGCCGTGGCGGACGATCGCCCAGTGCTCGTCGGCGGGGAGGGTCAGTAGCGGTCGTCGAGGATCTTCTTCATCTGATCGATCTCCTCCTGCTGTGACCGGACGATCTGGTCACACAGCCGGACGATCTCGGGGTCGGTGATCTGGGACTCCTGGCACACGAGGATGGCCCGGGAGTGGTGGGGGATCATGGATTTGAGGAACGCCTCGTTACCCACGAACGGCTCCGTACGCACCGCCGCGAACCCACCCACGAAGAGCACGCCCAGCGCGATGTAGAGGGCGATGTTGAGGCGCCGCGCGGCGAACATCTGGTGCATGACGCCCATCATGATGAGCCCCATGGCGGCCACCATGATCAGTGACATGTAGAAGTTGCTCAGATTCAGGTAGAAGTCCGACCAGTCGCGGATCTGGGACAGGGTCAGGACGAACATGACCGCCAGGCTGATCGCCAGGACCAGCCCGAACCGTAGGTAGTTCTGCTTCATCTCGCCTCCGCCAGCTCGCTGGGTATTTCGATCGCTATGACGTGGTAAGTCACCATACGCGGCTCCCGGTAACCGGTCCGGCCGACGACCAGCCGGACCAGGTGCGGCGCAGTCCCCGGCTCAGAGTGCGACGTTCACGTCCGCTACCGCTGGTCGGGGTCGACCCAACGGTGGTAGGCGGCCATGTCGACGTTGCTGCCGCACACGATGGTGACCACGTGTCGGCCGGCGAAGCGGTCGGGGTTTTCCAGGATCGCGGCGATGCCGAGCGCGGCGGACGGTTCGGCGACGAGGCCGGCCTGGTCGAGCAGCATCCGCATACCGCGGATGATCGAGGCCTCCCGGACGAGGATGGCGTCGTCGGCGACCAGGAGCAGGTCGTCCAGGACGGCCGGGATCGGTCGCCGTCCGGCGACGCCGTCCGCGATGGTGTTTGTCGATTCGGTGGTGACGACGCGCCGCAGGTGCCAGGAGCGGGTCATCGCCGGTGCGCCCAGCGGCTGGACGCAGAGCACCTCGACGTGGGGTGTTTGCTCCTTCAGCACGTGACCCACACCGGTGGCCAGCGCCCCGCCGCCGAGCGCGATCAGCACGGTGTCGACAGCCGGCGCGCTGTCCACCAGCTCCAGGCCGATGGTGCCCGCGCCTTCGCAGGTCTCGATGTCCAGGCTGTCTTCGAGCAGCCGGATACCGCGCTGCTGCGCGATGGCTGCCGCCCGGTCGCGGGCGAGTTCGTGGTCGCCGTCGACCAACTCCAACGTGGCGCCCAGAGCGCGGATGCGGTCGAGCTTGGCGACGGTCGCGTGGCGGGTGGCCACGACCGTGACGTCGATTCCTCGACGACCACCGGACCAGGCGAGGGCCTGGCCGAGGTTGCCCGCGCTGGCACACACCACCGCGGACGGCCCGCCGTCGGCGAGACGGCTCGCGACAAGTTCGGTGCCACGCGCCTTGAAGCTGCGGACCGGGTTCGCTGTCTCGAGCTTGATGCTCACGGCACACCCCAGGTCGGGTTCCAGTGCCGCACATCGGTACAGCGGGGTGTCGAGGAAGACCGGGTCGATGATTCGGCGGGCCGCCCGGATCCGGGCGGTGTCGAGCCGTGTTCTCAGCACGACCGGGCAGCGTAGCGATGACCGGCCACCGGCGGCGCCGGTTCCGGCCGGTCGGCCGGGCCTCCGGAAACCCGCAGCGCCGACGCCGCGGCCTGCCGGCCGCCGCAGGCACTATCGTGCTGGCGTGCACATCCGTTTCGACGTACCGGCCGATCCCGGCTACCCGGGCCGCGTGGCCGCCGCCCTCAGCAGTGCCCAGCTGCGGAAGTACAGCCTGATCGGCGCGGCGCTGGCGGCGGTCGGCGCGATCGGTCTCGTCATCTCGTCGGGGTTCGGGTGGGGCGAGCAGACACTACCGGTGTGGATGACGATGGTCCTGGGTGGCCTGTTGGCGATGCTGTACTGGCCGTGGCTGCGGTGGCGGGCTCGGCGTCGTTCCGGTGGCTACGCCGTCGAGGGCGGCTACGACATCACCGAGGACAACATCATGATGCGCAGCGGCTCGGAGTCCGGCGGCATCGCCTGGGACGGCGTCACCCAGGTGAGGACCACCTCCGAGTTCTGGGTCGTGTACGTGGGTCGGATGCCGGCGACGGTGATCCCACGCCGCCTGATGTCCGCCGCGGACGCGGAGACATTGCGCGCCTGGATGGGCGGTCGCGGGCTGCTCCGGTCGTGACTTGATCCGTGGTGCGCCGTCGGGGCGGTGGTGCCCGGGGCGGATGGTATTGGTGGGTCTGATGGTGACGCCATCTGCCGCGATTCGCTGAGAACGTTCACCCACCGGATGGGTCTAGCCCGCGCGGTCTGCCCATGTACGTGCGACAGCGACAGGTGACTGCGTCGACCAGCAGAAACGGCGGGCGGGTTATCGACGGAAGTAAATCGACGCTTGAGAGCATGGGAGCGCTCCCGTAATATACGCGACGCAGCTGTTAACGCTCACCTAACACCGACGACCGCCAATGCATGACCGTCACCCCGTCCGGAGGATGCCCCATGGCTAGATCAAGATACGTCAATACAATTTTGGCGTCATTCGGTGCCGCGCTGCTGGCGTCGACGGCGCTCGCCGTGGCCATGCCCGCGAATGCGGCGGCGGCGGGTTGTTCGGTGAACTACGCGGTGTCCTCGCAGTGGCCGGGCGGCTTCGGCGCCAACGTCACCATCACCAACCTCGGTGACCCGTTGACCAGTTGGACGTTGACCTGGTCGTTCGGTGCCGGGCAGACCGTCACCCAGTCATGGAACACCACCCTGACCCAGAGCGGCACCGCCATCACCGCCAGGAACGTCAGCTACAACGGCGCCATCCCCACCAACGGCACCACCTCGTTCGGCTTCAACGGCTCCTGGACCAGCAGCAACCCCACCCCCACCGACTTCGCCCTCAACGGCGTGACCTGCACCGGCGGCGTCACCCCCACCACCCCATCCACCACCACCCCACCGACGACCACCCCGCCCACGACCACCCCGCCGACGACTCCGCCGCCGTCGGGTACGTGCAATCTGCCGTCGTCGTACCGGTGGTCGTCGACGGGGCCGCTGGCGCAGCCGCGGTCGGGGTGGGTGTCGTTGAAGGACTTCACGCACGCGCCGTACAACGGTCAGCATCTGGTGTACGGGACCACGCACGACAACGGCACGTCGTGGGGGTCGATGAACTTCGGGCTGTTCTCGAACTGGAACCAGATGGGTTCGGCGAGTCAGAACGCGATGCCGTTCTCGGCGGTCGCGCCGTCGTTGTTCTACTTCGCGCCGCGTAACGTCTGGGTCCTGGCGTACCAGTGGGGTGGGCCGGCGTTCTCGTACCGGACGTCGACGAATCCGACGAACGTGAACAGTTGGTCGGCGCACCAGACGTTGTTCACCGGGTCGATCTCGAACTCCAGCACCGGTCCGATCGACCAGGCGTTGATCGGCGACGACCAGAACATGTACCTGTTCTTCGCCGGTGACAACGGCCGGATCTACCGGGCCAGCATGCCGATCGGGAACTTCCCCGGCAGCTTCGGCTCCAACTACACCACGATCATGACCGACACCACGAACAACCTGTTCGAAGGTGTCCAGGTGTACAAGCTCCAGGGTCAGCAGCGGTACCTGATGATCGTCGAGGCGATCGGTTCGCAGGGCCGCTACTTCCGCTCGTTCACCGCGACGAGTCTGGGCGGTAGCTGGACCCCGCAGGCCACCAGCGAGAGCAACCCGTTCGCCGGCAAGGCCAACAGCGGCGCCACCTGGACCAACGACATCAGCCACGGTGAGCTGATCCGGACCAACGCCGACCAGACCATGACCATCGACCCCTGCAACCTGCAGCTGCTCTACCAGGGCCGTGACCCCAACTCCGGTGGCGACTACGGTCGCCTGCCGTACCGGCCCGGCCTGCTCACCCTGCAACGCTGACGACACTGGGAACTGGTCCGGACCCGACAGGGGGTCCGGACCAGTTCTCGTCCGGCGAGCCCGTTCTGATGACCAGCGGTCGTCAGGTGACGGGTCACGTCGGCGGTGCCGGCCCCGGTGAACAGGCCGAGCGGCGGGGTGCGAATCCGCTCCGTACCCCGCCGCCGGTTCGTCGTACTGTCAGGGGTTGGTGATGCCCAGCGAGTAGCTGCCGGAGCCGCTGTACGCGTGCACCTCGAAGCGGTAGTAGCCCGCCGTGCCGTTGTAGCTCAGCGACTCGTCCGGCCCGGAGGTGTACGAGCCGGCCACGTCGACCCAGGACGATCCGCTCCACTTCTGCAGGTAGAGGTCGAAGTCCACACCGGTCGGACCGTCCAGGCAGCCCCGGTGGGTGCCCGAAGAAGACGAGTAGTAGTAGCTGCCGTTGGGCTGGTACCGGCTCTGGCCGGAGGAGATGCTGCCGGTGTAGGTCGCCTCGTAGCCGCTGCACCCGGTGGGCGGCGGCGGCTCGTTGCCGCCGCCACTGGTGCGCAGCGTCAGGCCGTACGCCGAGAGGATCTCGTTGACCGGCTGGAAGTAGGTGGTCCCGCCGGAGGAGCAGTTACCGGAGCCGCCCGAGGTCACACCCTGGGCCTGCTGGCCGGACAACCACGACCCACCCGAGTCGCCCGGCTCGGCACAGGCGTTGGTGCGGGTCAGCCCGCTGACCGAGCCCTCAGCGTAGTTGACGGTCTGGTTCTTGGCCTGGATGGTGCCGCACCGCCAGCCGGTGGTCGAGCCGGAGCGGCAGACCGCCGCACCCACGGCGGCCTCGGTGGAACCGGCCACCGTCACGTTGCCGCCGGAGTAGTTGTTGACCCACGGCTGCGGCGTCCAGTTCGAGTTGGTCTGCACCCAGCCGTAGTCGTTGCCCGGGAACGACGAGCCGCGGAAGGTGCCCTGGGCCACCTGGTTGTAGCCCTGGGTGGCGGTGCCGGTACGGCCGCAGTGCCCGGCGGTGACGAAGCCACCGGTCACCGAGAACCCGACCGAGCAGCGTCCACCCATGTAGTAGGCGTCGCCGCCCCGGACGTCGTAGAGCAGCCGGGGAGCCTCGGTGGTGCTGACCACCCGGACCGCGGTGGCGTCGACGCGGCTGGTGCGGACGAACTTCGCAGCCGCGGTGGTGTTGCCGCTGGCGAGGACCACGACGGTGTTGGTCGTGACGTCGACGTACCAGCCGGGGACCGCGCCGGCCGGGGCCTTGGCGGCGTGTCGGTCCAGAGTCGCCTTGATCCGGTCCAGTTCGGCGCCGTTGCGCTCGACGATCGTCGCCCGCGCACCGGCAGCCTTGACCCGGTTGGCCGCGGCCTTGCCGGTGACGGCGACGACGAGGCCGTCGGCGGTCATCCAGCCACCGGCGTACGCCGAGCCCAGGGACCGGCGGAGGCTGGCGTCCGTCCGGGTGCCCTTGTCGTCCCGGGCGATCCGGGTGCGTGCCTCGGTGGGGGTCAGATCGAGGTCGCGCTGCATCGCGGCGAGCATCTCCGACGACGCGGCCGCCGTGGCGGTGCCGGGGTCGGGCAGTGGGGCCGCTGCGGCGGGGGTTACCGCGACGGCGATGGCACCGACGGGCAGCAGGATCGCTGCTGCCGCGAGGGTGAGAACTCGTCTCATCTATTGCCTCCTGTGGAAACGGCGGCGCGGAACGGGGGTGCGCCGCGATCGGGGCGGGGGGTGTCCCGCCGCGCTCCGCCCTCGGGGTTTGGGCGACGGTGCTGCGGGCGCCGCAGCCCGTTGACCTGGCCGGTGCCGCTGCCGGGCGCCTCGGCGGGGCGCCAGCCTGGTCAGGTGGGCCATCGCCAACCTAACCGGAATCGATAGGCTCTGATCTATATCAGTTGACTCATATTAAGGCGAATGATGCTCGACTCCTGCTGTCGCACGGCACACCGGCCGAGCAGCTCCCCGACGCTGACGGTCGGCCGTCGCCGGCTGTCTCAGGCGGACTTGACCGCGTGCACGCGTTCGACGGTGCCGGCCTTCAATCGCTCGGCCTCGACGATCGTGAATCCCGCCGCACGCACCAGTGGAAGCTGGCGGCGGGTGAAGTACTCACCGGCCACGCGGACGGTGACCCGTTCAAGGAGCCACTGGGTGGCGCGCACCGGCGGCCAGGTGCTCGCGACGTGGTCGAGGAGGAGCAGTCGGCCACCGGGTACGAGGACGCGTTTCATCTCGTCGATCGCCTGCGCCGGATGCGGAATGGAGCAGAGCGAAAGAGCGCAGACCACGGTGTCGAACGACGCGGACGCGAAGGGCAGCCGCTCCGCGTCGCCCTCGCGCAGGTCGACCGCCCGGCCCAGCTCGGCGGCACGGCGACGCGCGATATCCAGCATCGCCGGACTCAGCTCGACACCCGTGAGGGTGGCGTCGGCGGGATAGTACGGCAGGTTCCGGCCGGTGCCGATGGCCACCTCCAGCACCCGGCCACGCACCCGGTCACCCAACCACTCCCGGCCACCCGCGAACTGCACCCGCTCGAGGAACGCGATCTGCCTGTCGTAGCTCGGTGCGGACCTGTCCCACACGCGTCGCTGCTTCGCGGTCGGTGACTCGCTCGGGCTTCTCCTGGCAGGGTTGCTCACGATGGCGGTTCTTCCGGTTCGGCGGGTTCGGGAAGGGCGCTCTGAGCATCGCACGCTACCGTCCGGGTAGGCCCAGATCCACGATGGCCCTGATCGTACGCATCCATCCGGGAGCGCCCGGCCCCGGTGGCGGCGGAAGGTTCCACCGCCAGCCGGGCCCGGTCAGACCGTGAGGGAGCTGGCCGTGCCGGGGGTGAGCCAGCGCAGGCTCGCCCGGACCGTGGCCGGGGCGGCGGCGAAGGCGGCCTCGACAGCCTGCCGGCCCTCGCTGAAGTGACTCCAGCCCTCGTAGTGCACCGGCAACACCGAATGGGCGCCGACCAGCCGGCACAGTTCGGCACCCTCGGCGGCGGTCATCGTGTAGCGCAGCGCACCGGTGCGGCCGAACCGGACCGCTCCGAGGTGCAGCACGACGGTGCCGATGCCGAACCGGTCGGCGACCTGACGGACTCCGTCGTAGAGAACGGTGTCGCCGGTGATCCAGAGCGGCCCGTGCCGCTGGCCGGCCCAGCGCAGCACGAACCCGGTCACCTCGCCGACGACCGGCCGGCTCAGCGGCGGGCCGTGCCGGCACGGGGTCGCGGTGACCTCGATGGTCGGCCGACCGGGTGCGGTGAGAGTGGTGTGCTGCCACGGCGCCAGACCGATGGTGCCGGCACCGAGCCGTCGGCTGCCGGCCACGGTGGTGACGACCCGACCCGCCGTCGGCAACAGGACCCGGCCGGCGTCGTCGAGGTTGTCGGCGTGGTGGTCGTGGGTCAGTAGCACCGCGTCGAGGTCGCCGAGCGACTCCGCCGGCAGCGCCGGGCCGGTGAGCTTGCGTGAGGCGGTGCCCCAGCCGAACCGGTAGGTCCGGCCGGGCGCGTCGAACGTCGGATCGGTGAGCAACTGCCACCCGTCGACCTCGATCAGTAGGGTCGGACCGCCGATGTGCGTGACCCGTACGTCGGTCATTCCGCGTGCCGCACGGCCCAGTCGAGCACCTCGTCCGCGATCCGCTCCCATCCCTGCTGTGCCGGCAGCAGGTGAGCGTAGCCGGGGTACTCGCGGCGCTCGGTGACGGTGTTGGACCGGTAGTGCTCCGCGTTCGACTTCTGCACGGCGGGCGGCATGATGTGGTCCTCGCCGCCGGACACGAACAGCAGGGGCGCGCGGTCGTCGTTGTGGTAGTCGACCCAGGTGTCCTGATGGCCGGGCTGAAAGTTGGCCAGGACGCCGCCCCACACGATGCCCCCGGGGGCGGGGATGTGGTAGCGCTGGTAGAGGGCCCGAGACTCCTCGTCGGTGAACGTGTTGGTGAAGGCGTACTTCCACTGCTCCGGCGTCAGGCCGACCGCCTTGTGCCGGTTGGCGGGGCTCTTGAGCACCGGAAAGGTGGACTTGACCTGGGACAGAGGCACCACGCGAACGCCCTCGGTGGGGGCCGAGTTGAGCGCCACACCGGCCGCGCCGTAGCCGTGGTCGAGCAGGATCTGGGTGAACGCGCCGCCGGCGGAGTGGCCGATGATGATCGGCGGCTCCGGCAGTGCCCGCACGACCTCTTCGAGATGGGCGATGATCTGCGGAACCGTCACCTGCGCGATCGGGGCCGGATCGGCGTTGAGCGCCTCCACCTCGACCTCGAACCCCGGGTACGCGGGCGCCACCACCTGGTGACCCTTGCTCTCGTAGTGGGTGATCCAGTTCTCCCAGCTGCGGGGCGTCACCCAGAAGCCGTGCACCAGAACGATTGGTTTCATGGCTGGTACTCCTCGAGAAAGGCGAGCAGGTCGTCGCCGAGCCGCCGTTTGTGAGTGTCGGTGATGCCATGTGGTGCGCCCGGGTAGACCGTCAGCCGGGCGCCCTTGACGCGGGAGGCGGACGCCTTGCCGCCCACCTCGAACGGCACGACCTGATCGTCGTCGCCGTGGATGACCAGGGTGGGTACGTCGATCGCGTCGAGGTCCGGACGGAAGTCGGTGGCGGAGAAGGCGGCGATGCACTCGTAGGCGTTGCGGTGTCCGGCGGCCATGCTCTGCAGCCAGAATACGTCCCGGACTCCCTGCGAAACGTCGCTTCCCGGTCGGTTGTGGCCGAAGAACGGGCCGTCCGCCAGATCCTTGTAGAGCTGCGCGCGGTCGGTCAGCGAGTCGGCGCGAATGCCGTCGAACACCTCGGCGGGTACCCCGCCGGGGTTGTCGTCGGTCTTCAGCATGAACGGCGGCACCGCCGAGACGAGGACGACCTGGGCGACCCTGGCGGTGCCGTGTCGGCCGATGTAGCGGGCGACCTCGCCGCCGCCGGTGGAAAAGCCGACCAGGGTGGCGTCGCGCAGGTCGAGCGTGTCGACCACGGCGGCGAGGTCGTCGGCGTAGGTGTCCATCTCGTTGCCGTGCCAGGTCTGGGTCGAGCGGCCGTGGCCGCGTCGGTCGTGGGCGATCACCCGGTAGCCGCTCGACGCGAGGTGCAGCGCCTGGGCCTCCCAACTGTCGGAGTTGAGCGGCCAGCCGTGGGACAGGACGACCGGGCGGCCGCTGCCCCACTCCTTGTAGAAGATCCGGGTGCCGTCGCTGACGGTGACGAAGGGCATGGTCCACTCCTCACGGTGGGCTGCCAGGGTGTCAGCAGTTCAGGGAGCAATGTCGCACCTTCGCGACAGCGTGAGTTTTCTGCGGACGCACGGTTCTGACGTCTGTGTGCACCGTTCACTCTGGCGGCGCGGTGGCGACGGTTTTCTGCGCGGTGGCCATCTGTCGTGGGGTGACTCCGAATGCCTCACGGAACTTGTTCGTGAAGAAGCTCGGGTTGGCGAAGCCCCAGGCGCGGGCCGTCGCCGCGATGGACGTGTAACGCGGGCGGGCGGCGGTCAGGTCCGCCCGTGCGCCGTGCAGGCGCTGCTCGATGATCGACTGCTCCAGGCTCTGACCCAGTGACTCGTAGAGTTTGTAGAGCGTACGCAACGAGATGGCGTTGGCCGCGGCGATCCGTGCCGGTGTCAGCTCCGGATCTCGTAGGTTGCTGCGGACGTAGGCCTGTACCCGCGCCTGCATCGAGGAGTGCATTGTCTCGCGTAGCCGTCGGCCGTCGCCGGCAGCGGTGAGCACCAGCGCGCGCATCAGCTCGGCGGAGGCGGTGCCCAGCTCGGGCCCCGCACCGCTGCCGATGAGGTCGTCGGCCTGTCCGGTCAGGTGCGCGACGTGACTGCGTACGAGTTCGTAGAGCGGACTGACCCGCAGTTCACGCGCGGCCCGGTGGATCGCATCCCGGGGAACGCCCAGGTGATCGGCGTCGACGTGCAGTGCGTAGGAGGCCCCACCGCCTCGCCAGCCATAGACGTACGGCAGGGAGAGGTCGACAAGCATGAGGTCACGCGGTCCGAACACGCGTCCCTCCCGCGCCCACATCAGATGGTTGTCGGTTCGCATCGGCAACGCCAGAACGATCGACGACTCGTCCGAGGCCCGGGCGATCCGGGGGGTGCGGCGCAGGGTCGTGCCGGAGGCCTCGATGTTGAACACCTTCGCTCGGCCGAAGTCGAAGACGGTCATCTTCGCCTCGATCGCGGCCGGATCCTCGAACGAGGCCATGCTGGCGGAGCAGTTACCGCTGACCGTGGCCTGAAACGCCTCCGCGCGCTCTCGTGGGGGCAGCGACCGCGTGTCGAGAACGAGCATGACTTCCCATCCGATCCTGAGCGGTTGCGTGCCGGCGCGTAACGCGGCGGCAACTGGGCCGTATCAATAGCCGCGAAGATGGAGAAACCCCGCTGCTCCGATCGCTGTCATGGCACAACGGCGAATGGAACGACGAGGTCGGATTCAGTATGCGCCGCGCCGAGGTCCAGGACAACGCCAGCCGCGAGGGGGTGCGTCCCACAAGGAGATTGAACTTCTGCTATATATGGGAGCGCTTCCGCCGTAGCCCCCGTCACGCTGCGGTGGCGGGAAAGCAGTCGATGGAGGAAACATGCGCAACCTACTTGCCGCGTTGACCGTTCTGATGGTCGGCGCCACGGTCGGCAGTGTCCCGACCGACGCCGCCGGTGCCTCCCACCGCGGCTCCTGCACCCGCCACCTGCTCTTCTGCGAGGACTTCGAGCGCCTGCCGCCCGGCGGTGCGAGCACCCTGGACTGGGGCATCGACACGCGCAACGGCACGCTCACCGTCGAACGTGCCCGCCGCGGCAATCAGGTGCTGCACATCCACACGGTCGACAACGGCCGTGCCTTCCTGCGCGTCGACGACTTCGCCGCGCCCGGCAACCGCTTCTACGGCCGGATGCGGCTGCGCGTCGACGCCTTTCCCACCGGCCCCGACTGGGCGCACTTCACCCTCGTGGAGGCGACCGGCACCGGCAGCTCGGAGATCGTCCGTCCGATCGGCGGCCAGTACGCACCCACGGTCCCCGGAATCTTCTGGGGCGTCGGCGCCGACGGCGGGCCGACCGGCGACTGGACCAACTGGCGCGAGTCCGCCCCGGTGGTCGAAGACACCTGGCAGTGCTTCGAGTGGCACCTGGATCCGGCGGACAATCGCGTCGCGGTGTGGATCGACGGGGTGGCGAACCCGGAACTGACCGCATCCACCACCGAACACGGCGGCAACGACGTGCCGTTCGTCCTGCCGACGGTGAACACCGTGAAGATCGGTTGGCAGCTCTACCAGGGTGGCACCACCCCGGGCGAGTTCGACCTCTGGATCGACGACGTCGCCCTGTCGACCAGGCGCCTCGGCTGCTGACCCCTGCTGGCGGGACATGACCGGAGGATCCTGCCGGCGCCGGCACACCTCTGCTCCCGCGCTACCGGCCGAACGGCCGGTCGGGGTCTGTCGCCGTGCACAGACCGTGCCGGGTGTCGCCGAATATTCGGCGACGCCCGGCATCGAGTTCCCCTACGCTCCACCCGAACGGCGGCGGCTGGCGAGCTGCCGACGGTGCTCAGCCGACGATCGGGGAATGCGATGTCCTGTCAGTTGGTCGCCGTCTGTTTCGACGCGAGCCAACCGATGCGCCTGGCGCGGTTCTGGGCCGGCCTGCTCGACCGGCAGATCGTCCATGATGGCGGCGGTGCGTCTCTCCCCGGCACTGACACGCAGCTCGGCCTCCGGTTCGTGACGAGCCACGCGAAGCGTGTCGGGCAGAACCGGCTGCACCTGCACCTCACCAGCGCCAGCCCGGCCGACCAGCGGCAGACGGTGGCCACCGCGCTCGCCCTCGGTGCCGCCCACGTCGACCTCGGGCAGCGTCCGGAGGAAGGACACATCGTCCTGGCCGACCCCGAGGGCAACGCGTTCTGCGTGATCGAGCCGGGCAACAGGTTCCTCGCCGGCTGCGGCTTTCTGGGTGAGATAGCCTGCGACGGCACCCGGGAGGTCGGCCTCTTCTGGAGCGCCGCGCTCGGCTGGCCACTGGTGTGGGACCAGGACCAGGAGACCGCCGTGCAGGCACCGGGCGGCGGCACGAAGGTCGCCTGGGGAGGTCCGCCCGTGGCACCGAAGCAGGGGAGGAACCGGCAGCGCTTCGACCTGGCGCCGCCGGCTGACGGTCATCAGCGGTCGGAGGTCGACCGGCTGGTGTCCCTCGGCGCCACGTGGATCGAGGCCGGCGAGGATGGCGCGGTCGTGCTGGCCGACCCCGACGGCAACGAGTTCCGTGTCATGAGGCGTCGTTAGTCCGGTCCCGACCCGCCGGTCCCGGCGACCGTCCGGCTGTGGAGCGGTCAGGATGCGGCGGCGGACTTCGCGGCAGGGCCGGCGGAGCCGGTGTCGTGGGTGGGACGGCGGGTCAGCACCCGGGGGCCGGAGGCCGTGATGGCGACCGTGTGCTCGGAGTGTGCGGTGCGGGAACCGTCGGCCGACCGGATCGTCCAGCCGTCCTTGTCATACCTGATCTTGTCGGTGGAGCCACAGAGCCAGGGCTCGATGGCGATGGTGAGGCCGGGCTCCAGTTTTAGGCCGCGACGAGGGCGGCCACTGTTGGCCACATGCGGGGCTTCGTGCATGGTACGGCCGATGCCGTGGCCGCCGAACTCGCCGTTGACCCGGTAGCCGTAGGAGTGGGCGACCTCGCCGATCGCGGCGGAGATGTCGCCCAACCGGCCGCCGGGCTGGGCGGCGGTGATGGCAGCCTCCAACGCGACCTCGGTGGCCTCGATCAGCCTCAGATCGGCCGGGTCCGGGGTGCCGACGATGACGGACAGCGCGGAGTCGGCGACCCAGCCGTCGATGCCGACCGCCATGTCGATGCTGAGCAGATCGCCGTCCCGTAGGACGTAGTCGTGGGGGAGACCGTGCAGCACCGCGTCGTTCACCGACAGGCACAGCACGTTGCGGAACGGACCACGGCCGAACGAGGGGGCATAGTCCCAGTAGCAGGACTCGGCACCGCGTTCGGCGATTCGACGGCGAGCGTGGTGCTCAAGGTCCAGCAGGTTGACGCCGACCGCCGCGACACCGCTCAGCTCGGCCAGCAACTCGCCGACGAACCGGCCGGTCACTGCCATCCGCTCGATTTCCTCGGCCGACTTGAGTTCGATCATGAAAGCCTCCCTCGCCCCTGTCGGTATTTTTATACCACGTCACGGTGGGGCCGCCCGGAAGGGGCTATCCTCCTTCGCATGGTCCGCCAACCACTCACCGCCGAGCAGATCGCCGCAGGGCAGCGCCTCGGCGCCGCCCTGCGAGCCGCCCGGGCCGGCCGCAGCCTCGTCGACGTGGCCCTGGCCGCCGGCATCTCGCCCGAGACGCTCCGCAAGATCGAGGCGGGCCGCCTGCCCGCGCCGGCGTTCGGCACCGTCGTCTGCCTCAGCCAGGCCCTCGATGTCCCCCTCAGCGACCTGGCCGAGGTCTGGCGGGCCGACCTGCCCGTCCGCCAGGCGTCCTAGGGTCCCTTCCGACCTCGTGCGTCCGTTGAATCCCCACCGCGCGGGACGGCCCGACGTACCCGTCATCTTCCTGGACCTCGACGGCGTACTGAATCCCTTCGCGGCACCCACCCGTCCCGACGGCTACCAGGAACGCGTCCTCTTCGACGGTGAAGATCCGCAGCGCTACTGCGTGGCGCACGCCGACTGGATCCGGGACCTGGCCGCCGCCGGTGAGCTGTGGTGGGCAACGGGTTGGGGCGAGGCGGCCAACGACGTCTACCTGCCGCTGCTCGGAGTCGCGCCGCTGCCGGTGGTCGGCTTCCCACCGGTGCCGTTCGATCCTGAACTCAAGGTGCCGGCCGTGGATGCCGTGGCCGCCGATCGACCGGCAGCGTGGCTCGATGACAACCACACCGCCGTCGGCCGGCGGTGGGCCGCTGCCCGTTCGGTACCGACCTTGCTCGTGTCGATCGATCCCGCGATTGGTTGGACCCGAGCGGACGTCGAGCGCGTGCTCACCTGGGCGGCATCCCTGCCCAGGTGAACACGGGTCGCACGGAGTCCCGAGAGGCCCTCTGTCCTACCTCACCGAGCCGTGATCCGGTCGACCGCATACCCACCCGTCCCGGATCGGGCCGTCAGTGTCCGGCGCAGCTCGCGGACGGTGTCGAAGGCCCGGTTGTCGTCGTCGGCGAATGCCTCCTGCCACAGGTCGTGCCATTCGGAATTCGCGGACATGATCCGGTCGAGCGCGTTCGCGGCCAGCGCGGGCAGGTCGGCGGGCAGGTCGAGTCGGCCGCCGTTGCGGAGGACCTCCGGCGCGTACGGTGAGCTGATGGGTTGCCCGCCGGGCAGATGCGCGGCCACGATCGCGGCTGCGGCGATCGCCTCGCAGGCGATGTCGGCGTCGAGGTAGTCCTGCTCGACGGCCGCTCGGTTCAGGGCCGTGCGGACCAGCACCGGCCGCTGGGCGGCGTCGGCGTCATCCAGCTCGCCACACCAGTCGGCGGCGGTGTCGTTGTCGAACGGTCCACTGTCCCAGGCACCCATGAAACCTCCCTCGATCGGTCGCGCCGCATTCTGGCACCGGCCACCGACAGGCTTCGACCCACGCGATTCGGCGTACCCTGCGGTGACGGATGGCGGGTGACGGACAGGGGGCAGCGGTGGTCGAGAAGACGCTGACCGGGACGACGGTGGCGCAGGTGATGGCGGAGTTGGCCGAGCTCGCGGACCCGAGGACGCGCGAGGTGAACGAGCGGCACGGCGATGATCACGGGGTGAACCTCAGCAAGTTGCGTGCCCTTGCGAAGCGGTTGAAGACCCAGCAGGACCTCGCGGAGCAGTTGTGGCAGACCGGCGACACCGCGGCGCGCCTCCTGGCGATCCTGATCTGCCGCCCGAAGGCGTTCGAGCGCGACCAGTTGGACACCATGCTGCGCGAGGCGCGTCGACCCAAGGTGCACGACTGGCTGGTGAACTACGTGGTGCGGAAGAGCCCGCACGGCGAGGAGCTGCGCCGGGCGTGGTTGGCCGATCCGGATCCGGTCGTCGCCAGCGCCGGCTGGGCGTTGACCACCGACCGGGTGGCCGCGAAGCCTGCGGGCCTCGACCTCACCGCGCTGCTCGACGTCATCGAGGCGGAGATGAGGGACGCTCCGGATCGCCTGCAATGGGCCATGAACCACTGCCTGGCGCAGATCGGGATCGAGCATGCCGGGCACCGCGCCCGCGCAATCGACATCGGGGAACGTCTGGGTGTGCTCAAGGACTACCCGACCTCACCGGGCTGCACCTCACCGTACGCGCCCACCTGGATCGCGGAGATGGTACGCCGACAGCACGAGGCCGAGGCGGACCGGCGCGAGCGCGCTGTCGAGGTGACCATTTAGGATGGTCGGCGGCGTCGGCCGCGGGATGTCGAGCAGGTGCGGCGGCACGCCGACCGATCCTGCTTCGACGTTGGACCACCCGCAGTCCGGCGCTCGGCCCAAGCGGTTCGGCCGACCGTGATCCGGTGTGGACGAGGAGACGAACTGTGGCGAACGAAGAGGTGGCGCCGGCCGGGGTCGACATGAGCGTGCCGAGCATCGCTCGGGTGTACGACTACATGCTCGGCGGCAAGGACAACTTCGCGGTGGACCGCGCCGTCGCCGAGCACGCGCTCCGGATCACGCCGGACGGCCCGCAGGCGGGCCAGGCGAATCGGGCCTTCCTGCGTCGGGCGGTGCGCGTCCTCACCGAGCAGGGCATCGGGCAGTTCCTCGATCTCGGTTCCGGTCTGCCCACCCAGGGCAATGTGCACCAGGTGGCCCTGCGCCACGACCCGCAGGCGCGGGTGGTCTACGTCGACAACGATCCGATCGTGCTGGCGCACGGTCGGGCGCTGCTGGCCGACGCCGGAACCGCGACGGTGGTCCAGGCCGACATCCGGTCGCCGGAGGCCATCCTGGAACACCCGGAGGTCCGCAGGTTCCTGGACTTGGACCGCCCCGTCGGGCTGTTGCTCTTCGCTATTCTGCACCACCTCACGGACGACGAGAACCCGAAGGCGGTGGCGGCGAGGTTGATCGACGCCCTGCCGTCGGGCAGCTACGTGGCGATCTCCCACTTCCGTGATCCCGGCGACCGGCACCCCGACGCCTCCCGAAAGGCGCGTGAGGTCGAACGCATCTTCAACGAGTCCCTCGGCACCGGTCGTTGGCGTACCGACGAGGAGATCCTCTCCTTCGTCGAGGGCCTGGAGTTGCTGGAACCGGGCCTGGTGCCGGTGGCCGCGTGGCGACCGGACCCGGACGAGGCCGCGCCGGAGCAGAGCGACACCTACCACACCTTCGTCGGGCTCGTCGCGCGCAAGCCGTGATGCCGCGATCGGCCTCCTCCGGGTGGCCGCATCTACCGCGGCCGGCTACTCCGGGTGCCGTCACCGCCACACGGTGACCTGACTGGCCACCAGCGCCTTCTGTCCTTCGAACGTGCGGTAGGCCGCCGGGTCGGTCAGGTGGTGGCGGGCCGCGAGGCGGCGGTACGAGAAACGGACCACGGTCCCTTCCGCGCTGAGCAACTGCGGCGGGGTCGCCTCCACTGGCCGCCGGGTCAGGACGAGCAGGCTGCGGTCGGCCAGGTCGACGTCCCGTACGACGAGCGCCCGCTCGTCGACGACCTGATCCACGGTCGCGGTCACGGTCAGTGCGTCACCCACGTCGACCTTGGCGAGGGTGTTCGGCGGGCTGGTGCCGGTGGACGGTGGTGGTGGTTCCGCCTCCGGCTCGGGGGCGCAGCCGGTGACGGCGAGCACAGCTGCCAGCGCGGTGGCGAGTGCTGCGTGCCGGACGCCGTACGGAACGTCGCTCATGTCGTCGCCTCCTCGAAACGGTGCCTGTGCTCAGAGATGCCCCGTGGGATGACGAGCGCCGCGCGAACGTGTGACGGTCGCATGACATCGCGAGTCGACCTTCTCCAACTGATTGACCAGGGGTTTTCCCGCCTCCGGCTGGGGGTAGCGCGTTAGTCGACAGGGGCGGTGACCGGACACGATCCGCCCACCGGACACCCCGGCGGGGGTGCGCGACCGGAGCGGGAGGTTGTGCTCGTGCGATGCCTGCAGCGGCGTTACCGGCTCGACGAACCGGTCGGCCGGGGCGGCATGGCCACCGTCTGGCGCGGCTACGACCTGCGCCTGCAGCGCACGGTCGCGGTGAAGCTGCTGTCGGCACCGCTGCTGGGCGACCCCGCCGCCCGGGACCGCATCCGCCGCGAGGCGCTGGCCGCGGCACGGCTCGACCACCCCGGAGTCGCCCGGGTCTACGACTACGGTGAGCAGCGGCATCTGACCCGGACCCCCACCCCGTTCCTGGTGATGGAGTTTGTCGCCGGATCGACGCTGGCCGCCCGCCTCCGGGCCGCCGGCCCGTTGCCGCCGGACGAGACGCTGCGGATCGGTCAGCAGGTGGCGGCGGCCCTCGCCGCCGCCCACGAGCAGGGCATCGTGCACCGGGACGTCAAGCCCGGAAACATCATGCTCACCGAGAGCGGCGTGAAGGTGGTCGACTTCGGCATCGCGGTCGGCGCGGGCGACGACCCGGCGGAGCCGGACGGGCAACTCTGGGGCACCCCCAGCTATCTGCCGCCGGAGTTGACCGCCGGAGCGGAGGCGGTACCGGCGGGCGACGTGTTCGCCCTCGGCGTCGTCCTCACCGAGTGCCTCACCGGGCAGTCACCACAGCGGTCCCCGCACGAACCGGTGTCCGTCCCCGACGTCGGGGGACTGTCCGCCTCCCACGCGCACCTGATCGGTCGGTGCCTGGCGGCCGACCCGGACCGGCGTCCGGACGCGGCCGACCTCGCCGAGGCGCTGACCGGTGCGACCCTGGCCGTGCGGCCCGCGCCGGGTGCGGTGGCCACCCGGGTCGCCGTACCCACCCAAACGGTCGCCGGCCCCACCAGGCCGGCCGACGGACCTGCCCGGCGGTCGGCGGTCGCCCGGCGGCGGCGCGGGCTGCTGTTCGCCGCCCCCGCCGCCGCGGCGGCCGCGCTGGCGGGGATCCTGCCCGGGCTGCTCGCCGCCGAGGAAGGGTCGGCCGACCCACCCGCCGCCGAGGCCGGCTGCACCGTGCAGTACCGGGCACAGCAGGCGGCCGACGGACGCTTCCTGGCGCGGATCAGCGTGACGGGAACCGGGCGACCGGGGACCGGGCAGCGGGCGCTGACCTTCACCCTCCCGGCCAGTCAGCGCCTTCTCGACGTGCGCGGTGCTGCCTGGACGCACCAGGAGCGGCGGGTCACCCTCCGGCTGGACGCGCCGGCGGAACCGGGTACGGACGCGACGGCGACCCTGCACGGCCGGGTGGAGTCCGGTGGGCACGAGACACCGGAGCGGTTCAGCCTGGCGGGCGTCGCCTGCGAGCATGCCGACACCCACGTTCGGACAGCGGTGCTGGCTTCCGCGTCGGCCGAGCCGGCGGCATCGACGGAGGGGACCACCCGGGTCCGATCGGGTACGCCGGAACGGGACCGCCCGGCTCCGGACGGCGGCGGAGGCGGATCGGGTCGGTCCGACGCCCAGCCGTCGGACGAACCGTCGGCGACGCCGTCGGACACGCCGGCCACCTCGACACCGACCACCTCGACACCGACCACCTCCGCTCCGCCGCCCACGCCGAGCCCGTCGGCGACCACCAGCCCCACGGCCAGCCCCTCGGCGACGTCGAGTCCGACGGCGACCGCGCGCCCGTCCACCCCGCCCCCGCCGGACCCGACCTCGCCACCGACCACGGAACCCGCCGAGACCACGGCGCCCACCCCCACACAGACGTCTCCCACCACCTCGGTGACCTCCACCACGTCGGCGGCGGACGAGGACGGCGGCACCGACGACACGAACTCCTGATCCACCCGAAAACTTGATTGATTCCAGAAGAGTCGAGTAGGTTCGTCGGCATGACGGCCGACTTCGAGGCGCAGCTGCGGGCGGTCTCGTTGCGCGTGACCCGGCCCCGCGTGGCGGTGCTCGCGGCGCTGCGCGACCACCCGCACGTCGACACCGACACCGTGATCCGGCTGGTCCGTGCCGATCATCCCACCGTGTCCCACCAGGCGATCTACGATGTGCTGCGGGCGCTCACCGACGCCGGTCTGGTGCGCCGCATCCAGCCCACCGGCGCGGTCGCCCGCTACGAGTCCCGGGTGGGAGACAACCACCATCATGTCGTCTGCCGCTCCTGCGGTGTGATCGCCGACGTGGACTGCGCCGTCGGCTACGCCCCCTGTCTGACCGCCTCCGACGACCACGGTTTCGCGGTCGACGAGGCGGAGGTCGTCTACTGGGGCATCTGCCCCGACTGCGCGACCGCACGCACCACAAGTGAACCGCCAGGTCGGAAGGAAGCACATTGAGCAACGCAGAGCACGACGCCCCGTCCAGCGCCCAGGGCGTGGACGCCAAGGCGGCGGCCGGCTGCCCGGTCGCGCACGACTCGGTGACCGCCCACGGAAGCGAGAGCGAGAACCCGGCGATCGACTCGCCGACCCCGAAGACCGGCGGTCGTCCGCGGACGAACCGGGACTGGTGGCCCAACCAACTGGACCTCTCGGTGCTGCACGCCCACTCGTCGAAGGGCAACCCGCTGGGGGAGGACTTCAGCTACGCCAAGGAGTTCGCCAAGCTCGACGTCGAGGCGCTCAAGCGGGACATCACCGAGGTCCTGACCACCTCGCAGGACTGGTGGCCGGCCGACTTCGGCCACTACGGCGGCCTCATGATCCGGATGAGCTGGCACGCCGCGGGCACCTACCGCATCGAGGACGGACGCGGTGGCGCCGGTGACGGCGGTCAGCGCTTCGCCCCGCTCAACAGCTGGCCGGACAACGCCAACCTGGACAAGGCCCGTCGCCTGCTGTGGCCGGTCAAGCAGAAGTACGGCCAGCAGATCTCCTGGGCCGACCTGCTCGTGCTCGCCGGCAACGTGGCCCTGGAGTCGATGGGCTTCAAGACCTTCGGTTTCGGCTTCGGCCGCGAGGACGTCTGGGAGCCCGAGGAGATCTTCTGGGGTCCGGAGGACACCTGGCTCGGTGACGAGCGCTACGTCTCCGAGCAGGAGATGTCGCAGGGCGTCGGCGCGACCGAGATGGGTCTGATCTACGTCAACCCCGAGGGCCCGCGCGGCAACGCGGACCCGCTCGCCGCGGCGCACTTCATCCGGGAGACCTTCGCCCGGATGGCGATGAACGACGAGGAGACCGTCGCGCTGATCGCCGGTGGTCACACCTTCGGCAAGACCCACGGCGCCGGTGTCGCCGACGACCACGTGGGCCCCGAGCCCGAGGGCGCGCCGCTGGAGTCGCAGGGCCTGGGCTGGCTGAGCACGTACGGCAGCGGCAAGGGCGCCGACACCATCACCAGCGGCCTCGAGGTCACCTGGACCGACCGGCCGACGCAGTGGAGCAACCGCTTCTTCGAGATCCTCTTCGGCTACGAGTGGGAACTCACCACCAGCCCCGGTGGCGCCAAGCAATGGGTCGCCAAGGACGCCGAGGCGATCATCCCGGACGCCCACGACCCGTCGAAGAAGCACAAGCCCACGATGCTCACGACCGACCTGTCGCTGCGCGTCGACCCGGCGTACGAGAAGATCTCCCGCCGGTTCCTGGAGAACCCGGACGAGTTCGCGCTGGCCTTCGCCAAGGCGTGGTTCAAGCTGCTGCACCGCGACATGGGCCCGGTCAGCCGGTTCCTCGGACCGTGGGTGCCGGAGCCCCAGCTGTGGCAGGACCCGGTGCCGGCCGTCGACCACGAGTTGGTCGGTGACGCCGACATCGCGGCGCTGAAGGCGAAGGTGCTGGACTCCGGCCTGACCACCGCCCAGCTGGTCAGCACCGCCTGGGCCTCGGCCGCGAGCTTCCGGTACACCGACAAGCGCGGTGGTGCCAACGGCGCCCGGATCCGCCTCGAACCACAGCGCAGCTGGGAGGTCAACCAGCCGGAGCAGCTCGCCACGGTGCTCAGCACCCTGGAAGGCATCCAGCAGGAGTTCAACGCGGCGGGCGGGGCCAAGATCTCCCTCGCCGACCTGATCGTGCTGGCCGGTTCGGCCGCCGTGGAAAAGGCCGCGCGGGACGCCGGTGTCGAGGTCACCGTCCCGTTCCACCCGGGCCGCACCGACGCCAGCCAGGAGCAGACCGACATCGAGTCGTTCCGGGTCATGGAGCCGCGCGCCGACGGGTTCCGCAACTACCTGCGTCCGGGTGAGAAGACCCAGCCGGAGGTGCTGCTGATCGACCGGGCGTACATGCTCAACCTGACCGCGCCCGAGATGACCGTCCTGATCGGCGGCCTGCGTTCCCTCGGTGCCAACGTCGGCGACAGCCGGCACGGCGTGCTCACCGACCGGCCCGGCGCGCTCACCAACGACTTCTTCCGCAACCTGCTCTCCACGGGCACGCGGTGGAAGGCGTCGGAGTCCGAGGAGCACGTCTACGAGATCCGTGACGTGACCACCGACCAGGTGAAGTGGACCGCTACCGCGGTCGACCTCATCTTCGGCTCCAACTCCCAGCTCCGGGCGCTCGCCGAGGTCTACGCCAGCGACGACGCGCGCGGCAAGTTCGTGGCCGACTTCGTGGCCGCCTGGACCAAGGTGATGGAACTCGACCGGTTCGACCTCGCCTGATCCGACATCCACCTGACGAGCCCCGGGCGATCAGCGACGATCGCCCGGGGCTCGCCGCACCTGAGGTCCGCGAGGGTGCGCGTCAGCCCTTCAGGCCGGTGTGGGCCAGGCCCTCGATGAACTGCCGTTGCGCGATCACGAAGATCACCAGGATCGGGATGGCGGTCATCGACGCCGCCGACAGCTGTACGTCCCACATCGGCCCGCCGTAGGCGTCCACGAACTGGGTCAGCGCCTGCGGAAGGGTGAACTTCTCCGGTGTGGAGAGGAAGACGATCGGCTCCAGGTACAGGTTCCAGCTGTGCAGGAAGGTGAAGATCGCCACCGCGCCGAGCGCCGGGCGGGCCAGCGGCAACGCGATGCGCCAGAAGGTGGCGAACCGGCCCAGCCCGTCCACCCGTGCCGCCTCCTCCAACTCGGCCGGCAGGGTGATGAAGAACTGCCGCATGATGAAGGTGGCCAGCACGCTCGGCGCGCCCAGGATCGGCACCAGGATCAGCGGCCAGTGGGTGTCCACCAGGCCCCAGGAGTTGAACATCCGGAACAGCGGGACGATCGTCACCTCACTCGGGATGAGCAGCCCGACCAGCACCACCACGAACAGCACCTGCTGGCCCCGGAAGCGGATCCGGGCGAAGGCGTACCCGGCCAGCGACGACACGGCCAGGGTGCCGACGGTGACCACCGCCGCGATGTACCCGCTGTTGAGGTACTGCTGCGCGAAAGGTTGCAGCTCGAAGACCCGACGGTACGCCGAGAGGCTGGCCTCGGTCGGGATCAGCGACGGTGGAAAGGCGAAGATGTCGCCTACCGGTTTCACCGACGAGGTGACCATCCACCAGGTGGGGAAGACGAAGGGCAGGGCCAGCAGGCAGAGTGCGCCGTAGAGCGCGACCCTGGCCCGTACCGAGAGCCTACTGTTCATGGAAGACCCACCTCCTGCGCATCCGCCACTGCACGACGGTGAGCACCAGCACGATCAGGAAGAGCAGCACCGACAGCGTGGCCCCGTAGCCGAACTGGTGGAACTGGAACGCCCGCTGGTACAGGTAGTAGACGAGCACCGTGGTCGAGGTGCCCGGTCCGCCCTGGGTGAGCACGGCGATCTGGGCGAACACCTGCAACGACCCGACCACCGTGATGATCGAGGTGAGCAGGATGGTCGGGCTGATCAGCGGCACGGTGATCCGCCGGAACCGCGTCCAGGCGTTCGCGCCCTCGACCCGGGCCGCCTCGTACAGCTCCGCCGGCACGCCCTGCAGGGCGGCCAGGAACAGCACCATGTTCAGGCCGACGTTCTTGACCACCTGCACCACGATCACCGACAGCAGGGCCGTCCAGTCGCCGCGCAGCCAGTTCGGCCCGTCCACACCGGCCACGCCCAACGCCCCGTTGACACCGCCGATGTCCTGGAGCAGGAACCCCCACACGATCGTCCAGGCGACAAGCGAGACGACCACCGGGGAGAAGAACAACGTCCGGAACACGACGGTGCCGCGTAGCCGCTGGTTCAGCAGCACCGCGAGCAGCAGGGCCAGGCTGAGGTTGAACATCACCAGGCCGACCGAGAACAGCGCGGTGACCCGCAGCACCGACGGCAGGTTGGGGTCGTCGGCCATGGCCTGGTAGTTGCCCGCGCCGACGAACTCGAAGGTGCCGGCGAGCACGTTCCACTCGTGCAGGCTGTACCAGAAGACCAGCCCGAGCGGGATCAGCACGAACAGCACCGAGCCGACAAGCTGCGGCGCGACGAAGAGCAGCCCGGCGAGCTGGTCGCGGCGGCGGGTCGTCCACCAGCCGCGCCGCCGGTGCGGGGTGGCCCCGCCGGGGGCGGACCGGTCACCGGCCCGCCCCACGCTGTCCCTGGTCAGGACCGACATCGAGGATCCCTACTTCGCCAGCAGCGGGTTGATCGCGGTGCAGACGCCGTCGAGTTCGCCCCGCACGTCGGCCTCCGGCCGCCACAACGGGTCCAGCGCGGCCCGGACCGCCTGGTTCAGCTCGGCCTGCCCGGTGTGGCTGGGCTTGACCACCCCGTCGGCGATCCCGTCGATCACCACTTCCTGCAACTGCTCCGGGCTCAGCAGCGGGTTGGTCTTGGCGAGGGTCTCGGCGGTGAGCAGCGAGGTACGCGGCGGCGGGAAGAACTGCGCCAGCTTCGCCGAGTTGGCCGGGTTGGTCAGGTACGCCAGGAAGTCGGCGGCGGCCTCGGCGTTGCGGCCCTGCTTGAGCACGCCCATGCCGCCCTGGCCGATCACCGCGTACTCGCCCTTCGGGCCGGCGGGCAGCGGCACCAGGTCCCAACCGAACTTCTGCCCGTCCAGCAGCGACGCGCGGGAGATCTGGGTGATGGTCATGCCGGCGTCACCGGCGAAGAAGTCGGCGGTGGTACCCGGGCCCGGCAGCGCCTTGTCGACGAAGATCCCCCGGTGCAGGACGGTCATCGCCTCCACCATCTCGGGCGAGTTGAAGCCGCAGGTGCGGCCGTCCGCGCTCCATGCCTGCGCGCCCCAACCGGTCCACACGGTGGACAGGAAGTCCCAACCCTTGTAGTCGAAGTCGCGGACCACCAGACCCGCCTTGCCGGTCTCCGCCCGCACCGCCTTGGCGGTGGCCAGCGCGTTCTGCCAGGTCCACTGGCCGGCAGCGATCAGCTCGGCCGGGCTGCGCGCGCCGGAGGACTTCACCAGATCGGTGTTGACGAACACCCCGAACGGCGAGGTGGAGAAGGGGTACGCGTACAGCTTGCCGTCGGCCTGCCACAGCTTCGTCGCGGCCGGGGCGAGCTCGTCGAAGCCGTACCCCTCGGTGCCTTTCAGGGTGTCGTCAAGCGGCACCAGCGCGCCCGAGGTGACGAAGTCGGGCGCGGAGTTCTCCAGCACCCAGGCCAGGTCCGGTGGGTTGCCGCCGGCGATCTGGGTGGTCAGGGTGGTGGTGTAGCTCTCGAACGGGATCGGGTCGAAGGTGACCCCGGCGACGTCCGGGTTCGTCGCGGTGTACTCGGCGGCGATCTCGTCGAACAGCTTCAGGTGGGCCTCGTTCGCCGACCAGGTGGTCATCCGCAGCGTGACCGGGCCGTCGGACTCGGCGGCGTCGCCGCCGCAGGCGGTCAGGCCGAGCAGCGCGGTGAGCGCGACGACGGCCGTCAACCGGTTCCTCATCAGGTTATGTCCTTCCTCAGTAGCCGGCGATGTCGGGCCAGCGCAGCTCGACACCGGAGTCGGCGAGGCGGTTCTGGAAGTCGGCCAGCAGGCCGGGGGTGTAGCGCACCGCGCGGGGGGTGACCCGCCGGGCCAGGCAGAAGTCCGCGAGCAGACCGGCGACCTCGCCGACGTTCCACTCCACGGGGTGCAGGCGGTAGGAGCCGTTGGTGATGTGTGTGGTGCCGATGTTCTTGCCGGCGGGCAGCAGGTTCTCCACCCGCCGGGGGATCAGCGCGCCGAGCGGGATCTCGAAGGGGCAGGAGGCCACGTCGATGTAGTTGTCGCCGCCGGTGGAGGGGTGCAGGTCGATGCGGTACATGCCGACCCCGACCGAGTCGGCGTAGCTGACCGCGCCCTTGTCGCCCCGGATCTCCAACGAGAGGTCCTGCTCGACGACGGTGTACTCGGCGCGGATGCGGCGCGACTCCCGGATGTAGGGCGCCTGGGCCAGACCGCTGTGGGTGACGTCCCCGCCGGTGGCTGCGGTGCCGGTGCCGGTGACGTCGCCGCGCAGCCGCAGGCTGGGGAAGCCGGTGCCGCCGTCGGCGCGGGGCGCCTCGGTCTGGAGCCAGTAGAGCACCGACAGGGACAGCTCCCGGGCCGCCGTGATTTGCGCGTCCGGATCGGGTACGTCGATGACCGGCTGCTCGAAGTAGTCGAGCATCGGCCAGTTGACCAGGCAGATGTCGCTGTCGTACGAGCCGGGGACGAAGTTGCGCCGGGCGGCGATCCGGCGGAACGTCCACAGGTTCCCGTCGCCGGGACTGACCCGCTGGTCGGCCTGGACCAGCCAGGGATCGTCGTCCGGATTCGGGGTGAAGCTGCGTTCGGAGATCGCCAGGGTGCGCGGGTTGGGGGAGCGGAACGACAGCATCCGGTCCCCCCAGAACGGCGGCCGGTACGCCCGCCAGAAGTCGTAAGCCGCCGGTTTGTCGATGGTGTGGTCGCCGTCGACGTGGTCGACCGCGAAGCACACCGACACCGCCTGCATGTTCGTCGGCTGTGCCTGCTCCGGCGCGCTCGGTTCACCGGTGTCGGCGCGGGACTCGAAGCCGGTGACGTACTCGGTGCCGGTCAGCGGCAGCAACTCGCCGGTCTCGGTGGCGTCCAGCACGTACGGCGCGGTCAGGAACAGCCGCTCCCCGGTGTGCCGGTGCGCCACGGTGACCCCGGTGACCCGGTCACCGTCGGTCTCGGCGGCCACCGGCCGGTACGGCTGGAGCACCCGCAGCCGCCCGGATCCCCGGTACGGCCCCAGCATGGCTTCCAGCACCCCCACCGCGACCCGGGGTTCGTGGCAGAGTCGACTGACGTGCCCGGCGCCCGGATTGAGCGCGGTGGTGCGCCGCGCCCGGTCGGTGAGCGGATACCAGCGCCGGTAGTGCTCCCGGATGCCGTCACGCAGCGCCCGGTAGCTGGCGGTGACGCCGAAGCGCTCCACCCAGGAATGCTCGTCCGGCGGCACGGCCTGGCTGGTGAGCTGCCCGCCGAGCCAGTCGTACTCCTCGGTCAGCAGCACGCTGCGGCCGGCGCGCAGCGCGGCCAGGGCGGCGGCGACGCCACCGAGCCCACCGCCGACGATCAGTACTTCGGCCTGCATCTCGGGCACGGTCGGTCCTCTCATGAACGGTCAGCGCCGCCAGTGACGGCATGGCGACGGGGGGGATCAGGGTCGGGGTGGCAGGAGGGTTACGCCGTCGACCGGTTGGCACGGCAGCAGCCGCTGGGTCACGGTGCCGGGCATCGCGGCGAGCAGTCCGGTGAGCACCTCGACGGCCTGCCACCCCATCTCGCGGCGGGGGATCCGGAAGCCGGTGAACTCCCGGTCGCTGGTCGTCGGCCGGGTCGGGTCGCCCAGGGCCAGGATGGACAGGTCGGCGGGCACGGTCAGGCCGCGCTCGGCGGCGACGGTGGCCAGGGCGACACCGTCGGCGTACTCCTCGACCACCACGGCGGTGACCCCGGCGTGCAGCAGCGCGTCGAGCAGGTCGGCGGGGGAGCGGTCGGTGGGTTCGTGCCGGGCCGGCAGCCGCGCCGCGTCGAGGGCGGCCCGGTAGCCGGCGAACCGGTCGGTGTGTGACTCCGGGCCGGCACCCTGGCCGAGGTACGCCAGCCTGGTGTGGCCGGCGTCGAGGGCACGCCGGACCACGTCGGCGGTGGCGGTGACGTAGTCCGCCCCGACGTACGGCACCGGTCCGCCCGCGTCGTCGCGTCGACCGACGGAGACGAACGGATGCCCCTCGGCGACCAGCCGGCCCAGCTCGTCGCGGTCCAGCGAACGACCGAGCAGGACACAGCCGTCGGCCAGCCGCAGCCGGTTGTCGTCGTGGAAGATGCGCCGCCGGCCGTCGGTGACGGGGGCGCTGGTGAGCAGCAGCAGGTCGCAGCCGAGGCGTTCGGCGGACTCCTCGATGCCGACCAGGAACGGGTGGTAGAAGTCGCCGGTGCCGGCCGGGAACACCGGCTCGTAGGTGAAGACGCCGAGGATCCGGTTGTGCCGGGCGGCGAGCCGCCGGGCCACCGGGTCGGCGACGTACCCGGTGGCCCGGATGGCGCCCAACACCCGTTCCCGGGTCTCCGGGGCGATCCGGACGCTGCCGTCGTCGCGGCCGTTGAGCACCAGCGAGACGGTCGCCTGGCTGACGCCGGTCATCCGGGCGATATCCTGCTGGGTCACCCGCCTGCGCGATCCGGTCACGTTCCGTGTCCAATCGTTTCTTCGCTAATACGCATTAGCTACGTTGATGTGAAATCCTGCGATCCGTCACCGCCCGTCGTCAACCCCCGACGACGGAAAAGTTCTCCGGATAATCGGCGTGATAATTCGTATTAGCACCTTGACCCGGGCTCGTCGCCAACCGCAGACTCATCGATCACAAGGTTCGCTCCCGCATGGAGCCCGATCTCACGCACGGTCACCGGCATTCGGTGCGGCGACCGCCCCTGCACGCCGCCACCACACCGGCCTGTCACGTCCCAGCCGGCAGTGCGGCCCCACCACCGTCCCCAGCTCCGCCATCGACGAGCGTCCCACTCACGATCGGAGATCCGCATGACCGACCGATCCCTACCGGAACCCGCCTCGGTGAGCCGCCGGGGCCTGCTGCGCGGCGCAGCCCTGATCGGCACCGCCACCGCCGCCGGCACCGCCCTCGGCGGCACCCTCGCCGCCGGCACCGCCCTCGCCGGCCCGGCCGGCTTCCCCAGCTACCGGTACGTCCGCGACGCGTTCGCCGCGCCGCTGCGCTACGACCCCACCGGCGAGACGATCTTCCCCTGCGTACGCGGGGTCTACGACAAGATCTCCGGGGCCCGGGGCCGGTACTACCTCTACTACGCCCCGCACGACGCGCCGGGCGGCATCTGTCTGGCCTACGCCGACCGGCTCGAAGGCCCCTACACCGAACACCCCGCCAACCCGATCGTCGACCGGGTGCTGCCCACCACCACGGTCAGCCACGTCTCCTCACCGCACGTGGTGTGGAACGCCTCCACCAGGGAGTTCTTCCTCTACTTCCACGGGGAGAACTTCACCACCCGGGTGGCCCGCTCCCGCGACGGCATCACCTTCACCAACGAGACACCGATTCTGAGCACTCGGCTGGTGCCGAACACCACCGAGACCTCGTACGCCCGGGTCTTCGAACACTCGGTCGCCGGGAAGAACAACAAGTACGTCATGCTCTTCATGGGCGCGCACACCGTCGGCCCGGGCACCCGGAAGATCTTCTGGGGATGGTCACCGAACGGCTGGGACCAGTGGCAGTTCGCCCCGAACCCGCTGATCTCGCCGGCCGGCGACGGATTGACCGACATCTCCAGTCCGCACCTGCTCAAACGCAACGGCACCAGCTACGTCGCCTACCACGGCAACGACGGCCGCATCCGGCTCACCGAGGTCGGCAACAACTTCGACCGGGAGGTGCACCTCGGGGTCTTCCACGCCCCGATCGCCTCCGACAACGGTCGGGTCGCCGCGCCGGCCTTCGGCACCGACGGTGGCGTCTCGTACATGATCTACGAGGCCGGCCCTCGGCTGGACGCCCGCATCTGCATCGCCCGCGCCGTCTGAGCGGTGCGCGGAGGTCGCCCCGTACCGGTGGTCCTGGCCCGTTGCCGGACGGTCACCACCGCCGGACGGTGACGAAACCGGCGAGCGCCGCGGCGGCGACGAAGGTGACGACCACGGCTGACGCCTGACCCAGGGTGGCGCCACCACCCTGGGTCGGCTCCGTGCCGCCGGCCGCCGCGTCCGGCGGCGCGGCAGGCACCTGCGGCTGCTCGGCGAGCACGGCGTTGGTCGCGATCAACCGGGGTGCCGGATGCTCACTGTCGGCGGTGATGTCGATCCAATCGTACGAACCACCGTCGGCGCACCGCTGTAGTACCGGGAAGGTGAGGGTGTCCCCGGCCCGGGCCACGATCCGGGTGGTCACGCCCACCTCGGCGGTCTCCCGGCCGGGTCCGGTGAAGGTGACTCGCTGACCGGCGACCGTGGCGGTCCAGCCCTCCGGTGGCACGGTGCCGGACGCGGTCACCCCGTCCGGCAGGGCGACGACCAGTTCGGTGGTTGGGGAGTCGTCGCAGCTGTGGTCGAAGCTGAACGTCAGCGTTGTCGTACCGTCACCGTTCGGCTGCGCGCTCGCGACCTCGACATGGGCGGCGGCAGGTACGGCGCCGAGCACCAGGTACCCGATGGAGCCGGCCACCACCAGGCCCGCCATCCCGATCCATCGCCGTGGGCTCATCGCACGTCCACCGTGAACCGGGCGATCGGATTCTCGTACTTCGAGGTCCGCACGCTGGCCTGCACCACCCACGAGCCGGCGAGGGGCAGGTCGACGACGGCCTCGTACCGGCCCGGGCCGGTGGACGCCAACGTCCGTTCCAGCGGGCCGATGTCCATCGCCGGCAGCAGCACCGTCAGCTTCGGGTCCGCCACCGGGACCACGGGCTGACCGGCGGCGTCGACGAGTTCCAGTTCCATCGAGTTCACTCCTACCTTTCCGGGGGTGAACCGGGCGACCGCGCGACCCGTGCCGAGCGGCGTCTCCACCACTGTCGGACCGGTGGCGACGTCCGCCGCCGGTCGGGGCGCGGCCTCGACGACCGGGCTCTGTGTGACCAGGAACCCGGTGGCGACGACGACACCGACAAGCAACGCGGCCTCCACCCGGACGGTGCGGCGCAGCAGCCGCCAGGCCACCTCGGAGCCGTCGTCCCGGTCGGCGGCGACGACGCGGGGCACGAGGCGAAACCGGTTGTGGGCGGCGACGAGGAGCACCACGACGGTCAGCGCGATCTTGGCGAGCAGCGCCAGACCGTACGAGGTGGCCCACAGTGCCTCCCAGGACCGCAGGATGCGCCACGCGAGCAGCAGTCCGGCGGCGCCGAGCAGGCCGACCAGGACGGCGGCGATACGGGAGAACGCGGACACCGCCCGGACTGCCGCGCCTGCCCCCAGGTCGACCGACCGGCTCAGCGTCCAAGGCAGTGCCACCAACCCGCCCAGCCACACCCCGGCGGTGCTGACGTGCAGGATGTCGGCCGGAACGACCAGCCAGGCCGGACCGTAGGTGCGGGTATGCCCGACCAGGGCGACCGCTCCCCAGGCGAGGGTGACACCGGCGAACGCGAGAGCGGCCAGCACGGCGGGTCGAGCCGGTCGGCCGCCGGGGACGGCGGACCCCACGTCCGTCTCCGCCTCGACGACTGCCGGGCCTCCCGGCAGCGGCGGTGTCTCGACGACAACGGGCTCCTGGGGCGGTGCCCCGGGGGATCCGGACCGCTGTGCCGCCGGTGTCCCGACGGCGGCTGCGGTGGCAGGCTCCGGGCGCGCCCGCATCCCGGCGGCGGCGGTGGCGGGCTGCTGGATTGCCGGTGCGCCGGCGGCTGCCGTGGCCCACAGTGCGACGCCCAGCCCGAGGACGACCAGCACCGAACTCAGCGCCTCCTCCGACCGCAGACCGGTCAGCCACTGGGCCCCGTCGATGAGCCCGGTCAGTTCGCCACCGTCCTGCCATGCGGGGACGGCCGGCACCAACACCAGCCGGGCCAGCACGGTCAGGCCCGCCGACCAGCCGGCGAGCCGCAGCAGCCGCCGCCGCAGGATCGGTGCCTCCGCGCGCAGCAGTACGAGCAGGAAGACCAGCAAACCCGCACCGACCAGCAGGCCGAGGTAGGCGACCGCCTCGGCCGTTTGGCGCAGGAGGTCCAGGGCGCGGCTCGGGCTGCTCTCCGGCAGCGCGACTGCCGCGCTGCTCGGCGCACCGACGGCGAAGCTGAAGCCCCCGGATACGGGATGACTGTCCGCCGAGATCACCCGGAACGCCACGATGTAGGTGCCACTGGCCAGGTCCGGTGGGACGGTCAGGACCACGGTGGTGTCGACCGACCGGCTGTCGGTGGACAGTTCCTCGCCCGCCGCATCGAGGAGCCGGACCCCGCCGGGGCGTACCGTCACCGGCTCGTTGAACGTCAGTGACACCTCGGCCGGGACGGTGGCCAGCACGGCACCGTTTGCCGGGTCGGTGCCCAGCAGCACCGCGTGGGCGGCGGCCGGCGTCGCCGGCGCGACAGCGGCCAGCAGGCCGAGCAGCGCGGCGAGCGCGGCGGTCCACGCCCGCCGCGCACGCCGACCCGGCACCGCCCACGTGCCGCGCGACCTCACCCGCAAGGTCGCCCGCCCGTCAGGCGGCCTTGCGGGTACGCAGCAGCGCCAGCCCGCCGGCCACCAGGCCCAGGGCACCGAGCACCAGGGCGATCCAACCGACGACACCGGTGCCGCCAGCCGGCTCCTCGGTGGTCTGCGACACCGGCTGCACGGCCGCCTCCTCGGCGTCGGCGTCGGCCTTCGCGGTCAGCACGAACGTCGGTGCCGGGTGCTCCAGCTCATCGGCGTCCTGACCGGCGGCGGGCATCTCCACCCACGGCGTCTCACCCTGCTCGCAGGTCTGCACGGCCGGGAAGGCCAGCGTCTCGCCGGCAGCGTCCGGCAGTTTCAACGACAGCTCGAAGGTGTCCCGCAGGTCGGCCGGCAGCGGCGTCTTCGCGGTGTAGACCACCTCGGTGACCCGCTGCGTGATCTCGTTGCCGTGGCTGTCCTTGACCGGCGGGTTCAGCTCGGCCATCACCTTCTGCACGGTCCAGTTCGAGTTGACCGTCGGAGTGACCGAGACGATCTGCTCCGGCATCTTGATGGACACCTTCGTGGTGGCCGACTTGTCGCAGCCGTGCGGTACACCGAACGTCAGGACGGTGTAGGAACCTGCGGTGGTGACCGACGGGCTGACCGTGACGTGCGCGGCGGCCGGTGCTCCGGTGAGCGCCACCGCCGTGGCGGTGAAGACTCCGAGGGCGCCGGCCTGCGCGAGCCTGCGACGTCTGAGAACCATCATTGCAACAACCTTTCCGGAGGGTGGTCCGCGACCTGCGCGGCACGTCACGGTCAAGTGGTCGGTCGCGGGTCGTCCGAAGTTCCCGACCACGCCCACTTTTCGCGATTCGGGCGACGCTCGTGCCCGGCAGGGCGTGCCGAGTCGGGTCGCCTCCGGGCCGGCCGGATCGCGGACAGGCCGGTGGCGGCCACCGCCCTCAGCGGGCAGTGGCCGCCACCGGAACCACCTCACCGGCCCGGCGGCATGTCCGCCGCCGTGGCCCGGCCGGGTGTCACAGGTTGGCGCAGTATCCGATGCTGAAGGTGCTGGCGCCGGCGGCCAGGGTCCGGTTCCAGTCGACTCCCCGGATCCGGTAGCTGCCGTCGGTCAGTCGCTCCCGCTTGAAGTTCCAGGCGGTGTAGATGTCACCCTCCAGGTCGACCACGGCCGTCCACTCGACGGCCTTGTCGCCGTTGTTGGTGGCGGTGACGGTGGCGCAGTAGCCGCCGCCGCTGTCGGAGTTCCACCGGGCGATCCGCTCCATCGCGATCTCCACGTTCGAGCCCGCGACCAGCCGGCCGACGCCCCAGCGGGCGGTGGTCTGGTAACCCTCGCCGTTCTGCTCCGCCCAGTTGCGGATCGACGTGCGTGCGCCGTCGGAGGCGTCGTTGACCTGGAAGTCCAGGCCGTGGAACGTGCCGAGGCCACCGTATTCGAGCAGGCTGATCGCCGCCTCGACGGTGTATCCGGTGTCGGTACGCACGGCCGCGCTCTCCAGCCGTCCGGCCTGGAACGCCTCGTCGCCGGTGCCGAAGGAGACGACGTTGTCGGCGTTGATCCGGATCTGGGTGTCGTCGTAGCGGAAGGGACCGTTCTTGGCGTTGCCGGCGTCGACGTAGATCTCGACCGAGTCCTGGGTCCACGGGTCGGAGCCGGAGACGTCCACCACCGGATCGGTGACCTCGGCCAGCACGTACAGCGTCTGGCCCCGCCAGAGGGTGCGGACGTTCGCGGTCGCGCCGTCGGTGCCGGAGACCTGCTTGGCCGTGGTGACCGAGGTGGCCTGGGCCCAGCCGGCGTCCACGGTGCCGTCGATGGCCGGCGCGGTGGCCGTCTCCCGTACCTCCAGATACGACAGTTCCTCCACCAGGCTCAGGGTGCCCACGGCGCCCGGGGTGTTCCAGCCGGAGGTGGTGCCGTCGTCGGTCACCCGTACGTCGAAGGTGCGGGTCTGCCCCTCGGCGGCGTCGGCCAGCGGCAGGTGGGCGACCAGGTGGTAGCCACCGTCCCGCTCGGCCGCCACGGCCGGCACATCGCCGTCGCCGTCGCGGGCGACCCGGTACGTCTCGTCGCCCAGGGCGAAGGTGACCTGGTCGTCGCCGGAGACCGAGGCGTCGTCGACCGTGACGTACGCGGTCAGGTGGTCCGGTGCCCAGCGCAGCTGGAACCGGGCCGTGTCCTCGATCGGGTGCAGGGGCAGCTTGCGCCAGGTCAGGTCCTTCGGTGCGGCGGCGGTGAGGGCCACGTCACCGGCGAAGACGTTGGCCGTGCGCAGACGTGCCGGCAGGTCGCCGTCCACCGCCCCGTAGTAGGCCGGCTTGGCCCGCAGGTTGTCGTCGAACAGCAGCGGCGCGTTGGCCGACCGCCACGAACGGCCGTCGGTGAGCCCCCACACGGTGACGGCGAACAGGTCGTCGGTGTGCTCCCGGAAGATCCGGAAGGCGTCCCGGTAGAAGTAGCCCTGCTCGATCAGCCGTGCCTGGGTCACCGGGGTGCCGGTGGTGACGTCGAGTTCGGTGACGGCCTGGGTCAGCGGCAGGTCGGCGAAGGTGTCCAGGGTGGCCGCCAGGCTGCTGACCGGTGTGGCCAGCGAGACGTGGAACTGGTGACCCACCCCGTCGATCGGCACGTCCCGGTCGACCAGCCGCTGCACCAGCGCCCGGTAGCGGGCCTGCTTGCCGCTCTGCTCGGTGTTGTAGTCGTTGATGAACAGGGTGACCGGGTCGCTGCCGGGTACGGCGTGGACGTCGTTGAACGCCTCGTGCGCGTACTCGAACGACAGGTCGATGAAGCTCTCGCCGAGGATCCGGTACCACTCGCTGCGGCGCAGGCCGTCGGCGTACTCACCGCTGTCGCTGATGACCTCGTTGACGACGTCCCAGGCGTACAGCGGGTTGGTGGGGGAGCCGAACGGGCCGTAGCGCTCGGACAGTGACTCGGCGATGTCGAAGATGTGGGTACGCAGCCGGTCGCGCAGCAACTGCCGGTCTGCCGCGGACGTGGTCAGCGGCTGACCGTCGGCGTCCTGGAAGAACCAGGCCGGGGTCTGGCTGTGCCAGACCAGCACGTGACCGTAGACGCGCAGGTCGTTGTCGCGGGCGAAGTCCATCACCGCGAGCGCCTGCTCGTGCGGTCGGAAGGTGCGCTCGTCGTCGTACCAGGCCTCGGGCTTCATGTGGTTCTCGTGCGTGACCTGGTTGAAGTGCCGGTTCAGCAACTCGGCGGCGCCGCCGACGGTCTCCCGGGCGTCGATGGCCACGCCGACGGGGAAGTCGGTGGTCTCGTGAATCGGGGTGAGGTCCTCGATGACCGGTGGCTCCGGCACCCGGACGACGATGTCGTCGACCAGGAAGTCGCTGGTGTTGCCGGCCACGTCCGCGCCCTGCCAGCGGGTCTCGAAGTAGAGCAGCGCCTCGTCCGAGGCGGGCATGGTGAACCGGGCGCTCACCTCGGTCCAGCCCGTGTTGGTGATGGACTCGAACTGGGCGAGGGTGCTGAACGACTGGCTGCCGCCGGCGGTGCTGGCCAGGCTGAGCCAGATCTGGTCGGTCGGCTGCCCGTCGGCGAACCGCAGCCAGGCGTTGAACTCGTAGGTGACGCCCGCCTCGAACAGGCCGGCCACGTCACGTCCGAGCCCGGCACCCTGGTTGACCCGGTCGGTGACCAGCGCCGCGGCCGTACCGCCGTGCGCGACGTCGCTGATCTCGACGGTCGGGGCGCCGGGACCGCTGTCGCGGGGGCCCCAGCCGTCCAGCCCGTCCTCGAAGTCGGTGTCGATGACGACGGTGCCGGGCTCGGGTCCGCCCGGTTCGCCGTCCGGTGCGGTGATCAGCACGTCGTCCACGAGGAACGGGGTGCTCTCCGCCGCCTCGACGTAGAGGGTGGCGGCACTGAGCCCGTCGGGCAGCGTGTACGTGCCGCCGATCTGCACCCAGCCGTCGGCGGTGGTGGCGACGTCCCCGCCGATCCAGGTATAGGTGTTGTCGCCGCCGTCGGCGGGGGTCGCCTCGACGGTGAAGTGCACGCCCGCGGTGCCTTCGGTGCCAGCCGGAAGCTTCACCCAGGCGGTGACCGAGTACTGCGTACCGGGGCGGAACAGTGCCGTCGCGCTCGTGGCCGGGCCCTGCCAGTTCGCCGTGCGGCCGGTGACGGACAGGCTGCTGTCGCTCTCGTGGCCCTCGTCGGTGATGGCGAGGGTGATGTCGCCGCGCGGTCCCCACGGTGCGTACGAGCCGGACTCGAAGTCGTTGGCGAGGACGACTTCGGCGGCGGCCGCCGGTGCGGGTGCCACGGCGACCGCGGTGACGAGCGCGGCCGAGCAGAGCAGGGCGATGGTTCGGGATCGGCGTCGTGATCGGCGGGAGAGGTTCCAGAGGCGCATCGAAATCCCTCTATTTAATATCGGTGCTGGTGGGGTGTGTCTGACGTGGCTCTTCGGACGGATTCAAGCGCGTGCATGCTATGTCGACACCACCGTGGTGGCCAGAACTTCCGGAAGTTTCCGGTAACGACGCAGCGCCGCCCGCCGTCGAACCGGTGCCGGGCGACAGTGCCGTCGCCGCCTATCCGAGCGGTTGTCCGGCCGGCCGTGACGGCGCGGTCGGACGGGCCGTCGCGCCGGCCCGGTACCGGAAGACGTGCCGGTAGGTCTGTGGGGTCATTCCGCTGATCCGGCCGAAGTGCTGGCGCAGGTTCGCACCGCTGCCGAAGCCGGTGCGGTGCGCGATCCGCTCGACCGGATCCTCGGTGGTCTCCAGCAGCTCCTGGGCCAACCGGACCCGCTGCTCCAACAGCCACTGCAACGGGGTGGTGCCGAGCGAGTCGCGGAACCGGCGGGCCAGGGTGCGCGGACTCAGGTTCGCCGCGCGGGCCAGGTCGTTGACCGACAGCGGCCGGTCCAGGCGTTGCCGGGCCCACTCCAGCACCGGGCTCAGGTCGGCCGGCGAGACTCCCCGCACCGGCGGCGCCGGATACTGGGTGTGGTCGGCACCCCGCGGCGGTGCCACCACCATCCGCCGCGCCACCTCGTTCGCCACCGCGGCGCCGTGGTCCAGCCGCACCAGGTGCAGACACAGATCGATGGCGGCTGCCGTACCCGCCGAGGTGAAGACGGTGCCCTCCGCCACGTACAGCACCCGGGGGTCGAGGTCGACGAGTGGGAAGCGGCCGGCGAAGTCCTGCGCGTTCATCCAGTGCGTGGTGGCGCGGCGGCCGTCGAGCAGACCGGCCGCGGCGATCGGGTACGCGCCGGTGCAGATGCCGACGATGCGTCGGCCCCGCGCGTACGCGATGCGCAGCGCCTCGACCAGCTCGGCCGGGGGATTGGTCTGGGTCGGTCGGGCGCACCCGGGCACCAGCACGGTGTCGGCCTCGGCCAGGTCGTCCAGGCCGTACGCGGGGTCGAGCCACGATCCACCGGTGGTACGCAGCGGGCCCGGCTCGGCCGCGCACAGCCGCAGCTCGTACCACGGGTCGACGATGTCCCGCCGGTCGGTGCCGAACACCTCCTGCGGGACCGCCAGCTCGAAGATCGGCAGGTTGTCGGTCACCGCCACCGCGACGACGTGCGGACGCATGGCAGAAATCTAACGCAGCTCGTCGCCAATCCGGCTGTCCCGGCCGGCCGGCCCGGACGACGGTGATCACATGACCCAGACCCGTGCCACGCCGGTGACCGGCGGACGGCTCACCGCCGCCCAGGGCACCGCACTCTACGTCGGTGCCGTACTGGGTACCGGGGTGATCGCGCTGCCCGCGTTGGCCGCCGAGGCCGCCGGTCCCGCCTCGCTGCTCGCCTGGCTCCTGCTCGTGCTCGTCTCCGCCCCACTGGCGGCCACCTTCGCCGCGCTCGGTTCCCGCCACCCGGACGCCGGTGGCGTCTCGACGTACGCCCGGATGGCCTTCGGGTCGCGGGCGGCGGCCGTCGTCGGATGGTGTTTCTACTTCGCGGTGCCACCGGGCGCGGCCGCGGCGGCGCTGTTCGGCGCGGCCTACGTCGAGGCGGCGGTCGGCGGCGGTACGCGCACCGTCGCGGTCACGGCGGTGCTGCTGATGGTCGCGGTCACCGTCACCAACCACGCCGGAGTGCAGCTCGCCGGCCGGGTGCAACTCGCGCTCGCCGGGGCCCTTGTCGTGCTCCTGTTGCTGGCGGTGCTGTTGTCGCTGCCACACGCGGACGCCGCGAACCTCACGCCCTTCGCCCCACGTGGCCTGGCCGCCGTGGGCCCCGCGGCGGCGCTGCTGATGTGGAGCTTCGTCGGTTGGGAGGCGATCACCCACCTGACCGGCGAGTTCCGCCGTCCGGAGCGGGACCTGCCCCGGGCCACCGCCGCGGCGGTCGTCGTGGTTGGTGCGCTGTACCTGGCGGTGGCCTTCGCGACCGTCGCCGTACTCGGCTCGGCGGCAGCGGACTCCACGGCGCCGCTTGGTGAACTGTTCGCGGTCGCGCTCGGCGGCGACGTCCGCTGGTTGGTCGCCGGGGCGGCATTGCTGCTGACCTTCGGCGCGATGAACGCCTACTACGCCGGAGCGGCGAAGCTCGGTGCGGCCCTCGGCCGAGACGGGGCGTTGCCCGCCTGGCTCGCCCGGGGCAGCGTGGCGGGCGAGGTGCCCCGCCGCAGCCTCGCGGTCACCGCCACCCTGGCGTTGCTCGCGCTCGGCGCGACACTTGTCACCGGTCTCGACACCCACTCGCTGGTGCTGGTCACGACCGGTTCCTTCAGCACCGTCTACGTGATCGGTATCGCGGCGGCGCTGCGGCTGCTGCCCCGCCGCAGCGCCGCCTGGTACGCCGCCGCCGCGGCCATCGGTGTGGTGCTGTTCCTCCTGGCCATGACCGGTGTCTACCTGCTCTGGCCGGTGGCGGTGACCGCGGCGGCGCTGCTCTACCTGCGGGTGCGCGGTCGAATCCGGTCCTGATCGGCGACCCGCCCGCCGGGGTTCGGGGCTCGGCGGGTGGGTCGCCGGCTCGGGCCCGGCCGGGACCGGCACTTGCTAGGCTTGGCCCCCGCGGTTCAACCGCCCGGTACACAGCGAGGAGCGCGCGACATGCTTTCGGGGGACGACGACATCTCGGGGTGAGCACCCCCGCCGCCTGACGGCGGCCTGTCGTGTCGTGGCCCTGTCTGCCTGACCGGGGCGTAGTCTCCCCGGCTTCTCATCCGAGGTCTTACTCGATGTCCGACGCCTGCGTCGTCTGCACCAGTCTCTTCTTTTCCTGGCCGGACGACACCCCGGTCTTCCAGGACCTGTCCCTCACCGTCCCGCCGGGTCGCACCGGCCTGGTCGCGCCGAATGGCGCCGGCAAGTCGACGCTGCTGCGCCTGATCGCCGGTGACCTCGTACCCACCGGCGGCGGCGTCACCGTCGAGGGAGTGCTCGGCTACCTGCCGCAGCACCTGCCGCTCACCGGTGACCTGACCGTGGCGGAGGTGCTGGGCGTCGCCCCGGCGTTGTCCGCGTTGCGGGCCATCGAGGCCGGCGACGCCAGCGAGGACAACTTCGCCGCGATCGGTGACGACTGGGACGTCGAGGAGCGTAGCCGCGCCGAACTCGACCGGCTCGGGCTGGGCGAGGTGGCGCTGGATCGACGCCTGGACACCCTCAGCGGCGGCCAGGCGGTCTCCCTCGGTCTCGCCGCCCAACTGCTGCGGCGTCCCGATGTGCTGCTGCTCGACGAGCCCACGAACAACCTCGACATCGACGCCCGGCACCGGCTGTACGCGGTGCTGGAGAACTGGTCCGGCTGCCTGCTGCTGGTCAGCCACGACCGGATGCTGCTGGACCGGATGGACCGCATCGCCGAGCTCGACGGCGGGCAAGCGCGGATGTTCGGCGGGAACTTCACCGCCTACGAGGCGGCGGCACGGGCTACCCAGGAGCTGGCGGAGCGCCAGGTGCGCAGCGCCGAGTTGGACCTCAGGCGGGAGAAGCGGGAGATGCAGCAGGCCCGCGAGCGCGCCGAGCGGCGGGCCGGCAACGCCGCCCGCAATCTCGGTAGCGCGGGTCTGGCCCGCATCGTCGCCGGTGGGCTCAAGCGCAGTGCCCAGGAGTCGGCGGGCCGGGCCCAGCAGGCACATGCCAGCCGGGTCAGCGCCGCGCAGTCCCGGCTCGACGAGGCCGGTCGGGCACTGCGGGACGACCAGACGCTGGCCGTGGAACTACCGGAGACCGACGTCCCGGCCGGCCGCACCCTGGTGGAGGGGCAGCGGATGCAGGTCCGGTACGGCGGCCGGGCGGTGTTCCCCGGGGACGGGCTCGACCTGACCATCCGCGGTCCGGAACGGATCGCGCTGACCGGCCCCAACGGGGTCGGCAAGTCCACCCTGCTGCGCCTGCTGCTCGGCGACCTGGATCCGCAGGGCGGGCGGGTGCGTCGCGCCGACGGCCGGGTGGCCTACCTGTCGCAGCGGCTGGACCTGCTCGACCCGGAGCGCACCGTGTTGGAGAACCTCACCGGGTACGCCCCGGACCGTCAGCAGTCGGAGCGGATGAACCTGCTGGCCCGGTTCCTGTTCCGGGGTGCCCGCGCCCAACTGCCGGTGGGCGTCCTCTCCGGCGGTGAGCGGCTGCGCGCCACCCTGGCCTGTGTCCTCTACGCCCAGCCGGCGCCGCACCTGCTGCTGCTCGACGAGCCCACCAACAACCTCGACCTGGTCAGCGTGGGCCAGTTGGAGAACGCGTTGCACGCCTACCGGGGCGCCTTCGTGGTGGTCAGCCACGACGAGCGTTTCCTGCGCGACATCGGTGTGCACCGATGGCTGCGGCTCGACGGCAGCGGCGTGCGCGAGATCCCCGCTCCCGAGGCCGACCGAGCAGAACTGAGGGGCTTGCCGGGCGATTGAACAAGTGTTTAATCTGGTGGTGTGACGTCCCTGGGCGGAGCTTCGGAGGAGCGCGGCGGCGAGTTGGCCGCCGCGGGCCGCATCCGTGACGCCGCCATCGTCCGGTTCGCCCGCGACGGCTTCCGGGCCGGGCTGCGCACCATCGCCGCGGACGCCGGGGTGACCGCCGGTCTGATCGTGCACCACTTCGGCTCCAAGGACGGGCTCCGCCGCGCCTGCGACGAGCGGGTGCTGGAGATCATGCGCCGGGAGAAGAAGAAGGCGCTCACCGACGGCACCGGGACGATGCTGCTGGCGCAGATGGCCCAGGTCGAGCAGTTCGCGCCGATGGTGCAGTACCTGCTGCGCAGCATGCAGGCCGGCGGGGAACTGGCCGCCCAGCTGATCGAGCACATGATCAGCGACGCCGAGGCGTACCTGTCCGCCGGGGAGGCGGCCGGGGTGGTGCGGCCCAGCCGTGCCCGGGCCGCCCGCGCCCGCTACCTGGCCTACCAGGCGACCGGCAGCATGCTGCTCTGGTTCACCCTGCACGGCGCCGACGCGGAGCCCGAGAAGTTCCCCGCCCTGTTCCGTCAGTACATGGGCGAACTGACGCTGCCGGCGCTGGAGCTGTTCACCGAGGGGCTGCTCGTCGATCGGTCGATGCTCGACGAATACCTGATGTACGTGCCGGATCCGCCGTCGCCCGCACCGAACGCCGCCGACCCCGACGGTACGGCGAGCTGAACCGCCACCACGCCGCGGCGTGGCCCACTCATCCGCGCACCACCGCGAAACACACCGGACTCCGCGTGGCGCTGCCCCGGATCCGTCGATCGACCACATCGCACCCCGGTACGCCCCGGGACTACCTCGAATGAGGTCAAACGACCATGACTGCTGCCATCGACATCCACCACCTCGACAAGTCCTTCGGTCGGGTCAAGGCACTCGACGGACTCGACCTGCGCGTCGACGCCGGCACCGTGCACGGCTTCCTCGGCCCCAACGGCGCCGGCAAGTCCACCACCATCCGGATCCTGCTCGGGCTGCTGCGCGCCGACGGCGGCCGGGCCCGGCTGCTCGGCGGTGACCCCTGGGGCGACGCGGTCGCCCTGCACCGGCGGCTCGCCTACGTGCCCGGCGACGTGGAGCTGTGGCCAAACCTGACCGGCGGCGAGGCGATCGACCTGTTCGCCCGACTGCGCGGCGGCACCGACCCGGTGCGCCGGGACGAGCTGTGCCAGCGCTTCGACCTGGACCCGAGCAAGAAGGGCCGCACCTACTCCAAGGGCAACCGGCAGAAGGTGGCGCTCATCGCGGCGCTGGCCAGCGACGTCGAGCTGCTCCTGCTCGACGAGCCGACCGCCGGGCTGGACCCGTTGATGGAGGCGGTGTTCCAGGAGTGCATCCGCGAGGTCAAGGACGCCGGGCGCACCGTGCTGCTGTCCAGCCACATCCTGGCCCAGGTCGAGGTGCTCGCCGACCAGATCTCGATCATCCGACAAGGCAAGATCGTCGAGACCGGCTCGCTCACCGAACTGCGCCACCTCACCCGTACCTCGGTCGAGGCCGTCACCGACCGGCCGGCCGACGGCCTGGCCAACCTGGCCGGCGTGCACGGCCTGCGTACCGCCGACGGGCAGGTCCGCTTCGAGGTCAACGGCGACCAGCTCGCCGTCGTGGTACGCGAACTCGGTGACCTCGGTGTGCAGGGACTGACCGTCCGGCCGCCGACGCTCGAGCAACTCCTGCTGCGGCACTACGGTGACCGGCTCGTCGGCAACGGTGCCGGGGAGGTGGCGTGATGACCGCGACGACGCCGCACCGCGCGACACCGGTGGGCACCGGCACCGCCGTCACCGGGACCGGCAACCTCCTGCGGTTCATGCTGCGCCGCGACCGGTTCCGGCTGCCCGCCTGGACGCTCGGTCTGCCCCTGCTGATGACGTACTTCGCCGCTGCGCTGGACACCATCGCGCAGACTCCCGAGGACCTGGCGGGGCTGACCGCCTTCACCAGCAGCCCGGCCGGAGCCCTGTTCGGTGGACCCGGCTTCGGATTCGACGACCTGACCATCGAACGCTTCCTGGCCGGCCAGTACGGCCTCTACGTGCTGCTCGGCGCGGGGCTGATGGGCCTGCTCACCGTGGTCCGGCACACCCGGACCGAGGAGCGGACCGGCCGGGCCGAACTGGTCCGCGCCAACGTGGTCGGTCGGCACGCCCAGCTGACCGCCGCGCTCACCCTCACCACCGTGATGGCGGTGCTTGTCGCCCTGCTGATCGGCGCGATGATGACCAGCCGTGGCTTCGACGCGGGCGGATCCATGCTGTTCGGCGCTTCCGTCGGTGCGGTCGCCCTCGCCTTCGCCGGCATCGCCGCGGTCACCGTCCAGCTGTCGGAGTACCCCCGGGCCGCCTCCGGCACGGCCGGGACCGCGCTCGGTGCCGCGTTCGTGTTGCGCGGCCTCGGCGACATGGCCGCGGTGCAGGGCAGTGGGCCGTCCTGGCTGTCCTGGCTGTCACCGATCGGCTGGTCGCAGCAGACCGCCGCGTACGTCCACGACCGCTGGTGGCCGTTGGCCATCGCGCTGGCGTTCGCGGCGACGACCGCGGCCACCGGCTACGTCCTGTCGGCGCGGCGCGACTTCGGTGCCGGCCTGGTGCCGCCGCGCCCGGGCCCGCCCCGGGCCGCGAGCTGGCTGGCCGGCCCGCTCACGTTCGCCTTCCGGCTGCACCGGGCGAGCCTGATCGGCTGGAGTGCGGCGTTGCTGGTGGCCGGCGTGGCCTACGGATCGTTCACCCAGCCCCTGCTCGATGGCTTCGAGAACGCACCCGCGGACCTGGTGGAGGTCATGGGTGGTGGTTCGGGCGACCTGCTCGCCGGCTATCTCGGCATGATGGGCCTGACCATGGCGCTCGTCGTCGGGGTCTTCGCGGTGCTCGCGGTGCAGTCGCTGCGCGCCGAGGAGACCGAGGGCCGGACCGAGCCGGTGCTGGCGACCTCGGTCAGCCGGGCCGCCTGGATCGGCGGCCACCTCGCCGTCGTGGCGCTCGGCGTACCGTGGCTGCTGCTGGTCGCCGGTGCGGGCATGGGCGTCGGCGCGGCGGCGAGCACCGGCGACGCGGGTCTGCTCGGTGACCTGCTGGTCGGCCACCTCGCGCACACTCCGGCGGTCTGGCTGGTCCTCGGTGCCGCCACCCTGCTCTACGCGGCGGCACCGAGGATGCTGCCGGTGATCTGGGTGGTGCTCGGCTACGGGCTGATCGCCGGCTACTTCGCCCCGATCCTGGAGCTACCCGAGAATGTGCTGCGACTGTCGCCCTTCGAGCACGTGGGGGAGTACCCGCTCGAGGACGTCAGCGTGGTCGCGGTGGTGCTGCTCACCGTCCTCGCCGGCGCACTCGCGCAGGCGGCCGTGTCCGCCTTCCGCCGGCGCGACCTGGCCGGCGGCGCCTGAGCTGGCGTGAGCCTGTCGACGCGACGTGCGGCGCGTCGACAGGCTCGGCAGGCGGGTGGGCCACGCCGCCCGGTGACGGTCAGTCCCGGTGCGGCATCGGGAAGCCCGCCACCACGATGCCGTACAGGAGATGGTCGGCGACCAGGGCCACCTGCTCGTGCCAGTCGGACAGCCGACGGTCGATGCCCAGGGCCGGCGCGATGGTGGCGTGGAAGCCGAGCAGCAGCACCATGCCGTAGAGCGGGCCGACCCAGATCCGATGACGGAGGCGTTTCGGCAGCGCGCCGAAGGCCAGCCCGGCGCTGAGCCCGTAGCCCCAGTGTGCCGCCGCCAGGGCCGCCGGATGCTGGTCGCCGGGCAACCGGTCGAGCAGCCCGGGCACCAGCTTCTCCATCACCGACTTCGGCGGCGAACTCTGCACCAGATTCAGGGAGGTGGTGGCCTGCCGTAACCCGGACATCGCCATCGCGGCGATGACCCCTCGGATGCCACTGCGCATGATGATCGTCGTGCGTGCCGACAGCTCCATGACCCGTTTTCCAATCCGTAGCCGCAGCAGCGCGGCTACCCGCAACTCCCGGCGTCAAACGTGTGCCGTACACGCCAGCACACGCCCGGGGCCGCTGGTCAGAGGTTGTCCCGCACCCAGCCGGCGAGGACGCGGGCGCAGCCGTCCACGGACTCCTGCCAGCTGCGCTCCGCCCCGTCGCCGGCCTCGTCGCTCACCTGCTTCACCACCCGGACCGGTACCCCGAGGGCGTGCGCCGTCGACGCCACCGCGTACCCCTCCATGTCGACCAGGTGGGCGTGGCGGCTCAGGGCCGCGCGGGCCTCGTCGTCGGCGATGAACCGGTCGCCGGTGGCCAGCGTCGGCCCGTCACCCAGGGTCAGCGGCGCGCCGACGGTCTGCCCGGTGAGCCGGCGGATGAACTCGGTGTCCAGGTCGTGCTGGAGGATGCTGCCGATCTCGTGGGTGCCGGTCCAACCCGGATGCAGCGCGCCGGCGGTGCCGAGGTTGACAAGGACCGACGGCAACGGTGAGCGGGCCAGCGTCGCCGCCACCGCGGCCGCCGCGTTGACCTTTCCCATCCCGGTCAGCAGCACCGGAAACTCCGCGTCGAGGTGGGCGGCCTCCTCGGCGATGGCCAGGACGAGCAGCGGACGGTCCGGGCTGATCGTGCCGCGAAGATCCATCGGGCGATGGTAGCCGCCGTCCGTGACGGTCCCGCGTCGGCGCGGTGCCACCGGTGGGTACGGCCACACCGACGTACGCTGCCCGGGTGGAGCATGAAGACCGGATCGCCCTGTTTCTGGACTACGAGAACCTGGCGCTGGGGGTGCGCGACCACCACGGCGGGGCAATGTTCGACTTCCGACCGATCGCCGACGCGCTGGCCGAGCGCGGCCGGGTGGTGGTGCGCCGGGCGTACGCCGACTGGTCGTACTTTGACGAGGATCGACGGATGTTGACCCGCTCGCACGTCGAGCTGATCGAGATTCCGCAGCGGATGGGTGCCACCCGCAAGAACGCCGCCGACATCAAGATGGCCGTCGACGCGATCGAGTTGGCCTTCGAACGCGGGTACATCTCGACCTTCGTCCTCTGCACGGGCGACAGCGACTTCACGCCGCTGGTGCACAAGCTCCGCGAACTCAACAAGCAGGTGATCGGGGTGGGGGTGGAGAAGTCCACCTCGGCCCTGCTGCCACCGGCGTGCGACGAGTTCCTCTACTACGACCGGTTGGAGGGCGTCGACATCCTGCCGACGCGGGGGCGACGGAGCCGTCCGGCCCGGCTGCCCGAGCCGGAGCCCGTCGAGCAGATGGAACCCGAGGCGCCGCCGACCGAGGAGCCGGCCCGGGACGCCGACGCGCTCGCCGTCCTCGTCGCCCAGACCGTGGCGGGTCTGCAGCGCAGCTCCGGTGGGGAGGTGACCGCCTCGCGGTTGAAGCGGACCCTGTTGCGCAAGGATCCCACCTTCAGCGAGTCCGACCACGGGTTCCGCACCTTCGGAGAACTGCTGCGCCATCTTGCCGAACTGCGGGTGGTCGAACTGGCGGAAGGCCCGGCCAAGGGCGATCCGGAGGTCTCCCTGCCGGAACACGGCGACCGGGAGACCGGGTTCGCGTTGCTCAGCTCGGTGGTCCGCGACCTGGGCGGCGGCACCGGCGAGGTGGCCCTGTCCGGCCTGAAGAACCAGCTCCGACGGGTGCGGCCGGACTTCAGCGAGAAGAAGCTCGGTTATCGCGGCTTCCTCCAGTTCTGCAAGGCCGCCGCCACCGAAGGGGCGGTCGGCCTGCGGTGGAGCAGCGAGGCGGACGACTACCTGCTCTCCGCCGAGCCGTCCTGACCGACCGGTCCGGCCTCCTCACGTCCGGCCGCCGTTCGGCGGCGCCGGGGTCGGCGGGCGTGACCGGGACGGGTTCACTCCCAGCGGAACAGCACGCCCGCGACCACGGCTCCGCCGACCACCGTCGCGCCGAGGCCGACCAGGTTCGCCGTCGACACCGCGGTGCCGGCCCAGGCGGACGACAGGGCCTCGACGGCCGCGCCGAACGGCAGCCAGCCGCCGACCTCGGCGAGCGGCTCGGGTAGGGAGTCCCGGCCGCCGAACATGCCGCCGAGGGCACCGAGGACGAAGAAGGCGACCAGGCCGATGGCGACGGCGGAGTTGGGAGTGGGAGCGACCGCCGCGACGATCATGCCGGCGCTGTACATCGCCGTCATCGTCAGCGCGACCACTGCGACCGCCCGGCCGAGGTCGGCGGGCGGGTTGGCGCCGAAGGCCAGAAACGCCACGACCAGGGCGACCGCGATGCCGACGAGTGCCTGGAGAACGCTGACGACGGCCTGTGCGGCGAGGACCATGGCCGGTGCGGCGGGGGTCACCCCGAGCCGGCGGAGGATGCCCGAGCGCCGGTAGTAGGCGAGGAAGCTCGGCATGTTGATGATGCCGATGATCGCGACGACCATGGTGAACACGAGCGGCAGGACGTACAGGTCCAGCGCGGTGCGTCCGTTGGCGACCACCGTCCGGCTCGCGCCGGAGGCACTCGTCAACATGATCAGCAACGGCAGGCAGAGGGGAACCACCAGCCCGGCGGTGTCCCGGACGACCATTTTCGCCTCGCACCGGATCAGGGTCACCAGCGAACGCGGCCCGGGCCGGCGGGCCTGCACGAGCGGGGTCATGCGGGTTCCTCCGTCAGCTGCCGGCCGGTGAGCGCGACGAAAGCGTCGTCGAGGGTGCTGGTACCGGCGCGGGCGACCAGGCCCGCCGGGGTGTCGAGCGCGACGACCCGGCCGGCGTCGAGCACCGCCACCCGGTCGCAGAGCCGCTCGACCTCCTCCATGGTGTGGCTGACCAGCAGCACGCTGACCCCTTCGGAGCTGAGTCGCTCGACCGTGGCCCACATCCGTCGCCGAGCCGCCGGGTCGAGCCCGGTGGTCAGTTCGTCGAGGATCACCACCCGGGGGCGACCGGCGAGGGCGAGGGCGATGGACAGCCGCTGCTGCTGGCCGCCGGAGAGCTTGTCGAAGCTGGTCCGGCGCTGTCCGGTCAGCTCGACCAGGTCGAGCAGCTCGCCGGTGGGCCGGGGATCGGGATAGAAGCTGCGGTAGAGGTCGACCAGCTCGGTGACCCGGAGCGCGTGATGCAGGTGGGCCTGCTGCAACTGCACGCCGAGGACCTGTCGCAGCCGCGCCCGGTCGCGGCGCGGATCGAGGCCGAGTACGCGTACCCGCCCCTGTTCGGGTACGCGTAGCCCGGCGATCATCTCGACGGTCGTCGTCTTGCCCGCGCCGTTGGCACCGACCACACCGACCGCCTCGCCGAGCTCGACCCGCAGGCTCACGTCGACGACCGCTCGCCTGCCGCGGTAGCTCTTGGCGAGATGCTCGGCGAGGATCGCCGGTTCGGTGCTGGTCATGCCTTGAGGCTACGAACGCTCCCGGCCGGTGTCGGGTCCCGAAAGTCATCACCCGCGGGCATGACTTCCGGCACAGGTGGGCTGGCCACGGCCCGACCTAGAGTGGACCGGTGCGACGCGTCGGGACAGACGAATGGTCCGGCCTCGCGATGCTCGTGGTGGCGGTCGCCGTCGCCGGTCCAGGCCTCGTCGGTGCCGTCGGGACCACGATCGCGCGCGGCTGGTGGATCGTGCTCTTCGCCGGCTACCTGGTCGCCCTGCTCGGCGCGGTCGCCACCCGGGTGTCCCGGCTGGTGCGGTACGCGGCGTTCGCCGGGGCAGTCGTCGCCGCCTGGGCTCTGCTGTTGACGGCTGCCACCCTGGGCCTGCTGCCGGTGCTGCTGGTCCTCACCGCCGCCGTGAGCGTGTACGTGGTGCCGGTGCCGGTGGGCCTGGCGGTGGTGATCGCCAACACGCTGGTGATCACGTTCGGCGCGGCATCGCTGACCCGGGCCCCGGCCGACGGCGTCATGATTCTGGTTTTCTACCTGCTGATCCAGGTGGCGACGCTGCTCAGCTCGGTCACGCTGCTGCGGGAACAGCGCATGCGCCGCGAGTTGGCCGAGGCGCATGTCGAGTTGCAGGCCGCCAGTGTGCTGCTCTCGGAATCGGCCGCCACGGCGGAACGGCTGCGCATCTCCCGTGAACTGCACGACCTGATCGGCCACCAGCTGACCGTGCTGACCCTGGAACTGGAGACCGCCCGTCACCTGGAGGGTCCGGCCGTGCGCACCCACCTCGACCGGGCCGACCGGGTCGCCCGGGACCTGCTCGGCGATGTGCGGGCCACGGTCGGGCAGCTGCGGACCGAGAGCCCCGACCTGGAGCAGGCGTTGCGCCGGGTGACGCGGGATCTGCCCGGTCTCGACGTGACGATCGAGGTGTCGCCGGAGGTGCGGATCGACGAGGACGACAGCGCGGCGTTCGTCCGGGCCACCCAGGAGATCGTCACCAACACCATCCGGCACGCCGACGCGCGTACCCTGCGGATCTCGGTGACCGGCGACGATCGGGAGACCGTGCTCGACGCCCGGGACGACGGTCGGGGCGCACCGGAACCGTCGCTCGGCAACGGGCTGCGTGGCCTGGGCGAGCGGTTCGCCGCCCTGGGCGGTGAGCTCTCCGTGGACGGGTGCGACGGGTTCCGGGTGACCGCGCGGGTGCCGGCGCGATGACCAGGGTGGTGGTGGTCGACGACCAGACCCTCATCCGACAGGGCATCCGTGGGCTGCTGGAGGTCGCCGGCATCGACGTGGTCGGCGAGGCCGACGACGGTCGCGCCGCGCTGCCGGTCGTCGTGCGTACCGCCCCCGACGTGCTCCTGCTCGACCTGCGGATGCCCCGGTTCGACGGCATCTGGACGCTGGAACGGCTACGTGCGGAGAACGTCGACGTCCCGGTGCTGGTGCTGACCACCTTCGACGACGACGAACTCGTGCTCGCCGCGCTGCGCGCGGGTGCCCGGGGTTATCTGCTCAAGGACGTCACGCTGGAACAGCTCACCCGGGCCATCCGTACGCTCGCCGACGGCGGCACGCTCATCGCTCCGTCGATCACCGACCGGATGCTGCGGGCGATCCGCTCCGGGCCGTCCCCGGCCGGACCGCAGGCGCCACCGGTGCAGGGCCTCACCGAACGCGAGCAGGAGGTGCTGCGGCTGGTGGCGCACGGCTACAGCAACCGGCAGATCGCCGAGGTGCTCTTCCTCGCCGAGGGCACCGTCAAGAACCACGTCTCCACGATCCTGACCAAGCTCGGCGCGCGGGACCGCACGAACGCGGTGCTCCGCGCGCTGCACGAGGGCATCCTCGGCTGAGCGCCCACCGCCCGGCCGCCGCCGGTGCGGGACGGCGGCCGAGGGACGGTACGGCTATCGGGTGGTGAGTCCCAGACTGATCGTCCTGGTCAGGGTGGCGTGGTCGTCGTCGCCGTCGAGCGACCAGATCATCGCCCCGCCCAGGCCGGTCCGGCGGATGTAGAGCGTCTTCTGGAGCACCACCACCGGATCGTCGTACGTCCAGAAGGTCGTGCCGTCGAACAGCCAGGCGTGCCCGGCGCGCAGGTCGCGGTGGACGGTGAACCCGTCCCGGGCCAGGTTCTTGAGCTGTTTGTAGTCCTCGAACCCGGCGGCGTGGGTGGCCGGAGCGGGCCCGGTGGCCGGCTGGAACAGCCCGTCGCTGCCACCGGTGACGCCGGTCCAGCCCTGGCCGTAGTAGGGGATGCCCAGGACCAGCTTGTGCCGCGGCGCCCCACGGGCGATCCAGCCGTCGACCGCCACCTCCACGGAGAAGTCCGGGTCGTCCGGTGCGCCCTTTGGTATGCGCAGTGCGGACTGCTGGTTGGTCACCGCCTCCCAGGTGCCGTGGAAGTCGTAGCCCTGCACGGTGGCGAAGTCGAGGTACCTGAAGATCTCGCGTCCCTCGTAGCCGGCGTCCATGGCGGCCGGGTTGGCCGGGAGGAAGGCAGTCAGCGGGTGGTGGCGACGGGTCTGCCGGCCGTACGCGTCGAGCTGTCGGCGGAACTCGGCGAGCAGTTTGGTGAAGTTCTCCCGGTCCTCGGGGCGGATGACGTTGCCGGCCTCACCGGGCCAGTTGGGCCACTCCCAGTCCAGGTCGATGCCGTCGAACACGCCTGCGGCGGCACCGGGACCGCCGCTGCCGCCGTCCAGGATCGGCAGGTTGCCCCTGAGGTACAGGTCGATGCAGGAGGCGACGAAGGCTCGGCGGGAGGCGTCGGTGCGGGCGGCGTTGGAGAAGTACGTGGACCAGCTCCACCCGCCGAGCGAGATCATCACCTTCAGGCCGGGGTGCTTGGCCTTGAGCTTGGCCAACTGGCCGAAGTTGCCGTTGAGCGGCTCGCCCCAGGCGTCGGCGACGCCGTCGACGCTCTCCTGCGCCGGGACGGGACGCTGGTAGTCGGCCCACGCGTCACCCTCGCCCGGGCCGCCGTCCACATAGCACCTTCCGTCCTCGCTCACGTTGCCGAAGGCGTAGTTGACGTGGGTGAGCCGGCTCGCCGCGCCGGAGGTGTCGAGCTTCTTCACCGGGAACGCCCGGCCGTAGATGCCCCACTGGGTGAAGTAGCCGACCCGGTGGTACCCGTCGCTGCGGCCCGGGCTCGCTTTGGCGGCGGCCGGTGGCGCGGCGGCGACGAGCAGGGTGGTCAGGACGACGAGGGCGGTGAGGTGGCGGGGACGCAACGATCGCATCGGCACTCCCGGCGGGGTGGGCGAAATCAGTTAAGAGACCTTCCTGATCGATGAAGCTAAGCCGATCAGGGTTTCCGGTCAAGGGCCGGCGCGGGTGTACGCACAGGACCGAGCAGCCCCGGTGCGCCTGACGACGAAGGGATCTCGCGTGTGCCGACCACCGCAGGTGGGACCAATCGGTCCTTCCGCCGTCCCGCCCCTCCCGCCGCAGGTCAGTCCCGCGCTAACATCCGGCCAACCTCGACGACGGCGGGAGTCACGTGGTGCTGGGTGTACGGGTCCGGGAACTGCTCAGGCGGTCGCGCAGGTGGGTACTGATCGAGCTGGTGGTGTTGGCGGTGCTGGTCGTCGGGGCGACGCTGGCCCTCCGGTGGCCGGACGGCGATTCGGAGCCGACGGCGACGACCCGTACGCCCGCGCCGATCGAGCTGCCGGCGAACCCGGACGCCACCGCGCCGGTGCTGATGCCCGGACGCCCCGGCGAGCCGGCGACGTCGCTGCCGGCGAACGAGACGTCGGCGAGGCCGCGTCCGCCGTACAACAACGCCGACGTCCGCTTCGTGACCATGATGATCCCGCACCACGAGCAGGCGCTCGTGATGGCCCGGTTGGCCCCGGAGCGCGGCGAGAACCCGCAACTGAAGACGATCGCGGATCGGATCCTGGCCGCCCAGGGGCCGGAGATCAAGGTGTTGGAGGCGTGGCTGGCCGACCGTGGCCTCGACCGTGACGCCGCTGGCGACCATCGGCATGACATGTCCGGCATGCAGTCGGCGGCGGCGCTGAACCGCCTCACCGCCGCTCGGGGGGCCGAGTTCGATCGCCTGTTCGTCGAGTTGATGTCCGATCATCACCAGGGCGCGATCGACATGGGCAAGGAGGCGTTGACGCTCGGCTCCGACGTGGCCGTCAACGAGATGGCCGGCAGCGTCGTGGTGGAGCAGGGTGTCGAGATCAGCCGGATGCGCGCGGCGTTGGCGCAGGGAACTGTCGGTGGTGGCCGATAACATCCGGCTGACCGCCGACGAAGGGCCGACCATGACCGAAACCGATCTGCCAGCCGAGCGTGCCGACCTGCTCCAGGCCCTGCGCCAGCACCGCTTCTTCCTGCGAAACACCGCGCGGGGCCTGACCGACCAGCAGGCCGCCGAGCGCAGCACCGTGAGTGAGCTGTGCGTGGGTGGCGTGATCAAGCATGTCGCGCACACCGAGCGCGACTGGGTCGACTTCATCCTGAACGGCCCTACGGCGATGGGCAGCTCGGACGACCCGGGCGCCTACGAGCGCCACACGCAGTCGTTCCAGATGCTGCCGGGGGAGACCCTGGACGGCATTCTGGCGGCGTACGACGAGGTGGCACGCCGCACCGACGAACTCGTCGTCACCCTGGCCGACCTCGACGCCGGTCAGCCGTTGCCGGAAGCGCCCTGGTTCGAGCCGGGCGCCCGCTGGTCGGCCCGCCGGGTGCTGCTGCACATCATCGCGGAGACGTCCCAGCACGCCGGGCACGCCGACATCCTCCGGGAGGCCATCGACGGTGCCAAGTCGATGGGGTGATCCCGCGTGACGGACGCGGTTGCGGCGCCCGGGTCCTGATTCGACATCCGGTCACCGGCCCGGGTCCGGTCCGCCGGATCGGCCGGTTGTATCGAGGGACGTCGACTGAGAGACTCGGCTCGTCGACCGCGTCTGGGAGCCGGTGCGGTCGCTCGACGGGCGTTGGCGCGCGCCGTGCGTGCCACGCATCCGGGCAGTTCTCTCTCGCGTGCCGCCACCGTGACATCCGCTGACGACGCCGTCAGCGGTCCGTTGGCCGGCGCCCGACGACCTACCGGCCGTCGGTTGGCGCTGAGCCGACCCGGCCGGCCACCGTCCCTTGGAGGTAACGGATGCTTCGCACGTTCGGCGTGGTGCTGACCGCCGTGACCCTGGCCGCCGTCGCCGGGGTCACGGCGGCCGGTGCCGCCAACACCCAGGCCGCCCCACTCGGGACGCCACGCCTGATGACGACCGTGAGCCCGACCGCGACCCCGACGGTCGCGTGCCCGCCGGCACTGCCGATCAGCGGCAGGGTCACCGGGGTCACCGCCACCACCGTCACCATCAGCTACACCCTGCAGTTCAGCGGCCCGCCCTGCGGTTACGACCTGCCGATGACCGTGCTGCTCTTCGCCAGCTACGAAGACGCGGCGACCTGGCAGAATCCGGTGGCCGAGGCGGTCACCGGGCTGGAGCGCAACGGGCAGGTGACGCTCGACGGGCTGACCCCGGACACCGAGTACTGGTTCCGGTTCAGCGACGTCGAGGCCCGGCGTGACCCGTACGTAATCGGTGGGCCGGTGCGGACCGAACCGGTGTCGGGGTGCGGCGCGACGGCGACGATCGACGCTCGGTGGGGCAGCGGCTTCGTTGCCACGGTCACCGTACGCAACACCGGCAGCGAGTCACTCGACGGTTGGCTCGTCCGGTGGCGGTGGTCCGGCGACGAGCGGATCCAGTCGGTCTGGGGTGGCGTGTCCGACGGCACCGGCGCCGACGTCACGATCCGCAACGCGTCGTACAACGGCACCGTCGCGCCGGGCGGTAGCACCACGTTCGGGCTGCTCGCCTCGGCCGGCACGGCGCCGTCCGGGATCACGGCGACCTGCGCCGGCTGACAAGCGACCACGTTGGTCTGTGGACCGCTGACCGGTCCGCAGACCAGCGGGGTGCGCCGGGCCACCGGCGGGTCCACTGTCCGCAGGCTTGACTTTGCGTCATAAAGTAGTTTGCGTGACAGCCGACGATGACCTGCCGCCCGAGAACCCGGCCGCGGCCCTTCGACTGATCGACGAGCAGCGGGCGACCGCCGCGCGTCAGTTCGAGCCGGACCCACGTGCCTACTACTGGCCCTGGGGTCTGGCCTGGCTGATCGGCTTCGGGCTGCACTTCCTCTACTTCTCGCCGGGTGACGTGCCCCTGGTCGAGATGCCCTCCTGGCTGCCGCTGACCACGTTGTTCGTCCTGCTGGCCGCCGCGGGTGCCGTCTCGGCGGTGGCCGGCGCGCGGGCGTACGGGCAGGTGGCCGGCGAGTCCGCTCAGCGTGGCGCCTGGTACGGCTGGTCCTGGGGGCTCGGTTTCCTCACCCTCTTCGTGCTCGCCGGCCGGCTGTCCGACAGCCTCCCGCCGGACCTCGTCGGGCTGCTCTGGTCGGCCCTCGCGGTGGGCCTGACCGGCATCCTGCACATGGCCGGCGGCGCGGTCTGGTTGGACCGCACCCTGTTCCTGCTGGGCGTCTGGATCACCGTGGTCAACCTGCTGGGCACCATCGCCGGTCCCGGCTGGCACGCCCTGGTCGTCGCGGTCGCCGGCGGCGGGGGGATGCTGCTCGCCAGGCTGCTGGGCTGGCTGCGTCGCCGGGGCCGGCAATGACCGAACTCGACCCGGTGATCCACGCGCAGGCCCGGCTGCGGGTGGTCGCCTCCCTGTCCGCCCTGCCCGATCGTGATCAGGTGACCTTTCCGCGCTTGCAGGAGCTGCTGGGAATGAGCGCGGGAAACCTCTCGGTGCACCTGCGGCGGTTGGAGGAGGCCGGCTACGTCGCCGTCACCAAGACCCACCGGGGTCGTACCCCGACCACCCTGATCGCCCTCACCAGCCGTGGTCGCCTGGCCTTCGAGGAGTACACGGAGGCGATCCGGGCGCTGCTGGCGCCCGCCCACACCAAGGAGACGCCATGATCCTCGCCCGGGCCGAACAGGCCACCCGACGCTACGGTGACGTCCTGGCCCTCGACCGGGTGGACCTGGACGTGCGGGCCGGCGAACTGGTCGGTCTGCTCGGGCCGAACGGCGCCGGCAAGAGCACCCTGCTCAACCTGCTCGTCGGGCTGCGCCGCCCCACCGGCGGCCGGGTGCTGCTGTTCGACGGCGATCCCCGGGATCCCGCGTACCGCCGCTGGGTCGGGGTCACCCCTCAGGAGACCGGGCTGCCCGGCTCGCTCCGCGTCGGTGAGGTGATCGACTTCGTCGGCGCGCACTTTCCCGACCCGGTTCCACGGGCCGAGTTGCTCGACCGGTTCGGTCTGGCTGATCTCGCCCGGCGGCAGACCGGTGGTCTGTCCGGCGGGCAGCGGCGGCGACTGGCGGTGGCGCTGGCCTTCGTCGGTCGGCCCCGGCTGGTCCTGCTCGACGAGCCGACCACCGGGCTCGACGTCGAGGCCCGGCACGCGCTGTGGGAGGCGATCCGGGCCTTCCACGCCGACGGTGGCACGGTCCTGCTCACCAGCCACTACCTGGAGGAGATCGAGGCGCTGGCCCAGCGGGTGGTGGTCATCGGGCAGGGCCGGGTGCTCGCCGACGACAGTGTCGCCGCCATTCGTGGCGTCGTCGGCCTGCGTCGGGTCAGCCTGACCGCCGACGAGCTGCCGACCCTGCCGTACGTGGTCCGTGTGGAACGGGACCGGGAGCGGATCCACCTGCTCACCGGCGACGCCGACCAACTGGTCCGCGACCTGGTCACCGCCGGTGTGTCCTTCCGTGACCTGGAGGTCCGACCCACCTCGCTGGAGGAGGCGTTCCTCACCATCACCGCCGAGAGCCGGCCGGCGGAGGCCGGCGTACCGACCACCGCCTGAGGAGACGCCGTGCAGTACGCCCTGGCTCACGCCCGTTACCAACTGCTGGAACTCGTCCGGACCCCGGTCGCGGTGTTCGGCAGCGCGTTCTTTCCCGCCGTCGCGATGCTCTTCTTCGTGGTACCGGCCGTCGGTGACGACGCCGTCGGGGCCACCTACGCCACCGCCGCCATGGTCACCTTCGCGGTGCTCAGCGCGAACGTCTTCCAGTACGGCGTCGGCGTCGCCGAGGACCGGGCCCAACCGTGGGATCCGTACCTGCGGACCCTGCCGGTGGGGCCGGCACCCCGGTTCGCCGGCCGGGTCCTGGCCGGGCTGACCCTCACCTACCTGTCGCTGCTGCCGGTGGTGCTCATCGCGGCGCTGCTGACCGAGGCGCACACCACCGCCGCGGGGTTCGCGCTCGCCGCCGCCACCGTCGCGCTGGTGTCGGTGCCGTTCACGCTGATGGGGCTCGCCATCGGGTACGCCCTGCCGAGCAAGGCGGCGATCGTGGTCGCCCAACTGGTCTTCTTCCCCCTGGCCGTCGGCGGGGGTCTGCTCACCGCGCCCGGGCAGGCACCCGCCTTCATCGAGGCGATCGCGCCGTTCCTGCCGACCCGGGGGGCCGTGGAACTGATGTGGACGGCGGTTGGCGACTTCCGGCCCGATCCACTCTCGATGGTCATGCTGGGGGTGTGGATCGTCGGATTGGCGACGCTGGCCGGCTGGGCGTACCGGCGCGACGAGGGGCGGCGCTTCTCCTGAGAAACGTCACCGGGGCACCGAGGTGATCGCGCGTGCCACCATGCAAGGTGAGTCGACTTCGGTACCGAGGGGTGGCGCATGCAACCTGATCATTCTCGGCGCAGACACGTGGAGGCGATCCGCTCCGGTGAGGTCGAGTTCTTCGCGGAACTGCTGGACGGCGGTGGCCCGGAGAACGTCTCACCGGCGAGACTGCTCTCCTTCGACGGCGTCCGTGAGACGGTCGAGGTCATCGCCGACGAGCTGTCCCGAGCCTGGCAACAGGCCAAGCCGACGGAGGCGACCGTCGAGTTCGGCCTGTCGCTGACCGCCAAGGCGGGCCCGCTGACCGGGCTCATCGTAGCCGGCGACGGAGCGGCCACCTTCAAGATCACACTGGTCTGGAAAGGCGGTTCGTGACCCCGGTCGGTCAACCGTCCGGCGGTGGCCCGGTCGACTCTCGCCAGTTGCGCCGGCACGTGGTCCGGGTGGCCGGGCCGGACGGGACGTTGCTGGGCAGCGGCTTCTTCATCGCCCCCGGCTGGGTGGTGACGGCCGCGCACGTCGTGTTCGACCGCGACCGCCAAGGCTTCCACACGGCGGTCGATGTGACGCCGGCCGCCGCTGACGTCGGTGACGGTGCGGTGCCCGCCGACGTGGTCGCCCACTCCGATCCGCCGGAACGCACCATCCTGTGGCCGTTTCCGGATCTGGCGCTGTTGCGCCTGAAACCAACCCGGCCATGGGTGGGCCGACACCCTGTCGTGTGGACGGCCAGCGGTGAGCCACTGGGCGACGACTGCCACGCCTACGGATTCGCGGCACGGGAGTTGGTCGGCCCACCGCCGGGCGCACCGGCACGGTTCATCTTCGAGGGGGTCGACGGCGACGGGTTCTTCCGGCTCAAGGCGGGCCAGGCGGCTCCCGGCCTGTCCGGGGCACCCTTGCTGTGCCCGACCCGGCGGGCCGTCGTCGGGGTGCTGACCGGTACCCGGGACCGCGACGGTGACCTGGGAGGCTGGGCGGCACCGATCTCGGCGTTGCTCGGCGAGCTGCCCGGTGTGCCCGAGGCACTCGTGGCGCACGGGCGCGATCTGCTGCGGCTCGGGGCGCAAGCGGTGCTGGCCGACCGCCGGACATGGCACGCGGTCCTACCGGTGCCGGAGGCCGCGGCCCTGCGGCCGAGCTGGGAGGGGTTCGTCCGGATGCCCGGCTCCCTGCCGGCCGAGATGCTGCTCGCCGACGCGCGGGTGGTGCCGTACCGACTGCGCGACGAGGACCTCGCGCACGCCGTGCGGTGGTGCGAACGACCCACCGCGATGGAGGTGTGGCGTTTCGCCGGCGTCGGAGGTGCCGGCAAGACCCGGCACGCCATCGAGTTGTGCCGGTCCATGGACCGATGCGGCTGGCTGGTCGTCCGGTGGACCGAGCTCACCGCCCTGTCCAGCGCGGTGCACGAGGTCGCCGGACTGCCGCTGCCCCGGCTGATCGTGATCGACTACGTCGAGGCGATCGCGATCCACACGCTGCGGGAGCTGCTCGACAAACTGCGACGCAACGCCAGCCAGCTCGCGCCGGTACGGGTCGTGCTGCTGACCCGGACGACGGCCCGTGGCACGGCCAACGGGGACATCGTCCGGGAACTCGGCAAGGGCGCCGAGCCGGCCCTGCGCACGATCCTCAGCGGCAGCGGAGACCCGATCGCGATTCGTGGTCTGCCGCTGGCCGAGCGCCGTGATCTGTACGGGGCGTCGTTCAAGGCTTTCCGGCGTGCCTGGTTCGGCGAGAAGTCGCCGCCGACGCCCCCGGTGCCGCCGCTGGGCGAGAAGCGGTACGAGGTGCCGCTGGAGGTGTTGCTCGAGGCGTTCGACCGCGCGCTGTCCGACCAGGACGCGGCGCGGGACCGGCCGCCCGTCGACCGCGCGCTCGATCACGAGGCGCGCCACTGGAACGGGCAGGCGCCGGCGGCACTGGCCGAGCGGACCCGCCGTGCCGCGGTCGCCCTGGCCAGCCTGGCCGGCGCCGAGGACGGCGACCAGGCCGACGGGCTGCTCCAGATCCTGCCCGAGCTGCGCGGTGAGCGCAGGTCGGCAGTGCGGGGTGAGACGGTGCTCTGGCTCTCCGCGCTGTACGCCGGGCCGTTGCAGGTCAATCCCGTCCGTCCGGACCTGCTCGGCGAAGCGCTGGTCGCCGAGACCCTGGCCGGTCAGCGTGACGCTGGACGTGAACTGCTCGCGGCGGTGTTCGACCTGGCCGACGACGGGCAGGTCGCTCGGAGCCTCGACCTGCTCGCCCGGCTGGCGGCCAGCGACTCCGTCGCCGCCACGGCGGTGGCCGCGGCACTGTTCGACAGGCACACCAGCCTCACCGACCGGGCAGAGGTCCGGGCGCACGGCGGCGGTGACCGGCCGGGCAACCTCGACCTCGCGATCGGGCTGCAACGGCTGCTCGCCGGTGGCGTGGAGGCGCAGGTGGAGGAGGCGGCCCGGACCGGGCAGGCCGGCGACATCAGGATGATCGAACTCTCCACCTCGTACAACAGGATCGGTGACCTGGCCCGGGATTCCGGGCAGAGCGAACGCGCCGAGGCCCTCTACACCCGCGCGTTGGGCATCCGGGAGCGCCTCTCCTGGGCGCGGCCGGACGACGACCACCTCGCCCGGGAGTTGTCGATCTCGTACAACAAGCTCGGGCGGCTGGCGGCCTGGCTGGGTCAACCGGAACTCGCGCGTGGGCTGTACGAGAAGGGGCTGGCCATCCGGGAGCGACTGCACCGGGCGCATCCCGGCGACAGTGCCTACGCGCGTGACCTGGCGGTGTCCCGGCAACGGCTCGCCGAGGCCATCCGTGAGACGGGCGACCCGATCCGGGCGGAGGCGTTGTACCGGCAGGTGTTGGAGATCCGCGAGCGTCTGTTCACCCAGGAGCCGAACAATCCGACATTCGCTCGGGATCTGTCCATCTCCTACGACGTGCTCGGTGATCTCGCTTTGGAGAGCGGCGATCCCACGCAGGCGCGGCACCTGTACGAACGAGGCCACCAGTTGCGGGAGCGACTGTCGAGTGACGATCCGGACAACGTCACGTTCGCCCGGGACCTGTCGGTCTCCTACGAGCGTCTGGGCGATCTCGCGGCGGAGGCGACGCAGTTCGCGGAGGCCCGGCGGCGATACGAACTGGCACTGGACATCCGACGTCGGCTGCGGGACGTGCAGCCGCGCAACACCGAGTTCTCGCACGATCTGCTGGTGTGCCACGGCGGGCTGGGTGAGCTCGCCGTGCAGGAGGGCCAGTTGGCCGACGCCGAGCGGCACTACCGGCTGGGGCTCGACGTCGCCGAGGATCTGCTCGCGGTCGAGCCCCGCAATGCGAGGTTCGTCCGCGACGCGCTGTTCTTCTACTCCGGCCTCGGCGCACTCGCCGCCGAACGCGGCGACGGCGAAGCGGCGGAGCGCTTCTACCGGCTGGGTCGGACCAGGGCCGAGCAGATGCTCGCCGCCGAACCAGGGAGCATCCACTTCGCCCGGCACCTGGCGTCCTTCTACGACAGACTCGGTGAACTGGCGCTCGGCGGTGTGACCCGGCCGCGCTCCGGCAACGCGGAGACGCTGCTCAGCGCGGCGGCACACGTCCGCCGCGAGCTGAGGGGCAGGGATCCGGCGAACGTGGAGCTGGCCGAGGAGCTGGCGCAGTCGTTGCTGCTGTTCGGTCGGGTTCTCGCGGAGCCGGCACGGACGGCGACGCTGGCCGAGGCGCGCGAGGCGCTGGAACCGTTCGAACATTCGGGGAGACTCAGCCGAGGCGGACGCGAGTTGTTGTATAGACTGCGCCCGCTGGACCCGGCGGCACCCTGGTGATCCCATCCTGCCGCCGACATCTCGGCATGTCGGGCTGGGCAGTATCGACCGATTGACTATGTTCATCCCGATGCTGAGGAATCATGCTGAGCTGGGAAGGACCTGCGCCGTTCGTCGGGGGTGATCGCCCGTCGGTGCCGCTCCGCCCCGAAACATCGATGGAACATCCAACCCGGATCGTGGTGCCCGCGCTCCGCCCAGAAAGAGCAAGACCATGAACATTGCCGAGAACCAGCAAGTCAGCATGACCGAGTGGCTCTCCGAGCTGCGACGTCGGCCGTTGGGTGAGATCCCGGTGGCGCGGGCGGTGGACGTGACCCGAACGGTCCTGCGTCATCGCGACGACGCCGAGGGTGGCGTGGAGGTTGCCCGGTTCGGATCCGTCGCGTAGGCCCCGGTCGTCGTGCCGACCAGCGGGTCACCGGGGACGGCCTGGCCCATCAGCCAGTACGTGCTGAAGGTCCACAGCCGGTGCGACCTGGCCTGTGACCACTGCTACGTCTACGAGCACGCCGACCAGAGCTGGCGCGGCCGTCCGATGGTCATGGACGCCCGAACGGTGGCGGCGGTCGCCGAACGGATCGCCGAGCACGCCGCCACCCATCGGCTGCGGCGGGTGAGCGTCGTCCTGCACGGCGGCGAACCGCTGCTGCTCGGACCCGACCGCATGCGGCAGGTGCTGGCGGTGCTGCGGCGACGGATCACTCCCGTCAGCCACCTCGACCTGCTGATGCAGTCCAACGGGGTCCGGCTGTCCGAGCCGTACTGCGACCTGTTCGCGGAGTACGACGTCCGGGTGGGCATCTCCCTCGACGGTGACCGGGCCGCCAACGACCGGCACCGGCGGTTCGCCAACGGTGCCAGCAGCCACCCCCAGGTGCTGCGGGGCATCGGGCTGCTGCGAACACCGGCCTATCGTCGTCTCTTCGCCGGCATCCTCTGCACGGTGGACGTCCGCAATGACCCCATCGCCGTGTACGAGGCGTTACGAGCCGTCCGGCCGCCCCGCCTCGACCTGCTGCTGCCGCACGCGACCTGGGCGAATCCGCCGTACCGGCCCGCCGGGCGGGCCACGCCGTACGCGGACTGGTTGCTGGCTGTGCACGAACGCTGGACGGCCGACGGGCGGCCCATGCCGATCCGGCTGTTCGACTCGCTCCGTTCCACGGCGGCGGGCGGCCACAGCGGCAGCGAGTGGGTCGGTCTCGATCCCGCGGACCTGGTGGTCGTCGAGACCGACGGCACCTGGGAGCAGGTCGACTCGTTGAAGACGGCGTACGACGGGGCCGCGGCCACCGGCCTGAGCGTGTTCACGCACACCGTCGACGAGGTGTCGAGACTGCCCGAGATCGCGCTCCGGCAGACCGGACTGGCCGGGCTGTCGGCGCAGTGCCGGACCTGTCCGGTCGTGACCCAGTGCGGCGGTGGGCTGTTCGCCCACCGGTACCGAGAGGGCAACGGCTTCGACAACCCGTCGGCCTACTGCGCCGATCTCAAGGAGTTGATCGTGTCTCTGAGCGCCCGACACGACGTCGAACCGGTGCCGGTCACCGCACCTCTCGATCAGGACGGCACGGACCTGCCCGACGGTCTGCTGGACCGGATCGCCGCCGGTCGTACCGACGCCGACGCCGTCCGCTTCCTCGCCGAGTCCCAGCTCGCGATCACCCGGGCGATGCTCGTCGAGGTCGCCGACGGCACGCCGGTCACCGAACGGACCGGCTGGGAGGCGTTGGTGCGGCTCGACCGGGAGGTGCCCGACGCGGTCGAGGAGACGCTGCGACATCCGTACGTGCGGGTGTGGGCGGTCGACGCGCGGCGGCAGCTCGGCACCGACTCCGCCGCGGCGGCCCAGCTGTCCTGTGTCGCCGCGGCGGCCGCGGTGCGGGCCGGCGCCAACGTGGAACTCGACGTGCCGATGCGCGCCGGGGTGCTGCATCTGCCGTCGCTGGGCGCGGTGACGGTGCCGGAACCGGTGACCGGCGCCGCCGTCCTGACCGTCGAGCCCGGCAGGTGGCGCCTCCGGCACGCCGCCGGTACGACCCTGGTGTCCTTCGACGGGGATCTCCACGCCACGGCGCCGCAGGTGACGGGGGGCCGCTGGCAGGCCAACCGCCGGCTCGCCTTCGCCGGCACGACGATCCTGTTCGAGGACCTCGACCCGCACCGGGACTGTCACGACTGGAAGGCCGCGGAGCGCCCCGACGCGTCGACGCTGGCCCGCTGGGGTGAGGTCCTGGCCGGTGCCTGGTCGAGCATCGAGGCCGATCTGCCACACCAGGCCGCCGCCGTACGGGCGGGACTGCGGGCGGTGGTGCCGCTCGTCGACGACCCGACCGGTACGCTGCGCAGCTCCACCGCCCGGCAGGCGTTCGCGTCGGTCGGCGTCGCGCTGGCCGACGCCTCCGCCACGGCCGTGATGATCGCCCATGAGTTCCAGCACAGCGTGCTCGGGGCCCTGCTCGACCTGTGCGACCTCTTCGCACCCAGCCCCGCCGTCCGGTTGACGGTGGGCTGGCGATCCGACCCGCGGCCGGTCGAGGGGGTGCTCCAGGGCACCTACGCGCACCTCACCATCACCGAGATGTGGCGGCAGCGGGCCAGCCGGGAGGCACCGGGCGGCCCGGCGCACCAGCGCCACGAGCAGTTCCGGATCTGGACCGCGGACGCCGCCGACGCCCTGCTGGGCAGCGGTGCGTTGACACCGGCCGGTGACCGGTTCGTCCGTCGACTCGCGGCGGCGTTGACACCGTGACCACGGCCGTGCGGGTGGCCACCGCGACGGAGCTGGCCGACCAGCTCGCCGCGGTCGGGCTTGCCCCGGGGCGACACGTACTGGTGCACGCGTCGATGCGGGCGGTCGGTCCGGTGGAGGGCGGCGCGGCGACCCTGCTCGCCGCGCTGCGTCGGGTCGTCGGTCGGGCCGCCGTCGTGGTCCCCGCGCAGACCGCCCACAACTCCACGTCCAGTCCCGCGTTTCGCGCCGCGACCAGCGGACTCAGCCCCGCCGGGGTGGCCCGGCACATCGACCGGATCGAGGCGTTCGATCCCGCGGACACGCCGTCGCGCGGGATGGGGGTACTCGCCGAGCAGGTCCGCCGGAGTCCGTCCGCGGTCCGCAGTGGACATCCGCAGACCTCCTTCGCCGCCGTCGGTCCCGGCGCGACCGACCTGATGCGGGTGCACGACCTCGACTGCCATCTGGGGGAGCGGTCTCCGCTGGGCGCCCTGTACGACGCCGACGCGACGGTGCTGCTGTTGGGGGTGGACCACCGGGTCTGCACCGCCTACCACCTCGCCGAGTACCGGCTGCCGACGCGGCGGACCCGCGCCTACTGCTGCTTCGTGCGCGACGGCGACCGTCGGGTGCGAATGGACTTCACCGGTCTCGATCTCGACGACAGCGACTTCGGCCGGCTCGGCCGGGCGCTGGAGCGGTCGCCCGATCCGGTGGTGGTCCGCGGCCGGGTCGGCGGCGCGGTCGGGCGCAGCATGCCCGTGCGCCGCGCGGTCGACTTCGCGGTCGGCTGGCTGTCCCGTCACCGTCAACATCGCGACGCTGGTGAGTGTTGGCCCTTTCACGTATCGTGATGTTCGCCTGACGTGTGGACGGTTGGGGGAACGGCGGTGCGACTCGGCTCAGCCTCTCCCACTCGGGAGCGGCCTCGATGACGCCAGACGAGACAGAGTCGCCTTCCGGGCAGCAGCCCTGCTACTTCTTTCTCAGTCACGCGCATCCGACCACCGTGGACCGCGCCGTCGAGCTCGACTACTACGAGCGGACGGTGTTCGAGGACCTGGCCCGGGTGGTCGGTGGGCTGCCGAGGGAGCGGCCACACTGGCGGACCGGGATGTTCCGGCCGTGCGGCGACCCCTCGGCCCGGTCGGCGGCTCGCGTCGAGCGGGCGTTGGCCACGGTCGCGGTGTTCGTCGCCCTGCGTTCGGAGTGCTACGACACCGACGAGGTGGCCGCCACGGAACGCGCCGCCTTTCTCCGGCAACCGGCGACCCTGCACTCCCGGCTGCCGGGCCAGCGCCTGTTGCCGGTGCTGTGGGAGGTGCCGCCGGGCGGCGCGGGCGAGGACACCGTCGCGGCCATCCCGGGTGTGCCGCAGTACGCCGAGACCGGACTGATCGCCCTCAGTCGCCGGCGCGGTGAGCGCGACGCGTACGAGCGGGTGCTCGCGTACCTCGGCGACTCGATCATCGAGCTGGCCGAGGGGCGGGGCGACGCTCAACCCGTCCCCTGGCCGCCGCGCCCGGCCCAGACGCGGCCGGAGTTCGTGATCGCGACGCTCGCCGTGCCACCGGACCTCGATCCGTCCGGCGACGCTCAGCCTGCCGCCCGGCAGGACGGTCCCGACCGCCTGCGAGAGATCGCGACGCGGGTCGCCGCGACCGTCGACCGCGCCAGATTCGACGTGCAACTGGTCGAGGTGAGCGCCGGGTACGAGCAGTTGGGGCGGCGGCCTGCCGTGCTGCTGGTCGAGGAGCGGGTCTGGGTCGACCCGGCGACCGGGGTGAGCGTGCGGCGCCTGCTGGGGGCGCTGCCCGCCTGGGTGCAGCCGTTGATCGTGCCAGCCGGCGACGAACCCCTCCGGGCTCCCGAGGACGACGCGTGGGCCGGGCGACCGGCCCGAGCCGCCGTCGGGCACCGGGCGTCTCGACCCCGCATCATGGCCGCCGCCGACGATCCACTCACCATCATCGCGGTCACGATCGGCCGGGCCGTCCGCCACTTCGACGACGAACACCTGGTGGAACGCCGGTACCCGCCCCGACCTCGGTCGAACAGCCATCCGGAGGAGTAGCCGACATGACGGACACCCGGGACGGTCAGATCATCACGTTCTACTCCTACAAGGGCGGCACCGGCCGGACCATGGCGCTGGCCAACACGGCGTGGATTCTCGCCGCGAACGGCAATCGTGTGCTCGTCGTCGACTGGGATCTGGAATCGCCGGGCCTGCACCGCTTCTACCGGCCGTTCATCCACGAGGGCATGCTCCGTGGCGCCGGTGGTGTGATCGACATGTTGGTGGGCTACGAGGGTGCGGCGAAGGAGGCGGCCGGTCGCGACCCGGCCGCGCCCGGGGAGCTACGGCACGCGACCTTCGCCGACGTACGACGACACGCCTTCTCGATCAACTGGCGGTGGCCACCGGGCGGAACGCTCGACTTCCTCGGCGCGGGCCGGCACAACCACAGTTACAGCCGATCGATCTCCGGGCTCGACTGGGACCACTTCTACGAGGTGCTGGCCGGCGGCGCGTTCTTCGACGCGCTGCGCGCGGACATGAAGCGCAACTACGACTACACCCTCATCGACAGTCGTACCGGGCTCAGCGACGTGGCGGACATCTGCACGGTGCACCTGCCGGACACCCTGGTCGCCTGCTTCACCCTCAGCGAACAGGGCATCGAGGGTGCCGCCGAGGTGGCCCAGTCGATCAGCCGCAAGACGATGCCCCGGCGGATCCGGGTGCTGCCGGTGGCGATGCGGATCGACCCGGCCGAGAAGCTCAAGGCGGACACCGGTCGGCTGGTGGCCCGGCAGCGCTTCGACGGCCTGCCGGCGCACCTCGGTGACGAGGCACGGGAGCGCTACTGGGCCCAGGTGCAGGTGCCGTATCTCGCCTACTACGCGTACGAGGAGACACTGGCCACCATCGAGGACAGTTCGGGTGCGCCCGGCAACCTGCTCGGTGCGTTCGAGAAGCTGACCGACGTGATCAGCGAGGGCCGGGTGACCCGGCTGCCCACCATGGACGAGGCCGACCGGGTGCGGGTCAAGGCGCAGTTCGTGCGGATGGCGGCGGTCCGCGAGACCGAGGTGGCGCTGCGGTACGACATCGCCGGTGTCGGGTGGGCCGAATGGATCTCCTGGATCCTGCGTGAGGTGGGCGTTCAGGTGCACGACCCGGGTCCGGCGGGGCGGCTCGAGGGAATCGCCGTGGCCGCTCGTCCCCTGGTTATCAACACTGCCTCGGAGGAGGTCGAGCTGGGGCTCAACGCCGCCCTGATGCGCCCGTCGCGCCGGCCGCTGATCGTGCACGTCGGCACGGCCCAGTCCACCGTGCTCCCGGTGACCGCCGCCAACTCCATCCGGCTGGGCCGGCTGGACGAGCGGCCGGCCGCGGAGCAACTGCTGCAACTGGTCGGCTTCCCGCCACCGAAGACCGAGTTCCTGGTCGGTGCGCCGCGCTTTCCCGGCCGACCGCAGACCGTCTTCCAGGCGCCGCCACGCAATCTGCTCTTCACCGGTCGGGACGGGCTGCTCGCGTCGCTGCGCGGGCTGCTGCGCGCCCAGAGCGACGCCGCCGTGCCCGTGGTGCTGCAGGGCATGGGCGGGTTCGGCAAGACCCAGCTCGTCACCGAGTACGCCCACCGGTTCCGGGGCGCGTACGACGTGGTCTGGTGGATCGACGCGGACGGCGCCGCGGACGTCGACGGCGGGCTCTACGATCTCGGTCGCCGACTCGGCATGAATCTCTCCAGCAGCGTGCGCGAGGGAGCGCAGACGGTCAAACAGGCGTTGTCCCGTGGCGAGGGCGGGCTGCGCTGGCTGGTGGTCTTCGACAACGCCGAGCGGCTGGACCGGATCAAGCAGTTGCTGCCCAACGGCCCTGGGCATGTCGTCATCACCTCTCAGGGCCCCGGTTGGCTGGAGCAGGCGCACGTGGTGCCGGTGGACGTGTTCGACCGAGCCGAGAGCGTCAACCACCTGCGCCGCCTGCTGCCCGACCTCGGCGAGCGGGACGCCGACCGGATCGCCGAGGCGCTGGGGGATCTGCCGATCGCCGTGGCCGCCGCCGCGGCGTGGCTGGTCGAGACCCACTCGCCGGTGTCGGAGTACCTGGCGGCGATCGAGCAGGGTGACCTCGGTGCCCTCGGCTCGGAAGCGGACATCGGCCGGGTAGAGGCGGCGTGGCGGCTGTCGCTGGACCAGTTGGCGACCCGCCGGCCGGCCGCCTACCGCCTGTTGCAGCTCTGCGCGGTGATGGCACCCGAGGTGTCGCTCGACATCGTCTACAGCACCGCGATGGCCGAGCACCTGCGGGCCATCGACCCGACGGTCACCAGCCGACTGATGATCAACAGGCTGGTGGAGCAGATCAAGCGGTTGGCGCTGCTCCGGCTGGACCAGCAGAGCGAGTACGACAGCCAGGGCACCGAACGCGAGAGCACCCGGATCGTGATCCACCGGCTGCTGCACTCGGTGGTGCGATCCAGGATGACCGAGGAGGAGATCGAGGACGCCAAACACCAGGTGCACCTGCTGATCGCGTCGGCGGCCCGCACGCTCGGCGAGGTGGATCTGCAGGACGAGTGGCGTAAGTACCGGATGCTGTGGCCGCACGTCGAGGTCTCCGACGGCACGACCTGTGACTTCGCCCCGGTCCGGCAACTGCTCGTCGACCAGGTTCGCTACTTCTTCGTGCGCGGCAACCCCGACGGCGGGCTGGAGGTGGCCGAGCGCGTCGAGGCGGCCTGGACCGAGGCGCTCGGGCGGAACCTCGCCGAACCGGTGCGCCGCGAGGTACTCGTGCAGCTGCTGCAACTGCGGTTCAACAAGGCGAACGTGCTGCGCGACAAGGGTGCGTTCCAGGAGTCCTACGACCTGGACCGGGACGTGCACGCCCAGCAGGTCGACCTCCTCGGCGGCGACCACGCCGACGCGCTGATGACGGCCGGCAGCCTCGGTGGGGACCTGCGTGGGCTCGGACGCTACCCGGAGGCGCTCCAGCGCGACATCGACACCTACCACGCCTGGCGCCGGGAGTTCGGTGACGACCATGCGCGTACCCTCAACGCCCTGAGCAACCTGGCGGTCTCGCGGCGACTGATGGGTGACGTGACCGAGGCGTTGCGGCTGGACCAGGAGGTCTACGAACGACGCCGGCACCTGCTCGGCGAGGACAATCTCAGCACGCTGCAGTCCGCCACGTCTCTCGGGCGGGATCTGCGCGACGCCGGGCACTACGAACGCTCCGTCGAGTTGCTGACCCACGTGCGGGACGTCTACGTCACGGTAATGGGGGAGGACGCCCGCTTCGTGTACGACGCCAACGCCAACCTGGCCGTGTCGCTGCGCAGCGCCGGCCGTACCCGCCAGGCGGGTGACCTGTTGGAGGTGGCCTACCACCGACTGGCGGAGATCCTCGGGCCGGATCACCCGGAGACGCTCGCCTGCCGGCTGAGCCGTTCGGTGACCCTGCTGGAACTGGGGGACTGGGAGCAGGCGGAGACCGAGACCAGCGCCGTGCGCGACGCGTACGCCCGGCAGCTCGGTGACCGGCACCCGCACAGCCTGGTGTGCCTGAACAACCATGCCGCGGCGGTGCGGGCCGGCGGCGACGTCGACGCGGCCCGGTCGCCGGCTCGGCAGGCGTGGGAGGGGCTCGGGGCGGTCCTCGGCGATCGACACCCGTACACCGTGGCCGCCCAGATCAATGTGGCGGTCATCGAGGCCGACCTGCATGAGCCTACCGAGGCGCTCGCCCTGTTGAGTGCCGCCGCCGATCTGCTGACGGACCTGCTCGGGCCGGCACATCCGCACACCCTGCGGTGCCGGGCGAACCACGCCCTCATCCAGCGTCGGCTGCACGGTGTGGACCATCAGGCGCAGGTCGACGAGGCCGTCGAGGCCGTGGTGGCCAGGATCGGCGGCAACCACCCGTCGGTGGCGGAGCTGAAACGGGGACGTCCGGTCCGCCGGGTCATCGACCCGCACCCGTTCTGAGGCGGGTGTCCGGCTCACCAGTTCGACAGCCACTCCAGCATCTCGGGCAGGATCTCGACGGCACCGAAGTGGGCGGCGCCCGGCTGGACGTCGACCTGCGCGGTGTGGATCTGCCGGGCGAGCCACATGGTGTGGCTCACCGGCGCGAAGGTGTCCTGTTCGCCGTGCCACAGCCGGACCGGCGCGGTGATCGCCGACAGGTTGAATCCCCAGTCCTGCCGTAGCGCCAGCACGTCGTCGATCCACCCCTGCGGGCCGCTGCGCAGCGCCTCTCGGTACGCCTGGGCGATCAGGCGTCGGATGGCCAGATCCCGCACGACGCGCCGGTCCGGCCAGGTCATGTCCGTCTCCAACTGGGTCAGCAGACTCTCCGGGTCGCGCCGGGTCCGCGCGGCCTGTGCCCGCAGCCGCTCCGTCAGCCGGAGCCGATCGTCGGTGGCGGCGGTGAAGTCCCGCACGTTGCTGGCCGCCATCCCGCCGAACCATTCGAGATCGGCGACGTCGGGTCTGGCGAAGCCCACGAGCACCGCTGTCCGGGTGACCGCGTGGGGCAGCAGCGCCGCGCAGGCCAGCGCGTGTGGTCCGCCGCCGGAGCGTCCGACCACGGAGAACCGGTAGATGTCCAGGTCCGCCGCGATCGCGGCGATGTCCTCGGCCGCGTCGGCGACGGTACGTCCGGGGCGGGGGGTGGAGCCGCCGTAGCCGGGCCGGTCGTAGCTGATCAGCCGGATGCCGTACCGGTACAGAACTCCGCTTCGTGGCTTCGGGCCGCTGCGGCTGCCCGGGGTGCCGTGCAGCAGGAAGATGGGTACCCCGTCTGGCTTGCCGGTGATCTCCACAGTCAGCCGGCGACCGCCGGCACCGCTCGTGAACCGCACCTCCGTTGCCAGGCTCGTTCCCCCTTCCAATCGTCGGGGACCGCGATACCCGGCGGCGCCCAGGTCGCAGCCGTCGATGTCGTCAGGAACAGGGTAGCCCGCGGTGTCAGTCCGCCCGGCCATCCGACACCCGAAACATCGACCGGCGGTCATGCATTGTGCATCGATGGTCGTGTCCGTGACGCGACCAGGCGTCGGCGACGCGGCGTCCGGCCTAGAGTCGGGACATGCCGGAGATCGTCCAGTTGCTGGCCTCACCCGTACACCGGTTCGTGGGCCGCCCGGCGGACGGACCGGAGCCGGCACCGGCCGACGAGCTGGTCGACGAGATCCAGCTCCGGGCCGAGCTGGGCATCGTCGGGGACCGGTACTTCGGCAAGGCCGCGCACCGGCAGGCCAGCGTCACCGTCATCGCGGCCGAGTCGTTGCCACCGGGGGCCGGCCTGGCTCAGGTCCGGCGCAACATTCTGACCAGCGGGATCCCCGTGGACGACCTGGTCGGCTCGGTGCTGGTGCTCGACTCGGGTCAGGGGCCGGTGCGGCTGCGGCTGAACCGGGCGGCACACCCGTGCGCCTGGATGGACGTGACCGTCGGGCCGGGCACGTGGCGCGGCCTGCGCGGCCGGGGCGGTGTCCGCTGCACCCCGCTCACCGACGGCCTCCTGCGGGTGGGCCCGGTCGACGTGACCGTCGCTGACGACCCGACCCGGCCCAGCTGAGCCGGGCCGCGGGCGCCGGGTCCGGCCGGTGTGACCGGCCGGACCCGCGTCGATCGGTCTACGGGTACGCGGTCAGGTAGGACACCTGGTTGCTGGCGTTGACCGTGTTGCCGACATTGTTGATCATCCGGTTGATTGTGCCGACACCACCGAGAGACACGGTCACCATGTTGGTGAACCGCACGTTCGGATTGTTCGGCACCTCGAACGACCGCTCGGCGACCACCGATGGATCGACGTTGAAGTAGGCGTAACTGCCCAGCCCCCACGCCTGGTGACTGGTCACCGAATTGGCCACCTTGTACGCGGCGTAGCCCCGGGTCGAGCCGTTCATCCAGGCCGCCTGGTTGGGCGGGTCGTACGGCAGCTCGTTCTGGTAGAAGTACGTCCGCCCGCCGTTGCCGTTCCAGATGGTCTGGTACTTCTGGTAGTGCTCGACGAAGAGGCCGTACATGGTGACGTCGTCGCCGTTGACGATCAGTCCGGTGTCGGCGGTGTTGACCGTCCAGCCGACGCCGTCGCCGTGGTCGGCCCGCCACAGCCACATGTGGTCGCCGATGACGTTGTCGCTGTTGACCACCAGGCTGGTGGCGGCCCGGCCGACGCCCGGCCCGCCGATGCGGAAGAAGACGTCGTGCAGCGAGGTGGGGTTGGCGGCGTGGCTGGCCGTGGAGCCGGTGGGGCCGACCTCCATCAGCACCGGGGAGCTGACGGCGCCGGCCTCGAACATGATGCCGGCGACCTTGACCCCGTCGACGTCGGCGACCCGCATCGCCACGGTCCCGTTGTCGGCCTGGATGGTGGCCAGCCCGAGGCCGAGGACGACGGTGTTGGCCCGGTTGACCTGGATCGGCTCGGTGACCCGGTGCACGCCGGGTGTGAACAGCAGGTGCCGGCCCTGGGCCAGGGCGTTGTTGATGGTCGCCGCCGAGGTGCCCGGCCGGACGACGAAGAAGTCGGCGAGCGAGATCGACGAGCCGGCCGGGGTCTTGTTGTACCAGCTGGTGCCGGCGGAGTTGGCGCGCAGCGCCGGCACGAAGACCCGGTACTCGCCGGTGCCGTCGACGTAGAGGAAGGGCTTCTCCCGCACCAGCGGTGTGGTCGGGATGACGGTGTGCGACGGGTTCGGGAAGTTCGGCGTCGGCGCGCCGGCCACCCCCTGGAACACCATGTTCCACACCGAGCCGGTCCACCCGTTGCCGAACTCGCTGTTGCGGGAGTACCACTGCTGCTGCGAGCCGGAGACCACCAGCCCGTCGATGCGGGTGTCGGCCATCAGTCCGCCGCTGGACCAGCCGGTGTATCCGTCCCAGAGCTGGATCTGGTTCTGCCCGCCACGCAGGTGCATCCGCCGGTACGGCGCGGCCTGCGACACCGCCCACCGCTCGACGACCGTTCCGGCGGGCAGGGTCACCGACAGGTTCTCCGCGGCTCGCCAGAAGTTCTGCGTGGCGTTGCCGCCGAACCAGGCCGCCTCGGCGCGGACGTGCCCGTTGAGGTTGACGTCGTCGGGGGACATGCCGAGCCCGGCGACCTGGGTGAAGAAGCCGAGGTTGACGTCGGCGGTGTAGTTGCCCGGCTTGAACAGCACGGCGTACCGCTGCGGGCCGAACTGGTTGGTCTCCTGCTGGCTGAAGATGGTATTGAGCCGGCTCTGGATGGTGCGGTGGGAGTGGCGGGATCGAACACGTAGGTGTTCGGGCCGAAGTTCGGGTTCCGTGGATCGGTCGGTTCGACCGGGTCACCCGGTCCGCCACCGCCGAACTCGCCGAAGACCTGGAACTCCCACAGCGAGTAGCCGTAGCCGGTGCCCCGCTGGGTGCCGTACATCCGGACGTAGCGGCCGCTGCCGGTGACGGTCAGCGTCTGGGTTCCGCCGCCGCCGTTCGTGGTGTTGTGGATGGTGGTCCAGGCGGTGCCGTCGTCTGAGGTCTGGATCTGGAAGGCCCGGGCGTACGCGGCCTCCCAGCGCAGGGTGACGCCGGTGATGGTGGCGCGGCTGCCCAGGTCGACTCGGAGCCACTGGGGGTCGCTGAAGGCGCTGGACCAGCGGGTGCCGGTGTTGCCGTCGACGGCCGCCGAGGCGGGGAAGGCGCCGCCTTCGGTGGAGGACGCGGTGACCGGCCTGCCCTGGGAGAGCAGGACCGGCGCGGCCTGGGCGGGCACCGCGCCGACGGTCGGAACCAGCGCGGCGGCCAGAGCCACCGCGAGGCCGGTGAGCAGGCTGCGGGTGCGCGGTCTGCGGCCTGGCGCGGTTGGTACGAGGGAAACGGATGGTGTCATGACGTCGCCTGTCGGTCGAGGGGCTGCTGACGACGGGCGCGACGGGGATTCGGGACGGCTGACGCTGCCGCACGATGATGCCGCCGGGTTGGCACCGCTGTGCGGGGAGCGCGCTTGCCGAAGAGTGTTGCGGCGACGTTGCGTCGCCGTCAAGACATCGATCTGCATTCGCCCTGTCGATGACACTGGGTGGACCTCACTGAGCGTGTCGCCTTCGGCCGCCCTCTCCAACTGCACTCGCCACGCTTTGCTCTGCTTCAACCCACGCAATAGCCGTTGAGCAGCGGTAGCGCCTTGGAGGTAAGGCGCCGCTCGACCGCGTAGCGCCACGGAGCGTGACCGTTGCGTCGGTTGAAGCAGAGCAAAGCGTGCCGTGGGTAGCTGGCCGGTCGGACGTGATGTCGCCGAGGGTGACGGCTCGGCGGACCGGGTCGCCGGGATTCCCGCGCGGGAAGAAGTGCCCGCGGGGGAGGGCTGCCGTCGTATGACGTTCCGGCCGAGGCGGAGACGAGCGGGCCTGCCGGGTGTCCGGGGCCTGCGGCCGTGAGGGTCTCCGTCAGCGGCGGGTGCCGCCGTTGGCGAGCAGGCGGGCGATGGGGAGGGTGGCGGCGCCGAGCGCGACCGCGTCGACGCCGAGCCGGCCCAGCTCGATGGTGGCCTGCGCGTACGGCGCGCGCAGGGCCTGGCGGCCGGCGGCCGCGCGGATGGCGGGCAGCAGTCCGCCCAGCGCCATCGCGGCCCAGCCGCCGAGCACCACCCGCTCCGGGTTGAACAGGTTGATCAGGTTGGCCACACCGGCGCCCAGGTAGTCGGCGGTCTCGTCGAGGATCCGGCGCGCGGTCGCCGATTTCTCCGCCGCCGCCACCAGCGCGCCGAGCTGGGACTCCTCGTCCTCGCCGGGCACCGGTCGGCCGCGTCGGGCCTCCCGGTAACGGTCGATGACCGCCTCGGCCCCGACGTACGCCTCCAGGCAGCCGCGAGCGCCGCAGCGGCAGGGCCGGCCGCCGTACACCAGGGTGGTGTGACCCCATTCGCCGGCGCTGCTGGAGGCGCCCCGGTAGGTGACGCCGTTGGTCACCACGGCCGCGCCGACGCCCGATCCCACCAGGGCGAACACGGCGTGCCGGGCACCCCGCCCGGCGCCGAACCACATCTCCGCCTGGCCGAGGGTCTTCGCGCCGTTGTCGAGGTGCAGCGGCAGGTCGGTGCCCTCGGCGATCAGCCGTTGCAGCGGCACCCGGTGCCAGCCCAGGGTCTGTGCGTCCACGATCGCGTGGGTGCCCTGTTCGACCACCCCGGAGACGCCGATGCCGACGCCGAGCACCTCGGACCGGGTGATCCCGGCGTCGGCCAGCACCCGGTCGAGGCCGGCCAGCACGTGCCCGGCCACCGTCGCCGGCTCGGTGCCGTTGTGTTCCAACGGGTACTCGACGCTGCCCAGCACGGTCATCGTGAGGTCGAACAGTTCGACGCGTACCCGCGTCTCGCCCACGTCGACGCCGACCACGACGGCGTGGCGCGGTGCCACCCGCAGCATCATGCTCGGCCGGCCACCGTCGGACTCGGCGGCGCCGGCCTCCATCACCAGGCCCTCGTCGATCAGGTCGCCGACCACGTTGCTGACCGCCGGCTGGCTGAGCCCGGTGCCCCGGACGAGGTCCTGCCGGGTCAGCGGGCCGTCGAGGAAGATCCGGGACAGCAGGGCCGACCGGTTGCGTAACCGGACGCTGCGGTTCGTCGCCCGCGCCAGCTCCACGTGTCACCTCATCCCGTCGGCCGCCCCCGGCGACTGTACGACCCCGTGCTTGACGACCCCCCGCCGAACCATTTTAATGACGAAATTAATTAAGCCGTGATGTAACTCCCCCCACCACCACTCTGAGACCGAAGGGGCAGCTCGTGTCGAGACGACACCTCGCGATGCTCACCGCCACCGTCCTGGCCGCCGCGTCGCTGACCGCCTGCGGCTCCGGCGACGAGCCGGGCGACGGCGGCACGACCCTCACGTACTGGGCCAGCAATCAGGGCGCCAGTTTGGAGGCCGACAAGGAGATCCTCCAGCCCGAGCTGGACAAGTTCGAACAGCAGACCGGCATCAAGGTCAACGTCGAGGTCGTGCCCTGGTCCGACCTGCTCAACCGACTGCTGGCCGCCGCCACCACCGGGCAGGGCCCGGACGTGGTGAACATCGGCAACACCTGGTCGGCCTCGCTGCAGGCCACCGGCGCGCTCGTCGAGTTCGACGACGCCACCCTCGACAAGGTCGGTGGCAAGGACCGGTTCGTCCCGGCCGCGCTCGCCGCCGCCGGAGCACCCGACAAGCCGCCGGCCGCCGTGCCGCTCTACAGCCTCGCCTACGCGCTGTACTACAACAAGCAGTCCTTCGCCGACGCCGGCATCACCGCCCCGCCCACCACCTGGGAGGAGATGGCCGAGGTCGGCCGCAAGCTCACCGGCGACGGCACGTGGGGCCTCGCCGTGGAGGGCGCCAACCCGTCGGAGAACGCCCACCACGCCTTCACCTTCGCTCAGCAGTACGGCGGGGAGTGGTTCGACGCCGCCGGTAAGCCGACCTTCGACACCCCGCAGAACGTCGCCGCCGTCAAGCGCTACGTCGACCTGATGGCCGTCGACAAGATCGTCAACCCGAGCAACGCCGAGTACGCGCAGAACCAGTCCGTCTCCGACTTCGCCAACGGCAAGGCCGCGATGCTGCTCTGGCAGGCCGCCGGCGCGAACCTCAAGTCACAGAGCATGGCGGCCGACGCCTACGGGGTGGCCCCGGTGCCGTTCCTGGCCAACCCACCGGCCGGTGGCAAACAGGTCAACAGCATGGTCGCCGGGATCAACATCGCGGTGTTCAAGCACACCAAGAACCTCGACGGGGCGTTGGAGTTCGTCAAGTTCATGACCAGCGACACCGAGCAGGTCACGTTGAACAAGACGTACGGCTCGCTGCCGGCGGTCGGCACCGTCGCCGCCGATCCCGCCTTCGCCGCCGACGAACAGAAGGTGCTCGCGCAGACCCTGGCCACCACCGCGGCACCGCTGCCGCAGGTGCCCGAGGAGAGCACCTTCGAGACGCTCGTCGGCACCGCCATCAAGGAACTCTTCGCCGACGCGGCCAGTGGCAGGCCGGTCACCGAGGACAGCGTCCGGGAGAAGCTGACCCGAGCCCAGCAGCAGATGCGCTGACCACGGACCGCTGGCCGTGGGAGGTGCCGCCGACCCTCCCACGGCCAGCCCGCGAAGGGACCTCGATGACCACCACCACCTCGCCACCCGCCGCCGACCGGGCCGCCGGCACCGGCCGGCCGGCCCGACCCGCCGCCCGCCGCCCCCGCCGGTCCCTGCTGCCGTACCTGCTGCTCGCCCCGGCCGTGGTGCTGGAGCTGGCGATCCACGTGATCCCGATGCTCGTCGGTGCCTGGATGAGCCTGCTGGAGCTGACCCAGTTCCACATCCGCGACTGGTCCGGGGCGCCCTTCGTCGGGCTGGACAACTACCGGGTGGTGTTCGACGTCGACTCCGCCGCCGGAGCCGAGCTGCTGCGCTCGTTCCGGGTCACCGTGCTCTACACGGTGCTCTCCGTGGGCCTGTCCTGGATGCTCGGCACCACCGCCGCGGTGCTGCTGCAACGACCGTTCCGGGGCCGGGCCGTGCTGCGGGCACTCTTCCTCACCCCGTACGCGCTGCCGGTCTACACCGCGGTGATCACCTGGACCTTCCTCTTCCAGCGCGACACCGGCCTGGTCAACCACGTCCTGGTCGACCAACTGGGCCTGGTCGACGAGCCGCCCTTCTGGTTGATCGGCGACAACAGCTTCGTGGCCCTGCTGATCGTCTCGATCTGGCGGACCTGGCCGTTCGCGTTCCTCTGCGTGATGGCCGGCCTGCAGAACATCCCGGACGAGCTGTACGAGGCCGCCGCGATGGACGGCGCGGGGTTCTGGCGGCGGCTGCGCTCGGTCACCCTGCCGATGCTGCGCCCGGTCAACCTGGTCCTGCTGCTGGTGCTCTTCCTCTGGACCTTCAACGACTTCAACACCCCGTACGTCCTCTTCGGCGGCTCCGCTCCGGCCGAGGCCGACCTCATCTCGCTGCACATCTACCGCAGCTCCTTCCAGACCTGGGACTTCGGCACCGGCTCGGCCATGTCGGTGGTGCTGCTGCTGTTCCTGCTCCTGGTCACCGCCGGATACCTGTTGCTGACCAACCGACGGAGGAACGATGCGTGAGACCGCCGCCGAACGCTGGTCGCGCCGGATCGTGCTGACCCTGCTCGCCGGCTTCGTCCTCGTCCCGCTCTACGCGATGGTCAGCTCGGCGCTCAAACCCTTGCGGGACGTGCAGGGCGCCTTCACCTGGTGGCCCCGACATCCCACGTTGCAGGCGTTCGTGGACATGTGGTCGACCGTGCCACTCGGCCGCTACCTGCTCAACAGCCTGCTGGTGGCCAGCGTCGCCGCCATCTTCTCGGTCAGCGTGGCCATCTTCGCCGCGTACGCGGTCAGTCGCTACCGGTTCCGGGGCCGGCAGGTCTTCTCGGTGACCGTGCTGTCGACGCAGATGTTCCCCGGCATCCTGTTCCTGTTGCCGCTGTTCCTGATCTACGTCAACCTCGGCAACGCCACCGGCATCGCGCTCTACGCCAGCCGCACCGGCCTCATCATCACCTACCTCACCTTCTCGCTGCCGTTCTCGATCTGGATGCTGGTCGGCTACTTCGACTCCATCCCGCGCGGGCTGGACGAGGCCGCCCAGGTCGACGGTGCCGGCCCGCTGCGCACCCTGTTCCAGGTGGTGCTGCCGGCCGCCGTGCCCGGCGTGGTCGCGGTGACCGTGTACGCCTTCATGACCGCCTGGGGCGAGGTGCTGTTCGCCTCGGTGCTGACCAACGAGGACAGCCGCACCCTCGCCGTCGGACTGCAGGGCTACTCCACCCAGTTCAACGTCTACTGGAACCAGGTGATGGCCGCCTCCCTGGTGGTGAGCGTGCCGGTGGTCGCCGGGTTCCTGGCGTTACAGCGTTTCTTCGTCGCCGGCCTCACCGCCGGGGCGGTCAAGTGAGCCCGTCCACCACCAGAACCGAGGAGAACCCGCCCGTGCCGGACCTGTCCACGCTGCCGCCCGACTTCCGCTGGGGTGTCGCCACCTCGGCCTACCAGATCGAGGGCGCCGCCACCGCCGACGGCCGCAAACCCTCCATCTGGGACACCTTCTGCACTCGGCCGGGCGCCATCGACAACGGCGACACCGGGGAGGTGGCCTGCGAGCACTACCACCGGTGGCCGCAGGATGTGGCGCTGATGCGGAGCCTGGGTGTCGGTGCGTACCGTTTCTCGGTGGCCTGGCCCCGGGTCCGTCCCGACGGGGCCGGCCGGGTCAACGCCGCCGGCCTGGACTTCTACGACCGCCTGACCGACGGGCTGCTGGCCGCCGGTATCCGGCCGTACGTCACCCTCTACCACTGGGACCTGCCGCAGGCGTTGCAGGACCGGGGTGGCTGGCCGCGCCGGGAGACCGCCGAGGCGTTCGCCGACTACGCCGCGGTGGTCGCGGCCCGCCTCGGCGACCGGGTGACCGACTGGTGCACCGTCAACGAGCCGCTCTGCATCGCCTGGATCGGCCACCTGGAAGGGCGGATGGCCCCCGGCGAGCGGGATCTTGGTCGGGCCGTGTCAGCCGCGCACCACGTGCTGCTCGGCCATGGCCTGGCCACCGCCGCGATCCGGGCCCACGCCGGTCGGCCGGCGTCGATCGGCCCGGTGCTGAACCTCAGCCCGATCGACGCGGCCAGCGATCGCCCTGCCGACGTGGCCGCCGCTCACCGGCTGGACGGGCACGTTAACCGCTGGTGGCTGGACCCGCTGCACGGTCGCGGCTACCCGGCCGACATGGTCGCCACCTACGGTGTCGAGCCGCCGGTACGCGGCGACGACCTCGCGGTGATCGCCGCGCCGGCCGACTTCCTCGGTGTCAACTACTACTTCCGGCAGGTGGCGGCCGACGACCCGGACGGACCGGCACCGTACGCCCGGCAGGTCCCGGTGGCGGGCGCGGCGCACACCGCGATGGACTGGGAGGTGCACCCCGAAGGGCTGGAACGGCTGCTTGTCGAGGTGAGCCAGGAGTACGCCCCGGCCCGCATCTTTGTCACCGAGAGCGGTTCGGCCTGGCCGGACGTGGTCACCGCCGACGGCACGGTCGACGACACCGAGCGCACCGACCATTTGGAACGACACCTGGCCGCCTGCGCCGCGGCGGTCGGCCGGGGTGTGCCGCTGGCCGGCTACTTCGCCTGGTCGCTGCTGGACAACTTCGAATGGGCGTACGGCTACGACAAGCGGTTCGGTCTGGTGCACGTCGACTACGCCACCCAACGGCGGACGGTCAAGGCCAGCGGCCACCGCTACGCCGAGCTGATCCGCTCCCACCAGCGGCGCACCGCGACGGCCGACACCGTCGCGGTGCGCGGATAAGCGGGCCGACGGGGCCCGGGACGCCCCGGGTGCCGCGCCGGGCGGCACCCGGGGCACCCGTGTGTCGGCCGTCGGCGCCCGGCTGGTCAGGAGTCGGGCTCGTCGTGGCGTTTCGGCAGCGCCCAGGGGTCGATCGGGACGGGCAGGACGGTGATCTCGTCGGCTCGGGCGCGTAGCCTGCGGGCCAGGGCCTGATTGGCGAGGCTGAAGCCGATGGTGAAGCTGTCGGTCGTCCCGGCGTTCGGTGTCACGGTGTCGGCCTGCTGGCGCAGCTCCCCGGCCAGCGCATTGCGCCAGCGTATCTCGGGCTGGGTGAGCCCACGGTTCGCCTGCTCCTCGGCGAGCCGCTGCCAGCGAGAGAGCAGTTCGTCCTCACTGGCCCGCAGGGCGTCCAGCGCCTCCGGCAGGGTGTCGATCTCCGGTAGCGCGGTCAGCACGAGATCGGCGACGGTTGACGCCAGCTCGGTCGAGTTGACCCCGGTGTCGAGACCGTAGCGGACGAGTTCGTTGCCGACGAGGATCCGCCGGTCGTGCTGTCGCGCAGCCGGATCGGCCGGCAGCCTCGCGACGCGTGACTCGACGGCGAGCCGTACCGAGTTGGGACGTTCGTCCGGCACCGAAGGCGCCGGGCTGTCGCCGGCGGGATCCGGGCGCGACCGCGGGGGCACGGTGGAGGCGCGTGCCTCCAGGGAGCGCAGGAACGCCGCGCTTCCGGCGGCGAATCCGACGGCATAGGGGCCGGTCCGCGTCGCGGTGTTTCGCCGCAACAGCCGGGCCTCGCCCCGCAACGCCTCACTGAGGTCGGTCCCCGGCGGCGGCAGCTCGACCGTCCAGGGGCTGCGGTCCAACTCCGCCTGAATCCGCTCGATCGTCTGCTCCATGGTGGCCCGGGCGGCGCGGGCGTCGTCGAGTAGACGCAGGTCGGGCAGGACGTCGAGGATCTCGCGGGCCATCGCCAACGGCACGTCGGCGGCGGTCCCGGGCAGCGCCCTGGCCAGGACGGTCGCCACGGTGCTGCGGCGTTGCTGATCTGCGTCGACCATTCCCGACCTCTCCCTGTGACGGCCAGGCGATTGGCCGGCGGCGCTCACGACGCCGTCGGCGGACCGGCCCGTCCGTCGGAGACTCTACTGAAGACGGTGCGCGGCCGCCGCTGGCGCTCAGTCGCTGAACTCGACGCGGTCGACGGTGAAGAGGGTGCCGGGACCGCCGGTGAACACCAGGTAGAGGTCGTGGAAGCCGTTCGCCGCCTGCGGACCGGTGTCGATCCAGGTCGTCGCGGTCACCCAGTCGGAGCCGGACCCCGCCAGCACGGTCGTCGAGCCGACCAGCGGACCGTCCGGGCTGCCGATCCGTGCCTCGATGACACCGCCGGCCCTCGGGGCCACGGTGGCGTGCAGCCGAAGTTGACCCTTCTGGTCGGCGAAGCCCGCCGCCGAGCCGTCCGCGAAGTTGACGTTCGCCCAGCGCAGGTGGCTCCCGTCGCGTACGCCCGTGACGACCTTGCCGTGCTCGGACGTCCTGGCCACCCGCAGCCCGGCGGACTGCCCGTCGTTCTCCTCGGCCAGATAGGTGGAGAAGACGTCCTTGCGGTCGGGCAGCGCCGGCAGCTCGGACCACTTCGGCACGAACGTCGTGACGCTGCGGCCACGGAGGTCCGTGCGGAAGGACCCGCCGTGGATACGGATGTCGGCAAGCTTCTTCATGTTCTCGCTGCCCGAGGTGCGGTACGGCACCACCGACGGACGTGGACCCTTGCCGGCGGCGACGTGGGAGACGCACTCACCCTGGTTGCGGAACGTCGGGTTGACGAAGTGGGCCCACCCGCCCTTCTGGCAGTCTCGCCCGGTCTGCGGCGGCAGCGGGAAGCCGCCGGTGAGATCGACGGTCAGCGGGACGTCGTCCGTGTTGTTGTTGACCACGACGACCGTGAAGTCGTGCGTCGCCTCGTCCTTGTAGGCGGTGACCGTGACCCCGGGTGCCGGGGTGCTGGTGGCGCCGATCATCACGTCACCCGGGTCGAGGAAGCGGCTGTACTGGCCGAAGGTGTAGTACCGCTTGAAGATGCGGTACTGGCCGTTCTCGGTCGGGTTGCCGCTCTGCGGGGTGCCGGTGTTGACCAGGCGGATCAGGTCCGAGCCGTCCGCGCCGTTGTTGGCCACCGGCCACCACCAGAAGTATCCGCTCAGTCGGGTCTCGTCGAACAGGTTGCCGATCAGGGTCGCGTAGCGCAGGCCGTCGCTGATCGTGTTGTTGACGAACAACCGGTCCCGCGGCGCGCCCTGGTTCATGTACTCGGTCTGCCAGATGGTCTTGCCCAGCGTGTGTGAGGTGGTGAAGGCGGTGGGTGCGGCCCGGGTGGCGTCGTCGACCAGCCCGGCGTAGCCGTGCGCCGTCACCACGTCGACGTACCGGTTCGCCGCCGGGTCGCTGATCGCGGGCAGCGCGTACCCCTCGTGGAAGCCGACACCCTCGCCGAGCACGATCTTCGCGGTCACGCCCCGTCGCGCGAACGTGGGACCGAGGTGGTCGCGGACCAGGACACGTAGTTCCTCGGCGGTCCACTGGCAGCTGGAGTACCCGGTGGAGATGTCGGGTTCGTTGGTCGGTGACAGGTGCGTGATCCGGATCCCGAACTCGCGTTCGTAGCCGAGCACGTACTCCGCGAGGTAGTCCGCGAACTCCTGGTACATCTCGGGTCGGAGCTTGTTCGGTGGGCCGGACGGGCCGGAGGAGGTCACGCTGTCGTTCTGCTTCATCCACGCCGGCGGGCTCCACACGCTGGCGAGGATCGTCTCGACGCCGCGCGCCTGCGCCTGCCGCATCAGCCAGACCTGGTACGCGTCGAAGTCGGCCTTGCGCTGGGGCCAGTCGGGTCGGTCCCAGACGAAGGTGCCCGGTTCGGGGGCGATCGTCTGCGTCGGGCCGTCGTAGAGCTGGTCGCCCCACCCGCCGCCGTCGCCGACCATCACCCGCACGATGTCCAGGCCGATCCCGGCCCGGTCGTCGAAGACCATGTCGAGCATCTGGGCGGTGAGTGGCTCGCCGAGCCGTTGGATCCCGCCGGCCTTGTGGAACGCGAACGACCCGCCGAAGCCGTCGACCCGCTGCCGCTCGGCGCTCCAGTCGACCATGACGGTGGGTGTGGTGGTGGGTGGGTGCGCGGGGCTGCCCACCGCTGTCGAGACCACCAGACTGCCCGCCGCGATCAGGGCGGTGGCCAGCCGGATCCGCCACACCGTCCGTCGCATCAGGGATCCCCCCGCCGCCGCAACCACCCGGCGGTACGGCCGGCGGGAACGAAGCCGGCCACACCACAGCGACGTCGCGGGTGGTAATCCATTGACGTCGGCGAATCAAGGCTATGGGTTCGGGGATCGGCGGGCAAGGTGGGCGGCGGTCCGGACCGGTGACTGGGACGGCGGTGTCGCACCTCCGAGCTACTCTCGCCGCGATTCGTTCACGGGAGGAGTCCGGATGGTGCAGGAGTTCGTCGACCGGGACCTGGCCGGGGCGCGGTTCATCAGGTCGACGTTGGCCGGGGCGGTGATGCGCGGCGTCGAGGTGCGGGGGCTCGACATCGACGCACCCTGGTTGGCGGAGGGGTCGCTGCTGGTCAACGGGGTCGACGTCGTGCCGTTGGTCGAGGCCGAGCTGAACCGGCGGTTCCCGGGTCGGGAGCTGAGGCGGGCCGAAGATCCGGAGGGACTGCGGGCGGCGTGGGCGGCGCTCGAACGGGCCTGGGCGGCGGCGGTCGAGCGGGCGATCGCGATGCCCGCCGGCACCGTCGACGCCTCGGTCGGTGGTGAGTGGTCCTTCGCGCAGACGCTGCGGCACCTCGCCTTCGCCGCCGACGTCTGGCTCGGCCAGGCGGTGCTGCGCCTTCCTCAGCCCTTCCACCCGCTCGGGCAGCCGCACGCCGAGTACGCGATGGACGGCTTCGACACCTCGATCTTCGCCGCGGGGCAGCCGGGGCTGGCCGAGGTCCTCGACCTGCGTGCCGAACGGCAGGCCATGGTCCGCGAGTTCCTCGCCACCGTCACCCCGCAGATGCTTGCCGAGCCTCGACGCAACCCCTGGTCGGCGGAGACCGAGGTGTCGGTCCTGCGCTGCCTGCACGTGATCATCGGTGAGGAGTGGGAGCACCTCCGCTTCGCCCTGCGCGACCTCATGACGATCGACACTGCCCGGACCGGCGGCTGACGCGATGTACCGAGCCCCGCCGGAGCCCGGCAGGCGTCTATCGGGACAGGATCTCCACGTAGCCGTCGGTGGCGTGCACCCGGATCCGCTGCCCGTCGCGGATCAGCCGGGTGGCGTCTGCCACCCCTACCACGGCTGGCAGGCCGTACTCCCGGGCGATCACCGCGCCGTGGGTCATCAGCCCACCGACCTCCGTCACCAGGCCGGCGACGGCGACGAACAGGGGCGTCCAACTGGGATCGGTGTGGACGGTGACGAGGATGTCGCCCGGTTCGAGATCGGCCTGGGCCAGGTCCAGGATGACCCGGGCGCGTCCTGCCACGGTCCCGGCGGAGACCGGCAGGCCGACCAGCGCACCGGCTGGCACGTCGTCGCGCCGGTACGCCCCGTCGACGGCCTCACCGTCCGAGGTGAGCACTCGGGGCGGCCGGAGTGCCTGGTACGACCGGAACTCGTCCCGGCGCTGACGGATGAGCCGGTCGTCGACCTGGTTGGTGCGCACGGCGTCGCGGAACTCGTCGAAGGTGAGGAAGAAGACGTCCTCCCTCTCGCGGATCACCTGCGCCAGCGCCAGGCGGTCGGCCTCGACCAGCAGGGCCTGCTTGTAGAGGAAGTAGCGGCTGATGATGTCGTACTTCGGGTACTCCCGGTAGCCGGCGAAGGTCCGGACCCGGTCGATCATCCGTTTGGTCTCGGCGGCCTTGCGTTCCCCGTCCGGCAGGGCCCGTAGCCGGGACAGCACCTCGCGCGCCTTCTGCTCCGCGGCCTGCCGTCCCCGCTCGAAACGACGCTCGGCGGCACCCGGCTCGGCGTGCCGGACGTGTTCCAGCAGCACCGGCAGCAGGGTGGTGGGACGTTCGCGCCACCGTGGCCTGGTGATGTCGATCTCGCCGACGCAGCGCATGCCGTACCGGTCGAGGTACGCCTCGATGGCCTGGCGCGCCTCGGTGCCGCCGGGCAGCCTCGGCAACTCGTCGAGAAAACTCTCGTCCTCGACGCCGTGCAGGAACGCCACCACCTCGGGATGCGGGCGGGTCACGTCGGCGACGTCGAGCAGCGCCAGTCCCATCTCCGAGGTCACGTTGCCGGGAGCGGAGAGGGTAAGCGTGTCCACCGCGTTCTTCTCGCCCAGCCACTCCCGGAGGTGGTCGTTGAGCCACCAGGTGGCCTCCATCCCCGCCATGATCACCTGCATGCTCAGCGGGTCACTGAGCACCCGTTTGTGCTCGTCGAAGGCACTGGTCAGGAAGTCGAACAACGCCGCTCCGGTCTTCGTCCGGATCTCGCGCCGTAGGGCGGCGATGGAGGCTTGGCTGCGCTCGACCAGCCCGGCGACCACGGCCGGATCCGGGTCGATCGGAGTGACCGCCGGGCCGGCGGCCGGTGGGCCACCGGCCGTTCCGTCGGGCCGCGTCGCAACGGTCGGTTCCGGCCTCGTCGACCTGACGTCGGCGCGGTCGAGGACGGTCTCCAGTGCGTCCCTGACCAGCGGATCGCCCCTGCCCATGATCTCCAGGAGGGCGCTGCGGGTCGCGGGGGAGGCCAGCCGTTGGGTGACGTCGACGAACAGCCTCCCGCCGGCCGCCCGCATCGGGGCCATGGCCGTCAACTGCCACATCGACAGCCCAAGCGGCTTCATGGCGTCGGTCATCATCTGCTGATGGCCGACCGAGACGTAGACGTGGTCGTCCCAGTCGTGGGCGGCCGGGACGGGGAACAGCGTCGTGATGGGCCGACTCTGCACGATCTGGAAGGCGTCATCCACCAGGCACCATTCGATGTCCTGCGGGCGGCCGAAGTGCGCCTCGATCCGCCGGCCGAGCCGCGCGAGTCGTACGACCTGGGTGTCCGTCAACGCCGGCTGCTCCCGCCGTCGCGGGTCGATCGCCTGCTCCCGGGTACCGCCGCCGGGCAGGGCGTGCAGGGCCCGCTGCTTGGTGGCGACCGTCCGGGTGACGATCTCGCCGTCGCGCACGGTGAACACGTCCGGGTTCACCAGGCCGCACACCAGGGCTTCACCGAGACCGAAGCTGGCGTCCACGGAGGAGACCCTCCGGTTGCCGGTGACCGGGTCGGCGGTGAACAGGATGCCGGCCGCGTCCGGGAAGACCATCCGCTGCACGACAACGGCCATCCGGACCGTATGGTGGTCGACGCCGTTGCGCTGCCGGTAGGTCACCGCCCGCTCGCTGAACAGCGACCCCCAGCACCGGCGGACGTGCTCGACGACCGCGTTCGTACCCACCACGTTCAGGTACGTGTCGTGCTGGCCGGCGAAGGAGGCCGTTGGCAGGTCCTCGGCGGTCGCGCTGGACCGGACGGCGTACCCGGCCCGCCCGCCGAGTTCGTCGACGAAGCCGCTGATCGCCGCCGCCAGGTCGGCCGGCACGGGCGTGGCCTGGATGGCGTGCCGGATCTCGGCACTGACTGCCCGGATGGCATCCCGATCGTCCGGGCACAGCCGGGCCAGCCGATCGAGCCGATCGTCGATCGACGGCACCTCCGCCATGATCCTCCCGAAGGCGTGGGTGGTGACGCAGCAGCCGGCCGGCACGGGGACGCCGTCGATCCGCGACAACGCCCCCAGGTGCGCCCCCTTACCGCCTACGACGTCGACCCGCGTCTCATCGACGTCGTGCAGGCTCAACACATACCGCCCGGTCGTCTCGTCCGTCGTCAGCTCCCGCACGGTGTGCCCCGTCTCTTCGTCAGTTCCGCGTCCGGCCGACGATTCTGCGGCAGAACCCGGGTCTTGCCACAAGCCCCCTGGTGCGCTATACGTTAGGAGTGGCAGGGAGGTGACTCTCTGCCTTTTGTCTTTGTCGCCCGTCGCGGGGCTCCGCCACCGGCCGGACGGGGAGGCCAACCAGTGGATGTCACCTCGCGTCGCGAGCCGCCCCGGATCGGTCTGGACGGGCCGTTGGGTGGTAACGCCGCCTCGATGCAGGCCACCGCCCGTGCTCTGGCCCAGGCCGAGTCCGCCGTCGCCGTGGTGCTCGTCGAGGGCATCAGCGACCAGATCGCGCTGCAGGCGCTGGCGGCCGGACGTGGTCGCGATCTCGGTGCCGAGCGGATCGTCATCGTCCCGATCGGCGGGGCCCACGCGATCGGTCGCTTCCTGACCAGGCTTGGCCCGCCGGGCGTCGGCTTGCGCCTCGCCGGCCTCTGCGATCTGCGGGAGGAGGAGATCTTCCGGCGCGGGCTGACCGAGGCGGGCGTCGGTACGCCCCGCACCCGCGCCGACATGGCGCAGCTCGGCTTTTTCGTCTGCGTCGACGACCTGGAGGACGAGCTGATCCGGGCGGTCGGCGCCGCGGCCGTCGAAGCCCTCTTCGAGGCTCAGGGTGACCTGCGGCTGTTCCGTGGGTTCCAGAGCCAGCCCGCCTGGCGTGGTCGGGATCCCGAGGCGCAGTTTTGGCGGTTCCTGCGCAGCAGTTCGCGCCGAAACCAGCGTTACGTCCGCCTACTCGTCCAGGCCGCTGTCAGCCGGGACACCGTGCCTCAGCCGCTCGACGCCCTGCTCGCCAGCGTATGAGCAGCGTGGTGGCGTGGTCGGGGTCACGGGGTCGCGCACGGGGGCCACGGCCGGGATGAGTTTCCGGCTGGCCGCCTACGCCGTGTGCATCGACGCCGAGCGGGTGTTGCTCGTCCGATGTGTGGGGTCGTCGGGCGAGACGACCTGGTCTCTTCCGGGCGGCCGGGTCGAGCATGCGGAGGATCCGTTCGACGCGGTGCTTCGGGAGGTTGCCGAGGAGACCGGCTGCGACGGGATGATCGAACGCCTGCTGGGGGTGGACTCCCGGGTGATCCCCGCCGCCGAGGCACAGTCAGGACGCGAGCACCAGAATGTGGGCGTCTTCTACCAGGTCCGCATCACGGGTGGACTTCTCCGGCCGGAGCTGAACGGCGCAACCGCCGGATCGGTCTGGACTGCCGTGCCGGATGTGGTCCGCCTGCGCCGATCCTCCCTCGTGGACGTCGGTCTCGCCCTGGCGCGGACCCGTCCGGCCACCGGACACGTCCCGCCGGTCCCGGTCGGCGGGCTCGTCCAGCACTGAAACCACGGCCAGCCGTCGGCGTCCCCACCAGGGGCGCAGGGCGTTGGCCGGGCCGCGATCGGCTGGCTGCGGCGGTGACCTCAGTCGACGCCCACCCGGGTGTACGGCTCGGCCGGCAGCTGAACAAGGGCGGCAAAGCCGGGGGAATCTACCGATTCAAGTTTCGGCTGGCCGTGCTGGAGTGGGGTCATCGGCGGCAGGCGGTGCCGCGTCGGAGGGATGACCTATGGAGATCCTCAGCAGGCTGGTAAAGGCCGCGATCGTCGGTGCGGCGCTCGCCACGCTCGTGGCGTGCGGGGGTGAGGCGGGCACAGGTTCTTCGACGCCGGGGGACAAGCCGGGCGACGCCCGGACCGCCGACGATGCGGCAGGCTCTCTGACCGAGCCGGAGGGCGACGAGTGTGAACGCCTCACCACCGACGAGGTCGCGGACGCGATCGGGGCCCACGACGGTGGCCAGCACGACTACCAGCTCGGCGGTTGCGTCTGGACGGCGACCTCGGGCGGGCAGGCGCTCCACGCGTCGGTGCTGTCCAAGGACGAGTACGAGGCGGTGGCCGAGATCGGGGAGCCGGTGAGCGGATCGGCCGAGGGTGCGGTCTACGACGACACTCACGGCGAGCTGTGGTTCCCGTGCGGCGGCGGGGAATTCTGCGGCATCAAGGCCGACATCGGTGACTCGGACCGGCGCAAGGAGGTCGCGTTGCGGATGGGCACGGTCCTGCAGGGCCGGGTGTAGCAGGCGCCGCACCGGTGGCGCAGCCTGACCCACGAGCGCACCGGACGCACCCGACACGCCCGGCTCGCCTCGGTCAGACCTGAGTCCGGACCGGGGCGGCCGGGCGCGCCGAGGAGTTGTTGCCGCGTCCGCTGACGGATCAGCCCTTCACGGCTCCGGTCAGTCCGCCGACGATCCGGCGTTGGAACAGACTGAAGAACACCAGTGCCGGGATCATCGACAGGGAGGTGAACGCCAGGACCTTCGCCGTGTCGACCGAGTACTCCGAGGCGAAGGCCTGCACGCCGAGGGGCAGCGTGAAGGTCTCCTCCCGGTTCAGGATGAACAGCGGCAGCAGGTAGCCGTTCCAGCTCTGGATGAAGGTCAGGATGGCCACGGTGATGACGCCCGGCATGGCCAGCGGGAGCACCATCCGCCAGAAGAAGCCGAGTCGGCTGCAACCGTCGATCGAGGCGGCCTCCTGGATCTCGTCGGGGATCGCCCGTACGAACGGGACCAGGATGATGATGGTCAGCGGGATGCCGAAACCGATCTGCGGCAGGATCACCCCCGGCAGCGTGTTCATCAACCCGAGCGTCTTGACCAGGATGTACAGCGGGGTGATCGCCACGGTCAGCGGGAACATCAGACCGGCGGCGAACAGCGCGTACATCGCCCCCCGCCCCCAGAATCGGTAACGCGCGATGATGAAGCTGGTCATCAGACCGAGCGTGACCACCCCGGCCGTGGTGGCCAGGGCCACGATGGTGGAGTTGGCGACCTGCTGCCAGAAGGTGCTGCCGGTCAGCACGTCTAGGTAGTTCTGGGTCTGCCAGGTGGTGGGCAGTCCGGCCGGGTCGGTGGTGATCTCCGCGTTGGTCCGGAAGCCGCCCAGGATGATGTAGACGACCGGGGCCAGCATCGTCGCGATGAGCAGCAGTGCGACGAAGTACACCGACGGGTCCGTCCAGCTGAACGGCTTCTTCGACCGGGATGACCTGCGCGGTGCCCTGCGTCCGGCTACGGCGGTCACGGCCATCAGCGCCTCCCTCCGGTGATCGCGCCCTCGGTGTCCCGGCGCAGGATGAACCGCTGGTAGAGCAGGGCGGCGAAGAGCGAGATGAAGAACAGCACCACGGCGACCGCGTTGCCGTACCCGTACTCTCCGGCGTTCCGTCCGTTGGCCACCATGTAGGTGGCCATCGTCGACGTCCCGGCGGTCGCCGCCACGTACTGGCCCCAGATGATGTAGACCAGGTCGAACAGTTGCAGGGCGCCGATCATCGACAGGAAGGCCCAGATGCGGATCGTCGGCCCGAGCAGCGGCAGCGTGATGCGCCGCTGGATCTGCCAGTACGACGCGCCGTCGATCGCCGCGGCCTCCGTCAGTTCCTCCGGGATGCCCTGGAGGCCGGCGAGGAAGAGGATGACGGCGAAGCCGATGTACTTCCAGGTGAGGATGCCCATCAGCGTCCAGATCGCGATCTTCGGATCGGCCAGCCAGTCGTTCTGGAGCCAGCCGAGCCCGATCTTGCCGAGGACGGCGTTGACCACGCCCTCCCCGTGCAGCATCAGGCTCCAGCCGGTGCCGACCACCACTTCGGCGATCACGTACGGGATGAAGACCAGCACCCGGATCAGCGTCTGCCCGCGCATCTGCCGGTTCAGCAGCAGGGCGAGCAGGATGGCCGCCGGCCCCTGCAGCAGCAGTGACAGCACCACGATGATGCCGTTGTGCCGCAGGGCGTCGATGAAGGTGCTGTCTTCGAAGATCAGCAGGTAGTTGCGGAGGCCGACGAAGTCCTCAGCGGGCCCGTACCCCTGCCAGCTGAAGAAGCCGTAGTAGGCGGCCATGGCCACGGGAAGGATGACGAAGGACAGGAACACGATGAGTGTCGGCCCCGTCATCAGTGCGATTTCCAGCCGGGCGGCCCAGCCGATGCCCTTGCGCCGGCGGCGCCGGGCCGGGGGCGACACGACCGGCGTGTCACCCCCGACCTTCGTCAGACCCGGTGTCGGGTCCGGCGCGAGCCGTACGCTCTCGTGTTGCGTTTCAGACATGGCGGTTGGACTACTGTGCCCTCTTGGCGGCGTCCTTGACCGCGTTGACGATGCTCTGCGGGTCCCCCTTACCGGCCAGCATGTTCACCACGGCGGTGTTCAGCGCGTTGCCGACGTTCTGCCCGTAGACCGTGTCGAGCCACTGCGAGACGAACGGCGCCTGGTTGTAGGCGGCGAGGATGGACTGCAGGTGCGGCTCGGTGACCGCGGCCTGCGCCTCGCTGTTCACCGGCGGCGCGTTGAACGCCTCGTAGTAGGCCTTCTGCACCTCGGTCTTCGCGATGTAGTTCAGGAAGGCGGTGCACTCGGCCTTGGGGGCCTGTGCCGAGCAGGAGTAGCCGTCGACACCACCGAGGATCGCGCCGGGCTGACCGGCACCGCCCTCGATGCTGGGGAAGGGGAACCAGCCCAGGTCGGGCAGCGGCTTCTGGTCGGGGGTCAGGGAGGCGATGACGCCGGGGTTCCAGGCGCCCATGAGTTCCATCGCCGCCTTCTTGTTGGCGAGCAGACCGGCGGAGCTGCCGGCACCCTGCTGGGCCGAGGTGGTCAGGAAGCCGCTGTTGAACGGCTCGGTCGCGGCGAAGTTCTGCACGTCCTGGCCGGCCTTGAGCCAGCAGGGGTCGTCGAAGGTCATCGTCTGACCGGCCTGGGTGATGGTCTCCGAGCTGCACTCCCGCAGCGCGAAGAAGTAGTAGTAGAAGGCGGCCGGCCAGGCGTCCTTGGCGCCGAGCGCGATCGGCTGGACGTCTGCCGCCTTCAGCTTGGCCACGGCGTCCTGAAGCTCGGTGAGGGTGGCCGGCGGCTGGGCGATGCCCGCCTTGGCGAACAGGTCCTTGCTGTAGAAGAAGCCGCCGGGCAGTACCGCCACGGGCATGGCGTAGACCTTGCCCTCGATCGTCTGCGCGGTGAACGATCCCTCGGAGATCACCTTCTTGGTGTCGTCGGTGATCGAGTCGGTGATGTCCATCAGCTGGCCGGCCTTGACCATCGCGGCCATCTTGCCGCCGCCGCGCTGCATGAACACGTCCGGTGCGTCGCCGGAGTTGAGCGCGGTCTGCAGCTTGCCGTCCAGGTCCTCGTTCTGGATCGACTGGATCTCGATCTTCACGTTCTGGTTCGCGGCCTCGAAGTCGGCGACGGTCTTCTCCCAGAAGGCCTTGCCCGGGCCGGTGCTGGCGTTGTGCCAGAAGCTCATCGTGACCGAGCCGTCACTGTTGCGGCCCTCCGAGTCGCCACCGCCGCAGGCCGCCGTCGCCAGGACGCCGGTTGCCAGGGCTACCGACACAGCCAGTAGTTTTTTCGCCCTCATCAATCTCCCTCTCTACCGAGTCGCCCACCTGAAACATCCCTGGGGCGAGCCGCTGGCCGGAACATGCACCACGGCGACGCCGAAGGGTTGTCTCTCGTCGACAGGCGCTGGTCCGGGCTCGACTCGCGGTCGCATCGCGATCAACCTCGGAGTGACCCAGGCCACCGACGGCCAAAACGGTCGCAGACTTGTCCGAAAAAAACAACACACGTTTCCGAAACTTCCGTGACCTAGGGCCTGAGGTGGCGACCTCCCTGGTCAGTCGGTCTTGCCGACGGCGGTAGCAGGGCCGCCACGACCGTGGCTCTGTGTGACAGCGTGTTCGCGCTAACAAGCGCTGCCCCGCATTGGGGTCGGAATCGTCCGGTAGCTGAACCGAGCGGTCCTCCGCGCCGCTGCGGCGGCCTGGACGCTGCCGTCCTGGTCCCGGAAAAATCCCGGTAGGAGTTCCGCCGCCGTCACCCGGTCCGCGGGAGGGAATCGTTGTCGGCCCGTTACGAAGGTGATACCGGACCGCAGCGGGCGAGCCAGCCGGGGAAGCGCGGAGCAGATTGGTTGATCACGCTTACATCCGCAATTCGGCGAAAGCGTCATCGGCATCGGATGACCGTGACGAAACGCGGAAAACCGGCGGGTACCGCGTCACTGGAGTGTGGTGGCGATCGCGACCGCCTCCGCCAAGGTCAGGTCGCCTTCCAACCGATACGTCACCCCGGCGTCCTCCCAGATCAGGGTCGCGGCGGCGAGGCGGCCGCTCGCCTGGCGGACAACCCCGTCGCGGTCGACGTAGGAGATCGGGTGCGGTCCGCCGATCCAGATCGCCTGGGCCGCACCCACCTGCGTCCACTCGGCGTCCGACCCGCCGGCCTGCTTGACGAAGACCGGATCGAGGCGGCCGTCGAAGATGTCCAGGCGGAGGGTGCCGGCCCGGTAGAGCAGGCTCGCCACCCGGTGCCCGCCGGTGTCGTCCGGGTCGGCCAGCAGGACCTGCTCGGGTGGGCCCAGCACGGTCGGCGTCCGGATCGGGAAGCGCACCAGCCGCCGTGCCTCGTCGAGGGTGGCGGAGCGCTGCCCCGGCGGCGGCGACGGGACGCCCGACGGCGGCGCCCCGACCGGGGAGGCGCTGATGGTGACCCCGGCGAAGCGCAACAGGCCCGCCATCGCGTCGGCGAGCGCGGCCCGTCCCGGCGGCAACGCCGCCACCAGCAGCGCGGCCAGGGCCGCCGCCAGCACGTACCGCCAACGTCGTCGGCCGGTGTCGCGGCCGGCGGGCGGCGCGGCGGCCAACCGGGCACGGACCCGGGCCGTGACGTCCGGTGGCTCGGGGGTCGCCAACCAGGCGGACAGGTCACGCAGCTCCCGCTCCAGGTCATCCACGGCTGACCTCCTCGACGGCGAGCAGACCGCGCAGTTTCACCAGCGCCCGCGAGGTACGCGACTTCACCGTTCCCCGGGGCCAACCCAGCATGGTGACCGTCTCGTCCTCGGTCAGGTCCAGCAGGAAGCGGCAGACGATCACCTCCCGGTCCCGGGGCGGCAGCGTCCGCAGGGCCCGCACGAGGGCGGCCCGGCGCTCCCCGGCGAGGACCGCGCCGACGGCGCCGTCCTCGACGATTTCCGAGCCCGGTGCCACCCGCGCCGCGCGCAGCACCAGCCCGTCGCGCCGCTGCCGGGTGCGGTGCAGGTTGCGCGTCTCGTTGGCCACGATCGCCAGCAGCCAGGAGCGGAACGACGATTCGCCGCGATAGCGGTCGAGCTTGCGGTACCCCTTCACGAACGCCTCCTGGATGACGTCCTCGGCGTCGGAGCCCGCGCCGAGCAGCACCGCGGTGCGGTACGCGGCCGCGGTGTGCCGGGCGACCAGGGACTCGTACGCCGCCAGGTCACCTGCCTGCGCGCGGGTGACGAACTGCTCGTCGTCCAGGGCAACCTCCGGTGGGATCACCACTACTGACACCGCCCAGGCCGAACGGGTTCCATCGGGTCGAGGGGGAACCCGGGCCGCTCCGGCGGTGTCACCGGGTCATGATGGCGAACACGACGATCTCGCGGCGTACCCTGCTGACCACCCTGGCCGGGGTCGGAGCCGCCACCCTGGTCGGCTGCGACTCGACCCCGGCCGCCGCCGACCCGCTACCGGACCGCCTGCTCGTCACCCTCGACGGCGGCCTGACCGTGTTGCGGGGCACCGACCGGCAGTCGATCGGCACCGGGGTGGCCACCGCCGCCGGGCGGCTGGTGTGGACCGCCGTGGCCGACGGAGCCGACACCCTCCTGTGGCGCGTCGACGCCGGCCGGGGCAACGCCTCCGAGCGGGTACGGCTGCCGGGCCGGTGGGTGCCGCAGACCACCACCACCGACGGCACCCGGCTGGCGCTGACCACCGAACACCTCAGCGCCACCGGGGACCGTCCCGCCGGGCGCGACCAGACACTCGTGTTGATCGCCGACGCCGCCGGGGTGCGGCAACGGCTGCGGCTACCGGGCACCGTCGTACCGGAGGCGTTCACCCACGACCTGGCCGGACTGTTCGTGCTCGAATGGTTGCCGCCGGCCGCACCGGACCGCTACCGGGTACGTCTGGTCGACCTCGCCACCGGCGTCGCCGGGCCGCTGCTCACCCGCGCCAAGACGGCGGTTCCGCCGGGCGCGGAGGAGGAGATGCGCGGCGACGGACGGCAGGCGGTGCTGGCCCCGAACCGCACCGTGCTCTACACGCTCTACACCCACCAGCCCGACCACCAGCACACCCGGGACCGGATCAGCGGCCGGCCGGGCCGCGACGTGCACGCCTTCGTTCACACGCTGCACCTGGAACAGCGGTGGGCGTACTGCGTGGACCTGCCGCACCCGTTCGGGGAGGGCGGCGCCGACGGCCACACCATGGCGATCACCCCCGACGGCGGCCGGCTCTACGTCGCCGACGTCGGCTCCGGCGCCGTCGCGGAGATCTCCACCGAGGAGCTGACCGTACGCCGTGTCGCAGCCCTCGCCGCCGGCGGTGCTCCGGCGTACGCGGCGGCCTCCACCGAGCGGCTGTTCCTCGGCGCCGGCACCGCCGTGCGGACCGTCGACCTGACCGGTCTCGCCGTCACCGCGGAGCGGGCGACCGCCGACCCGGTCGGCGGCCTCGTGCTCAGCGCCGACGGTACCCGTCTCTACCTGGGCCAGCGGGCGGCGGTGTGCTGGCAGGATCCGGTCACCGGCGGCGAACTCGGCCGCGCCGCCGTGCCCGGCCTGGTCGGCCTGCACGGTCCCGCCCGGCCCGCCTGACCGGGTACCAGTCTCGGCGCGGCCGGTCGTCGTCTTCGCCCGGCGCGGTCCGGGAACGTTCGTGGACACCGGCCCTAGCGGGCGTGGGCGGCGGCCAGGTCGGCGAGCAGGCCCTCGCAGCTGCGGGCCACCACCCGCGCGCCGCGGCGCTGCGGCAACGGGAGTCCGGGGTCCTCAGCCCGTTCCCGCCACCGCCAGCGCGCCTCGGCGGCGGTCTCCCACAACCACGCCAGCGTCGCCTCGGGGGCGATGCCGAGCCGGGCCGCCGGGTCGTCACCGTCCCCACCGACCAGTCGCCGTGCCTCGGCGGCCAACTCGGTGTCGAGGCCGAGCCGGCCGTCGCGCAGCGCCGCCAGCAGCCGCGACTCGGCGAACTCGTGCGCACCGGCGAGCAGCTGCTCCAGCGCGGTGAGCAGGTCGCCGGTGGCCGGACCGGGTTCGTCGCGCAGCAGCGCCTCCACCGCGGTCAGCGCCGACCGGGCCTTGAGCACGTGCCGGCGGTCGACGAAGAGGCGGTTGAGGGACTCGCGTAGCTCGCCGAGGCCGCTGCGCCGGACCAGCTCGGCGGCCAGGGCCACCCGGTTGTCGCAGCCGGTGCGGACGAGGGTGGTCGCCAGGCGGATCCCGACCACACCGAGTCGCTCCAGCAACGCGCCACGGGTGGCCGCGTCCAACCCGGCCGGTGGCTCGCCGCGGGCGAACCGCTCGGCGGAGAGGAGGTACGGCTCAAGCTCGGCACGCGGCATCCGGGACAGGGTCGCCAGCGCGGCGAAGTCGGTCTCGCCGAGTACTCGACCGGCCAGGCCGAGCAATCCGCTGCACGGCACCACCGTCAGGCACAGCGCGTCCACGTGCGGGTCCCGCAGTGCCCGCCGGGCGAGCTGACGGGCACCGAGCAGCGCGTCGACCCGACCACCACCGGACTCGTCCACCCGGGACAAGACCATGATCGTGTGAACCGGTGCCGCCTGCCCCACGACGCCCTCCCGGGTCTCCGCCAGGATCCGCAGGTCGGCGCCCCTGGCGTCGCGGGACAGGTACAGCAGCGCGTCGGCCTCCCGCAGCACCCGGGTCAGCACCGGATCCGCGGTCGGCTCGTCGGTCGCGCCGATCGCCGGGGTGTCCAGCAGGGTAACCTGCCGCAACGAGCGTGCCGGCCACCGCACCACGATGTCGCGCAGCTCTCCGGCCCGCCAACCGGTGAGGTCGACCCGCATCCCGGTGCCGGAGCGCAGCACTGCCAGCCGCTGCGGCGGGTGACTCGTGGAGTATCCGGTGGCGTCCGGCTGCGGCCCGTCCTCGTACCAGGTGAAGGCGCTCCCGTCGACCGGGGCCACCTCCTCACCCATCAGGGCGTTGAGCAGCGTCGACTTTCCGCTGCGCCAGCCACCGACGACGGCGACCCGCAGCGGCTGGTCGTAGCGGGCCAGTTGGTGCCGCAGCAACTCGGTGGCGCGGGGGTTGTCGCGGTAGCCGTGCAGCACCCGGTGCAGCAGATCCCGGACCACCGCGTCCAGCCGCGCGCCGGTCATGCCAGTGACGCCGGGCGGGCGGCGGTGACCTGCTGCGCCTGCTCGTACAGCTCGGCCAGGCGGATCATCCGCTGCTGGATCTCGCGTTGCCGTCGTTCCCGAACCGCCGCGTCGGTGTCGGCCGCCTCCTTGGCGCTGCGCAGCGACTCGATGATGGCGGTCTGCAACTCGTCGGTGAGCGCGGCGAAGTGGTCCCGCAGCACCCGTTGCGCCCGGCGGGCCGCGTCCCGGCTGTCCTTGCTGACCTGGATGAAGAAGTCGTCGACGTGCCGCTGGACCGCCGCCTTGACCGTGGCCTGCCGGCGACGCAGCAGCTGCTTGCCCTCGTCGCGGATGCTCTTGCCACCGAACAGGGCACCGGCGCCGATCGAGATCGGGTTGATCATCGGCAGGCCGGCGAGCGTCAGCGCCAAGCCGAACATCAGCAAACCGCCGTAGGAGCCCTTCATGCCGGTGAACACCTTCTGGCCGACGGTGAACCGGTCGACGGTGGGGCGTTCCAGTTCCGGCACCGCAGCGCCGTACTCCACCGAGGCGGTCAGCGGCCACGGCGGCAGCGAGCCGTGCCCGTACCGGGCGAACGACTCGGCGACCCGTCGGGCGATCCAGTCGCACCGCTGGACCAGCCACCGCCGGTTCGCCGTGGCCGCCTCGACGAGGCTCTGTTCCAGCCACTGCGCGACGGCGTCCCACGCCACCAGCGGGTCGGCGGTCTCGAACGCCTCGTCGACCATCCGCAGGATCTGCCGGGTGCGCTCGCGCAGGTCGTGCTCGACGTCGGAGATCAGATCGGCCATCTCGTCGGTCAGCGTGTTCTGCCACCGGGTGGCACACCGGCGCAGCTCGTCGACCTCCCGCTGCGCCGCGTGCAGCCGGGCCATCGGTGCGGACTCCTCGGCCGAGCGCTGGTCGGTCAGTTCCGCCCGCAGCGGCGCGGCGAGCTGCTCCACCACGGTACGCGCGGTCAGCACCACGGCGGCTCGGGCCAGGGTGTCGGGCTTGGCGGCCAGATGCCGCCGGAGCAGGGCGATCAGCGCCGGGAAGCCGGACTCCGCGTTGAGCGCGTGGTCGTCGGTGGCGGCGGCGTGCAGGCGCAGCGCGGCGGACACCGGGATCAACGGGACCTGCACCCCGGCGTCGGCCAGGTGCCGCCGGTTGCGGTCGGCCACGGCCCGCCAGTCCGGCACCAGGTCCGTCTTGGTCTGCACCACGGCCACATTGGAGTGCGACCTGGTGAGGTGCAGCAGCATGTTCAGCTCGTTCACCGACAGGTCCCGAGTGGAGTCGGTGACCAGCAGCACGGTGTCCGCGCGGGCCAGGGCGGCGACCGGGGTGCCGGCACCCACGGCGGCGACGTCACCGCCGCCCGGCATGTCGACGAGCACCACGCCGGCGCCGAGCAACGCCCGGGGCAGGCCGATCTCGATGTACGCGGGACCGCCGCCGGGCAGCCGACCGGTGCTGCCACCGACTCCCGCGGCGATCTGGTCGGTCGGCACCGGTGTTCGTCGCACGGCCGGCGGATCGGCGGCCGGCGGCGTTCCCGGCCTCGACAGCGGCGTCTGCACCACCGTCGCCGAGGCGACCTCGGCGTGCCGCAGCACCGTCGGCAGGACGGTGGTGGTTCCGTCACCGACCGGGCAGACCGGCGCGTTGACGATCGCGTTGACCAGCTGGCTCTTTCCCTGGTTCGGCTCGCCGACGACGAGCACGGTCAACGTCGGATCGAGCAGGTGGGCGCGCTTGAGGCGAACCGCCTGAAGCAGGTCGCCCCGACCGTGTTCCTGGCACGTGCGGGCGATGTCGTCGAGCGCGTCGAGCCAGATTCCCGCCATCACCGCACCAAGTGTGCTGAATTCGGCGCAATTATCAAGTGCGAGGCGGCGGGTGGGGTCGACACCGGCCGGTGCCGACCCCACCCGCCGGCGGGTGTCAGAGGAGACCGTCGGTGAGGCCCAGCACCCCACCGGTCGAGGTGGAGGCCTCGCCGTGGGTTGCCGTGTCCCCGCTCACCGAGCCGCTGACGCCGCCGTCCAGCAGCCCCTTCGTGCCGCCGGTGACGTTGCCGGTCACCCCGCCCAACAGGCCGTCGACCTGCCCGGTCACACCGCCCACAGTGGAATCGAGATCCAGCGACGGCGCCACACCACGGGTGTCGCCGGTCAGGCCCAGCTCGCCGAGGGTGTCGTCGACACCGAGCGAGCCGACCAGGTCGCCGACCTGACTGGTGGTGCCGGGAAGCAGACCCGACGTGGTGTCCAGCAGCCCGGAGCCGGTGCCGTGCACCGCCGACGCGAGGTCACCCACCGTGCCGGTGACGTCACCGAGTGCCGGCTCGGTGACGCGATCGATCGGGGCAACCACGTCCGCGTCGAGGGTGTCGGCCACGTCGTGCACCCCGGACAGGTCCACACCGACCCCGGTGGGGGTCACGCCGACGCCGACACCCGGGAAGACACTCGCCCCCGCGGTCACCGTCGACGGGTCGACGGCGATGGTGCCGAGCACCCCGGCCTTGACGTCCACCCCGGAGTGGGAGCTGCCGACGCTGATCTGCTGGGCCACGGTCTGCAACTGGCTGATCGCGTCGGTGGCGTCACCCACCAGCGGATCGAGGCCGAGCTGTCCGGTGACCGGGGCGACCGGGGCCAGCCCCTGCACCGGGGCGTAGTCCACCACCAGCGGCACCACGTCCTGGACGTCGGCGGCGGTGATGTCGCCGAGGCCGGCGGCCCGCAGCGCGCCCTCCGGGTCGAGGTCGAACGCCGACCGGGCGTCCGCGTCGGTCAGCAGGTTGAGCACGAAGTCGTGCAGGGTCTGGTCCATGGTGGGGGTTCACTCCTCGGCGAAACGTCAACGACCGGTGATCGCCGACGACGCTACGGGCGGTGCCCGGGACCGGGCATCGGGGACGATCCCGCAATCCGACCCGTTCGATTAGGGGCGACGGGACTCTCGTACGTTAGGGGGAGTGGGGGACCGGCGCCCGCCGAAGTTGGGGCTCCTGATGCCGGAGTGATCTCTGGTACGAACGTAGGAGCCCACGGGGTTCCCCCGGGGCGGCCCGCATCGGCGGGCCTGTCCGGCCCGCCCCCACGGCCGACGCGGTCAAGGAAGAAAGCAGATGGCCTACGTGCTCGGGATCGACATCGGCAACACCAGCACCGTCGCCGCGGTCGCCCGCCACCGTGACGGGCACTGGGGTCACCCGGAGCCGGTCGCCCTGCACCCCGGGCCGGGCCCACTGCCGTCGACGCTGCTGCTGTCCACCGACGGGACCTTCACCCTCGGTGAGGGCGACGGGCCGGAGCGTACCGCCCGGGGAGTGCTGAGCCGGGTCGGCGACGATGTGCCGCTGCTGCTCGCCGGCGAGCGGTACCGGCCGGAGACGCTCGTCGCGCTGCTCGCCGCGCACGTGGTCGACCAGGTGCACGGTGCCCGGGGCGCGCCGGCCGAGATGATCGTGCTGAGCCACCCTGCGTCCTGGGGTCGGTACCGTCGCGATCTGCTGCACCACGCTCTGTGGGACTACGGCCTGGGTGCGGTGACGCTGCTGCCCCGCACGGTCACCGTGGCGGAGGGACACGCCGTCCGGGGCTTCGCCGGTGCAGTCGCCGCCGTGTACGCGCTCGGCGGCGGCACCTTCGAGACCGCGCTGGTCCGACGCAACGACCGGGACCGGTACGAGACCGTCGGCGTCCCCGCGACGCTTTCCCGGCTCGGCGGCACCGACTTCGACGAGGCGCTGGCCGCGCACGTACGGTCCGTGCTCGCCCGGGACCTGGCCGCCGCCGGACCCGGTGCCCGTGCCGCCCTGCGGCAGCTGCCCGTCGAGTGCGAACGTGCCAAACGGGAGCTGACCGTCGGGTCGCAGACCGACGTGGCGTTGGCACTGCCGGCCGGGACCGTCCGCGCGCCGGTGACCAGACTGGAGTTCGAGGAACTGATCCGGCCGGCCGTTCGGGCCACAGTGGAACTGCTGGCGCAGGCCGTCCGCGCCGCCGACCTGACACCCGCGCAACTCGACGGCGTGCTGCTGGCCGGCGGTGCCAGCCGCGTGCCGCTGGTCGCCGAACTGCTCGCCACCGCCGGCTTTCCGGTGGAGACCGCGCCCGACCCACAGCACACCGCCGCGGCCGGCGCGGCCGCCGCCGGCACCCGGATCCTGTCCCCACGCCCGCTGCCGGCCGGCCCGCCGCCACCGGCCGGTCCACCCGCGACCGTCGGCACCCCCGCCACCGTCGCAGCCGCCTCCGTCGGTTCGACGGCGCGCACCGCCGGCCTGCTCCCGGCCGACGACCTGACTCCGTCCGACGAGCCGCCGCCCCGCCCGCCGATCCGCTACCCGCCCCTGGACCTGCCGAAGCGATCCCGCCGGAAGCTGGTACGCAGCCCGGGGCACGAAGGATGACCGCAATGATGCCGAGCGCCGTGGCGGACAGCCCGCTGGTCCTCGCCGCCGACGCGACCGACCTGCTCGACGCGATCACCGCGGAGCCGGCGGCACCGCTCGCCCTCGGGGTGACCGGACCGGGCGGCCACGGCCGCACCACCTACCTTCAGGAGGTGGCCATCCGGTACGCCCGGGCCGGTGTCGCCGTGCACACCGAGGTGCCGGCCACCGACGACGCGTACGCCCCCGACACGGTGCTGCTGATCGACGACGCGCACCTGCTCGACGAGGCCCGACTGCGCACGCTGCGGCGACTGGTGGCCGACCGTCGACACCGCATAGCGATCAGCTACCGCCCCTGGCCGCGACCGGCGGCCCTGACCGAGCTGACCGACACGCTGCGCCGCGAGGGACGCCAGCTCCTGCTCACCCCGTTCACCCGGGCTCGCACCGCCGCGTACCTCGCCGCCGTGCCCCGCCTCGGCCGCCGCGCCGACCTGGTCGACTACGTGCACAGCCAGACCGGCGGGGTGCCCCGGCACGTGGCATGGCTGACCGACGGGCTGCGCGAGCAGGAGACGGTCGGTGTACCGAGCGACCTGCCCCGCCAGGTGGTGCTGCATCTCGGTCCCGACCTGGAACAGCTGCCCGCCGACGTGCGGCGGCTGCTGATCGCGCTGGCCGCCGGCGTTCCGCTGCCCGCGGAGGCACTGCGCCCGCTGCTGAACCGCGAACCGGCGGAGATCGACGACCTCGTCGCCGAGGCCCGGGCTGCGGGCCTGGTCGGCGCCGACGGCCGACCCACTCCGCTGGTGCGCCGGGCGGTGACCGTGCTGAGCCCGGCCGCCGACCGTACCGCCGTCTGGCACCTGCTCAGCGAACTCGCGTTCAACCGGGGCGCACCGGTGTTGCCGCTGGTGCGTTCGCTGCTGGCAGCCGGTGTCGCCGGTGACTGCCCGGCCGGCACCCTGGAGGCGGCGGCGGAGGAAGCCCTCGGCGGCGAGCCGGCGCTGGCTGCGCGCCTGTTCGCCGCGGCCGGTGCCGCCGGTCGACCCACCGCCGTCCGGCAGGCGGTCGCCGCCGCTCTGGCCGGTGACCTCGACCTGGCGTTGCGGTTGGCCGACCGGCTGCTCACCACGGGGGCGCCGGACGGCCGGGCGGAGGCCGCGCTGGTCGCCGCCACCGCCCTCGCCCACCGTGGACAGACCGACCGCAGCGTGGAGTTGTACCGCTGGTCCGGCGGGGGCAGCGCCCACGCCTTCGCGACCGTCGGCGCCCTCGCCACCGGCCGACCGGCCGGGCACCCCGAACCCGTCGCGGACGGTCCGCCGACGTTGCCGGCCGGTGCCGCCCGGCTGATGGCCGACGGGGTACGCGAGAGCGTGCACGGCACCCCGTCGGCGGCCCTGTCCACTCTGGTGCAGGCGGCGGCCCTGCTGGAACCGGACGGGCGGGCGGTGCTGCTGCCGGACAGCCCCGCCGCGCTGGCGGCGCTGACGGCCGTGCACTGCGGCGAACTGGACATCGCCGAACGGGTCCTGGACCGGGCCCTGACCAGCGGTATCGGTGGGCCGCTGCTGACCGGCCGGCACCGGCTGCTGCGTGCCTGGATCCTGATGACGCGGGGGCGGATCGCCGCGGCGAGCGAGCAGCTCGCCGAGGCGAGCGCCGGCGTCGCGCTCGGACCCCGCGACCTGCTCTTCGCCGCCGGGCTGACCATGGGTATCGCCCGGCGCGTCAGCGACCTCGGCGCGTTGCAGCGCGAATGGGTGCCCGCGTTGGAGGCGGTGGTCCGCCACCCGGTGGACCTGTTCACCCTGCTGCCGTTGGGCGAGCTGGCCATCGCCGGTGCCCGGCTCGGTGACCTGGGCCGCCTGCAGCCCTACCTGCGCGACGCCCACGAGCTGCTCGGCCGGCTGGCCGACCCGCCCCTGTGGCGTACCCCGCTGCACTGGAGCGGACTGCACGCGGCGATCCTCACCGACGATCCGGCCGCAGCCGACGGGCACGTGACCGCCCTGGTGGCCGCCGCCGGCCACAGCCGGTACGCCGCCGTGGTGGCTGCCGCGGCCGAGTGCTGGCTGGAGGCGCTGCGCGGCACCGTCGACCCGGTCCGGGTCGAGGCGGCCGCCCGGGGCCTGCACGACACCGGCCTGTGCTGGGACGGTGCCCGGCTGGCTGGCCAGGCCGCCATCCGGACCGCGGATCGGCGGGCGATGACGACGTTGCTGGACTGCGCCCGGGCGCTGCAGGGTCGGTCCGCCGCCGAGGACCGCAAACCGGCAGCCGGTACCGTCTCGCACCGGCTCAGCGACCGGGAGCGGGAGGTGGCCGAGCTGGTGGTCGCCGGTCTCACCTACCGGGAGATCGGGGACCGGTTGTTCATCTCGGCCAAGACTGTGGAGCACCACGTGGCCCGGATGCGTTCGCGGCTCGACTGCGCCAACCGCACCGACCTGTTGGCCCTGCTTCGAACCATCCTGGCCGAACCGTCGTACACCACGAACGGACAGCCGTGGTCCCGACGGGCCGTGAACTGAGCCACGGGGACCGGTCCGGATCACCGGTTCCGTAAACGAGAGGACCTGCCATGACTTCTGCGGTGGCCACCGCCGACAACCTCGGCCGCGCGCTCGACAACATCGTCGACCGCGTGCCGGGTGCCCAGTTCGCGGTGGTGCTCTCCCCGGACGGGCTCCTGCTGGGCGCCTCCCGGGGCATCGACGACGAACTCGCCGGCCAACTGTCCAGCATGGTCTGCGGGCTTCAGGCGCTGGGCCTGGCCGCCGCACGGGTCTGTGGTGACGGCGAGCTGCACCAGGTCGTGGTGCAGATGTCGCGGGCGTTCCTGTTCCATGCCACCACCGGCAACGGGGCCGTCCTGGCCGTCGGCATCGACGGCGACGCGGAGGTCGGCGACATGGCGTACGAGGTGGCCATGTTCGTCGCGCAGGCCGGTGACCACCTCCCGGTGTACCTGGAACCGGTGGCGCAGCGCGTCGCGCTGCACTGACTGCGACGTGGGTCGCCTCGGGTGCCGGTGCGTCGAGCCTCGCCACCCGCTCCCCGCGTGATCGGATCGGGCCAGAACGATCGGGCACTGGCTGGGCGGACGGGCCAGGCTGGATCTCGAAGGGGGGTCCCATGATCTCGGCACTCAACCGGCTCGTCGATCTCGTCGAGGAGCACCTCACCGAGGAACTCGACGTCACCGGGGCGGCTCGGGCACTCGGCACGACCGAGTACCACCTGCGTCGGATGTTCTCCTCACTGGCCGGCATGCCGCTGTCGGAGTACGTGCGCCGGCGGCGGATGACCGTCGCCGCAGCCGACGTCGTCCGCGGCGAGGACGACCTGCTCGGCATCGCGGTGCGGTACGGGTACGGCTCCACGGAGGCGTTCGGACGCGCGTTCCGGGCCGTCCACGGTGTCGGCCCCGGTGAGGTACGCCGTGACGGAGGCCCCCTTCGTACCCAGCCACAGCTCAGGTTCCGCCTGACCGTCGAAGGGAGCGTCCCCATGGACACCCGCATCGTCGAGCGCCCCGCGTTCCGGCTCATCGGACACGCCGCCCGGGTTCCGCTCATCCACCACGGCGTCAACCCGCACGTCCAGCGGCACGTCACCGGCCTGCCGGCCGAGGAGCACCAGCGGCTCAAGGAACTCGGTGACACCGAGCCGGCCGGTCTGCTCCAGGTCACCGACGACGTCGCTCCCGACGCCGTCGAGGGCACCGAGCTGACCTACCTGCACGGGGTCGCCGTCACCGGCGACACCACGGTGCCCGAGGACCTGGACAGCATCGCGGCGCCGGCCGGCACGTGGGCGGTCTTCCGGACCGCCGGAGCGTACCCGCAGACCCTGCAGCAGACCTGGGCCGCGACCGCGGCCGAATGGTTCCCGTCGAACCCGTGGCGGCTGCGGCCGGGCCCGTCGATCGTCGCGATCCTCGACCGCGCGGCCGACTTCAGCACCGCCACCTGCGAGCTGTGGCTGCCCGTCGAGCCGGCCTGACGGGGCTGATCGAAGAGCCGGTGGGCACCCCGCGCGGTGGTGCCCACCGCTGCCGGAACTTCCGGAAGTATCTTGACGTGTTTGGTGGGAACGTTACGATCTGCGCGATGACCGCCCCCGCCCCGACCGACGTCCACCCCGCCTGGTTGCCGCCCGAGGCGTTTCGCGCGATCGGCTCCCGGCACTGCCTCGTACTCGGTGACGGAGGGCTCGTCGACACGGTCGTCACCGAGGTCGAGCGGACCTGCGCCGAACACGGCGGCAGCGTCCGGCGAGAGGCGGAGGGGCCACCGCCGAGCCTGGTGCTCGCCCTGGTCCCGGCCGTCGGCGACGGCGTCCCGGCCGAACTGGTCGCCGCCCTTGCCGAGGTCGACGCGGCCGGTGCGGGGCCGCTCGGCCCGGAAGGCTACGCCCTGGCCCGCCACGGCGAGGTCACGGTGCTGCTCGCCGACCAACCGGCCGGGCTGCTCTACGGGCTGTTCCACCTGACCCGCCTCGGCGAGTCGGCGTTCGGCGCGCCGCAGGCGGCACGGTCGCACCGTCCCGCGATGCGCCGTCGCATGCTCGACCACTGGGACAACGTCGACGTGCACCCGGTGATGGGGCAGGTCGAACGCGGCTACGCCGGTGGGTCGATCTTCTGGCAGGCCGGCCACCCCCGCCGCGACCGGGCCCGGGTGCGCGCGTACGCGCGACTGCTGGCCGCGTGTGGGATCAACGCGGTGGCGGTGAACAACGTCAACGTCCACGCCACCGAGGCGCGGCTGCTCACCGAGCGGCTCGACGACGTCGCCGAGATCGCCGACGAGTTCCGCCCGTACGGCATCCGGGTGCACCTGTCGGTCACCTTCGCGGCGCCCGTCGTCCTCGCCGGCCTGCCCACCGCCGACCCCCTCGACGACGCGGTGCGGGCCTGGTGGGCCGGGACCACGGCAGCGGTGTACGCCCGCATCCCCGACTTCGGCGGCTACGTGGTCAAGGCCGACTCGGAGGGACAACCGGGCCCGTTCAGCTACGGTCGCGACCACGCCGACGGGGCGAACCTGCTCGCCGAGGCGTTGGCTCCGCACGGCGGTGTGGTGCACTGGCGGGCCTTCGTCTACAACCACCGGCAGGACTGGCGGGACCGCTCCACCGACCGGGCCCGGGCCGCGTTCGACCACTTCGCCCCGCTCGACGGCCGCTTCCGGGACAACGTCATCGTGCAGGTCAAACACGGCCCGATGGACTTCCAGACCCGGGAGCCCGTCTCCCCGGTGATCACCGCGATGCCCGGCACCCGGATGGCGGTGGAGTTCCAGGTGACGCAGGAGTACACCGGCCAGCAGCGGCACGTGTGCTACCTGGCCCCCTGGTGGAGCGAGGTGCTGCGGTTCGGCTGGGGCGACGACGGACACACCGTCGCCGGTGTGGCCGCCGACGGCGGCGGCCTGGTCGCCGTCTCCAACGTGGGCGACGACCCGTTCTGGACCGGGCATCCGCTGGCCCAGGCCAACCTGTACGCCTTCGGCCGGCTGGCCTGGGATCCGCGAATGCGTCCGGCGGAGCTGCTCGACGAGTGGATCGAGCTGACGTTCCATCCGGACACCACCGCCGACCCGGACCTGCTCCGCCGCACCCTGCACGAGATCATGGACGACTCGTGGCGCACCTACGAGCGCTACACCGCTCCGCTGGGCGTGGGATTCATGGTGCGACCGGGCCTGCACTACGGCCCCGACGTCGACGGATACGAGTACAGCCGGTGGGGGACGTACCATTTCGCCGATCGGGACGGTGTGGGCGTGGACCGTAGCCGGGCCAGCGGCACCGGGTTCACCGGCCAGTACCCGCGGCCGTGGTCCCGGGTGTACGAATCCCCGGAGACCTGCCCCGACGAGGTGCTGCTCTTCTTCCACCACGTGCCGTACGAGCACGTGCTGCACAGCGGTCGCACCGTCATCCAGCACATCTACGACACCCATTTCGACGGGGTGGCCGAGGTGGAGGCGGCCCGCCTGCGGTGGACGTCGCTGGTCGGCCTGGTGGACGCGGCGGTGCACGCCCGGGTGACCGAGCGGCTCGACGAGCAGCTGCGCTGTGCGCGGGAGTGGCGCGACCAGATCAACGCGTACTTCCACCGCAAGTCCGGGGTACCCGACGCGCACGGCCGGCCCCTGCACTGAGCCGGCCTGCGGTGCCGGCCGGTGTCGTCCGGCTCAGGGTGCCTCGGCGCGGTAGCAGGCGAAGCGGCCGAACCACGCCTTACCTCCGCCGTTCCTCGCCACGCCGGTCAGGCCGGCGTCGGCGAGCGCGGCCAGCACCCGCTCGGGAAGGCTGGCGGCCACCCGGGCGTTGCGGTGCGCCGCCGCGCCGCCCCGCCCGGAGGGGGTGCCGTCGATGTCGAGCACGTGCAGCTCACCGCCGCTGCGCAGCACCCGCCTGGCCTCCCGTAGCGCCCGGGCGCGCTCGTCGTCGTCCAGGTGGTGCAGCATGAACGCGGACAGCACCCGGTCGACGCTGTCGTCGGGCAGCGGCAACGCGCCGGCGAACGCCTGCTCGTACCGGATCGGCAGCCCGTACCGGGCGGCCTTGCGGCGGGCCCGGCGCAGCGCGGCGGGGTCCGGGTCGATGCCCAGCGCGTCGATGTCCCGCAGGCGACGCCCGAGCGCGGTCAGCAGGTTGCCGGTACCGCAGCCGATCTCCAGGATCCGCTGGTCGGACCGGAGGTTCGCCCGGTCCATCAGCTGTCCGTGGATGCGCCCGATACCGGCGAGGCGGGAGAACGGATCGTAGAGCGGAAGCAGCCAGTGCTTACCCATGCCGGGCAGGTACTGCTGCGCGTCGGTGTGATGGGACTGTCCGGTCATGTGCGGCTCCGATATCAGATGAAGTTTGGTCGTACTCTCAGCGTCATGGAGCGCGACACCGTGGACAATGGCGTAACTGTGGACCGGATGCGACAAAGTTCGGTTCCGGCGGCGCGCGCCGTCGGGGTGACCGGGCAGGGCGTGCCGGTCATCGGGTTCGACCGGGTGGCCGGCCTCGCCCCGGTGGCCGTGGCCCGCCTCGCACCGGGCTCGCCGGTCACGGGCCCGGCCGCCGGCGGCGCGCACACCCACGACTTCCTGGTGCTGTGCTACGCGCACCGCGCCGACGGCAGGCTGGTGATCGACGGCCGCAGGTGGACGGTGACCGACGGGGATCTGTTCGTCATCGCACCGGGGCAGGTCGTCTCCTTCCTCGACCCGATCGAGACCACGGTCACCGACGGATGGGCGGTGTGGTTCCCGACCGACGTGGTGCGGCCCGGAAGGTCGGGCGCCTACGCGTCGTGGCGGTCGCACCCGTTGCTCCTCCCGTTCGCCCACGGCACCGACCGGGCCCAGCGGCTGCGCGTCCCGCCGTCCGACCGGGCGGGCTGGGTCGAGCGCTTCGTCTCGCTCGACACCGAGTTGCGCGCCCGGCGCGACGGTCACCAGGAGGCCGCCCTCGCCCACCTGACCCTGTTGCTGGTGGCCGCCGCCCGGTTGCCGGCCGGGGTCGCCGACCAGCTGCGGTCGGCGGAGGAGCCGCTGCTCGCGGCCGTCTTCGACATCATCGAGCGGCGTTACCACGAGCCCATCTCACTCGCGGACGTCGCCGCCGAACTGGCACTCACGGCCGGGCATCTCACCACCGTGGTACGCCGCAGGACCGGCCGGACCGTTCAGCAGTGGCTCGCGCAGCGTCGCATGCAGCAGGCCCGCCTGCTGCTCAGCGACACCGACCTGACCGTGGCGACGATCAGCCGCCGCAGCGGGTACCCCGACGTCAGCTACTTCATCAAACGCTTCCGAGTCGAACACGGGGTCACCCCGTCCCAGTGGCGCCACGCCACCCCCGGCACCTCCTGACCGGCCGTCGGACAGTTCTGTCGGTCCCGCCGCGTAGCGTGCGGCAGAGTTCGCGACGAAGGAGGAGAGATGATCGACAGTGCCGGCAGCCCGGATCTCGCGCCCGCAGCCCGCGCGTTGCAGGCGCTGCTGCCCGGGGTCACCGACGACCAGCTTCCCGATCCCACTCCGTGTGCCGGCTGGACGGTCGGTGATCTGCTCGACCATCTCATGGGGCTGACACTCGCGTTCCGGACGGCTGCCGAGAAGGGACCGGATCCCGCACCGGACGGTCCGGGTGAGCCCTCGGCTGACCAGCTCGACCCGCAGTGGCGCAAGCTACTGCCGGGGCAACTCGACGAGTTGGTTGCCGCCTGGCGCGAGCCGGCCGCCTGGACGGGCGAGACCGCCGTTGCCGGGGTGCGGCTGCCGGCCGAGATCATGGGCGTCGTCGCGCTTGACGAACTGGTCGTGCACGGTTGGGATCTCGCCCGCGCGACCGGGCAGCCGTACGACGTCGACGACCGGACCCTGGAGACGGTCCACCGCCTCGTCTCCCAGCAGGCCAGCAGCGACGGCACGCCCGGCCTGTTCGGCCCGTCGATCGCCCAGCCCGACGACGCTCCGCTGCTCGATCAGGTTCTCGGTCTCACCGGCCGCAGCCGTGACTGGGAGCCGTCCTAGCGTTCGGAGCCCCGGCAGCATCGCCTCCTCCTCACGCGCTGCCGCCTGGACTTCCTCCCGGCCCCGATGTTCGACAGGCATCTGGTAGGTGGACAGCTGGAACGCCTCGCCCGACCACCTGAATGGCCGTCAACGGCCGCACCGGTCCGGGCGCTCCCAGGGCCAGTCGGTGGCGATCCAGTCCGCGACGGCGGTGGCGAGCGGTACGTCCAGCTCTGCGCGGTCGGCCCGCACCCAGGACTGGACGGTCACGTCGTACTCCGCCGAGGCTGACGGGTAGAGGTAGACGCAACCGATGACGTCGCCGTTGCCCGGGTCGAGGACGGTGAAGGTGAACCCGGTGCCGTTGACGAAGTCGTCGGCATGACGGCGCAGATCGGCAAGGTTCTTCTCCAGCGACATGCCGCTCGGCGGCGGCCAGTTGCCGTCCGGGTAACCAGGCGTGGCACGGATGTGCTCGATGCTCGACATCCACGCGGCGTGATCCGCCACGTTGTGCTGCGGGCCCAGCGGTTCGAGGCGGAACCGGTCGGTGACCAGCGACGTCGGTGCAGCGAAGCCGGCTGGTACGAAAGCGTCCGAGGTCATGGGTCGGGAACCTACCGTTCGTGCGGGTCCGCTCGCACCCGACTTTGGACCGGTCAGTAGCTGAATGTCGCGACAGGGTCGTCGCCGATCCACTGCCACATGGGTACGGTGCCGCCCAACTCGGCGTTGGCTATCAGCTGCCCCTTGTCGAGGCCCCGCGCATCGAAGCAGATGGGGCAGACCAGGAACGTGCCCGACGCCGCGACGTATCGCGCGACGAGGCTGTCCAGGGGTGGACAGCCGGCGCAGGCGACGGCGGTGGCGACACCGTCGAGCGCGAGGCGAGCGGCCTCCTTGGTCAGGAACATGAGGGTGGGTCGACCGGACTCCGCCGCGCCGACGGTCACGAGGAAGGCGACGGTCACCCGCTCGGGATCCTCCAGGCCGGTGGTGAGACTGACTACTGCCTTGTTCGCCATGACATCCTTCCGTCTGTCGTTCGGATCCTGTCGTTCAGGACTCACGGTCGGGCCGCTACGACGGCGGCGATGGGTGCCAGCTCGGGATCGGGCACGGTGCCGGCCGCAGCCAGGGCTCCGGCGAAGAAGCGGCGCACGCAGACAACCAGGATGACCTGGAAGATGTCCGTCTCGGACAGCCCATGCCCGCGCAGCGACTCGATCTCCTCGGCCGATGCCGACGACGGGTCCGTGGCGATCCGGGCCGCGAAGTCCATGACGGCCACCTCGGTTTCGTCCAGCCCGGCAGCGTGGTGGTCGGTGAGCACGGCGCGCAGCTGAGTGTCGCCGAGGTGCCGGTCACGCAGCACCGCCGCGTGTGCGAGCACGCAGTAGCGGGCCCCCATTGCGCTGGCCGCGGCCACGGTGACCAACTCGTAGCGGCGCTCGTCCATCCCGCCGCGCACCGCCGCGCCGAGCCCGATCCACGCCCGGTAGGCCTGCGGCGCCAGCGCGAAGACCCGCGCGTACGCCGGGACGTAGCCGTGCCGGTCGGCCTCCGCCGCGTAGAGTGCCGACTCGGCGGGTGTTCGCAGGTGCGTCATGTGACGGACGCTAGGGTCCTTCGGTCGGCGCGTCCTGGGGGATTACCCCTAACTTGGCGTTACGCCGGGGGCAGCCGTCGAGCGGCTAACCGGATCGTGTGCTCAGCCGACGAGGCCGCGTCGCCGTGCTGCGGCGACCGCCTGGCCGCGCGTGGTCGCGCCGAGTTTGTCGAGCACGGCTGCCACATGGTGCTCGATGGTCTTCGGTGCCAGGGTCAGCCGGCTGGCGATCTCGGCATTGGTGAAGCCCTCCGCGAGCAGTCCGAGCACCTCGGCCTGACGTGGCGTCAGCCCTGCGGCGTTGGCGGCGCTCGCCGGCCGTGGACCGCGCGGCACCCCCGGCACTCCGCGCCTGCGCAGCGCGGCCCGCAGACTCTGGGCCGGTCGTACGGCGTTCAGGCGGTCCAACTCGCGCAGCGCTGCCACGGCCGCCGCGCGGTCCCCGAACGTGAGCGCCTGGAGCGCGCGGTACGCGTCGCCGCGCGCCCGCCACACGGCGGCCGCTCCTCCCCAGTCGCCGCTCATCAACAGCCGGTACGGCCGCACGGCGGGCGTGGACGCGACGACGGTTGGGGCCGGTTCGTTGGTGGCCCGCCACCGCCAGAACGCGAGCTCGTCGACGAACCAGGGGTGTCCCCGGTCGACCGCGAGCCGAAGCGCCGGACGTAACTGCCGAGCAGCCGCTTCGGCCCCGCCATTGAGCAGGTGAAACTCGGCCCACGCGGCGTAGACCGGCGCCATCCGCTGAAGTTCACCGGTGGCTGACGCGGCAGCAACGGCCCGGGTCAGGGTCGCAGCCGCGTCCCCGCCCCGCGCCGCGTCGACCCGTCCCTTCGCGACCAGTGCGGGAACGGTCGCCACGCTGGCCACGCTCGCCCGGTCCAGCGACTCGGCCGCGTCGGACAGCGCGCCGTCCCAGTCGCCCCGCCCGACCCGCAGCACCGCCCGGACACCGAGCAGGTACTGCACGTAGCCACCCAGCTCGTGCGTGTCCGCGTACCGCAGCGCCTCCTCCGCCGCCGCATGGGCGGTCGCGTAGTCGCCGACCTGCTCATGGCAGGTGGCCAGGTTCACCAGTGCGCGTGCGGCGTCATCGACGCGTCCGGCGCGCGCCGCGGCGGTGTGCGCTGCCCGCAGAGTGGCCCGGCCCGCATTGTGGTCGGCGAACATCCGCGCCGTGCCGATGTTGATCGAGGCGTGCACCGACGTCGCCGGGTCGTCGAGCTGGTCGGCGAGCCGCCGTGCCCGCTCCCCCCACTCGACCGCCTCCGGGATCCGGTGCGACAGCATGTGTAGTTGCGCCAGATTGCTGTATGCCATCCCGAGCGCCTGGCTCGGGCCGAGCGGTGCGAGCACCCGTACGGCTCGATCGGCGGCGTCACGCGCCTGCTCCGCCTGCGCGCTCCACCACGCCAGCCGGGACAGCCGGCGCAGGGCTTCGCCGAGCGCGAACGGGTCCCCGAGCCGCTCGCGCTCGGCGATAGCGGCGGTGATCGGCTCCAGGCCCTCGGACGCCATCCCGGCCAGGTAGGCCTGCTCGGCGTACGACTCGAGCAGGCTGATCCGGTCACCTTCCGCCAGCATCGCCGCGTGCGGCCGGACCGCCCGGAAGTGGGCGACCGCCTCCCGGTGGGCGCCCTGCGCGGCGGCGCCGGCGGCGGCCCGCGGACCGAAGCGGACGAGCTCGGCATGGTCGCCGCCGAGCCGGGCGTGGTGTACCAGTCGGGCCGGGTCGGTTCCCTCGATCAGGGCGAGCCGGGTCAGCGCGAGTCGGTGTAGAGCCGCCCTCCGCGGCGGGGTGAGCGACTCCTCGACCGCCCGGCGCAGCAACTCGTGCCGGTAGGCCATCATGTCGCCCCGAGCCACCAGGACGCCGCCCGCGACACATTCGTCGACAGCGTCCTCCGCGCCGGCCAGTACGGCGGCCTCGGCGCTCGTCGGTATCACTGACACCAGATGCGCCACCTCGCGGGCGGCGGGCGACAACCGACGCAGCCGTGCCCGGGTCAGGTCGCCGACGGTGGCCGGGACGGCGTGGTCCGCGGCCAGCAGTTCGGTGACCAGCAGCGGGTTGCCGCCCGTGAGCTGGAAGACCTCGGCACCCGGCCGACCGTGGTCGGCAGCCAGCCCGGCGACGCAGGCCGCGGAGAGCGGTGTCAACGGGACGGGTTTGACCGCCGATCTGGGCACCGATGCGAGCGCGGCCCGTAACGCGTGGTCCGTCCCCACCTCGTCGTCGCGGTAGGTCACCAGCAGCAACGCCGGCAGTCGCTCGATCCGCCGGCCCAGGAACACCAGCAGGTCCAGCGTCGCCTCATCGGCCCAGTGCGCGTCCTCGACCACCATGACTCTGGGTGGCCGCTGACGTGGCCCGGACAGCTCGGCGACAAGCGCTGAGAACAGCTCGGACTGCCCGGCACCGGCGGCGAGCGCCTCGGCCAGCGCACCGCCGGTCTGCCGGGCGATGTCGTGCAGCGGCCCCAGCGCGCGCGGGGTGACCAGCGGGTCGCAGGCCCCCCAGAGCACGACGGCCCGGCCGCCGCAGGCCGCGGCGAACGCCTTGACCACCGACGACTTGCCGATCCCGGCCTCGCCCGCGATCAGCCCTACCCGACCGCCGTCGGCCGCGCCACGCAGCAGCGTGTCCAGGAGCCCGAGTGCGGCCGACCGCTCGTACAACTGCATCGCCGTGATTATCCACCCACCCGCTGCTCGTGAAGGATCGTGCGGGCGTGGCGCACTCGCACCAGCAACGGCACCTTCGGATACCGGCTGCCCGTGCCGGGGTCACCCGCGAACGAGTTCGCGACCACCGGCCAGCGACAACGTCTGCCCGTTGACGTGACCGTTCGCCGCCGAGGCCAGGTAGGTGACGGCGGTAGCGACGTCCTCGGGAGTGCAGATGCGACCGGTGGGAGTCTTGGCCGATTCGGCCGCGACCGCGTCCGGTCCCAGGAACGGGGCGGTCAGCGCCTTGTCGGTGAGGGTGAAGCCGGGGCGTACGGTGTTCGTCAGGATGCCGTGGCGGGCCTCCCGGACGGCGAGCACCCGCGCGGCGGTCTCGAGCGCGCCCTTCGCCGTGGCGTAGGCGAGTGGCCCGGCCATGGGTTGCGCGACGATGTCGGTCGACACGACGACGATGCGTCCCCAGCCGGCGGTGCGCATGGCTGGCAGAGCCGCATCGATCAGTGCCACCGAACCCACGGTGTTGGCGGACAGCGACGTGATGAGGCCACCGATCTCGTCGGCGTCGAAGGAGGGCCACCGCACGGCGTTGGCAACCAGAACGGTGACCGGCCCGAGACGTCCGGCGATGTCCTCGACGACCCGCGGCATGCTGGTGGGACTGCCGTGGTCCAGGTGGACGGCGCAGGCCCGACCGCCGGCTCGCGTGACGGCGTCGACCACGTCGAGGGCCCCGTCGTGGTTGGTGTGCCAGGACACGGCGACGGCGGCGCCCTCGGCCGCCAGGTGCAGGGCGATGGCGCGGCCGATGGCCCCGGAGGCCCCGGTGACGAGGGCGACCCTGTTCGACAAACCGGTTTCCATCATCATCTCCATAGTCGGCTATAGGTTAGCCGACTATGGAACAGGTGCTGGCGGCCCGTCAACTCGTACACTGCCCGGGTGGAACTGACGGATGTCCTGGCCACCAACAAAGCCCTGGTCAAGGTGGCCAAGCTGTACCGCAGCGCACAGGCCGACGCGCTCAGCGCGCTCGCCCTGCACCCGGGGCAGGACGTCCTGCTGTGGATCCTTGGCCAGGAACCCGACGGTATGACCATCTCCGAGATCGCCGCCCGCCTCGGCGTGGAACAACCCACGGTGACCCGCAGCCTCAGTCGCCTCGATCAGGGTGGTTGGTTCATCAGGGAACCCGTACCGGGCGATCGGCGTGCCACCCGGATCCGGTTGACCTCCAAGGGCCGCGCCGTCATCCCGAACATCGAGGCGGCCTGGCGCACGCTCGCCGAGACCGCAACGGCCGGCATGGCCGCCGACCAACGAGCCGCGCTCGTCGAACTGCTTGAAAAGGTACGCGGAAACCTCCGTACCCTCACCGCCGAGACGGAGTGAGCGCGTGTCCACGATGGATCGCACACTCACATCGACTGGGAATCAGCCATGCCGGAGGAGCGGCGGTACCTGGGCGTGACGGGCAGACTCACTCGACGAACTCCTCGGCGATGATGTCGGTCATCGGTGCGCCACCACGGACCAGCGCGAGCGCCAGCACCGAGCCGAGGGCGGCGAGCGCCGCCTCCGAGGCGACGATGGTGAGCGCGGTCGCCGCCACCAGCAGCAACACGGTGCCGACGGCGACCACCGGGGTACGCAGCACGAAGTACCCGGCCAGCCGGAACACGTCACGCAGCCGGAACGTGAACAGCGACGTGATCACCAGGGCGTTGACCCCGACCACCGACACCCCGGCACCGACCAGCACCAGCGGCACCGCCCACCAGCCGGGCACCCCCGCCGCCGGCAGGTTGACCAGGTTGACCGCGATGACGGTCAGCCACACCAGCGTCGGCACCCAGACCAGCAGCGAGCCGGTCAGGTTGGCCCGGTAGCCGCGCCAGAACAGCCGCCCCGGGTGCAGCTCGGTCAGGTCGAGACGCTGCCGATGCAGGGCGTACAGCGCGGCGGCGATGGCCGGGCCGAGCGGTACCGCACAGAGCGCGACCAGCGGCAGGTTGCTCACGTGCCGCTCCAGCGCGAACAACGCCACCAGGCCGGGCGCCGCGCAGACCAGCAGCAGCACCTCCACCACCAGCAGGGTGTAGATCAGCGCTGCCCCTCGGGACAGCGGGCCGGCACCGAACTCACGACGGGTGGTGGTGCTCATGACGCCTCACCGCCCAGCAGTCGCCGCTCGTCCCACCAGGGCGGAGTCTCGTCGGTCACCGGGCTCACCTCGGCCAGGGTCACCTCGTGCCGGGCCAGGTGCAGGTCCAGCTCGACGCGGCCGGCCAGCACCGGCAGCGAGCCGTGCCGTCGGGCCGGCTCGGCGGCCTGCCGCAGGACGTCCAGTTGACGGGCGGTGGGGGAGGGGGGTCGGCCCAGTTCGCACCAGGCCCGCCAGGCGTTGCCGGACTCCTCGCTGACCGAGGAGCGCAGCAGGAACGCGGTGCGGGCGGCCGGGTCGGTGACCGGCAGCGACAGGCGTACGGCGTGGCCGTCCACCGGTCCACCGCCGTTGACGTCGACCGGTGCCCAGGCCAGCACCGCGATGCGGCCGGTGTCGTCCCGGGTGACCAGATGGTCCGCGCCACGGGCCAGGATCTGTGTGCCCAGCCGGTTCATGAAGGCGTACAGGTGGTATGTGGGCTTGCGGATCTGCCGGTGGGTGAGCAGGCCGAAGCCGCCGTGGAACAGTGTGGTCGGGATACCCACCTCCTCGAACACGTCGCTGAAGGTCCAGTACGCGAAGGAGTCGACCAGGTCACCGCCGCCGGCCAGCACCGGGGCGAGGTAGGCGGCGTGGAAGGCGGTGTCGTGGATGGGGTTGTCCGGCCGGTACGAGCTGTTGAACTCGGTGATGTGCACCGGCAGGTCGGCCAGCGCGGTGCCGGCGAGCAGCCGGCGCGGGCTGGCGAACTGCTCCAGCAGCCGCTGCGCCGGAGCGAGGGTCTGGTGTACGCCGAACGGCACGTGCTGGGCCGGGCCGGAGCTGTAGGCGTGCCGACTGACGAAGTCGATCGGCACCGAACGGTCGGTGACGAACTCGGCGAACCGGGGCAGCCATCCGTCGTCGGCGCCGGGGGAGAGCGCCGGGCCACCGACCTGGAGGTCGGCGTCGACGTCCTTCACCGCGTACGCGGTCACCTCGTAGAGCCGGTGGTAGGCGTCGGCGTCGGCGTCCTGCCAGAACTCCTTGAGGTCGGGCTCGTTCCACACCTCGATCGGCCAACCGCGCACCTCGTCCAGGCCGTACCGGTCCACGAGATGACCGATGGTTGCCCGGACCAGGTCGGCCCATTCGGTGTGCGACCGGGGCGGGGTGACGTTGCCGCGCCACCAGAAGACCGTCTGCTCGCCGCTGGCCAGCCCGGAGGGCATGAAGCCCAGTTCCACGAACGGCCTGACGCCCAGTTCGAGGTAGGCGTCGACGATCTGGTCGAGGTAGCCGAAGGCGTGCCGAACCTGGCGTCGGTCCCGGTACTCGTACGGTCGGTGCACTCCGAGGCCGTCGCCGAGCAGGCCGTGCCCGCGGATGTACCGGAAGCCGATCTCGCGTTGGACCAGCGCCAACGAGTCCTGGTAGTCGCGGCGCAGGGCCAGGTCGAGCCGGCCGGTGCCGACGGCCAGGCGCCACGCGTCGCTCAGCCGGCCGACGGGTCGCTCCGCAACGGTGATCCGCATCGTCGTCCCTGTGCTCGGGGTGGAGGGTGCCCGGTCCGGTCGCGCCGACACGACCGGACCGGACAGGTCTGCTAGTTCTTCTCCTGGTAGCGCTTGTGCGCCTCGTTGACCAGTTCGAGGTAGGCGTCCATGTTCTTGCTCTTCAACTCCGCCACGTAGGCGTCCCACTCGGCGAAGTCACGCTGCCCGAGCACGAACTGGAGCGTGGCCTGGTAGACGTGGTCCTTCAGCGGGGTCTCCCAGAGCGACACCTGCTCGCGTTCCTCGTCGTTCAGCGGGTACGGCGGCGGCGGCGACTTCGGCGCTCGGGCGTTCATCACCTGCTGGAACTCCTGCTCCTCGGGCGAGAAGAACGCCTGCACCAGCTCGGGCTTGCCGCCGTAGGCGAACACGCCGTTGCCGAAGCCGAAGTCCTTCTGGAGGTGCTTGGGCGCGCCGGGGTTGAGCCCGATCATGTCGACGTCCGGAGCGAGGGTCTTCTTGCCGGTGGCGTCCTTGACGAAGGTGGTGCCCTCGACGCCCCACTTGGCGAACTCCTGCCCCTCGTCGGAGTACCAGAGCCAGTCGACGAACTGCATCATCGCCACGAAGTTCTTGCTGTCACGGGCCTTCGAGGAGATCATCATGCCGTTCTCCAGCCGGCTGGCCGGGTTGATCTCGCCAGCCGGGCCGATGGGCAGCGGGATCTTGGTGATCTTCGCCTTCGGGTTGGTCGCCGCCAGGTCCGGCCGGTAGTCGTTGACCAACGTCTGGGCGTTGCTGCTGATCACGAAGGACTTGCTGTTGGCGAGCTTCTGCCGGGCCAGGTCGTCGGTCTGGGTGAAGCTCTCCGGGTCGAGCAGCTTCTCCGACACCAGCTTGTTGAGGTACTGCAACATCTGCTTGTACTGCTCGGTGGCTCCGGTGTACTCGAACTGCTGCGCCTGGTCGTTCCAGGTGACGTGCTGGAAGTTCCAGCCCGCGCCCTGCAGACCGTACGACACGGCCAGCATGTTGAGCAGGTTGCCGGCCGGGTTGGGCTGGCTGAACCGGTCCGAGAACGGGTAGACGTCCGGGTACGCCGCCTTCATCGCCTTGAGCATGGTGTAGACCTCGTCCCAGGTCTTCGGGACCTGGAGGTTCAGCTCTTCGAGGATGTCGGTGCGGACCGCCAGGGAGTACTCGTGCCAGGGCTTCTCGTGCAGGCCGGGCAGCAGGTAGAACTTGCCGTCCTGCTGGCGCAGCGTGTCCATCTCAGCCTTCAGATTCCACTTCTCGATCTTGTCCTTGAAGTTCGGCATCAGATCGAGGTAGTCGCTGACCGGCAGGATCGCCCCCGAGGAGACGTAGGCGTGCACGTCCGGCGGATAGGTCTTCGGGATCAGCAACGGGGCGTCGCCGGCACCGATGAGCAGGCTGCGCTTCTGGTTGTAGTCGCTCAGCGGCACCGCCACCTTCTCGAGGCTGACGTTCGTCCGGGACTTCAACTCCGTCCAGAACAGCCAGTCCTCCTTCAGCGGGTAGTTCGGGTGGTTGTTGTAGAGGACGGAGAAGGAGAGCGGCTCGGTGGCCTTGAACTGGGTACCGACGGCGTAGTTCTCCATCGCGCCGGCCCGGTTCTCCGACAGGTCCTCGCTGTCGGACGAGTCGTCGCCACAGGCGGTGACGCTGCCGAGGGCCAGCAGCACGGCGGCAGTCGCCGCCGCGTGACGCCACGATCTGCGGAACATGGCGGGATCCTTTCAACTTGGTGGTGGGAGGGGTGTTCGCTACTGGTCAGCCCTTGACCGCGCCGAGCATGATGCCCCGGACGAAGTACCGCTGGACGAAGGGATAGACCAGGAGGATCGGCAGAGTGGTGAGCACGATGGTCACGGCCTTCAGCGTCGCCTCGGCCTGTACCTCGTTCGCCTCGGTGATCGCCCCGACGTTCTCCGCGCCGGTGGCACCGGCGATCAGGTTGCGCAGGTAGACGGTGACCGGCCACAGCTCCTGCCGGTCCATGTAGAGGAAGGCCGCGAACCAGGAGTTCCAGAAGGCCACCGCGTAGAAGAGCACCATCGTGGCGACGATGGCCTTCGACAACGGCAGTACAATCCGCAGCAGGATGCCGTACGTGTTGAGCCCGTCGACGGCGGCGGCCTCCTCCAACTCCGTCGGCAGGCTCTCGAAGAACGCCTTCATCACCAGCAGGTTGAACACGTTTATCGCGTTGGGCAGTGCGATGGCCCAGACGCTGTTCTTCAGGCCCAGGCTGGTGACCAGGACGTAGTTGGGGATGAGGCCGCCGGTGAAGAACATGGTGAAGACCGCGATGCCGACGAGCGCCCCGCGTCCCTTGAGCTGCTTCTTCGACAGCACGTACGCGTAGCAGGTGGTCATCACGATCGAGATGACCGTGGCAGTCACCGTGTAGAACACGGTGTTGCGGTAGTTCGTCCAGAACAGCGGGTCGGACATCAGCAGCTGGTACGTCTCCAGGGTGAACCCGCGCGGCACGAGGTTCACCTTGCCGGCGATGATGTACGCCTCGTCGCTCAACGACCGGGCCACGATGTTGACGAACGGGTAGAGCGTCACCACCACCACGAGGGTCAGGACGATCCCGTTGACCACCCGGAACACCCGGTAGCCCCGGGTCTCCTGGATGCCGCGGCGACGGGGACGGGGCGCGGACTCGGATGACCGCTCGGCGGTGTCGACGGTCACCACAGGCTCGTCCCCACCGTGCGGCGGGCGATCAGGTTCGCCGAGACGACCAGGATCAACCCGATCACCGCCTCGAACAGCCCGATCGCGGCGGCGTAGCTGAAGTTGCTGGACTGGAAGCCCATCCGGAACAGATACGTCGAGATCACGTCCGCGGTCGGATAGGTCAACGGGTTGTACAGCAGCAGGATCTTCTCGAAGCCGACCGCCATGAAGGCGCCGATGTTGAGGATCAGCAGCGTCACCATGGTCGGCCGGATGCCCGGCAGCGTGACGTGCCAGGTCTGCCGCCACCGGTTGGCGCCGTCGATGCGGGCCGCCTCGTAGAGGTCGTCGTCGATGGTGGTGAGCGCCGCCAGGTAGAGGATCGTGCCCCAGCCGACGGTCTGCCAGACCTCCGAGGAGACGTAGATGGTGCGGAACCACTCCGGCCGCTGCAGGAACGGAATGGCGTCACCGCCACCGGCGCGGACGAGTTGGTTGACCGTGCCGTCCATGGACAGCAGCTGCATGACGATGGCCGCCACGATCACGATGGACAGGAAGTGCGGCAGGTACGACACCGACTGCACGAACCGCTTGAGCTTGCGGGCCCGTACCTCGTTGAGCAGCAGCGCCAGCACGATGGGCAGCGGGAAGCAGAACAGCAGGGTCAGCGCACCCAGCACCAGGGTGTTGGTGAAGACGTTCCAGAACGTCGGATCGTTCAGGAACATCTTGAAGTAGCGCAGCCCGACCCAGTACTCGCCGAAGATGTTGCCGCCGGGCTGGAAGCGACGGAAGGCGATGATGTTGCCCAGCATCGGCAGGTACCTGAAGATCAGGAAGAACAGCAGCGGCAGGATCGCCAGCGAGTACAGCTGCCAGTCCCGCCGCAGCGCCCGCCGCCAGGTCTGCCGGGCGACGCGTGGCGGCGGGTTCGGTGTCGTCGCGTCGGGGCTGGCCGGCGACGGGGTCAGGGTGGTCACGCTGCTCATGGCCGGCTCCCCGCTGCGGGCCCGGCGACCGGTTCGACACGTACCCGGGACAGCAGCTCCCGGTGGTGGCCGACCTCGCGCTCGTCGCCCACCAGCCGCAGTGCCAGGCTGGCCACCACGTCGCCGCTGGAGCGGCTGAGCCGCAGGTGCATCTCACCGGGCTCAACCACGCGCCGGCCGTGCACGCCGGTGAACGAGGTGACGTCGGCGGGGACCGCGAAGCTGACCCGCGCCGCCCCGCCGGGCTCCACCGGTACCCGCGCGTACCCGATCAGGCGCACCACGGGCCGGGTGGTCTGCGCCACCGGATCGTGCAGGTAGAGCTGGACCACCTCGGTGCCGGCCCGGGTGCCGGTGTTGCGGACGGTGACCCCGACGGTCACCTCCCCGTCGACCGGCCAGGTCGTCGGCTCCCCGGTGTCGCCGCCCGGCGCGTCGCTCACCGCGGCGCCGCTCCACTCGAAGGTGGTGTAGCTCAGACCGTGGCCGAACGGGAATGCCGGCGTCGGGTCCACCGAGGACACCTTCGACTTCCGGCCCAGAATAGGCGTGAGGTAGGTGCCCGGTAGTCCACCGGCGTGTCGGGGCACGCTTACCGGCAACCTCCCGGACGGGTTCACCTCGCCGGTGAGGATCTCGGCCACGGCCTGACCGCCGAGCTGACCGGGAAAGAACGCCTGCACGACGGCGCTCGCGCGGTCCACCGCGTCGCCCAGGGCGTACGGACGGCCGGAGAGGACCACCAGGACGACGGGGGTGCCGGTGGCCAGCACCGCGCGTACCAGTTCGGCCTGCACCCCCGGCAACTCAAGATCCACCGCGTCGCAACCCTCGCCGGAGGTGCCCCGGCCGAACATGCCGGCCCGGTCGCCGACGGCCAGGACGCAGACGTCGGCGTCGGTGGCCGCCTGGACCGCCGCCGCGATGCCCGAGGTGTCCTCGCCGGTGATGTCGGTACCCGGTACGTGGGTGAGCTGCGGACACCGCCGCTGAAGTTCCTCGCGCAGGGACGGGATCTCGACGCCGGTGCCGTACTCGGGGTGATGCACCCCGACGTGCAGCGGGAACGTGTAACAGCCGAGCATGGCCATCGCGTCGTCGGCGACCGGCCCGACCAGCGCGACCCGCTGGTCGGGGGCGAGGGGCAGCAGGCCGTCCTGGTTGCGGAGCAGGACGACCGACTGGCGGGCCAGTCGCAGGGCAACGGCCTGGCTGGCCTCGTCGTCGAAGCGCAGCGCCTCGACGTCCGGCGGCAACTCCTGCCAGCCCTCGTCGAGCAGCCCCAGCTCGATCTTCTGAATCAGCACCCGCCGCAGGGCCCGGTCGACGAGCGCCTCGCTCACCTCGCCGGAGCGCACCGCCGCCGCCAGCGGCGCGCCGTAGGCGTCCACGGTGGGCAGTTCCACGTCTATGCCGGCCCGCAGCGCCAGCCGGGCCGCCGCCGCGGCGTCGGCGGCGACGCCGTGCAGGGTCTGCAGGAACCGAACGGCGAAGTAGTCGGCGACCAGCACGCCGTCGAAACCCCACTGGTCACGCAGCGTCCGGGTGAGCAGGCCCGCGTCGGCGGCCGCCGGCACACCGTCGATCTCGGCGTACGAGTTCATCACCGATCGCGCCCCGCCCAGGCGCAGGGCCATCTCGAAGGGCGGGAGGATCACGTCGGCCAGCTCCCGGTGCCCCATCGCCGTCGGCGCCAGGTTCCGGCCGCCCCGCGACGCCGAGTATCCGGCGAAGTGTTTGAGCGTCGCCACCACACCGGCCCGTTCCAACCCGCGCACGTACGCCGCGCCGACCGTGCCGACCAGGTAGGGGTCCTCGCCGATCGTCTCCTCGGTGCGCCCCCAGCGGTAGTCACGGGTGACGTCCAGCACCGGGGCGAGTCCCTGATGGACACCGGCGGCCCGCATCGACCGGCCGATCAGCCCGGCCATCTCCTCGACCAGCTCCGGGTCGAAGGCCGCTCCCCAGCTCAGCGGCGTCGGGTAGACGGTCGCCCGCCAGGCGGCGAAGCCGGTGAGGCACTCCTCGTGCACCTGCGCCGGGATACCGAACCGGCTCGCCGCGACGATCTGCGCCTGGGACGCGGCCAGGGACCGCGCGCCGAGGACCGGGTCGACCGGCGCGGTCCCGAACGGCCGGGTCAGCTGCCCCAGGCCGTGCCGGATCGCCTCCGACCACGGCGGGGTGTGCTCGACCATGTCGGTCTGATGGGGAGCGACCCCCTCACCGGACGCCTCCGCACCGACCCAGAGACCGACCAGTTGAGCGAGCTTCTCCTCGAGCGACATCAGCGGGATGAGCGCGTCGGCCCGTTCGTCCGGTCGCAACGTCGGATCACGCCACCGATCGGCGTGAGTGGACGCCAATCGGTCGTCGACGGGCAGCTGACTTGTCATGCGAACCCCTCCGGCCGGGGCCGGGAGGTTCTCCCGGCAGGCCACGCCGACCGCCGTGGAAGACGGCGATTGTCGAAATTTTCGGAAACCAGTCGGACACCTGTGTCGGGGAACTTAAGGGCGTCAACAGGGCGTGTCAAGGGTTGCGGAAAGACTGTTCAGACCGCACCTGTCGTGCTGGTAAGCGATTGCCGGAATTCATCGCCGCCAGTGGGCAGCATCGATTCGGGTCACCCTCTGGCGGCTCGTGGCGTGCTACAGTCTCCGAAATTTTCGGATTCGTTGCAGAGGATCGGATGGCAGAGAAGCGATCGTCGGCAGCGCTGGGCTCCGCCACCATCGCGACCATCGCCCGCGAGGTCGGTGTCTCCTCGGCGACGGTCTCCAAGGTCCTCAACGGACGGTCGGACGTCGCCGCCGTGACCCGCGCGCGGGTCGAGGCCAGCCTGCAACGGCACCGCTACCGTCGACGCGCCCGCCGCGCGCCCGGCGAGGGCCAGATCGACCTGGTGTTCCACGAGTTCGGGTCCGACTGGGCTCTGGAGATCATCAGGGGGGTCGAGGCGGTTGCCGCCCTGACCGGGGTGAACGTGATGCTGTCGCAGCTCAGTGCCGCCCGCCGGCCGCCGCAGTCCTGGGTCGACGCGGTGGTCGCCCGGCGTCCGCTGGGGGTGCTGCTGGTGATGTGCAACCTGACCGATCCGCAACGGCAGCAGTTGCAGCGCCAGTCGATTCCCGTGGTCGTCATCGACACCGACAGCGCCAGCGTGGCGTCCGTGCCCACCGTCGGCTCGAACAACTGGAACGGCGGACTGATCGCCACCCGGCACCTGTTGGATCTCGGGCATCGCCGGATCGCGGTCATCTCCGGTCCGCGCGACGTGCTCTGCGCCCGCGCCCGCACCGCCGGCTTCCGCTGCGCCCACGAGGAACTCGGCGTCCCGATCGATGCCACGCTGATCCGGCACGGCAACTTCCACCTCGACGCCGGCTACACCCATGGCATCGAGTTGCTCAGCCGGCCGGACCGGCCGACGGCGATCTTCGCCGGCTCCGACCTGCAGGCGCTCGGGGTGTTGCGGGCGGCTCGGCAGCTCGGCCTGGACGTGCCGGGCGACGTGTCGGTGGTCGGCTACGACAACCTGCCGCTCTCGGCCTGGGTGGGTCCGGCCCTGACCACGGTCAACCAGCCCCTGCGCGACATGGCCGGCACCGCCGCCCAGATGCTGCTCGATCTCGCCCGCGGCAACGCCCTGCCCACCAGCCGGATAGACCTGGTCGCCGAGCTGGTCATCCGGGAAAGCACCGCACCGCCACCGCATTCGTGACCGAGCCCGTTGCGAGGAGCCATGCCCCTGTTCGACCTTCCACTGGACCAGTTACGGCAGTACGCGCCGGCCGTGGCCGAGCCCGCCGACTTCGACGCCTTCTGGCGGTCGACCCTGGACGCGGCGGCGCAGTCACCGGTGCTGCTCGACGTGCGGCCTGAGCCGACCGACCTGCGGCTGGTGGACAGCTGGGACGTCACCTTCGCCGGGTTCGGCGGCGACCCGGTCCGGGCCTGGTACAACCGCCCGGCCGGGGTGGACGAGGCGCTGCCGGTGATCGTGGAGTACGTCGGCTACGGGCGTGGCCGGGGGCTGCCGCACGAACGCCTGATCTGGCCGGTCGCCGGCTACGCCCACCTGCTCATGGACGCCCGGGGACAGTCCGGCCGGTACGGCGCGGGGGACACCCCGGACCCGCACGGCGAGGCGCCCGGGGGGCCGTCGCCGCTGACCCGCGGCATCCTGAGCCCGGAGGGCTACTACTACCGCCGGCTCATCACCGACGCGGCACGCGCGGTCGAGGCGGCGCGCGCCCTGCCGGGGGTCGACCCGCACGGTGTGGTGGCGGCGGGCAACAGCCAGGGTGGCGGACTGGCCCTTGCCGTCGCCGGGCTCGACGTCGAACTGGCGGCGGTGCTCACCACCGCGCCGTTCCTCTGTCACCCGCAGCGGGCCCTCGAGATCACCGAGGTGGGGGCGTACGGCGAGATCGCCAACTACCTCGCGGTCAACCGCGACGCGGAGCCGGCGGTACGTCGCACGTTGTCCTACGTCGACGGGGTCAGCTTCGCCCGTCGGGCCCACGCACCGGTCCACTTCGGCATCGGCCTGCGGGACATGGTGTGCCCCCCGAGCACCGGGTTCGCCGCCTACAACCACTACGGCGCCACCGCGTTCGGCCCCCGACCCGAGCGCGCGATGCACGTCTACCCGTTCAACGGACACGAGCACGGGGAGGCCACCCACACCCGGCGGCAGCTACGCTGGCTGGCCGATGTGCTCGACGGCGTCACCGCGGACCGGTCGCACCGGCCGAAAGTTTCGGGGGCCCAGATCTCACCGGCGTGACACCCCACCCCGCCGCTACGACGGCAGCCGTTTCGGACGGTGATTGGGACGGACGGGCAAAGAGTTCCCTGGCGCGTTGAGCTTTCGGACCTGTTTCGATAAGGTTTTCGATACAACAGCCTCGATCTACTCACGATGGCGGGCTGAGTGCACCGGCCGACGCGGCATCCGGGCGACCGCGTCGGCGACGGAGAGTCATCGTGCTGGGCAGTAGTCGGGGCCGGCTTCTCATCAGCACGGCTTCGTCGAAAGGCTCATGCCATGAACAACGCCCACGCCCGCGCCAGCGGGCGGCCGGCCACCCGACTGCGACCACGCGCCGCGTTGGTCTCGGCCGCAGTCGGTCTCGCCCTCGTCGCCACCAGCGTGGTGGTGGCGACCTCCAGCGCCCAGGCCGCCGAGTCCACCCTCGGTGCGGCCGCGGCCCAGTCCGGGCGGTACTTCGGTGCCGCGGTGGCGGGGCACAAGCTCTCCGACTCCACCTACGTCAACATCCTGAACCGCGAGTTCAACTCGGTCACCGCCGAGAACGAGATGAAGATCGACGCGCTCGAGCCGCAGCAGAACAACTTCACGTTCGGCAACGCGGACCGGATCGTCAACCACGCTCTGTCCCGGGGCTGGAAGGTCCGGGGTCACACCCTGGCCTGGCACTCGCAGCAGCCCGAGTGGATGCGGAACATGTCGGGCACCGCGCTGCGCAACGCGATGCTCAACCACGTCACCCGGGTCGCGACCTACTACCGCGGCAAGATCGACTCGTGGGACGTGGTGAACGAGGCGTTCGACGACGGCAACAGCGGCGCGCGGCGGGACTCGAACCTGCAGCGCACCGGCAACGACTGGATCGAGGCGGCGTTCCGGGCCGCCCGGGCCGCCGACCCGGGCGCCAAGCTCTGCTACAACGACTACAACACCGACAACTGGACCTGGGCCAAGACCCAGGCCGTCTACCGGATGGTGCAGGACTTCAAGCAGCGTGGCGTGCCGATCGACTGCGTCGGGTTCCAGTCGCACTTCAACGCCCAGTCGGCGTACAACAGCAACTACCGCACCACGCTGTCCAGCTTCGCCGCCCTCGGGGTGGACGTGCAGATCACCGAGCTGGACATCGAAGGCTCCGGCACCCAGCAGGCGGACACCTACCGTCGGGTGGTCCAGGACTGCCTCGCGGTCCCGCGGTGCAACGGCATCACCGTGTGGGGCATCCGGGACAGCGACTCGTGGCGCTCGTACGGCACGCCGCTGCTGTTCGACAACAACGGCAACAAGAAGCAGGCGTACAACGCGACGCTCGAAGCCCTGAACGCGGGCGGGACCACCCCGCCGCCCACGACCCCGCCGCCCACCACCCCGCCGCCGACGACTCCGCCGCCCACCACTCCGCCGCCGAGCACCCCGCCACCGAGCACCCCGCCGCCCGGTGGATCCGGATGCACCGCATCGGTGGCGTCGCTGGACCAGTGGAACGGTGGCTTCGTCGCTCAGATCCGGGTCACCGCAGGTTCCAGCAGTTTGAACGGCTGGGCGGTAACCATCGGACTTCCGGGCGGTAGCTCGTTGACCAACACGTGGAACGCCAACGCCAGCGGTACCAGTGGCAATGTGACGTTCCGCAACGTCAGTTACAACGGCAACGTCGCCGCCGGCGGCACCGCCAGCTTCGGCTTCCAGGGCACAGGTACCGGGCCATCCGGTAGCCTCGCCTGCTCCGGGAGCTGATCCGTCAGCACGACACCCGGGCCCGGCGCGGACATGTCCGCGCCGGGCCTTGGCGCGCCAGGTGCGGCCTGGCTCAGCTGTTCAGGCCGAGGCCACGTCACCAGTTGTGCAGGGTGCCGTCCTCCAACCGGTTGACCGGCAGTGAAGCCGGCCGGTACGGGTGCCGCGCGGCCGACTCCTCGTCGATGTCGACGCCGAGCCCCGGCTCCTCCGACGGGTGCAGGCAGCCGTCGGCGAAGCGGTACGAGTGCGGGAAGACCGCGTCGGTCGCCTCGGTGTACGGCAGGTACTCCTGCAGACCGAAGTTGGGGATGCTGACGTCGAGGTGCAGGGCCGCGGCCAGGGACACCGGGGACATGGTGGTGGTGCCGTGCGACCCGCTGCGGACGTGGTACAGGTGGGCGAGATCGAAGATGCGGCGCAGGTGGGTGATGCCTCCCGCGTGCACGACGGTGGCCCGTACGTAGTCGATGAGCTGCTCGGTGATGAGCTGCTGGCAGTCCCAGACGGTGTTGAACACCTCGCCGACGGCGATCGGCGTGGTGGTGTGCTGACGGATCAGCCGGTAGCCCTCCTGCAGCTCCGCCGGCACCGGATCCTCCAGCCAGGTCAGCGCGTACGGCTCCAGGGACTTGCCCAACCGGGCGGCCTCGATGGGAGTGAGCCGGTGGTGCACGTCGTGCAGCAACTTCACCTCCGGCCCGAACTCGCTGCGAACCTGCGCGAAGACCGACGGCACGTGGTGGAGATACCGTTCGCTGCTCCACACGGTCTCGGCCGGGACGGCCGTGCCCGCCGGCTTGTCCTGTCCCACTCCGTAGGTGTCGGTCAGCCCGGGCACGCCGCACTGCACCCGAATTGCGCGGTACCCGAGATCGAGGTGGCGGGCCAGCTCGGCGAGGAGCCCGTCCACGGTGGGTGCGTTCGCGTGGCCGTAGACGGTCACCCCGTCGCGACTGCGGCCGCCCAGCAGCTGGTAGACGGGTAGCCCGGCCACCTTGCCCTTGATGTCCCAGAGCGCGGTGTCCACCGCCGCGATGGCGCTCATCGTCACCGGGCCACGTCGCCAGTACGCCCCCCGGTACAGGTACTGCCAGGTGTCCTCGATCCGGTCCGCCTCCCGGCCGATCAACAGCGGCACGACGTGCTCGGTCAGGTAACTCGCGACCGCGAGCTCCCGGCCGGCGAGCGTCGCGTCGCCGACCCCGGTCACCCCGTCGTCCGTCACGATCTTCAGCGTGACGAAGTTGCGGCCGGGACAGGTGACGATGACCCGGACATCGGCGATCTTCATCCAGGCTCCTCACCGGCGGCCGACGGATCGACGCGAGCCAGTCTGGGATCGCCTCCATGATCTGTCAACCGGCTCCGGCCGGGGTGCCTGGGGGTGGCGTCCGGTCGCCGGACGTCCCCGGCGTACCCGCGCCCGGGTGGGTGCCTGCCGGGCCGACGTGGCCGGGGCCGCCCGGGAACATCCGGGCGGCCCCGGCACGGTCAGCAGCGGCTGATGCTCGAATTGCTGAGGGTGACGTTGCTGATGGTCAAATTGGTCGTGCAGGGGCTCTCCAGGATCCGGCTGTTGACCAGGGTGAAGTTTCGCAGGGTGATGTCCCGGTTGCCGGGGAACTCCGTCCGCGCCGCCAGCCGGACCTCTCCGCCGCCGCTGATGGTGCCGCCGCCGGCCGCGATGTCCACGCCGTAGCAGTTCTCGATCAGGATCGCGTTGTTGCCGGTGTTCGCGATGTCGACCCGGTTGACCGCCACGCCGCCGGATTCGGAGACGCAGAAGATGCCCCGACCGCCGCCGCGTGCCCGGACGGTGCCGACCCGGATGTTGGTGGGGTAACCGGACCCGATCCGGCCGGCGCGGTTGGCGGTGCGGAACGCCGCGTAGCCGGTGCCGGTGCCGGCGTTCTCCGCGTCGACAGTGGTCACGGTGGCGTTGATGGTCTCGTTGAGCAGCAGGCCGGAACCGCCGACGTTACGGGCGGTCACGGTGCCGACGGTCAGTCCGTCCACGCCGTAGGTCTCCACGCCGTGGGTGCTGGTGCCGGAGACGTACACGTTGTCGATGCGCACGTTGCGCGTCCACTGGCTGGTGTCGCCCCGGTTGTCGATGCGTATCCCCAGCCCGCTGGAGACGCGCAGGTCGATCTGGCCGAGGATCACGTTCGTCACGTTGCGCATGAAGATGCCGTAGAGCGGCGTGCCGGTGACGGTGAGGTTCTGCACCTCGACCTGGGTGGTGCCGCGCGAGTAGATCGGGGCCTGGTCACCGGAGCCGGAACCGGTCACGTTTATCGTGCCGCAGACGTCGATGGTCGTGTAGCTGGGCAGGGAGATGCGCGAGCCGGCGCTGATCGAGCCGGAGCCGCGTACCACCACCCGCTGCTTGCTGGTCCGGCCGGCGCTGAGGCTGTTCACCGCGGCCTGGACGGCGGACCGCATGTCGCTGCCGGTGTAGACCGTGCTGCCACCGTTGCGGGCGGTCCAGGTGCCGCCGTTGAGCACCGCCTCGGCCTGGAACGAGCCGCTGCCGCAGCCGTTGCCGTTGCCGCCGCCGAGGGTGACCAGCTGCCACTGCTGGTTGGCGCCGTCGTGGTCCTGGTACTGGGAGATCATGCCGCCGTCGGCGGTGGACCAGCCCCACACGTCGAGGACCTTGTCGGAGTGCCGGTTGACGAACCGCACGTACCCGCCGGCGGAGTCGGCGAGTCGGAAGTGCTGGCGGGTGTTGCCGCTGGCCGCGGTGTTCTGCACGAGTTGGACGCCGTCGTTGGCGTTCGGCAGTTCGAGGACCTTGCCGCTGTGCACGGAGCGGACCTGGTAGTAGCCGCTTCCCACGTCGACGAACCGCCACTGCTGCACGGCGGCGTCGTTGCGGGTGTACTGGTTGACCGGGGCGTTGTCGGCGGTGGACCAGTTCCACACGTCCATCGCCTTGCCGCTGTGCCGGTTGACGAACACGTAGGTGGCGTTGGGGTCGACCGTCGCGGCCTGGGCGCTCGGCGAGGCCACCAGCACGCCGACGCCGAGCAGCGCCATCGTGGTGACGACGACCAGCCAGCGCCGAGGGGTTCGTCTTCCTGTCCTGAACAGCATGCGGGTTCCTCCGGGGACGGGTGTGGTGGCGGAGCGCGTGCCGGAGTGGTGAACGACGCAGAGCAAGCGCTTTCCTGACATTGACAGGAATATATCTTCCGGGTTGCCGCAAACCAAGTGAGCGGTGGCGACGCCGGTGTCCGTACGGCGGGACCGTACGGACACCGGGGCCGGCCGGGAGAGGGCGACGGTCAGCCGACCGCGCAGGCGGTGCCGTTGAGGGTGAACGAGGGCGGGCTGGCGGTGTTGCCGCTGTGGTTGGCCTGGAACCCGATGGTGACCGAGCCGTTGGGGGCGATGGTCGAGTTGTAGGAGACGTTGCGGGCGGTCACCGCCCCTGACGTCGGCGAGTAGGTCGCGTTCCAGCCGTTCGTGATGGTCTGCCCGCCGGGCAGGGTGAACGACAGGTTCCAGCCGTTGACCGCCGTGACGCCGGTGTTGGTGATGGTCACCGACGTGGTCAGCCCGGTGTTCCAGGCGTTCACCGCGTACCCGACCCGGCAGCCCGTGCCCGGCGGCGGCGTGGTGGGCGTCGGCGTGGGAGTGACCGTCGGCGTCGGCGTCGGCGTCGGCGTGGGCGTGGGAGTGGGAGTGGGAGTGGGAGTGGGAGTGAGCGTCGGCGTCGGGGTGGGCGACGCGGCGTCGAGTCCGAGGAACCGGATCGCCTGCGCGGCGTCGACCGGCAGGTTGTGCGACACGCCCTGCATGCTGATCGCCTCGACCGGTGCGTTACCGCCGGAACCGCCGTACCGGGTCCGGGTGTAGCCGGACTGCGGACTGTCGGTGAAGGTCGGGGTCTGGCTCAGCCCATGCAGGTTGGTCCACTGCTCGATCTGCTCGCCGAAGTTGGGGTAGCGCAGGATCTCGTCGTTGGTGCCGTGCCAGATCTGCATCCGCGGCCGGGGTCCGGTGTAGCCGGGGTAGGCGTTGCGCACCAGGTCCCCCCACTGCTGCGGGGTGCGGTTGATCTGCCCGTTGGCGCACTCGCTGTTCCACTCCGAGCCGCCGGTGGTGGCGAAACAGCCGAAGGGCACCCCGGCGAAGGCCGCACCGGCGCGGAACACGTCCGGGTAGAGCCCGAGCAGGACGTTCGTCATCATCGCTCCGGACGAGGTGCCCGTCGCGGCGATCCGGGCCGGGTCCACCGGGTAGCGGTTCCGGACGTGGTCCACCATCGACATGATGCCGACCGGGTCGCTGCCGCCACCGCGCCGCAACGCCTGCTGCGAGTAGACGTCGAAGCACTGGCTGCTGCGGGTCACCGACGGGTAGATCACGATGTAGCCGTACTGGTCGGCCAGGCGGGCGTACTGGGTGCCCGAGTACATCGCCGGCCCGCTGCCGGTGCAGTAGTGGACCACGACCAGCAGGCCTGGCCGTGGCGCGACCCGGTCCGGTACGTAGAGGTACATCCGCAAATTGCTCGGGTTGGTGCCGAAGTTCGTCACCTCGGTCAGCGTCGCGGCCGAGGCCGAGGTCGGGAGCGACAGCGCGGCGAACGCGGTCAGGACGATGGTCGCCAGGGCGGCAGACCACAGTCGGAACGCTCTTCTCATGGAACGGGTCCTCCGGACGGAAGGGGACATGGTGGTGTTCCGATCGAGGGCTGCCCGGTGCCCTACCTCGTCCGGCTCTCAGAACATTGATGATTGTCTTCACCATCGGGGAGGCGTCACAAGCTGTGGTGCGGCAGCCGCGCTGAGCGGTGGCGGAGCCGCGCCGAGCGGCGAACGGCCGCACGCCCAGTGGTCCGGGGACATCTATTCTCTGTCCATGCGGGATCGTCGGGCAGCGCTGCTGTGGGTCGGATTCGCGGTCGCGGCGCTGGTCTCCGTCGCACTGGTGCTACGACGCCCGGACCGCCTGTCCGACCTGCACATCTATCACGGAGCGCTTACCGACCTGCGCGCCGGGCGACCGCTCTACGGGTACGTGGCGCCGAACGGAGGGCCGTTCACCTACCCACCCTTCGCGGCGCTCGTCCTCTGGCCGATCACGACCGTGCCGCTCGGCGTGGTCGAAGCGCTCTGGCTGGCGGCGACCTGCGCCGCCGTGATCGCCCTCGCCGTCCCGGTCGGTCGCGCGCTCGCCGCCGGCCGCCGCACCGCCACACCGTTCCCCGGTGGAAGCGAGGGCCGGGCGACGACGTCGGCGGCCGTCAGCATCGCGGCGGTCGCGGCGGTGCTCATGGTCACCGCGCCGGTGCAGAGCAACCTGCGCTTCGGTCAGGTGAGCATCTTCATCGTGCTGATGGCGTTGCTCGACGGGATGGCACCACCGTCGCGGACGCGTGGCCTGCTGGTCGGCGTGGCGGCGGCGATCAAACTGACCCCGCTGCTGTTCGTGCTCTACTTCCTGGTCTGCGGCCGGTACCGCGACGCCGCCCGGGCGCTGGCCACCTTCGTCGCCTGCGGGGCGCTCGCCCTGGCCATCCTGCCCGCCGAGAGCCTGACCTACTGGGCGGGCACGGTCACCGAGACCTCTCGGATCGGCAACCTGGCGTCGTTGGGCAACCAGTCGGTGCACGGGATGTTGCTTCGTCTCGGCCTGGACTCGGGAGCCCTGCCGCTGGTCTGGGTGGCCCTGGTGCTCGTCATCTGCGCCCTGGCGGTGCTGCGGGCGCGGGCGCTGTCCCGGCTGGGACGTCCGGGGCACGCGGCGGTGCTGGTCGGCTGCGCCACCGTGGCCGCGTCCCCGGTCTCCTGGACCCACCACCAGGTCTGGACGGTGCTGGCCGCGATGCTGCTGGTGGGTTCCGTCGGCGTGACCCGGAAGGTCGCCGGCGCTCTGCTGCTGGCCAGCATGGTGCTGTCGCTGGGTGCGGTGCTGGCTCCGGTGTCGATGCGACCCGGCGTGCAGTTCCTCTTCGAGAACGCCCGGGCCGTGGGCGCGGTCGCGCTCTGTGTGGCGGGGTTCGGCGCGGTCGCGCTGACCGCCAACCGCGCCCAGCCCGCTCGGTCCCTCCGGCGAGGGTGGCCGCGGGTGGCCGTCGCGTCCCTCGGTGCGCTGGCGTTCTTCGCCGTGCAGCCGTTGCCGGCCGGAGCCGATCCCACCTTCAAGGCGTACGGCCTCCCGGATGTGGTCAACTCGCGGTACTTCTTCGTCTGCCGGGGGCAGGTGGAGTGTGCCCGCTACAGCACCGGTGCCCCGGTCACCTTCGGCACCCGCAGCGAGAAGACCAAGGTGCGCGTCAACGGTGTGGTCTCCGAGCAGGTGGCGCGGCTGGACTACCACTCCGCGCCGGGCGGCCCACCGCGGACCATCCCGCTGCTGGCCGCCTATCCCGGTGTGCGGACGTTCTCGTTCCGTTCGGCCACCATGGCCCACGGACGGCTGATCGCGTACGCCGCCGACGGACGAGCCCTCGCCCGCTACGACGACGAGTTGGCCGCCGCGGTCGGGACGTGAGGGACTCAGCGGCGGTTGGGGTAGTTGTGGGCGGAGCGGCGACCCCGGACGAAGGCCAGCACGATCACCGCGGCGAGCGCGACCAGACCGATGATCACCAACCACTGGACCGCTTCGAGTAGCAGCCCCAGCAGGACCAGCACCCCGGCGACCACGCCCACGACCCAGAGCAGGGCACGCATCTCCACCTCCCACCCGGCCGCCCGGCCGGTCCGGGCGCGGTTGCCGAACCGGCTACCCGCTACCAACCGGATCATGCCGAACGCATGGCTGCACGGGCGAGATCAGTCGGGCAGTTTCCCCAGGTAGACGGTGTTGGCCGACTGGCCACCGGTCAGCGGGTTGGCGAACCGCACCACGTGACTGTGATGGATGGGAAAGACCGCGGCCAGGGCGGCCTCGAAGTCCGGGTCCGGTGGATCGTCCGACCAGAGGGCGAACACCCCGCCGGGATGCAGCAGCCGCGTCAGCCGGCGCAACCCGTCCGGCCGGTAGAAGGCGGCGTGGCTCGGGTGCAGCGGATGGCGGGGGGAGTGGTCGACGTCCAGCAGCACCGCGTGGAAGCGACGCCCCGCGTCGTCGGGGTCGAGGCCGTCCGGACCGGCCACCTGGGCGAAGAAGTCGGCCCGCACCAGCCGGGTACGCGGGTCCGTGGCCAGTCCGGCGGCGAAGGGCAGCAGGCCCCGCCGGTGCCAGTCGATGACGTCCTCGACCGCCTCCACCACCAGCAGGGCGGCGACCCGGTCGTCCGCCAGCGCGGTGCGGGCGGTGTAGCCGAGCCCCAACCCACCGACGACCACGTCGAGGCGGTCACCGGCCAGCGCCGCCAACCCCAACCTGGCCAGCTCGACCTCTCCGGCGGTGAACAGGCTCGACATCAGAAACTCGTCGTCGAGCTTGACCTCGTACACGTCCTGGTCGAGCCGGGGATCGCGACGTCGGCGCAGACTGATCTCGCCGATCGGTGTCGGCCGCCAGGCCAGTTCCTCGAAACGTACGCTCACCGCCGGAATGTTACCGACCGGTGAGTGACCGTCCGTCGGATGACGCACGGTCCTCGGGACATCGACGCAGCGCATATCCTGTGCGCCGATCGTCTCGCCGGAGGGGGGAACGATGCCGTCGCGGCAGGACCAGCTGCACTCGTACCAGTTCGCCGTGGCGCGGACGGTGGCCGCGCTGGTGACCCGGGACAGCGATCCGGCGCTGTCCCCGACGCGTCGGCTCGCCGGAGCCGCGCTGGCGAGCATCCTGGTGGCGGCCGTCGGGCTGGGTGCCACGGCCCTGTACGGCCTGTTCACCGGCGGCGGTGGAACATGGCGCGACGCGGGCGTGGTGATCGTCGAGAGGGAGTCGGGCGCCCGGTTCGTCTACCGGGACCAGCGGCTGCACCCGGTGCTCAACTACGCCTCCGCGCTGCTCATCATCGGCGCGCAGCGGCCGAAGACCGTACTGGTGTCCCGCCGGTCGATCGACGGGGTGCCGAGGGGGCTGCCGTTGGGCATCCGCGACGCACCCGACTCGCTGCCTCCGGCGGGCCGGCTGGCCACCGCCGGGTGGACGGTCTGTTCGGTGTCACCGGCCGGGGACGGACCGGGCCCGCCCCGGTCGGTGCTGCTGGTGGGTGCCGGCGGCACCGGCGGCCGACCGCTGGGCCGGGACGCACTGCTGCTGCGTGCGGCGGACGGCCGGCTGCACCTGCTCTGGCAGCAGCGTCGACACCTGATCCGGGACACCGAACGGGTGCTGGCCGCGCTCGCGACCACCCGCTCCCGGTCCGTCCCGGTGGCCGCCGCCCTGCTCAACTCGGTGCCCGCCGGTCCCGATCTGACTCCGCTGAGCCCGCCGGGCCTGGGCCGGCAGTCCGCCCGGGTGACCGGAGCCCGGATCGGTGACGTGCTGGTGGTCCGCAACTCCGGCGGCGGACGGCAGTACGCGGTGGTGCTGCGCGACGGGCTCGCCGGCATCACCGAGCTACAGGCCGGTCTGCTGCTCGCGCGTACCGGTCAGCGGGAGCCGGAGCAGATCAGCCTCGGCAGGTTCGCCGCCCTGCCGCAGCTGCCCGACCTCGTTCCCGCCGGGCCCGACGCGCCGCCGGCTGCCCCGCCCCCGCTGGCCACGCCGGACGCGTCGACGGTCTGCGCGCGGGTCGGCGACGACAGCGGGTCGGTCGAGCTGCGGCTGGGGGTGGAACTGCCGGTGCTGGTCCGGGCACCGGATCGGTCGGCCGAGCCGACGACCGCCGACCACGTGTTCGTGGAGCCGGGTCGGGGTGCGGTCGTCGAATCGGTCGCCACGCCGGGCGCCAGCGGTGGCGCGATCTCCGTGGTGACCGACCTGGGCCGCCGGTACGCGCTCACCGGCCCCGAGGTGACCGGCATGCTCGGCTACGCCGATGTCCGGCCCGTGCAGCTGCCCGCGGGTGTGGTCAGCCTCGTACCGGCCGGTGCGCCGCTCGACCCGGACGCGGCCCGCCGGCGCGCCGCCCCCGCCTGACGTGCTCGGACGCGCGCCGCGAAAGTGGTAGGAATTTTCTCGGCGTGGGCTGTCGAATCCGGCGACTCCCGCTCGTCGCACTGACGACAGCACGTCAGACAACCAGCAAGGAGCAACCTGATGCGTACCCTCATCGCCACCGCGTTCGTCTCGCTCGACGGCGTCGTCGAGGCACCCGGTGGAGAACCGGGCTACCGCAACTCGGGCTGGACCTTCAACGACATCGAGTTCGACGAGGCCGCCTACGAGATCAAGGGCCGGGAGCAGGACGAGGCCACCGCGATGATGATGGGCCGGGTCAGCTACCAGGCGTTCGCGCCGGTGTGGCCGAAGATGACCGTGGAGTTCGCCGGCTACAACGCGATGCCGAAGTACGTCGTGTCGACGAGCCTCAAGGAGCAGGATCTGGTGTCCAACTGGGGGGAGATCATCATCCTCCGGTCGCTCGACGACGTCGCCGCCCTCAAGCAGACCGACGGCGGACCGATCAGCATCCACGGCAGCGCCACGCTGAACCGCAACCTCTCCGACGCCGGCCTGATCGACCGCTACCACCTGCTGGTCTTCCCGGTGCTGCTCGGCGCGGGCAAGCGGCTGTTCAGCGACACCGACCGGGACAAGCAGAACCTCAAGCTGGTCGAGAGCGAGTCCTACGCCAACGGCATCCAGAAGCTGGTCTACGACGTCGCCCGGTGACCGGTCGACCGGCCCTGCCGGTGGTGCGGTCCGGTCCCGCGTGCCCGCCGAACCGAGGTGGGTACATCTGTTGTCGCTCCGACGACGACAGATGTACCCACAGCGAAAGCTGCGTCGATGACCGAAGCGGGTCAGCGGCTGGGCACTGACCGGATGCTCATGGCGATGGTGTCGGCCACCTGGTCGGGCGGCTGGGACGCGTCGACGAGCTGAGCGCCGGTCACGGCAGCAAAGGTGGTGAGCGCCGGGGCAACATGATCGTGTCGCCACTGGCGGGCGGCGACATCCACCTGGTCGGCATCGATGCGGGCACGCAACTGCTCCTCGGGCAGCGTGAGCACGACCTCGTGCACCTCGACCCCATCCGCGCGGATACCGCCGAGAATTTCCTCGCGGTACGCCGGGTTGATAAGGCTCATCGGCGCTATCCAGGGGTGCGGGTACTCCCGGGCGAGGCCGCTCATCGTCTCGACGACGAGGTGACGCCACAGTGGAAGATCCTGGAAGTCCCCGGTCGGCGAGCCGACGAACGGAGTCAGCAGGTAACCGACGTACTCGGGGTCGAACACCTTGGCATCCGGGAGACGCTCCACGAGCAGGCCCGCCGTGGTCGTCTTGCCGACGCCGAAGGCACCGTTGATCCAGACAATCATGCCGATGATGCTGCCACGGCGACGGCTTGCTGCTTCCCAGGCTGTCGGCTGCCTCTCTCGTCTGGTCGGTCGACTTCCTGCCGGTTCACGGCTGTCGGGTCAGGCCGACCACCGTGGCGAGCCGGGTGACGTCGGCTGGGCAGGGACCGGCGGTGAGCGTGGCGCGGTCAGCCGTGCCAGGAGCGCCAGAGGGCGGCGTAGGCGCCACCGGCGCGGACGAGTTCGTCGTGGCTGCCGAGTTCGGTGATCCGGCCGTCCTCCAGCACGGCGACCCGGTCGGCGTCGTGCGCGGTGTTGAGCCGGTGCGCGATGGCGATGACGGTACGCCCGTTGACCACGGCGGCGAGGGCTCGCTCGGTGCGTCGGGCGGTCGTCGGGTCGAGCGCGGCCGTCGCCTCGTCGAGGATCAGGGTGTGCGGGTCGGCGAGCACCAGACGGGCCAGCGCGAGCTGTTGGGCGTCGGCGGCACCGAGTTCGCGGGCCCCGTCACCGAGTTGTGTGTCGAGTCCGTCGGGCAGGTCGGCGTACCAGTCGGCGCTCACCGCGCCTAGGGCGGCGCGCATCTGCTCGTCGGACGCGTCCGGCGCGGCGAAGGCGAGATTGTCGCGCAGCGTACCGATGAAGACGTGATGCTCCTGGGTGACCAGGGCGATCCGGCGACGGCGCTCGGCCGGGTCGAGGTCCGTGACCGCGACGCCGTCGAGGCTGACCACGCCCTCGCGTGGCTCGTCGATGCCGGCGAGCAGCCGGGCGAGAGTGGACTTTCCCGCGCCCGAAGGGCCGACGATGGCGAGGCGTTCGCCGGGACGCACCACCAGATCGATCCCGTGCAGCACGTCGGGGCCGTCGGCGTACGAGAACCGGGCGCCGCGCACGACGAGCCGACCGGGTCGGGCGGACGCCGGAACCCTCGGTCGCGGTGTCCCGGTGGCGACCGAGGTGGCGGCGGGCTCGCTCTGCTGACCGACACCGAGTACCCGGGCGAACGAGGCGAGGCCGCGCTGGGCCTGTTCCATCCAGAGCAGCAGCCGGTCCAACGGCTCGATCGCCTGTTGCAGGTAGAGCGCCGCCGCGACCACCTCGCCGAGGGTCACCATGCCACGGTCCAGCAGGAAGCCACCGAACAGCAGCACGACCGCGATCGGTAGCGCGTAGCTCGCCTCCACCACCGGAAAGAAGACCGACCGCAGGGCCAGGGTCGCCCGGCGGGTGGCCCACACCTGGCCGATGCGCTGCCTGCCGTACCCGATGCGCTCGGCGCCGAGGCGGAGCGCCTCGACGGTGCGGGCGCCCTCCGCGGTGGTGGTCAGCGCCTCGGTCAGCTCGGCGGTCGCCGCCCCCTCCGCCAGGTAGGCCGGCCTGGCCCGCCGCAGGTACCACCGGGTGACCGCGACGATCGTCGGCAGCCCGGTCAGGGCGACCAGGCCGAGCAGCGGGTGCAGCAGGAAGATCGCGCCGAACAGCAGCGACAACTGCGTCGCGGCGATGACCATGACGGGCATCACGTCCCGCACGGTCGTCCCGACGGTCGTCACGTCCACCGAGCTGCGGGTGGCGAGTTCGCCGGTGCCGGCCCGTTCGATGACGGAGATGGGCAGGTCCAGCGCTCGCGCGACGAACGCCTCACGGAGCCGGGCGACGGACCGCTCACCGAACCGGTGGCCGACGTACTGGGCGTAGCGGGCGAGCAACCCGTGAGCCAGCACGCAGCCGCCGATCGCGAGGGCCAGACGGTCCACCGCGGCGGCACCGGCACCGGCGGTGACCTCGTCGACGATCCGGCCCAGCAGCCACGGCGGGGCGAGCCCGGCGACCGCGGCGGCACCGTGCAGCACCAGGACCACGGCGACCGCGCGGCGGTCCGCGGCGATGAGGTTCAGCGCCGCGCGGCGGACGACCTGGCGGTCCGCGACGGGCAGGCCGCTCACCGCAGTGATCCGTCCACGTCGGCGGGTTCGTTGTCCCGGGACACCAGGGCCCGGTAGCTCGGATCCTGTTCGAGCAGGTCGACGTGGGCGCCGACGGTGACGATCCGGCCGTCGCGCAGGTGCGCGACCAGGTCGGCGCGACCGAGCAGCAGCGGCGAGGTGGTCAACACGACGGTGGTCCGTCCGGCCCGCGCCGCCCGGAGCCGCTGCGCGATGCGCGCCTCGGTGTGCGCGTCCACAGCCGAGGTCGGGTCGATGAGAATGAGCACGTCCGGCTCGGCGAGCAGGGCGCGGGCCAGGCGTACCCGTTGCCGCTGGCCGCCGGAGAGCGTCCGGGCCCGGGTACCGACCGGCATCGCGAGCCCGTCCGGGTGGGCGTCGAGAAGATCCTCCGCCGACGCCGTACGCAGCGCCGCGCGCAGATCGGCGTCGCCGAGATCCGCCCGGACGTGCAGGATCTCGCGCAGCGTGCCGGCGAAGAGATAGGAGTCGTGGTCGGCGACGAGGATCCGGGCCCGCACCTCGTCCAGCGCGATGCTGGTCAGCGGTACCCCGTCCCAGGTCACCTCGCTGGCGACGAACCGCCCGAGCCGGTCGGCCAACGCGCTGGCCTCGGCCGGATCGTCGGCGGCGACGGCCAGCAGCCGTCCGGCGGGTACGGTCAGCCCGGACGCGGGATCGTGCAGGTCGGCGGGCCGGTCCGGTGCCTGACGCGTCCCGCCACCCGGCGACGTCGGGCCGGCCGTGTCCGGCCGCAGGTTGAGCAGCGCGACGATCCGGCGGGCGGCGACCCGCCCCCGGATCACCTGGTGACCACCTTCGAGCAGGAACCACACCGGCACGATGAGGACCGCCACGTACCCGTAGACGGCCACCATCTGCCCGATGGTGATGTCACCGGCCGAGGCCATCCGCGCCGCCAGCCACACCACGGCGGCCAGGAACACCCCCGGGACGACGATCGTCAGCGACTCGATCCAACTGTTCACCGCACCCACCCGGTACCCCTCGGCCAGCAGCCGCTGCGAGCGGGCCGCGTACCGGCGGGCGAACAGGCCCCGCCCACCGACTCCGGCGAGCACGCGTAGCCCGGCCACGATGTCGGCGGCGCGGGTGGTGAGCAGCCCTTGCTGGTGGCGGTAGACCGACTCGACCCGTTCGAGGCGGCGCAGCAGCGGCCCGACGAGCAGCACCACCGTCGGCACGCCGAGCAGCACGAACACCGCGAGCGACGGCGACACCGACCACAGGAGAAAAGCGACGAAGACGTACGCGAGGACCGCTCCGACGCCCGGCCCGGTCATCGTCAGCACCGCCGAGGTGTGGGTGATGTCGGCACCGCCCACCGTGGCTACCTCACCGGCGGCGAGTCTGCGGGGCAACACGGCACCGATCCGGGACAGGTGACGCAGCAGGACGGCGGCGGAGCGGGCCGAGGCGTCCTCCCGGACGAACGTCATCGTGCGGTGCCGCATGATGCCCAGGTAGGCCAGACCCATCCCGGCGACGACGATCGCGGCCACCCACCACAGCAGCGTCCGGTGGTCGGCGGCGCGCAGCCCGTCATCGATGGCCCGGGCGACGAGGTACGGCCGCAGCGACAGCCCGAGCATCCAGGCCGTGCCGATCAGACCGCCGCGCAGCACCCGCCACGGCTGGCAGCGGACCAGCCACCAGATGTACCGCAGTGGCCCCCTCGTGTCCGGCGTGCCCGGCTCGGCATGAGGGAGCTGTGGGGGCATCGGTTCAGGCTACGGTGCGGTTCGGGACGCTTCCACGTCAATATCAGCCGGTTCGGGCGTCGACGGGCGTTCCGGAGGAGTCAGGTGGGACGGCGCAGGATGGTGACGGCGAAGTCCGCGTCGTCGCGCCACGGACGCAGGTCCCAGGTGGCGAAGCGGTGTTCGAGACGCAAGCCGGCGCCGACCGCGTCGGCGTCGAAGTCGGTGAGCGGATACCCCCGGTCGGTGCCGAATCCGACCGCCACCACGCCGTCCGGGCGCAGGTGCGCGGCGACTCGGCTGAGCACCTGGCGTTCGGTGCCGGCGGCGACGAACGCCATCACGTTGCCGGCCAGCACCGCCGCGTCGAACGGCTCGCCCTCGCCGGCCGCCGCGAGGTCCAACTCGGCCAGGTCGGCGACGATCCAGCGGGGTGCGGGGTGGTCGGCGCGGGCGGCGTCGATCAGGACCGGGTCCGCGTCCACCCCGACCACCGTGTGGCCGCGCGCGGCGAGTTCAGCGCCGACCCGGCCGGTGCCGCAGCCGGCGTCGAGGATCCGGGAGGCCGGCGGCACCAGCGTGTCGAGCAGTCGGGCCTCACCGGCCAGGTCCGCCCCTTCGGCCGCCAACTGCCGGAACCGGTTGACGTACCACTGGGAGTGCTCGGGGCCGGTGTCGGTGGCCCAGCGGGTCCTGTTGGTCATGTCTTGCACCGTAACCGTGCCGGCTCACGGAAGCCTGGCGACGGTGACGAACTCGTTGTAGGTGAACACCCTGCCGGCGGCGCGGTGGAACGGGAAGGAATATTGGCGCAGCACGGTCAGGCCGAGATCCCGGCAGGTTTGCGCCGTCTCGTCGAAGCCCACGAAGCGGACGTGCGAGGCGTCGCTGCGGTAGCCCCGCTCCTGTGGGGTGATGAACACCGCCCGGCCGCCGGAACGGACGAACGGCAGGTAGCCGGCGACCACCTCGTGCGCCTGCTCGGCCGGCATGTGTTCCAGCAGGTGCGCGGCGAGTAGCGAGTCGAACGCGTCTGGCCGGGCGTGCTCCGACCGGAAGAATTCCGCGACGGTGTACGCCTCCAGCCCCAGTGCCCGGGAGTGGGCCACCGAGGTGGGGTTGTGGTCCACCCCGACCGCATTCGGTCCGAGGTTGATCAGGTTGCGGCCGAGGCCCGAGCCGACGTCGAGGGTCCGACCCAACTCCAGCCGCCGCAGGTTCCACCGGTAGGGCGCCTGCACATCCAGCCACCGCTTCCAGCGCGCCCCGCTGAGTCGCCGCAGCCGCTGGGTGTAGCTCTCACTCTGCGTGTCCGCTGGACCGGGTCGTGGCTGTCTCATCGGGAATCCTTGCCTCGTCGTCTCGCCGTCCTGATTCACCCCCATGTACCGCGACCTGCGCTGCGGTCGTCCTAGCGTAGCGTCGGGCGCACCGCTACCATGTTGTGACTCATGGTGAACCGAACTGCTCCGTCGGCCGGGCCGGGACCGGCTGCCAGTGCTGATGCCGCAGGCGAAGGCGGCCGGCTGTGGGAGTTGGCCCGCGACACCCTCGACGGCAACTGGGCGGGCGGACACACGGTGCCGTCCCGCACTCTGTACCCACACCAGTGGAGCTGGGATTCCGCGTTCATCGCGATCGGTTGGGCGCATCTTCGTCCCGACCGTGCCTGGTCGGAGCTGACCAGCCTGTTCCGCGCCCAGTGGCGCGACGGCCGGGTGCCGCACATCGTGTTCAACCCGGCCGTGTCCGGTGGCGCCTACTTTCCCGGGCCGGGATTCTGGTCGTCGGCGACCGTCGAGGGGACGCCGTCGGTGGCCACGTCCGGCCTGGTGCAGCCGCCCGTGCACGCGCTGGCCGCCTGGCACGCGTACCGTCGGGTGCCGACGCAGGAGGGCCGCTCCGCGTTGCGTCGGCTCTATCCGCACCTGGTGGCGCAGCAGCGCTACCTGGCCAGCTGCCGCGACGTCGGTGGTGCCGGGCTGGCCAGCATCGTGCACCCGTGGGAGTCCGGACTGGACAACAGCCCCGCCTGGGACGAGCCGATGTCCGCGGTGGCTGCGGAGGCGGCGGTGATGCGCGCGTACCGGCGGCGCGACACCGTGCACGCCGATCCCGCCCACCGACCCACCGACCTGGACTACGCGCGGTACGTCACCATCGTCACCGCGTACCGCGCGAACGGTTACCGCGACGACGGCTTGGCCGACCGGCATCCGTTCCTGGTGGAATGTCCGCTGTTCAACGCGGCCATGGGTGCCTCGGAGTCGGCGCTCGCCGGGATCGCCGAGGTGATCGGCGTCGACCCGGGCCCGCACCGGGAACGGGCCGTCGCCATCACCGAGGCCGTGGTCACCCGGCTGTACGACCCGGGCAGCGGCACCTTCCGCCCGCGTGACCTGCGTACCGGCCGACTGACGCCGGCCCGTACGGTGCTCGGCCTGACCCCGTTGATCCTGCCCGACCTGCCGGCGCGGCAGGTCGAGGCGGTGCTCGCCGAGGCCCGCTCGGCCCGCTTCGGTCTCGCCGCCCGGATGGCCCGGCCGCTGCCGAGCCACGACCGCACCGCCGGCGACTTCGAGCCGCTGCGCTACTGGCGCGGCCCGAGCTGGACGAACATCACCTGGCTGGTCCGGCGGGGACTGCTGCGGCACGGACACGACCGGTTGGCGGCCGGACTGCGCACCTCGATGATCGACCTGGTCTCGGCGGCCGGTTGCCACGAGTACTTCCACCCGGACACCGGCGCCGGCCTCGGCTCACCGGCGTTCAGTTGGACGGCGGCCCTGCTGCTGGACGTGCTGGCCGACTGACCGGTGCGGCGCGTGACCCGCCCGGTGCCGCCTTCCGGGTGGCGTGGAAGGTGGTGTCGTCCGGGGGCAGGTAGGTTGCTGTCCAGGGTCGGCCGGCCGCCGCGCCGGTTCCGGGTGCCGCCGAAACGGGTGACCCGGCTGGACGGAAGGGACACACGATGAGCCGGGACAGCTACGACGAGCAGCTCGACCGGCTCACAGGTGTCCTTGCGGTGATGAGCCGGGACGCCAGCGCGGCGATCCGGCGGGCTAGCACCGCCCTGCTGGAGGTGGACCGGGGCGCGGCCGAGACCGTACTCGCCGAGGACGCGACGCTCGACGCCCGGCGGGCCGAGGTGGAGGCGATGATTCCCGAGGTGCTGGTGCGACACCAGCCGGTCGCCTCGGATCTGCGCCTGGTGGTGTGTGCGCTGCGGATCGCCGGTGCCCTGGAACGGATGGGTGACCTCGCGGTGCATGTCGCGAAGGTCGCGCTGCGCCGGCATCCGGTCGGGGTGGTGCCGGAGCCGGCGATGCCGGTGATGACGGCGCTGGCCGAGGCGGCGGCACGGGTGGCGGACAAGTGCGCGGTCGTGCTGGCCACCCGGGACCGGCTCGACGCGATGCAGCTCGGGCTGGACGACGACGAGGTCGACGCCGCCCAGGAACGCCTGCTGTCGCTGCTGGTCTCCGGTTGGCCGTACGGGGTGGAGTCCGCGATCGACCTGGCCCTGCTCGGCCGCTACTACGAGCGTTACGCCGACCACGCGGTGAACGTCGCCCGTCAGGTCGTGTACCTGGTGACCGGCACCATCCGTCTCTGACGAGGCCGGCAGAGGTCAGTAACCGGGCCGCGAATTCCGGACATCCGGTACGGCGCGCCCGCAACGTCACATCCCGGCTCCCACGTGGCCGCCACCGAGCCGGCAAGTTCATTTTTCGTTCACCTGGGTCCGGGAGTCCGGCTACCTGCGCCTCCTAACTTGACTCGCGTACGGCCCGGACGGGCTGATGCACCCCGATAGAGAGGCTTACCTGGTGAACCGCAACGTGCTTTCGCGGCGCGTCCTTGCCGGCGTCGCGCTTGCCGCGCTCGCGCTTACCGGCTGTGGTAGCAATGACAACAGCTCGGAGCCGGGCGGCAGTGGCGGCGACAGCGCCTACGCCGACCTGTCCGGCGAGTTGAAGGCGTCGGGCGCCAGCTTCCCGGACGCTTACTACCAAGAGGTCGTCGAAGCCTTCAAGGCCGAGGCCCCCGACGTGACGGTCACCTACAACGCGACCGGCTCCGGCACCGGAAAGAAGCAGTTCGGTGAGGGCCTGGTCGACTTCGCCGGCACCGACAGCCTGGTGAAGGACACCGACGGCGTGGCCGCCGGTTCGTTCATGTACGTGCCGACGGTGGCGGCCCCGATCACGGTTTCCTACAACCTGGAGGGCGTCGACAAGCTCCAGCTCAGCCCGGAGACGCTCGCCAAGATCTTCCAGACCGACATCAAGACCTGGGACGACGCGGCCGTCAAGGCCGACAACCCGGGTGTCGAGCTGCCCAGCACCCCGATCGTGGTGGCCCACCGCTCGGACGGCTCCGGCACCACCAGCAACTTCACCAAGTACCTCGACGCTGCCGCCGCGGGCACCTGGAAGCTGGGCAGCGGTGACACGGTCGCCTGGCCGGCCAGCACCCAGGGTGGCGAGAAGAACACCGGTGTCGCCCAGATCGTCAAGCAGACCAACGGCGCTGTCGGGTACGTCGACCTGAGTGACGCCAAGGCCACCGGCCTGAAGTACGCGGCCATCAAGAACAAGGACGGCCAGTTCGTCGAGCCGTCGCTGGAGGGCACCACCGCCGGCCTGGAGGGTGCCGAGGTCGCCGAGGACCTGAGCTACAACCCGCTTAACGCCGCCGGTGCCGCCGCCTACCCGATCACCGCGCCGACGTTCATCATCGTCAAGACCTCCTACGACGACGCGAACAAGGCCGCGCTGGTCAAGGGCTTCCTCACCTACCTGCTCAACGACGGCCAGGAGCTGGCCAAGGACGTGGACTTCGCGCCGCTGCCGGCCTCGCTCAAGGAGAAGGCGTTGGCCCAGGTCGAGAAGATCCAGGGCTGATCACAATCAAGATCGCTAGGGCGTTCCAGCTAGGGACGGGATCACGTCGATCCCGTCCCTAGCGGGGTACCTGAGCTGGAGTGAAGATGACCTTGACGAACAATCCCCCCGCCACCAAGCCGACGTTGACCCAGCGCGGCAGCAGCGCCCTCGGCGACCGCGTCTTCTCCTGGTGGACGCTCGGCACCGGCCTGCTGGTGCTGGCCATCCTCGGGCTGATCCTGATCACCACCGTCCGGGAGGCCTGGCCCGCGTTCGACGCGATGGGCCTGCGCTTCATCACCGAGCGGGTCTGGGACCCGAACCCGGCCACCGGCGACGCCGTCTTCGGCGCGCTGTCGTTCGCGTACGGCACCGCGGTCTCGTCGCTCATCGCGCTGCTGTTCGCGGTGCCGGTGTCGGTCGGCATCGCGCTGTTCCTGACCGAGTTGGCCCCGCGTCGGTTGCGCGGCCCGGCGGTGACCGTGATCGACCTGCTGGCCGCCGTGCCGTCGGTGGTCTTCGGCCTCTGGGGCATCCTGGTCGTCGCACCCGCCCTGGTCCCGATCTACCAGTGGATGCACGACCTGCTCGGTGGCATTCCACTGCTCGGCCGGCTCTTCGGGCCGGTGGCCAGCGGCCGCAACTTCATGACCGCCGGCCTGATCCTGGCGATCATGGTCACGCCGATCATCACCTCGATCACCCGCGAGGTGTTCAGCACCGTGCCGCGCGCCGACAAGGACGCCGCCCTCGCCCTGGGCGCTACCCGCTGGGAGATGATCCGGGGCGCGGTCTTCCCGCACAGTTTCGGTGGGGTGGTCGGCGCGGTGATGCTCGGCCTGGGCCGGGCGATGGGCGAGACGATCGCGGTCGCCCTGGTCATCGGCGGTGCCACCAACATCACCGCCAACCTGTTCGCCCCCGGCAACTCGATGGCCGCCGTGATCGTGCAGCAGTTCGGCGAGTCCACCGGCACGTTCACCGCCGCGCTCATCGGTCTCGGCGTCGTGCTGTTCGCGATGACCGTGCTGGTCAACCTGCTCGCCCAGGTGGTCGTCCGTCGGGCCGAGGCCCGGATGAAGGGAAGCGTCGCGTGACTCTCACCGCACCACCCGCCGCCCGCCCGGCCGCCGGCGGACCCGACCTGACCCGGGCCGCACTTTCCGGCCGCCGCCGGTTCACCAACCACCTCGCCACGGCGGTCATCTGGTTCGCCGTGCTGCTCGCCGTCATCCCGCTGGCGCTGGTGACCTACACCGTCATCGCCAAGGGCGGTGGGGTGATGAGCCTGTCGTTCCTGAACGAGGACATCCCCAACTCCTACCGCCGCGAAGGTGGTGGGATGGGCCCGGCGATCGTCGGCACGCTGCTCATCACCGGGATGGCCGCCCTGATGGCGATCCCGCTCGGCGTCTTCGGCGCGATCTACCTCAACGAGTACGGCAAGCAGCGGCCACTGGCCCGGATCATCCGGCTGATGGCCGACGTGATGACCGGCGTGCCGTCGATCGTGATGGGGCTGTTCATCTACATCTCCTGGGTGCTGCTCGTCGGCGAGTTCACCGGCTTCGCCGGCGCGTTGGCGTTGGCCTGCCTGATGCTGCCGGTGGTCATCCGCAGCAGCGAGGAGATGCTCCGGCTGGTTCCCGACGAGCTGCGGCAGGCCAGCATGGCGCTCGGTGCCCGTAAGTGGAAGACCACGCTGACGGTCGTGCTGCCGGCGGCGATCTCCGGGATCACCAGTGGCTCGCTGCTGGCCGTGGCCCGCGCGGCTGGCGAGACCGCCCCGATCATCATCGTCACCGGCATCGTCTTCTCGCCGAACTGGAACCTCTTCGACGGCTCCAACACGGCACTGCCGGCGCAGATCTTCCGCAACGCCAGCACCTCGTTCCCCGCTGCACAGGACCGGGCCTGGGGTGCGGCGCTGACGCTCATCGTGATCGTGCTCGGCTTCACCATCATCGCCCGATTCATCTCCAGCCGGTTCGCCATCAAGGAGCGCTGACATGGCCAGCAACGACACCAACCTCACCACCCGCCCGTCCGTGGCGGTGCACGCTCCCGGCACCACCGTCTCCGGTGCGGACTCCGCCGACTCGTCGGTGATGCAGTTGCGCGACGTGAGCGTCTACTACGGCAGCTACGAGGCTGTCCGCGGCACCACGATGCCGATCCAGCAGAACCAGGTCACCGCGATGATCGGGCCGTCCGGCTGCGGCAAGTCCACCGTGCTGCGCGCGCTCAACCGGATGAACGACCCGATCCCGGGTGCCCGGGTCAGCGGCGACGTCCTGTTCCACGGTCAGGACCTGTACGCCAAGGACATCGACCCGATCCAGGTGCGCCGCCGCATCGGCATGGTGTTCCAGAAGCCCAACCCGTTCCCCAAGTCCATCTACGACAACGTCGCGTACGGGTTGCGGATCAACGGCATCAAGGGCCGGCTCGACGACCACGTCGAGGAGGCGTTGACCAAGGCCGCGCTCTGGGACGAGGTCAAGGACAAGCTGCGCAAGAGCGCCTTGGCGCTCTCCGGCGGCCAGCAGCAGCGGCTCTGCATCGCCCGGACGATCGCGGTGAAGCCCGAGGTGATCCTGATGGACGAGCCCTGCTCGGCCCTCGACCCCATCGCCACGGCGAAGATCGAGGATCTGATCTTCGAGCTGACGAACGACTACACCATCGTCATCGTCACCCACAACATGCAGCAGGCGGCCCGGGTCAGCCACTACACCGCGTTCTTCACCGCCGAGGTGGACGAGGCGCAGGAGCGGCACGGGCGACTTGTCGAGTTCAGCCAGACCGGCAAGCTGTTCACCAACCCCGCCGACAAGCGTACGGAGGACTACATCACCGGTCGCTTCGGCTGAGGCCGAACGCGACGGTCGACGGTGGGTCGCCGTTGGTCAAGGGTGACCCACCGGGCCCGGCTGGCTCGTCGTCGTGCCCAGCCGGTGTCCGGCCGACCGTCCGTCGTCGACCTGTAGTGCGGGGGATCGCCCGGCGCGCCCAAGGGTGTCGCGGCGGGCCTGAACTGAACCGGAGCCGGTGTGCGATGAACAATCTCGTCGAGGCCACCAGGGGTGACCATCGATCCGACGGGCGTTTCGTGCTGCTCGTGGTGGACGACGACGAGAGCGTCGGTGCCGCGTTGGTCGCCCAACTGGCCGACCACCGGGTACGCGGCCACCACTTCGCGCACGCCGCCGAGGCGCTGCTGGCCACTGGGGCGCTGCAACCGGACGCGGCCGTGGTCGCCGCCGGTCTGTCCACGATGAGCTGCACCGAGCTGGTGCGGCTGCTCGCCGGCCGGGCCGGCATCCCCACGGTGGTCGGGGTGGGCGACGAGGACGGTGGGGTGGCCGCCGCCGCGCTCAAGGCCGGTGCCACGGCCTGTGTCCGGCGTCCCTACCGGGCCGAGGAGGTCCTGCCGATCCTGCGGGCCATCCGTCCGGAGACCTCCGGCGCCCTCGATCCGCCGATCGAGCTGGGTGGGCTGCGGGTGGACCCGGCGACGTTCGAGGTGAGCCTGGACGGCCGGACGGTGGCCCTGCCGTTGAAGGAGTTCCGCCTGCTGTACTTCTTCATGAGCCACGCGGAACGGACGGTCACCCGCGAGCAACTGCTCGCCGCCGTCTGGGGCGGTATCTCCGACGACACCTCGAACACCCTGACGGTGCACATCAAGCGACTGCGTCGACGGTTGGCGCTGGACGGGGACCGGGCACCGATGATCGTGACCGTACGCGGCCTGGGCTACCGGTTCGTGCCCGCCCAGGCCACGGCAACACCGTCCACGTCGTGAACATGCCGGCGCTGCCGCCGTACCCGCCGTCGGCGGGTGTGCCGGGGACGCCTACCGAGGGGATAATCCTGGTGGCGGTCCCGCTGGCGTACGTCCCGCACGTGGCCCGGTTGCTGGCCGACCTCGACGCCCGCCAGCGGGTGACGCCGGCGCCCCGACGGCGGGCCGACCCGGTGTCCCGTCCGCCCGAGTCGGACTGGACGGTGGCGGACCTGCGCCGGCTCAGCCAGGGGCGCAGCGCCACCCACCGGACGGTCGCCGCGGTGCTCGACGCGCTCGCCGCCGAGCCCCAGCGGCTGTTCACCGTGGGGGAGCTGGCCGAGGCGACCGGCCGGCCGCGCAAGAAGATCGTTGGTGCGATGGCGGGGCTGACCCGACTGTTGAAGGCCCACTACGACTACGCCGGCCGGGGATTCCCGTTCGATCGGGTGCCCGGGCGGCCGGAGGCACCCCGGGAGCTGTGCTACACGATGGACCGGGCACGCGCCGGGCGCTGGCGGGAGGCGCGGCTGCCGGGCCCGGAGGCGGATGCCGGTGCGGTGCCGCCGGTCGGCCCAGCCCAGCGACGCGAGGAACAGGGCACGGATCGGCGGGCCGGGCGCGGCACCGACGACCGCGCGGCCGAGGGCCCGGTCGCGCGCTCCGAGGCCTGAGCGGCGGCGCGACGCTCAGCTTCCGGTCAGTCGCGCGGTGTCGCGGCGCCGACTCCCGGCGGCGACCTCCAGCCGACGGACCTGCTCGATCACCGCCACCACGACGGCATGGCCCTCTGGCGACAGGCGGGCGTCGACCAGCCGCCGGGCCACCTGCCGGACGTACGGGTCGGCCAGCAGGTGGACGAGGTCGTCGTCGAGCGGCGTCCGGTCGGTCGGCCGACAGGTGAAGAACGAGGGCGGACGTCCGAAGAAGGCGGCTATCGCCTCCACCACCGACCGTCGTGGGTCCGGTGCCCGGCCTTGGCGCAGGTTGTTGAGGTGGGTGTGCGATATCCGGCAGCCGCGCCGGGTCAGCTCGACGGCGACGCGGCGGACGCTGTACGGCTTGCCGGTCGGGTCCGGGGTGGTGCGGAACAGCCAGTCGAGACGCTCGGCGAAGGTCTCGCCGAGGTGGTCCGGCTCCTCAGGCATGGAGGCTCCTCGGACGGCGGAACACCATATTTACACAACGACTGGATCCGGAATCCAGCATTGACAGGACTCCTTACTGTCCGCGTACGATGACATTCGCCTGGCAACCCAGCGGCCGACGGACCGGCCCGCAGGGTTGCCAGCGTGGTCTTTCGGGCCGGCACACGTGGTGGCGAACGGGGGCGCGACGTGCGCCGGCGAGCCGCACCGTCGGCCGAGGGACCGCCGGGCGGCGCTCGTCCCGCCGGCCTCGCTCGTGGTCGGTCCCCGACGGGCCCGCCCGGACACCGCGCGGGTCCGGCCCGGGCCGGGCGGCCCCCGGCCGCCACGGGCGGGCGTTTGCCCGGTGCCGGCGGGGGTATCCAGCGCGGCGCCGACGACAGGAGGGCGCCGTGCGGTTTCCGCTGTTCGTCGCCGCGGTGTCACGTCGTTCCGGGCTGGCGCCCGAACCTGCGGCCGACGTCGCGCGGGCGGTTCTGGACACCGTCGTGGAGCGGATGACCGGCGCGCAGCCGCCCGACCCGACCGGGTATCTACCGACTGATTTGACCGACGCGCTGTCGCCGGGCGGGCCGGCGGACTTCCTGCGCCGGGTCGGCGAGCGGGCCGGAGTCGACGAGAGCACGGCGGCCGCCGGGGCCGCGGCCGTCTTCGCCACCCTGCGCGAGACGGTGACCGTCGGCGAGTTCCACGAGATGGTGGCGCGGCTGGCCACCGCCGGCGATGGTAGCGACCCGGTCGCCGGGTGAGACATCATCGCCACGCGGCCCAGGAGGGCACAGTCCCTGCCGGCCGGGGGACCGGTGACAGCGGATAGGCTGCCGCCGTGGCAGGTCTGTTCAGGAGTGTGGCGTCCCGTGTCGGTGCGGTGATCCCGAGGCCGCGCGCGGCCGGGCCCACCCCGGCGAAGCTCGCGCGACGGCGTCAGGTCAGCGCGTTGCAGCGCCGCGAGTTGTCGTACGCCCCGGAGCCCGACGGGCAGGCCGACCCGGGGGAGATCGTCTGGACCTGGGTGTCCTACGAGGACGACCCCCGGCAGGGCAAGGACCGGCCGGTGCTGGTGGTGGGCCGGCACAGCCGGACCCTGTTCGGGCTGATGCTCTCCAGCCAGCAGGACCGCCACGGTGACCGGCACTGGCTGGCCCTCGGGCCGGGGGACTGGGACCGTGACCGGCGGCCGAGCTGGGTGCGCCTGGACCGGGTGCTGACCATGCGAGAGGACAGCATCCGGCGGGAGGGCGCGGTGCTGGACCGGGCCCGGTTCGACCGGGTGGGCCAGGCCCTGCGCGCCGGCTACGGCTGGCGCTGACCGTCCGGCTCGCCCGGTCCGCAGCCTCAGCCGGACTGCTGGACCGGGGTGGGCCGGTGACCTCAGCCGGACCGCTGGGCCGGGTCGACCGCGGCGTCGCGGGCGTCCGGCGGCGGGTACGGCTGTTCGGCGAGCAGCCGCGCCAGGTGGGCGCTGTTGAGCGCCAACGCCTTGGTCGCCCGACCGGTGGTCTCCGGCTTCGGGCGCGCGTCGATGTAGTCGGTCTTGTGCAGTGCCTCGCCGACCCAGTACGTCGCGCCGGCCGCCGCGCAGGTGAAGCCGACCTCGTTGAGTGCCTGCTGTACCTGCCCGATCGTGTGGTGGGCGCCGTCCTCGTTGCCGACGACCGCCACCGCGGCCACCTTGCCGTAGGTGAGCAGCCGGCCCTGGTCGTCGGTCTCGCTGAGCTCGGCGTCGAGGCGTTCCAGGACCATCTTGCACACGCTGGACGGTTGTCCGAGCCAGATCGGTGTGGCGATCACGAAGATCTGCGCGGCCAGCAGTTTCGCCCGGATCTGCGGCCAGGCGTCGCCATCGCCCTCGTCGGTGGAGACACCGAAGCGGACGTCGTGGTCCACGACCCGGATCAGTTCGCCGGTGACCCCCTGCTCGCCGAGGGCGTCGAGCACCTCCCGGCCCAGCACCTCGGAGCTGGACCGGGCGGGAGAGCGTTTCAGGGTGCAGTTGAGGACCAGCGCCCGAATGTCTGACATGTTCTTCCCTCCGCCGTACCAGCCTGGTAACGGCGGAGTACCCACCTGGGAGGCGGCGACGCGTGGTGCGGGGTGATGTCAGCACTCGGCGAGGTACGCGGTGTCGCGCAGCGCCCGGCCCGGTCGACCGCTGCCGAGCGCCTTGGCCTCGTACATCGCCGCGTCGGCGCGGTTGAGCGCCTCGGTGAGCTGGCTGTCCAGCACGGGTGCCAGACCGACCGAGGCGGTCACCCGGAGGGTGAGAGCACCCATCGGGATCGGCGCGGCGAGCATGTCGTACAACCGCCGGGTAGCGTGGTCGATCCACCGTCGGTCGAGGGTCGGGCTGGCCAGCAGTCCGGCGAACTCGTCGCCGCCGAGGCGGGCCACCAGGTTGTCACCGGCGAAGGTGGCCAGTCGCTGGGCGACACTGACCAGTACCTGATCTCCTGCGGCGTGCCCGTACCGGTCGTTGATCTGCTTGAAGTCGTCGAGGTCGAGGACCACGGCGATCAGGTGGCAGCCGGAGCGGTCGGTGAGCAGCGTCGCGGCGAGGCGGTAGAAGGCCCGCCGGTTCGGTAGGCCGGTCAGCGGGTCGTGGCTGGCGGCGTGCCGCTCTGCGGTCAGTTCGGCCTGGAGACGCCCGATCTCCGTCTCGGCCCGCACGGCCCGGCGTCCCAACTGCCAGGAGGAGAGCAGCGCTCCCGCGGCGCAGATGCCGGACGCGACGGTCAGCGGATCCGGCACCACCATCTCCCTTCTCCGCGAGACACGCCCGACACCGGATGGCGGACGCTGTCAGACACCTCGTTTCCCCTGATGGTCGTCAGGTTCGCGGGACAGAGCGTGCGCAGGTAGGCGTCACGCACGTGCGTTATCATCCCCGGTGTCCATTGCAGATGCAATAGCAGATGCACGTGCATAACGAGCCGACGCCGCCCCTCAAGCCGCTACCGCTCCTCCCACGGCACCGGCGCCAATCGGAGAGAACAGAAGCCCCTCATGCAGCAGCCGCCAAACGGTGTACCCGTTGACCACTTGCCTCCCCTCGCCTGGCAGAAGAGCCGGCGCAGCAATCCCAGCGGAAACTGTGTCGAGCTGGCGGAACTGCCCGGCGGTGCCGGAATCGCCCTGCGCAACTCCCGGCACCCGGACGGACCCGCGCTGATCTACACGGTGGACGAGATCGCCGCGTTCGTGCTCGGTGCCCGGGACGGTGACTTCGATCATCTGATCGGCTGACCCCACATCCCATCGACGGGATTCGTCCCGCACGGGATGGGCGGTTCACCTCACTGACGGTTCATGGCATGCTTACACGTCGGTCGACTCGGTCCACCGGTTCGACCACTGACGGCGTGTGGAGGACGGTAGGTGACCATGGTTTCCGCCGAGGAGGGTCCGGCGGCCGGCCCGACCGTGCTGCGGATGCTGCTGGGTGCGCAACTTCGACGCCTGCGGGAGTCGCGGGGTGTCTCCCGGGAGAGCGCCGGCTGGGAGATCCGGTCCTCCGAATCGAAGATCAGTCGGATGGAACTGGGTCGGGTCGGGTTCAAGGAACGTGACGTCGCCGACCTGCTCACGCTCTACGGCGTCACCGCCGAGCAGGAGCGCGCGGCGCTGCTCAAACTGGCCCGCGACGCGAACAACCCGGGCTGGTGGCACCGGTACGGCGACGTCCTGCCGTCGTGGTTCCAGTCGTACCTCGGGCTGGAGGCCGCGGCCGCGCTCATCCGCAGCTACGAGGTCCAGTTCGTCCCGGGCCTGTTGCAGACCCGGGAGTACGCCCGCGCCGTGGTGCTGCTCGGTCACAGCACGGCCGGTCCGGAGGAGATCGACCGCAGGGTGGATCTGCGGATGCGCCGCCAGGAGCTGTTGGCCCGGCCCCGCCCGCCGCGCCTGTGGGCGGTCGTCGACGAGGCGGCGCTGCGCCGGCCGATCGGTGGCCCGCAGGTGATGCGCGGCCAACTGGAGGCGCTGCTCGCGGCGACGCGTACGCCGAACGTCCGGCTTCAGGTGATCCCGTTCGCCGCCGGTGGGCACGCCGCCGCCGGGGGCGCCTTCACTATTCTGCGCTTCGGTGACCAGGACCTGCCCGACATCGTGTACATCGAACAGTTGACCAGTGCCATCTACCTGGACAAGCGCGAGGATCTCGACTTCTACGCGGTGGCCATGGAGCGGCTCTGCGTCGAGGCCGAGCCACCGGAGCGCACCCCGGAGATCCTGGAACGCATGATCGCCGACCTCGCCCCCCGCTAACACCCCCACCCCCGCACCCCCACCCCCCGCGCGCACCGCCCGCCCGGGGGTGCGCTGCGTTGCGCGTCGACACGGGTGTTGATCATGAAGTTGTCATCCGGGCAAGCGCTTGCCCGCAGCAACAATTTCATGATCAACGTGGGAGTGGGGGCGGGGTGGGAGTGGGGTTGACGGGGGTGGGGGTGAGGGGTAGCGTCTGGATCGATTCAGTTGCTGGATCGATCCAGACGGGCGCGGGAGGGGCAGGGGGATGAAGCCGACCTTGCGGGCCGTGGCTGAGGCCGTCGGTGTCTCGCGCAGCACCGTCTCCAACGCCTACGGCCGTCCTGACCAACTCTCGCCGCAGCTGCGTCAGCGCATCCTGGAGACCGCGCGGCAGATGGGGTACCCGGGGCCCGACCCCACCGCCCGGTCGCTGCGCCGGGGCTTCGTGGGCGCCATCGGGGTGCTGTTCACCTCCCGGCTGTCGTACGCGTTCACCGACCCCTTCGCCGTCCGGTTCCTCACCGGGGTGGCCGAGGCGGCCGAGCGCCACGGTAGCAACCTGCTGCTGATACCCCTGCCCGACGACGCCGTCGGCGCGCGCACAGCGGTGGAGAACGCCGCCGTCGACGGGTTCTGCGTCTACTGCGCCGGCGACGAGGAGGGCATTCTCGACACGATCCGTGGCCGTGGCCTGCCGTTCGTGACCACCTCCTCACGTCCTCGGGCCGACGACCTCTGGGTCGGCATCGACGAGCGGTCCGCCGCCCGGTCCGCCGCGGCGCACCTGGCCACCCTCGGCCACCGGAAGGTCGCCCTGCTCGGCCACGACGTGCTGCCCGACGCGCCTGCCGGGCCGCTGCTGGTCGACGACGTGGCCGACGTGCCGCATCCCACCACCCGGGACCGGCTGGCCGGCTTCGCCGAGGCCTTCGCGGCGGCCGGGGTCGCCTGGCCCGACCTGACCGTGCTCACCGCGACCGACAACACCCGAGCCGCGGGCGCCGCCGCGGTCAGCGCGCTGACCCACCTGCCCGAACCGCCCACCGCGGTGCTGGCCTGCTCCGACGTGCTCGCCCTCGGTGCGCTCGACGTCCTGCGTGCCGACGGCGAGTGGGGGCGGGGCGTCTCGGTGACCGGCTTCGACGACATCGCCGAGGCCACCCCGGCCGGCCTGACCACCATCCGCCAACCCGGCGAGGCGAAGGGCCGAAGCGCCGCCACGCTGCTGCTCGACCCGCCCGTGGACGCCGCCGCGGGCCAGATCCTGCTGCCCACCACACTCGTCGTCCGGAGCAGTTCCGGACCGGTTCCGAGGAGTTGACCATGGAACAGTCCACCGGCTTCGTCATGGCCGTCGACGCGGTGACCCGCCATGTCATGTCCGCCCGCCCGGACGCGCCGGTCCGACCCGACGTACCCCGGCCGGAGCGGCTGGTGGTCACCCGCCGGCTCGCCGCCGGGGCGCTGCGCCGACTCGCCGACCAGATCCAGCCCCGTCCGGTGCCCGCACCGCCCGCCTGCCGGACGTAGGGCGGGTGGTGCGCGGGGCGGTGCGGCAGGCAGACTGGAGGCCCATGTCTCCGTTCACCCCCAGCCTGCGGTTGCACGACCGCTACGTGCTGCACGACCGCGTCGGCCTCGGCGGAATGTCCGAGGTGTGGCGCGCCGACGACGAGGTCCTGGGCCGGTCGGTCGCGGTGAAGGTCCTCGCCGGGACGTTCGCCGTCGACCCGGACCTGCGGGCCACCCTCCGGCGGGAGGCCCGCGCGGCGGCACGCCTGGCCCACCCCCACGTGACCCAGGTGTACGACTACGGCGAGGCGGCCCTGACCGACGGCAGCGTCGTGCCGTACCTGGTGATGGAGTTGGTCGACGGGCGGAATCTCGCCGACCGGCTGACCGACGGTCCGCTGCCCTGGCGGCCGGCCCTGCGGATGGCCGCCGAGGTGGCCAGCGCCCTGGCTGCCGCGCACCGCCTCGGCGTGGTGCACTGCGACGTCAAGCCGGGCAACGTCATGCTCACCGACAACGGTGCCAAGGTGCTCGACTTCGGCATCGCCGCACTCGCCGGGGCGCCCACGCCCGGTGGGCGACCGGCCGGCGGCGCCCTGATGGGTACGCCCGCGTACCTGGCACCGGAGAGGTTGGGCAACGACCCAGCCCACCCGGCCAGCGACGTGTACGCCCTGGGTGCACTGCTGTACCGCGCCCTCACCGGTGACGTGCCGCTGCCCGTGCGCAGTTGGCCGGACGCGGTCCGGGTGCATGCCAACCGACCGGCCGTGGCACCCCCACGGGCGCCGGGCCTGCCGGCGGACCTCGCCCAGCTCGTGCTGGCCTGCCTCGACCCTGATCCGGAACGACGTCCCACGGCCGGACTACTGGCCACCCGGTTGCGTGCCGCCGCCTCCGGTCCGGCGGCGCCGACCACGGACGACGGGCCGGTCACCGGGCCGGTCGTCAGCGGCGGCGAGCAGCAGCCACCGGAGTCCAGCCGGCCGGTGCGCCACCATCCGCCGACCCTCATCGAGCCGGCGGACCGCCCGACCGTCGTGTCCGGCATCGCACCACGATCCGCGACTCGCCGACCACTGCGTGCCCGCGGCCGGCCGGCAGCCGGACGGCCGCCGGGCCGGCGCGGGCCTACCGGTCCGCCCACCGGCGCGCTCGTCACGTTCGCACTTGTCCTGCTCCTGGGTTTGGGCGCGGCACTCGTCCTCGGCGACCGGAGCGACGGGCAGCCGACGGCCACCCCCACCACGCCCGCGGCCGACCGGCCGTCCTCCGCCGCGCCGGTCTCACCACGACCCGCCGCGACCTCACCGGCCAACCCGCCGGAGCCGGCGAGCCTGCGGCGGGCGGCGGTCGAACTCATCGCGCTGCTCACCGAGGCACAGCTCACCGGCGAGATCGAGCGGAAGGCGGCCGACCGGCTGCGCAAGGAGTTGACCGAGCTGGTCGGGAGCCGGTCGAAGGACCAGGAGAAGCGACTGGAGGATCTGCGCGAGCGGCTCGACGACGAGGTGGACCGCGGTCGGCTCCCCGCCGACTTCGCCGACCGGGTGGACGACGTGCTGGACCGGTTCGAGGAGACCCTGCCGCAGGGCTGACCCCCGTCCGGCACCGGCCAGCAGCCGGTCGGTGCGCACGGTCAGGTCAGGGTCGCCTGGACGAACTCACCCGGTGCGGTTCCGGCGCGGGCGAGGACCGAACCATCCGACGACCAGATCGCCGACCGTCCGGCCGTCTCGGCGTAGCCGCCACCGGTGGAGCCGGCGAAGCTGGCGACCGCGACCACGACCCGGTGGGTGGCGCAGATCCGCATCGCCCGCTGATCCGGCACGTGCGCCTGAGCGGCGGCGTCGACGATCGAGGCGGCGTACACGTCGACGCCGGCAGCGCAGGTCTGTTCCGCGTGCGCCACGACCCCGGTGTCCTTGCAGATCGCCAGGCCGATCCGCCAGCCGTCGACGTCCAGCACGACCGGTGCCGGTCCGGGGCGGAAGCGGCGGGCCTCGACGTCTCCGAGCCACATCTTGCGGTACGCCACCCGTGCCCCGCTGCCGTCCACCGCGAGGGTGGCGATGTGCTCTCCGGCCACCGGCGCGCCGACCAGCGCGACCGCCCCTGCCGCCGTACACGCGGCGACCAGCGGCGCGAGCCGCGGATCCGCCGGGTCGACCGGCGCGGCGTCGAGTTCGTAACCGGTGAGCGACAGCTCCGGGAAGATCACCACCCGGGTCGCGGCGGCACGGACGATGGCGGCGTGCGCCGCCACGTTCGTCTCCACGTCGTACGACACGCACGAGGGCTGGGCGACGGCGATCCTCAGCGGAGGGCGGGACACCCGCGCAGCCTAGTTCCGAAAAGTCGACGCCGATGCAGCGACTCTCAGGTGCGGTTCGTAGCGTGTAGGACATGACGCATGTCCGGTACGCCTCGCCCTCGGTCGTCGGCCAGTCCGCACCACCCGAGGACGGTCTGGTCGGTTTCGTCACCGACCTGGTGGAGCGGCTTGGTGGCCCGGGTGCTGGGCTGGCCGTGGCGCTGGAGAACCTGTTCCCGCCGATTCCCAGCGAGGTGATCCTGCCGCTCGCCGGGTTCGTCGCGGCGCAGGGGCGGATGAACGTCATCGGGGCCATCTTCTGGACGACACTCGGTTCGCTGCTCGGCGCCCTCGCGCTCTACTGGGTCGGCGCCGCGCTGGGCCGGGAGCGGACGCGGGCCATCGCGGCGCGGCTGCCGCTGGTGAAGCTCAGCGACATCGACCGGACCGAGGAGTGGTTCCTGCGGCACGGCGTCAAGGCCGTCTTCTTCGGACGGATGATCCCGATCTTCCGGAGCATGATCTCCATCCCGGCCGGGGTGGAACGCATGCCGCTGCTGACCTTCGCGGTCTACACCACGCTGGGCAGCCTGATCTGGAACACCACCTTCGTGATGGCCGGTTACCTGCTCGGCGACAACTGGCACCTGGTCGAGGGGTACGCCGGCATCCTGCAGAACGTGGTCATCGTCGCCACGGCGTTGGCTGTCGTCTGGTTCGTCGTCACCCGGTTGCGCCGCTCGCGTCGAGCCGGCGGACTGCGGTCGAACGACAGCGGTGCCGGCCTGACCGACGCGACGCCCACCGGGGTGCCGGATCCCGACGGGCGGGGCACCATCTACCGCAGCGTCTGGTCGGACGGCCACGAGCGGACCGACCAGGAACCCCGGCGCTGATTCCGGCCGGCCCGGTGCGGACGGCACGCCCGCCGCAGCGGCGCCGGACGTGTCGGTTGCTCCCGAGGAGGTGTGGTGCGCGGATCGGACTGGGCGGACGAGGTCGGTGTGGTGGAACTGCCCGGCGGGGTCCGGATGCGGGGCCGCCGGATCGGTGATCCGGCCGCACCGGCCGACTTCAGCCTGCTGCTCGCTCCTGGGCCGGTGCCCGGTTGGGCGTACCGGCGGGTCCGGTGGCCGGATTTCTGGATACCACTGGACCGGGCGGACGCGTTGGACGCGCTCGGCGAGGCGCTGCGTCGCGGGTACGCCGGCCAGCGGGTGGAGGTGGCCTGCCGGGGTGGCACGGGACGGACCGGCACCGCCTTGGCGGCGCTGGCCATCCTCGACGGGTTGCCCGCCGAGGACGCGGTCGGCTGGGTACGCGCCGCCTACCGGCCGGGCGCGGTGGAGACACCCTGGCAACGGCGCTGGCTGCGCCGGCTGTCCGCGGCGTAACGGGACCGACCGCCGGTGTGGTGGTCGGTCCGGCGGGATGTGCAGCCTGCGCAGCGTCGACGCCGGAGGAGCACCCACCCACGGCCAGGCGGGTGCCGGAGCCGGCCGACGGGCGCCACCGGCTCCGGCGGTGGTCAGCCGGCCACGTAGTCGCGCAGGTGGCGGGCGGTGAGCGTGTCGCCGCGCGCCACCAGGTCGGCGGGGGTGCCGGTGAACACGATCCGGCCGCCGTCGTGACCGGCACCCGGCCCGAGGTCGATCAGCCAGTCCGCGTGGGCCATCACCGCCTGGTGGTGTTCGATGACGATCACCGTGTTGCCGGCGTCGACGAGCCGGTCGAGCAGCGCGAGCAGTTGGTCGACGTCGGCCAGGTGCAGTCCGGTGGTCGGTTCGTCCAGCACGTAGGTGCCGGCCTTGTCGGCCATGTGGATGGCCAGCTTGAGCCGTTGTCGCTCGCCGCCGGAGAGGGTGGTCAGCGGCTGGCCGAGGGTGAGGTAACCCAGCCCGACGTCGGCCATCCGGTCCAGGATGATCCGGGCCGGCCCGCTGGGGAAGAAGTCCCGGGCCTCGGCCACCGACATGCCGAGCACCTCGCTGATGTTGCGCCCGCGCAGCCGGTAGGTGAGCACCTCGTCGGTGAAACGGCGACCCTCGCACTGCTCGCAGACGGAGGCGACGCCGGCCATCATCGCCAGGTCGGTGTAGACCAGCCCGATGCCCTTGCAGGTGGGGCAGGCGCCCTCGGAGTTGGCGCTGAACAGGGCGGCCTTGACCCCGTTGGCCTTGGCGAAGGCGGTGCGTACCGGGTCGAGCAGGCCGGTGTAGGTGGCCGGGTTGCTGCGCCGGGAGCCACGGATCGGGGCCTGGTCCACGATCACCACACCGTCGCGGCCGTGCAGTGAGCCGTGCACCAGGGAGCTCTTGCCGGAGCCGGCCACCCCGGTGACCACGGTCAACACGCCGAGCGGGATGTCCACGCTGACGTCGCGCAGGTTGTGCAGATCGGCGTGCCGGATCGCGAGGTGCCCTTGAGGCGTACGGACCGGTTTCCGCAGCCGTACCCGGTGGTCCAGGTGCCGACCGGTGAGCGTGTCGGAGCGGCGCAGGCCGGCCACGTCCCCGGTGTAGCAGATCCGACCACCGGCGGCACCGGCACCGGGACCGAGATCGACCACGTGGTCGGCCACCGCGATGGTCTCCGGCTTGTGCTCGACCACGAGCACCGTGTTGCCCTTGTCCCGCAGCCGCAGCAGCAGGTCGTTCATCCGGGCGATGTCGTGCGGGTGCAGGCCGACGGTGGGTTCGTCGAACACGTACGTGATGTCGGAGAGGCTGGAACCGAGGTGCCGGACCATCTTGACCCGCTGCGCCTCACCACCGGAGAGGGTGGCCGACTCCCGGTCGAGGCTGAGATATCCCAGACCGATCTCGACCAGCGAGTCCAGCAACTCCCGCAGGTTGCCGGTCAACGGGGCGACCGACGGGTCGTCGATGCCGCGGATGAACCCGGCCAGGTCGCTAATCTGCATGGCGGCGCATTCGGCGATGTTGCGGCCGGCGATGCGGGAGGTCAGCGCCGCCGCGTTCAGCCGGGTGCCTCCGCAGTCGGGGCAGGTGGTGAAGGTGACCGCCCGGTCGACGAAGGCCCGGATGTGCGGCTGCATGGATTCCCGGTCCTTGGCGAGGTAGAGCCGGCGTACCTTGACGACCAGACCCTCGTAGGTCAGGTTCGTGCCGCCTACCTTGATCTTCGTGGCGGGCTTGTGCAGGAGGTCCTGCCACTGCTGCGGCGTGAAGTCCTGGAGCTTGACGTCCGGGTCGAACAGGCCGGAGCCGACGATGGTCTGCCAGTACCACGTGTCGACGGCGAAGTTCGGCACGGTGATCGCGCCGTCGTTGAGCGACTTCTCCACATCGACCAGTTCGTTGACGTCGAGATCGGAGACCCGGCCCAGGCCCTCGCAGGTGGGGCACATCCCCTCGGCCAGGTTGAAGCTGAAGGCGCCGGCCCCGCCGACGTGCGGCTCACCCAGCCGGCTGAACACGATGCGCAGCATGGCGTACGCGTCGGTGGCGGTGCCGACGGTGGAGCGCGAGTTGGCGCCCATCCGTTCCTGGTCGACCACGATGGCCGGGGTGAGATTGCGTAGCGAGTCCACGTCGGGCCGGGAGAGGTTGGGCATGAACGACTGGAGGAAGGCGCTGTAGGTCTCGTTGATCAGCCGCTGGGACTCGGCGGCGATGGTGCCGAAGACAAGTGAGGACTTGCCGGAACCGGACACGCCGGTGAAGACGGTCAGCCGGCGCTTGGGGATGTCGACCGAGACGGCGTCGAGGTTGTTCTCCCGCGCCCCGCGTACCTCGATGACGTCGTGACTGTCGGCGGCGGACCCTGCTGGCTGCTGCATGCGAACCCTTCGCGAGATCGTGGACGGACTCCCGCCCGGGAACTGGCTTCAGATGGCCTGGCCGGGTTAAATTGTCTCATTCACATGCATGTGGAGACTTTCGCGGCATACTGAGCGCTGGTTGGCGTGATAGATGACGAAAAGTCTCAAACAACGCGGGAAGCTAGGCTGAGCCGGTGGTGGATCGTCGGGGCAGCGGACGGTTGCGTGCGGTGGATCTCGCCGCGACGGCGGGTGTCTCCGTACAGCAGGTCCGCAACTACGTCGACCTCGGCGTGTTGCCTCCGGTCGAGCGCACCCCGAGCGGTTACCGGATCTTCACCGACGCGCACGCGCGGGCCCTGGCGGTGGCCCGGTCGGTGGCCGACGGGCACGGCTGGACGCGTACCCGGGAGATCATGGCCGCGGTCCACCGGGGTGACCTGACGACGGCGCTGGCGTCGCTGGACGCCGGACACGCCGAGTTGGACCGCGAACGGGCCGAGATCCGGATGGTGCTCGGCGCGTTCGAGACGGTGGTCGTTGGTCCACGCCGGCCCACCGCCGGGCCACGTCGGGCGGTACGCGTCGGCGTCGTGGCCGACCTGGTCGGGGTCCGCACCTCACAACTGCGGTTGTGGGAGGCGCGCGGCCTGCTGCGCCCGGCCCGCGAGGCGGGCACCGGCTACCGGGTGTACGACGAGGCCGAGCAGCGTGCCGCCCAGGTGGTGGCGCTGCTGCGCCGGGGCGCGTACCCGTTCGAGATCATCACAGCGGTGCTCGACGAGATGCGGACCACCGGGAGCCCGCAGCGGGTCCGGGCCGAGCTGGCCCGCCGCGAGCAGGAGCTGCACCGCCGCAGCCGGCGGCGGCTGGCCGCCTCGGCGACCCTGCACGACTATCTGTGCCAGCTGGCCGGCTGACACCGCTCGGCCAGGCACCTGGACCGAAGGCGGTGATGTCACGACGACAAGTTCATGTCTGAGTGACATCACCGCCTGAAGGCGACCTCGCAGCGGAGGCTCGGTCAACGTGGTGCTCGAGGGAGCACTCGTGTCACCACCGCTCGCCGCTGCGGTGGATCAGGTCGTCAACGCGCCGAGCAGGGCCTGGCCAGGTTGACCAGATCGGCGGGGCGGTTGCCGTCGACCCGGCCGATCGCGGTGGCGATGCGGTTGATCGCCGCGACGCGCCGGTCCTCCAGCGGGCCGATGATGGCGTTGCGCACGAAGTTCGGGCCGCCCTGCGGGTTGGCCGCCTGCCGGGCGAGGCGGGCGTTGGCGTCGGCGATCTGGCTCTCCAGGTTGGCGAGTTCCCGCCGCACCTCCGCCGCGGCCTGAGCCGGCACCGTCGGGAGCCGGTCGGCCACCGTCGGGCAGTTCACCCGCTGCGCCACGCCGGCCCCCGCGTTGCCGTTACCGGCATTCCCGTTGCCGTTGCCGTTGCCGTTGCCGTTGCCCGCGTTGCCGTTGCCGGCGTTGCCGTTGCCGGCGTTGCCGTTGCCGGCGTTGCCGTTGCCGGCGTTGCCGTTGCCGGCGTTGCCGTTGCCGGCGTTGCCGTTGCCGGCGTTGCCGTTGCCGGCGTTGCCGTTGCCGGCGTTGCCGTTGCCGGCGTTGCCGTTGCCCGCGTTTCCGGCGTTGCCGTTGACGGCGCTGGGCACACCTGCGGCGTTGAGGCCGCAGGTGGCCAGGCTGGCGAGGTCGGGGCGTTGACCACCGACACGCGAGATGTTGATGCCGATGCGATCGAGGGCGGCGGTTCGCTTGCTGGCCAGGGGCCCGAGGATGGCGTTCTGGACGAAGGCGGGGCCACCCTGGGGGTTGGCGGCCTGCTGGGCGAGGCGGGCGTTCGCCTCGGCGATCTGCTTGTCGAGGTTGGCCAGTTCCTGCTCCACCCCGGCGACGGCGGCGGCGGGCACGTTGGACAGCTTGTCCCGTACCGTCGGGCAGTTCGCCGTCTGCGGCTCGGCCGCGTCGTCGGCGGAGGCCAGCGTCAGACCGCCTCCCAGGAGCACCACCGCCAGCACACCGACGCCACCGAGCTTCAAGGCAGCGTGCTTGCGGTGCTGCTGCGTACGCCTGACCATGCTTCTCTCCTCATGATTGACCGCCCGACGGGTCGGCCCGTCGGCTGGTGCGCAAAGGGGTGCCCGGAAAGACACTCGGCGACGGCGGCCGGCCCCGCCCCGCCTGCCGAGGACCCTCGCGGGTGACGTCGGACCGAGCCGCGCGGGAGCGCTCCCGCCGCAGGTCCGGGCGTTTCATGTGTTCGGTCGTGGATACGGGGGGTGGGCGCGAACGGTTCAACAATCCGCGGCGAGGATCGCGACCTGCACCCGACCCGAGCCGGCCGGGCGGGGTGGGCGACACCGACGATCCTGCCGTTAGTCTGCGTCTTCATGAGAATCCGGGCCCTGGCCACCGGTTGCGCCGCCGTCGCCGCCGTGCTGATGCCGGCGACTGTCGGTGCTGCGGTGACCACTGTCGGTTCCGGATCGTCCACCTCGGTCGCTCTCCCGGCCGCCGCCGTGCCACCGCTACCCCCGTCGGTGCCCGCGACGCCGGCCCCGACGGTCGTGCCCTGCCCGAAAGCGGTGGCGCCGAAGGTGTCCCGGTCGCCGAAGCCGACGCCACCGCCACCCGTCGCGGCGCACCGGATGGTCGGCGGAGACGCGCTGGCCACCCCCGGCCTGGTCGTGCCGCCGGGAGTGCCGGCCCCGCCGAGGGTGACGGCGACCTCGTGGCTGGTGGCGGATCTGGACACCGGCGAGGTGCTGGGTGGCTGCGGTCCACACGAGTACGCCACCCCGGCCAGCGTGCAGAAGCTGCTGCTCGCCGCGACCATGCTGCCGAAACTCGATCCGGCGCAGGTCGTCACGGTCACCAGGGAGGACCTGGACATCGCCCCCGGCAGCTCGGCGGTCGGGCTGTTGCCGGGCGGTCGCTACCGGGTGGAGACGCTCTGGCTGGGGCTGCTGCTGCAGTCCGGCAACGAGGCAGCGAACGCGCTGGCCCGCCTCGGTGGCGGCGCCGACGGCGTGGCCGGCGGGGTGCGGGCGATGAACGAGCAGGCCAGACTGCTCGGCGCGTACCAGACCCACGCGGTCACCCCGTCCGGGCTGGACGCCCCCGGCCAGTTCACCAGCGCGTACGACCTGGCCCTGATCGCGCGCGTTTGCTTCGCCAATCCGACCTTCCGGCGGTACGCGCTCACGGAGCGCGCCCGCATCCCGGCGCAGAAGGCGGTGCGGGGCAGGGGCTTCGAGATCCAGAACGAGAACCAACTGGTGTACCGCTATGCCGGTGCCCTCGGCGGCAAGACCGGCTTCACCGACTACGCGCGGCACACCTATGTCGGCGCGGCCGAGCGGGACGGTCGCCGACTGGTCGTCACGCTGCTCGGTGCCGAGCCCCGGCCGCAACGCGGTTGGGAGCAGGGTGCCGCGCTGCTCGACTGGGGCTTCGCGCTGCCCCGGCGGACGAGCGTCGGCCGGCTGGTGGAGCCGGGGGAGTTGGACGCCGCACCGTCACCGACGGTGACCGGGTCGGCTGAGGTGGCACCGCCGCTCGTCCCGCCGCGAACCGGCACCGTTGCCGCTCAGCCGGCCGGCACCGCCTCGGCCAGCGGCGGGCCGGGCGCGGGGATGCTCGTGGCGCTGGCCGTCGGAGCGCTCGCGATCACCCTGGCCTTCCTCGCCGCTCGCCGGGCCCGCCCCACCGAGTAGGGCCTGGTGCGAATCCGCCCTCGTCGAGGGCCGGCCAGATCCAGGATCCGAGGGTGGGTGATGGTCGATTTGCGGGCCTCGTCGGAATTCACCCGATAGTGTCGCTGATTGTGAGAGCTTCCGCACTTTCGGTCGCGGTGGCTGCCGCGCTGCTGACGACGCCACTGGTACCGGTCGCCGACGCCCAGGCGGCGGCGCCGGTGCGGTGTCCGCGTCCAGCGCCGCCCGCCCCCGGCCCCACACCTGCGGCGGCGCCGTCACCGGACCCGGTGCAGCGGGCCGTCGGCGGACCCCGGTTGGCCACCTCCGGTCTGGTGGTGCCGCCGGGCGTACCGACGCCGCCGAAGGTGGCCGCCACCTCGTGGCTGGTGGCGGACCTGGACACCGGCGAGGTGCTGGGCGGCTGTGGTCCGCACGAGTACGCCACCCCGGCCAGCGTGCAGAAGCTGCTGTTGGCCGCGACCATGCTGCCGAGACTCGATCCGACCGACGTCGTCACCATCACCGCCGGTGACCTCGACATCGAACCGGGAAGTTCCGCGGTGGGGCTGGTGGCGGGCGGCCGGTACCGGGTGGAGACGCTCTGGCTCGGGTTGCTGCTGCGCTCGGGGAACGAGGTGGCGAACGCGCTGGCCCGCCTCGGTGGCGGCGCGGACGGCATGGCCGGCGGGGTACGGGCGATGAACGAGCAGGCGAAACTGCTCGGCGCTCACCAGACGCACGCGGCGACGCCCTCCGGGTTGGACGGTCCCGGACAGTTCACCAGCGCGTACGACCTGGCTCTGATCACCCGGGCCTGTTTCGACGACGCGCGTTTCCGGCGCTACGTGGCCACCCGGGAGGCGACCATCCCGGCCCAGCCCAGGCAACGCGCCAAGGGCTTCACCATCGACAACGACAACCAGCTGCTCTACCACTATCCCGGCGCGCTCGGCGGCAAGACCGGCTACACCGACCTGGCCCGGCACACCTACGTCGGCATCGCCGAGCGGAACGGACGGCGGCTCGTGGTGACGTTGCTGGGCGCGGACGTGATCGACAAGCGGGGCTGGCAACAGGGCGCGGCCCTGCTCGACTGGGGATTCGAGCTGCCTTCGGCGGCCTCGGTGGGGGTGCTGGTGAGCCCGGGCTCGGCCACCGCCTCGGCTCCACCGGCCGCCGTACCCCCACGGGCGTTGCCGGGCGGCGCGTCCGGCGCGGAGACCTCGCAGGCGGCGACCCTGGCCGGTCGCCTGCGGTCGGCCTCCCTGATCGGCCTCGCCGTCGGGTTGACGCTTCTCGCCGGCGGTCTGGTGGGCCGCCGGCGCTGGCGGCACCGTACCGCCGCGACGCGCGCCGGCCGGCGGTGAGGTGACCTCGCCGCGCACCCTCGCCCTCGGCCTGACGGCGACGCTGGCGCTGGTGACCGGTGGCTGCGGACGGGGTGACGAACCGGAGCCGACACCACCACCACCACCGTCGCCATCGGTGTCGCCGGGCTTCGTCGTTTTGTCCGATGTCGACGATCGCATCCTCACCGACATCCGGTACGCCACGGCGGCCAACTTCGTCGGCCGCCGCGTCGACGGCTACCAGGAACCGCTGTGCCTGCTCACCGCCCGCGCCGCCGAGGCGCTGCGCCGGGTGCAGGACGCGGCGCTCGCCGTCGGCCGCAGCCTCAAGGTGTACGACTGCTACCGCCCGCAGCGGGCCACCGACGACTTCCTGCACTGGGCCGCCCAGCCGGATCAGGACGCCACGAAGGCCGAGTTCTACCCTCGGGTGCCAAAGACCGAGCTGGTCGACCGCGGCTATCTCGGCGCACCCAGCGCACACAGCCGGGGCAGCACCGTCGACCTCACCCTGGTCGACGTGCCGCCGCCCGAGCAGGCGCGCGTCGAGCCTGGCCGGCCGTTGGTGGCCTGCACCGCCCTGTACGCGCGGCGTCTCGCCGACAACAGTGTCGACATGGGTACCGGCTTCGACTGCTTCGACCCGCTGTCGCACACCGACTCGGATCGCGTCGGTCCCACCGCGCGGGAGAACCGGCGGCAGCTACGGCACCTGATGACCGACGGTGGATTCGTCGGCTACGACCGGGAGTGGTGGCACTTCCGCTACCGCGACGAACCCTGGCCCGACACCTACTTCGACCTGCCGGTGACCCGCTCCTCGGCCGGCTGACCCCGTCCAGGGTCAGCGCGGCCCGACGATCCTGACCGACCCGACGAACAACCGCCACGCGGACGGCGGACGGGGCGGCTATGCCGTGGGCAGAATTGCACGCGTTCCGGCGGGAGTCGCGGGCAGGCTGGCGAGGTGAGGGCGGACTTCAGCGGTGAGGTGGCGGCGTACTACGCGAGGCATCGACGCGGTTACCCACCCGAGGTGCTCGACGCCCTGGCCGCCGCGTGCCGGCTCGGCATCGAGGACACCGTGCTCGACCTCGGCTGCGGCACTGGCAAATTGACTCTCCCGCTCGCCGCCAGGGTCGGAGCTGTCATCGGCGTGGACCCCGAGCCGGACATGCTGGCCAAGGCCCGCGAGGCCGCCTTGAGCGCGGCGAGAGCCAATGTCACCTGGGTACTCGGCACCGACCGCGAGCTGCCCACGCTGGGCCGGCTCCTCGGCAATCGGTCGATCGGCGCGTTGACAGTCGCCGTCGCCGTCCACTTCATGGACCGCGACACGCTGTTCGCCGACGCCCGCCAACTGCTGCGACCCGGCGGCGGTATCGCCGTGATCACCAACGGCGCTCCCTTGTGGGCGCAGGACGACGAGTGGTCGGTGGTGCTGCGCGACTGTCTGCAACAGCTGCTCGGGCATCCGGTCAACGCCACCTGTCAGACCGACGAGACAGGTCGCCGGCTCAACCAGGAGGCTCTCGTCCGGGCCGGCTACCGGTACGCCGAGTCGTTTGTGCGGTACGACGCGCAGCTCACCGTCGAGGACATGGTCGGCGGCGTCTTCTCCGCCATGTCGGCCGACCGGCTGCCCTCGGCGTCGGGCCGGGCCAAGTTCACCGCCGAGGTGCGTGGTGCCCTCGGCGGGCGGGACCACGTCACCGAGCGCGTCCAGGTGTGGTTGCAGTTCGGCGTCGTGGACTGATCGCAGCGACAGGGCACAGCGGAGACCGGGGGAGAGGTCGTCGACAGCGACCGGCACCACTGCGCGGCCTTGCGAGGTGTGGATCGCGGTCATGTCGGCGGTGACGCAGGTCACGCTAGCGTCGCCGTACGCCGACACCACCGCCGGCGCTCACCGAACCACAGGGAGCGTCATGATCAGACCTGTCTCGCGCCTGCTCGCCGCCGCCGTCGCGGCCCTGCTGCTCACGCCCGCGATGCCGGCCCAGGCCGCCACCACCCCGCACACCAAGACCCCCGTGTCCGGAAGCTTGTCGACCTACCGCATCTCGGGGGTGTACGTCGCCGGGGTCTCCTCCGGCGCCTACCTGGCCGGCCAACTCCAGGTGGCCTACTCGCGACGGATCAGGGGAGCGGCGCTGTTCGCCGCCGGCCCCTACTACTGCGCGCAGAACAACGTCGCGCAGGCGCTGTACGGCTGCGGCGACAACATCTACCCGACATATCTGAGCAGCCTCCAGGCGTACACCCGGACCTGGGCCGGATATGGCTGGGTCGACCCGGTCAGCGGGTTGTCCGGCGAGCCGGTCTACGTCTTCCACGGTGGATCCGACGGCACGGTGAAGCGGTCGGTCAGTGACGACCTGGTCCGCTACCAGCAGCACTTGGGCGCCAGCGTGCAGTACGACAGCGGCTCCTCGGCCGGGCACGGCTGGGTCACGCCCTACGGGACGGTGGGCTGCACGGCCACCGCAGCCCCGTATCTCAACGACTGCGGCACCGACCCGCAGCACACCTTCCTGCGCAAACTGTTCGGGTCGGTCCAGTCGCCCAACACCGGCCCGCTCGGCGGCACGCTTGTGCGGTTCAGCCAGAACAGCTTCGCGGTGAACGGCTGGGCCAACGGCCTGAGCATGGACGCCAACGGTTTCGCCTACGTCCCTTCGTCGTGCGCCTCGGGGGCGAGTTGCCGGCTGCTGGTGGCGCTGCACGGTTGCCTCCAGGGGCACAGCCGGGTCGGGACCGCCTTCGTGGACCGCGCCAACCTCAACCAGTACGCCGACACCAACGCCATGATCGTGCTGTACCCGCAGGCCATCACCGCAGCCAGCAACCCGAACGGATGCTGGGACTGGTGGGGTTACCTCGGTGCCACCAACTACCCGATAAAGGGTGGTGCCCAGGTGGAGACGGTGATGAACATGGTGCGCCGGTTGGGCGGCTGAGGACGAACGCACGACCGTCCACCAGCGCGAGCTCGTCTTTGACCAGGATCACGACGCATGCGGATAACGGGCGTCACCGGATAGGGTCGTTACACCGGCTGATGATCTCTGGGGAGGGTGCGTGCTGGCACTGGTGGCGGTCCATGCGCTGACAGCCGTGATCGCCCCCGGTCTGGTGCGACTCTGGGGGCGCAACGCGCTCTACCTGGTGGCGCTGGCACCGGGCGCGACGCTGATCTGGGCGCTCACCCACACCACCGGCGTACGCGACGGTGTGCCGGTGGTCGAGACGGTGCCGTGGGTGCCGCAACTCGGGCTGGAACTCGCCCTCCGGATGGGCACGCTGTCCTGGCTGATGGTGGTCCTCGTCGGTGGGGTCGGCGCACTGGTGCTGGCCTACAGCGCCCGCTACTTCCGCACCGACGACCCCGGCCTCGGACGCTTCGCCGCCGTCTTCGTCGCCTTCGCCGGTGCGATGCTCGGCCTGGTGGTCTCCGACGACCTGCTGCTGCTCTACGTGTTCTGGGAACTGACCACCGTCTTCTCCTACCTGCTGATCGGCAGCGACCCGGCGAAGCGGGCCAGCCGGCGGGCCGCCATGCAGGCCCTGCTGGTGACGACGCTGGGCGGTCTGGCCATGCTCGCCGGGTTCGTCATGCTCGGCCGGCACGCCGGCAGTTTCCGCTGGTCCGAGATCGCCGGGAACCTGCCCGGTGGTGGCTACCTCACCGTCGCCGTGGTGCTGATCCTGCTCGGCGCCCTCAGCAAGTCGGCGATCTTCCCGTTCAGCTTCTGGCTGCCCGGTGCGATGGCGGCACCGACACCAGTCAGCGCGTACCTGCACGCCGCCGCCATGGTGAAAGGCGGCGTGTTCCTGGTCGCCCTGCTGGGGCCGGCGCTCGCCGAGGTCACCCCGTGGCGGCCGGTGCTGCTGACCGCCGGCCTGATCACCATGTTCCTCGGTGGGTGGACGGCGTTGCGCCAGGCCGACCTCAAGCTGCTGCTGGCCTACGGCACGGTCAGCCAGCTCGGCCTGCTGATGGTGATCCTCGGCGCCGGCACCCGCGACACCGCCCTGGCCGGTGCGGCGATGGTGCTCGCGCACGCGCTGTTCAAGGCCACTCTCTTCCTCACCGTCGGGATCATCGACCACGTCGCCGGCACCCGGGACCTGCGCGAACTGAGCGGGTTGGGTCGACGGGCGCCGGCGCTCGCCGTGGTCGCCGGACTCGCGGCGGCCTCGATGGCCGGCCTGCCGCCGATGGCCGGCTTCGTCGCGAAGGAAGCCGCCGTCGAGGCGCTGCTGCACGGCGGTGGGTCCGACCTGGTGGTGCTGGCCGGTGTGGTCCTCGGCTCGGCGCTGACCGTCGCGTACACGCTGCGGTTCCTCTGGGGAGCCTTCGCCGGTAAGCCGGGCGTCACGCCCGCCGAGGTGACGGCCGTGTCCTGGCCCTTCCTCGGCCCGGCGGCGGCGCTGGCCGTCGCCGGGGTCGCGGCCGGACTGCTCGCCCCGGCGGTGGACCGCCTGCTCGCCCCGTACGCCGACCGTTTTCCCGGTGCCGAGTCGGGCTACCACCTGGCGCTCTGGCACGGGCTGACCCCGGCGCTGGGGCTGTCGGTGCTGGCGGTGGCCGGCGGTGCCGCGCTGTTCCACCTGCTGCGCCGGGAACGGGTGCGGGCCACACTGCGGCTTCCCTTCGACAGCGCGACCGGCTACACGCGGGTCGTCGGTGCCGTCGACCGGCTGGCGGTGGAGCTGACCGGTGCCACCCAGCGTGGATCGTTGCCGTTCTACCTCGGCGTCATCCTGGTGGTGCTGGTGCTGCTACCCGGTGGGGCGCTGCTGATCGGGGCGCCCTGGCCGCGGCGGTTCCACGTCTGGGACACCCCCCTGCAGGGGGTTGCCGCCGCCGTGGTGATCGTGTCGGCGGTGCTGGCGGCCCGGGCTCTGCGCCGACTCACCGCGATGATCCTGGTCGGCGTCGCCGGCTACGGCACCGCGCTGCTGTTCATCCTGCACGGTGCCCCCGACCTGGCGCTCACCCAGTTCCTGGTGGAGACCGTCACCATCGTCATGTTCGTGCTGGTGCTGCGCCGTCTGCCGATCACGTTCTCGGAGCGGCCGATCCGGTCCAGCCGGCGTGGTCGCGTCGCGATCGGGATCGCGGTGGGCGCGGTCACCGCCGGCATGGCGTACGTCGCCACGGGCTCCCGTCAGGCCGTCCCGATCTCCGTCGGATTTCCCGACGAGGCGGTGTCGTACGGCGGCGGCAAGAACATCGTCAACGTGGCCCTGGTCGACATCCGAGCCTGGGACACGATGGGTGAGATCGCCGTGCTGGTGGTGGCCGCCACCGGCGTGGCCAGCCTGATCTTCCGGCGTTCGGGTGACCTGCACCGACGCGCCGAGATTCCCGGTGGCGGCCGGGCCGAGTCGACCTGGCCGCGTTGGCTGACCACCGGTGCCACCACCCGCGCCCGGTCGGTGGTCCTCCAGGTGGTGACCCGGCTGCTGTTCCACGCCATCGTGCTCTTCTCCATCTACCTGCTGTTCAGCGGCCACAACGCCCCGGGTGGCGGCTTCGCCGCCGGCCTGGTGGCCGGTCTCGCGCTGGCCGTTCGTTACCTGGCCGGCGGGCGTACCGAACTCAACGGCGCGGCACCCGTCGACGCCGGTGTGGTGCTCGGCGCCGGGCTGTTCGTCGCCGTCGGCACCGGGGTGGGCGCGATGCTGCTCGGCGGCGAGTTCCTGCAGAGCGCGGTCCTCGACTTCCACCTGCCGGTGCTGGGGCACGTCCACTTCGTCACGTCGGTCTTCTTCGACGTCGGCGTCTACCTGATCGTCGTCGGTCTGGTGCTGGACATCCTGCGCAGTCTCGGCGCGGAGATGGACCGGCAGAGTGAGACCGAGGATGCCGAGATCCGGGAAAGGGAGCTGGTGTGACCCCCAACCTCACCTACGTGATCGTGGTCGGCGTGCTCGTCGCCGCCGGGGTGACACTGCTGCTGGAACGCAGCCTCACCCGGGTGCTGATGGGGGTCATCCTGCTCGGCAACGGCGTCAACCTGCTGCTGCTGACCGGCGGGCGGGCCGGTGGCGCGCCGATCGTCGGCACCACCGAGCCGGAGCAGATGAGCGATCCGCTGCCCCAGGCGATGATCCTCACCGCCATCGTCATCACCCTCGGCATGACCGCGTTCCTGCTCGCGCTGGCGTACCGCAGTTGGCATCTCAACGGGCACGACGAGGTGCAGGACGACGTCGAGGACCGTCGGATCATGGATCTCGCGATCCGCGACGAGGATCCGGGCACCGCCGACACCGAGGGCGGCACCGACGACGGCGACGGCGAGCCGACCGGCGACCCCCGGCCGGTCGCCAACATGGTGGAGGCGGGTCGGGCCGGATGACGTACCTCGTTCCGCTGCCGGTGGTGATGCCGCTGCTCGGCGCGGCACTGACGCTGCTGCTGCTCGGCCGGCCGCAGGCCCAGCGATGGGTCAGCCTCACCGTGCTCACCGCCACCGTGGCGGTGTCCGCCACGCTGCTGGTGCAGTCCAGCCTGCACGGTCCGCTGGTGGTGGAGGTCGGCGGCTGGGTCGCCCCGTTGGGCATCGTGCTGGTCGCCGACCAGTTGGCCGCACTGATGCTCGTGGTCTCGGCGGCGGTGACGCTCTGCGTGCTGGTGTACTCGATCGGGCAGGGTATGGCCGACGGCCACGAGGAGACGCCCCTGTCGGTCTACCACCCGACCTACCTGGTGCTGACCGCCGGTGTCTGCAACGCGTTCCTCTCCGGCGACCTGTTCAACCTCTACGTCGGTTTCGAGATCCTGCTGGTCGCCAGCTACGTCCTGCTGACCCTGGGCAGTACGGAGAACCGGATCCGCGCCGGCACCACCTACGTGGTGGTGAGCCTGCTCTCCTCGGTGATCTTCCTGATCGCGATCGGTCTGGTCTACGCCGCGACCGGCACGCTCAACCTCGCCCAACTCGTCGACCGGCTGGACACCCTGCCGGACGACCTGCGCCTGGTGTTGCAGGGCATGCTGCTGTTGGCCTTCGGGATCAAGGCGGCGGTCTTCCCGCTGTCCGCCTGGCTGCCCGACAGCTATCCGACGGCGCCGGCCCCGGTCACCGCGGTCTTCGCCGGCCTGCTCACCAAGGTCGGTGTGTACGCGATCATCCGTACCGAGACGTTGCTGTTCCCCGGCGGACGCACGGCCACGCTGCTGCTGGTGACGGCGGTGCTGACCATGGTGGTCGGGATCCTCGGCGCGGTGGCCCAGTCGGACATCAAACGGCTGCTGTCGTTCACGCTGATCAGCCACATCGGCTACATGCTCTTCGGGGTGGGCCTCACCTCGTCGCTCGGCCTGTCCGCGGCGATCTTCTACGTGGTGCACCACATCACCATCCAGACCACCCTCTTCCTCGCCGCCGGTCTGGTCGAGCGCCGGGGCGGCAGCACCGCCCTGGACCGGCTCGGCGGCCTGGCGCGGCTGTCTCCGCTGCTCGCCGTGCTGTTCTTCGTGCCCGCACTGAACCTCGCCGGCATACCGCCGTTCTCCGGGTTCCTCGGCAAGCTCGGCCTGATCCAGGCGGGTGTCGACGACGGCGGTGCGCTGGCCTGGATCCTGGTGGCCGGCGGCCTGGTCACCAGCCTGCTCACCCTCTACGCCATCGCCCGCGTGTGGAACCTGGCCTTCTGGCGGACGCCGCACGCGGACATGCCGGCCGACGACGACGCCGCAGAGGCGGCCCGCACCGAGGGCGCGATGGAGCCCGACCGGAGCGGCGGGCGGTCGGGAGCGGTGCTGCCCGGCTTGATGATCGCGCCGACGCTCGCGCTGGTGGTGCTCGGGCTGGCGTTGACCGTGGTCGCCGGTCCACTGTTCGACCTCAGCACCGACGCCGCCGACGACCTGTTGCGGCGGACCCCGTACGTCGATGCCGTCTTCCCGGGAGGTGCGCCGTGAGGTCCGATCCGCCGACGGAGCCGACCGACCCGGCACGTCCGCCGCTGAGCCGTACGGCCCGGCGACGCAACCAGGTCGTCGCGGTGACCGCGTTGGTCGCCGTCTGGGTGCTGCTCTGGGGCACCTTGTCCTGGGCCAACATCATCGGTGGCCTGGTGGTGGCCGCCGTCCTGCTGGCCGTCTTCCCGCTGCCGCCGGTGACCTTCGCCGGCCGCGTCCGTCCGTTGCCGCTGCTCCGCTTCTGGCTGCACTTCCTGCGCGACCTCGTGGTGGCTTCCGCGCAGGTCGCCTGGCTGGCGGTGCGGGTCGGCCCCACCCCGCGGAGCGCGATCATCGCGGCGCGGCTGCGGGTCAACACCGACCTCAACCTCACGCTCACCGCCGAGGCGTTGTCGCTGCTGCCGGGCAGCCTGATCCTGGAGGCCGACCGGCGGACCGGCACGCTCTACATCCACGTGCTGGGCGTGACCAGCCGGGACGAGGTCGAACGGTTCCGCCGAGGCGTGCTGGAACTGGAGGCCCGCATCATCGAGGCCATCGGTTCACCCGAGGAGTTGCGCCGCGTCCGGGAGACCCCGGCCGACCGGGAAGGGGTACCCGCATGAGCGCGGTCGCCGTGATCGTCACCGTGCTGCTCGCCGCGGCCGGCGGGCTCACCCTCACCAGGATCATCCGTGGGCCGTCGATCCTCGACCGGGCCGTGGCCACCGACGTGCTGCTGGCCGTCATCGTCGCGGCGATCGCCACGGAGGCCGCCTACAGCCGGGACGCCACCGCGCTGCCGGTGCTCGTCGTCCTCGCCGTGCTCGGCTTCGTCGGCTCGGTGAGCGTCGCCCGGTTCGCCGCCCGACGCAACGACACGTCCACCTCGGCCACGTCGGACGGGAGCCGCAGATGAGCCTGGACGTGGCGTTCGACGTCGCGGCGTCGATCTGTCTGATCGCCGGGGCGTTGCTCAGCCTGGCCGCCGGGATCGCGTTGGTGCGCTTTCCCGACCTGCTCACCCGGATGCACGCCGCGGCCAAACCGCAGGTGCTGGGGCTGCTGCTGGTGCTGGTCGGCTGCGCGTTGCGGCTGCGTACCGGGGTGGACATCACCACGCTGGTGCTGGTCGGTGCCTTCTCCCTCGCCACGGCCCCGGTCGCGGCGCACATGGTCGGTCGGGCCGCGTACCCGCACGAGGACATCCGCACCGACCTGCTGGTCACCGACGAACTCGCCGCCCACCTGGACCGTGTCGCCGAGGAGCGGGAGCACTCGGCAGCGGCCTGACCAGTCCCTCGACGGCCGGCAGTCTCGCCCTTCGCACAACTGCGCCGGCCGGGACGGCGTCGGTTGTCCTGACCAATATCCATTGCGGGCGCGGCGAATCCTCCCTAGCCTTTCCGGCATCAGGTCGATCACGACGGGAGCCGGAAGGAGTATGCCGTGCGAGAACTGAACCGCAGCCAGGTCGGTCGTTGTTCGTGGTGCCCCGCCGTCGCGCTCGCCGGCAGATCCGCCCTCCTGACGACCAGCAGGTAGTCCCGGCGCTCGGCACGTCGCCGCAGGGCAGACCCTGACCGGCACGGATTCGCCGACGATTCCGCGACCGCCCCAACCGATCCGGGGCTGCCTCCGGCATCTCTCACACCAACCCGCCACCCGCGCCCCGCGCGGCCGTGGATCATGCAGTTGTGGTCACTCCAGACCGGGACAAAAGCCGCATTCCATCGACCACAGCTGCATGATCGGCGGGCTTCGCCGCAGAACCAGGAGAACGTCACCATGGGTTTCAGCCTGCTCGCGGGAACGCGGGCGCCGGTGCGGGTGTGGACCGACCCGTACGCCATCGAGCCGCAGGCCGCGCGGCAGCTGCGCAACATCGGCGCGCTGCCGTGGGTGCACGGCGTGGCGGTCATGCCCGACGTGCACTTCGGTAAGGGTGCCACGGTCGGCTCGGTCATCGCGATGCGGCAGGCGGTCTCACCGGCGGCCGTCGGAGTCGACATCGGCTGCGGCATGTCGGCGGTGCGTACCTCGCTGACCGCCGCCGACCTGCCCGACGACCTCGCCGGGCTGCGTCGGGCGGTCGAGGAGGCCATCCCGGTCGGCTTCGCCCAGCGCGACGAGCCGGTGGACCCGCGCCGGGTACGGGGGCTGGAACAGCGCGGCTGGGACGACTTCTGGCGGCGCTTCACCGACCTCGACCGGCGGGTGGCACAGCTGGAGACGCGGGCGAAGCGGCAGCTGGGCACCCTCGGTGGCGGCAACCACTTCATCGAGGTCTGCCTGGAACAGGGTGGCCTCGACGCCGGCCGGGTCTGGCTGATGCTGCACTCCGGATCCCGCAACATCGGTAAGGAACTGGCCGAGCGGCACATCGCGGTGGCCCGTCGGCTGCCCCACAACGCCGACCTGCCCGACCGGGACCTGGCGGTGTTCCTCGCCGGCACCACCGAGATGGACGCCTACCGCCGGGACCTGTGGTGGGCGCAGGAGTACGCGCGGCGCAACCGCGCCGTCATGCTCGCTGTCCTGATGAACCTGATCCGGGACCGGTTCCCGCAGGTCAGCTACGACGAACCGATCAGCTGCCACCACAACTACGTGGCGGAGGAGACCTATGAGGGGGTGGACGTGTTGGTGACGCGCAAGGGTGCCATCCGGGCCGGCCTCGGTGACCCGGGCATCATCCCCGGTTCGATGGGCACCGGCTCGTACATCGTCCGTGGCTCGGGCAACGACTGGAGCTACCGCTCGGCCTCGCACGGGGCGGGCCGGCGGATGTCCCGGGCCCAGGCGAAGCGGACGTACAGCACCGCGGACCTGGCGGCGCAGACGTCGGGCGTGGAGTGCCGCAAGGATGCCGGGGTGGTCGACGAGATCCCCGGCGCCTACAAGGACATCAACGAGGTGATGGCGCAGCAGGAGGACCTGGTCGAGGTGGTCGCCCACCTCAAGCAGGTGATCTGCGTCAAGGGCTGAGGTGCGGTCGGCGCCCGTCGGGGGGCGGGCGCCGGCCGTACCCGTCGTCCGCCGCCGAGATCTCCGCGTGCCAGTCCGGAGCGTGCGCCTCGGCGAGCCGGTGCCACGTGGCCGGGCCGCCCCTCAGGGGCCAGGCGCGGCTGGTGCCGTAACCGGTGCCGACGCCGCCCAGCTCGCGGGCGAAACGGCGGTGCGTGGCGGCGAGGGCGTCCGCCGCGCCGGGCGTGCCGGCGGCCACCTGGTGTCGGACGGCCTCGGTGGTCGTCGCGTAGCGGCGCACGGCGGTGTCCGTGTCGGCATCGACCTGGCGCTGGCTCACCGAGGAGAGTCTGAGCAGCGGCGGCGGTCCGTCCTCGGCGAGCGCGGCGGCCAGCCGATCGTGACCGTCCAGCACGACGTGGCAGTCGAGGCCGCTGATCCACCAGAGCAGCACCGGCGGCAGGACGCCCTCCCGGAACTGCTTCCGATAGGCCTTGACCCGACTGTCGCCGGGGCCGGCCAGCGGGCGAAGCGGCAGGATCTGCCGGTGCCGGTCCCCACCGAACCAGTCGATCCAGCCCCGATGCTGCGGCAGTGGAACGGGCATCCGCCGCTGGGATGTCCCGGAGTCCGGCTGCGCGGGCTCGCCGGCGATGACCCAGCGACCGGCATGCAACGGGCCGTCGCCGGTCCCGGTCAGCGCGGTAGCGAAGTGATGAGCCCACCGAGCCAGCCCGGCACCGCCCGCGTCGGCGGTGCCGACGGCCGCCGCCCGGGCCGCGCTTGTCGGCGGCACCGGCGAGCGGTGATGGCCCGTCGCGACGTACGCGACGCCGAAGTGGTCGTCAGCCACGCTGGCCAGCAGCAGGACGGCGTCGCCGCGCCGTAGCACGAGCAGGCCGCCCCCGGCTGCCTCCACCCGCAGGGCGGGGCGCGTCGGCTCTCCGACGTCGAGAACCAGCGCCTCCCACGCCCCCGCCGCGCTCGACGCGGGCAGATTCGACCTACGCACCACGGGCATCGTCCCGGCCACCGACCCATGCTCCCTCACCGTGGGCGCCGGCCGCCCACCGATTACCCCCCCCAGGGCGCGCCCCTCACCGTGAACCGCACGGGACGACCGCCGAAAACGGTTTGACGGCCCCAATATTCTGATCCTCCGTGCCTTCGGCAGACCGTGAGTCGCGAGGGGGCCCTGCCCTCTCGACACTCAGGAGCCGCAATGCGCCGGGCACCCACCGTCACCGTTCTCCTCGGCACCGTCGTACTGGACATGCTCGGGCTCGGCCTGATCGTGCCGATCGTGCCGGCCCTGATGACGTCGGTCACCGAGGACATCGCCGCCGCTGTCTTCTGGTCCGGCCTGCTCGGCTCGGTCTACGGGCTGCTCCAGTTCTTGGCCGCGCCGCTGCTCGGGAGGCTGTCCGACCGCTACGGCCGCCGTCCGGTCCTGCTCGTGTCGCTCACCTGCCTCGGCGTCGACTGGTTGGCCCACGCGGCGTCGCCCAGCCCGTGGACCCTGCTGGCGTTCCATGCTGTCGCTGGTGCCTGCGCGGGCACGTACACAGTGGTCAACGCCTATCTCGCCGACGTCACGGAACCCGGGGCGCGGGCGCAGGCGTACGGGCTGGTCGGCGCCGCGTTCGGGCTCGGCTTCGTCGCCGGTCCGCTCCTCGGTGGCCTGCTCGGCGCGGTCGACGTACGCCTGCCGTTCGTCGTCGCCGCCGCGCTCTGCTTCGCCAACGTCGCCTACGGCTGGTTCGTCCTGCCGGAGTCGCGTCCCGGTGACCCGAGCACCCCATTGACCCTGCGGCTGGCGAACCCGGTCGGTGCCATCGCCGCCGTCCTGCGCCGACCGGTGATCGGCCGCCTCGCCCGCGCCCGATTCTGCGCCGACGTCGCCCGGATGACGCACCAGTCGACCTGGACGTTCTTCCTCACCCACCAGTTCACCTTCGGCACCACTCAGATCGGCGTCGTGCTGGCCGTCTGCGCGCTAGCCGGCGCGCTCTACCAGGCCCGGGCCGTGGGACCGCTGGTGCGGCGTCTCGGCGACAAGCGCGCCGCGGTGCTCGGCAGCCTCCTCGGTGTCACCTCGCTCTGCGGTACGGCGTTCGTGTCGGTGCCGTGGCTGCTCTATCTCCTGTGCGCGGTCGGCGTGCTCGGCTCGCTCGCGGGTGCCGCCGCACAGTCATGGATCTCCCGTGCTGTTCGGTCCGCCGAACAGGGCGCCGTGCAGGGCGCGCTGACCGGCATCGGTGCCGTCGCGGAAACCGTCGTGCCGATCACGGCCGGAGTGGCGTTCGGCTGGTCGCTGACGTACGCGTCGCCGGGCTTGGTTTATCTTGGCGCGGCCGTCTTCGCGGCCGGGGCGGCGCTGCTGCTGGCCGCGACGCCCGACGTCCCGCACGGGCGGCGAAGTGGATGTCAGGTGATGGTCGACCGCCACAGCCACCGCAGCGCGTCGGGCAGGAGGACGCCGCCGTGGTTGGGGTTGTGGCCACCGTCGCCGAGCACGAGCCGGAAGTCGTAGCCGGCCTCGGCCAGGGCGGCCGCGACCCGCAGGTTGTGGGAGAGCCAGTTGCGGCGCGGCTCGTTCCAGTGCAGATCCCGATGACCGGCCTGCATGAAGATGCGTAGGGGTTTGCGGGCTTCGTTGGCGATGAGTTGCGGGTACGGATTCCCGCCGGGCATCTGGGCGAAGCTGGACAGGCAGCACAGCACCCGCCGGAACCTGTCCGGGCGTAGCCAGGCGGCGGTGAACGCGGCGTTGCCGCCGCTGCTGCCGCCACAGATGGCCCATCGGTCCGGGTCGTCGGCGATCGAGTAGCGTTCCGTGACCTGCGGGATGATCTCGGTCAGCAGGAAGGTGACGAGGCGGTCGTCGAACGCGTCGTACTCGACGTTGCGGTTCTTCGGCTGCTCGGCATCGACGAGGACGCCAGGTTCGACGAACAGGCCGACGGTGACCGGGATGTCGCCGCGATGGATGAGATTGTCCAGGACGATCGCGCCACGGACCTCGCCAGCCGGATCCAGGTACCACTGCCCGTCGAGGAACACGATCAGCGAAGCCGGCCGCGAGGGGTCGTACCGGTCCGGCAGATGGATCCAGAACTTCCGTGACGTGCCCGGATAGACGGTGCTTTCATCCCAGCCGAACTCGATGGTCTGACCTCTCGGCGTGCCCGGCTGTTGGTGGGAGTCGGGGCCGTGGTGGTAGCGGACGTCCGACTGATCGATGGCGAGGGAACGGAACGGCACCTCAACGGTCACCCGGCGACGCTACGAGCCGTCGTCACGTCGGGCAACGGCATTCACCGTCGTTGCGGCTGTCAGGGCGGTGATGGCGCGGCGGACGCGGGTGGGCGCCGCCGGGTTCTCTCCGTCGGTGAGGGCGACGTGGTGCAGCGCCCCGACCACCGCCACCGCCAGCGCGTCGGTGTCGGCGGCGGCGGGTAGTCGTCCGATGTGCCGCTCGGCGGTCAGGTAGCCGGCGACGGTGCGTTCGAGGGCCGGCAGCGCGGCGTTTCCGCTGCCCAGTACCGCTTCGACGGCCTGCGTCAGGGTCGGCCGGTGGGCGAAGAGTCGGGTGACGGCCAGCAGCGTGATCATCGGGGTGGCGAGCAGCGTCTCGCCGAGGTTCGCGTCGACGGTGCCGGTGCCGGCGCGTTCGCCGAGCCCGGCCGCGGTGGCGGCGATCTGGAAGCTCCGGTCGACCGCGTAACCGGTCAGGAAGTCGTCGAAGCTGGCGAAGTGGGCGAACAGCAAGCCGGTGGCGACGCCGCCCTCCCGGGTCACGGCCCGGCTGGTGAGCTGACTGGGCCCCGCTGCCGCGATCAGGCGTTCCGCGGCGGCGAAGAGGTGCTGCCGGGGTTCGGTGATGGCGACTCCGCGTGGCATGCCGGCAGTCTACGCACCCTTGCGCTCGGATGAGCACACGCTCATCATGTTTGAGCAGATGCTCATACTAGGGGGTCCGAATGAAGCGAACCGTGATCGTCGGTGCGGGCATCGCCGGTCTCGCCACCGCCCTGCGCCTGGCGCGCGACGGTTGGCAGCCGATCGTCGTGGAACGTGCGCCGGCCCGGCGCAGTGGCGGTTACCTGGTGAACCTGCTGGGTCGGGGCTACGACGCCGCCGAGCGACTCGACCTGGTTCCCGCCCTCGCCGAGCGCGCGCTGGGCCTGTTCACCACCGTGCTGGTCCGGGCGGACGGTCGGCCGAAGCTCACGGTGCCCTCGGTCGTCGCGGAGGCCGCACTGGGTCCCCGCGCCATGACGGTGTTCCGGGGCGATCTGGAGGGCGTGCTGTACGACGCGGTCCGCGACCGGGTCGAGATCCGCTTCGGCACCACCGTCGATGCCGTCAACCAGGACGCCGACCGGGTGGCGATCACCCTCAGCGACGGCACCACCGAGGAGGCCGATCTGCTCGTCGGCGCCGACGGCGTGCACTCCGCGACTCGGACGACACTGTTCGGTGCCGGTCATCGGGTCGACCTGCCGTACGTGGTGGCGGCCTTTCCGCTCGCCCGCCCGCCCGAGGGCGTGCCCGCCTCGTCCGCCACCACGTTCATCGGTCCGGGACGTACGGCGGCGCTCGTCAACCTGGGTCCGGGGCGCTCCTCGGCCTTTGCCACCTACCGTTGCGCGGACCCGGACCGGGAGTTGGCGCGCGGGCCGGTGCCCGCGTTACGCGCCGCCTTCGCCGACCTGGCCGGCGGCGTTCCCGAGGCGCTGCGTGACCTGGAGGCCGATCCGGCCGTCGCCTACTTCGACCGGGTCAGCCAGGTGAAGGTGCCGCAGTGGAGCGTCGGTCGGGCGGTTCTGCTCGGTGACGCGGCCTGGTGCGTCAGCCTCTTCGCCGGGCACGGCGCGGCCCTGGCGCTCGCCGGTGCCGACCGGCTCGGCGCCGCCCTGACCCGGCACGGCGACGACATCCGGTCGGCGTTGACGCAGTGGGAAGCCGGCCTGCGCGCCGAGGTCGCCAAGCGGCAGGCGCTCGCCCGCCGTGGCATGTACCAGTACGCACCGCCGAGTGGCCTGCACGTCTGGCTGAACGAGGTCGCGATTCGGGCGGTCACCCTGCCCGGCATCCGTGGCCTCGTCCGTCGCGGCATCGAACGCCAGAACCGGTGACCGCGTGGCCGACCCGGCGTGCGGTGGGTCAGCCGTACGGGTCGAAGGGGATCCCGGCGGGCTTGGCGGCGGCGAGCAGGTACTCGAACGAGCCATCTTTGATCTTGATGGTGGCGGCGCCGAAGTCGGCGTCCATCAGCCGGGTGCGCAGCTCGGTGCTGGGCCAGCCGTTCCAGTCGACCACCGGTGGGTAGTGCCAGACGTGGTAGTGGTTCTCCGGCGGCTCGTCGTTGTTGTTGGCGAGCCGGAAGAAATGCGTCGACGCGCCGTCCTTGTGGTAGACGACCTTCGGATGGGTGCCGTCGAACCGCACCTGCGAGCGCGGGTAGGTGCGCCGGCTGCTGTGTTGGGTGGTGCTCACGTACTCGACCCGGTTGGCTGCCTGGTCGACCCAGGAGATGACGTGCTCCCAGTCGTGCCGATGGCCGCCGAGGCCGCTGCCATGCACGGCCTGGTCCTTCTCGAAGTAGCTGGCGTAGACGATCGCGCACCAGCCGTTGTTGCACTTGGCGCGGGCGTACGTCTGCGACATGTCCAGATCGGAGCGGTCCCGGCAGCTGCCGTTGATCGCCCCGGTGGTCTTCAGCCCGCCGTTGATCGTGCCGTCCGGGCTGATCGCCGACACGGCGTAGCAGCCGTCGGTGTCGTAGTCGTAGGCGGGCGAGAACGACGACTCGTAACCGCCGGCGTTGTGCGGCAGGTTGGGCAGTGAGTTCGCGTGTGCCGGTGCCGCCGGGACCAGGATGCCGAGCGCGGCCAGCCCGGCGACGAGCCGGGCCAGCCAGCGCCGGTCGGACCCCGGCGGCTGGCCGGTGGTGGATGTCGGTGGGGGAGATGACGGCGATGACACGGGATCCATTCGTCGCCTTCCTGGGCCGGAGCGCTTGTCGGGGCGCCGATGCGTGAGCATCTATATCTCACGTTGGTAGGAGGCCGGTCAACGCTTAACGCGAGGCGGATTCATTAACGGTCGGTGGGGCCGGACGCGCCGGCGTCACCGAGCCGCTGTCAACGCGGCCATCCGGCCAGCCGCGCGTCGATCCGGGACGAGCCCCGGGGCGGAACGGTCTACCGGGCGGCGGCCAGGGTCACCGGCACCGCGACCACCTTCGTGCGGGAACCGTCGTCGGCGGACACCTCGTACACCTCGATCGTGCCGGCCTGGGCGGCCGGCAGCCGGTATCGCACGGCGACCCGGTAGGCGCCCCGGCAGCCGGTGCCGCAGGTGGCGGTGGTGAAGGCGGTGGCGAGCTGGCGGCCGGCGGCGTCGAGCACCCGGACGCTGACGGTTCCCTCGAACACGTCGGCGCTGCCGGTGACGGTGACCGGGCTGTTCACCCGGTCGCCGATGACCGGTCCGGTGACCACGATCGGTGGCAGCAGGTCGGTGTGGGCGGCGCGGCCGGCTGGCGCGGCGGTGCCGAAGTCGACCTGTCGCACGGTGGGGAACTGGGTGAGGGTGTAGACCACCTGCGCCTCGCGTAGCCGGGCGGTGACCGGGTCGGCCACGGCGGCCAGCCGGACGCTGGCGACGCCGTCGGCGATCCGGCTCACCTCGGCGCCGTCGGGCAGCAGGGTGACCAGGCCGGCGTCGGCCTCGCGTCGGGTCGGCCCCGCGGCCAACTCGGCCAGGGCCAGTCGGGAGGTGGCCACGGTGGCGGGTCGGGTGCGTCGGGTCGGAACGAGCCGCCCGTCCCGGACGTACCACAGCTCCAGGGTGAGGGTCGCCGGCCGGGCGACTCCGGTGGTGCCGGTGGTGCCGGCGCGCGGCGTGGCTGGTGCGGAGGTGTCGGTGGGCGGCGACGCGATGCTGGCGGACGGGCCGACGCTGGTGGGGGCGGGCGCGGTCGGCGCGGTGGCGGTCGGCGCGGGGCCGAGCGAGCCGGACCGCGCCGGCGCGCACCCGGCGACCAGCAGCACCAGGGCGACAAGCGTCACGAGTCGGCGGCGGCTCATCCGGTGCCGCCGGTCGGCTCCTGTCCGAGCGTGCCGGACAGTTCCGAAGGCGCCCGCGCGGAGCCGGTGCGCTCCGCCGTCGGTACGCGGGGCAGGTCGAGCCGGAAGCGGGTGCCGACGCCGGGGGTGCTGTGCACGGTCAACCGGCCGCCGAGCAGTCGGGCGTTCTCCAGGGCAATGGCCAGACCGAGCCCGCTGCCTCCGCCGGAGCGGGCCGGGTCGACCTTGTGGAAGCGGTCGAACAGGCGGGGCAGGTGCTCGGCGGGGATGCCCGGCCCCTGGTCGTCGACGTCGACGTGCACCCGGTCTCCAGCGCGGGCCGTCCGGACCCGGACCGCACCGGTGCCGTGCTGCACCGCGTTGGCGATCAGGTTGCCCAGCACCCGCTCCAGTCGGCGCGGGTCGGTGCGCAGCCACAGTGGGCCGCCGTCGACTGTCACTCGATCAGACCAGCCGCGCGCGGCCACGATCCGGCGCACCAGGACCGGCGCGTCCACGTCGGTCACGCTCACCGCCTCCCGCCCGGCGTCCAGCCGGGAGATCTCCATCAGGTCCTCCACCAGCCGGCGCAGCCGGACCACGTCGGTGACCAGCAGCTCACCGGCGCGCCGGGCGTCGCCGGGCAGTTGGTCGAGGTGGTCGCGCAGCAGCGAGGCCGCCCCCACCAGCGCGGTCACCGGGGTACGAAGTTCGTGCGCCACGTCGGCGGTGAACCGCCGCTCCCGTTCCTGCGCGCGGTGCAGGGCGGCGATCTTCGCCTCCAGCGCCTCGGCCATCTCGTTGAACGACGCGGCCCACCCGCTGAACTCGTCCCGCCCGGCCACCGGCAGCCGGGTGGCGAGCAGACCCTCGGTGATGGCCCGCGCGGCCCGGCTGGCCCGCCCCACCGGTTCCAGGGTGCGCCGGGCGAGGGTGTGCCCGACCGTGGCGGCCAGCAACACCACGAGCACCCAGCCGGCGCCGAGCGCGTTGCGGAGCTGCTCCAGCCCGGCGGCGAGGTCCCGCTCGTCGGTGATGACGTACAACTCGGCGGTCGAGCCGGGAATCCGCCCGCCCACCACGAGCAGCCGGGTCGGTTCGAAGCTGCGCTGGTAGCCGAGTTGCCCGGCCGCGACGGTGCTGCGCAGCCGCTCGGTCAGCGGCGGCGCGTACGCCGGGTCCGAGGGCCAGGTGTCCCCGGCGATCAGCACCACGTGCCGGCCGCTGCCCTCGAAGCTGGTCAACAGTTCGGTGCGGCGCTGCTCGGTCAGCGGCAGGAACTGCCCGGCGAGCACCAGCCGGTACCGGGCGTCGGCCGCGGCGGCGTGCAGCGACGCGTCGTAGCGGGCCTGCCGCAGCAGCAGGTACGACCCACCGGCGAGCACCCCGGCGGAGATCCCGGCGACCAGCACGAACGCGATGGTCAGCCGGCGGCGCAACCGGCCGGGGCGGACCGTCTGCCGGTCCGCTGGCGTCCGCGGTGGCGGCTTGCTGCCCATCGCCGTCGCCCGCTCACCCGGCGACGAGCTTGTATCCGGCGCCGCGTACCGTGCGGATCAGCCGAGGGTTGCCCGGGTCGGCCTCGACCTTGGCGCGCAGCCGCTGCACCGCCACGTCGACGAGCCGGCTGTCGCCGAGGTAGCTGTGGTTCCACACGCGGTCCAGCAGCAGCTCCCGGGTGAACACCTGTCCGGGTCGGCGGGCCAGCTCCAGCAGCAGCCGGAACTCGGTCGTGGTCAGCGGCAGCTCGGCACCGTCCCGGCGGGCCACGAACGCGCCGGGGTCGATCTCCAGGTCGCCGACCCGCAGCGGCCCGGGCTCGGGCGGCACCACCGCCCGGCGTAGCACCGAACGGACCCGGGCCACCAACTCGGGCAGGTCGAAGGGCTTGCGCAGGTAGTCGTCGGCGCCACATTCGAGGCCGACCACCACGTCGATGGTGTCGGTCCGGGCAGTGAGCATGAGGATCGGCACCGCACTGCTGCGTCGGATCTCCCGACACACCTCGAGGCCGTCGACGCCGGGCAGCATGACGTCCAGCACGATCAGATCGACGGTCCCGGCCCGCCAGGTGGCCAGAGCCTGCCGGCCATCCGCGGCGGTCGCCACCCGGAAACCGGCGCGGCGCAGCCCGAGGGCGATGACCTCCCGGATGGAGGCGTCGTCCTCGACCACCAGCACACGGCCGTCCATGATGCACCCAGGGTAGTCCCGGACGGTCGGCAGGTCGCTCGGCGTGACGGGCGACGACGGGGGGCCGGCCGGCGCCGGACCCCCGTCGCGGCGGTCGGTCATTCCTGCCACTGGTGTGCCACGTCGAGCACGATCCGGCTGTGGTCCCCGGGGCCGGTCAGCACGAACACCCGGAACGGCAGCCGGGCGCGGACGCCGACAGCGAAGGTGCTGTAGCCCTCGAAACTGCCGCCGAAGACCACGTCGCGCAGGGTCTGGTAGCGCAGCACGTTCGCCACGTGCTCGCCGGTCCGGTACGGCACCGTCGCGAGGTGCTCGTCGTCGTACGCCGGGGCGCGCAGCGAGACCCGCAGCAGCGCGTCACCGGCGGTGTACGGCGACAGCGCCAACCCTTCGCCCTCGGTGTACGTCTCGCCGTAGCCGACGGAGTAGCCGGTGACCGGGCCGTCGAACTCGAACACCACCCGGTCGTGACAGTCGTGCCGACCGGTTCGTACGTCGACGAGCGGCGCGGAGCTGAGCGCCCCGGCGGTCTTGTCGCCGCTGCCCCAGGTGATCCCGCAGTACGGTGAGCCGGTCGCCGCCTGCCTGGCGGCGGTGGGTGCGGCTGTGGCGGTCGCGGCGATCAGCGTGGCGAGCGCCACGACCAGCGTGGTGACGGTCCTTCTGATCCTCATTTTCTGCTCCCTTCCGGCCCGCCGATTCCTGAGACGTGCGGGCTCGACCTGGTGAAGTCCCACCGTCGCGTCGCTACGCCACGGCAGTTTCGCCGTGGCGTAACGCGCGGGTAACAGCGGTGGGCGGTATGACGCTTTCGCGATGACTACCAGCGAAGGGCGGCCATTAATATTCACGCACATCGATAGCGGCGTGTCGGCGCGCCGCTCAGTCCGCAGGGAGTGCGTGATGATCCGACGACAACTGCTGCGCGCGGCCACCGCCGCGCTGGCGGCGGTGCTGGCGGCGACGGGGCTTCAGGTGGCCACCGCCGCCGGCGCCTCGGCGGCCCGGACCGTCTACTACGACGCCAGCCGGGCCGGCGAGTTCCGGACCAACTTCGACCAGGCCGCGCAGATCTGGAACAGCCGGGTCAGCAACGTGCGGCTGGTGCCCGGCACGCCCGCGAGCGTCACCATCTACGTTGACAGCGGCTGGCCCCGGGCGCAGGTCACCGGGCTCGGCTCCGGACGCATCTGGATGGGCTGGCAGGCGGTCGACCAGGGCTACCACCGCACCCGGATCGCCACCCACGAGTTCGGTCACATCCTCGGTCTGCCCGACCGGCGCACCGGGCTCTGCTCCGATCTCATGTCCGGCAGCAGCGCGCCGGTGTCCTGCACCAACGCCTACCCCAGTGCCGCCGAGGCGAGCCGGGTCAACCAGCTCTTCGCCGGCAGCAGGAGCGCGTCGGCCGCCGGCAGCTACACCTGGACCGAGGACACCGGAGTCGGGATCCTCGTGGTCAACGGTCGCCCGGCCACCGAGAACTACCCGTGGCTGGTCTACACCTCCGGCTGCACCGGCACCCTGATCAAGTCCAACTGGATGGTCACCGCCAAGCACTGCCCGACCCCGTCGTCGGTGCGGGTGGGCAGCATCAACCGCACCAGCGGCGGCACTGTCGTCCGGGTCAGCCGGGCGGTCAACCACCCGAGCATCGACGTCAAGCTGTTCCAACTCGCCAGCTCGGTCAGCTACGCGCCCGCGCCGATCCCGACCAGCTCCGGTGCCGTCGGCACGGCCACCCGGATCATCGGCTGGGGCCAGACCTGCGCACCCCGGGGCTGCGGCTCCGCGCCTACCGTGGCACACGAGCTGGACACCTCGATCGTGGCCGACAGCCGGTGCAGCGGCATCAACGGCCCGTACGAGATCTGCACCAACAACACCAACGGCAACGCCGGCGCCTGCTACGGCGACTCCGGCGGCCCGCAGGTGCGCCGGATCAACGGCGTGTGGAACGTGATCGGCGCGACCAGTCGAGCCGGTAACAACAGCTCCACCTGCGCCACCGCCCCGTCCATCTACGGTGACCTGACCTCGATCCGCTCCTGGATCAACACCCAGGTCGGCGGCCTGCCCTCCTGACCCGCACCGCCGTGATCATGCAGGTGTGGTGCCCCACGAACGCCCGAAACGGGCTGATCCGGGTGCCACACCTGCATGATCGGCGAGGGTTGTGCGGGGAGCGCGGGGTGGGGTGGGATAGTGGGCGGTCGTGGCGAGATATGGGGTGTTGAGTCTGCCGTCGAGTAACCGGGTGTACTCGGGGGCGGCGGTGGAGTTGACCCGGGCGGAGCTGGAGATCTTCGGCGACGCGGTGCTCGGTGGGCGCGTCGGTGACGTGTCCACCGCGACGATCGGCGGAGCGCGCTACGTCACGTTCGAGGCCGTCGGTGGCCTGAGCGAGCGGGACGCCGCGCTGCTGGGCAACCTCTCCAGCGCGTACGCGATCTTCGAGTTCGTCGGCGACCTGCTGCGACCCGTGCCGTTGACCCGGCTGGACCGCTTCGACGACGACCTGCTCACCATCCAGAAGTACCCGGGCAAGACCAACGAGCAGTTCACCAAGCTGCTGCTCAACGTCACGCTGCTCGCCTCGGACGGGGCCGGCGAACTGCTGACCCGACGGTTCCGGGTGCTCGATCCGCTGTGCGGCCGGGGCACCACGCTCAACCAGGCGATGATGTACGGCTTCGACGCCGCCGGCCTGGACCGCGACAGCAAGGACTTCGAGGCGTACCAGACGTTCCTGAGCACCTGGCTGAAGCGCAAACGGATCAAGCACCGGGTGCTGGAGTCCGGGCCGATCCGTCGGGAGCGCAAGGTGGTCGGCCGGCGGCTACGGGTGGAGCTGGCCGCCTCGAAGGAGGCCCACAAGGCCGGCGACGTGCAGTGCGTGGACGTGGTCAACGCCGACACCACCCGGGTCGGTGAGTTCTTCCGCCCGGAGACCATCGACGTGGTGGTGGCCGACGCGCCGTACGGCGTGCAGCACGGCAGCCGTACCGCCGAGACCGGCCTGGCCCGCGACCCGCTCGCCCTGCTCACCGCCGCCGCGCCGGGCTGGGCACGAGTGCTGCGCCCCGGCGGCGCGCTGGGCATCTCGTGGAACACGAACGTCGCGCGGCGGGAGGAGGCCGCCGCCCGGCTGGCCGCGGCCGGCCTCACCGTCCTCGACACCGGCCCCTGGCGCACCCTGACCCACCGAGTCGACCAGGCCATAGTCCGCGACGTCCTGGTAGCCCAAAAACCCACCTGACCCCGGCGGGGTCAGCGGGGGTGGGCTTGGGGGCGGGATCCGGTGGAGGCGAAGGCGGTCAGGAAGCGGTCGCGGAACTCGTGCATCGGCCAGACCGGGGCGTTGGCGTCCGGAGTAAGGCCGTCCTGCCAGCCCCAGTCGTTGATCCGCTCGAACACGGCCGGGTCCTTCGCCACGATGTGGATCGGCACGTCGTGACTCGGGTTCTCGCCGGTGACGACGGGCGCGGGCTGGTGGTCGCCGACGAAGACCAGCACCGTGTCGTCGTCGCCGTAGCGCTCCACGTAGGAAATGAGCGTACGCAGCGTGTAGCTGATCGAGTGCCGGTAGCCGGTGCGGGCCTGCGCCGTCGGCGTGCCGATGATGCCCCGCCGGAACACCTCGCCGTCGTCGATGGTTTCCCAGTCGACAAGCGACGGCACCTTCGTCCAGGGGGAGTGGCTGGAGACCAGGGCCAGCTCGGCCATGACCGGACGGTCCTGCTGCCCGGCCAGCTCCCGCTGGTGGAACTGGTGGATGGCGAACTGGTCCGGCATCGGGGCGAAGGCGAACTTGGGGCCCTGGTAGCCCAGGTCGGGGCCGCTGTAGAACTGCTCGTAGCCGTAGAAGGCGCCCTCCGGCCAGGCCTGGTTGACCGCCGGCATCACCCCGACCGTACGCCAGGAGGCGCGCCGGAACGCGTCACCGAGGGTGAACCGATCGGTGGCGAGCAGGTTCCGGTAGCGCTGGTTGTTGTCCACCCACAGGCCGGAGAGCAGCGTGGCGTGTGCCAACCAGCTCGCACCGCCGATCGTCGGTGAGGTGAGGAAGCCGCTGCGGGTGCCGAACCCGGCCGTGGCCAGCCGGTCGGCGCTCTCGTCGAGCATCCGGGGGATGGAGGCGAACTCGGCGTCGGTTACCGCGTCGCGGCCGTAGCTCTCCACGAAGGCGATCACCACGTTCTTGCCGCGCAGCCCGGTGAGCAACTGGTCGCCGGGCACGTCCCGGAACGGGTCGACCCCCACCTCGTTGGCGAACGCCTGGCGGTCGTACAGCCGGTCCCGGACCTCGGCGGCGTGCTCCTGCACGAGGATCGTGGCGTTGGTGTCGGCCATCGGCATGGCGGGCACGATCCGGGCCCCGAAGGCGGCCAGCACCGCCCAGACCAGCACCAGCGTGGCGATCGCGCGCGTGCTGCCGGTGCGGTGTCGGGCCAGCAACCCGGACAGCCGCACCGCCGACAAGGCGGTCAGTACCGGTACGGACAGCAGAACCAACCCGACCCCGAGTGCGATGGCGATCGCGCCCGGTCGGCCGATCGACTCGGCCACGAAGGTGAACGCCTCGTCCAGCAGGGACCAGTCCAGCACCAGGTCGAACGGGCGGCCCAGTGACGAGTAGAAGCCGAGGTCGCCGACCTTCACCACGGCGACGAGCCCGAGCAGCCCACCGGCCAGCACGGCCACCACCCGGCGGGGCCGACCGGGCAGCGCGAGCAGCAGCGCGGCCAGCAACAGCCCCTCCAGCGGGATCCGCAGAAACGCGCCGGGTTCCAGCTGCCACGGCCGGTTGGGCAGGGTGAACGTGACAAGCACCAGCAGCGCGGCGAGCGCCGTGACCACCCGCGCGACGATCCGTCGGCGCAGGGTGACCGGCGCCGGCCGGGACGCGGCGTCATCCGCCCCGGTCCCGTGTGTGTGTTCGGGCGGGTCGGTGATGGCGCTCGGGTTCTGGTCGGCGTCGGGCGTGGATGCCGGATCGGCGATCGACAACTGGGTCTCCGGGCTCAGCGCAGCGACAGGACGGGGGCGGTGGACAGGTCGCGCTCGTCGGCCCGATCGGCCCGCCGGACGCCGATCGGCACCGTCGGCATGGTCGGAACCACCGGCACCACCACGGCCGGGACGGGCCGGACCTGCCGGTGGCGCCACAGCCAGCCGACGTCGCGGCCGAACGACTCGACCAGCAGCCCCAGCGCGACCACCAGCACGACAGTGGTCAGTACTCCGGGCAGCACCTGGGCGGCGGCGACCGCGAGCATGACTCCCTGGACCGCGGCGACCACCTTACGCCAGTACCGGTGCGGCAGCTGCGCGTTGACCCAGGGCAGCAGCCAACCGGCGACCAGGAACACGTACCGCATCAGGCCGATGGCGAGCACCCAGGCACCGACCGACGGCGCGACGTGCAGGCTCAGCATCAGCACCAGGAACGAGTCGACCTCCATGTCGAACCTGGCGCCGAGGGCGCTCGTCGTCCCGGTACGGCGGGCCACCTTGCCGTCGACCGCGTCGAGCGCCAACGCCACCGCCGTCATCGCCACCAGCAGTGCCACCGGGGCGGGGCGACCGTCGGTCAGCGCGTCGGCGATCAGCGCGGTCACCGCACCGACCAGCAGCCCACGGCCCATGGTCACCCAGTCGGCCGGTCCCAGTCGGTCCGAGCCCGCGTGACGGAGCCCACGCACGAGTGCCAGGTAGGTCACCGCCCCGTACGCCAGGCCCGCCAGCCAGCCCGCGACACCGAGACCGACCGTCGCGGCGAGCCCCGCCAGCAGGACGATCTGGACGATCAGCCCGATTTGCGGACCGGTTCGAACTGTGGACACCGTGCCTCCGTGTTTATGATCGACGACCCCCCGACAGGGAACTACGGAAAATACGACGGATCGGTTCGGTCTGGACGCAGGTAAGGAGAAAAACCGGTGACGCGTTCCGCCCTCGCCTTCTGGCTCCGGGCTCCCGGCGCGGGTGAGCTCCGTCCGGTGACGCTGCCGGAACCGAGCGCCGACGAGGTCCTGGTGCGTAGCCGGTACTCCGGGGTCAGCCGGGGCACCGAGACGTTGGTCTTCACCGGCGGCGTGCCGGCCAGCCAGTACGCCGCGATGCGTGCCCCGTTCCAGGAGGGTGACTTCCCGGCCCCGGTCAAGTACGGCTACCTCAGCATCGGCGAGGTCGAGCAGGGTCCGGCGCGCCTGCTCGGGCGTACGGTGTTCTGCCTGCACCCGCACCAGAGCGCGTACGTGGTGCCGGCGGAGGCGGTGACCGTCGTACCGGAAAACGTGCCGGCGGCCCGCGCGGTGCTGGCCGGCACGGTGGAAACCGCCGTCAACGCGTTGTGGGACGCCCCGCCCCTGGTCGGCGACCGGGTGACCGTGGTCGGCGGTGGCATGGTCGGCTGCGCGGTGACCGCCCTGTTGGCCCGCTTCCCGGGCGTACGGGTGGAACTGGTGGACACCGATCCGGCCCGCGCCGAGGTGGCTGCCGCGCTGGGCGTCGACTTCGCCACCCCCGAGACCGCCAGCGACGGCCGTGACCTGGTGGTGCACGCCAGCGCCAGCGCCGCCGGTCTGCAACGCGGCCTGGACCTGCTCGCACCGGAAGGCACCCTGCTCGAACTGAGCTGGTACGGCGACCGGCCGGTGCAGTTGTCCCTCGGTGGTGCGTTCCATTCTGGACGGCTGAGCATCCGCAGCAGCCAGGTCGGCATGGTGGCTCCGGCGCGACGTGGCAGTCGCAGCTACGCCGACCGGATGGCACTCGCCCTGGACCTGCTCGCCGATCCGAGGTTCGACGCGCTGATCACCGGCCGGTCGCCGTTCGCGGAACTGCCCGACGTGCTCGCCCGACTCAGCGGGGGCGACCTGCCCGCGCTGTGCCACCTCATCACCTACGACGGGGAGTGAACCGTGTTCAGCGTGACCGTCCGTGACCACATCATGATCGCCCACAGCTTCCGCGGCGAGGTCTTCGGCCCCGCCCAGCGGCTGCACGGCGCGACGTTCGTGGTCGACGCCACCTTCCGCCGCCCCGACCTCGACGACGACGGCATCGTGGTCGACATCGGACTGGCCACCGACCAGCTCAAGGCGGTGCTCGGCGAACTGAACTACCGCAACCTCGACGACGAACCCGCGTTCGCCGGGCGGAACACCACCACCGAGGTGCTGGCCCGCACCATCGCCGACCGGCTCGCCGACCGGGTGGCCGCCGGTCAACTGGGCGGCGGCGCCCGGGGCCTGACCGGCATCACGGTCACCCTGCACGAGTCGCACGTGGCCTGGGCCAGCTACGAGCGGGCGCTGCCCGGCTCGACCGCCGTCGGTGAGGGCACCGCCTGACGTGCCGATCCTGCACGTGATCCTGCCGGGCGACATCGACGACCCGGCGTCGCCCAGCGGCGGCAACGGCTACGACCGGCGGATCTGCGCCGGGCTCACCGCCGCCGGCTGGTCGGTGCGCGAGCACGCCGTGGCCGGTGACTGGCCGCGACCGTCCCCGGCGGCGCGGGCAGCGCTGGCGGACGTGCTGGCCGGCACGCCGGACGGGGCGCTGGTGCTCGTCGACGGCCTCGTCGCCTCGGTGGTGCCGGACGTCCTCGCCGCCCACCGCAGGCGATTGCGGCTGGTCGCGCTGGTGCACCTGCCCCGAGACGACGACACCGAGGCCAGGGCGCTGGCCACGGTCACCGCCGTGGTGGCCACCAGCGCCTGGACCCGCGACGCGCTGCTGCGGCGGTACGCGCTGCCCGCCGAGCGGGTGCACGTCGCCCCGCCCGGGGTGGACCCGGCCCCGCCGGCGCCCGGGTCGGCCACCGGATCGGCCCTGCTCTGCGTCGCCGCGGTCGCCCGACACAAGGGACACGACGTGCTGGTCGAGGCGCTGACCACGGTGACCGACCGGCACTGGACGCTCACCTGTGTCGGACCGCTGCACCGGGAGCCGGAGTTCGTGCACCGGCTGCGCGAGCGGATCACCGCCGGCCGGCTCGGCGACCGGATCCGACTCACCGGACCGTTGGTCGGCGACCGGCTGCACGCCGCGTACGCCGCCGCCGACCTGCTGGTGCACCCGTCGCGGGGCGAGACGTACGGGATGGTGGTCACCGAGGCGCTGGCGCGCGGCGTACCGGTGCTCGCCACCGCCGTCGGCGGACTGCCCGACGCCCTCGGTCGCACGGCGGCGGGCGACCGGCCTGGTTTGCTGGTGCCGCCCGACGACCCGACCGCCCTCGCCACGGCGTTACGCCGCTGGCTCGACGACGCGGCCCTGCGCGAGCAGTTGCGGCACGCCGCCGTGCGGCGACGGGACACCCTCGCGGACTGGGACAGCACGGTCGCCCGGATCACCACGGCCCTGAAGGAGGCGTCGGCATGAGCATCGAACTCCCGCCCGATTTCGCGAAGTGGCTCGCGCTGCGCGAACCCGCCGACGTGGCGGCCCGGTCCACCGAACTTGTCGACACGCTGCGTACGGCGCTGCCCGGCCACGGCCCCCTGGTGGTGCATGATCTTGGCGCCGGGACCGGCTCGCTGGGCCGCTGGTTGGCCCCGCTGCTGCCCGGCGCCCAGCACTGGATCCTGTACGACCAGGATCCCGACCTGCTGGCCCGGGCGTGCGCCGGCATGCCGGCCACCGCCGCCGACGGGGCGCCGATCACCGTCGAGACCCGCCAGGGCGACCTGACCCGGCTGACCGCCGCCGAGCTGGCCGACGCCGCCCTGGTCACCGCCTCGGCCCTGCTCGACATGCTGACCGTCGAGGAACTCGACCGCCTGGTCGCCGCCTGTGCCGAGGCCGGTTGCCCGGCGTTGTTCCTGATCTCCGTGACCGGCGCGGTGCGGTTGACCCCGGCCGACCCGCTGGACGGGGAGGTCGCCGCCGCCTTCAACGCCCACCAACGTCGTACCGTCGGCGGCCGGCGGTTGCTCGGACCGGACGCCGTCGACGCCTGCGTCGCCGCCTTCGCCCGCCACGGCGTGGACGTGCAACTGCGGCCCAGCCCCTGGCGGCTCGGGTCGGAGCAGGCCGCCCTGACGACGGAGTGGTTCACCGGCTGGCTCGACGCGGCCCGTGAGCAACGCCCCGACCTGACCGTCCACACAGACGAGTACGCACGACGTCGGCTGGCGGAGGCTGAAAGCGGTCGCCTCGGGGTACTGGTCGGTCACGTCGACCTGCTGGCGCTGCTCCGTTGAACCGGCAGCCGACCAGCTACGTGCGTACAGTCAGGGAAGATCGTCATGCCGGGGAGGCACGAGTGGGGGAAGAAGCTGGCGACGCCGCACCCACGGCGACCCCGGCGCGCCGGTCGTTCTGGGGCTGGGCCCGACTGGCACTGGGAGTGGCCGTCCTCGTCGGGCTGCTCTGCTGGCTCGGCACCGGGCCGTTCCTGGCCGGGCTGCGGCTGATCGACGCGCCCGCGCTGGCCGCCGCGCTCGCCATCGGCGTCCTCACCACCGTCTGCGCCGCCTGGCGGTGGAGCCTCGTCGCCGGTGGCCTCGGCGTACGTCTGCCGCTGCGGGAGGCGGTCGCCCACTGCTACCGGGCGATCTTCCTCAACGCGACGCTGCCCGGCGGCATCCTCGGTGACGTGCACCGCGCGGTGCGGCACGGCCGCGACGTGGGCGACGTCGGACGCGGCATCCGCGCGGTGGTGTGGGAACGGATGGCCGGGCAGGTGGTGCTGGTCGCGGTAGCCGCGGTGCTGCTGTTCGCCTTCCCGTCGCCGGTGCGCCCGTTCCTGCCGGTGGCGACCGCCGTGGCGGTGGCGGTGCTGGTCGCCGTGGTGGTGGCGGCCCGGCTGCTGCCGCACTCCGGCGCCTCCCGGTGGGCCCGAGCACTGGGCACCGCCGTGTCGGACGTACGGCTCGGGCTGCTCGGCCGGCGTACCTGGGCAGGGGTCCTGCTCGCCTCCGCGCTGGCGGTGGCCGGGCACCTCGCGACCTTCCTGGTGGCCGCACGCACGGTGGGTTCGACCGCCCCGCTGACCCTGCTGTTGCCGCTGACCCTGCTGGCCCTGCTCGCGATGGGGGTGCCGGCGAACGTCGCCGGGTTCGGCCCTCGCGAGGGGGTGGCCGCGTGGGCGTTCGCCGCCGCGGGCCTGACCGCCGCCGAGGGGGTGGCCACCGCGACGGTGTACGGCGCCCTGGTGCTCGTCGCGAGCCTGCCGGGAGCCGCCGTGCTCCTGGCCCGACGTGTCCGTGTACCCGCCACCGCCTGACGAGGAGACCCATGTCCGAAACACTGCCTGTCGCCACCATCCGGACGCAGGTCACCGTGCCGCTGCGGTTTCCCGACGGTTACACCACCACGGCTCGACTGTTCACCTTCGACGGGCTCGTCGACGGCCGGGAGCACCTCGCCTTCCGCCTCGGCGATCCCGGCGCGGCGGAACGCGCCGGCGACGTGCCGCTGGTCCGTCCGCACAGCGAATGCCTCACCGGCGACGTGTTCGGCAGCCAACGCTGCGACTGCGGGCCGCAGTTGCGCGAGGCGGTGCAGCGTATCGCCGACGTCGGCGGTTACCTGCTCTACCTGCGTCAGGAGGGCCGGGGCATCGGGCTGTACGCCAAGCTCGACGCGTACGCGTTGCAGGACGCGGGGCTGGACACCTTCGAGGCCAACGTCGCGCTCGGTCACGCCGAGGACGAACGCGACTACACCGTGGCGGCGCAGATGCTCGCCGCGCTCGGTGTCGGCCCGATCTCGGTGCTGAGCAACAACCCGGAGAAGACCGAGCAGTTGGGGCGGCTCGGGATCACCGTGACCGAGCAGGTGCCCACCGGCGTGTTCCTGTCCCCGGCCAACGCCGACTACCTCGCGGCGAAGGCCAGCCGCGCGGCCCGCGCCGCCGACCTTCCCTTCGTCCGGTGACCGCCTCGTCCGGGGCGGCCCGGCCGTACGTGCTGCTCAGCTGCGCCACCTCGATCGACGGCTACATCGACGACGCCACCGACGAGCGGCTGCTGCTGTCCAACGACGCGGATCTCGACCGGGTCGACGAGGTCCGGGCGGGCTGCGACGCGATCCTGGTCGGTGCCGGCACCGTTCGCCGTGACGATCCCCGGTTGCTGGTGCGCTGCGAACGGCGCCGGGCCGACCGGGTCGCCCGTGGCCTGCCGGCATCGCCGACCCGGGTGACCATGACCGGCTGCGGCGACCTGGACCCCGAGGCCCGGCTGTTCACCGTGGGGGACACCGACCGGATCGTCTACAGCGCCGGTGGGGCGGTCGAGAAGACCCGACACCGGCTCGGTGAGCTGGCCACCGTGGTCGACGCCGGTGATCCGGTCGACCTGCGATGGATGCTCACCGACCTGGCCGAGCGGGGTGTCGGTCGCCTGTTGGTGGAGGGCGGCGCGGGCGTGCATGGCCAGTTCCTCGCCGCCGGGCTGGCCGACGAGCTGCACCTGGTGGTGGCCCCGTTCTTCGTCGGGGACGGGCGGGCGCCGAGGTTCGTCGGCGAGGGCAGCTTCCCGTGGCACCCGGGTCGGCGGGCGCAGGTGGTCGAGGCGCGTCAGATCGGTGACGTGGTGCTCACCCGCTACGCGTTGTCCGAACGCTGCGAGCCGCCGTCGACCGACTGACGGTCGCGCCGCATGCCGCATCTCGCGGTGTCCGGCGCGGCGGCGGGCGCGACATGCGGCGTCTCGCGGTGTCGGTGCGGCGGCGGTCAGCGACATGCGGCATCTCGCGGTCTCCGGGCGGCGGGAGGGCGCGACATGCCGCATGTGGGGCTACGCCGACGGGCGGTCGAGGAACATCAGCCGGGCGCGTTTGTCGGGCAGGTCGATCAGCGGACCGTCGACGAAGCCGGCCCGGCGCAGTCGGGCGATCGCCTTGTCGTTGCGGGCGTCCGGTTCCATCACCAGTCGTAGCCGCCGGTGGTCGGTGAAGACGAAGGCGACGAACTCGGCCAGCAGCGTGCCGGTGAACCCCGGTTCGGGGCGTACCGGGGTGCCGATCAGCAGGTGTCCACCGTGGTCGCCGGGGCGTACCGGGTAGCACCTGCCGACCGGGTCGTGCTCCGGTTCGTAGGTCTGGAACAGCGCCACCGGGTGCCCGTCGCGCAGGGTGAGGTACGCGTGGTGGGTGGACAGCGAGTCCACGTACCGGTAGATCTCGGCGACCCGCTCCCGGTCGGCGTCGCGCATCCCCCAGAACCGGGCCCGCTCCTGACTGACCCAGGAGTGGATCACCTCGGCGTCGGCGTCCGGCTCGACCGGCCGGAAGGCCACCACACCGAACCGGGGCACGTGACGTTCGTAGTGGTGGCGGTCAGTCATCGTGCTCCTCGGTCAGCCGGTCCCAGTCGCAGCTGGTCTGGATCAGGTCGCCGCGCAACCACAGCGGCAGTTGGTCGTCGCGGTGCGGTCCGGCGCCGGCGGCGCCGAACGGCACCACCCAGCGGCTGTCGTCCCGCCGGGCCAGGTCCCACACGTAGCGGGCCGCCGGCCCGCGCAGACACAGGTCGGTGACCCCGGGGACGCTCGAGGTGGCCAGCACGCAGTCGTGGTCACCGGACAGTTGCGGCCCCGGCGACGCGGCCGGCTCCGGCAGGGCCCGCCATGGCAGCAGCCGGTGCCGTTCGCCCCAGCGGTGGGTGTCGCCGGCGGCGGCCACCTCCGTCAGGGCCTCGCGCAGCAGGTGGGCCTGATCCAGGCCGGGAAGGTCGGCGTGCAGCAGCGGTGTCACCGCGTACCCGACGCGGGCCGGTAGGCCCAGCCACGGCCGGAACACCTCCGGGTAGGGGGGTGGTTCGGCAAGCGCCGCTAGGGCGGGGTGGGCGGCGAGCCGGCGGGTCACGGCGGCCCGCAGGTCGGCGAAGGCGGCGGCGTCGACGCTGTCGGCGTCCATCCGGCGGTCCCAGGTCAGCAGACGTTCCCGCAGCTCGGCGGCGGCCGGTTCGAGCCCGTCCAGCGGGACGAGCAGGTCCAGCAGCGGGCCGGCGGCGGCCAGGTGGGTGTCGGTGTGCACGGTCGCGAGCTGCTCGGCACGCCAGTCGTCGGTGGTGTCCAGCAGGTGGCGGATCCGGTCGGCCCGGTACGGCGGCGCGAACTCCACACCGAGCCCGGCGGCGAGGCCACGCTCGTTGGCCATCACCGCCACCTGACCGACCGGGCTGCTCGGCATGTCGTGCCAGCCCTGCCAGGCGTGGCTCGCCTCCCAGCCGGGGACCACCCCCAGCCCGTTGGCGGGGTGGCGTCGCGGCACCCGCCCGGCCACCCGGTGCAGCAGCCGGCCGGCGGTGTCGGCCGCGAGGACCACGTTCACCGGTTCGACCCAGTCGTCGAGTGCCGCGTCGACATCGTCGACGGTGCGCGCCCGCAGTAGCGCCGGCAGGACGCCGAAGCCCAGCTCACCCAGGACACGGGGCGGATAGCGCAGGCTGACCGTGATGGCCGGGTCGTCGTCCGGTCCACCGGAGACCAGCGGCCCCCGCTCGGTCTCGATCACCTCGACCTCGATCGGCGCGGCGCCGGCCACCTCGATCGTCTCGACGTGCCGGTGCGCCGGCCGCCACCCTTGCGGCCCGTACGCCTCGACCCGGTCGCCCCGGCGGCGCAGCCGTTCGGCGTATCCGTCCTGGTAGTCGGCCATGGCGTTGGTGATCGCCCAGGCCACCGCCCCGGCGTGGCCGAAGTGCGGGATGCCCGGGATGCCGGGCACCGCGAAGCCGAGCACGTCGTACTCCGGGCAGGCCAGCCGGATCTGCTGGTAGATGCCGGGCGCCTCGATGAACCGGTGCGGATCACCGGCGATCAGGGCGGCGCCGGTGGCGGTGCGGTCGGCGGCGAGCAGCCAGCCGTTGCTGCCCGAGGTGACCTGGTTGTCGACGGCGAACAGGCCGGCGGCCTGCGGGCCGAGCCGACGGGCCACGTGGTCGCGCCAGAGTTTGGTGCCGAAACCCGCGAAGAGCACGTGATGTCCGAGCCAGAGCGCGAGCGGCGTCCACGGCTGCCAACGCCCCGGCCGTAGGCCCGTGGCGGCGAACTCGGGGGCCCGTGCCGCACCGGCGGACAGCCCGTCGTTGACCCCGTCCACGTAGCGCCCCACCCACTCGGCGGTGCCCGGGTCGAGGGCGGCGTGGCAGCGTCGCGCGGTGTCGGCGAGCCGGGCCCGGCGGGCGAAGCTGTCCCAGGCCACCGCCTCGGTACCGAGGAAGGAGGCGGAGGTGCCCTGGGACCGGTGCCGTTCCACCTCGATCTGCCAGGCCCGGTCCAGGGCGGTGACCCGACCCTGGGCGTAGGCCAGCGACGGGTGGTCGTCGGCGCGCAGGTGGGGGACGCCGTAGCCGTCGCGGTAGCGGCGGGCGTTCACCGCGTCACCGTACCGGCGCGCGCTCGGGCACGGGCCGCCGGCACCACCAGCGGGGTGCCCGTCTCCGGGTCGTCGATGACCCGGCAGGGCAGGCCGAAGACCTCCTCGACGAGTTCGGCGGTGACGATCCGGCGGGGTTCGCCGGCGGCCACCACCCGTCCGTCACGCATCGCGATCAGGTGTGTGGCGTAGCAGGCGGCGTGGTTGAGGTCGTGCAGCACCGCGACCAGCGTGCGACCCTGCTCCTCGTGCAGCCGGGCGCACAGGTCGAGCACCTCGATCTGGTGGGCGATGTCGAGGTACGTGGTCGGCTCGTCCAGCAGCAGCAGGGGTGTCTGCTGGGCCAACGCCATGGCCAGCCAGACCCGCTGCCGCTGGCCGCCGGAGAGTTCGTCGACCAGCCGGTCGCCGAGGTCGTCGACGCCGGTGGCGGCCATCGACTCCGCGACGATCCGCTCGTCGTCGCGGGACCACTGTCGCAGCAGCCCCTGGTGCGGGTAGCGCCCCCGGGCCACCAGCTCGGCCACGTCGATGCCGTCCGGGGCGATCGGCGACTGGGGCAGCAGCCCGAGCGTACGGGCCACGGCGCGGGCGGGTAGCCGGTGGATGTCCGTCCCGTCGAGCAGCACCGCCCCGGCGGTCGGCCTCAGCAGCCGCGACAGCGCCCGCAGCAGGGTGGACTTGCCGCACGCGTTCGGGCCGATGATGACCGTGAAGGAGCGGTCGGGCACGGCGACGGTGAGGTCCTCGGCGACGACGCGTCGGTCGTAGGCGAGCCGCAGCCCGTCGCCACCGAGCCGGGAGGTCGACATGCTTGTTGCTCCGTTCTGAGGTGTGGTGGTCAGGACCGACCCGCTGGTCCGGCCCGGTCCGCCGGACTGCCGGGCGGTCACAGCCGGCCCGCCCGGCGCTCGGTGGCCAGCAGCCACACCAGGTAGCCGCCGCCGATCACGCCGGTCACCACGCCGACCGGTAGTTGGCCGGGCAGGGCGCGCAGCGCGACCTGGTCGGCGAGGACGGTGATCAGCGCGCCGACGACCGCCGCCGGCAGCAGGGTGACCCCGGGCGCCCGGGTGAGTCGTCGGGCCAGGTGCGGGGCGGTGAGCGCGACGAACGGCACGGGTCCGGCGGCGGCCGCGGACAGCGCCACCAGCAGCACGGCCCCGGCGAGCAGCAGCATCCGCAGCCGGTGCACGCTGACCCCCAGCCCGCTGGCGGCGTCGTCGCCCAACTCGGTCATCCGCAGCGCCGGCGCGCAGGCCAGCAGCGCCGGTACCAGTACCGCGAGGGCGGCCAGCAGCGGTGCGGCGTCGGACCAGCCGCGACCGTCGAGGCTGCCGGTGAGCCAGAGCATCGCCCGGGAGGCGCTCATCAGCGGTACCCGGGTCATCAGGTAGCCGTTGACGCCGGTGAGGATGGCAGACATGCCGATGCCGACCAGGACCAGCCGGTAGCCGTGCACGCCGCGCCGCCAGGCGATCAGGTAGATGAGCAGGCCGGTGACCACCCCGCCGAGGGCCGCGGAACCGGCGAGGGCGGCACTGCTGCCGCCGACGGCGACCACGACGAGCGCGCCGGTGGCCGCGCCCTGGGTGAAGCCGAGCACGTCCGGGCTGCCCAGCGGGTTGCGGACCAGCGACTGGAAGACCGCTCCGGCCAGGCCGAGCGCGGTGCCCACGGCCAGTCCGGTGACCAGCCGGGGCAGCCGCAGCTGGGTGACGATGAACTCCTCGGCGGGGCTGCCGCCACCGGTCAGCGTGCGCAACACGTCGATCGGTGACATCGGGTACTCGCCGTGCCCGATGGCCAGTACGCCGACGCCGACGGTGAGCAGCAGGCAGACCGTGCCGACGGCGAGGACGCGGGGACGCAACCGGACGGAGAGCCGGGCGGGCGTACGGATCACGATCATGATCGGATCGTCCTCGTCCGGAGCACCAGCGCCAGGAACAGCGGACCGCCGACGACCGCGGTGATGAGTCCGACCTGGAGTTCGCCGGGGCGGCCGAGGACCCGCCCGAGCACGTCGGAGCCGAGCAGCAGCACCGGGGCGAGCAGTGCGCAGTAGGGCAGCAGCCAGCGCAGGTCGGGGCCGGTGAGGGCGCGGACCAGGTGCGGCACGAGCAGACCGACGAAGACGATCGGTCCGCACGCGGCGGTGGCGGCCCCGCAGAGCAGGGTGATGGCGATGATCACACCGGCTCGGGCCACGGCCGGTCGGGCACCCAGGGCCTGCGCGGCGTCGTCACCGAGGGCGAGGGCGTTGAGCGGACGGGCGGCGGCCAGCGCGACCAGCAGCCCGACCGCGATGAACGGCAGTACCCGCAGCACCGTGCCGGTGTCGGCGCTGGCCAGTGAGCCGACGGTCCAGAAGCGCAGCCGTTCCAGGCCGGCCGCGTCGAGCAGCATCACCGCGCTGACGTAGGAGTAGAGGGCCGCGTTGAGCGCCGCGCCGGCCAACGCCAGGCGGGCCGGGGTCGCGGCGCGACCGCCACCGACGGCGTACACCCCGACGGTGACGGCGGCGGCGCCGAGCAGGGCGAACCACACCTGCCCGGTGCCGCCGCCGAGGCCGAACAGGGCGGTGGCGGTGGCGATGGCGGCGGCGGCCCCGGCGTTGATGCCGAGCAGGCCGGGGTCGGCGAGCGGGTTGCGGGTGAGGGCCTGCATCGCCGCGCCGGCCACGCCGAGCGCGGCACCGGCCAGCAGACCGAGCAGCGTACGGGGCAGCCGCAGTTGCCGTACAACGGTGTACTCGGCGGCGTCGCGTTCGGTCAGGGCGTGCCAGACGTCGGACGGGGGGATCGGCTTGGCGCCGACGGCGATGCTGAGCGCCGCGACCGCGAGCAGGGCGAGCGCGGCGACGAGGAGACCGCCGGCGCGCAGGGCGTTGCGGCGCTGCCGGGGTGCCGTGGTCGGCCGGGTCGGTTGCTCGCGGGGTGGCGACTCGATGACGGACAGGGTGAACTCCAGTGTGGTGCGAAACGCCGTCGGGACTTGACAGGAGCCGAGTGTAGGCAGGAAGTTAGGTTAGGTTAGCCTAACCCCGGCTGTCCATGGTCCGAGACCCTGATCGAAAGACGAGACGCATGTCTGAGCACCACTCCGCCCGTCGCCTCTCCCGTCGGGGGCTGCTCGCCATCGGCGGCGCCGCCATGGCCGCCGCGCTCGTCGGCTGCGGCCGTGGCGACACCTCCGGCACCGACACCGGCAACGGCTCCGGGCCCTGGTCGTTCACCGACGACCGCCCCGAGACGGTGACCGCCGACGCCCGGCCCGACCGGGTGGTCGCCTTCACCGGCTCCGCCGCGGCGCTCGTCGACTTCGGACTCGGAAGCGAGATCGTCGGGGTCTTCGGCGAGACCAGGAAGGCCGACGGCAGCGTCGAGCCGCAGGCCGGCGACCTGGACGTGGAGAGCGTCGAGATCCTCGGCAACGTCTGGGGCGAGTTCAGCGTCGAGAAGTACGCCGCCCTGCGCCCGGAACTGCTGGTCACCCACATGTACGACCCGGGCGCCTACTGGTACGTCCCGGACGAGAGCAAGGACAAGATCCTGCCGCTGGCACCGGTGGTGACCATCACCACCGCCCGGGTGCCGATGACCAAGCCGATCGAGCGCTACGCCCAGCTCGCCGAGTCCCTCGGCGCCGACCTGTCGGCGGCGAAGGTCACCGACGCCAAGGCGCGGTTCGAGGCCGCCGCCGAGGCGGTACGCCAGGCCGTCGCGGCAAATCCGGGCATCAAGGTGATGGCCGCCTCGGGCAGCCCCGACCTGTTCTACGTCTCCAACCCCAAGGTCAGCACCGACCTGATGTACTTCGCCGAACTCGGCGTCGACATCGTGGTGCCGACCAAGCTGGAGGCCGGTGACTACTTCGAGGCGCTCAGCTGGGAGAACGCCGGAAAGTTCGCCGCCGACCTGATCCTGCTCGACAACCGCGGCACCGCCCTGCAACCCACCGACCTGGCCGCCAAGCCCACCTGGAAGCAGCTGCCCGCCGTACAGGCCGGGCAGGTCACGCCGTGGGACGCGGTGCCACGCTTCTCGTACGCCGGCGCGGCGCCGCTGCTGGAGAACCTCGCCAAGGCGATCCAGGGCGCCAAGAAGCTCACCTGACCTGGGCGGGGCGGCCGGCTGCGGTCAGCACCGGCCGCCCCGCCACCGCCCTGCCAGACCCGATCCGAGCGCCGCCCACCTGTCGTGCGGCCCGTTCCGGCTGCCCGAAAACCGAACCGCTGAGCGTGGAGGACACGTCCATGACCCTGCCGGTGCACACCGCCGAGGCAACGCCGACCCCCCTGCGGCCCGGCCCCACACCCGCCCGGGCCCACCTGCTCAGCGACGACACGGTCGAGCAGTACCGCCGGGCGGTGGCCGCCGGCACCGACCGGGTGGCCCGGCGGATCGCCGAGGCCACCGGACCGTTCACCGGCGTACGCCCGGACGAACTCGCCCCCCAGGTGGAGGCGATCGACCTGGACCGGCCGTTGGGCGACACCACCGCCGCGCTCGACGAGTTGGAGGACGTCTACCTGCGCGACGCGGTCTGGTTCCACCACCCCCGGTACCTGGCCCACCTCAACTGCCCGGTGGTGATTCCGGCACTGCTCGGCGAGGCGGTCCTCAGCGCGGTCAACTCCTCGATGGACACCTGGGACCAGAGCGCCGGCGGCACCCTGATCGAGCGCCGGCTCGTCGAGTGGACCGCCGACCGGATCGGCCTCGGTCCGGCCGCCGACGGGGTCTTCACCAGCGGCGGCACCCAGTCGAACCTGCACGCCCTGCTGCTGGCCCGGGAGGAGGCGCTGGCCGCCGCGACCCCCGCCGACCGGCGGATCCTGCTGCCCCAGCTGCGGATCATCGCCTCGGCGGCCGGTCATTTCAGCGTGCAGAAGGCGGCCAAGCTGCTCGGCCTGGCACCGGACGCGGTCGTGGTGGTGGAGACCGGCCCGGACCGGCGGATGCGTCCGGGCGCGGTCCGGCACGAGATCGCCCGTTGCCGGCGGGCCGGCCTGACCGTCATGGCGGTGGTGGCCACCGCCGGCACCACCGACTTCGGCACCATCGACCCGCTCGACGAGATCGCCGAGGTGTGCGCCACGGCCGGGGTGTGGCTGCACGTCGACGCCGCGTACGGATGCGGGTTGCTGGTCTCGCCGACCCGCCGGCAGCTGCTCGACGGCATCGAGCGCGCCGACTCGGTGACCGTCGACTACCACAAGTCCTTCTTCCAGCCGGTCAGCTCCAGCGCCCTGGTGGTCCGTGACCGGCGGACCCTGCGGCACGCCACCTGGCACGCCGACTACCTCAACCCGGCCCGGACGGTCGCCCAGCGCATCCCCAACCAGGTCGACAAGAGCCTGCAGACCACCCGCCGGTTCGACGCGCTCAAGCTCTGGCTGACCCTGCGGGTGATGGGGCCCGACGCGGTCGGTGAACTCTTCGACGAGGTCTGCGACCGGGCCGCGCAGGCGTGGGAGCTGGTCGCCGCCGACCCGCGATTCGAGGTGCTGACCCGTTCGCAGCTGAGCACCGTGGTGTTCCGCTGGCGACCCAGCGGGCCGGGCCCGGACCTGACCGACGCGGCCAACCTGCGCGCCCGCGAGGCGTTGGCCGCCTCCGGCCTCGGCGTGGTCGCCGGCACCAAGGTCGACGGCCGCCAGTACCTCAAGTTCACCGTGCTCAACCCGGCCACCACTGTCGCCGACGTCGCCTACGTGCTGGACCTGATCGCCGAGCACGCCGGGCGCTACCTGCACGAACACGTGCCCGCCGCCGACCTGACCTGCCCGGTCGGCTGACCATGCCAGCTGCCAACCCGAGCCTGGAGGGCCGGATGCGAAGCTACGACTTCATCGGGATCGGCCTCGGGCCGTACAACCTCGGCCTGGCCTGCCTGACCGCACCCATCGCCGAACTCGACGGGCTGTTCCTGGAGGCCCGCGACGACGTCTCCTGGCACCCCGGCATGCTGCTGGAGTCGTCCCGGTTGCAGACGCCGTTCCTGGCCGATCTGGTCACCCTCGCCGACCCCACCTCGCCCTTCTCCTTCCTGAGCTACCTCAAGGAGATCGGCCGGCTCTACCCCTTCTACATCCGGGAGAACTTCTTCCCGCTGCGGGTGGAGTACGACGCATACTGCCGTTGGGCCGCCGCCAAGCTGCCCAACCTGCGCTTCGGTCACCAGGTCACCGCCGTCGAGTACGACCCGACCGACGACCGCTACGTGGTGACCGCCACCGTCGACGGTGCCGTCGTGACCCACCGGGCCCGGCATCTGGTGCTCGGCACCGGCACCCCGCCGCACCTGCCGGACGCCTGCGCCGGCCTGACCTCCGACGCGGTGCACAACTCCCGGTACCTGGCGCACCGGGACGCGTTGCGGGCCAAGCGGAGCATCACCGTCGTCGGCAGCGGGCAGAGCGCCGCCGAGATCTACCACGACCTGCTCGGCGACATCGGCACCCACGGTTACCAGTTGAACTGGGTGACCCGCTCGCCGCGCTTCTTCCCGCTGGAGTACACGAAGCTCACGCTGGAGATGACCTCGCCGGACTACGTGGACTACTTCCACGCGCTGCCGGAGCCCACCAGGTACCGGCTGGAGGCCGAGCAGAAGGGGTTGTTCAAGGGCATCTCCGCCGACCTGGTCAACGACATCTACGACCTGCTCTACGCCTGCAGCGTCGACGGACCGGTGAACACCCGGCTGCTCACCAACACCGAGCTGACCGAGGTGACGTACGACGAGAGCACCGGGAAGCACACCCTTCGGCTGCGCCACGTCGAGCAGGAGCGGGACTTCACCCTGGACACCGAGGGGCTGGTGCTGGCCACCGGGTACCGGTACGAGGTACCCGCGTTCCTGGAGCCGATCCGGCACCGGCTGCGCTTCGACGACCACGGTCGGCTCGACGTCGCCCGCAACTACAGTGTGGACTCCACCGGGCGCGGCGTGTTCCTGCAGAACGGTGGCACCCACACCCACAGCGTCACCTCGCCCGACCTCGGCATGGGTCCGTACCGCAACAGTTGGATCATCCGGGAACTGCTCGGCCGCGAGCCGTACCCCATCGAGAAGTCGATCACTTTCCAGGACTTCGGGGTGCCGGGGTGACCCAGCTCGTCCACGTCCGCCATGATCGGCGACTCGGCGAGTTCGCCCTGCGTACGATCGACGTGGCCGTCGACGCGCCGCTGCTGCACCGGTGGGTGACCCACCCCAAGGCGGCGTTCTGGCTGATGCAGGACGCCGACCTCGACGCCGTGGCCGCGGAGTACCGCCGGATCGCCGAGCACCCGCACCACGAGGCGTACCTCGGCCTGTGGCGCGGCGAGCCGGCCTTCCTAGCCGAACGGTACGACCCGGCGCACGTCGAGCTGGTCGGCCTGCACGACGCGCGGCCCGGCGACGTCGGGATGCACTTCCTCTGCGCACCCACCGCCACCCCGGTGTCCGGCTTCACCCGGGCCGTCATCACCACGGTGATGGCCTGGCTGTTCGCCGACCCGGCCACCGAACGGGTGGTGGTCGAGCCGGACGTGCGCAACACCGCCGTGCAGGCGCTCAACGCGGCGGTCGGCTTCGAGGTGGTCGGACCGGTCACCAAGCCGGAGAAGATCGCCCTGCTGAGCATCTGCACCCGGCAAGGATTCCGCGCCGCCACCGACGTGACCGCAGCGGCCGGCACCGAGACGAAGGAGCATCACCGTGACCACGCCTGACCCGGTCGCCCACCTGCGCCCGGAAACCTGGGAGCGGGCCAACCGCCTGCTGGTACGCAAGGCGCTGGCCGAATTCAGCCACGAGCGGCTGCTCACCCCCGAACCGGAGGGCTCGGCCGCCGACTCCACCGGCCGCCGCTGGTACACCGTCACCGCCGCCTCCGGCGCGGTCCGGTACCGGTTCGCGGCCCGGGTGATGACCCTGGAGCACTGGGACATCGACCCGGAGAGCATCAGTCGGCACCGGGACGGTGAGTCGCTGCCGCTGGACGCGGTCGACTTCTGCCTCGACCTGCGTGACGCGCTCGGCCTCACCGACCGGATCCTGCCGGTCTACCTCGAGGAGATCACGTCCACCCTCGCCGGCCTGGCGTACAAGCTGGACCGGGCGCTGCCCGGCGCGGCGAAGCTGGTGGCGGCCGACTTCCAGACCATCGAGACCTCGATGACCGAGGGTCATCCCTGTTTCGTGGCCAACAACGGACGGCTCGGCTTCGGCGTCGACGAGTATCACCGGTACGCCCCCGAGGCGGCCCACCCGGTACGGCTGATCTGGCTCGCCGCCCACCGCGACCACGCCACCTTCACCAGCTCGGCGGACCTGGACCGGGAGACGCTGCTGCGCACCGAACTGGGCGAGGCGACCCTCGCCCGGTTCGCCGCGACCATGACCGAGCTGGGCCTCGACCTCGCCGACTACCACCTCATCCCGGTACATCCGTGGCAGTGGTGGAACAAGCTGTCGGTCACCTTCGCCGGCGAGGTGGCGCGTCGCCGGCTGGTCTGCCTCGGCGAGGGCCCCGACGAGTATCTCGCCCAGCAGTCCATCCGCACCTTCTTCAACGTCAGCCACCCCGAGCGGCACTACGTCAAGACCGCGCTGTCCGTGCTGAACATGGGCTTCATGCGGGGCCTGTCGGCCGCGTACATGGAGGCCACCCCGGCCATCAACGACTGGCTGGCCGACCTGATCGACGGCGACGAGGTGTTCCGGGCCACCGGACTGACGATCATCCGGGAGCGGGCCGCGGTCGGCTACCGGCACCGCCAGTACGAGGCCGCCACCGACCGCTACTCCCCGTACCGGAAGATGCTCGCCGCGCTGTGGCGGGAGAGCCCGGTACCCGACCTGGCGGACGGCCGGAGACTGGCCACCATGGCGTCGTTGCTGCACGTCGACGCCGACGGCCGGTCGTTCGCCGCCGAGCTGATCGCGGCCTCCGGGCTGGCACCGGCGCAGTGGCTGCGCCGCTACCTGACCGCCTACCTGACCCCGCTGCTGCACGCCTTCTACGCCTACGACCTGGCGTTCATGCCGCACGGCGAGAACGTCATCCTGGTGCTGCGCGACGGCGTCGTCGAGCGCGCGATCTTCAAGGACATCGCCGAGGAGATCGTGGTGATGGGAGCCGACGCGCAGCTGCCGCCGGCGGTCGAGCGGATCCGGGCCGACATCCCGGAGGACATGAAGCTGCTGTCGATCTTCACGGACGTCTTCGACTGCTTCTTCCGATTCCTCGGCGCGACCCTTGCCGACCAGGGCGTCCTCGGCGAGGAGGAGTTCTGGCGTACCGTGGCCGACTGCGCCACCGAGTACGCCGGCCGGGTACCGCACCTGGCCGACCGGCTGGCCCGCTACGACCTGTTCGCCCCGGAGTTCGCACTGTCCTGCCTCAACCGGCTGCAACTGCGCGACAACCAGCAGATGGTCGACCTGGCCGACCCGTCGGCGGCCCTGCAACTGGTCGGTGCCCTGACCAACCCGCTAGCCCGGTTCGCACCGTCCTGACCGCCGGCGGACCTCGATCCCGACCGGCCGTCGCCGTCAGTCGGGATCGGGGCGGCTCGCGGTGACGGCACCGCCGCCGGTCGTCCGCGAATCGGTGGTGTCGGCCGGGCCGAGCTGGTCGATGGTGTAGCCGTCCGGGTACGTCCGGGTGCTGATCACGCCGCCGGCGAACAGCGGCGCGGTGCGCGGCCGGCCGAGGTGGCGCAGCAGCCACGCCCGGACGCGCAGGCCGGCGTGCAGTCCGGCGCGTACCGGCCAGGCCGGGGTGGCGACCCGGGTGGCCGCGCGCAGCCGGTCGTCGTACAGCGCGGCGACCAGGGCGTCGCCGATCGGAGCCAGCGGGCGGGGCAGCCGGCCGAGCAGCAGCTCCCGGGTGGCCCGTTCGATCGCCGCCGCGTCGTCGTTGGGGCGCAGGTGCGCCGCGTCGTAGGCGTCGAACCAGTCGGCGAACTCCTGGTAGGTCTCCGGGATGTCGGTGATGCCCATCCGGCGGCCCAGCTCCCGGTAGAGCGCATGGGTGGCGCGCCGCTCGTGACAGCAGGTGGGACGCCAGCCGTGCCGGTCGATCCAGCGGGTCGGGATCACCACCAGACAGCCGAGCACGTACCGGTAGTGGTCGTTGCCGATGCCGTACGGGCGATGGATCTGGTTGACCCGGCGCAGCGCGGCCCGCCCGCGCGGATGGTCGAAGCCGTTGAGCACCATCTCGTACATCAACAGCCCGGTGTCGTCGATGCGCTTGCGGGTCCGCTGGGTCAGCTCACCGGTGGCGGTGTGCACGGCGGCGATCTCCGGAATCGAGAAGGAGCGGTTGAACGCCAGGTTGAGCCCGAGCCGCAGATCCCAGCAGAACTCGTGGCGCAGCATCGTCTGGTAGATCTCCAGGTGGTCACGCTCAGGGTCGAGCGACCGGATACGCGCCAGGTTGGCGTGACGGTCTCGCAACAGCGGCACCTCCAGCGGTGGTCGACTGCCGGCCCGGCCAACTGGTCCGGCCGGCCGTTGGGCCGTCGGCTCAGTCCGCGGCCAGCTCGACCAGGTCGCGGTCGAGCAACTCGGCCAGCAGCGCGTGCCGGCCAGGGTCGATCTTCGGCGTGATGCCCCGGCTGGGCATCTCCACGGTCATCAGCAGGTGCAGGTGCATCCGGTACAGCGTGAGCCGGCGGCGTGCTCCGTCGTCGAAGGCGAGCGGCACACCGGTGGCCTCGGCGTAGCCGCGCAGGAACGGGTGCGTCGGTTCGTCCTCGGCGCGGCGGAACAGCAGCGGTGAGACCAGGTCGAGCAGCGGATCACCGTAGAGGAACCGCTCGCCGTCGACCAGCCCACGCATCCGGTACGCGCCGTCGGCGTCCCGGTCGGCGAGGACGTTGCCGTCCCAGCAGTCGAAGTGCAGCAGCGCCGGCCGGCGTACCGTGTCGAGCACCTCGCCGTGCCGGGTCACGAGTGCCCGCAACCGCTGCGGCGGCACCGGCAGCGGCACCTGCCAGTCGGCCGCGTCGGCGATCAGGTCGTTGATCATCGCGGTGAACGCAGCCGACCAGGTCGCGCCGCCGGTGCGGCCGGCGTCATAGCCGAACCGGTCGCCGGTGACCCGGTGCAGGGCGGCCGTCGCCGCGCCCAGGTCGGCGCGGACCGGCCCGTCGTCACCGTTTAGGTCGGGCAGGGCCCGGCCGGGCAGCCGGCCGGTGACCAGCCACTCACCGAGCCGCCGGTCCCGGCCGTGGTGCAGCACCGGCGGCACCGGCACCCGCGGCGCCCGCTCGGCGACCAGCCGGAAGTATCGGGCCTCGGCGGCGAGCAGGTCGGTCTCGTAGCGCAGCAGCCGCGCGGTGGGCGGCGGGGCGACCTTCAGCACCACGTCGCGGTGACCTGGTGCCACGCGGCCCGCTCCCGGCCGCTCGCCGTCGAGGCGGACCCACCACACCGCGGCGAAGCCGCCACCGGAGAGCGGCCCGCAGTCCGCCACCCGCCGGTCCGGCCCGAACGAGGACCGGACGAAGTCGACCACGTCGTCGGGGGAGAGGACCCGCTGTGTTGGACTGACCGGCACCACCCGGCCAGCGTAGGCCGCGCTCCGCACGCTGTCCGTCCCGTGTCAGCACCACCTCCGGCACCGGCCCGTCGACGGCGTTGTAGACCTGCAGCTGTGCGAACCACTCCGGGTCGACGTCAGTGGCGTGATCCGGTCGACGCGTCCGGCACGTACTCGAGCACGACCCCCCGCAGGTAGCGCGGGGTGGTGGGGAGATCTGCCGCGCCCACCGCGAACATCAGGGGGCTGCCCGGGGTCCCGGCGATCCCGTGCAGGCTCAGCCCGACCGCGTCCGGCGGCTGCGGCGCCGCAACGCCGGCCCACCCGCCCGTCCGGTACGTGACGAGCGAAGCGCTCGGCGTCGGCGAGTTGTCGATCAGCCACGGCTGTCCGGCGTGGTCGGTGACCACGTCGGGCAGTGCGCCACCCGGCGGCGCGTACCTGAGCAGTTCGAACGATCCACCGCCCCCGCGCACGGCCAACCCACCGTCGCCGACCGCCCACAGCTCGCTGGAGGATCGACCCGCGAGCGCGCGGAACGAGGACTCGTCGTTGTTGACGCCCACCTGGACCGTACGCCAGCCCGAGCCGTTCCAGTGGAATAGCAACGGGCCCTTGAAGCCCTGCCACGCGCCGTTGCCGGCGGCCCAGACGTCATCCGGCCCGATGGCCTTGATCGCGGTGACGGTGCAGAGGTTCGGCATTCCACCGAAGGACGTGCCGCCGGTGCGGCACTCGGCGGGCGGCTGGTGTGACCGCCAGGATCGTCCGTCCCACTGCTTGATGATCACATTGCTGCCGTCGTTGCCCACCAACCAGGTCTGTTCGCCGAGGACGGCAAGTCCGGTGATCAGTGCCTGGCTCTCGCCGTCGCCCCGCGCGAACGGCACCTCGCGCCAGGCGCTGCCGTCGTAGTGCAGGACGTGCGTCACCTGCTCCTCCGGGGTGGCGGCGGCCGTGCTGCCGACCGCCCAGACATTCGACGGCGAGTCGGCCGCGACGAGGTCGAGCCGGCCGTGCCATGAGATCGCCGGCACGGCCGCTCGTGTCCAGTTCGTTCCGTCCCACGGAAGGACCAACGGGGTGCCGGTGTCGTTCGGCTGGTCGGGCGAGTAAGCCTCGCTACCGACGGCCCACGCGTGCCTGGCGTCCACCGACACCACGTCCCACAGCACGCTTGTGGGCCCGGCCAGCTCCGGCAGCGTGGCCAGCCGCCAACCCGGTTCCGGCGCGTCGGCGGCGACGGCTCCGGGTGGTCCGTCGGAGGGGGCCGAGGTGCTCGTGCCTGCCGATCCGCCGGTGCACCCCGACACCAGCAGGACCGCGGCCGTCGTCACGACAATCTTGCGCATGGCCCTGATGATCGCATCGCGAATCCACGTATGCGATCACGTCTGTCCCATGCGTGCGGCCTGCGGCGGCTTGCCGGGTTCCGCGATGTGTCCAGCGCCTGGCCTGGCGGGTGGTCGATACGCTCGGCGGCGTGGAGGTCCCGGAGTCCGGATCGCCGGTCCAGCCGGAGCCGGAAGAGCCACGTCGCTTCGTCATCTGCGGCGACGACAGCCTGGCGTACCGGCTCGCCGACGAACTCACCAACCGGCACGGCGGTCAGGTCACGGTGATCCTGCGGTCTCGGACATCCCGGTACGGTCGACGCATCGCCCGGCTGCCCGGCGTCCGGTGCATCGTGGCGGAGCGGCCGGACGCCGACGCCTACCAGACGGCCGGGCTGGGCACGGCCGACGCGTTGGCCCTGGTCGACCGCAACGACGTGGCGAACATCGAGGCCGCGCTCCAGGCCCACGACCTGCATCCGACGCTGCGGATCGTGGTGCGGATGTTCAACACCGGACTGAGCCGAGGACTCGACCAACTGCCCTACTGCACCGTCCTGTCCGACGGGGCGCTGGCCGCGCCGGCCTTCGTCTCCGCCGCCGTCGGCCAGGCCACTCCCCGGCACGGCCTACGCGACGGCACGATGTTCGTCGCCGGACGCGACGAGGTACGCGAGCACGAGGTGGTCTGTGGCCTGGCGATCACCCGCAACGGCGACGAGGTCGAGGTACTGCCGGCCCGCCAGCACGAGGCCGACCTGGTGCTCGCCGCCGTGGCACCCTGGCGTCCGGAGACGTCCCGCCGCCGCCCGATGACCCACGGCTACCCGCTCGGAACGATCGCGGGCCGGGTCTGGCGCCGGATCCGCGTCGTCCTGGGCGTCTTCCTCGGACTGCTGCTCGCCGCCGCCGTCGTGCTCGCCCTGAGCCGTCCGGCAACCACCTGGTCCCAGGCGTTTTTCGAGGCGGTCCTCGCCACCTTGGGTGGCGCGGACGTCGAGCCGACCGCCACCGGGGTGGAGAAGGCGACGCTGGTTGTCCTCACCATCGCCAGCATCGCCCTGATTCCGCTGCTCACCGGCGCCGTGGTGGACGCAGTGATCAAGGTACGACTGGAGGTGGCGGACGGTTCCCTGCCGAGGCGGGCCAGCGGACACGTCATCGTGGTCGGGCTGGGCGGGGTCGGCAGCCACGTGGTCGAAGGTCTGCACGCCCTCGGGGTCGACGTGATCGCCATCGACCGCTCGGCGGACGCGCGCGGCGTATCGGCTGCGCGGGAGCTGCGGATTCCGCTGATCGTCGGGGACGCGAGTCGTCGAGAGACGCTGGTCGCCGCTTCGCTGGCGACCAGCCGCGCCCTTGTCGTACTCACCTCGGACGATGTGACGAATCTGGAGACCGCGCTGGTCGGCCGCGCCGTCCGGCCCGATCTGCGGGTGGTGCTGCGGCTCTTCGACGGCGACTTCGCCGACCAGGTGCAGCGCGCCTTCGACCTCACCATCTCCCGCAGTGTCAGCTATCTCGCGGTGCCGTCGTTCGTGGCGCGGATGCTGGGTCACGAACTGGAGGCGATTCCCGTCGCCCGGCGGGTGTTGCTGGTCGCCGAGACGACGGTCGGCGAGCGCTCGTTGCTGGCCCGGATGACCGTCGGTGATCTGCGTCGGCCGGGCGAGGCATGGTTGCTGCGGTTGACGAACCTCGTCGGCAGTCAGCTGCCGGCGACCGTCGCGGACGGACGGCGGTTGCGTCCCGGAGAGAAGATCACGGTGGTGGCGACCAGGGCCGGGCTGGCCCGGCTGATGGCGGAGGCGGCAGCCCGCCCCGACGCGGTGCGGCACATCGTGCCGCACGAGTGACAACGGCGCTCATGGTGTGGCTTGCGGCCGACGGTGGCGTCCTTACGGGACGTCGACGTCGCGGAGCGCTCCGGCGATCATGCGATGGCCCTGCGCCTCGAACGCCTCGTCGCCCACCCGGTACGCCCAGGCCGCGGTGCCGATCGCCTCGCGGACCCGGTTCCGGTGCCACGCGTCCGGCTCACGGGGATCGGTCCCGTACCCGTCGAGGAAGGCTGCCTCGAGCCTCGGATCGCGCAGGAAGTCCCGGGCGGCCAGCCGACCGAAGTCCGTGTACGCGGGACGCAGGGCGGCGCGACCGAAATCGATCACACTGAGCACGCCTTCGTGGACCAGCCAGTTCCGGGGCTGCCAGTCGCCGTGGGTGGGCACCAGGGACGCCGACGGGGTCGGCCAGGAGGTGATTTCGGCCCGCAGCCGCCGCACGGTGTGCGCGGCGATCCGATGTGGTCGGCGCAGCCAGGCCAGGGCCTTCTCGTTCTCGCGTCGCTCGTGGTCGTCGTCGGTGACGACGAACTGGGCGTGCAGCAGCGCCAGCAACTCGCCGGCCTGCCGGTAGAGGCGAGGATCGTCGGCGTGCTCGCTGCCGAGCACCAACTGACCGGGCAGGTAGCGGGTGACGAGCAGTTTCGCGTCCACGTCGCCGTGCACCAGGGCCGGCGCGCGGCCCCGATCGGTCCAGGGCCGCAACCAGTTGGCATGGGCGTCCAGTTCGCGCCGGATGCCGTGGTCGTCGTCGCCGCCGGCCTTGACGATGAATCGCGCACCCGCGCAGGTCACCTCGAGGACGGTGGTGGCCACCAAGCCCCAGCTGTGCTCGGCCTCGACGCTCGCCCCGGGAAGCCACCGCGCCAGCAGCGTCTGCTGCTGGCGGGTGAGGTTCCCGAGCGCCGAGGTCACCACGAGAGGATACGAGCCGACCGTGGGTACGGTCAGGACCCGCCGGACCCGGTTGCCTGCGGGACCGTCAGCGCGGTCCAGGACACGGGCGGCAGCTCGACGGTGAGCAGACCGTCGGAGAGCCGCGCGGTGTCGTTGTTGCGCAGCCCGACCCGGTGCGGGTCGCGCAGGTCGTTGGCGGCGCGCACGTCGGTGTCCCAGATGCCCTGGGCCGAGACCGCACCGGTCGGCTGGAACGCGCGCAGGTCGATCGTCACCGTCGTCGCCTCGGTGAGGTGCCGGTTCTGCAGGAACACCGACAGCCCGGTGCCGTCGCTTGTCGCCGCGGCGGCCACCACCGGCACCGAGCCGAAGGTCGCGGTGGTCGTCTCGTCGGCGTCGGCCAGGACCCGCAGCGCGTCACCCCGGGCGGCGTGCGAGGTCACCGAGAACGGGAAGAACGTCGTCTGCCGCCAGGCCGGGCCGCCGGGCTCGGTCATGATCGGGGCGATCACGTTCACGAGCTGCGCGAGGTTCGCCGAGGTGACCCGGTCGGCGTGGTTGAGCAGGGAGATCAGCAGACCGCCGAGGACGACGGCGTCCGCGACGGTGTAGCGGTCCTCCAGCAGGCGTGGTGCGACCGGCCACTCGTCGATGGTGAAGGTGCGCGCCTTCTCCTGCCACCGGCTCATGTACCAGATGTTCCACTCGTCGAACGCGAGATCCACCCGCTTGGACGAGCGTTTGACCGTGCGTACGTGATCGACGGTGGCGACCACCGACTCGATGTAGGTGTCCATGTCGACCCCGGAGGCGAGGAAGCTCGCGAGATCGCCGTCGTGTTCCTGGTAGTACGCGTGGCAGGAGATGTAGTCGACGTCGTCGTAGGCGTGGTTCAGCACGACGCGTTCCCACTCACCGAAGGTCGGCATACCCCGGCCGGACGAGCCGCAGGCGACCAGCTCCAGGTTCTGATCCACCTGGCGCATCGCCTTGGCCGTCATCGACGCGAGCTTGCCGTAGTCGGTGGCGTCGCGGTGGCCGAGCTGCCAGGGACCATCCATCTCGTTGCCGAGGCACCACATGGCGATGCCGAACGGCTTCTCCCGACCGTTGGCGGCCCGTTGCTCGGCACGGGCGGTGCCGGCCGGCAGGTTCGTGTACTCCAGCAGCTCGACGGCCTCCTTCGGGCCGCGGGTGCCGAGGTTCACCGCCAACATCAGCTCGCTGCCGACCAGGTCGAGCCAGTGTTGGAACTCGTGCAGGCCGACCTGGTTGGTCTCGGTGGAGTGCCAGGCGAGGTCGAGCCGACGCGGTCGCTCGGCCACCGGCCCGACGCCGTCCTCCCAGTTGTAGCCGGAGACGAAGTTGCCGCCCGGGTACCGGACCGTGCTGACACCCAGCTCCTTGACCAGCTCGACGACGTCACGCCGGAACCCGTCCGGTCCGGCGCTCGGATGCCCGGGCTCGTGGATCCCGTCGTAGATGTGCCGGCCGAGATGTTCGACGAAACCGCCGAAGAGTCGTCGACGGACCGGCCCGATGGTGAACGCCGGGTTGATGGTGAGGTGCGCGCGGGGCATGAGACTCCTTACCGATGATCACCTACGATAACGTTTTCGGTGCCGGCGGACGAGCCCTCGGCAGGTCGTCGGCGTCGCGCGGTGCCCACCGTCGGCCAGCGGCCCGCCGCCTCACCCCGGGGCGGGGCCGGCGCTGTCCCGACGGACCAGTTCGGCCGCGAGCGACTCGATCCGGGGATTCGCGGCTCCCGGGTCGAGGGCCAGGGCCATCGCGCGGGCGCCCATCTCGACGAGTGGCAGGCGGACCGTGGTCAGCGCCGGGGTGACGTCCCGGGCCACCGGCATGTCGTCGAAGCCGAACACGCTCACCTGCTGCGGCACCGGCACCGCGCGGGCGCGCAGCAGCGCCAACGCGCCGATGGCCATCGAGTCGTTGAGCGCCGCGATCGCGGTCAGCCCGGGCTCGGCGTCGAGCAGCTCGGCGGTGGCCCCGGCGCCGCCGTCGCGGTCGAAGTCGGCGTACCGGATGCGGTGTTCCGGCAGCTCCCGGCCGTGGTCGGCGAGTGCCGCGCGCAACCCGGCGAGCCGGTCGGTGATGGTGGTCAACACCCGGGGGCCGGCCACCACACCGATGCGTTCGTGGCCGAGGCGGCACAGTTCCCGACCGAGGAGTTCGCCGCCGCCCCGGTTGTCCGGCATCACCGCGTCACCGGAGTGTTCGTGACGGCCGATCACCGCGACCCGCCCGCCGGTGGCCTCGTACGCGGCGAGCTTGCCGTTGAGCAGCCGGGTGAAGTCGGCGTCGTGGTACCCGGAGCCGGCCAGGATGATGGCGGCGACCTGCTGGCCCCGCAGCAGCTCGACGTACTCCAGTTCCCGCTCCGGGTCACGGTAGCTGTTGCAGATCATCAACAGTCGGCCCTGGTCGGTGGCGACCCGTTGCAGGCCCCGGGTGATCTCGGAGAAGTACGGGTCGGAGACGTCGTGCACGATCACCCCGACGGCGCCGCGATGCGACCGGGCCAGCAGTTGGGCGTGGGCGTTGGGGACGTACTGCAACTCGGCGACGGCGCGCAGCACCCGCTCGCGCAGCTCCTCGGTGACCGGCTTGCTGCTGCCGTTGATCACGCGCGAGGCGGTGGCGGGTGAGACACCGGCCCGTCGGGCCACATCGGACAGCGTCGCCACACCCGCCCCCTCACGCGTCGCGCCGGCCGCTGTAGCGGCGACCAGCGACACCGTACCCCAGGGCGGGGGCCTGCATCGGGGCGTGGTTAGCGCAGGTCAAGCCCGCAGGTCCGGCCGGTCCCGCCCGATGTCCGACGGATCGCCGACGGTGCCCCGGGCGAGCAGATGGGCACTCGCCGTGACCAGGGCGGGCTCCCGTCGGTAGACGCGGGCGAGCCGCAACGCGGCGGTGAACACGGTCTCCGCCATCGGCCCGTGGGCGGCCGCCTCGGCGGCGATCCAGGCCGGCCCCTCGATACCGTCGACGACCAGGTCGACCAGGCCGGCGGTCCGGCATTCGTCGAGCAGTTCCTCGACCCGGTGGAAGTAGGCGTGGGTGAAACCGAGACGCGCGTCGTTCCGGCCGTCGGTGAGCAGCACCGCGGCTTCCTCGACCATCCGGTCGTCGAGTCGACCGGTGGCGGCAAAGTCCAGCGGCCCGGCGAATCGTGAGATCGCGGCGGCGAGGACGCGACCGCCGGGTCGCGTGACCCGGACCGCCTCGGCCAGGGCCCGGCACCGGTCGGCGCGCCGGGGCAGGTGGTAGAGCGGCCCGAGCAGCAGGGTGGCGTCGTAGCCGTCGTCGGGCTCGGGCAGCGCGCGAGCGTCGGCGACGTCCGCGTCGACGGTGGGGTGGCCGGCGCGGGCCTGGGTGACGTGCGCGGGCACCAGGTCGAGCAGGCGTACCCGGTAGCCGAGGGCGACGAGGGCCCGGGCGTACTCGCCGGTTCCTCCGCCGACGTCCAGGATCCGGGCGGGTGGTGCGGGCAGGTACTCGCGTAGCAGTTCCAGCGTGCGGGTCCGCTCCAGCCGGGCCTGCGGCCGTGCGGCGAGCCGCAGGTCCTCGCGGTACCGGTCGGTGTAGTACGCGACGATCTCGTCGGACTGGCGATCCATCCACTGATGGTCCTCGTTGCGGTGGTGAGGTGGCCAGCGCTTTGTTCGGCCCGCCATCGGCCGCCGAGGCCGGACGCACCATCGTCAGGTAAGCCCTTGCCTGGCTTCGGAGGTGCGGCCTAATCTGGGCGGGAAAGCGCTTACCTCACCCGGTCCGAGCGCGTACGACGGAAGGACCCCCATGACCCGCAGGTCGATCGGCATCATCGTGAACGGCGTCACCGGCCGGATGGGATACCGGCAGCATCTGGTGCGCTCCCTGCTGGCCATCCGGTCCGCCGGTGGGGTGCCGCTGGCCGACGGCACCACCGTCTGGCCGCATCTGGTCCTCGTCGGCCGCAGCGAGGCCAAGCTGCGCGAGATCGCTGAACGACACGGCCTGGACGACTGGACCACCGACCTGACCGCCGCCCTGGCCCGCGACGACACCCAGGTCTACTTCGATGCTCAGGTGACCCAGCAGCGGGAGAAGGCGATCCGGCAGGCCATCGACGCCGGCAAGCACATCTACACCGAGAAGCCCCTCGCCGAGGACACCGCCGCCGCCCTGGACCTGGCGCGTGCCGCCCGGGCGGCCGGCGTACGCACCGGCGTGGTGCAGGACAAGCTCTTCCTGCCGGGGCTGCGCAAGCTCAAGCGGCTGCTCGACGGTGGCTTCTTCGGCCGGGTGCTCTCGGTACGCGGCGAGTTCGGCTACTGGGTCTTCGAGGGCGACTGGCAACCCGCCCAACGGCCCTCGTGGAACTACCGGGCCGCCGACGGCGGTGGCATCGTGGTGGACATGTTCCCGCACTGGCACTACGTGCTCGCGGAACTGTTCGGTGAGGTACGCGCCGTCTCCGCCACCATCGCCACGCACATCCCACGTCGGGTCGACGAGGCCGGGCGGCCCTACGATGCCACCGCCGACGACGCCGCCTACGGCATCTTCGAGCTGGACGGCGGCGTCATCGCCCAGCTCAACTCGTCCTGGTGCGTCCGGGTGCACCGCGACGAGCTTGTCGAGTTCCAGGTCGACGGCACCGAGGGCAGTGCGGTCGCCGGGCTGCGGCGTTGCCGGGTGCAACACCGGGCGGTCACCCCCAAGCCGGTCTGGAACCCGGACCTGCCCGCCACCGAGGACTTCCGTTCACAGTGGACGGAGGTGCCGGACAACGAGGACTTCGACAACGGCTTCAAGGTGCAGTGGGAGGCGTTCCTGCGGCACGTGGCCACCGGCGAGCCGTTCCCGTGGGACTTCCTGGCCGGCGCCCGTGGCGTGCAGCTGGCCGAGCTTGGCCTGCTGTCGGCCCGCGAGGGACGCCGCGTCGAGGTGCCGGAGCTGAGCCTGTGAGCGGCACCGAGGTGACCCTGCCCGGCGGCCGTCGCCTGCGGCTTTCCGGCGGCACCGGGCATCCCCACCCCGACGGCCCGCCGACCTGCCGCGTCGCGTACGCCGCCGCGCACGTGGTGGCCGACCCGGCCGGCGACAACACCCCGGGCGCCCCGGCGGTCCTGGACTGGGACCGTACCCTCGCCTTCCGCCGCCACCTGTGGTCCTACGGCCTGGGGGTGGCCGAGGCGATGGACACCGCGCAGCGCGGCATGGGTCTGGACTACCCGGCGACCCGGGAGCTGATCCGGCGCAGCGCGGCCGAGGCGCGGTCCGTCGGTGGCCGGATCGTCGCCGGGGCCGCCACGGACCAGTTGCCGCCCGGCCCGGCGACGCTCGCCGAGGTCACCGCCGCCTACCGGGAGCAGCTCGACGACGTGCGCGACGCGGGGGCGGTGCCGGTGCTGATGTGCAGTCGGCACCTGGCCGCCGCCGCCCGTGGCCCCGAGGACTACCTGCGGGTGTACGACGAGCTGCTGCACGCCGCCGACGAGCCGGTGGTGCTGCACTGGCTCGGTCCGATGTTCGACCCGGCCCTGTCCGGCTACTGGGGCACCACCGACCTGGACCTGGCGGCCGACACCGTCGTCGAGCTGCTCAAGGCCCACGCCTGCCGGGTGGACGGCATCAAGGTGTCGCTGCTCGACGCCGGGCGCGAGGTGGCGTTGCGCCGCCGGCTGCCCGCGGGGGTACGCCTCTACACCGGCGACGACTTCAACTACCCGGAACTGATCCGGGGCGACGGGGCCGGCCACTCCGACGCGCTGCTCGGGGTCTTCGCCGCCATCGCGCCCGCCGCGTCGGCCGCGCTCGCCGCCCTCGACGACGGTGACCTGGACCGGTACGACGAGATCTTCGCCCCGACCGTGCCGCTGGCCCGGCACCTGTTCGCCGTACCCACCTGGTACTACAAGACCGGCATCGTCTTCCTCGCCTGGCTCGCCGGGCACCAGGAGCACTTCACGATGGTCGGCGGGTTGCAGTCCGGCCGGACACCCGAGCACCTGGGCACCCTGCTCACCCTCGCCGACGCCGCCGGCCTGCTGCCCGACGCCGAGCTGGCCGCCGCCCGCGCCCGGGCCTTCTTCACCGTGGCCGGGGTGACCCAGTGACCGGCCCGGCGGGCAGGGCGGCCCTGCGCCGGTTCTCGTTCAACCAGGCCACCGCCCAGCACTGGCCGCTACCCGATGTGGTCGCCGGGTGTGCCGCCGCCGGGGTGCCGGGCATCGGCCTGTGGCGGGAGCCGGTGATCGAGTACGGTCTCGGCCGTACCGCGAAGCTGGTCCGCGACGCCGGGCTGACGGTCACCACCCTGTGCCGGGGTGGGTTCTTCACCGCCGACGACTGGCGGGAGCAGAACCTACAAGCCATCGACGAGGCGGCCACGCTCGGCGCCCCGGTGCTGGTCCTGGTCTCCGGTGGCCTGCCCGCCGGCAGCCGGGACATCGACGGCGCCCGCGCCCGGGTCGCCGACGCGATCGCCGAACTCGCTCCGCACGCCGACGCCGCCGGGGTGAGGCTGGCCATCGAACCGCTGCACCCGATGTTCGCCGCCGACCGGTGCGTCATCGCCACCCTCGGTCAGGCGCTGGACATCGCCGAGCGGTTCGACCCGGGCGTGGTCGGTGTGGTGGTGGACGCGTACCACGTGTGGTGGGACGACACCGTGCACGACCAGATCGCCCGCGCGGGGGAGTGGATCGCCGCGTTCCAGGTCTGCGACTGGATAACCCCGCTGCCGGAGGGGGTGCTGCTCGGCCGGGCGCTGCCCGGCGACGGCTGCATCGAGCTGCGCCGGCTGCGCGAGGCGGTCGACGCGGCCGGCTACACCGGCGCGATCGAGGTGGAGGTCTTCAACGCCGAGGTCTGGGCGCGTCCCGGCGAGCAGATCCTGGCCGCCGCCATCGACGGCTACCTGCGCGAGGTGACCTGAGCCGCGGCGCGGCTACCGACGAGCACGGCATCCATGAGAGTCTTACCCGGCTCAGCTCCCGCGGTATCACCGTTCTCGAGGGACCCGCCATGCAGACTCGTGTTGTTCGTCGGTGGTTCGCCGGCGTGGCCGTCGTCGTGCTCGCCACCGTGGCCGCCGGTGCGCCGGCCGCCGCCGAGCCGGCCGCGAAGCCGGTGGCGTACGTCAACAACGTCGTCGTCGCCACCGACGGCCCGCAGAAGTGGGCCTCGCTCCGGCTGCTCGGCGATCAGCAGGTCGGCACCTACACCGTGCGGGTGGACCGCCGCGACGTCATGGCGTTCGCCGATGTCGAGCCCGGCGACGAGCCGGGCGTCTGCACGGTGGCGGGCGCGGTCGTCACCTGCGAGCTGACCATCGACGGCGACTGGGGTTCGGAACTGCTCAGCCTGGCCGTGACGGCGGCTGCCGGCGCGCAGCCGGGCCAGCAGGGGGAACTGCTGTTCACCGTCACCGCACCGGACGGAACCACCGGCACCTACCGGTCCACGGTCGCCGTCGGCGGGGGCGTCGACCTGGCCACCGAGCGGACGCTCACCCTCGACAGCAGCCTGGGCGGCCGGGTGGACGTGCCGCTGACGGTGCGGAACCGGGGCACGAAGACCGCGCACGGGATGGTGCTGTACCTGTCCGGCTCCTACGGGTTCACCCCGTCGAAGCGGTACGAAAACTGCGAGTACAGCGACCCGGACCTGGACAGCAGCACCTTCGCCTGCACGTTCGACGACTCGCTGGAGCCCGGTGCGGCGCTCCGGGTGGATCCGACGTTCGGCGGCACGGTTCCGGCCGACAGTTGGGCGCCGAACCTGCACCACAGCTACGCGGTCTGGTTCACCCCGGCCGACTGGGCGGAGTTCCGTTCCCAGTCGCCCACGACCGGGCCGCTCGGGCCGAAGGGCACCGACGAGGCGCTGACGCTGGTGCCGGTCGGCGGTACGCAGGCCCGCGCGCTCGGCCAGACCGACACCGACACCCTCGACAACGAAACCAGGATCACGCTGACCGTCGACGGCGACCAGCGTGGCGACGTGGCCGCCGAGGGGGCCACCGTCACGGGTGCGGTCGGCGACACGGTCGAGATGCGGGTCGGGTACCTCAACAACGGCCCGGCCAGCGCCGGACCCAACGGCCAGCGGGGGCTCAACGTCGAGACCATCGTGACCCTGCCGACAAACGTCACCGCGGTCACCGCCCCGCAGTCCTGTGTCGACCGGGACGCGGACGAGTGGCAGCCCGGCAAGCCGGGCGCGCGGGTCTACGTGTGTCTGGCGCGCGGCACGATCAGCCGCGGTGAGCGGCTGAGCTTCGATTTCGACCTGCGGATCGACCGGGCCGATGGCAAGGGCGGCACGGTCCGGCTGCACACCTTCGACGGCGCCGGCCCCGTCAAGGACCTGGACCCCGCCAACGACACCGCGAAGATCCAGGTGCGGCTCTCCGGCAGCGGCGGAGGCGGCGGCTCGCTGCCGATCACCGGTGCCTCGACCGGCCTGCTCGTCGGCATCGGTCTGGCGCTGATCGCCGCCGGTGCCCTCGGCTACCTGCTGGCCCGGCGCGGCCGGCTCCGCTTCACCGTCTGAGCCGGCCCGGAACGGGTCAGCTCGTCGCGGTGCGGGTGGCGAGCGCGTCGACCAGGCGCCGGGTCGAGCCGGCGAGGTTCCACCGCTCGGCCAGGTCGAGCAACCGTTGCGGGTCGGCCGGCGACACCGGCAGCTCGGTGGACAGCGGTGGCAGCGGCACGTCCAGGGCGACCCGGACCACCTTGGGCGCCACCGCCAGGTAGTCCCGGGCCGCGACGAGCTTGGTGCGCAGCCCGGGTGCGAAACCGGCGGCCGGGTCGTCCAGGGCGGCGAGGATGCCGGCGATGTCGCCGTACCTGTCGACCAGCCGGGCTGCGGTCTTCTCGCCGACGCCGGCCACCCCCGGCAGCCCGTCGGACGGGTCGCCGCGCAGCGCGGCGAACTCGGCGTACCGGTCGGCCGGCACCCCGTAGCGGGCGCGCACGGCGGCGTCGTCGCAGTCCTCCAGCTTGGCCACCCCCCGCCCGACGTAGAGCAGTCGCACGCCCCGGGCGTCGTCGATCAGCTGGAACAGATCCCGGTCACCGGAGACCACCTCCACCGGACCGGGCTCGCTGACCGAGAGGGTGCCCAGCACGTCGTCGGCCTCGTAGCCGGTCGCGCCGACCACGGTCACCCCCAGCGCGTCGAGCACCTCCAGGATCATCGGCACCTGCGGGGAGAGGGTGTCCGGCACCACCTCGCCCCCCTCCGGAGCCACCCGGTGCGCCTTGTACGACGGCAGCAGCGCGACCCGCCAGTCGGGCCGCCAGTCGTGGTCCATCGCGCACACCATCCGCCCCGGCCGGCGGGTGCGGACCAGGTGGGCGAGCATGTCCAGGAACCCGCGCACCGCGTTCACCGGCTGGCCGTCGGCGGTCTTCGCGGCGGACTCGGGGATGCCGAAGTACGCCCGGAAGTAGAGACTGGGCGCGTCGATGAGCATGATCGGGGTCTGCGCTGTCACGCCCGACAGCCTGGCACACCGCACCGACGTTCACGACGTACAGCAGGTCGGCGGTGCGTTCCGCCGGCGCGACGAGGGAGGGCCCGATGACCGTACCGACCCGGCTGACGCTGACCACGGTGAACCTCGACACCCCCGACCCGGCGGCGCTGGCCCGCTTCTACGCGCGGTTGCTCGGCTGGGACATCGCGGTCGAGGAGGCCGACGACGTGATCCTGCGTGCCGCCGACGGCGGGGTCGGGCTGTCCTTTCAGCGGGAACGCGCGTACGTGCGGCCGAGCTGGCCGGCGCAGCCCGGCCGGCAGCAGATGATGATGCACCTGGAGATCGGGGTGCAGGACCTGCCGGCGGCGCTGGAGCACGCGCTGGCCTGCGGGGCGACGCTCGCCGCTTTTCAGCCGCAGGAGGACGTCCGGGTCTGCCTGGACCCGGACGGCCACCCGTTCTGTCTCTGGCTGATGGAGTGAGCCGGTCGTGCCGTCAGCGCGCACCGGCCGTACCCGGCCCGCGACGCCGCCTGACGACGTACGGCAGCACGAACAGGTACAGGCCGGTGATCATCAGCAGGGCCAACGGCAGCAGCGGCAGGTAGGCGATCCACTCGACCGGATTCTCCTGCGCGAGCGCGACGAAGGTGACGACGACGGTCACCGTGAACGCGATCGCCAGCCACCGATGGGCCTGCCGGATCCAGTTGCTCCCACTCATCACGAACCTCCCGGGTGACTCTCCGCACCGGCCCGAGCGGCTGCCCGGCCGGATATCCACCCTGGTCAAGCTAGTGACGTCCCGCTGGTCGGTGCTTCTTGATTCCTGACCGGTGCGTCGTGGCGGTCCGGCACCGTGGGCGCCGGCTGGCCCAAACGACCGTTAAGCTAGCGGTGTGGGGTTCGAGGAGCTGTATCCGCCGGGGCGGCTGGCCGCCGCGCAGCGTGCCGTGGCCGCCGCCGGGTTGGACGCGCTGTTGCTCAGCCCCGGCTCCGACCTGCGCTACCTGACCGGCTACGACGCCCACGCCGGTGAGCGGCTGACCCTGCTGGTGCTGCCCGCCGAGGGCGAGCCGACGCTGATCGTGCCGACCCTGGAACGGCCGGCGGCCGAGGCGTCGCCGGCGCCGGCCACCGGGGTACGCATCGTCGACCACCCCGACGGCACGGACCCGTACCCACTGGTGACCGCCGCGCTCGGCGGGCCGGTCGGCGCGGTGGGGCTGGCCGACCGGATGTGGGCCGAGCAGGTGCTGGCACTGCGTGCGCTGCTGCCCGACGCCCGGCAGCGGCTCGCCTCGACGGTCCTGCGCGAGGTGCGCGTCCACAAGTCGGCCGCGGAGGTGGCGGCGCTCGCCGAGGCCGGCGCGGCGATCGACACGGTGCACGCCCGGATGGGGCAGTGGCTACGACCGGGACGGACCGAGGTGGAGGTGGCCGCCGACATCGCCGCCGCGATCAGGGCAGCCGGCCACGTCACCGTCGACTTCGTCATCGTGGCGGCCGGCCCCAACGCCGCCAGCCCGCATCACGGCACCGCCGACCGGCCGATCGGCGTGGGCGAGCCGGTCGTGGTGGACATCGGCGGCACCATGGCCTCGGGCTACCGCTCCGACTGCACCCGTACCTATGTCAGCGGTGGGCCGGCACCGGCCGAGTTCGTCGACTACTACGCGGTGCTGCACGAGGCGCAGCGCGCCGCCGTGGCGGCGGTCCGCCCCGGGGTGAGCGCCGCGGCCGTCGACGCCGCCGCCCGCGCGCCGATCACCGCGGCCGGTTACGGCGACGCGTTCCTGCACCGCACCGGCCACGGCATCGGTCTGGACGGCCACGAGGAGCCGTACGTGGTGGCCGGCAACGACCGTGCCCTGGCGGCGGGAATGGTCTTCTCCGTCGAACCGGGCATCTACCTGGCCGGGCGGCACGGCGCCCGGATCGAGGACATCGTCGTCTGCACGACGGACGGCGTACGACGGCTCAACACCATCCCCACGGAGCTCATCGCGCTATGACTGTCGACCGGATCCTGCCCACCGACGAGGCTCGTGACCTGCTGGAGTTGACCACCGAACTGGCCGACCGGGAACTCGCGCCGAAGGTGGTCGAGCACGAGCAGCGGGCCGAGTTCCCCCGGGAGGTGCTGCGCACGCTGGGCCGGGCGGGTCTGCTCGGCCTGCCGTACCCGGAGGAGTACGGCGGCGCCGCCCAGCCGTACGAGGTCTATCTTCAGGTGCTGGAGATCCTGGCCGGCCGCTGGCTCGCGGTCGCCGAGGCGGTGAGCGTGCACACCCTGTCCTGCTACCCGGTCGCCGCCTACGGCAGCGAGGAGCAGCGCAAGCTGCTGCCCGACATGATCGGCGGCGAGTTGCTCGGGGCGTACTGCCTGTCGGAGCCGCAGGGTGGTTCGGACGCCGCGGCGCTGACCACCAGGGCGGTGCGCGACGGCGACGGCTATCTGGTCACCGGCACCAAGGCGTGGATCACCCACGCCCAGGTGGCCGACTTCTACAACATCTTCTGCCGCACCGGCGGCCCGGGCCCGAAGGGCATCTCCTGCCTGCTCGCCGACCGCGCCACACCAGGTCTGCACCCGCAGGCCGCCGAGCGCACCATGGGGCTGCGCTCGTCTCCGGTGGCGCAGGTCGTCTTCGACGAGGCCCGGGTGCCGGCCGACCGGCTGATCGGCGGCGACGGGGCGGGGTTCACCATCGCCATGTCGGCCCTGGACTCCGGTCGCCTGGGCATCGCGGCCTGCGCGGTCGGGCTGGCCCAGGCGGCGCTGGACTACGCGGTGGACTACGCCCGGCAACGTGAGCAGTTCGGCCGGTCGATCATCGACTTCCAGGGGCTCGGGTTCACCCTGGCCGACCTCGCCACCCAGATCTCCGCCGCCCGGGCGTTGACCCTGGCCGCGGCCCGGCTCCGCGACGCCGGTCGGCCGTACTCGATCGAGGCGGCCAAGGCGAAGCTGTTCGCCACGGACGTGGCGATGCGGGTGACCATCGACGCGGTACAGGTGCTCGGCGGCGCGGGATACGTGGCCGATCATCCGGTCGAGCGGTACCTGCGGGAGGCGAAGGTGTTGCAGATCGTGGAGGGGACCAACCAGATTCAACGGCTGGTGATCTCCCGGGCACTGGCGAAGGGCTGACCGTACGCGAGCATCCGCCCGCCGAACGCGACGGCGGGCGGGCTTGTCAGTCGCGTCGACCGGTCGTACCCGGTAGGTTGCACGCCGTGGAGGAGATCGACCGCGCCATCGTGGTGGCGCTGACCGCGGACGGCCGACTGTCGTACACGGATCTGGCGGAGAAGGTCGGCCTGTCGGTCTCCGCGGTGCATCAGCGGGTACGACGGCTGGAGCAGCGCGGGGTGATCAAGGGTTACGCCGCCCGGGTCTCGTTCGAGGCGCTGGACCTGCCCCTGACGGCGTTCGTGGCGATCCGGCCGTTCGATCCGTCGCAGCCGGACGACGCGCCGGAGCGGCTGGCGCATCTGCCGGAGATCGACTCCTGCTACTCGGTGGCGGGGGAGGACTTCTACCTGCTGCTGGTCCGGGTGGCCGGGCCGGTCGACCTGGAGCGGGTGCTCCAGGAGATCAGGACGTCGGCGAATGTCACCACCCGCACGACTGTGGTGCTGTCCACCCCGTACGAACATCGGCCACCGAAGGTGGGGCAGGATCCGGCGCGGCAGCAGCCGTCCCGCTGATCGACGCCGCGGTCCGTCACCGCCGGCCCGGCGAATGGTCAGTGGCGGGCCGGCGACTGCGCCGTGGGTGGGTCGAGCGGTGGGGGAGGCGGCTGGTTCCAGCGGAGGAGCACCCGCCGGCCGTGTTCGTGACCGAGCAGGCTGAGGGTGGCGGTGTCCAGCCGGAACAAGCCACCGGCCGACGGGGGCAACCCGATCCACCGGGCACCCAGCACGCGGAGCGCGTGCGCGTGCCCGACCACGGCGACGGGACCTCGGTCGAGCAGGGGGTGCAGCCGGGCGAGCAGTCGGTCCAGGCGTTCGCCGACCTCGCTCGGTGACTCGCCGCCCGGGCATCCGTCGGTCCAGACGCTCCACCCGGGACGTTCGTCCTGGATCTCCGCGGTGGTGCGGCCCTCGTAGTCACCGTAGTGCCATTCGGCGAGATCGTCGTCGGAGTCGGTGACGGGCAACCCGGCCAGCTGCGCGGTGCGCAGCGCCCGGATCCGTGGGCTGGTCAGCACCGCGACGAAGCGTCGTCCGGCGAGAGCCGGTCCGAGTGCGCGGGCCTGCCGCTCACCGTCGGGCGTCAGGTTGAGATCGGTGTACGAGGTGTGGCGGCGGCTGGCGCTCCAGGTGGTTTCGCCGTGCCGGACGAGCAGGATCTCGTTCATGCCGTCGCACCACCGTGCGGCGCGATGCAGTGCGGTCTGACGGCGCCGATCCGGAGAATTCGCTCACCCATGTCCTCAGTCAACCAGGACACCGGGTCCGATGTCGGGCGGCGAACGGATCGGACGGACCGCACTCGACAATCAGTGATCTCGTCCCGCGCTGCATCGAACCAGGCTTCACCATACACCTAGTGTCCTAGGATGCCTTAGCGGTTGTGCCATCCGCCACCGAGACACCAGACCGTTTCAGCTCACCGCACGGGGGGACTCGAGAAAGAGCGGAGCGATCCGCTCCGCTCTACCGCCGAACAGACAGGGAGACGACATGAGCTTCACCGACAAGGCGAAGAACAAGGTCGAGGAACTGAGCGGTGCCGCCAGGGAGCGGATCGGCGACATGACCGACAACGAGCGCATGCGGGCCGAGGGCGCCAGCCAGCAGAGCGATGCCCGGGCCCGTCAGGCCGGTGAGAACGTCAAGGAGGCCGGACGTAACACGAAGGACGCCTTCACGAAGTGATCGCCCGGCACGGAAGCGGGCCACCGGATGATCCGGTGGCCCGCTTCGCGGTGTGGCACAGGTCGGCGATGACGCCGCCCGGTCGGGCTCAGTCGTCGCGGTGGACGCGCCACCACTGCTGGCCGGCTTCGGGGAGGGTGTCGATCGGGTCGTAGTAGGCGTAGCGCTTGCTGAGCGCCTCCAGGTCGGCGAACTCGATGGAGGTGCGGTAGTTCTTCGTCCAGTAGGAGATGCCGCGCTCCCGGTCGTACTCGGTGACCATGTGTACCCAGCGCTTACCGACGAAGGGCACGTCGCAGACGATCCGTGGGGTGGCGTAGCCGGGCAGGTAGCCCATGATGTCGTGCTGGAGCTGCTGGGCGTGCCAGACCGGAACCCGCCAGTGCTCGGCGTTGGGGATCATGTCGCACATGTAGAAGTAGTAGGGCAGGATCCCTGCCTCGCCCTGGAGTGCGAAGCAGAGGTCGAGCAGGTCGGTGCTGGTCGCGTTGACGCCGCGCATCAGGACGCCCTGGTTGCGTACGTCGCGCACGCCGATGTCGAGGGCGGTCTGGGCGGCCCTGGCGACCAGCGGGGTGAGCGACTGGGCGTGGTTGACGTGGGTGTGGATGGCGAGGTTGACCCCGCGGCGGGCGGCGGTGCGGGCGACTCGTTCCAGGCCCTCGACGACGTCGGGTTGCAGCCAGTGCTGGGGCAGACCCATCAGGGCCTTGGTGGCGAGCCGGATGTCGCGGATGGTTTCGATCTCCAGCAGCCGCATCAGGTAGGACTCGAGGTTGCGCCAGGGCACGTTCGCCACGTCGCCGCCGGAGACGACGACGTCCCGTACGCCGGGGTGGGCCTTCAGGTAGCTGATGTGGGCGTCGTAGCGGTCGACGGGCTTGAGGCTGAGCTTGAGCTTGTCCACCGTGGGGGTGGAGTTGCCGACCAGGTCCATGCGGGTGCAGTGCCCGCAGTACTGCGGGCAGGTGGAGAGCAGTTCGGCGAGGACCTTGGTGGGGTAGCGGTGGGTGAGGCCTTCGGCGACCCACATGTCGTGTTCGTGCAGAGAGTCGCGGGTGGCGTAGGGGTGTGACGGCCAGTCGGTGCGGCGGTCGGAGGCGACCGGGATCATGTAGCGCCGGATGGGGTCGGCGAGCAGCGTCTCGGTGGTGGGTGGGCCGTACGGCGCCATGGTGTTGATCATCTGTGGGGTCACCAGCATGGACATGGTGGCCAGGGCGCGCTGGTCGGCTTCGAGGTCGGCGTAGAAGGTGTCGTCGACGGTGTCACCCAGCACGGCGCGCAGCTGTTTGATGTTCTTGACGCAGTTGACGCGTTGCCACTGGGCGCTTTCCCACTGGTCGCGGGTGACCGCGCGCCAGCCGGGGAAGCGGGTCCAGTCGGGTTCGACGAGGGGGCTGCGGCGGTATTCGTACGGCTGGCCGGTGCGGGTTGTGGTGGGGGCCGGCGGGGGCGCCGGGATGGTCTGCACCGGCGGTCGGGTCTGGGTCACGGCCCCTCCTCTGGTCTGCCTGGGTGATCAGCGACCCGAAGGCTACTGGAAAAATTTCGGTAGAGAAATTATTCTGCCGTAAGTTTTCCCGCCATGCGAGTCCAAGGCGAGGCTTCAGGCGGCCGGACAGGGGGAGGTCGGTGTGACGTCACCGGTGGGTCTGCACCGTGTCGTGGAGCCTGCGGGCGTGTTGCCACAGGCCGCCTGGCGGCTCGACACGCGTCCGGAGATCGCGCCGAACGAGGTGCGGATCCGGGTGGAGCGGCTGAACCTGGACGCGGCGAGTTTCCGGCAGTTGTCCGTCAAGCACGACGGGGACGGTGCCGCGGTCCGGGCCGAGGTGCTCGACATCATCTCCGCCCGGGGGAAGATGCAGAACCCGGTGACGGGGTCGGGCGGCATGTTGATCGGCACGGTCGAGGAGGCGGGTCGGCGTTCACCGTTGGGGCTCAAGGCGGGCGAGCGGGTGGCCACGCTCGTGTCGTTGACGTTGACTCCGCTTGTGGTCACCGACGGGTTGGCCGGCTGGGACGGCCGGAGCGAGCAGGTGCCCTGTGCGGGGTGGGCGATTCTGTTCGCCCGATCGGTCGCGGCGGTGCTGCCGGAGGACCTGGACCCGCAACTGTCCCTGGCGGTGCTGGACGTGTGCGGTGCGCCGGCGTTGACGTCGCGGGTGGTGTCCCGGTATGTGGCAGAGCGGGCGGCCGAGGCGGACGCCCGGCCGGTGACGGTGGCGGTGGTCGGCGGCGCGGGCAAGAGTGGTTCGTTGTCGCTGGCGGCGGCGCGGCGGGCGGGTGCGGGCCGTACGGTCGGCGTGGTGCCGGTGGTCGCGGAGCGTGACGCGCTGGTGGCGGCGGGCCTGGCCGATGCGGTGGTGGTGGCCGATGCCCGCGATCCGGTGGCCCTGTCGACGGCGGTGACCTCGGCGTTGGGGGTGCCGGCGGACGTGACGGTGGTGTGCGTGGATGTGCCGGGTTGTGAGCACGGCGCGGTGTTGGCGACGGCGGACGGCGGCACGGTGATCTTTTTCTCGATGGCGACGAGTTTCGCGGCGGCGGCGTTGGGTGCGGAGGGTCTGGCTGCTGACGTGACGATGCTTGTCGGCAACGGGTACGTGCCGGGGCACGCGGAGTTGGCGTTGGGGTTGTTGCGGGGCGAGCCGGGGGTGCGTGGGCTGTTCGAGGCGCGGCTGGCGGCAGACTGAGGCCATGACGAACTTCCCCTCGACGTTGTACCGCGCCGGTGTGCTGCACTGCCCGGCGGATCCGTCCGCGACGGCGTTGCTGGTCCGTGACGGGCGGATCGTGTGGCTGGGTTCGGATGCCGACGCGCCGCCGGCCGATCGGGTGGTGGAGCTGGACGGTGCGTTGGTGACGCCGGCTTTCGTGGACGCGCACGTGCACGCCAGCGACACCGGGTTGGTGTTGTCCGGGCTGGATCTGTCCGGGGTGCGGTCGGCCGGTGAGCTGTTGGACGCGGTGTCGGCGTACGCGGCGGGTCTGCCGGTGGACGCGGTGGTGTTGGGGCACGGGTGGGACGAGTCGACGTGGTCGGTGGCGCAGCCGCCGTCGGCGGCGCAGTTGGGTCGGGCGGCGGACGGTCGGCGGGTGTACCTGTCGCAGGCGTCGATCCATTCGGCGTTGGTGTCGGAGGCGTTGCTGGCGGCGTGTCCCGAGGCGGCGGCCGCGCCGGGCTACGACGGGTCGGGTTGGCTGCGTCGGGACGCGCACCATGTGGTGCGGGCGGTGGCGCGGGCGTCGGTGACGCGGGCGCAGCGGGTGGCGGCGCAGCGGGTGGCGTTGGGGTACGCGGCGTCGGTGGGGATCGCGGCGGTGCACGAGTGCGGCGGGCCGGAGATCTCCGACGAGGAGGATTTCACCGGCCTGATGGCGATCTCCGGTGCGGGGATGCCGGAGGTGTACGGGTACTGGGGTGAGTTGGGTGGTGCGGCGCGGGCGCGGGAGCTGGGGGCGGTCGGTGCCGGTGGTGATCTGTTTGCCGATGGGGCGTTGGGTTCGCGGACGGCGCACCTGTCGCAGCCGTACGCCGATGGTGACGGGTGTGGTCACGGTTATCTGAGCGCGGACCAGGTGCGTGATCATTTGTTGGACTGTGCGGCGCACGGGATGCAGGGCGGGTTCCATGCGATCGGTGACGCGGCCGTGTCGACGGTGCTTGAGGGTTTCGCGGGGGCGGCGCGGCGGTTGGGCACGGATCGGTTGCGGGCGGCGCGGCATCGGGTGGAGCACGCGGAGATCGTGGATCGGCGGTTGATCGCCGGGTTCGTGGAGTACGGGGTGGTGGCGTCGATGCAGCCGGCGTTCGACCGGTTGTGGGGTGGCGCGGGGCGGATGTACGAGACGCGGTTGGGGTTGGCGCGGTCGTTGGCGTCGAATCCGATGGGTGCGATGCACGGGGTCGGGGTGGCGTTGGCGTTCGGTTCGGATTCGCCGGTGACGCCGTTGGATCCGTGGGGTTCGGTGCGGGCTGCGGTGGCGCATCACAATCCGGTGCAGCGGATGAGTGTGCGGGCGGCGTTCGCGGCGCACACCCGGGGTGGTTGGCGGGCGGTGCATCTGGACAGCGAGGGCGTGCTGGCGTTGGGTGCGCCGGCGACGTTCGCGGTGTGGTCCACGCCGGCCGGGGTGGAGCGGGGGTTGCCGGTGTTGCAGGCGGAGGATCCGGAGGCGCGTGGTGCGGATGATCCGACGCCGTTGCCGGTGTGTCGGCGCACGGTGTTGCGCGGTGAGGTGATCTATGAGGAAGGGTCCGCGTGACGGGGAAGCTTGACCTGGATCCGGTGCTGGTGGCGCGGGCGCGGGAGTTGGCGCGGCGGGCCGGGCGGCCGGTGGTGGAGTTGGCGCGTGGTCACACCACGGTGTCGGTGGAGCGGGCGGTGTTGCGGCTGGCCGGGGTGGCCGGTGCGGATCCGGACGGTATTCCGTGGGTGAACCGGCTGGTGGATGCGGTGGTGGCGGATGTCGGTCTGGGTCACGGGGTGGCGTTGCCGGTGTTCGACGCGCTGGTGCGCGAGCAGATCAGTGACGTGACGCTGCTGGCGCAGAAGGCTGCCGCCGGTTCGGTGCGGTTCACCGTTCCGGCTGGCCGGGCGGCTACCGCCGCTCGGCGGGCGGCTCGGCGGGCGGTTGGTGCGGGGATTCGGCGGGTCGATCGGCGTCGTGTGGAGCGGGACCGTCTGGTGCGGCGGTTCGGGGATCCGCCGCGGCGGCCGTGGATCTATCTGATCGTGGCGACGGGGGACATCTACGAGGACATTCCGCAGGCGCAGGCGGCGGCGCGGGCGGGCGCGGATGTGATTGCGGTGATCCGGTCGACGGGGCAGTCGCTGCTGGACTACGTGCCGGAGGGTGCTACCCGGGAGGGGTTCGCGGGCACGTATGCGACGCAGGAGAACTTCCGGTTGATGCGGGCGGCGTTGGACGTGTCGTCGAAGGAGTTGGGGCGGTATGTGCGGCTGACGAACTACGCGTCGGGGTTGTGCATGCCGGAGATGGCGACCCTCGCGGGCCTGGAGCGGTTGGACATGATGCTCAACGACTCGATGTACGGGATCTTGTTCCGGGACATCAATCCGGTGCGGACGTTCGTGGACCAGCGGTTCTCGCGGCAGGTGCACGCGCGGGCGGGGATCATCATCAACACCGGTGAGGACAATTATCTGACCACCGCGGATGCGGTGGACGAGGCGCACACGGTGACGGTGTCGCAGTTGCTCAACGAGTACTTCGCGCATGAGGCGGGGTTGGCGGACTGGCAGTTGGGGCTGGGGCACGCTTTCGAGATCAACCCGGAGGTGCCGGAGTCGTTGCGCCTGGAGTTGGCGCATGCGTTGCTGGCGCGGGAGTTGTTTCCGGATGCGCCGTTGAAGTGGATGCCGCCGACGAAGCACATGACGGGGGACGTGTTCCGGGGGAATCTGCTGGACGGGTTCTTCAATCTGGTGGGCACGATGACCGGGCAGGGGATCCTGCTGGTGGGGATGATGACGGAGGCGGTGGTGACGCCGTGGTTGTCGGATCGGGACATCGCCCTGCAGAACGTGCGGTACGTGCTCGGCGCGGCGGGTGGGTTGCACGAGGATTTCGTGCCGGCGCCGGGTGGGTTCATTCAGCAGCGGGCGAACCGGGTGCTGGCCGAGGCGGTGGGGTTGTTGGAGCGCATCGGTGAGCAGTCGTTGTTGACGGCGATCGCCGAGGGCACGTTCGGGATCATGAAGCGGCCGGCGGATCGGGGTAAGGGTCTGGACGGTGTGGCGCGGCACGAGGTGGGTTACTACAACCCGGCCACGGAGATCCTGGAGCAGCCGCGACCCGAGGAGGCCCGGCCGTGACGGGCGGCGGTGTGGTGCGGCCGTACGGGGACACCACCGGTGACGGCATGGTGCAGGTGTCGTTCACGTTGCCGGTGCCGCATGACAAGCGGGCCGAGGGTGCGGCGGTGCAGTTGGCGAACAAGATGGGCATCGATCCGGCGTTGCTGGTGCACGCGAAGCCGATCGGTGACGGGTTCACGTTCTTCGTGGTGTACGGGCGGGTGAACCATCTGGTGGACCTGTCGGCGGTGCGGGTGGTGGAGCGGGACTTTCCGTTGCTGAGCGCCAAGGAGGTCAACGCGGTTGTCAAGCGGCGGTTGCGGCGGAAGTTGTCGGTGGTGGGTGCGTGTATCGGTACGGACGCGCACACGGTGGGCATCGACGCGATCCTGAATGTGAAGGGGATCGCGGGGGAGAAGGGTCTGGAGTACTACCGGGAGTTGGCGGTGACGAACCTGGGTGCGCAGGTGAGTGTGCCGGAGTTGGTGGAGGCGGCGCGGGTGGCGCGGGCGGATGCGGTGCTGGTGTCGCAGGTGGTGACGCAGCGGGATGCGCATCTGCACAACACGCGGGAGATGTCGGCGGCGTTCCGGGAGGCGTTGCCGGCGGCCCGGCGACCGTTGTTGATCGTGGGTGGGCCGCGGTTCGACGAGTCGCAGGCCGCCGAGTTGGGGGTGGATCGGATCTTCGGTCGGGGTACGACGCCGGGTGAGGTGGCGTCCTATCTGGTCCATGCGTTGATCACGGGTAGGAGGGCGAGGGTGGCATGACTGACCGTCGGTTGGGTGTGACGGTGACGCATCGGCGGTATGTGCCGTACGCGCACGCGCACTATGCGGGTGATCTCGTCGACGGGGCGTACGCGTTGGGGCTGTTCGGGGATGTGGCCACCGAGGTGTGTATCCGTACCGACGGTGACGAGGGGTTGTTCGCGTCGTACTCGGATGTGCAGTTCAAGGCGCCGGTGCGGGCCGGTGACGTGGTGGAGGTGGTGGCGACGGTGACCCGGGTGGGTACCCGCAGCCGCACCATCGATTTCGAGGCCCGGGTGGTGTGCCGGGGTCGGCCGGATCGGGGCGGGTCGGCGGCGGAGGTGTTGGCGCAGCCGTTGGTGGCGGTGACGGCGACCGGCACGGTGGTCGTGCCCGCTGCGGTGTGAACGTCGCGGTCTGCGCCGACGTCGGTTCGACGTACACGAAGGTGGCGGTGGTCGATCTCGACGGTGGTGGGCTGGTGTCGGCGGCGGCGGCGCCGACCACTGTGGGGTCGGATGTGCTGCACGGCCTGGATGCGGCGGTGGGTGCGGCGACGGCCGGGTTCACCTCGGGTGAGGTGCCGTGGTTGGTGTGTTCGTCGGCGGGTGGTGGGTTGCGGCTGGCGGTGATCGGTTACGAGCCGCTGGTGACCGCGCAGGCGGGTCGGCGGGTCGGCCTGTCGGCGGGGGCGGACGTGGTGCACGTGGCGGCGGGGCGGCTGGGTCGGGCGGAGCTGGCGGCGTTGCGGGCGGCCCGCCCGGACGTGGTGCTGCTGGTCGGTGGCACCGACGGCGGGGACGCGGAGACGCTCACGCACAATGCGACGCGGCTGGCGCGGGCCAGGTGGCGGGTGCCGGTGGTGCTCGCCGGCAACGGTGACGTGCGCGATGATCTGCACGGGCTGTTGGCCGGGGCGGGGGTGCCGGTGACGGTGGCCGACAATGTGCTGCCGCGCATCGGGGTGTTGGCGCCGGTGTCGGCGCGGTCGGCGATCCGGCAGGTGTTCCTGCGGCATGTGATCGGTGGTAAGGGGTTGTCGCGGGGTGGCCGGTTCACCCGGCTGGTGCGGGCGGCGACGCCGGACGCGGTGCTGTCGGGGGTGGAGGTGCTCGCCGACGTGGCCGGCGGTGACCTGGTGGTCGTCGACGTGGGTGGTGCGACCACGGACGTGTACTCGGTGCTCACTCCGGACGAGCGGGCCGGTGGGCCGGGCCGGGAGGTGGCCGGTGAGCTGTGGCGGGCACGGACGGTCGAGGGGGATCTGGGGGTGCGGTGGAGCGCGCCGGGGGTGGTGCGGGCGGCCGTCGAGGAACGTCTGGTCGCGGTGACCGAGGCCGACGGGTTGGCCGGCGAGGCCGCGGCGCGGGCCGCCGATCCCGGGTTCCTGCCGGCGGACGCCGCCGGTCGGGTGGTCGACGCGCGGATCGCGGCGTTGGCGGCGACGGTGGCGTTGCGTCGCCACGCCCGCGGGGTGGGTACCGGTGAGCGGGCCGGTCGGGATCTGCGGGACGTGCGGCTGCTTGTCGGGTCGGGTGGGGTGCTGCGGCACGCCTCGGACAACGACGCGGCCGGGGTGTTGGACGCGGTGTTGACCGACCATGCCGGTGGGTGGGCGTTGCCGAGGGCGGCCCGGCCGGTGGTGGACACCGACTATGTGCTGGCCGCGGCCGGGATGCTGGCCGAGGGGCATCAAATGGCGGCGCGGGGGCTGCTGGGGTCACTGCTCGGTTGACCGGGGTGGATGGTTGCTGTGGCCGGGGGCGTCGGCGAGGTGGTGGCCGCCTCGACACGCCGGGTCGGGGCGACGACTCGTCGGGGGTGGGTTGACAAGGTCGGGGGTGGGCCACGTACCGTCTTTGAGTCCTACCACGGGAAGCGGCTGTTGTTCGCTTCGTCCCTTCGTCCGCTGGCCGAGCGACACGGTGCATGTTCAGTCGCGGCGGCCAGGTCCAGCGGGCGGGGGTCGGCGGGGCGGCGCGAACCGGCTGCGGTTACCGGTGTACGGGCAGGATGGGGTGCACGGCCAGTAGACAACGGCCAGGCGGGGACAGCCAGTCACCGTCGGGTCGGTCCGAAGGTCGGCGTGCCGCATTCCGCCGCACCGGCCGGGAGGGGCCTGGGAGCATCGGGGCGCGGCGTATGCCGCGCCCCGACTTCGTCGTGGCCGCCGGTGTGGTTCAGGGGCGGGCGCGTACGTGCAGGTGTTCGCCCTGCGGGCCGAACAGGTTGAGCACCTCGGTGGGTTCGGGGCCGGGGTTGGTGACGCAGTGCGGCACCCGGGTGTCGAACTCGGCGACCTCGCCGGGGGTGAGGAGCAGGTCGTGGTCGCCGAGGCGCAGTCGTAGCTGGCCGCAGAGCACGTACAGCCACTCGTAGCCCTCGTGGGACTGTGGTTGCGCGTCGGCGGGGGTGTGTGGCGGCAGGATCTGTTTGAACGCCTGCGGGCCGCCGTGGCGGCGGGTCAACGGCAGGAACGTCATGCCGTGCCGGACGATGGGGCGGGGGCGGACCCGGGGGTCGCCGACGGCGGGGGCGCCGACCAGTTCGTCCAGGGGCACCTGGTGGGCGCGGGCCAGTGGCAGCAGCAGTTCCAGGGTGGGGCGGCGCTGCCCGGATTCGAGCCGGGACAGGGTGCTCACCGAGATGCCGGTGGTGTCGGCGAGTTCGTTCAGGGTGGTGCCGCGTTGTTTGCGGAGGGCTCGCAGTCGGGGTCCGACCGCTGCCAGCACCGCCGCCACCTCGTTTGCCATAACAGCAACATTACTTGTCGATTGTCGCGGCTGGTCGCAGGGTGTGCGGCAGGTGGGCCGGCCGCCGCTGACGGTCGCCCGCCACCGACCGGCCACCCGGGCAGGCGGGCGGGTGGTTACGGCGGGCGGGTAGCCTTCGGCGCGTGATCGCGTCCGACCCGCCCGTGACGACCGTGGACCGCGCCGCCGGGCCCGAACCGCCGCCGCCCGGTCAGGTGCCGGCGGGCCCGGTGCGCCTGCCGGTGGCCGTCGCCATGGCGGTGGTCGCCGGCCTGGCGTTGCTGCTGGCCTTCCCGCCGTACGGGTGGTGGCCGCTGGCGCCGGTCGGGGTGGCGCTGCTGGCCGCCGCGACCCACCGGCGGCGGCTGCGCGCCGGCGCCGGTCTGGGTTTCCTGACCGGTCTGACCCTGTTCGCGCCGTTGCTGGCCTGGACGAACCTGCACACCGGCTACCTGCCGTGGGTGCTGCTGTCGCTGTTGCAGGCCGGCTACCTGGCGGTGCTGGGGCTGGCCACGGCGTGGGTGTCGCCGCTGGTCGACCGGTTCCCGGCGGTGTGGCCGGCGGTGACCGGTGTGCTGTGGGTGGGGCAGGAGGCGCTGCGCGACCGGACACCGTTCGGCGGGTTCCCGTGGGGCCGGTTGGCGTTCGGTCAGGACGAGTCGCCGCTGCTGCGGCTGGCCGCGCTCGGCGGTGCGCCGCTTGTGACGTTCGCGGTGGCGCTGGCCGGTGGGCTGCTGGTCACCGGGGCGTGGTGGACGGTCCGGGCGCGGCGCGGCGCCGGCGGTGCCCGGCGGTGGGTGCCGGCGGCCGGGTGCGCCACGACGGTGCTGCTGCTGCTCGCCGGTGGGCTGCTGGTGCCGGTGGCCACCACCCGGGACGCGGCGGGCGTGACGGTGGCGATCGTGCAGGGCAACGTGCCGCGACTCGGATTGGACTTCAACGCCCAGCGGCAGGCGGTGCTCGACAACCACGTCGAGGCCACCATCGCCCTGGCCGGTGAGGTCGCCGCCGGCACCCGGCCCCGACCGGACCTGGTGGTGTGGCCGGAGAACTCCAGCGACATCGACCCGCTGCGCAACCCGTCGGCCGGAGCGCGGATCTCCGCCGCCGCGGACGCCGTCGGGGTGCCGATCCTGGTCGGTGCGGTGCTGCTCGGGCCGCAGCGGGGGCAGGTACGCAACGCGGGGCTGCTGTGGCGTCCGGGCAGCGGCCCCGACCTGGAGCAGCTGTACGTCAAGCGTCATCCGGTGCCGTTCGCCGAGTACGTGCCGCTGCGCCGGATCGCCCGGATGGTCAGCGACCAGGTCGACCGGGTGCGGGCCGACTTCGTGGCCGGTACCGAGGCGGGAGTGATCGACAGCGGGCCGGCGGTGCTCGGGGACGTGATCTGCTTCGAGGTCGCCTACGACGGGCTGGTCCGTGACACCGTCGTCGGTGGGGCGCAGCTGCTGGTGGTGCAGACGAACAACGCCACCTTCGACGAGGCCGAGGCGCGTCAGCAGTTGGCCATGGTGCGGTTGCGTGCGGTCGAGCACGGGCGTGCGGCGTTGATGGCCTCCACGGTCGGGGTGTCCGGGTTCGTCACCCCGGACGGGCGGGTAAGCGACGCCACCGGGTTCAACACCCGCGCGGTCGTGGTGCGGCAGCTGCGGCTGACCGAGGGACGCACGCTGGCCACCCGGGTCGGGGTGCTGCCGGAGGTGGTGCTGGCGGGGCTGGCCGTGGCCGCGGTGGTCGGCGCGGCGGTGCTGCGGCGTCGGCGGGACGGCCGGCCCGTACCGGGGGCCGCCCACCCGGGGTGAGGGGGCAGCGGTGGTACGCGGAACCGACATCCGTCCGGTGATGACCGGGGTGCCCGGTGTGGGTCGGGTGCTGGTGGTGATTCCCACCTACAACGAAGCCGACAACGTCACGGCGATCGTGCGGCGGGTTCGGCGGGCCGCGCCGCAGGTGGAGATCCTCGTCGCCGACGACAACAGCCCGGACGGCACGGGTGTGATCGCCGAGGGCATCGCCCGGGCCGACCAGCGGGTGCACGTGCTGCACCGGGAGGGGAAGCAGGGGCTCGGTGCGGCGTACCTGGCGGGGTTCGCGTGGGCGCGGCGGCGTGGCTTCGACGCGGTGGTCGAGATGGACGCCGACGGCTCGCACGCCCCGGAGGACCTGCCGGCGTTGCTGGCCGCGGCCCGCGACGCCGACGTGGTGATCGGATCGCGGTGGACCCGGGGTGCCCGGGTGGTGAACTGGCCGCTGCGGCGGTTGCTGCTGTCGCGGTGCGGCAACCTGTACGCGCGGCTGGCGTTGGGGATGCCGGTCGCCGACGCCACCGGCGGTTACCGGGTCTACCGGGCCGGGGTGCTGGACGCCCTGGACCTGGATTCGGTGTGTTCGCAGGGGTACTCGTTTCAGGTGGAGCTGTCGCGGCTGGCGCACCGGGCGGGAGCGCGGATCGTGGAGGTGCCGATCACCTTTGCCGAGCGGGAGCGTGGTGCCAGCAAGATGAGCCCGCTGATCGTCGTGGAGGCGTTGTGGCGCATCACCGGCTGGGCGGTGCGCGACCGGCGTACGGCGGTGCGGCGTGGCATGCGCGCGGCCACGGCCGGACAGGCGCGGTGGCCCTGAGAGCGGCCCGGCCGGGTCGGCGGCGACGCTACCGGTGCGGCTCCGCGAACCTGCTCTGCGCGGCGGCGTGTCATGCTGGACGGACGGGACGGCTGCGCCCGCCGGGGCGGGGCCGAGATGACGAGGCGCCGTGAGGCGGTTGGGGTGAGATGCGCCGAGCACTGAGGTTCGTACCGTTGGCTCTGCTGGTGTCCGCGGCCGTGGAGATCGCCGTGTTCGTGGTGGTGGGTCGGGCGCTCGGGTTCGGTGCGGCGACGCTGCTGGTGTTCGCGGCCTCGCTGCTGGGTCTGGTGTTGCTGCGCCGGGAGGGTGTGCGGGCGTGGCGGGGTTTCCGGGAGGCCGCGCAGTCGGGTCGGCCGCCCGGTCGGCAGGTGACCGACGGGCTGGTGGGGCTGCTCGGTGCTCTGCTGCTGGCGACCCCGGGTCTGGTCAGCGGCCTGGTGGGGGTGCTGCTGCTGGTGCCGCCGGTGCGCCGGTTGGCCCGGGGTGGGGTGCAGCGGGTCGCGGAGCGCCGGGTGTCGTCGATGACCGCCGGTGACCTGTTCGGGCCCCGGCGGGTGCGGGTGTACCGGGGCGGGCCGCAGCCGGGGTCGACGCCGCCGGGTCCGACGCCGCAGACGCCGACCTCCCCGGCGCGTCCGGTGGTCGAGGGTGAGGCCATCGAGGGCGAGATCGTGGAGCCGCGCTGACGTACGCGAAACGGCGCCCCGGGGATCCCCGGGGCGCCGTCGACGGTATCGGGTCAGGCGCGGCCGCGACGGGTGCGGACCTCCTGCAGCCGTTCGGCCAGGATGTCCTCAAGCTCGGCGATCGAACGTCGCTCCAGCAGCATGTCCCAGTGGGTACGCGGCGGCTTGGCCTTCTTCTGCTCCGGCTCGCTGCCGTCGACCAGCCGGGCCACGCTGCCGTCGAACTTGCACTCCCAGGTGGTGGGCACCTCGGCGTCGACGGCGAACGGCACCTCGAACTGGTGACCCTTGGCGCACAGGTACTCGCGGGTCTGCCGCGGCGCGAGCTCCGTGTTGCGGTCGGATTCGTAGCTGACCGCGCCCAGCCGGCTTCCGCGCAGCATACGCTCGCCCATGATCGACTTCCCCTCTTCGGTGGTGCAGGTCCTAACGGTGTAACGGTCCGTCTCCGCCGGGCCATTCCCGATCCCCGGGCTCGACAACCCGTACACCCGGGTGCGCAATCCAGGGTAGCCGGCCATCACGTACGCCCGGCGGGGTCGTCCCGGCCGGGTCGTCTCGGCGGACCGTCACCGCCAGCGGGAATGGTAACCGGCCGAGGTCCTGGTGCGGCAGAGCGGCGGGTCGACGCGCCGGGCAGGCACCCGTCGGTGTCGCGGCCCACCCCGTGCGGTCAGCCGGTCCGCGGCGTCGGCGGTAGCGGCAACGGCAGCCCCGGCAGGCCGTCGATGCTGGTGGCGATGTCGTCCTTGCCGGCGAAGTAGGCGTCCAGTGACGTGTCGTCCTCCCGGGCGAAACGGCGGGCGTGCAGGTCCCGGTCGCTGTCGTAGGTCATGAACGGCACCGCGTAGCCGCAGGTGTCGCGGATCAGCCGGGCGTGCACCACGATGATCGCCCGGAGGCCGTGCCGGGTGGGGTCGATGTCCGGGAAGTGCGTCAGCAGGTCGGGGAAGCGGGGGTCGTCGCGGAACACGGGTTCACCCTGGCCGTGTACCCGCACGATGTTCGGCGGGCCGGCGAAGGCGCACCACATCAGGGTGATCCTGCCGTTCTCCCGCAGGTGGGCGATGGTCTCGGCGTTGCTGCCGGCGAAGTCCAGATAGGCCACCGTCTGCTCGTCGAGCACGGCGAGACAGCCCCGCAGGCCCTTCGGGGAGAGGTTGACGGTGCCGTCGCCGGCCAGCGGCGCGGTCGCGGTGAAGAACATCGGCTGCGCCTCGATGAACTCCCGCAGCCGCCCTTCGATGCGCTCATGCGTCTTACCCATGCGGCCATCCTCCCGCACCCAGGCCCGCCGATCATGCAGTTATGGTGGTCGATTTGTCCGAACTGATGCGCTTTCTGGGGTACCACAACTGCATGATCGGCGCGGGACGGGGGAGGGCCGGAGGTCAGCGGGTGGGACGGGTGAGGGCGGTGGCCAGGTCGGCGACCTGGGCGGCGAGTTGGGCCACCCGCTCGCGGGCGTCGTCGCGGTCGGCCTCGGTGGCGCGAAGGCGCACCGTGAGCTCACTCACCTGGCCCTCGGCGGTGCCGAGGGTCGCCCGCAGGCCGGTCAGCTCCGCACCCAACTGCTCGACGCGGGCGGCCAGCGCGGCCTGCCGCTCGCCGGCCTGCCGGGCCTGCGCCTGGGCGTGCTCCCGGTCGGCGTCGGCCTGCGCCCGGGCCTGCTCCGCCCGCTCGGCCTCCGTTCGGGCCGAGGCCGCCTCCGCCCGCGCCCGCTCCGCCTCCGCCCGAGCCCGCGCAGCCTCGACCCGAACCTGCTCGGTCTCCGTCCGGGCCTGCTCGGCCTGCGCGTGGGCCCGCTCGGCCGCGGCCCGCGTCTGGTCCATCTCGGCCCGCAACCGGTCGACCTCGGCGAGGGCCGCCGCGGCGCGGTCGGCGGCCCGCTGCGCGTCGGTACGGGCGGCGTCGCGTTCAGCGGTCAGGTCACCGCTGCGCCGGCGTTCGGCGGCCAGGTCGGCCCGTACCGAGCTCACCTGGGCGCGGGCGGCGTCCCGGTCCGCCTCGGCCTGGGCCCGCAACGCCTGCGCGGCCGCGGCCTCCCGCCGCGCCTCGTCCCGGGCGGTCTGCGCATCCTGCGCCCGGTCCACCGCCGATTCGGCCCGCTCGGTCGCGCGGGCGGCCTCCGCCCGGGCGGCGTCACGTTCGGCGGTCGCCGCCTGAGCCTGCCGACGCTGCCGCTCGGCGTGGGCGGCGGCGTCCTCGGCGGCCCGTAGCGCCTCGTCGCGTTCGGTCTGCGCCGCCGCGATCTCGCCGGCGGTCTCCGCACGCAGCTGGGACAGTTGCCGCTGCACCCCGGCCGGCGACAACTCGGCGTGCAGCGCCTCGGTGAGAGTGGCCACGATCTGGTCGAGCCGGTCCACCGCCTCCCAGGTCCGGGCCACCTGCCCGGGCAGGCCCGGGGCGTTGCGGTGCCGCATCCGGCTGTTACGGGAGGCCCGCTGGCAGGCACCGTCGTTGTCCCGGCAGTACCGGAACGGGCGGCCCGCGCCGGCCCGCTGCGGCACATCGCGCCCACAGTGGGCGCAGGGGCGGGTGTCGGCGGCTGAAGTCGACTCAACGTCCATCGAGCGGGCAGTCTAGTGCCCGCCCAGCGCCGCCGACCGGGTCGCGGCGACGCCGGCTACCCGGTGAACGACACCTCGACCGGTTCGCCGGCGGCCACCTGTCGGACCGTCTCGCCGTACGGGCTGCGGACCCGCAGTCGTCGGGGGACCGCCGAGACCAGCCGGGCCCGCACCGCGCCCGGCCGCCAGGCCAACTCCTCGACGGTGACCCGTCCGGGACAGCGCACCCCGCGTAGGGTGCCGTGCGGCAGCCCCGGCAACGGTGCCGGCAGCAGCCGCAGCCGACCGGGCCGACCCTGCACCAGTGACTCGATCAGCACCGCCGGCAGGGCGTGCGCGGCATCGGCGTTGTAGGTGACGCGACCCGGGTTGTGTGCGCTCATCAGCGACCGGAAGAACATGTCGTTGCCGACGATCTTGAGCAGGTTCGTCTCGACCAGCGGTCCGTCGTGCAGCCGGGCGGCGGCCAGCGCCCGGTGCAGGCTGCCGTGCGCGGACAGGTTCTCGTCGCCCCGGCGGCGCAGCGCCCGGTACGCGGCGGTGGCCAGCTCCGGGGTGTCCTCGGGATTGATCTCGTCCAGCGGCCACACCGGATACAGGTGGCTGACGTGGCGGTGGTCCTCGTCGGTCCGGTAACCGGGCCAGGCCCACTCGGTCAACGCCCCGTCGGCGTCGAGGCGGTACGGCGGCAGCCGCGCCGCCAACCGCGTCCACCGCCGGTCGCCGGTCAGCGCGGCGGCCACGGTGAACGCGTGCCGCGCCGCGGCGATGTCCATCGTGGCGTTGACCGCCACGTGCACCGCCGTACCCGAGGCGTCGAGTGGCCCGGTCTCCGCCGAGTACGACGGCACGAACCCGCACGTCCCGCCTTTCCCGGTGGTGGTCAACACGTCGGCGAGGAACTCGGCCACCTCCACCAGCCAACCCGCCACCTCACCCAACGGCTCCCCGGTCACCAGGTGCCGTTCGTAGAGCGGGAACAGCAGCCAGTGCGCGCCCGGCAACCACGCCGCGAACGGCCAGTCCGGATGCATGTGGAACAGGTGGCCGTGCTCGCCGTCGGTGCGGCTCGGGGCCAACAGCCCGCGCGCCCCGTAGATCGCCTCGGCGTTGCGCCGCCAGTGCTCGACCTGGGCGCGTACCAGCCGGGTGTGCGCCTGTGTGACCTCCGGCAGGGCAGCCAGGTTGGCCGAGGCCAGTTGCAGGTTCAGGTTCGCGTCGGTGGTGAAGTCACCGGCCCAGGCGGCGTCCCACGAACCGAGCCACAACCCGGTCAGCCGGGGCGGCAGCACGCCGCTGGCGCTGAGCAGCAGGTAACGGCCGGCGTGGAACAGCCGCTCCAGCAGCGCCGCGTCAAGCGTGTGCGGGTCGGCGGCCTGCCGGGCCAGCAGCTCACCGACGGGCAGCTCCCGCTGCGCCGCCGGCACCGCCAGGTCCAGCTCGACCCGCCGGTACGCCGGGGTGTGTCGGGCCGTGTGGCGGGCCAGCAGATCGCCGTAGCGGGCGTCGCGGTGGCCGGTCAGCCGGCGCTGCAACGCACCGGTACGCCACCGGTCGCGTGGGCGGTCGAGCACCGTCACCAGCAGGGCGGGCCCGTCGACGCGCACCCCGTCGCCGTCGATCTCGACCGCGCCACGCAGCAGCGTCAACCCCTCGAAGCCGTACCCGGCGCCGGCCGTCGGATAGCGGGCCCGCGCCCGGAGGAAGACCAACCCGTCGCGGCGGTACGCCGACACCGTGTAGCGCAGCCCGGCGGGGCAGCCGGGCAGGTCGCCGGTCACGCCGACCCGGCAGGGCCCCATGTCGAGCCGGGTGACGATCAACCGGTCGGTACGCGAGACGAACGAGTGGCGGCTCCCGCCGGCCCACCGCACCACGACCTCGCCGGTGTCGAAGTCGGTGTACCGGCGGTAATCGCGCACCGGCCCGCCGTCGGCGTCGACGGTCAACGCGAAGCCGGGATGGAACGACTGCGTCCAGCGCAGCACGCCGTCACCGGCCAGTAGCCGGCTCGCCTCCGCGCGGCGGTCGGCCAGGATCAACCGCCGGATCCGGGGCAGCAGCGCGGCCAGCCGCGGCGCCCGGGCGTCGTGGGTGCCGTTGGGCAGCACGAACCGGTGATGGTTGACCACGATGCGTTCCGCCCACGGCCGACCGTGCACCATGATCCCGTACTCGCCGTTGCCGGCGAGCAGGGCGTCCTGCCAGTCGTCCGCCGGTGCGGTGTCCCAGATCCGGTGGACCGGACCGGTCACCGGGCCGCCGCCCGATTGTCGTACGGCGCCGTCGTGCCGGTCGCCGCGGCCGTGCTGTCCCGCACGGTCAGCCGGGGTTCCAGCAGCGTCACCTGCGGGGTCGGCTCGTCCCGCAGACGACGCATGAGCAGCGACACGGCCTGTCGACCGATCTCCTCGGCGGGTACCGGCACCGAGGTCAGGCGCGGGCTGGCGTGCTCGGCGAACTGGTCCGGGCAGACGGCCACCACCGACACGTCATCGGGCACCCGCCGGCCCAGCGCGGCCAGCGCCGCCTGCACCGGGCCCACCGCCGCCTCGTTCTGCACCACCAGAGCGGACAGTTCCGGCTGCCGGGCGAACAGCTCGACCACCCGGGCGTGCACCTCGGCGGCGTTCTCCTCGCAGGGCAACGTGACTGCCTCGACGCCGTGCCGGGCCGCCGCCTCGACCACGCCCGCGCGGGTGCGGTGGGCGAAGCCGGTGCCCCGTTCGTAGACGGCGGCCGGCGCGCCGAGCAGCGCGACGCGGCGGTGTCCGAGCCCCGCCAGATGCTCCACGCAGACCTGCCCGGCGCGGTGGAAGTCCAGGTCCACACAGGTCAGTCCGTCGGTGTCGGCGGGCAGGCCGATCAGCACGCTGGGCCGACCCAACGCACGCAGCAGCGGCACCCGGGCGTCGTGCAGTTCCACGTCCATCACCAGCACCCCGTCGACCAGGGCGCCGGCGGCGATGCGGTGCAACCCCTGTGGGCCCTCGTCGGAGGTCAGCAGCAGCACGTCGTGGTCGTGACCGCGGGCGGAGGTCACCACCGCCGTGGCGAACTGCATCACCACCGGCACCTGGATGCCCGAGCGCAGCGGCAGCACCAACGCGATGACGTTGGCGCGTCGGCTGGCCAGGGCCCGGGCGCCCGCGTTCGGGTGGTAGCCGAGCAGCCGGACGCTGGCCAGCACCCGGTTGCGGGTCAGCTCCGAGATGGCCCGCTTGCCGCTGAGCACGTACGACACGGTGCTCACCGCGACACCGGCGTGCCGGGCCACGTCGGCGATGGTGGGTTGACCGGACGGCACCCGGCCCCGCCCGCTCACCGGACCCCGCTGGCGGCGTGTGGCCGGGCCGGCCGGGCCTTCGGCTCACCGCGTACGGCCACCGCGCCGACCAGCCGCACGTCGGTGGCCGAGCGACCGACCAGCACGGTGTGGGTGGCGTCCTCCACCACGAAGCCCTCCCGGTCGGCGTCCCACCAGCTCAGCTCGGCGCTGCGCAGCCGCAGCGTGACGGTACGCCGTTCGCCCGGCGCGAGCACGATCCGGGCGAAGTCGCGCAGTTGCCGCAGGGGCTGCTTCACCCGGGAACGCCGTTGCCGGGTGTAGAGCTGTACCACCTCCACCCCGGGACGGTCGCTGACGTTGGTGACCTCCACGCTCACCTCGACATCGTCGCCGACGTCGACCGACGTGGCGCTCAGCCGCAGATCGCGGTAGTCGAACTCGGCGTAGGACAAGCCGTGCCCGAACGGGTACAGCGGTTCGCCCCGGTAGTACAGGTAGGTGGAGTCCGCGCCGATCACGTCGTAGTCGAGCAGGTCGGGCAGCTCGGCGGTGTCGGCGTACCAGGTCTGGGTGAGCCGACCGCCCGGGTCGGCGTCGCCGAGGAGCACGTCAGCGAGGGCGTTGCCGTGCTCCTGCCCGCCGTGCGCCGACCAGAGCACCGCCGGCAGGTGGCGTTGTGCCCAGCCCAGCGCGTACGGGTAGCTGCTGGTGACCGCCAGCACGGTGCGTGGGTTGGCGGCGTGCACGGCGCGCAGCATCGCCTCCTGCCGGGCCGGTAGGGCCAGGTCGAGGCGGTCCTCGGTCTCGCGTCCGTTGACCATCGGATGGTTGCCCACCGTCACCACCGCGACGTCGGCGGCGGCGGCCAGCTCGGCGGCCCGCGCGGCACCGTCGGTGACCACGTCGATGCCGAAGCCGGTGCCGGCCCGGTCGTCGCCGTCGACCCGCAGCCGGCCGTGCTCGTCGACGGTGACGTAGCGGTCGGTGGCCAGGTGGCGCAGCAGCACGCTGCCGTCGGGCAGCGGATCGAACTGGAAGGTCTCCCGGACCACCCAGCCGCCGGGCCCGGACCGGTCGTTGACCAGCGCGCCGTCGTCGTCGACGCCGACGTGGCGGCCGTTGCCGACGGCCCGCAACGCGACCGTGTCCCGACCCCAGTCGAACACGTCGAACGAGGCCGGGTCGACACCGATGGTCAGCGGACCACCCTCGGCCTCGTCGGTGCATCCGACGTAGCGGTCACCCACCCGCAGGGTGATCCGGTCGGTTCCGGGGTCGCTGGTGAGTTCCGGCAGCCGCTGCGCCAACCCCTGGACGGTGCTTGTCGCGTAGGGCAGGGTGCCGCTGTACCAGTCGGTGTGCACGGCGTCGGCGAGCGGACCGAGCACCGCGATCCGCAGGCCCGGCGACAGTGGCAGCAGGCCACGGTTGCGCAGCAGCACGATGGACTGCCGGGCGGCCGTCCGGGCCAGGTCGCGGTGCGCCGGGCAGTCGACGACCTCCGGTCCGGTCCCGGCGTACGGGTCGGTGTGCGGTGGATCGAGGTCGCCCAGTCGCAGCCGGAGGGTGAGCACCCGACGGACCGCCCGGTCCAGGTCGGACTCGGTGATCAACCCACGGTTCAGGGCTTCGGTGAGGTGCCGGCGGGTGGGCTCTATGTCGGCGTCGTCCTCGGTGAAGCTGTCGATTCCGGCGCGCAGCGCCGCGGCGAACCCCTCGACGTGGTCGGGCAGGTGGCCCTGCACCCCGGCGATGTTGCTCACCGCCCCCGCGTCGCCGACGACCAGGACCTCGCCGGGTGCCCACCGGCGCAGCTCACCGTCGATGAGCGGGCTCAGGTGCGCCGGCACCCCGTCGACCAGGTTGTAGCTGGCCATCGCGGCGACCGCCGCGTCGGCGGCGAGCGGGGCACGGAACGCCGGCAGCTCGTACTCGTGCAGCACCCGGGGTGGCAGGTCGTTGGAGGTGGTGGCCCGGTCGGTCTCGTTGTTGTAGCCGAGGAAGTGCTTTACCGTCGGGGCGGTGCGCAGCCGCTCGGGATGCCCGCCGCGCAGCCCCTGCGCGTAGGCGGTGGCGAGTCGACCGGTCAGCCACGGGTCTTCCGACCAGCCTTCCTCGTTGCGTCCCCAGCGCGGGTCGCGCAGCGGGTTGACCACCGGCGCCCACACGTTGAGGCCGACGCGCTGCGGGTCGGCGTGGTGCTTGGCGCGTACCTCGTCGCCGACGGCGTCACCGACGGCGCGTACCAGGTCGGGGTTCCAGGTGCTGGCCAGGCCGACGGCCTGGGGGAAGACGGTCGCCGGGCCGAGCCAGGCGACGCCGTGCAACGCCTCGGTGCCGGTCCGGAAGCCGGGCAGGCCGAGCCGGGGGACGGGGGCCTGCCACTGGTGCAGCAGCCCGATCTTCTCCGGCACGGTGAGCCGGGTCAGCAGGTCCTCGACCCGGTCCCGGATCGGGGGTGTGGTGCGGTCGGTCATGGTGGATCGCCTTCCAGTGCCCGGCGCGCCGGAGGTCGAAGCGCTTCGACGGCGGATGGCCGAGCGGCCTCGCAGGTCATGGTGGGATGACGGTCGTCGGCCCGGACGCTGGCGAAGCGCTTCGACAAACCGTGGAAAGCAAGCCGCCCCGGGTGCCCGTACGGAGCGGCTCGCTTCGAGGTTGGCACCCTCGGCGGGTCGGGTCAAGACTCCGAGCGGCCGGGGACGCATCGACCGGGAGCGTTGCGGTCGATCAGCGGGCGGGTAGCCGTCCGGCCTCGATGGTGGCCAGGGCGGCGGTGGCGCCGCCGAGCGCGCCGGCGGTGTCCAGGGTGGACGCTTCCAGGCGGCACCCGCCGGCGCCCGGGGCGTGCGCCCGGGCGGCCAGTTCCGACCGGGCCGCCGGTAGCAGCCAGGGTGCCAGGGTGGCGAAATGGTCACCGAGCACGACGGTCTCCGGGTTCAGCAGGTCCGCCAGGACGGCGACACCACGACCGAGGTGCCGGCCGGTCTCGGCCAGGCCGCTGCACACGCCGGGGTCGTCCTGCTGGGCGAGCGCCACGATCCGCGTCAGTTCCGGCAGGTAGTCGACGACCGGGCCGTCGGCCTCGACATCGGGCAGCAGCCGGCGTACCACGGCGGGCAGGCCGACCAGGGCGGTCAGGCAGCCGTGGGCGCCGCAGGCGCAGGGTGGGCCGGCCGGGTCCAGCGACAGGTGCCCGATCTCGCCGGCGAAGCCGCGCCCGCCGCGCAGCAGTCGTCCGGCGGCGATGATGCCGGCGGCGACGGTGACCCCGCCGGTCAGGTGCACCAGGTCGGTGGTGCCGGCGTACGCGCCGTGCCGCTGCTCGGCGAGAGCGGCGAGGTTGGCGACGCTGTCGACGCCGACGGCGAACTGCGGATCCCGCAGGGCGGCGCCCAGTTCGGCCGCGACCGGCACGTCCCGCCAGCCCAGGGCACTGGCCACCGGCACCGCGCCGGACGGGTCGACGAGGCCGGGTACGCCGACGGTGAGGCCCAGCACCGTGCGGCCCTGGGCGGTGACCCGCCCGACCGCCCGCCGGGCGAGCGCGGCCAGGGCGCGCAGCGTCTCGGTGGGCGGCACCGTGGTCGCGGCGAAGGCCCGTCGCCAGGTCAGCAGCCGGTTGCCGCCGAGGTCCACGGCGACGGCCACCAGCTCGTCGGCGCCGATCTGCAAACCCAGCGCGGCGTACGGCTCACCGTCGAGGACCAGCATCGTGGCCGGTCGGCCGACCCGGTTCTCGGTGAGCCCGGTCTCGCGGACCAGCCGCTGGTCGATCAGCTCGGTCACCAGGCTGGAGACGGTGGCCTTGTTCAGGCCGGTGCGCGCGGCGATGTCGGCGCGGGAGCAGGGGGCGTGCAGGCGGACGTGCCGCAGCACCACCGCCCGGTTGGCGACACGGACGTCGCCGAGGTCGGTCGGCTGCGGTTCGTTGTGGATGCTGATCACGCTCTGCCCGCTCCCTGCGCCGGTGTCGTGGCGCGCGTCCATCATCGCGTACCGCGCTGGCGGGACCGACCAGGCCGCCCGCGCTGTCTTGTGGGACGGATTGCCGTCGATTAGTTTGTTCGGCTAGAACCCCAACTAATCCTAGCCGGAGTCCCCCGCTCCGCAAACCGTTATCGACGACGAAGGGAGTGCGCCGTGACGCCTTCTGCGCGCACATCCACCGACCGCCGGACCATGCTGCGGCTGATCGGCCTCGGCGCCGCCGCGACCGTGGGCGGCGGCGCCCTGGCCGGTTGCAGCAAGGAAGCCGGCAGCCAGGGCAGCGCCACGAACGCCGACGCCATCAAGGCGGTGCTGCCCACCTACCAGCCGGCCGAGCTGCTCAAGCCGGACATCCCCGGTGAGGGCCCGATCCCGCACGGCTACCTCAGCTATCCGCGCGAACTCGTCGACGCGGTCACCGAGCCACCCGGCCGGGGTGGTCCGCCGATCCAGACGATGAGCCCCTGGTGGGGTCCGACCCCACCGCCGCTGGGCCGCAACTCCTACCTGGGCGCGGTGAACGGCAAGCTCGGCGTGGAGGTCAACCCGAGCCTGCAGGACGGCCTGACCTACGCCGACAAACTCAACGCCATGCTCGGCGCGCGCGACGTGCCGGAGCTGCTGTCCGCGCCGAACTGGGAGGTGGACAAGGTCGCCCGGTTCTCCGACGCGGTCAAGGCGTTGTTCACCGACCTGACCGACCACCTTCAGGGCGACAACGCGGCGAAGTACCCGTACCTGGCGGCGTTGCCCAGCGGGGCCTGGGAGTACTCGGTCTGGGGCGGACGGCTCTACGCCGTGCCGTTCCCCACCGACGGTCCGTTCGCGTGGGCCATGTTCTACCGCAAGGATCTGCTCGGCGCCGCCGGACTGGCCACCCCCACCAGCCCCGACGAGCTGTACGAGTTCGGCAAGAAGGCCACCAACCCGGCCAAGGGCGTGTGGGCCTTCGGCAGCGTCTTCGAAATGATCCAGCAGTACTTCGGCTGCCACCAGACCTGGCGCAAGAAGCCCGACGGCGGTCTGCAGCACAAGTTCGAGGACCCGGCGTTCGAGGCGGCGCTGGCGTTCACCGCCCGGCTGTTCGCCGAGGGCCTGGTACACCCGGACACGGCGGAGAGCAAGGGCGAGGACGAGAAGCAACTGTTCAACTCCGGCAAGATCCTCATGTACCGCGACGGCCTCGGTGCCTGGCAGGGCATGCAGAGTGAACGGGTCAAGGAGCTGCCCACCTTCGACATGCAGCCGCTGCCGGTCTTCGGCGCGCAGGGCGCCCAGCCGGTCATCTGGGGCAGCGAGAAGCCGATCTTCTACACCTTCCTCAAGAAGGATCTGCCCGCCGAGCGGGTCGACGAGGTGCTGCGGGTGCTCAACTGGTGTGCCGCCCCGTTCGGCAGCCGGGAGTTCGAGCTGCGCGAGTACGGCGTTGAGGGACAACACTTCACCCAGGGCGCCGACGGCACGCCGGCGCTGACCGAGCTGGGCCGTAAGGAACTCGGCGCGCAGTACACCCACATCGGCGGTCGGGTGCCGGTCAAGGTGCGCAGCGGCGACACACCGAACTACGTGCAGGACTACATCGGGTACTACCGCAAGCACATCGGCCAGATGGAGCCGGACCTGTTCGCCGGGATCAAGCTCGAGCTGCCGGCGAACTGGTCGAAGATCATCCAGCCGACCGATGACAAGATCCGCGACATCCTGCGCGGCCGTCGCCCGGTCAGCGACCTGGCCCAGGTACGCAAGGAGTTCCTCGACACCGGTGGCGAGGAGGGCCGCGCGTTCCACGAGAAGGCGCTCGCCGACAACGGCCGATGAGCGGGCAGGCGAGTGCGCCGCCGACCGGTGCCCGGGTGCGGTCGTGAGCGCCCCCGGCGCCGTGGACACGCGGCCACCTGCCGGGCGTACGCCGTCACCGCGGCGTCCCCAGCGGCGCAGCCTGCGGACCCGGCTGCGCCGCGACTGGCCGCTGCTGGCGATGGCCGCACCGGCGGCGGTGCTGCTGCTGGTCTTCCACTACCTGCCCACGCTGGGCAACATCATCGCCTTTCAGGACTACAACCCGTTCGTCGGCGACGACCCGCTGGACGCGTTCCTCAACAGCGAGTGGATCGGCTTCGGCAACTTCGAGGCACTCTTCCGCGACCCGCTGTTCTGGGACGCGGTCCGCAACACGCTGAGCATCACCGCCTTCCAGCTGGTGTTCTTCTTCCCGCTGCCGATCCTGCTGGCACTCATCCTCAACAGCGTCGTCTCCGGGCGGCTGCGTGGCTTCGTGCAGAGCGTCGTCTACCTGCCGCACTTCTTCAGCTGGGTGCTGGTGGTGACGTTCTTCGTGCAGATGTTCGGTGGGGCCGGACTGCTGGCCCAGGAGATGCGCCAGGCCGGTCTTGAGCCCTGGGGGATCATGACCAACCCGGACACGTTCATCGTGCTGGTCACCGCCGAGGCGGTCTGGAAGGACCTGGGGTGGGGGGCGATCGTCTTCCTGGCCGCGCTGTCCGCCATCGACCAGAACCTGTACGAGGCGGCGGCGGCCGACGGGGCCGGCCGGTGGCGGCGGTTGTGGCACATCACCCTGCCCGGCCTGCGTCCGGTGATCGTGCTGCTGCTCATCATGCGGCTCGGCGACGCGCTCTCGGTCGGGTTCGAGCAGTTCATCCTGCAACGGGAGGCGGTCGGCCGGGAGGCGGCCGAGGTGCTCGACACGTTCGTCTACTACCAGGCGATCAGCACCCAGCAATGGGGGCTCGGTGCGGCGGCGGGCCTGTTCAAGGCGGTGGTCGGGCTGGTGCTCATCCTCACCGCGAACAAGATCGCGCATCGGCTCGGTGAGCAGGGGGTGTACGCGAAATCATGACCGCACAGCTCAGTGGTGCCGGGCCGGTGCCCGCGGCACCGACCACGGCGGGGCCACCGGCGCCACCGCCGCGGCGACGCCACCCCGGTCGTCCGGTGTGGGCGGGCCGCCCGTCGACGTCGCTGACCATCGGCAAGGGGGTCGTGCTCACGCTGCTGGTGGCGGCGGTGCTGGTGCCGCTCTGGGCGGTGCTGGTCACCAGCCTCGCCTCACGCGGCACCATCGACGACGCGGGTGGCATGGTGATGATCCCCCGGGAGTTCGACCCGTCGGCGTACATCACCATCTTCAGCGGCGGGGACGTCACCCGGGCGGTGTGGGTCAGCACCCTGGTCACCGTGTTCGGCACCACGGTCAGCCTGGTGCTCACCGTGCTGGCCGCGTACGGGCTGTCCCGGCCGGGCTCGGTGGCCCACCGGGGGTTGCTGTTCTACTTCCTGCTGACGTTCCTGATCTTCCCGGGGCTGGTGCCGAGCTACCTGGTGGTGACCGGGCTGGGCCTCAAGGACAGCCTCTGGTCGCTGATCCTGCCCAGCGCGATAAGCGTGTTCAACCTGGTGGTGATCCGCGCGTTCTTCATGAACGTGCCGGCCGAGCTGCTCGACAGCGCCCGCATCGACGGCGCGGGGGAGTTGCGCATCCTCACCCGGATCGTGCTGCCGTTGTCCAAGGCGGTGATCGCCGTGGTCGGGCTCTTCTACGCGGTCGGCTACTGGAACGTGTACTTCAACGCGGTGCTCTACATCGACTCCAACGACAAGTTCCCGATCCAGCGGGTGTTGCAGAGCTACATCCTTGCCGGGCAGTCGCCGAACGTCTCCGGCGCGTCGGTGAGCCTGCCCGGGGTGACCGCGTACCCGCCGACGCTCGCGGTCAAGATGGCGGTGGTGGTGGTGACGGTCATCCCGGCGGTGATCATCTATCCGTTCGTGCAGCGGCACTTCACCAAGGGCGTGATCACCGGCGCGGTGAAGGGCTGACCCCACCCGTACCGCGACCCCGTCGCCGCGCGGTGCCCGACTCCGTCCAGTCGGGCGCCGCGCGGCGACGGTCAGCCCGACGTGGGGAAGAGCCCCCCGAAGGGCACGACGGTCACCGCCGCACCGTTGAGCAGTGACCGGGCCGGTCGGTCGGCGTCGCCGACCCCCGCGAGCGCCAACTGCCCCACCAGCAGCGGCCCCCGGGTCGTTATCCGCAACTCGTCGCCGTCGCGGACCGCCTCGATGATCGTGTCGCCGTCCACGTCGTGCACCACGGCTTGCCCGTCCACCGCCCCCCAGCAGACCACGGTGACCTCCCGGAAGGGCCCGTCGCCGACCGTGGCCCCCGGCGTGACCAGCGGCAGCAGCGCACCCCGGCGCACGTAAAGCGGCATCCGGGACAGCGGCGCGCGCACCCGAAGATGCCGGCCGCCCTGATGCAGTTCACCGGTCGCGGCGTCGAACCAGTCGTCGCCGACGGGCAGGTACACGTCCCGCACCCCGGACGCATCGGTGACCGGCGCCACCAGCAGGTCCGTCCCGAGCCGGTACTGCAGGTCGGTGGTCCAGGCCGTCGGATCCTGCGGGGTGTCGACAAGCAGGGCCCGCATCATCGGTACGCCGGTGCGGGCCGCCTGCACCGCCGCCGACCACAGGTACGGCATCAACCGGTAGCGCAGCCGCAGCGCGGCCACCGCGAGTTGTTCCGCCTCGGCCGGGAACTCCCACGGCAGCCGGCTGGTGGTGCCGTGCAGCCGGACCAGTGGCGACAGCGCACCGAACTGCGACCAGCGTACGTACAGGTCGGGTTCCGGGGTGCCGTGGAAGCCGCCGGTGTCGTGGCTCCAGAACGGCACCCCCGACAGGCCGTGCGACAGCCCTCCGCGCAGCGTGCTGGCCAGGGCCGGCCAGGTGGCGTTGACGTCGCCGCTCCACTGCGCGCTGTGCCGTTGCCCACCCAGGTACGACGAGCGCGCCCACACCGCCCGGTGGCCGGCCACCTCCTCGGTGACGCCGGCGACCACGTCGTTGAACAGCAGGGCGTACACGTTGTGCAGCTCGACGCCGCTCATCCCGTTGTGGGCCACCGCGTCGGCGGGCACCCCCTCGGCGAAGTCGGTCTTGAACACCGCCACGCCCTGGCGCAGCAGCGGCCGCAGCAGCCCGGTGAACCAGTCCACCGCAGCCGGGTTGGTCAGGTCCACGATGGCCGAGGCCGGGTAGCTGCCGTGCCACACGTCGGCGACGTACGTGCTGCCGTCGGGTCGCCGCAGGAAGTAGCCCGCCGCGTCGGCCTCGGCGTAGAGCGGACTGGCCGTCATCAGGTAGGGATTCATCCAGAGGCAGACCCGGAAGCCCTGCTCGGACAGGGTCCGCAGCATCCCGGCCGGGTCGGGAAACGCCTCGGTGTCCCAGCGCAGGTCCGACCAGTTGCCGGCGACCTGCCAGTAGCAGTCCAGGTGCAGCACGTCGCAGGGGATGTCGCGCTCGCGCAGGCGTCGGGCCCGCTCCAGCACCCGCTCCTGGCTGTCCGGGTAGAAGCCCGAGGAGACCCAGGTGCCGAAGGCCCAGCGCGGCGGCAGGTACGGCCGCCCGGTCAACTGGCCCAGCCGGTCCAACACCTCGGCGGGGGTCGGCCCGGCCAGCACGTAGTAGTCGAGCAGGTCGTCGGGGACCAGGATCTGCACCGCGCTGTGGGTGGACTGGCAGACGTCGAACTGCACCGGCAGCCCGCTGTCGACAAGCACCCCGTAGCCCCGGTTGGACAGGTAGAACGGCACGTTCTTGTGCGCCCGGTCGGACTCGCTGCCGAAGGCGTCGAAGTTCCACATCAGAGCCCGCTGGCCGCGTTTGTCCAGTGGGGTGAACTTCTCGCCGAAGCCGACGAACCGCTCGTCGCCGGGGGCGACGAAGCTCTCGTGCCAGGCGACCCGGACGCCGTCGGTGGTGGAGTGGCCGAACGGGAGGGTGCGTTGCCGGCCACTGATGTCGACCGTGCCCGGATCCTGCTCCACCAGCAGCGTGCCGTCGGGGCGCAGGAACCGGATGTGCCACGGGTCGAGCCGGATCTCGGCGACCAGCGCGCCGGCGTCGATCCGCAAGTGCCGGTCGTCGACGGTGACGGTGGCCGGGTGGGTACCGGGATGCACCAGCGGCATCAGTCGGGCCGACCGGCTGCGGGCCTGCGGATCCTCGGCGAGCCGTACCCGGATCATGCCGTCGCCGGCCGCGTCGACGCGCACCACCGCCGTCATCCCGTCGGCCAGCACCGCCTTGACGGTGGCTCCGTGTGCGTCGGTGCCGGCGATCTCGGCCCGGCTCACCACGGCCGGGCCACCTTCACCGGGGGTGCGCACCGGCAGGTCGGGTGGGTCGGCGACGAAGGTCTCGTAGGGCACCAACGGCGGTCGGTACGGCATCAGCTCTCCTTGGCGGCGTTCACGGCGGTGCCGACAGTTTCTTTAACTATCCAACGAACTGTCAACGATGAGCGTAGATATGAGCTGGCGCTGGTCTGTTGACATGGGTCGGAGTGATCCATAGTTTGGACGCATCCTCAACTAAACCGGCGGGCTGGTGATGGTGATGTGGACCGACGGCCCGCTCTGCCACGGCGGCGACTACAACCCCGAGCAGTGGCCGGCGCAGGTCTGGTCCGAGGACGTCGCGCTGATGCGCCAGGCCGGGGTCAATCTCGTCACCGTGGGGGTGTTCGCCTGGTCCCGGCTCGAACCGGCACCCGGCCGGTACACCTTCGGCTGGCTCGACCAGGTGCTCGACCTGCTGCACGCCGGTGGCGTACGGGTAGCCCTGGCCACCCCGACCGCCTCGCCACCACCGTGGTTCTCCCTGGCCCACCCGGGCGCGCTGCCCGTCACCGCCGAGGGGATCCGGCTGCACCACGGCAGCCGGGACACCTACTGCGCCGCCACCCCCGCCTACCGCGAGGCCGCGCTGTGCATCACCGCCGCCCTGGCCGACCGGTACGCCCACCATCCGGCGTTGGCCGGCTGGCACGTACACAACGAGTACGGCACCACCTGCCACTGCGAGCACACCGCCCGGGCCTTCCGGCGCTGGCTGGCCACCCGCCACGGTGACCTGGCCGCCCTCAACGACGCCTGGGTCACCAGCTTCTGGAGCCAGCACTACTCCGACTGGACGCAGATCAGCACCCCCCGGGCCACCCAGTACCTGTCCAATCCCGGCCAGCTGCTCGACTTCCGCCGCTTCTGGTCGGACACCCTGCTCGCCGCGTACACCGAGCAACGTGACCTGCTGCGGGCGGCGAACCCGGCGCTCACCATCACCACCAACTACGTGCTCGGCGACTGGGTGCCGGTCGACCACGCCCGCTGGGCCACCGAGGTCGACCTGGTCGCGGTCGACCACTATCCGTCCGCCGTCGACGGCGGCGCCGAGGAGCAGACCGCGCTGGTCGCCGACCTGGCCCGTGGTTGGGCCCGACACGCCGCCGCCCGCCGGCACCCCGGCTCGCATCCGTCTGGCGGTGCGGCGGCATGGCTGCTGATGGAGAGCGCGCCCAACCAGATCCACACCGCCGGACGGATGCACACCAAGGAACCGGGGCGGATGCTGCGGCACAGCCTCGCCCACGTGGCCCGCGGCTCCCACGGCGCGATGTTCTTCCAGTGGCGGGCACCGGTCGGCGGTGCCGAGCGCTTCCACTCCGCCCTGGTGCCGCACGCCGGCCCGGACAGTCGGGTGTTTCGGGAGACCGTCGCACTCGGCGTCGCGCTGCGGCAGCTCGGTGAGGTTCGTGGCCGCGTCGAGGCGGACGTGGCGCTCGTGGTCGACGCGGCCAGCGGCTGGGCGCTGCGCCATCCGGGCCTGCCGTCGACCCTGCCGGACCACCACGACGAACTCGCCGCCGCGCACCGGGCCCTGTGGCTCAGCGGGTACGCGTGCGACACCGTCACCCCGGGCGACCCGCTCGACGGTTACCGGCTGCTCGTCCTACCCGCCGTCTACCTGATCGACGACGCCACCGCCGACTGGCTGCACGGCTACGTCCACGCTGGCGGCCACCTGCTGGTCACCTACCTCAGCGGCGTCGCCGACGAACACGCCCGGGTGCGCCTCGGCGGCTATCCGGGCGCGCTACGGGACCTGCTGGGCGTGTACGCCGAGGAGTTCCACCCCCTCGCCGCCGACGACCACGTCCTGCTCGACGGCGGCGGCACCGGACGGATCTGGGCCGAGACGCTGCGCCTGACCGGTGCCGACACGATCGTCTCCTACGCCGGGGGCGTACTCGACGCGATGCCCGCCGTCACCCGGCACCGGGCCGGCGCCGGAACCGCCTGGTACCTGTCCACCCGCCTCGACGACACCACCTACCGGCGGCTGCTCGGCACCGTCGCCCGGGCGGCCGGCGTCACCACCGTCTGCCCGGACGCACCCGAGGGAGTCGAGGCGGTACGCCGCCGCGACGGCGAGGCGAGCTGGCTGTTCCTGCTCAACCACACCGGTCACGAGCAGCGCGTGCCGGCACGCGGAATGGAACTGCTCACCGCGACACCGATCGACCGGGCGGTCACCCTGGCACCCGGCGGTGTCGCGGTGCTCCGCGAGCACAAGGGTTGATCCGTCGGCACCGACTGGCTAACCTCGCACCTGCGCGTCGGGAACGCGCCGAGACTCGCCGGTAGGCTCGAAGCCACCCCCCTCACACCACCCGTCGAGCGACGGACACCGAAGCTCAGTTCCGCCCGTGCGAGTCCGGGCGAGGAGTGAGGTGCCCCGTGAAGGACCTGCCCGACAACCCCAGCCTCGACCACCTGCGTCAACAGGCCAAGAACCTGCTCGCCGGTCTGCGCGACATCGACCCGGCCGCGACGCTGACCACCGCTCAGGCGCGGCTCGCCGAGCAGTACGGCTTTCCCACCTGGGCAGCGTTGAAGACCGAGGTCATCCGGATGCGGGGCCGGGCCGAGGCCGCCGAGGCGTCCCTGGCCCACGCGATCGCCGCCAGCTACGGCCTCGGTGACGTCGTCGGCCAGATGCGCACCGTCGCCCGTGCCGACGACATGGGACGTCGCTGGTCGCTGGTGACGGACCGGGGCCGCTGGGCGGTGCGGACGATGGACACCTGGTGGCCCATCGTCGACGCCGAGACCGACGTGGCGTTGCAGCAGGCCGCCGCAGCCGCCGGTGTCCTGCTGCCCGCGCCGGTGCGCAGCCGTGCGGGCCGGATCGTCGAGACCATCGGCGGACACCGCTGGCGGGTCTACCAGGGGCTGCGTTCCGGGCCACCGCTGCTCGCCCCGGCCCGCTCGTCGGTCACCCGCGCGGTCGGCGGTGTCCTCGCCACGATCCACGGGCTCCGCCTGCCGGTCGATCGGGTCAGCCCGTGGCACGGCACCCGGTTGGCCACGGGGAACTGGCCCGAACTCGCCGCCGTCGCCGCGGCTCGCCAGGCCAGCTGGGCCGCCGCGCTCGGCGCGGCGGTGGCCACCCTGACGGACCTCGACGGCATCGGCAGGGTCACCGGGACGCCGGAAGCTGTGCTCTGCCACAACACCCTCGGTCCGGCGAGCACCCGGCTGGCCGCCGACGGCCGCCTCGTCGTCGTCGGCTGGGAACATGCCGGCGGTCAACCGCCGAGCTGGGAGCTGGCCAACGCGCTGCTGGACTGGGCGGTGGTCCCCGGTGGGTCGGTCAACGTGGCCGGCGCACGCGCGTTGCTCGACGGGTACCGCGCGACGGCGGGCACCCTGCCGCCGCTGGATCTGACCGCGTTCCGTGGCGCGGTCACCAGCCTCGCCAACTACGTCTTCGGTCAGGTGGACGCCGCCCTGGAGGCAACCGACGACGAGGAGCGGCGGTACGCCGACCGCAGCGTCGCGCACCTACTGACGCACCTGCCCACCCGCACGGTCCTGGAACAGCTGCTGGACGTGGCCACCGGGGCGGTACGCCGCTGACCGTGACCGGGCAGCTCAGCCCGGTCACGGCTGCGGTCGAGGGCGGTGCGCGACGGCGGGCTCAGCCGGTGGCGACGGCGGCGCGGGAACGGTCGGCGGCGATCCGCACCGCCATCGCCGCCAGCACCGTGCCCATCAGCATCCGCTGGACGCGCAGCCACAGTGGCCGCCGGCTGAGGAAACCGGCGATGCCACCGGCGGTGAGCACGATCAACGTGTTCACCGTCAGCGCCACGGCGATCTGGGTCAGACCGAGCAGCAGGCTCTGCCCGGCGACGTTGCCGCGTGCCGGGTCGATGAACTGCGGCAGCAGCGACACGTACAGGATGGCGATCTTCGGGTTGAGCAGGTTGGTGACCAGACCCATGGTGAACAGGCGGCGGGCCGGATCCGGTGGCAGCGGCGCCGGGTTGAACGGCGACTGCCCGCCCGGGCGCAACGCCTGCCACGCCAGCCACAGCAGGTACGCCGCGCCGGCCAGCTTGACCGCCGTGTACAGCGCCGGTACCAGCACGAACACGGTGGCGATGCCGGCGACCGCCGCACCCAGGTAGACCGCGAAGCCGGCGGCGACCCCGAGCAGCGAGATCAGCCCGGCTCGTCGGCCCTGGGTCACCGACCGCGACACCAGGTAGACCATGTTCGGCCCTGGCGTCAGCACCATCCCGAGAGCGACCAACGCGATGCCCACAATTGCGGCCGTACCGACCATGTCCGTGACCCCCGTCCCACCGTGAACCTGAGCCTAGGGCACCGGGGAATGCCGGCCGGGCCCGTGACGCTGCCCCATCGGGAGACGGTGGTCACGTTACGGTTGTCCGGGGAGGTGGCGAGGGTGGAGATGCGGTGGGAGGCGTCGGTCGAGGCGCAGATCCGGGCGGCGCAGGAGCGCGGCGAGTTCGACAATCTGCCCGGTGCGGGCAAGCCGATCGCCGGTCGGGGTCTGCCCTACGACGAGTCCTGGTGGATCAAGAGTTTCCTGGAGCGCGAACAGGTTCCGACCAACCTGTTGCTGCCCACCCCGCTGCTGCTGCGTCGGCGCATCGAGCAACTACCCGACGAGGTCCGGGATCTGCCCACCGAGCAGGCGGTGCGGGCGGTCGTGGCCGATCTCAACGCCGAGGTGCTGGCCTGGCTGCGTAACCCGTCCGGCCCACGGGTCGTGGTGCGTCCGGTGGACGCCGACGCGGTGGTGCGCCGGTGGCAGGACGAGCGGCGCAAGGCCGCACCGTCGACACCCGCCGCCCAGTCGCCGGCGCCACGTCGGCGTTCCTGGTTCCGTCGCCGGGCCACGTGATGGCAACGCTGCGCGTCCTGCTCGGCAAGTCCGCTGTGCAGGTCGACCACCGGCGAGCCGACCGATTCGCCGAGACCGGACGGGACCGCCCATGAACACCGCCCCCGGGGAGCAGTTGCCGATCACCGTCTATAGCCGGCCTGGCTGCCCCTACTGCTACCTGCTGCGCCGCGGCCTCAAGCGGCGCAAGCTGGCCTTCACCGAGGTCGACATCTGGGCAGATCCGGCCGCGGCGGCAGCGGTGCGGGCGGTGGCCGACGGCAACGAAACCGTTCCCACCGTGCACGTCGCCGGGCAGTGGTTGGTCAACCCGCGTGCGGCGCTCGTCGCCACCCTCGCCCGACCCTGACACCGGGCACCGGTCGGCTCGGCCCGCGTTTCTCGCCGCGCCACGCATCGCCAGCTCGCTGAACCGGTTTCAGCTCGGGCTCGATCTTCGCCCGGTAGATCGCACGGGTTTCGTGTCGGCGACCTTCATCGAATTATCGAATTACCGTTTACAAAAACACTCTAATTATCGTCCACCAATCGGACATAACGTGCGCACATCATAATGACTGTTAAGATGCGTAAGGATTCAAGCTGGTGTCGTCAGGTGGCTGTGGCGGTGCGGAAGAGCTGGACGACCCCGGTGATGTTGTCCTGGCCGTGGCCTTTGCTGATCGCCCGCTGGAAGGTGTCGGCGGTGGCATTGGTCAGGACGACGGTGGCCTGACGTGAGGCCGCGTCCGCGACGGCGTACCGCAGGTCCTTGGCGACCAGATCGATCGGAAAGGCCGCCGGAAAGGCACGGCCCAGCATGGCGGTGGCGGCGGTGGCGGCTGCCGGGCTCGCCACCGGGGTGGCGGCGAGCACCTCGACGGCGCGGGCCGCCTCCAGGTTCGTGCCGTGCAGTGCGCTGAGAAGCTCGGCAACGGCGGCGACCTGCACGGCGAACAGCGAGTTGACGAGCAGCTTCATCCGGGCGCCGGTCCCGGCGGGTCCCATGTGGTGCACGGCGCCGCCGATCTGCCGCAGCACCGGCTCGATCCGGCGGCCAACCGCCGGATCCCCGCCGACGAGAAAGATCAGTGCGCCGGAATCGGCCTGGGGACGTGAGCCCAACACCGGTGCGTCGAGAAACTCCACACCGCACTGGACGCACCGCTCGGCGAGTTGGTCGGAGAAGGCCGGGGTCACGGTGGAACAGTCGACGGCGATGGTGCCGGGTGCCATGGCTGCCAGCGCGCCGGTGCCCGGGGTCAGCCAGACCGCACGGCCGGCGTCGTCGTCGCGCACCATGCTGAGCACGAGGTCGCTCTGCACCGCAGCGGCTGCCGGGGTCGCCGCTGCGGTGGCGCCGGCCTCGACCAGCGGCTGTGCCGCCTCGGCCGTGCGGTTCCACACCCTGACCTGGTGTTCGCCCGTGGCCAGCAACCTGCGGGCCATCCGCGAGCCCATCGCGCCGAGTCCCAGTACGGCGATTCTCATGCTGCTCCTTCGGTGGTAGCAGTGCTTCCGATGATCTTCATGCCAATCACTCTGCCGCTCACCGGTGAGGTTATGAATGCCCGCGCCGCTCAGTTGTTTGTCCGCCACGCTCACCTCGCCTGCCGGTGTGCGCCTCGCCGTCCTACCTTGTGGGGATGGACGTTCTCGGTGACGTGCTGGCGATGGCCCGGGTCGACGCGAGCCTGATGGCCACCTTCGACGCACGAGCTCCCTGGGCCATCGAGCTGCCGGCCCGCCGGGGTGCCTCGTTCCACGCCGTGATTGCGGGGACCTGTTGGCTCACCACTGACAGCGCACCGCCCCGTCACCTGGCCCCGGGTGACCTCGTGCTGCTGCCCGCCGGGGCGCGGCACCAGTTGGCCACCGATCCGGCCCTGCCGACACGCCGGTTCGACGAGGACCTCAAACGCAGCCTCATCAGCCCTGACGGCGAGTTGGTGCTCGATGGGCCCGGCGCGCGAACCCGGATCCTCTGCGCGGGTTACAGCTACCAGACCGACATCGCCCATCCGGTGCTGAGCCTGCTGCCACCGGTGCTGCACGTGGCCACCGCGCAACCCGAGAGCGGACCATGGCTGCGCTCCGTCCTGGACCTGTTGGCCCACGAGACCCGCAGCGGTGCCGCCACCGGCTCCGCCACCGCCGCCGTACGCCTGCTCGACCTGCTGCTGATCCACGTCGTCCGGACCTGGCTCGACACCGACGATGGCACCACGAGCGCCTCCTGGCTGCGCGGACTTCGCGATCCGCTCACGGCACACGTACTGGCCGTCCTGCACGAACGACCCGGCCACGATTGGACACTCGACACCCTCGCCGCAACCGTCAACGTCTCCCGAGCCACTCTCGCCCGACGGTTCACCCGCCAGGTCGGTGAACCCCCACTGACCTACCTGACCCGGTGGCGCCTCAACCTCGCAGCCCGCAAGCTACGTGACACCGCCCTCCCGGTCGCGGCCATCGCCCACCAGGTCGGCTACACCTCCGAATTCGCCTTCAGCCGCGCCTTCACCCGCGCCCACGGTCGCCCACCCGGCCGCTACCGCCGGCTCACCGCCACGAACGGCTGAGCAACCACGGACAACACGCCAGCGAACAGCTACCAGCGGTCCGAGCAGCCGTTCGAGCGGAGCCGATGGAAATCCGTTTGAGCCCTTCCCGCCGCTGCCATAGGTTGCCGACGACCCCTGGCAGCGTGGCAGAGGACAACCGCGTGACCCCGCCTGCTCTCTAGACCTGACATTAACCGCTCACTGGTGGCCGACGCTTCCGTCGGCTCTGCCGGGCTGCGTCTGTGCGCCCGGTCGTACCGCGTTTGAGGCCGCGCTCATTCGGCCTCGTGTCAGGTCTTTCGGAGCAATCGTGTCTTCACAACCTCATATCGTGCTGCCCTGGGTCGTCCGTCGGACCAGGCTGCCGCTGCTGTCGCTGCGATGTGTCGACTGCCGGTCGGAGTCGGCCACCACCGGCGCGGGCAGGTTCCGCGTCAACGCCAACCACAAGTTGCTGGACGTGTGGCTGCTGGTCCGCTGCGTGTCCTGCGACCGGACCAGCAAACTCACCGTGCACGAACGCACCCCGGTCAGATCCTTCGATCCGGCCGAGTTGCGCGGATACCGCCTCAACGATCCGGCGCTGGTGGCGTCGCGGCTGCTCGATCCGCAGCTCGCCCGCCGCAACCGCTTCGCTCTCGACTGGACGGGGGCCTGGCGGCTGGTCACCCCGTCGGAGTGGCCCGACCAGACGTGGCCGGTCCAGGTGGCGGTCGTCTTCGACGATCCGGTACCGGTGCGTCCGGAACGGCTCATCGCGTACGGGCTCGGCCTCAGCAGGGGCGAGGTACTGCGTCGGATCAAGTGCGACATTCCGTTGCGTCGTCCGCGGAGTACCGGGTTCACCTTCACCGTGACGGCCGGGGACTGACGCGGGTGGCCGGGCGGGGTCCACTCGACCCGCCCGGCCACGGAATACACGCGCGGCCGTCACCGCCCCAGCGGGCGGCGCAGACGGCCGGGTCAGCAGGAAGGTCGCCCGTACGCCGCGCGGGCCCGCGCCACCTCGGCCGCCTGGCGCTCGCGCCAGCGTTGCTGCGCCAGGCGGTTGCAGGTCCGGCAGACCCGCCGGAGGCGCCCCGTCGCCGGATCGGTCTCCCGCTCGTGCCCGTTGCGGCAGCGTGGACGTTGGGTCCGTGCCCGGCAGTTGTCCGCATGGCTGAGCTGGCGCAGATGGGTCGGCTCGATGCAGTCCGGCGCGCCGCAGTCGTGGTGGACTTCCAGGGTGGGGTCGTAGCCGCCGACGAACACCACGTACGCCGCGATGTGTGCCCAGGCCCGTCCGGCGAGCTTCTGGTACCCGCCGCGCCGGCTGCCGTATCCGCGCACGATCAGGCATCCGTTGTCGGCCCGTGTCGAGCGGGCGAGCAGATACGCCCGCAGGGTGTCCTCGGTGAAGTGTCGGGACAGACCGGTGACCTGAGACAGCACCGGGCCAGCGTAGGGGTCGGGTGCGACGCGATGTACCGTCCTGCCGATCATGATGTGTCGGCGCGCCTGATCGTCTACCCACACCAGGACTGAGAGCATTTTTCACATGCGTCCGCACGACACTCCGGTGCAGTACCGCCCGTCGGCCTATCCGGCCCTGCCCGACGGACCGATGGCCGTCACCGACGCATGGTTGCGCAACCGACGGTTGAGCGAGCACACCCGTGACGCGTACCGCCGGGACGTCGCCGGCTGGCTGGCCTGGTGTGCCGCCCGGCGACTGGACCCGCTGCGGGCGAACTTCCTGCACGTCAACGAGTACGGGCGGGCGTTGGAGAACACCGTCTCCGCCCGGACCGGCCGTCCGTTGACCCCGGCGACGGTGGCCCGGAAGCTGTCCGCGCTGTCGAGCTGGTACGACTTCCTGGTCAAACTGCGGGCGGTGGAGCTGAACCCGGTGGCCGGGGCCGACCGGCCACGGGTCGACCGGGACCATTCCGGCACGGTCGGTCTGGCCCCGGACGAGGTGGACGCGTTGCTCTCGGCGGCCGAGGCCGAGACGGGGCCGACCGCCGCCCGCAACCGGGCCGCCGTCGCGCTGCTGGCCGATCTGGGACTGCGGGTGGGGGAACTGGTCTCGCTGAACCTGGACGACCTGGGCGCCGAGCGGGGGCACCGCAGCGTGCGCTTCGTCGGCAAGGGCGGGCGGGCACGCCGCCGGGCGTTGACCCCGGGCACGGCGTACGCCGTCGACGCGTACCTGGCCGAGCGGGCCGCCGTCCAGCGGGTGCCGGTGGCGGAGCTGACCGGTCCGCTGCTGGTCACCGCCAGCGGTGCCCGCCTCGACCGGCACTCGGTGTTCCGGTTGGTCCGGCGGCTCGCCCGTGTCGCCGGGATCGCCGCGTGGGCCCGGCTGTCGCCGCACTCGCTGCGGCACGCCTTCGCCACCACCGCGCGCTCCGAGGGGGTGCCGCTGGAGGACGTGCAGGACGCGATGGGCCACGCCGATCCGCGTACCACCCGGCGCTACGACCGGGACCGGCACAACCTGGACCGGGATCCGGCGTACGCCATCTGGGCGGCGCGGGCCCGCCGCCGCGGCTGAGTGGTGGAATCAACCGCGCGTCGTGCGCACGCAGTACACGTCGCCGGAGTTGGCCTCGTGGGGCAGCGCGAGCAGGTGCGCGGCCATCTCCTCGGCATCGACCCAACGCCCCAGCGTCAGCGACTTGTCGTCGCCGAGGGCCACGTCGAAGCCGGCGAAGCCGAGGGCGGCGAGCCGGTCCAGGCAGCGGACCGCGACCGCCCGTCCGATCGTGGTGAACTCGAAGGACAGGGCGGGCAGGGGATGGCTCAGGCCGGCGAGCACGGCGTCCTCGAAACCCTCCACGTCGATCTTGACGAAGTTGGGCGTGCCGTGTTCGGCGATCAGCGTGTCGACGGTGGTCACCGGCACCTCGATCTGGCCGTCCCATACCTGGCCCTCCCAACCGCCGGCCCCGGCGGCGGCCGCGACGAAGTCGGTGGAGGCGGTGGAGACGGTGGGATTGGCCGAGTTGACCAGGAAACCGATCCGACCGGCCTGGGCACCGCAGGCCGCCTCGATCAGCGTGACCTGGTCGTCGTCGGCGTAGATGGCCCGCAACGCCCGCAGGCACAGCGGTTGCGGCTCGACGGCGATGACCCGGGCACCGAGCCGACGGAAGCTGCCGATGTGGTCCCCGACATGCGAACCGATGTCGAAGACCAGGTCGCCGGGGCCGACGAAGCGGGCGTAGAAGGCGTCCATCGCCGCGTCCCGGTCCGGGTTGCCGTAGTAGACCTCTAACGATCGGCGCAGCGAGGCGGTGCGTGGGTCGGTCTTGAGCGCCTCGACCGCGGCGGAGTGGGTACCCATCGCAGCACCTTAACCCGCACCCCGCGCCCGTCGTGGCCGTCCGCGCGCCCGCTGGTCACCCGCGGTGACGCACTCCGGTGTCCCCGGTTGTCGGCCCACCGACGCCCTACCCGTGCGACGCTCGCAGCAGCGGCTGCCACCAGGTCGGATACCGCTCGCCGGCTGCCGAGCCGGTGATGATCCCGCTCCGGAGGATCTTGTTAGCCTCGGTGTATGGAATCCCCGTCGCCGGGTCGCCCGTCGGACCTGATGTTCCTGCTCAGCTGGGCCAGTCACGCGCTGCGCGCGGAGCACGCCGCCGGCATGGCCGAATTGGGGATCTCGCCCAGGGCGTACGGGGTGCTACTACGCGCCCGCGGCGGTGACCTGACCCAGCGCCAGATCGGCGAGTTGTGCGGCGTGGACAAGACCACCATGGTGGTGACCCTGGACCAGTTGGAGGCCAGCGGCCTGGCCCGACGCGTGCCCGCGCCGAGCGATCGCCGGGCCCGGCTGGTCGAGGTGACGCCGCAGGGGGAGCGGGTGCTCGACCAGGCCCGGCAGATCGCCGCCCGCCTCGAAACGGATGTGCTCGCGACACTGCCAGAGGCCGATCGCGAGGTGTTCCTCCGGGCCATCCGGCGGCTGGTGGACGAGCGGCTCTCCGGTGCCCGCACGTCCGGAGTGGCCGGCTCAGTCTGCTGACGGTCCCACGATCGGGAGTCCGCACCATTCCGTCCCGCATCAGATAGTCCCGTGCGGGACTATCTGATGCGGTCGCTGTTCAGATACCCCCTGCTTCGAGGAGTGGTTCATGAGCAGCGCCGCCGCGCATCCCGTCAGCACCGCCACCCCCCTCCGCCGTCGGGCCCTCGGCGTGCTGGCGGCCGTCGCGGCCTGCGTCGCGATCTGGCTCGTCGGCGCGCTCGGCGGTGTCGACTACGCGGTCCGCAGCCCGGGGCAACCCGAGGTGGTGGTCAACCTCGTTCCGGTCGTCGTCGTCTCCCTCGGGTCGGCCCTGCTGGGCTGGGCGGCGCTGGCCATGCTGGAGCGGTTCGCCGGGCGACGGGCCACCACCATCTGGATCAGTCTGGCGGCGGTGGTGACGCTGCTGTCGTTCGTGCCGTTGTTCCAGGTCGACGCCACCGGCGGTGCCAAGATCACTCTTGGTCTGATGCATCTGGCGGTGCCGGCCGCCCTGGCCGCCCTGCTGCCGAAGCGCGGTCACTGACCACGCGCCGGACGACTTGACGGCGGGCGCGGAGCGCGTTAAATAAGGAAGTGGAAGTTGAGTCGGATGGACTCAACTAGGGACCTTCGGCCAGGAGAACCGAGGAGGCACACGATGCTGATGCGCACCGACCCGTTCCGTGAGATCGACCGGCTCGCCGAGCAGTTCTTCGGCAGCACCAGCCGCCCGGCCGTCATGCACATGGACGCCTACCGCGACGGCGACTTCTTCTACGCCGCCTTCGACCTGCCCGGAGTCGACCCGGAGAGCATCGACTGCACGGTGCAGCGCAACGTGCTGACCGTGCGCGCCGAGCGGCGCCGTCCCGCCGGCGACAACGTCGAACTCGTCGCCGCCGAGCGCCCGATGGGCGTCTTCAGCCGCCAGCTGTTCCTCGGCGACACCCTCGACACCGACAAGCTCGAAGCAGGCTACGACAACGGCGTGTTGACGCTGCGGATCCCGGTGGCCGAGCGGGCCAAGCCCCGCCGGGTCACCATCAGTGCGACCGGCAACGGCCGCAAGGAGATCAAGCCCTGATCGACGACCTACCCCGGGCGTGGCCGGGCGGGACGCGGTAGCCGCCCCGCCCGGCCACGTCTGCTTTTCCGCCCGCCGCGGCGGCCGATTCTCTACCGTCGAGTGGTGTGGGCGCTGCGCAGCCGTGGAGCAGACCGGCCCGGCGACGCCATCCGATGCGGGTCGGCCTCGTCGTCGCCGCAGCCGGGACGGCGCTGTGCTGTGTCGGGGTCGCCGGCCTGGGCGCCTGGAACCTGCAACTGGTCACCCAGGCCGCCGCCCCGGTGCGCCAGACCGCCGAGGGATTCCTGCGCGAAGTCACCACGGGCGACACCGGCAGCGCCTACGAGCGGCTCTGCGACGACGCGCGTACCCGGTGGAGCGAACTCGGTTTCGCCAGCTGGGTACGCACCCCGCCGGTGGTGCGCGACTACGAGATCGTGGACGTGTCCGTGGCCACCCGCGGCGGCCGACCCCACGGCAAGGTCACCGTGCTGCTGACCCGCGACAGCGGCAGCACCGAACAACGGAACCTGTCGGTGGTACGGGAGGACGGTGGCTGGCGCGTCTGCGGCGACCCGTACTGACCCGGCCACCGCAGTCACGCCGGGACCGGCTCGGCCGCCTCGACGAGCCGGCCGTCACGCAGCACCAACACCCGGTCGGCCAACTCCACGAGCGTCGGGTCGTGCGTGGCGACCAGGGCCGTCATCCCCCGGGCACGCACCACCGCCCGCAGCAGGTCCAACACCGCCCGGCCGGTCTCCGAATCCAACTGGCCGGTCGGCTCGTCGGCGATCAGCAGCGCCGGGTCGTTGGCCAACGACCGGGCGATCGCCACGCGCTGCTGCTGCCCGCCGGACATCTCGTACGGCCGCTGCGCGGCGTGCCCACCCAACCCGACCAGTTCCAGCAGCACCGACACGCGCTGCTCACGATCCGCCGCCGGCACCTTCGCCAGCCGCATCGGCACCCCCACGTTCTCCGCCGCGGACAGGATCGGCACCAGTCCGAAGGACTGGAACACGAACCCGATGGTGTCCCGACGCAGCCGCAGCAGCTCCCTCTCGCTGGCCGCCGTCACCTCCTGCCCGGCCACCCACACCCGCCCCGAGGTGGGCCGGTCCAGGCCACCGATCAGGTTCAGCAACGTGGTCTTGCCCGCCCCGGACCGGCCCCGCACCGCGACCAGCTCACCGCGACCGGCACGAAACGACACCTCCCGCAACGCGTGGACGACCCGGTCACCACCGCCGTAGTCGCGGCTGAGCCCCTCGACCCGGATCAGCTCCTGCTCGCTCACCGCGCACTCCTTCCGTCACCGGGACGGACCTGCACGTGGTCCGGCTCCAGGGTCAACCGCACCCGGTCGCGCAACGCCAACGCGTCGACGAAACCCGCCGGCAACTGCATCCGCCCGGCCCGGTCCAGCACCGCGTACTCCTCGGTCACCAACTCCTCGACGCCGTCGGCGCCGACCCGCGCGGTGCGGTGCACCTCCGAGGCGGTGCGGCCGTCGCGGATCGACACGGTACGGCGCACCTGCGAGGCGACCTGCGGGTCATGGGTCACCACCACCACGGTCACCCCCAGCTCGGCGTTGATGGTGCGCAGCGCGGCGAAGACCTCCCCGGCCGTCGCCTCGTCCAGCTCACCGGTCGGCTCGTCGGCGAAGAGCACCTCCGGGTCGTTGGCCACCGCCACCGCGACGGCACAGCGCTGCTGCTCGCCGCCGCTCATCTGCCCCGGCCGACGGTCCGCGCAGTAGCCGACGCCGACCATCTCCAGCAACTCCACCGCCCGCCGCCGCGCGGTCCGCCCACCCCGACGCGCCAGCCGCATCGGCAACTCCACGTTCTCCCGGGCGGTCAGGTACGGCAGCAGGTTGCGTGCGGTCTGCTGCCACACGAACCCGACGGTGTGCCGCCGGTAGCGCAGCCGCTTGGCCGCCGACATGGTCAGCAGGTCGAACCCGGCCACCCGGGCGATGCCCGCGGTCGGTGTGTCCAACCCGGACAGGATGTTCAGCACCGTCGACTTGCCGGAACCGGACGCCCCCACGATGGCGATCAGCTCACCACGGTCCACGACCAGATCGAGGCCCTGCAACGCGACGACCTCCACCCCCTCGCTGGTGAAGATGCGTACCAGCCCGTCGCAGACGATGTGCCCACGCAGCCGGTCGGCGCCACCGGCCCGCGCGGCGGCCCGCTCCGCCGCCCGTCGTTGCAGCGTCGCCAGGTCCGGACCATCAGACACCATCGTCACGGGTTCTCCTCTCCCAGCCGCAGCACCTCACCGAGGCGCATCCGCCGGTTCATCAGGTTCTCCACCACCAGCCCGGTCACCAGGCCCAGGACCACCAGACCCAGCACCGAGGCCAGCACCAACGGATCCAGGTGATCGCGCACCGGCACGCCGGGCACGAACGCGGACAGCCCGAGCGTCGGCCCCAGGATCCGGGGCAGGGCCGCACCCACCGCCGCCCCGGTCAGCGCCGCGACCAGGACCAGCGGCACCAACTCGTACACCAGCAGCCGCCGGCCACGGCCGGCGGACAGGCCCAGGGTGCGCAACCGGGACAGCATCCGGCCTCGCCCGGCAGCGTCGGCGACCACCGCGAACCCGACGGCCAGCACCGCCAGCGCGATGCCGCCGGCCGCGCCGGCGGTGAACGCCAGGGTCAGCACGTCGTTGGCGCCGGTGCGGTCAAGGTCCTCGCGGTACCCCCGCCACGTCTGCAACGACGCCGGCACCTGCGTCCGCGTCACCTCCACGCCGAGCACCGCGGACTGCCGCCGCCGCTGCGCGTCGTCGGCCACCCCCAACAGGTCCGCCTCGTCGATGTCGTCACCGGCCACCAGATACCGGTTCGGGATGATCGGCGTGTACTCGTACTCCGGCAGCGCCTGCCACGGCAGCACCACGAACCGCTCGGTGCCCAACCCCACACCCGGGAAGGCCTCGACCACCTCGGCGACCCGGAACTCGTACAACCTGCCCTGCACGTCCACCGCAGCCTGGTCACCGACCTGCGTGGCCACCTGCGACGACACCACCGCCGGCACCGGCCCGTCACCCCGCGCGGCAGCCCGCAGGGCCGCCGGCACGTCCACCTCGACACCGCTGCGCGCCACCACCTGCGCGAACGCCGGGCCGTCCACCACCAGCACCCGGGCCGTGCCGATCTGCCGCGACGGCGACCCCGCCTCCGGCACCAGCCGCCGATTCGAGGCCACCCACACCCGAGCCACCGCCGTCACCCCGGACACCCTCGACAATGCGTCCTGCGCGTCGGGGGAGAAGGTGTACCCGGACAGCCAGGCGTCCGCCGGCACCGTCAACGTGGCCGCCCGGTCCCGGGCCGCCGCGACGGTGGAGGTGACCACCCCGCCGAACACCCCGGTGCTGACCGCGACGATCAGCACCGCCAGCGGACCCAACGCCACCGGCGCACCCCGTCCGGCGCGGGCCACACCGAGGAACAGCACCGCGCCCCGGGCCCGCGCGGCCAACCTGCCGGCCGCCCGCAGCGGCCACGGCACCAGCCGCACCGCCACCAGCGCGGCGGCGACCGCCACCAGCACCGGCACCGAACTGAGGTACGCGTCGACACCGGCACCCGGGTCGAGACCACGACGGCGCAGCAGCACCACCCCGAGCGTGGCCAGCACCAGCACACCCGCCTCGACGGTCAGCCGCCGCGCCGACGGACGACGAAACGCCACATCGGCACGCCCCCTGACGACCCCGACCCGCCGCTGCGAGTGCATCGCCAACACCGGCACCACCGCGGTGGTGAGCACCGCCAACGCCAGCACCGCCCAGGGGAACCCATCGTCGCGACCCGGCACCCGGCTGCCGACGAGCCAACCGACGAGCACCGCCAACGGCTGCACCGGCGCGGACTCGGCCAGGGCCCGCAGCCCGACGGCGCTCAGGGCGGCACCCCGGGCCCGCAGCAGGGCGAACTCGTCACGTCGCCGCAGCACCGTCAACCGCGCCGCCAGCACGATCAGCCCGAGCAGGCTGGCGACCAGCCCCGCCTGCACCACCGCGAGCAGGGCCTGCACGGCGCGCAACTGCCCCGCGAACCGCGACAGCGCGCCGTCCAGCGACGTCTGCACCGTCGCACCCGAACTCCACGACATGCGGCGGGCCTCCGCCACCGCCGCCGTCACCGACTCCAGCGTCGCCGCGTTCAGCCGCCGCTCGTCGAGGCGGTACCGCCAACCGCTGACCGCGGCGACCCCACTGCCGGCGGCGACGACGTCCACGCCGACCCAGTCGGTCACCCCCGCCACGACGTACGGCTCGCCGTCCAGCACCGGGACCACCGGCTCCAGCGCGTAGCCCAGATCGTCCCAGACCGGGTCACCGGCGTCGCGCGGCTCGAACACCCCGACGATGCGCGCATCCGCCTGACCGTCGCGTCCGGCGAACCGCAGCCGCTGACCGGCGCGCAGGGACAGCGTCTCGGCCACCGCCCCCGACACCACCACCTCCGCCGGGCCGCCCGGGCGGGTGCGGGGCCAGCGTCCGGCGGTCAGCTCGGCCGCCTCCGCGACGCCGGTCTGGGCGCGCAGGCCGAACATCTTGCGGGCACCACCGTCCATCGGCGGTTCGTCGCCGACGGCGAACAGGTGCTCCTCGTCCAACGACGCCGCGTACCACCGACGCTGCACCAGGCTCGGCAGCGGCTGCGGCAACTCGGCCGCGTAGCGGCCCAGATCGGCCTGCCCGGCCGCGGCCGGCGCGGGTCGCGGCCCGGCCAGCGACACGTCCCGCACCAGGTGCGGCAGCCGGGCCACGTCCGCGCGCAACCCCCGGTCGGCGTACTCCCCGGTCAGCCGGGGCGCGGCGGTCAGCAGCAGCGCCGCCACCAACCCCAGCACCGCCAACAGGCCCACCTGACCGCCGTACGCCCGGATCCGCCTCGCGCTCACGGTGCTCGCCTTTCGTTCGCGACTGCGGGGCTCGCAAGCTCACTCCTCGCGCTCACGGTGCTCGCCTTTCGTTCGCGACTGCGGGGCTCGCAAGCTCACTCCTCGCGCTCACGGTGCTCGCCTTTCGTTCGCGACTGCGGGGCTCCGCTGCGCTGCACTCCTCGCGCTCACTGGGCCTCCCCGGCACGTAGGTGCGCGGCGGTGAGTCGTCGCCGCACGCTCACCGACACCGCGGCGCTGAACGCCAGGGCCAGCGCCAGCAGTCCGATGCCGGTACCCAGCACCGGCACCCAGTCGACGCTCAGCAGCGGCGGCGGATCGGGGCGGTCCGCCGACGGGGTGAGGATGACGAGCGGGGCCATCGTCGCCGCCACACCGACGCCCACGGCCAACCCCACCAGCACACCCTGGCCGGCGAGGAACGACTGCTCGGCCAGCAGCGACCGGGCCACCAGGCGGTGACCCGCGCCGAGGGTGTGCAGCACGGCCAGTTCCCCGGCCCGGCGCCGCGCCGTGGCACTGACGTCCACGGCCACCCCCACCGCGGCCAGCAGCACCGCCGCGAGGGCGGCGACGAAGAGGGCACCGCGGGCGCCCACGCCGAACGGGTCGCGAGCCAACTGGTCGGCGACGTCCCGGCGATCCAGCACGGTCAGACCGTCGAGCGCGGCGGCTGCCCCGGCCACCTGCGCCGCCGCCTCGGGCTGGGCGGCCACCCACCACTCCTGCGGTGAGCGGACGATGCCGTGTTCGTGGAACAGCCGGGTACGCAACGACGGCAGGTCGACAAGCAACGCGGCGTCCTCGACGTCACCGGGCAGAGCCGTGGCCCGGTCGACCATGACGACATCGACCTCGGCGCCGCCCAGGAACAGCCTGGTCTGCGCCCCGACGTCGACGTGCAGCGTGTCCAGCGCCGCCGCGGTGGCGACCACCGGCACCGGGTTCGTTCCGGCCGGCCGGGTGACGGCCAGCTGCACCGGCGTGTCCGGGGCATTCCAGCTCACCGGCATGTCACGTGCGTAGCGGCCGGACAGGGTGGCACCGGAGCCGGTGGACGCGGTGGCGGTTCCCGCGCGGTCGACCACCTGCCACGGTCCGTCCGCGCCCAGATCGACCGGGGTGCCGGTGCTGGTGTCCGGGCTGGCCCGCAGGTCCGACAACCGCCAGTCGAGGCTCAGCCGGGGGCCACCGCGGGTATCGGTGGTGAAGCCGGCCAGCCGCCACGGCCCGTCGCCGGCCGGCAGTTCGACGGAGAACCGTAGCGGCTGACCGTCCCAGCCGGTCGAGCCCAGGACCACCCGGCGGTGTTCGCCCCGGGCGTCGCTGAGCACGACCTCATGGCGGATGGGCCCACCCGTGCCGACGTCGACGACGCCCCGGGTACGCAGCTGACCGGTCAGTCGCCGGGTGCCGGTCGGCAACACCGTCGCCGGTGCCGGCACCCGCGCTTCCGCGAGGCCGCCGAGCAGCCGACCGGTGGATCCGCCGGCCAGGTCGGACCGCAACCGCAACACCCCGTCCGCGGCACCGGCGTCCACCGCCATCATGGTCGCCGGCTCGGCGCCGGCGCCGAGCCGCACCGGCTCCCGCCAGGCGGGCAGGACCGCCCGGGTACCCGGCAGGTCGGCGAGCTGCTCGGCGCGGCCGTCCGGGGCGGCACCGGTGGTCTCGGTCAGCCGCAGGTCGGCGCCGACCCGGTGGGCGGCCTGGTCGTCGAGGGACCGTTGCGCTGTCCCGGCGAGGGACCAGGCCAGGGTGCCGACCGCCACGGCGAGGGCGAGCAGCAGCACCGGCCCGGCGTGCGGGCGCCGGCCGGCCTGCCAGGTGCCGAGCATCACGGCGGTCCACGGCCGGCGGTCCACCCAGCGTTCCGTCAGCCGCACCAGCGGCGGCAGCAGCCGCAGTGCGAGCACCGCCCCGGCCAGCACACCGAGCGTCGGCGCGGCCGCCAGCAGCGGATCGACGCCCAGCTCACCGCCCCGGGAGCGGGACAGCGGGGACGAGTATCTGCTCAACTGGTACCAGCTGAGCAGGGCCAGGCCGACGAGCAGGACGTCCAGGCCGGCCCGCTGCACCATGCCTCGCCGGCTCGGTCGGGACCGGCTGGCCAGGTCAGCGACGTAACTGCCGCCGCGGCGCAGACTCGGGCCGATCATCGCGGCCGCGCAGCCGGCGGCCGCGAGCCCGGCCACCAGCCACACCGTCGGGTCCGCCCGGTCCGGTCGTAGTGAGACGGCGGCGAGTCCGGGCAGCCGGTCGGCCAGCCCGAGCAACTCCACGACGAGCGGTGGGGCGAGGACCACGGCCGGCAGCACGACCAGGGTGGCCTCCCTTGCGGTCAGCCCGGCCACCTGCCAACGGGCGGCGCCCCGGGCCCGCAGCAGCGCGGTCTCACCCCGGCGGTGCTCGGTGAGCAGGATCGCCACGAGCAGCAGCGCGTACCCGCCGAGCACCACCACCAGCAGCATCGGCGTGACCAGGGCGGACCGGCCGACGAGGGTGGCCTGGCGCAGTCGTTGCACCAGGTCCACCAGGTCACCGCTGACCACCGCGGAGTCACCGAGGCCGGCGTCGGCCGAACTGCTCGTGGTGATGCGGGCGGCGGCGTCGGCGAGCCGGTCCAGGGCGGTCGGACCGATCCCGGTCAGGTCGGGTTCGACAAGCCAGCCGGCGGAGGCGTTGGCCAGGAAGTGGGTGGCGAAGTCGTCCCGGGACACCGTCATCGGGCCGTAGGTGGCCGCCTGCGACAGCGAACCGGTGCTCGTCTCCGGCGCCAGCCGCCAGTACGCGGCGTCCGGGTCCACGGGGCTGAACACGCCCGTCACGACGACCTCGGTGACCCGCCCGGTGAGCCCGTCGGTGATCGGGATGCGGTCGCCGACCCCCACCCGCAGCGTCGTCGCGGCGGCCTCGCCGATCGCGGTCTGCACCGGATCGGCCCCGGTACGCGGCCACGTGCCGGAGGTCAACCGGGCGTGCGCGGGCAGATCGTCGAGGAACATCACCGACGCGTAGGTGACTCCGCTGCGGTCGGCGACAGCGTCACCGGTGTCACCGCGCAACTGCCGACCAGCCGCGTACCCGGCGGCGCTGACCCGGGCCGGCAGACCGGCCAGGTCGGCTTCGACCCGCTGCCGCAACGCGCCGTCCCGGTCGCGCAGCGCCGCATCGGTACGTCCGGCGGACGCGCGGACCAGGACCGACCGTTCCTCGGCGGTGGCCGCCGCCAGCACGTTGCGGGTGCCGGAGTCGACGACGTCGCGGTTGTACGCGGCCAGACCGGTGAGCGCGACGGTGGCCACCAGCGCCGCCCCGGCGGCGGCCAGCAGCAGACCCCTGGTGGCTCGGGCACGCCGCAACGCGAACCTCATCTGTGGTGTACCCCCGCCGGTTCGCGGGCCGGTGCGGCCCCTGGTTGGTGCTCCCGTCATGCACCAGAAGGGGCCGGGGTCGGGGAAAGGTTCGCAGCGGTGATCGTTTCGTTATGCGGGGCGCGGGCTCAGGTTCCGGTGGCGGCGCTGCCGGGACCGAGGTCACCGGCGCGGTGGTGCCGGCGGCAGAGCACCTGGTACCGCACGTCGGCGGTGTCGGCGGTGTCGCCGATGACGACCTGTGCGCCCTCGCGGGCCACCCGCCCGTCGGCGACGCGGGCGTTGAGCAGCCCCTCGCGGCCGCACCAGCAGAGCACCTCGACCTGGATCCGGGCCACCGAGTCGGCCAGTTCGAACAGCCGCCGCGCCGCCGGGAACATGCTGGAGCGGAAGTCGGTGGCCAGGCCGAAGGCGTACACGTCGACGTCGTAGCTGTCGACCAGGTCGGCCATCTGCTCCACGTGCTCGACGGCGTAGAAGCTGGCCTCGTCACAGATCAGGTAGTCCACCCGCACCCCGTCGGCCCAGGCGTCGCGGACCAGGGTGCGCAGGTCCAGCTCGTCGGTCACCTCGACGGCCTCGTGGGCCAACCCGATGCGGGTGGTCACCTGCGGGCCGAGTGAGCGGTCGATGCGGGTGGTGACCAGCCCTCGACGTCCCTGCCGGGCATGGTTGTAGTTCATCTGCAACGCCATCGTGGACTTGCCGCAGTCCATCGGCCCCCAGAAGAACCGCAGCGCGGCGGCGTGCGCCGGTCGTCCGTCGACGCCACGGGCGGCGACACACCCGGCCGGGTTGTCGGCCGCACCGGGCAGGGTCGGGCGGGCCAGGCAGGTCGGTACGGCGTCGTCGGTCGTCACGGACCGGCAGCCTAGTGCGCGGTGAGGCGGGCCCGCGCGGTTGCCCCGACCGGGGTGTCGATCATCGCATCGCCGCCGGGATCAGAGCACCCGCGGCGGGGTGTTGCCGGCGGCGATGATGGCCCGCCGGATCGGCACCGCCGCCAGCAGCAGGAACCCGACCACGAAGAAGATCAGCAGGGAGACCAGGCCGACGCGGTAGGAGTTGGTGAGCTGGAACACCAGACCGAACGCGAGGGGGCCGAGCCAGCTGGTGCCCTTGTCGCTGATCTCGTAGAAGCCGTAGTACTCGCCCTCCTTGCCAGCGGGGATCAGCTGGCTGAACAGCGACCGGCTCAGCGCCTGGCTGCCACCGAGGACCAGACCGATGGCCGCGCCGAGCACCATGAACGGCAGCGGCGCCTCGGCGGGCAGCCGGAACGCCGCGACGATCACCCCGGTCCAGAGCACCAGGCTGAGCAGGACCGTCTTCCAGGCCCCGATCCGCCCGGCCAGGGCACCCAGCCCCAACGCGCCCCCGAAGGCCAGGAACTGCACCAGCAGGATCGTCACGATCAGGGTGCTCTGTCCCAGCCGCAGCTCCTCGGTGCCGTACTGGCTGGCCAGGGTGATGACGGTCTGGATGCCGTCGTTGTAGACCAGGAACGCCAGCAGGAAGAACAACGTCAGCGGGTACGCCTTGATCTCCCGCAGGGTGCGGCCGAGTTGCCGGAACCCGTCGGTGAGCACGTTGCCGCGGCCGGCGGCGGCCAGCGCGGCGGCGGTGGGATGCTCCCGCAGCCAGCGCAGCGGCACCAGGGTGAACGCCGCCCACCACAGCCCGGCCGAGACGATCGACCAGCGGGCCATGTCCAGGTCGCGCTCGGCGGTGCCGTTGTCGAACGACTGCACGGCGACCAGGTTCAACGCCAGCAGCAGGCCGCCGCCCAGGTAGCCCAGCGCCCAACCCCGGCTGGAGATGGCGTCGCGCTCGTCCGGTCCGCCCAGTTGCGGCAGGAACGAGTTGTACACCACGATCGCCGCGCCGAAGCTGATGTTGGCGATGACGAACAGCGCCCCGCCGAGCAGGTACCGGTCCCCGGTGACGAAGAGCATCCCGATGGTCGCCGCGGCCCCGGTGAACGCGGTGGCCGCCAGCAGCCGCTTCTTGTGCAGCGACCGGTCGGCGATGGCGCCGATCACCGGCAGCACGAAGACCGTCAGCAGCACCGACAGCGAGATCAGGTACGGGTAGTAGGAGCCGGCGGCCACCTTGATACCCAGCGGGTACACGTACCCGACGCACTCGTCGGCGCCGAGTTCGCATCCGGCGGCGACCTCGGCGACGCTGGTCAGGAACGGCCCGAGGAAGACCGTGATGACGGTGGTCTGGAAGGCCGAGTTCGCCCAGTCGTAGAAGTACCAGCCGGTGCGCTCGCGGCGGGTGCTCCTGGGCGGTGGCGCGTCCTGCGCCGCCGGGGTGACCGTCTCGGCCATGGGGGGTCCTCCGCCCAGGTGTTCAGGCGGCCCAGTGGCCGCGGCTGCGGTAGACGTCGCGCAGCACGCCGACGTGGTCGGTCATGATGCCATCAACCCCAAGATCAAGTAACTCGTGCATCTCGGCAGGTTCGTCGATCGTCCAGACGTGCACCTGCAGACCGAGCCGGTGAGCCGTCCGTAGGAACCGGCGGTCGACCACCGGCACCCGGCCGTAGCGCACCGGCACCTGTGCGGCCACCACCGACGGCGGCAACCGCAGCGGCCGGCCGGTCCACGAGGCCCACCGCAGCCGGGCCACCCCGCGTACCCCGAGACTGGTGGCGACCCGCCCGCCGGTCAGCGCCCGCAGCCGGGTCAACCGGGCGTCGCTGAACGAGGCCAGCAGCACCCGGTCTATGGCGCCGGCCCGGTCGACCGTGGTCACCGTCGGGGTCACGCCGGCGTCGGACTTGACGTCGATGTTGAACCGCACCTGCGGCCACGCGTCGAGCACCTCGTCGAGGCGCGGCACCACGGCGGAACCGCCGACCCGCACGCTGGCCAGGTCCGCCCAGCGCATCGCGCCCACCCGGCCACGCTGCCCGGTGACCCGTTCCAGGGTGTCGTCGTGGAACACCACGGCCACCCCGTCGGCGGTGCCGTGCACGTCGGTCTCGACGTACCGGTAGCCGAGTTCGACCGCTCGGGCGAAGGCCGCCACGGTGTTCTCGTCGCCGTCGGCGGCGCCGCCGCGGTGGGCGAAGGCCAGCGGCGCGGGCGCGTCGAGGTAGGGGTGCGCGGTCGTGGGCACGCGGCGCAGTATGCCTGGCCCGGGTGACCGCGCGGTGGCGGGCCGGCGGCACGCCGGGTGCGTCTCGTCGTCCACGCCACAACCGGTACCCGTTGGTGACTGCCGGATGCCGGACAGTAACCTTCCCCGCTTGGTCGGCACCGGTGACGATGCCCGGGTGATGGCGTGGACGAACCCCGTACCGCGACGCGACGACCCGCCCTCGACGCCGGCGGCGCTGACCATCCGCCCGGTGCATCCGCTGCCCGGACGCGTCGCGCCGCCGCGCCGCCCGGCGACCCGCGGCCTCCCGACCGGGTTCGGGGCGCTGCTGGTCACCACGCTGGTCGCCGGCAGCCCCTGGGGAGACGAGCTGCTGCGGGAGCTGAGGGTCAACCTGCCCCGCGTCGACGGCCCGGCCGGCATCGTCACGACCGTGGTCGACGCGCTGCTGCTGGGGCTGTCGTGGCTGCGGTGGGGCGGCCCGGACACACTGTCCAGCTACCACCTCGCCCGCACTGCCCAGGTGGCGCTGTTCGTCGTGATCGTGCTGGTGATGCTGCGCAGGCTGGCCGCCGGGGGCACGCCGCCTGGGGCGTACCGGTTCCTCGGCACGCTCGGTGCGACGGTCCTGGCGGCGGCGCTCGCCACGGTTGGCGGTGCCCTGGCGCACCTGGCCGTCGACAGCGGCGTCTACGTCGGGTCGGAGATTCGTGCGGAACTGCTCAACGAACTGGTACGGGCCCTGCTGTGCGGCTTCGTCGTCGGCCTGCTGCTGGCGGCGGTGCCGGCACGGCGGCACCGGTCTCGACCGGCCGTTCCCGGTCTGGGAGGCGACTGACATGGTGATCCGGCAGGGCACCCCCGAGGCCTCGACGGAGGGCCCGGCGGACGCCACCAGCGAGGCGACCCGCTACCTGTGCGTGGCGGCGCACACCGACGACACGTTCGCCGACTCGGCCCTGTCCGAGGTCTTCGACGACGAGCTGCGGGCGGTGGCGCCCTCGGTCGGCTTCGACCTGACCACCGTGCTGCGGCACTGCCTTGAGGCACGCCAGCGGCGAATCCGTCGCGACGCCGGCCTGATCATCGCCGGAGGTATGGCCCTGCTGCTGGCGCCGCTGTGGACGCTGCTGGTAGCGGCGGTGCTGGCGATCGTCATGTCGCTCACCCGGACCAACCGGCAGGGCCCGCTCGGTCCACTCGTCTCGGTGCTGGCCCTCGTGGCGGCCACAGTGGTGTCGGTGTGGCTGCTGGTGCAGTTCGTCGGGATCGACACCGGCGAGGGGGAGAGCACGCTCAGCTGGACGGTGGGCCTGCCGTGGCTGGCGCTGGTGGCCGGCCTGGTCGCGTACCTCATCCTCGTGCTGCACCTGTTCGGCACTCGGCAACTGCTGGTGGAGCGGCTACGGCGCGGGCACTTCCAACCTGCGGCCTCCGGCACCAGCCCGGTGCCGCAGCGCTACGCCGCACGCCTGGCGGCTGTCGACACGGCGCAGCACGGCAACGTGACGATCTACAGCGGGTACACCCCGTTCGTCGGGCATGGCGCCCCGGTGGCCGGCTGGTCGTTCGCCCTGCCGATCCACCGGGCCGAGCCGCAGCTGTCCGGATCGTCGGGCGCCGACGCCGACGTACGGTTCGCCGTGGTGGACCTGATCGACCATGTACGGCGCCGGCTGGCGGCGATCCGGCTCGACCCGGCCGGCGATCCGGAGCTGAATCCGGAACGGCTCGCCGGGCTGGTGCTGGAGGACCGGGTCTTCGTGCACGGCGGTCTGCTGAGCGACGATCCGCAGCTGCTGCCCGACCGCGGCCGGATGCCCCGGCAGCGCTGGTCCGACGAGCGGCTGCGGGCGGTGGCCAGCCGGCCGCAGGGCGCCGCCCGGCACTTCCTGTGCGCCCTGGTTCCGTCCTGGGGCGGTGAGGTGGTGGCCTGCACGTTCCTGCACTTCTCCACCGATGGTCGGGTGCTCTACCTGGAGTGCGCCCGGACCTTGCTGGAACCGCCGCGCATCGAGTACCACGACGTGGACCGGTTGACCGAGTGGCTCCCGGTGCGCCAGTTCGTCCAGTTGTTCACCGGCGCCGCCGAGCAGTTGGTACGTACCGCCCTCGGCGCGCCGGTGCGCCTGGTACGCGACGGCGTCCGGGTGGTGCGTCACCAGATCCGGCAGGCGCGGTCGCGCCGGATGGCCCGTGAGGACCTCGGCTACGACTACGGCGCCCGAGCCGGCGTACGGGAGCTGGCCACCGGCATCACCTACCACAACTACTTCCAGGTGCTCGACGCCGCGAAACACCTCAAGGTGGTCGAGCGGCACGTGCTGGCCGCCATCGTCGACTTCCTGGAGGACAGGGGTGTGGACACCGCCGAGTTCCGCACCCGGCAGACGATGATCCTCAACCAGGGTGTGATCCAGACCGGCGGCCTCAGCGTCGTCGGTAACCAGGCGGTCGGTGCCGGGGCGCGAGCGGAACAGCAGAGCACCACAGAGCAGCCGTCGCCGCAGGGCACGAGCCGTCGAGCCGGCACCGGGAGGCCGTCATGACCACGTCCGACAACTCGATCAACTTCGGTGTCCAGCAGTCGGGTGGGGTGAGCCAGGTCGGCAACCAGGCAGTGGGACCGGGAGCACACGCCGTCGGTGGGGGACTGTGGGCCACCGCACCGGGGGTGGACCTGCCGGCCCTGATCACGCAACTGGTGCAGACCCTCGACCGGCATCGTGACGAGTTGCCGGAGCCGGCTCGGGCGGTTGCCGCGGAACTGCGGGTCCAGCTGGCGCGGCCGGTTCCGGAGCCGGCCCGGGTCACGGCGCTGTTGCAGCGCCTGGCGGCGCTGGCCGCGCCGGTGGCACCGGTGGCCTCGGCCGTGACGGAGGTGTTGCGGGCGGTGCAGCAGGCGACCTGAGCCCGGGAAACCCACGCAGCCCGGCGCGCGCCCGGGGTTTGCGGCGAGCGCTCAGCCAGCGGTGGGACGACGCCGGTGTACGCGCCCGAGGTCGACCGGACGGCCGGGGTCGACGTGGCGGGGCCGGTCGGGTTCGTCCGGCCGCAGCGGGGCGAGGGTGTCGGTGATCGCGTCGATGATCCGGTCGGTGGCCCGTCGGGCCGCGCCCGGCGTGCCAAGGGTCAGGTCGGTCAGCTCCACCGGGTCGCCGAAGTGCACCCGGACCGTCGGGCGACGGACCAGCGCGCGGACGATGCCGCCGAGCAGACCCTTGGGGGTCTGGTAGGGCAGCACCTCGTGGGATCCCCACTGGGCGACCGGCACGACGGGCGCACCGCAGGCCAGGGCGAGACGGGCGGCGCCGGTCTTGCCGCGTTCGGGCCACATGCCCGGGTCCAGGCCGATGCGTCCCTCCGGGTAGACCAGGATCGGCGCGCCGGCGGCCACCGCGGCGGCGGCGTCGTCCAAGGCCCGGTGTACGCCGCTGGTGCCCCGGTCGACGCGGATGTGCCCGGCGCGGCGCATCGCGACGCCGATCAGCGGGGCCCGGAACAGCCCGCCGGTGGCCATGATCCTGGGTGCCACCCGGCGGGCCCGGCAGGCCGCGGCGAGCACGATCGGGTCGAACGGGCTGATGTGGTTGGCGGCCAGGATCAGCGGTCCGCCGCGCAGCCGGGCCGGTATGTCGCCGGTGACCCGCAGCCGGGCCAGCATCCCGACGACGAGGCGCGCCAGCAGCAACGCGACGCGCCAGATCAGCGGCGGACGCCAGGGGGAGTGGGCTGCTTCCATCAGCGGGACATGATCGCACGGGGAACCGACGACGCGGCGCCCAGGGCGGGTCCTACGGCAGGAGTGAGCAGGGTCATTGGTCCCGGTCCGGTTCGGGCCACCCGCCCCTGCCGATCCCTGTACGACACGCAGTAGTATTTACTACGTCTTGTAGTATGACTGGCTGGGGGTCGCAGGTGGACGCGTTGGACGTCGCCCGCTGGCAGTTCGGTGTCACCACCGTCTACCACTTTCTCTTCGTACCGCTGACCATCGGCCTGTCCGTCCTGGTCGCCATCCTGCAGACCCTCTGGCACCGCACCGGAGACGAGAAGTACCTCAAGCTCACCAAGTTCTACGGCAAACTCTTTCTGATCAACTTCGCCATGGGCGTCGTCACCGGCATCGTGCAGGAGTTCCAGTTCGGCATGAACTGGAGCGACTACTCCCGCTTCGTCGGCGACATCTTCGGCGCCCCCCTGGCCATCGAGGCCCTCGTCGCGTTCTTCCTCGAATCCACCTTCATCGGCCTGTGGATCTTCGGCTGGGACCGGCTGCCCAAACGCCTGCACCTGGCCAGCATCTGGGCCGCCGCCATCGGCACCAACCTGTCTGCGTACTTCATCCTCGCCGCGAACTCGTTCATGCAGAACCCGGTCGGCTACCGCTACAACCCGGACACCGGACGGGCCGAGCTGACCGACTTCGTCGCCGTGCTGACCAACAAGGTCGCCCTGATCACCTTCCCGCACACCATCGCCGGCGCCTTCCTGGTCGCCGGATCGCTGCTGGTGGCCGTCGCCCTGTGGCACCTGATCCGCAACCGCGACAGCGCCGACACCCCCGCCTACCGCTTCGCCGCCCGCTTCGGCGCCTGGGTCACCCTGGCCAGCGCCACCCTCGTCGTCATCACCGGCGACATCCAAGGCAAGATCATGACGCAGGTGCAGCCGATGAAGATGGCCGCCGCCGAGGGCCTCTACACCACCGAGAGCCCCGCCTCGTTCTCCGTCCTGACCATCGGCAGCCTCGACGGCAGCCGGGAACTGTTCGCCCTCAAGATCCCGTACCTGCTGTCCTACCTCGGCACCGGCGACCCCAACGGCACCGTGCAGGGCATCAACGACCTCCAGGCCCTCTACAGCGCCCAGTACGGCGCCGGCAGCTACACCCCGATCATCCCGGTCACCTACTGGAGCTTCCGACTCATGATCGGCTTCGGGCTCGCCGCCGCCGCCATCGCCCTGCTGGTGCTCTGGACCCAACGAAAGGGCCGCACCGTCCCGAACAGCAAGTGGCTGCTGCGCGCCGGCCTGGCCATGCCGATCCTGCCGCTGCTGGCCAACTCCTTCGGCTGGATCTTCACCGAGATGGGCCGCCAACCCTGGATCGTCTTCGGCGAGATGCTCACCCGTGACGGCGTGTCCCGCAGCGTCTCCCTGACCGAGGTGCTCACCTCCTTCACCGCCTTCACCCTCATCTACGCCGTCCTCGCCGTCATCGAGGTGAAACTGCTGATCCGCTACGCCAAGGCCGGCGTACCCGAGGTCACCCCGGCCCCCGAACCCGACGACACCGACGACGCCGAGCGTCCGCTCGCCTTCGCCTACTGAGCCCGGAGCCCCATCGTGGAACTGACCACCATCTGGTTTCTCCTCGTCGCCGTGCTGTTCACCGGCTACTTCATCCTCGAAGGCTTCGACTTCGGCGTCGGCATGCTGCTGCCCGTGCTCGGCCGCGACGACAAGGAACGCCGCGTCATGATCAACACGATCGGGCCGGTCTGGGACGGCAACGAGGTCTGGCTGATCACCGCCGGAGGCGCCATGTTCGCCGCCTTCCCCGAGTGGTACGCCACCCTCTTCTCCGGCTTCTACCTGCCGCTGCTGCTCATCCTGCTGGCCCTGATCGCCCGCGGCGTGGCCTTCGAGTACCGCCACAAGCGCCCCGAGGCCTCCTGGAAACGCCGCTGGGACAAGGCCATCTTCTTCGGCTCGCTCGTTCCGGCGATCCTGTGGGGCGTGGCGTTCGCCAACATCCTGCGCGGCGTACCGCTCGACGCCGACCACGAGTACGTCGGCGGCCTGCTCAACCTGCTCAACCCGTACGCCCTGCTCGGCGGCGCGACCACCGCGGCGCTGTTCGCCACCCACGGTGCCGTCTTCGTCGCCCTCAAGACCGTCGGCGACATCCGCGAGCGGGCGGCCACGCTGGCCGTGCGCCTGGGCGTGGCCGCCGCGGTCCTCGCGGTGGCGTTCCTGAGCTGGACGCTGACCATCCGCTCCAGCGCGGCCGCCGTCGTGCTCGCCGTCGCCGCCGCGCTCGCCCTGCTCGGCGGTCTCGCCGCGGCTCTGGTACGCCGCGAGGGCTGGGCCTTCACCGGCACCGCCACGGCGATCGGGCTGGCCGTGGCCACCCTGTTCGCCGCCCTGTTCCCGAACGTGCTGCCTTCCACGCTCGATCCCGCCGGCACGCTCACCGCCACCAACGCCGCCTCCACCCCGTACACCCTGACGATCATGACCTGGGTGGCGGTGTTCTTCACCCCGATCGTGCTGGCCTACCAGGGCTGGACGTACTGGGTGTTCCGCAAGCGCATCGGCGTGACCCACATCCCGCAGCACTGATCGGGCGGCGGGCGGGAATCCGGAAAGCCCGGGCCCGCCCGTCCGTCACGCCGCCGCCAGGGTCTGCTCGGCGCGGCGGCGCACCACCTCCAGCACCCGGACCGCCGCCGCCAGGTCGTCGGCGGAAAGATCGGCCCACAGCCGGGCGCCGATCTCGGCGGAAGCTGCGGCGACCAGCTGCTGCGTGTGCCGTCCGGTCGGGGTCATCGCGACCCGGGAGGCGTCGGTGGGCAGCGGTGCCACAAGCGTCGCCGCGATCAGCTCGGCCAGCGTGGCGTGCGCCGTCGCGGTCGACACCTTCAGCGCGTCGACCAGCCGGCGGGCGGCCTCGACGCGGGGGAGCGGAGCATCGGCGGCGGCCAGCGCGTTGAGCAGCAACGCCTGCGCGAAGGTCAAGCCGAGGCGGCCCAACTCCCGCTCCAGCACCGCCCGGGCGGCGTAGTGGGTCCGGCCGAGGATCTGCCCGTTGAGGGTGGTGGACATGTCAACCCCTATTCATTGGCAACGCCAACATTGGCATGGCCAACATAACACGGGTCGTGGGTGCCGCCAACGAAATCGCGTACAGTCACCCCCATGGAGCACCCCAGCGCCCCCACCCCCGGCCGACTACGCACCACCCCCAGCTGGCTGCTCACCCAGACCGCCACCCACGCCGCGCGCCTCGTCACCACCGCACTCGGCGCCCACCACGCCCGCGGCTACCACTACCGACTGCTGGCGACCCTCGCCGAAACCGGCCCCGCCAGCCAGGCCGACCTCGGCCGGCACAGCGGCATCGACCGCAGCGACATCGTCGCCACCCTCAACGACCTCGCCGACCGCCACCTCGTACGCCGCCAACCCGACCCCACCGACCGGCGCCGCAACATCGTCCACATCACACCCGCCGGCCGACGCGAACTCACCACCCTGCAACACGCCCTCGACACCGCCCAGGACACCCTGCTCGCACCACTGGACCCCACCGACCGCCGCGAACTCGTCCGCCTACTCGACCTCCTGCTCACCCACCACAACGAACCGAAAGGCTGAGCATGCCCCGCACCCACCACTACGCCACCACCGTCACCTGGACCGGCAACCTCGGCACCGGCACCAGCGGCTACCGCGACTACCGACGCGACCACGACATCACCACCGACGGCCGCCCACCCATTCCCGGCAGCTCCGACCCCACCTTCCACGGCAACCGGACCCGCTGGAACCCCGAACAACTCCTCCTGGCCGCCCTGTCCCAGTGCCACATGCTCGCCTACCTGCACCTGTGCGCCGACAAGGGCATCGTCGTCACCGACTACGTCGACCACGCCACCGGCACCATGACCACCGACAACACCGGCAACGGCCACTTCACCGAGGTCACCCTGCGACCCCGGGTCACCGTCGCCGACCCCACCACCACCGACATCGCCACCGCCCTGCACGACGACGCCCACCACACCTGCTTCATCGCCAACTCGGTCAACTTCCCGGTCCGCCACGAGCCCGTCACCACCACCTGAACCCACCGGAAAATGCGGTCGACCGCACCACCACGACCGCTATCGTCGGCCCGTGCCCGACGTGCGTGAACTCACCCCCGACGACCTGAACGACGCCTGGCAGCTCGGCCGGCTCGCCTTCGGCTCCGACCCGCAACCACCCCCACCACCGAACCCCACCGGCCGCACCCTCTACGGCGCCTTCGACCCCACCGGCACCCTCATCGGCAAAGCCGTCGACCTGCACGACGACCAGTGGTGGACCGGACACGCCGTACCCGCCGCCGACGTCGCCGGCGTCGCCGTCACCCCCGAGGCACGCGGCACCGGAGTAGGCCGAGCCCTGCTGAAAACCCTGCTCCGCAACGCCCGCGACCGCGGCGCCGCCGTCAGCACGCTGTTCCCCACCACCGCCGCCCCCTACCGCGCCTGCGGCTGGGAGATCACCGGACAGCTCCGCACCCTCGACCTGCCCACCGCCACCCTGCCCCGGCACCGCCCCGACCCACGGCTGACCGTCCGCGCCGGCACCACCGCCGACCTGCCCGCCACCGCCGAGCTCCACCGCCGCGTCGCCCACCACCGCAACGGCCTGCTCACCCGCACCCACCCCCGGTTCACCGCCACCGACGAGCTGCCCTACGACGGGCTCACCCTCGTCGAACACGACGGACACCTGCTCGGGTACGCCGGCTGGGACCGTGGCCGCGGCTACGGCCCCGACGCCGTCCTCACCGTCGAAGACATCCTCGCCACCACCGCCGACGCCGCCCGCGCCCTCGTCGGCGTCCTCGCCAGCTGGCACAGCGTCACCCCGACCCTGCGCCTGGCCCCGCTACCCGGCGACACCATCAGCACCCACCTGCCCCTGGAACGCGCCCGCGAACACGAACGCGACGCCTGGATGCACCGACCCGTCGACGTCGTCCGCGCCGTACAGACCCGCGGCTGGCCCACCCACACCCACGGCCAGGTCACCTTCACACTCACCGACAACCTCGCCGACTGGAACACCGGCACCTGGCGACTCACCGTCGCCGACGGCCACGCCGACCTGCACCACACCACCGACGACGCCGACCTGCACCTGACCGTACGCGGCTTCGCCCGCCTCTACACCGGCACCGCCACCGCCCGCACCCTCGCCGAAACCGGACTGCTGCACCACACCACACCCGACCCGAGCGCCCTGGACCTGCTCGCCGCCGGACCCACCGCCCACCTCATCGACTACTTCTGACAGACGCCGATGGCCCGGCCCGGCAGGGGATGCCGGACCGGGCCACCGGTCGGATCGAAACCTCAGCCCGCCTCGCGCAACTCCGCCAACCGGGCCTCGATCTCCGCCAACTCCGCCCGCAACTTCTCCGCCTGCCGCTCCGCCTCCGACCGCTCCGCCGCCAGGATCTGCTCCACCGCCTCGTGCACCCCCGGCACGTCCACCAACGCCACCATCCGCAGCGCCTCCGCCGGCTTGAGCACGTACGGCTTGGCCAACACCTTCCCACCCTGCTGCGCCGCGACCGTCCACTCGCCCTCGGCATAGGCCAACGTGACCGTCAGACCCGCCGGCCCCTTCGGCTTCGTCGCCTTCACCGCCCGCCGAGCCGGCTTCGCCTCCACCTTCGACCCCACCGTCTCGTCCACCCTCGGCTCCTCCCGACCCGACTGCTCCTCCCGACCCGGCTGCTCCTCACGGCGCTGCTGCGGTGCCCGGTCCAACACGAACTCCGGCGCCACCGCCGCCGGCTCGACCGGCGCCGACTCCACCTTCGGCTCCGCCGGCCGCCGACCCGCACCCCGCGGCGCCACCGCCACATCGGCGGGGGAGAAGGGCAACTCGTCGCGCCCGAACCGCACCACCACGAACTCGTCGGACTCCGCCGGATCGGTCAACTCCACCACCTGACCCAGCTGACCGGCGACCTGACCCGCCGCCGCCGTGAACACCACCTTCGGCTTACGGCCCGCGGCCAACGCCTCCCGGATGCCGCGCACCTCGTCCTCGGACAAACCCTGACCAGCGGCACCCATCGCCCAACCTCATTCCTCGTACACGTGTTCAGCCGCCTGCCTTGATACCAGCCGCCAGCGACAACACGAAGATCAGCCCCCCAACGCCCGCAACGCCCGATCGGCATGCTCGTGCATGCCCAACTCGCTGTGCACCACCTCGACGACCCGCCGATCGACCCCGATCACGAACGTCATCCGCCGCGTACTCAACGAACCCAACGGCAGCCGCCGCCGCACCCCGAACCGATCCGCCACCACACCGTCCGGATCCGACAACAACGGATAGTCGAACCCGTGCAGCCGCGAGAACTCCGCCTGACGCCGCACCGAATCCCGACTGATGCCCACCCGCTGCGCACCCACCGCCGCGAACTCCGCCGCCAGATCCCGGAAGTGACAACTCTCCGCCGTGCACCCCCGCGTCATCGCCGCCGGATAGAAGAACAACACCACCGGCCCCGCCGCCAAGAACTCCGTCAACCGCCGCGGCCGACCCGTCTCGTCCGGCAATTCGAAATCGTCGACCAGATCACCGACAGCCACACCCGCCACAGGCCCTCCCCACCGACACGGTCGCCGCGAGCGTATGCCATCACCCACCACCGGCCGTGCGCTCCACCACACCGCGCTACCCGCCACCGTGACCACGCCGGTAACGTCCCCGACACCGGCTCGGGGCAGGGGAGAGGTCCATTGACCAACGTCACCATCATCACCGGCGGCAGCCGCGGCATCGGCGCCGCCACCGCCCGCCGCCTCGCCCACACCGGCCACCACATCGCCCTCGGCTACCGCCGAAACCACACCGCCGCCGACACCGTCGTGGCCGACCTGCGCGCCACCGGCGTACGCGCCATCGCCGTACCCGCCGACACCCGCGACCCCGACCAGGTCACCGCCCTGTTCGACGCCGCAGCCGACCTCGGCACCCTCACCGGCCTGGTCAACAACGCCGGCATCACCAGCCCGATCGGGCCCTTCACCGACCTCGACCCCGACGACCTGCGCCGCGTCGTCGACGTCAACCTCATCGGCTACGTCCTCTGCGCCCAACAGGCCGCCCGCCGCATGGGCGACGGCGCCGCCATCGTCAACCTCTCCTCCGTCGCCGCCACCCTCGGCAGCCCAGGGGAGTACGTCCACTACGCCGCCGTCAAAGCCGCCACCGACACCCTCACCATCGGCCTGGCCAAGGAGCTCGCCCCCCGGGGCATCCGCGTCAACGCCGTCGCCCCCGGCATCATCCGCACCGAAATCCACGCGCTGTCCGGCCAACCCGACCGACCCGAGCGCGCCGCCAGCCGCATCCCACTCGGCCGCCCCGGCGAACCCGACGAGGTCGCCGCCGCCATCGCCTGGCTGCTCAGCCCCGACGCCTCCTACACCACCGGCACCATCCTCCGCGTCGGCGGCGGCCTCTGACAGTGCCCGCGCTCGTGCCACCGGCCCTGCCGCCCGGCAGCCTGCACCGCCACCGGCAACCCACCATCGACGGCGACGGACTGCGTCTGCGTCCCTGGCAACCCGGCGACCGACCTGCCGTCCTCGCCGGCTACGCCGACCCCGCCATCCAACGCTGGCACTGCCGCACCATGACCGACGAGGAGGCCCACGCCTGGCTCGTCTCCTGGCCACAACGTTGGCAGGCCGAGAGCGGAGCCGGCTGGGCCGTCACCGACAGCACCGGCGTCCTCGGCCAGATCAGCCTGCGCCGGCTCGACCTCGCCGACGGCATCGCCGAGGTTTCGTACTGGGTCCTGCCGTACGCTCGCGGCCGGCGAGTCGCAGTGCGCGCCCTCACCGCCCTCACCACCTGGTCGTTCGACACCGGACTGCACCGTCTCGAACTCAACCACTCGACGGCCAACCCCGCTTCCTGCGCCGTCGCCCGACGTGCCGGCTACCCGGCCGAGGGGACCGCCCGCCGCGAAGGCCACCACGCCGACGGCTGGCACGACACCCACCGCCACGCCCGGCTGCGCATCGACCCACCGGTCGCTCACCGCCCGCGGTAAGCGACCGAACCATCCAGCGCCCAACAACGGGCACCCGAGCGCGCAGCACTCGTCCTCGGGGCAGTGTCGGCAACAGGCGCTCTTGGTCACGTCGCGAGCCACTGCCCGCCGACTCCTGAAGCGACATTCGATAATGTACATTATGTAAAGTTGAGTGAAGTACCCTACGCCCCTGCCGGCTGGACCCCGCGAGGCGCGGACGGTCAGTCGGTCGAGCCGAAGCTGACCTCCGCGGTCTCGACGGTGCCGCCCTGACGACCGGGTGCCTTCTGGAAGCCCCAGTAGAGGTTGGTGTGGGCGACGACCTGCTCCGGCGGCGGCGCGCCGTAGGCGGTCAGGTCCTCGGTGGTGTGCGCGTCACCCACGAGCGTCGTGTCGTACCCCCGGACGAGCGCGCCGTGCAGGGTCGACCGGATGCAGGCGTCGGTCTGCGCGCCCGTGACGATCAGCCGGCCCACGCCACGCTCGGCGAGCACCGTCTCCAGCTCGGTGTCCTCGAACGAGTCGCCGTAGCGCTTGTGCACCAGCGGCTCGGTGTCCTCGCGGACCAACTCGGGCACGTACTGCCAGGCATCGCTGCCCTGTGGAAGGCTCTCGTCGGAATGCTGCACCCAGACGACCGGCACACCCTCGGCGCGGGCCCTGCCCAGCAGAGTGTTGATGTTGGCGATGACGCCGTCGCGGTTGTGGCTGCCCGCCACCACCCCGTTCTGCACGTCGATGACGAGCAGGGCCGTGTTGGGCCGCTCGGGCAGGGTCGTCATGGTGCGCCTCCGTTGCCAGTGGGGTCGGTGCACGCACCGTAGACCCGCCCACCGACAGAAAGGCTCCCCTCCCCTCGGAGGCGCACGGAATGCGAATATCATGCATAATATCCCTTATGCATGACAAACCGGACGGATCGGTGGTGGCACTGATCGAGGAGTTCCTGACCGCCCGGGCCACCCGCAAGCCCTCCCCCCACACCCAGGCCGCCTACCGGCGGGACCTGACCGCTGTGGCCGCGCTCGCCGCAGAGCTGTCCACCCCTCCCCTCCCCCTGGCCGACCTGCCGGTCGAGGCGCTCTCCCTCAGGCTGATGCGGGCCGCGTTCGCCCGGTTCGCCGCCGGCCGGGCGGCCAGTTCCGTCGGTCGGGCCTGGTCCACCTGGAACGGCTTCTTCTGTTTCCTGGTCGCCGAGCAGGTGGTGCCCGGCAATCCGATGCCGGCCGTGGGGCGTCCCCGTACTCCCCTGCCGACGCCGAAACCGCTGCGCGGTGAGGGCACACCCGAACACCTGCTCGCCTCGGCGGCGCGGGCCGAGGGCCGGCAGCGGGATCCGTGGCCGGAGCGGGACGTGGCGGTGCTGGCGCTGGCCCTGTGTGCGGGGCTGCGGCTGTCGGAGTTGCTGGCGTTGCGGGTCGGTTCGCTCGGTGGTCGCCCCGGTGAGCGACGCATTGAGGTGACCGGCAAGGGTGGGCGTCCCCGGGTGCTGCCGGTCGAGCCGGATCTGGACGCGGTGCTGGCGAACTACCTCGACAGCCGTGCCCGCCGCTTCGGCTCCCGTACGGTGCGCCAGGTGTCGCCGCTGCTGGTGGACCGGCAGGGCGAGCCGCTGCGCCGGGGTGGTCTTCAGTACCTGGTGGAGTCCTGTTACCGGCGGGCCGGGATCGGTGACCGGGTGCCGCGTGGAGCGCGGTTGCACGCGCTGCGGCACACGTTCGCCACCCGGTTGGCCGAGGACGGTGCCGGGGCTGCCGAGATCATGCGTTTGCTGGGGCACGCGTCGTTGGCGTCGTCGCAGACGTACATCGAGGTGACGTCGGGCCAGCAGCGGGAGGCCGTACGGGCCAACCGTACGTACCGGGCGTTGGCGGGGCTCTTCTCGCCTCCTGACTGATCTGGCGCCGGTGCTGTCCGGTGGCCGTGTCGGGGTGATGACGTGGCCGGTGGTATGGCAGGGTGGCGGGGACGCGACTGGCGGCATCAGGGATGGGATAGACCATCGGGAAGCTCGTCGTGGGGGTCGTCCGCCTGGGCCCGCCACGGGCGAGGTGAGCCATGTCGACGACGATGACGAACGCACGGCTGCTGCCGGGCGCGCCGGTGGCACAGGCGATCTTGGTTCAGGTGGCCGAAGGCGTGTCGGAGCTGCGGACGGCGGGGATGACCCCGGCGTTGGCAACGGTGCTCGTGGGTGACGACGAGGCCAGTGCCGGCTACATCCGGATTAAGCAGCGGCAGGCGGCGGAGCTGGGCTTCGCGTCGCCGCACGTGCGGTTGGCGGCGACGGCGTCGCAGGCCGACGTGCACGCGGTGCTGGCGGAGTTCAACTCCGATCCGGGGGTGCACGGGGTGTTGGTGCAGTACCCCGTACCCGGCGGTCTGGATTACGACCGGGCGTTGCAGACCCTCGACCCGGATTCGGACGTGGACGGGATGCATCCGGTGAACATGGGGCGGCTGGCGTTGGGGTTGCCGGGGCCGCTGCCGTGCACGCCGGCGGCGATCGAGGCGTTGTTGGCCCACCACGGGGTGCCGGTGGCCGGCCGTGAGGTGGTGATCCTGGGTCGTGGGGCGACGTTGGGGCGGCCGTTGGCGATGCTGCTGGCGCAGAAGCGGTCGACGGCGAATGCGGCGGTGACGGTGGTGCACACCGGGGTGGCGGACTGGCCTCGGTATACGCGTCGGGCGGAGATCCTGGTGGCGGCGGCCGGAGTGCCGGGCATCGTGCGGCCGGAGCATGTGCGTCCGGGTGCGGTGGTGGTCGGTGCTGGGGTGCGGTACGCGGGGCGCCGGTTGCTGCCGGATGTGGACGAGTCGTGTGCGCGGGTGGCAGGAGCGATCACGCCGAGGGTCGGTGGGGTGGGTCCGGTGACGGTGGCGATGCTGTTCCGCAACGCGCTGCGGGCGGCCCGTTCGGCGGCTGACCTGGCGGCGCATCCGCAGTGCGACGGTCGTGCACTGTTCCGCCTGCCGCACCCCGAGTTCAGGAGGCAGCAACAACCCTGATGTTGCCGCCTCCGATGGCACGGACACCGCAACAACCCTGATGTTGCTGTGTCCGACGCGCGAGGCGTGCTGCGCGGCGGCGGTCAGGGGTGGGTGCCGAGGTCGACGACCAAGGGGCGGTGGTCGGAGATGGTCGACAGCGGGGTGCGGACGGCCGCGACCGGGGGTAGCTGGTCGAAGCCGTGCCGGTCGGCGAGGATGTGGTCGAGCTGGACGCGGGGTTGTGCGGCCGGGTAGGTGGGTCGGCGGGCCAGCAGGTGCCAGCCGGAGACGGCGCGGGTGGCCCAGGCGGGCAGGTTCAGGTCGCCGAGCAGGATGCGGGGGGCGGGCAGGGCGCGCAGGGCGCGGATGACCTGGCGGAGTTGGCGGACGTTCCAGCCGGCGACGAAGGACAGGTGGGTGGCGGCGACGGTGAGCGGGCCGTGTGGGGTGTCCAGCACGGCGGCGAGCACGACGCGGGGTTCGTCGCGGAGCAGGATGAGGCCGCCGCCCGGGCCGGGCACGTAGACCGGGGAGCGTACCGGGGCGGGGTGCAGTCGGGTGACCCGCCAGCTGGTGACCGGGTGGCGGGAGATCAGGCCGACGCCGTAGCAGGGTTCGCCGTGGCCGTCGTCGTCGTGGGTGAGGGGGCGGAACGCCTCGCCGGGGGTGCCGACGACGGCGGCGGCGAAGCGGTGCTCGGGTGCGCCGATGGCCTGGGCGGCGATGGCGGTGAGGTCGAGGTGGCCGCTGCGGGACTGGTCGCGGTCGACCTCCTGCAGGGCCAGGACGTCGGCGTCGAGGGCGGCGACGGCGGCGGTCAGCCGGGCCGGGTCGACCAGGCCGTCGGCGAGGGACCGTCCGTGCAGCAGGTTGAACGTGGCCAGGCACACGCTGTCACCTTAGCGACGGCGTGGGAGAGTTGCCCGATGCTGCGGGCGTTGTGCTGTTCGATGCTGGTGTTTGTGGCGATTGGTGGGGTGGGGATCTGGGTGCGGCGTCGTCGGGGCCGGTGAGGCTGGCCACAGCCGGCGGTGTGGGGTGGCCGGCAGTGGGAAGAATGGCGGCTCGTGGAGGTGGACCCGGCGACCGTGGTGACGCTGCTGACCGCCGCCGCCCTGGCGGGCTGGGTGGACGCCGTGGTGGGTGGTGGTGGGCTGCTGCTGTTGCCGGCGTTGCTGGTGGCGGCTCCGGGGCTGCCACCGGCGACGGCGTTGGGGACGAACAAGTTGGCGGCGATCGCCGGCACGTCGACGGCGGCGGTGACGTACGCCCGCCGTACGAAGATCGACTGGGTGGTGGCGGGGCCGGCGGCGGCGTTGGCGGTGGTGTGCGCGGGCCTGGGTGCGGCGTTGGCCGGGGCGGTGCCGCCGTCGGCGTACCGGCCGGTGGTGCTCGTGGTGCTGGTGTCGGTGGCGCTGTTCGTGGTGCTGCGTCCCTCGCTGGGGGTGCTGGCGGTGCCGCAGCGGCGGACCCGGGTGCGGGTGGTGGTGGCGGTGCTGGTGGCCGGGGTGGGCATCGCCGCCTATGACGGGTTGATCGGTCCGGGTACGGGCACGTTTCTGGTGCTGGCGTTCACCGCGCTGGTGGGTGCGGATTTCGTGCACGGTTCGGCGATGGCGAAGGTGGTCAACGCGGGTACGAACGCCGGTGCACTGGCGGTGTTCGCGGTGACCGGGCATGTGTGGTGGCTGATGGGTGCGGCGATGGCGGTGTGCAACATCGCGGGGGCGTCGGTGGGCGCGCGGATGGCGTTGCGGCGTGGTTCCGGGTTCGTGCGGGTGGTGCTGCTGGTGGTGGTGCTGGCGTTGGTGGCGAGGTTGGGTTACGACCAGTGGGTGGCCGGGTGAGGGTGCCGGCGCGGTGCGTGTGATCATCGGCGGGTGGTGGTGCGTGCGGAACACGACCGGGCCGTGCTGGCGGGTCTGCTGAGCCGGGATCCGGTGTTGCACGCCTATCAGTTGGGTGATCTGGACGACTTCTTCTGGCCGTACACGTCGTGGTTTCGGCGTGGCGAGTCGGTGGTGCTGCTGTATCACGGTGCGGTGCCGCCGACGCTGCTGGCGTTCGCGCGGCCGGCGCAGGTCGGTGCGGTGGCGGCGTTGCTGGGTGAGGTGGCGCCGGTGCTGCCGGCGCGGTTGTACGCGCACCTGTCCCCCGGCCTGGAGTCGGTGTTGGGTGGCGCGTTCCGGGTCACCGCGGCGGGGCCGCATCTGAAGATGGCGTTGACGGACCGGGGGCGGTTGGCGGCGGTCACGCCGGCCGGTGAGGTGCTGGGTCGGGCGGACCTGCCCCGGTTGCACGAGTTGTACGCGGCGGCCTACCCGGGTAACTGGTTCGATCCGCGGATGGTGGACACCGGCCGGTACGTGGGCATTCGTGACGGTGGGCTGCTGGTGGCGGTGGCGGGGGTGCATGTCGTCTCCGCGGCGCACCGGGTGGCGGCGGTGGGTAACGTGACGACCCGGCCCGGCTGGCGGGGTCGGGGGTTGGCGGGGGCGGTGGTGGCTCGCCTGTGTGGGCTGTTGGCCGCCGAGGTAGACCATGTGACGTTGAACGTGGCGGCGGGCAATCCGGTGGCGGTGCGGTTGTACGAGCGGTTGGGGTTCACCCGGGTGGCCGACTACGGCGAGTTCACGCTCGTGGCGCGTAACGAGTCGCGGACGGCTGGTTCAGCCGCGGCGGGAGGAGTCGAAGCGGCCGGCGCGGATCTCGCGTAGGGCGCGGCGGCGGGTTTCACCGCGCAGGGTGTCGACGTAGAGGCGGCCGGCGAGGTGGTCGGTCTCGTGTTGCAGGGCTCGGGCGAGGAAGCCGCTGCTGGCGATGGTGAGGGGTTCGCCGTGCTGGTCGTAGCCGTGGGCGGTGGCGTGCAGCGCGCGGGGGGTCGGGAAGTACAGCCCGGGGATGGACAGGCAGCCCTCGTCGTCGTCGTGGAGTTCGTCGGACAGCTCCAGCGTCGGGTTGACCATGTGGCCGCGGTGGCCGTCGGCGTCGTAGACGAAGACCTGGACGTTGACGCCGATCTGGGGTGCGGCGACGCCGGCGCGGCCGGGTGCGCCGAGCAGGGTGTCCATCAGGTCGGTGACCAGCGCACGTAGTTCGGTGTCGAAGCTGGTGACCGGTTCGCTGGGGGTGCGCAGCACCGGGTCGCCGATGATTCGGATGTCCCGCATCGTCATGTCGGCAAGGTTATCCGGCGGTGGCGTCAGGTGGGCGTCGGAGGGCGGCGCGTACCGGGGCGGTCTTGGCGGCGGCTTCGGCGACCTCGGCGGCGGGGTCGCTGTCCCAGGTGATGCCGCCGCCGGCCCAGACGTGTACGGCGGTGGCGTCGACGGCGGCGGTGCGGATGGTCAGGCCGAGGTCGATGTGGTCGGGGCCGATCCAGCCGAGGGCGCCCATGGCGGCGCCGCGGCCGACGGGTTCGAGGGCGGCGATGTGGTCGAGGGCGGCGAGTTTCGGGGCGCCGGTGACCGAGCCGCCGGGGCAGACGGCGCGTAGCAGGTCGGCCAGGCCGAGTCCGTCGGCGACCTCGGCGCGGACGGTGGATTCGGCCTGCCACAGGTCGCACCAGCGGCGTACGGCGAACAGTTCGTCGACGCGGACGCTGCCGGTGCGGGCGACGCGGGCCAGGTCGTTGCGTTCCAGGTCGACGATCATGATGTGTTCGGCGCGTTCCTTGGCGGAGGTGAGCAGGTCGACGCGGCCGGCGGTGGTGGCCGGTCGGGTGCCTTTGATGGGTCGGGTGGTGAGGGTGCCGCCGTGGACCTCGACGAGGGTTTCCGGGCTGGCGCAGCCGATGGCCCAGCCGGGGCCGGTGAGGACGCCGCCGTAGCGGGCTCCGGGCAGCCGGCCGAGGCGGGCCAGGGCGGGGATCGGGTCGCCGGTGTGGGGGGCGCTGGCGTGTCCGACGAGGTTGACCTGGTAGACCTCGCCTCGGCCGATGGCCTCGCGGATCGCGGTGACCGCCTCGGCGTGCTGGCGTGGGCTCCAACTCTCGGTCCAGGCGCCGCGCCACCATGACGTCGGCGGGTCGGGCCGCGTCGGGGCCGCCTCGGTGTGGCCGTAGACGACGACGGCCACCTCGGGCAGGTCGGCGGGGTTGGGTGCGCCGGGTGCGCCGCCGGTCAGCAGGGCTGCGGCGGCGGCGGACACGTAGAGGGCGGCCCCGCAGACGCCGTGCCGGTGGTGGTGGCGTGCCGGGCGGGCCAGGTTGTGCAGGTGCAGGCCGTGCTCGGCGAGGAACTGTTCGGCGTACGCGGCCGGGTCGCCGCCGTCGGCGGGGCGCCACTGCCAGCGGGCCCGTTCGACGAGCCGGCCGCGGCAGGACGCGGGAACCGCGGGCGGATCGACAGCCATCCGTGGGAGCGCTTCCACGACGTCTGGGCGGTTCATGCTCATCCGTTCAGCGGATTTCCCGCGCACCACGCGGACATCCGGTCGATGCGGCGCGCTTCCGCTTGGTACTGTGCGTCACTGGTCATGTGAACCATGACACAGTGCCCCCACAGTCCGGAGAACCCGATGTGCCAGCACCAACCCACCTGTCCCTCCGCCGAAGCCACCGACCGGGAAGCCGCCAGGGTCATCGCCTGCTTCCGTGAACAGGGCTGGAGCCTGCTCTGCAACGGAGTCATCGTCTTCGAGGACACCGGCGAGCTGCTGCCCGACGGCAGCAGCATCGCACCGCACCGAGGCCCCGCCCGACACGCCCTCGCCGCCTGAGGCGCCGTAACGGTCCGTCACGACGTCTTTCCCGCGCCGACCCAGGCTAGTCCCCCGGTCAGGGACCGCCACGACCAGGTCGGCGCGGCACCGGACCGGTCAACTCTCGTAGGCCTGCGGTGACGGGCACGAGCAGACCAGGTTCCGGTCGCCGTACCCGCCGTCGACCCGACGCACCGGCGGCCAGTACTTCCCCTCCCGGTCCACCCCGGCCGGCCACGCACCCACCGACCTGGGGTACGGGTGCGGCCAGTCGTCGCCGCCGACCATCGCCGCCGTGTGCGGCGCGTTCGCGAGGGGGTTGTCCCCGGCCGGCCACTCACCCGAACCCACCTTGTCGATCTCCGCCCGGATCGCGATCATCGCGTCGCAGAACCGGTCCAGCTCGGCCAGGTCCTCGCTCTCGGTCGGCTCCACCATCAACGTCCCCGCCACCGGGAACGACATCGTCGGCGCGTGGAACCCGTAGTCGATGAGCCGCTTGGCCACATCGTCGACGCTCACCCCGGTCGCCTTCGTCACCGGCCGCAGATCCAGGATGCACTCGTGCGCGACCAGGCCCTTGTTGCCCGCGTACAGCACCGGGAAATGCTCCCGCAGCCGCGCCGCCACGTAGTTGGCCGCCAGCACCGCCACCCCGGTCGCCCGCGCCAGGCCGTCGGCACCCATCATCCGCAGGTACGCCCACGGGATCGGCAGGATCCCCGCCGACCCGTAGCGGGCCGCCGCGATCGCCGGCCGCCCGTCCACCGGGGCGCCGGCCGGATCACCCGGCAGGAACGGCGCCAGATGCGCCCGCACCGCCACCGGACCCACCCCCGGCCCACCGCCGCCGTGCGGAATGCAGAACGTCTTGTGCAGGTTCAGGTGCGACACGTCCGCCCCGAACCGGCCGGGCCGGGCGAACCCGACAAGCGCGTTGAGGTTCGCCCCGTCGACGTACACCTGCCCGCCGGCGTCGTGCACCTTCGCGCACAACTGCGCGATACCCGTCTCGTACACCCCGTGCGTCGACGGATACGTCACCATGATCGCCGCGAGGGTGTCCCGATGCGCGTCGATCTTCGCGTCCAGGTCCACCAGGTCGACGTTGCCGTCGGCGTCGCAGCCGACCACGACCACCCGCATCCCCGCCATCACCGCGCTGGCCGCGTTGGTGCCGTGCGCCGACGACGGGATCAGACACACGTCGCGGTGCCGCTCACCCCGGCTGCGATGCCACGCCCGGATCGCCAGCAGCCCCGCCAGTTCACCCTGCGAACCGGCGTTGGGCTGCACACTGACCGCGTCGTAGCCGGTCACCTCCGCCAGCCACTCCTCCAACTTGCCGACCAGTTCCCGGTAGCCGGCGGTCTGCTCCGCCGGCGCCAACGGGTGGATGTTCGCGAACTCGGCCCAGCTCACCGGCTCCATCTCGGTGGTGGCGTTCAGCTTCATCGTGCACGACCCCAACGGGATCATGCCCCGGTCCAGGGCGTAGTCGAAATCGGCCAGCCGCCGCAGGTACCGCAGCATCGACGTCTCCGACCGGTGGGTGCGGAACACCGGATGGGTGAGGAAGTCACTGGTGCGGGCCAACGCCGCCGGCACCGCCTCGGGCACCTGTCCGTCGACGCCGTCGACACCGAACGCCGCCCACACCACCGCCACCTGCTCGACCGTCGTGGTCTCGTCGCAGGAGACACCGACCCGGTCGGCGTCGACCAGCCGCAGGTTCACCCCACGCCGCCGCGCCTCGGCGACCACCTGCGCGGCCCGACCCGGCACCCGCGCGGTCACCGTGTCGAAGAACGCGACGTCGGTGACCTCGACGCCACCGGCACGCAGCCCGGCGGCCAGCCGGGCCGCCATCCGGTGGGTACGGGCCGCGATCTCCCGCAGCCCGTCCGGACCGTGGTAGACGGCGTACATGCCGGCCATCACCGCCAGCAGCACCTGCGCGGTGCAGATGTTGCTCGTCGCCTTCTCCCGCCGGATGTGCTGCTCACGGGTCTGCAACGCCAACCGGTACGCCGCTGCGCCGGCCGCGTCCCGGGACACCCCGACCAGCCGGCCCGGCAACATCCGCTCCAGCCCGGCCCGCACCGCCAGGTAGCCGGCGTGTGGCCCACCGAAGCCCATCGGCACCCCGAACCGCTGGGTGGTGCCCGCGGCGATGTCCGCGCCGATCTCCCCCGGCGGCCGCAGCAGCGTCAACGCCAACAGGTCCGCCGCGACCGTCACCAGCGCACCGGCCGCGTGCGCGGCCTGCACCAGCGGGGCGTGGTCGCGCACCGCGCCGGACGCCCCCGGGTACTGCAGGTGCAGACCGAAGAACTCCGCCGGCAACGGCTCGACGTCCAGGTCCAGCACCCGCACCTCGATGCCGAGCGGCTCCGCCCGACCGGCGAGCACCGCGATGGTCTGCGGCAGGGCATCGGCGTCGACCACGTACACCCGGCTGCCGGCCTTCGACGCCCGCCGCGCCAGGGTCATCGCCTCCGCCGCCGCGGTGCCCTCGTCGAGCATCGACGCGTTGGCCGTCGCCAGGCCCGTCAGATCCGACACCATGGTCTGGAAGTTCAGCAGCGCCTCCAGCCGACCCTGGCTGATTTCCGGCTGATACGGCGTGTACGCCGTGTACCAGGCCGGATTCTCCAACACGTTACGGCGGATCACCGCCGGGGTGTGGGTGCCGTGATACCCCAACCCGATCATGGACACGGCGACCGTGTTACGGGCCGCCAGGGCCCGCAACTCCGCCAGGGCGTCCGGTTCGCTGGCCGGCGGCGGCAGGTCCAGCCGGCCGTGCCAGCGGATCACCTCGGGAATCGCCGCGTCCATCAACTCGTCGATCGAGGCGTACCCGACGGTGTCCAACATGCGGCGCTCGTCGTCGGGACCGGGACCGATGTGACGGTCGGCGAACTGCTCGGCGGTCATGGGCGCTCCTGCACGGGCGGGGGGTCGACAGGTCGGCCCTCCCCCTCTGTCACACCCGCGGGCGCTCCACAGTGCCTGACCCGACGTGGTCCTTCTGCCTGAGAGGTTCCGGGGAGGATTTGCCCCTTCGGCGCCGCCCCGGTGATCGCCAGGCGGTCTCTCCCACGTCGGTGCTACCGGCGCGATCAACGCTACCAGCGTGCCCGACGGCCCGCACCGAACCCCCTGACCTGCCCCCGCTCACCCGCCGACCGGACTCGGCACCGCCGGCACCGTCGACGGTGCCGGCGCCGAGCAGCCGGTCGGCCACCGCCGGCAACACCCGCCCCAACGGTGCCGGAACCCGCAGGCACGCGTACCCGTCGCCACGGGTCGGCCCCTGGTTCACGATCACCACCGGCACGTTCCGCTTCGCCGCCCGGATCACGAACCGGCGCCCCGACATCACCGTCAACGACGACCCCAGCACCAGCAGCAGCCGAGCCTGCTCCACCAGGGCGAAACACGACTGCACCCGCGTCGCCGGCACCGTCTCACCGAAGAACACCACGTCCGGCTTGAGCAGCCCACCGCAGGCCGAACAGTCGACCGTGCGGAACGCCGCCACCTGAGCGTCAGCGAGATCCACGTCACCGTCCGGGTTGACCTCGACGGCGTGGGCGCCGAACGCGGGATTGGCCGCCCGCAGTCGCCCGTCGACCTCCGCCCGCGACGTACGACGCCGGCACCCCAGACAGACCACCTCGTCGAGCCGCCCGTGCAACTCCGTCACGTCACGGCTACCGGCCGCCGAGTGCAACCCGTCGACGTTCTGCGTGATGATCCCCGTCACCAGCCCACCCCGCTGCAGGCGGGCCACCGCGCGGTGCCCGTCGTTGGGCTCGGCCCCGGCGATCACCCGCCACCCCAGGTGACTGCGCGCCCAGTACCGCCGACGCGCCACCGCGTCGGCCAGGAACGTCTGGTACGTCATCGGCGTGTGCCGGCGCGCGACCCCACTGGGCCCCCGATAGTCGGGAATGCCCGACTCGGTGGACAACCCGGCGCCGCTGAGCACCACCACCCCACCGGCGGCCACCAGACCCGCCAACGGCTCGATCAGCTCCTGCACCCACCCATCGTGCCCCAGCACCACCGTCAGCGACGAACGCCACCGGCGGTGAAACCGCCACCGCCGGTGGCACCCACGGCGAGCCGGGCACCGCCGGACGGGGCTCGCGTCAGCGCTGCTGATGCCGAGGCAACGACCGGGCCGTCGCCGCACCGGCGGCCGCCGGCTGCGCGCCGATGCGCTCCATGGTCCGGGACAACTGCTCACTGCCGTCGTCCAGATGCCGCGCCGCCGCCTGCATGTGCGAGATCATCATCTCGCCGTAGATCCGCAGTGCCTCCCGCGCGGCCACTCCGTCGTCGAACGTCGGTCCCGCCGCCACGTGGTAGTCCTGCACCGCCCGCTCCGCCTCCTGACGGGCCTCCTCCACCGCCGCCCGCACATAGCTCTCGTACTGGGTACGGGCATACTCGGCGACCCGCCGCGCGTAGTCGTGCGCCTGCGCGATGATCTGCTCGGCCTCCCGCTGCGCCGCCGAGAGCAGATTCACCTCCTTGGCCGCCGGCACCTTCGACGCCGGCTCCGAACTCGGAATCACCCCGTGACGATGCAACTCCACATGGTCGTTGAGCCGCTCGTTCTCCGCCCGCAGGTTCGCCACCTGCGTCGACAGCAGATCCAACTCATCGGCCACCTGCACCCGGAACCGGTCCACGTCGTTCTGGTCGTACCCGCGCCGCCCGAACGACGACGACCCGAACTCCCACCGGCGCACCCGGTCGGCGGTCATCCGCACCTGCGCACCAGTGGTGACCTGCCCACCGTCGTACCTGCCGACCGGGACGCCACTCACCGCACCGGCCCGCCACTCGCGGCCACGAGGCTCACTCACCGGGCACCTCCGGAATCGTCAGAGACAGCGGGGCCTCCCACCGCCGTCCGCCACGAGGGGCCGTACCACTGCCTACCCAGGCCCTCGTGATGCACCTGCCCGGCGTGGAAGCCGGACCGGGTCAGAATCGCCACCGTGTGCGACACCATCTCGTCGGAACCACACACGTACACATGCCGGGACCGCCAGTCACCGTCGGCCAGCGCCCGGTCCACCGGATACACGAACTCCCCCGGCCGGTTCAGGTCCAACCCGACCACCTGCGTCACCGACAACCACGGATACGAGGCGGTCAACTTCTCCAACGCGTCACCGTCGTAGAACTCACTGCGCGAACGCGCCCCCACGTACACGTCGACCCGACGCCGGGAACCCTCCGCGGCCACCTGCTCCACCAACGCCTTCAACGGCGCCCAACCGGTACCACCGGCCAACAGCAGCAGATCCGCCGAACCGGCCGCCCGCAACGTCAACCCATCACCCACCGGAGCGGCCAGATGCACCTGGTCACCCACGGCACATCCGTACACCAGCCGCGACGACACCGCGCCACCCGGCGCGGCCCGAACATGCAACTCGACGGTGCCGTCCGCGCGTGGCGCGTTCGCCGGCGAGTAGTACCGCCACGACCGCACCGCCGGATGCGACACCCCGATCGACTGACCCGCGGTGAACGGCAACAGATACTGCGGACGCAACGTCAGCACCGCCACGTCGAACGCCCGCCGCTCGTGCCCCACCACCTCCGCGGCCCACCACGGTGGACTCGTCGCCTCAGCGGCCTGCGCCGCCTCGGTCATCACCTGCGCCACCAGCCCGTACGCCGCCGTCCAGTCCTGCGCCAACTCGTCGGTCCACTGGTCGGCGAGGAAATGCCGCAGCGTCGCCAGCAACGCCTCACCCACCGCCGGGTAATGCTCCGCCCGCACCGCGAACTTACGGTGGTCGACGCCCAGATCCTGCAGGAAACCCACCAACCGGTCCACCTGGTCCACCTGGGACACGATGTGCCCGAGCGCGGTCACCAGCCGATCCCGCTGCCCCGCCATGTTGGTCGGGAACATCTGCCGGGTCTCCGGATACGCCAGGAACAGCGTCGAATAGAAGTAGAGCGGCACCTGGTCGCCGTGCGCGGCGACCAGCGACCAGCTCTGCTTGAGCCGGGGCACGTCCACGCTCAGGCGCCCGCCTGGTCCCCGCCGGCCACCACCTGGTCCTGCACCTGCGCCAGCACCGCCTGCACGTCGGCGATGATGTCACCCGGCACACCCAGCTGCGTCAACGTCGCCGTCAGATGCTCACCCACCTTGACGTAGTGCGCCACCGGGATGTTCAACGGCTGATGCGCCGACGCCAGGTCCCGGCCGGTGTACTCGTTCGGACCACCGAGCACCACCGCCAGCATCAACGCCAGGTGCCGCCGCTGCCCCGCCATGTCCACCTCGGCGAAGTAGCCGGCAAGCTCCGGATCGGCGAGCACCCGGTCGTAGAACAGCTCGACAGCGGCCTTCACCGCCGCCGCCCCGCCGATGCGCTCGTAGTGCGAGACCGGAGCGGTCTCTTCGGTAACCGTCACGGTTGTTTCCTTCCGTCGTGAGGGGACGCGCGGCGTCAGCGCACGCGACGACAACCCGCCGACGTCTCCACCACCCCACGGCAGCGACGGCCGACAGACCGTGTCGGACGATAGCGTGCCCCGCCCGCCCCGTTACCGCCGACCCATCGGATTCCCGACAACAACCAGACACGAAGAGTCACAAAACCCACCCAGGATCGTCACCCCGGGACACCAACGCCCTCACCGAGAGTGCACACCCCGGACCGACGGGACAACGTCACCAGCGGCAGCGCGACCGCGGGACACCACAGTGGACCGACTCAACCCGCCCGCCGCCGGGCCCGCCGCGCGGCCAACTCGTCGCCCACCGCGCCGCCCTCGGCAACCTCAGCCGGACCCGGCTCCACCGACACCGCCGCCGGCTCCGCCGGCAGATGCGACAACGAACCCTGGATCTCCTTGAACGCGCCACCGATCGCGATGCCGAACACCCCCTGGCCGCCCTGCAACAGGTCGACCACCTCCTCCGGCGAACGACACTCGTACACCGTCGTCCCATCAGAGATCAACGTGATGCCGGCCAGATCCGCCACGCCACGCGACCGCAACGCCTCGATCGCCTTGCGGATGTTCTGTAGCGACACCCCGGCGTCCAGCAGCCGCTTCACCACCTTCAACACCACCAGGTCGCGAAACGAGTACAACCGCTGGGTGCCCGAACCCGAGGCGTCCCGCACACTCGGCACCACCAGAGCCGTACGCGCCCAGTAATCCAGCTGGCGGTAACTGATCCCCACCGCGTGGCACGCCGTCACACCCCGGTACCCCACCGCACCGTCACCGTCAGTTGCCGACCCGGGCATCCCACCCGGCTCACCCGACACCGCACCCTGATCGGAATCCCGCGGCTCGTACATCCGGACAACCTCCCCGTCAGTGCGGTGCCACGCCACTTCCGGAACGCGCACCCCTCGACACGGCAACCCTATAGCGACCGCCAGGAGTTACCACGGAGAAACCGTCGCGACACGCCGCGCATCGACAGCGATGACCATCACCATAACCGACAGTCACCGCCCACACGGCCTTCCCACCGACACCGGCAGGGCCGAACCTCTCAGCCGGCGAAATCTTCCGGGCGCACCTGATCCAGGAACTCCCGGAACTTCTCCACCTCGTCCTCCTGCTCGTCGGGAATCACGATCCCCGCCTCGCTGAGGACCTGCTCGGCACAACGAATCGGCGCACCCACCCGCAACGCCAATGCGATCGAATCACTCGGCCGAGCCGAGACCCGCACCCCATCACCGATCAACAGATCAGCGAAGAACACGTTCTCCTTCAACTCGGTGATCTCCACCGCCCGCAACGGCGCCTTCAACGCCGCCAACACATCCCGCAGAAGATCATGGGTCAACGGGCGCGCCGGCTTGACACCCTGCTGCTCGTAAGCGATCGCCGTCGCCTCGACCGCGCCGATCCAGATCGGCAGATAGCGGTCCCCCTCGACCTCCCTGAGCAGGACGATCGGCTGGTTGCTGGGCAACTCAACCCGAACCCCGACCACGCTCAGCTCGCGCACCGCCGCCTCCGTGTCGTTGTCACCTACGCCGCACCGCGCCCTTCCCTGCACGGTACACGGACCGCGACACGGCCGTCTCATGCGCTGCACGCACCCACGCCCGCGCCAGAAGAGGGGTTACCCCCGCAAGCCTACGCCACTCACGAACCGGCCGATCAGCACGCACACGCACCTCACCGCCCCAACGTCGAGCGCAAACCCACCCGCACCAACGCCGCATGCAACTGCTGCGACAACGCCACCAACTCCCGCGCCGTCTCCGCCGCCCGCGCCCGCGCCGCCGGATCACTCTGCCGCACCAACGGCGCCACCAACTGCGCGAACAAACCGACCTCACGATCGGCCGCCGTCCGATAACCCCGCAGATGCCGCGGCTGGAACCCGTACGCGGCCAGACCAGCCACCGCCCGCGCGATGATCAACGCATCGCCGTCATACCACCCCGGCGGATCCGACACCACCAGGCCGAGCCGCTCCAACTCACCCAACGTCGACTCGTCCAGCCCACTACGCGCCACCAACTCGGCACGATCCAACCGGACCTGCGCCGACTCGACCGCCGACGCCGCACCACGACCCGGCACCGCACCGTCAGGCCCCACCGCCACCAACGCCGGACGCGACCCCTCCGGCACCTCACCGTCGGTGTCCCAGCGCGCCAACTGCTCACGGATCACCCGCAACGGCAGATACTGATCCCGCTGCGCGGTCAGCACGAACCGCAACCGCGCCACATCGTCCCAGCCGTACTTCCGGTAACCCGCCGCCGTACGCTGCGGCTCCACCAGGCCCTCAGCCTCAAGAAACCGCAACTTCGAAATCGTCACGTCCGGAAAATCCGCCCGCAACTGGGCCAGCACCTCGCCGATACTCATCAACGGCGGGGCGCCACCCACCCCGGACGGCCTGGAGGCCGCAGGCTCGTTCACCCCCGGCCGGCCTCACCCTCCGGGCGCGGACCGGCGATGAACACCACCCGGAACTTACCGATCTGCACCTCGTCACCGTTGCTCAAGGTCGCCGCCTCGACCCGCTCCCGGTTCACGTACGTGCCGTTCAAACTGCCCACGTCCCGCACCGTGAACGTCCCACCATCCCGGTGGAACTCCGCGTGCCGACGCGACACCGTCACATCGTCGAGAAAGATGTCACTGTCCGGATGCCGCCCACTGGTCGTCACGTCATGATCCAACAGGAACCGGGCACCCGCGTTCGGCCCCCGCCGGACCACCAGAAGTGCCATCCCCGGCGGCAGCGAACCGGACATCCGGCTCGGCACCACATCGGTGTCCGGCCCCTCCAGCGCTTCCTCGAGCGAACCGAGATTGAGCGTCGACGTGACGTCGAGCGGGGGGAACTCGTCGCCTGGGCGAGTCATGGGGACCACCTCACGGAATCTGTTTCGGTCGGCGTCGGGAGACGGCGGGTCTGGCCGCCGGGCTCTCATCCACCCGGCGGCTGGCTCTCCGTGCCCCGAAAGGCTGTCCGCGACGCTCAACTAATGGGTTCTCGGTCGACTGGGCGAGCCTAGCCAGCGCCGAAAAACAGGGCAACCGGACGCGCGGCACACACCGCCCCGCCCGCACAGCACAAAAGCTCAGCTCTCCGTCAACTCGCGATACGCGTCCGCGCTCAACAGCGCGTCCACCGCCGCCGGATCCGACACCGCGATCTCCACCAACCAACCCGCGCCGTACGGATCACTGTTGATCACCTCGGGCGTGTCGACCAACGCCTCGTTGCGCGCCGACACCGTCCCGGCCACCGGGGCGTAGAGCTCCGACACACTCTTGGTCGACTCGATCTCACCCAACGACTCACCGGCCGCCACCGCCGCACCCGCCTCCGGCAACTGCACATACACGATGTCGCCAAGAGCATCCTGCGCGAAATGGGTGATGCCCACCCGAACGGCCCCACCGTCCGCGGCAGCCACCCACTCGTGCTCGGCGGTGTAACGCAGATCCTCAGGAATCACCAGCAGCGTCCTCATCCATCGCGACACCGGACCAACCGGTGCCGGCCCCGCCGACCTTCAGGAGACCGGACGGGCATGTTCCAGCGGGCGGGGATCGTGCAGCGCCGAGACCTCGGCAACCTCACGCTCCTCAACGATCACGTTACCGCCGTCACCGGCCACCGACGCGACCACCCCACCAGGAATGTTGAGCGCCGTACGCATCGTCGCCGGGTCGCCCAGCACGGTGATCGTGAACGGCCCCGTCAACGGACGCCCGTCCACGATCAACGACCCGCCCTCCCCGTTCAGGAAATACGTCGACGCCACGATCCGCACCGTCGCCCGATCACCACCGGAGATCTGCATCGCCTCCGCCCCGGCACCCCGCAACTCCTGCACCGCGTCCAGCACCCGCACCGCCGAGATCGGCTTCGCCCCCGCCTGGAACCGCACCGTCAGACCCGGACCCCGCGCCGGCAACGTACCCGCCAGAATGCCCAACTCGTCCGCCCGCCGGGTCGCCTCCTCCAACGCGGCCTGACGCCCCTGCTCACCCGAACGCAACTGCCGCTGGCTCTCCTCCAACGCGGCGATGTCCTGCCGCAACCGGATCTCCCGCGCCTCCAGGTCGTACAGAATCCGGACCAGGTCCTCCTGCCGCGCCGCCGCCAACGACGAATCCGTCGTCGTCATCTTCAACTGCACCGCCAGAGTGAACCCCAGCAGCCCCAGCAACACCACGATCATCACCGCGGCGGAACTCAACCGCCGCCACGGCGGCACCACCGCGGCCGCCTCGGCGGGCTCCGCCGACACCGACCCGTCCGGCGCGGCCGACGGCTCCTCTTCCTCCGGCGGGTGCCCCTGCGGCGACAACGGACTCAACTCGTCCGGATCCGGCGCCTCCGGACGCGGATCCGGCTCCCCCGCCGGGCCGTCCGGCCGCGCCGGCTCCGCCGGCTGCGGCCACCCCGTACCCGTCTGCGTGTGCTCGTCACTCACGCCACAAACCTACGCCCGGAACAGGTGCCGACGGATCGCCGCCACGTTGCCGAAGATACGAACCCCCAACACGACCACCACACCGGTGGACAACTGACCACCCACCCCCAACTGGTCACCCAGATACACGATCAGCGCGGCCACCAGCACGTTCGAGATGAACGACACCACGAACTGCTTGTCGTCGAAGATGCGGTCAAGCTTCGCCCGAACCCCACCGAACACCGCGTCCAACGCGGCCACCACCGCGATCGGCAGGTACGGCTGCAACGCCGCCGGCACCGTGGGATCAAGCCACAGCCCGAGCAGCACACCGGCCAACAGGGCCAGCACCGCGATCATCGACCACCTCCGGAGGGACTGGGGGACGTACCCGAGCCGGACGACTCGTCTGCACCCGACGACGACACACTCGGACTCACCGCGGGCTCCGCGTAGCGTAGCCGCGGCTCCGGAGCAGCGGGCAGCGTGAGGTCGTCGGCGTCGCGCACCGCGAAGGAGACCCCCGTCACCTTCGCCACCTGGCGCATCGTCAACGCGCTCCCGCTGGCCTCGTACCGCTCGCGCATGCCGTCCGGTCCGATCGCGCTCACCTCGTACGGCCCGGTCACCGGACGGAAGTCGACAAGGATCGCCTGACCCGCGGAACGAATCGTCGACGTCGAGGTCAACCGCTGCCCGTTGATCGCGATCGCCTCGGCACCGGCCCCCCACAGGTCGTTCGCCACGCTCTGCAGATCAAGGTAGATCACCTGCGCCGGACCGGCGTCGGTGCCGCTGAGCGCGTCCTGACCAGCCGGCGCGTCCGCCAACTCCACCACCACACCGTCACCGCGCACCCGCCCCAGGCCGGTGCTCGCCTCCAGCTCCCGCAACCGGGCCGCGTGGGAACCACCCAACGCCGCCTCCCGCTGCCGGTTGACCTCCTCGCGCAGCTCCTCGGCTCGGGTCGACAGCGCGTCGGTCTCAACCTGCCGCTGCTTGATCTGCGCCACCAGGCCGGAGCGGGCCTGCGCACGACCCGGCTCCTCGGCCACCGTCTGCCGGTAGGCCACCGCGAACAGGAACCCGAGCAGCACGACCACCACCAGGCCGATCGGCCCCACCGACCAGCCCGACCGGGCCGCACGGCCGGTCTTCGCCCGTCGAGCCGCCGCGTCGGCGTAGCCCGGATCCAAGGGATTACGGAACAACTCGGTGAGAAAGTCCGGGGTGAAGCCCCTCGGCCCACGCCGGCTCTGACCGGGATCGTCGCTCATGACGGCCCTCCCCCGTGCGACAGCAGGGCGCTGAGTTGATGGTCTGCTCGCCGCCGCGCGCTCATGCCACCGTTTCCTGCCGATCGCGTACCGCCCGCACCAACTGCCGGGCCTGGATCACGTACAGCACACCGGCGATCCAGTAGAGCACCAGACCCCACCACGCCAGCGCCCAGCCGATCGCGCCACCGGCCGCCGCGACCGCCGGAACCACGGCGGCCAGCAGCAAAATCGGAAAGGCGGCCAGCAGCAGGAAGGTGGCCGTCTTGCCGACGTAGTGCACCGGCGGCGGCCCGTAGCCGTGCCGCCGCAGCACGCCTAGCGAGCCCAGCAGCAGCAGCTCCCGCGCCAGCAGCGCGGCGGTGAACTGCCACGGCACCACCTCACGGGCGGTGAACGCGATGAGGGTGGCGAGGATGTAGAGCCGGTCGGCGAGCGGGTCGAGCAGTTCACCCAGCCGGCTGACCTGTCCCAGCCGCCGGGCGATCCAGCCGTCCACCCAGTCGCTGGTGCCGCCGACGGCCAGCACCACGATCGCGGCGACGTCGGCGCGAGCCACCAGGAACAGGAAGAGGAACAGGGGCACACCCAGCAGACGGACGAAGCTGATCAGGTTCGGCCAGGTAAGCACCCGGTCGTCGCCGCCGCGGGCCTGCGGTCGCTCCGCCCGACCCGACACCGAACCTCCTCCGCGACGCGCTCGGGCACCGCGGCCCTGGTCCGCCGCGCGGCGTCGTACGCGTATCCAGCCGGCTGCTGCCGGCGCCCCCTGTGATTCCTGCCCGGCCGTCCATCGTCGATGATCACCGGCCGGCCGAATGCGCTGCCACTATAGCGGGCGGTCGCCGTGCTTCCGCTGCCCAGAGGCGGCGTGCCGGCTGCTGGTCGACCACTGTGACCGGGGTCACTGCGCGTAAGGCGTCCTAGGATACTGGGGTCAGGTGCTTCGGGTAGCCGCGCTCTGCGCCGTCGTCGCCGCCTGCCCGAAAGCCACAAGCGCCCCTAGCAGCTCCTGCTGCCCCCGCACCGGCATCCGTTCCAGGACGGCCCGCACCGCCTCGTGCCGGCGACAACGCACCTCCTCCAGCAGCACCTCGGCGGCGGCGGTCGGGGCCAGGCGCACCTCCCGACGATCCCGGGGGTCGACCGTGCGGCGCACCAGCCCGATCGCCTCCAGCCGGTCACAGAGCCGACTGGCCGAGGAGGGCACCACGTCCAGCAGCTCGGCCAGCCCGTTGACGTTGGTCTCCGGGCGGACCCTGAGCAGGGACAGCACCCGTAGCTGGGTCGGCGACACCGCGAGCCGGTGCCGGTGGACGGCCGAGTCGAGCACGCCCACCAGCGCCTCGGCGGCCGCGTCGATCGCCGCGCTGAGCTCCGGTCGCTCCACCCGATGTCCCCTGCGATCGTTCCGCTGCCCACACCGACCCGCACCACGGGTCGGTCACACCTGATCCCGGCCGGCCGAGCCACGCCAGTCCAGGCAGACGACAACCGCATCGTCGCGCAGGTCGGCGTCCGCGTGGAAGCTCTGCAACTCGCGCATCACCGTACCAACCGCCTCGGTCGGTGGCTGCAACCGTGTGGCCCGCATCGCCCGGGCCATCGCCCGCTCGCCGTAGGTCTCCCGGCCGCTCGGATCCGCCGCCCACACCCCGTCGGAGACGACGAACAACCGGTCCCCCGGGTCGAGGTCGAACTCCTGGAGGTCGTACCGGGTCTCGCCGAACATGCCCAGCGGTAGCTGCTGTTCCAGGGCGACCCGGGACACCGCGCCGCCCCGCACCCGCACCAGATGTGGTGAGCCGGCGTCCACCGCCCGCACCCGTCCGTTGGCACAATCCAGTTCGAGCAGCAGCGTGGCCACGTGCCGATCGCCCCGATGCTGGTAGTAGACCGTGTCGGAGGCCAGCTCGGCCTGTTCCACCAGGCCGCCACCGGAGCGACGGGCGTTGCGCATCGCGTTCACCGTCACCGCCGTCAACAGCGCGGCGGCCAGCCCGATACCGTCGCCGTTGAGCACGGTGACGGTGAGCCGACCCTCGTCCAGGGACCAGTCGAAGTGGTCACCACCCACCGTGTACGCCGGTTCGAGCTGACCCGCCAGTTGGAACGAGTCGTGGCTGACACTGCGCCCCGGCAACAGTTCCCACTGCAACTCCGCCGCCATGCTCAGCCGCTCCCGCCGCCGGGCCCGCCGGTAGCGGTCGGTCTCCCGGTCGGCGGCCCGCAGCGACATGGCCAGATCCCCGGCCATGTCGACCGCCGCGCGCACCATCGTCTCCGTCGGTTCGCCGGCCACCTCGACCATGAGCACGCCGAGCCGCTCACCCCACACCGTCAGCGGCAGGTGGATGCGGCACCGCCCGTCCTCACCGGACTCCCGGACCGGCTGCTGGCTGCTGAAGCAGCGCTGCACCGTACCCTGGACGTCCGGGCCGCCCGCGCCGACCTGGCGGGAGTCGAGCACCGGCCACAACCCGCTGATCCGGTAGTCGGCGATGTACACGGCGGTGCCCGACGCACCGAGCGCCGACCGGATGGCCAGGTCGGCGGCTTCGACCACGCGGTCGGGCGGGGCCTCGCGCAGGGCGCGGGAGATCCCTGTGGGCGCATCCGCCATGACCATCCTCCGAAAATTACTTGCTCTGGGGCAAGCATCATACGGAGGTGGGTCCACGCATGGTCACCCGGCCGACCGCATGGTGACAGCGCCGTGGAACGCCTTTGCCACCCGCGCCGGCGGGCCCGCGCACGCCGGCGGGTCACCGGCACGATGCCGTGCACCCACCGGCCGGGCAGCGGAGCGGACGGACCCGCCGGACGCGTCGGGAACGAAGGCCCCGCTTCGCCAGCGCCTGCCGACACGCGGCGATTTCCTCGGTGTCGTAGTCGATCGCCCGGTCGAGCAGGACCATCCCGACCGGTCACAGCACCCGTCGGGATCCACCATCGACGACGCTCCTTCGCCGGCCGCAAGCGTACCGACCTGAGCTCCCTCGGCGGTATCGCCCCGCTGGCCACCGGGGGACGGCGATACTGACCGGGACCGGTCCCGATGACGACCGAGCACGGGAGGCGACGGTGACCTCGGACAGCGGCGCGGCGGTGGTGGTCGGCGTGGATGGCTCCGAGCCCGCCCGCGCCGCGCTACGACTTGCCGCCACGGCGGCCGCCCACCGCGACCGACCGCTGCGGGTGGTGCACGCCTTCATCTGGCCGACGCTGCACTCCCCCGTCCGTCCGGCCACGGAGAGCGGCCCCGACGGGGGTCTGCGAGCACGGGCGGAGCAACTGGTTGCCGCCGCCGTCGACGAGGCCGAGGCGACCGCGCCGGGGCTCCGGGTCACCGGCGAGATCGTCGACGGTGAGGCCACGGCCGTGTTGCTCGCCGAGGCGCCCGCCGCGGCGATGGTGGTGCTCGGTGACCGCGGCGGCGGTGGATTCGCGGCGCTGGTGCTCGGCTCGGTCGCAGTGAAGTTGGCCGCGTACGCCGACTGTCCGGTGCTGGTGGCGCGCGGCACGTCGCGCGCCGACGGCGAGGTCGTGGTCGGGGTGGACGGTTCGGAGCTGTCCCGCCGGGCCGTGGAGTTCGCCGTCCAGGAGGCCGCGCTGCGCGGCGCCGCGGTGCTCGCGCTGCACGCATACCGGCATCCGGTGTCCACCGGTCCGGGTGACATGCAGCCGCTGGTGTACGACGAGTCCGAGTTGCGGGCCGACGAGGACCGCGCGGTGGCCGAGTCCATCGCCGGGCTGACCGAGCGGTACCCCGAGGTGCAGATCACCCGCAGATCGGTGCGAGGTCGCGCCGCGCGGGTCCTCACCGACGCCTCCCGCCAGGCGCAACTGATGGTGGTCGGTGGACAGGGGCGTGGTGAGGTGACCGGGCTGCTGCTGGGTTCGGTGAGCCAGTCACTGCTGCACCACAGCCACTGTCCGGTCGCGGTGGTACGCGGCCCCCACCGACCGGCCGGCACGGTTGACGGCGGTTCAGGCGGGTAGACGGGGCGCGTCCGCCACCGGCGGCCAGCCGACGCCACGGCCACGACCGAACCGGCCACCGCCGCCGCGGCGACGAGGCGCCGAACAAAGGAGACAGTGATGCCCGGACCTCGACCCGGCAGCAACGCCTACGACAAGCAGCGTGCCCGCCTGCGCAACGCCATCGACGGCTCGGGCCGACGCACCCCGGACCAGAAGGCCGACGAGGCGGCGAACCGGATCCTGCGGGAGGACCGGGGCCGGCGCGGGGTCGTGCGGGGCGACCGCGCCTACGGACCGAAGGGCAACCGCGAGCCCGGAGATCCGAAGAAGTGAGGGCGAACGACCTGACCGACGGCCTCATCGCCGGGGCCGTCGGCACCACCGCGCTCAACATCGCGACCTACCTGGACATGACGGCCCGGGCCCGGCCGGCCAGCCAGACCCCGGAGCGCAGCGCCGGCAAGGTGGCCCGCATCGCCCATCTGTCCCTGGGAGCGCCGCAACAGGCGGACAACCGGCGCAGCGGCCTCGGTGCGCTGATGGGCTACGCCGTCGGTGCCGCCGCCGTCGGCTTCGCCCTGCTGACCCGGGGCCGTCGACAGCCGCTGTTGCGGGCTGCCGTCCTGCTCGGCGGAGGCGTGATGACCCTGTCGGACGGATCGCTGACCCTGCTCGGCGTCACCGATCCGCGCACCTGGCGCCGCGTCGACTGGCTCGCCGACATCGGCCCGCACCTCGCCTTCGGGCTGACGGCCGCAGCCACCTGGAACCGGCTGCGGCCGTCGAGGTAGGACCGGTCCGGCTAGTGGTCGCTGTCGTCCTCGGCGACCGGCTGACCGCTCGGACCGTACGGCGACACCTGACCGTGCGGCACCGGACGGCCGGTGTCGCCCGGCGACGAGCCACGGTTACGGGGATGGCCCACCGGATCGGGGCCCTTGTTGTCCTGGCTGGTCTCACCGAGGGCGTTGCGCCGCAGTTCCTGCTGCTGCGGGTTCGTCACGGTGCTCTCCCTTCGCCGGTACGCGGCGCGCTGCCGCGTTCACCTGCGGCTTACCCGCCCCCGTCGGCGGCATTCCGGCACGGTCGGCCCGGCGAGGGCTAACCGTGCCGCCGGTGGGTACACCCCGAGGATGGGCGACCAACGGGCGCTGGCGCGGGCCCTGCTGACCCGCCGCACGTACGCCGAGGAGGCCGGCATCGCGCTGGCCGACCGGCCGGCGCCGCTGTACCAGCTGCTGGTGCTGGTCACGCTGCTCAGCACCCGGATCAGGGCGCAGGTCGGGGTGGCGGCGGCCCGGGAACTCTTCGCGGCCGGCTACCGCACCCCGCAGGCCATGGAGGCCGCCAGTTGGCAGCAACGGGTCGACGCACTGGGTCGCGGCCACTACCGCCGCTACGACGAGCGGACCGCCACGATGCTCGGCTCCGGCGCCCGGCTCTGTCTGGACCGCTGGCACGGCGACCTGCGCCGGCTGCACCGGGAGGCGGCCGGCGAGCCGAGGCAGCTGCGTCGGCTGCTCACCGAGCTCCCCGGCATCGGACCCACCGGGGCGGACATCTTCCTGCGCGAGGTGCAGTCGGTCTGGCCGGAGCTGCGCCCGTACGCCGACCGACGGGCGGTGGCCGGGGCCCGACGGCTCGGTCTGCCGGCCACCACGGACCGGTTGGCCCGGCTCGTCGACGACGTCGACTTCGGTCGGCTCGCCTCGGCACTGGTCCGGGTCGCCCTCGGTGAGGAGTCGGCCGGGCAGATCAGCCGCGCCGCCGCCACCCGCTGAGCGCCGTCACTTCGCCGCGTCACCGCCGGGCCTGGTCAGATACCACACCAGCAACGACGCCAGCAACGCCAGCACCACCAGCCCGCCGGAGAGACCGCGCCCCTCCTCCGGCGACCGGCCGGTGGTGCCGAAGTAGATGACGGCGAGGCCGGCGAGCACCGCGAGGAACTTCCGGATGCCTCGGTCCTTCACAGTCGGCACCGTACGCGCCACCAGACCCGATTGGTGGTTTTGCGGCATTATGTCCCCCGCAGGAGGGAGCGTTCAGTCGACCTCCAGATCGTCGAGGGAGATCTTGTGGCTCATCAGCCACCGGGCCAACGCCGACATGCCGAACAGCCACAGCGGCGCGGACTCGGTGGTGCCGTTCGTCGCGTAGACGGCGAACCGCAGGTCCGGCGCCCGGTACGCCTCGATCCGCCACCGGTGCTGCCGGTCCCGCCAGACCGCGGAGGGGTCCATGCCGTCACCGTAGGTGTCCGGGCCCGGTCCGGGGCGACGATGCGCTCAATCCACCACCACGACCCGGGCGTCGTCCGGCAGTCGCCGGGTCAGTCCCCGCCGGTCCAGCAACTCCAGCAACGGCACCGCCACCCGGCGGGTCGTGTCGAGCGCCTGCCGGGCGGCACTGAGGGTGAACGGCTGCGGCAGCCCGCTCAGCACCCGGACCGCCTGCTGCGGCGCGCCGGGCGGCAGCAGCACGTTACCGGTCAGCCGCAGCAGCGCCCCGGCCCGCACCGCCGCACCGATCTCCCGGGCACCCAACCCGACGGCGGCGAGCCGCGCGGCGTCGGGAGCGCGAAACGGGTGCGCCGCGTAGTCCTCGCCCACCAGGGCCAACGCGCGCGCCACCGGCTCGGGCAGCGCCGCCGTGCCGGTGGCCACCACCCGACCGGCGACCAGCCGCAGCGGCGACCGGACCAGCGCTTCGACAAGCAACCGGTCGGGCAGGTCGAGCTGCCGGCGTAGCTGCTCGACCGGGACACCCGCCGCCAGCGGATGCGCGGCGGCGTGCTCGGCCACCGCCACGGCCAGCCGATCGCCCAACCGCCGCCAGTGATCCGGATCGGCCAGCCAGTCACCCGCCACCGGCGTCCGGGTCACCGGCACGCCCGCCCGGGCCAGGTCGCCGACCCGGGCCAGACCGCGGCGGCCCAGCTCACCGGCGAGATCGGGACGGCCGTCCAGGGTGGCCAGCACCGCCGCCCGGGCCGCCGCGGCGCCCCGACGCGCCAACGGCGGCGGCAGCACGTCGAGCACGGTGACCGCGCCGGCTACGTAGCGGCGGCCCGGATCACGCAGCAACGCCCGCTCCCCCACCAGCAGCGGCAGCGGGCGGCTCAGCCGCAACCGGGCGGTGTCCGACCCCAGCGGACGGATCCGCACCGGCACCGCGGCCGAACCGACGTGCAGCGTCAGCGTCACCGGCAGCTCAGTCACCGCGACACCGGCCACACGTACGTCGACCAGGTCGGTGGGGCGGAACCGACCCGGGGTGAGCAGCGCGTCGCCGCGGCTGACCCGGTCGCGGGCCACGCCCCGCAGGTTCACCGCCACTCGGGCCACCGGCAGGGCCTCGTCGCAGGCGGCACCGAGCCGATGCAGGCCCCGGACCCGCGCCGGTTCGCCGCTGCCGGCCAACTCCAGTTGGTCGCCGACGCGCAGCCGCCCCGCACCCAGGGTGCCGGTCACGACGGTGCCGCTGCCCCGCACCGTGAAACAGCGGTCCACCCAGAGCCGCACCGGGCCGTCGGGCACCGGGGTCGGCATCCGGTCGGCCAACCGGTCCAGCGCGGCCCGCAGCTCGGGCAGGCCGGTGCCGGTCACGGCACTGACCGGCACCGCCTCGACCGCGGCGAGCGAGGTCCCCGCCAGCTCCGACCGGGCCCGGGCCAGGGCCGCCGCCGGATCGGCCAGGTCCACCCGGGTCACCACCAGCAGGCCGTACCCGACACCGAGCGCGTCCAGGGCTGCCAGGTGCTCGGCGGACTGCGGCATCCAACCCTCGTCGGCCGCGACCACCACCACGGCGGCCGGCACCGGACCCACCCCGGCCAGCATGTTCGGCACGAACCGCTCGTGCCCCGGCACGTCGACGAACGCGACGGTACGACCCGACGGCAGCGCCGTCCAGGCGAACCCGAGGTCGATGGTCATGCCCCGGCGGCGTTCCTCCGCCCAACGGTCCGGTTCCATCCCGGTCAGCGCCCGCACCAGCGTCGACTTGCCGTGGTCGACGTGCCCGGCGGTGGCCACCACCAGCATGGTCAGTCGTCCCCCGACACGGCCAGCACCGCCGCGCGCAGCAGCCCGTCGGCCCGCTCGGGCACGCACCGCAGGTCGAGCAGCAGCCGGCCACGGACCACCCGACCCAGCACCGGTGGGTCGCCGACCCGCAGCGGGCCCGCGTACCGCTCCGGCAGGCTCAGCGCCCACGAGTCCAGCTCGACGCCGGGTGCACCGCCACCACCGACCACCGCCACCGACGGCACCACCTCACCCTTGCGACCCTCGGCGGCGAGCGCGTCGCGCAGCCGTTCGGTCCGCTCACGCAGCACCACCGGGTCGGCGTGCAGCGCCCGACGGGTGGGGGTGTCCTGGTCACCGAGGGTGCCCGCGAGGGCGGCCAGGGTCAGCTTGTCCACCCGCAACGCCCGCGCCAGGGGGTGCCGGCGCAACCGCTCGACCAGGTCGGCGGTGCCGAGCAGCAGCCCGGCCTGCGGACCACCCAGCAGCTTGTCGCCGCTGGCGGTGACCAGCGCCGCCCCGGCGCGCAGGGTGCTCGCGGCATCCGGTTCGTCCGGCAGCAGCGGGTCGGGTACGAGCAGCCCGGAGCCGATGTCGGCGACCACCGGCACACCGAGCCCGGCCAGCCGCCGCACCGGCACGGCCGAGGTGAAACCGGTGATCCGGAAGTTGGACGGGTGCACCTTCAACACGAAGCCGGTACGCGGCCCGACGGCGGCGGCGTAGTCGGCGAGGGTGGTCCGGTTGGTGGTGCCCACCTCCCGCAGCCGGGCGCCGGTGCTGGTGAGCAGGTCAGGCAGCCGGAAGCCGTCGCCGATCTCCACCAGCTCACCCCGGCTGACCACGATCTCGGCGTCGGCGGCGAGCGCGGTGGCCGCCAGCACCAGCGCGGCGGCACCGTTGTTGACCACATGCACCGCCTCAGCGGCGGGTACGGCGGCGGCGAGCGCGTCCACCGCGTCCCGGCCACGGCGGGCCCGCCGCCCGGTGCCCAGATCCAACTCCACGTCGGTGTACCCGGCGGCGGCGGTCACCGCGGCCAGCGCGGCCTCGGAGAGAGCGGCCCGCCCGAGATTGGTGTGCAGCACCACCCCGGTGGCGTTCAGCACCACCCGCGGCACCGGCGGCGGCAACGCGGCCAGCGCGGCGTCGCGTACCCCGGTCGGGTCGATCTCCCCCCGGCGGGCCCGCTCCTGCGCCTGCCGCACCGCGCTGCGCACCCGGTCACGGCCGACCGCGACGGCGGCCGCGACCAGCGCCGGCTCGGCCAGCAACACATCGGTACGCGGCACCCGGCGCCGCGGGTCGGCGCCGCCGTCGCCCATCGGTTCATCTCCTCGCAGCCTGGCGGAGACGGACGGGAATCGAACCCGCCTGGCCCGGATCCCGGACCACACCGGTTTTGAAGACCGGGAGGGGCACCAGCCGCCTGAACGCCTCCACCGGCCATTGGATCACAGCGCGGCGGCGGGTGTGCGGCCGAGCCGACACCACGCTCACCGGTCGGGTTCGACCGCCCGCCGGTCGAGCCGGGCCCGCTGTGGCAGCACCGTGTACTTCGGATCGCGGGCCGAGGCGACTCCGGCGTGGAACACCCCGAAGCGGGTGGCCACCGAGGCAGCCAGCAGCGCGGCACCGGAGACGGCCGAGACCAGTCGGCTACGCCGGCCCAGCACCGCCCCGGCCACCCCGGCCACGGTCAGTGCCCGCCCGGCACGCAGCAGCCGACCGGCACGACCCGTCCGGTACGGCTCACCCAGCAGACCGAGGCGATTCTCCACCCGGTGCGCGCCGAACAGTTCCAGCCCGGCACCGGCCACCGCCAGCCGTCGCGCCGGACCGGCCTGCGCCGGCGGCACGGCCAGCAGACCCACTCCCGCGCCGCTGGCCAACGCGCTGCCCGCGAAGACGAACGGCAGGTCGGGGTACGCCTCGTGCCAGGACGGCACTGCCGTGTCGGCCAGCAGCACCGCCGTGTACGTGCCCAGGGCCGGCGCGGTCACCGCGGCGGCCAACCCGGCGACCCGCCCCACCGGCGGCAACGCCCGACGGGCCAATCCCAGCGGACCCCGGGTGGGCAGCAGCGGCGCCACCTCGGCGACCGCCGCCAACCCGGCGGCCGGACCGTACCCGGTGAGGATCCAGGTGCCCACCGACATCGGTGAGGTCGGCTTGGCCACCCGCAGCATGTGGTGGAACCGATCCGGTCGGCCCAGGTCCTTGACCAGCAGGCCGGCGCTGGCGGTGACGGCGGCCAGCGCGGCGAACCGGCCAGCGCGGCGCAGCGCGGCGCGCCCGGTGAGCTGCCCACCCGCCGCGAGCAGCGACGAACCGGCGGCCAGCCCACCGGTGAACAGGTAGGCGGCGATCTCCCACGTCCACACCGGCGGTTTCAGGATCGGCCGGCCGTAGTAGGAGGTGAACTCCGCCGGCGGCACGGTCAGTTCCTCACCGCCGCGACGGCCGGCCCGGAAGCGGCGGAACCTGTCGCCGACCGCCGGCCGGTGCGGGTTCACCGTCGACCACCGAGGAACGCGCCGACGGCCGCCGCCGTCATGGCCAGCGCGGCCAGCCCCGCCCGGCGCCACATCGCCGGCAGGTCCCGGGTGGTGACCTGCGGATCCGGCGGCAGGCCGTACACCTCCGGCTCGTCGAGCAGCAGGAAGAACGCGCCGTCGCCGCCGACGCCGTCGTCCGGGTCGTGGCCGTAGAGCCGCGCCTGCGTCTCCCCCCGCTCCCGTAGCGTGCCGACCCGGGCGGCGGCTCGTTCCCGCAGCTCGTCGAGGGGACCGTACTGGATGGACTCGGTCGGGCAGGCCTGCGCGCAGGCAGGGGTCAGGCCCGCGCCGATCCGGTCGTAGCAGAGCGTGCACTTCCACACCCGGCCGTCGTCCACCCGGCGGTCGATCACCCCGTACGGGCAGGCCGACACGCAGTAACCGCAGCCGTTGCAGATGTCCTCCTGCACCACCACGGTGCCGAACTCGGTGCGGAACAGCGCGCCGGTCGGGCAGACGTCGAGGCAGCCGGCCCGGGTGCAGTGCTTGCACACGTCCGACATCATCAGCCAGCGGAAGTCGCTGCGCCCTTCGGCGCTGCCGGTGCGTCCGGGTGGACCGGCCGCCGGCATGCCGAGGAACTCGGTCATCCGGGCGGCGGCCGGCGGTTCGCCGGGCAGCACACCCGGTTCGGTTCCGGTCGGGTTGGTGGTGTCGGCCGAGCGGGCGGCTGAGGTCGCACTGGCCGGGTCGCCGATGGGGTTCCCGGCGAACGACGCGGTGCCGTGACCGGCGGCTCGGGGCTGTTCGACGAAGGCCACGTGTCGCCACGAATTCGCCGTCAACGCGCCGGTGTTGTCGTAGGACATGCCGAGCAGGTCCAGCCCGGAGGTCGGTACCCCGTTCCACTCCTTGCAGGCCACCTCGCACGCCTTGCAGCCGATGCAGACGCTGGTGTCGGTGAAGAAACCCATCCGCGGTGGGGCGTCGACCCAGCCGGCCGCGGCCGCCGGGTCGGCGGCCTGCGGCGACGACCGTGGCGGTGCGGCGGGCCGGTGTGGCGGGTCGGCCATCAGCGGTTCCCCTCTCCGTCGCCGGTTGGCCCGGGTGGCTCGACCGGTACGCCGGGGGTGACCGCCGGCGGTACGGCGCCCGGCACGATGCCGGCCCTGGTGCGGTAATCCTGCACCAGGTCCCGCAGCGCCGCCCCGGTGGGCCGGCGCCCCGGCCGCACGTCACAGGTGCCGATCTTGCTCTCCTGGATCAGCACGTTCGGGTCCAGGGTGATGCCGAACAGGTCGTTGGCCGAGTCCCCGGTGACCAGCCCCTCGAAGCCGAAGTGGTACGGCAGCCACAGCTGGTGGATCACCCGACCGTCGACGGCCAGCGGCACCAGCCGATCGGTGACCAGGACCCGGGCCTCGATCGCCGCCCGGGCGGTGATCAGGTGCGCCCAACCGAGGTGGGTCAGCCCGGCCAGCGCCGCCAACTCCGGGGAGACCTCCACGAACATCTCCGGCTGCAGTTCCGCCAGCGGCGCGACGGTCCGGCTCATCCCGCCCGCAGTGTGATGCTCGGTGAGTCGGCTGACCGTGAACACGTACGGGAAGACCTGATCGTGCTGCTGCGGTGGACTCGGGTTGGTCGAGTTCACCGGATGGGCGTACATCTTGCGGGTCGGATTGGCCTGCTGGCCGTAGAGCGGGTTGCGCACCGGCGACTCGGCCGGCTCGTAGTGCGTCGGCAGCGGCCCGTCCAGCACCCCGCTGGGCGCGTACAGCCAGCCCTTACCGTCGGACTGCATGATGAACGGATCGTCACCGGCCAGCGCCGCCGATCCCGTGGCGCCCTCCGGCGGCCGGTACGACGGCGGTTTCGTCACCTCGAAGTCCGGCACGTCGCGGCCGGTCCACCGGCCGGCCTCGGCGTCCCACCACACGTACCGCTTCCGCTCGCTCCACGGGCGGCCCTGCGGGTCGGCGGAGGCCCGGTTGTAGAGCAGCCGCCGGTTCGCCGGCCACGCCCACCCCCACTCGGCGGCCACCCAGTCCTGTTCGTGTCCGGGCCGACGGCGGGCCGCCTGGTTGACCCCGTCGGCGTACACCCCGGTGTAGATCCAGCAGCCGATCGCGGTCGTCCCGTCCTCGCGGGCCTGCGTGAACGCCGACAGCGGACGACCGGTCGTCGTGTCGTACCCGTTGATCTCCCTCAGCACCGCCTCGGCGTCCGGCTCGGCGTGCCGGCCGTGGGTGGGGTAGTCCCAGGTCAGATCGAGCAGTGCCCGGTCGCGCGGCAGGGCAGAGCTGGCCAGCTTCGCCCGGATCCGGCGCCCCAGGTGGTAGAAGAACCACAGCTCGGAGCGGGCGTCGCCGGGCGGGTCGACCGCCTTCTCCCGCCACTGCAGCAGCCGCTGGGTCTGGGTGAAGGTGCCCTCCTTCTCCACGTGCGAGGCGGCCGGCAGGAAGAACACCTCGGTGGCGCACTGTTCCGGCACGATCTCACCGGTGGCCACCTCCGGGCCGCGCTGCCAGAACGTCGCACTCTCGATCATGAACAGGTCGCGGACGACGAGCCAGTCGAGGTTGGCCATGCCCAGCCGCTGGGCCCGGCCGTGCGCCGAACCGACCGCCGGGTTCTGGCCGAGCAGGAAGTAGCCCTTCACCTTGCCGTCGATCATGTTGAGCACCTGCTGGTAGGTGCCGTGATCACCGGTCAACCGGGGCAGGTACCCGTAGCAGAAGTCGTTGTCGGGGGTGGCCGCGTCCCCCCAGTACGCCTTGAGCAGGCTGGCGGCGTAGGCGCGGGCACCGCCCCAGAAACCCTTCTGACCCGGGTGCCGGATGCTGTCCGTCCAGGCGTCGAAGTCGGGATGCCGGGCGTGGTGCGGCATCGGCAGGTAGCCCGGCAGCAGGTTGAACAGGGTCGGGATGTCGGTGGAGCCCTGGATGCTGGCGTGCCCTCGCAGCGCCAGCACCCCACCGCCGGGCCGACCCACGTTGCCCAGCAGCAGTTGGATGATCGCCCCGGTGCGGATGTACTGCACGCCGACCGTGTGCTGGGTCCAGCCGACCGAGTAGATCAGGCAGCCGGTGCGTTCCCGCCCGGAGTTCTCCGTCCAGGCCCGGGCCAGCTCCAGGAACTTGTCCCGAGGTACGCCACAGACCCGTTCCACCATTTCCGGGGTGTAGCGGGCGAAGTGCCGCTTGAGGATCTGGTACACGCAGCGCGGGTGTTGCAGCGTCTCGTCCCGCTGCACCTGCCGGGCGACCGGAGCACCGTGCGACTCGTGGCGCAGCCCGGCCGCGGTCTCCCGCTCCCGGGCCGTGTGCCCGCTGCCGGAGTCCCGCTCGTGGCCCGCGTACTGCCAGCTGTCCTGCACGTAGCTGGCGGTCGCCGGGTCGAAGCCGGAGAAGAGCCCGTCGGCGTCCTCGGCGTCGACGAAGTCGTCACTGACGATCGTCGCGGCGTTCGTGTACGCCAGCACGTACTCCCGGAAGTCCAGCTCGTTGCTGAGGATGTGGTTCACCACCGCACCCAGCAACGCGATGTCGGTGCCCGCCCGGATCGGCAGGTACGCGTCGGCGACCGCGCTGGTACGGGTGAACCGCGGGTCGACGTGGAAGACCTTGGCCCCGCGCCGCTTCGCCTCCATCACCCACTGGAAGCCCACCGGATGGGCCTCGGCCATGTTGGAACCCTGGATGACGATGACGTCGGCGTTCGCCACGTCCTGCTGGAAATCCGTCGCGCCACCGCGACCGAAGCTGGCCCCCAGACCGGGGACGGTGGCGGAGTGTCAAATCCGGGCCTGGTTCTCGATCTGAAGCGCCCCCATCGCGGTGAACAGCTTCTTGATGAGGTAGTTCTCCTCGTTGTCCAGGGTGGCCCCGCCCAGACTGGCGATCCCCAGCGTGCGGTTCAACGGCCGGCCCTCGGCGTCGACGTCCTCCCACGTGTCGGCGCGCGCCGCGAGCACCCGGTCGGCGATCATGTCGAGCGCGGTGTCGAGATCCAGGTCCTCCCACTCGGTGCCGTACGGCCGCCGGTAGCGCACCGTGGTCTGGCGTAACGGGCTGGTGACCAGGCTCCGGCTGGCGGCACCCTTCGGGCAGAGCCGGCCCCGGGAGATGGGGCTGTCCGGGTCACCCTCGATCTGGGTGACCCGCTCGTCGGTGACGAAGACCCGCTGCCCGCAGCCGACGGCACAGTACGGGCAGACGGAACGGGCGACCCGGTCGGCGTCCTGCGTGCGGGCGGTCAACTCGGCACTGCGGCTCGAACACGCCGCGGCACCCCGACCCAACGGGTCGGTGCCGGTGAGCTGCCGGTAGACCGGCCAGCCCAGCAACCTGTCCCGCAGCCCCACGCTCGACACCTCCGGTCTCGACCTTAGGACAGCGGGCCGGGATCGGCGACCCACCTACCGGAACCACACACGACGTCGCCCCCGGCCCGAGGACGGGCCGGGGGCGACGAAGGTGCCGGTGTGCAGGTCGCCTCTCGGCGAGTGGCGCGACGCGGCTCCAGCCGAACGGTATTCCGCGACGGCAATTTAGGTGAGGCCCGGGGACACTGGACACACCGACACCCGAGTCAACAGGTTACCCGCTCCGCTTCTTCCTACCCCTGTCGTGACCACCGCCACAGTAGGAGCCGGTGGTCTCCGCAGACGCCGCTGGCCGGCACCCGGGTTCGGGTGCCGGCCAGCGGTTTTCTGCTCCCCCTGTGGAGGAATGTCTTCGGTTGTCGCCTGGTCGGTTGTCAGCTGGTCCAGTGCTGGGCGACGAGGTCGGCGGCCTGCTGTTCCCACTGGGCGTAGTGGTCGGGGTACGCCGACACCTGCACCGTCTGCGCGGCCTGGGTCAGCGGCATGTCCTGCCAGCCGTCGACCTGCTTCAACCCCTTGAGGAACGCCAGGGTCGAATACTCGGGGTCGGTGATCTGCTCCACCGTGCCCCAACCGGAGGACGGGCGCTGCTGGAACAGGCCCTGCGAGTCGTGGTCGTTGCGGTCACCCAGGTGACCCAGGTTCTCCAGCTTCGACTCCTGCAACGCGGTCGCGATCGACACCACGGCGGCACGCTCGTCCATGCCGGCCTTCTTCGTCGCCGCGATGATCGCCTTGACGTTGTCGATCTGCTCGTCGTTCAGCTCGACGTGCGACTGGTTGGACGGGGTGCCGTGCGGCAGCAGCCGGCCCATGTCCGGCTTGTCGGCCCGCACCACGTCGGCCTGCACCGCCGCGACCGGGTTGCTCGTGACCGGGGTGGTGTCGGCGTGAGCGGCCACCGGACCGGCGAACAGACCACCGGTGAACGCCAGACCCGCGATACCCAGCACGCTCTTCCGCAGCATCGTGTTCATCACAGAAGCTCCATTCGGGGGTCGACGCACACACACCCACAGGGGGGGACGGGGCGCGCGTACGCAAGCACCACAAAGGCGCCCAAACAAAAAGGGGGGAAAGTCCTCCGGCACGCGGGGCGTATCGCCGCTTCGCATCGCCGGGACCATGTCCAACGACCACCGGCCCGCCATCATTCCCGGGGGCCCGCACCCACCCTGGCGGGCGGTGTCTTCCTCGGCCGTTCACCCGTGCACAACGCCCCCGGGCCCGCACCCATTCCACCCCGAGCCCACGCCCGGAACCCGACACCCACCCCCAAACCCCGACAACCGCCCCCGACAACCCGCAATCTTGGTCCGACAACGCCCCCCAAAGGGCACAACTGCACCAAGATTCACACCCAAACGCCGGCACGACGAGGGTGTGGCCCGCCGTGCCCGGCGCAGGGATCAAGCCTGACCGCCCGGAGCCGGGCACGGCGGGCCACACCCCCAACCGCAACCGACACCAGCCCGCAGCCGCCCCGAACAGGTCATGAGTTCGAATCGACCCGATCTGGGGTTACCCTGACACCATGCAGGCGGTCTCCCCCACCACGACCGGCGTGGCGCACCTGGCCCGACCCGGCCGGCCCGCCGTGGTGGCCCGGACCCTCGCCGAGCTGCGCGGACCCACCCGAGGAGTGGTGGAGTTGCCGGTGCGACTGATGTGGTGCGCCGACCGGGCGTTCGACCTCGCCGACCCCGACCAGTTGCTCTGGCTGTACGAGAACGTGCTGCGCGAGACCACGAACGTCGAGGATCTGCGTCGGCTGGTCGACGGACGGACGCTGCGCCGGGTGTGGCAACTGCTCAATCTGCCCCGGGGCGTACGGCTGGCGTGGGAGAGCCGACACCCGGGTCTCCGGCCGGCGTGACCAGGGCATCCCCCGACGCGCACCCCCACGAGTTCTACCGGGAGGTCGCCCGGGTCGCGCTGACCGTCGCCGGGCCGCACCGCTTCGTGCTCGGTGGCGGGGTGGCCTGGGCCGCGTACGGGCTGGTCACCCGGCCCACCGAGGACGTCGACCTGTTCGCCGACGTGGAGGGGGCCGCCGCCGCGGCAGCCGCCGACGTGCGGGCCGCGCTGGAGTACGCCGGGTTCCAGGTCTCCGACGCCGACCCGGCCAGCGACCTCGGTTACCTCTTCGACGGCTTCGACCGGGACCTGCGGGACTTCGTCGTCGCCCGGGACGGCCGGCGGATCCGCCTCAGCCTGGCCCGTCTCGACCGGCACCGCAGCCCGGTGGTGATGGACCTCGGGCCGGTCATGGACGTCCGGGACCTCATCGCCAACAAGACCGCCGCCCTGGTCAACCGGCGCGAGGTACGCGACTACATCGACGTGGCCTCCGCCCTGGCGCACCGGTCGGTGGCGGAGTTGCTGACACTCGCCCGGCAGCTCGATCCCGCCCTCGATGACGACGACGTGCGGGCGGCCGGCCGGTACCTCGACCGGATCCCGGACGCCCGGTTCACCCGCTACGGTCTCGGCCCCACCGACATCGCCCAGGTCCGGCGACAGCTGGCGGACTGGCCGCGCTGACCCGGCCCCGCCGACCGGCCTCGGGTCGACGGGAGCACCGGGTCGACGGGGATGTCACTTGGTGAAGCGGCCGCCGGTGACGCCCAGGATCTCACCGGTGATGAAGCTCGACTCCTGCGAGGCGAAGAAGACGTACGCGGGTGCCAGCTCCGCGGGTTGACCGGGCCGACCGACCGGGGTGTCGGTGCCGAACTGCTCGACCTTCCCCTCCGGCATGGTCGCCGGGATCAGCGGGGTCCAGATCGGACCCGGTGCCACCGCATTGACCCGGATGCCCCGGTCGACCAGGTCGGCGGCGAGTGCCTTGGTGAAGTTCGCGATCCCCGCCTTGGTGGTGGCGTAGTCGAGCAACTGCGGCGACGGGTCGAAGGCCTGGATCGACGACGTGTTGATGATCGTCGACCCCTCGCCCAGATGCGGCAACGCCGCCTTGCACAGCCAGAACATCGCGTACAGGTTGGTCTTGAACACCCGGTCGAACTGCTCGGTGCTGATGCCGGCGATGCCCTTGTCCTGCGCCATCTGGTAGGCAGCGTTGTTCACCAGGATGTCGATGCCACCGAGGTCGGTCACCGCTCGTTCGATCAACGCCGAGCAGTTGCGTTCGTCGGCGATGTCACCCCGGATGGCGACACCCTTGCGACCGGCGGCCTCGATGAGACGTACCGTCTCCCGGGCGTCCGCGTCCTCCTCCTCGCCGAGGTAGGAGATCAGCACGTCGGCGCCCTCCCGGGCGTACGCGATGGCGATCGCCCGACCGATACCCGAGTCACCGCCGGTGATCACCGCCTTCTTGCCGTCGAGCTTGCCGGTGCCCCGATAGGAGTCCTCTCCGTGGTCCGGCTTCGGCGTCATCTCGTCGGTACGACCCGGTGGGCTCTGCTGCTGGTTCGGCTGCCCTGACTGCTGGCCGTACTGCTCGGTCGGGTCCTGCTGGGTGTACTGCGTCTCGCTCACGGAGGTCTCCTCGCCCGGAATCGTGGGGGTGCCGACCCGCAAGCACCTACCCGGGCGAAGTCGGCGGAAACCGGCCGGCGACCCGGACGAGAGTCGTCGGCGGAGCAGCGTGTGTCACCACCCGTAAGGCATCCTAGGATCCTGGATGGCTGCTCCGTCGGACGGTGGACCGGCCAGCCAGGCTCAGCCGGCGGTGCGGCTGCGCCTCGGGGCGGGCAGGCGATCCGCGAGCGCCAGTGCGGCCCGCACCGACACCCGGCCGACCACCTCGTCGAAGTCGGCGCGGCCCAGGCAGAACCGGGTGAACGCGCGCCAGCCCGGCGGCGTGGCGAGCGCCCGGTGGCAGAGCGCCGGGCGCTGGGCGAAGACGTCGAGCAGCCGTTGCCCGGCCCGCATGGCCGGGACGAGACGTTCGGTCACCGACCGCTCGTAGCCGGCGAGATCGGCGCCGGCCACCGCCGCCCCGGCCAGCTCGCCGGAACGCAGCGCATAGCTGATCCCCTCCCGGGTCCAGGGCTCCAGCAGACCGGCGGCGTCACCGGCCACCAGCACCCGCCCCCGCCGCAGCGGCGAGTCGTCGGACCGGCAGCGCGTCAGATGGCCCGAGTCGTGGACCGGCGACACGTCGGCGAGCCCGAGGCGGTCAACGAACCGCCGCAGGTACTGCCGGGTCCGCTCCCCCTCCCCTCGACCGGCGATCACCCCGACGGTGAGCCGGTCCCCCTTCGGGAACACCCAGGCGTACGAGCCGGGCAACGGCCCCCAGTCGAGCAGCACCCGGCTCCGCCAGCGCGCCTGCTCGGGCGGCGGTACCGGCAGCTCCAACTCCAGCCCCAGGTCCACCTGACGATGGCGCACCCCGACATGGCGGGCGGTCACCCCGGACGAACCGTCGGCACCGACGACCGTACGGGCCAGCAGCACCTCGCCGTCGGCAAGTCGCAGCCGTACGCCGTCGGAGTCCTGCTCCACCGACCGGACCGTCGCCCGCTCGCGGACCTCGGCCCCGGCGGCCACCGCGGCGGCCCGCAGCCGGTCGTCGAACTCCTCCCGGCGCACCATGCTCACCAGCGGCCCGGCAGCGTGCCGGCGGGTGAACCCGCCTCGCCCGTCGAGGGTGAAGGTCACCCGGTCCACCGTGTCGTGGGCGGGCACCTCGATCCGTCCGGCCACCGCGGCCAGCGAGGCGCCGATCAGACCACCGCCGCAGGTCTTGTAGCGCGGATGCGCGGCGCGCTCGACGACAAGCGTGCGCACCCCGCGACGGGCGGCGGCGTACGCGGCGGAGAGCCCGGCCGGGCCACCACCGACCACCACGAGTTCCCAGACGCTCACCGATGCAGGGTAGATCAGCCGAGGCGCGGGCATCTTCCCCGCCGCACCGGGTAACCGCCGGCCGCAGACCGCCTGCCGCAGGCGGACCAGGCGCGAGGAGGACACCATGCAAGAGGTGCGGCTGTCGGAGGACGAGGCGCGGGTGTACGACGCCGTGGCGGCCCTGGAGGCCCGCGGCCAGGTACCGTACCCCGACATGATCGCCCAGGAGTGTGGACTGACCGAAGAGCAGCTGCAGACCCCCCTGCACCTGCTGACCGAGAAGAACCTGCTGCACCGGGAGGACTCGCCGATGGCCGGCCTGGACTTCGGCCCCCGATTCTGCGCGCAGCAGTTGGCATGACCGGCAACCGCACCCGTCGACCGGCGCCACGGCGTCGGACCGCCGGTTGAACCCCGCGAAGTCCAGCGGTCCGACGGGATCCGAGGCGACGTCGTACGAGCGGCGCCGCTGGCAGGCGCTCGGGGTGGGACTGGTCGCGGCGTTCATGACGCTGCTCGACATCAGCATCGTCAACGTCGCCCTACCGTCCCTGGAGCGTGCCCTGCGGGCCGATCCGAGCGACCTGCAATGGGTGTTGTCCGGGTACGCGCTGAGCTTCGGCCTGGTCCTCGTGCCGGCGGGACGCTTCGGTGACGTCCGGGGGCGACGCAACGCGTTCGTCTTCGGCATCGCCCTGTTCACGCTGACCAGCGCGCTGGCCGGGCTGGCCCAGTCGCCCGGTTGGCTGGTCGCCGCCCGGCTGCTGCAGGGTGCCGCCGCCGGAGTGGTGAACCCGCAGGTGACGGGCCTGATCCAGCAGTTGTTCGCCGCACCCGAACGGGGTCGACCCTTCGGTTGGCTCGGTGCCACCATCGGCATCTCCACCGCGATCGGTCCGTTGCTCGGTGGCCTGCTGATCGCCGCCGGCGGCCCGGACCACGGCTGGCGGTGGGTCTTCTTCGTCAACGTGCCGGTCGGCATCGTCGCGGTACTGCTCGGCTGGCGGTTGCTGCCCGGCCGGGTCACCCCACGCGGTGCGCGACGCCGGTTCGACCCGGTCGGGGTGCTGCTGCTCGGCGTCGGCGTGACCCTCGTGCTGCTGCCGCTGGTGCAGCGCGAACAGTGGCCCGGCGCGACGAAGTGGTTGCTGCTGCCCGTCGGCCTGGCCATCCTCACCGGCTTCGTCGCCTGGGAGCGCCGCTACGCCCGACACGGCCCGCCGCTGTTCGACGTCCGCCTGTTCAGGCACCGGTCGTACGCCCTCGGCTCGACGATCGCGCTGCTCTACTTCGGCGGGTTCACCGCGATCTTCTTCATCTTCACCCTGTACCTGCAGAACGGGCGTGGCTACAGCGCCCTGGTCGCCGGTGCGGCGATCACCCCGTTCGCGCTCGGCTCCGCCGTCGCGTCCGCCGTCGGCGGGCGGCTGGTCAACCGGTACGGCCGCCCCCTGGTCGCCGTCGGGCTGGTCGGCGTGGTGACCGGTCTCGGTCTCGCGGCGCTGGCCATCGAGCTGGCACCGAAAGCGCCCGTGCCCTGGGTGACCGCGCTGCCGCTGCTGCTCGCCGGCATCGGCAGTGGCCTGGTGATCGCGCCCAACCAGACGCTCACCCTGACGGAGGTGCCGGTTCCGCAGGCCGGCAGTGGTGCCGGGATGTTGCAGACCGGGCAGCGGATCGGTTCGGCCGCCGGGATCGCGGTGGTCGGCGCGGTCTTCTTCTCCGCACTCGCCGACGGCGCGGACGCCTGGTCGAGAGCGTTCGAACGGTCGCTGCTCACCTCGGCCGCGATCATCGCGCTGGCCCTGGTGGCGGCCACCGTCGACATCGTCGCCAACCACCGTCGCGGCCGGCCCCGCGAGCGGGGCCGGCCGGTCGGTCGGTGATTGGCGGGATCACCAGAGCTGGGAGACGATGTCCGCCGCCTGCTCCTCCCACTGCGCGTAGTGGAACGGGTAGGCCGACACCTGCACCGTCTGCGCGGCGGAGGTCAGCGGCAGATCGCGCCAGCCGCCGACGTTCTTCAGCGCCTCGAAGAAGACGGTCGAGGAGTACTCGGGATCCCGGATCTGGTCCACGCTGCCCCAGCCGGTGGACGGACGCTGCTGGAACAGGCCCTGCGAGTCGTGGTCGTTCCACGCGCCGAGGTGTCCGAGGTTGTAGAGCTTCGACTCCTGCAGGGCGGTGGCGATGCCGATCACGGCACCACGCTCACCGACACCGGTGCGCTTGGCCACCTCGATGATGGTCTTGGCGTTGTCCCGCTGCGCGTCGTCGAGCGGGACACGCGACTGGGCGCCCTGCACACCGTGCGGGATCAGCTCGTCGCGGGTCGGCTTCCCGGCTTCCGGCTGGTCGGTGCTGCCAGCGGTGGTCAGCCCGGACTCCACCGGCACACCGGTGCTGGTGCGACCGGTGGCCCGGTCGATCGCCGCGACCGCGCCGGAGTGCGGGCCGGTGGTGATCGGCGCGGCGACGGCGGTGGGGCCGAAGGCGAGTCCGGCGAGGGCGGTGGCGCCCACCACGCTGAGCGCGGTCTTCCGGTTCGGGATCGTCGCGATGGCCGGGAGCCATCGAGTGAAGTCCAGCTTCACGATGGTTGCCCTTTCGATCGGGTACGAGCCGCTCGGGGTTGAGCCGCTCTCGAGGGCTGCACGGGGCCGGCGACGTTTGCCGACCGGCACTATGGGGACACAACTCGGCTGGCATGTCCGCCATTCCGGAAATGCTGTGATCGTGGTCGGCTGCGACCCAGGTCACGACGGGGGCATGCCCAGCGGGGCACGAAACGGACGGCCGCCTCAGACCTCGTACGGGGCTCCGAAGCGCACCAGAACGTGCCAGAGCTGCTTGAGGTGCTGCATCGTGTCCGGGATCGGGCCACGATCGGCCCATCGGCCCGGGTCGGTCACCACCGACGCGGCGGCCCGGCCGATCAGTGCGGCGTGCAGCGGCTCGCCCGCGCTGGCGAACTCGGCGTGCACCCGGGCCGCCAGCGGTGGGATCGCCGGCCCCCGGAACTCGGCGTCCACCCCGTCCACCGGCAGCGCGAAGCCGCCGTGCCAGCGGATCGGAAAGCCGTACCGGTCGGCGGCGGCGCGCAGCACAGCCTCGGTGTCGGTGCCCCGGAACGAGGGATCGACGACCAGGTCCAGCACGTCCCGATCCAACCGCACCTCGCCGTGCACCTGGGCCTCGACGTAGTCGTCGAGGGCGCGGCCGGCGGCCCGGGGCGCCGCGGCCAGCGCCTCCCGACGGCGCAGCAGCTCACCGGTGAGGGTCACCAGATCTGTACCGGGCCGGCCCAGACACACGCCGGTGTCGACGGTCGCGGCGATCAGGGCGGCCAGCACCGGCTCGACCACGTCGACCGTGCCGACGTCGCGCGGTCCGAGGTGGCTGTCGCCGAAGCAGAAGGTGGTGCGGGCCAGCACCTCGGGGCGCAGCCGCAGGTGACAGGAGCCGAACCGGGGACAGGCACCGTCGGGATGGTCGAGCAGGTTCAGGCCGCCGTACTTCGGCCGCTCCGCCGGGCCGACGCCCGGTCGCTGGTAGGCGCCGCCGAACAGACGCTCCTCCCAGCGGTCGCGGTCACCGCCCCGGTAGGCGGTGAGGCCGCCGTTGGAGATCCGCGTCTCGAACTGGTTGCGGTAGACCCCCTCGGTGGCGAGCGCCTCGGCGACCGTGCGGCCGTCGGCCCGCAGCCGGTCCGGATGGAAGTTGAGGGTGACCCGCCCCTGCCGGCCGATCGCCGCGACCAGCCGCTCCGGTTCGTGGCGTACGCCGGTGCGGGCCAACGCCCGCCCGATCACGGCCAGCGCGGTGGGGCGGTCTCGCAGTGCCACCGCGCGTACGTGGCGCAGTGCCGCCCGTTGGGCGGCGGTCAGCGTCGGATCACCGGACATGCCGGCAGTCTCGTGGCAACCGGCTCCTCCTCGCAGCCCCGTTTCCGGGCCGCCGCCCCGACAGCGGCTCGGACCGCCCACCGGGCACCGAGCTCAGTGCCCCCGGGCCAGCCACTGGGGTAGCTGTGGAGCCTCGGCCCCGATGGTGGTGCTGTCGCCGTGCCCGGTGTGCGCGATCGTGTCCGGCGCGAGGGTGAGCAGCCGCTCGCGGATCGAGTCGACGATGGTGCCGAAGTCGCTGTACGAGCGACCGGTGGCGCCCGGCCCACCGGCGAACAGGGTGTCGCCGGTGAAGACGACGTTCAGCTCGGGGGCGTGCAGGCAGCACGCGCCGGGACTGTGCCCGGGGGTGTGCACCACGGTCAGCGCGGTGCCACCCACCTCGATGGTCTGACCGTCGTCGAGGGTGCCGCCCGGTGGTTCGTCCGGATGCACCAGATCCCACAGCACGCGGTCGGCGGGATGCAGCAGCACCGGGGCGCCGGTGGCGCGGGACAACGCTGGGGCGACCCGGACGTGGTCGTCGTGGGCGTGCGTGGCGACGATCGCGGTCACCCGCCGCCCGGCCACCACCTCGACGATGGCGTCGACGTCGTGCGGAGCGTCGATCACGACGCACTCGGTGTCGTCGCCGACCACCCACACGTTGTTGTCCACGTCGAAGGTCTGACCGTCGAGGGAGAAGGTGCCGGAGGTGACCGCGTGGTCGATGCGGGCGGCCATCAGAAAACCACCACCGAGCGGAGCACGTCGCCCCGGTGCATCCGGGCGAACGCCTCCTCCACCCCGTCCAGGCCGATCTCCTCGGTGACGAAGGCGTCCAGGTCGAGGCGGCCCTGCAGGTACAGCTCGGTGAGCATCGGGAAGTCCCGGCTGGGCAGGCAGTCGCCGTACCAGCTGGACTTGAGGGCGCCACCACGGCCGAAGACGTCGAGCAGAGGCAACTCGATACGCATCTCGGGCGTGGGCACGCCGACCAGCACGACGGTGCCGGCCAGGTCGCGGGCGTAGAAGGCCTGCTTCCAGGTCTCCGGCCGGCCGACCGCGTCGATCACCACGTCGGCGCCGAAACCGCCGGTGGCGGCCTGGATCTCCGCCACCGGGTCGGCCTCCGAGGCGTTGACAGTGTGGGTGGCGCCGAACCGGCGGGCCCAGTCGAGTTTGCGGGAGTCGGTGTCGACCGCGATGATCGTCGTCGCTCCGGCCAGGGCCGCGCCGGCCACCGCCGCGTCGCCGACGCCCCCGCAGCCGATCACCGCCACCGAGTCGCCGCGGGTCACCCCGCCGGTGTTCATCGCCGCGCCGAGGCCCGCCATCACCCCACAGCCGAGCAACCCGACGGCGGCCGGCCGGGCCGCCGGGTCCACCCTGGTGCACTGGCCGGCGTGGACCAGGGTCTTCTCGGCGAAGGCGCCGATGCCGAGCGCCGGGGCGAGTTCGGTGCCGTCGGTGAGGGTCATCTTCCGGGCGGCGTTGTGGGTGGCGAAGCAGTACCACGGGCGACCGCGCCGGCAGGCCCGGCACACCCCGCAGACGGCCCGCCAGTTGAGCACCACGAAGTCACCGGGTGCGACACCGTCCACACCCTCGCCGACCTGCTCGACGATGCCGGCGGCCTCATGGCCGAGCAGGAATGGGTAGTCGTCGTTGATGCCACCCTCGCGGTAGTGCAGGTCGGTGTGGCAGACACCGCACGACTGCACCCGGACCACCGCCTCGCCCGGACCGGGGTCGGGCACCACGATCTCGGTGACCTCGACGGGCGCGCCCTTGCTGCGCGAGATGACTCCTCGTACCTGCTGGCTCACGCTGTCCTCCTACTCCGCACCGGCCCGCGGCCCCGCCGTCGCCGCAGGGCGGCGGCTGCCACCTTCGCCTCCGGTGGCGAACCTACCGCCGCGACGACGGAACGGCACCGCTTCACCACCGGCGACGGCGCGGACGGCAGCGGGTGCGGCGATCCGACCCGGCACACCGGTGGTGTGGTGGGGCGAGCCTACGCATCGACGGCGCTGCGTCGCGACGCGCCGGCCCGGTCGAACCGGATGGTGGCGTCGGTCAGCCGTCCGTACCGCATGGGCAGCAGGTCGCGCAGGTAGTTCTGGTGCAGCCGCCAGGGTGCCCGGGTGCCCTGGCGGGGCAGCCGCGCGACACCGCGCCGCACGTACCCGGAGGTGAGGCCGATCAACGGGGTACGCGGGCCCGGTGGCGGGGCGAGCGGGGTGACGATCTGGGTTCCGGTGCGGTCCAGGTGACGCAACAGCCGGCACACGTAGCCGGCCACCAGGTCGGCCTTGAGGGTCCAGGAGGCGTTGGTGTAGCCGATCGTCATGGCGAAGTTCGGCACCCCGGAGAGCATCATGCCCTGGTACGCGACGGTCTCCGGCAGATCCACGTCCGTCCCGTCCACCCGCAGCGTCATCCCGCCGAGGGCGAGCAGGTCCAGCCCGGTGGCGGTGACCACCACGTCGGCGGGCAGTTCCCGACCGGAGGCGAGCCGGATGCCCTGAGCGGTGAAGGTCGCCACGGTGTCGGTGACGATCTCGGCCCGCCCGTCGGAGAGCACGGTGAACAGGTCGCCATCCGGAACCACGCACAGCCGCTGGTCCCACGGGTCGTAGCGGGGGGTCAGGTGGCGTTCGACGTCGAAGCCGGCGGGCAGCCGGCGGGCGGCGGCGCGGCGCAGCAGCCCGCGTACCAGGCCGGGGGCGCGCCGGCTGAGCTGATAGTTGGCGGTGGCGAGCAGGATGTTCTTCCACCGCACGGTCTGGTGGGCCAGGTGCGCCGGCAGCAGCCGCCGCAGCGCGTCGGCGATCCGGTCGCGGGAGGACAGCGGCAGCAGGTACGTCGGCGAGCGTTGCAGCATGGTCACCCGTGCCGCCTGTCGGGCCAGCGCCGGCACCAGCGTCACGGCGGTGGCGCCGCTGCCGATCACCACCACCCGACAACCGGTGAGGTCGAGATCGGCGGGCCAGTGCTGCGGGTGCACGATCCGTCCGGTGAACCGGTCCTGGCCGGTGAAATGCGGCGTGTGGCCGGCCTCGTACCGGTAGTAGCCGGTGCAGGCGTACAGGAAGGAGCAGGTCAGCACGACGGTGTCGGTGGTGTCCTCGCGGTGGACGTGCACCGTCCAGCGTGCCTGGTGGCTGTCCCATTCGGCCCGTTGCACCCGGTGCCGGAGCCGGATGTGTCGGGTGACGTCGTGCTCGTCGGCGGTACGACGCAGGTAGTCGCGGATGGTGTCGCCGTCTGCCAGGCTCTTCGGGGCGGTCCACGGCGCGAACGAGTAGCCGAGGGTGAACATGTCCGAGTCCGACCGCACGCCCGGGTAGCGGAACAGGTCCCAGGTGCCGCCGGTCGCGGCACGCGCCTCGAGCAGCGCGAAGGTTCGGCCCGGATGGCGGCGCCGGAGGTGGCAGGCGGCTCCGACACCGGACAGACCAGCGCCGACGATGAGCACGTCGACATGCTCTGGGGTCATCTCGTCTCCCGCCCGTCCAGTGATGATCGGAACCCTATCGCCTGCGGCTGACGGGTTGCCGGGTCACGAGGTGAGCAGGGCCGCCGCCGCGTCGAGCAGCGCGAGTTCGGTCGAGCTCTGGGTGGGGTTGGCCCGCCGGATGGCCACGGCCTCGGCGACGAGCGGGGCGGCGTGGTCGCGCAGCGCGTACCGGTAGGCACGCTGCATCTCGTCGGCGCCCGCCGCCATCGGTTGATCCGGGTCGACGGCGACCTGGGCGAGGATCAGGGCGGTCATCGCAACGTCCAGTCCGGGTGGACCGTGCCGGACGTTGCGCCAGTCGAGCAGCACCGGGCCGGCCGGGCTGAGGATGACGTTGTCCGGGTGCAGGTCCAGGTGCAGGATGCGCTCGCCGTCCGGGGCGCCGGGCAGCGGTGCGACGGCGTGCAGTCGGCGGTGCAGTCCGGCGAGGATGGCGGCTCCCGGTTCCACCTCGATCGTGCCCGCCGTCAGCGCCTGGAGCATCGTCGGTCCGGTCACCCGCTGCAGGACCAGGTCCGCACCGGCGGCCCGGTACACCAGGGGCACCGGGAACGCGGCGGCGTGCAGGTGGGACATGAACCGGGCCTCACCGGCCACGTCGGTGCCGTCGCGGTAGCGGCGCAGCACCCGGCCGTCGTCCAGGGCGTAGACGTCGGCGTCGCGACCGGCGGCGAAGGGAGTCGACGCTGCCATGGGCGGCAGGGTAATCGGCGGTGTCCAGGACCATGATGGACGGCGGGCCGGGCACTGAGCGTGGTTTCCCTGTGACAGGCTGGGATGAGGATGAGGCCGCCGGAGGTGATGGTCACGTTACGCACGCTCGACCTGGTTGCCGTGCCGGACATGTCGCCGCTCGACGTCGAGGTGGCCGTCGGCGCGACGGCTGCCGTGGTCGCCCCGCCCCGGCCGGCCACCGCCGTGGCGCGGGTGGTGGCCGGGCTGGCCGCACCGGTCACCGGGCGGATCCTGGTCGGCGGTCGCGACGTCACCGACCTGCCTCCGTTGCGCCGCCGCATCGGGTACGTGCCGGCCGGCGGGGCTCTGCTGCCCCACCTCACGGTCGGGCGCAACATCTCCTACGGTCAGCGCCGTCGCCGGTGGGTGCGCGAGGTCGCCGAGAGTTGGGCGGCCCTCCTGGTCGACCGGCTCGAACTCGCCCCGACCCTGGGACTTCGCCCGCACCTGCTGTCCGAGGCGCAACGGTTCCGGGTCGCGCTCGCCCGGGCCATGGCCTGTCTGCCCGAGGTGCTGGTGGTCGACCTGCCGACCCCGATCGACGGGGTGCGCCTGCCGGACCTGCTCGACCGGGCGGCCCCACCGGACGACCCGGGCGTGACGGTGCTGCTCTGCTCGGCCGACGAGGAGGTGCTGGCCGGCGTGCGCACCCGGGTGCCGGTCGGTGACGACAGCCCGCCCGGTCCGGCCCGTCCGGCGGTGCGGTCATGACCGGGCTCGGGTTGCGCCGCCGTACGCTGCTGGGTGCCGCCGCGGCGGCCACGGCCGCCGCGACCGGGGGTTGCGGGCGGGGGCGCCGGTCGGTGCAGGTGGCGGTCGTCTGGGCCGGCGGCGAGCTGGCCCGGTTCCGCGAGGTGGTCGCCGGCTACCCGGCGACCGTGCAGGTGGTCGGCGTGGGCAACGACATCGACGCGTTCCTGACCGCGCGCCGCGCCGCCGGCACCAGTCCCGACGTGGCGATCCTGCCCCGCCCAGGTCTGGTGGTCGAGTACGCCCGCCGGGGCTGGCTCGGCGAGGTGAGTCCGGCGGCCAGCTATGCCGCCCCGGCCGGCATGGGCGACCTGCTCAGCGTCGACGGACGCCGCTACGGCGTCTGGGTCAAGGCGGCGCACAAATCGCTGTGCTGGCACTTTCCGTCGATGCTGGCCGAACCGCCGAGGTCCTGGGACGCGCTGGTCACCCTGACCCGTCAGCTCGGGCAACGGCACCGGGCGGGTGCCGGTCCGGCCCCGCTGGCCATCGGTGCCGCCGACGGCTGGGTGCTCACCGACTGGTTCGAGAACGTGCTCGCCGCCGTCGCCGGCGTGGACCAGTACGAGGCGTTGGCCCGTGGTGAGGCCGACTGGCGCGGCCGGCCGGTGGCGTACGCGCTGGACCGGCTCGCCGAGTTGTGGAGTGTCGCGGGGGCCTTTCCGGGCGGAGGACGGCGGGCCCTGCTCACCCAGTTCGAAGAGTCGATCATCCAGGTGGTGCACCACCGTGAGGCGGTCATGGTGTTCGAGGCCGACTTCGTCGACGCGGTGGTCGCCCGGTTCCGCCAGGGCGACGAACCGCTGGCCACCTTCCGCTTCCCCGGCGCCCGGGTGGCCGATCAACCGCTGATCGTCGGCGGTGACGCGGCGGTGGCGTTCGCCGGTTCCGACGGCGGTGCGGAGCTGGTGCGCTGGCTCAGCGACGCGGTGGCCTTCCTGCCGTGGCTCGACGCGGGAGGTTATCTCTCCCCCAACCTCGCCGTGCCGGTGGACAGTTACCGCGACCCGTTGCGTCGACGCCTCGCCGGTGAGCTGCGTGCCGCCGACGCCGTGCAGTTCGACCTCTCCGACCAGTTGCCCGGCACCTTCACCGGCACCGACGGGGTGGGGATCTGGCGGATCATGCAGGACTTCTTCATGGACGTGACCGACGGGGTGCCGGCCCGGAAGGCGGTGAGCCGGGCCACCGGGCAGCTCGCCGAGGCGGCCCGGGTGGCGGGGGGCGGCAGGTGAGCCGGGGCCCGTTGCTGGGTGGACTGGCGGTGCTCGACGATGTCGGGCCACCCCGACGTGGCCGCGCCTACCCGGCGGCGGGCGTCGGTTGGGCGCTGCTGACACCGGCGGTGCTGCTGCTCGGCGGCCTGCTGGCCTGGCCGGTGCTGCGCACCGTGCACGCCAGCGTCACCACCGAGGGCCGCTGGGTGGGTGTCGAACACTATCGGGCAGCCCTCGCCGCTCCCGGCACCGTGGCCGTGATCGGGCGGACCCTGCTGTGGGCGCTGCTGGTGCCGACGGTGGTCACGCTCCTGGGCTATCTGCTCGCCGCGGCCTCCCGGCGTTCCCAGGAGGGTTGGCTGGTCCGGCTCATCCTGGTGGTGCCGACCGCGTTGCCGCTCGTGGTCACCGGCATGACCTTTCGGCTGCTCTACGACCCCGACCCGGAACGGGGGCTGGCCACCCGGTTGCTGACCTGGGCGACCGGACGGAACCCGGAGCAGCTGCCGCAGCTGCTCGGACCGGACCTGGTCACCGTGGCGGTGATGTCGGCGTTCGTGTGGGCCTGGGTCGGGCTGGCGATGCTGGTGTTCCGGGCCGCCCTCGACGCGGTGCCGACCGGGCTGGCGGACGCGGTCCGAGCCTTCGGTGGCAGCCGCCGCGACGTGCTCTGGGACGCGCAGTGGCGACCGCTGCTGCTGCGTACCGTCGCGGTGGTCTTCGCCCTGGTCGCGGTCGGCACCAGCCGGACGTTCGACCTGATCCTGGTGATGACGCCGGGTTCGGCGCGCGACGAGGCGGCGGTGCTGTCGCTGCGGATCTGGCAGACCTCCGGTGCGACGACCACCGGCGAGGGCGCCGCCCTGGGGGTCGTCTGGCTGGTCGCGGTGACCGCCGGCATGCTGGTGGTGGCCCTGTTCGTCCGGCAGGCGTGGCCGCCGCCGCAGCAGCCGGCGGGCAGCGCCGTGACCGCGCCGCCACCGCGCCGACTGGTCCGGCTGCTCGCCGCCGGTGCGGCGATCGCGTGGCTGTTGCCGCTGGGGGTGCTGGTGGCCACCTCGTCGCAGAGCCCGGTACGGGCGGCCACCGGCGGCTGGTGGTCCGGCCCGCCGGGGCTGGACTCCTACCGGGCGGTGCTCGGCGGTGCCGAGCTGTGGCGCAGCCTCGGCTTCACGCTGGTCCTGGCCACCGTCGTCACCGCCGCAGTGCTGGGGGTCGCGCTGCTGGCCGCGTACCCGCTGGCCTGGTTGACCGGGCCGGCCGCCCAGGTCACCGGCCTGGTGCTGATGGCCGCGGTGGTGGTCCCCGTGCAGGTGATCGCCGGGCCGCTCAACGAGGTGCTCGGGTTGGCGCTGTCCTCCGGCACGGCCCGGGGGGTGGCCCTGGTGCACATCGCGCTGGGGGTCCCGTTCGCCGTGCTGGTGCTGCGCAACGCCTTCGCCGACCTGCCCGCCGACCAGGTCCGTGGCGCTCGGATCGGCGGGCGGCACTGGTGGGGCACGTTGCGCCGACTGGCCCGGCACAACCGCACCGCCCTGGTGGCGGTGGCCGTGCTGGAGTTCGTGCAGGTGTGGAACGACCTGGTGGTGGGTCTGCTGTTCAGCGGGCCGGACGCCGCACCCCTCGGGTTGTTCCTCGCCGCGCAGACCCGTGGTTTCGTGGCCGGCAGCGGCCCGCTCGCCGCTGGCTGCGTACTCGCCTCGATCCTGCCGGTGCTGGTTTTCGTGCTCGCGCGCCGGCAGGTCGTCGCCGGTCTGGTCGCCGGGGGTGTGCGGTGACCGGGCCGCCACCACGGCGGGCCGACCGGCGGTCACGCCTGTTCAGCGTGCTGCTGGCCGCCGGTGGGGTGGTCGGTGCCGGGATCAGTGCGGTCCTCGGCAACGTCACCGGCAACCTGGTCTCCGAGTGGTCGTTGACCGTCCTCGGCTCGGCGAGCCTGGCCCTGGCCGCGCTCGGGGTGGCCGCGTCGTTTCTGGTGGAGTGGCGGCGGCGGCAACGCGAGCACCTGCTGGCCGCTGCGGAGGCCGAGGCGCGGTCGGGTAGCAGCGCACCGACGTTGCCCTGGCCGGCCGGGTACACCGGTCGGCGGGGGCAGGCGGAGGCGGTGGTGGCCATGCTCGCCCCGGAACACGCGGTGGCGGTGGTGGGCCGGCGTGCCGTCGGTACGTCCTGGTGCGCGATCCAGGCGGCGAACCTGAGCCGGGCGGACTTCCCCGACGGGCAGTACTACCTCGACCTGCGCCGGGGTGGCCGGGCCGGCTCACCCCGGGAGGTGCTGGCCGCCCTGGCCCGCATCGTCGGCACCCGGGCGCCGCGGTCCGGCCGACCGGACGATCTCGCCGACGCCGCCGACGAGCTGCGCGGCCAGTTGGATGGTCGCAAGGTGCTGCTGGTGCTCGACAACGTGGACGCACCGGCGCAGGTCCGGCCGCTGCTGCCGCCCACCGCCCGGGACTGCCGGTTGCTGCTGGCCGGCACCGGTCGGCTCGCCGCGGTCGACGGCGTGGTGGCGTACTGGCTGGCCGAGCCGGATGTCGACGACGCGGTGGAGATGTTCGCCGACGCCGGGGCGGCCACCGCGGTGGCGCGCCCGCACCGCCCGGACCCGCGCACCGACCCGGCGGTACGGGCCATCGTCGAGTTGTGCGGACGGCAGCCGCGCACGGTGACCGAGCTGGGACGACGCAGCGCGCAGCACGGCTGGCGGCCCGCCGACGTGCTGCACGCGCTGCACCGCGCCGCCGACACACCGCCGCACCAGCGGGTGGGCGTGTCACCGGTGACGGGGCTGGTCACCGCCCGCGACACGGCGTACCACGCGCTCACCGACGAGGCGCGCCGGCTGTGGCGGTTGCTGTCGCTGAGCCGGGTGCCACTGGACCGGGCGACCATCGCCGCGCTCGCCGGACGCCGGCCCGCCCAGGTTGCCGCCCTGCTGGACGAGCTGGCCGACGGCGCCTTCGTCGTCGGCGCGCCCGGTGACCGGTACGAGGTTCGTCCGCTGCTCGCCGGGTACGCCCGGATGCACCTGCGGGACACCGAGCCGGTGCGCCGGCGGGTCACCGTGCAGGCGCGACTGACCCGGCATCTGGCCCGCCGGGCCGAACAGCAGGTGGCCGCCCTGGCGGCCGGTGCCCTGGACCGTGACCAGCGACTGCCCGACGACGATCCGTACGGCTGGCTGGACCTGCACCAGGAGCTGCTGCTGGCGGTGGTGCAGGTGCCGGCCGGCGCGGTGGAGACGCTGCCGCGTCGGGTGCGGAACTGGTGGTTCCGGCTGGCCGTGGCGCTGTGCGGCTGGCTCGCCCACACCGAGCGGCTCGACGAATGGGAGAACGTCTGCCGCACGGTGCTGGCCAACCCCACCGCCCAGGACCGGCCGGAGATCGCCGGTTGGGCCCACAACGAGTTGGGCGTGCTGCGTCGTCGCCGGCACGACCCGTACGGCGCGGTGGCCGCGCTCAGCCTGGCGGTCGCCGGGCAGGGTCGCCGGGGCACCGCCCAGGCGCGGATGAATCTCGGGCTGGCCCTGCTCGACCTCGGTCGCACCGACGAGGCGGTGGAGCACCTGGAGCTGTCGCGGCGGCACCGGTCCGGCGCCGACCGCGCCGGCCAGGCGCTCAGCGATCTCGGGCTGGGTGCGGCGAAGCTCGCGCGGTACGAGCTGGACACCGCGCACGACCTGCTGGTTCGGGCGGCGAACTCGTTCCGTTCGCTCGGCGACGCCCGTGGCTACGCGGCGGCGTTGACGAATCTGGTGCTGGTCCACTCGGCGATGGGCGAGCACCTCGACGCGGCGCAGGCGTGGCGGGCCGCGCTGCGCGAGTACGAGTCGCTCGGTGACCCGAGCAACCGGGCGGTGGCGCTGCTCAACGCGGGCGTGGCACTGCTCGGCGTGACACCGGGGCAGGCCCGTCAGGCGTACGAGCTGTTGGCCGAGAGCTGGCGGTTGCGCGAGGGTGGCCGCCCGGACGCCGGACTGGGCCGGACGCTGTTGCATCTGGGCGACGCGGCGGCGGCGCTCGGCGACGACGAAGAGGCCCGTGGGCACTGGGCGGACGCGGCGGCCATCTGCGAGGTGGCCGGGGACGACGATGGTCAGCGGGCCGCCGACGCCCGGCTGGGCGGTGAGCGCTCGGCCGAGCCGCGCCCGGGGTGACGACGGCGGCTACCCCCGCCGCACGGCGGCGACGGTCGCGATTCCCGCGTCGATGGCCGACGCGGTGTTGGCCGCGTAGCCGAGCACCAGGCCGGGGCGGTTGGGCCGCAGGCAGTGCCAGGACAGCGGCTGCACCTTCACCCCACGCGCCAGCGCCGCAGCGGCGAGTTCCGTGTCGACCACATCGCCGTCGAGGGTGACCATCAGGTGCAGCCCGGCCGCCGCGCCGTGCACGGTGGCCTCCGGCAGGTGACGGGCCAGGGCGGCGGTCATCGCGTCCCGCCGGCGTACGTGGCGTTGGCGCAGCAGCCGCAGTTGCCGTTCGAACGCTCCGGAGGTGATCAGCTCGGCGAGCACGAGTTGGGGCAGGACGGCGTTTCCCAGGTCGGCGTTGCGTTTGGCCGCCACCACCGCGTCCCGGTATCGACGGGGCACCAGCAGCCAGCCGATCCGCAACGCCGGGGCGAGCAGCTTCGACACGCTGCCGGCGTAGCACACCCGCTCGGGCAGGGTGGCCCGCAGCGCGGGCACCGGCGGACGGTCGTAGCGGTGCTCGGCGTCGTAGTCGTCCTCGATGACCAGGCCACCCGTCCGGGTCCAGGCGGCGAGCTGGCGGCGCCGTTCACCGTCGAGCACCGCGCCGGTCGGGAACTGGTGCGCCGGGGTGAGCATCACCGCCGGCACGCCGCTGGCTGCCAGCTCGTCCACCCGCACCCCGGCGGCGTCCACCGGGATCGGCACGGTGGTCAGCCGCCAGTTGTCGAGGTGCTGACGGACACCGAGCGAGCCGGGGTCCTCCACACCGACGGTGCTCACGCCGTCGGCGCGCAGCGCCTGGGCCAGCAGGCCGAGCGCCTGTGAGACGCCGGTGGTGATGATGACCTCGGCCGGGTCGACGCCGATGCCCCGGCTGCGGGCGAGCCATCCGGCGACGGCCCGGCGCAGGGCCGGCGTCCCGCACGGGTCACCGTAGCCGAGGTCGGCGGCGACCAGCCGGCCGAGCACCGCCTTCTCGGCACGCATCCACGCCGCCCGGGGAAACGCCGCCAGGTCGGGTACGCCGGGCGTGAGGTCGATGCGGGCCGGGATGGTGCGTACCGTGTCGAAGACGTCGGTGCCCGGTGCGGACCGGAACACGGCTGCCGGATCGGCCTCCCGGGCCGGCGGCGCGGCGGCCCGCGGCGCGGCGGCCGTGGTCGTCACCGTGAGGGCGCTGGCCACGACCACGGTGCCGGCGCGGCCCCGGCCGGCGACGTGCCCGTCCTCCATCAGACGCTGGTACGCCTCGACCACCACGCCCCGGGACACCCCCAGGTCCGCCGCGAGGGTCCGGCTGGCCGGCAGCCGGGATCCGATGGGAACCACTCCGTCGGCGATCGCCCGGCGTAGCCGGTCGGCCAGCCAGGTGGCCCGGCCACCCGGCGGTGCCTGGCCGACGTCCAGGTGCAAAAAGTCCGCCCCGGCGTTCAAGCTCGGTTCCGGCACCGGAGGTGACGTCCGGCCAGCGTCACCGCCGGCCGTTATGGACCTGTCGGCGGGTACGGTTTTGGCACTGCTCATCGGACCATTGTCGGCGGCAGGGTGGTGGTGAACCATAGCCGACCAAGGAGCAGTTCACGTGACCGTCGCATTCCTGCTGACCACGATCATGGTGGTCGCGACCCCGGCGGCCGGGGTGCTGTTCACCCTCTCCGCCGGCTTGACTGGTGGGCACCGGGCCGCCCTGCTCGCCGCCCTGAGCGGCACGTTGGCCACCCTGCCGCACCTGGTGGCGGCGGTGACCGGGCTCGCCGCGTTGCTGCACTCCAGTGCGCTCGCCTTCGACCTGGTCAAGTACCTGGGCGTGGGCTACCTGCTCTGGCTGGCGGTGGCGACGGTACGCGAACGGGGCGCCTTCACCGTCGACGGCAGCGGCCCCGCCCGGCCGGCCAGCCGAATCATCGGCTCGGCGGTGGCGATGAACCTGCTCAACCCGAAGCTGACGATCTTCTTCGTGGCGTTCCTGCCCCAGTTCGTCCAGCCCGGCAGTCCGGGTGCGCTGGCCCGGATGCTCGGCCTGGGGGCGGTCTTCACGGCCACGACGCTCGTGGTCTTCGTCGGCTACGGACTCTGCGCCGCCGCGGTACGCCGGCGGGTGCTCGACCGCCCCCGGGTGGCCGACTGGCTGCGCCGGTGCTTCGCCGGGTCGTTCCTGGGGCTCGGGCTGCTGCTGGCCCGCGCCGAGGCGTGAGCGGACGAGGAGCCGGAGATGTTCTTCCAGCACTCACCACAGCTGTGGGCGCAGCACCCCACGCTCGTCGCCGGTGTGCTGTACGCCGAGGGCGTCGCCGGGAACCCCGGTGCCGACCTGCCGCTGGCCGAGTTGGTCGGTATGGCCCGCCGCAGGCTCGACGGGACCACCGAGGCGGCGTTCCCGGAGATCCAGGCGTGGCGACGGACGTTCGCGCGGATGGGCCTGGCTCCGACGAGGTACCGGTGCGCGGCGGAGTCACTGCTGCGGCGGCTGCGCACCTCAGGTGACCTGCCGAGGGTGCACCCGCTCGTGGATCTCGGCAACGCCGTCTCGGCCGCGTACGCCGTGCCGGTGGGGATCTTCGACGTCGACCGGTGTGGTGGCGGCATCGAGGTACGGCAGGCCCGGGGCGACGAACGCTACCTGACCTTCGGCGGGGTCGAGGAGCACCCCGAGCCCGGTGAGGTGATCTTCACGGATTCGGCCGGCCGGGCACACGCGCGACGGTGGACCAATCGGCAGAGCGGGTGGTCGGCGGTACGTGACGACACCCGCACCGTGCTGGTGGTGGTCGAGGCGATGCACCAGGCGGCGGACCGCGACGTGCCGGCGATGCTCGACGCGCTCGCCGCCGGGTTGCGGCACGGCTGGGGCGTCTCGGCACACACCAGCGTGCTGGCCCCGTCCGAGCCTCGGTTCGAGGCGTAGGGCCGGTGCCGAGGCCGCGCGGTCGAGCCGAGTTCAGGCGGCGGCCGGCGGCGCGGGTAGGTCCGCAGACGGCCGGCACGGGGCGGCCGTCTGCGGATCTCGGTCCGCCCGGGTCAGCGGCTCTCGCCCGGCGCGAGATAGCGGTAGCCCGGCACGGTCTCGCCGAACCAGCCGTTGACGCTGGCCAGGCCACGCGCGTTGAGCTGGGCGTCGTGGATCGGCAGGACCTCGGGCGCAGCGACCTCGACCGCGAAGTCGATCGCCTCGGTCAGCTTCAGCCAGGACGCCTGCGCCGGCACCAGCAGGGTCCGCACCGGCCGGTCCGGCGGAGCCAGCGAGTCGCCCGGGTGATAGACCGCGTCGGCCACGAGGTAGCCGAGGTTCGGGCAGTCGGGCTGCCCTCCGTGGATGGTGGCGTGCCGCCCACCGAACGCGGTGACCTCGAGACCGGCGGCGGTGAACCGCTGCCCCGCCCGCACCCGGGTCACCGGTAGCGGCGCCAGGTCCGGCAGGGCGGCGCCCTCCGGCGCGAAGACCGGTACGCCGAGGCCGGCGAGCCGGAGCACGTCGATGTGGTCGGTGTGCTCGTGGCTGACCAGAACCGCGTCCGCGCCGACCAGTGCCCGCGGTTCGCTCCAGGTGCCCGGGTCGATGACCAGCACGACGCCGTCGTGTTCGAGCCGGACGCAGGAGTGCGTGTACTTCGTGATCCGCATCCCGGGACGGTACGCCGCGGAGTCCGCCGCCGGGTGCCTCCCGCTCGGCGCAGGTCGTGCTGTCGCCGGCCGACGCGCCGGTGACGTGCTGCGTCAGGTCCGGGTCGGACGCCGCCGTGCGGCGCGTCCGGTGGGCGGCCGCTCCGCCGCCGCCTCGACCGCCTGGCACAGGTCGGTGAGCGGGTCGACCGCCTGCGCCGCGCAGGCCACCCGGCGCAGCAGAGCCCGCAGGGTGCCGGCCTGCTCCGGCGACAACTCCCGCAGCAGCCGCGACTCGACCGCGCCGAGGGCTTCGCGCCGGTGCCGCGCGGCCGCCCGCCCGGTCTCGGTGAGGGTGACCAGGCGGCTGCGCCGGTCCGCCGGGTCGGGTCGGCGGACCACCAGCCCGCCCTGCTCCAGGTCGTCGATCAGGTACGTCAGGACGGTGCGGTCGATGCCCAGTTCCTCGGCGATCGCGCCCTGGTTGCGGGCCGGTTCCCGGTCGGCCGAGGTGAGCACCTGGTATCCGCGCGGTCCGCCGGGCAGGTCACCGACCGCGTGGTCGGCGGCGCGGACGTAGGCGCGGAAGACGACGCCGAGCATCCAACCGAGGTCGTCGTTGATCGGGTCGCTGGCCCGGGCACCGCTCATCACTCCACGATAGCGTAGGTCACATATTTTCTTGTGCGATGATGTTCTGTACGACATAACATTTTTCCTGCGGCGAGCGGCGCCGCGGGATCGGGAGGACGGCCGAGATGAGCGACTACGGGCACCCACTGACCTTCGGGTCGTTTCTCACGCCCGGCAACGCCGACCCGATGCGGCCGGTCGGCCTGGCCATGCTCTCCGAGCAGGTCGGGCTCGACCTGGTGACGTTCCAGGACCACCCCTACCAGCCGGCGTTCCTGGACACCTGGACACTGCTCAGTTTCGTCGCCGCCCGCACCGAACGGGTACGGCTGTCCGCCAACGTCACGAACCTGCCGCTGCGCCCGCCCGCCGTGCTCGCCCGGAGCGTGGCCAGCCTCGACCTGCTCGCCGCCGGCCGGATGGAACTCGGGCTCGGTGCCGGCGCGTTCTGGGACGCGATCGAGGCGATGGGTGGCCGACGCCTCTCGCCCGGGGAAGGGGTGCGTGCCCTGGCGGAGGCGATCGAGATCATCCGCCAGATCTGGGACGTCGACGCCCGCGGCGGAGTCCGCGTCGACGGCGAGTTCCACCGGGCGGTCGGCGCCAAACGCGGGCCCGCCCCCGCCCACGACATCGGCATCTGGCTCGGCGCGTACAAGCCGCGCATGCTGGCGTTGACCGGGCGGCGGGCCGACGGCTGGCTGCCCTCCCTGGCCTACCTGCAACCCGGCGACCTGGCCCGGGGCAACGCCATCATCGACGAGGCCGCCACCGACGCCGGGCGCTCCCCGACCGACGTGCGCCGGCTGCTCAACGTCAACGGACGGTTCGCGGCCACCGGGAGCGGCCCGCTCAACGGTCCGGCCGAGCAGTGGGCCGAGGAACTCGCCGGCCTTGCGCTGACCGAGGGAATCAGCACGTTCATCCTGGCCAGCGACGATCCGGACGACCTACGGCGGTTCGCCGCCGAGGTGGCACCGGCCACCCGGAAACTTGTCGCCGCCGAGCGCGCCGCCCCGCCGACCGGTGTTCCGGCCGGGCAGGGCCACACCGCGACCGACCGGACCCGCACCGCGACCGACCGGGCCGTCACCACCAGCGGCACGCGCAGCAGCACGTCGGCCGGCCCGACCGCACGTCCGACCACTGTCGGCGCGGCTCCGTTCGCCGTGGTGCCGACGCCGGACGACAGCGTACGCCGCAGCGAGGTGCGGGTGTGGGACGAGGCGGCCCGACCGGCCGGGCCGACGCCGGACCCGCAGCGCACCTACACAGCGCACGACCAGGCCGGCGCACAGCACCTGATCGACGTGCACGACGGTCTGCGGGCCGAGCTGGCCCAGATCCACGACCTGATCGAGCAGGTCGCGGCCGGGCTGATCGACGTGGGCGCGGCCCGGTCACACATCAACACGATGACCATGCGGCAGAACAAGTGGACGTTGGGCACCTACTGCGAGTCGTACTGCCGGGTGGTGACCACCCACCACACGATCGAGGACCGGTCGCTCTTCCCGCACCTGCGACGGGCCGACCCGCGACTCGCACCGGTCATCGACCGGCTCGAGGAGGAACACCACGCCATCCACGACGTGCTGGAGGGCGTCGACCGGGCGCTCGTCGCCTTCGTGGCCACCCCGGACGGGATGGCCGACCTGCGGGCGGCGGTGGACCTGCTCAGCGACACGCTGCTGTCCCACCTGTCCTACGAGGAGCGCGAGCTGGTCGAGCCGATCGCCCGCCTCGGCGCGCACTGACGTCGCGGTCGGCGCGGCGCGCGGCTGGGGGCGGGTGGTGGGTCCGGCGAACCTGTCGAGCTGACGGCACAGCCGGATCGGCGGCGACAGCGCGGACGGGTCAGGTCGACAGCGGGCATACATGGGAACCGCCGGGACGGACGCCCCGCAGGGTATGGGAGAACCCGAGGACCCGGCGGGGGCCGCGACGCGACAGCGGCATCGCCCACCGACGGGTCGGACGGCGGCTGCCGTACGTCGAGAGGCGATCCTCATCAGCGCCGTCAGACGGCAGATGGCTCACCGTCACCGACCTACCGTTCACACCGCAACGGACCGAGCGCGCCCGGACGGGCGCCGAAACGGTAGGAGAAGCGGTGTCCCGCAGCAGATTGACCTGGCTCGGGCTGGTCGCGCTGACCTGGGCGGCGATGATGTCGTTCGGCGGCGTGGCGGCCGAGACCGTGATGCTCTACCCGAACATCTTCCACGACGCCCCGGCGTCGCTGGAGCGCGCCCGAGACTTCCTGACGGTCAGCGGCCCGAGCGACTACTTCCCGCCGCTGGGCGCCTCGGTGGTGCTGCTCGGCGTCGCCACCACGGTGCTCACCTGGCGTGATCGCCGGCTGCGGTGGTGGGTGGCCGCCGCGACGATGGTCTTCGTCGCGGGTGAGTTCCTGTTCTCGGTCGTCTTCTTCTGGCCGCGCAACGAGATCATGTTCGTCGACCCGGTCGGCACCCACTCGCCGCAGTACCTGCGCCAGGTGGCGGAGGAGTTCGTCGCCGGGCACCGGGTGCGCCTCGTCGGTGGCGCGGTGACCGCCGCGCTGGCCTTCACCGCGCTGCTGCGGTGGGCCCGTACCCCCTCGGGAGCACGGTCGACCGGCACCGTCGTCACAGCTGGTAGAAGCGACGGTAGCGGCGGATGAGCCGCCACTGCACCAGCACCGCGGCGACGGTCAGCAGCATCATCACCAGGGTCGCCGCCGCCGCGTAACCGTACCGCAGGTACTCGAACCCGGTCTGGTAGACGAACAGCGACAGGTAGGTGGTGGCGTACGGCGGGGGGCCGCCGTCGGTGACCACGAACGCCGGCACGAAGGTGAAGTGCAGGCTGGCCACCGCGTCGCGGACAGCCAGCAGGGCGAGCACCGGCGCCAGCAGCGGCAGCGTGATCCGGCGGAAGACGTCCCAGCCGGTGGCGTCCTCGATGGCGGCCATCTCGTACACGTCGCGGGGCAGCGCCCGCCGGGCGGCCAGCAGCACCACGAAGGTCTCCCCCATGGTGAACAGGCTCATCAGGATGATCCCGGCGCGGGCGCTGGTCGGGTCGGTCAACCACTGCGGCGGGGTACGCCCGAAGGCGGTCAGCCCGTTCTCCCCGCCGACCCGCAGCAGTTGGTTGATCGGCCCGTACAACGGGTTGAACAGCCACAGCCAGAGCAGGCCGTACGCGATCTCGGGTACGGCGGTGGGCAGCAGCGCGGCGGTGCGGGCGGTGCCGACCCCGGCCGCCCGGCGGTGCAGCAGCAACGCCAGGCCCAGCGCCAGCAGCACCCGCAGCGGTACGGCGACGAGGGCGAAAACCACCGAGTTGAGCAGCGCCACGCGGAAGATCGGGTCGTCCAGCAGGGCGGCGAAGTTGTCCAGTCCGGCCCAGGTCGGCGGCCGCAGCAGGTCGTAGTCGGTGACCGACATGCCGAGCGTGACCAGGGCGGGCACCAGGACCAGCCCGACCAGCCCGATCAGGTAGGGCGTCAGCATCAACGCCAGCTGCCGCCGTGCCCGGGTGTCCGGCCGGGCCGCTCGCCGCCCCGGCGCCGCGTCGCCGGCGCTCACGGCTGGTACCGGCGGCCGGTGGCGGCGTGGAACAGGTGCGTGTCGGCCCAGCGCACGTCGAGGCGTACGGTCGCGTCCCGCTCGGGCCGGCGGGCGGCCGGCACCCGGGCGACCACCTGGTGCCCGGCGGCGAGGCGCAGGTACGCGAAGGCGTCCTCGCCGATCACCTCGACCCGGTCGACGGTGGCCGGGGTGCCCTCGGCCGCGTCGAGGGTGACCGCCTCGGGTCGGAACCCGATCTCCAACGGCTCCTCCCCAAGCGTCGGCGCGTCGCCGCGCGGTCGCAGCGGGCCGTCGGCCGGCAGCAGGTTCATCGCCGGCGAGCCGACGAACCGGGCAACGAAGCTGCTCGCCGGGGTGCGCCAGATCTCGTCCGGGGTGCCCACCTGTTCGACCCGCCCGTCCCGCAGCACCGCGATCCGGTCGGCGAGCACCAGTGCCTCGGTCTGGTCGTGGGTGACGTGCACCATCGTCGCCCCGAGCCGGTCGTGCAGGGCCCGCAGCTCGGTCCGCATCTCGGCGCGCAACGCCAGGTCCAGGTTGGACAGCGGCTCGTCGAGCAGGAACACGTCCGGTTCGCGGACCAGTGCCCGGGCCAGGGCGACCCGTTGACGTTCCCCGCCGGAGAGCTGCCCGGGCCGGCGGTCGAGCAGCCCGGCGCAGCCCACCGTCTCGGCCGCCGCCCGGGCCCGTTCGCGTGCCACCCGGCGCGGGGTGTCGCGGACCTCCAGCCCGAAGGCGATGTTCTCGACCACGGTCAGGTGCGGGAACAGGGCGTACGACTGGAAGACCATCGACACGTTGCGTCGGCCGGGCCGTTCGGCGGTGACGTCGCGGTCGGCGATGCGGACCCGACCCGCGGTGACCGGTTCCAGCCCGGCGACCACCCGCAGCACCGTCGACTTGCCGGCACCGGAGGGGCCGAGCACCACCAGCAGCTCACCCCGGGCGACGGTGAGGTCCACCTCGTGCAGCACGGTGGCGTCGCGGTAGGCGGCGCTGACACCGTCGAGGACGAGCCCCTCGCTCACCCGTTCTCCCCTCGGGCGAACATCGGCCGGCTCTTGACGTCCAGCTCCCGGATCACGTCGTCGATCTTGTCGCCGCGGTGCACGGCGTTCTCCAGGATGCCGTAGCTGAGGTCCTCGATCTCGGGCCAGGTGGAGACGGTCGGCAGCGCCCGGACGGTGGGGATGGCGTCGAGGAAGACCTGCGAGTTACGGGGCGGCTGATCCGGATCCAGGAACGCCGGTGAGCGGGACACCCCCATGTGCGACGGCACGGTACGCCCGGTCGCGGCGATGATCCGCTGTCCCTCCTCCCCCATCGCGTACTCCATGAACCGCCACGCGGCGTCCTTGTTCCGCGACCCCCGGGTCATGCAGTACGCGTCGGAGTGCAGCACCCCGACCGGCTGCCGGTAGACCGGCAGCGGTGCGACGTCCCACTCGAAGCCGGTGATGGTGCGGAAGTTGGTGGTGGCCCGGCGGGAGGTCATCAGCATGGCGAGCCGGCCGTTGAGAAAACGTGACTCGTCGTCCTCCGCCTCCACCTCGGCGTCGCTGGGCACCACCCCGTACGCCTGCCGCAGGTCGATCAGGTTCCGCAGCGCCTCCCGGGCGGCCGGGCTGTCCAGGGTGAGCCGGGTCGGCCGGTCGGGGTCGTCGACGATCTCACCGCCGTTGGACCAGACCAGCGGGGCCAGCCGGATGATCGAGGGCTCCACGCCGAGGCCGTGCACGGCCGGCAGCCGAGCGGCACCCTCGGCCTCGGTGCCCTTGATCACCAGCCCGCGGTCGTCGCGGGTCATCAGCGTCGCGGTGGAGACGAGGTCGTTCCAGGTCCAGCCGGCCGTCGGCTCGGGCACCCCGTACCTGGTGAACAGGGTGCGGTTGTAGTAGACGGCGAGGCTGGAGACGTTCTGTGGCAGGCACAACTGGGCACCGCCCCACCGGAACGCCTCCATCGCCACCGGGTAGTAGTCGGCCGGGTCGAGCACCGACGAGGCGGCGATCCGCTCGTCGAGCGGCTCCACCACCCCCTTGGCCGCGAACTGGCCGTAGAAGCGGTAGTTCATCAGGAACAGGTCCGGCGGTGCGCCGCCGGCGACCGAGGTGGCGAGCCGGGCCAGCAGGTCCTTGCGGTCACTGGCCTCGATCAGCTGGATCCGCTCACCGGTCCGAGCCTGCTGGTACGCCTCGGCGAGGGTGCGGTACGCGCCCAACTCCTCCGGCGCGCCGAACACCAGCAGCCTGACCGGGTCGCCGGAGGCCGAGCCGCCGCCGGAGCCGCAGCCGGTGAGGGCGAGCAGGGCGCTCACCGCGAGGGCGGACAGGGATCTGGTTCGCACGATGGTCATCCCTCGGATCGGTCGTCGTGGCGCAGGAACCGCCGCTGCGCCAGCGCGAAGACCACGAGCGCGGGCACCGTGGCGATCACCGCCCCGGCCAGGAAGACGGGAAAGTTGGTCGGGTCCAGCAGGGACAGCGACCGCAACGCCAGCGGCAGGGTGAACAGCTCGCGGTCGTAGACGTAGATCAGCGGGTCGAGGAAGTTCGACCAGGTCAGCACGAAGGTCAGCGCGGTGAGGCCGGCGGTCACCGGCCGTACCAGCGGCAACGCGACCCGCCACCAGGTCCGCAGCGGCGACAGGTCCTCCACCAGGCAGGCGTCGTACAGGTCGGCCGGCAGCGCGCGGAAGGCCAGGTAGTAGACCAGGACGTAGAGCGGCGAGGTGCCCAGCAGCGCCGGGGCGATCAGGGGTACGAGGGTGTCGGTCAGCCCGAGCAGCCGGAAGATCGCGAAGCGGGGCACCAGCAGGGCGGTCGCCGGCACCATCAGCGCGACGAGGGAGGCGGCCACCACGACGGTGGTGGCGCGTGGGGCGATCCGGGCCAACGCGAAGCCGGCCAGGGCGGCGACCAGCACACTCAGCGGCACCGCCAGCACGGCGACGAGCACCGAGTTGAGCGAGGCGCGCAGCAGGCCGCCGAGGTCGACGGCGCGCTCGTAGCCGGTGGTGGAGAGCGGGTCGGGCACCAGCTGCGGCGTCGGCGACGGCGGCAGGCCGGGCTCGGTGAGGGAGCCGGAGACCAGCAGCAGCAGCGGCGGGACGAAGACCAGCAGGACGAAGGCGGCGCCGAGCGTACGCCACAGCCGAGCGGCCCGCTCGGGCAGCGGTGAGGGGCCGCGAGCGCGGCCCCTCACCAGGGTTGTGCCGATGATCGTGTCCCTACCTCAATGTCATCTTCCAGGCGCCGAGGCCGTGCGAGGCAGCGTAGAGGATCCGCTCGCCGGGCACGATGGTCAGCCCGGCCACCTCGACGTTCGGCATGCCACGGGCCGCCTTGGTCCAGGACTTCTTGCCCTTCGGCAGCAGCAGCACCCCGAAGTCGGTGGAGGCGTACAGGTCGCCGGTGACGTCGTCGCGGACCAGGTCGGTGATCGGCTGGTCGCCGAAGTCGTACGACCGGTCGCTCCAGGTCGCCCCGTCGGCCGTGGCCGTCACCTCGAAGGCGTGACCGGGGGTGGTCGGCGTGTTCGAGCCGTACCCGCTGTAGGAGATCCACGCCCGGTCCGGGTTCGCCGGGTCGATGTGGATGCTGGTGACGAAACGGTTCGGGGTGGTGGCACTGTCCACCCGGGTCCAGGTCACCGCGGCGGCCGGCTCGGCGTCGACGTTGCGGCTGACGAAGACCCGGCCGGTGCTGGTGGCCGCCCAGGCGGTGGAGCTGTCCGAGTCGACCCGCTGGATCACCGACACCGCGCCGCCGGCCCGGTCACCCCAGCCGGTGCCGGTCAGGTTGGTGGTGCCCAGCGGCTCCCAGTCGCCGCAGTCCTCCTCGTAGGTGCCGGTCCAGGAGTTGCAGATCCGGTCGGCCTCGGCCAGGGTGCGGTCGCCCAGGCCGAAGGTCTTGGTGCGGTACGCCGTCAGGCCGGTGCCGGCGAACATGGTCCCGCTGACCTTCGGGTCGCTGATCACCGGGGCGTAGAACAGGCTGCCCGGCTGGCCGTAGATCGGGTCCGCGGTCCAGATCCAGCTCGCGATGTCACCGTTGGCGAAGCTCACCTCGGGCGAGACGTCGTAGTAGGTGTGGAACCGGAACTCGGGGCGGGCGACGTCCCAGCCGGAGGCTCCGCCGTCACCGATCATCGTGTTGACCCAGCGCTGCCGCTGACCCTTGTTCTCCCAGGTGCCGTTGTCCTGGGTACCACCCTGCAACAGGTTCACGTCGTGCGGGCTGGCCGAGAGGCTGATGAACTGGAGGGTGTTCATGCCCTTGTTGACGCCGTCCAGCTTCGACGGGATCTTCGACAGCATCTGCCGGCAGCGATCCTGCTGGCCCGGCTTGGTCAGGTTGCGGTCCGGGTTGTCGCACCAGGACGAGCGGTCCACGAACTCACCGCTGGAGCGCATCACGCCACCGTCGCTGGCCTCGAAGAACTGGTACGGGTTACGCGGGTTGGTGACCAGGTCGTGCTGGTCGGGGTGCAGACCGTTGGGGTGCAGCTCGTCGGTGCCGTCGTAGGTCATGTCGGTGCCGCTGACCCCGGCGTCGGTGGACAGGATCACGGCCCGCTTGTTGGCCACCGTCTCGCCGTACAGGTAGGAGCCGCCGGTGTAGACGATGTCGGGGTGCCCCGCCGGGGTGTGCACGAACACGTCGTACCAGCACTGTCCGGTGCACTGGTTGTAGGTGGCGAAGCCCGGGTCGGCCGGGTTGGAGCTGGTCAGGTCGGTGAACGTCGGAGTGCCGGCGGCCACGTCGTCACTGCGGAACAGCCGCGAGTACGGGGTGCCGGTGTTGCCCTCGTAGACGTACATCCGGGTCTTGCCGCCGGGCAGGGCGGTCACGTCGATCGCCGGGCGGGTCTGGAACATCGCCGGGTTGAGCGACGGCTTGATCTGGGTCCAGGTCGCTCCGGCGTCGGACGAGCGCCACACCCCCCGCCCGTACGAGGAGGCGTAGACGATGTCGGCGTCTCCCGGGTCGAGCTTGACCTGGCGTACGCCGCGCGGCGAGCAGGTGGCCGTGTTGTTGTACTCGGCGGCGCTGCCGGTGCAGGCCGTGGCGTCGGCCGAGCCGTTGTGGATGAACTTCCAGCTCTTGCCACCGTTGGTGGACTTGTACAGGCCCCACTTCTCGGCGTCCGGCACCGGCCGGGTGACGCCGGTGCAGCAGGAGCTGGACATGCCGCGCAGCGCGGTGGTGGTCGCCACGTAGAGCGTCTTGGGGTCGCCGGGCTTGATGGTGATCTCACCGATGCCCTTGCCGCCGAGCGCGTCCTTGCCGAGCGGGCCGGACCAGGTCAGACCACCGTTGGTCGACCGGTACAGGCCGACGCCGGCGACGCAGCCGGAGCCGCAGGTGTTGGCCTCGCCGGTGCCGACGTAGATGGTCAGGCCGGTGCGGTCGTTGCGGTCGATGGTCACCGCGCCGGCCGCGTTGATGCCCAGCGGGCCACCCAGGTAGAACCACTTCGGTTCGGCGGCGAGGATGTTCAGGGTGCCCCAGACACCGCCACCGGCCGGGGTCACGTACGCCCGGCAGAGCAGCTTCGAGCAGTCCGGGCTGATGTCGATCGAGGTGACCCGACCACCGGCGACGTACTCGTTGGGCACGTAGTTGAAGGCGTTGCGGTACTCGGTGAACGGGTAGAGCGCCTCGCTCGGGCCGACGTTCGTCCACTTCCGGCTGCCCCTGAACCGCTTGTCGGCCGCCGTGAAGGCCGCCTTCGACCGGTCCAACTGGGCGATGGTGATCGCGTCTGCGGGGTAGGCCCGCTCCAGGAACGCCTGCTGGGCGGCCCCGCCGGGTCCGTCCGGGGACATGCCGCTGTCGCCCGGAACGGCGCGGCGCAGCCGCTCCAGGTGGGCACCGAGGGCGTTGGGCATCTCCCCGCCGACCGCGACGGGTGTCGGCGCCTCGGCGCCGGCGTAGTGGATTCCGGCCAGGCCGGTCGACGCCACCAGGGCACCTACCGCCAGGCCAACAAGAAGATGGCGACGTCTACGCTTCACGAGGGTTCCTCCGGCATGACGGCGTCACCGCAGCTCGGCATCCGGATTGGCGACCGTCGCTGGCAGCGTCCACGCAGGAATATGTCAGAGGGATCCACCGCAGGCAATAGAGCTGTTAGACGTTATCCAACCGCCGCGAGGAGGAACGGACCAGATGTCGAAGGAGGGTGGGCCGACGGGCGCCGAGTTGCGGGCCGACTGTGCCCGCTGCTTCGGCCTGTGCTGCGTCGCCCCCGCCTTCGCCGCGTCGGCGGACTTCGCGCTCGACAAGCCCGCCGGTCAGCCGTGCCGCAACCTGGGGACGGACTTCGGCTGCACCATCCATGCCGAGCTACGGGACCGGGGTTTCCCCGGCTGCACCGTCTTCGACTGCTTCGGCGCGGGTCAGCGGGTCGCCCAAGTCACCTACGGCGGGCGGGACTGGCGCGGCGAGCCGCGCAGCGCCCGGCAGATGTTCGACGTGTTCGCGGTCATGCGCCCGCTGCACGAGTTGCTGTGGTTGCTCACCGAGGCACTGCGGCTGAGTCCCCCAGCCGACCTGCGGGCGGGGCTGGCAGCCGCGCTCGCCGAGACCGAGCGGTTGACCGGTGGCGACCCGGGAACGCTGCTGGCCACCGACGTCGACACGCATCGGGCCGCGGTCAACTCGCTGCTTTCGCGTACCGCCGAGCTGGCCCGTGCCCGGGACGGAGCCGGCGCCGACCTGCGCGGCGCCACGCTGGTCGGGCGCGACCTGCGCCGCACCACCCTGCGTGGGGCGAACCTGCGGGGCGCGGTGCTGATCGGCGCCGACCTGCGCGGGGTGGACCTGACCCGGGCCGACCTGACCGGCGCGGACCTGCGCGGGGCGGACGTACGCGGGGCCGACCTGTCCGAAGCCCTCTTCCTGCACCGGTCGCAGGTCGACGCCGCCCGGGGCGATCCGCGGACCCGGTTGCCGGAGCGGATCGGCCGCCCGGTCCACTGGTCGCACCTGCCACTCGCCCCGACGAGAACTGTGCGCCGCCGCTGACCCGGTGCCGGGGTCGCTTCCCCGGCCTGCTCGACCCCGCAACGGCGACCACGGCGTGTCCGGTCCGGTCACGCCCGGCACCTGCCCGGGAAGTGATCCGCTGCCTGGCCGGTCAGCGACCACCGGACGCGGCAGCGGTCCGGGCCTCGGTCATGCCCTGGTTGGCCAGGGCGTCGGCCCGCTCGTTCTCCGGGTGGCCGTTGTGCCCCTTCACCCACAGCCAGGTGATCTGGTGCCGGGCGCAGGCCGCCTCCAGCCGCTGCCACAGGTCGGCGTTCTTCACCGGCTGCTTGGCGGCGGTCAGCCAACCGTTGCGTTTCCAGGACGCCAGCCAGCTGGTGATGCCGTTGCGCACGTACGTGCTGTCGGTGTGCAGCTCGACGGTGACCGGGCGGGTCAGGCTCTCCAGCGCCTCGATGGCGGCGGTCAGCTCCATCCGGTTGTTCGTGGTGGGGCTCGCCTCCCCGCCACGCAGCTCACGCTCGTGGGAGCCGTAGCGCAGCACCGCACCCCAGCCACCCGGGCCGGGGTTGCCGCTGCACGCCCCGTCGGTCCAGATCCGCACCACCCGGCCGGCCGTCTCGTCCACCATGCGGCGAATCTACCGAGGCCACGCTGGCTGCCGGCAGGCACCACGCAGGTGCCGGTTCCAGTAAGGTCTGGCCAGTGAGCGAACTCGTTACTGACACGCGTCTGGCGATCCGCCCGGCGGAGCCGGACGATGCCGAGTTGCTGCACCGCTTCATCGTCGAGCTGACCGTGGCCGAAGGCTATACCGAGGAGGTCACCGCCGAGCCGGCGGACGTGCTGCGAGCGCTGTTCGGGCCACGGCCGGTCGCCGAGGCGGTGGTGGCTTCGGTCGACGGTGAGCCGGTCGGCTTCGCGCTCTACTACTCGACCTACAGCACCGTGGTCGGTCGGCCCGGCATCCACCTGGACGATCTGTACGTCCGGCCGGAGCACCGGGGCAGCGGCGTCGGCCAGGCGTTGCTGACACACCTGGCGCGGCTGGCCGTGGAGCGCGGCTGCGGCCGCCTGGAGTGGTGGGTGTTGCGCACCAACGATCCGGCTCTGCGCTTCTACCGGAAACTACACGCCCGCACCCTTGACGAGTTGGACGTGCTGCGGCTCGACGGCGAGCACCTGCACGCCCTCGCTGCCGGGGCGCACGGGCCGGGTCCCACCGGCGGCCGATCCTGACCCGGCCGCTACCGATCCGAGCCTGACCGCTCGACGCCCGGCGGCGCGGAGCCGACGACCGGCGGCGGCACGGTCCAGGCCGGTCGGCGCGACGGCGCGCTCCGATCACGCACCCGAGCTGCGGCGTCGGCGACGGTGGCGGTGACCATCGGTCGCAGGCGGGTGGAGCGCATCACCGCCAGGTCCTCGGCGAGGCTGGTGTCACCGTCGAGGAAGCGCAGCACCCGACTGGCCGGGTTGCGGTCGAAGAGGCGGCCGAAGAACTCCGGCCCGTCGACCAGGCCACCGTCGAGTGCCCGCAGGGCGACCGCGTCCATCCACCGGTGCCGGCCGGGGTACGCGGGTGCCGGCACCGGCGGCCGGCCGGCGGCGACCGCCCGGGCCACCTGTTCGGCCTGACGGTGCATCGCCGAGAAGGTGAAGCCGGTCGAGGGTCGGGTGGCACCACCGCCCGTGCCGAGCCGCACCACCCGGGGCGAGGGTCGGGCCACGAACGGACCGTCGGTCATCGGGATGACACCGTTCTCGACCTCGGTCACGGTGAGCCGGGCCGCATCGAGGCCGAGCAGGTCGCGGTAGCCGGCCAGGGCCGCGTCGTACGCCGCTGCGGTCAGCAGGTCGGGTGAGAACTCGGTGTACTCGACGAGCGCGTACCGGCTGTCGACGGGCAGCACGTAGCCGAAGGAGACACCCCGGGCCGGCTGCGGGGTACGGAAGTCCATGAGCACGGCCCGTGCCGGGTCGAAGACCGGCCGGTCCGCCGTCAACCACCAACCCCGGAAGTGCTGCAACCAGTTGGTACGCCCGGGTCGGTGCGGTGGCCGCGGTCGGGAGTCCAGCAGCCAGCGGGCCCGCAGCAGCGGTCTACCGTCGACGGCACGCACCAGCACCCGGTCACCGTCGTCGTCGACGCGACCGGCTGCGGCGCCGATGCGGGTCACGCCCAGGTGCCGCTCAGCCTCGGCGGCGCGGGCGTAGATCGGGCCGGAGCGCAGCATCGCGTACCGCAGGGGCGTCAGGTCCAGGGCGCGCTGCGCGTCCGGCGTGACCACCTCGACCCGTGACCAGCTGGCGCTGAGCAGTTCGTCCAGGTCGTTGCTGGGCTGGCCCCAGAACGCCCAGGTGCGGTCCTGCCCACGTCTGTGCACCGGGTCGACGACGGCGATCCGCACGTCGCGTACCCGGTGGCGGGCCAACGCGGCCAGCACCAGCGACGCCGCACCACCCCCACCGACCAGGGCGAGATCGACGTCGACGGGCGAGGAGTCCATCCGATCACGCTGCCACATCGTCAGGCTTGTCGAAGGCGCAGGGCCGTTCCCCGCCCTCCGGACGCCGAAAGCCCGCTGGCCGGCACCCGGGTTCGGGTGCCGGCCAGCGGCTTTGCTCCCCCTGCGGAGGAATGTTCGTGGTTGTCAGCTGGTGTCAGCTGGTCCAGTGCTGGGCGACGAGGTCGGCGGCCTGCTGTTCCCACTGGGCGTAGTGGTCGGGGTAGGCCGAGACCTGCACGGTCTGGGCGGCCTGGGTCAGGGGCATGTCCTGCCAGCCGTCGACCTGCTTGAGGCCCTTGAGGAAGGCCAGGGTCGAGTACTCGGGGTCGGTGATCTGCTCCACCGTGCCCCAGCCGGAGGAGGGGCGCTGCTGGAACAGGCCCTGCGAGTCGTGGTCGTTGCGGTCACCCAGGTGGCCCAGGTTCTCCAGCTTCGACTCCTGCAGCGCGGTCGCGATCGACACCACGGCGGCACGCTCGTCCATGCCGGCCTTCTTCGTCGCGGCGATGATCGCCTTGACGTTGTCGATCTGCTCGTCGTTCAGCTCGACGTGCGACTGGTTGGACGGGGTGCCGTGCGGCAGCAGCTTGCCCATGTCCGGCTTGTCGGCCCGCACCACGTCGGCCTGCACCGCCGCGACCGGGTTGCTCGTGACCGGGGTGGTGTCGGCGTGAGCGGCCACCGGACCGGCGAACAGACCACCGGTGAAGGCCACACCCGCGATACCCAGCACGCTCTTCCGCAGCATCGTGTTCATCACAGAAGCTCCATTCGGGGGTCGACGCACACACACCCACAGGGGGGGGACGGGGCGCGCGTACGCAAGCACCACAAAGGCGCCCAAACAAAAAGGGGGGAAAGTCCTCCGGCACGCGGGGCGTATCGCCGCTTCGCGTCGCCGGGACCATGTGTAACGACCGGCGACCCGCCATCATTCCGGGGGGCCCGCACCCACCCTGGCGGGCGGTGTCTTCCTCGGCCGTTCACCCGTGCACAAACGCCCCCGCCTCCCGCGCGATTCCGCCCTCAGCCGGCCGACGGAACCCGGAAACCGGACACCCGGCACATCCGGGCAGTGTCCGCCCACGACGAGGGTGTGGCCCGCCGTGCCCGGCGCAGGGATCAAGCCTGACCGCCCGGAGCCGGGCACGGCGGGCCACACCCCCAACCCCGCACCACACCCCCAACCCCGCCCACAACGGACCCCGACCGCCCCTTTCACAACGCCTGCGGCGTACGGGGGAACACGGGACGGCAACGAGGATTTCTCATTTTCACCGGATCGGGTCTCAAGCCCACCTAGTGTTGGGCACACCGGTGCTAGTCACGGAGTTGGCCACCCGAACGACGTCCCACGCAGTCAGCGGACGAAAAGTGAGGGAAGACGCGTATGAAGGCAACAAGATTTCTCGTACCGGCGGCAGGCGGGGTCGCTCTCGGCGCACTGCTGCTGCCCGGCACCGCGCTGGCCGACACGACCGTGTCGCCGCCCACCACGCCGGTCGGTGGAACTGTCGTACTGACCGCGACGGGCTGCAACCCGAAGTCAGGTGACGCGATCTTCCGGGTCACCGGGCCGGACCGTGACCAGAATGTTCGCTCCACCACCGCCGCCGCTGGTGGCGGACTGAGCGCGGAGCTGTTCACCGCCGGTTTCACGCTGGGCACCTACACGGTGGCCGCCACCTGCGGCGACGGTACGCCCGACGGCAGCGCGACCCTGACGGTCACCCCGATCGGCGGTGCCGAGGCCGGGGGCCGGGCCGGCGACGACGGTGTCGGGACGATGGCCACCGGCGCCACCCTGCTGGCCACCGCGCTCGGCGGCGCCGTCATCCTGGCCCGGCGACGGCGTCACGCCGTCACCGCCGCGACACACTGACCCACGACCCACCCCATCCCATCCTGCGACGGGTGCCCGTACCGTGCTCGACGGTACGGGCACCCGAGGCGGCACGGCAGAGGTAGTTCCCGCGCCCGTCGCGGGCACCGGCGAACGGAGGTTCCCGTGCGGGCGTACCGGTTGGGCCGTCTCCTGGTCGCGGCGCTCGCGGTGGCCGGGCTCGCGCTGGTCGGCGCGGGTGCGACGCGGCTGCCGGTGCGACCACCGCAACCGGACGGTACCGCCGCTCCGCACCGGACGGTGCCAGCGCCGCACCTGCCGCCCTTGCCCCGAGCCGTGCCCGTCGAGGTACGCATCCCCGCCATCGACGTTCGCGCACCGTTGGTGTCCGTCGCCGCCGATGCCGCCGGGGCGCTGGAGGTGCCGCCGCTGGACCGCCCGGCCGTGGCGGGCTGGTACCGGCTCGGGGTCAGTCCGGGAGAGACCGGCAACGCGGTGCTGGTGGGTCACGTGGACTCCCCCGCCGGGCCGGCCGTCTTCTTCAACCTCGGACGGCTGCGTCCCGGGGATACCATCGAGATCGTCCGGACCGACGCCCGGCTGGTGCGCTTCGCCGTGCTCGGGGTCGAGGCGTATCCGAAGGACCGGTTCCCCACCGATCTGGTCTATGGGCCGGGCGACGCGGCCGGGCTCCGCCTGATCACCTGCGGCGGCCGGTTCGACGGGGACAGCGGCGAGTACGTCGACAACCTCGTCGTGTTCGCCAGCAGGGCAGCCTGAACCCGCGTTTGACCGTCGGGACGCCGGGAAGACCCGTCGCCAACGGCAGATTCGCAAGGAGCGACGATGGCGCAGGCAGCACGGGCCAGCAAGCGGACCGGCGCGGACAAGGGCGGCCCGCCGCCGCGCAAGGCGGCGGCGAAGAAGGCGGCCACGGCGACCAGGCGGGCCACCGGGGCCACCGCCGCGAAGACGCCCGATACGAAGCCCACCCCGACGAGTTCCCGTGTGGCCCGCAAGAAGGCCGTCTCCGCCACCGCCACCCCGGCCCGCCGCCCGACCGCCAAGGCGACCGCGAAGAAGACCGCCTCGGTCAAGAAGGCACCCGCGAAGAAGGCGACGGCGGCGAGGTCATCCGGCGCGACCGCACCGGCCGGCAAGGCGACGGGTACGAAGCGGGCACCGACCAGGAAGACCTCGGCCTCCCAGGCCGCCGCGTCCCGGTCCCGCTCCGCCGGCCCGGCACCGGCGAAGCGGGGCACCACGATGGAGTCGTTCGGCAATCGTCGGGGTGCCCGCACCGGATCCCGCTGACCGGCACGCCGGAGAGGACGTCGGCAACTCAGGGCCCGAGCGGGGCGGCGTCCGGGTCGCCGTAGTCGCGGCGGCGGCTTTCCCGACAGTCTTGGCGGCCGAACGGCGGTGGCGGCGACGCGCCCCGGTGGCGGTGACGGTCTTGACGGCCGGTCGGCCTTTGCGGCCACGCGCCCCGGTGGCGGTGGCCGACGCCGCGACCGGAAGGATGGCGACGTGGCCACACGAGACAGACGACCGGCCGGCGGGTCCGAGGTGACCGGGGCGTGCCCGTGCGGGCAGGGCCTGCCCTACGCGGACTGCTGCGGGCGGCTGCACCGGGGTGAGGCCGACGCGCCCACGGCCGAAGCGCTGATGCGGTCCCGGTACGCGGCCTTCGCCGTCGGCGACCCGGACTACCTGCTGCGCAGCTGGCACTCCCGGACCCGTCCCCCTCGGCTGCACCTCGACCCCGCGCAGCGCTGGACGCGGCTGGAGGTGCTCGACACCGACCGCGGTGGCCTGTTCGACAGCACCGGCACCGTGCAGTTCCGGGCCCACTACCGGGACGGACGCGAGCCGGGCACGGTGACCGAACGCAGCCGCTTCGTCCGCGAGGACGGTCGATGGGTCTACCTGGACGACGACCTCGGCTGAAGCTGGTCACCGCCCGAGGCCGCCCCCGCCGGCACGAGCGGTCTCCGGTCGCCAGCAGGCCGGATCGCCAGGGCGGCCGCGATCAGCAGGTACGGCACGGCGGCGACCGCGAACGCCACCGGGTTCCCCGCCACGGTGGCGACCAGACCGTACCCGGCGTACACCGCGATGATCGTCAGGTCGGTGCCCATGCCGGCGACCGAGGTGACGGTGGCCCGCCCCGGCCCGGTGATCCGGGCCTGTAGTCGCGCGTCGGCCAGCACCGAGGCCAGTTGCAGGCCGCAGAAAGCCACCGCCACCAGACCGAATCCGGCCGGGTGCCCCACCAGCGCACCCGAGGCCAGGGCCAGCGCCGAGCCGGCCAGCAGCACCGCGTAGCCGCGACCGCCGAACCGCTGACCGACCGGAGCGAGCAGACCGCCGACGATCTGCCCGACCGTGACGATCAGGAGCAGCAGCGGCACGGTCGTCAGCGCGACTCCGGTGTCGCGGGCCAGCAGCGGCGTGTACTCGTCCAGGGCACCCCAGACGGCACCGACCCCGGCGACGAGCAGCACCGCCCGGCGCACCGGCCGGTGCCGCGGGCCTCGGCGACCCCCGCGCGCAGCCCCTTCCACCAGCCGAGCTCGTCCTCATCGGGGTCGGGTCCCGCCGTCGCGGTGTCTGCCGCGCTGACCACGGTTGGCACCGCCCTACCCAGGGCGGGAGCGGCGGAATCGACGCCGAGGCCGCGCGGCACGGTGTGGTCGGTGTCGGAGCGGCGCGGCACGGTGTGGTCAGTGGCGGGGCCACCGGGCAGGCAGGCGCCGTCGCCGGCCCGGTCGAGGTCCCGGCCGGCGGCCCGGCGGTCGTCGGGGAAGCGGACCGCGACGGCCGCGGCGAGCAGGCAGGCCGCCACGCTGGCCGCGCCGACCGCCGGGTAGCCACCGAACCCGAGCACCGGAGCGGCCAGCACGATCGACCCCAGCACTCCGACGGTGCCGGCGGTACGCGCCCGGCCGATGACGCGGGCATATCGGTCGGCGGCACCGAGCTTGTCCAGCTCGTCGAAGACCAACGCCTCCGTCGCGCCGGAGGCGAGTGCGCCGCCCGCTCCCCAGAGGACGAAACCGACGGCGAACGCCGGATAGGACGGTACGACGGTCCACAGGGCGAAGCCGGCGGCGGTGCACAGCGGGGCGAGGCAGAGCATTCGCCGCCGGGAGGTCGCGTCGGCCCAGGCGCCGGACGGCACCTCCAGCGCGATGCTGGCCAGCGACCAGATGACGAACAGCGAGGAGATCTGCCCGACCGACAGGCCGGTGTCGGCGAAGAGCAGCGCGTACACCGGGTAGAGCAGCACCAGGTCGGTGAGGAACGCGTACGCGTAGAGCGTGCCGGCCAGGCGGCGGGCACGCGGCGGGCTCGGGATCATCGGGGCCTTTCGAGGTGGGACGGGTCACGGACACCTGTTTCGCGGTGTCCGTGGCGGCCCACGGCCTCCGGTGACGGATCAATGTCGCCAGGTCATGGCGCTGATGGTAACGCCGCACGCGGCGGTTCCGCACGACCGGTCCGCAGCGGTCGACGGGATGCGGGCGGAACGGGGCCGATGCCGGCCCCGTTCCGCCCCGTCGGTCAGCGCTGCTCGCCGGTCTTCGGCAGCACGATCGTCGAGTCGCTTTCGGCGGAGTCGCGCGGTGCCGGCACCTGCGGGTTCGGGGCAACCACCTGGGTGGCGTCCGGGTCGCTCTCCGGCGGCGTCGAGGACTCCGGCGCTGGCCGCGTCGGGGCGGCGCTCTGGCGCGGCAGCGGCGTGGTCGCGTCGGGATCGTCGGCGGGCCCGGTAACGACCTGGGTCTCGTCGGCATCGAGCGGACGTCCGGTGACGACCTGGGTCGCCTCCGGGTCGTCGACGGACGACGAGCCGGCGGCGGACGGCACGGCGGGGTCAGCCACCTCACCGGTCACCGGGTGGGAGGTGTGGGGGGCGGCGCTGGTCGGTGCGGGTGCGGCGGGCTGCTCGTCGGTGTCGCGGCGGCTGGCGGAGTACGCCCGGGCGTGCTCGGCGATGGTCCGTGACTCCTGCTCCGCCCGGGCGAGCCAGGACTCCCACCGGCTCTGCATCGGACGAATCAGACCTCCGCCGACGCCGACCACAAGGATGCCGCCGATGGTGGCCAGTACGGCGATCAGCACCGGTGTGGTCACCGCGGTGGCGACACCGATCTGGTTGAGCGCGGCGATGATGCCGAGACCGAGAATGAACGCCGAGGCGACGGTGGCCAGCAGCCGGCCGTAGGACAGCCCGCCGAGCGCGCCGGAGATGATGTCCTTCACCGCGCTGGCGATGGCGGCGGCCACGACCACGATGACGATCGCCACGAAGGCGCGGGGCAGCCATGCGATGACCCCGCCGATCAGGTCGGAGATCGGGTTCGGCCCCCAGACCCCGAAGGCCAGGTAGAGGGTGAGCAGCAGGATCCCGTAGTAGGCCAGTCGGGCGACGATGTCGCTGGCGTCGTAGCGGGATCGGGCCAGGGCCCGGCGGATACCGCCGCGTTCGACCGCACGGTCGAAGCCGACCCGTTCGAGCAGCCGGTTGACCAGCTTCAGCGCGGCCTTGGCCAGCAGCCAGCCGACAACCAGGATGGCCACGAAGGCGAGCGCCTTGGGCAGGAAGAGAAGTATCGAGCGGAGGGTGTCCCCCACCGCGTCACCGAAGTCGTCTCGCATCGGATGGTCCTCCACAGGGGCGGGTGGTTCGTCCGGCCCGACCTACCCCACCGCTTCGGCACAGAAACACCACCCCGGGGTACGCCGCTGAGCTGAACCGCCGCCCGCCCGGATCTGTGGCAGCGACGGTGGTCTGTGGCCGGCGTGTCGAGCGCCAGGGCTGCCACGGATCGGGATCGTCATCCGCCGACCGGGCATCGCACGACGGGTGCGGCCCAGGACCTCGGTCCTGGGCCGCACCCGTGGGACGGATGGTGGAGCTGGTCGATCAGACGAAGTTCACGTCACTGCACCACATGTACGCCTGGTCGAGGTGCGAAGCCTGCCAGATGACGAAGACGATGTGGCGTCCGGTGTAGCCGGAGGTCGAGACGTTGAACGAGATGTTCTGCGCGGGCGCGTACCTGCCGGTCTGCGTGATGAAGTCGAGGTTGCCCCAGCCGAGCCGCTGGGTGGTGGGGTCGAACCCCTGCTTGCTGACGTAGACGCGGAAGAAGTCGGCGCCGTGGCTGGCCTGGTCGTACAGCTGGACCGTGAAGTTGCGGCTCACGTTCATCGTCCGCCAGGCACCCGGCTGGTTCAGGCTGTTGTTCCTGGACAGCCCGTTGCTGCACAGCTGCCCGTCCGGGGTGCGGCCCTGGAAGTTTCCGCCCAGACCGTCCCGCAGCGCGCTCATCCAGTTCCACATGGTGTCGGGGTTGGCCTGGAACGCCTGCCAACACATGGGGTCCTGCTGCTGCATGGCCGGGTTCGTGTGCTGACTTCCCCAGCTCTGCCAGCACTGGTAGGCGCGGGAGGCCGGGTTGATGATGGTGCCGTGAGCCTGGGCCGGGGTGGCCCAGGGCAGCACGCCAACGATCATCGCGAGTAGCACGGCAAACACCCGAAGGGGCTGGCGGACGGCTGACCGGGACCGCCCGCCGCTCTGATCGGGCCTGCGTGAACGCATGTGCGTCCTCCGTTCCTCGGTGGTGTCGGTGGATGGGAGCGCTTCCAACGCCAGACAAGCATCGAGTCGCATAAATGTCAACAATGATCTTAATTGGTGCCACTGTGTCCCGAGCCGGCCGGAGTCACCGTGAAGGGCACCAATGCCCCATCTGTGCTGCGACGATGACACCCCTCCGCCACCCAACCGATCACCCGAACGACGTCCCAGATCGAAACTTTCGGTTGTTGACGGCCCGCGATTCATAGTGCGAGAGCGGCGTCGGGCCGGCTCGTTCCAGAGGCGAATGTTGGTGTGGCCGGCAGAGGTCGTCAGGTCGCGTCCGCAGCGAGCAGCGGCAGCCGCTGGGCGCGGCGCTGCCCGGTTCCACGGCGCTGCCCGGTTCCATGGCGTAGGCGATCAGGACGGGGCCGCTGCATCCCGGGGCGGGTAGGCGTCCCAGCCCCAGACGCATCCGACCACCGGCCTGGCGGAGTCAGCCTGGACAGGCGTAGCTGACCTCGGTCGCCGCCTGCGCCGGTGCCGGCGACACGATGTTCACCGTCGCGGTCTCCGTGGTGCTGCCGACCCCGGTGAACGACCAGCGCAACGTCAGCGTGACGCTACGCTGTCCCCGACCGACGCGCTCGGTGAGCAGAGCACCTGGCGCACTGCCGGTCCGCAGCCACTGATACTCGATCACGCCCGCGCTGCCGTTGGTTCGCACGGTGGCGACCACGTCGACGGTGACGTCGCAGCGTGCGCCGGCCGGTCGGGGCACGCTCGCGGTTACATCGGCGATCTCCAGCGGGCTGAGTCGCTGCCAGATCCACAACCCCACCGCGGTCAGCAGTGCGAGGCTCAGCAGCGCGGAGAGCACGGTGGTCAAACGACGCCAGGGTGACGGCCGGCGCGGCGGCGCGGGTGCCGGCCAGGCCGGTGCCGCTGGCGGGGCGACCGGCACGCCGGGACCGAACCGCAGCTCGCCGCCGGGCGCGGGCAGGGCCGTGCCGCCGGTACGCGTACCGACCGTGACATTCGCGGCCATCGTGTCTCCCCCGGTCCCAGCCAGCGACAGCGTCGGCTCCGCACGGTCGAGTGAGAGCGTCGGCTCCGCACCGTCGAGTGACGCCTTAGGTGCGGTCACGGACGGCGGGTGTGCGGGCAGGGTGACAGTCCGCTCGGCCGGTACCCGTTGGGTGGGCAGGGCCTCCGTGGCGTCGTCGTCCGGCTGATTCACGCTGTCGTCTCCTGCGTTCGTCGCGGGCCTGGGTGCGGGGGCGGCTGGTCAGCCGGGGGTGCAGAAGGAGTAGAGCGTCACGTGCACCGTCGCACCGCTGGTGGTGTTACCGACGGCGTCGGTGGCCAGGACCGCGACCGGGATCCGCGTGGTCGCTCCAGGCCTGGGCAGGTCGCCGAGCACGCCCCGGAACTGGCCGCCACGCAGCTGAGCCATGTTCTGCTCGTACGAACGCTTTTCGAGCGTGTAGCGCAGACGGACCCGCAGCTCACCCGAGTCGGTACGGTCGTCGGCGACGAGCGCGGTGACCGTGCTCGCGGTCGGTCCGAACGGGCAGCCCGCCGGATCCAGTTCGGTCGGACTCGCGGTGACCCGGTCGACGGTGGGCGCGGTGGTGTCCGACGGCGGTGCGGGACTGGTGGACGACGTGGGCACCGGCGTCACGGTCGGTGAGCCGCCCGGGGGACGCACCGACCGGCTCGGCTCGACCGTTGTGCCGCCCGTCGGGACGGTCCCCGTACCGGTCGGGGTGGGTGGACCGGGGGTGCCGACCGTCGGCACGTCGGACGTTGGCGTCGGCTGCTGTGCGGCCGGAACTCCGACGGTCGGGACGGTCCCGGCGGTCAGATCCGTGCGGGCCTCGGTGGCCGCCGCCGCACCGACCGACGGTGGCTCGTCCTTCCCGGCGTAGCTGAGCCCGGCAACGCCGACCAGCATCGCCGCCACCAGGCCGGACCCGACCAGCGCCGCCCGGGACCGTCCGGTCCGTCGAGGTACGGATCCGCCGGCGGCCTCGCCCACCGGTGTCGGCGCATAGACACCGACCGCCGTGCTGGCCACGCTGATGCCGCCCCCGCTGCCGTCCGGGAACGGAAACAGAGCCGCCAGCAGCGCTGCCCGGCGAGCCAGCTCGCGCCACCCTCGTTCCTCCCAGTCGTCCCCGTAGGCACCGGCGGCTACCTCTTCCAGGCTGGCGAGGAAGACCTGCGCGGGCTGTGGACGGTCGTCGGGCCGCTTGGCCATCCCGTCGCGCAGTAGGCCGTGCACCGGGCGCGGCGCCCGATCGGTGGGGATCGGCGCCCGGATGTGCTGCCGGCGCAGTGTGGCCAGATCCCGCCCGTCGAACGGCGGGTGGCCGGTGAGGCATTCGAAGAAGGTGGCGGTGGCGGCGTAGATGTCGCAGGCCGGGCTGGCCGGCGCACCGGACCACTGCTCGGGAGCCATGTAGCTGGGGGTGCCGGTGACAGTGCCACCGGAGGCGGCACCGACCGGCATGGCGATGCCGAAGTCGGCGAGCTTGCTCGTGCCCTCGGCAGTCACCAGCACGTTCTCGGGTTTGTAGTCACGATGCACCACGCCGCGCGCGTGCGCCGCACCGAGCCCGGCCAGGGAACCCTTGAGCACGCAGAGCGCCGACTCCGGTGTGGTGGGGCCCTGCGCACGCAGCATCTGGCGCAGCGACACGCCGTTGACCAACTCCATCACGATCGCCGCACCGCCGGACGCCTCGACGTACTCGTAGAGGCTACAGATGTGCGGGTCGTCGATGTCGGCAAGCCGCCGCGCCTCGTCCCGGAAGTCGGCCCGCAACAGCTCGTCGTCGGGCCCGGTGGTCAGATACTTGATCGCCACCGCGGTGCCGGTGGCGTCGTGCACGGCGAGATCGACGCTGCCGGAGGCACCGGCACCGAGCCGACGGACCGGGGTGTAGCCGGAGACCTGCCAACCGTTCATGTCGCCACTATCCGCGACAGGCGCAAGTGGACGGTGCCGCTGAACACGCGATCATTATCGCCACCGCCGCCGGTGACGCCATCGGCCCGGCGGGTGCACCGACCTCACCGGGTGGATACCTGGCGAGTCGTCCGGTGGGCACGGTCGGCGGCCTTCCGCTGCGCCTGGTGCGGCCGACCGGCCCTGAGCTGCACCGCCCCGACGTTTGACCGGGGGCGGCGGCGGAAAGTGTGGCGGGATGAGATGGGCCCGTCACGCCGTACCCGCCGCCGTCACCGCGCTCGCCGCGCTCGCCGCCCGTGATCTGCTGCAACGCGAGCACGCGCTGAGGCGCAACTTTCCGCTGCTGGGTCGGGCCCGCTACCTGCTCGAATCGATCGGCCCGGAGCTGCGCCAGTACATCGTGGCGGGCAACAACGAGGAACGTCCGTTCACCCGGGACCAGCGCCGCTGGGTGTACGCCTCGGCGAAACGGCAGAACAACTACTTCGGGTTCGGCACCGACAACGACATCGAGTACACCCCGGGATACCCGGTCATCAAGCACCGCACCTTCGGCCGGGCGGTCCCTGCCTCGACGCCGACGATCGGGCACGAGGTACGGCTGCCGGCGGCGAAGGTGCTGGGAGGCGCCCGCCGACGTACCCACGCCTTCCGCCCCGAGTCGGTGGTGACCATCTCGGGGATGAGCTTCGGCTCCCTGTCCGGTCCGGCCGTCGAGGCGTTGAACCGAGGCGCGGCGATCGCCGGCTGCCTGCACAACACCGGCGAGGGCGGGCTGTCGGCGTACCACCGCCACGGCGGGGAGCTGATCCTGCAGCTGGGTACCGCGTACTTCGGCTGCCGTGACGATCAGGGCCGCTTCGACCTGGCTCGGCTCAAGGAGGCCGTGGCCGGCGCGCCGGTACGGGCGCTGGAGATCAAACTCAGTCAGGGGGCCAAACCCAGCTTGGGTGGCCTGCTGCCGGCGGCGAAGGTGTCGGCGGAGATCGCCGCCAGTCGGGGGATCCCGATCGGGCGGGACTGCGTCAGTCCGTCGCGGCACGCGGAGTTCTCCGACTGCGACAGCCTGCTCGACTGGGTGGAACTCCTGGCCGCCGAGACGGGTCTGCCGGTCGGTATCAAGTCGGCCGTGGGTGACCTCGATTTCTGGACCGAGCTGGCCGACCTGATGCGCGACACCGGCCGGGGCGTCGACTTCGTCACCATCGACGGCGGCGAGGGCGGCACCGGTGCCGCGCCGCTGATCTTCACCGATTCGGTGTCGCTGCCCTTCCAGCAGGGCTTCGCCCGCGTCTACCCCGTCTTCGCCGAACGTGATCTGCACGAGCAGGTCGTCTTCGTCGGATCCGGCAAGCTCGGTCTACCCGACAACGCGGTGGTCGCGTTCGCGCTCGGCTGCGACATGCTGGCGGTGGGGCGGGAGGCGATGCTGGCGATCGGCTGCATCCAGGCGCAGAAGTGCCACGCCGACACCTGCCCCACCGGTGTGGCCACCCAGAACGCCTGGCTGACCCGAGGGCTGGACCCGGCATCGAAGGCGGTCCGGGCGGCGCACTACATCAAGACGCTGCGCCGGGACCTGATGAAGGTCGCCGAGGCGTGCGGGGTGGAGCATCCCGGGCTGATCGACGCCGACGCCGTGGAGATTCTCGGCGGGCGGACCAGCGCCACCCCGCTGCGCGAGGTGTACGGGTACCGGCCCGGCTGGGGCCTGCCGTCGGCGGCCGACCGCAAGGCGGTGGTGGAGCTGATGTCCACCGAGGCGCCCCAGGGCGGCAGTGCTCCGCCGTCACCGACCGCCCAGGGCTGACGCCGGCGGTCACACCGGCCGTCGACGGGAGCCACCGTGCGGGCCGGTCGAGGTCGGCCCGCACGGTGGCTCCGCCGCATGGCGGGTCAGCGGCGGGCCCCGGCTCCTCCTCCGGCGACGTCGACGGCCACCACGAGGGGTCGGTTCGGTGTCGTTGCCCCCGCGGGTCGTACCGGTCGGGTCGCGAGGGTGGACGGGATGATCGGTACCGGTCGAACCGGTCGCCAGAGCAGGTTGACCGTGGCCCCGCCGGGACACGACAGGCGTTGCCGGCTGCGGTAGCCCAGCCGGCGGTAGAGCCGGAGGTCGTCGTCGCCGTGCGCCTCCGCGTACGTCGGCAGGCCGACGTTGTCCATGTGGCGGTGGCTGCCGGCGAGGACGGCGGCGGCCTGACCGGCCCGGTCGGGATCCGGCGGGGCGGCGAGAAACGCGAGGTGGTTGTGCGCCTCGGCGGGACGCCGTGCGGCAAGGAGGTGATCGACCCGCCGGAAGCGCACGGCGTGTTCTCCGCTGGCGTCGTCGAGTCGCTCGTCGTAGCGAGGTGGCGGCGGGATCGGGCGGTAGCGATGGAACCAGACGGTGGCGGCGGTCCCGTCCCGGAGCAGGAACGCGTCGCCGAACAGCAGGGCGTGCTCGGTCCAGATGCGGGCGACGGCGGCGATCACGGCGGGGCGCCGCCGCTCGTCGGGCACGAGCCACGCGCCGAGGTGGGTCGGAACGATGGTGGCGGTGAGCAGGTCGACGATCCAGTCGAGATCGCACCATCGGGCACGGTTGACCGGCAGGTTGACGTGCATGACTACTCCTGGCGAGGCTGAGGTCGATAGGACGGTGACGGGCCCGCGCCACGGAGACAGGCGCGCAGGCCCGGGGACGGTCCGCGGTGTGCGGCCGTCGGAGGGTGCCGCGGCGTGCGACCACGACCGGCGGGGCGGCGTGGACGGGACCTGCGCTCCGGTCAGGCGGGCCGGCTGCGCGGACGTGGCGAGCGGGAGGGCTGCCGCCGGTCACGCGTCGATCGGGTCACCCGACCGCTGACCGGCGGGGGCGACCAGCCGGCCGCAGCCAGGTCGGCCGTACCGCTGTGCGAGTTCGGCGCCGGCTCGGCGCCGCTGGTGCCGGGTGCCGGTGACGAGGGCGGAGTGTCCGGCGTGGAGTCGGCCTGCCGGTTCCGGTCGTGCTGTCCACCGTCGACGGCCCCCTGGTCGGGGGCCGACAGCGATGCCGCCGGGTAGTCGGACAGGTGACGGATGCGGTGGTCGGCGGCGCCGAGTGGTCGGGCGCTGTCCGGACCGAGGCCGATCCGGTCGGGGCTGCCCGGTCGCGCGGGTTCGGCCCCCGGTGCCGGTGGCGTGGGATCATCTGCCGGTGCCGGCGGCATGGTGGGGTCCGGGTTGGGGTGAGGGGTCGGGTCCGCCGGAGTCGGGGCGGGCTGGGGCAGTTCCACGACCGGCTCCAGCACGTCGAGGACCGGCTCCAGCAGGTCGAGGACCGGCGTCAGCTCCCGGAGGACCGGGTCCGTCCCCGCCACGACGGAGTCGAGCAGCGGCGACGCGGGGCACAGCAGCTCTGCGAGCACGGCGGTGAGCGGCCCGGCTTCGGCCTCGGGCAGCGCGGGCGGCCGCGCCGACGGGTCGTCGGGCCTGCTCGCGCTGGGCCGCGTGGCGGAGGGCTTCGCTGGCGGTGCCGCGTGCGGCGTCCCGGTCGCTACCCGAGGTGAGGTCGGCTTCGGTCTCGCCGCGCTCCGACCGGTCGACGGCGGCACCTGCCCAGCCGGCGTCGTCGCGTCGGCCGGTGGCGCGGCGTCCTGCCGTGGTTGCCCACCCGCCGGCCCCGCGTCGACGGGTGGTGCCGGCTCGTCGGATGAGTGCGGTCGGGGCGGATCGGCCCTGGGTGGACGGGCCGGCGGCGCGGGTGGGGCCGGCGGCGGGCGGTCCCGGGGCGGGTGGGCCAGGACGGACGGATCCGACCGGAGTTGGACGTCGCTGGCAGGTGCACCATCAGAGCCAGATCGGCCAGGTAGGACCGGAGCGAGCAGGCCGCGAACGAGGTCGGCGGCGCGGGAAGCAGCCTCGTCGCGATCGGCGGCCCGCTCGTCACCAACGGCGGCCGGCGGTTTCCCGCCGGCCTGGGCGACATCGGTCACGGCGACGTCGTAGGCGTACCACGCCGCCCCGGCGACCACGGTCAGGAACCCGAGTCGCAGGGCCGCCCGGACGAGGCCAGGCCGTCGTCTCCGCACCGGCGCCTCCCGTACCCGACCGCCACCCACTGCGAACGCACCCTAACTCACCGCGACAGCATGGTCACGAGCCACGGGCGTGTCGATCCGCGGTCGCCAACTGGTCCAACCAGTTGACGGGTTGATGTGTGCTGAGCCACACTGCCTGGCATGGCATTCGTCCCCGTCACCCGGGCCTCCGTCTCCGACCTGGTCTTCGGACAGTTGCGCGACGCGATCGTCAGCGGCACGTACCGCACCGACGACGCCCTGCCCGGCGAACGGGAGTTGGCAGCGGCCTTCGAGGTGAACCGGCACGCGGTACGGGAGGCGCTGCGGCGGTTGCAGCAGCTCGGCCTGGTCCGGATCAGTCAGGGCGGAGCCACCCGGGTGCTGGACTGGCGGGTGCACGCCGGCCTGGACCTGGCGCTGTCACTCGTACGCTCCGGCGACGTCCTGCCGGTCGCCACCCTGGTACGCGACATGATGGACATGCGGGCCTGTATCGGCGTGGACGCCGCCCGCCTGTGCGCCCGGCGCGCCGACGACGTGGCGCGACGACGGATCCTACGGGCGGTCGAGGAGTTCGCCGACCTCGCGCCCGACCTGACCGCCATGGGTGAGGCCAACATCGCCGTGTGGCGGCTCATCCTGGACGGCTGCGGCAACACCGCGTACCTGCTGGCCTTCAACAGTCTGGTGGCCGGTGCCCTGGCGGTGGCCGAGGTGCCGCCGCAGCGGCGCGCCACCGAACTGCTCGACGTGGCCGGGCACCGCCGGTTGGCCTCGGCCATCGCCGACGGCCGGGACGTCGAGGCCGCCGAACAGGCCCGGTCCCTGCTCACCGCCGCGTTGACCGCTCCGACCAGAAAGGACAGCCGGGCATGATCCCCGCCGTGCTCTACGCCATCCCCGCGTTCCTCCTGCTCATCACCGTCGAGGCGCTGTCGTACCGGTTCGCGCCCGATGACGCCGAGCGCGGCTACGAGGCCCGGGACACCGCAACCAGCCTGACCATGGGCGCCGGCAGCCAGGTCATCGGGGTGCCGTGGAAGCTGCTCACGATCGGCCTGTACGCCGCCGCGTACACCATCTCGCCGTTGCGCCTCTCCCCCGGTGACTGGTGGGTCTGGGTGCTGTTGTTCTTCGCCGACGACTTCGCCTACTACTGGTTCCACCGGGCGCACCACGAGGTCCGTCTGCTGTGGGCGGGGCACGTGGTGCACCACTCCAGCGTGTTCTTCAACTTCTCCACGGCGCTGCGGCAGAGCTGGATGCCGATGACCTCCCTGCCCTTCTGGCTCGGTCTGGCCCTGCTCGGCATCCCACCGTGGATGATCTTCCTACAGCAGTCGATCAGCCTGCTCTACCAGTTCTTCCTGCACACCGAGCGGATCAATCTGCTACCCCGGCCGATCGAGTTGCTGTTCAACACCCCCTCCCACCACCGGGTGCACCACGGCTCGAACACCGAGTACCTGGACCGCAACTACGGCGGCATCCTGATCGTCTGGGACCGGATCTTCGGCACCTTCCAGGCCGAGGGGGACGCGGTCCGGTACGGCCTGACCAAGAACATCGGCACCTACAACCCGCTGCGGGTGGCGACCCACGAGTACGCGGCGATCTGGCGGGATCTGCGCACCGCCAGCTCGTGGCGGGAGCGGATCGGCTACCTGCTGCGCCGACCGGGCTGGCAGCCGGCCCGGTGACCGCCGCGACGAGCAGCACCGGCCCGGAGCGGCGACCCATGGGCGTACGGCAGCGGTGGCCGCACCGGGACTCGGCGTTGCTCTGGACGTTCGCCGTCGTGGTCGGCGTCGAACTGGTCGCCGTCGCCACCGACGTACCCGAGGTGCAGTGGTTGGCCAAGCCGCTGCTGGCGCCGCTGCTGCTGGCCTGGCTGTGGCGGATCCGCGCGGCGGACGTCCCGATCGCGGTCGGACTGGCCCTCGCCACCGCCGGGGACGTCGCACTCCTGGTGCCGTCGGACGTCGCGTTCCTGGTCGGCATGGGCTGCTTCCTCGGTACGCAACTGGCCTTCGTCAGCGCTTTCGTGCCTCGCCGCCGGCCCCGACCGGCGGCGGTGACCGGATACCTGGCGCTGTGGGCGGTGGCGAACGCGGTGCTGTGGCCACGGCTGGGCGAGCTGCGGCTACCCGTGCTCGGGTACAGCCTGGCGCTGTGCCTGATGGCGGCGACCGCCACCGCCCTCGGCCGACGGGTCGCGCTCGGCGGGGGCCTGTTCCTCGTCTCGGACCTGCTGATCGGTCTCGGCGCGGCCGGTACGACGGTGCCCGGGCACGGCGTGCTGGTGATGGCGACCTACAGCGCCGCGCTGTTCCTGATCAGCACCGGCTGGGCGGTGGTGCGGCACCGGCCTCAGTGACCGTGGTACAGGGCGGCCACGTCGTCGGCGAAGTGGTCCTGCACGGCCTCCCGCTTGATCTTGAGGGTGGGGGTGAGTTCCCCGTCCACCTCGGTGAGATCCCGGTACAGGATCCGGAAGGTCTTGACCTGCTCGGCCCGGGAGACGCTGCGGTTGGCCCGGTCGATCGCGACCTGGATCTCGTCACGTAGCTCCGGGTCGTCCCGCAACGCGGACACCGACGCACCGGGATGCCCGTGCTGCTCCCGCCAGCGCGTCCAGGCCTGCGGGTCCACCGTCACCAGAGCGGCGGGGTACGGCCGGCCGTCGGCCACCAGCATCACCTGACTGACCAGCGGATGCGCCCGGATGCGCTCCTCGATCGGCGCGGGCGCCAGATTCTTGCCGGCGGCCGTGACCATGATGTCCTTCGTCCGTCCGGTGATCCGCAGGAAACCGTCGTCGTCGATCGTGCCCAGGTCACCGGTGCGCAGCCAGCCGTCGTCGGTCAACGCCTCCCTGGTGGCCTCCGGGTTGTTCCAGTACCCGCCGAACACCACCTCGCCCCGGGCATGGATCTCACCGTCGTCGGCGATGCGGATCTCCACCCCCGGCAGCGGCCGCCCGACCGTGCCGATGCGCATCGCCGTCGGCAGGTTCGCGGTCAGCGCCGGGGAGGTCTCGGTCAACCCGTACCCCTCCAGCACCGTGATGCCCGCCCCCCGGAAGAAGTGCCCCAGCCGCTCCCCCAGCGGCGCGCCGCCCACAATGGCCAGCCGGCACCGCCCGCCGAGGGTGGCCCGCAGCCGGCGGTACGCGGCGAGGTCGAACACCAGATGCGCCAGGCGGAGCAGCCTCCCGGGCCCGCCCGGGGTTTCCAGGGCGCGGCTGTACCGCACGGCCGCCCGCTCGGCGAGGTCGAAGAGCCACCCCCGGTGGGTGTCCTCGGCGGTACGCCGGGCCTGGTCGCGCATCTTCTCGAACATCCGGGGCACGGCCAGGATGAAGGTGGGCCGAAACCGGCGTAGCTGGTCGAGGACCCCGGAGATGTCGGCACTGTGCACCATGGTCGCGCGGTTGTGCACCATGCCGATCTGGATCAGCCGGGCGAAGGCGTGCGCCAGCGGCAGGAACAGCACCGTCGACGCACCCGGGTGCAGCAACTCGGGCAGCACCGCGGTGGCGTTGCCGACGTCGGCGGACAGGTTGCGGTGGGCCAGCACGCAGCCCTTCGGTGGGCCGGTGGTCCCGCTGGTGTACACGATGGTGGCGACGTCGTCGCCGGTGACGACGGCGCGGCGGGCATCCACCTCGGCGGTGTCGACGGCGCGGCCCCGCGCCACCAGCTCGATCAGCTCGCCGGCGTCGATGCGCCAGGTCTGCCGCAACCCGGGCAGTTCGGAGCGCAGCTCGGCCACGGTGAAGGCGTGGTCGGCGGTCTCCAGCACGCAGCCGACCGCACCGGAGTCGCCGAGTATCCAGCGGATCTGGTCGGGGCTGGAGGTGTCGTAGATCGGCACGGTCACCGCACCGATCGACCAGAGCGCGTAGTCGACGAGCGTCCACTCGTACCGGGTGCGGCTGAGCAACCCGATCCGGTGGCCGTGCCCGATGCCGGCGGCGACGAGACCGCGGGCCACCGCCGCCACGTCGTCGCGGAACTGCCGGCAGGTCACCGGCAGGGCGCCACCGCGGCCCGAGCGGCGCACCGGCCACGACCTCGGGTCCGGGTCGGGCCGGACGAACTGCACCGCGTCCGGATCCTCGGCCGCGTTGCGCCACACCTGCTCCGCCAGGCCGGCGTCGTCACCACCGACGACCGGCTCGACCGCTGTCTCCCGCACGCCCGCTCACCTGCCGTCGCGTCACCCGGCCAAGGCCATCCGAACAGATGGTGAACCGCTTTCCGACGCCGCACCGCGAAAAACCCCAAACCCACCCCCACGCCCAACTCCGTGCCTAAGGTGGGCGGGTCACCAGTCGTGGACGGTGCCGTCCTGGAGCCGGTTGAACGGCAGGTACGCCGGTTGGTACGGGAACCGGGCGGCCGCCTCCTCGTCCAGCTCGACGCCGAGGCCCGGTTGCTCACCCGGGTGCAGGTAGCCGTCGGTGAAGGTGAACGACTGGCGGAACACCTCGTTGGTGAGCGCGCCGTGCCGCATGTACTCCTGGATGCCGAAGTTGTGGATGGCCAGGTCGAGGTGGAGCGCGGCGGCCATGCCGACCGGCGAGATGTCGGTCGGCCCGTGGATGCCGGACTTGATCTGGTACTGCGCGGCGAAGTCGAGCAGCTTACGCATGGCGGTGATCCCGCCGGTGTGGGTGACCGCGGAGCGTACGTAGTCGATCAACTGTTCCCGGATCAGCGTCTGGTAGTCCCAGACGGTGTTGAACACCTCGCCGATCGCCAGCGGCGTGGTGGTGTGCCGCCGGACCAGCCGCAGCGCCTCCTGGTTCTCCGCCGGGGTGCAGTCCTCCAGCCAGAACAGGTCGTACGGTTCGAGGGCCTTGCCCAGCTTCGCGGCCTGGATCGGGGTCATCCGGTGATGCCCGTCGTGCAGCAACGGCAGCTCGGGGCCGAACTCGCTGCGCACCGCCTCGAAGACGCCGGGCAGGTGCCGCAGGTACGCCCGGGTGTCCCAGTCCTCCTCGGCCGGCAACGGGGTGCGCTGCGCCGGCTCGTAGTCGTAACGCTTGCCGTCGGCGCTGGGCTGGGTGGCCACCCCGTACACGGCGTTGATGCCCGGCACGGAGGTCTGCACCCGGATCGACCGGAAGCCGAGATCGAGGTGGGCCCGGATGGAGTCGAACAGCTCCGGCAGATCCCGCCCGGAGGCGTGACCGTACGCCATGATGCCGGTGCGGGACGCGCCGCCGAGCAGCTGGTAGAGCGGCATCCCGGCGGCCTTTGCCTTGATGTCCCAGAGCGCGACGTCGACCGCCGCGATGGCCGCCATGGTGACCGGCCCGCGCCGCCAGTACGCCGAACGGTACAGGAACTGCCAGGCGTCCTCGATGCGGTGGGCGTCGCGCCCGAGCAGCAACGGCACCACGTGGTCGCGCAGGTACGAGGCGACGGAGAGTTCGCGTCCGTTCAGCGTGCCGTCGCCGAGGCCGGTGAGGCCGTCCTCAGTGGTGATCTTCAGGGTGACGAAGTTGCGGTCCGGGCTGGTGACGATGACGTCGGCGGCCACGATCTTCACGAGGGGTGCCTTTCCCGCGGGCCGTCAACCCGGCGGCGGCACCGGCGGCGGGTCGGGGGGAACCCGCGTTGGGCTCGACGTTGTACTGGCCCGAGATGCTAGGCCACAACACCGCCGCGCCGCCATCCGCGGACGGGAACCCGCCGGAGGTGAATTCCGGTGGTGCGTACGATGCGGCTCATGGCGTTGTTGCACCGAGCGGACATCCGTCCCAGCAAGCTGGAACTGTTGGCGGCCTGGCTGCCGAGCCGCAACTGGTACACGGGCGGTGCCGAGGTGGCACGCGTGGCCGCGTACCGGTTCGACGACCCGGCCGGGCAGGTGGGCATCGAGACCCTCCTGGTACGCGGCGGCGACGGGCCGGTGCACCAGGTGCCGTTGACCTACCGTGGGACACCACTGGACGGAGCCGACGAGTGGCTGGTGGGCACCACCGAACACTCGGTGCTGGGCCGACGCTGGGTCTACGACGCGGTCGGCGACCCGGTGTACGCGGCCGCCCTGGCCGAGGCCATCCTGGCCGGCACCGGGCAGGCCGAGGAGTACTTCGAGGTCGACGGCCGGCGCGAGGTGCGCCCGCCCAGCATGGGCATCACCAGCGACGCGCCCGCGGTCGACGTGCCAACGGTCGGCGCGGTGCGCCGGGTGGTCGACGGCGACCCGACGCTCATCGTCACCGACACCGTCGAGATGGCCGTGATCCGCCGCCCCGGATCCGCCCCCGCGCCGGCCGGCGCCACGTTGACCGGTACCTGGGACGACGTACGGGCCCCGCTGGCGTACGCTGCGCCGCGCTGAGCCGCCACGTACGCCGCGCGGCCGGCCCCGCGCCGACCCGCCGCGCGAGGCGTCGACCGGCACCACGGCGGCGGGCGGCGCCGGTCAGGCCAGGATCACGGGGTTGGTGAGGGCCGCCATCCGCCGGTCCGGATTGCGCACCTCGGCCCGGACGAAGCCACTGTCCCGCGCGGTGGTGTGCCAGCGGACCGTGCCCGAGCCGTCCGCGGGCAGTCGTTCGCGGAGCACGGTGCCGCGCTCGGTGTGCAGACTGACGGTGCCGGCCGGTGCCCCGGACACCCGCACCCGTACCTCGATCGGTGCGCCGCCGGTGTCCAGGTGCTCACCCACGCCGACCACGCGGTCACCTGTCGTGGCGGCGAACGCCAGGTCGACGGCGGCGGAGCCGGCGATCCAGCTCCGGCCGGCGCGCAGGCCGGCGAGGATCGCCTCGACGCTCAACTCCTCGGCGTAGACCACGGTGTGCGGGGTGCCGAGCTGACCGGCGAGGTGGGTGTCGCTGTTGCCGAGCGCCGGCCACCACCGTCCCTGATGGATGTCGTGAGCGAGGTTGCGGCCCCACTCGGCCAACGCCGCCTCGTTGTCGGCGTTCCACGGCAGGTCCGAACGCCACTGTCCGTTCCACACCTCGACCGCGTCGAAGCACCGGTACGGGTAGGCCAGGGTTCCGGACTCGTACGGCGCGTACGGGTGGGCGGCCACGCAGAGACCGCCCGATCGGCGCACCAGGTCCAGGTGCCGGTCGACGACGTCGTCACGTACGCCGTAGCGCCATTCGACCTGGTGCCCGGGTTCCAGGCCGAGGGCGAGCCAGTGGCCGGTGTGGGTGGTGACCTCCTGACCGAGGATGACCAGCAGGTCGTCGCCCGCGTGCCGGCTCCAGTCACCGTGCCCGGCGGCGGTGTTGTGCTCGGTGGTGGCGACGAAGTCCAGCCCGATCTCGCGGGCGGCGGCGACGAGCTGCCCGGGGGTGAGTTCGCCGCCGGCCGAGCGCACCGTGTGCAGGTGGACGTCGCCCCGGTACCAGCCGGGTCCTCGACCCGCCACCCGCCGGGTCGGGTGCTGCGCCCCGTGCGGGTGCCGGAGCCGGTGGTCAGTCACGCGAGGGCCGCATGAGGCGCTCGGCGGAGCCGAACGCGTAGCCCCGCGACTCGATCAACTCCGAGTCGTCGCGTTCCCAGTCCAGTTCGTCGACCACCTCGACGACACCGGCGAGCCTGGCCGTGTGATCGGCCACCATACCGGCGAGGCTGCGACTCTCGACGGTGCCGGACAACGTCACCACACCGTCCGCCACGCCTACCGTCACGGTGTCCGGGGCGATCCACAGGCCGCGCAGGACGATGTCGACGACGTCGGCGCTGACCTCCTCGTCCGGCCGGGTGTGGATCCGCAGCAGGTCCCGCCGTGACACGATTCCGACGAGCCGTCGGTCGGCGTCCACGACCGGCATCCGCTTGACCCGTGCCGCCTCCATCCGTCGAGCCGCCGCGGCGACCGATGATGTCGGCTCGACCACGACCGCCGGCACGGTCATCAGGTCGGCGGCGACGGTGGCCTGTGCCTTCGCCGCCACCCGACGAACGCCGATGATCCGGCGGTGCCGCTCGTCCCCGGCAGCCTCGATCTTGTGCAACAGATCGGCTTCGGACACCACGCCGAGCACGCGCCCGTCCGGGTCCACCACGGGCGCGGCGCTCACCCCCCTGCCCATCAGCGTGTCGACCACCTCGCGGTACGAGGTGTCAGGCCGCACCGACACGACGTCACCTGTCATCACGTCGCCGACCGTCCACTGTGACTTTCGTTTCGAAGCTCTGGTGGTCATCGCCTGCCTCCCTGCCCGTCCAGCCTCGCACCGCCGCCGCGCTGTCGACAGAGGCGTTGGGCCCTGCCGCAGGACGGGGTTTCTCTCCTACCCGGGTAGGGGACGGCCATCCGACCATCGGCCGTGGTCGGGGCCAGTGGTCGGGCGACGTCGACCCGTACGCCGACGAGCATCTACAGGCATGACTGACAACCTGTCGCGGCGGATGAACCGGCACCGCCCCCTGATGGTCTTCGTCTCGGCAATGGCGGTGCTCGCCGTCGTCTGCGCGGTCGGCATCGTGGCCGACCAGCGGGTCGTGACCGGCGCGCCGATCTGGCTCAAGCCGTTCAAGTTCGCGGTGTCCTTCGTGCTGTACGGCGGCACCCTGGCCTGGCTGCTCTCGCTGCTGCGTCGGCGCAGCCGGATCGCGGAGTGGGCGGTCACCGTGGTGGTCGCCATGGGTGTGGTGGAGATGTGCGTCATCGTCGGGCAGGTGATCCGCGGCACCACCAGCCACTACAACGAGACCACCCCGTTGAACGCCGTGCTGTGGCAGCTGATGGGCGCGGCGATCATGGTGCTGTTCGTCGCGCACGTGGTCATCGGTGTCGCGGTGCTGCGGCAGCCGGTCGCCGGCCGCGCCGGCCGGTACGCGATCGGTCTGGGGCTCGGGCTGGCGGCGCTCGGCATGCTGGTGGCGGTACCGATGACCCTGCCGGCACAGGCTCCCGTGATCGAAGGCATCGCCGGGGCACACAGCGTGGGCGTGGCCGACGGGGGGCCGGGGCTGCCGGTGGTCGGCTGGAGCACCACCGGCGGGGATCTGCGCATCGGGCACTTCGTGGGGCTGCACGGGATGCAGGTGTTGCCGATCCTGGCGCTGCTGCTGAGCCGGATCGCCGGTGGTCGGCTGGACGAGCGCACCCGGGCGCGGCTGCTGCTCGTGCTGGGCGTCGGCTATGGTGCGGCGACCGTGCTGCTGACCTGGCAGGCGCTACGCGGGCAGCCGCTGCTGCGACCGGACACGCTCACCCTGACCGCCGTCGCGACGCTGGCGGTGGTGACCGTCGCCGCTGCCGGCGCGGTGCTGGCCCGCAGCGGGGCTCCGGCCGGCGGCGAGCACCGGCCAGCGGGCCCGGCGGGACCGCACAGCGAGCGGGTCGAGGGTGACGAGCGGACGGAGGTGACGGCGTGAGTGCCACGTTGTTCACGCTGACCTTCGCGGTGGCGGCACCCTTCTGGGCGTTGATGATCCTGCTGCCGACCTGGCGGGTGACCCACCGGATCATCCGGTCGCCGCTGATCGTGCTCCCGGCCGTGGTGATCTACGCGGTGCTGGTGATCCCGGCGTTCGGCGAGGTCCTGCCGGCCGTGGTGTCGCCCACCCTCGACGGCGTACGGGAGTTGTTGGGCGGAGCCGAGGGCGCCGCGGCGGCCTGGGCACACATGATCGCCTTCGACCTGTTCGTCGGCCGGTGGGCCTGGCTCGACAGCCGGGAACGGGCGGTCCCCCCGCTGGTGATGGCACCGGTGCTGGTGTCGACGATCCTGCTGGGGCCGCTCGGCCTGGCCGCCTATCTGCTCGTCCGCGCCAGATGGGCACCGCCGACGGCGACTTCTGGCCGCGAACCGCGACACCTAGGCTGAGGCCGTGGGCTGGGTGGGACGACTGTTCGACGCGCGCGACAGCCTCGTGCGGATGGTGCTGCTCATCCTCTCCGGCCTGGGCTACCTGTTCTTCGGCACCATGTCCGCACCGACCACCGTCCAGTGGGTGCTCGCGGTGCTGGCCTTCGCGGTCGGACTCTCGCTGCACCACCGGCCACTGGCCAACATGCTCACCCAGACCGCGCTGCTGGCGGTCGCGATCTGGCTGGTCGACGACTTCACGATCAACCAGGTGGGTGCCAGTTGGGCGCTGCTCGAACTGACCATGGCCGCCCACCGGAGCCGGACCATCTGGCTGGCGGCCGGGTTGCTGGCCGTGGTCGACCTGACCGACTCGATCGGTGACCCGCTGCCGCGCCTGCTCTCCGGTGTGTTCGGGCTGCTGCCGGAGGTCGGCGTGCCAGTGCTGCTCGGGCTGGTCATCCGGACCACCCGGGAGCTCGGGCAGCAGTCGCGGCGGCGGGCCGAGGAGGAGCAGCGGCGGCGCGAGTCGGAGAGCCGCGCCGCCCGCGCCGACGAACGCGGCGCCATCGCCCGGGAGCTGCACGACGTGGTCGCGCACCACGTGGCGTCGATGGTGCTGCGGGTCGGGGTGGCCCGGCACGTGCTCACCGACCTGGATCCCCGGGTCGGCGCGGTCTTCGACGACGTGCACGGCACGGGCACCGCGGCCCTTGCCGACCTGCGTCGGCTGGTCGCGGTGCTGCGTGACCCCGACGGCGTACGCGGCGACGCCGCACTGACCGCGATCGAACCGTCGGCGCTACCGGCCGCGCTCGGTGCCACGGTGGACCGGGCCCGGCAGGCCGGGATCGCCGTGATCGCCGACATCGACCCGGCGGTCGGTAGCCTCGACGCGGTACGCGGCCTCGCGGTGCTACGGCTCAGCCAGGAGGCGTTGACGAACGTGGCCAAGCACGCCGGTACCGACGCGGTGGCGCGACTGTCGGTGACCGTGGTCGACGGCGCCGTCCACTGGGAGGTGGTCGACGACGGTCGCGGCAGGGTGCCCGCCCCGGTGCCGGTCGGCGGCGGCCACGGCATCACCGGCATGCGCGAACGCGTCGAGGTCCTCGGCGGACAGTTGACGGCCGGACCGACCGGACCGGGCTGGCGGGTCGCCACCGTGCTGCCCGCCGGCCCGGCAGCGACGGAGCGCACATGATCCGGGTACTGCTTGTCGACGACCAGCACCTCATCCGCGCCGGCCTGCGCATGCTCTGCGAGGCCCAGCCCGACATCGAGGTCGTCGGCGAGGCCGACAACGGCCGGGACGCGATCGCCCTCGCCGCCCGGCTGGTGCCCGACGTCGTGGTGATGGACCTGCGCATGCCCGGCGTCGACGGGATCTCCGCGACCAGCCGGATCCTCGCCGACCGTCCCGGTGCCCGCGTCCTGGTGCTGACCACGTTCGGCGACGACGACCACCTCTATCCGGCGTTGACGGCCGGCGCCTGCGGCTTCCTGCTCAAGGACGCGCCGCCGACCGAGCTGCTCGACGGTGTGCGCCGCGCCGCGACCGGCGACAGCCCGTTCAGCTCGGAGGTGCTGCGCCGGCTGGTGCGGCGCGCGGTGCACGCCCGCACCGGGGCGCCGACGCCGGTCACCGGGCTGACCGCCCGGGAGCAGCAGGTGCTCGACCTGGTCGCCGACGGGCTGTCCAACGGCGAGATCGCCGAGCGGCTGCACATCGGCGTGACCACGGTCAAGTCCCACATCACCAGCCTGATGACCAAGACGGGCAGCCCCAACCGGGTACGCCTGGCACTGTTCGCCCGTGGCCTGTGAACCGGGTCATCCGCCGGCCATCGCGCCGAGGACGATGAACGGCTCCTCGCCGGCGACCACCCGCTCGGGCAGGGGCGTGTCGGGTGGACAGTTGGACAGGTCCTCCTCGCAGGCGTAGAAGCGGACGAAGGCGCGGCGCTTACCGCTGTGCCGGTCGCGGATGGTGCCGAGCAGCATCGGGTAGCGCGCCTCGATGGCGTCGAGCACCAGGCGCTGGGTGGCCGGCCCGGGGCCGGCCACCTCGATCCGCACCTCGCCAGTCACCCCGGCGAGGGTCTTCAGGTGAGCCGGGAGGACGACCCGGATCACGGCAGCACCTGGACTTCCACGGAGAGCACCGGCGGCAGGTCCCGGACGATCGGCGCCCAGCTGTCGCCGCCGTCGGCGGAGCGGTAGACCTGGCCACCGGTGGTGCCGAAGTAGATGCCGCAGGGGTCGAGCGTGTCGACGGCCATCGCGTCGCGCAGGATGTTGACGTAGCAGTCGGACTGCGGCAGCCCGTCGGTCAGCGGCTGCCACTCGTCGCCGCCGGTGCGGCTGCGGTAGACGCGCAGCCGGCCCTCCGGCGGGTAGTGCTCGGAGTCGCTCTTGATCGGCACCACGTAGATGGTCTCCGGTTCGTGGGCGTGCACCGCGATCGGGAAGCCGAAGTCCGACGGCAGGTTGCCGCTGACCTCGCGCCAGTTCGCTCCGGCGTCGTCACTGCGCATGACGTCCCAGTGTTTCTGCATGTACAGCGTGTCGGGCCGGGACGGGTGCTGGGTGATGTGGTGCACGCAGTGGCCGACCTCGGAGTCCTGGTCGGGGATCTCCCCCGACCGCAGCCCCTTGTTGATCGGCAGCCAGCTGGTGCCGCCGTCGTCGCTGCGGAACGCGCCGGCCGCCGAGATGGCGGTGTAGATCCGACCCGGGTGGGCCGGGTCCAGGATGATCGTGTGCAGACACAGGCCGCCCGCGCCGGGCTGCCAGGACGGCCCGCTCGGGTGGGTGCGCAGGGCGGTCAGCTCCGTCCACTTGCCGCCGCCGTCGGTGGACACGTAGAGCGCGGCGTCCTCCGCGCCGGCGTAGACGGTGTCCGGGTCGTCGCGGGACGGTTCGAGGTGCCAGATGCGCTTGAACTCCCACGGACGTGGCGTCCCGTCATACCAGAGGTGATCGCCGACGTCACCGGTGTAGGCGAAGTCGTTGTCGACAGTGGTCCAGGTCCGGCCGCCGTCGTCGGAGCGCTGGATCAGCTGCCCGAACCAGCCGCCGGACTGTGAGGCGTAGAGCCGGTCCGGGTCGGCCGGCGACCCGGTGAGGTGGTAGATCTCCCAGCCCCCGAAGTGCGGCCCGTCGACCGTCCAGCTGTCGCGCCTGCCGTCGGCGGTCAGGACGAACGCACCCTTGCGCGTCCCCACCAGCACACGTACACCACTCATCTGAGCATCCTCTCGCTTCGTCGGGCCGGCGGGCGGTCGCCGCACCGGACATACACCGGTCCTGGTCGGTCTACTCCCCGGGTACGACGAATTGGCATCAGCGGAACGGACAGCACCGGCCACCGGGGGCTCATCCCGAGCGGGACCGCCGGGCGTCGGTGGGCCAGATGACGGTGGTGGGGATGCCCCGCTCGCGGGCCCAGCCGACGGTCCGGTCCGTCGACGCGTCGTGGCAGCCCGGTTCGCCGTCCCAGACCGCCAGCAGCCGCTGCACCCGCGACAGCAGCTCCCGGTTGGCGGTCACGTACGCGGCGGTGCCGGAGGTGCGGTGGCCGGTGTGCAGCACCCGGGTGGCGCGGCCGAGCAGCTCGTCGAAGCTGCTCCGGGCCGCCGGGGCGATGGTGTCCCGGTAGTCGGGAGCCGGCAGCACCACCTCGTACGTGCCACCGCCGTCCAGGACCGCGCGGGCGAAGATCTGGTCGGTGCCCGCCGCCAGGCAGGTGACACCGTGCACCGGCCGGTCGCTGATCCTGCGCAGTTCGAGGCGGATCGCCTCGGCGACCAGCCGCTCGGTGGCCGGGGTCAGGTTGATGTGGCCGGTGACCCCGACGCGGACCGGTTCGCGTTCAGGCGGCATCGGCCGAGCCTCCCCGCTGGACTGGCACGCTGGGGCCCAGCCGGATCAACTCGAATCCGCTGTCGGACAGCACGTCGGGCAACGCCCGGATCTCCTCCCGGTTCTGCTCCTTCGCGGCCGACGACAGTTCGTCCCACGGCCGCAGCAGGTGGTGTCGGCGCCGGGCGTCGTCGCGCGGCTCGCCGAACGTCCAGCCCTCGGAGCGCCGTTCCCTGCACCACCGTTCGTGTTCCAGCCGGGCCAGTTGCTCGATCCGGTCGTCGATGGCCCGCCCGGCAGCCGAGGCGTCACCGGCGCCACCGTGCCGGGGGGCCACCACGCAGCCCAGGTTCAGCAGTTTGGCCGCGATGTCCTGGACGTGGCTGCGGTTGGCGCGGCGCAGCGACTCCGGCAGCCGGGACCAGGGCACCATGGCGGGCGCGTCGCCGAGGCGTAGCCCGGCTCGCTGCTGGGCGTACAGATACCGCAGGTGGATCTGCTGGGCGAGCCGCTCGGTGAGGTCCTCGGCGATCAGCCCGGCGTCGCAGGCATGGGTGAGCACCGGATACAGCCGCAGCTTCCCGTGCACCTCGTCGAGCAGGTCGTGGCGGGCGTCGCCGTGAAAGGCGGCGGCGAGCGCCGCCTGCCGGTAGACCGGCACGAAGACGATGCTGCGCGTCCCGCGCCAGAGGGCGGGGGTGTCCAGCGCGAAGCGCAGGCCGCCGATCTCGTCGGGGGCGCACAGATAGATGCGGTCGTAGCCCTCGGCGGTGACATGGTCGAGGCCGACCAGGCCGGCGATGTCCCGGTCGTACCCGGCCAGCCGGCAGACCTCGCTGAGGAACGGATAACGGGAGGTGGCCAGGGCGAGTTCGGCGCGGGCGTCCGGTGCCACCAGGTCCACCCGCAGCCGGCGGTCGGGCCCGCCCTGGTCGGCCTGGTGCGCCCGCCAGTGCCGGGCCGTCTCCACCAGCAGTGCCCGGCGGAAGCTGCCGTCGCCGGCGATGAGGACCGTCGTCGGCCGGTCCGGTGCCGACGGCAGCGGATGGTGCCGGTGCAGGGCCCGGGCGGCGATGTCGTCGACGTGGAAGTAGTCCAGGCGCAGCCGACTGGACCCGGCGGCGCCGAGCCGCCGGGCCTGCAACGACAGGCACATCTCCGGGTCGTGGACCTGGACGTAGACCCGGGGCGGGTGGCGACGGTCCTGGATCAGCCGGTTGGCGGTGTTGGCGATGGCGTGGTTGCGGTCGTCGTCGTCGGTGCAGGCGTAGACGGTGTGCGCCCGGGGCAGGCCGGCACCCCGCAACACCTCCACGTTCGTCGGATCGCCGACGACACCGAGGTAGCGGCGTCGGCGGTACTCCAGCGGCCCGAACGGTTCGGAGCGTACGACGACCACCCGGCCACCGTCCGCGTACAGCCGGTCGGCGAGCATGTGCGCGAACTGCGAGTCGCCGCAGACGACGGCGTGGCCACTGGCCCGCCGGGCCCGCCGCCGCCGGATCTCCGTGGCCAGCAGCAGCCGACCGGCCTCGGCCACCGCCAGCAGGGTGAACAGCGGTGCCATGAACCGGGCGACCTGCAACTGCCACGGATACGGACCGGGTTGCTCGAAGAGTTCGGCGCTGAGGAAGAACAGTTGCAGGTCGTAGTAGAGGATGTCGTACCGGTCGGCGATGGCCTCGGGGCGTGCCTGCGACAGGCGTTCCAGGCCGACGTAACCGAGCACCGAGGCGATCAGGCCGATCACCCCGAAGACGACCCGAAGCCACCACGCGGCGGGACGGGCCGCACCGGGGACCGGCTGGGTCATCGCACCAGCCACCGGATTACGACCATGCGCGTCATGCTATTGGACAAAGTCGATCACCAGGGCCGGCGACGTGCCGACCGGCCGGGCACTTTTCGCAGGTGGCGCCGTTTCCCCGGGGCCGAGATGTCGGGGTTCAGCTCGACATGACCCGGGCGTGCAGGTCGGTGACGACCTTGCGGGCGGACTCGAACGCCCCGGCCTGCCAGGCGATGTAGTGACTGAGGTGGTCACCGGCGAAGTAGACCCGGCCGTCCGGCTCCAGCAGCCGGCCGTACTGGCCGCTGGTGCGCGACGGCCACGACACCCAGCCGCCCTCGGAGTGGCGGGTGCGGTCCCAGGCCACCGAGAAGGACGTCTCCAGCTCCGTCCGGTACGCCTCGCCGTGGATCTTCACGCCCTGCGCGACGGCGCGGGCCTCCCGCTCGGCGGGCGTCAGCGCCGCGTACGCCTGGGCGTTGGCACCGAAGTTGTAGTAGCCGACCACCACGCCCTTCGCGCCGTGGTAGCCGTAGGAGGGGTACCAGATCGTGGCCAGGTCCAGGTTGGTGTTGGTGATGCCGGAGTAGATGTTCTCGTCCTGCTCCCACCACCGTCGCCGGTACTGCAGGCCGATCTTGCCGGTGGCGTTCGGGACCGGGTACGCCAGCGCGTCCCGGACCGGTTGGGTGAGGTTGGCCGGGATCTTCGCCAGCACCTGCGGTGGGATGGTGCAGACGCAGAAGTCGGCGGTGGCGGTGCGCGGCCGGCCGCCCGGCCCGTCGTAGACCACGCTGACCCCGGAGCCGGTGTTGGAGATCGAGCGCACCTGTGCGCCGTAGGTCACGAGGCGCCGGCCCACGGCGGCTTCGAGGGCGTACGCGATGCGGTCCATCCCGCCGACCGGCTGGAACATCAGCATCGCCTGGTCGTAGCCGAACTCGAAGGAGAAGTACCGGCCGATGCCGCTGGCCAGCACGTCGGTCAGCGGGTAGGGGGTGAGTTTCGGGGTGCCCGCCTCGAAGCCGGCGCCCGGCTCGACCAGGTAGCCGCGCCGGTTGGTGCCCGCGTACCGCCAGCTGGCCGCCGGGTCGTCGGCGACCCGACCGCCGATCGCGCCGAACCCGCGCAGGAACTCCAACAGCCGTTCCTTGTCCTCACCGGTCAGGTAGGTGTCGAGCGCACCCTGGTCGGTGGCCTTCGCGAGCAGTTCGGAGACGTACCCGTAGACGTCCGCCTTGGCCTCGCGGTGCCGGATCTGCCGGCCGGACAGCGCCCCGGCGTTCTCGTTGACGTAGTAGGCGTCGGCGTTCTGGTTGCCGAAGATCTCGATCGGCACGCCGAGTTCCCGGCAGTAGTCGAGGGTCACCATGTGCTGGGCGATGCGGGCCGGGCCGGCGTTGAGGTACTGCCCGTCGGCGAAGTGGGCCCGCTGGGTGCGTCCGTCCAGGTCGGTCTCGGTGGTGCCGCCCCGCACCGTCCAGTTGCGCCCGCCGGGCCGGTCACGCGCCTCCAGGATGCGCACCCGGTAGCCCGCCTTGCCCAGCTCGTACGCAGTGGCCAGGCCGGCGATGCCGGCCCCGAGCACCAGCACGGACTTCGCCGACCGGCCGGTCAGCGTGAAGTCGGACCGGTTCGGTGCCCGGAACGGTGGTGCCGCCTGGGCGGCGGGCGCCAGCCCGAGCGCACCCATCGTGCCGTAGAGCACGCCCGCCCCGCCGGACACCCCGACGGCCTGGAGGAACTGCCGCCGCGTCGTCGGTATCGTCACCGCACCTCCCACGCAAGATCGAAGCCCGACGATCCCAGGCGGCAGTTACATCGATGCGTTTCTCTTGTTTCGCGCCGATCTCCGGCCGGCCGGACTAGCGATCGCGGGCCGGCGAAACGTCGATCACGACGTTGCCGACCTTGTGTCCGGCGTCGACGTGCCGGTGCGCCTCGACGATCTCGGTCATCGGGTAGCTGCGGTCGATGACGACCTGAAGCCGCTCCTCGGCGAGCAGGTCCCGCAGGGCGGCGAGGGCCGCGTGCTTGCGTACCGACATCCCGGTCCGGACCCGTCGACCACCGGTGAGGGCGGTGCCGAGCGTCAGCAGACTGTTCGTCACCAGACCGGTCGTCGGCAGCTCGACCTGGGTGAGCACCTCCGGCGGCCCGTACGCGTCGAACATCACCGCTCGCATGCGGACCATTCTGCGATGCGCCCGCCACCCGGCCGGCTTGCCGGACCCTCGGCTGTGGCCCGCCGTCGCGCCGACCGGCGGCCCACCGATCGGGCCTTTTTCGCAGGTGAGACCGATCTGTCGCCTTCGGAGGTCCGCCGGAATGGCCACTGACAGCTACGATTTGAAGACGCCCTGGAGGCGCGGAGGAGCAGTGCCTGCCCGGGCCGTGGGAGTTCCTGGTGCCCGGACCAGAGCTACCGGAGGATCAGAAAGATGGATGCAACTGAAGATCCACCGGCGGTCGTCCCGGTCAACCCGTTCTCTCCGACCGCGGTCGCCAGAGTGGCCGAGGGCCGGGCGCAGGCGACCACGGTCACCACCGCCGCCATCCGCGACGCCCTCGCTCATCTGGACCACTACCTGCGCAGCGGCGACGGCGGCACGGTCGCGGTGGTGGGTGACTACGGCACCGGCAAGACCCATCTGGCCGCCGAACTGCTGGCCCACGCTCAGGAGAGCACCGGGGGTGCGATCCGAGCGGTCTACCTCGACGCACCCGCCGACACGTTCCTGTCACTGAGCCGCCAGCTGCTCGGTCGGTTGTCTCGCGACGCGGTGCGGGCCCTGGTCGAGGACCACCGGGCGGCGTCACCCGCCGTGACCGCGCCGGACGGGTCGCCCGCAGCGGGGTGGCTCGGTGAGCGGCTCCGGGCGGAGCTGGCCCCGGTCACCACCGATCCCTCGGTCGGCACGGTACTGGCGATGCTGCTCGATCCCGCCACCGAGGCGACAGCGTGGGACTGGCTGACCGGTCACCCGCCCGGGCCGGCGCTGGCGGCGGCCGGCGTCCCCGCCCGCGTCGACGTGGAGTCCGACGCGGTGGCGGTGCTGGGTGCGCTCGCCCTGCTGTGCGGGCAGCGCCACGGACGCTTCGTGGTGGTACTGGACGAGGTGGACAAGTTCCTGTCGGCGGCGGGCGGCCCGGGTGACGACACGATGGCCCGGTTCTCCCGCCTGATCGAGCTCTTCGCCGCCGCCGGCGCCTTCCTGGTGATCGCCGGGCTGCCGGACATGTTGCACCTGTTCAGCCCGGACGTGCGGCAGCGGATCGGGCCGATCGTGCGGATGTCCGCGCTGAGCGCGCGGGACGTGCGGGACTTCATCCGGCGCAGTCAGCTGCGCACGTTCGGCCAGGCACGGCTCGCCCCCTTCACCGTGGAGACCACCGAGTACCTCACCAACCTGACCGACGGCGTGCCCCGCCGACTGATCCGGCTGTGCTACCACCTGTACCAGCGGGCGGCGCAGGCCGACACGCCGGTCACCCACCTCATGGTCCGCGAGGCGGTACGGGTCCAGTTCGACCTGGCCAGCCGGCAGGATGTGGCCGCCGACGTGCGGCGGGTGCTCACCCAGGACGGCTGGTCGTACCAGCGGGACCACCTGGTGGGTTCGCTACGGGACCTGCCGGTCGACTTCTGGGTGCCGCTGGAGGAACGGAACGCCGGCTGTTGCGTGCTGCTCACCGAGTCGGTGCTCAAGTCCGAGGAGGTCGACGCCCTCAACCGCCGGGTGGTGGCGATCCGGGCAGCGGTGCCGGACAGCGAGGTCATCCTGGTCGTCGTCGGGCACCTGCCGGCGGAGTTCGCCGCCGACCTCGCCGAGACGTTCAGCGTGGAGCCGATCGTCTACGAGCCGCAGTCCTTTCCGGAGGACCTGTCGGGCAGCGTGAAGGCATCTCTGCGCCGGCTTGAACAGGCGCTCGGCGCGGACACGCTGACCTCGGTGCGCACGCGCGTCGAGCGCATCCAGCGTCAGCAGACGAACGCCCAACGCTCCATCGAGCGGCTGTCGTACCAGTTGGACGAGATTCGGGACGACCTGCGCCACGATCTGCGGAGTCCGGTGCAAAGGGAGCATCCCCCGAGGCGACCGGATGTCGCGTCCACCCCGCTGCCCGGCCCGGTCGCCCGGCTCTTCGCCGACGCCATCCAGGCGCTCGACCAGCTCACCGGCTTCGACCGCCACCTACGCGAGGCGTTCGCCCCGGCGGGCACCGAGATCCGGCAGGCGGTCGAGAACGCCGCGCTGCTGCGATCGGGCCTGCGCTCCCGGGACGTGCAGCGGGCGCTGGGCACCTCGATGGTGCTGCGACGGCTGATCGAGGCGTTCCGCCACGGCGTCGAACGGTGGTACGAGGGGCACCGTCGGGCCCCACGTCCGGGGGACCTGGACCGGTTGGACCGGCTCTGCGAAACCTACGACGGCATCGCCGAGTATCTGCCGCTGTTCCAGCTGGATGTGCTCGGTGACCTGGCCGTACCGGGTGACGGCGACCCGACGGAGCCGCCGGAGCGCTCGCGCAGCTGGACGGAGGCACGGTCGGTGTTCGACGGCCTGAGCGCACGGGTGCGGCGGCTGCTGGTGAACGCCTGAGCACACCCGTCGCGCACCGCGAGCCCCCGGCTCACCTGCCGGTCGGCACGTCCAGCCGGGCCAGCTGCCGGCCCACCGCCGACATGTCGAGATCCGCCTGGGTGACCCAGTCCTGGTCGAGCGCGACGCCGAAGAGGTACTCCTCCGGCGCGAGCAGGTAGTAGAAGACCGCACCGATCTCCAGGTCGAGCACCAGACGTTCGGCCTCACCGGCCACGGTACGGCGCAGGTCCCGGCTGACCTGCAACGCCAGCAGGGACAGGTCCCCGGCCAGACGTTCGTAGCGGGCCCGCCGACCGGCCACGGTGACCCCGCGACTGAAGAAGGACTCCAGTTCCGGATGCCGCAGGATGTCGGCCGCGGCGGTCTGCTCCCCCGCCCGGTGGTGGCTGAGATAGTGCAGCCCGGCCGGCCGCAACGTGGTGCTGAGCAGACCGCCGGACTCAGCAGACCCGACCACGTACGCCATGAAGTCGGCGGCCGACGCCGCGACCGGCACCTGGGCGTCACCGGCGGTCAGCCAGCCGCCCGGGTTCTGCGACGGCAGCCGTACCAGTTGACGCAGCGCGGTGGCGAGCTGGGCCGCCGCCCGGTCGATGCCGCTCGCCCGGGACGGGTCGGCGACCGCCTCGGAGCCGGCCGGCGGAAGGGATCCGAATCCCACCACGTGTTCGCCACCGGTCACCGTGTTGCAGAAGACGAGATCCGTGCGGGTCTGGACGGCCAGCCGAACCAGCCCGCCGCACTGCAGCTCCCACACCCGCCGGCTGAGGTCGGCCGCCCGGTAGACGAGTTGGGCACCCGCCCGGCGGTGCGCTTCGCGGCGCTGCGCGGGCTCGGCACCGTCGAGTGCGGGCGGCGTCGACGCATGGTCCAGGATGTCCAGCGCGAAGTCGAGCACACCGCCGGTGTAGTGCGCGATGTGGTAGATGCCGGTGTCGCCGAGAAGTAGTTCCCGGCACAGGTTGCGCTTCTTGCGGAACCCGGGCACGTCCTGCTCGGCCGACTCCTCCACCAGCGCGTCGATAAGCTGCGGATCCGTCACCTGTCCACTCCTCAGCTTCTTGGCACGTCGATGTCGGTGTCGGTGAGCGCGGTAGCGCCCGCGTCGGGGGCACCGTCGCGTAGCGCCCGGATCGCCGCGAGGTTGGCGACGGCGTCGACCGTGCAGGGATGGCGTCGGCCCAGGTAGCGCAGGCAGGTGTGCTGCGTGTCCTCCTGGATCCGGACGGCGTCGGCGAAGTCGCCCCGGACCGCCAGGTGACCGGCCTGGGCGGTGGCGGCGGTGAGCGTCCACGGATGGGTGTCGCCGAGCCGGGCGCGCAGCGTACGCAGGCCCCGTTCGCCGTCCCGTACGGCCTGGTCGTACTCCCCGGCCCCACGCTGGAACAACCCCAGGTTGACCGAGCAGACGGCGGTGAACGGGTGACCGGCCTCCAACTGCCGCTCGTAGCCCCGCAGGCAGCGGATGGCGTGTTCGACGGCGATCCCGGCGTCGCCGGCGCGGTAGTAGTCCACGGCCATGCTGAGCAGGCTGGACCGGGTGATCGGATGGTCCTCGCCGAACCGGTCCCGGTAGCCCCGGAAGGTCTCGATGCTGCGCTTCTTCGCGGCGATGGCGAGCCCGAGCCGGCGTTCGGTGACCGCGAGGCTCCGGTTGACGCGCAACTCGTCGAGGTGGCTGGCGGAGCGCAGCTCGTGCACCCGTTCCAGGGTCTCACGCAGGGTGGCCAGCGACAGGTCGTACTCGCCGGCCTCCCGCTCAAGCGTCCCCACCAGGCACGACGCCCGCCAGGTCGCCGGTTCCTCCGGCCCGAACAGCGACATCCGCCGGCTGAACAAGTGACGGGCCAGCCGCAGTGCCTCCCGCGCGTCGCCGGTCAGCTGAAAGGAGGTGGCGAGATTGTTGATCGCCATCAGAGTGTTCGGGTGGTCGTCGCCGAGCACCTCCTGGTAGCCGATGAGGGTCGCCTGGTCCTCCACCAGCGCGTCCTCGAATCGGCCGAGACCGCGCAGGTCACCACCGCGGCCCCGGCCCGCGATGAGGGTCCGGAAGTGTCGTAGCCCGTGGCGGCGGCGCTGCTCGCTGAGCACCCGCTCGTCCAGGCGCAGCGCCTCCTGGTGCTTGCCCAGCATCCGGTGCAGGTTGGCGGTCTGGACGAACAGCCGCATGGTCAACTGGTCGAACTCGCCGTCGGCCGTCCACCGGTCGCAGACCTGCTGAGCCAGCCGCACCGCGGACTGCCAGGCGTCGCTGTCGCCGAAGAAGAACAGGTAGCGGACCTGCTTCACCACCCAGTGCCGCACGGGCGCCTCGTCGGCCGTCAACGCGCCGGAGGGCACCAGGTGGCGCTGCAACTCCTCGAAGACAGGCAGGTAGCGGCGGTCGTCGGCCTCCGGGTCCGTCGGAGCGTAGCCGGCGAGCCCGCGCAGCACCTGGCGATGACGCTCACGGCGCTGTGGCTCGGGCATCGCCTCGCGCAGCAGAACCTGGATGGCCCGGTGCATCCGCAGCGCGGCGCCCCTCCCCCAGTCGATGTCGAAGAGGGCGAACCGCGCGCCGACGGTGAGTACCAGGTCGACCTCTCCGGCGTCGAGCAGCAACTCCTCCGCGTCGAGGTCGGCGGCGGTGGCGAGTTGGGTGAGCATCGGCACCGACCGCAGCAGCGGAAAGCCGATGCCCTCCGGCGAGAGGAACGAGCCGAGTTCGGCGACCCGGATGGCCAGCGACCCGAACTCGGTCTCCCGCAGGGTGGCCAGGGTGATGTCCAGCATCCGGGCCACGGTCGAGGTGCGGGAGCCGGGAATCCGCTCGGTCGGTTCCTCCTCGGTCGAGTGCCGCCGCAGCCCGTCCAGCAACTCGGCGACGCACCGGCCGACGGCCTCCAGGTTGGGCGTCCCCGCACGCTCCAGAGCCCGGGTACGCTCGCGGATCCACGCGGTGGCCAGCCGCAACGCCAGCGGCAGGTGCTCCACCGCGGCCGCGATGGCCCGGGCGTCCTCGGCGCTGATGCCGAGGGTCCGCCGCAGCATCGCGGTGCTCTCGTCGCCGGTGAAGGCCGCCACCTCCAGCGGTGCCGGCAGGTTCGAGGAGCCGTCGTCCCGCGAGGTGAACAGCACGTGCCCGACGCCCGGACGGGGTAGCAGTCCGGCCAACACCTCCGCGTCGTCGGCGTTGTCGTAGATCAACAGCCAGCGGGCGAAGGCACTGCGCGGAGCCGACAGGGCGGCCACCGCCGCCTCCGCCGCCCCGACGCTGTCGGCCACGTTGATCTCCTGCGCCAGCTCGCCGAGTGCCGCCTGGACGGTCTCCCGGTCCTGCGCCGGGATCCACCAGACCACGTCGTAGTCGTAGGCGAAGCGGTGGGCGAACTCCCGGGCGATCTCACTCTTGCCGACTCCGGCGCCGCCGGTCAGGGTCACCGGGCCGCTGCCGTCGCTGAGCTGGTCGCGCAGCCGTTCGAGGTATTCGCCGCGACCGACGAAGGACTCGTTACGCGGTGGCAGGTTGGTCCGCAGCCGACGGTCCGCTTCGTACGGGTAGCGCGGTGCGGTCCGCAGGTCGCCGGTAGGCTGCCCGGGTGCGATGAGGCCGAGCCGGCTGAGCAGCAGCGGCTGGGCCCGCGCCCCGTCGACCGCTCGCAGGTCGATGACCCGGCTCGGATCCAGCTGTTCGGGCGCGTCCCCGCGGGTCAGCACGCCGAACACCTCGACGTCGGTGGCCGACGCCGCGGTGTCGAGGGCCTGCATCACGCCCGGTGAGAGGATCGCCAGCACCGTGGCGTCCGGGTCGTGGGCCGGCGCCGGTCCCGACCGCACGACGTACCGCTGGACCTGGGTGTTGGCCCGGCGCAACTGTCCGGCGATCCAGTCGGCGAACGGCCGGTCGACGGGCTCGTAGAGCACCTGGATCTCGTCGGCGCCGTCGGCCGGGTCGAGCAGCACGCCCCGGCGATAGCGGCGACGGATCCGCTCGGGCACGTCGGCCACCCGGGCCACCGCGCCCCCGCTGATCCAGGAGGCCATCTGCTCGTAGGCCGCCAGGAGGGTGTTGTCGCTGCCCGGTGTGTCGGCCAGTACCGCCAGCACGTCGTCGTAGGTGTCGTACGACGGCTCGGGCACCTCCACGATCTCCACGGTGGAGGCACCGGACAGCCCGGTGGTCGACTCGTCGAGCAGGTTGGCGAACGCCTTGCGGGCCGAGTCGCGGGCCGGTCCGTACCACGGTTGGCTGACATCGCGAAGCGTCGGTGCGGCGAGCACCCGGATGCCGCCGGTGGCCTCGCGCTGGAGCTGGGCGGCCAGGTCCGCCGCCTGCTGCATCGCCTGCCGGCGAGGCGGTATCGACACCACCGCCACGTCGCTGAGCATGGCGGTGTAGGTGATGCCGGGCAGGGTGAGGTCGACCGGGGTGTCGATCAGCACGTAGTCGTAGCCGCCATGTCGCAGCAGTTGCCGGGCGCGGACCGGATCGACCTCGGGTAGGGCGTTGGCGTCGAGGCTGATGCCGATCATCTCGAACCCGAAACTCGACCCGGAGATCGCGTACCGGTAGAGCATGCCCTGTTCCGGCCCGGTGGGCCCGGTCGTCGGCGCGTTGCGCGGGTGCGCGTCCGGATGCGGGCTGATCAGCGTGGCGAGTTCCGGGCCGAGCACCCCGGCGGCCGGCACCGCGTCCACGCGGAACGAGCGCAGGTAGTCGTAGACCCTCGGTGTCTTGGTGCACCAGTCCACGGCGAGGACCCGCTTGCCGTTGGAGGCGAGGATCCAGGCGATGTTGGCGACCGCGCTGCTGCGTCCGGTGCCGCTGGTGGGCGAGACGAACGAGACGATGGTGCAGGTGCCGACCGTCTCCTCCCGGCCCGGCTGGCCGGCATGGCCACGGGCCGGTCGCTGCTGCGGGACGTCACCCGGAACGACCGGGGCGTCCTCGCGGTCAGTCGTCGCCATCGATGGCGCTCTCGAAACCGGCGTACTGGTCGCCGGCGGCGACGCTGCGGCGCTGCAACCGGCGCAACGCGGCCAGGAGCACCTCGCTCGGTACGGCGTCCAGCGCGGCCAGGTCCACGTCGGTCAGATCGATCAGATCGGAGCGCAACGAATCCTCCCCGGTGTCCATCCCCCGATCACCGCCTGTCTGCCTCTCGCACAATGATGGCGTCGCAGGTGCGGACGTCGACGTTGGCCAGATCCGCTGCGTACGCCCATGATAACGGTATGACGTGGTCGCCAGACGGCGGTACGCGGGCCGGGCCACTCTCCCTCCGCGACGGTCCGGCCGCGGACCGGCGACCCCGGATCAGGTCAAACACGGCGAACAGAGCGTCATGCGTCGATGTATGCTGTGGACCCCGTCGACCCCGGCCGACCGGCCGCAGCCAGGACGGTGAAGCGTCTGATGCCCGGATCCGACGGCCACCGGTCACCCGGCGGCACCGCCACCCACCCCGCGCCACCCGTCGCCTTCCGCCAGTTCGTGCTCAAGCTGCACAGCCGCTGCGACCTGGCCTGCGACCACTGCTACGTCTACACGATGGCCGACCAGCGGTGGCGGGACCTGCCCCGGACCATGCCACCTGAGGTGCTCGACGCGACCGCCCGGCGGATCGGCGAACACGCCCGGGCACACCGGCTCGACCGGGTGTCGGTGATCCTGCACGGCGGCGAGCCGCTGCTGGCCGGACCGGAACGCGTCGAGGCGGCCGTGTCGGTCATCCGACAGGGCGTGGCACCGGTGCCGGTACGGCTGACCGTGCAGACGAACGCCATCCGGCTGGACGAGCGGTACCTCAGCCTGTTCGACCGGCTCGACGTGCGGCTCAGCGTCAGCCTCGACGGCGACCGGGCCGCGCACGACCGGCATCGGCGCGGGCCCGACGGACAGGGCAGCCACGCCCGCGTCGAGGCCGCGCTGCGTCGCCTCACCACGGGCTACCCGCACCTGTTCAACGGGCTGCTGTGCACGGTGGACCTCCGCAACGACCCGGTCGCCACGTACCTCGGTCTGCTCGAACACCGGCCGCCGACGATCGACTTCCTGCTACCGCACGGCACCTGGGACACTCCCCCGCCCGGACGCCCGGCCGATCCTCGACGGACCCCGTACGCGCGCTGGCTGATCTCGGTGTTCGACAGGTGGTACCACGCGCCGGGCCCGCCGGTCCGGATCCGCCTCTTCGACGAGATCATCCAACTGCTGCTCGGCGGCGCCTCCCACCTGGCCGGCGTCGGCCTGAGTCCGGTGGTGGTGGCGGTGGTGCAGACCGATGGTCAGATCGAGATGGACGACACCCTCGCCGCCGCCTACGCCGGCGCGGCGGGTACCGGTCTGCACGTGCAGCGGGATCCGTTCGACGTCGCCCTCGACCTGCCGGCGGTGCGGGCCCAGCAGCGCGGCGCGGCGGCGCTCTGCGCCACCTGCGGCGCATGTGAGCTGCGGCGGGTCTGCGGTGGCGGGCTGCGTACCCACCGCTGGCGGGCCGACAACGGCTTCGACAATCCCTCGGTCTACTGCCCCGACCTGTACGCCCTGATCGACCACATTCGTCAGACGGTCCGTCGGGACGTGGCGGCGCTGCCCCGGGCGACCCGTTGATTCCGTCGGTCCACCGGATGCCGAGGGCGGTCCTGGCCGAACTCGCCGCCGGCCGGGGCGGTGTGGCGGCGGTGACGCGGCTGCGGGCCGCCCAGCACAGCAAGATCCTCCTGCTGGTACGCGCCCTGCTGCTGCTGGTACGCGAGACGGCGCACCCGGATCGGGCGGTGGTCGAGACGGCGTACCGGGTGCTGGCCGAGGTTCCCACGCCGGACCGGGTGGCCGCGCTCTCCCATCCGCCCGTCGCCGCGTGGGCGTTCGGCACCGTGTCGCTGCTGGAGACGGGCAACGCCACGGCGGCACACCCCGGGCTGCTGGCCGCCGTGGCGGTCACCGCGGCCGTCCGTGCCGGCACCGAGGTCGAACTCGACGTCCCGCTGGCTCCCGGCGCCGACGGCCGGCTGGATCTGCCGGGCCTCGGCACGGTGACCCTCCCGGTCACCGCGACCCGGGCCCGGGTCCGCACGTGCGGCGGGCAGGCGTGGGTGATCGCCGCCGGCAAGCGGATCGACATCGACACCGGCCGGTCGTCCGACCGTCGGTGGCGGCCACTGTCCCGGCTGGCCATAGCACACGGTGGACTGGCGTTGTCGCTGCAGGTGGACACCCGGACCTGGCGGTACGTGCCCGGAGTGGGCACCGACTGGGGCGGTACCCCGACCGACGCCTGGCGGTCACGCCTCGACGGTGCGTGGCGAATTCTGGTCGACCACCACCGACCGGTCGCCGAGGAGATCTCCGCCCTGCTGCGTGCCCTGGTGCCGATCAGCGCGCCCCGGACGAGCACCCGCAGCGGCACCTTCCATCACGCCTTCGGGTCGGTGGCCATGTCGCTGCCACCGGATGCCCGGTCGACGGCCGTGGCGCTCGCGCACGAGATCCAGCACGCCAAACTGGCCGCGTTGACCGACATGTTCGCCACGCTGGAACCGGGCCCCGCCGAGCTGTTCTACGCACCGTGGCGGACCGACCCGCGGCCGTTGGACGGCCTGCTGCACGGGGCGTACGCCCACCTGGGGGTGGCTGGGTTCTGGCGTCGCCAGGCGCGGGTGACGGACCCGGGTGCGGCGCGGCACCACGCGGAGGTCCAGTTCGCCAGGTGGAGCAGAGCCGCCGCCGACACCGTCGCGGTGCTGGCCGCGCAGCGGCGACTCACCCCGGTGGGTCGACACCTGGTCGAGGGCATGGCCGGCGTACTCGACCGGTGGTTGGCGGAGCCGGTCGCCGCGCGGGCGGCCGCCGAGGCAAACCGACTGCTGGCCGCACACCGCAACCGGTGGGACCGGCACCGGGCACCGACCGGCTGAACACCCGCCTCGCCGGCCTCAACTACGCTGGGTTCATGGGGGAGGACAGCGAGCAGCCTACGCGTCGTGAGTGTTTCGTGATCGCCCCGATCGGTCCGGAGGACTCGGACATCCGCAGACGCAGCGACCAGATCCTCAAGCACGTGATCCGCCCGGTGGTGGAGGCGCGTGGCTTCGTCGCGATCCGCGGCGACGAGATCGAACGGGCCGGTCTGATCACCTCCCAGGTGCTGGACCGCATCATCCGCAACGACCTGGTGATCGCCGACCTGACCGACCAGAACGCCAACGTCTTCTACGAGTTGGCGGTCCGGCACGCCCTGCGGAGACCGTTCGTCCAGTTGATGGCGAAGGACCAGCAGCTGCCCTTCGACGTGCACGGCATGCGGACGATCCTGGTCGACCACACCGACCTGGACAGCGTGCACGCCGCCAAGGAGCAGCTCGGCCGGGCCATCGACGCCATCGGCAGCGAGGCGGACATCGTCACCCCGATGTCGGTCGCCCTCACCCTGCAGGAGCTGCGCGGCTCGTCCAGCCCGCACGAGGCCGGTCTGTCCCAGGTCATCGAGACCCTGCCGCAGATGATGGACATTCTCCAGGACCTGCAACGTCACCTCGGGGCCGGCGTGGTCGGCGTGACCGCGACGGAGGACGACGATCATCGCCGGCTGCGGACGATGGTCGAGTCGCTGGCATCCCGTGGCGGGGTCACCGAGGACGAACTCGCCGGCCTGCTCGGTGGCGGCAGCAGCAAGTTCGAACGGTGGGTCGAGAATCTGATCCAGCGGGCCCGCAGCTCGAACAACCATCGGCCCGTCTGAGCGGGACCCGCCGGCCGGCGCAACGCTTGGTGGCGGAGCCGGCCAGGTCCGGCGGGTCGGTTCAGCCCGGCAGGGGGTGGATCGGGGTGACCGTCGGGACGAAGGCGATCGCGTCGAAGCTGCCCGCCAGCGAGGGCAGCTCGTAGTAGTGCTGCTCGTCGTGGTCCGCCTGGTAGAGACCGGAGATCAGTCGGGTACGCCACGGCCGTCCGGGCCGGTCCGCGAGGTCGGCGGGTACGGCGGAACGCAGGTCGATGATCCGCGCACCACCGCCCTGGAGCAGCACCGCGTCCAGTGATGCTCCGACGGGGCGCGGAACGTCCCGGCCGGGGATGCCGCCGTGGCCGAAGGTGACGTGGACGGCCGCGTACTCGCTGCCCAGGGCCGCCCGCAGATGGGCACCCAGCATGGTCGCGCCGTGCGCCGCGACGTGGGCGCTGCCCTCCCAGAACACCACCCGGTCGCCGCTGACCCGCTGGTGATCGAGGAGTCGCTCGGCGGCGGCGCGCTCCTCCGCTGCCGCGTCGTACCCGGCGCCGAGGGCGTGCGCGTGGAAGTCGACGATCCCCTCGATGAGCCGTAGCGCCTCGTCACGTCCCGGGCTGTCGGGCAGGTGGGCGGCCAGGTCGCGGGCGGTGCGGGCGAGGTCGACGAAGGGCACGCCGGGGTGGGTGCCGTGCAGGCGTTGGACGTGTTCACCGTTGTCGTGGGCGGTACGGATGACGTCGAACATCTCGCCGATCCGCGTCGCGGTCGCGGGTTCCGCCGGGGCGAGCAGCGCCACGACCCGGTCGTAGTCGGCGGGCAGCGTGCGGCGCCCGTTGACGGCGATGACGCGTACCGGATCGTCCGGGTGACGCTCGTTGTGCCGGCGCAGCCGGACGAGCGCGTCGCGCATCTCGACCGTCCGCCACGGACCCCATGCCTGGTGGAGCGCGGCGGCCAGGTCGAGGTCCGCGCCCCGGACGTACCGGTCGTAGAGGTCACCCACCCGCTGGTTGTCCAGCAGGGCGACGACCCGGAATCCGCGCCGGATCAACTCGTGCGTGGTCTCCTCGACCAGCCGGAAGGTCTCGGTGGCCTCTCGGGTACTCGTCCCGAGGCCGACGATGGTGGCCGTCTCGACGAGGGCGGCAAGCCGCTGGGCGGACGACGGGACCGGAGTTCGGAGATCACTCATGCACCCGACGATCGGGGTTCAACATATGGTGAAGTCAAGTCCGCGACGACTGCCACCTTCGCGGAACGATCACCGCGCGGGATCGTTCCGCCCGATCTCGCACAGCCGGGTGCCCGACCCCATCGCCGCGAGCTGCGCCTTGAGGTCGCGAACCCGCTCCTCGACCTCGGTCACCAGCCGACGGGCGACATCCGCCCACTCGTCGGGCGTCGGGTCGGCCGACAGGCCGGCGAAGAGTGCGGCGATCTCGCGGACACTCAGCCCAGCTCGCTGGGCGAGTTTGGCGACCTGGATCCGGCACGCTGCGGAACCGTCGAAGCGACGTTGATTGCCGGCGGTGCGTACCGCGTTGATGACCCCGTGGTTGTCGTAAAACCGCACGGCCGACGGCGCGACGCCGCTGTCGACGGCGACCTCACTGACGCTGAACGTGCGAGGCGGACCCGTGAGCACTGTCATGAACGCAGGGTAGGCACACCAGGACTTGACTTCAACATATGTTGAACCTGCACGGTCTCGGACATGGCTATTTCGACCGACCAGCACAGCAGCCTCTCCCCCGACACCGGCCAGCGCGTGGCCGTGATCTCGGGCAGCGTCCGCAAGGATCGGATGGGCCCGACGATCGCCCAGTGGGTGGCCGCCGCACTCGACCCTGCCGGCGCGGTCGGCCCCGCGCAGCTCGACCTGATCGACGTTGCCCACGTCGAGCTGCCCGACGACAGCCTCCTCTACCCTGGCGGCGGGCCGAAGAGCGAGGTCGCCGACCGGATCGCCGCCGCCGACGCGTTCGTGTTCGTCACGCCGGAGTACAACCACAGCTACCCCGCCTCGCTGAAACGTCTGATCGACTGGCACTACGGCGAGTGGCGGGTCAAGCCGGCGACGATCGTGGCCTACGGCGTCCACGGCGGATACGCGGCGATCGAGCACCTGCGCGGGGTGCTCGCCGAACTCAGCGTGGTGACCACCCGTCGGGCCCTGGGCCTGCGGGCACCGTGGACGTCGCTCGACGATCATGGTCGCTACGTTCCGGACGCGGAGCTCTCCCGTGGCCTGACCGCGAGCCTGACCGAACTGCGCTGGTGGGCGCAGGTGCTGGCCGACGCTCGTCGGGACCGCCCCCTCACGATCTGATCGCGGAGCCGGTCTTCGGTCACGGCTTCGCGGACGCACTCAGCGGTCACTGCTCTCGCCGTCGGCGACGGGGACGTCCAGCTCGTTGAGGAACGCCGTCGCCGCCGGGGTGAGGGTGGTCCGGTTCCAGACGAGGTGTTCGATCCGGGCCGGGGCGTCCCGCACCGGAATGGTGACCACACCCGGCAGCTGCGGCGCGAAGGTCGACGGCAGCAGGGCGATGCCGAGCTGCCGACGGATGAGCCGGGTCATCATCGAGTCGACGGTACTCACCTCGAAGGCGACCTCGCGGTGCACTCCGGCGGCGGCGAACGCCTGGTCGGACTGGGCCCGCCCCGCCGATCCCGCCGGCAGGTCCACGAACGTCTCGGTGGCCAGGCGGGCGAGGTCGACCTCGGCCTGCCCGGCAAGCGGATGTTCGGGGGCGACCACAGCCACCAACCGGTCGTACGCCAACTGTCGGGCGACCACCCCTTCGGGCCGGGCGGTCACCGGAAGTCCGAGAAATCCGATGTCGACAGCACCTTCCTTGACCTGGTCGATGAGCTGTTCGCTGCCACCGACGCGCAGCCGGATACGGACGTGCGGATACCGCTGATGAAAGGCGTCAAGCGCGGCCGGGATGTCGACAGCGGCGACGGTCGGAATCATGCCGACGGTGAGTCGGCCCCGGATCTCCCCGACCGCCGAGGCGACTTCGGCGGCGGCCCGCTCGGCCGCGTCCAGGCACTGACGGGCCGCCGGGAGGAACGCCTCACCGGCCGGGGTCATCCGCACCCGGCGGCTGGTCCGGTCGAACAGGCGGGCGCCGAGTTCCCGTTCGAGGCGGGCGATCTGGTGACTGAGCGCGGACTGGACGACCAGACAACGCTCGGCGGCACGGGTGAAGTTACGCGTCTCGGCGACGGCCACCACGTACCGCAGCTGGTGAAGCTCCATCCATCAATCGTGAATCGTGATCGTTGGGTTGACAAGGATGTGTTGGACTCATCGGTTCGGCGCGTCGATCCTGACTCACGTGACAAATCCGGTACCCCCTCCGGCCACGGGTCGCCTGGCCGCCACCGCCACGACCGCCCTCGCACCGGCGGTGTGGGGCACGACGTACGTGGTCACCACCGAACTGCTGCCGGCCGGCCACCCGCTCTTCGCCGGGCTGATCCGGGCACTGCCGGCGGGCCTTGCCGCACTCGCCATCGGCCGGGCGCTGCCGCACGGCAGGTGGTGGCTCAAGGCGGCGGTGCTGGGCGTGCTCAACATCGGCGTGTTCCTGCCGCTGCTGTTCGTCGCCGCCGAACGGTTGCCCGGCGGAGTGGCCGCCACGCTGGGCGCGGTGCAGCCGCTGGCCGTGGCGGTCCTGGCGGTGACCGTGCTGCACCAGTCCCCGTCGACCTGGAGCTTCGCCTGGGGAATCGTCGGCGTCGCGGGGGTCGGGCTGCTGGTCATCGGTCCCGACGCGGACATCGACGTGGTCGGACTACTGGCCGGCCTCGGCGGCGCCGGGGCGATGGCGGTCGGGGTGACGCTCACCAAGCAATGGGGGCGCCCGGAGGGCGTGGGCCCCACGGCGTACGCCGGCTGGCAGCTCACGGCCGGCGGCCTGTTCCTGCTGCCGGTGACGCTGCTGGTCGAGGGGGCACCGCCCGCGGTCGACGCCAGCGGCGCGCTCGGCTACCTCTGGCTCGGCCTGCCCGGCGGCCTGCTCGCCTACGTCCTGTGGTTCCGGGGCATCGCCACGCTGCCGGTCACCTCCGTCGCGGTGCTCACCCTGCTCTCGCCGGTGGTGGCGGCCCTGCTGGGTGCGGTACTGCTCGACGAGTCACTCACCCCGATCCAGTCGGCCGGCTTCGTGTGCTGCCTCGCCGCGATCGTCGCGGGCCAGGTCAGCCCGACGCGCGCCGCGGCCACCACCGTGCCGACCAGGGTCAGCCGGTGACCAGCGGGTCGTGGACCCGACCGAGGAACAGCGGTACGCCGGTGACCCGGTCGTGGATGACGTACAGGAACGGCCGGTTCACGAAGAACTGCGGCCCCTGCGGAATCGACGGCGGCCGGATGATGACCGCCGACGCGGCTGCCGCCTCGACACCCTTCTCGTCCACCCCGATGAACGTCTCGTGCACCACGTCGTCGACGCACAGGTTCGGGTCGGTGGTGCTCATGCCGGTGAAGTCGGCGTACGGCGTGAAGGCCGTGGGCATGCCGAGGCCACTCAAGGCGGCGCCCAGCTGGGCGGGCAGGCGGAACGTCCACCGGGGCATCCGCAGTTGAATGTCGGTGAACTGGAAGCCGGCGAACAACGCGCTCAGCCACGCCGCGTCGAGGTTCGCCTCGACCGCGGCGAGGTCGTCCCTCGTCGGCATGACGACGGCCATGGCCAGCCCGTCGCCCGCGAGCGGCACGTCGACCGCCCGCCAACCGTCGCCCAGCAGGTGCCCCATCCGGTCGAACGGGCCGCGCATCATCGGCACCTGGACGACTGTGCCGTCATCCCGGGTGAACGGTTCCTCCACTGTGGCGGACGCCCGGAAGGGGTAGTACCAGGCCGCCTTGAGGTAGGCCGTGTTGGTGAGCATCAGGCTGGTGTCGGGGCGCACCGAGTCCGGGGCCAACAACTCCGGGATCTTCGCGTTGGTCCGATCGGACACCCAGGTGTTGATCTCCTGGCGGGCCGCCTCCGGCGCGCCACGGAAGTCCACCGGGTGTGGGAGGGCGCCGTAGTAGCCGGCCAGCGTGTCCCGAAACCCGGTTCGCAGGCCCAGCTCGAGGCGGGTCCACACCGCGTTGGCCGTGGTCACCCGGGGCTGCCGCACTCCGTCGCCGTCCTGGAACCGCGCGGCCAGCGACTGGTCGACGGTGTTCAGACCACTGTCGAGCGCACCGGGTCGCGGATGCGGCGCGTGCAGCACGGCGTCCATCTCGTCCGCCGTGGTCGAGCCGGCGCCCGCCCTGGCCATGGCGAGGGCCAGCTGGACCGAGTACGGCGCACACACCACGTTGCCGCCGGTGTGGCTCGCCGCGACCGTGCGGTATAGGTCGGCGGTGAAGCCGCGTACCGCCGACGCGGCGGCCGGCATCGTGGCCGGATCGGGAGGTACTCGCACCGGATCGGTCGACGCGGACGCTCCGGTGAGCCAGCGGGGGTGAGCTGGGGCGGCGGTCAGGGCGGCGGCGGCGAGTGGCACCGCTCCGAGAATCGATCGACGCGAGACCATGTCCCGACGGTAATGCAGTGTTACCGGGACGTGACGGAGCAGCGTCCAGAATGCATCGAAGTTCACCAATGTTCGTTACTTGCGTACGGCTTCCGACCGCAGCGCGGCGACCCGGGCCAGCACCGGCCGGAACGCACCATCCTGGTCGTCCGGGCCGATCTCGACGCCTTCGAGCCACACCCACTCGCCGTCGTACCACTCGCTGAGGTCCGGCCGGACGCGGACGATCCGGAGCCGGAGCGGACCGTCGGCGTACCGGTAGTCGGACTCGGCGAGCTGGACCACGTCCCCGGCGGCGACGGACACACACGGGACGACCGGCGCCCGGGCCGCCGCCATCTCGGCGCGACCACGCGGGTGGGACGGCGGCTGCCGTCCGGTGCCAGCGGCCAGCGCTGCCCGACGTGCTCGGAGGATCAGCCGGTTGCGGATCTGCGCGGGCGACAGGTCGAAGACGTTCATCGCCAGTACGTCCGCAGGCAGCGCACGATGATCGCGTCGGCCCAGTCCGCCCGGGGGCAGGTGCCGTCGACGCGGCAGTCCGGACACTTCCTGGTACGCGGATCCTCGGCGGGGCTCCGCCAATGCACCTCGAACAGCCGGTTCGCCCTGGCGAGCTGAGCAGGCGTCACGAAGAGGTCGTTGTCCGCGTCCGGCCGAGCGGGCCGGACCGGCTCACCGTCGGTCGGCCCTCGGAACCTCCCACGGTTCCGCTCGCTTCGCCGGCCCGCTTCGTAGCGAGCCGCACGCTGATTCCGCGCCGACGACACTGCCGGCCGTTCCTCGGGCCGCTCGTACACGAGCGCACCGTCGCACCGCGAGGTCACCCGCAGCTCCGGTACGACATGCTCGACCGACACCCGCCGGAACCGCCCCGGCACGTCCTCGTCCGGCACGGCCTGCCCGGTCAGATCCATCGCCACCTTCCCAGGCCGCAAGAACCACTTCCACCGCCTACCCACGCTCCGCACCTGTCTCCTGGCCGGACAGGTCGACCGTCGCTCTGCTGCCACGGCGGCAGGTCATCGGTCAGCACCTCGGGCGCGAGCCCGCGCGGACTGCCAGTCACGCAGCGCGGCCTTGACTCGGGCGGTCTCTCGGTGGCTCTCGGCGAGCGCCTGCTGGACGGTGGCCAACTCACCGGCGACCCGATCGAGGAACGCGTACACCTCGTCGAGGGCTAGGCCGCGACGTCCGAGCCAGACGCGGCGGAACCGATGCCCGCGCACCTGCCAGGGCAACAGACCGGAGTACGCAGTGGAGCGGTAGGTCGACATGTCGCCGCCTTTCCACGGTGGGCGGGGAGGTGCGGTCGGAACGCGGCGGCCGTCCGGGGGGATCGGCCAGCCGCCGCGCTGTGACCATCCTGAAACGCTCCGCAGTGGATTAGCAACGTTCCACAGCCAGATTTCGCGCTTGTGCATTGACTTTCTTTGTCGGAACGGATAAGCGTTACAGCAGCAGGTGACGCAGTGTTGCGAGTCGGAACCAGGGAGTGTGCGAATGGCCGAAGACATCGGATCGACCGTGCCGCGCCGGCAGCTCGGCCGGCTGCTGCGCCAGTACCGCAACGAGGCCGGGGTGACGCTGGACGCCGCCGCCGAAGCCCTGGAGTACAGCCGACAGAAAATCTGGCGGCTCGAATGCGGCATGGGCTCAGTCCGGGTGCTCGACGTCAAGGCGATGTGCGAGCTGTACGGGGTGTCGCCGGAGATGACCGAGGCGATGCGCGGCCTGGCCGTCGAGACGAAGTCCAAGGGCTGGTGGCATGCGTACGGCGACGCGGTGCCGAGCTGGTTCGAGCTGTACGTCGGCCTGGAATCCGCCGCTTCGCGGCTGCGCGGCTACGACGAATCACTGATCCCCGGCATCCTCCAGACCAAGGAGTACGCACACGCACTGATCCGCCTTGGGCGAATGATGAGCGACGAGGAACGAGAACAGGCCGTTGAGGTGCGGATACAGCGCCAAGCTCTGCTTACCCGCCGACTTCCCGCCGCACCGCGCCTGGAGTCGATCCTGTCGGAGGCGGTGCTCCGGCGCGGCGTCGGCGGTCCGGCGATCATGGGCGGCCAACTCGACCATCTCATCCGGCTGTCGGGTTTGCCGAACGTGTCGGTCAGGGTGCTTCCGCTGGCAGCAGGCCCCCAGCCCGGTGCAGTGGCCGGCACCTTCATGGTTCTCGACTTCCCTGCCACCAAGGGCGGTCGGACCGCCCCGGAGCCGTCCGTCGTCTACAGCGAATCGTTGACCGGGGCGCTCTACCTCGACAAGCCGGATGAACTCGCGGCATACGAACGTGTCTGGCGGGGACTGGATGCGCTCGCCCTCGGCGAGGCAGAATCGAAGGACATGATCAAAAGGCTCATCGGGGAGATTCGGCATGACTGACCTGACCGGCGCCGTCTGGCGCAAGAGCATCCGCAGCGGGGACAACGGCGGCGCCTGCGTCGAGGTCGCGACCAACCTTCCCGGCCTCGTCGCCGTCCGCGACTCCAAGGACGCGACCGGGCCCGCCCTCACCTTCTCCCCTGCTGCCTGGGCTACCTTCGTCCGGACCGCGCAACTGGCCGACTGAGCCCTGCCGCCGGGGAGCGCGGACGGGATCGGCTACCCAACGTCCGAATCGCCGCCAGGCGACTCATAGTGGGTTTCCACCTCGCGGGTGGGTCTCACCAGAGCAGCCAGGAACTCGCGGGTCTCCGGATCGACCGAGTGGATGACCGTCCCGCGCATACCGCGGGTCAGCAGCACCTTGTAGGTGTTGCGGATCAAACGGTCGGCTTCGTCGTCGCTCACGGCCTTGCGGCTCCGCAATGCTGGGTCCTTCGACTCGCTCCGCCGAGTCACCAGTCGGCCGTCGCGTGCCACCAGGTCGGGCCCGATGATGACACCTGACCAGTCGTACTCGAAGCCCTGGGCGGTGTAGACGCAGCCCACCTGGTCGAAGCCGTTCGGATCGGTGGCCCAGAAGGCACTACCGGGAGCATCACCGACGCTGCGATCGCTCTTGACGTTCCAGGGTCGGGCCCACTCGCCGACCACCACGTCCGGCACCAGGGTGCCGTCGGGTCGAGGGTCGCTCCACGGCCAGCAGTAGCCGGCCGACATGCGTGCCGTCTGTGCCGGCTCACCGGGCGTGCCCGGCGGGCGTTGGCTTGCCCGAAGGAAAGCCTCCATCTGAGTTGGGGACTCCGCCAGCCGCAGCTCGAACCGTCCGTCACCGGCCCACACGGTCGGTCCATCACCGTCGAGGCCGAGCAAGGTGAGCACCCAGTCCTCGTACGCCGCGCTGCCGCCACACCGGAACTGGTCGTGCAGGGCGACGACCTCGACATCCAGGCCCAGCTTCTCGGCGTATGCCGAGATAACCTCGACGTTGCCCAGCTCCCCCGGTTTGACCACCTGATGCTCATCGAGCAGGAAAACCGGCACGCGCGCTGTCGAGATCAGTTCGTCCAACTGCGGCCTCGCCCGGTCCCGCCGAGCCTTGGGTGTGTACCGGTTGACGGAGGTCTCCCGGATCCGGTGCGCCTCGTCGCAGAGCAGCACCTCGATGTCGTTGGCCCCGGCGTCCATGAAGCTGTTGAAGTACTTGAACAACCCTTGAAGCCGGGTCGAGCCGCGTCCGGCGTAGCGCCGCAGAGTCTGGGTGAACGCGCGGGAGCCGGTGGCGTGCAGCACGGTCCGACCCTGACGGGCCAGTTCACCCATCACCGACAGGGCGATGACGCTCTTGCCGCTGCCCGGTCCGCCGGCCACCACCACTGCCCGCTTTCGGTTCGCCTTCCGGGCCCGCTCGACCGCGTGCAGCACCAGCTCGTACGCCACGTGCTGCTCGTCGATCAGAGTGAACTGTGGCCGGTCCTTGAGTTCCTGCGCGGCGTACCGCAGCAGGTGCCGACTGGGCCTGACGGTGCTGGTCAGGAAGCGATCGGCGGCGGCCGCGCCGGGCTTCGGCGCGAACCGCGACCGAAGATATGTGAGCCACTGGCCGCGGCGCTGCCGGGTGAAGAGTCGGCTCTGCTCAGTGCCTGGCCGGTCGAGCAGGTCGGCGATGTCGCGGTCGGCGGCGTTGTGCAGGTAGGCGGCACCGTGTAGCGGATACCGCTGGCGACCCAGGATGCCGAGAAAATCGGTGAGGTACTGGCAGTAGTCGGCGACCTGCACGCCGGGATGCAGTCGTGGTCCACGCGCGTGCTCGACCGCGACCAGTGTGTCGGATTCCTCGTACGCGGTTGCGTAGGACCATTGCTTCAGCTCGACGACCATATAGGAGTCGTCCCCGCTACGGGGATCAACGCCGGCGAGCACCGCGTCGATGCGTCGGCTGGTCAACGGCAGTTGGTACTCGACCAGCACCTCCACCTGGTCGAGACCCGCATCGGCAAGATCCTGCGCCAGCACCGGCAGGCTGTTCATCCAGGACCGCCGCTCTGCCGGGCTCACACCGTGGCGGATCGACCACAGATGCTCGGCGACCCGGTCGGCGAGGGCGCCGTCAGTGGCCAGACGCAACAGGTTGGCGGCGGACGTCCGAAACGCCGACATTGGCACATGCCCCCAGGCAGCACGATGTGATCGTGCGGATGGGGGGCATATCCGTGCACCGGAAGCCCGTCGGACCGCTTGGCTCTGAGCACCTTACCGAGTCGAATCGGGGTGTTGGTGGCTAGCCGGTGCGGTCGGTCGGTGGAGCCTTGACGGCCGAGCCGTACGACCGTTCGACCGGGTAACGCCGGGCCGCCTCCGTCAACTTGTCGCTTGCGGCAGCCAGCGGGTCGATGCCGAGGATGTCGCTCAGGCGGGCGAGGTAGATCATGACGTCGCCGATCTCGGCGCGCACCCGGGCGCCGTGCTCGGGATCGGCCATCACCTGTGCGGATTCCTCCGGGGTGAGCCACTGCAGCTCGGCCAGCAACTCGCCCACCTCGCCGGCAAGGGCCATCGCCAGGTTCTTCGGCGTGTGGAACCGCTGCCAGTCCCGCTCGTCGGCGAACCGGCGCAGCCGGTGCACGAGGTCGGCCAACCCGGGGTCGTTCGGTTCGTGTTCCACGGAGCCGAACCCTACCGCCGCCGGCCCATCAGCCGACTTCGGCCGGGCTGGTAAGTGCCGCCCCGGCCCGGCTGCCCGATCGAACCTCCGGCGCTCCCAGGTTTTGTCAGACCGGTGTCCTAGCGTGGGCTGATGACCGACATGGTGGCGATCGTCCGGCGGGCCTGCCTGCGTCTTCCCGAGGTCAGCGAGCGGCTGAGCCACGGCGCCCCGACGTGGTTCGTCCGGGGCAAGAGGTCGTTCGTCATGGTCTGGCCGGACGGCCATCACCAGGATGACTTCGCCCACCTGTGGTGTGCCGCGCCGCCGGGCTCCGCCGCCGAACTGATCGCGGAGAATCCGCGGACCTACTTCCGCCCGCCCTACGTGGGGCACCGCGGTTGGGTCGGCGTACGCCTCGACACCGGGATCGGCGAGGCCGAGCTGGCCGAGATCATCGAGGACGGCTACCGGGCGGTGGCACCCCGGACGTTGCTCGCCCGGCTCGACGCGCCTCGATGAAGCCACCCTCCGACACAACCTGGCGTCGGGCCGGAAGCAGTTGCAGATCACCAAACACTTGGGAGAGACCGTGTCGGGTCGGTTCGTGTACTGGATGAACGTGTCGTTAGATCTGCGGATCGAGCGCGCCCCGAACGAGCAGGGCGGCGGCGACTGGATGCGCATCGGCGAGTCGCTGCATCGGGAGTTCAACAGGCGGGCGCGGGCGATGTCGCTCATGGTCGAGGGCCGCACGATCTACGAGACGATGGAGGCGTTCTGGCCGGGCGCCCGCGACGACGAATCTCTGCCGGGCTACCTGCGGGAATACGGCGAGATCTGGACCTCGATGCCCAAGGTGCTCGTTTCTCGCACCCGCGACAACGCCGGGCACAACACCCGGGTCATCGGTGGGAACGACGCGATCGGGCAGCTCGCCGGGCTGCGGGAGCAGTCCGACGGTGACATCGGGGTGGGCGGCGCCACCCTGGCCACCAACCTGCTGCGGGCGGGGCTGCTGGACGAACTGCTGCTCTTCACCCACCCGGTCGTGCTCGGTACCGGCCGACCGTTGTTCGAGGCGCACGACGAACCGGTCGGGCTCGACCTGATCGAGCAGGCGTCGTTCGATCAGGGCGTGACGATGCACCGGTACGCCGTCCGAGGCGGCCGCGACGCCGAACCGGTGGCCTGAAGGGCCACGCTGAGCCGTCGGTCCAACCTGCACCGCCCTCGGGCTCTGCGGAGCCGCCCCTGGGACCGAGGGACGGTTTTTCGTGTGTGGACGATCCTTTCGCCATCGTGGCCGAAAGTTCGATTTAACCCGGCAGAAGCCATGGACACATCGACATGGCTTTTGTTAACTTCACCCCGGATGTTACGACGGGGTGAACCGCCGCAGGGGCCAGCGCCACGCTCGTGACCTCCGACGGCCCCTCGGACACCTACCCCAATCCTCAGTTTCCGCGCCCGCGCCGCCCACCGGCGGTCCAACGCGCCATTCGGTGCTGCCCAAAACCCGGAGGAGAAGCCCAGCACCCGTACGTCCCCGACCTGCCCGACCCGTCCTCACACCAAGGAGAGGCAGTTGAAGAGACGACTCGCGCTCGCGGTGGCCGGTCTGACGACCATCACGCTCGTCGCCCCGCCCGCCAGCTCGATGGCCGCGCCGACCAACCCCACGGCCGCGCCCGGCACCACCACTCCCCCGCCCGACACGGCCTTCCAGAAGGTCACCCTCAACGACCGTCCCGGCGAACCGATGGACCTGGCCGTGCTACCCGACGGTCGGGTGCTGCACGTGACCCGCGCCGGCGAGGTGTGGTTGCACAATCCCGACACCGGCCGCAACACGATTGCCGCCACCCTCGACGTCTACCAGCACGACGAGGAGGGCCTGCAGAACGTCGCCATCGACCCGGGCTTCGGCCGGCGCGGCAACAACTGGGTCTACCTGTACTACTCGCCGCCGATGGACACCCCAGTCGACGACCCGTCCACCCCGGACGTCAACGAGGGCGACGCGCCCGCCTGGGGCACCGAGGAGGAACTCGCACCGTTCAACGGGGTCATCCGACTGTCCCGGTTCCGGCTGGTCAAGGACACCTTGGACCTGCGTACCGAGCAGCGGATCATCGACGTGCCGGTGAACCGGGGCATCTGCTGTCACGTCGGCGGAGACATCGTCTTCGACGCGAAGGGCAACCTGTACCTGTCCACCGGGGACGACACGAACCCGTTCGAGTCCGGCGGGTACACCCCGATCGACGAGCGGCCCGGCCGCAACCCGGCGTACGACGCGCAGCGCACCAGCGCCAACACCAACGACCTGCGCGGCAAGATTCTGCGGATCAAGGTCGGCGCCAACGGCAGGTACACCGTCCCGAAGGGGAACCTGTTCAAGCCCGGCACCCGGGGCACCCGGCCGGAGATCTACCTGATGGGGCTGCGTAACCCGTTCCGGATCGAACTGGACCGCAAGACCGGCGATCTGTACGTCGCCGACTACTCCCCGGACGCCGGTCAGCCCGACCCACTGCGCGGACCGGCCGGGCACGGCAAGTGGTTCGTGGCCCGCAAGGCCGGAAACCACGGCTGGCCCTACTGCGTCACCCCGCAGTTGCCGTACCGGGACTACGACTTCGCCACCGAGGAGTCCGGTGCGGAGTTCGACTGCACGGCACCGGTCAACGAGTCACCGAACAACACCGGGCTGCGCAAGCTGCCCGCCACGCAGCAGCCGGACGTGTGGTACAGCTACGATGCCTCCGCGCAGTTCCCCGAGTTGGGCACCGGCGGCATCGGCCCGATGGCCGGGCCCGCGTACCGCTTCGACCGCTCCACCACCCGGGGCCGCAACCCGGTGGCGTGGCCGGCGTACTACGACGGCAAGCCGCTGTTCTACGAGTGGACCCGCGACTACGTCAAGGCGTTCCAACTGGACCGGCGCGGCACGCTCGACGGCATCGAGCCGGTGCTGCCCTCGGTCGTCTTCGACAACCCGATGGACCTGGAGTTCGGCCCCGACGGCGCGCTCTACGTCCTCGAGTACGGCGACGGGTTCTTCAGCGAGAACCCGGAGGCGCAGGTGGCCCGGATCGACTTCATCGGTCGAGACGGCAACCACAGTCCGATTCCGGTGGTCTCGGCCAGCCAGACCGCCGGCCTGGCCCCGCTGACCGTGAAGTTCTCCAGCGCGCGCACCACCGATCCGGACGGCGACCGCCTGCGGTACGAGTGGTACCTCGACGACGACGACCGGGTCGACTCGCGGTCGGCGAACCCGACGTTCACCTACCGCGAGAACGGCAGCTACGAGGCGACGCTGAAGGTTACCGACCGGAAGGGACGCTCGGCGTCCGCCTCGGTGCGGGTCGTGGTCGGCAACGCCGTGCCGGTGGTCGAGCTGGTCGCGCCGGCCGAGGGCCAACCCTTCGCCTTCGGCGACACCATCCGGTACGAAGTACGGGTCACCGACGACCAGTCGGTCGACTGTGCCCGGGTCAGCGTGACCTACATCCTCGGTCACGACGACCACGGGCATCCGCAGACCACCGCCAACGGCTGCACCGGGTCGATTCTGACCACTGTCCCGTCCGGGCACGACCCGGCCACCGACAACCTGTCCGCCGTGTTTGTCGCCTCCTACACCGACCCCGGTGACGACGGACTGCCGCCGCTGACCGGGACCGACCAGGTCGTGCTCGTACCCGGCGTGTAGAACCACGAGAGGAGTCATCATGTGTTACGGATACGACGGGATGGCCGCGCTGCGGCGTTCCGTTCTCGACCGGCGGGGCCTGCTACGCGGCTCGATGGCCGCGATGGCCGGCGTCGGCCTCGCCACCGCGGGGGTGGGCGCGACCGCCGCCTCCGCCGGTCCGAAGCACGGTCCGGGTCACGGACACGGCCCCGGGCACGGGCACGGCGGTCGGCGGCGGGTGCCACCGGGGCTGATCAGCATCCAGCTCTGGACGGTCCGCGGCGCGCTGAACGGCGAACCGGGATACGACGCCACCCTGCGGCACCTCGCCCGGATCGGCTACCCGAAGGTGGAACTGGCACTCGGCTACTTCGGCCGCAACGCCGCCCAACTGCGCCGCTTCCTGGACAGCATCTGCCTCAAGGCCACGTCCAGCCACGACGGGATCAGCGAGACTCCCGCCGCGCTGCAGGAGAAGATCCGCAACGCGGTGACGCTGGGTCAGAAGTTCATGGTGGTGCCGTACCTCTACTCGGAGAACGTCGACGACTGGAAACGGTGGGCGGAGCAAATGAACGTCGAGGCCGCCGCGGCGGCCCGGGCCGGTCTGCGCTACGGCTACCACAACCACGCCCACGAGTTCACCATCGACCTCGGCGGCGGTCGTACGCCGTGGGACGTGCTGACCGAGGAACTGGATCCCCGGCTCGTCCACCTGGAGATCGACATCTACTGGGCGGTGACCGGCGGCATCGAGTCCGGCGACGGTGTGCGCGACCCTGAGGGCTTCACTCTCGACGTGATCCGCGCCGCGCCGCAGCGGGTGCTCCAGTACCACGTCAAGGACCGGCACGCCGCCGACGGCGACATGGCCGACCTCGGCACCGGGATGATCGACTTCGCGCGGATCTTCCGGAAGCACCCGGTGCTGGAGTACATCGTGGAGAACGACACGCCGGACGTGACGCCCCAGCGCACCGCCGAGGTCGGCTACCGCTACCTGCGCCATCTGCGGTACTGACGAACCTTCTCCGCGGTAGTCGCCGGGGTGCCGAGTCGACCAGATCGGCACGGCACCCCGGCGATGCGGAGGCTCGTACGTCGTCGGACCTGCTCACTCAGTCGAAGTCCGCAGGGGTGAACTCCCGCTGTTCGACCAGGACCAGCCAGTTGCCCGAGTTGTCCCGCGCGACGGCCTCCACCCCGTACGGCCGATCCGCCGGTTCCTGGATGAAGTCGACCCCCTTGGCCCGCAGGTCATCGTAGGTCTTGCGGCAGTCGTCGACGGCCAAGCCGACGGCGAACAGGTTGCCCTCGTCCTGCGCCCGACGGAACATCTCCGCCACCTCCGGCGTCAGCGGCGGCCCGGGAAGGGTCAGGTGCACCTCCAGTTCTGGTTGGCTGGGGTGCTTGACGGTGCACCACCGGTAGCCCTCGCCGAGGGTGATGTCGACGCCCTCGACGAAACCCAGAATGTCGACGTAGAACGTCTTGGCGGCGTCGATGTCCTTGACGAACACGCTGGTCAACGAGACGTTGGTAATCATGGGACCAGGTTAGGAGACGGTCGGCGGCGTCCGGCTTCTCCTGGCTTGCGGCGTCACCCACGTCGTTCGGCGAGGCCCCACATGAAGACGAAACAGCCGGGAATGTGCGGCGCTCCGCTGCTCGCCCAGCGGCGCTGGAACTCACTCGGTGTCTCACCGACCACGGCGCGGAAACGGCTGCTGAACGAGCCGAGACTGGCGAACCCGACGGCGTAGCAGACCTCGGTCACCGTCAGGTTGGTGCTCCGCAGCAGGTCCTGGGCCCGCTCGATGCGCCGCCGCGACAGGTACGCCGCCGGGGAGCAACCGTAGGTGACGGTGAACAGGCGCTGGAAGTGGTACTTGCTGACGCTGGCGACAGCCGCGACAGCGGTGAGATCCAACGCCTCGGTGTAGTGGCGATCCATGTGATCGCGGGCGCGTCGCAGGTGAACCAGCAGGTCACCGGAGGCGCGGCGGGGTGGAGCGCTCATCACGGGCAAGCTTATGCCGTGGTCGGTCCGGATGCCTCGGCACAATCCGGCCTCGGCATCGGGAAGGGCTGCCGGATCAACATGAGCATGATCTTCGGTGTTGAGCGGGGGCCGACGACAGCAGCACCAACCGAAAGTGACGGTGACAATACGTGCTCGTAGCGCCTCCCACCACCTCGTCCCCATCCACGCTTTGCTCTGCTTCACTCCACGCACAACCGACATGAGCTGGGGTTGTACGGCGCCACCGCCCGGCACGTAGGTTGCGGAGCGCAATCAATGCGTGGGGTGAAGCAGAGCAAAGGACGTAGGCTTAGTCCTAGGTTGCGGCCGGAGTGTCACTGAGTGTGAGAGGCCGGGAGGTGGAGATCGTCACGGATCAGCGGCTCACCTGAGTGTCGCCGGTCGGCGGCGCGGACCCGCCTTCCGGGCCGCGTCAACGCAGCTGGCGGGCGGGGAACCTCGGCGGTGGGTCGGCGATCGCGGTCTGGGCGGCGACCAGTTGGAGTTCCCTAGTGCCGGCCGCCAGGGTGGCCTCCAGCACCGCGAAGATCGAGGCGGTGGTGCGTTCCAGCGCCGTGGCCGGCGATCCGGTCGTGGACAGGTGCGCCAGGTACAGGGCGGCGGTGACGTCGCCACCGCCGTTGGGGTTGATCGGCAGCAGCGGGGTGGTCACCGCCCAGGCACCGGCGTCCGAGACGGCTACCACCTCCAGTGTGTCCGCCGGCAGGTCGCCGTGCAGCACGCTGGTCACCAGGACGTGCCGGGGCCCGGTGGCGCGTACCGCGTCGACGGCGGCCAGCAGATCGTCGATCGTGTTCGTCGGTCGGCCGGCGAGAAACTCCAGTTCGAACTGGTTCGGGGTGACGATGTCGGCGCGGGGCACCACCACGTCGCGCAGGTACTCCGGGATGCCGGGCCGGACGAACATGCCCCGGCCGACGTCGCCCATCACCGGGTCGCAGCAGTAGAGGGCGTCGGGGTTGGCGGTCTTCACCAGGGTCACCGCGTCGAGGATCACCGCGCCCATCGCCGGATCTCCCTGGTAGCCGGAGAGCACCGCGTCGGCGTCACCGAGCACCCCACGGTCGGCGATGCCGGCGATCACCTCGGCGACGTCGGTGGGGGCCAGCAGCGGTCCGCGCCACGCGCCGTAGCCGGTGTGGTTGGAGAAGTGCACGGTCAGCACCGGCCAGACCTCGTGGCCGAGCCGTTGCAGCGGGAACACCGCCGCCGAGTTGCCGACGTGGCCGTAGGCGACCGAGGACTGGATGGACAGGATCTTCACCGTCCCATCATGGCGGTCGGCGGCCCTCGATGGGCCGGGGTCCCGCCACCAGCCGGTCGGCCCGGTGTGCCGACGCTGTCGAGCTGACCGTACGGACGGATCGCGCCGGATCCCGCTATCGCCCGTCGCGCAGGGTGAGCACGTACCTGGCGATGGCCGCGACGGTGCGGTCCGCGTCCTCGGACAGCTCGGTGAGGGCCCGGGTGGCCGTGGCCCCGGGGATGTCGGCGAGCGCCTGCGTCAGCCGGCTGCGTACCGGCGGCCCGACGGCGCTGCCGGTGAGGCGCTCGACGAGCCGGGTGGCGATCTGGTCCGCCAGCGCGGGCTCACCGGCCAGCGCGGTCAGGGCGTCGGCCGCGTCGGCCTCGTTTGTCTCCTCGACGACCATCTCGATCAGGGTCGGGATCGCCTCGGACACGCCACGTGCCCCCAGCGCGAGGGCCGCGTACCTGCGGACGACGGGGTCGGGGTGGGTGAGGGCGTCCCGCAGCAGCACGGTCGCGGCACCGTCGGGGATCTCGGCGATGGACCGGACGGCGCGTTTGCGTACCTCGGCGTCGGGTGCGTCGAGGCCCACCGCCAGCAGGGCCGCCACATCGCCGGCCGACTGCGCCAGCGCCCAGCGCAGCGCACCGGCGACGTTCGGGTCCGACTCGCCCAACACCGCCTCGACGAGTGCCTCCGCCGGCATCGTCGGGTCACCGGTCGAGGACAGGGCGGCATGCTGACGGTGCCCGGCGTTCTCGGAGCCGAGCGCCTGGAGCAGGGCGACGACCTGGAGCACGTCCGCCCAGTCGGCGGGTTGCGCGGCCCCGATCCGCCGCAGCCGGGTGAGCAGCTCCGTCTGCGCCGCTATCCGCTCCCGGGTCTGCTGGATCAGGTCTGCCACGAGCTGCGCGGGGGTGAAGGCGGGATCGTCGAGCGCCCGCCTCACCTCCCGCAGCGACAGCCCCAGCGACCGCAGGCTCTCGATGTGGAAGATCCTCCGGATGTCGTCGCTCGAGTACTCCCGGTAGCCGACCCCGCTGCGGCCCGTCGGCTCCACCAGACCGAGCGACTCGTAGTGCCGGAGCATCCGGGCGCTGACGCCGGAGCGTCGGGCCACCTCACCGATCAGCACCGTCGGTCACCGGATCCGGTCGTTCTCGCCGAGGGCCACCACGCGTTTGGCCTCCTCGATCGCGAACTCGAAGCCGGCGTCCGGGTCGTCGAGCAGGCGTTGCGTGGCGATCGCGTGCTGCCGCACGCCGGGGTCGGGATGCGTCCCGGCCGCGTCCAGGACCGGAGTGATCACCTCGCCGAGCGCGACGAGTGCCCGGCTGAGGCTCAACCCCGTCTCCCGTCCGCCGCGCCCGAGCTGGGTCGCCAGCACGGCGGCCAGCGCCGGCCGGTCACCGTCGGGTGCCAGCACCACCGCCGCCCGCCAGGCGCTGCGGGCCACCTCGTCGTCGGTGTCGGTCAGTAGCGCCCGCGTGATCGCCGGCCACGCCCGCCGGTCCCCGATCTTGGACAGGGTGTGCAGCGCCTGGCTGCGGGCCTGGGCGGTTTCCGAGCGCAGCTCCGCCACGAGCCCGGGGACGGTCAGTGCGGCCGGGTGCCGGGTGAGGGCCCAGGTGAGCATCTCGCGTACGGAGAAGTCGGGCTCGACCGCGCAGCGCTCCACCAGCTTGTCGATCAACTGCGGGTCGGGGGTCGTGCCGGCCGCCAGCGCGGCCCGCAGCCGCACCGACGCATCGCCGTGCGCCAGCCCACGCAGTATCCGTGCCGTCTGCGTGGCCTCCTGTGACGTGTTCATCCGGATCACCTCCTCGACACAGTGAAGACCTTGTCACTCTGTCAAGGTCAAGCCGTGGGTGCCGGCGATTGGCCGGGCACCCACGGCCCGCGGAAGGCCCGTCGGTCAGCGCTTCGGTGCCTTGACCTTCTGCTTGTTGTGGTTGTTGCCCCGGCCGTCGGGCTTGTAGTTGCGCTCCACGTTGCCGGCCGCGTCCACGGAGAACCAGTGCACGGTCGTGCCGACGGGGATGGTGAGCGTCTCACCTCCCTCCCGGATGCCGGCCGAGCCGTAGAGCGTGGAGGCGTAGGTGGGTCGGCTCCGGTCGAGGGTGTAGAACACGGCCGCCGGTTCGCTGGTGGAGAAGGTGACGTCCACCATGCCCGGGGTGGCGCTCGCCCGCACCGACAGCGAGCTTCTCGGTCGCTTCCGGTCCGTGTCGAAGTCCCGGGCCACCCGCAGCATCTCGGTCAGGCCGTTGGCGAACTCCATCGTCTCGGCGTGCGCCTCCTGCCAGTCCGGCTGGAACGAGGTGCCGACCTCGAAGTTCCAGGCGTAGATGCCGTACTTGTACCAGAGCATGTCTCCGGAGTTGCCGGCCGCCGAGTAGAGCACGTCGGCGATCGGGCCGGTCCGGGCCGGGGTGACGGCCAGGTTGCGGTGCCGCTTGATGGCGGTCAGGATCCGCGACGACGCGCCCCAGAACAGCGACTCCTCGGCCAGCGTCGGCCGCGGTGCCGAGACCCGGCCGGGGAGGGCGTACGAGCCGGGCGACCACATGAAGTAGTTGCCGGACGAGTGCAGGTTCATCGAGAACCTGATGTTCGGTCGGGAGGCCAGCCAGTCGACGTTGCGGTTCTCCGGCTCGGACAATTCGCCTGGGCCGGCGTACGTGCCGCTGGTGCAGCTGGTCGACGCGCCCGCGTACCCGTCGAACAGGCTGTACTCGGTGTAGTTGCGGTTGTTGTCCACGCCCCACGAGTTGCGGCCGAGGAAGTCCGCCGGCGCCTGCGGGGCGCAGTGGTTGGTCATGTTCTTGCGCTGGGAGTTGAAGTCATAGAACGAGTAGTGCCCGCCGTCCGGGTTGATCGACGGAGCGATCCAGATGTCGAGGTTGTCGACCAACTCACGGGTCTTGCGGTCGTGCGCGTAGTTGCGCAGCAGCCGTTCGGCGGTCTCGATGGTGACCAGCGGCGGCACCCACTCCCGGGCGTGTTCCTGGGCGTACGCGAGCACCCCGAGGCGGGAGCCGTCGCGGTGCTTGCCGATGCGGATGGCGTACACCGGGTGCGGGTCGCGGGAGACCGACGCCGGCGCGGCGAGGCCGTCGGAGAGCGCGGTCCGCGCGGCCGGCGCGACCACGCCGGTGCCCGGGCTGCCCCGATAGGTGTACGCGGTCAGCAGCGTCCCCGCCTGCGCGTTGAGCGCGGCGACGACCTGCTCGGCGGTGCTGGTGACGGTGCCGCTGCCGTCGGTGGCGAGGTCGACGCGGACTGCGGTGCCGGTGACGGTCACCGCCAGGGGTGCGTCGGCAGTACCGGGATCGGCGAGTTCGACGGAGATGTCGTTGCCGCCCTGGTGACCCCAGGCCAGCGAGTCGACCGCGACCCGACTGGCGTCGACGGTGCCGAGCACCGCCTGCGCCTTACGCCGGTAGCCGTTGGTCCGGTGCGGCAGTTCGACGATCTCCGAGATTTTCGGGTACTGCGCGGACAGTGCCTTGATCCGGTCGTACAGCTCGGTGGGGGTCAGGTAGCTGGCCACGAAGTCCTTCATGTAGCCCGGCCCCTCGGGGTCCTTCGGCATGATGGGCAGCCACTCGTTGACCTTGGCCACCGCCACGTCACCGCTCGGACTGGTGATCCGCACGTACGCCGGACGGCTGCTGACCTGCGCCGCGCCCCGGTGGTAGAGGTAGACGCCGGCGTCGACGAACCGGGAGATGGTCTGGGTGCCACCGGAGCCGATCTCGGTGCCCGGCCCGCTGTCCCGCTCGACGGTCAACGGGCTGGCGTCGGCCTGTCCCTGCGCCCACTTCGCCTCGACCGAGAGGACCTGCGTGTCGCCGGAGGTGTAGTAGTCCGCCCGGATGATCCTGACGTCGGAGACTGTGGACCGGGCGGAGAAGTCGGCGGCGGCCGCGTACTCCCGGTTCTCGGCCAGGTGGGCGGCGATTGTCGCCTCCCGCTCGGCCACCCGCTGAGCCGCGTCCTGCGGTGTGTGCAGCACCTTGCCGAAGGTGAAGCCGGCCCGGGTCAGCGTGGTGACCTCGTTGCCGGTCACCACGGCGTGCACGACGATGCCGTCCCCGGTGTGGGTGATGTGATGGTCGAGGTCGACGCCGGTGGCCACCAGAGCGTCCAGCTCGGCGTTGTCGGCCAGGATCACCTCGACCACGCTGGCCCGCTCGTCGGCGAGCCGGCCGAGGTCGGCGGGCGCGGTCACCGGCGCGGCGGCCTGCGGCACGATCGCCGCAGCGGGATTGACAAGCAGCAGCACGGCCGCGAAGGCGGCCAGTGCGGTGGCGGCGGGCAGCTGGGGTCGCCAGCGCAAGCCCGTACGGACCTTCGACATGAGGCGGTCGCCCCTCTTCTCGGCGCGCGGCGCGGAGGCAGCGGGTTCAGCGCGGATCCACCGGGCCGCCCAGCCTGCGGGACAGCCACGGCGACGCGCTCGGCGGTCGACGCTGCCCGCATCGCCGATTACGCAGCGTCGCGCATCCGGGTCGTAGGAGTGATCGAGATGCCGACATCCTTCGCCCACAGATAGGGATCTGTCAATCATCGGCGGCCCCGCCCCCGGTGACCGCGCCCACCTCGCCCGACCGTCGCGGAACTCGTGTTTGACCTGCGTGCAGACTGGAGATCAAGAGCGTGAGGCTCGACTACGAGGGGGATCACGCGTGTCCGAGAACGCCACCGACCGGCACCACCAGACCGCCGACCGTCCGGCCGGGGTCACCGACCCGCTGCTGTGGCGGCTCGCCCTGGACGTCGCCGACGCGCACGCACCGGGCGAGGACGGTGGCTGCACCCACCTGCTGTGCGCCGGCCAGAACTGGCCGTGCGAGCCGTGGCAGCAGGCCCAGCGGGCACTGAACCTCGCCCAGGGCGGCACGGCCGACGAGACGTCGGCATCCGCCGCCCCGCAGGAAGGCGCCTGGGCAGCCCCGGCTGGCCGGTCGACCTGGTCGACGGAGCGGTCCCGCCACGAGTCCGCAGCTGCCTGAGCGACCGACCGCCCAGCAGATCGTTGGTCATGTCGCCGAAGGCCAGCACCTCCGGCGGCTGACCGACCGGACCGGGTTGCTGTCAATGTAGCGTTGACGCGTGGGTGACCCGCTCGATCAACTGGCCGGCGTCCCGGCCGCGCGGGACCGGCTCGACGAGACCGAACTCGATCTCATCGACCGTGCCCGGCTGGCCGGTGCGACCTGGGCCCAGGTGGCCGAGGCCCTCGGCCTGGCCAGCCGGCAGGCCGCCGAGCAGCGCCGCCAGCGCCTGGCCGCCGCACGTGCGGCCCGTCGAGCGGCGGCGGACCGGGGCTGGCCGGCCGAGGTCGCCGTGTTACGCGGCCTCCTCATCGACCTGCGGCGTTGGATCGACGCCGACCGTCGCTGGGATGCCCGCTTCGACCGGGCCGCGTTGACCCGCCGTACCACGATGCTCGCCCTGGAGGCCGAGCCCGGCGGCCTGTACGACCTGGCCAACCGGATCCGCGCCGACCTACCGACCAACGATCCCGAACTACCCGCCCCGGTACGCGCCGTCGCCCGCCATCTCGCCGAGGCATTGTCAACGCGGCGTTGACATCTACCCGGAGTATTGCCTCGAAGTAACTCAAGAATGGACGCTGTGAGCCTCCCTGACTCGTTTCCGGAGGGCCCATGCGGCGCAACGCGGTCCTGTTCGTGGCGGTGTCGCTGCTGTCCGGCCTCAGCGGCAGCGCGATGGCCCTGGTCACCGGCATCTGGATTCTCGACCTCACCGACTCCCCCGGTCTGGCTGCGCTCGCCGGCCTCTGCGCCTACGCGCCCACCCTCGCCGGCCCGTGGCTCGGCGCTGTCGTCGACCGGCTGCCCCGACGCCCGGTCGTCGTCGCGGCCAACCTGACCCTCACCGCCACCCTGCCCACCCTGCTGGCGGTGCGTGGCCCCGGCCAGGTGTGGCTGCTGTTCTGCGTGGCCACGGTCTACGGCATCGCGTACGTCCTGATCGACGCGGGCGAGAGCGCCCTGCTGCCGGCCGCACTGTCGGCTGTCCACCTCGGACGGGTCAACGGGTGGCGCTCCAGCGCCCAGGAGGGCGTCAAGCTGGTCGCCCCGCTGGCCGGTGCCGGCCTGTACACCTGGCAGGGTGGTCAGCTGGTCGCCCTGCTCGCCGCCGTCCTGCCGGCCCTCGCCGCAGCCGGCTACGCGGCGCTGCGCCTGACCCGCACGCCGCCGCCGGCCGCGCCCCGGAACCGGGGAGTCCGAGCCGGCCTGGCCGTCCTGTTCGGCTCCCCGTCCATCCGACGACCGGTCGTGCTGGCCGGGGTCGCCATCGGCATGTCCGGCTTCGTCACCGCCGCCGGCTACGCCGTCGTCACCGACACGCTCGGCCTGCCGGCAACGTTCCTGGGCGTGCTGCTCAGCGCCCAGGGCGCCGGCTCGGTCGCCGGTGGACTGGTGGTCGGCCGGATGATCGCCTGGTTCGGCCCGACGGCGGTGGCCCTGGCCGGGGCCGGACTCTTCGCCGTCAGCTGCCTGGGCAGATGCCTGCCCTGGTGGCCAGCGGTCGTCGCCGCGTCGGTGGTGACCGGTCTGGGGTTGCCGTGGGCGCTCGTCGCGGCCGTCACCGCCGTCCAGACACACAGCCCCGACGCGCTGCTCGGCCGGGTCGCCGCCACCGCCAACACGGTCTTGTTCGGGCCGATCGCGGCGACGACGCCGCTCGGCGCCGCCGCCGTGCTGCTCGGCCCCCGACCACCGCTGGTCCTCGCCGCCGCCGGCTGCCTCACCGCCTGCGCGCTGACCTGGCGACGTCGGCGCGACCGGACACCGTCACACCCCTTCCCCGTGTCGGCCGCCCCGGGCTGACGTCGCGGGCCGAGACGCCGGACGGCGTCAGTGCGAGAAGGGCTCCAGGCACCCCAGTTCGCAGCCGAGCCGGTGACCTCGACTATGACTCGCGTTCGTTGGCGCGCTGGTCGCCGGGTTGGAGCAGTACCTGCGAACCGCCGAAGCCGCCCCACCCGCGACCCGGAGACGTAGCAGCGCCGCTCGGAATGGATTTTGGAACGTGGATAGGGTGGGGCGTGACGACAATCCTGGTGCCCTACCACCAAGATGAGCGGCTGCGGGACGACGAGATCCCGGTGTCGGCAGACATCACTGTCCGGTCACAGGTGCTCGACGGGGATGCCTGGCGGCGCGTGGCGGGAGTGTGCTCCGCAACTGCGGCGGCAGTGTCGCCGGTGGTGACGGCCGGCGGCATACCGGTGGTGGTTTCCGGCGACTGCATGGTTGCCGGCGGCACCGTCGCCGGAGTGCAGGGAGCGGGAGTCGACCCGGCGGTTGTCTGGTTTGACGCCCACGGTGACATGCACACCGTGCAGACGAGCACATCGGGCTATCTGGGCGGTCTTTCGCTGCGGCTGCTGAACGGTGCACATCCCGACAGGTACGCCGACGTGATCGGGTTGCGGCCGGTGCCGGCGGAGCGCACGGTGTTGGTCGACGCGCGGGACCTGGATCCCGCCGAAATCGAGTATCTGGCCGGCAGCGCGACCCGCCGGATCCCGGTCCCCGAGGTTTCCGCGGACACCGTGCCGTCCGGTCCGCTGGTCCTGCACATCGACGTGGACGTCATCGACTCGGACGAGGTGCCCGGTCTGCGTTACCCGGCGCCGAACGGCCCGTCGGCGGATGCCGTCCTGGGCGCCTGCGCGCGGCTGTTCGCGACCGGCCGGGTGGTGGCGTTCGATGTGGCATGCCCATGGTTGCGGATTGAGGACGAGGGCCAGCGGGACATCCGTACGGAACTGCTGTCCCGGCTGACGGCTCTCGCCACCCGCTGAGCCGCAGTCCAGGCTTGTGGGCGGTAGAGGGCAGGTTGTCCGGCGGTGATCGGACGCCGCGATCGGCTCCGATGGCATCACCTGGGAACGTCGCGAAGCTCCTTGACCAGGAACAGACAGCGGTCGGCGACCTCGTGTCGGGTGCCTCGCTCGTCGATGTAGTGGTACCGGTCGAGGTAGCGGTAGCCGGTGTCCTCGTAACCGAGCCGAAGGTAGAGCGCACCCGCCCGGGAGTTGTCCTCGCCGACGCCCATCCCGATCCGGTGGTGGCCGCGCCGCAACGCGAGTTCCTCGGCGGCGCGGATGATCGTCGTTCCGACGCCTTGAGACCGATGGTCGGCGGCAACGGTCAAGCCGTTGATTTCCGGGCATTCGGGGAACCGGCCACGGACATCCGACTCTTTGGCTCCCTGCCACAGGATCTCGCCGCAGCCAGCCGGAACGCCATTGTGGTAGGCGATCAGAAAGGTGCTGGTGCCCTCGCTCTGACGGCGATAGCGGGCCTCGTGGTAGCGGCTCCGACCGGTGGGTACAGACTCCTCCAGAGCGGCGACGTCCCGCTGTCGGCATTCCCTGACGACTATCCGCGAAGGTCCGTCGCGCACAGCGGACACTGTAGTGACAGCGGCAAGCCCCGTCCCAGCTACCCGGCTGCTTCATCCGGACGCCCGCAGCGACATCGTCGATCGACCCTCGATAATGGCCGGTGTGGATGAGGTCACCGTCGTCGTCGCCCACAGTGAGCGCGCGACCCTGCGGGTCGGTGACGTGTTCCTGAAGGTCGACAGTGATCAGGCGCGCATCGATGTCGAGGTCGAGGCGATGCGGCTGGCGCCCGTCCCGACCCCCGAGGTCCTGTGGCGCAGGCCGCCGGTCCTCGCGATCGCCGCCGTACCCGGCCGGGCGCTCGGCCGTCTCGGTGAGCCGTCGCCCGCGTCACCGGCGGCGTGGGCCGCGGCCGGCGCGGTGATCCGGGAACTGCACGACGCGCCACCACCTCCGTGGGCCGGCAGGAAGCTCGTCGGGCTGAACGCGCAACTCGAACGCGAGTGCGCCTGGCTCGTCGACAGCGGCGCCCTGCCCGCCGACCTGGTCGAGCGCAACCGCGAGATCGCCGAGGCCGCGATTCGGCCGTGGACGCCGGTGTTCATGCACGGCGACCTGCAGATCACCCACATCTTCACCGACGGCGACGAGGTCACCGGTGTGATCGACTGGTCCGAGGCGGCGCCCGGCGACGCGCTGTACGACCTGGCCATCCTGACCCTCGGGCACGAGGAACGACTCGACGATCTCCTCGCCGGTTACGGCACCGACGTCGACCGGGACGTGATTCGCGCCTGGTGGTCGCTGCGCAGCCTGCTGGCGTCCCGCTGGCTGATCGAACACGGCTTCGACCCGTCCGCACCAGGCTGCGAGTTCGACGTCCTCAGATCGCGGATGTGAGGCGACATCGACCCGATGTCGGCGGGATGTACGGCGGCCGGCCCGGGCTCACTGCGGCGCGTCCTCGGCGTCCCGATCCGGGCAGCATACGGTCAGGGCGGCGGGCACGGCGCGCACCTTCAGTTTCCGGGCCGTGCCGCGGGCGCCGCCGTCAAGCTCGTACGTCTTGGCGTCGGCGAAACGGACCTTGACCTTGCGGCCCCGGGTGATCCGCACGAACTTGGAGTCCTCGGACCGACCGGTGGCCATCTTGCCGAGGGCGCGGGCCCAGTCGACGGCACCGCTGGCGGTGGAGACCCCGATCTCCAACGCGCGGCTGTCGGGGCGGGCGTCGTCGAAGGCCGGGATGCCGCCGGTGATGGTGCCGACGTTGCCGAACAGCACGCAACTGGCCTCACCGTCGAACCACCGGGCACCGTCGACGGTGATCCGGGTCCGGGTCAGCTCGCCACGCACGTGACGCAGCCCGGTCCACACGTAGGCGAGCCGGCCGAGACGCCCCTTCATCTCCCGGTCGGCCTCACGGATGAGGTCACCGTCGAAACCGGCACCGGCCATCACCGCGAAGTGCTCACCGTTGAGCTTGCCCAGGTCGAGCCGGCGGCGCCGCCCGTGCAGGCCGATCCGGACCGCCTCGCGCAGATCCTCGGGAATACCCAGGTTGGTGGCGAACAGGTTGGCGGTGCCGGCCGGCAGGATCGCCATCGGTACGCGGGATCCGGCGAGGGTGTCGGCGCAGCGTTGGACCATGCCGTCGCCGCCCCAGACGAAAACCAGTTCGGCACCCTTGTCGAGCGCCTTGCGGACCTTCTTCGGTGCCTTGCGACTCTTGGGCACCTCGTACCAGAGCAGGTGTTCGACACCCGCGCCGACGAGGGCGGCGCGCAGCTCGTCCAGGCCGCCACCGAGGTTCTTCTTCCGGTGGGCCACGACCGCGATGGTGCCCACCGCCACTGCGGGCGCAGGCCGGTCCGGGTCCACCAGCACACTCGCACTCATGTCGGCGATTGGTACCCGTCGGCCCGCACTTTCACGCCTTGGTTCCTGGCCGCTTTCGCCTCGCAGCCGTGCCGTAGGCGGCCAGCTGCCCGGCCGAACGGGGCCTAAAGGACGTCGAACTCGTTGCCCTCTGGGTCGGCCATCGTCACGTGGTCAGGCGTACCATCCGATTCGTCCACCCGGAGCACGGTGCCGCCCGCCGCCACCAGCTTGTCGATCACCGCCTGGACCCGTGGCCAGCGCAGCTCGAACGGCTCCTGCCGGCCGCCGCCGACGTGGATGTCGAAGTGCATGCGGTTCTTGACTACCTTCGGTTCAGGCACCTTGAGGAACGACACACCGGGCCGGGCGCCGTTCGGGTCCTCGATGAAGGCGCCGTCGTCCCACTCGTCCTCGGGAACCTTGAAATGGGTCCGCCATGCCTCCCAGGTGGCGAACCCTTCTGGTGGGGCGGCCGGGACGTACCCCAGCGCGAGGCACCAGAACGCGGCCAACTCGCTCGGGCGCGCGCAGTCGACGGTCAGGGACCATTGCTCGGACATCGCCACACCATAGGCCGCCGACGGTCACACCGAGGGCCGGGCGGGTCCGGTCCGGCTACGCACATTCGCCCGACGTCTCGAACGAGCCGCAGCCCCGACAGGTTCCTGACGCCCACCGCCACGGTCATGCCCGCTGCCGGGATCGAGTGGCGTCCGAGCCAACTCGATCCCGGCAGCGGGCGCGATTCCGACAGCCGGTGCGACTACAGGGTGCGGGCGAGGCGGTCGGCGAGGATCCGGGCGAACCGCGACGGGTCGGTCAGGTCACCGCCCTCGGCGAGCAGCGCGGTGCCGTAGAGCAGCTCGGCGGTCTCCGCCAGGGAGTCGCCGGTGGCGCCCTGCTCGTGCGCCTTGCGCAGGCCGGTGACCAGCGGATGGGTCGGGTTGATCTCCAGGATCCGCTTGACCTTCGGCACCTCCTGCCCCATCGCGCGGTACATCTTCTCCAGGGTGGGCGTGAGGTCGTGCGCGTCGCCGACCACGCAGGCCGGCGAGGTGGTCAGCCGCGACGACAGCCGGACCTCCTTGACGTTGTCGGCCAACACCTCGCCCATCCAGCCGAGCAGGTCGGCGTACTCGGTGCGCTGCCGCTCCCGTTCGGCTTCGGCCTCGGTGCGCTCCTGCTCGGTGTCCAGGTCGACCTGCCCCTTGGCGACCGAACGCAGCGTCTTGCCCGCGTAGCTGCCGACCCGCTCCACCCAGACCTCGTCGACCGGGTCGGTGAGCAGCAGCACCTCGTAGCCCTTGGCGCGGAACGCCTCCATGTGCGGGGAGTTCTCGATGGTGGTCCGGTTCTCGCCGGTGGCGTAGTAGATGTCCTGCTGGCCCTCGCGCATGCGTTCCACGTAGCCGGCCAGGTCGGTCTGCTCGGCCGGGTAGTTGGTGGAGGCCACCGAGAGGATCTCCAGCAGGGTGTCCTGGTTGTCGGTGTCCTCCAGCAGACCTTCCTTGACCACCGGCCCGAACTCGGTCCAGAAGGTGCGGTAGCGCTCCGGCTGCTCGGTCTTGAGATCCTTGACCGTGGCGAGGATCTTCTTGACCAGGCGACGGCGGACGGCGCGGATCTGGCGGTCCTGCTGGAGGATCTCCCGGGAGATGTTCAGCGACAGGTCGTGGGCGTCCACCACACCCTTGACGAACCGCAGGTAGTTGGGCATCAGCGCGTCGCAGTCGTCCATGATGAACACGCGCTTGACATAGAGCTGCACCCCTCGGCGGCCCTGGGGAGAGAACAGGTCGAGCGGCGCGTGGGTGGGGATGAACAGCAGCGCCTCGTACTCGAAGGTCCCCTCCCCCCGCATGTGGATGGTCTCCAGCGGGTCCGCCCAGTCGTGGCTGACATGCTTGTAGAACTCGTGGTACTCGGTGGGCTCGACCTCACCGCGCGGGCGGGCCCACAGCGCCTTCATCGAGTTGAGGGTCACCGTCTCGGTGGTGGCGGGGGCGTCGTCGGTGCCGGGCCGCTCGACGGTCATCCGGATCGGGTGGGCGATGAAGTCGGAGTAGCGCTTGACGATCCCCCGGATCGTCCACTCGGCGGTGTAGTCGTGCAGGTTGTCCTCGGCGTCGGCGGGCTTGAGGTGCAGGGTCACCGCCGTGCCCTGGGGGGCGTCGTCCAGCTCGGTGATGGTGTAGGTGCCCTCGCCGGTGGACTCCCAGCGGGTACCACCGGTCTCGCCGGCCCGCCGGGTGACCAGCTCGACCCGCTCGGCGACCATGAACGCGGCGTAGAAGCCGACGCCGAACTGACCGATCAGCTCCTGTGAGGCGCCGGCGTCCTTGGCCTCCCGCAGCTGCCGCAGCAGCTCCGCGGTGCCGGACTTGGCGATGGTGCCGATGACGGAGACCACCTCGTCGCGGCTCATGCCGATGCCGTTGTCCCGCACGGTGAGGGTGCGGGCGTCCCGGTCGACCTCGATGGCGATGTGCAGGTCGCCGGTGTCGACGGCGAGGTCCTTGTCGACCATCGACGCCAGGCGCAGCTTGTCCAGCGCGTCTGAGGCGTTCGAGATCAACTCGCGGAGGAAGACGTCCTTGTTCGAGTAGATCGAGTGGACCATCAGCCGGAGCAGCTGACGCGCTTCGGCCTGGAACTCCAACGTCTCGGCCCGGTCGTTCACACCAAGTCCTTTCCGGTCGTCGGCACGACGGTTCGCGGAAAGGATACGAGTCGTCGCGCTGCGCGTGCGTCGGGTGTCTGTCTCTGATCAGCGCGGATTGATCAACACGGCGTAGTCGGCAGCGGTGAGCGGTCCCGACGACAGCGAGCCGTCCGCCCGGGGGACGCTCAGCGGCGTGCCGCCTTCCAGGAACAGCACCGCCGTGACATCGGTGCGGGCGGTGAGCGTGCAGACGATCTGACCGTACGCCAGCCGGCCGTCGCTGCGGCCGGTGTCCACCGCCGTCAGCCCGACGGTGACCCGGGCCAACCCGTCGACCAGCTCGACCACCGCGCTGGTGAAGGCTCCCGGCAGGGCACTGGTCAGTCCGTCGTCGCGCTCGGTCGGGGTCGGCCCGGCCAGCAGCGCCCGCAGCTGCGCGTCGAGTGCGGGCACCTGGTCGGCCCGGCGGATCACCGGCACCAGGCGTTCGTCGCGGGCGAAGTAGAGCACCTCGGTCACCGCGCCGGTCTCCGCCGCCGTCGGCGCGGCCGAGGCGGTCGCCGGGAAGGGAACCGGCGGCGGGGTGACCGCGCGGGGTCGATCCTCGGCCGGCACTCCGCACGCCCCGAGCAGGGCGAGCACGGCGACGATCGCCGCGATCGCGCCCATCCGCGTGGCCTGGACGGTGCCGGGGCGGGTCATGGCAGGCTCCCGGGCAGGGTTACCCGGAACCGGGCACCGCCCTCCGGGCGGTCGCTGACCGACGCGTCTCCGCCGTGCGCGGCGGCGTGCTGGGCCACCAGGGCCAGGCCCAGGCCGGTGCCGTCGCCGCCACCACGGTAGTTGGCCGCCCGCCCCCGGACGAAACGGTCGAAGATCGCCTCGCGGTCCTCCATCGGCACTCCCGGGCCCTCGTCGTCGACCTCGATCACGCCCGTGTCCGCGTCGTGGGACAGCCGCACCGCGACCGGTCCCGCACCGTACCGCTCGGCGTTGTCCAGCAGGTTGGCCAACACCTGGGCGACCCGGCGACGGTCCACCCGCCACCCGGGTGGCGTCCCCGCCGCCAGCTGCACCATCGACTCCGGCAGGTCCCGGTCCCGGCACGCCTGCCGGGCCAGCTCGGGCAGGTCCACCGACTCCCGGTGCACCGGCTGGTCACCACGGGCCAGGTCCAGCAGGTCGTTGACCAGTTGCTGAAAACGGTCGATCTCGTCGGCGACGAGCCGGGCCGCGGTGGCGGTCCGCTCGTCCTGGTTCTCCCGGCGCCGGGACAGCACACTCGCGGCGGCGGCGAGGGTCTGCAACGGCGACCGCAGTTCGTGACTGACGTCGGCGGCGAAGCGCCGGTCCCGGTCGATCCGCCCGGCCAACTCGTCGACCATCCGGTTGAAGGAGGTGGACAGACGGGTCAGGTCGGGGTCGGTGTCGGGGGCGAGGCGGGTGGTGAAGTCGCCGGCCGCGATCCGCTCGGCGGCGTCGGCGACGGCGGTCAGCGGACGCAGCCCGTGTCGGGTGGCGTACCAGCCGAGGGCCGCCCCGGACCCGGCGATCATGATCGCGACCGCGGTGAGCGCCAGCGCCAGCACCTGGAAGGTCTGTTCCAGTTCCCGCAGCGAGGCGATCTCGTAGAAGGCGGTCGACTCGGACAGCGGCACGCCGACCAGCATCACCGGGGTGTCGTTGACGCGCACCCGCTGCACCGCCGGCTCCCCCGCCGCGACCAGGTCCTGAAGCCGGGCCGGAACGATCGTGGTGAGCCCGTTGTCGGCGCTGCGGGCGTACCACTCGCCGTCGAGCAGCACCAGGGGTCGCCGTCCGGTGCCGGTGTCCAACGCCCGCAACGCCTCCGCGACGTCCGGGTTGTCGGTGTCGAGCCCGGCGCGGACCACCGCCGCGTCGTAGTACGCCGCCCGCAGCACGGTGCGTTCCCGCTCGTCGAGCAGGGTGCGGCGGGTCAGCTCGTACGACACCAGGGCCATCGAGGCGGACAGCAGCAACGCACCGACCGCGAACGCGGCGGTGACCCGGGCACGCAGTCCGAGGCGTCTCATCGTTGCAGTTTGTAACCCAGCCCGCGCAGCGTCACCAGGTGTCGGGGGTTGGCCGGATCGGCTTCGATCTTCTGGCGCAGCCGACCGACGTGCACGTCGACAAGCCGTTCGTCGCCGCTGTCGTACCCCCAGACCCGGCTGAGCAGCTGCTGCCGGGAGAGCACCCGGCCGGCGTGTTCGGCCAGCTCGCACAGCAGCCGGAACTCGGTGCGGGTGACCGCGACCGGCTCACCGGCGCGGCGCACCTCCCCCGCCTCGGGGCTCACCTCCAGGTCACCGAAGGCGAGCACCGGCACCGGCTGCGGGCCGTCCGACGCGGTCGTGGTGCGCCCGCGTCGGCGCAGGGCGCGCAGCCGAGCGGTCAGTTCCTTGATCGCCACCGGCTTGACCACGTAGTCGTCGGCGCCGGCCTCGAGGGCGGCGACGATGTCGTGGGTGTCGTCGCGGGCGCTGACCACGACGATCGGCACGTCGTCGTCGCGGCGCAACTGGAGGATGCCCTCGAAGCCGTCGATGCCGGGCAGCATCAGGTCGACCAGGACGTAGTCGGCGGGATCCCGGCGCTGCGTGCGCAGCCCCTCCTCGGCGGTGGCCGCTCCCCGGGCCTCGTAGCCCTCGTCCTCCAGAGCGAGCAGCAACGCCAACCGGATCCGGTCGTCGTCCTCGATCACCAGTACCGCTGTCATACCGGAATCATCCCCAAGCCCTGACCGCCGGGCCAACCACGATCGACAACAGGGGGTTTTGTCACGCAACTGTCATCCGTCCGCGCGGTGGCCGCCAACCCCGCTGGGCAGGGTGAGAGCCACTCGGAGACCGCAGGAGAGGGGGCCTTGGCCGTGACCGCACCACGACGCCCCGAGTGCTCGGTGCCGCTGGTGGAGGTGTCCATCACCGAGTTCGATCTGAGCTGCCTGCCGGAGACCGGCGCGGTCCTCGATCAGCTCCTGGCCCTGCGTCCCGGTCAGGTCGTGATCGACCTGGCGGGTTGCCGGCACATCGACGCCGCCGCCATCGGTCTGCTGCTCGACGTGCACCGCCGGATGGTCCGTGCCGGTGGTGTGCTGGCCGTCCGCAACCCGAACCCGCGCATCACCCGCATCCTGCAGACCGCCCGGCTGGACCAGATCCTGCCGGTGCACACCGACGCCGCCTCGGCCCCGGTCGCCGAGGCGATCACCGCCGCGCCGGGTGTCCCGCCGGCCGACGGGACACCGGCACCGGGTACGGTCCCGCGCGCTGCCGCGTACGGCCGCGCCGCCGTCACCGTGCGCACCTGACACACCGCAGCCGACGCATCTGACCGCGAGCACGAGGAGCAGCATGACCAGCGCCGGGATCGTCACGGCCCTCGCCGTCGGCCTCGCCGTCGGCGCGCTCGGCCGGCTGGTCCTGCCCGGCCGCCCGGGTGCGCCGCTGTGGCTCACCATGACCATCGGTGCCGTCGCCTCGTTGCTCGGTGCCATCACCGCCTGGCTCGCCGGCGTACAGGGGTTCAGCATCCTGGGCCTGGTCGTGCAGGCCGGGCTCGCCGCGGTCGCGGTGGTGATCGTGGTCGCCACCACCGGCAAGGAACGCTCCGACTCCCTGTGAGGAGTCCGTACGGCGAGGGTGTCTCACCCGCCCCCGCCCCGAGTCCCGCACCGCGGCCGACCGGCCGCGGTACCGGAGAGGAAGCAGGATGACCGTCGTACCGGACGACAACCTGATGACCCTGATCTGCGACGTCTGTGGAGACACCACCACCGGCACCGCCTGCGTGCTGCCCGACGCCGAGGTCGTCTGGACGCTGGTCTCCGACCACGGATGGAGCGGGTCACCGTTCGCCACCGGCCCGCACCGCTGCCCCCGGTGCAGCGCGCTGCCGCCGGGCAGCTCCCTCGGTGACGGCGACCGGGCTGGATCGGGCCTCGCCGAGGCGGCGGTGGTGCCCGTCGACGGCAGCGGAGACCAGGACACCGGCGACGCGCTGCGGGCCGCGCTGCGCGGCGCGTTCGACGTGGCCGGGACGGTGGTGGTGGACCTGACCCAGGTGCAGGTCATCGACTCGCTCGGCCTGGGCATGCTCGTCCGGGCGCACCGCGACGTACGCGAGCGTGGCGGGCGGCTGTGCCTCGCCGCGCCGTCGAGGTTCATCCGCACCGTGCTGCACACGATGAAGCTCGACGGGGTTTTCCCGATCTTCGACAGCCTCGACGCCGCCCTCGATCAATTGCGGAACGCGGCGTCACAGGACGCCGTCTCGGCCGGCGTGTCGCCGGTCGACGTGACACCGTCCGACCTACCGCGTCCGGCCGCCGAGGTGCCGTCGATGCCCATGGCCCGCCGCCGTGCGGCCAGCCGCGTCACCGTCTGACCCCGGCTGCGTCAACGTCTGAACCCGGCCGCGCCGCCGGTCGGCCCACGGCTGCGCCGGCCACTCGGGACCGACGGCGTCGCGTCACTCCACCACCGAATCCGCCCACTGCCGCCACCAGGCACCGTCGGTGAGCTCACCGGCGGCGCGCAGTACCGCCACCAGCGCGCCGGTGGTGACGTCGGAGTCGCCGGGTCGCAGGTCGGCCAGCATCCGCTCCAGTTCCTGTTGTCGGGCTCGCATGCCCAGGCCGACGAGTTCCTTGCCGGCGACGGTCAGCCCGACCCAGGCAGCCCGACGGTCCGCCACCCGCTCGTGCCGTGCCACCAGCCCCTTGCGGACCAGTCGGTCGCACATCCGGGTGGCGGTCGACGACTGCACGCCGAGCAACTTCGCCAGGTCGATCACCCGCTGCGGGCCGGGCACCAGCACCACGAGCGTCCGGAACTGCTGGAGCGTCACGTCGGCGTCGATGCGCGCCAGCGTCCGCATGGCGACGGCCACCATGACCCGGCTCAGCGAGACGAGGGCGCCGACGAACTCGTCGGCCGGCTCACCGCGTACCTCGTCCGTCGACGCCATCGGGTCGGACTGGATGGTCATGTAGTCCATGCTGGCACAACACGGGCCGGATCGGGCCGACCGGTCCACATGGGGCACATCTACGGCACCGACAGTGACCGAGGGGATCGATCCGGGCCGGTCGGCGCGTGCCGGGGTCGCGGTCGCGTACGGGTAGTCGGATACCGATTCGAGAAACGGCGCAGCTCACGCCCGATCCAGCCCGCCGTCGACCTCAGTCGAAAGGCGATGGGCGGGCATCGCTCCCGATCCTAGCATTTCCGTGCGGCCCGGAGCGTTACGGAGAGATTGCCAGCAATTCACGGAACAATACGCTCGGTTAATTGCTGAAGTCGGGTCGGCCGCTGCGCCGTGCCGGCCTGGCGCGGACAGCGCCACCGCCCGGCGGATCCGACGACGCGGTGCGCGTCACCCGCGACCAGCGATCCGCCAAAACGGCATTGAGCTGCTGAAAGGCGATGGCAAGCGGTCCATTGGGGAGTACCGACGCCGGCCAGTTGATCACTTAGGGTGAGCCTAACATCCCACAGGGCGATCGGGCAACGCCCGTCGGCTGACTGACCGATCAGAGCCCACCAAATCGGTAGCAAACAGGGTGAGCTGCCCGGAGGCAGCAATTCATAACCACTTACCGAAATGAGTCATATAATTGACGGTTGTCACCCGGGAAGCACCCTTGTAGATTTCGGTGGTCGCCAATTCGCCGACGTTCTTCTCGTCTCGGGACAGCTCGGAGGTCGGTCATCCATGCCCGAATCCCGCACTGCCGACACAACATCCGCGAAACACCGCGGGACACTCGGATTCCTGCTCGGCGTGGCGTTGGTGACGGCCGGCGTGCTGTTCCAACTGCCCGACGTGAAGATGATGATCGACCATGCCCGGATGGGGTCGGCCGAGCCCGGCATGGACGACATGGACGACATGGACGACATGGAGAGCATGCCGGGCATGGAGGGCATGAGCCCCGGCGAGCCGATGGACATGTGGACGCCGACGATGATCCTCGGCATGCTGCTGCTCGTCGTCGGCCTGGTGGTGGCCGGGCGGGCGCTGTTCGCGGGGGTCCGACGACCGGACTCCGCGAGCGTCACCGTGGAGTCGATCGAGCACGGGCGGCTGCGACCCGCGTACTGGATCACCTGCGCGGTGCTGACCATCGCCCTGGTGGTCGACATCATGAAGCCGCTGACCCTCGGCTTCGTCATGCCCGGCATGAGCGACGAGTACGGCATGTCCCTCGAATCGGTCTCGATCCTGCCCCTGGTGGCCCTCACCGGCACCGCGGTCGGGTCGGTCGTCTGGGGCCTGCTCGGCGACCGGTACGGTCGACGGACCGCCCTGCTCCTGGCCACCCTGCTGTTCATCGCGACATCGGCGTGCGGGGCCATGCCCACCTTCGAGTGGAACCTCGTCATGTGCTTCACGATGGGCACCTCCGCCGGTGGCCTGTTGCCCCTGGTGTTCACGCTGATCGCCGAGCTGACCCCACGCCGGCACCGCGGCTGGGTGGCGGTGACCGTCGGTGGGATCGGTGGCCTCGGCGGCTACCTGGCGGCCAGCGAGGCGGCACGCCACCTGGAGCCGGCGCTGACCTGGCGCGCACTCTGGTTGATCGGGCTGCCCTCCGGGCTGCTGCTGTTGCTGATGGCGCCGTTGATCCCCGAGTCGCCGCTGTACCTGCTGCGCGCCGGGCGGCGTACCGAGGCGGAGGCGGTGCTCCGCCGCTACGGGTCCCACCTGGGTGCCACGCCCCCGGCCGCCGACACCGCCGCCGCCGCGACGCGTCCCGGCGTGGGGGCGATGCTGCGGGCGTATCCGGTCGTGACATCGGTGATCGGCGTGGTCGGTGTCGTCTGGGGCCTGGTGAACTTCGGCTTCCTGGTGATGCTGCCCGCGCAGCTGCGCGAGGCGGGCCTGGCCGGCGGTGTCGCGAGCGGGCTGCTGGCCGACTCGGCGCTCTACTCCACCCCGGCCCTGGCGCTGGTCGTGCTGCTCTACGCGGCCTGGAGCGGCCGCCGCGCGCTGGCGCTGTTCATCGCGATAACCGCGGTCGGGCTCGGCGGAGTGGCCCTCTGGACCACCGACAGCGGCGGGACGGTGCTGCTGCTGGCCTCCATCGGCCTGCTGGTGCTGTCGTTGTCCGCGGTCAACGCGATGCTGCTGCCGTACAGCGCCGAGATCTACCCGACCGCGATGCGGGCCACCGGTTCCGGCTTCGCCGGGGCAGCCACGAAGGTCGGTGGCATCCTCGGACCCTCCGCCATGCTGCTGATTCTCTCCCTCGGCGGCGGGCTCGTCGCGCCGGCCATCGCACTGGGTGTGCTGTGCCTGGCCGCCACCGTCCTGCTGCTGGTGTTCGGGCCGGAGTTGGGTGCCTCGGTCGGGCCGCTCGCGCGTCGCGGCGTCGGCACCGTGCCCGTGTCCCGGACCGGTCCCGCGCCAGGCACCGGCCCCACCGACACCGAAAGCCCGGCGTCGGTGGCGTGGTCGGCGACCGGCAACGGTGTGCCGGCGACCCGGCCGGCGGTCTCCGACGACGACGATCCGCGGGATGCCCGCACGCCCGCGACACCCAGCCGCACGTAGTTGCGCAACCACTGTCGGCACGGAAGCCTCTACCACGGCAACGGGCGTGACAACCAGAAAGAGCGAGGAGTGTCGATGGCCACTGAGGACGAAGGTCGACCACGGGGCGCCCGGCTGGTGCTGCTCATCCTCCTGGTGGCACAGGTCATGGCGACGATGGACAACTCCATCGTCGCCGTGGCCACCAAGACCATCAAGGATGACCTGCAAACCTCCGGCGCCGTTCTGCAACTGATCCTGTCCGGATACACGCTCATGTTCGCGGTGCTCGTGGTCACCGGCGCGCGACTCGGCGGCGACGTGGGGCACCGGCGGCTGTTCATGATCGGGCTGACCGGCTTCACCGCCAGCTCGCTGCTCTGCGGGATCGCCCCGACCGCGGGCACGCTGGTCGCCGCCCGCCTGCTGCAGGGGGCGTTCGGGGCCATGATGGTGCCGCAGGTGCTCTCGGTGATCCAGATCGTCTTCACCGGGTCGGCCCGGGCCCGCGCCATCGGGCTCTACTCGATGGTGCTGGCGCTCGGAGTTGCCGCCGGTCAGATCGCCGGCGGCGTGATCGTCAGCGCCGACGTGCTGGGCAGCGGCTGGCGGGCCGCGTTCCTGGTCAACGTGCCGATCGGGCTGGCCCTGCTGGCGGCGGCGCCGCGTTACCTGCCGGGGCACACGCCCAGCTCGCGGTTCCGGCCCGACATCGTCGGCATCCTGCTGCTCGCCGTCTCGATGGGCGCGGTGGTAGCACCGCTGGTCTTCGGGCGGGAACAGGGCTGGCCCGCATGGGCACTGGCCAGCATCGCCGCCGGCACGGCCGGGCTCGTCGTCTTCGTCCGGTACGAGCTGCGGCTGGGCGCCCGGGGCGGACAACCCGTGCTGGAGATCGACGCGCTGCGACCGCGAGGCGTCAAGTCGGGACTGCTTGCCTGCTGCATCCTCAACTTCGCCTTCGCCGGGGTGCTGTTTCCGCTCACCCTGCACGTGCAGAACGGGCTGGGCTACACACCGTTGCAGGCCGGGTTGATGTTCATCCCGTACCCCGTGGGTTTCGCGGCCGTCAGCCTCACCTGGACGCGGCTGCCGAAACGTTTCCACCGCCCGCTACCGGTCGCCGGCCTGCTGGTGTTCGCCCTGGCCCTGGCCGCACTCGCGGTCGTGGTGGCCGGCGGCTGGCCGATCGCGGTGGTGTCGGCGCTGCTGCTGCTCGCCGGCGCGGGGATGGCGGCCGGTTTCAGCACGCTCGTGGAGCAGACGGCCGCGACCGTGGGCCCCCGCTACGCCGCCGCCCTGTCCGCCCTGGTCTCGACCGGAACGCTGCTGGCCAGCGTGGTGAGCGTGGTCGTCGTCGGCGGCGTCTACCTGGCGACCGCCGAGAACGACCCGAGCCGTTCCGCGCTGGGGTTGAGCCGCAGCCTCTGGGTCGACGCCGGTCTGCTGATGCTGGGATTCCTGCTGGCCTACCGGACCTGGCGGCTGTCCACCCGGGTGTCGGCCGGGCCGGCGCCGAACGGCGACGCCGCCGAGCAGGTCGAGGCCGTGGCGGCGCCGGGCAACGCACCTCCCGGTGAGGTCGAGGTCGAGCCGGCAACGGGCCCGGTCGAGGAGTCGTCCGCGCCGACCGGAGCGCGTTCCGCACCGAGGTGACCGGGCTCGCCGCCGGTGACGATGCTCGCCCGGGGCCCGCCCAGCCGATGGTCTGGGCGGGCCCCGGTGCCGGTCAGCCGAGGTCGAGCACCCGTGCCACCTGGCCGTCGATGAGGGCTGCCAGCGCGGGCAGGTGCTGCGGGGACCACATCGAGTAGTGGTCGCCCGGCAGCGTCACCACCTCCATCGCCGGACTCCACCGGCGCCACGCCGCGCGGCTGGCCTCCCGCTCCGCCTGCACCAGCACCGTCCGGCCGGCGTACGGTGCCGGCTGGTAGCCGTAGATGGCCCGCATGTTGGCGCGGAACACCGCGTACCGGTTGGCGACGAAGTCGGCCCGCACGTCCGACGGGATCAGTCCGTGCCGGACCAGGAACCCGGTGAGCGCCGCGATCGGGTCGGCCGCGTCGACCACCTCGGCGTCCAGCGGCGGTGCCGGTGCCGCGGAGAGCCCGGCCAGGTCGGCGACGAAGGTCTCCATCACCTGTCGCTCGCTCGGCAGCGGCAACGGGCCGGGCTCATTGGAGTCGATCATCACCACGAGGTCCGGTGCGGCACCCACGGCGGCGAGCTGCCGGGCCATCTCGAAGCAGAGGAAGCCCCCCATCGACCAGCCGGCGAGCAGGTACGGCCCGTGCGGCTGCCGCTCGCGCAGCGCGGCGACGTACCGCCCGGCGAGCGTCACCAGGTCGTCGACCGGCTCGATGCCGCCCTCCAGTCCCGGCGCCTCGAAGCCGTCCACCGGCTGCTCCGGATGCAGGGCCCGGCTCAGCGGCAGGTACCAGTACGGCGAGCCGGAGACCGCGTGCGGGCAGTAGAGCCGGGGCCGCGAACCGGTGGCCTTGAGCGTGACGAGTGGCGAGGCGTCCACCACCGGCCCGTGCTCGACGAACCGGGCCACCGCCCGGACGGTCGGGGTGGCGTAGAACTGCTTGAGCGACACCGACGTGCCGATCCGTCCGGCGATGCGGGCCAGCACGTGCGCCGCCTGCAACGAGTGCCCACCGAGGTCGAAGAAGGACGTCTCCGCGCCCACCCGCGCCACCCCCAGCACCTCCGCGAAGATCTCCGCGACCTGGCGCTCGGCACCGGTGGTGGGGGCCGCGCCGGTGTCGTCGGTGTCCGCCGCCTCCGGTGCCGGCAGCGCCCGCCGGTTGACCTTGCCGCTGGTGGTCAACGGCAGGGCGGGCAGTCGGACGAACCGGCCGGGCACCAGGTGGGCGGGCAGCTCCGTGCTCAGGTGCGTGCGCAGGTCCGCGTCGCTGGCCGGCTCGGCGGCGTTCACCACGTACCCGACGAGGCGCTGCACCCCGTTGCCGTCGCGGACCACGGTCACGGCGGCGCGGGCCACCCCGGAGTGCCGGCTCAGCAGTGCCTCGATCTCGTCGAGTTCGACGCGTAGGCCGCGCAACTTGACCTGGCCGTCCAGCCGGCCGCCGAAGTGCAGCCGGCCCTGCGCGTCCCAGTGACCACGATCGCCGGTGCGGTAGACCCGTCCCTGCGGATCGAACGGATCCGCGGTGAACCGGCGTCCGGTCAGCTCGTCGTCGTTGAGGTAGCCGGTGCTCAGCGCCGCGCCACCGACCAGGACCTCCCCCGGCACCCCGACCGGCACCGGGTTGTCCCAGCGGTCGACCAGGTAGGTGCGGCGGTTCGGCATCGTCGCGCCGATCGGCGGTGGGGTGGCTGCCGACCAGTCCGTGCAGTCGTGGGCGAGGCAGCCCACGGTGGCCTCGGTCGGGCCGTACAGGTTGACGAACCGACGCCGCCCCGGGCGCGCCCACCGGGTCACCAGGTCGGCGGGGCAGACCTCGCCACCGACCAGCACCTCCCGCAACGCGTCGAACCGGTCGGTGTCGTCCTCGACCAGACCGAGCGTGGTCGGGGTCAGGAACAGGTGCGTGATCCGTTCGGACGCCAGGACCTCGGCGAGACCGCCCGGCGAGAGCAACCGGTCCTTGCCGATCACCACCACCGTGGCACCGGAGGTGAGCGCCGCCAGCACCTCACCCGCCGCCAGGTCGAACACCGGCGCGCAGCCGTGCAACACCCGGTCACCGGGCCCGCAGCGCCACTGGTCGCGCATCCAGTCCAGGTAGGTGACGAAACCCCGGTGCGGCAGCTGGACACCCTTCGGGTCACCCGTCGTGCCCGAGGTGTGCAGCACGTACGCCAGGTCGTCCGGGCCGGTGGACGGCTCCGGGGCGAGACCGGCGGCGGAGTCCAGGTCGCCGGTGTCGAGCAGGAGGGTCCGCCACGGGCCCTCCGGCACCCCGGCGGCGTGCTCGGTGCGGGTGAGCACGAGCCGGGCGGCACAGTTGGTCAGGATCCGGCGCAGCCGGTTCGGCGGGGCGGCGGTGTCCAGCGGCACGTACACCCCACCGGCGTGCCAGATCGCCAGCGGCGTCAGCACCTCGTCGACGCCCCGGTCCAGCAGCGCCGGCACCCGGTCGCCGGGTCGCAGGCCCGCGTCGCGCAGGCCGGCCGCCCGCCGCGCGGCCCGGTCCAGCAGCTCCCGGTAGGTCAGCTCGTGATCGCCGTGCCGGACGGCCACCGCGTCGGGGTTGCGTTCGGCCTGCGCCCGGACCAGCTGGTGGACGGTGGCCGGGGCCACGTCACGTCGTTCGCCCGCGCCGAGGGCCAGGACCCGCTCGCGTTCGGCGGGGTCGAGCATCGGCAACCGCGACAGCGTCGTAGCCGGGTCGGCCAGGCCCGCGTCGAGCAGCCGGGCGACGTGGTCGAGCATGGCGCGTACCCGCCGGGCGTCGAACAGGTCGGTGGAGTACTCGGTGAGCACCGAGTACCGGTCGCCGTGGTCGACGAGGCTGACCATCATGTCGAAGCGGGACCGGTCCAGCCGCAGGTCGACCGGGGTGCTGTCGGTGCCGGGCAGCGTCGGTCCGCCCCAGGTGGAGCCGTCCAGCAGCTGCACGGCAACCTGGAACAGCGGGTTGCGGCCCGGGTCGCGGGGTGGGGCGAGTCGCTGCACCACCCGCTCGAACGGGGCGTCCTGGTGCTCCCACGCGCCCAGGCAGGTGTCCCGGGCCCGATCGACCAGGGTGGCGAAAGTGGGGTCGCCCGAGGTGTCCAGACGCAGCACCCCCATGTTGGCGAAGAACCCGACCACACTCTCCAGCTCCGGGCGACTGCGCCCGCTGAAGGTGGTGCCGACGGCCAGGTCGTCGGTGCCGGTGTAGCGGGCGAGCATCGCCGCGAAGGCCGCCACCAGCACCATGAACGGGCTCGCGCCGGTTTCCTTGGCCAACGCCTGCACCCCGGCGTGCAGCTGCGGATCCAGTGGTTGCTCCAGCAGCGCACCCCGGAACGACGCGGTGGTCGGCCGGGGTCGATCGGCCGGCAGTTCCAGGGTGGGCAGGTCGGCCAGCCGCTGCGCCCAGTACCTCAGGTGGTTGTCCAGTTCGGCGGTGGCCAGCTGCTGATGCTGCCAGCGGGCGAAGTCCGGGTACTGGAGGGCGGGCGGGTCCAGCCGCGCTCGCGTGCCGTGCCGGTGGGCGTCGTACGCGGCGGCCAGTTCCCGCAGGATCAGGCCCATCGACCAGCCGTCGACCACGATGTGGTGCGCCGCGACGGCGAGAGCGTGCTCGGTGGGACCGAGCCGGACCAGCCGGGCCCGGAACAGCGGGCCGGTGGCCAGGTCGAACGGGCGGTGCACCTCCTGCTGCTGGAGCAGGGTGAGCGCCGCCGGCCGACGCTGCTGCTCGGGCAGCCGGGACACGTCGTCGACGACCAGGCTGGCCGGCCCCGGCGGCAGCACCCGCTGGTACGCCACGCCGTCGACGCTCTCCACGACCGTGCGCAACGCCTCGTGCCGGGCGACCACGCCGTCCAACGCCCGCCGCAGCGCGGCGGGGTCCACCTCGCCGGTCAGGTACGAGGCCTGCACCAGGTTGTACGTCGGCTCGGCCGGCGCGAGCTGGGCGAGGAACCACAACTGTTCCTGGGCCCGCGACAGCGGCACCCGCTCGTCGCCGGCCGGGCGGGCGCCGATCGTCGCCGGTGGCTGCCGGCGCTGTTGCCGCATCCGTTCCAGCAGCAGCCGCCGGCGCTCGTCCAGTCGGGCTACCCTGCCGTCGAAGGTCTCGTCGGACATCTCACTCCTTTCAGGACACCGCCGGCCCCGCCGCGCACGGCGGCGGGGCCCGCGGACGCGACCGGCGATCAGTCCGCCGCCAGCAGCCGTTCCACCTCGTCGTCGCTGAGCTGCTCGATCTCGTCGAGCAGTTGCCACTGCGCCGCCTGCTCGGCGGCCCGTCGGCGTCCGGCCAGCTCGGCCAGGGCCGCGACGGTCGGTGCCGCGTAGAAGTCCCGCACGGTCAGCGGCACACCGAGTGCGTCGTTGAGCCGGCCCACCGCCCGGATCGCCTGCAGCGAGTTGCCGCCGCTGAGGAAGAACTCGTCCTCGCGGCCGGCCCGTTCCAGACCGAGCAGGTCGGCGAAGACCCCGGCGATGAGCCGCTCGTCGTCGGTGCCGGGCGGCACGTACGCCGCCTGCCCGGCACCGGACTCGGGCGCGGGCAACCGCTTGCGGTCCACCTTGCCGGTGCGGGTCAGCGGCAGCTGCGGCAGGCGCAGCACCACGTTGGGCACCATGTACCCGGGCAGCTTCCCGGCGAGCGTCGTCCGCAGGGCCTCCGCGTCGTCGTCAGACAGCTCGCCGACCACGTACCCGACCAGGACCGCCTCGGCGCCCGTGCCGTGCACCGCCGCGGCGGCTCCGGACACGCCGGCCGCCGTGCGCAGGGCATGCTCGACCTCACCCAGCTCGACCCGCAGCCCACGCAGCTTGACCTGCCCGTCGCGGCGGCCGAGGAACTCCAACTGGCCGTCCCGGTTCCACCGGGCCAGGTCACCGGTGCGGTACGCCCGTCCCTCCCCGGCCCGCTCGTCGGCGCCGAACGCCGAGTCGGTCAGCTCGGGTCGGTCGAGATAGCCACGCGCCACCCCGTTGCCGGCGACGACCAGCTCACCGGGCACACCGACCGGCGCCAGGTCGCCGCTGTCGTCGACGACGTACACCCGCCGGTTCGGCATCGGACGACCGATCGGTACCGTCGCCGCGGGTGCGGTGCCGGCCGGGCACTCGTACCAGGTGCAGCCCACCGTGGCCTCGGCCGGACCGTACAGGTTGAGCACCCGCCGACCGTCGACGTGCCAGGCGGCCACCAGCGACGGCGGCGCCGGCTCGCCGGCCATCATCACCGACCGCAGTTGCGGCAGTTCGGCCGGATCGAGCAGACCCAGCACGGTGGGAGTGGTGAAGATGTGCGTCGCGCCGGTCTCGCGGGCCAGCGCGGTCAACGCACCCGGGCGGTGCACGTCGTCGTGACCGGCCACCACCACGGTCGCACCGGCGGTGAGGGCACCGAACAGTTCACCGACGGCCAGGTCGAACACCGGCGCGCAGCAGTGCATCATCCGGGACCGTGGCTCGATGCCGAAGTCCGGCACCATCCACTCCAGGTAGCCGGCGACCATGCCGTGCTCGATGAGCACGCCCTTGGGCTCGCCGGTGGAACCGGAGGTGTACAGCACGTACGCCAGCGAAGCGGGGGTCAGCTCGGCCAGCCACGGCTCGTCGGCCGCCTCCGGCAGCTCCGCCGCCGGGTCCACGATGGTCACCCCGGCCACGGTGCCGAGCCGCGCCGGGTCGCCCACCACCACCCGGGCACCGGTGTCGCCTACCTGGAAGGCCAGCCGGCTCGGCGGCGCGGCCGGGTCCATCGGAGCGTACGCGGCACCGGCCCGCAGCACGGCCAGCACGCTCACCACCTCCGCGAGGCCGCGCTCCAGCAGCACCGGCACGACGTCCCCGGTGCCCACCCCGGCGGCGCGCAGCCGCGCGCCGAGCCGACGGCTGCGCTCGTCGAGTTCGGCGTAGCTCAGCGTGCCCTCGGCGGCGATGACCGCGGTGGCCTGCGGGGTGCGGGCCACGCTCGCCGCGAACAGCTCCGGCAGGGTCGCCGGCCGGTGGGGTCGTCGCTCCCCCTGGGCCAGCGCCAGCAGTTCGGTTCGCTCGGTGTCGTCGAGCAGTGGCAGGGCCGACAGCGGCGTCTGCGGTGCCGCCACCGCGGCCCGCAGAACCCGCTCCAGGTGGCCGAACATCGCCTCGATCCGGGCGGTGTCGAACAGATCCGTGGCGTACTCGATCCGGAAGGTGATGCCGTCGGTCTCCTCGTACGCGTTGATCGCCATGTCGAAGCGGGAGACGCCGGGATCGACGTCGAGGAACTCGGCGGCCAGCCCGGGGAACCGGAAGTCCACCAGGTCGCCGCTGAGCAGGTCGATGGAGACCTGGAAGACCGGGTTGCGGCTGGCGTCGCGGCGTCGACCGAGCCGCCCGACGACCCGCTCGAACGGCGCGTCCTGGTGGTCCCAGGCGGCCAGCAGGGTGCCCATGGTGCGGCGGACCGCCTCACCGAAGCTCGGGTCGCCGGAGAGGTCGGTACGCAGGGCCAGCATGTTGACGAAGAAACCGACCAGATCCTCCAGCTCCGGACGGCCGCGACCGGCACCGGCGGTGCCGACCACCACGTCGTCGACGCCGGTGTAGCGCATCAGCACCGTCTTGAAGCCGGCGAGCAGCACCGCGTACGTGCTGGCCTGCTCCTGTTGGGCCACCCGGCGCAGGCCCTCCAGCACGTCGGCGGGCATCCGACGCACCAGCAGGGCGCCACGGTTGGTGGCCGTGGCCGGGCGGGGCCGGTCGCTGGGCAGGTCCAGGGTGGGCGCGTCGGCCAGTTGCCGCGCCCAGTACGCCAACTGCGACTCCAGGTCACCGGCGTCGAGCTGCCGGCGCTGCGCCAGCGCGTGGTCGGCGTACTGCAACCGCAGGGCGGGCAGCTGCGGCTGCCGGTCGTGCCGCAACGCGTCGTACAGCTCGGCGAGATCACGCACCAGCAGCCCGGCCGACCAGCCGTCGGCGCAGATGTGGTGCAACACCATGCTGAGCACGTGCTCCTGGCCGTCAAGGCGGATCAGCCGGGCCCGCAACATCAGGTCGCGACCCAGGTCGAACGGTTCGGTGGCGTCGCGTTCCAGCTCGACGCGGAGCGCCTGCTCCCGGTCGTCGGCTGCCGTCGCGTCCAGCTCGTGCACCGGCAGCGGCACCTCACCGACGGGTGACACCAGTTGGTACGGGGTGTCGTCGTCGGTGCCGAACGTGGTGCGCAGCGCCTCGTGGCGGGCCACCACGGCGGTCAGCGCCCGACCGAGCAGGTCGACGTCGAGCGGTCCGGTGAGCCGTACCGGCACCGGGATGTGGTAGGTCGGCTGGCCGGGTGCGAGCTGTTCGAGGAACCAGAGCTGCTCCTGCGTCGGTGACAGCGGCAGCCGTTGTCCCTCGTGCCCGCCGGACACCGGACCGTCCTGCCCGGCGAGGGCCGCCCGCGCGGCCCGGAGCCGCTGTTCCAGGTCGGCGATCTCCTGCTCCAACCGGGCCCGGGTCTGGTCGGCCACCGGTGCCGCGTCGGTCGGGGTCGCGGTGTCGGTGCTCGACGGTGTGCCGGCGAGCAGCTGCGCGATCTCGCTGACCCGCGGCTTGGTGTAGAAGTCCCGCATGGTCGCGCTGGCCCCGCCGAGTTCGGCGATCCGGGACAGCACCCGGGCCGCCATCAGCGAGTTGCCGCCCAGCTCGAAGAAGTTCGCGTCGGCGCCGACCCGCTCGACACCGAGCACCGCGGCGAAGATCTCAGCGACCCGTTCCTCCTCCGGGGTGCGCGGTGCGACCAGCTCCACCTCGGCCGACCCGGTCTCCTCGGGAACCGGAAGCCTGTTGCGGTCCACCTTGCCGACGCTTGTCAGCGGCAGTACGTCCAGGGCCACGAAGACGTGCGGCACCATGTACGGCGGCAGGTCGGCGAGCAGGTGCTCGCGCAGTTCCTCGGTCGGTGGTGCCGCCGCGCCGGCCGGGACCACGTAGCCGACCAGCCGCTTGCTGCCGGGGCTGTCCTCGCGCAGCGCCACCGCCGCCTCGGCGACGCCGGGATGGGCGGTGAGCGTCGACTCGATCTCCTCCAGCTCGATGCGCAGCCCGTTGAGCTTGACCTGGGTGTCGATTCGGCCGAGGAACTGGATCTGCCCGTCCTCGGTCCACACGCCCAGGTCGCCGGTGCGGTACATCCGCTCCCCCGGCCGGTACGGGTTGTCGATGAACTTCTCGGCGGTCAACTCCGGCCGGTTGAGGTAGCCCCGGGCGAGACCCTCACCGCCGGTGATCACCTCACCGGGCACCCCCACCGGTTGCAGGTTGTTCCACCGGTCGAGCACGTAGGCGACCCGGTTGGGCATGGCCCGCCCGATCGGCGGTTGGCCGATCCAGGTGCGGTGCTCGCACTCGTAGAAGATGCAGCCGACGGCGGCCTCGGTCGGTCCGTACCCGTTGATGAACCGGCGACCCGGGGTGTTCCAGCGGTTGATGAGATCACCCGTGACCGCCTCACCTCCGGCGATCATGTACTTGAGGTCGGGGTAGCTGCCCGGCGGGATGCGGCCCAGGATGGCCGGCGGTCCGCCGATGTAGGTGATCCTCTCCGAGACCAGCAGCTGCCCGATCACGTCCGGGTCGGTGCGGTGTTCCTCCGGTACGAAGACCATCGTCACGCCACGGGTCAGCGCGGTGAAGATCTCGCCCTCGGCGAAGTCGAAGATGGGCGCCATGTGTTGCAGCAACCGGTCGCCGGGGCCGAAGTCGAAGATGTTGCCGAGCCAGAGCAGGAACGTGTTCAGTGCGTGATGCTCGATCATCACGCCCTTGGGTTTGCCGGTCGAGCCCGAGGTGTAGAGCACGTAGGCCAGCGAGTTCTCGTCGGCCAGTTCGTCGAGCGGCGCCGCACCGGCGGCCGCCGCCGACAACTCGTCCCACTCCGTGTCGACGAGCACCGGCGTGGCGGCGGCACCCTCGGGCAGCCGGTCGGCCAGCGCGCTGCGGGTGACCACCGCCTTGGCCGCGGTGTCTTCGAGGATGAACTCGATGCGGCGTACCGGGTGGCCCGGGTCCATCACCACGAACGCGCCGCCGGCCTTCTGCGCGGCGACCATACCGACGATCAGGTCGAAGCCCCGTTCCAGCAGCAACGCCACGATGTCGTCCCGGCCCACGCCGAGCGCCCGGAAACGGTGCGCCAGCACCCCGGCGCGGCGATCCAGCTCGCCGTAGGTCAGCTCGGCACCGTGCAGGGTGGCCGCCACCAGGTCGGGTCGTTCGGCGGCCAGCCGCGCGATCTGCACGTGCACCGGTTCGCGGGCGCGCTCCCCCTGCGGTCCCTGCCAGGTGTGCAGCAGCAGCGTCCGCTCCTCCTCGTCGAGCAACGGCAGCGCCGACAGCGGGGTGTCGGGGGCGTCGACGGCGGTCCGCAACACCCGTTCCAGGTGCCGCAGCAGCCGCGCCATCCGCGGCTCGTCGAACAGGTCGACCGAGTAGTCGGCGACCAGCCGCAGCTGGTCGGGGCTCTCGGTGCAGGTGATCGACAGGTCGAACGGGTGCCCGCCCGGGTTGGCGTCAAGCGAGGTGACGGTGAGCCCGGGCAGGTTCGGCTCGGTGCTCTGGGTGGCGCTGCCCAGCAGTTGCAGGCCCACCTGGAACAGCGGGTTCCGCGAGGGGTCGCGGACCGGCTGGATCCGCTCGACGACCTTCTCGAACGGCACCTGCTGGTGCTTCCACGCCTCCAGCACCACGCCGCGCACCCGGGTCAGCAGTTCGCCGAAGGTCGGGTCGTCGGCGACCTCGGTCCGCAGCACCACCATGTTGACGAAGTAGCCGATGAGGGGCTCCAGCTCGGCCGGCTCCCGGCCGGTGGTGGTGGTGCCGACGACGATCTCGTCCTGTCCGCTGTAGCGGGCCAGCACCGCCTGGTACGCCGTCATCAGCGTCATGAACAGGGTGGCGTTGTTGCGGGCGGAGAGCTGACGCAGCCGGTGCAGCAGATCCCCGTCGAGGGTGCGGGACACCGCGGCGCTGCGGTACGACATCGTGGCCGGTCGCGGTCGGTCGGTGGGCAGTTCCAGGGTGGGCAACCCGCTCAGCCGCTGCTGCCAGTGGTCGAGCTGGTCGGTGAAGACCTCGTCGCTGAGCTGGTTGCGCTGCCAGGCCGCGTAGTCGCCGTACTGCACGGGCAGCGGTGCCAGCGCCGGTGGGCGGCCGGTGTGGTGGGCCGCGTACAGCTCGGACAGCTCGTTGGTGAGCACCGCCTGCGACCAGCCGTCGGAGGCGATGTGGTGCATGGTGACGGCGAGCAGGTGGTCGGCGTCGTCGAGGCGGACCAGCAGCGAGCGGAACAGCGGCCCCTCCGCCAGGTCGAACGGTCGCCGGATCTCCTCCTGCACCCGCCGCTGCGCATCCGCCAACCGCACCGCCGGGTCCGCGACGTCGCTGAGGTCGTCCACCACCAGGTGGTGCGGCTGCTCCCCCGGCTTGGCGATGTGCTGGTACGGTTCGCCGTTCTCGGCCCGGATGGTGGTCCGGAGCGCCTCGTGCCGATCGACGATGTCGGCCAGCGCGCGACGCAGGGCCGTCAGGTCCAACGGCCCCTGCAACCGGAACACCGACGGCACGTTGTACGTGGACTGTCCCGGCACCAACTGGTCGAGGAACCACAGCTGTTCCTGCAGGTAGGACACGGGCGCCCGGTCCGCGTCCCCGACCCGGCGGGGAATCCGGGTGGACGGACGTTGGCGTTCGGTCAACTGCGCACCGACCTGCTTCAGCAACAGGGCGCGCTGCTCGGCGGTCAGAGTGGAGAGGCGTTGGGCGTGCTGGTTCATCTCGCTCCTCGGCACGGACTGCGGTGACGACTGTCGGATCGGTTCGGAGGTCATCGGTAGTGGCTGCCTATGACGGACAACGCCTCGTCGAGGATGTCCAGGCCCTCGCGGATCTCCCGCTCGGTCGAGGTGCACGGCGGCACGACGTGGATCCGGTTGGTGTGCAGGAACGGCCAGAGGCCGCGCTTACGGCAGGCCGCGGCCAGCTCGTCCATCGGACCGCCGGGCGTCCCCAGCGGCGGCAGCATCTCGCGGGTGCCCCGGTCCCGCACCAGCTCCAGCGCCCAGAACACGCCCAGTCCGCGTACCTCACCGATGACCGGGTGGCGTTCGGACAGCTCCCGCAGACCGGGGCCGAGTACCTCGGCACCGAGGTGGGCGGCGTTCTCGACGATCCCTTCCTCGCTCATCGCCGTGATGGCGGCCACCGCGGCGGCGCAGGCCAGCGGGTGGCCGGAGTAGGTCAGGCCGCCGGGGTAGGGCCGGTCGGCGAAGGCGTCGAACACGCGCGGACCCATCAGCACCCCGCCGAGCGGGACGTAGCCGGAGTTCACCCCCTTCGCGAAGGTGATGAGGTCGGGTACGACGTCCCAGTTCTGCACCGCGAACCAGCGTCCGGTCCGGCCGAAGCCCGCCATCACCTCGTCGGCGATCAGCAGGATGCCGTGCCGGTCACACAGCTCGCGTACGCCGGCCAGGTAGCCCTCCGGCGGCACCAGCACACCGTTGGTGCCGACCACCGGTTCCAGGATCACGGCGGCGACGGTGCCCGGCCCTTCCAACGCGATCACCTGCTCGAGGTGGGCCAGCGCCCGCTGGGCCTCCTCCGGTTCGGTGCGCGCGTGGAACGCGCTGCGGTACAGGTAGGGGCCGAAGAAGTGGACCACGCCGGCCGCGCCGGTGTCGATCGGCCAGCGACGCGGGTCGCCGGTCATGTGCAGCGTCAGGTGTGACCCGCCGTGATAGGAGCGGTACGCGGCGAGCACCTTCGGCCGCCCGGTGACCAGGCGGGCCATCCGTACGGCGTGTTCCACCGCGTCGGTGCCACCGTTGGTGAACAGCACCCGGTCGAGGTCGCCCGGTGCCCGTTCGGCGATCAGCCGGGCCGCCCGCGCCCGCTGGTCGTTGCCGAACGCCGGGCTGACCGTGCACAGCCGTTCGGCCTGGCGCTGGATCGCCGCCACCACCTTCGGGTGCTGGTGACCGATGTTGACGTGCACGAACTGGGAGGCGAAGTCGAGGTAGCGGTTGCCGTCGTAGTCCCAGAAGTACGAGCCGAGCGCCCGCGCCACCGGCATCGGCGACAGTTGTCGCTGCGCGGACCAGGAGTAGAACATGTGGGCCCGGTCCTCGGCCAGGATGCCCTGCGCCGTGTCGGGCAGCGGATCGCTGTGGTGGTCGTGCGCGCTCACGCGGCTGCTCCCGTCGGACTGAAGTGGTGGATACTGCCGGGCATCGATGACCGAGAGGGGTGATGGGCGTGCCGAAGCTGGCCGTGGTTTCCGGAGGTGGCACCGGGATCGGGCGGGCGATCGCCGAGGAACTGGCCGCGGAGCACGAGGTGGTGCTGCTCGGCCGGCGCGCCGAGGTGCTGCGACGCACCGCCGAGGAGTTGTCCGGCGAGCACCGTCTGGTCCGGGCGGTGGTCGCCGACCTGTGCGAACCCGACGAGGTACGCCGGGCCGCCGACGAGATCACCGCCGGGGACCGTACGGTCGACGTGCTGGTCAACAATGCCGGGGGCAACTTCGCGCCGCAGCCCGCCGAGGATCTGTCCACCCTGCGCGAGCAGTACCTGCGCAACCTCGGTGGCAACGTGTTGCCGGTGGTGCTGCTGACCCAGGCGCTGCTGCCCGCCCTGCGACGCCCGGGTGGGCGGATCGTCACGGTGACCTCCATCGCGGCCTTCCGCGGCAACGCCTCCTACGGGGCCGCCAAGGCGGCGCTGCACCCGTGGTCCACGGAACTGGCCGCGCGGCTGGCCGGCGCGGGCATCACGGTGAACGTCGTCGCGCCCGGCTACGTGGGCGGCACCGAGTTCTACCGGGACCGGATGACACCGGAGTTCCACCGGCAGCGTTCGGCGCAGGCGCCGGTCGGTCGCGGCGGCACGGTGGCCGACGTCGCCGGCCTGGTCGGCTACCTCGCCGGTGCCACGGCGGGTTTCGTCACCGGCCAGATCATCCAGATCAACGGTGGCGCGTTGATGGGCCGGGGCTGACCCGGGACCGGCCGGCGGCCGCCGGACGGGCCCCCGGTGGGGTCCGCCGCCGGCTCGCCGGCGCGTCGGCCGGTCGTGTCGTCGTGCACCGGTCACCCGCGGCCTGCCAGCCACTTGCGCGCCTCCGCCACGGCACGATGGGTCAGGTCGGTCGACGCACCGAGGTAGCGGGCCGGATCGAAGATCACCTCGACTTCGTGGTCGGGCAGCAGGCGGCGTAGCTCGGCGCAGCCGTCCAGGGACTCCCGCAGCGAGCCACCGGCGTCGTGGGCCTGCTGGCTGAGTTCGTAGACGCGCTCGTGGGCGGTCTGTTTGCCCACATGCGCGCCGAGGGCGAGCATCAGCCGCTCGGAGGCGAGCTGGTCGGCGACGACCCGGGTGTTCTCCCGCAGCCGGTCGACGTTGACGGTGAGGCCGCTGACCAGCTCCCGGGTGATCTCGCAGGCGGCCAGGGTGTAGTGGGACACGTCCGGTACGCACGCCCACTCCACCCGCAGCGCCCGCGAGTCCCGCTCGTGGTCACCGATCATCCCGCCGTACGCGATGCCCGCCTGGGCGGCGGCGAGCTTCGCCATCACCACCACCTGCTCGCACCGCTCCGGGTTGCGCTTGTGCGGCATGGTGCTCGACCCGACCTTGCCGTACCGCCACGGCTCGGTGACCTCGCCGAACTCGGGCCGGCCGATGGTGCGGATCTCGTCGGCCACCCGGCCCAGGGTGCCGGCCACCATGGCCAGGGTGGTGACGAACTCCACCACCCGGTCGCGGGCCACGTGCCAGCCGATCGTCGGTACGCCCAGACCGAGCCGCGCGGCGAAACGCTCCAGCAACCCGATGCCCTCGGTGCCGAAGCCGGCCATGGTCCCGGCACCGCCGAACAGCTGGGCCACCACCACCCGGGACCGGACGGTCGCCAGCCGCTCGGTGTGCCGCAGGATCTCGTCGATCCAGCTGGCGGCCTTGAGGCCGAAACTCATCGGCAGCGCCGCGCGGGCGTGGGTGCGTCCCACCGCCACCGTCTCGGCGTGTTCCTCGGCCAGCTCCACGAGGCAGCCGAGAATCTCCGTCAGCTCCCGGTCGATCTCGTCGAGGGTGTCGCGGATCTCCAGCGACTGCCCGGTGTCCTGGATGTCCTGCGTGGTGGCGCCGAAGTGGATGAACTCCCCGGTGCCGTCCGGGCAGGCCGCCTGGAACACCCGCAGCAGGCCGACCAGCGAGTGCCCGGAGCGTTCGATCTCCTGCTGCACCGCGTCCAGGTCGATGTGGTCCAGCCGGGCCGCCGACACGATGCCCTCGACCGCCCTGGCGGGGATCATGCCCAGCTCACCCTGCGCCTGGGCCAGCGCCGCCTCGATGTCGAGCCAGCGCTGTTTGCGACAGACGTCGCAGTAGATCCGCCGGCTGGCGGCGGTCGCGTAGCGGTTGCCGTAGAAGCGGGAGTCGGTGATGTGGCCCCGCTCGTGGCGGCAGGTCTCGACCGAATGGGCGTGGGTGACGGACATCGGTGCCTCCGTGGTTCAGCGACGAACGGGTCGGCTGGTCGCGGTCAGTGGTCGGGTGAGGAAGGGGCTGGTGCCGTACGGCGGCTGGTCGGGGGTCACGCGGGCGGCGGCGGCCGTGTCGTACGCCACCTGGCGCAGCGGCAGGCCCCGGCGGCGGGCCTCGTCGGTGAGATGGTCAACGAGCTGACGCATCAGCTCCGTCACGCCGTCGAGCACCCCGCGCGGGCTCGGACAGCGGGTGGGCCCGAACAGCGCCTCCATCGAGGCTGAGCCGCCGATGCCGCCGACGAAGTCGGGCACCACGAGCACTCCCGCCCGGTGCAGCGCGTGCTCCGCCTGCGGGCTGAGCCCGCAGTTGGCACCGACCACCACCACCGGTGCCGGCAGCCGTTCGGCCCGCTCCGCCGGCAGCCCGTCGGCGCCGGCGGCGAGCAGGACCAGGTCGGTGGGGAGGTCGAGCAGCGCGGCCGCCGGCATCCGTCGGACGTGTCGAGCCATTTGCGACACCGGGGTGCCGGCCGGCTCGGCCAGCATCGCGGCGACGTCAAGTCCGCGCGGGTCGGCGACGCAGCCGTACTCGTCGGCGATCCCGGTGATCCGTACGCCCTCCTGCGCCAGGGTGTACGCCGCCGCGCGTCCCAGGTTGCCGAACCCCTGCAGGGTGCAGGAGAGCGGACCCGGCAGGGCACTGGCGCGGGCGGCCATCACCGCCGCCTGGGCCAGGGCGTGCCCGGCGCGGCGCTCGGCCAGGGTCAGCGCGCCGACGTGCTGGTCGAGCAGGCCCATCCGCGCGACGAACTCCGCCTCACTGAACTCCTGGGCGCCCCGGACGGCGTACTTGATCGACGGGATGCCCTCCAGCAGGGCGAGCTGTTCCAACTCGTCCCACTGGGTGCCCATGTCGCAGCCCATGCTGAACCGGGTCATCAGCTGCCCGCGCAGGAAGCGCAGGAAGCGGCGCAGCGCCGCCGCCTTGCCCGGTGCCCTCGGGTCGTAGTCGATGCCGCATTTCGCGCCGTCGACGTTGATGCCCAGCAGCCGCTCCTTGAGGGTCATCCGGGAGGCCAGTTCGCCCAGCTCCGCCGCGGTCAGCCCGGGTTTCACCCGGCAACCACCGGCGGCCAGCCGGCAGTCCAGCCCGTCGTAGACCAGCCACCCCCGGAACCCCTCGATCGGGTCCACGTACTCGATGACAGCGTTCACGGCTTCCCCCGCGATGATGGTGCGGACCCGCTCGCGCCCCCACCCTCGCCCAGGTACGCGACCAGGCAGCGGGCGGTCAGCAGGCAACGCGGGAGTCCTCCGTCGACCACCAGCACGGCGGTCGACGGCTCGGACAGCATCGGAACCACGTCCGGCAACGGCGTGCCGGCGCCGACCTGCGGCGGCGGCGGGCTCAGGTGATCGCCGACCAGGTCGTCGGCACCGGCACCGGCGGCGTACGCACCGGCGAGCGTCGCCTCGGTGACGCACCCCAGGATCTCCGCCAGCCGCAGCGGCGGCGCCGCCGCACTGACCAGCAGGTGCGTGGTGTCGGCGTCACGCAGCAGCTTCGCCGCGTTGGCCAGGGTCTCGTCCGGCCGGATCAGCGGCGGATGTCCGCCGGTCGCGGCGTCGCGCACCCTCGGCTGGTCGGTCGGTGGGTCGTACAGGCCCAGGCCGGCGAGCCAGTCGTCGTTGAAGATCTTGGACAGGTAGCCACGGCCGGAGTCCGGTAGCAGCACGACGACGAGTGCCTCCGGCCCGGCCGCGGCGGCGACCCGCACCGCCGCGGCGGCGGCCATCCCACCGGAGCCGCCGGTGAGCAGGGCGTCCTCGCGGGCCAACCGGCGGGTCATCAGGATCGACTCCTGGTCGGTGACCGCGATGACCTCGTCGACCACCGTCGGGTCGTAGGAGTCCGGACAGCTCGGCTGACCCACCCCTTCGACCAGGTACGGCCGCCCGGTGCCACCGGAGTAGATCGAACCGTCCGGGTCGACGCCGATGATCCGTACCGTCCCGCCGGAGACCTCCCGCAGGTAGCGCCCGGCACCGGAGATCGTGCCGCCGGTGCCGATCCCGGCGACGAAGTGCGTCAGTCGGCCCTCGGTCTGCCGCCACAGCTCCGGTCCGGTGGTGTGGTAATGCGACTCCGGGTTGCTGCGGTTGGCGTACTGGTTGAGCTGTACCGCGCCGGGCCGCTCGGAGGCTATCCGGGAGGCCACGCTGCGGTACGAGTCCGGGTGCTCGGGCCGTACGGCGGCGGGGCAGACCACCACCTCCGCCCCGTACGCCCGCAACACGTCGATCTTGTCGCGGGACACCTTGTCGGGGCAGGTGAAGACGCAGTGGTAGCCCTTCTGCTGGGCCACGATGGCCAGCCCCACCCCGGTGTTGCCGGAGGTGGGCTCGACGATGGTCCCGCCGGGACGCAGCAGGCCGTCGGCCTCGGCCGTCTCCACCATCCGCAGGGCGATGCGGTCCTTCACCGAACCGCCCGGGTTCAGGTACTCCACCTTGGCGTAGAGCGGGGCCGAGCCGGGCGGCACCACGCTGCGCAGTCGCACCAGCGGGGTGTCACCGATCAGCTCGGTAAGTGATTCGTGCAGGTTCACCCGACACCCACCTCCATGCTCACCGGGCCGCTCACGCTCAGCCGGCGGTACGCCGAGATCCAGGACAGGCTCGTGCGCACGTCGACCACCACCGGCCCGCCGTGGGCCAGCGCCCGGGCCAGGCACGGCTCCACGTCCTGCTCCGTGGTGACCGCGAGCCCCAACGCGCCGTACGCGCGGGCGAGCGCGACGAAGTCGGGATTGTCGAGGTCGGTGGCGATGACCCGGCCGGGGTACGCCCGCTCCTGGTGCGCCCGGATGGTGCCGTAGCTGCCGTTGTTGGCGATCACCACGATCAACGGCAGGCGGCGGCTCACCGCGGTGGCCAGTTCGGAGCCGGTCATCAGGAATCCGCCGTCGCCCACGATCACCACCGTCGGCCGGCCGGTACGCAGCGCGGCGGCCACGCCACCGGGCACCCCGAAACCCATGGCGCTGGAACCGACGCCGAGCATCCGCGCGTCGCCGGTCAACCGCAGGTAGCGGTAGAGCCAGCTGGTGAAGGTGCCGGAGTCGAGGGTGACCACCACGTCGCCGCCGGTCAGTTCGTCCAATCCGGCGACGAGCGCACCGAAGGCCAGGCCGTCGTCGGCGGGGTGCGGCGCCCACCGGGCCTTGGCCACCTCCAGCTGGTGCAGCTCGTCGACCCAGCCGACCCGCCCCGCGTCCACCCCGGCCGGTGCGAGATCGGCCAGTTGCCGCAGGAACTGCACCGGGTCGGCGGCCAGCCCGACCGTCGGCGGATGGGTGCGGCCGATCCGCTGCGGGTCGGGGTAGACGTGCACCAGTGCCTGTGCGGGGTTGCCGGGCCTCGGCAGCCGCCGCGACAGCGTGGTCACGTCGTCGAGTCGGGTGCCGACCGCCAGCACCAGGTCGGCGCGGTCGAGCAGGGTCCGCTGCCGTTCCTGGGTGTTGTTGTGCAGGTGGCCGGCGTAGCACGGGTCCCGGTTGTCGAACAGGTCCTGCCGCTTGTTGCTGGTCAGCACGGGCAGGTGATGCCGGTGGGCGGCGGCGGCCAACACCCGCCGCCCGGCCTCGCCGCCGAGCGTGCCGCCGGCCAGCAGCAGGGGACGTTCCGCACCGTGCATCAGCTCCCGTACCCGGTCGAGGTCGGCCGGGGCGGCCGCGGTCGCGCCCGGCTGCCAGCGGGTCGGTGCCGCGCCGACCGGATCCGGCAGGTCCAGCACGTCCTCGGGCAGCACCAGCACGACCGGGCCCGGGGTGCCCGACTGGGCGGTGCGGAACGCGCGGGCGACGAACTCACCGGTGCGGGCCGGCTCCAGCAGCACCAGCACCTCCTTGGCCAGCCCGCTGAAGGCGCGTGCGTAGTCGACCTCCTGGAACGCCTCGGTGCCGAGGTCGCAGCGGGGCACCTGGCCGATCACCAGGACCAGCGGTGTGGCGTCGTACCAGGCGGAGTGCACCGCGATGCTCGCGTTGGTGGCCCCCGGGCCCCGGCTGACCAGGCACACCCCCGCTCGTCCGGTGAGCTTCGCGTCGGCCACCGCGGCGAAGCCGGCGGAGGCCTCGTGCCGGCTGGTGACCACGTCGACTGTCGACGCGGCGTGCAACTCGTCCAGCACCGCCAGGTAGCTCTCCCCGGCGACGCAGAAGACCCGGTCCACGCCGTGGGCGAGCAGCGTGTCCACGACGGTGGCGGCGACGGTGCGCGGTGTCGGCGACGCCCGGTCCGCCGCCGGCGGGGCGGTTGTCACGGCAGTTCCCCGTCGGCCGTTGAGGGCCGGAACTTGCTGTCGGCCAGGGCCGGCGGGTAGATGATCGCCGCGTCGTCGAAGGTCTGCCCGACCGTCTGGTACTGCATGACCACCAGCTCCGGCGGGTTGTGGTGCCAGTGCTCGGCGCCCCGCTCGAAGCGCAGCGGGCCCCGCCAGGTGTCGAACTCGGTGGACTCCAGGGCGTCGAGCAGGCCCTCGCGGCTGTCCGTGCCGGCCACCTGCAACGCCTGGCCGATGATGGTCACGTCGGTGAAGGCGCTCAGGCAGGTGTCCGGCGGCGCGAAGCCGTAACGCTGCATGAACCGGTCGGTGAACCAGCGTCCGATCGGCGTCATCTCCGACCACGAGGGACGGAACTTCGTGGCCGGCCACATCACCCCGTTGCCGCCCGCGCCGGCCATCCGCCAGTAGTCCTGCGAGCGCATCGGGAAACCGAAGGTCACCATCATCGGCACCGCGGGCAGCAGACCGATCTCGATGGCCTGCTGGAGGATGTGGTAGCTGTTGCCGACCGGGCCACCGCCGGCGACGACGTTGAGCCCGCCGTTGATGAACGCGTCCGGCTGCCACTGCTTGATCTGCCGCAGCTGCTCCCGCCAGTCGAGCGCGACCTCCTGCTCGAAGTCGAACCGGAGGAACTCCATGCCGTGCCGCGACTCGCCGTACTGCTGGAGGGTGTCGGCCATGGTCTTGCCGAACACCGTGTCGGGCGCGATCATGCCGATGCGGCGGGCGCCGATGTCGGCCAGGCAGTCCATCATCAGCGGTACCCGGTCGGCGATTGAGAAGTAGGTGCGGAAGATCGTGCGCCGCCCGTGGGTCACCGTGCTGTGCCCGTTCTCGACGAACATCGGCACGCCGATCTTCTCGCACATCTCCGCCACCCACGGGGTGGTACGCAGGTGCCACTGGCCCAGCACGGCGAGCACCTCGTCGACCATGGCGAGCTTCGCCATGCCCGCGACGGCGGAGCGCGGGAAACCCTCCTCCGCGGCGGTCGCCATGTCGTTGTACGCGATGAACGAGACGTTGCGCCCACCCAGTACGCCGCCGTGTTCACGCAGGTACTCGGCACCCAGGCGGGCACCTCGCGAGACCAGTACGCCGGCCATCGCGTCACCGGGGCGGCTCATCGGCGACAGGATCCCGATCTTGATCGGGTTGTCGCCGGCGACCGAGTTCACCGCCTCGATCTCCTGCAACGCCAGCTCCATCGGAGTGCTCGCCGGTGCGGTCGGCTGCGGGTTGCGCGGCGCGGGAACCTCGGCGTTCGTCGTGGTGGTCACGGCATCTCTCCTTCTGCGGTCGGCTCGTGCCAGATGGGACAAGGTCACAGTCGGTAGTCGGCCCGGTAGTCGGCGAAGCGACGGCGCAGGCCGTCCGCGTCGAGCCCGTAGTCGCTCAGTCGGTACTGGTGGCGGCCCGGAGCGGTGTGCGCGGCGGTGCGGATCGCCGACCGCACCGCGTGCTGGGCCGCGGCGTCGAACGGCAACCCGGCGAACTCGCAGACCCGGCCGAGGACCGTCACCGGGTCGGCGACCAGGTCCCGGTAGCGCAGGTCGAGCACCGGCAGACCGGCGAACGCCTCGGGGTCACGCAGGCCCGGCAGGGCGGCGGCGGTGCGGTCCAGCCAGAAGGCACCGATCTGGTACGGGTCGACGTGCCGGGAACGCGCCGCCCGCACCGTCCGGGTGAGACTGCACACCGAGGCCACCGTGGTCACCGGATCCCGGTGCAGCCGGACGACCCGGGCCTGCGGGTAGGTGCCGGCCAGGTCCGCGGCGTGCCACAGGTGGAACGGGCACTTGAGCACCACGTGCTGGCCCGCGCCGGAGCCGACGATCGCGGCGAGCTGTTCCCGGTGCAACGCGTACGCCGCGGTGTGGTCCTGGCGGGACAGCCAGTCGAGGTATCCGGGCACGTGGTAGCGCAGGCCGAAGATCTCGGAGTGGAAGCTGTTGGCGATCAGCCGGTGGCACTCCTCGGGCTTGCGAGGATGCAGCGGATGGATCGCGGCGAAGGCCGGGGCGGCCCGGTGGTACTCCGCCACGTAACGGTCGGCCGCGGCCACCAGTTCCTCGGGCGGCTGCGTCGCGGCCGGTGCCAGCAGCTCCCACAGCTGCGGCGCGCGCACCCGCGGGTGCGCGGCGAGCAGCAGTTGCAGCAGGGTCGTCCCGGTGCGGTGCAGTCCGGTCACCACGGTCACGGCCGGCGGCCGGTCCGTCGACGGCCGCTGTCGGGCGGCCAGCCGCTGCTGGACGCGCAGCGCGTTCACCAGCGAGTCGCGCGCCACCCGCGCCCCGTCGGGCGTGAGCTGCGCCTCCTCGTTGATCGCCCGGACCAGCCGGTGCAGCGCGGGCTGGAAGCGCAGTCCGGCGGTGGCCGCCTCGCCCTCGCCGAGCGCGGCCCGGGTCACCTCGTCCGGATCCAGCAGGACGGTGGTCATCGGACACCTCCCGAACTCGCGGCGGCACCCGGTCCGGTGTTGGCCGGGCCGGGGCACTCGACCGTCGCGCGGTCCGCCTGGAACCGTCGCTCCGCGTGCAGGAAGAAGTTGATGTCGGAGCGGATCTCGTCGATCAGCCGGCGGCTGAGGCTGGCCCGGTCCACCCGCAGGCACTGCTCGTTGCGGCGCAGGGTGGGCCGGCTGAACGGCAGCCGGCCCGGGTTGAGATAGCGGATGGCACCGGTGGCGTCCCGCTTGGGGATCACCTCCGATCGGGCGTGCACGCTGGCACTGAACGGAATGTCGAGCCGTCCGTCGGCGAAGGCGTCGACGATCGCCGCCGCAAGGTCCGGGGCGGCCAGCACCGGTTCGACCAGTTCGGCGACCTCGCGTTGCAGCCAGTAGGTCTCCTCCTCGACCGTCGCCTCGTCGACCCGTACGAAGTCGAGCAGGTCGGTGCAGGCCAGCGCGGCGGTGCGGATCCCGGCCACGTTGGCCTGCGCGTCGGGGATGCCGCGGGCCTCCTGGTTCGTCTTGTTGATCACTTTGGCGGCGCCGCCGAGTCGGGCGGTGAGCCCGCCGTACAGGATCAGGGCGTCGGCGACGTCCGGGTCGGCCGGGAAGACGCCCATGAACTCGTGCAGGACCGGGAAGATCTCCACGTTCTCCGGCAGGTACCGGCGGGCCAGCACCGGGATCGAGCGCAGGGCGGCGATGTCCTGGTGCACCTCGCCGCCCTGCGGATACGCGATGGACAGGCAGCGCACCCCGGCCAGGCTCGCCGCGCGCGCCTCTAGGACGCAGACCGCCAGGCTCACCGACGGGGGCACCAGCACGGCGGTGAGGGTGCCGAACAGTTCCCGGTCGACGATCACTCCCTCCTCGGCGAGCAACCCGCAGAGCCGGTCGACCTGCGCCCACGCCGCCAGGGACCGGGTCAGCGACACGTCCTTGGAGTACGGCAGGTTGTAGTCGATGCCGCCGCCCTCGAACGAGGTGAACCCCGAGGCCAGCGAGACCGCGAACAGCTCACGCGGGTCGGGTGAGCCGTGCCGGACCTCGATCGGGGCGTCCACCGACTCGTTGAGTTCCCGGCCGCGCCGCCAGCCGTGGGTGACCAGCGGATAGCCGTTGAGGTCCGCCGGCTCGCGCTGCAACGTCTGGGCCGCGGTGCGGAACTGCTTGAGCCGGGTGAACGAGTCGATGGTGATGGTCAGGATGCCGGGCCGGGCGCGCCGCTCCAGAGTCGTCAGCAGGGTCCGCATCTCGTCGTGTCCGCCGACGCCGCAGCGGGGCTGCACCACCGGCCGGCCGCGCGCGGCCGCGGCCCGCAGCACCTCCACCGGTGCTCGCTTCGGCGACTTGCGGATGTACTGCATGGTCTCCGTCCAGGGCGGCAGCATGGCCGCGACTCGTGGCTCGACGTCGAGCTCGGGTAGGTCAGACACCGGTCAGCGGGGTGGCCCGGGCGGCGTGCAGCAGGTCCAGCAGCAGCGGGATCTGGTCGGCCTCGTCGAGGATGTGGTCGACGCCGAGGCTCAACAGCCGCTCCCGCTCGTCGCCGTCCTTGTGACTGCCCACCGAGAGGTTCCCGCCGACGATCAGTGGGCAGTGCAGGCGTCCGGCGGCCCGCAGCGCCGGCAGGTCGCGCAGATCCTCGTACGCGTGGCCGTTGAGGCTGCCGATCAGCACCGCCTCGGCGTCCGGGTGGGCGACCAGCGCGTCGGCGAAATCCTCCAACGGTGTGCAGACGCCCAGGTTGACCACGCAGAAGCCGGCTTCGCGCAGCCGCATCGCGATGAGATGGTTGGCCACCGCGTGGGCGTCGCTGCGGGCCACCCCGATGATGACGGTTCGTTGGGTCTTGCGACTGGACATGTCGTCGTACCTCCCGATGTGCGCAGTGCGTGCCGGCCGTCAGTCGTCGAAGGCGGAGAAGACGCTGCGCCCGCTGACCTGAGCGATCCGGGCCCGGTCGTACTCCTGTGGATCGGCCCGGCCCAGCGAGTCGAAGACCAGGTTGATCGCCGGGACGAGGCCCCACACCTCGCGGTACGGCGGCCATCCGCGATGTCCCGCCTCGATGTCGGCGTGCCGGGCGAAGATGTAGTTGGCCCAGTCGCGACTCATCGGATGCCGGTGGTGGAAGTCGTGCACCACCGTGTCGCCGGTGAGCACCAGGTACCGTGCCGGCAGGTGCACCACCAGCATCCGCAGCGACCAGTGCAGCCACCGGGCGGCGCGGCGCAGCGGCCCACCCGACCGGTCGGCTGGCGCGCGCTCCCCGATCAGGATGGCGTTGGTGAGACTGGCGAAGTACTCCCGACCGCGCCGCTGGGTGACCTCCGGGCCGGGGAAGGTGTGCTTGACGCACAGCCGCAGGGTGTTGCTGATCTGGTAGAAGACCGTCATCGGCAGCACCCAGGCGACCAGCAGGAAGACCCACATGTCGAGCAGGACGGCCGACGCGACCACGGTGGCGTAGCCCGCCACGGTCGCCACCCGCAGCGTCCGGCTGGCCGGGGCGAAGTAGGACTGGATCCGGCCCAGCAGGAAGTTCAGGTGGAACGCCGGGGACAGCAGCTTGTGCCGGACGAGGTGCCGCCACATCTGCCGGCGGGTCATGCCGGGCCGCAGTTCCAGGCCGATCAGGAACGCCTGGACGGTGGGGTCGCGGACGGTCATGTGATGCACCGCGTGGTGGTCGATGACGTGCTCGGTGCTGTAGCGGTCGAAGTCCTGCACCATCAGTGCGGCGGCGACCAGCCGACCGACCACCCGGTCCCGGCGGGGGCGGGCCCACATGTTCCGGTGCGCCGCCTGGTGGTACATCATCATCCGCAGGTTCCGGGCCCCGTGCAGGGTCATCGACCAGCCCAGCAGCAGAAGCACCAGCCACCAACCGCCGGTTGCCAGCGCGACCCAGCTGACCGCCAGCCCACCGAGCATCGAGGCCGTCGCCGCCCAGAGATGGAACCCGGGCGTGAGCCGGACCGGCCGCTGACCGGTGTGTGGCTTGCCGGTGAGGAACGTCAGCGGCATCGCCAGCACCCGGGGCAGGGCGTTCATCGAGTCACGGATCGACACCGACTCGTCCGCCGGTGTGTAGGCGAGGGTCGTACCGTGTTGCTGCATCACCATCGTTGCGCTCCCTGACGGATCTCTGCGGAAGGGGCGTCAGGACCGGCCCGCCGCCTCCAGCGCCGCACCCGCGGCCAGCACGTCGTCGATAACCTGGTCGAGCTGCTCACCGGTGGTGTCGGGGTTGAGCAGCATGAGCTTGAGCCACACGTCCTTGCCGCCGCCGGGGCGCGGCAGGAAGACCCGGGCGAGCATGGCGTGCCCGTCACGCATCAGCTGCCGCCGTAGGCTGCTGTTGAACGCGTCGAGGTCGCTCCCGTCGCCGGGCAGGTAGCGGAACAGCACGGTGCTGAGCACCGGCTCCGCGGCCAGTTGGAGCTTCGCCTCCCGGGCGACCCGCGCCGCGCCGTACCGGGACAGTTCGTGGCAGGCGTCGACCATGGCGCCGATGCCGTCGCGGCCGTACGCCCGCAGGGTGGCGGCGATCTTGAGCGCGTCGCAGCGGCGGGTGGCCTGGATGGAGTGCCCGTAGCGGCCGACGAAGCCCTCGGCCACGTCGTCCGGCGAGTTGAGGCTGGTCTGCTGGACGGCGAGATGGTCCAACATGGCCGCGTCCCGGGTCAGGAACACCCCGGCCGACGCCGGCACCCAGCCGAACTTGTGCAGGTCGAGGGTGACCGAGTCGGCCTCGGCGAGCCCGTCGAACAGCGGCCGCAGCCGCTCGGAGAACAGCGCCCCACCGCCGTAAGCGGCGTCGGCGTGCAGCCACACGCCATGCTCGCGAGCCACCCGCGCCAGCTCGGGCAGCGGATCCACCCAGCCGAAGTCGGTGGAACCGGCGCAGACGAAGAGCATCACCGGCAGGCAGTCCGATGGCAGCTCGCGCAGGATCCGGTCGGCCTCGGCGGGGATCATCCGGCCCAGCTCGTCGGCGGGTACCCGGATGATGCCGTCCGCGCCGATGCCCGCGATGCTCGCGCCACGGTCGACGGAGAAGTGCACCGTCTCGGTGCACAGCACCACCGGACGGACGCCACCGACGGCCAACCCGCTGTCGAAGGTGGACCGGCCGAGGCGACGGCGGTACGCCTCGTCCCGGGCGATCAGCATGGCCATGACGTTGGAGATGCTTCCGCCGGCGGTCAGGGTGCCACCCGCGTCGGCGCCGTAGCCGACCAGGGTGGCCAGGTCCTCGATCAGCCGACGCTCCAGTTCCAGCGCGAACGGGCCGGCCTCCCACGCGTGCATCGACTGGTTGAGCGCGCCGGCGACCAGGTCGGCGGCGACGGCGACCGCGGTGGGTGGGCACTGCATCCGGGCCACCGTCGCGGGGTGGCTCACGTCCACCGACCAGTTGGCGTACGCCTCGACGAGCTTGCGCAGCACCTCGGCGGGGTTGCCGCCGCCGGTCGCCGGCAGCAGCGGCTCGGCGAGCACGTCGTCCGCGTACGCCCGGACGGCTGTCGGGCCGCCCGGCGCCACCGGGTTGGCCCGTCCCTTGCCCACGTCCTCCAGGACGCCCAACACGTCGTCGATCAACGTCCGGAGCTGTCGCATGCTGTCGTGGTCAGCGGTCGCCACGAAGGTGGGTGCGTCGCCGACGCTCGGCACTGACACGGCTTTCCCCTTTCTGGTTCAGCAGCGGGAAAGGGCATTCGGGTACGGCCCTCCACCGAACCGAATCCACCTTCGTGGAGTCGGCCCGAAACCGCCGTCAATTATGTGACCGAAAGTAGTCGCCGAACTGGACTGCCAAACATGGGCGTACCAGGAAGCGAATGTCTCATCGCTGCTCATCGCGCTCCGACAACGACGGTACAACCGACCGGCCCCTTGCGCCAGTGGAGAATCGAGGAACTAGAATCTCCGGCATGTCCGATTTGAAGAGACTAAGTACGACCAGTTGGGAACGGTCCGACCGACTGTTCCTGGAAATGGGCAAACTCGACCGGACGCCGACCGGCTTCCGGCTGTCGGGAACCGCCCTGTACCGAGGCAGGGGCGGGCCGACCAGCGCCACCTACCTCGTCGAGACCAACGCCTCGCGGCGGTCCCGGTCCGTCCGGATCGAGGTGGACGAGCCGACCGGGTTACGCACGCTGGCGCTGCACGCCGACGACGAGGGTCGCTGGCACTCCGCCGACGGCCCCCTCGACCTGCCGTTTCCCTGTGAGGACGTGGATCTGGCGGTTACCCCGGCCACGAACGGCCTGACCATCCGGCGGCTCGATCTGGCCGTCGGCGCCCAGGCCACCGCCCGGGTGCTGTGGATCCAGGTGCCCTCGTTCGGCGTACGCGCCGTCGAACAGGGATACCAGCGGATCGACCGCGACACCTATCGGTACAAGGGCCGATACGGCAGCTACAAATTGACGGTCGACGCCAATGGAATGGTGCTCGACTATCCCGGCGGCGGGTGGCGCTCAGTGGCGCACAAGGTTAGCCGTCGGGTGCCGTGACAATTGTGCGGTCGGGGTGGGTGCGGCACTCCCCACCCCGACCCGCAATTGCGGCCTCAGCCGCCGATATCTGCGAACATACGCTCCAGCTCCTCCGCGGGAATGGCCTCCAGCATGCGCTCCTCGATACGCGTCGCGAGCGCTTCCAGAACGGGTACCTCAAAGATGTCCTGAACTGCCAGGTCGACGCCGAACCGCATGCTGACCGCCGCGATCATCGGTACCGCACGCAGCGAGTGGCCACCCAGCTCGAAGAAGTTGTCGTCGAGACCGACCGACGGTACACCGAGGATCTCCTGCCAGATCTCGGCGACGGTCTGCTGGGTACCGGTCTCCGGCGGTCGGTGCGCGCCGCCGGCCGCCAGCTCCGGCGCGGGCAACGCCCGGAAGTCGACCTTGTTGTTCGGAGTCAGCGGGATGGTGGGAATCGTGACGTAGTGGGCCGGCACCATGACACTGGGCAACGCGGCCGCCACCCGGGCCCGCACCGCGGCGGGGTCGAAGGTGTGCCCCTCGGCCGGCACGACGTACGCGACTAGCGTGCGTCGCGTGCCGATCACCGGTGCGGTCACCACCGCGGCGGCGACCGACTCGTCATCGGCCACCGCGCTCTGGATCTCGCCGAGTTCGACCCGCAGCCCGTCGATCTTCACCTGGGTGTCCAACCGGCCGTGGAACTGGATGGTGCCGTCGGGCAGCCAGCGGCACCGGTCGCCGGTGCGGTAGAGCCGGTTCCCGTCGCCCGGGCGGAAGGTGTCCGGCAGGAACCGCTCGGCGTTGAGATCGGGGCGGTTGTGGTAGCCGAGCGCCACGCCGGGACCGCCGAGGTACAGCTCGCCCCACACGCCGACGGGTACCGGTTGGCCCAGCGGGTCGAGGATGTAGGCGGTGGTGTTGTGCATCGGCCGCCCGATCGGGATCGACGGCCAGTCCGGGTCCACGTAGGTGATCCGGTGGCTGACGCTGAAGGCGGTCACCTCGGTCGGCCCGTACCCGTTGACCATCGACACGTGTGGCAGCCGCTCCAGCACCTGACGGATGTGCGGCAGCGACAGGACGTCCCCGCCGGCCATGAACTGGCGCAGGTCGCGCAGGTCCTCCAGGTGGGTGTCGATGGTGAGGTTCGCCAGCGGTGCGACCAGCCAGAGGGTGTCCACTCCCTGCTCGCGGACGGTACGCGCGACCCGGGCCGGGGTCGGCACCCCGGGCGGCAGCAGCACCACCCGTCCGCCGTTGAGCAGCGGTCCGAAGATCTCCAGCGTGCAGGCGTCGAACGAGAGCGGGGATATCTGCAGGTAGCTGGTCCGCTCGTCGAGTTGGAGGATGTCCGTGTTGATGACCAGGCGGACGACCCCACGGTGGATCGTCTCGACTCCCTTCGGCCGGCCGGTCGAACCCGAGGTGTAGACGATGTAGGTCAGGTCGTCGGCGGTGTTGACGTTCACCGGGTTGTCGGTGGGCTGCGCGGCCAGCGACGCGGCGTCGGCGGGGTCGTCGAGCACGAGCACCGCGACGTCCTCGCCGACCGGCGCCAGTTCACGCAGCCGCTGCTGGGTGACCAGGAAGCGGGCCTGGGTGTCGGCCAGCATGAAGGCCAGCCGGTCCGTCGGGTACGCCGGGTCGAGGGGCACGTACGCGCCGCCGGACTTCAGCACCGCCACGACGGCGACCATGAGTTCGAGCGAGCGTTCCAGGCAGAGGGCGACCAGGGTGCCCCGCCCGACGCCACCGGCGCGCAGCCGGTGGGCGAGCCGGTTGGCCTGCTCGTTGAGCTCGCGGTAGGTCAGGTGTCGCCCCTCGATGGTGACCGCCCGGGCGTCCGGCGTGCGCAGCACCTGCTCCTCGAACAGCTCGTGCACGGTGACGTCCTGCGGGAACGGCGCGTCGGTGCGGTTGAACTCGTCGAGCAACCGGGCCCGCTCGGCATCGTCGAGGATGGCCAGTCGGTGCACCGCGGTGTCCGGATCGGCGACCGCGGCCCGCAGCAGGTTCACGTAGTGGCCGAGCATCCGCTCGGTGGTCGTCGGGTCGAACAGGTCGGCCCGCCAGGTCAGGGTGAGCCGGGTGCCGCCCGGGTCGGGCTGGGCCAGCAGCGCCAGGTCGGGCAGGGTGGCCGCGGCCGGTACGAGGGTCTGCGCCAGCACCGTCAGCTCGCCGAAGCAGTCGGTCGCGGCGGTGGCCCGGCGGGCGGTGAACGCCGCCTGGAACAGCGGGCTGCGGGCCGGATCGCGAGGTGGACGTACCTCCTCGACCAGCGTCTCGAACGGCAGCGGCTCGGGGGTGTCGGATGGGGCGCACAGCGCGGCGAACGGGGTGTGCTCGTCGGTCTCGCTGCGCAGCACCCGCCAGGTCGCCACCGGTCCGACCAGGCCGGCGGTGTCCGGCGTCCGACGCTCGTCGCTGACACCCAGTGCCAGCACCGGTTGGCCGGACCAGCGGTGCAGCAGGGACTGGAAGCACGCCCGCAGCACGTCGGCCGATGCCACGCCGAGCCGGGCGGCCAGGTTCTCCACCTGCTCGTGCAGCACCGGCGGCAGCCGCAGGTCGGCGGTGCCGGCCGCGTAGTGAGGCTGTGCCGGACGGATCCGGTCGGTCGGCAGCTCCAGCGGGGCGACGTCGGCGAGGTACTCCCGCCAGGCGGCGCCGGCGACCACCCGGGCCGCCTCCGCCGCGGCGCGTTCCCGCTGCGCGAAACCGGCGAACTCGTCCCGGACGGTGGTGTCGGCCGGTCCGGACGGTTCGGCGAGCCGGGCCCGGTAGGCCGCACCGAGGCGGGCGACGACGAGCGTGAGGGAGGCCGGGTCCACCACGGCACGGTGGGCGATCAGCAGGAGCAGGTGTTCGTCGGCCGCCAGGCGCAGCAGTTCGGCGCGGATCAGCGGGCCACGGCCGAGGTCGAACCGGGTCTCGGTGGCCCGCCCGACGGCTCGCCGGACCGCCTCCTCCCGTTCGGTGTCCGACAGCCCGGACAGGTCCGCGCCGGCCAGCGCCGCCGGAACCGGTGCCGCCGACCGCCGGTCGGCCCGGCCCTGGGCGGTGCCGATCGCCAGGCCGAGCACGGCTTCGGCGGCGACCACGTCACCGAGCGCGGCGGCGAGCGTGGCCGCCCGCAGCGGCCCACGCAGCCGCACCTGCTCCACCAGCACCTCTACCGGCGCGTCCACGTACTGATCGATGAACCAGGACCTCTCCTGCCCGAGCGACAGGCTCGGTTCGGTCTCCCCCTGCTGCATCTGCTCGTCACTCCCGTCTCGACATGCGGTGGTCATACATACGGAATGGAAGGTCAACGTGGACACGACGATGCGGCCTGTCCCTGCCTGTCGGGTGCCACCCGCCGGCCGGTCTGCTCACTCCTCGGCAGCGATCACCTCCCGGCGGGTAGGCACCGAGGAGACCGGGTAGGAACCGGCGGAGTGCGCGTTGTGGAAGGCCATCGCGATGCCCAGCAGGATCACGCAGCCGAGCAGGACAGGTACGAAGAGGAACAGCCACCCGGGTTGGGCCAGCATCACCAGTACGGTGTCGCCGCCGGCCGGCGGGTGGAACGACCGGGTCAGTCCCATCAGGGCCATGGCCAGGCCGACCGCGGCGGCGATCGTCCACGGGGCGTTTCCCAGCACGCGTACGCCGAGCAGGCCGACCACGGTGCAGATCGTGTGTCCACCGAGGACGTTGCGTGGATGGGCGAACGGTGCGTGCGGCGCCCCGAAGATCATCATGCAGGTGGAGCCCAGCGGAGCGATCAGCAGGGGCGTACCGACCAGCAGCGCGATGGAGCCCACCGCTCCGATGCCCAGGGTGCCCCCCACCCCGGCGAGCACCGCCGTCCGAGGCGGCCACGGGCGTCCGACTCCACGCACCAACGACCGTACGACAAGCACGCGCTTCCCCCAGCCATGCCTTGATGTTGCCGTCGCGTTAACGAAACCGCGCCCGAGAGGGCTCTCGATCCCACGAAATCCGACCCACGGAGCGGACGCCGGCCCGCCCTCCAGCCTTCGATTGGCACCCCGGACAGCTCGACTACCAGGCAAGACATTGGCTCCGCGGCCCCCGTACCGGCGGATCCAACGACCGGAAGCTTATCGCTTTGGATGCATCCTGTCACTGGATGACATGTGACATGGAAGTGACATTCGCCGATGTTGCCGATTACGGTTATCCCACGCGAGGGACGAGAAAACATGGCCTAACCGGGCACTGGCGACATCCCGCGAGAGGTTTCCTGGCGCCTGATTGAACCCATCCACCACCTCCGCCCGTACCTCTGTGCGAAGGGAGTGGCCCATGAAGCGCCTGACCCCGTTGCTCACCCTCCTGTCGGGGGCGGTGACGGCTGCCGTGCTGTTCACGATGAGTGCACAGGCATCCCCGCCGGGCACCCAACCCGCCGCCGGCGGCGGTGCGCCGGCCGCCGCGCCGGCCCCACCCGCCGACGCGGCGGCGGACGCCGACGCCGAGGCGGACCCCGACGCGGCTGCGCCCGACGAGGAACCGAGCGACGCCGACGCCCGCCGACCGGCCGGCACCTCGCCACCGACGGACCCGGACAGCTCGTCGGCCGGCACCGAGGTGACGTCGGTCGAGCAGAACTGGATCGGTGAACTCGAGAACGGGGCCACCATCGCCATCACCGTCAAGGACGGCAAGGCCGAGGCGTACGTCTGCGACGGTCGGAGCATGGAGCTGTGGCTGTCCGGCACGGTGCGCGACGGCAAGATCGAGCTGACCGGCAAGGACGCGAAGCTGACCGGCGTCATCCGGGGCGACCGCGCCAGCGGCGAGATGATCGTCGGCGTACGGCGTTGGAAGTTCACCGCCCGACCCGACGACACGTCGACCGACGAGGCGGTGGTGAAGTCCGGCTCGGGCACCGCGCCGGCGATCTACCGGGTGACCGACGAGACCCGTAAGGCCGGCTTCGACGGCGGCTGGATCATGCTGCCCGACGGCACCCAGATCGGCATCGTCACCTGGAACGGCAAGCCCATTCCGGCTCCACCGCTGGACCCCGCCTTCAACAGCACGGTGGTCGACGGCGTAACCCTCGTCGCCGAACCGGTCATCCCCGGGGCGCGGTGATGTCCCAGCATCGGCAGGGCGGGGCACGCACCGTGCCCCGCCGGGCCTCCGAGCCCACCATCGAGGTGATGCGCGACTTCGGGGCCCCGCCGCCGAGCCCACCGAGACGGCGGCCCTCGCTGCTGGTGCCGCTTGTCGTCGGGGCCGGGGTGGCGGTGGCGCTGGGCGTCTACGGACGCACCCACACTCCCACCGGCATCGCCGTGAACGTGGCCGGCTTCTCCTCGCCGCTGACGGTGAAGGTGTGGCTCGGCACCGGGGCGGCGTTCTTCGCCGTCATCCAACTGCTGTCCGCGCTGGCGATGTGGGGTCGGCTCGGTGGCTTCTCCCCGTCCTGGGCCGGCGCGGCGCACCGCTGGTCGGGGCGGATCGCGTTCCTGCTCACCGTGCCCGTCGCGGTGCACTGCCTCTACGCGCTCGGCTTCGCCGACTACGACACCCGTACGCTGCTGCACTCCCTGCTGGGCTGCTTCTTCTTCGGGGCGTTCGCCACCAAGATGCTGACCCTGCCCAAGCGGGGCCTCGCCGGTTGGGTGCTCCCCACGGTCGGCGGGGCCGTGTTCGTCGCCCTGATCGGTGTCTTCCTGACCTCCTCGGTCTGGTACTTCACCACGTTCGGCATCCAGTTCTGATCCCCGGAAAGGCGAGGCACCGCAGATGAACCACGAGCAGGCTGGCTGCTGCCGGTCGCGACGCGCCCTGCTGGCCGGTACCGGCGCGGTGGGCGTGGCCGCGTTGGCCGGTTGCGCGACGTACGGTCAGCCGACAGCGGCGCCACCGGCCGCACCGCCCGCCGGCACCGCCGGTGCCGCCGACCCGTCGGGCACCTCCGGTGCCGATCCCTCCGGCACCGCCACCCCGGGCGACGACGGCGCGGACGCCGGTCCACCGGCACTGGCCACCCTCGCCGACATCCCGGTCGGTGGCGGCGCGATCTTCGCCGACGCCGGCGTGGTGGTGACCCAGCCGACCGACGGGATCATCAAGGCGTACTCGGCGACCTGCACCCATCAGGGCTGCACGGTGACCTCGGTCTCCGACGGCACCATCGTCTGCGCCTGCCACAACAGCGTGTTCGACATCGCCGACGGCTCGGTACGCAGTGGCCCGGCGGGGGCGCCGCTGCCCGCCGCGAACGTCACCGTCGACGGTGACGCCATCCGGTTGGCCTGACCCGACGCTCGGCGATGCGAACGCGGTGACGCGGCCCACCCAGGCCCGGGCCGCGCGGGGCCGTCCGAGGTGGCGTCACGCCCCCGGACGGCCCCTGCTCCACCCACGATCCGCAGGTGGAGCAGGGGACGCGGCCGGTCAGGACGCGGTGCAGGTCAACCCGGAGGGCGTACCCGATCCGCTGCCGGTCAGCCCGAACGTGGTGCTGGCGTCGGCGGCGAGCTGCCCGTTGTAGGGCTCGTTGCGCACCGTCACCGTGGTGCCGGAGGTGGTGAGCCGGCCGTTCCACAGTGACGCGATCGTGGTGCCGGCGGGGGCGGTCCAGGTGACCGTCCAGCCGGAGATGGCCGCCGTACCGGTGTTACGGACGGTCACCTCCGCCTGGTAGCCACCCTGCCACGAACTGGTGACCCGGTACGTCGCGGCACAGCCGGCGTCACCGTTGCCGTTGCCGGCGGGGGTGGTGACGGTCAGCGCCGGCGAGGCCGCCGACACGTTGCCGGCCGCGTCGCGGGCCCGCACGGTGAAGGTGTAGCTGGTCGAGGCGCTCAGCCCGGTCGCCCGGTAGGTGGTCCCGGAGACCGTGCCGACCACGGTGGCCGCCCCGGATCCGGTGGCCCGCAGCACCTCGTACGAGGTGACACCCACGTCGTCCGTGGCCGCCGCCCAGTTCAGCGTTGCCGAGGTGGCGGTCACGTCGGTGGCGGTCGGCCGTCCGGGGGCGGTCGGCGCGGTGGTGTCGCCGGGGCCGGGCCCGCCGGCGTAGCGCTCGGCGAGGCTCATGCCGGTGGTGGAGTCGGTGCCGCCGAGGCGCACCTGGTGGTCGAGGCCGACGAACTTGCCGTTGTGCTGCCACAACGCGGGCTTGAGCATCTGGTTGTACTTCGTCTCGTCCCAGCTGGCCCAGTCGTCCAGCAGCAGACCCCCGGTGTCACCGGAGTTGGGGTTGAGGCACCAGAAGGTGTGGTGAATACCGTTCTCGATCATCAGGTCGCGCAGCGCGGCCATCCAGCGGTCCTGCCGGTCGTCCTGCCCCAGCCGGCCACCCCACTCCCCGACCAGCAGCGGCGCGATGTTCTGCTCGTGGATGTAGAACCAGTTCGGCCGCCACACGTCGTTGGTCAGCGAGTCCTTGTCGAAGTCGCCCTCGAACCACGGCTGCTCGTACACCAGCGGTCCGTAGTCGTGCGGCGAGTAGACGAGTTGGTCCTGCTGGGCACCGAGGTTGACCGGGTGCTCGGCAACGCCGCGCAGGTTGCCGCCCCACCAGTTGTAGTGGTAGTTGGGGCTGCGGTCGGGGTTGGTGTTCGGCGAGTTCCAGGTGGCACCGGCGCGCGGGTAGATCTCGATGCCCTCGCAGAGGATCAGCAGGTTCGGGTTGATGGCCAGGATCCGCCGGCCCGCCGTCTCGCACGCGTACTTGAAGTTGTCCTGGTCGGTGCTGGAGTCCCACTTGGCCCGCTGGGGATCGTTCGGAGTCCCGTGCGGCTCGTTCTTGATGTCCATCGCGACGATGGTGTCGTTCGTCCGGTAGCGGGTGGTGATCCACTCCCAGCCCTGGAAGAACAGTTCCGGGGTGACGCTGCCCTTCCACCACACCGGATAGACGTGGCCGGAGTTGTCCGCCTCGGCGCTGTGCACGTCGAGCATGACCTTCAGCCCGTACTTCTCGCACAGGGCGAGCCAGTGGTCGAAGACCTGGAGGTTGTTCAGGCCCTCCAGCTCCGGGTTGACGTACGTGTTGACGTTCGGCCGGATCGTCTGCCCGGCCTTCCACTCCAGCAGCAGTTGCGTGGAGATGGGCACCCGGACGATGTTGATGCCGCGCTGGGCCATCTGGCGGGTTATCGATTCGAGGTTGCCCGACCACAGGCCGTGGAAGACCCGCTCGCTGGCGTTGAAGCCGAACCAGTTCGCCCCGGTGAGCCAGACCTGGTTGCCGGCCTCGTCGACGATCCGGTTGCCGTCGGTGTGCAGCCAGTCGGCGGTCGGCGCGGCGGCGACGGCCGGAGCACCGACCGTCGGCGCCGCCGTCGCGGCGGGCGCGGCGGCGGCCAGGCCGAGCAGAGCCACGGCCACCGTCGCGGCGGCCTGAAGTTTTGTACGTGCAGACATGCGACTTCCTCTGTGGTGGGTGAGGGAGCGAGCACGTCGAGAAACAGTCCTGCCCAGGGACCGTGGGAGCGCTTCCAGACCCACCTTAGGCGGTCGACCCCGACAACGGAAGGCCCACCCCCGACCTCGCCGATCTTGCACTTTCCGTCGCCACAAAAGCCGCGACAAGGGGCATCTCGGCGACCGAAAGTGCAAGATCGCGGGGGGTCAGACCGCGAGCGCCTCCCGGACGGTGTGTTCGGCGGTGGCGCCGCCGTCGCCGGCGGAGGTGACGCGGCCGGACTCCAGGACGTGGTAGCGGTCGGCGACCCGCAGCGCGAAGCCGAGGTGCTGCTCGACCAGGAGCACACTGAACCCGCTCTGGGCGATGAGTGCGACGATCCGGTCCTGGATCTCGGTCACCACCGACGGCTGGATGCCCTCGGTCGGTTCGTCGAGCATCAGCAGCCGTGGTCGGGTGATGAGTGCCCGGGCGATGGCCAGCTGCTGACGCTGGCCGCCGGAGAGCAGCCCGGCCCGGCGACGCAGCAACGGACGCAGCGCCGGGAACAGGTCCAGCACCTCGGCCGTGGCCGTCGCGCCGTCCCGGCGACCGTCGGCGACCAGGCGCAGGTTCTCCGCCGCGGTCAGGTGCGGGAAGCACTGCTGCCCCTGCGGCACGTACGCGATTCCCCGGGCGACCCGCTCGTGCGGAGCCAGCCGGGTGATGTCCTCGCCGTCCAGCTCGACCCGGCCGGCGGTCGGACGCAGCAGGCCGGCGGCCACCCGCAGCAGGGTGGACTTGCCGGCTCCGTTGTGGCCCAGCACCGTGGCGACCCCGTCGTCGGGCACCGTCACGTCGACGCCGTGCAGCACCCGGCTGCGCCCGTAACCGGCGTGCACGCCGCGCATCGCGAGCATCATGCCTCCGTGTGCGTCGGGGCCGACCCGGCGTCGACCGGGTGACCGAGGTAGACCTCCTGCACGCGTGGGTCGGCCTGTACCTGCGCGACGGTGCCCTCGCTGAGCACCTTGCCGGCGTGCAGCACGGTGACGGTACGCGCGAAGCGACGCAGGAAGTCCATGTCGTGCTCGATCACCACCACCGTGCGGTCCTGGCTCACTTTCTCCAGCAGCTGCCCGGTGGCGTCGCGTTCCTCGTGGCTCATGCCGGCGACCGGCTCGTCGAGCAGCAGCAGCCGGGTGTCCTGCACCAGCAGCATGCCGATCTCCAGCCACTGCTTCTGCCCGTGGGCGAGGGTGCCGGCGAGCTGGTCGGCGCGGCTCGCCAGGCCGATCACGTCGAGGGCCTCGGCCACCTCGTCGGGCACGCCGTGGCGGCGGCGCAGCAACGTCGCCCAGCCGCGCCGGGCCCCGGCGGCGATGTCGAGGTTCTGCAACACGGTCAGCTCCTCGAACACCGTCGAGGTCTGGAAGGTGCGGCCGACGCCGAGCCGGCTGATCCGGTGCACCGGCCGGCCGAGCAGTTCCCGGTCGCCGAAACGCACCGAGCCGGTGGCCCGGACCAGGCCGGTGACCGCGTCCACCAGGGTGGTCTTGCCGGCGCCGTTGGGCCCGATCAGGAACCGGATGTCGCCGGGGGCGACATCGAGGGACACCCCGTCGACGGCGGTGAACCCGTCGAAGCTGACCCGCAGGTCACGCACGTAGAGCCCGTGCAACTGCCCGGTCATGCCGCCCCCTCCCGCCGCCGAGGTCGAAATCGACTCAGTCGACTCGGGCGGGGTTCGCCGTCGTCGCGGCGGCGGGCCAGACCGATCAGCGAGGCCAGGCCGCCGGGCAGGAACGCCACCACCACCACGAACAGCAGGCCCTGGAGGTACGTCCAGGTGCCCGGGAAGCGCTCCGACAGGGCGGTACGCGCCCACGCCACCGCGACCGCACCGAGTACCGGGCCGAGCAGCGTGGCGCGCCCGCCGATGGCGACGCCGATTACGAACTCGATGGACGGCACGATCCCGATCAGGGCCGGGGAGATGATGCCCACCGCCGGCACGAACAGCGCGCCGGCCAGCCCGGCCATGCCGGCGGCGACCACGTACGCGACGAGCTTGACGGTGGCCGGGTCGTAGCCGAGGAAGCGGACCCGCTCCTCCGAGTCGCGCACGGCCACCAGCAGCTCGCCGTAGCGGCTCTGCATCAGGTGCCGGGCCAGGGCCAGCAGGGCCAGCAGCGTGCCGGCGATGATGAAGTAGACCATCCGCTGGTTGACCGGGTCGTCCAGGTCGTAGCCGAAGAAGCCCTGGATGTCGGTGAGCCCGTTGGTGCCGCCGGTGGTGCCCTGCTGGCCGATCAGCAGGATCACCATGGCGGCGGCGAGGGCCTGGCTGAGGATGGCGAAGTAGGCGCCGCGCACCCGACGGCGGAACACCAACGACCCGAGTACGAAGGCGACCGCCATCGGCAGCAGCACCGTGGCGGGCAGGGCGAACCACGGGCTGGCGAACGGCCGCCACCACAGCGGCAGCTCGTCCAGTTGCCCGTACAGCATCATGAAGTCGGGCATGGTGCCCGGCCCCGCGTCGGCGAGCTTGAGATGCATGGCCATCGCGTAGCCGCCGAGGCCGAAGAAGACGCCCTGGCCGAGGGTGAGCATGCCGCCTCGGCCCCAGGCCAGGCCGATGCCGACCGCGACCATGGCCACGCAGAGGTACTTCGCCAGCAGGGAGAGCCGGAAGTCCGACAGCAGCAGCGGCGCGACGGCGAAGAGCAGGGCCGCGCCGAAGGCGAATCCGACGGCGGCCCGGTAGCGGTGCCGGGACGGTCCGGCCGCCGGTCTGGTCGGTGGTGCCGGCGCCGGGTCGGTGGCGGCGACGGGATCTCGGGCGACGGTGGTCATGCCAGACTCCTGGTACGCAGGGTGAACAGGCCCTGGGGTCGCCACTGGAGGAACGCGACGATGGCGATGAAGACCATCACCTTGGCGACGCTGAGGGTGGTGAGGTACTCGCCGGTCGCCTGGAGCACGCCGAGGGCGAAGGCGACGATGACGGTGCCCTTGAGCTGGCCGATCCCGCCGACCACGACGACCAGGAAGGCGTCGATGATCAGGTTGGTGCCCATGGTGGGACCGATCGGCCCGAGCAGGGTGAGGGCCACTCCGGCGATGCCGGCCAGGCCGGAGCCGATGAAGAAGGTCATCCGGTCGACCCGGGCGGTGGGGATGCCGGAGACAGCCGCCAGGTCCCGGTTCTGCACGACGGCCCGGATCCGGCGCCCCAGCGGGGTGACCCGCAGGGCGAGGGTCAACGCGACGACCGCGCCGCCGGCCAGGGCGAGGATGAACAACCGGTTGTTGGCCACCGTGATGCCGCCGGGCAGCGCGATGTTTCCGGTGAGCAGCTCCGGGGCGCGGGTCTGCACGTTGGGGCTGCCGAAGATGTCTCGGGCGAGCTGTTGCAGGATCAGCGACACCCCCCAGGTGACCAGCAGGGTGTCCAGCGGGCGGGCGTAGAGGCGGCGGATCAGCAGCATCTCCAGCAGCACACCCATCGCGCCGGCCACCACGAAGGCGACCGGCAGGGCGATCAGCAGTGACCAGCCGGCCGCGGTGATGACCTGTTGCAGCACGTAGGTGGTGTAGGCGCCGGCCATGATGAACTCGCCGTGGGCCATGTTGATGACGCCCATCTGGCCGAAGGTCAGGGCCAGGCCGAGGGCGATGAGCAGCAGCACCGCCCCGATGCTGACGCCGGTGAAGAGTTGGCCGATGAGAACTGTCACGGTGCGTTCTCCGAACTGCTGGTGGGTGCGGGCCCGGGCGGGAGCGCCGCCCGGGCCCGCCGGGTCAGCTCAGGCCGCCGGCCCACGGGTAGCTCTTGAGGTACGGGTCGGGGGTGATCGGTTCGCCGGAGTTCCAGACCTCCGTGATCAACCCGTCCGCACCGACCTTGCCGACGCGCGCCGTCTTGGCGATGTGCTGGGTCGCGCCGTCCACGGTGACCAGCCCCTCGGGCGCCTCGAAGGTGATGCCGTCGGAGGCCTCCCGGACCTTCTCCACGTCGAAGGTGCCGGCCTTCTCGACCATCGCCTTCCACAGGTAGACCGAGACGTAGGCGGCCTCCATCGGGTCACTCGTCGGCTTGTCCGCCCCGTACTTGGCCTTGTACGCCGCGACGAACTTCTCGTTCGCCGCCCCGGGCGTGGTCTGGTAGTAGTTCCAGGCGGTGAGCTGGCCCTCCAGGTACTGGGTGCCGATGCTCTTGACCTCCTCCTCGGCGATCGACACCGACACCACCGGCATGCTGGCGGCGGTCAGCCCGGCCGACTTGTACTCCTTGAAGAACGCCACGTTGCTGTCACCGTTGAGCGTGTTGAAGACCGCGTCCGCGCCGGAGGACTTCACCTTGTTCGTGATGGTGCCGAACTCGGTGGAGCCCAGCGGGGCGTAGTCCTCGCCCAGCACCTTCATCCCGTTGGCCTCGGCGTACGCCTTGATGATCTTGTTTGCGGTGCGCGGGAAGACGTAGTCGGAGCCGACCAGGTAGAGCGAGGTCGCGCCCTGGGCCTTGAGGTAGTCCAGGCCGGGGACGATCTGCTGGTTCGTCGTGGCCCCGGTGTAGAAGATGTACGGCGACTGCTCCAGACCCTCGTACTGCACCGGGTAGAACAGCAGCGCCTTGTTCTTCTCGAACACCGGCTTGACGGCCTTGCGGCTGGCCGAGGTCCAGCAGCCGAAGACGGCCGCCACGCGGTCCTCGCGGATCAGCTTCTCGGCCTTCTCGGCGAAGGTCGGCCAGTCCGAGGCGCCGTCCTCGCCGACAGGTTCGATCTTCTTGTCGAGTACGCCGCCGGCGGCGTTGATCTCCTCGATCGCCAGCATGATCGCATCGCGGACGGTGACCTCGCTGATGGCCATCGTGCCGGAGAGGGAGTTGAGCAGGCCCACCTTCACGGTGTCGCCGGAGACATCGGCGGCGACTCCCGCCGAGGTGTTCCCGTCGGTGGTCTTGCTGCCGCACGCGGCCAGCGCGGCCGCGGCGACCAGGGTCATGGCACCCGCCAGGATGCGGCGGCCCCGGATCAGTGTCATCAAATCTCCCTGCGTCGCGCGTGTGACGTCAGTCAGTGCCCGGGAACGGTCGTCGGCCCCGAGTCGAAGTGCGGATCTGTCTAACTGCGGTGCGGTCCATCGGAACGTTGGCGCTGCCCGGTACGGCGGGTGGACACCGACCCGGGCGGCGATTCGAATATCGGGCAGGGAAAGCTTCGATCCGTTTCATTGCACGGATGTTTCCCGGTCCTCAATAGAGTGTTTCCGCTGGCCCGACCGTGCTGATGAGGGCACGAAAAATGCCGGCGCATCGCCGAGGAGAATCGGCGGAATGGCACCGGCACACGATTTTCAGCCGCATTCGGCTGCACTTTTCCGTCCATCGCCGGACGGTGGTGATATCCGACGCGACGATCGGATGCTTCACGTAGGAAGTATCTTGGCCGCCGGCCGACGAACCTGTCAAGACACGGTCCGGTCACGCCCGGCGGAGATCACAGTTCGGTCAGGACGGTGAAGTCCAGGCCGTCGGCCTCGGCCAGGTAGATGCGCTGGCGCACGTGCCGGCGACGCAGCCGCAACTCGCCGCGCGGTCCGTCGTAGGTCACCACGCCGGCGGAGGCCTCCACCGCCCGTACGTCGAGCGTGCCAGCCTTGGCGATAAGCGCGGCCAGCAACATCACGCCCTCGTAGCAGGACTCCCCCAGGCTGCCCAGCGGCGGTGCCTCCAGCCCGAAGCGACGACCGAAGCTGCCGTGGAAGTCCAGATTCTCCTGTGTCACCAGGCCGGCGAAGAAACCCGCCGCGCTGAACAACCCCCGGGTGTTGGCGGCGCCGCTGGCCAGCAGCATGTTCTCGTCCATCAGGGTGCTCAGGCGCAGGCACCGCTGGTCCAGACCGGCCCGCGCGAACGCCCGGTTGAACCGCACCGCGTCCGCGCCCACGAGCAGCATGAGCACCGCGTCGGCGTCGCTGTGTTCGACGCGCCGCAGCACCTCGGTGTAGTCGTGGGTCTCCAGCGGCAGGAAGTGCTGGCCGACCACCCGCCCGCCGCTGCGCAGCGCGTACCGGTGCGCCGCCCGGGTGGTCCGACGTGGCCAGACGTAGTCGTTGCCGACCACGAACCAGCGCCGCACCCCCAGATCCCCGGCGAGCACCCGCATCGCCGGCCACAGCTGCGCGTCCGGCGTCTCGCTGGTCAGGAAGACACCCTCGGTACGCTCGCCCCCCTCGTACAGGGCGGTGTAGACGTACGGCACCCGGTGCGCGATGCGCGGCGCCACCGCCTGGCGCACCGAGGAGATGTGCCAGCCGGTGACGCCCTGCACCGCGCCCACCGACACCAGCGCCTCGACCTCGGCGGCCACCTCGGCCGGCGGGGCCCCGCCGTCGACCGGCACCAGCCGCAGCTCCCGGCCGAGTACGCCGCCACGCCGGTTGAGTTCCTCGATCGCGAGCTGCGCGCAGAGTTCACAGCTCGGACCGAACATGCCCGCCGGCCCACGCATCGGGTACACCAACGCGATGCTGACCACGCCCCGGTCGACGGTCAGCCAGGACGCCCCGGCGGCGATGCTCTCCCCTGCCTGCGGGCGTCCGGACCCTGGTGCCGGCGCGGACATGAACACATGGTGGCCGCCGCCGCTGGTGGAAGACCAGCCCTCCCAGCCAGCGGGACATCTCGGTACGATGACAACGCATCAGCGAGGCGGGAGTGCCATGTCAGACCTTCCCGGTTCCGCAGCCGACCTGCTACCCCTGCTCACCCGCGCCGAGCGGCTGCTCTCGCGCCGGGTCGGCGGGGTGCTCGCCGCCGAGTCGCTCACCATCGAGGCGTGGCGGGTGCTCTGCCTGCTCGCCGACGGTCTCGGGCACCCGATGAGCGAGGTCGCCGCCGAGGCGTCGCTGCCGCCCGGCACGCTGACCAAGCTGGTCGACCAGCTCGTCGACCGTAACCTCGTCTTCCGCCGCGTCGATCCGATCGACCGGCGTCGCATCCGCGCCTACCTCACCGTCCGAGGTCGCCGCGAGCACGAGCGCCTCTCCGCACGGATCCGCGACGAACTGGCCGAACTACCCGGTGACGCCGACCTGGCGGCACGCCTCGACGAGCTGATCCGGCACCTCGATCCGAAGCGCCGGCACGTCCCGGTCGGCTCCTGAACGCGCTCGACCGCGGAAACGACGACGGTTCGGGCAGCCACGGCGGCCAGACCACCAGACCGACCGGCCACACGAGCGGGCTCAGAAGTGACCGAAGCTGCTCGGCCAGGTGGTGGCGTGCCGGGTCGACGACCGGGAATCCGACGTCCGTGGTGCCGGCGCAGGCCACGGGTCGGGGCGACTGTTGCGTCGTGCGACGGTCCGGAAGTGCTCGTGCTCGTAGAGATAGGACTGCGTGGCGAGGATGGCGCGTAGCCGGGTGCCGTCGGGGTCCTCACGGTCGTACCGCTCGAACTGCTCGGTGAGGAAGAGCACCGGCAGCGCCGATTCGTCGTCATCCTCGGGCAGGTACCCCGCGTCGACCACGGCCGCCACCGCCTCGGGCACCAGCGTGGCCGCGTGCGTCAGGAGCGCCCTTCGCATCGCCCGGCGGCAGAAGTCGTCGTCCAGAGAGGAGCCCGAGGGGCCAAGGTCGCGCAGGGACCGGCGCACGGATGCGGCCACGTCGTCCGGCAGATCCGTCTCCAGGACGTGCAGAACCCGATCGATGATGGCCTTCTCCTCGACCTGCAACTCGTCGAGGACGTCCTCGTCCGCGCTCCCCCACTCGCTGGCGAAGCACGCCAGTTGCAGCACCCGCCCCTCCGGATCGGCCTCGCGGTAGGCCGCGAACTGCCGGGTGAGGAGCAGGAAGAGGGGCAGCCAGGCGGGGTGAGCCGGCCGGTGCCCGGCGGCACGGACCGCGGCGGTCGCCTCGGTGTCGCCGAGCATGGCCTGCTTACAGACCACGGCGACACCATCTCGGGCAGACAGCTCCCGCAACGCACGGCGACACCGGTCGTGGACCTCCTCCGGCAGCCAGGTGTCGAGACACTTCAGCAGCCGCTGGGCCAGGACGGCCTGGTCGAACGCCGGCAGCAGATCGAGCCGGTCCTTGACAAGCGGCAGCAGAACCAGGTTGACGTCTCCGGGATCGGCGGACGGGCGGGGCAGATGGGGGTTGGCGCAGACGATCCGCAGCAACGCGGTCGGCTCGCCCCCGTACCACAGGTTGCACAGGGTTTCGTGGCCGGGCGGTGCCGCGCCGACGTAGGTCGAGTCCAGCCGCGCCCGCGACCGGAACTCGATTTCCAGGGCGTCCAGCAGCCCGGGCTGGTCGGTGACCGACATCAGCTCGGCCAGCCGTCGGCGCAGTTCGAGATCGGGGAACGCGAGCGCGGCCTGCACCAGCCGCCGTACGTACGGGTCGCCCTCGTAGAGGCCTTGCGGCGGGTCGGCGGCGGTCTGCGGAAGGCAGGCGGTCAACCGCACCCGCGGAAGGTACCCGGATGTGGGGTCGGGTTCGAGCAGGAACTCCAGCACCGGAGCGACCTGCTCCGGCCGCTCGTGATTGCCGAACCTGAAGTACGCGTCGCTCAGCAAGAACCACGCACCACGCCAGACCCGGTCGCGACCGGCGCCACCGGCCGCCCACCACCGGTCGATTCTGGCCCGGGCGTGGGCGTTGCCCGCAAGGGCGTCGGCCAGCACGTACTGGCCACGCCTGGGACTGTGGAACGGTCTGCGCCAGCGACGAAGCATCACTCCATTATGCGCGGTCCGCTACTGCCCGTAACCAGGCGGGAAACGCACGGGATCGACCGAGCCCGATGGTCAGGCTCGATCAGCCGCCGTTGACAGGGCGGAACCGCTGGACGGAGTGGCGGGCGCGCGGGGCGGGGTTGGTGGTTCGGGCGATGGTGTCGAACATGGTTCGGCCCAGGGCCGCGTGGGCGCATACGGCCGGGTGGGTACCGCCGTAGTTGTCCAGGTCGCCGAGGGAGTCGGCGAAGAACGCGTACGTCAGGGTGGGCGCGCCGGTCGCGTCGAACATGATCCCGACCTCGTGCCGGGCGGCACCCGAGGAGTCGAAGTCGGCGCCGTACTTGGTGGCGACCCGGCTGCGCTCCGCGGAGGACATGTCGCGGCGGATCCCGTCGTGGTAGCCGTTGATCCAGCGCAGGATGCCGAGCAGGAAGTCGCTCGACCGGGCCGAGAGCAGGGTCTTGTTGGCCAGCCGCCACAGCAGGTCATGGGTCTCGCGCGGGGTGGTGACGCCGAGGAAGAACCGGTTCGGGTTGGCCACCGGCTCGACCCGGGTGTGGGTGAAGCCCTTGGCCGCCAGGATCTCGTTGATTTCCAGCGCCGGCACCACCCGGCCGCACATCCGCACCGCGGTGTTGTCGGAGACGAGCAGCATCGCGGTGAGGAAGTTCGCCACGGTGACCTCGTCACCCCAGACCGTCTGCAGGAAGTAGATCCCGCTGCCACCGAGGATGATGTCGGCGGTGAGGTCGAGACGCTGGTCGAGCCGCAGCTCACCGCGGTCGATCTTGTCCATGACGGCCACCGCGACCGCGAGCTTCTGCACGCTGTACCCGTGCGTGACCCGGTCGGCGTCGTCGGCGAGCACGGTCCGCAGGGCGCCGGACTCGTCCACCATCGCGACGTGCGAGCGCCACACCCCGCCGGCCCGGGCCTTCTGCCGCCGGTACATCCGGCGGATCACCTCTCGCGGCGACATCCCGCCGTCGGCAGTTATGGTGCCGTCCCCCGGAGCGGCCACCGCGCCGGACGGCGTTGCCGCCACTGTCACCGCTGCCGCACCGAACCCGATCGCTGCCCGACGACTGATCCGCATGGTCATTGACTCTCCCCAGGGTTTACACCGGCGCCGACGAGCACCGGCACCCGACACACCCTGCCATATGACCACAAAGGACAGCCGACCTGGCCGCGCCGGGATCTGTCGCGAGCCGGCCGAGGTGGCCCGCCTACCGGAGGCCGCGGGTGGGCTGCCGGCAGACGATGGCCGAGGAGCCCGGGTGTGAGCAGACCCGTTCCGGGCTGGTGGCGCAGATCAAGTGGTCAGAGTGCGCTGATGGTCTCCGGGGCCCGTTCCCGGCGGGACAGTGCCCGCACCACCGCGAGGGGACCGTGCCGCCAGGCGGCGATGCGGGTGAGCAGGTCGGTGGTCAGCTCGGTGGCGGCCGTCGGCATCTCGGGCGTCGGCAGGTCGAGGCTGACCGCCAGATCGTCGCCGTGCACCACCATCTCCAGCAACCGGGTCAGCAGGAAGTCGTCGACGGTCAGTCCCCAGTCGCCGAGGTCGACGATCCGGTAGGGCGGCTGCGCCGGCACCGTGCGGTGCAGCCTTGCCAGACACCCGTCGACCTCGGCGGCGAGCCGGTCGGCGGTGGTCTCGGCGGCGGCCCGTTCACCACGCTCGCGGATGTCGGTGTTGTCCGCCTCGTCGGCACCGGTGGTCACCCAGCCGCTGCCGGTGAAGTGGGCCAGGACGTCGATCGCGGTGTGCCCGGGCGGGGCGTCGAGCAGTTCCGCCGTTCGGGTGATCTGGTTGGCGAGGTGCCGGGCCAGGCCGCCGGTCGAGTAGTACGGCAGGGCACTCGGCGACGTCCAACGCTCGGCCAGCAGCGGCGTACGCAGCAGCGCGGCGGTGATGTCGGCGGCGGCGAGGTAGGCGTCGCGGGTGGTGACGTCCTAGAGCACCAGGCCCGGATCGACGCGCAGGCCGAGTTCCGGCTGTCCCAGCCAGTCCAGTCGAGCCGCGGTCTGCTCGGCGTGTTCGGTCAGCAGCAGCCGCACGCGGTACGCGGCCAGCAGCATCGCCTGCAGGGAGTCCACCCCGAACGCGGCGTCGACCGCACCGTCGCCCAGCCCTTCGATCTGGAACGGGCAGCACCAGTCGCCGCCCGGCAACGGGGCGGGGTGCGGCTTGCCGAAACGGACCACCAGCTCCGACGTGCCACCGTCAGGAAGAACCATCGCGATCCGCCGCTCGGCGACGACCTCACCCAACTCGTACAACCCCACGCTCCTCTGCCGCGCCCGACGCAGCGATGGTATCCAGCGCGGTCTGCGGTTCGAGGTACTCCCGCAGGGTGTGCGCGTCCGGCGCGGTGCCGCTCCACAGGGTCGCCGGGCCACCCGCCAGCGGCAGTCGGGCCCGCGTACCGCACACCGCGGGCGGCTGTTCCGGGCGGGCCGGGTCCACGACCAGCAGCGAGCCGGTGGCGGGCGCGCCGGCCAGCACCGCCGGTCCGGCCCAGCCGGCGGCGTTCGGCCCTACCGCCAGGGACTGCCGCAGCAGCGGCCTACCGTCCAGGTCCACCCACGTGTTGATCTCGACGTTGCCGGGCCGCTCGCCGTGTCGGCCGCAGATCAGCTCGTCGCGCCAGTGCAGGACGCCGCCCTCGGCCACGTCCACCTGAGAGTCCGCGACGTGCGCGCAGCCGGCCGCCGCGACCAGTTGCTCGGGCAGCCAGTACAGGGCCGCCCGTTCGGCGACGGTGGCCCGGACCAGCATCCGGGACACCGCGCCGGGACGCCCCGGCAGGGCCACCGAGGCGGCCACCGTGTGCACGCGTACCGCCGCACCGGGGCCGACCTCGACGTCCAGCCGCAGATCGTCACCGGCCAGCGGCCCGGCCGCTCCGCCGACGACGTACACCGTGACACCACCGCCCGGGGCCGGCACCTGGCGCAGCAGCAGGGGGCTCTCCCCGCGCAGCTCGGCCAGCACGGTACGGCCGTGCCGGTCGCGCCGGGCCACCAGCCGGGCGGTGGCCCGCATCAGGCCTGCCCAGCCGGGACGGACTGGGCGGCCCGGTGGTGGGCCAGCTCGTGACGGATCCAGCCGGCGACCTGGGTCGCCAGCGGATCCTCGCTGATCGACTGGAACACCGTGGGCAGGTCGCCCCGACGGGCACGCGCGTCCCGGTCCATCACGGACAGGTCGGCACCGACCATCGGCGCCAGGTCCGTCTTGTTGATGACCAGCAGGTCGGCGGCGGTCACCCCCGGGCCGCCCTTGCGGGGCACCTTGTCCCCGCCGGCCACGTCCACCACGAAGATCTGCCGGTCGACCAGGCCCCGGCTGAATGTCGCGGTCAGGTTGTCGCCGCCGCTCTCCACCAGCACCAGGTCCAGCGGACCCAGCGCGTCGGTCAGGTCGTCGACGGCGTCGAGGTTGGCGCCGATGTCGTCGCGGATGGCGGTGTGCGGGCAGCAGCCCGTCTCCACCGCCCGGATCCGCGCCGGGTCGAGCACCCCGGCGCGCTTGAGGAAGTCGGCGTCCTCGGTGGTGTAGATGTCGTTCGTCACCACACCGAGGCGCAGCTCACCGGCGAACGCCCGGCACAGCGCCGCGACCAGGGCCGTCTTGCCGGAGCCGACCGGCCCGCCGATGCCGACCCGCAACGCCCGCGCGGCGGCGGGCAGCGGGGCGTGCGGGTCGACTCCCGGCTCGGGGTGGGTGTGGGGAACGGACTCGTCGTGATCGAATTCAGGACGCAAAGAGACGCACCTCCCAGGTGACGTGAGCTTCGGCGTGGATGTCGGCGAGCGGAGCGGCGGCGGCGGGCAGCCGCTCCGGTGGTTCGTCGGCGGCGCGCGCCGCCCGCGCCGCGGTGGCGTCGCAGGCACCGGCGAGCCGCACCAGCAGGGCCTGCACCTGGTACGGGTCCAGGCCGAGCAGGCGTACGGCGGCGCTGGCGGCGCCGGTCACCGTCGCGTGGGCGGCGACCGTGGCCACCTGCCCGGGATCGAGGCCGGCGGCGGCACCGACGAGTCCCAGCACCAGCGGCTGGTGTGGCCCGTCCGCTGCGGCGGGCAGGTCGTCGAAGGTGACCGCTGGCCAGATCCGGCGACCGGCCCGCAGCAGTGCCCGCCCCTGCCGGCGGGACACCGACCGCTGGGCGGGCGAGGCGGTCCGGGCGTCCAGTTCGGCGTCGAGCCGGGCCAGCGCGGCGGCCCGGCCCGCCGACCAGGCCGCACCACGGGCCGCCGCCGCGAACGCGGCCGCGACAAGTCCCGCGGTGGCCAGCCGACCCCGCAGGTACTCCCCCAGCGTGTCCAGGTCGGTCACCCGGCCGGCGGCGACGGCCGCCTCCAGCCCGGCCGAATGCGCGTGCGCACCGGCCGGAAACCGCCCGTCGGCGAGGAGCAGCAGCATCGTCGTGGCGGCCATCAGAACAGGAAGTACCGCTGGGCCATGGGTAGTTCGGCCACCGGATCCGGCTCCACCACCACACCGTCGATCCGGACCGTGAAGGTGTCCGGGTCGACCTCGATGCGGGGCAGCGCGTCGTTGCCCGGCAGGTCGGCCTTGCCGCGCGAGCGTACGTCGGCCACCGGCACCACCCGCCGCCGCACGTCCAGCCGCAGCCCGGCCTCGAGCGCCGCGGGCGCGACGAACGCCAGGCTGGTCGCGGCGGCCGCGCCGCCGTACGCGCCGAACATCGGCCGGGGCAGCATCGGCTGCGGCGTGGGGATCGAGGCGTTCGCGTCACCCATCTGGGCGTACGCGATCATGCCGCCCTTGATGACCAGGTGCGGTCGTACGCCGAAGAACGCCGGCTCCCACAGCACCAGGTCGGCGAGCTTGCCCGGCTCCACCGACCCGATCTCGTGGTCGAGGCCGTTGGCCATGGCCGCGCAGATGGTGTACTTCGCGACGTACCGGCGGGCCCGGTGGTTGTCGGCGGCCCCGTCCCCGGGCAGGGCGCCCACCCGGGCCTTCATCACGTGCGCGCTCTGCCAGGTACGCAGCACGATCTCCCCGATGCGGCCCATCGCCTGCGAGTCGGAGCCGATGATGGAGATCGCCCCGAGGTCGTGCAGCAGGTCCTCGGCGGCCATCGTGGACGGCCGGATGCGGCTCTCGGCGAACGCCAGGTCCTCCGGCACCGCCGGGTTGAGATGGTGGCAGACCATCAGCATGTCGAGGTGCTCGGCGAGGGTGTTGCGGGTGTACGGGCGGGTCGGGTTCGTCGACGACGGCAGCACGTTCGGCTCACCGGCGACGGTGATGATGTCCGGCGCGTGCCCGCCACCGGCCCCCTCGGTGTGGTACGAGTGGATCGCCCGTCCGCCGATGGCGCGCAGCGTGTCGGCGACGAACGCGGCCTCGTTCAGGGTGTCGGTGTGGATGGAGACCTGCACGCCGGAGGCGTCCGCGACACGCAGACAGGCATCGATCGCCGCCGGGGTGGTGCCCCAGTCCTCGTGCAGCTTGAACCCGCCGGCCCCGGCCCGCAACTGCTCCCACAGCGCCTCCTCCGAGACGGTGTTGCCCTTGCCGAGCAGCAGCACGTTGACCGGGAACGTGTCCAGGGCCTCGTGCATCCGGGCCAGGTGCCACGCGTTCGGGGTGACGGTGGTGGCCCGGGTGCCCTCGGCCGGGCCGGTGCCACCGCCGACCAGGGTGGTGACCCCGCTGGCCAGGGCCTCGGTGACAAGTTGCGGGCAGATGAAGTGCACGTGGGTGTCGACCGCACCGGCGGTCAGGATCCGGCCGTTACCGGCGATCACCTCGGTGGCCGGGCCGATCACCAGGTCCGGGTGGACACCGTCCATGGTGTCCGGGTTGCCGGCCCGGCCCAGCGCGACGATCCGCCCGTCGCGCAGCCCGACGTCGGCCTTCACCACCCCCCAGTGGTCGAGGACGACCGCACCGGTGATGACGGTGTCCAGGGCGCCCTCGGCGCGGGTGGCCCGGGACTGGCCCATCGACTCACGGATCACCTTGCCGCCGCCGAAAACCGCCTCGTCGCCGCCGGCACAGTGGTCGTGCTCGATCTCGATCAGCAGGTTCGTGTCGGCCAGCCGGATCCGGTCGCCGGTGCTCGGGCCGTACAGGGCGACGTAGCGGTCCCGCTCCACCATGCTCATGCCGGCACTCCACTTCGCTCCATGCCGCCGGGCGGCGGGTCTAACCTGCTGATCCGCGCGCTCATGCCGTCCGTCCTTCGTCCAGCGATCCGGCGCACTCGCCGCGCAGGCCCGGCACGATCCGTGCGCCGCCCAGCGGCACCAGGTCGACTCGGCGGCTCACTCCAGGCTCGAACCGCACCGAGGTGCCGGCCGGTACCGCGAGCCGCTGCCCCCAGGCGGCGTCCCGGTCGAAGTCCAGCGCCGGGTTGGCCTCCGCGAAGTGGTAGTGCGACCCGACCTGCACCGGCCGGTCAGCAGTGTTCACCACCAGCAGCGTGGTCACCGGACGACCGGCGTTGATCTCCACCGGTCCGTCGGCCGGCAAGATCTCCCCGGGGATCACGGGATCGGGTGGTGCACCGTCACCAACTTGGTGCCGTCCGGGAACGTCGCCTCCACCTGCACCTCCCTCAGCAGCTCGGGGATGCCGTCCTGCACGTCCTCGCGGCCGAGCACGGTGCGGCCGGCGGCCATCAGGTCGACGACGGACTCGCCGTCGCGCGCCCCTTCGAGCAGGAAGGCGGTGATCACCGCGACGGCTTCCGGATAGTTGAGACGCAGGCCGCGCTCGCGGCGTCGCCGGGCGACATCGGCCGCCACATGGACGAGCAGGCGGTCCTGCTCGTGGGGGGTGAGATACACGGGTGGCTCCCGGTGGATGTCCGCGCCCCGCACGCCGCCGGCCCGGCGCCTCGACGCGCCACCGCACTGCTGGGGGTTCGCCCGCCGGCCAAACCGTCACGCGCTGAGGACCTGGGAGTTCCACCCTCCCGGCCCACGTGACGGACCACCGGCGGTGTCATCGGATGCGGACCGCACCGCCCACCGCTGAGCAGACCGTAGAGGATCACCCACTCCCCCGGCAACACCCCCAACGACCGCCCACCCCAACCCCCACCAGCGTTGATCATGAGGTTAGCGGCAGTCGGATAGATCAACTTCGCCGCCAGCCTCATGATCAACCGAGCTTGGCCTTGGGGTGAGGGTGGTCATAGCGGGTGGACGGTGGGCGGGCGGGGGCTGATAGCGTCGGTGCCAGGTCATGAGTGCCAGCGCGAAGCCCCGGCTTGCTGGCCGGCAACCCTCGTCCGCGCAGGGGTGCCCCGGGTGAGGACCAGGCGCCGGAGCGTTCTCCGGTGCAAGCGTGGCCTGGGTTCCCAGGTCATCACGACCTTGAGGAGCACCATGTCGTACCGCGATCGTTCTGTGGCCCGCCCGGGCCTGACCCGGCGTCGGCACGTCGACATGATGCGGGTGTGCAGCGCCGCGTGTAGCTGACCGCGTCGCTCCCCGTCACCGATTCGCCACGGGTCGGCTGACCCTCTGCCATCGATCCCATCCCAGCGGTCCGCCCTGCGGCGGACCGTCGGTGCGGCACGTCCGTGCCCGCCGCAGCTCAACCAGGAGACACCTGTGCGATTCCTTCCTGCCCTGACCCGCGCCGCCGCCGTCGGTGTCGCCGCGATCCTCGGTGCCGCCACCCTCACCGCCTGCGGCTCCGACTCCGCCGGCAGCGCCGCCGACAACCCGTACGGCCTGGTGCAGCCGGGCGTGCTGCGGGCCGGCACGCTCACCGACGCCCCGCCGAACGTGTACCTGAAGGACGGCGAGTTCACCGGCTTCGACAACGACCTGCTTGTCGCCGCCGCCGACAAGCTCGGTCTGAAGGTCGAGTTCGTCGGCACCGACTTCTCCGCCCTGCTCGCCCAGGTCGGCAACCGGAAGTTCGACGTCGGCAGCTCCTCGATCACCATCACCGAGGCGCGCAAGAAGACCGTGGACTTCGGCAACGGGTACGACTTCGGCTACTTCGGGCTCGACGTGCCCGCCGGATCGACGTTGCGCAGCTTCGACGAGTTGCCCGGCAAGCGGGTGGTGGTCGTGCAGGGCACCGTCCAGGACGACTACGCCACGAACAAGGGGCTGGACCCGGTCCGCGTACCCGACTACAACGGCGCGATCAACCAGCTCAAGGCCGGTACCGCGGACGCGTGGATCGCCCCCGCCGAGATCGGTGAGAAGACCGCGGCGGACAGCGGCGGCAAGATCACGGTGGCGGCGAAGGAACTCAGCCCGGCACCGACGGCGTACGCCTTCGCCAAGGGCAACGACGCGCTGCGCGAGGCGCTGAACAAGACGCTCGACGAGGTGATCGCCGACGGCACCTGGACCCGCCTTCAGGAGCAGTACTACCCGGGCCGGCCGATCCCGGCCGACTTCACCCCGGGCAGTGGAGACGTGTCGGCACCGGTCGCCTCCTGACGGTAGGACGACGAGCGAGCAGGGCGGAGGTTGACCCGTGGATCCGTTGCGCACCCTGTGGGAGACGTTCTTCGACGGCGAGTCGATGCGTGAGGCGTTACCCGAGATGCTCACCGTCGGGTTGCCGAACACGCTGATCCTGGCGGTCACCGCTGCCCTGCTCGGCTCGGCACTCGGCATCCTGCTGGCGGTGGCGGGCATCTCGCGTACCCGTTGGCTGCGGTGGCCGGCGCGGGTCTACACCGACGTGTTCCGGGGCCTGCCGGCGGCGGCGACGATCCTGCTGATCGGGGTGGGCCTGGCCCCGCTGGGCATGCAGGTGTGGGGGCCGAACCCGTACCCGTTGGGCATCCTGGCGCTGTCGCTTATCGCGTCGGCGTACCTCGGGGAGATCTTCCGCTCGGGCATCCAGTCGGTGGAGGCCACCCAGCTGGAGGCGGCCCGCGCGCTGGGCTTCTCCTGGCGCGAGGCGATGCGGAGGGTGATCATCCCGCAGGGCATCCGGCGGATCCTGCCGGCCTGGGTCAACCAGCTCATCGCCCTGATCAAGGACTCCAGCCTGGTCTACTTCCTCGGTCTGCTGGCCAGTCAGCGCGAGCTGTTCCGGATCGGTCAGGACTACGCGGCCAACACCGGCAACCAGTCGGCGCTGCTGCTGGCCGGGCTGTTCTACCTGGCGCTGACCGTGCCGCTGACCCACGCCGTCAACCGGATCGACAAGCGACTGCGACACGGCCGGCCGGCGGCCGGGCCGACCGACGACCCCGACGACCTGGACCTGGCGCTGCCCGGCGCCGCCGGAGGCAACCAACGATGAACACCTCGGTCAGCCTGAGCCTGCGCGACGTACACCTCGCCTTCGGGCGTCACCGGGTGCTGCGTGGGGTGGACCTGGACGTGGCGCGCGGCGGCACCGCCTGCGTCATCGGCCCGTCCGGGTCGGGCAAGTCCACCCTGCTGCGTACCGTCAACCGGCTCCTCGAACCGGACAGTGGCGACGTGCTGCTCGACGGGCGCAGCGTGCTGCGCGACGACCCGGACGCCCTGCGGCAGCGGATCGGCATGGTGTTCCAGCAGTTCAACCTCTTCCCGCACATGAGCGTGCTGCGCAACATCACCCTGCCGCTGCGCCGCATCCGCAGGCTCCGCGAGGACGAGGCGGTGACCCGGGCCCGGGCCGAACTCGACCGGGTCGGCCTGGCCGCCAAGGCCGACGCCCGGCCCGCGCACCTGTCCGGCGGGCAGCAGCAGCGGGTGGCCATCGCCCGGGCGCTGGCCATGCGGCCGCAGGTGATGCTCTTCGACGAGGCCACCTCCGCGCTCGACCCGGAGCTGGTCAAGGGGGTGCTGGCACTGATGGCGGAGCTGTCCACCCAGGGCATGACCATGGTGGTCGTCACCCACGAGATGGGCTTCGCCCGGCAGGTCGCCGACACCGTCGCCTTCATGGACGCCGGGGTGGTGCTGGAGGCCGGCAAGCCGGAGTCCGTCTTCGAGTCGCCGCAGCACCCCCGGCTACGCCGCTTCCTGTCCCAGGTGCTGTGAGACGGACGCGAGCGCGTCGAACATCACCCTCCGGTACACGCCTGCATGCACCTTGCGTTGCAGTGACGCGCCGTCCGGTCGACACGGCAGGCTCCGCAACCTCGGCTTCTAACGCCCGGTATAGGCTGTCGCTCGAATCTGCAACATCCAACTCCATCGGGAGGTCTACGTTGAGCGACCGGGTCATCGACAACCCGATCATCAACTCACCGTACGGCCGGCCCACCCGCCACTTCGCCTTCGACCGGGACGGCATCACCGACCGGATCGAGGAGCAGCGGCGACCGTCGAGCTTCTTCATCCCGGTCCCGCGACCTCGCAAGCGGGGGCAACAGCTTGAGTTGCAGGTCTTCACCGAAGACGACATCAAGCCCAACAAGCAGGTCAATGATGTCCGTGAGCGGGTGGACGCGTGGCGGGAGGCAGGTTGGCCGAACGTCACACCGGTGACCCGCCGTCTGCTGGAGTACTGGAGCGATCCGGAGCGGGACAACAAGATCCTGTTCTGCCAGCGCGAGGCGGTCGAAACGGCGATCTTCCTCGCCGAGGGTGCGACCAAGTGGCAGGGCAGTTGGATTAACAACGACCTGGACGCGCACAACACCGAGCACAACAACGGTCTGCCACGAGTCGCCCTCAAGATGGCGACCGGCACCGGCAAGACGGTTGTGATGGCCATGTTGATCGCCTGGCAGACGATCAACAAGGTCCATGCACGGTACGACAAGACGTTTGCCAAGCGCTTCCTGGTGGTGACTCCCGGCCTCACCATCCGTGACCGGCTGCGGGTCCTGCTGCCGGAGGATCCGGGCAACTACTACCGCGAGCGCGATCTGGTGCCGGCCGAGTTCGCCGACGATCTCGGCCAAGCAAAGATCGTCATCACCAACTTCCACGCCTTCCAACTCCGCGAAACCCGCTTCGGCCGCAACGCGACCGGAAACACCAAGGCCCTGGTGGCACCCGGTCGACCTGACCCGTTCCGGGAAACCCCGGCCCAGATGGTCAGCCGGGTACTACGCGAGCTTGGCGGCTCGTCGGAGATCGTCGTCTTCAACGACGAGGCACATCACTGCTACCGGGGACGTGCCGGTGAGCCGGAACCGGACGCCGACACCGTCGAGAATCTGCGCGGCGACGAGCGAAAAGAGGCCGCCGACCGGGCCGAGGATGCCCGGATCTGGTTCAGCGGCCTGGAAGCGGTCCGGGCGAAGGTCGGCATCAAGAGGGTGTACGACCTGTCCGCGACCCCCTTCTTCCTGGCCGGATCCGGCTACCGGGAGGGCACTCTTTTCCCCTGGGTGGTCAGCGACTTCTCGCTTATCGACGCCATCGAGGCCGGCATCGTCAAGATTCCCCGGGTGCCGGTCGACGACGACCGGGTCGCCAACCGTGTGACCTACCTGAACCTCTGGCAGGAGATCCGGGATTCGTTGCCCAAGGGTGGACGCCGGTCCAACCAGGACTTCACGGCAGCGGATCTGCCCGGCGCGTTGACCGCCGCCCTGCACAGTTTGTACGGCTCCTACGTGTCAGCGTTCGAGGCTTGGGAGAAGTCGGAGGCTGCTGCGCACGGGCAACCGCCGCCCGTGTTCATTGTCGTCTGTAGCAACACGACAATCTCGAAGGCGATTAACGAGTGGATCGGCGGCTACGACCGTGAACAAGGCGGTGTCCTGCTGCCCACCGCCGGGCAACTACCCCTGTTCAGCAACGTGGCTGATGGGCAGTGGCTGAACCGGAGGCGGACAATCCTGGTCGACGCGGCAGAGTTTGAGTCCGGAAACTTGTCGCCGGAGTTTCGTCGCGCGGCAGCTCGTGAGATCGCGGATTTCAAGCAGGAGTACGCGGAACGCTTCCCCGGCCGTAGCGCGGACGACATCGGCGACGCGGAGCTGATGCGGGAAGTGATGAACACCGTCGGTAAGCCGGGGAAGCTCGGCGAACCGGTGCGGTGTGTCGTCAGCGTCTCCATGCTGACGGAGGGCTGGGACGCCAACACGGTCACCCACATCCTCGGAGTACGAGCCTTCGGCACGCAGTTGCTCTGCGAGCAGGTGGTCGGCCGGGGCCTGAGGCGACGCTCGTACGTCGCCGACGAGGACGGCATGTTCACCCCCGAGTACGCGGATGTCTACGGGGTTCCGTTCCAGTTCATCCCCACGGTGGCCGTGTCGCGGGAGCTGCCGATGAAGCCGGTTCGCAACGTGCGGGCCGAGCCGGACCGCGACGCGGCGAAGCTTGAGATCACCTTTCCGCGGGTGGTCGGGTACCACTTGGAGATACCTGACGCGCCGCTGGTCGGCGACTTCTCGGATCCCGACCTGAAGATGATCCTGTCCCGGCAGGACCTGCCGACAAAGACCATGGTAGCGGGGCAGGTCGGCGAGGAGGACGTGCACGACCTCGAACGGCTGAAGGGCCTCCGTGGACAGTTCGTGGCCTACCGGCTGGCCTGCGAAGTACTCACCCGCAAGCTACGCACCGGGGACGGCGACCTGCGGCCGTGGTATTTCCCGCAGGTGCTGGAGATCGCTCAGGAGTGGCTTCGCCGCTGCGTCGACATCCGGGACGACCAAGCGGTTGGTCTGATCCTGCTGCGGGAGGCCGAGGCGGTGGAGAAGATTTGGCAGTCGATCGCATGGCAGCGTGGCCAGCGGGAACGCTGGGTGCTGCCCGTGCTGCGGACGACGGATCCGATCGGCACCACTTCGAGCGTGGACTTCCGGACGACCAGGGAGGTCTGGCCGACGGACCCCCGACGGTGCCAGGTCAACCTCGTGACGCTCGACGGCAAGGATGGCAACGCCTGGGAGCGAGCCGTCGCCCAGGCAATTGAGTCGCTGCCGGAGGAACAGGTCGCCGCGTACGTCCGCAACGACCACCTCGACTTCTTCATCCCGTACGAGCACGCCGGGCGGAGCCGGCGGTTCTACCCGGACTTCCTGGTCAAGTTGGCCGATGCCGGCGACCGGATAGCCCGCACCCTGATTGTCGAGGTGTCCGGCGGTCGCAAGTCACAATCCGAAGCTACCCAGAAGGCGTGGGCTGCCCGCAATCTCTGGGTGCAGGCGGTCAACAACAGTGGCCGGTTCGGGCGCTGGAGCTTCTGCGAACTTCGTGACCCGACCACGGCCAAACGAGACCTTCGACCCGCCATAGATGCGCTGTTCGCCCTGCAAGGCGCGGCGGCGCTCACCGATGCCGTATCCGCCGAGGAGGAGCTGGTCTGATGCCCCCGAGGAGTCGCAAGCCCGCCGTCAGCACCGTGCCGGTCCAGGCGATCGCGCACCCGACGGACCGGCGAGTGCACATCCCGACGGCGGACGGCCAGGAGTTCGTCTCGCCCGACGCCGCCCGGATCGAACAGGTCAAGAAGGAGCGCGACCCGAGCCTGGATCCGCAGCTCGTCTGGATCGGCAAGGAGGACCAGGACGCCGAAGACCTGGTGGTCGAGGCTCCACCGATCTACATCCAGGAGAAAATCGCCCCACGCACCCTGGTTGAGGAGTTGCGCAGGGCAAGCGAGGAGTCCCGCCCTCGTGACAACGAGCAGCTCGGCCTCTTCGCCGACGACTACGCGGACTTCGACGGGCTGGACGACTGGCAGTCGGTCGAGTACTACCAGCACGAGGCCAACTGGTCCAACCGCATGATCCTCGGCGACTCGCTGCGGGTCATGGCGTCGCTCGCCGAGAAGGAGCGACTACGCGGCAAGGTCCAGATGATCTACATCGACCCGCCGTACGGCATCAAGTTCGGCTCCAACTGGCAGATGTCAGCCCGCAAGCGGGACGTCAAGGACGGCAACCTCGCCGACGTCACCCGCGAGGTCGAGCAGATCAAGGCGTTCCGGGACACCTGGGAGTTGGGCATCAACTCCTACCTGGCGTACCTGCGCGACCGTCTGATCATCGCCCGCGACCTGCTCACCGAGTCCGGCAGCATCTTCGTCCAGATCGGCGACGAAAACGTCCACATGGTCCGCTGCCTCCTCGACGAAGTCTTCGGCCCCGAAAATTTTGTGTCGCTGATAAGTTTCGTTACCACTAGCGGATTCGATTCAAGCACTCTGGCAAGAGCCGGCGACTATGTCGTTTGGTACGCCAGATCCGCGAATCAAGCAAAGGTCCGCCGTGTTTGGCAGGAGGCGGATCGTAACCCTGGCGGCTCCTACCGGTGGTTAATGCTACCAGACGGCCACTACCGCAGCATGACGTCCGCCGAACTTGCTGGAAGCGCACCTCTCCCCCCTGAAGCTAAGCTGTACGCACCGGATAACCTTCAGTCGCAGAACCCTGCCGGCGTGGATCAGCCATTTGAGTACCAGGGCAAGACCTATCGACCTATGGCAACGTCCCACTGGAAGGCAAATTACCCGGACGGGATGAACCGTCTGAAGTGGGCTGGTCGGATCCACGCAGCAAAGAACTCCTTGCGCTACGTGCGGTATGCAGAGGACTTTCCGCTCAGGTCGATCAACAACATGTGGACCGATACAGGGACTGGAAACTTTACTGACGATAAGGTTTACGTAGTTCAGACCAACACCAAAGTGGTCGAGCGATGCATGTTGATGTGCAGCGATCCGGGCGACCTGGTGCTAGACCCGACCTGCGGGTCTGGGACCACGGCGTATGTGGCAGAACAGTGGGGGCGTCGGTGGATCACCATTGACACGTCCCGAGTCGCCATCACGCTTGCCCGCCAGAGGGTGATCGGTGCCAGGTATCCCGCCTACCTGCTCGCCGACTCGACGGCCGGCCGAGCCAAGGAGCGGGAACTGTCTGGTGCCGAGGTGCCCCCTACTCCGCCCGGACACGACATCCGAAAGGGATTCGTCTACGAGCGTGTACCGCATGTGACGCTCAAGTCCATCGCGAACAACCCAGACATCAAGGAAGGCATGAGCCGCAAGGAAATCGACACGGCGATCAGGCGGCACGCGGAAACCGAGTTGCTCTACGACCGGCCCTACGAGGACAAGAAGCGTATCCGCGTAGCCGGCAGGTTCACCGTGGAGAGCCTGTCGCCGCATCGGCCCGCTACCTTCTCGATCGGCGAGGAGCACGCCACCGGGACCGATGTCAACGCCTACGTCAAGACCATTCTGGACAACCTCGCCAAGGCAGGAGTACAGAACGGCTGGCGCAACGAACGGCTGGAGTTCGTCTCACTGAATCCGTACCCCGGCAAGTTCGTACACGCCGAAGCCGCGCGACGTAACGACGACGAGGGAACGTCGGCGCGGGTCGCCGTCAGCGTCGGCCCGCAGTACGGCACAGTGGACGCCGACTGGGTCAAGGATGCGGCTCGGGAGGCACTCAAGGGCGTCGGTTTCGACCTACTGCTGGTGTGCGCGTTCGGCTTCGACGGGCGGGCCATCGACGCCGCCGGCGAGTTCTCGCCGGAAGGCAATGACTTTGCCACCGTCGCGGAGCAGCGGCAGCTCGGCCGCCTTCCAATCCTGCTGGTTCGGATGAACGCGGACCTGGCGATGGGCGACACACTGCTCAAGAAGACCGGAACAGCCAACCTGTTCACGGTTTTCGGTGAGCCCGACATCGCCATCGACCCGGCGCCGGACGGGCTCGTCGTCGAAATTCGCGGGGTCGACGTCTACAACCCCACCACCGGTGAGCTGCGGCCGGACAACGGTGTCGCAGACATCGCCCTGTGGATGATCGACACCGACTACAACGAGGAAGAGTTCTTCGTACGCCACATATACTTCGCCGGCAAGGACGGCAAGCCGGATGGGCTGGACCCATACTCCCGACTGCACAAGGCCCTCCGGGCGCAGATCGACGAGTCGGCCTGGGAGAGCCTCTACGGCCACCGCTCACGGCCGTTCCCCCGGCCCGGGTCAGGGAAGATCGCCGTGAAGGTGGTCAACCACTACGGCGACGAGGTGGTCAAGGTCTACGAGGTCTGAGCCGGCGAGTACCCGTACTCGGCCAACCGATCTCGGGCGATGTCCAGTTCTTCGTCGGTGAAAAGCCCGGCGAACCGGTCTTGCAGCACGACGGCCTCCACGGAGAGGTCGAGCCGACCCTTCTCCCAGAGGGCGGTGAAGCCGCTGGAGACCGACCCCGCCCGGATCAACCTTCGGGCCGCCTCCAGACCGCCTACTTCCTGCACCATCTGTAGGAAGTAGGCGGCGTTGTAGCCCGCCTCCTTCTTGGCCTTCCGGTACACATCCAGCATGGCGCCGTGAAAATCCGCAGCGGCCTTCGGGCCGGGCTCAGCAGAGGACTGTCGCTGTGGCGCAGGGCGGCTTCGGCGCTGTTTCGAGACGGTACTTGATTCGGGGGGTGTCATTGCCGGTGCGCGATGTGCGGGGTTCTTGGTCAGGGCGATGTGGTCGGCCAGACCCGTGCCGAGATGCTGCGGGCGGGGAAGGCCGCTGGCCAGGAGCGCCCGGGTAAGCGCGGGATAGATGTCGCCGAGTGTCAGCAGCGGCCCACCGCCGGGGATACCCTGCCGCAACGCCGTCAGCAACTCGCCGCTGAATGCGGTGAAGCGTGCGCCGACCGGTGCGACAGCGGTTTCATGGGCGGGCGCAGACGTCAGCGTGTAGGTGCCCCGGATGTCGAGTGTGCCGCAGACCATGGAGGCGGTGTCCGACATTGCTTCCGCAGCCCGGCCCGAGAAGCAGCAATCGAGGATCAGTACCCGGTTCTGGGCGGGACTCTCGGCCAGCGCGGATCGGAACCAGTCCAGCGGAACCCCTGAGTAGCGGACGCGTCGTGGGTCCGGGTTGGTGTCGCCAACAGCCAAGAACAGGTCACCGCGTTGGCTCAATACTCCGTGGCCGCTGTAGTACAACACGAGGGTGTCCAGCGCCTCGTCGGCGACGGCGTGGACGGCGTCACCCACCTGTTGTGCTGTCGGATCGGTCAACACTCGACAGCCTGTCTCATCGAACCCACCGAACTCGGGATCGGTGAGCACGTCGGCCAGCGCCTGCACATTGTTGACCACGGCAGGAAGGGCATGCAGACCCGGGTAGCTGAACTGTGATGCCCCGATGAGTAGTGCCCGCGATGCCTGTCGCTCCGGTAGCCGAGCGTTCATGGCACCACCCGGCCGGGGGCCAGCAGGGCATACAGATCTTTAACGGAGTCCGCGTTGTTGGCCTCGACCTCCACCCTCCGGATGGTCTCGCCCGTGTCGCTCTCGACGAACTCCACGCTGATACGTGCCCTGCGCGTCTGCAACCAGGTCGATAGCGCGCCGGCCAGTACGGCGCCCGCACTACCACTCCCGAGCGCTACGGAAAGGATCTCCATAGCACCCCCCATGTCCTCCGGACCCGGTTGGCGGGGCACCGTCCTGGCCCTGCCCCGGAAGTCATCGATGCGTTGAAGCCAGTCGGCAAGGGAATACAAATCGCTGGGATTCCCATCAAGGAGCGACACGTTGATCAGCGCCATGGGGTCATTATCCATAAGGGAGAAACGCATAGTTGTCCAAGGTGCTGGTGCGTCGTCCAATGGGACACCCAACCGAATGCGTAAAGAATTCATGTAGAGATGCCGGTTGGGCGTACCCGTCGACGGCGTCGAACCCTCGACTGTCCGCCAGATGGTCGTCCCTTGTACTGTCCGTAGCATTAAATCCGTCGACCAGGTTCGGGTCCGTTCCCGGCTGACGAACTGGGAGCACCATCGTGTCGCACGTCGATCCGCGCTTCGGTGTCCTACTCCGCACCCTGCGAACACGCCAAGGTCTGTCGCTACGTGCGCTCGGTCGGCTCGCGCACCGAGGCAAGAGCCATCTGCACGACCTGGAAACCGGCACGAAGGCTCCCACGCCTGAGACGGCCCGTCACCTCGATGAGGTACTGCGCGCAGGCGGGTCACTCGCCTGTCTGGTTCACCAGCCCGTCGACCACGACGCTGAGGCCGGTGAACTGCTGGCCCGGGTCCGAGCGAGCGATGTGAGCACCGAGACGCTCGCTCGGATCGAGGCGGGTGTGGAGAATCTGGCTAGCGCGTATGCGACCACGCGACCGGTGGATCTGCTGCCGAGGGTACGGAAACAGTTGGCTTATGTAGGGCGACTGCTGGACGGTCGCGGGACGTTGGCGCAGCGACGACGGCTCGTGGTCGCCGGTGGTTGGTTGTCAGTCCTGCGGGCAACAGTCCATATTGATCTTTTGCAGCAGTCTGCGGCCGGCGCGCACCTGAGGACCGCCATGGCGTTCGCGGAGGATGGTGAGGACCCAGAGGTCCAGGCATGGTGCCTGGAGACACAGGCGTGGGAGCGGCTGACTCGGGGCGACTACCGGCGGGCCATCGACCTCGCGCAGCAGGCCCAGCGGGTGGCTCCCAGGGGTAGCTCGGCGCACATTCAGGCGACCGCTCAGGAGGCGCGGGTGTGGGCACGGCTGTCCGACGTACGACGGACGCGTGATGCGCTGGATCGGCTGAATCGCTTGACGACAAACCTGTCCACGCCGGAGCGAGCCGAGCATCACTACCGGTACGACCCGACGAAGGCGTTGGCGTATACGGCGACGACGCTGTCGTGGGCGGGCGACCCGGCGGCTGAGCAGATCGCTCGAACCGCTCTGGCGGAGTTGGATCCGCACGGCGACCGTGGAGAGCGGCCACGGCGCTCTGCGTCAGCGCGTCTGGATCTCGCCATGGCGCTGCTGGCCGCCGACCAGCCGGACGAGGCAAGCGTGATCGCCGCCGACGCGATCCGGTCGGGGCGGGTGGTGTCGTCGAACTGGTGGCGGGCGCGGGAGGTGCTTCGGCGGGTTGAATTGACCGGCGCAGCGGAGGCGGCGGCGTTCCGCGAGGTATACGAGGCGTACCGACCCGAGAGTCGCTAGCGGACAGCACGCGCTACCAGCGGACAGCCGTTAGCTTTCCGTCACTTTCCGCTCACCCCATGCTGTGATCAGTGGCGGGAGCACTGCAAACAGTCGTCAGGGTAAATCGCGAACCCGCCTGTAGTCGGTGCGGTGGTAACGATCCTTGGTCTGATCAGGCCGTCGCACCCCTACCACGGAGGTGGGGATGAGCGGTAAGGACAACGCCGGTACGCCAGGTAGGGGCGAGCGGATCGAGGCGGCCGAGCGGGAAGCGGCGCGGCGTCGGGTGCTCGCCCAGACCGAGGCGGATCGGATACCGGTCGAGGAGACGACCCGGGCGGTGCCGGATCGGCGACGGCATGGGTGACGAGTTGCCGATCGGTCGGCGGGTGGCGTACTGGCGGGGGCGGCGACGGATGTCGCAGCAGGTGTTCGCCGACCGGCTGGGCAAGTCGAAGAGCTGGGTCGACAAGGTCGAGCGCGGTGCGCGGTCGCTGGACAAGGTGTCCACGATCGCGGAGATCGCCGCTGTGCTGCGGGTCGATCAGTCGGTGCTGCTGGGCCGCGACGTCCGTCCCGTCGCCGACAGCGAGCGGGCCGGCTCGGTGGAGCGGATCCGAGCGGCACTTGCGGCGTACGACATCGCGGTGGGCCGGCGGGTGCCGGACCGCGACGTGCCGGCGGCAGCTCAGGTGGCGCGCGGCGTGGCTTACGCCTGGACCACCTACCAGCACGCACGGTACCCCCAGTTGACCGACCTGCTGCCCGAGCTGATCAGCGGGGCGCAGCGCGGTCACGCCCGCGAGCTGGCGTCGGGGCGCGTGCCACTGGTGGAGGCGTACCGGATCGGCGCGGCACTGCTGACGAAGCTCGGTGAGACCGAGTTGGCCTGGTTGGCCGCCGACCGGGCGATGACGCTGGCGACCGGCGATGCTGTGCTGGTCGCCAGCGCGGCGGTGCAGCTCGGGGAGGTGTTGCGCGCCACCGGGCGGGCGCGATCGGCGGTGTCGACCGTGCGGACCGCCGCGTACCGCATCGCCCCGCCGGACCTCGACGGCGGCTCGTCGGCGCAGTTGTCCCTGTGCGGCACGCTGCTCGTGCAGGGCGCGTTGGCGGCAGCTGGCGACGGCGACGAGCGCGCCGCCGCCGACCTGCTCGACGAGGCCGCCGACCTGGCCGACCGGGTGGGCGACGGTCATGACCACCATCGCACCGCCTTCGGGCCCACCGCCGTCACCGCAGCACGGACAGTGGCGGCACTGGAGTTGGGCGACGCGGGTGAGGCGGTGGCCTGGCATCAGAGGGCGGTCCGACGCGACGGTTGGCGGTGGCTACCCGTCGAGCATCGCGCCGCCCACCTGATCGACGCCGCCCGAGCGCACCTGCACGCCCACGATCCCACCAGCGCGGCTCGGACCCTGCTGCAAGCCCAGAGCACCGCACCCGCTGAGGTACGGCACCGGCCCGCCGCCCGCGATCTGCTCGCCGAGGTGCTCCGGAGCCGGCACGCCCCGACGACGATCGTCCAGCTCGCCGCGGCCCTCAAGGTGCCGGCAACATAACCGCACCGCTGCTGTCCCTGGCCCAGATTCTCAACCGGCTCGCCCTCACGGCCCGCCGAACCCTCCGTGATCATGAATCGTCGGACGGCACCTGCCCGATCTGCCACACGGCGGACTGTGCCACGGCAGCCGCTGCGCGTGACGTCCTCGACGCCATCACCCAACTGCGCTGGCACCGCCTGGAGGTTCCGCCGCACATCGTGTCCCCCGTGGATCCCGGCCTGCTCCGCGCTGACCGGCACCCCGAGCACTGACCATGGCAGCGGCGTGTCGAGTCACTCGACTGCAAACGATCAAGCTCGGCTCAGGCCGCGTCAGGTGGGGGTGTCGCGGCGGCGGAAGGTGGTGAGGCCGAGGGCGAGCAGGGCGGCGGCTACGGCGGTCAGGACCACCAGGGGCAGGACGGTGACGTCGACGGCGGGCACCGACGGCACGTGGGTGTACGGGGAGAGGTTCAGCGCCGCCTGCGGCAGGTCCAGCGCGGCGCCCAACTGGCCGAGCAGCAGGAACACGATGAGCACCGCCCAGCTCGACGCGACCGACAGGCGCGGCAACGCGCCGAGCAGGGCGGTCACCACCCCGGCGACGACGAGCAGGGCCGGCAGCCGCAGCAGCGCGGCTCCGGTCAGGTCGACCGTCCAACCGACCGGGTCACCGACCGCCAGCCCGTACCCGAGGCCGGTGGTGGCACCGGCCAGCAGCATCAGCGCCAGCGCACCGAGCACGGCACCGGCCACCTGCGTTCCCAGCCACCGGTAGCGGCTGACGGCGGTGGCGAGCAGCGGTTCGAGGATGCCGTCGGACTCGTCACCGCGCACCCGCAGCAGGGCCTGCACCACGTACGCCCCGATGGTCAGGGCGAACAGCCCGAGCATCGCGGCCAGGAAGGCGTCGACCAGTTCGGCACCGCCGCCGAGTTGGGCGATCGCCTCGGCGGCGGCCGGGTTGTCGGCGATCATCTCGTCGACCTCGTTGCCGGCCAGCCCCATGGCGAGGCCGAGCACCGCCACCGCGACCGCCCAGCCGGTCAACGCGCCCCGGTGCAGCCGCCAGGTCAGCCCGGCCGGGCTGAGCAGTCCGGCACTGGCGCGGGCCGGCCCGCGGCGGGCGGCGAGCAGTCCGGCGCCGAGGTCGCGCCGTTCGGCGAGCGCGTACGCCCCGGCGACCCCGGCGACCAGCACGGCGACCGGTAGCGCGAGAACCCACCACCGCTCGTCGTCGAAGGCACGGATCTGGGTGCCCCAGCCCAGTGGCGACAACCAGGTCGGCCAGGCGCTGTCCAGGCGCACCCCGTCGGCGGCGGGCTGACCGAGAACGTCACCGGTGGCGCGCAGCAGGAACGCCACCCCGACCGTGGCCGAGGCGAGGGCGTTGGCGCCTCGGGAGGTCACCGAGAGCTGGGCGGTGACGGCGGCCACGCCGGTGAAGGCGAGGCCGACCCCGGCGATCGCCGCGGCGGCGGCCACCGAGCCGGCGGCCGGCAGGCCGGCACCGACGAAGGCGAGCGCGAGCAGCAACCCGGACAGCACGTTGGCGCCGACCACGACGACCAGGGCCGCGGTGAGCAGCGCGTACCGGCCGACGGCGGCGGCACCGAGCAGCTCCGCGGGGCCGGTTTCCTCGTTCTGCCGGGTGTGCCGGACCACCGCGAAGGTGCTCAGCAACGCGGCGAGCACGGCCAGGGTGAGGTACGTCTCGGTGACCACCACGGCTCCGAGGTCGGTGCTGGCCACCGGGCCGTTGAAGGCACGGGCGACGACGCTGGTGTTGGCCACCTCGGCGTACCCGATGCGGTTCTGCTCCTCGGGGTAGATGCTGGCCACGCTCTCGGCGAGGGCGTAGCCGATCAGCGGGCTGCCGAGCGTCCAGATGGCCAGGCGGATGCGGTCCCGACGCAGGGCGAGCCGGGTGAGTCGGCCGGTGCCGGTGAAGGCGCTCATCGGGTGCCTCCGGCCGGCGCCTGCCGGTCTGAGTCGATGGTCTCGCCGTAGTGCCGCAGGAAGAGTTCCTCCAGGGTGGGCGGTGTGCTGGTCAACGCGCGGACCTCGAAGCGGACCAGGTGGGTCAGGAGCGCGTCGAGGTGCTCGGGCTCGACCTCCAGGCGGACGCGACCGTCGACGGGGCGGACCTCGTGCACGCCGGGCAGCTCGGTCAGGCCGGTCACCGGCCGTCCGGTCTCGACGGTGACGGTGGTACGCGCCAGGTGGCGCAGCTCGGACAGGGTGCCGGACTCGACGATCCGGCCCTCCCGGATGATGCTGACCCGGTCGCAGAGCGCCTCGACCTCGGCCAGCACGTGGCTGGAGAGCAGGACGCTCGCGCCGCCCTGGGTGAGCTGCCGGACCTCCTCCTGGAACACCGCCTCCATCAGCGGGTCCAGCCCGGAGGTGGGCTCGTCCAGCACGTACAGCTCGACGTCGCTGGCGAAGGCGGCGACGATGGCGACCTTCTGCCGGTTGCCCTTGGAGTAGGTGCGGCACTTCTTCGTCGGGTCCAGGTCGAAGCGACGCAGCAGTTCGTCGCGGCGACGCGGGTCCAGCCCGCCGCGCAACGCACCGAACAGGTCGATCGCCTCTCCGCCGGACAGGTTGGGCCAGAGGTTGACGTCACCCGGCACGTAGGCCAGCCGCCGGTGCAGCGCGACCGCGTCCCGCCACGGGTCCCCACCCAGGAGGCGAACCTGCCCGGAGTCCCGGCGCAGCAGGCCGAGCAGGATCCGGATGGTGGTGGACTTGCCCGAGCCGTTGGGTCCGAGGAATCCGTGCACCTCCCCCGGTTCCACCGTCAGGTCGAGCCCGTCAAGTGCGCGTACGCCGCCGAAGGTCTTGACGAGGTTCTCGATGGCGATCACGGACATGGACGCCTCCTGTCGTTGCCGGTGTCTGCCACTGACCGATGGTAAGGGGTACCGCACAGCCACCGTCCGGCGGTCAGGAGCGACTACGCTGAACGCCATGACCTGCGCGGAGACCGACGGCACCCGCAGTCGGATCCTGCGCGCCGCGCTGGACCTCTTCGCCGAGCAGGGCTACCAACGCACCTCGCTGCGGCAGATCGCCGAACGGTTGCGGCTGACCAAGGCCGCCATCCTCTACCACTTCCCCAGCAAGGTGCATCTGCTCGCCGCACTCGCCGAGCCGTTGATCCGCGACCTGGAGGCACTGCTGGACACCGCCGGGTCGCTGCCCGGCCGGCAGGCGAGATGGACGCTGCTGGAGGGCTGGGTGGACACCATGCTCGCGCACCGCGGCCCACTCGGCATGCTCTTTCACGACCTCGCGCTCGTCGACCGGGGCAGCACGTACCACCGCCTGATGCAGATCGCCATGCGGGCCAACGAGATCGTCGCCGGTCCGGACGCCGGACGCCGGGATCGGGTCCGGGCGGTCCAGGCCATCGCCATGTGCAGCGACCCGGTGGTGTTCATGATCGACGTTCCCGCGTCGGTACTGAGGGCGGACATGCTGGACGGCGTCTGCCGGCTGCTGGGTGAGACGCCGCCCGGCGAACAGCGGCCGGTCGCCCGCACCACGACGGCGACCGATCCGGCCGCCGGCGCCGCGCCGCCCGGGCGGGTGGGTCGGCGGCGGCCGGGCCGCCCCCGTTCGCTGAGCCCGGAACAGGTGCGCGCCGCCCGTCGGATGCATCTGGCGGGCACCCACTCGGCCGACGAGATCGCCGCCGAGTTCGGTGTCTCGCGCGCCACCGTCTACCGCCACCTCGACGCGGACCACGATAACGAGACAATTACAAGATAGTTGTGAGACCTCGCCGGGTGGTCACCGGACCAGGCCGATCCCGGCGTACGTCCGCTCGTACGCCGGGAACTCCTCGTCGGTGTGCGGCGCGTAGATCCAGGTACGCAGGGAGTCGGCCGTGGTGTCGATCTCCACCAGCCGCACCGGGTTGGTACTGCGGGAGTGGAACGTCTGCAGGAAGGAGTAGATCCGGTTGCCGTGCACTCCGGTGTCCACCCGGGACGCCGCCGTGCCGGTGTGCCCGGAGAAGACGAACCGGATGTTCGGGTACCGCCGCACGAGATTGTCGAAGACGTACTGCGGACTGGTCGAACCGTAGCCGGCCGACCGACCGATCGAGGCGTCGCTCTCCAGGTGGTGATGGGTGACGATCACGACGTTGTGCCGGGGATGGGCCGCCACGACCGCCTTCGCCCAGTCGACGGCCGCCCGGCGCGGCCACAGTTCCAGGCTCAGCACCAGCCACCGCACTCCACCGGCGGTGTAGGTGGCATAGGCGTTGTCCACCTTGCCCGCCTCGAACTGGCCACCCACCGCGCCGAACCGCCCGGCGGTGAAGTACCTGTTGAACACTGTCGTGTCGCGCAGCAACTGTCCGGCGGGACTGCGCAGTTCCCCGCCCGGCCCGGCGGCCTGGGTGTCGTGGTTGCCGACGGCGAGGGTGTACGGCAGGCCGGCCGTCTCCAACGGACGCAGCGCGGCGCGGGCCCGGTCGTACTGCGCGTGGTCGGGAGTGTCGTAGTTGACCACATCGCCGGAGTGCGTGACGAACCGCAGGTCGAGAGTGGTGCGCTGGGCGACCAGCCAGTCGACGCGCTGACGCAGTCGGGTGTCGCGGGCGCTCAGCACCTCCTCCTGCGTGTCCGGCACCACGGCGAAGGTGAAGCGCGGGTCGACCGCCGGAGGCGGCTGCGTCCACACGGACGCCAGGTGCGCGTTGCGGTCACACGCGCCGGTGTACCGGTCGTTGACCAGCTCGATCCGGACGTCGTGCGTACCGTCCGGCAGCTCGGCACCGACCGGATAGCCGCCATAGTCGGTGGCGCTGGTCACGGTGACCTCGCCGACCAGCGCGCCGCCGACCCTGACCCGCAGGGTCGGCCAGCCGTCGCAGTGGTCGCCGATCGCACCGACGACCAGCCGTCCGGCGCCCCGCACGACGATCGTCGCGTAGCTGGCGTTGTGCCACAGCGTGGCGTGGGTGCCCGAGGACGGCCGGGGCGTGCCCGTGGCGGCTTGGATCGAACCGTTGACCACGGTGAACGGTGACGCCGCGTGCGCCGCGCCGGCCGGTACGCCGGCCGACAGGACGACCACGACCGCCATGATCGCGCGCGTGATCCGCATGGATGCCCTCCCTGTGCCACCTCCGGCAGCTGCCGGACATCGGGATGCTAAGGCAGACCGACCGGGCATTCCGGTACCGAAACATCGACACGCAGTGACGTTTACCTTGACGAAACGTGACAGGGGGCGCGGCGGATCGATCAGCCGACGTCGACCCAGTCGAGCGTGCGTTGCACCGCCTTGCGCCAGCCGGCGTAACCGGTGGCCCGCTGTTCGGGCGACCAGGACGGCTGCCAGCGCCGGCTCTCGTTCCAGTTCTCCCGCAGTTCGTCGGTGTCCCGCCAGAATCCGACGGCCAGTCCGGCGGCATAGGCCGCGCCGAGGGCCGTGGTCTCGGCGACCACGGGCCGGCTCACCGGCACGCCGAGGATGTCCGCCTGCAACTGCATGCACAGGTCGTTGACGGTGACCCCACCGTCGACCTTGAGGCACTCCAGCGACACGCCCGAGTCGCGCGCCATGGCCTCGGCCACGTCGCGGCTCTGGTAGCAGATCGCTTCCAGGGTCGCCCGGGCGATGTGCGCGTCGGTGTTGTAGCGGGACAGGCCGACGATCGCGCCCCGGGCGTCGGATCGCCAGTACGGGGCGAACAGACCGGAGAAGGCCGGTACGAAGTAGACCCCACCATTGTCGTCGACCTGGCGGGCGAGGTCCTCGCTCTGCGCCGCACTGCTGATGATCTTCAACTGGTCGCGGAGCCACTGCACGGCCGAACCGGTGACGGCGATGGAACCTTCGAGCGCGTAGACCGGCGACTGGCCGGCGAACTGGTAGCACACGGTGGTGAGCAGTCCGGCCTCGGAGCGGACGATCTCCGGTCCGGTGTTCAACAGCAGGAAATTGCCCGTACCGTAGGTGTTCTTCGCCTCGCCCGGGGCGAAGCAGACCTGACCGACGGTGGCCGCCTGTTGGTCACCCAGATCCCCGGTGATCGGGACGGGGCCGGCGAACGGGCCGTTGGGCAGGGTGACGCCGTAGGCGTCCGGGTCGGAGGACGGGACGATCCGGGGCAGCATGGCGCGCGGGATGCCGAAGATGGACAGCAGTTCGTCGTCCCAGTCCAGCGTCTCCAGGTTCATCAGCATGGTCCGGCTGGCGTTCGTGGGGTCGGTGACGTGGATGCCGCCGTCGGTACCACCGGTCAGGTGCCACAGCAACCAGGTGTCGGTGTTGCCGAAGATCGCCTCACCGCGTTCGGCGGCCGCCCGAACCCCGTCGACGTGCTCCAGGATCCACTGGATCTTGCCGCCCGAGAAGTAGGTCGCCGGCGGCAGGCCGGCCTTGCGCCGGATGATCTCGCCGCGCCCGTCACGCTCCAACGCCGAGGCGATCCGATCGGTCCGGGTGTCCTGCCAGACGATGGCGTTGTAGTACGGCCGGCCGGTGCGCCGGTTCCACACCACCGTCGTCTCCCGCTGGTTGGTGACACCGAGAGCCGCCAGGTCACCCGCGGCGAGGCTATGCGTGTTCAGCGCCGTGCGTACGACCGTCTGGGTGCGTTCCCAGATCTCCAGCGGATTGTGCTCGACCCAGCCGGCGCGCGGCAGGATCTGCTGGTGTTCGAGCTGGTGGCGGCCGACCTCGTTGCCACCGTGGTCGAAGATCATGAACCGGGTGCTGGTGGTGCCCTGGTCCACGGCGCCGACGAAGTCAGCCATGCGTTCTCCTTGTCCTGGTCCTCGCTGTGGGTGCGGCGTGCGGCCTCGGGTAGATCCTTCCCGATCTCCGCGTCGCTTACCACGAACGGTTGGCGCGGCCGGCGGGGAGGGCGTGCCCGCCGGGCGCGGCGGCACCGGGTGGGAGGGCCGGCGGATGCCCGGTAGCGTTCGGCAGACCACCACTGGGTCGCCGCTGGCGGCGACCGGGAGCAGGAGCGCAACATGCGGTTAGAGCTACGCGACCGGACCATCCTGATCACCGGAGCGGCGCGGGGTATCGGCGCCCAACTGGCCCGGGCGGCCGCCGCCCGGGGCGCCCGGGTCGCCCTGGTCGGCCTGGAACCGGCGCCGTTGCGGCAGGTCGCCGCCGAGGTGGGCGGGCACTGGTACGAGTGCGACGTCACCGACCAGGCGGGCCTCGACGACGCGGTCGCCTCGACCGTGCAGCGTTACGGCGGCATCGACGTGGTGGTGGCCAACGCAGGCATCGCCAACATCGGCACCGTGTCCACCGGCCCGGTCGACGCCCTGGCCCGCACCATCGAGGTGAACCTGACCGGGGTGGTCCGCACGGTCAGCGCGGCGCTGCCGCACGTGCGCGCCGCCCGGGGCCACGTCCTGATCGTGTCGTCGGCGGCGGCCTTCGCCGCCATGCCCGGGATGGCCGCGTACTGCGCGTCGAAGGCCGGGGTCGAACAGTTCGGCAACGTGCTGCGGCTGGAGAACCGCCGGCGAGGGCTGACCGTGGGCACCGCCCACCCGATCTGGATCGACACCGACCTGGTGCGCGACATCCGGGACGACCTCGCCTCGTTCCACACCGCGCAGCGCAAGCTGCCCTGGCCGCTGAACACGACGGTCAGCGTCGAACGGTGCGCCGAGGCACTGCTGCGCGGCATCGAAGCTCGTCGACGCAAGGTCTACGTGCCACGGTCCATCGCCCTGGTCCAGGCGCTGCGCCCGGTGGTGCTCAGTGGGTTCGCCGACCGGCTGATCGACCGGTTCGGCGGCGCGGAGCTGGCCGAGCGGATGGAGGCGGAGGTACACCGTCTCGGCCGGTCCTTCGGTCGGACGTCGGTGGAGGGCGGCCAGTAGCGTCCGGATGGTTGCCCCTCGGCAAAGGTCGCGGATGTTCCTGGACGACGTAATCTGCCTGCATGAACAACCTCGGCCCGTCGGACGCCCGGGATTCCCGCGACCCGTCACCCGGCGGCGACGAGGCCACTCCCCTGCTGTCCGAGACATTCACCGCACAGACGGTGACGGCGCTGCGGCACCTGCTCACCGCCCGGGTGACCGCCGCCGGCCTCACCGGCGACGTGGCCGAGGATCTCGTCCTGGCCGTGCACGAACTGGTCACCAACGCCGTGCTGCACGGCGGGGGCCGCGGGCGACTCGACCTGTTCCAGCGGGCCGACCTGCTCGTCTGTGAGGTCACCGATCACGGGCACGAGCGGGGCGCGGACCTGCCGGTGAACCTGCCGGCGACGAACACCCCGGGCGGCCGAGGTCTCTGGCTCGCCCATCACCTGACCGGAGCGCTGACGCTGACCCGCCGGCCCGATGGTCTGACCGCGACCGTCACCGCCAATCTGCGCGTCGAGCCGTCCGCGGTGACCGGATCGCCCGAGGTGTCCACGGACCGGCCGTCGCATCCGTGAGGCCGACGGCCGGTCCACCGGTCAGCCGTTCTGCTTCTGCTGGCACGGCACGCAGAACCGCGCGTGCGGCAGGATCTCCAGGCGTTCCCGGGGAATGTCCGTTCCGCACCGCTCGCACCTGCCGTAGCCACCGGCGGTGAGGCGCCGCAGCGCCCCGGCGATCTGGTCGAGGCTCAGCCGGGTGGCGGCGATCAGCGCGGCATTCGTGTGCGCCTCCCCGGGATCCCCGGTGTCGGCCGTCAACTCGGTCAGCCGGGCGGTCTGGGCCGCGAACTCGTGGTGCAGTGTCGTTTCGAGTTCGCTGATCCACTGCTGGTCGTGGCTGTCGGTCCGTTCGCTCATGTCGGTTCCCTCTCCGGAAAAAGAAAAAGGGCCGAAGCGGTGCGCTTCGCCCTTGCCGTCACGTGTCCGTGCACGATGTCCGGAGGGCTGCGACCGGCGGGGCGCGGCTGGCCGTGACCGGTCGGTGCCGGGAACCGGGGCGCCGGAGTGGCCGCGCCCGGCACGCGCAGCCCGGCCGCCGCCGGGACGGCAGCGGCCTGGCTGAGCAGCACGGCGGTTCGCATCGGACCACCATAGGCGGCGGCCAGCCGGAAACCAACGCCGATCTCCGACGCACGGCTCGGAGGCCGGGGCCCACCTGAAGGTGGACCAGTAGTACGGACCAGCACCAGAGCGGATCAAAGCCGCTAAGGTGACCGTGGCGGAGGAGTTGACCGGCGCTTCGCCGCCGGCTCGGGCCGCCCCGGCACCCAGCCCTCGTCGGCCGGGCACGGCCCGCAGGAGGTCCGGGATGTCGGAGGCGGTGCGCGACTTCTTCGACGGTCTCACCAGGGGTGGGGGGCTGATGCTGCGGCAGGTCTCCGGCACCGTGCGTTTCGACCTGGCCTATCCCGACCGGGTCGACCACTGGCTGGTCAGCATCGACCAGGGCCGGATCACGGTGTCGCGTGACGACGTACCGGATGTGGACACGGTGATCCGGGCCGACGCGCAGTTGTTTCTCCGGATGACCCGCGGCGAGGTCAAGCCGCTGTCGGCGTGGCTGCGCAACGACTTCACCGCCGACGGCGAGTTCCGGTTCGTCATCATGCTGGAGCGCCTGTTCGCACCGCCGCCCCACGCCCGCCACCCGCGGGAGGTGGCCGCCCACCGCAATCACCGGGCGCTGGCCGATCCTGGACAGCCGTCGCCGCACGACGCGGTCCCCCCGACCGGTGAGGGGGAGCAGCGGTGAGGAAACTCGTCCGCATCCTCGACGGCAACATCTTCGCGTTGAGCGAGGACAACGGCGACATGGACTTCAGTCCCACCAATCCGGCCGGGTTCTTCGCCTTCGACACCCGCTTCCTGTCCACCTGGCGGTTGCGGCTCGACGGGGAACGGCTGCACCCACTGGCTGTGCACGATCCGAGTTACTACAAGATCCGGTTCTTCCTGGTGCCCGGTCATCCGACCCACTACGTCGACGCGAAGGTCTCGATGATCCGCGACCGGTGGATCTCCGACAGCGCCTTCGTCGAACACCTCACCGTGCTCAACCACACCAACGGCCCCGTCGACTACGTGCTGCGCATCGACGTGGACAGCGACTTCGCCCCGGTCTACGACGTCATCTGGCCGCACGCGTCGGCGCTGCGCGGCTACCGCGAGGTCTCGGCGGACGGCCTGCGGCTCGGCTACCGGCGGGAGAAGTTCCACCGGGTCACCGACGTCTCGGCAAGCGAGCCGGCGGAGTTCGACGAGCACGGGCTGACCTTCCGGATCCGGGTCGACCGGCAGGGCCGGTGGAGCACGACCCTGCGGGTGCGGGCGCTGGTGCTGCGTCCGGACGGCGCGGACGTGCGGGAGCGGCTGCGGCACCCGCGCGGCAAGCTGGGCACCGAGTTGCGCCACGACCTGAGTGATTGGATCGCCGAGGCCCCCCGGCTGTACTGCGACTGGGAGTCGCTGTGCACGACCTACCGACGCGGGCTGATGGACCTCGCCGGCCTGCGTTTCTCTCCGCTGGCGCTGCCGCACGAGACCATGCTCGCCGCCGGGTTGCCCTGGTCGGCCACCATCATCGGCCGCGACAACCTGCTCACCTGTTACCAGACCCTGCCGTTCGTTCCCCGGATGGCGGCGACCACGCTGCGCCTGCTCGCCATGGACCAGGGCACGGTGCTCGACGACTTCCGGGACGAGGAACCCGGCAAGATCCTCAACGAGTTCCGATACGGGGAGATGGCCGCCTTCGAGCAGCGTCCCCAGTCACCGTATTACGGCGGAGCGGACGTGACGCCCCTGTTCGTCGTGCTGCTCGACGAGTACGAGCGCTGGACCGGCGACGCCTCGCTGGTGCGCGATCTGGAGGACGCCGCCCGCGCGGCGCTGAACTGGATCGACGAGTACGGCGACCTGCGCGGCGACGGCTACCTCTGGTACCAGCCGCGAAACGACGCGAGCGGGGCGCAGAACCACTGCTGGAAGGACTCGCCGGAGGCCATCTGTTACCGGGACGGCCGGCTGCCGGGGCTGCCGCGCGCCACCTGCGAGTTGCAGGGCTACGCGTACGACGCCAAGCGGCGCGGAGCCCGACTGGCCCGCGAGTTCTGGGGCGACCCGGCGTACGCCGACCGCCTGGAACGACAGGCCGAGGAGCTCAAGCGGCGGTTCAACCGCGACTTCTGGATCGACGGAGGTGAGTATTTCGCGCTGGCACTCGGCCCCGACGGTGACCAGGTGGACGCGCTGGCGTCGAACATGGGACACCTGCTGTGGAGTGGCATCGTGGACGACTCCCGGGCCGCCGCCGTCGCCGGTCACCTGCTCGGGCCACGGCTGTTCTCCGGCTGGGGGGTCCGGACGCTGGCCACCGGGCAGGCCAGCTACAACCCGCTCGGTTACCACGTGGGTACGGTCTGGCCGTTCGACAACTCGCTGATCGCCTGCGGGCTGCGCCACTACGGCTTCGTCGAGGAGGCGGGAAAGATCGCGGAGTCCGTCATCGAGGCGTCCCAGCACTTCGCCGGACGGATGCCGGAGGCCTTCGCCGGCTACGACCGCGAACTGACCCGGTACCCGGTGCCGTACCCGGCCGCCAACAGCCCACAGGCCTCCGCGACCGGCGCCACGTTCCTGCTGCTGCGCAGCCTGCTCGGCCTGGAGCCCTACGGCGAGCACCTGGTGGTGCACCCGGCGCTTCCCGCACGCTTCGGCCGGATCGAACTGCTGAACATCCCGGGCCGGTGGGGACGCAAGGACGCGATCGGCAACGCGCGGGCGGGCAGGCCGGTGGCGCACAGTGGCGACAGGTGAGCCCGGGCGGACCCCAGGTAACGTGCTGCGGCATGAGCGGCGTGGCGTACTCGCATTGTTCGTACTGTGGCGCGGCCTACCCGCCGCCGATCGCCTGGCCCCGGCTCTGCGCGAGCTGTGGCCAGCAGGTCTGGCGCAACCCGCTGCCGGTGGCGGTGGCCGTACAGCCGGTGCTGACCGCCACCGGACTGGGCGTGGTCGTCGTCCGCCGGGACATCGAACCCGCCCGGGGGCAGCTCGCGCTGCCCGGCGGGTTCATCGAGTACGGCGAACGGTGGGAGGACGCCCTGGTCCGCGAGCTGCGCGAGGAGACCGGCCTTCGGGCCGAGGCGGTCGGTGCCAGGCTGCTCACCGTGCGGAGCGCGCCGGCCGGCGGCACCATGCTTGTCTTCGGAGAGCTGCCGGCCCGCCCCGCCGAGGAGCTGCCGCCGTCGGCACCGACCACGGAGGCCACCGAGTGGCTCGTGCTGACCGAGCCGACCGAGCTGGCCTTCTCCACCCACACGGAGGTGCTGGCCGACTTCCTCGCCCGCCGGCCGGTCTGACCGGCCGGGCACCGCGAGCAGGCGTGTTCGTCGGCTCGGCGGGTAGACCGGGAGATCGCACCGGGACGTCGCGCCTGCGCCGGGTCGGGTCGGTGCACACGTTCCGGGGGGCCGATGACCAGCGAGCCGGGGGCGTCGGACGACGTCGTGGAGCTGCGGGTGCACGGCGTGTCCGGCGCCGACGCCGCACAGATCCTCGACCGTCCGCACAGTCACCAGGTCGCCGGGGACCGTAACGGCGGGTTCTACCGGCCGCGCCCGGGCTATCCGGATACCAGAGGTCCGGCGGGCGTGACGTTGGAGGCGTACCGCTGGAGCGAACTTCCCTCCGGCACCACCGTCCGCACGCTGTCGCTGATGTTCCTGCTGCCGTTCATGCTGTGCAACGTCGCGATCTGGATGCGGCCGGCCCCCGGCGACAAGGCCGGTTCCGGGGTGAAGGCGTTGTGCCGGCTGCTCGCCCTCAGCCTCACCATGCTGTACGTGCTGGCGGCGATGGGCGTGGCGCTGGAACTGATCGCCTGGCGGTGCGTGCCGAACCCGTCCTGTCTGGCCGGGCGGCCGTGGCTGTCCTGGCTCAGCGACCGACCCACCGGGCTGACCCTGGCCGTCTTCGCGCTGCTGCCCTTCGGCGCGCTCATGCTGGTCTGGCTGCTCGGTGTCCGTCCGGGCCGCAACTTCGACGCCTTCCACACCCCCATCAGCACCTCCGGGAGCCACCAGCTCAGCGCCGTGGGCCAGTGGGACAGCGGACCGACCGTGGACCGGCTCTGTTCACTGCACGGAGCCGCCGGGCTGATGACCCTCGGTCTCGGCCTGGTCGCCGCCCGGATCGGGTCGGGCCCGTCGCCGCTGAGCGTGACCCTGGCCGTCGTCAGTGGGGCGGTGCTGGTGGTCAGCATCGTGCTGGTCTGCGCGCACCCGTTCGTCGACCTGCTGCCGACCGGCTCGTACGCGGATCGGATCTCGCGCGGCCTGCGCAACCTGGCCTTCGTACTGATCGCCGTGGTGCTGGTCGCGGTGTCGGTCGACCCCACGCCGTGGCGGATCCGGGACGGGTTGCCCGGCTACGCCACCGCCGTCGGGCTGGTCATCTCCTCCCAGGCGGTCCTGCTGTTCCTGCTCGGCACGGGCGCGCTGATCGCCCGGAGCCGACAACGCCACAGCACCGCCGACACCACCGGCAGCGGCGAACCGGTCGACCGTGGCGACGCCGGCGGAGATGCGCCGCCCGCACCCAGTGTCGAGCCCGATGAGGCGCGTCGCGGATTCGGCCGTGACGGGCTCGGCGCCGGACCGCTACGCGGCCTGGGTGCGCCCGTGATCGCGGCCACCGCGACCGGGCTGGCGGTGGCGATCTCCGCGGACCTGGTCTACCGGGTGGCCGACTTCCTCAACCGCCGTGCCGACGCCGACGGTGAACGGGAGATCAGCCCGCCGCTGGGCTACAAGTGGGCCATCTTCGTCTTCCTGGTGGCGGCGGCAGCCACCCTGCTGGCGGCGCTGATCATCGGGCTGGCCAGTCGTATCCCCCGGATGCGCACCGCCCGGGCCACCGTCGCACACGACTTTCCCGACGCGCCGCCGGCCGCCCGGTACCGCCTGCACCAGGTCGAGCGCATGATCGCCAGGGCGCGGTTCACCGAACGGGTGGAGTCACTCGCGGTGGTGTACGCCTGTGTCGTCGGGGTGGGCATGCCCAGCAGCCTGCTCGGCATGCTGGGCCTGGCACCGGACAGCACGGTGCAGCAGCTGACCGGCATTCCGGCCGCGGCGACCAACTTCGGCATCCAGATGGGCAGTTTCCTCATCGCGGCGGTGGTGCTCGCGCTGCTCGTCGGCGGCATCTTCGCGTACCGTACGTCCCGGTTCCGCAGGTACGTCGGCGTGCTGTGGGACCTGGGGACGTTCTGGCCACGGGTGGCGCACCCGTTCGCACCGCCCTGCTACGCCGAGCGCGCTGTTCCCGAGCTGAGCCGACGGATCGGGTACCTCGCCGAACAGGGTCACGGAGTGCTGCTCACCGGGCACAGTCACGGCTCGGTGCTGCTCGCCGCCACGATCCTGCAACTGCCACCCGAGGTGTGCGGCCGGTTGGCGCTGCTGACCTACGGCTCACCGCTGCGCCGGCTCTACGCCCGGCTGTTTCCGGCCTACGTCAGTGACGAGGTGCTCCGCGACGTGGGCGACCGGGTCAACTGGCGGTGGATCAACCTGTGGGACACCGACCCGATCGGGGGCTGGGTCTTCTCGCCGCACCGGCCGGAGCGTCCGCCGACGGTGTCCGGTGCCGCCGGCACGGTGGACCGGCGGCTGCGCGACCCGGTCGGCGTCCTCCCGCCGCCCGGCGACAGCGTCCCGCATCCGATCCTCGGGCACTGGCCCGGCGAATCCGATCCGCGCTTCGAGGCCGCGGTGGCCGAGCTGGCGGGCCGGCTGCGTGAGCACGACAAGCCGGCATGAGCCCTCCCACGGTGCGGCTATCCTTCCTCGATGGGCACCTCCTCAGCCGCCGAGCGGACCCTGATCGCGGCCAACCGCCGGGCCCGCCACGACTACGCCGTGCTCAAGACCTACGAGGCCGGCATCGTGCTGGCCGGCACCGAGGTCAAGTCGCTGCGCGCGGGTCGCGTCTCGCTCGTCGACGCCTTCGCGCAGGAACGCGACGGGGAGATCATGCTGTACGGCCTGCACATCGCCGAGTACGGCTACGGCAGCTGGACCAACCACGCGCCCCGGCGGACCCGCAAGCTGCTGCTGCGCCGGGTGGAGATCGCCCGGATCCTCGACCGGACCCGCGAGGGCGGAATCACCCTGGTGCCGCTGTCGATGTACTTCTCCGGCGGCTGGGCGAAGGTCGAGCTGGCACTGGCCAAAGGGCGCCGGTCGTACGACAAGCGACAGGTGCTCGCCGAACGCGACGCCAACCGGGAGATTGCCCGCGAGCTGGGCCGCCGGCTCAAGGGCCGCCCAGGTCGGCGCTGAGCCGGAAGCCGTGGCTCGCCCTCGGACCGGGTCGAGCCCGCGCGGGACGACCCGGAGACCGGCGGGCACCCGCGACAGTCTCCCAGCGGTCGCTCAGTCGGCGAGCAGCTGGGTGTGCGCCGCGCGCAACCGGGTGAGCGCTGGATCGCTACCCGGCGGAAAGCGCCGATCCAGCTCGGCCCAGACCTCGGCGAGCGCCATGGTCACCGCCCGCAGCTCGGCGGCGTGCCGGCGCCCGCTCTGCTGCCGCTGCGCGTCGAGGCGTCGGGACCAGCCGGCGGTGACCTCGGCCAGGCGGGCGGCGTCGGCGCGGGCCTCGGCGACCGTGCGGGCGGCCGCCGCCGGCACGATCGCGGCGACCGGCCGAGGGTCACCGTCACGGGTCACCACCGTGACCGAGTCGGTCAGCTCGGCCATGGCGACGAGTTGGCTGAGTCGGGTGCGCGCCTCGCGGAGGGGCAGCGAGCGCGCCGGGGCGTTTCGCGGAGTGAGGGCGGGGACAGCCATGAATACATCGTCGGTGCCGGGTACGACACTTTCCGCGACCGTCAGCGCGACGAATGGTCCCGGCGGGACGGGAACTGGGCACCGGGACGGGCCAGCGTCGACCGGGCGCGCAGCCCCACCGGATCGGGTGCGCTGACGTCCGGTGTCGCGGCGGCCGTGGCCGGCTGCGGCCGTTGCCGGGCGTCCAGGTAGGCCAGCGCGGCGCGATCCTCGTCGGTGGGCGCGGCGAGCAACGCGTACACCAGACCGACCACGCCGAAGATGACCAGCAGCACGATCGGGATCAGCAGCGTACCGACACCCGCCCCGGTGACCTCACCTCGTTCCTCGTGCAGGTGCACCGACAGGGCGCTCATCCCGGTGAAGTGCATGCCGTTGACCGCCACCCCCATCACCAGCGCCGAGGCGAAGATCGCCACTCCCTTGCGTACGGTCACCGCGAGCCAGAGGGCGACGGACGCGGCGACCACGGCGATCAGCACCGACAGGCCCACCCGGAGGTCGTCGTAGACCAGCCGACCGTCCAACCGCATCGCCGCCATGCCCGTGTAGTGCATCGCCGCCACCCCGGCGCCGGTGAACAGGCCGCCACCGAGGATCCGTGCCGCCGAGAGCCGACCGGTGCCGACGATCGCCAGCCCGAGGCCGACGGCCGCCACCGCGATCAGCGCGCTGGCAACCGTGATCGGCACGTCGTAGCGGATCCGCGTCCCGGTCACCGCGAAGCCCAGCATCGCCATGAAGTGCATCGTCCAGATCGCCGTGCCGCCGAGCGCCCAGGCGGCCAGGGTTCCCCACCAGAGTTTCTGGCCCGTACCGGTGGCGGTCCGGATGCGGCCGGCACAGACCAGGCCGAGGATGGAACCGAGCACCGACAGCGCGTAGCTCAACGCCGGTGTGATCCAGCCGTACTCAAAGTGATTGATGTCCGCCACGAGGGCTCCCCCCAGAGCTGCTACCGGCGCGTAGTGCACGCGCCGATGACATCATCGGGGACGCTCTCACCAGGCACAACAGGACCCCTGGTCAATTCGGGGGGTGCCGCGACGGTGACGCAGCGACGCGTCGGTTCCGACGCATCGACCGGCCGCCGTCGCGGTCGGCTCAGGCCGGTGAGTGGTATGCCAGCACACCCCGGTTGACGTCCTTTATCGCCTGGCGAGCGGTGGCGCGAAGCTCCGTCGAGGCACCACCGGAGTCGGCGAGCTGGCCGAGCAGGTCCACCACCTGGCGGGCCCAGCGGACGAAGTCTCCAGCGGGCATCTCACCGTCGAGTTCGTGCCCGCTGGCGAGCACCTTGGCCAGTGCCTCGCCTCGCGCCCAGCGGTACACCGGCCAGGCGAAACCGAGATCCGGCTCACGGGTGACGGCCAGCCCGCGTGACGCCTCGTCGGCCTCGATCTCGCTCCAGAGCTTCAGTGTCGCGTCCACCGCCTCGGCCACCGCGCCACGGGGCAGCGAGGCCCGTTCGTCGACGTCGCGGCGGGCCTCGAAGACCACCACCGACACCGCGGCAGCGAGTTCGGCCGGTGACAGCCCGTCCCAGAGGCCACGCCGCAGGCACTCCGCCACGAGCAGGTCCGCCTCCGTCCAGATCCGGCCGAGCATCCGGCCGGCGTCGGTGACGGTGCCGTCGGCGGCGAGATAGCCGCGCCCGGTGAGCAGCGCGACGATCCGGTCGAAGGTACGCGCCAACGAGCCAGTCCGGCCGGCGACCCGCTGGCGCAGTTCGTCGGTGTCGCGTTCCAGCCGGCGGCGGCGCTCGGCCCAGCGGGCATGTTCCTCCCGCTCCGGGCAGGCGTGGCAGGGGTGCCGACGCAGCTCGGTGCGAAACTGGCTGAGCTGGTGGTCCTCGCCGGACTGCCGGCCGCGGGCCCCCCGGCGGGAGTGCCGGTCCAGCCCGGTGCCACTGACCTGGGCAGCCAGGTCCCGCCGGGCGGCCGGATTGCGGTGGTTGAAGTGCTTGGGCACCCGGATGCGGGCCAGCACCTCGGCCGGGGTGGTGAAGTCGCCGGGGCTGATCCGGCCGGCCCAGCGGTCCTGGGTGAGCACCAGCGGGCGCGGCTCGCTGAAGCCTCCGGCCGCCGGATCGAGCACCACGGCCAGGCCGGCCCGCCGCCCGGACGGCACCCGGATCACATCACCGACCCGCAGCCGCTCCAGGGCCGCCACCGCCGCCGCCCGGCGCTGGCTCTGCCCCTGCCGGGCGATGGCCCGCTCCCGGTCGGCGATGGCGACCCGCAGGGCGAAGTACTCGTCGAAGTCGCCGTGGTGGCACTCCGCCTCGACGCCGTACGCCTCGATGGTCTCGGTGTTGCGCTGCACCTGCCGGGCCAGGCCGACCACCGACCGGTCCGCCTGGAACTGCGCGAACGACGACTCCAGCAGCGCCCGCGCCGACTCCGCACCGACGCTGCCGACCAGGTTCACCGCCATGTTGTACGACGGTCGGAAGCTGGACCGCAGCGGATACGTCCGGGTGGAGGCCAGACCCGCCACGTGCCGGGGGTCGGTCTCCGGGGACCACACCACCACGGCGTGCCCCTCCACGTCGATGCCCCGACGCCCGGCCCGCCCGGTGAGCTGGGTGTACTCCCCCGGGGTCAGGTCGACGTGCGCCTCACCGTTGTACTTGACCAGGCGTTCCAGCACCACGCAGCGGGCCGGCATGTTGATGCCCAGGGCGAGGGTCTCGGTGGCGAAGACCGCCTTGACCAGCCCCCGGACGAACAACTCCTCCACGACCTCCTTGAACGCCGGCAGCATCCCGGCGTGGTGCGCGGCGAGCCCGCGCTCCAGCCCGTCGAGCCACTCCCAGTAGCCGAGCACCGACAGGTCCTCGCCGGGGATCGCGGTGACCCGGGACTCCACCACCCGGCGAATCTCCGCCCGCTCCTCGGGCGAGGTGAGCCGCAGCCCGGCGGCGAGGCACTGCTGCACCGCGGCGTCGCAGCCGGCCCGGCTGAAGATGAACAGGATCGCCGGCAGCAGTCCCTCGCGGTCCAGCCGGTCGACGATGTCGGGGCGCAGCGGCCCGCGCCAGCGGGGGCCGCGCCGGCCGGCACCGAAGCCGGCGGACCGTCCCTCGCCGAGATCCAGCCGGCGTACCGTGTCGCGCGTGTAGCGCAGCAGCTCCGGGTGCACGTCGTGCTTGCGGGCGGCGGCGGCGTCGTGGAACAGGTCGAACATCCGCTTGCCGACGAGCATGTGCTGCCACAACGGCACCGGCCGGTGCTCGCTGACCACCACGGTGGTCTCGCCCCGGACGGTGATCAACCAGTCGGCGAACTCCTCGGCGTTGGAGACCGTCGCCGACAGCGACACCAGGGTCACCGAGGCGGGCAGGTGGATGATGACCTCCTCCCACACCCCGCCGCGGAACCGGTCGGCCAGGTAGTGCACCTCGTCCATCACCACGTACGCCAGGCCCTCGAGGGTGGCCGAGCCGGCGTACAGCATGTTGCGCAGCACCTCGGTGGTCATCACCACCACCGGGGCGTCGCCGTTGATGGCGTTGTCGCCGGTGAGCAGCCCCACCTGCGCGGCGCCGTACCGGTCGACCAGGTCGTGGTACTTCTGGTTCGACAGCGCCTTGATCGGCGTGGTGTAGAAACACTTGCGCCGGGCCCCGTCGGCCGGTTCCGGCCGCCCGGGCGCACCCCGCAACGCCAGGTGTACGGCGAACTCGCCGACCACCGTCTTGCCGGCACCGGTCGGCGCGCAGACCAGGACGCCGCTGCCCCGCTCCAGGGCCTGGCAGGACTCCCGCTGGAAGTCGTCGAGATCGAACCCCAGGTCGGAGGTGAACTCTTCAAGCGCCGGGAACTGTGTGGCCTGGGCGGCCCGGCGGCGCGCCGCGGCGTACCGCTCGGCGGGGCTCGACATGCCCCAAGATTAGTGCCTGCCCACGACGGGCACCGGGCAAGGCCGAGCGCCGGGGCGGTCCGAGTGGGTCGGTAGGGTGCACCACGTGCCGGATCATGCCGAACCGACCAGCCCCGTACCCGACATCGACGATCGGGGCCCCTCCCGTCGGCGGGTGCGGGCGGTGCTGTTCGACTTCCACGGCACCCTCGCGCAGGTGGAGGAGGCCAGCCAGTGGGTGCTGGCCGCCGCGTCGGCGTGCGGCGTGGACCTGGACCGGGCCCGCGCGACCGCCCTGGCCGACCGGCTGCTCACCGCCGGCCGCGCCGGTGGGCCGCTGCCCGCCCGGGTACCGCCCCACCTGGCCGAGCTCTGGGCCGACCGGGATCTCTACGAGCACGCCCACCGGGGTGCCTACACCGGGCTGGCCGACACCGTCGACGCCGGTATCGAGGGCTTCGCCGAGGCGCTGTACGAACGGCTGCTGGTGCCGCAGGGCTGGGTGCCCTACCCCGACACCGCGCCGACGCTGGCCGCCCTGCGGGCCGCCGACGTCCGGGTGGCCGTGGTCAGCAACATCGGCTTCGACATCCGGCCGCTCTTCGACGCCTGGGGGCTGGCGGAGCTGGTCGACGCCCACGTGCTGTCGTACGAGGTGGGCCGCTGCAAGCCCGACCCGGCGATCTTCTGGCGAGCCTGCGGCATGCTCGGCGTCGACCCCGAGGAGGCGCTCATGGTCGGCGACTCCCCCGCCGACGCCGGTGCCGTCGCCGCCGGCTGCGCGGCGCTGATCCTCCCCGCCGCCGACCCCGGCCGCCCCAACGCCCTCGGCTCCGTCCTCGACCTTCTCCCCACCCCCTGACTTCCGCGATCTTGCAGTTGCGGTCGCCGGTATGTCGCCTTCGGGGGGTTATTTCCCGACCGAAAGTGCAAGATCGCGTGTGGTGAGGGTGGTCAGTGGAGGAGGTGCAGGGCGGCGGGGACGGCGGTGATGGTGAGTGGGAGGGGGAGGGAGCGTTCGCCGTCGGCGTAGGTGGTGATGCCGTCCGCGGCCAGGGTGACGGTGCGGGCGCGGTAGGTCTGCACCAAAGGATGGGCGACGTGGGTGCCGGCGTAGATGCGCGGCTTGACCCGGATCAGGGTACGCCGGTCGAACCGACCGCCGACCACGACGTCGAGCAGGCCGTCGGTCGGGTCCGCGTCGGGGCAGATCCGCATCCCGCCGCCGTAGCTGGCGCCGTTGCCGACCGCCACCAGGACCGCATCGACCTCGATCCGCTCGCCGTCGAGGGTGAGGGTGTACCGGCGTGGCCGTAGCTGGGCCAGCTCCACCAGGATGGCCAGGTCGTAGCGGCGTGGACCGCGCGGCCAGCGCATCCGGTTGGCCCGCTCGTTGACGATCGCGTCGAAGCCGGCCGCCAGCACCGCGCCGTACCAACGGGCCGTGCCGTCGGCCCCGGTCATCCGGGCCAGGTCGACCGGCCGGCTGCGTCCCTCGCGCAGGGCCGTCGCGATGACGTCGACGGCCGCCCGGGGATCGGCCGGGAAGCCGGTCTCCACCGCGAAGTCGTTGCCGGTGCCCGCCGGCACCGGCCCGAACGGCACCGAGGTGCCGGCGACGGCCTGCATCGCCCGGTGCACCGTGCCGTCGCCACCCACCGCGACCAGGGCGCCGACCCCCTGGGCCACGGCGGCCCGACAGACCGCCTCGGCCTCGACCGCGCTGCCGGCCCGCAGCAGCCGCACCGGCCGGTCGGCGGCCGCGAGCCCGTCCAGCAGGCCCGGCAGCAGTCCTCGGTGCCGGCCACGGCCGGCGGACGGATTGGCCAGCACGGCGACCGGTCCGCCGGGCACCCAAGGGCGATCGTCTGAGGTCACGGCGAGCACCGTACCCGCCCGGACCGGCGCGGGCGCGGCTGTGCCGACCCGGCGACGGCCCGTGCCGGCAGGCGAAACCGGACAGTCCCGCCGCTACGCCGCAACTGTCATTTGTCACGACCGGTCGTGCGGCACGCATTCATCTCCATGACTGAAAACACTAGGAACGCCATAGGCCGAACGGACAGACTCGAATCCATCGACAGGACGACAGCCGACAGGTGGACGGGAGGCGACACAGTGGACGAGCGCTACGACAGCTACTGCGCCGCCGACCCGCTGTTCTACGACTCCCTCGGCAGCGCCGTCGCGCAGCCGACCTTCCCCGCGGCGACCCGGCCGTTGCCGGCCGGCTGGCGCCGGGAGTCGCTCGACGACTGGCTCATCCACGCCCCCGACGGTGAACGCCTGCCGCAGCAGGGCTGGAAGGTGCACGTGTCGGCGACGGTGGCCAACGCCGACCGGGTGCTGGACACCGTCTGGGACTACTGCGTACCCCGGGGCCTGTCGTTCAAGTTCCTGCGCGGCCCCCGCACCCTGCTGCTGCGCAACTCCAAGTACGCCGCCCGCGCCGCCAGCGGCAAGTTCGTCACCGTCTACCCTCGCGACGACGCCGAACTCGAACTGGTCTGCAAGGAACTCGACGAGCTGCTCACCGGCGAGGCCGGCCCGTACATCCTGAGCGACCTGCGGTACGCCGCCGGGCCGGTGTACGTCCGCTACGGCGGCTTCGCCGCCCGGTACTGCCACTCCCCCGACGGCCAGGTGGTCCCGGCGGTCGAGGACGAGACCGGCACCCTGGTGCCGGACCGCCGCGATCCGGTCTTCCACGTACCGTCCTGGGTGGCGCTGCCCGACTTCCTCGCGCCGCACCTGGCCGCCCGCAACGCGACGAGCACCGACGAGGTTCCCTACCAGATCGAGAAGGTCATCCACTTCTCCAACGGTGGCGGCCTGTACGTCGGACGCGACCGGCGCACCGACACCCAGCTGGTGTTCAAGGAGGCCCGGCCGCACGCCGGCCTGGACGCCGACGGCACCGACGCCGTCACCCGGCTCGCCCGGGAGGCCGCCGTCCTGCGCCAGCTCGCCGACCTGCCGCAGGTGCCGCGGGTGCACGACGAGTTCGCCCTCGGCGATCACCGGTTCCTCGCCCTGGAGTTCATCGAGGGCCGCCCGCTGAACAAGGTGTTGGTCGACCGCTACCCGCTGATCGACGCCGACGCCACCGACGACGACCGCGCGGCGTACGCGCGCTGGGCGCTGGACGTCCACCGTCAGGTCGACGAGGTCGTCCGGGCGATCCACGCGCGCGGCCTGGTCTACGGCGACCTGCACCTGTTCAACATCATGCTGCGGCCGGACGACCGGGTCGCGCTGGTCGACTTCGAGGTGGCCGCACCGATCGACGGGCACCGCCGGCCGGGCCTGCGCAACCAAGGCTTCGCCGCGCCCCGGGGACGCACCGGCGTGGCCGTCGACCACTACGCCCTGGCCTGCCTTCGGTTGGCCCTGTTCCTGCCGCTGACCCAGCTGGTCCGCCTCGACCCGGCGAAGGCCGCGCACCTGGCCGACATCATCGCCGAGACCTTCCCGGTGCCGAGAGACTTCCTCGACGCGGCGGTGGCGGAGATCACCGCACCGGACGCCGAGTCCGGGGACCGCGTCCCGCCCACCGCCGCCAGGCCGTCCGTGGACCGGGACCGGCTCGCCCGCGCCATCCTCACCAGCGCCACGCCCGCCCGCGCCGACCGGCTGTTCCCCGGCGACATCGAACAGTTCCGCAGCGGCGGGCTCAACCTCGCACACGGGGCGGCGGGCGTGCTGTACGCGTTGCACCGCAGCGGCGCCGGCCGGTGGCCGGAACACGAGCAGTGGCTGGTCCGTCAGGCCACCTCGCCCCCGTCGGGCACCCGGTGCGGCTTCTACGACGGCCTGCACGGCGTCGCGTACGCCCTGGAGGTGCTCGGTCGCCGGCAGGACGCGCTCGACGTGCTCGACATCTGCCTCCGCGAGTCGACGACCGGGCTGGACCACAGCCTGGCCGGCGGGCTGGCCGGCATCGCCCTGAACCTGGCCGAGCTGGGCGGGCGTACCGGCGAACCGGCGCTGCGGGAGGCGGCCTGGCAGGTCACCGGAGAGTTGGTGGAGCGACTCGCCGACGACCCTGGCGGCGAGGTCAGCGGCGGGCGACACCCGTACGCCGGGCTGCTGCGCGGCCGGACCGGAGCGGCGCTGCTGCTGGTGCGCCTGTACGAGCTGACCGGCGATTCGGACCTGCTCGACCACGCCGCCACCGCGCTGCGGCAGGACCTGCGCCGCTGCGTGGTCCGACCCGACGGCGCGCTGGAGGTCAACGAGGGCTGGCGCACCATGCCCTACCTGGGGCAGGGCAGCGTGGGCATCGGGCTCGTCCTCGACCAGTACCTGCGTCACCGCGACGACGAGCAGTTCGCCGAGGCGAGCGCCGGGGTGCGTCGCGCCGCCCGGTCGCCGTTCTACGCGCAGTCCGGCCTCTTCGCCGGGCGGGCCGGCATCATCGCCTACCTCGCCGCTCACCGCGACGACCCGCAGCTGCGACAGGAGATGGAGAGCCAGGTCCGGCGGCTGGGCTGGCACGCCCTGCCGTACCGGGACGGCACCGCCTTCCCCGGCGAGCAGTTGCTGCGGCTTTCGATGGACCTGGCCACCGGCACCGCGGGCGTCCTGCTGGCGCTGGCCACCGCCCGACGTGACGCCCCGACGCCCCTGCCCTTCCTCGCGCCCCTCACCGGCGCACCGGACTCCCCCGCGACAGCGGGGGCGACCCTGACCCCGACGACCGATGGGAGGTGACACGACATGGCGCTCCTCGACCTTCAGGGAATGGAGGCGGCTCCGGCCGACCGGACCGGCGGTGGTAGCCGGGCGAGCCTGCTGCTCTGCGGCGACAGCTCGCTGTCCGTGACGACCTGCAACTGATCGGACCGCACCACGCGAGGCCCTGGACGGTTACCTGACCGTCCAGGGCCACGCCGTACGACCGGGAGGACCGATGCGAACGCTGGCCGGCGCGGACCGCCTGCTGTTCCGGGTGGTCCGAGACGGTGGCGGCTGGACCGTCACGCTGGTGGTGGTGGCGCTGGCCGGTGCCGCTGCCGAGCTGGCCCTGCCCGCGGTGCTGGGGCTGGCCGTGGACGCCGCCGTCGGCGGTGACGCCGCCCCCCGGTGGCCGGTGGTCGCCTGTGTCCTCGTCGTCGTCCTGCTGGTCACCGATGTCCTCGGTGACCTGACTGGCGGGTACGGCGCCGCCCGGGCCACGGCCCGGCTCCGCCGGAGGCTGCTGCGGCACCTGTTCGCGCTGGACGTCCGGGCCGTGCGCCGCTTCCCGGTCGGTGACCTGGTCGGCCGGTTGGCCGGACAGGCCGCCGACACCGGGCAGGCCGGCAACGCCGTGGCACTTGGCGGGATCGCGGCCCTGCCGCCGCTGGGCAGCGTCGTGGCGCTGTTCCTGCTGGAGCCCGTGCTCGGGTTCACTCTCCTGGCCGGGCTGGCCGTGCTGACCGTCCTCATGGCCACGTTCGTCACCGACGCCTCGGCGGTTGTCACCGCGTACCAGCGGGTGCTCGGGGCGATCGCCGGCCGGCTGCAGGAGGCGCTCGGTGGTGCCCGCACCATCGCCGCGGCCGGCACCACCGACCTCGAGTGCGACCGGGTGCTGGCGGCACTGCCCGAGCTGCGCGGCCACGGCCGGCTCGGCTGGCGGTTGCTGGCCCGGGCCAACGCCCGCGTCGCGGCCGTGGCACCGCTGCTTCAGGTCGCCGTCGTCGCCGTCGGTGGGTACGCGCTGAGCGTCGGCTGGCTGACCGCCGGCCAACTGGTCGCCGCCGTGCAGTACGCCGCGCTCGGCGCCGGGCTGGGCGCGGTGCTGGCCACCCTCAACCGGCTGGTCCGCAGCCGGGCCGCGGCCCGCCGGATCGCCGAGCCGCTGTCCTGTCCGGTGCGCGCCGGTGGCGACGAGCCGTTGCCGCCCGGCGGCGGTCACCTGCGGCTGCGCGGGGTCGGTGTCCGCGCCGACGACCGGGCGGTCCTGGACGCCATCGACCTGGACGTGCCCGCCGGTTGCACGGTCGCCGTGGTCGGGCGGTCCGGGGCCGGCAAGTCCGCCCTCGCCGCCGTGGCCGGACGGTTGTACGACCCGGACACCGGCGAGGTGCTGTTGGACGGGGTGCCACTGGCCCACCTCGACCGGGCCGCGCTGCGTCGGGCGGTCGGTCACGCCTTCGACCGTCCGGTGCTGGTCGGTGAGACGGTGCACGACGCGATCGGCCTCGGGCTGCCGGAACGGTCGGCCCGGCCGCCCTCGACCGGTGCGCCGGCCACCGCCGCCGTGCTGGCGGCGGCGCGGTCCGCGCAGATCGACGGGGTCGTGGCCCGGCTGCCCGACGGATTCCGTACCCGGACCGTGGACGCACCGCTGTCCGGAGGTGAGACCCAGCGCCTCGGGCTGGCTCGCGCGTTCCACGCCGAGCGGCTGCTCATCCTCGACGACGCCACGTCCAGCCTGGACACCGCCACCGAGCATCGGATCACCCGCGCCTTGACCGGCCGGGACGGAGGGCGTACCCGCCTGGTGGTCACCCACCGGGTGGCGACGGCCGCCACGGCCGACCTGGTCGCCTGGCTCGACGCCGGTCGGCTACGCGCCCTGGCACCGCATCGGCGACTCTGGACGGACCCGGACTACCGGGCGGTGTTCGCGGACGACGGTGTCCCCCGATGAACGGTCCGGGCGTTGGTCGGACGACGTGGCGGGCGTTGCGGGCCCGTCGCCGGGACGTCGGCCGGCTCGCCGCCTGGTCGGCGGTCGAGTCCCTGCCGGCGCTGCTCGCCGGGCTGCTCGTCGCCCGCGCCGTCGACCAGGGTTTCCTGGCCGGCCGATTCACCACCGGCCTGGCCTGGCTCGGCGGACTCGCGGTGGCCGTCCTGCTCGGCGCGGCGGCGACCGGGCGCGTCTACCGGAGCCTGGGTGACGTGGTGGAGCCGTTCCGCGACGAGTTGGCCCGTCTGGTGGTCCACGGCGCGTTGCACGACGCCACCCGGGCCGGCGCTCACCCGGACAGCGCCCCGGTGGCCCGGCTGACCCACCACGTGGAGATCGTCCGGGACACCTTCGGCGGCCTGGTCATGGTGGTACGCGGCTTCCTGTTCACCGCCGGAGCGGCGCTGCTCGGCCTGCTGGCCCTGGATGCCACGGTCGCGGCGCTGGTGGCGGCCCCGCTGCTCGCGGGGCTTGTCGTGTTCACCGCCGCGCTCCCGTCGATGCTGGCACATCAGCGGACCCAGGTGCGGGCCGGCGAGGCGCTCGGCCGGTCGGCGGCGACCGCGCTGACCGGTCACCGCGACGTGCTCGCCTGCGGCGCCGAGGAACGCACGGTGGCCGAGGTCGACCGCAGGGTCGGCGACCATGCCGACGCCGAGCGGACGCTGGCCCGGATGTCCGCGCTGCGCAGCCTCAGCCTCGGCCTGGGCGGCTGGCTGCCGGTGGTGGTCCTGCTGCTCGCCGCGCCGTGGCTGGTGCGACGCGGGCTGAGCACCGGCGCGGTGCTCGGCGCGCTGGTCTACGTCACCACCAGCCTGCAACCCGCGCTGCACGCCCTGGTGCAGGGGCTCGGTGGTGGAGGGCTGCGCTACGCCGTCACCCTGGAACGGATCCTGCGCACCTGCCCGCCCCCAGCGCGGCGCGACCGGGCGGCCACCCCCGGTGCGGACCCGCAGGGCGACACCCCGGCGGTCCGGTTGTCCAACCTGACCTTCCGGTACGGGCCCGGTGCCCGGCCGATTCTGGCCGACTTCTCGATGACCCTGCCCGAGGGGGAACACCTGGCGGTGGTGGGACCCAGCGGCACCGGCAAGTCCACCCTGGCCGGGCTGGTCGCCGGGCTGATCGAGCCGGAGCGCGGCACGGTCCACCTCGCCGGTCGGCCGGTGGCCGCCCTCGGTCGAACCGACCTGGCCGCGCTACGGGTGCTCGTGCCGCAGGAGGCGTACGTGTTCACCGGTTCCCTCGCCGACAACCTCCGCTACCTGAGTCCGGACGCCGACGACACGGCCGTCGAGACCGCGCTGGCCCGGCTCGGTGCCGACGCTCTCGCGCGGCGGCTGGGCGGCCTCGCCGCCACGGTCGACCCGACCACGCTCTCCGCCGGTGAGCGACAACTGGTCGCCGCCGTACGCGCCTATCTGGCCCCCGCCCCGCTTGTCATCCTGGACGAGGCGACCTGTCACCTGGACCCGACCCTGGAGGCCACCGTCGAGTCGGCCTTCGCCCGGCGTCCGGGCACCCTGGTCGTCATCGCCCACCGGATCAGTTCCGCCGTCCGTGCCCGACGGGTGCTGGTGTTCGACGAGGACGGACCGCTGGACGGCAGCCATCAGGAACTGCTGGTCCGCTCGCCCGGCTACCGCGATCTGGTCGGGCACTGGGACGGTGTCTCGGCGGCCGGCGGCGCCGACCGGGTCGCCGCTCCCCGCGGCTGACCTTCGACGCGGGGAGCGTGCGGGGTCGGTCAGATCCAGCCGGCGTCGCGGGCCACCTGGACCGCCTCGACTCTGGTGCGCCCGCCCGTCTTCCGGATGATCCGGCCGAGATGGTTACGGACGGTGCCAGGGGCGAGACCGAGCGAACCGGCCACCTCGGCGACCGGCGCGCCGCCGGCCGTCAGGTCGAGGATCTGCGCCTCACGCGGGGTGAGTGGGTTGTCCCGGTGCAGCGCCGCCAGCACCAGATCCGCGTCGACCACCGGCTCGCCACGGGACAGCCGGCGGATCCCGTCGACCACCCGGTGCGGCGGTACGTCGCTGCCGAGGACGCCGACGGTTCGGGACGGGGTGAGCGTCCGGTACAGGCTCCCGGCCCGACGCGGCTCGGCGAGCACCAGCAGTGGGCAGGAGCCGGTCGCCGGCAGCCCCTCGACGAGGTCGAGGTCGACCACCGCGACGTCCGGACGACGGGTGCGGATGGTCCAGGTGACCACGTCACCCCGAGCGACCTCCGCCACCACGCTGATGTCGTCCTCCGCGGCGAGCACGAGGGACAGGGCGCCCCGAACCAGGGCGCCATCGATAGCGAGCAGGGTACGGATCACCGCAGGCTCTCCGAACTCGTCGGCTGGATCACGGACCGTCAGCATTCAAACACGCCCTGGCCGGTTTCGCCCGTCGGGCTGGGGCCGCCGGGCGGCGGCCCCAGCCACGGTCACATCCAGCCGTCACGGCGAGCGAGCAGGACCGCCTCCATCCGGTTGCGGGCACCGGTCTTGCGCATGATCGCCGACAGGTGGTTACGCACCGTGCCGTGCGCCAGGAACAGCCGGTGGGCGATCTCCTTGAGCGGCAGCCCTTCGGCGGCCATCCGCAGCACCTCGGCCTCCCGAGGCGTCAGCGGGCCCGTGGCGGGCCGCAGCGCCGTCGCGGCGGCGGCCACGTCGATGACCCGCTCCCCCGCCGCGAGCGCCCGCACCGCCCGGACCAGCTCGTGCAGCGGCTCGTCCTTGCCGACCAACCCCTGCGCTCCGGCCGTCAACGCCTCCGTCACCAGGCCCCGGCTCCACCGGTCGCTGAGGGCCAGCACCGCTGTCGCGGGTGCCGCCCCGGTGATCTCGGTGATCACCGCCACCGGCTCGGGAACACCGGACGCCAGGTCCACAAGCACCACGTCCGGCAGGCGTCGACGCACCATCGCGGGCAGGTCACCGATGCCCGTCGCCGCGGCGACGACCTCGATGTCCTCCTCGCCCGCCAGTGCCGCGCACAACGCACTGCGCAGCAGACCCATACTTTCGCCAATCACAACGCGGATCACCACGTAGCTCCGATCTGAGGTACGCGCGGCGCAGCGGCTGCCGGTCCCCTGGACGGGACTACGCAGGTCGGCCACGCGCGAACGGACTGGGCCCGGCCCGTGGGACGTCGCACACGACGACCCCGGGCACCCGTACGACCACGCCGGGCGACCAGCCGGTGGAACACCGGCGGCGCGGGCGGGTCAGGGCGGACTCAGCCGGGTCGGGCGCTCACACCGGGGGAACGGCCCGCGTACCTGCGGGGCGCCGGAACATCGGTCCGGGCGTTGGTCGTCGGCGGCACCTGGCACCCGTCGAGGATCATCCCTCGCAGCGGTGCGGGGCCGCCATCGGCACCCGTGACACCGTCGCCAGCGGGCACATGAGGACGCTGCGGTGAGCCGGTCGGTGCCGGCGTCGACCCGGAACCAGCTCCAGAGGTGCCGGCGGAGGAGCGATGCCACCCGAGCGCCACCCCGGCCACGGGCATGGCCGGTGTCACCTCGGGCTGCGGTGTGGCCTCCGGTGCCGTGGCGGGTGGCGGGTCAGGCGCCAGCGACCGAGCCGGCGGCGGCACACCCGCGACCGGGTCGGTGGTCGACGTCCATGACGTCGGTCCACCCAGGGTGTACGGCCCGGCAGCGGAACCCGCCGGCAGGACGGGAAGCGTGCCGGTGACCGGGCCCGTGAGCCGCGTGACCGGCGTCGCCGCCGTTGCCACGCCGGTCCTGACCGCCGCGACGGCCGTGACCAGCACCGGTCGCAGAACAGCCTGCGACAGCACGACGACGGCTTCCGTCGCGGGCAGCGCCGTCAAAGCCGTCCCGGACAGCGCCGCCAGGCCCGTCGCGGGCAGGTTCGTCAGGTCACTCGCGGGCAGCGTCGTCAGGTCACTCGGGGCGCTGCCTGGGACGGGCCGAGACAGCAAGCCGGTCGCGGACCGGGTCACCTCCGGCAGGGGCGACAGCGCCGTGCCCACCTCCGCCACCGGAGGCCGGTCGCCGACGATCGGCACCGTCGACCGGCTCGGCGGCGTCACCGGCGTACGCCCGACCGGCCCGGAGCCCTTAGACGACCCGTCGCGCGGCATCCGGGCAGCCACCGCACGGCCACCCGGTGTGCGACTGGTCAGGGACCGGTCAGCCGGTGAACGGCTGACCGGTGACGGGTCGGCGGACGGACCGTCGGGCGTCGGCACATTCCCGGTTCGCACGGTCGCTGGTGGCTTCGCCGGGCGGCCGCTGCGCGCCCTGGCTCTCTCGGCCCGGCTGTCGTCATCCTGCCGACCGGCCTCCGGGGAACCGCGCGTCGAACTGCGGCCCGCGCCGGGATGCCGGACGTCCGGGCGTTCGACGAGACCGGTGACCAGTTCGTCGAGGGGCGAGGCGGGCCGGTCGCGTTCGGGCTCCCGCCGATCCGCGCCGACCGAGGGCACACCGGCGCTGTCCGCACTGGCCGGGTCGCTCGACAGGGCACCGATGAGCAACCCGACGCCCACGGCGGCGGCTCCCATGACGGCGAGCCGGGCGACGGCGACCGCTGGGCGCGCTGCCGGGGCGTCGGGCCCCCGCCGGGCAGCGGGCGGACGGCGGAACGTCGGACGACGCACAGAGCCTCTCTCTCCGAGAACGTCGACTTATCGTATTCAGCCCCTTACCCCGTCGCTGACCGTGAACAACCCGGTGACGGATTGCCGACTCTCCGGCTGACGGTGGCGCTGCCGTCCGGTAACCGGTGCGGCCACCCGGGAGTTCACCGCCGATCGCGGTCACCAGAAACGCGACAAGCCTTCCACCCGGGAAGGCTTGTCGCGTTCATCCGTCACACGTCGCGCGTCAGGTCACGTCGTCATACCGTCGGTCGATCGGAGCCGGCGCGGCGACAGGTGCGGGGGCGTCGATCGGGGCACTCGCGTCGACCCGCTGCCCCGCCTCGACCGGCTCCCTATCGAACTCCAGCGGGGAGACCTCGTCGTCGTCGATGCCGGCATAGATCTCCTTGCCGCGTCCCCGACGCTTGTCGTTGAGGAACGCGACGCCGACTGCGGCGAAGTAGAGCGCGCACAGGCACAACGCCAGCGCGCTCATGCCGAACGGATCCGGCGTGGGAGTGACCACCGCCGAGAAGGCGAAGAAGACGAACACGGCAACCCGCCACCAGCCGAGCAGCCGCTTCGCACTGGCGATGCCGACGAAGTTGAGCATCAGCACGATCAACGGAAACTCGAACGCCACCCCGAACATCAGAATCAGGTTGGTGATGAACGATATGTAGCGGGTGATGTCGAGCGTGGTGTTGATGTCATCGCCCGAGATCTCCAGCAGGAACTCCAGCCCCTTCGAGGCGACGAAGTACGCCAGCACGGCACCGGCCGCGAACAACGGTGCCGCCAGGGCGGTGAAGGCGTACGCGTACCGCCGCTCGTGCCGGTGCAGGCCCGGCGCGATGAAGGCCCACAACTGGTAGAGCCAGACCGGCGCGGCGAGGATCAGACCGACCCACAGACCGATCTTCAGGTTCAGCAGGAACAGATCCGCCGGACCGAGCTGGACGAAGTTGCACCGGCCGTCGGGCAGTTGACTGCCGGGCAGCTGACAGTAGGGCTGGGACAGCAACTCACGGACGGGGCCGGCCAGCCAGAGACCGAAGCCGAAGCCGATCAGGATGCCCAGCGACGCCTTGAACAGCCGGTTGCGTAGCTCGCGGATGTGCTCGACGAGGGTCATCGAGCCGTCGGCGGCCCGCTCGAAGTTGCTCGGTCCGCGCTTGCGGAGTCCGAAGGCCACGGTTACCGGACCCGGGGGTCAGTTCTCGCGGACGCGCTGCACCGGGTCGACCGGCGGCTGCACGGTGCCCTGGTAGGGCTGCTGCTGCGGCCCCGGCTGCTGCGGCGGGTACGGCTGGTAGCCGGCCTGCGCGTCGGCCTTGCTGGCGAGGTCGCGGTCGTCGTCGGCCAGGCTCTTCGTCTCGGCCTTGATGATCCGCAGCGAGCGGCCGAGGGACCGGGCGGCGTCGGGGAGCCGCTTCGCGCCGAAGAGCAGGATCAGCACGACCACGAGTACGGCGATGTGCCAGGGCTTGAGGGCATGCATGGAGGGCTCCAGTCGCACTGTGTCGATGAGGGTGGTTCCGCAGCCCATCGTACGTGCGACGAAGGCCATTGCCACCCGCCGGGGCGGTGGTGGTTCGTCCCGGCGGGTGAAGTCTCGGCCAACCGCGAGTGTCCCGTCAACCGTGCGGCTGGATCATTCTGCGCGAAGTCGCGACGCCGCGTGCAGCAGCACGCACCGTACGGGCAGGAACGCGCACCGCGCGGAAGGTGACGCCGGCGGAACGGGCCTCAGTCGCCGCGCCGCGCCTTGATCACGGTGAGCCGCTGCTGGGTGGTCTCAAGCCGACTCTGCAAGCCCTCCGCCCGCTGCTGGAGACTCTCCGCCGCCTCGCGCAGCGCGGTCGCCTCGTCGGCCCGACGCTGCAACGCCAGCGCCGCCCGGCGCAGCCGGGGCAGTCGCGCCAGCACCGGTCGTACCGCCAGCGCGAGCAGAACCAACGGCACCAGCACGAGCGCGAGCACGATCCACTTCAGCACGCCGGCCAGCCTACTGCCTGTCGCCGGTCGCCGCCGGGTCCGCGTCGGCCGACACCGGGTGGGCGTACGCCTCCAGGGCCGCCACCGCCGACTCGTGGATCTGCCCGGCCAGCTCGGCCGGTGCGACGACCTCGACGTCCGGGCCGAGACCCAGCACGAACCGACGGGCCCAGCCGAGATCGGTGACGCGCAGCGACACCACCCACCGCTCGCCGTCGGACTCGACCCGCTCACACGGGTAGTACTCGGTGATCCACCGTTCGCCCCGACCGATCCGCAACGTGATCAGGGGCAGGTCGGGCGAGGGCCGGAACGCCCCGTGACGCAGGTCGTGCGGTCGGGCCTGCGGGGGTACCACGGCGGGTTCGGCCAGCTCGGTCACCGCGTCGATCCGGTCGGCCCGGAACAGCCGCACCGCCTCGGCGCGGCGGCACCACGCCTCCACGTACGTCCGGCCACCGATCATCAGCACCCGCAGCGGGTCGATGACCCGCTCGGTGGTCTCGTCCCGGGCCGGCGTGTAATAGGTGATCCGCAGCGCGCGACCACCCTCCACCGCGGCCCGCAACTGTTCCACCCGCCCGGTGTCACCGGGCAGCCGCACCTCGACCGGCGCGGCGACCAGGTCACCGGCCGCGTCCTCGATCTTCGCGAGGGCCCGCTCGACCGCCTCCCGGTTCGCCACCCCGGGTGTCTCGGCGAGCATCCGCAACGCCACCACCAGCGCCAGTGCCTCGTCCGGGGTGAGCCGCAGCGGCCGGTCGATGCCCGCGTCGTAGGTGATGGTCACCCGGTCGCCGTCGAAGGCCATGTCGATCAGGTCGCCCGGGCCGTACCCGGGCAGCCCGCACACCCACAACAGCTCCAGGTCCTCGCGCAGCTGCCGCTCGGTGACACCCAGGTCACCGGCCGCCTCGGCGATCTCGATCCCGGGCCGGGCGAGCAGGTACGGCACCAGGTTCAGCAGCCGGGCCAGCCGGTCCGCCGAGGCCCGGGAACCGGCCCGTGGCGCCGCACCGCTCACCGGGACCACCCTCCGCGCACCACCGCGCGGCGCGCCAGCTCGTCCCGCGTGCTCACCGGAGCACCGCCAGCGAGTCGTGTCGGGCGGCGATCTCCTTCAGCCGCTGGATGACCGCCTCCCGCACCTCGGGTGGGTCGACCACCCGCACATCGGGCCCGTAGCCGACGAGGTGACCGGCCAGCGAGCAGGCGTCACCGTACGGCAGGACCAGCCGGTCCGCGTCGGGCCCGGCGGTGACCTCCACCGCCCAGCGGCGCAACCCGGCGGCCCGTCCCGGGGTGACCAGCACGGTCGCCCGACCGGGTCGCTCGACCGGGCCGGACCAGCGGGCCACGTGACTGATCAGGTCGACACCGGTCGGGGGCTGGTAGGCACCCGACTCGCCGGTGGCCCGCACCGGGCCCACCACCCGGGACAGTCGGAAGCAACGGGTGGCGTCGCGGTCCAGGTCGTGGCCGACCACGTACCACCGGCCCCGCCAGCAGACCACACCCCACGGTTGCAGACGACGCCGGGCAGGCGCGTCGCGGTCCGGCACCCGGTAGTCGAAGCGGACCTCCCGCCGGTCGCGGGCGGCGGCGGTCAGCGGCGCGAACGCCGGGTCGACCGTGACCATCGGCTCCAGCCCGAGGGTGGCCTGCGGATCCACGTCCACGCCGGCGGCGCGCAGCTTCGCCAGCCCGGACGAGGCGGCGGCGGCCAGGCCGGCGTGCTGCCACAGTCGAGCGGCGATGCCCACGGCGGCCGCCTCGTCGGGCTGGAGAGGGATGTCGGGCAGCGCGTACTCCCGGTGGGCGATCCGGTACCCGGGCTCCGCGTCGAAGGCGCTCGCCGTCCCGGTCTCCAGCGGTACGCCCAGTTCCCGCAGCTCGGCCTTGTCCCGCTCGAACTTGCGCTGGAAGGCCTCGTGCTCGCGGGCGTCGTCCGGATCGTGCTCGTAACCGGGCACGGTCGCGGCGATCTGCGCGGCGGTCAGGAACCGCCGCGTGGACAGCAGGCAGATCACCAGGTTGACCAGCCGTTCGGTGCGACTACGTGACACCCGGTAGACGCTAGCAGCCCTGACCCCCCGCACAGGCACCCCACGCCACCCACCCCCACCCCCAATTCCCCCTTCTCGTCGATCTTGCACGTGTGGTCGCCGGTATGCCGCTTTTGTTGTGCTCCGCAGGGACAGAAAGCGCAAGATCGACGGGGTGGGGTGAGGGTTACGGGATGGTGGGGGTTAGCGTGCGGGGGTGGTGCGGTGGCGGGCAGGTGCGGTGGTCAGGGTGCGTCGGCGGTGGGCCGGTGCGGTGGAGCTGGACGTCGAGGTGGACGGCGGCGGCGCGATGCGGGCGCTGGCCTATCCGGCGCTGGTCGGTGAGCCCGAGACCGGCGACCGGGTGCTGCTCAACGCCGGTGCGCTGCTGATGGGTCTGGGCACCGGCGGGTACGCCCTGGTCGTGGCGCTGCCGGAGCGGCTACCGCCGGATCCGCCGCAGGCGCTCGACTCCCGCGACGCGGGTCATCTGGTCAAGGCCCGCTACACCCCGTTGCAGCCGATCCTGCTCGGCGTCGACGAGGAGGCGTCACCGCACCGGGCGGCGCTGGCGGCCGCCGACGAGGTGGCCGGTCTACCGGTGGTGACCGCCGACCTGCACTCCGCGCTGCCGGCGATCCTGGCCGGAATCCGGGTCGACGCGCCGCGGGCGCGGGTGGCGTACCTGCTCACCGACGGCGGCGCGTTGCCCGCCTGGTTCTCCCGCACCCTCGCCGGGCTGCGCGACGAACTTGTCGGCACGATCAGCGTGGGGCAGGCGTTCGGGGGTGACCTGGAGGCCTCGACGCTGCACAGCGGCCTGCTCGCCGCCCGGCACGTGCTCGGCGCCGACGTGGCGGTGGTGGCGCAGGGCCCGGGCAATCTCGGCACCGGCACCCGCTGGGGATTCTCCGGCGTGGCCGTCGGCGAGGCGGTGAACGCCGTCGCCACGCTCGGTGGACGCCCGGTCGGCTCGCTGCGGATCTCCGCCGCCGACCCGCGTCCCCGGCACCGTGGCGTGTCGCACCACAGCCTCACCGCGTACGGCCGGGTGGCGCTGGCTCGCGCGGAGCTGGTGGTGCCCGACGGTCTGGACCCCGTGCTGGCCGCCGAGGTCGACGCCGCGGTGGAACCGCTGGCGCAGCGGCACACGCTGGTGCGGGTGGACACCGCCGGACTGGACGCGGCGCTGCGACGCAGTCCGGTGCCGTTGTCGACGATGGGACGCGGGCTGGACGCCGACCACGCCTACTTCCTGGCCGCAGCAGCGGCCGGCCGGCACGCCGCCCGCCTGACGGCGTAGCCACCTCCGGCACCGGCCGCCGCTTGACGAGGCGACCTGCGCGACCGCCCCGCGCGCCTCAGGCGAAGATGACCAGGGCGGCCCAGGCACCGACGATCAGGGCGAGAGCCAGGGCCAGCACCCAGGTGGGCACGGTGTACTCGCCACGGCGGTTACGCTCGATCTCGTCGCGGATCTTGTCGCGGCGGCGTTCGAGCCAGCTCTGCCGTTGCGCGCCCGGGGTGGGAGGTTCAGGAAAAATCATGGCCTGACCAGCGTACCCGGGGCCGGCCGGTCGGCGCGGCCCCGGTCGACCCCGTCACATGCTGGCGATCAGCCGCTCCACCCGCTCGTCGTACGCCCGGAACGGGTCCTTGCAGAGCACGGTCCGCTGCGCCTGGTCGTTGAGCTTCAGGTGCACCCAGTCGACGGTGAAGTCCCGCCGCTTCTCCTGGGCGTGCCGGATGAACTCGCCACGCAGCCGGGCCCGGGTGGTCTGCGGCGGTGTCTCCTTCGCCTCGAAGATCTCCGGATCGGTGGCCACCCGGTCCACCTCGCCGCGCCGCTCCAGCAACGCGTAGAGGCCCCGCCCCCGGCGCAGGTCGTGGTACGCCAGATCCATCTGCGCCACCCGGGGGTGCGACAGCGGCAGGTCGTGCTTGCGCTGGTACCGCTCGATCAGGCGCAGCTTGGTCACCCAGTCGATCTCCCGGGAGACCGGTTCCAGGTCGCCGGTCTCCACCGCCCGCAGCACCCGGCCCCACAACTCGACCACCCGCTTGGCGGTCTGGTCGCCGCCCCGGCGCTCGACGAACTCGGTGGCCTTGGCCAGATATTCCTGCTGGATCTCCAGGGCGCTGATCTCCTTGCCCGAGGCCAGCCGCACCTTCCGCCGGCCGGTGATGTCGTGCGACACCTCCCGGATCGCCCGGATCGGGTTCTCCAGGGTGAGGTCGCGCATCACCACGCCACCCTCGATCATCCGCAGCACGATGTCGGCGGTGCCGACCTTCAGCAGCGTGGTGACCTCGTTCATGTTGGAGTCGCCGACGATGACGTGCAGCCGGCGGTACCGTTCCGCGTCGGCGTGCGGCTCGTCCCGGGTGTTGATGATCGGGCGGCTGCGGGTGGTGGCCGAGGAGACCCCCTCCCAGATGTGCTCGGCCCGCTGGGACAGGCAGTAGACCGCCCCACGCGGCGTCTGCAACACCTTGCCGGCGCCGCAGATGAGCTGCCGGGTGACCAGGAACGGGATCAGCACGTCGGCCAGCCGGCCGAACTCACCGTGCCGGGACACCAGGTAGTTCTCGTGGCAGCCGTACGAGTTGCCGGCCGAGTCGGTGTTGTTCTTGAACAGGTAGATCTCGCCGGCGATGCCCTCGTCGTGCAGCCGCTTCTCCGCGTCGATGAGCAGCCCCTCCAGGATCCGCTCACCGGCCCGGTCGTGGGCCACCAGGTCGACCACCGAGTCGCACTCGGGGGTGGCGTACTCGGGGTGCGAGCCGACGTCCAGGTAGAGCCGTGCGCCGTTGCGCAGGAAGACGTTGCTCGACCGGCCCCAGGACACGACCCGGCGGAAGAGGTACCGGGCCACCTCGTCGGGGGACAGCCGCCGCTGTCCGCGGTAGGTACAGGTGACGCCGTACTCGGTCTCCAGACCGAAGATTCGCCGTTCCATGATGAGACATTAGCCGTACGGAGGCCCTGTTCGTCACTGTCGGGGCACCTGCCGACCTCAGCCGTCGGTGGAACCCGCCGCGGCGACGAGAGTCGCGACGTGCCGCCGGCAGGTGTCGTACTCCGGCAGCAGCCCGGCAGACCGGGCCTGCGCCAGCGTGGGCGCGGCGGCGTCGCGGGCGGACAGTTGCGGCACGGCGGCCGGCCAGTCGATGCCCAGTTCCTGGTCAAGCGGGTGCACCGCGTGCTCGGCCGACGGGTTGTAGGTGGTCGAGCAGAGGTAGGTGAGGGTCGCGTCGTCGGTCAACGCGCAGAACCCGTGGCCGAGCCCTTCGGCCAGGTAGACCGCCCGCCGGTCCACGTCGTCCAGGCGCACCCCCTCCCACCGGCCGAAGGTGGGCGAGCCGACCCGCAGGTCGACGATGACGTCGAGCACCGCTCCCCGAACGCAGGTGACGTATTTCGCCTGACCCGGCGGCACGTCGGCGAAGTGGATGCCGCGCACCACGTCGCGGGCCGAGACGGACAGGTTGCCCTGCGCCAGTCGCAGCGGATGCCCGACCGCCGCGGCCAACCGGTCGAAGCGGTACCACTCCAGGAACAACCCGCGCGGATCGCCGTGCTGCTGCGGGGTGATCTCCCAGGCGCCCTCGACGCTCAACGGTCGCAGCTTCACCGGACCGCCCCAGTTGCGCCGATCTCGCCGGTCGGCTCCTGCCGGTCGCCGGTGAGCAGGTCGAGCAGGTAGTCGCCGTAGCCGCTGCGGGTCAGCGGCTCGGCCAGGGCGCGCAACCGCGCGTCGTCGATCAGCCCGGCCCGCCAGGCGGCCTCCTCCACGCAGCCGATCTTCATGCCCTGCCGCTCCTCGATCACCCGAACAAACTCGGCGGCCTGCATCAGCGAGGTGAAGGTGCCGGTGTCCAGCCAGGCGGTCCCCCGGTCCAGCACGGTGACCGACAGCTCACCCCACTGCCGGTACGCCTCATTCACCGCGGTGATCTCCAGCTCGCCCCGGGCGCTGGGGGTCAGTCCCCGGGCGATCTCCACCACCCGGTTGTCGTAGAAGTACAGGCCGGGCACCGCGTACCGGGACCTGGGACGCTGCGGCTTCTCCTCGATCGACAGCACCCGCCCGGCGGCGTCGAAGTGCACCACACCGTACGCCTGCGGGTTGGCCACCGGGTACGCGAAGATCCGGCCACCGACCGGATCACCGGCCGCGGCCAGCTGCCGGCCCAGACCCACACCGTGGAAGATGTTGTCGCCGAGGATCAACGCCACCGACTCGTCGCCGATGAAGTCCGCGCCCAGCACGAACGCCTGCGCGATGCCCTCCGGCCGAGGCTGGGCGACGTACTCCAGCCGGAGCCCGAACTGGCTGCCGTCGCCGAGCAGCCGCTGGAACTGAGCCTGCTCCTCCGGCGTCGTGATCACCAGGATCTCGGACATCCCGGCCATCACCAGGGTGGAGAGCGGGTAGTAGATCATCGGTTTGTCGAAGACCGGCATCAGCTGTTTCGACACCGCCCGGGTGATCGGCCACAGCCGGGATCCGGTGCCACCGGCGAGCAGGATTCCACGCATCCGGGCGAGCCTACCGGCAACCGGACGGACCGCCGCGCGTCGCCTGCGCTGCGGATGTGGCCGTTTCGCGTAGACTTCCGGACCCGTGAGGATCCTGGTCACCGGCGGCGCCGGCTTCATCGGCTCGGAATACGTCCGGACGCTGCTCGGCGTCCCCGGCGGCAGCGCGGCGGGCGTACCGGCGGTGGAACCGGCCCAGGTCACCGTGCTCGACGCGCTGACCTACTCCGGCAACCTGGCCAACCTCACGCCGGTGGCCGACGACCACCGGCTGCGGTTCGTCCAGGGTGACATCCGTCACCCAGAGGTGGTCGACGAGGCCGTCGCCGGGCACGACGTGGTCGTGCACTTCGCCGCCGAGTCCCACGTCGACCGCTCCATCGCGGGCGCCGCACCCTTCGTCACCACGAACGTCCTCGGCACCCAGAACCTGCTCGACGCCGCGCTACGCCACGGCGTCGCCCGGTTCGTGCACGTCTCCACCGACGAGGTCTACGGCTCCATCGCCGACGGCTCCTGGACCGAGGACTGGCCGCTGGCCCCCAACTCCCCCTACTCGGCGTCGAAGGCCGGCTCCGACCTGCTCGCCCTGGCCTACCACCGCACTCACGGCCTCGACGTGGTGGTGACCCGCTGCTCCAACAACTACGGGCCCTACCAGTACCCGGAGAAGGTCGTCCCGCTGTTCGTCACCAACCTCCTCGACGGACACCCCGTCCCGCTCTACGGCGACGGCGGCAACGTACGCGACTGGCTGCACGTGCACGACCACTGCCGCGGCATCGCCCTCGTCCAGCACAAGGGTCGCGCCGGCGAGGTCTACCACATCGGCGGCGGCACCGAACTCACCAACAAGGAACTGACCGCCCGGCTGCTCGACGCCTGCGACGCCGGCTGGGACCGGGTGACCCCCGTCGCCGACCGCAAGGGACACGACCGCCGCTACTCCCTCGACATCACCAAAATCAGCAACGAGCTCGGGTACGCCCCCAGCATCACCCTCGACACCGGACTCGCCGACACCGTCAGGTGGTACCGGGACAACCGCGCCTGGTGGGAACCGCTGAAGGCGGCGAACGCATGAGGTTCCTGGTGACCGGGGCCGGCGGGATGCTCGGACGCGACCTGGTCGACGTCGTCGAAGCGCGGCCGGACCACCAGGTCACCCCCGCCACCCGCGCCGACCTGGACATCACCGACCCCGCCGCCGTGCACGCCGCCGTCGCCGGCCACGACGTGGTGATCAACACCGCCGCCTGGACCGACGTCGACGGCGCCGAGACACACGAGTCGTCCGCCACCGCCGTCAACGGTGACGCCGTCGTCCACCTCGCCACCGCCTGCGCCGCGCACGGCACCCGCCTGCTGCACCTGTCCACCGACTACGTCTTCGACGGCACCGCCACCACGCCGTACCCCGAGGACGCGCCGACCGCCCCGCTCAACGCGTACGGTCGCGGCAAACTGATCGGCGAACAGGCCGTCACCCGGCTACTGCCCGACACCGGATACGTGGTGCGGACCGCCTGGCTCTACGGCACCCACGGCCGCAACTTCGTCACCACCATGCTCGACCTGGCCGACCGCCGCGACACCCTCGACGTCGTCGACGACCAGCGCGGCCAGCCGACCTGGTCCCACGCCCTGGCCCGGCACCTGGTCGCGCTCGCCGAGGCCGCCCACGCCGGACGCGCCGCGCCCGGGATCTACCACGGCACCTGCGCCGGCGAGACCACCTGGTACGGCCTGGCCCGCGCCGTGTTCGCCCGGCACGGGCTCGACCCGGACCGGATCCGACCCACCACGAGTGCCCGATTCGTGCGACCCGCCCCCCGACCGACGTACAGTGTGCTAGGGCACGGCCGGTGGGCCGAGGCCGGGCTGCCGCCCCTGCCGGACTGGCACGCCGCCCTGGTCGACGCGTTCGCCCCCGCCGCTCCACCCTCCCCGTGGAAGGTCGTATGAAGCTCACCCTCGTCACCGGTCTGACCGGCCTGATCCTGCTGGCCACGATCGTCGAGCTGCTGCGCCGCCGGCAACTGCGCGAGAAGTACGGCATGCTCTGGCTCGGCCTGCTGTTCGTGGTGATCCCGCTGTCGCTGTTCCCCCGGCTGCTCGACGGCGTCGCGGACCTGCTCGGTGTCGCCTCCGGAGTCAGCCTGGTGCTCTTCCTCGGCATCGTCTTCCTCCTGCTGGTCTGCATCCACCTCAGCTGGGAGGTCAGCGCGCTGGAGGAGGAGACCCGCACCCTCGCCGAGGATTTCGCCCTGCTCCGCGCCGAAGTCGAGGCCGAACGGGCGGAACGGGCGGAGTGGACCCGACGACTGGACCGGACCGAGATGGTGTCCCACGATGGTTAACGGCAAGCGGCTGCTCATCATCATTCCGGCGCTCAACGAGGCCGCCTCCATCGGCGACGTCGTCGGCGAGATCCGCGGCGAACTGCCCGGCGTCGACGTGCTCGTTGTCGACGACGGCTCCACCGACCACACCGCCGCCGTCGCCGCCGCCGCCGGAGCCCGCGTCGCCCGACTGCCGTACAACCTCGGCGTCGGTGGCGCCATGCGACTCGGCTACCGCTACGCCCACGACCACGACTACGACGTCGCGGTGCAGGTCGACGCCGACGGGCAGCACGACCCCCGGTACGTACCCAAGCTCGTCGACCTGCTCGACGACTACGACCTGGTCATCGGGGCCCGGTTCGCCGGCGAGGGCGAATACACGGTACGCGGCCCGCGCCGCTGGGCGATGGGCATGCTGTCGCTGGTGCTGTCCGGCCTGGCCGGCACCACGCTCACCGACACCACAAGCGGTTTCCGGGCGGCCAACCGACGAATGATCGAGATGTTCGCCCGCTGGTACCCAGCCGAGTACCTCGGCGACACCGTCGAGACGCTCGTGCACGCCGCCCGTCGCGGCTACCGGATCCAGCAGGTGCCGGTCGCCATGCGCCGCCGGATGGCCGGCACGCCCAGCCACTCCCCCGCCAGGGCGATGATCTACCTCGGCCGGGCCGTGGCCGTGCTCACCCTCGCCCTCATCCGCCGGTGATGCGCCGCCTGCTCCGTCTCGTACCACCCGGCACCGTCGGCGTCGGCATCGGACTGGCCGTGGTCGGGCTGGCCTCCTACGTCCACCTCGCCCTGGCCGGGCACAACCTCGACGCCGCCGACTACTCCTCGCTGTCGGTGCTCTGGTCCGTCGTGTTCACCCTCGGCATCGGCGTGTTCTTCCCCGTGGAACAGGAGGTCGCCCGGCTCGTCGCGGCCCGGCGCACCCGTGGGCTGCCACCCGGACCGGTGCTGGCCCGTGGCGCCGCCGTCGCCGCCGCCGTACTCGGCCTGCTGCTCGTGCTCACCATCGGCGCCGCCGACCTGCTCACCGACCGGCTCTTCGACGGCGACCCCGCGATGGTGCCCGCCCTCGGCGGCGCACTGGCCGCGCTGGCGGTGGCGCACACCACCCGTGGGGTGCTCTCCGGCCTGCGCCGCTTCGGCTGGTACGGCACCCAACTCGGCCTCGACGGCGGGCTGCGCATCGGCCTGGTCGCCATCCTCGCCCTCACCGGCGTGAATTCACCCGTGGCCTACGCGCTGGTGTTGGTCGCGGCCCCGCTGGTCGCCGTCGCGCTGACCGCCGCACCGATCGTCCGGACGATCGGCCGCGGACCGGCGGTCCCCTGGCCACCCCTGCTCCGCGGCCTCACCCTGCTCACCGTCTCCAGCCTGCTCGCCCAGGTGGTCGTCAACATCGGCGTGATCAACGTACGGCTGCTCGACCCGACCGACGTCGCCACCGCCGGTGCACTGCTCTCCGCGCTGGTGCTGGTCCGCATACCCCTGTTCGTGTTCGGCTCGATGCAGGCCGCGCTGCTGCCCGGCCTGTCCACCGCCGCCGCCACCGGCGACGAACCGGCCTTCCGCACCCTGCTACGCCGTTCCCTGGCCGTCGTCACCGCCCTCGGGGCCCTCGGCGGCATCCTCGCCGCCCTGTTCGGCCCGTGGCTCGTGCGGGCCCTCTTCGACACCCCCGACGTCCTCGGTCACGGCGACTTCGCCTGGCTCTCGGTGGCCACCCTGGCCTACCTGTGGGCGATGGTGCTCGGCCAGGCGCTGCTGGCCCGCGACCGGCACCACGCCCAGGCCCTGGCCTGGACCGTCGGCGTCGCCGCGCTGGTCGTCGCGACCCTGCCCCCACTGCCCGTCGCGCTGCGCGTCGAACTCGGCTACACCGTCGGCTCCGTGGTGGCCGCCGCCGTCATGGTCGCCCTGCTGCGCCGCCGGCGGACGGCACCACAGGCACCACCGCCGGTCGCGGCCCCGGTGCCCGCCACCACCAGCGGAGGAGCACCATGAGACCGCCCCGCGTCACCGCCGTGATGCTCGCCTACGGTGCCGAACCCTGGCTGGTCGACGCCGCCCGGGCCGTACTGGCCAGCACCGGCGTCGACATCGAACTCGTCGTGGTCGACAACGGCTGCACCAACGACGGCATCGACGTGGTCAAGGGCCTGCCCGGCGTACGGGTCCTCCGGCCGGAGGCGAACACCGGCTACTCCGGCGGCTGCAACATCGGCGCCGCCGAGGCCACCGGCGACTGGCTGGCCTTCGTCAACTCCGACGCCATCGTGGCCCCCGACGCCCTCGCCAAGGTCGTCGCGGTGGCCGCCGAGCCCGGCGTCGGCGCCGCCATGGCCTCCATCCGGCTCGCCCACGACCCCGACCTGATCAACACCTCGGGCAATCCGCTGCACTTCACCGGCCTGTCCTGGGCCGGCGGCAACGGCGAACCCGCCAGCGCCCACGCCCGGCGCACCGTGGTGCCCTCACTCAGCGGCTGCTGCTTCGTCATCAGCCGCCACCGCTGGGCAGAACTCGACGGCTTCGCCGACGAGTACTTCGCCTACCACGAGGACACCGAACTCAGCCTGCGGCTCTGGCAGCGCGGCCTCCGGCTGGAGTACGTGCCCGACGCCGTGGTCCGGCACCACTACGAGTTCTCCCGCAACGACCTCAAGCTCTACCTGGTCGAACGCAACCGGCTGCTCACCCTGCTCACCGCGTACCAGGGCCGGACCCTGGCCCTGCTGGCACCGATGCTGCTGCTCACCGAGGTTGCCATGCTCGCCGCCGCGCTGGCCGGCGGCTGGGGGCGGCAGAAGACCCGAGGCTGGGCCTGGCTGTGGCGGCACCGCGGTTGGGTGCGCGCCCGTCGGCGACGCCTGCAGGCCGAGCGCACCGTCGCAGACGGCACCCTCGCCCACCTGATGACCGCCCGCGTCGCCCCGTCGAACGTGGCGGCCCCACCCGGGATGGGCGTCTTCAACGCGGTCGCCACGGCCTGGTGGGCACTCGTGCGGCCGTTGCTCGCCCGCCGCTGATCGGGTCCCCCCGGTGCCAGCGGACTCGGCTCACCGTCGGCCCGGTCGGGATCCGAAAGACGCGGCGCCCGACCGGTCGAAACCGCTCGGGCGCCGGCACCGCCGCAAATGACGATCAGGTGTCGGACTTGTCGCCCGGCTTGTCCTCCAGGTCCGCGGAGCCGGCCGAGGTGGTCGGCTTGTGCCCCTCCTCGGTCGGCGTGGTCGGGGTCTGCGCCCGGTCGCCCTCCGCCACCGCCTCGCCGGCCGCGTCGCCGTCCAGCAGCCCGGTCAGCGCGGCCCCGGTGATCCGTCGGAAGGTGCGACCCCTCCGGTTGCGGTCCAGGATCGCGACCTCCAACTGGTGACCGGCGATCGTGCGGGCGGCACCGCCCTCACCGCCGACAGTGCTTAGCGCCTGCACCGCCACCTTCACCGCGTCGCCGAGCGACATGTCCGGTCGGTGGTGCGACTTCAGCACCCCGGAGATCGCCTCGGCCTGGCCGCCCATCGCCATCCGCCCCGGCTCGTCGGTCACCGACCCGTCGTAGGTGCACCGGTACAGCGAGTCCTCGCCCGGCGTGGCACCGACCTCCGCCACGCAGATCTCCACCTCGAAAGGCTTGGACTGCTCGGTGAAGATGGCGCCGAGAATCTGCGCGTACGAGTTGGCCAGCGCCAGACCGGTCACGTCCCGACGGTCGTAGCTCAGACCGTTGAGGTCGGCCATCCGCACACCCGCCCGGCGCAGGTTCTCGAACTCGTTGTACCGCCCCACGGCGGCGAAACCGATCCGGTCGTAGATCTCGCTGACCTTGTGCAGCGTGCTGGAGAGATTCTCGGCAACGAAGAGCACCCCGCCGGCGTAGCTGACGACCACCGCGCTGCGTCCCCGAGCGATGCCCTTGCGGGCCAACTCGGAACGGTCGCGCATGATCTGCTCGGGCGAGGCGTAGAACTGCATGGCCACGGCGGCGGCTCTCCTTCGGCGGTACTCGGGGAAACGGGATCAGCTGCGGACGGACGGCTCAGCCGCCCGGATTCTCCATCCGGCCGGCGACGACGCTCTCCGCGATCGTCGAGGTCTCCGCGTCGGTCAGCCGGTGCGTGCCCTCCGCCGTCGCGGTCATCACCACCGGGTAGATCCGGCGGGTCAGGTCGGGCCCACCGGTCGCGGTGTCGTCGTCGGCCGCGTCGTAGAGCGCCTCCACCGCCAACCGCACCGCGTCGTCGACGGACAGCCCGGTCCGGAACCGCTTCTTCAACGCCGACCTGGCGAACAGCGAACCCGAGCCGATCGCGTCGTAGCCAGTCTCCTCGTACGGGCCGCCGGTGACGTCGAAACTGAAGATCCGGCCGGCCCGCGCCGGGTCGCTGGCCGCCAGGTCGATGCCGGCGAACAGCGGAATCACCGCCAGCCCCTGCATCGCCGCGCCCAGGTTGCCGCGGATCATCGAGGCGAGCCGGTTCGCCTTGCCGTCGAGCGAGAGCATCGCGCCCTCGATCTTCTCGTAGTGCTCCAGCTCCACCTGGAACAGCCGCATCAGCTCGATGCCGATGCCGGCGGTGCCGGCGATGCCCACGAGCGAGTACGCGTCGGCGGGGTGCACCTTCTCGATGTCCCGCTGGGCGATCAGATTGCCCATCGTGGCCCGCCGGTCGCCGGCCATCACGACACCACCGGCCGCGGCGATCGCCACGATCGTGGTCGCGTGCGGGGCCAGATCGGCGGCCATGCCCGGGGGCAGCGCCCGTCGGCCGGGCAGCATCTCGGGGGCCACCTTGCTCAGGAATGCCGTGAAGGAGGACGTCCCCGCGTTGGTGAACACATCTGGAAGACGCCCGGATGGATCAAAACCCGCTGCCACGTGGTTCCTCTCAGGTACGTGACGGCCCTGGCCAGCCTCGTCGGACTGTCACGGAACTGGCCAAGACCACCGTTGCAGTTGAAGCAGAGTATCCCGCGCACCCACCCGGTGCGATGATCGTGGTCCACATGTTCCGGATCGGGGTCACCGCAGACCGCGCAGAGGCCGCCCTGCTCGGCCAGCAACTCGTCGAACTCCCGTTGCCCGATGCCGTACCGCCGCCGCAGGTGATACTCGCGGTTGCCGCCGTAGAGCCGCTGTTTGGTCTCACTGGTACGGGTGTTATGGCAGGGCTTGCAGTAGGTGGCGTAGCCCGAGCTGTCCGCACGGTTGCGCGGAAAGTCGATCAAAGGTTTGACACTGCCACAGTCCGCGCAATAGCGGTGCCCCTCGGCCACCTCTCGAACTGGCTTCACCTCTCGGCCATGCTGGAGCTTCACGCGCTTGGCATAGCTGGCCTTTGACCTGGCATTGAAGCAAGGCTTGCAGTAACTGCCGCGACCGCTGGGGCGCTTGCTGTTCGCGCAGAACTCCTCAAGCGCCTTCCACTCTCCGCAGTCGCGGCATCGGCGTTGACCGTGCTGTTCGCCGAAAGAATTCGACATGTCCGATTTACCCTATATGTTCACTGACCTCCTTTTTGGACGTAACCTCTCACGAATTCCTCGGCGTTTTCTTCGAGGACGGAGTCGATCTCGTCGAGCAGGTCGTCGACGTCCTCGGTGATCTCGGCGTGCCGCTCGGCGACCTCAGGGTTCGCCTCGACGGTGACGTCCTCGACCTCTTCGCCCTGACGGGCCTTGCCCGACTGCGACTGACCGCCGCTGTCACGAGTGGCCATCGTTGCCTCCTCCACGATCTCCCTGCGATGAACTTACCTCGCGCGAGCGACGAAACGTCTCCCGCGCGCCGGTACCGGCGCGCGGGGGACGGACAGCTGACGGACGGGGACCGGTGGGTCAGCCGCCGGTCAGGGTCTCCAGCAGATCCTTGGCGCTGGCACAGCGGTCGAACAACTCTCCGACGTGCCGCCGGGTGCCCCGCTCCGGCTCCATCATCGGCACCCGCACCAGCGACTCCCGACCAACGTCGAAGATCACCGAGTCCCAGCTGGCGGCGACCACCTCCGAGGCGTACTGGGCCAGGCAGCGGCCCCGGAAGTACGCCCGGGTGTCCTCCGGCGGCTCCGTCATCGCCGTCCGGCTCTCCTCGTCGCTGAGCAGCGTCCTCATCGACCCACGGGAGACCAGCCGGTGGTAGAGGCCCTTCTCCGGGCGTACGTCGGAGTACTGCAGGTCGACCAGCTGGAGCTTGTGCGAACCCCAGCCGAGCTTCTCCCGCTCCCGGTAGCCCTCCAGCAGCCGCAGCTTCGCCACCCAGTCCAGCTCGTCGGCGCAGAGCATCACGTCGCGCCCCAGCCGGTCGAGCACGTTCTCCCACCGGTCCAGCACGTCGGCGGTCTGTTCGTCGACGTCGTTGCCGTAGCGGTCGTCGACGAACGCGCGCACCCGCTCCAGATAGGCCCACTGCACGTCCATCGCGGTGAGCCGACGGCCGTCGCGCAGCCGCATCAGATGCGACAGCGACGGGTCGTGACTGACCGCGCGCAGCTCGCCGACGGGGTCGGCGATGCCGAGGTCCGGGCCGAGCGCCTTCTCCTCGATCATCGTGAGGATCAACGCGGTGGTGCCCACCTTGAGATAGGTGGAGATCTCCGAGAGGTTCGCGTCGCCGATGATGACGTGCAGTCGGCGGTACTTGTCCGCGTCGGCGTGCGGTTCGTCGCGGGTGTTGATGATCGGCCGCTTCAGGGTGGTCTCGAGGCCCACCTCGACCTCGAAGAAGTCGGCGCGCTGGGAGATCTGGAAGCCGCTCTGGCCGCCGTCCTGGCCGATGCCGACACGACCGGCGCCGCAGACGATCTGCCGCGTGACGAAGAACGGCGTCAGGTACGCCACGATGTCGGCGAACGGCGTCTGCCGGCGCATGAGGTAGTTCTCGTGCGCGCCGTAGCTGGCGCCCTTGTTGTCGGTGTTGTTCTTGTAGAGGTGGATCGGTGCGGTGCCGGGGATCGTGGCGGCCCGCCGCGCCGCCTCCGCCATCACCCGCTCTCCCGCCTTGTCCCAGCGGACCACGTCGCGGGGGTTGGTCACCTCGGGGGTGGAGTACTCCGGGTGCGCGTGGTCGACGTAGAGCCGGGCGCCGTTGGTCAGGATCACGTTGGCCAGGCCGAGGTCCTCGTCGGCGAGCGCCTCGGCCGGGTCGTATGCCGCACCGGAGTAGGTGAAACCGCGGGCGTCCCGCAGCGGTGACTCCTCCTCGTAGTCCCACCGGGCCCGGCCACCGCGGTTCAGCTCCGGTCGGGCTCCGTAGGCGTTGACCACCTGCGAGGAGGTGACCATCGGGTTGGCGCCGGCCTGGCCGGGCACGGAGATGCCGTACTCGACCTCGGTGCCCATGATTCGTCTAACGCTCATCGACCTACCCGCTTCGTTTGCCTGACCGGTCCCCGTCATGTCGAGCGTAGTCGCCACTCGGGCAACCGGGGGCGTGGCGGTCGGTCGGCGTACCAGGTCGACTCTGCTGCTCGTCGATCCGGCGGAAGCCCGGGTGTACGGGTGGGGCCCGCGACGCGCGGCGTCGCGGGCCCCGGTGGCGCGTACCGGTCAGAGGTACTGACCGGTGTTGCTCGCGGTCTCGATGGAGCGTCCGGCCTCGGTGCCCTTGCCTCCGGAGACGAGCGTGCGGATGTAGACGATCCGCTCGCCCTTCTTGCCGGAGATGCGGGCCCAGTCGTCCGGGTTCGTGGTGTTGGGCAGGTCCTCGTTCTCGCGGAACTCGTCGACGCAGGCGTCGAGCAGGTGCTGCAGGCGCAGCCCCTTACGACCGGAGGTGAGGAACTCCTTGATGGCCATCTTCTTGCCCCGGTCGACGATGTTCTGGATCATCGCGCCGGAGTTGAAGTCCTTGAAGTACAGGACCTCCTTGTCACCGTTGGCGTAGGTGACCTCCAGGAAGCGGTTCTCCTCAGTCTCCGAGTACATCCGCAGCACCACCGCGTCGATCATGGCGGCGACGGTGGCCTGGGCATCGCTGCCGTGCTCGGCCAGGTCGTCGGCGTGCAGCGGCAGGCCGGGGAGGATGTACTTGGAGAAGATGTCCTTGGCCGCCTCGGCGTCCGGACGCTCGATCTTGATTTTCACGTCGAGTCGTCCCGGTCGCAGGATCGCCGGGTCGATCATGTCTTCCCGGTTGGAGGCGCCGATGACGATGACGTTCTCCAGCCCTTCGACGCCGTCGATCTCGCTGAGCAGCTGCGGCACGATGGTGTTCTCCACGTCGGAGGAGACACCGGAGCCGCGGGTGCGGAAGACCGAGTCCATCTCGTCGAAGAAGACGATGACCGGAGTGCCCTCACCGGCCTTCTCCCGGGCCCGCTGGAAGATCAGTCGGATGTGCCGCTCGGTCTCACCGACGTACTTGTTGAGCAGCTCGGGACCCTTGATGTTGAGGAAGAAGCTGGTGTGCTTCTCCTCGCCCCGCCGCTCGGCGATCTTCTTGGCGAGCGAGTTGGCGACCGCCTTGGCGATGAGCGTCTTGCCGCAGCCGGGCGGGCCGTAGAGCAGGATGCCCTTCGGCGGACGCAACTGGTGCTCCCGGAACAGGTCCGCGTGCAGGAACGGCAGCTCCACCGCGTCGCGGATCTGCTCGATCTGGGAGTGCAGGCCACCGATGTCGGTGTAGTCGACGTCGGGCACCTCCTCCAGCACGAGTTCCTCGACCTCGCTCTTGGGGATCCGCTCGTACGCGTACGCCGAGCGAGGTTCGATCATGAGCGAGTCGCCGGCCCGGATCGGACTTCCGATCAGGGTCTCGGCCAGGTGCACGATGCGTTCCTCGTCAGAGTGCGAGACCACCAGCGCCCGGTCGCCCGGCGCGCCTTCGGGACCGGCGAGGATCTCCTTGAGCATGACCACCTCGCCGACCCGCTCGTAGCCGAACGCGTCGACGATGTTGAGCGCGTCGTTGAGCAGGACCTCCTGGCCGCGTCGCAGCTCGTCGACGTCGAGCGAGGGCGAGACGGCCACGCGCAGTTTCCGTCCGCCGGTGAAGACGTCGACTGTGCCGTCGTCGTGCTTGGCCAGGAAGACGCCGTAGCCACTTGGGGGTTGAGCGAGCCGGTCGATCTCCTCCTTGAGCGTCACGATCTGCGCGCGAGCTTCCTTGAGGGTGCTCACGAGCCGTTCGTTGTTCTCGGTCAGCCGCGCCAACTGCGCCTGGGTGGCGGCCAGCCGCTCTTCGAGCTGCCGGACGTGTCGGGGGCTCTCGGTCAACTTGCGCCGCACCAGAGCGAGTTCCTCTTGAAGGAACGCGACCTGCGTGGAGAGATCGTGGGCCTCCTTCTCCCACCGTGCGGCGCGCGAGTCCGCGTCGTCGCTGCGTGCCACGTCCCACCTCCCCGGGGGGCTTGAACGTTCTGACCTAACACTAGCCGCTATGAGCCCGATTCGGTCCTCCGCAACGCGCCCGTCACCGAAGCTTGATCGCCAAGGGTGGGTCGACGGGCGGGTACGGGCATTCGGGTACCGTCGAGGGGTGGGACGGGAGAACATGGGGGGTGCACCGGTGGCCGAGGTCGCGACCGACCAGTTGCAGGTCTGGGTCGACCAGGATCTGTGCACGGGCGACGGGCTGTGCGTGCAGTACGCGCCGGAGGTCTTCGAGTTCGACGTCGACGGGTTGGCCTACGTCAAGGGGCCCGACGGTGAGCTGGTGCAGGCGCCGGGCGGCCGGGTCGACGTGCCGGAGCACCTGCGCCTCGAGGTGATCGACTCGGCGAAGGAGTGCCCGGGCGAGTGCATCCACGTCGTCCGCGGCGGCGACGGCGTCGAGGTCGCCGGCCCGGAGGCCGACGACTGACCCGCTGACCCCGGAATCACCCGGTCGGGCTACAGCAACGGGCGACCAACCACCGAGGCGACCAGCCGGGCGAACTCCTCCAACCGGGCGATCTGCCCGGCACCACCGTCGTCGAGGGTCTTACCGAAGCGCAGGGCGTCGTGGCGCGGCCCGCCGGCGGTTTCCTCGCTCGGCGGCGACTCGTCCAGCGAGGTCAGCAGCAGGTACACGTCGATGCTGTCGACCCGGATGTCGCCGTTGTCGTGGCGGAACAGCCGGCGCCGGCAGCCGACCTCGGTGACCGAGGAGACCGGCACCACCCGCAGCGAGGAGGTCATCGAGCCCGGCGGTCCCTCCCCGGGTGGCACGTCCTCGCCGTGCCAGAGCACCAGGCGGCTGCCGTCGCAGACGACGACCTCCTGCCACACCCCGTTCACCTCGTTGACGAAACGTTCCAGGGTGAAGCCGAGCACCGAGGCGCCGCGCAGTACGCCGCCGAGCGCCTCCATGGCGACGTCGGGGTCACGCAGGTAGGCGCGCGCCGCCGATTCCAGGTCGGTGTACGGCGACCAGTCGGGAAACACGGCCGGCAGGTCGCCGCCGCCGAAGCCGGGGCGACTCATCGGATCACCTCGTCCCACCCGGCACCGGCCCGGGCGTGGGCCGGATCACGCCGACGGTCCACCGCCCACTCACGCCGCCACGTCGGGCCACCGCCGAACCCGCCCCGGATCAGCCCGCTCACTCCCCGCCGCCCCTTCCGCCGTCACGGCCTGTCCGTCTCCCGCGTCACGTCGGGTGGTGTCTGCCCGCCCGGCGCGTCGTGCGCCACCACGGTCGCCTGCCGGGCCGCCTCCGCCTCGCGTAGCGCCTGGCGGCGTTGCGCGTACGCCTCGGTGCCCTTGCTGGGCTTGCGACGCCGTGGCGGGGCGGTGACTCCGGGGGCGAGCTTACGCGCGGAGACGAGGAACGCGGTGTGGGCGATCATCCGGTGGTCGGGGCGGACCGCCAGCCCCTCCGCGTGCCAGTCCCGGACCAGGGACTCCCAGGCCCGTGGCTCGGTCCAGCCGCCGCGCTCGCGCAACGCCTCCACCAGCTCGGACAGCTGGGGCGTGGTGGCCACGTAGCCGATGAACACGCCGCCGGGCAGCAGCGCGCGTTCGACCATGTCGAGGTTCTCCCAGGGGGTGAGCATGTCCAGGATGATCCGGTCGAAACCGGTCTCGCGGCACCCGGCGACGTCACCGACGTGCAGGTGCCAGGCCGGGTGCGGGCCCTGGAAGAACGACTCGACGTTGCGTCGGGCGATCTGGGCGAAGTCGTCGCGCAGCTCGTAGGAGTGCAGTTCACCGGAGGTGCCCACCGCGCGCAGCAGTGAGCAGCTCAGCGCGCCGGAGCCGGCACCGGCCTCGAGCACCTTGGCGCCGGGGAAGATGTCGCCCATGGCGACGATCTGCGCGGCGTCCTTGGGGTAGATCACCTGAGCGCCGCGTGGCATGGAGAGCACGTAGTCCGACAGCAGTGGGCGCAGCGCGAGGAACGCGGTGCCGCCACCGGAGGTGGTCACCACGCTGCCGTCGGGCAGGCCGATCAGCGCGTCGTGCGCCAGGATGCCCCGATGGGTGTGGAACTCCTTGCCCGGCTCCAGGGTCACCGTGTGCATCCGCCCCTTGGGGTCGGTCAGCTGCACCCGGTCACCGGGCTGGAACGGCCCCCGCCGCACGGCGGGCGGCTCCACCTTCTCCTCGGGGAGGTCGCTGGCCGGATGGGCGGAGTGGGTGACGGTCACGTGTTCATCTTCCGGTGAGGTTCGAGCAGTTGAGCCAGATCCGCGATGTGCAGAACGCCGACGACATCTTCGCCTGCGGTCACCACGTACTGTGCGCCCGGGTGGGCCTGCACGGTCTCCAGCACCCGTTCGCCGTCGGTGTGCACCGGGATGGCCGGCAGGTCGGCGAGGGTACGGGCGACCGCGTCCACGGCCAGCCAGGGCCGGCGGGCCTCCGGCACCGCCGCGGCGGCGACCGGGTCGACCAGAGCCACCGGCCGGCCGGCGGAGTCGGTCACCAGCAGCGCCGCCGGGTGCGGTGGCCCGGTGAGCGGGTGGGTCGGCGCGGCACGGCGCTGCGCCTCGGCCAGCGGGGTGCCGGTGGGCACGGTGTGCACCGGGCGGGCGAGGGTGGCCAGGTCGACAAGGGGAAGCCGACGGCCGATGCGGGACATCCGGATCGACTGTCCGGCACCGTGCCAGAGGGTGAGGGCGACAAGGGCCGTCAGCGGCAGCGCCAGCAGGCTCAGCACGTCTGCCGCGTAGAGCGCCGCCACCAGCAGCGCGGTGCCGACGGCCAGGATCCGCCCGGCCCAGCCGGCGACCTCGGTGGCCCGGTGCCGGTCCCGGGTCAGCGCCCAGACCACCGCGCGCAACGCCCGACCGCCGTCCAGCGGCAACCCGGGCAGGATGTTGAACAGCGCGACGATGACGTTGCTCGCCGCGAGTTGGAAGGCGAGCTGGTCGGCCACGGTGCGGTCGGGCAGGGCCAGCGTGGCGGCCACGGCGGCCGCGCCGAGCACGGCGGAGACGGCCGGTCCGGCCAGTGACACCAGCAGGTCCACCCGTGGGGAGGGTGCGTCGCGGTCCATCTCGGTGTACCCGCCGAGCAGTTCCAGGGTGATGCCGCGTACCCCGATGCCGAAGCGGCGGGCGGTGAGGGCATGGCCGAGTTCGTGGGCCAACACCGAGCCGAGCAACGCGAGGACGAACCCGGCGCCGACGAGGTAGCCGCCGAGCGGGGACAGTTGCAGTCGTTGACCGGCCAGTTCGCCGTACAGGACCGTGATCAGGAGGGCGAGCAGCAGGATCGAGGCGTTCAGGTACAGCGGCACTCCGAGAATCCGGCCCACCCGGATGCCGGGACGCTGGCCGGCCCGTGGTCGCCTGCGCTGTTCCATCGGGCTGATGCTACGCGGCGGGAGATCACGTACCGGAGCGGCGGCGGTCGGCCTGTCGTACCGGTGGCCTAACCTTCCGGGGCATGACGGCGGATCCGGTGATCACTCAGCAGGCCCCGACTCCGACGCGGCTGCCGGCGACGGTGCGGGCCTCGCTGTCGCCGTCGCGGGCGGCGGATTTCAAGACCTGCCCGCTGCTCTACCGGTTCCGCAGCATCGACCGGCTGCCGGAGCGGCCCAGCGTGGAGCAGGCTCGGGGCACGCTGGTGCACGCGGTGCTGGAGCGGTTGTTCGACCTGCCGCCGGCCGCCCGCACTCCGGCGGCCGCCGGTGACCTGGTGCCCGGCCAGTGGGAGCACCTGGTCGCCGAGCAGCCCGAGCTGGCCGGGCTGTTCGCCGATGACGACCCGTCGGCCGTGACGGAGTTCCTCCGCTCGGCGTCGGCCCTGCTCGGCGGCTACTTCGCGGTGGAGGATCCGCGCCGGCTGGAGCCGGCCGAGCGGGAGAGTCTGATCTCCGCGGTGGTCGACGACGAGCTGCTGATCCGCGGCTACCTCGACCGGCTCGACGTGGCTCCCGACGGCGCGCTGCGGGTGGTGGACTACAAGACCGGCGGCGCCCCACGGGAGGCGTTCGAGGCGCGGGCCCTGTTCCAGCTGAAGTTCTACGCCCTGGTGCTGTGGCGCACCCGTGGCGTGGTCCCCCGGGTGCTGCGCCTGCTCTACCTCAAGGACGCCGAGGTGTGCGACTACGCCCCCGACGCCGAGGAACTGGTGCGCTTCGAGCGGACGGTGGTGGCGCTGTGGCGGGCGATCGAGCAGGCCACCGCCGCCCGGGACTTCCGGCCTCGGCCGAGCCGGCTGTGCGACTGGTGCAGTCACCAGGCCCGCTGTCCCAGCTTCGGGGGGACTCCGCCGCCGTTCCCGGAGCCGACGGCGACGCCTGATCCGATGCGCGACGCCCGCTCCTCCCCCGCGCCACCCGGTGCCGACGAGTAGCCGCTCTCCTTCCCGGGGATGAGGAACGAGTCACCACACAAGACGATCTTTCGGCGGCCTGGGCGGTTAGCGTCGGGGCGTGGGTAGCGCGCTGAGGGAGTGGCTGCGTCGCAGTCCGGCGGCCGGTGACTCGCTGCTGGCCGTTGGTCTGGTGCTGGGCGAGGTCGTGTTCACCCTGCTCACTCCCCGGGAGTTCTGGCCACGACCGTTGCCGACGGCACTGGGCTGGAGTGTGTTGTGCGCGGCGCCGGTCGTGCTGCGCCGGGTGGCGCCGTGGCCAGCACTGCTGGCCGCGTTGGCCACGCTGCTGCTGCCGGTCGTCATCGAGGTGGCGCCGACCACCCAGAGCCTCACCTTCGTGGTGCTCACGTACACGATGGCGGCCTACCGTCCGGTACGTCCGGCACTGGTGGCGGCGGTGGGGCTGTGGCTTCCGGTGGCGGTGGTGAACGCACTGGTGCCGCCGGTGGGCATTCCGCAGGTCGGTTCGGCGTTCCTGATCGCGAACAACATCCTGGTGGGGATCGTGTCGTTCTCGGTCGGCCGGACGGTGCACGCGCGCCGCTCCTCCACCGAGGCGCTGCGGGAACGGGCCCGGGTCGCCGAGGCCAACCAGCGGGCGCTGGCCGAGCAGGCGGTCGCGGACGAGCGGCGCCGGATCGCGCGGGAACTGCACGACGTGGTGGCCCACCACGTGAGCGTGATGGGGGTGCTGGCGACCGGGGTGCGCCGGGTGCTGCGCCGCGACCCGGACAGCGCCGACGAGGCGATGGCCACCATCGAGGAGACCAGCCGGGCGACCCTGCGGGAGCTGCGCCGGCTGCTGGACGTGCTGCGTACCGAGGCCGAGCCGGCGGCGGAGTTGGCACCGCAGCCGGGCATCGCCGGTATCGAGGCCCTCACCGACCAGGTCCGCGAGGCCGGGTTGCCGGTGACGTTGACGGTGACCGGCACGCCGGGACAGCTGGAGGAGGGGGTGGCGCTGACCGTGTACCGGATCGTGCAGGAGGCGCTGACCAACGCGCTCAAGCATGCCGGGACGGCGACCGCGCGGGTGCGGGTGGGTTTCGGTGGCGACGCGGTGGAGGTCGAGGTCACCGACACCGGTCGGGGGCCGTCACCGGACACCGACCGGATCGGGCACGGCCTGGTCGGGATGCGGGAACGGGTCGGCCTCTACGGTGGGATCCTGCGCACCGGCGCGCGAAGCGGTGGCGGCTACCGGGTGTACGCCCGGATTCCGGTCGAACCGCTACCGGAGTCGAGCCGACGGTGAGGTGGGCCTGGTGAGCGGTGCGATCGACAGGGAGGACCAGATGGCCGATGCGACGGGACGCGCCCGACCGGTGCGGATCCTGCTCGCCGACGACCAGCCGCTGCTGCGTACGGGCTTCCGGATGGTCCTCGGCGCGGAGGCCGACCTGGACATCGTCGCGGAGGCCGGTGACGGGGTGGAGGCGGTGGAGCTGTCCCGTCGCTTGTTGCCGGACGTGGTGCTGATGGACATCAGGATGCCCCGGATGGACGGGGTGAGTGCCACCCGGGCGATCGTGGACGCCCGGTTGCCGGTGCGGGTGCTCATCCTGACCACCTTCGACCTGGACGAGTACGTGGTGGGGGCGCTGCGGGCCGGGGCGAGCGGCTTCCTGGCCAAGGACGTGCCGGCGGAGGACCTGGTCACCGCGATCCACACGGTGGCCGCCGGTGACGCGGTGGTGGCGCCGCGGATCCTCCGTCGGCTGCTGGACCGTTTCGCCGACGTACTGCCGGACCCGTCCGCGACCCCGTCGAAGGCGTTGGGCGCGCTCACCGAACGGGAGCGGGAGGTGCTCGTGCAGGTCGCCCGCGGCCTGTCGAACGCCGAGATCGCCCGGGCGCTGTCGGTGAGCGAGACCACCATCAAGACCCACGTCGGGCACGTGTTGACCAAGCTGGGACTGCGAGACCGGGTGCAGGCCGTGGTGTTGGCGTACGAGTCGGGCCTGGTCCGACCTGGCGGTTAACGCCGGCGTTGCATCGCTCACCTACCGTGACGGCCTGCGGTGGAAATCGGTTGACCCTCACGCGACGGCAACGTCCAGGATGACCGTGACCACCATCTGCTGATGGCGACAGTTGCCGGAGTCGGGGACAACCCTGACATCGGTTGGGGGGTACCCGCAGCCGGAAATCCGTTCCGGCTCCGCCCGGAGTCGGACGGATCGGCGGCGGGCAGCACAGATGATTGTTTCGCACCGGTCCAGCGGGGGCGGTGCGAGCTGACGCGACGGAGAGGTACGTGACGTGACCGCTACCACAGGCCAGTCGGCATCGGCCGCAGCCCGGGCGAGCGACGTGTGGAAGGTGTACGGCAGCGGCGAGGCACAGGTCATCGCCCTGCGGGGGGTCAGCGCGGAGTTCGAGCGCGGACGGTTCACGGCGATCATGGGCCCGTCGGGCTCAGGTAAGTCGACGTTGATGCACTGCCTGGCCGGGTTGGACTCGGTGACCAGGGGGACCGTGGAGATCGGCGAGACCACCGTCACCGGGCTCGGTGACGCGGGTCTGACGAAGCTGCGCCGCGACAAGGTCGGCTTCATCTTCCAGCAGTTCAACCTGCTGCCGACGTTGACCGCCAAGGAGAACATCCTGCTTCCGTTGTCGATCGCCGGCCGGAAGCCGGACCAGGCCTGGTTCGACGTCGTGATCGACACGGTTGGCCTGCGGGACCGGTTGGGTCACCGGCCGGCGCAGTTGTCCGGCGGCCAGCAGCAGCGGGTGGCCTGCGCCCGGGCCCTGGTGGCCCGCCCCGAGGTGATCTTCGCGGACGAGCCGACCGGCAACCTCGACTCGCGCTCCGGCGCGGAGGTGCTGAACTTCCTGCGCAACTCGGTACGCCAGCACGGGCAGACGATCGTGATGGTGACCCACGATCCGACGGCGGCCGCGTACGCCGACCGGGTGGTGTTCCTCGCCGACGGGCAGATCGTCTCGGAGTTGATCGAGCCGACCGCGGACACGGTGCTGGACACGATGAAGAAGCTGGACACCCCCGCCGAGGTGGCCGGCTGATGTTCCGGGCAACTGTGAAGAGTCTGCTGGCCCGCAAGGTCCGGCTGATCCTGTCCGGCCTGGCCGTGGTGCTCGGCGTCATGTTCGTCTCCGGCGCCTTCGTCCTCACCGACACCCTGGGCCGTTCCTTCGACTCGCTGTTCGCCGACGCGTACGCCGAGGTCGACGTCAACGTGGCCGCCAAGCCGAAGCTGGAGCTCGGCGAGCTGGAGGGCGAGCAGCTCGCCACCCCGTTCCCGGCGGCCACCGTGGAGACGGTGCGCGCGGTGGACGGGGTGGCCGAGGCGACCGGAGTGGTCGCCGCCGACGGGGCCCGGTTGATCGGCAGCAACGGCAAGGTCGTCACCTCGTTCGGGCCGCCGCAGTTGGGCGGGAACTGGACCGGCGAGAGCGACCTGGTGCGGTTGCGCGAGGGCCGGGAGCCGCAGGCCGACGACGAGATCGTGATCAACAAGGGGTTGGCGGACGCCGGTCGGGTGGCGGTCGGCGACCGGGTGGGCGTGCTCACCCTCCAGCCGCGCAAGGATTTCACGATCGTCGGCATCTTCGGTTACAGCGGTGACCGGGACTCCCTCGGCGGCGCGAACGAGGTCATGTTCACCACTCCCGTGGCGCAGCAACTGATGCTCGGCGAGTCGGACGTGTTCAGCAACGTCGTGGCCACCGCCGCCGACGGGGTCTCCGACGAGCAGCTGCGTGACGCGGTGGCCGCGGCGGTCGGCGACGGCTACGTGGTCAAGACCGGCGAGCAGCTCTCCGCCGACGCCGCCGCCGGTCTGAAGGAGGGACTGTCCTTCTTCAACCGGATCCTGCTCGGCTTCGCCGCGGTGGCCCTGCTGGTCGGGACGTTCCTGATCCTCAACACCTTCTCGATCATCGTGGCGCAGCGCACCCGGGAACTGGCGTTGCTGCGCGCGGTCGGAGCCAGCGGCAAGCAGATCATCGGCTCGGTGGTGCTGGAGGCGATCGCCGTCGGGTTGATCGCCTCGGTGTTCGGTCTGGCCGCCGGCATCGGCATCGGCGCGTTGCTGGCGTACCTGTTCGGCAACCTCGCCGGCGGGCTGGCCCTGGCCGGGGTCGGGGTGCCGGCGTCGGCGGTGATCGGCGCGTTCGGTGTCGGCCTGGTGATCACGGTGTTGGCGGCGCTGCTGCCGGCGCTGCGGGCCGCCCGGATCCCACCGATCGCGGCGATGCAGGACGTGGCGACGCCGGATCGGCCGTTGACCAAGGTGACCGTCGGCGGTGCGCTGGTCACCGCGATCGGCGCCACCCTGCTCTTCCTCGGTCTGGGCGGGCACGCCGGTGACAGCACGCTGGCCACCATCCTCGGTGGCGTGCTGTTCTCCTTCATCGGAGTGGCCCTGCTGACGCCCCTGATCAGTCGTCCGGTGGTGGCGGCGCTGGGATCGGTCTTCTCCGGCTGGGTGCCGGGCAAGCTGGGCCGGCTCAACTCCGGTCGCAACCCGCGCCGCACCGCAATCACCGCGGCCGCGCTGATGGTGGGCATCGCCCTGGTCACCGGCATCACGGTGATCCTGGACTCGGCCAAGAGCAGCATCAGCGGGCTGGCGCAGGACAGCATCAGCGCCGAGTTGGTGATCGCCGGGGCACAGTCCGGTCCGCGCCCGCCGACGTTCGACCCGGCGGTGCTGGACGAGGCGAAGGCGATCCCCGGGGTCCGCCTCGTCGACGGCGAGTACGGCGACATGGCGCTGGTCGGCGGCGAGCGCACCTGGGTCGGTGCCAGCAGCGAACCGAGCGCGCTCGTGGAGATGTTCGGCCTCACCGCGACCGCCGGGGACATCGGGCGGCTGGGACCGGGCCAGATGCTGATCAGCTCGGACGCGGCGGAGTCGCGTGGCCTGTCGGTCGGCTCGACCGTGCCGGTGCAGTTGGCCCGGGGCGACGAACGCAGCTACACGGTCACCGGCATCTACGAGAGCACCCCGCTGTTCGGCGGCGTGACGTTGCCCGCCGAGGCGGCGCGTGACTTCTCCATCCCGCAGCCCATCCAGGGTTACATCCAGCTGGAGTCGGGGGTCCGGGCGGCCGACGTGCTGCCCCGGGTGGAGGCGCTGCTGGCGGACAGCCCGGAGGTCTCGGTGGCCGACCGCGACGCGTTCATCGAACAGCAGGCCGGGCAGCTCGACGGGCTGCTGCAGATGATCCAGATCCTGCTGGCGCTGGCCATCGTGATCGCGGTGCTCGGCATCGTCAACACCCTCGCCCTGTCGGTGCTGGAGCGGACCCGGGAGCTGGGTCTGCTGCGTGCCATCGGCCTGCGCCGGTCGCAGACCATGGGGATGATCACCGTGGAGGCGGTGGTGATCTCGGTGTTCGGCGCGCTGCTCGGCGTGGTGGTCGGCGCCGGCCTGGGTGCCGCGGTGGTGGAGGCCCTGCGCGACGAGGGCATCACCAGACTGGTGCTGCCGTGGGGCCAGATGGGTGTCTTCCTCGGCCTGGCCGCGATCATCGGCGTGGTCGCGGCGGCGCTGCCGGCGATCCGGGCCGCCCGGATCAACGTGCTGGGCGCCATCGCGCACGACTGACCGGTGAGGCGGGCCCCCGGTGCGACGCGACGCGCGTTGCGCCGGGGGCCTGCTCGGTCAGCCCGGGGTGGAGGCTGGACGCAGCAGCCCCGCCAGCAGTTCCAGGTCGGCCAGCAGCAGGCTCTCCAGCTGGTGTACGCCGTCGGTGGGTGCCAGCGGTACCTCGGCGGGCACGGCCAGCACCGCGGCCCCGGCGGCGACCGCGCTGGCCACCCCGGTCGCCGAGTCCTCGATCGCCACGCACCTGTCGATGGGCACCCCGAGCAGCCGGGCGGCCGTCAGGTACGGCTCGGGATGCGGCTTGGTCGCGTCGACCTCGTCGCCGCAGACCACCACGTCGAAGCTGTCGCGGCCGAGGGTGTCCAGGGCGATCTCGACCAGGGCCCGCCCGCTGGAGGTGACCAGGGCCGTCGGGATCCGCGCCTGGCGGACCGCGCCGAGCAGCGCCAGCGCCCCGGGGCGCCACCGCAACCCGGTGCGGAACAGCTCAAGGATCCGCGCGTTGATCCATTCCGCGCTGGTCCGCGGATCCCGGTGCGGCTGCCCCAGGTCGTCGTGCAGGATCCGCATCGAGTCGGCCATGCCCGTGCCGATGATCGCGCGCCGGGCGTCGGCGGACAGGGTGCCGCCGTACTGCTGCGCCAGTTCGGCCAGAGCGACGTCCCACAACCGCTCGCTGTCGACCAGGGTGCCGTCCATGTCGAAGAGCACGGCGGCTGGACGGGTGCTGTTCACCGGATCCTCCTCGGGCTCGGTTGACCGGTGAATCCTGTCAGCCGACGGTGGTCCGGCGCTCGGCGCAGTGAACTTTCTCAACCGAGGTCGCAGGCGGTCAGGGACCGTTCGTAGCCCCGGAAGAACGCCTCCGAGCGCTGCTCGGGGGTGCCGTGGGAACCCTCGGCGAACCACGGTTGACCCGGGTCGTCGCCGACGGCGAGCAGTCCGTCGTTGAACTCGTCGAGGTCACCCTCTTCCAGGGTGAGCCGGTCGGACCGGACCGAGTCGCCGAGGAACGCCCCGGCCATGCAGTCGGCCTGTAGTTCCTGCTGGATGGTGAAGTTGTACCGGATGCCCAGCCGGGTCTGGATGCCGTGCGCGTACTCGTGCCCGAGCAGGTAGAACACGAATGCGTCGCCGATCTGCCGGAAGGCGCCGAACGACCAGTTGATGTCGTACGCGATGTAGTCGTCGATGGTGCAGTAGACCGCGTTGTTGCGGGGCACCTCCTGACCGCCGCAGGAGACCTCACCGTCACGCTGGTACGGCAGGACCTGCCTGATCGGCCGGAAGGACTGTCCCGAGGCCTCGAACTGGTCGGCCCAGTACAGCTCGGCGAGCCGCTGCGCGTCGGCCACGTCCTGGTGGAACTCTTCCACCGTGTCGGTGCCGTCGGCGCGGGTCACCTCCGCCGTCGGCTCGGCCGGTTGCGGCTGCCCGTTCGGGTCCGCGGGCCCGCCCACCGGCTCCACCATGCAGGCGGCCGCCGCCACCAGCGCCACCGCCAGGCCGGCGAGTCTGCCCCGGCGTAACCCTCGCCCACCTGCCGCCACCGCACGCCTCCCGCCTCGACGTCGCCGGTCCTGTACCCCGACGGTACGACCGTCACGCCCGTTGCCGTCAGGTACGCCTTACCGCCCCGTCCGGTTCAGTCGCGCGTGTTCCATCCGCTCTCCCGGCCGGTCGCGGAGAGACGGCCTATGGTGCGGTGGTCGGTGTCCGGTACGCACACCCGGCTCCGACGTCCCCGATGAACCGGCACCGCGATGGTGGCGGGCGGGAGAGGGAGACGCCGTGAAATACATGATCATGCTGTACGGCTCGCAGCGGGACTACGACGCGATGGCCGGGCACGGCTCCGACCGGCCGGCGATGTCGGCCGAGCAGGTGGCCGCGATGCACGCGCACATGGGCAGGGTGCACCAGGACCTCGCCGACGCCGGTGAACTGGTGGACGCCCAGGGGCTGACCGCGCCGGTGCACGCCCGTCGGGTCCAGGTGCGCGACGGCGCGACGATGGTCACCGATGGTCCGTACCCGGAGACGCAGGAGGTCCTCGCCGGGTACACGGTGGTCGAGTGCGCCAGCTTCGACCGGGCCGCCGAGATCGCCGCCATGCTGGTCAACCCGGACAACCCCGGCGAGTACGTCGACGTCCGTCCGATCGCCGAGGGCATCGACGACCTCGTCTGATGGGTGGACCGACCGTCGAGGAGCTGCTGCGCCGGCTGGCGCCGCAGGTCCTCGGCGCGCTCGTCCGCCGCTACGGGCACTTCGACACCGCCGAGGACGCCACCCAGGAGGCGCTCATCGCGGCGGCCACCGGCTGGCCCCGGGACGGTCTACCGGCGAACCCTCGGGGCTGGCTGATCACGGTGGCGTCGCGGCGGCTCACCGACCTGCTCCGGGCCGAGCAGGCGCGACGGCGGCGGGAGGACGTCGTCGGCCGGCGCGTGGTGGCCGAATGGCGGCTGGCACCGTCGGGTCATCGGAGCCCGGACTCCGACGACAGCCTGATCCTGCTGTTCCTGTGCTGCCATCCCTCGCTGTCCCCGGCCGCGCAGGTCGCGTTGACCCTGCGGGCGGTCGGCGGGTTGAGCACGGCGGAGGTGGCGCGGGCGTTCCTGGTGCCGGAGCAGACCATGATCCGGCGGATCAGCCGGGGCAAGCAGCGCATCCGCGACAGCGGCCTGCCCTTCGCGATGCCCGACCCGGCCGAGCTTCCGGGGCGGCTGGCGGCCGTGCTCCGGGTGCTCTACCTGGTCTTCAACGAGGGGTACGCGAGCACATCCGGGCCCGGGTTGCTCCGCGCCGACCTGTGCGCCGAGGCGATCCGGCTGACCCGGCTGCTGCGCCGGAGCATGCCCGACACCGCCGAGGTGACCGGTCTGCTGGCGTTGCTGCTGCTCACCGATGCCCGCGCACCGGCGCGCACCGGTCCGCACGGCGAACTGATCCCGATGGCCGAACAGGACCGCTCCCGCTGGCGTGCCGATCAGATTGCCGAGGGCACGGCGCTGGTGGTCGAGGCGCTACGCCGCGGGCCTCCCGGGCCCTACCAGGTGCAGGCCGCCATCGCCGCCCTGCACGACGAGGCGTCCGGCCCGGAGCAGACCGACTGGCCGCAGATCGCGATGCTGTACGAGGTGCTGACGACGATGGACGCCAGTCCCGTGGTCGCGCTGAACCGTGCCGTCGCGGTGGCCATGGCGGACGGCCCCGACGCGGGGCTGGCGCTTGTCGAGAAGGTGGCCGCCGACGGTCGGCTGGCCCGGGACGCGAGGCTGCCCGCCGTACGCGCACATCTGCTGGAACGCCGCGGCGACCCGGCGGCGGCCCGCGCCGAGTACCGGACGGCGGCCGCGCGGGCCACGAATCTGGCGCAGCAGCGGTACCTGAACGCTCGCGCCGACCGCCTCACCGACGGCTGAGCGAAACGTTTGGCAGTCAGCTGAAGAGCGTGTGGTAGGCGTTCAGGGCCGGCTGCCCGCCAAGATGGGCGTAGAGGACGTTGGCGTCGGCGGGGATGTCCCGGGTACGGACGAGGTCGATCAACGCCGCCATCGACTTGCCCTCGTACACCGGGTCGATGATCATGCCTTCCAGTCGGCCGGTGAGCCGGATCGCGTCCAGGGTGGACTGGATCGGGATGCCGTAGCGGTCTCCGGCCCAGCCCGGCAGCACGGTGATCTCGTCGTCGCGCAGGTCGCGCCCGAGACCGATCCGTCCGGCGGTGTCACGGGCGATCTTCTCCACCTGGGCCCGGGTCTCGTCGAGCTTGGCCGAGGCGTCGATGCCGAGCACCCGGCGGGCCCGGTCCTGGCCGGCGAAACCGGCGATCATCCCCGCCTGGGTGCTGCCGGTGACGCTGCACACGACGACGGTGTCGAAGAAGATCCCCAACTCCCGCTCCTGTTGCTGGACCTCGTAGGCCCAGTTGGCGAAGCCGAGCCCACCCAACGGGTGGTCGGACGCCCCGGCGGGGATGGCGTACGGCACGCCACCGCCGGCCCGGACCTCCTCCAGCGCCCGCTGCCAACTCTCCTTGACGCCGATGCCGAATCCGTCCGGCGCGAGGCGCACGTCGGCGCCCATGACCCGCGACAGCAGAATGTTGCCGACCTTGTCGTTGACCGGATCCGGCCAGTCCACCCAGCTCTCCTGCACCAGCACGGCCTTCAGGCCGGCCCGGGCGGCGACGGCGGCTACCTGACGGGTGTGGTTGGACTGCACGCCACCGATGCTGACCAGAGTGTCCGCGCCGCGGGCCAGGGCGTCGGCCAACAGATACTCCAGCTTGCGGGTCTTGTTGCCGCCGAAGGCCAGCCCGCTGTTGCAGTCTTCCCGCTTGGCCCAGATCCGGGCGCCGCCCAGGTGGCGACTCAGCCGGTCCAAGGGGTGGATCGGGCTCGGACCGAAGAGCAACGGGTAACGGTCGAACTCGTCGAGAGACATGCAACATATTGCACGTTGCATGATGTCGACTGTCAAGCCTTCGTCCGGTCCTCCGACAACGAGCGGCCGACTTCGACGGGTACGGCGACAGCGACGGGGGCGTGACGTCGACGACGTCACGCCCCCGGGTCACCGGTGCCGGCTCAGCAGGTGTTGAGCATGGTGGTCAGCGCCGACTTCTCCGCGCTGTTCACGGTGAGGCCGTAGTACCACTTCACCTGGATCCACGCCCGGGCGTAGGTGCAGTGGAAGGCCGCGCGCGGCGGCTTCCACGCGGCCGGGTCCTTGTCGCCCTTCGACGAGTTCACGGTGCCGGTGACCGCCCACAGTTCCGGTCCACCCAGGTCGTTGGCGTAGGTCTGGCGCCGCGCGGTGGTCCAGGCCCAGGCGCCCGACCGCCAGGCCTCGGCGAGCGGCACCACGTGGTCGATGGAGATGTCGGCGGGGTTCGTGCGGGTCACTCCGTCGTACGGGCTGTACCAGGAGCCGGACGTCGGATAGCAGCTGGAGTTCACCACCACGTTGCTGCCGTCCCGCTTGAGCACCTGCTCGCGGGTGTTGCAGGCACCGGTGATCGTGATCCAGTGCGGGAACAGGTCACGGCTGTAGCTGGATTGGTGAGACTCGGCCGCGACGGTGAGGGAGTTCAGCCGGCTCACCGCCGTGCTGTACGAGGGGATGTTGGGCGGGGTGGCCTGGGCGGTCGACGGCACGAGCACGACCGACAGGACGACGGTGATCACCGAGACGACGGCGAACCTGCGTAGGTGAGCCACGGGGCGACTCCTGACTGTCTCCTGCGACGGCGGGTGGGGGAACCCGACTTGGGGGCGCGGCAGGCGACATCAGGATTCTCGCAAACATCTCGATCAATAAATGTCATCGCGCCACAAGCCCCGTGAACGCCACGTGAAGACCGCCCCCGGCCCTCGGCCACGAAGCCCTTCGTGGGCGAGGCGCTACCCCGAGCGGCCCGGGCGGACGCGGTCGGTGTGGTACGCCCACATCGCGATCTCCACCCGGTTACGGACACCGATCTTGACCATCAGGCTGGCGATGTGGGTCTTCACGGTGCTGAGGCTGATGTGCAGTTCCTCGGCGATCTCGGTGTTGGTGCGACCACGCGCCACGGCGAGCAGCACCTCCTCCTCCCGCAGGGTGAGCGCGTCCACCGGCTGTGGTGGCGGCGCGGCCGGACCCGCGTCGGCGAAGGCCCGCAGCAGCCGCGTGGTGATGTTCGGCGCGATGAGCGCGTCACCGGCGGCGGCAGCCCGCACGGCCTGGGTGAGCAGGGCCGTGCCGGCGTCCTTGAGCAGGAAACCACGCGCTCCCGCGCGCAGCGCGGCGTAGACGTACTCGTCGAGGTCGAACGTGGTGATCACGACCACCGCCAAGGGGTCGAGCACGGCCGGCCCGGCGAGGCGGCGGGTGGCCTCGATGCCGTCCACACCGGGCATCCGGATGTCGAACAGGCACACCTCGGGACGGAGCCGCCGGGCGAGGTCGACGGCCCGGTGACCGTCACCCGCCTCGCCCACCACCTCGATGTCCGGCTGGGCGTTGAGGATCATCGTCAGTCCGGTACGGACGATCTCCTGGTCGTCGGCGACGATCACGCGGATGGCCACCCCACGATTGAACACCGCCGGCGTCCCGACCCAAAGTACGGCCGGCCGTCCCGTCCTTCGGCCGAGTCCTCGTCGGCCCGCACTCCGATGAGTCTCGCCCGGCCCTTCGCCAGGATCGACGGAGCAGGAGCGACCGGGTCCCCTCCCGACCGAACCGCGTTCCGCGTCCGCGCAGCGCCGGGCGGGCCTGGGACGGGGACGTGGTCACGGTCCTGTCCTCAGCAGAAGGGACGCACCGCTGTGACGCCTTCCGCCAGATCGAACTGGCTCATCCCCGCCGGCCTGCTGGCGCTCGCCGCCGTACCGGTTCTCGCCGGGGGCCTCCGCCTGGCCGAGTTCGCCGGCGGCGCCCAGGTGCTGCCCGACGGTGACCGGATCACCTCGGCCCCGCTGCCCGTGGTCGCCCACATCGTCGCGGTGACCGTGTTCAGCGTGCTAGGCGCCTTCCAGTTCGCGCCCCGGTTCCGCCGGCGCCATCGCCGCTGGCACCGGGTCGCCGGTCGGCTGCTGATTCCGTGCGGGCTGCTCACCGCGCTGAGCGGCCTGTGGCTGACCTTGTTCCTGCCGCCAGGGCCCTTCGACAGTGACGCGTTGGTCGCCGTCCGGGTGGTGGTCAGCGTCGCCATGGCCGGGTCGATCGTCCTCGGCCTCGTGGCGGTCCGACGCCGTGACTTCGGCCGACACCGCGCGTGGATGATCCGTGGCTACGCCATCGGGATGGGCGCGGGCACCCAGTTCTTCACCCAGATGGCCTGGCTCGCCGCCGTCGGTCCACTCACGACGTCCGGCCGGACCGGGACGATGACCGCCGCCTGGCTGATCAACGTGCTGCTTGCGGAATGGATCATCCGGCGGCGTGGCGGTACCGCCGGAACGCGCCCGGCGGTGCGCGGACGCCGCGCCCGAGAGGACACGGCGCTTGCCGTGTGAGAACCGCCGGTCAGGGTGGCGGCCCGGCCGGAACCGCGCCCGCCCGCAGGTCCACGCGGATCCCCTCCAGGATCACCCCGGAGGCCTGCTCGACGACGACGGGCGACCGCGGACGCCGCGCCTCGCCGGACCCGGCCGTGGCGAGCGGCAACGGCACGAACGTGCAGTCCCGGACCACCACGTCCCGATAGTCGAGTACCCGGAACGAGTGGTCGATCTCGCTGCGTCCCCAGCCCGCGATCCGAACCGCGTACAACGGACCGTTCCAGGCCACGTACGCACCGTCGACGCGGATCCGCGCGCCGACCGGGTTGTCGCCGCCGGAGTGGAACCGGTCCGTGTTGTCGCCCGGCAGCAGCCGGAAGCCGATCTCGACCTCGCTCAGGTGGACCCGGTCCACCGTCACGTCGTGCACCGAGCTGAGGTAGAACCCCTCGAACGCGTCGGACACGCGTAGGTCACGGATGTCCAGGTGGTGCGGGTGGTAGGAGGGGCCGACGATGGAGTCGACACCATCGCCGACCGCACCCCAGTGCACGGCGACGCCGGTGCAGCCGCCGACGATGGACACGTCGCTGATGGTGATGTCGCGTACCGCGCCCATGACGGCGACACAGTTGGCGGCGCGCTCGTCGTGGCGCTCGACCTGGACATGTCGGATCTGGATGTCCTCGATCCACTGCGTCTCGGCCGGGTAGAGGTAGTTCCCGACGGTGATGGCGGTGCCCCGGTCGCCGCCGTGCTCGCCGGGCGCGCACGGCGGCGGGCGGAAGCCGATGTCCTGGACCGTCACCTGGGAACCCAGCACGTGGACGATGGGCTCGCCGGCCGACGAGGACGACGTCAGCCACGTGGTCACCGGCCCGGGTCCGGGCGCGGCGCCGGTCAGCGTCCAGCCCGGACCGAGCACCACTCCCCGGTCCAGGGTGAAGGTGCCCGCCGGCAGCCGCAGGGTGCCCCCGGTCCCGGACGCCAGGACCTGTTCGAGGGCCCGCCGGTTGGCCGCTGGATCATCGCTGAGCGTCAGGTCGTGGTGGTGGTGCCCGGTCACCGGTGGCACTCCAGCTCGACGAGCTGACAGACGGTCTCCGCGACCCGCCGCCGTACCGCCGGGGTGTCCCGCTCGGCGAGCCCGACCAGCACCGGTCCGGGAGCCGTACGCTCGACCACCACGTCGAGGGCGTCCTCGCCCTGCGGGACGGCGCTCACCCGGCATCCGGTGCCGTCGACCAGATGGACGCCCCGGACGACCAGCCGGTCCGGGTGCGGCGGCCGGGTGAACGGCGACGCCTCGAACAGCGCGTATCCCGCCCCACGCTGCGCCACCCGGAACGCCTTCAGCACGGTCTGGCCCTGGTGGCGGCGCAGCCACTTCTGGCTCGGCTGACGCACCGCGGCCGGTGGGGCCGTGCCGGCCGAGATCCGCAGCCGGCACCGTACGGTGGGGTCGGCGGCGTTGACCACGACGAACCTCGACCGGGGGTGTCCCTGTCCACGACCTCGCGCCCCGACCAGGCCGCCGGCACTGACGAGCCCGGCCCACTGCGCGGCGGCACCGGCGAGTCGAGCGGCGCCCTCGCGCTGGTCGGCCGCGTCGATCGCGACGATCTCGACCTGGTTGATCCGGACGCCGATCGCCGCCAACGGGCTGAGCTCGGTCGCCGCCCAGGGCGGCAAGGCACCGTCCACCACCTCGACGATCAGCAGGCCGTCGTCGCCCACCTCGCCGGCCCGCAGATCGAACTCCACCCAGGCGTGGGCCTCCACCATCCGCAACCGTCCCCGTTGGCGGCTGATCAGGGCGGCGGCCCGGTCCGCGCCCTGGGCTCGGACCATGACCAGCCGTGGCAGCTCGCGCATGCCCCGGGTCGGTGCCGCCGCCCGCGACCAGGCGGTCTGCGAGGCACCGTCGACGTGCAGGTCGACCCGGACGCGGACCGGGCGGCCGTCGGTGCGAATCTTGAGCACGACCGCGCCGGACCCACTCTGGACCCGGCCCACGATCGCGACGCCCCGGGCGACCTGGTCGGCGAGCAACACGTCGCGATCTCCACCCGAGGTGAAGGTCGCGGGTAGTTCCCGGGCCGGGATCGGCTCGTCGAACTCGGTGGCGAACCAGGTACCGATCGCCACTACCGGACACCTCCCGGCACCTGGAGATCGGTCCGGGTCAGCACCGGCTCGCGCCGGGTCCACATACGCTCGACGGCCTCGAAGACCGGGTCCGCGTCGCTCTCGATGTGCCGGAAGGAGGTCCGCACCGCGCGCAGCAGGTAGTCGGCCGGCCATACCTCCCAGTGCGGCACCTGAGGGGTGAACAGGTCGGTGGCGCTGCGGTAGAACCACAGCCACAGGCGGGCCCGCTCGACCTGCTCGGCGGAGATGATCTCCTCGCCGTTGAGCATGGCGCTGATCGCGGCGTCGAGTGCCTTCCAGTACGTCTCCGGGTCGTTCACCACCGTGGACAGACCGCACTCACTCCACTCGGACCAGCCGGCCTGGATCACCGGGATGCCGTACGCCGGCAGCTCGTTGCTGACGCTGCCGCGTACGGTCACGCCCAGGTCGACGAGGCTCCACAGACCGTTCTTGCTCAGGTCCTTGCTGGGCTGGAACACCATGTGCCGGTGCCGGGCGTACCGTCGGGCGACCGAGTCGAAGAAGTCGGTGCTGTCGTAGCGGAACTGGCTCGGATGGTCCTGGAACAGCCACTGCACCTCGCTGGCGGTACTGGCGAACTGGGCGGTCTCGGCGAACCAGTCGGCAAGCGTCGGGAACGACTGGTGGTTCGTGCCGGGCGCGTCGGACACGGCGTGGTTGAACACCGCCACCACCGGACGGGCCGGGTCGAACCCCAGCCGGGCGGCGAAGTGCGTACGTAGCCGGGCCCGCTCACTGCTGTTGGTGATGTCGACGGAGGCGCTGGCACCGCCCCGCCACCAGCTGGGCCGACCCAGGTTGACTTTCGAGCGCCAGGCGACGAGTTCGGCGTTGCGCCGCACCTCGTTGCGTCGCGACCACACCCGCTGTTCGAAGAAGGCGCCGATCTGGAGGGTGAGTTCACCACGGAAGGTGTGTTCACCGGTGTCGTTCTCCGGGAACAGCGCGTACGCCTTGAGGCACCCGGTCTGCTGGGTGTGCACGACCGGCACCCCGGCCCGGCGCGCGGAGTCCACCGCGAGCCCCCAGTGGTCGTAGTCGACATGACTGGTGACCAACGCGACCACCGAGCCGCTGCCGAGCAGGGCGTCGTAGGCCGAGGAGATGGCTCGCGCCAGCGCCTGCCGTCGGCGGTAGCGCGGGTCGGCGTCGGGGTTCTCCGGCGGCCGGGGCCGCTTGGTCACCCGGCAGTAGGTGGCGCTGACGAACTCGGCGAGGGTCTCCTCACTGACCGGCGTGCCGGGGGGCAGTGTCCGTCCGAACAGCTCCACCGGCACGGCACCCGCAGTGGCGGAGCTGGCCGGCCCCTCCACGAGGCGGTACAGGTCGATGACCTGGCTGGCACCGTAGGCGGCGGCGATCCGCTCGACCAGCTTCACGTCGAACTCGGTCCACAGCGCCTCGTGCCACATCTGCTCCACCCCGGTCACGACGACCAGTTGGGCGGGGACGATGCGGCGGATCGCGTTGGCGACGGACAGATTGCGCATCGCCACCCTGATGTCCTGGTGGAACACCTCGACGACGAGGTAGTTCTGGGACGTCGTGGAGCCGAGGTTCTTGCGCCAGTAAACGTCAGCGGATTCGAGGAAGGCCTCGAACTCCTTCTTGTCAGCCCCGAGCCACACCCGAAGAACCGCCTTCCCCCGCATACCCGTCTGAGCGTGTGTCCGAATTCGTTGGCGCACCGTGACGCGCCCACCGGGCAGGCCCGGCACGACTCACGGAGACCGCAAGGTACCGGTGCTGAGCGGAGTTCAGGTTGACATCGCATGGACAACAGGTGGCCGGGACGACATCCGGAATGAACCTTCTTCAGGTCGACGGGCGGGTGCGCCGCGTGCCACGGTCCGGCGACCGGGTGCCGCCACCCGGGTTCGCGCCCGGTCGCAGCAGTTGGCGCAGGAGGCCGCCGCCTCCGGCCAGCCCGACGGCGACGGGGATGGCCAGGCTGGTCAGCACCAGGGCCGCGACCGACCAGGCGGGCAGTCCCACGGCCGCCGCGACGAGACTCAGACCGCTGAAGACGGCAAACTTGCACCGGACCCGCGACAGCGCGACGGGGTCCGTCGTCGAGTACGACATGGCATGCTCCTTCGGCCGGTTCACCAGAACACGAGCAGCGCCCCACCGACGACGACCGCGGGGACGGTGGTGATGGCGGTCGCCATGACCGCGCAGTGGCGGCGCAGCGCGGCGAGCGGGATCAGGGCATCCCCGTCCTGGCTGATCGCGTTGGCGACCAGAGTGGGTAGCGGCAGACCGCCACTGACGTAGAGGCCCGTGAAGACGATCTGCAGGGCACAGCCGGGTACCAGGCCGACCAGAGCACCGACCAGCACACCGACGAGGCCGGTCACGACGAGCTGCGAACCGTCGAAGCCGGTCGTGGTGCTCAGCACCTGCCAGCCGAGGTAGGCCACCGCCACCCAGACCGTGACGAACGAGGCCTCGTGCGCGCTGTGCCGCAGCGTCGCAGCCCGGGTACTGGCGTGCGCGGTCTCCAGGGTGTCGTCGGCCAGCCGTCCCCGCCCGGCGGCGAAGATGAGCGCCGCGACCAGCGTGCCGAGCACCCCGAGCGCCAGGTACGGGTCGATCCCACCGATCACGGTCAACGCCGCCGGGTCGACGATCTGGAACACCACCGGTACGGACACCGCGAAGGCTGGCGTCGTCAGCCCCCAGAACGCGGTCGACGCGGGCACCCGGGGCAGCAGTGCCCCGAACAGGCGACGGGACACGGTGAGATCGGGCCCGACGTCGGCGGCGAGGTTCACCGGTGCCGCGACGGGCACCGGCCGCCGCCGGGTGGCGGACCGGGCGGGATCGATGCCGAGGGCGTCCACGGCGTACCCGGTGGCCAGGCCGGCCACGAACAGCAGCGCGTGCAGTTGCAGCGCGAAGAGCGGGTTCCAGGCCAGCACCACCCAGGACGAGTCACCCATGGTCGCGACCAGCGCACCCACCACGGTGCCGAAGGAGACCTTGCCGCGGGCGTACAGCGGCATGAGGATGATCGCGCCACCGCAGCCCGGTGTCACCCCCAGCAGCGCGCCGACCAGCGGGCCCACCCGGCGGCGACGGGTCAGCCCGTCGGTGACCCGGTCCCCGTACCGCCAGCGCAGCCAGCCGAACAGCGCCACCATCACGGCGACGTACACACCCACCTGCATGAACGCGTCCGCGAGCGGGCGCAGCACGAGTTCGGTCACGGCTCACCTCCTCGGGCGGGCGTCACCCGCCGGGCCACCCGGTCAGGTGGGCGGCCCGGCAGGAAGACGTCAACTGATCTTGCTCTTGACGGTGTTGACCACGCCCTGTGCCATGCCCGGGTTGGTGCCGTACAGGCGCGGGTCACCCGGCGGCAGGACGGGTTCGGGCGCGTGCGCGCGAGGGCTGTGGTCGTAGCGGAACTCGCCCTTGCCATCCGGCGTGGGTCCGGAGGCCCAGCGTCCCTGCGCGGCGTCCTGGCCCGGGGAGAAGTCGAGGTAGGTGTAGCTGAACTGCTCGGTGAAGTCCGGTGAGTCGGGGAAGGCGTCCGGCACGGGCATCTCCTCCAGGCCGTCCTCCCTGAGCTGCTCGATGGCGGCCATCCACATGTTCTGGTGCATGGTGTCGCGGGCCAGCAGGAAGCGGAGCATCTGCTTCACGCCGGGGTCGTCGGTCATGTTGAACAGACGCGACACCTGAAGGCGGCCCTGGGCCTCGGCGGTGACGTTGAGCTGGAAGTCGGCCATCAGGTTGCCGCTGGCGGTGACGAAGCTGCCGCTCCACGGCACTCCCACACTGTCGACCGGCATCGCCCCGCCGCCGCCGTGGATGAAGTGTGCGGGATTGGAACCGCCGTAGATCGCCCCGACCATCGGGTTGTCCTCGGCAGCCTCCTGCAACGACAACGGCGCGTTGTCGAGCAGCCGGGTGATCATGGTGGCGATCATCTCGACGTGGCCCATCTCCTCGGTGCCCACGTCGAGCAGCAGATCCTTGTACTTGCCCGGCAGCCGGCAGTTCCAGCCCTGGTAGAGGTACTGGTTGGCGACGGTCATCTCGCCCCACTTGCCGCCCAGGATCTCCTGGAGCCGGCGGGCGAACGCCGCGTCGGGACCGTCCGGCTTCGCCTCGAACTGCAGGTCCTTGATATGGGTGAACACGCGCCCTCCTCGATGAGCTGAGCTGTCACCGAGGTCACTTCCCCGATCGCGGGCCCGTACGGGCCAACCGGCGGCCCGGACGGGTCAACCTGCCTGGCGGGCCGGCAGCAGCACCTCCACCGCCACCCCGGTCGGGCGCAGCCGGTGCAGGCGTACCTGGCCGCCGTCGACGGCGACGAGTTGCCGGACGATCCACAGGCCCAGGCCGGACATGCCGACGGCCGGGGCGGGCCGGCGCAGCGCCTCGATCAGGGGCTCCGCCACGCGCCCCTCATCCAGCACGCTGATGCTCAGGTGGGCACCACGGCACATCGCGTGGATGCCCACCCGCCCCGCAGCCGGTCCGTGGCGCAGCGCGTTCTCGACCAGGTTGCCCACCATCTGCCTGGTGCGATGGGCCGACACCCGACACCGCGCGGCTTCCCAGGTGACCCGGATGTGGCGCCGTTCGGCCGGTACGAGCATCGCGACGATGGGCAGGATCTCCGCGAGCGGCACCGTCGGCTCGCTGCGCCCGACCGCCAGGGTCAGGGCCCCCACGCTCGTCGCCGCCTCGGTGAGCAGGGTTTGCAGGTGGGCCGCCTGGTCACGGGCGAGTGCGGAGACCAGGCGACGGTCCTCGACAGTCAATGGCCGTGCCTCGTCGGCGAGCGCCCGGGTCAGGGAGGTCAACGTCGTGACCGGCGTTCGGAGTTCGTGACAGAGCACGCGCAGCAACAGCTCGGAGGGGCGACTCGCGGCCGTGGCACCGCCAGCGGGAGAGCCGGTACGGCGTAGCACTTCCAACAGTCGTCCGATCCCGTACCGTCCGCGCATCCGTTCCCCACTCCCCCGAGGTGGCACCGACCGCATGATCGGTACCCGCTCGGGAAGGGAACAGGCATGTCCGAGTCCCCGGCCATCCGGGTGGCCGTCGTCGACGACCACCCGCTGTTCGCCCGTGGACTCGAACTGCTGCTGCCGTCGGCCACCGCTGGTCGGGTACGGGTGGTGGGCGCCACCGGTGACGCCGCCGCGGCGGCCTCGCTGATGTGCCGGTGCCTACCGGACGTGGCCCTCGTCGACCTGCACATGCCGGCCCCGGGCGGCATCCGCGCCGTGGCGGCCATCCGCCGCACGACCCCGCGGGTGCGAGTGGTGGCGATGTCCGGCGACAGCGATCCGACGCCGGCGCTGGAGGCCCTGCGTGCCGGCGCCGAGGCGTTCCTGCCGAAGAGTGCCGAACCCGAGGCGCTGCTGCCGCCACTGCTGGCGGTTCTCGACGGGTGGGCGGTGTTGCCGGCGCAACTGCTGCGCGAGCTGCTGCACTCCGGCCCGGGCTTCCGGGTCGATCTCGACCCCGACGAACGCGCCCTGCTCCGGTCGATCGCCGCCGGCCGCAGCACCCTGACCATCGCGGATCAGCTGCACGTGTCGGAACGCACGGTGAAACGGATGACCGCCGCGCTGCTGCGCAAGTTGCGGGTCGGCACCCGCGCCGAGGCCGCGGCGCTCGCTGGGCACGCGGGCCTGCTGGGCGACTGACCGGCCGTCGAGCCGGAACCGGCAGAAACCCCGGCGGCGCGCCACCCGACGGCTCCACCACCCACCGCTGGTCGTGGCTCGACCCACGCCGGCCGAGACGCCCTGCCGAGCGGCGGGCCGATCAGTTCTGGAGCGTGTGCTTGTCGATCCGCTGTCGCAGGGTGTCGGCGAAGCCCTCGGCGGTGGCCAGTTGTTCGCGGAGGGCGTCGACCCGGGTGGCGGCGAGGGTGTGGAACATGGCGAGCCGGTCGAGCAGGGCGGCACGTTCCGCACCGTCGGCGGCGGGCAGCGCGTCGAGGATGCCGAGCAGGTCACGCATCTCGTCGAGGGTGAACCCGAGGGGTTTCATCCGTTTGACCACCCCGAGGCGGTCCAGGTCGGGTTCGGTGTAGAGGCGGAAGCCGCCGTCGGTACGCGCCGACGGGACGATGAGCCCGACCTGTTCGTAGTGCCGGATGGTGCGGATGCTCAGGCCGACCCGCTCGGCGGCCTCGCCGATCTGCATGAGTCGGCCCGGTGCCGGGCCACTTGTGGTCTGCGGCCCGGCGTCGCGCCCGGTGCGGGGCATCAGTGGCCCGCACCGAGGGTGCCGGCGAGGCTGCCGTGGATGGCGGCGCTCGGCTGGTTAAGTTCGACGATCTCGACGGTCTTGCCCCGTGCTGCGTACTTCGTGGTGATGGCGTCGAGGGCGGCGACGGAGGAGGCGTCCCAGACGTGTGCCCGGCTCATGTCGATGATGACCTTGTCCGGGTCGCCGGCGTAGTCGAACTGGTAGACCAGGTCGTTGCTGGAGGCGAAGAAGAGTTCGCCGTGCACGGAGTAGATCCGAGAGCCGCCATCAGGGTCGAGCACGCTGGTGACCTCGACGAGGTGGGCGACCCGGCGGGCGAAGATGACCATGGCGGTGAGCACACCCGCGACCACCCCGATGGCCAGGTTGTGAGTGGCCAGGGTGGTGGCGACGGTGGTGACCATGACCAGGGTCTCGCCCAGTGGCATGCGTTTGAGGGTGGCGGGGGCGACGGAGTGCCAGTCGAAGGTGGAGACCGCGACGATGATCATGACGGCGACGAGGGCGGCCATCGGGATGGTGGCGACCACGTCGCCGAGCGCCACGACGAGGATGAGCAGGAAGACGCCGGAGAGGAACGTCGACAGTCGGGTGCGGGCGCCGGACGCCTTCACGTTGATCATCGTCTGGCCGATCATGGCGCAGCCGCCCATGCCACCGAAGAAGCCGGTGACGATGTTGGCCACGCCCTGGCCCCAGGACTCGCGGGTCTTGTTGGAGTGGGTGTCGGTGATGTCGTCGACCAGCTTGGCGGTCATCAGTGACTCCATCAGCCCGACCAGCGCGATCCCCACCGCGTAGGGGGCGATCAACGCCAGGGTGTCCATCGTCCAGGGGATCTGCGGCAGGCCGAGAGTCGGCAGGCTGTTGGGCAGTTCGCCCTGGTCGCCGACGGTCGGCACGGTCACCGCGGCGGCCACGGTGAGTACCGTGAGCACGACGATCGCGACCAGCGGGGCCGGCACGGCCCGGGTGAGTCGGGGCAGCCCGACCATGATCACCAGGGCGAGGGCGACCAGTGGGTAGACCAGCCACGGCACCCCGAGCAGGTACGGCACCTGCGCGGCGAAGATCAGGATGGCCAGGGCGTTGACGAACCCGACCATCACACTGCGTGGGATGAACCGCATCAGCCGCGCCACCCCGAGGGCGGCCAGCAGCACCTGGATCAGCCCACCCAGGATCACCGCCGCGACCAGGTAGTCCAGGCCGTGCTCCTTGGCCAAAGGTGCGACGACCAGGGCGATCGCGCCGGTCGCCGCGCTGATCATCGCCGGCCGGCCACCGCAGATCGAGATGACCACGGCCATCGTGAACGAGGCGAACAACCCGACCCGCGGATCCACCCCGGCCAGGATCGAGAAGCTGATCGCCTCCGGGATCAGGGCCAGAGCCACCACCAGCCCGGCGAGGACCTCGGTCCGGAACACCTTGGGCGACAACCAGGACGGGCGGGACAGACGCGGCCGGGCGACCGCGGACAGCATCGAAGACATACAGCCGTTTCCACTCAGGGTGCACGCGCCAGGCGCACACGTGATGCCGCTCCCCACGGGGACCGACATGATCTGCACATACCAGTACCGGTCGGACGTTTCCGGACCATTTCCGAGCATCGTCGCCCGGAAGAAGAAGACCGCTCAGGAAGGACCGCGAGGGGCCGTAGCCGCGCCTCGACGACCAGCACGAAACCTACCCTCCAGCGAGGGTAGGTTTCACCCCACGGTGATGATCATCACCGTGGGGTGCGGAACGAGCGGGATCTCAGCCGCCCACGTAGGCGGCGAGGTGCTCGCCGGTAAGGGTGGACCGGGCAGCGACAAGATCGGCGGGAGTGCCCTCGAAGACGACCCGGCCGCCGTCGTGACCGGCACCCGGACCCAGGTCGATGATCCAGTCCGCGTGGGCCATGACCGCCTGGTGGTGTTCGATGACGATCACCGACTTGCCGGAGTCGACGAGCCGGTCGAGCAGGCCGAGCAGGTGCTCGACGTCGGCGAGGTGCAACCCGGTGGTCGGCTCGTCGAGCACGTAGACCCCGCCCTGCTCGGCCATGTGGGTGGCCAGCTTGAGCCGCTGCCGCTCGCCGCCGGAGAGCGTGGTCAGCGGCTGGCCGAGGCTGAGGTAGCCGAGGCCCACCTCGGCGAGCCGGTTGAGGATGCGGTGCGCGGCCGGCGTACGGGCCTCGCCGGAACCGAAGAACTCCTCCGCCTCGGTGACCGGCATCGCGAGCACCTCGGCGATGTCCCGGCCGCCGAAGCGGTATTCCAGGACGGAGGCCTGGAACCGCTTGCCCTCGCACTCCTCGCACACGGTGGCGACGCCGGCCATCATCGCCAGGTCGGTGTAGATCACGCCGGCGCCGTTGCAGGTGGGGCAGGCGCCCTCGGAGTTGGCACTGAACAGCGCCGGCTTCACCCCGTTGGCCTTCGCGAACGCCTTGCGGATCGGGTCGAGCAGCCCGGTGTACGTCGCCGGGTTACTGCGCCGTGAGCCACGGATCGCGCCCTGGTCGATCGACACCACTCCGGTGCCGGGCGGGATCGACCCGTGCACCAGGGAACTCTTGCCCGACCCGGCGACGCCGGTGACCACGACCAGCACCCCGAGCGGGATGTCGACGTCGACATTCCGGAGATTGTGCGTCGAGGCCTTCCGGATCGGCAGCTGCCCGGTGGGCGTACGCACCGACTTCTTGAGCGTGGCCCGGTCGTCGAGGTGGCGGCCGGTGAGCGTACCGCTGGTCCGTAGCTCCTCGACGGTGCCCTCGAAACAGACGGTGCCGCCCGCCGTGCCGGCCCCGGGGCCCAGGTCGACCACGTGGTCGGCGATGGCGATCGTCTCCGGCTTGTGCTCCACGACGAGCACGGTGTTGCCCTTGTCGCGCAGCCGCAGCAGCAGGCGGTTCATCTGCTGGATGTCGTGCGGGTGCAACCCGATGGTGGGCTCGTCGAACACGTAGGTGACGTCGGTGAGCGAGGAGCCGAGGTGGCGGATCATCTTGGTGCGTTGCGCCTCCCCGCCGGAGAGCGTCCCGGAGGGCCGGTCCAGGCTGAGGTAGCCGAGCCCGATCTCGACGAAGGAGTCGAGGGTGTGCTGCAACGACGCCAGCAGCGGTGCCAAGGAGGGCTCGCGCAGCCCGCGCACCCACTCGGCGAGATCGCTGATCTGCATCGCGCAGGCGTCGGCGATGTTGACGCCCTTGATCTTCGACGACCGGGCCGCCTCACTCAGCCGGGTGCCACCGCAGTCGGGGCAGGTCGTGAAGGTGACCGCCCGTTCCACGAAGGCGCGGATGTGCGGCTGCATCGCCTCGACGTCCTTGGACAGGAACGACTTCTGGATCTGCGGGATCAGACCCGCGTAGGTCAGGTTGATCCCGTCAACCTTGATCTTGGTGGGCTCCTTGTGGAGCAGGTCGTGCAGCTCCTTCTTGGTGTACTTCCGGATTGGTTTGTCCGGGTCGAAGAAGCCGCTGCCCCGGTAGATCCGGCCGTACCACCCGTCCATGCTGTAACCGGGCACGGTGATCGCGCCCTCGTTGAGGGATTTGCTGTCGTCGTACAGCGCGGTCAGGTCGATGTCCGTGACCCGCCCGGTGCCCTCACAGCGCGGGCACATGCCACCGGTGATGCTGAAGCTGCGCCGTTCCTTCGTCGTGGTGCCGCCACGTTCGATGGTCACCGCGCCGGCGCCACTGATCGAGGCGACGTTGAAGGAGAATGCCTGAGCAGAGCCGATGTGCGGCTTGCCGAGCCGGCTGAACAGGATCCGCAGCATGGCGTTGGCGTCGGTGGCGGTGCCGACGGTGGAGCGCGGGTTGGCGGCCATCCGCTCCTGGTCGACGATGATCGCGGTGGTCAACCCGTCGAGGACGTCGACCTCCGGCCGGGCCAGGGTCGGCATGAAGCCCTGGATGAACGCGCTGTAGGTCTCGTTGATCAGCCGCTGCGACTCCGCCGCGATGGTGCTGAACACCAGCGAGCTCTTACCCGAACCGGAGACGCCGGTGAACACCGTCAGCCGGCGCTTCGGCAGCTCGACGGTGACGTCCTTGAGGTTGTTCTCCCGGGCACCCTGCACCCGGATCAGATCGTGGCTGTCGGCGGCGGGTGGCGCCGACCGGTTGGCACTGCTCATCGCACTTCCTGGATACGGATCATGTTGCCGGCGGCGTCCCGGACGGCGCAGTCACGAACCCCGTACGGCTGCTCGGTCGGCTCCTGCACGATCTCGGTGTCGCTGGCCTGCAACCGCTCGAACACGCCGTCGAGGTCGGGCGTGGCCAGCAGGATCGAGGCGTAGGTGCCCTTGGCCATCATCTCGGTGATGGTGCGGCGCTCCTCCTCGGTCACCCCCGGGTCGGCGGCCGGCGGATGCAGCACGATCGACGTACCGGGCTGACCGGGTGGGCCGACGGTGATCCACCGCATGCCCTGGTAGCCGACGTCGTTGCGGACCTCGAAGCCGAGGAGGTCCCGGTAGAAGGCCAGGGCGGCGTCCGCGTCGGTGTGCGGCAGGAAGCTGGCGTTGATCGTGATGTCCATGGCGGTCACGCTAACTGCGGCGCGGGGGCCGCTGCTTCTCGATTCCTGATCGGTCTGGTCACCTGTTTCACCACGCAGGAGGGCATCCCCTGCGTCGCGCGGGCCGCGTCGCGGCGGTAGACGCTCGGCGGCACGCCGACGAGTTCGGTAAACCGGGTGCTGAAGGTGCCCAACGACGAACAGCCGACCGCGAAGCAGACATCGGTGACGCTGAGGTCACCACGGCGCAGCAGTGCCATGGCCCGCTCGATGCGTCGGGTCATCAGGTAGCCGTACGGGGACTCGCCGTAGGCCTGCCGGAACTGGCGGCTGAGGTGCCCGGCCGACATGTTGACCCCACGGGCGAGTGCCTCGACGTCCAGCGGCTGCGCGTACTCCCGGTCGATGCGGTCCCGCACGCGGCGCAGCCGCGCCAGGTCGCCGAGGCGCTGTTCGGTGGTGGATCTGCTGGTCACCTGTGCGATCGTGCCACGGCGGTCCGACAGACGGCGAGTGCGTCGGCCGCGACGCGCCACCGGGATCAGCGGTGGCGGGGCGCCACCAGGCCGGACTCGTAGGCGATGACCACGAGCTGGGCTCGGTCACGGGCGTGAAGTTTGGTCATCGCCCGGTTGATGTGGGTCTTGGCGGTCAGCGGGCTGATCACCAGGCGTTCGGCGATCTGGTCGTTGGACAGGCCCTGCGCGAGCAGGACGACCGTCTCCCGTTCGCGACTGGTCAACTCCTTGAGCCGCGCACCGGTCCGCGTCCGCAGCGGCTCGGTGACGTACCGGTCGATCAGCTTGCGGGTGATCGACGGCGCGAGCAGAGCGTCGCCACGGGCGGCCACCCGGACGGCGTGCACGAGATCGGCCGGCTCGATGTCCTTGACCAGGAAGCCGGCGGCACCGGCGCGCAGCGCGTGGAAGACATGTTCGTCCAGACCGTAGTTGGTCAGGATGACCACGTGCACGCCGGTCAGAGCCGGATCCGCGGCGATGTGCCGGGTCGTCTCGATGCCGTCCAGGACCGGCATCTGGATGTCGACGAGCGCGACGTCGGGCAGGTGTTCCCGGGCCAGGGTCAACGCCTGCTCGCCGTCGGCGGCCTCGGCCACCACCTCGATGTCGTCCTCGATGTCGAGCAGTGCCCGGAATCCGCTGCGCAGCAGCGGTTGGTCGTCGACCAGCAGGACGCGGATCACGCCGCGCCCACCGGAAGCTCGGCGTGCACGGTGAACCCGCCCTCGTCGCGGGCCTCGGCCCGCAGCAGTCCGCCCAGAGCGACGACGCGTTCCCGCATTCCGAGCAGTCCGACGCCGGGCACCGCCGCCCGGCCCGGCGTGCCGTCGCCGTCGTCGTCCACACGGATCGCGAGGATGCCCGGCCGGTAGTCGAGCCGCACCGACGCCGAGGCGGTGGAGGCGTGACGGGCGATGTTGGTGAGGGATTCCTGCACGATGCGGTAGGCGGTGCGGCCCACCGCTACCGGCACGTCGGGCCGTTGTCCGTCGATCGTCAACGTCGCGTCCAGGCCGGCCATCCGGGCCCGTCGCACCAGTTCCGGGAGTTCGTCGAGCCCGGGTGCGGTGGCGGTGCCGTCGGCGCGCAGTGTCTCCAGGGTCGCGCGCAGTTCCCGGGTCGCCTCACGGCTGGCCTCGCGGATGGCCGCGAGCGCCTCCGGCACCGGCTCGCCGCGCCGGCTGGCCAGGTGCACGGCGACCTCTGCCTGCACCTTGATGATCGATATCTGGTGGGTGAGGGAATCGTGCAGTTCCCGAGCGATGTGCAACCGCTCCTCGTCGGCGCGGCGCCGTGCCGTCTCCTCCCGGGTGCGCTCGGCCTCCTCCGCACGCCGCTCGGCCTGCCGGAGCGCCTCCCCCGCCGCCCCGGCGGCGACCAGCCAGGCCACTTCGAGGGCGTCACGGGCCCGCGCCAGGGCCTCGCCGACGGGCAGTCCCGGCGGCAGAGTCAGGGCCGCGAGCGGAAGAGCGACAAGCATCGCGACCCCCGCGACGACCGTGACCGTGCGGTGCCCCGCGCGTACGGCCGCGTAGACCGCGAACAGAAACGCGACGGCGGGCACCTCGATATCGGTCGCCTGGTGGCTCACCGCGCACACCCCGGTGACGACCAGCACCGCGACCGGTGCCCGTCGACGCGCGACCAGGGCCAGGCCGCCGGTCACCAACCAGGCGTAGCCGAGAAGATCCTCCCCGGTGGCGGGGCGGGTCGCGGACAGTGCGGCGATCAGCAGCACCGCCGTCACGCCCACCGCGATCGTCCAGTCCCTGACCGCAGCGCGCCTGAGGACCCGCCCGCACCGCTCGCCCATGGGCGCACCCTAGTCGGCCGGCGCGGCCCGGCGACTCCTGCTCACGGAGGACTGGCCGGCTACCACGTACGCGGTAGTGGAGCGGCGGTCGCGGCGTACGTGGCAGCCGGTCACGCCGGCTGCGGCAGCCGAAAGTGCCTACGCCGGCCGGATGAGCGCCGGGTCGCCGGCCGACATGATCGGTGACGTCGAGTTCACGACCCGCGCACCACAAAGGAGACAGACGTGACGATCGCCAGGCTCATACTCACCACCGTCGCCGCCGTCCCGTCCGGGGCGGTCGGACTCGCCGCACCGGTGACCACGCAGATCGCGGCCGATCCGGCTGTCGCACAGGGCGTCAGCATGGGCGCCGGCCGGATCGGATCGACGGTGGCCGCCCTGTTGGCACTCGCGGGGGTGGTCGTCGGTGGGCTGGCGCTCACCCCCGGTCGTTTCCGCACCGGCCGGGCGCGGGCGGGCTGGAGCGCCCTGGCTGCGGGGGCGTTCGGGATGGCGCTCGGTGGTCTGGTCGTGCTCACCTCGGACGGTGGCGTCGGCACCGGCAACGGGCGGGGCGGCGGCTACGTGGCGCTGGTGGTGGGGCTGATCGCCCTGGTCGTCGGCGGGTTCGTGCTGGCCCGCTCCCGGCGTGCTGGTTGACTGACCAGTGCTGGTTCGGCCCCCGTCGGCGCGAAGGTCGCCGCCACTACGCTCGGGGTTGCCGCGGGGACGAAGTCGATGGCCGGGCGAGGTCGTCGAGTCGGGCGAGGTCGTGGAGTCGGGCGAGGTCGGCGGTGTCGTCCCGGACCACGACTGCGGCCAGTGCGGTGGTCGCCGGGTGGGCCCCGACCCGCTGCTCGGCGGTGGCGAGCCGCACCGACTGCGTCAGATGCGCCCGCAGGTGCCCGGCGAGCCGGTGGTGGAACTGCTGCCCGGTGGCCGAGCGCAGCGCGGACAGTTCCGCGGCGGTGATCATGCCGGGCATGTCGTGGCCCTCGTGTGGGTTGACCACCGGTGCACCGGAGTCGGTCAACAGCCGCCGGGACCGGGTCAGGTGCGCCCGCTCGCTGGTCTCGATCCGGGTGGCCAGCCGCCGCCAGGCCGGGTCGGCGGTCCGGTCCGGCACCAGATCGAGCATCGGCAGCAGCCGTTCGGCCATGGCCACCGTCAGCTGGAGCCAGGCGATGTCGGTGGCGCTGAATTGTCCGGTCGTACCGGAAGGCACTGCGGTGGGCGACGCGCCGGCCGGTGGTGCGAGGGCTGTCGGCGGCCCGGTGCTCGGCGGCGCTGGTCCCGTGGTGGTTGGCGTTCCGATGATGGGCGATGTCCGGCGTCGCACCCGGCGACGAGCAGCAGGGCGGCGAACAGCGCGGCGAGTGGGCCTCCTCGCACGCGACCTCCTTCGCGTGCGCCCGGCGGCGGGCCGGTACGACCGGGCCCGCCGTCGGGTGTCGCCTGTCGACTCAGAGCGGCCTGCCGTCGTGGCCGCACTTGATGACCGGACGGATGCAGTCGCGGACGCGTCGCGCCAGCTCCTCCACCGGCCAGGCGTTGAAGAAGTCGCCGTGCATCGTGTAGCCCGGCCCGGAGGCCAGTCGCAGCCGCGACGGGTCACCGTTGACCGGGTACCGCAGCACCTGCCGCAGCTTCGGCACGTGCACCGGGTGGCTGGCCGGGCAGGCCTGGTTCACCGGGTAGGCCAGGTGGCTCTTGTGATCCGGCGAGTCGAGGTCGCGGCCGTTCCAGCACTGCGGGAAGTCGAGGTACGACTCCAGCATGGTGCCGGCCGGGCAGTTGACGAAGTTCTTCGACGGCGGCACGTGCCCGGCGTGCAGGCAGGACCAGCGGGCGATGCTGTCGCCCGGTCCGGCGGCCCGGGCGTTCCCGGCGACGAGGCGCAGGCCCAGCGGGAACGGCTGCGTCTGCGCGACGACGTCGGGACGCACTCCTTCGCCGAGATAATAGAAGGTGGCGATGGACGGCTCCACCGGCACGTTGTCGCGGTAGAGGGTCGGTACCCAGTAGGACGAGACATCCACCCGGGGATTGCAGGTGGTGGCGGAGCCGACCAGGTCGGGCAGCGTGGTGTGGGCGTTGGTCACGGTGCTGCCGAAGAAGCTGTGCATGTGCGAGGCACCGGGCAGCCCGGGCAGGACGATGGGGTCGTCCGGGAGCCGGTGGCTGTACGTGCAGTCGGCCGGGAACTCCGCTACCCGGATGGCGTTGATGCCCGGGGCGGCGTCGGCCGGCGCGGTGCTGGCCACGACGTAGCTGCCGAGCAGCACCAGCAGGGCACCGATCGCGGTGCCGAGGCGTAGCCGGCCGCGGCCGACGGGTTGGGGTGCGGCGCTTTCCATCTCATGGCTCCTGTCGGGGAGGGTCAGGGTCCTTCCGGCGCCGCCGCCGTAGACATCGGAGCTTCCCTGGCCGGACTGGTGGTGGTCGCGGACGCGATCCGAGAGAGCGCTCTCACACCAGCCTCACCCTTAAGTCGATGGTTGTCAATACATGTCGGGTCGGAGTGACGCACAACGACGGCGGGCCGACCCCCTGAGGGTCGGCCCGCCGCGGATGCCGTTGCCGGCGGCGGGGTGCCGGCTGCGGCCGTCACCCCACCTGGTTCACCAGGTCAACTGCTTGAGCAGGTCGCGGTTGGCGTGGTGTTGTTGCCGTTCTTCCAGAGCGTGATGCCGAAGTTGTTGCCGTTACCGTTCGGCCGTGCGGTGATCGTGCCACTGGAGCCGCTGATCGAGGCGTTCCAGCTGTTCTGCAGGCTCTGGCCACCGTTCGTACGGATGGTGACGGTCCAGTTGTTGCTGCCACTGACCGAGAAGATCGTGTTGAACCGGTCGTTCCAGTCCTCGGCGCGCTGCACGTTGACCGAGCAGTTGCCACCACCGGGCGGCGGGTTGCTCGGCGGCGGGTTGCTCGGCGGCGGGTTCGAGCCCCCGCCTTCCCGGACGGTGATGTCCGAGCTGCCCTGGCTCTGGTAACCCTCGGTCGCCATGATCTGGTAGTAGTGGTTGCCCAGGTTCAGACCAACACGCGCCCAGGCGTCGAAGTGGTTGGCAGTGGTGATGGTCCCGCTGCTGCGCTTCTGCTGCCGGACACTCCAGTACTGGTAGAACGTCTGGGTGCCATCGATCGAGGGCTGGTTGACCCGCTGGCTCCGCAGAATGTCGTAGGTGCCCCCGTCGGTGGTGACGCTACCCAGCCGGGTGGCACCGCTGCTCGGGTTGTAGCTGCCGAAGTTCTCGACGATGTAGTACTCGACCAGCGGGTTACGGGTCCACCCGTACAGCGCGAGGTAACTGTTGTTGTTACCCGGGTTGTAGCTACCCGAGTAGGTGATCGTGCGCCGGGTTCCCGGGTTCCAACCCTTGCCACCGACCCAGTTGTTGGTGCTCCTGCTCCACGAACTGGAGTAGCGGCCGTTCTCACGCAACACCATGCAGGCGTCGCCGCTGTCCTTCCAGAACGAGAAGAAGAACCCGTTGTGGGTGCCCTCCGTGTTCGAGCAGACCTGCCGGTCGGCCTCGGCCTGGGCGGGGCTGGCCGAGATCGCGACGGTGCCGGTGGTGGCCAACACTGCGGCGAAGGCGGCGGCAGCCAGCATCCTGACGCGTCCACGCCTGCGACTTCGTGGTGGGACGGGGACGTTGTTCATGCTTCCTCCTCGTGACGGCTGGCCGGTGGCCAGCAGTGCGCTACGAACCGGCGGTCCCGGTGGCTGGTCGGCCACCATCGACTGTCGACGTCGTACCGGGTGGTGGTCTGCCGGTCGTGATGCACCGCGACCGGCGGAGTAGGTAGCGACAATCGACGATCATCCAGATTCGTCGATGGCCACAGTATTGGCGTGCCGCCGCCGAGCCGTCAACAACTTCCGGAAATACTCTCGAAACCTTCTCGTGGCCGCCCGCCCGGCCCAGGGACAGCGTTGGTGCTGGTCAGCGACAACACGCCGGCGGTTACTCCGCAGCATGGGCATGACCATTAACGCCAGGTCAGGGCCAGTGTCAAGCGGAAGTTCCAGAGACCTTCCGGATGCTCGTCGCGAGCTGGCCGGTCAAGACCACCAGGAGCTCGAAGCGGGCGGCGGGGTCGTCCAGGTCGTCACCGTACAGCTCACGCAGCCGCTTGAGGCGGTAGCTGACCGTCTGCGGGTGCACGAACAGCTCGGTGGCGACCTCGGCGCGCGAGCCCCAGTGCCGGAGCCAGGCGTAGAGCGTACCCAGCAGATTCTCCCGCTGCGCCGGACGCAGTTGCGACAACGGTGCCAGGCGGCGCTCGGTGAGCACCGCCAACGCCCGCTGTTCGCCGCGCAGGGTCAGCGCGACCAGGTGGTCGTCGACGAAAACCGGGCCGGGCGCGGGTCCGACCAGCCCGCCGGCCAGTTCGGCGAGCCGGACGGCCGCCGGCACCTGGGGCCAGCCCAGTTCCGGGCCGACCACCACCGACCGGCCGGCGAACGCCTCGGCCAGGTGGACGCGGACCGCCCGGGCACCCGACCGCAGCAGCAGCACGGCGTCGCGGCCACGCTCGATGACCAGCCCGTCCGGACCGAACCGGAACCGCGCGTCGCGGGCCTGGTCCGGTGGCAGCAGGACCGGCACCACCGCGTCCAGGTCGGCCCAGCCGATCCGGGCCGCCGCCGACTCGACGGCGCTGGGCAGCCCGTCGCCGCGCAGCAGCAGCTCGGCCAGGTGGCGACGGCGGTCCCCCTCCCCGGCCTGCTCCCGCAGTTGCAGGGCGTACCCGTCGGTGCTCGCCGCGGCCAGTTCGGCGATGTACGCGCTTACCGCGTCGGAGAGGTCGATCAGTTCCTCCGGCTCGACCGGGCGCAGCCGGGCCAGTGACCGTGACGCCGTACGCAGCAGCAGCCGTGCCGCCATCCGTAGCGCGGCCAGCAGCGCCTCCGGTCCCCGGTCCTCACGGGCCTCGGCGGCCCCCAACCCGACGAACACCTCCCGGAACCGGGGCGGCAGCGCCGGTTCCCCGGTGCCGACGAGATCGAGGAAGCGGTCGAGCGCCACCTGCACGGCGGTGTGTACGTCCCGGGTGAACTTGTCGTCGGCGATGCCGGCGAAGGCCGGCGTGGCCTCGGTGACGGCGCCCGCGACGGCGGCCACCGTGTCCGGCAGCTGCGGGCGCATCGCGGCGGCCAGATCGGCGGGCAGGTGTCGCCAGGGAGTCGCGGAGACAGGCGAACTCACCCGGCGATTTTGTCACGCTGGGATAAGAAGCACGGTGATTCTCGCTGCCGGCGGGACGGTGTTTCGACCGTCGCGCCCACGCGACGATGAACCGAACGGGCCGGACGGGTGCACCGACCGGCGGCCGACGACCCGACGGAGGAGAACGCCGTGCAGCACCGCCTGTCCCGCCAGCACGTCGTCGACATGTGCCGCACCATGCTCGCCCGGGGCTACCTGAAGGCCACCGAGGGCAACGTCTCGGTCCGGGTGCCCGGCCACCGGCGGTACGCGGTGACCCCGAGCAACTACGACTACGACCGGATGCGCGTCGAGGACATCTGCATCGTGGACTTCGACGGCAGGCACCTGCCCGACGACTCCGGTGCCGACCTCAAACCGTCCATCGAGTGCGGGATGCACGCGAACATCTACCGGGAGCGGCCGGACGTCAACGCGATCGTGCACACCCACCAGCCGTACGCCTCGGCGTTGGCCTTCCTGCGCAAGCCGATCCCGGCGCTCACCGACGAGCAGGTGCGCTTCCTGGGCCGGGAGGTGGCGATCATCGACTACGCCCCGTCCGGCACCGGATTCCTGGCCCGCAACGTGCAGAAGAAGGTGGCCAGCGGCGACAACGCCTTCATCATCGCCAATCACGGGGTGGTCGCCGTCGGCACCGACCCCGACCGGGCGGTGTTCAACATGGCGCTGCTGGAGAAGGTGTCCATCGCCTACCTGCTGGCGCTGACCAGCGAGGCGGGAAAGATCCACACCATCCCGACCGCGATCCGGGAGATCGCCTTCAGCAAGCTGCGGGCCGACGAGAAGCGGATCGCCGCGCAGCTCACCGAGGCGGTCGAGCCGCTGCGGGTACCGGCCGACGAGGAACTGCCCAGCGCCGACGCGGCGGCCGCCGTGATCGCCGGCCGGACCGCCAGCAGCATGCCGGCGGCGAGCGCCGACGACGAGATGGCCGGCACGCCGGGTGCCGAGGCGGCCCGGCTCGGCTACGCGATAACCGAGTACCCCGACGTCGACGACGTGATGCGTCGGCTGAAGGCGCTGACCGCCCAGCCGGTGCGCGGTCTGCGCCACGACGCGATGCTCGACGTGCTGAACTACTTCGACACCAAGTGCCGCGCCAGCAAGGAGATCACCGACCGGGCGCGGCGGCGCATCCCCGGCGGGGTGCAGCACAACCTGGCGTTCAACTACCCGTTCCCGCTCGCGGTGGACAAGGCCGACGGCGCGTATCTGGTGGACCGGGACGGCAACACGTACATCGACTTCCTCCAGGCCGGCGGGCCGACGATCCTGGGCAGCAACTACGGCCCGGTGAACGAGCGCGTCGCCGAGGTGGTCCGGGACTCCGGGCCGGTGACCGGGCTGTTCCACGAGTACGAGCTGAAGCTCGCCGAGATCATTCACCGGTTCATGCCGCACGTGGAGATGTACCGGTCGCTGGGTTCGGGCACCGAGGCGGTGATGGCCGCCGTCCGGGGTGCCCGCGCCTTCACCGGCAGGAAGATGGTGATCAAGGTCGGTGGCGCCTACCACGGCTGGTCCGACACGATGGTCTACGGGCTGCGGGTGCCGGGCACGTACCGGATGAACGCCAAGGGCATCCCCTTCGGGGCGACGGCCCGCACCCGGGAGGCCTTCCCGCACGACCTCGGGCAGCTCAAGCGCAAGCTGATCGAGAACCGGCTGCGCGGCGGCACCGCGGCGGTGGTGGTCGAGCCGGTCGGCCCGGAATCCGGCACCCGGCCCGCGCCACGCGACTTCAACGCCCGGGTCCGGGAGCTGTGCGACGAGTTCGGCGCGCTGCTGATCTTCGACGAGGTGGTCACCGGGTTCCGGCTCGGGCTGGGCGGCGCGGCCGGCTACTTCGGTGTCACCCCCGACCTGACCGTGCTGGGCAAGGCGGTCTCCGGCGGCTACCCGATGGCCGGCGGTGTCGGCGGGCGGGCCGACGTGATGGCGGTCTTCGGTTCCGGGCTGGACGGCAGGAGCGGCGCGCACATCCAGGTCGGCGGCACCCTGTCGGCCAACCCGCTGTCCTGCGCGGCCGGCTACTTCGCCATCGAGGAGATGGCCCGCACCAACGCACCGGTGATCGCCGGCCGGGCCGGTGACCGGCTGACCCGGGGCCTGCAACGGCTGGTCGACTCCTACGGACTGCCGTACGTCGCGTACAACCAGGGATCCATCGTGCACCTGGAGTGCAGCGGCGTGATGCTGTTGGACATGCGCAACCCGGTGAAGCTGCTCAAGGAGAACAAGTCCCGCAAGCGGCTGATGGAGCAGATGGGCGCCGCGTACACCGCGCACGGCATCGTCACCCTGGCCGGCTCGCGGATGTACACGTCGATGGCCGACACCGACGCGGTCGTCGACGACGCCCTCGCCCGGTTCGACCAGGTCTTCGCACTTGTCGAGGGGGTCTGATCCGGTGACCGCCAGCCCGCCGCAGGTCTTCGCGATCGACCTGGGCACCTCGGGTCTGAAGGCCGCGCTGGTCGCCGCCGACGGCACGGTCACCGGCTGGGCCGAGCGGCCGGTCCCGCTGCGGGTGCTGCCCGGTGGCGGCGCCGAACAGGACCCGCTCGCCTGGTGGACGGCGCTCGGCCAGGTCGCCGCCGACCTGGGCCGGGATCATCCCGAGCAGATGCGGGCGGTCGAGGCGGTGTGCGCCTCCACCCAGGGCGAGGGAACCATCGCGGTGGACGCCACCGGCGAGCCGCTCACCGCCTGCATCAGCTGGCTCGACATGCGTGGCGCGCCGCACCTGCGACGGCAGTTCGGCGGCTTCCCCGCGTACCAGGGGATGTCGGTGCGCCGGATCGCCCGCTGGCTGCGGCTCACCGGCGGCATGCCCTCACCCACCGGCAAGGACCCCGCCGCCCACATGCTGTTCGTCCGCGACACCCTGCCGCAGGTGTACGCGCGCACCGCGACGTTCCTCAACGTGCTCGACTGGATCAACCTGAGGCTCACCGGACGCACGGTGGCCACCGTCGACTCGATCCTGACCTCGTGGGTGACTGACAACCGGCGTCCCGGCGACATCCGCTACTCCCCCGCCCTGGTCGCCGACAGCGGCGTCGACGCGGACAAGCTGCCACCGATCGTCGCCTGCACCGAGGTGATCGGCACCCTGACCCCGGCCGCCGCCGCGCACCTGGGCCTGCCGACGACGGTGCGGGTGGTCGCCGGGGCGATCGACAACACCGCCGCGGCGATCGGCGCCGGCACCACCGGCGACCGCCAGCCGCACCTGTACGTCGGCACCTCGTCCTGGATCGCCGCCCACGTGCCCCGGAAGAAGACCGACGTCGCCGCCGGCATCGCCTCGGTGCCCTGCGCGATCGGTGACCGCTACCTGATGACCGCCCTGCAGGCCACCGCCGGCGCCAACCTGACGTGGCTGCGGGACAAGATCGTGGAGTACGACGACCCGCTGCTCAGCGCCGGTCACCTAAGCCGCGACGAGGGCACGATCTTCGACGCCTTCGACACCATCATCCCGACGGTGCCGCCGGGCGCGAACGGGGTGCTCTACACCCCCTGGCTCTACGGCGAACGCGCCCCGGTGGACGACGCGAACCTGCGCGCCGGGTTCTTCAACATCTCCCTCGACACCAACCGCTCGGATCTGCTGCGGGCGGTCTTCGAGGGGGTGGCGTTCAACACCCGCTGGCTGCTCGGCGCGGTGAACCGGTTCCTCGGCGCACCGGTCACCTCGATGGCCATCACCGGCGGCGGGGCACTGTCGGACTCGTGGTGTCAGATCTTCGCCGACGTGCTCGGCGTCGAGATCCGCCGCGACGCCCAACCACTCGCGGTGAACGCCCGAGGGGCGGGCTGGATCGGCGCGGTCGGCACCGGGTGGCTCACCTTCGCCGACATCCCGGGTCTGATGCGTACCGACCGGCTCTTCACCCCGGACCCGGCGCATCGAGCGGGCTACGACGAGATCTTCGACGTCTACCGGACGCTGCACCAGCGGCTGACCCCGGTCTACCGCCGGCTCAACCGCCACTGAACCGTCGCCCGGAAGTTTCGGTGGCCATCGACGATGGCTTTTCTCCTTCCTTCGATGCGACGCTAGTGCCGTGACCACGAACGTTCACGGTGTTGGATGACACGCCGCCCGGCCTGTCGGCCGGGCGGCGTTGTGCCGGTCAGGCTGTGGCGGTGGCAGATCTTGTACGTGTGCGGCGGCTGAGTGATCAGGAAGGTCAGCAGCTACTCAGAATCACCCGCCGGGGAACCGGCTCACCGATCCGACTACGACGGGCGATGGTCGTGCTCGCGTCTGCCGGCGGGAACACGGTGCCGGCGATCGCCCGTCTCGTGCAGGCCGACGAGGACACGATCCGGCAGGTCATCCACCGGTTCAATGAGATGGGGATGGCCAGCCTGGACCCTCAGTGGGCGGGTGGCCGTCCCCGCCAGATCAGTAGCGACGAGGAGCAGTTCATCGTCGAGACGGCCAACACCCGCCCCGAGAAACTGGGGCGGCCGTTCATCCGCTGGAGCGTCCGCAAGCTCGCTGACCACCTGCGCGTTCACTCGACTCGACCGGTCCGGGTGGGCCGGGAACGGCTACGGCAGATCCTGCACCGACACCGGATCACCTTCCAACGGACCAAGACGTGGAAGGAGTCCACCGACCCGCACCGCGATGCCAAACTCGCCCGGATCGAGTACGTCAGCAGCCACTTCCCGCAGCGGGTGTTCGCGTTCGACGAGTTCGGTCCCCTGGTGATCCGGCCGCAGGCCGGCACCGGGTGGGCTCCGGCCGGGCACCCACATCGGCTGCCCGCGAACTACCACAAGCTGCACGGTGTCCGGCAGTTCCACGGCTGCTACTGCGTGGGTGACGACCAACTATGGGGCGTCGTCCGACGCCGTAAGAGCGCCGCGAACACCCTCACCGCCTTGAAGTCGATCCGGGCCGCCCGCCCGGACGGGGCACCGATCTACGTGATCCTGGACAACCTGTCCGCGCACAAGGGCTCGAAGATCCGCAGGTGGGCGGCCCGGAACAAGGTCGAGCTCTGCTTCACCCCGACCTACGCCTCCTGGGCCAACCCGATCGAGGCCCAGTTCGGGCCGCTACGCACCTTCGTCATCGCCGGCTCGAACCACCCGAACCACCCGGCGATGACCCGACGGTTCCAGGCCTACCTGCGGTGGCGCAACGCCAACGCTCGCCACCCTGACGTCCTGGCCGCCCAACGCCGCGAACGAGCCCGCATCCGCAGCGAACGCCAACGACGCTGGGGCCAACCCGCCACCAGAGCGGCCTGACCCCAACACCGTAAACATTCGTGGTCAGAGCACTAGACCGTCCGCGTTGGACATCGACAGGAGGACACGTGCAGGCGATACGTCGGGGGCTGGTCGGAACCTCGTCCGCTGATCGCCGCCAGCCCGACCCCGAGCAGGCAGGATCGGAGTCCCAGCCCCGCCGCGGACAGGGCGTCGTGCGGGCGGCCTCGCGTCTGCTGCGGCATGAATGGACGGTGGCGACAATCGCCAGCGTGGTCGTGGCGGTCGTCCTCACCTGGCCGACGCTCAAGCAACCGTGGACGACCATCCCGGGCGACATCGGCGATCCTCCGTTGCAGGCGTGGCAGGTCGCCTGGGCCGGGCACGCGCTGGTCACCGATCCGCTCAACCTCTGGCACTCCAACACGTTCTTCCCGGATCTGTACACGTACGCCTACACCGACATCGTGCTCGGATACGCACCTGCCGGTCTCTTCGTCAACGGCGTGGCGGCGGCCATCTTCCGCTACAACCTGCTCTACGTGTTCGCCCACGCACTCGCCTGCCTCGGGGCGTACGCCCTGGTGCGCCAACTGGGCGGAATCCGGACGGCGGCGGCCGTGGCCGGCGTCGCCTGGGCCTTCGCGCCGTGGCGGCTCGCGCACAGCGGGCACCTGAACATCCTCTCCATCGGCGGCGTCGCACTGTGCCTGGCGATGCTGGCACGCGGCCACGGCTGGTCCCTGCGCGACGGTCACCGACCGGACCTGCACCGCCCCGGATGGATCCTGGCGGGCTGGCTGGTCGCCGCCTGGCAGCTGACCCTGGGCCTGGCGATCGGCCTGCCGCTCGCGTACTTCCTGGCCGGCACCATGATCGTGGTCCTCGTGGCGGTCGGCTGGGCCCGCTGGCGGACCGGCACCTGGTTGTTGGGGCGCCGGGTGGTGCTCGCCAACCTGCTCGGCGGCGTCGTCTTCGGAGCGGTGTTGATCTGGTTGGGGACCACCTTCCTGCGGGTCGTGGAGCTGAACCCGGAGGCGCACCGGGACCTGTCCTGGACGGAGATATTCTCCCCACCCCTGCGGGGATACTTCGTCGCGCCCGCGGACTCGTGGCTGTGGGGCGACCACTTCGCCGCCGCCCGCGCCCAGTTGTCCTGGCCGCCGGAGATGGCGCTGCTGCCGGGCGTCACATTGATCGTGCTGGCCGTGGCCGGGCTGAGCTACTCGACGTTCCGGGTGCGCCACCGCGTGCTGCTCGCGCTCGGCGTGCTGGTCAGCGGCGCGCTCGGGCTCGGCAGCAACCTCGTCGGTCAGGGCGATCCGGGATACCTGACCCTGTCGCGGCTGCTGCCCGGATGGGACGCGTTACGGACCCCGGGGCGGCTGATGGTGTGGACGAGCCTGCTGCTCGCCATACTGGCGGCAGGCGCGGTAAGCGAGTTCGGACGCAATCGCCCCAGGCTCGGGTGGCCGAGGTGGGTGAGCGCGGTGGTGCTCCTGCTGCCCCTGGTGCTGGTCACGGTCGAGGGTGTCAACCGGACGCCGCACCCCACCGTGCCGACCGCCCCACCGGCGCTGCGGGCGGCGACCGAACCGATCCTGGTCCTGCCCAGCAACGGGGTCGCCGAATCCGACATCATGCTCTGGACCACCGACGGGTTTCCCCGCCTCGCCAACGGTTCGGTGACCTTCCTGCCGGCCAGTCAGCAACAGATCCGTGCGGTGACCACGACCTTTCCCGATCCAGTCAGCATCACGTTCCTGCGGCAGGTCGGCATCCGGTCGGTGGTCGTCCTGCCGGACAGGCTCGCCGGAACGCCCTGGGACGGGCTGCCCACCCGACCGGTCGACGGCCTCGGCATCACCCGGGAGGAGGTGGCCGGCGCGTTGGTGTACCGCCTCGACTGAGGCGGGTCGACGCGAGCGTACCGCTCGTCACTCCCGGGTGGCACCCATCGGCTCGCGGACCAGGGCACCGTCGATGTAGCAGTACCGCCAGTCCTCGCCCTCCTCCAGCGACCGGATCAACGGATGGCCGGTCTGCCGGTAGTGCTCCTCCGCGTGGTTGTTCACCGAGTCGCTGCAACAGCCCACCGCGCCGCAGGTCAGACACATCCGCAGCTGCACCCAGTCGTCGCCGCTGTCCACACACTGCGGGCACGCGTCCGCGTCGGACTCGGTGATGTTGATCCGGTCGAGGTGGGTGCAGGCGGTGCTGATGGTCTCCTCCCGCACGTACCGCCAACTGGCGTGCAGCAGCCGGTCCGGGATGATCCGGGCCAGATAGCGCGAGTTCGCCGCGAGCAGGGGACTCGTCACGGCCAGGACCAGCACGTACAGGGCGATGAACGGGCCGAGCCGGTCGTCCAGGCCGGCGGCGATGGCGAGCGTGGCCAGGATCAGCGAGAACTCGCCCCGGCCCAGCACGGTCAGGCCGACGTTCGCGGCCCCGCGCTGGTTGAGCCCGAACAGCCGGCCGGCGATCAGGCCGGCCACCACGTTGGTCACGACGGTCATCAGTACCGCCAGCAGCACCGGCAGCGCCACCGAGCCGAAGTCACCGACGTCGATGGTCAGCCCGAACACCAGGAAGAAGACCGCCGCGAAAACGTCGCGCAGCGGCAGCACCAGGCGTTCGACCCGCTCGCGCAGGGGGGTACGGGCGATCACCAGACCGATCATCAGCGCGCCGATCGCGTCGGAGACCCCGATCTCGGCGGACACACCGGCGACGAGCACGACCAACCCGACCATCAGGATGGCCAGCAGTTCGTCCTCGTTGCTGTCGATCACCTTGCCGACCAGGCGGGCACCGAAGCGGGCGACGGCGAAGAGCACCACCAGGTAGGCGAAGCTCAGGCCGATGCGCAGCACCAGTTCCCCGGCGGACCCGGCACCGGACAGCAGGGGCGACAGCAGCGCCAGGTACAGCGCGAGGAACAGGTCCTCGATCACGATGATGCCGAGGATGACCGGCGTCTCCGCGTTGGCCAACCGGCGGAACTCGATGAGCAGCTTCGTCACGATCGCCGAGGAGGAGATGCCGAGCGCGCCGGCGATCACGAACGCCTCGTACCCGCCCCAACCGAGGGCGAAGCCGAAGAGCAGGCCGGCACCGACATTGAGACCGATGTACGAGCCGGCGGCGACGAACAGCCGCTTGCCGCTGCCGAGTACCTGGTCGACCGGGAACTCGACACCCAGATGGAACAGCAGCAGAATCAGGCCGAGGGAGGCGAGCAGGCTCAGATCCTCGGGATGGGCGACCAGCACCGGACCGGGGGTACCGGGCCCGAGCAGGATGCCCGCGAGCATGAAGAACGGCACGGTGGGCAGGTTGATCCGGCGACCCGCACGGGCCAGCAGGCCCGCGATCAGTACGAGGGCCCCGAAGCCCACGAGGTCAGCATGCACGGTGAGGACTCCTGGAGCGGACTGAACGAGGACGTTCGACGCGGGACGACTACTCGGAGAAGTACGTGCCGGCCAGCAGGGCGCCCACCTTACGCGCCTGCTCCTCCGACATCTCGATCACGGCGACCGGATCGTCCTTGCCGGCGGCGAAGACGTACAGGTCACGGGTGCCGTCCCGGCGTACCACCACCGAGATCCGCTGGGTGTTGCTACCCAGGTCGACGTCGTACCGCTTGCCGATACCCGGTAGTTCCTGCACGTATATCCCTTTTCCCATGGCCCCTCCCGCTGCGCGCTCCGGAATCCCTGCGCAATGGTACGAGGCGTCCGGCAGCCGACGGTCAGATCACCACCTGCTTGGTCTGCGGCAGCGCCGCCCGGCTACGAGGTGAGGCGGAACGTGGCGTCGGCGCGGGCCTGGGCGTCGTTGATCGGGTCGAGTCGCAGCTGGTAGTTGTAGTGCCGGAGGTACCGGTCGGGGTAGTTGTACGACCGGAACGACGACCAGGACGAGTTGGCGAGGCCGGCGACCTGCCGGAACGTCGCGTCCGCCGCGAAGACCGAGCTGCCGTCGTGTGCCGCCAGCACGAAGTCGAAACCGTAGTGCCGCAGGTAGTGACCGGGGTAGTTGACCGACTCGAACGACACCGCGCCGGCGTCGGCCAGCCCCGGCACCACCCGGAACTGGGCGTCCTGCGCCGGGCTGACGTTCGCGTCGATGCGTACGTCGTAGTTGGCGTGGCGCACGTACCGGTCCTGGTGGGTGTACGCCTGGATCCGGTTGGCCGGCGTCGTGGCGCCCCAGCGCCCCAGCACCGCGCTCTCCTCGGCGGCGGTCAGGTTGAGGATCGAGCCGTGCCGTTTGCGGCTGGCACCGAGCTGGTAGTCCGTGCGGGTCCGGAAGTTGGTGACGCTGCCCAGGTTGGTGGAGGTGACCGGCAGGTAGCCACGACCGGTGGCGTACTGGTCGAGCCAGAGCGCCCACTCGTCACGACCGTTGAACTGCATCCACATCGGCCCTTCGACCACGTTGCCGCCGCCGGTGCCGTTGGAGATGCCGAGGTGGGAAAGGTTGCCCAGGGTCGTCCACGAGCCGAGGATCGAGTTGCTGGCCTCGATGGTGATGTGCCCGTCAGCCGACGCCCGGTAGTAACGGTAGCCGCCGACGGCGTTCGGCACCTCGACTATCTGGGTGTCGATGATGCCCTGGCCGCCGCCCGGTCGTTCGATGTAGAGCTGGGGCGCGGTGAAGCTGCGGAAGTCGCTGGTCCGCACGTACCAGATGCGGTGCTTGGTGACGCCGTCGCGCAGCGAGTTCGTCGCCCAGTAGACGACGTAGTCACCGGTCGCCGCGTTGTAGATGGCCTCCGGTGCCCAGGCGTTGCCGGCACCCGGAATGGCGCCCGCGACGTTGATCAGCCAGGGGGCGGACCAGTTCACCAGGTCGCGGGACTCCCACACCACGAGCGACCTGCTGCCCCGGTTCGCCGCGTCGTTCCACGAGGTGCCGCTGGCGATCCGCAGATCGGTGGCGACGATCCAGTACCGGTCGCCGGAGGGCGAACGGACGATGGAGGGATCACGCACTCCCCGGGTGCCGATCGTGGACAGCAGCACGGGTGCGCCGTTGTTCAGGTCGCGCCAGGTCAGACCGTCGCGGCTGTGCGCGAAGTAGACCTGCTCGCCGGTGGCCGACTCGCCGGTGAAGTGCGCCATCAGGTAGCCGGTGAACGGGTCGAGCGCGGCGGCCTGGGCACGCGGTGCCTGCGCCGCCGGCAACACCAGCAGACACAGGGCGGCGAGCAGGGCACTCAGCCTGGTCAGGACTCTGGACATGCGGCTCTCCGTCCGTCCGGCCCGGCCGACGTTAGCGCTAACATCACGCGCCCCGGACGGCCCTGGTCGCTGTTTCGGGGGTGTTACGCAGTCTCCGCTTCGAATCGACACCCGTCAAGACGGTGACCGCCGCGACGGCGACGGCCAGCGCCGGCCGGAATCAGTCTTCGCACCCGCCGTGACCGGAAACCTGGGTGACGCTGCACAGCGGCACCGACAGAATGGTCGGGTGCGGATCCGAGCGGTACGGCAGGACGAGCTGCCCGTCCTGCAGGGCATCGAGCGCGCGGCCGGACAGTGCTTCCGCGACATCGGCATGCCACAGATCGCCGATGATGAACCGCTGCCGCTGGACGTACTCGGCCGCTACCAGGAGGCAGGCCGTGCCTGGGTGGCCACCGACGCCACCGACGGGCCGGTCGGCTACCTCATCGCCGACCTCGTCGACGGCAACTTCCACATCGAACAGGTCTCCGTACATCCCGCCGTCGCCCGTCGCGGGATCGGGCGTCAGCTGATCACTCACCTCGCCGACCGGGCGATGGCCGACGACATCCGCGCCCTGACCCTCACGACGTTCGCTGACGTGCCGTGGAACGCCCCGTACTACGCCCGCTGCGGCTTCCAGACCCTCCGCGAGCGCGACCTCACCAACGGCCTTCGGGCCATCCGGCAACGCGAGGCAGCGCACGGCCTCGACCGCTGGCCCCGCGTCTGCATGCGTCGAACTCTGTACCCGCCTGCCCACCGCTGGCCGAGATACCCATGAGACTGCCGGGATTGCTGGCCGAGATCCTGCGAGAGTCGCTGTACATGGACGTCCTTGACGCACTGCTGCCGCTGAGGCCCGACGCCGCCATCAGGTACCTGGCCAACACCGTCGACCATGTCACCGTCGACCCCGACTGGGTGGCGGTGTGCGGACGAGCCCTTCAAGTACCCGAAGCGACCCCGTCCGGCTCAACCCGGTAGACACCGAGGACTCACCTGCGCGCGCAGCCAGGGCATCGCGCGGCCGACAGGACGGCAGCTTGTGGGCGATGCTCGGCCACCTCGTCCTGGCAGTCAGTCGAGCGGCTGGTCCTCCGACTCCGCGCAGATCGCGGTCATCTCGTCCAGGTAGGCGGCCAGCGGCTGGAGACCTGCCGTGGCGCGCCGGCTGTCGACAGCGGCCTCGTCCCGGATCGGGGTGGCGGGCACCGGTCCGTGCGCACCACACCGCACCTGTGTCCCGTACGTCTGTGGCTCGCCCTGCGCGACCGCGACCCGATCCTCGAGATAGGCCAGATTGCCGGGAGACGCCTGACCGTCCGCGACGGCTGCCCGAAGCAGTTCGAGCGCCTCCCGACCCGGACCCGGGGGCCGGCTCCGGCGCTGGCCCGGAGTGCCGAGGAGCGGGATCAGGTACGACAAGCCGTCGCCGATCCGACCAGCTCGAACCCTGGTTCCTCGGCACCGTCTGAGAGTCCCCGGACGCCGCCGGCGAACATCAACCCAAACAACCCTTGTACTTTATCTGATACAGTATCTGTTGTGGTTGATAAGTCTTCGACCGTGGAGCCCTCCGCCGACGACGTGCTCGCCGCCGACCTGCTGCGCGGTCACACCGACACGATCGTGCTGGGGCTGCTGCGCCGCACCGACAGCTACGGCTTCGAGATCTTCAAGCGGATCCGGGACCGCACGGGCGGCCGCCACGAGATCAAGGAAGCCACCCTGTACGCCAGCTACCGCCGGCTCGCCCGGGACGGGCTGATCGAGTCGTACTGGGGCGACGAAACCCAGGGCGGCCGCCGGAAGTACTACCGGATCACCGACGCCGGACGTGCGGTCTACCGCCGCAACGTGGCGGCCTGGTCTCTGACCCGCGACCTCATCGACACCCTGCTCGACCTGGCCGACGGTGCCGGCCACCCCGACGAAACGACCGGAGGGCAGTCCGCATGACCACCGCACGCTCCACCCACGACACCGCGCTGGACGTCCACCGGCTGCTCGACGAGGCGTTCGCCGGTGCCGAGATGAGCCCCGAACGGCAGGATCTCAAGGAGGAGATCCGGGCCAACCTGGTCGCCCGCGTCGGCGAGCTGGTCGACGCCGGCCGGTCCCCCGCCGCCGCCGCCCGCGCGGCCATGGCCGAGCTGGGCGACCTCGGCCCGCTGTTGGACGCGGTACCGGCAGCCGGGCCGACCTCCAGCCACACCGAATGGGAGCGCCACCGAATCCGTCCGGCGGCCGGATTCCTGATTCGCACGGCGCTGCTCGCCGCGCTCGGCGTCACCGGAGTCGTACTCTTGGTGCTCACCGTGGCCGGCACCGCCGTACCGTCGGGTTGGTTGCTGGTGGCGGTGGCCGCCGTCGCGGTCGCGGCCGGGGCCGGCACCGCCGACGCGCTGTGCCAGGAGACCTCGACCAGCTACCCGATGCCGGCGGGGCGCGCCGGGGGGTATGGCGCCGCCGTCACCCTGGTGCTCGCCGGGCTCGGCGCCGGCTGGCAGTTCCTGACCGACGGCAGCGTTCCGTGGCTGGTCGGCGGGGCGCTCGCGGTGGTCGTGGCGGTGGTGCTCTTCGCCTACCTCGGTGGCACCCAGACCAACCGGCACAAGCCGTGGGTGCTGAGCATGGAGGCGACCCACCGGGAAACGGTCGACGTGTTCACCCGGGACCCGGCCGCCGCCGCCCGGTTCGGGCTCTACGTGGCCACGCTCTGGTTGGTCGCGATCGCCACGTTCGGAGTGCTCAGCTTCACCGTCGGCTGGGCCTGGTCCTGGCTCGCACCGCTCGGCGGTGTCGTGGTCATGCTGCTGATGCTGGCCCGCATGCAGTTCGGCCACCCCGGGCGCTGAACTCCCGCTCCGTTGATCAAGAAGGTGAGATCGCCGACCGTCGAAACACGACGCGAACGTCTTGATCAACAGGGCGAGCGCCACCGCGGTCACAGGTGGTCGGGGGTGGGGATGCCGAGCAGGTGCAGGCCGGTGCGCAGGGTTTCGCCGGTGAGGTGGCACAGGGCCAGGCGGTTGCCGCGCCTCGGTCCGGTGGCACGCAGCACCGGGCAGTGCTCGTAGAACGTGGTGAAGGTCTGCGCCAGCCGGTACAGGTAGCCGCAGAGGCGGTGCGGCTCGTGACCGGCGACCACCTCGACGAGGGTGTCGGCGAAGGCGTCGAGGTCGAGGATGAGCGCACGTTCCGCAGGTTCCAGCGTCGCCGTCACGTCCACGGTGCTGTCGCCGCCGTCGGCGGCGCGGGCCAGGATGGACCGGACGCGGGCGTGCGCGTACTGGAGGTAGACGCCGGTGTTGCCGGCCAGCGCCAGCATCCGCTCCGGGTCGTAGACGTAGTCCCGGGTCCGGTTGGTGGCCAGGTCGGCGTACTTCACCGCGCCGATGCCGACCTGCCACGCCCGCTCGTCCAGGGCCGCCCCGGTCAGCCCGGGATTCTTCGCCGCGACCACCTCGCGGGCGCGGTCGACCGCCTCGGTGAGCAGGTCGACCAGGCGGACGGTGTCACCGGCGCGGGTCTTGAACGGCCGGCCGTCCGGGCCGAGGACGGTACCGAAGGCGACGTGCACGGCGGGCACGGTCGGTGGCAGCCACCCGGCCCGCCGCGCGGTATCGAAGACCATCCGGAAGTGCCGGGCCTGCCGGGCGTCGACCACGTACAGCAGCCGGTCGGCGTGCAGCTCGACGACGCGTTGCCGCAACGCGGCCAGGTCGGTCGCGGCGTAGCCGAAACCACCGTCCCGCTTGCGGACGATAAGCGGCGTCGGTTCGCCGTCCGGGCCACGCAGATCGTCGAAGAAGACGCAGAGCGCGCCGTCGCTGGTCACCGCGACTCCCCCGCGTTCGAGTTCGTCGGCGATCGCGGGCAGCGCGGCGTTGTAGGCGCTCTCCCCCACCGTGTCGGCGTCGGTCAGCCGCACGCCGAGCCGGTCGTAGACGTCGGTGAAGTAGCGGGTCGACTCGTCGACGATGTCCTGCCACGCGGCCACGGTGCTCGGGTCGCCGGCCTGCAACGCCACCACCCGCCGCCGGGCCCGGTCGGCGAACGCGGAGTCGGTGTCGAACTGCGCCCGCGCCAGCCGGTAGAGCGTGGCCAGCCGACCCATGGTGCCGCTGTCGCCCGGCACCGGTTCGGGGTGTTCGACCTGGTACTGGATGAGCATGCCGAACTGGGTTCCCCAGTCGCCGATGTGGTTGCGCCGCACGACGGTGCCACCGAGGTGCTCCAGGACCCGCACCAGGGCGTCGCCGATGACGGTGGAGCGCAGGTGCCCGACGTGCATCTCCTTGGCGATGTTCGGCTGGGAGTAGTCGATGACGGTGGTCACGCCCGCCTCGGGGGTGCCGACGCCGAGCCGGTCATCGCCCACCCGGCGGGCGAGCTGCGCCAGCAGCGCCCGGTCGGCCAGCTCGATGTTGACGAAGCCCGGCCCGGCCACGACCGCCGTGGCCACGAGACCGTCCTCGGGCAGGTGGTCGACCACCTCCGCAGCGACCTGCCGTGGATTGCGGCGCAGCGTCCGTGCCGCCGCCAACACACCGTCGGCCTGGAAGTCGGCGTGCGCGGAGCGGCGGAGCTGCGGCGCGAGGTCCGCCATTCCCCGGCGGGCCGCGGCGGCGGCGACGGAGTCGGACAACGACGAGGCCAGCGAGGGCACGGTCACGGGTACTCCCTGGGACGGGATGAGCGATCGTCACGAGGTGTGCCGGCCGCACAGCGGGTGCGGGCACGGCGGAAGGAACGCGCGGGTGAGCGGGACGACTATCGTCGTCGCAGGCGTGAGCGGCGGACGGTGCCGAGCACCCGTTCCATCTCCACCGCCTCGAACGCCGGGGCCGCGCAGCGGGCGCGGCCAGATGCCGGAAGTGTACGCGCCGGGCGGTGCGGACGGTGACCGGGTTTTGCGCGCCCGCGTCGTCGAGGCGTGGGGAAAACCCTGATTCCCTGGCCATGGCCACTGTCTAGGGTCGATTCCATGGCCCGACCCCTGGTCCGCGTCGGTATGGCCGGGTCTGACGCCGCAGCTCCGGTGCCGGTGGTTGGCGCCGTCCCGATCCGACGAGGAGTCCCGGTGCGCAAGGTTGTCTCGGCTGTCCTCACCGTGGTCCTGGTGCTGGCCGCGCCCGGTTGCGGCGGCCGGTCCCCGGGTGATCCGGCCGCCGACGAGGACCCGTACAGCGAGTCCGCGCTGCGCTACGGCATGGCACCGGTGCCCCATCCCGACCTGACGTACCAGCCGGACGTGGTCCTCGTCGGCGGCGGCGGCCGCTCGGTCCGGTCGGTCACCGCCGACGGGTTGACCTGGCGGCTCGACGGTGACGCGCCCCGGGCCGACGACCTGGCTCCCGGGAAGGTCATGTTCGTCACCGGTCGTGGCGTCGGCCGGGTGCTCGACGTGCGGCGCGACGGGGGCGACCTGCTGGTCACGATCGGCCCGGTCACCGTGACCGACGTGATCCGCGACGGCACCCTGGAGCAGCGCGGCATCGCCATCGAGAACCCGGTCATCTACCAGGCCGGTGAACCGATCTGGGCGATGTCCGAGGAAGAGGCCGACGCCCTGGGCGCCACGCCCACCGGCCGCGCCGGGCGCGCCGGGCCGCCGCGGCTCGCCCCGCCGCCACCCCGGCCGAACCAGCCACCACCCGTACGCGGCGGCGGCGAGGTCAAGACGGTCGTCGCCAACTTCTCCACCGGTGTCAGCCTCAACGACGGCGCGGAGGTCAGCTTCAACTACCACCGCGACGGTACGAAGCTGTTCGGGCGGGCCGCGCTGACCTTCGCCACGCCGGAGGCGGACTTCCACCTGAAGATCAGCGGCGGTTCGGTGACCCGGGCGGAGCTGTCGATCAGCGGCGGCTTCGGCATCCGTTACTCGTTCGAGGCTGGGCTGCGGGACGGGCAGAACATCCAGGCGGTGCTTCCCATCCCGGTGGATTTCAGCATCCCGATGGGCACGGTGCTCGGCGTACCGCTGGCGTTGACCATCAGCCAGACGGTGAAGGTCACCACCGCGTTCGGCGCGAAGGCGGGCACCATCAAGGGCAAGGGTGAGTTCTCCCTCGCCGGTTCGCTGGGCTACGGCTACGCCAACGGCACCTTCGGTCCGCAGGTCAGCAAGAACTTCAAGCGCAAGGAGAGCCTGATCAACTCGCTGACTGGAGTTCCGGTCGGGGTGATGGGCCTGCTCATCGAGCATCAGGTTCGGTTCGACGTCGGGTTCAGCGCGTTCGTGCTCAAGGCCGGTCTGTTCTTCGAGGTGTCGACCGCGTACGGGACGACGCTCGGATCGGCGCTGGGCGCGCCGCTGGCGGTCTGCCGGGGCGTGGGCATCGGCGTGCGGGCCTCGTACGGCGTCGGCTACACCATCCTGGCCCCGGTGGTGAACGTGATCAACAAGTTCCTCAGCCTGGTGAACATCAGTCCGATCGACCCCTCCGGCAAGCTGGGACCACCGCCGTTCGTCATCCACAGCGACGAGGAGATCATCCCGCCCGGTACCAAGCTCTGCGGCACCCCGAAGCCGGCCGCCGGCTGACCGCGGTACCGGCGGTCCGGTCACCGGCCCGCGTCGGTGCCGAACCCGTCGAGGTCGACCCGCTCGTCGAGCGTACGCAGTTCCTGGAACACGGTGATGTGCAGGCCCGCCGGGGCGTCGAGGCGGGCGTTGACCGAGTGCCACGGTGTGGTGGTGGGTGGTGCCACCGGCTCGGCACCGGCGGCGACCAGCCGATCGGTGGTCGCGGCCGTGTCGTCCACCTCGAACGCGACCCGGATACTCGGCGCCACCTGGCGTCCCACCTCGACGTCGTCGATCATGCGCTTCTGCGCCGGGTTGGCGATCTCCAGCGTCGCCCGCCCGGCGTCCAGGATCACCACCTGGGCGTCGTCCGCGCCGGAGTACGCGGCCTGCTCGGGCAGGCCGAGCACGTCGCGATAGAACCGCACCGCCGCCTCGTAGTCGTCGGCCTGCACCACCAGCCGCAGCTGGCGGACCGTCGACGTGGACTTCTCGGATGAATCGGTCACTGCCACTCCCCTGTGCCGTCGGGTGGTGCCGACGCCGGCACCACCGGCAATGCTGCGTCACGCTCAGTCGGGCAGGTCGGCGATCCGGGTCGAGATCGCGCGCAGCATCGCGAGTTCGTCGGCGCTCACGTGCGCCAGAAAGCGAGATCGCACCGACACGACATGGTGCGGCGCCGCCTGTTCCAGGACAGCGAAGCCGTCATCGGTCAGGTGCAGCAGACAACCACGGGCGTCCTGCGGATCCGGCTCCTTGTCGATGAGTCCCCGGACCTGCATCCGCGCGGCGTGGTGGGACAGGCGGCTGCGCGACCACTCCATCTTGGCAGCCAGCTCCCGGAGTTCCCAGCGGCGGTCGGGTTTCTCCGACAGCGTGCTCAGCACCTCGTAGTCCGCGGCGGACAGTCCCGAGTCGCGGGCCAGGTCGCGGCCGATCCGGGCGGGCAATGCGACGAGCAGCCGCCGGAAGGCTCGCCACGCCTGCTCCTCGTCCGCGCTCAGCCAGGCGGTGTCCATGTCGGTCACCCTACCCTTCGTTGACGTGTCACTGAAACCGACCTACTGTCGTTGAAATGTCATCGAATGACTCCACCCCGCTCCAGGTCCTCGTCATCACCGCCAGCACCCGCCCCGGCCGGCTCGGGCCCGCGATCACCGACTGGTTCGTGCGGACCGTGCGGTCGGACGCCGCGTCCGACGCGATCACCGTCGACGTCGCCGACCTGGCCGACATCGCGCTGCCGTTGCTCGACGAACCGGAGCATCCCGCCAGCGGCAGCTACCGACACGAGCACACCCGCCGCTGGAGCCGCACCGTCGCTGCGGCCGACGCTTTCGTGGTGGTGACGCCCGAGTACAACTTCGGCATGCCGGCGGTGCTCAAGAACGCCTTCGACTTCCTCTATCACGAGTGGGCGTGGAAGCCGGTGGCCTTCGTCAGCTACGGCAACACCTCGGCCGGCACCCGGTCGGCGCAGATGGCGAAGCAGGTCGTCACGACGCTGCGGATGATGCCGATCGGCGCGACAGTCGCCCTGCGCATCGCGGACAGCGTTCACGCCGGTCAGGTGGCCGGATCCGCAGCGCTCGACGACGCCGCCCGCGCGCTGCTGATCGAGCTGAGCCGGGTGGCCCGCGCGCTGCGTCCCCTGCGCGGTGGAAACGACCCGACGGACGTCGACGGGCCGGTCGCCGGTCTCACGCTCCGCGAGGCCCGCCCCGACGACATGGCGGAACTGCTCGTCCTGCAACGGTGCTGCTGGGTCCAGGAAGCCATCGCCAACGACACCCTCGACCTGGCACCGCTGCGGGAGAACCTCGCCGACCTACGGGCGTCGATGGCGACGTGGCGGTGGTGGTGCGTACGCCACGACGGTCGCCTCGTCGCGGCGGTGCGCGCCCGGGCGCACCAGGGTGCCTGGCTGATCGGTCGCCTGATGGTGGCACCCGACCAGGCGGGCAACGGCATCGGCTCCTGGCTGCTGTCCTACGTCGAAGGACAGGCTCCCGGGGAGACCACCCACTGCACCCTCTTCACCGGCCACCGCAGCACCCGCAACATCGGCCTGTACGAGCGCGCCGGCTACACCCGCGCCGCGACCGACGACACCCCACCGGACAGCGTGCGCCTGACCAAGCCACGCTCCGGTCAGCCGACCGGCGCTGTCCACCATGACGCGGGTGTGGTGTGATCTCCAGACATGAGGGTCCGGGTGGTCGGTGCCGGCGTCGTCGGTCTGACCAGCGCACTGCGCCTGGCGCGCGACGGCCATCACGTCGACCTGGTCGCCGCCCGGTTGGGCGACGACACGACGTCGGCGGTCGCCGCGGCGCTCTGGTATCCCTACCGCGCCTATCCGGCGGCGGACGTGACCCGCTGGTCGGCGTCCAGCTACGCGACCCTGCGCGGCCTGGCCGCCGATCCGCGCACCGGTGTGCGGATGCGCCTGGGGCGGGAGCTGTTCCGCCGGCCCGCACCCGAGCCGTGGTGGCGGGACGCGGTGCCGGAGCTGGCCCGGGTAACCGCGGCGAGGCTACCGACCGGCTACGCCGACGGTTTCGAGCTGACCGTCCCGGTGGCGGACATGGCGGTGCACCTGCCCTGGCTGCTCGGCGAGGTGATCGCCGCCGGGGTCGCGGTCCGCTCCGGGCGGTTCGAGAAGCTGGCCGACGCCCTCGTCGGCGTGGACGTCGTGGTCAACTGCACCGGTCTCGGAGCCCGGGAGCTGGTCGGCGACGCCCACCTCACCCCGGTGCGGGGACAGGTGGTCGTCGTCGCCCAGTTCGGCCTGCGCGAGTGGGTGATCGACCAGTCCGATCCCGAGCAGCTGCGATACGTCGTACCCCGCGAGGACACCGTGCTGCTCGGTGGCACCGCCGACGACGGCGACGAGGACCTGACCGTCCGGGCGGACACGGCCAGCGGCATCCTCGATCGCTGCGCCGACCTCGTACCCGCGCTGCGCGACGCGCGAGTCCTCGGTCACCGGGTCGGCCTACGGCCCGGTCGGCCGAGTGTGCGGCTGGAGGCCGAGGTCACCGATCGCGGTCCGGTGGTGCACTGTTACGGCCACGGCGGAGCCGGCGTGACGCTCTCCTACGGCTGCGCCGAGGACGTGGCCCACCTGGTGTCCGGGCTGCGCTGACCGGCTGGTCGTCGCGGCGGGGTCATCGGGTCGGTGCCGACGGCGGCAGTGTCACCGTGACGGTGAGGCCACCGTCAGGGCGTGGTGCTGCCTCGGCGGCGCCACCGTGCGCCCGGGCCACCGCCCGCACGATCGACAACCCGAGCCCGAAGCCCCTCGTGCCCGCCACCCGCTCCCGGCTGAGCCGCCGAAACGGCTGGAACATCGTCTCCACGTCGTAGCTCGGGACCACCGGACCGGTGTTGACCACGACCAGCATGGGGCGTCCGGCCACCTGTCCGGTACGTATCCGCACCCAGCCGTCCGCCGGCACGTTGTGCCGCAGGGCGTTCTCCACCAGGTTGAACGCCAGCCGCTCCAGCAGCACCGGATCGCCGACCGTACGGGCCGGCTCCAGCGAGCGGTGTACCGGAACATCCGGGTACGCCGGGGCGACCTGATCGACCACGTGGGCGGCGATCTCGGCGAGGTCGACCGTCGCGCGCTCGGTCACCTCGCTCTCCGAGTCGGCGAGGGTGAGCAGCCCGTCGATCAGCCGCTCGTGTCGTTCGTTCACCGACAGCAACGCCTCGCCGAGCCGACGAACCTCGGCCGGGGCGTCCGGCCGGCTGACCGCCAGTTCCACGAGCGCCCGGTTCAGCGCGAGCGGTGTCCGCAGCTCGTGGGAGGCGTTCGCCACGAACCGCCGTTGCCCGTCGAAGGAACGGTCGAGCCGCTCCAGCATCTGGTCGAACGTGTCGGCCAGCTCCCGCACCTCGTCGCGGGGGCCGGTCAACGCGATCCGTTCGTGCAGACCACGTCCGGCGGAGTCGGCCCCGGCGATCCGGCGGGCCGTCCCGGTGATCTGGTGCAGCGGTTGCAGCGCCCGGCCGGCGACCAGCCAACCGATCACCACGGCTGCCGCGGAGACCACCACCAGCGCGATGCCGCCCTGGGTGAGCAGCGACTCCAGGGCGTTGCGCTTGGCCTCGCTCTGCACGTCCTGGATCAACATGCGGATCTTGTCGAGGTCCTCCGCCGACGTGGGCAGCCGGGTCACCACGGCGGTGCGGTCCGGCAGGTCGGCGCGCATCGGCTGCGGCATCCGCTGGTCCACCAGCACGTACGTGACGCCGAGCAGGACGATGCCGGCGAGCAGGAGGAGGCCGCCGTAGACCAGGGTGAGGCGGGCCCGCAGAGTCAGGCGCTTCACCGGATCGTGTACCCCGTGCCGGGCACCGTCTCGATCACCGAGGGATCGCCGAGCTTGCGCCGCAGCTTCATCACCGTGACCCGGACCACGTTGGTGAACGGGTCGATGTGCTCGTCCCACGCCCGCTCCAGCAGCTCCTCCGCGGAGACCACCGCGCCGTCGGCGCGCAGCAACTCGGCCAGCACCGCGAACTCCTTGCGCGACAGCGACACGTACCGACCGTCGCGGTACACCTCGCGGCGGCCCGGGTCCACCACGATGCCCGCCCGACGCAACGTCGGTGGCGCGGCGGGCCGGGTCCGCCGGGTCAGCGCGTGCACCCGGGCAGCCAGTTCCACGAGCGCGAACGGTTTCACCAGGTAGTCGTCGGCGCCGAGGGCCAGACCCGCCACCCGGTCACGCACCGCCGCGGCCGCGGTGAGCATCAGCACCCGGGTGTCACCCCCGGAGTCGACGATCGCCCGACACACGTCGTCGCCGTGCACGACCGGCAGGTCACGGTCGAGCACCACCACGGAGTACTCGTTGACCCCGAGCCGTTCCAGCGCGGCGTCGCCGTCGTACGCGACGTCGACCGCGAAGGCCTCCCGGCGCAGCCACTCCGCGATGGCGTCGGCCAACACGTCCTCATCCTCGACCACCAGCACTCGCACCGGTCCATGGTGCCGCGAGCGCGGATAACGCCGCCGTAAACGTGATCGGTTACGCCCCCGATACGTCACCCCGGATGCACTTGTCCGGTGTCCGGCGACCGTCGTCGGACATCGGAGAGGACACCAACGATGCGACGGAGCACACTCACGCTGCCCGTACTGCTGATCCTGGCACTCGCCGGGTGTGCCGGCCAGGACGGCGACCGGACCGGGGTGGCCACCGCCGGCGGCGCCGCGCCCACCGCCTCCGCCACCGGTGACGGTGCGGGCGGCAGCGACGCCGAACGAAGACTGGACTTCGCCCGCTGCATGCGGGAGAACGGGGTGGAGATGCCCGATCCGGAGGCCGGCAACGGACCGATGTTCCGGTTCGACGACAGTGTCGACCCGGAACAGGTCGAGGCCGGCATGGAGAAGTGCCGCCAGCTGTTGCCCAACGGCGGGCAGGCGGCGCAGCTCGACCCAGAGCAGCTCGAACAGATGCGGGTCATGGCCCGCTGCATGCGGCAGAACGGTGTGCCGGACTTCCCCGACCCGGCGGCGGACGGCCGGATCCAGATCCAGCGGGAGGCCCTGGGCATCGACCCGGACGACCCGACGTTCCGCGCCGCCCTGGAGGCCTGTCGTCAGCACGCTCCGCAGTTCGGGGGCGGCCGGTGACCCGTCGAACCCGCCTGCCCGCCGCCGGTGGCGCGGCGCTGATCCTCGTCGCCGGAGCCGGCGTGGCCGCGGCGGTCGGCTTCGGTGGTGGCTCCGGCGACGGGAGCGCCGAGGCCCGCACCGCCGCGCCCGGCAGCGCCGCCGTCACCCGACAGACCCTCGCCGATGCCAGGACCGTCGACGGGGAGCTGGGACACGGGCCCAGTCGGACCGCGACCAGCCGGCTGCCCGGCACCCTCACCACGCTGCCCGACGCTGGCACCACCGTCGCGCGCGGTAAGGCCCTCTACGCCGTCGACAACGACCCGGTGGTCCTGTTCTACGGGCGGCTGCCCGCCTACCGGACCCTGCAACCCGGCGCCGAGGGCTCCGACGTCAGACAGGTGGAACGGAATCTGGAGGCCCTCGGCTACTCCGGCTTCACCGTCGACGACGAGTACACCTGGGCCACCGCCGAGGCGGTCCGTGCCTGGCAGGACGACCTCGGCGTGCCGGAGACCGGCCGCGTCGAGCTGGGTCGCGTCACGTTCGCCGACGGTGCCGTCCGGGTGGAGGGTCACCAGCTGGACGTGGGCGCCGCCATCCAGCCAGGGCAGGCGGTGCTCACCTACACCGGCACCAGCCGGCTGGTCACCGCCGAACTCGACATCGACGACCAGCGCCTCGCCGAACCTGGCACCACGGTGCGGGTCACCCTGCCCGACGGCCGGCGGGTGACGGGAAAGGTCGACACGGTCGAGACGGTGATCCACAACGGATCGGCGGACGCCGGTGGCGACACCAGCGCCGAGACGAGGATCGAGGTGACGGTCGCCGTCGACGACCAGAAGGCGCTCGCCGAGTTCGACCGGGCGTCCGCCGAGATCACCTTCACTGTCAGCGAGCGCGCGGACGTGCTGACCGTGCCGGTGGCCGCGCTGTTGGCGCTCGCCGAGGGCGGCTACGGCGTGGAGGTCCTCGACGAGGGTTCCAGCCGGATCGTCGCGGTGACCACCGGGCTGTTCGCCGACGGGCGGGTCGAGGTCACCGGCGACGGGATCGTCGAAGGCACCACCGTCGGGGTGCCCCGGTGAGCGGCGACGTGGTCGTGCTCGACCAGGTCGCCAAGCGGTACGCCGGCGACGTGGTCGCGCTCGACCAGGTGTCGCTGCGGATCGGGTACGGCGAGTTGGTGGCCATCGTCGGGCCGTCCGGCTCCGGCAAGTCGACGATGCTGAACGTGATCGGCACGCTGGACGAGCCGACCTCGGGCACGGTGGTGATCGACGGTCACGACGTGGCGCGACTGTCCGACCGGCAACTCTCCGCGTTGCGCGCCACCCGGATCGGTTTCGTGTTCCAGCAGTTCCACCTGGCCCCGGGCGTACCGGTGGTGGACAACGTGGCCGACGGGCTGCTCTACGCCGGCGTACCCCGGCGGGAGCGGCGGCGGCGTGCGGAGGCCGCGCTGGATCGGGTCGGTCTCGGGCACCGCCTCGGGCACCGGCCGCACGAGCTCTCCGGCGGCGAACGGCAACGGGTCGCGGTGGCCCGTGCGGTCGTCGGTGAGCCCGCCGTGCTGCTCGCCGACGAACCCACCGGCAACCTCGACACCGGCTCCGGGACGGCCGTGCTCGACCTGCTGTACGAGTTGCACCGGGCCGGCACCACGGTCGTCGTCATCACCCATGACCGGGAGATCGCCGCCGCGCTGCCTCGGCAGGTGCGGATGCGCGACGGGCGGATCCGCGCGGACTCCCGCCTCGTGCCGAGCGGGGTGAGCTGACATGCCGGTGACGTCACAGAACCGGCCGGGCGAGCAACTGACTCCGGCCCGGATGCCGGCCGCCGACGTGGTACGGGTCGGTGGCGTCGGGCTCCGGACCCGTCCGCTGCGGGCATTTCTCTCCGCGTTGGGCATCGCCATCGGCATCGCCGCGATGATCGCCGTCGTCGGTATCTCCTCGTCGTCGCGGGCCGAACTGGATCGGACCCTGGCCACGCTCGGCACCAACCTGCTCACCGTGTCGCCGGGCCGGACCCTCTTCGGTGCCGACGCCCAACTGCCCGACGACTCGGTGGCGATGATCGGTCGGATCGGTCCGGTGACCCAGGTGGCGGCCACCGGGCAGGTCGTCGACGCGAACGTCTACCGCACCGACCACATCCCGTCGGCGGAGACCGGCGGATTGGCCGTGCGGGCGACGCAGCTCGGGCTCCTGGAAACCGTCGGCGGCGAGGTGGCCAGCGGTACCTGGTTGAACGAGGCCACTGCCCGGTATCCGGCGGTGGTGCTCGGCGCGACCGCCGCCGAGCGGCTCGGGCTGGGTGCCGCCGGCGCGGACGTGCAGGTGTGGCTCGGTGCTCGTTGGTTCACCGTGGTGGGCATCCTCGCTCCGGCGCCGTTGGCACCGGAGCTGGACAGCTCGGCCCTGGTGGGCTGGCCGGTCGCCGCGAGCCATCTGGGCTTCGACGGTCACCCGACCACCGTCTACACCAGGACCGAGGCCGACCAGGTTGAGGCGGTCCGCGCGGTGCTCGGGGCGACCGCCAACCCGCAGGCGCCGAACGAGGTCGACGTCTCCCGTCCTTCGGACGCGTTGGCCGCCGCGCAGGCCACCGACGAGACGTTCACCGCGCTGCTGCTGGGGCTGGGCGCGGTGGCCCTGCTCGTCGGTGGTGTCGGGGTGGCCAACACCATGGTCATTTCGGTGCTGGAGCGCCGGGCGGAGATCGGACTGCGTCGGTCACTCGGTGCCACCCGGGGGCAGATCCGCAGCCAGTTCCTCGCCGAGTCACTGCTGCTGTCGGCCCTGGGCGGAGCCGGCGGTGTGCTGCTGGGCATCCTGGTGACCTCCGGGTACGCGCTGTCGCAGGGTTGGCCGACCGTGGTCCCGGCCTGGGCGACGACCGGGGGTGTGCTGGCGACGCTGCTGATCGGTGGCCTGGCTGGCCTGTATCCGGCGATCCGCGCCTCGCGCCTGTCCCCCACCGAGGCGCTGGCGACGACGTGAGGCGGCGGACGACCGGCCCGCCACCTGTCACGGCGGGCACCGACCGGGCGGCAGGAGGCGCCGGCGGCGCGGATCCGTGACCTACGCGGGTGGTCCGTGCTCGGCGGCTGCCTCGGTGAGTCGACGGGCCATCGCGGTGCGGGAGTGCACGTGGAGCTTGGCGAAGACCCGGTTCAGGTGGGACTCGATGGTCCGCGGGCTGAGATGGAGTCGCGCGGCGATCTCCTTGTTGGTCAGGCCGGTCGTCGCCAGGCCCGCGATCTCCCGCTCCCGGGCGGTGAGGGCGCCGTCCCCGGCCGGCCGCCCGGCGCCCGCCGCACCGGCGGCGCGGTGTCCGGAACGCGGGCAGCCGGCGGCGCGGTGCCCGGCGAGCACGGCTGCGGCCCAGACCGCACCACAGGCCCGGTAACCGGTGTCGGCGCGGTCGAACGCGGCGGCACCGGGTCCCGGCCTTCCCGCGCCGAGGTACGCGACACCGGCGAGGTGCCGGGACAGCGCCTCCTCCATCGGGGTTCCGGCCGTCACGAAGCTGGCCGCTGCGTGCTCGGCCAGCACCGTCGCCCGGTCCGGATCCGCCGTCCGGTACGCGGCGAAGGCCCGGGCGAACCGGGCCAGTCCGATCTCGTACGGCAGATCGGCGGCCGCGGCCCGGCGTTCCGCCCGCCTACCGACCCGGGCGGCCGTGGCGTGATCACCCTGCCCGGCCGCGACGACGGTCGCGACCACGTCCCGGGCCACCAGCACCGGTGGATGCCTCGACGGCGGTGTCGCCGGCTCGGTGAGCAGGTCGGCACCGCCGCCCCAGTCGCCCGCGACCGCCCTGGCCAGGGCCAGTTCCACCCGGTTGATCCGCCACCATGCTCGGGAGCGGGGCTGCCCGACGATCACCTCGGTACCCACACTGCCCGGGTCGCCGCCGAGGCGGGCCGGCGCAGGGTCGACCAGGGCAGCGGCCGGGCCGGCGGTCCACAACACCGGGCGCAGGCGGACCGCCGCCGCCATCGCGGCCATCTCCGTGCTGCCCACCCGCTCGGCGGCGGCCCGCGCCTGCTCCGCCGCCCGCACCGCCCGGGTCAGCCGGCCAGCACGGGCGTGCACCAGCGACTCCATGACGAGCAGGTACGGCGAGGCGCTGCTCGGCCCGAGGCCGTCCAGGATCCGTCGCGCCCGGGCGAGATGTCGGTCGGCGTCGGCGTAGTTGCCCAGCTGGATCTCGACAAGCGCCAGTGGTGAGACGATTTCGACGTACGGGCGCAGATCGGCGTCGCCGGTGGCGTCCACGGCGACGACGGCGTCGGCGAGCTGCTCGCGGGCCGACCTGGCGCAGCCGAGGTACAGGGTGGCGAGCGCCCGCAGCGTCAGCGCCGCCGCCACGAGCGCCGACCGGTGCTCGTCCAGCAGTTCGAGGGCCCGCTGCGCGTGGTGCACCGCCGAGGTCGGCTCCTCCCGGAACGCGTCCACCGCCGCCAGTTCCACGTGCAGTTTCGCCTCCTCGACCGGGTCGAGCCCGCCCCGACGCAGTTGTGTGCCGAGCGTCGCGGCCGCCTCGGCGAAGTCGCCGAGCTGCCGGGCCACCGCCACACTGAACGTCTCGGCACGCCGCCGCACCGGCCCGTCGGCACGCCGCAGCCGTTGGAGCACCTCACGGCTGCGGGCCAACTCGCCGCTGCGGCCGAGGGCCCGGGCGTACCACATCGCCACCTCGGCACGCCGCCGGTCGCCCGGACCGGCGTCCGGCATGATGCGCAGCGCGGCGCCGAGCCAGCGGGCCGCCTGGGCGGGGGCCTCGTGCGTGAACGCGACACCCGCGTCGACCAGTGTGGCCACCGCGACCTCGTCGCCGTCGCGGGCGGACCGTTCCGTGTGGTGCGCCACCAGTTGCCGGGACGCTCGGCGGCCACGCAGGTAGTCGGCGGTGCGGGTGTGCGCCTCGAACCGCCAGGCCGCGCCGGTCAACGCGTACGCCGCGGCCCGCATCAGCGGGTGTCGATAGCGCAGCCGCCCGCCGTCCGCGTCGAGCAGGCCGAGCCGCCCGAGCTGGTCCACCGCCGCGGTGACCATGGACATCGGCAGGCCGGCGACGTGTCTGACGAGATCGATGGTGGTGTGGTCGCCGACCACCGCGGCGATGTGGGCGACCCGCTGCACCGGCGGTTGCTGGGCGGTGATCTCGGCGGCGAGTCCGGCCAGCACGGATCGCCGCGATCCGGCGAGGCGGTCGGCGTCGACCGGGTCGTGCCGGTGGGCCAGCCTCGCCAGGGAGTCCAGCTCATCGTCGTCCAGCCGGGACAACGCCTGGATGTACAGCGGATTGCCGAGGCTGGCCCGCAGGATCAGCTCCCGGCGACGACGCGGCACGCCGACCAGCAGCACGTCCAGGCTGGCCGCGTCCAACGGCGGAAGGTCGATCAGGGTGGCGGCCGGGCCGAGCCGCGCGATGGCGTTGACCAGCCGTGCCGGTGGGCAGGCGCTGCGGAACGCCACCGCGAGCAGCACCGGCACCGGTGGTGGACTGCCGAGCAGGTGCTCGGTCAGCTCCAGCGACGCCGAGTCGGCCCAGTGCACGTCGTCGAGCAGCAGTGCGGCGCCCGGTGCCGGTGTCCGGGTGAGCATCCGCCGCACCGCCGCCGGCACCGATGACGCCGCGTCGTCCGGACCCCCGTCGGCCGCCTCCACCATCTCGGCGAAGAGCCCGAACGGCACGCCCTGCTCGTACTGGGTGGCCCGGCCGGTGCGAACCAGCAGCCCCGCGTCGGCGGCCCGTCGCGCCAACTCGCGGAGAATCCGGGTCTTGCCCAGGCCCGCCTCGCCGCACACCTCGACCGCCACGGATCGTCCGGCGCGTACGGTAGCCACCGCCGCGTCCAGCGACTCCACCGCGGCCGCCCGGCCCACCAGCACCGGATCGAGCCGGAATCCCACCTCTCGGCTGGCCGTCATCACGCCTCCCCACGGGGAGTGTCACAGCGACAGCCATCGGTGACCATCAACTATCGGCCGGTTCGTCGGCGGCGGCGCCGGTGCCGGATCGTCGCCGGATCGTCGAGGTCGTCGGTGCGGCCCCGGGCTCGCCGCTTCACTGGATGTCGACCTCGATCTGGGGCGTGTGCAGCAGCGTGTTGTGCACCGTGCAGTGGCTCGCCACGGCACGCAACGCGGGCCACTTGTCCGGTGGCAGGTCGGTCGGTGGTCGTACGGTGATCCGGATGGCGGCGACCCGGGCCGGTCGGTCGGTGGCCAGATCGAACGACGCGGTCACCACCAGACCGGCCCGATCGTGTCCGTGCCGGCTCAGGTAGCGCCCGGCGTAGAACGCGACGCAGGCGGCGAGCGAGGCGGCGAACAGCTCCGTGGGGCTCGGTGCGGTGTCGGCACCACCCGCGTCGACTGGTTGATCGGCGAGCAGTCGGTGATCGCGTACCCGGATCTCGTACGCTTCTCCGGCTCGAAACCGCACGTCGATCGGGTCCAGGCCGACCCTGCCGTCCGTGGTTGTCATGGCTCCTCCTCGGGACGTCGTCACTCCCATCCCATCCCCGAGGAGGCAGGATCGGCAGGGCCGTTGGGCCCGGCGTGACCCGCCGGTGGACAGCCGTCCGACCGGACCGACACGGTGCCGCCTGGTCAGGCGTTGCCCCACTGGCCACGGTGGATGACCGTGCTGGCGGCGCGGCGGCGAGCGGCGACGGCGGGATTCTGCGGTGGCAGGTCGTCGGCGCGGTAACCGACGCAGATGCCGCCGATCGGCGCGTACTCGTCGGGGATGCCGAACTCGGCCTTGAAGGCGGCCGTGTGCGCGGGGACGTCGACCTCGGGCGTGGAGTACTCACCGGTGACCGGCATGATGCCGAAGAAGCAGGCGTCAAGTCCCTCGTCGACGGCCGTGAGCAGCATCATCAGCGCCGCCATGCCGGTGTCGATGTACCAGTAGGGTGCCGGCCAGCGGGCCTCCGACCGGTCGGCCCAGCCCTTGTCGGCCTCGGCGTACCGGGCGAGGTAGGCCGCCTTGTGCGCGAGCGGTACGACCACCAGGGGCGCGTTCTGCATCGTGGGGGTCTGCGCGACACGGGTCGGCACGAAGGGCCAGAATCTGGCCCGGTCGGCCGGATCGGTGAGGGCGAGGAAGGCCCAGCCCTGCGAGAAGCCGGCTGACGGTGCCCGCAACGCGCTGGCCAGGATCGTCTCGATGACCTCGGGACTGAGCGGCCGATCGGCGTAGTGCCGCACCATCCGGCGGCGACGGATAACCTCTGCGAACTGCATGCGGGCGATCCTGCCACCCTTTTCCGGGCACCGCCGCCGCTGGTGGTCGAGGTTCGGCCGGCCGTACGATCGGCTGGTGCGGGAGCTGCTGCGGTCGTGGTGGCACGAGCCGCGGCCCACGGGTCCGGCGCGCGGATGGCGGGACTGGTCACTGGTCGTCGTGTTCATGGCGACGGCTCTGCTGGAGGGTGTCGTACGCGCGGACCTGCCGGCACCGACGGTCGTACCGGTCCTGATCGGCGTCGGTCTCGCCCCGGTGCTGCTCTGGCGACGGACCAGGCCGTTGCTCATGGCGGCGGTCGCCTTCCCGGTCTGCGCCACCGGCGAGGCCGTGGTGGGCGGCGATCTCGGTCTGCACACGCTGGCCTTCCTGCTGATCCTGGTGTTCTCGCTGTCGCGGTGGGGCTCGGGACGCGAGGCGGTACTCGGAGGGGCCGTCGTCGCCGCGAAGATCACGCTGTCCGTGGCGGCCGATCACCTCGGCCCGGGCGACGCGCTGGCCGGGGCCGGGGTGGTGTCGGCCGCGCTCGCGCTCGGGGCCGCGCTGCGTTACCGGGCCCGCGCCCGTCAACGCGAGTTCGAGCAGGTCAAGCTGCTGGAACGGGAGCGGCTGGCCCGCGACCTGCACGACACCGTCGCCCATCACGTGTCCGCGATGGCCGTGCGGGCCCAGGCGGGGCTGGCGGTGCTCGACACGCAACCGGACGCCGCCGCCGACGCGCTACGGATCATCGAGGCCGAGGCGACCCGGGCGCTTGTCGAGATGCGCGCGATGGTGCGGGTGTTGCGCCGCGACGAGCCGGCGGACCGCGCACCGGCTCCCCGCATCACCGATCTGGAACGGCTGGCCAGCCGGTCCGCGCACGGCCTGGCCGTCGAGGTGGAGTTGTCCGGCGACCTCGACGGGTTGCCGGCGCCGGTGGCCACCGCGATCTACCGGCTGGCCCAGGAATCCGTCACCAACGCCCGCCGACACGCCCGGCGTGCGACGCGCGTCGTGGTGCGGGTCGCCCGCGACGCCGAGGTGGTGCGGCTACGGGTGAGCGACGACGGAGAGGTGCCGAGTCCTCGCGGGTTCGGACCGACCGGTTTCGGGCTGATCGGCATGCGCGAGCGGGCCCATCTGCTCGGCGGCTCCGTCGACGCCGGACCGGACGTCGAGCGCGGCTGGACGGTCACCGCGACGCTGCCGTGCACCGTGCCGGCCTGACGCGCCGCGCGCGAGAGCCCTCGGGCCGAACCCGGCATCCAGCCGACCGGGTCAGCTGGGCCGGGGCCCGACCGTCACCTCGTCGCAGTCCACGGCGGAGTCCGGTGTCTCCCATTCGGCTGGTGGTGCGCTCGCCGCCGAGGTGGTGCCGGCGGCACCGCGAACCCCGGCGATCAGGTCGGCGGTGGTGTGGGCCCGGACGCCGAGCGGTGTGCTGTCGGTGAACCGCCCGACGACCGCTCGGACGTGCTGTTCGGCCGGGTGCGCGAGACCGTCGTACACGGCCGCGAACAGATCGCGGGCCGGCTGCCTGAGCCAGCCGGCCGGCAGCAGTTCCACCGGCAGCTGCGGGTCGAGGGTGGGAAAGCGGCGGAAGGTGTCCATCACCTCGGTGCGTGCCCGCACCGCTGCGGCACCGTCCACCTGCCCGGCGCTGACCAGCGGCAACAACGATGTCCAGCGGTCCAGGAACGCCGCGTACTGCCGGGTGATGGCGTCGATGTCCCAGGCCTCGATGGGCGCACGGTCGCTGGTCGACCCCAGCGCGTTCTGGCGACCGCGGAAGACCGTGACGGTGCCGAGGGTCAACTGTTCCAGCTGCGCCCGCGCCCGGGGCGTCAGTTCGGACGGCGAGACCCACAGGCCGTCGTACAGCGGCGCGTATCCGAGCCAGCGGAGCTGGCTGCGCAGCGCCCGGCGCTGGGTGCTGTGATCCTGGGGCAGCGAGAAGGCCACGATCGTCCAGCACCCGTCCCACGGCGCCGCGGTGGTGGTGGAGGTGAGGATCCAGTTGCCTCCGCTGGAGAGGTTGGCGGCGGCGGCGCGGCTGAGTCGGTACGAGCTGCGGCGTCCGTGGCGACTGCCTTCGAGCACACCACGGCGGGCCAGCCGGCTGATCGCGGTACGGGCGCCGGCGGTGGTCACCCCGGACTCGATGAGCAGCGCGACGATGGCGGCGGACGGCAGCGCGGCACGGGTCCGCAGGGTGTAGTCCGCCAGCAGCGTCATGGCGAAACCCTGGGGCGAGTTGCCCACCTGTCGCCGGGGCATCCGCAGCGCGTTGCTCCCGTCGTCGGAATAGATCTCCTCGATGTGGAACGGGCTGTTCACGGGCGCTCCGGAGTCGACTCGGGGACGGGGTTATCGACTGTAGATGGACGCCGATGAACCAGTCCGTCGACCGGGCCGGGAACCACGGCACAGTTGATCGAGGTTCGTCGATTGACACTTCCTGGGCCCAGGAGAACAATATCTGCTACACGACGCCACTCGGAGCCGGGCAGGGCAAGCCAGACGTGGTGGACGAGCGGGGGACTTGGGCGCACCCGCGAGCACACGCGGCGGGCACACGTCACCGCCGCCGTCGCACCGACCGATCCCAGCCTGCATTCAGGCGTTCGAAGGAGTCGTCCGTGAAAATCAGAAGGAAACTACTGCTCGGCGTGGCCATGTCGCTGGTCGCGGCCGGCCTGGTGGTGCCCACGTTCAGCCCCGCGTACGCGGCCTCGCTGACCGAGGTGACCAGTTTCGGTGACAACCCCGGCCGGATGCGCATGCACATCTACGTGCCGGACAACCGACCGGCGCGGCCGGCGACGGTGGTGGCCATGCACGGCTGCGGCGGTTCCGGCCCCGGCTTCTACTCCGGAAGTGAGTTCGCCAGCCAGGCCGACCGGTACGGCTTCATCGTGATCTACCCGTCCGCGACCCAGCAGGCCGGCTTCGGCAACTGCTTCGACGTGTGGTCGGACGCCGCCAAGCGCCGCGGCGGCGGCAGCGACCCGGTCTCGATCATGTCGATGATCCGGTACGCGCAACAGCAGCACAACGCCGACCCCGACCGGGTCTACGCGACGGGCAGTTCCTCCGGCGGCATGATGACCAACCACATGCTGGCCCTCTACCCCGACGTGTTCAAGGCCGGCGCCGCGTTCATGGGAGTGCCGTTCAACTGCTTCGCCAACGCGGCGGACTACCCGCCCGGCAGCAGCCAGTGCACCGGCGGCAACATGAACCGGACCCCGCAGCAGTGGGGTGACGCGGTGCGCCAGGCGTACCCCGGTTACTCCGGTCCGCGTCCCCGGGTGCAGCTGTGGCACGGCACCAATGACACGCTGGTGCCGTTCTCACTGCTCCAGGAGGCCGTCGAGCAGTGGACCAACGTGTTCGGCCTCAGCCAGACGCCCACCTCCACCGACACGCCGCAGGCCAACTGGAACCGCCGCCGGTTCGCCGACAGCGGTGGCACCGTCCAGGTCGAGGCGTACAGCATCCAGGGCGCCGGGCACAGCCTGCCCTCCGGCGGCATGGCCGCGGCCGCCGTCCAGTTCTTCGGTCTGACCAACCCGAACCCGACCACCCCGCCGCCGAACCCCACCACCCCGCCACCCAACCCGACCACGCCGCCGCCGAGCCCGACCACGCCGCCGCCGGGTTCCGGTGCCTGCCGGGTGACCGTCGCCGTGAACGCGTGGAACACCGGGCTCACCGAGAACATCACCATCACCAACACCGGCACCAGCGCGATAAACGGCTGGTCGCTGGTGTTCACCCTGCCCGGTGGGCAGACCATCACCGGCGGTTGGAACGCCACCTACTCCCCCAGCTCGGGGCAGGTGACGGCGCGCAACGTCTCGTACAACGCCAGCATCGCGCCCAACGGATCGCTGACGATCGGCTTCCAGGCCACCCACACCGGTAACACCGCCAGGCCCAGCTCGTTCACCCTCAACGGGGCGTCCTGCACGGTCGCCTGACCCCGTCGGTGCTCCGGGGACGGTACGTTTCGCGTACCTCCCCGGAGCACCCACGCCGACCCGGCGCGTCTACGGCCGCACCCGGGCACCCTGGGCGAGCAGCCCGTCGACGAGGGCCCGGAGGCCGTCGACATAGGTGTCACGGGGGGCCAGCACCGCCCAGCGGTCACCCAGCGCGGCGAGGTGCGGCAGCTTCCCGGCGTCGATGGTGCCGAAGAACGCCCCTTGACGGGTGACGGCGTCGCCCTGACCCCGACGCGCGGTGTGCGACCGGACGAGAATCTCCCCGACGGTGTAGTACCAGATGCTGCGAAAGACGTAGACGGCGTGCTCGGGAGTGCAGCCGTGGTCGACGGCGCCGGCCACGACCGCCTCGACCAGCCCCAGGGGCGAGTCACCGAGCCGGGCGATGAATCCGTCGGTGGTGAGGACCTCGGCGGCCCACGGCCACGCCGCCAGCGCATCGTGGATCGTCGCCGCCGCGACGATGACGCGCTCCCGTGGCTCATCGGGCAGCCGAGGGCGGGAGACCTGTTCCCCGTACTCGTTGATCAGAAGAAGCAGCAGGTCCTCTTTGTCCTGGACATGGTGATAGAGAGTGGTCGCTCCCACACCGATCTCGGCGGCCAGCTTGCGGATGGTCAGCCGCTCCCACCCGTCGCGATCGATGAGGCCACGCGCGGCGGCCAGGATCTGGGCACGAGAGGTCGTCGGCGGTCTGCCAGGCCTGGGGCGCGGCGCATCGGCGTGGGGCACCGCCCCATCATGCCCCTTCGCCGTCCGAGGCCCGTCGAGGTGACGGCGCCGCACCAGGCACGCCCGACGCGGTGGACAGGCTCCAGAAGTCGGCGTAGCGACCGCCACGACGCAGCAGTTCCTCGTGGCTGCCCTCCTCGACGACCCGTCCGTCGTCGAGGAAGACGACCCGGTCGGCGCGCCGGACGGTCCGCATCCGGTGCGTGACCATGATCACCGTCCGTCCCGGCATCAGCCGTTCGATGCCCTCGTGAACGGCCGCCTCGTTGACCGGATCGAGCGCCGAGGTCACCTCGTCGAGCAGGACGATCGGTGCGTCCCTCAGCAGTGCCCGCGCGATCGAGACCCGCTGGCGCTCACCGCCGGACAGCGACGCGCCGCCTTCGCCGACGTTCGCCCCCCAGCCGCCGGGCAGCCGCTCGACGACCTCGTCCAACCGCGCGGCGGTCGCCGCCGCCCGCACCTCGGCGTCGCCGGCGTCGGGGCGACCGAGCCGGACGTTCTCCTCGATGGTGCCGTCGAAGAGATAGACGTCCTGGAACACGATGGCGATCTGTGCCAGCAACACGCCCGGGTCGATCCGCCGCACGTCGACACCGCCCACCCGTACCGCTCCCGACTCCACGTCGTAGAAACGGGCGATCAGCTGGAGCAGGGTGCTCTTGCCCGCGCCGGACGGACCGACGACGGCCATCCGCTGCCCCTGCGGCACCGACAGCGACACACCGTCGAGCACCGTGCGATCACCGTGGCGGAAGGTGACCGCGTCGAACTCCAGATCGAACCGCCGCGGCCGTACCGGCCGATCCGGTTCCGGCAGCGGCTCGGTGCGCAGCACCGTGTCGAGCCGCGCCAGCTCGGCGCGGGCGGCGCGTAGCTTGCCGCCGGTGTCCGACAGGGACAGCAGCGGGTCCGCAGCTCGGGCGGCGAGCACCAGAACGGCCAGGATCTCCGCGCTCCCGATGTCGCCGCCGAGCGCGAGATGGCTTCCCAGGACCAGAAGGGCGGTGAAGACGGCCTGCACGGTCAGGGTCAGACCCACCACGGCGGGCAGCACCGAGATCGTCTGCCGGCGGGCGGCCCGCTCCACGTCCCGCAGCGCGTCGTCGAGCAGGGCGAACCGCTCGCCACCGCGGCCACCGGCCCGCAGCACCGGCTGGGCCTGGAGGTACTCGATGACCCGGGCGCTGGCCTCGTGGTCCCGCGCGGCGTGGTCGGCGTCGTTGGCCGTCATCAGCCGCGCGGTCCACCGCTGGGTGAGTACCACAAGTGGTGCCGCCACCAGCGCGGCCAGCCCGAGTTGCCAGTTGAACACGGCGATCACGGCCACGATCGTCAGCGGTGTCACGCAGGCGGAGATGAACGGCCCGAGCAGGTGCGCCGACACACCCATCGCCGTCAGCAGCCCCCGGCTGGCCAGCACGGACACCTCGCCCACCCGGGCGGCGTCGTACCAGCCGACGGGCAGCCGGGCCAGGTGTTCACCGAGGCCGTGGTACATGCCCCGCAGCATCGTGGTCCCGACGCGCATGCCGGACAGGTCGCTGGTGTAGCGCAGCACCGCGTAGGCCGCGACGGAGGCCGCGAACGCGACCAGCCACGGCCCGGCATCCGACGGGTTGTCCCCGAACAGCGCCCGCAACACCGGCACCAGCAACGCGTAGAGCAGGCCCTCCAGCACCGCGGTCACCGTCATCAGGGCGACCGTACGACGCATCGGCGTGGCGTACTCGTCGCCGAGCACCCGCAACAGCAGACTGATCATCGGGAGAGGTCCTCCTGCCGGGTCCGCCAGAACGCGGCGAACGTTCCGTCCCGGGCGAGCAGGTCGGTCGGTCTGCCCCGCGCCGCGACCACCCCGTTCTCGAGCAGCACGACCTGGTCGGCGTCGGCGACGGTCTCCAGGCGGTGGGCGATGACCAGGACGGTCCGGTCGCGCAGCGTCGACAGGGTCTGCCGGACGGCCTGATCGGTCCTCGGGTCGGCGAAGGCGGTCGCCTCGTCGAGCACCAGGACGGGCGGGTCGGCGGCCAGGGCACGCGCGATGGCGATGCGTTGCGCCTCGCCGCCGGAGAGCGTGGCGTCCTGGCCGAGTACGGTCTCGTAGCCGTTCGGCAACGCGAGGATGCGTTCGTGGATGTGCGCCAGCCGGGCGGCGCGCGTGATCTGCTCGGCGGTCGCGTGCGGGACCGCCAGCGCGATGTTGTCCGCGACCGACGCGCGCAGCAGCCGGACGTCCTGGAGGACGAAGGAAACCCGGCGGTAGAGCTCCCTGGCGTCGATGTCACGCAGGTCGACACCGCCGAGGCGCACCGAACCGTGCGTCGGGTCGAAGAACCGGGGCAGCAGTTGCCCGAGCGTGGACTTTCCGCTGCCGGACGGTCCGACCACCGCGGTGAGCGTGCCCGGCTCCAGCGTCAGGTCGATCCCGCGCAGCACCTCGGGGCCGTCGTCGTAGCCGAACCGGACGTCGCGCAGCTCCACCCGGTTGTCCTGCGGGGTGGCCGGGCACGCGGGCTGCGGCAGCACCCCCACCCCGAGGACCTCGCGGATGCGGCCGACCGCGCGGCCGGCGGCCTGCATGTCGTCGAAGCCGTGGCCGAGGGCCGCGACCGGTGCGGTGAGTCCCAGCCCGAGCAGCAGGAAGGGCAGCAGGTCCACCGGCACCAGGTCACCGGAGGTGATCCGCATCGTGCCGCCGATCAACACCACCAGCAGCACGAAGGGCGGCGACAACGCCAACTGCATGCCGGCGGCGACGGCGGAGACACCGCGTACCCAGTGGGTGAAGATGTCGACGAACTCGTCGGCGGCGGTGCGGAACCGGTGGTGCGCACGCTCGGCGCCACCGAACGCCTTCACCACGGCGATGCCCTGCACGAACTCGACGACGGAGGTGGCGATCCGGCCCATCGCCGCGTCGAAGTCCCGCTGCTCCCGGGTACGGGCCGCGGTCATCAGCAGCGGCACGTGAGCGAGGGCCAGCGCCACCGGGATCAGGGTGATCAGAGTGAGTCGCCAGTCGACGGTGAGCAGGTAGGCGAGCGACACCAACGGCACGACGAAGGCGGAGACCAGTTCGCCGGGAGCATGGGCGATGAACGGGTGCACGGCGGCGACGTCGTCACCGACCACTCTCGCCAGTTCGCCGCTGCGGCGGCGGGCGAGCCAACCGATGGGTGCCTGCCCGAGGCTACGGGCCAGTGCCCGGCGCAGCGAGAGCTGCACCCTGCCGTCGAGGACGTGACCGAGCCCGGACGAGGCACCCGTGAACACCAGCCGGACGAACAGACCGGTCGCACCGAGGGCCACGGCGGTCCACACCCGTTCGGTGTCGACCGGGCCGGGTGACACCAGGGCACGGCCCAGCTCGATCACCGCGAACAGCGGTGCCAGTCCGGCGACGGCGCCGACGACCTGCAGGACCACGACGGCCGCGAAGCTCGGGGCGTGAGGGCCCAGCAGAGCCGCCGTGCTCGCCGGCTGCCGCCCGGTGGGATCGCCGCCCGGTGACGGCGATGACCGCTTCGCGTCCGCAATGGAGTGAGTCGCGCCCATCGCCGTCCCCCGTCCACATTTTCAAACGTGTTCGAGAATACGGTACCCCGAGCCCGCCCACCGTGTGGTCCGGCTGTTGTGGACTCGCTGTCCGCGGCACGGGCGCTGGCACGGGGAACTCCCCCGCCCCCCCGCCGTCAGGGGCGGGCAGCCCGGTCGGCCGAGCCCTCCTCGGGGCCGGCGAGCAGCCGGTCGGGCACGCGCATCCGCCACGCGTCCGTGATCAACTCGTCCAGCCGCTCGACGGTGACCGCCGCCAGACGCACCATCACCAGCGGCAGCCCGTGGTAGGCGGGCGTGGTGAAGAACAGCGACGGTTCGCCGAGCAGCAGTGCCTGTTTCTCGGCCTCGTCGCCGACGTACAACACGGCGATGTCGGTCCGGATGACGCGGGGCTTGCCCGGTCGGCGCTCGGGATAGGACCAGACGAAGCCCTGGTCCGCGACCCGGAAGTCGAAACCGTCACTGTCGATCTCCACGGCGTGCGGTAGCGCCAGGGCCAACCGGCGGACGTCGGCGGCGTCAGCCATCGTCCACCCCTGAGATCACCGATCGCGGCATGCCGAGAGGTTAGCCGCCGGCTCCGACAGCGACGCCGCGTCGGGGCGACGGCCCACCCCGTTCTCGTACGTGGCGGGCCGTCGGCTCAGCGGGCCGTCGCGTCAGCGGGACAGGGCCCGCTCCAGTTCCGCCTTCGACATCGACGAGCGGCCCTTGACGCCACGCTTCTTCGCCTCGTTGTACAGCTGTTCCTTGGTGCGCCCGCCGGCGCCTTGATGCGAACGCTTGCCGCCTCGGTGGCCCGACGAGACATCGTCGATCGACGATCGGCTCGCGGTCCGCGCCTCACCGGAACGGGCCCGCTCCTTGTTCACCGTACGTGCCGCGATCTCCTCGGCCCGGCCGGTGGACACGCCGCGCTTCTTGGCGCTGGCCTTGATGTGTTCGTACTGCCGTTCTCTCTTCGGACTGGATCCCGCAGGCATGGAGTGCCTCCCTCCACCGACAGTGGTCAGTGGTCAGATGCCCCACCGTCGGCCACCGAAACACCCGGCGCGCGAACCCGCCCCGCAACCGGGCGGCGGGGCGGACACGGCCCGCCCCGCCGCCGCGGGTGCCGGTGACTCAGGAGGTGAACTTGTCCAGCGCCAGCTCGATGGCGCCGCTGTCCGGCTGGGCGTACGCCCGCATGGTCTCCTTGTTGTAGGAGATGAAGCTCGGGCAGCGCACCGCCGGGGCGTTGACCCGCCCACCCTCACCGATCTTCTCGCCGGTCCTGGCGGCGTAGAAGGTGAGCGTGTAACGCGAGGAGACGTAGTCGACGGTGACCTGCTTGTCGTCGCGGTCCTTGTACTGGCACTTGCGGGGCGTACCCTCGCTGCCCTGCTCGAAGGTGAGGCAGCCGACGACGGAGACCGACGCCCACTCGGAGGTCTTGGCGTAGTACTGCTTGTCGAAGCCCACCGACTTGCTCAGCCAGGACTCCGGACGCTCCGGCGAGTTGGCGAACGTGTAGACCTTGGTGCCCTTCGCCCCGGTGTAGGGCGCGGCGTTGAGGATCGGGCTACCTTCGCACACGGCGGACATGTCGCTGGAGTTGCGGGCGGTCACCGCGTTGTTGTTGTCGGGCTGCTGCTCGGCGGGGGGAACGATCGACGGCGCGTCGGTCGGGACGACGGGCGCCTCGCTGCGCTGCCCGGCGACCGGCTCCCCCTCGTCGTCGCCGGCCAGCACGAAGAAACCGATCACTCCGCCACAGGCGACGAGCACCGCCATCACGGCGGCACCGATGCCCAGACCGAGCCAGAGGCCCTTGTTCGAGGACTTCGTCGGCTGCGGCCCGTAGGACGGTGGCGGCGGCACCGGCGCCCCGTACGGCGAGGGGTAGCCGGCCGGGGCGACCGGCGAGCCCGGCGGGCCGACCGGAGAGCCGGGTGGTGTGCCCCAGGGGGCGGCGTTCGGATCCGGCTGTTGCCCACCGTACGGAGGGTGGCTGTCACTCATCTGATGCCCTTGTCGAAGTCGAGAGGTTACCTGGCCGATGATCAGGGTCAGGTTAGTGAGCAGCGCAAGTCCGGACGCCATCGACTCCCCGGCCATCCAGTTGACGGACCTCGTGCGTGGGTTGACCGGTGTGCCGACGTCGCGCGGCGGGTACCTGTCGGAGACGCAGAGGAGGACGAGATGACGACCGACCCGAGGTACACGCCGATCGCAATGACCGGGACCGGCAAGCTGGTCGACGAAGACGGCGACACCGGCACCGAGTTGGTCAGCGCGGACGACGCGGCGGCCGACGCCGCACGAGCCGGCGCCGACATCGATCTGACCCCGGCAGACCGGGACTCCGATCCGACCCCCGTCGGCGCGGCCGATGCCGAGGCGGACCGGCGACGCGCCGCTGGCGAGGACTGAGTCGGACCCCGCCCATCTGTGGCCCCGGAACGTGTTCCGGGGCCACAGTTGATCGATCGTTTCGATGTATCGAAATATTGCGTTCTGGTTTCGACCCGTCGTAGGCTGCTGTGGGAGCGCTCCCGGCCTCCTCGTCCACTGCCGCCGGAGTGCCGTACCACCACCACGACCAGATTGCGACGGTCCACCATGAAGCAACCTCCACGCCGCCTGCGGCGCCTGCTGGTCGCGGCCGGCGCCGTCGGCGCGTTGACCCTCGGCGCGTTGACGGTCCTGCCCACCGCCAACGCGATGGCCGCGACCGGCTGCTCCGTGACCTACACGACGAACAGCTGGTCCGGCGGGTTCACCGCGAGCGTCAGCGTCACCAACCTCGGCGACCCGGTCAACGGCTGGACACTCGGCTTCAGCTTCCCCGACAGCGGCCAACGGCTCACCCAGGGCTGGTCGGCCACCTGGAGCCAGAGCGGCAGCTCCGTCACCGCACGGAGCGCGAGCTGGAACGGTTCGCTCGGCACCGGAGCCAGCACCAACATCGGCTTCAACGGCAGTTTCACCGGCGCCAACCCGGCACCGAGTTCGTTCACGCTCAACGGCACGGTGTGCACGGGCTCGACCACGCCGACCACTCCCCCGCCCACGACGCCGCCGCCCACCACGCCCCCGCCCACCACGCCCCCGCCCGCCGGTCAGACTCCGGTGGCCATCAACGGGCAGCTGCGGGTGTGCGGTGTCAACCTCTGCAACCAGTACGGCCGGCCGATCCAACTGCGCGGCATGAGCAGCCACGGCATCCAGTGGTTCGGGAACTGTTACAACAACGCCTCCCTCGACGCGCTCGCCACCGACTGGCGCGCCGACCTGTTCCGCATCGCGATGTACGTGCAGGAGCAGGGCTACGAGACCGACCCCGCGGGCTTCACCAACCGGGTCAACAACCTGGTCGAGGAGGCCACCCGGCGCGGCATGTACGCGATGATCGACTTCCACCTGCTCACCCCGGGTGACCCGATGTTCAATCTGGAGCGGGCCAAGACCTTCTTCGCCGCCGTCTCCGCCCGGCACGCCGCGAAGAACAACGTGATCTATGAGATCGCCAACGAACCCAACGGGGTGAGCTGGTCGACCATCAAGAACTACGCCGACCAGGTGATCCCGGTGATCCGGGCCAACGACCCGGACGCGGTGGTCATCGTGGGCACCCGCGCCTGGTCTTCGCTGGGTGTCTCCGAGGGCGCCAACCACACCGAGATCGTCAACAACCCGGTGAACGCCAGCAACGTCATGTACGCGTTCCACTTCTACGCCGCGTCGCACAAGGACAACTACCGCGCCGAGGTGGAGCGGGCCGCCGCCAGGCTGCCGCTGTTCGTCACGGAGTTCGGCACGGTGGACTACACCGGTGACGGGGGTGTCGACCTGACCAGCAGCGCCCAGTGGCTCGACCTGCTCGACCGGCTGAAGATCGGCTACGCGAACTGGACCTTCTCCGACAAGGCCGAGGGCAGCGCCGCGTTGCGGCCGGGCACCTGCAACGGCAGCTCCTACACCGGCACCTCGGTGCTCACCGCCTCCGGGGCCTTCATGCGCGAGCGCATCCGCACCCCGGACAACTTCCCCACCAGCTGATCCGAGCGCACCACCACCACGCGGCCCCGGCGGTGAACCGCCGGGGCCGCACCAGGTGCGGGGTCGGGCTCAGCTTTCGTCGGGCACCGGACCGATGAGCGAGTCGGCCGGCCCGGTGGAGCCCGCCCGGTACTCCTGCAGCGGCACCGCACCGGCCTTCCAGGCAGCCAGCACCGGCTCCACGATGCGCCAGCACTCCTCGGCGACGTCGGCGCGGACCGACAGGGTCGGATCACCCTCGAAGGCGCCGCGCAGCACCTCGCCGTACGCGGGCAGGTCGCCGGGGCCGAACGCCGCCGTCAGGTTCACCTGTTCCAGTTCGAAGGGATTCCCCGGACCGTTGATGTTGAGGTCCAGGCCGAGCCGGTCCGGTCCGAAGCCGATCCGGAGCCGGTCCGGCCGGTCGTAGCCGGTCAGGCCGTCGGGTACCCGGGTCGGCTGCTTGAAGGTGATGATCGCCTCCTTGCGTACCGCGTCCATCGCCTTTCCCGAGCGCAGCCGGAACGGCACTCCCGCCCAGCGCCAGGTGTCCACCGTGACCGCCAGTTCCGCGAGCGTCTCCGTGCCCCGCGCCGGGTCGACGCCGGGCTCGTCGGCGTAGTTCGGCAGCCGCCGACCGTCGATCTCCCCTGCGGTGTACCTCCCCCGCCGGCTGGCGGCCACCGGATCGTCACGCCACAGCCGGGTGGCCCGCAGCACCTGCGCCTTGCGTCCCCGCACCTCCTCGGACCGCAGGGTCGGCGGCGGGTCCATGGCCAGCAGGGCCAGCACCTGGAGCAGGTGCGACTGCACCATGTCCACCAACGCGCCGGCACCGTCGTAGTAGCCCGCCCGTCCTTCCAGGCCGAGGGTCTCGTCGAAGACGATGTCCACGCAGGCCACGTGTGCGGAGTTGAGCACCGGCTCGAAGATGCGGTTGGCGAAGCGCAGGCCGAGCAGGTTGAGCACCGTCGACTTGCCGAGGAAGTGGTCGATCCGGTGGACCTGGTTCTCCGGCACCAGAGTGGCCAGCAGTTCGTTGAGCGAGCGGGCCGAGATCCGATCGACGCCGAAGGGCTTCTCCAGCATCAGCCGGGTGCCGGGTGGCACCCCGATCCGGGCCAGCGCGGCGGCCGACCGGGCGGTCACCAGCGGCGGCAGCGCGAAGAAGATCACCAACGGCCCGGTGCAGCAGCTCAGCAGCGACCGCAGGTCCTCCTCGCGCGTCACGTCGGCGGGCACGTAGCGCGACTCGCGGATCACCTCCGACTCCAGCGGCCCGACCGCGCCGACGGCGCCGAAGGAGTCGGTCACCCGGCGCCGCCAGCGCTCGTCGTCCCAGCCGTCCATGCCGCTGCCGATCAGCCGCAATCCGGGCACGGAACCGGTGGCCAGCAGCCGGCCCAGGCCGGGCAGCAGCAGGCGTCCGGTCAGGTCGCCGCTGGCGCCGAGCACCAGCAGTGTCTGCCGTACGCCGGAGGCGGCGGTCGCTGCGGGGACAACAGCTGCGGGGGCGCTCGATGCCGGTGTCGTCATGCCACCACCATGCCCTGTCCCGGCGATCGGCAAGCACCGGACCCCGGGGACTCGCCGGCCGTTCGCCCACCGCACCCGGGTACGTGCGGATCGTCACCCTGTGGCGCCGGAGTCGCACCGGTCGTGGTGTCGGGCGGGCGAGCCGATCTTCGTGTGGCAGTCTGGTCACCGTCGGCCGGGACGAGGCCGGCGACGTGCCCGATCCTGCGAGGAGACGATCGATCCGATGGCTGCGGACGTCACCAGCACCGACGAGTGGCAGGCCCTGCGCAAGCACGCCGACGAGCTCCGCGGGACCCACCTGCGTGAGCTGTTCGCCACCGATCACGACCGGGGCCGACGGTTGACCGTCGAGGTGGCCGACCTCTACGTCGACTACAGCAAGAACCTGGTCACCGACGAGACGCTGCGCCTGCTGATCGCGCTGGCCGAGCGGGTCGGGCTGACCGATCGGATCGCCGCGATGTTCGCCGGAGCCCACATCAACGGCACCGAGGATCGCGCGGTGCTGCACACCGCGCTGCGCCTGCCGTCGGACGCCGCCCTCACCGTGGACGGGCAGGACGTGGCGACGGACGTCCACGCGGTACGGCGCCGGATGGCCGAGTTCGCCGAGAAGGTGCGCTCCGGTCAGTGGCGCGGGCACACCGGCGAGCGGATCCGCACCGTGGTCAACATCGGCATCGGCGGCTCCGACCTGGGGCCGGTGATGGCGTACGAGGCGTTGAAGGCGTACCGCGACGTCGGTCTGAGTTGCCGATTCGTCTCGAACATCGACCCCACCGACATCCACGACACGGTCGCCGACCTGGACCCGGCGAGCACGTTGTTCGTGGTGGTGTCGAAGACCTTCTCCACCCAGGAGACCCTGGCCAACGCCGAGCAGGCCCGGCACTGGCTGCTGGCCGGCCTCGACGCCGACGCCGACGCGGTGGCCCGTCACTTCGTCGCGGTCAGCACCAACGCCCAGCGGGTGTCGGACTTCGGCATCGATCCGGCCAACATGTTCGGCTTCTGGGACTGGGTGGGCGGTCGGTACTCGCTGCCCTCGGCGGTGGGCCTGTCGGTGATGCTGTCGATCGGGCCGGCCGGCTTCGACGAGATGCTGGCCGGCTACCACGCCGTGGACGAGCACTTCCGCACCGCACCGCCGGCCGCCAACGCGCCGGTGCTGCTCGGCCTGCTGAACGTCTGGTACACCAACTTCCTGGGCGCGCAGACCCACGCGGTGCTGCCGTACTCGCAGTACCTGCACCGGTTCCCCGCCTACCTGCAACAGCTCACCATGGAGAGCAACGGCAAGTCGGTACGCACCGACGGTCGCCAGGTGTCCTACGACACCGGGGAGATCTTCTGGGGCGAGCCCGGCACCAACGGCCAGCACGCCTTCTACCAGCTGCTGCACCAGGGCACCCGGCTGGTGCCGGCGGACTTCATCGGGTTCAGCGAACCCAACCACGACATCGGCGACATGCACGACCTGTTCATGTCGAACTTCTTCGCCCAGACCGCGGCGCTGGCCTTCGGCCGGACCGCCGAGCAGGTGGCGGCCGAGGGTACCGCCGCCGACCTCGTGCCCCACAAGGTGATGGCCGGCAACCACCCGACCACGTCGATCGTGGCCGACCGCCTCACTCCGGCCACGCTCGGCCAACTGGTCGCCCTCTACGAGCACATCGTGTTCACCGAGGGTGCGATCTGGGACATCAACCCGTTCGACCAGTGGGGTGTCGAGCTGGGCAAGGTGATGGCCAATCAGCTCGCGCCGCTGCTCACCGGCGAGGCGGCCGACCTGACCGAACTGGACTCGTCCACCGCAGCCCTGATCTCCCGCTACCGCGCCCAGCGCAACCGCCCCTGACCGGCGACAGACGTCCGCTCATGGCGGCCACTGCCGCGAAGGGCGTGGTCCGGCGAGGAGACAGTTCCTCGTTCGGGTCTCGCGCTTCGAAAACAGCTTGGACTCCGCTGGCGCGCGTCGGGCACAGTCAGAGCGTGACGAACTCCATCACCGTACGCCACCGCTCCATGGATGAGATCGTGGCAGGTCTGCACCTCGTGCGGCGCTCCCCCCGAGGCGTCGGCACCCTGGCACTGGCCGTCCGCCGGCCGGCCGTCGACGTCCGGGAGGTGCTGTCCCAGGCCGAGCTGGACACCACCGTCGGGCTGGTCGGCGACAGCTGGAGTCAACGGCCCAGCTCACGGACGACCGACCGATCACCGCACCCCGACATGCAGCTGAACGTCATCAACTCCCGATTCGTCGAGCTGATCGCCGGTCCCGACCGGGACTCCTGGGCACTCGCCGGTGATCAGCTCTACGTCGATCTCGACCTGAGCTTCGACGCCCTGCCAGCCGGTACCCGCCTGGCGATCGGTGACCAGGCCGTCATCGAGGTGACCGACCAGCCGCACAACGGTTGTGCCAAGTTCGCCGCCCGGTTCGGGCGCGACGCCCACAAGATCGTCTGGAGCGAGGAGGGCCAGCAACTGCGCCTTCGCGGTCTCAACGCCCGGGTGGTCGTCGGTGCGACGATCAAGGAAGGCGACACCGTACGACAACTGCCCGCCGACCCCGGCCCGCCGGCCACCCGGCTGCCGTGACGGGATCCTGCGGGACGGTGCCGAACGGCGTGGCCGTTCGTGGAGTTGCGTCCGAGCACTGGGTGAGCCGTGCCCGGTCTGCCCGTTGAGCAGGCGATCACCCGTGCCCACCGGGAGGAGTGGGCGCGGGTGGTCGCCGGCCTCGCCCGCCGTTTCGGTGACCTCGATGTCGCCGAGGAAGCGGCGGCCGAGGCGTTCGTGGCGGCCGTGGAGCGGTGGCCGCGCGACGGCGTACCACCCAATCCCGGCGGTTGGCTCGTCACCACCGCGACCCGCAAGGCGATCGATCGACTCCGGCGGGACTCGCAGCGCGACGCCAGGCACCGGGCGGCCAGGATCGCGTACGACGACACCCCGGCCGAGCCGACCGGCCCGGTCGAGGACGACCGGCTCCGGCTGGTCTTCACCTGCTGCCACCCGGCGCTGGCGATGGAGGCTCGGGTGGCGCTCACCCTGCGCCTGCTCGGCGGCCTCACCGTCGGCGAGATCGCCCGTGCCTTCCTGGTGCAGGAGCCCGCGATGGCCCGACGGATCACCCGCGCCAAGGCGAAGATCAAGGCGGCGGGCATTCCCTACCGGGTGCCCTCGGCCGACGACATCCACGAGCGGCTCGCCGGTGTGCTCGCCGTCGTCTATCTCGTCTTCAACGAGGGCTACCTGCCCGGGCAGGGAACCGAGCCGCTGCGCGTCGACCTCACCGACGAGGCGATCCGCCTGGGCCGGCTGCTGCGGACCCTCCTGCCGGACGACGGCGAGGTGGCCGGCCTGCTCGCGCTGATGCTGCTCACCGATGCCCGGCGACCGGCGCGTGTGTCCGCCACCGGGGAACTGGTGACCCTCGACGAGCAGGACCGCAGCGTCTGGGATCGCATCCGGATCGCCGAGGGCAACGCGCTGCTCGGCGAACGGATCAAGGTGATGACGGCCGGCGGTGCCGCACCCGGGCGCTACCAGGTGCAGGCGGCGATCAACGCGGTCCACACGAACGCGCCCACCAGCCGCGACACCGACTGGTCCACCCTGGTGGCGCTCTACGGCAGCCTGGCGCAGCTCGATCCCTCGCCGGTCGTGTGGCTCAACCGGGCCGTCGCGGTCGCCGAGGTCCACGGCCCCGAGGTCGGGCTCGCGGAGATCGACGCGCTCGGCGAGGCCCTCGACGGCTACCACGCCTTCCACGCCGTCCGCGCCGACCTGCTGCGGCGGCTCGGACGTGACGGCGACTCACGGACGGCGTACGACCGGGCCATCGGTCTCGCCGGCAACCCCGCCGAGCAGGCCTATCTCACCCGCCGTCGCGACCAGCTCGCCGGCTGACCGGTGGGAAAATCGTCCGGCACCTTGTCCGATGGGCGGCGGGTCGCTCGTGGATCAGGTGAGAGGCGGCCGGAGGGGCCGCCGGGACAAGGGAGTTCTGCGATGGCCCGGTACTTGATCTCGTTCAACGACGGCGCGATGGACCACATCCCCGACGAGGACTGGCCCGACGTGGGCAGGGCGGCGCACGCGGTGACCCAGGAGGCCGTGAACGCCGGGGTGTTCGTGTTCGGCGCCGGACTACAGCGGCAGCGGGCCAGCGTCGTGGGCACGGACGGGCTGGTGACCGACGGCCCGTACCCGGAGACCAAGGAGGTCATCGGCGGATTCGTGGTCGTCGACGTGGCAGAACGCGAGGAGGCGCTGGCCTGGGCCGCCAAGATCGCCGTCGCCTGCCGGTGCGCGCAGGAGGTTCGGCAGCTCATGCCGGACCCCGAAACCGACGAGATGCTCCGCCAGGCTGGCCGACCAGGCTGAGCTTCCACCGTTCGGTGGTGACTGTCATCCAACTGTCATCCAACCGTGCGGTCGACTCCAAGGTCGTTGCGCAAGGTGGTGGTCGATCGGGACGGCGCGTCGGGTCGCCGGCGTCAACGACGAAGGAGACCGCTGTGGTGATGCCGTGGCCCTGGCCGATGCCCGACGATCACTCCTTCCGCGCGCTGTGGGACGAGCCGCAGCACCACGACGAGGATGTCCGGCTCGCCGCTCTGGTCGCCCAGCGGCTCAGCGCGGACTGGTCGACCCGCCGGCAGCAGATCACGGTGATGGTGCAGAACCGGGTCGTGATCCTCACCGGCCTGGTCGCCAGCGCCGAGACCCGACGGGCGGCCGGCGAGTTGGCGTGGGACGTCGAGGGTGTGACGGACGTCTGCAACGCGCTACGGCTGGCCGGTCACCGGCGCGGGCGCCACTGAGCCTCGGCTCGTCCACGGTGCCCGGCACCGGCGCCGTGGACGAGCCGAACCCGACGAACCGTTTGCGCGTCGTCGACAACGAACTGACCGCCCGAATCACGCACGGGCCGGGCCCGGCATCGTCGGCTACTCGGCGGCGTCCGCACCCGCCGCGCGGCCCTGGAGCCGGGCGAGCGCGTCGGCGCGGGTGTCCGCGACCGGGAACACCTCGTCCAGCCGGGTGACCCGGAGCACCTGACGGATCAGCGGTGACCTCGACGCCACGCAGAGCAGTGCGCCGCGCTCGGCGGCGTGCCGGTGGGCGCGGACGAGCAGCCCGAGTGCGGTGGAGTCGAGCAGGTCGGTCCGACCGAGGTCCACCAGGACATGCCCGCCCATGTCAGCGGCGTGCCGCAACGCGATGCCCAGGGTGTCACCGGTGTCGACGTCGACGTCGCCGGCGACGGTCACCACGGTGACGGCTCCGAGGTGCTCGATGCCGAGGATGCCACCGGGCACACCGGCAGCGGCGGGACCGAGCTCGGTGCAGTGCGCGCAGCGGTGCGGTCCGTGAGCCAACGGGGAACCGCTCCAGCCGTGCTCGGACACCAACGGCCAGACCACCTCCGCGTCGGAGGCCATCCGCGGCCCGGCGACCGTGTCACCGCAGTTGTCACAGGTCAGGGTGACCAGATGGTCATCCAGTACGACGGCCATGGCGTGCTCCTTCCCAGGTCGGAGGGGTCGGGGTCCCACCCTGCCGGGGGCAGGTGGCGGGCACCGCGCGGACACATGACGGTTGGGTGACGAATGGCCCTCCCACCGCTTGCGGGTCGGATGGGCGACGACCCTGTCGCGTACGTCGTCCGCTTTGAGACGATAGACGTAGAGAGATCAGTTGATCCCTGTGTGCGACGGGAGGTCGAAGGATGCGAAAGGCACTACCCACCGACGAACCGGTCGGCACGCTGGAAGTGGTACACCGGTTTTGGGGCCCGATGCCCACCGGGGTGACCGTCTCGCACCGTGGCCGGATCTTCGTCAACTTCCCCCGATGGGGTGACGAGGTGCCCGCGACAGTGGTGGAGCTGCGGCGCGGGCGCGAGGTCCCCTTCCCCGACCTGGCGTGGAACACACCGTCCGGCGACGACGACCCGTCGGCGTTCGTGTCGGTGCAGAGCGTGGTGGTCGACCCGGCCGACCGGCTCTGGGTGCTCGACACGGGCAGCCCGATGTTCCAGCCGACCTCTCCCGGCGGGCCGAAACTGGTCCGGGTGGACCTGAGAACCGACACCGTCGCCCAGGTCATCACCTTCCCGCCCGACGTGGTGCTGCCCACCTCGTACCTCAACGACGTGCGCTTCGACCTGCGTCGCGGGGAAGCCGGCATCGCGTACCTCACCGACTCCGCCGATGGTGCCCCCAACGCCATCATCGTGGTCGACCTGGCCAGCGGGTCCTCATGGCGGCGCCTCAACGACCACCCGTCCACCAAGGCCGCACCGCTGGCGGACTTCCGGCCGGTGGTCGAGGGACGCCCGTTCCTGGTCCGCCCTCCGGACGCTCCCCCGCAGCCGGTGGGCGTAGGTGCCGACGGCATCGCGATCTCCGCCGACGGCGCCCGGCTGTACTACTGCGCCCTCGCCACCCGCCGCTGGTACAGCGTCGCCACGGACGCGCTGGCCGACCGTGCGCTGGATGACGCGGCGGTCGCCGCGACGGTGATCGACGAGGGCGACAAGGGCGGCGGTGCCGACGGCCTGGAGTCCGACGACGCCGGCCGGCTCTACCTGACCAACTACGAGCACAACGCGGTGCTGCGGCGGCGCCCCGACGGCGAGTACGAGACCGTGGTGCACGACGCCCGGCTGCTCTGGCCCGACACGCTCAGCGTGGCCACCAGTCGGCACCTCTACATCATCGCCAACCAGGTGCACCGGCAGCCGCCGTTCAACCGCGGCCGGGACCTGCGTCGCAAGCCGTACGCCCTGTTCCGGACCCGGATCGACGCGGGCCCCGTGCTGCTGCGACCGTGACGCCGACCAGCCCCGATCGGGTGGAAGTGCCGCCCGGTCGGGGCCGGGTGCGTCCCGCCGCACGTAGCGTCGGAGGGCAGTGACCCCGAGGTGAGGAGCCGGTCGTGACCGAGCCGGAGGAAGAGCGCGAGAAGAGCGCGAAGACCGACCCGGTGCTGTTCTCCCCGGACGGCGACCCGCATCACAATCCGGCGCAGACCCCGCTGCCGGACGAGCACCCGCCGGTGACGTACACCCACGACGGCGACACCGACGTGATCGACGGCGAGCAGTAGGACGTAGGTCCGGCGGCAGCGGGGGCCTGCCGGGTGGTCAGGCGGCGACGAGGGCCGGGGTGGGATGGTCGGCGGAGTCGTCGAGCGGGGTGACCGGCGGTGCCGGCTGGCGGCGGTTCGGCAGGGCGAGCCGGAAGACCTTCCGCCATGCGGAGAAGACCTGCCGGGGCAGCGAGCCGGTGGTGTACTTCAGCCCGTACCTGTCGAACAGCGCCCGCACCTCCGGCGCGATCTCCTGGTAGCGGTTGCTCGGCAGGTCGGGAAAGAGGTGGTGCTCGATCTGGAAGGACAGATTGCCGGTCATGATGTGCATCAGCCGGCTGCCGCTGATGTTGGCCGAGCCGAGCATCTGCCGCACGTACCACTCCCCCCGGGTCTCCCCCTCGATCGAGGTCTTCTCGAAGGTCTCCACCCCCTCCGGGAAGTGCCCACACATGATGACCGAGTGGCTCCACAGGTTGCGGACCAGGTTCGCGGTGAAGTTGGCGGCCAGGGTGTGCAGGACCGACGGGCCGGACAGCACCGGGAACAGCAGGTAGTCCTTGAGGAACTGGCGGCGGATCTTCCGGCCGACCGCGCGGACCCGGCGCCGGAACTCGGGATCCTTGTGCCCGCCGTTCTTCAGCTTGTTGCCCAGGTCGAGGTCGTACGCGGCGATGCCGTACTCGAAGAAGCAGGCGTTGAGGAAGTTGTAGAGCGGCTGCCCCAGGTGGGCCGGGTGCCAGGGCTGGTCCTCGTCGACCCGCATGATGCCGTAGCCGAGGTCGTTGTCCTTGCCGACCACGTTCGTGAACCGGTGGTGCAGCTCGTTGTGCGACTGCTTCCACTGGTCGGCCGGGGCGACGTGGTCCCACTCCCAGCTGGTCGAGTGGATCTTCGGATCGCGCATCCAGTCCCACTGACCGTGCAGGACGTTGTGCCCGATCTCCATGTTCTCCAGGATCTTCGCCACCGACAGCCCGGCGGTGCCGACGATCCACGCCGGGGGAAACAGCGAGAACAGCAGCACCACCCGGCTGCCGATCTCCAACTTCCGCTGGGTCGAGATGACCTTGCGGATGTACGCGGCGTCCCGCTCGCCCCGGGAGGCGATGACCCGTTCCCGGATGGCGTCGAGTTCCTTGCCGAGGGTCTCGATGTCCTCGGCGGTGAGGTGGGCGATCGGGTTTACGGCCTTCTTCTGGATCACGGTCACGTCGGTCGGTCTCCGATCAGATCTCGAGTTCACACGGGCCGGCGGCGGCAGACACGCAGGTCTGCACGCGTACGCCGTCGCCCGGCAGGGCGGTGGTGAGCTGGCCGTTGCGCAGGTCGCGCACCGCGCCCTGGCGCAGCGGCAGCACGCAGCCGAAGCAGATGCCCATCCGGCAGCCCGACGGCATCAGCACCCCGGCGTTCTCGCCGGCATCCAGCAGCGGAGTGGCGCCGGCGGCCTCGACGGTCACCGACGAACGGGTGAAGGTGACGGTGCCGCCGTCACCGGCGGTGATCACCGTGGGGCGGAACCGCTCGGTGTGCAACCGCGCGGCGTGGCCGCGGGCCGACCAGTGCTCCTCCGCTGCGTCGAGCAGCCCGAGCGGGCCGCACGCCCAGGTCTGGCGCTCCAGGTGGTCCGGGACCAGGGTGTCGAGTTCGGCCACGTTCAGCAGGCCCTCGACCTCGGTGTGCCGCTCGACCAGGCGGATGGCACCGCGCTCGGCGAGGCCGCGCAGCTCCGCGCCGAAGACCACGTCCGCGGCGGTGGGCGCCGAGTGCACGAGCACCACGTCGCTGCCGGCCAGGGCCCCCGAGCGCAACATCCCGGCCACCGGGGTGATGCCGCTGCCCGCGGTGAGGAACAGCACCCGCGACGGCGCCCGCTCCGGCAGCACGAAGTCGCCGCGCGCCTGGTCGAGCTGCACGATCGTGCCCGGCCGCAGCCGGCGGACCAGATGGTTGCTGACCACGCCGTCGGGGATCGCCTTCACCGTCACCGAGATGGGGTCGGTGCGCCGGCCGGGGGCCGAGGTGACCGAGTAGGCGCGCCACTGGCGCACCCCGTCGACGTCGACACCGAGCCGGACGTACTGGCCGGGGACATGCCCGCGCCAGCTGCGGCCGGGCTGGATCACCAGGGTCGCCGCGTCCGGGGTTTCCGGGTGCACGGCGACGATACGGCCGCGCAGTTCGGCACCGGCGCGTAGCGGCGCGACCAGGTCGAGGTAGTCGCTGGGCAGCACCGGCGTGGTCACCGTCTCGGCGAGCCGCCACAGGCGGCGCCGAAAAGATCTCGTGTCCGGTGGCGGGACGGTGGCGGTCATAAGACGATGGTCGCGGCCCGCTGGCATAAACTCTTGGTCTGCGAAGGTAAAGCGATCCACCCCTTTTGTGCGGAGAGAACAACCGTGGCGGAACCATCCGGAACGACCAATCGGGCGGCCCGCATCGAACTGGACCAGCGGGTGGCCCGCGAACTGCGCGACCGGCTACCGCTGGTCGCCGGGCAGACCGTCACCGCGATCACCGGCGAGGTGCCCAGCTACTCCGGCACCCTGACCGGCCAGATGCGGGACAAGATAGAGAACGCGGTGCAGATCGCGCTGGGCACCTTCCTGCAACTGCTCGAACAGTCCCAGACCGCCGACCGTACGCAGGCCAGCGATCCGAGCACCCCGCTGGTCCCGGCGCTGGAGGCCGCGTACGCGCTGGGTAGCGGCGAGGCCCGGTCGGGCCGCAGCGTGGACGCGCTGCTGGCCGCGTACCGGGTGGGTGCCCGGGTCTCCTGGCGGGAGCTGGCCGCCGCCACCGTGGCGACCGGGCTGCCCGCCGCCACGGTGGCCGAGTTCGCCGAGTTGATGTTCGCCTACATCGACGAGTTGTCCGCCGCGAGTGTCGCCGGGCACGCCGACGAGTTGGCGAGCGTGGGCCGGGCCCGGCGGCGGAACCTGGAACGGCTCACCCAGCAGTTGCTCGCCGGTGAGGCGGAGGACGTGCTGCTGCGCAGCGCCGAGCGGGCCGACTGGCCGGTGCCGCAGACCCTCACCGTGGTGCTGCTGCCGCAGGCGAAGCTGCGCGGGGCGCTCGCCCTGCTGGCCGAACACACCCTGGAGAGCAGCGAGGAGCTGCCGGCCGGGGAGCCCGGCGAGGAGACGGCGGTGCTGCTCGTACCGGACATGCACGGCGACCGGCGGCGGCAGCTCGCCCGGGTGCTGCACGGCCGCCGCGCGGTGCTGGGGCCCTGTCGTCCCTGGGCCCGGGTCACTTCCTCGTACCGGCGGGTGGTCCGGGTGGTCGCCCTCGGTATCGCCCAGCCCACCGACGGCGAGCCCCTGGACACCGAGGCGCATCTGGCCGAGTTGCTGCTCAGCGCCGACGTCGAGGCGCTCGCCGACCTGCGCACCAGGGTGCTGCAACCCCTCGCCGCGCTGCCCGCCGCCACCGCCGAGCGGCTCACCGAGACGCTGCGGTCCTGGCTGCTGCACCAGGGACGGCGCGACGACGTCGCCGCCGACCTCTTCGTCCACCCGCAGACCGTGCGCTACCGGATGGGTCAGCTGCGTCAGATCTACGGTGACCGGCTCACCGATCCGCGTAGTCTGCTCGACCTCACGGTCGCGCTCGCGCTGCCCGCCGGCGGCGCGGCCACCGCCACCGGGTGAGCGGTGCCGGCGTCGGCGTCGAGCCGCCGTTCCACCGTCACTCGGACGGCATCGGGCCGAGCAGGCGGATCTCCTCGACGTCGAGGCGGGCCTGCAACTCCTGCAACACGGTGTCGTCGATCTCCCGCCGGTCACGCATCGCGGTGATCTCACGTCGCTTGTGTTCGAGGGCGGCCAGCCGCAGTTGACGCTCGACCTCCCGGGCGGTCAACGATTCGTCCTCCGGCTCGGCCTGCATCGCGTTCAGATGACCCGCGTACTCGGCCCGGAGCCGGTGCAGGATCTCCGCCTCCGCACCCACCCGGTCGGCGAGGTCGGGCAACGCGTCGAGGGTGGCCTGGGTGGCGGTCACCTGCGCCTGCCGTGACTCCGCGACCCGTTCCGGGTCGCCGCGCAACCCGGCCCAGGTCAGCAGGAACGGCAGGGTGGTGCCCTGCACCAGCATGGTCACCAGGATCACCGTGGCGACACCAAAGATGATCAGGTCACGTTCCGGTACCGGGCTGCCGTCCCGCGCGGTCAACGGCACGGCGAGCGCCGCCGCCAGGGAGACGGCCCCTCGGAAACCGGCCCAGCCGGCCACCGTACGCACCCGCCAGTTGACCTGGCGGGCGAGCTGTGACTCGCGCCGATCGAGCCGGGCCACGGCGGCGATCATGTGCAGCCAGAGCATCCGCACCAGCACCAGCACCCCGGCCACCACCAGCGCGATCACGACGGCCCGGCCCAGGGAGACGCTCGTGACGTTCCGCACCGCCCGGGGGATCTGCATGCCCACCAGCACGAAGAGTCCCCCGTTGATGAGGAAGGTGGTCAGGTCCCAGAACGACAGCGCGAGGATCCGGGACCGGGCCCGGATCACCCGAGGGCTGGCGTAGGAGAGCATCAGGCCGGCCACCACCACCGCGAGCACTCCGCTCTCGTGGATGCTGTCGGCGAGGAAGAAGGCGGTGAACGGGGTGAGCACACTCAGTGCGCCCTCTCGCAGCGGGTCGTCGATGCGCTTGCGGATCAGGATCACCACCGTGCCGACCACCATGCCGGCGGCGATGCCACCGAGGAAGGACAGGCCGATCCGCTCGACGAGTTCGAAGGCGCTCGGTGCGGCACCCCCGCCCAGCAGACCGAGCGCGATGGCGAACAGCACCAGGGCGGTGCCGTCGTTGACCAGGCTCTCCGCGCGCAGGGTGGTCAGCAGGCGACGGGGCATCCGCTTGGCCAGCCCGGCCACCGCCGCGGCGTCGGTCGGGGCGAGCACCGCGCCGAGCACCCAGGCCACCGCCGGGTCCACACCGAAGCGCTGCACGACCAGCGACACCGTGACCATCGTGACCCCGACCAGACCGATCGCCAGCAACGCGATGACCACGATGTTCGCCCTGATCTCCCGCAGGCTGACGACCAGGCTCTCCCGGTAGAGGATCGCCGGCAGGAACAGCAGCAGGACCACCTCGGGCGCGAGGACCACGTGCGAGAACGGGGGCAGCAGCGCCACCAGGGCACCCAGGCAGATGAGCAGCACCGGCGGGGCGACCCGGTAGCGGCCGCCGACGGTGGTGCCGACCACCACGACGACGCCCAGCGTGATGACCAGCAGCAGCTCGCGCACCCCGCCCCCCGTTCGTCGCCCCCCACATGGTGGTACGCCGACGGACCGTCCCGGGCCGATTCGCGCAGGCCGCGAAGCCGGGCTCAGCGGCCGGGACCGGCGCCCAGGTCCTCCTCGATGCGCCTGGCGGTGGCCAGCAACGGCGGCAGCAGCTCCTTGCGGATCATCTCGAACGAGCCGCGGCTGGCGTGGGCGGAGACGTTCACCGCGGCCACCACCGAACCGTTGTCGCCGTGGATCGGCGCGGCCAGTGACCGCAGCCCCTCCTCCAACTCCTGGTCGACCAGGGCGTACCCCTGGCTGGCGATCTTCGTCAGGAGGCCGCGCAGCTTGGCCGGGTCGGTCACGGTTCGTCGGGTCAGCGGGCGTAGCTGCGCCGTGGCGAGATAGTCGTCGAGCCATCGGGCCGGCTGCGCGGCGAGCAGCACCCGACCCATCGATGTCGCGTACGCGGGGAACCGGGTGCCGACACTGATCCCCACCGTCATGATCCGCTTGGTGGGCACCCGGGCGACGTAGACGACCTCGTCGCCGTCGAGCACCGACACGGAGCAGGACTCGTGCACCTGCGCCACCAGCGCCTCCATGTGCGGCTGCGCCACCTCCGGCAGGCTCAGGCTGGACAGGTAGGCGTAGCCGAGGTCGAGGATGCGCGGACGCAGCGAGAACAGCCGCCCGTCGGTGCGTACGTAGCCGAGTTCGACGAGGGTGAGCAGGAAGCGTCGAGCCGCGGCCCGGGTCAGCCCGGTGTTGCGGGCCACCTCGCTGAGGGTGAGCTGCGGGTGTTCGGCGTCGAAGGCCCGGATCACCGCGAGCCCGCGTTCCAGCGACTGGACGAACTCGCCGGGTCGAGCCGTCGCCTCGTCGGTCACCGGCCCTCCTGCCGCAGCGTCTCCTGGGCCACCTTGAACGCCCGGTTCGCCGCCGGGACGCCGGCGTAGACGGCCACCTGGAGCAGCACCTCCTTCACCTCGTCGGGGGTGAGGCCGTTGCGCAGGGCGGCGCGTACGTGCATGGCCAGTTCCTCGTCGTGGTGCAGGGTGGCCAGCACGGCGAGGGTGACGCAGCTGCGGGTCCGTCGGTCCAGCCCTTCCCGGGTCCAGATCTCACCCCAGGCGTAGCGGGTGATCAGGTCCTGGAAGTCGGTGGTGAACCCGTCGGTGCCGGCGACGGCCCGGTCGACGTGCGCGTCGCCGAGCACCTGCCGGCGTACCGCCATGCCGGCCTCGTACCGCTGCTGGTCGGTCATCTGGGCACCACGCCTTCCGGATCGAGGTGTTCCGCGAGCAGTCGGGCGACGGCCTCGGGTTGCTCGACGTTGGCCAGGTGCGCCGCGCCGTCGAGCACCACCAGGCGGGCCGAGGGGATCCGCTCGGCGATGGCGGCGGCCTGCTCCGGCGGGGTCGCCGGATCGTCGGCGGCCCCGATCACCAGCGTCGGGGCGCGCACGGCGGCCAGGTCCGGACGCAGGTCCATCGCGGCGATCGCCTCGCAACAGCCGGCGTACCCGGCGGCGGGGGTGCCCACCAGCATGTTCCGGTACGCGGCGACGGTGTCCGGATTCCTCGCGGCGAAGGCGGGGGTGAACCAGCGTTCGACGATCGCGTCGGCGATGCTGTCCAGCCGACCGGCCCGGACGGTGGCGGCCCGGGCCCGCCAGCCCTCGGCCGGCCCGAGCGACGCGGAGGTGCACAGCAGGGCGAGGCGGTCGATCCGCTCGCCGGCGTGCGCGGCCAGCCACATGCCGACCATCCCGCCGAGGGAGAGGCCGGCGTAGTGGACCCGGGCCACGCCCAGGGCGTCCAGCAGTCGCAGCACCTTCCGGCCGAGCAGGTCGATGGTGTACGGCCCGGCCGGCACCGCGGAACCGCCGTGGCCGAGATGGTCGTAGCGGACCACGCGGTAGCGCTCGGTCAGCGCCGCCACCTGCGGCTGCCACATCGCGCCCGTGGTGCCCAGGGAACTACCGAGCAGCAGCACCGGCGCGTCCGGCGGACCGTCGACGGTGACGTGCAGGCCGCCGGTCACCGCTGCGCCTCACGGTCCGGTCCGGTGGTCGCGGCCGGGCCACGCGTCGCCTCACGGTGCAGGTCAAGGGCGCGGTCGATGAGCTGCCCGGCGCTGCCGAGCCAGCCGGCCGGGTCGAGGGCGGCGTCGACGTCCGATTCCGACAGGTGGGCGCGCAGGTCCGCCTCGGCCAGCAGCGCCGCCCGGAAGTCGGGCCGGGCGGCGGCACGGCGGACCAGGTCGTGGGCGGCGGCACGGCCGAGGGCCGGTGCCAGCCGGGCGGCGACCGCCTCGGCGAGCAGCAGACCGCCGCTGGCGTCCAGGTTGGCACGCATCCGCCGCGGACGTACGTCGAGGCCGGCGAGCATCCGGGCGGTACGGGCGGTCGCCCCTCCCACCAGGTGCGTCAGGTCGAGCAGGGGCTCCCACTCGGCGTGCCAGCCGCCGGTGGCCCGCTCGTGTTCCTGGCCGGCGGCGGCGAACAGCGTGCCGACGAGCCCGGGGCCGCGCCGGGCCGCGGCGGTGACCAGCACCGAGTCCACCGGGTTGCGCTTGTGCGGCATCGCCGAGGAGCCGCCTCGCTCCGCGCCCCCCTCGGCCACCTCGCCGAACTCGGTCTGCGCCAGCAGGCCCACGTCGAGGGCGATCTTGCCGGTGGCGGCGAGCAGCCCACCGAGGGCCGCGGCCAGGTCGAGCAGGGGCTGACGGCGGGTGTGCCAGGGCAACGGGCTCGCCGCCAGGCCCAGGTGTGCGGCGAACCTGTCGACCATCACCGGCCCGGCCGCGCCGTAGCCGGCGAGGGTGCCCACCGCCCCGCCGAGTTGTGCGGGCAGGTCGGCGCACGCCCGGGTCAGCCGGGTCCGCGCCTCGACCAGGCCGACCAGCCAGCCGGCGGCCTTGAGCCCGAAGGTTGTCGGTGCGGCCTGCTGGCCGAGCGTGCGGGCGGCCATCAGGGTGTCGCGGTGGGCCCGGGCCAGCCGGGCGGCGGCGTCGGCGGCGTCGGCGAGGTGCCGCAGCAGCGGACCGGCGGCGCGGACCGCCACCAGTGACAGGGCGGTGTCGAGCACGTCCTGGCTGGTGGCGCCGTGATGCACCCACGGCCGGGCCGGTTCGGCGACCGCGGCGGTCAGCTCCCGCACCAGCGGGACCACGGGGTTGCCGGCCGCCTCGGCCGCGGCACCGAGAGCTGCCGGGTCGTACCGCTCGACGCGGCACTGCCGGACGATCTCCTCGGCGGCCTCGGCGGGCAGCAGCCCGACGTCGGCGCCGGCCCGGGCCAGGGCGGCCTCCGCGTCCAGCAGCGCCCGCAGCAGGGCGTGGTCGCCGAGTTCGGCGTCGACGTCGGGGGTGCCGGAGAGCCCGCGCAGCAGTGCCTCAGACGGCGAAGAAGACGGTCTCATGCTCTCCCTGAAGGCGGATGTCGAACTGGAACCCGTCCGTGGCCGGCCGGGCCAGCAGCGTGTCACGCCGCTGCGGGTCGACGGTACGCAGCACCGGGTCGGTGGCGTTGGCCGCCTCGCCGGAGAAGTAGACCCGGGTGACGAGGCGGTGCAGCAGCCCTCGGCCGAACACCGACAGGGTCAGGTGCGGTGCCTCGGTGTCGCCGTCGAAGGTGGGCAGCGGCCCCGGCTTGACGATGTGCAACGCGTACCGGCCCTCGGTGTCGGTCTCGGACCGGCCGAAACCCCGGAACCCGGGGACCGCCGACGGCCGGGCGCCACGCGGATCGTCGGGGTGGTCGAAGCGCCCGTCGGGGTCGGCCTGCCAGCTCTCCACCATCGCGTCGACCACGGCCGCGCCGGTGCCGTCGACAATCCGGCCCCGCAGCCAGAACGCCCCCGGCGTGCCCTCCGGCACCACGTACGGCCCGTCCGGCCAGCTCAGCCCGATGTGCAGGTACGGCCCGACGGTCTGGGCGGGCGTGACGCCCAGCGGCTCACTCATCGTCGTCCTCGTCCTCGAACACGGTGGCCTCCCGGCCCCGCAGCACGATGTCGAACTCGTAGGCCAGCGCCCACTCGGGGCGGGTCGCGGCGTGGTCGTAGCGGGCCACCATCCGCTGTCTGGCCCGCTCGTCGCGGACCGAGTTGAAGATCGGATCCTGGGAGAACAGCGGATCGCCCGGGAAGTACATCTGGGTCACCAGCCGCTGGGTGAACGCCCGGCCGAAGAGGGAGAAGTGGATGTGCGCGGGCCGCCAGGCGTTGTCGTGGTTACGCCATGGGTAGGCGCCAGGCTGCACGGTGACGAAGTGGTACCGCCCGTCGGCGTCGGTCAGGGCCCGCCCGACGCCGGTGAAGTTCGGGTCCAGCGGCGCCGGCCAGGTGTCGGCGGCGTGCTGGTAGCGGCCGGCGGCGTTGGCCTGCCAGATCTCGACCAGGGTGTGCGGCACCGCGCGGCCGTCGCCGTCGACGACCCGGCCGTGCACGATGATCCGCTGCCCGAGCGGCTCACCGTCGTGCTGGCGGGTCAGGTCGTGGTCCAGTTCGCCGAGGCGGCCCTCGCCGAGCAGCGGGCCGGTGACCTCGGTGAGCCGCTGCGGCAGGTAGGTCAACGGCTGCTGCGGTGCCCGCGCCACGGTCGAGCGGTAGCCGGGACTCAGCAGCGGCGGATGGGCGTCGACGTCGTCGCGTCGGTAGCTCGGCAGGATCAGTTTCCGCTCGGCGTCGTGGGTCACGGCCGCTCCTCCCCGTCAGTCGTTCCGACTATCCGCGCCCCGAAGGAGCCGAGCGTAAGCCGGAGGGTGATCGCGTCTCCCCCGGTGGCCGGACTGCGCCAGTTCACGCCGCCGCCCGCATGGTCGCTTCGAGGGCGCGCAGCACGGCGAGTTCCTCGGCGGTGGGTGGCTCGACGGTGCTCAGATCCCGGGCGACGGCGAGCGGCCAGCCGGTGGCCTCGCGGGCCCGCTCGACGGTCACGCCCGGATGCAGCCGGGTGAGGGTGAGTTCGCAGCTGTCCGGGTCGGCCTCGAGGATGCCGAGGTCGGTGATGACGGTACGGGGTCCACCGCCGCGCAGGCCGAGCCGGGCCCGATCGCCGGGGCCGGCGCCATAGCCGACCGAGGTGACGAAGTCGACGCGTTCGGTGAAGGTACGTCGGCTCTGCCGGACGATCACCACCACCTCGCCGCAGGAGGCGGCGATCTCGGGAGCGCCACCGGCACCGGGCAGGCGCACCTTCGGGTCGGTGTAGTCGCCACCGATGACCGTGGTGTTGATGTTGCCGTACCGGTCGAGCTGCGCGGCGCCGAGGAAGCCGACGTCGATGCGCCCGGGTTGCAGCCAGTAGTTGAACACCTCGGGCACCGGGATCACCGCGTCGGCGGTGTCGGCCAGGACACCATCACCGATGGACAGCGGTAGCCGGTCGGGCTTGGCACCGAGACAACCGGACTCGTAGATCAGCACCAGTTCGGGCGCGTGGGTGGCGCGGGCCAGGTTCGCCGCGGTGCTGGGCAGGCCGATCCCGACGAAGCAGGCGGTGCCGTCGCGCAGCTGTCGGGCGGCCGCCACCGTCATCATCTCGTCGGCGGTGTACTGACGCTCGCTCATGCCTGCACCTCCGCCTTGTGCACGTGCTGGTCGATCCACCGCTGGAACGTGTCCCGGTCCCGGCTGATCTCGTCCCAGGCCACGTAGAAGGCGTTGTCCCGCACCGAGTAGCCCTGGGCGTAGGAGGGATGGGCGCCGCCGGGAACGTGCGCCACGGCGGTCACCGCCCAGCCCGGCAGCACGACCTGGCCCGGTACCGGGGTCAGCTCGTCGACGATCTCCTCGACGGTGACCAGGGACCGGCGGGCGGCCAGCACCGCCTCCTTCTGCACGCCGGTGATGCCCCACATCTGCACGTTGCCGGCGCGGTCGGCACGCTGGGCGTGCACCACCGTCACGTCGGGGTTCAGCGCGGGGACCGCGGTCAGCGTCTCCCCGGTGAACGGGCAGTCGATGCTGCGGATGTTGCCGGTGTGCCGGGGCAGGTCGGTGCCGGTGTAGCCACGCAGCACGGCGAAGGGCAGGCCGGAGGCACCGGCGACATAGCGGTTGGCCATCCCGGCGTGGCTGTGTTCCTCCAACTCGAGCGGGACGGGCCAGGAGTTCTGTACGGCGTCGCGGAAGCGGTGCAGGGAGCCCACGCCGGGGTTACCGCCCCAGGAGAAGACCAGGCGGCGGGCGCAGCCGGCGCCGATGAGCTGGTCGTAGATGACGTCGGGGGTCATCCGCACCAGGGTCAGGTCGCGCCGCTCCTGCCGGATGATCTCGTGGCCGGCGGCGAACGGGATCAGGTGGGTGAATCCCTCCAGGGCCACCGTGTCCCCGTCGCGGACCAGCTCCGCGACGCCGTCGGCAAGCGAGACGAGCTTCGCCATGAGCCTCCCTGCCTCCTGTGTCGAAAGCCTACCGACATGTGTTCGGTATGCGGACCGGCGTACTTATCTCGAACGTAATCGGCATCGGTGACGTTCGTCAACGAGTCCCGGGGCGACCCGCCCCCGGGCCCGCCCCGATTGCAGAAATGTTGCGGCGATCCGTTGACGCGGATCGGGTACCGTGCAAATGTCCTTGATGAGAACGCTTGTTCGGCAGGCGAACAAGCGACGCGCGACCGGCCCGGGTCACCGCCGGGGCCGCCGCACGTGTCAGGCGTGGCCGGACCATCCGCCGGCCACCCGCCCGTGGCTGTCCCACCTGCGGCGCAAGGAGGATCACCATGCCCCTGCTCGACACCGACACCTGGCACGGCCGGATCTACAGCGACGGCTGGGTACGGTCGGCCGGCGGCACCGCTGCCGTCCGCGCTCCAGCCACCGGCGAGGAGATCGGCCAGATCGGCGTGGCGGACGCCGACGACGTCGCGCGGGCCAGCATCCGGGCCGCCGCCGCGCAGCGGGCCTGGGCCGCCACCAGCTACACCGAGCGGGCCGCCGTGCTGCGCCGGGCCGGTGCGTTGTGGGAGCAGCACGCCGCCGAGGTCGGCGACTGGGTGGTCCGCGAGTCCGGGTCGATCCCGCCGAAGGGCGACCTGGAGACCGGCACCGCCGCGCAGGAGTGCTACGAGGCCGCGACGCTGCCCTCACAGTCGCTCGGTGAGATCATCCCGAGCGCTCAGCCCCGACTGAGCCTGGCCCGCCGGCTGCCCGTCGGCGTGGTGGGCGTCATCTCGCCGTTCAACGCTCCGCTGATCCTGGCGATCCGCTCGGTCGCCCCGGCGCTGGCGCTGGGCAACGCGGTGGTGCTCAAGCCGGACCTGCGTACGGCGGTCTGCGGTGGGCTGTCCATCGCCCGGGTCTTCGAGGAGGCGGGGCTGCCCGAGGGACTGCTGCACGTGCTGCCGGGCGGAGTCGCCACCGGCGAGGCGCTGGTGGCCGACCCACGGGTACGGGTGATCAGCTTCACCGGGTCGTCCGCCGCGGGCCGCAAGGTCGGTGCGGCCGCCGCCCGGCACCTGAAGCGGGCGCATCTGGAGCTGGGCGGCAACTCCGCCCTGGTGGTGCTCGACGACGCGGACCTCGACCTCGCCGTCTCGGCCGGGGCCTGGGGTTCCTTCCTGCACCAGGGGCAGATCTGCATGACCACCGGCCGGCACCTGGTGCACGAGAGCCTCGCCGAGCGGTACGTCACCGAGCTGGCCGCCAAGGCCGACCACCTGCCGGTCGGCGACCCCGCCAAGGAGCAGGTGGCGCTCGGGCCGATCATCGACGAGACACAACGCGACAAGATTCACTCGCTGGTCACGTCGAGCGTGGACGCGGGCGCCCGGTTGGCCGCCGGCGGCAGCTACGACGGGTTGTTCTACCGGCCCACCGTGCTCGCCGACGTCACCCCGGACACCCCGGCGTACGCGCAGGAGGTCTTCGGCCCGGTCGCCCCGGTGCTCAGCTTCTCCGACCTGGACGAGGCGGCGGCACTCGCCGGCGCCAGCGAGTACGGCCTGTCGCTGGGCATCCTCAGCCGCGACGTGATGAAGGCGATGGCGTTGGCCGAGCGCATCCCCAGCGGCATCGTGCACATCAACGACCAGACCGTCAGCGACGAGGCGGTGGCGCCGTTCGGCGGGGTCGGCGCCTCCGGCACCGGCTCCCGGTTCGGTGGGCCGGCGGCGAACATCGAGGCGTTCACCGAGACGCAGTGGCTCACCGTGCAGGGTGACATCACCCGCTACCCGTTCTAGGGCCCCAAGGAGGCATGGATGCGTACCCAGGTCGGCATCATCGGAGCGGGACCGGCCGGTCTCATGCTGTCGCACCTGCTGCACCGGCACGGCATCGACTCGGTGGTGCTGGAGAGCCGCAGCCGGAAGTACGTGGAGCAACGGCTACGCGCGGGCGTGCTCGAACAGGGCTCGGTCGACCTGCTGCGCGACACCGGCCTGGGGGCCCGCCTGGACCGGGAAGGGCTGCGGCACGAGGGCATCGAGCTGCGCTTCGACGGCGAGTCGCACCGGGTGCCGATGACCGAGCTGACCGGCCGGGCGATCACCGTGTACGGCCAGCAGGAGGTGGTCAAGGACATGATCGCCGCCCGGCTGGCGGCCGGCGGGACGATCCTGTTCGAGGCACCCGCCGACCGGTTGTCCGGACTGGACACCGCCCCGGTGATCCATTTTCGGCACCAGGGCCGGGCCGAGGAGCTGCACTGCGACTTCGTCGTCGGCTGCGACGGCTACCACGGGATCAGTCGGCCGGCCGTGCCCGAGGGGGTGCTGACCACCTACGAGCGCACCTATCCGTTCGCCTGGCTGGGCGTCCTCGCCGCCGCCCCGCCTGCCGTGGAGGAGCTGATCTACGCCCACCACGAACGCGGTTTCGCCCTGTACAGCATGCGCTCGCCGCAGATCTCCCGGCTGTACCTCCAGGTGCCGGCCGACGAGGACATCGCCGACTGGCCGGACGAGCGGATCTGGGCCGAGTTGCGTACCCGGTTGGAGACGGTGCCGAACTGGACGCTCAACGAGGGTCCGGTGCTGGAGAAGTCGATCACTCCGCTGCGCAGCCTGGTGGTCGAGCCGATGCAGTGGCAGCGGCTGTACCTGGCCGGCGACGCGGTGCACATCGTGCCGCCGACCGGGGCCAAGGGCATGAACCTGGCGCTTGCCGACGTCGCGCTGCTCGGTGACGCCTTCGCCGCCTGGTACGCCGACGGCAGCACCGACCTGCTGGACGGCTACTCGCGTACCGCGCTGCGCCGGGTGTGGCGGGCACAGCAGTTCTCCTGGTGGATGACCTCGATGCTGCACCGGCTCAACGCCGACGACCCGTACGAGGCGAAGCTCCAATCGGCGACCCTGCGCTACGTCACCACCTCCCCGGCGTACGCGACAAGCCTCGCCGAGAACTACGTCGGCCTGCCCGAGGTCTGAACGCCGGAGGCGACGGAGGTCAGCGCTTGCGCGCGAGGATGAGCCGGAACCGTGGGCTGCCGCCGGGGTGCTGACCCAGACCGGTCAGGGCGGTGTCGGTCACGGTGAAGCCGACCGCCGTCAGGTCGTCACGCAGCGCCGACAGGCTGGTGGTGTGGTAGTACATCACGAACGGTGGACGCCACACGGCGTTGCGGACCCGCATGGTCAGGTCGAACCCGCGGGTGACCCAGTGCGAGACCGAGGTACGCGGCGACGGCGTGCCGATCGGAATGGCGAACAGCCCACCCGGCCGCAGCGCCCGGTGGACCCCGGCGAAGAGCGTGGGCCGCTCCTCCGGCAGGAAATGCCCGAGCGCGCCGGCGCTGACCGCGAGATCGAACCCCTCGGTGAACGGCAGCGCCCGAGCGTCGGCCCGCACCCAGCTGGCGTCCGGGAATGCGCGGCGCGCCTGCGCGAGCATCCCGGCGCTGAAGTCCACGCCCGTGATCCGATCCCGACACAGGGAGCTGAGGACCTGCATTCCCGCGCCGGTGCCGCAGCACACGTCCAGCCCGTGGTCGAACGACCCGACATCGGACAGCGCTTGCGTGGTCGCGCGGAGAACGCTGTCCGGCGTACGGAACGGCGTGTGATCGAACTTCGGCGCCAGGAGGTCGTAGCCACGCTCCACCGAGGAGAGCGCCTGGACGCACAGCTCCCGTAGCGACGGGCCGTGAGGCGAGAACACCGGCCGAGGGTACCTCCCGGACCGCCGGCACCCGGCCGACGTCGGGGCGAGTCGGCCGCGAGCGGACGATCGCGCGGAGTCGCCGGTCCCGGGAACCAGCACGGTCCGTCGTCCGACTAGGTGATCGAGCGGCGGGCATCCGGGCGACGGCCGGCAGCACTGACCCGAAGGGCACGGGCCAGGTCCGCAGCATGACCTCCTCACCCGATCGGAACACGCATGTCTCTGACCGAATTGTCCGGCGAGTCCGCGCCGGAGTCCCTCCCCGGCCCGGTACCCGCGGCGCCCGCCCGATCATCACGACGCGGCGCGCCGCTGGCGGCGTTGCTGCTGCGCCTGCACTTCTACGCCGGTGTCCTGATCGCCCCGTTCCTGGTGGTCGCCGCGCTGACCGGCCTGGCGTACACCGTCACGCCGCAGCTGGACCAGCTTCTCTACGGCGACCAGCTCACCGTCGCCAGCGTCGGCGACCAGCCCCGACCGCTGGCCGAGCAGGTGGCCGCCGCCCGGACCGCCCACCCCGACGGCGACCTGGTGACGGTCGCGCCGGGCGCGGGCGACCAGACGACCCGGGTGGTCTTCGCGCTGGAGGAGTTGGGCGAGAAGCAGCACACCGTCTACGTCGACCCGTACACGGGCGCGGTACAGGGGCAGCTCACCACCTGGTTCGGTTCCACCCCGGCCACCACCTGGCTCGACGACCTGCACCGCAACCTGCACCTGGGCGACCTCGGACGGCACTATTCCGAGATCGCCGCCAGTTGGCTCTGGGTGCTGGCGCTCGGCGGGGTCATCCTGTGGTGGCGTCGCCGGCAGAACGGACGCGCTCGCGCCAAGCACCTGCTGGTGCCGGACCTCTCCACCAGCAGGGGCGTCCGGCGGACCCGGGGCTGGCACGCCACCACAGGCGTCTGGCTCACCATCGGCCTGCTGTTCCTCGCCGCCACCGGGCTGACCTGGTCCCGCTTCGCCGGTGCGAACTTCGGCGCCGGGTTGGACGCGCTCGACGCCCGCAGGCCGGTGCTGTCCACCACGTTGGACGGTGCGCCGAGCCCCGGTGGCGGCGAGCACCAGCACGGCGGCGCGGCACCGTCGGCGGCAGCCGATCCGGCCACCTTCGACCAGGTCCTGGCGGTGGCCCGCGACGCGGGCCTGTCCGGGCCGGTCGAGATCAGCCCGGGCACGCCCGGCACCGCCTGGGCGGTCGCCCAGACCGACAACGTCTGGCCGGTGCGGTTCGACCAGGTCGCCGTCGACCCGGGCACCAACACGGTGACCGCCCGCAACGACTACGCCGACTGGTCGCTGCTGGCCAAGCTCAGCGCCCTGGGCGTACAGGCTCACATGGGGCTGCTCTTCGGCGTGGTCAACCAGATCCTGCTGGCCGCGCTGGCCGTCGGTCTGCTCTGCGTCATCGTGTGGGGCTACCGGATGTGGTGGCAGCGCCGCCCGACCCGGGCTGACCGGCGGGCCCCGGTGGGCGCGCCACCGGCGCGTGGTGGCCTGCGCGGTCTGCCCTGGTGGGCAGTGCTGCTCGGCGTGCCGGTGATCGTCGCGGTCGGCTGGGCGCTGCCCTGGTTCGGCATCCCGCTGCTCGGCTTCCTCGTGGCCGACGTCGTCGTCGGCGCGTTCGCCCGCCGACGTGCCGGCCGCCGAGGCGATCCCGCCCCGACCTCGGCCGGGTGACCTCGATGCCGTTCCGGCGGGACGCTCGCCCTCCGGACGTCGACGTTCCGCCGGAACGGTGTCGATCGTGGATTCACCCGCTTCGGGGCATGGCGCACGGCGGCGTTACGGGGTAGAAACATCTCGTCCCCGTTTCTTCACACCGTGATACAAGTCAGCCTGATGAGAGAGCGCTCTCACACGCCCTGGTCCATCGTGTCGTCGGGTCCGCCATTGACCGGCCCGACGGGAAGGACGAACGCATGCCGACCCCACCACCACAGCGGCGACTCGGTCGAGCACTGGCCTTCGGGTTGGTGCTGACCACCGCCGCGGTCGCCACGAACACCCCGGTCAGCGCAGGCTCGCCCCGACCGACCGGCCCCACCTTCGGTCCCAACGTCACGATCTTCGACCCGAGCATGCCGGTCAGCCAGATCCAGGCGACCCTCGACGCGGCGCACGCCGCACAGGTCGACAACGAGATGGGCACCACCCGGCACGCCTACCTGTTCCGGCCCGGCCATTACGGCACGGCCGACCAGCCACTCCAGATCAAGGTGGGCTACTACACCGAGATCTCCGGCCTCGGGGCCTCCCCCACCGACGTGGTCATCAACGGCAAGGTCGAGGCGTACAACCGGTGCCTCACCGAGGGCGGCACCGCCAACTGCATCGCGCTGGTCAACTTCTGGCGCACGCTGAGCAACCTGTCGCTGCGGATCAACGCCGCCGGCCAGGACGACTGCCGTGCCTCGGCCAACTTCTGGGCGGTGTCCCAGGCGGTGTCGATGCGTCGGCTCGACATCAGCGGCGGCGGCCTGTCGCTGATGGACTACTGCACCAACGGGCCGCAGTACGCAAGTGGCGGCTTCATCGCCGACTCCCGGCTGCCGGCCACCACCAACGGCTCGCAGCAGCAGTGGCTAACCCGCAACAGCGAGGTCGAGAGCTGGTCCAACGCCGTGTGGAACCAGGTGTTCGCCGGGGTGGTCGGCGCGCCTGACGACGCCGGGTTCCCCGACCCGCCGTACACCACGCTGGACACCACCCCGCTGAGCCGGGAGAAGCCGTACCTGTTCGTCGACGCCAGGGGCAAGTACCAGGTCCGGGTGCCGGCCGTACGCCGGGACACGCGCGGCATCACCTGGGGTGACCGGATGACGCCGGGGCGGACCATCCCGATCAGCGACTTCTTCGTCGCCCGGCCGTCCGACCCGGTGCACGTCATCAACCGGGAACTCGCCCGGGGCCGGCACCTGCTGCTCACCCCCGGGGTGTACGACGTGGCCCGCAGCATCGAGGTCCGCCGGCCCGACACGATCGTGCTCGGCATCGGGCACGCCACCCTGACCGCGGTCAACGGCGCGGTACCGCTCGACGTCGCCGGGGTGCCCGGCGTGGTCGTCGCCGGGGTCACCATCGACGCGGGCCTGAAGGAATCACCGGTGCTGCTGCGGGTCGGCCGCAAGCACGGCCGCAACCACAGCACCCCGCGCAACCCGATCACGCTGTCCGACGTGTACTTCCGGGTCGGCGGACCGCACATCGGCAAGACGGACACCGCCCTGGAGGTCAACAGCGACCACGTGCTGATCGACCACACCTGGGTGTGGCGGGGCGACCACGGTGTCGAGGGCTTCACCGAAGGCGTCAACGACGACACCGACCGCTGGCGGACCAACACCGGTCGCTACGGCGTCGTCGTCAACGGCGACCACGTCACCGCCACCGGCCTGTTCGTCGAGCACTTCCAGCGGTACAACACCGTGTGGAACGGTGAGCACGGCACCACGATCCTCTACCAGAACGAGCTGCCCTACGACCCGCCCACCCAGGCGGACTGGCACAACGGCACGGTCAACGGGTGGGCCGGCTACAAGGTCGGCGACCGGGTCCGCCACCACACCCTGCACGGTGGCGGGGTGTACGTGTTCAACCAGAACAACCCGTCGATCCGCACCGAGAACGGCTTCGAGGTGCCGGTACGCCCCGGCATCCGGCTGCACCACATCATGACGGTGAACCTCAGCGCCGGCACCATCGACCACGTGGTCAACGGCGTCGGCGAGGCGGCCGGCATGGACCGGGTCGGCGCTCCGGTCTACCTGGAGCAGTACCCGTAGCACCACCGGCGGGGGCCGGCGGCTCGCCGGTCCCCGCGGACGCGGTTCAGTCCACCACCGGGCTGCGGCGTTCCAGCAGGACGACGTCGCGCCAGCGGCCGTGGTGGCGGCCCACCCGCTCGCGGGTGCCGACCACCCGGAAACCGGCCCGCCGGTGCAGCGCCAGGCTGGCGGTGTTCTCCGGGAAGACACCGGACTGGATCGTCCAGATGCCCGCCGCGTCGGTCGACTCGATAAGCGCGTCGAGCAGCAGCCGGGCCACTCCCCGCCCCTGCGCGGCCGGGTCGACGTAGACGGAGTGCTCCACCACCCCGGCGTAGACCGCCCGCGCCGAGGTGGGCGACACGGCGATCCACCCGATGACCGGCCCGTCCCCGTCGACCGCGACCAGCCGGTGCGCCGGCAGCCGGCCGGCGTCGAAGTCGCCCCAGGTCGGTGCGACGATCTCGAAGCTCGCGTTCCCGCCGTCCAGCCCGGCCTGGTAGATCGCCAGTACCCGCTCGGCGTCGTCCGCCGTCATCGGGCGCAGCCGCACCTCGGCCCCCGCCGGCTCGTCTCGGATCATGGGCGAATCGTAGGCGATGGCGCCGGGACGGCCCGCACGGCGATCGGAACCGCACCGCAGCACCGACACCTCGGCCGTTTCGGTCGCGGATCGAAGCACCACTCGCCGTCGGGCCCGACCCCGGCGACCGCTGCGGGCCACCGCACTAGCTTCCGGGCCCCCGCCGGTGCCGCTCACCGCGGCAGCCCAGTCGACGCGAGCGGAGCCGCCGGGCGGTACGCCCCCGGCCGGTGGACGCATCCGGCCTCCCGGACGAGTCGCGCTCCCCCTCCGCCACGTGGACGACCGTGTCGAAGGTGCTGGTGAAGCGCTGGCGCAGGGACGGTGGCAGGGGTGCCCGGCTGACCCAGCGGCGCAGCCGGGGCAGCGAATCCCGGCCCCGGGCCGCGTCGAGCAGCGCCGCGTACATCGCCGACGTGCCGTGGAAGACGGTGACCTGTTCGCGCAGCATGAGATCCAGCGCCGCCGGGCCGGTGAAGCGGCCCAGCAGCACCAGGGTCGCTCCCGCCCGGAAGGTGCCGGTCAGCGTGATGGCCTGACCGAACCGGCCGCCCAGCGGCAGACAACCGAGCACCACGTCGGTGTCGTCCAAGTCCACCTCAGGTCGGCCGGCCGGGTTGACGTCGGCGAACCCGCTGGTCTGGCCCGGTGGCGTGACGCCGAGATCCTCCAACCGGGGCACGTCGGACGGGCCCCGGCTCGGACCGACCGTGAGCAGCGGGACGCCGGCCCGTGCGCTGATCCGCCGCCCGGCGGCCAGGTGCGAGGTGTGGCAGACCAGCAGCCGCGCCTCCCGGGCCAGCTGGACGGCCTGCGGACCGACCGGTACGCCGACCGGTACGGCGACCGCACCGGCGGCGAGGGCACCGAAGTAGACGCGGGGGAAATCCACCACGTTCGGCGCGAGCAGGGCCACCGCGTCACCGCCGCGCACCCCGGCGGCCCGCAGCCCGGCGCCGTAACAGCGGGCCTCCAACCACAGTTCGGCGTACGTGACCCGGACCCGGCCGTCGATCACGGCGACCGTGTCGGCGTGCCGGTCGGCGGAACCGGCCAGCACGGTCGCCGGGGAGAGCGCGGTCATCGGGGCGGGTCCGTGTACAGCCGGCTGACCGTCTCGGCCACGCAGACCGGCTTGCCACCGCCGTCGCCCGCCACGGTCACCGTGGCCACCAGCTGCGCCCCGCCCTCGAACGGGCTGACCTGGTCGATCGTCGCGACGACCCGCACCGAGCTGCCGACGCGTACCGGTGCGGGGAAGCGGACCCGGTTGAGGCCGTAGTTGACCCCCATCCGCACCCCGTCCACCCGGTACAGGCGGCCGACCAGCGCGGGCAGCAGGGCGAGGGTCAGGTAGCCGTGGGCGATGGTGCCGCCGAACGGCCCGGCCGCCGCCCGTTCCTGGTCGAGGTGGATCCACTGGTGGTCGTCGGTGGCGTCGGCGAACAGGTTCACCCGACGCTGGTCGATGGGGAACCACGGACCGGGGCCGAGTCGTTCGCCGACCGCGGCGGCCAACTCGTCGAGGCTGGCGAAGCTTCTCATCCCAGGTGCCCTCCGAGCTTCGTGTAACCGCGCAGCAGGTCGCGGGCGATGATCAGGCGCTGCATCTCGTCGGTCCCCTCGAAGATCCGATACAGCCGCACCTGCCGGTACCAGCGTTCGATCGGCAGCTCGCGGGTGTAGCCCATCCCGCCGTGGATCTGCATGACCCGGTCGACCACCCGGTTGACCATCCCGGCGCCGTAGAGCTTCGCCATCGAGGAGGCGTGCCTCGGGTCCAGACCGGCGTCGACCGTCCAGGCGGCGCGCAGGATGAGCCAGCGGGCCGCCTCAAGTTCGGTCTCCGAGTCGGCGATCATCCACTGGATGGCCTGGTTGGTGCCGATCTTGGACCCGAAGGTCTCCCGGGTGTTGGCGTGGTCGATGGCCATCCGCAGCGCGCGTTCGGCGATGCCGACGGCGTGCGAGGGGATGGTGTAGCGCCCCTTGCCGATCCACTGCATGGCCAGGGTGAAGCCCTGCCCGACCTCGCCGAGGATGTTGCGGTTCGGCACCCGTACGTCGTCGAAGAACAGCGAGGCGGGCCCGCCCTCGCCCATGGTGGGGATGAACTCCGACCGCCAGCCCATCGCCCGGTCCACCAGGAACGCGGTCGCCCCGCCGTTGCGGGCTCCGCGCTCGGGGTCGGTGACCGCGATGACGATGGCGAAGTCGGCCTCGTTGCCGCCGGTGATGAAGGTCTTCTCGCCGTTGAGGATCCAGTCGTCGCCGTCGCGGCGGGCCCGGAACCGGATGTTGGCGGCGTCGGAGCCGGCACCCGGCTCGGTGATGGCGAAGCAGGAGTTCCGCTCCCCCTCGATGGTGGGCAGCAGGAACTCCTGCCGCTGGTCCTCGGTGGCGTGGAAGAGGATGTTGTCCGCCTCGCCGCCGAAACGGAACGGCACGAAGGTGCGGCCGATCTCCGTCCAGATCAGCGACTGGACGACGGCCGGCAGGTCCATGCCGCCGTACTCCGCTGGCGTGGCCAGCCCCCAGAAGCCGAACTTGCGGGCCTTGAGCTGCAACTCCCTCAGCTCGGAGCGTTCCAGGCCGGGCTGGTGGGCTCGCTCGCGGCGCAGCAGCTCCTGCTCCAGCGGCATGACCTCGCGGGTGATGAAGTCGCGGGCGGTGTCGCGGATCGCCCGTTCCTCGTCGGACAGCCCGAAGTCCATGTGCTCACGGTTCCTCTCCCGAATTCAGAAGGCGTTGACGCCGGTGAGCGCCCGCCCGATGAGTAACTGTTGGATCTGGCTGGTGCCCTCGTAGAGGGTGGCGACGCGGGCGTCGCGCAGGTACTTGCCGACCGGGTACTCGTCGATGTAGCCGTACCCGCCGAAGACCTGGATGGCGTCGTTGGCCGCGCGGACGGCGGCCTCGCTGGCGAACAGCTTGGCCATCGACGCTTCGGTGGCGAACGGCTGGCCCCGGTCGATCAGGTCGGCGACCCGCCAGACCAGCAGCCGCGCGGCGGCGGTGTCGACCGCGATACCGGCGAGCAGTTGCTGCACGAGCTGGTGGCCGGCGATCGGCTTGCCGAACTGCGTGCGGGTTCCGGCGTAGTCGACGGCGGCGTCCAGGCAGCCCTGGGCGATGCCGACGCAGCCGGCGGCGACCGACATGCGTCCCTTGGCGAGGGTGGCCAGCGCCAGCTTGAAGCCGGCGCCGCACTCGCCGAGCCGGGCGGTGTCGGGCACCCGGACGGCGTCGAGAACGAGTTCGGCGGTGGCCTGCCCGCGCAGGCCCAGCTTGCCCTTGATCTCCGACCGGCTCAGGCCGGGGCTGTCGGTCGGCACCAGGAACGCGGTGATGCCCCGGTGGCCCGGGCCGCCGGTACGGGCGAAGAGCAGCGCCACGTCGGCGGTGGTGCCGTTGGTGATGAACGTCTTGCGACCGGAGAGCAGCCAGTCGTCACCGTCGCGGACCGCCCGGGTGGTCAGCGCCGCCGCGTCCGAGCCGCTGTCCGGTTCGGTGAGCGCGAAGCAGCCGAGCGCGGCACCGGAGCAGAGCGGCGGCAGCCACCGTTCGCGCTGCTGCGGGGTGCCGTGGGCGGCGATCGACTTGGCGACCAGGCCGAGCGAGACCGACACGATGCCCCGGACAGCGGAGTCACCCCGGCCGAGTTCCTCAAGCACCAGGCAGTACGCGAGGTGGTCGCCGCCGGATCCGCCGTACTCCTCGGCGATGGTGAGGCCGAGGAAGCCGACCTCGCCGAGCTTGCCGACGATCCCGGGGTCGACCGCCTCGCGTCGGTCCCAGGCCGTCGCGTGCGGCACCACCTCGCGGTTGACGAAGTCGGCGGCGAGCGAACGGACCGCGACCTGCTCGGCCGAGAGGTGAAGGTCCATGGCAATAAACTAGCGGTGCAAGTTTTATGCTGTCCAGACCCCGGTGTGGCAAAGTTCCCCGCGAGCCACCCACCAGAAGGAGGACGCCCATGCCCCGGCCGCGACAGGCCCTGCTCAGCCGGGAGCGGATCGTCGAGGCCGCCGCCGCGTTGATCGACGCCGAAGGGCTCGACGCGTTCTCCACCCGCCGGCTCGCCGCCGCGCTCGGCGTACGCGGACCCTCGCTGTACAACCACTTCGCCACCAAGGACGAGATCCTCGACGCGGTCGCGGACAGCATCACCGGCCAGGTCGACGTGTCGTACTTCGGCGAGGTCGACTGGCGTGAGGCGCTGCGCCGCTGGGGTCACTCCTACCGGGCCGCCCTCGCCGCCCACCCGAACATCGTGCCGCACCTGGCCCAGGGCCCGGGCCGACGCCCGGCGGCCCTGGCGATGGCCGACGCCGTCTACGGCGGGCTGGTCGCGGCGGGTTGGCCACCCGCCCGGGCGACGCACATCGGCGCGCTGATGCGCTACTTCGTGATGGGTTCCGCGCTCAGTTCCTTCGCCCAGGGCTTCGTGAAGGATCCGGGGCTCTACGCGGAGCAGTACCCGCACCTGAGTCAGGCCCACCGCCTGGCCGAGCACCAGCACCAGGTCGACGAGGGCGCCTTCGCGCTGGGTCTGGAAGCGCTGCTCGACGGGCTGTCGCACACCTACGAACGCGTCGTCGGCCCGCTGCCGCCCCTCCCGCCGAACGGCCCGGCGTACTAGAGTCCAAACTTGCACCGCTAGTTTTGGTTGAGGTGAGGAGCCCATGGAATCCGTACGGACCGACTTCTACCTCGACGGACGCTGGGTGCGCGCTGCCGGCGGTGAGCCGTTGGAGGTGCACAACCCGACGACCGAGCAGGTCATCGGCACCGTCCCGGCCGGCACGGCCGAAGATGTCGACCGGGCCGTGGCCGCCGCGCGGGCCGCCTTCGAGGGCTGGGCGGCGACCGACCCCGCCGACCGGGCCGCCCACCTCGACCGGCTGCACGCCGCCCTGACCGCCCGCGCCGACGACATCGCCCACACCGTCGCCGCCGAACTCGGCACCCCGCTGAAGGTCGCCACCCGCGTCCAGGCCGGGCTGCCGCTGACCGTGCTGCGCAGCTACGTCGACCTGGCCGCGCACCCGCCCGCGCCGCAGACCGTGGGCAACTCCCTGGTGGTACGCGAACCCGTCGGCGTGGTCGGCGCGATCACCCCGTGGAACTATCCGCTGCACCAGATCGTCGCCAAGCTCGCGCCCGCCCTGGCCGCCGGCTGCACGCTGGTGCTGAAGCCGAGCGAGCTGACCCCGCTGACCGCCTACCTGCTCTTCGACGCCATCGCCGAGGCCGGCCTGCCGCCCGGCGTGGTCAACCTGGTCACCGGCACCGGGCCGGTGGTCGGCGAGGCGCTCGCCGGCCACCCCGGCGTGGACCTGGTCTCCTTCACCGGGTCCACCGCCACCGGCCGGCGGATCACCCACCTGGCCGCCGACCGGATCGCCCGGGTGGCGCTGGAGCTGGGCGGCAAGTCGGCGAACGTGATCCTCGACGACGCCGACCTGGCCGGCGCGGTCAAGGTGGGCGTCGGCAACGCGTTCCTCAACTCGGGGCAGACCTGCACCGCGTGGACCCGGATGCTGGTGCACCGGGACCGTTACGACGAGGCCCTCGACCTGGCCGCCAAGGCCACCGACGGCTACCGGCTCGGTGACCCGCTCGACCCGGCCACCCGGCTCGGCCCGCTGGTCTCCGCCCAGCAACGGGACCGGGTACGCGACCACATCGCGCGGGGCCTGGCCGACGGCGGCCGGCTGGTGGCCGGCGGCCCCGACGCCCCCGTCCCGCAGCGGGGCTGGTTCGTCGCACCGACCGTCATCGCCGACGTCGACCCGGACAGCGCCCTCGCTCAGGAGGAGGTCTTCGGGCCGGTCCTGGCGGTCATCCCGGTGGACGACGACGACCACGCGGTGCGGGTCGCCAACAACTCCCGCTACGGGCTGGCCGGCGCGGTCTGGTCCGGCGACGAGGAGCGGGCGTTGCGGGTGGCGCGCCGGCTGCGTACCGGTGCCGTCGACATCAACGGCGCACCGTTCAACCCGCTCGCCCCGTTCGGCGGCTACAAGCAGTCCGGCCTCGGCCGCGAGCTGGGCGTACACGGGCTGGAGGAGTTCTGCGAAGTGAAGGCGATCCAACGGTGAGGGGCCTGGTGGTCCGGGGCGTCGGCACGCCGCCCCGGGTGGAAAAGGTCGAGCTGCCCGCCACCGGCCCCGGGCAGGTACGAGTCGCGGTCCGGGCGGCCGGCGTCTGCCACTCCGACCTGTCCATGGTCGACGGCACCATCGCCGCGCCGTACCCGCTGCTGCTCGGCCACGAGGCCGCGGGCGTGGTGGTCGAGGTCGGCGCCGACGTCGACCGGATCGCCGTCGGCGACCACGTGGTGCTCGACTGGGCTCCCCCGTGCCGGGTCTGCTGGTACTGCGGGCACGGCGAACCGTGGCTCTGCGAACGCTCCGGCACCCCCGCCGCCACCGTCGGGCACACCATCGACGGCGAGCCACTGCACGTCACCCTCGGCCTCGGCGCACTGGCCGAGCAGGTGGTGGTGCCGCAACAGGCCGTGGTCGCCGTGCCGCCGGACCTGCCCTTTGCCACCGCCGCGTTGCTCGGCTGCGCGGTGCTCACCGGCGTCGGCGCGATCCGCCGTACCGCCGACGTCCGGCCCGGCGACTCGGTCGCCGTCATCGGTCTGGGTGGCGTCGGCCTCTCCGCGGTCGCCGCCGCCCGCGCCGCCGGTGCCGCCCGCGTCATCGCCGTCGACGTCGCACCCGCCAAGGCCGAGCTGGCGCACGCCGCCGGTGCCACGGACTTCCTGCTCGCCGACGACACCCTCAGCCGCGCGGTACGGACACTCACCGACGGCCGGGGCGTCGACCACGCGGTCGAGTGCGTCGGCCGGGCCGCCACCATCCGCGCCGCCTGGCGGGCCACCCGCCGCGGCGGGCAGGTCATCGTGGTCGGCATGGGCGGCAAGGACGACATGGTCGCCCTCAGCGCCCTGGAGATCTTCCACTCCGCCCGGACGCTGCGCTCCTCGGTGTACGGCTCCTCCGACCCGGACCGGGACGTCCCCGAGCTGGCCCGCGCGGTGCTCGACGGCACCCTCGACCTCGATTTCCTGGTCACCGACCGGATCACCCTCGACGCGGCACCGGAGGCGCTGGCCCGGATGGCCCGGGGCGAGGGCGCCCGCACAGTGGTCCTGTTCGACTGAAGTGGGCCAGGACCGTCTCCGGTCAGCCCACCCCAAGGGAGACGGCGAGCTGCGTGACCGTGGTCGGGGCGCGCGGGTCACGGATGATCTCGGCGAGTACTTCCCGTGCGGCGGGCCGATGCAAGACCTCGGCCGGTGCGGTGCGCTCGGCTTCGATCAGCATCCGGGCAGCGTTGGTCGCATCGTCGGCGTGAAGGTAGGCGCGGGCGACGTCGAGCAGGTGCGCGGCGCGGTGTTCAGGAGGTAGCCACCGCCAACCGGGCCGCCTGGTGGCCTTCTCGTGCCAGGCGATCGCAGCACGGGCGTCGCCGGATTCGACGGCGACGGCGGTACGCGCCAAGTCGACGGCGGTGGGTCCGAACCCGGTGTGGTGATGGTCGTGCCCGTCGCCGACCCGTTCGGCCATGCTGGCGGCCTCGTGGATCAGTTCGGTGGCAGCCGTCTCGTTTCCGTGCTGTGCGGCTGCCAGAGCGGCCTGGATGAGCAGGGTTCCACACAGTGACAGCTCCGCCGGCGTGCCGGACTCGATCACCGGCGGGGCGATCCGGTACGCGGCGGCGAGCATCACCGACTTCGCCTCCCGTGCCCGCCCCGACATGCGTAGCACCTGACCGAGTTGAACGGCTGCGGCTGCCACCAGGTGCCGGTCACCGGTGGCCGCGAGCATCGCCCGGTCGGTGGCCAGCCACGCCAACTCGGCGTCGCCGAGCTTGACCAGCAGGGCGGCGGTAATCCGGTACGCCTCCACCAGCGCTGTTCGACCCGGGACCGGGGCTTGGGCGTGAGTGCGCTGTGCATTGGTGAGCAGACCCGGTGCCATGTCGATCACCTGCTGGTAGCGGGCGTACTGAAACGTCGTCCACGCGTGCCCCACCTCCCGCAGCATCCGGTCCACCGGAAGCACCGGCCGCAGGCCCGCCGGCATGCCCAACGGAATCTCATACCGGGACAGCGCAGCCCTGATCCGATCGACACCCTCGGCGCTATGCGTCGCCGCGACAGGTTCGGCGTTCCCGCTGAGCAGGGCGGCGGTGTCGATACGCAGCACCCGGGCGATCTGCTGGAGAGTGGACAGTCTGTCCAACGATCGGGCTCCGCGCTCAACCTTGTCGACCCAGCTCTTCGACTTGCCGAGCCGGTCTGCGAACATCTGCTGCGACAGCTTCCGCCGCCCCCGCCAATACGCCACTCGCCGCCCGACCGGCAACAGCTCAACGCTGTCCACGACGCCACCGCCGGTCCGGTATCGCCCGGGTGATCTCCTCCGCCGGGATCCGCTCCGCCTCAGCCTCGGCGAGAAGCCGCCGCTTGGCCGCCTCTCGCTCGGCTGCCTGGATCTGCTCGCCCCAGCTCACCCCTGGCTCGTCGCCGTCACCCTGCATCCCCACCTCCATCGGCAGACGCGCGGCGGCAAGCCGGCCGTCGCAGGTCTACAGTGACGTCCAGACGTCACCGACTGCGACGGCACAAAGCCCGACAACTAGGCCACATTGGTGGCGACATAAAGGCGACACAGCGCTATCGTGTCGGTCATGGACGCCCCCAACACCGCCCTGCGAGCCATCCGCATCGGCATGCGCATGAGTCAGGACGACTTCGCCCGCGCGCTCCAGGCGGCCGGCCATCGCGTCGGCGAGCCCAACGACGCCAACAAGAGGCTTGTGCAGCGATGGGAGTCCGGCGCGATCGCCGCACCCCGGCCCGTGTACGCCCGCGCGCTGGAGGTCGTCACCGGCCTACCCATCTCGCTGCTAGGTTTCGCCGCTGTTCCCGGTGGACAGATCACAGATGACTCGCACGGCGGCCACGACCTGACATCTCCCATGTCCAGCCTGGCCACGCCGACGCCGAGGTCGACTACGGTTCACCAGTCATACGAGGGGGTCTGGCTCAGCCGCTACCAGTACTACTCCAGCGGCCGGGGGGACTCCTTCGCCGGACAGCACTTCGTCGTGGTGCTTCAACACAGCGACCGACTGACCGCACGCAGCCTGCCCGGCTCGGCAGCCTCATCTCTCTCGATGGACCTGACCATGGACGGCTCTGTCGTCACCGGCACCTGGGTCGAGCAGACCGACCCGGACGGCTACTACCGGGGTGCCCGCTATCACGGCGCGATCCAACTCCTGGCGGAGCCGACGGGTCGACGGATGGCCGGCAAGTGGGTCGGGTTCGGCAAGGACATGGACGTCAACACCGGCCCGTGGGAACTCATCTTCCGCGACGCCTCGACATCCAAAGCAACCCTCGACCGATACAACACGACTGCGACGATTGACGCTGCGAGGTGACGGTGCGCGAGGCCGAGGAAGGCTCCCATCCGCAGGGTTGGGCGGTCCGAGGGCTTCTCCTGCCGACGACGTTGGTCACCTTGCTGGAACAGGGCCTTTGGCGGCATCCCGGAGCCAAGAGGCTCCAGGACGTCATCCCTTGGTTCCGGGATCCCCTGATGTTTCCCGGCACTCTTGACCGGATGCGTTTCGAGAACGAATCCATGGATCTCTTCGCCGACGACGCCCCGTTGTCGCAGCTGTTTCGGGTGACCCGCGGCAGTCGAGCGGATCGTGCTGTCGATCTACCGTGGCTCGACGCTGAGCGAGCAGTCTTCATCGCGGTCAACCGAGACCCCGGAGCCGACGTCGCCCTAGCACTGGACTACCGCACCGATCTCGCCGATCCGAGGGTCGTCGCCAGTGACTTCTGGACCACCCCCAGCCAATGCTCGTGGCGGCTGGTGGCACCCACGTTCACGCACTTCCTCACGGTGCTCCACCTCAACCGACCTGGCGCTGCCGCCCTGGGCGGGACGCTTGGCTGAGCATGAGAGCAACTTCCCTGTTGCTGTCGTCTCCGGGCCTTCCGAGGCGACAACTTCCCTGTTGTTGTCGTCTGCGATCGCGCCGAGGGGACGTTGTGCCATCCGCAGGCACGTTGATAGGCGGCATCATCAGCCGGGCCACCCGTCGAGGTACTCGGCGAAGGAAACGTCGCCCCGCTCGTCGCCGCCGATTTCCCGGAACTGGTCCAGGTCGTCGTAGCCCGGAGTGTCGGGCAGCAGCACCCGCAGGGGGTGCGTGGCGTGATCGGCCAGGAACTTCCACAACGCTCGGGTCAACTCCGGCTGGCCGGAGTTGGCGGTGTAACCGTCCTGGAAATAGCCGATCCGCTGATCCCCCAGCCGGTAAGCGGTGCCCAGCGCCATACACGAGGCGCACTGCGGACAGGCCAACCAGCCGGTGAGCGACACCCGAGAACCCCTCAATCACATCGTCATGCCACGCAGTCCCAGCATGCCAGCTCCGATCCGCTTGCCGTCCGGATCATGCACGGTCACCCAGACACCCCGGTATTTCGCCAGGTCTGCATCGGTGCGGCCGCCCCAGAACCGCTGCAGCAGGCGGCCCACGTCGGTGCCGGCCGGCATCTGCACGAAGACCTCGCCGTCGTACTCAACTTGACGGGCGGCGCGGGACATCTCACCGCTGAAATTGCCCCCCTTGAGACACTTGACCTCCCGCCGGAACGCCGCAGTGCCGCCGGCTCCGAGGAAGGTGACGTCCGCCCCTTCGCCGCCCGGCCCCGCCACCTGCGGTCGGGTGTCCTGTGGGCCGCGCAACGCGGCGTCGGCGTTGGCTTCGCTGAGTCGGAAGTTCTCGTTCGAATCGTCGATGAGCCGCCGGATCGCCGCCGTTCGTTCTGCGGGCGTCAGGTTGATGCTTCTCTGGCCCCGGCAGGTGCCACAAGACTCGGCAGCCAACGTGACATTGCGTTTGAAGACCTCGAGCGGATCGATCGGCAGGGAGGAGGGCCCATCCAACGCGGCCGTGCTCTGCATCGGAACGGAGACGGTAGGTGGGCCAGCGGGCGAATTGGTGGAGCCGCCGACCCCGGCCCCGCCCGCACCACAGCCGGCCAGCGCCGCTGCGACGGCCAAGATCAACACGACCGTCTTGCGCCGCGACATCCCGTGACCCCCCGATCCCTGTGAGTGCAGGGGATCATACCGAGCTGACAGTTCGCACGGGGGGCGACGAACTGCGGCAACAGTGTCTGCACTAGACGTTCCGGGGCGCGATTGTTGGCACGGTGATGCAGATCAGACCACATCGGCGCTCGGATCGTGTGACACTCCAGGCTCGATATCCGATGCAACGTATACCTGGGGGTGCGGCATCATCAGCGGATGAGGGAGGAAACGATCGCCGTGCGGGCGCGGGTTCGCCACGAGCCGGACCGCTCATATGCGGTACTGGTTGACGGACCGGACGGTGAGGTGGAGATCGGTCGGACCTCCAAGACCAGCGAGGTGCTGGCGTTGGCCCGCGCCGGTGCGGCCCGCCTGTTCGGTGTGCCGGCGGACAGCATCCGAGTGGACGCCGGCATCGAGTTCCCTCGACCACCCTACGGGCGGGACGGACAGTGGGTGCGCATCGTTGCAGCGACAGACCCGGACGACCCGTCGGAGGCTGAGCAGGTCGGCCGTCTGGGGCAGGCGCACTGGTTCGGTGCTGAGGGTGCCTGGTTCGTGACAGTGACCGGTTCCGGCACCGGCATACATCCCAGCGAGCACCTCGATTTCGCACCGACCATGCGGGACGAAGAAGTCGCGGCGTTCCATGCCTACATCTCCGCGTCCACCGGGCGGGACAGCTAGCGGCCGTCCCCCAAGCGGTCAGTTGCTCGCGTCTCTCTCGGCGGCGTCGATGTTGACGTCGGTGACCACGAACATGCCGAGCAGCAGGGTCAACGTCAGCAGGCCCAGGATGGCGAAGACCGCGCGGAGGCCGAAGACCTCGGCCAGCAGACCGCCGACCAGCGCGCCGGCCGGCATGCTTCCCCAGGCCAGCATTCGGTAGCCGCTGTTGACCCGGCCGAGCAGCCGGTCCGGGGTGATCCGCTGGCGTAGCGAGATGGTGATGACGTTCCAGGTGGCGAGCAGGATTCCGCCGACGAAGAAGACCGCGCCGATCACGTACGGGTTGATGCTCAGCGCCGGTACGCCGACGACGGCGGCCATCGCCAGCACGGAAAGCGCCAGGGTGCGGGACCGCCCGAGCCGTTGTTCGATCCGTGCGGTGGCGATCGAGCCGAGCACGATGCCGGCGGCGATGGTGGTGAGCAGGAGGCCGTACCCGGGTTCGGTGAGGCCGATGGCCGAGTCGGGGCCGACCGCGTAGAGCACCAGCACGGCGAAGATGCCGCTGGTGATGAAGTTGCTGGTCCCGACCATCGTGGCCAGGGTGCGCAGCAGCCGGTGCCGCCAGAGGAAACGTAGCCCTTCGGCGATGTCGGCGCGCATCGTCGTCGGGGTGTCGCGTTCGATCCGGAACCGGCCGGTGACCAGGAGCAGCGCGGCGACGGCCAGCGCCCACAGCACCGCCGGCCCGGCGAGCGCGAGGGCCACCCCGGCGGCGACCAGGAAGCCGGCGAGTGGTGGGCCGACGAACTGGTTGGCGGCGAGTTCCACGGCGGCCAGTCGGCCGTTGGCCCGGGGTAGCTGGTCGCGGGTGACCACCTGCGGCAGGATCGACTGGGCGGAGGTGTCGTAGAGGGTCTCGGCCATGCCGAGACCGAGCGCCACCAGGTAGAGCAGCCAGATTGACCCGGCGTCGAAGGCCACCGCGAGCGCCAGCCCGCCGACGACAACCGCGCGCAGGGCGTTGGCGGCGAGCATCACCTGACGCCGGTCGAGCCGGTCGGCGAGGGCGCCGGCCGGCAGCGCGAACAGCAGCCAGGGCAGGCTGAACGCGGTGGCGACCCCGGCCACCAGCACCGGTGAGCGGGTGTAGCCGACGGCGACCAACGGCAGCGCGATCTTGACGATCCCGTCCGCCAGGTTGGACACCGCCGACGCGGACCAGAGCCGCCAGAACCGGCCCCCCAGCCCGCCCTCGTCCGGGCGGGGTGATGCATCCGTACGCACTGGTTCCTCGACCCCCGTCACGCCGACGATCATCGCAGCGTCGCGGCGACCGGCGAAAGGCCGCACGGCCTTTCACTGAGTGAAATAGACGCTGCCGATCAGCGGTCGGATCACGGGATCATCCGACCGCACCCCGCTCCCGTCCCGAGAGAGGTTGGGTCACGATGGCGTTCGCCCGCAACCAGTGGTACGTGACGGCCTACAGCAGCGAGGTGGGGCGGGATCTGCTCGCCCGCACCGTGCTGGGTGAGCCGCTGGTGCTCTACCGCACCGAGTCCGGGGAGGCCGTGGCGCTGGCCGACAGGTGCGTGCACCGCCGCTATCCGCTCTCCGAGAGCCGACTGGACGGCGACACCATCGTCTGCGGCTACCACGGTTTCACCTACGACCAGACCGGCACCTGCGTCTTCGTACCCGGTCAGCAACGTATCCCGCGTACCGCGCGGGTCGCCTCGTACCCGGTGGTGGAGCAGGATTCGCTGATCTGGGTGTGGATCGGCGACCGGGACCGCGCGGACCCGACCACCATTCCCCGCGCGCCCTGGCTGGACAACCCCCGGTACGCGGTCGTCCGCGGGATGGAGCCGCTGAACGCCCGTTACAGCCTGCTGGTGGACAACCTGATGGACCTGTCCCACGAGACCTACCTGCACGGCGGCTACATCGGCACGCCGGAGGTGGCGAACACGCCGATCACCACCGAGGTCGACGAGGAGCGGGGCATCGTCTACGTCAGCCGGCACATGGACGACGCCGAGTGCCCGCCGTTCTACGCCAAGTCGACAGGGATCCAGGGCCGAATCACCCGCTGGCAGGACATCGAGTACCACCCGCCGTGCCTGTACCTGCTGCACAGCCGGATCGCGCCGCAGGGCCTCTACCCGCCGGCCGAGGGCGAGGACAGCGACGCCTTCCACGCCGAGATCGTGTACGCCATCACGCCGTCGACGGAGCACACCACCTACGACTTCTGGGCGGTGGCCCGGGACTTCGCCATCGACGACGAGTCGGTGAGCGAGTACCTGCACCAGAGCAACCGCACGGTGGTCATGCAGGACGTGACGGCGCTGAACATCCTGGAGCAGGTGATCGCCTCCGAGCCGGACAAGTACCAGGAACTCAGCATCAACATCGACACCGGCGGGCTCGCCGCCCGACGGCTGATCGCGCGGATGGTCGAGGCGGGGACGGTGGGGGCACCCCGATGACCGAGCCGGCCAGCATGCTCACCGGCGACCGGATCTACCGGATCCACTGGATGCCGGGCACCGACACACTGCGCGGGATCTGCCACTGCGGTGCCGAGCGCGTCGCCGAGGAACCGGTCGAGCTGTGGGAGTGGCTGCTCGCCCACCCGTACGGTCATCAACCGCCGGAGGTGGTCGCGCCGAGCCCGCACGCCGCACCGACCCGGACGCCGGTGGCGGCATGACCGCCGACGACCTGGACGGCGTGGAGCTGGTGGTGGCCGAGCGGGACCGGGCGGCGACGGGTGTCGACGTGTTGGGCCTGTGTCGCCCCGACGGCGGGGACCTACCCGCCTGGTCGCCGGGTGCCCACCTCGACCTGGAACTCGGGCCCGGGCTGGTGCGCCAGTACTCGCTCTGCGGCGACCCGGCCGACCGGGCCACCCTGCGGGTCGCGGTCCAGTTGGAGCCGCAGGGGCGCGGTGGCTCACGGCACGTGCACGAGCGTCTCACCCCGGGCGCGACCGTCCGGGTGCGCGGGCCGAGGAACAACTTCCCGCTGGTGGCGGCGCCGCGCTACCTGTTCATCGCCGGTGGCATCGGCATCACCCCGATCAGGCCGATGGTCGCCGCCGCCGACGCCGCCGGCGCCGACTGGCGCCTGGTGTACGGCGGACGCAGCCGCGCCACAATGGCCTTCGCCGACGCCCTGCGGGAGAAGTACGGCGACCGGGTGGGCCTGTATCCGCAAGACGAGACCGGCCTGCTCGACCTGGACGAGCTGCTCGGGCGGCCGGCGGACGGGCTGGTCTACTGCTGTGGGCCGGAGGCGTTGATCGCGGCGGTGGAGCAACGTTGCCGGACCTGGCCTCCCGGGGCCCTGCACGTAGAGCGCTTCACTCCGCTGGCCCCCACCGAGGCCGTGGACGCCCCCGTCGAGGTGGAACTCACTCTCAGCGGCCGGACGCTTACCGTGCCGCCGGGCACGTCGATCCTGGAGGCGGTGGAGGCGGCCGGCGTGCGGGTGCTCTCCTCGTGCCGGGAGGGCACCTGCGGCACCTGCGAGACCCCGGTGTTGGACGGGGTGCCGGAGCACCGGGACAGCTTGCTCACCGAGGCGGAACGGGCCGCCGGCGACACCATGATGATCTGTGTGTCGCGGTCCGTCACGCCCCGGCTCACGCTGGAGCTGTGACCGGCGGGGCCGGGGTCGGCATGATGGCGGGGTGGACGCGCAGCCCGGACGGTCGGTCACCAGCAAGGTGCTGGCCCTGCTCGACGCGTTCACCCCGGCCAGCCCGGCGCTGACCCTCAGCGAGCTGGCCCGGCGGGCCGAACTGCCGCTGCCCACCGCGTCCCGCCGGGTCGCCGAGCTGGTCGCCTGGGGCGCGTTGGAGCGCGGTGACGACGGGCGGTACCGGATCGGGTTGCGGCTGTGGGAGGTCGGTTCCCTCGCTCCCCGTGGGCTCGGGCTGCGCGAACTGGCACTGCCGACCATGGAGGACCTGTACGAGGTCACCCACGAGAACGTCCAGCTCGCCGTCCGGCAGGACGTCGAACTCGTCTTCATCGAGCGGATCGCCGGGCGGCACGCGGTGCCGGTGCTCACCCGGGTCGGTGGCCGCTTCGCGCTGCACGCCACCGGCGTCGGGCTGGTGCTGCTCGCGTACGCGCCGGCCGAGGTGCAGGAACAGGTGCTGGCAGCGCCGTTGGAGCGGTACACCCCGCTGACCATCACCGATCCCGGGCGGCTGCGACGCGGGCTGGCCGAGGTGCGCCGCACCGGGTACGCGATCAGCGACCGGCAGGTCACCATGGACGCCCTCTCGGTCGCCGCGCCGATCTACGGGCCCGAGGGCGCGGTGGTCGCCGCGATCTCACTCGTGGTCGCCCAGCACCGGGCGGACCCGGTCGCGCTGGCACCGCTGGTTCAGGCGGCCGGTCGGACGATCTCCCGATCCCTCGGCGGCCTGGACGTGGAGGGCAACCGCACGCCGCAACGCACCTCGGTGAGCGTCGCGGCGCTGAACCGGGCATACGCGACCGGCCGGGTCAACCAGTTCGACGGCGGGCTGCGCTGGACCCCGGTCATCGAGACCCGTGGCTACACCGATCCCACCGGAGACTTCCATGACCGGTTCCGCTCCTGGACGATGCGGGAACGCCTGGTGCGGGCCAACGGCAACGCCGACAACCACGTCAGCGTGACCGGCCCGGCAGGAGCGGCCAGCGCAAAGCTCCAGGAGCGGGCGCTGGCCGACATGGACGCCTGGCTGACGGCCCGGACCCGGCTCGCGGCGACCCGGCCGCACCTGCGCGCCGAAGCGCTCACCCGGCTGTCGCGACCGCGCGGCGTGGCCGACGGCTGTGTCACGCCCGAGGGGGAACGGATCGTGGAGCGGCTGACGCTCGACCCGGACGCCCGGTGCAACCAGCTCTACCCGTACCACCGCAATCCGCGGGTGGTGGCGGGCGGGCCGACGACCTCGGCGGTGCTCAAGTGTCAGCTCCAGCCGCTGCGCAAGTCCGGGTACGGGGTGCGCTTCACCGCCGAGCAGTGGGACCGGCTGCGTACGGTCTTCCCCGACGGTGTCTGTGACTGGTCGAAACCCGGCGTCGGGCAGCGCCCGCTCGCCGGCACCTGGATCCGCTTCTGACGCGCAGCGTGGGCGGGGAGGATCGCCCGTCGCGCGCAGCCTCCCGCCCGCGCTCAGTCGGGAAAGGCGAGCAGGCGCAGCAGGCCGGCCAGCCGCTCGTGCTCCTCGGGGGTGACCGTGGCCAGCAGGCCCAACTCGACGGCACGGGCGGCCTGCTGGGCGCGGGCGAAGAGGTCCCGGCCGGCGTCGGTCGCGACGAGGACGTTGGCCCGCCGGTCGGCCGGGTCGGTGCGACGCTCCACCAGGTGACGCTTCTCCAGCCCGTCGACCAGCGCGACGACCTGGCTCGGGTCGAGGCGGAGGAACTCGGCCAGCTCCCGCTGAGTGGGTCGGGCCCCGTCGGCGGCCAGCGCGAGCACGGAGTAGGAGCGGGCCTTGAGGCCGTGCTCGGCGAGGGCGGCGTTGGCCGCCGCGAGCGTGAGCGCGTTGGCGCGGGCCAGCAGGAAGACCAGGTCACCGCCGAGCACGCTGTCCCGCAGAACGTCGCGCCCCGGCGTCCGGGTCTTCCCGCTAGCGGACATGGCGACGATGGTAGCAAGTTTCCTCAATGATTGACATTTTCAACGGTTCGTGTTCAGATCGGGCGGACACGAAGGAGTTCTCCATGTCCCTGGACGGCAAGGTCGCCATCGTCACCGGATCCGGACGCGGTCTCGGCCTCGCGTACGCGCAGGAACTCGCCCGGCAGGGCGCCGCCGTGGTGGTCAACGACGTCGACGCGCAGACCGCCGCCGACGCCGTCGCCTCGATCGAGGCGCTCGGCGGTCGGGCCGCCGCGGTGGTCGCTCCGGTCGGCCCGACCGAGACCGCCGAGCAGCTGGTCACCACCGCCGTCGAGACCTTCGGTCGACTCGACATCCTGGTCACCAACGCCGGCGTGCTGCGCGACACCGTGCTGTGGAAGATGACCGACGAGGACTTCGACACCGTCATCAACGTGCACCTGCGCGGCACCTTCACCACCGTGCGCGCGGCGGTGCAACACATGCGGGCGGCCGGCGAGGGTGGCCGCATCATCTGCATCGGCTCCCCCACCGGCCAGCGCGGCAACTTCGGCCAGACCAACTACGCCGCCGCCAAGGCGGGCATCGTCGGCATGACGCGCACCTGGGCGCTGGAGCTCAAGCGCGCCGGCATCACCGCCAACACCGTGGTTCCGGTGGCCGCGACCGCCATGACCGCCACGGTTCCCTACTTCGCCGCCGCCGTGCGGGCGGCCGAGCAGGGCGAGCCGATGCCGGCGTTCTTCCGGCACGATCTCGGCTTCGGCACGGCGGACGACGTCGCCGGTCTCATCGCGTTCCTCGGCTCCGACGCGGCCGGCGGCGTCACCGGGCAGGTGATCGGGGTGGGCGGCGACCGACTCCAGGTCTGGACCCACCCGGAGGCGGCGCTGACCGCCCACCGCGAGGGCGGCTGGACGTACGATGCTCTGCTCGAAGCCTGGCCGGCGACGTTCGCCGGGGCGCTGCAGAGCGTCGGCGAGCGGTTCCCGGAACTCCCCGAGGAGTTCAAGACCGCAGGCTCCTGACCCGCCGGAAGAAAGTTCCCCATCGTGTACCAGCCCGCCATCGACCTCGACGCCGTCACCGCGATCGACGTGCACGTGCACATCGAGATCGACGAGCACGGCCACAACTCGCTGCCCGACGACCTGGTGGCGGCGGTGTCGAAGTACTTCAAGGCCGACGGGCCGCGCCCGGCGATCGAGGCGGTGGCGCGGTACTACCGGGAACGCCAGATGGCCGCGGTCGTGTTCACCGTGGACGCCCGCACCCAGCTGGCGCACCAGCCGCTGTCGAGCGTCGAGATCGCCCGTGCCGCGGCCGAGCACGCCGACGTGCTGATCCCGTTCGGCTCCGTCGACCCACGCACCGGGGCGGCGGCGCTCGACCTCGCCGGCCGGCTGATCGAGGACGAGGGCGTACGCGGCTTCAAGTTCCATCCCACCGTGCAGGGCTTCGATCCGAGCGACGAGCAGTACGCCCCGCTGTGGGGTCTGCTGGAGAAGGCCGGCGTGCCGGCGCTGTTCCACACCGGACAGACCGGCATCGGTGCCGGCATGCCGGGCGGCTACGGCTTCCGGCTCGGCCTGTCGAACCCGATGCTGCTCGACCCCGTCGCGGCCGAGTTCCCCGACCTCCAGATCATCATGGCCCATCCGTCGGTGCCCTGGCAGGACGAGGCGCTGTCGGTGGCCACGCACAAGCCGAACACCTGGATCGACCTGTCCGGCTGGAGCCCGAAGTACTTCCCGGCCGAGCTGGTACGGTACGCCAACTCACTGCTCAAGCGCCGGGTGCTGTTCGGCACCGACTACCCGCTGCTCACCCCCGACCGCTGGCTACGGGACGTACGCGGCACCGACCTCAAGCCCGAGGTGCTCCCCGGCATTCTGAAGGACAACGCCGTCCGGCTGTTGGGCCTGTCCAGCTGACGACGAGAGGACGCTCATGACGACGACGATCACCTACGAACAGCTCGCCGACCTGGCCGGCACCGACCTCGGCTACACCGACTACCGGACGGTCACCCAGGATCAGGTGAACCTCTTCGCCGACGCCGCCGACGACCACCAGTGGATCCACGTCGACCCCGAGCGGGCGAAGAACGGGCCGTTCGGCGCACCCATCGCGCACGGCTTCCTCACGCTCTCCCTGGCGGTGCCCTTTTGGACCGAGCTGCTCGACGTGAAGGGGGTCACCACGAAGGTCAACTACGGCCTCGACAAGGTGCGCTTCCCGGCCCCGGTCAAGGTCGGCTCGCGGGTCCGCATGACCGCGACGGTCGCCGAGGTCGTCGAGGTGACCGGCGGCTACCAGATCGCCGTCGACCAGACGATCGAGATCGACGGCGGCACCAAGCCCGCCGTGGTGGCGCGCGGCCTGTACCGCTTCTACGCCTGACGGTCACCGGACCGGCCGGCCACGCATCGACGCACCATCCTCCACCACCGGGAGTCCGCTGATGCACGAACAGGGAATCGGCGCCTGGCTGGCCAAGCGCCGACTCAAGTCCCCCGACAAGGTCGCCCTCGTCCACGGCGAGGGCGCCACCGTGACGTACCGCCAGTTCGCCGACGGCACCGACCGGGTCGCGGCGCTGCTGCGCGGCCTCGGCGTCGGCAGGGGCGACGCGGTGGCCTATCTGGGCGAGAACAGTCCGGACTTCCTCCGGGTGATGTTCGGCGCGGCGCGGCTGGGCGCGGTCTTCGTGCCGGTCAACACCCGGTTGGCACCGCCCGAGGTCACCCACGTGCTCACCGACTGCGGCGCGCGGGTGCTGATCCACGATCCCGAGTTCGACGATCGGGTGGCCGCCGCCATCGGCACCGGGCCGTCCCCCCGCGTCGTCGTCACCGGGGAGGGCACCGCCGACCAGCCGGGACTGACCCGGCTGCTGGGCACGACCGCCGCGGACGCCAGCGCCGCTGTCGCGGTGAGCCTGGACGACCCGGCCGCGATCATCTACACCTCGGGCACGACGGGGCGGGCCAAGGGTGCCGTGCTTACCCACGGCAACCTCACCTGGGTCGCGCTCAACTGCGTGGTCGACTACGACGTCGTCTCGACCGACGTCGCGCTGATGATCTCGCCGTTGTTCCACGTCGCGTCCCTCGGCATGGGAGCACTGCCGGTCATCCTCAAAGGCGCCACGCTGGTGCTGGAGAAGGGTTTCGAGCCGGGACGCGCGCTCGCCCAGATCGAGCGGCACGGCGTCACCATGCTCAGCGGCGTACCGACCACCTACCAGCTGATGGCCGACCATCCGAACTGGAGCGCCACCGACCTGTCGACGTTGCGCAAGCTCACCTGCGGCGGCTCGGCGGTGCCGACCCGCATCCTCAACGCCTACGAGGAGCGCGGCCTGTCGTTCTCGCAGGGCTACGGCATGACCGAGGCGTCGCCGGGCGCGACGTCACTGCCCCCCGCGATGACCCGCGCCAAGCAGGGCAGCGTGGGCCTGCCGCACTTCTTCACCAGCGTGCGGATCGCCGACGAATACGGCGCACCGATCGCCGACGACGGCATCGGTGAGATCCAGATCTGCGGCCCGAACGTCTTCCCCGGCTATCACCAACTGCCGGAGGCGACGGCCGAGGCGTTCACCCCGGACGGCTGGTTCCGCTCCGGCGACCTCGGATACCTCGACGCCGACGGCTACCTCTACATCTCGGGCCGACTCAAGGACATGATCATCTCGGGGGGCGAGAACATCTACCCGGCCGAGATCGAGGTCCTGCTCGGCGAGATCGACGGGGTGACCGGGGTGGCGGTCATCGGCGTACCGGACGCGCGGTGGGGCGAGGTGCCGTGGGCGATCATGACGGTGCGCGAGGACGCCACCGTCGACGTGGCGACGGTGCGCCAGTTCCTCGACGGCCGGGTGGCCCGCTACAAGGTGCCGAAGAACGTGGTCGTCGTCGACGAGCTGCCCCGCACGGCGTCGGGGAAGGTGCGCAAGGCCGACCTGCGGAGCCGGTTCGCGCGTTAGGCCCGACCGCGTCGGGCCGGGTCGCCGCCCGCCCGCGCCGCCACACCACCGATGTTCCTGGACACCGCACCGGTGCTGCTACCGCCGACGAGAGCGGCGAACTCCTCGGCGGAGGCCGCGGCCAGCCGCTGGTGCATCCGCCGGTAGACCTGGGTCGACCGCTCGGCCGGCCACTGCGCGTCCATGAACTCGCGGGGCAGCCTCGGGTCCGCGCGCAGCAACGCCAGCCAGTCGGCCACCAGCATCGTGCGTACGGTGAGCGCGCTCGCCGCCTGGGTCGCGGCGCCAGGGTCGCCCCACACCTCGATGAACGCCAGGTGCTCGCGCCGGATCGCCTCGATGTCCCACGCCGCGCGGACGCTGTCGGCGATCGGGAAGCCGGCTAGTTCCCGGGCGTGGAAGGCGATGACCGTCTGGGGAGGAAGGTCCTGGCACAGCGGCTCCAACGAACCGGCGAGGTCGACCTCGCCGGGTGCCAGCCAGAGCCCGTCGCGCAGCGGCGCGAAACCCTCCCAGGTGAGGGTGGAACGCAACCGGTGGCGCAGGGTCCGCTGCCCCTCGGGGATCGTGAACGTGACGAGGGTCCAGCCGGTGCCCTGCGGATCGAACGGGCGCGGGCCACGGACGCGGGCGGTGGCCTCCCGCAGCACCGCCACCCCGTGCTCGGTGAGCGAGAACTGGATCTCCCGACCGCTCTTGCTCCGGTCGAGCATGCCGGTCTGCACCAACCGGTCGAGGGTCGCCCGCGTCGCCGGTGCGGCGACGCCGGCTCCTTCGAGCACACCGATCAGGACGCTGGCGCGGATCGGGCCAGGGTCATCGTCGACGACGTGCTCGCCGAAGAACGCGAGCAGCAGCTGCTTCGGCTGACGACTGCGCACAGCCCTCCCCCTCGGGCGGATCCGCCCCTCGGCACCGTCACGGGGCGACGGTCTGCCCGCGCTTCGCACGCTGGATCTGGTCGTAGACATGCGTGCGCAGCTCGGTGAAGCGCGGCAGCGCCCGGGTGGTGATCTGGTCGCGCTCCGGCGGCAGGTCGACGGTCAGATCCTCCTGTACCCAGGTCGGCGACGCGGACAACACCAGCACCCGTTCCCCCAGGTACACCGATTCGTCGATGTCGTGGGTGACGAAGAGAACCGAGATCTTCCGGGTCGTGTGCAGCTCGCGGACGAGATCCTCCAGGTCCGCGCGGGTCTGCGCGTCGACCGCGGCGAACGGCTCGTCCATGATCAGCACTTCGGGTTGGTACGCGATGGCCCGCGCGATCGCCACCCGCTGCTGCATGCCACCGGAGAGCTGCCACGGGTGACTGCGGGCCGCGTGCGCCAGCCCGACCGCCTCGATGGCGTCGGTGACGAGCTTGTCCCGGGCGGGGCGGGACAGCCGCTTGTGCCGCAGCGGCAGCTCGACGTTGCCCCGGACGGTCAACCACGGATAGAGGCTGCGGCCGTACTCCTGGAAGACGACGGCCATCGCCGGACTCGGACCGGTCACCGGCGTCCCGTCCATCTCGACCAGACCGCTGGTGGGCCGGAGCAGACCGGCGAGACACTTCAGCAGGGTGGTCTTGCCGCAGCCCGACGGCCCGACGATGCAGACGAGTTCACCGGAGCGCATGGTGAAGCTGATGTCACCGATCGCCTCGACATCGCCGTTCGTGGACTCGTAGACCTTGCGCAGGTGCTCCACCCGCAGCAGGGTGCTCTGGTCAGGCACGGTTGACCTCCCTGATTCCGTGGTACCAGCGCAGCACCCGTCGCTCGACGACCCCGAAGGTCGCGGCGAGGAGCACGCCGACGAGGCCGAGCAGGAGAATGCCACTCCACATCTCGGCGATGAGGTAGTTACGTTGGAAGTAGGCGATCCGGTAGCCGAGTCCGGCGGACGAGGCGAACATCTCCGAGATGACCATCAGGATCAGCGCGACCGAGAGCCCCTGCCGGACCCCGGTCATGATCCGCGGGCTGGCCGCCGGAAGCACGAGGAACCGGAGCCGCTCCCACCAGGTGATCTGGAACGAGTCGGCGGTCTCGGACATCACGCTGTCGGTGGCCCGGACACCGTCGATCGTGTTCAGCAGGATGGGCCAGACCGCGCCGGAGACGATCACGACCACCTTCATCGTGTCGGTGATGCCGAGCAGCAGCATCACGACCGGGATGAGCACCGGTGGCGGGATGGCCCGGAAGAACTCCAGCAGCGGTTCGAGCAGTTCCCGTAGCCACTGGAACAGTCCGATGAGCGTGCCGGCGGCGATGCCGATCACGATCGAGGCCGCGATGCCGAGGGCGAGCCGGTAGAGGCTCGGTAGCACGTCGTCGACGAACGCGGGGCCGACCCAGGTCTCCCGGAAGGCTTCGAAGATCGTGACAGGTCCGGGGAAGAACCGGTTCGTCGACGAACTCGACGCCAGCCCCCAGATCACCAGCAGCAGGAAGGGCAGCCCGAGGGGGTAGAGGAAACCCGCGGCGACCCGGCGTCCGAGGCGCCACCCGGGCGACGACCGGTAGCCGATCCGGCCGGTGTGCGTGGTCACAGGACCTCCTCACCGCGTACGGACTGGTGCCACGACAACGAACGTCGTTCGATGAACCGGAAGACGAGATTCACCAGCAGCCCGAGCAGCCCGGTGACCACCACGAAGGCGTACAGCCCGACCGCGTCACCGGCGGAGCGGGACAGCTCGATCATCCGCCCCAGACCGGGGTTGCCGATCACCATCTCGGCGGTGATGGCGAGGATCAGGGCGACCGCCGCGGCGAGCCTGACGCCCGTCATCAGATACGGCAGCGCGGTCGGCAGCACCAGGTACGACAACCGCTCGCGGCGGGTGAGTCCGAAGCTGCGGGCGGTGTCCCGGGCGACCGCGTCGACGTCGGCGACACCGTAGATCACCTGCACGAAGACCTGCCAGAACGACGCGTAGATGATGATGAGCAGGGCGGCCTGCATCTGGATGCCGAACAACAGCACGGCGAGGGGAATGAGCGCCACCGACGGGATGGGCCGCAGGAACTCCACCACCGTGTGGGTGGCGCGGCGCAGGAAGGGCACCAGGCCGACGATCGTGCCGAGGACGACCGCGGCGGCCGTGGCCACGGCCAGACCGATCGCCCAGGAGGTCATGGTGTATCCGAGCCGCCGCCAGAAGGCGAGGTCACGGAACTCCTCGGCGAGCCGGGCGAACACGTCGGTCACGTACGGCAGGTACTGCGAGTTGATCAGGCCCAGGGTCGGGACGAGTTGCCAGACGACGAGGAACCCGGTCAGCCCGACAACGCCCAGCATCACCTTGCGCAGCGAACGGGGACGTCGGAGGGACAAGACGTGCATGTTGCTCCCGTGGTCGGCGGCGACGCCCTTCCCGGCCGGTGACCGGGAAGGGCGGGACCGCGCCGGCTACTACTGCTGTTGGATGAGGCGGTCGAAGTTGGGCTGCTGATCGAGCACCTTGTACTTGCCGGCGAGCGTGGCCAGCGACTCCAGGCTCGCCCGGTCCAGCTCCCAACCGAAGCGCGGCAGCTTCACCGAGTCCGCGACCGGCTCCGGGAGTTCCAGGTTGTCCTTGATCGCCTGGCGGACGGCCGCCTCGTTGGCGGAGTCCTGCGCCCACGCGAGGGTCTCCTTCATCGCCGCGGTGAAGTCGGCGACCAGCTCGGCCTCGGAGTCCATCTGCTCCTTGGTCGTGATGGCGGTGAGCGTCGCGAGCCCGGGGGCGACGGCCTGGTAGGGCGCGACGACGAACGTGTCGCCACGGTTGCGCAGCTGGGTGACGAAGGGTTCCGGCACCCAGGCGGCGTCGATGTTGTCGGCTTCGAGCTGCGCCGGGACGTCGGGGAAGGCGACCTCGACGAACTTGATCGTGGACGGGTCACCGCCGTCCTTCTCCACCGCGGCCATGATCGTCACGTCGCCGGCCGCACCGAGGCTGTTGACCGCCACTCGCTTGCCCGCGAGCTCCGCCGGCCGGGTGATGCCCGACTTGGCCGAGGCCACCACGGCGTTGATGTCGTCGCCTTCGGCGTAGGACGACGCGTAGTTGCCGATGATCACCACGCCGAGGTCCTGCAGGTCGGCTCGGAACGGGCCGAACGGCTGACCGATGGCGAAGTCGATGTCGCCGTTGATCAGCGCGGGGATGGCCTGGGCCCCGCCCTGGGCGGGCAGCACCTCGACCGAGAGTCCGTGCTTTTCGAAGATGCCGGCCTTCATGCCGCCCCACAACGCGGCGGTCTCGGTGATCGGCAGGGCCGCGACACGAACCTGGCGGAGTTCGCCGCTGTCCTCTCCCGAGGGGGTGGCATCCGAGTCCGTACATCCAGCGAGCGCGATCGCGACGCTGGCGATCAGCCCGAGCGTGAATACCTTCTTCATCGACAAGGCCCTTCCTGGGGCGGGGGTGGTGGGCGCGTCAACACCTACGGGCGCCTTCAGACCTACGGCGGGCTCGATGTGAGTGAGATCACCCGGCCGTGTTGGCCATCGTCGGCCACCGACCTTCGAATGTCAAGAAATTCTGACGCCCGTCATGAATCGATTGAATATCGGTTTGGGTACGTCAACCCAACGCGCGGGCCAGCTCGGTGCGGGACCGGATGCCGAGCCGATGGTAGATGTTGCGCAGGTGATGGTCGATGGTTCGGGTGGACAGGAACATCTGCCGGGCCACTTCCCGGTTGGTGGCGCCGGCGGCGACCAGGTGGGCGATCCGCAGTTGCTGGCCGGTGAGCAGCCGCACGGCGTGTGGGTCCGGCGGGCCGACGGACTCCCCCGCCGCGCGCAGTTCCACTGTCGTCTGCCGGGCCCACGCCTGCGCACCGAGCAGGATGAAGGTCTGCCGGGCCCGGTGCAGGTGATCGCGGGCCTCCCGGGGGCGGCGGGCGCGGCGAAGTTCCCGGCCGAAGAGCAGCTCGGTGCGCGCCCGCTCGAAGGTGGCGGCATCGATCGGGTGCAGCGACAGCGCGGCCCGGAAATGCTGCTCGGCCTCGGTGCTGCCGCGCGGGGCCAGCAGGGCGTGGCAGCGGGCCGACAGCGCCCGGCGCAGCGGGCTGGCGGTGCTGCCGGCCCACCTGTCGAAGACAGCGAGCGCCGCGCTGGCCCGGGCGTGCCGACCGTCGTGCGCGGCGGCCTCCACCAGGTGGGGCGTGGCCATCACCTGGACGAGCACCTGACCGCGCCCGGTACCGGGGCGAGCCAGCGCGGCCAGCCGGTCGGCGGCGTCGGCGTACCTGGCCTCGGCCAGGTCCAGCAACGCGAGGGCCCATTGGGCGAGGGCGTGCGGACGACTGCCCGGCACGGCGGCGTCGCCCAGCTCGGCGACGTGACCCAGGCTGGTGTCGCGGTCGGACCGTACGGCCGCGAGCACGGCGAGCAGACCGAGGTGTACGCCGACGCTCGTGTGCTGGCCGGCGGCCCGCGCCACCCGCAGCCCTTCCCGGCAGCTGCTCGTCGCGGCCTCGTGGCGGCCCAGCCAGTACTCGCTCATCGCCCGCAGTTCGAGCGCCCTGGGCAGCATGGACACCTCACCCCGGTCGAGGGCACGTTCGACGGCGTGGTCGGCGAGCCGGTACGCCGCGGCGTCCACCGCGACCAGCAGACCGGCCACGGCCGCGCCGGTCAACGCGGTAGGGGTTGCCGCGGCACCGGTCAGCCGGCCACCGAGCACCACCGCCCGACGCAGCAGCGGCCCACCGTGGGCGTGCTCGCCACGCAGCGTCGCGGCGACTCCGGCGACCAGGGTGGTCAGCAGCTCTACCCACGGCGGATCCCCCTCGTGCCGAAGCGCCGCCGTCCGGCGGGCCACCTCCGCGTAGCGGTACTGGTCACCGCAGTAGCAGACGGCCTCACCGGCACGGACCAACGCGACAAGCGCCGACTCGCGGTCGACGTCGGCAAGCGTGCTCGCGGCGGCCAGCAGGTTCGGCAGCGCGGCCGGCACGGGTCCGCAGCGCAGCCGCATCTCGCCACGCAGCAGTTCGGCGAGGCCCCGGATGGCGGCGATCCCCCGATCGCACACCACGTCGCCGCCGGCACCCGGTCCGGCCGGTGCGGGCGACACCTCGTGCCGCGACGCACCGGTTCCGTTGCCACGTCCGTCCGGCGATACGGCAGGCGGACCGATGGGTGCATCCGCGACGTGGTGCAGCAGCGCGCGGGCCCGGTCGGGTTCGCCCGCCTGCCAGGCGTGTCGGGCGGCGCTGATCCGCCGGCCGGCGGCGAGCACCGGATCGTCGCTGAGTTCGGCGGCCCGGGCCAGCGCCGTCGCCGCGGCGGAGGGGTCCACACGGTCGCCGGCAGCGTCCGCCAACTCCGTGGCCAGCGCCGGTGCCGGTCCGTCGGTCGCCGCCGACAGGTGCAGCGCCCGACGCAACCGGGCTCCGGTGCCCTCGAACGCGGCGGCGAGCAACAGATGGGCGTCGCGCCGTGCGGCAACGGAGGCGGTGGCCTCGACCATGGCGCGGACCAGCGGTCGGGGGAAGGCGGCGCCACCCGCCGCCGTGAGCCGGATCAGGCCGGCGGCCTCGGCCGGTGCGAGCGTCTCGACACTGCCGCCGGCCGTGCCCAGCACCCGGCCCAGCGTCACCGGATCCACGACGTGAGCCTGGTCGGCCGGGCTCGGGTGGGTTGGGGCGGTGGCGGCGAGCGCGGCCAGCAGCAGCGCGTGCCGCGTGTCGCCGGGCAGGCGGCAGAGCAGTCCACGGTACGCCCGACCCAGGTCGCCGTCGGCCGGCACAGCCGCGGGCAGGGGCTCGGCACCCTGCCACTGGCCGGGTGTCAGCGAGTCCGCGAGGTCGACGAGGGCCTGCGGGTTCCCGGCGGCGAGGGCGCTCAGCCCGGCCAGCACCGGGCCCGGTGGTGGCGACCCCGGGCGGCGAGCGGCCAGCAGGGCGTGACTGTCCGGTTCGTCGAGCGGCAACAGCCGGTGGTGGGGTATCGCGTCCGCCCCGCTGTCGCTGCCGGCGACGAGCAGCAGGACGACGGGCAGGTGCGGCAGGCGTCGAGCCACCAGGGTCAGCAACCGGGCGGTGGGAGCGTCGCCCGCGTCGAGGTCGTCCATGGTGCACAGCAGCGGACCGTCGTGGGCGGCCTCGGTGAGCAGACCGAGCACGGCGTGGGAGAGCACGAGCTGGTCCTGGTCGCGACAGCCTTCGCCGGCCATCGCCCGGCCCAGCACCTGCCGGTGCCGTTCGGGCAGCGCGCCCGCGCCGTCGAGCACCGGACCGAGCAGCCGCTGCAACCCGGCGTAGGGCAGCGTGGCCTCGTCGGGCAGGCCGGTGGCGGCGAGCAGGCGACGATCCCGACCGTGCCGGTGGGCGTACGCCAGCAGCGTGCTGCGCCCGGAGCCGGGCTCGCCGTGCAGCAGCAGCGCTCCCCCGGCCGATGCCGCGAGCAGCCTGCGGATCTCCCGACACTCCGCCTGCCGGCCCCGTAGCACATCTATTTGCACCGTTGATGCATTAACCATGCATCGAGTCTCGCCTAAGCGTCGGCGCTTGAGAAGAGGGAATTGTCGGGTGGCGGGAGCCCGGGGTCAGCGGTCGGCCGGCTCGGCGAGCAGCGCGCCGACGGTGCGGGCCATCACCGCCCGGGCCGCGTCCACGCCCAGCCCGAGGCCGTCGCGCAGGGTTGACCACGCCGGCCAGGTGCACGCCGCCACCACGGCGTTGACCAGCTGGTCCCGGGCCGATCCGGCGCGGTCCAGTTCGTCGGCGAACAACTGCTCGACCTCGTCGCGTACCCGGGCGATGTGCTTGAGCCGGTTGCGGCGCAGTTGCGCGGAAACCGGCTCACGCATCTGCGCGGCCCGGGCCGACGGCGCGATCAGTTGCAGCAGTTTCGCCCGCTGCCGGCAGAACGCGTCGACCCGCTTGGTCAGCGGCAACGTGGGTGAGATCGGCCGCCAGGCGGCGTCCTGCTGGCGCAGCAGTTCCGCCCCGCTGGCCTCGAACAGGGTCTCCATGTCCTTGAAGTTCGTCCAGAGCGTACGCAGGGAGATGCCGGCCCGCTCGGCGATGCGCTCACCGGTCGGGCGCAGGTCGCCCTCGGAGATGAGGGCGAGATGCGCCTCGACGATCGCCGCCCGGGTGCGCTCGGCCCGGGCGGTGCGCCCGTCCACCCGGCCGGCCGCCTCGGCACTGACCATCCCCGCCGTCCCCCTCACCCTGGCGTCGCATGCGTGCGTGCCGAGTCTAGGCGTTGACCGGACCCGGCCCGGACGAGCCTCGTGGGACCCGGCCGGGCCGCCGCGCTCGCGGTGACCGGTTCGCTCACCGCGCCCGGTGTGCGCCGCCCGGGCGGCGCACACCGGGTGAGCGGATCAGGCGCTCGGCACGCCGTTGGCCGGTGGCGGTACCGGCGGTGCGGCGTACTCGTTGACCGGCCCGTCGGCCTCGTCGGTCTCGTAGGTGGGGCCGAAGTAGCGCTGTTCTCCCCCCTCGACCCGGCTCAGCCGGCCACCGCCGTAGCCGGAGTGGTCGGTGGCGGAGAACCGCAACGGCGCCACACCCGGCCCCTGGTAACCACCCTTGCGGACGGCTTCGACGAGCGACTCCCGGGTGAGGTCCTTGCCGGCGGCCTGGAGCACCTGCACGAACAGGTAGCCCACCGCCATGCCGTAGACGGTGTTGCCGTCGAACTCCGCACCGCCGTTGTGCTCCGCGTTCACCTTGGTGAACAGCTGGATCCACGGGTCGTCGCTGTCGCCCTGCATCGGCAGGTAGTTCAGGCCGATCAGCCCCTCCAGCAGTCCGGCGGCGTCGCCGAGCTGCCGGGACAGCGTCGGCAGGTCGGCGCCCACGTTCGACACCACCCACTGCGGCTTGAAGTCCAGTCGGGCGGCGGTGCCGACCGACAGAGCGGTAAAGCCGGGCACGGTGGCGAGGATGACCACCTCGCAGCCGGCCGCCTTGAACGCGCCGATCTGCGGCGCGACGTTGGTGTTGCTGGTGACGTACGTCTGACGGGCCGCCACGCCGTCGGCACCGAGCACCTTCTCCACGCCGGCCAACGCGTCGCGGCCGAAGTCGTCGTCCTGCCCGAGGAAGCACACCTTACGGCCGGGCAGGGCGCTCTTCACGTGGTTCGCCAGGATCTTGCCCTCGACCGTGTAGTCCGGGTTGAAGCCGAAGGTGTTCGGGTAGCGGTCGGGCTGGTCCCAGTTGCGGCTGCCGGAGGCGACGAAGAGGTCGGGCACCCGGTTGGTGTGCAGGAAGTCCAGCACGCCGGTGTGGGTCGGTGTGCCGAGGCCGTTCAGGATGGCGAAGACCTTGTCCTGCAACACGAGCTGCCGGACGACCTGCTGGGTGGTGGCTGGGTTGTAGCCGTCATCCACGATCTTGTAGGTGAGCTTGCGGCCGTGCACACCGCCGTTGGCGTTGACGTAGTCGAAGTACGCCTTCGTCGCCGGGGCGATCTTCGAGTAGCCGGCGGACGCCGGACCGGTGAGCGGCATGTGGGTGCCGACGACGATCTCCGTGTCGGTGACCCCGGGCACCGCCGCCCCCGCACCGGGATCGTCGTCGGCGCCGCAGGCGGCGGAGGTGAGCAGCAGGGTGAGGGTGGTGGCGATCACGAGACCGCGTCGTGCCGTGCTTCGCATGGGACACCGACCTTTCATCGGTCCGGTTGTGCGATATGGGTGGTTGCGGTGAGCGGGTGGAACGGTTACGACCGCCCGACTGGCCAGCGGGCGCGCAGCGCCCGGGTCAGCCGGGACAACAACCCCTGCACGCCGCCGGGCGCGGCGATCATGACCACGATCAACGTGGCGCCGAAGATCGCCAGCGGCAGGTTGCCCTCCAGCCGCTGTGCCGCCGCCGGTGAGAGGGTGAACAGGTTGGTCAGGGAGTGGGTCAGGTCGGGCAGGGCGACCAGCAGGACGGCGCCCCAGGCCGCCCCGGCGAGTCGACCGAGACCGCCGATGACCACCGCCATCAGCAGGAACAGCGACAGCGTCAGGCCGAACGCGCCGGGTGACACGCTCTGCGCGAGCACCGCCAGCAGGGCGCCGCCGAGGCCGGCACTGGCCGCGCTCACCACGAACGCGACGACCTGGGTACGCGCCACGTGGATACCGGCCAGGCGGGCCGCTACCTCGTCGTCGCGTACCGCCCGGAAGGCCCGGCCGTAGCGGCTGCGGACCAGGTTCGCCAACAGCACCAGGCAGCTCAGGGTCGCCGCGGCGGCCACCCAGAGCTGCCACCGCTCATGCGGGAAGTAGCTGCCCAGCCCGGCCGGGGCGGGGGCCACCGGCACCGCCAGACCCTGCTCGCCGTTGAAGACCCCGTCGAAGGTGACGGTCAACGCCGGCACCACCACGGCCACCGCGAGGGTGAGCCCGGCCAGGTACGGCCCGCGCAGTCGGGCGGCGGCGACCCCGACGACCGCGCCGACGACGACGGTGGCCAGCACCGCCACCACCAGCGACACGATCAGCCACCCGCCGGCGGTGAGGCCCCGCTCGGCGAAGGCGTTCTGCACCAGGGCGAGGGTGTACGCGCCGGTGGCCATCAGCGCGCCGTGTCCCAGCGAGAGCTGCCCGCATAGCCCGGTCAGCACGGTCAGCCCGGCGGTGGCGCAGAGGTACGCCGCCACGGTGGCCAGCTGGAAGTTGCGGAACGAGTCGAGCTGGTAGCTGACCAGCAGCACCAGCAGCGCGACGCCGGCCGCGACGGCGAGATGGCGTACCACGGTCGGCAGCGACCGACCGGGCCGGGCGGAATCGGCGGCGGCGTGCCGGGCCTGCGGCGCCGCCGCGCGGGTGGCGCTCACACCCGCCTCGCGGTGACCGGGGCGAACAACCCGCCGGGACGCAGCAGCAGCACCGTCAGCAGCAACGCGAGCACCGCGAGCGGGATGAGATCCCCGCCGGCGTAACCGCTGACGTAGGACAGCAGCAGGCCGACCCCCAGACCGCCGACGACCGCGCCGGGCGGACTGTCCAGCCCGCCGAGCACCGCGGCGGTGAACGCGGAGACGAAGACCAGGTCCATCGCGTGCGGATGCAGCCCCAACTCGGTGGGGATGACGAGCATCGCGGCCAGGGCACCGACACCCGAGGCGAGCGCCCAGCCCAGGGTGAGCATGCCGCCCACGTTCACGCCGAGCAGTCGGGACACCTCGGGGGCGAACGCGGCGGCGCGCATCCGCAACCCGATCGCGGTCCGGGTGAAGACCCAGACGAGGGCCGCGCCGACCACCCCGACGGTGGCGAAGACGAACAGGTCGTACGGGGACAGCACGGCGGTGCCACCGACCGTCAACGCGGTCCGGCTGAACGGTGTTTGAGCGGGCAGGTACTCGTTGCCGTACACCATGCCGAGGACCGCCTGGATCAGCAGGACCAGCCCGAGCGCGACGATCACCGGATTGAGTGGTGACCGGTGGTCCACCAGCCGCATCACGGCGATGTCCACGACCGCGCCGAGCAGCAGGCCGGCGAGCAGCGCGGCGCCGAAGCCGAGCCAGTACGAGCCGGTCGCGGCGGTGACGCTGTACGCGACGTACGCGGCGGCCACCGCCATCGCGCCCTGGGCGAAGTTGACGATCCGACCGGCCCGCCAGATGAGCACCAGGGCGAGTGCGAACGCGGCGTAGACCGCGCCCCTCGACAGGCCGTCGAGGGTGAGGAACAGGAAGCGGTCCACGGTCCTCCTTGCGCTCTTCAGAATCCGAGGTAGGCGTGGCGCAGGTCGGCGTCGTCGCGCAGCCGGGCGGCCGGTGCGGCCAGGGCGACCCGTCCGAGCGACATCACGATGCCCTGGTCGGCGACGGCCAAGGCGCTGCGCACGTTCTGCTCGACCAGCAGCACGGTCAGCCCGGTGTCGTCGCGCAGCCGGCGCAGCAACGCCATGGTCTGGGCCACCACGCGGGGAGCCAGGCCGAGCGACGGTTCGTCCAGCAGCAGCAGGCGGGGCCGGCCGACCAGGGCCCGGCCGAGGGCCAGCATCTGCCGTTCGCCACCGGAGAGCTGGTGGCCGAGGTGTCGCCGCCGTCGGGCCAGGGGCTCGAACAGCTGGTAGACCTCGTCGAGGGCGTGCCCGGCGGCGGTGCGGTCCCGCCGCCACAACGCGCCGAGGCGCAGGTTCTCCTCCACCGTGAGTTCGCCGATCACGCCGCGCCCCTCCGGCACGTGCGCCATGCCCCGCCGGACGAGTTGCTCGACCGGGGTGCCGCGCAGGTCACGGCCGTCGAGGAGGATCCGACCGGCGGTCGGGCGCAGCATGCCCGACAGGGTGCGCAGCAGCGTGGTCTTGCCGGCACCGTTGGCGCCGATGACCGCGGCGATGGTGCCGGTGGGCACCCGCAGGTCGACGTCGTGCAGCACCGGCACCGGCCCGTAGCCGGCGGCCAGGGCCTCGACGGTGAGCAGGTCCCCGCCCACTACGCGGCCTCGTCGACGGCCGCACCGAGGTAGGCGTCCACCACGGCCGGATCCTCGCGGACCGCCTCGGGCGACCCGGTGGCGACGACCCGTCCGAAGTCGAGCACCACGATCCGGTCACAGACCGCCATGACCAGGTCCATGTGGTGCTCGACGAGCAGCACCGCGCAGGGGTCGGTGGCCCGGTGCGGCAGTTGCCGGATCAGCTCCGCGAGGGTGTCCACGTCCTCGGCGCCGAGGCCGCCGGCCGGCTCGTCGAGCAGCAGCAGCCGGGGGCGGGCGGCCAACGCACGGGCGAGCGCGACCCGCTGGCGTACCGCGAACGGAAGGGTGTCCGGCGCGGCGTCGGCGTACTCCGTGATGCCCAGGTCGGCCAGGACGGCGTGGGCGTGCTCGCGCAACCGGCGTTCGTCGCGGTCGCTGCGGGGCAGCCCGAGCAGCGCCGGCAGCAGCCCGGTGCGGGCGGTGTGGCTGGCCCCGGCCATCACGTTCTCCAGGACGGTGAGCCCGGCGAACAGTCCGGTGCCCTGCAGTGTCCGGGCGATGCCCAGCCGGGTCAGCCGGTGTGGTCGCGGTCGCAGCGGTCGGCCGTCGAGGGTCAGCGTGCCGGTGTGCGCGGTGACGAAGCCGCACACGACGTTGAACAGGGTGGTCTTGCCGGCCCCGTTGGGGCCGATCACCCCGACCACCTCGCCCGGTCCGACCGTCAGCGAGACGTCGTCGAGGGCGGTCAGGCCGCCGAAGCGGACGCCGACCTGGTGCAGTGCGAGACCGTCCGCCATCAACCCGCCCCTCGCCGCACGACCAAACTTATTACACTCGGAGTGTACGTTTCTCGCGTGTTTCGTCAACACCCTCGATGCCTGGTTGTTACCTACCGGTACAGCGATTCGTGACGCCGTCGGCGGTGCCCGGTCCGGGCAGGTCGACCAGCCGGGCCAGGGCCTCCCGGTGCCGGTCGGCCGTGCCGAAGGCGATCGCGGTGCTCTTGGCCCGCTTGAGGTAGAGATGGGCCGGGTGTTCCCAGGTGAAGCCCAACCCACCGTGCAACTGGACGCAGGTCTCCGCCGCCCGGACCGCCACCGGACCGCAGTACGCCTGTGCCAGCGCGGCGGCCAGCGCCGCCTCCGAACCGACCGCCCGCCCGTCGGCTGGCGCGGCGCCGAGGAGGTCGGCCGCGTACCGGGCCACCGCCCGGGCCTCGGTCAGCTCCACCCAGAGATCGGCCAACCGGTGCTTGACCGCCTGGAACGAGCCGACCGGCCGGCCGAACTGGTGGCGCTGCCGCACGTAGTCCACCGTCGTGTCCAGACACCACTGCGCCACCCCGACCTGCTCGGAGGCGAGCAGCGCCGCGCCCGCCGTCAACGCCGCCGTGATCGCCGTCGCGGCCACCGCGCCCCGGGCGACCGGGTGGGTGGGTGCGGCGGTGAACTCGAGGTCGACGAGCGGTCGGGTGGCGTCCAGCGACACCACGGGAGTCCGGCGTACCGCCGGGTCGGCGCCGTCGACGGCGTACAACCCGTCGGCGGCCGGAACCAGCAGCAGGCCGTGCGGGACGGTGTCGGCCACCCCGAGCACCCGGCCGGACAGCGTCGGACCGGGCCCCAGCGTGACCGGCCCCGGATCCGCGTCGGGCGCGGTGGCCAGGCCGACGGCCAACGCCACGTCGCGTTCGGCGGCGGCGACCTGGCGCAGCAGGGTGGACTCACCGCAGGCGAGCAGCGCGCGGGTGGCCACCACGGTGCCCAGGAAGGGCACCGGCGCGACCGCCCGGCCCAGTTCCTCCAGCACCACCGCGACCTCGCGGAAACCGGCCCCGGCGCCACCGTGCTCGACGGGCACCGCCAGGCCGGTCACCCCGGTCTGGTCGACCAGCCGGCGCCACAGCGCCCCGTCGTACGGCTCGTCCACGTCGACGGCCGCGAGGATCCGCTGCCACGGCGCGTGCGCGGCCAGCAGCGCGCGGACGCTGTCGCGCAGCGCCTCCTCGTCGGCGTCGTAGAGCAGGTCGGTCATCGGTCCACCCGAGGCTCGGCGGGCAGCCCGAGCACCCGCTCGGCGATGATGGTGCGCAGGATCTCCGACGTGCCACCCTCGATGGAGTTGCCCCGGGCGCGCAGGTAGCGGTAGGTGGCGGTGCGGCCGAGCAGGTCCGGGGCCGACGGACGACGCATCGTCCAGTCGTCGTGCCGCAGCCCCTCGGCGCCGCGCAACTCCACCTCCAGACCGCTGATCCGCTGGCTCAGCTCGGCGAAGGAGAGCTTCACCGCCGAGCCTTCGGGTCCGGGCTGGCCGGCGGCGATCAACTGCCGCAGCCGCAGTGCGGCCAGCCGGGCGGCCTCGGCGCGTACCCACGCGCGCAGCACCTGCGTGTGCAGGCCGCCGGTGCGCAGGTCCGGTCGTTCCCGCCACAACCGGGCCAGCACCCCGACCATCCCGCCCTCCCGGGGCAGCGGCCGCCCGCCGATGGCGACGCGTTCGTTCATCAGGGTGGTGCGGGCGATCCGCCAACCGTGCCCGACCTCCCCGATCCGGTGGGCGTCGGGTACCCGGACCCCGGTCAGGAAGACCTCGTTGAACTCCGCCTCGCCGGTGGCCTGCCGCAGTGGCCGCACCCGCACCCCCGGCGCCGTCATGTCGCAGACGAAGTAGGTCAGCCCGTGATGCTTCGGTGCCGCCGGGTCGGTGCGGGCCAGCAGGATCGCCCAGCGCGCCTCGTGGGCCAGGGACGTCCACACCTTCTGGCCGTCGACCACCCAGTCGTCACCGTCGCGCACCGCCCGGGTACGCAGGCTTGCCAGGTCGCTACCGGCGTCGGGCTCGCTGAACAGCTGGCACCACACCTCCTCGCCGGTCCACAGCGGTCGCAGCCAGCGCTGGCACTGCGCCTCGGTGGCGTGCCGCAGCAGGGTGGGCGCGGCCATGCCGAGCCCGATGCTGTTGCGCCGGGGATGGTTGTCCGGCGCGCCGGCCTCGGCGAAGGCGTCGTCCACCACGGTCTGCAGGTGCGGCGGCGCGCCCAGGCCACCGCGACCGGGCGGGTGGTGCACCCAGCCCAGTCCGGCGTCGAAGCGGGCGCGCAGGAAATCGGTGCGATCACCGCTCGGGTCGTGCGTCCGCAGGAACGCGGCGACCAGCCGGCGCAGCCCGTCGGCCGTGTGGTCGGACACTCACCACCTCCAAATTCTTGCACTGCCAATGCAATATACGACCGCCGGTCCACGGGACGGAAGACCGGCGGCCGGATGGAGCCCGGGGCGGGCGCGACGCGACCGCCCCGGTCAACCTCAGTGCGGGCAGGTGTTGCGGTACTCCTCGATCGCCAGGCCACTCGGACCCGGGCAGAGGAACTGCTCGTACCGGGTGTCGTCGTCGACGAACCGCTTCAGCCAGGCCACCATCTGCTTGGCGGTGGGGGTGTTGACCGTGTTGGGGAAGAAGTGACCCTCACCGTTGAGTTCGAGGTACGCCTTCTCCGCCGAGGCCGGGATGCTGTTGTAGAACGGCTCGGAGTGCGACGAGACCGAGGCCACGGTGTCGTTCTCGCCGCCGACGATGAGCGTCGGCACCCGCAGGTTCGACCAGTTCTTGTCCAGGTTCCACGGCGCCAGTGGCACTGCGGCCTGCAACGACGGCCGGCTCGCCGCGGCCTCCAGGCTGCCGCCGCCGCCCATCGAGTGTCCGGCCACGGCGAGCCGGCTGGCGTCGATCCGGCCGCGCACCGAACTGCGCTCGGTCAGGTAGTCCAGCGCGGCCAGCAACTGCCGGCCCCGGCTGCTCGGCTGGTCGAACCGGGTGATGGTGTCGATGCCGATGACCACGAAGCCGTGCGAGGCGATCCGTGGGCCCAGCCAGTCCAGGCTCGACCAGGAGGCGGTGTAGCCGGGCGAGATGGCCACCGCGCCGAAGGTGCCGGCCGTGGTGGTGGTCGGGTAGTAGATGACGCCGCCGCCGAAGCCGCTGACCAGCGAGGAGACGCTCGTCGACGAGGTGGCGAAGGGGCCGCGGCTGGCCTCCAGGATGGCGTTGGTCGGCGCCGGGCCCCGCTCGTACGGGTTGGCGGCCTGGGCCGGGGACGAGGTGGCGACGACGCCACCGGTGGCCAGGACGGCGGCCATCGCCAGCCGGGCCAGGAGGGAGACGGAACGGGGACGGGTGGTGGTGGTAGATCGCACGTCGGATACTCCCTTGGGTTGGAGTGGTATCGACTGCGATCAGTGTTTGGGGCGCTCCGCCAGCACCGCATCGGCAAAATCACCAGTCCCGGCGCCGTCGGTGGAGCGCGATGCGTCCACCGACGACGCCGGTGGCCTCACAGCACGGTGCAGAGGGTGCCGTTGAGCCGGAAGGCGGTCGGTGTCACGTTCGGCCCGCTGTACTCGCCGACGAAGCCGGCGCTCGTGCCACCCTCGGCGGGTATCCGACGGTTGTCGTCGGTGCCGGTGACCCGGACGGTGGTGCCGACCTGTTCCCAGGTCGCGCTCCAGCCGCTGCCCACCCGCTGCCACGTCGTCGGCCAGGTCCAGGTCAGCGTCCAGCCGTCGATCGCGGTGTCCGAGTTGTTGACGATGTCGACGTTCGCCACGTAGCCGTTGCCCCAGTCCGTGGTCCGGGTGAAGCGGACGCCGCAGCTGCTGGTGGCCGGGCTGCCGGTGGTGAAGGTCAGCGGCGGCGACGCCCACGAGACCCGGCCCGCAGTGTCCCGGGTCAGCACGTTGACCGTGTACCTGCGCCCGGGGACGAGGTTGTCGACGGTGAGCGAGGTGTCCGAGGTCTCGCCGAGCTGCTCACTTACCGCGCCGTACTGCCGGTGCACCTCGTACTTGGCGATCGGGCTCGCGCCCCGGGTCGCCGCCGGCCAGGAGATCGTCGCGGTCCGGTCGGTGACCTCGGTGGCAGTGGGCTGCCCCGGCGCGCCGGGGTGCCCGGTGGCCGGGGCAGCCGACTGCACCACGAGCGTGGTCAGGGAGTACGGCGGCAGCGTCCGACTGGTCGCGCTGCCGGACCGGCTGGTGGTGATGGCGGTGGCCCCGTTGGTGTGGGTGTGCACCGTCGGCTCCCCACTCGACGGGGCGAAGCCGGCGTAGTCGATGCTTACCTCCCGGGCGTTGTCCGGGTCCCGGTTCACCAGCAGCACCGCGACCTCGCCGTTGGACCGGCGTACCGCGTGCGCGGCGACCGACGGCTCGTCGCTGGCCGCCCGGATGAACTGGTCGCCGGTGCGGGCGAAGCGGCTCATCATGGTCAGCCCGTGATACGCGGCGAAGGGTGTGTTCAACGGCGGCTCGCAGACCGATCCGTCCGAGGTGCAGGTGCCGCTGGAGAGCATGCCGAAGTCACCGTAGTCGGTCTGCCCGGCCACGGTCGACACCTGCCCGATGCCGTTGCGCACGTTCCACCAGTGGACGGTGAACACACCGTTGGCCAGCAGTCCGCTGTACGCGTCGGCGAGGAACAGCGCGGCCGGCTGGCTGGTCATCCCCTGGGAGGTGACGTTCACCTCGGTGAGGCTGATGCCGATGCGACCGGAGTCCGGCCCGGCGTACCTGGTGATCTGTTCCCGCAGCAGCTGGACCGCGTCGGTGATGTGGCTGGTGCGGGGCAACGACTCGGCGGCGCTGCCGCCCGGGTACCAGTGCACGTCGACGAAGTCGATCTTCTGGCCGGCGATGGACAGCACGGTCTGGTTCCACGGGCCCGGGTCGTCGCCCGCGGTCAGCCCGTCGGGCCAGTTCGCGGGCATGGTGAGCACCGCACCGACCTTGATGCTCGGATCGACGGCCTTCATCGCGTCCGCGTACTCGACCACGAGATTCGCGTAGTAGGTGGCGCTCTTGTCGGGGTGGTGGTCGGCCTCCCACGCCGACCCGTAGTGCCCGTTGCCGTAGTTCTCGTTGCCGACCGCCCAGTACCGGGCGTCGTAGCCCTTCGTCACGTTGGCGTACCGGACCCACTCGGCCGCTTCCTCCGGCGTGCCGGTGCCGTAGTTCGCGATGATCATGGGCTGCGCGCCGGCCCGCCGCACGCCGGCCATGAAGGTGTCGAAGTCGGTGCCGGGGGCGACGTAGCCACCCGGCGCGGTGTGGTCCCGCCAGTGGTAGATGTCGGCGTAGGAGCCGCCGGGATAACGCATCATCTGCACACCGGCCGCCCGCAGCAGGTCCGAGGTCTCGGTGGTGCCCAGCTGCGAGTCCCAGATGGCGTGGTTGACACCGAGGGCGGTGTCGGGCACGGTGGCCAGCCCGGCCCGCGCGTTCACCGTCACGTCCACCGGCGTGGTGGCCGCGACGGCGGTGGGCTGGTCGATGCCGACGAGTGCGGCGGCGCCGAGTAGCAGGCCCACCAGCGCAAGGGCCCGCGCGCGCCGGGGTGGGGTCGGGGGTCGAACTCCGTGCCGGTCCGAGATTTCCATGATCTTCCTTCGCGGTCACGCGGAGATCCACCGGTCCCGAGCCCGACGTGCCGGGCTCGGGACCGGTGGAACAGAGACGAATCCGTCCTCGACCGTCGTCCCCCGGAACCGTGGCGGCCCCGGTTGCCCATCGGGCGACGGTCACTCACACGCGCGACAACGCATCGGCGTCCAAGAATCCCACAGCAACGGGCCCGGCTCAACGCCCGGTTCACTGCTCGGAACCAACTGTAAGGTTTATGAACAGTTGGTGTTACCATCATGTCCGTCGATGAGCGCTCCGCCCTTCGACGTCCCCTCCCCCCTGGAAAGGAGTGATCGCATGTCGAGATGGCGCGCCCTGGCCGCGTTCGCGGCACTGACGCTCACCGGCGCGCTGCTGGCGGTCATCCCGTCGACCGCCGCCTCCGCCGCAGCCTGTGCCACCGGGTGGCGGTCCACCGCGGTCTACACCTCCGGCATGCAGGTGTCCCACAACGGCCGCAACTACCAGGCGAAGTGGTGGACCCAGAACGAGGCGCCGCCCGGCACCACCGGGGTCTGGCAGGACCTGGGCGCCTGCGGCGGCAGCACCCCGCCGCCCACGGGCGGCACCTGCAACCATCCGAACTGGACCGCCGGCACCTGGTACCCGGCCGGCAGCATCGTGCGGTACACCAACGGCCAGTACTACATCGCCGAGCACGACAATCCCGGCTACGACCCGATCATCAGCACCTGGTACTGGGACCCGTACACCTGCTCGGGCACGCCGCCCACCAGCAGCCCGCCGCCGGTCAACCCGGGTGGCTTCGTGGTCAGCGAGGCCCAGTTCCACCAGATGTTCCCGAACCGCAACTCCTTCTACACGTACTCCGGGCTGGTCAACGCGCTCAGCGCCTACCCGGCCTTCGCGCGCACCGGTAGTGCTACGGTGCAGCGGCAGGAGGCGGCGGCCTTCCTGGCGAACGTGTACCACGAGACCGGCGGCCTGGTGCACATCGTGGAGCAGAACACGGCCAACTACCCGCACTACTGCGACAGCGGCCAGCCGTACGGCTGTCCGGCCGGGCAGGCCGCGTACTACGGGCGGGGGCCGATCCAACTGAGCTGGAACTTCAACTACAACGCGGCCGGCAACGCCCTCGGGCTGCCGCTGCTGACCAACCCGTGGCTGGTGCAGACCGACGCCGCCGTGGCCTGGAAGACCGCCATCTGGTACTGGATGACGCAGAACGGGCCCGGCACGATGACCGCGCACACCGCGATGGTCACCGGAGCCGGCTTCGGCCAGACCATCCGCAGCATCAACGGCTCGATCGAGTGCAACGGCGGCAACCCCGCCCAGGTGCAGAGTCGGGTCACCCGGTACCAGCAGTTCGTGGGCATCCTCGGGGTGCCCGCCGGAGCGAACCTCTACTGCTGATCCCCGGCTCCGGTGCCGCCGCCCACCGTGGCGGCACCGGACCGGTCAGCCGACCTTCGGGGTGGCCCGGTCGATGATCGCGGCGAAGTCGACGCCGGCCGGCAGCGTGCCGTAGGCATGTCCCCGGTCACCGCCCAGCCGGGACGCGCAGAAGGCATCGGCGACCGCCGGGTGACCGTGGCGCACCAGCAGCGCGCCCTGCAACACCAGCGCCAACTGTTCGACCACCCGACGGGCGCGTACCTCCAGATCGGCCGGATCGGCCAGGGCGGCCCGCACCTGGCGGACCGCGGCGTCGAGCCGGGCGTCGGCGCCCGCGGCGGCGTCCACCTCCGACTGGAACGCCCCCAGCACCTCGGGCTGGCCGGCCAGCGCCCGCAGCACGTCCAGCGCGGCGACGTTCCCGGAGCCCTCCCAGATGGAGTTGAGCGGCGACTCGCGGAACAACCGCGGCATCCCGGACTCCTCCACGTAACCGTTGCCACCCAGGCACTCCAGGGCCTCCGCGGCGTGACCGGGCCACCGCTTGCAGACCCAGTACTTGCCCACCGCGAGGGCGATCCGCTTGAACGCCGTCTCGGCCGCGTCGCCCCGCGCGGACCGGTCGGTCGCCCCGGCCAGGCGCATCATCAGTACGGTGGCGGCCTCGGACTCCACCGCCAGGTCGGCCAGGACGTTGCGCATCAGGGGCTGGTCCACGAGGTAGCGGCCGAACGCCCGCCGGTGTGCGACGTGATGCGCGGCGGTGACGACCCCGTGCCGCATGCCGGAAGCGGCACCGATCACGCAGTCCAGCCGGGTCAGGTTCACCATGTCGATGATGGTGCGCACGCCCCGGCCCTCGTCGCCGACCCGCCAGGCCACCGCCTCGTCGTACTCCACCTCGGCAGAGGCGTTGGAGCGGTTGCCGAGCTTGTCCTTGAGCCGCATCAACCGCATCGGGTTGCGGGTGCCGTCGGGCAGCACCCGGGGAACCAGGAAGCAGGTGAGCCCGCCGGGCGCCTGGGCGAGAGTGAGGAAGAGGTCGCACATCGGCGCGGAGGTGAACCACTTGTGCCCGACCAGCCGGTAGCTGCCGTCGGCCGTCGGGCGTGCCGTGGTGGTGTTCGCCCGCACGTCCGACCCGCCCTGCTTCTCGGTCATCGACATGCCCGCCAGCAGCCCCCGCTTGCCCTGCGGCTCCCGCAGCCCGAAGTCGTAGCTGCGGGCGGTGAGCAACGGTTCGTAGCGGGCGGCCAGGTCTGGGGCGTGCCGCAGCGCGGGCACCGCCGCGTACGTCATCGAGATCGGGCAACCGTGACCGGCGTCGGGCCGCCAGACGTGGAACTTCGCGGCCCGGGCCACGTGCGCGCCGGGCCGCTCGTCGCCCCAGGGCGCGGCGTGCAGGCCGTGCGTCACGGCGGTACGCATCAGCTCGTGCCAGGAGGGGTGGAACTCCACCTCGTCGACGCGGTGTCCGTAGCGGTCGTGGGTCCGCAGCACCGGCGGATGGTCGTTGGCCAGCCGGCCGTGCTCGATCGCCCGTTCGGTGCCGGCCAGCCGGCCGAGTTCACGCACCTCGGCCAAGGCCCAGTCGGCACCCTCCCGGGCCAGCGCGTCCAGCAGCGCGGGCTCGTCCGCCGTGTCGTGGCCGACCAGCGGCGGCACCTGGTTGAACACCTCGTGTGTGCTCACGACGGGACTCCCAACGCGCGGTGGATGAAGGTGGTCAGGCCGCCGATGGTGTCCGGGCCGGCGACACCGGCGGCCAGTGGGCCCACCATCGCCTCGGCCAGTGCGCCGACCACAGCGGTGGAGGTCAGCTCGGGATCCTGCGCCGGCAGCTCACCGCCGGCCACGCCGTCGGCGATGTAGCCCGCCAGCAGCGCCGCGTGGGCCCGCCGGAAGACCAGCCGCTGCGCCTCCACCGCCGGATCGACCGGCTCGGCGAGCAGGGCGTACGCCAGTCGTGGCGACCGTAGCGCCCGGCCGGCGAAGGTCTCGATGACGGCCCGGACCCGCGCGGCGGCGGTGTGCTCGGCGGTGGCGGCCCGGGTGACGGCGTCGATCTCGCGCTGGCTGGCGGTACGGAACACCTCGGCGAAGAGGTCGGCCTTGGCCGGGAAGTGCCGGTAGACGCTGCCGGTGGCCAGCCCGGCCCGCTCGGCGACCGCCGCGACCGAGCAGCCGGCGTAGCCGTGCTCGGCCAGGATGCCGAGGGCGGCGTCCACGATCCGCTCGCGGGAGGCGGTCAGCCGCGCCCGCACCCGCTCGGTACTCCGGTACGCCACACCAAGAATTGAATCACCATTCATTTCTTGCCGGCAAGCGCCCACCCGACGGCAGGTGACCGCCGCACGGCACGACCCGCGCCGGGTGCGCCTCAGACGGCTACGGTCACAGGTCGTACGCCTGCGCGAGCTGCTTGCGCAGCGCCTCGACGAAGGGCCGCAGCTCGGCATCGAGGACGGCCGCTTCGTCCGGGGCCACCACGACCGAGGCGTCCCGGTAGGGCAGTTGGGAGATCACCTGGTGCCGCCGTCCCGGTGCCGGATGGCTGGCCAACAGTGACGCGTGCTCGCGGATGGTGAGCTGACGCAGCATCGGCAGCTGCCCTGCCCGCTGCGTACGGGTCGTGGCGATGGCCCGCCGCCAGACGTCCATCGCGCCTCCCGGCGTTCCGTACGCGGTGACGAGAGGCGCCAGCACCGGCGACAGCACCAAGACGTCGATCATGCTGAGAGCCGCGGTGCTGCCCGCCGCACTCGACGCCATCGCATCGGCCCGCACCTCCGCTCGACGCCCCTCCCGGGCGTCGAGCGTGTTCATCGCGAGGTGTACGACGAATAGCAGCCAGCTGACGGCGCCCCCCACCACCTGCCAGAGGGTGTAGAAGAGGGCGTGGACACCCGCCAGCTCCCTGTCGTGCGCGTCCCCGTGCGGCGGCCGGGTCGCGGTCGCGAGCACGCCGAAGAAGGTCCGGGCCGGCTGCGTCAGCAGACGCCGGCGCGAGTCCGCCCAGCGGAAGTGCCCGAGTTCGTGACCGATCAGTGCCACCGTCTCCTGTGGCGTCAGGCCCACGAGCAGCGGGACACCGAGCAGCAGCACCCGGGTCCTGCGCACCCCGACGACCGCCGCCCCTGCGTTCCAGTCGTTGTTGAGCACTATGACGTCGGGCTTCGGTGCGTCGACGGCGTCGCCGACCCGCTCGACCAGACGGTGCAGCGCCACCTGCCGCTGCGCAGTCAGCCGGTAGGCGCCCCTGACAACCTGGCGGACGCTGCCCAGGCGGGGGCGCAACGCGTAGGCGACGGCGGCGAGCAGCAGCGGCAGAATCAACGGCCCCTCGCCGTCGACCAGCAGCCACCCGGCGGCAGCCAACGCACCTACCGGGATGAGCACCAGCACGCCGGAGACCAGACCGAGCAGCAGGAAGGCAGGTGTCAGCCGGGAGTGGGAAACATCCTCCTGCGTTGCCATCCGGGCAAGGCGGCGATCCGCCCGGAACCCCGCCCGGCGATCGAGCCGTTCGATGGACCGGCCGAGACGACCGGCGGCACCCGAAGCGGCGACGTCGAGGTTCCACTCGCAACGCCCACACCAGGGTGGCTGGTCCACGACGGTCTGCAGCTCTGTGCTGGAGCAGTTCGGGCAGGAGCCGACCCGAGGGTCGGAGGGGATGCGGTCACGCGCGATCGGCACCGCGACAGTGTGATCAACTGCGCTATCCCAGTCAACGGCGCGGTGACCACCGCCGGGCTTCGGTGGTACCTGTCGGCGCGCGTATCAGGGCAGCGGCTTGGCGAACCAGTGGTGGGCGTACGGGTTGTCGTTGTAGCGCGGGATCTCCTGGTAGCCCTCGGCGCGGTAGAGCCGCATCGCCTCGGTGAGGGTGCGGTTGGTGTCGAGACGGATGCTGGTGGCACCGGCCGCCGCGGCGTTTTGCTCCAGTTCGCCCAGCAGGCGACGGCCGACGCCGAGCCCGCGTACCGAGGCCGACACCCAGAGGCGCTTGATCTCGGCGGGCTCGCCCGCAGGCAGCCGCAGCCCACCGCAGCCCACCGCCTCGGTCGAGATGGTGGCGACCAGGAAGAGGCCGGACGGCGGCACGAACTCCCGCTCGTCTGCGCCGCCCTGGCCCAGCTCGAAGCCGATGTCGAAACGCTCGGTGAGTTCCCGCGCGTACGCCCGCAGGCAGGCGCGGGCCCGCGGCTCACCGGGATGGCAGGGTCCGATGGTGACCAGCGACGCCGTCAGCAGGCGCTCGACCTCGGTCATGGCGCGGGTGAGCCGGGCGCGTTGGCCGTCGGTGAGCGGCGCGAGGACCGACCAGGCCAGCTCGTCGGACCTGCCGTCCAGCAGGTGCCACTCGGCACGGCCGGCGTCGGTCAGGCGGACGGTCCGCACCCGACCGTCCCCCTCGGCTGGCCCCACCCGGACGAGGCCCGCGCCCTCCAACGTCCGCAGCAGCCGGCTGAGGTAGCCGGCATCGAGATCCAGCCGGGTCCGCAGGGCCGCGACCTCGGCACCGCCGGGGCCGATCTCCCAGAGCAGCCGCGACTGCGCCAGGGGCCGGTCGCGGGCGAGATAGCTGTCGTCAAGCGCGCCGACGCGCTGGGTCACCGTGCGGTTGAAGCGCCGCACCACGTCCACGAGTGCACGATCCACGATTGCTGACTTTAGTCAGATATTCGGGCGACGGACACCCGCCGGCGCCGAGCTGCCGGACGAGCGGTGCAGGGTCGGCACCGCAAGGGCCGTCAGCCCGGTCACGGCCAGCACGCCCGCGCAGCCGTACAGCACCGCCGCGACGTCTGTGGCCTCCGCTACGAGACCGAACGCGTTGGCCGTCACCAGCAACGGCAGGCTCTGGACCAACACCAGCACGGACTGCACCCGGGCCAGGTGGGTGAGCGGCGTGGCGGCCAGGACCAGTGGACCGACGTGTGTGGCGAAGCAGCCGGAACCGACCCCGACGAGCACACCGGCCAGGACGGCCGGCGACGGAGTGCGGCCGGCCGCGAGAATGATCACGCCAAGGGCGGCCACCAGCAGGCCCACGGCAGCCACCATGCCCGGCCGGCGGGACGCGCCGCGCAGCAGGACACCCACCCCGACTACCGCCGTACCCGCCGCCATCGCCGCGACGACCGCGCCCGCGGCCGACGGCGACCAGCCCCGCTGCCGGGCCAGCAGCGGCACCAGCAGCGTGCCGACCGGCAGCAGAAATCCGGCGACGACGCCGGTCACCAGCAGCGCCGCCCGCAGCACCGGCACCGACCAGGCGAGGCGCAGCCCGTCGAACGCCGCCGATGCCGGCGACCCCGAACCCGTCCCGCCGTCACCAGCCGTCCGGGCGTCACGCGACCGCCCGTGATTCGTCCCAGCCTTGAGCGCGTCCGGTGACCGCTCGGCGGCGGGCCGGACGACCAGCAGGGCCGCCAGCATCGCCAGGAAGGTGGCGGTGTTGGTCAGGGCCGCCCCGGCGAGCCCGGCCACGCCGAGCAGCAGGCCACCCAGCGGCGGGCCGGCGAACAACGCGAGCTGCCCGGCGAGTTGCCGGGCCGACATCGCGCGGGCCAGCACGTCCGGGGGCACCAGCCGGCGCGGCATCGAGCCCGAACTCGGCAGCTGGAAGGCGTCCACGGTGCCGATCGCCAGCGCGGTGAGCAGCAGGGGCAGCCGCAGATCGAGCGTCGACCACGCGGCCGCCGCCAACGCCACGGTGACCACGATCATCGCCGCGTTCGAGGCGATCAGGACGAGCCAGGCGCCGACCCGGTCCGCCACCGCACCACCCACCAACAGCAGCAGCACCCGGGGCAGCACGATCGCGGTCGGCACCAGAGCGGCGAACCGAGCCCCCTGCCCGGCCGCCGCCCAGGCCATCGCGAACGCCATCGCCTGCACACCGACCAGACTCAGTGCGGTACCACCCAGCCACGCCCAGTACGTACCCGGCACCATCGCCCGGTCACCACTCGCCGCCACCACCATGAACCCCCGTCGCCGACCGCCCGACCGGTCTCGGTGCAGCGCCGGCCAGTCGCCTTCGGCACCCTCCGACCTCGACCCGGTCGAGGGTCAATTCGGGTCCCCCCGGCCGGGCCCGTTCCCGACGTCTTGCGGTGGCCATAAAAGGCCGCGTATGTTAGCGATAACATCGATGGACTTGGCGTAGCCGCCACCGCAGCAGAACGCGCCGCGTCCGGTCGACGCGCGCTGCGCGCCGCGCGTCGACGTCATCGCACAGCTCCTCGCCGCCCGGTCGGCCACCACCCCGCCGGGTCGGGCGGCGCTCCCCCATGCCACCACGGAGGTCGTGATGCCCCACCCGTCCCTCAACCGTCGACACGTGCTCCGGGCTGCCGGCGCGGCCGCCGTCGCCGCCGCCGTCGGCCCCGCGCTGGGCAACAGCACGGCCAGTGCCGCGCTATCCCCGGTGCGGCCCGACCTCGGCGTCTCCGCGTACGCCTTCGAGCCGGGCCAGGTGCGGTTGACCGCCAGCCGCTGGCTGGACAACCAGAACCGCACGGTCAACTACCTGCGCTTCGTCGACGTCAACCGGCTGCTCTACAACTTCCGCGCCAACCACCGGCTGTCCACCGCCGGCGCCGCTGCCCTCGGCGGCTGGGAGGCACCCAACTTCCCGTTCCGCACCCACTCCCAGGGGCACTTCCTGAGCGCCTGGTCGTACCTGTGGGCCGTGCTCGGCGACACCTCCTGCCGGGACAAGGCCAACTACATGGTGGCCGAGCTGGCCAAGTGCCAGGCCAACAACGGTGCCGCGGGCTTCAACACCGGCTACCTCAGCGGCGTCCCCGAGTCCGACTTCACCGCGGTGGAGAACCGCACGCTCAACAACGGCAACGTGCCGTACTACGCCATCCACAAGACCCTGGCCGGGCTGCTCGACGTGTGGCGGTACATCGGCAACAACCAGGCCCGCGACGTCCTGCTGGCGTTCGCCGGCTGGGTGGACTGGCGCACCAGCCGACTGAGTTCGGCGCAGATGCAGGCCATGCTGGGCACCGAGTTCGGCGGGATGAACGCCGTGCTGACCGACCTGTACCAGCAGACCGGCGACGCCCGCTGGTTGACCACCGCCCAGCGGTTCGACCACAACGCCGTGTTCAACCCGCTGGCGGCCAACTCCGACCAGCTCAACGGGCTGCACGCCAACACCCAGGTACCGAAGTGGATCGGCGCGGCCCGCGAGTTCAAGGCCACCGGCACCACCCGGTACCGGGACATCGCCAGCAACGCGTGGAACATGACGGTGAACGCGCACACCTACGTCATCGGCGGCAACAGCCAGGCCGAACACTTCCGGGCACCCAACGCCATCGCCAGCTACCTGCGCAACGACACCTGCGAGGCGTGCAACACGTACAACATGCTCAAGCTGACCCGGGAGCTGTGGCTGCTGGATCCGAACCGGGCCGGGTACTTCGACTTCTACGAGCGCGCGCTGCTCAACCACTTGATCGGAGCGCAGAATCCGGCCGACAACCACGGCCACATCACGTACTTCACCCCGTTGAACCCCGGCGGGCGGCGGGGCGTCGGGCCGGCGTGGGGCGGCGGCACCTGGAGCACCGACTACAACTCCTTCTGGTGCTGCCAGGGCTCACAACTGGAAACCAACACCACCCTGATGAACTCGATCTACTTCCACAACGACACCACGCTCACGGTGAACCTGTTCATGCCCTCGGTGCTGACCTGGTCGCAGCGCGGCATCACCGTCACCCAGAGCACCACCTACCCGGTCAGCGACACCACGACCCTCACCGTGACCGGCGACGTCGGCGGGTCGTGGACGATGCGGATCCGCATCCCGGCCTGGACGCAGGGCGCGACGATCAGCGTCAACGGCGCCGCGCAGAACATCACCACCACCCCGGGCACCTACGCCGCCCTCACCCGATCCTGGGCCTCCGGCGACACGGTGACGGTGCGGCTTCCGATGCGGGTCATCGTGCAGCCGGCCAACGACGACCCGAACGTGGTGGCCCTGACCTACGGCCCCGCGGTGCTCTCCGGCAACTACGGCAACACCGCGCTCTCCGCCCTGCCCGCCCTGGCCACCACCTCGGTCAACCGGACCAGCACCTCGGCGTTGGCCTTCACCGCCACCGCCAACGGCGCCACGGTCAACCTGATCCCGTTCTACGACGCACACGGGCACAACTACACCGTCTACTGGAACGCCAACGGCCAGTCCCCGGGCACCGGGACGGCGACGTTCCGGCTCGCCAACGTCGCCAGCGGCCTGGTGCTCGGCATCGAGAACATGTCCACCACCGACGGGGCGCCCGCGTTGCAGTGGGGCGACAACGGCACCGCCGACCACGACTGGCAGCTGGTCGTCGACGGCAACGCGGTGAAGTTCCGCAACGCCAACAGCGCCAAGGTGCTCGGCGTGCAGAACATGTCGACCGCCGACAACGCACAGGTGCTGCAGTGGTCCGACACCGGCACCGCCGACCACCGGTGGACGATCGTGGACGTCGGCGACGGGTCACACAAGATCCGCAACGGGCACACCGGCAAACTGCTCGCCACCCTGAACGGTTCCACCGCCCAGGGCGCCCGCGTCGTGCAGGATCCGGACAACGGCACGCCGGACAACCAGTGGCGGTTCGTGCCCAACGGTGCCCGCCGCATCCAGAACCTGGCCACCGGTCTCGTGCTGGGCGTGCAGAACATGTCCACCGCCGACGGCGGACTGGTGATCCAGTGGGGTGACACCGGCACCGCCGACCACCTCTGGACCGCGATCGTGGACAGTGGCGGCTACCTGCGGCTGCGCAACTCCCACAGCGGCAAGGTGCTGGGCGTGGAGAACGGCAGCAGCGGCAACGGCGCCCGGGTGGTGCAGTGGGCCGACAACGGCGCGGCCAGCAACCGCTGGCGGCTGCGGTACGCCGCGAACGGCTACTTCCGGATCCAGTCCGCCAACGGCGGGCGGGTCCTCGGTGTCACCGGGGCCTCGTCCAGTCAGGGTGCCCAGATCGTGATCTGGGACGACAGCGGCGCGGGCGACCACCGCTGGCGCTTCATCTGAGCTGACCCGCCGTCACCGAGGCCGCCGCGCGCCACCCATCACGGGTCGTGTCCGGCGGCCTCGGCCGTCGTCCCGGGACCGCCTACACATCCACCATCATCGCTTGATGACGTTATCGATAACATGCTAGCTTCGGGCACGGAGCAACGGGCACGCTCCTGTTCGAGGCCACCGGTCACCGGGCCGAGGCGGTCACCCCGCCGACCCCCGCCCGGCGGCCTGTCCGGGTCGCACCCGCGAGACGCCGCGCGCTGTCCATCCGCGCGGAAGGGCACGCCTCGACGGCACACATCCTCGCGCACCTCGGAGAACGGCCGCCGTCATCGGCGACCGGCACACCTCGAATCACCGCACAACCCGGGCGATCCACGTTCGGGCCGATTCGCCGTGCCTGGATCCGGACATCCGGGCCCGGGACAACGGCACTCGAGCGCTGATTCGCGGCGGCACTCCGAACCACCACCATCGAAAGGGCACGTCGATGACAACCAGAACCACCGGAGGCAGGGGCGTGGGCGTACGGCCGCGTACCGTGCTGATGTCCGTCGCGGCCGGTGCCGCGCTGCTCGTCTCCACCGCGCTGGTCGCGCCCTCCGCCCACGCCGCCGCCAGCACCCTCGGCGCGGCGGCGGCGCAGAGCGGCCGCTACTTCGGCGCCGCCACCAACTCGTTCCAGCTCTCCAACTCCGCCTACACCACGATCCTCAATCGCGAGTTCAACTCGATCGTGGCCGAGAACGAGATGAAGTGGTACGCCAACGAACCCCAGCAGAACGTCTTCAACTTCAGCGCCGGTGACCGCCTCGTCGCACACGCCCGGGCCAACGGGATGTCCGTACGTGGTCACACCCTGCTCTGGCACGCGCAACAGCCCGGTTGGGCGCAGAACATGTCCGGCACCGCGCTGCGCAACGCGGCGATCAACCACGTCACCCGGGTGGCCAGCCACTACCGGGGGCAGATCCACTCCTGGGACGTGGTGAACGAGGCGTTCGCCGACGGCGGCAGCGGCGCGCGGCGCGACTCGAACCTGCAACGCACCGGCAACGACTGGATCGAGGCCGCGTTCCGCGCCGCCCGCGCGGCCGACCCGGGCGCCAAGCTCTGCTACAACGACTACAACACCGACGGCATCAACGCGAAGTCGACCGGCATCTACAACATGGTGCGCGACTTCAAGCAGCGCGGCGTACCCATCGACTGCGTCGGCTTCCAGTCCCACCTGGGCACCACCCTCGCCAGCGACTACCAGGCCAACCTGCAACGCTTCGCCGACCTCGGCGTGGACGTGCAGATCACCGAACTGGACGTCGCCCAGGGCGCCAACCAGGCGAGCATCTACGAACGGGTCACCCGGGCCTGCCTGGCCGTGACGCGCTGCACCGGAATCACGGTCTGGGGCGTCTGGGACGCCGCCTCCTGGCGAGATGACAACCCGCTGCTGTTCGACGGCAACGGGAACAAGAAGCCCGCGTACACCTCGGTGCTCAACGCGCTGAACAGCGTCAGCGGACCGAACCCGACCACCGCGCCGCCGACCACCACCGCCCCACCGCCGGGTGGCGGCGGCTGCTCGGCGTCGGTGTCGCTGAACTCGTGGAACGGCGGCTTCGTGGCCACCGTCCGGGTCACCGCCGGCAGTGCCGCGATCCGCGGCTGGACCGTACGGATCACGCTGCCCGGCGGCGCGGCGGTCACCGGCACCTGGAACGCGCAGGCCAGCGGCAGCACCGGGACGGTGAACTTCGGCAACGTCAGCTACAACGGCCAGGTCGGCGCGGGCGGCAGCACCGAGTTCGGCTTCCAGGGCACCGGCGTCGGCCCATCCGCCACCCCCACCTGCACCGCAACCTGACCACTCCCCCGACCCCACCCCGACCCCACCCCCACCCCACCCCACCGGTTGATCAAGAAGTTTTGGTCGCGTCCAGCACGTAGGCCGACCAAAACTTCTTGATCAACTCTTCGGAGGGTTCCGGGGGTGGGGTGGGTGGGGTGGGTGGGGTGGGGTCAGCGGCGGGGAGGTGGGGCTACGCTTCGGCGGGCGACCAGGGTCGGGGCGATGGTCCGGCGCAGGGCACCGCCGCTCACCGACTCGATCTGGGTGAGCAGCATCTCCAGGCTCGCCCGTGCCACCGCGCCGAAATCCGGTCGTACGGTGGTCAGCGGCGGAATGAAGTAGGCGGCCTCGGGCACGTCGTCGAAGCCGACCACGCTGATGTCGTCCGGCACCCGGCGGCCGTGCTCGTGCAGGGCGCGCAGCACTCCGAGGGCCAGGTGGTCGTTGGCGGTGAAGACGGCGGTGACGTCGGGCATCCGGGCCAGCATCTGCCCGCACCGGTAGCCGGCCGCCGCGGACCAGTCCGCCGGCACCAGCGGTGGGATCTCCGCCCCGGCCGAGGTCAAGGCCTCCCGCCAGCCCTCGATGCGGCCGGCGCTGTCGAACCAGTCCGACGGGCCGGAAACGTGCCAGACCGTCCGGTGGCCGGCGTCGAGCAGGTGCTGGGTGGCGGCCCGGGCGCCGGCGGCCTGGTCCACGGTCACCAGCGGCATCGGTCGGTGCGGATCACCGTCGACGGTCACCAGCGGCACGTCCTTGGGCAGGCGCTCCAGCGCCTCGCCCGCCGACTCCACCGGCGCGATCACCACGATACCGGCGACCCGGTGCGCCAGATGCCGCTCGACCACCGCGGAGATCGACCGATGGTCGAGGTCACGCACGCTACCCACACTGACCGCGAAACCGGACTCGGCGGCCGTCTGCTCCAGCGCGGCCAGTAGCGAGGCCGGACCGTAGAGGGTGGTGTTCTGCGCGACCACGCCGATCACCTGGGATCGGCCGGTGACCAGCGCACGGGCCGCCCGGTTCGGACGGTAGCCGAGCTCGGCGATGGCCGCCTGGACCCGCAGCCGGGTCTGCTCCCGCACGTTCGGGTGCCCGTTGAGCACGCGTGAGACCGTCTGGTGGGAAACACCGGCGAGGCGGGCCACGTCCGTCATCGCAGGATCGCGTACGGCCATCTCACACTCCCCGCAATCCAGTCATCGCCGCAGCCCGTCGGCGATGACTGGCACGGCTCAGGTACAAAGATCCCCTCGCGCGGTGCCCACGCCGGCCGTGCCGTCCGGGTGGAGAGCGCTAGATCACGCACAGTCTAGCGCCAGCAGCCGCCCCGGTGACCGCCGACCCGACCGCAGCTTCCGGCAGGTCCTTCTGTTAACGGTCACACCCGTAACTTCCCTGGCGTGTCAGCTGCCCGTGTCAACACTCCGGTGCGGCTGCACGAGCGGCAACTGACAATTTACAGGCATTGATGATAGCGATAACATTCCTGTCATCGGAATGGCATCTGCCGACACGGCGCGGCGGGAGCCATGCGGGGCCCGCAACGGCGTGACGACCAGCGATGTCCGGGCCTGGCACATCGGCGTCCCGGACGACTGCACGCGTACGTGGGCGGCGTTCGCCGGATCCGCGCAGGGTTCCACCCGGCCGCCCCGCCGCACGCCGCCACGACGGCGGGCCGCACCGACCACCACACCGACACAAGGAGGAATCCAACGTGCGTAGCGCGAGAAGGTGGCTGACCGCCGCCCTCGGCATCCTGACGGTGACGCTCGCCGCGAGCTTCGCCGACGGGGTCGTCTCCCCCAGGCCGGCGCAGGCGCTGAACAACGGCGTCGCCCGTACCCCGCCGATGGGCTGGAACACCTGGAACACGTTCGGCTGCAACATCAACGAGACGCTCATCCGCCAGATGGCCGACGCGATCGTCAACCACGGTCTGCGCGACCTCGGGTACAAGTACGTCGTCGTCGACGACTGCTGGTTCAACCCGGACCGGGACGCGCAGGGCAACCTCCAGGCCCACCCGCAGCGGTTCCCGAGCGGCATGAAGGCCCTCGGCGACTACCTGCACTCCCGGGGCCTGCTGTTCGGCATCTACCAGGGGCCGCTGGACCAGACCTGCGCCCAGTACTTCGACTCCTTCCCCGGTTCCACCGGCAGCCTCGGACACGAGTACCAGGACGCCAGGCAGTTCGCCGCCTGGGGCGTGGACTACCTCAAGTACGACTGGTGCTCCCCCACCGGCACCATCAACGACCAGGTGGCGCGGTTCAGCGTCATGCGCGACGCGCTGGCGGCCACCGGACGGCCGATCGTCTACAGCATCAACTCGAACAGCATCCACGAGAAGACCGGGCCGCAACGCAACTGGAGCGACGTGGCCAACCTCTGGCGGACCACCGAGGACATCACCAACACCTGGGACAGCGGCCAGACCAACGGCTACCCGATGGGCATCCAGAACATCGTCAACGTCAACGTGCCACTCGCCGGCTACGCCGCACCGGGGGGATTCAACGACCCGGACATGTTGGAGGTCGGCAACGGCGGCATGAACGACACCGAGATGCGCAGCCACTTCGCGCTGTGGTCGATGATGGCCGCGCCGCTGATGATGGGCAACGACCTGCGCTCGGCCAGCACCGCGACGCTCGACATCCTGCGCAACCAGCACCTGATCGCGATCAACCAGGACACGTTGGGGTTGCAGGCCGTCCAGGTCTCGCACGACGGCACCCGGCGGATCCTGGCCAAGCGGCTAGCCAACGGTGACGTCGCGGTCGCCCTGTTCAACCAGGGCAACTCCACCACGACGATCTCCACCACGGCGGCGGCGATCGGCAAGACCGGCAGCTCGTTCACGTTGCTCAACGCGTGGACCGGCGGCACCTCCACGACCACCGGGACCATCTCCGCGAGCGTGCCGGCACACGGCACCGTGGTGTACCGGGTCAGCGGCGGCGGCACCACCAACCCGCCGGTCCCGAGCACCTTCCGGCTGCGCAGCGAGTCGGCCGGACGCTGCCTCGATCTCGACAACTCGAACACCGCGAACGGCACGGGCACCCTGATCTGGGACTGCCACGGCAACCCCAACCAGCAGATCACCCAGAACGGCCAGACGTTGCGGATCCTCGGCAAGTGCCTGGACGTGCCGACGAACGCGACGAACGGCACCCGGGTGCAGGTCTGGGACTGCAACGGCGGCACCAACCAGCAGTGGACGCTCAACAGCAACGGCACGGTGAGCAACGGCCGCTTCCCCTCGCTGTGTCTGGACGTCAACGGCGCCGGTACGGCCAACGGAACCGCGGTCATCCTCTGGTCCTGCCACGGCAACACCAACCAGCGGTGGAGTCGGGCATGAGGACCGCCCGGCAGTCGGGGGCACGCGACGTGACGTCGCGTGCCCGCACCACCTCGCATCCTGGCGGTGCCGCATGATGCCGCGGCCCGCCCGTCGAAGCGCCCCGGCACTCCGGCGCCTCGTCGCCGTGCTCGCGAGCGCGGCCTGCACGATCGCCCTGCTACCCGGCCTCGCGCGGGCCGACAATCCGATCGTCCAGCACATCTACACCGCCGACCCGGCACCGATGGTGCACGACGGCCGGGTCTACCTCTACACCGGACACGACGAGGACGGCTCCACCTACTTCACCATGCGTGACTGGCGGGTCTTCTCCTCGGCCGACATGGTGAACTGGACCGACCACGGCACGCCGATGAGCCTGGCCACCTTCGCCTGGGCGGACGCCAACGCGTGGGCCGGGCACGTCATCGCCCGCAACGGGAAGTTCTACTGGTACGTGCCGGTCCGGCAACGCTCGAACGGGCAGATGGTCATCGGGGTCGGGGTCGCGGACAGCCCGACCGGGCCGTTCCGGGACGCACTCGGCCGTCCGCTGGTCGGCAACGGCGAGATCGATCCGCACGCGTTCATCGACGACGACGGTCAGGCGTACCTGTACTGGGGCAACCCGAACCTGTGGTACGTGCGGCTCAACCCTGACATGATCTCGTTCTCCGGCGGACCGACCCAGATCCCGCTGACCACGGGGGGCTTCGGCACCCGCACCGGCAATGCCAGCCGGCCCACCCTCTACGAGGAGGGGCCGTGGGTCTACAAGCGCAACGGGATCTACTACAACGTGTTCGCGGCGGAGTGCTGCTCGGAGTTCATCGGCTACTCGACGGCACCCGGCCCGACCGGGCCGTGGACGTACCGGGGAACGGTGATGCCCCGGCAGGGCTCCAGCTTCACCAACCACCCCGGCGTGATCGACTTCGCCGGTGGGTCGTACTTCTTCTACCACAACGGTGCGCTGCCCGGCGGTGGCGGGTACACCCGGTCGGTCGCGGTGGAGAAATTCACCTACGGCTCCAACGGGACAATCCCCACCATGAACATGACCACCTCCGGGGCACCCCAGGTCGGCACGTTGAACCCGTACGTGCGCCAGGAGGCGGAGACGATCGCCTGGGGTTCCGGTATCGAGACCGAGCCGTCCAGCGAGGGTGGCATGAACGTCGGCTGGATCGACAACGGCGACTACATCAAGGTCAAGGGGGTTGCCTTCGGTACCGGCGCGACCACCTTCTCCGCGCGGGTCGCCTCAGCCACCAGCGGCGGCCGCATCGAGGTACGGCTGGACGGCGCCAGCGGCCCACTGGTGGGCACCTGCACGGTGGCCGGCACCGGTGGGTGGCAGACCTGGACCACCACCAGTTGCGGGGTGAGTGGCGCCACCGGTACGCGCGATCTCTACCTGCGTTTCGCCGGCGGCAGCGGCAGCCTGTTCAACGTGAACTGGTGGCAGTTCGCCGGGGGCGGCAGCGCACCGACGGCCTACCGGATCGTCAACCGCAACAGCGGGCAGGTCGTCGACGTCCAGCAGCCGAACCTCGACAACCTCGCGGTGATCGGTCAGTGGAGCAGCAACGGCAACGCCTGGCAGCAGTGGCGTTTCCTCGACGCCGGCAGCGGCAACGTACGGCTGCAGAGCGTGCACAGCGGCAAGTGCGTCGACGTGCGCGACGTCTCCACGGCCGACGGTGCGCAGATCATCCAGTACACCTGCCACGACGGCCTGAACCAGGTCTTCAGCTGGCGGTCGACCGGCGACGGCTACCACCAGTTGGTCAACGTCAACAGCAACAAGTGCCTGAACGTGGTCGGCGGCTCCACCGCTGCCGGTGCCGCCCTGGAGCAGCGTACGTGCGGCTCCGCGGCCAGCATGCAGTGGTCCCGCGCCGCCTGAGCCACAGGTAGCAGAGAACGGACGGGTGCCGGGTGGGATCTTCCCACCCGGCACCCGCATGTCCCCCGGCTGCCGGCGGCGGCAATCGCCGGACCGGAGGAGGGGCCTGTCGCCCGCTCGGCGGGCAGGGCGACAGGCCCCGGTCCGTGGGTGACGGCCCGGCATCGGTACGACGCCGGACCGTCACCGTCACCTCATGGCGTGGCCAACTCGAAACGGCGCACCGTCACCGATCCGCCCAGCGCCTGAGTGGCGTAGTTGAAGATGGCGAACCGGTAACCCATGAAGAACGTCCAGTTGTTGTTCAGCGTCAGCGCGTTGCCCAGCGGGACGAAGTTGACCCCGTCAGTGCTGTACGAGAAACGCGCCTGCCGACCGGAGCCGGGCCGGATGTCGGCGTTGGCCCGCAGCCAGATCCGCCCGCCGGAGACCGCGGCACTGGCGATTTCGCTGCCGGTGCTGCTGGTGTCCCAGTTGCTGTTCATGTTCAGCCCGTTGGTCATGACCACCCGGGTGGCACCGTTGTCCCGTCGGACACCGATCCACGCCGAGACGTCGCGCAGCATGGCCAGGCCGGCGCGATCGCCGTCGCGCATCGTCGAGTAGTCGATCTCGACCGTGCCGGTCGAGGTCGGTCCCTGGATGCGGTGGGTGACCGTGTTTCGTGCCCGGTAGAGGTCGTTGGTCACGGTGGCGGTCTGCAGCCGAAGCCCGTTGTTCACCGACCACCGGCTGTTGTCGGGGTTGTGGTTCCACTCGTACTGCGGACCGAGGGTGGTGCCGGCGAACGTGTCGACGCCGGTGAGCGGCTTGACCGGGCGCAGCGGCAGCGGGTTCGGGTAGTTGACCCCCCAGGCGCCGTTGACCGTCTGCACCTGCGGCCAACCGTCCGCGGTCCAGGTGATCGGCGCGAGGGTCGGCATCCGCCCGCCCGGGTACGCGTCGGTGAAGGCCATGTAGTACCAGGAACCGTTCGGCAGCTGCACCAACCCGCCCTGGTGCGGCACTCCGCCGCCGGAGATCGGACCCCGCATGTCGAGCAGCACCTGGCGCTGCTCGTACGGGCCGAACGGGCCGTTGGTGGACTTGAGCACGTACTGTCCGTTGGCCGGGCGGGTCAGCCAGATGTAGTAGGCACCGTTGCGCTTGTAGAAGCGCGCGCCCTCCAGGGTGCCGATGCTCGACGGGGTCTGGTAGACCTGCTGGGCCCGGACCTGGCTGCGGCCGTCGGCGGAGAGCTGCGCGACGCTGATGGTGCCGTTGCCGTACGCGACGTACATGGTGTCGTTGTCGTCGATGAGCATCCCCGCGTCGTAGTAGCACTGCGGCAGGGTGGCGTGCCGGCTCCAGGTGCCGTCGACGGCCGTGGCGGTGTAGATGTGGGTCTGGGCGAAGTTGATGCACCCGGCCCAGTAGTAGGTCTGGTTGCTCGGCCGGTAGTTCAGCGTGGAGGCCCAGATGCCCTCCACGTACGCCTGCTGCCCGGCGGGTAGGTCGTACTTGGTGCCGAAGTCCAGCCGGGGTACCGAGTGTCCGGCGAACTCCCAGTTCACCAGGTCGTACGAGCGCAGGATCGGTGCGCCGGGCGAGTAGTGCATGGTGGACGCGGTCATGTAGTACACCTCGCCGACCCGGATGACCTCGACGTCGGCGAAGTCCTGCCAGACGACGGGGTTGGTGAAGCTGCCGCCGGGGGGCGGGTCGGTGGGGGTGCCGCCGCCGTCGACGCGGACGAGTTGCCACTGCTGGTTGGCGCCGCCCCAGTCGTCGTACTGCACGATGTTGCCGCCGTCGGCGGTCGAGGCGTTCTGCACCTCCATCACCTTGTTGGAGTTGCGGTTGATCAGACGCACGTAGCCGTCGGCCGAGTCGGCCAGCCGGAACTGCTGGTTGGTCCCGTTGTGGTCGCTCCACTGCACGATCGACGCGCCGTTCGCGGTGGAGAAGTTGTACACGTCGAGCACCTTGCCGGAGTGCCGCGAGCGCAGCCGGTAGTAGCCACCGCCGGAGTCGACGAACTGCCACTGCTGCCAGTTCCCGTTGTTGCGGGCCCACTGGGTGATCCGCGCCCCGTCGTTCGTGGCCATGTTGTAGACGTCGAGCGCCTTGCCGCTGTTGCGGTTGACGAGTACGTACCACGCGTTGGTGTCCACCGTGGCCGCGACCGCGGGCGACGGTGCCACCGCGGCGACGGAGCCGCCCACCACCAGCGCCACCAGGATGGCCGCCGCGCGTGACAGCCAGCCGCGCCGGCCCGGCAGGGTCCGTGGGACCTCACCAATGGCAATCATGATTCTCCTTCAGGATGCGAGCAGAACGAACAGGGCGGTCCGGCTGCGGCCTACGCCGTCGCCGCCGCGGTGCCCTCTGTAATCGCTAACATGACCGCTCTGCCCAAGGGAGAGATCAGGTGACCATCAGTTGTGCAGCGACATGACACGTCCCGGACGGCCACAGATATCGTCCGCCTTCACTATTGACTGTGAGCGATAACACGGCCTTCGTCAAGACGTAACGTCCACGACTCGCGCGCCACTGACGGGAGCTGCTCGCGGTCCCCGGCCGACGGGGTGGCACATCGGCCGGGGACGCCTGCCACGCGCGGGCGCGGGCAGCCGCCGGCATGGCGGACGGGCCACGGTGGGCGGTCCGCCATGCCGGCGTCGAAGGGCGTCAGAAACCCCGGGCGAGCCGGTAGTACGCCTGGTTCCAGCGCAGTTCGTCGGCAAACCGCCGGGGATCGGTGTCGGCGTCGATGACGACGAGTTCGGTACGGCTCATCTCGGCCAGGTCGTGCAGTTCCTCCACGCCCACCGCCTGGGAGAGCACGGTGTGGTGAGGGGCACCGGCAGTGATCCACGCCTCGGCGGAGCCGGGCAGGTGCGGCTGCGGCCGCCAGACCGCCCGGGCGACCGGCAGCCGGCGCAGTGGCTGCGGCGGAGACACCACGTCGACCTCGTTCGCCACCAGCCGGAAACGCTCGCCCATGTCCGCCAGTCCGAGCACCACCGCAGGCCCCGGCGCGGCGTCGAAGACCAGCCGGACCGGATCCTCGCGACCGCCGATGCTCAGCGGATGGATCTCCACGTTCGGCACGTCACCGGCGATCGACGGGCACACCTCGAGCATGTGGGCGCCGAGCACCAGTTCCTCACCCGGGGTGAGGTCGTAGGTGTAGTCCTCCATGAACGAGGTGCCGCCCTCGGTGCCGACCGCCATCGCCTTGAGGGTGTGCACCAGCACGGAGGTCTTCCAGTCCCCCTCACCGCCGAAGCCGTAGCCGTCGGCCATGAGTCGCTGCACCGCGATGCCGGGCAGTTGACGCAGGCCGCCCAGGTCCTCGAAGTTGGTGGTGAAGGCGCGGAAGCCACCGGCGTCCAGGAAGGTACGCAGACCCAGTTCCAGCCGGGCGGCGTACCGCAGCGAGTCGTGCCGCTCACCGCCCGGCCGCAACTCGGCGGCCACCCGGAAGGTGTCGTCGTACTCCTTGACCAGATCATCGATCTGCGCCTCGGCCACCTCGTCGACCACCCGCACCAGATCGTTGACCCCGTACGTGTTCACCGAGACGCCGAAGCGCAGCTCCGCCTCGACCTTGTCCCCCTCGGTGACGGCCACGTCGCGCATGTTGTCGCCGAATCGCGCCAGCCGTAGCGAACGCATGGCCGACCAGCCGATGGCCGCCCGGGTCCAGGCGCCGACGCGGGAGACCACGCGAGGGTCGGAGACGTGTCCGGCGACCGTCTTGCGGGCCACCCCGAGCCGGGTCTGGATGTACCCGAACTCCCGGTCGCCGTGCGCGGCCTGGTTGAGGTTCATGAAGTCCATGTCGATCTCGTCCCACGGCAGTAGGACGTTGGCCTGGGTGTGCAGGTGCAACAGCGGCGTCTGCAACGCGTCCAGGCCCGAGATCCACATCTTCGCCGGCGAGAAGGTGTGCATCCAGGCGATCACCCCGACCGCCCCCTGCGTCGCGGCATCCCGGCAGGTCCGCAGGATGTCGGCGCTGGTGGTCAGGACCGGCTTCCAGACCACCCGGGCGGGAATGTGCGGCGATTCGTCGAGCAGAGCGGCGATCTGACGGGACTGGTCGGCCACCTGCCGGAGCGTGTCCTCGCCGTACATTGCCTGGCTTCCGGTGAGGAACCAGACCTCAGGTTCAGGGTGTGTTGCCATGGGAGTTGCCTTCCGCGAGAGGGGCGGTCACTTGTAGCGGATGCCGATGAGGCGCTGGAGCAGGATGAACGCGAAGAGCAGGCCTCCGATCACGATCTTGGTCCACCAGGAGTTGAGGCTGCCGTCGAAGGTGATCAGGGTCTGGATCACGCCGAGTACCAGCACACCGAGCACCGTGCCGAAGATGTACCCCGAGCCACCGGTGAGCACAGTGCCACCGATGACCACGGCCGCGATCACGTCGAGTTCCATTCCGATGGCGATCAGCGGGGCGCCGGAAAGCGTGTAGAAGGACAGCAGGATCCCACCGATCGCCGCGCACAGGCCGCTGATCGTGTAGACGGCGATCCGGGTCCGGCCTACCGGCAGCCCCATCAGCAGCGCCGACTGCGGGTTGCCGCCGATCGCGTAGACGTTGCGCCCCAGTCGCGTGTACGCCAGCACGTACGCGGCGATCAGCACCACCGCGAACGCGACAAGCACGCTGATCGAGACGAAGTTGCCCCGTGGATCGCCGATCCGGTACTGCGACATCGTGGTCCAGAACCCGTCGGTGATCGGAATCGACGCGTCGCTGATGAACGTGCACATGCCCCGGGCGAAGAACATCCCGGCCAGCGTGACGATGAAGGGCTGGATGTCGAAGAAGTGGATCGCGCAGCCCATCAGGAACCCGAGCGTCGGCCCGATCAGCAGGGCGATCACCAGCACCGGCAGCGCGGGCAGGCCGGACTGGAGCAACCACGCCGAGACCATCGCGGTCATCGCCGCCACCGAACCGACCGACAGGTCGATGCCGCCGGTGAGGATCACGAAGGTCATCCCGACGGCGATGACGAGCAGGAAACCGTTATCGATGAAGACGTTGAAGACCACCTGGACGTTGGAGAACGCCCGGTACTGGGACACCCCGATGCCGTACATCACCAGCAGCAGGGTCAATGTCGCCAGCACCGGCATGTGCCGCCGGGGCAGCTTGGCCCAACTCGGAGCGGAGATCGGAAGACTGGTCATGCCGACACTCCGCTGCGCTCCGTGCCGCCATGAGGCACCAACACCCTGAACTGACGATTCGCTCGCTGACGCTCACTCATGCCGGCACCTGCTCCTTCTGCCGCTGCGGCGACGACTGGGGCGGCGGTGGTGTCCCGGCCCGTCGGCGGCGGAACTTCGCCCGGAAGGCCGGTGCCTGGATGAGGCAGACGGCGATGACGACGACCGCTTTGAACAGCAGCGCGGTCTGGGGTGAGATGTTCATGGCGTACACCGTGGTGGTGAGGGTCTGGATGATCAGGGCACCGAGGATCGTGCCGCCGAGGTAGAACCGGCCGCCGGCCAGCGAGGTGCCGCCGATGACGACGGCAAGGATCGCGTCCAGCTCCACCCACAGGCCGGTGTTGTTGCCGTCGGCGCTGGAGACGTTGGCGGTCATCATGAACCCGGCGATCGCGGCGCAGGCGGCGCTCACCACGTAGACGAGGAAGACGACCCGACCGGACCGGATGCCCGCCAGCCGGCTGGCCTCCCGGTTGCCGCCCACCGACTCGACGATCATGCCGAGCGCGGTGCGCCGGGTGAACGCCGCGACCAGCAGGGCCGCGGCCAACGCGATGAAGATCGCCAGGGGCAGGGTCAACAGGTGTCCCAGCCCGATCGCCCGGTACGGACCGGAGTTGATGGTGATGATCTGACCCTCGGCGATCAGCTGTGCGAGGCCCCGTCCGGCCACCATCAGGATGAGCGTGGCGATGATCGGCTGGATGCCGATGACGGAGACCAGGACCCCGTTCCAGGCGCCGAGCACCAGCGCGACCCCGAGCGCCATCGCGAGCGCGGTCAGCACGGTGACGAGGTTGTCCTGATCCGGCGCCCGGCTGATGTAGAGGCAGGCGATGGCTCCGCTGATCGCGCACACCGAGCCGACCGACAGGTCGATACCGCCGGTGGAGATGACCAGGGTCATGCCCAGTGCGACCAGGATCAGCGGTGCGCTCAACCGCAGGATGTCGATCGGGGTGCCGTACAGGTGACCGTTGTTGAGCTCGACGGCCAGGAACCCCGGACGGTAGACGGTGTTGGCCGCCAACATGACCACGAGCACGGCGACCGGCCAGAACAGCCGGTGGCCGAGCAGGGTACGGAAGCGGTTCCCGGCGTCGCTCATCGGCTCGCCTCCTCACGCTCGGTTCCGCTGGCGATGGTCTGCATGACGCGGTCGGCGTCCACAGTGTCGTCGTTGTCGAGCTGCGCGACCAGTTGTCGGTCACGCATCACGACGATCCGGTGACTCAGCCGCAGTACCTCCTCCAGCTCGGCGGAGATGAACAGCACCGCCATGCCGCCGTCGGAGAGCTGTACCACCAGCTTCTGGATCTCGGCCTTCGCGCCGATGTCGATGCCCCGGGTCGGCTCGTCCAGGATGAGCAGCCGTGGCTCGGTGATCAGCCAGCGGGCCAGCAGGACCTTCTGCTGGTTGCCGCCGGAGAGGTTGCGCACCGGCATCTCCGGGTTGGCCGGACGGATGCTCAACGCCTTGATGTACCGGTCGACCAGTTCGTCCTGCCGACGACGAGGAATCGGACGCAACCAGCCCCGGGCGGCCTGCATGGCCAGGATCATGTTCTCCCGTACCGACAGGTCGGCGATGATGCCCTCCGCCCGGCGGTTCTCCGAGCAGAAGCCGATGCCCTGTTCGATCGCCTGCACCGGGTTGCGCAGGCCGGTCCGGGCGCCGTCCACCCGCACCTCGCCACGATCGGCCCGATCCGCGCCGAACAACAGCCGCGCCACCTCGGTACGCCCGGAGCCGAGCAGCCCGGCCAGGCCGACCACCTCACCGGCGTTGATGGTCAGGCTGAACGGAGCGACCGAACCCCGGCGGCCGAGCTGCGACACCTGGACCAACGGGGAGCCGCCCTCGGTCGCCGTCACCGACTGCCGGGGGTGTTCCTCCATGAGTTCGAGAACGTCGAGCTCCTTGCCGATCATCTTCTCCACCAGTGCCAGCTGTGGCAGCTCGGCGATCGGGTACTCCCCCACCAGCGCGCCGTTTCGCAGCACGGTGATCCGGTCGGCGATGCCGTAGACCTGATCGAGGAAGTGGGTCACGAAGAGGATGGCGATGCCCTCGTCCCGCAACTGCCGCATGATCCGGAACAGCTGCGCGACCTCGCCGGCGTCCAGACTGGACGTCGGTTCGTCCAGGATCAGCACCCGGGCCTGCACGTCGATCGCCCGGGCGATCGCGACCATCTGCTGCACGGCCAGGGAGAAACTCCCCACCGGCGCGGTGACGTCGATGTCGAGGTCCAGCCGGGCCAACAGCTGGCGGGCCCGCCGCCGCACCTCGCCCCAGGGGATGGCACCGAGGCGGCGCGGCTCCCGGCCGATGAAGATGTTCTCCGCCACGGACAGGTTCGGGCAGAGATTGACCTCCTGGTAGACCGTGCTGACCCCGGCCGCGGCGGCCTGCATCGGTCCGTTGAAGGCCACCTGCTCGCCGTCGAGGGTGACGGTGCCCTCGTCGATGCCGTACACGCCGGTCAATACCTTGATCAAGGTGGACTTGCCAGCGCCGTTCTCGCCCATCAGGGCGTGCACCTCGCCGGGAAGAAGCCGGAAGTCGACGTTGTGGAGTGCGCGCACCCCGGGAAAGGACTTGCTGATCCCGGTCATTGTCAGGACCGGACGACTATCCGTCATCCCATCGATCCTCTTCTACTTTTCATCGATGCGGAAGGGCCAGTTGTACCGGCACGCCGCCCGGCCGGCCGACGGACCGGTCGGGCGGCGTGGCACGGGACGTCGGGCCGGCCGCCCAGTCCGTCGGGAATGGGCGACGCGGCGGGGCCGCCACGTCGGTGCGGCGGCCCCGTGCGTCATCAGTACTTGCGGTTGGGCAGGGCCTCCTTGGCCTGCTCCTGGGTGAAGGTGGTCTCCTCGGTCTCGATCCGCGGCGGCACCTCCTCACCGGCGTGCACCTTCTTGGCCAGGTCCATCAGCTGTGGGCCGAGCAGCGGGCTGCACTCCGCGATGAAGTTGAACTTGCCGTCGGCCAGCGCCTGCATGCCGTCCTTGACCGCGTCGATGGTGATGATGGTGATGTCCTTGCCGGGCTCCTTGCCCGCCGCGGTGATCGCCTCCAGCGCACCCAGACCCATGTCGTCGTTGTGCGCGAAGAGCACGTCGATCTTCGGGTGGGCCTTCAGGAACTGCTCCATCACCTGCTTGCCGCCCGCGCGGGTGAAGTCACCGGACTGGGAAGCGATGACCTTCAGCTTGGGGTCGGCCGCGATCGCCTCGGCGAAGCCCTTCTTCCGGTCGTTGGCCGGGGCCGAGCCGGTGGTGCCCTGCAACTCGACGATGTTCACGTCGCCGGTCGCGTCCTTCTTGTTCTCCACCAGCCACTCACCGGAGAGCCGGCCTTCCTTGACGAAGTCCGAGCCGAGGAAGGTCTTGTAGAGCGACTTGTCGGCCGAGTCCACCGCGCGGTCGGTCAGGATGACCGGGATGCCGGCGTCCTTGGCCTCCTTGAGCACCGTGTCCCAGCCCGACTCCACCACCGGCGAGAAGGCGATCACGTCGACCTTCTGCTGGATGTAGTTGCGGATGGCCTTGATCTGGTTTTCCTGCTTCTGCTGCGCGTCGTCGAACTTCAGCTCGATGCCGGCCTCGGCCGCCGCCTCCTTGATGGAGTTGGTGTTGGCCGTACGCCAGCCGCTCTCCGCGCCGACCTGGGAGAAGCCCAGGACGAGCTTGCCGTCGTCGCCGCCGTCGCCGCCGCTGCCGGTGTCGCTGTTACCGCAGGCCGCCACGCCGCCGGCGAGCAGCACGGCGGCGACGACCGCGAAGGCGCGCCGACGCGCCATGGGCATTCGCATGTTCCTCATCGGATCTCCTCGGGTGGGGGTGCGGTTGTCCACGCCGGCCGCGGAGGTGCACGAGCAGCCAGCGCTGGTGGTGCGGAATCTGTGTGTCAGGTGGTGCCGGGCGACCCGGATCACCGGGTCGGTCAGGAATTCGCCGGAGGCGAAGAACGTTGGCCGTAGACGTTCTGGTAGCGGTCGTAGAGGGCGTCGATGTCGGCCTGCGCCATCGGCACCGGTCGCCCGAGCGCACGCGTCAGGTGCGCGGTTCGGGCGACGTCCTCACACATCACCGCGGCCTTGACCGCGGCCCGGGCGGTACGCCCGATGGTGAACACGCCGTGGTTGCGCATGAGCACCGCGGGTGAGCGGTGCCCGGTGAGGGTGCTGACGATCCCCTTGCCGATGTCGTCGCCGCCGATCAGGGCGAACGGGCCCACCGGGATCTCCCCGCCGAACTCGTCAGCCTGCGCGGTGAGGTGGCACGGGATCGACTCGCCCCGCGCCGCCCAGGCGGTGGCGTACGTGCTGTGGGTGTGCACGACGCCGCCCACCTCGGGCATGGCGCGGTAGACGTAGGCGTGCGCCGCGGTGTCGCTCGACGGCGACAGCTCCCCCTCGACCGGCATGCCGTCGAGGTCGCAGAGCACCATGTTGTCGGCGGACAGGTCGTCGTAGTCGACGCCGCTCGGCTTGATCACCATGAGGTCGTGACCGGGAACCCGGGCGGAGACGTTGCCGGCCGTCCAGGCGACCAGACCGTACCGGGTCAGTTCCCCGTGCAGCCGGGCCACGCTCTCGCGCAACTCGCTGATCTGTCGGCTCATCTCGACGTTCACGCGAACACCTCCTGCGGCGACGACGCCGACTCAACTGCCGCGTTGCGGATCGCCCGCAGCCGCAGCATCACGTCGTTGGCGCCGCGACCGAAGTGGTCGTGCAGCGCCCGGTACTCGGCGTAGAGCGCGTCGTAGGCGCGCACCCGGTCCGGATCCGGCCGGTAGACCGCCGCCGCGATCCGGCCCATCGCCTGCGACGCCTCGTGGATCGAGGGATGGGCGCCGGCGGCCACGGCAGCGTGGATCGCCGAGCCGAGCGCGGGCCCCTGCGCGGAGCCGATGATGCCCAGGGGCCGGTTCGTGACGTCGGCGTAGATCTGCATCAGCAGCTCGTTCGAGGTGAGGCCACCGGCGATCACCAGGTCATCGACCGGCACGCCGGCCTCCGCGAACGCCTCGATGATCATCCTGGTGCCGTACGCCGTCGCCTCCAGCAGCGCCCGGTAGATGTCCTCCGGGCGGGTGGCCAGGGTCAGCCCGACGATCAACCCGCTGAGGTCGTGGTTGACCAGCAGCGACCGGTTGCCGTTCCACCAGTCCAGCGCGACCAGACCGTGCGCGCCGACGGGCTGCGCGGCGGCCAGCTCGGTGAGTCGCTCGTGCGAGTCGACTCCAGCCGGGGCGGCGTGCTTGACGAACCAGCCGAAGATGTCGCCGACACCGCTCTGCCCGGCCTCGTAGCCCCACGCACCGGAGCTGATGCCACCGTCGACCACTCCGCACATCCCGGCCACCTCGGCGGGGTGGGTGCCGTTGACCACGTGGCAGGTCGACGTTCCCATGATCGCCACCAGCCGGCCCGGGTCGAGCGCCTGGGCGGCGGCCGCGGTCACGTGCGCGTCGACGTTGCCGACCGCGACGGCGATCCCCTCCGGCAGCCCGGTCCAGGCCGCGGCGCGAGCGGTGAGCCCGCCGGCCCGCGCGGCGAGCGGCATCAGCGGGCCGTCCAGTTTGGCCACGAAGTCACCGAAACCGGGGTTGAGCGCGGTGAGGTAGTCCGCCGACGGGTAGTTGCCGTCCTGGCGGATGCCCTTGTAGCCGGCGGTGCAGACGTTGCGGGTCTCGACGCCGCACAGCTGCCAGACGATCCAGTCCGCCGCCTCGATGAACCGCTCCGCCCGGTGGTAGAGCTCCGGATCCTCCTCCAGGATCTGCAGGCCCTTGGCGAACTGCCACTCCGCGGAGATCTTGCCGCCGTAGCGGCCGATCCAGGGCTCGCGACGCTCGTGGGCCAGAGCGTTGATCCGGTCGGCGTGCGGCTGGGCGGCGTGGTGCTTCCAGAGCTTCACCCAGGCGTGCGGTCGCTGCCGCAGCTCCGGCACCTCGCACAACGGCGTACCGTCGGCCAGCGTCGGCAGCACGGTGCAGGCGGTGAAGTCGATGCCGATGCCCACCACGTCGACCGGGTCGACCCCGGCCGCGGCCACGGCCGCCGGCACCGCCTGGCGCAGCACCTCGCGGTAGTCCTCCGGATCCTGCAACGCCCAGTCCGGCGGCAGCGGCGTACCTCCGTCCGGCAGCGCGGAGCTGATCACCGCGTTGCGGTACTCGTGCACCGCGGTTCCCAGCTCGGCACCGTCGCGGACGCGGACCACCAGGGCCCGCCCCGACAGGGTGCCGTAGTCGACGCCGACGACGTACTTGTCGCCCGCTGCCACACCGCTCATCTTCACCTCCGGCCGATGACGGACCTCAGTGTTAACGCTCACATCCGATGTCGTCAAGACACCTCCCGGCAACAGCTCCGTAACGGACTGCATGGTCGCAGGCCCACCCCCCGGTCGGCTACCCCGGTCCCACCGCATCGACCGCGATTCCAGTGCCGACCGGCCGTGCTCTCGTCTCCGGGCACGCCCGCGAACCCTCCGCCAGCCGGGCCCCGACGGTCGACGGCACCGCTTCGGTGAGCACCGCGAGCGGATCGTCGAGCAACCGGGCGAAACCGAGTTCCGCCGCGCCGACCAGGGTGGCGTCGTCGCCGAGGGCCGCGGTACGCAGCCGCACCGTCTCCCGGGCCACCGGCAGCACGTGACGAGCGATGCGGGCGCGCACCTGCGCGGCGGCCCCCGGATAGAGGTCGCACAGCATCCCGCCGAAGACCACCATGCCGGGATTGAACAGATTGATAAGGTTCGCCACCCCGATGCCGAGCCAGTCGCCGATCCGGCGCAGCGCCTCCCGCGCCGCCGGATCGCCGCGGTCGGCATCGTCGGCCACCGTCCGGACGGCGTCGCGCCCGAACAGCTCGGCGGGCCGACCGGCGGCGTCGAGCAGCGCCCGCTCCCCGACCTCCGCCTCCAGGCAACCGGACGAGCCACAACCGCAGGGCCGTCCGTCGTACGGATTGACCACCATGTGCCCCAACTCGCAGCCGTAGCCGCTGTCGCCACCCAGCAGCCGCCCGCCGACGATGATGCCGCCGCCGACGCCCACATCGCCATGCAGGTACACGAGATCGTCGAGGCCGACTCCCGCACCACGCTGCTGCTCCGCCTGTGCGCCGAGGTGGGCCTCGTTGCCCACCGCCACCGGCAGGCCGAGGCCGAGCCGGTGGCCGAGTTCGTCGCCGAACGCCTGGTCGACCCAGCCGAGATCGGGCCCGTACCGCACCATCCCGTCCCCCGGCCGGATCATGCCGCAGTACGACGCGCCCACGCCGACGCAGCTGGCGCCCGGCGGGGCCGCCCGGTGCAGTTGCCGCCCGAAACGGGCGAGGACCGCTACCACGTCGTGCAGGTCCGGCCCGGCGCGCGGACGTACCGCCTCCCGCCGGTCCAGGATCATCCCGCCGAGTCCGACCCGGGCGGCGACCAACCGGTCCACGGCGACGTCGAAGGCCAGGACGTAGCAGCGCTCGGCGACCGGTCGCACCACCAGGGACGGGCGGCCGGCACGGCCGGTGTCCACCGGCGACCGCTCATCGACGAGGCCGGCCCGGCTCAGCTCGGTGGTCAGCGCCATGATGGTGCTGCGATTCAGGCCCATCCGTTCGCCCAGCTCGACCCGGGACAGCGGGCCACGCAGATGCACCTGCCGCAACAGCGTGCCGGCGTTGCGCCGGCGGATCTCCTCCTGGACCAATCCGACCTCCGCGAGGTCAGCTCCGGGCGACGCGGAGCTGACCCGACGAAGTGTTTCCGCACGGTGACCCGACGTCAAGCGCAGGTCCGGCGCCGCCGCTGGCGCCTCGCTCAGCGGCTGGCACCGGCGCGGCGCTTGTTGTAGACGTCGAAGGCCACGGCGACCAGCAGCACGAGGCCCTTGACCACCGACTGCAACGACTGGTCCACACCCATGAGCTGCATCCCGTTGCTCATCACCGCCATGATGAGCCCGCCCACCATGGCGCCGACGACGGTACCGACGCCGCCGGTGACCGCCGCACCGCCGATGAAAGCGGCGGCGATCGCGTCGAGTTCGAACATGTTGCCCGCCGCGGGCTGCGCCCCGTTGGACCGCGAGGAGAAGATGATGCCGGCCACCGCGGACAGGAAGCCCATGTTCACGAAGATCCAGAAGTTCACGGTGCGAACCTTGACCCCGGACAGCATCGCCGCGGACAGGTTGCCACCGATCGCGTAGACCTGACGTCCGAAGACCGTACGCCGGGTGAGCAACCCGTAGACGAGCACCAGGGCGGCCAGGATGATCAGCACGATCGGCAGGCCCCGCGCGTGGGCCAGTTGCCAGGCGAACCACATGACCACGGCACCGACAAGCGCCATCCGCGCGACGAACAACGCGAAGGACTCGACGGGCTGCTGGTAGCGGACGCGGGCCGCCCGGGTGCGGAAGCAACTGACCACGTAGCCGGCCACCGCGATGCCACCGATGAGCAGGGTGAAGGCGTCGTAGCCGTCGCCACCGATGAGTCCGTTGAGGAAGCCGGCCGCGATCCGGTTGTACTCGGCCGGGAACGGCGACAGCGAGATGTTGTCCAGCACCCGCAGGGTGAGACCACGGAACAGCAGCATGCCGGCGAGGGTCACGATGAAGGCCGGGATACCGACGTACGCCACCCAGAAGCCGTGCCAGGCGCCGACCGCGATCCCGACCACCAGCGCGGCCAGCACGCCGACCCACCACGGTTGTCCCTGCCGGATCACGACCACCGCGGAGACCGCGCCGGTCAGCGCCACCACCGAGCCGACCGAGAGGTCGATGTGTCCGCCGATGATCACGATGACCATGCCGATGGCGAGCACCAGGATGTACGAGTACTGCAGGACGATGTTCGTGATGTTGCCCGGGCTCAGCGACAGACCGTCGGTCAGGAACGCGAACAGGGCGACGATGACGACGAGAGCGACGAAGATGCCGCTCTGCCGCAGATTGTTCATGATCAGCGTACGTGGGTCGCTGGTGCCGACGTGCACTGCGGCGGAAGCGCTCTCGGCCGACTTCCGGTCGGCCGAGGTGGGCTTGGTGCTGGTCATCCGACGCTTTCCTTGTCCTTCGCCATGAGTTCCATGAGCTTTTCCTGGGTCGCCTCGGCGACCGGCACCTCGCCGGTGACGCGCCCGGCCGACAACGTGTAGATGCGGTCACACATGCCGAGCAGCTCCGGCAGTTCGGAGGAGATCATGATGACGGCTTTGCCGTCGGCCACCAACCGGTTGATGATCGTGTAGATCTCGAACTTGGCGCCGACGTCGATACCCCGGGTCGGCTCGTCCAGGATCAGCACCTCCGGGTCGGTGAACAGCCACTTCGACAGCACGACCTTCTGCTGGTTCCCGCCGGACAGCTTGCCCACGACCGACATCACGCTCGGCGCCTTGATGTTCATGTCGCGCCGGCTCGTCTCGGCGACCTTGATCTCCTCGTTGTCGTGCACCCAGCCCAGCCGGGCGAGCCGGCGCAGCCCGGCGGCCGAGATGTTGCGCCGGATGTCCTCGATCAGGTTCAGGCCGAAGCGCTTGCGGTCCTCCGTCGCGTACGCGATGCCGTTGCCGATGGCCTCCGCGACGGTGCGCGCCCTGACCTGGCGGCCGTGCACGAACAGCCGACCGGTGATGTCCCGGCCGTACGCGCGCCCGAAGACACTCATCGCCAGCTCGGTCCGCCCGGCGCCCATCAGTCCGGCGATGCCGACGACCTCGCCGGCGCGCACGTTCAGGTTCGCGCCGTCGACGACCAACCGGTCCTGGGTCGGGTGGCGCACCGACCAGTCCTCGATGCGCAACACCTCCTCCCCCGGCGTGGAGACCCGGTCGGGGTAGAAGCTGTCGATGTCGCGGCCGACCATCCCCCGGATGATCCGTTCCTGGGTCACCTCGCCGGAGGTCATCTCGAGCCGCTCCACGGTCCGCCCGTCCCGCAGCACGGTAGTTGAGTCGGCGATGGCGGTGATCTCGTTGAGCTTGTGCGAGATCATGATGCAGGTGATGCCCTCGTCGCGCAGGCGTCGCATCAGGTCGAGCAGGTGGGCCGAGTCGATGTCGTTGAGCGCGGCGGTCGGCTCGTCGAGGATGAGCAGCCGGACCTTCTTGGAGATGGCCTTGGCGATCTCCACCAGCTGCTGCTTGCCGACACCGAGTTGCACCACCGGCGTCATCGGATTCTCGTCCAGCCCCACCGAGGCGAGCAGTTTGGCCGCATCGGCGTTGGTGCGGTTCCAGTCGATCAGCCCGCCGGCCCCGCGTTGCTCGTTGCCGAGGAAGATGTTCTCGGCGATCGACAGGTACGGCACCAGGGCGAGTTCCTGGTGGATGATGACGATGCCCCGCTGCTCACTGTCGCGGATGCCACGGAAGTGCACCGGTGCGCCGTCGAGGAGGATCTCGCCGTCGTAGCTGCCGGAGGGGTAGACCCCGGAGAGCACTTTCATCAGGGTGGACTTGCCGGCGCCGTTCTCGCCGCAGATGGCGTGGATCTCCCCACGGCGTACCGCGAGGGTGACGTCCTGGAGCGCCGCCACGCCCGGGAAGGTCTTGGTGATGCGACGCATCTCGAGGATGTTGTCGTCGGTGCTCACCATCCTGAGCCTCCAGATCGTCGTGGGTGTCAGGGGTGTCGCCGGGCTCGGCGGCGGTCGTCGCCGCCGAGCCCGGCGGTGCCGTCAGCCGGCCTGGCCGGCGGCGACCTCCTCGGCGGTGAAGTAGCCCGAGTCGATCAGGACCGGCTTGATGTCGTCCTTGTACACCATCTGGACCGGCAGCAGGTACGACGGGACGACCTTGACGCCGTTGTTGTACGTCTCGGTGTCGTTGGCCTGCGGCGCCTTGTCGGTCAGGAACGCCTCGGCGGCGATGACGGCCTGCTCGGCCAGCAGTCGGGTGTCCTTGAAGATGGTGGAGCTCTGCACCCCGTCGTCGATCAGCTTCACCGAGGCGATCTCGGCGTCCTGACCGGTCACCACCGGGAAGTCCGCCCCCTTGTAGCCGGCGTTCTGCAGGGCGGTGATGATGCCCCGGGACAGCCCGTCGTACGGCGACAGCACGCCGTCGACCTTGGTGCCGCTGTTGTAGCTGGAGGTCAGCAGGTCCTCCATCCGCTTCTGCGCGGCCTCCTGCTGCCACCGCAGGATCGCCACCTGCTCGATGCTGGTCTGCCCGGAGGTCACCTTCAGGGTGCCGTCGTCGATGAACGGCTTCAGCGTGTCCATCGCGCCGTCGAAGAAGAAGTGGGCGTTGTTGTCGTCGAGCGACCCGGCGAACAGCTCGATGTTGAACGGGCCCTTCGCCTCGCCCTTCGCGCCGTCCTTGGTCTGCACGCCGAGGCCGACCAGCAGGGCGGTCGCCTGGGCGACGCCGACCTTGTAGTTGTCGAAGCTGACGTAGAAGTCGACGTTCGGGCTGTCCCGGATGAGCCGGTCGTAGGCGATGACCGGGATGTCCGCGTCGGCCGCCGCCTGCAACTGCCCGCTCAGCGCCGTGCCGTCGATCGCCGCGATGATGAGCACGTCGGCACCCCGCGTGATCATCTGGTCGACCTGCTGGGACTGGGTGGGGATGTCGTCACCGGCGTACTGGAGATCGACCTGGTAGCCCTTGGCTTCGAGCTTCTCCTTGACGGAGTTGCCGTCCGCGATCCACCGCTCCGAGGTCTGGGTCGGCATCGAGACGCCGATGGTCAGGTCGCCGGGCTGGTCGCTGTCGTTTCCGCCGCTGCCGGCGCCGTCGCCGCTACAGGCCGCCATGCTCAGCGCCAGGACGGCGCTTCCGAGAGCGGCCAGGACTCGTCTGTTCACTGGCTTCCCCAATCTGGAACTCGCGCCGTCGCACCGGCTGCGCGGGTCGCACTTGGGGCCCAAGTGTTAGCGCTCACAATGCCTAGGTCAACACCTGGTTCGAAATCCTGCGGTCACGGTCTCGTAACGAACACCGCACTCACTCACCCACGTGAGTCGTCGCAGGTCAGGGCGCCGATCACGAGGGGCGACCAGGAGGTCGCCCAGGCCGGCCGGACGCCGGTCATCGACGTCAGAGAATACGGCAAGCCAGGGGCGACGGACACCCCTCCGTCCACCCGACCGGCCGGCGAATCGGCACGAGCGGCGGCGCCTCGATGTGAACACTGAGTTTCCGCCTCGTCACCAAGGCGGCCTTGACACGGGCCGGGTCGGCGCCGATGCTCTGCTAAATCGGTTTAGCGCCCGCTGTTTCGGAGTTCGACAGAGCCGCTCCGGCGCGCAGCCGGACCAGACGGACGCGTCCAACGAGGAGGGCCGATGAGACTGCGCAGGACGTTCGTCTCCGTCGCCGCGGTGCTGCTGCTGGCCACGTCCGGCACCGCCGCCTACGCCGCGACCAGGGATCACGGCGGCGGCAGCGGTGGCATCCGCAGCGTCACCCCCATCACCACGGTCTACACCTACGGCCAGAAGGTCTCGGCCGTGGCCGTCGAGTACGGCGCCACGGTCAACCCCCGCAAGCTCGACAACTCGACCTTCGCGGTCTCCGACACCAGCTACAACTTCCGCTTCAACCCCATCGAGGACCTGCCCAAACTGACCGAGCGGACAATCACCCACACCTACACCAACAGCACCGCCACCGTCCGCGCCGACCGCCGGTCCGTACCCGGCAGGTACGTCATCGTCGAGCTGGACCCCGATCAGAACGCCGGCTGGACGGTCATCGTCTCCAAGTGCCCGACCTTTCTGTGCACGGTGAAGGTCAACCCGGAGCTGCCGACCCGGGTGACCCAACGCAAGGACGTGCACGCCCAGCCGGGCAAGGGCGGAGGTGCCGGGCCGGTGCTGGCCAAGGGCTCACCGCGTACCTCGCACGGTGTCACCGAGGCACCGGTGAACCTGCTCGTCGACGAGTTCCGCTACGGCTCGTACCTCAGTGGCGGCATGGTGCTGCCGTACCACTACCACCTGCCGAAGAACTACCAGCCTGGCCGGAAGTACCCGCTGATGGTCGTACTGCCCGGGCACGGCATGGGCTGGGACGGCGACAACGCGGGCGTACAGATCGCCGCCGACATCCCGGCGACGGCCTGGCTCCAGCCGAGCGTCACCGGCAGCCGGGAGGACGTCATCGTGCTCGCCCCGCAGAACCAGCGGGTGGGCGACGTGGCCGAGGCGGAGCTGCTGGTCAAGCTGGTCGAGCAGTTCAGCAAGGACCACGCGGTGGACACCGGGCGGGTGTACGCCACCACCGTCTCCTACGGCTCGCGGCTGCTGTGGGAGGCGTTCGCCAAGCGTCCCGACCTGTTCACCGCCGGCCTGGTCACCGGTGGTTTCCAGGTCAGCGCCGGCCAGGCGACGGCGATCGCCGCCGCGATCCCGCTGTGGATCACCCACGGTGTCAACGACCATCTGCTGAACATCTCGCTGGCCCGCAACTCCCGGGCGGCACTGCGGTCGGCGTACGAGGCGCAGGGTAGGACGCCCGAGCAGATCGCCGAGTTGCTGCACTACACCGAGTACGGCAACGAGGCGTTCACGCTGCCCGACTACCACGCGGCCTACGGCCCGACCTACGACGACCAGAGCATCCTGCAGTGGCTGCTGGCCCAGCGAAAGTGAGCATGGCCAGCTAGTGCGGCGGCCAGGAACGTCGGCGGTGTCGCGGCCAGGTCCCGGCGGCGACCCGGGGCACGTTCCTGGCCACCGCGCCGGCTCGCCGGCCGCGACAGGGGATGTCGGGGCCGGCGAGCCTTTGGGACGGGTTCGCTGGATCTGTCGGCGGCGACCCGGGAGATCCGCCTCGACTGTCAGGCGCCGATGGCGATGGCGAAGATGTGCATGGTCGGCACGTTCGCCGCGGGCCGTGCGCTGATGTTGGGCAGCTCCACCCGGGCCACCGGCTTGTTCTGCAACGCCACCCCGACGTAGTAGACGCACGCGGCGGTGTTGTGCCGCTGGTTGCCGGGCCGGTTCTGGTACGCCATCACGACGGCGGCGGTGCCACCGGCGTGCGGACCGCCGTACCAGTCGGGGGTGCTGAGGGTGAACGTCTGCCGGGTGCCGTCGGCGTAGACCACCGCGGCGGTGCCCGACACGGCCCCGTACGTGCCGGTGGCGAGGAAGCCGAGCGTCCGGCCGGTGCCGGTCAGACCGACCGACTGCCCGGAGGCGATGGCGTTGTCCGCACCGCCCGGTGCCACGTTCGGCCAGCGGAAGGTGACCCCGTTGCGGCTCAGCGTGCTGCCGGGCGTCACGCCGGCCTGGGCCAGCGCCTGCGCGGAGAGGGTGGCGCCGTTGCCGTCGAAGTTTCCGGCACCGGTGTTGTTGTCGTTGGTGGTGCTGACGTTCGTGAAGCTCTGCTCCAGCGGCGGTGCGGTGGGCGCGCCGCCCGACCCGGTGGCCCGGTAGGTGCGCCCGGCCGCCACGGTCACCTCGATCAGGTCGTTCTCGACCTTCGTGGTCCGGGCCGGGGTGCCGTCGGCGGCGTCGACCACGGTGTGGTTGCCGGTGAACATCCGGCCTCGCAGCCGGACGGTGCCGGCCCGGTCCGGCCGGACGAGGATCTCGGTGGCCTGCCCGTTGCTCCAGGTGATGCCGACGGTGTGACCACCCCGGCCACGCAGGCCGCTGACCCGTCCGTTGGGCCAGGCCACCGGCAGCGCCGGCAGGATGTGCAGTTCGCCGACGTGGCTGTGCAGCAGCATCTCCGCGATGCCGGCGGTGGCCCCGAAGTTGCCGTCGATCTGGAACGGCGGGTGCAGGTCGAACATGTTCGGCGCGAGCCGGGCCGGGGTGGCCAGGAAGCGGATCAGGTCATGGGCGCGGTTGCCCTCCTCCATCCGGGCCCAGAAGTTGATTTTCCAGGCGAGCGACCAGCCGGTGCCGTCGTCGCCCCGGATCTCCAGGGTGCGCCGCGCCGCCTCGAACAACTGGGGGGTGCCCCGCCGGGTGATCTGGTTGCTGGGTGCCAGTCCGTACAGGTGCGAGATGTGCCGGTGGTTCCGTTCGGTCTCGACCCAGTCGTAGAGCCACTCCATGATGTTGCCGCGCGACCCGATGCGGTTCGGCGCGAGCCGGTCCCGGGTCGCCCGCGCCTGCGCCCGGAAGGTGGCGTCGGTGTTGAGGATCTCGCTGGCCCGGGCGCATCCGTCGAAGAGATCCCGCAGGATCTGGTTGTCCATCGTGGGCCCCGCGCACACGCTCGCGTCGGCGTGGTGACCGATCTCCGGCGAGTTCGACGGATTGGTCACCAGATAGCCGAGGCTCGGCTCGGTCACCAGGGTGTCGAGGAAGAACTGCGCCGCGCCCTTCATCGCCGGATAGTTCGCCCGGAGGAACTCGACGTCCCCGGTGAACAGGTAGTGGTCCCAGATCAGGGTGGCCAGCCAGGCGCCGCCGGTCTGCCACATGCCCCAGAAGGCCCCGTCGACCACGGAGGTGGCCCGCCACGCGTCGGTGTTGTGGTGGGTGACCCAGCCGCCGGCACCGTACTGCACCTGGGCGGTGCGGGCCCCGGCCACCGCGAGGTCCCGGACCATGTCGAAGACCGGCTCGTGGCACTCGGACAGGTTCGTGGTGTTGGCCGGCCAGTAGTTCATCGGCAGGTTGGCGTTGATGGTGTACTTCGAGTCCCAGGCCGGGGTCAGCGAGTCGTTCCAGATGCCCTGGAGATTGGCCGGCTGGGTGCCCGGCCGGGAGGACGAGATCAACAGGTACCGACCGAACTGGAACAGCAGTGCGGAGAACTGCGGATCGTTGACGCTGTTGTGCTGCGCGATCCGTACGTCGGTCGGTTGGTCCGCGGCGGAGGTACGCCCCAGGTCGAGACTGACCCGCCCGAACAGCGCCTGGTAGTCGGCGACGTGCAGAGCGCGCAGCTGGTCGTAGCTGCTGGACCGCGCGGCGGTGAGGTGTCGCCGCGCGATGCCCTGGTAGTCGCCGCCGACGTTGCGGTAGTTGACGTAGCTGGAGCCGATCGAGACCAGCAGGGTCACGCTCGTGGCACCGTTGACCCGCAACGTGCCACCGGAACTGCTCACGGTGCCGCCGCTGACGGTGGCGTTGGCCAGCGCCAGGAAACGCACCGCGCCGTTGACGCCCTCCTGGTTGCCGGAGACGCCGTCCAGGGCGATGGTGGTGCCGTCCGGGCTGGAGACAGAGGTCCGCTGCGGGCTGTCGAACGTGGCGGTGAAGGTGATCGAGCCGGTCCGGTCGGCGGTCAGCCGCATCGCGATGACCTGGTCCGGTGCGCTGGCGAAGGTCTCCCGCTGGTACCGCACACCGTTCATCACGTACGACACGCTCGTCGTCGCGGTGGTCAGGTCCAGGTGCCGGTTGTACTGCGACGCCCCGCCGGAGGTCGGGAAGCTCAGCCGGAGGTTGCCGACGGTCTGGTACGCCAACTGCCCGACCGGGTTGCCGAGCATGTTCTGGTTGATCAGGTTCTGGGCCTGGGTCCACTGGTTGGCGAACACCAGGCGCCGGATCTCGGCCAGCGCGCCCAGCCCACGGGGGTTGCTCGGGTCGTGCGGTCCGCCGGCCCAGACGGTGTCCTCGTTGAGCTGCAGCCGTTCCGTGTCGACGTTGCCGAAGACCATGGCGCCGAGGCGGCCGTTGCCGATCGGCAGCGCCCGCAGCCAGTCGGTGCCGGCGGCCTCGTCGTACCAGAGCGCCAGGTCACCGGCGGCCAGCACCTGCGGCGGTGCCGCCGAGTCCGCCCGGGCCACGGCGGTCCACGGCAGCGGTAGCAGGGCGCCACCGGCACCCGCCGCGCCGATCTTGAGAGCCTGCCGTCGAGTCAGGTCCGACATCGATCCTCCAACCGTGACCGATCCGGCCAGGCGAAGCCTCACTGATCGCCGGCAGGCCCAGAACGGCTCATACGTCTGATGTGTTTCGCGAATGTTATCGCCGGGCAGCGCAATAGGCAACGGTCGATTCAAGCAGTGAGCCGAGGCGTGGGCAGCTCCTGTGCCGACCAGACAAAGGGCTTTCACCAGGTGTTACGCGATTCAGAGCGCAGCGCTACCGCACCCCATGGGGAACCCCGTCATTCCGGGCCACCCATCGGGCGAGCGACTCGCTCCACCATATTCATCAGATGTGCGCGTTCGGCCCCGCCGACGTCAACGGCGACCCGTCCGGCGCGCTCAGGCGACGGCCCGGCGAGGCCGGGCGGCCGGGTACCGGTCAGCGGTGCGGCGGGTTCGGCGGGTCAGCTCAGGTCGCCTCCTCGGTCAGGTGCCAGATCTCCCGCATCGGGGCCCACCAGTGCCCCGAGCCGGGCTCGGCGAGAGACTCCTGGCACGGATCGGTCAGCTTCCACCACGCCTGCGTCTGCGGGTCGTCGGCCATGCGTCGCTGGTCGGCGTCGTGATCGTCGCCGACGTACTCGTAGTAACCGAACAACAGGTCGCCGTGGAGGAAGATGGTGAAGTTGCGGATGTTCCCGTCGCGCAGCGTCTGCTCGACACCGGGCCAGACCGCGGCGTGCAGCCGCAGGTAGGTCTCCCGGTGTTCTGGCCTGAGCCGGATCACCATGCCGTAACGGCGCACGTCGCACCCTTTCGGTGGGGTCGGTTGAGCCTGGTCCCGGCAGCCGCACGGCGAGTACGCAGCGTCGCCGACAAACGTCCGATGTCTCTATAGTGGTCGGGGTCGCCGATGCCGGTCCTGGGCACCGGCGCCAGGCCGGCGTCCGGTCGACCGGTCCGAAGGGGGCGTGGATGGCACTGACCGACGACGCGATCGCGAAGATCCGGAGCATGATCCAGAGCGGGGAGCTGCCCCCGGGGGCGCGGCTGCCACCGGAACCGCAACTGGCCGCCCAGATGGGGCTCTCGCGCAGTGGGGTCCGGGAAGCGGTCAAGGTGCTCGAATCGGCTCGGGTGCTCGACGTGCGGCGCGGCGACGGGACCTACGTGACAAGTCTCGCCCCCCGGCTCCTGCTGGAAGGGCTCGGCGTCGCGGTGGAGTTGCTGCGCGACGACACGCTCCTGGAGGTCATGGAGGTACGCCGGATGCTGGAGCCGATGGCGACCGGCCTGGCGGCGCTGCGGATGACCGACGCCGACCTCGACGAGCTGGGCCGGATCCTCCAGGACATGCGGGCGGCCGCCGACGACGCCGAGAAGTTGATCCAGTTCGACGCCGCATTCCACCACACCGTCATCGCCACCACCGGCAACGAGACCCTCACCTCGCTGCTGGACGGGCTCTCCGGTCGTACGCTGCGGGCTCGGGTGTGGCGCGGGTTGATCGAGGGCAACGCGGCGCACCAGACCATCGAGGAGCATCACACCATCTACCTCGCGCTGCGGGCGCGTGACCAGTTGCTGGCACAGGCCAGCGCCCTGTTGCACGTCAACACCTCCGAGGCGTGGCTGCGTACGGTGCTCGGCGCGAAGTCGTCGGACGGGTAGCGGCCGGATCGAGGCGGACAGGCCGACCGAGCCGGGCCAGACATCAGATGAGCCTCCTCGCACCGTCGGGTCGCCGCGAAACCCGGTGGCTCCAGCCCGAGGGCGGCGACCGCCATCGGGCACCGGGTCGCCGTGATCTCGGACCGCATGGGTGATCATGATGTCGGCGCTCCCGCCAGGACCTCGGCGTCGGCCCAGGCCGGGCCGTCGGGGTAGCGGTAGCGGGCCAACGAGTCCGGCAGGATCCGGGCGCTCATGCCGGGCGCGTCGGGCGCGAGGTAGCGTCCGCCGCTGACCCGTACCGGATCGACGAAGTGCTCGTGCAGGTGGTCGACGTACTCGATGGCCCGGCCCTCGGTGCTGCCGCTGAGCGCGACGAAGTCGAACAGGGCCAGGTGCTGCACCAGCTCGCACAGCCCCACTCCCCCGGCATGCGGGCAGACCGGCACCCCGAACTTCGCGGCGAGCAGCAGGACCGCCAGATTCTCGTTCACACCGGCGACCCGACAGGCGTCGATCTGCACCACGTCGACGGCGTCGGCCTGGAGCAGCTGCTTGAACATGACCGCGTTGTGCACGTGCTCGCCGGTGGCCACCTTGACCGGGGCGAGAGCCTTGCGCACAGCGCCGTGCCCGAGCACGTCGTCCGGCGAGGTCGGCTCCTCGATCCAGTACGGGTCGAACTGGGCCAACTCCCGCATCCAGCGGATCGCCTCGGGCACTCCCCAGATCTGGTTCGCGTCCACCGCGATCTGGATGTCCGGCCCGACGACCTGTCGGGCGATGCCCATCCGGCGTACGTCGTCGGTCAGGTTCCCGCCCACCTTGAGCTTGATCAGCCGGTAGCCGTCCTCGACCGCCTCCCGGCAGAGCCGGGCCAGCTTCTCGTCGTCGTAACCCAGCCAGCCGGGGGTGGTGGTGTAGGCGGGGTAGCCCTCGGCCCGTAGCCGCCGCTCGCGCTCGGCCCGCCCGCCCTCGGCGGTGCGCAGCAGCGTCACCGCCTCGTCCTCGGTGAGAGCGTCACGCAGGTAGCGGAAGTCGACCTGGGCGACCAACTGCTCCGGGGTGAGGTCGGCGAGCAGCTTCCACAACGGTTTCTCCGCCCGCCGGGCCGCGAGATCCCACACCGCGTTGACCAGACCGCCGGCGGCCATGTGCACGACCCCCTTCTCGGGCCCGAGCCAGCGGATTTGGCTGTCGCCGACCAGCCGGCGGGCCAGCGAGCCCGGGTCGGCGACCAGCTCGTCGACCCGCTGGCCGACCACCATCGGGGCGAGTGCCTGCACCGCCGCGACCTGAAGGTCGGTGCCCCGGCCCACGGTGAAGACCAGTCCGTGTCCCTCGGCGCCGGCCGAGGTCCGCAGCACCAGGTACGCGGCGGAGTAGTCGGGGAACGGGTTCATCGCGTCCGACCCGTCCCGGTGCCGGGACGTGGGAAACCGTACGTCGATGGTCTCTACGGACGAGATGCGCTCACTCACCAGTAACTCCTGAGGGATCGAGCGGGTGGGCGGGTTGCCTGCCTCGCGGTGGGCCCGACCGACGGGCGGGCCGCCTCACGTCTGTGCCTTGCCTCCGGTGATGCGGGACACCACCAGGGCCACCAGGATGACGGTGCCGTTGAGGAAGTTCGTCCACTGTGCGGGCACCCCGGCCAGGGTCAGCACGTTCATGATCATGAAGAGCAGCAGGACGCCGGTGAAGGCGCCGAAGACGCTGCCCTTGCCGCCGTTGAGGCTGACGCCGCCGATGACGGCCGCCGCGAAGACCTGGAAGATGGCGCCGCTGCCCTGGGCCGACGGCACCGCCGCGAGCCGGCCACTGATCAGTAGACCGGCCAGCGCCGCCAGCACACTTGCCACGATGAGCGCCAGCCACAGCACCCGGTCGGTCCGGATACCCGCCGCCCGGGCCGCGTCGGCGTTGCCGCCGATCGCGTACAGCGCCCGGCCGGCCCGGGTGTAGCCGAGCACGACGATCCCCGCGGCGAACAGCAGCAGCGACAGCCAGATCGAGGCCGGTACGCCGGCCCAGCTGGCGGAGCCGAGATAGGTCATCGACTCGGGCAGCATGAAGAAGGTCTGGCCACCGGAGATGCCGGTGAGCAGACCCCGCAGGACGATCAGCATGCCCAGCGTGACGACGAAGCCGTTGAGGCCGAAGCGGACGATGAGCAGCCCGTTGAAGGCGCCGACGAGGGCGCCGACGAGCAGCACGACCGGGACCGCCCAGGCGTCCGGTAGCACGTCGAGACCGAGTCCCCGGGTCAACGCGGGATCCACCACCAGCCAGGCGGCGATGCCCGGAGCGAGGCCGAAGGTGGACTCCAGCGACAGGTCCATCTTGCCGGTGATCAGCACGATGGTCTGGGCGAGGACCACGATGGCGATCTCCGACATGCTCTGCAGCACGTTGATGATGTTGTCGGTGCTGAGGAAGACCGGGCTGACGATGGACCCGACGATCGCGACCGCGATGATCGCCGGCACCAGCGCCAGGTCCCGCAGCCGGGCGATGGCCAGGCTCCGCGACGCGGCAGCCCGGGGTGGCGGCGGTGTGGCGGCCGGCCGCGCGGTGGTGGAGAGCGTCTCAGACATGGTGGAGATCCACCCCTTCCATGGCGGCTACCAGCTCGTTGTCGCTCCAGCCGTGGGACATCTCGCGGACGACCCGGCCCTGGAACATCACCAGTACGCGATCACAGATCCGCAGGTCGTCGAGTTCGTCGGAGACGACGAGCACGCCGGTGCCGCGGCGGCGTACCTCCTCGACGACGCCGAGCAGGGTCTGCTTGGAGCGCACGTCCACCCCGGCGGTCGGGGTGATCAGGACCAGCAGCTTCGGGTCGCTGGCCAGCGCCCGACCCATGACCACCTTCTGCTGGTTGCCCCCGGACAGCTCGGCGACCGGCACCTGCGGCCCGGCGGCCTTGATCGCCAGGTCGGTGATGGTGTCCCGGGCCAGGGCGTCACGCCGGGGCGGCGAGATGAGACCCCGCCGGCCGATCCGGTCCGGCACGGTCATGGTGACGTTCTCGGCGATGGACAGCAGCGGCACCAGTCCTTCGCGGTGCCGGTCCTGCGGCACCAGCCCGACACCCGCGTCGAGGGCGTCGGGCACACTGCCGGGACGCAGCGCCCGACCGTCGACGACGACCGTCCCACCCGCCGGCCGGGCCAGCCCGACGATGGCCTCGGCGACCTCGACCTTGCCGCTGCCGCCGCCGCCGGCGACGCCGACCACCTCGCCCGCCCGGGCCTCGACGGAGAGCTCGGCGCCGGAGGCGGTGACCAGATCGCGTACGGACAGCAGCACCGGAGCGTCGGCGGGCAGCGGCCGGTGCTCGGCCTCCGGCATGGTCACGTCCTCACCGGTCATCGCGGCGACCAACGCCGCACGGTTCAGCTGCGCCACCGGGGCGGTGAGGATGTGCCGGGCGTCGCGGAACACCGTCACCTGGTCGCAGATCTCGTAGATCTCCTGCAGGTGGTGGCTGATGAACAGGAAGGTCACGCCCTGCTCCCGCAACTGCCGGATCCGGGTGAACAGCCGGCTGATGCCGGCACCGTCGAGCTGGGCGGTCGGCTCGTCGAGGATGATGAACCGGGCACCGAAGGAGAGCGCCCGGGCGATCTCGACGAACTGCCGCTGCTCGACGGAGAGCGTCGACGCGGGCTGACGCACGTCGACCTCCACCGACCACTCCGCCAGCAGTTGCTCCGCCGCGTGGCGCAGCCGCGACCAACGGATCAACCCGGCCCGAGAGCGGGCGTGCCGGTTGAGGAAGAGGTTCTCCGCCACGGTGAGGCTGCCGATGATCGTGGACTTCTGGTAGACGCAGGCGACCCGTCTGCGCCAGGCGTCCCGGTCGCCGAGCGGCGGGGCCGGACGCCCGTCGAAGGCCACCGCGCCGTCGTCGGCGGCCTGCAAGCCGGTGAGAATGCTGACGAGTGTGGACTTGCCGGCGCCGTTGCGCCCGACCAGGGCGTGCGTCTCGCCACGGCGGACCACGATGCCGGCGTCGGCCAGCGCCACCGTCGACCCGAACCGTTTGGTGATCTGCACGGCCTCCACGACGGGCTGGTCGGTGCCGACCAGCCCGTCGGCCGGCCCACTCGGGGTGGCGCTCATGCGTTGTTGCCCCACAGGGACGGGTCGTCGAACTTCAGGGTGGGCTCACCGGCGATCGGCGCACCGTCAAGCGTCACCAGCGGTGCCGGCAGCTGGTCCTCCAGCAGACCGTCGCGTACCTGGATGATGGTGCTGCCGTGCTCGGTCGGGCCGGGCTGGAACGTCTTGCCCTCGATCGCCGCCCGCACGTACTCCAGGCCGTACCTGGCGTAGAGGTCGGCCGGCTGGCTGACGGTGGCGTCGATCAGCCCCTCGCCGATGTTCTTCAGCTCCTCGGGAATGCCGTCGTTGGAGACCACGAAGACGTGCTTCGGGTCGCTGGGCGGCACCTGGAGGCCCCGCTGCTTGAGGATCTGGAGGGTGCCGGAGAGGGCGAACGAGGACTGCATGTAGATGCCCTTGATGTCCGGGTCCGACGCGAACCGGGTCTGCAGCTTCGACGCCGCCACGTCGGCCTTCCAGTCGGTGGCCTCGCCGAACACGGTGATGTCGGGGAACTGCTGCTGCATGCACTCGTTGAACGCCTCGGTGCGGTCCCGGCCGTTGATCGAGTCCAGGCCGCCCTGGAGCATGACGACCTTGCCCTTGCCGCCGAGCTTGGTGCCGAGGAACTGGCACGCCTTGATGCCGTAGGCGCGGTTGTCGGCACGGACGACCATGAACACGTTGCCGGTGTCCGGCCGGGTGTCGATGGTGACCACCGGGATCTTCTTGCTGTCCAGTTGGGACAGCGTCGGCGCGATGGCGGCGGTGTCCTGCGGCGCCATCACCACACCCTTGACGCCCTGGCTGATGAAGGCCTGGGTGTTGGAGATCAGGTTGGCGATGTCGTTCTGCGAGTTGGTGGTCTTGACCTCGACACCCAGTTCGTCGGCGAACTGCGGGACGTACTTGATGTAGGAGTTCCAGAAGTCCGTGTCGGAGCGGGGATAGTCGACCCCGACGACCTGCGAGCCGCCCGATCCGGTCCCGTCGGCCGCGCCGTCACCGCAGCCGGCGGCGAGGGTGGCCGACGCGCCGAGCAGCAGCGTCAGCCCCATGCTCGTCAGTGCCCTGCTTCTCATGGTCGTTCCTCCATATCCGGGACATCAACGCGGCGACCCCGGTCAGGCCGCGACAGGGGCACTCGTCGGACGCGATGTGCGATGGGGTTCACGGCCGCCAACGTGCGACGAAGAACCGGGTACGGGACATGGCGATCCCTCCAAGACACGGTGGCGGGTGGTGGAGTTCACGTGACTCAGACGTCAGACGTTAGGGCTTCCAGACATGTGACGTCAACGCCCGAGATCGCGTAAAACCCGCGAGATGCGACGCTGGGTTGGCGTAGACATCAGATCGATTGCGCCGACGAACGGCGCTCCCGGCCCGACTGGAAGGCCGGCGGCCAATGCCGCGGAAACCGCCGCCCGGGTGACTCGCGGGCGGCTGGCCGGCCCGGCACGCGACAGTCACCGAGCAGTTCTCGGCCGCCGATGTTGGCGATCACATCTGCGCGACCATGGCTGTCCTTCGGGTCTGGAGGCGCTAGCTGGGAACGCTAACATCGATGACGCTGAGATTGCTAGCTTGTTGCGGACACGATCAGGAGAAGCTGAGCCGTCAGCGGCACCGCCCCGCCACCACGGTCGCGCACCGAATTGTCGGTCCTGCCTGGCACATTGGTCGCCTGGACGCGAACCGATTGGAGCAACCCGATGAGCCGCCAGATCCAGGTCACCTTCGACGCCCACGACCCGACGGCGCTGTCCACGTTCTGGCGGGACGCCCTGGGCTACGTGCATCCCGGTCCGCCCGGAGTCGACCTCCCCGACGGTGCCGACCCGCTGGCCGCATGGGACGACTTCCTCGCCCGGATCGGCGTACCGCCGGAGCAGCGCAACACCAGGTCGGCCATTGAGGACCCGGACGGGCTCGGTCCGCGGTTGTTCTTCCAGCAGGTGCCGGAGGACAAGGTCGCCAAGAACCGGGTGCACCTCGACGTACGGGCCGCGCCCGGGCTCACCGGCGCGGAACGGATGGCAGCGTTGCAGGCCGAGTCTGATCGGCTGGTCGCGTTGGGCGCCAAGCAGCTGCGCCGGGTCGAGCCCGCGCCGCCGCTTGAGGCCGGCTTCATCGTGCTGACCGACCCCGAGGGCAACGAGTTCTGCCTCGACTGAGGGCGGATCGACGCTACCGGCCCTACGCCGGCTCTCGCTGCCTCGCGATGAGCGCCAGCAGGCCGGCGTGCGTATCCGCGTCGGCCGCCGCGACGAGCCCGCCCAGGCCGCTGCGCCAGGGCCGACCGTCGATGCCGGTCACCACGCAGCCGGCCGCCTCGCAGAGCGCGATGCCGGCCGCGAAGTGCACGTTGTCGCGCAGTCGGCCGTCCGTGACGTACGCGGCGCGCCGGCCGGCCGCGACCCAGGCCAACGCCAACGTGGTCGACACGACCCGTGGCCGAAACCGCTCCACGAAGCCCTCGTCCGTCAGCAGCCGGGCCGCCCGGAACACCCGCTCGTTCGGAAAGGGCGGGTCGAGGTTGACGTCCACCAGCCCGGATGCCGCCGACGGCAGGAGGTGCTGATCAACACCGCCGCACCGCACCCGGGCGGCGGTGCCGTCGGTCCAGAAGACCTCCTGAGCGAACGGGTCGACGGCGGCCGCCGCCGCGACCTCCGCGTCGACCCGCAGGGCCACGTTCACCGAGACCAGCGTGGTGTGTACGGCGAAGTTCAGCGTCCCGCAGAGCGGATCGACGAGCCAGACCCGCCCGCTCCCGTCTGACCCGCTGCGTCCGCTCTCCTCGGCCACCATCGCGTCGTCGGGTCGTGCGGACCGCAGCACGCCGAGAATCGCCTGCTCCGCCTCGATGTCCGCGCTGGTGGCGAAGTCCCCACCCGCCTTCGCGAAGCGGTCCACGGACCTGCCGTGGTGGGAACGCACCACCTCGGCACCGGCCCGCGCGGCCTGGATCGCAAGTTCAGCGTCTGCACGCGACATCCGCCCACCGTACGTCGATCCCGGTCGCGGGTGGGCCCCGGCTCAGTCGAGCAGCTTCGCCGGGGCCACCGCGTCGGTCAGCTGTGGCCGAGGGAATCCCGTACCGCTGCGGAGAGCAGGTTGGCCCGCTCGTCGTCGAAGCCGCCCATCTGGTTGACCACGTAACCGAAGCCGACCTGGTGGGCGTCGTCGCCGAAGGCCAGGTGCCCGCCGGCGCCGTCGTGGCCGAAGCTGCGTACGCCGAGCATCGGGCGGGGCTCCGAGTGCACCAGGAACCCGGTGCCCCAGCGGTGTCCCGCGTCGGGCAGTCCGTAGACCTGCTGACCACTGACCCGGACCGTGACCGCGTCGTCGACAGACGCGGGGCTGAGCAGCCGCGCTCCGCCGACCTCGGAGACGCAGGCGGCGTAGAGCCGGGCCAGGCTCTCGGCCGTGCTCACCGCGCCCGCACCCGGGATCTGCGCGGCCTGGATGGCCGGGTCGTTGAAGCTGACCAGGCCGTCCTCGTCGGCGGGGAAGGCGAAGGCGCCGCCCATGGTGATGCCACGCTCAGCGACCGGGTCACTGGCCGGAACGGGTTCGCCGATCGGTGCCAGCATCCAGGCGACCGCGTCCCGTTCGGCGGCCGGCAGCCCGATCCAGGTACGCAGACCGAGCGGCTCGCCGAGGACCCGGGAGAAGTAGGCGCCGGGCATCTCGCCGGTGATCCGTCGGATCACCTCGCCGATCAGCCAGCCGTAGGTGATCGCGTGGTAGCTGTGTGCGGTGCCCGGCTTCCACAGTGGAGTCTGCGCCTCGATCGCCTTGATCACCGGTTCCCAGGCCAGCACCTCCTCGCGGGTGAAGGGCTTGTCCAGCGCCGGCAGGCCGGACTGGTGGGTGAGCAGCCACCGGACCGGGATCTCCGCCTTGCCGTGCTGGCCGAACTCCGGCCAGTAGCGGATGACCGGCGCGTCAAGGTCCAGCCGCCCCTCCTGCGCCAGCAGGTACGCGCAGATCGCCATGATCCCCTTGGTGCAGGAGAAGACGACGGCGGGCGTGTCCGCGGTCCAGGGGCGTCCCGACCGGGCGTCGGCCAGCCCACCGTGCAGGTCGACGACCTTGCGGCCGCGAAGGTAGACGGCGACCGCGGCGCCCACCTCCTGCCGGTGGGTGAAGTTGTCCCGAAACACGTCGGCGACCCGGCCGAAGCCCTCGTCGACGTCACCGTGGATCTGGCTGTCGCTCAACCCGCTATCCCTTCACGGAACCCTGGAGCAGGGCCTTGATGAACTGTCGCTGGAAGATCAGGAACACGATGAGGGTAGGCGTGAGGATGAGCAACGAGCCAGCGCACAGCAGCACCAGATCGGTTCCCCACTGCCCCTGGAAGGCACCGAGAGCGCCGGCCATGGTCCGCTTCGTCGCATCGTCGACGAGCACGATGGCGAGCAGGAACTGGTTCCAGGTCCACAGGAACAACAGGATGGTCAGCGAGGCGATGGCCGGTCGGGCCAGCGGCACGTGGACCCGCCAGAACAGCTGCCAGGTGTTGCTGCCGTCCACCCGCGCCGCCTCGGACAGCTCGCGGGGCACGTTGATGAAGTGGGCACGCATCCAGAAGACCGCGAACGGCATGTAGAGACCGATCAACGGCAGGATGATCGCCCAGCGGGTGTTGAGCAGACCGAGATCCCGCATCTGGTAGTACAGCGCGGTGACCACCGCCTCGAAGGGCAGGGTCAGGCCGAGCAGCAGCAGTCCGAAGGCGAGGTGACCGCCGGGCACCCGCAGGTGGCCGAGGCCGAACCCGGCCATGGTCGCGATGAGTACGCCGACCGGCACCACCCCGGCCACGATCAGCGCGCTCGACTTCAGCAGCGCGCCCATGTTGGCGGCGGTGAAGGCGTCGGCGAAGTTGCCCCACTGCGGGTCGCTGGGCCAGGCCAGGCCGGTGGGTACGGTGCCGCGCGGTTGCAGCGCCGCCGACAGCATGCTCAAAAACGGCAGCAGGGTGACCACGACCAGCGCGATCAGGAAGATGCGACCGGTCAGCCGCTCGCTGCGGGTGGTCAGGTTCATCACTTCTCTCCCCTGGTCAGCCGCTGGATCGGCAGTACGCACACCAGCACCAGCGCCATCAGCACCACCGCGAGGGCCGAGGCGAGGCCGACCTGACGCTGGGAGAAGGCGAGCCGATAGATCTCCAGGCCGGGCACGGTGGTCTGGATTCCGGGGCCACCGCTGGTGGAGATGTAGACGATGTCGAAGCTGGCCAGCGCCGCGATGATGGTCACGGTCAGGCAGATACCGATCTCCTGGCGCAGGCTGGGCAGGGTGACCGCGAAGAACTCCCGCACCGGGCCGGCGCCGTCGATGCGGGCGGCCTCGTAGAGCGACGGATCGATCTTGCTCATTCCGGTGATCAGCAGGATCGTGCAGAGACCGAGCATGACCCAGGTGCCGATGACGCCCACCGCCGGCAGCGCGGTGTCGAAGTCGCCGAGCCAGGCCCGGGTGACGCCGTCCAGCCCGACGGCCCGCAACGCCTGGTTGACCAGTCCGTTGCTGGAGAGCACCCAGCTCCAGGCGATGCCGGCCGCGACGAGCGGGATCACCTGGGGCAGGAACAGCACGGTGCGGACCATGGTGCCGGCCGGGCCGGTGGTGATCCGCCGGACCAGGCTGGCCACCAGCAGGCCGAGCAGGACCGGGATGAAGCTGAAGAAGATGATCAGGATGAACGCGTTCGAGATGATCTTCAACAGGTCGCGGTCGGTGAAGACCGTGAGGTAGTTGTCCAGCCCCGCCCAGCGGGCCGCACCGATGCCGTTCCAGTCGTACAGCGAGTACTGCATGGTCAGCACGAGCGGACGCAGTACGAAGACGCCGTACATGATCAGGGCGGGCAGGACCCAGAGCCACCCGGACCACCGGACCGTGCGGCCCCACCGCTTCCGGTGGGGCCGCACGGGTGCCCGGGTGTCCCCCCGGCCGGGTCGGGACGCGGTGTCCGACCCGGCCGGGGCGCTGCCGAGGGCAGACGTCATCGGGACAGTTCCTTCTCGTACTCGGCCTGGACCGCCTTGACGTACCCCTCCGGGGTCTGCTGGCCGGCGATCAACTTCTGCATCTCGGGGGTGATGGCGGCGGCGAAGATGCCGCCGGTGGCGTTCGCGGTGAAGTCGACCGCGCCGTTGTCCGCGCCGAGCTGCTGGGACGCCTTGAGCGTCTCGGCGAGCACGGTGCCCTCCGACACCGGCGGCAGGGCGAGGTCGGCCGGGCCGCCCGGGTGCGAGCCGCCGACGTTGACCGAGATCTCCCGGGCCTTGTCGTTGGTGTGCACCCAGTTGAGGAAGAAGGCTGCGGCATCGGGGTTCTTGGCCTTGGCGCCGACGCCGAACGTGTTCGGCGCGGACATCGCGACCCGCTTGGCGTCGGCGGTCTCACCCGGGAAGAGGAAGAAGCCGACCTCGCCGGCCATGTTCTTGTCCAGGTTGCCCGACTCCCAGTCGCCGTTGAACATGAACAGGCCGTTGCCCTTCTGGAACTCGCCCATCATGGCCGTGTAGTCGATGGCGTTGGCGTCCTTCGGGAAGTAGCCGGCCTCGGCCCACTTCTGGATGGTCTGGGTGGCCTTGAGCGCCGCCGGCGTGTCGAAGGTGGCGCCCGGCTTCTGGAAGATCCAGTCGGCGATGGCGGTCGGGTCGCCGTACTGGTTCTGCAGGGCCTGGTGCGGGAAGTTGATGCCGGCGGTGTTCTTGTTGAACTGCATGATCGGCAGCAGGTTGGCCGCCTTCGCCTTGGCCAGCAGCTGCTCGAACTCGGCGATGGTGGCCGGCGGCTGGGTCATGCCGACCTGCTCGGCCTGCTTCTTGTTGTAGAAGACGCCGGTCACGCTGTAGCCCAGGCCCATGCCGTACAGCGAGCCGCTGCCGCGTACCGCGCCGCCGTCGGACAGGCGCAGCTGGACGAGCTGGGAGGCGGGGAACCTGTCCCAGCCGTACGCGTCGAAGTACGGGTCCAGGTTCTTCAGCAGCCCGTCCTTGACCAGGTCGACCATGGTGGGCAGCCGGATGATGTCGGGCGCGTTGTCCGAGGCGAGCACCCGGGGCGCGTTCTCCGTGATGACGGTGAACTGGTCCTCGCGGACGTTGAACGTGACGTTCGGGTGCTGCTTGGTGAACTCGTCGGCGAGGGCCTTGGCCAGCGGGAAGCCGGTCTCGGCGTACATTTCCAGGGTGATCGGGTCGGTACCCAGCTCGGTGCTCACCGGGGCGTCGGAGTCCCCCGTGGGGGTCTCCTCGGAACCCGGTGCGCTACAGGCGCTGATGGCCAGGCTGGCGCCCAGTAGCGGCACCAGCAGTGCCAACCGGCGTCGGGTGAACCTTGTCGAGAACTCCGGCACCTCATGCTCCTTGACTCAATCCGCGCGCCGGACCGGTCGACGGCCGTCCGTGGCGCCCGCCACAAGCCCGGCCCACCGGCCACCACGTGTCGCAACGTCGCGTGCCTGACCCGGCTCGCGGCCCGCGGTACCCAATATGACGTCGGAAGACGCGAAGGCGTCCACCGCAGAGGTGAAACCACGTCGCTAAACTGATTTAGCAGAGCATGCGCGCGTCGCCGGGGAGTGTCAAGGACGAGTTCGCAACGGTCTGGAAACAGATGGTTCACCAGCCGCCCGGCCGGGCTGGACCACACCGCCGGTGACCACGTGAGCGACTCGACCCATCATGATGGGACGACGGCGGCGTCGGGACGGACCGCCGTGATCGGAGGACGCAATGGGTCGGGAGAGAGCGACACTGGCCGACGTGGCGCGACGGGCCGGCCTGTCCAAGACCGCCGCGTCGATGGTGCTGAACGGCCGCGAGGGCACCCGGCTCTCCGCCGAGGCGCACCAGCGGGTCTTCGCGGCCGCCGAGGAACTCGGCTACCGACCCAACGTGGCCGCCCGCAGCCTGCGGACCCGCAAGACCGCCACCATCGCGTTCGTCTCCGACATCGTCGCCACCACCCGCTTCGCCGGTGGCCTCATCCGCGGCGCGCTGGACGCCGCCCGCGAGCGCGACCACGTCCTGCTGATCACCGAGACGCAGGGCGACGCGACGTTCGAGCGGTACGCCATCGAGGCCATCCTCGACCGCCAGGTCGACGGCGTGATCTACGCGGCCATGGCGACCCGCCGCCTGGCGGTGCCGCCGGCCATCCTCGGCGGCTCGGTCGTGCTGCTCAACGCGACCAGTCCGGAGTCGTTGCCCTGCGTGCTCCCCGACGACGAGGGAGCCGGCGCGATGATCGCCGAGACGCTGCTCGCCAACGGCCACCGGGACCGGATCGCCCTGATCGGCCGTAACCGGCAGAAGGAACGCGACCCGGAGATATCGCTGGCCGCCGACGCTCGGCTGCGCGGCATCCGGGACACGCTCGCCGCCGCCGGTGTCTCGCTGCTCGCCGAGGGCTTCTGCCCGGAGTGGCTGCCGGAACACGGCTACACCGCCATGCGTACGCTGCTGGAGCGCCCGACCCGGCCCAGTGCGGTGATCTGCATGAACGACCGGCTCGCCTTCGGCGCGTACCAGGCCCTCGGCGAGGCCGGCCTGACCATTCCGGGCGACCTTTCGGTGATCTCCTTCGACGACGACCCGATCGCCGCGTGGCTACGGCCGGGGCTGTCCACCGCGGCCCTGCCGCACGAACAGATGGGCCGCCGCGCGGTGGAGGTGTTGCTCGACGGCGGTGACGCTGCCGCGTCGTTCGTCCCGATGCCGCTGCGGCGGCGGCGGTCCGTGGCCGCGCCCGCCGACTGACCCGCGCCGCCTGTGGCCACACCTGGCCACACCCGCCGTAGTCGCTAAACCGATTCACTGGTACGTTTCCGGCCATGCTTCGACTGCCCGACCACTGGGTGTGGGACAGCTGGTACGCCCAGGACGACAACGGCCGCTGGCACGCGTTCTTCCTGCGCGCCTCCCGGGCCCTGCTCGACCCGCACCGCCGTCACCGGCGCGCCTCGATCGGCCACGCGGTCTCCACCGACCTGCGCTCCTGGCAGCTGGGCGCCGACGCCCTCGTCCCCGCCGACGCGCCCGCCTGGGACGACCTGGCGACCTGGACCGGCTGCACGGTGCGCGGCCCGGACCAGCGGTGGTACCTGTTCTACACCGGGGTCGGCCGAGCCGAGGACGGGCTGGTCCAGCGCATCGGCCTGGCCGTCTCCGACGACCTGGTCACCTGGCACCGGCACGGCGACGCGCCGCTGCTCGAAGCCGATCCGACCTGGTACGAACTGCTCGACCGCGACATGTGGTACGAGCAGGCCTGGCGCGACCCGTGGGTCTTTCCGGACCCCGACGGCGACGGCTGGCACATGCTGGTGACCGCCCGCGCCAACCGGGGACCGGCCGACGCGCGCGGCGTCGTCGGTCACGCGACCTCCCCCGACCTGGTCAACTGGACGGTCCGGCCGCCGTTGTCCACGCCGGCCGGCTTCGGTCACCTGGAGGTGCCGCAGGTCGCCGTCGTCGACGGACAGCCGCTGCTGCTGTTCTGCACCAACGCCTTCGCCGCCGGCCGGGAAGCCGAGTCGCGGCTCTGGGTCGCCACCGGGCCCACCGTGCGCGGGCCCTGGGACATCGCCGCCGCCCGGCCGGTCGCCCAACCGCACCTGTACGCGCCCCGCCTGGTCCCCGACGGCGACGGCTGGTCCCTCATCGGCTTCGTCGAGCACGCCGACGGCGAGTTCGTCGGGGAACTCAGCGATCCCGTTCCGGTCCGCTACGACCCCACCGGCGGCCTGGTCGCCCGGCAGCCGGCAGCCGTCGGTAGGTGAGGTGCCGGCCGCCAGCGCTGAGCCAGGGGGCCGGTCAGGAACCTGGCGTGCCGCCCACAACTCCTGTTCCGGCCCGCTGGCCACCCCGCCGATATGAGGATGAGCGCGTACGGCTCGGCCGGGCCGGTACCGCTCGATCCGACCCGACAGGTGGTGGGCATGTCCCAGGACGACGAGATTCGTCCCTTCCGTCTCGACACGCCGGAAGAGGCGCTCACGGACCTGCGTCGTCGGATCACGGCCACCCGCTGGCCCACCCGGGAACTGGTCGCCGACCGCTCGCAGGGCGTGCAACTGGCGACGGTCCAGGAGTTGGCCCGCTACTGGACCACCGAGTACGACTGGCGCGCGTGCGAGGCCAGGTTGAACGCCCTGCCGCAGTACACCACCGAGATCGACGGCGTGCCGATTCACTTCGTCCACGTCCGGTCGCCGCACGAGGGCGCGCTACCGCTGATCATGACGCACGGCTGGCCCGGCTCGGTCGTCGAACTGCTCGGGGTGGTCGGCCCGCTCACCGACCCGACGGCGCACGGCGGACGGGCCGAGGACGCCTTCCACCTGGTGCTGCCGTCGCTGCCCGGCTACGGCTTCTCCGGCGAGCCGACCGAGCTCGGGTGGGACTCCAACCGGATCGCACAGGCCTGGGCACAGTTGATGGACCGCCTCGGGTACTCGCGCTATGTGGCACAGGGCGGCGATGTGGGCGCCTCCGTGACAGACGCGATGGGCCGTCAGGGACCCGGCGGGCTGGCCGGCATCCACGTCAACCTGCTCGCCGCCGCGATCGGTCTCAAGGATCAACTGCCGTCGGAGTCCGCGCCGGAACGCGCGGCCCACGACGCGCTGACCACGTTCACCACTGACGGTTTCGGCTACTTCCTGGAACAGTCCACCCGTCCGCAGACCATCGGCTACTCGCTGCTCGACTCACCGGTCGGGCTGGCGGCGTGGATGCTGGACCACGACACGGACAGCTACTACAAGATCTCCCGCGCGTTCGTCGACGGCGAACCGGTCGGTGGTCTCACCCGGGACACCGTCGTCGACAACATCACGCTGTACTGGCTGACCGGCACCGGCGCCTCGTCCGCCCGGTGGTACTGGGAGTTCGGGCGCTTCCAGGCGACAGCCGACGCGGCCGGCCAGCCGCCGCCACCGGTCGCGGTCCCGGTCGGCTTCACGGCGTTCCCCGGCGAGATCTGGGCTGCCCCACGTAGCTGGGTCGAGGCCGTCTACCCCGGCGTCGCGTACTTCAACGAGGTCGACCGTGGCGGCCACTTCGCGGCCTGGGAGGAACCGGAACTCTTCGCCGCCGAGGTGCGGGCCGCGTTCCGGCCGCTGCGGCAACCCTGAACCGCCGTACGCCGGAATCACGCCGACCGCATGGCGCGCACGGCCTCCTTGGCGAACAGGCACGCGGCCCGGTGGTCGGGGTCGACCTCGGCCAACACCGGATCGGTCTCGGCACACTCCGGACGCGCCTGCGGGCAGCGGGTGCGGAACCGGCAGCCGCCCGGCGGGTCCACCGGGCTCGGGATGTCACCGCTGAGGATGATCCGGCGGCGTTCCCGCTCGACCTGCGGGTCGGCCACCGGCACCGCGGACAGCAGCGCGGCAGTGTACGGGTGGGCCGGGTCGCGCCAGATCTGCGCCGGCGTGCCGCTCTCCACGATCCGCCCCAGGTACATCACCGCCATCCGGTCGCTCATGTGCTCCACGGCGGCCAGGTCGTGGGCGATGAACAGGTAGGTCAGCCCCAGGTCCCGTTGCAGCCGGCGGAGCAGGTTCATGATCTGCGCCTGCACGCTCAGGTCGAGTGACGCGATCGGCTCGTCGAGCACGATCAGGTCCGGTTCGCCGGCCAGGGCACGGGCGATGCCGACCCGCTGCCGTTGCCCACCGGAGAGTTCGTGGGGATGCCGGTCGGCCAGCTCGCCGCGCAACCCCACCATGTCGAGCAGCTCGCCGACCCGGCGGCGGCGGGCGGCACCGCCGTCGGTGAGCCGGTGCACGATCAACGGCTCGGCGATGCTCGCCCCGATGGTGAGCCGGGGATCGAGGGACGCCTGCGGGTCCTGGAACACCATCGCCACCCGGCGACGCAGCGCCCGCAGCCGTCGCCGGGACCAGCGGGTGACGTCCTCGCCGCCCACCCGCACCGTGCCGGAGGTGGGATCCACCAGCCGGAGCAGGGCCAGCCCGGTGGTGGACTTGCCGCTGCCGGACTCGCCGACCAGCCCCAGCGTCTCCCCCCGCCGTACCCGCAGGGACACGCCGTCGACGGCCCGCACCACTCCGGCCGGCGTCGGGAACCACACCGCCAGATCGTCGAGTTCGGCCACCACCTCGCCCGGTTCCCGCTGCTTCGGCACCGCAGCGTGAGCCGTGCCGTCGGCCGGCACGACCGCGCCGAGCTGACGATCCGCTCGCTGCCGCTCGCTCATCGGCGCTCCCCGTCGGTCGGCTGCGGGTAGAAGGTGCGGACCTGGTGCCCGGCCGAGACCGGCACCAACGGCGGCAGCTCGTGCTCGCAGCGGGCGTCACCCCGCACCGGGCAGCGGGGCCAGAACGCGCAGCCCGCCGGCAGATCCAGCGGGCTGGGCGGCGCACCGGCGATGGTGACCAGCTCCGCTCCGCCGGCCGCCGGGTCCGGACGGGCGGCCAGCAGAGCCTCGGTGTACGGGTGCGACGGCGTGCCGAACACGGCGTCGACCGGCCCCTGTTCGAGGATCCGGCCGGCATACATGACCGCCACGGTGTCGGCGATGCCGGCGACCACACCCAGGTCGTGGGTGATCCAGACGACCGCGGTGCCGAGCCGCCGTTGCAGGTCGGCGACCAGCTCGACGATCTGGGCCTGGGTGGTGACGTCCAGGGCCGTGGTCGGCTCGTCGGCGATCAGCAGGTCCGGCTCGCAGGCCAACGCCATGGCGATCACCACCCGCTGCCGCATGCCGCCGGAGAACTGGTGCGGGTACGCGTCCACCCGCTGCCCCGCCGACGGGATGCCGACCATCTCCAGCAGTTCGACGGCGCGGGACCGGGCGGCCCGCCGGGTCAGTCCGAGGTGTTCCTCGGCGGCCTCGGTGACCTGCCGGCCGACGGTGAGCACCGGGTTGAGCGAGGTCATCGGATCCTGGAAGACGAACCCGATGTGCCGCCCACGCAGCCGCCGACGGCGATCCTGGCCCAGCCCGGTCAGCTCCGTGCCGAGCAGGTGCACCCGCCCGGTCACCCGCGCGGTGCGGGGCGCCAGCCCGGTGGCGGCGAGCACGCTCATGCTCTTGCCGCTGCCGGACTCGCCGACCAGCGCCAGGGTCTCCCCGGGCTGCACCGCCCAGTCGACACCGGCGACGGCGTGCGCCGGCCCACGCCGGGTGCCGATGGTGACGGTGAGGTCCTCGACGGCCAGTACCGGCTTCATGCGGTGCTCCTCCGGGCTTCGCTGACGGTGAGCTGGCGGGGATCCAGCACGTCCCGCAGCGCGTCTCCGACCAGGTTGAACGCCAGGACGGTGAGGAAGATCGCCGCACCGGGGAAGAAGCCCAGCCACCAGGCGTCGGTGACGAACCCGCGCCCGTCGAACAGCATCCGGCCCCAGGCCGGATCGGGTGGCTGGACGCCGAGGCCGAGGAAGGACAGCGCCGCCTCGGACAGAATCGCAAAGGCCAGCGAGAGGGAGGTCTGCACGATCAGCGGTGCCGCGATGTTCGGCAGCACGTGCCGCCGCATGATCCGCAGGTCGGACGCGCCGACCGAGACCGCGGCCCGGACGAAGACCTGCTCCCGCACCGAGAGCACACCGGCCCGGGTCACCCGGGCGAAGATCGGCGTGTAGACCACCCCGATCGCCACCATCGCGGTGACCAGTCCCGGACCGAGCACCGCCACGATCGCCACCGCCAGCAGCAGCACCGGGAACGCGAACAGCACGTCCATGCAGCGCATCAGCACGTTGTCGAGCCAGCCACGGTAGTAACCGGCGAACAACCCGAGGGTCACCCCCACCACCAGCGCGATGCCGACGCTGACCAGGCCGACCTGCAACGACACCCGGGCGGCGACCATGACCCGGCTGAGCACGTCGCGACCCAGCTCGTCGGTGCCGAACGGGTGTGCCCAGCTTGGCGGCTGGAGCATCTGGTCGACGTTCACCTCGTTGATCCCCGACGGCGCCAGCCAGGAGCCGCCGACCCCCACCACGACCAGCACCGCCAGCACCAGGCTGCCGGTCAGCGCCAGCGGATCGCGCCGCAGCGCGGCCAGCGCCCGGCGCAACTGTCCCTCGCGGTTGACCGTCCGCTCGCTCATTTGACCGTGATCCTCGGGTCGAGACGGGCATAGAGGATGTCGACCAGCAGGTTGACCAGGAGGAACAGCGCCGCCACCAGCAGCACCGCGCCTTGCAGCACCGGATAGTCGCGGGCCGCGACGGCGTCGTAGGTGAGCCGCCCGATGCCGGGCCAGGCGAACAGCACCTCGATCACGATCACCCCGCCGAGCAGGCTGGCCAACTGCACCGCCACCACGGTCACCACCGGGATGAGGGCGTTGCGCAGCACGTGCCGCAACACCACCACCCGGGTACGCAGACCCTTCGCCTCGGCGGTGCGCACGTAGTCCTCGGAGAGCACCTCCAGCATCGACGAGCGGATGAACCGGGTGAGGATCGAGGCGGTAACCAGGCCGACCGTGGCGGCGGGCAGCGCCACGTGGGACGCCCAGCGCCCCGGATCCTCGGTGAGCGCGACGTACCCCGACGGCGGCAGCCAGCCCAGCACCCCGGAGAAGAGCAGGATGCCCATGATCCCCATCCAGAAGTCCGGCACCGAGACACCGAACTGGCTGAACACCCGGGCCGCGTGGTCGACGAGCGAGCCGCTGCGGATCGCCGAGACGATCCCCAGCGGAAAGGCGATCGCCATCGCGAACACCACCGCGGTGACCGCCAGCGACAGGGTCGCCGGCAGCCGCTCCAGCACGATCGCGGTGACCGGCCGTCCACTGCGGAAGCTGACCCCGAGGTCGCCGGTCAGCGCCCGCCGCAGGTAGTCGAAATACTGCACCACGAGCGGCTGGTCCAGCCCCGCCCGGGCCCGCAGCGCCTCGTACGTCTGCGGGTCGAAGCGGGTGCCGAGGGCGACCCGGACGGGGTCACCCGGCACCAGTTGCAGCAGCAGGAACACCACGAGGGTCACGCCGAGCAGCACGACGGCCGACTGCAACAGCCGACGGATGACGAAGCGGGCCACCTGAGGTCCCCCGCCGGGTCACCGGGCGAGGGCCACGTCGCGGAACCGGATCGCCCGGTCCGTGCGTACCTCGTAGCCGTTGACCTGCTTGGACCAGCCCTGGGCGACGTCGGGGTTGTAGAGGTAGATGTAGCTGGCGTCGTCCACGATCTGCTTGGCCACCTGGTCGTACTGCTGCTTGCGGGCGGCCTGGTCGGTCTCCGTCCGGGCCTGATCGAGCAGCCGGTCCACGTTCGGGTTGGCGTACTTGTGGAAGTTGAACGTGCCGTCGCTGTGGTGCTGGGCGTAGTAGAACTCGTCGGGGTCGATGTTGCCCAGCCAGCCCAGCATGAACGAGTCGAACTTGCCGGCGCCCTGCTCGTCGAGCCACTGCGCGAAGTCCAGCGTGCGAATCTCCACAGTGATCCCGACGGCCTCCAACTGCGAGGCGATGACCTGGGCCGCGGTGACCGTCTCCGGGTACTCGCTGGTCACCATGAGGTCCATGGTCAGCCCACTCACCCCGGCCTGGTCGAGCAGTTGCTTGGCCTGGTTCACGTCGTGGGTGTACGGCGCGTACTCGTAGTAGAAGGCGCTGTTCTGCGGGATCGCCGTCTGGTTGACCGTGGCCAGCCCGAACTTGGCGGCCTTGGTGATCGCCTCGCGGTCGAGCGCGAAGGCGATGGCCCGGCGGACGTTGACGTCGTCGTACGGCTTGCGCGCCTGGTTGAGCGCGAGGTACCAGTAGTCGGTCGAGGGCACCGACTGCACCGTCGGGTCGTCCCCGTCGAGCAGCGCCGGCACCTGCTGCGGTGGCAGGTTGTCGGTCCAGTGCACCTCACCGCCGCGCAGGTTCTGCAGGGCGACGGTGGGGTCGCTGACGAAGGTGAACCGGACGCCGTCCAGCTTCGGCTTCTCGCCCCAGTAGTTGTCGTTGCGGACCAGTCGGATGCTGTCGCCGGAGCTGTAGTTCTCCACGGCGAACGGGCCACTGCCGACCGGCTTGGTGGTGATCTCACCAGACTCCACGTTGGCCTTCTGGACGATCGCCACGCCCTTGAAGCCACCGAGGTTGGCCAGCAGGTTCGGAGTCGGCGCGTTGAGGGTCACCACCACGGTCTTCGGGTCGGTGGCCTCGATCGACTTCACGGTGCCGAACTTGTAGGCGTTGTTCAGCTTCTCGTCGATGATCCGGTTGTAGGAGTAGACGACGTCCTCAGCGGTCAACGGCGTACCGTCGGAGAACTTGACGCCTTCGCGGAGGGTGAACGTCCAGGTCAGCTGATCCTCGCTGGTGGTCCACTCGGTGGCCAGGGCAGGCTTCATCTCCAGGTTCGCGTCCGGCTCGACGAGCGTGTCGAAGACGTTCTCCAGCACCTGGAAGCTGTAGTAGGCGGAGGTCTTGTGCGGGTCGAGCTGGTCGGGCTCGCCGCCGATCGCGGCGTTGAGCACGCCGCCGGCGCCCGCCGTGTCGTTGCCGTCGACGTCGACGCCCTCGCCCCCACTGCATCCCGCCACGGCGGCGAGCAGCAGGGCGATCGTCGCGCCGGCCAACCTGAATCTGGTCCTGGACATGGTCCTCCCCCTGGATTCTTCCGGCAGTCGATCTCGCCCCACGCTAACCGCAAACCCGCCGGCCGGCAGGGCTCGGACCGGCGGGCGGACAGGTTCGAAGTCAAGCTGTGACCCGGGCGGTCAGAGGCAGCACCAGCAGTAGAGGTGGTCACCGGCGGCCTGGGCACGGCGGGCGAGGGCGCTGATCTCCTCGATCACCGGCAGCAGTTCCCCTGGCGGCAGCGGCTCACCCCAGGCCAGCTCCTCGATCTGCCCCCACCGCGCCGACAGCTCGGGTGACTGGGCGGCGGTGATCGAGGCCAGGGTGTCCCTGGTGGCGTCGTCGAGGGCGATCAACCATGGCCCTTCGTCGCCGCCGCTCCAGATCAGCCGTTGCTCGATCAGGTCGGTGGACCAGGCCAGCCCGCGCACGAAGCCGACGAGCTTGCCGAGGGTCACTGCCGGCTCGATGCCCTTGAGGTCGATCGCGTCGACCCCGGGGCGGCCTCCGGACACGGCGACCGGACCGCCGTCGAGCTCCGCCATCAGCCCGATCGCGGCGGCGTCGTCCGCCGCCCGGAAGTAGTCATAGAGAACACCCATGGCCGTACCTCATCAGGTGGGTACGACAGCGCCCGCGCTACGGACAGTTGTTGCTGGTCAGCCGCAGCGTGTACTCGGCGTCGTCGTCGGTGATGCCCGACGGGACGCCGTCGAAGTAGGTCTCCACCTTCTCCCAGCCGCGCCGCTGCTCGTAGTGCAGGTGCGGGGCGCCGGAGTTGCCGGTGCTGCCGATCCGGCCGATCTGCTGGCCCTGGACGACCCGCTGGCCGGCCTGCACCAGCGGCGGCTCCAGCAGGTGCAGGTACTGGGTCTCCCACCGGCCGCCGTGGTCGATCTTCACCCAGTAGCCACCGCCACGACCCCGCGGGCCGTCCGGATTGTCCGGGGTACGACCACCAAGCGACCCGTTGATCCCGGCCACGGTGACGGTGCCCTCGTACGAGGCGAGCACCGGTTGCCCCCACGGGTTGCCGGAGAGCGGGAAGAAGTCCACGTCGTAGTCGCCGTGCCCCGGGTAGGTGCCGACCTGCCAGGTCTCCCCGCAGCCGACCGGCATCTGGAACAGCGGGCGGGGCCCCGGCGGGCGCAGCACGATCACGGCCGCCACGGCCAGGGCGATCACGACAACGAGGCTGAACAGGAGCCCGAACCGGGTCCGGCGGGCGCGGCGGTGGGAACGGGGGTGGCCGGTCGTCACGGCCCAGAGCATGTCAGAGACCGGCAACCCCCGTCGGGCGCCCTCAGGCCGGCACCGCCGGCACGGCGGGACCGCTCGGCGCCGGCACCGGCACCGGGATCACCACCACCGGGCAGGTCGCCTTGCGTACGCACTCCTCGCTGACCGAGCCGAGCACGGTGTGCCGCAGCCGGCCGTGCCCGTGACTGCCCAGCACCAGCAGGTCGGCGCCACGGGCGGCGGCGGTCAGCACGTCGGCCGGCCGACCCTCGACGACCTCGGCCGAGACCGGTGCCGCGGCCGTGCCCCGGGTGACCTCGCCGATCTCCCGGGCCAGCAGGGCGGTGGCCCGCTCCTCCTCCTCGATCGGGTTCGGTGCGACCATGGCACCGCCGTCCAGGCCGTCCCACCGCCAGGCGGTGACCGCCTGCACGGTGCCGTTGCGCTCGGCCGCCTCACCGACCGCCCACCGCAGGGCACGCCGCCCACCGTCCGAACCATCAACGCCGACAACGATCAGGTACGACATCGTCCTCACTCCTCTCCGTCCTGCTTCCAGTGCAGCCTGCGCGGCTGGTACGGACCAGCGGCCGGAGTCCCCTCCGGACAGGTCGGACGGCCCGGTCCCGGACGGGACCTGCGGTCCACTCGGCGTCGACGGTCGGCACCTGTCGATCATGGGGCCTTGTAACGCGCCACGATCACCTGGTAGACATCACATGTTTTGCCGACTAATACCTGACGCGGTGTCTGGGGGGCGACGGATGAAGCTGCTGCGAGTGGGCCCGCCGGGGCGGGAAACACCGGCACTGCTCGACGAGGCCGGGCAACTGCGTGACCTCAGCGGCGTGACCGACGACCTGGACCCCGCATTCCTGGGCACCGACGGCCTGGCCCGCCTGGCCGGCATCGCCCCGCACGATCTGTCTCCGATGGACCCCACCGACCTGCGGATCGGTCCCCCGCTGCGGCCCGGCAAGATCGTTTGCATCGGGCTGAACTACCGCGACCACGCCGCCGAGACCGGAGCGGCCCTGCCCGCCGAGCCGGTGGTCTTCCTCAAGGCGCCGGACACGGTGGTCGGTCCCGACGACCCGGTGCTGGTGCCCCGCGGCAGCACCAGGACGGACTGGGAGGTCGAACTCGCCGTCGTCATCGGCCGCAAGGCGCGCTACCTGCCGTCGGCCGAGGCGGCGATGGACTGCGTCGCCGGGTACACCATCTCCCACGACGTCTCGGAACGGGAGTTCCAGCTCGACCGGGGCGGCCAGTGGGACAAGGGCAAGTCCTGCGAGACGTTCAACCCGCTCGGCCCGTGGCTGGTGACCGCCGACGAGGTCACCGATCCGCAGAACCTGCGGCTACGGCTCTGGGTCAACGGGGTGCTGCGGCAGGACGGCACGACGAAGGACATGGTCTTCCCGGTGGCCGAGATCGTCCGCTACCTGAGCCAGTTCATGGTGCTCTACCCCGGCGACGTGATCAACACCGGCACCCCGGCCGGCGTCGCCCTCGGGCAACCGGAACCCAAGCCGTACCTGGTCGCCGGGGACGTGGTCGAGTTGGAGATCGACGGCCTCGGCCGGCAACGTCAGACGCTGACACCCGCGTGACCGGCGACGGGCAGGCGACCGCCGCCGGCAGACCCGCCGGCGCGGGCGAGTTCGCCGGGTTGGCGGCGGTGATCACCGGTGGCGCCTCCGGCATCGGCCTGGCCACGGCCACCCTGCTCGCCGAGCGTGGCGCCCGGGTGGCCTGCCTGAACCTGAACCCGCGGCAGGTACCCGAGCCGTTGCTCGGCCTGGCCGCCGACGTGGCCGACGACGCGTCCGTGCGGGCCGCGATCACCACCGCCCACGAGACGTTCGGCGGCCTCGACATCCTGGTCAACAACGCCGCCATCGGTGCGGTCGGCACCATCGAGGCCGACACCGACGACGATTGGCACCGGGTGTTCGACGTCAACGTGGTCGGCATCGTCCGGGTGAGCCGGGCCGCGCTGCCGTACCTGCGCGCCTCCGCGCACGCCGCGATCGTCAACATCGGCTCCATCGCCGCCTGGCTCGGGCTGCCGCAGCGGGCCCTCTACAGCGCCAGCAAGGGTGCGGTGCAGGCGCTCACCCTGGCGATGGCCGCCGACCACGTCGCCGCCGGCATCCGGGTGAACTGCGTCAACCCGGGCACCGCCGACACCCCGTGGGTACGGCGGCTGCTCGACGCCGCCGACGATCCGGCGGCGGAGCTGGCCGCGTTGCGGGCCCGCCAGCCCACTGGCCGCCTCACCACCCCGCAGGAGGTCGCCGCCGCCGTCGCCTACCTGGCCAGTCCGCTGTCCGGATCGACCACCGGCAGCGTGCTGGCCGTCGACGGCGGCATGCACGGCTTACGCCTGCCGACGCCGCCGAGCCGGGCCTGAGCTGCCCGGTCCGCGGCTCGCCACGCCGACGCCGAGCGGGACTGAGCGGCACGGTCTACGGTTTCCCACGACCCGGCGAGCCGGGCCGGAGCGGCAGCTCAGCGGGCGAGACCGACCGCCGGGCCGGCCTTGCGGACCGATCGGCGGGCCACCGCACCGCCTGGGTCACCGGGATGACCGGGCCCCACCACGTCGCCGCGAACGTCGGCGACGATGGTGGCGAGCAGGTCCCGACTGTTCCGCAGCGACTCGATCTTCTCGGTGAGCAGGTCCAACTCCCGCTGAAGCGTCTCGGCGAGGCGGGCCCGGTCGGCCGGCTCGTCGGGGATCGCCGCGCGGCCGTCCAGGAGGAACCGCAGTGCCTGTCCGACCACTCCGGACGGCAGCGCGGCCGACAGCATGCACCGGATGCGGGCCACCCGGTCGACGTCGGACTCCTGGTAGATCCGGTAGCCCGACTCGGTGCGTACCGGCGTCAGCAGCCCCTGTTCCTCGTAGTACCGCAGCATCCGCACCGACGCGCCCGTCCGCGCACTCAACTCACCGATCCGCATCGCTTGACTCTAACGTCGATGTGAGGCTCTAGCGTCCGTCTGTGATCATCTACGTGCTCTTCGTCTGCTCCTTCGCCGTGGCCACCGCCGAGTTCGTGCTGGTCGGTCTGCTCCCCCAGGTCGCCACCGACCTGGACGTCTCCGTGGCCGCCGCCGGTCAACTGGTCACCGCGTACATGATCGTGGTCACCGTGGGCGGCCCGGTCGCCACCGTGCTGACCCGCCGCCTGCCGCGCCGGGAACTGCTCGCCGGCACCATGGCGCTCGCCACGGTGTCCGCGGTGGCCAGCGCGATGGCCACCTCGTACCCGATGCTGCTGTCGGCCCGGTTGGGTTCGGCGCTGGCCCAGGCGCTGTTCATGGCGGTGGCCTCCCAGGTGGCGATGGCCTCGGTCCCGCCGGAGCGGCAGACCGTCGCGGTGGCCCGGCTGTTCGGCGGATTCGCCCTCGCCACCGTGCTCGGCCTGCCGCTGGGCAGCCTGATCGGTGAGGCGTACGGCTGGCCGGTCACCTTCGTGGCCGTGGCCGGCATGGCCGCGCTGGGGCTGCTCGGCGTGCTCGTCTTCTGCCCCCGCATCCCCACCCCGCCACCGGCCGGCGTCCGGGACAGCATCGGTGCGCTGCTGCGCCCCGGCATCTATGCCGGACTCGGCGTCACCCTGCTGGCGTTGACCGGCTTCGTGGCCGCGTTCACCTACGTCGCGCCGATGCTGCGCACCGTCACCGGCCTGAGCTCCGGCTGGGTCAGCATCGGACTGGTCGGCTACGGCCTCGGCACCATCGCCGGCAACCTGCTCGCCGGCCGGGTACGCCCCGAGGCGATCACCCGCCGGCTGCCCCTCGCCGTCGGCGCGTTGACGGCGATCCTGTTGGTGCAGCCGCTGCTGCTGCCGGTCGCTCCGCTGGCGCTGACGGGGCTGGCCCTGCTGGGCGCGGCGGCGTTCCTGGTGGTGCCGCTGGTCCAGACCTGGCTGATGGGTCAGGTCGACGCGGCCACCACCGGCCTGGTCGCCGCCGTCAACATCTCCGTCGCCGGCGCCGCCGGAGCGTTGGGTGCCGCGCTCGGCGGCACGGTGCTCACGGTCGGCCTCAGCCCGGCCTGGATCGGCCCGGCCGCCGCCGTCTCCGTCCTGGCCGCCACCATCGTCGCCACCCGCCTCACCCGGGTCACGTCGTCGCGCGGGCCTTCGCCCGAGGCGTTGGTTCAAGGGTGAGGCGAGCGTCTGCCGGCTCGGCCGCACTCGGGGCGTCCGGGGCCGGTGGAAACGGGGCCGCCAGTGCCGTCGCCAGCCCGCTACGGTCCGCCGTATGCGGTTGGAAAGGATCACGCAGGAGAACTACGAGGCGGCGCTGGCGCTGTCCGTGCGCCCGGACCAGGAGGACCTGGTCGGACCGGTGGTCAAGTCGCTCGCCGAGGCGTATGTCTTTCCCGACAACGCCTGGCCAAGACTGATCTACGACGGAGACTCGCTTGTCGGGTTCCTGATGGCCTTCCTGGACATCACGTGGAACTCCGGTCGCGATCCCGACGACCGACGGTCCGGCCTCTGGCGGCTGAACATCGCGGCTGACGCGCAGGGACGCGGCTATGGTCGCTTCGCCGTGGCAGCCGCGTGTCAGGAGATCCGGGTCCGGGGCGGCACGCGGGCTTACGTGACCTGGAAGCCTCGGGCCGGCGGCCCGGAAGCCTTCTATCTGAAGCTCGGCTTCCGGCCTACCGGCGAGCAGAGCGGCGGCGAGACGGTCGGCGTGCTCGACCTCTGAGCACAGGTCTCGTCTCGGGCACTGGTCACAGCGCTGCTCACGCAGCGACATTCGCGGTCAGCGACGTCCGGAGCCATGTCTCTGATGCCGGCCCTGTCGAGCTGAGAGCGCGAACGAATCGCGACGACGGCTGTAGGCCGGAGACAACACTCACCCGGTCCCGGGCCTACGAGTAGATTGGCTCGGGCCCGATTCTGGGTTCGCATGAGAGACGGACAACCGGCGAGGGGCATGAATGGACCTCGACCTGAGGAGTTGCAGGGGCTTACGGATGGCGGTCGCCGCCGCGATCGGAGCGGTTCTCGCCCTCGCCACGGTGGTGACTGCGGCCATACGTGATCGAGGTCCAACTCCCCAGCAGGAGGTGGCCAGCGAGGGCGTACGGATCTCGGTGCCAGCGGAGTGGCCACGCAATGCCCTCAAATGCGGTACGCCGATGCGCGACACCTACATCGTGGACCTTGATGTGATCGCGGGCTGCGCCGTGTTGCCGAGACCTCCAGGGGCTTTGCGTAGTCGCCTGAGGGTGCTTCCGACCTGGGCTTTCGCCGGGTCATTGGCCTGATTGGAGGGTGGCGTAGGACGGGTGCGGTCCGTCGGTGATCATGGAGTTGCTGAGACAACATGACACCGAGAAGGACCACACCCGCGCATGTCATCATCGCTGATCGACGTGATCCGTCACCATGCCCCCGCCCCGCCCGGCTCCTCGACTGTTGGCGGTGAGGCGTTTGGCCTGTTGGAGGCCCTGGAGAGGGTGCCCGATCCGCGTGACCCGCGTGGTGTCCGGTACCCCCTAGCCAGCGTGCTCGCGGTCGCGGTGTGCGCGGTGATGGCCGGGGCTTGCACTTTCGCCGCGATCGTCGACTGGGTCGATGATCTCGATGCGCCGGCGTGGGGCCGGCTCGGGTTCACTGGTCGGGTGCCGGTGCTGAGCACGGTGTGGCGGCTGCTGGTCCGCGTCGACGCCGAGACGTTGACGGCGGTCCTGGCCGACTGGCTGTGCTCCCGGGTGTCGGCGCCGTCGGTGCGGCGGGTCATCGCCGTTGACGGCAAGGTGGTGCGCGGTGCGGTCCTGACCGAGGGACGGGTTCATCTGCTGTCGGCCTACGACACGTCAACCGGTGTGGTCCTGGCGCAGGTCCAGGTCGCGGCGAAGTCGAACGAAATCCCGGCGTTCGCCCCGCTGCTGGAGCAGGTCAAGGTCCGGCTGGGCGGCCTGGCCGGGGTGGTGATCGTCGCGGACGCCCTGCACACGCAAGTCGCTCACGCCCGAGCCGTGGCCGCTGCCGGCGGGGACCTGTACGTGTCGGTCAAGGCCAACCAGCCGACCTTGTACGCCCAGCTCAAACGGCTGCCGTGGGCGCAGGTGCCGATCGGGGACCAGCACCGCGACACCGGCCACGGCCGCTGCGAGACCCGGACCGTCAAGGCGTTGACCCTCCAGACTCCCGGCGGCATCGGCTTTCCTCATGCCCAGCAGGCCGTCCGGATCACCCGCACCCGCATGATCACCGGCAAGCGCACCCGGGAGACGGTCTATCTGGTGGCGTCACTGCCCGCCGCGCACGCCCAGCCTGCTGACCTGCAGCAATGGGCCCGGCTGGAATGGCATATCGAGAACCGGCTGCACTGGGTCCGCGACGTGACCTTCCGCGAGGACGGCCACCGAGCCCGCACCGGCAACGGCCCCGCCGTCGCAGCCGTCCTCCGCAACACCGCCATCGGATTCCACCGCGGCAACGGCGAAACCAACATCGCCCGAGCCACCCGACGCGCCAACCGCCGCCCCCACGACCTCATCACCACCGTGACCAGCAGCTACTCGACTACGCAATGACCCTGCCGAGACCTCGCGTCGACTACGCCGAGATAAAGCGCGCGAATCTCGATCTCGACCCGGTCGCCCAGCTCGCCACCGAGGCGAGCGAAGCATTCGGCCACCCCGTCCTGCGGGGCGGCGACGTGCTGCCGGATGGCCGGACGCGGCAGGTGGTGGTGGTCCCCGACCGACAGGTACTCCTCGTCGCGGTGTCCAGCAACCCGGCGGTCGCCGAAGCGATCGTCCGTTCACTCCGAGTCGACTGACCTGCGTGGGCACCCCCAGCGCCTCGCTTACTGTCGGTCAACCAGGAACGGGATCTTGGAAAATTCCGTTAGCTGCTAACGACAACTGTCCGAAATCTTGTGCCCACCTTGGAACAGAGGCGTTACCGATCAGGTGGAGGCTGGCGTTACTCGAATCCGCGCTCCGGCTCGGCTACGTACACGCCTTTTCCGGGATGCCCTTCGACCAACTCTCTGTCTTTGAGCAACGACATGACACGGTGGATCGTGGAGATGTGCACACCGTGCTGCTCGGCGAGTTGACGCGTGGACGGTAGCTTCTCCCCAGGCGCAAGCTCGCCAGATTTGATCTTGCTCGTGATCTCGTTCGCTATGCGGCGGTAGTCGACTCTCTCGGTCGGCATGTCGATCTCCGTCGGTTCCCTGGCTTCGGCGCGCCAATTCGATCACGCGGGAACCTGTTCCAGCAAGTTTCATGCTCTAGGCACATGCGCCTCCTTGACCTACTCCAACTTGTTGGAGTAGGTTGCTGTCCGGGCCGGTTCCCTGGTTTCGGCAAACTCCTCGGTTCCGGCCCGCATACCCACCTCGGACAGTGCTACGCCCACGTTCGGGGTGGGCACCTGTTCGACACCGGGCGGAAGGTGCCACATGGTCGACCCCGTTGACATGCAGTCGAATGCCGTCGGATCTCCTGACGAGATCAGTGTCCTAGACCATCACGGAGAGGAACGGCGGGAACTGGCGTTCGGCCTCCTCAAGTGCTCCCGGTCGGCAGAACATGGATAGTCCGCGCGCAGTTGAACAGGAGCGCGGCGTGCAGAGTGAGGTGCCGATCGGGCGGCGGGTGGCGTACTGGCGGGCGCGGCGGCGGATGTCGCAGCAGGTGTTCGCCGACCGGCTCGGCAAGTCCAAGAGCTGGGTGGACAAGGTCGAACGCGGGGTACGAGCCCTGGACAAGGTTTCCACGCTGCGGGACATCGCTGCCGCGCTGCGGATCGATCAGGCGTTGCTGCTCGGTCAGGAGAGTCGACCTGTCGAGGCGACCACCAGGGTCGAGGGCGTCGAGCAGATCCGGGCGGCGCTGTCCGCGTACGACATCGCTCTGGATCGGCCGGCGGCGCGCCGGGACGCGCCGGACGGTGCTCGGCTGGCGCGCGGAGTCGCGCACGCCTGGACCAGTTTTCAGCATGCGCGGTACCCGGCGCTTGTCGGTCTGCTGCCGGAGTTGCTGGCCGGGGCGCAGCGCGGCCACGCCCACGATCCGCAGGCGGGCCGGGTGCCGCTGGTGGAGGCGTACCGGGTGACCGCGTCGCTGCTGGTGAAGCTCGACGAGACCGAGCTGGCCTGGCTCGCCGCCGACCGGGCGATGACGGTCGCGACCGGTGATCCGCTGCTGGTGGCCGCCGCCACCGTGCAGCTCGGCCAGGTGTTGCGGGCCGGCGGTCGGGCGCGGGAGGCGGGTGCGGCGGCGCTGGCGGCGGCGTACCGGATCGGCACGTCCGACCTCGACGTGGCTCGGGTGTCGCTCTGCGGTGCGCTGCTCGTGCAGGCGGCGCTCGCGGCGGCCCGGCACTGTGACGACCGGGCCGCCGCCCGCGTCGACGAGGCCGCCGACCTGGCCGCCGAGGTCGGCGACGGCAACGACCATCATCACACCAGCTTCGGACCGACGGCCGTGGCGCTCGCCCGGGTCGCTGTCGCGATCGATCTGGGTACGCCGGACGAGGCGATCGTCCGACACGAGAAGGCGGTCGCACGGGACGGCTGGCGGTGGCTGCCGCCGGAGCATCGGGCCGCCCACCTGATCGACGCCGGGCGTGCGTACCTTCAGGTTGCCGACCCGGTGAACGCGGCCCGGGTGCTGCTGGAGGCCGACCGGACGGCGCCCGCCGAGGTGCGCCACCGACCCGCCGCCCGCAACGTGCTCGCCGCCACGGTCCGCCATCCGGGTGCTCCCGCCACGGTCGTCGCGCTGGCCGCCACCCTCGGGGTGACCCGCGCATGACCGCACCGTTGCTCACCCTGGCGCAGATCCTCAACCGGCTCACCCTGACCGCCCGCTGGACCCTGCGCGATCACCAACCCGGCTCCGACGGTCGCTGCCCGATCTGCCGTGTCCCCGACTGCGCCGTGGCCCGCGCCGCCCGCAACCTCCTCACCGCCCTCAAGCAGACCCGCTGGACCGGTGACGGTGACACTTCTGATCCGTGGCAGTCGCGGTAGTCGACACGCCGGGCGGTTGGCGCTTTCACTGCCACAGATCCTTCGGCAACCGGTTACGACGGCGCGGGCTGGGGCGGGAGGTCGGGGGCGAGGAGGCGTTGGCGTTCGGCGGCCACCACTTCCTGGACGAGTTCGGCCTCGGACAGGTCCACCGCCTCGGGGCTCGCGTCGGCCGTGTCGCTGACCCGGGCGAAGTCGTCGAAGATGCGGCGCTTGCCCGCCAGCAGTTCGGTGATCCGCTGGTCGACGCCCTCCTCGGAGAGCAGCCGGTGCACCTGCACCGACTGGACCTGTCCCATCCGGTGTGCCCGGGCGATGGCCTGCGCCTCGGTGGTGGGTTTGAGCTGCGGTTCACAGATGACGACGACGGAGGCGGACTGGATGTTGAGCCCGACGCCACCGGCCACGATCTGGGCCACCAGGGCGGCGCCATGGCGGGCGGCGGAGAAGTCGTCCACCATCCGCTGCCGGTGGTTGGCGGGCACCGAGCCGGTCAGCGGCCCGAAGACCGGGCCGGGAAGGGTCCGGGCGACCAGGTCGAGGACCTGCCGGAAGTGGGAGAAGACGATGATCCGGCGCTCGTTCTCGGCCGCCTCCCGGACAAGCTCGACGAGGCGCTGCACCTTGGTGGACTCGGCCGCCGCAAGCATGGCCGCCTGGCGCATCTGCATGAAGTTCCCCCGCTCGACCGCCTCGCGGTAACGCCTGGTGTCCGCCGGAGACATCGGCAGCCACTCCTCGACCTCGATCAGTTCGGGCAGTTCGTCGAGCACGTCGTCCTGGTTGCGGCGCAGGTACGCCGGTGCGATCTGCCGCCGGAACCGTGCTGGCGACAGGTCGGTGGCGTCGACGGTCAGGTCGGGGCGTACGTAGGAGGCGAGGTTGCGGAACTCGTCGACCCTGTTCTCCAGCGGCGTGCCGGTGAGCAGGATGGCCCGGTCGGCGCGTGCGACGAGTTCCTTCGTCCTGATCGACCGCTGCGCCTGGGGGTTCTTGACGTAGTGGGCCTCGTCGACCACGACGCACGCCAGGTCGGGCGACTCCGGTAGCCGCGGCCCCCACCAGGCGAGGGTCTCGTAGGTGGTGACCGCCACGCCTCCGTCCCGCTGCCAGGCACGGGCTGCGGTCTCGCGCCCCGCGCCGTGCACGCGGTGCGGACGCAGCCTCGACTTGCCGCTGATCTCGCGGACCCAGTTGGTCACCACGGCGGCGGGACACACCACCAGGAAATGGGTGTCTCCCGTGCTGTGCAGGTGTGCCAGCACCGCGAGCGCCTCGACGGTCTTGCCGAGGCCCATCTCGTCCCCGACGATGACCTTCCGCTGGACCAGGGCGAAGCGGGCGGCGAAGCTCTGGTAGCCGCGCAGGGAGGCGGTCAGGTGCGCGCCGTCGAGTGCCTGGTCGCGTACCGCCTCGATGATCTCGTCCGGGAGGTCGCCGTGCGCCGCGTGCTCGTCACCGCTGGCGAATCCCAGCTCGGCGAGCATGGCGAGGTAGTCGGCGGGGCGGGCGAGGAAGTCGTCCCACGGGTCGGCACGCAGCTTCCGTCGACCGGGCGCGGTCGACCTGCCGAGCAGCTCGGCTCGCCGTTCGACGATCTCGATGCTCTCGCGGAGACCGCTGGCGGCGAGCCCTCGGGTCGGCACCACCAGCAGGTGGCTGGTCCTGCGGTCGATGGTGCCGCCCAGCGGCGCGAGTTCGGCGGCGCGTTCGAGGTCGGCTGCCGCGCCGTGGGTGCGCCGGTGCGCGTCCCACTCGGCGAGGCACCGCAACAGGTGGGTGGTCTCCGGGTGGCGGTGGTCGACGTCGATGCGGACCGGCGTGTCGTCGTAGGTGGTCTGTCGCAGGGTGTGGGCCGCACCGATCAGGCGACGGGCCGAGGTCTCCCCGACACCCGGAAGCGCCTGAAGGGTCGCGCCCCGGTGCAGCACGTCCTGCACCGTGGTGACTCCGGCGTCGGTCAGTGGCCCGAGGCGGAACCGGTCCCGGGTGACGGTCCGTACCGCCTCCACCGGCATGTCCCGCAGGATGCGTTGCACCTCACGATGTCTGACCTGCTCGCCCGCTTCACGTGCCGCCGACCGGTACTTGGCCTCGCCGGCCACGACCTTGTCGATGGCGGCAAGTGCCGCCGGCAGGCCCCCGAAGACCGACCGGTCCACCAGCTCGGGCTCCCAGCCGACCCGACCCGCCAGCTCCGGCTCGAAGCCGCGCCGCCCGGCTGGCTCGGAGCCGCGCCGCCCGGCTGGCTCGGAGCCGCGCCGCCCGGCTGGCTCGGAGCCGCGCCGCCCGGCTGGCTCGGAGCCGCGCCGCTCAGCGGGATCAGAGCCGGGGCGCTCGGTGAGGAGTGCGAAGCGAAGGGCCGGGTCGAGTAGGTCGTCCAGGCCGTTCCGGGCCGGGTCAGGGGGTGCGGTGTGGACGCCGAGCTGCGCCAGACGCTCGGGCCCCTCGGCGGCGGTGACCTCCGCGTACCGGTGACGCAGGAACGTCGCCGCGGTGGCCGCCGATTGTCTCCTCGCCGGCCCGGTGAGGTAGCGGCGTACGTCGAGCATCGGCGCGAGGTCGGTGACGGCGCGGGGGGCGTCATCGGTGAGCAGGCGCAGCAGGGCACGGTCGGCGTTCGTCGTCGCGGGAAGCATGGCTCGTTCCCGTAGCCGTCGGACGATGTCGCGGTCGCTGTCCCCCAGCGGGAGTACGCGCCAGGCGGGCTTGCCGGACCGGTCGACCAGGACGCTGCGGGCCCGCATGGTGGCTTCGGCGCTGCCGGCCGCGTGCTGAACCGCCCGGTGCCAGTTCTTTGCCGTCGTGGCGAGCTGACCCCACCGTCTGAAGTCCGCCACGAGCCGACGGAGTTCTTCACGCTCGGCCTTGTCCATCCGCACCCCGGCCCGGTACCCCGCCAGCCACCCGCCCATGCCGCATAGCTGACCATGCCGCCTGCCCGACCACGGCACACGCCTCCACAGCGCACTCCCGAACTGGCACGTGGCGGCGCCCGCTCGGGCACCGGCCGGTCATCCCGGCGCGGCCCCGTTGTCCACCAGCCGGAAACGCGTGGTCAGCGCGGCGTCGCCCAACTCCTCCAGGATCAGGCCCCGGGTCGCCGAGTTCTGTAGGTAGGCCGAGTGGCTGCTGATCGCGTACGTCGGTTCGCCGGCGCGTTGTCCACTCCGGACGACCGTGAACTGCTGTCTCGGCTCCTGCGGCGCGCAGGCGGCCGCCACCACCCGCAGCGGCTGGCTGCCCGACGACCGCACCTCCCAGCACACGTCGGTCGCTCCGCCGCCCCGCTCGGCGGCCCGGACCTGGTAGGTGTCGGAGCCCAGGGGCGTGAACACGAACAACTGGCGGCCCTCGGCGCCGTCGACCTCGGCGAGGCGGCCGTCGGCGAGCAGTGACAGCCCACCGCTCTGCTCGGCCGCGCGGACGACGGTCACCTGCCGCCGCCCGGACAGCAGCGGGTCGTTGCTCGGCGGGCCGGACGTGGCGGCCGGGTCGGGGCTGGTCGACGCGGTGGCCGGGGCCGTCGTCGGGCCAGCCGGCCCGACGGGAAGGGAGTCCGGATCTCCCGATGGACGGGCCAGGACCGCGCCGGCACCGAGCAGACCGACGAGTACGGCGGCCAGGGTGACGGATGCCGCCTGTCGGCGGCGGCGACGGGTGTCGCCCCGGCGTCGGACGTCGGCCGCGGCCGGCACCCTGCCCTGCCGGCCGTGCCCGGCCAACGCGCGCAGGGCCTCGTCGAGGTGCGGCTCAGGAACCATCACTGCCCTCCCCCGCCCGTGGTCTCGTATGCGTCGTCGCTGAGGTGCACGGCGAGGGCCCGGCGTCCCCGGGCCAGCCGCGTCTTGACGGTGTTCACGTTGCAGCCGATCTCCGCCGCGATCTCGGTCACGCTGAGCCCGACCAGGTGGTGCAGCACCACCACCCGCCGCTGCTCGGCGGAGATGCGGCGCAGCGCCGACACCACCGCCACATGATCGACCGAGGTCGCCTCGACCTGCTGGCCGGCCGCCTCCCGCCGGTGGGCACGCAGCCGGTTCACCGCCTTGCGCCACGCGCTCACCGCGATCCGATAGGCGACGCGGCGGACCCACGCCTCCGGGCTGTCGCACTCCCGCACCGACGCCCAGCGGTCCCAGGCCCTGGCGTACGCCTCCGCCACCGCGTCCTCGGCCTCGGCGCGGCTGCCGGTCATCGCGGACAGGTGGCCCAGGACCCGCTGCGCCGACGCCGCGTAGAAGGCGTCGAACTCCTCAGCGTCGCGTTTCACTCACGTTCCCACCCGTACTGTCGCTGCTGATCGTGCCCGGCGGACGACGCACGCCCCCGGGCCGGGACCGGGGGCGCCACGGGTGTCCTACCTTCGGGGTGCCGGTCCGGTGTCGGTGAACCGGAAGCTACTCGCCGGAGGGGCGTCGCCCAACTCCTCCATGATCAGACCGGATCGCGCGGAGTCCCGCAGGTACGCCCACCGGTTGCTGATCAGGTACTCACGGGGACCACCGTCGGCCACGGCGGTGATCTCGAAGCGCTGGGCCGGGTCGTCGGCCCGGCAGGTGGTGCCCCGCACGTACAGCGGCCGGCTGTCGCCCGGGTTGCGTACCTGCCAGCAGACCGGCTGCCCGGTGCCGCCGCCGTAGTAGGCCTTGACGAGGAACTGTCCCGAACCCACCGGAGTCGGCACGAACACCTGCCGGCCCCGGTCGTCGTCCACCTCCGCCAACCGGCCGCCGTCGAGCAGCGCCAGCCCGGACTCGAAGGCGCCGACCCGGACGATGGTGACCCGGCGCTTGCCGGACAGCAGCGGATCCCCCGCCGACATGGGCCGTGGCGTGGCCGCCGACGCCGCACCGTCGGGCGACCGGACACCCGCCACCGCGACCGGCTCGCCGGAGGCCGGACCCATGGAGTACATGCCCACGGCGGTACCGGTCAGCACCACCAGGCCCGCAGCGGCGAGCCACCTACCCAGCAACACGATTCCTCCCGAGCTGCTCAGCACCGGGGTCAGCCACCGGGTGGCGGCTGATCCTCGGTCGATTCAGCGAGATGACGCGTACGGCTGGTGGAGGGTTTCACGGTCGGTCGAATCTCTTGCGTCCGGCTGCACCCGGCCGGATCGCGGGCCGTCAGCTCAGCTTGACCAGGCGCATGCCGGTGCGGATCAGCACCACCGCGCCACCGGCGGCCATGACCAGGCCGACGCCGGGCATCAGTTGCCCCCACGCGCCGGTGCTGGCGCTGAGGCTGATCAGGCGGGCCACCTGCCACCCGACGATGGCGGCGACGACCAGCCCGGGGATCAGGCTGTGCGCGATGGCCACCTTGCGGTACGGCAGCAGGGCGCCGGCGACGGCGAGGAACGCCATGCTCAGCGTCCACAGACCGGGACCGGCCGCACCGGAGAGTGACCCGAACGGCGTGATGACCCAGGGCAGCAGCGAGCCGACAAGCGCGAGCACGCCGCCGACGATCATGCCGAGACTGCCGGCGTGGAAGACGCGCCGGCGAACCGGGGCGGCGGTGGATGCGGTGTCGGCCATGTCCGGATGCTAGGCGCTGCGCGCCGTTGACCGGACGGGCAGATCGGTGAGCGGTCGGGCGGGATCGGTGGACGGGCGGAACGGGCCCGCGAAAACCACGAAAGCGGACGATTCAGCATCCCCGTCCGGGCCGTTCGACCGTTCGCGGAGTCCAACGGACCGCTCGGCGACCCGAAGCCGCACCTGACCGGATCAACTCTTGCCTGGCCAGGCTGCGTCACGTTCGCTTCGCAGACCACAGGTGTGACCGACCGCACAGCCACGTCGAGCAGTACGGCGACGCGGGTGGGCGGGTCGGGCCCCGGCACCAGCACCGCGTCACCACCAACCGGGCGCCGTGTCGCAGGCCCCTCGCCGGATCTACCGGTTCCATACCGACTAGGAGGCTCCAGACATGACCGAGGTAACCCCCGACAAGGAGACCCGTGGCGGTGAACCGCCACCGGCGGCACCACCACCGGCGTCCCCGCCGGACAACGGCTGGCGCAAGGAATACTGGAGCCGCAACCTGCGGCTCATGGTGATTCTCCTGGCCGTCTGGTTCGTCGTCTCGTTCGGCTTCGGAATTCTGCTTGTCGAACCGCTCAACAACATCGTCATCGCCGGATTCCCGCTCGGCTTCTGGTTCGCCCAGCAGGGATCGATCTACGTCTTTGTCATTCTCATCTTCGTGTACGCGAAGATGATGGATCGCCTCGACAACCAGTTCGGCGTGGACGAGCAGGAGACCGAGGGGGCTGACAAATGAGTCAGATCCAGATCTGGACCCTCGTCTTCATTGTCGGGTCGTTCGCCGTCTACCTCTACATCGCCTGGCGCAGCCGGGTGAAGGAGACCGCCGGCTTCTACGTCGCCGGCCAGGGCATCCCCACCATCGCCAACGGTGCCGCGGTGGCGGCCGACTGGATGTCGGCCGCGTCGTTCATCTCGATGGCCGGCCTGATCGCGTTCCTCGGCTCCGACGGCACCATCTACCTGATGGGCTGGACCGGCGGCTACGTGCTGCTGGCCCTGCTGATCGCCCCGTACCTGCGCAAGTGGGGCAAGTTCACGGTGCCCGAGTTCGTCGGTGACCGGTACTCGGAGACCGTGCGCACCATCGCCGCCGTGGCCGCGATCATCATCTCCTTCACCTACGTGGTCGGACAGATGCGCGGTGGCGGCATCGTCTTCAGCCGGTTCCTCAAGCTGGACGTGACCCAGGGCGTCATCCTCGCCGCCGTGATCATCGGGCTCTACGCGGTGCTCGGCGGCATGAAGGGCATCACCTGGACCCAGGTGGCGCAGTACACGGTGCTGATCGTCGCCTACCTGATTCCCGCCTTCGCGGTCGCCCAGCAGATGACCGGAATTCCGATTCCGCAGGTGTCGTTCGGCCAGATCCTCGACGAGCTGAACGCGATAAGCGTCGAGATGGGGTTGAACCAGTACACCGAGGCGTTCGCGGCCCGGCCGCAGATCGACGTCTTCCTGGTGACGATGGCGCTGATGATCGGTACGGCCGGTCTGCCGCACGTCATCGTCCGGTTCTACACGACGAAGACCGTACGCGGTGCCCGCTATTCGGCGTTCTGGGCGCTGTTCTTCATCGCCCTGCTCTACACCACCGCCCCGGCGGTGGGTGCCTTCACCAAGCTGAACCTGCTCCAGGACGTCAACGGGGTGTCGGCCGACGCGCTGCCCAGGTGGATCGAGAACTGGGCGGCGACCGGGCTGGTCACCGTCAGCGACGGCGCGACGACAATCAACACGGTCAGCAACAGCCCGACCTCCGGCGCCGACCTGATCGTCAACAACGACATCCTGGTCCTCGCCAGTCCCGAGATCGCCGGCCTGCCGGCGCCGATCGTGGGTCTGGTGGCGGCCGGCGGCATGGCCGCCGCGATGTCCACGGCGGCCGGACTGCTGCTGGTGATCTCGTCGTCCTTCTCGCACGACCTGTACTTCCGTCGGGTCAAGCGGGACTCCACCGACAAGCAGCGACTGCTCGCCGGTCGGATCGCCATGGGTCTCGCGGTCCTTGTCGCCATCTACGCCGGCATCAACCCGCCCGCGTTCGTGGCGCAGGTGGTCGCCTTCGCCTTCGGCCTGGCGGCGTCGACCTTCTTCCCGGCCATCGTGCTCGGCATCTTCTGGAAACGATGTAACGCCACCGGCGCGGCGGCCGGCATGGTGACCGGTCTGGTGTTCACCGCCAGCTACATGATCTACACGCTGCCGGTGTTCGGCACCGCGGCCAACCCGCACATCTTCGACATCAGCCCGGAGGGCATCGGCACCATCGGCGCGATCGTCAACATCGTCGTCACCGTCGTGGTGTCGAAGATGACGGCGCCACCGCCGGACGACATCGTCGAGATGGTGGAGAGCATCCGCTACCCGGCCACCCGGCGGGAGGTGACCGCCGGCACCGCCGCCGACGCCGCCTGACCCACAGCCATATCGAGAACCACCGGTCGCCGGTCCCGCCATCGACGTTGGGGCCGGCGACCGCCCCGTTCCGGAGAACCTGGGTCCGCTCAAGATCCGCGCAACATCGGGGAAACTGCTGCCTCAGCCCGGCCTGAGGCAGCAGTTTCCCCGATGTTGTCCCCCTCGGCCGGTGTCGTCGTCGGGAGGGGCGTGCTGGGGTGGGGTGGGTGGGGTGGGTGGGGTGGGTGGGGTGGGTGGGGTGGGTGGGGTGGGTGGGGTGGGTGGGGTGGGTGGGGTGGGTGGGGTGGGTGGGGTGGGTGGGGTGGGTGGGGTGGGTGGGGTGGGTGGGGTGGGTGGGGTGGGTGGGGTGGGTGGGGTGGGTGGGGTGGGTGGGGTGGGTGGGGTGGGTGGGGTGGGTGGGGTGGGTGGGGTGGTGTGAGGTGTGTTACCGGTGTTGTGGGGAATCAGGTCGGCGGCTGCGGGTTGGAGCCAGGTATGACCATCGCACCACGATCCGCCCCGGCTCCGGCCCGGCGGGAGACCTTCCGGTGAGCGCCGTCGACGACGCCGCGCCGCCGGCCGCGCTGATGCCGGGCGACCTGATGAGCCGCCGCCAGCGCCTCCGTCTCATCCTCGTCCTCGGCTCGCTGATCGCGGTGGGCCCACTGACCATCGACATGTACCTTCCGGCGTTGCCCTCGATCGTCGACGACTTCGGCACCACCTCGGCGGCGGTCCAGCTGACGCTCACCGGCACGCTGATCGGCCTCGCCCTCGGACAACTGCTGATCGGTCCGCTGTCCGACGCAGTCGGTCGGCGGACGCCGCTGATCGCCGGCACCGCACTGCACATCGTCGCGTCCGTGAGCTGCGCCCTCGCCCCGAACATCACAGTGCTCGGCGCGCTGCGGGTGGTCCAGGGCCTGGGCGCGGCGGCGGCCGCCGTGATCGCCATGGCCGTGGTCCGCGACCTGTTCAGCGGTGCGGCCTTCGCCCGACTGCTGTCCCGCCTGTTGCTCGTGATGGGCGCCGCGCCGATCCTCGCGCCCACCCTCGGCAGTGAACTGCTGCGGTGGACGCAGTGGCGCGGCGTGTTCGCCGCCCTCGCGGTCTTCGGCGTACTGCTGCTGCTGATCGCGATGCTGGGCCTGCCCGAGACGCTGCCACCGCTGCGGCGCCAACGCGGCGGTGTGCTGCCCACCGTCCGGCTCTACGGCGCGCTGCTGCGGGACCGTGCCTTCGTCGGGCTGGTGCTGGTGGCCGGGCTGGCCATGGCGGCGCTGTTCGCCTACGTCGGCGGCTCCTCGTTCGTCCTGCAGGAACGGTACGGGCTCGACGAGCAGCAGTTCGGGCTGGCCTTCGGGGCCGGGGCGGTTGGGCTGATCGCGGCCACCCAGGGCAACGTACGGCTGCTGCGGCGCTGGTCCCCGCAGCGGATCCTGGTGTCCGCCCTGATCGTGGGCTCCGCCGCCAGCGTGCTGCTGCTCGGCCTCGCCGCGACCGGGATCGGCGGCCTGCCGGCCCTGCTCGCGTCGCTGTGGGCGGTGCTCGCGGCGGCCGGCCTGGCGTTGCCGAACGCTCCCGCGCTGGCCCTGACCCGACACGGCGAGGCGGCCGGCACCGCGTCGGCGCTGCTCGGCGCGGTGCAGTTCGGCATCGGGGCGGTGGCCGCTCCGCTGGTGGGTGTGCTCGGCACCGGGGCGGTGGCGATGGCCCTGGTGATCGCCGGTGGGATGGTCGCGGCATTGGTCGTGCTCGTCGTGGTGGTCCGCCCCGGCCGGCTGGCCGTGCCGGAGCCGGAGACGGTGCTAGTCACGGCCCACTGATGGTCACCGGAGGATCTCGTTTGCTCAACAGAACCGGGACCGCTTGAGTGTCGCGGTAAGTTCTTGGCCCGCTCGGACATTACCTGGTGTGGAACGCGACGATTCAGCCAAGCAGCAGGAGCAGCGTCTCGTCACGCTGTGGACCGAGTACGCACCCCGGGTGATGGCGTACGCCCTGCGACACGTGGATCCGGACACCGCCCAGGAGGTGGTGTCGGAGACGTTCCTACTGGCCTGGCGACGACTGGCGAGGGTGCCGGACGACCCCCTGCCCTGGCTGCTGGTGGTAGCCCGCAACACCATCGCAAACCTGCGCCGCTCGGCGCGCCGACAGTCCCGGGTGGCCGTCGAACTGGAGCGTTTCCGGCACGTCGCCGAGCCAGCGACCGCCGCCGACGTGCTCGCCACCGAACGCGCGGAGGTGCTGACCCGGCTTGCCGCGCTGACTCCCACCGAGCGGGAAGCAGTGCTGCTGGTCGCCTGGGACGGCCTGACCCCGAGGCAAGCGGCGGGGGTCGCCGGCTGTTCGGTTCCGACCTTTCACGTACGGCTCTCCCGGGCTCGGCGGCGACTAGGTACCGACACCGACCCGCCTGCCCTGGCCGACCCCAAGACCCCACGTCCGGTCCCGTTCGCTGGAGGCAACGCATGACCGACAAGCGCGACTTGATCCACACTCTGGAGAAGCTCAGGCCGGGCACCACCGTGACGGACCAGTGGCCGACAACGGCCCGGGAGGCCGCGCTGGACCGGCTACTGAACGCCTTGCCTCCACCCGTTCGGCGCACGCGTGACCGACGGATGCTGCTCACCGCCGCGCTGACCGTCGGTTTCGTGGCCTCCGGTGCGGGTGTCGCCGCCGCCGGTGGGCTGCTACCGGAGTCGTTCACCGGCCCGCTGTCGTTCTGGTCCACAGAAACGAAAGACACGGTGAACGCTCAACAGGCCCGGCGGGTGGCCCAGATGCCAGGCCCTGACGGCCTGGTGCTGTCGGTCTGGTCCGCCACCGCCCCGGACGGCACCACCTGCATCGCCCCCTTGTTCGAGCCGCCAGGCGACCTGGACCGTCCGGCGCCGGTGAACTTCACGCTCGCCGGTGGCCAGTGCGCCCGGCCCGAAGACTCGGAGCCGTTCGCCAGCACCAGCGCCTCGACCGACGAGAACGACCGGCACACCATGTGGGCCAACGCCGGGAACGCGGCGCGGGCGGAACTACTGCTCTCCGATGGGACCGTCCGGCCGGCGATACTTACGGAAGGCTTGTTTGTTTTCTGGTACGTGGCCAACAGGACCATTGATCCACCGACGCTTGTCGGTTACGACGCGACCGGCACGGTGATCGCGGAACGATCGCTGCCCGACCTGACCGGCCTCGAGCCACGTGTGGTCCGCTGACACGAGCGAATGCATGTGAATCTTGGTCCGTGAGCGCCCTCCTGGGGGCGCTCACGGACCAAGATCTTTACGGCGTGGAGCCGGGGGTGGGGAATCGGTGCCAGACGCGGTGGTTGGCCATCAACTGCTGGACGGCGGTCAGGACCTCACTGGCGGAATCGCCGGTGAGCACGCCCGGCGAGCCGTTGACGCCGGCCTGTTCCAGCACCGTGACGCCGGTCCCCCACGCGCCGATGGCCTTGGCGTGCCGCCAGCACTCCTCCACCATCAGCAGCACCCGGGGGTCGACGGTGGCCGAGCCGGCCGCGCCCGCCTTGGCGTCCCGGGCCGGCATCGCGTCCGGTGCCGGCGCGGGCGCCGAGGCGAGCAGGAGCGCGTCGAGTTCGACCGAGCGGCCGGTGGCGAAGCTGCGTTGCGCGGGCAGGTCACCGATCGTTCCGCCGTGCGGCGCGATCAGCAGCGGGACCATGTCGGCGGCGAAGACCGCCTCGCGGGCCGCCCGGACGCTGTCGAGGTCGGCCTCGGGGTCGATGACGATGCCGACCATCCGGCCGTCGGCCGGCCACTGCCGCCCTACCTGGGACAGCGCCGGGCTGGGCTCGACGTCCGCCAACGGCACCGTCGGCTCCGGCGCGGGTAGACCGAGGCCGGTGGCCACCTGGGCGCAGAGCACCGGGTCGATGTTGGCCAGGCACTGGAGCTGCCGTTCCTTGATCGCCTGGTGGTAGCACTTGCCCAGCTCGAAGGTGTACGCCCGGATGATGTGTTCCCGCTCGACCGGGGACATGCTCAGCCAGAACAGGCGGACCTGGCTGAAGTGGTCGTCGAACGAGGCGGGGTTGGCGCGTACCTTGGGCGCCTGCGCGACCTGCACCGGCACGTCGACGAACGGGTGGTCGTCGTCGCCGGCCGGGAACGGATTGCCACCGTCCAGGGAGTTCGGCCGGTACGGTGCCACGCCCGCGTGCACGGCCTGCTGGTGGAAGCCGTCGCGCAGCATGTCGTTGACCGGGGCGTGCGGCCGGTTGATCGGGATCTGGGCGAAGTTCGGCCCGCCCAGCCGGGTCAACTGCGTGTCGACGTACGAGAAGAGCCGTCCCTGCAGCAACGGGTCGTTCGTGACGTCGATGCCCGGCGGCAGGTGTCCCACGTGGAAGGCGACCTGCTCGGTTTCGGCGAAGAAATTGGTCGGCGTGCGGTTCAGGGTGAGCTTGCCGACCGGCTGCACCGGGGCGAGTTCCTCCGGCACGATCTTCGTCGGGTCGAGCAGGTCGATGCCGGCGAAGGTCTCCTCGGGCGTGTCGGGGAAGACCTGGAGGCCGAGTTCCCACTCGGGGAACGCGCCGGCCTCGATGGCGTCGTAGAGGTCACGCCGGTGGAAGTCCGGGTCGATGCCGCCGAGCAGCTGAGCCTCCTCCCAGGTCAGGGAGTGCACGCCCAGCTTCGGCTTCCAGTGGAACTTGGCCAGCACCGTCTCGCCGGCCGCGTTGACCAGCCGGAAGGTGTGCACGCCGAAGCCCTCCATCGTCCGGTAGGAGCGCGGGATGCCCCGGTCGGACATGTTCCACATGGCGTGGTGCTGCGCCTCGGTGTGCAGCGAGACGAAGTCCCAGAAGGTGTCGTGCGCGCTCTGGGCCTGCGGGATCTCGCGGTCGGGGTGCGGCTTGCCGGCGTGGATGATGTCGGGGAACTTGATGGCGTCCTGGATGAAGAAGACCGGCATGTTGTTGCCGACCAGGTCGAAGGTCCCCTCGTCCGTGTAGAACTTGGTGGCGAAGCCCCGGGTGTCGCGGACGGTGTCAGCCGAGCCCCGGGAACCGAGCACCGTGGAGAAGCGGACGAAGACCTCGGTGGTCCGGCCCTTGGCCAGGAAGCCCGCCCGGGTGACGGCCTCGGCGGTGCCGTAGGCGGTGAACTCGCCGTGGGCCCCCGCGCCGCGGGCGTGCACCACCCGCTCGGGGATGCGCTCGTGGTCGAAATGGGTGATCTTCTCCCGCAGGTGGTGGTCCTGCAGCAGGACGGGCCCGCGCGGGCCGGCCTTGAGGGAGTGGTCGGTGTCCCGTAGCCGCGCACCCTGCGCGGTGGTGAGGAAGGCACCCTGCTGGCCGTTGGCGGTGGCCGGCGCGCCGGTCTCGGCGCCGGTGGGCGTACGGGTCTGCGGAGCGCCCTGCTCGGGCTTGGGCGGTAGCGGTTCGTGTGGCGTCGTCGGCTCGTCGCGCGGCGGCGGGGCGCTGCCCGGCGCACCGGGCACCTGTGGGGTGCCGGCGTCGGTCACCTTCTCCGCCGCGGCCTCCACGACATTCCTTACCGCCTCGGCGGGGTTGCGGGCGTTCATCTCGACGGGTACCTCCCTGGGGCACGAGAGCCAGATGACCAGGGCGGTACCCGGGGTGGACCGAGCAAAACGGAGCGAATGGCGCGGATGTGGGTATCTTCGATCACTCCGGCCGGAGCTGCTCGTAGTACGCCTTCATCGGCGGGTGGTAGTCGTCGAACGACGGCATCGCCGTGTCGTCGCGCGCGGCCACCAGACAGTCGAGGTAGTACTCCCAGCCCGGGCCCACCTCACCGATGCCGGTGGCGTCGTCGAGATGCTGCACGAAGCGCAGCTCGGTGCGCTCGCCGTGTGAGGTGAGCAGCAACTCCAGCACCCAGTGGCCGTACTCGTCGCGCATGGACACGGCCAGCCGCCGGGGCGGCTCACACGCGTCGATCCGCAGATCGGACCAGGGCGCGTCCTCCTCCATGGCCATCTGGACCCGGACGGTGCGGCCCGGCGCGGCGTCGCCCTCCCAGGGCCCGAACCACCGTGCCGTGCGTTCCGGCTCGGTGAGGCTGGCCCACACGTCGTCGATCGGGGCCGGGAAGGTGCGGGTGAGGACCAGGTCGACGCCGTCCTCGGCGCCGAAGAGTCGGCCGGTCGGGATTCGGGTCATGCGGTGCGCTCCTGAGTGGCGGATGGCGAGTCGCCGGTACGGCGGTCGCGGCGGGCACGGTAGACCTCGGTCTCCAGGGCGTCGAGGCGACGTTCCCAGAGATCGGTCCGGGTGAACGGGGTCAGCCACCGGATCAGCTCGGCGAGCCGGGTCGGATCCAGTTCGTAGAGTCGCCGGCGGCCGACGACGGTGTCGCGGACCAGGCCACAGTCGCGCAGTACGCGCAGGTGTCGGCTGATCGCGGGCCGGCTGATCTCGAACTCCTCGGCGATCCGCCCGGCCGGCAGCCGACGCTCACGCAGCAGTTCGAGGATGCGCCGCCGCACCGGGTCCGCGATCGCGGCGGCCACGTCGTCCACGGCCAAAGCGTAACCCATCAGTTACGCTTTCGCTCGCGCTGGGCACCCCGGGCGGCCGTGGCCGGACCACCCGCCGTTGCGCAGGCGCCAGCCCAGCGTTCCGTACCAGATCATGAGCGGCAGGTGCAGGAGGTAGCCGAACTGCTCCAGCGTCGCCGACGGCCCGGCCACACCCGTGGTCCAGGGCAGCACCACCGCGGCGAGGCCGACCATGGCGGCGAAGGCACCGACGCGCCGCAGCCCGGCCGGCATCGGTACGCAGACCACGGCGGTTGCCGTGGCGGCGACCCAGAGCAGCCCGGCCAGATTGACGGTCCACTTGGCGGTCAGCAGGATCGCCCCGGCCACGGCCACGACCGACGGATCGGTGCGATCGGCGGACAGCTGGGTGACGGCCAGGTTCCCCGCGTCGTGCAGCAGACCCGCCAGGCCGGCCGCGGCCAGCAGTCCGGCCGGCAGCACCGCCAGGCGCTGCCCGGTGCGGACGATGGCGGCCAACGCCGAGAGGGCCGCGCCGGTCAGCGCGAGCCACCCGACGACGTCGAGGGCCAACTCGGTCAGGTGCAGTCCGGCCCGGGCGTGCACGGCGGACAGCGTGGCCGCCGGCTCGGCCGGATTCAGGGTCAGTCCGGATGGCACGGCGACGGCCGCACCGGCAACCATGGTCAGCAAAGAGGTCAGCAGCAGGGCACCGGTCAGCCGGGCCGGATCGATCTGGTGAGCCCGTCTCATGGGCGCCGACGCTAGAACCTTGTCGCAGCGGCAAGGTCAAGCCACGAGGAGGACCGGTGTGGCGCATCGGTGAGCTGGCACGGATGTCCGGGGTGTCGGAGCGCACCCTGCGCCACTACGACAAGGTCGGGTTGCTGCGACCCGCGGCGGTCGATGCGACCACCGGCTACCGGTGGTACGGCGTGCCCGAGCTGACCCGGCTGGAACACATCAGGGGCCTGCAACGACTGGGCCTGTCGCTGCGCCGGATCGCCGAGCTGTCGGACGCACCCGACGCACAGCTGCGTCAGGCGTTGGCCGAGACGGTGACGGCCCTGCGCCGCGACATCGCCACCATGGTCGAGACGGTGGCCGCGGTCGAGGACCGGCTCGCGACGGACAGCCCACTGTTGCCCCGACGGGCCCGCGTGGCTCCGCGACAGCTACGCCTACGCCGCGTGGAGGTGGCCGACACGGTCGAGGTGGCGGCGCTGTGTACGGCTGCGCCGGCCACCCTGGTGACCTGGCTGTCCGGTGCCCCTGCCGGCGCCTTCACGGTCGCCGTGACCGACGTGCGGGGCACGACGCTCACCCTGCCGGCCCGCACCGTCGTCCGGGCGGTCGTGCCACCGGGGTGTGGTGTGGCCCGCGCCGGGCTGGACCTCTTCGACTGGTTGTGCCGGCACCGCCTCTCGCCCGCCGGCCCCACCACCGAGGACCACGTCGTCGACGGTGACGGCATGAACGCCATCGTGCTGGAGATCCCGGTCCGGCGCTTGACCGGTTGAGGTCCCTGGGCCGTCGCCCCCGCACCGCATCTGGCCGAGATTCCCGCGCCGGTGGCCGACAACGGCAGCGGCACTCACCGGATTTCCTCCACCGGACCGGGCTTACTAGTGCAAAAGTGGCAGAGACGGACTGGGTTCATGATCGGGAGAGCTGATGCGGATCGGATACAAGCTGTCCAGTGAGGGCTTCGGGCCGAACGAGATCATCCGGCAGGCGGTACGCGCCGAGCAGGTGGGGTTCGACTTCGTCGAGATGAGCGACCACTTCCACCCCTGGCTGGACAGTCAGGGTCACTCGTCGTTCACCTGGACGGTGCTCGGGGCGATCGCCGCCCGGACCGACCGGATCGAGCTGGCGACCGGGGTCACCTGCCCGAGCGTGCGGTACCACCCGGCGATCATCGCGCAGGCCGCCGCCACGCTCGCCCTGGTCTCCGACAACCGGTTCACCCTCGGCGTCGGTGCAGGCGAGCGCCTCAACGAGCACGTGGTCGGCCAGGGTTTCCCGGGAGCACGGGGTCGACACGAGCGGCTCCGCGAGGCGCTGGAAATCATCCGGTTGCTATGGACGGGCGGCTACCACTCGTACGAGGGCAAGCATCTCCAGCTGGACGACGCCCGGGTGTTCGACCTCCCGGAGGAGCTGCCCGTCATCGCCGTCGCCGCCAGTGGTGAGGTGTCCGCGACCATCGCCGCGGAACTCGGTGACGGCCTGTTCGCCACCGAGCCCGAGGCCGACCTGGTGCAGACCTACCAGCGGCTCGGCGGGCAGGGCCCCCGCTACGCCGAGGTTCCGCTCGCCTGGGCACCCGACGAGGCGCAGGCCGTGCAGGCGGCCTGGCAGACCAGCCGCTGGTCGGTCACCGGTTGGAAGGTGATGAGCGAACTGCCGAACCCGGTGAACTTCGACGCGGCCTCGCGCACCGTCACCGAGGACGACATCCGGCAGCAGTTCGCCGTCGGCCCCGACCCGGACGTGCACGTCGAGGCGGTGCGGGCCTACGTCGACGCGGGCTTCGACCACGTGGTGCTGCAGAACGCCGGCCCGGACCCGGACGGCTTCCTCGATTTCTTCCAGGACACCCTCGCCGTCCGGTTGCGCGGCCTCGGCTGACCGGGTCCGGCGCGGCGGCATTGACACTCCCGACAGTGACGTGATGTGCTCCCCACGTAGCGGTAATGACAACCGTGATCGTTAGCCGAGGAGGAGCATGTCTCTCACCGTGCCGCCGAGCCTGCTGCGGGCCGCCGAGTCCGGCCCCGTCGACGACGAGGCATTCGTGGCCTGCGTCCGCGAGTCACTGCCGTACGCCTGGCAGACGGTCAGCCGGGTGGCGTCGGAGCTGGCGTCCTCCGACGCCGAGTTCGCCGACAACCAGGTGCCTCCGCCCAGCGAGGCGGAGCGGGGCCAACTGTTGCGCGCCTTGGCCAGCGACGCCATCCGGTCCAGCCTGGAGCGTCACTTCGGCGTCAAGCTCGCCTTCCAGAACTGCCACCGGATCGCGGCGTTCCGACCGTCCGCCGTCGACTCCGACACCTACCGCCGGTTCACCTCGACACGGGGCCAGCTACTCAACCAGTCCCCCGAGCTGCGTGACTGTTGATCCCGGCGGAGTCCGGCGGGCAGGTCGGGGCGTACGGGCGCACCTGTTCCTGCTCGCCGGGCAACGCCCCGGCGTCTCGCACACCGAGGCACTGGCCGCCGCCCATCAGTACGGTCGCGCGGCCGAGGCCGCCGGGTTCGCCGGCGTGTGGATCGCCGAGCACCACTTCATCTCCTACGGCGTCTGCCCGTCGGCGATCACCTTCGCCGCGCACCTGCTCGGGGCCACCCGCCGCATCGCGGTGGGCACCGCCGCGTGCATCCTGTCCAACCGGCACCCGGTGGCGGTCGGCGAGGAGGCGGCACTGCTGCACGAGCTGTCCGGTGGCCGGTTCCGGCTCGGCGTCGGCCGGGGCGGGCCCTGGGTGGATCTGGAGGTCTTCGGCACCGGGACGGAGCGGTTCACGCACGGGTTCCACGACTCGCTGGAGCTGTTGACCAGGTGGCTGTCCGGGCGACCGGAGGTGGCCGGAAACCACCGCTTCCCGTTTCGCGCGGTCCCGGTGGTGCCGCGACCACGCCGGCGGCTGCCCGTGTGGGTCGCGGCGACCTCGACCGGCACGGTCGATCTCGCCGCCCGGCACGGCCTGCCGCTGCTGCTCGGCCTGCACGCCGACCTCGCCGAGAAGGTCGAGCTGCTCGACCGCTACGCCAGGGTGGCCGAGGCACACGGGCACGATCCCGCCGGAGTCGAGCATGCCAGCGCCCACCTCGCCCAGGTCGCGGAGACGGACGCGGAAGCGGCTGGGCTGGTCGGCAGCGGCCTACCCCCGCTGCTGGCCGGCACCCGGGAGTACGTCCGGCTGGACGGCGCACCGGCCGGAGCACGGGATCCGGCCGGCTACGTGGAGCATCTGATCGACATCCACCCGGTGGGTGCGCCGGACCGCTGCCGACAGGCGGTCGCGCGGGCGGCGTCGCTGCCCGGCATACGCCACCTGCTGTTCATGGTGGAGGCCGGCGGCGGCCTCGAGGTCGGCCTGGCCAACATCCACCGGCTGGCCACCGACGTGCTCGATCTCGCACCGGTCGGCGACGGCGGGCGGGACACACCGATGCCGGTGAGTCAGGTGGGTTCGGCGTCGGGCGACGCGGCGGCCCGCTACCATGCCTCTCATGGAAACGGTTACCGTTAGCAACTGGGTGGAGGGCCGCCGATGAAGATCGCCTTCGTCGGAAAGGGCGGCAGTGGCAAGACCACCCTCGCCGCGCTCCACGCCCGCCATCTCACCGCCGAGGGGCACCCGGTGCTGGCCATCGACGCCGACATCAACCAGCATCTCGCGGTGGCCCTGGGTGGTCCGGCCGCCGTGAGCGCGGCGCGGCCGTTGAGTGAACACCTGCCGGCGATCAAGGAATATCTGCGCGGCGACAACCCGCGTGTCGCTTCGGCGGCGCAGATGGTGAAGACCACCCCGCCCGGACGGGGTTCACGGCTGCTGCGGGTGGCGGAGGAAAACCCCATCTACGCCGAGTGCGTGACCACCGTCGGTGGCGTCCGGCTGGCCGCGACCGGCGAGTTCAGCGCCGAGGACCTGGGGGTGGCCTGCTACCACGCCAAGGTCGGCGCGGTGGAGTTGCTGCTGAACCACCTGCTCGACGGGCCCGGCGAGTACGTGGTGGTGGACATGACCGCGGGTGCCGACTCGTTCGCCTCGGGACTGTTCACCCGCTTCGACCGCACCTTCCTGGTCTGCGAACCGACGGTGCGCAGCGTCAGTGTCTACCGGCAGTACGCCGGCTACGCGCGCGACTACGGGGTGGCCCTGTCGGTGATCGGCAACAAGGTCGAGGACGCCGCCGACGTGGCCTTCCTGCACGAGCACGTCGGCGCGGACCTGCTCGCCTGGATGAGCCGGTCGGCCTACGTGCGCCGTGCCGAGCGTGGCGCGGTCGGCCCGCTGCACGACCTCGAGAACGCCAACCGCGCGGTGCTGGGCCTGATGGCCGACGCCGTCGACGGCACCACGCAGGACTGGGCGGCGTTCACCCGGTGGGCCCACGAGTTCCACCGGCGTAACGCCGAGGCCTGGGCCAACGAGCGCACCGGAGTGGACCTCACCACGCAGATCGACCCGGACTTCCAGATGGGACCGGCCGCGCTCGCCGGCACCACGGCCGGCTGAACCGTCGACGACGGCACCGCTGCCGGGCACCTGGCCCGGCAGCGGCACCGCGTTTGTTCCAACCTGGTTAACGTCACCTGCCGGGTACGCGACGGGTCTGGTGCCGGCCGCGACATCTTGCGACGCTGGTGATCGTGTATGACTACGACCTGTTGGTGCTGGGCTCCGGGCCCAGCGGTCAGAAGGCCGCCATCGCCGCGGCGAAGCTCGGCCGGCGGGTCGGCCTGGTGGAGCGGCGCGACATGCTCGGCGGGGTGTGCATCAACACCGGCACCGTGCCGTCCAAGACGCTGCGCGAGGCGGTGCTCTACCTGACCGGCCTCAGTCAGCGAGACCTCTACGGCAGCAGCTACCGGGTCAAGGACGAGATCACGGTGAGCGATCTGGCCGCGCGGACCCAGCACGTCATCAACCGGCAGACCGATGTCATCCGTAACCAACTGGCCCGAAACCGGGTCGCGATCATCACCGGCACCGGGCGGTTCGCCGACGTCCACTCGGTCTGGGTCGACGGCGATTCGGGACGCGAATCCAAGGTCACCTTCGACAAGGCCATCATCGCCGCCGGCACCCGGCCGGCACGCCCCGACAGCGTCGACTTCGACGACCGGACCATCGTGGACTCCGACGGCGTCATCAACCTCCAGGCCGTACCCCGCAGCATGGTCGTGGTCGGCGCCGGTGTGATCGGCATGGAGTACGCCTCGATGTTCGCCGCGCTCGGCACGAAGGTCACCGTGGTCGAACGACGCGAGCGGATGCTCGACTTCTGCGACGAGGAGGTCGTCGAGTCGCTGAAGTACCACCTGCGGGACCTGTCCGTGACGTTCCGTTTCGGCGAGGAGGTGGCCTCGGTCGAAAAGCACCAGACCGCCGCATTGTGCGTCCTCAAGAGCGGCAAGAAGATCGTCGCCGACACGGTCATGTACTCGGCCGGCCGGCAGGGCCAGACCGACGGTCTGGACCTGGCCGCGGCGGGGTTGACCGCGGACCGACGCGGTCGCATCGAGGTCGACGCGAACTACCGCACCGCGGTGGAGAACATCTACGCCGTCGGCGACGTCATCGGTTTCCCGGCGCTGGCCTCGACGTCGATGGAGCAGGGGCGGCTGGCCGCGCAACACGCCTGCGGCGAGCCGGACCGCCCGATGCACGAGTTGCAGCCGATCGGCATCTACACCATCCCGGAGATCAGCTTCGTCGGGAAGACCGAGGAGGAGCTGACCGACAGCGCGACGCCGTTCGAGGTGGGCATCGCCCGCTACCGCGAGCTGGCGCGCGGCCAGATCGTGGGTGACTCGTACGGCATGTTGAAGCTGCTCGTCTCGCCGACGGACGGCCGGCTGCTCGGCGTGCACGTCTTCGGCACCGGCGCCACCGAGATCGTGCACATCGGGCAGACGGTGATGGGCTGCGGCGGCACGGTGGACTACCTGGTCGACACGGTGTTCAACTACCCGACGCTGGCCGAGGCGTACAAGGTGGCCGCCCTGGACGCGTCCAACAAGATCCGCAACATCACCCGGATCGACGGCTGACGGGACGCGACGGCGCCGGCCGGGGTCCGAGCCCCGGAACCGGCGCCGTCGCGTCGGGACGATCAGCCTCAGCCCGCCGCCAGCGCGAGCGCCCGCGCCGGCCCCAGGTGCCGGGCGTACGCGCTGGTGGTGAAGAACGACGGCAGGTCCTCACCGAGCGCCGTCTCCTCGACGATCCGCGCGGCCTGCTCGGCGCGTTCCCGCTCGGCGTCCGCGCGCCCTTCGGTCACCGTGGCCAGTTCCTCGGCGAGCATCGAACGGACCAGTTCCTCGGTCACCGCTCCCCCGCCGGCCAGCGGGGTGCCGTGGTGCAGCCACTGCCACAACTGGCAACGGGCGATCTCGGCGGTGGCCGCGTCCTCCATCAGGTTCCACAGCGCCACCGCGCCCGCGCCGCCGAGCCAGGCGTCGATGTAGCGCAGCGCCACCGCGACGTTGGCGCGCACCCCCGCCTCGGTGACCTGTCCCGGGGTCTTGTCCACCGAGAGCAGCTCGGCGGCGGTCACCGTCACCTCGTCACGACGCCGGTCGAGCTGGTTCGGGCGCTCGCCCAGCACCGCGTCGAAGACCTCGCGGCAGGTCGCCACCAGGCCGGGGTGGGCGACCCAGGAGCCGTCGAAGCCGTCACCGGCCTCGCGCTGCTTGTCCGCCCGCACCTTGCTCAACGCCATCTCGTTGACCTGCGGGTCACGAGCCGGGACGAAGGCGGCCATCCCGCCGATCGCGTGCGCGCCACGTCGGTGACAGGTGCGCACCAGCAGTTCGGTGTACGCCCGCATGAACGGCACGGTCATCGTCACCTCGGCGCGATCCGGCAGGACGAAGTCCGGCCACTGGCCGAAGTTCTTGATGATGCTGAAGATGTAGTCCCACCGCCCGGCGTTCAGGCCCGCCGAGTGCTCGCGCAGCTCGTAGAGGATCTCCTCCATCTCGAACGCGGCGGTGATCGTCTCGATGAGCGTGGTGGCCCGGATGGTGCCCTGCGGCAGCCCGAGGTAGCGCTGGGCGAAGACGAAGATGTCGTTCCACAACCGCGCCTCGCGGTGGCTCTCCAGCTTCGGCAGGTAGAAGTACGGGCCCTTGCCGGCGTCGAGCTGCCGACGGGCGCAGTGAAACAGGTACAGCCCGAAGTCGACCAGGCTGGCCGAGATCGGTCGACCGTCGACCACGATGCCCTTCTCCACCAGGTGCCAACCGCGCGGCCGCACCACGATCGTGGCCAGGTCGTCGCCGAGCGCGTACCGCTTGCCACGCGCGTCGGTGAAGTCGATCCGGCGGTCCAGGGCGTCGATCAGGTTGAGCTGGCCGCTGATGACGTTCTGCCAGGTCGGCGCGGTGGCGTCCTCGAAGTCGGCGAGCCACACCTTGGCGCCGGAGTTCAACGCGTTGATGGTCATCTTGCGGTCCGGCGGCCCGGTGATCTCGACTCGCCGGTCCTCCAGGCCGGGTGCGGGCGCCGCCACCTGCCAGGTCGGGTCGTCGCGGACCGCGGCGGTCTCCGGCAGGAAGTCGGGCAGCTGGCCGGTGGCGTAGCGGTCGCGACGGGCCCGGCGGGTGTCCAGCAGGGCCACCCGACGGGCGGCGAACTCGCTGTCCAGCGCGACCAGGAAGTCCAGCGCCGCATCGGTGAGGACCTCGTCGAAGCGTTCGGCCATCGGGCCGATGATCTCGTATCTCATGCGAACTGCTCCTCTTCGGTGGAGCCACGCAGCGCGGTGGTCTCGGCGGCCGGGTTGAGCACCGTGCTGATCAGGTCGAAGTAACCGGTACCCACCTCGCGCTGGTGCTTGACCGCGGTGTAGCCGGCCGGCTCGGCCGCGAACTCCCGCTCCTGAAGCGAGACGTACGCCGACATGCCGTCGGTCGCGTAGCCCCGGGCGAGGTCGAACATCGAGTAGTTGAGGGCGTGGAAGCCGGCCAGGGTGATGAACTGGAACTTGTACCCCATGTGGCCCAGTTCCCGCTGGAACTTGGCGATGGTCGCGTCGTCGAGGTGCTTGCGCCAGTTGAACGACGGCGAGCAGTTGTAGGCGAGCAGCTGGTCCGGGTACTGCTCCTTGATCGCCTCGGCGAAGCGGCGGGCGACCTCCAGGTCCGGGGTGCTGGTCTCCATCCAGAGCAGGTCGGCGTGCGGCGCGTACGCCAGGCCACGGGCGATGCACGGCTCGACGCCGTTACGGACCCGGTAGAAGCCCTCGGCGGTGCGCTCGCCGGTGACGAACGGCTGGTCCCGCTCGTCGACGTCGGTGGTGAGCAGGGTGGCGGCCTGGGCGTCGGTACGGGCGATGACCACCGACGGCACGCCCGCCACGTCGGCGGCCAGCCGCGCCGCCTCCAGGGTGCGGATGTGCTGGCCGGTGGGGATGAGGACCTTCCCGCCGAGGTGACCGCACTTCTTCTCGCTGGCGAGCTGGTCCTCCCAGTGCACGCCGGCGGCCCCGGCCGCGATCATCGCGTTCATCAGCTCGTACGCGTTGAGCACGCCACCGAAGCCGGCCTCGGCGTCGGCGACGATCGGTGCCAGCCAGTCGATGCCGGACGGGTCACCCTCGGCGGTGGTGATCTGCGCGGCACGCAGCAGGGCGTTGTTGATCCGACGCACCACCGCGGGCACCGAGTTGGCCGGGTACAGGCTCTGGTCGGGGTAGGTGTGCCCGGCCAGGTTCGCGTCGGCGGCCACCTGCCAGCCGGACAGGTAGATCGCCTTGAGCCCGGCGCGGACCATCTGCACGGCCTGGTTGCCGGTGAGGGCACCGAGGGCGTGGATGTAGTCCTCGCTGTTCAGCAACCGCCACAGCCGGTTCGCGCCGTGCCGGGCCAGGGTGTGCTCCTCCTGGATCGCGCCACGCAACCGCACCACGTCCTCGGCGCGGTAGCTGCGTCGCACACCCCGCCAGCGAGGGTTGGTGTCCCATTCGTGCTGCAACTGCTCGACCGCGGTAACCATCGTTTCTCATTCCCTTCGAATTCCGTCGTCACCTGGTGACGCTGCGCGAGACGCCGGGCCGCCGGGTGTGCAGCCAACGGTCACATGCCAGGCCGGAGGCGGTCGAGGGACGGAAAAAGCCAATTATTGAAAAGTCGACGGGCGATTCTGCGAAGTTGTGAAAGCGGCTATTCGCAGCAGTGCTAATGTGGCCGGACCCGGTCGACGGAGCAGGGAGGTGAGGGCGGTCGCCAGGACGTTCGCCGGCGCGCGGCTGCGCCGGATGCGCGAGGAGCGCGGGCTGAGCCAGACGGAGCTGGCCCGGCACCTCAGCATCTCCCCGAGCTATCTCAACCAGATCGAGCACGACAGCCGGCCACTGACCGTGCCGGTGCTGTTACGCATCACCGAACTGTTCGGCGTCGACCCGACCGTGTTCGCCGCGCACGACACCCCTCGGCTGGTCGCCGGGCTACGCGAGGCGCTGCCCGGACGTGCCGGCCTGACCGAACTCACCGAACTGGCCACCCGGCTGCCGGAGGTGGCGGCGGCGGTCATCGAGCTGCACCGGCGCTACCAGCAGGCCGACGAACAGCTCGCCGAGTTGGTCGGTGACCGCGAGCGGATCGGCCGCAGCCCGCACGACCAGGTCACCGAGTTCTTCTACCGGCGGCAGAACTACGTGCCGGATCTCGACGAGGAGGCCGAGCGGCTGGCCGGACGGATGGCGCTGCGCCGCGGCGAGGTCCGCGCCCTGCTCCGCGACCGGCTGGCGCAACGGCACGGCGTGCACGTCGCCCGCGAGGACGCCGCCGCACTCGGTGGTGAGCTGCACCGGTACCGCCCGCAGACCCGGACCCTGCACCTGTCCACGTCGCTGCGCGCCGGGCAGGAGGCGATGCGGATGGCGGCGCAGATCGCACTGCTGGAGTTCGCCGACGTCATCGACGAAATCGTCGAGTCGGAGGAGTTCGACGACGTGCAGACCCAGATCCTCACCCGGGTCGGCCTGGCCAACTACTTCGCGGCGGCGCTGCTGCTGCCGTACGAACACTTCCTGGCCGCCGCCGAGCAGCGTCGGTACGACATCGACCTGCTCACCCAGCACTACGCGATGGGCTGGGAGACGGTCTGCCACCGGCTCAGCACGTTGCAGCGGCCCCGGGCGCGCGGCGTGCCGTTCTCCTTCGTCCGGGTCGACCGGGCCGGCAACATGTCGAAACGACAGTCGGCCACCGGCTTTCCGTTCTCGCGTACCGGCGGCACCTGTCCGTTGTGGACGGTGTACGAGGCGTTCGGTGCGCCGGGGCGGGTGGTCACCCAGGTCGCCGCCATGCCGGACGGGCAACGTTACCTGTGGATCGCCCGCACCATCACCCGCCACCACGGCGGCTACGGCCAACCCGGCAAGGTGTACGCCATCGGGCTGGGCTGCGAGGTGCGGCACGCCAGCCGGCTGGTCTACTCCACCGGGATGGACCTGCACGCGGCCGAGGCCGCGACCCCGATCGGGCCGGGCTGCAAGACCTGCGAGCGGATGACCTGTCCGCAGCGGGCCGCGCCCCCGATCAGTCGGCAACTGGACTTGGACGAGAACCGCAGCACCTTCATCCCGTACCCGTTGCGGACCTGAGCGCCGTCCCGCCGGTACGGATACACTTTCAGCCCCTCCGCGAGCCCAGGGCTGGTGCATGGTTTCTCGTCCGACAGTTCCCCGGCCACTGGTGGCCGCCGCCGCCCTGGTCTCGGTCGCCGTACTGCTGGCCGGCTGCTCCGTCGTCGCACCGGTCGCGCCCGCACCGCTGCGGGTGCTCCAACTGAACCTGTGCAACAGCGGCATGGCCACCGGGTGCTACACGGGTCGCGCGGTGGCTCGGGCCGCCGAGGTGATCCGGGCCGAAACCCCCGACGTCGTCACCCTCAACGAGATCTGCTCCGGCGACGTGGACACCCTGGAACGGGTGATGACGGACGTGCACGCCGGCACGGTGGTGGCCGCCTTCCAGCCGGCGCGAAACGGCCGCACCGGTGAGCCGTACCGCTGCGTCAACGGGCAGCAATACGGCGTCGGAGTGCTGACCCACATCGCGGCGCCCGCCGGCGAACACGAGGTGCACGCCGGGATCTACCCGGCACAGGACCCGGCCGACCCCGAGCAACGGGCCTGGCTCTGCGTCGAGGCCCGCACCCTCTTCTTCGCCTGCACCACCCACCTGGCGTACACCAGCTCGACCCTGGCCCTCGCCCAGTGCTCCCACCTGGTCGGCACGGCGATCCCGCAACTGCACGCCGACGGTCGCTACCTGCCCACGGTGGTCAGCGGCGACCTCAACCTGCGGCAGGGTGGCACACCCGACGTGCGCTCCTGCGTACCGGCGGACTACCGGCACCGGCACGACGGCGGGGTGCAGCAGTTCATGGCCACGGCGGACCTGCCGATCGAGTCCACCAGGTCGGTCAGCATGGAACGGACGACCGACCACGCGGCCTTCCTGGTGACGCTCACGCTGCCCGGTCAGGGCGATCCCGCCCACTGAGGACCACCCGGGTCAGTCCCACCAGAACGCCCAGGTCGGCGCGTCGACGATACGTTCGGCGTACGCGGCCAGGGTGCACGGCCGCTGCCCCTGCCAGACGTTGTCTGGGCAGAAGGCGAAATGCTCGGCGGCCACCCGCAACGCCTCGGTGGTGTGCTCCGGAGGCGCGGCGACGCTCAGGTACAGCTCGGCGAAACCGACCCCGATCACCCGGACCCCGAACCGATCCTCCCAGCTACGCAGCACGGCCGACAACCGGCCGGGATCGGCGGTGTGGTTGATCGCGCCCTGCCAGCCGAGGACGGCCAGGGCGTCGCTGCCCCGCTCGGCGGGGACCAGGCCGAGGCGCATCGCCGGTTGGGCCAGCGTCAGCTGCTCGGCCCAGTGGTCCGCGTGTCGCTCCGGCGTCGTCCACGGCTCGCCGGGCGGCGCCAGCCCCGGCCAGTCCCGCCCGTACGGGGCGGCGACGGCGGCCCGCCGGTCGTTGGACAGCTCGTCGTCACCGTCGTAGGGGGCCGTCTGGTCGGCCCACCAACCGGCGAGCAGCCGCTCCGGATCATGTTCGGCCGGCGACGACCCGCGCCCGGGCCAGAACTCGCCGTCCTCCCAGGGCCGCGTCGGCTCACCGTCGTAGCCGTCCAGCAGCAACGGCCACAACCCTGACTGCTGGTGGGCGGCGTGCAATCGCGGCCACAGCCCAGCCGGAGCCGGTTCATCGCTGAGCCACAGCGTCGGCCGGTCGGCGTCGCCCTCATCGCCGCGGACCGTCCGGCCGGGCGGCAGCGGAACGGACAACGTCCGGGGGCGAGCAGCGGCGTCCGCAAACAAGTCCAGCAGGTCGGGCGGCATCTCGTTCAGCTGTGCGGTCACGACGCGTGAGGATAGCCGCCAAGTCCGACAATCCGGGGTAACAAGCCGGTCGCGTCGCCAACGCGCGCTCGTGGTCGGTCCACGTCACTCGGCGGCGGCGAACCTCTCGACGTTGTCGACCGGGCCGACCACCAGGATCAGGTCTCCGTAGCTCAGCACGGTGTCGGGGGTGGCGTGGGTGAAACCGGGCCGTCGTCCACCGACGGCCGCTTCCGGCTTCACCGCCACCACGGTCACCCCCCACCGGCTGCGCAGCCGGGACTCGCGCAGCGGCATGCCCACCACGTCGCCCGGCGGTTTGGTCTTGATGACGGCGAAGTCGGCGTCCACCTCCACGTAGTCGAGGATGCGGCCGGTGAGCAGATGGGCGGTGCGTTCGCCCATGTCGTGCTCGGGCGCGATCACGTGATGGGCGCCCACGCGGGTCAGGATGTTGCGGTGCTGCCCAGTGATGGCCTTGGCCCAGATGTCGGGGATGCCGAGTTCGGCGAGCAGGCTGGTGGTCAGGATGCTGGCCTGGATGTCGGTGCCGATCGCCACCACCGCCCGGTGGAAGTCGCCCACGCCGAGCTGCCGCAGCGCCTCGATGTCGGTCGAGTCGGCGGTGATCACGTGCGGAAGCTGCCCCACCATGCTCTGCACGATCTTCGGCTGGCTGTCGATGGCGAGCACCTCGGTGCCCCGCTTGGCCAGTTCGAGAGCCAGCGCGCTGCCGAAGCGGCCCAGACCGATCACGACGACCGGCTCGTTACGGATGTCAGCCAACGATCGTCCTCTCCTCGGGTAGCTCGAAACGCCGGTTACGGTCCCGCAGCGCCAGCGCGGAGGCCAACGTGAGCGGTCCGATCCGGCCGGCGAACATCAGCAGTACGAGCAGCACGTCGGCCTGTGGTGGCAGGTCAGCGGTGATGCCGGTGGACAGGCCGACGGTGCCGAAGGCCGACACCACCTCGAACAGGACCGCGTCGAGCCGGTACGGGGTGATGGCCAGGAGGATGAAGGTGGCCACGGCGACCGCACCGGCGCCGAGCAGGACGATCGCGAGGGCCTGCCGCTGGTTGCTGGCCGGAATCCGCCGGTGGCCGACGTTGACCTGGGTCTCGCCCCGCATTTCGGACCACAGGACGAAGGCGAGCAGCCCGAAGGTGGTGACCTTGATGCCGCCGGCCGTGCCCGCGCTGCCGCCGCCGATGAACATCAGCACGTCGCTGGCGAGCAGGCTCTCCGGGCGCATGGCACCGATGTCGACGTTGTTGAAACCGGCGGTACGGGTCATCGCGGAGGCGAAGAATCCGGCGAGCAGCTTCTGCGGACCACCGAGCGGGCCGAACGTGCCCGGGTTCGAGTACTCGGCGAGGGTGAAGACCGCCGTACCGAGGGCCAGCAGCGCCACGGTCAGCGCGACGGTTATCCGGGTCGTCACCGACCAGTACGCCGGGCGGCGCCAGGTGCGGACCAGTTCGAACACGACCGGGAAGCCGAGGCCACCGAGGATGACCGCCGCCGCGACGGTCAGGGTGATCCAGGGATCGGTCACGTACCCCATCAGGTTGTCCGCGTACGTGGAGAAGCCGGCGTTGTTGAACGCGGAGATCGCGTGAAAGACGCCCTCGTAGAGCGCGGCGCCGAACGGGCGCTGGTACGTGGTGGCGAACCGGATGGTGAGCAGCGTGGCCACCACGGCCTCGCTGACCAGGCTGAACACGACGATGCGACGCACCACGCCGCGTATGTCGCCCAGGTTGAGGCTCTTGGTCTCCGCCTGGGCGAGGAAGCGGGCACGTAGCCCGAGCCGACGGGACAGCAGCACGGTGAACAGCGTGGCCAGGGTCATGATCCCGAGGCCGCCGATCTGGATGAGCAGCAGGATGACCGCCTGCCCGAAGCCGGACCAGTAGCTGCCGGTGTCGACCGTGACCAGGCCGGTGACGCACACCGCCGAGGTGGCGGTGAACAACGCGTCCACCAGCTCGGGGGAATCTCCCGATCGGGTTGCCCAGGGCAGGGACAGCAGACCGGTGCCCACTGCGACCGCACCGGCGAATCCCACGGCGATCATCTGCGCGGGGTGTCGGAAACGGTCGCCGCGTCGCTGCCACGCGGGCCGTCGGGTCACCAGACGCACGGCCGTCCGCCCCGGCCGAAGGAGCGTGCCCTCGACCGGTCCGGATTGTCGACAAGGCCCCCGGCGGACCGGCCCACCGGCCGCCGCTGGCCAGCAGCGATCAACACAGGGCGCATCGTCGCACGACCGACGCGTCCCGGGTCCGGCGGGCCGGCAGGTGGAGTGACACGCCGAGGTTCGGCCGGCGTACCGTGCCGGTGTGGAGCCTGATCGGACGCCTTGGCAGCGACCGCGCCGGGCGGACGGGTCGGACGCGGAGCTACTGGCGGCGGCGCGGGCCGGTGACGGTGTGGCCTTCGGTCGTCTCGTCGGGCCGGTGCGGGACGAGTTGCGGGCGCACTGCTACCGGATCCTGGGTTCGCTGCACGAGGCGGAGGACGCGGTACAGGAGACGCTGGATCGGGCCTGGCGCGCGCTGGACCGCCTCGACGATCACGCCGGGATCCGGCCCTGGCTGTACCGGATCGCGACGAACCGGGCGTTGACACTGGCCGAGCGACGACGCCGCCGTGAACTGCCCGCCGCCCTGCGTCCGGATGCGGCGGCCGAGGTGGCGTGGTTGCAGCCGTACCCGGATCGGTTGATGGCCTGGGCCGACCACCTGGACCCGGCGGCGCGGGTGATCGCCCGGGAGAGTGTGGAGCTGGCGTTCGTCGCCGCACTGCAACACCTGTCGGCCCGGCAACGTGCCGTCCTGCTGCTGCGCGACGTGCTCGACTTCCCGGCACGCGAGGTCGCCGACCTGCTGGGCACCACAGTCGTGGCGGTCAACAGCGCCCTGCGACGGGCTCGCGCGGTGCTCGCGGACCGGCTGCCGGACCGGACCCAGCAACGGACCCTGGGCACGCTCGGTGACCCGGCACGGCAGGACCTGGCCCGGCGGTACGCGGCAGCCTGGGAGGGCGGCGACGTCGAGACCCTGGTGGCGATGTTGACCGACGCGGCGCGGTACTCGATGCCGCCGCAGCGGGTCTGGTACGAGGGCCGCGCCGCGATCCGTGACTTCCTGGTCGAGGCGGTGCTGTCGCACCGTTGGCGGTTCCTGCCCGCCCGGGCCAACGGGCAGCTCGCGTTCGGCACGTACCTGTGGGACGACGCCCGACGGAGTTACCTGCCGGCGGGCCTGGACCTGCTGGCGCTCGACGGTGCCCGGGTCACCGAGGTGGTCTCCTTCCTCGACGCCCCGTTCTCGGCCTTCGGCCTGCCCGACCGACTTTCCGATGACGAAACCGCCGTCCGGCGGTGAGTTTCCGCTCCGGCCGGGGTTGTAGGTGTAACGGAGCCGATCAACCCCCGGAAGGACCGTGCCGAGCATGACCACCGATGAAGAACAGATCCGCGAGCTGATCGAACGTTGGGCCAGGGCGGTACACCAGGGGGATCTCGCCACGGTGCTCGCCGACCACGCCCAGGACATCGTGATGTTCGACGTGCCGCCACCACAGCAGGGGGTACGCGGAATCGACGCCTACCGGCAGACCTGGCTTCCGTTCTTCCGGTGGCAGGCCCAAGGCGCGTCGTTCGACATCGAGTCGCTCGACGTTACCGCCGGTGCCGACGTGGCGTTCGCGTACGCCTTGCTGCGCTGTGGCACACCGGCGGACCTGACCGAGGCACCTGACCGGCGGTTGCGCCTCACCCTGGGCCTACGCCGCCAGGACGACCGCTGGGTGGTCACCCACGAGCATCACTCGTTCGCGCTCGACCCGACACCCGACCCGGATACCGCAGCCGATGAGCGGGAGCTGCACGACCTGCACGAGCGGTGGTTCGCCGCGACAGCGGCGAAGGACCTCGCCGCGCTGATGGAGCCGATCGCCGACGATGTGGTGTCGTACGAGCACGAGGCGCCGCTGCGGTACGTCGGCGAACCGGCGGTACGCGAGATCTGCCGGGCCGGCCTCGACGCCTCGGGCGACGGAGCGGTGAGCTGGGCGGTGCCCGACCAGACGCTCGTGGTCGACGGGGATCTCGCCGTCGCCTGGGGCCTGAACCGGGTACGGGTCACGCCGCCCGGTGCCGAGACAGTCGAGAGCTGGTCGCGCGGTACCCGGGTCTTCGCCCGACGCGACGGCGGTTGGCAACTGGTGCACCAGCACCTGTCCTACCCGTTCGACCCGGCCACCGGTGCCGCCCGGACCGATCTGCTCCCCTGAACGGACCGGTCCGGTCCCGGTGCGGCGTCTACCGTCCGCTGGACCTGAAACCAGGCTAGTTGCCGGGCTGCTCCGGGTTGAACAGGTACACGATCTTGCCGCTGGCCCAGGCGTCGATGACCCTCGACAGGTCCTGGTCCGGATACCGCTCGCCCGTGTCGGAGTACGAGAAGAGGTTCAGCCGGATGGCGGTCTTCGCGAACTCCTCAAGCGCCTCCCGGCGGTTGATCGCGTCGGAGCTTCGCGGGATTCCGCCACTGACGCAGGCAGCCACGAATTCGACCTGGTCGCCCCGCTCTCCGCCGTCCGGCCGTGGCACCCAGCTCGGCAGCCTGATGAGCGTCTTGTAGAACAGTCTGTTCAGCTTCTCGTTGCCAGGCCCCCGGAAATAGAGATTGTCCCGGAGGCCGTCGATCAGCTCGTCGACCGACCTCCGATCCTCCACATCGCGGGGCCTGTCGACAAAGTAGACGTCGGCCTTCTGGAAGTACTCCCAGAGAAGCTCCCTGGAATAGGGTTCTCGCGCAAGGCTGGCGAGCGCTTCCGGGGGCAGCAGCTCGATGACATCGAAGCGAAGGTCCTCGGGTACACCCATGATGAATTCGTCCGGCATGACCGGCACTCCTCTCCGGAGGTCGGTCAATCGAATGACTTGTCACTCATGTAACTCATCGTTCGGCCGCCCGGCCGGGACCACAACATGTGTGTCAATTTCCGCACTGACGCCAACCGAACACGAACGTCCGAAGCGACAGGGTCAGCGTTGCACCCGGGCGCCGGCTCCGCGCACCAACGCCTCCACCTCGGCCAGGCTGGCCATCGACGTGTCGCCCGGCGTGGTCATCGCCAGCGCGCCGTGGGCGGCACCGTACTCCACCGCGGCGGCCAGGTCGCCGTCGCGTTCGAGCAGGCCGTAGATCAGCCCGGAGGCGAAGCTGTCACCGCCACCGACCCGGTCCAGGATCTCCAGGCCGGGTCGGTGGGTGGCCTCGGCGAACGCACCGCGGGCCCAGGCCACCGCGCCCCAGTCGTTCACCGTCGCGCTGCGTACCCCGCGCAGGGTGGTCGCCACCACCTTGAAGTTGGGGTACGCCCGCACGACCGCCTCGATCATCGCCTTGAAGTTGCCGGCGTCCAGCGCACCGCTGTGGATGTCCGTGTCCGGCACCGGGAAGCCCAGGCAGGCGGTGAAGTCCTCCTCGTTGCCGATCATGACGTCCACCAGGCCGGCGAGCCGGGTGTTCACCTCCCGCGCCCGCTCCTGGCCACCGACGGCCTTCCAGAGGCTGGGTCGGTAGTTCAGGTCGTACGAGACGAGGGTGCCGTGCCGACGGGCGGCGGTCATCGCGGCCTCGGCGGTCTGCGCGGCCGTGTCGGACAGGGCGGCGTAGATGCCGCCGGTGTGCAGCCACCGCACCCCGAGCGTGCCGAAGAGGTGGTCCCAGTCGACGTCGTCCGGCTTGAGCTGGCTGGCCGCGGAGTGGCCCCGGTCGGAGGTGCCGACCGCGCCACGGACGCCGAAGCCGCGCTCGGTGAAGTTCAGTCCGTTGCGGACGGTGCGGCCGATCCCGTCGTACGGCAGCCAGGTGATCAGGCTGGTGTCGACGCCGCCCTGAAGGATCAGGTCCTCCAGCAGCAGGCCGACCTCGTTGCGGGCGAACGCGGTGACCACGGCGGTGCGCAGGCCGAAGCAGCGGCGCAGGCCCCGGGCGACGTTGTATTCGCCGCCACCTTCCCAGACCCGGAACTGGCGGGCGGTGCGGACCCGCCCCGCACCGGGGTCGAGCCGCAGCATGACCTCACCGAGCGAAACCAGGTCGTACCGGCAGTCGGCCTTCGGCCGAGGCTCCACCGCACTCACACCGCACCTCCGGCCGCCGCCAGTGCCGCCCGGGTACGGGTGGCGATCTCGTCCCACTGCTCGCCGGCGATCAGGTCGGCCGAGACCATCCAGCTCGCCCCGACGGCCAGGACCGCCGGCAGGGCCAGGTAGTCGGCGATCACCGCGGCGGTGATCCCACCCGTGGGGATGAACCGGACGTCGCGGAACGGCGCCGCGAGAGCCTTGATCATCGCGGCGCCACCGAGCTGCTGGGCGGGGAAGAACTTGACCACGTTCAGGCCGGCGTCGAGGGCCATCTGGATCTCGGTCGCGGTGGCCGCTCCGGGCACTACCGGCACGCCGGCCTGTCGGCAGGCGCGGACCACGGCCGGCGCGAAGCCGGGGGTCACGACGAACCGGGCGCCGGCCCCGATCGCCCGCTCGGCCTGCTCGACGGTGAGCACCGTGCCCGCTCCGACGGTCAGGTCGTCGCGGGCCGCGAGCGCCGCGATGGCGTCCAGCCCGGCGGCGGTACGCAGGGTCACCTCGACCGCGGCCAGACCACCCTTGACCAGGGCGTCACCGAGCGGGTCGGCGTGCCGCGCGTCGTCGAGCACCACCACCGGCAGCACCCGACCGACAGGCAAATGTTCAGAACTATGAACGTCGGTCACGTACGTGACCTTACTGGAGGGGTACGCCCTTCGCTAGAGTGGCCGCGTGCCCACCGTGCCCGAGGATTTCCAGCCCGTGAAGTCGGCCGGACGCACCCTCGACCTGCTCGAACTGCTCGCCGAGCAGCCACAGCCCTGGGCGCTGGGCGACCTGGCCCGCGCCCTCGGCATACCGAAGAGCAGCCTGCACGGCCTGCTCCGGACGCTTGTCGGTCGCGGCTGGGTGCAGACCGACGAGAGCGGCAACCGGTTCCGCCTCGGCCTGCGGGCGCTGCGGGTCGGCGCCGCCTACCTGGACGGGGACGACCTGGTCGGCCTGCTGTCCGGTGTGCTCGACGAGTTGTCCCGCCGCTTCGGCGAAGCCGTCCACCTCGGTCGACTCGACGGTGACCAAGTCGTCTACCTCGCCAAACGGGAGTCGGTGCACCGGCTGCGGCTGTACAGCGCGATCGGCCGCCGGCTGCCGGCGCACGCGACCGCGCTGGGCAAGGCCCTGCTGGCCGAGCATCCGGACGCCGACGTCGACCGGATGCTGACCTGGCCGCTGGCCCGCCTCACCCCACACACGGTCACCGACCCCGAGGCCCTGCACGCCGCCCTGGCAGCGGTGCGGACCACCGGCCACGCCGTCGACCGGGAGGAGAACGCCGAGGGCATCCGCTGCGTCGCGATGGCCGTACCGCTGGCCCGCCCGGCGGTCGACGCGGTGAGCGTCTCGGTGCCGGTCAGCCGGCTGAGCCCGGACCTCGAAGCGGCGATCGTCGCGGCGCTGCGCGAGCTGGTGGGTGGTCTCGCCCAGGCCCGGAGCATGCTTACCACGTAGGCCCAACCACCCCGCCGCCACCGCTACCTGGCTGGCCCCTGTGGGCCAGCCTCAGCCGCTGGATGACCCGCTGCGGGCCGTTCGCAGCCCATCACGATCAGTTACTCTTCGCCACCCCATCCCAGTACCCCCTCGCGGCTGAGGGCATACCCGAGGGTCGGCGACGACCTCACGTTTCGTCGACAATCGCGACGGCGCCGACCATCGGCACAGAGAGTGACACCGAGGGCGGCCGGCCTGCGCCTCACGAGGCCGGCCGCCGGTCGGAACTCGCGGTGCCTCAGGCCGGCAGACGCCAGACCTGGTTGGCGCCGCCGAAGCAGTCCCAGATCTGGAGCCGGGTGCCGTCGGCGGAGCTGTTGCCGGTGGCGTCGAGACACCTGTTCGACGCCGGGTTGCGCAGCGTGCCGTTGGACTGGGCCTGCCAGACCTGGGCGCCGGTGCCGTTGCAGTCCCAGAGTTGGATCGGGGTGCCGTTGGCGGTGCCGGCGCTGGTCACGTCCAGGCACTTGCCGAGGGCACGCAGGGTGCCGTCGCCGGCCACGGTCCAGCGCTGCGCGTTGGTGCCGTTGCAGGTGTAGAGCTGGATCGCGGTGCCGTTGGCGGTGCTGGCGGCGGCGACGTCGACGCATTTGCCGGCGATGCCGGTGATCTGACCGGTCCGGCCGGTCGGCGGCGGGGAGCCACCCGTCACGGTGTCGTAGATCGCGCTGACCAGCGAGGTCGAGCCGCCGGTGTCCTGGGTGAGTTCCCAGTTCATCATGCCGCCGGCGTTCGCCATCGCCCACTGGGTCTTGCGCTTGACCGTCGGTACGCCGTTGTAGCACTGCTGGGCGCCGCCCACGGTGGTGCAGTCCCGATTGGCGTTGGCCGGATCCAGGCCGACGAGCTGGGTGTAGGTGTAGTAGCCGGGCCGGCTGTAGAAGGGCACGCCGAGGATGGCCTTGCTGGCCGGCAGGCCCCGGGCCTTCCAGCCGTTCACCGCGTTGATCGACCAGTCGTAGTTGGCGTGTGGGCTGCCACCGTCGTACGCCATGATGTTGAGGAAGTCGACGTGGCTGAAGACCGACGTGGGTACGCCGTCGCGGTAGTAGCCCTCCGCGACGACCGCCGCGGTGAGCAGCTTGCCTTGCGGGCGCAACGCGTTGCTCAACTGCTGCATCAGCAGGCTGAAGTTGTTGGCCGAGGCGCCCGGGTCCGGGTACTCCCAGTCCATGTCGACGCCGTCGAGGCCGTACTGGTTGACGAAGCTGACCACGTTGTTGACGAATGTGGTGCGGGTGCCGGCGTTGGCCGCGAGGGCCTCGAAGGCGGAGTCGTCACCGTCGTTCCAGCCGCCGATGGCGATGGAGACCTTCACGTTGTTCGCCCGGGCCAGCGACACCAGGGAGGTGAGCTTGCTCGGGTTCTCCACCGGGCGCAGGGTGCCGTTGCTGTTCGGCAGCACGAAGGCGTAGTTGATGTGGGTGAGCTTGGTGTACTGCACCGAGTTGACGTTGCCGGTCCAGGACGGCAGGTAGCCCACGCTCTTGAAGTTGTCGGGCAGCACCACCGCCTGCGCGGCGGTCGGGGTGACGGCGAGGGTGGCACCGGCGGTGACCAGCGCGAGCAGACCGGCGGCCAGGGCCGAGCGCGGCCGGGGACATGGTGAGGACATCGAGGACCTTCCCGTGGCAGGTGAGGGTGCCGTGCCGCCACGGCCGGTCGTTGTGGAGCCGCCGATGACCGGCCGTGGCGTACGGGTGCTGGGTTCCTCGAGGCAGCCAAATCTTAAAGAGTGTTAACGGTAGCGGTCAACGATGTCCTTCGATCAGCACCGTCCGGTCCGATTCAGCCGACGGTTACCTGGTACAACGTCGTGTTGACCTCGCCGCTGCCGGTGAAGATCTCCGGTCCCGCCTGGACGCTTGTCAGGTACTTCGAGCTGCTCATCCAGCCCCGGGAGACCACGTCGTTCGTGAAGTCACGGATGTTGAGGGTCGCGCTCGTGGTGTTGCTGGTCCGCACGTAGGAGTAGACGTCCCAGGTGCCCACGTAGCCACGCCAGACCTCCCAGGTGGTACCCGCGATGGTGACGGTGCCCTGGCGGCTGCCGGCCGGCGACGCGTTGGAACGGTAGAGCCAGATCATCAGTTCGTCGGTGGGCTGGTCCGCCGAACCCGGGTTGGCCATCGGGTGGAACCACATGTCGTACGCGACATTCATGTTCGAGGCACCGTTGGCGGTGACATTGAAGCGCCAGTTGGTGGTGACGTCACGGTTCGCGCTGAGCTGCACCGGCAGCCCGGTGTTCGGCCGCCGCCAACCCCAGTGCCAGCCGAGGATCGCCGCCGCGTACGACTTGACGCTGCTCGGATCGCCGCTCCACGTGTAGCTGGTCCCCCAGTAGATGGGGTTCCCCGGGCCTCCGTTGGACCAGATGCACTGGCTGCCGGTGGCACCGGTGGCGCCCCACTGGTTGTTGGGAATCCAGTACTTGCCGATCTCGATCGAATCGTCGCTGTCACACAGCCGCCCGGTGGGGGGATAGTCGGGCACCGGTGGCGGAGTGGTGCGGGTCGGCGTCGGGGTCGGACCGGGGTTGCCGGAGCCGGTACAGGTCACCCCGTTGAGCGCGAACGCGGTCGGCACCGGGTTGCTGCCGCTCCACGAGCCGCTGAAACCGAAGTTGGCGGTGCCGTTGAGGCCGATCGCGCCGTTGTACGACATGTTCGCCGCGGTCACCTGCGTGAGATCCTGCGTCACGGTCGCGTTCCAGGCCTGGGTCACCCGCTGTCCGGCAGCGTAGGCCCAGGTCAGACGCCACGACGGCACCGGATCGCCGAGGTTGGTGATGGTCACGTCGGCGGTGAATCCGCCCGACCACTGGGCGGAGACCGTGTACCGCACCGCGCAGGCGACGGTGGCGGCGTGGGCGACCGCGACCCCGACGACGGCGGTGACGACAGTGCTGGCCACCGCGGCGGCGAGCAGGGCGAGGCGGGTACGTTTCACCATTGGTCCTCCTTCAGTCCTGGCCGCCACGTGGGCAGCCGGGACTGTTCGCGGTCACGACGGCGGCGGATCCGACGTGCGGTTCGTGATCGCCTACGGAGGCGGCAGCCGGCAGCGGCGTGTGCGTGGCCCGGATCGCGCCGGGGGCGCTGATCCCGGCCATCGCGGCCCATCTCGCCCGGCGACCGTGCCCGAGAAGTCGCCCGGCGGACACGGCGCCGGCTCGGTCGCCATGCCCATCATCGATGGCTGACGCTGCGACGGTACGACGACAGTTGGACGGCAGTCAATGAACTGTGCCCGCGCCCCAGGGGCCGGCCTACTCGGGGATCACCGACATCGACAGGCTACGGCTGATCGGGCCCCGTCCGGAACTGACGAGGCCGGCACCGAGGTGCATAGCATCGGTCGGCATGACGGCCCCCTCGACCACGTTCCGGAACCCGGTGCTCTCGGGCTTCCATCCCGATCCGAGTATCTGCCGCGTCGGCGACGACTACTACCTGGTCTGTTCGAGCTTCGAGTACTTTCCGGGCGTACCGATCTTCCACAGCCGGGACCTGGTGAACTGGCAGCAGATCGGCAACGTGCTCGACCGCCCCGGCCAGTTGCGGCTCCCGCCGGACACGCACGCCTCGCGCGGCATCTTCGCGCCGACGATCCGGCACCACGACGGCCGGTTCTGGATGATCACCACTGACGTCACCCTCGGCCGGCACCTGCTCGTCACCGCCGTCGACCCGGCCGGACCGTGGTCGGACCCGGTCTACTTCGACCTGCCGCACGTCGACCCGTCGCTGGCCTGGGACGACAACGGTGACTGTTGGTTGACCGTGTCGGGGAGTCCTATCGCGTCGATCCGCAGGCCGGCACCGTCCTGGAAGGGCCGGTGCCGATGTGGTCCGGCACCGGTGGGCAGTACCCCGAGGCCCCGCACCTGTACCGGATCGGCGAATGGTGGTACCTGCTCGTCTCCGAAGGCGGGACCCACACCGGGCACGCGATCTCCATCGCCCGGTCCCGCAGTACCGGGGGCCGTTCGAGCCGGGGCCGGTGAACCCCTTCCTCACCCAACGCGGCATGAGGCGTACGGTGCAGGCCACCGGCCACGCCGACCTCGTCCAGGCCGGAGACGGCAGTTGGTGGATGGTCCTGCTCGGCATTCGCGCCAAGGGCCAGTGGCCGCCGTACCACGTGCTCGGTCGGGAGACCTTTCTGGCGCCGGTACGGTGGGTGGACGGTTGGCCTGTGGTCGACCCGGTCGAGGAGGTCATGGCCGCCCCCGCCGGCAGCCCGCCCGCGCTCGCCCCCTCCCCCGACGCTGGCGGGTACCACGAGGACTTCGACGGCGGCGAACTGTCGCCGCGCTGGATCTCGCTGCGGCACCGGCCGAGGACGAGCCTGTCGCTCACCGAACGGCCGGGATGGCTCACCCTGCACGCCGACGGTACGACCCTCGACCGCGCCGGGGCGACGCTCGTCGCCCACCGGCAACTGCATCACGACTGCCGGGCCGCCGTCCGCGTCGATCCCGGTACCGGGCGGGCCGGGCTGACCCTGCGCCTGGACCAGGCCCACCGCCTGCGACATGGTCACCTTCGTGGTGGACACCGAGCAGGGCCCTGTGGTGCTTGCCGAACTCGATGGCCGCTATCTGTCCACAGAGGTCGCCGCCGGCTTCACCGGCCGGGTCTTCGGCCTCTACGTGACCGACGGGAGTGCCGCCTTCGACTGGTTCGACTACCAGCCGGCGGCGACCGGCGCGCCGGGTGCGTCGACGACGCGGTGACCGAACGAGGACCGGCCGTGCGGGGCGAACCCCGCACGGCCGGTGTGGCTCGCCTCGATCAGCGCCAGCAACGTCGGCGCCGGGCTGGGGCTCGGGCTGGCGTTGTTCGGCGTACTGTCGATCATCCGCCTGCGATCGACGGAGCTGGACCAGCACGAGGTCGCGTACTACTTCTCCGCCCTGGCGCTGGGCATCCTCGGCGCGTTGAGCACCACCTCGGTCTGGCTCAGCGCCGGGCTGATGGGCCTCATCCTCGTGGTGATGTTCCTGGGCGACCACCCTCGGCTGCTCCGCCACTACCGGCACCAGATCATGGTTCTCGACTCGGCGGTGACCGACCACGTGACCCTCGTCGCCCAGTTGGAACAACTGCTCGGCGCCCGCGTGCACGTCGCCACCGTGCAGCGACTCGACCTGGTCAACGAGACCACCGTGGTCGACGTCAGGTACTCGGTCAAGGGCCGCGCCACCAGGGCGTCCGCGACTCCGGCGAAGGCGGGAGCCGCCCGATGAGCAGCCAGCCGATCACCGCGCCGCTGGCGGCCATGGACCCGATCGGGCTGGCCGAACTCATCGACCGGGCCGCGCTGCAGACCAGGGTGGACCGCAAGTACCTCGTCCCCCTCGACCGGGTGCCCCATCTGCTGGACCAGCTCACCCCGTACGCACGGGTGTTGGACATCGACGGTGCGCGCAGTTTCCGCTACGAGTCGGTCTACTTCGACACCCCCATGCTGGCCAGCTACCACTGCGCGGCCTACCGGCGACGACGCCGCTTCAAGGTGCGCGTGGTCGAGACCAAGACCAGCGCCGCCGCGTCGCCCGCCGACCGGCTGCTGTGGCAGGGAGGGCTGCGCCCGGCCCGCATCTCCAAGTACGCCACGGGCCTGGCGGCGCTGCGCCCGGAGCTGCCGGATTCGCCCTGGCGCCGGACGCTGCGTCGGCACTTCCGCACCACCCCGTCGGTGGGCACGGCACCGACCGCCACCGCCCACCGTCCCGTCCAGGAGGCATCGTGCGTCTGACCGACCCCAGCGTCGGCACCTCGGCGGCGCCCCGCTTGCGTATCGCGGGGATCGCGGCCGCCGTCATGCTGGTCACCGCGTTTCTCGTCCCGTCGCCGGCGCCGGCCGGTGCCGAGCCCCTCGCCGACACGTCCAGTTCCACCACACCGGTCGACCGGACCGCCGCGACTGCGGCCGCCGCCGACGACCTGGTCGGCGACATCGGCTTCTCGGTGCCCAGCGGCACCTTCTCCGGCGAGGTCTCGGTGTCGCTGAGCACCACCGTCAGCGGTGCCCAGATCCGCTACACCATTGACGGAGGGCTGCCGAACGCGCAGTCGCCGCTCTACTCCGGATCGGCGTTGCGGTTCACGCGTACGACGCAACTGCGGGCCCAGGCATTCGTCGGGCAGACCGCCTCGGGTGCGCCCGGCACCGCCATGTACGTCGCGCGCAACACCAGCACCGCACACGACCTGCCGGTCGTACTGATCGACTCGTACGGTGCCGGCCGGCCCGAGCGGGAGTACCTCGACGCCACCACCATGATCTTCGAGCCGGGCGGCGGGAGCACCTCGCTGGCAGCCGCACCCACCGTGGCCACCCGGTCCGGGTTCCGGCTGCGTGGCCAGTCGTCGGCGATGTTCGCCAAGACGCCGTTCCGCCTCGAATTCTGGGACAACGCCGACGACGACGCCGACTACCCGGTGCTCGGCATGCCGGCCGACTCCGACTGGGTGCTGCGCGGGCCGTTCAGCGACAAGTCCCTGATCCGGGAGGCGTTCGTCTACGACCTCGGCCGGCAGCTGGGCCTACCCGCCCCCCGGTACGCCTTCGCGGAGTTCTACCTGAACACCGACGCCGGCCCGGTCGGTTCCGACGACTACATGGGTGTCTACATGATCGTCGAGACGATCAAGAACTCCAAGGACCGTCTCGACCTCAAGCAGCTCCGCGAGGACGACCGGACCCTGCCGCGGATCACCGGCGGCTACATCTGGAAGTTCGAGTGGATGGCCGCCGAGGAGCCGACCCTGCCCTGCACCGGGCCGGCGGCGAGCTGCTGGAACTACCTTGAGGTCGCCGACCCGTCACCGCTGCAACCCGAGCAACGAGACTGGTTGCGCAACCACATCCAGGAGTTCCACAACGTGCTGCGGGCGCCCAACTTCGCCGATCCGACGACCGGCTACCGGGCGTACATCGACGTGGATTCCTTCATCGACCAGCTCATCATCAACGAACTGAGCCGGGAGATGGACTCGTACATCCGCAGCGCCTACTTCTACAGGGACCGCGACACCAAGATCCTCGCCGGGCCGCTCTGGGACTACGACCTCAGTTTCGGGGTGGGTGGCTTCTTCCAGAACGACCAGACCGCCGGCTGGCAGTACCAGCAGGTCCGCCAGCCGCTGGCCAACGACTGGTACACGCAGTTGATGCGCGATCCGGCGTTCGTCAACGAGGTGCGGCTGCGCTGGCAGACACTGCGCCGGGGCCCGCTCTCCGACGCGTCGTTGCAGTCGCGGATCAACGCCCTCACCGGGCCGCTGACCAACGGGGCACAGCGCAACTTCCAGCGCTGGCCCAACCTCAGCACCCGAATGGTCGGGCCCTTCATCACGCCGACCGCGCCGACCTGGCAGGGGCAGGTCCAGTTCATGCGGGACTGGATGCTGCGCCGCGCCGCGTGGCTGGACTCGACCGCCGGCTGGGGCGGGTCCACGACTCCCCCGCCCACCACCCCGCCGCCGACCACGCCGCCACCCACCACGCCACCACCCACCACGCCGCCGCCGACGACCACGCCGCCCGGCGGAGGCGGCTGCACCGCGACGTACACGGTGACCAACCAGTGGTCCGGCGGTTTCCAGGGCGAGGTACGGGTCACCGCAGGCGGCGCGGCGATCAGTGGCTGGACCGTGACCTGGACGTACCCGGCCGGGCAGACGGTGACCCAGGCATGGAACGCGACAGTCACCAGCCAGGGATCGGCGGTGACCGCCCGCAACGTCAGCTACAACGGCAGTCTCGCCGCTGGCGCCAGCACCTCGTTCGGTTTCCTCGGCTCCACCACCGGCACACCGAGCACACCCACACCGACCTGCACGGCTAGCTGATCGGCGTAACCGCCCGGCACCGGTCCGTCCGACGGACCGGTGCCGGGCGTCCGGGTACCGGGACGAGGATCCGTCGGGTTCCGGGACAGCCGTCGACACCCGATTCCGCTACGCTGCCCTAATATTGTGTCGATCGATACAGAAATAAGGGGCAGGCATGACGGAACTCGCCGGCAAGGTCGCGCTGGTCACCGGGGGTAGTCGAGGCATCGGCGCGGCGATCGCCGCCCGCCTCGCCCGGGACGGCGCGGACGTGGCCATCACCTACCGCGCCGCGGCCGACCGGGCGCAGAAGGTGGTCGCCGAGGTGCAGGCGGTGGGCCGCCGAGCGGTGGCGATCGCGGCGGACAGCGCCGATCCCGACGCGGTCACCGCCGCGGTACGGCGTACGGCGACCGAGTTGGGGCGGCTGGACATTCTCGTCAACAACGCCGGCATTTTTCCGTACGGGCCGATCGAGCAGGTCAGTCTGGCGGAACTGGACCAGGCCCTCGCGGTGCACGTACGCGGAGTCTTCCTCGCCACCCAGGCGGCGATCCCGTACCTGGGACCGGGCGGAAGGATCATCAGCATCGGCAGCTGCTTCGCCGAGCGGGTGCCGTACGCCGGGGTCAGCCTCTACTCGATGACCAAGAGTGCCCTGCTCGGTCTGACCCGTGGGCTGGCCCGCGACCTCGGTCCTCGTGGGATCACCGCGACCGTGGTGCATCCCGGCTCGACGGACACCGAGATGAACCCGGCCGACGGCGAGGGCGCCGACCACGAACGCAGCTTCATCGCCCTCGGGCGGTACGCGGCCGCCGCCGACGTCGCGGCGACGGTCAGCCACCTCGCCGGTTCGGCCGGCCGCTACATCACCGGCACCGCCATCGCCGTCGACGGCGGCTTCGCCGCCTGAGGAGGGTACGCATGGCCTGGTTCGTGCTCGTCGTGGCCGGACTGCTCGAGGTCGTCTGGGCGACCGCGCTGAAACACACCGACGGATTCACCCGGCTCTGGCCGTCACTGCTGGCGGTCGCCAGCGCCGCGCTCAGCTTCTTCATGCTGGCCTGGGCGATGAAGGCGCTACCGGTCGGTGCCGCGTACGCGGTCTGGGTCGGCATCGGAGCGGTCGGTGTCGTGATCGCCGGGATAGTCACGATGCAGGAGGATGCCGGTCCGGCACGTCTGTTGTTCCTGGCCCTGATCGTGGTCGGGATCATCGGGCTGCGTCTGGTGGAACACTGACCGCTGAAGCGGGTGCAAGGGAGGACGCGACGCATGACGGCCAAGCGAGGTCGACCCCGCACGTTCGACCGCCAGGTCGCGCTGCGGCGTGCGATGGAGGTCTTCTGGCGTCGCGGTTACCAGGGTGCCTCGATGACCGACCTGACCGCCGCCATGGGCATCGGCTCGCCCAGCCTCTACGCCGCGTTCGGCAGCAAGGAAGCGCTGTTCCGGGAGGCCGTCGATCTCTACAACCTCACCGAGGGCGCCGGTCCCCGAGCGGCGCTCGACGGTGGGGACACCGCCCGCGCGGCAATCGAGGCGATGTTGCGTCACCACGCGTACGCCTATGTCGATCCGGCGAATCCGAGCGGATGCCTGGTCGTGCTCGCCGGCGCCGGCACCGTGCCCGAGTCGGACGCGGTCGGCCAGTTCCTCAGCGCGTGCCGGGAGCGTGACATCGCCGAGTTGCGGCGGCGGATCAGCCGCGGGGTGGACGAGGGTGATCTACCCGCGTCGATCGTGCCTGACTCGCTCGCCCGGTTCGTCGGCGCGGTCGTACAGGGCATGGCGGTCCAGGCACGCGACGGCGCCGCCGCCGAGGATCTCCTCGGCATCGTCGACTGCGCCATGGCCGCCTGGGACGGCCTGACCCGGCAGGTGTAGCGCCGGTACACCGCAGACCCCTGACCGCAGCACACCATCACTGCGCCGCCGCCGAACCGGATGCCGACCGGGACGGGCGGTGTGCCGCCGGTCACCGCCGAGCCGGTGGGCGCGCTGCCGGGGGGTGCGGCACGATCGGCGGCATGGTCTTCCCCGGGCTCGCGTACACCGCCGCACCGCACGACCGGGCCGCGAGCCTGCGCGCCGACCCGGCCCGGGTCGCCGACCTGCTCGGCCGCGACGACAGCGAGGTGCTGCCGCTGTGGCGCGACCGGCCACTGCTCACGGCCGACGGCAGGCCGGTGCGGCTCACCGGATCGTCCGCGCGCACGTTGCTGGCGAGGGCCGGGCAGACAGCGCTGCTCGGCCTCGACGGCACCACGGCGAGCTTCGCCGCCGACCTCAGCGAGGTCGAGGAGATCGAGGCGCTGCGCCTGGCTACCGCACACGCCAGCGCCGATCTGCGTGGACTGGCCACGACCCTGCCCGAGCCACTTGCCGCGACCCTGGCGTACGCGCGCGGCCTGCTCTACTGGAATCGGCACGCCAGACACTGCGGCACCTGCGGCGCTGCCACGGCCAGTGCCGAAGCCGGTCACCTGCGGGTCTGCCAGGGGCCCGACTGCGGCCGGCAACTGTTTCCCCGGATCGAACCCGCCGTCATCGTGCTGGTGGAAGGCCCCGGTCCGCAGCCACGCTGCCTGCTCGCCCGGCATCACGGTGCCGGCCCGGACGGCTTCTCGCTGCTCGCCGGCTTCGTCGAGATCGGCGAGAGCCTGGAGGGCGCGGTCCGCCGCGAGGTCGGCGAGGAGGCCGGGGTGACGGTCGGTGTGGTCACCTATCAGGGTTCCCAGGGCTGGCCCTTCCCCGCCGGCCTCATGGTCGGCTTCGTCGCCCAGGCTGTCGATGACACGATCGCCGTGGACGGACGGGAGCTGACGGAGGCCCGGTGGTTCACCCGCGCCGAGATCGTCGAGCGGGTCCGCAACGGTCCCGGCTCGGGGCCGGCCGACTCCATCGGCGGTCGGCTGCTGCGCTCCTGGGCCGGGTTCGACCGGCCGCCGCTTCCGCACGCCGAGGTCTGAGACCTGGGCAGCACGGTGTACCCGCGAATGGCGATCAGCGAGGACAGCAGGTTAGCCTGCCCTAACTCATCGAACGTGAGGCGGGGGCATGACACAGACCACGGGGCGACTGATCCGCCTGATGTTCTGGCGGCAGCGTCGCGACACCGCCCTGTGCGCCGCCTTCTGGTCACTGCACCAGCTGTGTGAGGCTCTGGTCCCGGTGGCCATCGGCCTGGTCATCGACCAGGCCGTCGGAACCGGATCGACCTCGGCGATGCTCTGGTCCGTGCTGGGCATCTTCGCACTGTTCACCGCCCTCACCATGGGCTGGCGGTCAGGCTTCTGGTTCCTGTCCCGGGCGGTCACCGAGGAGTCCCACGAGCTGCGGATGCGGGTGGTCCGGCGCGTGGTCGGTGGTCAGGGGATCCGGACCAGCCGCCAGAGCGGCGAGCTGCTCTCGATCGCCACCTCCGACACCCAGTCCGCCGCCGAGCTGCTCGAACTGGGCACCCGGGGGGTGAGCGCGCTGGTCGGGCTGACGGTGTCGACGGTCGTGCTGCTGCGGATCGACTGGTCGCTCGGGCTCGGCCTGGTCGTGGGCGTGCCGATCCTGGTGCTCGGGCTCAATGCGCTGGGCCCGGTCGTGGGACGCCGCACATCCGCGCAGCAGCAGGCGGTCGGTCGGGCCGCCGCCGTCGCGTCGGACCTGCTGCGCGGGCTGCGACCGCTGCGCGGGTTCGGTGGCGTCGACGAGGCCGTCCATCGCTACCGCACGGCCAGCCGGACGTCGCTGCGCGCCGGCATCGGCACGGTCAAGGCCGGTGCCACCTTCATCGGCGCGTCCACCTTCACCACCGGCCTGCTGATCACCGTCGTCGCCGCTCTGGCGGGCTGGTACGCCCTGGCGGGGCGGATCACCGTCGGCCAGCTCATCACGATCGTCGGGCTGGCCACCTTCCTCACCGATCCGGTGCTCAACCTCGCCGACTGCGTCTTCCGGCTGGCCACGGCGCGGGCCAGCGCGGCCCGCGTGGCCGAGGTGCTCGCCGCACCGGAGCGGATGCCGTCCGGGACGCTCCCGGCCCGGCCGGGAGCGTTGTGCCTCGACCGGGTGCACGCGCCGGGCCTGGACGGCGTCGACCTCGCCGTGGCCCCCGGAGAGCTGCTCGGCATCGTCACCGCGGAGACCGGCACCGCCGACGACCTCACCGACCTGCTCGCGGGGGCACGGTCGCCGGACCGGGGCGAGGTGCGGCTGGCCGGCACGCCGATGCGGGAGCTGGACCTCGCCTCGGTGCGCCGGACCGTGCTCGTCGAACCGCACGGGGTCGACCTGTTCGGCGCCACCCTGCGGGAGGTGCTCCAGACCGGCGACGACCGGGACGACGCCGCCCTGCGCACCGCGCTGGCCGCGGCCTCCGTCGGTGACCTGATCACCGACGACGCCGGATTCGACCGGGAACTCGTCGATCACGGCCTGAACCTCTCCGGCGGTCAGCGGCAGCGGCTCGCCCTCACCCGAGCGCTGTTGGCCGATCGACCGGTCACCGTCTTCCGGGACCCGACCACGGCGATCGACGCGGTCACCGAGCACGCCATCGCCGACGGCATCCGCGCGTACCGGAGCGGCGACGGCCGGGCGACCGTACTGGTCACCACCAGCGCGCCGCTGCTCGACCGGTGCGACCGGGTCGTGTTCCTCCGCGCCGGTCAGGTGGCGGCGGTCGGGCGGCACCGCGACCTGCTCGCCGACTCGTCGTACGCGGAGGTGGTGCTGCGATGACCTCCGGTGTCACGATCCTGCCGGTGGCCACCGGCCGGGTCACGCTCGCCGCCTTCTGGCGTGCCCTGCGGCGCTACCCGACGCTCGCCTGGACGTCGGTGGCGGCGGCCACGGCGGCAAGTGTCGCGGCCGTCGTCGTGCCGATCCTGCTCGGCCGGCTGGTCGACCTGGTGGTGGCCGGCGGCACCGTCGGCTCGCTGCTGCTCACCTCCTCGTTCATCCTCGGCGCGGGCCTGGCCGCCGCGGTCCTCACCGGCACCGCCAACTGGCTGGTCACCGAGTGGGGCATGCGGGCCTGCACCGATCTCCGCGAGGAGGTGCTGGACCGGGCGCTGCGGATGGACGCGACCCGGCTGGAGAGCGCCGGCTCCGGTGACGTGGCGTCCCGGGTCACCGAGGACGTGGAACGGGTGACCGACTCGGTGCGGCTGGCGGCCGGCATCTTCACCGCACTGGTCACCGTCGTCATCACCTTCGCCGGGTTCGCGACGCTCGACTGGCGCATCGCCGCCGCGTTCCTGGTCGTCTTCCCGGTGTACGTGCTGAGCCTGCGCCGTTTCGTGCCGCAGGCGAAACGGCTGTACGCCGCCGAGCGGGAAGCCGCGGCGGTGCGTACCCAGAGTCTGCTGACCACCTTCACCGGTGCCCGGACGGTGCACGCGTACGGCATGCAGGACCGCCAGAGCCGACGGGTCGAGCAGACCTCCCGGCACGCGGTGGTGGCGCGCCTGCGAGCGGTGCGCGGTTTCCTCTGGTTCGCGAACACGATGAACTACGCGGAGGCGCTCGGACTGACCGCCGTGCTGCTCACCGGCTTCCTGCTGGTGCGGGCGGGCGACAGCACGGTCGGCGACGTGACCGCCGCGGCGCTGCTGTTCCATCGCCTCTTCGGCCCGCTCGGCCTGTTGTTGATGTCGTTCAACGACGTCCAGTCGGCCGGCGCGGCGCTCGCCCGGCTCGTCGGCATCTCCGGGCTCGACGTACCCGCGAGCCGGCCGGCCGGACCGGTCTCGGGATGGCTGCCGACACGCGTCACCGCCAAGTCGGTGTGGCACCGCTACCCCGGCGGCCCCGCTGTGGTGCGGGACGTATCGATCGAGATCGCCCCGGGCGAGTCGTTGGCGATCGTCGGCGAGAGCGGAGCCGGCAAGACGACTCTCGCGGCCATCCTCGGTGGCGTCTTCCCCGCCGCCGAGGGTGAGGTGTGGCTGGGCGACCGTCGGATCGGCGAGTTGGATCCGGTCGAGCTACGCCGGACCGTCGGCGTGGTCACCCAGGAGGTTCACGTCTTCGCCGGCACCCTCGCCGACGACCTGCGGCTGGCCGCTCCGGACGCCGCCGACGAGGACCTGCACGCCGCGTTGCGACTGGTCGGCGCCGACGGCTGGGTCACCGCCCTGCCCGACGGGTTGGCGACCCGGGTCGGCGACGGCGAACACCCGCTCACCGCCGGCCAGGCGCAACAGCTGGCACTGGCCCGGATCGCCCTGCTCGACCCGCCGATCGTCGTCCTCGACGAGGCCAGCGCCGAGGCCGGCAGCGCGGGAGCCCGGCAGCTCGAACAGGCCAGCACCGCCCTGATCCGGGGCCGCACGGCGGTGGTCGTCGCCCATCGGCTCAGCCAGGCGCACGCCTGCGACCGGATCGCCGTGATGGCGCACGGCCGGATCGTCGAACTCGGCACTCCGGACGAGTTGGTCGCAGCCGGCGGCCGGTACGCCGAACTCTGGTCGGCCTGGCGGCACTGACCCGGCACCCGCACCCCGACGGCCGGGCCGCCGGGCCCACCCGGACGCACGCCCGGCGCGCGGCGGCCGGGGCCGGCTGGCCGATTCCGGCCGGTCCGGGCCGGCCGGATCGAGCCGGCCGGCGGCGGCGGTCAGTCGCGCAGCAGCGGCAGCACCCGCCGACCGATCAGGTCGATTCCGCGCTGCGGGGTCAGCCCGTGCGGGGTGCCGAACTCCACCCGGCTCGCCCCGGCGTCGAAGACCGCCGCGGCCTGCGCGGCCACCTGCTCGGGTGTACCGGAGAACGCGAACAGGTCGAGCAGGTCGTCGCCGATCAGCGCGCCGGCCAGGTCGTCCTCGCGGCGGGTGACGTGCCGCTGGATGCGGGCCAGCAGCTCCGGGTCGACCTCGACGGTGGGATCGAGGGCGGCGACCACCGCGAGGTACATGGCGACCTCGGTACGGGCCATCCGCCGAGCCAGCGCCCCGTCGGTGTCGACCACGGTGACCGCGCCGAGCACCACACCGGTGTCCCGACCCGAGGCCGCCTCGTCCAGCCACGCCCGCATCGTCTTGGCCATCGCCGGGTTCGCCGACCCGCCGACCTTCACCTCGTCGGCGAACGCGGCGGCGGACCGGGCGGTCTGCTGGCCCCAGGTGCCCACCAGCACCGGCACGTCCGGCCGGGCCGGGACGTACCGCAGCGCGGTACCCGGGGCCACGGTGAACTCCCGGCCGACGAATCCACCGTCGTCACCGGCGAGCAGCCGCCGGACGATCTGCACCGTCTCCGCGATGCGGCGCAGCGGCCGGGTCTGCGCCACTCCGACCTGCTGCAACCAGGTGCCCCGGGCCAGGCCGAGGTACGCGCGGCCGTGCGAGGCCAGGTCGAGGGCGGCCACCTGGCCGGCCACCTCCACCGGGTGCAGGGTGAACGGGTTGAGGCAGGCCGCGCCGAGCCGGATCCGGCGGGTGTGCCGGGCGGCCACCAGCAGCGGGAACAGCGGGGGCTGGTACATCAGGTCACCGAAGACGGACAGCACGTCGAAGCCGTGCCGTTCGGCCATCTCGGCCAGCACGGCGTACTCGTCGGCGGACTTGTCCGACTGGAGGCCGATGCCCACCAGGCGGGTCACGTCAGCTCCTCGGTGGGGATCTGCCGCCGGCCGGTGCGTTCGATACGCATGATGAGCCGTTCCTCCGGGTCGGGGCAGGCGACGTGGCTGTCCCGGGCCATCCAGTCCCCGTCGTCCAGGGCCCGCTGCTTGGCCGGCAGCAGCGGCAGACAGGCGGCGAGCGCGTACAGGCAGAAGTGCTGGCCCTCGGGGATGCGCAACCGGCACGACTCGGTCAGCTCCACGTGGTCGCCCGGCTTCATGCCGCACACCGAGCGTCCCTCGATGCGCTCCACCACGACCCGCAGGTCGTAGACGTCGGTGGTGGGCTGCTCGTCGCTCATCGCACGGCCTCCGCGTGGTGGTGCACGATCCGCCAGCCCGCGTCGTCGCGCCGCAGCACGTCGGTGACCCGGAAGCAGGTGTCCGGTCGGTCGTCGGCGTGCCGGGCCCGCAGCACGTACCGGACCAGACCGGTGCCGTCCCACGACTCGGCGTGCACCTGTTCCGGGGCGACCGTGACCGGTGCCGGTCCGGTGGCCTCGGCGGCTCGCCGGTCGCGCAGCGTGTCCAGTGCGGCCAGCCCGGTGAGCAGCCGATCGGCGTCGGATTCCCAGATCGTCAGGTCGGGGTGCAGGTGGGCGTCGAAGGCGGATCGATCCCCCAGTGATCGGTACATGTCGGTGATCGTGGCGGTGAGTTCGTCGATGCTCATCGGGGTCACTTCCGGTCGAGGGAGTCGGCAGCGGGTCGGAACGTCTCGGCGAGGCGGTCACGTAGCGGGTCCAGGCCCATCGGCCCGAGCGCCAGCGCGGTGTGGTGGAACCGTTTGCGGTCGAAGGCGGCGCCGGCGCGGCGTTCGGCGTCCTGGCGGGTCTGCTGCCACATCCGCGCGCCGACCTTGAACGCGAGCGCCTGCGCCGGCCAGCCGAGGTAGCGGTCGACCTCGAACCGGGCGGTCGCGGCGTCCAGCCCGGCGACCCGGGTGAGCAGGTCCACGGCCATCGGGTGGCTCCAGCGGGACGCGTCGGTGAACCCGTTGCCCGCCGGGATCGGCAGGTCGAGATGCAGGCCGAGGTCGATGACCACGCGGGCGGCCCGCCACATCTGCCCGTCCAGCATGCCGAGCCGTTCCGCCGGTCCGGCGTAGAGGCCGAGTTCGTCGGCGAGCCGCTCGGCGTAGTGCGCCCAGCCTTCGGCGTACCCGTGCACCTGGCAGAGTGTGCGCTGCCACGGGTGCAGGTCGGCGGTGGTGAGCGTGATCGCGTGCTGCAGGTGGTGGCCGGGCAGCCCCTCGTGGCAGAGCGTGCCGACGTGCCGCCACACCGGCACCGTCGACTCCCCCGGCGGCACCGACCACCAGATGCCGGCGGGGCGGGTCAGCCGCGCGTCGGGTGGGGTGTAGTACATGACCCCGGAGGTGGTCGGACTGATCCGGCACACCACCCGGCGGGTGGCGGCGGGGATGTCGAAGTGCGTCCCGTCGAGCAGGTCCGTCGTCAGCGCGGTCCGCCTGGTCAGCCACTCCTCAAGGGCGGGACCGACCGGCACCCGCCCGTCCGGGTCGGCGTCCAGCGCCGTCCGGGCGGCGGCCACGTCCGGATGGCCGCAGTCGGCCGCCGCCGCCCGCAGTTCGGCGGCGGTGCGGGACAGTTCCGCCCAGCCGTACGCGTACAACTCGTCCAGGTCGACGGTGGCGCCGAGGAAGGCGCGGGCGGTGACCTGGTAGAGGTCGCGGCCCACGCCGTCGACCTCGGTGGCGGCGGGGGCCAGGTCGGTACGCAGGAACGTGGCGAACTTCGCCGTGGCGGCGGTGGCCCGCCGGGCCCCCTCGGCCAGCCGCCCGGCCAGCGGCCCGCTCCGGTGACCGGCGACGAGATCGCCGAAGAAGTCGGCGTCGACCCAGGCGGCGCACTGATCGGCGACGGTCAGCACCTGCCGGCGGGCGACCAACTGGCCACGCCCGGCGGAGCGCCGCAGCGTGGCGGCGTACTGGTCGAGGGTGGTGGGCAGCCGGTGGAGGTGCTCGGCGACCACGGCCCAGTCGTCGACGGTGGTCCGGGGCAGGTTGTCGAAGACCTGCCGGGCCAGGTGCACCGGGGTGGCCAGCGGGGCGAGCAGCCGGGTGGTGAAGCCGGCCTCGTGCAGCGCCACCTCGCTGGCCAGCCGGTCGGCCAGGGCACCGGCGAGGGCACGTTCGGCCGGGACTGTCACCGTGGCGGCGGCCACCGCGGTCGCGGTCGCGCGGGCCAGCTCGGCGCGGGCGTCGAAGCCGTCCGGCGACAGGTCGGCCAGCCGCCACTGCGGCGTACGTCCGGCCGCCTCGGCGGCCTCCGGGTCGAGCGTGGCGAGGGCGCGCAGGTACCCGTCGGCGACCGCGGTGATGTCGGTCATCGGGGCACCCGGACGCGGTGGTGGTCGTCGCGGTAGACGACGCCGCCCTTGATGACCGCGTGCAGGGTGCGCAACGCGGAGACGGAACGGGTCGGGTCGTCGCGCAACACCAGCAGGTCGGCGTGCTTGCCGGCCTCGACGCTGCCGAGCGTGTCGGCCTGGTCGAGCCATTCGGCGGGCCGGATGGTGGCGGCCTTCAGCGCCTCGGCGACCGGCATCCCGGCGTCCACCATGAACTCCAGCTCACGCACGGTCGCGCTGGTCTCGTCGTAGCCGGCGTGCGGCGGCATGTCGCTGCCCAGGGCGATCGGCACCCCGTTGCGGATGGCGTGCTGGAGGCTCTCCCAGTGCCGGGGGCCGGCGGCCAGGGCCCGGTCCATCAACCAGCCCGGTACCCCGGAGTCGCGGAAGAACTGTTCACAGCGGCTCACCACGATGGTGGGCACGTACCAGACGCCTCGGTCGGCCATCAGGCGGGTGACCTCGTCGGTCAGCTCGTAGCCGTGTTCGACACAGTCCAGGCCGAGTTCGACGGCCCGGCGTACGGTGTCGGCCGGCCCGGCGTGCGCGGTGACCTTGCGCCCCCAGTCGTGGGCGACCCGGATGACGGCGGCCATCTCGTCGTCGAGCAGCTGCGGTGTGTCGATCGCCTCGAACTGACCGGCGATCCCGCCGGAGACACAGACTTTGATCAGGTCGGCGCCGGCCCGGATCTGGGCCCGGGTGAGCCGGCGGAAGCCGTCGGCACCGTCGGCCTCCAGGGCGTCGGCTTCCCAGCCGTGGCCGCCGGTGCAGCACAACGCGTGCCCGGCGGTGAAGATCCGGGGGCCGTCCACCGCGCCGGCCTCGATGCCCCGGCGCAGCGCGAAGTCGGCGTAGCGTCCCTCGCCGACCAGTCGGGCGGTGGTGACGCCGGCGTGCAGGGTACGCCGGGCCGAGTCGGCCATCAGCAGCACCAGTTCGGCCAGGTTGGACCGGTGCACCGTGTCGGCGAGATGGCCGGGCAGCCCGAGGGAGAGGTGCACGTGCATGTTGGTCAGGCCGGGCATCACCACGTCCCCGCCGAGGTCGACCACACGGGCGTCGCCGGCCTCGGCGAGCACGTCGTCGACGGCCCCCACCGCCTTGATCATCCCGTCGGCGCCGACCCAGACTCCCCGGTCGGGCTGGAGGTGGTCGGCGACGCCGTCGTAGAGGGCGAGGTTGACCAGGACCTGTTCGGTGGCGGTGTGCATGACGACGTCCTCAGTTCGCGGGCACGGTGGCCGGGGCCATCGTGGGGTCGTTGAGCCAGCAGGCGGCGCTGCGTCCGCCGAGGTCGAGGGTTGGTGGCTGGTCGCCGCAGGGAGCGAAGGCGTGCGGGCAGCGCGGCCGGAACCGGCAGCCGGTAGGGGCGTTGGCGGGGTCGGGCACCTCACCGGCCAGGGTGGCGGGCAGCCGTGGGGTGGGGCCGATGCGGGGCACCGCGTCGATCAGCGCCCGGGTGTAGGGGTGTCGCGGACTGCGCCACAGCTCGCGGGTGGGCGCGCTCTCCACGATGCGGCCCAGGTACATCACGGCGGTCACGTCGGCGATCTCGTGGACCAGGGCGAGGTCGTGGGAGATGAACAGCATGCCCATGTCGAGATCGCGGACCAGCCCGACGAGCAGGTTGACCACCTGGGCCTGGGAGGAGGCGTCGAGCGCGGTGACCGGTTCGTCGGCGATGATCATGCGGGGTTGCGGGGCGAGCGCCCGGGCGATGGCGAGGCGTTGCCGCTGACCGCCGGAGAACTGGTGCGGGTACCGCTCGGCGGCCGTGCTCGGCATGCCGACCCGGTCCAGCAACTCACGCACCCGGTTTCGGCGGGCCGTCGCGCCGGTCACCGTCGCCGGGACGCCGTCGAGCAGTTGCGCGCCGATGGTGCGCCGGGGATTCAGCGACGCGTACGGGTTCTGGAAGACCATCTGCAGGCCGATCTCGGTGGCCGGTCGGTGTCGCCAGCCCAGCGGGGTGACCGGCTGCCCGGCGAAGCGGACCACCCCGGCGCTCGGCGGGGTCAGTCCCACGGCGACCCGGGCCAGCGACGACTTGCCGCAGCCGGACTCACCGACCAGGCCGACGATCTGCCCGGCCGCCACGTCCAGGCTGACCCCGGCGACCGCGAGCACCCGGCCGCGTCCCCGCGAGCGGTACTCGACCTCGACGTCGCTGATGTCCAGCAGGCCGGTCATCGGGCGGTCACCTCCAGGTGCGGGCGGACCACGCAGGCCACCGACCGGTCGGCCGCCACCGGAGCCAGGGGCGGCGGTGCCGTGCCGCAGGTCGGCTCGGCGTGCCGGCAGCGGGGTTGGAACGGGCAGCCCGGCGGCGCCTCGCCCGGGGCCGGTGGGGCGCCGGGGATGGGCCGCAGCGTGCCGACGGCCTGGGTGCCGTGCGGCCGGGCGCCCAGCAGCGCCGCCGTGTACGGGTGGGTGGGTGCGGTGAGCAGCGCCCCGGTGGGGCCGGTCTCCACCACGCGACCGGCGTAGAAGACGTAGCCACGGGTGGTCAACGCGCTGAGCACCCCGAGGTCGTGGGTGATGAAGGCGACGGCCAGCCCGGTCTCGGCGCGCAGCCGGTCGAGCAGGGCGAGGATGCCGGCCTGCACGGTGACGTCGAGGGCGGTGGTCGGTTCGTCGGCGATCAGCAGTCGGGGCCGCGCGGCCAGGGCGATGGCGATGGCCGCCCGTTGCCGCATGCCGCCGGAGAACTGGTGCGGATAGGCGCGCAGGGCGCGCTCCGGGTCGGGGATCCTGACCTGATCGAGCAGTTCCACCGCCCGGCGGGTCGCGGACCGCCGGTCCATTCGCAGGTGTACCCGCATGTGTTCGGTGAGCTGACGGCCGACGGTGAGCATCGGGTGCAGGGCGGCGGACGGGTCCTGGAAGACCATGGCGATGCCCGCGCCCCGGATCCGCTGCCAGCCCCGGTTGTCCAGGCCGAGCAGGTCGGTGCCGGCGAACCGTGCCGTCCCGGTGACGGTGGCGCCGGCCGGGAGCAGGCCGAGCAGGGTCTGTGCGGTGAGGCTCTTGCCGCAGCCGCTCTCGCCGGCGATGCCGACGAGTTCACCCTCGTCGACGCTGAGCGACACGTCGTGCAGGATCGGCAGCGGCCCGCGCGGACCGGGCAGGGTCACCGCGAGGGAGTCGACGTCGAGCAGCGGCGCCATCTCAGCGTCCCTTCGCGTAGCGGGGGTCGAGCCGGTCGCGCAGCGCGTCGCCGAGCACGTTGAAGGCCATCACCACGGTGAGGATGGCCAGGCCCGGGAAGACGCTGACCCACCACATCGACAGGTCCTGGGAGCCGAGCGCGACCATCGAGCCCCACTCGGCGGCCGGTGGGCGCGGCCCGAGCCCCAGGAAGGAGAGCGCGGCGAGCAGCAGCACCGCGTTGCCGAGTTCCAGGGTGGCCAGCACGATCGCCGGACCGATGCTGTTGGGCAGCACGTCGCGGCGCAGTGCCCGGACCGGTCCGACACCGAGCAGTCGGGCGGCGTTGAGGTAGTCGTCGCCGCGCATGCTGAGTACGGCGCTGCGGATGACCCGGGCGTAGACCGGCCAGGAGACGATGACCAGCGCCAGCACCGCGTTGCGGGTGTTCGGGCCGAAGGCGGCGGTGACCGCCATGGCGAGGATGATCTGCGGGAAGGCGAAGACCAGGTCGGTCAGCCGCATCAACGCCTCGTCGGCGAGCCGGCCCAGATATCCGGCGACCAGCCCGAGCAGGCCGCCCACGAGCAGGGCCAGTGAGACGATGGCCAGCGCCAGCGGGATCGACAACCGGGCGCCGTACACGACCCGGCTGAAGATGTCCCGGCCGAGGGAGTCGGTGCCGAACCAGTGGGCCGCCGAGGGTGCCGCGTAGGTGTCCGCGCTCTGAGCGAGCGGGTCGTACGGGGCCACGAGCGGGGCGAGGATCGCCACCAGCAGCCAGCCGCCGAGGATGGTGAGCGCGACCACGGCGATCGGCTGTCGCCAGACCGGCCGGCCGGTCGAGCCGCCGCGTAGTCGACCGAGCCAGCGACGGCGGGTCAGCGCCCGGTCCACCTTCGGGTCGGGAGCCACCGGATCGGGTGCGATCATCGTCATGACAGGCGGATCCTCGGGTCGATGAGCCCGTACAGCAGGTCGACGGTGAGGTTGACGAGCGTGTAGACAAGCGCCACGAACAGGCTGACCCCGAGGATCGCGGGCAGGTCGAGGGCGGTGGCGCTGCGGTAGGCGTACTGACCGACGCCGGGCCAGCCGAAGATGCTCTCCACCAGCACCGTCCCGGACAGCAGTGAGGCGAAGGCCAGGCCGGACACGGTGACCACCGGGACCAGGCCGGCGCGCAGCAGGTGCCGGCGCAGCACCACCCGGGCCGGCAGGCCCTTGGCGTACGCGGCCCGGATGTAGTCCTGCTGGAGCACCTCCAGCATGGCGGAGCGGACGAAGCGGACCAGCAGCGCCACGGTCAGCGAGGTCAGCACCAGCACCGGCAGGGTCAGGTGCTGTGCCGCGTCCCAGGCCACGTCCCACTGACCGGCCAGCGCCGCATCCACGGTGTACATGCCGGTGACCGTCGGCGGCGGGCTGAAGCCGGTGGAGAGCCGTCCACCGCTGGGGGCCAGCCCGAGCTGGTAGAAGAAGACGTAGAGCACCACGAGCGAGAGCCAGAACGGTGGCGTGGAGAGCCCGAGCAGGGCGCCGACCCGGACGAACTGGTCGGTGAGCCGGCCGTTGCGGACCGCGGCGAGCATGCCGATCCCGGTGCCGATCAGCAGCGCCAGCACCATGGTGGGGATGGCCAGTTCCATCGTCGCCGGCACGTACCGGACCAGGTCGTCCAGGACCGCCCGGCCGGTCTGCTGGGAGATGCCCAGGTCGCCGCGGACCAGATTGCCCAGGTAGTGCAGGTACTGCTGCCACAGCGGCTGGTCCAGCCCCCACTTCTCGCGGAAGGCGGCCACCGTGGCCGGGTCGTTGAGCGCCTGGTCGGACAGGTTGGCGGTGACCGGGTCGCCGGGTACCACGTTGACCAGCCCGAACGTCACCACGGTAACGCCCAGCAGCAGTCCGGCGGTGATCGCCAGCCGCTTGGCCAGGAAGACCAGCAGCGGGTGGGCGCGGCGGGGCCGGGGCGCGGTCGTGGTGACCGCGCCCGGCTCCCCGTCGTGGACCGTCGTCATGGTGCTCCGACTACCGGAGACCGACCGCGGCCACGTCGACCTGCCAGCCGGCGGCGGAGTAGTCCGCGCCGGTCAGGTCGGCGGTCGCCACCACCGTGGAGGAGTTGCTGGCCAGCACGATGTACGGGGAGGACTGGTTCATCAGCCGCTGCCACTCCTGCATGGCGGTGGCCCGGGCCGCGAGGTCGAGGGTCTCGGTGACCTTCTCGCCGGCGGCCACGATCGCCGGGTCGGCCCGCTCGACGGTCCAGCCCGAGCGCAGCGCGGTGGCCTGACCGGGTGCCATGTTGTTGATCAGCGAGTCGGCGACCGGGTAGTTCAGGCTCTGCGGGGTGAAGCCCAGCGGCGACTTGCCGCTGCGCATCTCGTCGAGGAAGGTGGTCAGTGGCTGCGGGTTCAACTCCAGCGTGATGCCGGCCTCGGCGGCGTCGCCCTGCACCTTGGTCGCCACGGTGCCCAGGTCCACGCCCTTGTAGGTGATGGCCGGGTAGTTGAACTTCACTGTCGGGTCGGTCAGCCCGGCCTCGGCGAGCAGCGCCTTGGCCTTCGCCACGTCCCGGGTCGATGCCTCGCTCGCCGGCAGGGTGCCGGGGAAGGCCGGTGCGACCAGACCGGCGCCGGGCGCGGCACCCTCGCCGTACAGGGCGGCGATGCCCTGGTAGTCGATGGCGGCCCGCAGTGCCTGGTTGAACTTCGGGTTCGCGGTCACCGCCGACACCGCCGGATCGGCGTTGAGGAAGAGGAAGTAGACGGTGTCCTGCACGCCGGAGGTCTGCAGGCTCTCCGGCAGTCCGTCGAGCAGCTTGCCGGAGATGTCCAGCGAGATCTCGGCGGTCTCGGCCCGTTGCATGGTCAGCTTCTGGGTCTGCACGTCCATGTTGCGCAGCACCACCCGCTCGAACTGCGGCTTGTCGCCCCAGTAGTTCGGGTTGGCCTCCAGCACCACCTGCGACTCCGGCTCGTACGACTTGAGCACGTACGGGCCGCTGCCGATCGAGTTGGTGTCGAGGTACTGCTGGGCGGTGTCGCCCTGCGCGGCGTCCGCGCCGTCCTTGGCGCCGTTGTCCCGGGCGACCTCGGCGTTGAGCACACCGGTGGAGGGCATCGCCAGCACCACCGGCACGTTCGGGTTGGGCGTGGCCGAGGTGACCACGACGGTGCTGTCGTCGGTCTTGCTGACGCTCAACTCGCTCACGGTGACCGCCGGGCTGCCCTTGATGTTCTTCAGCCGGTTGAGGGAGAACACCACGTCGTCGGCGGTGAGCGGGCTGCCGTCGGCGAAGGTCACCCCGGAGCGCAGCTTGAAGGTGAAGGTCTTCGCGTCCGGGGACGCGTCGTACGACTCGGCCAGCGCCGGTACGGGTTTGCCGACATCGGAGCCCTCGAAGGTGAGCAGGGTGTCGTAGAGGGCGTGCACGGCGGTCAGACCGGTGGCCTCGTAGACGCGGCCGGGGTCGAGGGTCTTGAGCACGAACGACGTGTTGACGGTGAGGGTCTTGGCCTCGCCGCTGTTCGCGTTGCCACCGCTGCCGCCGGCCGTGCAGGCGGTGGTGGAGATGACGGCCAGCGTCGCCAGAGCGAGCGCTCCGGTGCGGAGCCGGCGGGGGGACACCGACATGCTGTTCCTACCTTCGTATGGCGCGGCCCGCTGCGCGGGATCCGCGGGGCATCGACGTCCGGCGGCACCCCCACCGGCCGGGCCCAGACGGCCGGTGACGGTGTTCCGGGTTCTCAGGGGTGCGTCGGGTTCTCGGGGTGCGTCGTCGCAGGGTTGGATGTAGGCCGGACTCGCATTCGTCCGGTTCGTGTCTGGACGCGGCTTGTCCATCAGTACCAAACAACGCCGGCCCTTGTTTGACCACCCTAAACAGGGCCGTGTAGCTTGGTCAAACATTTTTAGCCACACTGTTATCGGATCGAGGTTCACATGCTCGGTGACCGGCTCCGCGTCCTGCGCCAGCAGCACTCCCTCACGCTGCGGCAGCTCGCCACAGCCGCCGACGTGTCACCCGCCCTGCTGAGTCAGATCGAGAACGGGGCGACCGACCCGAGCCTGGCCACCCTGCGCAAGCTCGCGCAGGTGTTCGACACCTCGATCGCCGAACTGTTCTCCGAACCGGAGGCGCCGGCGGTGCACATCAGCCGGGCCGGCAGCCGCAGCCTGCTCACCGCTCCCCCGGGCCAGATCACCTACGAGCGCCTGACCCCGGGGCGCGGCGATCTGGAGGTGCTCCAGGCCCATCTCGCCCCGGGCGACGCCAGCTCGGCCGAGCCGTGGGCACACCCCTCGACCGAGTGCGCCATCGTCATCAGCGGCGAGGTCGTCGCCGACATCGGCGGCGAGGCGTACACCCTCACCGACGGTGAGGCCGTCACCTTCGACTCACGCCTGGCCCACCTCTACCGCAACGCCAGTGACCAGCCGGCCCACCTGATCATCGCGGTCACCCCGCCCAACCCCTGACCAGGACTCGGGGCAGCGCGGGCGGGGCCTGTTGCGGCGGCCGCACGGTCGCTACTGTCGTCCGCGTGGATCTGGACGACATCGCCACCCGGCTCGGCGTACCCGTCGGGGACATCGACCGCGTGCACCGGCTCGCCGGCGACCGCCCGTCGGCGCCGGTGCCCGCCCGAGCCGACGCACCCGCGCTGCTCGACCGGCTCGCGGTGCGACCGGACGACGCCGCCGAGATCCTGGCGGGCTGGCCCGACCCCGACTCCACCCAGTGGACCCCCGAGCTGCGCTGGCTGCTCGACCGCTCGATCGCCCTGGTACGCGCCGATCTCGGGGGCCACGAGTGGCTGCCGCCCGGTCCGGCGCTGCCCCGCGAGCGCGGCCCCGCCTGGCGGCACCTCTACGTCTACACGTACCTGGCCCTGGTCGAGGTGGCCCGGGAGTACCACCGTGACCACGGTGTCCCCGACACCGTCTCCTGGCTGACCCTCGCGGACCTGGGTCGTAACCTCGCGATCGACCGGCGGATGCAGGGCGAGGGCTGGTCGGTGATGCAGAGTTGGCTGACGCTGCACGCGCGCGGCAGCGTCTACGAACTCGGCCGGCTCCAGCACCATCGCGGCGGCACCGCCATCGAACTGCACATCCCCGACTCGGGGCCGCTGACCCCGGCGGCGGTCGAGGCGTCACTCGACGAGGCCCGCGCGTTCTTCCCACGCCACTTCCCCGACGAGCACTACACGGCCTTCGCCTGCGGCTCCTGGCTGCTCGACCCGCAGCTGCGCGAATACCTGCCAGCGGACTCCAACATCGTCCGCTTCCAGCGACGATTCGAGCTGGAGCCCTATCAGGAGCCGGACGGGCTCGACGCCGACGTCGAAGTGGTGCGGTTCGTGTTCCGTACCCTGACCACTCCGCTGGACCAGCTGCCGCGCGACACCGTGCTGCAACGCGCCGTCATCGACCACCTGACGGCCGGCCGCCACTGGCGGTGGTGCCGCGGCCGCTTCCCGATCCAGCCGGATCGCTGACGCGGCGGCAGTTCGACGCAGCACCTGCATGCGGTGCGTGCGACGATCCGGCGTCGGCTCCCGGCCGCCCGTGACCCGCACCGGGTCGCCGGGACCGGATCCGGACTGCGATGGCGCCGGCCACCAGAGCCAGACCAGCGACGTGCAGCGACCGGACAATCGTCGCGGCGAGGGCGCTGGCGCCGGGCAGCAGCGGTACGAGCGCCAGGCCGGCGGCGGACACCAGCGCGGCGACACTCCAGAACAGCGCCGGACGGCGAGGCGACGGTGCGACCCGACAGACGCCGACCTTCGCCGCTTCCCGCCGGCCGAGGCGCGCGGCGAGCACGACGGCGAGCAACGCACCGACGAGGGTGCTCGCCAGATCCGAGACGGTCCACCAGGCGACGTCCGTGACGCTCGACCACTGGAGACCGAACACCCACGGAAGCCAGCCGTCGGTGTGGGTGAGCCAGTCCCAGCCGAGGTGGCTCGCGGCACCGAGGAGCGCCGAGCTGATCGTGATCCACCAGCGGTACGGCCACCGGGTCAGGGAGCCGTGCCCACCCCAGCCGAACCAGGAATCGCCGGGCAGGTGAGCCAGGATGGCGTCGGCGCAGGACCGGAAGACCGCGGCGTACGCCAGCGCCACCGGCAGACACCACCAGAGCAGCGCCGGCCAGGAATGGGTGTCGGCGAAACTCCGGCCGGTCGGGCCGGTGGTCAGATAGACGACGTCCGGCGACATCGCGCCGGTGCTCAGCGTCACGCCGTCGAACCACCGGGGCCGCCACAGCTTCAGCGCCAGCACCGGCGCGAGGTGCGAAGGGAAGGTCAGCGGCACGTGCGGAGCATAGAACTCGTCGTCCTCGTCGGCGGCCCGGAACCGGATCGGCGGCCGGGTCCGGGCGCGGACAGGGGTGGGATCCGCGCCCGGACCCGGCCGTACCGGTCAGCCCACGGTGCAGGCCGCGCCGTTGAGGGTGAACGAACCCGGTTCGGCGGTGTTGCCGGTGTGGGTGGCCTGGAAGCCGATGCCGACCGACGCGTTCGGGGCGATGGTGCCGTTGTACGACACGTTGCGGGCGGTCACCTGCCCGGAGGTCGGTGAGTAGCTGGCGTTCCAGCCGCCGGTGATGGTCTGCCCGCCGGGCAGCGTGAAGACCAGCGACCAACCGTTGATGGTGGAGCTGCCGGTGTTGGTGATGGTGATCTGCTCGGCCAGCCCGGTGTTCCAGGCGTTGACGTCGGCGGTGACCCGGCACGCCCCGCCACCCGGCGGCGGCGTGGTCGGGCTCGGGGGCGGCGTGGTCGGGCTCGGCGGCGGCGTGGTGCCGCCGAACTGGGTGAAGAAGCGCCAGGTCTCGCCCGGCAGCCAGGTACGGGAGCCGCTGTCGCCGGGTGCGCCGTCCTGCGGGGCGGCGATGTGTCCCTCGTCGAACGCCGCCCAGACCACCGGGTAGCCGGACGCGCAGCCGGAGTACGTGGTGCTGCGGTGGGTGAGGCTGCCCTGCGACGGCTCCGGCGGGCTCTGCGCGGTGCAGCCGTTGTTACGGACGAACCGGTCCCGCAGCGACCGCCCGTTGGAGATGTTGAGAACGCTGTCGCGGATGCCGTGCGCCCCGAAGTAGGCGACCGGCTGGCTGCCGCCACTGCATCCACTCAGCTGCGCGCCGCCGTAGACGGCTACGGCGCGGAAGACGTTCGGCCGGGCGCAGGCGAGGGCGTAGCTCATGGCACCGCCGTAGCTGAACCCGAGCGCGAAGCGCTGCGTGGTCTCGACGCAGAGGTCACCCTCGATCTGCCGGAGCATGTCGTCGACGAAGGTGACGTCCTCGCCGCCGGAGTTGGCCCAGCCGCTGTTGAGGCCCTGTGGCGCGACGAAGATGGTGCTGTTGTTCGACAGGGGCAACAGGCCGTAGTAGGCCCAGGTGTCGCGCTGGACGGTCTGGCCGGTGGCGACGTCGGTCGCCGAGCCGTTGAGCCAGTGGAACCCGAACACCAGTCGGTACGGGTGGTTGTTGTTGTAGTTGTCCGGCACCCGCAGGATGTAGCTGCGGTTCTTGCCGCTGCTCTGGATGGTGTGCGTACCGCTGCGCAGGGTGGGTGCCTTGCCGCAGCCGGCGGTCGCGGCAAGGATGCCCGACTGCGCGGCCGGGACGCTGCCGGGGTTCGCGCTCAGCGCCGTGCCGGCGGCAGCCAGCACCATGAGCGCCGCGAGCGCGACCGGTCCGAAGATCGATTTACGCCTGGACATCGTGACTCCATTCCGCGCCCGCTGTGGACGCGCGGCGGTGCGGCGTAGCGCGGTGGTGGCTGCCGGGGACGGCCGGCGTACCGCGGGACACGCCTGGGTACGGTGCGACGCCGGTCCGGGTGGTCAGGCCGGGTGGGCGCACCCGGGCGGCGGTCGTTCGACGTGTGCCACGGCTCCCGCGACGTGCTGTCAGCCGTCCTGGACCGGCGGCGTGACCCGTCCCGCACGGGGCCCGCAGTGCCCGTCAGCCGGCGCAACGCGCCTCGGCTCGCCTGGTCAGCGACCGGGCGGGGGACGTCGGAGCGTGCCCTTCGCTCCTGCCTCCGCAAGGTATCCTGTGAGCGATAACATCGCAAGATGTAAATGTCTTGATCGCATCCCGGGTCAGTACGACATAGCATGTGATCGATGTTCGCCATCCCCCTGGCGGACACCGGCCACCGAAGGGAGACGCCCGTGCGTCGCTCCCCCCACCTGCTGGCACTACTCTGCGTCGGTCTGTCCGGCGCGCTGACGCTGAACACGGCTCCGGCGGTGGCGCGGCCGACACCCACCACACCCGGCATCGTGGTCGTCGACGGCATGACCCAACCGGTGTTCTCGCTCGCCGACGCGATCGAGGAACGGGTGTACGTTCAGACCGCTGTGGACACCGACCACGACGGCCGCCTCGACCGCGTGGCGATCGACATCTCCCGGCCCCGGGAGACCGCCACCGAGGGTTTCAAGGTGCCGGTCATCTTCGAGCACAGCCCGTACCGCAAGGGCGTCTGGTACGACGTACCGTACCCCAGCGTGCTGGTGGACGAGTTGCCGCAGAACGACGTCGGCCGCCGGTCCGGCCAACGGACGTCCGACGCGACGGTCCAGCGGGCGACGGCGAAGGCCAACCTGCCCGGCTCACTTGACGACTACTACGTGCCCCGGGGCTACGCGGTCGTGCTCGGACAGAGCGTCGGCACCGGCGATTCCGACGGCTGCCCGACAAGTGGTGACCAGGCCGAGACGCTCGGCACCCGGGCGGTGATCGACTGGCTGAACGGGCGGGCGAAGGGATTCGACGCGGCCGGCGCTCCGGTCGCCGCCGACTGGACCACCGGGGCCGTGGGCATGACCGGCGTCTCCTACAACGGCACCCTGCCCAACCAGGTCGCCGCCACCGGCGTCCCAGGGCTGCGGACCATCGTGCCGGTGGCCGCGATCAGCAGCTGGTACGACTACTACCGGGCCAACGGCCTGGTGGTGGCGCCCGGGACGTACCAGGGTGAGGACACCGACGTCCTGGCCGGGTTCACCGCCGGCCAGGCCCGGGCCGAGGGGCGCTGCGCTGACGAGATCGCCGAGCTGACCGCCCGACAGGACCGGGTCACCGGCGACTACTCGGCGTTCTGGCGGGACCGGGACCACCTCGACGCCCGGAAGGTACGGGCCAGCGTGCTCGTCGTTCACGGCCTCAACGACTGGAACGTGAAGACCGAGCACTTCGCCGGCTGGTGGGACGAGTTGACCCGCCACCACGTCCCACGCCGGATCTGGCTGCACCAGGGCGGGCACGGCGGCCCGGGCAACACGGCCTCGGTGACCCTGCCCGACGGCCGCACCTGGACCTGGAAGCAGACCGAGAACCGCTGGTTCGACCACTGGCTGTGGCAGGTGCCCAACGGGATCATGGACGAGCCGACCGCCGTGGTGCAACGCGAGGACCGTTCCTACGCGACGTACGCCAACTGGCCCGACCCGGCCAGCCGGGAGGTCGCGCTGCGGCTGGCCGCCACCGACGCCACCCCGGTCGGCACGCTCACCACCGCCCGGGCGTCGAAGCGCGCCGTCGAGCACCGCTTCGTCGACGAGGGTCGCACCATCCACCCGGACACCCTGGTCGCCGATCCGGGCACACCCAGTCCCCACCGGTTGGCCTATCTCTCCCCCACCCTGACCCGGGACGTCCGCGTATCCGGCCGTCCGGAGCTGCGGCTGCGGCTGGCGATCGACAACAAGCCGGACGCCAACCTCTCCGCGTACCTGGTCGACTACGGGCCCACCGGCTCCACCGCGGCACCGACTGTGGTGACCCGGGGCTGGATGGACCCACAGAACCGCCGCAGTGCGTCACGCACCGATCCGCTGCGCCAGGGCAGCCGGTACGACCTGCGGTGGACCCTGGAGCCGAAGGACCACGTCTTCCCGGCCGGTCACCGGATCGGTCTGGTGATCTTCTCCACCGACCAGGAGTACACCCTGCTGCCGTTGGGCGGCACGCGGCTGCGGGTCGCACCGCACCGCAGCGAGCTGCGCCTGCCGGTGGTCGGCGGGAGGTCGGCCCTCGGCTTCTGACCCCTGATGCGCGGGCCCGGGGTCAGCGCTTCCCCGGGTCGCGCCTCGTACTGGCGGCGGGAGGGTTGGCGCCACGGCCGGCACCGAAGCCGCGTTCGTAGCCGACGAGCACGACGAGGAAGGCGGCGAGCAGGCCGAGGGCGACCAGGCCGGGCAGGTACCGCCCGGCTGGCAGCAGCGCCAAGGCCACCGCGGGCGCGAGCAGCTGCGCCGGGGTCACCGATCGGACGCTGAGCCCACGGAACAGCACCTCGCCCGCGAGATACAGGGCGACCCCACCGTACATCGCGGCGGCCGAGGTCCAGGGCAGGCGCGACCCGGCAGCAGCCCAGGGCTCGTGATGCGCCAGGGGGGCGATGACCGCGTGGACCCCGAGCGCCAGGTAGATCGTCCCGGCGATCAACGCGAAATGGCCGCCGCTGTAGGCGTTGGCGGCGAGCCGGTCCCGTCGCGGCCCCTGCTCGGTCATCAGCGCCTCGCCCGCCGCCACCGAGTTCAGCATGTACAGCCGGAACAGGCTGACCGTGACGACGAGGGTGAGCACCGTGGCCAGCAGGGCCGGCCCGTTGATCATCTCGGAGCCGATACCGGTGCCGACCGAGATCAGCGTCTCGCCGAGCGCGATGATCACCACGAGGGCGTGCCGTTCGGTGAAGTGCTCCGAACTGCGCAACGGCCACCCGCTCAGCGTGGAGGCGATCAGTCCGCCGGCGAAGTCGACCACGACCGCCGCCGTCCAGAGCGGCAACTGCGCGTCACCGCCGAGCACGGCACCGAGGACGAGCGGGATCCAGGACAGCGCGGTGATCGCGGTATAGATGCGCAACGTGCGGTGCAGCCGCCGATCGCCCTCGGCCGCCCGGCGGTAGAGCGCCAAATGGACCACCCGCACCACGAGGTACGACAGCACCAGGATCAGGCGCGGGCCCGGACTCGGTTCCCAGACGTTCGGGATGACCACGGCGATGAGGAAGATGGGGCCCATGACGGCGGTGGTGCCGGCCCGGATCAGCCCGATGTCGGCGCGGGCCTGGTTGCCCAGCCAGGCGTAGATCAGCCAGGAGATCCAGAGCAGCAGCAGGACGACCAGGCCCTTGAGCAGAGTCAACGGCGAGGCGTGAGCAGCCATGTAGGCGGTGATCCGGGTGAGGGCGAAGACGAACACCAGATCGAAGAAGATCTCGTACCGCGTCGTCCGGTGCATCTCCTTGGTCGTCTCCACGCGCCCTCGGAGGAACCGCCCCATGGGCCCATCTTCATCGCTGCCGCCACCGCAGGCGCGACGATCGGCCAAGCTCGACCTACGGTGTGACCCGTTGCAGGTAGTGCTCGAGGGTGACCCGCCCGTCGGGGACGAACGGCCAGGCCGGGTCGGCGAGCCGGGCGACCAGCTCGGTCAGGTCGAGCCACCAGCCGTCGGCGACCTCGCTGGGCTGATGTACCACCGGGCCGCAACGGTCCCGCTCGTAGCGGGCCTCGAAGACGTACGCGAGGTAGTTGGTGCGCGCGTCGGCGTACCAGTAACGCAGGCAGGGCCGGATCTCGCAGTTCGTGACGCCGAGTTCCTCGGTGAGTTCCCGGGCCGCCGCCTCGGCCGGATCCTCGCCGGCCAGCACGACACCGCCGGCGAAGGCGTCGTGCATGCCCGGATAGACGTCCTTCGTGTCGGTACGGCGGTGGACGTAGACGCGGTCCCGTTCGTCGCGCAGCAACACCGCCGTCGCGGCGTGCGGCAGGTTCGCGGCCCGTACGGCGCTGCGTGGCGCGGTGCCGGTGACGGTCCCCGAGGTGTCACCCTCCAGGTAGAGCGCCACGAGTTCGTCCATCCGCCCACCGTAGCGCCGCCCGCCCGCCGAACGTCGACCTCTCACCGGGGCGGTAGACCGGCCAGCCACTGTTCGAGCGCCTCCGGGGAGTCGAGCAGCAGCACCGGCGGTCCGCTCGGGTCGCCGTGCCAGGCTCGCAGCCGTCGCCGTTCCCGACCGAACTCGGTGAGATGCCACATCAGGACCGAGTCGCTGGACAGCACGCTGCCCAGCGACTCACGGTTGCCGTTGCAGATCTCCTCCCCGGTCGACAGCCGGCGCAGCGTGCGCCGCAGCAACCAGCGGAAGGACAACCCACGCGGATAGTCCAGGCCGACGACCAGGTCCGCGCGGGCCAGCGGCACGTCCCGCCAACCGTGGTACGCCCCGTCGAGGATCCAGCGGTCCCGGCGGCAGATCGTCTCGATCCGGCTGCGTTGCCGCGCCACCGGCACCTCGACCCAGTTGGGTTCCCAGAGCAGGTCGTCGACCGGGTACCAGGGCAGCCCGAGCCGCTCGGACAGGCGCTGCGCGAGGGTGGACTTGCCGGAGCCGTGGACCCCGTAGACCAGGATGCGAGACAACCTCTTGCTCATCGCGCGGCAGCCTAACCGGCCGGTGCCAGCAACCCGCCGGAGGCGGCCGGGCGGCCGGTGACCGACCGCCCGGACCAGGTTCAGCGGTTGCCGACCAGGTCGCCGCAGTCGGTCTCGTCGGGCAGCAGCGGTCGCAGGGCCACCGTCCACCGCTTGCCGTCTGAGACCCACGGGGTGGCCGCGTTCGCCGCCGCCGCGGCGGTGAGCACCTGCTTCGCCTCGTCACCGGTCGCCGTGACACAACCCAGACCCAGGCCCTCGCCGAGTTCGGCACCCGGCAGCGCCGGCCCGGGCCAGGCCACCTCGGGCTGCTCGCCGGCTTCGGCGTTGGCGACCCACGGCTCGGCCACGGCGGCGACGGCAGTCGGCGCGTACGGCTGCGTGTCCGTCTGCGCGTCGCCGAGCGGACCGGACTCGACGCTCAGCGAGTCGGCGAACTCCCGCAGCGTCTCCCGCTTCGCCCGCTGCTCGGCGGTGAGCCCGGTCTGCGCCCCGCCCGACTCGGCCAGGGCGTACACCTCCAGTTCCTCGACCCCGTTGTCACCCAGCACCGTGAACCGGGTCGTGGGGGCGTCGGCGACCGGCGGGGTGCCGAGGTCCGCCGGGCCGCCCACCCCGGCGGCCCGGGCCGCCTTGAGCAGTTCCTCCACCTCGGTGGCGCTGATCGTGCCCACCTGGAGGTTGGGCAGCGCCGGGCCCGGATAGATCAACGGCACCGGCCCCTGGGTGATCACCCGGCCGTCACCGTAGACGCTCACCGTGGGCACGCGGGTGGCCAGCATGGCCGGGGTGACGAACCCCCCGGTGTGCTCCATCCGGAACACCACCGTGTCGGCGGAGTAGGACCGCTCGGGTGAGTCCGCCTCTCCCGACCCGGTGCCACCGGCCTGCTGGCCGCAGGCCGCGGAGGTCAGCAACAGCAGGGGGACGACCGCCAGTCGCCCGCTTCGACGAATGCTCATGCCGATCGGACGTCGGCGGGCACCGGCCGGTTCCGTGCGACCGGCACCGGCGCGGTCCGCCGCAGCCCTCGGGTGAACAGCAGCGTGGTGAGCAGCGACAACCCGGCCATCACGGCCACCGCGCGGTGGGTCGGCAGCAGGTCGGCGACCGTACCGGCCAGGGCCGCGAAGACCGCCTGACCGGCGAGCATCCCGTTCTGTTGCAGGCCGAGCACCTGGCCCCGGTTCTGCGGCGGGGAGCAGGCGATCAGCCGCTCCTGCAACGGCAACGAGACCGCGAAGCCGACCGAGGCGACCAGGGCGAGCAGCATCGCCACCGGCAGCTCCGGACGGATCAGGAATACCAGGTACGGCACGGGCAGCAGCAGCCGCAACGGCAGCACGCACCGCTGCCGCGCGGTGGCCGGCAGGAACCGCCCCACCAGCACGTCACCGGCGAGCATGCCGACGGCACCGGCGGCGAAGAGAAACCCGGCCCGGTCGCCCGCGTACGGCAGGAACAGCGCCTCGCAGCCGACCACCAGTCCGTTGGGCAGCCACAGGTTCAGGTACAACGATCGGCGTCCCGGGTCCGCCCAGAGTTCCCGGTTGATCCGCATCGTGCGGGTGGTCGAGGTCCGCGCGCCGGCCCGTGCCGGCCGCTCCCGCAATCCGAACCAGGTCACCGCCACGGCCAGGGCACGCAACGCGGCGGCGACCAGGAACACCTGGTACGGGCTCAGCCAGACCAGTAGCAGACCGCCCGCCCCGAAACCGGCGATCTGCATCACGCCGACGCTGACGTTCATCGTGGACCGACCCAGCACGTACGCGTCGGCCGGCAGGATGTCGTTGATCAACGCCCAGCGGGCACCGCCGGTGACCGACCCGACGTACGCCACGAGCAGGATCACCGCGAAGCGTACCGACAGCGGCAGACCGGGAACGGCCTGCAGCACCGCACCGGCCAGGCCGACCAGCGCGGCCAGGGTCAACGCCCGACGCGGCGGCAGGCTGTCGGCCGCGGAGAGCAGCGTCAGGCTGCCGAGCACGCTGGCCAGCGGCGCGCCGAACATGCTCAGTGCGGTGAGCAGCGCCGAACCGGTAACGGCGTAGGTCAGCGAACCGAGGGCCAGCGCCGACGTGGTGTGCGCCGCGATGCCGGCGCAGTTGGCCACGAACAGGTTGCGGAATTCGGTCACGGCGAACAGTTCCGAGTATGTCCTCACGCCGACGATCGTCGGGGCGTCGACGGCCGGCGGCGTAGAGTTACGGCTGGGGGCGAAACATGTCGCGGTGGCGGGTGCCGGTGGATCTGCTGGCGGGCAGTCGTTTCGTCATCTCGCCGATGACCGACACGGTGGCCGCGCTGAAGGCACTGCACCTCCCCCGCCACCCGTGGCAACGCTCCTGGCAGCGATCGCACCTGGCGGCGTACCAGCGGATGCTGGCGCGGCGGCCGGTGCTTCCGGCGCTGCTGGCGGCGGCGTTCGCGCCCCGGTGGATCGCTGACTTCCTCACCCTGCCGCCCGCGACGGCGACGCCGACCTTCGCCGAGGAACTGGCCGTCGTCGCCGCCCGTTCCGACGAGCGGATCCGCGCCGACCTGCGGGCGACCCGGCCGGGGCCACTGGCCGAGGTGCTGTGCCACGACGGGCTGACCGAGCAGGTGCGGTACCTGCTCGACTGGGTCTGGACCCACACGGTGCGCCCGGAGTGGCCCGAGCGGGAGCGCCGGCTGCGGGCCGACGTGGTGGCTCGTACCGCACGATTGAGCGCCCACGGATGGGCGGGTCTGTTCGCGGACCTCAACCCCGGGATGCGGTGGCTGGGCGACGGCTGGCTCCAGGTCAACGACCATCCCGCCGCGCCGCTGCCACTCGACCGGGCCGAACAACTGGTGTTCGTCCCGGCGCACTGCGCCAAGGGCTGGGTGGTGTGGGACCAGGACCGGTTCGGCATGGTCTACCCGGCCAGCGGCATCCTCGCCGAGGTGTCCCCGCCCACGCCGGACGGGTTGGACCGGCTCATCGGTCCGAACCGCGCCGCCATCCTGGTCCGGTTGGGCACACCGCTGAGCACCTCGCACCTGGCCGCGCTCACCGGGCTGTCCCTGGGCGCGGTCGGTGACCACCTGCGGGTGCTGCTCGACGCGGGCATGGTGACCAAGCGCCGCTCGGGGCGGGAGGTGCTCTACTGGCGGACCGCCCGTGGTGCCGCCCTGGCGGCCGATGATCCGGTGCCGGCGGATGTCCGGGTCGACGAGGACGTCAGGCCAGATTGATCGTGAACGCCGCGGTGTGCACCTTCCCGTCCACCTGGAAGTCGAAGAACGCCCGGTAACGGCCGGTGCTCGACGCGGTCAGCCAGAACTTCACCGCACCGTCGACCAGCTCCGGCTCCGGGTGGACGTGCAGGAACCCCAGGTCGCCCTCCCGGACCACGACCAGATGCCCGTACGCGCCGAGGTAACGCTCCATCCGCACCGGCCCGGTCGTCCCGGCGCGGTCGACGCGGAAGGTCAGCGGGACGGTCATCCCGATGGTGGGCGTGCCGGCCATGGACACCGCGTACGGCCCGGTGGTCGTCTGCGGCTGCGGCGGGGGCAGTCCGGCCGGCCGGTAACTGCCCGGCACCTCGTGGTCGACGCCGAGCACCAGCGGCAACCCCCGGCCGTCAGCGGTGGTGACGGTGAAGTCCGCGTAGATGCGGTAACCGCCGGGTCGGGTGAGCTCCAGTGGCACGCTCCAGGTGCCGTCCGCCGCCATCGTCGGATGCAGATGCTGGTATCCACCGAGGTCACGGCCGACCACGATCATGTGCAGCGGCTTGTCGTGCACCACCGCGAAGCGGGTCACCGGCTGCCCGTCGACCCCCACCACCCGGAACCGGTAGTCGGTCGTCGCGCCGGCCGGCTGGGAGCGCAGCACCGGCTTGAGTGTGTATCCGGCCGCGCTCACGGTCGTACCGGTGGCCTCGTCCTGGCCGTCACCCGGATGCGTGTGCGGGCCGGTTCCCGGCCCGTGCTGGTGCCCGTCGCCGGCCGACACCGCCTGCGCCGCGTCCCGGCTGCCACCACCCGCTGCCGCGCCCGCCGGTTGCGCCACGGAGGTGGGTTCGTCGGAGGTGTTGATCCGGCCGAGCGCGAAACCGGCCACCAACGTCAGCACGAGTCCACCGACAAGCAACGCGAGCCGGGTATCGCCCCGGTGCCACCAGCGGGTCGACGCGGAGCGATCCGCTGGCGTCCCGGGCGCGGCGAGGGCGGCGGCTTCCGCAGGTTCGGCGGGTGCCACCGGGGTGGTCACCGCCCGCTGGGCCGGGGCCGCCGCCGATACCGTGGCAGCCTTGCGGCCTCGCCGGGCGGCCGGGCCTGCCGCGGTGCCGCCGCGACCCGTGGCGGCTGCCGTGGTACGGCCTCCCTTGCCGCGTGTGGTGGGTCTGGCGCGAGGTCGGGTGGCACCGGACCGGCGCGCCGCCGTGCGACTCCGGTCGACGCGAGCCGGACGGCGCTGCCAGGCGAAGAAGCCGGCGACCGCGACCACGGCCACTACCAGTGCGGCCCAGCCCAGCGCGCCGATGCCGCCCGAGTCGTCGGAGGCGGGTGGCGCGGCGGCGACCGACGGGACCGGCGCCGTCGGCGCGACGGGGGTGGCATCGCCGGACGCCGGCTGCGATCCGGTGTCGCCGTGCTGCTCGGTGGCGGCGATCAGCGACGGATCCGGCTGGCCGGTGGGCGGTTGCCAGTCCGGCGGCGCGGCCGTCGGCTTACCGGTGTACCGGAAGGTGACCGTGCCGCGTACCGGGTCACCGTCGGAGGCCACCGACAGGTAGCTCACCGAGTACTGACCGGCGGCGGGCAGGTGCGCGAGGGCCACCACCGCGGGAAAACCGGTGGTGTACTCGCGCGGCTCGAACACCCCGTCGACCAGGAAGTACTCCCGCACCGGGCGGTCGAGTTCGCGGGGTTCGCCATGCGTCCAGCCGTTGTCGACCCGGGCACCGCCCGGCGCGGTGACGGTGAAGTACGCGTCCTCGCGGACCCGCTCGGTGAAGTAGAGCTGCACGGCCGTCACGGCCTCGTCGACGGTGGCGCCCTCGGCCGGGGTGGACGTCGCCAGGGTGCCGTGCGCCGAGGCTGGCGTGGCCGGTCCGAGGAGGACGACGCCGGCGGCGAGGACCAGTGCGAGCAGACCGGCGGCGACGCGGCCGTGAGCCCGAGGGAGATGACGCATCGAATCATCCTCGCGATGACGCCGCTTTCCGCAATAGGTCGTCATCTTTTTGTTCAGATGGGAAAAGTTCTGGCCGCGCTGGCCGATTGTTGGGTGACGGTCCACTTGTCGGTTCCCGGATCAGTCGGCGGCGAGCACGGACTCGCGGCCCTCGGCACGGGCCTGGTCCAGCATCCGGGCGAGCCGCCGGCGACGCCGCCGGGCGATGGCCAGCCAGCCCAGCAGCAGGATGCCGACAAGTACCCCGAAGACCAGCTGTGGCCATGGCACCGTCCACCCGGTGACCGTGACGGTGGTCGGCCGGACCTGGGCGTCGGCCGGGTCACCGGTGACGACCGCCGGGGTCACCTCGACGGTGGTGGAGTAACGACCCAGCCCCCAGACCCCGCCGACGTGAGCCTCGACCTGTCTGCTGTCGCCCGGTAGCAGTTCCGGCACGGCGGTGGACACGGTCCGGCCGGTCAGGCCGAACAGCTCGCCCACCCGCACGGTGCCGGCACCGGTCACCGCGACGTTGCCGCTGTTGCGCGCGGTGTACGTCAGGTGGACGCCGCCGGAGGCGAACGGATTCCACGACCCCTCGTGCCGGACGGTGAGATCCTCGACCGTGACCGCGGCGGTGACCGTGCCGCTGGCCCGCAGCATCACCCGGAACCCGACCCGGCTCTGCACCGCCACAGTGCCACCGGCGCTGGTCACCGTGGCCGCGACACCGGCCGGATGATCTCCCGGCGTCGCGTCCGGCGGCACGGTGATGGTGAACGGCACCACGGTCGTCTGTCTCGCTTCGACGGTCACCGTCTCGGGCAGCGTGATCCACGTTCCACCGTCCACCGACTCCTGGCCGGCGGTCAGCATGTTGAACCGCCCCTTGTCGGTCAGGTAACCGTCGGCGGCCTGCAACGCGAACACCACCGGCGCGTCGCCGAAATTGCGCACCGCCAGGTGCTCGGTCAGCACCGTACCCGGATCCAGTGTGTGCTCGATCCACCGACGGCCGTCCGGGCCCCGCGCGTCCGCCGGCTGCACCGCCCAGGTCACCGTCGCACCGGTCGGCTCCGCCGACGCGGCCACCGGTGCGGGCAGCATCATGGCCGCCATCGCGACCAGCACCGCTGCCCAGCGCGGCAGGAATCGGATCATCACAGTCCTTCGTGGTCGGGACGGGAATGACCCGGGGGCCGCCGAGCGACGACCCCCGGGAGGTGCGATGGCCCGGCCACCGCGGCGGCCCTCACTCGAACAGGGACAACGTCACCGTCGAGGTGTAGGAACCGGCCGCCACGTCCGCCGGAGTGCGCAGGAAGAGTTCCGCGTCCACGGAGTACGCGTCCCCGGTCACCGCGCCCGAGTCGAACGTCGAGACCAGCAGTTCCTGGTCGACCAGACCCACGTTGTTCCCCGGCTGGGTCGGCTCGTCCAGCACCGTGACGACCTCCTCGCCGGCGCTGACCAGGCCGGTGTCACCGCCGTCGAGCAACCGTGGCCGCCAGCCCAGATGCTCGGCACCGATCGGCGCCTGACCGGCGCTGCCGACGAAGTCGGTCGCGTTGCCCAGCACCGCCCACGCCGCGCCCTCGGGCAGCTCGTCGGCCGTACGCGTGTCGGTGACGGTCACCGTCGGCAGCCCGCCTACGAACTGGCGTACCAGCAGCGTCGACCCGTCCTCGGTCAACGCCACCGAGTCACCGGCGATCGACATCGCCAGCACTCCCGGCTCCTGGATCTCCTCGATGTCGACGGTGACCTCCACCTCGCCACTGTCACCCGGCTCGGCCTGTGCCGGCGACGGCAGCGCCGCCGACCCGACCAGGAGGACGCCCGCAGCCCCCGCCGCGACCAACCGCTTGCGATTCCATGTGCTCATCCGGTGCTCCGTTGTCGTTGGTGAATGGACGGCAGGTCAGGCGCCGCATTCCGCGGCGGGGTACTCGACGGTGCGTACGGTCGTGCCCTCGACACCCTCGGCGGTGACCCGAACGGTCGCCACTCCGGCGGAGACGGCCGGGGTGCGCGTATTGAACTGCTGGTATGCGTTGGCGCCGGGTGCCACGCCGGTCACCGACCGCTGCCCGTACGCCGTCTCCAGCACCACGTCCACCGGCGCGTCGTGGTCGTTGCGCGCCCGCACCGCCACGTACGCGTTACCACCCACGCACCGTGCCTGTGCGCTGACCGTCACCGGCACCTCGGCTCCGGCTCCGGTCTCGAAGTCCCAGGTGTCCAGTTCGAAGAGGTCGGCGCCCTGCGGTCCGGCGTAGGTGAAGTACACGTCGTGCACCCCTGCGACGCCGTCGAGTTCGGCGGTCAGCTCGGTCCACTCGCCGAGGGGCGCGTCGACCGGGAGGGTCGCGACCACCGGCGCGGTGACCCCGCCCAGGCGGATCTGGATCGAACCGCCGCTGGCCAGCGGCCGCACCTTCGCGGTCACGCTGCGGGCACCGTCGCCGAAGTCCACCGACGACAACGCCGTCCAGTCCCCGTTGTCGATGTCACGCACGACCAGGTTCGGTGCCGCGTCGCCGAACTGGGCGGACCCGCCGGCGACCTTGGTGGTCGCGATGCCCTTGCTCCAGCCGAAGGTCTCCGCCTCGAGAACCCGGTACGGGTCGAGGTCGCGGACCTGGTCGACACCGGCGTACGTGCCGACCACCTGCTGGATGGTGCCGTCCGGGTTGAAGGTCAACTCCTGGATGTGTGGGCTGCGGTACCCCTGGGTGGTGGTGCCGTTGATCCGCTTGTTCAACGTCGGGGCGTGGTACGTGAAGTAGTACCTGCCCTCGAACTCGAAGACCGACTGGTGGTTGTTGCCGCCGGTGCCGGCACCGAAGAACTGTGACTGGTTCGGGAAGAGCACGCCCGCGTAGGTCTCCTTCGGCCAGTCCATCGGGTCGTCGGAGATCAGGTAGCCGATCTGACCGCCGCCGGGGTAGCCGGGCAGCGGGGTCTGGTTGCCACCGAAGTCGTTGCCGCCGAAGTGCGACGAGTACGACAGGTAGTACCTGCCGTCGCGCTCGAACACCTGGGCCGCCTCGAAGGCCACCGGCGCGTCCACCACCGCCGCCGTGCCCTCGGTCGACACCATGTCGTCACCGAGCCTGATCACCCGCAGGTTCTTCGGATTGTTGAAACGCTCGGCCGGCGGCATGCTCGTCGACGCGGGGCCACCACCGAAGTACAGGTACGGCTCCCCGTCGACGTCCACGAACGGCGCCGGATCGAACTTCCAGGCCACGTCCTCGGCGCCGGGGGTACGGCCGTCGATCAGCGTGCTGGTGCGCTCGCTGCGCCACGGGCCGAGCGGCGAGTCACCGGTGATCACGTTGCTCGAACTGCCGTTGTTGGCGTAGTAGAGGAAGAACTTCTCCTCGCCGTCGACCACCTTCCTGGCCATGCCGGGGGCCCAGGAGTTGGCGGTGAAGGGCGCCACGCCGTTCGGGCCCGCGACCTGGATCTCGCCGTGGTCGGTCCAGTTCACCAGGTCCGCCGAGGAGATCACCGTGATCTGGTTGATGTCGCCGTAGTTGATGCCCGGCGAGACACCGGTGACCGGGTCGGGCGCGTAGCCCTGGGTGTCGTTGGTCAGGTACAGGTACACCCGGCCGTCGTGCACGAAGCCGAAGCCGTCGGCGCCGAACTTGTGCCCGATCAACGGGTTGTGCTCGCCCGGCAGCTTGCCGACGACCTCGATCGTCTTCGACGGGGCGGGCGGCGGCGCGGCGCCGACCACCGACACGCCGTCCAGCTTGAAGTCCATCAGGTGCACCTCGGGGTCCGAGGATGGCGTGCTCGTCCACGGCGTCTCGAAGAACAGCCGCGCCGTCGACACGTTCTGCCCGGCCGGGATGGTGAAGGTGCCGTCGAACTGCGCCCACTGTCCCTTCGTGGCGACGACGCTGACCAGGTTGGTGTAGGTCGCCCCGCCGTAGTGCATCGTCGCGAAGAACTGCTTCGTCGCCGGCCCGTTCGGGTTCTCGTACTTGATCCGGGCCGTCAGGGCGTAGGTCTGCCCGGCCTGCACCCGGCCGCTGAGGTCCTGCATCGGGCCGGACCCGGTGGTCGCCCGGTTGGTGACGAGCACGGCGCTCGACCCCGAATGGGCGTCCGCCGTGAGCGACAGGGTGGCACTGTCGGTCGCGTTGCCGTTGTTGACGAACCAGCCGGTGAGACCGTCCTCGAATCCGCCGTTGACCACGAGATCGGTGTCGTCCGCCTGGGCCGGCGACGTGGCGACGAGCCCGGTGGCCAGCATGAGCCCGACCGTGACGACAGCGGCGGCCCTGCGCAGGGCGGCCCTTCGCACGCGATGTGTCACTGACATCCTCCTTGATCACTGCGGTGGATCCGGGGGTTCGGGCGCGGCCGGCCTGTGCCGTCCAGCCGTGGTCGCCGTGGCGGGTCAGCAGTCGGCGGCCGGGTGGTTGGTGGTACGCACGGTGGCCACCGTCCGGCCGTCCACCGTTCCGATGACCTGGACGGTCACGGTGCCGGCGGGAACCGCCGAGTCACGGGCGTTGAACTGCTGGTACGCGTGGGCACCGGGGGCCACGTCCGGCACCGACCGGGTGCCGTACGCGGTCTCCAGCACGATGTCGACCGGCGCGTCATGGTCGTTGCGGGCCTGCACGGCCAGGTGCGCGCGGCCCGCGACACAGCGCGCCCGTACGTCGACGGTCACCGGCAGTTCGGCTCGCAGTACGCCGAGCCGGGCGAGCTGGTAGCTCAGCGCCCGCTCCGGTGCGTCGATCTGGTTCTGGGTGCCGAACCCGCCGTCCCGCGCCGCCTGGGCATCGGCCAGCCGGGCGAGCATCGTCGCCCAGGCGTCGGCCGGATGGTCGGCCTCGTCCAGCGCGGCGGCGTACGCCATGGCGGCGTCCAGCCGGCTGGTGTCCAGCGGCCGGCCCTGGGCCGTCAGCGTGTCGCTGAGCAGGAAGTGGTCGAAGTCGACGTGGCCGCCGGTCTGCTGGGTCGCGTAGTTGAACAGGCCGACCCGGTGCCCCATGAAGTGGGCGAGGCTGCCGTCGAGCGTCTGCGGGCCGACCCGGCTGCCCAGTTGGGACCACTGGCGCCCGTCGAGGCTGTAGTGGAAGGTGGTCCAGAGCTGGCCGGTCGGTGCGGCGAAGTCGAGGTCCGCCTTCAGGTGCACCTCGGTCGCCTCGCCCAGCGGCACGGTGCTGCCCGGCAGGAAGTTCTCCAGCGTCGTCTGGTCCAGGTCGACGGCGAACGGTTGGCCCCGGTTCACCACGCCGAGGGTGTTGACGCCGCCGGTCCGCCTGACCGCGACGTACGAGAAGCCGCGGTTGTAGGCGGCCAGGCCGGCGACGTCGCCGTCTGCCATCGCGGAGATGTCCATCTTGGTCTCCACCGACTGCCGTGGCCCGAACGTGCGCTGCGACAGGGTGTTGCGGGCCTCCTCGAACCAGGCGAGTTCGGCGCGGTTGGCGAGCTTGGTGTAGACGTAGTCGCCGGTGACCACCGTGCCGGCGGTCAGCCGCAGCCAGCCGGCGCGGTCGGTGAGCGACCAGTACCGGTTGTCCGGAGCGTGGTTCCACTGCCACGCCAGGTCCAGTCGCGACCCGTTCGGCGCGATCTCCGCCGCGCTTCCCGGCGGTACGGTCCACTGTTCGTCGAGGTAGGGCCGGTGTGGCGCGTCGTTGGCGAAGTCGTCGGAGACCACGATGCTCTGCTGCCGGGCGAACAACTCCTCGGCAGGGCTGAGCCGGATCGGTTTGGCGAAGGTGCCGTCGACCGCCACGAGCCCGTTGTCGCCGAAGGTCGGCCAGCCGTCGGACCAGGTCGCCGGGATGAGCGCCGGGATGCGGCCGATCGGGAACGTGTCCCGGAAGAACATGCCGTACCAGTCCGTCGTCCCACCGTCACGGGCGATGGGAACCAGGCTGCCCTGCGCGAATCCGTTCGAGTTGAGCACGCCGCGCGCCTCGTAGCTGTTCACCCCGCCGGCCGCGGTGTAGCGGCCGAGCAGTTCCCGGGAGCGGAACATGACCACCTGCCGCCCCTGACCCGAGGGCCAGGTGATGATCACCGCGTAGTACCAGCCGTCGATGTGGTAGAACTGCGCGCCTTCGAACAACCCGCCGATGAACGGCTGCCCGGCGTAGTCGGCCGCGGTGAAGATGTTGCGGTAGTCCGCGGTGATCGCGGTCAGGTCGGCGTTGAGCCGTACCGCGCTGGTGCCGCCGGAACCGTGGAAGATGTACGGCGTGCCGTCGACGTCGAAGAAGAGCGAGGGGTCGTGCAGGCCGCGACCCAGCGCCGTGCGCTGCCACGCGCCGTCGTCGATGTCGTCGGTGCGGTAGAGGTACGCGCCGCCGAGGTTGTTCGTGTTGAACACGACGTAGAAGACGCCGTCGTGGTAGCGCAGCGACGAGGCCCACTGGCCCTGCCCGTACGAGTTCTGCCCGTTGCGCAACGAGAACGCGTCGCCGACGCTCGCCCGGTTGAACACGTAGTTGACGATCTCCCAGTTCACCAGGTCGTACGACTTCATGATCGGCGCGCCCGGGCTGAGGTGCATCGTCGTGCTGATCATGTAGTAGACGTCGCGGCCCTCGGCGCTCTCGGCGGCCGGCACCCGTGCCACGCTGATGTCCGGCACGTCGGCGCGCAGCAACGGCACCCGGTACGTGCCGTCCCCTCGGTCGGTGGAGGTGTACGACGACGGAGGCGACCACTCGTCGGCGGCCTGAGCCGCGCCGCCCGGGGAGATGGCGGCGGCACAGAGGAGCACACCGGCCGTCACGAGGGGGATCCGTCGTGGTGGGCGTGGGGCAGGAGAGCCGGCAGACACCTGCATGGCGGGGCTCCAGACGCGAGCGTTACGGAGCCTCCATGCTGTTAGCGTTAACATAGATCGTCAAGACCCTGACCGAGATCGATCCGAAATAGTCGCGAAACAGCGCCCGGGTGCCGGTGACCCGATGCGACGATGCGGCGTCCAGACGGGACCGGCCCGTCCTCCCCTCCACGCGCGAACCGGGAAGCCGACCGAGTGGGCGGCCCGCGGTCAGCAGCGGCAGCTGCGGCATCACTCAGGCACCCTGCGGCCGCAGATTCTAGACCACTTCCGCTTCTGACCTCGCAACTGCATGGCGTAAGGTGCCTCCCGTGACGATGTTTCGCATGGGCGAGGCGGCCGAGCTGCTGGGGGTCAGCGCGGACACCGTGCGCCGCTGGGTGGACGCCGGCCGCCTCGCCGCCGGGCGCGACGAGCAGGGACATCGAGTGATCGACGGCGTCGCGCTGGCCGCCTTCGTGCGGACGCAGGCCGGCGACCCGGACGACCGGGCCGACGAGTCCTCGGCCCGCAACCGGCTCCGGGGCATCGTCACCGCCGTGCGCAAGGACGCCGTGATGGCCCAGGTGGACATCCAGGCCGGCCCGTTCCGGGTGGTGTCGCTGATGAGCCGCGAGGCCGTCGACGACCTGGGACTGTCGGTCGGTTCGGTGACGATCGCGGTGATCAAGTCGACCACTGTCGTCGTGGAGCGACCGCCGACCGGCGCGGGCCGGAGCAACGGCTCGTGACCACCCGACGCCTAGCCCTGTTCGCCGCCTTGCTGACGGTCGCGCTCACCGGCTGCGGCGGTGGCGAGACCACCGACGCGCGGCCGCCGGGTGGTGCCGTGACCGGCGACGTCACGGTGCTTGCCGCCGCGTCGCTCACCGAGTCGTTCACCCGGATCGGCGAGGACTTCGAGGCGGCGAATCCCGGCGTCCGGGTGACCTTCAGCTTCGCCGGCAGCTCCGCCCTCGCGAACCAGATCAACCAGGGTGCCCCGGCGGACGTCTTCGCCTCCGCCTCCCCCGCGAACATGACGACCGTCATCGACGCCGGCAACGGTGACGGCAATCCGCGTGTCTTCGTCCGCAACCAGCTCGTGATCGCGGTACCGGACGGCAACCCGGGCGGGGTGAACGGCCTGGCCGACCTGGCCCAGCCGGGCGTCAAGGTCGCGCTCTGCGCCGAACAGGTCCCCTGTGGCGCGGCGGCAGCGAGGGCCCTGGACGCCGCCGGGACGAAACTCACCCCGGTCACGCTGGAACAGGACGTCAAGGCGGCCCTGTCCAAGGTACGGCTGGGCGAGGTCGACACGGCACTGGTGTACCGCTCCGACGTACGGGCCGCCGACGACGACGTGGACGGCATCGAGTTCCCCGAGTCGGCCGGAGCGGTCAACGACTATCCGATCGTCGTGCTGAGGAACGCCCCGAACCAGCCGGCCGCCCGGGCGTTCGTCGAGCATGTGCTCTCCGGCCCGGGTCAGGCCGTCCTCGCCGCCGCCGGATTCCAGGCTCCGTAGCCGATGCCCCAGCCTGACAAGGTGGCCGTCGCACCCGCCCGGTCCGCGCCATCTCCACGGTCCAGGCGCACCGGTCAGGTACCCGTCGCGTTGCTGCTGCCCGCCGCCATCGGCCTGCTCTTCCTGTTACTTCCGCTGGCAGGCCTGCTGATCCGTACGCCGTGGAGCACCCTCCCCCAGCGTTTGACCGAGCCGGGAGTACTCACCGCACTACGGCTGTCCGTGCAGGCCGCCACCCTGGCCACGCTGCTCTGCCTCGTCCTCGGGGTGCCCCTGGCCTGGCTGCTCGCCCGCGTCGACTTCCCGGGCCGCCGCCTCGTGCGGGCCCTGGTCACCGTGCCGCTGGTGCTTCCGCCGGTGGTCGGTGGCGTGGCTCTGCTGCTCGTCTTCGGGCGGCGGGGCATCCTCGGCGGCTGGCTGGACAGCACCTTCGGGGTGACCCTGCCGTTCACCACCGCCGGTGTCGTGCTCGCCGAGGCTTTCGTCGCGATGCCGTTCCTGGTGATCGCCGTCGAGGGCGCGCTACGCGGCGCGGACGTCCGGTACGAGGAGGCGGCGGCGACCCTCGGCGCGGGCCGGTGGACCACCTTCACCCATGTCACGCTCCCGTTGGTCGCCCCGGGCATCGCCGCCGGAGCGGTGCTGTGCTGGGCCCGGGCGCTCGGCGAGTTCGGCGCCACCATCACCTTCGCCGGCAACTTCCCCGGCCGTACGCAGACCATGCCGCTCGCGGTGTACCTCGCCCTCGAAACCGACCTGGAGGCGGCGATCGTGCTCAGTCTCGTCCTGCTCACCGTCTCGGTGGTGATCCTGGCCAGCCTCCGCGACCGCTGGCTCGGCAGCTCGTGACCGCCGATCCGAACTCCCCCGACGTCGAGCCGATCCCGCCGGGCGCGCCATCACCCGGCCGTGCGGTGCTCGACGCCCACCTCGTCGTGGACCGTGGCACCTTCCGACTCGACCTGCCGCTGACCATCCGCCCCGGCGAGGTCGTCGCTCTGCTCGGGCCGAACGGCGCCGGCAAGACGACCGCGCTGCGGGCCCTCGCCGGTCTGCTTCCGCTCACCGACGGGCACCTCAGCCTCGCCGGTCGCCACCTCGATCATCCCGGCCGGCGGATCTGGACCCCGACCGAGCAGCGACCGATCGGCGTCGTCTTTCAGGACTACCTGCTCTTTCCGCACCTGACCGCACTGGACAACGTCGCGTTCGGGCCACGTCGACAGGGCCTCGACCGGCAGCGGGCCCGGCAGCGGGCAGCGGACTGGCTGGTCCGGGTCGGGCTCGCCGACCACGCCCGGCGCAAGCCTCGACAGCTCTCCGGCGGACAGGCCCAACGGGTGGCCCTGGCTCGCGCCCTCGCCGTGGACCCGGCGCTGCTCCTGCTCGACGAGCCGCTGGCCGCCCTCGACGCCCGCACCCGCCTCGACACCCGCGCCCGGCTGCAACACCACCTCGCCGGCCACGCCGGTGCCACGCTGCTGGTCACCCACGACCCGATCGACGCCGTCGTCCTCGCCGACCGGCTGGTCATCATCGAACACGGGCAGGTGGTGCAGGAGGGCGACGTCGCGACAGTCACCGCCCAGCCGCGCACCGACTACGTGGCCCGTCTGGTCGGTCTCAACCTCTACCGAGGGCACGCGGACGGGCACCTCGTCCTGATCACCGACGGGTTCACGCTCGTCACCAACGACCGGCAGCACGGAGACGTCTTCGTCGCTTTCGCACCGTCGGCCGTGGCGCTGCATCCGCACCGCCCCGAGGGCAGCCCCCGCAACACCTGGCCGGCCACCGTCGCCGGCGTGCAACGCCACGGCGACAACCTGCGGGTGCAGCTCGACGGCCGGGTCACCGTGGCCGCCGACATCACCCCGGCCGCCGCCGCCCACCTTCGACTGACGCCCGGGCAGACGCTCTGGGTAGCCGTCAAGGCGGCCGAGACCCGGGTCTATCCGGCCGCTGCGGCGGCCACCAATGCCGGGGTCGGATGAGACCTAACGGCCGCGTCCGTCGCGGGACACCGGCCACACCGTTGATCACCGTCGCCGTGGCGGTGCGTCACGGGAAGTCGTCCGGGCTGGTGTTGGGTAGCGTCGCCAGCAGTTGACCGGCGAGGCCACGTACCGTGGGGTCGGGCTGACCGGCCAGCCGGACGAGCAACGGCCGGGTGCGGGTGTCCTCGCCGTAGTGTCGGGCCAGCGCGAGCAGCGCGGTGCGGCGGATCTCCCAGTCCTCGTCGTCGACCAGCCGCATCAGCAGTTCCCGCACCCCCGTCCGGTCGGCCAGGTTGGCCGCGAGCTGCGCCGCGGCGCAGCGGCGCACCTCCAGCGCCGGATCGTCGCGCACCAGCCCCACCAGCAGCAACCGGACCTCCGGGTCGTTGCCGAAGTGCTCGCCGAGCGCGGCCGCGATCCGGGCCCGGATCGCCGGATCCCGGTCGGCCAGCCGGCGCATCAGCCGCAACGTCACCGCCATGGCGGTCTCGCCGCGCGCGATCAGGCAGCACACCGCCGCGTCGAAGGCCGCAGGGTCGGTGTCGGACTCGATGCACTCCAGCAGCACGTCGGTCACCACGCCCGGATCGCCGTACGCGCTGAGGGTCTCCACGGCGGCGAGTCGGATGCCGGCGTAGCTGTCCCGCCGAGCCCGCCGCGACAGCGTCTCCACCAGTCCGTCGGTGCCGCCGTGCCGGGCCAGCGCCTGCGCGGCGGCGCGCAGCACGTTCGGATCGGGATCCCGCCGGACCTGCTCGGCGAGGCATTCCACCACCGCCGGGTCGAGCGGATCACCGAGGCGAGCCAGGCTGCGGGTGACGCGAAGCCGGACGATCGGATCGCGTTCCTCGGCGGCACGGCCGATCAGCAGGTCCCGCGTGGCGGGCCCGAGCAGCGGTCGGCCGGTGAGCAGGTCGACGGCGGCGAGGCGAACACCGGCGGTGGGATCCTGACGGGCCCGTTCCAGCAGCAGCTCGCCGGTGCGGTGATCCGGGTACGCCTCGGCCAGTGCCCGGACCGCGGCCAGCCGCACCGTCGCGTCGTCGTCGGTGCGCGCCGCCCGCGCGGCCACCTCCCACCCGCTGTCGGCCACCCGGTACCGGTCGGCCAACGCCACCACCGCAGCCGCCCGCACCGAGGCGTCCTCGTCCTGCTCGATCCGGTCCACCAGTCGGTCCCGGCACCGCCCGTCCGGGTCGTTGACCAGCACCAGCCGCTGTACGGCGACCGCACGGACCCGCGCGGAGGCATCCGAGCCGGCCAGTTTGAGCAGCAGCTCGGTGCCCTCCGTGCCGCCCCGCCCCGGCAGCAGCTCGCACACCAGGCAGCGCCGCACCCCCTCGTGCGGATCACCGGTGATCCGGGACAGGGCCCGCCCGCGGGCCGTCTCGCTCTGCTCGGCGACGCTGAGCAGGCAGCGCAACGCGGACTGCACCACGCCGGGATCGCTGTCGGTGGCCAGCAGCCGGTGCAGCGTCTCGGTGACGTCGGGCAGGTGAAGGCAGCGTGCGGCGAGCACCGCCACGGCGGCCCGTCGCACGCCGGTGTCCCGGTCCTCGGTCGCCCGCGTCAGCAGCAGCCGCCGAACGTCGTCGGTCAGCTCGGCCCGTCCGCCGAGGGACTGCACGGCGATAGCCCGGACCGCCGCGTCGGGAGAGGCGGCGAGGTCGCGCAGCACCACGAGCAGATCGCCGCCCGCGCCGAAGTTGGCGACCAGGGCGCGTACGGCCGCCTGGCGCACCGCGGTCGAGCCTTTCGCCTGGGTTTGTGCGAGCAGCAGCTCCTGGCAGTGCCGGCGGCTGCGGGTGGTGCTGTCCAGCCTCCCGGCGGCCTCGGCCAGCCCGGCGACCAGCGCGATGCGCGCCTGCCGCTGGCGGGCCTGCCCGAGTTCCCGGACCAGCACCTCCTCCAGTTGCTCGTCGGCCGTGGACAGCACCGCCGCCGACCGGGTCGCGAAGGTCGATCCGGAGAGCCAGCTGGTACGCACCCCGCGGCGGCGATACCAGTGCAGGAAGACGGCCCGGCCGGGCCACTGTGGTCCGAGCGCCCGGATCGACGGGAGCAGCTCCTGCTCGGTCACCTCGACGACGTTCGGGTCGTCGGCGGAGATGCCGTGCTCGACAAGGAGGACGACCTGGCGTAGCACCGCCTCGCCGGCACCGGCCAGCCCGGCCGGCTGCGGTGCCTCCGCCACGCACTGCGCGGCCAGCACCAGGTTCCACGGTGGACCGGCCAGATTCAGCGGCGGCCACGGCCGGTTGACCTGGGTGGCCAGCAGGGTCACCAGATCGTTGGCGACCTCGGCGGGCAGCGCCCCGGCGACCAGCCGCAGCACCTCCCGCCAGGACGGATCTGCCCAGTTCTCGCGGAACAGCGCACGCAACTGGTCGATCCCCCAGGTGTCCGGGTCGTGATCGAACCTGTCCACGATCTCCTCGGCGCAGAAGTATTCCAGAAACGTGCGATGCACGAACCCGAACAGGCGCAGTCCGTACCGTTCCAGGATGAAGCTGCGCTGGCGCAATTTGTCGATCATCGAGTACGCCATGGCGTGCGCGCGTTCGTTCTCGAAACCGTAGAACTCCACCAGGTGGTCGCGGAAGATCCGCGACAGTTCGTCCGCCTCGATGTAATTTCCGGCCGGTCCCGACTCCCGGCACTGCATCCAGAAGGCGAGGTGGCGCAGCAGCCGCAGCTTCGCCTGCGGATCCAGCGGCGGCACGTCGCCGTGGCTTTCCCGCAGTTGCTTGGTCACGTCCCATTCGGAGATGAGCACGTCCGTGACGTGCGCGTAGAGCCGGCGACGGTTGCGGGGCAGGGGACGGTCCCGGCCGACGATCGCCATCAGCATCAGCAGCAGCGGATTGCCGGCAATCTCGTGCATCGCCCGGGACCGCCGCACCACGTCGAGGATCTGCCGTCGCTGGCGGTCCGCCTCGACCGACGGGGTCGGCATCACGTACCGGTACCAGTTGCCGAGGAACCGCGCGATCCGCTCGTCGTCGAGATCCTCCAGGGTGAAGTGGTCGAACCCGGCGTTGGCGAAGGTGTGCCGCAGATAGCCGGCCGCCCGCGAGGTGACCACCGTACGCACCCCGGGGTACTCGTTGGCGAAGGTGGCGATCTGCGCGGCCATCTCCTCCCGTTGCGCCGGATCGAACACCTCGTCGAGCCCGTCGAAGAGGAACAGCGCCTGACCACCCTGCCGCAGGTACGCCTCCAGCACGTCGCGGTCGATGCCGGCCAACCCCTGCTGGTGCCGGTGTCCGACGTAGTCCAACAGGCCGTCGCACCGGCCGTCACCACGATGCGCCGCGTACGACCGCAGCTCGACCAGGACGGGAAGGTAGCGGTCGAGCGCCGCCAGCCGGGGTTCCTCGCAGACCCCGGCCAGCGCGAGGGCGAGGTAACGCGCCGCCGCCGACTTGCCGGAGCCGGGATCGCCGAGCAGCACGATGGCCCGCCGGGCCGGATCGCAGACCACGTCGAACAGCGGCGACGCCTCCTTGGCCGCGTACTCCTCCCAGAGCCGCTCCACGTCCCTGGGATCCACCACACCGGGCAGCGCGCCGGGGTCACCGTCCGGGCCGGCGCCCGCCCAGCGCCACCAGGCCAGCGGCATCTCCGGCCGGGCGTCCTCGTGCACCCGTGGTTCGACGAACACGTTCGACAGGCCGACGGTGAGGTAGCCGATGGTGGGTCGGGGTGACACGGCGTCCAGCGGCACCGCCTGGTACCGCAGCCGAAGCTGTTTGTGGTACTGGCTGCGGACCGCCTCCGGCAGGTGGGTGTCGGGGTCGCCGGGCTCACGCGCCGGTGACCGGCCGCTGCGCATGTCGGCAAGCGCCACGGTGACCTTCGCCGACAGGTCGTCCACGCTGGAAAAGAAGGCGCACAGGTGGCGTTCCTTCAATTCGTTGCGCAACGCCACGATCTGCTGCCGATTGCGATCGATCATGTCAGGCGGCCACGGCATGTCCTCGGCGAGCAGAAAGATCAGACACGGTTTGCCGGCCGCTAGTGCCTCGCGGTATTCGAGTTCGGTGATCGAGGACTCCTGGCCCGGTGGGCGGTATCCGTAGCGCCAGGCGAAGAGTCCGACGTAGAGATCACATCGGCGGACGTCGGTCAGACAGCGTTCCAGAGGCGGGCGCACGTCGGCCCCGTACGCCTCCATTGCGACGTCTTCGATCTCCAGACGACGCGCCACCGCGTGCACGGCCGCGCGGTATTCCAACAGGTCCTTCTGGGTGGCCGAAATGTAGACCTTCATCGACGGCAAACTCCAGGGGTGGCTGGCGACCGCATTCTTCAAAATATCAGTCGTCGTCACATCCATCGGACCCGTGAGGCCCGCCGCCCGGGCACATATCGGCTTTCCCGCCACGGATGGGCCTATGATGGCCGCGGGACGGATTCGGTCCGGTCACCGGCCGCTGGCCCATGCCCGCCGGTGTCCCCCGTGGTGCCGATGCGGAGGAACCATGCTCACGGTGGGCGAGGTGCACACCAGCCTGCTACAGCACAGCACGGCGCTGGCGCAGGACCAGAGCGCCGAGGTGCTCAGCCTGGTGGAGGGCGAGGCCGTGCTGACCTCCCGGCGACCGTCGCTGTACGCGGTGTCGCCCGACGTGCGTACCGGTGTGGACTGCTGGCTGCCGAGCGCGAAGAACCGCCAACTGCGCGGGGTGGGCGCGGTGGTCACCCGGGCGGTCATCACCGGCGGTCGGATCGTGCAGGCCTCCTCCATCATCCAGGTGGTGGCCGGCGAGCGCCGCCGACCGTGGTCGCACTACCTGGCCAACTCGGGTGTGCTGGAGACGGTCGGCAAGCTGGACGCGGACGATCTGACGAACGGTTTCCTGCACGGCAACGCCGCCGACGTGCTGAACCTGGACGCGATCACCGGCCGGGTGCTGGACAGTGTGCAGATGTCCGACCTGTTGGACCGGCGTCCGCCGCTGCGCGCGGCACGCACCCGGCTGCGGTGGACCGCGCAGGTGCACCAGCAGCCGGGTGCCGACGCCACGGCCGATGTCGCGGTCGACTCGCCGACGCTGCGCACCGTGCGACTCACGGTGAGCCCCCAGGACGTGCCGGCGGCGGTCGCCGGCCTCTGCGAGGATCTCGCCCTGCACGACTGGCTGCTCACCATGCTGTCCGCCCTGGTGGAGGCCGCGGTGACCCGGGCCGGCTCGACGCAGGAGCACATCGAACGGCTACGGCCGGTGCTGGAGCACCTGCTGCACCTGTGGCTGCCCGGTGCCCGGGTCGACCCACGGCTGCGGCCGATCTGGGACCGCCTGGAGCAGGTACCGGGGTTCAGCCGGCAGTGGCAGTCCTCGGTCAACTGGATCCGCGATCAGATCACCGTCGGCAACATGGCCATCCTGCGAGACCTGGCCGGCCGGGCGGCGGTCAGCCAGCCGTGCGGGTCCGCCACGGTCGCCGAACCGTTCTCGACCGCCAACCGTGGCCCGGCGGACCGCAGGATCGGGCGCGGTGCACAGGCGCCGCGCGGCTGATCACTCCCCGATGAACACGTAGCTCAGCCGGTCGACCAGTTCGTCGGGCAGTTCCAGACCCTCGCTGCCGGCCCGCTTGGCGACCTGCCGGGCGACCGCGGGTGGCACCGCCACCTGCCCGAGGATGGTCCGTACGGCCAACTCGACCGGCAGGTACCGGGTGTCCATCAGGGTCACCGTGCGGTACCCGCAGAAGGGTGTGGCGTCCGGGTTCAGCTGGACGATCGCGGGTAGGCGGTCCCAGTCGGTCGGCAGCGGCTCGTCGGGCGGGAGCTGGTACGGCTGGGTGATCGTCTGCCCCCGGTGCCGCAGCACGCCCAGCCGGGTCATCTGCCAGACCGAGGCGAGCAGCGCGCAGGCCCACACCCGGCGGTCCGGCTCGTCGGACCACAGTTCGATGTCGACGAAGATGGAGTGCGGCGCGTCGCCGGACTGCAACGGCGGGGACCACGGCAGCGGCAGCGTCATCGCGGGCGCGTCGGCGTGCCCCGGCGACCGCTTGCCGTTGGACAGCCAGCCCGACTCACTCAGTGGTGGGCGGCTGCCCGTGGTGTGCCGTGGCGGCTCCACGACGAGCGTGTCCACCACCAGCCGGGCCAGTTCGACGTCGTCGTACCGGGCGAAGCTGGATTCGCGGGCCACGTAGTCGAGCACCAGCCCGTGCTCCGCCGCGGCCTGCTGCACCTGCGGGATCACCTCGCGCGGTGTGGCGAACCGGTGGAAGTAGTCGTCGACCAGGAAACACGTGCTGATCCGGGGTTGCCGGTGGGGGCGCAGCCCTCGGCGGCCCAGCGCCGGGATCGCCTGCGCCCAGTCCGCGATCCGGGCGAACTTGCGCCGTAGGTCCCGGCATCCGTCGCCGAAGTCCTCGGCGTACACGTGCCCCAACTCGACCGACAGGTGTGAGTACGGCACACTCTCCGTACGACGCACCGCGGCTGCCTCCTGAAACCTGACATCCACGCTCATCACACGGTCTCCCATGCGGTCTCGTCGAAGAGCTTCTCGGTCAGCTCCACGAAGGCGTCCACGGTCCTGGCATTGGCGATCTTGGTCTGCACGTCGTTGTCCGAGATCAGCTGCTCGCGCCACTGCAGCAGCGGGTCCAACGGCACCGCGCCGAGCAGCGTGGTGCGGCCGGTGCCCTTCCTGCGGGCCAGTTCGCCCAGTTCCGCGTCGCACCGGCGCAGGAACGCCTGCTGCGCCAGGTCGAGGTGTCCCACCTCCGGCCCGCGCGAGTCGATCACCGCGGTGCGCACGAACCGCAGTGACTCCCGTAGCCGGTCCGGCTCATGGCCGTACTCCTTACCCATGGCCAGGATCCCGCCGGCCTCGAACGCGAGATCCGCCGCCGCCATCACGTGCTGCGGCGTCCAGCGGTGGAAGACCAGCCACCGCACGGTCACCTTGCGCAGAGTCCGGTTGGCGGTGGCCGCCAGCGCGATCTGGCTGGCGTACGAGCGACCGGCGCTCAGATCCACAAGGGTCAGGTCGAACTCCTCCTCCAGCCGGAGGAAGAGTTCGGCGCAGCGCCGGCCGATGTCGGCGGTGAAGCCGAACTCACTGCCGTTACGCTGCCCGGGCAGCAGCACCAGCGAGCCCGATCCGGTCGGTCGTTGGCGCAGGCTGACCCGCTCCGAGGTGCCCCACACGTCCAACTGCTCCGGGGACGGGATCTCGCCGCGCAGGTACCGGTGCAGACCACCGCCGTTCGGGCCGGCACCCTCGATGCCGTTGGTGGCCTGGGGGATCTGGAACGTGATGCCGGCCGTCGGCGAGCCGAAGTCGTAGTCCAGGTAACAGGTGGAACGGCCGGAGAGCGCGCTGCGGTAGGCGATGTTCGCCGCGGTCACCGAGCGTCCGGTGCCACCCTTGTGCGACGTGACGAAGACCAGCATTCAGATCCCCTCGCTGGCCTTCTGTTGGCCGGTGGTGATGTCGTTGAGCTGGAGCAGCAGGGTGCTGGCCAGCGCGGCGGACGTGCCCGGCTGGTCGTCCACGAGCGACTGCGCGCGGCGCAGGGTCGCCCGGATGCTGCGCATCACGCGCTGCATCGCCTCACCGGCGAACGTGCCGCTCATCAGCTCACGGTCGAACACGTACTCGGCCTCGTCGATGAGATCCTGGGCGTACGTGGCGAGGCTGCCGGCTCGGGGGAACGGCCGCTCCCAGAGCAGCTGACCGGCATTGACCAGAGCCTGCACGACCCGCTCGGTCAGGTACCAGGAGGGTGCCTCGGGCAACGGAGCCAACTCGGGGAACGCGCCTCCGGCGTGATCCCACAGCCCCCGGTGCCGACCCTCGGGGATGCGCCGCAGCAGAAGGTGCTCCCAGACCTCGTCCGCGAGTTCGAGCAGCTCGCTGCGGCGCCGGGCACTGTTGAGCAGGCCGGCGACGGTGGTGGCCCGCTGCAGCAGCACCGTGGAGAACTCGTTGACGTTCCATGTCATGATCGGCTTCGAGGTGGCGTCGTTGAGGGTCACCTGCTTGCCCGGGGCGTGCACGACCAACGCGGGCTCGTTCGGCGAGGCGCGCCGGGTGATCCGGCCCCGCTGCGCCAGTTCCACGAGCACGTTCCCGATCCGCCCGAACTCCTCGTCACCGCCCCGGCCGCTGGCCACCAGTCCCTTCACCGCCAGCGACGTGGCCTGCAGGGTGTAGTAGTCGGTCCGGTCACCGTCGGTGGTACGCCAGGGAATGTCCTCGATCGGCCACCGGCGCCGGTTGCCGAAGGTCGCCACCGTCGCCCAGTAGCGGCGGGTCAACTCCCAGCGCAGCTGGAGAATCCGGAACAGCCGCTGCTGCTCCTCGTTGAGCAGGCCGAGCAGGCGGGTACGTTCGGAGTTGAGATCGTCGATGGCGTCCACCGCGATGACGGTGAAGTAGAGATAGGGGGCGTTCTCCGCCGAGCCCTCGCGCTGCACGCCGATCGGCTCGGTCGTCTCCACCTCGTCGGCGCCGGCGATCGTTCCCCACGACCAGCCGCACTCGAAGAGCATCTCGCTGTTGTCCAGGTCCTCGGTCACCTGACCGGACCCGACCACGACGTTGCGCAGGCTCGCCATGGTGTCCCGCAACTGCGCCCGCAGCGCGGCCACGACCTCACGGCGCGGCAACTCGTCCTGGTTGACCATGTCGCAGAGCCGGACGCCGAACTCGTCGGTCGCGGCGAAGACCGAGGTGCTGAAGCTGCGGAGCAGACCGACCATGGCCGCGGTGAGCCGGAGGCTGGCCATCTCCTCCAGCTTGTCCAACTGGGCACGCAGGTCGGCCCGCTGGGTGGAGGGCCGGTAGATCTTGACGAAACCGATGGTCGCCAGGGTGAGCGTGACGGACACCGCGAACGAGTCGACCACGTCCATGGAGCGCTGCTCGTCGGTGAGGTCCGGACCGCCCTGGACCGGGTTCAGGTAGCTGCCGCCACCGAAGGTCGGCGCACCACTGTCGTCGGTGTAACGGACGAAGTACTCGGTCATGATCTTGACCAGGCGGCGGGGAATCTCTATCGCGCCGCCGATCGCGCCGAGGGCCTCGATGACCTCCTCGTCGATCCGGTCCGGATCGTCGAGTGACAGCACCGGGATCTTGGTCGCTGGCAGCAGCATGGTCAGCAGCTGTTCGGCGTCGCTGATGGAATTGGATCCGCTCCGACCGCCCCAATCCCATTCGCCGTTGCGGAGACAGCTGCGCACCGTGGCCCGCCAGATGTCGAGAATCTCCTGGCGCGGCTGCATCCGCATGGTCCACCACCGTCTGCTGTAGTCGTCGAAACGGAGCTGCTGATTCTGCCTGGCCCACGATGATCCACGATGACGTGCACCCATCATCGTATCCCTGCCGCAGCGTGACCTGAATGACCGCGCGTACCGATCTCCCGGAGCAGTCAGTCGACACAGGAGCGCAGGTGGGCCCGGGTTCGAGAATCCGGAGCGGGCAATGGGGCGAGGTCAGCCGCGGCTGCGTCCGGTCACCAGCAGCATGCCCAGATATCCGTCCCGCAGCGCGGGCCTGGGACGCACCTCATGCATGTCCACGTCGTACGCACCGGCCGCGATGCTCGCCACCACTTCCGTGCGGTGCAGCTGCACGGCCGGGAACCAGTGCTGCCCGACGCGGTAGCCGTTCGAGCCCAGCATGAACGCGGCGGCGAACGGCGACCCGGGACGCAGGGCGGCCAGGAACCGGCCGATCGCGTGTTCAGCCTCGGCCCGGTCGGCGGAGATCGAGCAGGCCACGAAGAACATGGTGCCCGCGCCCCAGGCCCGTCTGGGCAGGTCGAAGACGCTCAGCTGCGACACCCGCCCCACCCGGGCCAGATGGCCACGGGGGTCGGGCAGCGCCGCGTACGCCGAGTGCTCCGCACACACCTGCCAGTACGCGTCCCAGCACTCGTCATAGCCGTTGATCTGGTTACGCAACCAGCGCACATTCGCCGTGGAATATTCGCAGAGTTCGACGCTGCGCGCGAATGGCAGAAGCGACAGTGCCGGGTAGAGGTTCGCGCCCGATCCGACGTCGACGCAGTGTGTGCCGGCAATCTTCGCGCCGCCGAAGAAGTCTCTTATCCGACAGAGGATTTCGCGATCATCGTCGCGCAGGACGGAGTAGTTGTGCTGGACGTAGGCACCCGGGTCGAAGCCGTCCCACTCGACCTCGGAATTGACCGTTCCCGGGGGCTCGACTCGTGGTGGCGAGGTCGACGGCCCACTACAACCTGCACCAACCGCCGGAATCAATGCCATGGAGGCGCCTCCATTGAAGTCGGCAGATCACTTGGTCCCTGCCCCGACGCGCGCAGCCCGTTGCCCATTATGCATCGGACGCGATACCGATTCGCAAGTGTCGAGGTGACGTGAATCGATCACCGAGTCAGGACCGTGACAACGATTGATCGCTACCGACCACAACGGATCCGGCGGTCAGCCCGGACCACGACCAGATGCCGGACGCGACCGCCCGACGTCGCGGCGGTCAGCCGCCGGCACCCTCGGCCGAACCGTCCGGACCGAGCGCACCCTCCACCTCACCGACATCGAGGTGGACGTGCTGGTGGCCCTGTCCGGCGTCGATGTTGACCTGGTCGAGCTGGGTCGCGGCAACCGACCACGTGGTGACCGCGAGGGTCGCCTGCCGGGCGGCCAGTTGCATCCGTTCCGCCCGCCCCGTGGTCGGACCGGCCAGCGCGAGAGCGACCGAGTCGACCGCTACGGCCGCCTGGTCGACGGCGCTGCGTAGCCCACCACGGGCGACGTTCGTGGCGGTCATGCCCGACGGTGGGTCGGCGAACTGGGCGATCAGCCGCTGCATGGTCTGCTGCCACTTGTCGACCTGGGCCCGCTCGGGCGTGCGCCCCGCCTCGGCGTCCTGCCGGACGGCGCGGATGATCGGCGCGAGTTCCTCGCCCGTCCGGTGAGCCAGCTCGGTGAGCTCGACGATCTGCTGCGCGTCCCGCTCGGCGTCGGCCTGGCGCATCTTCGCCACGCTCGCCTCCGTCGGGTCCGGCCTGCCGACAGCGTGCCCGACCAGCCCGCCGGCCGGGGCTGCCACCAGGACCGCCGCCGCGGCGGCCGCGACCATCCACGTCCTCGTCCGTTGCCGCTTCTCAGGCGGGGCGACCAGGTAGGACGGCCTTCCGGTTCGACGGGACATGACACCCCTCGCATCGACGGCTGTTTGCCTGGGAGCGTAGCCCTTACCCCGAGCGACGTCGATAGTTTCAGTACCGTCGACCGAACTTTCGCCGGGTCAGCCGAAAGCTGTGCAGGGCTAGGCCGGGGCACCCAGCCGAGCGAGCGCGGCACGGGCGCGGGCCTGTTCCTCGGGCCGGTCGATCTCCGTGGCCAGGGCCAGCGCCTCGGCGTGCCGCGCGACCGCCTCGTCCCGTGCGCCGTGCCCGGTCAGCGCCCGCCCCAGCCCGTTGAGCACGCACGCCTCGCCGTACCGTTCCCCGATGTCGCGAAAGAGGGCGAGGGCCGGTTCGTAACACGCCACGGCCTCCGCGAACCTGCCGAGCGCGACGTAGGCGTCACCGAGGTTGTTCAGCGCGGTCGCCTCGCCGCCGAGATGCCGCAGCTCACGGAAGATCGCCAGGGCACGGGTGTTCTGGTCGACCGCGGCACCGGGGCGGCCCAGCCGTTCGTGGACGGCAGCCAGGTTGGTCAGGGTGTTGGCCTCGCCGACCCGGTCGCCGATCTGGACGAAACGGTCCAGCGCCAACTCGTGGTATCCGGCGGCGCGCTCCCAGTATCCGGCCGCGCTGTGCACCACACCGAGGTTGCCCAGCACCCGGGCCTCGCCACGACCGTCACCGGCCGCGCGGAACAGCGGCAGCGCGCGTTCCAGTTGCCCGATACCCTCCGGATAGCGGCCCAACTGCCAGCACACCACACCCAGATTGGTCAGCGCGGTGGCCTCGGCGACGGTGTCCCCCAGCAGTCGCGCCGCGTGCTCGGCCTCGGTGTGCACGGTGATCGCGTCCGCCGGGTACCCGCCGTTGTCGAGGTAGACGTACAGGGTGCCGGCGAGCCACACGGCGTGCTGCGGCCAGCCGTTGCGGGCCGCGTGCACGCACACCGCCACCAGCGTCGCGCGTTCCGCGTCCAGCCAGCGGAGGGCGGTCCTGGGCCTGTCGAGCATCGGCACGGCCGGGGGTGGTTGGGGCAGTGCCGGTCGGCGGTGCCGCTCGGCCGGGTAGAGCGCCTCCATCGCCGCCGACGCGCTGTAGAGGTAGTGATCGAGCAGGCGGGTCAGGGCGGCCCGGCGATCCGCCGGCCGGTCCTCCTCCCGGCCGCGTTCGGCCGCGTAGGCGCGGACCAGGTCGTGTAACGCGTAGCGCCCGACGACGGGCTGCTGGACCAGGTGCTCGGCGGCGAGATGACGCAGGTCGGCCGCGGCGGTGGCCGGGTCGACGTCCAGCAGGGCGGCGGCACCGTGCTCGTCCAGATCCGCGCCGGGATGCGCGGCCATCCGCCGCAGCAGCGTCTGCCGCCGCTCCGGCAGATGCTGGTACGACAGGTGCAGCGCCACCTCCACCCCGCTGTCGAGCCGGCGGTGGCGGTGCCGCTCGTCCAGCCGGTCGGCGTGGTCGGTGACGGTCCATTCGGGTCGCGCGGCCATCTGTCCGACGACCACGCTCAGTGCCAACGGCAGGTACCCGCAGCGCAGTGCGACCCGCTGGTGCGCCGACGGATCACTGCCCACCGCCACGTCGGGGTGCGACCGGACGAGCAGCCGCTCCGCCTCCTGCGGTGTGAACAGGTCGAGGTCGAGCTGTACCGCCTCGGCCAGGTCGGCGAGCCGACGCCGCGAGGTGACCAGGGCGAGCGTGCCGGCCGACCGGGGCAGCAGCGGCCGCACCTGCTCGGTACCGGCCGCGTTGTCGAGCACGACGAGCGCACGTCGGCCCGCGAGCCGCTCGCTGAACGCGGCCGCACGCTCCGCCAGGCCGTACGGGATCTCGTGGCCGGACATGCCCAGCAGGCGCAGGAAGCCGTCGAGCACCGCGCCGGGCTCGGCCGGTGGCTGCTCCGGGTCGGGGTGGTAGCCCCGCAGGTCGACGACAAGCGTCGTGTCGAAGTGACCCTCGTCGACGAGCATCCGGCCGGCGTGCACCGCGAGGTGGGTCTTGCCGACCCCGGCCATCCCGGCGAGCACGCAGACCTCCGCGCCTCGCCCGGTCCCGCCGGTGGCGGTCGGGCCCGCCGCCGCGGCCAGCACGGCCAACTCCCGCAGCCGGGTCAGCTCCGCCTGCCGGCCCGTGAAGGCCCCCGCATCGTCGGGCAGCCGGTCGAGCACCCGCACCTGGGCGGCCGCGGTCGTCTCGGCGAGACTGACCCGCAGTGCCTGCCGCCAGTGCGCGAGGTAGCCCGTCTCGTCGTGCAACGCCCGCACGACGGCGAGCACCAGGTCGGCGTTGATCCGCCGCCGCCCGGTCTTGAAGCAGTCCACCACGGTGCCCCGGCGGGCCATCTCGTCGGCCGGACGACCGTCGGCCCGCCACCGCTCGTTGACCCGCCGGGTGATCGTCTCGTACGAGGGATCACCGGCCCAGAGCTTGAGTGCGCGCAGCTGACCGATCAGCTCGTCGAGGCTGTGGGCCGAGCCCGGGTCTGGTGGCCCGTCGGACACGGCAGCCTTCATGACACCCACGAGTTGCGACGATAACAATCGATGTCGCGATATCCCGTACGGATTCGTTTGGACTTCGCCGGCCGGCGAGCGGGTCGTGTTGGGATCGGCCGGGGTGAGGGCCGCCACGGGGTACGGGGGCGTGGCGGCCAGCAATCGTCCGGCCACCACCGTCGGTGTCGGGCCGACCTGCCGGAACGTCAGGCGAAACGGCCCGGGTCACCGGCGCCCACCCGGACGATCTCGGGTTCGCCGTCGGAGAAGTCCACCACCGTGGTCGGTTCGGTGCCGCAGTCGCCGGCGTCGATGACCGCGTCGACGGCGTGGTCGAGCCGCTCCTTGATCTCCCAGCCCTGGGTCATCGGCTCCTCGTCGCCGGGCAGCAGCAGGGTGCTCGACAGCAGCGGCTCGCCGAGCGCGTCGAGCAGTGCGCGGGTGACCGGATGCGCGGGGATGCGCACCCCGACCGTCTTCTTGCGGGGGTGCCACAGCCGCCGGGGCACCTCCTTCGTGGCGGGCAGGATGAAGGTGTAGCGGCCGGGGGTGGCCGCCTTGACCGCCCGGAACACCGCGTTGTCCAGCTGCACGAACTGCCCGAGCTGGGCGAAGTCCCGGCACACGAGCGTGAAGTGGTGTCCGCTGTCGAGGTGACGGATCTCCCGGATCCGGTCCATGCCGTCCTTGTTGCCCAGCCGGCAGCCCAGGGCGAAGCAGGAGTCCGTGGGGTACGCGATCAAACCGTCACCCCGGATGATCTCGACCACCTGGCCGATGGTGCGCGGTTGCGGGTTGTCCGGGTGCACGTCGAAGTACCTCGCCATGGGCCGAAGCTTAGGCCGCCCGCGTCCGCTGTCGCGTTGCCGACAGTGGCACACCCGGACAGACGTCGACGTCCATCGTTGTCACTATGGTCGTACGCGTACCCGGCGGCGGCTACGGGGATCACCTCCGGCCCCACCCGACGCCGACCCCGGTCCGGGTCACCGTGCTCGCGTTCGCACTGCTGTCGCTGCTGTTCGCTCTCGCGACGGCGCACCGGTCGCTCGCCACGACCGGCTCCCTCGGCGCGGTCGCCTTCTTCGCCGTGATGGCCACCGCGTGCGGGCTGGTCGCGATCAGCCTGGCGGCCCGCCGCCGCTGGGCGCCCTACCCCGCGTACGCCCTGGCGGGTCTGCTGGCCGCCGCCTCGCTGGGCCTCCTCGGCGCGATCACGATCGTCGGCCTGGGCCTGCTGGCCTGGGTGGTCCTGGCCCTCAACACCCGATCCGCGCGGGACTGGTTCGGCCGGCCCGGTCGGCTGCGCTGACCGTCCGGTCCGGCTGTCCCGCCGCGACCGCCGTGGCCGGTCCAACGGTCCTAAACGGATTGACAGGCGTGCCGGGCCTCGACAGGCTGGGCGAGCAGGACGTAGTCAGCCGGAGTGGCACACGGGGAGAGGCCATGAGGCGTCCACGCGTCAAACCTGAGCACGCGCCCTACCGGATCGCCGACGGCCGGATCCGGATCGGCGGACCGACGTACGGCATCGCCGCCGAGGTGGCGGATCCCAGCGGTGCCGTCTGGTGCCTGCTGGAGAACATGGACGGCAGCCGCAGCGCGGCGGAGATCGTGCGTCGGGTGCGGACGGCACATCCCGACCATCCGGTGACCGACATCCGCGCCGCCCTGCGACTCTTCATCGACTCCGGCTACGTCGAGGAGGCTGACGCACCCGATCCACCCGAGCTCAGTGAGCGCGATCGGCAACGGTTCGACCGCAGTCGGGCGTACTTCCGCTGGATGGACCTCGTCCCCCGGGACAGCACCTGGGAGCCGCAGGTCGCCCTGAGCCGCGCGGCCGTCACCGTGATCGGGCTCGGTGGCACCGGCGGGACCGCGGCCATGGCGCTGGCCGCGAGTGGGGTCGGGCGGATCCGCTGCGTCGACCCGGACGTGGTCGAACTGTCGAACCTGAACCGCCAACTGCTCTACGCCGAGCAGGACATCGGTCGGGCCAAGGTCGACGTGGCGGTGGAACGGCTTCGGCAGCTGAACTCGACGGTCGATGTCACCGGGCTCCGGCAGCGCGTCACCGGCACCGAGCAGGTGGCGGCCCTCGCCGCGGAATGCGACGTCCTGCTGCTCGCCGCCGACCAGCCACCGGCGCTGCGGCGCTGGACCAACCGCGCCTGCCTGGCCACCGGCACCCCCTGGGTGGACGCCGGCTACCACGGCCCGCTGGTGCAGGTCGGGCGGTACGTGCCGGGCACCGGACCGTGCTGGGAGTGCGTCCGGTGGGCCGACGCCGAGCAGCGTCGCGCGATAGGCGTCCGAGCCGCCGACACGGTACGGCGCAACGCGGCGGTCGCGAACGCGGTCGCCGCACCAACGGCGGGAATCTCGGGTCACCTGGCGGCACACCACGCCATGGCGTTGATCACCGGCGTACCGGCGTTGCCGGCCGGGCGGGTCGACGCGGTCAATCTTCTGGCCCCCGACGCGACCTTCGTCCGCGACGACCCACGCCGACCGGACTGCGCCGCCTGCGGGACGCCGGCATGACCGGCCCCGGGGTGAGCGGACGCGTCACGCCCGGGGCAGGCACGTCCACGCCGCAGGCGTCCGACACGATGCCGATCGCCGACCGCAGTCGGGTCCGGCTGCACCGGCTCCACCTGCGTCCGGAGGGCGGTTCGTGGGTGGTCGGCCGGATCGACACCGGGTCGTTCGTCCGACTACCGCCGATCGGGCACCGGGCCATCACGCTGCTGCCGCACACCACTGTCGGCGGCGTGCGAACCACGCTGCGGGAGGAGAGCGGCGACGACGTGGACGTCGCCGAATTCGTCGCCGACCTGGCCGACCTCGGTTTCGTCGCGGAGATCGACGGTCGACCGCTGCCGACGGCGGCGGCGCCCAGGCCGATGCTGCCCTGGCTGCGTCCACGGCACGTCCGCTGGCTGCTGCATCCGGTGGTCCCGCTGATCGCCGTCGCCGTGGTACTCGCCGCCGCGGTGGCGATCGGCGGCGACCCCGTGCTGGCACCACGCCACCAGGACCTGCTCTGGAGTGCCAGCGGCGGGCTGATCCTGCTCGGCAATTTCGGGATCGTCTGGACGCTGATCGGTCTGCACGAGCTGGCACACCTGGTCACCGCCCGCGCGGCCGGGGCACCCGGTCGAATCAGCCTCGGTACCCGTTTGCAGTTCCTGGTCGCGCAGACCGATGTCAGCGGCGTGTGGGCGGCACCCCGCCGCGACCGCCTGGCCGTCTACCTCGCCGGTATCGCGACGAATCTGGTGATCTACGCCGGAACGGTGCTGCTGCGGGCCACCGGTGTCGCGGGCCCGGCCGACGGCCTGCTCGCGGCGGTGGGCCTGCTCTCGCTCGGTCTCGTTCCGGTGCAGTTCCTGGTGTTCATGCGCACCGACATCTACTTCGTGCTGCAGGACGTGACCGGCTGCGCCAACCTGTACGCCGACGGTTCGGCCTACGTGCGACACCTGGCGCGGTGGCCGGCGCGCCGGTTCTGGCCGGCAGCCGGCCCGGGCGAGGACCCGAGCCGGCGACTCACGGCCCGGGAGCGCCTGGCCGTGCGGGCGTACGCCGTCGTGCTGGTCGCCGGGACGGTCGCCTGCCTGGCGGTGGCGGCTCTGGTCACCCTTCCGGTGACGGTCACCGTACTGACCTCGGCCGTCGGCACCATGCTGGCCGGCGGCTCGGCCGGCGACCTGTTCGACGCGGGCGCGGTAGCCGCCATCAGCGTCGTCTTTGTCGTCCTGTGGACCCGCGCCTGGTGGCATCGACACGGGCACCGGGTCCGACGGGGGATCAGCCGCCCACGGCGGCGAACCGGAAGGAGGTGAACCGCATGAAGAAGACGGACGGCCGCAAGGCCGACAAGCCGCAGGCCGGCAAGCTCGACAAGATCGAAATCCGCAAGCTCGACAAGATCGAGACGACCGCGCTGAGCAGCAACCCGTCCGGCTGATGCCGACGGACCGCCGGCTCGACGCGATCCCGGTCGCGCCGAGCCGGCGGCACCCGGCAGAGGTGACGGTGTCGAGACAGAGAGGTGGGGCCGTGCGGGATCTGCTCGATCAGGCGACCGGGAGGCGGCTGGCGCGGGAGGCGTACCTGACGGACTTCTGGGAGCGGTTCTGGGCCGTCGACGGCGCGCACATCTGGAAGCTGGAACGACGGCAGCACTTCCGGGAGCCGGGCTACGGGGTGTGGGAGGCGTTCGCCCGGGGCGACTGGCCGGAGTCGATGCGGCTGCTCCAGGCTGACCGGCAGCAGATAGCCGCCGAGCACCGACGGATGGCCCGGCACGCGATCAGGCTGCACTGGGTCCGGGTGGTGGAGCCGCCGCTGAGCGAGTACGTGCGCTGGAACCTGCACGTGCTGCGGATCAGGGCGGAATGCGGCACCGACGCCCGGATCGTCGGGCCACCACAGGTCGCGCCGCTGGAAGGCGGCGAGCCGCTACCGGAACTCGTCACGGTGGCCGACGAGACGCTCTACGAGGTGCGGTACGACGCCGACGGCGTACTCGTCGGCGCGGACCGCTACACCGACGCGGGCCTGGTCCGGGCGTGCCGGCAGGTGCTCACCGACCTGCATCGGGCGGGCGAGCCGCTGGCCGACTACTTCCCCCGCGAGCTGGGCTGACCGACGAGTCGGCGGCCGACGCCTTGACGCCGGAGTTTAAGTCAGCAATAGTTGAGTCTATGGAGGTTGAGCTTTCTTCGTTGGTTGCCCGGGCGCGTACCCATGCCGCGCTCGGCGAGCCGGCACGCCTGGCGATCGTGGACGCGCTCGCCCTCGGTGACGCCTCGCCCGGCGAGATCGCCAACCGGCTCGACATGCCGACCAACCTGATCGCCCATCACGTCAAGGTCCTCACCCAGGCCAGCTTGGTGGTGAAGGTCCGCTCCGAGGGCGACCGGCGGCGCACCTACCTCCAGCTGCGTCCCGAGACCCTCGCCGCCCTCGCCACCCCGCGACTGACCGGGTTCGACCGGGTGGTCTTCGTCTGCACCCACAACTCGGCCCGCTCGCAGCTGGCCGCCGCGCTGTGGCGGCACCGCACCCGCGGCGCCGCCGCCTCGGCCGGCACGCAACCGGCGGCCCGGGTCCACCCCCGCGCGGTCGCCGTGGCCCACCGCCACCAACTCGACCTCGATCCCACCGGCACCGCCCACGTCGCCGACGTCGTACGAGACGACGACCTCGTCATCGCCGTCTGCGACAACGCCCACGAGGGACTGACCGACCAGCTACGCCCCCGGTTGCACTGGTCGGTTCCCGACCCGGTCCGGGTGGACACCGACGAGGCGTTCGAGTCCGCCTACGCCGACCTCGCCGACCGGGTCGCCCGGCTCGCGCCCGCCGTCCTACCCGGAGACCCACGATGACCAGCCTCGCCCGCAGCTCCCGCCCCGACCTCTCGGTCGATCAGCACTTGGCCCTGCGCACGGCCGCAACCCGCCTCGCCGCGGAGTTCCACGGCACGTACGGCCCGGAGACGATCGAGCGTTTCCTGCACAGCAGCTACGACCAGTTCGCCGTCGACGGTCGGATCCCCCACTACCTGCCCCTACTCGCCGAACGCTTCGCCCGCCAGCGGCTACAGGCACTGGCCCGCGTCGAGGGCCACCACCGGGACGGCCGGCCCGTCGTCCTGTTTCTGTGCACCCACAATGCGGGTCGCTCGCAGATGGCGCTCGGGTTCCTCACCCACCTGGCCGGCGATCGGGCCGTGGCCTGGTCCGGTGGCAGCGAGCCGGGCACCGAGATCAATCCCGCCGCGGTGGCGGCCATGACCGAACGCGGTATCGACATCTCCGACGAGTTTCCCAAGCCCTGGACCGACGAGGTGGTCCGCGCCGCCGATGTGGTGGTCACCATGGGCTGCGGCGACGCCTGCCCGGTCTTCCCCGGGACTCGCTACGAGAACTGGGACCTCGCCGACCCTGCCGGCCTCGACGTCGACGACGTCCGGCCGATCCGCGACGAGATCGAGCGGCGGGTACGGCGTCTCCTCGACGAGTTGAACGTCCCCACCCGATAACCATCGAGGAGAAGCACAACAAGATGACCATCGCACTCTGGCGGCGGCTGCTGGCCGAGTTCGCCGGCACCGCCCTGCTGGTCACCGCCGTGGTCGGCTCCGGCATCATGGCCACCGACCTGTCCCCGGACGACGTCGGGCTGCAACTGCTGCAGAACTCGATCGCCACGGCCTTCGCCCTCGGCGTACTGATCCTGATGTTCGGGCCGGTCTCCGGCGCGCACTTCAATCCGGTCGTCTCCGCCGCCGACTGGCTGCTCGGCCGCCGATCGGGCACCGGCCTCTCCCCCCGGGAACTCGCCGGCTACGTCGCCGCGCAGGTGACCGGGGCCGTCGCGGGGTCGGTGCTGGCCAACCTGATGTTCGCCCTGAGCGCGGTCAGTTTCTCCGGCCGGCAACGCGGCGGCAACCTGTGGCTCGGCGAGGTCGTCGCCACCGCCGGCCTGGTCCTGCTGATCTTCGCGCTGGCCCGGTCCGGCCGCGCCGTCGTGGCGCCGGCCGCCGTGGGCGCCTACATCGGGGCGGCCTACTGGTTCACCTCGTCCACCTCGTTCGCCAACCCGGCGGTCACGGTCGGCCGCGCGTTCACCGACACCTTCGCCGGCATCGCTCCCGGTTCCGTGCCGGGCTTCGTGGTGGCACAGGTCGTCGGTCTCGCCGTCGGTGTCGGCCTGCTGGCGGCCCTCTACCCCGACGCCGGTGCCGCCGCCGACCAGGTGGTCGTGCCGGCCGACGACCAGGCGACCGTGAGTCGACGCTCATGACCTGCCCGCACGACCGACCGCCAACCAGGAATCCCGTACCGCAGAAAGGCACCCCGTGACCGACAAGCCCAGCGTCCTGTTCGTCTGCGTACACAACGCCGGCCGTTCCCAGATGGCCGCCGGCTGGCTGCGTCACCTCGGCCGCGACGCCGTCGAGGTCCGCTCCGCCGGCTCCGCTCCCGCCGCGACCATCAACCCGGCCGCCGTCGAGGCCATGCGCGAGGTGGGCATCGACATCACCGACCAGACCCCCAAGCTCCTCGAGTACGCCACCGCCGAGTCCTCCGACGTGATCGTCACCATGGGCTGCGGCGACGCCTGCCCTGTCTTCCCCGGCAAGCGCTACGAGGACTGGAAACTCGACGACCCGGCCGGCAAGGGCGTGGCGGCGGTCCGCCCGATCCGCGACGAGATCCGTACCCGGGTCGAGGCGCTCCTGGCCGATTTGCGCAGGGCCGGCTGAGGCCTGCCGCGCGCCCGGACGGGCGCGGTCGGCAATATGCACCGTGAGTGCAAAATCCCACTGGGTTTTCGTTGACGAGCCCGACCTCGATGCCGGAATACTGCTTCCAGTCCCGAGATCGGAGGCAACGATGACGGCGGATCCATCCGGCGACCTTCCTACCGCTTTTCTCGCCGACGGACCTGACGAACCGGTGGTCATGCTCAACCTGCTGCGGTTCGCCGACGGCGGCCGCGCGCGGTACCAGCAGTACGCGAAGGCTTTCACCACGACCGTCGCGCCGCACTACGGTGTCGAGGTCGTCTACGCCGGCGACGGTGACGACGCCCTCGTCGCCGCAGCGGGTCAGCAGTGGGACGCGGTCCTGCTGGTGCGCTATCCAACCCGCCGGGCGTTCAGTCGGATGATCGCCGACCCCGCGTACCAGCGGATCGCCCACCTGCGGCGGGAGGCGTTGCGCGATGCCGTGCTGCAACCCACCCGCCCCTGGGGACGGACGCCACGAGACGACTCCAGACAGCCGTGACGGGCGCGCTCGCCGCGCCACGATACGGAGACTTGCCCGATCGCCGACTGGCTGGTTAGGTATGCCTAACCAAAGTTCGGGGAGGGTTCCATGTCATCGCCCGCTGTGGCCGAGGCGATCGGCGGCCGGGACAGTGCTGTCGTCGTCACCGACCAGGTCGACGTCGAGGCGCTCGCCGAGGTCTACCACCGCGTGCACGCCGCCGACCTGCACCTGGTCGACCACACCGTCCCGACGGTGGCGGAACGCCTGCGGTGGACCGCCGAGGCCCCCGGTTTCTCGGCGGCGCTCGGGTACGTCGACGGCCGGCTCGTGGGCACGGTCATGGGTTGCCCGCTGCCACCGGAGACCCTCTGGTGGCGTGACCTGACCTCGACCAGGGATCCCGACCTCGCGGTGGAGTGGCCGGGCCGCACGTTCGCGGTGTGCGAGGCGTTCGTCCTGCCCGAGTACCGCCGTCACCGCCTCGGCTTCCGGATGACGGTCGAACTGCTGTCCCGACGGCGCGAGGAGCGCGTGTCGCTCGCCGTCGCCGAGACCAACACCCGGGTGTGGCACGCCCTGCAACGCAGCGGATTCGACCACGTCGGCGATCTCGTGCCGTTTCCCGGCTGGCGCTCGCACCGGATGCTGGTGCGGGACCTGCCGCTGGCCAGCCGGCCCTGAGCCGACGCCCACCCCCGTCCACCGGCTCGCCGTCATCCGAACGTATCCACAGTGGAGAACGTGTGAAACGCAACTGGGAAGCCCTCGTCCTCAAGGCCTTCGGTGGCCGGAACTTCCAGCTGACCGTCCTGGAGAACGAATCCGTCGGCGACCGCTACCAGCGGCTGCTCGTCGACGGGGGTGACCTGCTGCGCGCCTGCGGCGTACACCCCACCATGTGGATCCGGCTGTGGTTCGACAACGCGGGCCGCCCCCACCAGCGGGCGTACACCCTCGTCGATCCGGACCCGGACAGCGGGCGCTTCCACCTGGTGTTCGCCCTGCACGACGGCTGCGCCGCGCGTTGGGCCACGACGGCTCGGCCCGGAGACACCATCGAGGCGACCGTGCAGGGCAGTTCCTTCACGCTCCCCGATCCGGCGCCCGGCCGGCTGTACCTGGTCGGCGACGCGGCGTCCCTGCCGGCGGTCAACAGCCTGCTCGACGCCGCCGGGCCGGTGTCGGCGCGGATCTGGCTCGAGTACGCCCACGACGGCGAACGAGACCTGCCGCTGCGTACCCGGCCGCACGACGAGGTGGTGTGGGTGCCGCGCCGCGACGAGGGCCAGCACCTGGTGGACACCGTCACCACCGCCCTGACCGACGCCCAGCAGGACGGCCTGTACTGGGTGGCCTGCGAGGCGGCCAGCACCCGCGGCATCGTCAGGCACCTGCGGCGCGGGCTGGGCGTCGGCAAGGAGCAGGTGGCGGCGCTGGCCTACTGGCGCGCCCGGTGACGGCTGGGCACCGCGCCGGCTCGTGATGCTGTACCTGACCGCACTCAACCCGACCGACTCCGTGCTGGACGGCCTGCTGCCGGCGGCCGACGCGCTCGGCGTGCCGGTGACCGTGCTGACCGACCGACCCGACGACTGGCCCGAGACGGTGCCGAAGCAGGGCTGCCCGGTGCGGGACCCGCAGGCCGTCACGGAGGTGGTCCGGGCCGGACCGGCCGCGGTGGGCCTGTTCTCCAACAGCGATCACCTGCAGGCCGCGACGGCGCTCGCCGCCCACCGCCTCGGCCTGCCCGGCAAGGAGCCCGAGTCGGCGCGGCGCTGCAAGGACAAGGCCGCCACCCGGCAGGCCGTCGCCGACGCCGGACTCGACGTCGTCCACGCCCGCCTCCTCGAACCAGGGCGGCCGCCGACGTTCGACCTGTTTCCCGCCGTGGTCAAGCCCCGCGACGGCGTCGCCAGTGAGGACGCCTACCTGGTCACCGACGCCGACGAGCTGGCCCGGCGGGTGAGCGAGATCCGCCGTCGCCGACCGGACGCGCCACTTGTGGTGGAGGAGTACCTGCCCGGCGACGTCCGCACCCACGACACCCTCGGTGACACCGCGACGCTGGCCGTGCTCGGCGGCTGGCGTACCACGCTCGGCCCGCCACCCACCTTCACCGAGCTGTGCCTGGAATGGGCGCCGGCAGCCCCGGCGACGGCCGAGCGGCTGCGGGCCCAACTCGACGTGCTCGGCGTCCGGTTCGGCCCCTGCCACACCGAGTTCGTCGTGCACCGGGAACGACCTCGGCTCATCGAGGTCAACGACCGGCTGATCGGTGACCGGATGGATCTCGTCCTGGCCGAACTGCTCGACGTGCCGCTGTTCGAGTACGTCATCCGGCTGCACCTCGGCGAGTCCGTGGCCGACCTCGGTCTGCCCGACCCGGCCACGATCGAACAGACCGCCCGGGTCGAGTACGTCTGCGCCGACCGCGGCGGCACTCTCGTCGCCGCCCCCGGGCCCGTCGACGCGGTACGCGACGGGGTCCGACTCGGCTGCCGCCCGCTGCGGGCGATCGGCACCACCGCCGAGCGCACCGGCACCAACCGCGACTACCTGGCCGTCGTGCACGCCATCGGGCCGGACCCGCACGCCGTGAGCCGCGCGCTCGTCGAGTTCCGCGCCGGACTCGACTGGGTGATCGCGACGTGACCGATCCGGTGGAGCAGCAGCTGTTCCGCCGGGTGCTGGACGCCCTGCTGCGCGAGGACCATCTGGGCCTGAGCAGCGGTGGCGGTCCGGACGGCCCCGGCTGGTGGCAGGCACCGCACCGGGCCGGCCGGTTACGCCTTCCGGTTCGTCCCGACGGCTTCCAGCACACCGTCCGCGTCGCCCGCGCCGAGCTGAACGTGCACCCGCCCGGCCGGACGCCACGTCGGGTGGACACGCTGGCGGGCCTGTTGGCGCTGCTCGCACCGGGCGACGACGCCGACGCCGAGCAGGGGTGGCGCGCCTTCGTCGACGAGTGCCGGCAGGACCTGCTCGCCCGCCGGCTGGCCGAGGCGACCCGAGACGACACGTACGCCCGGATCGCCGCCGCCCGCGTCGACCCGCCCACCGGGTTCGGCGGTGCCCTGCTCGACGACGTGCTCGCCGCCCACGCCGGCCATGCCGTCTACCCCACCGACCGGTGCCGCCACGGTCTGGACGCCACCGAGCTGCTCCGGTACGCGCCGGAACACGCGCCCACGTTCGCGCTGCGTTGGCTGCCCGTACCGACCCGGGCTCTGCGGCTGCACGGCCGGCTGCCCGGCTGGTGGCCGACGACCGGCCGGGCCGGGCAGGTGCTGCTGCCGGTGCATCCGCTCACCGCCGACCGGTCGGCGCTGCCCGTGTTCGACGGACCGGACATCACCGTGCGGCCCACCCTGTCGATGCGGACCGTCGCCCTGGCCAGCGACCCGACGACGCACCTGAAGCTGCCGCTGCCGACCGCGAGCCTGGGTGCCCGCAACCGCCGTACCCTCGCACCCGACTCGCTGTCCGACGGCGCGGCGGTGGCCGCGTTGCTCGACCGCATCGCCGCGGAGCAGCCGCGCTTCGCCGACCGGATCACGCACGCCGACGAGAGCGTCTTCGGTCACCGTGACGGCGACGAGCTGCTGTCGTTTCTGCTGCGCCGGCTGCCCACCGGGTTGGAGCGGGCGACCGTGGTGCCGGTCGCCGCGCTCGCCGCGGCGGATCCCACCGCCGGCACGGTCGCCCAGCGGATCGGCGGGGACGACCCGGGTCGGCTCCTCGGGTCCTATCTGGATCTCCTGCTCGACTGGCATGTCTGCCTGTGGTTACGGTACGGAGTGGCGTTGGAAGCACATCCGCAGAACATCCATCTGGTCCTGCCGGCCACCGGTCCGGTTCGGCTGCTGTACAAGGACAACGACGGTGCCCGGCTGGACCCCCGGCACGCCGGCTCGGTCCGGCTGCGCGACAAGCGGATGTGGATTCGTCAGCCGGCGGAGTTGGCCGACGTGTTCGTCACGATCACCCTGCACCTGGCGGCGGCGGCACCGCTGCTCGCCCTGGCGGAACAGGGCGTCACGGTGCCCTCCCCCGCCGAGGCGCTCGCACCACGGCTGCGCGCCGCCCGCGACCGGTGGGGCGACACACCCGCCCGGCGCGAGCTGGTCGACCGGGTCCTGACCGCCGACCGGCTGCCGGTCAAGGCGATGCTCACCGCCGGCACGCTGCTGCCCAAGCACCGGATCGGCTGCACCGACGTGAACAAGTTCTACCGTCGGACCGGACCCAACTACCTGCGGAGCGGCTCGTGACCCCGCAGACCGCCGAGGCCGCCGCCCGGCCGGCCGAGCGCGCCGCCGACCTGGCCGCCGCGCACACCCTGCTCGCCTGCTACCTGCGCGAGGTGGCCGCGCCCGACGGGACGGCCGAGACCGTCGCTGGGCTTCTGCGGATCCGCCTGCCGCACCTCGGTCTGCTGCTGTCCTGCCGGCTGACCCGGGTCTCCCCCGTGCTGGCGCACCGCTACGTCGGCCCGGTCCGCTGCCGGCCGGTGGCGGCACCGGTCGACCGCCGTCACCCGGCCGTGCCGGACCTGTCGACCGCCGGCACGCCGGTCGACGGCCCGTCGGCACCCGGCGCCCTCGTCGACGACGTACCCGCCGTCGACGCACCGGTCGACGTCGGGCGACTCGCCCGGCTGCTCGCCGCCGAGCTGGCCGCCCGTACCGGGCTGACCAACGACGAGTTCGTCGAGCAGGTGCTCGGTAGTCGCGACGCGCTGGCCACGCTGTTGCGCGAGCGCCCGTCCCGCGACCCCACCCCGACGGGCGACCCGGTGGTGGACGGCTACGTCGACTCCGAACACTCCCTCGTGCACGGGCATCCCCACCATCCCAGTCCGAAGTGGCGCAGCGGCGATCCGGCGGGTTGGCGTCGCCACGCCCCGGAACTGCGCAGCACCTTCCGGCTCAGCTGGCTCGCGGTGCCCACCGACCTGGTGGCCGGCGACGGGCCGGTCGACGAGCTGATCGCACCGCTGGAGCCACCGGACGCACCACCCGGACACCACCTGTTGCCGGTGCATCCGTGGCAGCTGGACCTGATGCCGCCGACCGACCCGAGGGTGCGCGAGCTGGGCCCGGCCGGCGTACCGGTTCGGCCGACCGCGAGCGTCCGTACGCTCTACGCACCCTCGGTGGACCTGTTCCTCAAGACCAGCCTGCACGTACGCATCACCAACTGCCTGCGCAAGAACGCCCGGTACGAGTTGACCGGAGCGGTGGCGTTGACCCGGTTCCTGGACAGCGTGCCGCTACCCGCGCGGGTCGGGTTGCTGCGGGAACCCGGCTACCGGACCGTCGACCTGCCGGGGGCCGACGAGGCGTACGGCACGATCCTGCGGACCGGGGTGCGCGAGCATCTGCGGCCGGACGAACGGGTGGTGTTGGCGGCCGCGCTGGCCGCCACGCCGCTTGCCGTGCCGGACCCGTTCGACTGGTGGCGGGCCTACGTCGACCTGCTGGTACCCGGCGTGCTGCGACTGTGGCTCCGTCACGGGGTGGTCCACGAGGCGCACCTGCAGAACGTGCTGGTGGTCCTGGACCGCGACGGCCGCCCGGTCCGCCTGATCCTGCGTGACCTGGAGGGATTGAAGCTGGATCTGGGCCGGTTGCCGGCCTGGCCCGACCAGGTTCCCCGGCAGTCCGCCTACACTCCCGCGCAGGCGGTCCAGCGCATCGTCTATTGCCTGTTCGTCAACCATCTCGCCGGCCTGGCCGGTGCGCTCGCCGACGGTCACCCCGGCATCGAGCCCCGGCTGTGGCGGGCGGTCAGGGAAGCCGTCGAGGCGACGTACGCGCAGCTGGGTGAGCCGGCCGAGCTGCTTGCGCTGCTCGACGGCGCTCCGCTGGCCGCCAAGGCGAACCTGCTGGTCCGTTGGCACCGGGCCGCCGACCAGCAGGCACCCTACGTCGCGGTGCCCAACCCGCTCGGCGGTGCCGGGTGACCCGACCGACGTACGTCTACGATCTCGCCGCCCTGGCCACGCACGCCGCCGCCGTCCGGGCGGCGCTGCCCGAACGGGTCGAGCTGCTCTACGCGGTCAAGGCCAATCCCGATCCGGGGATGCTGCGCACCCTCGCGGCCACTGTCGACGGTTTCGAGGCGGCCAGTCGCGGCGAGCTGCGTCACCTCGCGGCGGTGCTGCCCGACCGGCGGGTGGCCGCCTTCGCCGGTCCGGGTAAGACCGACGCGGATCTCTCGGCGGCGCTGGCCGCCGACGTGCACCGGGTACACGTGGAGTCCGCCGCCGAACTGCACCGGCTGGCGACCCTGGCCCGGGCCGCCGGGCGTACCGTCGACGTGCTGCTGCGGGTGAACCTGCCGGTGGCGACACCGGGCGCGGTCCTGGTGATGGGCGGACAGGCGAGCCCGTTCGGGATGGACCCACCGGAGGCGGTCCGGCTCGCCGCCGACCCGCCGGAGGGCGTCCGGGTCCGGGGGGTGCACGCCCACCTGGCCAGCGGACTCGACGCGGCGACCGCCGCCGTGGTGGCGCGCGAGGTGACCGACTGGGCGGTGCGGCAGGTGGGCGCGCAGGAGGTGAACGTCGGCGGCGGCATGGCCGTCGACTACCGCCACCCGCAGCACCGCTTCGACTGGTCCGGCTACGGCCGGCTGCTCGGCGAGGTGGCGGACACCTACCCGGGCGTGCGGCTGCGGATCGAGCCAGGCCGCGCCGTCGCGGTCTACTGCGGGTCGTACGTGACCGAGGTGATCGACGTGAAGCGGTCCCAGGGTCAGTGGTTCGTGATCGTGGCCGGCGGCACCCATCACCTGCGGACCCCGGCGGCCAAGGGACACTCGCAGCCCTTCGTCGTGGTGTCCCGGGGCGGTGCCGGGCCACGGACCGACGGTGGCCCGGTCACCGTCGTCGGCCAGCTCTGCACGCCCAAGGACGTACTGGCCCGCGACGCCGTCAGCGGCCCGGTCGCGGTCGGCGACGTGCTGGTGTTCGCGATGGCCGGCGCCTACGCGTGGAACATCAGCCACCGCGACTTCCTCCTGCACGACCCGCCCCACTTCACCACCGGAGACCCGCTCGACGTGGCCCGGAACTGGGACCGCCGACCGACAGATCCGGTCAGTGACCGCTGTTGATCACCGTGATCCGGTGACGCGCTCAGCTCGACAGGCCGACGCCGGACATGACGACCCGGACCAGCTCGCGACGGATTCGCAGCTCTCGGGGTGACCGGGTGGTGACCGACGACTCGTCCGCTTCCCGCTGCCCTGATCTTGCTGATAGCTTCTTGCCATAAGTTTGCAAGAGCTAAGGGAGTGCAGATGGGTGCGGTGACCGCCACCGCCCAGCCCGGGAGCCGGCCGGACCTGCTCGGCGTGGCGGCGCAACGCCGCCGGACCGGGATCTGGCTGGTCGCGCTGACGGTCGCGCTGGTCCTCACCGGCGTGGCCGCGGTCGGCTCCGGCGCGATCGGCATCCCCCCGGCCACGGTGGCGCGGATCATCGGGCATCACCTCGTCGGCCTGCCCGGCGAGGTGACCTGGACCGCGCCGCAGGAAGCCATCGTCTGGCAGGTCCGGCTGCCCCGGGTGCTGCTCGGCATGCTTGTCGGTGCCGGGCTGGCCGCCTGCGGGGTGGCGTTGCAGGCCATGGTGCGCAACGTGCTGGCCGACCCGTACCTGCTGGGCATCAACTCCGGCGCCTCCAGCGGCGCCGCCGCCGCGATCCTGTTCGGCGCCGGCGCCGGCTTCGGGCAGTACGCCCTGTCCAGCAGCGCCTTCCTCGGCGCGCTCGGCGCGTCGCTGCTGGTCTTCCTGATCGCCCGCAGCGGCGGACGGGTGACCTCGATCCGGCTGCTGCTGTCCGGCGTCGCCGTCGGCTACGCCCTCTACGCCACCACCAGCTTCCTGATCTTCGCCTCGGGGTCCGCCGAGGGGGCCCGATCGGTGATGTTCTGGCTGCTCGGCTCCCTCGGACTGGCCCGGTGGAACGCCCTGCTCCTGGTCGCCGCCGTCGTGCTGGGCGGCATGATCGGATACCTGACCGTCGGTCAGCTCGGCCCGTCCGGTGTCCGGGTTGTAGCGGCTGCATCACGAGGGCCTGGGTAGGCAGTGGTACGGCCCCTCGTGGCGGATGCCGCGCTCCCGGTCGTACTCGGTGACCATGTGTACCCAGCGCTACTGCAGGTCGGTGGTCCAGGCCGTCGGATCCTGCGGGGTGTCGACAAGCAGGGGTTCGGGGGCCGGGGTGACCTCGGGTACGCCGGCCTTGGCGGGCGACGCCTCGACGTGCTGGCCATCGGCGACGAGACCGCCCAGACGCTCGGCGTGTCACCCGACCGGTTCCGGCTGCGGCTGCTCGTGCTCGTGTCGCTCAGTGTCGGCGTGCTGGTCTCGGCCGCCGGCAGCATCGGCTTCGTCGGCCTCGTCGTGCCGCACCTCGCCCGCCGCATCGTCGGCGCCCCGCACGTGCGCGTGGTGCCCGTCGCCGCGCTGCTCGGCGCCATCCTGCTGGTCTGGGCCGACGTGCTCGCCCGGGTGCTGCTGGCCCCCCAGGAGATCCCGATCGGCATCATCACCGCCCTGCTCGGCGCCCCCTTCCTGCTGGTCCTGATCCGTCGTCTGCACGCCACCGGCGCCTGAGCGCCCGATGAGCCGAGGAGCACCGATGAAGGCAACCCGTCTCGCCGTCACCACGGCCACGACCGTTCTCGCGCTGCTGGTCGCCGCCTGCGGCGGTTCCGCCGACGAGCCGGCCACAGCCGCCCCGGGATACCCGGTCACCGTCACCAACTGCGGCGTGGAGGTGACCTTCGACGCCGCGCCGGAGCGGGTCGTGCTGCTCAAGAGCGCAGCCGTGCCGTACCTGCACGCCCTGGGCGTGATGGACCGGGTCACCGCCCGGGCCGGGCAGTACCCCAGCGAGTACTACGACGCCGGGACCCTCGCCGAACTGGACCGCATCCCGCTGCTGACCGACAAGACCGACACCAGCGGGCACCTGCAGATCTCCAAGGAGGTGGTGATCAGCCAGGAGCCCGACCTGGTGCTCGGTGAGGTCGACAACCTGTCCCGCGACACCCTCTCGGCGGTGGACATCCCGCTGCTGGAGGAGCCGGCCATGTGCCCGGACAACACCGCCACCCCCAGCTTCGACGACATCTACCGCCAGCTGGAGACCTACGGCCGGGTGTTCGGCCGCGAAACGGAGGCGGCCACGGCGGTCGACGCGCTCCAGCAACGGATGGCGAAGATCCAGGCCGAAGCTTCGACGGCGTCCGGCCGTACCGCCGCCGTGCTGTATCCGACGGTCGGCGGCGGCACCACGTACGCGTACGGCACCGCCAGCATGGCCCACCCGCAACTTGAGGCGGCCGGCTTCCGCAACGTCTTCGGTGACACGCCGGAGCGGGTCTTCGAGGTCACCGTCGAGGAACTGCTCGGCCGCAACCCCGACGTGCTGATCCTGCTCTACAGCGACGGCGACCCCGCCGCGGTCGAGCAGGGCCTGACCGGCCTGCCCGGTGCCGAGAAGCTCAACGCGGTACGCGACGGCAACGTGCTGACCCAGCTGTTCAACTTCACCGAGCCGCCGACCCCGCTGTCGATCGACGGTCTGGAGCGCATCGTGCAACGGTTCGGGGCCGACTCGTGATCCAGGCGACCCGGGTGTCCTGGCGCTACGGCGCGAACCCGGTGATCGACGGGGTGAGCGTGACCGCGCGACCCGGACGTGTCCTCGGGCTGATCGGCCCGAACGGCAGCGGCAAGACCACGCTGCTGCGGCTGCTCTACGGCGCGCTGCGCGGCGGCACCGGACGGGTCGCCGTGGACGGTGACGACCTGGACGCGCTGCCGCCGCGGGAGGCCGCGCGCCGGCTGGCCGTGGTGGTGCAGGAGGCCGGCGGCGAGACCGCCCTCACCGTGGCCGAGCTGGTGCTGCTGGGCCGTAACCCGCACCTGACCACCTTCCAGCGCACCGGCCGGACGGACCACGAGATCGCGGCGCAGTGCCTGACCCGGGTCGGTGCCACCCACCTGGGATCCCGGGCGTTCGCCAGCCTCTCCGGCGGCGAACGCCAGCGGGTGCTCATCGCCCGGGCGCTGGCCCAGCAGGCCACCCACCTGCTGCTCGACGAGCCCACGAACCACCTCGACATCCGCTACCAGCACGAGATCCTGCGACTGGTACGCGACCTCGGCACCTGCGCCGTCGTCGTGCTGCACGACCTGAACCTCGCCGCCCGCTACTGCGACGACCTGGTGCTGCTCGGCCAGGGTGGGGTCGCCGCCGCCGGCACCACCGAGCAGGTCCTCGACCCTGCCGTTCTCGAACCCGTCTACGGCATCGGCATCCAGCGCCTCGACGTCGCCGGCACCATCCACCTGCTGTTCCACCCGACCGACCAGCCCGCCGTCGAAAGGACCGCCAGCCGGGTCTGAGACCGGCCGGCGGCCCGGCTCGGCGGTGATCGACAGGATCAGCGCCGAGCCGGACCCGGTCAGTGGATGGGACCGCCGTCAGAAGTCGTCGTCGAAGGCGACCGTGCCGGTGACCCCGACCTGGTAGGCCGACACCCGCCGTTCGAAGAAGTTGGACAGCTCCTGCACGTCCTGCAACTCCATGAAGGCGAACGGGTTCTTCGACCCGTACAGCGGTTCGATCTCCAACTGTGCCAGCCGGCGGTCGGCGACGTGCTGGAGATATTCGCGCATGTCGGCCAGGGACAGCCCGGACACGCCCTGTTCGAGCAGGTCGGCGGCGAACTGCACCTCGCACTCGACGGCCTCGGCGAGCATGTCGCGGACCTGCTGGCGCATCTCGTCGTCGAACAGGTCCGGCTCCTCGGCGCGTACGGTGTCGACCACGTCGAAGGCGAAGGCCATGTGCATCGACTCGTCCCGGAACACCCAGTTGGTGCCGGAGGCCAGACCGTGCAGCAGACCCCGGGACCGCAGGAAGTACACGTAGGCGAAGGCACCGTAGAAGAACAGTCCCTCGATGCAGGCGGCGAAGCAGATCAGGTTCAGCAGAAACGCCCGCCGGTCCGCGCGGGTCCTCAGCTCCCGCAGCTCGAAGATCGAGTCGATCCACTTGAAGCAGAACTCGGCCTTGCGGGCGATCGACGGGATGTTCTCCACCGCCGCGAACGCCGCGAACCGCTCCCGCTCGTCCGGCACGTAGGTGTCCAGCAGGTTCAGGTAGAACTGGACGTGCACCGCCTCCTCGAACAGTTGCCGCGACAGGTAGAGCCGACCCTCCGGCGAGTTGACGTGCTGGTACAGGTTGAGCACGAGGTTGTTGGCGACGATGGTGTCGCCGGTGGCGAAGAAGGCGACCAGCCGGGACACGAGGTGCTGCTCCGCCGGGGAGAGCTTGGCCAGGTCGGCGAGGTCGGAGTGCAGGTCCACCTCCTCGACGGTCCAGGTGTTCTTGATGGCGTCCTTGAAGCGGTCGAAGAACTGCGGGTACCGCATCGGCCGCAGAGTCAGGTCCATGCCGGGGTCGAGCAGCATCTGCCGCTGGCCGGTGTCGGGTTCGGAAACGGTGGTCACTGGCACGCCTCGCAGCTCTCGGGGTTCTCCAGGGAGCAGGCCAACGCCTCGGCGTCGCTGACCGCGACGACCGGCTTGATCGCCGGGGTGACGGTGACGGTGGCCTGCTGGATCCGGGTCGCGGGACGCGACCGCAGGTAGTAGGTGGTCTTCAGCCCGGCCTTCCAGGCGTACAGGTACATCGAGGAGAGCTTGCCGATGGTCGGCGCGCTCAGGAACAGGTTCAGCGACTGCGACTGGTCGATGAACGGAGCCCGGGCGGCGGCCAGGTCGATCAGCGCCCGCTGCGGCAGCTCCCACGCGGTCCGGAACAGCTCCCGCACCTCCGCCGGCAGCTCGGCGATGCCCTGCACCGACCCTTCGGCCCGCTTGATCTGCTCCCGGATCGGCGCCGTCCACAGCCCGCGCGCCTTCAGCTCCCGGACCAGGTAGGTGTTGATCTGGAGGAACTCGCCGGACATCGTCTCCCGCTTGAACAGGTTGGACACCTGCGGCTCGATGCACTCGTAACACCCGGCGATCGAGGCGATCGTGGCGGTCGGCGCGATCGCCACCAGCAGCGAGTTCCGCAGCCCGTGGCGGCCGATCCGCTCCCGCAGCGCGGTCCACCGCTGCGCCTGCGTCACCTCCGCGCCCCACAGGTCCGGATGCAACTCACCCTTCGCGGCACGGGTTTCGGCGTACGCCGGATGCGGGCCGAACCGCTCGGCCAGACCCGCCGACGTCTCCAGCGCGGTCAGGAAGATCTCCTCCTGCACCCGGGTCGACAGTTCCCGCGCCGACGCCGAGTCGAACGGCAGCCGCAGGGTGAACAACGCGTCCTGCAGACCCATCAGCCCGAGCCCGACCGGACGCCAACGCGGGTTCGACACCGCCGTCTGCTCGGCCGGGTAGTAGTTGATGTCGATCACCCGGTCGAGGAACACCACCGCCGTGCGTACCGTGGCGCGCAGCCTCTCCCAGTCGACGCCGTCGGCGGTGACGTGCGCGCCCAGGTTCACCGACCCGAGGTTGCACACCGCCGTCTCGGTGTCGTTGTTGACCTCCAGGATCTCGGTGCACAGGTTCGACAGGTGGATCGTGTTGCCGGGCGCACCGGTCTGATTGGACAGCCGGTTCGCGGCGTCCTTGAACGTCATCCACCCGTTGCCGGTCTGCGCGAGCGTACGCATCATCCGCCCGTACAGGTCGCGGGCCTTGACGGTCCGGACGGCCTTCTTCTCCGCCGCCCGGTACGCCTCGTCGAACGCCTCGCCGAACAGGTCCGGCAGCTCCGGCGCGTCCGACGGGTCGACGAGCGACCAGTCACCGTCCGCCTCGACCCGCCGCATGAACTCGTCGGGGATCCAGTTGGCCAGGTTCAGGTTGTGGGTACGCCGGGACTCCTCCCCGGTGTTGTCCCGCAACTCCAGGAACTCCTCGATGTCCGGGTGCCACGGCTCCAGGTACACGCAGGCCGCGCCCTTGCGCCGGCCACCCTGGTTGACCGCCGCCACCCCGGCGTCGAGCGTCTTCAGGAACGGCACGATGCCGTTGGAGCGGCCGTTGGTGCCCCGGATCAACGCGCCCCGACCGCGCACCCGCGACCAGGAGATGCCGATCCCGCCGGAGAACTTCGACAGCTTCGCCACCTGGTGGTAGCGCTCGTAGATCGAGTCGAGTTCGTCGCGCGGCGAGTCGACCAGGAAACACGACGACATCTGGGTGTGCCGGGTGCCCGAGTTGAACAGCGTCGGTGAACTCGGCAGGTAGGCCAGGCTCGACATCAGCCGGTAGAACCCGATCGCCTCGCCCGGCGTCTGCGACAGCCCGCAGGCCACCCGCAGCAGCCAGTACTGCGGCGTCTCCACCACCAGGCGGGTCTGCGGATGCCGCAGCAGGTAGCGGTCCGCGACGGTGCGCAGCCCGAAGTACTCGAACCGCAGGTCACCGTCCGGATCCACCGCGTCGTCCAGCTTGCGCGCGTTACGGGCCACGAATGCGGCGGTGGCGTCCCCGATCAGCCCCAGGCCGTGGGCGTACCGGATGGACTGGCTGAAGCTGGCCACCTGCTGCCCACGGACCTCCTTGTCCACGTACGCGGCCAGCAACCGCGCCGCCAGCTTCGAGTACTGCGGTTCCTCACCGATCAGCTCGGCGGCCGTCTGGATGGACAGCTTGTCCAGCTCGGCGGTGGTGGCACCGTCGTACAGCCCGCTGATGGTCTTGGTGGCCACCCGCAGCGGATCCACCTCGTCGAGGTCGGCCACCCACCGCTCCACCGCCCGGACGATCTTGTTCACGTCCACCGGTTCCGTGGCGCCGTCGCGTTTGCGGACCTGCATCACCTGCCGGCGCTGCTCCGACACAGCTGGGCCGGAGGCCGCCATCTCCCGCACGACCGTCACGTCTCTCTCCTCGCGCCGTCTACCGAGGGCCTCGGACACGCGGGAGGACGCCACGGAATCCGCGCAGGCGGCGCGGCCCGTTCATGGCGTCGGCCGTCCCACGCGGCCTGCGGCCGCCGCCCACGAGTGCGGGCGGCGTGCTGGCAGGTCTTCGGACTCGTGGGCGTGCTCGCGCGCTCCTACTGGCCGTCGCTTCCCAGGCCGGAGCCCAGTGCTTCGTGACGGCTGTCGTTCCCACTCACCGCTGCGGGGCAGCCCCGGATTTCCACCGGGTTCCCTCTTGCCTCGGCCGCCCCGGATGGGCGCCCGAACCAGCTACGGGTGACACCATATATGGGCGACCCACCAACGCAAGACACCAGATGGTGTGTCGGCGTGTCCGTGCAACGGATGTCCCTCCGGATCCGCGCTCGGGCGTCCCGGAAGGTTTGACGTGATCTGCCATGCTGGCCGCGTGAAACCCAACCTGGAGCGGATCCCAGGACAGCAGGACCGACTCGCGGAGCAGATCCTCGCCCGCGCGCCGCGACGCATCGAGCAGAATTTCGTACGCTCCCTCGAACCCACCACCGCGCTCGCCCTCGGCCGCTACGGTGCCCGCCTCGCCACCCTGGCGTTGCGGCAGAACTCGGTCGACCTGCTACGTCGCTCGGTGCTGGCGACCGGACTCGCCGGATGCTTGGCGTCCGATGACGACCGGGACATCATGGTGGCGCTGGCGGTGCCGTGGATCGTGGCACAGCAGCTCGGAGCATCCCCGGCCGAGGTGTTCGCCACGGTCAGCGCAACTCTTCCGGAGGGGCCGGCAGCCCGCCTGGTCCAAGCCTTCGGTGCCTGTACCAACATCACCTTGGAAGCCTTCGGCTGGGAGCTGGTGACGACCGCCGACGGCCCGGACTTCCGTCCGGTTCCCTGATCACGCTCGCCGCAGTGCCGGACATGAGTTGACGGCACCCCGCGTACGAAACTGCCTCCGGCTGGGCCCTCGACGCTACGACGTCCCGCAGGAGCACCGCGTCCAGGCGGTGAACCGGGTGGTCAGCTCACCCGCATCTGCGGCCGGCAAGTCGTCCAGCGCGGCCGTGAGCAGCGCGCCCACGTACATCGACAGCCCGACGCGATCCCGGCCGTACGCCTCACCGAGCCGTACCCGCGCCGGAGCGCACGGCCACACCGGTTCGCCGTCGCAGGTGCCGCACGTCCACTGCGGCCGGCGCGGTAGGTGCTGGTCGCCAAGGCGGCAGGGCAGGGCGTCGACAGCGCGACCGATCCGGATCGCTTCAGCGGCCATAGCGTCGCGGTAGCGCACGGGTCGCCCGGTCATGCCGGCCACCGCGCGTTACGCCGCGCCTGATCGAGCAGGCGTCGCCGGGCCGCGTCCTGCTCGATTTCCTGCCACCGTTGCCCGGTGCCGGCCGGCGGCACGGACCACCGCCGCCGCAGCCACCACCGAAACCTGCGCCACACGCCCACCGCCGCCACCTCCGCCAGGTCGTAAAGGGGGTGGCGGCGCTGCACGGGGGAACACCACCGCCACCCGCAAACATCGTGCGATGACGGCGTGTGCCCAGGTCAGAGGCTCGGTGTCCGCTACGGGTTGACGGACAGGCCCAAGTCGCGGACAGCGGCGTCAACCTGCCCGGCCAGGCGTCGGGAGGCCGTTGACACCGCGATGGACCGTGCCCGCTCCAGCACCCGCTGCGCCGAGCCACTGTCCCCGGCCCGGCCGTGGGCGATGGCCAGGTGCACGAGGTGCCGACCGTGCCAGTCGGCGCTCTCGGCCGTCTCGTCCACCCCCGCCGTGCCGGCGGTCAACAGTTCGACGGCTCGGTCGTTGGCCCGCGCGTCCCGGTCGCCCAAGTACCGCCACACGATGCCCTGCTGTACCGCGTAGAAGGCCGGGGTGTACCAGTACCCCCACGCGGGCAGTGGCGTCTCTGCCGCCTCGGTGGCCAGGTCGGCGGCTTGCGTGAGCATCTGCCGCACGTCGGTCGGGCACGCCCCAGCCATGGCCAGCCCACGCGCCTCCTGGCCGGCGGAGTACGCGCGCAACGCCGTGTTGGCTCGCGGATCAATCCGGGCGGCCCGGGACAGCCCGATCATCTCTGGCAGGTCGCCGCGACCCTCCGCCCGGTGGCCCTGGAAGGACAGTACGGTCGCCGTCAGGTCGGCGTTGCTGGCCTCTGTGGACCATTGCAGACTGCGGTCCAGCCATACACGGGCGGTCCGGTCGTCACCGTTGGCGATACCGAGCCAACCGGCGAACTGCGCCCACTGCGCAGCCATGTCGACCACCGCCGGCCGCACTTGGTGGCCAGCCTCGCGCAGCAGCGACCCGATCGTGTCGAGTTGGACGCGCACGGGCGGTAGGACGGCTGCGGCGCCGATGGAGTCCTCCAGCCGCCGGTATCCGGCGAGCACGTCGCCCAGGATGCGAACCCCGGCCAGATCTACACGGCCCGGATGCGCGGCGACGTAGGCAGCCCGCCGGCCGCCATCGGGAACGTCAACGACCATCGCGGCGAGCGCACCACCGGCGGCCAGCGCGTCATCGAGGCGGACGGCGACGTCGACGGCTGGCCGGGTCTGCCCTGTCTCCAGCTGATGAATGACGCTCTTGCCATGGCTCACCGCTGCGGCCAACTGACGCAGCGACAGGCCACGTTCTCGGCGTAACCGGGCCAGCTCAGCCGGGAATCGCGGGTCAACGATGGTGTGTGCGCTTGGTGGCATGGCGTTGCTCCTGGGCAGCGGACCAAGGCCGGCCACCGGCGGGCCGCCACAGTCGACGGTACTCAGCAACGGCATGCCGAGACAGCGGTCGACACGCGAGCCCGTCTTGCCGCGGACAAGCTTGTCCAACTCCGCTCGCCCTTCGTCCTAGTCCTGAGTAGTACGGCCCGATGCTTTCCTACGCTTCTCTGGCGCTTGACGATCCACACGAGCATCTTTCGTCCACTGCCGGTCGGACGTTCGTCTATGCTCGCTCGTATTTCCTGCAACTGCCGAGCGGTGGAGAGGGAGAGCCATGTCGGACTGGACGGACTGGCTGGAACGGGGGTCCTGGTTTGCGGCGATAACAGGTACGCTAGTTGCTGTCATCGTGGCCGTGCAAGCATCGAACACCTCCTCTCGGATGAAGGCGACGCTGGAAATGGCGAGGCCCTTTGTCCGCGCGTTGGCGCTCTCCCTGGACAAGCCAGAAATACTGGCCGCATACGAATCCGAGTGTACGACCGCCAAAGACATCCTGCACAGGAAGACGCGCCGCAGGCTCGGTGTGGCAGGCGTGCTACTTGGCTTCCCAGCATTGTCGGTCATCGCTGCCCTACTTCTTCCTGAGATTCCTAATCGCACCGAAATGCGGTTCTCCATCGGCGACGCGGCACAGCAGGAATGCACGACCACGGGTCTCAACTTCGCAATGCACACTACATGCATTAATCGCTGGTTCCTCGACTCGTCGAGACAGACAATTCAGGCACAGGCCACCCTCTCGGGTCCGGCACGCCAGAGGGATCTGAGCATCGCCGTTGACGGCTGCTCGGACCGCGCGCAGGTTCGGTGGGAGCTTCTCGCTGATGGCGAAGCTCTCGGCAATGGCATGGCTGGTTCTGGGGGCCAGGAACTACGCGTGCCTAAGGGCAAGTCATCGCTCACCATCCGAGCCGAGCGTATCGATGATAATTCGTGCTCCGCAGAACTCGTCGTCGAGGCCGTCCAGTGGCCCTAGTACTCCAGTGGTCGGACCAGGACAGGCGATGACGTCGCCGACGCGCCGGGTGGTTCGATGATCAGGGCGTGGAACAGGCGTCGGAGATCGTTGACGGTGATCGGGACCAGGCCGACTGGCGTGGTGGTGCTGGCCGCTGCGGCACCGTGACCGCCGTCATTCCGTGTCACCGGCAAAGCGCAAAGCGGCACCTGCGGTGATCACTTGGCGTTGAAGTAGCTGGCCTCGGGGTGGTGGACGACGATGGCGTCGGTGGCCTGCTCCGGCATCAGCTGGAACTCCTCCGACAGCTGCACGCCGATCCGCTCGGCGCCGAGCAGCTCCACGATCTTCGCCCGGTCCTCCAGGTCGGGGCAGGCCGGGTAGCCGAACGCGTACCGGCAGCCCCGGTAGTCGGTGCGCAGCAGGCCGGCCAGGTCGGCCGGGTCGTCGTCGGCGACGGTACGGCCGTCGGGCAGCTTCAGCTCGGCCCGGACCCGCTTGTGCCAGTACTCGGCGAGGGCCTCGGTGAGCTGCACCGACAGGCCGTGGACCTCCAGGTAGTCGCGGTACTCGTTGCGGGCGAACAGCTTGGCCGCGTACTCGCTGACCGGCTGGCCGACGGTGACCAGCTGCAACGCGACCACGTCCAGGTCCTCGCCGCGCGGGCGGAAGAAGTCGGCCAGGCACAGCCGCCGCTCCTGCCGCTGCCGGGGGAAGGTGAACCGGGCCCGCTCGGCGTGCCCGTTCTCGTCCAGGACGACCAGGTCGTTGCCCTCGGAGTAGGCCGGGAAGTAGCCGTACACCACGGCCGCCTCCAGCACCTGGTCGGCGATCAGCCGGTCCAGCCAGTAGCGCAGCCTCGGCCGGCCCTCGGTTTCCACCAGCTCCTCGTACGACGGGCCCTTGCCGCCGCGCGCACCGCGCAGCCCCCACTGGCCCATGAAGGTGGCCCGTTCGTCCAGCAGCGCCGCGTAGTCGGCAAGCGGCACCCCCTTGACCACCCGGGTGCCGTGGAACGGTGCGACCGGCACCGGCACGTCGACCGCGACGTCGGAGCGTACCGAGGTGTCGTGCAGTTCCGGCAGCGACTCGGCGACCACTGCGCGCTGCCGTTCCCGGCGGGCCCGCCGGGCCGCCAGGGCCGCCTCCCGCTCGGCGTCGACCACGGGGGCGCCGCCGCGCTTGGCGGCCATCACCCGGTCCATCAGGGACAGCCCCTCGAAGGCGTCGCGGGCGTAGTGCACCTGGCCGGGGAACATCGACCGCAGGTCGTCCTCGACGTACGCCCGGGTCAGCGCCGCACCACCGAGCAGGACCGGCCAGCGCTCCGCGACCCCGCGTGACGCCATCTCGACCAGGTTCTCCTTCATGATGACGGTGCTCTTGACCAGCAGCCCCGACATGCCGATGGCGTCGGCGCGGTGCTGCTCGGCGGCGTCGAGGATGGCGGAGATCGGCTGCTTGATGCCGATGTTCACCACCTCGTAGCCGTTGTTGGACAGGATGATGTCGACCAGGTTCTTGCCGATGTCGTGCACGTCGCCCTTGACGGTGGCGAGCACGATGCGACCCTTGCCGCCGTCGTCGGCCTTCTCCATGTGCGGTTCGAGGTACGCCACCGCGGTCTTCATCACCTCGGCGGACTGCAACACGAACGGCAGCTGCATCTGACCGGAGCCGAACAGCTCACCGACGACCTTCATGCCGTCCAGCAGGATGTCGTTGATGATGAGCAGCGGGGCGGTGCCGGCCGCCATCGCCGCGTCGAGATCGGCTTCCAGGCCGTTGCGTTCGCCGTCGATGATCCGGCGCTTGAGCCGCTCGTTGAGCGGCAGGGCCGCCAACTCCTCGGCCCGGGTGGCACGTGCCGAGGCGGCGTCCACGCCCTCGAAGACCTCGATGAACCGCTGCACCGGGTCGTAGCCCTCGCGACGCCGGTCGTAGATCAGGTCGAGGGCGATCTCACGCTGCTCGTCGGGGATCTTCGACATCGGCAGGATCTTGCTGGCGTGCACGATCGCCGAGGTGAGCCCGGCCTGCACGCACTCGTGCAGGAAGACCGAGTTGAGCACCTGCCGGGCCGCCGGGTTCAGTCCGAACGAGACGTTCGAGATGCCCAGGGTGAAGTTCACCCCGGGCCAGCGGCGGGCGATCTCCCGGATCGCCTCGATCGTCTCGATGCCGTCGCGGCGGGTCTCCTCCTGACCGGTGGCGATCGGGAAGGTCAGCGCGTCGATGAGGATGTCCGAGCGGTGCAACCCCCACCGGCCGGTGAGGTCCTCGATCAGCCGCTCGGCCACCCGTACCTTCCACTCCGCCGTGCGGGCCTGGCCCTCCTCGTCGATGAGCAGCGCGACCACGGCGGCACCGTGCTCGGCGACCACCGGCATCACCCGCGCGTACCGGGAGTCAGGGCCGTCGCCGTCCTCGAAGTTGACCGAGTTGACCACGCACCGGCCGCCGAGCATCTCCAGGCCGGCCTCGATCACCGCCGGCTCGGTCGAGTCCAGCATGATCGGCAGCGTGGAGGCGGTGGCGAACCGGCCGGCCAGCTCACGCATGTCGGTGGTGCCGTCCCGGCCGACGTAGTCGACGCAGAGGTCCAGCAGGTGCGAACCGTCGCGGGCCTGACCTCGGGCGATCTCCACACAGGACTGCCAGTCGGCGGCGAGCATCGCCTCCCGGAACGCCTTGGAGCCGTTGGCGTTGGTCCGCTCCCCCACCATCAGCACGCTGGCGTCCTGCGCGAACGGCACGTGGTGGTAGATCGAGGAGACACCCGGATCGGTACGCGGCTCACGGGCCACCGGCCGGGTCCCGCCCAGCCGTTCGGCGAGCAGCCTGATGTGCTCCGGGGTGGTGCCGCAACAACCGCCGATCAGGGAGACGCCGTACTCGGTGACGAAACGTTCCATGGCGTCGGCCAACTCCACCGGAGTCAGCGGGTAGGCCGCGCCGTCGGCGGTGAGCTGCGGCAGGCCCGCGTTCGGCATCACCGACAGCGGCACCCGGGCGTGCTGCGAGAGATAACGCAGGTGCTCGCTCATCTCCGCCGGACCGGTGGCGCAGTTGAGCCCGATGAGATCGACGCCGAGCGGCTCGATCGCGGTCAGCGCGGCACCGATCTCGCTGCCGAGCAGCATGGTGCCGGTGGTCTCCACGGTGACGTGACAGATCAGCGGGACCTTGCGGCCCAACTCCGCCATCGCCCGGTGCGAGCCGACCACGGCGGCCTTCACCTGAAGCAGGTCCTGGCAGGTCTCGATGATCAGCGCGTCCGCGCCGCCCTCGATCAACCCGGCGGCGTTCTCCTGGTAGGCGTCGCGCAGCGTGGCGTAGGCGGCGTGACCGAGGGTGGGCAGCTTGGTGCCAGGGCCGATCGAGCCGAGGACGAACCGGGGCCGCTCGGACGAGCTGTAGGCGTCGGCTGCCTCGCGGGCGATCCGGGCACCGGCCTCGGACAGCTCCCGGATCCGGTGCTGGATGTCGTACTCGCCGAGGTTGGCCAGGTTCGCGCCGAAGGTGTTCGTCTCCACGCAGTCCGCGCCCGCCGCCAGGTACGCCTCGTGCACGCCACGGACTACGTCCGGCCGGGTGACGTTGAGGATCTCGTTGCACCCCTCCAGACCGTCGAAGTCGTCCAGGGTGAGGTCCGCAGCCTGCAGCATCGTGCCCATCGCCCCGTCGGTGACGAGGATCCGGTCGGTCAACGCGTCGAGCAACGAAGTACGCACCACCTCAGGTTAGTGCGGTCGGGCGGGCCCGCACCCCCGCGTACCATCCGATCCCACATTGTGTCATCGGGATCACGTTGCCCGTTTTCGCCGGCAATGCCCAACATCATGGCCTGCGCGCAGCCCGGCGGCGGCGCCGACGCCCGGCCCATCCGGCGCGGCCGACGGGCCGGGTCCGGGCCCGGCACGTAGGCTGACTGACGTGAAGGACTACAGCGACACCGCCACGCACCGTGGGCGGACGACCGGGACCGCGTCCCGGACCGCCGGTGACGAGCAGGAGGTGACGGCGTGACCGAGTTCGACGGGCTGCCGGTGCTGCGGTCCCCGGTCGCCATCTGCGCCTTCGAGGGGTGGAACGACGCGGCGGACGCGTCCACCGCGGCGGTCGAGCACCTGGAGCAGGTGTGGGAGGCCCGGCCCGTCACCGAACTGGACCCGGAGGACTTCTACGACTTCCAGGTCAGCCGGCCCACCATCGCCATGTCCGACGGTGCCACCCGCCGGGTCGAGTGGCCGACCACCCGGTTCACGGTCGCCAGCCCGGCCGGCACCGAGCGGGACGTGGTGCTGATCCGCGGGATCGAGCCGAGCATGCGGTGGCGGACCTTCTGCGAGCAGGTGCTGGAGATCTGCCACAGCCTGGAGGTCGAGCGGGTGGTGCTGCTCGGTGCCCTGCTGGCCGACGTGCCGTACACCAGGCCGCTGCCGATCAGCGGCAGCGCCTCCGACGCCGACGCCGCGCGCCGCTACCAGCTCACCCCGACCCGCTACGACGGGCCGACCGGGATCGTCGGCGTGCTGCACGATGCCTGCACCCGCGCCGAGGTCGACGCCGTCTCGTTCTGGGTCCACGTGCCGCACTACGCCAACAACCCGCCCTGCCCGAAGGCCACCCTCGCCCTGCTGCACCGGGTCGAGGAGGTGCTCGACCTGCCGGTGCCCATGGCCGACCTGGCCGAGGAGGCCGCCGAGTGGGAGCAGCGGGTACGCAGCGCCGCCGAGCAGGACGCCGAGTTGGGCGAGTACGTCCGCGAGTTGGAGGAACGCGTCGGCGACGCGGGCATCACCCCGTTGACCGGGGACGAGATCGCCCAGGAGTTCGAGAAGTACCTGCGCCGCCGGGGCGGATCCGCCGGCCCCACCGCCGGTTCCTGGTAACCCTCCCCACTGCTGCCGCTGGCCCGCCCCGGACACCTCGACTGTCCGGGGCGGGCCTTTGTCCGCAGCTGGTCCACGCCGTGTCGGGGTGGCGGCGGTCACCTCGCGTAGGGCATCCTAGGAACCTAGCTGAAATGAGGAGGCGGGGATGCAGATCAACCCGGGGGCGGCCGAGTTCCCGCACCGGCAGATCGCGGCGCAGCTCAAGAGCCAGATCCGACGTGGCGACTGGGCACCGGGCGAGCGGCTGCCATCCATCCCGGCCATCGCCGAGATGTTCGGCGTCGCCAAGCAGACCGTGCAACGCGCCGTCGACCAGCTGCGGGTCGAGGGCGTCCTGATCACCAAACCCGGTTCCGGTACGTACGTCCGGGGCACCCGGCGGCGACTCAACCGGCTCTCCCGGGGCCGCTACGGCGGCTTCCGCGGCTACCACACCGACCTGGCCGCCCGCTATCGCCAGCAGCTCGTCTCCGTCGGCCGCTCCCCCGCGCCGCCTGAGGTGGCCGACGCGTTCGGCGTACCCGACGGCACCGAACTGCTCTGCCGCCGCCACCTCGTCCGCACCGAGGACTCACCGGTCGAGGTGGGCGCCTCCTGGTTCCTGCCCGCCGACACCGCCGGCACCTCGCTGGAGCGGGCCGAGGCGTTCGGCCGTCCGCTCTACCAGGAGGCCGAGGAGGCCACCGGTCGGCGGTACGCGACCGCCACCGACACCATCACCGCCCGCCAGCCCAGCCGCGAGGAGTCGGAGACCCTCCAGATCCGGCCGGACACCCCGGTGCTGCACCTGCTGCACGTGGCGTACGACCCGCACCGCCGCCCCATCGAGGTCGCCCAGGCCACCTGGCCCGGCCCGGTCACCACCCTCACCGAGGAGTACCAGATCCCCGCCCCCACCGCCGAGCCGGACCCCGACCCCGGCCTCGTCCTCGGCTGACTGACTCCCACCACCCCACGTCCGCCACCTATGGGAACCTCGCCCTGAACGGGGGAACAGGAAGCAGCAACATCAGCGATGTTGTCCCCTCACGGGCACCCGAGACAGCAGTATCGGCGATGTTGTCCCCTCGGGCGGGAGGGGCACGGCGCGGGAGGGGCACGGCGCGGGAGGGGGCACGACGCGGGAGGCCGCGATGTCGGGGACGTTGCCGGCTCGGGTCAGAGGCGGATGCCGAGCAGGGCGTCGACGGTGTCGGCGAACAGGCGCGGCGCGGCCGGGTCGTCGTCGGTGCCGGCGAGGGTCCGCTCGGCCCACTCGTCGGCCAGCCGCAGGGCACCGCGCGTGTCGAGGTCGTCGGTGAGTCGTTCGCGTACGCCGGCCAGGAACGCGGCCCCGGACGGCCCGGCGGTCGCGGCGGCGGCCCGCCGCCAGCGGCCAAGCCGCTCCTGGGCGGCGGTGAGCAGATCGTCGGTCCACGACCGGTCGGCGCGGTAGTGCCCGGAGAGCAGGGCCAGCCGGACCGCCATCGGATCCACCCGGTCGGCGCGCAGCCGGGAGACGAAGACCAGGTTGCCTCGGGACTTGGACATCTTCTCGCCGTCCAGCCCGATCATGCCGGCATGCACGTAGTGACCGGCGAAGGGTGCCGCGCCGGTCAGCCGCTCGGCGTGCGCGGCGGAGCACTCGTGGTGCGGGAAGAGCAGGTCGTTGCCGCCACCCTGCACGTCGATGGTGGAGCCGAGCAGGCCGAGGGCGATCACCGCGCACTCGATGTGCCAGCCTGGTCGGCCCGGGCCGAGGTCGCCACCCGGCCAGGACGGCTCGTCGTCGCGGGCACCGCGCCACAGCAGCGGGTCCAGCGGGTCACGCTTGCCGGCGCGGTCGGGGTCGCCGCCCCGCTCGGGGAAGATCTCCAGCATCTCCGCGCGGGAGAGGTTCGACTCGTAGCCGAAGCTCGGCGCGGCCGAGATGTCGAAGTAGACGTCGCCGGTGCCGTCGTCGAGACGGTACGCGGCACCGTCCTTGACCAGCACCAGCACCTTCTCGGCGATGTCCGGGATCGACTCCACCGCGCCGACGTAGTGGGCGGGTGGGATGATCCGCAACGCCTCCATGTCCTCCCGGAACAGCGCCGTCTCCCGCATCGCCAGGACCTTCCAGTCCTCCCGGTCGCGTTCGGCCCGCTCCAGCAACGGGTCGTCGATGTCGGTGACGTTCTGCACGTAGCGGACCTCGTGGCCGGCGTCGCGCCACATCCGCTGCACAAGGTCGAAGGTGATCATGGTGGCAGCGTGACCGAGATGGGTGGCGTCGTACGGGGTGATACCGCAGACGTACATGGTGGCGGTGCCGTCCGGGTCGCTCGGCTGCACGCTCGCGCGCGCCGAGTCGAACAACCGCAACGGCTCGCTCCGGCCCGGCAGCCGCGGCACCTCGTGCCCCACCCAAGACTCCATGCCCGTCAGCCTAACCAGCCGTCGGGCGACGTCATGCCGCCCCGAGAGTGATCAACGCGACAGCTCAGATCGGCGGCCAGGGCACCGCCGGCCAGTCCTGGGAGGGCTGCGGAAAGCGGCCGCTGCGGCACAGCCGGTCGATCCGGGCAGCCAGCTCGGCGATCTCACCGAGGGTGAGGTGCTCGGCCAGTTCCTCGCCGAGCGGGCCGGCGACCTGACGGGACAGCCGACCGAGCATGTCGACCGCGTCATCCGGCAGCGAGCGGCCGGCCCAACCCCAGAGCACCGTCCGCAGCTTCTCCTCCACGTGGAAGCTCACCCCGTGGTCGACCCCGTGGATCCGGTCGTCCGGGCCGACCAGGACGTGGCCGCCCTTACGGTCCGCATTGTTGATCACCGCGTCGAGCACCGCGAGCCGGGCCAGTCGTGGATCGTCGGCGTGCGCGAGGGCGTACGCGGTGCCGTCGTCGTCGCGGGCGGCCGCGATCGGGAACCAGCGGGGTGGTACCGAGTCGGCCGGCACGAATCCCACGAGCGGTTCGGCGTCGGCCGGTTCGTCGATCCACAGCTGGCAGGATCCGGTCCCGAACGGCCCGTCCCGCAGCACCGTCGGCGGCACCAGATCCCAACCCGTGGCCGCGGAGACCAGGTAGGCGGCCACCTCCCGGCCAGCCAGGGTGCCGTCCGGGAAGTCCCACAGCGGTCGCTCACCACGCACCGGCTTGTACACGCACCGGGCCGACATCCCGTCCAGGGTCAGCACGCCGCGCAGCGTGGTGTTGGACGCGTCGACCAGTCGCCCCTCCACGGTCAGCTCACCGTCACGCAGCAGGCGCAGCGCGGCACCCCCGTCCTGTCGGTGAACCACGCCGGAGGAGGTCACCGGTGGTAGCCGTTGTTCCGGGGGCAGAGATGGCCGGCCGGGTCCAGGGGCTGGCCGCACAGCGGGCAGGGCGGCCGGCCGGCGTTGACCACGCGCCGGGCCCGCTCGATGAACGCGCGGGTCGCCTCGGGAGTCAGCCGGACCCGGAGCCGGTCGAGATCCTCGTCGGGCTCGACATCGTCGGGCTCGTCCTCCGCCTCCGCCTCGCCAAGCTCGATCTCGGTCTCCGCCTCGCCGACCGCGATCGCCTCGATCACCACGGTCGCGGTGTCCGCGTCGAAGGCCAGGCCCAACGTGCCGACCCGGAACTCCTCGTCGACCGGTGTCTCCAGCGGGTCGTTGTCACCGACCGGGACGGTAGCCTCGGGCAGTTCCACACCGAACCGACGCTGGGCCTCGGTGAGCAGCTCCTCCAGCTTCTCGGCGAGCAGGGAGACCTGGACCTTCTCCAGCGCGACGCTGACCAGCCGGCCACCGCCGCGCGCCTGGAGGAAGAACGTACGCTCCCCCGGCGGCCCGACGGTCCCGGCGACGAACCGCTCCGGCGGCTCGAAGGCGTGCACCTGGTGGGTCATACCCACGACCCTATCCGGCGGCCCCACGCAGCGCGCACCCCACCGACCCGAATCGCGACGCACCCGAGCGTGCCGGCGTGCGGCGCCGGGCGACTCATCGGGACGCCCCCGCGCCACCGCCGACCGCGGCGTCCGAGTCCGTCGGCCGGCGGGCCCGCCGGCGTCGCTTGCCGGGCGGCGGCACCAGACCGGCCAGGTCACCGCCGACGTCGTTGAGGCGTACCAGGAAAGGTCGCAGGGGGGTGTAGCGGATCGCGGTCACCGACGCCGGGTCCACCACGATCCGCTGAAAAAGATCCAGGTGTACGCCGAGCGCGTCGGCCACGATGGCCTTGATCACATCACCGTGGCTGCACGCCAGCCAGACCGCCTCGGGGCCGTGCTCGGCGGTCAGTCGGGCGTCCCAGGCGCGTACCGCCGCGACCGCGCGGGTGGCCATCTGCGCCATCGCCTCGCCCTCGGGGAAGACCACAGCGCTGGGATGCTGCTGCACCATCGGCCAGAGCGGCTCCTTGGCCAGCTTCTTCAGCGGCTGGCCCTCCCAGCTGCCGTACCCGCACTCGATCAGACCGTCGTCCACCACCGGCGACGCCTCGGGCAGCGCCAGCTCCAGGGTCTGCCGGCAGCGGATCAGCGGGCTGGTCACCACGGCCGTCAGCGGCACCTGCCGCAACCGTCCGCCCACCGCGGTGGCCTGGGCGCGGCCGGTCTCGTCCAGCTCGACGGGCTGCCGACCGGCGAGGCCGCCGTCGGCGTTCGCGGTGGTGCGTCCGTGCCGCAGGAGCAGAAGAGTCGCCACCCGCACCACCCTAGGCCCTCACCCCACACCGCTCAGGTCGGTACGGAACTCCCAGACAGGACACCTGGCAGCCAGTTCCGCCACCGGCCCCGCCCCCAGCCAGGTTGGGAAACTGGGGCTGAGCTGACCGGATGGGTGCGGTGTCCGTTTCCGGGGTCGGTGGCGGGCGACCGGGCGGAATCATCGGCCGATGGCTGGCGTTGTAACCGGTGGCTGACCAAGCAGCACCCACCCCACCCCCGTACGTGGGCGGCAGGATGCGGGAATGACCCGCCCCCGCCGGTCGTTGCACATGGTCCCGGCACGCGATCCACCCCCGCCCGGCGCACCTCCGGGACGCACGCCCCGGCTTTCCCCTGAAACGCCCGGCACGACGACCGGGTCGACGTCCCCGCTGTCTTCTGGCGCTCGACCGCGCCCCGGCCCCACCCGTCATCCCCCTGTCCGACGGGCGAGGCCCACCCCCGACGCGAAGGAGCCCCTGATGAACACCACGCTGCGCAAGAGCATCCTCGGCATCGCCGGCCTCACCGCCGCCGCCGGACTCGCCGCCGGCCCGCTGAACCACAGCACCACCACCGGCAACGAGCTCACCCCGACCACCCCCATCGCAGCCGTGCAGGCCGACAAGCCGGACATGGGCAAGCTGCTGCCGCACGGCACCCCGTCCAACCAGTCGCACGTCGAGCTGAACGACGAGCAGATCGACAACGTCAAGGCGATCATCGCCGCGACGAAGAAGGCCGGCATGGACGAGCGTGCCGCCGTGGTGTCGATCGCGACCGCGCTGCAGGAGTCGAAGCTGGAAAACCTGGGTCACCTGGGTGACCGCAACGACCACGACTCGCAGGGCCTGTTCCAGCAGCGCCCCTCCTCCGGCTGGGGCACGGTGGAGCAGATCACCGACCCCGAGTACTCGACCCTGGCCTTCCTCAAGGGCCTCAAGCAGGTCGACGGCTGGCAGGACATGCCCCTGACCCAGGCCGCCCAGACCGTGCAGGTCTCGGCGTACCCCGACCACTACGCCCAGTGGGAACAGCAGGCCGCCGACCTCGTCGCCCAGCACTGGACCAGCTGACAACCGACCAGGCGACAACCGAAGACATTCCTCCACAAGGGGGAGCAGAAAGCCGCTGGCCGGCACCCGAACCCGGGTGCCGGCCAGCGGCGTATCCGCACACCGAAGCAACCGACCACAGACAGCAGCCCCATCGCAGCAGACCCACCCCGGGCTGGCCTCCGCTCGGGCGAGGGCCGACCAGGTCAGGCTGGGGGCGACCGTGCCCGGCGCAGGGATCAAGCCTGACCGCCCGAAGCCGGGCACGGTCGCCCCCAGCCCCACCGCAACCACCGAAAGCCGGACACGGTCAGCCCCACCGCAACCACCCGGACACCACAGAACTCAGGCTCAGGTGGCGCTGATGGTTCCGGTCAGCAGCAGGGCCAGGACGAGCGTGCCGATCGCGACCCGGTAGAGCACGAAGATGTAGAGGGTGTGGTGCGCGACGTAGCGCAGCAGCCACGCGATGGCCGCGTAGCCGACACCGAACGCGATGAGCGTGGCGACGACCATCTGCGCGACGCTGGGCACCGAGGTGCCGGGCGCCGCCGGTTCGAAGACGTCACCCAGGCTGAATATCCCGGACATCACCACCGCCGGGATGGCCAGCAGGAACGAGTAGCGGGCCGCCGTCTCCCGGGTCAGGCTCAGGAAGAGACCGAAGGTGAGCGTCGCGCCCGAGCGCGACACACCGGGGATGAGCGCCAGCGCCTGGGCGAAGCCCATCACCACGCCGTCCCGCATCCGGAAGTCCCGCAGCGTACGGGTCTGCCGGCCCCAGTACTCGGCGAAGGCGAGCACAAAGGCGAAGACGATCAGGGTGGTGGCCACCACCCACAGGTTGCGGGCGGTTTCCCGGATCTGGTCCTTGAACAGGAAGCCGAAGAAGCCGATCGGGATCGAACCGATGATCACGTACCAGCCCATGCGGTAGTCAAGGCTGGAACGGACGGATTTGTCCCAGATGCCGACTACCCAGGTTCGGCCGATACGCCAGATGTCCTTGGCGAAGTACAGCAGGACCGCCGCCTCGGTGCCCAGCTGGGTGACCGCGGTGAAGGACGCTCCGGCGTCCTGCTCGAAGAAGATCGCCGAGGTGATCCGCAGGTGACCGGACGAGCTGACCGGAAGGAACTCGGTCAGGCCCTGGACGATGCCCAGGACGATGGCTTCGATCCAGGTCACTCCCCGACTCCCGAGAGGTCCAGCGCCTCGGCGACGGTCCGCAGGGTCTGCACACCGGTGTCACGGTCGGCGGCGAAGAGCGTCACCGACAGGGTGGTGACCCCCGCCTCGGCGTACTCCCGCATCCGCTCGGCGATGCGCTCCTTCGGTCCGAGCAGTGAGGTCCGGTCGATGAACTCCATCGGTACGGCGGCCGCGGCGTCGCGCTGCCGCTTGGCCAGGTAGAGCTCCTGCACCTCGCGGGCGGCGTCACCGTAGCCCATCCGGGTGGCCAACTGGTTGTAGAAGTTCTGCTGGCGGCTGCCCATGCCTCCGACGTACAGCGCCGCGTACCAGCGGACCAGCTCGGCGCAGGAGTCCAGGTCGTCGCCGACCACCACCGGCACGGAGGGCACCACGTCGAAGCCGGCCAGCTCCTTGCCGGCCTTGGCCCGACCGGCCCGCACCGCCGCCAGCTGCTCCTGGGCGAACTCGGGGGCGTAGAAGACCGCCAGCCAGCCATCGGCGATCTCGCCGGCCAGTTCCAGGTTCTTCGGGCCCACCGCGGCCAGGTAGATCGGAATGTGCTCGCGCGGCGGGTGGAAGCCCAGCCGCAGGGCCTTGCCGGGGCCGTCGGGCAGCGGCAGCGTGTAGAACTCGCCGTCGTAGGCGACCTCCTTGCGGCCCACCGCCAGCTTCACGATGTCCACGTACTCGCGGGTGCGGGCCAGCGGCTTGCCGAACCGGACGCCGTGCCAGCCCTCGGAGACCTGCGGACCGGACACCCCCAGGCCGAGCCGGAACCGCCCCCCGGAGAGCGAGTCGATCGTGGCGGCGGTCATCGCGGTCATCGCGGGCGTCCGGGCGGGGATCTGCATCACCGCGCTGCCGATGTCGATCCGCTCGGTCTGTCCGGCCATCCAGGCCAGCATGCTCGGCGAATCGGAGCCGTAGGCCTCGGCGGCCCACACCACCGAGTAGCCGAGCCGGTCCGCCTCCTGAGCCAGGGCCAGGTGGTCGGCCGGCGTGCTCCACGCTGTCTGGTATCCGAGGCTTAGCCCGAGTCGCACAGAGTCCTCCCCCATCCGCAGTCGCATCAGGTTACGCGGTGCGGGTGGCCGGGACGATCACCGGCTCACCCCGATCCGCGGGCAGACTCGACGGGAGCGAGGATATCCGTCCGGCCCTGGTTCGAAATAAGGTTCACCCATGCAGCAGCGACCGCTCGGCCGCAGCGGGCTGGCGGTTTCCCGGCTCGCGCTCGGCACCATGACCTGGGGCCGGGACACCGACGCCGACGACGCGGCCGCGCAGTTGAAGAGTTACCTCGACGCCGGCGGCAACCTGATCGACACCGCCGACGTGTACGGCGACGGCGATGCCGAGTCGGTGATCGGCTCGCTGCTGGGCAGCCTGGTGCCTCGCGAGGAGTTGCTGATCGCGACGAAGGCGGGGCTTCGGCCGGGCGGAGCCCGGCGCCGGGACGGCTCCCGTGGGCACCTGCTGCGTACGCTTGACGCCTCGCTGCGCCGGCTCGGCACCGATCACGTCGACCTGTTCCAGGTGCACGGCTACGATCCGCAGACCCCGCTGGAGGAGACCCTCGCGGCCCTTGATCACGCGGTGGCCAGTGGCCGGGTGCGCTATGTCGGCGTGTCGAACTTCTCCGGCTGGCAGACGGCCCGGGCGGCGGCCTGGCAGGCGGCCTGGCCGGGCCGGGCGCCGGTGGTCGCCGCCCAGGTGGAGTACTCCCTGTTGGAGCGGGGGGTGGAGCGGGAGGTGCTGCCCGCCTGCGAGGCGCTCGGGTTGGGGGTGCTGCCCTGGTCCCCGCTCGGTCGGGGGGTGCTGACCGGCAAGTACCGACACGGCCGACCGGCGGACTCCCGGGCGGTGTCGCCGCATTTCGAGCGTTTCGTCGCCACCTATCTGGAGCCGCGCTGCTCCAGCATCGTGGAGGCGGTGGCCACCGCCGCGAGCGGCCTCGGCGTCTCCCCGCTGGAGGTGGCGCTGGCCTGGATCCGGGATCGGCCGGGGGTGACCGCGCCGATCCTCGGCGCGCGTACCTCGGGGCAGTTGCTCGGTGCGCTTCAGGTGGAACGGATGACCCTGCCCGACGAGATCACCACGGCGCTGGACGACGTCTCGGCGCTGGAGGTCGGCTATCCGGAGCGCGACGGTTGAGCATCACTCGCCGAAGGGTGGCGCTGCGGGGGTCCGGCTGGGCAGCATAGGCCACATGGACTACGAATACGCGCCGCTGCGGTTGCCGCCGAACGTCGACCGGTTGACCGCCGCGGCGCAGCTGGCGATCCAGGCGGAGTTCTCCGGTTGGGAACTGGCCCGGGTGCGGCTGTTCCGTGACGGTACGCGGCAGGTGGTGCTGCGTCGCCGGCGGGTCAACCAGCCGCAGCCGGGCCTGTCGTACTGACCGTCGGCGGCGCGGCGGTAACCGGGCCGACCGTTGCGGCCGGCCCGGTGACCGATGGGCGCCTACGGCTGTCAGTGCACGTGGTCGTGCTCGTCGTCGAGTTCCAGGAAGGGGTGCTCGTCGAGGCGGCCGACCAGGCGATCGTCGGCGCCCGGCTGGAACGGGCCCACCGGGTCGTCGTCGGCGAACGACTCCAGGTCGACCGGGGTGCCGACCTCGCTGACCATCACCACACCGTCGAGCGGCTCCAGCTCCGGCACGTCGAGCGCGCCCAGCGAACCGTCGCCGCTCTGCAGCAGCTCCAGCACCGCCTCACCGACGCCCTCCACCGGCGGGACCTCCTCGTCACCGGGTACGCCCTCCCGGCGGGCCGCCTCGGCGACCCGGATCAACGCGGAGACGCTCGGCACCCGGTAGTCGCGGCGCTGGCGTACCGAGATCACCTGCGGGTGCGGGTCGGTCGACTCGACGCCCTCACCACCGGCGAAACGCTGATCGGCCTCGTCCGGGTCGATGGACTCGACGTCCCACGGGGTGACCTCGCCGAAGGCGTCCATGAGTTGCTCGTCGTAGGCGAACGACGCGTTGTTCAGCGCGACGTACGCCTGCCAGACGTCGTCGTCGTCGATCCGGCCCTGCGCGGCCCGGACGGCGGCCAGGTGGTGGCGGGCCGCTTCGATCACGCGCTCGAGGGCGGCGTCCAGCTCACCGTGCTGGTCGGTCATGTGAGGCGTCCCCTTCACGAAGAATCCAGGATGTCGCGTCCATCCGGACGCGGGTTAACAGGTGCGCAGGAACCGGTCGAGAACCCGCACGCCGAACTGTAGTCCGTCCACCGGCACCCGCTCGTCGATGCCGTGGAACAGCGCCGAGAAGTTCAGGTCGGCCGGCAACCGCAGCGGCGCGAAGCCGAAACACCTGATGCCCAGCTGCGCGAAGGCCTTGGCGTCGGTGCCGCCGGAGAGCATGTACGGCACCGGCCGGGCGCCCGGATCCTCGGCTTGCAGTGCGGCGGCCATGGCCGCGACCAGGTCGCCGTCGAAGGTGGTCTCCAGCGCCGGCTGCCGTTGGACGTACTCGATGGCGATGTCCGGGCCGACCAGCTCGCGCAACTGCCGCTCCAGCAGCTCCGACTGGCCGGGCAGGCTGCGGCAGTCGATGGTGGCGCTGGCCCGGCCGGGGATGACGTTGTCCTTGTAGCCGGCGGCGAGCCGGGTCGGGTTCGCCGTGTTGCGGATGGTGGCGCCGATGATGTTGGCGATCGGGCCGAGCTTGGCGATGGCGGCCTCCGGGTCGTCCGGGTCCAGCTCCACGCCGAGGACCTCGGAGATCTCCGCCAGGAAGGCGCGCACGGTGTCGGTGACCACCACCGGGAAGCGGTGCCGGCCGATCCGGGCGACCGCCTCGGCCAGCGCGGTGACCGCGTTGTCGTCGTGCAGCATCGAGCCGTGCCCGGGCCGGCCCTTGGCGTGCAGCCGCAGCCAGTCGATGCCCTTCTGGGCGGTCTCGATCAGGTAGAGCCGCCGCGACGGGTCCACCGTGTAGGAGAAGCCACCGACCTCACCGATGCCCTCGGTGCAGCCGTCGAAGAGGTCGCGGTGCCGGGTGGTCAGGAAGTGCGCGCCGTACTCGCTGCCCGCCTCCTCGTCCGCGGTGTACGCGAGCACGATGTCCCGGGGCGGACGCACCCCCGTACGCTGCCAGTGCCGCACCACCGCGAGGACCATCGCGTCGAAGTCCTTCATGTCGATGGCGCCGCGACCCCACAGGTAGCCGTCGCGCAGCTCGCCCGAGAACGGGTGCACCGACCACTCGTCGGCGTCCGCCGGTACGACGTCCAGGTGCCCGTGCACGAGCAACGCACCGCGACCGGGATCGGTGCCGGGTATCCGGGCGACCACGTTGGCCCGGCCGGGTGCGGACTCGTGGACGATCGGGGTGATACCGACCTCGGCGAGCTTCTCGGCGACGTACTCGGCCGCGCCGCGTTCGCCGACGCTCGTGTCGTTGTCGCCGGTGTTCGTGGTGTCGATGCGCAGCAGGTCCCGGCACAGCTCGACGACCTCGTCGGTCGGCGCGGGGAGGGCGGCGTGGGCGTCGCTCGTCATCGTGCCTTCATATCAGCCCAGGGTTTCGGTTCGGGCGACCGCGGGTACTGCCGCGCCTGCCCGATGCCCCCTCGTCGCTCCGCCCGCCCGCCCAGGAGGCGACCATGTCCGTCCACCTGCCGCCGCTGCCGCCCACCCCCGGGGAGGAGTACCAGCCCCCGGGACGCAGCATCGCCGACCTCGTCGCCGAGGAGCACCGGCAGCTGCTGGAGTTGGCCCGGCGGCTGATCGAGCCCGGGCCGGACCCGGAGCACGGCCGCGACGTCCTGGTCGCCACCGTGTCGCGGCATCTGTCCGGGGAGGAGCAGTATCTGCTGCCCGCCGTCCGGCACGCGGTCGAGGGGGCGGACCCTCTCGTCGATGAGGTGTTGGCCGGCGACGTCGAGCTGCTGCGGACCCTGCAGGGGCTGACCGACGACGCCCTGCCCGAGGTGGCCGCGCGGGTCGAGGCGCACGCCCGGGCGGTCGACCCGTTGATGCAGCGGCTCTGCGCCGCCGCCACCGAGGAGGAGCTGATCCGACTCGGCAACCGGTTGGAGATCGCCGAGGAGGCGGCACCGACCCGCCCGCATCCGGCGGTGCCGCACAGCCCGCCGTGGAACCGGATCGTCGAGCCGGCGGTCGGGGTGGTCGACAAGGTTCGGGACGTCCTCGCCGGCCGGCACACCCAGTTGGGTGAGCTCACCGAGCCGCCACCTCGGTGAGAGACCCACGACACGTTCACGGTCGTTGATCCGTCCAGGCACTACCGCCAGCTGCGCCGTGGCCCTACCGTCACGCTATGAACCTGGAGTTGCGCCACCTGCGGGTGGTCTGCGCCATAGCGGAGACCGGGAGCGTGACCAAGGCGGCCTCGACGCTCGGCCTGGCCCAGCCGGCGCTGACCGCCCAGCTCCAGCGGATCGAACGTACCCTCGGCGGGCCGCTGTTCGAACGGGACCGGCGCGGCGCGCGGCCCACCGCCCTCGGCGAGCTGGTTCTGGCCCGGGCCCGGGTGCTGCTGCCGGCGATGAAGGGTCTGCAGGACGAGGCGGCCCGGTTGGCCGGCGCCGGCGACGCACCCCGCCGGTACCGGTTCGGCGGGGTGAACAGCCCGATCCTGGGTCGGCTGGTGCACCGGCTGGCCGCCGAGCAGCCGCAGGCGCAGATCAGCACGCACGCCTCCTGGTCGGTCGACGAGCTGGCCCAGTTGGTCGCCGGTGGCCGGTTGGACTACGCGCTGACCGGGGTGTGCGGCGACTCGACACCGTCGGCGGACTACGGGTTGAGCTGGCGGGAGGTCGCCGTCGACCCGGTCATGGTGCTGCTGCCGGAGACGCATCCGCTGGCCGAGCGCGACGAGGTGGACCTGGCCGACCTGCGGCACGAGCAGTGGGTGGCCGCGCCGGGGGACGGCTGCTTCGGCGACTGCTTCGCCGCCGCCTGCGCCCGCGCCGGGTTCACCCCACGCAAGGTGTACGAGGCCGACGTGCGCAGCTGCATCGACCTGGTGGACGCCGGTGAGGCGGTGGCGCTGTGCCAGGCCACCTTCCGGCCGGTGGCCGGTCTGGTGACCCGTCGGCTGGTCGACACGCCGCTGCGCTGGCGGCTGATGCTGGGCTGGCATCCGGAGTCCGCCGCCGCCCGCACCGCCGACCTGGTGCTGGAGACCGCCCTGGTCGCGTACACCGATGCCCTCGCGCCGCATCCGGCGTACCTGGCCTGGCTGCTGCGCAACCCGGCGTTCGGTGTCCGGCGACCCGCGCCGGTGGTGACGGCACACCGGGTGCGAACCGGCTGAGCGCGGGTAAGGGGCGGGTATGACCGACCTCTATCCCGCCGCCGACGAGCGCGAACTGCTCCGTCGAGCCGCCGCCGCGCACACCGCCGCCGTCCGGGAGTGCGAAGCCTTCCTCCGCCGGTTGCCGGAGGTGCCGGACCCGGCCGACCTGGCCGAGTACGCCAATCTGCTCACCCGCGAGGAGCAGACCCGCGCCGACCGGCAGGCCGCCGCCGACGCCGCCGGGCTGGCCATCGCCAGCCTCGAAGCCGAGTAGCCCGGCCGGACGTGCCGGTATCCCCGGCGCGGTGCGGCAGCGCCGGGGACGACCCGGGGGGGTCAGCGTTCGACGAGCACGTCGTGACCCAGGTCGAGCAGGCTGTGTCGCCATTCGTCGTCGGCGTTGCCCCGGCCGGGCTTGGCGGCGGTCAGCGAGCGGATCCGCTCGACCGCGTCGCGCATCACCTCGATGTCCTCCGGGGTCAGGTCGACCTTGCGCTTACGCAGCACGGCAAGGATCTGCCGGCCCGGCTCCGGCAGGTTCAGGTCCGGGTCGGGGCCGAACGCGGCCTCACCGGAGCCGCGGGTCAACAGCCACTGTCGCAGTTGCTCGGACGGCACGTTGACCTCGGCGTGGAAGTCCTCCCAGAGCACTTCCACCTCCGGGTCGAGTCGCTGTTCGCGTACCATCAGCCCTCCTCTGCCGGCGGCGACCCGGACTCCTCCGGGTGCCCCTCGTCGGTCTGCCCGCCCAGCCCCTCCGGCGGCACCTGCACCCGGGCGGGGTTGGCCGTCGGCGGTGCCAGGATCGCCTCGGTCCGCTCGTCCTCGCGGGCCTCGTCCGGTTCGGTCATCGGTGCCCTTCCGGTCAGCGGGGATGCGAGGTCGTCGCCCTGGCCTGTCCCCGACCGGCCGCCACGTCGAAGGCCAGCCGGTCGTCCCGGGCGTCGACGGTGACCCGCTGTCCGGGTGAGATCTGTTGTTCCAGCAGCATCCGGGACAGGTGGTTGTCGACCTCCCGCTGGATCACCCGGCGCAGCGGCCGGGCACCGAACTCCGGCTGGTAGCCGTGCTCGGCGAGCCAGTCGATGCCGGCGGTGGTGAAGTCCACCTCGATGTCCTGCGCGTGCAGCCGGCGACGGGTCTCCTCCAGCAGCAGCTCGGTGATCTGGCGCAGCTGCTCGGCCTCCAGCCGACGGAAGATGATCACCTCGTCGATCCGGTTGAGGAACTCGGGGCGGAAGTTCTCCTGCAACCGGCGCATCAGCCGCTCCCGCAGCTCGTCGCTCTCCTGGGCGCTGCCCGGCTCGCCGGCACCGAAGCCGACCGCCCGCTGCGCGCCGGTGATCAACTCGGAGCCGATGTTGCTCGTCATGATGAGTACGGTGTTCTTGAAGTTGACGGTGCGGCCCTGGCTGTCGGTCAGTCGCCCGTCGTCGAGCACCTGCAACAACACGTTGAACACGTCCTGGTGGGCCTTCTCGATCTCGTCGAGCAGCACCACCGCGTACGGACGCCGACGGACCGCCTCGGTGAGCTGGCCGGCCTCCTCGTACCCGACGTAGCCGGGCGGCGCACCGACCAGCCGGCTGACCGTGTGCCGTTCCTGGAACTCGCTCATGTCCACCCGGACCATCCGGTCCGCCTCACCGAACAACGCCTCGGCCAACGCCCGCGCCAGTTCGGTCTTGCCGACGCCGGTGGGGCCGAGGAACAGGAAGCTGCCCATCGGCCGGTTCGGGTCGGCCAGGCCGGTACGCGAGCGACGGACCGCCTCGGCCACCGCGGTGACCGCGTCGTCCTGCCCGACGACCTTCTCGTGCAGTTGGCCCTCCAGCCGCAGCAGCCGGTCGCGTTCCTCCTCGGTGAGCTGGCTGGCCGGGATGCCGGTGGCCCGGGACACCACCTCGGCGATCTCCTCCGGCCCCACCTCCGGCACCTGGCTGCCACTGCCGTCGTCGCCCCGGGCCCGGTTCACCTGGCTCTCCAGCTCGGCGACCCGGTCGCGCAGCGCGGAGGCGCGCTCGTACTGTTCGTCGGCGACCGCCTGCTCCTTGTCCCGCCGAATTTCCTCAAGCTGCTGTTCCAGGTCGCGCACGTCGGCGTCGGGGGTCCGGGTACGCAGCCGGACCCGGGCGCCGGCCTGGTCGATCAGGTCGATCGCCTTGTCCGGCAGGAAGCGGTCGGTGAGGTAGCGGTCGGACAGTTCGGCGGCGGTGACCAACGCCTCGTCGGTGAACCGCACCTGGTGGTGTGCCTCGTAGCGGTCCCGCAGCCCACGCAGGATGGCCACGGTGTCCTCGACGGTGGGTTCGGGCACGAAGACCGGCTGGAAACGCCGGGCCAGCGCGGCGTCCTTCTCGATGCTGCGCCGGTACTCGTCGAGGGTGGTCGCGCCGATCACCCGTAGTTCGCCGCGCGCCAGCGCCGGCTTGAGCATGTTGGAGGCGTCCATGCCGCCCTCGCTGCCCGCGCCGCCCGCCCCGACCAGGGTGTGGATCTCGTCCAGGAAGATGATCAGCTCCTCCCGGTGGGCCCGGATCTCGTCGATCACCTTCTTGAGCCGTTCCTCGAAGTCGCCCCGGTACCGGGTGCCGGCGACCAGGCCGGCCAGGTCGAGCTGGATGACCCGCTTGCCGAGCAGCGTCTGCGGCACGTCGCCGTCGCAGATCTTCTCCGCCAGACCCTCCACGATCGCGGTCTTGCCGACGCCGGCCTCGCCGATCAGCACCGGGTTGTTCTTGGTACGCCGGGACAGGATCTCCACCGCCTGCTCGATCTCGTCGGCGCGCCCGATCACCGGGTCGATCTGGTCGTTGCGGGCCAGGTCGGTGAGGTCCTGGCCGTACTGGTCGAGCGTCGGCGTGCCCCGGTCCGGCCGCGGCCCGTTCGCCGGTCCCCGCTCGGCGTTCGCGGCCTGCAACGACTCCGGCTGGATCCGGCCGGCGGCGAGCATCCGGCCGGCCGGCGACTCGGGGTTCAACGGCAGGGCCATCAGGATGTGCTCGGGCCCGATGTAGTTCGCGCCCATCGCGCGGGACAACTGGTGCGCGTCGAGCAGCGCCCGCTTGGCCGCCGGGGTCAACGACAGGTTCGGCGGCACCTCGCCGTGCGGGGCGCCGTCACCGCGTCCACCCAGCGCGTTGACCAGGGTGTCCGGGTCCGCGCCGGCCCGCCGGACCAGGTCACGCAGCGGCTCCCGCTGCAAGGCCGCCCAGAGCAGGTGGTCGGTGTCGAGGTCGTTGCTCTGCTTCTGCGCGGCCCGGCGTGCCGCGTCGGCGAGCATCTCCCGCGCGTCCGCGGTCATCAGTCGGGTGATGTCGACCCGGTGCGCCGGGCGTCGCCCGCCCTCGCCCCGACCGAAGTAGCGCGCCAGGAACTCGTCCCACGGGTCGGAGCCGAAGTCACCGGGTCCAATCATGTCTGTCCTCCGCGGTCGGGCGCGAGACGGTCGGCACGGGCTACCCCGGCACCGGCCGGACAAACGCCACGAAGGGCCACCAGCCGGTGCGGCCACCGGATGGCAGGCTGGGCGGATGGAACCGACACCGCTGCTGATCGTGGACGCGGCAAACGTGGTGGGCTCGCGCCCGAACGGCTGGTGGCGCGACCGGGCCGGCGCCACCGCCCGACTACGGGACACCCTGGTCCCGTTGGGTGGCCGGGGTCTGCCGCCGGACCTGCCGCCACCGGTCGAGGTGGTGCTGGTGGTGGAGGGCGCGGCCCGGGACGTGCCCGGCGTCGAGGGGGTGCGCGTGGTGTCCGCCGCCGGCTCCGGCGACGACGCCGTGGTCGATCTGGTGGCCCGGGCCGGGCAGCGACGACGGGTGGTCGTGACGGCCGACCGCGAGCTGCGGGAGCGGGTCACCGGGTACGGCGCGGAGGTACGCGGGCCACGGTGGCTGACCGACGGTGGCGGTCGGTGAGCGTCCGCCCACCGGTCCCACGAATCGGACCCGGGGCGTCTGTGGTCGACAACCGGTCAGCGGGGCAGGAACACTGACAGGGCACGTGCTTCGTCCCCTACCGGCATAGGCTCTAATGGAGTCCTCCCCGCCCCCAGGAGGTTCCGCGTGGCGAGCGTCGCCGAGCTCAAGGCAGCCATCGATGTCGCACTTCAGCAGATCGGTGACGGCCAGAGTGCCGTGCAGGCCGCCGGCGAGAAACTGGCCGAGGCGCAGCAGACCCTCGCCGGGGCGCTGGAGGGCAGCGGCCACACCACGGTCGAGGCGGCGCAGGCGTCGCTGACCCAGGCCAGCCAGGAGCTGGAGGAGTGCCTCGCCGCGACACTCGTCGCGGTCGAGCAGGCCCAGCAGTACGTCTCGACGCTGTAGGGGCGGGCGTGTCCATCGTCGAGGAGGTCGGCGCGCAGGTCCGCGCCGCCGCCGAGGAGTTGCCGCTGGGCCTGCTCGGGCAGGCGCTGGAGAAGTTCGGCCTGGCCAGTGAGCGGCTGCGCTGGGTGCGTCAGGAGTCGGCCAACCCGATGGGGGTACCGGAGCTGTCCGCCGCCACCGAGCACGCGGAGACCGCCGGCTACGCGTTGCGGCTGGCCCAGGAGCAGCTGACCGCGTACCTGGCCGCGATCGGGCTGGCCCCCGACGGCGCGCCACCGGCCCCGGGGCAGCCCGAACGGCGACCGGTGCACGACGCGCCCGGGGCGGCCGAACCGGTGCTCGCCGCACCGGAGCCGGCCGGCGAGGTGCGGCTGCGTCGCTGGTGGTCGGTGCGGGTGGCCGAGCTGACCGGCGGGCGGGAGGGCTCGGCGGAGCAACCTGACGAACGCATCGCCGACTCCCGGGAGCTGCTGCACCGGGTGGTACGCGGGGTCCGGGCCGGTGATCGCGACCGACTGCACCGCGATCTACGCGGCGCGCATGCCGACGTCGGCCTGGGCCTGGCCGCCGTGGCCCCGCCGCTGCTGCGCGACCTCGCCAGCGAACTGCTCGGGCATCCGCCGCGCGGCGACGACCTCGCCCGGTTGCACCGCGAACTGGACGGTCGGGTCCGCGACCTGCTTCCCGGCCTGCCGGCCCCGGTGCTGGACACCCTGCTCAGCCGGGTGTGCCGGATGCCTCCGCCGCGCCGGGGCGAGGGCGAGCAGCCGCACGCCGCCGACCCGGCGGTCACCGCCGGCGTGCTCACCGGCGTCCTGCTCGACCGCCTCGGCCGCGACCTGCCGGCCGAGGGCGCGGGTGGGGTACGGACCGACAACGGCGGGGCGTCCGGCGGCCGTCCGGTCGGACGGGTCGGCGAGCCGGATCCCGGCAGGCGGGCGCAGCCTGGTCGGCCATCCCGGCCGACCGGTTCCGGGGACCGCCGGGACGGACCGTGGTCAGGGGCACCGTCACGGCCCACCTCCAGCGACGGATCCGGCGGCCGGCCGAGGCGCGGGATCGATGGCTGACCGGCGCAACCAGCTGGTCACCCGCGTCCGGGAACTGCTCGCCGAGGCACTCGGCGCGTCCCGGGAACGGTCGGCCACGGCACAGGTCACGCTCGCCGCCGCCCGCGAGCGGGCGGTGCGGGTGCGGCGAGCCGCCGCCGGCGTGCCGGAGCGCGTCGGCGCCGAACGCGACCGCCGCCTGGCCGAGATCGACTCCCGGCACGGGGCCCGGTTGGCGGTGCTGGCCCGGGAGGCGGCCGAGGCCGCCGCCCGGGAGGCGCCCGGCGCGGGCTCGGCGGACTGGCCGGACTGGCGTCCCACCCCGGCCGGTCGGGCCGAACCGCCGGGAGCGACCCGGATCGGCACCGTCCGGCTGGCCGGCACCGAACCGGTGCCGGCGCTGGTGCCGCTGCTCGACGCCGGGCACGTGCGGCTGGACGGGGACGCCGACGGCTGTGCGGCCGTGGTCGCCGCGCTGCTGCTGCGCAGCCTGGGCCGGGCGGCACCCGGCAGTGTCCGGCTGGTCGGCTACGACCCGGACCGGCTCGGCGGCGGGTTGGCCGGATTCGCCCCGCTGGGTCCGGCCGGGTTGCTCACCTTCGTCGGCCCGGGTGGTCTGGGCCGGCTCCTGGACGACCTGGTGGAACAGATCCGCCGGATCAACGAGACCGTCCTGGCCGGCGAGCACGCGTCGCTGCGCGACCTGGCCGCCGCGACGGGACGACGCCCGGAACCGTGGCGGGTCGCGGTGCTGCTCGGCGGCGACGAACTGTCCCGGCACGAGCGCGGCCAACTCGACCGGGTGGTACGCGCCGGTGTGGCCTGCGGCGTACACCTGATCGTGCGGGGTGTGCCGGTGCCCGACGGCCCGGCGGTCACCCGGGTGACGGTGACCGCCGACGGCGCCCGGATCGACAGCCTGGCGGTGCGGCTCGACCCGCCCCCACCGGCCGCCCTGGTCACCGAGACCTGCCGGGACATCGCCTCCGTGGTCAGTGCCGGCCCGGCGCCCACCCCGTTCACCGACCTGCTGCCGCCGGCAGACCAGATGTGGCGGGAGGACTCGGCGAGCGGGCTGACCGCGCCGATCGGTGAGGGACCGCAGGGCCGCCCGGTGCTGCTCACCCTCGGCGACTACCCGCCGCACGCGTTGATCGGCGGGCCCTCGGGCACCGGCAAGACCAACCTGATCTTCGCCTGGATCGGGGCCCTCGCGGCCCGCTACTCCCCCACCGAGCTGGAGTTCTACCTGCTCGACTTCAAGGAGGGGGTGTCCTTCGCCCGGTTCGCCAAGGGCCGGCGGGACCCGAGCTGGCTGCCGCACATGCGGCTGGTCGGCATCAACGTCAACACCGACCGGGAGTTCGGCCTGGCGCTGCTGCGGTTCCTCGCCGAGGAGTTGCGCCGCCGGGCGGACGCCGCCAAGAAGCACGAGGTCACCAAGCTGGCGGAGCTGCGCGCGGTGGACCCGACCGGGCACTGGCCGCGCATCGTCGCGGTGGTCGACGAGTTCCAGATGCTGCTGGCCGGCCGGGACGCGGTCGCCCGGGATGCGGCCGACCTGCTGGAGGACCTGGCCCGTCGGGGTCGCTCCCAGGGCATCCACCTGGTGCTGGCCTCGCAGGACGTACGCGGCATCGAGGCGTTGTGGGGTCGACCCGCGCTGGTGGCCCAGTTCACCCTGCGCATCGCGTTGCCGAAGGCGCTGCGCATCCTCGCCGAACGCAACGACGCTGCCCAGTCGCTGCCGAAGTTCCACGCGGTGGTGAACGCCGAGTCGGGTCTGACCGAGGGCAACCAGGTGGCCCGGATCCCCTCGGCCAGCGACTGGGAGACGTGGAGCGACCTGCAACACCGGCTGTGGCGGATGCGTCCGGCCGACGCTTCGCCCGCCCGCCTCTTCGACGGCGACGCCGTGCCCCGGCTGGCCGACGCGCCGGACTTCCGGGCGCTGCGGGCGCCGGAGGTCGGTACCCCCCGAGGTCCGGTCGCGCTGCTCGGCGAGATCATCGACGTGCAGGCCCGCTCGGCGGTGCTGCGCCTGCCCCGGGCACCGGGCCGCAACCTGGCCGTCCTGGGTACCCGGGTCGACGAGGCGTGCGCGGTGCTGGACGCCGCAGCCCGCTCGCTGGCCCGGCAGCACCGCCCCGGCAGCGCCCGCTTCTCGATCGCCTGCCTGGATCCGGACGCCGACCCGGCGGCCCGGGCCCTCTACGAGGATCTCGCCGACGACGCCGCCTGGTACGACGAGGAGACCGTGGCCGAACTGATGGCCGAGACCGCCGAGACGCTGGGTGCGCCCGGTGCCACCGGTGCGCCGCACTATCTGCTGCTGTTCGCCGTCGACGCGGCGGCCGGGACGCTGGCCGCACGCACCGGGCGGGCCACCGGGCTGGAGAACCTGCGCCGGATCCTGCACGACGGCCCCGAGCGGCGTACCCACGTGCTGGCCTGGTGGCGCGGGGTGGCCCGGATGCGCGCCGACCTGGGCGGCACCGGCGCGCGGACCGATCAGATCGGCGCCTGGGTGGCCCTCGACACCCACGGCGGTGAGCTGGGACCGTCGTTGTACCCGGGCAGTGGTGGCCCGGACTGGTATCCCCGCCCGTGGCGTGGGCTCTTCTTCGACCGGGCGGTGCACCGGACCGGGCAGACCATCATCCCCTACGGACCGGCCCGATGAACGAACCGGTCACCAGCCAGACGTACGCGGCCCAGTTGCGCCGGCTCGCCGAGCTGACCGCCCGGGTGCGGAAGCAGCGCGAGGAGGCGCGGACCTGGTACGAGCAGCAGTGCGCGGCGGCGGACCGGGCGGTGGCCGAGTCCGCCGACGAGGTGAGCCGCGCCGAGCGGGAGCTGGCGGCCGCGCGCGAGGTGCAGGAGCGGGTGGACGCCGAGGTGGCGGTGCTGTGGCAGGAGCTGAACACCCGGCTCGGCGGCGGTGGGCGACGGGCCGGGGCACCACCGGCGCCCGCGCCGGAGGCCACCGGCGACCCGGTCGCCCTGCTCGACGGGGTACGCGACCTGTTGCGCCGTACCCGTCAACCCGGTGAGCTGCCGGGCAACGTCAACCCGATGCTGGCGCTGTGCGGCGTCGGCGGCGCGCTGCTGGCGTACGCGCTGGGCGCCGTCGTCCGTGCCCTGGGTATCCGGGACGACGGTGACCTGGCCGTCGGTCTGCCGGTGCTGGCCCTGGTGGTGACGCTGCTCGGTCCGGTGCTGGGCCTGATCCCGGCGCGTCTGATCGCCGACCGCCGCCACGCCGTGCTCAGCCCCCGCCCCGTCCTCATCGTCGTCGTCGCCGGCCTCGCCACCACCCTGCTCCTGCTGACCCTCCCCCTCCCCTGACCGCCCCGGCGCCGTCAGGCGGGGGTGAGGGCGGCTTCGCGGAGAAGACGGCGGGTGAGGGTGAGGCGGTCGGCGTCGGTGTCCAGGCCAGGGAGGTCGCCGACGCGGATCGGCGGGCCGGCGAGCAGGGCACGGACGGCGGGCCCGCACTGCGCGGGCAGGGTGACCGTACGGTCGAACAGGCGCAGCGCCACCCGGTCGCCCTCGGTGACCAGCTGCCAGCGCAGGCCCGCCCGGGCGGTGACCCGACTGTCGGCGGTCAGCGCGGTGATCGCGGCGGCCTGGGCCAGCGGCCGGATCGGTGCCGGGCGCGACGCCGGCCAGGCTCGCTGCCGCAGCCGGGCGGCCACGTCGGCCGGGTCGGCCCGCAGCAGCCACTCCCGCAGCGCCTCGACCGTCTCGGTCAGCTCCGGTTCGATGGCGTCCGGGTCGGCCACGTCGGTGCCGAACGGCAGGGTCGCCCGCAGTCGCTGATCCTCGGCGGCCAGCGCGAGCAACTCCTCGACGAGCGCGTACCGGGTCAACGCCCGGACGCCGACGGTCAGGTGCAGCGAGCTGGACTCCTGCGCCTGGGCGCTGTGCAGCCACCCCCGGGGCAGGTAGAGCGCGTCACCCGGCTCCAGGACCACGTCCAGCGCGGCCGCTCCCTGTGCGGTCGCGGCGACCTCGTCGGCGCGACCGCCCCACGGCTGCCGCTCCAGCGGGTCGGGCAGCACCGGCGGGTGGATCCGCCAGTGCTTGCGGCCGTCGACCTGGAGCACGAAGACGTCGTGGGTGTCGTAGTGGGTGGCGAAACCCTGACTGTCCGGTGGGGTCAGGTACGCGTTGACCTGCAACGGCTGCCGCACCGCCAGGCTCAGGTCCCGGGTGAAGTCGATCAACGCGGGCCAGGTGCGGTGCAGACCCTGCAGGACCAGCGTGGCGCCGTCGGCGTACAGCTGGAGGATCTTCTCGTCGAGGACCTGGTCGTCGATCTCGGCGCCGGCGCCGCCGCCGCCGGTGTACCGCGCCGCCGGCAGCACCTGGCCGTCCTTGGCCACCCGCAGGAACGGGGTACGCAGACCCCGCCGGCTGAGTAGTTCGTCGGCGTCGGCCGGGCTGAGCAGGTCGGTGAAGCCGTCCGGGTTGGGCAGTTCGACGGCGCGGGACAGCAGCGGGGTACGCCCCCAGTGTGCGGCGGCGAACTTGGCCGCCTCCACGCTGACGCAGCGGGCCAACGCGGCCGCGGCCGAGGTCCGCTCGGCCGGCTCGCCGAGGTCGGACGAGACGGCGGCCGGAGACGGAGCCGCCGGGCGGCCGTGGCCGCCCGGCGGATCGAGATGCGTCATGGCGATCCGTTACCGGGCCGCGCCGTCGGCGCCGCCGTCCTGCTGACCCGGGGTCGCACCACCGTCGGCCGGACCCTCGGCACTACCGTCCGCGCCGCCGTCGTGCTGGCCCGGAGTGGCACCGCCGTCGGCCGGACCCTCGGCACTACCGTCCGCGCCACCGTCGTGCTGGCCCGGAGTGGCACCGCCGTCGGCCGGGCCTTCCGCCCCGCCGCCGCTGGTCGTCTGCATGTCGTCGTCGTTGAGTGGCATAGTGCTCCCTCGGATTGACCCGCCCCCGCCGCCATTGGTCGGGTGCGTCCTGCCGCGGGTGGTACCCCGCTCCCGATCTTCTCTAACCCCACCTCCTCCCACCGTAATCGTCCGAACCATCCGGCATGACCGGTTCGCCGTCGCGGGCGGGCCGGCGGCTCGGGTGGCAGGATTGGTCGAACACTGCGACGGAGGTGCCGATGACCGAACCACTGGAGCCGGTGACCGAGGACTGGCAGCGGGCCCTGGCGATCGTGGCCCATCCGGACGACCTGGAGTTCGGTGCCGCCGCCGCCATCGCCCGCTGGACCGGGCAGGGCAAACACGTCGTCTACTGCCTGGTCACCAGCGGCGAGGCGGGCATCGACGGGATGCCGCCGCCGCGTGCCCGGGAGGTACGCGAGCAGGAGCAGCGGGAGTCGGCGGCCCTGGTGGGCGTGGACACGGTCGAGTTCCTGGGCCTGCCCGACGGGGTGCTGGAGTACGGCGTGCCGCTGCGCCGGGAACTGGCCGCCGTGGTCCGTCGGCACCGCCCGGAGATCGTCATCACCAACAACTTCCGGGCCACCTGGGACGGGGCGGACGTACTCAACCAGGCCGACCACATCGCGGTGGGCCGGGCCACTCTGGACGCGGTCCGCGACGCCGGCAACCGTTGGATCTTCCCCGAGCAGCTGGCCGACGGCCTCGAACCGTGGGGTCGAGTACGGCAGGTGTGGGCGGCCTCGTCGCCGCGTTCCGGGCACGGTGTGGACACCACCGACACGTTCGACCGGGGGGTCGCGTCGCTGCTGGCCCACGAGGCGTACCTGACCGGGCTGGGCGACGGCAGTTTCGACGCCGAGGAGTTCCTGGAGGGCGGCGCGCGGCCGGTCGGTGCCCGGCTGGGCGTGCGCTACGGCACCTCGTTCGAGGTGTTCCACTTCGACCTCTGGTAGGGCCGATCGTGATCCTGGTCGGCACCTCCGGCTGGCAGTACCGCGACTGGCGGGACCGCTTCTATCCCGGCGGGCTACCCCAGCGGGCCTGGCTGGAGCACTATGCCGACCGGTTCGCCACGGTCGAGGTGAACAACGCGTTCTACCGGCTGCCGGAGCGGGAGACCTTCGCCGCCTGGCGCGCGCGTACCCCCGGCGACTTCTGCGTGGCGGTCAAGATGAGTCGTTACCTGACCCACATCAAGCGGTTGCGGGATCCCGCCGAGCCGGTGGCCCGGTTCCTGGGCCGGGCCACGGCGCTGGGCGACCGGCTCGGCCCGGTGCTGCTGCAACTGCCACCGACCCTGCGCGCCGACCCACCGGCGCTCGACGCCACACTGCGGCTGTTTCCGTCGTCGGTGCGGGTGGCGGTGGAACCACGGCACGTCTCCTGGTGGACCGACGCCACCCGGACGGTGCTGGAACGGCACGACGCCGCGCTGGTGTGGGCCGACCGGCACGGCCGGCCGATCGCCCCCCGCTGGCGGACCGCGGGATTCGGGTATCTGCGCCTGCACGAGGGCCGGGCTCGCCCCTGGCCACACTATGGACGCACCGCACTGGCCTCGTGGGTGCGCCGGCTGACCGAGACGTTCGGCGACGACGAGACGGCGTACGTCTACTTCAACAACGACCCCGGCGGCGCGGCCGTCGCGAACGCGACCACCTTCGCCGGGCTGGCCGCACGTGCCGGTCGCCGGGTCAGCCGGGTGCCCGAGCCGCCGGCCCGGTGATCCGGACGCGCCGAACCCGCCCCACGACGGGGCGGGTCGCCACGGGCGCGGGTCAGGGCATGATCCGGGCGAGGTCGGTGGGCATGGTCGCCTTGACGTCCTCCCACTCACCCTGCGTGATGTGCCGGCGCAGCGTGTCCAGCACCACCTGGACCACCCGCTGCGGGCCGCCCGCCACGTCGTACGGGAAGCCCTGGCGGACCTCGTAGAGGAAGTCGTCCCGGTTGAGCTTGATCGGCACGTTCTGCGGCTGCCAGCCGTCGAAGTAGATCCCCCGCACCACGACCGGCAGTTGGGCGGAGAACTCCACGCTCTCCTGCACCGGCATCCGGTCGCGCAGCAGGTGCAGCACGGTACGCAACGCGGCGTACGACTGGTTGCGCTGCTCCTTCGGCCACCCGTACGCCTGCTCGATGTCCTTGAGGATCAGATTGGTCTTGTCCATCGAGGATTCGATCGCGGACTGGAACTGCTCAGCCATCTGTCCACCCCCGTAGGTCGGTCTCCCACCGTCGGTCGTCCTGACGTCGCGGCGGACCCACCGGGCCGCGGCGGTACCGGATGGGACTGCTCCATCCGACCCGCGACGTCCGACGGGTGTGCCCGGCCGCTCCGACGACGTGCAGCACCGCGTCTCGTCGTCGGTGCGCTGCCACCCGAACCGTCATCGCCAACCACCTCCGTGGTGTCGCTTCCGCACGGACCATCGCCCGAGCGCCGCGCCGCTGCCACCATGCTGCGCACGGACCAGGTGAGTCGCCGTCACCCCACCCGGGTGAGAACCGGCCCGGGGGCGGTCAGCCGGACTCGGTGAGCAGTGCCTGCAGTTGCTGGGCGTTGGTCTGGGCGTAGTCGCGATAGCAGTTGTTCATCAGCACGTGGGTCTGTTCGGTCTCGCCGGCCAACTCACGGAGCCTGGGTGCCCAGTCCTTGAGTTCCCGCGCCGAGTAGCGGTAGCCGAACTTCTCGTGGATGTCCTTGCTGGTCCACTTGTCGCTGTGCCCGTGGAAGCGCACCACCGCGAGGTCCGAGGTGGCGGCCAGCACCGGCGGGATCGACGAGCGGTGCCCCTGCGGCATGTCCACGCTGACGTACGCGAGCCGGTGCTCGCGCAGGAAGTCGAGGGTCTCGGTGGCGTTGTCGCCGTCGAACCAGGAGGCGTGCCGGAACTCGAAGACCGGGCGCAGCGGCGCACACCGCCGGGCCACCTCCAGCAGGTACTGCTTGTTGTCGCGTCGGATGGTGAACCAGGGCGGGAACTGGAACAGCAGCGCGCCGAGCTTGCCCGCCTCGACCAGCGGGTCGAGGGCGCTGAGGAACCGGGTCCACACCTCCTCGTACGCCTGCGGCGGCAGGTCGTCCGGGTAGAGGTTGCGCTTGTCGGTCTCCGGCCGCAGCTCCTTGTAGATCGCGCTGACCTTGGTGGGGTGGCCGGTGAGCAGGCTGAACGCCTTCACGTTGAAGGTGAAGCCGGCCGGGGTGCGTTCGGCCCACAGCCGGGCGGTGCGCTCGGCCGGCGGTGAGTAGTAGGTGGCGTCCACCTCGACCACCGGGAACTGGCGCGCGTAGTAGGCCAGCCGTTTCTCCGGCGTGTCGGCCGTCCGGGGGTACCAGCCGGAGTCCAGCAGGGTCCGGTCGGTCCAGGACGCGGTGCCCACCTTGATCTCACCCATGGGTGGAGTCCACCGTGTCCCGGACCGGCCGGCAACCGTCTCGGGTCAGGCCGCCCGACGCTCGCGCGTCTGCTTGCAGGTGACGCAGGTGGTGGCCGACGGGAAGATCTCCAGCCGCTCCACCGGGATCGGCGCGGTGCAGCCCTCGCAGAAGCCGTAGGTGCCCTCGGCCAGCCGGGCGAGGGCGTGTTCGTACTGGGCGCGACGGTCCAGGATGGTCCGCAGCAGCGACTGCGCGGTGTCCCGCTCGGCCGTCTTGGTGCCGCTGTCGGCCTGGTCGTCGCCGGCCGTGTCGCCGACCTCGACCAGCCTCAGCACCTGGCTCTGCTGCACCGCCTGCTGGTACTCCTCGGTCAGCTCGTCGTGGCGGGCCTGCAGGGAGAGCCGGATCTGGTCGGTCTCCGCCTGCGATCGGCCGGTGCCGACCGTGTCGTGGACGAGCATCGCTGCCTGCCTTTCCTGGGCCGTACGGTCACCGCGGGCGGGTCGGTCCACACCCGGTCATCCCACCCAGGTCTTCGCACCCGGGCGCTGTGAGCCCCGCGTTTACCCTCGTCGTCGACGGCTCAAACCGGCCCGTCGCCGGATTCCACGAACGCCGGACGACGTGGGTCGTCGACCCGGACCACCACGTCGGCGAAGCTGGCCGGGGCAACCTCGGCGGTGTACCGGTCGAACGCGGGCAGGGTCCAGGCCAGCGTGGAGTCGGTGCGCCGGCGTAGCGCGGCGGGCGACATCTCCAGGTGTACGACCATGTCGAACGCCAGCCCACCGCCGAGCAGGAACGCCCCGCTGACCAGCACCACCCCGCCGGCTGGCAGGTCGACGTAGGCGGCCCGGCTGGCCCGGTCCGTTCGGGCGTCCCACAGCGAGGGCAGCACCCTTCCGGGCCCGTCCGGTCCCGCCGGGTCCAGCACCTCGCGCCGCAGGCCGGCCTCATCCACCCAGCCCTCGTAGTACGAATCCGGGTTGGTCCGACCCCGTTCCAGACGCAGCGACGCGGGACGCAGGAAATCGTCGGTCCGCACGTGCAGCACCGGGTGACCGAGAGCGCGCAGTGGATCGACCAGGGCGTCGGCCAGGTGGTCGGGGCGGGCGGCGGGTGCGCCGTCCACCGCGACCCGCAGCCGGCCGGTCGACACCGCGCCGGCCAGCCGCTCGGCCAGTTCGCCGACCAGCAGCGGTGGTGAGATGGGACGCACCCGCATCCGACCATGGTGCCCGCTGGTCGACGCCGCCGCCGCACCCCCCCGCGCTCCGGGCCGGGCGGTGACCACACCTCGCGTCCGACCGGACTCGTCCGAGCGGCCGGCGGCGCGCCGGCGACGGGCGTCAGCCGGTGCGGTCGAGGGTGACCCGAGCGTCGTCGGCCAGCCGGTAGCCGACGCCGTAGACGGTGGTGACCAGCGGAACGTCCACGCCGACCTTGCCGCGGAGCCGGCGCACGTGTACGTCGACCGTGCGTACGCCGGCGTGCTCGTAACCCCAGACGGCGTTGAGCAGCTGGAGTCGGGTGAAGACCCGACGGGGATTCGCGACCAGGTGCAGCAGCAGGTCGAACTCCAGCCTGGTCAACGGCAACGGCTCGCCGTCGCGCAGCACCGACCGGGAGGAGGCCAGGATGTGCAGGGCGGGAATGGCCGGAGCGAGCTGCCGGGACGGCGTACGGCCCGCCGGCACGGTCTCGGCGCGACGTTCCGGCACCACCGGACCGACGGTGGTGATGGTTCCCTCGCCCCGCTCCAGCATCTCCCGTGCCGCGTCGAGCAACGCACGCGCGGCCGGCGTCAGCGACTCCTCACACGCCAGGGGGATGGACAGGGTGACCGTCAGCACCGGAGCGGCGGTGTTGACGGGACGGCGCTGGCCGCCGGGAGGTCGACCGGGCACCGCGGGTTGGGACGTATGCCATCCGGCGCGCGACGAAGCGGGGCTGACCGACATGGTCCTCCTTGGCTGGTCCGGGTGTTCCCCACGGCCCCGGGACGCCGCTCTATCGATGCTTCCCGGCGCCCATGCGAGGGTCAAGGGGCGGCTGCGTTGCATGAATGTGACAATTGACCGACACATCGGAGCCGTCCGCTCGCTCTGCGTACGAGGCCAGATGATTACAGCAGAGTCGCCAAGTTGACCTGATACGGGGGGTGGTCCATGCCGTTCGCGGCCTTCGGGGCGGGATGTCCGTACCCGCTCCGACGTCGACTGTTCGCGCTCCCATGCCGTTGACCGTCACGCGGACGGGACAGCCGTCGGGGAGACGAGGTCGGTCACGATCACTGGTCGCCGGTGGGCGCGAGCGGTGCGCCGGCGCCGACTAACCTGGACCGGTGAGCGACGAACTCGACGCCGAGACCCTGGAATTCGCGCACCGGATGTTCGACCTGGCACGCGACGGCGCGACCACCGAACTGGTCGGGTACGTCGACGCGGGGCTGCCGGTCAACCTGACCAACCAGAAGGGTGACAGCCTGCTGATCCTGGCGGCCTACCACGCCCGCCCGGAGACGGTACGCGCGCTGCTCGACCGGGGCGCCGACCACTCCCGAGCCAACGACCGGGGACAGACGGCGCTGGCCGCGGCGGTGTTCCGCAGCAACGCCGAGGCGGTACGCGCACTACTCGACGCGGGCGCCGACCCCGACGGCGGCAATCCGTCGGCGGTGGCCACCGCGGAGTTCTTCGACCTGCCGGAGATGCTCGCGATGCTCCGCTCCGGCTAGCCGCCTACGCTCTTGCCTCGATGAGGAAGCGACGGGCGTGGGCCACGAACGGACCCTCGACCCGGATCCGGTCGTGCAGGCGCCGCAGCGCCGGTAGGTGCGCCGCCACCGTGAAGCCGGGCACCGTCCAGACCACCTTACGCAGGAACCAGACCACCGCACCGATGTCGTGGAAGACCGTCCGCAGCGTCGCCTCGCGCAGGTCGACCACGGTCAGGCCGGCCGCCCGAGCGGCGGCCACCGCGTGCTCGGGATGGCGGTGCTCCGGCGGTGGCAACGGACCGAGGATCGCCTCGCTGAGTTCGCGTACGGTCCCGGGGCCGATCTGCTGGGACAGGAACGTGCCGCCCGGGCGCAGCACCCGCGCCACCTCGGGCCAGTCGGTGCGCACCGGATGCCGGCTGACCACCAGGTCGAAGGCGGCGGCCCGGAACGGCAGGGGCGCGTCGCCGGCCACCGCCACCACGCTCGCCCCGAGTGGCGCCAGGTTGGCCCGCGCCACCGGCACGTTCGGCGGCCATGCCTCGGTCGCGACCAGCAGCGGGGGCGGGTGCGGCACCTCGGCCAGCACCTCTCCCCCGCCGGTGTCGATGTCCAGCGCCGCGCGGACCTTCGCCATCCGCGCCGCGACCAGCCGCGCGTAACCCCATGGTGGACGCTCCTCGGTGGCCCGCCCGGCGAGCCAGTCGAACGCCCACCCCTCGACCGGGGCGGCGGCTCCCTCGGCGATCAGATCCTCGAAACTCGTCTCCTGCGACACGGGTGTCAGCGTGTCCGGCCAGGACCGCTCCGGCAACGCGTTATCCGACGCCGCCCGCCGAGCGCCGGCCACCGGCGCAGCACCCGGGTACCGGGCCGGGCTCTACGGGCGCGGGCGTACGACCTCGACGGTGGGGGCGTCCAGGCCACGTACGACCTCGACGCTTGCCGCCTCGGGTCGGGTGGTGTCGAAGTGGCGCATCAGCCGTGCGCCGAGGTGTACGCCCACCCCACCGACGGCGAGGCCGAGCACCTCGACGACCAGCAGCGCCGGGGTGGCGCCACGGTTCGTCGCCTCGGCCCGCATCAGGCAGGAGAGCAGGAACAGCCCGGCCATGCCGGCGTTGACCACGTTGAAGCTGATCGCCGTGTGGCGGGTGCGGTCCGGCGGCACGTCCCACAGGTCGACCATCCCGGCCATCGCGGTCAACGCCGCCGTCACCAGGGCGGCCACCGCCGTCCAGTAGCCGACCTCGCCGAGGAAGACCGGGCCACCGACCACGTCGGCGAGGTCGAAGATGACGGCACAGACGAAGAGCCCGTACGGAAATGTCACAAGCATCGGTTGGATGGAGTGTCCCTGCACCCGCAGCCGGCTCTGCATCCTGGTCCCCCTGGATAGGCTCACCTCGTCAGCCCAGGGTGCTACCCGGACGCCACCCGGGTGAAACGACACGCCCCGATCAGTTGTCCCGGGGCCGGGAGACGGTGCTGACGAGCCGCTCCGCCACCTCCCGCAGCGGTATCGACAGCGACGTCGCCGCGCCACGCAGGACGTCCAGGGCGTCCGGCGCCGGGCAGCCGCGCTGGGTCATGATGACGCCGACAGCCTGGCCGATGACGCCGTCGTTGAGCAGGGCGAGGTCCTGCTGCACCGTCAGCGCGGCGCGCCGCTCCCGGTCGCGTACGGCCGCCAGCAGCAGGCCGGCGTGTTCGGCGAGCAGCATCGCGGTCAGCTGGTGGCCGGGGGTCAGCGCGTCGGGTTCGGCGGCGTACAGGTTCACCGCACCGATCACCTGGTCGTCGATGTCGACAGGGGCCGAGATGACCCCGCATACGCCCAGTTCGCGGGCCGGGGGGGTCCAGTCCGGCCAACGCGGTTCGCCGTCCAGTTCCGCCGCGCCGACCATCTCCCGGCGGCGGATCGCGTCCATCGCCGGGGTGTCCGGGCCGTACCGCAGGTCGTCCAGCCCGCACAGGCGGGCGTCGGAGGCGGCCACGCCGGCCGGCTCGCCGGCCCGCAGGGCGGTGAATCCGCACCAGGCGACGCCGGCGAGGGCGTCCCGGGTGATCCGGACCAGTGCGGTCAGCGCCGCGTCGAAGTCGTCCACGGCGATCAGACCGGCGGTCAGCTCCCGCAGCAGGGCGGCCGTCTCCAGCACGCCGAGCGTCTCCGTCAGCGGGGTACGCGTCTCCAGGTTCACCGGCCCGCGGCTCCCGTACGCCCGGTCAGCCTCGTCACCCGTCTCCTCCTCGGCGGGGCTCCCACGCTGGAGCCGCCTTCGACATCACGATCCGCCCTACTACCCCCGCCGACAACGGTCGAAACGGCGCAAAACGGGGCCCCTCCCAGGGTACGGGTGCGTCCGGGAGGGGCGTGCCGGACCGGACAGGTCAGCGGGAACCGGCCCCGCTGAGCCGCCGCCCGACCGAGGCGATCAACCGGTCCAGCTCGGAGCCGAACGGGTTGTCGTGCACCAGGTAGGTCCAGGTGGCGCTGGGGCGGACCAGCTCCGCCGCGTCGGGCTCCCAGTCCTCGTCGAACTCGGTCTCGGCGAAGGTCGCGAGGGTCCGCGCCTCGATCGCCGGTACCAGTTCGGTGAACGCCGGCACTGCGGCCCGGTGGAACTCGTCGAGCGGGTCGAGCCGGCCCAGGGCGCGCAGGTGCACGCCCTCGCGGACCTCCGACAGCTCGGCCAGGTGCGACGCCCACAGCCGGTCGAGGTGGTAGAGGGCGATCGACCGGGCCACCTGGGCCAGCAGGTCCTCGTCCATCTCGCCGGCCTTCTCCGGCATCTTGTCCAACAGCATCAGGGCCGCGACGTCGCTGGTGAGCAGCCGCTCCCGCCGCTCGGCGAGGGCCTTGCGCTGCTGCTCGATGACCACGCTGTACCGCCAGGTGTTGCGGTGGATCTCGTGGTTGACCCCCTCCGCCACCCGCTGGGCGTGCTCGACGGCGTAGTCCACCTGCGCGTCGGTGACCAGACCGTCGGCGTTCATCCGGGGCGACGGCGGCACGGTGTCGCCGGCGTGCCGGACGACCAGGTCGTCCTCCAGGCTGACGAAGAAGACCGACCCGCCCGGGTCGCCCTGGCGACCGGCCCGACCACGCAGTTGGTCGTCGACGCGGCGGCTGTCGTGCCGGCCACTGCCGATCACGTAGAGGCCGCCCAGCTCGGCCACCCGCTCCCGGTCGGCCTGGTCGCTGCCGCCGAGGCGGATGTCGACGCCCCGGCCGGCCATCTGGGTGGAGACGGTGACCGCGCCGTACGCGCCGGCCTCGGCGATGATCGCCGCCTCCTCGTCGTCGTTCTTCGCGTTGAGCACCACGCAGGGCACCCCGGCGGCGTTGAGCCCGGCCGCCAACTGCTCGGACTCCTTGACGTCCAGCGTGCCGACCAGCACCGGGCGCCCGTCGGCGTGGCAGCGCCGGATCTCGTCGATCAGCGCCTCCTCCTTCTCCGCCCGGGTGGCGTAGATGCGGTCCGGCTCGTCGACCCGCACGCACGGGGTGTTCGGCGGGATCACCGCCACCTCCAGGCCGAAGAACTCCCGCAACTGGTCACCGACGAGCACCGCGGTGGCGGTCATGCCGCAGACCACCGGGTAGAGCCCGACGTACGCCTGCACGGCGATGGTGCCCAACACCTCGCCCTCGGCCGAGGCGTCCAGCCCTTCCTTGGCCTCGACCGCCGCCTGGAGCCCGTCGGGCCACCGGCGGCGCTGGGCGACCCGACCCCGCATCTCGTCGATCAGCTCGACCGTGCCGTCGCGGACGATGTAGTCCACGTCCCGGTGCAGCAGGGCGTGCGCGTGCAGCGCCACGTTTACCGCGGACAGCTGCTCGACGTTCTCCTCGTCGTACAGGTCGATGCCGAGCTTGGCCTCGACGGCGGCCAGGCCGGCGGAGGTGAAGGCGACACTGCGGCCGTCCTCGGCCACCGTGAAGTGCCGGCCCTTGCGCAGGCCGCGCACGAGCGCGGCGGCGGCGTGCACCGGGTCCTGCTCGCCGGGCACCGAGCCGGCCAGGACCATCGGCACCCGGGCCTCGTCGATCAGGATCGAGTCGGCCTCGTCGACGATCGCGGTGCGCAGCGGGCGCTGCACCCGGTCCTCGATGTCGGTGACGAGCTGGTCGCGGAGGAAGTCGAAACCGGCCTCGCTGACCGAGACGTAGGTGACGTCGCAGGCGTACGCGGCGCGGCGCTCGACCGGGGTGGACGCCTCGTTGACCCAGCCGACGGTGAGGCCGAGCAGGGTGTAGATCGGCTCCATCCACCGGGCGTCGCGGCGGGCCAGGTAGTCGTTGACGGTGAGCACGTGCACCGGCCCGTTGCCGAGCCGGACGTGCCCGTACGCGGCGATCGCCGCGGTGAGCGTCTTGCCCTCACCGGTGGCCATCTCGGCAACCTTGCCGGAGAGCAGCGACATCGCACCGAGCAGCTGCACATCGTACGGGCGCTGGTCGATGCCCCGGCGGGCCGCCTCGCGACCGAGGGCGCAGATCTCCTCGTAGCTCGACGCCGCGCCGGCCGCCTCGGTGAGCTCGGCATCGTCGAACGCCGAGATCTCCTCCTCGCGGGCCTCGATGACCGGCAGCAGCTTCTCCAGCGGGGCCAGATCGACCGTGGTCCCCGGGCGCTGGAGGAACCGACGAAACCTGGTCTTCAACCGTTGCGACACACCCATGAGCCGCAACGGTACGCGACCGGACCGATCTTGAACGTCCCGCCCGCCCTCCCGAATTCGCGCGATCTTGCACTTTCTGTCTCGACATAGGTGAGATCCCGGACATAAAGCCGGCCGGAAGTGCGAGATCGCGGAAACCGGGATGGCCGACGAGGCGCAATCAAAGGTTCATCGGCCGGGAACGTGGACGGAGCACGCTTGTGATCAAGCTGGGAGACCGATCCGGTTAGCGTGCGGGGTGCTGGGAAATCCATCTCCCGGTCTTCCCGCCGACGAGGGGGTGCCTGTGCGCAACAACGAATCTCTGGTCTCGCCGGTGGTGGAGGCCTGGGCCACCTATCGGACCACCTCGGCAGCCGACTGGCCGACCCGGCGACTCCTTCAGGCGAAGGGAGACAGCCGGGTCAGCGTGGTGCTGCCGGCACGCAACGAGGAAGCCACCGTCGGGGCGATCGTGGCGACCATCCGCGAACACCTGATGGACCGGGTGTCGCTGGTCGACGAGCTGATCGTGGTCGACTCGCGGTCCACCGACCGCACCGCGGCGGTGGCCCGCGCCGCCGGGGCCGAGGTGGTCAGCCAGGACGCGATGACCCACGGGCTGCCCCGGCTGACCGGCAAGGGCGACGCGCTCTGGGCCGGCCTGGCCGCGGCGGAGGGCGACGTGGTGGCCTTCGTCGACGCCGATCTGCGCGAGTTCCGGCCGCACTTCGTCACCGGGCTGCTCGGCCCGCTGCTGACCGACCCGTCGGTCGCCTTCGTCAAGGGCTTCTACCACCGGCCCCTGGTGAGCACCGGCGGAGTGGAGGCCGACGGCGGTGGCCGGGTGACGGAGCTGATGGCCCGGCCGATGCTGAATCTGTTCTGGCCGGAACTGTCCGGATTCGTGCAGCCCCTCGCCGGCGAGTACGCCGGCCGGCGGGAGGTGCTGGCCCGGGTGCCGTTCGTCTCCGGCTACGGCGTCGAGACCGCCATGCTCATCGACCTGCTCGAACTCGTCGGGTTGGACGCGCTGGCCCAGGTGGACCTCGGTGAGCGCAAGCACCGGCACCAGGACACCGCCGCGCTGGGCCGGATGTCCGCCCAGATCATGCTCACCGCCTGGTCCCGGTTGCAGCAGCGGGGCTGGGCGAACCCGGAGATGCTGCCCACCGCCCTGCTGACCCAGTTCCGCCGGGGTGGCTCGGACGCGCTGCCGAACCTGGACCGGGAGATCGTGGTCAACGACGTCGCCGTGGCGGAACGACCACCACTCGCGCAGGTGCGGCACCAACTGCCGCGACGGCAGGTCGCCGCGGCCTGAGGTGTCCGGCCTCACCGTGGCGTTTCACCCGGTGGAGGGCCGGGTACCTGCCAGTCTCTGCGACATCGCCGAGACGAGGGTGGAGATGGTGAGCCGGATCACCTGCCAGGTGCACGACGGAGCACATGTCACCGTCGTACGGCTTGCCGGCACCCTCGACATGATCTCGATGCGCGAGGTGTACGCGCACCTGGAGAGGTGTCTGGCCCGGCAGCCCGACGCGCTGGTGGTCGACCTGGCCGAGTTGGCCGTGCACGACCAGTTGGCGGTGTCCGTCTTCGCCGCCGCGGCGCGTCACGCCGCGGACTGGCCGGCGGTGCCGCTGGTGCTCTGCGCGCCACACCCCGAGGCGGCCGCCCTGCTGGCCGGGTCGACGGCCTGCCGGGTGGTGCCGATGCGGGACGACTGCGACGAGGCGAGCCGGTTCGCGGGCGCGGCCGCCGTGGACCGGCTGCGGCTGCGCCTGGACCCGGTGGCGGCGGCCTGCCGGCGGGCCCGGGAACTGGTGGCCGACGCGTGCGCCCGGTGGAACCTGCCCGATGCGGTCGGTCCGGCCTCGGTGGTGCTCAGCGAGCTGGTCGGCAACGTGGTCCGCCACGCGGGTACCCCGATGCAGGTCACGGTGACCCTGCGGCGCCCCTGGCTGCACCTGGCAGTGGTCGACGGCAGCAGCGCGGCGGCCCGGCCCGGCCCGGCCGGCCAGCGCGACGAGGGCGGTCGCGGGCTGCTGCTGGTACGCGAACTGGCCGACCGTTGGGGAAGTGCCCCGGCCGGCGACGGAAAGGCCGTCTGGGCCACACTACCGGCGAATTGACCGAAATTACCGCTCTCGCCTGGTTACATGGTCGGCGGGCTGGGTAGCCACGCCCGTCCTTATCCGTCGTCAACGCAGGTGAGCGCTCATGCCCAAGCGGGTAACCACCGAACCCGGACAGGACCGGGGTCCGGCGATCCTCGCCCCGGCCCGTTTCGGCGGCTATCCCGGACCGCTGCGCAGGCCGCTCCCGGGTGGGAAACTGGTCAGGTTCCTGGCCACCACCGACCACAAGCAGATCGGCCTGCTGTACCTGCTGACCTCGTTCGGCTTCTTCGTGCTGGCCGGGATCGAGGCCATGGTGATCCGGGCCGAGTTGGCCCGGCCGGGTCTGCAGTTTCTCGCCCCGGAGCAGTACAACCAGCTGTTCACCTCGCACGGGGCGGTGATGCTGCTGCTGTTCGCCACCCCGGCGGCGTTCGGCTTCGCCAACTACATCGTGCCGATCCAGATCGGCGCCCCGGACGTGTCGTTCCCCCGGCTCAACGCGCTGGCCTACTGGCTCTACCTGTTCGGCGGGCTGATGGTGGTCGGCGGTTTCCTCACCCCCGGCGGCTCGGCGGACTTCGGCTGGACCGCGTACACGCCGCTGAGCACCGTCGAGCACTCCCCCGGGGTCGGCGCGAACATGTGGGTGATCGGCCTGGTGGTGTCCGGTCTGGGCACCATCCTCGGCGCGGTCAACCTGATCACGACGATCCTGACCCTGCGCGCGCCGGGCATGACCATGTTCCGGATGCCGGTCTTCACCTGGAACATGCTGTTCACCAGCGTGCTGGTGATCCTGGTCTTCCCGCTGCTGGCCGCCGCGCTGCTGGCGCTGAGCGCCGACCGACTGCTCGACGCGCAGGTCTACAACCCTGACACCGGTGGGCCGATGCTGTGGCAGCATCTGTTCTGGTTCTTCGGCCACCCCGAGGTCTACATCATCGCGCTGCCGTTCTTCGGGATCATCACCGAGATCATCCCGGTGTTCTCCCGCAAGCCGATCTTCGGTTACACCGGGCTGGTGCTGGCCACCATCGCCATCACGGTGCTGTCCATGGCGGTGTGGGCGCACCACATGTTCGCCACCGGTCAGGTGCTGCTGCCGTTCTTCAGCATCCTGAGTTACCTGATCGCGGTGCCGACCGGGGTGAAGTTCTTCAACTGGATCGGCACCATGTGGAAGGGTCAGCTGACCTTCGAGACGCCGATGCTGTTCGCCATCGGCTTCCTGGTCACCTTCCTGCTCGGCGGGCTCACCGGCGTACTGCTGGCCAGCCCGCCGGTGGACTTCCACGTCACGGACACGTACTTCGTCGTCGCCCACTTCCACTACGTGGTCTTCGGCACCGTGGTCTTCGCGCTCTTCGGCGGCTTCTACTTCTGGTGGCCGAAAATGACCGGTCGCCTGCTCGACGAGCGGCTCGGCAAGCTGCACTTCTGGACCATGTTCATCGGTTTCCACGGCACCTTCCTGGTGCACCACTGGCTCGGCAACGAGGGCATGCCCCGCAGGTACGCCGACTATCTGCCCAGCGACGGGTTCACCACGCTGAACACGATCTCCAGCATCTTCGCCTTCGTGCTGGGCGCGTCCACCCTGTTCTTCATGTGGAACGCCTGGAAGTCCTGGCGCTACGGCGCCGAGGTGACCGTGGACGACCCCTGGGGCTTCGGCAACTCCCTGGAGTGGGCCACCACCTGCCCGCCGCCGCTGCGCAACTTCGACCGGATGCCCCGGATCCGCTCCGAGCGTCCCGCGTTCGACGCCAAGTACGGCGAACTCGTCTCCGACCTGGGCCGCGACCTTCCACAACGGACCACGAAACCCCCGCAGGACTTCCGCGAGGAACTGCACATGGAGAAGCACGTGTCCGAGTCGCCGGCCGCCGAGGGCGCGCACGGCGCACGCGAGGCGGAGGCGTACCAGCCCGCGCCGCAGTCCGGTGCCCGGCCGGTCGACGTGCCGGAGCCGGAGCAGGTACGCCGGCCGAGTTTCGAGGAGACCGACGAGCCGGAGGAGAACCCGCTGGGCGCGCAGCGCGACCCGCAACCCAACGACCGGTGGCGGCATCCGCGTGGGCCCGGTGACACCCCGGAGAACTGACCGGTCGGCTGGTACCACTCGGGGCGGCACCTACCGGTGCCGCCCCGACGACGTTCCTCCGACCGGTCAGCGGCCGCGTACCGGAGCCACGGCGCGCGTCTGGTTGGCCGCCTCGGACTCGCCCGGACCGTTCTGCCACGGCGGCGGCGCGTCGGCAAGCATCGCCTGGCGCAGCCAGGTCAGCGCCCTCGACAACAGCCGGGAGACGTGCATCTGGGAGATGCCGAAGCGGGCGGCGATCTCGGCCTGGGTCTGATTGCCGTAGAACCGCATGGCCAGGATCCGCCGCTCCCGCCAGGGCAGCCGGTGCAACAGGCCGCTGACGGTCACCCGGTCGTCCACCGACTCCAACGCGATGTCCGACTCGCCGACCAGGTCGCCGAACTCCGCGGAGCTCTCCCCGCCGACCGGCGCGTTGAGCGACGCCGGGCTGTAGCCGGCCGCCGACTCCAGCGCGGCGAGGATCTCCTCCTCCGGCGTCTCCAGGCGTTTGGACAGTTCGGCCACCGTGGGTGCCCGGGACAGCTCACTGGTCAGCGCCGCCGTCGCCTGTCCGACCTCCAGGATCAGGTCGCGCAGCCGGCGCGGCACGTGCACGCCCCAGGTGCGGTCCCGGAAATGCCGCTTGATCTCACCCACGATGGTGATCGCCGCGTACGCGGTGAAGGAACCACGTTCCGGGTCGTACCGGTCGACGGCGTTGACCAGCCCCAGGCGGGCCACCTGTTCCAGATCCTCCAACGGCTCCCCACGCCCCCGGTAGCGGCGGGCCAACCGACCCGCGAACGGCAACGCGAAGCGGACCAGGTCGTCGCGGGCCTCCTGGCGACGCTCCGGCGGTAGCCCCTCGATCCGTGCCGCGTACGCCAACGCCGCGGCGTCGAGGTCCTCAAGCCCCCGATCGGTGGTTGGTGGTGTGGTTGTGGTGGTCTGTCCGAACATCCGCGCCTCCCTCGGGAAGGACCCCGCCCGGATTCGCCGACACCGGGCACGCGCGTAGGCACGCACGGGCCTGTGACTGGGTTACGTGACTGGGATGCCAGCGGGCGACGGCGCCGCGCCACGCGAGGTGATCAGCCTGTCGCAGCCGGCGGTGTTCCCGCTCCGTAGGTACTCAATCACGGGATCGCGGGTTCGCGAGGATGTTTCGTCAGCCCGGTCTCAACAGATCAGCAGGCCGTGGTGGCTGCCGCCGTCGCGCAGCGCGGCCAGGGCCTCGCCGGTGGCCAGCGGCGCCGGACTGGGCAGATCGTACGGCTGGGCGCGGAGCACCTCGGTGGCTCTGCGGGTGGGCACCGAGGTGACCGGGTAGCCGCGCGCCGCGGTGCGGTCGAGGGCGCGCCGCCGCCGACCGAAGCCGGCGACCGCCAGCCACTGCGGCAGGCCGGCCAGCGCCGGTGAGCGTACGCCGGGCGGCTCCGGCAGCACGTCGACCGAGGTGAACGACTCGCTGCCGGCCAACCACCACTCCACCTGCTCGACGCTGCGCCGGGTGGCGTTCTCGCACCAGTACGGCACCAGCCCGGCCCGGAGCACCTGCCAGGGGTCGAGCAGCCGCCCGCACTCCACCACCAGGCGGTCACCGGTCTTGCCGGCGGCCCGCAGCCAGCGCCGGTACAGGTCGGCCGTGGCGGCGCTGAGCGCGGCGGGCGTGGGCACCAGGATCTGGTGCAGCGGATGACCGTGCCGGGAGGTCCAGTCCCGTACGCCCCGGTCGAAACCGGACTCCACGCCGTGCTCGGCGGCGGCCGGCGGGGCGGAGATCTCCGGAGGTTCCCAGCGTTCGCTGTCACCGCCGGCCGAGCGCAGCACCTGCCGCAGCGCGTGGCTGTCGGGATGGAAATCCACCGGGTTCAGGCCGCTGGCCGGGCAGCCGAGCTGGAAGCTGTGTCCGTCGGCGGCGTCGACCACCGGCCAGGTTCGGGTGTCGCGCAGCATCAGCACGGGGGCGCCGGGGGCCAGCCGGTCGGCCAGGAAGCTGCGGTACGCCGCCGGCAGCGCCCGCCAGCGGCCGGTCAACGCCACGGTCGCCCCGGCCAGCGCACCCCGGCTGGCCGGGCAGTGCACCTGCCGCACGTGCAGGTCAGGGTTGCCGGCGAGCACCCGGCCGGCGAGCGCCGCCCCGTGGTCCAGGGCGGCACGCGGCCGGTCCACCGCGCCCTGCGGCCAGTGCGCGATCATCTCGAAGCCGGCGGGCAGCCAGGGCATGCCCAGCGCCGCCGCAAGATGCGCGACACCGCCGTGCGGCGAGCCCAGCAGCGCCCCCGGATACCGGCGTCGCGGGTACTGGTCGACGAACCATCGGGCGATCCGCCCCGCGTCGACCTCGGCGGCCTGCCCGGCGGTGAGGGCGGTCCGGCCGGCGGAACGGATCGCCGCCGCCCGCCGCACCGGGTCGGGTGTGCCGGCGAACCGGGACACCGGTCCGGCGTGTCCGAGGTCGGCGCAGTCGCTGCCGCTCAGGGCGCGGGCGATGGCCGCGACCAGGATCCGGGCGGTGCTGCCGGCCGCGACGACGCGGTCACCGGCCATGCCGGCACCGGCCGCCGTCAGTCCCGGGCGCACCTTGCGCACCGGACCCACCTTCCCTCGATCGCTCACCACGCGGCCCGGCTTCCCGCCACGATGCGGCTTAAACAGGGCATCTCCCCACCGGACGGCATCAATCAGCGGATCTTGCCTCTTCCCGCCGAGAGCGACCAGCCCGCCATCGCCGGTGCACCGTCGCCGTCCAGCACCATCGGGGATGGTGCTGTGTCGCCGTCGCCTGGGGCAGCAGAATCCCCGATGTTGTCGAGTCCCTGCCGGTTCCACGAGCTGCTGGTCAGGGCGGTCGTCACGATCTCCAGCACGCACGGGCGGTCGGCGTTCAGCGCCTCGTCCCAGGCCGCGCCGACCAGCTCCGGCCGGTCGACGCGCACCCCGTGCAGGCCGAGCAACCGGGCCCAGCCGGCGTACGGAACGTCGTCGGTGACCGGCCGGGCCGGGTCCAGGCACCGGGGGTGACCGGACCGGGTGTTGTGCACCAGCACCACCAGACGCGGGTCGGGCCACGCCGGTCGCCGCCGCGCGATGGTGACCAGCTCGGACAGCCCGTGCGAGCGCATCCCGTCGTCGGTGACCAGAGCGATCACCGGCCGGTCGGGCGCGGCCACTTTCGCCGCGAGGGCGTACGGCAGCGCGCCCCCGGGCAGCCCGGCCGGGCCGATGACGACCTCGGTCGGCGAACCCGCCGGGTTGGCGAACCCGAGCGTCGGCCCGGTGCCGTCGACGGTCACCACGCTGTTCGGGGGCAGCCGACCGGACAGTTCGTCGAGCACCAGCCGGACGTCGATGCCGGGGCCCGGCGCCGCGACCCGCATCGCACCGTGCGGCGTCGAGTGCGGCACGACCAGGCCCACCGGACCGCGGGCGCGCGTCGCGGCGCGCAGCGCCTCGTCCACCAGCTCCGGCGCCCGCGCCGGCTCGGCGACGTACCAGAGGCGGTGACACACCTCGGCGAGCTGTCGGTGGACGACCCGGGCGGCCTCGGACGCGGCGAAAACGGTCTCGGCGCGGACGGAGTCGGCGCGGACGGAGTCGGCGCGGACCGGCTCGGCGCGGACCGGCTCGGCGCGGACCGGCTCGGCGCGGACGGCATCGGCGCGGACGGCATCGGCGCGGACCGGCTCGGCGACGACGGCGAGCACCGGCAGGCCGGCGCCCCGGGCGGCGTCGAGGCCCGCGAGCAGGCCCGCGGCGGCCACCCCGCCGGCCGCGAGGCAGACGCCCGGACCGCCCGTGAAGCGGGCGTGCCCGGCTGCCATGACCGCGGCGCACTCCGCGTTGCGGACGGGTACGAACTCCGGGTCGTCCCCGGTGGCGTCGAGCGCCTCGACAAGTGCCGCGACCGCCTCCTGCGGGTGGCCGAAGACTCGCGGAATCCGCCAGGCCAGCAGCCGGTCGACCACCGCGTCAGCGACGCCCGGGTCAGGCACCGCCCCGTCCCGGGGTGACCGGGTCGACGTAGCGCAGCACCGCGCCGACCCCGTCCACCAGCTCCGGCGCCTCGTCGGGGCCGAGCACGGTCAGTTCGGCGTCGGTGCCCACCAGGGCACGCACCAGCGCCGCGTCGGCCCGGACCCGCTCCGGTTCGGCGACCGCGGTCAGCTGACCCGGCTCGGTGGCGATGTCGGTGGCCGCCGGGCCGATCCAGAGCTGGCCGTCGGCCGAGGGGTCGTCGACGATCAGCATCGTGTCGACCTGGTTGCGCTGCAACGCGGCCACCACGGCGTCGAGCCCGGCGCCGACGTCCTCCTGCGTGCCGAAGCGGTCCAGGGCCGCGTGCACCCGCTGGTCGGCCACCTCGGCGATGGTCTGCACGGTCAGGTCGTCGAGCAGGGTCTGGTCGGCACCGCCGGCCCGGGAACCGGCGTCGGTGCGTACCACCAGGTCCTGCCAGCGGTCCGGCATCTGGGCGGCGATCATCCCGGTGGCACGGACGTCGCCGGCCACCACCACCACCTCGGCACCGACCCGCTCGGCCAGTTCGACGGTCGCGGCGGTGACGTCACCGGCGTTGTGATGCCATGCCTCCATCGCGGCCCGCTGGTAGCGCGACTGGGACCAGCCGCCGGGCTTGACCCGACGCAGCTGGTAGCTCTCCCGGCCGGTCACGTGTGCCCGGCGCGGCACTCCGCCGGCGCTCACCGACATCGCGTCGGCACCGGTGCGGTCGGCGAGCACCCGCACCCACGCCACCTGCTCACCGCGCTGAGCCAGCAGCGGCATCACGTGCGGCAGCGGGGCGTACGCGGCCAGATCCCGCCGCGGCGGGGCGGACAGGTACTCGGAGAGCACCACCTGTCCCTGGGTACCGAACACGGCCAACCCGTAGTCGCCGGGCATCGGATCGTGTCCCCGGATCACCCGGTCGATCGCGGCGATCGTCGGCTCGTCCGCCCCCTGTTCGGCCAGTTGCCGTTGCAGACCACGCCAACGCAGATCGAGTGCCGCGTGCGCGTCCTCGGTGTCCAGGGAGGCGTCCAGGTAGACCGAGCACCACGGGCCCGGACGCTGGTACAGCGGGCGCAGGAAGGACAGCTGCATGCTCGACCCCTTTCCAGCTCGACCCACCGCTTACCCGCGTCGCCGCGCTTGTCACCTGCCGGCAACCGCGTGACCGGTTTTCATTCACGTCATTCAACCCCGAGGATCGATACGATCTGTAGGCGTAGCCGGACTCTGGGTGGTGGAATGGACGCGACATCGTACTCCCGGCGCAGTCTGCACCCCACCGGGCGGATCCTCACCGCGCAGATCGTGCGCCTGATGGACGGCTATCCCCGGGAGGTGCGGGTGGGGCAGCCGGTGCTGGTGGTGGTGCTCGCCGCGGCCGGCGTGGCGGGTCTGCTGGCCAGGCTGGTGCGAGCCCTGCTCTCGGCCGGTTCCGGCACGGGCCGGCGCAGTTTCAAGGAGCTGAAGAAGGGCCCTGAGTACCTGGTCACTCCGGTCCGCCTCCGCGACGGTGACGGGCGGCTCTACGAGGTGGAGTTGCACGGACATCTGCCGCAGAGTGCGCTGCATCCGGCCGACCACGTGCAGCTGACCCTGCGCGACCAGGGCGATCCCGACCTGGCACCGAAGATCGAACGGATCGTCAACCTCACCACGGGGCAGTTGCTCCGGCCGCGCACGGCCACCATGTGGTCGCACCTGGGCCCCCCGCTGCTGCTTCAGGCGATGCTGGGGGTGCTGGTCCTCGCCACGGTGGCCGCCTGCACGGCGGTGAGGTGAGGCGGCCGTCCGGCTGACGCCGCCGACGCACGTCGACCGGCTGCCCTGGCCGCCCGGCGTCAGCCGACCGGAGCCGGCTCCCGGGCCGGCGCGACGGGGCCGAGCATCCCCCGCCGCCGCGCCCAACGCTCGAAGACGACGGTGGCGAACGGCGGCACCGCGCAGGCCAGCGCCACGAACGTGACCAGCAGGCTCCACCGGCGCACCCGGGCCACCGCCAGCACCAGCACTCCGTACGCGACGAAGAGCGCGCCGTGGATCGGGCCGAAGACCTGCACCCCCAGCTCGTTGCCGGGCGGGCCGTACTTGACCACCATCCCGGCCAGCAGACCGGCCCAGGAGATCGCCTCGGCGATCGCCGCCACCACGAACAGTCGGGTCACCTTGTCACGCACGCCCGCCATGGTACGGACCTTCTCGACCGGTCCCGGCTTCCGTAGGTGGCATGGACGTGCGACGTTTGGGGTACCAGCGGTGACAAGGTGGTGACCTATGGGCGAGGAAGTCGGCGTACAGACCTTCAGCCGCCAGGATCGGGCTCGCTACCGGGACAAGGTGCGCCGCTGTCTCGACGTCTTCGCCGAGATGCTGCGCGAGTCCCGGTTCGACGTCGAGCGGCCGATGACCGGGTTGGAGATCGAGCTGAACCTGGTCGACGCCGACTCGATGCCGGCGATGCGCAACGCCGACGTGTTGCGGGCGGTGGCCGACCCGAGCTTCCAGACCGAGCTCGGCCAGTTCAACGTCGAGATCAACGTCGCACCACGGCGGCTGGCCGGCACCGGCACCGCCGAGTTCGAGGAACACGTACGCGCCGCCCTGAACGCGGCCGACCAGCGGGCCCGCACGGTCGACGCCCAACTGGTGATGATCGGCATCCTGCCGACCGTACTGCCGGAGCACCTGACCGCCGCCACCCTGTCGGCCAATCCCCGTTACGCGCTGCTCAACGAGCAGATCTTCGCGGCCCGGGGAGAGGATCTGCGGATCGCCATCAACGGGGTGGAACGGCTGGCGGTCACCGCCGACACGATCACGCCCGAGGCGGCGTGCACCAGCACCCAGTTCCACCTCCAGGTCGGCCCCGCCCAGTTCGCCGACTACTGGAACGCCGCCCAGGCCATCGCCGGGATCCAGGTGGCGCTCGGCGCGAACTCACCGCTGTTCTTCGGCCGCGAACTGTGGCGGGAGACCCGCATCCCCCTGTTCCAGCAGGCCACCGACACCCGCCCCGAGGAGATCAAGACCCAGGGCGTACGCCCCCGCGTCTGGTTCGGTGAACGCTGGATCACCTCCGTGTTCGACCTGTTCGAGGAGAACGTGCGCTTCTTCCCGGCGCTGCTGCCGGTCTGCGAACCGGAGGACCCGTCGGAGACGCTCGCCGCCGGAGGGGTACCGACCCTGGCCGAGTTGCGGCTGCACAACGGCACCATCTACCGGTGGAACCGGCCGGTCTACGACGTGCTGCGGGGTCGCCCGCACCTGCGGGTGGAGAACCGGGTCCTGCCGGCCGGACCGACCGTGCTGGACACCATCGCCAACGGGGCGTTCTACTTCGGACTCGTCCGCGCGCTCGCCGAGGCCGACCGGCCGCTGTGGTCCCAGATGTCGTTCAGCGCCGCCGAGGAGAACTTCAACACCTGCGCCCGGCACGGCATCGACGCCCACGTCTTCTGGCCCGGCCTGGGCTACCTGCCGGTCGCCGAGCTGGTGCTGCGCCGCCTGCTGCCGCTGGCCCACCACGGTCTGGACCGCTGGGGTGTCGAGCCGGACGAGCGGGACCGGCTGCTCGGCATCATCGAGCAACGCTGTCTGACCGGCCGCAACGGCGCCACCTGGCAGGTGGCCACACTGCACCGGCTGGAGTCGACCGATCAGCTGGACCGCCCGGACGCCCTGCGCCAGGTGGTCCGGCACTACGTGGAGCTGATGCACAGCAACCGCCCGGTCCACGAGTGGCCGATCCCCTGACCACCTCCCGACACAACGCGTGACGACTCCGTCACGGCGGCTACCGTGAGTGGGTTTCGTCCGCCGGGTGGAGAGGATCCCGCCGATGCCGCGGTCACCACGTCACGCCGTCCCACTCACCGTCGCCCTGCTCGTCGTCAGCCTGCCGCTGCCCGCCACGGCGAGTCCCGGGCTCGCCCGGTCCGCCGCCGCCCCGCGCGCCACCGTCGCCGCGCCGTCCACGCCCACGTTCGCCACCGCGTCCCACCGGCATGAAGCCGGTCGGACCACCGTCGACACCACTGCGGGCGAGGTGCGGACCACGTTGCGCGACCGGGCAACCGGCGCTGCCGTACGAGGGTGCCTGTCGCTGGTCCCCGTCGATCGCGACCGGCTCACCGTCGTGTTTCAGGGCGAGGTGCAGGAGGGCCGGCACGGCGGCTGCACCAGCGTCGACGGTGGCGACGTGCTCGCCAGCAACGTGCCACCCGGCCGCTACCACCTGCTGGCCCGTCCCTATGACACCGATCAGCACGGTCTGCAGTGGGTTGGTCGGCACGGCGGCACCGGCCAGCGGGAGCACGGCGTGACCATCAAGGTGCGTCCGGGCCGGACGGTCACCGCCCCGACGGTCCATTTCGATCCGCCGGGCGCCGTCACCGGTCGGGTCACCCGCGCGGCGGACGGCACTCCGGTCTCCGCCGGACACGTCATGTCCCTGCCGGTGGTTCCGGATCCCAAGAACAGCGACTACGGCGCCATCACCGATGACGACGGCCGGTACACGCTCACCGGTCTCGGACCGTACCGCTGGCCGTTGTACTACACCGGGTACCTACTGGCCAGTCAGTGGTCCGGCGGGGTGGCCGACCGCAGGAAGGCCGACACCGTACGGGTCCGGTCCGGCACGACAGTCACCAGCAACCAGGAACTCGTCGCGGGCACCGTGGTCAGCGGCACCATCGCCGTCGACGAGATGCCGAACTACTCCCAGGTGATCGCCTTCCACGCGCGTACCGGCGACGTGACGGGGGTGGTCGACGTCGGTGCCGACTACACGCTGCGGCTGCTGCCGGGGCAGCGGGTGCTGCTGCGGTGCGACTGCGCCCACGTGCCCAGCCGCTGGTACCCCAACGCGGAGCAGGTGTCCGAGGCGCAGCCAGTGCGGATCGGTCACACCCCGGTCACCGCCAACTTCGACCTGACCGGGCCCGCCACGGACCCGGCCCCCTGACGGTCGCCCGGTTCCGGCCAGCGAGCCCCCCGTCGGCACGGCCGGAACCGGGCACACCCGGACCCGAGCCAGCGGCCGCAACCGGCCACCAGGACGACCGTCATGGTCACCTGGTGGCCGGTCCCCGCCCAGGGGGCGACTCAGCTCAGCGCGTCGAGGGTCAGTTCGGCGGCCCGGGCGAGCAGGGCGTCGTCGCGCTCGGCGTCGGGCTCGGCCCGATCGGAGAGCACGGCCAGCACGATCGGTGCCCGCTCCGGCGGCCAGATGACCGCGATGTCGTTGCGGGTGCCGTGGTCGGCCGAGCCGGTCTTGTCACCCACCGCCCAGCCCTCGGGCACGCCGGCCCGGATGGTCTTGTCACCGGTGGTGTTGCCCTTGAGCCAGTCCACGAGCACGGCCCGGTCGGCCGGGGAGAGAGCCTCGTCGACCGCGTACGCCCGCAGCGTGGTGGCCAGGGCCCGGGGCGTACTGGTGTCGCGACGCTCGCCCGGGACGTACGCGTTGAGCTCGGTCTCCCAGCGCACCGGCTCGGTCACCTCGTCGCCGACCTCGCGCAGCGCCTGCCTGAAGCCGGAGGGGCCGCCGAGCTGCTTGAGCAGCAGGTTCCCGGCGGTGTTGTCGCTGTAGCGCACCGCCGCGTCGGCGATCGCCCGCAGCGACAGGCCGGTGTCGACGTGCCGCTCGGTGATCGGCGAATAGGTGACCAGGTCGTCACGGGAGTAGCTGACCGCCCGGTCCAGCTCCTCGTCCGAGGTCGCGGCGAGCACCGCGCCGGCGGCGAGGGCCTTGAAGGTCGAGGCGTACGCGAAGCGCTCCTCCGCCCGGTGCGCCACCGTGCTGCCGCTGCCGGTGTCGATCGCGTACACCCCGAGCCGGGCGTCGAACTCGCGCTCGAGCGGGGCGAAGTCGACGGTGACCGGCGCGGCGGACGCCGTCGTGGTCGACGCCGCCGGCGTCGGTGTCGGCGCGGACGGGGTGCCGGCGGAGCAGCCGGCGAGCAGGCCGAGTGTCAGGGCGAGCGCGACGGCACGGGTACGGCGGTCGGTACTGGTCACGGCTGGTTCCTTCCCTCGATCAACCGGTCAACCGGACGTCGTCCGGGCGGCCGGCACCCAGGTTCGCAGCGCCGCCCTCATGCTGTCGAAGACACCAGGGACGGCACCGATGCCGAATCGGCATAGAATGCCGGGGTGGATCTGGTGGCGGCCTGCCGGGCGTTCGTGTCGGTCGGCACCCACGGCAGCTTCACCATCGGCGCCTCGGTGGCCCGCATCCCGCAGTCGGTGGCGAGCCGACGGGTGGCCGCGCTGGAGCGTCACCTCGGCGGGCGCCTGTTCGACCGCACCTCGCGCAGCGTCACGCTCACTCCGTTCGGGCGGGACATGCTCGCCTCGGCCCGGCGGATCGTGGACCTGGCGGAGGCCATGGAACACGACGCCGAGCGGGCCCGGCTGCGCCCGTTCCGGCTGGCCGTGCCGGCGATCTGCGCGCCCCGGTCGCTGGCTCGGCTGGTCGTCGAGGCTCGCCGGCACGACCTGCACCTGGAGCTGCACCGGGGCGAGCCGGCGGAGCGGGCCCGGCTGCGACAGCGCCACGAGGTGCGGGCCGCGCTGGTCTGCGTACCGGCGGACGAGGCCGCGTGGCGGGTGCCGCTGGGTCTCGCGGGCGGCACCGACCCGGGTGTGGAGCTGGTCCGGCTGGAGACGTTGCGTCCGTCACGGGCGGACCGCCGGGGGCGTCGGCGTCGGGTCTGGATCGCGCCGGAGGACGACGTGCCGCACGTGCGCGACCCGCTGACCCGGCTACGCGACGCCGTCGGGTTGCAGCCGACCCAGGTGGCGGTCGCGGCGTCCGTGGTCGATGCCGCCGCCGAGGCGCTCGCCGGCAGCGACCTGGTGCTCTGCTCCCCCTTCGAGGCGGACGAACTCGGGCTGCACTGGCGGCCCCTCGGCGAGCCGCGGCCGGTCCGCGGCTACCAGGTGACGGCCGGTCTCCGGGAGGACGCCGAGCGGCTGCGTGGCGCGTTGGGTGCCGCCGTGGGCCGCTGTCTGGGCGTACCGGAGGCGGCATGACGGTCGGTCGACTGCTCCGCACCGCCCGGCAGACGCTGCGCGACGCCGGCCTGCGCGGCTGCCTGCTGGTCCGCGACCTCGACACCGGCGACGAGCTGGGCCTCGACGTCGACGTGGCGCTGCCCGTCGCGTCGCTGGTGAAGGTGCCGCTGGCGGTGGCCACGGTGGACCGGATCGAACGCGGTGAACTCGACGGTGCCACCGGAGTCACCGTGGCGCCCGGCCGGGTCCGCACCCCCGGACCGACCGGGTTGAGCCGGTTCCGGCACCCGGCCACCGTGGCGATCGACGACCTGCTCTACCTCAGCGTGGCGATCAGCGACGAGGGCGCCTCGGACGCGCTGTTCGCGCTCACCCCGCCCCCGATGGTCGCCGACACGCTGCGCCGGTTCGGCATCGATGGGATCAGCGTCCGGCACCGCACCCGCGACCTCACCGACACCCCGGCCGAGCGGCTCGCCCCGGAGGTGCACCTGGCGCACGCCCTCGCCGCGTCGGCGACCACCGCCGGTCAGGGCCATCCGATCGCCCAGTTGGACGTGGCCCGGGCCAACGCCGGCTCGGCCCGGGCCTTCGTCGACCTGCTGCACGCGCTGTGGCGCCCGTCGCGGATCCCGCCGGGGGTGGCGGCCCGGGTACGCGAGCTGATGGGTGACAACCTGCTGCGGCAGCGGCTCGCCCCGGACTTCAGCTCCGACGCCTCCCGCTGGTCGTCGAAGACCGGCACGCTGCTGAATCTGCGGCACGAGGTCGGCGTGGTGGAGCACGCCGACGGGCAGGCGTACGCGGTGGCCGCGCTGAGCGAGTCGGCGGTGCCGGCGGCCGTGCAGCCGCAGGCCGAGGCGGCGCTGGCGCAGGTGGCACGGGAGCTGCACGACGCCCTGCGCGCCGCCCGACGCTGACCCCGACGACGGGTCTCGACCACCCGGCCGCACGACCCGGCATGTAAAGATTTCTCGACATGGTGTCTAGAAAGCCTTACTCTCGTGATGTCACGAATTTTTTACATCGAGGAGTCGTCATGACCCATCAGGAGAAGCGGGCCTGGATCATGCTGGTGGTCAGCGTGGTCGGCTACGCCGTCTACGTGGCCGTGGTCCTGAGCCGGGTCGACGACGGGCGGCTGACCGCGACACCGTACGCCGGCGTCCTGCTCTGGACGGTCGGCGGCGCCATCGTCGCCAGCATGCTCCTCGAGATCGGACTCGGCGTGGTGAATCCGCGCGCCTCACGGGTCAGCGACGTGCGCGACCGGGAGATCGGGCGGTTGGGCGACCACGTCGGGCAGGCGTTCGTGGTGATCGGCGCGGTGTCGGCGATGCTCATGGCGATGGCGCAGTGGCACTGGTTCTGGATCGCCAACGTGGTCTACCTCTGCTTCGTGCTGTCCGCGTTGGTCGGCTCGCTGGCAAAGGTGATCGTCTACCGCCGGGGCGTGCCGCAGTGGTGAAACCGACCCGCGTCACCAACAACATCCGGGCGCTGCGGTTCGCCCGCGACGAGATGACCCAGGCAGCGCTGGCCGAGCGGATCGGCGTGACCCGGCAGACCGTCATCGCCATCGAGCAGGGCCGCTACTCCCCCTCGTTGGAAATGGCCTTCCGGATCGCCCACGTGCTCGGCGTACGGCTCGACGAGGTGTTCCAGTACCCCGAGGAGGCATCGTGAAGGCGATCGTGCACGACCACTACGGCCCGCCGTCCACAGTTCATCTCCGCGACCTCGACCGTCCCGGCGTCGGCGACCACGAGGTGCTGGTGCGGGTCCACGCCGCCGGTGTCGACCCGGGAGTGTTGATCTTCTTGGCGGGGCGCCCCTACCTGGTCCGACTCGCCGCCGGGCTGCGCCGGCCCCGGATACCGGTCCTCGGTCGGGACGTGGCCGGCGTGGTGGCCGAGGTCGGCGCCCGGGTGACCCGCTTCCGGCCCGGCGACGAGGTGTACGGCACCACGCTGCGCGGGTCGTACGCCGAGTTCACCGCCACCCACGAGCGGCGGCTGGCCGGCAAGCCGGCGAACCTGACCTTCGCGCAGGCCGCCGCCGTGCCCGTCTCCGGGATGACCGCCCTGCGCGCGGTCCGCGACACCGGCCAGGTGCGACCGGGTCACCGGGTGCTGGTCATCGGCGCCTCCGGCGGCGTCGGTTCCCAGGCCGTGCAGATCGCCAAGGCGTACGGTGCGACGGTCACCGGCGTCTGCCACCCGACGAAGACCGACTTCGTCCGCTCCCTCGGTGCCGACGACGTGCTCGACTACACCCACGAGGAGATAGACCGGGACGGCCCGGTGTACGACGTGGTCATCGACACCGGCGGCGACCGTCCGCTGTCGCTGCTGCGCCGCGCGCTCACCCCACGCGGGACGCTGGCCCTGGTCGGCGGCGACTGGACCCGGGGGGCGCTGCTCGGCGGCTACGGCCGACAGATGTTCGGCGCGCCGCTGCTGTCCACGGTGGTCGGTCACCGGCTGCGCGCCGTCAGCGCCCGGGACCGCGTCGAGGACCTCGACGAGCTGCGCGACCTCGCCGAGTCCGGCGCGCTCACCCCACGGGTCGAGCGTAGCTATCCGCTCGCGGAGACCGCCGAAGCGCTGCACCACCTCGCCGACCGGCATCCGGCCGGCAAGGTGGTGGTCACCGTCTCCGGACCGCAGACATGAACGGCCACCGCCGCTGGGCCGGAGCGCTACCGAAAGAGCGTGGCGCGCCCGGCCCGGCTGCCCACCAGGCGATTCCGGATGTCCAGGTCGTTTACCGCGTCCGTGGCACCCAGCCCGTGGGCGGTCAGGTCGACGGCCTGCCCGGCCCACCACAGGACGGGTCGTCGGACACCGGCGGCGGTGTCGGCGCCGCCCAGGACCACCCCCAGGTCGTTCACGGCGATCGCCCGACTCGTCGCACCGCCCAGAGTGCCCAGGTCGGTCAGCACCCCGGCACGCCAGCGGAAGGCCCGGCCACCGGCCACGCCGACCACGTGGCCGAGGTTGTTGATCGCCGTCGCCTGGTCGCCGACGCGGGTGACGACGCCGTCCCGCAACCGGCCTCCCACACAGGTGCACGGGTAGTCGTACGGCGGGACGTTGAAGGTGCCCACCACGTCGCCCCGGTTGTTGAACCCGGTGGTCAGCTCGTAGAAGTCCTGCCGACCCAGGTCGGTGATCGCACCGTCCCGCCACACCACACGGTGCGGGATGTCGGTGGCCGGGTTACTCAGGCCGAGCACCTCTCCCCGGTCGTTGACGGCGACCGCCTCGCTGTAGTCGCCGCCGAGGGTACCCAGGTCGATCATCTGGCCATTTCGCCAGAGCACGGCCCGGGTGATCAGCTCAGGGCCGGTCGAGGTGCCGACCACCTCGCCGCGCTCGTTGACGTCGACCGCGGTGGACTCCAGGTGCCCGGGCAACACACCGAGGTCGGTCATCACCCCGTTGCGCCAGACGAACGCGTGCCGGGCGCCGTCGGCCGTCAAACTCCAGCCGACGACCGTGCCCCGGTCGTTCGTCGCGGTGGCGGCGCTGGCGGCACCGCCCAGGGTTCCCAGGTCGACGGCACGGTAGGCCAGAGCAGCCGAGGCTGCGGTGGCGGGCAGGACGGTCAGCGCGGACACGACGAGCACGGACGCGGACACGACGGCGGCCAGGCGGGTGGGATACCTCAACGGGTCCTCCTCGGGAACGATGACGGATCGACGCCCGCACCCGGTGTGCTGTGCGCGACCGGTCGACCACGCACAGTAGATCGGACTACCGGGAAGGTCACCTCGGTCGATCAGTCACCGATCGATGGCCGGGTGCCGCCCGCGACCGGGCGAGTGGCGGAAAACTGGGTGCAGAAGCCGGCCGGCTCGTCAGAACGTGTAGCGGGGCACGGCCAACCACCAGTAACCCGTCCAGGCGGCCGCCGCGACGCCGATGGCGGCGGCGATCCCGAGCCAGCGGCCAACCCGCGCGGGCCGGCCCGTACTCGCGGTTCCCGTCACGCCAGTCACCGTATTGACGGTCTCCCGGTACGTCGCGTCCGGTCGCTCGTCGACCTGCCAAGGACCGGCGGGTCAGTCGACCCCGAACTCCATCGCGGCCCGGTCGAGCGCCTCGTCCTCCGCCGACGGGACCCCCCGGGAGGCGATGGCCTCCGCGCCACCTTCCGGCATCGCGCCGATCAGCCCGGTCGAGGCCGCCTGGGCCGCACCGACCACCCGCTGCGGAGCGCCGCCGACCATGCCCAGGTGCGCGTACTGCTCCAGCTTGGCCCGCGAGTCGGCGATGTCGAGGTTGCGCATGGTGAGCTGGCCGATGCGGTCGGCCGGGCCGAAGGCGGAGTCCGTCGTACGCTCCATCGACAGCTTGTCCGGGTGGTAGCTGAAGGCCGGGCCGGTGGTGTCCAGGATCGAGTAGTCCTCACCCCGACGCAGCCGCAGCGTCACCTCGCCGGTGACGGCCGTGCCCACCCAGCGCTGCAGCGACTCACGCAGCATCAGCGCCTGCGGGTCCAACCACCGGCCCTCGTACATCAGCCGACCCAGCCGACGGCCCTCGTTGTGGTAGTTGGCCAGGGTGTCCTCGTTGTGGATGGCGTTGACCAGCCGCTCGTACGCGGCGTGCAGCAGCGCCATGCCGGGGGCCTCGTAGATGCCGCGGCTCTTGGCCTCGATGATCCGGTTCTCGATCTGGTCGGACATGCCGAGTCCGTGCCGGCCGCCGATGGCGTTGGCCTCCAGCACCAGGTCGACCGCGCTGCCGAACTCCTTGCCGTTGATGGTCACCGGCCGGCCCTGGTCGAAGCCGATCGTCACGTCCTCGGTGGGTATCTCCACCGACGGATCCCAGAACCGGACGCCCATGATCGGGTTGACCGTCTCGATGCCGGTGTCGAGGTGTTCGAGCGTCTTCGCCTCGTGCGTGGCACCCCAGATGTTGGCGTCGGTGGAGTACGCCTTCTCGGTGCTGTCCCGGTACGGCAGGTCCCGGGCCAGCAGCCACTCCGACATCTCCTTGCGGCCGCCCAGGTCGCTGACGAAGTCGGTGTCCAGCCACGGCTTGTAGATGCGCAGCTGCGGGTTGGCCAGCAGGCCGTAGCGGTAGAACCGCTCGATGTCGTTGCCCTTGAAGGTCGAGCCGTCGCCCCAGATCTGCACGTCGTCGGAGATCATCGCCCGCACCAGCAGCGTGCCGGTGACCGCGCGCCCCAGCGGCGTGGTGTTGAAGTAGGCCCGCCCGCCCGAGCGGATGTGGAAGGCGCCGCAGGTCAGCGCGGCAAGGCCCTCCTCCACCAGGGCCGCGCGGCAGTCGACGAGCCGGGCGACCTCGGCGCCGTAGCTGAGTGCCCGGTCGGGCACCGAGGCGATGTCGGGTTCGTCGTACTGGCCGATGTCGGCGGTGTAGGCGCACGGGATGGCGCCCTTGTCGCGCATCCACGCGACCGCGACGGAGGTGTCGAGGCCGCCGGAGAAGGCGATGCCGACACGTTCACCACTGGGCAGGGAGGTCAGGACCTTGGACACAAGGAAAAGTATGCACCATTGCGTATGGTCATGCAAACGGTCGGTTGGTGTTTCCGGCCGGCCTGTCACAGCACCTCACCGCCCGGTGTCTGGACGGGCAGGACCGACAGGCGAGGAGGAGACATGGCCCGCATTCCCGCGGCGGAACTCACCGGCGTACACGGCGCACTGCTCAAGCGGATCATCAGGAAGAAGTTCGGCGCGGTGCCCGACGCGCTCGGAGTCATGGGGCACAACCGGCGGGTGTTGCGCACCAGCATGGGCATGGGACGGGCAGCCACCCGGTGGAACGCCTGCGACCAGGATCTCAAGTCGTACGCCCACATGGCGGCCGTCTCCCTGATCGGCTGCTCCTTCTGCCTCGACCTGGGCTACTTCCAGGCGCACAACGAAGGGCTCGACCTGACCAAGGCCCGCGAGGTGCCCCGGTGGCGCGAATCGGAGGTCTTCACCGCGCTGGAACGCGACGTCCTGGCGTACGCGGAGGCGATGTCGCAGACCCCACCCACGGTCAGCGACGACCTTTCCGCCCGACTGCTCAACCAACTCGGGGCCCCGGCGCTGGTCGAACTCACCGCGTTCGTCGCCGCCGCGAACCTGGCCGCGCGGATGAACGTCGCGCTCGGCATCGAGGCGCAGGGCTTGGCGGCGGCATGTGGCCTACCGCCCCTGGCCCAGCCGAGCCACGCAACCTCGCTGACATGATCGGCGCCCGCCTGCTGAGCCGGTCATGGCGGGGCGGACGGGTCACACGGCCGGACGGGCGGTTGAGGCGAGGTGAATATCAGTGGCCGACGCCCGCGATCGGGCAGCAGGCTGCCGACATGGACGTCGACCCGTTGCTGGCACGGGCCCGGCAGGTGTGGACCGGGCTGGCCGGCTCACCGATCAGCTTTCCCGCCCGGCAGGTCGCGGTGGCGGCCTCGGCGAACTCGTCGATGTGCCCGCCGGGCTGGGTCGGCGTCGTCGCCCTGGGTGACGCCGCGATCTGTACGGTACCGACGGATGACCTGGTGGGCCTGGTGACGCGCGCCTGCCGCACACTCCCGGTCGATGCGCTGACCGACCCCGATCGACTGTCCGCCGTGCTGCCAGTCGCAGAGGTGCTGGGTCCGGCCGCCCTGGCCTACCGCGACGACCACAGCTACCGACCGCACCGGCTGCAGGCCACGGAGCAGCTACCCGTCCACCACCCTGATCTTGTCGACTTCCTGGCGTCGGTCCCGGCCGAGGACGCGGCGGAGTGCGGGCTGGTCGAGATCACCTCTGCCGCGTACGTCCTCCGGGCCGGAACGGCCATCGTCGCGGCGGCCGGCTACCGGCACTGGCCGGGACGGGTGGCTCACCTGAGCGTGCTGACCGCGCCGTGCCGGCGTGGGCGCGGCTTCGCCCGCACCGTCGCCGCTGCGGCAACGGCGGACGGCCTGGCGAAGGGGTTGTTGCCCCAGTGGCGGGCTCGACCGGCAGCCTCCCGTCGGGTGGCGCGGGCGCTCGGTTTCCGCGAACTCGGCGCCCAGCTCAGCGTCCGCGTCGACGGCCGCGACGCAAGGTGACGTGTCCACCGCCGGGCGCACCCCACCCGCCTCGGGACTTCCGCCCCTTAGCAACCGACAGCCACCGCCCTACCGTCGACGCGAGGGACGCGACGCCGGGAAGGACCCACCATGGACCAGGTCAGCGACCGACGGCTCCACCGGTTCAAGCGGTGGATGTACCGCAGCGGCAGACCGAACTGGTTGGCGCGGTCGATGAACCGCGTCTCGGCGTGGCAGTTCTCGGCGGGCTTTCTCGCCCCCGGCAACTGGGTCACCCTGGAGGTGGCCGGTCGGCGTAGCGGCCGGACGGTGTCGTTCCCCGTGGTCGCCGTCGACCACGACGGCCGGCGGTACCTGGTGTCGATGCTCGGCGAGCGGGCGAACTGGGTACGGAACGTACGGGCCGCCGCCGGGCGGGCGGTGCTGCGACACGGCCACCGCCGACCGGTGCTGCTGGTGGAGGAGCCGGTCGAGCGGCGGGCACCGATCCTGCGCCACTATCTGGAGAAGGCTCCGGGCGCGAGACCGCACCTGCCGGTCCACCGGGGGGCGCCGCTCGCGGAGTTCGCGCGAATCGCCGCCGAATACCCGGTGTTCCGGATACTGCCCCGAGCGGAAAAGTGACCAGGCACGGCGAGAATTCTGGGCATCACGCCAGGCCAACCGGAACTTGTTCCAAAAACTTCGAGCCGCAAGGGGTTCCGGGGCTGACAGGACATCGACCGGAACCGTATGCTGCGATGGCGAGGCCGAAAGAACGTCGCGTTTCCCGGCAGGGGCCGCGTCGGCAAATGCGTGCGCACACGAAAGGAGGCATGGCCCGCGCAGGTAAAGAATCGGCACATCGCGCGAACGGGGGATTTTGTGAATAGGTTCCGACAGATCGTGGCCGTGTTCGGCCTTCCGACGGTCATGTTCGTCGCCGCACCACCTGTGGCGGCCCAGGCCGCCGTCGGGGAGTGTCCAAGCGGACGGCGGTGCGTGGGGGACGGCGTGAACGGCACCGGCGCCCGGTAAGTCTGGGCTGGCCGAGACGTACGACTGGTACGGCGGCTAGACGTCTGCTCCCGGGCAGAAACTAACCCGCTCGCTTGGCTCGAGACACGACGAGCGGCGTTGACCATCTGGACGAGACCAGTTTCGGAAACGTCGGCGCTGGACCCATCATGAGCCCGGGTCCCTACCACTCGGCGAGTCCTTCCCGGCACCTCTACGGCAGCCGAGACCACTTCGGCTGACCATCGCCGGGAGAAGTTCCGGAACGTCACAGTAATCGGCGACAGTGACGACTGTCGGCTGCACCATGCCCAGCGAGACGGGCATTACCACTGCAACAGATGGTGCTGATTTTTGCGTGCACCCATCCATTGCGGGTCATTTTTCGACAAGCCTCTGGTCACTCGACGAGGGGCACAATCCATGGGAATCAAATGAATAGAACAAGAATTGGTCGTCGCTTGCTTGTGGTCGCGATCGCGGTCGGGGTCGCCGGCGGGTCGGCTCTCGTCGCGCCGGCCGCCCACGCCGCCCCGACGAGGGCCGGCATCGTCAGCATCGCGACGCGCGAACTGAACAACTCCAGCCGCAACCACGAGATCGGGAACAACTGCAGCTACTACGGCGGCGTGATGTTCGGCTGGCCGTCCTGCGGAGGCCGGGCCGGTTGGGGCGGTGGGGGTGACTGGTACGCCTGGTGTGCCGCGTTCGCGAAGTACGTGTGGCGGGAAGCCGGCGTCACCTCCGGCATGTCGCAGATCGACGGCTACGCCCGGTCCTTCAAGACGTACGGGCAGAACCAGGGCACCTGGCATTCCCGCGGCAGCAGCTACGTCCCGAAGCCCGGTGACGCGGTCACCTTCGACTGGGGCAACAACGGCGACATCGACCACGTGGGCATCGTGACGTCGTTGTCAGGAACCACCCTCCGCACGATCGAGGGCAACACCAGTGATCGGGTCGCTCGGCACACCTACTACAACTACAAGAACAATTCCCAGATCGAGGGTTTCACCACGGCCGTCGGAGTCACCCAGGAAACCCCTCCAGTCGAGCCCGAGCCCTGGGTCGCCGACGTGACGGGTGACGGCTTCCACGACCTGGTGGGGCGGACGACCGACGGGACGCTGATGCTGTACTCGAACAACTTCGTCCGCGACGACGGGGATCCGTACAGCACCTCGGCCTCCCGTGAGATCGGCAGCGGCTGGGGCAACTTCAACACGGTCGTGCACGCCGACGTCACCGGGGACGGTTTCGCCGACCTCGTGGCCCGCAAGCCGGACGGCACCCTCTGGCTGTACTCCAACAACTTCGTCCGCGACGACGGCGACCCCTACAGCACCTCAGCCTCCCGCCAGATCGGCAGCGGCTGGAACAACTTCAACACGATCATCGGCGCCGACGTCACCGGAGACGGCTTCGCCGACCTCGTGGCCCGCAAGCCGGACGGCACCCTCTGGCTGTACTCCAACAACTTCGTCCGCGACGACGGCGACCCCTACAGCACCTCAGCCTCCCGCCAGATCGGCAGCGGCTGGAACAACTTCAACACGATCATCGGCGCCGACGTCACCGGAGACGGCTTCGCCGACCTCGTGGCCCGCAAGCCGGACGGCACCCTCTGGCTGTACTCCAACAACTTCGTCCGCGACGACGGCGACCCCTACAGCACCTCAGCCTCCCGCCAGATCGGCAGCGGCTGGAACAACTTCAACACGATCATCGGCGCCGACGTCACCGGAGACGGCTTCGCCGACCTCGTGGCCCGCACCACCACCGGCACGCTTCTGCTCTACTCGAACAACTTCGTCCGGGACGATGGCATCCCGTACAGCCAGTACCGGCAGATCGGCAGCGGCTGGAACAACTTCAACATCCTCATCTGATCGGCGGACACCGTCACGGCGCGCCCGGCCCTCGGCCGGGCGCGCTGTGCCGTGCCGTGCTGCCGACGCGGTAGGCCATCCCCGCACGGTCCAGCGTGCCGTTGACATGCGATCGTGGCCCGATGCCGCAACCGATTCTGCGTACCGATCGTCTGCTGCTGGTTCCGCTCGCCGACCGGCACCTCGATTTGGAGGTCGAGCTGGACTCCGACCCCGAAGTGCTGCGCTACCTCTACGGCCGGGCCCGCACCAGGGACGAGGTGATCGGATCGCACGCGAACCGGATGGCACTGGCCGACAAGGTGGACGGCCTGGGCTACTGGATGGCGTTCGGCACCGACGGCGGGGCGCGCGGTTCGACGCCGCCGCCGGCCGAGGACGACGGCGAGTTTGTCGGGCTGATGATGCTGCCGCCGGCACACGGCCCCGACCAGCCGGACGACCCGACGGTCAGCGATCTCGGCTACCGCCTGCCGCGCCGGCACTGGGGCAAGGGTCTGGCCAGCGAGGCCAGCCGGGAACTGCTGCGGCACGCCTTCGACACGGTCGGCCAGCGTCGGGTCATCGCGCAGACCATGACCGTGAACACCGGATCCCGCCGGGTGATGGAGGCGGTCGGCCTGCGCTACATCCGCACCTTCTTCCCGTCCTGGGACGATCCGCTGCCCGGGACGGAACAGGGCGAGGTCGAATACGCCATCACCCGCGAGGAGTGGCGGGCCACCCGTCCCGGGTGAGCTGCCCGACCGGGGACCGTGCGGCGAGGAACCAGGGGGTGACCCGCCCGGACTGGCCGGGGGTAGAGTTGCCGGCTGCTGGCGCGCGGTGCTCGCCACCGGGCGGACCGCTTGACGGAGAGGACACGCCATGGAAGGCATCGACCCGGAGGTGCCGCCGAGCGGCCCGGGCTGCGCCGACTGCATGGCGGCCGACCCGCCGGGCTGGTGGTTCCATCTCCGGCGGTGCGGCCAGTGCGGTCACGTCGGATGCTGTGACTCCTCGCCCAGCCAGCACGCCAGCGCCCACCACGCCGCGACCGGGCACCGGTTCGTCCGCAGCTTCGAGCCCGGCGAGGAGTGGTTCTGGGACTACGACGAGCAGGTGCTGTACGAGCAGGGTCCGTCGCTGGTGGCACCGGCGCACCGTCCCCCGGAGCAGGGCGCACCGGCCCCGGCCGACCGGGTGCCGGCCGACTGGAAGCGCCACCTGCACCGCTAGACCCTGTCCTCGGAGCATCGGCGTACCCTCGCCTGAACTCGACGAGGTCATGCGGTTCCGGCACCCGGAACTCCGGAGTCACCCCGCTCCGTCAGGTGCGACAAGTGCATGATCAGCATCGAGCGGTGGGGCGGAGTGGGCGGCGTCGCGCAGGGCGGCGACCGCCGTCCGGGCCGCCGGGGTGTGCTCGACGGCGTCGTCCACCACCACGTGGATCGACCGGGTCGGCGTCGGGCGGAGCAGCCGCACACAGGTCACGCCCTCGGGCAGGTGTGCCGCGCCGAGCGCGGGGAGCACCGTGAGGCCGATGCCGGCGGCGACGAAGGCCAACGCGGTCCGGTAGTCGTGCGCCTCGACCCGGAAGGCCGGGCGGAAACCGGCGGCGGTGCAGGCTTCGAGCAGGTTGGCGCGGCACCAGCCCCGGGCGAAGTCGTTGTCGACCCAGCGCTCGTCGGCGAGGTCGACCAGGTCGGCCTCCGTCCGGCCGGCGAGGCGGTGCCCGACCGGCACCACCGCGACGTACGGATCGTCGAGGAGGTGATGGGCGGTGAAGCCCGGCCCGGGGTCGAAGCCGCCACCCGCCACGACCACCTGCACGTCGGCGCGCTCCTCCCGGCTGTCCGGGATGTGTTCGCGCAGTTGCAGGTCGAGCCGTACGCCGGGGAAGCCGGTGAGGACGGACCGCACCACGTGTGGCATCCACGCCGCGCCCACCGACGCGAAGTACGCGATGGACAGTGTGCCGGTGCGGCCGGTGCGCAGATCCGCGATGAGCGACTCGGCCGCGCCGACCCGGGCGAGCACCCGGTCGGCCTCGGCGGCGAGAGCGTGCCCGGCGGCCGTGGGCCGCAACCCCCGCCCTGCCTTGGCGAGGAGGGTGAGACCCGTCTCGCGTTGCAGTGCGGTGAGGTGCTGACTGACGGCGGAGGGGGTGTAGCCGAGGTTGGTGGCGGCGGCCTGGACGGACCCGGACGCCACGACGGAACGGAAGACCCGGAGGCGGTGAACGTCAAGCACCGCCCAACGATAAAGCGCGACTTAATCGTTGTGAAGGAACAGTCGCTGGTGCTGAATCGTCGGGCGGCCGAGAATCACCCCATGAGCAGCCCGTCGATGACCGAGCCCGCCGCCCCGATCCGAGCCGTGCCCGCGTACACCTGGCCGGAGGACCGGCCCCGGTCCTGGCCGATCGTCGCCGCGGCCGGGACCACGGTCGTGCTCTGGGCCTCGGCGTTCGTGGGCATCCGGTTCGCCGGGCACGACTACTCCCCCGGCGCGATGGCCCTGGGCCGCATGGTGGCGGCGTCGGCCGCGCTGAGCGTGTTCGTCGCGGTCACCGCCGGCCGCCGGCGCGCCCGCACGCCGCACGTGGGGACCCGCCCGGGCACCCTGCCCCGGGGTGGGGTGCTGGGACTCGTCGCACTGTGGGGCGTGGCCTGGTTCGGCGGGTACAACGTGGCGCTCAACGCCGCCGAACGGCTGGTCGACGCCGGGACGGCGGCCCTGCTCGTGGCGGTCGCGCCCATCCTGGTCGCGGTGGCCGCGGTCCTCGTCCTGGGCGAGCGGCTCACCCGCCGGCTCGGTGTCGGGGTGGCGGTCGCCTTCGTTGGCGTGGCCCTGATCGCGGCCAGTGGCTTCACCGGGCACGCCGACCAGGTCGGCGTCGCGCTGGCGGTGCTCTCCGCCCTGCTGTACGCCTTCGCCGTACTGCTGCAGAAGCGCCTCCTGGCGCGGATGGCCGCGCCGACGATGACCTGGCTCGGCGCGCTGGCCGGGACGGCGGCCCTGCTGCCGTTCGCCCCCACGCTGCTGGCGGAACTCGCGGCAGCCCCGCCACCGGCCACCGTCGGCGTGCTGTTCCTGGGCGTGTTCCCGACCGCGATCGGGTTCCTCACCTGGGGTTACGTGCTGTCTCGCTGGACGGCGGGGCGCACCACCGCCGCCACGTACCTGGTCCCGCCGGTCACCGTCCTGCTGTCCTGGACGCTGCTGGGCGAGGTGCCGGCACCGCTGGCCCTGCTGGGCGGCGCGCTCTGCCTGACCGGCGTGGTCTTCGCGACGCGCCGCTGACGGGGTCGGACATCCGCCGACGCGAGTCGGCGACTCGCGTCGTGTGCGGGCAACCAGCGGTCGGGCGGTGCACGCCGGCTGGGCCGGCGTGCACCGCTTCGACGGGAACTTCGCTGCTCAGCTACAGGTGGCGCCGTTGAGGGTGAAGCCGGTGGGTGGGGCGTCGTTGCCGCTGTGCGTGGCCTGGAAGCCGATGGTGACGGAGGCTCCTGGCGGTATGGCGGGGTTGTAGCTGACGTTCGTCGCGGTCACCTGACCGCTGGTCGGTGAGTACGTGGCACCCCAGCCGGAGGTGATCGTCTGCCCGGCGGCGAGGGTGAATCTCAGCGACCAGCCGTTGACGGCGCTCGTACCGGTGTTGGTGATGGTGATGTTGTCCACCAGACCGTTGTTCCACGCGTTGACCGCGTTGGTCACCCGACACGTCCCCGTGGGTCCGGTGGTCGGCGTCGGGGTGGGCGTCGGGGTCGGGGTCGGGGTCGGGCTGACCGTTGGCGTCGGCGTCGCAGTGGCCGTCGGCGTCGGCGAGGCGGACCCCTCGGTCAGGACGATCGTGGAGATGCTCCGGGCGGGCACGTTCACGGTCGCCTGGCCCCCACTGACGTTCACCGCCTGCGACTGGGCGCCCGAGGTCCGCGAGGTGACGGTGTACTCGGCCGCCGAGATGTTCTGCGGCACCTGGACGACCGCGTCGTTGACCGCGTTGTTCGACCGGTTGAGCAGCACCAGCACGACCTTGCCCCGGCCACGGTAGGCGGTGACCTCCAGCCCGGAAGCCCGCGAACTCTTCGACACGCCCACCCGGCGGTCACCGGGACGGACGTACTTCGCGTACTGGGAGAACGCCTGGCCGCGCTTGAGGACCGCGCCCTTGGTGGTGCCGTACTGCGCGTCGCCGTCACCGATGAAGGAGTAGAAGCGGCGGCCGTACCACCAGATGTAGGCGCTCCAGTTCGCCTCCATCGACCGGTGCACGGTCCGCATGATGTCGTCGAGGGTCTCGTTCCAGACGGCCGTGTTGCCGGGGTCTCCCCAGATGTTCGCGCCGTTTCCGTCGGCGGCGTGCAGATTCCACTCGGTCATCCACTGGTTCTTGCCGTACTGCGCGGCCAGCGGGTAGGGCGACAGGTTCCCGCTGTTCTCGGCGTCGTACAGGTGGCCGCCGACGTAACCGATGTTGTTGCGCGCGGTGGCGTCCTGCAAGGTGGGGTCGGAGTACTGGCGCGCGAACCGCAGGGACTCGCCGACCATGAGCTGGGTGTCCCTGACCCGGGCACCGTGGTCGCGGACGAAGTTGCGCATCTCGGTGCCGGTCCAGTCCATCGAGTCGTAGTCGGGGTGCCAGTCCGGCTCGTTCTGGATCGAGGTCACGTCGACGGTGACCCCCCGGCCCTTCATGAACTGCACGTAACTATTGAGGTGCTCGGCATAGTCGTCGTAGTAGTCGGTCCTCAGCTTGCCGCCGTTGACCCTGCTGTTGTTCGTCTTGAAGTGGGCCGGCGCCGTCCACGGCGAGGCGAGGATCTTCACGTCGGATCCGTAGGACTTCGCCGTTTGCAGGCTGGCCGCGTACAGACCCCATTCGCTCGTCACGGGCGACACCACGGTCCGTACGATCGACAGACCGAGCTGTCCCGGCCCCGTACCGACGAGGGTCTGGGTTTCGCTCGTCGTCCACGGGTCACCGGAACCACCGAAGATCGGCGTCGCGGCGCCGAACCCGTCGATCGTCTGATAGCTCGACGAGGTGTTGACGGTGATGTCGGGTGTCGCGGCCAGCGAGGGTGGCGCGATCAGGATCCCCGCCACGGTGACCAGCGAGGTCGTCGCGGCGAGCACGGCGACCGCGACGGCTCCCCGGCGGCGGGACGGTGGGACGGTGTCAGGATGGGCAAGCCTCATCGGGCTTCCTCTCTACCGCCGCTGCGATGCAGGTGGCGGCGTTTCGGCGCAGCTGGCAGGGGTCAGCCCGAGCGGGCAGCCGACCGGCCGCCTGCCGTCGCCCCCAGCTACAAGTCGATCAGGTACATCGGATGCCCGGCCGTTGCCCTCGGCTCAGGTCATCAATCGCTGCCACTCCCACGCGACGCATCGACAGCCATCTTGCCAGTGCGTCCCGACGCACTGCAATCGTTTGCCGCCCGCGCCCTGTCAATGAACCGTGACCCTTTGTGAACCGACCTGACAACGGAGTTGTAGCACCTGCATCGCACTGTCGTGTCCCGTGCCCGATGCCGACTGTGGCAGTGCAGGTGTTCCGAGCGCGGCGTGTCGAACAGTTCCGCTGCCACAGTCACGGAAGTGGTGGAGGCCGGCTCGGGAAGGCGAGGGCCGGCCTCCACCACACGATCTGGTGGTCCGGTCACGAGCAGCGGCGAGGAAGGGGCCGGTCGTAGACTGCCCCGGTCGCGCTGCGGCACGGCGCGCCGGCTCGGGGAGGAGTCCATGGTGAGTGATTCGCACGAGCCGGGCGGCGCATCAGGTGCCTCCGGCGCCGAGGATCCTCCGGCCAGCGTGCGCAGTCGCCGGGTCCTCATCCTCGGGATGGTGATCGTGGTCGCGGTGGTGGCGGGTCTGACCGTCTGGGCCACCCGACGGGCACCGGAGACGGGCGACACCTCCGGCGGCCTGACCGCCTCAGCACCCGTCGAATTCGACCTCGGCCGGCAGTTGCTCCGCCTCGGCGATCTGCCCGGCCCCGTCCGCACCGCCAGCTACACCATCAGGCCCGACCTGCACAAACTTGAGATCTCCGGCGCACTGACTGACGCCTCGCCCAGCAGGGGGGACCACCTCTCGTCGGACTTCGCCTGGCAGGTGGAGATCCTGATGGCAACACGGGGCGCGGACGTCCACAACTTCGTGCCCTACGACGAAGACTCGGGCAGTGCCGTCATTCCCAGAGAGCGCGTCGAACCGGTGCACGGTCGTCCCGCCGTCCAGGCCCTGTCAGACCAAAATCGGGTGCTGGCCTGGGAGTACGCGCCCGACGCGTGGATCCGGATGATGCTGAGCACGGCGAGCACTCCCGAGCGTCGCGACGAGATGGCCCGTCAGGTGGCCGAGGGCGTTCGCTGGGAGACCCCGCCACGAGCCCTGCCGTTCCAGGTGGACGGCCTGCCCGACGGCGCCGTGCGGAAAAGTACGTACCTGCGTTGGGAAGCGGACGGACCTGTCGTCGCCTCCGCCGACTACCTGGTGGCGCCGGTTAAGGACGACCACGATTACCCGGGGCCTGTCATCGAGCTCGGTATCGACACGGATAGCTTCGGCAGCGCCGCAAACAGCGACGACGTCACCGTGTCGGGCCGGCCGGCCACCGCACGGGAATCGCGGAGCGGCGGCACCGTTGGGATCTACCGGGTGGCGCAGCTTCCCGGTGGGTGCGCCGAGTGTGTCGCGAAGCTGGTCATCACCCCGGCCGCTACCGCCGCGGTCGGGGATCGGGACGACGCCCTGAAGCTGGCCGCCTCGATCCGGCTGGTGAAGGGCCACGAGGATCCCACCCGGTGGCGCTTCTGGTAGCCGGCGGCCACCGGATCCCGGCTCAGAGCGCCGCTATCGCTGCCGTCTCGGCCGGTAGCTCGATGCGGTCGCGTTGCACCGTGACGCCGTCCCCGGTGGCCAGCAGGACGCCGGGACCGGTTCGGTGAAGCGAGGTATCCGCGGCATAAAGGTGTCTCCTGCCCGGCGTGTCGACCACCTCGACTGCCACAGATCAGAAGGTCAGCCCGACCGGAAGCGTTCAGCGGGTGAGGCCAACCCGTGTGGCCAGGCGGACTACTCCGGCGGGTGCGGGGTGGCACTGGGCCAGCTCAGCGAATGAGTGCCGGAGTGGAATGATGGGACCATCGATCGAGGGCGGTGCCGAGCCGGTCGCGAGGAGTGTCGAGTCGATGAATCTTGACCCGTTGTGGGCCGACCTGACGACGGAACTGTTGACCGTCCTCGCCTCGTACCGATCCCGGGTTACGGAGTTGGACAGGCAGGAGAAGGCCGACCACACCCTGCTCACGGAGGCCGACCTCGCGGTCGAAGACATGATCATAAGCAAGATCCGCGCGGTGGACCCCGAGGCTCGCGTGCTGGCGGAGGAGTCGGGCAGCGGTGCCTGGCGGCCCGGTCACGACGAGGAACCCGAGCGGATCTGGGTGATCGACCCTATCGATGGCACCGCCGAATTCGTCAATCCGCTCAGCACCGAGTTCTGCTCGGTCGTCTGTTTGCTGGAGCGACGGGAGCCGGTTGCCGCGCTCATCGTCGCGCCTGAGCTGGGAGACGACGGCAAGCCGATTGTGGTGGTCGCCTCCCGGGCCAACCAGACGATCACCGTCAACGGCAGCATGGCGGCGTACAACAGCGAATCCGTCCGTGTCGCATCCCTGACCCGCAGCGCCCGATCGGAAGCCCCACCGCATGAGACTGCCATGGCCGAGGCCGGCTACGCCCTGAAGACGCGCACCACGTCACAGACGCTGGACATGCTGCGTACCGCCCTGAACCTCACCGATCTCACGACGGACGCACCGCGTTTCGACCTCTTCTACCGCCCTCGCCAGAAGGTCTGGGACGGCCTCGCAGGCTTGTGCCTCGGTGAGATCGTCGGTCTAATGTCCACAGATGTGAATGGGAGCCGTCATCTGCCGGTGCCCATGGAAACGCTCGCCCAGCCAGAGCCGACTTTCGCCAGCACCGTGATGGGTCGCCCGGAGGCCGTCAAGTGGTTCGTGGAGCTAGCCCGGGACTCCCCCACCGGAACACCGAAGTCCTCGTAGACGTCACGTCGATCATCAGCGCGGAGGATTTCGTCGTTGCGCAGAACCGCGCGACTCGGCCCGACGACCCGTTCGCCCGCCAAGCGTTTGTCGAACTGATCCAATCGCTGATCTTCATGGAACGGGTGTGGGTGGCCCACCCGGTACTCGCCCACCCCAGGGCCGTCGACTTCGGGGCCAGGCCCTATCTCCTCCGGGCGCTGGCCGGCGCGGGGCTGCTGCATCCTCTGCAACTGACCGATGACGAAACCGGTCGGGTACGCGAGGCCGAGGACACGGCGCTGCACGAGTTGCAGAGCTGGCGCGGCAACCAGGTCCTCGGTCAGTTCATCGGGCAGGCTGTCACCTGCGACGATGCCCTGCCCGACTCACGGAACTCGCTGTCGAAGCGCATCCACGGCTGGTGCGCCTTCCAGGCTGCCAATGTACGGGTAGCCGGTCATCACACGGATCGAATCACCACCTCCGACGGGGTCGAGGACGACCCTTTCGGCACCTGGGCACGAGCGGCCTCGATCGTGCTACGTGGGCCGTTGCGACTGATGGCACCGCCTGGCGAGGAGGTCTACGTCGCGGCGACATTGGCGCGCGGGCTGAAGTATCAAGCGCGCGCGGACGCCACTAGCCTGTCCTATCAGGCCCATCCCGTCCGGCGCGACTTCCTGCTGACCTTCGACCTCTCCACCGAGGGTGCGACGGAAACGGTGGTCCTCGACGTCATCAAGGCCATCCGGGGGATCCACGAGTCCCTCGTGACGGCCGCAGACGACAGCGACACGCACCGCGTACAACTTCTCGAACTCGAACTTCCGCTGTTGGGCGGCCGTCTCTGGCAGGCGGGCGAGACCGGCCGGATCGGTGAACGCGAATGGGTCGACCTGATCGTCGCCCGGATCGCCGACTACCGGGAGAAGGCAGCCGACCTGCGGGCCGCCGTCGCCCGCTGCGTCACCGACGAGGACTACCTCCGCCTCGCGCGCGACATCAACGGGGCGAAACGTCAACTTTTGGAACGACTCGGCCTGCGCCGGGTGGCGCTCTCGCCGGTCGAACAGGAGCTGGTCAACGGGGTGGCGTCGGTGACCGAGTCGGTGCCCGGCGTACCCAAGGTCGCCGGAATGTGGATCGGCGCACGAGCGCTCGGCAAACAGGTCTCCGCCACCGGCACTCCGGTGCAACGCTTCCTCTACAAGGAGTTCTACCGCGCCTGGAAACGCGCCGGCCGCTGATCCGCCGCGCGCTGCCGGGCCGGTCAGCGGGTGAGGCCGACGAGGGTGGCCAGGCGGGCGACGCCGGCCGGTGCCGGGTGACGGTGGGCAAGATCGGCGATGACGGTACGCGCCAGCGGCCGGCAGCGGATCTCGGCCGGCGCGATGGCGTCGGCGTCGACCAGCGCGCGGGCCGCACCCCGCAGGTCACCGATTTGGAGGTACGCCCGCGCCACGTCCACCAGATACGCGCCCCGATGCTCGGCCGGCAACCGCCGCCATCCGTCCCGCCGCATGACCACCGAGTGGCCGTGCACCGCCGCCCCCGCGTCCCCCAACTCGATCGTCGCCACCACCCGCGCCAACTCGACGGCCGCCGGCCCGAACCCAGTCCGCTGAGTGTCTTCACGAACCTTGGCGGCGAGCCCGGCCGCACATCCAGTCAACTCGGCGGCACGTCGGGCTTCGCCGCACCCTGCGGCAGCCAGCGCACCCTCAAGCAGCAACGTTCCTTGTACGGCGGCATGGTGTTGCCCGAGGTGGCTCGCGGCGGCATCCGTCATGGCCAGCGCCAGGCGGTGCCGGCCCAGCGCCCGTAACGCCTGCCCCACCGACACCGCCGCCGCCGCGGACAGCAGCGCATCACCGCCCGCCGCACCCATCGCCCGGTCCGCGGCCAGCCAGCCGAGGTCGGCCTCACCGAGCTTAACCAGCACCGACGCGGTGATCCGGTACGCCGGCACCAGCAGTTCCCGGGCCGGCGACGCATGCGCAGCGTCCAGCAGCCCGGGCAACGCCCGCACCAGCGGCGCGTAGTGCGCATGCTGGAAACTCAACCAGGCATGCTCGACCTGCCGACGCACCTCGACAGGCGAGACAGGATCGCCGAGCGCCCGGTCGTAGCGGGCCAGCGCCGCCCGGATCCCGTCCACCCCGTCCGGCGTACCGGCATCCTGCTGCCGCGGCGGGCGACGCTGACCGAGCAGCACCATCGGATCCACCCGCAACACGTCGCCGATCTGCTGGATCGTCGGGTACCGGTCCAGTCGCCGGGCACCCCGTTCCACCTTGTCCACCCAGCTTTTCGACTTACCCAACCGGTCGGCGAGCATCTGCTGGGTCATCCCACGCCGGACCCGCCAACGCGCCACCCGCCGACCGATCGGCAGCTCACCGCTGCTCACGCCGCCACCGCCGGTCCGGCACCGCCCACGTGGTCTCCTCAACCGGTACGCGCTCCGCCTCAGCCTGCTCCAGCAGCCGCCGCCTCGCCGCGTCCCGCTCAGCGGCCTCTACCTGCTCGCCCCGGCTCACCGCCGACTCGTCGCGTGCCCCAGACATGTCGTGTCCTTTCCAGCAGTGCGGACATGGCCGAACTCGAATCACGGTCCGGATGTGGCACTCTCAGTAATCACGACGCTACGATCACGACGGCGGTCGTAGGACTCACCAGCAGTACGGATGCGCAGGCCACGCTCCGCGCGAGAGAGGCAGTCGGCGGGACAAACATCGACCACTGGTCAACGTGGGGGTATAGGTGTCGGTTCACGGTCGATCGTCCAGGCCGCACGGCTACGTGACCGGGTACTTGCTGAAGCTCATCCGCGAGTCCATCCCGTTGACGCAGGAACAAGTCGCCGCCGAGTTGGGGGTCGACCGCGCAACGGTGCAGAGCTGGGAATCCGGGCGACGGTCCTTCACGGCCGTGCCTTTCGGGCAGGCGCTCACAATCCGTCAAAAGCTTGGCAGGCTCGGAGCCAGTGTCCGATTGCTTTCCGCCGTCGACGACGCCGCCGAGGCAGACTCCATCGTCGCCAACATCCTTGAACAGCAGATGGAGCGAGCCGAGCTGAGTCAACAAGCGCTTGGCTGGTCGGTGCTCACCCACCAGCTGAGTGATCTGATCGTCTGGGCGGTCACCGGCCGACGACCGAGCTTCGTGAGAGACCTCCCATCACCTCACCCGCGCCGAGGTCCGGTCGCCGACGGACCGATCCTCCCCGCCGATCAGCGTCACGCCTTCTTCCAGCAACTTCACGTGCTGGCCGAACGTGCTGCCGCTGGTCGGCACGACCTGCTACACCGGCAAGCCTGCTTTCTCGCCGGCACCGATCCCACGAAGGAGTCCGCCTCCTGGCTCGCGCAGCACAACTCCCGGACGGCACGCCGGATGACCAGCCTCCACACCTGGTCACCGACGTGGGCTGACGCCCGATCAGTGGTCACCTCGCTGGCCAACCAAGGCAACCCAGAACCACTCCGCGACTTCATCGCACGCGCCCACCCGGACGATGCCTGCCAGCACGCGGCGCTGAACTACTCGGCCTACTGGGTCGGCGAACTTCCCTACCGCCAGCGAAACGACTCCTTCACGCCCGCCGCTCGCACCGACTGGCGCGGGTCACGCCTCCTCCGCCACCTGGTGGCGCGCCTCAGAGCCGGACACCCGTTCGTGGACCTCAACATTCACAACACGTGGGCTCTGCTCGCCGCCCGGCGAGGACTCTCCTACGACGACCCTGCCACCAGCCGAGCGTTGGTCGACCGCAGCACCGCCCTACTCGATCACCACAGCATCTCTGCACAGTCCAGGCAGGAACTAACGTCTATCGTCTACAGCCTGCGAGCGGACGGAATCACGGGCACAAGGACGGGCACATGAGCGACGACCACGAGGCCGCCGGGGCGATGCGCTTCATTTTCGAGGCAGGTGTGCTCAAACGCGCCGCCCGCACCGGCTGGTGGTTCGCCGGGGTCAAGCACCCTGAGTCGATCGCCGAGCACTCGTTCCGCACTGCGATCATCGGCATGATCCTCGCCTCGATGGAGGGCGCCGATCCGGCTCGGGTCTCCATGCTCTGCACCCTGCACGACACCCAGGAAACCCGGATCACCGACATCCCGCACATCGCCAAGCGTTACCTCACCGCCGTGCCCAACACCACCGTCACCGCCGACCAGGTCGCCGCCTGCCCACCCGTCGTCGCCGACGTCATCAACGCTGCCGTCGCCGAGTACGAAGCAGGCGAAACCCTCGAATCCATCGTCGCCCGCGACGCCGACAAACTCGAATGCCTCGTCCAAGCCGTCGAGTACCGGCATCAGGGCATCGACAACGTTCAGCGCTGGATCGACAGCTCCCGCGCCGCCCTCAAGACCGCATCCGCCCACCGTCTCGCCGACGCCGCCCTCACCGGACAACCCCTCGCCTGGCTTCAAAGCCGCCCGTAAGCCCCCTGAAAGGTTCACAACTCACCCCATCCCGCGCGAACGTCGGCGCCGGAATGCGGCAGAGCGTCTTAATCACCCTCGCCCCCGATTAGCTGTTTTCAGCCCGCGATTATCGCTCAAGCAGCACCTCCTACTGCTTCTTTCACGCGGTGCAAGTACTTGAAGTCTGCCACTTTTCTTGAGTCATTACCGGCGCGCCGGATTCGACCCGTCGCCATATTCACCACGAGCGAGGAGAGGACTCCCATAGGAACAGCGAGTGCCGGCTCGGCGATCGCCCCAATGCCGGCAGCCCCGATGGCGACCGTCACCGCAAGCGGCCGAGCAACAAGGTTCAACTTCCGACCTTGGGCAGCAGCACGCACATCGGTCAACGCTTCGCTGAGTTCTTTTTCGACCAGACTGAAGGCGTCCTGCGGATGGCGGCCAGCCTGCTTCAGCCTGTGAAGCATCTCATCGATTGCGAACATCAGTCGCTGACGCTCGTCATCATATTCTTCGCGAAAACGGACGAGATCGTTGATTCGAATGTCACTGCTCGGAACCGGCAGCAGCGACCCTACATCGACGTGCCAACAGGCAGTCACGTCATAGTCCGACAGCGGCTCCGTACCGAGGCGGTGAGCAACCTCATGGTCCGTGTACGGGCGCAACCCTTCCGGCCCGATACAACCGGAACGATCATTGTGCTCGGCTGCGATTCGTCCGGCGACAAGGCTCACCACGACGTTGAGCAAGGCGGGCGCGGCCACAAGCCGGGAGGGGCTGTCCGGGTGAGGATACACCAACTGCCGTTGCAGCAGTTCATCGACGACGCTGCCATGCAGCTTTTCGACGTGGAGCGTACTGAATTCGCCGCTCGGCGGTGCCGTTGGCGGCAGCAGGTCGTCGGTCGGAATCCTTCTCAGCACACGTTCGAGTTCCCCTTCGATCTCGTGGAGCGCATAGGGGTCGAATGCACGATTGGCTTCGAGTGGTCGATAGAGGCCCGCATCCTGAACCTCTCGCATCCACGCGCTCAGCCTGGCTTCCCATCCCGGAGCCACGACCGTCGCAAGATTATCCCAGTAAAGGATCGCCCGCTGCAAAACCGACCGGGGCGCATTCGCGAAAGGATAGTAGAGCATCCCGGCCATATCGACCTCCAGAACACCGGCTAATCCCAAGCTAACCGACGCAAGCCAACTAGCTTTCGCTAGAAGGTCAAGTCGACTGTCGCGATGGTGACAGCAACGATTGATGTCCAGCATCACCGGTTCGGGTCCACTGGATCACAATGCGACGATGGCTGCTGTCTCTGCTGGCAACTCGATGCGGTCGCGTTGCACGGTGACACCGCTCCCGGTTGCCAGCAGAACCCGCCTCGCCACCCCCGGCAGGGTCACCCGCTGGGGCTTGCCGGCCAGGTTCGCCGCGACCAGGCAGCCACCCCGGCGCATCACCAGGAACTGGTCGCCGTGGCGTACCTCCATCGCGAACAGGTGTGGATCCGACAGTTCCGGGCGGGACTTGCGCAGCGCGATCAGGCGGCGGTGGAAGTCGTACATCTCGCGGTGTTCGGGTTTGTCCAGCTCAGCCCAGTCGAGCCGGGACCGGAGGAAGGTCTGCGGGTCCTGCGGGTCCGGCACGTCGCCGGGCGGCCAGCCGTGGGCGGCGAACTCCGCGCGGCGGCCGGAGACGACCGCGGTGGCCAGTTCCGGCTCCGGATGCGAGGTGAAGTACTGCCAGGGTGTCGAGGCGGCCCACTCCTCCCCCATGAACAGCATCGGGGTGAACGGCGCGGTCATCAGCAGGGTCGCACCCACCCGTAGCAACGCCGGGGAGAGCGAGGCCGAGAGGCGATCACCGACGGCCCGGTTGCCGATCTGGTCGTGGTTCTGCAGGTACGCGACGAAACGGTGGCCGGGCGTGCGCTGGTCGACCGGGCGGCCGTGTTGGCGGCTGCGGAAGGTGGACCAGGTGCCGGTGTGGAAGAAGCCGCCGGTGAGCACCTCCACCAGGCATTCCATGGTGCCGAAGTCGCCGTAGTAGCCCTGCCGTTCGCCGGTGAGCAGGGTGTGCAGGGCGTGGTGGGCGTCGTCGTTCCACTGGGCGTGCAGGCCGTGGCCGCCGGCTTCGCGGGGGGTGATGAGCCGGGGATCGTTGAGGTCGGACTCGGCGATCAGGGACAGCGGGCGGCCCAGGTGGGTCGAGAGGCTCTCGACCTCGACGGCGATCTCTTCGAGCAGGTGCACGGCGCGGGTGTCGGGCATGGCGTGCACGGCGTCCAGGCGCAGCCCGTCGACGTGGTAGTCGCGCAGCCACATCAGCACGCTGTCGATGATGAAGCGGCGCACCCCGTCGGAGTGCGGGCCGTCCAGGTTCACCGCGTTGCCCCAGGGGGTGTTGCGCTCGGCGAGGTACGGCGCGAACTTCGGCGCGTAGGCCCCGGAGGGCCCGAAATGGTTGTAGACGACATCGAGGATCACCCCCAGACCGCGAGCGTGGGCAGCGTCGACGAACCGTTTCAGGCCGTCCGGTCCGCCGTAGGGTTCGTGCGGCGCGTACCAGCAGACGCCGTCGTAGCCCCAGTTGTGTTCCCCGTTGAACGCGTTCACCGGCAGCAGCTCGACCAGGTCGACACCCAGGTCGACCAGGTGGTCGAGTTTGCCGATCGCCGCGTCGAAGGTGCCCTCCGGGGTGAAGGTGCCGACGTGCAGCTCGTACAGGATGCTGCCGGGCAGCTGCCGGCCGGTCCAGGAACCGTCGGTCCAGCCGAACGCGCCGTGGTCGTAGGTCCGGCTGGGCCCGTGCACGCCGGACGGCTGCCAGGCCGACCGGGGGTCGGGCAGCGGCTGGTCGTCGTCGTCGAGCAGGAACGCGTAGTCGGTGCCGGCGTCGGGCACCTCGACGCGCCACCAGCCGCCCCGGCCGGCCCGCATCTCGTGGTCGGCGACACCGGGCAGGTGCAGCCGTACCCGGGTCGCCTCGGGTGCCCAGACGGTGAACTCGGTCATGACGCAGCCTCCCGGGTCAGGTGGTGGGCACCAGCAGCGCGACGGGATAGGTGGTCAACAGGTCCACGAGACGGACCTGAGAGCCACTGTAGACCCGACCGGTGAACAGGCACGACATCTCTTTAACGGGTAGTGACAGGGTGGTGTCCCGCCAGCCGCCGGCCGCCGCCAGCCGCAGCGGCAGCCGGGTGGCCACGGCGACCGCGCCGCCCCGGTCGAAGGCCACGGCGTGCCGGGCCGCCGGCCCGTGCACGATGAGCGGCTGGTAGTCGCCGAACAGCTCCGGGTGGTCGCGACGCGCCCGCAGGGTCCGCGACACCACGAGCAGCTTCGCCGCGCCGGTCTCGTCCACCGCCGGCTGCCAGCCGGCGTCGAGCCGGGCCAGCAGTTCCCGGCGTACGGCGAAGTCGACCGGGCGTCGGTTGTCCGGGTCGACCAGGGAGTTGTCCCACAGCTCGGTGCCCTGGTAGGTGTCGGGTACCCCGGGCATGGCCAGTTGCACGAGCTTCTGCCCCAGCGAGTTCGACCAGCCGGGCGGGGTGATCTCGGCGGCGAAGGCGGCCAGCCTCTCGGTGACGGCCGGGTCGTCGTACATGGCGTCGACCAGGGCGTGCATGGCCCGCTCGAAGGCCGGGTCGGGGTCCGTCCAACTGGTCGAGGCCGCCGCCTCCCGGGCGGCCTTCTCCGCGTACGCGTGCAGGCGCTCGCGTTCGATGGGCCAGGCACCGACGGCGGTCTGCCACAGCAGGTGGGCCAGGGCGGCGTCGGGCAGCGGCACCGCTGCCATCCAGCCGGTGACCGCGTCGGCCCAGCGCTGGGGCAGCTCGGCGAGGACGGCGAGGCGGGCGCGGACGTCCTCGCCGCGTTTGGTGTCGTGGGTGGACAGGGTGGTCATGCTCGCCGGCCAGCGCTCGTGGCGGGCGGCGGCGAAGCGGTGGAACCGGCCGGGCAGGGTGCCGAAGTGGGTGGGGCTGCCGCCGACCTCGTTCAGCGCGATGAACCGGCTCCACCGGTAGTACGCGGTGTCCTCGACGCCCTTGGCCATCACCGCGCCGGTGAACTGCGGGAAGCGGCGGGCCAGTTCGTCGTCGGGGTCGCGGAGCCGGCGGGTGATCGCGTCCAGCGCGCCGGTCAGGTCGGGGCGGCGGCGGCCGGCCTCGGCGCGGGCGTTGGCCAGGTGCCGGGCCCCGTCGGGCGGGTAGCCCCGGTAGACGGCGAAGGCGGCGGCGAGTTCGGCGAGGGCGGCGCGGGCGACGTCGGGGTCGACGTCGGGGGCGAGCGCGGCCAGCCGGGTCAGTTCGGCGGCCAGCAGTCGGGTGGCGGCACCGAGTTTCGTGTCGTGGGTCAGGTCGGCCCAGGAGGTGGCCCGGCCGGCGAGGCGGGTGTCCAGGGCGGTGAAGTCGGCCTCGGCGTCGCCGTCGACGAAGAGCCCGCCGACGGCGCCCAGCGCGTCGTAGCCGGTGGTGCCGTCGACCGGCCAGCCGGGCAGCTCCTCGCCGTACTCCAGGATCTTCTCCACGATCAGCCAGGCGTCGGGGGCGGCTTCCCGCAGCCGGGCCAGGTAGCCGGCGGGGTCGCGCAGCCCGTCGGGGTGGTCGACCCGGATGCCGTCGACCTCGCCGGCCGCCGTCCAGGCCAGGATCAGCTCGTGGGTGGCGGCAAACACGTCCGGGTCCTCCACCCGCAGCCCGGCCAGGCTGGAGACGGCGAAGAACCGGCGGTAGGTCAGTTCGGCGTCGCCGCGTCGCCAGGACACCAGCTCGTAGTGCTGCCGGTCGTGCACCTCGCGGGCGGTGCCGTCGCCGGTGCCGTCGGCGACCGGGAAGCGGTGCTCGTGGTAGCGCAGCTCCCCGTCGGCGAGCTTGAGGTCGTCGAGCGCGTCGGGGGTGTCGGCGAGCACCGGCAGCAGCAGCCGCCCCCGCTGCCAGTCGACGTCGAACCAGCCGGCGTACGCCGACTCGCGGCCCCGGCGCAGCAGGTCCCACCAGGCCGGGTTGGCTGCCGGCACGGCCACTCCGGCGTGGTTGGGCACGATGTCCACGACCAGACCGAGACCGGCGTCGCGCAGCGCCCGCAGCAGCCGCTGCCGGCCGGCCTCGCCGCCGAGTTCCGGGTTGACCTGCCGGTGGTCGACGACGTCGTAGCCGTGCGCGCTGCCCGGGGCGGCGGCCAGTAGCGGCGCGCTGTAGAGGTGGGTGACGCCGAGGTCGGCGAGGTAGCCGGCGAGGTCGGCGGTGGCGTCCAGGTCGAAGCCGGGGCGCACCTGCACCCGGTAGGTGGCGGTGACGGGCTTCGCGGGCATGTCAGGCCACCCTCTCCAGCACCAGCAGGGAGCGGTCCGGTACGCAGAGCGTGCCGCCGGCCTCCACGGTGGTCCTCTTGTCCTGGTCCGGTTCGGCGGTGCTGATCACCAGTTCCCAACGCTGGCCGAACTCGACCGGCGGGAGGGTGAAGTCCAGCGGCGCGTCGTGGGCGTTGAAGCAGAGCCAGAACGAGGCGTCGTGGTGGCGTTGGCCGTACTGGCCGCGTTCCCGGATGCCCTCGCCGTTGACGAAGAGCGCCACCGAGCGACCGAAGTCGTTGCCCCAGTCCTCGCCGGTCATCTCCCGCCCGTCGGGGGTGTACCAGGCCAGGTCGGGCAGCGGCTCGTCGACCTCGCGGCCGTGCACCCGCAGGCCGGTGAAGAAGCGGCGACGCTGGAACACCTGGTGCTGGCGGCGGAACTCGACGAGCCGGCGGGTGAAGTCGAGCAACTCGGTGTCGGCGTCGTCCCAGTCGATCCAGGCCAGTTCGCTGTCCTGGCAGTAGGCGTTGTTGTTGCCCCGCTGGGTGCGGCCCAGTTCGTCGCCGTGACCGATCATCGGTACGCCCTGCGACAGCAGCAGGGTGGCGATGAAGTTGCGGCGCTGCCGGGCGCGCAGGCCGAGCACCCCGGGGTCGTCGGTGTCGCCCTCGACGCCGCAGTTCCAGGAGCGGTTGTGGCTCTCGCCGTCGCGGTTGTCCTCGCCGTTGGCCTCGTTGTGCTTGTCGTTGTACGACACCAGGTCGTTGAGGGTGAACCCGTCGTGGCAGGTGACGAAGTTGATGCTGTGGAAGGGGCGGCGGCCATCGTCCTGGTAGAGGTCGGCGGAGCCGGAGATGCGGGAGGCGAACTCGGCGAGGGTGGCCGGTTCACCACGCCAGAAGTCGCGGACGGTGTCCCGGTACTTGCCGTTCCACTCGGTCCACTGGGGCGGGAAGTTGCCGACCTGGTAGCCGCCGGGGCCGACGTCCCACGGCTCGGCGATCAGCTTCACCCGGCTGACCACCGGGTCCTGCTGCACCACCTCGAAGAAGGTGGAGAGTCGGTCCACCTCGTAGAACTCGCGGGCCAGGGTGGCGGCCAGGTCGAAGCGGAAGCCGTCGACGTGCATCTCGGTCACCCAGTACCGCAACGAATCCATGATCAGTTGCAGGGAGTGGGGGCTGCGGACGTTGAGGCTGTTGCCGGTGCCGGTGTAGTCGACGTAGTAACGTCGGTCTTCCTCGGACAGCCGGTAGTAGCTGGGGTTGTCGACCCCCTTGAAGCTCAACGTGGGGCCCAGGTGGTTGCCCTCGGCGGTGTGGTTGTAGACCACGTCGAGGATCACCTCGATACCGGCGGCGTGCAACGCCTTGACCATGCCCCGGAACTCCTGCACCTGCTGGCCCAGGTGCCCCAGGGCCGAGTACGCGTGGTGCGGGGCGAAGAAGCCGATGGTGTTGTAGCCCCAGTAGTTGCGCAGCCCGAGGTCGGTCAGGCGGTGGTCGTTGACGAACTGGTGCACCGGCATCAGTTCGATGGCGGTGATCCCGAGCCGGGTCAGGTGTTCGATCATCGGGGGCGAGGCGATGCCGGCGTACGTGCCGCGCAGCTCCTCGGGGATGCCGGGCAGCCGCATGGTCAGCCCGCGGACGTGGGCCTCGTAGATGACCGAGTGGTGGTACGGGATACGCGGTGGCGCGTCGTTGCCCCAGTCGAAGTAGGGGTTCACCACCACCGACTTCGGCATGTACGGCGCCGAGTCGTCGGTGTTGATCCGCTCGGGGTCGCCGTGGACGTAGTCGTAGACCGCCGGATCCCACCGCACGTCACCGTCGATGGCCTTGGCGTACGGATCGATGAGCAGCTTGGCCGGGTTGCAACGCAGCCCGTTGGCCGGGTCGTACGGGCCGTGCACCCGGTAGCCGTAGCGCTGGCCCGGCCCTACCCCCGGGATGTACGCGTGCCAGACGTACGCGTCGACCTCCCGCAGCTCGACCCGGCGCTCGTGGCCCACGTCCCACTCGTCGAAGAGGCAGAGTTCGATCTTCTCCGCCACCTCGGAGAAGATCGCGAAGTTGGTGCCCATCCCGTCGTAGGTCGCCCCGAGGGGGTATCGCTCGCCCGGCCAGACCTGCATCTCGCTCCTTCGGCCCACATGTCATGAGCGCGCCCGCACCATGAGCGCACCCGCCGGAGCCACCGGTGATGCGCGCGGCCGTAATGCCCCGCACGGTCCACCGCCAATCCATCCGATCGGGTGAATGCCCGGTGTCCGCGCGACCGAGTGCAGATGAACCCTGCGGTGTCGTCGGTCACTGAGGCCCTCTTCGAGATGCGGGATCGGCCGTCATGACGTTTCCTTGTTCGCGGGCGCGTCGTCCGCGCGCCTACCAGATCCTCGCACCGCCGGCGCGCTCACGCGTGTCCGAAACCCAACCCTGCCCGCTCGCCGCCACCGACGTCGGCGCGTTCCTTCCTGCACGGACGGAGACTGATGTGACCACCCTGCGGGTCGGCGGACGGACCGCCACCGCTCCGGACCGCGTCCACCGCCCCACGCTCACCTCGCGTCCCCAGGTCCCGGCGTCGTCCGGTCCCACCGTCGGGTCGCAGCCCCGCCGCATCCTGATGCTGTCGTGGGAGTACCCGCCGGTGCTCGTCGGCGGGCTGGGTCGACACGTGCACGCCCTGTCGGTGGCCCTGGCCGCCGCCGGTCACCAGGTCACCGTCGTCACCCGCCACACCGACGGCGCCCCGCTGGAGGAGTACGTCGACGGGGTGCGCGTCGTGCGCGCCGCCGAGGACCCGGTGACGTTCCCACTGGCCACCAGCTCGCTGCTGGCCTGGACGATGGCGTTCAACCACACCCTGACCCGGGCCGCGCTGCGCGCCGCCGCCACCGGCGGCTACGACGTGATCCACGCCCACGACTGGCTCGTCGCGCACACCGCGATGACCCTGCGCGACCACCTCGACCTGCCGCTGGTCACCACCATCCACGCCACCGAGGCGGGCCGGCACCAGGGTTGGCTGCCCGAGGAGATGAACCGCACCATCCACGGGGTGGAGCACTGGCTGGGCGGCGAGTCGAACCGGGTCATCGTCTGCTCCGGCTACATGCGCGACGAGGTGACCGGCCTGTTCGGCGTGCCGAACGGGCGGGTCGACGTGGTGCCCAACGGGGTCGAGCCGCACCGCTGGCGGGTCTCCGCCGCCGCCGTGGCGGCGGCGCGGGCCCGGTTCGCCGGGGACGGTCCGCTGGTCACGTTCGCCGGCCGCCTGGTGTACGAGAAGGGCGTGCAGCACCTCATCGCCGGGCTGCCCCGGCTGCGGGAGCGGCACCCGGGGCTGCGCGCGGTGATCGTCGGCGACGGACCGTACCGGAGTGAGCTGGAGGCCGACGTGCATCGGCTCGGCCTCGCCGGCACGGTCAGCCTGCCCGGCTTCCTCGGCGGCACCGACCTGCCCGCGGTGATGGCCGCCTCGGACTGCTTCGCCGTGCCCAGCATCTACGAGCCGTTCGGCATGGTCGCGCTGGAGGGTGCCGCCGCCGGCGCGCCGCTGGCGGTCGCCGAGACCGGCGGGCTGGCCGAGATCGTCGAGCCGGGCGTCACCGGGGTCACCTTCCGGCCGCACGACCCGGACGCGCTCACCGACGCGGTGCACACCCTGCTGTCCGACGCCGAACGCGCCCGGACGCTGGCCCGCCGGGCCCGGGCCATGGTGCACGACCGGTACGGCTGGGCGGCCATCGCCAGCCGTACCGCCTCGACGTACGCCTCGGCGATCGTCCAGGCACCGGCGTTCACCGCCGACCGCGCGGCACGGCAGATGGCGCACGGGCGGGCCCTGCCGGCGATCCCGGACGGCAACCTGCTCGCCGCCGCCGGCCTGCGCTGACCCCTTCTACCACTCGCGCTTGCGTGCGCCCCGACCCGGACCTCGACCGGGTCGGGGCGCTGACCCACCGGCGATCGGGTGGCGGCTATCGGGGCCCGAGGCCGGTCCTGCCGTCGAGCAGCTCGCGCGCCGCGTCGAGATGACCCGCGTGACGTGCGGTTTCCTCGATCATGTGCAGGACGACGCGCCGCAGGTCGGTGATCTCCTCTCCGAGCGGACCGGGGTGCCGCTCGCGTACCGGCGCGGACAGCGGCGTGCCGGCGAGGACGGCGTCGGACCGCTCGCACTGGGCCCGGTAGAACTCCAGCACCACCGAGCGCGGTCGGGGCGTGGTCAGCGGCACGTGGTCGTCGTCGGGCCAGGTCAGCGGCTCGGCCGAGCCGAACATGATTTCCTGGAACCAGTGCCGCTCGGCGTAGCCGAGATGCTCCACCAGACCCAGCGGCGTCCACCCGGAGGGCAGCACGGCGGTGGTCAGGGCCGTCGCGTCGAGCCCGTCGATGATCGCGAGGACGCTCACCCGCTGCGCCTTCAGGAACATCGACAGCGCGTTCTTCTCCTCGTCACCCATGCCGTGCATCCCTCTCTTGTCATCCGGTAGCAATCCCGACCGACAGCACTCGCTCACGACCGCCGTCGGCAAACCCCTAGTCGAGCAGCCAGTGGTGCAGTTGCATGCCGTACGGGGTCAGCGAGAGGACGGCTGTCGCGCACCACAGGGCGGTGCCGATGGCGAGCCAGCGGAACGTGGGCCGATCGCCGATCAGCCTGGTGCGGACGAGGGACACCAGCCCGAGGAGCAGAGCCATCGCGGCGAGCGGATGAACGAACATCGCCACCACGCGGCTGAGTTCGAAGGCCCAGAGCAGTGGATTCCACGCCGAGTCGGGGCCGACCGGCGGGAGGGAGTCCTTCGGATCACCCAACCGCTCCACCCCCGGGCTCAGCAGCGCCGGCAGGTCGTCGACGCGCAGGGCGGCCGTGAGCAGCACACCGAAACTGCCGATCAGCACGGTGGCCAGCATCAACAGTTGGGCCGCCAGTACCACGCGCTCACCGAGCGAGACCGGTCGGACCCGCAGCTGCTGACTCATGGGCGGCACCGTACCGCCCATCCGGTTGGTGCGGCAGCCCCGGAGAAGACGGGGCCGCCGGCCGGCAGGGCGACTGGCAGCATGGTGGACATGACGGGGATGGACGGTGGCGAAGTCGACCAGGCGGTGGCCGAGATGGTGCGGGCGCTCACGCCGCACGTGTCGCGGGACTGGCGGGAGCACCGGGCGGGCACCCTGGAGTGGAGTTGCTGGACGACAGCGGCCCACGTCGCGCACGACCTGCTGGCGTACGCGGGTCAGGTCGCGGCCCGGCCGGACGAGGCCTACCTGCCGTTCGACCTGGTCGTCCGGGACGACGCCGCGCCGCGCGATGTTCTCGCCGTGGTCACCGCCTGCGGGCGGCTGTTGGGCGACGCGGTCGGCGCTGCGGATCCGGCCGCCCGTGGCTGGCACTGGGGGGCGACCGACCCGGGTGGCTTCGCCGCACTCGGGGTCAACGAGACGCTCGTGCACACCTGGGACATCGCCCAGGGGCTCGGCATCGACTGGCGGCCACCGGCGGAGCTGTGCGCGGCGGTGCTCGCCCGGCTCTTTCCGCAGGCCCCGGCCGGGGATCCGGTCGATGTGCTGCTGTGGTGCACCGGCCGGGCCGAGCTGGCCGGCCATCCCCGGGTGACGTCCTGGGTGCTGAAGGCCGCCGTCGGCTGACCCGCCCGGCGGGCACACCGCCGGGCGGCACGTGGGACCGCACCCGCCGGGTGCCACCAGACCTGTTCGGGTAGTTCAGTCTGCCGTTACGATCTTGTGTCCACACTGGTCGGCACGGCTGCGCATCCGACACACTCGCAGGCATCCAGCAGCGGTGCGGTCCGAGGAGGGCGCGGGTGCGGGTGCTCCTGGTGGAAGACGACCTGCGCGTCTCGGCGGGGCTCGCGTCGGCGCTGCGGCGGCGGGGGCACGACGTGGTCCAGGCGGTGACGGCCGCCGAGGCGGTCGAGGCCGATCCGGTCGACCTGGTGCTGCTCGACATGAGCCTGCCCGACCGGGACGGTCTGGAGGTGTGTCGGTGGATCCGCCAGCACGACGAGGGGGTCGCGATCATCGCGGTGACCGCCCGGGCGGAGGAGCACGACCGGGTGGCCGGGCTGCGGGCCGGCGCCGACGACTACGTGGTCAAGCCGTTCTCGATGGTCGAGTTGCAGGCGCGCATCGAGGCGGTGATGCGGCGCACCGCCCGTACCGTCCGGCCGGCGACCACGTTGCGGGTCGGCGTGCTGCGCATCGACGTGGACGCCCGGCGGGTACGGGTCGGTGATCGCGAGGTCGGCCTGTCCCGTAAGGAGTTCGACCTGCTGGTGGCCCTGGCCCGGCAGGCGGGCACGGTGGTGCCCCGGGACCGGTTGCAGCTCGACGTCTGGCAGACCACCTGGGCCACCCGGCACAACCTGGACGTCCACGTCGCCGCGCTGCGCGGCAAGCTGGACGATCCGGGTCTGGTGGAGACGGTTCGTGGCGTCGGCTACCGGCTGCGCGCCACCTGACTGGCCGACCGGTCGCCGGCAACCTCAGAGCATCCTCAAGAATCCCAGCTCGCGACCCCGTGGCCGGGTGGGGGCGGGTGTGCTGTGCGTACCCAGCCATCCCTCCTGTTTGGAGATCCCCTTGAGATACAGACGGACAACGGCCGGTGTCTTCTCCGCGCTCCTCGCCGTCACCCTCGCGGCGACCGCGCAACCCGCCCGGGCTACGACGGCCGCCGAGCCGAACCAGGTGCAGGGCCTGACCGTGGTGCCGGGCGACGGGTACGCGACCCTGGCCTGGACCCCGGTCGACGAGGCCACCGACTACCAGATCGAGCGCACCCCGGTCGCCGAGGACGGTACCGCCACCGGAGCGCCGGTGATCGTCGGCGTCTGGCGGCCCAACCGGCAGATCAACAACTCGGAGCCGACCTTCGCCGACGCCGGCTTCGCCCCCGGCAACCGGTTGCAGTGGCGGGTCCGCGCCCGCCTCGACGGCACCGCGCAGCCGTACTCGGCCCCGGTCAGCGACATCACCCGGGGGCACTGGGGTGACCCGGACGTGCCCGGCCAGGGCCTGCGTACCCAGTGGGAGACCACGCTGGGCGCGCAGTACACGGACGACGTCGACGAGTACGCCTACACCTCGGCGATCGACGAGCTGAGCGACCGGGTGCGGGTGGTCGAGATCGGCCGCACCGTGCAGGACCGGCCGATCAACATGTTCGTCATCGGTCACCCCACCCCACCGGCCACCCCGGAGGCGGTGGCCGCGACGAACCCCCTGGTGGTCAACTGCAACGTGCACGGCAACGAGCCCGGTGACCGCGAAGCATGCCTGATCATGGCGCGGCAGTTGGCGTTCACCGACGACCCGACCACGCTCGGCCTGCTGTCGAGGACCACCATGCTGATCGTCCCGACGATCAACGGCGACGGTCGGGCGGCCAACAGCCGGGGCAACTCCACCGGGCAGGACCTCAACCGGGACTACTCGCTGATCCGCCAGCCGGAGACCCAGGCGTTCGTCGAGATGGTCCGCGACTACCGGCCGATCGCCAGCTACGACGGTCACGAGTACGGCAACTCCAACACCGGTGACCTGCCGATGCTGCCGCCCCGGCACCAGAACGTCGCGCAGGGGATCTTCGACCAGTCGCAGCACATGATCGAGGGACACATGTACACCCAGGGCGCCCAGGATGGCTGGTGGGCCTGCCCGTACGGGTGCACCGGGGCCAACGTCGGTCTGGGCGAGGAGACCATCCTGCGCAACACCCTCGGGCTGAAGAACGTGGTCAACTCCCTGCTGGAGCTGCGCAGTTCGGGCGGGCCGACGCGGCCGGACGAGGGCAACACCGCCAACAACCGCCGGCGCAAGACGTACTCGGCACTGTGGACGTTCCACCAGTTCCTCGCGTATCACGGGGCGAACGTCGGTGCCATCACCGCCGCCCGCGCCGAGGCGATCAGGTTCCAGTCGGCGAACACTGGCCGGATCGTCTTCCGGGGCTCACGCCCGATCGAGGCGTACCCGGCGCCGCACCCGGGTGACACACCGCCGCCGCTGGACGCACCGAGTGCGGACCAGATCCTGGCGCAGCCGCCGTGCGCGTACAAGCTCACCGAGGAGCAGTACCACGGTGCGCGTACCGATGGTCCGGCGGGCCGGCGGACCACGGTGGCCGAGCGGCTCGCCGCGCACGGTTGGCGGGTGGTCAAGGTGGCTGGCGGGTACCTCGTACCGCTGTCCCAGCCGGAGCGGGGGCTGGTGCCGTTGCTGCTCGACGAGCAGGCCGCCGAGGGCCTGGTGGCCGGAGAGCGGATCGCGCCCACGCTCACCGGCACCCACAACGGCCCGCTGACGGTCACCGGCGTGGCCTGCCTCGCCGACGCCACCGTCCGGGGTCCGGTCCGGGTCCGGCCCGGCGCCACCCTGATCGTCAACGGTGGCTCGATCAACGGTCCGGTGGACGCCGGCGGCGCGGCCGGTTTCGTGCTGACCGCCAGCACCGTCAACGGCCCGGTGAACGTCACCGGCACGACCGGTCCGGTCCTGCTGGTCGGCAATCGGATCAGCGGCCCGGTCAACGTGGTCAACAGCGCGGGCGTCGCCCCGCTGCTGGCCGGCAACACTGTCAACGGTCCCCTGGGCTGCACCGGCAACACCGCCGCCCCGGTGAACATCGAGGTCGCCAACGCGGTCAGCGGCCCACGGTTCAACCAGTGCGCGCGGCTGTGATCCGTCGAGCCTGACCCCTGTCGTACCGGCGGGCCGGACCCGCGCCCGGCCCGCCGGTACGTCCCGACGCAGGAGTGGAGACACCATGACCGACACCGACTCCGCGACCGCGAGGCCGGCATTGCGCCGGACCCTGCCGATCGCCGGTGCCGCCCTCGCCGCCGTGCTGCTCGTCGTGGTCGGTGGCACCGCCGACGGCGGCACCGGCGCGGCCGAAGCCGGGCCGACCGGAACCACCGTGACCGGGCCGCTGTGCGATCTGCTGCCCGCCGGCGCCGAACCGGGCAACCCCGCCTCGCTCGCCGACCAGCCCGCCGGCGAGGCGCTGCGGTGGATTCCCGTGCTCACCACCTTCGAGGCGGCGGTACGCGCCACCGGCCTCGCCGAGGAGTTGACGCGGGAGGTGACCATCCTGGCTCCCACCGACGACGCGTTCGCCGGCAAGTTCTCCCGGACCAATCTCGACGAGCTGCTGCTGCGCGACACCGACGAGCTGCGCGGGTTGCTGCGCGATCATCTGGTCGCCGGGGCGCTGCCGGTGGCCGGGCTGGTCGCCGCCGGCACGGTGACCACGGTCGCCGGCACCCGCCTCACCGTCACCGGTGTCGGGCCGGGCGCCCGCCTCGGCGACCAGGCCGAAACGGTGTGCGCCGACTACCGGGCCGGTGCCGCCCGCATCCACGTCATCAACGAGGTGCTCGGCGACCTGCCCACCACCGCCGGTCAGGACGACGACGGTCATCCGGCGCACTGAACACCGCACGACGACGGCCGCCGTACCCGTGATCCGGGTGCGGCGGCCGTCGTTGTGCGACTGGGTCGGGTTGCTCGCGGTCAGCGCTGCTCGACGGGGAGGTAGTTCCGCTCGGCGGAACCGGTGTAGACCTGCCGCGGACGGCCGATCTTGGTCTCCGGGTCGTTGATCATCTCGCGCCACTGGGCGATCCAGCCCGGCAGCCGACCCAGGGCGAACAGCACGGTGAACATCTTCGTCGGGAAGCCCATGGCCTTGTAGATCAGGCCGGTGTAGAAGTCGACGTTCGGGTAGAGCTTGCGCGAGACGAAGAAGTCGTCCGCGAGGGCGATCTCCTCCAGCTGCATCGCGATGTCCAGCAGCGGATCCGGCTTGGCCATCCGGCCGAGCACGTCCTGCGCCGCCTGCTTCACGATCGCGGCCCGCGGGTCGTAGTTCTTGTAGACCCGGTGGCCGAAGCCCATCAGCTTGACGCCGTCCTGGCGGTCCTTCACCTTGCGGACGAACGACTGCACGTCGCCGCCGTCGGCCTGGATGCGCTCCAGCATCTCCAGCACCGCCTGGTTGGCGCCGCCGTGCAGCGGGCCGAACAGCGCGTTGACGCCGGCCGAGACCGAGGCGAACAGGTTGGCGTTGCTGGAGCCCACCAGCCGCACCGTCGAGGTGGAGCAGTTCTGCTCGTGGTCGGCGTGCAGCACGAAGAGCATGTCCAGCACCCGGGCGATCACCGGGTCCACCTCGTACGGCTCCGCCGGCACACCGAACGTCATCCGCAGGAAGTTCTCCACGTAACCCAGGGAGTTCTCCGGATACAGCAGCGGCTGCCCGATCGCCTTCTTGTACGCGTACGAGGCGATGGTGGGCACCTTCGCCATCAGCCGGACCGTGGACATCTCCACGTGCTCGGCGTCGAACGGGTCGAGGCTGTCCTGGTAGAAGGTGGAGATGGCGCTGACGGCCGAGGAGAGCACCGCCATCGGGTGGGCCTCCCGGGGGAAGCCGTCGAAGAAGCGCCGCATCTCCTCGTGCAGCAGGGAGTGCCGACGGATCCGCTCGGTGAACTCGGTCAGTTCCTGGGTGGTCGGCAACTCGCCGTAGATCAGCAGGTAGGAGACCTCCAGGAAGGAGCTCTTCTCGGCCAGCTGTTCGATCGGATAGCCCCGGTAACGCAGGATGCCCGCGTCACCGTCGATGTAGGTGATCGCGGACGAACAGGCGGCGGTGTTGACGAACCCCGGGTCGTACGTCGTCAGCCCGGTTTCCTTCAGCAGCTTGCCCACACCGATCCCGCCGGGGCCCTCGACCGCGGAATGTACCGGCATCGACAGCTGCCCGCCGGGGTGATCGAGCTTGACTTCCGTCATGTGGTTCCTCGCTTCGCCGGCAGATCTACGTTGAATTGCCTTCGCTTCTACCGTAATTGCGGTTGCGGCAACACCGCCCCTCGTGGTTCGGCGGTGAGGCATGCGTCACCCGATTCCCGACCGAAGCGCTGGGAAACCCGGACGACGGGGACGGAAAGCCACGAAAGGCACACGTAATGTGCAACCAGGCGACGTGATCGGGACCGAAACGGCACGTACCGGCCGCGCCGTCCGGCCGGTCAGGAGATCGACAGCTGACGCAACCGACCGTCGGGGCCGACCAGGTAGAGATCGAGCCGGTTGGCGCCGGCCCGGAAGAGACGGTCGTCGGCGAGCAGGGCCGCGAAGCGTCGGCCGCCCGGATCCGGGGCGACCACCGGCACCACCGTCGCGACCGTACCGTTGACGGCCACCGCCAGTTCGGTGCCGTCGGTGACCTCGTCGCCGACGGTCCCCCAGATCATGCCGGGCAGCACACCCTCGTCGGGATCGACGGCGCGGAAGGCGCCCAGCCCGCCGACCCGGGCGCTGCCGGCGGCCGGAGCCGCACCCACGGCGGTGCCGACCAGCCGGTGCGGGGGTGCCGGTGGCGGCGCGACCGGCACCCCGCCGCTGATCGGCATCGGTTGCGACGGCCGGTCGTAGAAGACCTTGCCCGCGTCGGTGCGGGGCGCCTGCAGGGCGGACCGACCGTCGACCCGCCAGGGCAGCCTGATGGCGGCCTCCTCGGCGACCGTCGGCAGCAGGTCGACGTGTTGCCAGTTGCGGTCGTCGACCCGCCCACCGCGCTGGCCGGGTGTCTTGACGAACAGCGGCACCCAGGCCACCTCGTCGGCGGCGGCCCGGATCGCGTCCTCGCCGCGCCCCTGCACCCCCTTGGTGAAGCTGACCCCGTGGTCGGCGGTGACCACCACCAGCGCCTCGTCCCACAGGCCGCTGGCGCGCAGCGTACGCATCGTCTCGCCGATCAGCCGGTCGGTGTAGCCGAGCTGGGCGAGATGCCGGGCGCGGGCCAGGTCCACCCAGCCGTCACCCTCGTTGGGGAAGTCCTCCGGGGCCTCGTACCGCGCGCCGGACGGCAGGAACGCCCACGGCGAGTGGGGCATCAACAGGTGCAGGAAGTGCAGCGTCGGTCGCGCCGACGGGGTCAGTCCGTTGAGAAAGCTGGTGAACCGGGCCGGCTGGTTGACGTTGAGGCTGTCCCAGCGGAACTTCGGGTCGGTCGGCACCGGCTCGGCGGCGTCGATACCGGCCTCCTCCGCGGTGCGCTCGCGGTAGGAGTCCTCCGGGTCGATCCGACTGTCGTGCGGCGCGGTCAGCTGACGCAGCAGCCCTGCCGTCTCCCGCACCAGCACACCGACCCCCTGCTCCGGCGTGACCGGCTGCTCGCAGCGGCTCGGTGGGCAGAGCCGGGTGATGCTCTCCTCCGCGCGGATGTCGTAGAGCCCGCCGAAGGCGGTGAAGAGGTTGTCCGGGTAGTGCGAGTAGTGCGGGGCGAACGGCTCCGCCGGGTAGCGGCCGGTCAGCATCGCCGGCAGCGCGTACGGTGTCCATCCGCTGACTCCGGTCGCGTTGCGATACCAGGTCGAGGCGGCGGCCAGCTCGGCGAAGTGCGGGAACCGGGCCGCGTCGACGCCACCGGCGGCGTCGAGCAGGGAGACCAGCGGAAGCTCGTCGAGGATCAGCATGACCACCGGCGGGTGCCGGTTGCCGGTCGCCGTGCCCGCCACGCCGCCGTCGCCGAGCGGCAGCACCACCGGCCCGGTCGGCGAGGCGAACAGGAACAGCCCGACGAAGATCGGCGGTCCGACGGCCGCCAGTCGCAGCGCCCGGCCGAGGGCCGTCCAGCGCCGGTGGGCGACGGCCGCGCCGGCACCGACCGTCGCCGCCACCAGCAGCAGCGGTACGCCCCGCAGCGGCGTGGTGTGCCGGCCCACCTGCACCGCCAGCGCGGCGACCAGCAGCCCGAGCAGCAGGCTGTGCGTCACTGCGCGCGCCGCGGCTCCGGCCAGACCGGCGAGCAGACCCACCAGCCCGAGCGCCACCGTCGGCACCACCGCGACCAGGGCCACCAGCAGCAGGATCTCACCCCGGTCGGCGCGGTGGAACAGGAAGAAGTCCGGGCTGCGGCCGAGGATGTCCAGCAGCGGTTGGGTGACCACCAATCCGACCAGTGCGGTGACCTCCAGCAGCCGCCGGCCCTCGGCCCGCCAGCCGGCCCGGCCCCGCCACCCTCGCCGGCGGTTGACCGGCGCTCCGATCGGTCCGGCGTGGACGGGTCCTCGTGGCGCCGGATCGTCACCGCTCGCGGTGTCCGGACGTGCGGCACCGGGGTCGGGTGCGCCGGCACCGGGGTCGGGTAGGCCGGCACCGGGGTCGGGTAGGCCGGCACCGGTGGTGGGGCGGTCGGTCACGGAAGCGCCACCCGGTACAGGGTGCGGGTGCCCGAGGGCAACTCCAGGCGGTCCTCGACGGTGCCGTGTTCGGCGAGCAGCGTCTCGAAGGCGTCCCGCCGGTAGTCGGGGAAGATGCCGTCCGGCTTGTTGGCCAGCAGCCGGGCGGCCATCGGGTCGTCCGGGTGGACGAACTCGACCACCAGCCGGCCGCCGGGTGCGGCGAGGCCGGCGAGGCAGGTCAGCACCTCCGGCAGCGGCACGTTTCGCCCGATCGCCAGGTGGTGCACCAGGGCCAGGGCGAGCACCGTGTCCGCGTTGGCCCGGGCGGCGAACGAGGCCCGCTCGATCCCGCGCCAGCCACCGCCGGGGGACGGGTCGGCCAGATCCATCACCAGCGGCAGCACGTGCCGTTCGCCCTCGCCCCGCAGCATGCGGTACAGCCGGTCGACCACCGCCGGGTCCTGCTCGACGGCGACCACGTAGTCGGCGTGCCGGGCGGCGAGCCGGGCGTACCGTCCGTCGTTGGCGCCCAGGTCGAGCACGAGCCGGCGCCGACCGGCGGCGCTCAGCGCGGCGACGACGAAACGCTCCTTGCCCGCCCGGTCGTCGCCGGTGTAGCCGCAGGTGTGCTGGTAGTCGACCCAGTGGGTGGCCGCCGGCTGATGGTCCAGGCGGCGGACGAGCTTCTCCAACCCCCGCACGGTGGCCACGGCCAGCTCACGGGTGTACCCGGCGTCGCGCAACTGGGCACGTACGTCGGCGGTGCTGGTGGCGGCGCTGCGGCGCTGCACCGAGCCGTGCAGGTGGACGTGGGTGAGCACCCCGGGCAGCAGCCGACGGACGCCCCGGAACAGTGGTCCCATCTGCTCCGGCTCGATGCCGTCGACCTGGGCCCGCAGCCACGGCTGGAAGGCCAGCCCCAGGTGGGCGCCGAGCATCAGCGGGTAGAGCAGCGTCTGACAGAACTGTCGGTAGCCGGCCCAGGGTTCACCGTCGCGCAGCGGGGTGAACGACCCCACGTCGATGAAGACCGGCTCGGTGCCGCGCCACTGGAGGTTGTACGCCGAGCCGTCCTTGGTGGTGAAGCCCGCCGGCAGGGCGGCCCGGAGGATCTCCAGGTGCAGCAGCGCGGCGTCGCGCAGCATCGCGAAGGACCATTCGTACGGGTGCGAGACGAACGGGACGCGCTCGTGCCGCAGCACCGTCACCCAGCCCGGCGACTTCGGAGCGGTCGGCAGCTCCCGCAACGGCGACTCCGCCGGCAGCTCCTCGGTGCCGCAGACCTTGCCGGCGGTGAGCAACGGCGGAAAGAAGCTGCTGGCGACGAGGGCACGCCAGTCGGCGGCGGCGGTCCGGTCGAGCGCGCGCAGCACGTCGTCGCCGGCGTGGAAGATCCGGTTGGCCGGGTCGCGGAAGGATCCCGGCTCCGGTCGAGGGTCGACGTCGAGCGGGGCCGGTCGCGGCGGCCGGCCCAGGTCTGGCATCACCATCGGGTCGGGTCAGCTCTGGTCGGTGGGCTGGCGGCGGAACCGGCTGACGAGCCTGCGCCAGTAGAGCTTGGCCGCCACCGCGATCCCGGCGATCCCGCCGACCACCGCCTGCACGATGAGGCTGCCGGATCCCGCGTCCAGGTAGGCCAGGTGGTTCACCGACCGCTCCTTCCCTCTGCCGTCACAACCGACACCACCGCCCTAAGCTCACATTGAGGATTCAGACGGCCTGGCCGGACCTATGCCACCGTACGCCGCTCATCGCCCCCAGTCGGGCACAACCGCCCACTTCCCCCACCTCATTTCCCACCCCCCCCCGCACCCCACCCCGCTTCATCCTGTTGATCATGAGGTTGGCGGCAAGTTTGATCTTGAAAAGTGCCGCTAACCTCATGATCAACACGGGCTGGGTGGGTGGGTGGGGCGGGGTGGGTGGGTGTTAGGGGTGGTGGTGCATGGCTAGGCGGAGGAGGGTGAAGCGCAGGGCTGTGGCGGCGAGGTTTGCCGCAAGCAGGACCGCCAGTTCCACCGCCCGGTCCGGGGTGGCGGCCGCGTGCAGGATGGCCAGTGACCCGCTGGTGAGCGCGAGGCCGAGCGCGAACGCCAGCAGTCCCTGCACATGGTGCCGGGTGACGTGCCGGCGTCCGGCTATGCCGAAGGTGAGCCGCCGGTTGGCGGCGGTGTTGGCCACTGCGGTGAGCAGCAACGCCAGCAGGTTCGCCGGCTGGGCGCCGAGCGCACCCCGGGTCAGCGTGAACAGCAGCAGGTACGCGCAGGTGCTGACCACCCCCACGGCGGCGAACCGGACCAGTTGCCTGGGCAGCCCGGCAGGCGCCTGCTCCGGCGGTGTCGCCAGCGGAGCCCGACCGAGCTGCGCTCTCAGCTCGGCCAGGGGCAGCGCGCCGGTCAGCAGCGCCCGACCGAGGCGACCGATGCCGCGCAGATCGGCCACGGCGGTGGCCACCACGTCCACCCGGCTGTCCGGGTCGTCGATCCAGTCGACCGGCACCTCGTGGATGCGTAGCCCGGCCCGCTGCGCCAGCACCAGCAGCTCAGTGTCGAAGAACCAACCGGTGTCCTGCACCAGTGGCAGCAGCTCGCGGGCCACGTCCGCCCGGATGGCCTTGAACCCGCACTGGGCGTCGGAGAACCGGACGGCCAGGGTGCCGCGCAGCAGCAGGTTGTACGTCCGGGAGATGATCTCCCGCCGAGCACCGCGCACCACCCGGGCGGTACGCGCCAGCCGGGTACCGATGGCCACGTCGGAGTGACCCGAGATCAGTGGCGCGACCAGCGGCAGCAGCGCCGCCAGATCGGTGGAGAGGTCGACATCCATGTACGCCAGCACCGGCGCGTCCGACGCCGACCAGGCCGCCCGCAGGGCCCGCCCACGGCCCTTGGCGGACAGGTGCCGTACCCGAACCTCGGGCAGCTCGACGGTGAGGGCCTCGGCGACGGCCAAGGTGCCGTCGATGCTGGCGTTGTCGGCGATGGTGATCCGAAACGGGTACGGGAAGTGCTCGGCCAGGTGGGCGTGCAGTCGCCGGACGCCGGGGCCGAGGTCGACCTCTTCGTTGTAGACCGGGACGACGACGTCCAGTACCGGGTTCGCGGCGTCGGGCCGGGCCTGTACGGCGGCGCGGGAACCGATCGAGGTGATCATCGCGGTCACCCCCGCCTTCCGCTGCTCAGGTCGTAGAGGGCGATCCCGTCGACGGTCTGCGTCGGGAAGTTCGCCGCGACCCAGGCGGCGATCTCCGAGGAGGCGGAGCTGCCGCCGTTGGTGCCCCGGAAGCCACCCCCGCCGAGAAACCAGTGGATCCTGCCGTCGGCCACGTACCGCTGGAACTGCTCGAGGGTGGGCGACGGGTCGCTGCCGTTGAAGCCGCCCACCGCCATCACCGGCCGGCCGGTGGCCAGCTGGTAGCCGGAGGCGTTGTTGGAGCCGACGGTGGCCGCGATCCAGGTGTAGTCGTCGCCGTCGCGTTCCAGCAGCTCCCGCAGTTCCGCGCTCGGCTCCCGCGAGTCGAGCAGGCCACCGGGGCCGCCACGGTTCGCTCCGGTCCGCCCGGCCGTCTGCGGCCCACCGGGGACCTGGCCACCGGAGACCACACCGCCGGGGGTCCGGCCACCGCCGGTCGAGCCGGTGGTCGGCGGCCCGTCGGGCTGGCCGGTGCCGTCGGCAGCGCCCGGTGGGCCGAAGCCGGACCGGCCGTCGCCGGGCCGACCGGTGCCGTCGAAGCGGCCGGCGTCAGGGCCATCGGCGAAACGTCCGCCCCCGCCCGGCCCGAAACCGCCGCGCGCCTGCGGACCGGCGGTCGGGATGGCGCCGGTGTGCGGGGTCGCCGCGGTCTGCATCGCGTACGCGGCCGGTCCGGCCAGCGCCACCACCGCGCTGACCAGCAACGCCGGGACGACCGCGCGGCGGACCAGCCGGTGGGCCAGCAGCAGCGTCGACACCGCGACCAGCCCGCCGACCAGGACGGCGGTACGGAGCCACGGGTACCAGTCGGAGGTACGGCCCAGCAGCGTCGCCGACCACACCGCGGTGACGGCGACGGTGCCGGCGAGAACCAGGGTGGAGGCGACCCGGCGTCCCCTCGACGCGACGGTGCGGGCCTGCCAGAGCAGGGTCGTGCCGATGCCGACCAACGCGGCGACCGCCGGTGCCAGCGCCACCGTGTAGTACTCGTGGAAGATGCCGGACATGTAGCTGAAGATCCCGCCGGTGACCAGCAGCCAGCCGCCCCAGAGCAGCAGCCCGGCCCGCGCCCGGTCGGTACGCGCCGCCCGGCCGGCCAGCACCAGCCCGGCCACCAGCAGGATCAGTGCGGCCGGCAGCAGCCAGGAGATCTGCCCACCGACCTGCCCGCCGAACATTCGCAGCGGGCCGGCCTGCCCGGAGAACGGGCCGCCACCGCCCGGCCCGCCGCCACCGCCGACGCTGCCCACCTCGGTGCCGGTGATCCGGCCGAGCCCGTTGTAGCCGAGGGTCAGCTCCAACACGCTGTTGGACTGCGACCCGCCGATGTAGGGGCGGTGCGCGGCGGGCACCAGTTCGACCACCGCCACCCACCAACCGGCGGCCACCACCACAGCCAGCCCGGCGAGCAGCACCTGCCGGAGCCGGCGGCCCGGCGTGGTCGGGGCGGCGATCAGATACACCGCCGCGAGGACCGGCAGCACCAGGAACGCCTGGAGCATCTTGGTCAGGAAGCCGAAGCCGACCAGGACGCCGGCCAGCACCAACCACCGGGTGCTCGCCGTCTCCAGGGCGCGGACCGTGGCGTACGCGGCGGCGACCAGCAGCAGCACCAGCAACGCGTCCGGATTGTTGAACCGGAACATCAGCGTGGCCACCGGCGTCACGGCGAGCACCCCGCCGGCGATCAGGCCGGCGATCGGCCCGTACCAACGGTGCACTGCGGCGTACAGCAGGCCGACCGTGGCCACCCCGCAGAGCGCCTGCGGCGCCAGCAGCGCCCAGGTGTTCAGCCCGAACAGGCGTACCGAGAGCGCCATCAGCCACAGCGAGGCGGGTGTCTTGTCGACGGTGATCGAGTTGCCCGCGTCCGACGAGCCGTAGAAGAAGGCCGTCCAGTCCTGCGAGCCAGCCTGCGCCGCGGCGGCGTAGTAGGAGTTGGCCCAGCCGGAGGCGCCCAGGCCCCACAGGTAGAGCAGCCCGGTGGCCAGGAGCAAGGCGGCCAGGGCCGGCCGTAGCCAGGCGGTCGAGGGCCTCGACGGGTCGGGTGAAGCGGTGGGTGCCCCGGACGGGTGCGACGGGTTGCCTGTGCTGTCCATGCCGGCCAGCCTCGGCCGGGGAGCTGTCGTGCCGCCGTGCCTCGCCTATGCGTCGGCTGTGGAGTTGGGCAGCCGGACGGTGAAGACGGTACGGCCCGGCCGGGAGTCCAGGGCGACGGTGCCGTGGTGCGCCTCCACCACGGCGGCGACGATGGCCAGGCCGAGGCCGGTGCTGCCGTGGGCGCGGGACCGGGAGCTGTCGCCGCGGGCGAAGCGTTCAAACACCTCGGGCCGCAGCTCGGGCGGTACGCCGGGGCCGTCGTCGGTGACGCTGAGTTCGGCGGCGTCGCCGGACTGGCGCAGGCTGGTGGTGACTGTGCTGCCGGGCGGGGTGTGCACCCGGGCGTTGGCCAGCAGGTTCGCCAGCACCTGGTGCAGCCGGGCGGGGTCGCCGGGCACCCGGATGACCGTCTCGGGCAGGTCGAGCTGCCAGCGGTGCTCGGGGCCGGCCACGTGCGCGTCGCTGACGGCATCCACGACCAGCGCGGTGAGGTCGACCGGTTCGACCGCGAGAGGTCGACCGGAGTCCAGCCGGGCCAGCAGCAGCAGGTCGTCGACGAGGCTGGTCATCCGGGTGCTCTCCGACTCGACCCGGCGCAGCGCGTGGGCCACGTCGGTCGGCACCTCGGCACGGCCCCGGCGGGCCACCTCGGCGTAGCCACGGATCGCCGCGAGGGGGGTACGCAGTTCGTGACTGGCGTCGGCGACGAACTGGCGTACCCGGGTCTCGCTGGCCTGCCGGGCGGCGAGGGCGGCGGCGACGTGGCCGAGCATCCGGTTGAGCGCGGCGCCGACCTGACCGACCTCGGTACGCGGATCGGTGTCGGCGGCCGGCACCCGGTCGGAGAGCGCCACCTCGCCCCGGTCGAGCGGTAGCTCACTGACCCGGGCGGCGGTGGCGGCGACCCGGCGCAGCGGACGCAGCGTGGCCCGGACGATCAGCGCCCCGGCGGTGCCGGCGACCAGCAGGCCGACCACGGTGACCCCGGCCTGCGCGGCGACCAGCGCCCAGACGGTCTCCCGCACGCCGGCCAGCGGCACGCCCAGCACCCGCACGGTCCCGGTGGCCGACCGCCGGGCCACCACCCGGTAGCCGCCCCGCTCGCCCAGGCCGACGCTGTGTGCCCGGCCGTCGGTGGGCACCTCGGCCAGCGCCCGCACCTGGTCGACCGGTACCGACTGCTCCTGTCGACCGACAAGCGTCCACGCCTCGGTGACCCGGCCGTCGACGACCTGGGCGCTGATCGTGCCGGGCGGGAAGCCGCGCGGCACCCGCACATCGCCCCACGGGCCGGTGCCGGGGCCGGGCTCCCACGCGGCGGTGGGCCGCCCTCCGGGCGTGAAGCGCAACTGCTCGTCCACCCGGGAGATCAGGAACTGTCGCAGCGCCACGGTGGTGAGACCACCGATGGCCAGGCTGACCACGGCGAGCAGCGCCACCAGGGTCAGCACCAGGCGGGTCCGCAGCGACCAGCCGGCCAGCCACCGGCGCACCCCGGTCACTCCGCCGGCTTGAGCAGGTACCCGGCCCCGCGCAGTGTGTGGATCATCGGCCGGCGGCCGGCGTCGATCTTCTTCCGCAGGTACGAGATGTACAGCTCGACGACGTTGGCCTGGCCACCGAAGTCGTAGTTCCACACCCGGTCGAGGATCTGTGCCTTGCTCAGCACCCGGCGGGGGTTGCGCATCAGGTACCGCAGCAGCTCGAACTCGGTGGCGGTGAGGGTGATCAGTTGCCCGTCCCGGCGTACCTCGTGGCTGTCCTCGTCGAGGGTCAGGTCGCCCACGGTGAGCACCGCCTCCGCACGGGTGGCCACCGCGAAGCCGGAGCGACGCAGCAGCGCGCGCAGCCGGGCGATGACCTCCTCGAGGCTGAACGGCTTGGTCACGTAGTCGTCGCCGCCGACGGTCAGCCCGGCGACGCGCTCCTCGACCGCGTCCCGGGCGGTGAGAAAGAGCACCGGCACGCTGTCGTTGTCCGCCCGCAGCCTGCGCAGCACCTGGAGACCGTCCAGGTCGGGCAGCATCACGTCGAGCACCACCGCGTCGGGTCGGAACTGCCGGGCGGCGCGTAGCGCCGCCATGCCGTCGGCCGCCGTACGCACCTGCCAGCCCTCGTAGCGCAGCGCCATCGACAGCAGGTCGGTCAGGGTCGGCTCGTCGTCGACGACCAGCACCCGGACCGGCTCACCGTCCGGTCGACGCAGCTCCACCCGGTCCAGTCCGGCCTCGCCCCCGATCCTCATGGATGCCATGGTGCTGCCGCGCACTTGGTGGCGCTTGGGTGGCTGCTGTGTGCCAGCTGTGCGGTCCGGCCGGGGCGCGGTCGGTGTCGGGTCACTCGGTCACGCCGACCGGGTCGGTTCGGACGAAACGCATGGACCAGGTTCCCGAGCCGTCGGGGCGTTGCCGCACGTAGAGATGGTCCGCCGCCGGCGTGGGCGCCTCCTGGGGGCGGCGCAGCACCCACAGTCGTGGCGGGGCGCCGTCCGGGCCGGCCGGCAACGACCGGACCAGGTCGTGGGCCGGACCGCCGACGAAACGTACGGTCACTTCACTCATCACGTTCCGCCTCCAGCCCGCCCGGCGCGTCGGGCGTCCCGGCTCGCACGCTAACGCACCAGCCGCCGTCCGAGGCGGGTTTGCCCTGATCGGGCCCGGGGTACCGTGCGCAGGCCACGGTTTCGCACGCCGTGGCGGAGCGGCACGAGGGGTAGGAGGCGGTCGATGCGCACGCTGGACGGGCGGTACCGGCTCGACCAGCGCATCGGCATCGGCGGGATGTCGGAGGTGTGGCGGGCGTACGACACCGTGCTGGACCGGCAGGTCGCGGTGAAGCTGGTCTCGCCGGGTCAGCCGGACGGGGCGGCCTCGGTGGAGCGGATCCGCTCCGAAGCGCGGTCGGCGGCCCGCCTGGTGCACCCCAACGTGGCGAGCGTGCACGATTTCGGCACCTGCGACACCGGGACGGGGCACCAGCTGCCGTACATCGTGATGGAGCTGGCCGAGGGACAGACCCTCGCCGCGCACCTGCGCACCGGCCCGTTGGACTGGCGGATCGCGGTGCGCGTCTGCGCGGAGGTCGGCGCCGCGCTGGCCGCCGCGCACGCCCACGGCATCGTGCACCGCGACATCAAGCCGGCCAACGTGATGCTCACCCCGTCGGGGGTGAAGGTGCTGGACTTCGGCATCGCCACCCCGGCCGGCGCCGCCGACACCACGCCCGACGGTGTCGTGGTCGGTACGCCGGCGTACCTGGCGCCGGAGCAGCTGCACCGGGCTCCGGCGACCCCGGCGGCCGACATCTACGCCCTCGGCGTCCTTCTTCACTACTGCCTGGCGGGACGCCTGCCGTACCCGGCGGACAGCGTCAGCCAACTGCTCGGACCGCAGCGGCCCCGGGTCCCGCGGCCCCTGCCGGAGCTGCCCGGACTGCCCGCCGAGGTCGCCGACCTGCGCCGACGCTGCCTCGCCGACGACCCGACCCGGCGGCCGAGCAGCCTGGTGGCCGCGCTGCTGCTGGCCGAGGCGGTCGACGCCCGGGTGTACGTGCCGATGCACGAACCGCTGATGCCACGGCAGCGGCCGGCGGCGGTGAGCCCGTGGACGGAGCGGGCGGCCGCCGAGGTCACCGAGGCCGCCGCCGTCGCCCAGTGGAGCCGGCACGGCGGGTGACTTCCCGGTTTCACGCGACCGGGCCCGGGTAGCCGGGCGGGGAGTGACGGGAGGAACGCGATGCCGAGTTCCTGGCTGAACGAGGTTGCCGCCGCGACCGCCGAGGGCGGTCACATCCACACCGACGACGAGGCGCTGTCGACCGCCCTCGCCTCGCCGCTGGCGCCGCACTGCACCGGGTTGACCCCGTCGCAGCTGCTCGCCGCGGCGTTCGCGTCCTGCCTGCACCACGCGGCGGTGGAGGCGGCCGGCGGGATCACCGACGAGGCGCACACCGTGCAGGTACGCGCGGAGGCGAAGCTGGGGCGCGACGACGACGGCCGCTACCGGGCCGACGTGCACGCCTCCATCTCGTCGGTCGGGCTGAGTCGACAACAGCTCACCGAACTGGTCGAGCACGCCGACCGGCTCTGGCCGTTCTCCAGCGAGGACGGCGGCCGGCACCGGCTCACGGTCAGTCCGGCGGAGAACGGCCGACACTGATCCGCGTGGTGAACCGGCCGGCCCGGCGCGGCGGGCACGGTGGCTTCCGCGGTGGTCCGGGTCAACAGCACGGGCCGCATGGTCCGACCGCCCTACCCACCGCCCCGATTGGATCGACCTCAGCCTCATCCGTTCGGCGGATGCGGCGAAGCAGTTCGATAGACGCCAGCAAGATCCCGTTTCCGCCCTGTTTTGTACGTTGATTCCCGACATTTACTCCGGGACGGACAGGCGTATCTGATCCGCTTTGTCGAACGGTGCGGAGAATCATCGGGCGGATAGCCGCGAATTGTGACGCATGCCACCAACTGGGCCGATGGCAGTCGGCCGTCGACTTTCTAGCCTCGGCGGGTGCATCCCGACGACAACTTCGACCAGCAGCAGACCCCCGGGCGACCGGCGAGCCTCTCGGCCGACGAGACATCACCCGAAAGGTTGATGGGGCGGCATCGCGCCGTACCCGCACCACGCCGGGGCGTCCGCGCGGTACTCGCCTCCACCCCGGTCCGGGTGGCTCTGGCCACCGGCGTCACCTGCTGCCTCGGTGCCACCGCCGTCGTGGCCGCCCGGCACGACGACGAGGCACCGCCGCCCCGGGTGACCGAGGCGCTCACCGACCGCGCTCTCGCGGCTCAGGAGAAGGCCGCCTCCCGCTCCCTGGACCGCAGCCCCACCCCCGCACCCACCAGCGCCAGCCCCTCCCCCACCGCCAAGCCGTCGCCCACCGCGAAGCCCAAGCCCAAGAAGAAGACCCCCACCAAACCACCGCGTCCCCGGCCCGTCGCCGGGCTGAGCCAGGCACAGATGGACAACGCCAAGGCGATCGTGGACGTCGGCGTCAAGATGAAGATCCCGCGTCAGGGGTTGGTGATCGCGGTCGCCACCGCCATGCAGGAGAGCACCCTGCTCAACTACGCCAGTGGTGTGCTTCCCGAGTCGCAGAACTACCCGCACCAGGCCGTCGGCTGGGACCACGACTCCGTCGGGCTGTTCCAGCAACGCCCCAGCAGCGGTTGGGGCAGCGTCCGGGACCTGATGCGGCCGGCGTACGCGGCGCGCGTGTTCTACGAGGCGCTGCTGCAGGTGCCCGGATGGCAGCAGATGAGCCTGACCCTGGCCGCCCAGGCGGTGCAGATCTCCGCCTTCCCCTACGCCTACGCCCAGCACGAGGAGCGGGCCGCGACCGTGGTGGCGGCCCTGACCTGAGCCGGACCCGGCCGTCGGGTCCGGCTCGCCGGCGACGGCGGGTCAGACCCGCTTGGGCAACACGACCACCCGGCCGAAGAACTCGTCGATCCGGTGCACCACGTCGTTGAAGTCGTCGAGGTCGATCGGCTTGGTGACGTAGGCGTTGGCCTGGAGGGTGTAACTGCTGATGATGTCGGTGTCCGCGTTCGAGGTGGTCAGCACGACGATCGGGATGGTCCGCAGGTCCGCGTCGTTCTTCACCTCGCCCAGCACCTGACGCCCGTCCTTGCGGGGCATGTTGAGGTCGAGCAGGATCACGTCCGGACGTTGGGCGTCGCCGTGCCGGCCTTCGCGACGGAGAAACTCCATCGCCTCCTCGCCGTCGCCGACCACGTCGATCACCTTCTCGACGTCCGAGGTGGCCAGGGCCTCCTCGATCATGAGCACGTCGCCCGGGTCGTCGTCCACCACCAGGATGCGAACCGGAGCGAGGGTTCGTGCGCCCATCTCTACCTGCCTCAGGTCGGCCAGGACGGAACCTACCGGCTCCGTGCTGGCGGAAATGTAGCCCATCATCGGACGATCGACGACCGCCGGGTTCCGCGACGTCACAGCCGTACCCGAGCAGCCTGTCCGAGACGGTCCGGGTGCGCACCCGTCCCTCGGGGAGACGGGTGTTTGCTGCCCGGCAAGTATAGGGAGGCCTCGAAAGGCCCGACGGCACCTCCGGTCAGGCGGCTTGCCGATCAACCGCCGGCAGTACCGCGCGTCCCCGCTGGAGATGGTCCACCGCTCGGGGAGAATCGTGCAGCCGCCGGCCGTAGTGCGCCAGCGACGCATCCACCGTCACGGCCGGCACGCCGCGACTGTTCAGAATGGTCACCAGCCACCCGACGAACTCGGTGAACAGCGAGCTGTCGTCGACGTAGAGGGCGGCGCCCAGGAAGTCCAGGATGTATCCGAGGTCGCTGACCGTCGAGTCCAACTGGGCCGGGGTCTGGTCGCGGGTGGCCGGGAACCGCTGGGCCAGCTCGGCCAGGGCGCTGTCGATCAACTCGCCGCGTCGGTTGACCAGGGTGGCGTACTCGTCGTCGGCCAGGTGCGCCAGGTCGGCCGGCGGCACGGCGCGTAGGGCCCGCTCGTCACGGAGCAGGTCGGCGGCGGCGGGCGCGTCGGCGGCCCAGGCCACCCCGAGTCGCCGCGCCCACCGGCCGTCCACGCCGAAGCCCCGACCGCCGACCAGCACCGGCACGTCCGCGCGCCGGCACGCCTCGATCATCCGGTGTGCGTGGGGTAGCCGCATCGGCAGCGCGGAGGCCAGCGCCACGGCGTACGCGTCGTACCGGTGCAGGTACGACACCAGGTGCGCGGCGGGAACACTCGCCCCCAGGAAGGTGACCTGCCAGCCACGCAGCCGTAGCACCTCGGCCACCAGCCGGGCCGGCAGCGCGTGCCACTCACCGTCCATGCAGGCCACCACGATCCGGGCGCGCGTCGGGCGCACGTCGGCGTACGCGGCGACGGCCGCCACCACCCGCTCGCTCACGTGTGTCGCCGCGTGCTCCTGGGCCACGCTCCACTCGTTGCGCGCCCACCGTTCCCCCACCTCGGCCTGCGCCGGCGCGACCAGGTCCAGCAGGACCCGGTCCGCGGCCACACCCGCGTCGAGCAACCCGCGCGCCACCTCGACGGCGGCGTGCTCGTCGGCCTCGGCGAGACAGTGCAGGTAGTCCGGATAGACGGCCTCAGGTGAGGTGTCCCGGGTCGCGGCGGTCACCGGTCCGTCGCCTCCGGGGCCGGTTCGGTCACGGCCGGCACGGCGTGCAGGTGCCGCTGCGGGCGGCCACCGACGCCGGTGGCGCGCAACGCCAGCACCGCGATGTCGTCGTGGTCACGCTGGGCCAGCCACTCGCACGTCACCTGCTCGATCCGCTCCGCCAGCGCGGGCGCCGGCATTCGGTGGCACCCACCGAGCGCCTGCACCAGACGATCGGTGCCGAGCAGTTCCTCACCTCGCCGACCGCCCCGCGCCTCGGTGACTCCGTCGCTGTAGAGCAGGCACGTCTCACCGGGAGCGAGCCGCGTGGTGACCTGACCGATCCGCGGATCCGGCACCACACCGATCAGCATGCCGTTCAACGGCAACTGCTCCACCTCGCCGGAGGCGCGCAGCACCAGCGGCGGCAGGTGTCCGCCGCCGGCGAGCGTCAGCCCGAGGCCACCGTCGCGGTGTGGACGGACCACCCCCAGCACCATGGTGGCGAACCGGCCCTGTCCGTGGGCCAGGGTCGTCTCAAGCAGTGCGTCGTTGAGCAGCCGCAGCAGCCGGGCCGGTTGCTGCTCGACCCGGTGCAGCGCGTGCAGACACTGACGCAGCTGCCCGGTGAAGACCGCCGCCTCGACCCCCTTGCCGGAGACATCGCCGAGGAAGAACACCGAGCCACCGTCGGGCAGCCGGTGCGAACCGTAGAAGTCGCCGCCGATGCGCAGGCCGGCCTGGGCCGGACGGTACGCCGTACCCCACTGCACACCCGGTGCCGGTGCCGGCTCGACGGGCAGCAGGCTGGCCTGCAACATGTCGGCCACCTCCGCCTGTTCGCGGTAGAGCAGCGCGGTGGTCAACGCCGCACCGGCCCGAGCGGCGAAGGCGCGAACCAGGTCGAGGTCGTTCTCCCCGTACCGGCCGCCCGCACCCCGCGCGACGAGCAGCACCCCGGCGGGCGCGTCCCGGCCCGGCAACGGCACCAGGCGGGCGGCCACCTCGGCGGCGGAGACACCGGGCAACCAGCCCGCGTCGATGGCCTGCTCGACCAGCCAGTCGACGGTGTGCGGCGACGTGCCGCGCAGACTCTCCACGATCGCCGGAGGCAGCTCCGTCGCGGCGAGCACCCCGCGATCGACAGTTGGTGTCTCGTCGGCGTCCTGGCGGGCGCGCCACCATCGGGCCCGTCCGGATCGGGGCGCGAGCACAAGTACCGCGACGTCGGCCAGGGTCGGCACGGCGAGTCGGACGACCGCGGCAGCGGCCCGGTCCGGGTGCAGCGGATTGCCCAGCTTGTCGCCGACCGTGGTGAGGAAGGCCGATCTGGTCCGCTCGGCCGCCAGTTCCTCGGTCCGCTTCTCGTGGTCGCTGACATCCTCGACGTACCAGCAGCTACGCCCGGCGGACAACGGGACCTGACGTACCCGCAGCCGTCGGCCGTGCCGGCGCAGGTGCGGATCGCCCGAGGTCAGCTGCTCGAGCGCCGCCAGCGTACCGCCGACGACCACCTCGGGCAGCAAGCGCCGGGCGGTCGGGCTGACGTGCCGCACGGTCCCGTCCGGACCGCACACCACCACACCCTCGTGGAGATGTTCGGCGATCTCCGGCCAGTCGGCGGCGAGCTGATTCCGTGACGGCTCCAGGGCGGGTAGCCCGGCGGCCGGCGCGGCGTTGATCGAACGCCAGGCGGTAACCCGGGCGACGCTCGGCGTGGCAGACCGTCCGTCGCCGGGGTCGAGGTCCCTGACGTCGGCACCTGTCACCAGCTTGAGCCTCGCTCCTTGTCGGTTCCGCAGCCGCTTCGAGCGGCGTGCATGGTCGCGTCCTGACGCCCAGCCTACGCGGCTCTGCCGGTGCCGCCACCCGGGCGAGCGTCGCGGCGCGTACCGGCGGGCCGTCCGAGAGGCGGGCCCGCTCACGGGTTGTTACGATCCGAGCGCCCCTGCCCGCCCGTCACCGCGGAAGGCGTGATCGTTGCTGTCCCACGGTCGCAGACCCCCGACGCCGCCGCTGAGCATGTCCGTCGACCGGTCCGTTGCGCTCGCACCGGTGATCCGGGTCGTCGGTGATCTCGCCTACACCACCGCCGCGCCGCTGCGGGCCGAGATCGACCGGACGATGGGCACCGACCCCACCACCCTGGTACTCGACTTCGGTGGCCTGCAGTTCATCGACAGCACCGGGCTCAGCGTCATCGTCCACGCCTGGCGCGAGGCGCAGCAGCGGAGCGTCCGACTGCGGTTACGGGCGGTCCCCCGATTTCTCGAAACCATCCTCGACATGACGGGGGTCACCGGCCTGCTGTCCCGCGAGCCCGCCAGCACCGAACCGGACGGCCAGACCCCGGTCACCGCTTAGCGGATGACGGAGAACCTGGCCCCCGCGACTTGCGCTTGACCGACGTACTGGGAGCATGGAGTCATGGCGGCACAGCTGTTGGTCATCGAGGTCGACCGGCAGGACACGGGGCATGCCGAGTTGCGGCTGACCGGTGACCTCGACTTCGACAGCGCGCCCGAACTCGTCGACGCCGTGGCCGCCCTGCGCCGCGACGGCTACCAACACCTGGTCATCGACCTCACCGGTGTGGGCATGTGCGACTCGTCGGGGTTGAGCGCGTTCGTGATCGCCCACTGGGGCGGCTCCGTCCCCCTGCGGCTGATCGGCGTCAACGCCTCGCTGCGCCAGTTGCTGGTCCGCACCGGCCTCACCGAACTGCTGGAGCTTCCCCCGGCCGTCGAGGACCGGGACACGCGGGCGGTCGGCTGACCGCCCGGGCCACCGAAGGGGTGGCCCCCGACCCTGGGACCAGGGGTCGGGGGCCGGAGGATGGCTCAGGGAGCCGGGACCGGATACGGGCCGCTGCGGTGGGGCCGGGTGGTCGGCTCCGCGTCCTCCGGTAGGCCCGAATCAGGCGTTTGGAACAGGTAACGGACGAACTCCGCACCATTTTCGTCGTCCCGATCGCCGGGCCACTGGCCGGCGCAGTCGACGCCGATCACCTCGCGACCGCCGCCGTCGGCCTCTTCCAACAACGCCCACAGGCTCACCGGGTAGCAGCGGGTGTGCTCGGGTGCCAGCCGCCACCGGGCGTACCAACCGGGTCGGGCGGGGACGATCTCGACTATCCGCTTCATCACGACCTTCCCTTCCGCCGTGCCTCGGAAGATCTCCGGTCCACCGCGATCGTCGGCCCCGTCCGGGTGACCGGCCCTCACCCCGGCCGGATGAAGCCTCGCCGTCGTGGTCGAACCCTCCCCCTGCCGGCACCGACCTGATCGTTTCGCCCGGCGACCGCCGGGAAGGCCATCGACGAAGCCCGGCACCACCAGCGGAAGCGAGGTGTGCACCATGCGTAAGCAGATGGAGGGCGACAACCAGCGCCGGAGGGCACTGGCCCGCCAGGCGCGGGAACAGGGCATGCGGGCCGCCGACACCGGTGCCAGCCTGAGCGCGTCCAAACAACTGACCCACCTCGACCAGCACGAGCGGGCCGGCCCGCCGCCAGCCGGCAGCCGCCACAAACCAGACGCCACGCGCGGCGGACCCGCTCCCCCACCGGCCGGTTCCCCGCAGACCCCCCGGCCCCGTCCGGAGCCGGGCGGGCCGGCGCCCGGGGTCACCACGGTGGGTTACCGCGAGCTGGTCGAGGACGTCGTGCGCCGCTCCGGCGTCGACTTCCGTACCGCCAAGGTGGGGGTCGAGTCGACGGTGCTGGTCCTGGCCTGGGCCCTGGAGGCCGGCGAACGCCGACGGCTGCTGGAGGCGGTGCCCGCCTCGCTGCACGACGTGGTGCCGGTGGACGGCATCGAGCGACGCCAGGATCTGGCCGGCTTCCTGTCCGAGGTGGGTCGGATCAGCGGTCGACCTCCGGAACAGGCGCGCTATCAGGCCGAGGCGACCCTCGCCGCGCTCGCCGCGCACGACGGTGATCTGATCGAATCACTGCACGTACCGGACGAGCTGCGGCAGTTGCTGGAGCCGCCGGCCGTCGGCGGCGGCGTGGTCGGTCCGGTCAGCGCGCTGCCGCCGTTGTCCGCGGCCGAACTGCGCGCGGCCCTGGCCGACCTGCCGTACTGGTCGGGTGACGGGACCGCGCTGTCCCGGACCCTGGAGCTGCCGCCGGCCAACCTGGACCGGGTGCTGGACCGACTCGACCTGCTCCGCCAGCAGACCGGCCGCGGGCCGCGGATCGGCCGCGCCGACCCGACGACCGCCGTGCTGACCGTCACCTCGGGCAACGCCGGGGCGGTGACCGCGATGGACATCGACCTGGCGCACGCGGTCGACGACGCCATCGACGAGGCTGGGGCCGGCATGGCCGCCGGCTGAGCAGCCGAGATGCCAGCCGTGCGGTCGTGGATACCCCACGACCGCACGGCACTCCGGTCGGGCCGGTGGTCAGTGCACCCGCGCCGGCATCTCGGGCGACGAGCTCTCCAGTGGTACGGCGGTGGCGGAGATCAGTCCGAGCTGCGCCGCCGAGCGCGGCAGCGCGGCGTCGAGGAACCAGTCCGCGCTCACCCTGGCCCGGTTGCCGGGCATCGCGAGCAGGTGGTAACCGCGGGTGACCGCCTTGGCGGGCAGGCCGGACAGCGGCACCTTCAACGGGTTCGCGGCAGCCTGCTTGCCGCCCAGGTCGACCACCCAGCCGAGGTCGTGGTGCTTGTACGGTCGACGGCGTCCCTGCCCGTACGAGGCGGCGATGTTGTGCGCAGCCAGCTTGCCCTGTCGCTGCGCGTGCTGGGCGGTCATCGTGCAGATCTCGCCGGGCCGGGTCAGGTCGGGCACCGCGGCGGCGTCGCCGCAGGCGTAGACCTCGGGGAATCCGGGGACGTTCAGGTACTCGTCGACGACCAGCCGCCCCTTCTCGGTCCGCAGGCCCAGTTCGGCCACGAACGGGTCGGGGCGTACGCCGACGCACCAGACCAGTGAGCAGGTGGGCACGTACTCGCCGTCGGTGAGCTTGACCCCGTCGGAGGTGGCGACCGCCACCGAGGTGCCCATCCGCACGTCGACCCCGCGGCGTCGCAGCACCTTGTCGGCGGTGACCGACATCCGTCGGTCCAGCTCGGGCAGCACGCGTGGGGCGACGTCCAGCAGCAGCCACCTCGGCCGGATCTTCAGCCGAGGGTGCTGGGCGGCCAGTTCGTCGGTGAACAGGATGCCGTGCGCGGCCACCTCGGTACCGGTGTATCCGGCACCCACCACCACGAACGTGGCGCGGGCCTGCTGCTCGGCCGGATCCTCGGCCTGCTCGGCGAGTTCGATCTGCCGGACCACGTGGTCGTGCAGGTAGAGCGCCTCGGGCAGGCCGCGGAAGCCGTGTGCGTACTCGGTCACGCCGGGAATCGGCAGCAGCTTGTTCACGCTGCCGACGGCCAGCACCAACCGGTCGTACGCCAGCCGGTTGCGGTCACCCTCCGGCTGGGTGAAGCCGACCCACCGGTTCTGCAGGTCGACGCTGTCCGCCTCACCGATGACCACCCGCACGCCGTCCAGCGTGCCGGACAGCGGCACCGCGATCCGGCCCGGCTCCACCACCCCTGCCGCCACCTCCGGCAGCAGCGGCAGGTACAGGAAGTAGTCGGTCGAGTTCAACAGGACGATCTCGGCTCGACCGCGGGCCAACCTGGTCAACATCTTCGCCGCGTGGTACCCGGCGAACCCGGCCCCCACGATCACTACACGAGGCTTCGTCATTCCGGCCCGGTTCCCGTGATCCGCGTCGGCAAACGTCCAACCGCCCTGTCGGCGGGTCTAGCGGGTGCGTTCTGGCGGCAACGGGAACTGGAGGAAGGTGGCGCCGCGCAGGTCGAGCCAGGCACGGTCAGGGGCACGGACCAGCCGCAACATCACTTCGACGCAGGTCGGGCAGCGCCCCACCAGGCCGGGCGCGTGCGAGTAGACCCGCAGCCCGGCCACCGGGCCGGGGGTGCCGCAGTTGGCGCACCGGGCGGTGGCGGTGCTCAGGTCGACCGCGAACACCTCCCCCAACGGACCATCGAGCATGTTGCCGTCCACGTAGGGCAGCGCGGTCATCCGCGGCCTCCTCTCAACCGGTCGGGCCGAAACGTTCGGTGCGTACCCGTCGCGCCGGATGCCCCAGCCCGACGATCAGATCGGAGACGGCCTCCACGAAACCGGTGGGTCCGCACACGTACACCAGCGGCTCCAGCTCCGGCGGCCAGCCGTTGTCGTTGACATCGGCGAGGCCGAGCCGGTGCGGCTCGCCGCGCCATCCCTCGGGCGCCTGCCGGGTGTAGACGTGGGCCACGTCGAGACCGGCGTCGTCACGTACCCGGCGTCGCAGTTCCTCGGTGTAGAACGCGTCGTCGGGGGTGCGCACCGAGTAGATCAGCCGGAACGGGACCCGGCTTCCGGCCGCCCGCCGGGCTCTGATCATGGCCATCAACGGCACCACCCCCGATCCGCCGGCGACCAGCAGCACCGGTTCGGTCTGCTGTGGCCGCCACACGAACCAGCCGCCGATCGGGCCACGTACCTCGACCGGGTCGCCCTCGCGGTAGCCGTCGACCAGAAACGGCGACACCTCGCCGTCGGTCACCCGCTGGACGCACACCTCGATCCGGTCGCCGTCGGCGGGCGCGGCGAGCGAGTACGACCGGGCGGCCTGGTATCCGTCCGGCGCGGTGAGCCGGATGTCGACGTGCTGGCCGGGCAGGTGGGCCGGCCAGCCCGGCACCTCCAGCACCAGGGTTCTCGCTGTCGGTGTCTCGGCCCGGTCCGCCACCAACCGGGCTGCCCGCCAGCTCATCCGCCCGGTCAATCGCCCTGGTACCGCTGCTCACGCCACGGGTCGCCGTAGTCGTGGTAGCCGGCGGTCTCCCAGAAACCGGGGGTGTCCTCGACGGTGAGACGGATGCCGCGCGCCCACTTGGCCGACTTCCAGAAGTAGAGGTGCGGTACCAGCAGCCGCGCCGGCCCGCCGTGCTCGGCCGGCAGGTCGTCGCCGTCGTAGCTGTGCACGAGCCAGGCCTGCCCGTCACGCAGGTCCTCCAGCGGGAGGTTCGTGGTGTATCCGCCGTAGGAGTGGGCCAGGGCGTAGTCGGCGGCGGTTTCCACGCCGTCGAGCAGCGTGTCCAACGAGACTCCCCGCCAGGTGGTGCCGAGCTTTGACCACCGGGTGACACAGTGGATGTCGACGGTCGGCGTCTCCTGCGGCAGCGCCATCATCTCGGCCCAGCTCCACCGATGCTCCGTACCGGTCTCGGTGCTGATCACGAACTCCCACTGCTCGCGCGGGACCCGAGGCGTCGGGCCGGCGGAGAGCACGGGAAAGTCCGGCGTCAGGTACTGGCCGGGTGGCAGATCCGCGGCGTCGGCGCGCGGCCGACCCTGGAAGCCCGGTGTGACGATACCCACCGCTCAGTCCTACCACGGCGCACACCGCCACGGGCGGGTTCGACCGGCCCGGGCGCACCGGGCCGGGAACTCTCACTTCCGCTCGGTGACGACCTCCTTGGATCCCGGCACCACGTTGCGGGTGGCCCGCAGGCTTGTGATCGTGACCACGGTCAGCACGCCGAGGATGACCAGCAGCGAGACCACGGTGGGGATCTCCGGGACGCCCTCCCAGATGCCGTGCGCCCAGTGCAGGCCGAGCTTGATGCCGATGAAGGCCAGGATGATCGCCAGACCGTAGGTGAGGTGGACCAGCCGGCTCAGCGCCGCGTGCAGCACGAAGTACAGCGCCCGCAGGCCCAACAGGGCGAAGGCGTTAGTGGCGAAGACGAGGTACGGGTCCTCGGTGATGCCGTACACCGCCGGCACCGAGTCGACGGCGAAGACCACGTCGGTGGCGAGCACCGCCACCACCACCAGCGCGAGCGGGGTGAGCGCCCGGCGTCCGTCGACCCGCACGGTCATCTTGGTGCCGTGGTACTCGTGGACCACCGGCATGAACCGGCGCAGCAGTCGCACCGAGCGCATGGTGCCGATGTCCACTGACTGCTCGTGCCCGGTGAACGCGTCGCGGAGCAGCTTGGCGGCGGTGAACAGCAGGATCAACGCGAAGATCAGGAAGGCGAAGTCCAGGGTCTGCAGGGCCGCGGCGCCGAGGGCGATGAAGATGCCGCGCAGCACCAGCGCTCCGGTGATGCCGAACAGCAGCACCCGTTGGGCGAGCTCGGTGGGCACCGCGAAGGCGGCCAGCAGCAGCATGAAGACGAAGAGATTGTCGACCGACAGTGACTTCTCGACCAGGTAACCGGTGAGGTACTCGAAGCCCCGTTCGGAGCCGTACCGGTGCCAGACCCAGGCGCCGAAGGCCAGGGGCAGGGCTATGTAGAAGGCGCTCCAGCCGAGTGCCTCCTTGAGCGACACCTCGTGCGGGCGCCTGGTCACCAGGAAGTCGAGCACCAGCAGGGCGAGCACGCCAAGGATCGTGATCGCCCACAGCGAGGGCGTGCCTACCGAATCCAGACCGGCCGCGACAGACAAATCGGACATGGGGCCTCCTCGAACACCGTGTCATGTTCGAGGTCTCCTTCACCCACGTTTCGTGGGCAACCACCCGAGGCGCGCTCCGGGCGCGCCGTACTGACCGGCATGGTTCGTGGGAAGTACTCCCCTCGTGCTGCCAAGGTTAGGGCAGCCGAATTCCGCCCGCCACGCGGGGCGCTGCCCGCCGCAGTGGCTCCGCTCACGACGAGCGGCCCGCCGGTGGCGATCCGAGCGCCTATCGTGACCCGGTGAGCGAAGACCTGGCGACCGGCCCGCTGGCCGGCGTACGCGTGGTGGAACTGGCCGGGATCGGCCCCGGGCCGTTCGCCGCCATGATGCTGGCCGACCTGGGCGCCGACGTGATCCGGGTCGACCGGGTCGCCGAGGTGGACGCCTCGGCCTTCGGCACCCCGCACCCCGATCTGCTCAACCGGGGACGCCGCTCGATCGGAGTCGACCTGAAGTCCGCCGACGGACGCGAGGTGGTACTGGCCCTGGTCGGCGCCGCGGACGCCCTCATCGAGGGGTTCCGGCCCGGGGTCACCGAGCGGCTCGGCGTCGGCCCGGCCGACTGCCAGGCGGTCAACCCGGCCCTCGTCTACGGCCGGATGACCGGATGGGGTCAGGACGGCCCGAACGCCCCGTACGCCGGACACGACATCGACTACCTGGCGCTGACCGGCGCGCTGCACGGCATCGGGCGGGCCGGCGAGCCTCCGGTGCCGCCGATGAACCTGCTCGGCGACTTCGGCGGCGGCGGCATGATGCTCGCGCTCGGTGTCGTCTCCGCGCTGTACGCGGTCCGCGGCGGCGGCACCGGCCAGGTGGTGGACGCGGCCGTCGTGGACGGCGTCGCGGTGCTCAGCACCCAGATCCACGCGCTGCACCAGCTCGGCATGTGGCGCACCCCGCGCGGGGTCAACCTGCTCGACGGCGGTGCGCCCTTCTACGACACCTACGAATGCGCCGACGGGCGGTACCTCGCCGTCGGCGCACTGGAGCCACGCTTCTACGACGAACTGGTCCGGCGCACCGGTTTCCCACTCCCGCCGGACGAGCCGATCGACCGGACCGACCCGGCGAACTGGCCGGCGTTGCGGGCCGCCTGGGCGCGCCTGTTCCGCACCCGTACCCGGGACGAGTGGGCGGCGCTGCTCACCGCCTCCGACGCCTGCGCCGCGCCGGTACTGGACTGGCAGGAGGCGTCGGAGCACCCGCACCTGGCCGCCCGCAGGACGTTCGTGCTCCGCGACGGGGTCGTCCAGCCGGCGCCGGCGCCCCGGTTCTCCGCCACCCCGACCGCGATCCGTCGGCCGCCGCCCTGGCCGGGTGAGCACACCGACGAGGTGCTCACCGAGGCCGGCTTCGACCGGAACCGGGTCGCCCAGCTACGCGCCAGCGGAGCGGTCGGCTGACATCGGCACCGACCGGAACGCGACGACGGCTCAACGACGGCGCAGCGTCGCGCCGGGGGCCAGGGCGGGTTCGACCATGTCGCGGTAGTCGCGGGGCAGCTGGACCACCAGTTCGTCGAACTCTCCGCCGGTCACCGCCTCCCGCAGCGTCGTGAAGACGGCCCGGACCGCGTCCCGGGCGGCCGGCTCGGCCACCCCGGCACGCACGGCCACCCGGGCGACGAACTCGGCGGCACCGAACCGTTGCGCCGCCTCGATGTCCGGTGTCGGGCGCATCGGCAGCCGCAGCGGGGCCGGTAGCTGAACGGCCAGGTCCAGCACCTCGCCACCGGTCAGCCGCTCGGCCAGCGTTTCCAGCGTCGCCCGGATCAGCTCCGCCGCCCGCGACGACGAGGCGGCGGTGCGCTGGGCGACCTGGTCGACGAACGTGTCGTAGTTCATCGCGTACCCCCTCCGGCCGGCGCTTACCCACCCGACCGGTACGGAAACGGCGACCGCATTTTCGTCGGACCAGGCGCGTGAGCTGCCCCGCGTCGGGTATCCGCGCCCGGTCGTGGCCGGATCGAGGCCCGGGAGGAGTCGACACCATGGCGAGCTACGCCGACGTCCTGCAGTACCTGTCCAGCCTGGACTACCCCGCCGGGAAGGACGAGGTGCTGCGCGAGGCCGAGCGGGAAGGGGCGCCGCCGGAGGTACTGCGGGCCCTGCGGGCGCTGCCTCCGGTGGATTACGCCAACGGCAACCAGGTGGCCCGGTCGGCCGGCATCGACGCGGCGCCCGAGATCACCGACGCGCAGCGCGGCGCCCAGGGGCGCGACAAACGGCACCAGCGGGTGTCACAGCATCTGCGCGGCATCTAGGGGGCTGCCCGCCGGTAACGGCGGCTCACACCGGGCCCGTGGACAGGGGGGCGCCCCGGCCGCGAACCGCAGCCGGGGGCGCCCCTGCGTAACCGCCTGCCCTGGCGACGGTGTGCGCCCGAACCGGGTCGCGGCCACCAGGCGGCCGACAGCCACCCGAACCGGGTGGCTGCGTGCTACTGCGACGAGTTTACCGCACGCCATCAGCCGAACGGACAGTGGGTGCCGACAAAGGGGCTCATCCTGTCAGCTCGGCGTATCGCCCCTCCAGATCGACCCGGGCCAGCGCGCCGACCAGCCAGGCGAGCCGCTCCGACTCGCGGCCGCCGGCCAGCCCGGCGAGATCCTCAGCCGAGCGCCCCAGTCCGAGCCGTCGGGCCGCCGTCAGGGCCCGCCGGTCGGCGACCGGCGCGACCTCGCCCCACAACGCCTGCACCTCGCGCAGGAACAGGTCGGCGACCCGGTCGTCGACCCCCGGCAGGGCGGTCAGCAGCGCCCGCTCCCGGGCCGGGTCACGGCGCGCCGCCGACCGCAACCGCCGCAGGTCACCCCGGTAGCGCCCGACGACCGCACGGGCCAACTCGCCCAGCAGGTCGGCCAGCGCCTCGACGTCACCGCGCTGGCCGCTGTCGCGCAGCGTCCTGACCCGATCGGAGCGGGATGAACCGGACAACCGGGCCGCGCTGTCCCAGCCCGCGTCGGGCAGCGCGTGCGCACCGTCGACGGCCCGCCGGAAATCCCCCCGGCGGGCCAGCAGCACCGACAGGCAGAGCAGCTGGAACAGGCTGGACGGGTTGTTGGTGACCCGGAAGCCGTACTGCTCGGCGAAGCCCCGGCCACTGCCGGCGAGCCGGCGCGCCAACCGCTTCCTGTCCTCGATCGTGGCAACCGTGGTGGGCATGGGCGGCTGTTACCCGCGCCCAGGGTGAGTAGGCCGGGTTTCGCCGGACCGCACCTGGCTGCCGGGTCCCAGACCTCAGCGGCGGTCCAGCGTCAGTACGCATACCCCGGAATCGAGCGCCGTGGCATCAACGGGGACGAACAGGGTGGGCTGGAACGGCCCGGCGAACATCGGGATGCCTGACCCGATCACGGACGGGTGCTGCTTGATGATGAGCCGGTCGATCTCGGGCAGCAGACTGTGGGCCAACGTCCCGCCACCGACCAGCCAGATATCCAGCGCACTGCCGTCCTGTTTGAGGCTGCGGACCCGGTCGAGGGCGTCGGTGCGGACCATCTCGACGGCGGTGCCCTCGGTCACCGGCAGGGTCGTCGAGAACACCAGGTGGCGCAGGTGCGGGTAGACGTCGTCCAGCCCGGCGTCCAGGCCGAGCTGATAGGACGCCCGGCCCTCGAGCACGGTGTCGAAGACCTTCGCCGGCCCCTCGACGCCCAGTGCGGCACGGGCGGGCGCGGGCAACGTCTCCGGAAAATTCGTCACCATGTAGTCGATCAGGTCGGCTGGCACCGGGAAGTAGCTCTGCCCGCTCGGGTCACCGCCGTCCGGGCCGGCGATGAAGCCGTCGAGGGTGCTCGCGACGTAGTAGGTGAGCCGGCGCATGGGCCCTCCAGTACAGAATTCTCGACTGTCGAATCGGTGGTCGTCGGCTGGTCCGGTCGGCCTGGGGTCACTCGGCGCCCACCAGCCTCGCGAGGGTGCCTTCCAGCTCGGCGCGGCCGCGTTGCTGTCCCTCGGTCGCGGTGAGTTCGGCGAGGAGCAGTCCGTCGATGAGCGCGAGCGCGGCGTCAGCCACCTCCCGTGGGCTCGTCACGCCCCGCTCGCGGAGTCGCTGCTCGACGGCACCACGCACCCGGTGCGTGCCGGCCGCCAGGAACCCACGCAGCTCGGGGCGTCGTACGGATTCGAGTGCCAGTTCGTAGCGGGCGAGGAGCCGCTCCCGGTCGGCACCGAGCAGCCGGTCGAGCACGCGCGCGAGGTCTGCGGCGAGCGTACCGGCCGTGGCGGGGGCGATGGCCGCCTCGTCCAGCTCGGCCAGCCGATCGACGGCCGCCCGGAGCAGGTCCGCCCGGGTACGGAAGTAGTAGGAGGTCGAGCCCATCGGAAGCCCCGCCTGCCGGTCCACGGCCCGGTGGGTGAGTCCACGTCCACCTGCCCTGGCCAGCGTGGTGATCGCCGCATCCGCGATCACGGTCCGACGCTCGGTCACCATGGGCTTCCCCTCCTGTTGCTCTACAGGTGTAGAGTAGCAGGCCTCGACATCTGTAGAGGAGGAGCCCGTGTCGAACGACTACCTGGTGCACGTCCTCGTGCTCGGCCTGGCCACCACCGCCGCGTTGGTCCCACCCGCTCGACCACGGCTGCTGGCGCGGGCCGCCTTCCTGGCCGGGATGGTCGTGAACGAGGTGCCGCACCTGGTCCTGGCGCTGCTCGCGGCCTCGACGGCCGCGGCGATCTGGAGCGGAGACCTGCGCACCGACGTGCTGTCGGGCGTCCTGCTGGCGGGCGCGGTGGCGACCGCGGTGATGCTGATCCTGTTGACCCGCCGGGCCGCCCGTTCGAGGTCCGTCGCCGAGGCCGCACTGCGAGCGGCCGGCATGGACCGCGCACCGGCTCGGCGAAGCTGGTGGCGGACCGCCCTCACCCCGCTTCCGATCCGACCCCGTTCCGTGCGGCGCCTGCGCAACCTGCGCTACGGCGACCACCGGCGTCAGCGCCTCGACGTCCTGCGCCGCCGGGACCGACCCACGGGTGGCCCGGTTCTGGTCTACTTCCACGGCGGCGGCTACTTCTCGGGCAGCAAGAACTGGGAGGCTCGAGGCCTGCTGCATCACCTCGCCGCACGCGGCTGGGTGTGCGTGAGCGCGACGTACCGGCTGCGCCCCGGGGCGGGTTTCGAGGAGCACCTCGCCGACGCCGAGGCCGCGATGGCCTGGGCGCGTACGCACGCCGGAGAGCACGGCGCGGACGCCACGACGGTCGTGCTGGCGGGTAGCTCCGCAGGGGCCCATCTGACCTCTCTCTACGCGCTGCGCGCGAAGCCCGAAGAACGGCCTGCCGCGGCGGTCTGCCTCTACGGCTACTACGGCCGTTACTACGGCCGCGGCGCCGACGAGGCGGTCACGTCGACCCCGTTCGCGCTGCCGGCATCCGAGGCACCGCCTTTTCTGATCGCGCACGGAAGCCTGGACAACTACACCTCCGCCGGCACGGCGCGTGCCCTGGCGGAGAAGCTGCGGGCCGAGTCGTCGCAGCCGGTGGTCCACCTCGAACTGCCCGGCGGCCAGCACGCGTTCGACATCGTCTCCTCCTGGCGGCTGACCGCTGTCCTGGACACCCTGGACGCGCTGCTGGCCGTCATCGGCGTGGCAGCGGGAGGGACCTCGACCGGCCGATCAGCGGGTGCCGTCCCGTCGCCACCGGGGGTGCGCCGGGCGGAGGCGTTTGCCCGGCCCAGCGATCGTCACCTGGAGGCGTCGTGAAGGTGCTGATCGCCGGCGGCGGTGTCGCCGGGCTGACACTCGCGGCGCTGCTGCGTCCCCGGGGCCACCAGATCACCGTGGTCGATCCCGGTCACGGCGGCGACGACGGCTTCGCGCTCGCCCTGTGGCCGCACGGGACCCGGGTGCTGCACGCGGTCGGCGTCCACGACCGGCTGGTCGAGCGAGGGCTTCCGATGCGGCGCTACACGGCGCGGTCGGGGTCCGGGGCCCTGCTCACCACCTCCGGGCCGCCTCCCCGCATCGCCCGCCACGGATACCTGGGCATCCTGCCCCGCGGCGACCTCGTCGCGATGCTGGCCACGGTCTGCGATCAGGTGGAGCACCGAACGGGTCGCGTCGTGGCTCTGGAGCAGCGCCGCACCGGCGTCGATGCTCGTCTCGACGACGGAACCACCATCGGGGCCGACCTGTTGGTGGGTGCCGACGGCATCGGATCCGCGGTGCGCACCGCGCTCCTCGGGCCCCAGCCCCGGCACGACACGGGATGGACCTGCGCGACCTGGTGGATCGAGTCGGCAGACCACCCGGGCACCGCCGGTGAGACGCTGGAGTTCTGGGGAGCCGGCAGCTTCGTCGGCTGCTACCCGTGCCAGGGTCGGGTGTGCCTGATCGTCGGCGGCCCCTCGGACACCGTGCGGGGCCCGCAGGCCAGGGCATGGCTGCACCGGACCCTCACCGGAGCGGGCCTGCCCGCCGACCGGCTGCTGCCCGGCGCGGATCACGAGCGTCGGCTGTGGCCCATGACCGACGTGCGCTCCACCGGGTGGGTGCGCGGCCGGGTGGCGCTGGTCGGGGACGCCGCCGCGGCCTTTCTGCCGACCGCCGGAATGGGTGCCTCGATGGCACTGGAGTCGGCGGCGGCACTGGCCGACGAGCTCAGCCGGTGCGACGCCGGCCACGTGCCCACCGCGCTGCGCCTCTACGAGCGGCGGCGGAAGCGGCGGGTCGAGCGAGCACAGCGGCAGTCACGGCAGTTCGCCCGGGCGCTCTTCACCTCGTCCAGCACGCTCGCGGGCCTCCGCAACGGGCTCGTCGCCCGGATGTCCGTCGAAAGGCTGCTCGCACCCCTGGTTCGCGACCTCGAGCACCCCGCCTGAGCTGTCACCGCACTAGCCGTGGAAGCCGCCGGAACGGTCGCGGGCCTTGAGCCGGACGGTGGGCAGCGCCGGTGCGGGCAGCGGCGGGTCCGGGTCGTCGGCGACGACCCCGAACCGCCGGCCGGCCATCCAGTCCTCGCGAGCGGCGACGATCTCGTCGTGGTCCCGACCGACGAAGTTCCACCACATCACCAGCGGCTCCTCGAACGGTGTGCCACCGAGCAGCATCAACCGGCTGCCCGGCTCACCACGCAGGCTCAGCGAGTCCCGTCCCGAGCCGAGCCAGAGCAGCGCACCGGGGCTCAGCGGCAGGCCGTCGACCTCGCCGGCACCGTCGAGGACCAGCAGCGCGTACTCGAAGTCACGCCGCAGCGGCAGTCCGGCGGGCGCCGGCCCGGCCAGTTCCAGTTGCGCGCCGAGCAGCGGGGTGTGCACCCGCGCCGGTGAGCGTTCCCCAGCGAGTTCCCCGACCAGCAGGGTGACGTCGAGGTCCCCGTCGCGCCACCGGGGCAGCTCGGCGTGGTGGGCGAAGTCGGGAGCGCCGGCCCGGGCCCCGTCCGGCAGCGCCACCCACAACTGCACCCCGTGCATCAGGGGCGGATGCCGCACCGGTGAGCGTTCGGAGTGGGCGATGCCGTGACCCGAGGTCATCACGTTCAGTTGACCGGGACGGATCGGCTGCTGGTTACCGAGGCTGTCGCGGTGCAGGATCTCGCCGTCGAGCAGCCAGGTCACGGTCTGCAGGCCGGTGTGCGGGTGCGGCGGCACCTCCATGCCGGGCCGCTCGGCCACGTCGTCGGGTCCGAAATGGTCGACGAAGCACCAGGCCCCGACCAGCCGGCGGGTGCGCTGCGGCAGGAGCCGGCGCACCGTGGTGTAGCGGCCCAGCGGCACGTCGTGGCCGGGCAGCAACACGCTGCCGGGATCGACCGTCGCCACGCCGGGTGGTCGGGTCTGCGCTGGCATCGCTTCGGCACGCTCCACGACTCGACTCTACGCCCGACCCGGTCGCCCGCCCGCTCGTCGGCGAGCGGGCGCACCCGGGAGAGCAGGCTCAGCCGCCGCGTACGGTCACCACGTTGGCACCGGCCACCAGGTCCAGGAAGATCCGTCCGGCGGCCCGGTCCCAGCCCGCCGAGCCGAGCACCGTACCCGGGGCGACGCCGTCGCGGCGCTCGCCGTACACCTCGACGGCTCCGGCACCGGAGCCGGCCCGGACGCGTACCGGCACGCCGTCGGTGACCGTGACGTCGAGCTGGTTGACCCCACCGGTGACCCGCACCACGAGCGGTCCGTCGACGCTGGGCAGTCGAAGGTCGGTCCGGGTCGCACCACCCACCAGCTCCAGTCCGGACAGCCGGGCGGCACGCAGGTCCACTCGTCGCTCGGCGGCCCCGCCGGTGAGCCGCAGGTGCCAGGACACCCGGGCGTTGAGCAGCACCTCGACCGTGCCCGGCTGCTCGCCGACCCGCTCCATCCGCAGTGCCATCCGATCGCCCACCAGTTCCGGACGGGCCCGCGCGCCGGACCCGGCGGGGCTGACCACGCGGTACAGCTCCTCCCCCAACTCGATGACCCGCAGGTCGACGCGGTCCAGCCCGTCGACCAGCTCGAAGCTGGCCCGCCGTCGATCGTGCAACGGTGCGGTCCGCACCTGCTCGGGGCTTTCCCGCGCGGCCCGGGCGGCACCGCCCAGTCCGCTGGCGTCGTCCGGCGCGGCGGTCGCGCCGGCCACCGGGTTCGTTCCACCGGAGAAGACCAGGCCGAGCCGGTGCGGGTCGGAGAGGATCGCCACGACCGCGACCGCTCCCAGACCCACCACCAGTACCGCGGCGGCGACCAGCAGCCGGGCAGCCGGCGACCAGCTCGGCCGATTCGGTGGTGCCGTTTGGACGTCGGCGGGCGTCGGCGGTGACACCTCGACCTGCGACACCGGGGTTGACCCGGCTGGTGTTCGATCCTGTCCGTTCCGCACCGATCCGGCCATCGGTCTCCCCTTTCACGGTCCCCTACCGAGGGGTACGCGCCAGGAGGCGGGACGGATCAGTCGACCGGGCGTCGAACCCGGGCCCGAGCTGGCGACGAACCGCAGTGCACCGGCCGGTGGTGACGGACCGTATCCGAGGGCGCGCGGTGCCACCGAGGCCCGGGCCGGGGCGGAATCGACGGGTTCCGCCGGGTCGCCGAGGCGGTGCTGGCGCACAGCCTGGTGAGGGCGCAACGGTACCGGTGCCCGTCGGAGGGAGCGGCGGGCACCGGTACCTTGGTCTCCAGGCCCTGCCCGGAATGGTGGGTCAGCTCGCGCCACCCGCACCGAAGCGGTTGCGCCGCCGCCAGGCCAGCGTGCCGAGCAGCAGAACGGCACCGGCGGCGACGAGCCCGCCGCCGACCTTCATCGGCGTGTCCAGGCTGCTGCCGGTGACCGGCAGGTGCGGCTTCTTCTTGGGCAGCACCCGCAGTTGGGTCGAGGCGGTACGGCCGGATTCGCGGCCGGTCGCGGTGAAGGTGAGCAGACCGGTCACCGAGGGCGTGTACCGCCGGGTGAAGACCCCGTCGGAGTTGGTCCGGGCGGTGAAGCTCAACGGCGCGCTGGCCTGGAAGGCCACCGGTGCCATGGCGACGGTGCTGCCGTCGCTGCGCCGTGCCGTACCCGCGGCCGGCGCGGCCAGCGGCGACACCGAGACGACGATGTCCACCGTCTCGTTCGGCCCGAAGTTGCGGCCGGTGAGGATGACGGTCTCACCGATGAAGATGGTGGGTCGACTCACCGTCAGCGACGCCAGCACCGGCGGATACGGCGGTGGCTGGGGCGGATCGGTGACTGTCGGCGACGGCTGCGGCTGCGGTTGCGCCGCCCCCGCCGCAGCCGGCACGGCCACCACGGCCAGACCGACCGTGAGCGCCATGATGATGCGGGATAGCCGCATGGTTCGTTCCCTCCTACTGAGAACAGCTTGGTGCGGTAACAACATGGGTGGTCCATGGGGTGGCGGTCGGGGTCAGCCACAGCTCGGCCGTACCGTGGTCCGTCTTGCCGGTCAGCAGCGAGACCTCCAACGTGCGGGTCCCGCCCGGTCCGACCTCGACGTTCACGGTGGCGACCTGCCGCCGCCGCTCGGTGCCGTTGCCCACCGAGGTCTCGGCACCGTCGAGTCGGGTGTCGAGCACCGCCCCGCCGGTGGGGCCGTACACCGACACCAGGGTCCGGACGGTGTACGGATCCCCGGCCTGACCGAGACCGAGAACCGACTCGCTGAGCCCCGAGGCCGGTGCGGTGGACCGGAGCGTCACCCGGAGGCTCAACTCGCGGCGGCCATCGGCGTGGCAGTCGCCGACCCTCAGGTCGGCGGTCTGCCGCAGGTAGTAGCCGAGCTTCGCGCCGCTGCCGTCGTTGAGGAACACGCCGACAGTCGGCACGCTGTCCTGTTCCGGAAGCGCCCCGGCCATCCGGCTGTCGCCGAGTGTCCGTTGTTCCTCCGGTCGGGCACTCCAGAACAGTATCCGACGTTCTTGTACAGAGCGGTCGAATGCGGACAACAACCCATTCGGATGGATGTTACGGGCGAAAAGCGTGTCGAACACCGTGGCCGCCGCCCCGGCAAAGAAGCCGTCCTGCTCTCCCGGGCTCATCCGCTGGTAGGTGTCGCTGAGCAGGGTCCGGACCGCGTTCTCCGCGCTCAACGCCACCCCGCCCGGCACCCGCACCGGCCCGGTGGCCTTGAGCAGGTACGACAGCACCACCGGGTCGACGGCGAGGACGCCGTCCACCTTCTCCCCGGTGTGCCGCCGGTACATCTCCCGGTACAGCGCGGCGGCGGTCGGAAAGTGCGGACTGAGGTTGACGTCCGCCGGGTAGATGCCGGGTAGCTCACCCCAGAGGGCACGCACCTCCGCCGGGATCTTCAGCGGCTCGGCGAACCGGCCGAGGCTCGAGCTGCTGCCCTGGGCACCCATCTTGACCCGGCCCTTGTTCGCCTCGATCACCGCGTACGCGCCGAACATGCCGCCGGTCGCGCGCAGCTCCGCGGAGTTCTGCGACACCAGCAGGTAACGTCGTGGCCCGTCCACGCCGAGCAGCGGCGGCAACAGGCGGCTCGCCCGGTCCGCCGCCGAGGTCATCGCGGCCAACCGGTCGATCTCGCCGCGCAGCTCCGCCAGGGCGCGCCGGACCTGCCCGACCAGCCGGTCGTCGGAGACCTCGGCCAGTTCCGTGCGGGTCCGCTGCACCTCGGCGTGCACCGCGACCAGATCGTCGGTGACGGCACGCAGGCCGGTCAGGTCCAGCCGACCCTCCTGCGGCACCAGCCCGCCGAGGTCGACGCGCAGCAGCGCCGGGAACGCCTGGCGCGCCAGGTCGTCGATGGCGACGGCGATCTGCCGAACCGCGGTGAGGTTCGCCCCGGCGACCGGGGCCTGCCGGCCGAGCCACCATCCGGGATCCGCGGTGGCCCGCCGCGCCGCCCCGGACTGCTCCTGCAGGGCGGCGAGGGTCCGCTGGGCGCGGGCGGTGTCGCCACCGACCAGATGGGCGCTCAGCTCACCGGCCAGACCGGCGGCGTTGACCAGGTGGGCGCGGGCCTGCCAGCCCCGGAAGCCGACCCAGCCGGCGAGGCCCAGCAGCAGCGAGCCGACCACCAACGTGGTCAGCAGGACGCGACGCAGTCGGGCGCGCCGACGACGGCGGGACCGACCACGCCGCCGACGAGGGCTCTCGCTCTGCGTCACGTCATACCCCTTCTCGAAACGGACAGAAGACCACATTGTTCCTAGCACCTAACGGAGATTCGGGTGCGTTAATGACGGAATCAGGCGTTACGAGAGATCCGCTCGGCTCTCGTGTCGTGCCCGGTGTCGCCGGCCGCCGCCTCGCGCAGCAGCTCCTCGATCCGGTCGACGCCCGACGGCAGCGACATCTCCCGCAGGTATGCCTCCCGACCACGCCGCCCCATCTCGACCCGCGCCGGCGCGGGGATCTGCGCCGCCAGCCAGAACCGGTCCGCCAGGCTGGCCCAGTCCTCCGGCGGGCAGGACAGCCCCGCCCGAGCCCGTTCGACGAGGGCCGCGGTGTCGCCGCCGGCCGAGACGACCACCGGTGCCCCGCACGACAGCACCGCCTGGAGCTTGGCCGGCACGCTGCCGCGCAACTCCGGCAGATCACGCACCATCACCAGCTGGTAGTCGGCGGCGGCGTACAGCTCCGGCATGTCCAACGGGGAGCGCCGGTCCACGAACCGGACGTTGTCGGCCCGCAGTTCGGCGGCGAGGCCGCGGACCCGCCGCTCCTCGGCACCCGAGCCCACCAGGACCAGGTCCACGGTGTCGCCCAGGGCAGCCGCCGCCCGTACCGCCGTGTCCAGCCCCTGCCGCGCGCCGATGGTGCCGGCGTGCATCACGACGCACCGCTCGTCCCGGCGGACCAGCCGTCGGGCGGCCGGACTGGCCGGCACCGGACGGAAGACCCGCTCGTCGGTCCAGTTGAGCACCACCCGGACCCGCGCCGGGTCGATCCCGTCCGCCAGCACCGCGTCCCGCAGCGAGGGGGAGGTCACCGCGACCCGGCGGGCGGCCCGGTAGGTCCGGAGCGTGGCCCCCCGGACCCGCGCCGCCCACCTGCCGTCGTCGACGGAGTCGGGGAGCTGTTCGGCCCAGACGTCCGGCACGTGCAGCACCAGCGGCACCGGGCCGAGCAGGCGGAGCAGCGCCGCCGAGGCGAACGCGGCGGCCGGCGGCTGATGCACGTACAGCACGTCCACTCCGGCCAGGAAGCGCCGGCCGACGAGCGCCGCGCTGCCGGCGAAGGTGAGCCAGGAGGCCATCCGGCCCCGTACCGTGACGTCGCCGGTGCTGTACCGGGGCACCCGCCGCACGGTCAGCCCCCGGCTGCGGGTCTCGTGGTGCCAGCGCTGCCGCCAGCCCGGGTAGACGTGCCCGCCCGGATAGTCGGGGAAGCCGGTCAGCACCCGTACCTCGTGTCCCCGCGCGGCCAGTTCCTCGGCGAGGCTGCCGGGAATGAACGCCGGCTCCGGTGGGAAGTGGTACGTCACGATCCCGATTCGCACCGGGACACCCCCGTCTCCGCGTACCGGTTCGGCGCGCCGCCCGGGACCGGGGACGCGACGACTGCGTACGATCTCGGCAACCCCTCATCGGGTGGACGCCGCCGGCGACCGCCCGTCGTCGCGGCGCCACCGCCCGCGACCGCGTCGTCCAGGGGGTTCCACATGCTCAGCGGGGTGCTGTTCGTCTGCCACGCCAACCTGTGCCGGTCACCGATGGCCGAGTTCGCCGCGCGTCGCCTGCTCGCCGGGCAACCGGTGACGGTGGCCAGCGCCGGCACCGACGCCGTCGAGGGCCTGGCCATGCACCCGTACGCGGCGGCGATCGCCGCCGAGACCGGTGACGACCCGACGTCGTTCCGCAGCCGACGGCTGCTGCCGGAACACCTCACCGGGGCGGTGCTGGTGCTGACCGCCACCCGGCGCCAGCGCTCGATCTGCACCGCGCTGGCACCGGCCGCGCTGCATCGGACGTTCACGCTGCGCCAGTTCGGCCGGCTCGCCGCGGCGGCCGAGCCGGCGGGGACCGAGCAGGACGATCCGGTCCGGGCCGCGGTGGCCGCCGCGGCCCTGGCCCGGGGGCGGTTGCAACCCGCCCCCGCGGACGCCGACGACCTGCGGGACCCGGTGGGCGGCACCCCGGAGGACTTCCGCCGCTGCGCGGAGGAGATCGACCGGGCGCTGCGGCCACTGGCGACGCTCATCGGGACAGCCGGGTGAGTTCCTGCGTGTGGTCGCTCACCTCGCCGGCGTGGGCCCGCTCGGCATGCCGGCCGGCCCTGCTCCGGTCGGTCGGCACCGACTGACCACCACTCGCGGCGGCCACCACCCGGTACGCCTCGTACTGGTACGCCTCGGCCTTGGGCACCCGGGCCATGTTCAGCACGCAGCCGAGCAGCCGCACCGACACCGAGTGCAGGGCCCGGGCGGCCGCGGCGACCTGGGCGCGCGAGGTGCGTCCCTGCTGGGTGACCAGCAGTGCGCCGTCGGCCTGCACCGCGACCACCACACCGTCGGTGACCGCGAGCAGCGGCGCGGTGTCGATGATGACGATGTCGGCGGACTCCCGAAGGGCGAGCAGCAGGTCCGACATGGCCTTGGAGCCGAGCAGTTCGCTCGGGTTGGGTGGCGCGGAGCCGCTGGGCAGCACGAGCAGCGACTTGTCCCCCCAGCGCTGGACCACGTCGCCCACCTGCACGTCGCCGACGAGCACGTCGGTGAGCCCCACGCCCCGGTCGATGCCCAGGTAGTCGCCGACCTTCGGTCGGCGCAGGTCGGCGTCGACGAGCAGGACCCGCCAACCCGCCTCGGCCAGGGCGATCGCCAGGTTGCACGACAGGGTGGTCTTGCCCTCGCCCTGCAGGGCACTGGTGACGGCGATGACCCGGGCCGGCTCGTGCACGTCGACGAAGCGCAGGTTCGTGCGCAGCTTGCGGATGGCCTCGGCGCGCGCCGAGGTGGCGGCCTCGCCGACGATCAGCGGGGCCGACCGGGCGCTGGTGTCGATCGGGATCTCACCGAGCAGCGGACTGCCGGTCACCCGCTGCAGCCCGGCCGCGTCGCGCAGCCGGACGTCGGCCATGCCGCGCAGGAGCGCCAGGCCGATGCCGCCCAGCAGGCCGAGCAGGGCGCCGATCGCGGTGTTGCGCACCGGCTGCGGCGACACCGGCGTGGGGGTCACCCGCGGTCCACTCACCACTTCGATCTTGATCGGCCCGGGGCTGCCGTCCGGTCGCGTCTCGACCTTCTGCACGAGTTCGACGAACTTCGCCGAGAGCGCCTCGGTCACCCGCAACGCCCGGGTCTGGTCGGTGTCGGTCACCGACGCCCGCAGCAGCACGGTACCGGTCTCGGTGGAGGTGCTGACCCGGCGCTGAATCTCCTCGGCGGTCAACCCGAGCTGGCTGTCGGAGACCGCGGCCTGCGCCAACCGGTCACTGGTCAGCAGCTCCGCGTACGACTTCACCCGCTGCTGGAGGAAGAGCCCGCCCTGGTAGGCGTCGGTGACGCCCTGGCTCGGCGTGGTGACGAAGAAGGTGACCGAAGCGACGTAACGAGGCTGGGCCCGCACGGTGACCAGCGCGGTCACGCCCAGCGCCACCATGAGGGTGACCAGGACGATCCACCAGTGCCGGCGCACCAGGCGTAGTTGGCGGTACAGGTCCATCAGGCGGGCCTCCGTACCGGGCCGGTAACGCCAAAGAACTTCACGAAAACCCCCAAGGTCGACTCAATCTCGTGAAACCATTAAAGCGGCTCATGCGGCTTATGTCCGGAGTTAGGTATTTTCTGAATAGCCGATCTCGTCCGCAGTGACCAACCGGACCGACGGTCCGTCGGAATCGCTCCGATCCGGAAAAAATGCGATGTCGTCGCCGAGCGCTCCGGGCGGCTCGGCTGCGTCCTGTGGGAAGAGTCGCGTCGGCTCCGCTCGCGACGGCCGTCGGCTCTGGATAGGGTCTTGCACGGGTGTGCCGGGAAGCCTGGTCGGCGATGGTGCCGTGCTGCCCTCCGACGGACGAGGTGGACCCCACGTATGACCGACCAGAACCCGCGCCCTGAGCGCCGCGGCGTGAGCCGCCTGTTCGCCCGTACCTCCTGGCCGGAGGCGCGCTTCCTGGCCGACGTGCTGCGCACCGAGACAGTCGGTGGCGCCCTGCTCCTCTTCGGTGCCGTGATCGCCCTGGTCTGGGCGAACTCACCATGGAGTGACGCCTACGCGGCGCTGGGGCGGTGGGTGCCCTGGTCGGGCGGCGAGGCGCTGCACCTCGACCTCGACCTCGCCACCTGGGCCGCCGACGGCCTGCTGGCCATCTTCTTCTTCGTGGTCGGGCTGGAGCTCAAGCGCGAGTTCGTCGCCGGTGAATTGCGTGATCCGCGGCGGGCTGCGCTGCCGGTGGTGGCGGCGGTCGGCGGAATGGTCGTGCCGGCGCTGATCTTCGTGGCCGTCAACGTCGCCGGTGGTGGTGACGGACTGCGCGGTTGGGCGATCCCCACCGCCACCGACATCGCGTTCGCGCTGGCGGTGCTGGCCGTGATCGGGGCCTACCTCCCGCAGGGGCTGCGGGCCTTCCTGCTCACCCTGGCCGTGGTCGACGATCTGCTGGCCATCACCATCATCGCGGTCTTCTACACCGACGACTTCAGCGTGCTCCCGCTGCTCGGCGCGCTGGTGCCGATCGCCCTGTTCGGCCTGCTGGTGCAGCGCCGCCGCACCTGGTGGTGGGCGCTCATCCCGCTCGCCGTGGTGGCCTGGACCCTGGTGCACTCCTCCGGCGTGCACGCCACCGTGGCCGGCGTACTGCTGGGCTTCACCGTGCCGGTGCTCGCCGGCAAGGGCGGCGACGCACGTCGCCCGATGCCCGGTCTCGCCGAGCACCTGGAGCACGTGTGGCGACCGGTCTCGGCCGGCTTCGCGGTGCCGGTCTTCGCGTTCTTCGCCGCCGGCGTCTCGCTGCGCGGCGCGGACCTCGCCGCGGTGGTCACCGACCCGATCGTCCTCGGCATCGTCCTCGGCCTGGTCGTCGGCAAGTGCGTCGGCATCCTCGGCTCCACCTTCCTGCTGGCCCGGTTCACCCGGGCCAGCCTGGACGAGGACATCAGCTGGTCGGACCTGCTCGGCGTGTCGTTCCTGGCCGGTATCGGCTTCACCGTGTCGCTGCTCATCGGCGAGCTGGCCTTCGGCTCCGCCGGCACCGAGGGCGACAACGTCAAGGCTGCGGTGCTGGCCGGCTCGTTGATCTCGGCGCTGCTGGCCACCGTGGTGCTACGGCGGCGCAACAAGGTGTACCGGGCCATCGCCCTCAAGGAGCAGGTCGACCAGGACCAGGACGGCGTGCCGGACGTCTACCAGAAACCGGCCGGCTGACGGCGCCCGCTCACTCACCTGGGAAACGCCCGGTCGACCCGCTCGGCCGGGCGTTTCCCGTCTCGCGACCGCCGGCGGAAATCCGCGGTCAGCGCGGTACGCACCAGCAGGCGCAGCGCCACGATCGCCACCAGCACGGCGATCTCCGTCCAGGACTGCTCCCCGGCCAGCCGCAGCAGGCCGGCGGCGAGCAGCATGTCGAGCAGCACCCCCAGGGCCGTCGCGCGGGAGCCGGTGGTCAGCAGCGCCACGGTCGCGCCGAGCACGCCGAAGGCCGTGATGAGCGCGGACAGCAGCGATCTCATCGGTCGTCGACCTGCCGCTGCTCGTGTTCGATCTCCCGGTCCAGCACGTAGTTCAACACCGTCCGGATGGCGGCGATGGCGGCCAGTTGGCCGATCTGCGCGAAGGTCGGCGACAACGCGGTACGCAGGATGTCCGCCGCCAACTGGAACTCCAGGCCGAGGGTCAGGAACCGCCCCAGGGACAGCCGGATCCGGGTGAACACGGCGGCGTCGCGGTGGCGCAGCCCGTCGACCACGAACCGCAGCGCGGCCAGGGCCGCACCGACGACGATGACGAACGCGCCCACCAACTCGACCCCGGTCACCAGCAGCTGGTGGCCCCGTTGGAGGATGACCTCGACGTCCACCCCGGCGCCTTACCCGGCCTGGATCCGGGTAGTCGACGCCCGGGGCGCACGAGTGAACCCGGTCAGCGCGGTCGCGGCGCGGGTGTCGACGGCGTTCAGCGCAGCTGGATCACCGCGTCGACGATGAGCCAGACACCACTGACGGCGAAGAGCGTGGCGGCGCCGTACCTGATGGTTCGTTCCGGCAGTTTCCGGCCGAGCAGCCGGCCGGCGACGATCGCCAACGCGTCGGCCGCGACCATGCCGACGGTCGAGCCGATCCAGGTGCCGAACCAGCCGTACTGGGTGGCCAGCGTGATGGTGGCGAGCATCGTCTTGTCACCCAGTTCGGCGAGGAAGAACGCGACGCCGACGGTGAGCACGGCCGACCTGCCGCCGCGGGCGGCGCGACGCTCGTCGTCGGCGGTGAGCCGGTCGCCCCGCAGCGTCCACGCGCCGAAGCCGAGGAAGGCCAGACCCGCCAGCAGCGAGATCCAGCCGGTCGGCAGGGTCGCGCCGAGGCCGTGGCCGATCGCCACCGAGGCGAGGTGCACCAGGGTGGTGGCGACGGTGATGCCGATCAGCACCGGCAACGTGCGGTACCTCGTGGCGAAGGCCAGCGCCATGAGCTGGGACTTGTCTCCCAGTTCGGCCACGAAGATGACACCGAAGCTGATCACCAGCGCGGCGAGGAACCCGTCCATGATGTCCTTCCCGGATCAGGCCGGGAGAAGGTGTGGGGACGCCCTCGACCCGGCCGCAACAGCCTGGGTCGAAGGTCTCGCCCGCCTCGCCGAACGAGGCCGGGTGGCCGGGCGCGTGACGCGCCAGTATGTCGACCACGACGTTATGGGCTACTCCCCTTCGCTGCGCCCAGCCTAGCCGATCGTCCGGCGGCGGATCATCCGGGTCGGCCGACGACCGCTCACACGGCGCGGGCCAGGGTCACCCCGAACAGGCCGTCCGGGTCGGTCCAGAACCGCTCGGTCCGGAGACCCGCGGCAGCCAGTTCGCCCGAGATGCCTTCCGGGCGGAACTTCGCCGACACCTCGGTCCGCAGGTCCTCACCGGCGGCGAAGTCGACGTCCAGGTCGAGCACCGTCACCCGCATCGACCGTCGCGCCCGCAGCCGCATCTCGATCCACTCCTGCTCCGGGTTCCAGAGCGCGACATGAGCGAACCCCGCCGGGTCGAAGTCGGCGTCGAGTTCCCGGTTGAGCACCCGCAGCACGTTGCGGTTGAACTCGGCGGTCACCCCGGCCGCGTCGTCGTACGCGGGCACGATCACCGCCGGGTCCTTGACCAGGTCGGTGCCGACCAGCAGCCAGTCGCCCGCCTCCAGCGCGGCGCGCATCGCGGCGACGAAATCGGCCCGTTCGACAGGCAGCAGGTTGCCGATCGTGCCACCGAGGAAGATGACCAGCCGCCGCCCGCCGGTCGGCAGTCGATCCAGGTGGCGGGTGAAGTCCCCGACGATGCCGCGCACCCGCAGCCCCGGGTAGTCGGCGGCGAGGGCGGCCGTGGAGCCGGCCAGCGCGCTGACCGAGACGTCCAGTGGCACGAAGGTGCCGAGACCGCCGCGCCGGGTGAAGGCGTCCAGCAGCAGGCGAGTCTTCTCCGAGGAACCGGAACCCAGCTCGATGAGGGTCTTCGCGCCGGTCAGTTCGGCGATCTCCACCGCCCGCTCGGCCAGCACGGCCCGCTCGGCCCGGGTCGGGTAGTACTCGGGCAGTCGGGTGATCTCGTCGAAGAGTTCGCTGCCCCGGGCGTCGTAGAACCACTTCGGCGGCAGCCACTTGGCCGCCGCGGTCAACCCGATGCGGACGTCCCGTCGCAGGCTACGGCTGAGGTCCCGGTCGTCGAGGTGGATCTCGAGCGGCTCAGCGCCCATCTGCTGTCCCCTTCCGTCGTGTCTGACAGGTGCGTGCAATCCCGCGCACGCCCGGTGGTGCCTCGTCGGCCCGCCTCACCACGCGGCCAGTGCCTGCTGGCGTAGCTCGGTCGCGGTGGCCTGCACGAGCTGCCCGTCGGGCACCTCGCGCCACCCCGGTTCGTCGTCGTGCGGCTCGGAGACCAGCAGCACCGACGCGGGTGTGGCCCGCAACGACAGGGCGTGCCCGGCCGCGCTGGCGACCACCGTGTGCCCGTCGGTGAGCAGCACGTTGAGCCGTGAGCCGGGTGCCGCCGCGGCCACCGAGGTGACCGTCTCGGCGACCGCCCGGGCCGGCGCGACACCGGCGCGCAACCGGTCACGGACCAGCGCCCACAGCAGCGCCGAGTCGGTCGTCGCGTCCAGGGTGAGCAGGTCCCGCACGGGCAGCTCGGCGGCGAGCGGAACCATCGAGTCGGGCCAGCCGCGCACCACCCCGTTGTGGCTGAACAGCCACCGCCCCTCGGTGAAGGGCGCGGCGGCGGTGTCGACGATCGCCATGCCGACCGTGGCCGAGCGGACGGCGGCCAGCACCGCGCCGGCGGAGGTGACCGCCGCCAGCTCGGCGATGGTCGGGTCGCTCCAGATCGGCTGTGCCCGGCGGTACCGCACCGGCGCGGCGCCGTCCGGGTACCACCCGATGCCGAAGCCGTCGGCGTTGATCGTCCCGCCGCCGCGCATGTCGCGTGGGGCCCAGGACTGGCGCAGCAATGAGTGCGGCGGGTCGAACAGCAGTTCCCGCAGGGTCACCGGCGGCCCCAGATAGGCCAGGTGTCGGCACATCAGACGACCGGCTTTCCGACCCTCACCGGTGTGCCTCGTCGGGCCGAGCGTCGCGAGCGCACCGGAAGCCGCTGAAGATCTGCCGCCGGATGGGATAGTCCCAGTTGCGGAACGTGCCGCGGCAGGCCGCCCGGTCGGTGCCGAACGAACCGCCCCGCAGCACCTGGTAGTCGTCGCCGAAGAAGACCTCGGAGTACTCCCGGTAGGGGAAGGCCGCGAAGCCCGGGTAGCCCCGGAAGGGGGTGGCGGTCCATTCCCACACGTCACCGATGAGCTGATGCACGCCCAGCGGCGAGACGCCTGCCGGATAGGCGCCCACCGGTGCCGGCGACAGGTGCCGTTGGCCCAGGTTGGCGTGCGCGGAGGTGGGGTCGTCGTCGCCCCACGGATAGCGTCGGGACCGGCCGGTCGCCGGATCCCACCGGGCGGCCTTCTCCCACTCCGCCTCGGTGGGCAGCCGCTTGCCCGCCCAGGTGGCGTACGCCTGCGCCTCGTGAAAGCAGACGTGCACCACCGGCTCGTCGTCGCGGACCCGGTCCCAACGGCCGAAGCGCAGGTAGGACCAGCCGTCGCCGTCCCGCCGCCAGTGCATCGGCGCGACCAACCCGGCCTGCCGGCGATGCCGCCAGCCCGCCTCGGTCCACCAGCGCGGGTCGTCGTATCCCCCGTCGGCGATGAAGGCGCGGTACGCACCGTTGGTCACCGGTGCGGCGTCGATGACGTACGCGGGCAGCTCCACCCGGTGGGCCGGCCGCTCGTTGTCCAGGGCCCAGGGGTCCGTGTCGGTGCCCATCACGAAGGGACCGGCGGGCACCAGCACCTCGGCGGGCACCCGTACGGTCGGCTCGGGTGGCGGCGGCGCGTGCAGCGCCACCGGGCCGGACCGCAACTGGTGGGTGGCGAGCATGGTCTCGTCGTGCTGCTGCTCGTGCTGCACGATCATGCCGAAGGCGAACCCGTCGGCGACCAGCCGAGAACTGTCGAAGGTGACGCGGTCCAGCAGGTCGTAGACCTTCTCCCGAACCGTGGCCACGTACGCCCGGGCCTCCGCCGGGGGCAGCAGCGGCAACGACGGGCGGTCCCGACGCGGTTGCTTGAACGCGTCGTACAGGTCGTCGATGTCGCACCGGACGGCCTCCCGCCCGCCGACGTCGCGCACCAGCCACAGCTCCTCCTGGTTGCCCACGTGCGCCAGGTCCCAGACCAGCGGGGACATCAGCGGTGAGTGCTGGCGCATCAGATCGGCGTCGTCCACCGCCTCGGTCAGCAGGGCGGTCCGGGCACGGGTACGGGCGAGTTCCGCCGCGATCCGGTCGCGCAACCCCTCGGTGTCGCGGTCGGTGCTGGTGTCGGTCACGGCTGACTCCTCTCCGCGGCGGCACACCGCCGTCGTAGTCCGTGGTCGATCTCCCGGTGCAGGGCCGGCGGCAGCTCCAGCCTCGGAAGCGCGCTCCGGGCCAGGTCGAGCAGCCCGGTGGCGGCGCGGGCCAGGGTCGCGTCCCGCAGGCCGTACCGCGCGGCGCGGTGCCAGCCGTCGGCGGCGGGCGCGGTCACCGCCATCGCCGCGTCGATCGTGTCGGGGCCGCTGAGCAACGCGCTGAACACCGCCAACGGCAGGACCCAGCCCCGCCCCGGTTGCGCGTCGAGGTATCGGATCTCCAGGTAGCCCCGGGGACGCACCGGCGGGAAGAGCGTGCTGACGTGGTACTCCAGGTCGTCGACGCGGGGCGGCCGGTGCAGCGCCCCGTCGATCCAGTCGGCGAACGTCACATCCGGCGGTGCGGTCCAGTCCGGACCGTCACCCCGCACGCAGAGCAGCGGCGCGGCCAGCACGTAGGCCGTCCAGGCGGCCACCGGATCCCGGTCGGCCCGGGCGGGCGTCCAGACCGGGGCGGTGCGGGCGGGGTCGATGCGCCACCACGCGCCCATCCGGGCCGACGCCCAGCCGGTGTCCCGGCCGGCATTGGCGAAGGTGGCGAGCAGGGGTGGGCCGGCCGCGTGTACCAGTTGCCACCGGGCCAGCAGGTGCTCGGGCTGCCCGACGTCGAGGCAGATCTGCAGGCCGGCCGTGCTGTACATCATCGTCCGCCCGTCCGGGCCGCGACGGTCGAAGACCTGGCGCATCGCCCGGTAGCGGGGGGTGTCGATCACCGGCCGGGGAGGTCGGTACGGATCGATGCCGGACCGGCCGAGGGCAAGGCCGGCGGCGTCCAACAGTCTGGTTGCCTGCGCCACGTCGGACTGGGTGGCGTCGATCAACGCGGTGACGCGGGCTCGCGGTGGGGTGGAGATCTCCAGTTGTCCGCCCGGCTCGACGGTCATCGCGCCGCCCTGGAGCAGGCGCAGGGCCGGGCTGGTCGGGTCCAGCGTGGTGGGGGCGTAAGGCCCCAGCGCCGCGCGCAGCCGCGCGGCGTCGACCGGGCGGGCCGGATCGACGGCGTCGTGGACCGTCCATTCCAGCTCGACCCCGGTGAGGGTGGGTGGACCGGTTTTGAAGCAGATCCGGGCGAGGTGCCGGGCAGCAGCGGCGCGGTCCCGCAGCACCGGGATCCGGTCCACCTCCGGTGACATCACCATGCGTGGCTCCTTCCCGATCGATCCGCCGCCACGGTAGCCCACCCCGGTGACATCAAATCCGGGTGAACCTGAACGGCACGGTGCCGGCACATCAGCTCCGGACGCCTGGCATGTCGCCTTCGGTGGCAGGTTGACGAGGCGATTCACCCGGGTCCGGTCTCGGCAGCTCCGCCACCATCTGTGTAGCAGGGGCCAACCGTCCGTCGAACGGATTTCACGATTCGGTCAAATTCGGCTCGCGCGGAAGAGGTTTCGTCTTCGCGCGGACCGCCGGACCGCCCCACCGCCGGACCGCCCGACCGAGGTGTCCGGTGGGACTCAGTCGGCGGCGCTTCCGGTCGGCGCCGGGTCGTCCCGCAGGCCGTGGCAGTACTCCTCGACGTGTTCCGCGCCGCCGGCCGCGACCACCAGCTCCTCGAAGGCCGGCGTACGCAGCGCCTTCTCCCGCTGCCGTTCCGACTTGGCCAGATAGGCCCGACAGAGGCCCGCACGGTCCGTGGTGTTGTCCGAGTTTCCGGGGCCGACGTTCCCGCTGGCCCCCGGGCTCGGCGTCGCCGAGGCGCCCGGTGGCCGCACCGACGTGCTCGGCGACAGCGCAGGTGGGGAGGTCGGGGCTGCGGTGGCCGCACCGGTGGGCACGGCCTCCCCGGGAGGGGTCGCGTCGATGGTGGGTGCCGGCGCGGCGGGGCTGGTGACAACCGGCGGCAGGGCCGGACCGGAGCCGTCCAGGCCGGCCGCTGCCAGGGCGACGCCCGCAGTGGCGGTGACCGCCAGCCCGGCGACCCAGGCCACCACGCCGACAGTGAACCGGCGCCGTCGTCGCCGGGGCGTCGACCCCGCCGTCCCAGGTTGGCGGGCGGCGCGGAACGCCGCGACGGCAGCCTCCTCGCCGGCCAGTTCCCGCTCCCGCGCCGGACCGGCAGCGGCCCGCAACAGGTCGGCGAGCGGGCCGGTCGGAGCCGGCGCCGTCCGCGTGGGTCGGGCGTGCGGTGCGGCGTCCAGTAGCCGCTCGTGGTCGCCGCGTCGCGACCGGCTCAGCATCACTCGCAGTCCGCGCATGTCAGCCGTCCACCGGTTCGGTCTGCGGCGGCAGGCCGGCTCGTCGCTGGGCCCGGATGTCGGCCCCGGTCGGGACGTCGTCGGGTGCGGTGCTCGCAGCTCGCTGGTCCAGCAGCACGGCCAGCCGGCGCAGGCCACGGTGGGCGGCGGTACGCACCGCGCCGGCCCGACGGCCGAGCACCCGCCCGGCGGTCTCGGCATCGAGCCCGATCACGGCGCGCAGCAGGACCGCCTCGGCCTCCCGGGGCGGCAGGCTGGCGATCATCGCGAGCGCGGCCTCGGTGCCGAGACTCTCGCCCGCCCGTTCGGCGGTGTCCGCATCCCCGGCCAACTCGCTGAGTTCCTGCACGGGCACTGACAAGGCGGGGCGGCGACGCTGCCGGCGCAGGTGGTCCATGGCCCGGTTCCTGGCGATGGTGACGGCCCAGGCACGAAACTCGCCGCCGGTGAAGGTGGGCAGGTCGCGGGCCACCTGCAGCCAGGTCTCCGACGCGACGTCCTCGGCGTCCGCACCGACCAGGGCGGTCAGGTAGCGCAGCAGCCCGGGCTGAAGGTTGCGGTAGAGGTGACGGAAGGCGTCCTCGTCACCGGCGCGGGCGGCCGTCACCAACGGGTCCAGTTCACCGGTCACGGTCGCACCGCCGACCCACCGGCCACTCTCGGGAGGCCCACCGAGTGGCGGCGCGCGTCGACTCGGCCCACTCCGCGTCCCGGACCTCGCTCCGCACCCCACCCCCGTTGACCTGAACGAACCGGGCTCGTGCGGCCCGGTAGCGGATTCTCGCCGACAACGTCGAGGACCACAACCTGACCACGCGCCAGTCGCAGCCGACCGGGGTCGCGCTGACGTTCGAAGCGCCGATGCCGCCGGACAGGGTATGCCGGGCACACCCGCAGTGAGAATTGTCTACCTGCGCAACCGCGGTTCGCCGTAACGCGGCGAGGGTCCGAAACGCTACGGACAGTCGCACCGGACCCACACCGACGACAATGTGGCGCCCTGTGCCGCCCTGGTCACCCTGGGACGTCCTTGGTCCGCGGTCGTCGGCTCCGCCGATTCGGACACCGGGCCGACCATCGGCACGGCCCGACCCGCCGACGCGCCGTTCGGGCCCGCTGTGGGTACGGTAATGCCGTGTTGTCTTCGGAGGTCGTACTCAGCGGTCGGTACCGCTTGGACGAGCGTGTCGCCACGGGCGGCATGGGCGACGTCTGGCGGGCGACCGACCTGATCCTCGGACGGCAGGTCGCGGTCAAGGTACTGCTGCCCTCGCTCGTCTCCGACCCCGATTTCATCGCCCGGTTCCGCGCCGAGGCGCGGATCATGGCGGCGCTGCGGCACCCGGGAATCGTGCAGGTCTACGACTGTGGTGAGGACGATCTGCCCGACGGCGGCCGGGCCGACTACCTGGTCATGGAGTTCGTCACCGGTCAGCCGCTGTCCAAGCGGATCGAGGCCGAGGGCCGCCTGGACGTCGGCCTGACCATGTCGGTGGTGGCACAGGCGGCCCAGGCGTTGCACGCCGCGCACGTCGGCGGGATCGTGCACCGCGACGTCAAACCGAGCAACCTGCTGATCCAGGAGGACGGCACGGTCGTCCTGGTCGACTTCGGCGTGGCCCGTTCGACGAACGTCACCAGCATCACCAGCACGAACGCCGTGCCGGGCACCGCGCTGTACATGGCTCCCGAGCAGGCCGCCGGGCGGCCGGTCTCGGGTGCGACGGACCTGTACGCGCTCGGTGCCGTCGCCTACTGCTGCCTGACCGGCAGTCCGCCGTTCACCGGCGACAACCCGCTCCAGGTCGCCGTCCGGCATCTCGACGACCCACCACCGGAACTGCCCCACGACATCCCGGAAGCGGTGCGGGTACTTGTCGATCGGGCCCTGGCCAAGGATCCGGTCGACCGGTTCAGCAGTGCGGCGGCGATGGCGGAGGCGGCACGGGCAGCCGTCTCCGAGGGCTCCCTGCCCACCACGGTGGTCCCGGCGGCCACGGCACTGCGCGACGCCGGGCCGGAGACGCGCACCGGACTGCCGGTGATCGACGCACCGCCGCCGGGCCGTCGGCGTCGCGGCAAGCTGGTGGGCGCGCTGACCGCCGTGCTGGTCGGGATGACGGCGCTCGGCGCGGCGCTCGGCGCCACCCAGGAGGCGAACACCCCGGCGGTCAAGCTGCCGACCACCGCACCGACGGTGGAGTCCACCGACGAGGAAGCGGCGCCACCGAGCCCGCAGGAGAGCGCACCGGCGCAGGCGCCGTCGCTGCGTCCGGCCGGTTCGACCACCCAGCCGACCGAGTCTCCGTCGCCCGAGCCGTCCTCGCCGCAGCCCAGCGAGTCGAGCGGACCCGCGTCGCCGGAGCCGACCGCGTCCAGCCCCGATCCGGAGCCGACGGATACGCCCAGCAGCCCGGCGTCGTCGACACCCACCACGCCGTCCACGCCCACCACGCCGCCGGACGGTGAGCCGCCGGGCACCGGCGAGGGCGAGAGCGGCTGACCTCACCGGCCCCAAATCGCCGAAACGGACGTACGGCACCACACTGCGCTCTAGGCTCCTCACCAGCAGTTATCTCCTACTGTTCGGGAGTTCGGGTGAGCGTGGAGAAGTTGGTCGTCGTCGGCCAGGGTTACGTCGGTCTGCCGTTGGCGATGCAGGCCGTCGAGGCCGGTCTGGACGTGGTCGGTCTCGACGTCGACGCCGACCGGATCAAGCGCCTCGCCTCGGGCGAGTCGTTCGTGTCGGACATTCCCGCCGACCGGCTCGGCCGTGCGCTGGCCAGCGGTCGGTACCGCCCGAGCACCGAGTACGCCGATGCCAAGGACTTCGACATCTGCGTCATCACCGTGCCCACTCCGCTTCGTGACGGCACCCCCGACCTGAGCTTCGTGGAGCAGGCCGGTACGGGGATCGGACCGTACCTGCGGCCCGGCTGCACGGTGGTCCTGGAATCGACCACCTACCCCGGCACCACCGAGGAGTTGCTGCGCCCGCTGTTGGAGGCGGCCAGCGGGCTGCGCAGCCCCGGGGACTTCCACCTCGGGTACAGCCCCGAGCGGATCGACCCGGGCAACCCGACCTGGCGGCTGGCCAACACCCCGAAGGTGGTTTCCGGGGTGGACGCCGCCGCGCTGACCCGGATCGACTCGTTCTACCGGCGCCTCGTGGAGCGGACGGTGCCGGTGGACTCGACCCGGGTCGCCGAGCTGACCAAACTCATCGAGAACACCTTCCGGCAGGTCAACATAGCCCTGGTCAACGAGCTGACGATGCTCTCGCACCAGTTGGACATCGACGTGTGGCAGGCCATCGAGGCGGCCGAGACGAAGCCGTTCGGATTCATGCCGTTCCGGCCCGGTCCCGGCGTCGGCGGGCACTGCCTGCCGATCGACCCCTGCTACCTCTCCTGGCAGGTCAAGCGCCGCCTCGGCCGGCAGTTCCGGTTCATCGAGCTGGCCAACGACGTCAACCACGAGATGCCCGAACACGTGGCGCAGCGGGTGATGGCCGGGCTGAACCGCTCCGGCCGGGCGGTCAAGGACGCCCGGCTGCTGCTGCTCGGGCTGGCGTACAAGCGCAACACCGGTGACATGCGCGACTCGCCGGCCGTCGAGGTCGCCCGCCGGCTGCGGGAACTCGGCGCCGAGGTCCGGGCGGTCGAGCCGTACGCCGAGGCGCACCACCTGCCCGCCGGGGTGCTGACGGTGAGCCTGACCGAACGCGAGCTGCGCGAGGCCGACGGTGTCGTGGTGGTCACCGACCACGACGTGTTCGACTACGACCTCGTGGTCCGGCACGCCCGATACGTCTTCGACACCCGCAACCGCTGCGTCGGCCCCACCGTGGAACGCCTCTGATCAGCGGTCCGCGAGTGCCTCGACGACGGGCAGCGCCAGGGCCCGGCGGGCCGGCAGCACCGACGCGACAAGCGCCGCCAACACCGCGATCCCGAGGATGCCGCCGAGCTGTCCCCACGGCACGACGAGGGTAAACTCGCCGGCGATCCGGGACAGCATGGCCATCGCCGAGGCGGCGACCCCGGTGCCGAGGGCGACGCCGAGCACCGCGCCGACAAGCGCGGTGAGCACCGCCTCGACGGCCAGCATGCCCCGCATCCGCCCACGGGTCAGACCGACCGCCCGCAGCACCGCGTTCTCCCGGGTGCGTTCCACCACCGACAGGCTCAGCGTGTTCGCCACCCCGACCAACGCGATCACCACCGCCAGGCCGAGCAGTGCCACCACGAACGCCAGCAGCATGTCCACCGTGCCGGTGAGCATCCGTTTGTACGCCGCCTGGTCCATCAGGTTGACCGTCGGGTAGTCGACCAGGACCGCCTCGATCGCGGCCCGCGCCGCAGTGGCGGACACCCCCGCCGCCGGGTCGACCTCCGCCAGGTAGCCCCGCTCGTCGGGGAAGAGCCGGGTGAAGTCGGCGTCGTCCAGTTCGACGACGTGACCCTCCGGTACCCGCCCGTTGTCGGCCTCGGACCCGATGCCGACAACCACCGCCGCCACCTCGAACGAGCGTCCGTACAGGGTCACCGTCTCCCCCGCCGACCAACCGCGCCGCCCGGCCAGCTCCCGATGCACCAGCAGCCGACCCGGTCCGAACCGGTCGAGCTGCCCGGTGAGCACCCGGTCGACCCGGTGACCGACCAGCGCCGGGGCGGCGGCACGGAACTCGACGTCGGCGACCACGTGCGTACGCGACTCGTGCACCGTGCCCAGCTCCGGACGGTCGGCCAGCGCGTCGACGACCCCGGCGGGCAGCTCCACCCCGATCCCGGTCACCACGAAGTCCACTCCCACCTCGGCGTCGACACTGCGCTCGATGGCCGCCTTGGTGCTCTGCGCGCCCACCACGAAGGAGGAGACCAGGCCGATCCCGATCACCAGCGCGGTGGCGGTCGCGGCGAGCCGTCGCGGATTGCGGACCGCGTTGGCCACGGCGAGGGAGCTGGTCCTGCCGAAGATCCTGCGGGCCGGGACGCCGAACAGCCGCACCAACGCCGGCACCAGCACCGGACCGAACAGGACCAGGCCGAGGAAGCTGAGCATCCCGCCCAGAGCCACCAGCACGACCTGCCCCGCCGAGGCCGCGCCGACCAGTGCCGCCACCCCACAGGCGAGGACGATCGCGCCGAGCGCCAGGCGTACCCGGCCGGCGGGGCGGGCGACCTGGACGGCGGCGTCGGTCAACGCGGCCACCGGGGCGATCCGGGTGCCCTGCCAGGCCGGTACGAGTGCCGCGCCGACCGTCAGGGCCGTTCCGGCGGCGAGGCAGCCCAGCACGGTGCCGACGGTGAGGGTCGGCTCGCCGTGCAACGGGGTGTCCAGCCGCGCCATCAACAGGTGGAGGCCGGCCGCCAGCCCGGCGCCGAGCCCCACGCCGAGGGTCGAGGCGGCGAGCCCGACCGCGACCGACTCCAGCAGCGTGGCCCGGAACACCTGCTCCCGGGTGGCACCGACCAGGCGCAGCAGTGCGGTCCGCCGAGTGCGCTGGGCGAGCACGATCGTGAACGTGTTGGCGATGACGAAGGCGGCGACCACCACGGCCACCCCGGCGAAGGTGAGCAGCACCATGTTGAACTGGCGCAGGTCGCGAACCTCCTCGGTCACGGCGGCGTCGAGGATCTCCTGTCGGGTGCGTACGGTGGTGTCCGCGCCGACCGCCTCGGCTATCCGCTCGGCGAGCAACCGATCGGTCGTACCCGACTCGGCCGCCACCATGATCCGGTCGTAGCCGCCGCGGTCGCTCGCGGCCAGGGCGTCGGCACCCACCAGACCGATGTACGGACCACCGACGTCACGCGCAGTACCCGCCACGTCGACCGTGCCCACCAGGGTGTACGGGCGGGCCGCGCCGCTTGCGCCGCCGACGCGTACCGGCGCGCCGAGGTCGAACCCCTGCGCCGTGACGGTCCGCTGGTCGAGCACCACCTCGCCGGTGCGGGCGGGCAGGCGGCCGGCCACCACGTCGTACGACTGAAGGGCGGGATCGGTGGGGATCGCGGCGAGGACCCCGTAGCCGAGCACCGGACGGCCGTCGGAGCCGACCAGCCCGCCGGTGCCGGTCAGCTCGCCCTCGGCGGCGCGTACCCCGTCGACCGCGCGCACCCGCTCAACCAGGGACGCGTCGATCACCTCGTCCCGGTAGACACCGACGTCGGTGTGTCGGTCGAAGGTGCCGGCCCGGTCGTACGCGCCGGCCCGCATCCCGTCCACGAAGATCAACGTGCCGGCGATGAAGGCCACCCCGAGGACGACGGCGAGGGTGGACAGCAGCATGCGCGCCGCCTCGGCGCGCAACGATCGCAGGGTCAGCCGGATCATGTCAGCGCCCCTCGACCGGGGCCGCGCCGTCGGTGTCCAGACGACCGAGCACGTCGAGGACTCGCTCGGCGGTCGGCTCGGCCAGTTCCCGGACGAGCCGACCGTCGGCGAGGAAGACCACCCGATCGGCGTGGGCGGCGGCGACCGGGTCGTGGGTCACCATCACCACGGTCTGCCCGAGGGTGTCGACCGCCTCGCGCAGCAGCCGCAGCACCTCGGCCCCGGCACGGGAGTCCAGGTTGCCCGTCGGCTCGTCGGCGAAGATCACGCACGGTTTGGTGATCAGTGCCCGGGCCACCGCGACGCGCTGCTGCTGGCCACCGGAGAGTTCGGCCGGACGGTGCCGCAGCCGGTCGGTCAGCCCCACCGCCGCGACCACCTGCCGCAGCCAGGCCGGGTCCGGCCGCCGTCCGGCGATGTCCAACGGCAAGGTGATGTTCTCCTCCGCGCGCAGCGCCGGCAGCAGGTTGAACTTCTGGAACACGAAGCCGATCCGGTCGCGGCGCAGCAGGGTCAGCCGGCGGTCGTCGAGGCGGCCCAACTCGGTGTCGCCCACGCGTACCGTTCCGGCGGTGGGGCGGTCCAGGCCGGCCAGGCAGTGCATCAGGGTCGACTTGCCGGAGCCGGAGGCGCCCATGATGGCCGTGAAGCGGCCGGCGACGAAGTCGACGTCGAGGTCGTCGAGGGCGACGACGGCAGCCTGGCCGGTGCCGTACTGCTTGCGCAGGCTCCGGGCGGTGACGGCGACACCGGCGGTGACGTGGATGGGTGGTGCTATCGACACGTGCTGCTCCGTGGGACGGTGGATGTCGGACGTCCCTGACGCTATGGAGACCACCGGCCTGTCGAGATCAACCCGGACGCTCGACCTCGGTACGCCTCAGGTCGTCGGGCACCGGGCACACCCGTACGCCTCAGGTCGTACGCGGGCCCTCAGCGCCCGGGGTGACCAGGCCGCTCTCGTACGCCAGCACCACCGCCTGCACCCGGTCGCGGAGCTGGAGCTTGGCCAGGATCCGGCCGACGTGGGTCTTCACCGTCGCCTCGGCGACGTGTAGCCGGGCGGCGATCTCCGCGTTGGCCAGACCCTGCGCGACCAGCAGCAGGATCTCCCGTTCCCGGTCGGTGAGCTGGGCCAGCCGGGGGTCCTCGGTGGGCCCGCTGCCGAGCTGTCCGGCGAACCGGTCGAGCAGCCGGCGGGTGATCGACGGGGCGACCACCGAGTCGCCGCCGGCGACGACCCGGATCGCGGTGAGCAGTTCCTCCGGAGGAACGTTCTTGAGCAGGAAACCGCTGGCTCCCGCGCGCAGCGCGGCGAACGCGTCCGCTTCGGTGTCGAAGGTGGTCAGCACCAGCACTCTCGGTCCTCCGGCCGGCCGGCTGGCGCAGAGCCGCCGGGTGGCCTCCACACCGTCCATCGTCGGCATCCGGATGTCCATCACCACCACGTCCGCCGGGACGCGGTCGAGTACCCGCAGCGCGTCCGCGCCGTCGATCGCCTCGCCCACCACCTCAAGATCGGGCTGGGAGTCCAGCACCATCCGGAAGCCGGCTCGCACGAGCGCCTGGTCGTCCACGATCACCACCCGGATCGTCATGCCGCGAGCACCTCCGAGCCCGGGGACGACGGCAGCGGCAGCCACGCCCGTACCTGCCAGCCACCGGCCAGTCGGGCACCGGCGGTGATGGTGCCGTCGTACACCGAGACCCGTTCGCGCATGCCGACAAGTCCGTGACCGCCCGGCGGCGTCGGGGTGAGCGGTGGCTGGCCGCGACCGTCGTCCACCACGACGAGCGTGACGCCGTCGGCGGCGTGCTCCAGAGTTATCTCCACGCTCGCGCCCACCCCGGCGTGCTTGAGCACGTTCGTCAACGCCTCCTGCGCCAACCGGTGCACGGTCAGCTCCAACGCCGGCGGCAGCGGGACGGGCCCGCCGGTGACCGCGTAGCGCACCCGCAAGCCGGCCTCGCGGAAGCGGTCGAGCAGGGCGGGCAACTCGGCCACCGAGGGCCGGCGGTGGACGGGTTCGGCCAGATCGGGCACCGGCCGTACGGGTGGCCCGGGCACCGGCTCCGCGGGGTCCGGCTCGCGCAGCACACCCACCAGCCGGCGCATGTCCTCAAGTGCCTGCCGGCCGGTGTCCGCCACGATCTTGAGCGCGTCCCGGGAGGTCTCGGGACTCTGGTCGATCACGTAACGGGCCCCGTCCGCCTGAACGATCATGACGGCCATGCTGTGCGCCACGACGTCGTGCAGTTCGCGGGCGATCCGGGTGCGTTCCTCCGCCACCGCCGCCCGCGCCTCGGCCTCCCGCTCCCGTTCGAGGGTGGCCGCCCGTTCCTCCAGGCTGAGCACGTACTGCCGGCGGGTGCGGACGTTGAGCGCCGCCAGCCAGACCGCACCGGTGATCAGGGTGTAGTAGATGGCGGTGTAGTACCAGGGGGCCGGCAGCGGATGCCGCACGGCGGCGAAGACCGCGCCGAGCACGGCCACCCCGCCGGCGATGACCCCGTCGCGCAGCCGCTCGGCATACTTGACCACGCCGTAGAGGGCGATCAGGACCGCGACGTCGTAGAGCATCGGCGCCCACCCGAGGGCGACCTGGACGAAGGCCAGCACCGCCACCACGACGGTCACCGACACCGGGCGGACGCGGCGGAACAGCAGCGCCAGCGCCATCGCGACACCGATGGAACTGGACCACCAGCCGCCCGGCTGCACCGGCCCGCCGGCCACGCTTACCAGGGCCACCAGGCCGGCAAGGGCAACGTCGAAGGCGACCGCGGGCAACCGCCGGCCGAAGATCATCGCATTCATCGTGCACCCAGCGTACGAGGCGTCCCGGCGACGGACGCGAAAGGTGCTCCCGGCCTCCCGGAGTGGGATCGGGTCAGGACGGCAGCAGGTCGCGCATCCGGGCGATCTCGACGGACTGCTCGCTGGCCACGGAGGTGGCGAACTGCTCCACGGTCAGGTCGACCCCCACCTTCAGCACGTCGGTCGCCATCACCACGGCGCCCTCGTGGTGGTCGGTCATCATCCGCACGAAGAGACGGTCGAACTCGGCGCCCCGGGCGGCCGCGAGCCGGCGCATCGCCTCGGCCGACTGCATGCCGCGCATCGTGGCGTGGTCGTGCCCGTCGACACCGGCGGAGAGGCCCCGCGCGGTCAGCCAGGCCCGCAGCACGCCGATCTCCGGCCCCTGGCTGGCCCGGATCCGGTCGGCGAGGGCACGCACCTGCGGCTCGGTGGACCGGTCGGTGGCCAGCGCGGCCATCTCCAGCGCCTGCTCGTGGTGCGGGATCATCATCCGGACGAACCAGGTGTCCAGCCCGTTGTAGCGCGGCGGCGCGTCGTCGCGGACCTCGTCGGCGGGGCGTTCGACGGCTTCCTCACCCGGACGACCCGGCACGATGACAGGTGGCACGGAGGCGTCCGCCGGGGCCGGCGCGGGGCTGGCGGCGGAGGGCGCGGTGGCGGCTGCCGGGGCCGGATCGTCCGATGCGGAGACACCCCGCAACGCGAAGGCTCCGGCGGCCAGCGCCACGGCAACCGATGTGACGGCGGCGAGTAGTCGTCCGCGTCGGGCGGTCATGCCGCACCTCCTCTGGGTCGAGGTCGCTGCGATCGTAACCATTCACATTGGACGTGAAATGTGAGCTGAATCACATCGATGAATCTCATCTACGAGTAGGGTACGGCCAACGTCACTACCCTCTCGAAGGGCATCGCCGATGGTCGGATCGACCCTGCCACGGGGGCGGCAACTGCGCATCGTCAGTGTGGCCGCCACCGGGCTCCTCCTCGCCAGCATCGCCGTTGCCTCGCCCGGCAACGCACAGACGGTCTCGTCGGCGGCCAGCGAGTCCGCCGCTGCCGTCCAGGCACCGCTCGGTGTCGACGAGATTGCCAGCAGCCCCAACCTCAAACTGATCGCCAATCTGCCGAAGCAGGCGCCGTTCAACACCACCGCGGCGCTCGGCACCGACATCGCCTTCCAGGGCAGGTACGCCTTCGTCGGCAACTACGACGGCTTCGTCATCTACGACGTGTCCAAGCCGAGCAGACCGACGATCGTCTCGCAGGTGCTCTGCCCGGGCGCGCAGAACGACGTCTCCGTCTACGGTGACCTGCTCTTCCTGTCGACGGACTCGTCCCGCAACGACGACTCGTGCAGCAGCACCTCCCAGTCCGCCACGATCAAGGAATCGTGGGAGGGCATCAAGATCTTCGACATCAGTCACAAGGCCAGCCCGCGGTACATCAAGGCGGTCGAGACGGCCTGCGGCTCGCACACCCACACGCTGGTACCGGCGAAGGACCGGAAGTCGGTCTACCTGTACGTCTCCTCGTACAGCCCGAATGGCGCCTTCCCGGACTGCCAGCCGCCGCACGACTCGATCAGCATCGTCAAGGTGCCGCTGAAGAAGCCGACCGACGCGGCCGTGGTCGCCACGCCGAACCTCTTCCCCGACGGCGGCTACGAGGGTCGCACCGGCGGCTCGGCGACCTCCGGCTGCCACGACATCACCGCCTACCCGTCCAAGGACCTCGCCGCCGGTGCCTGCATGGGTGACGGGGTGCTGCTGGACATCAGCAAGCGGGAGGCGCCCCGGGTACTGCACACCGTGCGGGACACCACCAACTTCGCGTTCTGGCACTCGGCCACCTTCAACAACCGCGGCACCAAGGTCGTCTTCACCGACGAACTGGGCGGTGGCGGCGGCGCCACCTGCAACGAGGCCGTGGGCCCGGAGCGCGGCGCCAACGCCATCTACGACATCACCGGTCGGGGTGACGCGCGCGAGCTGGAGTTCCGCAGCTACTACAAGATCCCGCGGACCAACGGCGACACCGAGAACTGCGTGGCCCACAACGGCTCGCTCATCCCGGTGCTCGGCAAGGACATCATGGTCCAGGCCTGGTACCAGGGCGGCGTCTCGGTGTGGGACTTCACCAACTCCCGCAAGCCCAAGGAGATCGGCTACTGGGAGCGCGGCCCGCTGTCGGACAGCCAGCTCATCATCGGCGGCTCCTGGTCGGCCTACTACTACAACGGGCACATCTACTCCTCCGACATCCAGAAGGGGCTCGACGTGCTCGAGCTCAAGGACTGGCGGACGTGGACGGCCAAGCTGGCCTACTTCCGCGAGCTGAACGTGCAAACCCAGCCCAGCTACCTGAGCTGGTAGGACAGGCACACCGACCGGGCCCGGTCGCCCCCGCGCGGGGGTGGCCGGGCCCGGTCCGTTCAGCACCGCGTCCACCAGCCGCAACAGCGGTCACGTTTTCTCCCGCCCGTCCCGGGTACCTCGTCCGGCACGCAGGGAAGGGGTGGGAGATGACGCGCAACGAGTACCACGTGGTGCCCGACGGCACCGGCTGGAAGGTCGAGCAGGGCAGCACCGTCGTCGGGACGTACGACACGAAGCAGCGGGCGGTCGAGGTCGGGCGCGAGACGGCGCACGGCAACGAGCCCAGCCAGCTCGTCGTGCACACCGCCGACGGGAAGATCGAGACCGAGTACACCTACCAGGACGACCCGTACCCGCCTGCCGGCTGAGCGGGCCACACCGGCGGCGGCCTGCCGACACCATCCACTCCGGGTGCGGTCGGCAGGCCGCCGTCGTGGCTCCGCCGTCACCGCCGGCCGTGCCCGCCGTCACCGCCTCGGGCCGGGCAACGGTGACGTCGCCGCACCCGGCCCACCCCCGATCGACGGCGGGCGACTGGCGGACGGCCGGTCGCCGCCCGGTTCAGGCCCGACGCACCGGTAGCTGCAGCTCGGTGACCCCCTTGTCGGCCTCCTCCGGCCAGTACTCCACGTAGAACTCGCGCGCGTAGCCGTCCGGCCGCCAGTCGTTCTCCTCGATCCAGCGGGCCAGCACCTGCATGCTGCGGTCGGCCGTGTCCATCGGGCCGTGGTGGATCGTCGTCGCCGCCGTGATCGCCGGCAGCTCCACCACGGCGACGCCACCGGTCGCCGTTCCGCTTTCGATCCCCACCCCGGCATGTACGACGACGCTCTCACCGTCGGCGGCCTGGTCGTACCAGGCCACCGACGGTCCGACCGGGTTCACCCCGGCCTCCTCCAGCCGGCGGAACAGCTCCGGGTAGAGCGGCGTCAGTACCGGACCGATGTCCGCGGGCTCGTAGCTGCGGGCGACGGCACTCAGCTCCGCGACCCGGATCGGCGGCACCTGCTTGAGCACGACATCCTGGTTGGTCATCCGACCCTCCGTCTCGATCATGTGGAGCCTCGCCTCGACGCTCGACAGCCGCGCCGTGTCCGCCGCCAACTGGGCCGCCAACTGGGCCCGGCGCAGCCGGAGCATGCCCCGCAGCTCACCGAGGTCGACGGTCTCGTCGAGGATCGCCCGCACCTGGGCCAGGGTCAGCCCGAGGTCCTTCAGCGCGATCACCCGGTTGAGCCGACCCAACTGGGCGGCGGTGTAGTAGCGGTAGCCGCTGTGCGGATCGACGGCGGCCGGCGGTAGCAGCCCGAGGCTGTCGTAGTGCCGCAGCATCCGTACCGACACGCGGCCCAGGGTGGCGAAGTCTCCGATGGTCAACATGGCACCTCCACGGTCGGCGCTGACACCGTGTCAGAGTCAAGCCTGGGCCACCGGACGCCGGCAACGGCTCAGCCGGGCAGTGGGGCCTCGTCGCCACGGTTACGGCGTGGGGACACCAGCCGGCGCATGATCGGGGTGGCGTTCCACTTCGCCGCGCCGACCAGGTCGCGGGCGTGTTCGAGCACCGTGTAGTCGGGTCTCGCCCGGCCGGCGGCGAGCGCGGCGTCCAGGTCGTTGCCGCAGCGCGTCAGCACGCTGTCGAAGTCGCGGCGGACCGGCTCCAGCAGGTGGTAGCCGAACGAGCGGTGCAGCCGGGAGAAGAGCGGCTTGTACAGCCGGGCCCGCTCGTGCAGCCCGGAGGAGTACGACATGGGGTTCTTCGGCCGACGCCGGATGTAGTCGGGCAGCACGTCGGCGAACGCCCGACGGACGATCCACTTCTCCTGGCCGTCACGCATCTTCAACTCGATCGGCAACCGCATCGCCAACTCGACGAGCGCGAGGTCGAGGAAGGGCACCCGGGCCTCGACACCGAAGGCCATGCTGGTCCGGTCGACCCGCTGCAACTCGGTCCGACACAGGTTGCGGATCTTGTGCAGGAACAGTCTCCGGGACTCCTGCGGACCGACCTCGTGGTACATGGGGTAGCCACCGAACAGCTCGTCCGAGCCGTCGCCGGTGAGCACCACCTTGACGCCGAGTTCCCGCAGCCGCCGGAAGATCGGCACCGAGACGACCGCGTTGATGATGTCGCCGTACTCGGTCAGCTCGGAGATCCGGATCGCCTCCCGCACGTCGGCCAGCCGGATGTCGCGCGGGCGCAGTTCCACCACCTCGTGCGCGACGCCGAGATCCTTCGCCAGCCGCCGTGCGTACGCCAGGTCCGGGCTCTCCGGCACCCCGACGGTGACCGCGACGCAGTCCGGGTGCAGTTGCGCCGCGTGCAGCAGCGCCAGGGAGCTGTCCAGGCCCCCGGAGAGCACCACACCGACCGTGAGGTCGGTGTCCAATCGCACCCGGAGGCTGTCGGTGAGGGCGGCACGGACGAGCAGGGCGGCCTCGTCCGGGTCCGCCACCACCGGCCGGCCCGCACCGAGGGCGAGCAGATCCACGTACGGTCGTAGCTGAACCCGACCGTCGACGTCGGCCCAGCCATGGTGCCCCGGCGGCACCTCGGCCACCGGCGCGCCCAGCCGGACCAGCGCCTTGATCTCACTGGCGAGGTGCAGGCAGCCCGGTGTCCGCGCCCAGTACAGCGGCTTGACCCCGAGCGGATCCCGGACCAGGTACGCGCGCCCGGTGGCCCGTTCCACCACGACGAAGGCGTACTCGCCGCGCAACCGGGTCACCATCCGCTCGCCCCAGTGTTCGAACGCGGCGAGCACCACCTCGGTGTCGCTGGCACTGCGGAACCGGTGGCCGAGAGCGGTCAGCTCGGTCCGCAGCTCGTGGTGGTTGAAGACCTCGCCGTTGTAACAGAGCAGCCAACGCTCGTCGGCGGAGACCCAGGGCTGCACCGCGCGCTCCCGGTCCACCACCCGCAGCCGCCGCGTTCCGGCGAGCAGTCCGCTCTCGTGCCGGGTCTCGGTCACCTCGCCCCGCGGCGCGAGCGTGCCGAGCATCCGCCGGAAGATGGCCGGATCGGCCTCCGGGCCGATGCTGAGCATGATCCCGCACATCCTCAGATCCCCATCTCGGCCTCGTACGCGCGGCGCAACCGCAGCGCCGCCGACGGCGCGAGGCAGATGTGCCACGCCTGCCCCTCGTCGACCACGTTGATCTCGCCGGCCCGCTGCCGGTTCAGCAGCAGCCCGGCCAGGGTCTCGCGCACGCCGAAGCGGCGGTACCAGTCCATCTCCACGTCCACCGCCCAGCCCAGGCAGTGGCCGCTGGGCACCATCGCGGCGTACCCGAGGCGCCGCAACCGGTACTGGTGTTCGGCGCTGCGGACCAGGCTGGTCACCCACAGCGGCGGGACGCCCGCCGGGGTGGCGGCGGCGAACTCCCGCCCGATGTCGTTGAGCAGCGCGATCACCTCGCGGCGGGCCCGGCGGAACAACAGCCCGGCGGTACGCGGTGTGGCGTCGGGCAGCACCCGGCGACGTAGTGCTCGCACGCCCCGGCCGACGATCGTGCGGGGCTGCTCGGTGTACTGGAAGCGCAGCAGGCCCCGGCGCCGCAGCCATTCCAGGTCCACCAGCTCGGTGCTGTGGTTCACCTGCGTGTCGGTGAGGAACGTGGCGGCGTCGCGCCACCACATCACGTCGATCCGAGACAGCAGGTAGATCCGCACGAGGGTGGCCAGGTCGGCGGCGGAGCTGCGCTCGTTCGGCTGGTAGCGGGCCATCTCCAGCAGCAGGGTCTCGCGGGCTCCGATCAGGCCCTGGGAGGTGGCGTCGAGCACCCGCACGATGGCCGGCTCCCGTAGTCGCTGGTCGATCAGCACCTGACGGGCTTTCGCGCTGCCCTCTCCGGCCAGCGCGCTCACCTCGACCAGCAGCTCGGCCACGGCGTCGCGGTAGGCCGCCAGGTCGGGCGGGGCCGCGCTGAGCGGGCGCACGACGCCCCGGGGGCGACGGCGAGCCGGAGTGACGGCAGGACCGGGCCGGTGTCCCGGGCTTCGGCTGGGCACTCGCATGATCGGTCCTCTCTGCCGCCGCGATGATCGCTCGTAACAGAAAGTAACGTCACCGATCCGGATGAGTACGAGCAATACTCCCGTATCCCCCTAAGGCGTGGCAGAGCACGCCGACGGGCGGGCACCGCCTCGGCGTCGGACAGAACGGACCCGACCAACCACAGGCATGTACCATCCGGTACATGACCGTGCCGCGCCGGTGCGGCCGATCGACAGGAGGCCCGGTCGATGCCGACCATCACCCTGACCGCCGGGACGATCGACTACACCGACACCGGCGGTGACGGACCGGTGCTGGTGCTGCTGCACGGGGTGAACATGGACGCGAGCCTGTGGCGTCGGGTCGTCGCCGAGCTCGGTCCCACCGTGCGCTGCGTCTGTCCCACGCTGCCGCTCGGCAGCCACCGGCGACCGATGGCCCGACCGGAGCTGGTCACCCATCGCGGCGTCGCCGCGCTCGTGGGAGAACTGCTCGACGCGCTGGACCTGCGCGAGGTGACCCTGGTCGCCAACGACTGGGGTGGCGTGCAGTTCCTCGTGGCCGACGGTCCGACCGACCGGATCGCCGCTCTGGCGCTGGTCGCCTGCGAGGCGTTCGACAACTTCCCACCGGGAAGACCCGGCAAGGCGGTGGCGATGAGCGCGCGACTGCCCGGTGCGCTCTGGCTGTCGATGCACCTGCAACGGTTCGGCTGGTTCCGCCGCGCCCCCGGTGCCTGGGGATGGATGAGCAAGTACCCGATTCCCGACGAGGTGATGGACGCCTGGTTCCGGCCCGCGCAGCAGGACCGGGCGATCCGACGGGACCTGCGCACCTTCGCGCTGTCCACCCCGTCGAAGGTGGAACTGCGGGCCCTGACGCGCCGGATGGCGTCGTTCGACCGGCCGGTCCTCGTGGTCTGGGCCCGCGAGGACAGGCTCATGCCCCGGTCGCACGGGCCTCGGCTGGCGGCGCTGTTTCGGCAGGGCCGGCTGGTCGAGATCGACGACAGTTACACGCTGATCCCCGAGGACCAGCCTCGCCGGCTCGCGGCGGAACTCGCCCGGTTCGTCACCACCGAGCTGCCCCGCCCGCGCCGCTGAGCCCGCCCGCGACCGAACGCGTCACCGGGTCACCGGCCGCGGCGAGAGGTCACCCGCCTCGGCTGGTCGGACGCGTGGACTTTAGGAAGGCCGCCATGGTGGCGTCGGCTGTGGCCCGGTCACCGGTGAGCGCCAACTCGAACAGCACGCCCCGGGTCATCGCCATCGCCATCCGCGCCTGCGTCCGTGCCCGCCCGGGCGGGTGGCCCACCCGCTCGAAGAACCGACCGAGCCGGTCGGTCCAGACGGCGATCCAGGTGCGCAGCGCACCGGCCCACCCGTGCCCCTGCATCGCCGCCGCCGACATCTCGAAGAACAGCGGCGCGAAGGCCCGGTCGTCGGCGAGCCGGACCCAGAACCGCCAGGCACCGTCGTACGGATCGTCCATCGCCTCGCGGAGCAGCGATTCGAGCAGTTCCTGCTGGGTCCGCCAGACGGCCTCGACCATCGCGGTGAGCAGCCCCTCCCGGGAGCCGAAGTGGTAGATCAACATCCGGTGGCTGGTGCCGATCTCCGCGGCGAGCGTACGCAGGCTCGTGTCGCCGACGCCGTTGGCCGCGAAGTACGCGATCACCCGCCGCAGGAGAGCCTCCTGCGGACCGCCGGCCGGCACCGTGACTGTCACCACCCGATGCTAGGTCAGCGCCGATCCACCGCTCCGGACCAGCACCGGCGGGCTGGTCACAACCAGCCGTTGTCCCGCGCGATCCGTAGCGCCTCCGCCCGGCTTCCCGCGTCGAGCTTCTGCACCGCCAGGGCCAGGTAGTTGCGCACCGTCCCGGGCGACAGGTGCGCCCGCCGGGCGATCGCGGCGACCGGGGCGTCGTCGCCGGAGAGCCGCAGCGTCTCCAGTTCCCGCGGGGTCAGCGGGCAGGGCGGAATGGTGAGCGCGTCGGCGGCGAGAGCCGGGTCCACGTACCGGCCGCCCGCATGCACCCGACGGATCACGTCTGCCAGCGCGCCACCCGGCGCACCCTTGGGCAGGTAGCCCCGGGCGCCCGCGCCGAGCGCCCGGGTCAGGTGCGCCGGCCGGCCCTGGCCGGTGAGGATGACCACCGCACACGCCGGTAGCGCCCGGGCCAGCTCGGTGGCGACCTGGAACCCGTCCCGCCGGGGCATGGTCAGGTCGATCACCGCCACGTCGGGTCGATGGGCGAGAGCGGCGGTCACCGCCGCCTCTCCGTCGGCCGCCTGGGCGACAACCGACAGATCCTCTTCGAGATCGAGCAGCGCGGCGAGAGCGGTGCGGATCAGCTCCTCGTCGTCGGCCAGCAGGACCCGGATCATGCGACGGTCGGTACGGTCGCCTCGACGGTGAACACACCGTCTGCGCACCGGGTACGCAACTGCCCACCGGTGCCGGTCAGTCGCTCGGCCAGCCCGCGGAGCCCGTGGCTGTGCCGGTCCGACGTCGCCGTGTCGGGCGCACCGTCGTTGGTCACGATCATCCGCGTCACCTGGTCCTCCTGAGTGAACTCGATCCGGCACCAGCCCGCCCGGCTGTGTCTGAGCACATTGGTGCCGGCCTCCCGAAGCACCGCCGCGAGCTGGGTCGCCACCTCCGACGGCAGCTCACCGGCGGGTGGTACGACGGTGCACCGCACCCCGGACGAGCGCAGCACCTCCGCCACGGCGGTGAGCTGCTCGGTCAGGTCGATCCGACGGTAGCCGTGCACCGTACGACGCAGCTCGCTGAGGGCGGTGGCGGCCAACCGCTGCGCCTCGCCCGCCGCCCGGCCCGCGCGCACCGGGTCGTCCGACGCGAGCCGGGCGGCCAGCTCGGACTTGAGGGCGATCACGGTCAGGTGATGTCCGAGCAGGTCGTGCACGTCGGCGGCGAAGCGCAACCGCTCCTGCGCGGCGACCAGCCGGGTCTGCGCCGCCCGTCCCTGTTCGGCCTGCACCAGCAGCCGCCAGAACCAGACCTGGAAGCCGTTCACCAGCGCGATGCCGACGCCGACAGAGCCGGTGAGCAGCGCCGAGCGGCCGACGGACGTGCCGGTGAACACGGCCACCGCCCCGGACATCGCCACGATGGCCAACGCCGCCGGCAGTACCGACCGTAGCGGTGCGAGCAACGCGAGCCCGCCGACGACCGCCGCGCCCAGCCACGCCCAGGTGGGCCACGCGGCACCGGCGACCGGCGCGACGAGCGGCACGCTGAGCACCGCCACCGCGGCGTACCCGGCCAGCAACCACCGGCGCAGCCGGACGGGCGGCGCCGGGGTGACCGCCGCGTACAGCGCCACCGCCAGCACCAGCGCGAACGCGGACAGCCCCACCGTGCCCGCCGCCGCCCGCCAGGCGTCCGGTTCCCTGGTCAGCCCGACCGCCGGCAGGAGCAGGGTGGCGGCCATACCCGAGGTGAGCGACGCCAGGGTCGCGGCCCGGGCGCGGGACAGCGTCCGCCCGCCGCCCGCAAGCAACACCTCGGTCACCACGGTCGCCAGGGTAGAGCGCTGCGCCGCAGCGGTGGACCCGCCGGTCCGCCCGGGTCTGCCGGGCGTTCCACCCGGCCGACCGGTGACATCTCGGGGATGGTTGCCCCGCACCGCCGCCACCAGGCTCGGTGACATGGCAGAGCTCAGCACCGCGGCGACATCGACGATCCCTGAATCCGACTCCTTCGAGACCACGGCGTCCCGGCGACCGACCGGGCCGGGTCGTGCCGCGCGGTTGCGGCCGCTGGCCCGGCACCTGCTGGAGATGGTGCTGGCCATGGTGGCCGGCATGCTGTGCTCGGTCCGGCGCGAGCCGCCCTCGGCACGGTGCTCGGGCTCGCCCCAGCGTCCCCGGGGGCCGGTGCGCTGCTCATGGCCACCGACATGAGCATCGGCATGGCCGCGTGGATGGTGTACCGAGGGCACTCCCCCGCCGCGATCGGCGAGATGGTGCTGGCCATGTACGCGCCGGTGCTGCTCCTGCTGGTCGGTCACCGGGCCGGACTGCTCGACGCGGACCTCCTGCTGGTCGGCGCACACCTGTTGATGGTGCCGGCGATGACGGCGGCGATGCTACGACGACCCACCGAGTACGCCCGGCACCCGAACGGCCGACCTGCCGCTGGGCACCCGCTGGCACGGGTGCTGGCGCACCGCTGGCCCGCGGGGCTGGCGTTGCTGCTCACCGCCGACAACTGGGCCTCGCCGACCCTGCTGGGCGCGTACACGCTGCTGGTGCTGCCGGTGGGCTACCTGGTCATCGGGACGGTCCGCCGCCAGTGGGGGGTGCCCGGCAACCTCCGGCTCCAACTCGCCGGCCTGGCGGGCTGGTCCGCCCTGGCCCTGGTCGCCGTGCTGGCGGGCGGCACGGTGGGGCACTGGCTCGTGGCGCTCGGTTGGTTGGCCCACGCCGGCTGGGACCTGCTCCATCACCGCGCCCGGCAGGTGGTGCCGCGAGCCTACGCCGAGTGCTGTGCGGTGATCGACGCCGTGTTGGGCATCACCATCATGCTCGCGCTGCTCACCGGGTGACGGGGACCGGGCGGGTGCGCGGGGCCGCCGTCGGCGGCCCCGCGCACATCTTCGGGTGGTCGCCGCAGCGGACCGGTGGGCGTGATGAAAGGCTTGACCCATGAGTTCCACGTCCGTACTGCCCGACCCGTCCGCCGAGCCGCCCGCCTTCACGGAACTCGGCCTCCGGCCCGAACTGCTCGCCGCGCTCGCCGGGCTCGGGTACGAGGAGCCCACGCCGATCCAACGGGAGGCGATCCCACCGCTGCTGAGCGGCCGGGATCTGCTCGGGCAGGCGGCGACGGGAACGGGCAAGACGGCGGCGTTCGCCCTGCCGCTGTTGCAGCGGATGCCCGACGACCGGGCGGGGGACGACCCGCACGCGCTGGTGCTGGTGCCGACCCGGGAACTCGCGGTGCAGGTCTCCGAGGCGTTCCACCGCTACGGCAAGGACCTCGGTGCGCGGGTGTTACCGATCTACGGTGGGCAGCCGATCGGTCGACAGTTGCGGGCGCTGGACGCCGGCATCGACGTCGTGGTGGCCACTCCCGGTCGCGCTCTGGACCACATCGCCCGGGGCACGCTGCGGCTGGGCAATCTCGCCACGGTCGTGCTGGACGAGGCCGACGAGATGCTCGACATGGGCTTCGCCGAGGACATCGAGGCGATCCTGGAACACACCCCCGAGCAGCGGCAGACGGTGCTGTTCTCGGCCACCATGCCGGCGCGTATCGACGGGATGGCCCGAGCGCACCTGACCGATCCGGTGCGCATCCTGATCGCCCGCGAGCAGCCGGTGGCCGGTGAGGCGCCCCGGGTACGGCAGAGCGCGTACCTGGTGGCGCGGGCGCACAAACCAGCGGCGCTGGGGCGGGTGCTGGACGTCGAGTCGCCCACCGCGGCGATCGTGTTCTGTCGCAGCCGGGAGGAGGTGGACCGGCTCACCGAGACGATGAACGGTCGCGGTTACCGGGCGGAGGCGCTGCACGGCGGCATGAGCCAGGAGCAGCGGGACCGGGTGATGGGGCGGCTGCGCGCCGGCACCGCCGATCTGCTGGTCGCCACCGACGTGGCGGCCCGTGGGCTCGACGTCGAGCAGCTCAGCCACGTGGTCAACTTCGACGTGCCGTCGGCACCTGAGTCGTACGTGCACCGCATCGGTCGGGTGGGCCGAGCCGGCCGGGAGGGGGTGGCGATCACCCTGGCCGAGCCCCGGGAACACCGGATGCTCAAGACCATCGAGCGGGTCACCGGGCAGCGGATCACCATCGACAAGATCCCCACGGTCGCCGATCTTCGGACCCGTCGGCTGGAGCTGACCCAGGCCGCGCTGCGGGAAAGCCTGCTGGAGGACGACCTGGACCCATTCCGGGTGATCGTCGAGACGCTCAGCGACGAGTTCGACCTGATGGAGGTGGCGCTCGCCGCCGTGAAGCTGGCCCACGAGGCGACGCTGCCCGGTTCCGACGAGGCCGAGGAGGAGATCCCGCAGGTCGCGGTCCGCCCGCCTCGGGAGGGCCGGTCGGCGGGGTACGAGGGCCGGGGCGAGCGCCGACCGGCGCGGCCCCGCACCGCCGGCACCACCCAGGTCTTCATCGGGGTGGGCCGGCGGGCCGGGGTGCGCCCGCAGGATCTGGTGGGCGCGATCACCGGGGAGACCGGGGTCCGGGGCCGGGACATCGGCTCGATCGAGATCGCCGATCGATTCTCCCTGGTGGAGGTGCCTGTCACTGTCGCCGACGAGGTCATCGCCGGGCTGCGGGGAAGCACCATCAAGGGTCGCAAGGCCACCGTCCGCCGGGACCGCGACGAGCGCCGCTGACCGCAGCGCCGTCCGTTGCCGGTCACTGGGGCACGACGAGCCGTCGGCGGTCGCCGGAAGCGACCGCCGACGGCGAGGTCACCGCGCGGGATATACGGGTCGTGCTGTCAGCTGCCAGCACTCTCGTGGACGGTGGGGAAGGTGAGGTCCTTCCAGCTGCCCGGGGTCTTCGAGATCATTCCGATCTCCTTCATGAAACCGGCGATGTCCTGGAGACCGTGCGGTTCGGTCGTGTAGGTGATCGCCGGATTGGTGAGGTACTTCTCGAAGCTCTCCGGCGAGGTCTTTCCGCCGGAGTTCGTCGAGAGGTCGTTCGCCGCCGCGGCCGGGTTGTCCGCGAGCGCGCCGATCTGCTTCTCCAGGATCGAATAGAACTTCGTCGAGAACTCGGTGTTCTGCTCGTAGTACTCGTTCATCATGAACACGCCGTTGAACATGATCGGCCCGAAGAGGTCACTGCTCTTCAGGACGACGCGCATGCCCTGATCCTGCTCGTCGAACTGGAACGGCGGTGAGGTCAGGTGCCCGGCGATCTGGCCACTGACCAGATTCTGCAAGCCGTCCGGGTGAGACATCGGCACGATGTTGGTGTCGAGCGCCTTGGCGTCACCGAGCTGCGCCTGGGCTCCCTTGCGGAGGACCAGCGCCTGGATAGACGTCAACGAGGGCATTGCGATCTTGTCGGAGCCGGTGAAGTCACTGAGAGACTTGAGACGCTCGTCCTTGGCCATCAGCCACAGCTCCGCGTCGTTGAGTGAGGCGAGGTACCGCCAGTCGACGCCCTTGTCCCAGGCCAGAATCATCTGCGCCGCGCTACCCGCGCCGACCTGGATGTCGCCGGAGATCATGCCGTCCTGCACTGCGGCGCTGGACGACAACTCCGTCCACTCGAACGTTGTGTTGGGGAATTCCTTCTCCAGGGTGCCGCTCTGCTTGAGCAGGATGAGCGGAGCGTATGACAGGCCCGGCTGGTACGCGATGGTGACCTTGGCCGGCATACCGTCACTGGCCTGCTCGGTGGCTTCGTCCGAACCGCACGCGGTCGAGGTCAGCAGGAGCGCGGCAAGTGCGGCGACGGCGGTGAAACGGGATCGCCGAGCGGTTCGAGGCTTGGTTGAAGTCATGAAGTGAACCCCACCTTGTCTTGCTGGTAGTGGACGGGGGTGTGCGGTGGACAGTTGCGTTCCACCTGCGGTGGTGGTCACCGGAAGGCCGACGGGTCGGCGAGCCGGCTACGTCTTCATGCCCCATCGCACGACGGTACGCCGCTCGATGAGAATGAACACCATGTCAATCAGGAGACCGATGACAGCGATCGTCACCAGGCCGGCGAAAACGTCGGGGATGTCGAGGTAGTAACGGCTGTTGTTGATGAAGTAGCCGAGGCCGCCCCCACCGCCAGCAACGCCGAACACGAGTTCGGAGGCGACGATGGTGCGCCAGCCGAACGCCCAGGCGGTCTTCACCCCCGAGATGGTGTGCGGGAGAGCGGCGGGAAAGAGCACCTCGGAAATCATGCGCCAGCGCTTGAGGCCGATGTTGCGCCCCACCGCCAGAATCGTGCGGTTCGCCGTCCGAAAACCGGTATTGACATTGATGGCAATCGGCCAGATGACCGCGTTGGCGACCACGAAGACCAGCGCCGTTTCACTCAGCCCGAACCACAGGATAGCCAGCGGCAGCACAGCGATCGATGGCAATGGATTCAGCATCGAGGAGAAGACGACGAGCACGTCCTCCCCGAAACGCGTCCACACTGCGAGAGTGGTCAGCACGACCGCGATCAGACTGCCGAAGAGCATGCCGAGCAGCAGGACCCGCATCGTGGTGCCGGTCGATCGGAGCAGCTCGCCGTTCTGGAATCCGGCGACCAGGGCCTTGCCCACGTCCGCGGGCGAGGAGAACAGCAGGGGGTTGACGCCCGACACCGTGACGTAGAGCTGCCAACCGGTCAGCAGCAGGACGACAACGAGCACCCGTCGCAGCCATACCGGCATCGATCCCCACCGCCAGTCCCGCACCCGCCGCGGCGCGGCGTCGGTGGTGGTCGTCGGCGGCGCCGGAGTCCCCCCGGCCGGCGCGATCGTCTGTTGTTCAGTCGGTGAACTCAGCGACATCCTCGTCTGCCTCCTTACCATCCCGGTGCAGCAGGCTGCCCAAGTGTGTCCGCACGCTTCGGTACTGCTCTGAACCGACCACCTTCGCCTCCTCGGTGATCGTCACAACCTCGCGGACGACCGAGGGCGGGTCGGTCAGCACGACCACGCGATCGCCGAGGACGATGGCCTCTTCGATACTGTGGGTGACGAACAGGATGGTCACCCCGGTACGCTTCGCGATGGCGTTGAGTTCGGCCTGGAGGCGGGCGCGGGTGAGGGCGTCCAGGGCGCCGAACGGCTCGTCCATCAGCAGCATGACGGGCTCCAGCGCGAACGCACGCGCGATCGCCACCCGCTGCTTCATGCCACCCGAGAGCTGGTGCGGGTGGCGGTCGAGAGCACGGCTCAGCCCCATCATCTCCAGATAGCGACGAGCCTGTTGCTCCGCTTCGGCCTTTGTGCGGCCGTTGCGGCGCAACGGGTACGCCACGTTGTCCAGTACGTCACGCCAGGGAAACAGCTGGTCGAACTCCTGAAACACGACCGCGCGGTCCGGCCCGGGAGCGAGTGTGCGTCGCCCGGCGACGGTGATCGTGCCGTCGGCGAGGTCCAGGAATCCCGCGATGGTCTTGAGGAGGGTCGACTTTCCGCATCCGGACGGGCCGATCAACATGATCGTTTCGCCGGCGGCGACGTCGAAACTCACGTCTGCCACGGCTCGGGTGAAGGCGCCGTTGACCCGATAGCCGATCGACGCGTGAGACACGCGGAGCAGCGTGTCCGGTCGCTCGCCGGGGTGCGGCACGCTCCGTTCCGGCTCGGTACGCGGCGGGGACGGTTGAACCATGCAGGGACTCCCTTGGACTCGTCGGCTAGGCGACTGGCTCCGGTTGGTGGCCGTGGTGTTGGAACGGTCGGGTCCGTTCGTCGGCGCGCTGACACGCCAGTCGGGGCCGACCTGGACAGGTCTCGCGCCGCTTGCGTCCTAGCCGCAGGTTCCGCGGACGACGCCGTGCTGCGTCGGAGTCACCGACCGGACGGGCACGGGAGCGAGCCGGTCATGGCGATCCAACCTTCAGGGCACCTGACGCTCGCACGTCGCCCTGCATTTCGACAGGTCCAGTGGGGGTGGCGGGGATCGCGGCATCTGCTGTCTCCAAGCTGACTGTGTCCTGCAGCACAACAGTTAACTCGGCGGTCATAGTGACGTCCAAGACGCTGCATCGATCCAACCGATAGGTCGTGCCTATCGTTGCGGGGCTGACGCCCACCCGAGGGCGCTCACTCGTCCGTACGTCGGTGATGCAGAGCCGTCCGGCCGAGGAATCCTCGCCAGTAGGCGTCACCTATGTGATCCCTCGCGAACCGGCACTGGACCTATCGGCGTCAGCCTGGTTGCATGTCGGCAGGTCAGGAAGATCTGATCATGAACTTCGGCGAAAGGTGTGCGCGCATGACACACCGCAGGTTCACCATGGCTGTATCCGACGACGGCCGCCACCGACCACTGCGGCGTCGTAGCGGTGCCCGGCACTGACCGGCGATGGACGCCCGCCAGCTGCGCTACTTTCTCGCCGTCGTCGATGCCGAGGGCTTCGGCAAGGCCGCCGAACGGCTCTACATCGCGCAACCGTCACTGTCGCAGGCCATCGCCGGCCTCGAACGCGAGCTGGGCGTTGCCCTGTTCCACCGGGTCGGCCGCGGCGTGGTACTCAGCGACGCCGGCAAGCAACTGATCGGCCCGGCCCGACAGGTCATCCGGGACCTGGCCACGGCCCAGGCGACCATCGACGCCATCAAGGGAGTCGCCCGAGGCCGGGTCGAGATCACCTCGATGCCCTCCGCAGGCATCCAGCCGCTGGCACCGATCATGCAACGATTCGCCGCCGCCCATCCAGACGTCACCGTCAGTGTCAACGCCGCCTTCGTACCCGACGAGGTCATCGACGCCGTGCGGACCGGGGCCGTCGAGATCGGCCTGCTCGGTGCGCCTGACCTCGTCCGGGTCGCGGAGCTCGACATCGTGGCCCTGGAGGACCAGCCGCTGATGCTCTTCACCGCTCCCGGTGGCCCCTTTCACGGGCGTGACCATGTCACCGCCGACGATCTCGACGGTCACCGGCTCATCGCTTCGCAGCCCGGTTCCCTCATGCGGCAGCTCGTCGATCACATCCTGGCCCAGGGCAGCCAGGCCCGGCTGGTCGCCGAGGTCGCCCACCGTACGTCGATCCTGCCACTCGTCCTTGCCGGGGTGGCCGACGCGATCCTGCCCGCCGCCTGGAAAGATCTGGCCATCAGGGCTGGCGCTGACGTGCTGCCAATTCGCCCCACGGCGCATCTCCGGGTCGTCATGGTCAGTCGCCGCACCCAGCTGACGCCCGCCGCCCGAGCGTTCATCGACGTCGCCCAGGCGTACCGCGCCGAGAGACGTGATCGGCCGGTCGCCTGACAGACCGGATCGGCACCCGGGCCGGGCCTCGTCGGTCGCGTACCAAATCGACCCGACTCCGGTCCATCTCGCCGGAGCCAGTCCGATAGGCCCCACCTATGGGAGTGGTAGACCCAGCGTGTTGGACGCCGTACCGGGGCCAACCCAAGGTTGATGGGGCTACCGATCCGGCAGCCCATCGTGCAGCAGCAACCCCGGGAGGCACCGTGCCCACCAGCAGGACAACATGTCTTGTGGCACCGGACAAGTTCAAGGGCTCCCTGGACGCGACAGGGGTCGCGCAGGCTCTACGAGCCGGGCTGCAGGACGTACGTCCGGAACTCGACGTCGGATGCCGGCCGATGGCCGACGGTGGGGATGGCACACTCGCGGTCCTGACTGCCGCCGGCTTCGAGCGGATCCCGGTCACGGTCGACGGGCCAACCGGCTGCACCGTGCAGACAAGCTACGCGGCCCGTGACACGACCGCGGTGGTCGAACTCGCCAACACATGCGGGCTCAGCCGGCTACCCGACAACGTTCCCGCGCCGTTGGACGCCTCGTCGTACGGGCTCGGGCAGGTCGTCGCCGCAGCGGTGCGCAACGGCTGCCGGGAACTCGTCATCGGTCTGGGGGGCAGCGCCAGCACCGACGGCGGCGCCGGCCTGCTCCAGGCACTGGGCGCCCGGCTGCTCGACGGCGATCAGCGGGAGGTCCGGCGCGGTGGTCGCTGGCTCGCCGACGTCTCCTCCGTCGACCTGGACCCGGCCCGCGAACTGCTCCAGGGCGTCTCCGTGACGGTGGCCGCCGACGTGGACAACCCGTTGCTCGGTGCCCGGGGCGCAGCCGCGACGTACGGTCCGCAGAAGGGTGCCGACCCCGCGCAGGTCCACCACCTCGAACACGCCCTGACCCGGTGGGCGACCGTGGTGGAGCAGAGCACCGGTACGCGACTGGCCTCGTCGCCCTCGGCCGGCGCCGCCGGTGGGGTCGGATTCGCCGCCCTGGCCCTCGGCGCGAGCGTCCGCTCGGGTATCGAGCTTCTCCTGGAGTTGACCGACTTCGCCCCGGCCCTGGCCACCGCACGGCTCGTGATCACCGGCGAGGGTCAGCTCGACCGGCAGAGCCTCGCCGGCAAGGCTCCCGTCGGGGTGGCCGCCGCGGCACGCTCCGCGGGTGTGCCGGTCGTCGCGGTGGCCGGTCAGTCGACGCTCGACGCCGCCGAACTCGCCGCCGCCGGCTTCGCCGGTGTCTACCTGCTCACCAGCGTCGAACCGGACGTCCACCGATGCCAGTCGAACGCCGCCGAGCTGCTCACCGAGATCGGACGACGGATCGCTCGGGACCATCTCACCGGGTGACGTCGGCGGGCGGTGCTGTAGCTGCGAGCGTCGCGGCTGATCAGGCGCGACGCGACGACTCATAGGAGCGCGCTATCGCGTCCAGAGGACACCGGTCTTGGACGTGGCGGCGATCACATTGGTTGAGTGAGTCGATCTCAGCCCCACCCGCGAGCACCCTCACCTTCCCCGTCCCTACTCCGTGCCTGCACCAGGCAATGAGGAGAAGCAATGAAACGAAGGTTGTTCCTCGCCTCGGCCACCGCGGTGTCCGGCGTCGCCATCGGTTCGACAGTCGCCGCCGCCCCGGGTTTCGCCTCCCACCTCGGTACCAGTTGGGCACCGCTGAAGGGCGGCAGACGCCTCTCGGATGCCGGCATCGCCGCCCGGTTGCGGCTGTTCGGCCCGGAGAACGTCGATCCTCGGACCGGCGCCTTTCCCCAGGAACGCGTCATCACATCCTGGCTGTCCAACTCGTCGTTCGCCGTGGCGGTCGGCGGACGGCTCGTCTACCTCGACACGTTCATCAGCCGGCTGGAGGTGGAACGGGGCCGGACGCCGCTGGTGATCGCCGACCTCATCGATGCCCGCCCGGACGCCATCCTGCTCGGTCATGGGCATGGCGACCACGCCGACAACGCGGCGTACATCGCGGCGATGACCGGGGCGACGATCTACGCCTCGGAGGAGACCTGTGCCGTGCTGGCCGCCGACTTCGCCCGGCTGAAGGCTGACCCGCTGGTCAACGCTGATCAGAAGACCCGGATCCCCGCCGACGCCGTCCTCCGGACCGTGCCGGTCACCAGCGCCGACTCCGTTCCCGGCACCGAGATGATCCGGCTCGACGTGCTCGAACCCTACGCCCAGGTGGTGGCCTTCCGGCACCTGCACTCGGTCGCGGTGCCGCAGGACCCGCAGTACCCGCCACCGCGTACCGAGATCCTCGTCGACCCGCGCGACGCGGCGCTCTTCCCGTCCGGCACATCCCTCACTCCGGGTTCCAGCCCGCAGCCCGGGCAGATGAACCTGCGTACCGGCGGAGGCTCCGGCGGCACCGTGAGCATCTACTTCCACATCACCCTGCGGCACGGCAGCAACTTCAGCTTCGGGTGGCAGAACACCGCGGGTGCCCTGAAGGAGGGCATCGGCAACGGCTGGTCCGGCACTCCCGAGGACGGCGAGCGCATCCGTGGCCGCCTCGCGTCGCTTCCCCAGACCGACCTGCACCTGGCGACCGCGTCGACGGCGAACTACACCAACAACGGCCTGCGCGACCTCATCCACTACCAGTCGGTCCTGCACCCACGCATCTTCGTGCCGAACCATCTGACCTCGGGCACCCGGACGCGGGAAGGCTGCTCCCTGGCCGTGTACGCCGGCTACCTGGAACAGATGGACCTCATGGAGGTGCCGGACGCCGACCGGCCGCACGTGCGGTGGGTCATCGACCCGGTCGACTATCTGCAGCCGCTCGCCTTCGACACCGACGACGACACGTGGCGCGATAAGAGCAAAAAGGACAGGATCAAGGCCCTGGACCGGATCAAGCTGGGCCGGCCCCGCGCGGTCAAGGCGTTCGTGGGTAAGCAGCGCATGAAGGCCGGCGAGCACACCCACAGCTGCGAGGTGTAGTGCGGCGGGATTCATAGGCTGCGCCAATGCAACCGATCGGATAGCGGTGTTGGACGCCTATGGAACATCCGGGTTCACTGATTTGTGCCTACCAACTGCCACGAGGCCGGAGTTGCCATGAGCAATCAGCACCGTTTCCGTATCGCCGCCATTCCCGCCGACGGTGTCGGTCGCGAGGTAGTCGCCGCTGGACGGGACGTCCTCGACGCGCTGGAAGCGCGCTCCGGTGGCCGTTTCGGATTCCACTGGGAGGAGTTCCCGTGGGGCTCGGACTACTATGCCGAGCACGGAGTCATGATGCCCGATGACGGTCTGGAAAAGTTGCGCAACTTCGACGCCATCTATTTCGGCGCCGTAGGGTGGCCCACCGTGGCTGACCACATCAGCCTGTGGGGTCTCCGCCTGCGCATCTGCCAAGGCTTCGATCATTGGGCGAATGTGCGGCCGGTGAACTTTCTGCCGGGCATCACCAGCCCGCTGCGCAAGGCCGACACCGTCGAACTCGATTGGGTCGTCGTACGCGAGAACACCGAGGGCGAATACGCCGGCCTTGGCGGACGCAACCTCTCCGCCCGCGGTGCGGGCGGAGAGGTTGCCGTCCAGTCTGCCCTGTTCACCGAGGTCGGGTGCGAACGGATCATGCGGTTCGCGTTCGATCTTGCCCGGACCAGGACCCGCAAGAAAGTGGCCAGCGTCACCAAGAGCAACGCACAGCAGTACGGCATGGTCCTCTGGGACGACACATTCCGGAGGGTTGCCGCCGATTATCCGGACGTCGAGACCGAGAGTGTTCTGGTGGATGCTATGGCGGCAAAGTTCGTCCTGCACCCCGAGGACCTCTCGGTGGTCGTCGCATCCAACCTGAATGCGGATATCCTCTCTGATCTCGGCAGCGCCTTGGCGGGCAGCCTCGGCCTCGCCCCGAGCGCCAACCTCAATCCCGAACGTCGGTATCCGAGCATGTTCGAGCCGGTGCACGGGTCCGCACCCGACATCGCTGGAATGGGAATCTGCAACCCCATCGGCGCCATCGGCAGCGCCGCCATGATGCTGACCCATCTCGGCCTGCCCGACGAGGCAAAGAAGATAAACGCCGCCATCGAGGCAACGACCGCGCAGGGTCTACTGACGCGGGATATTGGCGGCAACGCCAGCACCAAGGCCGTCACCGAGGCCATCATCAAGAATCTGCCGGACTGATCGCCGTACTCCGCCGCACAATCCCCGTGGGGGCCTGGACCGACCTGCCCAGGCCCCCACGGGTGTGTCTCAGGCTGCGGTCAGACGCTGACCATCGCCGCCGAGCGACACCGCGTCGATGTCCACCGGGCGCAGCGCCAGCGCGAGGACGTCGGCGACATCGGCCAGGGTGTGCACGGTCAGCGCCTCGCGAACCTCGGTCGGCAGGTCGTCCAGGTCCGGTTCGTTGCGGGCCGGGATGATCACCTCGGTCAGTCCGGCCCGGTGCGCGGCGAGGAGCTTCTGCTTCACGCCGCCGATGGGCAGCACCCGCCCGGAGAGAGTCACCTCGCCGGTCATCCCGAACTCGGGACGTACCGGTCGGCCGCTGGCCAGCGACGCCAGGGCGGTGACCATCGTGATGCCGGCGCTGGGACCGTCCTTGGGCACCGCGCCCGCCGGGACGTGCAGGTGGATCCGCCGCCCGGCGAGGGCGTTCGGGTCCAGGCCGAGGCGACGGCCGTTGGCGCGCAGGTAGGACAGGGCGATGTGCGCCGACTCCTTCATCACGTCGCCGAGCTGGCCGGTGAGGGTCAGCCCCGGCTCGCCATCCATGCTGGTCGCCTCGATGAACAAGACGTCTCCCCCGGCACCGGTGACCGCCAGGCCGGTGGCCACGCCAGGTGTCGCGGTGCGTTCCGCCGATTCCGGCGTGTGCTTCGGCCGGCCGAGGTAGCGGACCAGGTCGTCGGCGCCGACGCGGGCGGGCGTCGGGTCGTCGGCCAGGGTCACGGCCACCTTCCGCATGATCTTCGCCAGGGTACGCTCCAGCTGCCGTACGCCGGCCTCCCGGGTGTACTCCCCCGCGATACGACCCAGCGCCGAGGGGTCCACGTCGACCTCGTCGGCGGTCAGCCCGGCCCGCTCCCGCTGCCGGGGCAGCAGGTGATCCCGGGCGATGGCCACCTTCTCGTCCTCGGTGTACCCGTCCAGGGTGACGAGCTCCATCCGGTCCAGCAGCGGCCCGGGGATGGCTTCCACCACGTTGGCGGTGGCCAGGAACAGCACATCGGACAGGTCGAGATCGACCTCCAGGTAGTGGTCCCGGAAGGTGTGGTTCTGCGCCGGGTCGAGCACCTCCAGCAGGGCCGCGGCCGGGTCGCCGGCGTACCCCACGGAGACCTTGTCCACCTCGTCGAGCAGCACCACCGGGTTCATCGAGCCCGCCTCGCGCAGCGCCCGCACGATCCGGCCGGGCAGCGCGCCCACGTAGGTGCGGCGGTGTCCCCGGATCTCCGCTTCGTCCCGGATGCCGCCGAGGGAGACCCGGACGAACGTCCGGCCGAGTGCCCGGGCGACCGACTCGCCGAGGCTGGTCTTGCCGACGCCGGGCGGGCCCGCGAGGGCCAGCACGGCACCGGAGCCGCGACCGCCGACCACCCCGAGGTCACGCTCGGCGCGCCGGTTGCGCACCGCCAGGTACTCCAGGATGCGGTCCTTGACGTCGGCCAGGCCGGCGTGGTCGGCGTCGAGCACGGCCCGCGCCGCGGCCAGGTCGGTGTTGTCCTCGGTACGCGTGCTCCACGGCATCTCCAGCACCGTGTCGAGCCAGGTACGGATCCAACCCGCCTCCGGGGAGGCGTCACTGGCCCGCTCCAGCTTGCCGACCTCGCGCAGCGCCGCCTCGCGTACCTTCTCGGGCAGGTCGGCGGCCTCGACGCGGGCCCGGTAGTCGGCCGATCCGTCCGGGGCGTCCTCGCCGAGTTCCTTGCGGATCGCGGCGAGCTGCTGCCGCAGCAGGAACTCCCGCTGCGACTTCTCCAACCCCTCGCGGACGTCGGAGTTGATCTGCTCAGTCACCTCCTGCTCGGCCAGGTGGTCCTTGACCCAGCCGACGAGCAGTTCCAGCCGGGCCGTGACGTCCGGCGCGGCCAGCAGTTCGGTCTTCTGCCCCGGGCTCAGCCAGGGGGCGTAGCCGGCCGCGTCGGCCAGTTCGGAGAGGTCGGTCATCCGTTCCATCGCGTCGATGACCTGCCACGCGCCCCGCTGCTGGAGCACGGAGGTCATCAACGCGCGGTATTCGCGGGCCAGTTCGCGGGCCCGACCAGCGGGTGCGGGTTCGTCGATCTCGGTCGCCTCGACCCACAGCGCGGCGCCGGGGCCGGGCACACCCGAGCCGATGCGGGCACGGGACAGGCCACGGATGACCGCGGCGGGTTCGCCGCTGGGCAGCCGCCCCACCTTCTCGATCGTGGCGATCGCGCCGACGGAGCCGTACTCGCCGTCCAGGCGGGGTACGGCGAGCAGCGTGCGGTCGCCGGTGGCCCGGGCAGCGTCGACCGCAGCCTGGGTGGTCGGGTCGAGGGTCACCGGGATGACCATGCCGGGCAGCAGCACGGCGTCGGTCAGTGGAAGTACCGGAAGAGTTGCCATCGAACACCTGCTATCGCGTTGGGTTGAGCGTGTATGGCTCAAGTCGCGGCTGGCCCAGGTTGTTCCTCGGTGTGACCCGGCACACGGCCCGCCGGCCGACGCGACGGAGTCGACCGGCGCGTCGGCCCGTGCCCACGCGGAGCAGATCCGAAATCGGGGATTCCGATGCCGCGCAAAACGCGAACCGCCGCCGGAAGCGCTTTTGTTGCGCAATTGGCGGATGATCAGTCAAACTTTGAGCACACCCCGCCAGACACAGGGAGTAATCGACGATGGCCAAACAAGTAATCACGGTGCTGACCGACGACCTCGACGGCGGAAAGGCCGACCGCACGGTCGAGTTCAGCCTGGATGGCGTGGCGTACACCATCGACGTTTCCGACGAGAACGCGGGTGTCCTGCGCAAAGCGCTGGATCCGTTTATCAATGCCGGCCGGCGGCTCGGCCGTGGCGCTGCCGACACGGGCCGTAACCCACGTCGTACCATCGGTTCAGGCACCCCGGGAATGAACCGCGAGCAGAACCGCGCCGTCCGCGAATGGGCGATCCAGAACGGCTACAAGATTTCCGAGCGGGGTCGCATCCCGGTCGAGGTGACCGAGGCGTACAAGAACCGCTGAGCAGCGAGAATGCCGCTCTGGAACGGTTTGGGTCGGGTATGACGCGGCCGGGGCCGGGTTACCACAGGGTTGCTCGGCTTTCCGACATGTGACGGGGCCGCCCGGAATTCCGGGCGGCCCCGCCGCGTGTTCGCTGTCAGTTGACCTGGATACGCACCGCGTCGAAGGCGGGGGTCTGGTTGGCCCGCTCCGACATCGGGATACGGTGCGAACCGTCACCGGCCCAGACCGCGCACTGCGCGATACCGGAGTCCGGCAGGCCCGGGATCTGGATGGTCACCTGGTCCGGCTCGGCACCGCCGCCACCGTCCTCGGTGGCGACGAAGAAGGCCGGCACCGGCTCGGGCGCGGGCGCCTCGTCGGTGTTGTTCAGCATCCGGCAGGCGGTGTGGAAGTGGCCACGGGTCAGGCCCTGCCCGTTGAGCAGCGAGCTCTCCAGGTAGTAGCCGCCCTGCCCGGCCGGCAGGAACCGGTCCCGGACGAGGTTGCGGGTGCTGACCTGGATCGAGAAGCCCTCGTTGCGGTCGATCTGCTGCGGGAAGTCGGTGATCAGCAGCGACGGGTTGTTGGCCGCGGCGCCGACCTCGCCGAAGGCGGTGCTGATGCAGCGGTTGCCGTTCTGGAATCCGTCGTGCGCCTGAAGCTGACTGTTGTCACAGTTGTTCGCCAGCACATCCAGGCCGTTGTTGTTACCGCCGCCGTCGTTGCCGCCGTTGTTACCGCCGCCGTTGTCACCACCGTTGTTGCCGCCGTTGTTGTTGTCGACCGGCTGCACCTGGCAGGTGGCGAGGTTGCCGAGGCCGCGCGGCCGGGGGCCGAAGCGGTCGATGGCGATCGTGATCCGGCCGAGGGTCGCCCGACGCTTGCTGGCCAGCGGGTTGAGGATGGCGTTACGGACGAACCCCTCACCCCTGTCGCCCTCCCGGGCGAGTCGCTCGTCGGCCTCGGTGATCTGGGTCTGCAACGCGTTCAGGTTGCGGTCGACCTCGGCGCGGGCCCGGTCGGGCACCTGCGGCAGTCGGCTGACCACGTCCGGACAGGCCACCGCGAGGGCACCGGTGGTCGCGCCGTCGGTGCCGTCGCGGGTCTCCTGGCACTCCTCGACGGTCTGCTGCCCGTCGCCCCAGTGGTTGACCACCCAGCGGCCGTTCTGCCACGTGCGAGTCGTGGTGGCGCCGCGAGCGGCCGGCGCGGTGGCGCCGGGACTGGGTGCCACACATTCGGCCGCCACCGGTCGCTGCTGCTGGTTTGACCGTCGGTCACCGGCCGACGAGATCTGGGTCACGGCGACGACGCCGCCGAAGACAGCGAGCGTGGCGCCAACGGCCAGAAGTCGCTTGGTCCGCGCGTTACCGGTTGGTCGGCGCGACCGGGTTGACCTGCGCATCGAATTGCTCTCCTTCTCGATCCGGTTCCTGATTCGTGACTCGACGGACCGAACGGAATCTTGGTGGCACGCTCGACGGTGACCGCCTGAACGTGCCGGTGGCACGTCGACGAACGACGATGCCCTTTCCGCACCGTCTCCCGCGCCTGCCGGTGCGGGTTGGGGAGTTCCTGTCCATTCGCGGTGAGGTACGGGCCCGCTCCGACGGCGGTTCAAAGGCGGTGAACTTTTTTTCGATGTTTCTTTCCGCGCCCGGCCGGTCACCGTCCGCCTCGCCCGGCACCGTTGTTCAGGACGCGGTCACCGCCGGCAGCAGATGGTCGTAGGCGAAGTCACCCACGAGTTCGTCACGGCGGTCGCGTAGCCGCCGAATGTCGGCGAGCAGATCCTCGCGTGGCAGCAACGGCGGCGCGCCCACCTCGATCGTCCGCAACCGCTCCCCGACCGCGAGGACGGCGAGGTCCTCGGCGAGCCGGGGCGGCTCGACGCCGCAGGAGAGTCCGTACGCCTGCGCGGTCACCCGTTCCACGAGCAGCTCGCCCGGACGCACCTCGGCCCAGCTCCACCCCTCGGCCGGACCTCGCGTCCAGTGCACGTGCAGCCCGCGCAGGATGGGGTCGGCCAGTCGCCGCGCCACGTACGCCTGCACCGCCTCGACCCGGGCGAGCGCGCCAAGGTCGTTGACCGCGCCGTCGCGCCCGTCGGGCAGTCGGCCCACGATGTCCCGGAATCCGACGGCCACCACGTCCGAGCCGGCGGCACCGGCGGCGTACCGGCGGGCGTCGACGAGGTAGGCGACGATCCGTGGTCCATGTCCGGCGGTGCGCAGGGTGGCGGAGACGATCCGCAGCAGCGGCAGGCCGGTCGCGGCGGCGACGGCCTCCGTGGTCCGCGCGGCCCGCCTGACGGTGGCGTCGGTCGACGGTGCGTGGAACTCGACGGCGAACTCGGGCCGTCCGGTCGCCGCCGTGCAGACCACGTGGTCGAACAGCGTCCGGCTGGCGGTGTTCCACTGGCTCGCCGTGACACCCGGTGGACGACGCCGGACGATCTCGCCCAGGCGCAGCCCGGCGTGCACCCGCTGCTCCCCCCGGACCAGCACGGGGCCGCGACCCGCGGTCTCCGGCACCGGTGCCAGCTCGCGGTCGTGGCCACCGTCCATCGTGGTACCCATGAGTCCTTCTCAACCTCTCCTCGCGGGTCGGCGGCGGCCGCGGCCGGCTGGCTCGCGTCAGCGACATGCCGAGAACCGGACCGCCGCGCGCGAGCGGCTCGACAAGGGTCTCCTCCCGCCGGCTGACCGAGTCTAGGATGACGATCATGCCGGCGGTTCCCCCGGCGGGCCGCCGGTGACCGGACGATGGACGACGGCGGCTGGCCGAGGAGGTGCACGGTGCGGGTGGTCTCCCTGGTACCGTCGCTGACCGAGGCGGTGGCGACGACCCTGCCCGGGCTGCTGGTCGGCGCCACCGACTGGTGCACCCATCCGGCGGACCTGGACGTGCCACGGGTCGGCGGCACCAAGTACCCGGACCTGGACCGGGTCCGTTCGCTGCGCCCCGACCTGGTCCTGCTCAACGTCGAGGAGAACCGGCGTGCGGACGCCGACGCCCTGGCCGCGGCGGGCATACCGACCCGGGTGACCTATCCGCGCACCGTAAACGGTGCGCTGACCGAGCTGGCCGATCTGCTGCACGCCCTGGGTTGCGCGGGGCAACCCCGGTGGCTGACCCGGGCTCGTGCCGAGTGGGCCGCGCTACCGGCGACCCCGGTCCCCCGACGCGCGGTGGTCCCGGTCTGGCGGCGTCCCTGGGTGGTGCTCGGCGCCGACACGTTCGCCGGGGATCTGCTGCGGCGGCTCGGCGTCGCCAACGCGTACGCCGAGCAGCCGCAGCGGTATCCACGGCCGAGCCTGCCGCAGCTGCGGGACCAGGCACCCGAGCTCGTCGTGTTGCCGGACGAGCCGTACCGCTTCACCCGCGACGACGGGCCCGAGGCGTTTCCCGGGGTTCCCTGCGCCCTGGTGTCCGGTCGGCACCTGACCTGGTACGGACCCTCGTTGGCCGAAGCCCCCGCACTGTTGGCCGCGCAACTCGCGGACCTGTACGTCGCCCACTGACCCGGGGCGCGTCTCGGTGGCCGGCCCCGGTCACCGGTCCCCACGAACAGGGGTCGAAGGTCCCGGCCGGTAACGGCCCGCCGGCCCTGATCGCCACCTGCCCTTCCCACGTCCAATGGAAGTGCCACCGGGACACGCGGTGCGAAGCAGAGAAGGGACGTGGACATGATGACCGCGATGATCGAGCGGAACACCGCCGCCGAGACCCCGGTGGCCGAGACCAGCCAGGAACAGAACCTGCGTACCCGGGCCGCCCGCTGGCTGCTCGCCGGGCTCCGCCTGGCGCTCGGCTGGGTCTTCCTCTGGGCCTTCCTGGACAAGGTGTTCGGCCTGGGCTTCGCCACCGAGGCGAAGAACGCCTGGATCAACGGGGGCAGCCCGACCAAGGGCTTCCTCAGCTTCGGTGCCGCCGGCCCGTTCCAGGGCTTCTACAACAGCATCGCCGGAGCCGCCTGGGCCGACTGGCTCTTCATGATCGGCTTGGCCGCCATCGGTACGGCACTGCTGCTCGGCATCGGGGTGCGCGTCGCCGCGGCGACCGGTGGTCTGTTGCTGGTGCTGATGTGGACGGCCGTCCTGCCGCCGGAGAACAACCCCTTCATGGACGACCACCTCGTCTACGCCGGCGTGCTGGCCCTGATCGCGGTGACCAACGCCGGTGACACCTGGGGGCTTGGTCGCACCTGGGCGCGGTTGCCGATCGTCAAGCGGTTCGGCTGGCTCCGCTGACCCTGATCACCTCCCCGAGGCGGGCGTCACCCACGGGTGGCGCCCGCCGACACCGTGTCCGTCCGGCTCGGCCGCCGACGGTCCGCGTCGGTGCACGTCGCGCACCGGGCCGGAGCATCCGGCAGGATGGTGCTGACCGGAACCGACGCACCAGGAGAATCCGCATGAACCAGGCAGCGAGCAAGCCCGAGATCGGCCCGATCGAGGGCGCCCCGCCGGCCGACCTCGTGATCGAGGACATCAGCGTGGGCGAGGGCCCGGAGGCCCAGCCCGGACAGCAGGCCCGCGTGCACTACGTCGGGGTGTCCCACTCCACCGGCGCGGAGTTCGACGCCTCCTGGAACCGGGGCGAGCCGTTCGAGTTCCCGCTCGGTGGCGGACGGGTCATCGCCGGGTGGGACCAGGGCGTGGTGGGGATGCGCGTCGGCGGCCGTCGCCGGCTGACCATCCCGCCGCACCTCGGGTACGGCAGCCGAGGCGCCGGCGGCGTCATCAAGCCCAACGAGACGCTGGTCTTCGTGGTCGACCTGCTCGACGTCCGCTGACATCACGCGTCCGGCGCCGGCCCCGTGCCCGGCGCCGGACGCCCGCCAACCACCTATCGGCATGCCGGCACCGGCGGTCGGCCGGCGGCGACCCTCACGCCGCGGCGAGCACCCGCTCCGGTGTGCCGCCGACGACCGGGATGACCCGCCCCAGGCCGGTGGCCCGCAGCACCCGCTCCACCATTGGTGGCGGGTCGACCAGCACCAGGTTGCCGCCCTGCGACCGCACCCAGAGCCGGGCCGCGACAAGGGTGCGGACCCCGGCCGCGGAGAGCAGCCGGACCTCGGAGAGATCCACCCGCAGCTCGGTGCGGGCGGGCGCCGCCCAGAGCGCGGCGCGGAACGCCGCGACCGTGGCGATGTCGATCACACCGACCACGCGAACGCACACCGCGTCGTCGGACACGTTCGTCTCGACGTGGAACCGCTCCTCGCGCTCTCGCATACGACGAACCTATCCCCCACCACCGACACTTCCACCCTGCTGAGCGGCGGTTCCGGGTAAGCCCAGGGCATGACCCGCAGGCCGGCGAGGTCCACCCTAGGGACTAACCCCGGCCCGGGTGAGCAGCCCTGCCGGGGCCGCGAAAAGACGCCGGGCCGACCCACGGCGGGCGGCCCGGCGTACGCCTGGGTCAGCCGCCGCTCGCCGACGGCTGCGGTTCGGGTGATCCTCCGGCGACCGCCCCCGGGTCCGGAGCCTGGGTGGGTGTGGGCCGCAGGCCGGCGGGCACCGGCAGCGCGCTGCCCTTGGCGAACTCCTCCCAGCTGACGTTCCATGCCGTCCAGCCGTTGCCCTCGTTGAGTTCGACCTCGGTGCCCTTGACGGTGACCAGGTCACCGACCTGTGTGACACCCATCAGCCAGTCCGCGTTGGCCGCCGACAGGTTGGTGCAGCCGTGCGAGACGTTCGTGTAGCCCTGATCCCCCTCCGACCAGGGTGCGCCGTGGATGAACTCGCCACCCCAGGTGAGCCGCTGCGCGTCCTCCACGTCGACCACGTACGGATCCGCCGAGCCCCGGGTGTCGAACGTGGTGAAGTCGTGCTTCTCCATGATCACCATTTTGCCGCTGGAGGTCGGTGTGCTCGGCTTGCCGAGGCTGACCGGCAGCTTGCGCAGCAGCTTGCCGTCCCGGATGACCGACATCTGCTTGGTCGCGTTGTCGATCTCCAACTCGACCTGCCGACCGATCTTCGAGCTGGCTCGCCGGTCGGCGTCGCCGACGCTGTCCTTGCCGATCGGCAGGCCCTCCAGCGCCGAGCGAACCTTGATCGTCGTACCCGGTCGCCAGAAATCGGGCGCCCGGTAGTAGACCTGGCTTCCGTCGGACACCCAGGACCAGGTGCCCGGCTGGGGCGGATCGGTTTTCACGAACAAACGGCGCTGCACATCCGCCCGCGCCTCTTTGGGAATTGGCGGGTCGAACGCGACGGTTACCGGCATAGCGGTTCCGTACGTCCGATCACCGGCGAAATACAAAGTGCTGACGATGGCTGGTTTGGATGATTTGGGCTGCGTCGTGAACGTCGTCCGGCGGGTGACGGTCTTTCCGGAGTCGCCGGTCGCGGTGACCTCCGCGGTGTACGTCCGCTTCGGCTCCAGTGTCCGGCTCGGCACCCAGCCGCTACCGTCCTCCCGGGGCTCCGCCGCGACCGCCGCGCCCTTGTCGTCGGTGATCCGCACGGCGGTGACCCGCCCGTGCTTGACCACGGTGCCGATCTCCCCGGTGACCGGCACGTCGCGGGTGCCCTCGGCCGGCGTCACGGACAGTTCCGGGTTCGCTCGCGCCTCGGCGGGCTGCCCGGTCCTGCGGTCGCCGGTGCACGCGCCAAGCGCCAGCGGTGCCGCTGCGACACTCACCGCCAACAGCGTCAGTCGCCGCCTCAACATCATGATGCGTCCCCCCGTTATCGCCGCTTCCTCCGCACATTCTTGCCAGCTCGGCACCGACGTTTCCGTGGTTTCCACCAAGAGCAGGAAAAATTGCCCGGAGAGGCTTTTTCCGTAATCGCACCGGGCGAACGAAAAATGCCAACGACGACGTTACGGGCGATACTCGGCCGACTGTGGCGCGATGTCCGCCGCCGTACCGCTGATCCGGCGGGATCGCGTCCGCGGCGGGACGGCGGTCGATCGAGGGGCCCGTTCCGGCGGAGACGGGGCCCCTCGATCGACCTGAGCCGTCAGACCGCCGCGATCAGCAGCCCGGGCTGCTCGACACAGTCCGCCACGTGCCGCAGGAACCCGCCGGCCACGCCACCGTCGCAGACCCGGTGGTCGAAGGTGAGACTCAGCTGCGTCACCCTCCGGACCGCGAGCTGCCCGTCCACCACCCACGGCTTGTCCACGATGCGGCCGACGCCGAGCAGCGCCGCCTCCGGGTGGTTGATGATCGGGGTCGAGCCGTCGACGCCGAACACCCCGTAGTTGTTGAGCGTGAAGGTTCCTCCGGTGAGCCGGGCCGGCGGCAGGTCGCCCGCCCGCGCCGCCGCGGTGGTGGCAGCGAGTTCGGCGGCCAGTTCGGTGGTGGTGAGCCGTTCGGCATCCCGCAGCACCGGCACCACCAGGCCCCGGTCGGTCTGGGCGGCGATACCCAGGTGCACCCCGGCGGACTGGACGATGCGCTGCCCCTCGGTGTCCACCCGTGCGTTGAGCTGGGGGTAGCGACGCAGCCCGGACAGACAGATCCGGGCGAGCAGGGCCAGGATGCTCACCGGCTGGTCCGGGCGGGCGGCGTTGATCGCGGCCCGGGTCTGAAGCAGGGCAGTCGCGTCGGCGTCGACCCAAATGGTCACCTCGGGGATCTCCCGCCGGCTGCGCGACAGCTTGTCCGCGATGGCACGCCGGATGCCGGTCAACGGGATGACCAGGTCCTGGGCACCGGGCAGGGCCACGCCGGCCGGCGCCGGGTGGTGTTCCGCCGACGTCGCCGGCAGCTCCGACACCGCGGTGGGTGGGGCACCCACGCCGGTCGTCGCCGCGGCGACCGCACCGGCCGCCGCCTCCACGTCGGCCCGCCGGATGACACCGCCGGGGCCGCTGCCGCGTACCGACGCCAGGTCCACCCCACGCTCCCGGGCCAACCGCCGCACGATCGGCGAGATGACCAGGGGCGGGGCCGCACCGGACGGGTCCGGCTGCCGACCGTCCGCCGCCGGTGGCAGGCCGGGACCGGACGGCCGTGCCGTCGGAGCAGGCGGGGCGGTCGAAGCGTCACGCACGCCGGCCGCGAGCCGTGGCCGCCTACGCCGGCGGGAACCGCCGTGGCCGGTGCCGTACCCGATCAACACGTTGCCGGAGCCGGCCCGCTCCTCCTCGCGGTAGACCGCGTGCCCGGACGGCTCGCCGTCGTCGGCGCCACCGCTCACCGGCTCGGCGACGGTGATCAGAGGTTGGCCCACCGGGCGTACCTCACCCTCGGCGCCGTGCAGGGCGACGACCCGGCCGGCGTACGGGCAGGGCACGTCGACGACCGCCTTGGCGGTCTCCACCTCGACCACGGTCTGGTCCACGGTGACCGTGTCACCGACCGCGACCCGCCACTGCACGATCTCCGCCTCGGCGAGACCCTCACCGAGGTCGGGCAGCAGGAAAACCTTCTCGGTCATGCCGCGCTGCCCTCGGTCAGCCAGCGCCGGTCGGGCTGGTCGTCCCACTGCAGGCGGGCCACCGCGTCCAGCACCCGGTCGACCGAGGGCAGGTGGGTGTGCTCCAGCATCGGCGCCGGGTACGGGATGTCCAGCCCGGATACCCGCAGCACCGGGGCGTGCAGCGCGTGGAAGCAGCACTCCTGCACCCGGGCGGCGATCTCCGCGCCGACTCCGGCGAAGCCCTGCGCCTCCTGCACCACCACGCACCGCCCGGTACGGCGTACCGAGGCGGCGATGGTGGCGTCGTCGAACGGCACGATGGTGCGTACGTCGACCACCTCCAGGTCCCATCCCTCGTCCCGGGCGGCCTCGGCGGCCTCCAGCGCGACCGGCACCGCCGGGCCGTACGCGACAAGCGTGGCGTCGCGACCGGCCCGGCGCACGACCGCCCGGCCGAACGGCTCGGTCCGGGTCGGCAGCGCGGTCTCGGCGCCGGCGAAGTAGAGCTTCTTCGGCTCCATGAACACCACCGGGTCGGGGTCGTCGATCGCCTCCCGCAGCAGCGAGTACGCGTCGTCGACGGTCGCCGGGGTGACCACCTTCAGACCCGGGGTGTGCGCGTAGTACGCCTCCGAGGAGTCGCAGTGGTGTTCCACGCCGCCGATCCCACCGGCGTAGGGCACCCGGATCACCATCGGCACGCTCAACGCGCCGCGGGTGCGGTTGCGTAGCTTCGCCACGTGCGAGGCGATCTGCTCGAACGCCGGGTACGCGAACGCGTCGAACTGCATCTCGACCACCGGCCGCAGCCCGGACATGGCCAGCCCGACGGCGAACCCGACGATGCCGGCCTCGGCCAGGGGGGTGTCGAAGCAGCGCTTGTCGCCGAAGCGGGCCTGCAGGCCGTCGGTGATCCGGAAGACGCCGCCGAGCTGGCCGACGTCCTCGCCGAAGACCAGCACCCGCTCGTCGTCGAGCATCGCGTCGGCGAGCGCGGCGTTGAGCGCCTTCGCCATGGTCATGGTGGCCATCAGGCGTCCTCCTCCGTCGCCGCGGCCAGTTCGGCGCGCACCTGCTCCCGCTGCTCCACGAGCTGCGGGGTGGGTTCGGCGTAGACGTGGTCGAAGAGGCTGAGCGGGTCGACCGTGGGCTGGGTGTTCATCCGTTCCCGCAGCTCGGCCGCGTACGTCTCGGCCTGCTCGGCGATCTCGGCGACCGCCGCGTCGTCGAGCACGTCCCGGCCGCGCAGGTAGGTTTCCAACCGGGCCAGCGGATCGCGGTCGCGCCACGCCTCGACCTCGTCGGTGTCGCGGTAGCGCGAGGCGTCGTCGGCGTTGGTGTGCGGCTCCATCCGGTAGGTGTGCGCCTCGACCAGGAACGGCCCCTTGCCGGCGCGCGCGTGCGCGACCGCCCGGGTGAGCACGGCGAGCACGGCCACCGGGTCGTTGCCGTCGACCTGCTCGCTGGGGACGCCGTAGCCGACACCCTTGTAGGCCAGCGACGGGGCGGCGGTCTGCCGGGACAGCGGGACGCTGATCGCGTACCTGTTGTTCTGCACGAAGTACACGACGGGGGCCTTGAACACGGCGGCGAAGTTGACCCCCTCGTGGAAGTCACCCTCGCTGGTGGCACCGTCGCCGATGTAGACCAGCGCCACCGTGTCGCGCCCCTGGTACGACTCCCCGTAGGCCAGACCGGCGGCGTGCACGCACTGGGTGGCCAGCGGGGTGCACTGCGGTGCGGTGCGCCGCGCGGCCGGGTCGTACCCGCAGTGCCAGTCGCCGCGCAGCAGCGTCAACACCTCGACCGGGTCGATGCCGCGGGCGGTCAGCGCCATCGACTCCCGGTAGGTGGGGAAGACCCAGTCGTCGTCGCGCAGCGCCAGGACGCCGCCGACCTGGCAGGCCTCCTGGCCCCGGGACGACGGGTAGACGGCCAGCCGACCCTGCTTGGTCAGCGCGGTGGCCTGGGTGTCGAAACGCCGGCCGACGACCATCCGGCGGTACATCTCGCGCAGCGCCTCGACGGGCGGTTCGGGGTAGTCCGCGCGCGCCGGCAGCAGGGTGCCGTCCGGGTCGAGCAGCCGGACCGGTTCGGTCTCGGGTAGCAGGCCGGCGGCGGGGTCGGGCGCGGTCGGGGTCGCCGGCCGCCGCTTGCGCGGGGATGCCCTGCGGGCCGCCTGGGGGGTGGTGGTCACGGCGGAACCTCCTGGACGAGTGGTGGCCCTATGCTCCTGCTGTCGGATGATTGACTCAAGATGACCGGTGAACGCGGGATGGATGGCACCCAGAGGAGGGCTCGATGAGCCAGGAGACCGCCGACGAGGCGGACCGGCGGGGCGGAACGGGACGTTCGGCCGTCGCCCTCGACGAGGTCGACCGGCGCATCCTCGACGAGCTGACCCGGGACGGTCGGCTCTCCATCCGGACGCTCGCCGAACGGGTGCACGTCTCGCGCACCAACGCCTACGCGCGGGTGCAGCGGCTGCTGCGCGACGGGGTGATCACCGGGTTCGCCGCCCGGGTCGCCCCGGAGCCGGCCGGCCTGGGCACCTCGGCGTACATCGCGTTGACGATCAGGCAGAACACCTGGCGGGAGGTGTCGGCGGAGCTGGCCCGGGTGCGCTACGTCGAACACGTGGCACTGCTCAGCGGCGAGCACGACGTGCTCGCCCTGGTCCGGGCGCCGGACAACGCCACGCTTCGGGACGTGGTGCTGGACCGGGTGCAGCGCATCTCCGGAGTGCTCGCCACCCGCAGCTGGCTGGTCTTCGAGGAGTACGACGGGGTGCGCAGCCCGTGGGGATGACCGGTCAGCGTTCGGGCGGCGCGTCCAGGCCGTCCCGGTCGGCCAACTCCAGCAGGGGCGTCAGGGAGTAGCGGCGCGCGTCCAGGCCCGCGTGCGGATCACCCCGGTCGGCGAACCGGCCCGGCATGGTGGTCACGTCGAAGTCCTCCGGTCGGGCGTCGTCCAGCTCCGACCAGTCCAGCGGTGCGGAGACCAGCGCGGCCGGGGTCGGCCGGATCGAGTACGCCGAGGTCATGGTGTGGTCCCGGGCCATCTGGTTGTAGTCGACGAAGACCGGCCGGTCCCGCTGCTCGCGCCACCAGGTGGTGGTGACCAGGTCCGGCCGGCGCCGCCGCATCTCCCGACCGAGGGCCAGCACCGCCCGGCGGCAGTCGCCGAAGCTCCACCGCGGCTCGATCGGGACGTAGACGTGCAGCCCCCGCCCGCCGGTGGTCTTCGGATAGCCGGTCAGCCCCAACTCGTCGAGGAAGGCACGCACCTCGTGGGCCACCGGCACCACCTGGTCGAACCCGACCCCGGGCATGGGGTCGAGATCGATCCGCAGCTGATCCGGCCGCTCCACGTCCGCCCTGGTCACCGGCCACGGATGGAAGCGCAGCGTGCCCAGGTTGACCGCCCAGATCACCACGGCCAGCTCCCCCGGAGCGACCTCGTCGGCGGTGCGTCCGCTGGGAAAGGTGATGTGGGCGGTGCCCACCCAGTCCGGCGCGCCGGCCGGCACCCGCTTCTGGTAGAACGCGTCACCCCGGTTGTCCTGCCGGGTGGCGATGGTCGCGCCCTCGAACACGCCGCGCGGCCACCGTTCGAGCATGGTCGGCCGGTCCCGCAGCGCGCGCAGGATGCCGTCGCCGACGGCGAGGAAGTAGCGCACCACGTCGAGCTTGGTCAGCCCCCGCTCGGGAAAGTAGGACTTGTCCGGGCTGCTGACGCGGACCGTCCGCCGCCCCACCTGGATCTCCTGCGCCGCCGTGGCCACACCTGAGAGGGTACGACGCGGCACCCGGCCGGCGGGCCACCGCCGGGAGTCGCGCCGCGACGGTTTCCGGCGGTCACCCTCGGTCCGCGCCCGCGTCCGGCCCGATCGGTGGGCGGGGCGGAGCGGCGCCCCGCCACCGCCGCCGGATCAGCCGTTCTCGCGTTGCAGGCGGGCGGCAAGCAGCTGCTTGCCCTGTTCACCCGCCTTGCGGTTGTTCTCCTGGATCTTGCGGAACCAGGTGGCGAGTTCCTCGTCACCGCGAGCGTCCGCGTCGGCGATGTAGGACTCCAGGTGCCAGATGTTTTCCAGTGACATCTGCAACGCGTGGATCAGGTCGTAGTTCTTGTCCTGCACCGGACTGGCCGGCCGCTGCACCATCGTGGCCACGACACACCTCCAACTCGTCAGGTCCCGGCCGCATACCCCCGGTCGGCGGCGACACACGCCTTCGCCCGAGGTGCCGTTTCCGGGGGTTGCGCCAGGGTAGGAGTGCAGACCTCGAAGTGATCCGAGGAGGTCGCCACATGTCCACCGATGCCATCGTGCTGCTCAAAGAGGACCACCAGGAGATGCGCCGCCTGTTCAAGGAGTTCCAGGCCAGCGAGGACGCGCCGGCCAGCAAGCGCGGCAAGTTGGTGAAGCAGATCCTCGAGGCGCTCACCGTGCACACCTACCTGGAGAACGAGATCATGTACCCGGAGGTCCGCAAGCGGCTGCCGGAGCTGGAGGACCACATCCTGGAGTCGTACGAGGAGCACCACGTCGCCGACGTGCTCTGCTTCGAGCTGTCCTCGATGCAGCCCGACGACGAGCACTTCAACGCCAAGACGACGGTCCTCATCGAGAACGTCCTGCACCACGTCGAGGAGGAGGAGCAGGAGTGGTTCCCGAAGGTGCGCGAGTCGATGGGGCGTAAGGAGTTGCAGGAGATGGGGCAGCGGATGATCGACCGGCGTCCGGAGGCGCCCCGGAGCCCGACGGCGCCCAAGGCGCTGAAGAAGTCGCTGGACGCGATGCGGGTCTGACGGTCCGCCCGATGATCGGCGGCGTACCCGGTCACCACGCCGTGGGCGGTACCCCCTCCGGTTGCGGCAGGATCTGCCGCAACCGGCCCGGGGGTACGCCACGGGACCGCCACTCCCGGGGGTAGCCCACCGACACCTCCTCGAACCGCACGCCGTCGTGCCAACTGGTCCGTGGAATGTGCAGATGGCCGTAGACGACCGCGGTGGCGTCGAAGCGTACGTGCCAGTCGGCGGTGGCCTCGGTGCCGCACCACTGGGCGAAGATCGGGTATCGCAGGACCCGGGTCACCTCCCGGACCAGCGGCCAGTGGTTCATCAGCACGGTCGGCAGCGCCGGATCGCGCTCGGCGAGCCGGCGGGCGGTCTCGGCCACCCGGGCCGCGCACCACGCTGACCGGCTCTCGTACGGGTCGGGGTGCAGCAGCACCTCGTCGGTGCAGACGATCCCGGTCCGGTACGCCTCGGCCAGCGCCGCCTCGGGCGTGTCGAAGCCGTCCGGCCGCCAGCTGTGGTCGTACAGCAGCAGCAGCGGGGCCACCGTCACCGGGCCGCCGGGCCCCGCCCACACCGGGTACGGGTCCTCCGGGGTGACCACGCCGAGTCCACGACACAGCTCGACCAGGTGGGCGTAGCGCGCCGCGCCCCGCAACGTCACCGGGTCGGCGGGCGGCGTCCACAGCTCGTGGTTGCCCGGCGACCAGACCACCCGGGCGAACCGGTCGGCCAGCAGCCGCAGTGCCCACTCCACCTCGGCGACGGTGTCGCCCACGTCACCGGCGACCAGCAGCCAGTCCTGTGGCGTCCGGGGACGCAGCCCCTCGACGATCGTCCGGTTCTCCGGATGGCCGACGTGCAGGTCGCTGATGGCCAGGAGACTGCCACCGTCGCCCGTTGCCGCCATGCGACGATCCTAGTGCGCCCGCCCGGCCCCCGGCCGGTTGCGGCGGCGATCCCGGCGGGTCCACCACGCGCCGCACGGTCGCCCGCCGCGGCCCGCCCTGCCGGCGTACCCGGTAGGATCCCCTCGGGCCGTGACTGGCGCATTGGAGATGGAGAACCATCGGGGAGCGGCCCCGTCACGAGGACGCATGCCGAGCGCCTGGGCCTTCCGCACGTCACCTGGAGGTCGCATGCCGCGCAACGCCGAATCCACCGCCTTCCGCAGCGCTCTCGAGGTGATCCGTGGTGTCGAGCCGCGGGTCGCCGACGCGATCGGGGCGGAACTGGCCGACCAGCGCGAGTCGCTCAAGCTGATCGCCAGCGAGAACTACGCCTCCCCGGCGACGTTGCTGGCCATGGGCAACTGGTTCAGCGACAAGTACGCCGAGGGCACCGTCGGTCGACGGTTCTACGCCGGCTGCCAGAACGTGGACACCGTCGAGGCGCTCGCCGCCGAGCACGCCCGGGAGTTGTTCGGCGCGGCGCACGCGTACGTGCAGCCACACTCGGGCATCGACGCCAACCTGGTGGCGTTCTGGGCGATCCTGGCCGACCGCGTCGAGTCACCGGCGCTGAAGAAGGCGCAGGCCCGGCACGTCAACGACCTCACCGAGGCGGACTGGTTCGCGCTGCGGCGCGAGCTGGGCGACCAGCGGATGCTCGGCATGTCCCTGGACGCCGGCGGGCACCTGACCCACGGTTTCCGGCCGAACATCTCCGGCAAGATGTTCGACCAGCGCAGCTACGGCACCGACCCGGACACCGGTCTGGTCGACTACGACCGGGTCGCCGAGGCGGCTCGCGAGTTTCGGCCGCTGGTGCTGGTCGCCGGCTACTCGGCGTACCCACGCAAGATCAATTTCCGGGTCATGCGGGAGATCGCCGACTCGGTCGGCGCCACCTTCATGGTGGACATGGCGCACTTCGCGGGCCTGGTCGCCGGCAAGGTCTTCACCGGCGACTTCGACCCGGTGCCGCACGCGCACATCGTCACCAGCACCACCCACAAGTCGCTGCGCGGTCCGCGCGGCGGCCTGGTGCTGTGCGGCCCGGAGCTGGCCGACCAGGTGGACCGGGGTTGCCCGATGGTGCTCGGCGGCCCGCTGCCGCACGTGATGGCGGCCAAGGCGGTGGCGCTGGCCGAGGCCCGCCGGCCCGACTTCGCCGGCTACGCCAGGCAGATCGTCGACAACGCCCAGGCGCTGGCCGAGGGTCTGCTGCGGCGCGGAGCCAAGCTGGTCACCGGCGGCACCGACAACCACCTGGTGCTGATCGACGTGACCGGCTACGGGTTGACCGGGCGGCAGGCCGAGCAGGCCCTGCTGGACTCCGGCATCGTCACCAACCGCAACGCGGTGCCGCAGGACCCCAACGGTGCCTGGTACACCTCCGGCATCCGGATCGGCACCCCCGCGCTGACCACCCGGGGGCTCGGCACGGCGGAGATGGACACCACCGCCGAGCTGATCCACGCCGTGCTCAGTCAGACCAGCGCCGGGGTCGGCCCGGACGGCACCGCCTCCAAGGCGAAGTACGTGCTCGACCCGGCCCTCGCCGACAAGATCGGCCGACAGGCCAGCGAGCTGCTCACCGGTTTCCCGCTCTACCCGGACGTCGAGCTGGGCTGACGACGATCGCGTCGGGCCGGGACGGCCCGGCCCGACGCGACTGCGGTCAACTCAGGAGTAGTCGAACCGCCACGGCTCGACAGTGGACGCCCCTCAGGCGAGTGGACGTTTCAGGTGGTAGCGGTGCACCTCGGTGCTGCCCTGCACGTTGTTCACGTCCTCGGCGGCGGAGACGAGTTCCCAACCGTCGCGGCCGGCGCGGTTGAGATGCGCGATGGCGGTGTCGCCGTACGCCGTGATGTCCTTGCGGGATCCGTCGGGGCCGTACCAGACGAACGAGACATGAAAATTGCGACCCTGCCCCTGGTAGCGGCGGACCAGCAGGGCGTACTCCCAGGCAACCATGCCGCCCATTATGACCGTCCTGTCAGGACGGCGGCAGGGCAGCCGTCACAGGTTGCGAACCGGTGAACGCGATAAGTCGCCGCACCGGTTCCGGTCAGCCCACCGGGACCGTGCGCAGCCGCCGGGCGCTCGCCGGGTCGGCGCAGCCGGCCAGGGCCAGGGCGTCGCGTACCTCGGCGGCGAGCAGGGCCAGCGCGGAGCTGGCCGCCGGTTGCCCGCCGACCGCCAGGGCCCAGAGCATCGGCCGCCCGACCAGCACACCGGCGGCACCGAGCGCCAGGGCGCGCAGCACGTCGACACCGCTGCGGATGCCGCTGTCCAGCAACACCTCGCAGCGGTCACCGACGGCCGCCACCACCTCGGGCAGCATGGTGGCGCTGGCCGGGGCTCCGTCGAGCTGTCGGCCGCCGTGGTTGGACACCACGATCGCCCGTGCTCCCGCGTCGACGGCCCGCACCGCGTCGGCCGGGTCGAGGATGCCCTTGACGACCAGCGGCAGGTCGCACCGCTCCCCCAGCCACCGCAGGTCCGACCAGGTGAGCGCCGGAGCGAACGCCGCGTCACGGTGCGCGGCCACCGGGGTGACCCCCGGCGTGCCGCCGTGGGCCAGGTCGTCGCGACCACCCGGCAGGTTGGCCGGAACCAGTTCCGGCGGCAGCCGGAAGGAGTTGCGCAGGTCCCGCAGCCGTCGGCCGAGCACCGGCACGTCCACCGTGACCACGAGCGCCCGGCAGCCGGCGGCGCGGACCCGCGCCAGCAGGTCGGCGACCAGGGACCGGTCGCGCAGCCAGTACAGCTGGAACCAGACCTCGGCGCCGGTGGCGGTGACCTGCTCGATCGGCGTGCTGCCGAGGATGCTGGCCAGGTACGGCACGTCGGCGACGCGGGCCGCGGCGGCCAGCGCCGGTTCGCCGTCGGGGTGCACCAGCCGTTGGTACGCCATCGGCGCCACGGCCACCGGCATCGCGTACTCCCGGCCGAGCAACCGGGTCCGCAGGCTCGGGGTGCTCACCCCGGTCAGCACCCTCGGCACCACGCCGACCCGGTCCAGAGCGCTGCGGTTTCCGCCGAGGGTCACCTCGGCACCGCTGCCACCGTCCAGGTAGTCCCAGACGCGCGGCGGCAGTACCGTCCGGGCCAGGGCGGCGAAGTCGGCCAGGCAGACCGGGTCGGGCTTGATCTCCATGCGGTCCACCATCGCCGACCTGACCGCCGCCACGCCAGGCCACCCCGACCGTGTGGGCGGGACCCATGGCGGGCGTCAACCTGGCGTACCGTCAGGAGGTGGCCAGTTGGGACGACGTACGCCGGATCGCGCTGGGCCTGCCGGAGACCAGCGAGCGGCCCTCCTATGACGGCGTGGCCGCCTGGCGGGTGAAGGACAAGCCGTTCGTCTGGGAACGCCCGCTGCGCGGCAAGGAACTCCACGAACTCGGTCCGGCCGCACCGGATGGTCCCATCCTCGGGGTCCGGGTGGCGGACCTCGGCGTCAAGGAGGCGTTGCTCGCCGACGACCCCGGCCTCTTCTTCACCACGCCACACTTTGACGGCTACCCGTCGGTGCTGGTCCGGCTGGACCGGATCGGCGTCACCGAGCTGACCGAGCTGATCGTGGAAGCCTGGTACGCCCGCGCCCCGAGACGGCTGGCCGCCGCGCACCAGGCACAGACGGCACCGCCCGAAGCGGGGCGGTGAGCGCCAGCACCAGCGCCACGATGCTGAGCAGCGCACCGATCAGCACCGTGCGGTGCACGCCGTGGCTCGGCAGCGTGATTCCTCCGACGAAGGCGCCACCGGTGATGCCGACGTTGACGGCGGCGGAGACGGTGGCGGCGGCGAGATCCGAGCGCCCCGGCGCCACCTGGAGGACGAGGCCGCCGAGGGTCGCGGTGAACGCGGCGAAGGCCAGGCCGGACAGCGCGATCAGGACGACGGCCGCGACGGGCCGGTGGCCCAGCGCGTACAGCCCGAGCAGAGCCAGCGACTGGAGTGCGACGGTCGTGATCAGGGCGAGCCAGGGGTTGCGGTCCACCAGCACGCCGACGGCGAGGATGCCGAGCACGCTGGCGATCCCGCGAGCGAGCAGAATGGCACCGACCGAGGTGGCGGCCATCGCGGTGTGCTCGGTGACGAAGAGGGCGACATAGGTGTAGGCGACGATCGCACCGGCGGTGGCCAGGACGGCCACGGTGACCAGTAGCCAGAAGCGGCGCGCGTCCGGGGTCGCGCCCCGGGTGGCGTGTCCCTGATCCGGCCGGGTCGCGGGCAGCAGCGCGGCGACCACCACGAACACCACCGCGCCGAGCCCGGACACCGCCAGGAACGAGGCCCGCCAGCCGGCGCGCTCGCCCAGCCAGATGCCCGCGGGCACGCCCAGGGCCAGGGCGACGTTGCCACCGGCGAACACGACCGCGACCACCCGGCCCCGCAGTCCCGGCCGGAACAGTTCCGCGGCGGCCGGCACCACCACCGCCCAGAACAGCGCGTGCGTCGCGGCCGTCGCCATCCGGGCCGCCAGCAGCACCGCGAAGCCGCTCGCGAACACGGTGACCGCGTTGCTGACCACGAAGCCGGCCAGCAGCGCCGACAGCAGTCGCCGCCGAGGGACACGGCGGACCAGCGCGGTCAACGGCACCGAGGCGACCATCACCACGGCGCCGTACGCGGTGACCAGCATGCCCACGTCCGCTGGTGACACGGCCAGATCCGCCGCCATCGGCAGCAGCAGCCCGATGGGCAGCGCCTCGGCGGTGGTGTAGAGGAAGGTCCCGCCCGACAGTCCGATCAGGACCGTTGTCGCCCGCCCGCGTCCCATCCGCCCTCCAGTGTTACCATCTATCTCGACTATGGAGGTAGCACTAGGAAGCGCCTCCGGTCCCCGTCAACTGGTAAAGTCGTGTTTGATGGAAACAGTCGAGGGTGTCCGGAGGCTGCGCCTGGTGGGCGGCAACCTCGCGTTGGACTTCGTCAACACCCGCACCGGTCCACCCGTCGGGCCGCCCGACGACGACGTGCTCACCGGCTACCCCGAGCTGCTCGCCTGGGCCGGCTACGCGGGCGTCCTCACCGACGCGGAGGTGACCAGGTCACACCGTCGCCGCCACGACGACCCGGACGACACGCAGGCCGCCTTCCTGCGGTCACTGGACGTCCGCGACCGCCTCGACGAGGTGTTCCGGGCCGTGGCGTCCGGGCGGAGTCCGGGCCGGTCCACCCTGGCCCGGCTGCGCGACGACGAAGCCGACGCGCTCGCTCACGCGCGGCTCGACCGGGCCGGCACCTTCGTCTGGTCCTGGCGGGACGACCACACCGCCGCCCGGCCGCTACGGCCGGTGGTGCACGCGGCGGTCCAGTTGCTCACCACCGGCCCACTCGACCGGATCAAGGGATGCGGCGGCTGCCGGTTCGTCTTCCTCGACGAGAGCAAGAACCGCAGTCGCCGCTGGTGCAGCATGGACGACTGCGGAACCGCCGAAAAGGCGCGGCGCTACGTCGCCGCGCGCCGCACCCGCGCGACCCGGTGAGCATCCGAGCCGGCCAGCGGCACCGGCCGACCGTCGCGTTCGTCCGCTGTTCGCCGCGCCGCCACACCCGTGTCGCCCGGTCCGCGTACCGTCGACGCACGTGATCATCCGTCCGGCGACCACCGAGGTGCGCGCGATACGCCGTATCGGTGACACCGCCCCGCACAACGCCTTCACCGACCTGGTCCGGCACGCGGGACAGTGGTTCTGCGCGTTCCGACAGGGCCGGTCGCACCTGTCCGACGACGGCGTCCTGCGGGTGTTGACCTCGTCGGACGCTCGCTCCTGGCAGACCGCGGCGGTCCTCGCCCAGACCGGTGTCGACCTGCGCGACCCACGCTTCGTGCCGCGCCCCGACGGACGGTTGCAGTTGCTCGCCGCCGCCGCGACGGGGACTCCGAAACGGTTCCGGACGGTCACCGCGCTCAGCGACGACGGCCACCGGTGGGACGAGCCCCGGCCGATCGGCGAACCGGACGTCTGGATCTGGCGGGCGGCCTGGCACGGCGACGCGATGTACGGCGTCGGCTACGCCACCCGGGAGCCACGGTTCGCCCGGCTCTACCGCAGCGACGACGGATTCGACCTGCGACCGGTGGTCCGCACCCTGTTCTCCGGTGGGTACCCGAACGAGTCCGGGCTGGTCTTCGAACCCGACGGCACCGTCACCTGCCTGCTGCGGCGCGACGGCGGTACGGCCACCGCGCAGCTCGGCCGGGCCCGCCCGCCCTACCGGGAGTGGACCTGGACGGACCTCGGGGTACGGGTGGGCGGTCCGGCGCTGTGCCGGCTGCCCGACGGCACCCTCGTGGCGGGCGTACGGCTGCACGACGGTTCGGTGCGGACCGCGATCTGCGCCGTCGACGTGGCGCGGGGCCGGCTGCGGGAGCTGGTGACGCTACCCTCCGGCGGCGACTCCAGCTATCCCGGCCTGGTCTGGCACGACGACCGACTGCACGTCAGCTACTACTCCTCGCACGAGGGGCACAGTTGCGTCTACCTGGCCGAGGTCGACCTCGGGTCGCGTTGAGGGCGCACCGGCGGCGTCCGCGTGGCCCGGTGCGGCCGGTCACCCGGGGGCTGCCGGTCGGCGGAGGTCGGCGGGTCGGCGCGGGGCCGCCGATCGGTCTCGCTCGGCGAGCACAGCGGTCCGGTCATGACTCCCCACCTCCACCATCGGCGTCGCCGCGGCACGCACCAGACACAGATCGCCTGCTCGGAGCGCTGCCAGCACCCTACGGCAGCCATGATGGACATTGCGTCATGCAAATGGATGCCCGAGAAGGGCGACTGACCGGATTGCCGTCGGACCGGCCAGCGAGGATGATCGAGTCCGTGTGTCAGCCTTGAGTGAGCGGATCACCACCGATCGTTCATCTGCTCATCGGGGTGTTCCGGCCGGTACGGGCGTCTGCGCGTGGATGTGGAAGCGCAGGGAGCGAGCATCGGTGAAGCACTCCCGCATCGGTCGGACCAGGTCGCGGTGTTCCGGGCTGCGCTCCCACGCCTCGAAGTCGGCCAGGCTGTTCCACTCGCTGGTGATGAGCCACTGCTCCGGGTCGGTCGACGAACGGCAGACCTGGTCGACCAGGTGGCCCGGCACCCCGTCGGCGACCAGGTGCCGGACCGCCTCGTAGGCACGGAGGAAGTCCGCAGTGCGCTCGTCGGGCACCCGGACCAGGAACACCACCCGTGCGCGGTGCTCGCCAGCCCGCTGCTCGCCCTCCCGTGCGTCCATCACCACTCCTCTCCGGCCGGCGGCGCACCGCGCACCACCAGCGCACTGTTGAACCCGTCGAAACCCCGGGCGCAGATCAACGCCACCCGGGTACGCGGGCGGCGGGCGGCCCGCAGGAAATCCAGTTCGCACCCGTCGGCCACGACCTGCGGCCCGGCCGAGGCGGGCAGCGTGTCGTGCGCGAAGGCGAGCAGGGCGGTGGCCACGTCAAGGGCCGAGCCACCCTGATGCGCCCGCCCGGTCAACTCCTTGTGGGTACTGACCGGCGGCAGGCGGGAGCCGAAGACGGCCCGCAGGGCGCTGGCCTCGGCCCGGTCGTAGCGCGGTACCCCGAGCGCGTCGGGAACGACCACGTCCACCTCGTCCGGCTCGACACCGGCCCGGCCCAGCGCAAGCCGCATCGCGCGGGCGTACTGGTGCGGATCACCGGCACTGTCCGCGGTGGTGTGCGCCGCGTCGTGGGTGGCACCCCAGCCGGTCACCTCGCCGTAGCTGCGCGCACCCCGGGCACGGGCGTGCTCCAGCTCCTCCACCACGAAAACCGCACCCCCCTCGGCGGGAAGGTAGCCGCTGGCGGTGGCGTCGAACGGCCGGTAGGCGCGCTCCGGATCGGCCACCTCGCTGAGCAGGCCGGAGCGCAGCTGACAGGCCAGCGCGTACGGGCTCAGCGGACACTCGGTCGCCCCGGCGAGCACCACCGAGGCACCGCGCCGCACGGTCCGCACCGCGTGCGCCAGGCTGTCCAGGCCACCCGCCGACTCCGCCACCAGCACCCCGCACGGCCCCTTCGCCTGGTGCCGGATGGAGAGCTGGCCGACGCTGGCCGCGTAGAACCAGGCGATCGACTGGTACGCGCCGACCGTGCGCGACGGTGACGACCAGAGACGTTGCAGCTCCCGCTGGCCGAACAGGTTGCCGCCGGAGGCGCTGGCCAGGGTCACCGCCCAGCCGTACGGGTCGGTGGCCCGCTCCGGCAGGCCGGCGTCGGCCAGCGCCAGCGCGGTGGCGGCGAAGCCGAGGTGCGTCCACCGGTCGGTCTGCACCAGGGCGCGGTTGTCGGCGTACCGGCCCGGGTCGAAGTCCGCGACCTCGCCGCCGAGGCGGGTCGGGTAGCCGGTGGCGTCGAACAGGCTGATCGGTCCGGTCCGGCGGCGGCCGGACAGGACCGTCCGCCAGTGCGCGTCCGCGCCGACGCCGCTGGGTGCCACCACCCCGACGCCGGTGACCACGGCCCGCCCGCCGGTCCCGCCGTCACCGGCAGGGGCCGTCCGGACCCGACTCGCGCTCACCGCGTCACGTCCCGGGCCGACCTGCGGAACAGCATGGCCGACTGGAACCCGCCGAAGCCGCTGCCCACCGAGAGCGCCACGTCCACCGGCACCTCCCGGGCCTCGTTGGGCACGTAGTCCAGGTCGCACTCCGGGTCCCGGGTGGCCCAGTTGGCGGTCGGCGGCACCACGCCGAACTCGATGGCCAGCGCGCACGCGGCCATCTCGATGGCGCCGATGGCTCCCAGCGAGTGCCCGACCATCGACTTGATCGAGCTGATCGGCACCCGGTGGGCCGCCGCGCCGAGCGACCGTTTGAACGCCGCCGTCTCGTGCCGGTCGTTCTGCCGGGTGCCGGAGCCGTGGGCGCTGATGTAGGAGACGTCCTCGGGCATCAGTCGGGCCTGCCGCAGCGCGTCGGTGATGGCCAGCCCCATCTCCAGGCCGTCCGGGCGCAGCCCGGTCATGTGGTACCCGTTGCTCCGGCTGGCGTAGCCGGCCACCTCGCAGTAGACGTGCGCGCCGCGCCGCGCGGCGTGTCCGGCCTCCTCCAGCACCAGCACCGCCGCCCCCTCGGCCAGCACGAAGCCGTGCCGGTCGGCGTCGAAGGGGCGGGAGGCGTGCGCCGGGTCGTCGTTGTCCGGGCTGGTGGCCTTGATGGCGTCGAACGAGGCGACGGTGACCGGCGAGATCGGCGAGTCGGCGGCACCGGCGAGCACGACGTCGGCCTCGCCGTCGACGACCAACTGGTGGGCGTAGCCGATGGCGTCGATGCCGGAGGTGCAGCCGGTGGAGATGACCTGGGCCGGCCCGTGCAGGCCGTGGCGGCAGGCCACGTCCGCGGCCAGGCTGCTGGGCATCAGCGCCGGGTAGAGGTACGGGCCGCCGAGAGCCGCGTCGACCAGCCAACGCCGGCCGCTGTCGCTCACCGTCACGTACTCCTGTTCCAGTGCCATGGTGCCGCCGACGGCGGTGCCCAGGACCACACCGGTGCGGTCGCGTTCGGCGTCGGTGAGTTCCAGCCCGCTGTCGGCGACCGCCTCGGCGGCGCAGGCCAGCGCGAACTGCACGTACCGGTCGGCGCGCTGCCGCTGGGCGGGGGTCAACCCGGCGGCGTCCGGGTCGAAGTCGCACTCGGCGGCGATCTGCGACCGGAACGGCGACGGGTCGAAGAAGGTGATCCGCCGGGTGGCCGTACGCCCCTCGGTGATGCTCTTCCAGAACCGGTCCCGGGTCACCCCGCCGGGGGCCACCACCCCGACGCCGGTGACCACGGTGCGCCGGGTGGTCACGACCGGTCCCGCTGCTCGACAAGCTCGGTGTCGACGTGGCCGAGTTCCGGGCGCGGCGCCAGCGGCCCGAGGTGGAAGACGACCTCGGCGGGCACGTGTCCGGTGTTGCGCAGCCGGTGCCGGACGTTGCGGGCCACGAACAGCGCCTCGCCGGCCGCCAGCGGCACCGGTTCGTCGTCCAGGTCGACGGTGATGGCGCCCCGGGCGACGTAGAGGAACTCCTCGCTGTACGGGTGGTAGTGCTCGGCGATCCGCTCGCCCGGTGCCATGGTGGCCACACCCATGAAACCCGAGGTGCTGCCGACGGTACGCGGACCGAGCAGGACCCGCAGCTCGCCGCCGCGTCGGCGGTCGGCGGGGACGTCCCGGGCGGCCACCAGGGCGAGGTCACTCATCGTCGGCTCCTGTCGCGCTAGCACCGGTCGCCACGGCCGTCGGGGTGACGCTCGCCGGCGGCGTGGTCGTCCGGTCCCGGGCGAGCCGCTCGACGCGTTCCCTGATGACGGCCAGCTGCACGGCGCTGTTGGTGTTGATCCGTTCGGTCATCCCGGCGTTGTCCACCGGTGCGCTCGGCCTCATCGCGAAGTCCTGCACCCAGGTCATCCGGACACCGTCGGGTTCCTCGGTGTAGGTCCAGCGGATCCGCATGTACTCGAACGGCCCGGTCTCCACCCGGTGGGCGCGCACCTGTCGGGTGGCCGGGTCCGCGGTGCGTTCGCTGACCCAGCTCCAGGCGACACCGTTCTCGTCGGGATGCATGGTGAGTCGGAACCGGACCGTGTCGCCGTCCCGGTCGAGGATCTCGGCCCGCGCGTACTCGGTGAACAGGTCCGGCCAGCCGGCCACGTCGTTCGTCACCGACCAGACCAGGTCCAGCGGAGCGGCGATGACGATGCTGTTCTCGGTGTGCCCGGGCGGATCGGCCCGCCGGGCGACCAGGTCGGCCACGCCCGGGATGCTCAACTGTGCGGCCTGCTCCGGGATGCTGACCTGCCAGCGGTCGGCGACCACTGCCGAGAGTTCGAGCAGGGCGAGCGAGTCCATGCCCAGCTCCTCCAGGGAGGCGGCCGGCGCGCGGGCGGCGGCCTCCGGATCAAGTCCGCAGTTGGTGACCAGGATGTCGGTTATCTCCGCGGTCAGCGAGTCGTCATCGGTGACGGTCATCGTTCCCTCCTCGGGTGTGTGGGTTTCGGTGCGGCGATCAGGCGGTCCACCAGCCCGGTGGAGTGCCGCCCCTTGCGGAACTCGGCGTCGTCGAGCACCCGCCGCACGAACGGGATGGTGGTCCGCATCCCCGGTCCGGAGATCTCGAACTCGCCGAGCGCCCGGTCCAGCCGGCTCAACGCCAGGTCACGGTCCGGGGCCCAGACGACGACCTTCGCCAGCAGCGAGTCGTAGTGCGGTCCCACCAGGTAACCGGCGTGGCCGTGGGTGTCGACCCGGGTGAACGGGCCGCCGGGCGGCACGAAGCGGTCCAGCCGGCCGGGGGTGGGGGCGAAGTTCCGGTCCGGATCCTCCACGTTGACCCGGCACTCGATGCCCACCCCGGTGAACCGGACGTCCTCCTGACGCCAGCGCAGCGGGGTGCCCGCCGCGACGTGGAACTGCTCGTGCACCAGGTCGATGCCGGTGATCATCTCGGTGACCGGGTGTTCCACCTGGATGCGACAGTTGATCTCCAGGAAGTGGAACCTCTCCTCGGCGTCGACCAGGAACTCCACCGTCCCGGCACCGGTGAACCCCACGTCGAGTGCGCCACGCAGGGCGGTGCTGGCGATGGCGTCCAACGTCGCCGGGGACAGCGCCGGGGCGGGCGCCTCCTCGACGAGCTTCTGATGACGGCGCTGCACCGAGCAGTCCCGGGTGCCCAGGTGCACGCCGTTGCCGTGCGAGTCGCAGAGCAGTTGGACCTCGACGTGCCGGGCGTCGACCAGGTAGCGCTCGACGTACACCCGGTCGTCGCCGAAGGCGGCCTGGGCGGCGGCCCGGGTGCGCGCGTACGCCCGGGGCAGGTCCGCCGGGGTCCGGACCACCGTCATTCCCCGGCCCCCTCCCCCGGCCGCGGCCTTGATGATGACCGGGTAGCCCACCTCGGCGGCGACGGCGGCGGCCTCGGCGGCCGTCGGTACCGGCTGCACCGCGCCCGGCGCCAACGGCAGCCCGGCCCGGCTCATCAACGCCCGGGCGGAGGACTTGTCGGCAAGCACGGACATCACGCGCGGCGGCGGGCCGACGAAGGTCAGCCCGTTGTCCGCGCAGATCTCCGCGAAATCGGCGTCCTCGGAGAGGAACCCGTAGCCCGGGTGCACCGCCTGGGCACCGACCTTACGGGCCGCCTCCACCACCGCGGCGGCGTTGAGATAACTGCGCCGGCTGGCCGAGGGGCCGATCCGGACGGCCTCGTCGGCCAGCCGCACCGCCACCGAGTCGGCGTCCGCGGTGGAGTAGACCACGGCGGTACGGATGCCGAGTTCCCGGCACGCACGCAGGATGCGTAGCGCGATCTCGCCCCGGTTGGCGATCAGCACCTTGGAGAACATCGCGCACCACCCTCAGGCCGGATCCAGGGCGACAAGTGGCTGGTCGTACTCCACCGGCTGTCCGTCGGCGACCAGGATCTCGACGACCCGGCCGGGCCGGTCCGCGGCGATCTCGTTCATCAGTTTCATCGCCTCGACGATCCCGACCACCTGCCCGGGTCGGACCAGGTCGCCGACGGCCACGAAGGGTGCCGCACCCGGCTGCGGCGACCGGTAGAAGGTGCCGACCATCGGCGAGCGGACGCTGGCGCGGGTCGCGGGACTCGCCGCCGGTGGGGCCGGGGACGGTTCGACGGGCGGCCGGGGTGCGGGAGCGGCGGGACCGGAACCCGTGGGGCCGGACGGCGCACCGGGTTCCGGGCCGACCGGCCGAGCCCACTCCACCTCCAGCTCGGCCTCGCCGAGACGCAGTCGCAGCCGGCGCACCGGGTCGGCCAGTTCGGCGATGAACTGCCGGGCGTGTCGGCGCAGGTCGGCCAGGGCGGCGTCGGCCGTCGGACGCCGGTCGGGTTCCTGACCGGCGACGCCGTCGGTCCGCTGCCCGGTCCCGTCGCCGTTCGGCGCGGTCGCCGCAGCGGGGACCGTGGGCGCGGCGCTCATCGGATGCCCGCTCGGGCACGTGCGGCGCCGAAGCGGCGGAAGCGTCGTCGCCGTCGTTGGACGAGGGTCACCGCGGGCACCTCCAGCAGCGGCAGCAGGTTCGCCAGCAGCGCCTGGCGGACGGCCCGGGCGGTCGCGTCGGGGTCGTCGGCGGCCGAGCCGTCCGGCTCGGGTACGACCTCGTCGACGACCCCGAGGCGGCACAGATCCGGTGCGGTCAGTCGCAGGGCCCGGGCGGCCTGCGGAGCGGCGGTGCGACCGGGCCAGAGGATCGCGGCGCAGCCCTCGGGGCTGATCACCGAGTAGACCGCGTGCTGGAGCATCAACACCCGGTCGGCCACCGCCAGGGCCAGGGCACCGCCGCTGCCGCCCTCCCCGGTCACCACGGTCACCACCGGTGTGGGCAGCACGCTCATGGTCAGGATGTTCTCCGCGATCGCCGCCGCCTGGCCGTGCTCCTCCGCCTCGACGCCCGGATCGGCCCCCGGGGTGTCGACCAGGGTCACCACGGGCAGCCCGAGTCGGGCCGCGAGTCGCATCAGCCGCAACGCCTTGCGATGGCCCGCCGGGGTGGCCATGCCGAAGTTGCGGGCGGCCAGCTCGGCGGTGCTGTGTCCCTTCTGGTGGCCGATCACCATCAGGTGCCGGCCGTCGAGCCGCGCCAACCCCCCGACCACCGCCGGGCAGTCGCCGCCGAGCCGGTCGCCGTGCAACTCGGTGAAGCCGTCGAAGGTGGTCTCCAGATAGTCCAGAGTGGTGGGCCGGCCGGGGTGCCGAGCCAGACGTACCGTCTCCCAGGCGTCGCGCACCGGTGTCCGGGACAGCTCGACCGGGCGGGCCGTCTCGGGCGGCGGGGCGTCCGCGCCGGACCGCTTCGTGGCCCGGCGGCCGGTGCCCGTCGCGGCGAGCAATGTCGCCAGTCGGGCACGCAGGGCGTGCCGGGGCACCACCATGTCGACCTGGCCGTGCCGCAGCAGGAACTCGGCGGTCTGGAACCCCTCCGGCAGGTTGCGTCCGGTGACCTGCCGGATCACCCGGGGGCCGGCGAAGCCCATCCGGGCGCCGCTCTCGGCGAGTACCAGGTCGGCGCTGGTGGCGAAGGAGGCGGCCACCCCGCCGTAGGTGGGGTCGGTCAGCACGCTGACGGTGAGCAGCCCGACCTCGCGCAGCTCGGCCATCGCCTGGCTGACCGTGGCCATCTGCATCAGCGACAGCGCACCCTCCTGCATCCGGGCACCGCCGGAGGCGGTGACCAGGACCAGCGGGACGCCCGCCGCCAACGCCTGCTCGGCGGTACGGGTGATCAGCTCGCCGACGGCGCTGCCCAGGCTGCCGCCGAGAAACCGGAAGTCCATCACCGCGAGCGCACAACGCGACCCGCCGATCGCGGCGGTGCCGCAGAGCACCGCCTCCGGCAGGCCGGTGTCGGCGCGGGCGGCGGCGAGCCGGTGCGGGTACGGCAGCACGTCGACGAACCCGATCGGATCCACCGCGACCGCGCGCTCCGGCAGGGTCCGGAACGATCCGGGATCGACCAGCTGGTCGATCCGCTCGGGTGCGGCGAGTCGGGCGTGCAGGCCGCACTCCGGGCAGACGTCGAGGTTGCGGCGCAGCCGCTTACGGTAGAGCAGGGCGGCGCAGCCGCCGCACCGGGACCACAGGGTCTCGCCCGAGGGCGCGGTGGCGGTCATGGCCGGCGTCCGTCGAAGCGGTAGAAGCAGCGCGCCATCGCGTCCCGGGGTGACCGCCAGTCCGGTCGGTACGGTGAGATGTACGAACTCAGCCGGCTGCTGACCCGGACGAACTCGGGGTGTTCCCGAACCGCCTCCACGGCGCCGTCGCCGGCCGACTCGGTCTCGATCAGGTGCACGTACAGGTCGTGCAGGCGGTACAGCGAGCGATGCCGGACCCCCACCAGGCGAGGCAGTTCGGTCGTGTCGGACTCGGCGAAGATCTCGGCGACCGCCGCCTCGGCGGTCGGGACCACCTTCGCGACGATGAGCGTTCGGTCCATGCTGGTCCTCCCACAGGGGCCGGTCGGACGCCATCGGGTGGGCCCGGACGGCTGCCGCCACGATGCGGAGCACCGCGTCACCCGGGCGTCACCGGCCCCCCGGGCAACACCGCAGGCCGGTGACGCTCAGTTGACGCAAGCTGTGATTCAGCTGAGCAGCCACGGGCACCATGATCGAGACGATTGGCCAGTTCAGAGGCGGTTTCACAGAACCCGGCAAGTTGCATTACCGACAACATCGTTGACCCAGAGTAACGATGATTGATAATCTTCGCGGCGGTCGGACCCGGCACCGCACCCCGCGTGCGACGGCCCGACGAGTCGACAGTGGCGGCACGGCGGCCACGCCGGGACCTGGCCGAGACCCGCAACCGACGCGTTCCGCAGGGGGTGCCGCCGTGGCCGCCGTTCCGCCCACGCCCACCACCGGCCAGCCCCACGACGCGGAGATCCGGCTGCACCTGCTCGGCGGCTTCCGGCTGACCCACGGGGACACTCCCGTGGTGGTGCCCCGCGGCCTGCAACGGATCATCGCGCTGATCGGGCTGCGTCCCGGTGCCACCCGTACCCACCTCGCCGGTCTGCTCTGGCCGGAGGTCACCGAGGAGCGGGCGCTGTCCTCACTGCGGACCGCACTGTGGCGACTGCGTCAGGATCCCTACTGTCCCCTGACCACCGCCGCCGACACCGTCCGCCTCGACCCGCTGGTCCGGGTCGATGTCGATTTGCTCATCGACACGGCCGGCCGGGTTCGCGACGGCCACCCCCCGGACGACGCCGCCGAGGCCCTCGCCGCCGGCCGGCACGACCTGCTGCCCGGCTGGTACGACGACTGGGTGCTGGCCGACCGGGAACGGCTGCGCCAGCTCCGACTGCACATGTTGGAACAGGTTTCCGGCCAGCACCTGGCCGCCGGCCGGCACGGTGAGGCGCTGGAGGCGGCGCTGGAGGCGATGGCCGCCGAGCCGCTGCGCGAGACGCCGCACCGGCTGGTCGTCCGCATCCACCTCGCCGAGGGCAACGCCTTCGAGGCGGTACACGCCTACTACGTCTACCGGGACCTGCTGCTGCGGGAACTGCGACTGGAGCCGTCGCCGGCCATGAGCGCACTGCTCGCGGAGACCCTCGACCCCATTCGCCAGGCCAGCCGTCCGACCGGCGGACCCCGGCGGCACGTGGTCACCCGCGCCGCTTCGCCGAGCCCGACGGCGACGCGTCACCGCACCGATCCCGGACGTTGACGGGTAGGTGACTGCGCGGGCGACAGGGTGGGTCCACAGCGGCCCGTACCCGGTGTCCGGCCGGGCCGACCCACCGGTGAGAGGGATCCGATGAGCCGTCTAGTGATCGTCAGCAGAATCATCCCGGGCGCGGAAGGTCGCGTGGCACAGATCTTCGCCGAGTCCGACGAGACCGAACTGCCGAGCCTGACCGGGGTACGCCACCGGTCCCTGTACTGCCTGCACGACCTGTGCGTACACCTGATGGAGACCGACGACGTCGGCGCGGACGCCCTCGCGGCGGCCCGTAACCATCCGTTGTTCCAGCAGGTCAACGAGCGGCTGTCCGCGCACACCTCGCCGTACCTGCCCACCTGGCGCTCGCCGCGCGACGCGATCGCCAACTGCTTCTACCGCTGGGACGGCGCGGAGGTTCCGGCACCGCGCGTGGCCGGCTGAGCGGGCAGCGAGGCATGACGACCCGAGCACCGCGCGTCCTGGTCATCGGTGCCGGCACCGGAGGCCTCTGCCTGGCGCACGGGCTGCGCCGAGCCGGGATCGACGTCGAGGTCTACGAGCGACACCGGGCCAGGGGCGAGGGGCTGCTCGGCTACCGGGTGGGCATCGGTCCCACCGGCAGTCGGGCCCTGCGTGACTGCCTGCCGCCGGAGCTGTTCGAGATCTACCTGGCCACCTGTGCCCGCTCGCCGCGCTACTTCAACGTGCTCAGTGAGAAGATGCGCCACACCGCGTCCTTCCCGCTGCGGCCGGACACCCACCCGGTCGACACGGAGCGCTCCGTGGCCCGGATGACGCTGCGCCAGGTGCTGCTGACCGGCCTCGAGGACGTGGTGCACTTCGACCGCACCTTCACCCGGTACGAGCAGCACGACGACGGCACGGTCACCGCCCACTTCGCCGACGGCGGCACCGCCACCGGTGACCTGCTCGTGGCGGCGGACGGTACACACTCGGCGGTCCGTCGTCAGTACCTCCCGCACGCCGTCATCCGGGACGCCGGCACGGTCAACATCGCCACCCGGGTGCCGCTGACCGCACACACCCGGTCCCTGCTGCCGGAGAGCGTGCAACGGGGCATCTCGCTCATCTTCGGCACCGGCGGGGTGATGGGCGTACTGCACGTGATGGAGTTCAAGTGGGACCGCGACGGCCGCCTCAAACCGGAGACCAGTTCGGCGGACGCGAAACTGCTCAGCGACTGGCCGGGGCTGCGGCACGACCCCACCCGCGACAACATCAACGTGGTGGTGTGGAGCACCGCCCGGCGGTTCCCGCCGGACGTGATGCGACGGCGGGGCACGGAGCTGATCCAGGTGGCGCTGGAGCTGACCGCCAACTGGCACCCGCACCTGCGAGAGCTGCTCAGCCTGGCGGACCCGGACAGTGCCCTGCCGATCCGGGTGTCCACCTCGGAGCCGGTGCCGCCCTGGCGAAGCAGCACGGTCACCCTTCTCGGCGACGCGATCCACACCATGACGCCGGGTCGGGGCGTGGGCGCCAACACCGCGCTGCGCGACGCGAACCTGCTGCGGCGGCAGCTGATCCTCGCCGCCGCCGGTGAAAAGACCCTGGTGCAGGCGGTCGCCGACTACGAGGCGGCGATGGTGCCGTACGGCTTCGCCCGGGTCGCCGACTCGTTGGGGCGCAGCGGCACCAACGGTGACGACCGCATGTACCAGCCGGTGTTCGGACGACTCGCGTTGCTCGGTGCCCGGGGATACTTCCGGGTCACCAGCCGGGTTCCCCGGTTGCGGCGCAAGTTCGTCGACGACTTCTACACCTACCGGGGCGAGCAGGACTGATCCTCGTCGCGGCCCCGGCACCCGACCCGGTGCCGGGGTCGCGGCGCGTCCAATCACGTGCGGTGACCGCACCGTCCGTCCCGGACCGGACACCTGCCGTAGCCTCCGCGCGTCCGGTACGGACTGTTACCTGGGCTGCCTGTCGTCCCGGGCGCGCGTGTGCGAAGCTGCGGCGAGTTTTTCTCGCGACGATCCGGACGTGAACCTCAGGGAGGGTTACCGTGGGCGAGTCCTTCGGGAACTGGCTGATACTGCTCGTGGCGCTGTTGGCGGGGCTGGCCGTGGGCTGGCTGTTGCTGCGCGGTCGGCGGGCGGAACCGACCGCGCCGACCGTCGGTACGGCGGACGACGCGACCAGCGAGGCGAGCGATTCCGCCCCGGTCGCCACCGGGACCGAGCGGTCGACCGCCGTGACCGAACCAACGACCGAGCCCGATCCCGCCCCGTCGGCGGACAACGACACCACCGCCACGGCGGCCGAGCCCACCGAGGCCGACGCGGCCCCGACCGCAACCGAGCCGACCGCCGGCACCCGCGAGACGCCGGTGACCGGTGCGGAGTCCACCGAGGCGTCGCAACCGCCCGCCGACGCCACCACGACCGCCGTCCAGGACGGACCGACGGTGGACGCGACCGCGGAACCCCGACCGGCGGTCGCCACCCCACCGGTCCGGCCGCCGGCCACCACCGAGTCCGCCGCGGCCACTGCGGCCAGCAGCGCGCCGGCCACGGCGGCCGACCCGGTCACCGCAGCCGACCCGATGGCGGCGGAGCCGGTCGCCGCAGCCGAGCCGGTCACGGCGGAGCCGGTCACCGCCGAGGCCGACGACTTCCGGCGCATCCAGGGCGTCGGGCCGAAGATGGCGGCTGCGCTGCACGGTGCGGGCATCCGGACCTACCGGCAGTTGGCCGACATGGACGAGGCCGCGCTGCGGGAGACCGTCAAAAGCGCCGGTCTGCGCGCCACCGCCAGCCTGGCCACCTGGCCTCAGCAGGCGAAGGTGCTGGCCACCCAGGCCGACAGCGGGTCCTGACGATTCCGGGCCGCCGGTCGCGGGAACGCCCCTCGCGGGCCCCGCGCCGGCGGCTGCGGGGTACGCCATTCCGGTGACCGGCCCCGACCCGGACGCGCTCCGGCCGGAACCGCCGTTACGGTCGACACGCCGGCCACGCCGGCACGCCGCACTGTCGCCGGCTGCCGGGAGCCATCCGTGCCGTTCGCCCACCTACAGCCCGACGGCCCACGGCGACCTCTTACCCGCAGCGCGTCCACGACCCGCCGGGTTCCCCTCCTGGAACTCTTCTTCGACCTGGTCTACGTCGTCGCGTTGGCGCTGATCTCGCGCGGGCTGGCCGAGGAGATCAACTGGCACCGGGCGGGTCAGGCGCTGATCCTGCTGGCCGCGGTGTGGTGGACCTGGGCGATCACCGCCCTGATCACCGACCTGTACGACCCGGAGCGCACCGAGATCAAGGCCCTGGTCCTCGCGGTGATGTTCGGGGTGCTGCTGATGGCCAGCGCGATCCCCAAGGCGTTCGGCGATCGGGGGCTCACCTTCGCCGGTGCGTACGTCGCCATCCACCTCGGGCGCGGCCTGTTCATCATCCCGGCGGTGCGCAACGACCCGGAGATCCAGCGCCGGGCGGCCCGGGTCTTCTGCTGGTTCACGCTGTCGGCGGTGCCGTGGATCGGCGGCGCCTTCGTCTCGGCGGAACCCCGGATGGCGCTGTGGCTGCTCGCCCTCGGCCTCGACTACCTCGGGCTGCGGCTGTCCTACCCGGTGCCCGGGCTGGGCCGCGTCCCCGCCGCCCTGTTCAGGTTGACCGCCGAGCACCTGGCCGAGCGGTATCAGCAGTTCTACACCATCGCCCTGGGCGACGCGATCCTCGTCATCGGCATGGCCTACACCACGAACCACTCTGAGTTCGAGGACGCCGTGGCGCTGCTGCTGGCCTTCGCCACCACGCTGCTGCTCTGGCGGATCTACGTGCACAAGGCCGGGGAGCTGCTGCCAATCGCCATCAAGATCACGAGGACGCCGATCCGCTTCCTGAACACCTCCCCCTACACCCATCTGGTGATGGTCGCCGGGGTGGTCGCCACGGCGGCCGGCTTCGAGCTGGTGCTGCACACCCACACTCTGCCCGCGCGTACCCCGCCCACCTGGGCGGCGATCATGCTCGGCGGCCCGGCACTGTTCCTGGCCGGCCGGGCCCTCTTCGAACGCGAGGTCTTCAACCGGATGTCGTGGTCGCGTCCCGCCGGCGTGGTGGCGCTGCTGGCTGTGGCACCGGCGGTGCTGTTCCTGCCGGCACTCAGCGCTTCGCTGGCCGCGCTGCTGGTGCTCGCCGGGGTGGCGCTGGACGACCTTCGCCGCAGCCGCGGTCGTCCGCCCGAGGCGCCCATGCCACCGTAGGGCCCGCCGGTCTCGTTAGCCGCTCGGCGCGTCTGGGTACAAGGCCCACACCCTGCAACCCGATCCCCGAATCTTGGAGGAAGCCATGCGCGGCACGTCGATATTCGGAGTCCTCGTCGTGATCTGGCTCGTCATCGGCGCCATCGCCGCCGGCCAGCGCGGCTACTACAGCGACGAGGAAACCAACTGCGCCGAGGTCGGCACGATCCTGGTGACCATCGCCGCCGGGCCGCTGAACTACGTCGGCGCCAACCCGGAGGTCGACTGCGAGCTGCCCCAGCCCTCTCAGTGAGCCCGGTGACGCACGACCAGGGCCCGTGCCGGCTGCGGACACGGGCCCTGGTCGTCGGCGCGGATCCCGGGCCGGACGTCCGGCTCAACGGAAGCAGTGCGCCACCGGCACCTTGCTGCCCAGGCAGTTGGTCGGGGAGTTCTCGACCACGACGCTGTCGTCATCGATCTTGACCTGGGCCCGCTCGGCCTGGATCCCGCCGGCCTTGACGGTGGACTGGTTGCCGAGCACGTGGCTGCGGTAGAGCGCGGTCGAGCCCGCCGTCACGAACAGCCCCGCACCCTGCGACCGCTTGCCCACCGCGGCGTTGCCCTTGACGTCGCTGCCCCGCACGAGCAGGTTCGACCTCTCGGCATGGATGCCGCCGCCGTTTCCGCGCGTGGTGTTGCCGCTGATCACGCTGTCGTCCAGCGGCAACAGGCCCTGGAAGGTGGAGATGCCGCCGCCCTTGCCGGTGGCGATGTTGTCGCGGATCGTCAGCTGGCGCAGCACCAGCACGGCGTCGGAGTTGGCCAGCCCGCCGCCGGTCTCGGCGCTGTTCTGCGCCACCAGGGTGTCGAAGACCTTGGTACGCGCGGAGAAGCTGGCCATCCCACCGCCCTGACCGGCGTTGTTCTGCACGAAGGTGGAGGAGTAGACGTCGCCGGCGGCCCGGAAATTGGCCAGGCCACCGCCGTAGCTGACCGCGCTGTTGTGCCGGAACTCGGTCCGGTGCATGGTCATGACGCCGCCGTTGAGCAGGCCCCCGCCCTTGCCCTGGGTGCCGGCGGCCCGGTTGCCGATCAGCTTGCTGTCGCTGATCTGGAGGTTGCCGTCGTTGAAGATGGCACCGCCGCCGCCCTCCGCCGACAGCGAGGTGCTGCCGACGACGGTCACCCCTTCGACGACCGCCGTGGCGCCGTGCACGATGTGGATGCTGCCGCCCTCCGCCGCCGAACGGCCGTTGCGCAGGGTGACGTCCCGGAGAGTCAGTTCGCCGCCGTCCCGGACGGTGAAGAAGCGGAAGTCGGGAGCGTGCACGCCCCGGACGATGGTCGCGCCGGAGCCCTCGATGGTGATCCCGTGGTAGATCACGGGCAGTCCCGCCTTGTCGTCGGCGGGATTGCGCGGCGGAGCCTCGGCGTCGCCGGGGTTCTCGGCGGTGTCGGCGGCCTCCCGCGCGTCGCGGATGCCGCCGTCGTACTCGTCGGGCTGCTGGAACGCGTGGGTCAACGTGTACGTGCACTTCTCCGCCAGTCGCAGGGTGGCACCGCCCTCGGCGTTCGCCCGCACCAGCGCCGCGATGAGCCGGGCCGAGTCGCAGGGCACCGGCACCACCGTGCCGTCCGGTGCGCGCCCGTGGTGACCGGTGGACCGGCCGGTCGCACCTGCCGAACTGTCCGGCGTCGCGCCGGCGTCGTGTCGCCATTCGGGTCGCTGCCGGTCCGGCCCCCGGCGTTGCGGTGTCTCGTCGACTCCGGGTACGTCATCCTGGTACATCGCCGCGGGCCGGCCCGGGTCCGGTGCCGCCGGGTCACGGTCGGCGGCCGAGGCGGTGACGGCGGTCAGGCCCGCCGCCCCGGCCACCAGGCTGCCCGCCACCAGGCCACCGGCCAGCAACCACCGGGACCGCCGACCGGGTCGGGTGGACCCACGGCTCCCTTGGTACGTGGACATCAGCGCTCCTGCCTCTCGTGCATGCGAAAAACACGGCCGCACCGAATCGGGCGCGGGGTGGCTGACATCGCCTCAGCCCACCAGAGGCCACCGTACGGCGACACATGGAGCAAATCAGGCATAAGTGAATGCGTACCCCATTCGGCTTCATGTCTGGCCGAAGGGGCGGTCACCGGACAGCGGGAGCTGGTGCTCAACCTCCGACGTGGATCCCGGGGCGGCGCGCCGGATCGGGTTCGGACTTGCGCAGGATCTCCCGGACCACCGGCGGGGTGTCCCCCCGACCGAGGATGAGGTAGCGCAGCAGGTGGGCGATCGGGTTCCCCTCCGACCACTCGAAGTGGGCGTGCGGGCGTACGCCGGTGGCGTCCCGCAGCGCCAGCAGGATCGCGGCGATGGCGTTCGGCGCCGCCGGGCTGCTCGCCCGCAGCACCCGGTAACCGCCCACCTCGACGCCGCACACCCGCAGCACGTGACGGAACCCGGAGGGATCCACCACGTCGATCTCCAGGAAGAGCACGTCGGTCGCCCCGGGGACCGGGTTCAGGCCCCGCTGTGCCCGCTCCTTGATGGTGTACTCCTTGATTGCCCCACTGCGCCGCTTGTGGGCGATCAGGTGCAGGCGGCCGTCGTGGGCCACCGAGTCGGCGACGAACCGCCGCGCCGTCTCGTCGAACTCGACCCGCTCCGCCCGCAGTTCGGTGGTGCGGGTCACCCGGGACACCAGCGACACGGCGATGATGCCGAGGATGAACAGCCCGGAGATGGCGATCCCGTCCGGCTTCTCGATCACGTTCTCGACCAGCGCGTACAGCAGCACCAGGGTGAGTACCGTGAACCCGGCGGCGACGCCACGTTGCCGGCGGCCGGCGGCGGCGATGGCCACCGCGACGGCCGCCGAGACCATCATCGCGAGGATCCCGGTGGCGTACGCCCCCGCCTGCGCGTCGACGTCGGCGCGGAACACGACGGTCAGCACGATGCAGACGAGCGTGTAGACGATCACCACCGGACGCACCGCGCGAGCCCACTCCGGGGCCATGCCGTACGAGGGCAGGTAACGCGGCACGATGTTGATCAGCCCGGCCATCGCCGAGGCACCGGCGAACCAGAGGATCAGCACGCTGCTCACGTCGTAGGCGGTACCGAACGCCTCACCGACCTGCTCGTGGGCGAGATAGGCAAGCGCGCGTCCGTTGGCGGCTCCGCCCGGCGCGAACGCCTCGGGCGGGATGAGCACCGCGGTGACGAAGGTGGTGGAGAGCAGGTACACCGACATGATCAACGCGGCGACGGTGAGCAGCCGCCGGGTGTTGCGGATGCGGGCGGCCAGCCGGGCCGGCGCATCCGGCCCCTTCCCCGCCACCAACGGCATCATGCTGACCCCGGTCTCGAAACCGGACAGGCCCAGCACCAGCAGCGGGAAGGCCAGCGCGGCGGTCAGCGCCACCTCACCCGGACCGCCGCCCGTGGTCAGCGCCGCCGTCCAGTCCGCCAGTGGACGGGGATCACCGGCCAGTTCGGCAAGCGACACCCCCACGATCACCGCGTTCAGCCCGAGGAAGGCGGCCACCAGCGGCACGGCCACCGCCACCGCCTCCCGGAAGCCGAGCAGGAACACCGCACCGAGGATGAGCAGCAGGACGACGGTCACCCCGACGGCGACGCCGGTGCCGCCGAACCACTCCGGCAGGTACGGATTTTCCAGCACGTGCACGGTGGCGTCGGCCGAGGACAGGGTGATCGTGACGATCCAGGACGTGGCGACGAACCCGAGCAGCACCAGCACGAATACCTTGCCCCGCCAGAACGGCAGCAGTCGCTCCAGCATCGCCACCGAGCCCTGGCCGTGCGGACTGTCCCCGGCTACCCGGCGGTACATCGGCAACATGCCGAACAGGGTCAGTGCCACGATCAGCAGCGTCGCCACCGGAGACAGCGCGCCGGCGGCCAGGGCGGCGATGCCGGGCAGATAGGACAGGGTGGAGAAGTAATCGACGCCGGTCAGGCACATCACCCGCCACCAGGCGTGTGACCGGGTCTGTCCCTCGGCGGTCTCCGGCCCGACCGGCTGCACCCGGTGGACGAACAACCACCGGCGCAGCCGGCTTTCCGGTGCCGCCGGACCGGTCGGCACGGCCACCCGCTCGGGCACGGTGACCCGCCGCCCCGCCCGTTCCCCCTTGCGCGTGGGATCCCGCGCGGCACGCAACCCCGGCTCCGGCGCGCCGGGCGCCGGGCGGCGGCGTTCCCGGCCTCGTCGCGCTCTCGTCCCGTCCCCCATGCCCCCGCCTCGCCGTTGTCGAACAGACCGGTGGTTCGGTCGGACCGCCGCCGGGGCGTCAGCCGCCGTCGGGTGCGGCCAGCGCCCGGGCCAGGTCGGCGGGGTCGGCCACGGTGACCGTCATCCCGGGATGACGCGGCCATCCGCCGGGAAGCAGGCCGGGCACCGGTCGCACGAACCGGACGCAGACCCCAGCGGCCGTGGTGGTGCCGAAGGTGACGCCGGTGTCGGTGCCGGACAGGTGCGGGCCGATCACCCGCCACCAGCGGTAGGGGCCGCCGCGCTGCACATCCGCGACGTTCTGTCGCTCGGTACGTAGCCGCCAGGGGCCGAACCGGACCAGCAGCTCACCGGAGTCGAGCCGCACCCAGGCGGTGCCGGGCCGGACCCCGATCAGCGCCAGCAGCCAACGGAACCGCGACTCGAAGCGGAACTCGAACACCTGAGCGGTCATCACCGGGCTCCGCGGCCGGCGCGATCTCCGGGCCGAGCGGGGCGCGGTGGGGCGGCGGGGCGCGGTCGCGGTCGGGCGGCAGGACGGCGCCGGGACACAGCGGTCATGGTCGCGGCGTACCCCGCAGGGGCCGGCCGACACCCCCCGGGCCGGCCGGCCCCTGTTCCCCGTGGTTCCCCCCCCGTGGTTCCCCCGTGCTCCCCGTGGCCCCCCGACGGCCACCCCCGGACGTTGCCGCCCGGGCCTCGGGTCGGATGTCCCCGCGCCCACAGGTGGGCGGGGCGCGGGGACCCCCCGTCCCGGTTACTGCAGGAACGCCCCGAGGGGCGACAGCAGCAACCGACCGAGCGCGGCGGCCGTGTCGTCGAGCCGCCTGCGCTCGCGCTCATGCTGGTGCGGGTCGTGCCGGCACCGCCAGATCCGCTGCGCGTTGCGCCAGGCGACATCGCGCGTGTAACCGATCAGTTCACCCTGGTACCAGTCGTCGATGTCGCCGTTGAGCATGTCGATGAGCAGTTGCCACTGCTCCAGGTAGCCCCGGCGCAGCCCGGGGATCTTGTCGGCGAAGATCTTGTTGATCTCCAGGTAGTCGCGGTGCTGGTCGCTGCCGTCGACCGGCTCGGACTCCAGGTGGTCGAACGTGGTGACCAGCGCGAACGGCAGGTCGAAGTTGATGTGCGCGTTGACACCGGCCGCCGCCGAGGGAAGCGGCCGGGCGTCCGGCCCGCGCATCCGCTCGAACAGGCACGTCCAGGCCCGGGGCGTGCCCGGGCTGGCGTCGCTCCACATACGTAAGGCGTCGAAGTAGCGGGCCGCGAACTCGACGTCCAGTCGGGACAGGAAGACCGGATCGACGAAACGGTCGGTGTAGAGCCCGTCCAGCACGCTGCTGGTGATGGTCAGATACAGCTTGTTGAAGTCGGCAAGCGGGCAGCTGTCCAACAGTGGCGGGAGACGGACCAGCATGTCCTGCAGCTTGGTCAGGTGGTCGACCACGGCGGGCACGTCGGTGGGGTGATCGGCCAACAGATCGACGATGTCCCGGTGCACCGGCCCCCACACCGGCTCCCCACACGCGATCACGCGCACACCCCGCTTCGCGGCGTGCCGGCGCGGCGCGCCACAGCGCTGACCCTGTTGATCCGCTCGCCGCGCTCGCTCATGTCCCCTCCAGGCTGCTCGCCGGCGTCGTCGTGCCCGTTGCGACGCCGGGCTCAGACTTTCAGGCGTCCGCCGCGCGGACATCAGTAGAACGACGTATCCGACACCTACGCGCGACTACGCAGGAAGATGGCGCTCGCCTGGACCCGGGTACGTACCTGGAGCTTGTCGAAGATGTGCGACACGTGGACCCCGATGGTCCGCTCGCTGATGAACAGTCGCTGGCCGATCTCCTTGTTGGTGAGCCCCTCGGCCACCGCGGCCAGCACCTCACGTTCCCGCGCGGTCAGGGCGGCCAGTTCCTCACCACCCGACCCGTCCGACGTCGGCATCCCGACCGCGCCGCGCTCCTCCAGCGCGACCCGGGCCCGCCCGGCGAGCGTACGGATCTCGTCGGTCAACGGCACCGCACCCAGCGCCTGCGCCATCTGGTACGCCTGGCGCAGCAGCTTCCCCGCGGTGGCGGCCTTGCGGCGACTGGCCAGCAACGCCTCCGCCTGACGCAGCCGCGAGTACGCCGCCGGGTACGGATGGTTGCGGTGGTCCCACTCGGCCGCGGCCCGTGCCCACAGCTCCGGATCCGCCCCGTCGAGCCGACTCACCTCGGCGGCGCACAGCGCCAGATACCCGTCGACCACGTAGCGCACCGGCCGAGCCGCCCGCTCGCTGCGCTCCGCCACCCGGTCGGCGATCCCGCGCAGCCGGCGCACCGCGTTGTCGTCGACGGCGACGGTGCGGCTGGCGTGCGCCTCCGCCTCGGCGCGCAGCCCGTGCCAGACCAGCACGGCAAGGATGACCAGGTCGTCGGAGCGGGTCTCGGTCAGACCCCGCTGCACGGCGTGCCGGGCCACGTCGTGCCGCCCCTGCCACATGGCCAGCCCGGCCCGCAGGGTGAGCAGCGGAATGACGTGTCGGGCACCGCCGCCGGCCAGGATGGTCGCCACCGCGTCCAGATCCCGATCGGCCGCCTCGACGTCGCCGTAGCCGACCGACAGCCGGCAGCGGGCCAGCAGCAGCTCGACGGCGTCCGCGCCGGAGGGACGGTGCCGCAGTGCCGAGGCGACCACCTTCTCCGCCTCGGCCCACTGTCCCACCCGGAACAGTCCGTTGGTGGCGATGGCCAGCAACCGGGTCTCGTAGGAACGACCCAGCCCCAGCTCGGCGACCCGCTCGGCCCCCCGGCGGGCGACCACGACGCCCTCCTCGAGGATGTTCAGCGGCCCGGTCAGCAGCTCGGCCAGGTGCAGATAGGCCAACGCGACGGCCTCCGGACGACCGGCCCGCTCGGCGGTGGCCAGGGCCCGCCGCAGCACCGCCAGGCCGGCGTCCGGATCCTGGCGGTACGCCTCGGAGAAGCCCAGCGCGGCGCTGGCCAGCACCACCTCGGTGGTCGCGCCCTCCACCTGCTCGGCCAGGGCCAGCGCCTCGCGCGCCCGCTCGCCCGCCTCGGCGTACCGGCCGAGTTGCAGCAGCAACTCCGCCAGCCGGGCGGCGGCGGTCGCCCGCTGACCGGGGGTGCAGTCGGCGACGGCGAGGGCCTGCTCGTACTCCACCTCGGCCAGCGCGGAACGGCCGGCGGCGGCCAGGTAACGGGCCCGCCGGATGTGCAGCTCGCAGGCGGGAAGGTCGGTGTCGGCACCGGCCAGTTCTTCGAGCAGAGCCAACGCCCGCGCGTACTCACCACAGTGGTGCGCCGCCTCGGCCGCCCGCCCCAGCAGCGTGGCCCGGTCGACGTCGGGCAGCCCCTCGGCCGACTGCACCGCCACCGACCAGTGGCGATGCGCCTCGGCGTAGCCGTACAGCCGCTCCGCCTCCTCGGCGGCGGCCACCGCCGCCGGCAACGCCCGCTGCGGCTCACCGGCGAGCCGCCAGTGATGGGCCAACCGGGCCTGGTGCAACTCGGCGGGCGCGGAGGTCAACGCCTCGGCGTAGCGGCGGTGCAGCACCGCCCGCTCGGCGGGCAGCAGCTCGTCCTCCAGCACCTCGGCGACGAGCCGGTGACGCAGCCGGTAGCCGTCGGCGGACCCGACGAGCAGCCGATGGGACACCGCCGCCCGAACCGCGTCGAGCAGCTCGTGCTCCGGCAGCCCGACCACCCGGGCGAGCAGCCAGTGCTCCACCGGTTCGACTCCCGCGGCGACGGCGTGCACGGCCCGGTGGGCCGGTCGCGGCAGGTCGTCCACCCGGGCCAGGAAGACCTCACGCAGGGTGTCGGACAGGCCGTCCCGACCGTCGCGCAGCTCCCGGGAGAGTTCCTCGACCACGAAGGGGTTGCCGCCGCTGCGCTGCCACAGCTGCTCGGCCGCCTCGGGCAGCAGTGGCCGACGCATCACCGCGGTGGCCAGCTCCTCGGTGCCGGCCCGATCCAGCGGAGCCAGATCGAGCACCCGCACCGACCGCAGTCGGCGCAGCTCGGTGAGCACCCGACGCAACGGATGCGCACCCTGCAGCGACTCCGAGCGCACCGCCGCCAGCACCGACAGTTGCAGGTCACCGAGGCCGGCGAGCAGGTACAGCAGAAGCTGACGGGTCGTCCGGTCGACCCACTGGAGGTCGTCGAGCACCAGCACCAGCGGGCGGCCACCGGCGATCACGTTCAACCCCCGGGACACCCGCTCCAGCAACGCGCCCGCGCCGTCCGGGCCGGCCCGGTCCTCGGCGAACACCCCGAGCAGCGCGCGCACGGACGCCGCGGCCGGCGGGGCGAGGTCGGCGTCGAGGCGGCGCAGCGCCTGCCGCAGCGGGTGCAGCGGGGAGGCGTCACCGATGTCCAGACAGGACCCGGTGAGCACCAGGGCACCACCGTGGCCCAACTGGTCGCCGACCTCGCGCAGCAGCCGGGTCTTGCCCACGCCACTCTCACCGGTCAGGAACACCGCCGCCGTGTGTCCGGGCGCCACGTCGTCGAGCAGCGCGGATCGTACCGTCGCCACCAGGTCGTCCCGACCCACGAGCGGTGTGGTGTCCACGTCGCTGGCCATGGCTCGCAGCCTAGTCACAGGTTCCGCCCCCGTTCTACAGGTGCCTGGCGTCTGTCCTACTCATCGCGTCGACATTGCGACCAAAGGTTGCGTCCGGCCGACATACGTCGTTCTGCCGATCCGCCGTCGGACCAGCGGTGACAGGCTCCGGACATCGTCGGCGCGAACGGGGGGAGAGGCAGGGTGCGATCTCCATGCCCAGTTCTGTTGTCGCTGGTCAGGCCACCGGAGGGCGGATGCGTTGGCCCGTGGCGGAGGAGCGGCGGACCGTCACGGTCCTCTTCGTCGACATCGTCGGGTCGACCCGGCTGGTCGACCGGCTCGACCCGGAGGACGTCCGCGCCCTGCAGCGGGCCTACTTCGGCGGCGTCGCCCGGGTGCTCCGCCGGTGGAACGGCGCGGTGGAGAAGTACGTCGGCGACGCCGTGATGGCGCTGTTCGGCGCGCGCCGCGCGGACGGATGGGACGCGTACCGGGCGGTGCGCGCCGGGCTGGAGATCCAGCGGGTGCTCGACGGTCTCCGGCTGGCCCCCGGGCTGCGGGTCCGGGTCGGCGTCGCCACCGGCGAGGCCGTGGTCGACCTGGCCACCGACCACGACGGCGGGCACGGCGTCGCCAGCGGCGCGGTCGTCACCCTCGCCGCCCGGTTACAGGAACACGCCCCACCGGGTGGAGTGGCACTCTGCCCGGCCACCCATCGAGCCGTCGCCGGGCTGATCGCCCAGCGTCCGGTCCCGGCGGTGACCGTCGCCGGCAAGACACTGCCGGTCGACGTCTGGCACGCCACCGGCACCGAACGTCCCCGACCGCCACGCCACGGCGGCGCACTGCTCGGCCGGCGACGGGAGTTGGCCGTCGCCCGCGAGCACCTCGCCGAGGCGACGCGCGGGCGCGGCGAGCGCCGGGTGCTGCTGCTCGGCCCGCCCGGCAGCGGGCGCAGCAGCCTGTTGCGGGAACTGGTGCGGACCACCCGCACGCTGAACCGGGTCCCGGTGCGTTGGTGTCCCACCGCCTGCCCGCCCTGTCCGGAGGCGCCGCTGCAGCCCGTCGCGGACCTGGTCCGCGGGCTGGCCCGGGCGCACGTCACCGACGACCCCGAGACGGTACGCGGCCGGCTCGCGGCCGCCCTGACGCCGCTGGTGCCGGCCGAGCTGCTGACGCCCGCCCTGGACACAGTGGACGACCTGCTCGGGGTGACGCCCGGCCAGGCCCGTGCGGTGACGTACTGGTGGGAGGTGCTGCTGAGCCTGGCGCGACGGCAACCGGTGGTGGTGGCCGTCGACGATCTCGACCGTGCCGCGCCGACGCTGCGCCGCCAACTGGCCACGCTGGTCGACCTGGCCGACGAACGTGACCTGCCACTGCTGCTGGTCGCGACCGGTGACCGGGAGCGCGGCGTCGCCGCCCGCCGGGGAGCCGGGGTCCGCCTGTCACCGCTGGACACCATCAGCTCCGGCCGGCTCCTGCGCCGACTGCTGCGCCGGGCCGGCCAACCGACCGGGTTGGCTCCCCGGCTGATCGCCGTGACCGCTGGCAACCCTGGCCGTGCGGTGGCCTACGTCCGCATGCTCACCGCGCTGGCCGGGCTCGCTCGGCCGGGCCGGTTCGGGGCGGACGGCGACCTGGCGGCGCTACCCGTGCCGGAGGGTGTCCGTCGGGTCGTCGAGGCGCGGCTGGACCGTCTCGGCGGTGGTGCGCGTGCGGTCCTGATGGCCGCCGCGCTCCTGCCGGGACGCACGGTGGCGGAACTGGCCGATGTCCTTGACTGGCCGGGTGGCCGGGCGGCGACGGAGCTGGCCACGCTGACCCGCGACGGCCTGCTGCTCGCCCGGCCGGCCGGCGGCTACGAGGTGGCCGACCCGGTGGTGCGGCAGGTCGCCCGTGCCCGGCTGCCCCGAGCCGTACGCGCCGCCTTCGCCCGGCGGGCTGCACGAGGCGCGGCGACGAGCGCGACGGGCCCGGACCATCTCGACCCGGACCGCCCGGCCGGCATCGCGACGGCGCCGCCCGTCACGCACCGGGAGCCGCCTGCGGCGCGTCCGGCAGGGGCGCCGGCCCTGACCCGCGGCCGCAGCCCGCACTCCGGTTGCCGGTTCCGGACCGTCAGGTCAGCCTCGGGCGAGGAAGGCCGTGACCCGGTCCCAGGTCAGCGCCGCGGCGACCGGGTCGTGGTCGGCGACGGTCGGGTCGGTGAAGAGGTGTCCCACCCCGGGATACCGGTGCGCGACGAGATCCGCTCCGGCCGCGGTCATCTCCCGCTGCCACGCGTCGACCTCGTCGGGTGGGTCGTAGGCATCCGGGTCGGCAAGGTGCAGCTGCACCCGGAGGCCGGGACGCACCGCCGCCGCAGACCCTCCGGTGCCGTGCAGCAACAGCAGGCCGGCGGCCTCGGTTCGTTCGGCGAGCAGCGCGCCAGCGACCCCGGCACCCATCGAGAAGCCGGCGAGCACGGTGTCGGGCGGCAGTCCGTCGAGCGCCGCGCGTGCCCGGTCCAGGACGGTCTGCTGGCCGATCCGCTCCAACACCGCGAAACCCTCCGCCACGGAGTTCACGGCGGGTACGCCGTACAGGTCGGGCGCATGCACCCGGTGGCCGGCGGCGCGCAGCCGGTCGGCGGCCGCCAGCACCGCCGGTCGCAGCCCGTACACGGAGTGGAAGAGCACGACGTGTCCCATCGGGACATCGTGCCCGACCCCGGCGCCCACCACGGGCCGGCGCGCGCGGGCACCGCACCGGACGACCGGCTCAGCGGCGCTGCTCGGCTGCCGATGCCCGGTCCCGCTCCCCCGGTTCCGGTGCGTCACCGTCGGGGTCGGGGTCGGACATCGGGCGCAGCGTCCGACTCTGGCCGCGAAACTCCGCGACCACCTCCCCGTCGGTCCGGCACACGGTGACGTCGTAGATGCCGCTGCGGCCGTACCGGGTGCGCTCGCTGGCCCGGGCGACCAGTACGTCTCCCCGCCGGGCCGGGCGGACGAAGGTGATGTCGGCGCCGGCGGCGACGGTCACCGGACCGTGGCTGTTGCAGGCCAGCGCGAACGCGGTGTCGGCAAGCAGGAAGACGAAACCGCCGTGCGCGATGCGGTGTCCGTTGACCATGTCGTCGGTGATCCGCATCCGGGCCACCGCCGTGCCGTCGGCGGCGCTGAGCAGCTCGATGCCGAGCCGGTTGGAGGCCACGTCGGCGTCGAACATCTCGTGCGCGGCGGTGCGCTGTGGTTCCACCTGGTCCAGTCCGTTCCGGCCGGGCGCCTCGCCCTCGCTCACGAAAATCATGGCAGCACCGGTCGGCGCACGTGCGCGCGGGTTTCCCCGAGCGCAGGCGGCTCCCGGCCCAGGTTCGACGACGGCCTCGTGGGTCGCTCGGTCCGGCGGGGCGTGCCGGCCGAGGCGAGATCGGGTCGGACCGTCGTCCGGTCCGACCCGATCCGATCATCGCCCCGCCATTCTCTCGTAGTTGCAAAAGATTGGCAACAAGGCTGGACAGGTAGTCCGTCCAGTAACTAGCGTGATCACTATGAGTCCTTACATCAGCAATGCCGCCGCCTGGCAGGAAAGTTGGGACCGCCAGCAGGAGGCGTACCTGCCCGACCGCGAGCACCGGTTCGCCGCCATGCTCGACGCCGTCGACGCCGTCCGCGAGGCCGCCCCACCCCGGCTGCTGGACCTGGCCGGCGGCACCGGCACCATCTCGATGCGTGCCCTGCGCCGCTTCCCCGACGCCGAGGTCACCCTGGTCGACCTCGACCCCGCGCTGCTCGCCCTCGCCACCGCCTCCCTCGACGACCGGGCCACCATCGTCACGGCCGATCTCAGTCGGCCGGACTGGGCCACGGCTCTGCCGCACCGGCGCTACGACGCCGTGCTCACCGCGACCGCCCTGCACTGGCTGCCGGCGGAACGGTTGCGCGCCCTCTACCCGGAGATCCACGACCTGCTCCGACCGGGCGGCGTGTTCGTCAACGCCGATCACATGCCCGACGACGGGCTGCCCGAGTTGACCAAGCGGCTGCTCGCCCGCGCCGAGGAACACCGCGCGGCCCGGTACGCCGCGGGTGCCGTGCTGTCCTGGTCGCAGTGGTGGGAACAGGCCGAGCAGGACCCGAACCTGGCTCCGCTGGTGCGGCAACGGCACGCCATCTACCCGACCGGACACAGCCCGGAGTGGACGCCGCCGATCTCCTGGCACCTCACCGCCCTCACCGACGCCGGCTTCACCGAGGTCGGCACCCTCTGGCGCGGCGCCGCCGACGCCGCCGTCATCGCCGTCCACTGACCACCCCACCCCTCGCGATCATGCAGTGGTGGTCGTTGATTCCTCCGCGTTCGCCCCCTCCGTCCGGTGCCACAACTGCATGATCGCGACAGCAGGGGGCGGGGCTAGGGTGAGGTGGTGGTGGTGTTCGAACATCTTGCGGGGCGGGTCTGGCTCTGTCCGGGGGACCCCGAGCCGGAGTGGGTGCAGGCCGGGGTCGCGGTGATCGCCGACGAGCGGGGCAGCGTACTCGTGGATGCCGGGCAGAGCCCGTCGCACGCCCGTGAGCTCCAGGCCGCGATGCGCACCGCCGGCCTACCGGCACCCCGGTGGCTGGTCTACACCCACCACCACTGGGACCACGTCTGGGGCGCCTGCGCGTGGCCGGACGTGGAGATCGTCGGACATGTCAGCGGCGCGGAACTGCTGCGCGCCGAGGCGGACCGGCCGTGGAGCACCCGGTACCTGCGCGAGGAGATACGGCGCAACCGACGGCTCGGGCCGAGCTTCCGGGCCCGGGCGCTCGCCGTCGACTCCTGGGACGAACTGCGGGTGCTGCCGCCGACCCGCGTCTTCACCGACGAGCTGGAGCTGCCCACCGGTGTGCTTGTTCGCCATGTCGGCGGCCGGCACGCCCCGGACTCCACGATCGTGGTGGTACCCGATTCGGGGGTGATGCTGCTCGGCGACAGCTGGTATCCGCCACCGGCGCACCTGCGCACGCCGGCGGACGAACCGGACCTCGCCCTTGTCGGCCGGCTGCTCGACGACGACATCGGCTGGTACGTCTCCAGCCGCAGCCCGCCGATGACCCTCGACGAGGCCCGGGCGGCGATCGCCGGCTGAGCCCCTGCCGGCCCAGGCCGACTCAGCGGGCGCGACGCTCCGGATGGGCCCGGTTCCAGGCCCGCATCCGATCCGGGTAGCCGACCTTGGTGGCCTCGTACAGCGGGACGGCGTGCTTGCGGGCCAGGGCGCCGGCGGCGCGCGGTGTGCCGGTGCGGCGGCGGATCCACTCGCCGTCGTGGGCGATGGCCATCACGGTGGTGTCGGTGGCGGTGGTCTCCGGCTCCAGGTAGAACTCCACCCCCTGCCGGCTGGTGGCGAACTGCTCCAGCGCGGCGAGGTCCTCGGGGGTGGCCTCGCGGTCGAGTTTCGTCGGGGTGCCCTGCGCGGCTCGTGACCGCCGGCTGAACCAGCCCATGCCCGGCTCCTCTCCTCGGCGTGACTCCCAGTGCAGCACCGTCACCTGGCAGATCCCTGTGAGCCCGGTGAGCATCCCCGGCACGTGGTACCGCCCGACGGCCTGTCGGGCGACGTCCCGCTACCCGGTCGGCTCCGCCGAGCCCGCCCGCGCCGGCGCCCCCGTGCCGCCGGCGACGGGCGGGCGGGCCGCCGGGACCAGCAGCAGCGTCGGCAGCAGCAGCAGCGGTACGACGAGCAGCGCCCGCAGCGTGCCCACCTGGTCACCGAGCAGGCCCAGCAGCGGTGGCCCGGCCAGGAACGCGGTGTAACCGATCACCGCGACCACGCTGACCCGTACGTGCGCGTGCTCCTCCTCGTCGGCGGCGGCGCTCATCCCCACCGGGAAGCCGAGCGAGGCACCGATCCCCCACAGCGCGACGCCGACCACGGCGACCGGACCGGAGCCGGCGAGCACCGCCAGGCCGGCGCCGACGATGGCGAGCAGGATGGTGGTGGTCAGCACCGGCCCCCGCCCCCAGCGGTCCAGCGCGACCGTGCCGACGGTGCGGCCCAGCGTCATGCCGACCACGAAGACGCCGAAGACCGCCGCGCCGGCCGCCTCGCTGAAGCCGTAGCCGTCGACGAACGCCACCGCGAGCCAGTCGTTGGCACTGCCCTCGGCGAACGCCGCCGCCAGCACCAGCAGGCCGATGAGCAGGGTGCGTGGCTCCCGCCAGGCGGCCAGCAGCCGACGACGCCCGGTCGAGGCGCCGGCCGTGTCCGGCTCGACCGGCAGAAACGCGCGGGCCCCGAGCAGCGTGCCGCCGAGCACGAGGGCGGCCAGCACACCGAGGTGCACGGCGACCGGGACGCCCAGGCGGGCGGCCCCCGCCCCGAGGCCCGCGCCGGCCACCGAGCCGAGGCTCCAGGCGGCGTGGAAGCGTGGCATCACCGTCCAGCCGAGTCGCCGTTCGACCGCCGCGCCCTCGATGTTCATCGCGACGTCGCAGCTGCCCGAGCCGTAGCCGAGCGCGAACAGGCCCACCGCGACTCCGGGTAGCGACACGGCCACCCCGGCGGAGAATCCGGCGATGGTCAGCCCGAGCGCGACGAGCAGGGTGGACGCCGCCACGGCCCGGGCCGCGCCGAGGCGCTGGGCGACCAGGCCGGCGGTGGGCATGGCGAGGATCGCCCCGAGGGACAGGGCGAGCAGCAGCAGACCGAGCCGCCCCGGGCTGAGGCCGAGGCCGTCACGGATCGCCGGCACCCGGGCGAACCAGGTGGCGACGGCCAGTCCGTTGAGCGCGAACACGACGGCCACCCCGTTACGGGCGGCCAGCACGGCGCCCGACGGGCCAGGGTTGGTCGGTGGGGTGGCGGGGGTGGTGACGGCGGGGTCCACGTACGTTTCCGGTCCTCTCCTCGGACAGTACGACGATCACACACCTGGAAGCGCTACCACCACAATCCGCCTCCGGTCCTTACCAGCAGCCGTCGGGCACGGCATGATGCTGGTGGGCGCCCGGGTGGGCGCGAGCAACAACGGGGAGAACGCTCATGACGACGGCAGCGCGCCGCCCGGCGACCCTGGACGACGTGGCCCGGGCCGCCGGGGTGTCCCGTTCGACGGCGTCCCGGGTCCTCGGCGGGAACGGATTCGCGTCACCGACCGCCCGCGAGCGGGTACGCACCGCCGTGGACCTGCTCGGCTACGTGCCGAACCCGGCGGCGCGGGCCCTGGTGCACGGTTCCGGCGTACGGCTGCTGATCGCGGTGGCGGGCACCGACCCGACCGTCCTCGACGACCCCTACGTCGACCAGGCCGTCGCCGCGGTGGCCCGAGCCTGCACGCCGCACGGTCTGGGCGTCGCCGTGCAGTGGGTGCCGCTGGCAGAACCGGAGCGGCTGACCCGGTTGACCGACGACCGGGGCGTGGCCGGCCTGGTCCTGCTCAACACGACACCGGCGCTGCTGGACCTGGTGCCGCGCCGGCTGGCCGGCCGGGCCGTGTCGATCGGGATCGGTTCGGCCACCGTGCCGTCGGTGGACATCGACAACGGCGGCGGCACCACGGCGATCGTCCGCCATCTGTACGACACCGGCCGGCGGCGGATCGCCATGGTCACCGGCCCTCGCTGGCTGGCCTGCGCGAACCGCTCGGTGCGGGCGTACCGGGCGCTGGTGCACGAGGCCGGCCTGCCGGCCCGGGAGGTGGTCGGCGACTTCAGCGCGACCCGGGGGTACGCCGCCGCCCGGGAGGTGCTGCGACGCTGGCCGGACACCGACGCGATCGTCGGGATCAGCGACGCGACCGCGCTCGGGGTGATCGGCCGGCTGCGCGCCGACGGCATCCGGGTGCCCGACGATGTCGCGGTGACCGGGTTCGACGACATTCCGCTGGCCGCCACGGTGGCGCTCACCACGGCCAGTCACCCGGTACGGCAGATCATCACCGCGGCCGCGACGATGGTGCTGGAACAACGCACGGCACCGGAGACGACGGTCTTCCCGTCGGCTCTTGTGGTACGCGGCAGCGCCTGAGCTCCACCGTCGTAGAAGGGTGGTCGCCGTGACGGAGAGACATGCGGTCGTGGCCGGTGCGGGCATCGGCGGACTGGCCGCCGCGCTCGCCCTGCATCGACGGGGCTGGCGGGTCACCGTGCTGGAGCAGGCCCCGCAGCCGCGTGAGGTCGGCGCGGGAATCACCCTGATGGCGAACGCGGTACGCGGGCTGGACGCCCTCGGCCTCGGCACCGAGGTACACCGGTTGGGGCGCGAAGGGGCCACCGGCGGGCTGCGCACCGCCGACGGGCGCTGGCTGTCCCGGGTGGACGCGGCCGAGCTGGAACGGGTCCTCGGCACCACCGCGCTCGGCATCCACCGGGGCGCCCTGCACCGGGCGCTGCGTGAGGCGCTGCCGGCCGGGACGCTGCGGACCGGTTGCGCGGTGTCAGACGTCGACCCGGCCAGCGGCACGGTGCACTACCAGCGCGGCGGTGCGTCGGCCGAGATGACCGCCGATCTGGTGGTCGGCGCCGACGGGTTGCGCAGCGCGCTGCGTGCCCGGCTCTGGCCGGACAGTCCGGCACCGGCGTACTCGGGTTCCACCGCCTGGCGGGCGGCGATCGCCTTCGACGAGCCGGTCCCCGCGGCGGTCAGCTGGGGGCCGGGCAGCGAGTTCGGCATGGTCCCGCTCGGCGACGGGCAGGTCTACTGGTACGCGGCGATCACCGCCGCGCCCGGCGGGCACGCCGCCGACGAGCTGGCCGAGGTACGCGAACGCTTCGGCCACTGGCACGACCCGATACCGGCGCTGCTCGCCGCCACCGGACCCGACGAGGTGCTGCGCAACGACCTGTACCACCTGGCCACGCCGCTACCGCACTACGTGCGCGGCCGGGTGGCCCTGCTCGGCGACGCGGCGCACGCGATGACCCCGCATCTGGGGCAGGGCGCCTGCCAGGCGATCGAGGACGCGGTCACCCTGGGCGCGCTCGCCGGTCCGGAGGTCGACGTCCCGGCGGCGCTGCGCGCGTACGACCGGCTGCGCCGGCCCCGCAGTCAGGCCATCGCCCGCGCGGCCGCCCGTACCGCCCGGTTCGGTCAGGAGCTTCGACACCCGGCGGCCATCGCGGTCCGCAACGCGATGCTGCGCCTCACGCCGAGCCGGGCGGCGCTGCGGGGTATGGCCCGCCACGCCGACTGGCAACCACCACGGCCCGTTTGACACCAGAGCCGACGCGACTCGATCAAGTAATTGTGGATCAACCTTCCAGAATATCGATTCTGTCGGTTCGTGGCCTCGGCCGAATGTGATGGGATCCCGGTAAGATCGGCGACTGGCATGTGACTGATCGCTGACTGATGACTCGGCCGGCGAGCGCACACACTGAGCCCATGAATTCGAGGCTCAGGCGCTTCAGCGCACTCCGCGGCGCGGCGTGCCTCGTGCTGGTGGCGGCCCTTTCCGGCTGCATGCAGCTCAATGCCGGGCTGACCGTCAACGCCGACGACACGGTCAGCGGGCAACTTCTGCTCACCGCCGAGCGGAACGTCCTGACCTCGAACAACCGGCCGGTCGAGGCGGGCTTCGCCGAGTTGCGGCAGAACATACCGGCGCTACCCGCCGGACCGGAGACCCGATACGAGGACGACACCCACTTCGGATCTGTGATCGACTATCGAAACGTTCCGTTGCACCAATTCGACAGCGAAAGCCTGAGCATCGTCCGCACCGACGACCGGTACGTGTTCACCCTTCCGCTGGACCCGAAGAAGTACGGCGGAAAAGTGGCGGAACAGGACCCCAAGAATCAAGAACGATTCATGTTGTTGATGTCGTTCGAGATAGCGGTGACCTTTCCCGGCCGCGTCCTGGACGCGAGCACCGGCGGCCAGGTCAACGACCGCACCGTCACCTGGCGGGTCAATCGCAACGAGCAGAAGCCCGCCGAGCTGCGCGCCGTCGCCGAGGCGCCACCGCGACCGTCCTCGGCGGCGGGCGCGGACTCCGGCGGCGGGCTCCCCTGGCTGCTGATCGGTGCCGGCGCCGTGGTGCTGCTGCTCGTCGCGGTGCTTGTCGCGCTCCTGCTCCGCCGCTCCGCGGCCGGCGGTCCGCCGCCCGGCAGCGGCACTCCACCGGTCGGCGGACCCGCACCGGTCACGCCGGCCACCACGAATCCGGGCCCGCCGGACGCCGGCTGACGACCGGCCGGCCGCCGCCGTCGAGCACGGCGGCTCACCCACACCCCACCCGGCAGTACGCAACTCCGAAGGGAGATCGGCGATGAACGATCTCTTCACCTGGGCGGCCCTCGGCAGCCTCACCGGTGCCAGCGCCGCGACGCTGCTCACCACGAACGTCATCGGCGGACTCATCGGCCCCAGCGCCGACAAGGCCCGCAAGTGGATCGCGCTGGGCATCGCGCTCGCGCTGTCGTACCTCACCGCCGCCTTCGCCACCGACGCGGGCGCCGAGAAATGGATCATCGCGTTCTTCAACGGCCTGGTCATCTTCTCCGCCGCGCTGGGCATCAACCAGCTGCCGCCGGGCAACCGGCAGGCCACGCCGATCCAGCTGGCGCAGGGCAACGAGCCGCGGTTCATCCGCTCCTGGGCCTGAGGGGAGCCGGAGATGGTCTTCGGAATCCTCAGCGCCGCCGTCCACGTCGCCACCGGCGCCGTACTCGGCCAACTCCTCGGCGGCGGCGTCGGGCTGCTCGTCGGCGCGGGCATCGGGCTGCTCGTCGGCACGGTCTTCGGCTGGGCCGTCGCCGCGGCCGAGGTCTACGCGGCCAGCCCGCGCGGGGTGTTCCTCTTCATCGTGGATCACACCTGGAGCCTGCTGAACACCCTCGTCGGCGCGATCTATCTGGCTCTGCACCTGGTGTTCGGGCACTCGCTGGACCGGGTCACCTCCCGGCACAGCTGCCGGGTGAACGTGGTCGAAGGGGTCTCTCCCCGCTACGCCACCACGCTCGGCACGGTCTGCGCCGGCTCCGGTCCCGGTATCCAGCGCCACGAGGACGTGCACATCTTCCAGGCCCGGCTGCTCGGTCCGCTGTACATCCCGCTGGTCGTGGCCAACTACGTGCTGTTCACCATCGCGCCGATCTGGCTGCTCTACCACGACCACACGGGCGCACCGATCAACCGCTTCACCCGGTACTTCGAGATCGGCGTCTACCCGCACGTGTGGAACGAGGCCATCGCGTACCGGATCCAGGGGACGCCGCCGCGATGACCGACGACGGTCCGATCCGCACGGCCACCGCCGAGGTGACGGCGTGGTTGGCCGGGACGGTGGGAGACACCGTCCCGGTCGGCCCGCCACGGCCCGATGCCGACCCGGGCCGGTTGACCCTGTGGCCGCTGGAGATCCGGCCGGCCCGGCAGACCCGGGGCACCGGCAGTGGACCAGAACCGTACCGGTTCACGGTGCGCTACCTGCTGGCCGCCGGTGGCCCGGAGTCCCTGGCCGCACTGGACCGGGTGCTCGTCGCGGCCACCGCGGCGGACGGTCGCACGCTGGTGCTGGAGGCCGGCGACCCGGCGCTGTGGGCGGCCTTCGGCGCGCCGCCCCGGCCGGCGGTGCTCATCGACGTGCCGGTGCAGGTCACCCACCCGACCCGGCCGGCCGCACCGGTGCTACGACCGCTGCGGCTGCGGCAGCTGGAGATGGTGTCCCTCGACGGACGCGTCGTCGGTCCGGCCGAGCAGCCCCTCGCGTCCATGCGGGTCGAGGTCGTCGGCCAGCCGTACGCGACACGGACCGACTCGGCCGGACGTTTCCGGCTCGTCGGCGTCCCCCACGACCCGGACCGGCCGGCACCGGTCCGACTCCGGCTCACCGGTCGAGGGCAGGTGCTCACCGCCGAGATCGACCCGGCCGAACCCGACATCGTCATCGTCTGCGCGCCACCGACACCCTGATCCGCCGACCCGACCCGCACGGGAGGAACCGATGCCCACCTACTTCTCGCCCGGCATCTACGTCGAGGAGGTGCCCAGCGGTGCCCGGCCGATCGGACCGGTCGGCACCAGCACTGCGGCCTTCGTCGGCGTCGCGCCGGACCGCACCGCCCATCTCGGTGCGGCCCTCGCGGTGAACAACTGGACCGACTTCCTCCGCCTGTACGCCGACGGTGACCAGTTGGAGAGCACACCGCTGGCCCGGGCCGTCTTCGGTTTCCTGGACAACGGTGGCACCCGCTGCTGGGTGGTCAACGTCGGTGAGGGCGGCGCGGTCTCCGGCACCGGCCGCAAGCGTGCCGGTCTGGACCTGCTGGAAGCGGTCGACGAGATCTCCATCCTGGCCGCGCCCGGCTTCCACGACCCGGTCTCCCACGAGGCGCTGCTGAGCATGGCCGAGCGCACCCGCACCATGGTCGCCATCTGCGACCCGGCGCCCGACATCGACGACATCTCCGCCCTCACCCGGGTCGCCACGCCCGGTTCGGGCCGCTCGGCGAAACCGGCCGACACCACCGAGCCGGACACCCCCGCCGGTTCCGGCGGCGGAGGCGGCGGGAGTGGTCCGGTGGCGCACCGACCCCGGCAGTCCGACTTCGGCGCCCTCTACTACCCGTGGCTGCGGGTCCGTGACCCGCTCAGCGGCGAGTTGGTGCTCACCCCGCCGAGCGGGCACGTGGCGGGCATCTGGGCCCGTACCGACGCCCTGCGCGGCGTGCACAAGGCGCCCGCCAACGAGCCGGTACGCGGCGCGGTGGATCTGGGCCACCTGGTCACCCGGGCCGAGCACGACGTGCTCAACCCCCGCGGCGTCAACGTCATCCGTTACTTCCCCGGGGAGGGCATCCGGGTCTGGGGCGCCCGTACCCTCGCCGCCGAGGCCAGCGAGTGGCGTTACCTCAACGTCCGGCGCCTCTCCATCGCCATCGAGCAGGCCATCGCCAACGGCACCCGGTGGATGGTGTTCGAGCCGAACGACTACACGCTGTGGCGGTCCATCCGGCGGGACATCGGTGCCTTCCTCACCCGGGTGTGGCGCGACGGTGCGCTGTTGGGACGCACGCCGGAGGAGGCGTTCTTCGTCAAGTGCGACGAGGAGACCAACCCGGCCGACGTCCGGGACGCGGGGATGGTGGTCGCCCACATCGGCATCGCCGTGGTCAAGCCCGCCGAGTTCGTGGTGTTCAAGCTGAGCCAGTGGGCCGGCGGCACCGAGACCGAGACGATTGGAGGCTGACATGCCGACCACGGCCACCCCACAGCCGGGCACCCCGGTCGACCCGTACCGGGCGTACAACTTCAAGCTGCTGGTGAACGGGGTGACGAACGGCCACTTCACCGAGGTCAGCGGCCTGGAGGTGAACATTCCGGCGGTGCCGTACCGGGAGCAGGGCAACGACCGGATCCGGATGGTCCCGGGCCAGGTGGAGTACGGGCCGGTCACCCTGCACTTCGGCCTCACCGCGTCGCGGGAGCTGTGGGACTGGGTGCACGCGGTCGCCCGAGGTACGGTCAGCCGCCGCAACGTCTCGGTGGTGCTGCTCGACGCCGCCGGCACGGCGGAGGTGCTGCGCTGGAACCTGATCAACGCGTGGCCGACCAACTGGCGTGGCGCCCACCTGAACACGCTCGGGCAGGAGATCGCCATCGCGGCACTGACGCTGCGCTACGAGAGCCTGGAACTGGAGGCCGGTGGTGCCGCGCCGACGCCCGCGTAACTGGCTGGCCGATCGCCTCCGAGCCGCGGCGGCCGCGGTGGACCGTCTCGCCGGTGCGGTCGACGCCACCGCCCCGGTGCCACCGATCGGATCGTCCGGACGGTCAGGCACCGTCGGTCGGACCGTCGCATCCGTCACCACCGGGCCCGATGATCGGCCTCGGCGACCGGGGCAGCCGCCCGAGCACTGGCTGCGGGTGGTCACCACCCACGCCCCCGGTCTGCTGCGGGACCTGGCCCTCGCCCCGCCGGCAGACGTCGTGTCCGCGCCGGACCGCGCGTACCACCAGGGGTCTGCCGGCCACGGGCCGGACGGTGTCGGCCGACCGGACGCGGATCCAGCCGGCCCGTCGGGCGAGATACGCGCGGACGGTCCGGAGCATCCACCCGTCACGTCGGTCGACCCAGCCGGGCGGTACGTTCACCGACCCGGCGCGACGGCCGATCCCGCAATGGCCGCCGACGCGAACCCGTGGTCGGCCGATCACCGCCCGGCCTCCGGGCCGGCACCCGCCACCCACTCCCCCACGTCCTTTGCTCTGCTTCACCCCACGCATCACCCGACGTCCGGTATCCGGACATCGACCGGTGCGCCGATTGAAGCAGAGCAAAGGGACCACAGGGGAACATCCCGGCTCGGTCCGGAGACCCCCGGACCCGGCGGTCCGGGCGAGCCAGTCGGTCCGGGTGGGCCGGACGATCCGGGTGGGCTGGGCGACGTTCGCCAGCGGTGGCGCGGTGCGACCAGGGGCCGGGAAGCGCAGGAGGCGGCGACAGCCGTGACGGATACCCACGACGGGGCTGCGGCGCCCGCGCCGGATCGAGGCCCGGCCGAGCCGGTGTGGAGATCGACGGGGACGGACCGGGCCACGACCAGGGCCCGGTTCCGCATCGTTCCGCAGCGGCCCGGAGCAGCTCCGGCCACGACCCGGCCCGCGCTTCCGCACGCCCCGGCACCCCGGCTCACCGGCCCGGCCCCGCACACCGGCCCCGCGAGCCCGCACGTCGAGGCAGCTGGCGAGCCGCGCCCGACCGGGGCCGTACCGGAGCACCGCGCGGTGCTCCGGTTGGTGGCCGAACATCAGCGGACAACCGACATCGGCCTGCCGGGCGGGGACGGCTGGGCGGGACACCGGATCCGACCCGGCGCCAGCCCCAACAGGCCTGTCACCGGCGATGGACGCTGGCCCGGCAGTGGGCTTCCCACCGGCGACGGACGCTGGCCCGTGGGCGCGGACCTGCGCTGGCCGGAACTGGAGTCGGCACCGCCGCCGCGCGGTGGGCGTACCGCGCCCGACCCGTGGCCGGCCCTGCCCGACGACCAAGCACTGTGGACGGTTTCCGAGCCGGTCGGCGGCGACGGGCATCGGATGCGGCGGCTCGACGGGGAACAGGCGGGTGGCTGATGCAACGGGTGGCCTTCCTCATCGACAGCGGCGAACGGATCGACTGCCTGCTCAACCCCGAGACGGTGCAGGTGACCCGCCTCGCCGGGGTGCGTCAGCGGGGTGGCGCCGACGGTCAGCTCACCGGCGTCGGGCTGGCCGACGACCCACTGCTCTTCACCGGCGGCGGCCGCACCGAACTCGTGCTGGACCTGCTCTTCGACATCGACTTCGCCGAGGGGCAGGTCCGCCCCACCGACGTGCGGGCGCTCACCCGACCACTCTGGATGCTGGCCGAGAACTCGGCGGTGGAACACGGCTGGCTGCGGCCCCCGCTGGTGCGGATGGTCTGGGGCAAGACCTGGAACGTGCCCGGTGTGATCGTCGCGGTGGCGGAGCGCTTCGACGCGTTCACCGCCACCGGCTCCCCGCGTCGCTCGTGGCTGCGGCTCAAGCTGGTCCGGGTGGCCGAGGACGCCCGCCGCGCCGAGGAGGGTTTCGCCGAGGAGCTGTCCGCCGCGCAGACCCCCACCGTCGCCCCGGGCACTGCCGTGGTGGCCGCCGGCGACGGCACCGCCGCCGACACCTCGGGCGTACGCTTCGACCTGCTCGCCCACGACGCGCTGGGCTCTCCGCTGCGGTGGCGGCTGCTGGCCGAGCACAACCGGATCACCGACCCGCTGGCCGTGCCCGCCGGCACCGCGCTCGCCGTACCGCCGCTGCCGGGCACCGCGCCGTCGGGAGCGAGCGCCGCCGACACTTCGGGGAGCGGATCGTGACCGCCGCCGCGCCCCGGGCGCTGACCGTGCTGCTCGGCGGCAGACCGCTGCCCGACGCGGTGACCGGCCAGGTCACCTCGGTGCGGGTCGCCGCCCGCCTGAACCTGCCCACCCAGTGCGAGGCCACGCTGCGCACCGGGCCCGGCACCGCCGCGCTGACCGGACCGGTGCGGATCGGCGCGAGCCTGGACGTCCGGCTCGACGGGCACCCGGAGGCGCTGTTCACCGGGGAGGTCACCGCCGTCGAGGTCGAGTACGCCGCCGACGGTACGGCCGTCCTGCGGGTTCGCGGGTACGACCTGCTGCACCGGCTGCGCAAGCGACAACGGATCCGGGTCTTCGAGTCGGTCACCGCCGCCGAACTGGCCACGGAACTCTGTGCCGACCTGGGGTTGCGCGTCGAGGCGGAGGTCGACGGCCCGCACCTCGACCGGCTGCCCCACCACCGGCCCAACGACCTGGACCTGCTCGTCGAGGTGACCGGCCGGGCCGGGCTGCACCTGATCCTCGACGGCGACGTGCTGCGACTGGTCACCCTGGACGGCTACGGCGAGCCGATCGCCCTGCAACTGGGCCGCGACGTGCACGGCCTGCGGTTGTCGGTGAACGCCGACAGCGCCGCCGGGGAGAGCGCGGTGCTGGGCTGGCACCCGCAGCGCGCCGAACCCATCGTCCAGCGGGTGGACACCCCTCGTTGCGGGCGCCGCACCCCGACGGATCCCGATCCGGCCAAGGTCGGCGCGGACGGCCCACGTACCGCCCTGGACCAGCCGGGGCGTAGCGACGACGAGATCGCCGCACTGGCCCAGGCTCGGCTCGACACCCGGGCCGCCGCCCTGGTCACCGCCGACGGGACCGCCGAGGGCACGCCCGCGCTGCGGCCCGGCCGGCGGATCCGGCTGACCGGGGTGGCCGCGCCGGTGGCCGGCACGTACGTGGTGACGGAGGTGGTGCACACCGTCGACGCCAACGGTCACCTGAGTCGCTTCTCGACCATGCCGCCGCCGGCGCCACGTTCCGGGTCGCCGGCACCGGCGGTGGTCACCCTCGGCACCGTCACCGACGTGTCCGACCCGGACGGTCTGGGCCGCGTGCGGGTGGAACTGCCCGCCTACGGCGGGGCGGACGCCGGCTGGCTGGCGGTGCTGTGCCCGGGAGCCGGCCGGGGCAAGGGGCTTGTCGCGTTGCCCGATCCGCAGGACAGCGTGCTGGTGGCGCTGCCCGGTGGTGAGCCGACCTCCGGCGTGGTGCTCGGCTCGCTGTTCGGCACCGTCGAGCCGTACGACACCGGGGTCGACGACGGGCGGGCCCGGCGTTGGTCGCTGCGTACCGCCGGTGGTCAGCAGGTGGTGGTCGACGACGTGACGCGCAGCCTGCGGCTGAGCACCGACGCCGGCAGTTGGCTGGAACTGACCCCGCAGCTGGCCACCCTGCACGCCGCGACGGATCTGGTGCTGTCCGCGCCGGGTCGGGCGATGGTCGTCCGGGCCCGCAGCGTCGACTTCCTGCACGCCGAGGCCGTCGAGGACCCGCAGACCGCCGCCGAGCAGGCCCGGGCGCTCGCCCGTGCCCACCACGAAGGAGGCAGCTGATGCGTTGGATCCACCGCGACTCGGTGATCAGGTGCAGCCACGACGGCCGGGTCCGCAACCGGGCGTCCCAGGGCTGGGTCACGGTGGCCGGCGTACCGGTGCTGGTGGCCGACGACCCGAAGGGACGGGAGATCGTCGCCTGTCCGAACTACGGCGCCACGGTCAAGCCGTGCACCGGCACCGAGGCGGTGCGGGCCGGCTACAGCGACTGGGTGCGCGTCGGCGGCCGACGGGTCGTGCTGTCGCACCTGTCCGGGTTCACCAACGGCAGTCCGCCCGGCCAGTTCACCTACCGGGTGCGCGATCCCCGGCAGCGTTTCGTGGGGGCCGACACGTGAGGGCGATCCGGTTCGTCGGTGCCGGCTTCGACCCGGGTCAGGGCGGTGGGCTCGGATTGACCGCGGCCGGCGGCCTGGCGATGACCGACGGCGACGAGACGGTACGCCAGGCACTGTTCCTGCTGTTGTCGACCACGCCGGGCGAGCGGCTGATGCGCCCCGGGTACGGCTCCCGCCTGCACCGGCTGGTCTTCGCGCCGAACGACGACACCACCGCCGGGCTGGCCATCCACTACGTCCGCGCGGCCATCGCGCGCTGGGAGCACCGCATCGACGTGCTCGACGTCGACGCCGGACCGGATTCCGACGACCCGTGGCGGCTGGTGATCCGGCTGGACTACCGGATCCGGGCCAGCCTCACCCCCGGTCAGCTGGTCTTCTCGGTCGACCTGCTGCCCGCCGACGACGACCCGCCCGTCGGGCCGAGCACCGGCCCGGACACCGAGGAGCCACGATGACGCTGCCCGTGCCGCACCTGGACGACCGGAGCTTCCTCGACCTGGTCACCGAGGCCCGGGACCGGATCCGGCAGTCCTGCCCCGGGTGGACCGACCTGTCCGCACACGACCCCGGTGTCGCGCTGCTGGAGGCGTTCGCGCACCTCACCGAAGTGATGATCTACCGGCTGAACCAGTTGCCGGAGAAGGCGTACGTCGCCTTCCTCAACCTGCTCGGGGTGAGCCGACACCCGCCCGCGGCGGCCTGGGCGGACGTCCGGTTCACCCGCACCGGCGGCGACGAGGCCCCGCTGCGGATCCCCGCCGGCACCCGGGTGGCCGCCGCCCGGGGGGCCGACCCACGGCCGGTGGTCTTCGTCACCTGCGAACCGGCACTGCTCGCCGCAGGGCAGCGCGAGGTGACCGTCCGGATGCACCACTGCGAGCCGGTGGAGGCGGAACTGCTCGGTGTCGGCACCGGGCAGCCGGGGCAGGTGCTGCGCGCCGGGCGGGCGCCGCTGGCGCGTACCGCCGAACCGCTGGACCTGCTGCTCGGGGTCGAGGTGCCGACCGGTTCGGTGGAGCTGGGTGCCGCGGCTCGGGAGCACGACGGGCGCACCTTCGAGATCTGGCGCGCGGTGGACAGCTTCGCCGGGCTCGGCCCGCAGGACAAGGCGTACCTGGTGGACCGGTGCTCCGGCACGGTGACCTTCGCACCGGCGCTGGACCTGCGGGTCACCGACGACGGGACGGCGCAATCCGGCGATGGCGCGGTCGCGGCGGTGCCACCGGCGGGCCGGCAGGTCCGGTTGTGGTACCGCGCGGGCGGCGGACCGGCCGGGAACGTGGCCGCCGGCACCCTGACCGGCCTGCGTGATCCGCTGCCGGGGGTGAAGGTGGTCAACCCACTGCCGGCGGCCGGTGGCCGGGAGATGGAGGCCATGGAGTCGGTGCTGCTGCGCGGGCCGTACGCCTTCTTCGCCCAGCAGCGCGCGGTGACCGCCCGGGACTTCGAGGTGCTCGCCACCGCCGCCGGTGGCGTGAGCCGCGCCCGTGCCTTCACCCGGGCCGCCGTCTACAGCTTCGCCCGCCCCGGCGAGGTGGAGGTGGTGCTGGTGCCGCACGTGCCGGACGGCGCGCGGCCCGGTGGCCAACTGCCGGTGGCGGTGCTGCGGGAACACGAGGTCGAGGAGGTCCGGTTGCGGGTCGAGGCGGACCTGGAGCGCCGCCGTTCGCTGGGGACCGCCTGCCGGGCCAGCTGGGCGCGGTACAAGGCGGTGTCGATCCGGGCCCGGGTGGTGGTCCGCCGGGAGGAGGACGTCGAGGCGGTACGCCGGCGCATCCACGACCGCCTGCACCAGACACTCAGCCCGCTGCCGAGCACGCTCAACCCGACCGGCTGGGCGTTCGGCGAGCCGCTGCGGGCGTCCAACGTGTACCGCCTGCTGGAGCACGCCGAGCCGGGGGTGCGCTACGTCGAGTCGGTGCGGTTCGAGGTCGACGAGACACCGGACAGTCACGTGCGTACCCTCGCGGCCGACCAGTACCAGCCGCGCACCTGGTACGCCGGCAGTGGGGCGGTGCTGTTCCGCTCGACCAACGCGGGGGCCGGTTGGGAGCCGGCGGGACGCTTCGACGACGGGGAGACCGTGCAGCGGGTGGTGCCGGCGCCCGCGCCGGTGCGACCGGGCATCGTGCCCCGGGCCGGTTCGGTGGCGGTGGCGACCGTCCGCAGCGACGGCGGCTCCCGGGTACACCTGAGCACGGATCTGGGCGAGACCTGGTCGCTGCTGGCCGACCTGGACTCGCGGGTCGGCGATCTGGCCTGGATCGACCGGGACGGCGCGGGTGCGCTGCTGCTCGCCACCGACACCGGCCTGTACGAGGTGTCCCTGCTGCCCGGTTCGGTGCCGTTGCAGATCCTGGTCGACCCCGCCGACGCCGACCGGGGCTTCTACGCGGTGCGGGCGTTCGTCTCCGAGCGCGGCGCGGCCGGGGTGGCGGTGGCCGCCCAGGCCGGTTTCGGGGTGTACCTGTCCGGCAACGCCGGCCGCCCCGGCAGCTTCAGCCACGTGGGTCTGGCCAACGTCGACAACCGGGTGCTCGCCGTGCAGTACGACGGACCGGCCACCCTGCTGTGGAGCGGTACCGGTGAACCGGATCCGAAGCGACCCGGCCAGGGCTGCTTCCGTGCCCGGCTGTTCGAATCCGACGTGAAGTGGCAGGCGCTGTCGGCGGGCTGGCTCGGCGGCACCTGCCGGGATCTCGCCTTCAGCGGTCCGCTCGCGCTGGCCGCGACGCAGAGCGGCGGGGTGCTGCGACTGGACACGCTGTCCGCGCAACCGCAGTGGATGTCGGTGTCGGTCAACTGCGGGCTGCCGCTGCGCGACCGGACCCGGTTCATGCCGGTCGACGCGGTCGCCGCGACCGGCCCGGCGGACCGCCTGGTGCTGGCCGGCGGGGAGCGCGGCGTGCACCGCAGCGGCGACGCGACAGAGTGGTCGGCCAGCGCCAACCAGGCCACCGCCGACGTGGTGACCGTCCCGGACACCTGGCTGCTCTGCTCCGGCGAGCACGACATCGAGGTGGTGCGGCAGGATGCGACGAGCGGGCATTGAGCGGCTGCTGCCCACGGCCTACCAGCAGGCGGCCGGGCCGGGCAGCGTGCTGGGGGCGCTGCTGGACGTGATGGAGGCGTTGCACGCCCCGGACGAGGCGGTGCTGGCCGAGGTCGACGCGCTCTTCGCGCCGTACCGGGCACCGGCGCCGATGGTGGCGTACCTGGCCCGGTGGGTGGCGATGGACCACCTGGTCACCGCGCCCCGGCGGGACGTCCCGCTGCCGCTGCCGCTGAACCGCCTTCGGGATCTGGTGACGCACGGTGCCGCGCTGGCCGCCTGGCGGGGCACCCCGGACGGTCTGCGTACCGCCCTGGAGTTGGCCACCGGAGTCACCGGATTCGTCCTCGACGAGCCAGCCGACCGGCCGTTCCACCTGGTCGTCCGGGTGCCCCCGGCCGCCGCCGACCAACTGGCCCTGGTCGACCGGATCGTGGCGGCGGAGAAGCCGGCCGCCGTCACCGCCGAGGTCACGGTCGGCGACGCCCCGGCCGAGCGGGCGGTCGGGCGGGCCAGCGTGCCGTCACCCGTCGTCGCACCGTCATCCTCCGTTTCCGCTCCCGAGGAGCCGTCATGACCACCGAATGGACCGTTGTCGCCGCCGCCGAGCAGTTCACCCTGGACGCCCGCAACGCCGGTGAGCTGACCTTCACCGTCTCCAACCCGGGCGTCGCGCCGGACACCGTGGTGTTCGACGTGGCACCCGGCGAGGGCAGCCAACGGCCGTGGTTCACCGTCACCGAGCCACAGCGGGTGGTACCCGCCCAGGGTTCGGTGTCGTTCCTGGTCCGCCTGGCCGTGCCGGCGGGCACCCCACCCCGGCGCTACGACATGACGGGGTTCGCGTACTCGGCGAACACGGCACCGGAGGAGAGTTCCCGCTCCAGTGGCCGGGTCACCTACGAGGTACGCGCGGTGGCGCCGCCGAAGCGTACGCCCTGGCCCTGGATCGCCGCGGCCGCGGCGTTGGTGCTGATCGTCTCGGCGGTGGTGGTGTTCCTGGTGGCTGGCGGAGACGAGCCGCCACCGCAGGCGCGGGTGGTGACCGTCGAGGCGGAGACCCTGGCGACCGGGGCGCGGGTCGAGTCGCCGTCGGGTTCCGGGGCCACCGTGCAGGTGCAGCAGAACTGTTGCGAGGTGACCTGGTCGCAGGACGCCCAACTGTTCTTCCTCGGTCGTGCGGTGAACGACCGGCTGACCGTCACGGTGGCGCTGCCGGCCGAGGCGACCTGGCAGTTCTCCGCCGTGCTGACCACCTCGTTCGACTACGCCAACACGGTCTTCCTGATCGACGGCCGGCAGGTCGGCGACCCGTTCATCGGCTTCAGTCCGAAGGTGCGGGTCACCGACTGGGTCGACGTGGGTCGGGTACGGCTCGGCCCCGGCACGCACGAGATCACCCTGGTCGTGATCGGCAAGACGCAGAGCACGAACCGCTACTTCGCCGGCGTCGACCAGTTGCGGTTCACCGAGGTCGGGCCGGAGGACCAGCGGTGAGCGAGCGGCAGCGAGCGAATCATCAACTCAGCGCGGCGGTGTCTCATGACGGCACGCAGCGAAGCGGAGTGCCGACATGAGCGGACAGCAGAAGGCACTGCTGGCGGCGCTCGGCGTACTGCTGGTGGTGCTGTTCGCGGTGGCGGTGGGTGCGGGCCGCGACGACCGGGGCGACCCGACGGCCCGGCATCCGCTCGTCGACCTGCTGGGCCGGGCCGGCGGCGGACGCGGCACCGTCGATCCGGCCAGCGTGGACGCGGACTGCCTGGCGGCCACCGGGCAGTTCGTCGTCGACGGCCGCTGCGAACTGCGCGTCGCCGACCCGGGTGGACTGCGCACGCTGGTCCTGCGCGGTCCGCAGGCGTTCAGCGTGCGGGCGACGGCCCCGGGTGACGCCGAGTTCACCGTCACCGACGAGGTGGAACCCGCCGCCGACGGCAGCGGCGCGGTGGCCCGCGTCGCCGTCGACCGGGCCACCACGGTGCTGGTGAGTTGTCCGGCCGGGTGCCTCGTCACGATCGCGCGGGACTGAGGCGAGGAGGCTAAATGGGTGGGCTGCGCAAGCCGTTCCTGCTGCTGGCGATGCTGGCGCTGGTGCTGGCGGTGGGCGTGGAGGTGGGCGCCGGGCTGCTGCTCGGTGGCGGCGACGCCGGCGCGGAACTGGCCGGCAGCGCCGCCGACCTCGGTGTCGAGGTCGGTGACGTACGCCAGGTCAGCGAGCCGTCCGGCCGCGGTACGGGCTATCTGGCGCTCATCGACGCGGCGGCGCTCTGGACGACCGGCCTGTTCTGCCTGGGCCTGGTGCTGCCGGAGCGGCTGCACGGCCGGATCCAGGGCGTCGCCACCCTGATCTTCTCGATCGTCCTGATCCTCGTGGCCCTGCTGGCGCTGGTGTTCGCCTTCGTCGAGCTAACGATCATGGTGTCGTTGTTCCTGGCGCCGCCGTTCGGCACGCTCGCCTACCTGGCGCTGTGGGGGTTCTTCCCGGTCGGTGAGGCCGCGGCGCTGCTCGGCCTGGTGCTGCTGCTCAAGCTCGCCTGGGCCGGGTTGCTGATCCTGGCCCAACCGAAGTTCCTGCAGAACAAGGGCCTGGTCCTGCTGATCCTGACCAGCCTGCTCGGCACGGTGGTGCTGGGGTTCCTGCACGGTCTGGTGCCGGTGATCCTGGTGAGCATCCTCGACTCCGTCGGTGCCGTGGTCTTCGCGGTCATCGCGATCGTCTGGGCGCTGGTGCTGCTGATCGGAGCGATCCCGGCGATCGTCAAGGCGGTGCGGGCCAGCGCCGCGCTGCGCGCCGAACCGGACCCGCACGGTTGAGGCGGGGGCCGCGACCGGCCGCGTCGCGGCGGGCGGCGATTACCGGACGTCCCCGGTGGCGTCCACCGGATATGGTTGCCCCGTGATCGGGCTCGGCCTGCTGTGGCACCTCGTCGGCGTACTGGCCGACGTCGGTGCCGCCAGCATGCTCTCCGGCACGGCGGCGGTGACCGGAGCACTGCTGACCGCCCTGCTGGCCGCCGCGGCCCTGATCCCCGCACTGGTGGCCGACCCCGACCTGCGGATCACCCGTCGGATGCTGCGGGAGCGCTCGGGTCGTACCGGCGTGCCCCGCCACCGTGATCCGGACGCTGCCGGCCGGGCCCGCCCCCGAGCGCCCACCACGGCGACCCTCGCGGTCGCCTGAGCCTCACCTCACCCATTTCTGCCGCTCGTCGGCGACCGCTGCTGGTGACCGTTCCTGCTCACATCAGTCGTAGTCGCACGTCGAGGGGTGTTCCATGTCCATGATCTATCACGCCATCTCCGCGATCCTGCTGTTCTGGCACAGCGCCTGGCAGCGGCTGTTCGGCGAGGCGTCCGCGCTGGGTACGGACTGGTCCTGGGTGCTGGGCATCGTCTTCCTGGTGCTCACCGTCCGGGTCATCCTGTTCCCGGTCTTCGTCAGGCAGATCCGGTCGCAGCGGGCGGTGCAGGCGTTGCAGCCGAGGATCGCCGAACTCCGGGCCCGGCACCGCGACGACCGGGAAACTCTGCAACGGGAGCTGGTCGAGCTCTACCGGGTGGAGAAGGCAAATCCGCTCATGGGTCTGCTGCCGATGGTGGTGCAGATCCCGGTGTTCCTCGGCCTGCTGCACGTGTTGCGCCATCTCAAGCCGACGATGCCGGAGCAGCTGAAGACCTTGTACGGCTGGTCGGTCACCCAGTTCGACAGCGCCTCGTCGGCCACGCTGTTCGGCGCCCCGATCGCGGGTACCTTCGGCTCCACAGGGCAGGATCTGGCCCTGCTCGGTGCCGACGGCGCCACGGTCCGGATCGTGGCCGCCGTGCTGGTCGCCACGATGGTCGCCACGACCTACCTGTCCAGCCGCCAGCTGATCCTGCGCAGCGGCTGGGCCTCGGATGCGCCGCAGCGGCTGGTGCAGCGGCTGATGCTCTACGGCATCCCCGCCTCACTGCTCGTCTCCGGGTTGATCTTCCCGATCGGCGTGATCATCTACTGGGTGACCACGAACCTCTTCTCGCTCGGCCAGCAGACCTGGATGCTGCGCCGGTACCCGCCGCCGGTCGACGGTGCCACCAGCCCGGGGGCGCGGGCCGACACGCCGAAGGCCGTCCCGAACGGAAACGGCGACGAGCCTGGCCGCCCGGCCGCACCGAAGGTCGGGGCGAAGCCGACCAACCGCCGCCGGAGGCGTGCCGCCTGAGTCGTGCGGTCGCCGCGCGGCGCATGTGCACCAGGGCAGTTCCCGATCATCGGGAACTGCCCTGGATCGTGCGGTCGACCACCATCGCGGCGGTGGTCGGCTGTCACGGACTCAGCTGATCTCGGCGGTCGTCCAGCGGGCGGAGGCGTTGGTGACCGGTGCGACGTCGCCCACCAGGGTGGTCGACGCCGCCACGTCGCGGCGTGCGCTGGTGCCGACCCAGAGATCGACGGCACCGGGCTCCACCACGCGGGTGAGCGTCCGGTCGGAGAAGGCCAACCGGGTGGTGGGCACCGTGAACGCGACGGTGACCGACTCACCCGGCGCCAGGTGGACCCGCTGGTAGCCGAGCAACTGCGCCACCGGTCGGGTCACCGACGCCACCAGGTCCCGGCCGTAGAGCTGCACCACCTCGTCGCCGGCCACCGCGCCGGTGTTGGTGACCCGCACGCTCACCGCCAGCGCCCCGTCGGTCGGCACCGTGGCCGGCACCGTCAGGTCCGTGTACCCGAAGGTCGTGTACGACAGCCCATGGCCGAACGGTGCGGCCGGCGTCGCCAGCAGGTTCGTCACCTCGTTGCCGTCACCGAGCGTCGGATGCAGGTACGAGTACGGCTGCGCCCCCGCTGACCGGGGCAGGCTGACCGGCAGCCGGCCGGACGGGTTGACCCGTCCGGAGAGCACACCGGCGATCGCGCCGGCGCCCTCCTCACCGGGGAAGAACGTCTGCACCACCGCCGCGCAGCGGCTCAGCGCCCAGTCGATCGCGTACGGTCGGCCGGTCAGCAGCACCAGGACGACGGGCCGGCCCGTCGCCAGCACCGCCTCGACCAGATCCCGCTGCACACCGGGCAGTTCCAGATCGTCCCGGTCGCATCCCTCGCCGACGGTGCCGCGCCCGAACAGGCCCGCGTGGTCGCCGACGACAAGGACGGCGACATCCGCGGCGGACGCCGCGGCGACCGCCGCCTCGAAGCCGGAGCGGTCGTCGTCGTCCACCGCGCAGCCGAGGGCCGAGGTGACGAGCTCCGGGCCGAACTCGGCGCGCAGCGCGTCGAGCACGCTCGGCACCTCGATGCCGGCCTCCACGTCGGGATGCTGCACGAGCACGTGGTTGAGGAAGGAGTAGCAGCCGAAGAGGGCACCCTGCCGGTCCGCGTTCGGTCCGATCACCGCGATCCGGCGGCCCGCCGGCAGCGGCAACGCGTCCTGGTTGGCGATCAGGACGATCGACTTCTCGGCGAGGCGGCGGGCGATCGCCCGGTGCTCGGGCGAGTCGAGGTCGACCGCCTGGACCGGCTCGTCGGTGAAGGTGGCGTCCAGCAGCCCGAGGTCCAGCTTCTGCCGCAGCACCCGCAGCACCGCCTGGTCGATCACCGACTCGTCGATCCGGCCGGCACGCACCGACTCCGCAAGGGTCAGGTACGCGTCGCCGGTGGGCAGCTCGATGTCGACACCGGCGGTCAGCGCCTGCACGGCGGCGTCCGCGTGGTCACCGGCGACCTGGTGCAGCAGGTTCAGGAACGCCACACCGTAGTAGTCGGCCACCACCGTGCCGTCGAAGCCCCACCGGTCCCGCAGCAGCCCGGTCAGCATCGTCGGATCCGCGGCCACGGGTACCCCGTCGATCTCGGCGTAGGAGTGCATCACCGAGCGGGCGTCACCGTCGAGGATCGCCATCTCGAACGGTACGAGCAGCACGTCGGCCAGCTCGCGCGGACCGGCGTGCACCGGCGCGAAGTTGCGCCCGGCGCGGGAGGCGGAGTAGCCGACGAAGTGCTTGAGGGTGGCGTGCACGCCCTGCGACTGGAGCCCGCGCACGTACGAGGTGCCCAGCGTGCCGACCAGGTAGGGATCCTCGGCGATGCACTCGTCGACCCGTCCCCAACGGGGGTCACGGATCACGTCGAGCACCGGGGAGAGCCCCTGGTGGATGCCGAGCGCCCGCATCGACGCCCCGATCGCCGCGGCCATCTCGGTGACCAGGTCGGGGTCGAAGGCGGCCCCCCACGCCAGCGGGGTGGGGAAGGTGGCCGCCTTCCACGCCGACAGCCCGGTCAGGCACTCCTCGTGCACGATCGCGGGGATGCCGAGCCTGGTCCCCGTCACCAGGTCGGACTGGAACTTCCACAGCCATGACGCCCGCGACACGGCCTCGACGGGCCGGGTGCCGTAGGCGCGGGTGAGGTGACCGAGACCGTGCCGGGAGAAGTCCTCGAGCCGGCCGATGTCACCGAACTCGCCCTGCAGCGGCGCGACGGCCTCGCCCTCGGCCTTCTCCCAGAAGCCGACGAGCTGCGCGACCTTCTCCTCGATCGTCATCCGACCGAGCAGTTCACGTACGCGCGTCTCGCCATCGGACCCGTACCGGTCGGGCCGGCCGTGGCCCGATCCTGTCTGGGCCGGCACCGGCGCCGGCCCGCCCACGACCTCGCGGACCTCAGTCATGCTGTGTTACCCCTTTGTGTTGGTGCCGCTGACGCTCAGCCCTTGACCGCGCCCTGGAGGCCACCGACGATCTGCTTCTCGGCGAACGTGAAGAAAATGAGTGCCGGCAACATTGCCAGCGAGGTGAAGGCGAGAATTCCCGCCGTGTCGGAGGTGTACTGGCTGGAGAAGTTCTGCACGCCCAGCGGCAGGGTGTGCAGGCTCGCGTCACCCAGCACGAGCAGCGGCAGCAGGAACGCGTTCCAACTGGTGACGAAGGCGAGAATACCGACGGTGACCAGCGCGGGCCGCGACAGGGGCAGCAGAATGCGCCAGAGGAAACCGAGCCGACCGGTGCCGTCGATCGCGGCAGCGTCCTCCAACTCGCGGGGGATGGCGGTGAGGAACGGACGCAGGATCACGATCGTCAGCGGCAACGCGAAGGCGACCTGCGGCAGGATCACCGCGTAGTACGAGTTGATCAGATTGAGGTCACGCAGCATCAGGTAGAGCGGCAGGATCGCCGCTCCGGCCGGGAACAGCAGACCCAGGGTGAAGAAGGTGTAGAGCACCTCACGGCCACGGAAGGTGTAGCGGGCCAGCACGAACGCGGCGCAGACCCCCAGCACCACGACGCCGATGGTGGTGCCCAGGGACACCACGGCGCTGTTGAACACCTGCCGCCAGAAGTCGCTCTGGGTCAGCACCCGGGAGTAGTTGTCCCAGACCCACGGGTCGGGCAGGCCGGCCGGATCGGCGACGATCTGCGGCGTGGTACGGAACCCGCCGACGATCACGTAGACCACCGGAGTGATCGACACTGCGGCGACCGCGAGCGCCAGCGCGTACGTGAGCGGGTTCCCCCACGAGATCGGGCGACGCTTGGCGGTCGGAGACAGGACGGCGTTCGCGGCCACGATCAGTTTGCCCTTCTGGTGATGGCGCCCTCGATGTCACGACGCAGGAGGAAGCGCTGGAACAGCACCGCCGCGACGAACGAGATGGCGAACAGGATGACCGCCACCGCGTTGCCGTAGCCCCACAGCCGGGCGAAGAACCCGTTGTCCACCATGTACGTCGCCATGGTCGCCGACGCGCCGAGCGACCGCACCGCAGGCACGGAGGTCACCCAGATCACGTCGAAGACCTGCAACGAACCGATCATGGACAGGAACATCCAGATCCGGATCGTGGGTCCCAGCAGTGGCAGCGTCACGTGACGCTGGATCTGCCACCAGCTCGCGCCGTCGATGGCGGCGGCCTCGTTCAGCTCCTGCGGCACGTTCGACAGGCCGGCGAGCAGGAGGATGATGGCGAAACCGACGTACTTCCAGGTGAGTACGGCCAGCATCGTCCAGATGACCACGTCGAGGTCGGCGAGCCACGCCTGCACCAGGCTGCCCAGCCCCAGCGACTCCAGCATGGCGTTGACCGTGCCGGCGTCGGAGAGCAGCAGCTTCCACATGATGCCGACGGTGACCTCGGCGAGCACGTACGGCACGAACGCCAGCAGGCGGAACAGCGTACGGCCGCGGAAGTTGCGGTTGAGCAGCAGGGCCACGCCCAGGGCGATCGGCCCCTGGATCAGCAGTGACCCGAACACGATTATCGCGTTGTTGCGCAGCGCGTCGAGGAAGATCGGGTCCTGGAACGCCAGGACGTAGTTGTCGAAGCCTACGTAGTCGGTGGGTGGTCCGACACCACGCCAGCGGAACAGGCTGTAGTAGAAGGCAAAGCCCATCGGGACCAGCACGAACATCACATAGACGATGACGGCTGGTGTCGTGAGACCGATGATCTCGTACCACTTGCGTCGGGTCTCGGCGGCCCGAGCTGACGAGCGTCGGGCAGGCCGGGGTCCCGCCGGCGGCGCGGAAGCGCCGCCGGCGAGGTCCAGGGTCGGGTTGGTCGAGGTCACTTGCGCGCGGCCGCCTTCATGGCCTCGACAACCTGCTCGGGGGTGCCGTTGCCGGCGAAGATGGCGACGATCGCGTCGTTCATCGCGTTGCCGACGGTGCTGCCGAACGCCGTGTCCAGCCAGAGCTGCACGTAGGTGGCGCTGGTGGTGGCCTCCAGGATGGACTTCAGCGCCGGGTCCTTCACGCCGTCCTCGGCACCCTTGGCGACGGGCAGGCCGGTGCCGGTCTCGGCGTAGCCCTTCTGCACCTCGGGGCTGACGATGTACTTGAGGAACTCGACGCACTCGGCCGGGGCGTTCTTGGCGCAGGCGAAGCCGTCGCCGCCGCCGAGGGCCGCCTTCGGGTCACCGGCGGAACCGGTGATGGCCGGAACCGGGAACCAGCCGATGAACTTGTTCAGCGCCTCCTGGTCCTCGGTGACGGTGTCCAGGGTGCCCTTGTTCCAGTCACCCATCAGCTCCATCGCGGCCTTGCCGTTGGCCAGCAGGCCGTTGGCGCTGGTCGGGTCGTTCTGACCCGGCGTGGCGATGAAGTTGGGCTGGAACGGCTTGGTGTCGATGAAGGCCTTCAGGTCCTGGCCGGCCTTGACGAAGCACTGGTCGTCGAAGTTGTTCTCGAGGCTGGCCTTGCGCAGGGTGTCGACCGAGCAGGCGCGCAGCGCGAAGTTGTACCACCAGTGCGCGGCGGGCCACTTGTCACCGGCACCGACCGCGATCGGGATGACGTTGATCGCCTTGAGCTTGGTGACCGCGTCGTTCAGCTCGTCGAAGGTGGCCGGCGGAGCGGTGATGCCGGCCTGCTGGAACAGTTCCTTGTTGTACCAGATGCCCTCGATGCCCATCCGGTACGGCAGACCGTACTGCTTGCCGTCCACCTGCCAGATCTCGACCGCGCTGCCGATGTTGGCAACCTCGTCCTTCACCTGGTCGGTGATGTCCTTGAGGTAGTCGGCCTCGACCTGCTCGCGGATCTCGCCACCGCCCCACGCCTGGAAGATGTCCGGCGGGTCGTTGCTCAGCAGCGCGGCGGGGAGCCGGGTGCGCTGGAGCTGGTTGGTCTCGATGCCCTCGACCTCGATCGTGACCGTCGGGTGCAGCGCGGAGAAGTCCTTGGCGACCTTCGCCCAGTACTCTTTACCGGGTCCGTCCTGGGAGGCGTTGTGCCACCAGGTAAGCGTCACCGGGTTCTTGTACAGCTCGCTCTCGGCAGGTGCCTCGCTCTCGCCACCGCCGCCGCAGCCGGCGACGAGTAGTGCGGTTGTCATGGACAGCGCTAGAAAGGTGGTTGCACGGCGCTTTATAGCCATCGATGTCTCCTCGACCAGTCAGTCGGGTGCTCGGCCTGAGCGAGTTTTTCAGCAAGGTAATCCAGTGTCAATCGGTGTCGATAACGTTTTCGACTCGTCTACGTAACCGGCCCGCCGGCCCTCTATCATCATCGGCGTGGCGTTTCCCCAGCGTGTCAAGATGTCGGACGTGGCCCGTACGGCCGGCGTCTCCGTGGCGACCGTTTCCAAGGTGGTGAACGGCCGTTACGGAGTGGCACAGGCGACCGTGGAACGGGTCCAGCAGGTCATCCGTCAACTCGGTTACGAGGCGAGCCTGGGGGCGCAGAGCCTGCGCAGCCATCGCACCAACGTGCTCGGCATCCTGGTCGCCGAGTTCGAGCCGTTCTCGACCGAACTGCTCAAGGGCGCCAGCGTGGAGGTCGCCGGCACCGGCTACCAACTGCTGGCGTACTCCGGCGGCGACGGCGCCGGGACGGCCGTGGGTTGGGAACGCCGCTCGCTGGCCCGGTTGTCGGGCACGCTCATCGACGGCGCCGTGATCGTCACACCGACCGTGGTGGAGACCAAGCAGGGCTTCCACGTCGTGGCCGTGGACCCGCACACCGGCCCGTCGGGGTTGCCGACCGTCGACTCCGACAACTTCGCCGGTGCCGTCCTGGCGACCAACTACCTGCTGTCCCTCGGCCACCGCCGCATCGGTCACATCAGCGGACGCGCCGACCTCGAATCGTCCCGGCTCCGCGAGGCGGGCTTCCGGCAGGCCATGGCCGACGCGGGCGTGACGGTGGACGAGCGGCTGGTCCGGGTCGGCGGGTTCCGGGTCGACAGCGCCGCCGAGCCCGCCGCCGAGCTGCTCTCGTTGCCCGACCGCCCGACCGCCGTCTTCGCCGGAAACGACCTCTCCGCGATCTCCACGATCGACGTCGCCCGGAGCCTGGGCCTGTCGGTCCCCGACGACCTCTCCGTGATCGGCTTCGACAACATCCCGGAATCGGCGCTGGTCAACCCGCCGCTGACGACGATAATGCAGCCGCTGCAGCGGATGGGCGCCGAGGCGTTGCGCCTGCTCATCGACCTGATCGCCGGCGTCGAACGGGACACCCACATCCGGCTGCCCACCGAACTGGTCGTCCGCTCCTCCTGCCAGGCGCTGCCTGATTGACCGAGGTCGCGGGCCACGCGATCCGGGGACATTTTGCCGGTCGTCGCGCCATCTGACAGCGCGGTGCCCCGGCGACCGTATTTCCAGCCCGTCTTCCCGCTCCTGAATGACGAAACCGCGCCGACACGGTACGGAAACGAACCGCGTCGGCCCAGCCCCCGTCGATGGGAGAGACCTGCCATGAGCAGTGCAGGAAGACGTGTCCGCAGAGCCGCCCTGGTCGTCCTCGCGGGAGCGACGCTGACCAGTCTGCTGGCGGTCACCGCAGCCGCAGCCGCACCCTTCCCGGCGTCGGAGCGGGCGGCCGCGACGGCCCGCACCGACGTCTACATCAAGGATGTCGCCGCCGATGTCGGGGTCGAGCCGCACCTGCTCGAGCCGCTGTGGATCAGCCCCGACATCAAGGTCTGCCCGACCGCCGTCGAGTGCGCCACCAGCCAGAACCCGATCGTCGGGGTGACCAACTACGTCTTCGTCAAGCTGCGCAATCCCGGCCCGTACGGCTCCGGCGTCGGCAGCGGCGTGCTCCGGGTCTACCGGACCACGCCCGGCGGCGGCGCGACCTGGCCGACCCACTGGACCGAGATCGGGGCCAGCAGCGTCATCGCCGCCCCGGGCGTCACGACCGTCACCATCCCGTGGACCGGAGTGCCCGGGCCGGGTCACTTCTGCCTGATCGCCCGCTGGATTTCCGACTCCGACCCGATGACCGTCGAGGGTCCGAGCATCCCCATCAACGCCAGCCACAACAACAACATCGCGTGGCGCAACGTCGACTCGGTCCTGCTGAACCCGGGCGCAGGACCGGTCGTGCGGCCCTTCGCCATCGGCAACACGCTGAGGGTGCCTTCCAGGAACGAGGTGACCTTCGCGGCCGCCGAGCCGCTGCGGGCCATCGGCGGCCGGGTCGTCGTCGACCTCGGTCCGGAACTTTTCGAGCGCTGGCGGGCCGGTGGCGCGGTCGGCGCGGGGATACGACCGGTCGGCCGGACCCAGGTGGAGATCGTGGAGCCCACCCGGGCCTTCCTGGGGAACCTGGAGCTGAACCCCGGTGAGCGGTTGCGGTTCTCGCTGCTCTTCTCGGCCGAGGCCGCGTCCGACGGGGAGATCGCGTTCAACGTGACCCAGTTCGGGCCGGACAACAACGGCGAGAGGCGGGCCGACCTCGGTGGCGTGCAGTATCTGATCAGCACCGGCAGGCGATAGTCCCGACGCCCTCGCGGGGGGCCGCGGGCCGGACGGCCCGCGGCCCCCGTCAGCGCAGGCAGACCCAGTCCGTGACCACCGTGTGTCCGCCCGCGTCGGCCCGGAGCTGGATCGGACCGGACGGCGGAGCACCCAGGGAGAAGAGGCCCACCTCATTGACCGGGGCCTCCTCGTAGGTGCCGCTGGTCGTGCGGGCGCTGACCCGACCGCCGCCGGCCGGGGAGAGCTGCCCGACGATCCCGGCGTCGGTCACCTCGATCTCCACGACGACGGGGCCACCGCGGAAGGAAAGGGTACGCACGGAACCCGCCGACCGGGTCAGCCCGGCCGGCTCCGCCCCACTTGCCGAGTCGAAGATCAGCTCGGCCAGGGGCAGTTCGGCGTCCACCGTCCGCCAGGTGAACGCCGCCCGCGCCGCCGCGACGTACTCCTCGGGAACTCCCCCGGCGTCCCAGAGCGCCGCGCCCAGCTCCGCCTTCAACCGGTCGTCATCGACCGGCGGCCACGGCTCCATCGCGTTCACCCCACTTCCGTCCGGTCGTCCCGCCCGGTTCAAGGTACGACGCGAGGGCCGGGGAGTCGCGCAGCCTGCGCAGGCAGCGGGCCTGGGTCGGTCCGATGCTGCCGACCGGCAGGCCCAGCCGGCCGGCGACCTCCCGGTAGGTCAGCGGCGGATCGGCGGTCAGCAACGAAAGCAGCTCCTGGCACCGCGGCGGAAGCTGGGCGAAGCCCTCCCGCAGCGCCTGGCGCCGCTCGGCTCGCAGCAGGTCCTCGTCCGGCGCCGCGACGTCCGCCCAGGTTGCGTGGTACGCCTCGAACGCACCGTCGGACGGGTCCACCGGCTGCGTACGCCGGCCGAGGCGGGACATCCGGTAGCACTCGCGCCGGGTCGTCACGGCCAGCCAGGCGGCCAGCGCCTCGGGTTCGCGTACCTGATTCAGGTGTTCCACCAGCCGCAGCCAGACGGTCTGGTTGACATCGGCCGCGTCGGCGCCGCCCAGATCGTGGGACCGGATCACCGAGTACACCAGCGGGGTGTACCGGCGCACCAGCTCGGCCCAGGCCGCCTCGTCACCGTGCGTCGCGGCGGACACCAGGTCGGTGGCGCTGCGATCGGTCAGCACGACATCCCCGTCCGGGCGCTCATCCGACGAGGACACCGTAGTCGGGATGCCAGCGCGGCGCCGCGAGCAACGCCAGCCGTGCCGCCTCGGCGCTCAGGCCGGCGGTGGTCATCAGTGCGGCGAGCCGACCCGCGACGTACGCCGACGCGAACGAGGTACCGGCCCAGGTGGCGAACCCGCGGAACCGCCGGGTCGGCCGACCCGGCAACGGCAACCGGCCGTCGACGAACGTGCTGTCGTGCTGGCCGAGGGCGCAGGCGTCGACCCACGGTCCGAAGCCGCTGTAGGTCGCCGGCACCGGGCCGGTGTCGGTCGCGGCGACCGCCGCGACCGACAGGACCCGGTGCAGCGCGGCCGGCCAGACAGGTCGGTTGATGCCGGCGTTTCCGGCCGCCGCCACCACCGCGGTCGTCGACGGTAGTCCGGCCACGGCGTTGGCCAGCGGCAGCGACGGCTGGTCGTCGAGGGTGAAACCGCCCAGCGAGAGATTCACCACGGACACCTCCGGCGCGAGCCGACCGAGCGCTGCCACCAGCATCGCCTCGTCACCGACGCCGGTCGGGCCCAGCGCCGACTCCGGGTCGACGCGCACGCCCGGCGCGGCCTGCCGGACCACCCCGGCGACGAACGTGCCGTGACCGCCCTGCGGGGCGAGCACGTCGCCGTGGACGTAGAGCGGGTCCTCGTCGTCGGACTCCGGCAGGTACGCGCCGCCGAGCCACTCCGGGTGGACGTCGCCCGCCTGCCGCCAGATGCCGGTGTCGCAGATGCCGACCGTCACCCCCGCCCCCTCGCCGAGCCGGGCCGAATCCGGTGGCGGCAGGGCAGCGACCGTCCTGGGCGGTCCGCCCGGATTGCCCATGATGTTGCCCAGACCGAGCAGCACGTGGTGCGGTTGGACCGCGGGCACCGGCTGGCCGGGCCACTGCCGGGGATCGCGCAGCCTCGTCACCACCCCGGGAATGTCGGTCTCCCCGGCGAACAGCAGCCGGGTGACACCGGCGAAACGGTCGGCGACGGTCACCGCGTGGCCGCCGTTGCGCAGCCAGGCGGCGACCCGCCAGGTGTCCGCGTCCGCGGTCAGCAGTTGCCGGGGTCGGTAGAGGATCTCCCGGCCCGACGTGGTGTGCCGCCGCACCTCGCGATCGGCGTTGAGCGCTTCGGCAAACGCGAGCTGGTAGGCCTTGTCGTCGTCGAGGTCGCCGCGCGCTGGCGGCGGACGCAGTCCGGCGCCGAGCGACACCGCGGTCGTAGCCAGGGCGGACGCCGCCAGGAGCCACCGTCGGGACAGCCCGGGTTCGGGACGCGACGCGACGCGATGATCAGGAAGCACGAGGTCCTCCAAGAACGGTCCGGGCAGCGGCACGCGCCACCGGTGGTCGACGCGGCGAAAGTCCCCCGGACCTCCCCGATTCTTCCAAGTAATCGGCGGATGTCAATTGATCGAATGGCCAGCCCAGGCCGGCGAGGGCGATGAGCCGGGGCGGTCGACATTGACGCACCGTCATGAATGGGGAACTCTTTGTCCATGCCCGGCAGCACCGACGCCGGTGCTGGGACCGCCATGGCGGCGCTCGACACCGTCCAGCGCTGTCCGCGTGAGGCGATCGCGATCGCCCAGCGGGTGCTCGCCGCCAGCACCGCCGACGACGACGAACGATCCACCGCCGACCGGGCGATCGGCCTGGCTCTGCGGGAACTCAACGATCTACCCGGCGCGCTACGTCACCTGCGACGGGCGGTACGCACCGCCGGCACCGCCCGGACCCGGGCGCTGGCGCAGATGAGTCTCGGTTACGTACTGGCCAACGCCGGCCGTACCGCGGCGGCGCTGCGGGCCGTAACCGACGCGCTGCCCCAGCTGACCGGTGCGGACGCCGGGCGTGCCCGGATGCAGCGCGGGGTGGTACTGCACTACCGCGGACGATACGACGAAGCGGTTCGCGACTACGGCCACGCCATCGACATCGCCCAACGCGACGGTGACCTGCTGCTGGAGGCACGGGCCCGCAACAACCGGGGTCTGCTCAACGCCCACCGGGGCACCGTCGGTGGCGCGGACGACCTCTCCCGGGCGGCGGCCGTCTTCCATGGACTCGGCCTGGACCTGGCGGCGGCCGACGCCCGCTGGAACGGTGGGATCGCGGCCGGCCGGCGCGGTGACATCGCGGCCGCGCTGCGCTGCTTCGCCGACGTCGGCGAGGAGTACCGGCGACTGGCCGTGCCCCGGCCGGCGTTGCTGCTGGACCGCGTCGAGCTGCTGCTGTCAGTGCCGCTGGTCGACGAGGCGGTGCAGGTCGCCGCCGTGGCGATCCGGGAACTACGCCGCCGTGGGATGGCCTCCGATCTCGCCGAGGCGCTGCTGGCCCAGGCCCGGGCCGCGTTGCTCGCCGGTGACCTGGACACCGCGACCGCAGCTGCGGCGGCCGCCCGCACCCGGTTCCGGCGCCAGGGCCGCCGGACCTGGGCCGCGTTCGCCCGGCACGTCGAGCTACGCGCCGAGTTCCGCCGGGGAACCCGTTCGCCGGCCCTGTTCACCGCGATGGTCCGGACCGCCGACCAGCTCGACGCCACCGGCTGGCCGGATCCCGCGCTGATCACCCGCATCGACGCCGGTCTGCTGGCGGCTGCCACGGGCCGCACCGACCGCGCCATGGAGCTGTTCGGCCGGGCCGCCCGGGCGCGGGGCCGGGGCACCGCTCCCCGACGGGCTCAGGGTTGGTACGCCCTGGCACTGTCACGCCGGTTGAGCGGCGACGAGTCCGGCGCGGCCCGCGCCCTCCGGCGCGGACTGGCCGTGCTCGACCGGCACCGCACCTCGCTCGGCGCCACGGAACTGCGGGCCCACAGCGGGGCGTACGGGCAGGAACTGGCGGCCGAAGGGCTGGACGTCGCCGTCCGCGCCGGCGCACCGGCCCGGGTCCTCGCCTGGTCGGAGCGGTGGCGCGCCAACACGCTGCGCATGCGCTCGGCGCTCCCGCCCGATGACCCCGAGCTGGTCGCCACGCTCGCCGAGCTGAGGATGGTCAGCGGGCTGCTCGAGGACGCGGTGCTGGCCGACCGTCCGGTACGTGCCCTGCGCGGCCGGCAGGCCCGACTCGAACACCGCATCCGCGACCTTGCCCGGCGGATGCCCGGCGGGAGCGAGGTGGTCGCCCCGCCCACCGTGGACGCCCTGGCCGAGCGGCTCGGCTCGCGCGTGCTGGTCGAACTGGTGGCGCACGGCGATCGGCTCCGGGCGGTGCTGGTCCGCGACGGTCGGGTCAGCCTGCACGACCTCGGCCCGCTCGCCGAGGCGGCGAAGCTGGTCCGATGGCACCGGTTCGGGCTACGCCGACTGATCACCACCGGGGACTCGGCCGCCGCGCAGGCCGGTGCCGCACACGCCGCCGCGGCACTCGACCGTCAGCTCTTCGATCCGGTGCGACGCCGTCTGGCCGACCGGCCCCTGGTGGTCGTTCCGGTCGGTGAGCTGCATGCCGTCGGCTGGGCCGAGTTGCCGACCTGTGCCGGTCGCGCCGTCACGGTCGCCCCGTCGGCCACGGTATGGCTCGGCGCGGATCGACGCGAGGCGGCGACCGGACCACCGGTCCTGGCCAGCGGCCCGCGGCTACCGGCCGGGCAGGCCGAGGTCCGCCGGCTCGCCCGGGTGTTGCCGGGAGCCCAACTGCTCACCGGGGCGGACGCCACCGCCGACGCGCTCACCCGGGCACTGGACGGTGCCGGGTTGGTGCACATCGCGGCTCACGGCACGTTCCGCGCGGACAATCCACAGTTCTCCACCCTGGAGCTCGCCGGGGGACCGCTGTTCGCGTACGAGTGGGAACGCGTCGCCCGTCCACCCGGCTGCGTGGTGCTCTCCGCCTGCGAGTCGGGGCTGACCGGCATTCGCCCGGGCGACGAGGTGATGGGATTCGCCGCGGTGCTGCTGGCCCTGGGCACCCGGTGCCTGATCGCCACGGTGCTACCGGTGCCGGCCGACCCGACCACCGCGCTCATGCTGGACCTGCACCGGCGGATGCGGGCCGGCGCCCGACCGGCGCACGCCCTCGCCGAGGCCCAGCAGGCATTCGTCGCCGCCGGCGACGGCACCGCCCGGGCCACCGCGGCGGCGTTCGTCTGCCTGGGCGCCGGTTGACCGACGGTGGCGCTGCGGCCAGGAATCCGTGGCGGTGCGGGAGTTCCGCGAGCGGCGTGTCGACCACCTGGACCGCCACAGATCGTGGTGCCTTCGATGGCGTCAGCGGGTGAGGGCGGCGGCGGTGTGGCGGTCGAGTTGGCCGTCGGCGACGACGACGCGGTAGTGACCGTGCCGGCTGGTGTTCGCGCGGATCGTGGCGGTCTCCTCGAAAGCGAAGGCCACACAGACCCCGGGGTACATCGTGGTCCGGACGAACCACCTGTCGCCCGGCCCGAGACCGCTGAAGACCAGGGTGTAGGCCCCACCCTCCGGCGCCCGCCCGGTCATCGCCACCCATGGATCGGCGCACCCGTTGACCGCCTCCTCGCCATGGCGCGCAGCGGTGAACACCTCGGGTGGCTCGGCGGCAACCGCCCGCCAGAAGAACCCGCCGTAGCCGGCCCCGCCGGGGCGGCCGTTGGTGGCCGGGCTGCCCAGCAGCACGTCCCGGTCGGCCGGCGCGGTCAGGGTGCTGGTCACGTCGAGCCGCCACGCGTTCCGGTGACCGGGCACCGCCGCAGCGGCCAGCGCGCGCCGCTCGGTGAGCAGCACCTGGCCGGAGGGGTCACACCAGTGCAGCTGGTGGTCGAGCCGGTCCGCGGCCCGGTGCGTCCAGCCGGTGTGCACGATCCGGCCGTGGTCGGCGCGCCAGGTGTACCCGGTGCCGCGCACGTACGTCCGCCCGCCCCACAGGTTGGTGCCGGCCACGTCCTGCACGGCCAGCGAGGCCCCCAGGTGCCACACGTGATCGGCGGGCAGCGCGTCAGTGACCGGGGTGCCGGCCAGGGTGCGCACCGGATGCAGGTACGGCCGGGGCCCGTGCCGGGCGTCCAGGTCGGGGGCGAGCACGTACCGGGCGACCGGCGTACCGTCGACGGAAAGCTGTGGGTCGGTCACGACAGCTCCACGCGGGTGACGTGTCGACGGCGGGCGACCGCGTGCACGGCGGCCAGCGCGTACCCGGCGAGGATCGGCACCGCCACCGGGGTGACGAGCACGCCCAGCAGGACCACGACCAGCGCGGTGCCGGCGAGCGCGGCCCAGTTCGCGGGGTGGTCGAGGCAGGCGCGGGCGGCCCGGGTGACCGCCGACCGCCACCCGGTGCCGCCGGCACGCCCCACCTCGACCACGATCGCGGCGGCGTAGCCGAGCAGGGACGCCGCGACGGCGATGGTGACGACCAGCGCCACCGTACCGCCCGGGACGCGGCCGGTGGCCACCGCGACCAGGTCCGCGACGAGCAGCCCGGCGGCGGCCAGCCCGACCAGGACCGCCGGTACGCCCGGCAGCAGTGCCCGTCCGAAGCGCGACAGCGTACGCCGTGCGGGCGGCCAACTGCCGGTGGTGAGCCAGTCGTGCACGGTCGCGCTGGCGGTGCCGATCGCGGCACCGGCGGTCAGCACCGGCGCCGCGGCCAGCACGGTCAGGATGCCCAGCAACGCGAGGTCGGCGGCGTCGCTGACGGTGTCCCGCCAGTCCCGCCCGGGCTCGCGTCGCCCCGTGCGAGCGTCAGCCCTTGAGTCCACTGGTGTTGATCCCCTCGACGAGCATCCGCTGGAAGGCCACGAAGAATCCGAAGACCGGGAGAAGGGACAGCACCGCCATGGCGAACATCGGACCGACCGCGCTCTGGCTGGTCGAGTCGATGAACAGGGTCAGCGCCACCGGGACGGTGTAGTCGCTCAGGTCGGACAGGAAGACCAGTTGCCGGAAGAAGTCGTTCCAGGTCCAGATGAACGAGAAGATCGCGGTGGTCACCAGGGCGGGCCGGCTCAGCGGCAGGATCACGTGCCGGAAGATGCCGAACGCGTTCGCGCCGTCGATGCGGGCCGCCTCGTCCAGTTCGCGGGGGATGCCGCGCATGAACTGCACCATCAGGAAGACGAAGAACGCCTCCGTGGCCAGGAACTGCGGGATCAGCAGCGGCAGGTAGGGCCACTCCCCACCGACCAGGCCGAGGGTGCGGAAGAGGATGTACTGCGGGACGATCAGCACGTGCCCCGGCAGCAGCAGGGTGCCGATCATGACGGCGAACCACAGCCCGCGCAGCCGGAACCTCAGCCGGGCGAAGGCGTACGCGGCCAGCAGGCAGCTCACCGCGTTGCCGACCACGGTGAGCAGGCTGACCAGGGCGCTGTTGAGGAAGAAGCGGGCGAAGCTGACGTCGAAGTTGGTCCACCCGTCGAGGTAGTTGCCCGGGGTGAAGTCGCGGGGCAGCAGACCGATGTTGTTGACGATCTCCTCCTGCGACTTGACGGAGGTGCCGATCATCCAGAACAGCGGGTAGAGCACCACCGCGACGATGGCCAGCAGCACGACCAGCCGGAGCCAGGAGCGGCTGCGGGGGCGTTGCGGGCGGGTCGCCCCCGGCGGGGCGACGGTACCGGCCACCATCAGCGGTCCTCCCCGTCGGAGTAGTGCACCCAGAACCGTCCGGTGCTGAAGAAGACCACCGTGATGATGGCGATGGCGATCAGGAACACCCAGGCCATCGCGGAGGCGTAGCCCATCTCCAGGTCGGTGAAGCCGGTGATGTAGAGGTTGAGCGTGTACATCAGGGTCGAGTCGACCGGCCCGCCGGTGCCGTTGCTGAGCACGAACGCGGCGGTGAAACCCTGGAAACCGTTGATGGTCTCCAGCACCAGGTTGAAGAAGATCACCGGGGAGAGCATCGGCAGGGTCACGTTGACGAACTGCCGGAACCGGCCGGCCCCGTCGACCGAGGCGGCCTCGTACAGCTCGGTCGGCACCTGCTTGAGCCCGGCCAGGAAGATCACCATCGGTGCGCCGAACTGCCAGATGGCCAGCACCATCAGCGTCTCCAGCGCCCAGTCCGGGTCGTTCACCCACGGTTTGCCCTGGATGCCGAACAGGGCGAGGAACGAGTTGAACGCGCCCTCCCGGTTGAACATGTTGACCCAGACGATGGCCAGGGCGACGCTGCCGCCGAGCAGCGACGGCAGGTAGAACAGGCCGCGGAACAGCCCGACACCACGCCAGGCCCGGTTGAGCAGCAGGGCCACCCCGAGCGCCGCGGCCAGTTTCAGCGGTACGGCGATCAGAGCGAAGCTGAGTGTCACCCGTACCGAGTGCCACCACGACGGATCGCCTGTGAACATCCGCTCGTAGTTGGCCAGCCCGACCCACTCCACCTCGGACAACGGGGTGAGGATGTCGTAGTCGGTGAAGCTGAGGTACAGCGACAACAGCATGGGTAGCGCCGTGATGCCCATCAGACCGATGAGCCAGGGCGACAGGAAAACGTATCCGGCCAGACCTTCACCGTGCCGGATCCGTCCGGTCCCGCGCCGGTTGGCGTCGGGCCGGACGGATCCGGTGCCGCGTCGGGTCGGGTCGGGCGCCGTGGTCAGGGCCACGAACTGCTCCTCTCCGGGTGGTGCGGCGGGTCAGGAGGCGATTGCCGCCTTGCATGCCTCGACGAACTGGGCGGCGGCCTCGGCGGGGGTGGCCCGGCCGTACTGCGCGTTCTCGGCGGCCTTGGTCAGCTCGGCGCGGACCTTGCTGTGGCCCTTGATCGGCACCTGCGGCGCCTCGCCGAACGTCTTGGCCAGCTCGGTCTCCACCGCGATGGACTGCTTCATCGCCTCGTCGGTGGTGTCGTCGCTGATGACCCGGCGCAGGTCCAGGTTGGACGGCAGGCCCCGGTCGGTGCCGAGCAGCTTGACCGCGTCGGGGTCGTTCGCCAGGAAGTTGATCACATCGACCGCGATGTCGGCGTTCTTGCTGCCCCGGAAGACCGACCAGTACATCGAGGCACGGGCCCACTGGCCGCTCGGGTCACCCGGGTAGGCGATCACACCGAGTTCGTCGGAGGTGTTCTTCTTCAACTCCGGCATCTGGTTGACCCAGACCCAGGAGGTCGCCGACTTGCCGGTCACCACGAGCTGCTTGGTGATGTCGGTGGCGTTGCCCTCGTGGATCACGTCCGGGGTCGGCGTGGCACCCCGGTCCCGGGCCCCCTTCCACAGCTCGAACCACCTGGTCACGTCCTCGACGGTGAACCCGAGTTCGGTACCGGCGTAGAGGTCCTTGCCCTGCTGGCGCAGCCAGACCCAGAGCGCCTTGTAGTCGGCGCTGGGGTCCTGGGTGCCGGGTACGCCGGTCTTCTCGCTGACCTGCTCGGCCCAGGCGATGTGCTCCTCCCAGCTCATCCCGGTGGTCGGCTCGGGCAGGCCGTTCTTGGTCAGCAGCGTCTTGTTGTAAACCAGACCCTGGGTGTTCTCCCCGGCGGCCACGCCGGCGAGCTTGCCGTCGACCACCCCGTACTGAAGCAGGCTGGGCGGGAACTTGGAGGTGTCGAGGGCACCGGAGTCCTGGTACGGCGCCAGGTCCAGGGTGGCGTTGCGGGCCGCGTACTCGGCGAGGAAGTTGTCGTCGATCTGGAAGATGTCCGGCGGGTTGCCGCCGGCGGTCAGCGTGGCGAGCTTGTCGAAGTAGCCCTGGTTGGCCTGCCAGACCTTCTCGAAGACGACGTCCGGGTTCTTCTGGGTGTAGAGGTCCAGCGCCTGCTCGGTGAGCTGGGCCCGGGCGTCACCACCCCACCAGAAGATCGAAATCTTGGTCTTGCCGTCGGACGCGGCGTCGTCGCCGCAGGCCGCCGCCGCGCCGACCAGCGGCAGGGCCACGACCGCGGCGAGCAGGCCGCGCAGCAACCGGCGGCGTGGCAGGAGGGTACGGTAGGTGCGCCCGTCGGACGCGCTGGCGGTGGGGTGTGTTGCGGGGTGCATGTGCGCTCACTCCTTGGCGTTAGGAGGCGACCACGTCACCGGCGGCCACGACCGGGTTGCCCGGGTCCGCACGGCGATGCGGGCCCGGGCCAGCGGCAGCGGTTCCGGGACGTTCCCGGCCGGCGTAGGGGCCCGGCCCGGTGGAGTCGCGGATGACCAACTCGGTCTGGAGCATTACCTGTGCGGTGGTGCGACGGACGCCGACTGCCACGGTGGCACCGCCGCCCCGCGCGGTACGCGGGAGATCGGTGTCCTGTTGCAGCAACATGTCGACGGCCGTCCGGCCGGCGGCCGCGGTTGGCGTGGCCACCGTCGTCAGCTTGGGGCGGGTGAGTCGGCTCAGGGAGATGTCGTCGACGCCGACGACACTGATCTCCTGCGGCACCCGGACCCCGAGTGCGTCGAGCCCTTCCAGGAGGCCGATCGCCATCAGGTCGTTGTAGGCGAGCACGGCGGTGACGCCGGCCCGGTGGACCTGTTCCGCCTGGGCGAGACCGCCGGTCTCGGTGGGCGGGTTGGGACCGAGGACCGTCAGGTCCGCACCCGCGGCCCGGGCGGCGGCGCTGGCCGCCCGCCGGAGTTCCCGGCTGGTCCACGAGCCGCGCGGCCCGGCGAGCAGCGCCATCTGCCGGTGGCCCAGACCGGCGAGGTGCTCGATGGCCGAGCGGGCGCCCTGACCGACGTCCATCAGCACGCACGGCAGCCCGGCCAGTTGCCGGTTCACCACCACCAGCGGCACCTCCCGGCTGAGCTGCTCGATCAGGCTGTTGCTCATCCGGGGGCTGCACAGCAGCACCCCGTCGACCTGCTTGGCCAGCGCGTGGACCAGTTCCTCCTCGGCGGCGGCGTCCTCGTTGGTGTCGGCGACGAAGACGTGGTAGTCGCGGTGGCGGGCCTGGCTCTCCGCCGCCTTGATCAGTGGCGGGAAGAAGGGGTTGGCGATGTCGGCGATGATCAGCCCGATGTTGTGGGTACGGCCGGTGATGAGTGCGCGGGCGGCGCGGTTGGGCCGGTAACCCAGGTCCTCGGCGCACGCGAGCACGCGTACCCGGGTCTCCGGGTTGACCAGGTGCGGCGCCGAGAAGGTGCGGGAGACGGTGGAGATGTGCACTCCGGAGGCCCGGGCGACGTCCCTGATGGTGACTGGCATCCAGGCCCCCTTCGTCGATGTGTCGGCGGTCACGGTGCCGCCAATTAATGCAAACGGTTGTGCCACTGTCAACGGTGGATGGTTACAACTGTGTTTCGGCAGACCGCTTGCCATGCACAGGTAAGCCCTTCAATCGGGGCAAAGGCCGCCGATTTTTCCGCCGTCGTTGACGCGAGCCGATCGACCGTGGTTACTTCGATGCAAAGGTTTGCAGAAAGATCGAGGAGGATCGCTCCGTGTCACCGCTACCCGGCACCCGGGCCCGGTACGCCGTGGTCGGCACCGGCGCCCGTGCCGAGATGTTCGTCCGGGCGCTGGTGCGCGAGCACGCCGACACCGCCGAGCTGGTCGCCTTCGCCGACGTCAACCAGGCCAGGATGGACGCCCACAACCGGTGGCTGGGTGAGCTGGGCCACCGGCCCGTGCCGACCTACCACGCGAGTGACTTCACCGCGATGCTGGCCAAGGAGCGCGTCGACGTGGTGCTGGTGACCTCCGTGGACGTCACCCACGACGGGTACGTGGTGGCCGCGCTGGAGGCCGGCTGCGACGTGGTCTGTGAGAAGCCGATGACCACCGACGCGCCGCGCTGCCAGCGCATCCTCGACGCGGTACGTCGCACCGGCCGACGGGTGACGGTCGCCTTCAACTACCGCTACAACCCGCTGCACGAGCAGCTGCGGCGGCTGCTGGCCGACGGCGCGGTCGGCGAGATCGGTTCGGTGCACTTCGAGTGGTTGCTCGACGTACGCCACGGCGCCGACTACTTCCGCCGCTGGCACCGCGACAAGGCCAGCTCCGGCGGCCTGATGGTGCACAAGGCGAGCCACCACTTCGACCTGGTCAACTGGTGGCTGGACGCCACACCCGTGCAGGTGTACGCGGCCGGCCGGCTGTTCTTCTACGGCGACGACGGCCGCCGGCACGGCTACGCTCGGGACTACGACCGGGCGCACGCCTCGCCGGCCGCCGACGACGACCCGTTCGCGTTGCGGCTGGCCGAGCACCCCCGACTGCGCGAGCTCTACCTGGACGCCGAGGTCGAGGACGGTTACCACCGCGACCGCAACGTCTTCGCCCCCGGGGTCAGCATCGAGGACGACATGGCGGTGCTGGCCACCTACTCCACCGGGGCGACCATGACCTACCACCTCACCGCGTACGCGCCCTGGGAGGGATACCGGGTGATGGTCAACGGCAGCCGGGGCCGCCTCGAACTGGAGGTCACCGAGAGCGAGTTCGTCAGCCCGGCGGCCGCGGGCGCGCTGAAGGGTGCCGCGCTGCACGGCGACCAGGCCGCCGCCGAGGGTGGCGCCGCCACGCTGACCCTGCGCCCCTTCTGGGCACCGCCGCAACGCATCGAGGTCGACGGCTACACCCGGCACGGGCACGGCGGGGCGGACGCCCGGATGACCCAGGTGCTGTTCGGCGGCGTACCCGATCCGCTGCACCGCGCGGCGACCGCCCGGGACGGGGCGCTGGCCCTGCTCACCGGCCTGGCCGCCAACCGGTCCTTCGACACCGGCGCCCCCGTGCGGGTCGCCGACCTGCTCACCCTCGACTGACACCGACCACAGGAGCCGCTGCCCGTGCCCACCTCGACCAGACCCGACCTGCTCCTCCCCGCCGAGCCGGGCCAACGCGCGCTGGCCCGGGAGCTGTACGCGCTGGTGGCGCGGTTGCCCATCATCTCCCCGCACGGGCACGTCGATCCGGCGTTGCTGGCCGAGGACCAGCCGTTCCCCGACCCGTCGCAGCTGCTCATCGTGCCCGACCACTACCTGACCCGGATGCTGCTCAGCCAGGGCGTCTCCCCCGGCGAACTGGGCGTGCCCAGTCGCGACGGCAGCCCGGTGGAGACCGACGGGCGGCGGATCTGGCGTCGCTTCGCCGCCGGGTGGCACCTGTTCCGGGGCACCCCGTCGCGACTGTGGCTGGAGCAGACCTTCACCGAGGTGTTCGGGGTCGACACCCGGCTCACCCCGGGCACCGCCGACCAGGTGTACGACGCCCTCGCGGCCCGGCTCGCCGAGCCCGGCTTCCGGCCCCGGGCACTGTTCGAACGGTTCAACATCGAGGTGCTCGCCACCACCGAGTCGCCCCTTGACGACCTGGGTCGGCACGCCAAGCTCGCCGCCGACGGCTGGGGCGGCCCGGGTGGGCGGGTGGTCACCACCTTCCGCCCCGACAACGTCGTCGACCTGGACTTCGAGGGCTGGTCGAGCAACGTCGACGCGCTCGGCGAGATCGCCGGAGAGGACACCGGGACGTACGCCGGCTATCTGGCCGCCCTGCGGGCGCGGCGGGCCGCCTTCATCGCCGCCGGTGCCACCTCCTCCGACCACGGCCACCCCACCGCCCGCACCCTCGATCTCGGTGCCGACGCGGCGAGGCTGTTCGACCGGGCACGGCGGGGCGCGGCGGAGCCGGGCGACGCGGAGGCGTTCCGGGCCCACATGCTGCTGGAGTTCGCCCGGATGTCGCTCGACGACGGCCTGGTCATGCAGTTGCACCCGGGCGCGGTGCGCAACCACAACCGCTGGCTGCACGCCCGGCACGGTCGCGACGTGGGTGGCGACATCCCGCAGGTCACCGAGTACGTGCACGCGCTCGCTCCGCTGCTGGACGCGTACGGCAACGATCCCCGGCTGCGGGTGGTGCTGTACACCCTCGACGAGGACACCTTCACCCGGGAGCTGGCGCCCCTGGCCGGTGGGTACGCCGCGCTGCTGCTCGGCGCTCCCTGGTGGTTCCTGGACTCCCCCGAGGTGCTGCGGCGCTTCCGGGAGTCGGTGACCGAGACCGCCGGCTTCTACAACACGGCCGGGTTCGTCGACGACACCCGGGCGTTCTGTTCCATCCCGGTCCGCCACGACGTGGCGCGCCGCGTCGACGCCGGCTTCCTGGCCCGGCTGGTCGCCGAGCACCGGCTGCCCATGGACGAGGCCGCCGAGACCATCGTCGACCTGGCGTACCGGCTGCCGAAGCGGGTCTTCAAGTTCGGGGAGAGCGCATGACCAGCATCACCGAGGTGACCGTGCACGACGTGCGGTTTCCCACCGCCGCCAGCGGCGACGGCTCCGACGCGATCAACCGCGGCGACTACTCGGCCACCTATGTGGAGCTGAGCACCGACGACGGCCCGACCGGTGCCGGGTTCACCTTCACCAACGGCCGCGGCAACGAGATCACCTGCGCCGCCGTCGAGGCCCTGGCTCACCATGTACGGGGACGGGGCCTGGCGGAGATCACCGCCGAGCCGGTGGCGTTCTGGCGTTCGCTCGTCGCCGACGTGCAGTTGCGCTGGCTCGGCCCGGAGAAGGGGGTCATCCACATGGCCACCGGCGCGCTGGTCAACGCGGTGTGGGACCTGCGGGCCAAGGTGGCCGGCAAGCCGATGTGGCGCTACCTGGCCGAGCTGCCCACCGACGAGTTGGTGGCCAACGTCGACTTCACGCACATCACCGACGCGCTCACCGCCGACGAGGCCGCCGCGATCCTGGACAAGGGACGCGACGGGCTCGCCGACCGGCTGGCGCTGCTGGAGCGGGACGGTTTCCCCTCGTACACCACCTCGGTGGGCTGGCTCGGCTATCCCGACGACAAGGTCCGGGCGCTGACCCGGGCCGCGTACGCGCAGGGGTGGCGGGCGATGAAGATGAAGGTCGGCGGGCCGCCCGCCGACGACCTGCGGCGGGCCCGGATCATCCGGTCGGAGATCGGCCCGGACGCGCTGCTGATGATGGACGCCAACCAGGTCTGGGACGTCGACGAGGCGATCACCAACATGACGGCGCTGGCCGAGGTCGACCCGTACTGGATCGAGGAGCCGACGCACGCCGACGACATCCTCGGCCACGCCCGGATCGCCCGTGCGATGGACGAGCTGACCGACGGACGGTGCCGGGTCGCCACCGGCGAGGTGGCCGCCAACAAGGTCATCTTCAAGCAGCTGTTGCAGGCCGAGGCGATCGGCGTGATGCAGATCGACGCCTGCCGGGTCGGCGGGGTCAACGAGGTGCTCGCCGAAATGCTAATGGCGGCGAAGTTCGGGGTGCCGATCTGCCCGCACGCCGGCGGTGTCGGCCTCTGCGAGTACGTGCAGCACCTGGCGATCTTCGACTACCTGCGGGTGGGCACGAGTCTGGAGGGACGGATGGTGGAGTACGTCGACCACCTGCACGAGCACTTCGTCGACCCGGTGCGCACCCGCGACGGGCGCTACCTGCTGCCGACCGCGCCCGGTTACAGCGCCACCATGCGGCCGGAGTCGATCGCCACCTTCCGCTTCCCGGACGGCCCGGCATGGCGGTGACCGTGGGCGCGTCCCGGCTCGGGCTGGGCGCGGTGCGCAGGTTGCCCGCCGAGGCCCGCCCACTGGTCCGCCCCGGCACCGTGCCGGCCGGCGTGGTGCACCTCGGGCTCGGCGCCTTCCACCGCGCCCACCAGGCGGTCTACACCGAGCAGGCGATCGGCCTGGCCGGCGGCGACTGGGGCATCGTCGGCGTGGCCCCCCGCAACGCGGCGCTGGTGGCGACCCTGACCGACCAGGACAACCTGTTCAGCGTCAGCACGCTCTCCGCAGCCGACCAGCGCACCCGGGTGGTCGGGTCACTGGCCGGGGTGCGGCTGGCCGCCGCCGATCCGCAGGCGGTGGTGGCCCTGCTGGCCGACCCGGCGATCCGGGTGGTCACGCTGACCGTGACCGAGAAGGCGTACCAACTCGATCCGGCCGCCGGCACGCTGCGTCCCGACGCCGACCTGGTCGCCGACCTGACCACCGAGCGACCGCCGGCCACCGTGCCGGGGCTGCTGGTGCGTGGCCTGCTGGCCCGCGCCGCCGCCGACGCCGGGCCGATCGCCCTGGTCAGCTGCGACAACCTGCCCGCCAACGGCCGCCGGCTGCGCGGCCTGGTGACCCAGTCCCTGGCGTACGCCGGCACACCGCACAATGTGGTCGACTGGGTCGAGGCGCAGGTCGGTTTCCCGGGCACCATGGTGGACCGCATCGTCCCGGCCAGCACCGCGCAGACCCTGTCGGCAGCCCAGCGGGCGCTCGGCGTCGAGGATCTCGCGGCGGTGGCGGCCGAGCCGTACACCCAGTGGGTCATCGAGGACGACTTCCCCGGCGGTCGGCCCGCTTGGGACCGCGCCGGGGCGGTGCTCTGCGCGGACGCGGGCCCGTGGGAGCGGCTGAAGCTGCGCGCCCTCAACGGCGTGCACTCGGCGACCGCGTACCTCGGCGCGCTGGCCGGCTGCGAGACGATCGCCGAGGCCCTCGCGCTGCCGCACCTGGACACCGTGCTGCGCCGGCTGATCGCCGAGGACGTGGCCGCCAGTTTCGTCCCGCCCGACGGGGTGGACGTGGTCGACTACGGCGAACAGGTGCTGGCACGATTCGGCAACCCGGCGATCCGGCACCGTACCTTCCAGGTGGCGATGGACGGATCGCAGAAGCTGCCGCAGCGCATCCTGCACACGGTCGCCGACCTGCGCGCGGCCGGACGGCCGGCCCGGTGGGCGGCGCTGGTCGTCGCCGCCTGGATCCGGTTCGCCCAGGGCAGCGCCGACGACGGCCGGTCGCTCCCCCTCGACGACCCACTGGCGGAGCGGATCGGAGCCGCGCTGGCCGCCGCGCCACGGACCCCGGCGGGTGCGGTGGATGCCATGCTCGGCCTCGACGAGGTCGTGCCGCCCGAGGTGGCCGCCGACGCGCAGGTCCGCACCGACGTGATCGGCTGGCTCACCGACCTGCACCAGCACGGGGTACGCGCCACCCTGGCCGGTGCACGGTGACGTCGGCTGATGGGGCCGCGGCGGGATCGACCCGCGTCGACCCCGCCCGCGCCGCATTGGCTCGCACCACGGCAACTCGGGGGTCGCGCGGCACCCAGGTGCCCCGGGTGGCGCTGGTGGGGGCGAACGGGCACGGGCGCTGGCACCGTCGGGTGATCGGGCCGCTGCACGAGACCGGGCGGGTCCGGCTGGTCGCCCTGGTCGACACCCGGCCGATCGAGTGCGAACCGGCGGCGCCGGTGCCGACCGGCGTGCCGGTGTTCACCGACCACCGGGCGATGCTCGCCGACGTCACCCCGGACGTGGTGGTCATCTGCACCCCGCCGCACACCCACCTGCGGATCGCCCGGGACGCGGTCACCGCCGGGGCGGACGTGCTGCTGGAGAAGCCGCCGCTGCTGTCCACCGCCGAGCACGAGGAACTGTCCGGGGCGCTGGCCACCACCGGCCGGGTGGTACAGGTCGGGTTCCAGGCGCTCGGTTCGGCGGCCCTGAGCGCGTTGACGGACGCGGTGTCGGCCGGCCGGGTGGGCGCGGTGAACGGCATCGCCACGGTGGCGGCCTGGCAACGCCCGGACGCCTACTACGCCCGCGCGCCGTGGGCCGGGCGCCGGCTGCTGGACGGGCGACCGGTGCTCGACGGCGCGCTGGCCAATCCCCTCGCCCACGCGGTGATGCAGTGCCTGGCGGTCGCCGAGGCGCTCGGTGGCGGACCGGTGGAGCCGGTCAGCATCGAGGTGGAGCGGTACCGGGTACGGCCGATCGAGGTGGACGACACCGCCGCGCTGCGGGTACGGACTCGGCACGGACCACCGATCGTGGCCGCGGTGACCCTCGCCGGGGAGGACTTCATCGCCGGAGAGGTGATCGTCACCGGCGCCGCCGGGCGGGCGGTGCTGGAGTACCCGACCGACCGGCTGCTGCTGCCCGGCGAGGCCACCGCCCGCACGGTGCCCGGCCGGCGCGGGCTGCTGGAGAACCTGCTTGCCCACCGGGCCGATCCACAGGCACCGCTGATCGCGCCGCTGGCCCGGACCGCCCCGTTCACCGCCGTCCTGACCGCCCTGCGGGCGGCACCCGAGCCGGCGCTGCTGCACGGCGACCTGGTGGAAACTGTCGGTGCCGGCGCGCAGCGGGTGCTGCGAATACGCGGGATCAACGAGGTGCTACGTCGGGTGGTCGACGAGGGCCGACTGCCGTCGGAACTCGGCGTGTCGTGGGCGACGGCGCCCTGGCGCGCCGAACCAGGCGGGCAAGAATAGGAGGCACCACCGCAACAAACTGCAAATTCCCAACCCACGCAGAATCAGCAACAACGCGATGAGCAGCGATTTCCCGACAGAGCATGTCGGGGCGATGCCACCCGACAGAACTGACTGCAACAAATCTGCACATCATTAATATTGACCCTTGTGAAAACGCGACCGTAACCTTCGTCACTAATAAGAAACAACGACGAAGGAAACGGAACGAGCCGATGCGCAGACTTGCCGCCGCCGCGGCATCGACGATTATCGCCCTGACCGTCCTCCCCACCGCCGCCGTGGCGCAACCGTCGGACGACGCGGGTACGCCCTCCGGTAACCACCGCGACCGGGCCGTCCGGGCTCCACTGTCCACGTTGGCCCGACAGCTCGGCCGGCAGGCTCTCCCGGCCGGTGACGGCTGGGCCGCCGCCGGTCCCGGCACCACCGGCGGATCCGCCGCCGCGGCCGAGCAGATCCACGTGGTGAGCAGCCGCGCGGAGTTGGTCGCGGCGCTCGGTGGCGACAACGCCACGAACGCGACGAACGCCACCGCCAAGATCGTGTACGTCAGCGGCGACGTCGACGGGTTCGAGGACGCCGACGGTCGACTGCTCGACTGCGCCGACCTGGCCGATCCCGGGTACTCGCTGGAGGCGTACCTGGCCGCGTACGACCCGGCGGTGTGGGGTCTGGTGGCACCGAGCGGGCCGCTGGAGGAGGCGCGGCGACGGTCGGTGACCAACCAGACCCACCAGACCCAGATCAACGTCGGCCCGAACACCACGATCATCGGGTTGCGCGGAGCGCGACTGACCGGCCTGACCCTGATGATCGACCGGGCGACGAACGTGATCGTCCGCAACATCACCTTCGACGACGCCCGGGACTGCTTCCCCGCCTGGTCACCGACCGACGGCGAGGCCGGCAACTGGAACTCGCAGTACGACCTGGTCTCGGTGCGCCGCAGCGAGAACGTCTGGATCGACCACAACACCTTCACCGACGGCGACAACCCGGACAGCGCCCAGCCCGTGTACTTCGGACGGCCCTACCAGGTGCACGACGGCGCGCTGGACATCACCCACACCGCGAGCCTGGTGACCGTCTCCTGGAACCGGTTCTCCGGTCGCGACAAGCTGATGCTGATCGGCTCGTCCAACACGGTCGGCCCGGACGTCGGCCGGCTCAACGTGACCCTGCACCACAACTTCTTCGACGGCGGGCTGCAACGGCTGCCCCGCGTCCGCTTCGGCCAGGTGGACGTCTACAACAACGCCTACCGGCTCGGCGGTGACGGCTTCCAGTACGCCATCGGCGTCGGCGTCCAGTCCGCCGTGCACGCCGAGAGCAACCACTTCACCCTCGGTGCCGACGTCAGCTCCGCCGATCTGCTCTACGACTGGGGCGGCACGGCGATCACCACCCGGGGCAACTGGGTCAGCTCGGCCGGTGCGCCGTCCCGCCCGGTGGACCTGGTGGCCGCGTACAACGCCGGACACGATCCCGACCTGGGCCCCGACGCCGGCTGGACGCCGACGTTGCGGCACGGCCCGGTGCTGCCGGCTCCGCTGGTGCCGCTGGTGGTCCGTCCACTCGCCGGGGCCGACCGCCTACCGCTGTAGATCCCACACCACCACCAACCAGGAAGGTGAGACGAGGATGAAACGACAAGTCGCACTCCGGCTCCTCGCGGGGCTGGCCACCACCGCCGTGGGAGCCGCGGTCTGCGTGACGCTGACGACGCCGCAGGCGTCGGCCGCGGTCGGCAGCGCCACCGGCTTCGCGACCGGCAACGGTGGCACCACCGGCGGCGCGGGCGGGCAGACCGTACGCGCCACCAGCGGCACCCAGATCCACGCGGCCCTGTGCAACCGGGCCAGCAGCAGCACCCCGATCACCATCCAGGTCGAGGGAACCATCAACCACGGCAACACCACCAAGGTGTCCGGTTCGAGCTGCAACACCGCCGCCGACGTGATCGAACTCAAGCAGATCAGCAACGTCACGATCCTCGGTGTCGGCAACGGGGCCGTCTTCGACCAGATCGGCATCCACATCCGCGAGGCCAGCAACATCATCATCCAGAACGTGACCGTCCGGAACGTCAAGAAGTCCGGCTCGCCGACCTCGAACGGCGGCGACGCCATCGGCATGGAGGCCGACGTCCGCAACGTCTGGGTCGACCACGTCACCCTGGAGGCCTCCGGTGGCGAGTCGGAGGGCTTCGACGGCCTGTTCGACATGAAGAACAACACCCAGTACGTGACGCTGTCCTACAGCATCCTGCGCAACTCCGGCCGGGGTGGCCTGATCGGGTCCAGCGAGAGCGACACGTCCAACGGTTACGTCACCTTCCACCACAACCTGTACGAGAACATCGACTCCCGTACGCCGCTGCTGCGCGGCGGCATCGCCCACATCTACAACAACCACTACGTACGCCTCAACGAGTCCGGCATCAACTCCCGGGCCGGAGCACGCGCCAAGGTGGACAACAACTACTTCCAGAACTCCAAGGACGTGCTGGGCACCTTCTACACCGACGCGGCCGGTTACTGGCAGGTCAGCGGCAACATCTTCGACAACGTGACCTGGTCCTCGCGCAGTGGCGACACCAACCCGGCCGGCCCCAACCCGACCTCCAACACCAGCGTCAGCATCCCGTACTCGTACCGGCTCGACGCGGCCAGTTGCGTGCCGAGCATCGTCAGCCAGACCGCCGGCGCGAACAAGGGCATCCGCACCTCCAACGGCAACTGCACGCCGCAGAGCCCGACCGCCGGGCCGACCAGCCCGACCCCCGGACCGACCACCACCACCGCGCCACCGACCAGCAACCCGACGCCGACGCCGAGCCAGCCCACCGGCACCAACCTCAGCATCGGTGCCGGATCCGACGGCTCCAGCAAGGCCAGCGGCACCAGCTACGGCGACGTGCGCGACGGCAACATGAACACCGCCTGGTCACCGAGCGGCACGACCGGCCAGATCTCAATCAAGTGGGGTTCGGCCACCACCGTGTCGAAGATCAACATTCGGGAGGCGTCCGGCTCCGTCGGCACCATCCGCAACTGGCGGGTGCTCAACCACGACACCGGCGCCGTCCTCGCCACCGGCACCGGCGCGGGCGTCATCAGCTTCAACTCGACCTCCCTCCGCAAGATCACCTTCGACATCACCAGCTCGACCGGCACCCCACGGGTCGCCGAGTTCGAGACGTACGCCAGCTAGCCCGCACCGACCCGGTGGGAGCCGTCGCCACCCGACGGCTCCCACCACTGTTCCCTCCGCCCCCTTTGCTCTGCTTCAACCCACGCACAGGTTCCGGGGTGAATCCGTTGCGTCGGTTGAAGCAGAGCAAAGGGGGCGCACCATCGCCTCCGGCCAGGTGCACGGCCCGGCCCGGCAGCCCGACGCCGCCCAGCCACCCGGGTCGAGGCCTGGTACGCGGCGGTCTCCGGCCGGATGTGCCACGCCACGGGCGCCGGGGCACCGCCGCGTCCACCGACGGGAGCACGGCAGTGATCGCGTACGGCAGAATCTGCGGGCGATGCACGCGGCGACCATCCTCACCGCGCTCGCCGACCTGGCCCCGGCCGGTGCCGAGCGGATCCTCGACGTGGCCGGAACCGGCCGACCGCTGGTCTGGCTGCCGGAACCGCACCGGGGCCCACGCGGCGCACGACTGGACCGGCTCGCCGCGCTGGACGCCCTGCACCGCGACGAACGGATCCTCCGCCTCGGGCTGGCCTTCCTGGTCGGCACCGCCGACCTGGACGGCACGCGGCGACGAATCCGACTCCCCCTGCTGGCCCAGCCGGTACGCCTGCACCGCGGCCGGCGCGACTACCGGGTCGTGCCAGCCGGTGACCTCGAACTGACCCCGCTGATCGAGGACCGGGAACTCGCCGCCCGGCTGGAGGCCGCACCGGGGCTGGCCGGACCCGGCTGGCTGACGGCCCCCGGCACCACCGCCTGGATCACCGCGGCGGCCGAGGCCGTCGGCGCGAAGGTGACCAGGGTGCAGGCGCGACCGCCACGTGGCGTCGACGACGACGTCATCGGGGTCGCCGCCGCAGCGCTCTTCGTCACCCGCGACGTGTTCGCCGGTCGCCTCCGGGACACCCTGTTGAGCTGGGCAGGCCGGCCCGGGCTGGCGGACACCGCCCTGAGCCGGCTCTACCTCGGCAGCGACGGCGCCACGGATCCGACCGAAGACGACCACGGCGACGGGGACGAGGTGCTGTCGCCGCTGCCGCTGAACGCCGCGCAGCGGGACGTGATCCGGCGGACCAGGACGGCACAGGTGGTGGTGGTCTCCGGTGCACCGGGCAACGGCAAGAGCCACGCCCTGGTCGCCGCCGCACTGGACACCGTGGCGCGCGGCGGGTCGGTACTGGTGGCCACCCAGTCGACCCACGCCGCCGAGGTGCTGGGGGAACTGCTGCGCCGGCATCCTGGCCCACCACCGGTGCTCTTCGGTGACGCGGAACGGCGCGGGACCATCGCCACCGAACTCGCCGGAGGCGTCGCCGTCGGGGTGGACGACGCACAGCTGCGCCACGACGCCAGTGCCGTGTCGGCCGCCCGCGACCGGGTCGACGGGGTCCGGGCCGGCATCGCCGCCGCGCTGGAACAGGAACGCCTCGCCGCCACCCTGCCCGACTGGCAACCGCTGCTGCCCGCCCTGAGCCACGACGTCCCGGCCGTGTTCCAGCCGGACACCGACCTCGACGCGATCCGCGCCGCCCTGCACGCCGCGAGCCGAGCCGGCGAGCGCTGGTGGTCCCGGTGGCGCCGGTCCCGCGCCGCCCATCGACTCCACCGGCTCACCGGCGCCGGCCCGGCCGTACCCGTGTCCCAGCTACGGGCGGCCGTGGACGCCGCACACGCGGTACGTGCCGCCGCCCGACTGTCCGCCAACGGCGGCACCGACCTGACCGCCGCCTGGCGCGCGCTGGCCGAGGCGGACATCGCGCTCGCCCAGGCGGTCGGCACGGCGCTGCGGAACCAGACCGCCAGCGCGCGACGGTGGACCGGAGACGCCCGGCGCGCCGCCAGCGGCCTGGGCACCGCACTGCGGGCCGGACGCAACCGCCGCCGGGAACTGCTCGCCACGCTGGACGCCGAGGCGCTGGTCCGGGCGCTGCCCCTGTGGGTGGGCACGGTGACCGACGTCGAGGACCTGCTGCCACCGGCGGCCGGCATGTTCGACCTCGTGGTGCTCGACGAGGCGGCACACATCGACCAACTGCGGGCCGCTCCGGTGCTGGCCCGGGCCCGCCGGGCACTGGTCGCCGGCGATCCACGGCAGCTACGGTTCGTGTCGTTCGTCGCGGACGCCGACGTGACCGCGACGCTGCACCGGCACGGCTTGGACCACTACACCGACCGGCTCGACGTACGCCGGGCGAGCGCCTTCGACGTGGCGGCCGGCGCCGCACCCGTGACCTGGCTCGGTGAGCACCACCGCTGCGCGCCGCACCTGATCGGCTTCTCCGCCCGCCGGTTCTACGACGACCGGCTGGAACTGGTCACCCGGCACCCCGGCAACGAACGGGCCGACGCCATCGACGTGGTGACCGTCGCCGACGCCGCCGTCGCCGACGGCGTCAACCAGGCCGAGGTGGCGACCGTGCTCGACCTGGTCGCCGCCCTCGCGGCCCGCCCCCCGCAGGGCGGCGTCGCGGTGATCAGCCCGTTTCGCGCCCAGGCCGACGCGGTGGAGACGGCGCTGCTGGCGGCGTACGACGTCGACGAGATCGAACGGTTGGGCCTGCGTACCGGGACCGTGCACGCGTTCCAGGGCAGCGAGGCGGACGTGGTGATCGCCACGCTCGGGCTGGTCGACGACGACCCGACGGCCCGGCACCGGTTCGTCGCCGAACCGAACCTGTTCAACGTCCTGGTCACCCGGGCCAGGAAACACCTCACGGTGGTCACGTCGCTCCGGTCGCCGGAGGGCATCGTCGGCGACTACCTCCGGTACGCCGGACAACCGCTGGACGCCACCCAGGCCGGAGCGCTGGACACGACCTCTGCCGGACCGCCGGACACGACCGGGACGGGAGCCGCCAAGCAGGAGTCCTGGACCCGGGCGCTCGCCGTCGAGCTGACCCGGATCGGGCTGGCCGTGCGGCCCGCCTACCCCGTCGGCCGCTGGCGGGTCGACCTGTGCGTCGGCGACCACGGCCCGGTCGGCCTCTGCTGCGCGGTGCATCCGGACGGCGTTGCGGCACACGTGGAGCGGCAACGCACCCTGACCCGGGCCGGCTGGCGACTGTACGACGCGTTCGCCAGCCGCTGGGCCGACGACCCGATCCGCGCCGCCCTCGACCTCGCCACCCGCATCCGCGACGCCGGCAGCGGTCACAGGTAGGCGAACCGGACCGGTTCCTGACGTACTGTCGGGCGCGAATACGGGGCCAGCATGGCGGGTCCGTGACCGTGGTTAGACAGCTTTAAAGACGGTGTCCAGGTGCCATTCGAGGTACTCGGCGTTGGGTCGGTCTATCCGCCGTTCCGGGAGTGCGATGGACGTCCCGGCCCTTGCGTAGAACTGGTCGCCGTTGCCGAATTCACTACGCAACCGAGGGCTGACCATCAGTCGGAACTTGGGGTCCACACCAAGATATCCCCGGTCGAAGAGGATATGCACGTCCGACTTGAGCAGCAGGCCGTTGTCGATCCGGTGCTCCCCGCCCTGCGGCAACGGCCGGATGTGAGCCGCCTGCAACACCGGCTGGACCTTGTTGCCGGTGATGGCGCAGCGCCGTCCGTAGGCACCCAGCACCACGGCTTTGAACGACTGCTGACCAAGGCGCTGCGGCACGAGGCGCGGGTCACCGTATACCGGCCCGGGCCGGTGCCAGGGCTCGCTGAAGTCCACTTCAATGGCCACCCCCAGCAGGCGGTGCAACAGGACGTCGAAGTACCCGGCCGCGGACGGGTCGGCGAGATTGTACGTCTTGCCCTGCACCACGTTGGACGCGAATCCCGGTGGTGGGCCAACCGCCGAGTCATCGGGGAAGAAGACGCTGTCGCGGACGAAGATGCAGCCGATGACCGGATCCTCGTCGGTCCCAATCTGCTGCTTGCGGTACCGGCCGACGCTGCGACGCATTTCATCCAAGCTGGCGACACCGTTGGCCTCGCCGAACAACTCCCACGCCTCGGAGATCCTCAGCCGAACGAAACCGCTGAAGAAGCCTCCGCCAACAACGTGATTGAGCGGGTAGTGGGCCTTGAAAAAGAAGGGTTCGCCGGGCGTCAGAGCACGGAAGCCGCCGCCGGAGGGTCGCCAGAAGTTGACCTCGGTGAGGCCAGGTCGCTTGGCCAGGAACCGGTACCACTTCTCGTCCGTCACGCCGACGAAAGCCTTCACATCGGTCAGACTGCACCGGTTTTGATCTACTCGCTACCCTCCCAACGGTCGGTTCTCGCCGGACGCCGACGTCAGGGCTCCCGCATCCAGAGCTTGGGATCATTGACGAATACGCCCTTGCCTTGGTGTCGCCAAATGACCCGAAGGGCCTCCAGCCGCACGTAGACCTGCTTGACCGTTGACGGGCTGACGTTGTACCTCGCTGCGAGTTGCGCGATCGAGGGCAGCTTGTCACCCGGCGTGAGCTTCTTCGCTCTGATGTCGGCGACGATCTGATCGGCGATGCGGATGTAGTCGGCGGTAATCGGCATGACCTTCCCCTTGCGCGGCATGCCAATTCGATCACGCAATGACACTCCACAACAACTCACCGTTTGACTAGGATGACTGGGACAGCTAAGTTGATTCCTGCCTCTCCCCTTGCGTGGCAACAAGGAGCAGAGGCATTCCCCCTGGTCGGGGCGGGTGCGCGTGCCCGTCCCGACCCACAAGGCTGCTCTGTCGTCGTACCGCCGAACTGGGCTGCGGCGGCCGAGCGGGCGGGCCGTGCGGACGCCGGCCACGCACGGCCCGCCCTTCCAACCGCACCACACCTTCGCGCTTCCGACTATCCGGAGAGGACCCACGTGGCCCAGGTGTATCGAGGTGGCCGGCCCTTCGGGACCGGCTATCCGACCCGGCTGACCCCGCACGAGGTGCGGACCCGCGCGTTCGACCCGCGTCGTCGTGGGGTCGACGCCGATCAGGTACGCGAGTTCCAGGCCACGGTCGCCGACGAGCTGGCCGACCTGCACCAGGAGCTCCGCCGGCTCGCCCAGGAGAACGACCGGCTCAAGCGGACGCTGCGCGACTGGCAGTCGATGCATGCCCGGCACTGCCGACCACCGAACCAGGGCCCCTGGTGACGGTACGCCCCGAGCCCGGCGACCTGCTCCGGATCGACAGCCGCGCCTCGGTGCAGTTCGCCGGCAGGCGAGCGCTGACCCTGCGGGTCGTCTCGGCCAGCGACCGTCATGCGTACGACGGGTGGATCTGGCTGACCGGATACGTCATCGACCGGCGCGGCAACGCCACCGCCAAACGCGAGGTCTATGTCCGACTCGCTGGCCTGCGCGCCGCCCCGGAGTCCGCGCCAGCCGCTCGGACGGTACGCGGCACGGCACGGCAACGGCCCTGGCGGGGGCCGTTGGTCGGGTCGCTGTCGTCCACTGGGCAGGCGTCGTTGTCTCCGCCGGCCGCCAGACGTGCCTCCGCGCACCAGCCCGCGACGAGTGGTCGGGCCAGGTGAGGCTGCGACTCTCTGCGTCCGTGCCGGTGCCGGGTCAGCCCTGGTGGGCTGCGGCGGGTCGGCGGGCCGCGAGGATGGCCAGGGTTTCCCGGCGTACGGTGTCGGGCTCGTTGATCAGGCGACGATGGGCGAAACGGACCACCTGGATGCCGATCGTTGCCAGCAGCGCGTCCCGGCGCAGGTCGATTTCGCGCTGGCGCGGGTCGCCGTGGGTCGTCGCCCCGTCGAGTTCGATGTTGACCTGTTCCCGCTCGGCGAACAGGTCAAGGTACATGGTGCGGCGTCCGACGGTGATCCGTACCTGCCGTTCGAAGGCGGGCATTCCCGGGCCGACGAAGACGTGCTCGTGTCCCCAGATCTCCAGCGGGCTGCGGCAACCCTCGGCCAGCAGGGTCAGCAACATGCACAGCGCGGCCCGGTCCGGCAACGTCGACGCGGCACGCAGGGTCGATGCCATCCGCTTCGGTGTGGTCAGCCGCGCGTTGACGGCCCTGATGATCGGCTCCCGTCGCTCGGCGGGCGACAGCATCGGCCACGAGTCGACGAGGGCCTGCTCGACGCGGGTCACCGGATGTCCCTGGCGCACCACCACCTGCGGCGGTTCGACGGTGAAGCCCCGTCGTCGGTGCACCCGTGCACCGGGCTGGCCGCGCAGGCCGCTGTCGAACGGCACGCTGAGATGCAGCGGCTCACCGTCCGCGGGGCGGCGTAGGCCCCACAATTCGAGCGCGGTGAGGTGACTGAACGCAGCCCGGCCCCGCGTCCACGCGCACACCGCACGGCGGGCCACGAACGGGTCGAGTCGGTTGAGCGCGGGAACCTGCTGTGGCCCGCGAGCCAGCAGGTGCGCCGCCACGAACACCCCCGGCAGCACCCGCACCAGGTCGCCGGTCCCACACGCACGCTGAAGAATCCACCGCGGCACCACCTGCTGGACCCCGGTCCGGGTCACCACACCGCCGCCCCGCGCCACCAGTTCCCGAAGCACCCCGTTCACGCCGCCGACCGTGCCGCCCCACCCACCCGCTCCGCCACCCCTCGGGACGCCGCCTGTGGACAGCCACCCCACTGTGGAAAACCCCCACAACGCCACCAAATCTGCTACCAAACCCACCACGCCGGACCCCGGGACTAGGAGCTGTGGCAGTGAAGGTGGACCGAGTTCGGCGTGTCGAGCGCCAGGACTGCCACAGATCGAGAGACGTCACCTGGGTTCGGCGTCAGCGGCGGCGGGCGGCGGGCGGCGGGCGGCGGGCGGCGGGCGGCGGGCGGCGGGCGGCGGGCGGCGGGCGGGGATGGTGTCGCGGGTCCGCCGGATCGTGGGGACGATCCGATATAAGGGACGGATGGAGTTGCCGCCGTATCTGGCCAGCATGCCGATGCACGCGATCACCGAGATGCACGGTGAGGCCGGGCTGCGGGAGCGGTTCCGGCTGGAGATCGAGGGGTTCGGTGCCGCGGAGCGGCAGCGGCTCGACGAGGCGTTTCATCTGGCCGCACGACTGCACCGTGATGATCGACGGTCCCGGGAGCCGTACGTCAATCACCTGCTCCGGGTTGCGATCCGGATGCTGCACCACTATCAGGTACGCGACGTCGACGTGATCGTCGCCGGGCTGCTGCACGACGCCGTCGAGGATCATCCCGCCGAGCTGGCCGGCGGCGGGGGCGACGCCGAGAATCTGACCGAGGCGGCGTTGGCGGTGCTGGCCGGGCGGTTCGGGGTACGGGTGGCGCGGCTGGTCGCGGCGGTCACCAACCCGCCGTGGGATCCCGGGCGCGACCGGTACGAGCAGTACCGGGAGCATGTCGCGGCCAGTCTCGAACGGGAACCGTGGGCGCGGGTCATCAAGATCTCCGACTTCACCGACAACGGTGTGGGGGTGATCCATTCGGTCGGCCCGAAGGTCGAGTCGTCGGCCCGCAAGTACCGGCCGTTGGTGCCGGTGTACCGCGACCTCGTCACCCGTGCCGACACTCCCCTGCCCGAGGCGGTCAAGCGACACATCCTGGACCAGCTCGACCTGGCCGAGCAGCGCTTCAGCGCCATCCTCGACCAACCCGCGCACCCCGCCTGAAAGCCTTCCGATCGACGCCGCGTAGGCCACACGAGTGACGCTGCGATGCCGCGCCGAGGTTGCGCCAGGGCACGTGGAACACGTCGCCGCCGGAGACGACGACGCCCCTGATCCGTCCGGGCCCTCAGCTCGACAGCGCGCGGCACACAGGGCGTGGACGCCCGCGTCACCCCACCTGAGCAGCACCGTCCGAACCCCGAGTCCGCCTCGGTAGAAGCCGTCCCGTGCTGTTGGCTCGATGCAGCAATGCCGTCCGTCGCCGGACAGCCTGGCCACGGCGGGCGCGGATCGTCCACCCGTCGCGGGTGCGTCCACGCTGGGTAGGATGCGGTGATCTAGGCGCTTTCCGACGACCTCTCCGATAGGAGCTCCGGCATGCCCAGCCCGCCCCCTGATCGGCGGTGACGGTGAATCCGCTGACCCAGTTGTCCCTGGCCGAGCTACGGCGACGCACCAGCGTCAAGTGGCGCCAGTACGCCGACGACGTGCTGCCGCTGTGGGTGGCCGAGATGGACGTCCCGCTGGCCGCGCCGGTCGCCGAGGCACTGCACGACGCGGTCGGGCGCGGTGACACCGGGTACGCCTGCGGGACGCACTACGCCGAGGCGCTCGGCGATTTCGCGGCCCGCCGGTGGGGGTGGTCCGACCTGCCGGTCGACCGTACGACCCTGGTTCCGGACGTGATGCTCGGCATCGTCGAGGTGCTCCGGTTGCTCACCGGTCCCGGCGACGCGGTCGTGGTCTGCGCACCGGTCTACCCGCCGTTCTACGCCTTTGTCAGCCACGCCGACCGGCGGGTGATCGAGGCACCGCTCGGCGCGGACCAGCGGATGGACACCTCGACGCTGGAGGAGGCGTTCCGCCGGGCCCGCGCGGACGGTCGCCGGGCGGTGTTCCTACTGTGCAACCCGCACAACCCGACGGGCGTGGTGCACCGCCGCGACGAACTCGAAGCCGTCGCCGACCTCGCCGGCCGGTACGGGGTGCGGGTGGTCTCCGACGAGATCCACGCCCCGCTGGTGCTGCCGGGGGCGCGGTTCACGCCGTACCTGACGGTGGCCGGTGCCGAGGACGCCCTGGCCGTGCTGTCCGCCTCGAAGGCGTGGAACCTGGCCGGATTGAAGTCGGCGCTCGTGGTGGCGGGCCCGCAGGCGGTCGCCGACCTGCGGCGGATCCCGGAGGAGGTCAGCCACGGGCCGAGTCATCTGGGCGTCATCGCGCACACCGCCGCGTTCCGCGACGGCGGTGAATGGCTGGACCGGCTGCTGGTCGGACTCGACCACAACCGCGAGCTGCTGGGAATGTTGCTGGCGCGGCACGCCCCGGCCATCCGGTACCACCGTCCCGAGGGCACCTACCTCGCCTGGCTGGACTGCACCGCACTCGGCATCGACAGTGGTCCGGTCGGCGACGAGCCGGGGGTGGTGACCGACGTCGCCGGGCCGGCGAAGCTGTTCCTCGACCGCGGGCGGGTCGCCCTCAGCTCCGGGCATGTCTTCGGCACCGGCGGTGCCGGCTTCGTACGGCTCAACTTCGCCACCGCACCGGACATCCTGACCGAGGCGGTGACCCGGATGGGCCGTGCTGTCGCCGAGCACCACGCGACGGCCGGTTAGGGCTGCGTCGCGGCGGGGGCACGGTCAGGCGAAGAACCCCTCGCGCAGGTTGATGCCGTGTTCCAGCCACGCCTTGAGGCAGCAGAGCATCTGGGTCCAGCCCTGGCAGTTGCCGTACGAGGCCTCCTGGCCCTCCGGGGTGGGCCGCCACCCCTGCTCGGCGATGGTAACCAGGGTTTTGTCGTCGCCGAGTGACTCGAACTCCATGGTGACGGTGGTGAAGTAGGACGCTCCGCTGACCGGGGTGTCGGTGGTGGACTGGGCGCCGTCGGCGGCCTCCCAGCGCAGCACGATCCGCCGGTCCTGCTCCACCTCGACCACCTCGACCGGGAAGGCTCCGGGGAAGTCGGCGAAATCCCAGGTGACCGTGGCGCCGGTGACCAGCCGGCCCTTCGCGCCACCGGTGGTGAAGTACCGGGAGAGCTGGTCGGGGTCGACCACCGCTTCGAACACCTCGTGCACCGGGCGGCTGATCCGCCCGGCGATCTTGAATCGCAGGTCCACGGCGTTCCCCTCTCACATCCTCGACATGTTATAGCTTTATAACATGTCGAGTCGCCAGGGAGAGCGTTCCGGCCCGGAACCGGTCGACGAGGACCGCGTCTTCAAGGCGCTGGCGTCGTCGACCCGCCGACAGATCCTCGACGCGTTGAAGAACCAGCCACGCACCACCGGTGCTCTCTGCGAGCGGTTCCCTCAGCTGGACCGCTGCACGGTGATGCAGCACCTGCGGGTGCTGGAGGCGGCCGGGCTGGTCATCGCCCAGCGCAAGGGCCGCGAGCGGTGGAACCACCTCGATCCGCTACCGATCAAGCACATCCACGACCGGTGGATCGGCGACTACGCCAGCGCCGCAGTGGGAATGCTGGCCACCCTCAGATACGACCTCGAAGGCCGTGCGCCCGGCCACCGGGCAGGGTGACCGCCGTACCGGCGCCGTCAGCCGGCGGCCGTCACGAAGACACAGAACGGGTGCCCCTCCGGGTCGGCGTACACCCGGAACGGTTCGTCGGGGCCGGCCAGCCGGTCGGCCAGCAGGCGACCGCCGAGGGCGAGCACCCGCTCGTGCTGCGCCACCAACTGCTCGACAGAGGTCACGCTGAGATCCAGATGCAGCTGCTGGGGCACCGGGCCGTCCGGCCAGCTCGGTCGCGGCAACGAATCAACCTGCTGGAAGGCCAACTGCGGGCTGCCCTCCGGGGTCCTCAACACCAGCCAGTCAGCTCCGCGCTCATCGACCTGCCCGGGCTCGGGCGGCTCGTCGCCGGGCCGGTAGACCAGGCCCAGCAGCGCCCGGTAGAACTCCGCCAGCGACCTGGCGTCGGTGCAGTCGAGCACCACCTGACACAGCCTGGGAGTGTTCTCCCGCTCGACCATCCCGGGTCACCTCCGACATAGGTGGGAAACGCGGCTCGGTCAGTCCCGGCTGGGTGCCGGCCCGTTGTCGTTGAACCGGAAGCTGCTCGTCGGCGGCCCGTCGCCCAACTCCTCCAGGATCAACCCGGCGTCCCGTGACGTCCGCAGGTACGCCGCGTTGTTGCTGATCAGGAACCCCTCATCCGCGTCGGCGGCGGTGATGGCGAACTGCTGTCGTGGCTCGTCCTTCCGACAGGCGGCGCCCTCCACCAGCAGCGGCCGGCCGCCACCGGGGTTGCGGACCTGCCAGCAGACCGGGTCGCCGGTGCCGGGGCCACCGCCGGCCCCACGGTACGACCAGATCAGAAAGTCCTGCCCGCCCAGCGGGGTCGGCACGAACAACTGCCGACCACTGTCGTCGTCCACCTCGGCCAGGCGGCCGTCGTCGGTCAGCGACAGTCCGGCCTCGAAGCCGTCCATCCGGGTGATGGTGATCTGGCGGGTGCCGGACAGCACCGCCGGAGTGGCGGTCGGCTCCGGGCTGGCCGACGTCGACGCCGTGGGCATGGGCACCGTCGTGGTGGTGGCCTCGGCGATCGGTGAACCCGTCACCGTCGGCGAGGCGGAGACGTCGTCGGTGCCACCCGGGTCACCGCACCCCACGGCGCCCACGGCCAGTGCCACCACCCCCGCCGCGGCGAACCGGCTTCGCTTCGACATTCCTCGCTCCCCATCCCGGCCCGTGCAGGCTTTCCGGTCGGCGCACCGCCCCGGGGCCGTCCTCGTTGATCGACGTACCCGGAAGGCCGCACGGGTATGCAAGGGAGCTGATCGAGGCGGTCCGGCGCCCCGACGCGCGATATCGATGCATACCCGGTATTCTCGCGTGTCATGCGGTCTGGACCCGACAACCGACACGTGGCGCTCGCGGCGGTGCTGGGCGGCATGCTGCTCGGCGCCGTCGACTTCATCTGGATCAAGTACGTGCCGTATCCGGTCGGCAACCTCGGCAACTCCAGCGCGGTGTGGGCGGTTGCCGCCTTCATCTTCGGCTGCTGGGTCCGGTCGGGCCTGCTGCGCGCGGCGGCGGGCGCCGCTGTCGCGCTCGTGATCGCGGTGCCCGGCTACTACGTCACGGCGGCACTCGTGCAGGGCGACGACTGGGCCGTGCTGTGGGCACCGACATCCCTGCTGTGGATGTGTTTCGGTGTCCTCGCCGGGGTGCTCTTCGGCATCGCCGGGACCTGGGCACGCGGCACAGGCTGGCGACAGGTGGTCGGACCGGCACTGCCGGCCGCCGTGCTGTTCGCCGAGGCGGGGCTGGAGATTCGCCGGATCGGCGACCCCAACTACGGCGACGACCCGATCTGGGACGCGCTGATCAGGATCGCGCTCGGCCTGCTGGCCCTCGTCCTGGCCGCGCGGACGAACCGGCAGCGGGTACTGGCCCTCGCCGCGGCGGTGCCGCTGGCGCTGGCGGGCCTGGCGGCGTTCCTGCTGGCCGGGTTCCGCTGACCCAACCAGACTGCGCACCTCAGGCCAGTGACAGGAACAGCTTCTCCATCTGTTCGAGGTTGGCCTTGCGGTCCTCCCCGGCGGAGCCGCTGACACACTGCTCCAAGCCGCTCGCAATGATCTTGAATCCGGCCCGGTCCAACGCGCGCGAGACCGCCGCCAACTGAGTCACCACCTCGGCGCAGTCACGCCCGTCCTCGAGCATGCCGATGACGCCGCGAATCTGACCCTCGGCACGGCGCAGTCGCTTGACCACATCACCGACCGCGTCCTCGTCGACCTGCATCTCCCACCCCTCCCGGCTCGTCGAACAACAGTACACCGGGGGGTATTTCCCGACGCCCGGCCGCGAGCCGTTTGCCGTTCGCCGATTCGTGGTCAATACTCGAATCAGATACCCCCTAGGGTATATCACCGAACCTGAGGATGGAGTGTCCGTGACCGCCAGGAGCAGTTCCCCGACCATCGACGTGCCCACCGCACGAGCCCTGATCGCCGACAACCCCGACGTGTTGATCGTCGACGTGCGCACCCCGGGCGAGTTCGAGACCGCACACGTGCCGGCCTCGATCAACCTGCCGCTCGACCAGGTCGACGCGCACCTGGGTCGGATCGTCAACGACGCGGGCGGCCGGATCCTGCTGATGTGTCAGTCCGGCAACCGGGCCACGGCGGCCTGCACCCGGCTGGCCGACGCCGGTCTGACCGACGCCACCGTCATCACCGGCGGCATGAACGCCTGGGTGGCCGCGGGTGGCCCGGTGGAGCGCGGCCGGCAGCGGTGGAGCCTGGAACGCCAGGTCCGCCTCGTCGCCGGCGGGGTCGTGCTGCTCGCCGTCGTCGTCAGCGTCTGGGTGCCCGCCGCCCGATACGTGGCCGGTCTCGTCGGCGCCGGCCTGACCTTCGCCGCCCTGACCGACACCTGCGCGATGGGCGCGATGCTGGCCCGGCTCCCCTACAACCGCGGCGCCGGTTGCGACGTCGACCGGTCCCTGGCCCGGCTGCGCACCGAGCGGCACCAGGCATGAACGGTACGCAGTACCTCCGACCGGACCGCGACGGCCTGGCTCGGGTGGTGCCCCTGCTCGGATGGCTGCGCCACTACGACCGCCGCACCCTGCGCCATGACCTGATCGCCGGGCTGACCGTGGCGGTCATGCTGGTCCCGCAGAGCATGGCCTACGCCGCCCTGGCCGGCATGCCGCCCGTCGCCGGCCTCTACGCCTCGGTCGTGCCGCTGCTGGTCTACGCGCTGCTGGGCAGTTCCGGATCACTTGCCGTCGGGCCGGTGGCCATCACCGCGTTGATGACCGGCACCGCGCTGGCTCCCCTCGCCGACGGCGACCCGGCCCGGTACGCGGCCCTCGCCGGCCTGCTCGCCCTGCTGGTCGGCGCGATCCAGGTGCTGATGGGGGTGCTGCGGCTCGGCGCCCTGGTCAACTTCATGTCCCACTCGGTGTTGTCCGGCTTCACCTCCGCCGCGGCGATCGTGATCGCGGCCAGTCAGGTGAAGGACCTGTTCGGGCTCGACGCCGGGCGGGCGGAGACGTTTCCGGCGATCGTCGCGTCGCTCTGGCGGTCGGCCACCACGATTCACCCGTTGACCGTCCTCGTCTCGCTGGCCAGCGTCGCCGGTCTGCTGCTGGCGCGTCGACACCTGCCGAAGCTGCCCGGTGCCCTGCTCGTGGTGGCCGGCGTCACCGTGGCCAGCGCCGCGTTCTCCCTCGGCACACACGGCGTACGGATCCTCGCCGAGGTTCCCGGTGGGCTTCCCGCCCCGACCGTTCCCGCCCTCGGCGGCTCGGACGTGACGGCGTTGCTGCCCTCCGCCGTGGCGATCGCACTTGTCGCCTACCTGGAGGGCATCGCCGTGGCCAAGTCCCTCGCCGCGCGGGCCCGCCAGCAGGTCAGCCCCAACCAGGAACTCGCGGCGGTCGGCTCGGCGAACGTCGCGGCTGGTCTGTTCCAGGCGTTCCCGGTGGCCGGCGGTTTCTCCCGCAGCGCGGTGAACTTCTCCGCCGGGGCCCGGACGCCGCTGGCCAGCGTGGTCACCGCCGTGGTGGTGGCGCTGACCGCGGTGTTCCTGACGCCGGCCTTCCATCACCTGCCCAAGGCGGTGCTCGCCGCGATCGTGGTGGTGGCGGTGCTCGGACTGGTCGACCGCCGGGCCGCGGTGACCGCGTGGCGGACCCGCCGCTCGGACGGCCTGACCCTGGTCCTCACCTTCGTGGTCACCCTGCTGTTCGGGGTCGAGCCCGGTCTCGCCGCCGGCGTCACCTTCGCGCTGGCGATCTTCCTGTGGCGTTCGGCCCGGCCGCACCTGGCCGAACTCGGCCGGGTGCCGGGCACCCAGACGTACCGCAACGTGACCCGCTACACCGGACTGGTCACCGACCCTCGGGTGGCGATCGTCCGGGTGGACGGACCGCTGTACTTCGCCAACGCCCAGTTCCTGGCCGACCGCCTGCTCGGCCTGGCCGAGCGCCGGCCGGAGCTGACGGCGCTGGTGCTCGACGCCAGCGCGATCGGCGACGCCGATGTCGACGGTGCCCATGCCGTCGCCGAGCTGCACGAACGCCTCACCATCCGGGGTGTGGCGCTGCACCTGGCAACGGTCCGTGGGCCGGTACGCGACCTGCTCGCCCGGGCGGGTGTGTGGCAGACGGTGCATGGCGCCGGTCGGGTGCACCCCGACCTGACCGCCGCGCTGGCCGCCGTGGACGGCCGGGCGGAAGAGCGGCTGGTCGACGCGGCCGCACGGCCGCCGTCACCCCAGGAGGTGTTGTAGTCGTGTCCGATCGGTTCGCCACCCTGCTCAGCTGTATCGACGGCCGCATCCAGCGCCCTCTCGACGAGTGGGTGCGACGGCATCTCGACGTCGAGTACCTCGACACCATCACCGAGCCCGGACCGGAGGCGGTGCTGGCCACGACGGGTGAGGCCCGGCTGGACGCGCTCCTGGCCAAGGTGCGGGTCTCGCAGCGCGCGCACGGCAGCGCGACCCTGGTCGTCGCCGCACACTCCGACTGCGCGGGGAACCCGGTGAGTCTGACCGAGCATCATCGCCAGCTGCGTACCGGCCTGTCCCGGCTGGCCGGACGGCTGCCGGGCACCCGCCTGCTGGCCGTGCACGCGGGCCGATGCGGCCACCGGTGCTGGACACCGGAACTCGTCGCGGAGGTGACGCCGCCGGAGAGCGGCCCGTAGCCCTTTGCCCATCATATACCCCCAGGGGTATACATGACCTATCAGCCGTACCGTCCGTGAAGGAGCTGACCATGCTGTTCACCCAGTACTACCTGGACTGCCTGTCCCAGGCGTCGTACCTGATCGCCGACGACACCACCGGCCGGGCGATCCTGGTCGACCCGCGCCGCGACGTCGAGGAGTACCTCGCCGACGCCCGGGCGCGCGAGCTGAGCATCGAGGGCGTCATCAACACCCACTTCCACGCCGACTTCCTCGCCGGCCACCTGGAGGTGGCCGCGGCGACCGGCGCCTGGATCGGGTACGGCCGACGCGCCGAGACCGAGTACCCGATCCGCAAGCTGACCGACGGCGACCGGATCAGCCTCGGCGAGGTGACCCTGCAGATCATGGAGACGCCCGGCCACACCCCGGAGTCGGTGAGCGTGCTGGTGTACGAGCACGCCGACGACCCGGTCCCGTACGGAGTGCTGACCGGTGACGCGTTGTTCATCGGCGACGTGGGTCGACCCGACCTGCTCGCCTCGCTCGGCGTCACCGCCGACGAGCTGGGCAGCATGCTCTACCACAGCGTGCACCACAGGCTGATGACCCTGCCCGACCAGGTGCGGGTCTTCCCGGCCCACGGCGCGGGCTCGGCCTGCGGCAAGAATCTGTCGACCGAGCGGCAGTCCACGATCGGTGAGCAGCGCCGCACCAACTACGCCTGCGCACCGATGAGCGAGGAACAGTTCGTCGCGCTGGTCACCGGCGGTCAGCCGGCGGCACCGGGATACTTCGCGTTCGACGCGGTGCTCAACCGTAAGGCCCGCGAGCTGTTCGACCACGCCCGCCGCCCCGCCCGGCCGCTCACCCCCGCCGAGTTCCTCGCCGCCCGGGCCGACGGCGCCGTCGTCGTCGACACCCGTGACCCGCACGAGTACGCCGCCGGGCACGTTCGTGGCGCGCTCAACATCCCCGCCGACGGCCGCTTCGCCGAGACCGCCGGCAGCGTGGTCGCCCCGGATCGCACCATCCTCGTCGTCGCCCACCAGGACCGCGAGGAGGAGATCGTGACCCGCCTCGCCCGGATCGGCTTCGACCATGTCGCCGGTTACCTGCGCGACCCCGAGCACGCGTTCCGCGAGATGCTCGCCGAGCTGACCCCGGCCAGCCGGGTCACCGCCACCGAGCTGCGCGACGCCCTGGACCGGCCCGAGCCGCCGCGCGTACTCGACGTGCGCAACGCCGGCGAGCGCGAGCAGGGCGCCATCGACGGGTCGCTGCACATCCCGCTGGCCGAGCTGCCCGGGCGACTCGCCGAGGTGCCCGACGACCGGCCCGTCGTCGTGCACTGCGCCGGCGGCTACCGCTCCTCCGTCGCCGCCAGCCTGCTGCGGGCGGCTGGCCGTACCGACGTCTCCGACCTGCTCGGCGGCTACGGCGCCTGGCAGGCGCTACGACAACCCACCGCGGCCTGAGCCCTGACCGGGTGCGGGCGGGGCCGCCGCTGTCGCGGTCACGCCCGCACCGGGCAGCATGAGAGACCCGCCCTGCGTCAGGTCAGCAGCCGGAGCGCCCGTTGGCGGATGTCGACGTAGCGCTCGTACACCTCCGGGGTGCCGGCGGCGGCGACCTCCTCGGCCACGACCGGCCACTGTGGCGGTTCGGCCGCACCGGACAGCGCCCAGGCCGCCTGACGCGCCGCGCCGAGCGCGACGTACTCGCCGGGGCTCGGCACGCCCACCGGCGTGCCGAACAGTGCCGGCGCGATCGCCCGCACCGCGCGTGACCTGGCCGCGCCACCGACCAGTAGCACCCGGTCCACCGGAATGCCCTGGGCCCGCAGGGCGTCGAGGGCGTCGGCGAGGCCACCGAGCATGCCCTCCACCGCGGCCCGCGCGAGGTTCGCCGCCGACGCGTTCGTCCGGGTCAGCCCGGCGAGCAGACCGCGGGCGTCGGGCAGATTGGGCGTGCGTTCCCCGTCCAGGTACGGCAGGAGCGTCAACCCGCCCGCGCCGGGCGACGCCGACAGCGCCAGGTCGTCGAGTTCGGCGAGTGACCGGCCCAGCAGGTCGGCGACGGCGACCAGCACCCTTGCCGCGTTGAGCGTGCACACCAGCGGCAGGAACCGGCCGGTCGCGTCGGCGTAGCCGGCCACCAGCCCACTCGGGTCGGCGGTCGGCACCTCACTCAGCCCGAACGCACACCCCGAGGTGCCCAGCGAAACCACCACGTCGCCGCTTCGCAGACCGACCCCGAGTGCCGCGCCCATGGTGTCGCCGGTGCCCGCCGCGAGTATCGCCCCGGACGCGGTCTCGCCGACCGTCTCGGCAGGCCCGGCGACCCGGGGCAGCGCCACGTCCCGACCGAAGGCGAGCCGCACCAGGTCTCGCCGGTACTCCCCGGTCGCCGGAGACCAGTACCCGGTGCCGGAGGCCTCACCGCGATCGGTCGTCGGCTCTCCCCCACCCGCGCGCAACCGGTGGGTGAGCCAGTCGTGCGGCAGCAGCACCGTGCGGGTCCTAGCCGCGAGTTCCGGCTCGGCGCGGGCGAACCAGCGCAGTTTGGTGACCGTGAAGCTGGCCACCGGAACCAGCCCGACCGCGTCGGCCCAGGCCTGCGGGCCACCGAACTCGTCGGTGAGGTCGACCGCGGCGCGCGCCGATCGGGTGTCGTTCCACAGCAGCGCGGGACGCACCACCTCGCCTGCCTCGTCGAGGCAGATCATGCCCTGCTGCTGCCCGCCGACGCCGATGGCGGCCACCCCGTCCAGCAGCCCGGCACTCGCCCGCTCGAAGGCGGCCCACCACAGGTGCGGGTCGACCTCGGTCCCGTCGGGGTGTGCGGCACGACCCTCACGGAGCACCTCCCCGGTGTCCGCGTCGCACACCACGACCTTTGTCGACTGGGTGGACGAATCCACGCCGGCAACCAGTGCCATCGCACGCTCCACAGGGTCCGGTGCCGGTGGGTGGCGGCACTCGACCGATGTTGTCGAGGCCGACTCTACGGGCGTCGACCAAACGCTCGGCTTGGCCAACGTGGTGACCGCCACCGACCGCGTCGTGCCGTCGCTCCGAACGGTCACGCGGCTCGCGCGCCGGGCGACGGGTACGGCTCCCGAAAGGTGAAGGCCTCCGGCGACGGGCCGGCGGTCAGCAGTTCCAGCCGTTCGGCGGCCTCGGTGATGGTGGGCAGGACGCCGGCGGGAATCCACCACAGCACGAGGTGGGGGCGGTCGAGTGGGACGAACCACTCCCGCCGCCGGCGCATCGGCTCCAGGTGCGCGGTGCGGTACACGAAGCCGCGCAGTGCCTCGACCGACTGCCAGACGGTCAGGTTCACGATGATGTCCGGTCCGAAGGGCCGCAGCGCGGTGGCGTCGCCGGACTCGTCCTGCAGTCGCCAGACGTAGCCGGGCGACCGCTCGGCCAGGCCGTTGATCTCCGGAAGTTGGGCGACGAAGTCGGCGAGTTCGGGGCTGTCGATGGGGGCGCGCAGTCGGGCGATGTTCAGTTGCGCCAGATGATGGTCGGCCATGCGACCAAGCCTATGTTCTATGTCAATCCTGATTGTTTTTAGACCGGATCACGACGCAGCACCCGGTCGGGCCGGGGTCGAGCCGGACGTCCCAGCCACGATCGCCCACCAGACCGTCGAGCAGCGCCAGGTTCAACCCGCAGACCAGCGCGGGATACGCCTCGGCCAGCGCGTGGAAGGGACAGTTGCGCAGTCGGATCGTCTGGTCGGCGTCCACGAACGGCTCGTAACCGAGTGTCCCCAGGCGCGCGAACACCTCGCCTCCGGCGAGCTTCGCACCCAGCTCGCGCGCCGCCGCGTGGACCGCCGGTTCCACACCGGACCGCTCGACCGCACTCGCCAGCACATCGGCCAACAACCGGTAGTCGCGCGGCGGCAGCGTCACCGCGTGTTCGGCCGCCGACCGGCGGTACAACTTGGCCGGCCGGCCCGCACCCGGCCCACCGCTGCGCGGCGCGTACGCCGTCTCCAGCAGCCCCGCCTCGGCCAGCTTTTCCAGGTGGAAGGCCGCCAGGGTACGGCCGATGGCCGTCGCCTCGGCCACCTCGTTACGGCTCACCGGCTCCGCCCGCGCGACCACGTACTCATAGACTGCCCGGCGCACCGGCTCCCGCAGCGCCCCGATGGCCTCCAACGACATGCTGCCGACGCTACCCGCCCGAGCACGGTCACCGGCCGAGGCCGCGGCGACCGGCCAGGGCCGCCGGTCCGGGCGGCGGCACCGTCAACATGTCCGGGTACCGCACTAGTCTGCCCGTCATGGCGAGCGCTGAACTGGATGAGTTGATCGTCGCGGACGCCGACGCGCTGCGTACCTGGTTGTCGGCCAACCACGCCACCTCACCCGGCGTCTGGCTGGCCCTCACCAAGAAGGGCGGCTCGGTCACCACCCTCACCTGGCAGCAGGCGGTCGACGAGGCCCTGTGCTTCGGCTGGATCGACGGGCAGGCCCGGAAAGGGGATCACCAGACCTCCTGGATCCGGTTCACCCCGCGCCGGCCGCGCAGCTCCTGGTCACAGCGGAACGTGGCACACGTCGCCCGGCTGGAGGCGCAGGGGCGGATGCAGCCACCGGGTCGCGCCGTCGTGGAGGCCGCGAAGGCGGACGGCCGGTGGGCGGCCGCGTACGCCCCACCGTCGGAGGCCGAGGTGCCGGCCGACCTGCTCGCCGCCATCGCGGCCGACCCCGCCGCCCAGGCCATGTTCGACGTCCTCACCAAGACCAACCGGTTCGCCCTCATTTACCGGCTCAACGCCGTCAAGCGGGCCGAGACCCGCGAACGGAAGATCGGCGAGTTCGTCGCCATGCTGGCCCGCCACGAGACGTTCCATCCGCAGAAGGCCCGGCCCGCACCGGCGGACTGAATTCCTCGAAAAAATCTTGGCGCACCTGTCGATCGGGGCTGGTCCTCTTCGTAGCTGTGGTGAGAGCCCGGCACCGAGCCGGGACACACGCCTGGAGGGCACGATGAGCACCACCGCGAACACGACCCGCGCCATCACGTCGACCATCGGGACCGGCGTCGTCGCCACGGCTGCCGCCAGCGCCGCCACGATGGCCGTCGCCGCCGCCGGCAACGCGGCGGGCATCAGCCTCGACATCGGCGGAGCCCCCATCCCGATCACCGGGTTCGGCGTGCTGACCGCCGTCTTCTCGCTGCTCGGCGTGGCCATCGCCGCGCTGCTGTCCCGCTTCGCCCGGCATCCCCGGCGTGCCTTCGTCCGTACGACGGTGGTGCTGACGATGCTGTCGCTGGTGCCGGACGTGATCGTCGACGCCAGTCCGGCGACCAAGGCGCTGCTGATGTTCACCCACCTGGTCGCGGCCGCGATCGTGATCCCCGCTGTCGCGCGCCGCCTGGCCGCCTGACCACACCCAACCATCGAACCACCGGAGGATCGTCATGAAGCAGTACCTGCTGTCCGTGCACTTCGTCGAGGGCGCGCCGGAGCCGACCGAGGAGGAGATGCAGACCGTGTTCCGGGAGACCGCTCTGATCAACGACGAGATGCAGGCCGCCGGCGCCTGGGTCTTCGGCGGCGGACTCCGGTCGCCGGACACCGCCACCGTCGTCCGGAACGAGAACGGCGCCACCACCATGAGCGACGGGCCGTTCGCCGAGACGAAGGAACACATCGCCGGCTTCTGGGTCATCAGGTGCGCCGACCTGGACGAGGCCCTCGCCTGGGCCGAGAAGTGCGCGGCGGCCTGCGGCCCGGTCGAGGTACGCCCCTTCGACGACCTGTCCCAGGCCTGAACCGGACCGGTCACCCGAAATGGACCTGGCGAGCGTCTACCGCGCGGAGTACGGCCGCTGCGTCGCCACCCTGACCCGCCTCCTCGGCGACCTGCACCTCGCCGAGGAGGCGGTCCAGGACGCCTTCGCCACGGCGGTGCAGAAGTGGCAGACCCTGCCGCCGAACCCGGGCGCCTGGATCGTGACCACCGCCCGCAACCGGGCCGTCGATCGGCTCCGCCGGGAGACGACCCGCGAGGCCCGGTACGCCGAGGCCCTGCTGCTGCACCAACAGGACGAACCCCAGGAGGTGGGACCGGTGCGCGACGACCAGCTACGACTCATCTTCACCTGCTGCCACCCGGCGCTCGCCCCAGACGCGCGTACCGCCCTCACGCTCCGCCTGCTCGGTGGCCTCGACGTGCCGGAGATCGCCCGGGCCTACCTGATCCAGGAGGCGACCGTCGCCCAGCGGATCGTGCGGGCCAAGAAGAAGATCCGTGACGCCGGCATCCCGTACCGGGTGCCCGCCGAACACGAGTTGCCGGATCGGCTGCCGCCCGTGCTCACCGTGCTCTACCTGATGTTCAACGAGGGCTACACGACCACCGCCGGGCCGCTGATCAGAACGGACCTGTGCACCGAAGCGATCCGGCTCGCCCGGGAACTCGCCGCGCTGATGCCCGACGAACCCGAGGTGCTCGGCCTGCTCGCCCTGCTGCTGCTCACCGAGGCGCGCCGACCGGCCCGGCTCGGCCCGGCCGGTGACCTGGTGCCGCTGGCCGACCAGGACCGGTCGCTGTGGGACCGGACGCTCATCGCCGAGGGCCACGACCTGGTCCGCCGCTGCCTGCGCCGCAACCGGCCCGGGCCCTACCAGATCCAGGCCGCGATCGGCGCGGTGCACACCGACGGTGCCGCCACCGAATGGCGCCAGGTCCTGGCACTGTACGACCAACTGTTCGCGCTGGTACCGACCCCGATCGTCGCGCTCAACCGCGCGGTCGCGGTGGCCGAGGTACACGGACCGGCGGAGGCCCTCGCCGCATTGGCAGAGATCGACCTCCCCGGCTACCACCGGCTGCCCGCCACCCGCGCCGAGTTGCTGGCCAGGCTCGGCCGCGTCACCGCCAGCCGGGCCGCCTACGACGAGGCCATCGCGCTGGCCACCAACGACACCGAACGCACCCACCTGGAACGGCGTCGCACCGAACTCACCCGCACGAGGAGAACAGCATGATCGTCACCTACACCTTCGACGTCTTCTCCAGCCTCGACGGCTTCGGCACCCACCGTGGGGACTGGGGCGGCTACTGGGGCAAACAGGGCCCCGAACTGCTCGCCCACCGCCTCGCCGCGTACCGCCCGCGGCAGCGCATGGTCTTCGGCGCCGACACGTACCGGATCTTCGCGCGGTTGCTGGCCGAGAGCACCGACGAGTCCGAGGTACGGGACGCCTGGGTCACCCAGATGCGCCACCTGCCGGCGACGGTGGTGTCGTCCACCCTCGACGGGCCCCTCGACTGGCCGGACGCGACAATCGCGCGCGGCGACGCCGTCGACGTCGTCGCCCGGCTGAAGGAGGAGTCCGAGGTGCCGCTGCGGTCGCACGGCAGCCTGTCGATGAACCGGGCACTGATGGCCGCCGGACTGGTCGACCGCGTCCAGGTGACGATCTTCCCGGTGATCACGGGCCAGACCGGCACCGAACCGATCTTCCAGGACGCGGCCGACTTCGACCTGGAGCTGATCGAGAGTCGGACCCTCGACGGTCACATCCAGGAACTCGTCTACCGTCCCACCCGGCACGGCTGACAACGCGGCCACGCCGGTCGAAGGAGACCGCATGACCCGCGACACCGAGGTACCCGCCCGGGTGCGCCGCGCGCTCGCCCGCGCGTCCGCGCTCGGCTTTCCGGGGGTCTGCGAGGACCCGATGGGCCCGCTGCTGGCGACGTTGGCGGCCGCGGTCCCACCGGACGGTCGGATCCTGGAACTGGGCACCGGTACGGGTGTCGGCACCGCCTGGCTGGCGGAGGGGCTCGGCCAGCGCGACGACGTGCGGCTGGAGACGGTCGAGCTGGACGAGTCCCTGGCCACGGCCGTCCGGGCGGACGACTGGCCGCCGTACGTGACGGTCCACACCGGTGACGCCGAGGCGTTGCTGCCCACGCTGGGCCGGTTCGATCTCATCTTCGCGGACGCGGTGGCCGGCAAGTGGACCGGCCTCGATCTGACGATCGACGCGCTGGCCCCCGGTGGGCTGCTGGTCGTCGACGACATGGACCTGGCCCGGTACACCGACCCGCGGCACCGTGCCGCGGTGCAGCGGGTCGAGCGGACCCTGGCCGACGACCCCCGCCTCGTCGTGGCGCGGATCCCGGCCGGCACCGGCCTGATCATGAGCACCCGACGGCCGGACCGCCGCCCGTCCCGGAGCCGGTACAGCTAGTGCGGTGTCACGTCAGTCTGATGCGGACTCGCCGGTTCTGCCGGCCCTTGCTCTCGACCTTCGTGACCGTGACCCGGCCGATCTGAGCGGTCGACGCCACGTGCGTGCCCCCGTCGGCCTGCACGTCGAGGCCGACGATGTCCACCACCCGCACCTGCGGCAATTCCGGAGGCGCCTTGAACTGGGTGCGTACCAGGTCGGGAGTCGCGTCCGCCTCCTCCCGGGAGAGCATCCGCACGACGATCTTGCGGTCCGCGGCGATCTCGGCGTTCACCGCGTCCTCCAGGCTCTGTTTGAAGCCCGGCGGGATCTCCGGCAGGTTGAAGTCCATCCGCGCCTCGCCGGGCTCCATGTTGCTCCCGGTCACCAGGACGTTGAAGTCGCGGAAGACCGTGCCGCACAGCACGTGCAGTCCCGAGTGGGTACGCATGAGCGAGGTGCGGCGGTCGTCGTCGATCGCTCCGGTCACCGTGGTGCCGACCGGGGGCACCGGGTCCCCCGGGGCGGGCAACAGGTACAGGTCGTCGCCCTTGCGGGTGCCGACGATCCGCGTCTGCACGCCCTGCCAGATCAGCACGCCGTGGTCCGGCGGCTGACCACCACCGCCGGGATAGAACGCGGACCGGTCCAGCACGATGCCCTGCTCGGGATCCGCCGGATCCGACCACAGCACCGTGCAGTCCCACTCGCGGAGGGTGACGTCGGCCCAGTCCAGCCGGTGGGTCCGGCCATGGTGATCAATACCCATAGGTTGATGGGAGGGCGGCCGTCACCGACCCGCCACTCCGTCTCCCTTCAGCACTCGTACGGTCATCAGGACTATTCGTAACTGGACACCGGCGACGAACATCCGATGTCGCTAGGTGATCAGACGCAGCACCGCCGCGGTGCCGGCGCCCAGGGCGACGACCAGCAGGAACGGTGCCCGCAGCAACGCCGCCACCAGGGCGACGGCAAACCCGGCGGCGCGCGCGTCGAGCACCAGATCGTGGCCGGTGGCGAAGGTCTGCACCGCCACCAGGGCGGCCAGCAGCGCCACCGGCAGCAACCCCGACGCCTGCTGCACCTGCGGCTGTTCCAGCACCGACTTCGGCACGCACAGCCCGACCAGCTTGAGCAGGTACACCCCGAGGGTGCCCAACAGGATCGCCGTCCACATCAGCGGCCACCCGCCCGACGGGCGGCGAACGCCGCGACGATGGCGGTCAGCCCGGCCACCAGCACCGGTGTCCCGGCCGGCAACAACGGCACCATGACCAGCGCGAGCCCGGCCGCGGCGACCGCGAGCGCCCACAGCCGCCGGCCGCGCAACCGCGGCAGCAGCAGGGCGACGAACGCGGCCGGTGCGGCCACGTCAAGGCCGAGTGCCTCCGGGTCGGGCAGCACGTGCGCGCCGAGCGCACCGCCCAGCGTGGCGATGTTCCAGAGGACGAAGACGGAGATCCCGGTGGCCCAGAACGCCAGCCGTGCCTCGCGTGGGTCGTCGCGGGCCGTCGCCATCGCCGAGCTCTCGTCCAGCACCAGATGAGCGCCGACCAGGCGCCGCACCCCCCGCAGCCGCAGCAGGGATGCCAGATTCAGGCCGTAGAGGCTGTTCCGCACCCCCAACAGGGTTGCCGTGGCCGCGCCGGTCAGTGCGCCACCGCCGGCACCCAACACCCCGACCACGGCGAACTGCGACGCGCCGGAGAACATCAGCAGCGACAACGCGCAGGTCTGCGCGACGGAGAAACCGGCAAGTACCGACAGCGCGCCGAAGGAGAGCCCCAGCGCACCGACCGCCACGCCCACCCCGAACGCGTCGCGCAGGACGGCGGTACGCGCCCTCGGCCAACTTCGATCCGCGATCGTGCCTGTCGTACTCACGTCGGCGTCCCTTCGCGTACCTGCTCGCACCGCTCGTGCTGTCTTGCCGTACCTACTCGCATGCCGGATCGCGGCGGCGCGGTCGGATTGTCGGCGGCACCGAGGGTTCGGGAAGCCCGCACCTCATTGGGCACAGCTCGGCGCAGCGGGCACCAGTGCGCTTCTCACCCGCGAGCAGAATACCGAGGTCGGTGCCGTGGTGGGGGCCCGCCAACCCCGGGCCAGCGACGCCCAGCCGGTGACGCTGCCTACGGCGGCGCCCCGGACCGGGCATCGCGGCCAGGACGCACAGCGGGAGGTTCCGCCGCTGGTCCTCGCTGAAAGTCGGGTGGTCAGCAGCGGTCACCCGGCATGCCGGACGTCCACCGCGAGGACGTTGTCGAACACCTGAACCCGGAACGGCAACTCGTCGCGCACGCCTACCGCCCAGGAGAGACGCCCTCGAAATCACCGATTCGGCCGACCTCGGTCACGGCGAAGGTGCCGGCGCCGTCGAACCGCTGCGGCCCGGTGTACGTCGGCTGCCCCGTACCGGTCCGCTCCCGGCCCGACGCGAGCTGCATGCGGACGACGATCACGGCGTCGCCCCGGATCGTCACCTCCGCGCCGGAGCCGGCTTCGACGATCGGGCGTTCCTCGTACGACACCTCGTAACCGGGCACGCCCTCCGGGAACCGGAACGTGATCCGGTCGTAGCCGGCATGCAGCCCGGTCTCCACGTCGTTCAGGAGATGGAACTCTTCGGACGGCTCGGTGTTCTCAGGCTGCGTATTGACGTCGGGCAGCACCTCGGTGGGCTCGCCTCGGGCATCGAGCGTAACGGCGATCTCGTCGGCATCGGTGTACCCGATCACCCGATCGGTCCGTGACTGCGCGACGGGCACGACCCAGGCCCGCACCTCGGTCCCGCCGATGTCCGACGGGCGGAACCCGGCGGTGCCGTCGCCCGCGGTGCCGACCAGGACGCGAGGCAACCGCGGCGCGGCCAGGCCGCCGATCGCTGCGGCATCGCCTGGCACGTCGAGCGGACTCACCGTGAGATCGGCGGCCGGCCCACCGCCGGGCCAGCACGCCTGATCACCTTCGGTGCCGTCGGCACGGGCCACCAGGCACAGCTCGTCGGCGGTACGGATGGCCACGACGTCGAACAGCTCGTAGCGGGCGACGACGGTCCGTTCTCCGCCGCCCCCGGCACCGTCGCCGTCGTCCGGTGGCGGTGCGGTGAAGGTGAGGCTGGCGATGATCTGGTCGAGCACCTTCGAGTTGCGCGAGAAGTCACGCCCAGGCGTGTCGTGGGTAGTGGCGATGAAGCTGCCGTCGGCGATGTTGACGACCCAGTCGTAACCCAGCGTGCCCTCGTCGAGCAGCCCTTCTCCCGTGGCTTCGGCGACGACGGCCACGGCCTCCCGACCGTCGACCATGCCGGAGTCGCGGGAGCGAACCTCGCCGAACGCGTCGGGCGACGACGCGGTCCGGTAGCCGGTCTCGGTCGCGCGCAAGACGATCGCCACGGCTGGTTCGGTGCCTTCGCCGACCGATATGGGTTCGGGGTCGAAGTAGCTGCATGCCGCCACCACGTCGCCTGAGTTGGTGTGCCAGTCGCTGGGATACTGCACGGCGTACCCGACCTGGTCGTTGCTGCATTCCGCCAGCCCGGGAGCCGGTGCCGTCCCGGTGGTGGGGGCGGGGCCCCCGGTTCCGTTGTCGCCGCCGTCGGCGCATGCGGCCAGGCTCAGTGACAGCACGGAGACCGCGCAGACCGTCCAGATGGTTCGCATTCTCTGCCTCCTCGTCGACATCGATGAAGAAGTTCTCCGTCCCGCAACGGTGCGTGCTCGTACGCCCCCGGTGGTTCTGCTCGACGGCGTCGCCGCCCTCGTCGGTGGCAGCTACGGGTCACCACGACTCGATGGCGGGCTGGCTTCCTACCGCCTGCGCCATCGACTGTCGCGGAACTCAGTAGACCCAGACCGTGGTGCCGATCGGCATCTGGTCGGCTCGCCACAACCAGTCCATGGCGGCGATGGTCACCCGGACACAGCCGTGCGATGCCGGGTAGGGCGGAACCTCGGGATAGCCGTGGACGGCGATCCCCTGGCTGTGGAAGTACTTCGGCCGGTACAGCCGGCCGAGGGGGCCCGGGTCCCAGGCGTCCACCTGCCAACCGATCTCCCAACGCCCGCGTGGCGTGTCCGCCAGAAAGCGTTCACCGTCGTGGGTGTAGTACTCCCAGGTGCCGGTCGAGGTGCTGAAGATCTGCTCGACGGTGCCGTCGTCGACAAGCATCATCAGCTGCCGATCGAGATCCACCTCGACCACCCGGCCCTCGTCGCTGCGGGCCGACGGGCGGATGCCCTCGTCCAACGCCTCCCGGGTTTCGGGCCCGACGATGCCGTCCCGGCTTCCCCCGGCGGCCTTCTGGACCGCGTAGACCGCCTGCTCGGTCAACTCACCGAAGACCCCGTCCACCGAGCCGACCCAGTACCCCAGCTCGCGCAGCCGCCGCTGCACCGTCTCGACCGCCTCGCCGGTGTCACCGCGCCGCAGCAGCTTCGCACCGGATGGAGTCGGCGAGGGTACGTCAGGCGGCGACTCCGGTGGTGTGCTCGGAGGCGCGGATGACGGGCTCGAAGGCGTGGCGGTGACTGGTGGCGTGGTACGCGGCGGCGTGCCGCCCGGCACCGTGGCGCTCGGTGTCGCCACGGTGGGCGAGCCCGTCGCCCCAGCCTGCTGCCCGTTGTCCGGTTGGCATCCGCTGGCTCCGACGAGCACACTCGTCCCGACGATCGCCAGCCATCCGGCGAACCTTCGCACTACTCTTCACTCCTCCGGCTTCGACTCGAGATGACCGGCCACCAGCACCGCGCCGGCCACCAGCGCGAGCGCGCCGACGATCACCCACTCCAGGTCGAGCTCCAGCCACACCAGCAAACCACCCACGGCCGCTCCGAGCACCGCGTCTACGGCGGCGAGTCGCGCCACCACCGCGAGCCGGTGTCGCCATCCGATCCCGGTCACCAGCCCCACGAGCAGACCGGCACCGGCGAGGCCGGCAGCGGGCAGGGCTGCGGGCGCGTCCAACCCGGTGGTCGCCAGGAGTACGAAGAATCCAGCGTAGAACCCGACCGCCGCTGCGACGACCGCAGCGGCGGTGACGATTACCGCCCGCATGCTGGCACTGCTCCTCGATAGCCTCGGTCGGCCCGGTGAGCTGGACGAACCGACGGGCGGCCGCGGCCGTCCGGTCGTCACCACCGGGATGTCGGTCTACCTAACTCTTCTCCGGCCGGGTTGGGTCGATGGCGCCTCACCTCTGTGCCGTACCCAGGCACCAGGCGAGGTGAAACCGGCAAACGGGAATGCATCTGGCGCCTCCGGGTGTACCGGGCAACCGGCAGCACGTCTGTCGTGGGCACTCACCGGGCACCAGTGACAGCGGGCGGGGTCACCCTGTACCGCACTTTCACCACAGGGTGGGCCGGTGGGTCATCGCGACCGTGCCCGCCGCGCTCTCCGCCGCGTCGGGTGAGTGCTCGGGAGGCAGCAGAACCACGAGGAGGGAGGCCCCGCTCCTTCATGCCATCAAGACACCGCCGGGTGGAGGGTTCTATCCTGGGTCTCGGCGGTTCCGGGAAGTGACTGCTCCGAAGAGCCGGCTTGGGGATGCGAGTCGGTCACGCTGGAGCCAGCTGTCGTTCCCGTTGTCCTCCCGGGCCGCCGTCGTGGTCACCGCGTCGTTGGTCATGTTGCGGTAGACGATGTCGGACAGCAAGCAACGATCGGCGGTCGTCGATTGTGTTTCGGATTTTCAGCGCCCGTTGTGAGTGCTTGTGGGATGTCCCGCCGCAGTTGCCTATCACTTCGTCGCGGTCGCACAGCAGCACGCTCATGGGGACTGCGCTCCTGTATGTGGCGGTGATCCTGTCGGTCACCACATGGGTGGCCCGCTCTCCCCCCGCGGGAACGAGATTGGGCAGCTCGCCCACCGAGCTGTGTCCATGCCTTCTGCACAGGGCGCCGGTTGCTATCGTTACTGACCCCCGCGTTGACCGTCGTCGCTGGGGCCCTGACCTGCCTGCTGTCCCTGCGCGGGCTGGTCGTCCTGCCCATGTGAGCTGCGGCGCAGCGCACGAGCGGAATCCCGGTCGGAAATTGCGCCAGTGATCGGGCCTCGAGCGGCCGGCCGACGGCGTGGCGGGCGTCGTCCAGGCGAAGCCGAGCAGGACGAGCACGGGTCGGACGGTCAGCCGCCAGGCGAGGGACGCTCTAACCGATAGGGCACCGCTGCTCCGCCCTGCGCTTCGGCGGCTACGTCCGAGGCCGGATCCGAATCTGCCTGAGCTGCTTATTCAGGTGGTGGTCGGCGGCGGATGACGAGCAGGGCGATGTCGTCGGTGGGGTGTTCCTCGGTGCGGGACATGATGTGGTCGCACAATGCGTCGGCCGGCCCGGCTTGTACGGCATTGGCGAGGCGGTCGATGCTGGTGTCAATCAGTTCGCCGCGGCGTTCAATGAGTCCGTCGGTGTAGAAGACCAGCGCCGAGTTCGGCGGCAGGTCCAGAACCTTAGTGTGGCGGTTGGTCGGTGGCCTGCCCACGCCCAGTGGCCGGTCCACGGTCAGGGTCACCGGTCGGGTCGGCCGGCCGGGGAGGGCCAGCAGCGGTGGTAGATGTCCTGCGGAGGAGAGGTGCACGGTGGTGCGGTCGGGGGCGATGAGGGCGTAGATGGCGGTGGTGAGGGTGCCGGCCTCGAAGTGGTGGATCTTGCGGTCGAGGGCGGTCAGCGCCTGGGCCGGATCGTCGCAGTCGAGCGCGTAGGCGCGTAGCGCGCTGCGGATGCGTCCCATGACAACCGCGGATGGCAACCCGTGACCGGAGACGTCGCCGATGACGACACCCAGCCAGCCGGACGGCAGCGTGAATACGTCGTACCAGTCGCCACCGATGCCCAGGTCATGACCGGGCACGTACCGGGCGGCCAAGTCCAGACCGGAGATGTCGGGTAGCCGGCTGGGCAGCAGACTGCGTTGCAGGGCCAGCGCCGCCTGCTGGTCGAGGATCTGCGATCGGGCCTGACCTACGAGGCTGGCCCGATCGGCGACGAGTTGCAACAGCCGCACATCGTCGGCGCCGAACCGCCGCAGGGTCAGGGCACCGACGTGCAACACGCCGACGAGGTCGCCGTTGGCGAGCATGGGGACGCCCAGCAGGGAACGAACGCCCGCGTGAAGGAGAATGGGGTTGACCACGTCGGCAGGCGTGACGTCGTAGATCGTGACCGGCAGGCGTGTCGCCGCCACCCGACCGGCGAAACCGCGCCCGACCCGGACGCGGAATCCTCGGCGTACCTCCTCCTCCAGGCCCTTGGCCGCCGTCGCGATTAGTTCGCCGGTATGGCCGTCGAGCAGCAGGATGGTGGCGGTGTCAACCTTGAGCAGGTCCCGGACCCGTTCGAGTAGCTCATCGAGGAGTTCGGCGACGCTCAACCCCGATAGGGCGGCATCGGTGATCGCCTCGATACGGCGTAGCCGTTCCTCATTCGTCATCAACTCGGCGTCGGCCACACACGCAGCCTAGACGCCGGCTGGTGCGCAAGGAGTTGCAGCATCAGGTGTCGGTTCAGCCATGTCGGGTAGCTGCCGTGGTACGTGGGTGCTTCGGTCGGTGGTCGGGACCGTTTGGTCGCAGTCGCCTTCCGCGGTGCCGTCGGTAAGGTCATCGGCCTACACGTTCGCAGCGAGGGGGAACAGTGGCGGACCCGACGTTCGACCCGCGACCTCGCGCCGCCGCGAAGCCCTTGCTCTCGACATCGTTCACCCTCAAGGACCTCGCCCGTGTGCGCGGCGAGGTCGAGGCAGCCAGTCGCCGGTGCGGCCTCGACGACGACCAGGTCGAGGACTGGATCACCGCGGTCAACGAATTGATGATCAACGCGATCCGGCACGGGGGCGGCCGGGGTACGGTACGCCTGCTGCTGGTGAACGACCGGATGGCCTGCGAGATCGGCGACTGCGGGCCTGGGTTCAACATCGCTGACTATGTTCCGCGCCGAGAGCGGCCATCCTTGTCCAGCAATGGCGGAATGGGGCTGTGGGTGGTGGAGCAGATGACCAAGTTTCTTCTGCTCGACAGCGGCCCCGCAGGCACCACCATCCGCATCACGCCGCGCACCGGCGACGCCGGAGAATTCCCCGCGCCCTCTTGAGAGTGGCCCGTCCATGCCCGTCCTGAGCTGGACGTACGGTTGACCTGTCGTTCCCAGCGTAGTGGCTGCGGCTGTCCGCTGTTCCGGCTGGCGGTCAACTGCCGGATCACTCCGCCGCTGATGAGCAGGGTGGGCGCCGTGATCCGGGCGACGATGGCGGACCATTCTGGATCCGGATCGTCGATCGCGGGCCGGACCTGCCCCACCAACTGCCAGTCGAAGGAAAGGTCTCCTGCGGGACGGTCGGGAAGTCCCGGGGGCCGAGGGTGCGGGTAACCGATGTCCTCCAGCAAAAGTTCTCGGACGTGTCCCTGGCCTTCGGCGGCCACCCGCAGGCCACCAGACCGCCGAGGGAAATGACCGACCAGGTCCACCGCGCCGAGGTCCAGCTGGTCCAGGATGCCGGTGACGTCTTGGATAAACAGTTTCAGGCTGCACGTGCCGGGCCAGTCAGGCCGTGTCGCAGCACCTTCATGTGCTCGAGCGATTCGGCCGAGTGCAGGCGCCATTGGACCGTCGCCCTTGCAGGATGTCAGTGCGCCATCCGCCCTTCGATGACCTGCAGCTCCCGGTTCGAGGATGAAGAGGGGTCGCGGGAGATCATGATAGCTGGTGCAGCCGCGTCGCCGCAATCGCCCGTTCACCCTGAATTTGTTGCGGCGCCTACTCAACCAGTACACGTGTTCCGCCGCGACCTTCTCGAGCCATTCCTGGTCCTTTGGGACGGTGGGAGTCGAATCGTGACGGGGACGTCGTCACGACTCCAGCGGATCCGTTCGAGGACGAGGTCTTCGTAATTCCTGAGGCATGGAAGTTCCACCTGAAGCGGGCCTTGGGCGAAGAGTCGAGACCAATATCGGAATCCGGACTGCCGGTTAAACCTTTATGCCTATGTTGTCCGGAATCGGGGTACCGATTCGCCCTTGCGGGCCGTGGTGGGCTCACCCACAATGGGTAACGGTCCACGAAGCGCCACTCACTTCCATTGGACGACCCCACCACATCATGACCTCTTATCTTTGTGGCGCACTCGTTGACCTGAGCGATCCCGAATCTCCAAGACGGGAAGGGACAACATGCCCTTGTCACTGGCGGACCTGCGAAACATCGGAAACACGCCGATCAGGTTCGAGTCGACCTCCGATCCGCGGGTCTTCCTCCGTATGGACGGCACTGGGGTGCCTACTACCATGGCGGGAGGCGGGACAGTCAACTGCAACTTCGACGCCGCCGAGAAGGAAAAGTTCAAACTTCACCATCACGGCAACGACAACTATTCCATCGAATCAATCGCATTCCCCGGGAAGTTCCTACGCATGGTGGCGAGTGATGTCAACGCCCAAAAACCCACCGGCGGGATCGTCAACTGCCAGATCAACGCCAACGGCGGCGGCCATGAAACGTTCAGGTTCCGGGCCCAGAACAACGGGTCGTACTCTATCGAATCGCTGGGCTTCCCAAACGTGTTCCTGCGCATGCTGGGCGGCGGCGTCACCACTCACACAGCGCAGGGCGGTGGGACGGTCAACTGCCGGTTCGACGCCAACGGTGGCGCTGAAACCACATTCAAGATCAGCATGGCTGATCAAAGCCTGAACTTCGCCAACGCTCAACTTCAGTCGCAGAACATGTGGTGCTGGGCCGCCAGCTCGGTGAACATCGCAAGGTTCTACGACCCGAACACCCCACACACCCAGTGCGCCCAGGCAAACGCGCAGTTCGGCCAGAATGGGTGCTGCAACGTTGCCCAGGCCAGCGGCGCGGCCTGCAACCGGGGGGCCTGGCCGACCAATGCACTGACGAGGATGGGCCACCTACGCGAAGAGGTCTTCGCGGCCCTGACGGTGCAGCAGGTCGCCGCCGAGCTCGCACAGTCGCAGCCGGTCGGGGTCGACACACACTGGCGGAATGGCGGCGGCCACATCGTCGTGATCTGGGGGCGCTGGGAGTCCGGCGGCGTCGAGTGGCTCAGGATCCACGACCCCTGGGACGGGTTCGTGGATGTCACGTTCGACAATTTCAGAGACAACTACACGGCCAGTGGCGGGGTTTGGGCCCGCAGCTACCGGACCGTACGTCAGGCCTAAGGAGCATGGGGATGCCGCTACACCTTCCGGACCCGCCGAACAGCGTGGCCGACGTCAGGTCGAAGCTTCACAAATTCGCCGACGAGGGCAAGTTCGCCTCCCGAGCGCTTCGTAGCGCCCGAAAAGAACAGCTTGACGTATCCACCCCCCATCAGGTTTTCACCATGGGCCTCGACAGCGTCCTCGCGGGAGGTGGTGTCGACCGAGCTGAGCCGGCGGGCTGGCGTTATCTTATCGAGGACGGTGGGCAACCGGTCGCCAGCGCTGAGACCACGACGGGCCCAGACGGCACAGAGGAGGTGGCACAGTTCACGGAAGGTCCATTCGTGGCCGCCACCGACAAAGCCATGAAGATCATCCGGAAACTTCCCAAGCTGACAGCCTCCGGCTTCGAGCTGCGACTCCTACGCATCCCTGCCGTATACCAGATGGCACTGTGGCTGCACTCCGACAACGAGGACCTCATCGTCCCGTTGGAACCATCGTCGATCGGCAAGGAAGGCAAAGCCATGCCGGCGGACGAGTTCTTCACCGACCTGGCCGAACTTGCCCGTACGACTTCATTCCGCACCGATCCGAATTAGTCCTTGCACCTCACCTCATCCCTCACCCGTCTGCCGCTGTTCGTAGGATTGTGAGGCTCGCGCTCGGATTGTTCGTTGCCAGATCGGCCAGTTCCGGGTGTGCGCGGCTGGGAACGTCACGGCGAAGACGAAGCCGTTGAGGAGGCGGCAGACCTCGGCGACCGTCATCACAATGATTCCGAGCTGGAATAGGATTGTGCGGCGGCGAGGATGGTCAGGACGGCCAGAGCGAGCATAACCAGGGTGATGAGCCGGTGACAGCCGGCCCACGAACCTTGGAAATGGTCCAGGCCGTCCTGGCCCTTGCCGTCCTGAAACAGATCCTCGCAGATGGGCGGAGACGTTACGTAGCTGGTGTGGATTACGATGACGTCGTCGTCGGCGTTGCCGGTGTACACAGCGGCGTCGTGGGCACGTGCGGTGACGGCAATGAGAAGGTCCATCACCCTCACCGTCGGTCCGCGGCAGGTCTCGACGACGCAGGCGGCCAAGCGTGCGTACCTGGCGGCGATGGCGTCGCCATGGGCAACGGATCAAATCGGCATGGGATGACACCCAGCCGAGCCAACCGCAGCGCCCTCGCCTCGGCGGTTTCGCGACCAGGACACCGAACTGGGGAATAGCGAGGCTGGCGACACTGATCGCCAGTTCACCGGGGATCGGGATGACACCGGCGGCGATGAAAATGCTGGTGTCGAGGATCCCGCGACTCACCGCTGAAACCACGGATCGGTGATGGTGTCGTCGAGCAGGTCCCGATCGCCCGCCCACTCGGGGGTCAGTCCTCGAAGCTGGCGCGCGTGGAACGACCTTGCCGGTGTGTACGACCAGCCCACCGACCCGGGCCGAGCACGGCCGCCGGGCGGCCGGCGCCGTGATCGTCACACGTTCGCCCGCCTGCGCCCGGCGTACCAGTTCGCCGGCGTCTGCCGGTTGCGTCCCGCCGGGTGGTGTAGAAGCTGACCTGCTCCGGCGTGCCGCCGAGATAGGGGTGGGTCATCGCGTGAGTCTCTGTGTGAACGACCAAGAACACGCAGAGGACGGAGTACGCGATGACCCTTGACCAGTCTGCCTTGTTGGAGGTGCTGGACGCAGTCAAGGCAGCGGATGTGAATGATCGTGTCCGGCAGGCGGCGGAGACGATTTATCAGGCGTTGATCGAGGCGGAGTTGACCGCGGTGATCGGCGCCGCCCCGCATCAGCGCAGCGAGGCCCGGGTGGCGCAGCGCAACGGCCACCGGTCCCGGACGCGGGCCACGACCGCCGGTGATCTGGATCTGCGGATCCCGAAGCTGCGCACCGGATCGTTCTTTCCCAGCCTGCTCGAGCGGCGCCGGCGAGTGGACCAGGCGCTGTTCGCGGTGGTGATGGAGGCCTACCTGCACGGGGTGTCCACCCGCAAGGTTGACGACCTGGTCAAAGCCCTCGGTGCGGACAGCGGGATCTCCAAGTCGGAGGTGTCGCGGATCTGCGCCGACCTGGACGAGGAAGTCGGTGCCTTCCGCGACCGGTCCCTCGCCTCGGCCGCATTCCCCTACGTCTTCCTCGACGCGACCTACTGCAAGGCCCGGGTCAACCGGCGAGTCGTCTCCCAGGCCATCGTGGTCGCCACCGGGGTTAGGGGCGACGGCTGGCGGGAAGTGCTCGGCTACGCCGTCGGCGACAGCGAGGACGGCGCCTTCTGGACGGCGTTCCTGCGCTCACTCAAGGCCCGCGGACTCGGCGGGGTGCAGCTGGTCATCTCCGACGCCCACACCGGCCTCAAACAGGCCATCGCCGCGGTGCTGCTCGGCGCGGCCTGGCAACGCTGCCGCGTGCACTTCCTGCGCAACGTCCTGGCCCAGGTCCCCAAGGGCAACGCGGAGATGGTCGCGGCCGCGATCCGCACCATCTTCGCCCAACCCGACGCCGCCCATGTCCGCGAGCAACTCGACGTCATCGCCGGCATGCTCGGCCGCCAGCTGCCCAAGGTCGAAACGATGCTCCGCGACGCCGCGCATGACCTGCTCGCCTTCACCGGGTTCCCGCCCAGTCATTGGAAGAAGATCTGGTCGACGAACCCGTTGGAGCGGTTGAACAAGGAGATCAAACGCCGCACCGACGTCGTCGGTGTGTTCCCCAACCCCGAAGCCCTGCTCCGCCTCGCCGGCGCCGTCCTCGTCGAAGCCCACGACGAATGGCAGACCGGCGACCGCCGTTACCTCGCCGAAGGCAGCATGGCCCAGATCAGCACCCCCGCGAAGGCCCCCACCAGCGAACTCATCGCTGCCTGACCAGATCCGTTGTCAGCTCGACAACGCACCGGAAAACTGAACAGCGCACAGAGCCTCACGCAGGCGATCTACACCACGCCACGGGACGTGACCGGCGGCCCTCCGTCGGCATACAGCTGCGAGTGCAGAGATAGGTACGACCGCAAGTACGCAGCGGCACTGAGTTCGATTCGCGTCCGGCAACCCGTCGCCTGACCCAGGGGCTTTGCGTAGTCGCCTGAGGGTGCTTCCGACCTGGGCTTTCGCCGGGTCATTGGCCTGATTGGAGGGTGGCGTAGGACGGGTGCGGTCCGTCGGTGATCATGGAGTTGCTGAGACAACATGACACCGAGAAGGACCACACCCGCGCATGTCATCATCGCTGATCGACGTGATCCGTCACCATGCCCCCGCCCCGCCCGGCTCCTCGACTGTTGGCGGTGAGGCGTTTGGCCTGTTGGAGGCCCTGGAGAGGGTGCCCGATCCGCGTGACCCGCGTGGTGTCCGGTACCCCCTAGCCAGCGTGCTCGCGGTCGCGGTGTGCGCGGTGATGGCCGGGGCTTGCACTTTCGCCGCGATCGTCGACTGGGTCGATGATCTCGATGCGCCGGCGTGGGGCCGGCTCGGGTTCACTGGTCGGGTGCCGGTGCTGAGCACGGTGTGGCGGCTGCTGGTCCGCGTCGACGCCGAGACGTTGACGGCGGTCCTGGCCGACTGGCTGTGCTCCCGGGTGTCGGCGCCGTCGGTGCGGCGGGTCATCGCCGTTGACGGCAAGGTGGTGCGCGGTGCGGTCCTGACCGAGGGACGGGTTCATCTGCTGTCGGCCTACGACACGTCAACCGGTGTGGTCCTGGCGCAGGTCCAGGTCGCGGCGAAGTCGAACGAAATCCCGGCGTTCGCCCCGCTGCTGGAGCAGGTCAAGGTCCGGCTGGGCGGCCTGGCCGGGGTGGTGATCGTCGCGGACGCCCTGCACACGCAAGTCGCTCACGCCCGAGCCGTGGCCGCTGCCGGCGGGGACCTGTACGTGTCGGTCAAGGCCAACCAGCCGACCTTGTACGCCCAGCTCAAACGGCTGCCGTGGGCGCAGGTGCCGATCGGGGACCAGCACCGCGACACCGGCCACGGCCGCTGCGAGACCCGGACCGTCAAGGCGTTGACCCTCCAGACTCCCGGCGGCATCGGCTTTCCTCATGCCCAGCAGGCCGTCCGGATCACCCGCACCCGCATGATCACCGGCAAGCGCACCCGGGAGACGGTCTATCTGGTGGCGTCACTGCCCGCCGCGCACGCCCAGCCTGCTGACCTGCAGCAATGGGCCCGGCTGGAATGGCATATCGAGAACCGGCTGCACTGGGTCCGCGACGTGACCTTCCGCGAGGACGGCCACCGAGCCCGCACCGGCAACGGCCCCGCCGTCGCAGCCGTCCTCCGCAACACCGCCATCGGATTCCACCGCGGCAACGGCGAAACCAACATCGCCCGAGCCACCCGACGCGCCAACCGCCGCCCCCACGACCTCATCACCACCGTGACCAGCAGCTACTCGACTACGCAATGACCCTGCCGAGTACGGCGAGAGCGTGATGACGCTGGCCCTACGCAGTTTGGAACGTAAGACGCTAGATCCGTACCTGGCCGGGTGGGCGCAAGCGGGTGGTGCCGACGCTCGGCCACATTCCCGTTCGGATAATCACCAATGGTGCGGTGGATCGCGCCGTGCATTCCTGGATCGCCGACGAATACAGCCGATCCACGGTGAAGAACAGCCTTGCCGTGCTGGTCCGGGTGATGGAACAGGCCGTACGAGACGGCATCATCCAACGGAATCCCGCACAGGTGACCGGGTGGCAGCGCGAATACCAGCGGGCCGAAGACGAGTTGGACGATCCTCGCTCGCTGGCACTGCCCGATTGGGAAACGCTGACCGCTCTTGCCGATGCGCTGGTCGACCGGTCCGCGAATCACTTCACCGGATGGGCCGACGTGGTGGTATTCGCCGCCTGTACCGCCGCGCGAGTCGGGTGAGGTGTCCGGCGTCCGGGCCGAGGACATCGACCGGGAAACGTGGATGTGGACGGTACGCCGCCAGACCACGCCCGGCCCCGGTGGCCTCATCGACAAAGGCACCAAGGGAAAACGCGCACGGACCGTGCCCCTGATCGAAGAGGTACGGCCGATCGTGGCTCACCGCCTGGACGCCGCAAGCAAACCCGATTCCCGGCTGTTCACCGGGCCACGCGGTGGCCGGATCAGTACCGCCGTGCTGCGCGACGCGACGCATTGGGATGAGGTGGTCACCACGCTCGGATACGAGCACCTACGCCGGCACGACCTGCGGCACACCGGCCTTACCTGGATGGCTGACGCAGGCGTGCCGGTGCACGTCCTACGGAAGATCGCCGGTCACGGGTCGCTGACCACCACCCAGCGCTACCTACACCCCGACCGGCAGTCGATCACCGACGCGGGAACGGCGCTCAGCGCTCACTTGAAGGCTCGTCGGTCCCCAGGTGGTCCCCAGCTACGCGCCGTCTAGATCAGCAAACCTCTACTACCCCGATACGAATTAGAGGCCGTTGACCAGGGTTTTCACACCCCGGTTGACGGCCTCTTTTCGTGCTGTCGGGACGGCCGGATTCGAACCGACGACCCCTTGACCCCCAGTCAAGTGCGCTACCAAGCTGCGCCACGTCCCGATGCCACCGCCGGGCGTAGCCCGCGACAGCCGGTACAGCTTAGCGCAGCTACTCCCTCCCGTCGCACAGCCCCCACCCATGCCACCACCCCTACAGCGTCCTAGGAGGATAGGTGGAAGGGTGGGGCAGGAGTGATCGGCGTGGCTGAGGTCAGCCGTGGGCCTTGCCACGGCCGCCGGGGCCGAGCTTCTTGCGGGGGCGTACCGAAATCTCGATCGGGCTGCCCTCGAAGCCGAACTCCTCGCGCAGCTTGCGCTCGACGAAGCGCTGGTAGCCGGCGTCCAGCGGACCGGTGGTGAACAGGACGAAGCGTGGCGGGGCCACGCCCGCCTGGGTGGCGAACAGGATCCGGGGTGCCCGACCACCGCGCACCGGGTGCGGAGTGGCCTGGACCAGGGCGGTGAGCCACGCGTTGAGCTGCGCGGTGGGGATCCGGGTCTCCCAGCTGTCCAGCGCCCGGTGCAGGGCGGCGGCGAGCTTGTCGACGGCCCGGCCGGTCTTCGCCGACAGGTTCAACCGGATCGCCCAGGGAATCCGACGCAGCTCCCGTTCGATCTCCTTGTCCAGGTAGTACCGGCGGTCGGCGTCGACCAGGTCCCACTTGTTGAAGGCGATCACCAGCGCCCGGCCGGACTCGGTGACCATGGACAGGATCCGCTGGTCCTGCTCGCTGATCGGCTCGCTGGAGTCGAGCAGCACCACCGCCACCTCGGCCGCCTCGATCGCGGAGGCGGTACGCAGGCTGGCGTAGTACTCGGTGCCGCTGGCTCGGCCGACCCGCTTGCGCAGCCCGGCCGTGTCCACCAGGTGCCAGGTGTCGCCGCCGATGGTGACCAGGCTGTCCACCGGGTCGACGGTGGTGCCGGCGACGGCGTCGACCACCGCCCGTTCCTCGCCGGAGAAGCGGTTCAGCAGGCTGGACTTGCCGACGTTCGGCCGGCCCACGAGCGCCACCCGACGTGGGCCCCGGGGGCGGTACTCGGCCACCTTCGGTGCCTCCGGCAGCGCCGCCAGGATGGCGTCGAGCAGGTCGCCGGAGCCCCGTCCGTGCAGTGCCGAGACCGGATGCGGTTCGCCGAGGCCGAGGGACCACAGCGAGGTGGCCTCCAACTCGACGCTGGCGTTGTCGGCCTTGTTGGCCACCAGGATCACCGGCTTGGCGCTGCGGCGGAGCATCTTCACCGCCGCCTCGTCGACGTCGGTGGAGCCGACTGTCGCGTCGACCACGAAGACCACCACGTCGGCGGTGGCCACGGCGGTCTCGGCCTGGGCCGCGATCGCCGCGGCGCGATCCTTCGCGTCCGGTTCCCAGCCGCCGGTGTCCACCACGGTGAAGGCCCGCCCGGACCACTGCGCGTCGTAGGGCACCCGGTCACGGGTCACCCCCGGCACGTCCTCGACCACCGCCTGACGGCGGCCGATGATGCGGTTCACCAGCGTGGACTTGCCGACGTTGGGACGGCCGACCACGGCCACCACCGGCTGCGGACCGGTCTGCTCCTCGGTGTCCAGGTCCGGCTCACGCAGCTCGATCCAACCGTCGTCGCTCACGCCACTGACCGATCGGTAAGTAGTGCCCGCAGCCGCGTCACGACCTCGTCGATGCCCAGCTCGGTGGTGTCCAGGACCACCGCGTCCGGCGCCTGGGCCAGCGGATCGGCCTTGCGGGTCGAGTCCAGCTGGTCGCGTCGGGCCAGGTCGGCGGCGGTGGCCGCGACATCGGAGGCGTTCTCGGCGCTGCGTCGCGCGGCACGTGCCGCCGCCGAAGCGGTCAGGTACACCTTCAGGTCGGCGTCGGGGGCCACCACGGAACCGATGTCCCGACCCTCGACCACGATCCGGCCCGCCTTGGTGATCATGTCGCGTTGACGGGCCACCAGCAGCGCCCGGACCGCCGGCACGGCGGCCACCGACGAGACGGCGGCGGTCACCTCGGGGCCGCGGATGTCGGTCTCGACGTTCACCCCGTCGACAGTCACGCCGTACCCCGCGGGGTCGGTGCCGATGCGCAGGTCCACCTCGCCGGCAACCTTCGCCACCGCCTGCGTGTCGGTCAGGTCGACGCCGGAGCGCAGCACCGCCCAGGTGATCGCCCGGTACATCGCACCCGTGTCAAGGTAACGCCCGCCGAGGCTCGTGGCGAGCCGTCGGGAGACGGTGGACTTACCCGAACCGGACGGCCCGTCCACAGCGACCACGCAGCGTCCGGCCGGCACGTTTTCCTCCACCGTCGTCCTCCTCAGCCCGTACCTCACGATCCGTCGGCGACGACCGCGAGCGGTTGACCACACCTGTCCAATGATGCCCGGCGTCGTGGCGCGCCACCGGCCGGGCCGTCAGGCAGCCTACCCGCAGCCGTACCCGCGACCGCCGCCTCAGTCACCCACGGCCTTGAACAGGGCGGCGACCTCCGCGTTGGTCAGCCTCCGAGTCCGCCCGGCACGCAGGTCGCCGAGCCGGATCGGCCCGATGGAGGTACGCACCAGCCGGCTCACCGGGTGGCCGACCTCCGCGAGCAGCCGCCGTACGATGTGTTTGCGGCCTTCGTGCAGGGTCAGCTCGACCTGAGCGGTACGCCCCAGACTGTCCACCACCCGGAAGGCGTCGACGGTCACCGGGCCGTCTTCCAGCTCGATCCCGGCCGCCAACCGCTTGCCCAGGTTGCGCGGGATCGGGCCGGAGACCTCACACAGGTAGGTTTTCGGCACCCCGTAGGAGGGATGCGTCAGCCGGTGCGCCAGGTGGCCGTCGTTGGTGAGCAGCAGCAGGCCCTCACTGTCGGCGTCGAGCCGCCCGACGTGGTAGACGCGCTGTTCGACCCGGTTGCCGAGAAAGTCGGCGAGCGCGGTACGTCCCTTCTCGTCCGCCATGGTGGAGACCACCCCGCGTGGCTTGTTCATCGCCAGGTACACCAGTCGGGTGTCGGCCGCCAGCCGCTCGCCGTCGACGTGGATGACCGCCGTGGTCGGGTCGACCTTGTCGCCGAGCTGCGCCACCCGCCCGTCGACCGTCACCCGCCGACGGAAGATCAGGTCCTCGCAGGCCCGTCGGGAGCCGACACCGGCGGCGGCGAGCACCTTCTGCAGGCGTTCCGGGCCGGTGTAGACCGGGGCGTCGGGGCGGGGGGTGCGGTCATCGCGCGGCATCGGCAAGCTCTTCCACGTCGTCGGGCAGGAACGGGGCCAGGGGCGGCAGGTCGTCGAGGCTGTTCAGGCCGAGCTTCTCCAGGAACAGGGTGCTCGTCCGGTACAGGTGGGCGCCGCTGTCGGACTCGGTGCCGCACTCCTCGACCAGCCCGCGAGTGACCAGGGTACGGATCACCCCGTCGCAGTTGACACCGCGGATGGCGGAGATGCGTGACCGGGTCACCGGCTGCTTGTACGCCACCACCGCCAGGGTCTCCAGCGCGGCCTGGGTCAGTCGCACCGACTGCCCGTCGAGCACGAACCGCTCGACGTAGGTGGCGTATTCCGGCCGGGTGTACAGCCGCCATCCGCCCGCCGCCCGGCGCAGCTCGAACCCGTGACCGGCGGCGGTGAAGCCGGCGGCGATCTCGTCCAGCATCGGGCCGATCCGCTCGGCGGGCTGCTCCAGTACCTGGGCGAGGACCAGCTCGCTCACCGGTTCGTCGACCACCAGCAGGATCGCCTCCAGTGCGCCGCGCAACTCCGCGTCGTCGAGTTCCGCCGCCGGCTCCGGCACCGACCGCCCCCGCGGCCCCGACCGCTTCCGCCCCGAGCCCGGAACGCCTCCCGCCGCGCCATCCTCCCCTCCCCCGCCCCGCTCCGCCACCACCTCGATCTTGGCCGGGAGCGGCCCCTGGAGGGGCACCTGCGCACCAAGATCCGCAGCGCCTACCGCAGTGGCGGGTGGGGTGGCGTCGTCTGCTGGGGCTGGGGCGGGGCGCTGCCACGGCGGCACCCAGGCGGCGGCCTGCTCGGCCAGGGAATCCGGCCGCTCGTCGTTGCTCATCCAGCTCGCTCCTCGGTCGTTCCCGTCGGATCAGTCTCGCCGCCTCCAGCAGCCCCGACACCACCATCGTCAGCACCCGCCGCGGTGGCAGGCTCGGGTGGGGTGCCGGCGTACTCGTCGATGGCCAGCGCCGGGCCGCCGTCGGCCGGACCCGTCCAGCGGACGGTCAACTCCTCGAGCGCCTGCTCCTGGACGAAGGCCACCACGCCCTGCCGGTACAGCTCCAGCAGGGCGAGGAACCGGGCCACCACCTCGAGGGTGGCCTCGCAGTCGGCACAGAGCAGCGAGAAGCTGGCGGTGCCGGCCCGGCGCAGCCGTTCGGCGATGATGTCGGCGTGCTCCCGGACACTGACCCGGACCATGTGCACGTGGGCGACGGACACCTCGGGTACCGGTTTCGGGGTCATCGCCCGTACCGCCAGCTTGAGCAGCCGTTGCGGGCCGATCCCCAGCACCAGGTCGGGCAGGGCGTCGGCGTAGCGGGCTTCGAGGCTGACGGCCCGGGGGTAGCGGCGACCGCCGACCTCCTCCAGCGCGGCGATGTGCGCTGCCGCCTCCTTGTAGGCCTTGTACTGCAACAACCGGGCGAAGAGCAGGTCCCGCGCCTCCAGCAGAGCCAGGTCCTCCGGGTCCTCGACCTCGGCGGCGGGCAGCAGCCGGGCGGCCTTCAGGTCGAGCAGGGTCGCTGCGACCAGCAGGAACTCGCTCGCCTCGTCCAGGTCCCAGTCGTCGCCCATGGCCCGGATGTAGGCGATGAACTCGTCGGTCACCTGGTGCAGGGCGACCTCGGTGACGTCGAGCTTGTGTTTGCCGATCAGTTGCAGCAGCAGGTCGAACGGGCCGGTGAAGTTGGCCAGCCGCACGGTGAACCCGGTCGCGTCCGCCGGCGCGGGTGGGTCAGCCACCACGGGCTGCGGTGCCGCCGGGGCGGTCGGGTCGAGGGGCGGGGCGCTCACGCCGACGACGGTAGTCCACGGTCGGGACACCTCGGTTCAGCGCCTCCTACCGCTCGGCCTGCGCGGCGATCACCTCGCGGGCCAGCTGACGGTAGTTGCGAGCCCCCGAGGAGGCCGGGTCGAGCGTGGTGATGGGTGAGCCGGCGACGGTGGACTCGGGGAACTTCACGGTCTTGGTGATCACGGTCTGGTAGACCTTGTCGCCGAACGCCTCCACCACCCGCTGGAGCACCTGACGGCAGTGGGTGGTGCGGCTGTCGTACATGGTGGCGAGGATGCCCTCGAGTTCCAGGTCGAAGTTGAGCCGCTCGCGGACCTTGTCGATGGTGTCCAGCAGCAGCGCCACCCCGCGCAGGCTGAAGAACTCGCACTCCAGCGGGATGAGCACGCCGTGCGCGACGGTCAACGCGTTGATCGCCAGCAGACCGAGTGACGGCTGGCAGTCGATCAAAATGTAGTCGTACTCCTTGCGGATGCTCTTGAGCACCCGGGCCAGGGCCATCTCGCGGGCGACCTCGTTGACCAGTTGGATCTCGGCGGCGGAGAGGTCGATGTTGGCCGGCAGCAGGTGCAGCCCGGCCACGTCGGTCTTGATGAGCACGTCGTCGGCGGTGACGTCGTCCTGCATGAGCAGGTTGTAGACCGACAGGTCCAGGTTGTGCGGGTTGACGCCCAGCCCGACGGAGAGGGCACCCTGCGGGTCGAAGTCCACAAGCAGCACCTTGCGGCCGTACTCGGCCAGCGCGGCACCGAGGTTGATCGTCGTGGTGGTCTTGCCGACCCCGCCCTTCTGGTTGGCCATCGCGATGATCCGGGCCGGCCCGTGCCGGTCGGTGGGCATCGGCTCGGGGATCGGCTTACGCATGGTGTAGGCGGCCGGGTCCGCCGGGCCCAGATCCGAGCCGAGGGCGTTCTGCTGCTCGCGGAGCTCCGACGTCCAGGTCTCGGCACGGTCACCGTTGCCAGCCATGTCCTCGTTGCCCCCTCCCGGCGACCGTGCGGCATCGGAGCCGCCCGACGTCCTTCGCGGCGCCGCTGCGCACCCCGGTCCACTCGCCGCGAGGGCCGCGCCATGCCGACTGTACGCCACCGGCCAGCAGGGCGTTCGGCACCCGCTCGGCGTGTCGGGCGGCGGCACCGGCCACCGGCAGGTCAGCCCGCCGACGCGCGCGGTCCACGGCGGGAGCGGTGGACTGCCACCGCACCGTCGACCAATAACGGGGCGGCGGCGGTCAGTGCAGCGCGCGGGGATGGGCGGTGGCGTAGACCTCACGCAGCCGTTCGACGGTCACCAGGGTGTAGACCTGGGTGGTGGTGACCGAGGCGTGACCGAGCAGTTCCTGCACCACCCGCACGTCGGCCCCGCCGTCGAGCAGGTGGGTGGCGTACGAGTGGCGCAACGTGTGCGGCGACACGGCCCGGGGGCCGTCGACGGTCAGTCCCGCCCGCTGCGCGGCGCGGCGCAGGATGCCCCAGGCACCCTGCCGGGTGAGCGGCCCACCCCGGGCATTGAGGAAGATCGCCGGGGTGCCCCGGCCTGCGGCGGCCAACCCCGGTCGGGCACGCACCAGGTACGCACCGAGGGCCCGCAGCGCGTATCCGCCGATCGGCACGAGACGGGTCCGGCCGCCCTTGCCGCGCAGCACGGTCACCCCGTCGTCGAGGTCCACATCGTCCACCGCGGCGCCCACGGCCTCGGAGATCCGCGCCCCGGTGCCGTACAGGAACTCCAGCAGCGCCCGGTCGCGCAGCGCCAGCGGCGCGGTGTCCCCGGCCGCGTCGACCGGTCCGGCGGTCTCCAGCAGCGCGACCACGTCGTCGAGCGGTAGCGCCCGGGGCAGCCGGCGGGATGCGGCGGGGGGCCGCACGTCGCGGCTCGGGTCGGCGCCGGTCAGGCCCTCGCGTAGCGCGAACCGGTGCAGTCCGCGTACCGCGCTGGCGGCGCGGGCCGCCGAGGAGACCGCGAGGGGCGGGTGTCCGTCGGCACTGGCACGCAGCCGGGCCAGGTGACGTTCGATCTCCTCGGCGGAGACGGCCGACAGGTCGGTCACCCCGGCGGCGGCCAGCGAGCCGAGGTAGCGGTCCAGATCCCGGCGGTACGAGGCGAGCGTGTTCGCGGCAAGTCCACGTTCGACGGTGAGGTGGTCGAGGTAGCCGCGGACGGCACGGCGCAGGGCCGGCGCGGGCTGCTCGCCCCCACCGGCCCCGTCCGGGGTCGGCCGCTCGCCGGTCAGGCCAGCACCTCGGTCAACGGCAGGGTGGGCAGGCCGTGCGCCTCGGCGACCGGACCGTAGACCACCTGTCCGTCGTGGGTGTTCAGACCCAGCGCCAGCGCCGGGTCGCGGCGGGCGGCCTCGCGCCAGCCGTGGTTGGCCAGTTCGAGGGCGTACGGGAGGGTGACGTTCGTCAGCGCGTAGGTGCTGGTGTTCGGCACCGCACCGGGCATGTTCGCCACGCAGTAGAAGATCGATTCGTGCACCCGGTAGACCGGGTCGGCGTGGGTGGTGGGTCGCGAGTCCTCGAAGCAGCCGCCCTGGTCGATGGCGATGTCGACGAGCACGCTGCCCGGCTTCATCCGGGAGACCAGCTCGTTGGAGATCAGTTTCGGCGCCTTCGCGCCGGGCACCAGCACCGCCCCGATCACCAGGTCCGCGTCCAGCACCGCCCGCTCGATCTCGTACGCGTTGGAGGCGACGGTCTGCAGGTGGCCCCGGTAGATGGCGTCGGCCTGGCGCAGCCGGCCGACGTTCTTGTCCAGCAGCAGCACCTCCGACTGCAGCCCCAGGGCGATCGCGGCGGCGTTCATGCCGGACACGCCGGCGCCGATGACCACGGTCTTGGCCGCGTACACGCCGGAGACGCCACCGGGCAGCACCCCCCGGCCACCGCCGGTACGCATCAGGTGGAACGCGCCGACCTGCGGGGCGAGCCGTCCGGCCACCTCGGACATCGGGGCGAGCAGCGGCAGCGACCGGTCCGGCAGTTCCACGGTCTCGTAGGCGATGCCGGTGATTTTCCGGTCGAGCAGCGCCTCGGTGCAGTCCCGGGAGGCGGCCAGGTGCAGGTAGGTGAAGAGCACCTGTCCCGCGCGCATCCGGTGGTACTCCTCGGCGACCGGCTCCTTGACCTTCAGCACCAGCTCGGCGGCCGCCCAGACCTCGTCGGCGCTCTCCAGGATCTTGGCACCGGCGGCGGCGAACTCCTCGTCGGTGATGCTCGACCCGAGCCCGGCGCCGGCCTCGACGAAGACCTGGTGACCGCCGCGGGTGAACTCGTTGACGCCGGCCGGCGTGATCGCCACCCGGTACTCGTGGTTCTTGACCTCGCGTGGGATGCCGACCTTCACGATGCTGACACCTCTCTTCGGGGCACGTTCACCCCGACTGCGCGGCGCCGTGGCGGCCCCATTGCCGCCCCGGTCGACCGGTCCCGCCGGCGGCAGTCTAGGCGTGACCGCAGGTCAGCGGAGCCTGCACTGTGACACCTGCTCGCCGTGGCCGTTGACGATGTGTCAGGTGTGAGTACCCTGGCCGGCGGTGTATGTCACATCAGCCGTGCGGACGGTGTTCGGCACCATCGTCCCATCTGGTGCGCACCGGTGCGGACAGCGCCTTAGTGGATCACTATTGTGTCGCTCCATGACTACTCCTCCCATTCCGCCCGGGTACCCCCAGGGCGTTTCCGACAAGAGCAAGGTCGTCGCGGGCGTCCTGCAGATCGTGCTGGGCGGCTTCGGCGTCGGCCGGTTCTACATGGGCGACACCAAGACCGGCGTCATTCAGCTGATCGTCACCTTGGTGACCTGCGGCATCGGCAGCATCTGGGGCCTGGTCGACGGCATCCTGATCCTGGTGAACGGCGGCGTCGACGCCCAGGGCCGGCCGCTGCGCGACTGATCCACGAAACCACGTGTGGGGGGCCGGGCGGCGCACCGCCCGGCCCCCACACCGTTCCCACGAGCCTGACGAAGATCCGGCCCACCCCGTGCCCTGGCACACACCGCGCCGGCTCAGCGGGGCAGCGGGGCGTCCGCCCGGCGCAATCCCGACCAGCCGGCGTCGCGAGCTCGGGCGGCGGCGAGCAGCCCGGCCACGCACGGTCCGTTGCTGATCTCACCGGCCAGCACCATGCCGACCGCCTCGTCCAGGTCGATCCGGACGATCTGCAGGTCGGCCTCCTCGTCGTGCCGGTCGTGTCGCTGTTCGGCGGGCACCTCGCCGAGCTCCCGGGCCAGGAAGACCCGGACCAGCTCGTCGGTGAACCCGGGCGAACTGTGCACGTCGACGAGCACGTCGAGCCGGCCGGCGGTGAGGTCGACCTCCTCGGCCAGCTCCCGCGTCGCCGTCACCGCCGGGTCCTCCCCGGAGACGTCGGTCAGCCCGGCCGGCAACTCCCACAAGCGCCGGCCGACCGGCTGGCGGTACTGCCGGATCAACACCACCTGACCGGCGTCGTCCAGTGCCACCACCGCCACCGCGCCGACGTGTCGCACGAGGTCACGTGCCGCGGTGCCACCGCCGGGCATGTCGACCTCCTCGGTGACCACCTCGAAGATCCGGCCGCGGTAGCGCAGCTCCCGCGAGCGCACCTCGTAACGGTGCTCGACGGCGCTCATCGGCCCACCACCGGGTCACCGGCGCCGGCCTCGGCCCTCATCGCCCCGTCGATTCCTGCGGACCGTCCGCTCACGAGGCCGAGGCCGCCTTCGTGGCGGCGCCGTTGCGGGTGGCCCGCTCGGCGGTGGCCCCGTCCAGATCGACCGGGAGCTGGTCGGCGTGCGAGTACGTCACCGCGGCGTGGACGAAGGCGGCGAACAGCGGGTGCGGCCGGGTGGGGCGGCTCTTGAGTTCCGGATGCGCCTGGGTGGCCACGAAGAACGGGTGCAGGTCCCGGTCCAGCTCGACGAACTCGACCAGCCGACCGTCCGGCGAGGTGCCCGAGATGTGCAGCCCGGCCTTGACGAGCTGGTCGCGGTAGGCGTTGTTCACCTCGTACCGGTGCCGGTGCCGCTCGCTGACCTGGGTACTGCCGTACGCCTCGGCGACGATCGACCCCTCGGTGAGCGTCGCCGGGTAGGCGCCCAGCCGCATCGTGCCGCCCAGGTCGCCCTTGCCGGCGACGATGTCCTGCTGGTCGGCCATGGTGGCGATGACCGGGTGCACCGCCTCGGCGTCGAACTCCAGGGAGTTGGCCCCGTCCAGGCCGGCCAGGTGCCGGGCCACCTCGATGGTCATGCACTGCAGGCCCAGGCAGAGCCCGAGCAGCGGAATGCCGTTCTCCCGGGCGTACCGGGCGGTGCCGATCTTGCCTTCGATGCCCCGGACGCCGAACCCACCGGGGATGACGATGCCGTCCACCCCGGCCAGGGCCGCCGCCGCGCCGGTCGGGGTGACGCAGTCGTCGCTGGGCACCCAGCGCAGCTGCACCCGGGCCCGGTGGCCGAAGCCGGCCGCCCGGATCGCCTCGCTGACCGACAGGTACGCGTCGGGCAGGTCGACGTACTTGCCGACCAGCGCGACGGTGATGGTGTGCCGGGGCTGGTGCACCCGCTCCAGCAGGTCGTCCCAGCCTTCCCAGTCCACGTCCCGGAAGGAGAGGTTCAGCCGGCGCACCACGTACGCGTCGAGCCCCTCCCGATGCAGCACCTTCGGGATGTCGTAGATGCTGGGCGCGTCCGGCGCGGCGATCACCGCCTCGGCGTCGACGTCGCAGTAGAGGGAGAGCTTGTGCTGGAGCTTCTCCGGAATGTCCCGGTCGGAACGGCAGACGATGGCGTCGGGCTGGATACCGATGCTGCGCAGCTGGGCCACCGAGTGCTGGGTGGGCTTCGTCTTCAGCTCGCCGGAGGGGGCGAGGTAGGGCACCAGCGAGACGTGCAGGTAGAAGCAATTGTCCCGGCCCAGGTCGTGGCGGACCTGGCGGATCGCCTCCAGGAACGGCAGCGACTCGATGTCACCGACCGTGCCGCCGACCTCGGTGATCACCACGTCCGGGGTACGGCCGTCGTCGTCCGGGTCGGCCATGGCCAGGATCCGGGACTTGATCTCGTTGGTGATGTGCGGGATCACCTGGACCGTGTCGCCCAGGTACTCACCGCGCCGTTCCTTGGCGATCACCTCGGAGTAGATCTGGCCGGTGGTGACGTTGGCCTTGCCGGACAGCGCCCGGTCCAGGAAACGCTCGTAGTGGCCGACGTCGAGATCCGTCTCGGCACCGTCCTCGGTCACGAAGACCTCACCGTGCTGGAACGGGTTCATCGTGCCCGGGTCGACGTTGAGGTACGGGTCGAGCTTCTGCATCACCACGCGCAGTCCGCGCGCGGTCAGCAGGTTGCCGAGGCTGGAGGCGGTGAGCCCTTTACCCAGCGAGGAGGCGACGCCTCCGGTGACGAATATGTGCCTGGTCGTCCGTGCTGAAGGGGCCAAGGCCTGCTCCCGTGTCGTCCGTCGCGGTCGTGCAGACCGCCGAGCCGATCAGCGAAGTGATCACGCGATCCACGGGATTCCACGGTAACACCTCCCCAACGGCCCTCCGGTGGCGCACCCGGTACCGTCGCCGAGTCACCCGGTCGCGACCTCGGCCGACGACCGCCCGCCCGAACCGCCACCGTCCGGATCGCCACCGCCCGTAACGCCACCGTCCGGATCGCCACCGGACGGCCCGCCGTCAGCCGGGCGGTCCATCCCCGGCCTGGTCCGGTCCGCCGAGTGGTCGAGCACCCGCAGCGCCGACAGTGCCGCCATCGGCACCACCACGGCCGCCGCGGCCCCCGCCACGTCCAGCGCCGCGGCACCCAGCAGACCGCCGATCACCGCCGCCACCGCGGTGCCCGCCATCGCCGCCCGGATCGCCGGGTAGATGCCGAACAGCCGCATGAGCCCGCCCCAGGGTTGCAGCAGCGCGAACCAGACCAGCAGCGCCCCCGCCAGCGCCAGCACCGTCAGCGGGCTGTTGACGAGCGTCTCGAAGCTGGCGGCGCTGGACCGTTGCACGGTCAACCCGCCGGTGCCGTCGCCCAGCGCGGCCAGGAACCGGCCGAGGCTGCCCCGCTCCGCCGGGGCCCGGCCCAGATCCACCACCGCGAACCCGACCGTCAGGGTCAGCCCGGCCATGGTCGCCCAGGCGAGCCGGGTCAGCGTCAGCCAGCCACCCGCGCTGACCGCCGCCGCCACGCCCACTCCGGCGGTCAGGGCGATCGCGCCGATCGAGTCGGCGCCCAGGTACGGGCTGCCGACGACCACCACGGCGGCCCCGCCCACGATCACCATGACGGTCGGTCGCCAGCCACGGCGTACCCGCTGGGCGAGCCAGCCGGCGCTGAGCAGGGCAGCGGCGACGAACACGCCGAGCCCGACGGTGCCCAGGCCGGCGTAGCGGCCACCCTCCAACGCGGAGTAGCCCACCACCCCGTTGAGCTGCAACCGGGCACCGGTGACGACGTCCAGGCCGACGGCCAACGTGGTCAACCCGGCCACCGCGCCGAGCGGGCCCAGCGTGCTGCGGTAGCCGGGGGCGAGCCGCACCAGCAGCGTCGTGGCCGCCAGCAGCACGGCGGTCAGCCCGGCGAACGAGGCAGCCGGATGGGCGAACCGCCACCACGGAGCGGCCTCGGCGACCAGCGCCGCCGGTATCGCGAGTGCGGCGGCGACCAGCAGCACCTCCACCGTCGCCACCACCGCACGCGGCACCGGTTTCGGTCCGTACGGTCCGGCGTGCCGGCGGGCCCGCCGCAGCAGCGGCAGCACCGCCACCGCGAGCGCCACCTGAACGACGGCCAGCAGGACGAAGAACCCGCCGGCCACCTCCCGCTGGGCGGCGGCCTCCCGGTCCGCGTCGGCCGGCTCGGCGATCGCGGCGGACAGGTCGGCGGGCCGGTCACCGACCGACTCGGCGGGCCGGCCGAGGAAGGGCCGGTCCGGCATCGGGCGGCCCAGGGCGGCCAGCGCGGTCGGGGCCAGGTCGATCAGTTGCAGGTAGCCCCGACGGTCCGTGCTGGGCGAGGTCAGCCAGCCCTCCTCCCAGCCGGGACCGTGGGCGACCGCCACGTGCAGCCGGGACGGCCGCTCGGTGTCGGAGACCCCGGCGACGATCACCAGCGAACGTGGCGGTCGACCGGCCAGCACCCGGGCCAGTTCGGCGTCGGCGGACTGGGCCGCCGCCGCCCGCACCGCCGGATCGTCGCCCGCCACCGTGCCGAGGTCGACGATGCTGAGCACACAGGAACCGAGCAGTCCGGCCGGTTCCTCGGGCAGCGTCGGCGCGTACCGGTCGACCCGGCCGAACGGGCGGGCGGCGGCCACCGCCGCGCCCGGTCCGACCGCCACCGAACACCGCACCGACTCCGACAGCGCACCGGGCACCGTGCCCCACGGCAGCCGCTCCTGGTTGTGCAGGACGACGCTCTCCTGGTCCGGCAGGTTCGCACCGATGCCGTCCGGCTGCTCCACCGTCACGTCGACGGGCGCACACTGCCCGTCCCCGGCCCGGTTGCCGGGCCAGGCGGCGAAGCTGCCCGCGCCGAGGGTCAACCAGCCGTCCACGGGACAGGTGGGGCGGTGCGCCGAACGCACCGACAGCGACCCGATCGAGCCTTCCCGGGCCAGCCGCCACAGCGTCGGCGTACGCTCCGGGTCCACGTCGTCCCAGCGCAGCCCGGCCACCCCGACGAGGACCACGTAGTCGGCGCTCGGTCGAGACGGTGGAGTCTGCGGGCGGACGGCCAGCGCGGTGACCCCGAGCGCCACCACCAGCACGGTGAGCAGGATCGGCGCGATACGGCGCAGCATCACCGGCGTCCCGTCGACGGGGTGTCGGCGCCCGGCGTCGCCGGCCCGGCCGGGCCGGGCACCAGCTCGGCGTAGAGCGCCAGCATCTGGGCGAGGGTCTGCGTCTCGGTCGGCCAGGTCGACGCCCGCTCCGCGCCGCGCCGCGCCAGCTCGGCGCGGCCCGTCTCGTCGTCAAGCAGGCCCCGCACCGCCGCGTCGACCGCGTCCACATCGCCCGGGGACACCAGCACCGCCGCGTCGCCGACCAGTTCCGGCAGCCCACCCACCGCGGTCGCGACCAGCGGTACGCCGGCCCGCAACGCCTCCTGCGCGAACAGTTGACGGGCCTCCCAGTCGCTGGTGACCACCGCGAGGTCGGCACCGGCGAGCAGATCAGCCACGTCGGTGCGGTGCCCCAGCAGGGTGACCGGCGCCCGGGCAGCGCTGATCCGCGCGGCCAGCGGCAGGTAGGCAGGTCCGCTGCCGGCGATCACGACCACCGGCGGCGGGGTGCGCTCACGCCAGCGGGCGGCGGCGTCCACCAGCACGTCGTACCGCTTCTGCGGATGCAGCCGGCCGACCGACAGGATCAACGGCTGGTCGGCGGCGACGGCGAACTCGGCCCGCACGGCGGCCCGGCGACGACGCGGCGCGGGCAGTTCCGGAGCGGCGACCGGGGCGAGCCGGGCATCCCGGGCGCCCAACGCGACGGCCCGCGCCACCAGGTCGGCGGAGGCACCGAGGGTCACCCGGGCACCCCGCGCCACGATCCGCTCCACCAGCCGGGACACGACACCGCGTACCCCGCCGGCCAGCACCGCGTTGTGCCAGGTGACCACGAGCGGAGCAGCCGGCCGGGCCAACAGCGCCACCAGCCCGGCGCGCAGCCCGTGCGCGTGCACCACGTCGGCCTGCTCGGCGGCGAGCAGCCGGCGCAGCGTGCCGACCGCCCGGCCGTCAGCCGGCGTGGGACTCGCCGGGATCTCCACCGGCCGAAACCGGGCACCGGCAGCCACGAAGTCGAACTGGTCCTGGGTCGCCGCCGGCCCGCAGACCAGCACCGGCCGCCCGGCCGCGACCAACCCCCGTGCCACCGACCGGACATGCTGGCCGACCCCGCCGGTGCTGGACGCCAACAGCAGCACCACCGTCCCCGGCCCACCCGCGACGGCCGCCGACCCGTTCGACGCACTCACCGGACCGACCCTTCGTTCGCGACTGCGGGGCTCGCAAGCTCACTCCTCGCGCTCACCGAACCAGCCTTCCGTTCGCGACTGCGGGGCTCGCAAGCTCACTCCTCGCGCTCACCGGACCGACTCCGTTCGCGACTGCGGGGCTCGCAAGCTCACTCCTCGCGCTCACCGGGACGCCTCCTCCTTCCGGTCGGCTGGCCGGGCCCGGCGTAGGCGTCGACCCAGGCCGGTCAGCAGTGGCCGCAGGTCCTGCCGGTCGACCAGCCACACCACGGCGAGGAACACGACAGCGACCAGGACTCCGGACAGCATGCCCTGCATCAGTGCCGTCCACCGCGCCGGGGGGTCGCCCCCGGCGTTCAGCAGCCGCAGCGTCGCCACCGCCACGACGGCGGCCGTACCGCCGGCCAGCAGACCGGCACCGGCGGCCCGACCGGCACCGGCGAGCGCCTCCCGCCCCGCCGACCGGGCGACCGCGACCAGCAGCAGCGCGCCGAGCAGCAGCATTCCCGCCGAGTTGGCCAACGCCACCGCCAGCACCCGATCGGCCACCGGGAGCAGCGCCGACAGTGGAAGCAACACCAGCGGCACCGCCAGCCAGCCGGCGGTGATGGTGACGGTCGCCGCCCGCGTCGCACCTCGGGCGTACAACGCGCGCGACAACACCGCGAACAACCCGTACCCGAGCAGCCCCGGCGCATAACCGGCGATCGCGGCGGCGGTCGCGTCGCTGTCGAGCGGGAAGAACCGGCCGATCGGACCGGCCGCACCGACCAGCGCCGCGGCACCGAGGAAGCTGCACAGCAGCACCCCGCGCAGCGTCGCCGACAGCACGTCCCGGTAGGTCCGCTCGTCCGCGCCCGCCGCCGTGGCCAGGGCCGGGTACGCGGCGGTGGCCAGCGGGACCGCCAGCACCGCCCAGGGCAGCAGGTAGAACGTCTGCGCCAGGTTGAACACCTGGAACGCCTCGGTCCGACCGCTGGAGAGCCGATAGAGGATCACCGCCAGCGCGACCTGCTGGGCGGTGACCGTCACCACACCGGCCACCGCCAGCCCGCGCACCCGGGCCCGGGCGTCGGGAGGCAACGCGTACCCGGGGCGCAGCGTCAGTCGCAGCCGACGCAGCGGGACCAGCAGCGACAGCGACAGCACCACGACGCCGAGGGTGGTGCCCACCGACAGGACCAACTCACCGCCACGGCCCGCCTGCGCCACGCTGGCTCCGGTACCGGCGACTTCGGCGAAGACCAGGTAGACGACGACCACCGTGAGACTGGACAACAGTGGGGCGATCACCGGCCAGGCGAACCGGCGGTGCGCCTGGAGCACGCCGGTGAGCACGATGCCGACGCCGTACAACGGCAGTTGCGGCGCGAAGACCCGCAGCATCCGGGCGGCGGCCGCCAACTCCTCCGGCGACCGGCCGTCGCCGAGCGCGTCGATGATCGGGCCGGCGCCCAGGGCCACCAGCGCCGCGAGCGGCACGAGCAGCGTCACCGTCCAGGTGAGCAGCGCGCCGGTGGTGGCCGCGACCGTCCGTCGGTCCCCCGCCGCGACCGCTCCGGCGAGCAGCGGTACGACCAGGCTGGCCAACGCCCCACCCGCGACGATCTCGAAGATGATGTTCGGGATGGTGTTCGCGAGCAGGTACATCGCACCCAGGTCGCTGTCCTGCACCACCCAGGTGAACACGGCGGTACGCCCGAACCCGGCCAGCCTGCTGAGCACGGTGAGTGCGGCGATGAGGGCCGCCGCTCCGGCCACCCGGCCGGCGCCGGCGAGGGGGGCCGGTCTGGTCACGTCAGTCGGCGCGTCGGCCCAGCGCGTCGAGTTCACGCAGCCCCGGCGTGCTCGCGATGACCTTCGTGAAGCTCACCTTCTCGCTGGCGGCGGTGAGCCCGGCGAGGACGGCCAGCAGCCCGGCCCGGCCGACCGGGCCGGTACGGGCGGCCAGCGCCACCCCGAGCACCGCGCCGAGGGCGTTCGCACCGCTGTCGCCGAGCATCACGTCCTCGGCGAGGTCGGCGGGGAGCAGCCCGGCGGCGGCACCGGCCGCGCCCGAGGCGATCCCGCCGTGGCGGCCGCCGCTCAGCGGGGCACCGAGCAGCAGACCCGACTTCAGCGCCCGTCCCGGGCGCAGGTCGAGCAGGTTGACCAGGTTCGCCGTGCCGGCCACCACCCCGGCGCCGAGCAGCACGTCGACGCTGCGCCCCACCGCGCCCTGTCGGCGCCGACGGGGATGCCCCGCCACGTCGCGATCGGCGGCGAGCAGGACCGCCGCCCCCAGACCGGCCGCACCCACTCCGACGATCTTGACGAGGCCGGCGGTGACCCGGCCCTGCCGCAACGCGGCCAGGTGCCCGGCGAAACCCTTGGCCGCCTTCTGCTCCGGGCGGGCACCGACGATGTCGTCGTAGAGACCCACGGCACCGGCGCCGAGCCCGGCGACCAGGGTGGCCGCCCCAGCCGGCACACTCGCCGCCCCGCAGGCCGCGGCGCCCGAGGCCCCCAGCGCGAGGGCCGGTCCGCCGGCCAGGGTCACGGTGCGTCCCCGGAAGTTGGTCCGTTCCAGGGCCGGCGCGGGCGGTGCGGTACGGATGACGCGGAGCGCGTACCGGGCGGCGACCGCCCCGGCCCCGGCCACCAGGAGTCGACCGAAGACCGTCACGTCACCGTCCCGCTCACTCACGCCATCCCCTCCCGCCGGCCGGCGGAGATCGTCGGATCGGGCACCTGGTGCCCCGTCAGACCACTGAACCCCTCGTCAGCCCGCCCCGCTCGGCCTAGGCGCCCGCCGGCGACCCGCCCGACACGTCGGCCCGTGCGGAGGGCGAGAAGGGTTCACTGGGGCAGTCTAGGCACCAGCGAGGCAGCGCTGTCACCGACGCCGAAGTGACCGGCCTTACGGTCGGCGAGCTGCTGCACCAGCGCCAGGGTGGTGACCAGCTGCCCCTGAACGGTGTTGGCGTTGTCGATGGTCGAGATGGTCTGGGCGAGCACCGCGTCGCCCCGGACGAAGGCCACCAGGTTCCCGCCGGCCGAACCGTTGCCGGCCACCACGATCGCCCCGGTCCGGTCGAACTGCTCGGCGATCTTGACCACGGACTCGTCCTTCTTGGCGGAGTCCTTGTCCACGTACGGCTGCCCGCTGACCACCACGACGGCCTCCGCCGGTGCGGTGATCCGCTCGCCGGTGGTCAGGTAGTTGGCGTTGCCGTACGCGGCCAGCACCGCCCGCCGGTCGGCCTCGGTGACCGGCTCGGCGCCGGCCGGCTGGTCCAGCAGCACGGTGGCCAGCAGGGCGCTGGAGGTCTCGACGCCGTGGCCGTTGCCGGGTAGCCCCGCGGTCGGCGCGTCGGTCGGCCGGGCCGCGGTGACCGCCAGTTCGAGCAGGTCGTTGTTGTTCTCCGGGTTGATGAACTTGTCCTGCAGGTCGACCCGCCCGGTGACGTCGGCGCCGGCCAGCTGGAGCATGTTGAGCACCCCCTCGGTGTGCTCGCGACCGGTGGGCAGGCTGAGCACCAGCACCCGCTTGCCGCTGAGCGTGCCCGGCAACATCACCTGGGCCATCTCGGCGGCGAACTCCTCCTCCAGCTCCAGTTCCCGTTGCATGTTCTGGACCGCCTGGCGCATCTGCTGGTTGTCCTTGCGCAGTTCGTTGACGGTCTCCCGGAGCGAGTCCGCGACCGGACCGTTGAGCGCGGCGGTGCCCACCACCAGGCCGATCGCCAGGGCGAGGAAGACCGCGGTCAGGGACACCACGTGGTACCGGAAGTTGATCACGCTTGAAGCCTCTTGATCGGTCGGGAGCTAGAAGAGCTGGCCGAGCTGGAACACGAAATTGTCCCACCACTCGGAGACCACGCCCAGGTACGCCTTGCCGACGGTGGAGACGGCCACCGCCGACGCCATGGCGGCCAGCGCCGACAGGACCAGCAGCAGCAGGGACGACCCCGAGATGCTCTGCCGGTACAGCCGGCTGACGCCCTTGGCGTCGACCAGCTTGCCACCGACCTTGAGCCGGGTGAGGAACGTCGACGCCATGCCGCCGCGCCCCTTGTCGAGGAACTCGACGAGCGTGGCGTGGGTACCCACCGCGACGATCAACGAGGCGCCCTTCTCGTCGGCCAGCAGCATGGCGAGATCCTCGCTGGTGGCGGCGGCGGGGAAGGTCACCGCCGGCACGCCGAGGCCGTTGACGCGGGGCAGTCCCGGCGCCCGCCCGTCCGGGTACGCGTGCACGATCACCTCGGCGCCGCAGCGCAGCACGTCGTCGGTGACCGAATCCATGTCGCCGATGATCATATCGGGCGTGTAGCCCGCCTCGACCAGAGCGTCGGCGCCCCCGTCGACGCCAATCAGCACCGGCTTGAACTCCCGGATGTACGGGCGCAGCACGTCCAGGTCGGCCTTGTAGTCGTAGCCCCGGACCACGATCAGACAGTGCCGGCCCTGCACCTCGGTGGCGATCTCGGGCACGCCGACACCATCGAGCAGCAGGTCGCGCTCCTGCTTGAGGTAGTCCATCGTGTTGGCGGCGAACGCCTCCAACTGCACCGACAGGCCCTCCCGGGCGTCGGTCATCGCCTTGGCCACGCTCTCGGCGTCCTGGAGGCTGCCGTGTGCCACCGGATCGTCGTCCAGGTAGACGGTGTTGCCCTCGATGCGCACCGTGTCACCCTCACGGATCCGCTCGAAGACGCCCTCACCGAGGTCGTCGAGCAGCGGGATGCCCGCCGAGATCAGCACCTCCGGCCCGAGGTTGGGGTAACGGCCGGAGACCGACGGCTTGGCGTTCAGCACCGCGCCGACACCGACCGCGACGAGCGAGTCGGCGGCGACCCGGTCCAGGTCGACGTGGTCGAGGACCGCGATGTCGCCGGGGCGGAGCCGGCCGACCAGCCTTTTCGTGCGGCGGTCCAGGCGCGCGGTGCCGAGGATCTGTCCCGGTTCCGCATTCCGGGCCCGGCGCAACGTGGGTAGACGCATCGTGACCATCCTGGCATGTGAGGCAGGGGAATCTGTCGCGACATGCCTGAGCAGGGCCGCCTACCCAGGGAAGCACACATGGGCGAAGGCCGGTGTGCCTCCGCTCACAATCGCGGTCTCAGGACCGCCGTTCCCTGGCCGCCACGGCCAGGAGTTCCTCGGCGTGGGCAATACCCAGATCCGAATCCGGCAAACCCGCGAGCATCCGGGCGAGTTCCCGGGCCCGCTCGGTGTCCTCCACCACCCGGACCCCGCTGGTGGTGACGGCGCCGCCGGTGTCCTTGGCCACCACCAGGTGCCGGTCGGCGAAGGCGGCGACCTGCGGCAGGTGGGTCACCACCAGGACCTGGTGGCTGCGGGCCAGCCGGGCCAGCCGGCGGCCGATCTCCACCGCCGCCTGGCCACCCACGCCCGCGTCGACCTCGTCGAAGACCAGGGTCGGTGGGCCGCCGGATCCGGCGAAGACCACCTCGATGGCGAGCATCACCCGGGACAGCTCGCCGCCGGAGGCACCCCGTTGCAGGGGCAGGGACGGCGCGCCGGGGTGGGCCAGCAGCCGCAGCTCGACCTCGTCACCGCCGTCGGGTCCGACGCCGACGTCGACCCCGTTGACCGGCAACGTGGGTTCGGCCCGACCGGCGGGTCGGGGCAGCACCGCCACCTCGATCCGGGCGTGCGGCATCGCCAACCCGGCCAGCTCGACGGTGACCTGCTCGGCGAAGCGCGCCGCCGCCTCCTGCCGGGACACCGACAGCCGGCCGGCAAGCTCGGCCACCTCACCGGCCAGCCGGGACGCCTCCCGATCCAGCTCGTCGAGCAGCTCGTCGGAGTTGTCCAGCTCGGACAGTCGGGTCCGGGCCCGCTCCGCCCAGGCGATCACACCGTCGACGTCGTCGGCGTACTTGCGGGTCAACGCGCGCAACGCGGCCCGTCGCTCGTAGAGGGCCTGCAGCCGGGCCGGGTCGGCGTCCAGGCCGGCGAGGTACGTGGACAGCTCCACCGACACGTCGGCGACGAGCGTGGCCGCCTCCTCCAGGCGCACGGCCAGTTCACCGAGCGCCGGATCGGTGCCGGACTGTGCCTCGAGTGTGCGCCGGGCGGTGCCGAGCAGCGTCGAGGCGTCGGGCGTGTCGTCGGTGGCCTCCAACCCCCCGGCCACGCACTGGTGGGCCAGCTGAGCCGCGGTACGCAGACCTTCGGCGTGCTCCAGTCGCTGCGCCTCCGCCTTCAGCTCGTCGTCCTCACCCGGCTGCGGATCGACCCGGGTGATCTCGTCGAGGCCCAGCCGCAGCAGGTCGGTCTCCTGGTGGCGTTCCCGCGCGTTGCGTCGCCGGTCGGCCAGGTCGTCGACCACCCGACGCCACCGGGTGAACGCGTCCCGCGTCGCGTCGAGCAGCTTCTCGTGCTCGGGGCCGGCGAACCGGTCCAACGCGGCCCGCTGCTCCGCCGGGCGCAGCAACCGCAACTGGTCGGACTGGCCGTGGACCGCGACCGCCTGCTCACCGACCTCGCCGAGCATCGACACCGGCATCCCGCGACCACCCAGGTGGGCCCGGGACCGACCCTCCACCGTGACCGTACGGCTCAGCAGCAGACAGCCGTCCTCGTCGGGTTCGCCTCCGGCGTCGGTGATCCGGGCGTGCACCGTCTCGGCCACCCGGCCACCCAGACGCAGCCGGCCCTCGACGACGGCGCGGCCGGGTTCGGCGCGTACCCGGCCGGCGTCGGCCCGACCACCGAAGAGCAGGCCGAGCCCGGTCACCACCATCGTCTTGCCGGCACCGGTCTCGCCGGTGATGACGTTCATGCCGCCGGTCAGCGGCAACGTCGTGTCCTCGATGACACCCAGTCCGGTGATGCGTAGCTCCTCCAGCACAGCAACCGACAGTAGACGCGTGGCCCGACACTTGACCAGCCGGCGCGGCCGCCGACGTCAGCGACGGTTGCCCCGCCAGCCGTGCACCGGAAGGTCGAACTTGGCCACCAGACGCGCGGTGAACGACCGGTCCCGCAGCCGGACGACGCGTACCGGCAGGGCGCCCCGCCGCACCGTGACCCGGGCGCCGGGAGGCAGGTCGTAGACCCGCCGCCCGTCGCAGCAGAGCACAGCCAGCGTGGTGAACGGGTCGACGGTTATCGTCATGGTGGAGGTGGGGGCCGTCACCAGCGGCCGGCTGAACAACGCGTGCGCGCTGATCGGCACCAGCAGCAGCGCCTCCACCTCGGGCCAGACCACCGGCCCCCCGCCGGAGAAGGCGTACGCGGTGGAACCGGTGGGCGTGGCGCAGACCACGCCGTCGCAGCCGTACCGGGACAGCGGCCGCCCGTCGACGTCCACCAGCAGTTCCAGCATCTGGGCCCGCTCGCCCTTCTCGACGCTGATCTCGTTGAGGGCCCACGACTCGATGGTCGGCCCGCCGTCGAATTCGGCGGTCACGTCGAGGGTGAGTCGTTCGTCGACGCTGTAGTTGCGGCTGACCACGTCACGGACCGCCACGTCGAGATCGTCGATCTCCGCCTCGGCGAGGAACCCGACCTTGCCGAGGTTGATGCCGAGCAGCGGCACCTTCGCCGGCCGGGCCAGTTCCGCGGCGCGCAGGAACGTGCCGTCCCCGCCGAGGGCGAAGACGATCTCGGCTCCCTCGGCCGCCTCCGGCCCGGTCACCGGTACCGTGCCCGGCAGGTCGAGGTCCTCGGCCTCCTCGGCCACCACCCGCACCTCGAATCCGGCGGCGATCAGGTCCGCGGCAACCGTACGGGCATGCTCGGTGCTGCGCCGTCGGCCGGTGTGCGTCACCAGCAGGGCGGTGCGGGTCACCGTGGCCCCTGCCCGGGAACACCGCGCCGATGGTCGGCTCGCCGGGACCGGCTCACGCGGCCGCCCCGCTCCGCGCACCGGCGGCCCGAGCCGCCACGCCGCTGTGCCAGACGGTTCGCTCGCTCACGCCGCCGCCCCGCTCCGCGCGCCGGCGACGCGAGCCGCCACGCTGCTGCGCCAAACGGTTCGCTCGCTTCGCTCGCTCACGTGGCCACCTCCTCCGTCGCCTCGTCCGGCCCGTCGCCGGACGGCACCGGGCCGCGTGGCCCGGCCGTCACCACGGTCCGTACCCGGTCCGGGTCGGCCGGTGGCGCATCCCGGCGTAACCATACGAAGAACTCGACGTTGCCGCTCGGCCCGGGCAGCGGGCTGGCCGCCAGGTCCGCCAGCCCCAACCGCAGCGTCGCCGCCGCCGTGGCGACGTCCAGCACCGCCTGCGCCCGAAGCTCCGGATCGCGCACCACCCCACCGGCGCCGACCCGCTCCCGACCCACCTCGAACTGCGGTTTGACCATCAGGGCCAGGTCACCGTCGGCGCGGGTGCACGCCGCCAGGGCCGGCAGCACCAGCCGCAACGAGATGAACGACAGGTCGGCGACGGTCAGGTCGACCGGGCCACCGATCGACTCGGGAGTCAGCGTCCGCACGTTCGTGCGTTCGTGAACCCGCACCCGGGAGTCGTTCCGCAGCGACCAGGCCAGCTGGCCGTAACCGACGTCGACCGCGACCACCTCGGCGGCGTCGGCGCGGAGCAGCACATCGGTGAAGCCGCCGGTGGACGCGCCGGCGTCGAGGCAGCGTCGACCGGCCACCACCAGCCCGGCGGGGGCGAAGGCGGCGAGCGCGCCAGCCAGCTTGTGCCCACCCCGGGAAACGTACTCCGAGGTCGGGTCGGCACCGCTGACCAGCAGCGGATCGGCCGGATCGACCATGGCGGCGGCCTTGCGGGCCGGCACCCCACGCAGCTGCACGCGGCCGGCCTCCACCAGCGCGACCGCCTGCTCGCGGGAGCGGGCCAGACCGCGACGGACGAGTTCGGCGTCCAACCGGTTACGCCGTGCCATGGACGGACGCGCCTCCTCAGGCCTGGTCGATGGTGGCCAGCGTCTCCCGCAGCGTCTGGTACGCGGCCTCGTACTGGGCGATCTGGTCGGCCGGGCCCAGCGTCGCGGCGTTGGCGATCGCCCGCACGGCGGCCTCGACGGCCGGATGAGCGTCGTCCTGCCCGTTCTCACCGGTCCAGCGCTGCGGCGGTGGGCCGGGGCGTGGACCGGTCGGACCCGGTCGGGGCGCGGTCATGCCGCCACCGTGCGCGGGGCCGGACCAGCCCGGTGGCCGGGGACCGTGTCGCCGACAGGGCGGCCGGTCACGCGACACCGTCCGGGCGCGGCGGGCGCGGCGGTGCGGCCTTGGCCGGTCGCGGCGCCGGCTCACCATCGGCGGTACGCACGACCGTTCCGCCTCCCTTCGTGCCCACGGTCTTCTTCGCCACCGCCTTCTTCGCCACCGCCTTCTTCGCCACCGCCTTCTTGGCGACCGCCTTCTTGGCGACCGCCTTCTTGGCGACCGCCTTCTTGGCGACCGCCTTCGTCGGTGGGGCCGCGGCGGCGGTCGGCGGGGTGCCCACGGAGGGGCTGTCGGCGGAGCCTGCGGTTGTCGCGAGGCCGGGCGCGGTGCCGCTGGCGGGGGCCCCGCCGGTAACCCGGAGTTGGCGTTCCAGCTCCCGCACCCGGCGGTCCAGCTCGGCGACCTCCTCGGCGGTGGCCAGGCCCACCACACCGAGCGCCCGCTCGACCTCGAACCGCACCAGCTTGGTCAGGGCCTCGCGGTTGGCCGCGCCGGTCGACCGCAGCTCCTCGGCCAGGGTCTGCAGCTGTGCGGCCGTGGCACCGGTCGATCCCATCGCTCGGCGTACCGCGTCCTGTGCCTTCTTTCGGGGCGCCTCCGTCAGGCCCATGGCCAGTTCGAGGTAGGCGCGCCACGCGTCCTGCATGCCTGAGTCCTTTCGCCCGACGGCTGTGCACGTGTCACGCTACCGGGCCGTCGGAACCGTCCCGTGGGGTACGGTGCCGGGAGACGACGTGGTGTGGCGAGGAGGCGATCGGTGGCCACGGTGGACGAGTGTCGGCAGGCGTTGCAGGATCTGGCCGCCCGGCTCGAACGCAACGCGGAGACCGTCCGTGATCGCGTGGACCTGGATCGCACGCTGGCCTGCCGGATCACCGACCTCGAGACCGCCTTCCACGGTCGGATCACCGGCGGCCGGCTGGTGGAGCTCGCCGACGGCGACGACCCGAAGGCGAAGATCGCCATGAGCACCACCAGCGACGATCTGGTGGCCCTGGTGCGCGGTGACCTCGACGTCACCCGCGCGGTCGCCAACCGCCGCGTGTCGATCAAGGCCAACCCGTTCGACCTGATGAAGCTGCGCAAGCTGCTCTGAGCCGGTCAGGAGACCAGGCCGAGTCGCTCCAGCGCCTGCCCCGCCGCCGGCGACGCCGGCCGGACCGGGCCGGCCCGGTGGCCGCGCCAGGCAGCCGCACAGAGCGCGGCGAGCGCGTCCAGTGCACGCCCCGACCCGGACAGTCGCCACTCGTCGGTTCCGGTGCTCACCTGCCAGCCGCCGTGGTCGGCGTCCGGTGCCGGCACCCGCACCACACCATCGGCGTCGAAGAGCCCGGTCAGGTCCCACGAGACGTACGTCGGCCGTCGCTCGGCGGGCGCGGCGAGCAGCTCGGCGGCGTCACTGACCCCGGTGAGGACCAGCAGGCTGTCCAGGCCGGCCCGGTTCGCGCCCTCGATGTCGGTGTCCAGCCGGTCACCCACGACCACCGTCCGGCCACCGTCCGCCCGCCGAGCGGCGGTGGCGAACAGCTCGGGTGCGGGCTTGCCGACGATCTCGTCCGGGTCCCGGCCGAGCGCGGTGGCCAGCGCGGCCACCAGGGCGCCGTTGCCGGGCAACGGGCCACGCCCGCTGGGCAGGGTGCGGTCGGTGTTCGTGGCCACCCAGGTCGCGCCGGCCCGTACCGCCACCGCCGCCTCGGCCAGATCGGCCCAGCCCACCTGCGGGCCGTACCCCTGGATGACCGCGACCGGGGCCTCGTCGGCGGTGGCGACCGGCTTGAGGCCGGCCTCGCTGATCTCGGCACGCAGCGCCTCGGCCCCCACCACGAGCACCTTCGCGCCGGCCGGCAGCCGCTCACCCAGCAGTTGGGCGGCCGCGGCGGCACTGGTGAGGACCTCCTCCGGTCGGGCCGGCACGCCCATCCCGGTGAGCAGGTCGGCCACGTCGGCGGCGCGACGCGAGGCGTTGTTCGTCGCGTACGCGACCGCGCGGCCCTCACCGTGCAGCCGCGCGACCGTCTCGACCGCGCCGGGAATCGGCTGGTCGATCAGGTAGATCACCCCGTCCAGGTCGAAGACGACCAGGGCGTAACCGTCGACCAGCCGGTCCCCGCTCATCGCTGCCGTGCCTCCGGTTCCTCGGTCCCCTCCGCCTCGCGGGAGGTCCCGGGTGCCGCCTCCGCGTCCGCGTTCCGCTCATCGTCGGTGCCCGGCGGGTCGGCCGGCGGGTTCTGGGCCGTGGGGTCCGCGTCGCCCGTCGCCTCGGCCACCGGCTCGTCGGACCCGAGGTCGTCCTGGTCGCCGTCTGCGGTCATGCTCGACGCGTCGGCGTCCGGACGGGCCGGCACCGCGCCAGGGGCACCCGGACCAGCAGCCAGTTCCTCGGCCACCTCGTCCTCGTCGTCGCCCTCGATGACCACACCGTCGAGTTCGAGCAGCCGCTCGGCGGCGTCGGTCTCCGCCTCGGCGTCCACCTCCGCCGCACGGGAGAACCACTCCCGCGCCTCGGTCCGCCGTCCCACGGCCAGCAGAGCGTCGGCGTACGCGTACCGCAGTCGTGCCGTCCACGGCTGCACGGCGTCGGTGGTCAGCTCGGGAACCTGGAGCATCGCCACGGCGGCGTCCCGCTGGCCGAGATCGCCACGGGCGCCGGCAGCGACGATCAGCAGTTCGATGGCGACGGCCGGATCGAGCTTCTCCTGGTCGGCACCACGGAACAGGTCGATGGCGCGCTCGGGTCGGCCCAGTGCCCGCTCGCTGTCCGCGATCACCGCAAGGTGGCTCTGCGCACCGCTCATCCGGTGGTACGTCCGCAGCTCGGCGATCGCCGACTGCCACTCCCCCGCGTGGTAGGCGGCCAAGCCGACAGCCTCCCGTACCGCGGCGATCCGTGATGCGAGCCGTCGAGCGGCAAGTGCGTGGGCGAGCGCCTCGGCCGGGTCCTCGTCGATCAGTTGCCCGGTCGCCACGAGGTGCCGGGCAACGGTCTCCGCGACCGGCTTCGCCAGCGACAGCAGCTCGGCGCGGACGTCCTTGTCCAGGTCGGTCGCGACGATCTCATCAGGCAGCGCCGGCGCCTCCGTACGCCCCTCCTCGGCCGAGCCGGGTCCGTCCGCACGCCGTCCAAAGCGACGCTCACCGTCCCGGTCGTCCCGGAATCCGCCGCCACGGCGGTCGCCGCCACGCTCATCCGCGCCACGACGGAATCCACCGTCGCGGCGCTCGGCGAAGCCACCCGCTCCGCGAGCACTCTCCCGGTCCTGGAAGCCACCCTCACGGCGCTCACCCCGGAACCCGCCCTCGCGCCGGTCGCCCCCACGGAAGCCACCGTCACGCCGGTCACCGCTACGGAAGCCACCCTCACGACGGTCGTCGCGGTCACCGCCCCGGAAGCCGCCCTCACGCCGGTCACCATCGCGGAAGCCGCCCTCACGACGGTCGCCGCCCCGGAAACCACCGTCGGGACGCTCGCCGCCGCTAGCACGATCGCTGCCCCGGAAGCCGCCCTCACGCCGGTCGCCCCCACGGAACCCGCCCTCACGCCGGTCGCCCCCACGGAACCCGCCCTCACGCCGGTCGCCCCCACGGAACCCGCCCTCACGCCGGTCGCCCCCACGGAAGCCGCCCTCACGACGGTCGCCGCCCCGGAAACCACCGTCGGGACGCTCGCCGCCGCTAGCACGATCGCTGCCCCGGAAGCCGCCCTCACGCCGGTCGCCCCCACGGAAGCCACCGTCACGCCGGTCACCATCGCGGAAGCCGCCCTCACGCCGGTCGCCCCCACGGAACCCGCCCTCACGCCGGTCACCGCCCCGGAAACCACCGTCACGCCGGTCACCATCGCGGAAACCGCCCTCACGACGCTCACCGCCACGGAAACCGCCCTCACGACGCTCACCGCCACGGAAACCGCCCTCACGACGCTCACCGCCACGGAAACCGCCCTCACGACGCTCACCATCGCGGAAACCGCCCTCACGACGGTCACCGCCACGGAAACCACCGTCGCGGCGCTCGCCGTCCGCGCCGCGATCGTTGCCCCGGAAGCCACCCTCACGGCGGTCTCCGTCTCGACGGAAGCCGCCGCCGTCACGGCGTTCGCTACGGAACCCGCCGGTTGCGCGGTCGCCGCTGCGGAAGCCGCCGGAGCGCTCGCCGTCGTCGCGGCGGAACCCGCCCTCACGGCGGTCGGAGTCGCGACGTTCTCCGGCTCGGAAGCCGCCGGTGCCACGGTCCCGGTCGCCGGAGCCGTCGCGCCCGCGGAAGCCACGGTCACTGCGGTCGCCCCGGTACCCACCGCCCGAGCGGTCACTGTCCCGGGAGCCGCCCTCACGGCGGTCACCGTCTCGACGGAAGCCGCCGGACCGGGAGCGGTCGCTGCCGTACCCGCGGTCGTCGCGAGAACCTCGATCCTCTCCCCGGTCCTGGCGCGACGGGCGGTCGTCGCGGCGAGGTCCGCCGTCCCGATCCGCCGGTCGACCCTGGTAACCCCGGGGGCGGTCCCCGCCCTGAGGTGCTGAACTCACAGGTACATCCTTCCTGAGTACGCCGTATCAACGACGCAACGCAGTCGAGGGCCGACCCGATTCCGGGTGGCCCTCGACTGTGACGTGTGTCCGGCGGTGTCCTACTCTCCCACACCCTCCCGGGTGCAGTACCATCGGCGCTGGAGGGCTTAGCTTCCGGGTTCGGAATGAGACCGGGCGTTTCCCCTCCGCCATGACCGCCGTAACCTTATCAACATGTCAAACAACACCGTTCGCCGACACCATCGTGTCAGGGGTGTGTTGTTTGTTTGTTGTGAGTTACACAGTGGACGCGAGCGATCGTTGTAGTCAAGTCCTCGGCCTATTAGTACCGGTCAACTGAACCCGTTACCGGGCTTACATTTCCGGCCTATCAACCCAGTCGTCTAGCTGGGGGCCTTACCCACCCGAAGGTGGTGGGATACCTCATCTTGAAGCAGGCTTCCCGCTTAGATGCTTTCAGCGGTTATCCCTTCCGAACGTAGCTAACCAGCCGTGCCCCTGGCGGGACAACTGGCACACCAGAGGTTCGTCCGTCCCGGTCCTCTCGTACTAGGGACAGCCCTTCTCAAGTATCCTACGCGCACGGCGGATAGGGACCGAACTGTCTCACGACGTTCTAAACCCAGCTCGCGTACCGCTTTAATGGGCGAACAGCCCAACCCTTGGGACCTGCTACAGCCCCAGGATGCGACGAGCCGACATCGAGGTGCCAAACCATCCCGTCGATATGGACTCTTGGGGAAGATCAGCCTGTTATCCCCGGGGTACCTTTTATCCGTTGAGCGACACCGCTTCCACACGCAAGTGCCGGATCACTAGTCCCGACTTTCGTCCCTGCTCGACCCGTCAGTCTCACAGTCAAGCTCCCTTGTGCACTTGCACTCAACACCTGATTGCCAACCAGGCTGAGGGAACCTTTGGGCGCCTCCGTTACCCTTTAGGAGGCAACCGCCCCAGTTAAACTACCCACCAGACACTGTCCCTGAACCGGATAACGGTCCGAAGTTAGATACCCGAATCAACCAGAGTGGTATTTCAAGATTGCCTCCACCCATACTGGCGTATGAGCTTCACCGGCTCCCACCTATCCTACACAAGCCGACTCAAATACCAATGTCAAGCTATAGTAAAGGTCCCGGGGTCTTTCCGTCCTGCCGCGCGTAACGAGCATCTTTACTCGTACTGCAATTTCGCCGGGCCTGTGGTTGAGACAGTGGGGAAGTCGTTACGCCATTCGTGCAGGTCGGAACTTACCCGACAAGGAATTTCGCTACCTTAGGATGGTTATAGTTACCACCGCCGTTTACTGGCGCTTAAGTTCTCCGCTTCGCCCCGAAGAGCTAACAGGTCCCCTTAACGTTCCAGCACCGGGCAGGCGTCAGTCCATATACATCGAATTACTTCTTCGCATGGACCTGTGTTTTTAGTAAACAGTCGCTTCCCCCTGCTCTCTGCGGCCATACAACGCTCCACCCGCGCGGGGCTTCACGTCTCCGGCCCCCCTTCTCCCTAAGTTACGGGGGCAATTTGCCGAGTTCCTTAACCACAGTTCGCCCGATCGCCTCGGTATTCTCTACCTGACCACCTGTGTCGGTTTGGGGTACGGGCCGCTCGAAACTCGCTAGAGGCTTTTCTCGGCAGCATAGGATCACTGACTTCACCTGAATCGGCTCGGCATCACGTCTCAGCCTCATGACGTGCGGATTTGCCTACACGTCGGCCTACACGCTTACCCCGGCACAACCACCGGCCGGGCTCAGCTACCTTCCTGCGTCACCCCATCGCTTGACTACTACCCGCCAGGTTCCCACGCTCCCCACCCTCAACCCGAAGGTCTTGGATGGTTTGGGTGGTTAGCACAACGAGGTTCGTCAGGGACGCTCCTTCGCGGGTACGGGAATATCAACCCGTTGTCCATCGACTACGCCTCTCGGCCTCGCCTTAGGTCCCGACTCACCCAGGGCGGATTAACCTGGCCCTGGAACCCTTGGTCATCCGGCGGAAGGGTTTCTCACCCTTCTTTCGCTACTCATGCCTGCATTCTCACTCGTGCCGCGTCCACAACTAGGTCACCCTGCTGCTTCACCCCCGGCACGACGCTCCCCTACCCACCCACACACCTGCACACCACCCCGAAGAGTGATGCGAAGTCATAGTGTGAGTGCCACAGCTTCGGCGGTGTGCTTGAGCCCCGCTACATTGTCGGCGCGGAACCACTTGACCAGTGAGCTATTACGCACTCTTTAAAGGGTGGCTGCTTCTAAGCCAACCTCCTGGTTGTCTATGCGACCCCACATCCTTTTCCACTTAGCACACGCTTAGGGGCCTTAGCTGGTGATCTGGGCTGTTTCCCTCTCGACTACGAAGCTTATCCCCCGCAGTCTCACTGCCGCGCTCTCACTTACCGGCATTCGGAGTTTGGCTGATTTCGGTAAGCTTGTAGGCCCCCTAGACCATCCAGTGCTCTACCTCCGGCAAGAAACACACGACGCTGCACCTAAATGCATTTCGGGGAGAACCAGCTATCACGGAGTTTGATTGGCCTTTCACCCCTAACCACAGGTCATCCCCCAACTTTTCAACGTTGGTGGGTTCGGCCCTCCACACGGTCTTACCCGCGCTTCAGCCTGCCCATGGCTAGATCACTCCGCTTCGGGTCTAGAACATGCGACTCAAACGCCCTCTTCAGACTCGCTTTCGCTACGGCTCCCCCACACGGGTTAACCTCGCCACATGCCACTAACTCGCAGGCTCATTCTTCAAAAGGCACGCCGTCACCCCGCAAGGCTCCGACGGATTGTAGGCGAACGGTTTCAGGTACTATTTCACTCCCCTCCCGGGGTACTTTTCACCATTCCCTCACGGTACTCGTCCGCTATCGGTCACCAGGAAGTATTTAGGCTTACCAGGTGGTCCTGGCAGATTCACGGCAGATTTCAGGAGTCCGCCGCTACTCGGGAACACCCACAGAAGACCAGCTGCTTTAACCTACCGGACTATCACCGTCTACGGTCAGCCTTTCCAGACCATTCAGCTAACAACTGGCTTTATAACTCCTTTGGTGGTTGTCAGCCCACCACATGAGGTCCCACAACCCCGACCACGCAACCCCTGACAGGTATCACACGCAACCGGTTTAGCCTCAATCCGCTTTCGCTCGCCACTACTCACGGAATCACTATTGTTTTCTCTTCCTACGGGTACTGAGATGTTTCACTTCCCCGCGTTCCCTCCACACACCCTATGAGTTCAGGTGCAGGTGACATCACATGACTGATGCCGGGTTACCCCATTCGGACACCCTGGGATCACAGCTCGGTTGACAGCTCCCCCAGGCCTATCGCGGCCTCCCACGTCCTTCATCGGCTCCTGGTGCCAAGGCATCCACCGTTCGCCCTTGACAACTTGACCACAAAGATGCTCGCGTCCACTGTGCAATTCTCAACAAACAACCAACCCACAACCCACCGTCTCCCACCAGCCCGGCCACCGCCGGCGGTATGAGAAACCAGGCCATGCCTGGCGCCTCGACAAGCTCCCGCTCGCCACAAGGCTCCGAAAGACCAACCACCATCGGTTGTTCCTTCAGGACCCAACAGGGTGCCCTACATCCCTCCCAGCCGCACCGGAACCCCGTTCCCACCACCACAGTGGCTGTACTAAGAAAACTCCGGCCGTTGCCAGGACAAGACTCGCCAGTGTCTCCGCCAACGAGCACCCCACCATCACACTCGGACAGTGCGGGCTCCATACCCGCCTTCGCGGGATGGTGCTCCTTAGAAAGGAGGTGATCCAGCCGCACCTTCCGGTACGGCTACCTTGTTACGACTTCGTCCCAATCGCCAGCCCCACCTTCGACGGCTCCCTCCACAAGGGTTGGGCCACCGGCTTCGGGTGTTGCCGACTTTCGTGACGTGACGGGCGGTGTGTACAAGGCCCGGGAACGTATTCACCGCAGCGTTGCTGATCTGCGATTACTAGCGACTCCGACTTCACGGGGTCGAGTTGCAGACCCCGATCCGAACTGAGACCGGCTTTTTGGGATTCGCTCCACCTCACGGTATCGCAGCCCATTGTACCGGCCATTGTAGCATGCGTGAAGCCCTGGACATAAGGGGCATGATGACTTGACGTCATCCCCACCTTCCTCCGAGTTGACCCCGGCAGTCTCCCATGAGTCCCCAACCGAATTGCTGGCAACATGGGACGAGGGTTGCGCTCGTTGCGGGACTTAACCCAACATCTCACGACACGAGCTGACGACAGCCATGCACCACCTGTCACCGGCCCCGAAGGACCCCACATCTCTGTGAGATTTCCGGCGATGTCAAACCCAGGTAAGGTTCTTCGCGTTGCATCGAATTAATCCGCATGCTCCGCCGCTTGTGCGGGCCCCCGTCAATTCCTTTGAGTTTTAGCCTTGCGGCCGTACTCCCCAGGCGGGGCGCTTAATGCGTTAGCTGCGGCACAGAGAACCGGAGAGGCCCCCCACACCTAGCGCCCAACGTTTACAGCGTGGACTACCAGGGTATCTAATCCTGTTCGCTCCCCACGCTTTCGCTCCTCAGCGTCAGTATCGGCCCAGAGACCCGCCTTCGCCACCGGTGTTCCTCCTGATATCTGCGCATTTCACCGCTACACCAGGAATTCCAGTCTCCCCTACCGAACTCTAGCCTGCCCGTATCGACTGCAGGCCCGCAGTTGAGCCACGGGTTTTCACAGTCGACGCGACAAGCCGCCTACGAGCTCTTTACGCCCAATAAATCCGGACAACGCTCGCGCCCTACGTCTTACCGCGGCTGCTGGCACGTAGTTGGCCGGCGCTTCTTCTGCAGGTACCGTCACTCGCGCTTCGTCCCTGCTGAAAGAGGTTTACAACCCGAAGGCCGTCATCCCTCACGCGGCGTCGCTGCATCAGGCTTCCGCCCATTGTGCAATATTCCCCACTGCTGCCTCCCGTAGGAGTCTGGGCCGTGTCTCAGTCCCAGTGTGGCCGGTCGCCCTCTCAGGCCGGCTACCCGTCGTCGCCTTGGTAGGCCATCACCCCACCAACAAGCTGATAGGCCGCGAGCCCATCCCAAGCCGAAAAACTTTCCACCCACAAACATGCGTCCGCAAGTGAATATTCGGTATTAGCCCCGGTTTCCCGGGGTTATCCCAAAGCCTAGGGCAGGTTGCTCACGTGTTACTCACCCGTTCGCCGCTCGAGTACCCCGAAGGGCCTTTCCGCTCGACTTGCATGTGTTAAGCACGCCGCCAGCGTTCGTCCTGAGCCAGGATCAAACTCTCCAACAAAAACCTGTTGAACAATCCATCCCAGCAACAAACAAAATTGTTGCCAAAGGAACCCGAACCAACCAGCAAAACTGGCCAGCCCGGAACATAAAACCAATTTGGCACTGGCTTATCAAGCACCCTGTTGAGTTCTCAAAGAACAACCACACACCATCAGACAACCCACCACAGGCCACCATCCGGGGCACCACACCCGACCACAACCGCACCGGGCACTTTTACTACGTTACCCGCTGGTTTCTGTCGTGTCAAACCGACTTGCATCGGTCTGTCGCAACTTCCACCCATTTCTCCGGGCACCACGATCAAGCCGGCTCTCGCCATTCCTGTCGTGGTTGTGGCAGGCCAGCCGTTGCGGTCTCCCGCGAGCGCGCCTGGGGCCCTGCCGGTCGTCAACCATACCCGGTCGGTTTCGCCCCGCCAAATCCGCCTCCCGACGAATCTGGGGCACCACCCGGTTCGAGCGCCTGGCCGTAGCCTCTTGGCCCGAAAGGTCTACCTGCACTCCGGCCTGAGGCTTTCGCCCCGTTCGTCCGTTCCGCGCTGGCAGAGAGAAAGTTACGCGCCCGGCGGATTGATCGTCAAATCCGTCAGGCGCGTCCCGCGTCACACCTGCTGGGCAGGGTCAGGACTCGACCTCCACACCGGCGAAGGAGCGCTTGCCCCGCCGGAGCACGAGGTACCTGTCGTGCAGCAGATCCGCCGGCGAGACCACAGCGTCCGCCGCGACGACGCGGACGTTGTTGACGTAGGCGCCGCCTTCGGCGATCACCCGCCTGGCCTCCTTCATGCTCGGCACCAGGCCGGACTCCTTGAACAGGGTGGCCACGTCCGGCAGGTCGGCGAGGCGTACCAGTCCGGCCTCGGTGAGGGCGGCGCGCAGCGTCACCGCCGACAGCTCGTCAAGTGAGCCCCGACCGAAGAGCGCCTGACTGGCCGCTACCACCTGTGCCATCTCCCGCTCACCGTGCACCAGGGTGGTCAACTCCTCGGCGAGAGCGCGCTGAGCGGCCCGGGACGCCGGCCGCTCCGCCGTCTCCTTCTCCAGCTCCTCCAGTTCCTCCCGGCTGCGGAAACTGAAGTAGCGCAGGTAACGGCCCACGTCCCGGTCGTCGACGTTGATCCAGAACTGGTAGAAGGCGTACGGGCTGGTCATCTCGGGATCGAGCCAGATCGCGCCGCCCTCGGTCTTGCCGAACTTCGAGCCGTCCGACCTGGTCACCAGCGGGGTGGTGAACGCCTGGACCGGCCCGAGCCCGCGTCGCCGGACGTAGTCGACTCCGGCGGTGATGTTTCCCCACTGGTCCGAGCCACCGAACTGGAGCTGGCAGCCGTGCCGCCGGTGCAGCTCGAAGAAGTCGTTGGCCTGGAGCAGCTGGTAGCTGAACTCGGTGAAGCTGATCCCGCTCTCCAGCCGGGCCCGGACCACCTCACGGGCCAGCATCCGGTTGACGGGGAAGTGCTTGCCCACGTCACGTAGGAACTCCACCACCGACATCTCGCCGGTCCAGTCCAGGTTGTTGACCAGGCGGGCGGCATGGTCCCCGGTGTACGACACGAAGGGCGCGAGCTGGTCACGGATCCGCTGCACCCAGCTCGCCACGACCTCCGGCGGGTTGAGGGTCCGTTCCGCGCTCTCCTTCGGATCGCCGATCTGACCGGTCGCCCCGCCGACCAGCAGCAGCGGCCGGTGCCCGGCGAGTTGGAGGCGACGGGCGGTGGTGACCTGCATCAGGTGGCCGACGTGCAGGCTCGGCGCGGTCGGGTCGAAGCCTACGTAGAAGGCGGCTCCCGGGCCGTCGAGCAGCGTGCGCAGCTCGTCCGGATCGGTGGAGTCCTGGAGCAGACCCCGCCAGCGCAGGTCATCGGTCAGGGAGTCCCGCCGGACCGGCGGGAGGGTGCTGTCGGTCACGGTCACCGATTGTCCCCCATCAGCCCGGTCCGGCCCTACCGGGTTCCGGCGACAGGCACCGGCACTAGGCTGACGAGTCCAAGATCGTGGAGGTGGCCGTGGACGTGTCGACGATGTCGGGTGGCTTCTTCGCCCTGCTCGGACTGGAGTTGGACGAGATCAGCGGGGACCGGGTCACGATCCGCTGGCGGGTCCGCCCGGAGCTGCACCAGCCGTACGGCATCCTGCACGGCGGGGTTCACTGCTCGGTGGTGGAGACGGCGGCGAGCCTGGGGGCCGGTGTCTGGCTGGGTGAGCGCGGGCGGGTGGTCGGGGTGTCCAACCAGACCGACTTCCTACGGGCCGTGGGCGAGGGTGAGCTGGTCGCGGTCGGCACCCCGGTGCACCGGGGGCGGAGTCAGCAACTGTGGCAGGTGGAGATCACGGACGCGGACGGGCGGCTGGTCGCCCGCGGCCAGGTCCGCCTGCAGAACCTCTACCCGACCGCCGACTGACAGGGCGGGTAGAACACCGTCGGCCCGGGAACCGGGCGCACCCCGACCGCCGCTCATCGTCGCCGCCATGCCTGAGCGGCGCTGAAGGCGGTTTCGGGTAGATGGCGGCTTTCGCGGCGTTATCGTCGCGTCGATGACCGAGCCCGCACCGCCGACGTGAGGAAGCTTCTCGCCGCCACGCTCGGCATCCTGTCCGCGGTCGGCGGCTTCGTCGACATCGGCGACCTGGTCGCCGCCGGTCAGGCCGGGGCCCGCTTCGGCATGGCGCACACCTGGGTGCTGCTGCTCGGGGTCGTCGCCATCTGCGCGTACGCGGAAATGGCCGGACGGATCGCGGCGGTGACCGGGCGGGCGGTGTTCGACCTGGTCCGGGAGCGGCTCGGCGCGCGGATGGCACTGCTCAACCTGGTGGCGTCGTACCTGGTCACGGTGATCACCCTGGCCGCCGAACTGGGCGGGGTGGCGCTGGCGTTGCGGCTGGCCACCGGCGTGCCGTACCTGCTCTGGGTGCCGGTCGCCGGGATCGCGGTCTGGCTGGTGCTGTGGCGGATGCGGTTTCCGGTGATGGAACGGGTCTTCGGGCTGGCCGGACTCGCCCTGGTGGTGTTCGCCGTCGCCCTGTTCTGGCTGCCGACCGACTGGGCGGCGCTCGGCCGCGGTGCGGTGACACCTGGCGACTCGGGTCAGGGATGGGGGGCGTACTGGTTCGTCGCGGTGGCGCTGTTCGCCTCGACGGTCAGCCCGTATGAGGTCTTCTTCTTCTCCTCAGGTGGGGTCGAGGAACGGTGGAGCGCCACCGACCTGGCCGACGCCCGCTTCGGCGTGCTCGTCGGCTTTCCGATCGGCGGCTTCCTCGCGCTGTCCCTGATCGCCACGGCGACGGTGGTGCTGCGTCCCGCCGGCCTGTCGGTGGACGGCCTCGACCAGGTCGCGCAGCCGGTGGTGCTGGCCTTCGGCTCGGCCGGCCTGGCCGTGGCCGCATTGGCGTTCTTCGCGGTCACCTTCGGTGCCGCGTTGGAGACCGGTCTGTCCGCCGCGTACGCCGCCGCGCAGTACTTCGGCTGGCAGTGGGGCAAACGGGTGAGCCCGCACGAGGCGGCCCGCTTCCACACGGTGCTGCTGGTAAGCGTGCTGCTCGGGGTGCTCATCCTGCTCACCACGGTCGACCCGGTGACCCTCACCGAATACATGCTGATCATCAGCGCGGTGGCGTTACCGCTGATCTACCTGCCGATCCTGGTGGTCGCCAACGACCGCACGTACCTCGGTGACCGGGTCAACGGCCGAGCTCTCAACCTGCTGGGCGCGGTGCTGTTGCTGGTCATCCTCGCCGCCTCGATCGTCGCCGTGCCGCTGGCGATCGGTACGAGGATGGGCCAGTGAGGATCCAGATCAGCCAGGAGCTGCTCGACCGGCAACTGGTCGACCGGGACGGGCGGCTGATCGGCAAGGTCGACGACGTGGAGTTCGCGCTCGACGCGGACGGGGTGCCGTACCTGCGGTCGTTGCTCAGCGGGCCGGGCGCGCTCGGGCAGCGGGTCGGCGGTCGCCTCGGCCGGATGCTGGTGCTGACCGCCGAGCGATTCGTCACGGACCGGCCGATGGCGCCGCTACGCATCCCGTACGCGCTCGTCGAACGGGTCGACAGTGCGGTGTGGCTGCGGGTGCGGGCCGACGAACTGCCCACCTCGCCGGTGGAGCAGTGGTTGCGCCGGCACGTGATCGATCGGATTCCGGGAGCGCACCGTGCGAGCGGGTGACCTGTTGGGGCGTACCGCGTACGACCCTCAGGGCCGGCGCGTGGGTCGGGTGGTGGACCTCGTGCTGCGCGGCCCTGCCGACGGCCCGCTGCGGCTGACCGACCTGGTCGTCACCCGGCACTGGTACGGCCGGTTGAGTGGACGGCTCATCGGTCCGCAGCGGCACCCGTCCGGCCCCTGGGCGATCCGCGCGCTGGCCCGACTGCTCGCTCGGAGCACCTGGCAGGTGCCGGTGCACCGGGTGCGGTTGGACCCACCGCTGCCTGGTCGGCCCGATCCGGGTCGGCCGCACGACGCCGACCCGGATCCTGCCTGAGCAGGCCGTGCGTGGCTGCGCCGGCGGCCGGCACGGTTTCTCAGTGCCGGGTGCCGTCCAGCACCGACGGGGAGTCGGCCGGCGGGCCCGCCGCGTCGTCCGGCTGCGCCTCGGGCTCGTCCAACGTCGCCGGCCCGGTCGTCTCGGCAGCGTCCGGGTCCGCGGATCCCGTTGCCGTACGACGCAGCCGCACCCCGGAGACCGCGCGGTCGTCGGCGAGCGTCACCTCCAGCCGCCAGCCGTCAACGGTGAGCTGCTCCCCGGCGTGGGGGATCCGGCCGAGACCGGCCAGCAGCAGCCCGGCCACGGTGGTGTAGTCGCCGTCCGGCCGCCCGGGCAGCTCCACGCCGATGTCGGGCAGGTCGTGGACGGGGAAGGTGCCCGGCAGCAGCAGCGCCCCGTCGGCGTCGGTGCGGACCGCACCGACATCCCGGTCGGTCTCGTCGTAGATCTCCCCGACGATCTCCTCGAGGATGTCCTCCAGCGTGACGATGCCCTCGACGGCGCCGCGCTCGTCGACCACCAGGGCCATGTGCTGGCGTTCGGCCTTGAACCGGCGCAGCGCGTCGACCACCGGCACCGAGTCCGGCAGCAGCAGCGGCGGGCGGGCGTACTCGTCGACCGGCTGATCGTCACCGACGCCGACCAGATCCCGCAGGTGGATGACGCCCACCGAGTCGTCCAGGCCGCCGTGGCGTACCACCGGCGCGCGGGAGTGCCCGGAGGCGGCCAGCACGAGTCGGGCAGCCTCCGCGGTGGTGCCGCTGTCCAGGCAGAAGACCCGCAGCCTCGGCACCAGCACCGCCCGCAGCCTGCGCTCGGCGATCTCCACCGCGCCGGCGATGATGGTCTGCTGCTCCTTGGTGAAGCCGTGGTGGCCGGCCACGATGTCGCGCAGCTCGTCCGGACTGATCTCGTCCCGCTCGGGCTTGGGGTCCAGGCCGACCAGCCGTACCACCAGGTCGCTGGTGGCACCGAGCACCCAGACGACCGGCCGGGTGAAGGCGGCGAGCAGATCCAGCGGACGGGCGACGAGCAGCGCCCACCGCTCCGGGACCTGCATGGCGATCCGCTTCGGGGCCAGCTCACCGAAGACCAGGGTGACGAAGGTCAGCACCAGCGTGACGAGCACCACGGAGATCGGGCCGGCGGCCCGGCCGAAGACGCCGTCCAGCAGGGGAACCAGCGGCTTGGCCAGTGACACCGCGGCGGCGGCCGAGGCGAGGAACCCGGCAAGCGTGATGCCGATCTGGATGGTGGCCAGGAACCGGTTCGGATCGCGGGCCAGCCGGGCCAGCACCCGACCCGTGCGCCCGCTGCGTTCCAGTCGCTGGACCTGGCTGTCGCGCAACGACACCAGCGCCAGCTCGCTGCCGGCGAAGATCGCGTTCACCACGATCAGGACCGCGACCAGGGCCAGCTGGCTCCAGTAGCTCTGCACGCCTGGTTCTCCCTCGCTGGACCACGCCCCGTGGCGCCGCCGGTGGCGGCCCCGCCGGCGTAGCGGAGCCTATGCCCACTCGCTCCGGCGGTGAATCATCACCAGGTGGGGCGGGGGCGCGCTTCAGCCCTGCGGCAGCGCCGGCGCCGGCAGGTCCAGCACGTACGACTCCCCCGCGCGGCGGAACCCGAGGCGGTGGTAGTACGGGGCGATCATGCCCGGCGGGCTCAGCACCTGACGGAACCCACGGTCGGTGAACAGGCTGCTGCGCCGGTAGACGAACTCGCCGGGGGTGAAGTCACGAAACGGTGGGGTGACGTAGTCCAGGTCGACCTGGGCCACCCCGTCGCCGACGTCGCGGACCAGCACCACACCGACGACCTCGTCGGCGCGTACCACGAGGAAGGCCGAACGATCGACCGGCCGGTCCGGACGGAAACCCGGGTTGAACCGGGCGATGTCGGCGGCGTGCACCCGCAGCGTGTGGGCCAGGAACGCGTCGTCGGCACCCACCTGCACCACCTGGTAGGTCTGCTCGTCGTGGCGGGTGGTGAGCAGCCGCCGCAGGTACCAGATGTTGATCACGGCCAGCACCACGTTCAGCCCGACCATGGGCCACACCCGGATCGTGGCGTTGTAGCCGATCAGGACGGCACAGCCGACCAGGTTGAGGGCGCGCAGCCGCAGAATGCGCGTCTGCAGCAACGACCAGACCAGCAACGCGGAGCCGGCCCAGCCGACCAGTTCCAGCCAGTTCACCCCGCGAGGGTAGTCGCTGCCCTGGTCAGGCCGGGTGCCAGGGGCGGATCACGCCGGGTCGGTGTCGGGTGCGGCCGGCAGTTCCAGGACGTACTCGTCGACGTCGTGACCGCGACCCGGGGCGTACGCCCGGTCGGTTCCCCGGACGACGAAGCCGCAGCGGCGCAGCACCGCCAGCGACGCGGCGTTGTCGGTGACCGTCCGCGCGAACAGTGGCCGGCGGGTGACCTCCCGCAGCAGCGCGGTCAGGGCGCGGGTGGCGTAGCCACGGCCCCAGTGCGCCCGGTCGATCCAGTAGCTGACCTCGAACTCGTCGCCGACCGGGAAGGCCAGCACGTGACCGACCACCGTGCCGTCGACGGTCACCGTGCGGGCCAGGTTGTCCGGGCCGGTGAGGATGCGGACCCAGTGCGCGGCGAACGCCCGCCGGTCCGTCGGGTCCGCGGCGCCGAACGCGGCCATCCGGCTGGCCTCCGGGTCGAGCTGGTGCGTGAAGAACTCCACCAGGTCGTCCTCACGCACCGGGCGCAGCCGCAGGTCATGGGTCACCGGCCGACCATACGCGTTCCGATTGGGGACCACCGACCCGGTTCGGATCGGCTTTCGGCCCTGACCCCGCCAGCGGCGGTGTTGCTACCAACGAGGCAGAGGCATCGACGGCGAAGTGGAGGCCCGGTCATGACCAGGTACGTGTACGACTTCATCGAGGGTGGCCGAGAAATGGCCGGCCTGCTCGGCGGCAAGGGCGCCAACCTCGCCGAGATGACCCGGCTCGGGCTACCGGTGCCGCCCGGCTTCACCGTCAGCACCGACGCCTGCCGGGCGTACCTCGCCGACAAGGCGGTGCCCGACGGGCTGTTCGACGAGGTGAACGCTCATCTGCGGGAGGTCGAGGTGCGGCTGGGCCGGCGGCTCGGCGACCCGGCCGAGCCGCTGCTGCTGGCCGTCCGTTCCGGCGGGCGCTACTCGATGCCCGGGATGATGGAGACGATCCTGGACATCGGGCTCAACGACGCCACCGTGACCGGACTGGCCCGGATCAGCGGCGACGAGCGGTTCGCCTGGGACTCGTACCGCCGGTTGATCCAGATGTTCGGTCGGACGGTGCACGGCGTGCCGGCCGAGGAGTTCGACCGGGAACTGGACGCCTTGCGGGCCACCGCCGGGCCGGACGGGCCGACCGCGGAGCAGTTGCACGGGCTGGTCGAGACGTACAAGAAGGTGTTCGCCGACCGGGTCGGCCACGACTTCCCACAGGCCCCGCACGAGCAGTTGTATCTGGCGATCCGGGCGGTCTTCGAGTCGTGGAACGCCTCCCGGGCGGTGCTCTACCGACGCCGCGAGCACATCTCCGACGACCTGGGCACGGCGGTAAACGTGATGGCGATGGTCTTCGGCAACCTGGGCCCGGACTCGGGTACCGGGGTGGCGTTCACCCGCGATCCGGCCACCGGCGCACCCGGCGTGTACGGCGACTACCTGTCCGACGCCCAGGGTGAGGACGTGGTGGCCGGGGTCCGCAACACGGTCGGGCTGGACGAGTTGTCCCGGCTCGACCCGGCCAGCTACCGGCGGCTGACCGGGATCATGACGACCCTGGAGCGGCACTACCGGGACCTGTGCGACGTGGAGTTCACCATCGAACGGGGCCGGTTGTGGATGTTGCAGACCCGGGTCGGCAAGCGGACCGCGGCGGCGGCGTTCGTGATCGCCGCGCAACTGGCCGACGAGGGTCTGATCAGCTGGGACGAGGCGTTGACCCGGGTCAGCGGGGCCCAACTGGCCCAGCTGATGTTCCCCACCTTCGACCCGCAGGCCACCCCCGAGCCGCTCGCCACGGGCGTCGGTGCCTCGCCCGGGGCCGCCGCCGGCCGGGTGGTCTTCGACAACGCCGCCGCGACCGCGGCGGACGGGCCGGTGATCCTGGTCCGCCGGGAGACCAACCCGGACGACCTGCCCGGCATGATCGCCGCCGCCGGGATCCTCACCGCCCGGGGCGGCAAGACCTCGCACGCCGCCGTGGTCGCCCGAGGCATGGGGCGCACCTGCGTCTGCGGGGCGGAGGCACTGGAAATCGACCCGGAGCACGGCGAGTTCCGGGTCGGCGACACCACGGTCCGGGCCGGTGACCTCATCTCCATCGACGGCACCACCGGGCGGATCTATCTCGGCGAGGTGCCGGTGCGCCCCTCCCCGGTGACCCGCTACCTCGCCGGTGAGCTGGCGCCGGAGTCCGACCGGCTGGTCTCGGCGGTGGACCGGCTGCTGCGGCACGCCGACTCGGTGCGTCGGCTCGGCGTACGCGCCAACGCCGACACTCCCGTCGACGCGACGCGGGCGCGGGCGCTCGGCGCGGACGGGGTGGGGCTGTGCCGGACCGAGCACATGTTCCTCGGTGCCCGCCGGGCCCTGGTGGAGCGGTTGATCCTGGCCGACGGCCTGGATGAGGTCCACGGCGCGCTGGCGGAGCTGCTGCCGTTGCAGCGGGAGGACTTCGTCGCGATCCTCGCGGAGATGGACGGCCTGCCGGTGACCATCCGACTGCTCGACCCGCCGCTGCACGAGTTCCTCCCCCCGTTGCCCGAACTGGCTGCGCGGGTGGCCCGGGCAGAGGCGCTCGGGCAGCACCCGGGTCGCGACGCGGTGCTGCTGGCCGCCGTCCGCCGGATGCAGGAGAGCAACCCGATGCTGGGCCTGCGCGGGGTCCGTTTGGGTCTGGTGGTGCCGGGCCTTTTCGCGATGCAGGTCCGGGCCGTGGCCGAGGCGGCGGCGCGGCGGGTGGCCGAGGGCGGCGACCCGCGCCCGGAAATCATGGTTCCGCTGGTCGTCGACGTGCACGAGCTGGCCGCGGTGCGGGCCGAGGTGGCCGACGTGCTGGCCACCGTGCCGGGTGCGCCGCCGATCCCGGTCGGCACGATGGTCGAGACGCCGCGCGCGGCGCTGACCGCCGGGGCGATCGCGGGCGAGGCGGAGTTCTTCTCCCTGGGCACCAACGACCTGACCCAGACCACGTGGGCGTTCTCCCGCGACGACGGGGAGGGCTCGTTCCTCGGTGACTACCTGGAGCGGGGCATCGTCGAGGCGTCACCGTTCGAGACCATCGACGTCGCCGGGGTGGGCCGGCTGGTCCGCCTGGCGGTGGCCGAGGGCCGCGCGGCGCGACCCGGGCTGACGGTCGGGGTCTGCGGCGAGCACGGCGGTGACCCGGAGTCGGTGGAGTTCTTCGCCGAGGCCGGACTCGACTACGTCTCCTGCTCGCCGTACCGGGTGCCGATCGCCCGCCTGGCCGCCGGCCGGGCCGCGGTGGCACCGGACTGCGTCGGCTCCGACGCCCGATAGGAGGTACCCGAGATGACCGCCATCTTCAATGCCACCGGGTCGGTGCCGCTGGCCCAGCCCCGACCGGCCCCGGAAACGGCGCCGCAGCCGGCAGTGCCGCTGTCGGTCGGGCCGGTGCTTGAGCTGCCCGGCACGCCGCCGGCCGCGCTGGTGCCGGTGACCCGCGACGGACGTCCGGTCGGCGTGTTCGTCGCCACCGGCGGGCGCGTCCGGTACCGGCCGCTGCCCGATCCGGACCGGCTGCTGGTCGCCGCGGCGGGGGTGTTGACCGTCGGACTGGTCACCGCCGGCGTCACGGCGCTGGGCCGGCGGCGACCACCCGCCGTCGGTCGGCTGAGCATGGGACCGGGCGGCTGGGTCAGCTTCCGGGGCGTCCGCACACCGCCGCCGCGGGCCGCCCGCCCCTGGTGGGCCCGCCTGCTCCGGGCCCACCGGCTGGTCGCCGAACGCTGACTTCGGCCCCGGCGAGCACTTCCGGTGACGGTGCTGCCTCCTCCTCGGACGCAGGCAGCACCGTCACCGATGTTGCACGGATCGTGCACGACGTCGGCCGAGCCGTCGGTACCCGGCCCCGGGCGAGCAGCGTGCCGGCGTCACCGACGTGGGAGGGGCCGGCAGGGCCGTTGGTCCCGAGGCGCGCGGGCGGATCGCCCCTGCCGGGCGGCACCGGCCTCGGCGAGGCTGGTGTCGAAAGGGGCGGGCCGTCGGGGTGCGCCCGATACACAGGGCGGAGCGGACGGTGACCGGACAGGTCCAGGTCGCGGACGGTGACGTACGCGGGGAGAGCATCGTCGTGACGGCACCCGCCACCGGGCTCAGCTCGACCGAGGCCGCCCGGCGGCTACAGGCGGACGGCCCCAACGCCGCCGCCGCACCGCCCCGCCGACATCTGGCGACCCGGATCCTGCATCAGCTCTCCGACCCCCTGGTCGCCCTGCTGCTGGCCGCCGCCGTGGTCACCACGGTGCTGCGGGACTACCCCGACACCGTGGTGATCCTGCTCGTGGTCGCCGTGAACACGGCGATCGGGGTGGTGCAGGAGGTACGCGCCGACCGGGCCATCGCCGCGCTCGACCAGCTCGCCGCACCGACCGCCCGAGTGGTGCGGGACGGCCGGGACGCGGTGCTGCCCGCCACCGATCTGGTCCGGGGCGACCTGGTCCGGGTCGAGGCCGGCGACGTGGTCCCGGCCGACCTGCTGCTGCACGACACGAGCCGGCTGCACCTGGACGAGTCGGCGCTGACCGGCGAGTCGGTACCGGTGTCCCGGGCGGCGGGCGAGGAGGCCAGCGCCGGCACGGTGGTGACCACCGGTCGGGCCGTCGGCACGGTGGTGCGCACCGGCGCGACGAGTGCGCTGGGGCGGATCGCCACCCTGGCGGCCAGCACCCGGCCGACGGCGACCCCGTTGCAACGCCGGCTCGCCTCGCTCGGCCGGTTCCTCGGCGTCGTCGCCGTGGTGTTGTCCGGGCTGGTCTTCGCCGTCGGCGTGCTCAGCGGTCGCCCCCTGGTGGACATGGCGGTCACTGCGGTGAGCCTGGTGGTCGCCGCGGTGCCGGAGTCGCTGCCGGCGGTGGTGACGCTGGCGCTGGCGCTGGGGGCACGTCGGATGGCGGCGGCCCGGGCGATCCCCCGCCGGCTGCACGCGGTGGAGACGCTCGGCTCGGTCACCGTGATCGCCTCGGACAAGACCGGCACCCTGACCGAGGGACGGATGGCCGTGCAGTCGGCGGTCACCGGCGACGGTGCCGTCTTCGGTGTCACCGGCAGCGGGTACGCCCCGCACGGCACGGTGCACCGCGACGGCGCGCCGGTGGCGGTGCCGGACGAGCTGCGTCGGTTGGCCCGGGCGGGGCTGCTCTGCAACGACGCGACCCTCGCCCCGCCGACCGAGCAGCGACCCCGGTGGGGTGCGGTGGGCGATCCGCTGGAGGCGGCCCTGGTGGCCTTCGCGGCCCGTTGCGGCCTGGATCCACAGACCACCCGCAACGCCTGGCCCCGGGTCGCCGAGCACCCCTTCGACCAGCAGTTGCGCCGCATGACCACGGTGCACCGCTCCTGCGACCGTCGCTACCTGGTGGTGTGCAAGGGCGCCCCGGAGAACGTGCTCACCGCGCCGCTGCTCGACGCCGACGCCGACGAGTTGGCCGCCCTGACCGCCGCGGCGCACCGGCTGGCCGGTGCCGGGCTGCGGGTGCTGGCGTTGGCCGCCGCCGTGGTGGACACCGCGCCGGCCGACCCCGCGTATCCCGAGGGGTTGCGCCCGCTGGGTCTGGTCGCCGTCGGCGATCCGCTGCGCGCCGCGGCGCCGGACATCGCCGACGGTTTCGCCGACGCCGGCGTGCGGCTGGTGCTGGTCACCGGCGACCATCCGGCCACCGCGGCGGCCATCGCCGGTCAGCTGGGGCTGTGGAGCGAGGGCGACCCGGTGGTACGCGGCGACGACGGTGATCCCGCCGCGGCACCACCGGCGACCCGGGTGTACGCGCGTACGCAGCCGGAGCAGAAGCTCGACATCATCGCCGGGTTGCAGTCCCGGGGGCATGTGGTGGCGATGACCGGCGACGGCGTCAACGACGCGCCGGCGTTGCGCCGGGCCGACATCGGGGTGGCGATGGGTGGCGGTACCGAGGTGGCCCGGCAGGCGGCCGACCTGGTGCTGGTGGACGACGACCTGTCCACGGTGACCGCCGCGATCGGTGAGGGTCGCCGGATCTACGACAACATCCGCCGGTTCCTGCGCTACGCCCTCTCCGGTGGGGTGGCCGAGATCGCGGTGATGCTGCTCGGGCCGCTGTTCGGCCTGCCCGTGCCGCTGCTGCCGGCCCAGATCCTCTGGATCAACCTGCTCACCCACGGGGTGCCCGGGGTGGCGCTGGGCGCCGAACCGGCCGAGCCGGGCTCCCTGCGGCGGGTGCCACGCTCGCCGCAGGAGTCGGTGCTCGGCGCGGGGCTGGGCCGGCAGATCCTGGTCGGCGGAGCGCTGATCGCGGCGGTGACCCTGGGCGCGGGCGTGCTCGCCGCCCACTGGGACCGACCCTGGCAGTCGGTGATCTTCATCGTTCTCGGCCTGGCGCAGCTCGGGGTCGCGCTGGCGGTCCGCGCGCCACGACCGGCCGGACAGCGGCGGGGCAACCTGGCGCTGCCGCTCGCGGTCGCCGCCTCCGCGCTGCTCCAGGTGGCCGGGGTGCTGCTGCCGCCGCTGCGGGAGCTGCTCGGCACCGAGGTACTCGGCGTCACCGAGCTGCTGGCCTGTGCCGCGGTGAGCGTCCTGCCCGGCCTGGCGCTGCGGCTGACCCGGCGTACGTCGGGCACGGATCTGTCCACCCTGACGCCGTCGGTACGCGAGGCTGACAGCGGAGTCGAGAAGGAGATGCGATGACCAGCAACACCGGCGCCCCCGTCGTGGTGGGCGTGGACGGTTCCGAGATCGCCCTGCACGCGGTGCGCGCCGCCGCGCGGGAGGCCGCGTACCGGCACCGTCCGCTGCGCGTCGTGCACGCGTTCATCTGGCCGCTGATGGGCGTGCCGCTGGGTCCCGCGCCGGGCGCGCCGGCCGATGGTGGGCTACGCAACCAGGCCGAGCGGCACCTCGCCGACGCCGTCGCCGAGGCCGGAAAGGTCGCCCCTGAGGTGGCGGTGACCGCCGAGGTGGTCGACGGGTCGGCGAGCAGCGTCCTGCTCGCCGAGGCCCGGGACGCGGCGCTTGTCGTCCTCGGCAACCGTGGCCTGGGCGGCTTCGCCGGGTTGCTGCTCGGCTCGGTGGCCGTGCAGGTCAGCGCCCACGCCGACGGACCGGTGCTGGTGGTGCGGGGCGAGTCGCGGGCGGACGGGCCGGTGGTGGTCGGCGTCGACGGTTCGGAGCTGTCCCAGGAGGCCGTCCGGTTCGCCTTCGAGGAGGCGGCGTGGCGCGGCACCGAGCTGGTCGCGGTGCACGCCTGGCTCTATCCGACGCCGGTCGGTCCCGGTGACATCCTGCCCCTGGTCTACGACCTGGACGCCTTCCGGGACGAGGAGGAGCGCGTCCTCGCCGAGGCGGTGGCCGGCTGGTCCGAGCGGTATCCGGAGGTGCCGGTGCGGCGGCGGTTGGTGCGCGGTTCCCCGGGCCGGGCGCTGGTGGAGGAGTCCCGCACCGCCCAGTTGGTGGTGGTCGGCGCGCGGGGACGTGGCGCGCTGGGTGGGCTGCTGCTCGGCTCGGTCAGCCACGCCGTGCTGCACCACGCCCACTGCCCGCTGGCAATCGTCCGGAAGCTGCGTACGGTCGAGGGGACCTGACCGGTGGTGTGTCGACGCGTGCCGGCGGCGGGACGCGTCGACAATGAACCCTGACCGACCCATGGAGTGACGATGACCCGACCTGTCGTGGTGGGGGTGGACGGATCACCGCCGAGCCTGGTGGCCGCGGAGCACGCGGCACAGGCGGCGGTGTGGCGTTCCCGCCCGCTGCACCTGGTACACGGATACCTGCACCCGCTCGGCTACGGCGTGCCGATCAACCCGTACGAGGTGGGTGTGCCGGCGGCGTCGGAGGACGGCCGCAAGATGCTCGAACAGACCGCCGCCGAGCTGGTCGACCGGTGGCCGGGGCTGACGGTCGAGGTGCGTCAGGTGGCCGGCGGACCGGGTGCGACGCTTGTCGAGGAGTCCCGCCGGGCGGAGTTGGTGGTGGTGGGCAGCCGGGGCCTGGGCGGCTTCGCCGGGCTGCTGCTCGGCTCGGTCGGCACCCAGGTCGCCGCGCACGGGCACTGCCCGGTGCTGGTGATCCGCCCGCCCGACCGTCCGCTGCCCACCGAGGGGCCGGTGCTGGTCGGTGTGGACGGTTCGGAGTCGGCCGAACTCGCCGTCGGTTACGGCGCCGAAGAGGCCGGCCGGCGCGGCGGAACGCTGGTGCTGGTGCACGTCGCCGACGACGGCGACGACGCCGGGGAGGCCGCGGCCCTGCTCGCCACCGCCGGTGCGGCGGCGCGCGGAAGTCGCCCGGGACTGACCGTGCAGGAGCGGTTGATCGTCGCGCCCAAGGCGGACCAGGCGTTGATCGAGGCGACCGGGGACGCGGCGCTCGTGGTGGCCGGATCCCGCGGTCGGGGTGGCTTCGCCGGGCTGCTGCTCGGCTCGGTCAGCCAGACGCTCGTGCACCACGCCCGTTGCCCGGTGCTCATCGCCCACCCGTACCAGCCGGAGCAGTGACCACCGCCGGCCGGCCCGCCGACGAATGGCGGCCCGGCCGGCGGGATCAGCCGTCGCGGCCGTGGAGCAGTTGGTCGAAGCTCGTGGTCAGGGCGAACGGGTCGGCGGGTCCGCTGGACGGGGCGCTGCGCCGTACCAGTTCGGCGAGTTCCCTACCGGCGCGCTCGATCCGGGCGCGCAGCGCACCGTCGACGGTCCCGCCGGACCAGTCCTCCGGTGCGGCGAAGACCGCGGTCGGTGCCACCACCGCCCGCAGGTAGGTGAACATCGGACGCAGCGCGTGCTCCAGCGCCAGGGAGTGCCGTGCGGTGCCGCCGGTCGCGCCGAGCAGGACGGCACGGCCGCCGAGCGCGTCGGCGTCGACCAGGTCGAAGAACGACTTGAACAGCCCGTTGTACGAGGCGTTGAAGATCGGACTGACGGCGATCAGCCCATCGGCGCCGGTGACCTCGTCCAGCACCTGCCGCAACGGTTCCGCCGGAAAGCCGGTGAGCAGGTGGTTGACGATGTCGTGGGCGTGTTCGCGCAGCTCGACCGGGCGCAGCTCGACCTGCTCGCCGTGCCGGACCAGCTCGTCGCGGGTGGCCGCGGCGAGCTGGTCGGCGAGCAGCCGGGTCGACGAGGGCTGGCTGAGACCGGCCGAGACCACGGCGAGGGTACGCACGGTCATCGGGCGGCCTCCGGTGCCCGGCCGGTGACGTCGTCGACGGCGTGGACGGTGCTGTCGCTGCCACCACCGGCGGCGGCCAGCAGCGAGGCGTGGGTCGGCGCCAGCGGCACGTGCGCCGGCCGCAGCGACTCGAACTCCTTGCGCAGCACCGGCACGACCTCCTCGCCGAGGAGATCCAACTGTTCGAGGACGGTCTTCAACGGCAGCCCGGCGTGGTCGACGAGGAACAACTGCCGCTGGTAGTCACCAACGTAGTCGCGGAAACCGAGCGTACGGTCGATGACCTGCTGCGGGCTGCCCACGGTCAGCGGGGTCTGGGCGGTGAACTCCTCGAGCGAGGGGCCGTGACCGTAGACCGGCGCGTTGTCGAAGTAGGGGCGGAACTCACGCACCGCGTCCTGGGAGTTGCGGCGCATGAACACCTGGCCACCGAGACCAACGATCGCCTGGTCGGCGGAGCCGTGGCCGTAGTGCTCGAAGCGCTGCCGGTACAGACCGACCATCCGCCGGGTGTGCTCGGCGGGCCAGAAGATGTGGTTGGCGAAGAAGCCGTCGCCGTAGTACGCGGCCTGCTCGGCGATCTCCGGGCTGCGGATGGAGCCGTGCCACACGAACGGTGGTACGCCGTCGAGCGGGCGCGGCGTCGAGGTGAACGACTGCAACGGAGTGCGGAACCGACCCTTCCAGTCGACCACGTCCTCGCGCCACAACCGGCGCAGCAGGTCGTAGTTCTCGATGGCGAGCGGGATGCCGTTGCGGATGTCCTGCCCGAACCAGGGGTAGACCGGACCGGTGTTGCCCCGGCCCATCATCAGGTCGACCCGACCGTCGGCGAGGTGCTGCAGCATCGCGTAGTCCTCGGCGATCTTCACCGGGTCGTTGGTGGTGATCAGCGTGGTCGCGGTCGACAGCAGCAGCCGCTCGGTGCGGGCGGCGATCCAGCCCAGCATGGTGGTGGGCGACGAGGGCACGAACGGCGGGTTGTGGTGCTCGCCCGTGGCGAAGACGTCGAGGCCGACCTCCTCGGCCTTCAGCGCGATGGTGACCATCGCCTTGATCCGCTCGGCCTCGGTGGGCTCCCGGCCGTTCGTCGGGTCGACCGTGACGTCGCCGACGGTGAAGACTCCGAACTGCATGACCGCTCCCTCGTGTCGTCCGACCCGGGCGGTGGTGCCCGACGCCCCCGACAACATATTTGACGAGTCAACTATTCCGCGAGCCCGCCGCACACCAGTGTCCCCCGTCACGTCCGTCCCATCCCCGAGCCCGAGCGCCGACGGCCGCGGGGCGGCCCTCAGGCTCGTCGCCGTGGCACGTGCCGCCGGTACGGACTGACCGTGGGGTCGCCGGTGATCCAGAAGCGCCAGGGCACGTCGTGCGCGGCGGCCACGCCGACCCGCGGACCGGCCGAGACGGCCGACGCCCCCACCGGGCGGGCCGGTGGCGTCAGCAGTAACGGCCCGGTCCCGTCGACCATGCAGGTGCCGTTCGCCGACGCCTCGACGCCGAGCGCGACCACCAGCCGGGCCGGCCCCCGGGCCAGGTCCCGGTCGGCCACCTCACCGCGCCGCTTGCGGGCCAGGTCCACACCCTCGACCACCTCACCGGCGCGCAGCAGGACCGCCGCCGCCTCCCCCGCGCCGCCGCAGACGACGTTGAGGCACCAGTGCATGCCGAAGACGAAGTAGGTGTACGCGTGCCCCGCCGGGCCGAACATCACCGTGGTGCGGGGCGTCGGTCCGCGATGCGCGTGCGAGGCGGGATCCACACCGGTGCCGGCGTACGCCTCGACCTCAGTCAGCCGGATCCGGACCCCGTTCGCCGCCACCTCCCAGCCAAGCAACGCTCGTGCGGTCTCGGCGACGTGTGCGGCGGGAGCGCGCAGCCAGGAATGGTCCACGGATCCAGGTAACCCGGCCCGGGACCCAACCGGCAAGCCGCGCTCCGATGCCGATCCGACCGGGCCACAGCCGCCGACACCCGGCAGGCAGAACGCGAGGATCACGCGGAGGATCGAGGTGCGACGAGATCGTTCTCGTAGGCGGCGATGACGAGCTGGGCTCGATCACGGGCGTCGAGCTTGGCGAGCAGGTTGCCGACGTGCGTCTTGACGGTCTTGACCGAGATGGTAAGTGTCCGGGCGATCTCGTCGTTGGACAGGCCGCGGGCCACGAGAGACAGCACCTCGGTCTCGCGGCCGGTCAGCCTGTCGATCTTACGGACCTCGGGCGGGCCGGGCCGGTCGAGGTAATGCGCGACGAAGCGGGTGAGAATGCTGGGCGCGAAGAGGGACTCGCCCGCGTGGGTCCGTCGGATCGCGTCGACGAGTTGGTCCGGGTGGGCGTCCTTGAGCAGGAAGCCGTGCGCCCCGGCGCGCAGCGCGGCGGCCACGTACTCGTCGAGGGCGAACATGCTGAGCACGAGGATCCTGGTACCGCTCAGGTCGGTGGCGGCGGCGATGCGTCCGGTCGCTTCGATGCCGTCGCCGTCGGGCATCCGGATGTCCATCAGGACGACGTCGGGGCGGCGTTCCCGGGTGAGCGACACGGTCTCGTGTCCGGTGGCGGCCTGACCGACGACGGTGAGGCCCGGGGTACCGTCGATGAGCAGGGCGAGGCTGTGCCGCAGGAGCGGCTGGTCGTCCGCGACGAGCACCCGGATGCTTGTGGGTGGGCCTCCTGGATCAGTTGTCATCCGGACCGCCGAGCCGGCAGGCGCGCCGTGAGCTGAAAGCCCGGCCCGGCCGGGCCGGCACGCAGGGCGCCATCGAGCATGCTCACCCGCTCGCGCAGCCCGTCCAGGCCGTGGCCGGCCCCGGGGCGGGGTCGCCAGCCCGGGCGGGGACCGGCGTCCCGTACCTCCACCACGATCGCGTCGCCGTCGCGATCCACGGTGACGTGCACGCAGGTCGGCCCGGCGTGCCGGGCCGTGTTGCTCAGGCCCTCGCGGACGATCGCGCACACGGCGAGCTGGACGCCCGGTGGCACCTCGCCGACCTTCCGCACCTCGACGGTGGCGGCGAGCCCGGCGGCGGTCGTGGACCGCACGATCTCCGGTAGTGCGTCGAGTGTGTCGGGCGGCCGCAAGGGAGCGGGCTCGGCGCCAGGTGCGCGGAGCACGTCGAGCATCCGCCGCAGTTCGGCCGTGGTCTCCCGACCGACCTGTTCGATGTCGGACAGGGCGTTCGCCCGTTCGGCCTCACCGGCTGGCCCGGTCACCCGAGCGGCCGTGGCGGCACGCACGGTGACCAGGCCCAGGCCGTGCGAGACGAGATCGTGAAGCTCACGGGCGATGCGCAACCGTTCCGCCGCCGCGGCCCGCTCAGCCGCCCATGCGGTCAGCCGGTCCTCGTACACCCGCCGTTGCTGACGAGCGCCGATCAGCGCCCAGAGCAACGCTGCGACGGCGGTCGTGGTGATCAGCGTCAGCAGGAGTGTCCCGGCCGGCCCCACGGTGCCCGCCGTCATCAGGCAGAGGAGCAGAGCCACCGGCACCGATACGGCGACGGCGGACAGCCACGGCCGCCATGTCGGTCGCCCGTCAGGTGCCATCTCGCGAGTCTAGGAACCCGGGCCGTGACCTGACATCGGACCTGGGTCGGAGCGACCTGAGGTGGGCGGGCTGGCGGAAGTCCCGGCTCTGGCCCGATGACGCGGACCGGCACGCTGAGCTGACATGGTGCTCATGCTGTCAGTCGAGCGTCTGGTCAAGCGGCGCGGCTCCCGCGAGATCCTCACCGATGTCACCTTCCGGGCCGCACCGGGCCGGGTGACAGGTCTGCTGGGGCCCAACGGTGCGGGCAAGTCATCCACCCTGCGCATCCTGTTGGGCCTAGACCGCGCGGATGCCGGCACGGCCCTGGTCGACGGCCAACCGTACCGGCGCCTGCGCCAGCCGTTACGCACCGTCGGGTCGATGCTGGAGGGCTCCGGCGCACACCGCTCCCGTACCGCGCGCAACCACCTCACCTGGATGGCGCGCAGCAACGGCATCCCGATCCGACGGGTGGCCGAGGTGCTCGATCAGGTCGGGCTCGGTGCCGCCGGAGGAACCAGGGTCGGCCGGTTCTCGCTCGGCATGTGCCAGCGGCTCGGGCTGGCCGCCGCGCTGCTCGGCGAACCTCGTGCACTCGTGCTCGACGAGCCGGTGAACGGGCTCGATCCCGAGGGCATCCGCTGGATCCGCGTTCTGCTGCGCGGGCACGCGGACGCCGGTGGCACCGTGCTGCTCTCCAGCCACCTGATGAGGGAGGTGGACGAGATCGCCGACGACCTGGTCGTCATCGCCCACGGCCGGGTTGTCGCCGCCGGTCCGATCCGCGAGGTCACGGCCGGCTACCCGACCCTGGAGGACGCCTTCTTCGCCCTCACCGGGCCGACGGCAGGTGGGCGATGACCTTCTTCGACACGGTCGCCGCCGAGATTCGAAAGACGGCGACGCTGCCGGCGACCGCTGTCGCGCTGGCCGTCACGGTGCTCGGTCCGGTCGCGATCACTCTGATCAACGCCGTCGGTGTCCGCGCCGCGCTGCGCAGCGGACGGCCCGAGCTGACGGCCTACACCTCGCCTGCCGAGGCGGTCTTCTCCGCGGTGCCGATCGGCACGGTCGGCGCGGTGGTCCTCGGCGTCGTCGCCGTTGGCGGCGAATACACCGCGAACAGTGCCAGGATCGGCGGCGGTCGGCAGATCACCACGACCCTCACCGCCATCCCCAACCGCCTCGCCGTGCTGGCCGCCAAGGCCGTCACCGTCGTCCTGCTGGTCGCGGTCGCGGCTCTGGTGGTGATTCCCGCCTCGTTGGCGCTGGCTGGCGGGATAGTTGGCACCGATGCTCCGCCGGCCCCGGGAGGGGTGCTGTCCCGCTCTGTCGGTGCCGGGATCTACTGGCTGCTCACGGCGTTGATCGCCCTCGCGGTCACGGTCTTCACCCGCAACGGGATCGTCCCGATCATCGTGCTCGTGGTGAACAGCACGCTCGTCTCGGTCTCCGTGCTGCTGTCACACCTCACCCCGCTCGCCAGGTTCCTGCCCGATCTCGCGGGCATGAGCATGTTCGCCGGTGACCTGTTGGCGTTCGACGACGCGCTCGCCCCGGTCACCGGCGGCCTGGTCATGGCCACCTGGACGGCAGCGCTGCTCGCGCTGGCCAGTGCAGTTTTCCTGCGGCGGGACGCGTGATCCGCTCCTGCGCCCGTGCCACCGTCGCCGAGTTGGCCAAGCTGTCCGGCCTGCCGGCGGCGCTGGCGGCGGTCTTCGGCACGATCGGCACAGCCGTCGCCATCACCGGGGCGTTGGCCGCCTCACCGGTCGGGGCGAACGAGCCGGTCGCAGTCGTCCTCCAGGCGGTGCCGTACCTCCAGGCCGGCACCATCACGCTCGGCGTCCTCGCGGTCGGGACCGAGTACGCCGATGGGCAGCTCCACACCACCCTGCGGTGCGTGCCGGACCGCCTGGTCGTACCGGCTGCCAAGGCCCTCGCCTACCTGGCCTGGGCTGCCGGAACCGCCGTCGCGGCGCTCGCCGTCGGGCTGCTCACGGCCCGAATCGCGCTGGCCACGCGGGACGTCCCGGTGGTCACCGACGGTCTTCCGTGGAACGTCGTCGGCGCGGCGGCCTACCTCGCGCTCATCGGGTTGCTGGGGTTCGCTCTTGCCGCACTCCTGCGGGCCGTCGTTTCCGCTCTCGTCGTCACGCTCAGCCTGGTGCTGGTCGTTTCGCCGGTGCTGGACGCCGTCACCCCGCACGCTCGTTACCTGCCGGATCGCGCGGGTGGCCTGCTCTACCTTCCCGACCAGGCACAGGTCCTGACGCCCGCCACCGGCCTGCTCGTTCTGCTCGGTTGGGTTGTTGTCCTCGCGAGCGGGGCGCTGGCTGCCTTCCGACGCCGAGACGCCTGAGTCCGCCTTCATCCTCACCCTGATTTGTGGAGAGGCACCTGAACCGAGCGCGTCGAGGCGGCAGATTCGGGGAAACTGTCCTCTCAGGATGCCTGGAGGCGACAGTTTCCCCGAAACTGCGCGGAAGAGACCGCGAAGGGGTGCGGGTCAGCGGGGGACGACCTGCTCGGCGGACCATTCGCGCCAGGTGGTGAGCTGGTCGGCGGCGGTGGCTAGTTGGTCGGCGACCGGACCAGGGCCGGTGGAGCCGGGGGTGATCCGGGCCGCGAGGGCCGAGCGGACCGACAGCACGTCGCGTACGGCCGGGTCGAGGTGTTCGCTGACCGTGGCCAGGTCGGCGTCGGAAACCTCGTCGAGGGCGCAGTCCCGGGCCGCGCAGAGCGCCACCAGCTTGCCGGTGATCTCGTGCGCGTCGCGGAACGGCACACCCTTGCGGACCAGCCAGTCGGCCACCTCGGTGGCCAGGGAGAAGCCCACCGGCGCGGCGGCGACCAGGCGGTCGACGCGTACCGTCATCGTGGAGATCATCCCGGCGAGCGCCGGCAGCAGCAGTTCCAGGGTGTCGACCGCGTCGAAGGCCGGCTCCTTGTCCTCCTGCATGTCCCGGTCGTACGTCATCGGTAGGCCCTTGAGCATGGTCAGCACCGCGACCAGCCCGCCGACCAGCCGACCCGACTTGCCCCGGGCCAGCTCGGCGATGTCCGCGTTCTTCTTCTGCGGCATGATCGACGAGCCGGTGGCGAAGGCGTCGTCCAGCTCCACCCAGCCGAACTCCTGCGACGTCCAGAGCACCACCTCCTCACCGAGGCGGGACAGGTGCACCCCGATCATCGCGGTGACGAAGAGGAACTCGGCGACGAAGTCCCGGTCGGCCACGGCGTCCATCGAGTTGGCGAAGGACGTCCGGAACCCCAGCTCCTTCGAGACCGCCCCCGGGTCCAGCGGCAGCCCCGAACCGGCGAGCGCGCCCGCGCCGAGCGGACTGACCGCCGTCCGGTGGTCCCAGTCGCGGAGCCGCTCCAGGTCCCGCAGCAACGGCTGCACGTGGGCGAGCAGCCAGTGGCCGAAGGTGACCGGCTGGGCGTGCTGCAGGTGCGTCATGCCGGGCGCGGCGGTGTCCACGTGCCGACCGGCCTGCTCGACCAACGCCTCGGCCAGCTCCACCAGCCGCGCGGCCACCCCCCGGGCGTGGTCGCGCAGATAGAGCCGCAGGTCGGTGGCTACCTGGTCGTTGCGGGACCGGCCGGCGCGCAGCTTGCCGCCGAGACTGCCGAGCCGTTCCAGCAGGCCACGCTCCAGGGCGGTGTGCACGTCCTCGTCGTCGACGGTGGGACGGAACGCGCCCGAGGCGCAGGCGGCCTCCAGGTCGTCGAGGGCGGCGAGGATGCGGCCCAGTTCCTCCGGGTCGAGCAGGCCGGCACCGGCCAGCACCCGGGCGTGCGCCCGGGAACCAGCGATGTCGTACGGGGCCAGCCGCCAGTCGAACTGCACGCTCACCGACAGGCGGGCCAGCGCCTCCGACGGGCCACCGGCGAACCGACCTCCCCACAGGCTCGTCCGGTTGGCCGCTGCGCTGTTCTCGGTCAAGCTCTTGTCGTCCACCCGGTCAATTGTGGTCCCCACGATCAGCCTTCCCCCAACCGGACACCCGCGTCCGGCACGACCTCGGTCATGGCGTACTCCCTTCGGCACTGTCGTCCCGGCGGGCCCAGCTGGCGAGCCGTTCACCGAGCGCGGCGCCACCGTCGGCGGCACGTGCCACGACGAAAATGGTGTCGTCGCCGGCGATGGTGCCGACGACCTCCGACAGGCCCGCCCGATCCAACGCGCTGGCCAGGTAGTGGGCGGCCCCCGGCGGAGTACGCAGGACCGCGATGTTGCCGCTGGAATCGACCTCGTTGAGCAGCTCACGCAGCAGCCGCACCAGCCGGGCCGGTGCCGCCTCGGCGTCGCGCAGCGGCCGGTGACCATCCTCGGGAATCACGTAGACGGCCCGGCCGTCACCGCCCCGCGCGGTGACCGCGCCGAGTTCCTTCAGGTCCCGCGAGAGGGTGGCCTGGGTGACCTGGACGCCCTCCGCGCCGAGCAACTCGGCCAACTCGGTCTGCGAACGGACCGCCCGGTCGCGGATCAGCTCGACGATGCGGGCGTGGCGGGCGCCCCGGGTCAGCGGTGCGGTCACCGGGCCCACCTTTCGTTCCCGACTGCGGGACTCCGCTGCGCTGCGTTCCTCACGGTCACCGGGCCCACCTTTCGTACCCGACTGCGGGACTCCGCTGCGCTGCGTTCCTCACGGTCACCGTGACTCCTGCAGCAGGAAGGTCAGCAGCGCCTTCTGGGCGTGCAACCGGTTCTCCGCCTGGTCGAAGACGGCACTGCGCGGGCCGTCGAGCACCTCGTCGGTGATCTCCTCGCCGCGGTGCGCCGGCAGGCAGTGCAGCACGATGGCCTCCGGCGCGGCGTGCCCGAGCAGTGCCTTGTTCACCTGGTACGCCAGGAACGGGGTGCTGCGGTCCATGCCGTCAGCCTCCTGTCCCATCGAGGTCCAGGTGTCGGTGGCCACCACGTCGGCGTCGCGGACGGCGGCGACCGGGTCGGTGAGCACCCGGACCGAACCGCCGGTGCCGGCGGCGATCGCCTCGGCACGGGCCACCACGTCCGCGTGCGGGTGGAAACCCACCGGGCCGGCGACCCGCACGTGCATGCCGGCGGTCGCGCCGGCCAGCAGGTACGAGTGGGACATGTTGTTCGCCGCGTCCCCCACGTAGGCGAGCGTCCGCCCCACGGTGCCGCCGCACCATTCCCGGATGGTGAGCAGGTCGGCGAGCAGTTGACACGGGTGGAACCCGTCGGTCAGCGCGTTGACCACCGGCACGGTGGCTCCGGCGGCGACCTCCGCGATCCGGTCGTCGCCATGGGTACGCAGCACGATCGCGGCCACGTAGCGGGACAGCACCCGGCCGGCGTCGCCGAGCGACTCACCCCGGCCGAAGTGGGTGACCTGGGTGTCCACCACCAGCGGGTGACCACCCAGTTCGGCGATGCCGGCGTCGAAGGAGATCCGGGTGCGCAGGCTCTGCTTGTCGAACAGCACCGCCACCGAGCGCGGCCCGGCCAACGACGCGAACGCGAACCGGTCGGCCTTCATCCGGCCGGCAAGGTCCAGCACCGCGGACTGCTCGGCCGGCGACAGGTCGTCGTCACGCAGGAAATGCCGGATCACGCGGAAGCCTCCCTCGGTGCCACCGGGCTGGTCGAGAGCCCGGTCGGCGCACGCCCCTCGGCGGGAGCGACCGGGATCGCACCGCCGGACGGCGCGACCGGGGCAACCCGATCCGGAGCACTGGACGCCGCCAGGGCGGCCGGCAGCGCCGCCAGGAAGGCGTCGACCTGAGCGGCGGTGAGGATCAACGGCGGGGCCAGCCGGATCACGTCGGGCTGGATCGGATTGACCAGGAAGCCGGCCTCGCGCAGCGCCCCGGCGAGCGCGGCGGACACCGGTGCGGTCAGGGTGACGCCGAGCAGCAGCCCCGCACCGCGCACGCCGGCCACCAGCGGATGACCCAGCGCCTCGATACCCCGACGCAGCCGCTCACCGAGCCGCTTGACGTGGTCGAGCAACCCCTCACTGGCGATCGTGGAGATGACGGCCAGAGCGGCGGCGCAACTGACCGGGTTGCCGCCGAAGGTGCTGCCATGCGAACCGGGACCGAGCAGGTCGGCGGCCGGGCCGAAGGCGAGCGTCGCGCCGATGGGCAACCCGCCACCGAGCCCCTTGGCCAGGGTCACCACATCCGGTTCGACGCCGTCGGCCTGATGGGCGAACCAGTGCCCGGTCCGGCCGACGCCCGTCTGCACCTCGTCGAGCACCAGCAGGGCACCGTGCCGGGCGGTGATCCGGCGAGCCGCGGCGAGGTAGCCGGCCGGCGGGACGACCACACCGTTCTCGCCCTGGATCGGCTCCAGGATCACCATGGCCGTGGCGTCGCTCACCGCCGCGGCCAGGGCGGCCACGTCACCGTACGGGACATGGGTCACCTCGCCCGGCAGCGGCCGGAACGGGTCGGCCTTGGCCGGTTGACCGGTCAGGGCGAGGGCGCCCATCGTACGGCCGTGGAAGCCGCCGACGGTGGCCACCACCCCGGTGCGGCCGGTGCACCGGGAGAGCTTGAACGCCGCCTCGTTGGCCTCGGCTCCGGAGTTGGCGAAGAACACCCGACCCGGCCGGCCGGCGAGGGCCAGCAGCAGTTCGGCAAGCGCCACCGGCGGTTCGCAGACGTACAGGTTGGAGACGTGGCCGAGCGTGGCGACCTGCTTCGACACGGCCGCCACCACCGCCGGGTGCGCGTGCCCGAGGGAGTTGACGGCGATGCCGCCGAGCAGGTCGACGTACTCCCGGCCGGCCTCGTCGACCACGACGGCGCCGGAACCCGACACCAGCGCCAGCGGCGGCGTGCCGTAGTTGTCCATCATCGCCTGCCGCCACCGGCTGACCAGGGCACTCATGAGGGAATCACCATCGTTCCGAAGCCTTCCGGGGTGAACACTTCCAGCAGGGTGGAGTGGGCGACCCGACCGTCCACGACGTGTGCGGCCGGCACTCCTGCGTTGACGGCCCGCAGGCACGCCTCCATCTTCGGCACCATGCCCGACTCCAGCGACGGCAGCAGCTTCGCCAACTCGTCGGTGTTGATCTCACTGAGCAGGCTGGACGTGTCCGGCCAGTCGGCGTACAGGCCGGGCACGTCGGTGAGCACGACCAGCTTGCGCGCCCGCAGGGCGACCGCGAGTGCGGCGGCGGCGGTGTCGGCGTTCAGATTGTGCAACACCCCGTCCGCGTCCGGCGCCACCGTGGAGATCACCGGAATCCGGCCGGCCGCGATCAGGTCGTCCACCGCCGAGACGTCCACCGACTCGACGTCGCCGACCTGACCCACGTCGACCGGCTGCCCGTCGACGTACGCGGACCGCCGCACCGCCCGGAACAGCCCGGCATCCTCACCGGACAGACCGACCGCGAACGGACCGTGCGCGTTGATCAACCCGACCAGTTCGCGGCCCACCTGCCCGAACAGCACCATCCGGACCACGTCCATCGCCTCCGGGGTGGTCACCCGCAGGCCGCCCCGGAACTCGCTGGCGATACCCAGCCTCTTGAGCATGGCCGAGATCTGCGGTCCGCCGCCGTGCACCACCACCGGCTTGAGGCCGACGTAGCGCAGGAACACCATGTCGGCGGCGAAGGCCCGCCGCAACTCCGGGTCGCTCATGGCGCTGCCGCCGTACTTGATCACGACGGTGGCACCGGACAGGCGGGCCAGCCAGGGCAGCGCCTCGATCAGCGTGGCCGCCTTGGCCTGGGCAAGGGCCAGATCGGAGCTCAGATTCACCGGATCCGCCTTCCGTTCGCGACTGCGGGACTCCGCTGCGCTGCATTCCTCGCGCTCACCGGGCCAGCCTTCCGTTCGCGACTGCGGGACTCCGCTGCGCTGCATTCCTCGCGCTCACCGGGCCAGCCTTCCGTTCGCGACTGCGGGACTCCGCTGCGCTGCATTCCTCGCGCTCACGTTGAGTAGGCCGAGTTCTCGTGCACGTAGGCGTGCGACAGGTCGTTCGTCCACACCGTCGCCTCTGCCGCACCGGCGTGCAGGTCGATCCGGATGGTGACGTCCCGGCCCGAGAGATCGACCTTCGAGCGGTCCTCGGCGGCTGCGCCGGACCGACAGACCCAGATGCCGTTGACCGCCACGTCGACGGCGTCCGGCTCGAAGGCGGCGGCGGTCGTGCCGACGGCGGCGAGGATCCGGCCCCAGTTCGGGTCGTTGCCGAACAGCGCGGTCTTGACCAGGTTGTTGCGGGCCACCGACCGGCCCACCTCGACCGCGTCGTCCTCGTCGGCGGCACCGACCACCTCGATGGCGATCTCCTTGGTGGCGCCCTCGGCATCGGCGAGCAGTTGCCGGGCCAGGTCGTGGCAGGCGGCGGTGACCGCCGAGGCCAGCTCCGCCTCGCTCGGCGCGACACCCGAGGCACCACTGGCCAGCAGCAGCACCGTGTCGTTCGTCGACATGCAGCCGTCGGAATCGACCCGGTCGAAGGTGACCCGGGTGGCCGACCGCAGCGCGGCGTCGAGTGTCTCCGGCCCGGCCACCGCGTCGGTGGTGAGGACGCAGAGCATGGTGGCCATGGCCGGGGCCAGCATGCCGGCACCCTTGGCCATGCCGCCGACGGTCCAGCCGGCACCGGCGACGACGGTGGTCTTGGGCCGGGTGTCCGTCGTCATGATCGCCTCGGCGGCAGCGGCGCCGCCGTTGTCACCCAGGCTCTCGACAGCGGCGGCGACCCCGGGCAGAAGCCGGTCCATGGGCAGCCGCTCGCCGATCAGGCCGGTGGAGCAGACGGCCACCTCACCGGCACCGATCTGGTAGGCGCTGGCCGAGGTCAACGCGGCGGCGGTGTGCTCTGCGGTGGCATGGGTGTCCTGGAAGCCGGCCGGACCGGTGCAGGCGTTCGCACCACCGGAATTGAGCACCACCGCCCGCACGATGCCGCCCCTGACGACCTGCTCGGTCCAGAGCACCGGCGCGGCCTTGATCCGGTTGGCGGTGAAGACACCGGCGACTCCGGCGTCGGGGCCGTCGTTGACCACCAGCGCGACGTCAGGTGCGCCGCCGGTCTTGAGGCCGGCGGCAACGCCGGCCGCCCGGAATCCCTCGGGAGTGGTCACGGTCATGGCGCGGTCCCCCACACGGACAGGCCCGTGGTTTCGGGCAGACCGAACATCAGATTGGCGTTCTGCACCGCCTGGCCCGCAGCACCCTTGCCGAGGTTGTCCAGCGCGGCGACCACGATCAGCCGGCCGGAGTCGACATCGACGCCGGCCTGCAGGTGGCAGGAGTTGCCGCCCACCGTGGCGGCGGTGTGCGGCCACCGTCCCTCGGGCAGCAGGTGCACGAACGGTTCGTCCGCGTACGCCCGCGCCAGCACCGCGCGCGGGTCGGCCTGGCCGGTCGGCAGCGCGGTGACCGTGGCCAGGATGCCGCGCGGCATGGGCGCCAGCACCGGAGTGAACGACAGCCCGGTCGCCCCGGTGGCCTGCTTGATCTCGGGTACGTGCTGGTGTGCGCCCACCTTGTAGGGCGACAGGTCGCCCATCACCTCACTGGCCAGCAGGTGAGCCTTGGCGACCCGGCCCGCGCCCGACGTGCCGGACGCGGCGACGACCACCACGTCGTCGGGTCGGGCGGCACCGGCCGCGATCAGCGGCGCCAGCGCCAGGGTGATCGCCGCCGCGTAGCAGCCGGTGTTGGCCACCCGTTCGGCGGCGACGATCCGCGCCCGCTGGCCGGGCAGCTCGGGCAGGCCGTAGGTCCACGCACCCGCGTGCGGGCCACCGTAGTAACGGGCCCAGGCGTCGGCGTCGGCGAGCCGGTGGTCGGCGCCGAGATCGACGATCCGGACCCCGGCGGGCAGTCGCGCCGCCAGGGCGGCGGACTCACCGTGCGGCAGGGCGAGGAAGACCAGATCGGCCTCGGCCAGCACCTCCGGCGTGGTCCCGCCGAGGGTCATCTCCAGCCCGGTCAGCTGCGGGTGGACGGCGTCGAGTGGTTGCCCGGCCTGGCTGTGCGCGGTCGCGGCGACCAGGTCGAACTCGGGGTGCCCGGCGAGCAGACGGAGCAGTTCACCACCGGCGTACCCGCTCGCCCCGGCGACCGCAGCCCGAATCCCCATACCCACCTCCGCATGAATATGCAGAGAAGGTTAGCAGGAGCACACCTCAGACTGCAAGTTCATACAGGAAGCCGTATGGTAATGAACCACGATGGGTGCCGGTGTGCTAGAGGCGGCCCTCGGCGACCGCGTCGGTCACCCAGGGGATGACCTCGTCGAGCATCTCATCCAGGGACGTGGTGGCGGTGAAGCCGAGCACCTCGTGGGCCTTCGTGGTGTCCGGCACCCGCTTCTGTACGTCATGCTGGAAGGGTTCGTCGCTGACGTACCGGAACGGCACGTCCGGTCCCTTGATCTTGCGCCAGATCAGCTCGGCCAACTCCAGCACGGTGGTCGACTCGGCGGTGGAGAGGTTGAAGTCCTCGTTGGCCGCCGCCGGATGCTCGATGGCCAGCGCGATGCCCCGGGCCAGGTCCCCGCCGTAGGTGTAGTGCCGCACCTGGTCGCCCTCACCGAGGATGTGCAGCGGATCCTGCCCCTTGACGATCTTCTGCACCAGGTCGGGCACCACGTGCGACATGGCCAGCTTGACGTTGCCGGAGAGCACCTCGGCCTGGCCCAGCGCCCGCCCCTCCCCCACGCCGACGCAGTTGAACGGCCGCACGATCGTGTAGGGCAACCGGTACTGGTCCCAGGCGGCGCGGGCGTAGTACTCCACGGCCAGCTTCTGGAAGCCGTACGAGGACAGCGGCGGCGGAATGCGTCGCTCGTCGCCCTCCCGGCTGGGCCAGTGCTCGGTGGACTCGAACACCATCGAGGAGGAGAGGTAGGTGACCTTGGACAGCCGACCGTCTCGGTGGGCTCGGATCGCCGCGTCACAGGTCGCCGCCATGATCCGCTCGTTGGTGGCGAGCAGGTCGTAGGCGTAGGCGTGGAAGTAGGAGATCCCGCCGATCATCGCCGCCCCGGCGACCAGGTGGTCGCAGCCGTCGAGCAGCCCGGTCAGCAGATCGGTGTCGCGGGCGTCCCCCTCCACGAACCGGAACCGGGGGTTTCCCTCGTGGCTCTGGGCGACCGGACCGTACTTCGAGAAGTTGTCGACACCCACCACCTCGTGGCCGCGGTCGAGCAACTCCGCGACGAGATAGCCGCCGATGAAGCCGGCCGAACCAGTTACCAGGATCTTCGCCACGGACGCTCCTATGCCGTCTTCTCGTACTCGGTGCCACGCGGAGCCGGCACGGTCGCCGTCCGCACCCGGGCGGTCAACTTCTCCCGGCTCAGCCGTCGACCGTAGGCGAACAGGTACCAGCGCAGGTAGCCGGGGAGGAAGCGGCCCAGGTCGAAGTGGGACTCGCCGAGCGGACGGTCCAACCAGATGGTCGGAATCTCCGCCACCGGCAGGCGCAGCCGGGTGGCCTTCGCGGTCAGTTCCAGCCCGATCTCGAAGCCGGTCCGCGACTCGATGCCGACCTCCCGGACGAACGCCGTGTCGTACGCCTTGAAGCTGTTGGTGGCGTCGCGGGTGCCGGCCCGGGCGAAGGTGTAAAGGCTTCGTCCCGCCCAGCGGGACATCATCCGCTTGAGCCTCGGCCCGCCGACCTGCTGACCACCCGGCATGTACCGGGAGGCCGCGGCGACCACCACCCCCCGGTCCACCAACCGGGCCAACTCGTCGATCTGGCGGGGATCGTCACACCCGTCGGCCATGGTCACCACCGCGACCGGTGCCAGGGCCGCGTCGATGCCGAACCGGATCGCGTTGGCCGGGCCCCGGCCGTAGGTGTTGAGCACCGCCCGGACCCTCGGGTCGGTACGCGCGATCCGTTCGACGTACGGGACCGTGGTGTCCTCGGGCATGTCGTGCACGATCAGCACCTCGGCGGGCAGCATCAGTTCCCGCAGCATCCGCTCCAGGCAGCGGATGATCGCCTCGCCCTCGTTGTAGACCGGCACGATCACCGAGACCCGGGGATTCATCACACCCGTACCCCCTGCCCGGTCAGACCCCACATGTCGATAACCGGTTTGTCGGTGTCCAGGCGGGCGTACTGCTCGTGCGGTGCGGCGATGACCAGCAGGTCGGCCCGGCGCAACACCTCGTCCAGGTCGACGAAGCGGTCGTCGGCCACGTACGGGTCGGTGCAGAGCGTCTCCCGGGTCTTCAACGCCAGGATCTTGCGCAGCTTGTACGCCAGGCTCTCCCGGGGGTCGTCGCTGCCGCCCTTGAAGGCCATGCCGAGGATGCCCACCGTCGAGGTGGCCAGGTCGAACCGGTCCTCCAGGCGGGACACCAGATACAGCGGCAACCCCTCGTTGATCAGCATCGCCGAGTGGCCGAGCACGAAGTTGTTCCGGTTGAACGCGGCCAGTTGCATGGTGTCCTTGAACAGGCACGGCCCGGCGGCGAAACCGGGCATCGGCAGATCGGCCGCACGCGGGTAGTCGTACGCCACCGCGTGCCGGATCCGGGCGAAGTCCAGCCCGAAGTCGTTCGCCATCATCCAGAACTGGTTCGCGGTGGCGAACTTGATGTACCGCCAGGTGTTGGTGAACAGCTTCGCCAGCTCGGCCTCCTCGGGTTCGAGCGGGACGATCTGGTCGGTCAGGTGCCGGAACAGCTTCTCCGCCCGCGCCAGCGCCTCCGGGGTCCGCGCGGCGACGATCTGCGGCAGCGTGAACAGCTCGGTCATCGCCCGGCCCTCGGCGATCCGTTCCGGGCAGAACGCCACGTCCGCGCGCAGACCCTTGCCGGCCAGCAACTTCTCGGTCAGCGCGGTGACCCCGGGGTAGACGGTGCTGCGCAGCACGATCAGCTGGCCGTCGCGCAGATGTTCGGCGCAGCGCTCCAACGCGCGGGGCACGGCACCGAGATCCGGGTTGAGGTGCTCGTCGACCGGCGTGCCGACCACGACGACCAGGTGGTCCGAGATCCCGACGGCGGCGGGGTCGGTGGTGGCGCGCAGCCGGCCGGCCGCCACCGCCTCGGCCAGCGGATCGGCCGCGCCGGGCTCGGCGAAGGGCAGGGTGGCCGCGTTGACGCCCGCGACGGCCTCGGCGTTGATGTCGTACAGCACGACGGACAGCCCGCGGGCGGCGAAGGCGATACCCAGCGGCAGGCCCACCCGGCCACAACCACCGACGATGCAGACGTCGACCGAGGTGGGCGGATCATCGGACATGAGGGGGCTCCCGTGGGGGTGGCGGGTGTGATCCCAGGGTCGTCGGGATACAGCAGGCTAACCCCTCAGACGTGACTCGCGGGTAACCAAACAGCCATCGGTGTTGACCTTTCGGTCGATCACACACCAAGCCCCTTGCCGCCGTCACCGATCGCACACGCTCCCACTCCCGGAGTGAGCAAGGGCCCCTTCCCCGCACGAGGCGCAGGGAAGGGGCCCTTGCCCACCGGTCAGGCGCCGCGGAGGGTGGCGCCGCAGCGTTCGGCGGCGCGGGCGACGGCGGCGTCGCGGGCGGCCACCGCCTCCTCGACCGTCAACGTGCGGTCCGGCGCTCGGAAGGTCAGCTTGTAGGCCAGCGACTTGCGTCCGGCACCGAGCTGCTCCGAGGCGTAGACGTCGAACAGGCTGACCGACTCCAGCAGCTCGCCGGCACCCTCGACGAGTGCCTGGCGAACCTGCGCCGCCGGTACCGACTCGGCCACCACCAGCGCCACGTCGATCAGCGCCGGCGGGTAGCCGGAGACAGCGGGCGCGGCCGTCACCGCAGGTGCCGGCAGAGCGTCCAGGTCCAGCTCCATGGCGCAGGTCCGCCTCGGCAGTTCGAGCGTCGCTACGACCTGCGGGTGCAGCTCACCGGCGTGGCCGACGACCGCGCCGTCGACCAGCAGCTCCGCGCAGCGGCCCGGGTGCCAGGGGGCGTACTCGGCCGAGCGCACCTCGACGCGCTGGTCGGGTATCCCGGCGGCGGTGAGCACCGCGCGGCCCGCCTCGACGGCGTCCGCCCAGCCGGCCGCCCGCCCGCCGCCCCACCAGCCGGCCGGCTCGACCTCGCCGGTCAGCACGACGGCGACGTGCCGGGGCTGGCACGGCACCACCGCGTCGGCGGCGGCGAACTCCGCGTCGGTGGGACGGCGGTCGACGCCCATCTCCGGCGGGCTGCCGGCGTCCACCCGGGGCTGGAAGACCGTGCCGATCTCGTAGAGGGACAGGTCCCGCAGGCCCCGGCCGAGGTTGCGCCGGACGATACCGAGCAGCGGACCGAGCAGCGTGGTGCGCAGCAGCGGCTCCTCCTCCGACAGCGGGTTGGCCAGCCGCACCGCCCGGCGACGCGGGTCGTCGGCGGCCAGGCCGAGCTGGTCGGCCAGCTCCGTGGCGACGAACGGGTGCGCCAGCACCTCGACGTAGCCGCGCTCGGCCAGGGAACGGGACACCGCCCGGTGACGTCGCTGCTGCCAGGTCAGGCCCCGGCCGGGCGGCGCGGTCGGCAGCACCGACGGCACCTTGTCGTACCCGTCGAGGCGGACCACCTCCTCGACCAGATCCGCCGGATCGGTCAGGTCGGGCCGCCAGGTCGGCGGGGTGACGCTCAGCGCCTCACCGTCTCCGGCGGCCACCGCCACCGAACCCGGTTCCTCGGCCAGCCGGTCGGTGCCGCGCGCCACGGTGCAGCCGACCTGCTCCAGCAGCGCGACCACCCGGGCCGGCGGGTAGTCCACACCAACCCGCCGGCTGGGCAGGTCGGCCGGCAGGATGACCGGGGTACGCGGCCGGACGTGGTTGAGGTCCAGCACCTCCTCGCTGGCGGCGCCGCCCGCGTACGAGGTGAGCAGCCCGACCGCCCGGTCCAGCGCGACCAGCGGCAGCGCCGGGTCGACCCCACGCTCCCAACGCTTCGCCGCCTCGCTGAACAGCTTGTGCCGCCGCGCGGTGCGGCCCACCATCGCCGGGTCCCAGTGCGCGGCCTCGAAGAGCACGTTGACGGTGCCCGGCAGCACCTCGCTGGTCTCGCCGCCCATCACGGCGGCGAGTGAGATCGGCATGCCGTCACCCTCGGCGGCGACCGGGTTCGGCAGCCCGGCGTCGCAGATGACCATGTCCTCGGGGGCGAGGGCGCGGGTCACCCCGTCGAGCGTGGTCAGTTTCTCCCCCGGCACCGCCCGGCGCACCACGAGCGGGCCGGCGATCCGGTCGGCGTCGAAGGCGTGCATCGGCTGGCCGAGTTCGAGCATCACGTAGTTGGTGATGTCCACCGGCAACGAGATGCTGCGGACGCCGGCGATGGTCAGCCGCTGCCGCATCCAGTCCGGGGTCTGCGCCGCCGGGTCGACGCCGCGCACCAGCCGGGCCGCGAACCGGTCGCAGCCGACCGGGTCGCGCACCTCGACCGGGTACGCCGGCACGGCCGTGCCGGGCGTCGCGGGCATCCGGCCCCGGTCGGAGTAGTCGAGGCCGAGGGCGTGCGCCAGTTCGCGGGCGAGCCCACGCAGCGACATCTGGTAGCCCCGGTCCGGGGTGATCTCCACCTCGACGATGACGTCGTCGAGGCCGACCACCGGCCGAGCGTCGTCGCCGGGCTCCGCCACCACGTGCTCGGGCAGCACCAGGATGCCGGAGTGGTCGTCGCCCAGGCCCAGTTCCCGGGCCGAGCAGATCATGCCGTTGGAGTTGCGCCCGTACGTGCGGCGGGCACCGATGGCGAAGCCACCCGGCAGCACCCCGCCGGGCAGGATCACCACGACCCGGTCACCCGGGGCGAAGTTGCGGGCACCGCAGACGATCTCCTGCGGCTCGCCGGTGCCGTTGGCGGCGCCCACGTTCACCAGGCAGAACCGGATCGGCTTCTTGAAGCCGGTCAGCTCCTCGATCTCCAGGACCTCGCCGACCACCAGTTGCCCGGTGACCGTGCCGGACAGGTCCACGATGGACTCGACCTCGATGCCGAGGTCGACCAGGGCCCGCTCCAGCTCGTCGACGGGCAGGTCGGGTACGTCGACGTACTCCCGCAGCCAACTGAGAGAAACTCGCATGATGTGTAACCACCGTCTCCGTAACTCGCGCCCGCACTAAGCCCCGTGGCCGAACGCCCGGGTGAACCGGACGTCGCCCTCGACCAGGTCCCGCATGTCGCCCACCCCGTGCCGGAACATCACGGTCCGGTCGATGCCCATGCCGAAGGCGAAGCCGGAGTAGACCTCCGGGTCGATGCCGCAGGCCCGCAGCACCCGCGGGTTGACCATGCCGCAGCCACCCCACTCGACCCACTGTGGCCCCTTGCGGTGCTCCGGGAACCACACGTCGAACTCCGCCGACGGCTCGGTGAACGGGAAGTAGTGCGGCCGGAACCGGGTCTTCGCGCCCGCGCCGAACATCGCCCGGGCGAAGTGGTCGAGGGTGCCCCGCAGGTGCGCCATCGTGATGCCCTTGTCCACCACCAGACCCTCCACCTGGTAGAAGACCGGGGAGTGGGTGGCGTCCAACTCGTCGGTGCGGTAGACCCGGCCGGGCACGACCACGTAGATCGGTGGGGTGCGGCTGAGCATTGTGCGTGCCTGCACCGGTGAGGTGTGCGTACGCAGCACCAGACCGGAACCCTCCGGTGCGATGTGGAAGGTGTCCATCAGTCCCCGGGCGGGGTGGTCGGCGGGGATGTTCAGCGCGTCGAAGTTGGTCCACTCCAGCTCGACCTCGGGGCCCTCGGCCACCTCGTAGCCCATCCCGATGAACAGGTCGCTGATCTGCTCCATCAGCAGCGTGATCGGGTGTCGGGAGCCACGCGGGTGCCGGTCGTACGGCAGCGTCACGTCGACTCGTTCGGCGACCAGGACCCGCTCGGCCTGCTCGCGCTCCAGCACCTCGGCCCGGGCGGCGTGCGCCTGCTCGATGGCCCGGCGGGCCTCGTTGACCCGCTTGCCGGCGTCGGCCTTGGCGGCCGGCGGCAGCGCGCCGATCTCGCGGCGGGCCAGCGAGACCGGGGCCCGGTCGCCCAGGTGCGCCGGGCGCACCGCGGCCAGCGCGTCCGGGTCACCGGCGGCGGCGAACGCCTTCTCGGCCTCGGTCACGGCCTCGGCCAGCGCGGCCGGGTCCAGCAGGGCGACCTGCTTCGGGTCGTACGGATCGTTGCGGTAAGTCATGGCGTACGGGCACTCCCTCACGACGGCGCCGGCCCTCGCGGGCGGCTAGGCGAGTCTACGGACGCGCGGCTGTGCCGCAGCCCGCCGGTGGGAGTCGTGTGGAGAGCAGGTCAGGCCCGCCGCCCGCCGACACCGGCGGGCTGGCTAAACGAACGCCGTGGTGCGTTCACCATGGGGGCCGCGTCTCCTCCGTCATGCGCGCGTGACCTCGGGTCAGCGCTGTGCTCTGGCCGAAGCGTACAGGCAGACGGCCGCCGCCGCAGCCAGGTTGAGGCTCTCGGCCCGCCCGTGCAGCGGCACCCGGACCCGGGCGTCGGCGGCCTCGGCCAGCTCGACGGGCAGGCCGTGCGCCTCGGAGCCGAAAAGCCAGGCGGTCGGTGCCGCCAGCCGGCCGGCGTCGACCAGCTCGTCGAGATCAGATTCGCCGTGGCCGGTGGCGGCGAGCACCGTCAGCCCGGCGGCCCGGGCGGCGGTGAGCGTCGCGGCCGGGTCGCGTTCGCGCACCACGTCCACGTGGAACAGGCTGCCGGCCGACGACCTGACGCACTTGCCGTTGTACGGGTCGACGGCGTCACCCGCGAAGACCACCGCGGTGGCGCCGGCCGCGTCGGCGGTCCGCAGCACCGTGCCGGCGTTGCCCGGGTCACGGATGCCCGCGAGCACGGCCACCAGCCGGGGGCCGCGCGACAACGCGACCTGAAGGGACACGTCGAGGTGCCGGCAGACGGCGACCAGCCCCTGCGGGGCGACGGTCTCGGCGAGCGCGGCCAGCGCCTCGTCGGTCACCTCGGAGACGGGCACGTCGCCGCCGGCGGCGCTCGCCGCCAGGTCGGCGTACCGGTCGAGGGCGGCCGGGGTGCCGAACAGCTCCAGCACGGTGCCGGGTCGGCTCAGGGCCTCCCGGACCGCCTGCGGCCCCTCGGCGAGGAACCGACCCGAGGCGTCGCGGTCGCGGCGACGCTGAAGTCGGCGCGCGGCCACCACCCGGGGCGTACGCGGTGTGAAGAGCATGGTCTCGGCCGCACGCGCGAGGCGTCCCCCGTTGCCGAGGGACGCCTCGCTGCGCTGGGTGGGACTCAGGCGGCCTGGGCGGGCGCGCCGCCGGTGCCCTCGGCCTGCACGGCGGCCCGGGCCAGCTCGACGATCGCCGCGAACGCGGCGGCGTCGTTGACGGCCAGGTCAGCCAGGATCTTGCGGTCGACCTCGATGCCGGCCAAGCGCAGGCCCTGGATCAGCCGGTTGTAGGTCATCCCGTTGGCGCGGGCACCCGCGTTGATCCGCTGGATCCACAGCTGCCGGAAGTCGCCCTTGCGGTCGCGACGGTCCCGGTAGGCGTACTGCATCGAGTGCAGCACCTGCTCCTTGGCCTTGCGGTACAGCCGGGAGCGCTGACCGCGGTATCCGCTCGCGGTCTCCAGCAGGGTACGGCGCTTCTTCTGGGCGTTAACAGCCCGCTTGACGCGTGCCATCTCAACTCCTTCTTGGATTCAGGTGGCGCGCGTCAGCGGCCGAGCAGCTTCTTGATGCGCTTGACGTCAGCCTTGGCCACCTCGACCACGCCCGTCAGCCGGCGGGTGCGGGTGGAGGGCTTCTTCTCGAGGTTGTGACGCAGACCGGCCTGCTGCTTCGTGATCTTGCCCTTGCCGGTCACGCGGACCCGCTTGCCCATCCCCGTGTGGCTCTTCATCTTCGGCATGTGGAACGTCTTCTCCCCTGTTACTGACCGCTGGTGTCAGCGGTCGCGCCGGTATCACCGGCTGCTGCGCTCTCACTGGTCACCGCAGGTTCGGCGGCCGCGGCGGTGGCGGGCTCCTCCGCGGTCCGCTCCCGGGGTCCACCACGGGACGCCGTGGCGGCGACCGCGGAGGCCTTCACGGCCCGGTGCGGAGCGAGAACCATGATCATGTTTCGGCCGTCCTGCTTCGGAGCGGACTCCACGTATCCCAGTTCCGTGATCTCGGACTCGAGCCGGCGCAGGAGCCGGTAGCCCAGCTCCGGGCGGCTCTGCTCGCGACCGCGGAACATGATCGTCACCTTGACCTTGTCACCGGCCTTGAGGAACCGCACCACGTGACCCTTCTTGGTCTCGTAGTCGTGCGGATCGATCTTCGGCCGGAGCTTCATCTCCTTGATGACGGTCTGCTGCTGGTTACGCCGCGCTTCGCGCGCCTTCAGTGCGCTCTCGTACTTGAACTTGCCGAAGTCCATGAGCTTGCACACCGGCGGGCGCGCCATCGGCGCAACCTCGACCAGGTCCAGATCGACGTCCGCGGCCAGCTGAAGGGCGCGCTCCAGTGGGACGATGCCCACCTGCTCACCCTCGGGGCCGACCAGTCGGACCTCACGTGCCCGGATCTGCTCGTTCACGCGTGGTTCGACGCTGATGGGGCCTCCTCGAGTCGGATCTTCATGCGTGGCCGACCCGGCGGCTCCCGGTGGGAACCGGCCCGGAAAGTAGAAGGCCCCGGCGTATGCCAGGGCCCGCTCGACCGGTCGGCACGATCACAGGAACGCGCATCCGGTGCCGGGACGTGCCCGGAACCGGTGACCGGACCCGGACGCCACAGGCGGCGACTCGGGTGGGAGCAGGCGCTCCGCTTTCACAGCCGTCCTGACGCTCAGGACAGCATGGTCGACTCCACAACACTACACCCTCGGCAACCGGGACCTCAAACCGAGCCGGCGGGCCCGAGCGGACGCAGCGAACGGATCAGCGGGCCGCGCGCTCTGCGACGGCGGTCAGGTGCGCCTGGTGCAGGCGGCGCAGGGCGCGCACGCCGTCGACGGCGAGCTGCTTGTCGGCGGCCTGGAGGGCGACCACCGGCAGCAGGTCGTCGTCGTAGAGCTCCAGGGCCGCCCAGGGGGCCCCGCGGTCGAACCGGACGCCGCGGACGACCTCCCAGGGTAGCTCGTACGAGCCGATGATGTTGCGGACCCGCACTCCCCGCACGTCCGCCTCGACCCGGGGTCGGGTGAACAGCAGAGTGCCCAGGGCGAACATGACCCCGAGCCCGATCATGGCCAGCTGGTCGCCGCGCTGGAAGGTGCCGTACCCGTTGCCGGTGGGGCCGGTCAGCGTGGTGGCGACCAGGGCGAAGACCACGACCAGCAGGACGGCCGACACCCAGCAGACCAGCCGGATCCGCCGGGGTCGCACCCGGACCACGTCGGTTTCACTCACCCCACCAGTCTGCCATCCGACCGTACCCGGGCATCCGGCGCCACACAGGGCCGGGACCTACCGGCCCGGCAGGCCCTCACAGCCGGCAGGCGTGGATGTTGGTGACCAGGATCGCCCGGGCTCCCAGTTCGTAGAGTTCGTCCATGATCCGGTGCACGTCGTCGCGGAGCACCATCGCCTGCACCGCCACCCAACCCTCCCGGTGCAACGGGGAGACCGTCGGTGACTCGATACCCGGGGTGAGCGAGCTGGCCCGATCCAGCAGCCCGGCCGGCACGTCGTAGGCGAGCATCACGTAGCGACGGGCCACCAGCACCCCGTGCAGCCGGCGCATCAGCTGCTCGGCCTGCGGGTGCGGGGCCGCGCCGGTGCGGCGGACCAGCACCGCCGAGGACTTCAGCAGGGGCTCACCGAAGACCACCAGGCCGGCCTGGCGCAGCGTGGCGCCGGTCTCGACCACGTCGGCGACCACGTCGGCCACGCCCAGCCGGATGGCGTTCTCCACCGCACCGTCGAGCCGGATGACGTCGGCCTTGACGCCCAACTCGGCGAGGTGCCGCTCGACCAGCCCCGGGTACGCGGTGGCGATCCGGTGCCCGCCCAGCTCCCGTACGTCGGCGATGTCGTCCGGACGGGCGGCGAACCGGAAGGTGGCCCGGCCGAAGTTCAGGTCGACCACCTCCTCGGCCGGCGCGCCAGAGTCGATGAGCAGGTCCCGGCCGGTGATGCCGACGTCCAGGTCACCGGAGCCGACGTAGGTGGCGATGTCCTTCGGCCGCAGGTAGAAGAATTCGATGTCGTTTGCCTGGTCGCGGCAGACCAGGTCCTTGGTGTCGGTGCGCTGGCGGTAGCCCGCCTCGCGCAGCATCTGAGCGGCCGAATCGGCCAGGGCGCCCTTGTTGGGTACGGCGACACGCAGCATGACGGAGTGCTCCTTCGATCGGTTTCGGGTCGACGGTGGGGGCACTCACAGATGTCGGTAGACGTCCTTGAGGTCGAGACCGCTGGCGAGCATCAGCACCTGGACCTGGTAGAGCAGCTGGGAGATCTCCTCGGCGGTGCGCTCGGGCCCCTCGTGCTCGGCGGCCATCCACGACTCGGCGGCCTCCTCGACGACCTTCTTGCCGATGAAGTGCACGCCCTTCTCCAGTGCGGCGACCGTGCCCGAGCCGGGGGTGCCGGCCGCGGCCTTGGCCTGCAACTCCGCGAACAACTCCTCGAACGTCTTCACGGAGACGGATTCTCGCAGTCGCCGAGGGTGGGCCCGAGCACCGGGTCGGTGGTGACCGGTGGACGGGAGGCACACCGACCGGGGCGGTGGGACAACCCTTCGATCTTCGCCTATGTTGGTCGTACGCTGTCCGCCATGGTCACCACCCCGCGTACCCTCGCGTTCGCCTCCGCGGCGGCCGTCCTGCTCGCGGCCAGTGCCTGCACGCCGCAGGCCCAGCCCGCGCCCATGCCGACCGTGTCGATGGCCTGCGTCAAGGACAGCCTGCCCACCCAGACGCCGGGCAAGCTCACCATCGCCACCGGCGAGCCGGCCGACGAGCCGTGGTTCGTCGACGACAAGCCGGCGAACGGTAAGGGTTTCGAGTCCGCCGTCGCCTACGCGGTGGCGGAGCAGCTCGGCTACGCCCGCGACGACGTCACCTGGACACGGGTGGCGTCCGACGCCGCCGTCGCCCCCGGGCCGAAGACCTTCGACTTCGGCATCGACAGGTACTCGATGACCGAGGAGCACAAGCAGGCGGTCGACTTCTCCGCGCCGTACCACCTGGTCCGGCAGGCGGTGGTCGCGCTGGAGTCCTCCAAGATCGCCGACCGGAAGGCGCTGGCCGAGCTGCGTGACGCCCGACTCGGCGCGCAGGCCGATACGACCAGCCACCAGGCCATCACCGACCTGCTGCGGCCGAGCTCCGAACCGCGGACCTACAAATCCCGCGACGAGGCCGCGAAGGCGTTGCGCAGCGGGCGGATCGACGGCCTGGTGGTGGACCTGCCCACCGCGTTCGACCTCACCGGCGGGAAGATCGACGACGCGGTGATCGTCGGGCAGCTCCCCCAGGTGGGCAGCCCGGAGGCGTTCGGACTGCTGCTGGCGAAGGACTCGCCGCTCGCCGGCTGCGTCAGCGCGGCGGTCGGACGTCTCGCCAGCGACGGCGTCCTCGAAGAACTCGAACAGCAATGGCTCACCCAGACCGCCAAGGCCCCCAACCTCACCTGACTGTGCCCTCCCCCGCCCGTCCCCCCACCCGCCGCACCACGTGTTGATCAAGAAGTTTCGGTCGCCCGAGCACGCCACGATTTCTTGACGCGAACTTCTTGATCAACCGGGCAGGGGGTGGGACGGGGGCGGGGTCGGTGGGTCAGGAGGTGAAGCCGACGGGGTGGGCGGGGGCGGCGGCCGCCTGGCGGATGGCCAGGGCGGCGTCGAGGGCGGCCACCGTCGACGTCCAGCCCTTGTCCTCGGCGGATCCGGGCAGGCCGGCCCGGTCGCGGGCCTGCTCGATGTTGTCCACGGTCAGCACGCCGTGGGCGACCGGCTTGCCCTCGTCCAGGGCGACCCGGGTCAGCCCGTCGGTGACCGACCGGCAGACGTAGTCGAAGTGGGCGGTGGCACCGCGTACCACCACGCCGAGGGCGACCACCACGTCACAGCGCCGGGCCAGCGCCTGCGCCACCACGGGCAGCTCCACCGAGCCGGCCACCCGGGCCACCACCGCCCGGGCACCGCACGCCTGCGCGGCGGCCACCGCCCGGTCGAGCATGTGGTCGGTCAGCTCACCGTGCCAGCGCGCGGCGACCACACCGACGGTCATCCCCGCCGCGTCGACCGGAGCCGAACCCGGCTCCCCGAAACCCGCCATCTCGCCTACGCTCCGATCTCTGTGCCGGGCACCGTACGCCCCATCGGCGCTTCGGCGGCCTCGTCCAGCTGGTCGAGCAGGTGCCCCATCCGGTCCCGCTTGGTCCGTAGGTAACGTACGTTTTCCGGGTGCGGACGCACCGGCAGCCCCTCGCGGCCGGTGATGGTCAGGCCGTAGCCCTCCAGCCCCGCCCGCTTGGCCGGGTTGTTTGTCAACAACCGCATCGAGCGGACCCCGAGGTCGTAGAGGATCTGCGCGCCGGTACCGTAGTCACGCGCGTCGGCCGGCAGGCCGAGGTCGAGGTTGGCGTCCACCGTGTCACGGCCCTGGTCCTGCAACTGGTACGCCTGGAGCTTGTGCAGCAGCCCGATGCCACGCCCCTCGTGACCACGCACGTAGAGGACCACGCCCCGCCCCTCGCGAGCCACCCGGTCCAGGGCGGCGTTGAGTTGCGGCCCGCAGTCACAGCGCACCGACGAGAAGACGTCACCGGTCAGGCACTCCGAGTGCACCCGGACCAGCACGTCACGGCCGTCGCCGATGTCGCCCATGACCAGCGCCACGTGCTCGGCCGAGTCGTACTCGCTGCGGTAGCCCAGGGCCCGGAAAACCCCGTGCTCGGTGGGCATCCGGGCGTCCGCGACCAGCTCGACCTGCTTCTCGGTGCGCCGCCGGTAGGCGATCAGATCCGCGATGGTGACAAGCGTCAGCAAGTGCTCGGCGCAGAACTTCTCCAGGTCCGGCAGCCGCATTATGGTGCCGTCGTCGTTGACCAGCTCGCAGAGCACCCCGGCCGGGCGCAGCCCGGCCAGCCGGGTCAGGTCCACGGCCGCCTCGGTGTGTCCGGGCCGTCGCAGCACCCCACCCGAGCGGGCCCGCAGCGGCACCACGTGCCCCGGGCGGGCCAGGTCCGTCGGGCCGGTGGCCGGGTCGGCGAGCAGCCGGATGGTGTGTGCCCGGTCGGCCGCCGAGATGCCGGTGGTGACTCCTTCCCGGGCGTCGACGGTCACCGTGTAGGCGGTCTGCCGCTGGTCCTGGTTGGTGTGGTGCATGGGCGGCAGGTCGAGCCGGTCGCACTCGCTCTCGGTGAGCGGTACGCAGATGAAGCCCGAGGTGTGCCGCACCGTGAAGGCCAGCAGTTCCGGGGTGGCCAGCTCGGCCGCGAAGATCAGGTCGCCCTCGTTCTCCCGGTCGGCGTCGTCGACCACCACGACCGGGCGGCCGGCGGCGATCTCGGCCAGGGCCTGCTCGATGTCAGCGAAGGTCATGCCGGCACCTCCGCCCCGTCGGCCGCGCGAGCGCCCAGCAGCCGCTCGACGTACTTGCCCAGCACGTCCACCTCCAGGTTGACCGGATCACCGACGGACCGGGTGCCGAGGGTGGTCGCCGACAGGGTGGTGGGGATCAGGCCGACGGCGAACCAGTCGTCGCCCACCTCGGTGACGGTCAGCGAAACCCCGTCGACGGTGATCGAGCCCTTCTCCACCACGTAGCGGGACAGCCCGGCGGGCAACCGGAACCGGACCGTCTCCCAGCGCGCCGCCGGCTCGCGGGAGAGCACCTCGCCCACGCCGTCGACGTGCCCCTGCACCAGGTGACCGCCGAGGCGGCTGCCCAGCGCGGCGGCCCGCTCCAGGTTGACCCGGTCGCCGGTACGCAGCGCGCCCAGCGCCGAGCGGCGCAGCGTCTCGCCCATCACGTCGGCGGTGAACACCCCGCCGTCGACGTCGACGACGGTCAGGCAGACGCCGTTGACCGCGATCGAGTCGCCGTGCCGTGCGTCGGAGGTGACCAGTGGGCCACGGACCGCTACCAGGGTCGAGTCCTCCGCCGTCGGGGTCATCCCGACGACCTCGCCCAGTTCCTCGACGATGCCGGTGAACATGCCTAGCCCTCCCTCTTCCGGGGCAGCGCGGTGATCCGCAGGTCGGGACCGACCTGCGTAACGTCGGTGAGTTCCAGGTCGATCGCCTCAGCGATGGTGCTCACACCCGCGTCGACGAGCGCGGCGGGCCCGGCACCGAGCAGCCGGGGTGCGAGGTAGCCGACCACCCGGTCGACCAGGCCGGCGGCGAGGAACGCCCCGGCGAGCCGGGGCCCGCCCTCCAGCAGCACCGCCCGTACCCCACGGGTGCGCAGGGCGGCGAGCAGCGCCGGCAGGTCCACCCCGCCGTCCGGGCCGGTGCCCACCTCGGCGGCGGTGGCCACCCAGGTGCGGGCGGCGCCGTCGCGGACCCGGGCGTCGCCAGGGGTACGCCCGGCCGAGTCGACCACCACGCGCAGCGGCTGCCGGATGGCCAGACTGCCGTCACGCAGGTTGCGCACGGTGAGCCGGGGATCGTCGGCGAGGACCGTGCCGACACCGACCACCACCGCGTCGACGGTGGCGCGCAGCGCGTGCACGTCCATCCGGGCGGCCTCGGAGGTGATCCACATGCTGGTGCCGTCGGCCGCCGCGGAACGACCGTCGAGGGTCGCCGCGTACTTCCAGATCACGTACGGCCAGCCTCGGCGCATGGTGGTCAGCCAGGCCACGTTGCCGGCCTCCGCCTCGGCCTCGCGAACTCCCACGTCGACCCGGATGCCGGCGGACCGCAACGTGGCCGCGCCGCCGGTGGCGACCGGGTTGGGATCCGGCACCGCGATGACGACCCGAGCCACCCCCGCCTGGACCAGCGCGGTGCTACAGGGGCTGGTGCGGCCGACGTGGTCGCAGGGTTCCAGGGTGACCACCGCCGTGCCACCCTTGGCCCGCTTGCCGGCCTGGGCCAGCGCGACGATCTCCGCGTGCGGTCCCCCGGCGTACGCGTGGAAGCCCTCGCCGACCACCTCGCCGTCGGCGTCGAGCAGCACGCAGCCGACGACGGGATTGGGACTTGTGGTGCCGAGCCCGCGCGCCGCGAGTTCGATCGCCCGACGCATCGCCTCGTCCACGGAGACGCTCGCCATCGCCTGCCGTTGCCCTCTCGCTCGTACGCGCGGGCAGGGAGTTCGGCCAGGTGGCCACGGGCAGGCGGAGTCCGGGTACGGCACAGCCGCCCCGGTCGGGACGCGCGCACGCCGGAGCCCGGCGAGCCACACGGCCCCCTTCCGTCCCGCGCGCTGTCTCCCATCCGGACTGTCTGGGCGCGGACGAACCGCCCCCAACCGTCGGCCCCGGATTCTCACCAGGTCCACCGGGCGGACGAACCGCTCCCGGGTCGCGGGCTTACCACGGTCGGACCGTGGATCACCGCCGGTTCGGAATTACACCGAGTCCCGCCAGCGCGTGGTGGGTACTGAGCAAAGTCTTACACGCCCGGCGGGGCACCGGGCCACCCGGGCGAGCTACTTCACATGACGGTGACCGGGGTCGGCGACACCGCGACGACGATCCACCGCCACGTACGAGCCGGGTTGGCTCTTCGCCACGGTCTTCATCTCGGAGGCGACCGTCATCGCCTCCAGCGGGTCGGTGATGCGCTTGTCGGTGTCGGAGATCGCGACCCCGATGGAGAGGGTGACCAGCGCCGCCCGGCGGATGTTGCCGCGCCGGTCCTTCAACTCCACGTAGCCGCGTTCCCGGTCGGTGGGATCGTAGAGGGCGTCCGCGGCCTTCTCGAAGTCCGCCGACACCCGCAGGGTGAGCGGCCGCACCTGCTCCGGCGTGCACACGAAGACGAAATCGTCACCGCCGACGTGGCCGAGGAAGGCCGGCGGCAGGGCCACCGCGACCACCGCCCGGTGCAGGCTGCGGGCCAGTGCCGAGATGAACCCGTCGCCCCGGACGAACCCGTACCGGTCGTTGACGCTCTTGAACCGGTCGATGTCGATGTAGCCGACGGCGTAGTCCGCGCCACCACGGACCCGGTCGGCGATCTCCCGGCGGATCCGGCTGTTGCCCGGCAGGCCGGTCAGCGGGGAGACCTCCCGGAACTCCTTGTTGCGCCGCAGCGTGGAGCTGACCCGGGCGACCAGCTCGGCGTTGTCGAAGGGCTTGACCAGGTAGTCGTCGGCGCCGGCGTTGAGCCCGTGGACCTTGTCCTGGGTCATTCCCTTGGCCGTCAACATGATCACCGGCAGGGCGGCGGTCATCGGGTCGGCGCGCAGGCGTCGGGTCAGTTCCAGCCCGTCCACCCGGGGCATCATCAGGTCGACCACGGCCAGGTCCGGCCGTTGGCGTTCGATCAGCTCCAGCGCCTCCTGGCCGTCGGCGGCGAGGATCACGTCGAAGCCCTGCAGACGCAGGTTGAACTCGACGAAGCGGGCGATGTCCTCGTCGTCGTCGACGACGAGGATCACGTCCTTGCGATCGTCGTCGGGGGTGTCCACGTCAGGCCCCGGCCGCCGCGCGCTCGGCCAGCCCGCGCAGCCGGCGTACCGCCTCGGCCGGGTCGTCGGCGCCGTAGACGGCGGTGCCGGCCACGAAGGCGTCGGCCCCCGCCGCGGCCGCCTGCTCGATGGTGTCGGCGGCGATCCCGCCGTCGACCTCGATGCGCAGCTCCAGGTGGCCGGCGTCGACGTGGCGACGCGCGGTGCGGACCTTGTCCAACAGCTGCGGGAGGAAGCGCTGCCCGCCGAACCCGGCCTTGATGGTCATGACCAGCAGCGTGTCGAAGCTGGGCAGCAGGTCGAGGTACGGCTCGATCGGGGTGTCCCGGTCGATCGCCAGCCCCGCCTTGGCACCGGCCGCCCGTAGGTCCCGGGCCAACGCCACCGGGTCGTCGCAGGCCTCGGCGTGGAAGGTGACGTTGTACGCCCCCGCGTCGGCGTAGCCGGGCGCCCAACGCTTCGGGTCGGTGATCATCAGGTGTACGTCGAAGGGCAGCTTGGTGGCGGCCCGCAGGCTCTGCACCACGGGCAGCCCGATGGTCAGGTTCGGCACGAAGTGGTTGTCCATGACGTCGACGTGCAACCAGTCCGCGGCGTCCTCGACGGCACGGACCTCCTCGGCGAGACGGGAGAAATCGGCGGCGAGGATGCTGGGCGCGACGATCGGCGGCGGTACGGTCACAGGGCCAGTGTACGAACGCGGCCAGCAGCCGCGGCAGCGTGCCAGCAACCGGGACACCCCGTGACCCGGAGGTGACCAATGGTGCAGAATGACCCCCCTCGGCACCGATGAAACGGAATGAAGCTCAGCTTCCACTGGCCAGACGACCGATTCGCGGCAACACTCCATCGGGGACGGTGACGTATCGTGCAGGCCGGTGGGCGCGGGAGCCGGCAGCCGGGCGGCAGCTCCCGGAAAGGGCGGACGATGCGACGGTGGCTCGCGGCACTGGCGCTGGCCAGTGTGGCTGCGATGGTGCTCAGCGGCTGCGTGCGGCCGGGCGGAACCGACGGCGATCTCACCGACGACTGGCAGACACTGCGGGCACCGACCATGTTCGTGCCGGCCACCGACGCCTGTCTGCCCCGGATCACCGCGGTGGTCCAGGCGGGCACCTACGAGACCGTGGACTGCGCTCGCAACCATCTCGCCGAGACGGTCCACGTCGGCACGTTCACCGACGCCGCCGCCGAGGGCGAACGCCCGGAACCGGAGTCGGCGGCGCTGCGTACCGCCCGCGCGGAGTGCGACCAGCGGGCGCGCCTGGTGCTCGGAGGTGACTGGCACACCGCCCGGTTGACGCTCAACATCTCGCTACCGTCGGCGCCGGCCTGGAACGGTGGTGCCCGCTGGTTCCGCTGCGACCTGAGCGAGACCGACAGCATCGACAACACCCGGCCGGTCAACCGCACCGGCAGCCTGCGCGGCGCACTGATCGGTGACTCACCGCTGGTGCACCGTTGCTTCGACCCGAAGCTCATCGGCGACAGCCTCAACTACATGGCCCCGGTGCTCTGCACCGAGCCGCACGGCGCCGAGTTCGTCGGCGTCTACGTCGAGCAGGACATGAGCTGGGAGCAGTTCGTCCGGTCGTCCGGCCAGGCCCACAAGCGGTGCATGGAGCTGATCGCCGCCTTCGCGGACGTGCCCAACAACGCCGACCTGCCCTACCGCGCCGGTTCCATCTTCTACCCGCCGTCACAGCGGGAGTGGGAGGAGGGCGACCGGGGGGTGCGGTGCATCCTGTGGAGCGACGACCGCAAGCTCACCGGCTCGATGCGCGGCGTCGGCCCGCGGGGACTGCCCGTGACGTGAGCACGGCGCGCGAACGTCCCCCGCACCACCCGATCCCGGTACCGTATGCTGCCGCTTCGACGGGCGGCAGCGGGAGGTCGGCGGGGATGCGGCGATGGTTGACCGGAGTCGCACTGGGTGCCGTGGTGGCGTTGGCGGCCACCGGCTGCACCAGACCGGCCGGCACCGACGGTGACCTCGTCGACGACTGGGCGTCGATGGCGGTACCCGCGTCCTTCACTCCCGACTCCGGCACCTGCCACCGGCAGCCGCAGGAGATCGGTTACCTCAGCGCGTACGCCCCGGTGGACTGCGCCGAGCCGCACCGGGCCGAGACCCTGCACGTCGGTGCCCTCGCCGAGGTGACCGGGGCTCGACCACCGGAGGTCGGCAGCAAGGGGATGCGCGCCGCGTTCGCCGAGTGCGACCGGCAGGCCCGTCGGATCCTGGGCGGCGACTGGCGCGCGGCCCGGATCGGACTCACCGTCGTCCTACCCTCGCCGCAGGCGTGGTCCGGGGGCGCCCGCTGGTTCCGCTGCGACGTGCACGAGCTACGCGGACTCGACACCCCGGTGCCGGTGCGGCGCACGGCCAGCCTGACCGGCGCGTTGGACGGGTCGTCACCGCTGGGGCACGGCTGCTTCAATGCCCGCACCGAGGGCGACGAGGTAATCGAGATGGTCGCCGTCGAGCGCACCGCGCGGCACCGGGCCGAGTTCGTCGGTCTGTGGCAGGCGCCGGAGAGCAGCTGGTCGGAGTTCCTGGCGAACCCGGCGCGCAGCCATCGTGGTTGCCGCAGCGCCATCGCCCGCTACGCGAAGGTGCCGGACGACGGCAACCTCCAGTTCCGGGTCGGCACCATCTTCTACCACCCGGCCGAGGGCGAGTGGCGCAGCGGCAACCGGTCGGTGAGGTGCTTCCTCTGGATGAGCGACCGCACCCTCACCCGCTCGGTGAAGGGCGCCGGCACCCGGGTCCTGCCCATCAACTGACCATTCCGCCAGGCCCGGGCAGCAGATATCAGGTTCGCACTGACGATCGTCGGTATTCTGGATCTCCTCTGGCCTCGTCGAGCCGCCGGCTACTCAGAAGAGTCGCTGCAACACGCCGGTCCGGGAGTCGACAAGGGCCTGGAAGTGCGCGACGAGCTTTCGCACCACCTCTGGGTCATGGAGAAACACGCCGACCTCAATATTGTGGGACAGTGCTCGGTCGGTGAGGTTGGCGCTGCTGATCAGCGCGACCTTGCTGTCGGCGGCGAGAAGCTTCGCGTGCAGGGCTGCGTGCGGATTTCCACTGGCGACTCGTCGTGCGGCCGGCCAGTGCCAGAACGTCGCGCGGTTACGGAGCGCCGCGAAGGTGACAGCGGCGCTGGCCGATCCCCGCAGGGCACCGCCGTCTTCGGCCGGGCTTTCCAGAATCAGATCGATGCGTACGCCCCGATCTGCTGCGGACCGCAGCTCGGCGATCACCTCGGCGACCCCGTACGCGGCGAAGCTCGCCACGAGCAGTCTGCTTTGAGCCGCACGGATGACCTCCACGACCACGGAGCTGGTGAGCCGGACCGGCACGGCCGCGCTGGTCGGCCCGCTGACTGCCAGCTCGGTACGCCGCGCAGCCAGCCGCTGGTGCAGGAGGGCGGCGCTGCGCAGGGCAAGAGCGACCGCTGAACCGGGCAGGTCGCGTGCGTCGGTTCGCCAGCTCTTGATCAGTCGTGCGGCTTGGGTGCCGACCGAGAACCCGGGCCGGGCGTCGATCAACGCGGCGGCCACCCCGCTGTCGGCAGGTGTGTCGACGGTCAGCAGCACGGCGGCCCAGGCAGCGACGTGATCGGCCGGGAGCGTGGTGGCGATATCGGTGATCACCTCCGTGAACCGCTCGTGGTTCATCGGGCGAGGAATCCGGAGCCGGGGTCGGTGAGTGTGTCGACCAGCAGGGCCCGATCCAGGTAGTGGTTGCCGCGTTCGCAGGACGTCTCGGCGGCGAAGAGGCAGGCGTGGCAGGCGGCGGCCGACAGGCGGGCGTGCACGGTCGGGTCGTGCTCGGCGCAGAGCGGATCAGAGCTGCACAACCGGGCGGCGTCCAGGGCCCGTTCGACGAGTTGACCGAGCCGGTCCGTACGCCCCAGGGAAACGAGGCCGCCGAGGGTGCCCTCGCTGTCGGGTGCCGCGGTGTAGAGGAGTATCCCGGCGGATGGGGTGTCGCCGGGCCAGGCGTAGACCCGCTCTCCGATCCCGGCGGCGCTGTATCCACATTCCAGGGCAAGCTCACGGATGAGCACGTGAGCGAAGGTATGCAGCAGGACGTAGCGAAGACCAGGCCACTGTTCCGGGGCCAGCTTGCGCTGCGCCCGCCAGAGATCATGGGCGCGAATCAGCAGCTTCTCGCGTTGCTTGACCTCTGGCCGGTGTTCCCACTCGACGACGGCCTCCTCGTCGACCCGCAGGAAGATCCCTTCGCCTCGCATCTCAGCGCAGGGCAGCCAGGTCGGCTTGCCGAGAGTCAGCGGTGCCCGCCGCTGGTCGGGGGTGTCGAGCACGTCCCACTCGGGGGCGTCGATCCGGGTGAAGCCGTACAGCGCGGAGACCTCCCGCAACCGAGGGACGAGGACCACCTCGCGGAGCCACCTGCGGTGCTGGTGCGGCACCGGCTCCGGTCGGGTGGTGAAGTCGGGCAACTCGGTGCTGGTGCCGGCGGTGAAGGCCAGCCACTCGGGCTTGCGCAGATCGTCGCTGTCGTCGGATTCGTCGTCCGGCTCAGCCTTGCTGCGACGTTGGATCGCCGCCCAGACCCGGTCGGCACCGTAGGGTCGCAATTCGATCCAGCAGCTCTGGGTCTGCATGATCTTCTTTGCCGTCTCCGCGTCCAGGCCGGCAAGCAGGTGCAGCTCTGATGACCAGAATTTGGCGACCACCTGGTCGACCGGATGCTCGGAACGGGGAAGGCTGAAGACCCGCAGCTGCATGGCGAACCAACTGTTGGTGGCGCCCAAGGCGAGGGTGCGGGTGGGGGCGTCGCAGGGCTCGTAGGTGCCGAGGTGGGGGTGGCGTCCGCGGCAGGCGGGGAGGGTTTTTTCGGCGTGCAGACCGATCGCCACCGACATCGGGCGGGAAGCTTTGCACTCACAGGAGATGAAGATGTTGGCCGCCTCGCCGGTGCTGCCGCGTTCGGCGAGCGTGAGCGAGTGATCGGCACCCGGGTCCGCGCCACCGTGCGCGACGTACGACCAGGGGAAGTCGTCGAGGTGACCGTTGTCGCAGGCCAGCACGAAGCGGGCCGGCACTGCGGTAGGACGGGAGTTGCCGTTGCCCCGGCAACTGTGCACGTAGCGGGCCCGGTCCGGCTGATAGGGCGACGACAACAACTCGAACAGCCCGGAATCCGCCGGCGCAAGGCGGTTGCACCGGGTGTCCGAGCAGCGCAGCCAGGTGGGAAAGAGCGCCACCGGCACGCCCACTCGGGTCCAGTCGGCGAACAGGTCGGAGGTCTCCGGCAGGTGCGGCGGAAGCCGAAGGCTTTCCACCTGGCTCCCGAGCCTGCGCCGGACCGCCGTCAACAACCGGTCCTCGGTGACCGGCATCGAGTGGGTGAGATCCCAGTGCGCCAAGCCGAGGGTCAGCACCGACAGGTTGGGCAGGTCGGCGACCGAGCCGACGCCGTAGGTGTGCAGCAGTTGGTTGGGGCGCAACGCGCCGACCCGCAGGTTGCGGGGCTGCAGACTGCTCACGTCGGCCCCCCGGCGGTGCCGCCCCCAACGGGCGGCACGAACGGCGGTGGATCATCCACCACGGCACCGAGCTGCAACTGGAGTTGGATGCCGGGCTCCACGTCGCGCAGCGAGGTGGGGCAGGTAGTCTGTGCCCACCGGCCCTCCTCTGGGCGGTGCAGCAGCCCGGCGACGTCGTCGCTGTGGTACGGCTTGTCGTAGGCCAGCCGTCGGGCCGGCCGGGCCCGTTCCCGTGCCCACAGGTCCAGGCGTGCCTCCAACTCGTCCTCCACCCGCTGGCGAACGGTGTTGTCGGCGGCCACCTCGCTGCGGCGCTTGAGGAACCGCACGACGTGGTCGGCGAGCTGACTGTGCCGGTCGAATTCCCGCGCCCGCAGGTTGCCGTTGTAGGTGCTCTCCAGATCGCGGACCAGCGCCACCAGCACCCCGGTCAGCCCTCGGTCGATGGCCCGCTCGGCGAACGGGGTGACCGACAGGGCTTCGACCTGCCGGTAGACCGTGGCGTGGAAGTGGTCGAACCGCTCGTAGTGCGACAGGTCGCGCGGCCGGGCCCAGTTGTAGACGGTGAACACCAGGCCCGGTGCCTGCCGGCCGACCCGGCTCGTCGCCTGGATGTACTCGGCGGTGGACTTCGGCTGGTTGGCCACCACCATCACGCCGAGCCGGGCGATGTCGACCCCGACGGCGATCATGCTGGTGGCGAGGAGCACGTCGACCGGCCGGGGAGCACCCTTGGCCCGGGTGCTGTCAAAGCGCACCGCGAGCCGGTCCAGCAGCGGCCGGATGGCGTCCGAGGGCATCCGGGAGGTCAGTTCCTCCAAGTACGGGTCGTACCGTCGGGCGAGCCCGCGTTCGTCGGCGCGGATCAGTCGGCTGGAGACGTCGTCCTCGACCAGCCGCCGCATGCCGCCCAGGTCGCGCAGGCTGTTGAAGTAGCCGACCAGGGTCATGTAGGGGTCGGTGACCCGGTTGCGGCCGTAGGTCTCGTGGAGTTTCTGCGCCGCGCCGAGCACGGAGACGTAGACCCGGATCAGGGTCGACCGCAGCCGGTTGCCGTGGGCGCAGATGCCGACGTACCGCCGGCCAGGATGTTTTTCGGTCTCGCGCTGGCGGGCGAAGAAGCTGTCCGCGGCATCCAGCCCCGACGGCGGGAAGACCCGGGTACGCCGGTTGAACAGGGCGCCGATCTGCTGCTGGGCACGGCGTACGGTGGCGGTGGAGGCGATCACTTTCGGCCGGGACCAGTGCCCGGGGACCGGCTCCCAGCTGGCCAGCCGGTCCACTGCGGTCTCGTACAGCCCGACCAGCGAGCCGAGCGGCCCGGAGATCAGGTGCAGCTCGTCCTGGATGATGAGGTCGGGCGGACGCAGCCGCGCGCAGGGGACGACGCGGTTGCCCGGCCGGTGCCGCTTGCGTTCCCAGTCGGTCGATTCGAGGTCTTCGGTGAGAAAGCCGTGCTGGTCACAGTGCTTGCCGACGCGGCCGAAGAGCGTGGCGGTCTCGCCCTTCCACGGCAACTGGGCGAACTTGTCGACCGTGGCGATGACCAACGCCGGCGGATGGCGGTAGAGCTCCTCGTCAACCAGGATCACCGGCAGCCCGATCTCGTCGCCGGCCAACGGAAAGCTGCCCACCTCACTGAACGGGCACTCCACATCGAAGCAGCGCACCAAGGTCCGCCAGTGTTCGCGATCCACCTTGATGTCCCGGCCCGGCTCGATCCTCGTGCCGCACCAGGGGCAACTGGTGAGCTGATGCGGTGAGCCGATGCCCCGGGTGGACCGGCCCCGCCGACGCTCGTCCAGCCAGTCCTTCGCGTCCTGGGTGCGGTTCGGGGTGACCCGGCCACCGACCCACAGTCCGATCCGGATCGGTGTGCTCCCCCACGTGTGCGGATCAGCCCGGCGTAGGGACTCCGCCGCACAGATCAGGGTCGCGGCCCGCTCGAACTGTTGGATGGTGAGCAGCCGCAGGGTGTACCGCATCAGCACGGCGAGCCCGGCCCCGCCGGTCATCCCGGCCAGGTCGAGCTGGCGGCGGCGGATCGCGATGGTGAAGGCGGTCAGGCCGAGGTACGCCTCGGTCTTACCGCCACCGGTGGGGAACCAGAGCAGATCGGCGAGGGCGCGTTCGACGTCGTCACCTCGCTCCGGGTGCCGTGGGTCAGCCAGGGCCGGCAGGTTGATCAGGACGAAGGCCAACTGGAACGGACGCCACCGGTGGTTCTCGGGCCGGTCAGCATCGGCGACCGCCTGCGCCAGTGGGAGGTTCGGGTGCTCCCGCCGCCGGGCAGCGACCACACTGTGGACACGTTGTAGATACATCGCCCGGTTGGCGAACCCGAACGCCTGGCGGGCCGCCGGGTCGGCAGCGGTGAGCAGCTCGATGCCGGCGGCGATCCGGTCGGTCGCCTCCCAGGCGTCGCGCAGCGCCTCGCGGACCTGTCGGTGGTAACCGTCGAGCCGCCGGGCGGGGTCACCGGCGCTCGCCTCGTTGCGGTCGATCCACGCCCGATAGCCGGCAACGAGGGGCTGCAACGCCGCCGTGAGGGCGGAGGCCGGGCCGTCGGCCAGCTCGGCGAGACGCCGCATGTCCAACTCGACGTCGGCCAACTCGGGCAGGTCGTCGTCCTGGTCGCTGCTGGGCACGTCGGTGAAGGGCAACTCGTGTATCGGGACGGTCGTGGTGCGTACCCGATGGGCACGTTGGGGATCGCTGGGCGACGGCTCGGCGTGGACGGCGGTGCCGTGCCCCACCGCGAACTCCGGGTGGAACCGGTAGGCCATCGCCAGCCGGTGCCGTTCGGCCTGGTCTGCGTCGTCTCCGCCGGTGACCTGCTCCGGCCGGGGCACGAAGACCGGCTCGCTCTCCTGCGGGCCGGTGGCGGCCAGCTCGACCTGGAAAATCCATCGCTTCGGCTGGCGCGACGAATCGCTGCGCTCCCGGTTCTCCAGGAAGAGCGAGACCAGCCAGACCCTCCTCAGGCAACGCACCCGACCCCGCACCACGACGTTCGGCTGCGCCGCGTCGACCGACCGGGGCTCAATCAGCCCTTCCCGCAGCGGCACGACGACCAGGCCGCCGCGTTGGTGCCGTCGCCAGACCGGCCGGCCGGCGTGTTCCTCACGCTCGGAGGCAGCGGTGTCGTAGCTGCCCCAGGCCGCGGTGACCCACAGCTCGGGAATCGACAGCGGCACGCTGGCGGTGAAGCCGAGCGCGGAGGGCGCCAGGCTCGGCACGCTCGGTGCGGCCGGTTCGGTGCCGCCGTCAGCCGCGTCCAACGCGGTGGCGTCGGCGAAACCGTCCTGAGTGGCCGGATCCACCGACACCCCGTTGGGTGCTAGCCGCCCGAGAATGTAGCGGTCCAACGGGCTCTCCCTGGTGGGAAACTCCTCCGCCGGACCGCTGAGGGGGCCGCGCAGATCGGCAACGACCAACCGTTGCAGTTCGTCGCGGATCGTCCGCTCATCCGGTACGGCGAGCACGCCCTGCCCAGTCATGACAGCGACCGTAGCGTTTCCCTACGACATCGGCAGACCGCTCGGTGCACACCTGCATCAACGGCTCACCGTCGCCCACATCGGAGCCCAGCTCGTCAGCCGGCGTCCGTCGCACATCGAGTGGTGTCGAACAGCGGGCTGGCGATGGCGTCCATCAGCCGCTTGGCCGGCGGGTATGTCGGATCCACGTGGCGGCCGAGAATGATCGCGGCCACGGTAGTGGCACCTGCGGCCTTGAGGGCGTAGGCCAGCGACTGCACACGGGCACCCGTTGTCCAGGTGTCCTCAAGGACCAGTGCGTGGACCGGGGCGCTCGCCGCAGGCAGGGCCGGAGCAAACCAGTCGGCGTGGAAGTCGTGGTCGTCGGGCCCATAGCTCGGATTAACCGTGCTGGCAATCCAGGGCAGTCCGAGTCGATTGCCGACAAGCTCGGTGAGTGGATGCGTGCTGATGCTGTTTCGGGTGCTGGGGACGGTGATGACATGCGTTGGCCGAGCGCCGGTGCGAGCCGCCACGCAGGCAAGGTGGTCGCGTAGGAAGAACAGGAGGAGGGCGAGCAGGTTTCGCCGAGCCTGCTCGGACCGGGCCGCACCCTTGTAGGTGCGGAGGTTGTGATGGTGCTGCCAGGTACGCGGCGAGTAGGAAATCGGCAGCACGAGGTCCGCGAGCACGCCGCCCGATCGGGTCAGGTGGGACTGGCAGCGGAAACAGAGCGCATAGCCCTCGCCTCGGACCCCACGGCAGGTGGGACAGACCCAGGCGTACGCCGGCAACGGGTTGCGTAGATAGCCGCGCTGGACCTCGATGTGCCGGCGGATGATGGTCCAGCGCTGGTCAGCGGAGGGCCAAGTCAGGGAAGTTCTCCAGGCCGGCTTCGGTGGGCTGGTAGCTGAGGATGTCGTCGATGGCGTCCACCAGCTCTGCGGTGCCGTTGACGACGTAGACGCCGGGATTCTCGGCGAACGCCCTGGCCCAGTCGCAGCGCATGACTTGACTGGTCAGGACGACGGGGCGGCCGTGTTGAAGGGCGAGCCTGGCCTGAATCCGCGCTCCGCTGGTTTCGCCTGCTTCGACGACGACGGTTGCGACTGCGTACCCGCTCATCACGGCGTTGCGCATGGGAAAGCTCTGCCGGCTCGGCGGGGCGTCGGGCCAGAACTGGGAGATCAGCAGACCGACGTCGGAGATGTGGTCCTGTAGACGTCGGTTTTCTGCCGGGTAGTACCGGCGGATCCCGGTGCCGATGACCGCGACGGTGCGTCCGCCCGCCTTCAGCGCGGCGGTGTGAGCGGCGGTGTCAATGCCGCTGGCGATCCCGCTGACCACGGTCACGCCACGCCTGGCGAGGGTGGTGGCAACCGCCTGGGCGATCCGTAACCCGTCGGCGCTTGCCTTACGGCTGCCGACAACCGCCACTGCTCGATCATGAACCTGTAAATTGCCCCGACTGAACAGGAGCGGAGGCATCTCCCGGATGCCGAGAAGCTGAGCCGGGTAGGTGGCGTCGAAGAAGGCGTGAACGCCGATCCCTTCCGCTTGCCAGCCGGCTATCTCGTCAGCGGCACCGTCGATCAGGTCGGAGATCGATTCCAGGTCCGGGAAGAGCGTGTCGGAGTGACCGACGGATCGTTCGAGGACGGCTTTCGCGCTGCCATTCTCCTGAATCTCCAGGGCCGTCTCCGACCAGCTCGTCTGCGGGCGGCGAAGAAGGGCGACCAGGGCAGCCCGTTCGATCGTCGCCGTGTCCATGCCCACGATCGTAGGCCCTGGCCTGCCATCCCGGCTCGGCCATCCCGGCCGATGTCGCTGATCAGCTTGCTCGAAGGACACCACGATCGGAACATATGTTCGATTCGCGTGAAGGTCAAGTTTGAACCGGGCCGGCGGGCGGTTCGGCGGGGACCAGGACGGCCGTGCCGGACCAGTCGATGTCCTCGTCCGCGATGGCTTTGTCCGGCTCGTCGTCCTCGTCGAGTGTGGAGTAGCACGCGTAGTAGCGGCCGAAGCCGTAACCGCCGGCCGCCAGGGTGGCCAATGCCCACGGGCGCAACCGGTCGCACAGCTTGTCCGGTATCCGCCGGTCGACCGGCACCCGAAGGACCCCGAGCAGGTCGTGCCACTCGTCGCAGGTGCCGGCATCCACGACCCGGGACAGTGAAAACGCGTGCCGCACCTGCTGCCTTTGCTCGATCCACCTGATCTCGCCAGCCATCCTGCCTCCTCGCATCGGCGTGAATCCCGTAGAGGCAGCATCACTCACTTGTTCGCTTATATCAAGGGCATGTTGTCGCCTGTTTTCATCGAGTATGGTCTTTCAGGTATCGGTGACACTCACAGGATGGAGCAGAGATGACGCCCAGCGCCGCAAGGACGCGCCGCAAGTCTTCGCCACCACTCGAGTCGCCCACCGTTCAGGCGTGGGAGCTTGGGCTACGGCTGCGGGAACGCCGCGAGGAGGTGGGGATGACTGCGGCTGCGGCGGGCCGCGCCAGCGGCATCACGCAGGCGTACATCTCGGGGGTGGAGGCCGGGCGGGTCAAGCTGCCGGCCGACCGGCTGGCCCAGCTCGTCACGGTGTACGAGATCGACCCGGCCGACGCCGCCGAGCTGGAGGCGCTGCGCGTCGCGGCGATGCGGCGGGCCTGGTGGCACCAGTATTCGCAGCTCTTCCCGGCGGAGTTCCTCCGCTTCCTCGGCTACGAGGCGGGCGCCGAGCACGTCCGCAGCTACCACAACGAGCTGTTGCACGGGCTGTTGCAAACCGAGGACTATGCCCGCGCGGTCATCCGAGGCGGCAACACCTACGTCCGGCTGACCGAAATGGACCGGCGGGTCGCCGTGCGGATGGCCCGGCAGCAGCGGCTCGTCGGCGACCACCCGCTGCGGCTGACCACCGTCATCGCCGAGGGCACGCTGCGGCAGCAGGTGGGTGGCCCGGCGGTGATGAGCGCCCAGCTCGACCACCTCGACCGGTTGCTCACCGAGCGCCCGGAGCAGTTCGAGATCCGAGTGGTGCCCTTCACCGCCGGGGCGCACCCCGCGCTCGGTGGCCCGTTCCAGATCCTGTCGTTTCCGTCGCCTCGGCTGCCCGACCTGGTCTGGCAGGAGGTGCTCACCTCCAGCGACATCATCGACCAGTCCAGCCGGGTCGCGGACTACGCGGTGACCTTCGCTGAGGCGCGGGAGCGGGCGTTAAGCTCGGTGGAGTCGCTGGAGCTGATCCGGCAGATTGCCAAGGAGATGACGTGATGACCCCTCGCCCCGATCGTGGCTGGTTCAAGTCCTCCCGCAGCTCCGACAACGCGGCCTGCATCGAGGTGCGGTTCGTCGACGGCGCGGTCGACGTCCGCGACACCAAGGATCGCACCGGTCCGATCCTCGCCTTCGACGGCCACTCCTGGACCAGCTTCCTGACCAGCCTCAAGGCCGACACGGCGAGCTAGCACGCAGTTTCGCCCTGTGGCTTGGACTGACATCTCGCAGGGTGGGCCTGCCGCCGGCGGCCACGTGTTGGCGAAACCGCTAGTGCCGTGACCACCAACGTTCAGGGTGTTGGGGTCAGGCTGCGCGGGTGGTGGGTTGGCCCCATCGTCGTTGGCGTTCGCTGCGGATGCGGGCGCGTTCGCGGCGTTGGGCGGTCAGGACGTTGGGGTGGCGGGCGTTGGCGTTGCGCCAGCGCAGGTAGGCCTGGAGTCGCCGGGCGAGCGCGGGGTGGTTGGGGTGGTTCGAGCCGGCGATGACGAAGGTGCGTAGCGGCCCGAACTGGGCCTCGATCGGGTTGGCCCAGGAGGCGTAGGTCGGAGTGAAGCAGAGTTCGACCTTGTTCCGGGCCGCCCACGTGCGGATCTTGCGGCCTTTGTGCGCGGACAGGTTGTCCAGGATGACGTAGATCGGTGCCCCGTCGGGGCGGGCGGCGCGGATCGACTTGAGTGCGGTGAGGGTGTGCGCGGCGCTCTTACGCCGCCGCACGACGCCCCAAAGCTGGTCGTCACCGACGGAGTAGCAGCCGTGGAACTGCCGAACCCCGTGCAGCTTGTGGTAGTTCGCGGGCAGCCGGTGCGGATGCCCGGCCGGAGCCCACCCGGCGCCGGCCTGCGGCCGGATCACCAGGGGACCGAACTCGTCGAACGCGAACACCCGCTGCGGGAACTGGCTGCTCACGTACTCGATCCGGGCGAGCTTGGCATCCCGGTCAGGGTCGGTGGACTCCTTCCACGTCTTGGTCCGCTGGAAGGTGATCTGGTGCCGGTGCAGGATCTGCCGCAGCCGTTCCCGCCCGATCCGGATCCGGCGGGTGGCATGCAGGCGCAGGTGGTCGGCGAGCTTGCGGATGCTCCACCGGGTGAACGGCCGCCCCAGTTTCTCGGGGCGGGTGTTGGCCGTCTCGACGATGAGCTGCTCTTCGTCGCTACTGATCTGGCGGGGACGGCCACCCGCCCACTGAGGGTCCAGGCTGGCCATCCCCATCTCGTTGAACCGGTGGATGACCTGCCGGATCGTGTCCTCGTCGGCCTGGACCAGGCGGGCGATGGCCGGCACTGTGTTCCCGCCGGCCGAGGCGAGCACGACCATCGCCCGTCGCAGTCGGATCGGGGAGCCAGTTCCCCGGCGAGTGATTCTGAGCAGCTGCTGACCTTCCTGGTCACTCAGCCGCCGCACGCGTACAGGATCTGCCACCGCCACAGCCTGACCGCCGCGACGCCGCCCCGTCGACAGGCCGGACGGCGTGTCAACCAACACCGTGAACGTTCGTGGTCACGGCACTAGCGGTGCGCCGGCAGCTTCAGCCATGGTGCACGAGGATCCTAAACTAAAGAGATGCGCCCCCCAACAACAGTTGTCCGTTCAACCGCCATTGCGGTAGGTGCAATTTACGCCGTCATTCTCTACGGCAGCGGATTCCGCTTCGGACCCGGGGTCAAGGTCGCGCTCGCCTACCTGCCCGCATTTTTGATCATCGGCGTAGTTGCCTTCGATCTCTGGATTTGGAAGTGGCCGGGCGTTATTCAACTCGCCAGGCGCCCCTCGATCGGGGGAACGTGGTGCGCATATCTTTACCCCCATCCCGATAGCAAAATTCCGAAAGATGGAAATCGTGGACCAATTCAGGCAACCGTAGTTATAGAACAAACGTACTGGACAGTGGCTATCCGTCTGGTTTCAGGTGAGAGTGCTTCCGTCTCTACCTCAGCCAGCCTTCGACCAGATGGAGATAGCCGAGTACAACGAATCCTAACTTTCACTTATCAGAATGTCCCTAAATACATACACAGGCCGAGGAGCCGACCTCATCTTGGAACCGCGAACCTCAGCCTTGTAGGACTGAAGCCCCAGAGTCTAAGTGGCTCATACTGGACCGACCGGCTTACTTTGGGAGATCTGAGTTTAAACATAATTAGCAGGAGAACCGATTATGTGGCGGCAGAGGATGCTCCATCCAGGACGACGCCCGAAACCGAGTAGCCCCAGCCAGATGCTGACGATCACATCCTCGAATTATTGACGAGATACAAAGATTGCCCCATTGCGCCTATCGGCCTCAAGACAGAAACCTCTCTTCATCCATGCGAGGGTCCGCCTCGAATTTCGGTATGAACATCTCTTTAACTGCTACTTCGGTCACGGCTTGAGCCAGCCTATCGAGTGCATCGTTTACCGCATCACACTGGCGGGCCGAGAGGTAGAATTTATGCTCTCGAAGCACTCTTAGCGTCGTGGATAGATCTTCCAGCCCGTGATCTCCAAGAGTGGAAACTCCCGCAAGATGATGGAGGCGTGATACCAGATGCTCGACTAACGCCCGTTCAACCCTCGACGGGTAAGACGGAAGGATGTCGATAGAGCCGTCGGTGCTGTACACAACAACTACCGCGCTTGAAATGCCTTCGCTCGTCGCTCTTTGCGTTCCGAGGTAACGGATAGGATTGTTGTATCGGCTACCCCGGGCCGGATCCCCCATACCGGACGCTACGCCATCGAGGATCACGCCAATTGCATGGCAGCGTCCCTCTGGGTCGACGAGCACTGCGCCATCCATTTCCGTCAATTGAGTCATAGTCTCGTCATCAATCGAAGCGGGGTGCACTGCCCATGCCTGGGGAGCAAGACGGAGCGCTTCTTCCGCTGCATTAGCTGCGATAATAAGCATCGCGCCATGACGATTATGACGTGCAGCGCGAGCCAGCCTCAAAAGAGCATCGATATCAGCTCCCGGAAGCAGCCAGGAAACCCTGTCGACAATTCCAGAAACGTCCAAATCTGCGGCGATCGGCAGTCGAGCTATCCCGTCTTTTACCTCCAAAATAACCCGATCACCTTGTCGCAACTGCCAAGATCCACGCCCCACGAAGTCTATTCTCGTAAGTTCCGCCGATTCCTGCACGGAAGTGTCTATTTCACCGACACCATAAACTTCCGCTTGATGCAGAAGCAGAACCTTACTCTCCGTGGTCACCTCCATCAATTTTCGGATCGCATGCCGCCTTTCCATGGAAACAGGCGACAGAAGATGAAGGTGAACCTTAATACTACGCAACTCTGGGTTTGCGACAGTGATGACCCCTTGTCCGACTCTTCCTTCATAGGGAAGAGACGAGATGCTACTCAGCAGCATGTCACTATCACGTCTACCGTGGAGACCAGATGGGTCCAGTGCATCCGCCACAAGGTTGGCCGCTGCCGCGCGAGCTAATTCGAACCTCTGGATCGACAGAGAATGGATACCGTAGCCATCAGGGTCGGCCGACAGAAAAAGCCACGCCCGGTGCAGAAGTTGGCGAATTAGGCCAGAGACTAGGGAGGAGGCTATTACGGCACCACTGCTTGTGGTACGACAAAGTTGTGGAACGCGATCGATAGCTACAGCGGGTGCGGCCAGTGCAGCGTAGACAAAATACTTTCCTACAGTGGCCGACTGGGGCGCTACGAAAAAATACCAAGGCACGCTTTTCTGGCGAGAGTTCAGGTTTTCTTCCAGAACAACGCTGTACTTGTTGTCGGGTCGCACAGCAGGCTCCAACCCATCCACGGAGCCAACCTTCGCTTCGATGTCTGCGAGATTCACGTGCGGGAACACCGGGTCTGCCCTATGTAATTTTCTAGCCGAACTTCCATCGAGAATCACTAAGGCATCATCTTCCGATTGCGGCAGGGCTATGAGCGCTGCGCGCATTTTCCCACCAAACCCGATTTCTTTCAGCGCCGCGTCAGCCGCAGCTTCGAATAAATAACGGAAGGCAGATTCCCGATCCCAGATCACCATATGGTCAACCTATCGTCGCTAGAACAGAGCATCCGGTAGGGGGAAGAGACCGTCGTCCAGCGTGGGCTCCAGCGCTGCCGAAGCCTTGTCGGTGCGAGGACGCGAGGTCGTCCTGGTCTGCCTTCGTGGCTTGCGTCGGGTGGCGGCTTGTTGGGGCCGCTCCTCCTCGTGGCGTTGGTGGTTGAGTTCGAGCAGCAGGTCCAGCACGTCGATCTGGGTGGTCGGGTCGATGGTGAACCGGGTGCCCTGCCGGGTCCGGTGGAACCCGTGCCCGAGCGTGAGGTCGAAGCCGTACGCGTCGGCCACCGCCTCGTCGATCTCGACGTGGATCTCCCGCAGCCGTTGGATATCCGCGCTGGTCACCTGCTCGTCGTGGACCAGGTTGTAGAGCTTCGTCAGCCCCAGTTCCCGCCCCAACATCACCGAACGCCGATACGAGTCCAACTCCGCCCCGATCCGCCCCATCCGCTCGGTCGGCTTCGGTTGGGGAAAAGTCTCAACGCATCTGGACGGCGTGTATTGGAGATCACCGGTGCGCGTCGATGAGTACTTCCATGCCCACTGGACATGGATCTGAGAGTTGATAAGTGAGAGATTCTCGGGCCGATCCGTGGCGAAGGCTACAATTTTTTCATTCAACACCTGCTTTGTGGGCACGAAGGTTGCGGCCGCAGTGCTGCTAACACGGGAAATGACAAGAACTCGGTTTAGGTGTGCTATCGCCGAATAAAGCTCTGGGGCCAGCCTGGTGAATCTCCACCAAATATCGCGACGCCTGCGGTCGTTGTTCGTTGCCCGGAATGGTTTGACCGTCGTTTCGATAATAGCAAAGCAGTCGGGGTATTCCTGAGCTTTTTCTAGTGGCCAGTCGTGGAAGTTGATGACCCAGTGGCGGGTCGAGTAGTCGGGGTAAGTGTTTAAGTCCTTCCCTGTGAGGTAGGGAAAGAGAACGTCCGCGTTGCGAGGGTTCTTCGCGATCAGCGCTTGCGCTTCTCGGGGTTCGAGTAGAAAGCCTTCGCCCAGGACGTTGGACCCATGGAAGGATAAGTTGGAATTGGCGGTCAGGCGGTACGGGTTGCCGGTGACCCGGGAGCGGGCGTCCAGCGACGGGGTGATTCCCGGAACCGGATGTCCGTCGAGAATCGGCGTTTCGTCGTCGGCCGGGTGGCCGACCCAGAGCAGGGAAACCTCCAGCGAAGCGGTACCCGGCCAGGGCTGGGACTTGTTCGCTCGGTAGACCGTCCAGCCCATGTCCACGACCTGGTCGAGACCAACCTCCCGGGTGTCGCCCTGGGCGATCGTGTTGGTGGCGATGATGCCCACTCGCCCCTTGCCGGTGACGCTGAGCTTGCGCAGCAGGAAGTAGGAGCACAGGTCGGCGCTTCCCCGCTTCCCCCGGCCGATCCGCTCGACCAGGTATTCGCGTACGTCCGGCCCGATCGCCCCGGTCAGGCGCTGGCCGCCGACGAACGGGGGGTTGCCGATGACGGCGTCGAAGCCGGTGCGGTTGACCACCTCGGGGAACTCCAGCGGCCAGTGCAGCGGTCGGATCGGTTCCGGGCGGGAGCCGCGCAGCCAGCCGGCTACGGTGATCGAGACTCGCTGGGCCAACTCCGCGTCGTTCGGCCCGTCGAGCAGGCGGTACACGTCGTCGCTGATGCTGAGCAGGCGGTCGTCGTACTTCGTCTCGGTGTCGTCGGTGTCGTCTTCCGGGTCCCATGGGCGGCGCTGGGGGCGGACAGCGGTGGAGAGCGCGGCGCCGACCACCGCGTCGGCGGCCAGCCGTAGGCCCTCGCCGAGATGTTCGACCTCGGCGAGCTTGGCGGCCTTGTCGGCGGCGTCGCGGGTGTCCTCGACCACGGTCGCGCCGATCGACTCGCGCAGCGCGGTCATCTCGTCGACCGTCCGGTGTAGCCGGTCGACCAGGTCGCCGAAGAGGCGGCTGTGTTGGTAGCGCCCCATGCCGGGGTCCAGGTGGAAGGCGGTGAGCTGATCGAGGTTGGTGATGCCGACCAGCGAGTCGCCGCAGCGCAGCGCGTGGTCGAGGAAGCCGAACGGCTTGCCCTTGGCCAGGGTGACCAGCCAGAGCGACAGCTTGGCCAGCTCCACCGCCATGTCGTCGCGGTCCACCCCGTACAGGCAGCGGGCGGCGACCAGGCGACGGGCCGCGAGCAGCAGGTCCTCCTGGTCCGGGTTGCCGTTCGCCAGCTCCGACAGCTCGGCGGGGAGCCCGTCGCGGTGCCAGGCCCGCACCAGCACCTCGGCGAGGTAGCGGCAAGCCGCCACCAGGAACGCGCCGGAACCCATCGCCGGGTCGAGCACCTTCAACGTCAACAGCTCGTCGGCGGTCTTGGCCCGCCATACCCCCTCGTCGGTGACGTCCTGCGCCGGACCGGGGGCGAAGCAGAGCGGGGCGAGGGTGTGCCGGACGACTTCCTCGGCCAGTTCCCGAGGGGTGTAGTGGGTGCCGGTGTTCCGCCGGTCGCCGAACTGGGTGAACAGCACCGAGCCGGCGGGGAAGACCGTGGGCAGGTCGCGCAGGTCGGTGCGGAGCAGCCCCCAGTACGGGCGTACCCGCTCGGTCAGGTCGGCGTCGTTGTCGCAGGCCGCGTGCAGCGCGGCGAGTTGGTGCGGCGCGGGCGTCGCGGCCAGGGCCTTCTCCACCTGCCGGGCGGTGAGGTCGCAGCGGGCGACCAGCCAGACGCGCAGCTCCGCCTCGCCCCGGGCGGCGGCGGCCTCCAACTCGGCCAGCGGCAGCTCCGGCTCGCGTTTGCCGAGCAGCCCGACGTACGGCTCCTGCACGCGGGCGCAGGAGAACTCCAGCAGGCCCTCGTAGACGTGGCCGAGCTGCTCCACGCCGAGGCTGGAGTAGCTGAGCTTCTCGGCGGCCCTGCCCCGGTGCCGCAGCACCAGCAGGGCGTCCAGCATCTCGTGCACGACCCGGTCGGTGACCGCCGCGTCGACCAGCCACCCGAACCGTTCAGGGTCGAACAGCGACCCGCCGTGGGCGGGAATCCGCAGGTCGGGGTGCTCGCAGCCGCCGTGCACCGCGGCGAAGAGGGCGAGCAGCCGAGGCCAGGCGGCGGTACGCCGATCGCCGACCTCCTCGCCGTGCAGGTCCCGGGCCGCACCGAGCTGACCGTGCAGGGTGGACGCCGCGTACGCCTGCGCGTAGAGCGGGTCGGCCACCGGCAGCAGCCGCTGCTCCTCGGCGTAGAGCAGGAAGACCAGACGCATCATCACGGTCAGCGCACCCCGGTAGATCTCCCGGTCGCTGACCTTGCCGAGCAGCAGGCCCTCGGACTCCCGGTCCAGCCGGGCCAGCTCGCCGACGAAGAGTTCCACCGCCCGGCGCACCTGGTCGCCCAGGGTGGTGGTGATCTGGGTGAACGCCTCCGCGCTGCGGGCGAACAGCGCAGCGAGGCTGCTCGACGGACGGCCGTCGGCACCGGTCGGCGGGGTGAGCACCCGGGCCGCGGCGAGCAGGGTGGCGAAGGCGCGCAGCAGCGTTGGCTCCTCCAACCAGAGGTCGGCGTCGAAGACACCCACGCCGGTCGGCTCGCCTCGGCGGGCGTGCACCAGCGCCCAGTGCTGCCCGTTGGTCACCAGCGCCAGCGGCACGCCGGTGTCCCGACAGAGCTGGGAGGCCTGTTCGACGGGGGCCGGGCGGTCGCCCCGGGCAGCGGTGAGCGACGTGTCGAAGGGCAGCCGATGCACGTGCAGCCGGGCCGCACTGCCGCCGCCGGGTTGCGGACCGGAGAGCACCACGTCCGGCCGGAAGCCGTCCGCGCCGGTGACCCCGACCGCACCGTCGGTGCGCGCACTCGCCGGGTAGCGCAACAACTCCCCGAGGATCAGCTCCACCCAGGCCGGGCCGAGTAGATCCGGGGCATCCTGCACCTCCGCCCAGCCCTGGCGGATCCGGTCCCGCACGTCGGTCGGCACGGTGTCCAGCCCGTGCGGCAGCGTCTCGACGAGCACCGGCACCGTCAGGAACGGCCCCTCCGGGCGCAGCAGGCCGAGCCACTCGGCGTGCTGCTCGTCGATGCGCTGTGCGGGCGGCCCGGCCGGCCGACCGGTGGCCCGACGGTTGGGGCCGGCCGCGCGGTTCGAGCCGGCCGCGCGGGACGTTCCTCGGGACTGGCGGGGGATGGCGGGCATCAGCGGGCACCTCGGGCCAGGGACGCGGGGACCAGGAAGGTGACGGCGGCCGGGAACCAGCGGGCCGTCGGGTCGGCGTAACGGCGGCGCAGCGCGTTGCTCTCCCGTTCGCGCTGGGCCGGGATGTCGCGCAGCCGGGCGTGCAGCGCGTCCCGGTCGGCGTGCAACTGCTCGCGCTCGATGGCGAACAGAGTCGGCTGCTCCCAGTGCGGCTCGTCAGCGAGCTTGCCGCGGATCGAGGTCTCCAGCTCGGTCAGGACCGCGCCGATCGCGGTCACCTCCTCCTCGCAGCGGCGGGCGAGCAGCCCGTGCAGGCTGCGGGCGCGCTGGTCGGCGCGGGTGCCGAGGGCGCGACCTAGTGGCCCGGTCAGCGTCGGCCACAGCTCGGTCAGGCTCTGCCGGACCTGCTCGGCGGGGACCTGGTCGGTCGCGGCAGCGAGCAGCGCCTCCAGGTCCTCCTGGCGGGCCCGGACGAGCTTCCCGCCCTCGATCAGGCCGCCGGCGGTGACGATCTCCTCGTGCAGTCGGGTGCCCTCCGCGCCGGTGAGCACCACCCGGCCGTGGGCGACCAGGGCCGGGGTACGCAGCAGGTCACCGGGGACCACCCGGGCGGTGACCCGGCTGAGCTTCGCACCGGCAGACCCGGCGTCGCCCCGGGCCTGCGCCCACAGTTCGGCCCGCAGCAGGCGCAGGCACATCTGCACCAACCGGTGCCCGAGGTGCAGCAGCACCACGTCCGTCCGCCCCGCCGCCGCGTCCGGATCGAAGGTGATCGGCCGTTCCCGCCCAGTGACCGGGTGCAGCAGCCCGTCGTTGCGGGCGGCGGCCCACGCGCCGGGCAGCTCAGGCAGCCGGAACCAGTCACCGGACGCGCTCGCCGGGGTGGGCGCGTCGATCAGGTCCCGGCGGTGGGCCAGACGCAACCCGGTGCGGACCACCCGTTCCACGGTGGCCGGGGTGAGGTTCAGTTCCGCCCGGCTGCCCTTCAGCGTCTCGGTGAGCCGGTGCAGGTCCCGGGCCAGGTCGCGCTCCACCCGAAGCCGGGCGCGGCTCGCCCGTCGGTCGATCTCGACGTCAGTGACCCGCCAGTCGGTCTGCTTGCCGGTCATCTTCTGCTCGACCTGGGCAGCGATCACCTCACCGGCGCTGCCCAGGTCGGTGCGGATCGCCTCGACCTTCTCCACCGCCAACCGCAGGAACGCCAGCTCGTCCTCCAGCGAACCGGTGGTGTAGTCGACCTGCTGCCAACCGGCCGGCACGAAGTGCAGCACCTCCACCCGGGCGGTCCGCTGACCGTGCCGGTCGATTCGGCCGTTGCGCTGCTCAAGGCGGTTGGGGTTCCACGGAATTTCCCAGTGCAGCAGCCGATGGCAGTGCCGTTGCAGGTTGATGCCCTCGCTGGCGGCGTCGGTGGCGAGCAGAATCCTGACGTCGTCGAGGTCGGGGTGCTCGGTGAAGACGTTCTTGACGTGTTCGCGCTCGTCCGGATCCTGCCCGCCGTAGAGCAGAGCGATCCGCTCCGGTGGGTACCCGGCGCTGAGCAGGCGGTCGTGCAGCCAACGCTGGGTGTCGCGGTACTCGGTGAAGATGATCACCCGTTCGGACTGCCACTCACCGTCGGGCCGCACGATCGGGTCCAGCCAGCGGTGCAGCGCTGCCAGCTTGGCGTCCGGTCGGTCCTGCGCCGAGCGGGCCCAGGTGCGCAGCTCGCCCAGCAGTGCCCGTTCCTCGGCGGAGAGCGGCGCAGCGTAATGCCGGACAGCGGTCAGGGCATCGGCCTCGGCACTGCCGTAGGCCGCGTCGTCCTCGGCTGTCTCGGCCAGCCGGTCGATCACCGGTTGCAGGACCTTCTCGCCGGCCGCCCGCTCCGCCTTGCGCACCGCCCTGTCGTCGGTGGTGTGGTCCCGGGCGGTCATCGTCGCCAGGTGGGTTTCCACGGTCTCGGCGAACGCCTTCGGCGAGGAGAAAAGTCGACGTTTGAGCAGAGTGGTGACGAAGTCGGCGGCGATCTGTCCGGCCCGCCCGTCGGCGTTGGCCCGGCGACTCGCCGCGTACCGGCTGAGCAGGTCGTGTGCGTGCCGTTCGGCAGCCGAGTAGTCGACCTCCAGGTAGCTCAGGTGCCGTGTCGGAAACCGGGGTGTGCCGTCCCATCTCGGCGGTAGTTCGCTCTTGAGCCGCCGCACCATCACCCGGGCCAACTGCTCGTCGGTCGGCTTGACGCCCCGGGCGAACCGCTGGTCGTCGAGCAGCTCCAGCAGCGCGGTGAAAGACTCGGTGAAACCGTTGTGCGGGGTGGCGGAGAGAAAGAGCCGGTGCTCGCAGTGCGGGGCCAGGGCCCGGATCGCCTTCGTGCGGTGCGAGTCCACCGCGTACCGGCCCCGGCCGGACGGTGCGCAGGTGTGCACCTCGTCCACCACCAGCAGGTCGACGGCGCGCGGATAGCGCGGCGTTGCCGGCAGCACCTCGCGGAGCAGCCGCATCGGCCGGTCCCGCTTCAGCCAGTCCACGCTGACGATCAACCGGGGGTAGTGCGTCCACGGGTTGGTGTAGAGCCCGCGGGCCCGGCGCAGCTCCCGGAGCAGGGCCGCGTCGACGATGCGGAAGTCGAGGCCGAACTTGTCGCGCATCTCGTCGCGCCACTGCCGGGTCAGCCCGGCCGGACAGACGATCATCATGGTGCGGGCCCGATGCCGCAGCATCAGTTCCTGCATCACCAACCCGGCCTCGATGGTCTTGCCGAGGCCGACGTCGTCGGCGATGAGCAGATTCGTCCGCGGCATCGACAACGCCCGGACCACAGGGTCGAGTTGGTAATCCTCGATCTCGATGCCGGAGCGGAAGGGTGCCTGGAGGGCGGTGCGGTCGGCCGAGGCGATCGCGCCCCAGCGCACGGCGTCCAGGAACGCGTCCAACTGCCCGGGGTCGTCGAACCCGTTGCGGGGGTCCGGCAGCGTGGCGTTGTCGTGCACCCGCCGGCCCGGCTCCAGCTCCCAGACCACCCGCAACTCCTCGTCGCGGGCGTCGTCCTCGATGCTGACCAGGGTGGCCAGGTGCGGGGTGCGGCCGGTGAAGACATGTGGGTCGCCGCTGGTCACGTCACTGCGGACCACGTCGGCGACGACCCAGCGCCGGTTGCGTACCGTGACGAGCTGGCCCGGCACCGGAGGATTGTCGGTCGCCATGGTCATCCGGGTGCTCCTTCAAGCCCGTGGGGCGTCGCCGCTGAGTCATCGAACGCCACAGGTGGGCAGGCGGCGTCCGGACAGCAGGCGTGAAGGTTAGTACACGACTCCACATCGGAATAACCCATGCTCCATGTAGGAGCGCAAAAACCTTGTCAGCAACGGGCTTTCGATCAATAAGTTGACAGAAGCAGGTTTTGACGGTGCCTTTTCCGTAGGTTGGTTCGCGCCGCTCAGTCAGGAGGTTGGATGTCTCACGTCCGCATCCGGATCGCGTTCACGCCGCTCGCCGACGACGACGAATTCGTCCTCGGTGAGCTGACCGACGAGCTGGCGGACGACCTCCGCGAGGTCGGCGATGTTTCTCGCGTCGAGCGAGCCACCGTCGACCCGGCTGCCAAGGGCGTCGCAGAGCTGACGCTCGGCGTCGTCACCGTGCTGGCGGGCACCGAGCCCGGCTACGTGCAGGCGTTGGTCGACGTTGTCCTGGCCTTCCTGCAACGCCACACCGGCCGCCGGGTGCATCTGCGGGTCGGTGACATCGAGCTGACCATCGACCAGCCCACCCACGCACAGACCGACGAACTGATCAGCACGGTGCGGGCCGCGATCGACCGGTCCCGTCCCTGATGGGCCGGCACGCCCTGCTGCTCGGCACGGCCACCTGCCACGTCGACCGAGCGCTCGCGCCCCTCCCCTCGGTACGACAGGACGTTGCGCAGCTCAAGGCGGTGCTGGACAGCGCGGGCGAGTTCGACAGCGTCCGCGCCGAACTCGACCTGCCAGCAGCGCGCCTACGGCAGATCGTCGAGGAGTTCTACGGGGTGCGGCGCACCGGCGACCTGGCCCTGCTCTACTACTCGGGCCACGGGGTGATGCACCCTGACGGTCAGTCGCTGTTTCTCGCGGCGACCGACACGGTCAGCGGGCAACTGCACGCTACCGCCTTCGACACCGACGGCATGCTGCGTCATCTGCTCAACGATTCCAAAGCCAGCCAGAAAGTCGTCCTCCTCGACTGCTGTTTCTCCGGTGCGTTCACGGCCCGGCACCGTTTCCGGGGCGGTGTGCGGGAAGAGCCACGCCGTCTCAAGCGGCAACGTGGCACCTTCATCCTGACCTCCAGCACGCATCAGAAGGCGTCAAAGGCGCAGGGGCCCGACCGCCCGTCGGTCTTCACCGAGGTGCTTCTTGACGGCCTGCGCGGTGCGGCCGAGGGGCCTTCCGACGATGGGTGGATCACCACCAACGACCTTTCCCGGTACGCCCCGACCGAGATGGCCCGACGTCGCCAGCACACGCCAGTCGAGTCGAGTGAGGGCGTCACCGAGCCGATCCGGCTGGTGACGGCCCCGGGTTCCGCCGCCGCCGCCCAGCAGGTCACCGCCGTCACCGCCAGTCCGAGGGACGAAGCGCCGTTCGACGCGGACCAGTGGCGTCGTCTGGTGACCTACTACATCAACTGCATGCAGCGGTCGACCGTGCTGCAGTCGTTCATCGATCCGCAGGCAAGCACGACGTACGTCGCGGCACCGCCGGGTCCCGAGGTCGTCTTCACCTCGGAAACGCCCGTTCAGCTCGGCGGTGCGGCGGCCAGACTCGCCGCGCGGGCACGCGCCGACGGCAGGGAGATCCAGTACGGCTATCCCGTCGTCGCGGTTCGGCCGGCTCGGCAGAAGCCCCTCCGGCTCGCGCCGCTGCTGGTCTGTGATGTCACCGTCGGCGCGGACGACGTCCTGCACGCCTCCTTTCCGCCCCGGCCCAGTGCCGCGCTCGTCGACCTGTTCCAGCTCTCCGAGGTGGAGGCCGACGAACTGCGGCTCCGCGTCGAACAGGCATTTGCGCCGGGAGACCCCGCCTCCCTCGCCGCCACCGTTGACGTACTCGTGAAGACGTTCGGGTTGAGCCCGGTTACGGACTTGGATCCGGCCAAGCTCGGCGGCACCATCCGCCCGGGGCCGGTGAACGGGGTACAGAACGCCGCGATCCTGTACACCGTCGACGCCGCCGAGTCACCACAGCGGCAGCTCGTCGACGACCTGCGGGGCATGATAAAAAATCCTCGGCTCATCGAGCGGACGGCGCTGGCTGCCCTGGCGGTCCGCCCGGACGAGGCAGCTGCGGCGCCGGTCACGACGGTGGCGATGAGCCCGACGAACGAGGCCCAGGAAGAGATTATCCAGGCGGCGATGTCACAGCCGTTGACCGTGGCCCAGGGGCCGCCGGGCACCGGCAAGAGTCAACTCGTCACAGCCCTGCTGGCCACCGCCACCGCCGCCGGCCAGAGCGTGCTGATCGGCTCGACCAGCAACCAGGCCGTCGACTCCGTGCTCGACCGGGTGACCGACCTGATCGGCCCGGGCCTGCTGCTGCGGACGGGCAACAAGGACCACCGTACGCAGGAACCGAAACACGTCGCCGACATCCTGACGGCGTATCCACCGACGGAACGGCCAACCACGCCGGAGAATCGGACGCCCTGGCACGATCTGCGACTTCTGGGCGAGGAGGCCGCGAGCCTCCGTAAGACGCTGGACGAGTGGCGGCTGCTCGAACGTGACCTCGCGGAGCTGGCCGTTGAGCGTGAGATCGACCCCAGCCTCGATGCGGCGCCGCTGCCCACCGACGACGCGGCGCTGGTGCATCTCGTCCAGCTGACCGATCGGGCCCTCGCCAGCAGGTGGTTCGGTTGGTGGTACCGGTGGCGGCTGCGGTCATATCAGGTTGCGGATCGAGACGCCGCCAAGGCGCTCGCCGCACGGGCGGTGATCGAGCTGCGTTGGCGAGAATGCCTGCGACGCCTCGCTGAGCTGCCCGACGCCGACGTTGCCTGGCGGCGACTGGTCGACCTGATCGGCACCGAACGGCCCGCGCTCAGCATCGATCTGCTACGGGCCCAGATCGCCCGGCGGGTGGCGGCTGGGGCACGCCTGCTCCAGGACCGGGCCGATGAGATGGCCAAGCCACAGTCGGACAGTTGGGCCTACTTCCCCGAGTTGCTCCGAGTGCTGCCAGGCTGGGCAGTGACCGCTCTCTCCGCCCGGCGCTTGAAGCGAAGCCCGGCGATGTACGACCTTGTGGTGATCGACGAGGCAGCACAGTGCACAATTCCCGCGATCCTGCCCATGCTCTATCGTGCCAAGCGGGCCCTGCTCATCGGCGACCCGCGTCAGCTCGCACCCGTCGTGGACCTGCCAGAAAGCGACGACGTCACCGAACGTGCCCGAGCGGAACTGAGTACCGGATGGCTCACCACCCGCCGACTGACCTATACGGCCCATTCCGCGTACGACGCGTTCGCCACCGCTGCGGGCGCGGCGCATCTCCTCGACGAACACTACCGATGCCACCCGGACATCGTGGAAGTGCCGAACCGCGAGGTCTATCAGGCCCGGCTCACCGTGCTCACAGATCCGAACCGGTTGGCCGCTCCAGCCAATCCCGCGGTCCGTTGGCGCGACGTGCCCGGACAGTTCAACCGTGACACAACCGGCTCCGGGTTCAACCAGATCGAGATCGGCGCGGTCGTCGCCGAGGTGACAGACCTGCGGGTCACGTACCCCGATGTCTCGATCGGGGTGGTAACACCGCTTGCCGCGCACCAGCGGCGCCTGGCCGCGGCCCTGGGTAGCGCCGGCCTTACCGACAACCTGCTCTGCGCGACGATCCACAAGTTTCAGGGCAGCGAACGAGACATCATGGTCGTCTCGCCGGTCGGGGCGCACGGCACACCGGACCGCACCCGAGGCTGGCTGGTACACCAGACCAACTTGTGGAATGTCGCCATCACCCGGGCGAAATCTCAGCTCGTCGTGGTTGGTGATCGATCGTGGTGGTCGGGCCAACGCGGCCTGCTGACCGCCTTGGCGTTGGCCCAGGATGTCGCCGACACCCGACCGGATGCCGCGACAGCGCCAGCGGATCGACTACACCTTGCACTTCGGGGCACCGGTTCAAGCGTGCGGCGCGACGTTCCCGTGGCCGGGCAGGCGGTCGACTTTGTGGTTGGGCTCGGGCACGTCGAACTGGCCGTCGTCGTCGACGATCCAATGGGCAACCCCGACGGCCGGGGGCTGCGCCGGGTGCTCGCTCAGCTCGATATCACACGTGGTTCCACACCTGTCCGCCGGGTGCCCGCCTGGCGCTGCCTCTCCGAACCGGATCAGGTGGCGGCAGAGTTGATCGACGACCTGCGCCGCTCCGAGCCGTAGCAGCACGACAGACAGATCGACGTCGTGCTGCTACGGCCGCATCAGATGTGCCACGAGCCGGACCGAAGCCGTCCTGCCCGACTGTCGCTCAGGTGCGGCGGAGCAGGGCGAGGAACATGGCGTCGGTGCCGTGCCGGTGCGGCCACAACTGCACCGTCGGCCCGTCGCCAAGCCCCGGCATGCCGGCCGGCAGCACCGTACGGGCGTCGACGAAGTCGACCGGCACGCCGCTGCGGCGGGCCGCCTCGGTCACCGTCACGTGCGTCTCCACCGTGTGCGGCGAACAGGTCACGTAGGCCACCACCCCACCCGGCCGGGCCGCCCGCAGCCCGGCGGCGAGCAACTCACGCTGCAACCGGGTCAGGGCGGACAGGTCGGACGGCTGACGCCGCCAGCGCGACTCCGGGCGGCGGCGCAGCGAGCCGAGCCCGGTGCACGGCGCGTCGACGAGCACCCGGTCGAAGTGTTCCTCCGGCAGTTTCGGCTCGGCGCCCACCAGCCGGCCGTCGGTGTTCAGCACGGTCACCGGCAGCCCTCGGGTGGCACCGGCGACCAGCCGGGCCCGGTGCTCGGCCACCTCCACGGCGGTCAGCCGGGCGTCCCGCTGCGCGGCGAGGGCACCGAGCAGACCCGACTTGCCGCCCGGACCGGCGCACAGGTCGAGCCATCGGCCGTCCGGGCCGTCCACCGGTGCCAGAGCGAGCGCGTTCGCGACCAGCTGGGAACCCTCGTCCTGGACGTGGGCCCGGCCGTCGGCCACCGCCGCCAGCTCACCCGGCGCGCCACCGGCGAGGTAGACCGCGTACGGCGAGAAGGCACCGGGCGCGCCGCCCACCTCGTCGGCGAGGTCGACCGGGTCAATCAGGCCGGGCCGGGCACACAGGTGCACCGGCGGCCGCTCGTTGTCCTCGATCAGCAGGCGGGTGGTCTCGCCGAGGTCACCACCGAGCGCCTCGTTGAAGGCCCGCACGATCCACTGTGGATGGCTGTAGGCCAGCGCGAGGTGACCGATCGGGTCGCTCTCGACCGCCGGTGCCAGTCGGGTCACCCATTCGTCGAGGTCGCGGGTGGCGACCTCGCGCAGCACCGCGTTGGCGAAACCGGTGGCACCCTGACCGACCGCCCGGACCAGGTCGACGGTGGCGGAGACCGCCGCGTGCGCCGGCACCCGGGTGTGCAGCAGCTGGTACGCGCCGATGCGCAGCGCGTCGCGGACCGGCGGGTCGATCCGCTGCACGTCCCGTCCGGCCGCGGCGGTCAGGACCGCGTCGAGCGTGCCGAGATGACGCAGGGTGCCGTAGGTCAGTTCGGTGGCGAAGGCGGCGTCCCGGCCGAACAGTCCCGCGTCGGTCAGGATCGCCGGCAGCACCAGGTTGGCGTACGCGTCGTCGCGGTGCACCGCCGCGACCGCCTCGTACGCCGCGTACCGTGGCCGGTCGACCGGCGGCCGCCCGCGACGCTCTCCGCTGCGGCGGGCGGCGGTCTCCCTCACGCGAACTCCTCCCCGGCGCCGACCCGGGCACCGCGCGCCCAGTCGGTCGCCGGCATGGCCCGCTTGCCGGCCGCGCGCACCTCGCCGAGGCGCACCGGGACGGTGGCCGTGCCGGCCAGCACCCGCGCCTTCTCCACGAGCAGCTCACCGGGCTTGAGGTCGGGCGCGTCCGGTGCCGGGGTGACCGGGCCGAGCTTCACCCGCTCGTCCCGGAAGGTCGTCCACGGCCCGGGAGCCGGGGTGCAGGCCCGGATGCGCCGGTCCACCGCGAAGGCCGGGTCACCCCAGCGCACCCGGGCGTCCTCCACGGTCAGCTTCGGGGCCAGCGAGACTCCGTCGGCCGGCTGCGGCTCGGCCCTGGCGGTGCCGTCCTCCAGCGCGTCAAGCACCGCGACCAGCAGTCCGGCGCCGCTGTGCGCCAAGCGCTCCAGCAGGTCACCGGAGGTGTCCCCGGGCCGGATCTCGTCGGTGAGCGTGCCGTAGACCGGGCCGGTGTCCAGCCCCTCCTCCAAGTGGAAGACGCTGGCCCCGGTCAGCTCGTCGCCGTGCAGTACCGCGTGCTGCACGGGTGCGGCGCCCCGCCAGGCCGGCAGCAGCGAGAAGTGCAGGTTCACCCAGCCGTGCCGGGGAATCTCCAGCGCGACCGGCGGCACCAGCGCGCCGTAGGCGACCACCGGAACGCAGTCCGGCGCCAGCTCGCGCAGCCGGTCCAGGAACTCCGGCTCACGCGGACGCGCCGGGGTCAGCACCTCGACACCCCGCTCGTCGGCCCAGGCGCCGACCGGGGAGCGGACCAGCCCCCGACCACGCCCGGCGGGCGCGTCCGGCCGGGTGACCACGGCGACCAGCTCGTGCCGGGAGTCGGCTACGGCGGCCAGGGCCGGAACGGCGACGGCCGGCGTACCAGCGAAGATCACCCGCACCCGGTCACCGCCCCAGACCGAAGGGGCTGCCGGCGGCGTGCGGGCTCAGCTTGACCGTCGGCGGGGCGGCGGCGTCGTACCACTCGGCCTGACGGATCGCCTTCATCGCCTCCTTGCGACCGGCCGGATCCAGCCGGTCGAGGAAGAGCACCCCGTCGAGGTGGTCGGTCTCGTGCTGCACGCAGCGGGCCATCAACCCGGTGCCGACGATCTGCATCGGGTCGCCGTAGCCGTTGAAGCCCTTGGCGATCACGTTCTGCCGGCGCTTGGTGTCGAAGTAGAGCCCGGGAATGGACAGGCACCCCTCCGGGCCGTCCTGCTCCTCCTCGTCGGGAAACTCCAGCACCGGGTTCACCAGGTGGCCGAGCACGTCGTCGACGTCGAAGGTGAACACCCGCAGGCCCACACCCAGTTGCGGCGCGGCGAGACCGGCGCCGCCCTGCTCACGCATGGTGTCGGTCAGATCCTCGACGAGCTTGCGCAGCTCGACGTCGAAGTCGACCACCGGATCGGCCGGCGTGCGCAGCACCGGATCCCCGAACAGACGGATGGGCTGGACGGTCACGCGGGTTGGCTCCTTCACGGCGGGACGGTAGTGCCGTACCAGTCTACGGACTGCCGGTGGCCGCGCCGGCCGGCGGCAGGCTCAGCCGGCGGGACTCTCGCCGGCGAGCACCGCGTCGCCGGCGAGCAGGGCGTGCTCGGGCAGCGGCAGGTGCAGGTCGTGGGCCGCCTCCCAGTCGTGGATCACGCTGGGGCGGGCCTGCGCGACGAAGTAGTCGATCGCGCTCACCCCACCGACCACCGGCTCCTCGACCTCGGCGACCAGCCGGCCAGCCACCAGCCGGGAGCCGCTGCGCAGTGCGGCGCTGAGTCGGCGGTGCCCGTTGACCACGAAGAAGTACTCGCCGGTGTACCCGATCTCCAGGGGCTCCAGGCCGGTCTCACCGTCGGCGGCGGCCTCGCTGGCGTGGGTCGGGTCCCACATGCCGCGCAACCCGGTGATGTCCTCGGTCGGGTAGACCCGGCCCGGGTCGAGCAACAGCAGCGGCGGGGTACCACGCAGCACCTCCGGCGCCAGCCGCCCCTCGTACGCGTCGACGATGCGTTCGATCACCTCGTCGGCGGACGCCCGGGTGGTGTCGCAGATCAGGTCGTAGTTACGCAGCCGGGCCTTGTCCACGCCGTACCGGACCAGGAACCGGCCACGCTCGCTCTCGCTGCGTTCCCTGAGCTTCGCCTTCGCCTCGTCGAGTGAGGTGTAGCTCTCGGCCGGCCCGGAGGGGCGCAGCAGGACCCGGCGGGCGGCCTCCCCCGGCTCGGTGATCATGTGCACCTTGAGGGCGTCGGTGAAGAAGTGCCAGGCCAGCCGGGAGTCCATGACCAGGCTCTCCCCGGAGGCGGCGATGTCGCGCTGGAGCTGGTCGACATAGCCGTCGACGGCCTGGTCCAGCTCGGCGTGCAGATTCAGCTGGAGCGCGGTCATCTGCCGCTCCTGGGCCATCTTCCGGTAGAGGTCACCGACGCTGACCCGGCGCAGGCCGAGCCGCTTGGCGATCTCGACGGAGACGGTGCTCTTCCCGCTGCCCAGGTCACCGTTGAAGACGATCGACTGACGAACGGTCACGACTTGTCCACCCCTGATCACCGGCCGGTTGAGATCATCGATTGCCGCGCCGGACCGACGCGGTACCCGCAGTCGTCGCGCCGCCCTCGGACATCTCCAGCCCGACCTGGAGTCGCCGTACGCACCGGCATGACGGGCGATGCTACCACCCCGTGCGGGCCGACCTCCGGGACGCGACCCTGAGCGGGCGAGTCGATACTCACAGTCATGATCGGGTAACATATCGCATCGATTGGGACACCAACCGGTACCCTCCGTCACCGACTGCGGTCAGAACAGCGCGAGCGGATCGACCTGGATGCGGACCGGTTCGGCCGCCTTGCGGGCGCTGCGCACCCCGGCCGCCGCGTGCAGCGCACCGGCCATGGCGGCGGCCCTGGCCCTGGGCACCCGTACCAACATCCGCTCCCGCTCGCCGTCGGCCGGCACCGGACCGAGCAGCTCGGCCCCGTCGGGCAGCCGTGCCTGCGCCAACAGGTCGGCGACCGCCACCGGCAGGCCCGTCACGCTGGCCATCCGCATCGCCGGGGGAAAGCCCAGCTCCCGCCGCTCGGCCAGCTCGCGGGCCGCGAACCAACCGGCGTCCCAGCGCAGCAGCGCCTGCACCGGTGCGAGCGCCCCGTCGGCGACCACCACCACCCGCCCCCCGGCGGAGGCCGGCCGGGCCAGGGCCGCGGCGGCCGTCCAGCGGCGCAGCGCCTCCTCCCCGGCCCGCAGGTCGGCACGGGTCAGCAACGCCCAGGTGTCCAGCAACAGGACCGCGCCGTAACCGTTGGTCGCCACCGGCTCGGCGCCCGGGGTCGCGATCACCAGACCGGCGCCACCGGGGACGTCGGCCAGCACCTCCTCCCGGCCGGAGGTGCGCACCGGCACCCCCGGGAAGGCCCGCCCCAACTCCTCGGCGGTCCGCCGGGCACCGGTGACCGAGGCCCGCAGCCGCCGCCCGCCACACCGGGGACAGGCGTACGCGGCAGCGATCCGGGCGCACCAGCGGCAGGCGGGCGACCCGCCGGCCGACGGCAACGCGAGTGGGCCGGCGCAGTGCGGGCAGCGGGCCGGGGTGCGGCAGTCGGCGCAGGCCACCGAGGGCAGGTAGCCGCGCCGAGGCACCTGCACCAGGACCGGTGCCTCCGCGCGCAGTGCCTCCCGGGCGGCGGTCCAGGCCAGACTCGGCAGCCGGGCGGTCGCCGCACCGGGATCGCGGGCCAGTTGCGGGTCGTCGCCGGTCGGCACGATCGCTGGGGTACGCGCCCGCAGCACCGCCCGGTCGGCGATCACCTCGCGGGCCCAGCCGGTCTCGACGAGCAACTGCGCCTCGGCGGTCCGGGCGTGGCCGCCGACGAGTGCGCCGGCCTCCGCCAACTGGGCCCGGGTGAGCAGCACCTCGCGGGCGTGCGGGTAGGGGGCTCGCGGCTCGGCGTGCAGATCGTCACCGTCGTCCCAGATGGCCACCAGACCCAGCCGGTCGACCGGGGCGAACATGGCCGCCCGGGTGCCGATCACCACCGGGGCGTCGCCGCGACGGGCCGCCAGGAACGCCCGGTACCGCCGTGCCGGACCGAGGGCGGCCGACAGGCAGACGTGCCGGCCCGCGCCGAGCCGCGCGGTCAGCGCGGCGTCGAGCCGATCCAGGTCACGCCCGTCGGCGACCACCACCAGCGCCCCCCGGCCAGCGGCCACCGTGGCGGTGACGGCGGTGGCGTAGCGAGCCGCCCAGTCCTCCCCCGGCAGCGCCGACCACACCGCCCGGGGAGAGCGCCCGTCGGCCAGCGCCCGCAGCAGCGCCGGCCCGGCCGGGTAGTCGCGCCACCCCTCCGGCTCCGGCGAACCTGGCGGATCGGTGGGTGCCGCATCGCTTCGCGGGGCGTCGGCGGTGGCCTCCTTCTCCACCCGGGCGTGCCGGGGTGGCACCGCCAGCCGCAGCACGTCGGCCAGGCTTCCGGCGTACCGGTCGGCGACGACCCGGGCCAGCCGGGCCACCTCCGGGGCGAGCACCGGCACCGCAGAGACGACCTTGTCCAGGTACGCCAGCTTGGGGTGGTCGGATCGTTCGGTCCGCTCCAGCAGCCAGCCGTCGACGAGTTGACCGGCGAAGCGCACCTTGACCCGTACGCCCGGCACGGCGTCGGCGGAGAGCGCCTGCGGTACCAGGTAGTCGAAGGGACGGTCCAGGTGGGCCAGGGGCACGTCGACGCAGACACGGGCGACCGGCGACCCGTCAGCGGGCCGCCGGTCGTCACGCCGGGTGGTTGTCAGGCTCCGGCGGCCGACTTGAGGTCGGCGGCGCGGTCGGTGGACTCCCAGGTCAGCTCGGGCAGTTCGCGGCCGAAGTGGCCGTAGGCGGCGGTCCGGGAGTAGATCGGCCGCAGCAGGTGCAGATCCCGGATGATGGCGGCCGGACGCAGGTCGAAGATCTCGGTGACCGCCTTCTCGATCGAGGCCACCGGCACCGTCTCGGTACCGAACGTCTCCACGAACAGGCTCACCGGGTGCGCCTTACCGATCGCGTACGCCACCTGCACCTCACACCGCTCCGCCAGACCCGCGGCCACCACGTTCTTGGCCACCCACCGCATCGCGTACGCCGCCGACCGGTCGACCTTCGACGGGTCCTTACCCGAGAAGGCCCCACCACCGTGACGGGCGTAACCACCGTAGGTGTCCACAATGATCTTCCGCCCGGTCAGACCCGCGTCACCCATCGGACCACCGATCTCGAACCGACCGGTCGGATTCACCAGCAACCGGTAGCCCTCGGTGTCCAGACCCAGACTCTCCAACTCCGGAGCGATCACATGATCCCGCACGTCCGGCGTCAGCAGCGACTCCAACGAGATGTCCGCCGCGTGCTGGCTGGACACCACCACCGTGTCCAGACGCACCGGCCGCAGACCGTCGTACTCGATCGTCACCTGCGTCTTACCGTCCGGACGCAGATACGGCACCGTGCCGTCCTTACGCACCGCGGCCAGCCGACGCGCCAACCGGTGCGCCAGCGCGATCGGCAACGGCATCAGCTCGGGCGTCTCCGAGCAGGCGAACCCGAACATCATCCCCTGGTCACCGGCACCCTGCGCGTCCAACGCGCTCTCCGAAGACCCGGTACGCAACTCGAACGCGTTGTCCACACCCTGCGCGATGTCCGGCGACTGCGAACCGATCGAGACACTCACCCCACACGACGCCCCGTCGAACCCCTTCTTCGACGAGTCGTAACCAATACCCAGGATCGTCTCCCGCACGATCGTCGGAATATCGGCATACGCCTTCGTCGTCACCTCACCGGCAACATGCACCTGACCGGTGGTGATCAATGTCTCCACCGCCACGCGACTGTGCGGATCCTGCGTCAACAAGGCATCGAGAATGCCGTCACTGATCTGATCGGCGATCTTGTCCGGGTGGCCTTCCGTGACCGATTCGGACGTGAAGAGGCGGCGTGTCACGGTACTCCTAAGTCTTGGACGTCGTTCCGCAGCAGTCTAGTCACCAACCGTCGACGGCATCGTCCACGGTCGTCTCGGGCCCAGCCGTCAGGAGGAGTTACCGGCCAACCGGGCGACCACCAGGTCCCACACCCCGTCGGCGAGCTCCTCCTTGGACCGCTCGGGCATCCGGCTGACCGAGCCGTCCACGCTGATGACCGTGGCCGCGTTGGTCTCGGCGCCGAAGACCTTGTCCGGCCCGACCTCGTTGATGACGATGAGGTCGGCCCGCTTACGGGCCAGCTTGGCCCGTCCGTTGGCCTCGGCGTCGCTGGTCTCGGCGGCGAACACCACCAGCACCTGCTCCGGCCGACGACGCTGACCCAGCTCGGCGGCGATGTCCGGGTTGGTCACGAGCTCGATGGTGGGTGCGGTGCCGTCGTCCGACTTCTTGATTTTGCCAGGCGTGTACGTCGCCGGGCGGAAATCGGCCGGAGCCGCCGCCATCACCACCACGTCGGCGTCCACCGCCGCCTTCAGCGTGGCCTCCCGCAGTTCCCCGGTCGTACCCACGCGGATCAGATCCGCACCGGCCGGGTCGGGCAGTGCGACGTTGGCCGCGATCAGCGTGACCCGGGCACCACGGGCGAGGGCGGCCCGGGCGAAGGCGTAGCCCTGCTTGCCGGACGACCTGTTGCCCAGGAAGCGCACCGGGTCCAGCGGTTCCCGGGTGCCACCGGCGGTGACCACCACCCGCCGGCCGGTCAGGTCGGCCGGCGCGTCGACGCCGCGGGCCAGGACGCGGCGGGCGACGGCGAAGATCTCCGTCGGCTCCGGCAGCCGGCCCTTGCCGGTGTCGACGCCGGTGAGTCGCCCCACGGCCGGCTCGACGACCCGGACCCCTCGGGCCCGTAGCGTCGCGACGTTGGCGACGGTGGCGGGGTGCTCCCACATCTCGGTGTGCATGGCCGGCGCCAGCAGCACCGGGCAGCGAGCGGTGAGCAGGGTGTTGCTGAGTAGGTCGTCGGCGAGGCCGTGGGCCGCACGGGCCAGCAGGTCGGCGGTGGCGGGCGCGACCACCACCAGGTCGGCCTGCTGACCGAGGCGCACGTGCGGCACCTCGTGCACGTCGGACCAGACGTCCTCGGCGACCGGTTGCCCGGAGAGCGCCGCCCAGGTCGGCGCGCCGACGAAGCGCAACGCGGCCGCGGTGGGCACCACCCGCACCTGGTGGCCCGACTCGGTGAACAGGCGCAGCAACTCGCACGCCTTGTAGGCGGCGATCCCGCCGCCGACGCCGAGGACGATCCGGGCGTTCATCGACGCGCGGGAGATTACGGCTGGTCGGTCGGCTCTGCGGTGAGCAGGCCCGAGTTGATCTCGCGCATCGCGATGGAGAGCGGCTTCTCCTGGGGGGTGGTCTCGACAAGCGGACCGACGTACTCCAGCAGGCCCTCACCGAGCTGGCTGTAGTAGGCGTTCACCTGACGGGCGCGCTTGGCCGCGAAGATGACAAGCGCGTACTTCGACGTCGTCTTCTCCAGGAGCTCGTCGATCGGCGGGTTGGTGATGCCTTCGGGGTTGGCGATGGATCCCACGGATGAACCTCTGCGTCTTTCGCACGGACCGCGCGTGCGCGCGGTGCCGGCGCTCAACCGCGCGGACGCGGCCGGGCCGGAGCCAGGAAGGAAGAACCGATGAATCCTACCAGTTCGTCCACGACCCGCTCGATGCGGTCGTGCGACACGCTGAGGTCGACGGCCGCCACCACGGCCGGGCCCGGCAGCCGACCGGGCGGATGGAGCAGGACGAGTCGCGCCCCCGGCCACCCCGCCCGGACCAGCAACGCCCCGGCCAGGTCCAACGCGAGCAGCACCGGCTGCCCGGCGGCGAGCCGGCGGCGCACCGGGGTGATCTCCGTGCCGCGCCGGTACCCGCCGAGCCGGCTCCATTCCAGCAGTTCGCCCTCGGCGAGCTGACGGTCGAACTCCTCCGACGTGACGAAGTGTCGGTGGACGCCGTCCAGTTCGCTGCTCCGGCGGGGCCGGGTGGTGACCGTGATCGGCGTCCACACTGACGGAGAACGCGCCCGGATCAGCTCGACGACACTCTCCCTGCCGGCACCGGATGGGCCGGCCAGGACAGTGAGCCGAGCCGCCGGGCGCGCCTCGTCATCCAAGCTCACTGCTTGTTTCTACCCGCAGTCGTGCTCAGTTGGCGGCGAACTCCCCAAGCAGGGCCTTGCGCTGCTGCTCGCCGAGGCCACGCAGCCGGCGGCTGTCGGCAATCTTGAGCTTCTCCATGATTTGAGTAGCCCGGATCTTGCCGATGCCCGGCATGGCCTGCAGCACGGCCGACACCTTGAGCTTGCCGACGACATCGTCGGACTCGGCCCGCTCAAGAACGGCTCCGAGGGTGGTCTTGCCCTGCTTGAGCTGCTCCTTCAGCTCGGCACGGGCTTTGCGGATCTCCGCAGCCTTCTCCAGCGCGGCTGCGCGCTGCTCGGGGGTCAGTGACGGGAGCGGCACCAGTTCTCCTCAGGTCCCTATCGCGACGGGCGGGACGCGCCGCCGCATCTGTGAAACGTGGTGTCGCTGTGAACCAAGGGGTTCCCAGCGCGGGGAAAACTAGCGGTCAACGGAGCTTTCGGCAACGTGGGCGCGCGATGATCACCACAAAGTGACCGAGTCATCAGTCAGTCATGACATTGCCAGGACCGCCCGACACTCGGCCACGGCGCGGTCCGCGGCGGCTCGCAACGCCGCCGGATCGGGCCCGGCGCTCAGCACCTCACGGGAGTACGCGGGCAGCACGGCCGGCACCGCGGAGCCGAAGACGACCCGCAGATCCGCCGCCGTGGCACCCTGCGCGCCGAGGCCGGGTGCGAGCAGCGGGCCGTTCACCGCCGAGAGGTCGCAGTCGGTCTTCCCGACCGTCGCGCCGATCACGGCACCGATGCTCCCGATCGGCTCAGCACCCGCGTTGAGCTGGGAAATCTCGTCAAGAACGGTCTGCGCGACGGTTCGTCCGTCGGCGCTGCGCGCCCGCTGCACCGAGGCACCCTCGGGGTTGGAGGTGAGCGCCAGGACGAAGACGCCACCGCCGTGCTCGGCAGCCAGCTCGAACATCGGCGCCAGCGAGCCGACCCCCAGGAAGGGGCTCGCGGTCACCGCGTCGACATACATGGGGCTGGATGGATCAAGGTAGGCCGACGCGTACGCGCGGACCGTCGAGCCGATGTCGCCGCGCTTGGCGTCGAGCAGAACGAGCGAGCCGAGATTTCGTAACTGTCGGATAGTTGACTCAAGGACCGCCATCCCTTGAGACCCGAACCGCTCGAAGAACGCCGACTGGGGCTTGACCACCGCAACCCGGTCACCAAGGGCGTCCACGACGGTCCGGGCGAATCGATCGAGCCCGGCCACATCGTCGCCAAGACCCCACTGCGCCAGCAACGCCGGATGTGGGTCGATCCCCACGCAGAGCGGGCCGCGCTCGTGCATCGCCCGGTGCAGCCGGGCGCCGAAGCTCTCCATAGCCAGTACCTTCCTCTCGTGCTGTGCCGGATTTGCACCGTTCACGCCTACTCAGCAGGCTCGGTTCAGACCCCCGCCGGGTTACTCCAATTCCCGGCACCTGCCGAGCACGGCTACTCAAATCGAGCCGAGCGTCGGCGACCGCCTACTCAGCCCACCGTGATCGCTGCCGCGACACCCGTCACCAGGGTCGCCAGGTCGGCGTCCGTGGTGACGTACGGCGGCATCGTGTAGACCAGGTTCCGGAACGGACGCAGCCACACCCCCTGGGCCACCGCGGCGGCCGTGGCCGCGCCGACATCCACCTCGTGGTCCAGTTCGACCACGCCGATGGCGCCGAACACGCGCACGTCCACCACGCCCGGCGCGCCGCGCAGCGGCGTCAGCCCGGACCGCAGCCCCCGATCGAGCCGCGCCACCTGACCGGACCAGTCCCCGGCCCGCAGCAGGCCCAGCGACGCGTTGGCGACCGCGCAGGCGAGCGGGTTGCCCATGAACGTCGGGCCGTGCGCGAGCACGCCGCCGGCGCGGATGCCCCGCGCGACCTCGGCGGTGCACAGCGCCGCGGCCAGGGTGAGGTAGCCGCCGGTGAGCGCCTTGCCGACGCAGAGCACGTCCGGGGTGACTCCGGCGTGTTCGGCGGCGAACATCGTCCCGGTACGGCCGAAACCGGTGGCGATCTCGTCGAAGATCAGCAGCACTCCGTGTGCCCGGGTCACCTCGCGCAGCACCCGCAGATAGTGCGGATGGTGGAAGCGCATCCCGCCCGCGCCCTGCACCACCGGCTCCACGATCACGGCGGCCAGTTCGTGGGCGTGCCGCTCGACCGCGTCGATCAGCGCCGCCTCGTACGCCGGGTCCGGCGGGCTGTCGAAGCCGCCCGGCGGTACCGGGGCGAAGACCTGTCGCGGCAGCACGTCCCCCCAGAGGTGGTGCATGCCACCCTCGGGGTCGCAGACGCTCATCGGATGGAAGGTGTCGCCGTGGTACCCGCCCCGCCACGTGCCCAACCGGTGCCGCCGCGGCCGGCCGGTGGCCCGCTGGTACTGCAGGCACATCTTCACGGCGACCTCGACACTCACCGAACCGGAGTCGGCCAGGAACACGTGCTCCAGCCCGTCGGGCGTCAGCTCGACCAGGGTGCGAGCCAGTTCCACGGCCGGCGCGTGGGTCAGCCCGCCGAACATGACGTGACTCATCCGGCCCACCTGGTCGACCACGGCCGCGTCCAGGACCGGGTGCCGGTAGCCGTGGATCGCCGCCCACCAGGAGGACATCCCGTCGATCAGCTCACGGCCGTCGGCCAGCCGCAGCCGCACCCCCTCGGCGCTGTCCACCAGGTACGGCGCCACCGCCGGCGGCAACGCCGCGTACGGATGCCACACGTGCGCCGCGTCGGCGGCAAGCACCTCCTCCGGCGTCATCAGCCCTCCTTGTGCCCCCCTTTGCTCTGCTTCACCGGACGCACGACGGCTGCGCCGAAACCGTTGCGTGGGGTGAAGCAGAGCAAAGGCAGTGGTGAGTAGGTGGTGTCCGTGTCGTCAGGCTCCGGTCGTGGCCGGACGTACGGCACCGGCGGCCGCGCGGGCGACGGCGCGGGGCAGCGCCGGGCCACGGTAGATGAAGCCGGTGTAGAGCTGCACCAGGCTCGCACCGGCGTCGAACATCCGGGTCGCGTCGTCGGGATCGACGATGCCACCCACCCCGATCACCGGCAGTCGCCCGCCCGTCTCGGTGTGCACGAAGGCGACCACCTGCCGCGCCCGGTCGGCCAGGGGACGGCCGGAGAGCCCACCGGCCTCGCCGGAGCGCCCCCGGTCGGCCGGGGCCAGCCCGTCCCGTCCGAGGGTGGTGTTCGTGGCGATCACTCCGGCGGCGCCTCGGGACAGGCACACCTCGAGCAACTCGGCGATGGCCGGCTCGGTGAGGTCGGGGGCGATCTTCACCAGCACCGGCTTCTCCCCCACCAACGCCGCGAGCAGCGCGTCAAGGTGCTCCCGGTCCTGCAACGCGCGCAGCCCCGGGGTGTTCGGTGAGGAGACGTTGACCGCGAAGTAGTCACCGTGATCGCGCAGCGCGCGGTAGGACTCCCGGTAGTCCTCCACCGCGTCCTCCAGGGCCGTCACCTTCGACTTGCCCAGCGAGATTCCCAGCGGTACGCCGAGCGGACGTGGCAGCGCCGCGAGCCGGTCCGCCAGCGCCTGCGCCCCGGCGTTGTTGAAACCCATCCTGTTGATCACAGCCTCGCTGTCGACCAGCCGGAACAGCCGGGGCCGGGGATTGCCCGGCTGCGGACGCGCCGTCACCGTGCCGACCTCGACGAAACCGAAGCCCAGCGCCGGCCACGCCGGCAGCGCCACCCCGTCCTTGTCCATCCCGGCGGCCAGCCCGACCGGATTGGCGAACCGCACTCCGAACACGGTGCGCGGCGCCGCCACCGCGTACCGGGCCCGCACCGCCGCCAGCGCCACCGGCATCCGGGACAACGTGGCCAACCGCCGCAGGGTGAACTCGTGCGCCACCTCCGCGTCCCCGCCCCCGATCCGAAACAACCCCCGCCGCACGGTCCCCTCGAAGATCACGCCACCCCTCCCCAAACCCACGCGTCGATCATGAAGTTGTTGTCCCGACACGCCAAGGCGGCCGACAACAACTTCATGATCAACGAGAGCTGGGCGGTCACTGGGTGGGCCGGAGGATGGCGTGCAGGGACTGGAGAGGGCGTACCTGCATGTCGCCGCGGATTCGGGCCTCGATGCCCATGACGGCGGCGGCGGCGCCGGGGACGGTGGTGATGCAGGGGATGTCGGCGGTGACCGCCGCACTGCGGATCTCGTAACCGTCGGAGCGGGCGCTGGCACCGGAACCCTGGGGCGTGTTGACGACCAGGGCGACGTGGCCGCCGAGGATCAGCGACACCGCGTCGTCCTCGGAGCCGGCCTCGTAGTGCTTCGGGACCTGTTCACAGGCGATGCCGTGCCGGCGCAGCACTTCGGCGGTACCGCTGGTCGCGACGATGTCGAAGCCGAGATCGGCCAGCCGCTTGATCGGGAAGATCATGCCGCGCTTGTCCCGGTTGGCCACCGAGACGAAGATCCTGCCCTCGGTCGGCAACGAACCGTACGCCGCCGACTGCGACTTGGCGAAGGCCTGCCCGAAGGCGATGTCGATCCCCATCACCTCGCCGGTCGACTTCATCTCCGGGCCGAGCAGCGAGTCCACGCCCTTGCCGGCCGGGGTGCGGAACCGCTTGAAGGGCAGCACCGCCTCCTTCACCGCGATCGGGGCGTCCGGCGGCAGCGAACCACCGTCCCCGGTCGCCGGCAACATGCCCTCGGCGCGCAACTCGGCCAGGGTCGCGCCGAGCGCGATCCGGGCCGCCGCCTTGGCCAGCGGCACCGCCGTGGCCTTCGAGACGAACGGCACGGTACGCGAGGCGCGCGGGTTGGCCTCCAGCACGTACAGCGCGTCGTCCTTGAGCGCGTACTGCACGTTGAGCAGCCCCCGTACGCCGATGCCCCGGGCGATCGCCTCGGTGTAGCGGCGGACCTGGGCCACGTGCGAACTGGCCAGGGTGATCGGGGGCAGGGCGCAGGAGGAGTCGCCGGAGTGGATGCCCGCCTCCTCGATGTGCTCCATGATCCCACCGAGGTAGACCTCGCCGTCGGCGTCGCAGAGCGCGTCCACGTCGATCTCGATGGCGTCGTCGAGGAAACTGTCGACGAGCACCGGGTGGTCGGGCGAGATGTCGGTGGCCCGGCCGATGTAGTCGCGCAGCGTGGCGTCGTCGTACACGATCTCCATGCCGCGACCGCCGAGCACGTACGACGGCCGGACCAGCACCGGGTAGCCGATCTCGTCGGCGATCTCCTTCGCCTCGTCGTACGAGGTGGCGGTGCCGTGCGCCGGCGCGCGCAGGCCGGCCCGGGCCAGCAGCGACCCGAAGGCGCCCCGCTCCTCGGCCAGGTGGATCGACTCCGGGGAGGTACCCACCACCGGCACTCCGGCGTCCTTGAGCCGCTGGGCCAGCCCGAGCGGCGTCTGCCCGCCCAGCTGCACGATCACGCCGACCACGCCCGGCCCGCCGGCCGCCCGGCCGGAGGAGTCCTCCGCGTGCCAGACCTCCAGCACGTCCTCGAAGGTCAGCGGCTCGAAGTAGAGCCGGTCCGCGGTGTCGTAGTCGGTGGAGACGGTCTCCGGGTTGCAGTTGACCATCACGGTCTCGAAACCGGCGCCTGCGGCGCCGGAAGCGGACGCAGCGGCCCTGCCGATCGGGGCGCTGCGCAGCGCCTGAACCGCGTGCACGCAGGAGTAGTCGAACTCGATGCCCTGTCCGATCCGGTTCGGCCCGGAGCCCAGGATCAGCACCTTGGGCCGCACCGAGCCGACCACCTCGGTCTCCGCGTCGTACGAGGAGTAGTGGTAGGGAGTCATGGCCTCGAACTCGGCGGCGCAGGTGTCCACCGTCTTGTACACCGGCCGGATGCCGAGGCGGTGCCGCAGCTTCCGTACCCCGTCCTCGGCGGCCAGCTCGGGGCGCAGCGCGGCCAGCTGCCGGTCGGACAGGCCGGCCCGCTTCGCCCGACGCAGCAGCTCCGCGTCCAGCACCGGTGCCGCCACGATCTCGGCACGCAGCTCGACAAGGGCGGCGATCTGGTCCAGGAACCACGGGTCGATGCCGCCGGACGCGGCGCTGACCTCGGCGATCGAGGCGCCCAGTCGCAACGCCCGCTCCACCGTGTAGAGCCGCCCGTCGTGCGGCATGCCCAACGCGGCGAGGGTGTTCTCCCTGGTGGCGCCCTGCGGATCCGGCACGGTCCAGAAGCCGGAAGCCTTGGTTTCCATCGAGCGCATGGCCTTGTTCAGCGCCTCGGTGAAGTTGCGCCCGAGGCTCATCGCCTCGCCGACCGACTTCATCGTGGTGGTCAGCTCCGGGTCCGCGCCGGGGAACTTCTCGAACGCGAACCGGGGGATCTTCACCACCACGTAGTCGAGCGTCGGCTCGAACGCGGCCGGCGTCTTGCGGGTGATGTCGTTGGGGATCTCGTCGAGGGTGTAGCCGATGGCCAGCTTCGCGGCGATCTTCGCGATCGGGAAGCCGGTCGCCTTCGACGCCAGCGCCGATGAGCGGGACACCCGCGGGTTCATCTCGATGACGACGATGCGACCGTCGGCCGGGTTCACCGCGAACTGGATGTTGCAGCCCCCGGTGTCCACGCCGACCTCCCGCAGCACCGCGATGCCCAGGTCGCGTAGGTGCTGGTACTCCCGGTCGGTGAGCGTCATGGCCGGTGCCACGGTGACGCTGTCACCGGTGTGCACGCCCATCGGGTCCAGGTTCTCGATCGAGCAGACCACCACCACGTTGTCGTGGCGGTCCCGCATGAGTTCGAGCTCGTACTCCTTCCAGCCGAGCACGCTCTCCTCGATGAGCACCTCGTGCACCGGGCTGGCGGCCAGGCCGGTGCCCGCGATGCGGTCCAGGTCGGCGTCGGTGTGCGCCATCCCCGAGCCGAGGCCGCCCATGGTGAACGACGGCCGGATCACCACCGGCAGGCCCAGCTCGGCGACGGTCTCCCGGACCTCGTCCATCGAGTGGCAGACCCGCGAACGTGGCACCAGCGCCGCCGGGTCGGCCACGCCGAGGCGTACGCCGGCCTTCGCCACGATCTCCTTGAACAGCTGCCGGTCCTCGCCGCGCCGGATCGCGTCGATGTTCGCGCCGATCAGCTCGACGCCGTACTTCTCCAGCACCCCGGCCTCGTGCAGGGCCACGGCGGTGTTCAGGGCGGTCTGCCCGCCCAGGGTGGGCAGTACCGCGTCCGGGCGTTCCTTGGCGATGACCAGCTCGACGAACTCCGGAGTGATCGGCTCGACGTAGGTGGCGTCGGCGAACTCCGGGTCGGTCATGATCGTGGCCGGGTTGGAGTTGACCAGGCTGACCCGGATTCCCTCGGCACGCAGCACCCGGCACGCCTGCGTCCCCGAGTAGTCGAACTCGCAGGCCTGTCCGATGACGATCGGTCCCGACCCGATCACCAGGATGTGCTTGAGATCGGTCCGCTTAGGCATTGGTACGTCCCCCACTGAGAGCCCGGCCGTCGATCAGCTCGGCGAAGCGGTCGAAGAGATAGTCCGCGTCGTGCGGGCCGGCCGCCGCCTCCGGGTGGTACTGAACGGTGAAGGCGGGCACGTCGCGCGCCCGCAGCCCCTCGACCACGTTGTCGTTGAGGCAGACGTGCGACACCTGGACGCCACCGAACTCGGTGTCGATCACCTGGTCCGGCACGACCGCCCCGGCCCGGACACCCGGAACCTCGACGGCGAAGCCGTGGTTGTGGCTGGTCACCTCCACCTTGCCGGTGGCCCGGTCGAGCACGGGCTGGTTGATGCCCCGGTGGCCGTAGCCGAGCTTGTAGGTGCCGAAGCCGAGCGCCCGGCCGAGGATCTGGCTGCCGAAGCAGATGCCGAACAGCGGCACCTCGCGGCGCATCACCTCCCGCGCCAGGGCGACCGGAGCGTCGGCGGTCGCCGGGTCGCCGGGGCCCGGTGAGAAGAAGACCGCGTCGGCGCCGGTGGCCAGCAGGTCCTCGATCGTCGAGTGGGCCGGCAGCACGTGGGTGGTCACGCCACGCGCGGCGAGCCGCCGCGGCACGTTGCGCTTGATGCCCAGGTCGAGCGCGGCCACCGTGAACCGGTGCTCGCCCTCGGCGTCGACCACGTACGGCGTCGCGGTGGTCACCTCGGCGGAGAGGTCCGCGCCGAGCATCTGCGGCGACCGGCGGACCCGGTCGAGCAGCGTCTGCGGGTCGTCCTCGACACTGGAGATGCCCACCCGCATCGCGCCGCGTTCGCGCAGGTGGCGGGTCAGCGCCCGGGTGTCGACGCCGCTGATGCCGACCACCCCCTCGGTGGCCAGCCGGTCCTCCAGTCCGCCGGTGGCCCGCCAGTTGGAGCTGACCCGGGCCGGGTCACGCACCACGTAGCCGGCCACCCAGATCCGACGCGACTCGTCGTCGGAGGTGTTGACGCCGGTGTTGCCGATGTGCGGTGCGGTCTGCACCACCACCTGACGGTGGTACGACGGGTCGGTGAGCGTCTCCTGGTAACCGGTCATCCCGGTGTTGAAGACCGCCTCGCCGAAGGTCTCACCGACACTGCCGTACGCCTCACCGTGGAAGGTGCGCCCGTCCTCCAGGACGAGAATCGCTGGACGCCTACGACTCATGCCGTTCCTCCGATCCGGACTGCGGTGCTCCGCTGCGCTGCGCTCCTCGCTCGGATCACTTGACTGCCTTTCCGTCCAGAACCGTCGCCTCGCCACGCAGGAAGGTCGCCACGATGCGACCCGGCAGCGTCATCCGGGCGTACGGGGTGTTGCGGCTACGGCTGGCCAGTTCCGCCGGCTCGATCACCCGGCGGGCAGCCGGGTCGACCAGGGTCAGGGTGGCCGGCGCGCCGGGGGCCGGGTCGTGGCCGTGTTCGGTGAGCCCGGCGATCCGGGCCGGGGTACGGGACATCCGCTCGGCGATCAGGTCCCACCGCGGACCCAGCACGTCGAGCGCGATGGACAGCGCCGTCTCCAGCCCGAGCATGCCCGGCCGAGCGTACGCCCACTCGCACTCCTTGTCCTCGACGGCGTGCGGGGCGTGGTCGGTGGCGATGATGTCGATCACTCCGTCGACCAGGGCGGCCCGCAGCGCGGCGATGTCGGTGGCGGTGCGCAGCGGCGGGTTGACCTTGAAGACAGGGTCGTAGGTCTCGGCACGCGCGTCGGTGAGCAGCAGGTGGTGCGGGGTCACCTCGGCGGTGACGCGTACCCCCCGGGCCTTGGCGTGGCGCAGCACCTCGACGCTGCCGGCGGTGGAGACGTGGCAGACGTGCAGCCGGCTGCCCACGTGCTCGGCCAGCAGCACGTCCCGGGCGATGATCGCCTCCTCGGCGACCGCCGGCCAACCGGTCAGACCCAGCCGGGTGGAGACCTCACCCTCGTGCATCTGTGCGCCCTCGGTGAGCCGGGGCTCCTCGGCGTGCTGGGCGATGATGCCGTCGAAGGCCTTCACGTACTCCAGCGCCCGACGCATCAGCCGGGGGTCGGCGACGCAGTGGCCGTCGTCGGAGAAGATCCGCACCCGGGCCGCCGAGTCGGCCATCGCGCCGAGTTCGGCCAGCCGCTCGCCGGCCAGGCCGACGGTGACCGCGCCGATCGGCTGCACGTCGACCAGCCCGGCCTCGCGGCCGAGCCGCCACACCTGTTCCACCACGCCCGCGGTGTCGGCCACCGGCGAGGTGTTCGCCATCGCGCAGACCGCGGTGTAGCCGCCGAGCGCCGCCGCCCGGGAACCGGTCTCGACGGTCTCGGCGTCCTCCCGGCCGGGCTCGCGCAGGTGGGTGTGCAGGTCGACCAGGCCGGGCAGGGCGACCAGCCCGTCGGCCTCGACCACCGTGGCGTCGGGCGCGGCGAGGCCCGCGCCGGTCTCGGCGACGACACCGTCGCGGATCAGCAGGTCGGTCGGTGCGGCGCCGAGGACGCTGACGTTCCTGATCAGGTACGAGTTCACTGTGCTTCCTTCGTTCGCGACTGCGGGGCTCGCAGAACCGGCTCACTCCTCGCGCTCACCGGTTGTTCCCCCCGAGCAGCAGGTAGAGGACGGCCATCCGGACGGACACACCGTTGGCGACCTGTTCGACGATGGTGGAGCGGGGCGAGTCCGCGACCTCCGGCGTGATCTCCATGCCCCGGTTCATCGGGCCGGGGTGCATGACGATGGCGTGCTCGGGCAGTCGGCCCATCCGCGGACCGTCCAGTCCGTAACGGCGGGCGTACTCACGGGCGGACGGAAAGTAGGAGTCGTTCATCCGCTCGCGCTGCACCCGCAGCATCATCACCACGTCCGAGGTGGGCAGCACCGCGTCGAGGTCGTAGCAGACGTCGGTACCGGGGGCGAGGGCGGCGGCGATGTCGACCGGGATCAGCGTGGGCGGTCCGACCAGCGTCACCTTGGCACCGAGGGTGGACAGCAGCAACACGTTGGAGCGCGCCACCCGGGAGTGCAGCACGTCGCCGACCACCGCCACCGACAGGCCGGCCAGCCGTCCCAGCCGGGACCGCATCGTGTACGCGTCGAGCAACGCCTGGGTGGGATGCTCGTGGGTGCCGTCGCCCGCGTTGACCACCGAACCGTCGACCCAGTCGGCGAGGCGGTGCGGGGCACCCGAGGCGGGGTGGCGAACCACCACCGCGTCGGCCCCCATCGCCTGCAGGGTCAACGCGGTGTCCTTCAGGCTCTCGCCCTTGGCGACGCTGGAACCCTTCGCCGAAAAGTTGATCACATCGGCGCTGAGCCGCTTGGCCGCCGCCTCGAACGAGATCCGGGTACGGGTCGAGTCCTCGTAGAAGAGGTTGACCACGGTCCGGCCGCGCAAGGCGGGCAGCTTCTTGACCTCACGACCGGCCACCGCGGCCATCTCGGCGGCGGTGTCCAGGATCTGGGTGGCGGTGTCGGCGTCGAGGTCCGCGCCGGAGAGCAGGTGCCTGATCATGAGGGGGTCTCCTCGCCGTGGAGCCGGACCTCGTCCGCGCCGTCGGTCTCGGCCAGCGTCACCTTGACGTTCTCGGCGAGCGCCGTCGGGATGTTCTTGCCGACGTAGTCGGCGCGGATCGGTAGCTGCCGGTGTCCCCGGTCGACGAGCACGGCGAGTTGCACCGAGGCGGGCCGCCCCAGGTCGCCGAGCGCGTCGAGGGCGGCCCGGACGGTCCGGCCGGAGAAGAGGACGTCATCGACGAGGATCACCCGTTTGCCGTCGATGCCACCGGCCGGCAACTGGGTCGGGCCGACCGCGCGGGTGGCGTGTCGGCGCAGGTCGTCGCGGTAGAGAGTGATGTCGAGCACGCCGACCGGCACGGAGATGCCCTCGAAGGAACTGATCCGGGCGGCGAGGCGGTCGGCGAGCGGGGCACCCCGGGTGGGGATGCCGAGCAACACGGTGTCGGCCGCCCCCTGGGTCTTCTCGAGGATCTGGTGAGCGATGCGATCGACCACGCGGTGCAGGTCGGCGCTGGTCAGGATCACCTTCACCGAGGGTTGTCGCGGCGGCGACGACCGGGCAGCCGGTGGGTAGGCCACAGCGGACCTCCTTCCCCGCCTCACGGGACGGGTCGTTAAAGGACGTCGGAACCTCCCGGCCGGCCGAGGAGCGGCCGGCGGAGGGGCTTGGGCAACGTTACCAGTGGTCGTCGCCGCCTCGACGCGCGGGCACCAGGTACGACGGCGTAACCCCGTCGACGTTGGCTGACTGGCCAGTCAGCGAGACGAAACCGGACAAGTCACCCGGAGTGCACCATGGGAAGATCGCGACCACTTGACCAGGTGTACGAATCCCCGTACCGTCACGCTCCGTAGCGAATCGCTGGGAGAACCCGAGCAGCACTGGGAGTGTCCGAATGCCCTCTGAATACGCCAAGTCTCTGGGCGCCCGCCTGCGCTCCATCCGCCAGCAGCAGGGCCTGTCCCTGCAGGGGGTGGAGGAGAAGTCGAACGGGCGATGGAAGGCGGTCGTGGTCGGCTCGTACGAGCGCGGCGACCGGGCCGTCACGGTGTCCCGACTGGCCGAGCTGGCCGAGTTCTACCGCGTTCCGGTCTCGGAGTTGCTGCCCGACGGCAGCGGGGTACGACACGAACCCACCAGCAAGATCGTTCTGGACCTGGAGCGTCTCTACGACGAGGCCAGCGAGGACCTCGCCTACGTGGCCCGCTACGCGCGCGCCATCCAGCAGCAGCGCGGGGACTACAACGGCCGGGTGCTGTCGATTCGCGCCGACGACCTGCGTGCCCTCGCGATCGTCTACGACGCCTCGCCGTCCGGCCTGATCGAGCGGCTGACCGAGCACGGCGTACTGGTCGCCGACCCACGGGCATTCTTCGCTTCCTGAGATCGACCCCGCGACAAGGGCCCGTGCCGTCCGGCACGGGCCCCTTTCGTCGCTGTCGTCGCAGGTGCCGGCGGTCACCGGGGACCGCTGCCCACCTCAGCGGGTGGCGTACTCCGCGATCCGGCCGAGCAGACCGTTGAGGAAGCGCGGCGAGTCGTCGGTCGACATCTGCCGCGCCAACTCCACCGCCTCGCTGATCGCCACCGCGTCGTCGATCTCGTCCAGGTAGAGCAGCTCGTAGACCGCGATCCGGGCGAGGTTACGGTCGACCACCGGCATCCGGTCGAGCGTCCAGCCCTCGGCGTAGCTGGAGATCAGCTCGTCGATCCGGTCCAGATGCCCGGCCACCCCCTCGACCAGGCCGACCGCGTACCCCAGGTGGTCGGGGCGCGGCTTCTCGATCCGCTCGACGTAGCCGGCCAGCACCTCGACCGGCGGACGATCACGCAGGTCGGCCTCGAAGAGCACGTCCAACGCGCGCTTACGCGCCTTGCGGCGCGCCGGCATCTGCTGCTTCGGACCCTCGGACATCAGGCGCGGCCGAGGTAACGGCCGTCGCGGGTGTCGACCTTGATCTTCTCGCCGGTGGTGACGAAGAGCGGCACCTGGACGGTCGCGCCCGTCTCCACCGTCGCCGGCTTGTTACCGCCGGTGGAACGGTCGCCCTGCAGACCCGGCTCGGTGTAGGTGACCTCCAGCACGACCGAGGTCGGCAACTCGATGTAGAGCGGCACGCCCTCGTGGGTGGCCACGATCGCCTCGGCCTCCGGCAGCAGGTAGTTGGCGGCCTCGCCGACCGTCCCGCCCATTACCGTGATCTGGTCGAACGTCTCCATGTCCATGAAGACGTAGTCCTCGCCGTCGGCGTAGAGATACTGCATCGTGCGCTTGTCGACGGTCGCGGTCTCAACCTTGGTGCCCGCGTTGAAGGTCTTGTCGACCACCTTGCCGGAGAGCACGTTCTTCAGCGTGGTACGCACGAACGCACCACCCTTACCGGGCTTGACGTGCTGGAACTCGACGACGGCCCAGAGCTCCCCGTCGAGGTTGAGTACCAGGCCGTTCTTCAGGTCGTTGGTGGTGGCCATTTCCTGCCTTGATCATCATTTGGCGGACAGACCTGGCAAGTCTACTAGCCGCTCCGCGGCCCGCCGACCGCCGTCGCCCGCTGCTGGCCGCCCACCCCGTCCAACCAGCCCCCCCGCAGTCCGCACGGCGTGACGAGGTCTGGCGCGGCGTGACGAGATCCGGCGCGGCGTGGCGGGGTCCGGCCCGGCGTGGAAGCGTCCGGCCCGGCGTAGCGGGGTCCGGCGCGGCCCAGCGTGACACGCACGGCTAGCACGCCGTGCCTGGCACAGTCAGTAATGCTCCGCCCCGCACCCCCACTACCAGTCGGCCCCTTTGCTCTGCTTCAACCCACGCAACAGTCACCTTCCGTGACAGCAACGCCTCACATCGTCGCTCCACCGCGTCAGGAAGGTGCTGGTCAGCCGCTAGTGCGTGGGTTGAAGCAGAGCAAAGGACGCGAGGGGGAGTTGGGCGGGGGCGGCGGCTCGTCACCGAGGGTATGCGACACCGAACGTAGTGGGGTGGTGAGCATGAGGCGTCGGGAAGGTGTCAGCGCGGGCTGGGCGCGAAGCGGAGCGCACGCCAGCCGGGCCGGACTCAGGCCAGGCCGGACTCAGGCGGGCTGGTCGCGGCGGTTGGCCAGGTGGTGCAGGGCGAGACGGTAGCCATCGACGCCCAGCCCGCAGATCACGCCGGTCGCCACCGCCGAGACGACCGAGTGGTGTCGGAACTCCTCGCGGGCGTGGATGTTGGAGATGTGCACCTCCACCAGCGGCCCACGAAGCATCGCGCAGGCGTCCCGCACCGCGATCGAGTAGTGCGACCAGGCCGCCGGGTTGAGCACCACGGCGGCACCCTCGTCGGCGGCGGCGTGCAGCCAACCGAGCAACTCGTGCTCGGCGTCGGTCTGCCGCACGACGACGTCCAGGCCCAGGTCCCGGCCGGTCGTCTCGCACAGCTTCACCAGGTCGGCATAGCTGGTCACCCCGTACACGTCGACCTGGCGGGTGCCCAGCCGGCCCAGGTTCGGCCCGTTGAGCACGTACACCCGCATGGTCATCGAGCCGTCCTCCGTTCGCGACTGCGGGGCTCGCAAACCCGGCTCACTCCTCGCGCTCACCGAACCCCCTCCGTTCGCGACTGCGGGGCTCGCAAACCCGGCTCACTCCTCGCGCTCACCGGGACACCGCGGCGTAGGCGGCGTGCAGCAGGTCGTCGTCCGGGCCGTCGAGGATCGCCGGGCGGGCCAACTCGTCGAGCACCACGAAGCGCAGCCGGCTGCCCCGGGCCTTCTTGTCGACCCGCATGGTGGCCAGCAGGCGGGGCCACGCGTCGGCGTGGTAGCCGGTCGGCAGGTCGAGCGCTGTCAGCACGGCACGGTGCCGCGCCGCGGTGGCCGCGTCCAACCGGCCGGCGAGGCGGGCCAGCTCGGCGGCGTACACCAGGCCGACCGACACCGCGTGACCATGCCGCCAGCGGTACCCCTCGACCTTCTCGATCGCGTGGGCCAGCGTGTGCCCGTAGTTGAGCACCTCCCGTACGCCCGACTCACGCAGGTCTCCCGCGACCACGTCGGCCTTGACCCGGATGGCCCGCTCGATCAGCTCCCGGGTGACCGGCCCGGCCGGGTCGGTCGCGGCGGCCGGGTCGGCCTCGACCAGGTCGAGGATGGCCGGGTCGGCGATGAAGCCGCACTTGACCACCTCGGCCAGGCCGGCGGCCAGGTCGGCCGACGGGAGGCTGTCCAGCGTGGCGAGGTCGGCCAGCACACCGACCGGCGGGTGGAAGGCACCGACGAGGTTCTTGCCGGCGGCGGTGTTGATCCCGGTCTTGCCGCCGACCGCCGCGTCGACCATGCCGAGCAACGAGGTGGCCACCGGCACCCAGCGCACCCCGCGCAGCCAGCACGCCGCCACGAACCCCGCCAGGTCGGTGACGGCACCACCACCGAGGCCGACCACCGCGTCGGTACGGGTGAACCCCGCCTCGCCGAGCCGGTCCCAGCACTGCGCCGCCACGTCGACATGCTTGCCGGCCTCGGCGTCGGGTACCTCGATCAGCAGGGGTGTCACCCCGGCCGCCGCCAGGTTGGCGCCGACCGCGTCGGCCAGTTCCTTCAGCGGCGGCGTGTGCAGCACCGCCGCCCGGGTGGCGTCGGGCAGCAGACCGGGCAGCGCACCGAGCAGGTCGCGGCCGACCAGCACGTCGTACGGTCGGTCGCCGCCGACCGGGATCCGGGTCACCTCGTCCATCGCCGGGAGCCTAGCCCACCCACCACCGATCCGACCCGCGCCGCCACCGGGGTGCCCGAGGGGTGGAACAACGTTTAGCGATCCGCACAGCGGGCACGGGCAGCCGGGGGGTCACGGGCGAGAGGGAGTCGACATGAGCGGGCGGACGATCGACGGTGCGGACATCCGGCTGCCCGCCACCATCCTCGGCTTCGGCCTCGGCGGCTTCGTCGACGGCATCCTGCTGCACCAGGTCTTCCAGTGGCACCACATGCTCAGCAGCACCGGCAGCGACAACATCGGGGTGCGCGAGTACCCGGTGGACACCGTCGCGGGGCTGGAGATGAACACCGTCTGGGACGGCCTGTTCCACGTGGTGGCCTGGGTGGCCGTACTCACCGGGCTCGCGATGCTCTACTCGCGGGTGACCCGCTCCCGCGGCCGGCTGTGGCGTTCGCCCATGCTGTGGGGCTGGGCGCTGATCGGGTGGGGGCTATTCAACCTGATCGAAGGCGTCATCGACCACCACATCCTGGGCATCCACCACGTCCGCGCGGGCGAACACCAACTCTGGTGGGATCTCGGCTTCCTCGCGTTGGGCGTGGTGCTGATCGTCGTCGGCTGGCTCGTGCAGCGCCGCGCCACCGCCGTCGACGCCGGTGCCGACGAGCGGCGGACGCGGACCCGGGGCCGACCGGGGTGAGCCCGCCGCTGGTGGTGGGCCCGGCCCTGGTCTCGGCGCACGGCACCGAGCACGGCACCACGGTCGGCCCGGCACTTCTCGTACCGCTGCTGGCCGGCTGGCTCTACCTGGCCGCCGCACTGCGGCAACGCGCCCCCGACCGGGCCGGCTGGAGCCACTGGCGCACGGCCGCCTTCGCCGGCGGGTGCGCCCTGCTCGCCATCGCTCTGCTGGTGCCGACCGACGACTTCGCCGGACACATGTGGCAGCATCTGCTGCTCGGCATGCTGGCACCGCTGGGGCTGGTGCTCGGCGCACCCGGCATCCTGGCCCTGCGCTGCCTCGACCGGCGGGCCGGGCGGGCGGCACTGCGGGTGCTGGGCCGGCCGGCGCTGCGACCGCTGACCCACCCGGTCACCGGGCTGCTGCTCACCGCCGGCGGGGTGTGGCTGCTCTACCTCACCCCGCTGTACCGGGCCACCCTCGACAGCGCGGCCCTGCACGACCTGGTCAACCTGCACTTCCTGCTCAGCGGGCTGCTGTTCACCTGGTCGATCGCCGGCCCGGAACCCTACCCGCACCGGGCCCGGGTGCCGGTCCGGCTGGTGGTGCTCGGCGCGGCGGTGGTCGCCCACGCCAGCCTCGCCCAACTGATGTACGCGGGCATGCTGGTCGACGTGCCGGCGACCACGGAGCACCTGCGCGCCGGCGCGACGGTGATGTACTACGGTGGCGACCTCGCCGAGATCCTGCTCGCCCTGGCCCTGCTGACCACCTGGCGTCCCGGGCCACATCGCCAGACGGTCGGCACCGCCGTCACCGTCGGCTCCTGATCTCTGCGGCCCGCGCGCAACCGCAGACGTCGCCCGGCCCCGGCGCTACGGCTTCAGCAGGGGGATGATCTCGGCGACGATCTCCTCGGGGGTGCGGCCGTCGGTGACGACCGTGGCGGTGGCGACCTCGGCGTACAGCGGTCGGCGTTGGTCCATCAGGTGTTTGAGGGTGGCCCGGGGGTTGATCGCCAGCAGCGGCCGGCCGACGCCGAGACCGACCCGCTTCACCGCGTCCGGCAGTTCGACGGAGAGGTGCACCACCCGGTGACCGACGAGCGCGGCCCGGTTCTCCTCGGCCAGCACCGCGCCGCCGCCGAGGGCGAGCACCCCGGAGCAGGAGGCCAGCGCCGCGGCCAGGGCCGCCCGTTCGAGGGTACGGAAGTGCTCCTCCCCCTCGTCGACGAAGATCTCCGGGATCGGCTTGCCGGCGAGGCGCTCGATGTCGGCATCGGTGTCCCGGAACTCGACGCCGAGCGCCTCCGCCAGGCCCTGCCCGATCGTGGTCTTGCCGGAACCGGGCGCGCCGACCAGCACGCAGACCGGCCGGGTCGGAGCGGTCACCGGATCACCAGCGCGTCGAGGTAACCGGCCAGGTTACGGCGCATCTCGGCGACCGAGTCACCACCGAACTTCTCCACCGCCGCCTCCGCCAGCACCAGCGCCACCATCGCCTCGGCGACCACGGCGGCAGCCGGTACCGCGCAGACGTCGGAGCGCTGGTTGATGGCGGTGGCCGGCTCACCGGTCGTCACGTCCACCGTGGCCAGCGCCCGGTTCAGCGAGGAGATCGGCTTCATCGCCGCCTTCACCCGCAGCGGCTCGCCGGTGGTGATGCCGCCCTCGAGGCCGCCGGCCCGGTCGGTGACCCGGCGTACGCCGGTGGCGGTGGGCACGATCTCGTCGTGCGCCTCGGAGCCCCGGGACCGGGCCTGCTGCCAGCCGTCGCCGATCTCCACACCCTTGATCGCCTGAATCGACATCAGCGCGGTGGCCAGCCGGGCGTCGAGCTTGCGGTCCCACTGCACGTGGCTGCCCAGACCGGGCGGTACGCCGTACGCCAGCACCTCCACGACGCCGCCGAGGGTGTCGGCGGCCTTCTTCGCGGCGTCGACCTCGGCGACCATCCGGGCGCTGGCCTCCGCGTCGAGGCAGCGCAGCGGGTCGGCGTCGATCCGCTCGGCGTCCTCCGGCCGGGGTCGCAGCCCCGGCTTGACGGCGACCGGGCCCAGCTCGACCACGTGCGAGACGATCTCGATGCCGAGGGCCTGACGCACCAGCGCCTTGGCCACCGTGCCGACGGCGACCCGGGCGGCGGTCTCCCGCGCGCTGGCCCGCTCCAGGATCGGCCGGGCGTCGGTGTGGCCGTACTTCTGCATGCCGGCCAGGTCGGCGTGGCCGGGCCGGGGCCGGGTCAGCGGCGCGTTGCGCGACTGCCGGGCCAGCTCGTCCGGGTCGACCGGGTCGGCGGCCATCACGGTGCGCCACTTGGGCCACTCGGAGTTGCCGACCCGGACGGCGACCGGGCTGCCCAGGGTGACGCCGTGCCGCAGGCCGCCGATGATCTCGATCTCGTCCTGCTCGAAGGCCATCCGGGCACCCCGGCCGTAGCCGAGCCGGCGGCGGGCCAGCTCCCCGACAATGTCGGTGGAGGTCACCTCGACACCGGCCGGCACCCCCTCCAGCAACGCGACGAGAGCGGGTCCGTGCGATTCCCCTGCGGTCAACCAACGCAACACAGCCATGAGTCTGTCACGCCCGGAGCCCGGCACCCCGCGCCGCCCGTCGCGTCCCGCCCTCCGGACGCGACAGGCGGGGCAGGCGGGTCAGATGCCTCGGCCGCGTCGGTGCAGGGTGCGCAGCACCGTGTCGGCGCGGACCACCCGCCCGGCGACCGCCAGGGCCAGGTAGGCCCGGGGTTCGCGTGGGTTGCGCCGGATGGTCCGCCGGGCCCAGCGCACCGCCCCCCGGGAGTCGCCCGACGCCGCGCGGGCGAAGGCGATCTGCCCGGTGACCCGGGCCTGCCCCGCCGGTTGGCTGGCGAACTCGGGATAGCGGTCCAGCAGCCACTGCAACGCCTCGGAGATGGTGTCCCACCGCTGGGCGAAGTAGGACCGCTTGTGCCAGCGCACCACCACGTACGGAGTGCGCAGGTTGACCAGCGGGGCGCTGCGGGCGGCCCGGAGCAGGAACTCGTAGTCCTCGGCGTAGCTGCCCGGAATCTCCTCGTCGACGAGCCCGAACCCGTCCCGCAGCGCCGACGCCCGGATGACGAAGGTCGACGGGTGCAGCTCGGTCATCCGGTCCCGCAGCAGCTCGGCCAGGCTGATCGAGTCGCGGTCCAGCACCCGCTCGACGGTGTGCCCGTCGTAGCTGACCCGGATTCCGCAGCTGACGAACTCGGCGCCGGGCACCGCGTTCAGGGCGTCGACCTGGGCGCGCAGCTTGCCGGGCAGCCACTCGTCGTCGTCGTCGCAGAAGGCGACCAGCTCACCGGTGGCGGCCAGGGTGCCGGTGTTGCGGGCGCCGGCCAGGCCCGGGGTCCGCGAGTTGGTGACCACCCGCACCGGCCGGTTCGGAGCCGAGAGCTCGGCCAGGGAGGCGTCCGGTTCGGACTGGTCGTACACCACGACCACCTCGACCGCAGCCGGGTAGTCCTGCGCGACGATGGCCCGTACCGCGGCCCGCAGCAGCTCGGGTCGGTCGCGGGTGGGCACCACCGCGCTCACGCTCGGGTACTGGGTCACGGCTTCCGCCTTCCGTTCGGGCCGCGCCACGGCCGCCACCAGGGTCGGTGCTGCCGCTGCGCGGCGGCCACCAGGTCCTCCACGATCACTCCCACCCGCCGCACCGCGGCCCGCCGCCCGTCGGCCGCATCGGCGTCCACGGCGACGGTGAACCGGGCCCGGTCGGCGAGACCGGTGGCCAGCGTGTCCAGCAGCTCCTGCCGGGACTCGCAGAGCGCCACCAGGCCGGCCGCGCCGAGTCGGCGGGCGAACAACAGCTGATGGTCGTCGACGTGCTCGCCACGGGTCGGGTCGCGGGGCACCACGATCGGCAGGTGTCCGTGCCGGCGGGCCTCCAGGATGGTGGCCGGGCCACCGTGGCAGACCACCAGGTCGGCCCGGGCCATCGCCGCCTGCAACTCGGCGTGACCGAGGAACGGCACCGCGTCGGGCAGGTCGGCGGCCCGGGTGTGTCCGTGCTGCACGGTCAGCCGAACCTCGCCGGCGATCTCGTCGTGCCAGTGGCGCAGCCAGTCGACCAGCCGGTCGAACGGATGCTTGTCGGTGCCGACGGCCACCAGCACCTGTGGCCGGCCGTCGGTGCGCGCCTCGCGGGGCTCCGGTACGCGTACCGTCGGCTCGTCGGGAGTAGGGCGGGGCCGCAGCGGCGTGACGCGGTGCCCGTCGCCGGGCGCGTCGCCGCTCACAGCAGCGTCCCCACGACGGTGGCCTCCGGGTACTGGCGGCGCTGCTCCTCCCACTGCACGAGCATCGCCGACAGGAACGGTCGGCACAGCCGGGCGGTCAGCGTCGGTGTGTCGATCCGGTCGTAGACCTCGATGTAGACGGTCGGGATGCGGCGCAGCCGGGCCAGCACGACGAACGGCACCGCCACGCCCGCGCCGGTGGTGACCACCGCGGCGACCCGCCGTCGCCGCAACACCCGGACGGCCAACCACGCGTTGCGCAGCAGGTTGCCCAGGTGACGGGTGGTGGGATGGTACGCCGGAACGACGTCCTCCCCGGCCAGCAGCGACAGCGCCTCCGGCGTGTCGAAGGTGACCCAGCAGCGCCGCCAGGTCTCGTACCAGGGCCGCAGCGCCAGCAACTGCGCCAGGTGCCCTCCGCTCGACCCGACCAGCAGCAACACCGGCTGCTGATCGGCTCCCAGTTTGGTGTTGTCCACGCGACTCCCCACAAGTCCGCTTGACGTGTCGGTCAGCTGTGTCGGTTCGAAATGGTGTCCAGCAGGGCGGGATGCAGCGCCGGGTTCCAGCCGGCACCGGCGTCGGCCAGCCGCCAGGTCCGCAACCACATCTCCAGCAGGTAGGCATCGGCCACCAGCCGCTGCCCGGCCCGGTCCAGCCTTAGCGCGTCGCCGTGCCGGTCCAGCCAGGTGTCGACCTGCCGGGCCGCCGCAGCGGCCGGTTCGCCGCGCGCCACGAGCGCCCGCTGGAACGCGTCGTGGGTCAGGTCGAACCCGACGGGCACCTCCGGCCCGCTGTGCTCCCAGTCCCAGGCGATGAGTTCTCCCTCGTGCCGGCCGAGGTTCCACGGCACCCAGTCGCCGTGCCAGTGGCCGAACTCGACGGCGACGTCACCGTGCCGGCGGGCCAGGTCGGCGACGGCGGCCGACGCACGCTCGCCGACGGTGTCCGCGGCCCGCCGCGCCTGCTCGGTCAGGCGGGCCAGGAACGGTGAGCCGGCCAGCGGCCGGGCCGGCGCCGGCGGGCGACCACGCCGGGCCACCGCGAGCAGCGCCGTCAGGTCGGGCGGCGCGTCGATGGACAGCCCCCGGATCCGCGCCGGCAGCGGCTCGACCACCGCCACCGCCTGCCCGGCCCAGGCGAACTCGGTGAGCAGGCGCGTGGTGCCGGGGTGCCCGGCCGTCCCGGCCAGGCCGGCGACCTCCCGCAGCGCCGCGGCCTCGGCGGTGACCAGCGCCCGCGTGGCGTCGTTCCAGCCGATCTTCGCGTACCCGCGCGGTTCGCCCCGGTCGTCGAACAGTTGCAGCGTCGGCTTGTGGTTCGGATCCGGCGGACGCACCCCGAAGGCCGCGTGCACCGGTGTGCCGAGTTCGGCACCGACCCGCGCGGCGAGCAGCACCTCCGCCGGATCGAGCCCGACCGGCACCGCCACGGTCAGCACCGGAAAGGGCGCCCGGTCCACCGCGCCGGCCCGCGCCGCCACACCGAGCACCGCCCGCGCCGCGCGCAGCTTCGCCGGGCGCAGAGCGTTGTACGACAGCAGCGCCGCCGCCGCGACCCGGGGGCGACCCAACGGCAGCAGGAAGCGGGCCCGGGCCACCGACGGCACCACCGCGTACCGGACCACGACGGTGTGCCCGGCCGGTGGCTCGGCGTCCACGGTCACCGCGATCCGGGCGTCGGAGAAGACCGCCCGGGTGACCCAGCCCAGCCCGTCGTCCCGGCTGCGCGGATCGCCCGTGGTGGTGGCCGAGGCGGTCACGCGACCCGGTCCGGCCAGTCGAGCCGCAACCCCAGCCGCTGCCGCAACGCCTCGTTGTGCGGGCGGTAGTACGCGGTCAGCTCGGCACGCAGCGCCGGCTCCAGGGGCGCGGACCGCCGGTCGTTGTAGACCTTGAAGTTGGGCAGGTCGAACGGGGGCAGGCCGAGGAAGTCCAGGGTGCGCCGGTAGGTCGCCCGCGCGTCGGCGTACAGCTCCTCGCTGGGCAGGAAGAGGAGCTGGCCGCGGTCGAAGCGCTCCAGCCACGGTTGCAGATGCTCCAGGTACCGGCCCCGCGCCCGGTAGGTGTACCAGTCGTAGGGCTCGCTGAAGTGGTTGGGTTCGGCGATCAGCCGTTCCCGCTCCCCCGCCGTGCGCTCCTCCTCGGCGGCCAGCGCGGCAGCGAAGTCCAGCGGCTCCACGCCGTTGGTCCGCCGTTCCTTCCAGTGCGAGTAGGCCCGTTCCACCGGGTCGCGCAGCAGCACGATCAGTCGCACCGAGGGCATCAGCGCACTGACCCGCTCGGCGGCCAGCGGATGGAACATGTACAGCGGGGCGGCCTCACCGACGCGGACCGGACCGTCGTGGCGGTTCTCCAGTGCCTCCCGCTGCCGCTGGGTCGGGAAGTGCGAGCGGTACCACGCCTCCCCGCGACTCCAGTGCTCCTCGAAGTAGTGCGAGGACTTCGTGTTCCAGGCGGGAAAGAGCCGGGGTACCAGCGGATGCTGGATCAGGTAGTTCCACAGTGAGGTGGTGCCGCCGCGTTTGGTGCCGATGATGAGGAAGTCCGGCAACGGCCGCCGGTCGCTGGTGCGTACCCCGTAGTCGACGAGGCTTTCCCGTACCCGGTTCGTCACCTGGGTCGGCACCAACTGCTTCACCCGGTCCCTAATGGACGACACGACGAATTCACCTGCCCTTCGATGTCCGTGGCGGGGCGCCGGCCGGCGCCTGGCCACGGATCTGCACCATGGTCACCCGGATGCCGCGCCGCACCCGGGACAACGTCAACAAGCCGACGCACACGGTGGCGAGCGTGGCCACCGCGAGCAGCAGTCCGGCGATGTCGCGGCCCGCCACCGCCAGGCCGGCCACCGCCGCCAACCCGACCCCCGCCACGGTGGTCGCCGCCGCGGCGAGCATCCGGGCGTCGACCAGGGGTTGGCGCACCACCAGCCGGGCGAAGGTGGCCGCGCAGAGGTTCTCGGTCACGATGCCGGCGGCCCACGCCACCGCCGCCCCGGTCGCCCCGTGGGCGGGGATCAGCGCCATCCCGCCGCCGACGGTGACGAGCAGTCCGGCCAGTGCCGCGGCCAGGTGCAGGCCGCTGCGCCCGCCCATCAGCAGCAGACTCTGCACGTTGCCGACCCCGGTGTTGACGAGCATCGCCAGGGCCAGCACCGTCATCGCGGCGGCGCCGGCGGTGAACTCCGGGCCGAACAGCGCCAGGAAGGCCGGTGCGAAGACGGCGAGCAGCAGGTACACCGGCCAGGAGAGCACCAGGCCCCAGCCGGTCAGCTGCCGGTGCACCGCGGCGGCGGCGACCCGCTCGCCCCGACCGAGCAGCCGCGACAGTTGCGGGGCGGTGGCCACCCGCAGCCCCTGCATGGCGAGTTGGCCGGCGAGGACGTAGCGGCCGACGGCACCGAAGACACCGGCGTCGGCCGGGCCGGCCAGGGCCGAGGTGAGCAACACACCGATCCACATGCTGCCCGCGTCGATCGCCGCCGAGGCGGCGCGGGGCAGCGCGAACCGCCAGAACGTGGCCCAGTCGCCGGGCCGCGGACGCAGCCGGGCGCCGGCGCCGATCCCGAGCGGCCCGGCGACCAGGATCAGGCACACCAGCAGTGCCATGGCGGCGGGCACCAGCCAGCCGGTCATCCCCGCCAGCAGCCCGCCACCGGCGAGCACCGCCGCGCCGACGAGCAGTGGACGGGCGACCGGCAGCAGCAGGAACTGGACCGCGACGTAGGACCGCATCGGGCGGACGCAGCGCACGACCGCCAGCAGCAGGTTCATCGCGACCACCACGGGCACCGCCGCGAAGGTCACCACCAGCAGCGGCCCGCCCGCCGGGCCCAGCAGCCGACCCGCGAGCGGCCCGGCCACCCACGCGCCGCCCACCGCCACCAGCACGGCCACCAGCAACGGTGGGATCATGGCGACCGGCAGCGCCCGGGCACCGTCCCCGGCGGCACCGGCCCGTCGGCGCGGCAACGCCCAGATCAGACCGGTCTCCGCGCCGAGGGTGCAGATCGCGGCGGCGACGGTCACCACGCCGATGGCGGCGAAGAACGCGCCCGCCCCGGTGGTGCCGTAGCCGCGGGTGATGACCACCGCGAGCACGAAGCCGAACAGACCACTTGTCGCCGCGCCGAGCAGCCCGGCCACCCCGCTGCGGGTGCTGCGCCGGGTCTCGGCCGCCCCGTCCACCGCCGCCGTGGCGGCGACGGCGCCGGCCGTACGCGCGGGATCCTCGCCCGTCGGTGGGCTGGTGGTCGCCGTCACGCCGGCACCACCGCCGCCCGCCGCGACGACCCACCCGGTGCGGTACGGCGTTCCCGTTCGCAGAGCGCGAACGCGAAGGCCACCGCGAAGAAGGCCACCGCGAGGTTCTGGTTGGCCATCCCGTAGAAGGGCACCTGTACCAGACAGATCAGCGGGACGACGGAGAGCCACTGCCCCGCCGCCGAGGTGGCCCGGGCGCAGCTCAGCGCGGCGGCGACGAACCAGCCCAGAAAGCAGAGCAGGGCCGGTACGCCGTGGCTGAACAACACCATCCACAACTGACCCTGGGTGCCGATCGGCGCGTCGGCGGTGACGGTGTCCACCTCCATCGGCGCGCCGTAGCCCAGCCAGGGCGAGTCACCCACCCGGCGCAGCACCTCGGCGTAGAGCGAGAGCCGGTCGGTGTTGGTGTCGCTGGACTCGACCCGATTGCCGATCAGCTCGGCGACCGGGATGAACAGGCTGGCGATGCCGCCGAGTACCACCATCCCACCGATGGAGGCGGCCACCCGGATGTTGCCGCGCAGCGCCGCCCGCACTCCGAGCACGGCGAGCCCGACGCCGAGGCTGAGGAACATCGCCCGGTTGAGCGTGAGGAACGCCGGGACCAGCGACACCGGCAACGACGCCAGCAGCGCCCAGCGCAGCAGGCCGCGCCGCCGCATCATGGTGTACGCGACCACGCACGGCAACGTCATCGCGTACGCGCTGCCGTAGTTGTTGGTGTACGCGTACGGAGCCGCCGGGCGGTAGATCGGGTTGAGCGACCGGGTGCTGTACTCCGCGGTGCTCAGGTGGACCATGTCGCTGATGAACGGCACCCCGGACACGCCCGGCGGCAGCAGCGCCTCGACCGGGGTGGCCAGTTCCAGGCGCGGCACCAGCACGCCCAGCCAGCCCAGCGCGACAAGCGCGAACCAGAACGCGCACAGCGGCACCAGCACGGCGGCCTGATCGGGACGCTCCCGGGCGACGGTGTAGACGTAGACCGCGACGACGAGCGCGGTGAGGTAGAACGCCAGCCGCAGCACGAAGGTGGGCAGCGAGGTCGGCGCCGCCAGTCGGGTCGCGCTGACCACCACGAGGGCCACGAAAAGCAGCCAGATCCCCGTGGCGGGGGGCAGCGGCACCCGGCCCCGGGTGGCCAGCAAGGTGAACAGCAGGGCACCCAGTAGCGGCCAACCGAGGTAGAAGGCGCCGGCCACCCACCAGAGCGGCACCAGCCCGAACATCGCCACCAACGGCCACAGCGGCAGTCGGGGCGGCGCGGCGGACGGGGGGCGGGTAGCGGCGCTGGCCGGTAGGGGCGGCTCGGTGGTCGCCGGGGCGCGGGTCAGCGGCACGCCTCAGCTCCGCCCGCTGCGGCACAGCACGAAGCCCAGCGGGTTGACCCCGGCCGCCCGCAGCCGCTCGGCGAGCCGGCGCAGGTCGGCCTGACGGGTGCGGTCGCGTTCGACCACGACCACGGCGGTCCCCTGCCGGGCCGCCGCCACACCCCGCTCGTCGGCCTCGGCCGGCGGGGCGTTGTACAGCACCAGACGCTGGTCGGCACCCTGCCGCCAGGTGCCGAACCGCACGCTGCCGGCGCCCACCACCACCTGCTCGTCGCCGGTGGCCCGTCCGTTCTCGCTACTGCTGACGGTCTTCGCGACGCGGGGCAGGGTGAGCGTGGCTTCCGGGTCGGTCGAGGGTCGGGCGCCGACCGGATGCGGGGAGGGACGTCGGGTGATCACCTCGGTCGGACCGTCGTCGGTGTCCGTGCCGGCGGTGCGGGGCTTGGGCACGGCGGGTCGGGTCGGGTCGATGGCCGCCGGCAACCGGCCCCGGTCGGTGAGCACCGTGGCCCGCAGCCGATCGATCCGGCCGCTGTCGTCGGCCACGAACACCTCCCGCCCGGCGACGGCGAGGGCGACCGCGAGCCCGGCGGTGATCGCGGTGGCGTCCTCCCGGGCGGTCACCACGGCGACCCGGGCGGGTTGGCGTACCCGCTCGGCGACGGCCATCGCCACGTAGCGGATGTCGGCGTCGACCGCCCGGCCGCGTAGCCGGGCGCGGCGGACGGTGCCCAGCAGCGGCAGGCCGGTGCTGTCCCGCGCATCGGCCACGCTGCGGATGCGCCGGTCCGCCGACTCCCACAGGAAGGCGAGCACCAGACCGATCACGGTCCCACCGAGCAGCCCACCGGCGAGCAGCAACGACGAACTGCCGGAGGTGGTGGCCAACTCCTGCTCGGCGCTACGGGTGACCCAGCCCGGGTTCACGTCGACCGCGGCGATCTCCGTGCGGGCGGAGCTGAGCTGGGTGAGCTGGTTGTTGATGCCGCCGAGTTCGGCGACCGCCGCCTCCGCGGCGGCGGCGTCCCGGGCGTTGTTGATCCTGCGCTGCACGGTGTTGCGCTGGGCGACGATCTTCTCGATGCTCTCGTCGTACGAGTTCAGCATCTCCTCGCGCTGCTTCTCGTACATCCCACGCCGGATGTCCAGATAGCTCTGCGCGGCCAGGTTGGCGCCGGCCACCGCCCGTTCGGCGTCGCCGGCCCGATAGAGGAAGCGTAGGATCTGACCGCCGGCGGGCACCTCGACCTCGAGGGCGTCGCGCACCGTGCGCTGGTCCGAGTCGAACGTCGCGGCGAGCTTCCCGACGACCTCGGTGCCGGTGGCGATCCCGCTCTCCACGTTCATGTTCACCGCCCGGTCGGCGGCGGCGCCGCTGGGCGTGAAGGCGTCGGTGACCACCGGCCGGACCGCGACCACCGCGCTCGCCGTCACCGTGGCCGGCGCCACCAGCACGTAGCCGACCGCGGCGAGCAGTCCACCGAGGGCCACCGCCGCGACCAACCGGATCCGGTGCAGCGGCACCCGCATCACGTCGGTGATGGTGACGCTGCGGGACGTCGGGGCGCTGGCTGGACCGTCGCCGGTCCAGGCGCTGGGCGCGACATCAGTCATGGAACTTCTTCGCTATCTGTTGTGGATTGCCGATCACCACGACTCCGGGCGGCACGTCGGTGCGGACCACCGTCGCGGCACCCACGACGCTGTCCCGGCCGATCCGCACCCCCTTCATGACCAAGGCGTGCGCACCGATCCACACGTTGTCCTCGACGGTGATCGGCGCTCGGCTGGCCGGCGTGGGCGGGTCGTGACGGCGCTGCGGGTCCAGGTTGTGGAAGTCGTTGTCGAGCAGTTCGCAGTCCGACAGCAGGCACCGGTCGCCGATGGTCACCGAGGTCCAGGTGCCGATCCAGGTCGCGTTGAGCAGGCAGTCGGCGCCCACCCGCACCTCGCCGGGCCCGGCGAAGCGGACCAGTTTGTTCAACCGGGTGTGCTCGCCGATGCTGACCCGCACGCCGCGGCGCAGCCGGATCCGGCCACGGATCTCCACCCCCGCCCCCAGCCGCAGGCGCGGATAGCGCAGCCGATACCAGCCGCGCTTGGCCGCGAAGACGATACGCACGACGAGTCCACGTCGGATGCCGGACAACGAGCCTCCCCACCTTCCTCGGGTCGGCGGCGGGAGACCCGACGCCGACCCGAGGTAAACAAACTACCGAGGATTCGTTACGAACGGTGAACGCTACGGCACCGAAAAGAACATCGAGGCGGTCGACCAGGTCAGTTCCGGCGTCGCCTCGGCGACGAGCGTCGACCCCGCACCGTTGACCGCGGCGGTGGGCGCCAGGGTCGGGTCGAACGCCACGCTGCGCAGCGATCCGTTTGTCGCCCCGTAGACGATCCGACCGTCCACCCAGGCCATGCCGCGTACCGCCGACCAGGTCACACCCGTGGTGGGCAGGACGAACTCGGTGGCACCCAGGTAGTTGCCGTCGATCTCGAAGTAGCGGTAGTAGAGGTTGTTGGCACCGCTGCGGGTGTAGTACAGCCGACCGTCGAGGTAGAACGCACCCGTCAGCAGGGCCGGGTTGTACCAGTCGTTGTAGCCGGACGCTTCCCACGACCCACCGATCGTGGAGCCGTTGAACAGCGAGACGTCGATCCGGCTGCCGGTCGGCGTCCCGGCGACCACGTGGGACCAGTAGATCCGGTCGTCCACCAGCCAGGTCGCGCCCGCGTCGGTGTAGTTCGGCTGGCTGACGACGGTGGCGTTGGCGGTGTCCAGGGTGGTGCTGTCGAACGGCACCCTCGCCACCTGACCGGGACCGACGTTCAGGTGCAGGTGGCCACTGCTGCCCGTCGGCGGGTTCTTCGGGATGATCGTGCGCCCGCCGCTGATCGGGAAGACACCGAGTCGACCGTGGTACTCGTTGCCCATGCCGTCGGAGTTGTGTCCGAAGTAGAGGCCGGCGCTGCCGCGCCACAGCACGGGCACCGACGATCCCCAGGAGCTGGCGCCGGAGGGCAGGTCGGACCCGCCGCTGCGGCGGGGGTTCCAGTTCACCGGCATGCCGGTGGCCGGGGTGACCGCGCCGATGCCCAGCCGGTCGATGGCCCCGTTGCCGGCGCGGTCACTGGCGTTCGGGTTGTTCAGCCAACGGAAGTGCCCGCCGAGGTAGATGATGTTGTCGGCCACCTCGACGGAGGTGATGGTGTCGTTGCCGGTGAAGTTCACCCAGGTGGCGACCTGGTTGGGCCCCCGGTGCGCGGTCTCGAAGCGGACCAGGGCGTCGCAGTAGGCGCTCGGCCAGCCCGACCCGCCGTTGGTGCCGACGACGAACCAGGTGCCGTCGCCGCCGAAGCGTACGTCCTGCACGTAGTGCACGAAGGTCGTCGGGTTGGCGCACGGCGCGACGAACCGCTCCGAACTCCAGTCGATGACGCTCGGTGTGCCCGTCACGTCGATCAGCGCGATCTGGTTGCGCGGCAGGTCGTTGACGTAGAGGAAGTTGCCGCCGACGACGAGGGTGCCGCCGTCCGGGGAGACGTCGATGGTCCAGGCGTACATGCTGGTGCCGTGCCGGCCGACGGTCGTGTTGATGTCGAAGGTCGGATCGATCTCTCCGGTCGTCGCGTCCAACCGGCCGAGCCCGGAGTGCGCGGTGCCGTTGAGCCAGTTGAAGGCCCCGGCCACGTAGAGCCAGTTGCCGTGCAGCACCAGGTCACGCACGGTGCCGCCGTCGGAGCGACCGACCCAGCTGTCGATCATCATGCCGGTGGACGGCTCGAGCGCCACCAGGTTCCGGCGGGACACCCCGTTGACGTTCTTGAAGGCGCCGCCGACGATCAGCGTGCCGCCGGGGCCGGCGATGAGTGAGTTGACCGCACCGTCGAGCACCGGCAGGAAGGTCGTCGAGATCGTCCCGGTGGTCCGGTCGTACGCGAACAGGTAGCTGCGGGCGATCCAGGCCGACGTGGCCGTCTGGCGGATCTGCGTGAAGCTGCCTCCGACGTAGACCGTGTTGCCGATCTCGGCGAAGGCGCGAGCCTCACCGTTGCGGGCGTGTGGAGTCTGGTCGGCCGGATCGGTCGAGACCAGGGTGGCCGGCTCGGGTGCCGGTACCACGGCCGCGGAAGCCGCGGTGGGCACGGTCAGTACGGCCGCGACCGTCACCAACGCGACGGCCGCGGCCCGGAGTCGATGCCGACGGGTGGAACGCCACGACAAGGAGTATGTGGGCACGCTGCGCCTCCAGAGTGGACGAGAATGCACGTAGCGTGCCCGCTCCACGCTGGAGGGCGGCATCCGCCGATTGGACGGACGGTGGATCAGGAAACGGACAACCTCGCCCACCGTCGGATTTCCGACAGTCGCTGTGGCGGCCCGTTGTCCTGACTCGGCTCAGCCCGGTTCAGCGGCTCCCTCCCGTCGGCTGCCGCAGGTAGCTGTCCCGTCCCGCGGCGGCGAATCCGGCCACCGCGGCCGCGTCCTGGTTCATCATCATGTTGCAGGTGCTCGTCGTCTTCGTCATGCCCGCCGAGTTGAAGTAGATCGCCGCCTTGATCTTCGGGTGGGCCTTCAGCGCCGCCGGGAACTCCTCGAACCAGCGCCGCTTCGCGTTCGGGTCGGCGGCGTTCATGTTGGTGCCGAACTCGGCGAGCATCCGCGGCTTGCCCGCACCGATGCCGTTGTCGTCGAGCCAGCGGTAGAAGGAGCCGATGGTGGTGCTGGGGCTCTTCCAGACGGTGCTGCCGTTGCAGACGTGGAAGTTGTACGGGTCCCAGGCCACCCAGTCGACGTAGTGGTCACCGGGATAGAGCCCCGCGTACCGGTCGTAGTGGCCGGACCAGCCCATCATCGTCCAGACCCAGACGGCGTTGTCGGCCTTGGCGTCGGCGAACCGGTCGTGCACGTAGCGCCAGGCCCGGACGAAGTCGGCGTCGCTGCCCTTGGCCGGCTCGTCCTCCGGCTCGTGGTCGAACCCGATGAAGACCGGCTGGCCGATCGCCCGGATCCGGCCGGCGACCGCGTCGATCGTCGCGTCGTACCGTCCGCTGTAGACGTCCTTCCAGGTCAACACCGTACCCGAGGAGAAGACCCGGCTCTCCCAGGCGAAGAACATGAGCCGCCCGTCGCGCATCTGCTGCTGCTGGAACTCGTCCGGGAAGGCGCCGTTGCTGCCGGTGTTGGAGAAGTCGTGGTAGCGGTGGACGACGTCGAACTTCCGCCCGACCTGCTTCTCCACGTCGGTGATCGCCTTGCCGTGATCCCAGCCGGCGGCGGCGTTCGTCGGCGAGTACATCCCCCACCAGGCGCCGCAGCCGGGGACCAGCTTCGCCGAGACCGTTCCGCACTTGCCCGGATCCGCAGGCGGCGGCGAGGTGGGGCTGGGCCGGGCGGGCGACGGTCGCGCGCTCGGCGAGACGGTCGGTGAGGCCGGCGGGCGGCTGGCGGTGGCCGTCGGCGTCGGTGCGACGCTGGGCGAGGCGGACGGCGGCCGGGCACCCACGCCGTCGTAGCTGATCGCCAGGCGCGGGCGCAGATCGGCGTTGCGGTTCTCGCCGGAGGCCCAGTAGATGCGGCTGTCCAACCCGGCCTGCGCCAGCGACAGCGTCCAGATGCCGTTGCCGGTGACCAGACCCGAGACGTCCCACTCGTTGAAGCCCTTGGCGACGCCACTGACCGTGTCCAGCGCCGCGCCCACCGGGGCCGGCATCGGGCGGGCGGCGCGGGCGTCGAGGCGGGACTCGTGCGCGGTCACCGTCGCCTGGAACTTCTGCCAGGCGTGCACCCGCAGCGTGGCCCGTACGTTCACCGCGTTCGCCGGCAGCGAGGTGACCAGGAAGGTCAGCACCGCCTCACGGGCGCCGCGCGGGTTGCCGTCGCAGGGCGCGGGGCAGGTCGCCAGCGTCGTCTTGACGCTGTTGTCGCCGTCCTGCGGCACCGCCGTGGCGGTGGTGTCGGCCACCACGGCGATCGACAGGTCGTCATCGGCGAGCAGCGGCACCATCGTCGCGCCGAGCCCCAGCACCACAGTGGTGCCGATGACGCCGAGCATCACGGCCTTACGCCGGCCGCCGCGATGTGGAATCAAGCGGTGCAGTCCGCGACTGGTCACGGATACTCCTAGTGTCTTCGACGATAACGCTGAGCAGCGTATCCGCGTACACAACGGAGCGTGCGGATGACGGCAGGACCTAAGCGCGTCTTAAACCTCACCTAAGACACCCCTGCCCTCCCATCTAGTTGATAATGACGTTGGCGGCAGGATCAGAGATCAACTACGCCGCTAACCTCATGGTCAACAGGGTGACCGGGCGGCGGTGAGGGCGGCGGCCATCGCGGGGCGGGGGGCGGGTGTGTCGGTGAACTGCTCGAACTGGCCGATCGCCTGGGCCAGCAGCAGGTCGAGGCCGGAGACGATCCGGCAGCCGGCGGCTTCGGCGGCGGCGGCCAGCGGGGTCGGCCACGGGTCGTAGATCGCGTCGAAGACCACCGTGCCGGCCCGCCAGGGCACCCTGTCGGCCAGCTCGTCGGCGGCCCCCTTCGGCACGGTCGAGATCAGCACATCGACACCGGCCAGCCCCGACGCCTCGGAAGGCGGCAGTTCCGGCCACGGTGCGCCGGTCATCACCACGCCCAGGGCAGCGGCGACCGGTTCCAGTTCGGCGAGCGCCGCCGGGCGGCGGGCGATCACGGTCACCCCGGCCGCGTGCAGCCGGGCCGCCGCCGCGAGGGCGGCCCGGGCGGTACCGCCCGCGCCGAGCACGGTGACGGTGGCACCGGGGCGTACGCCCGCGTCGGTCAGCACCTCGACCATGCCGGTGACGTCGGTGTTGTCGGCGTACCAGGAGCCGTCGGGACGGCGTACCAACGTGTTGGCCGCACCCACCGCGGCGGCGACCGGCGAGACCTCGGCGGCCACCGTGAGCGCCGCCTCCTTGCCCGGCATGGTCACCGACAGCCCGGCCCACTCCGGGCCCAGGCCGGCGACCAGGGCCGGCAGTTCCGCCGCCGCGCACTCGATCCGGGTGTACGACCACCCGGTCAACCCGGCGGCCGCGTACCCGGCATTGTGGATCACCGGGGAGAGCGAGTGGGCGATCGGCTTGCCGAGCACCGCCGCCCGGTGCACCACCGCCCCGTGCCCCGACACCTCGGATGCCGACGCCTCGGGCCCCGACGCCTCAGATGCCGACGCCGCCCGCCCTGACTCAGCCACCATCGCTCCTCGTTACCGGCAGGCACACCTGTCGCCTAGCATCCAACAATGTCTGACAGCAGTCTGCGGCATCGCAAGGGCGAGATCACCCTCACCGTCCGAGGCCCCGACGGGCAGCCGCTCGCCGACCAGGTGGTGACGGTCGCGCAGGAGCGGCATGCCTTCGCCTTCGGCAACATCGGCTTCGACTTCGTCGACCTGGTCGGCGGCCCCGGCCCGGAGGAGACCACGGGCGTCGAGAGCTTCGGCGGGGACAGCCGGCTGGACCTCGACCGGCTCGGCGAGCTGTGGCTCGACGTGTTCAACACCGCGACGCTGCCGTTCTACTGGGGTCGCTACGAGCCACGGCGCGGCGCGCCCGACACCGAGCGTCTCACCGCCACCGCGCGGTGGCTGGCCGAGCGCGGCGTCACCGTCAAGGGCCACCCGCTGGTCTGGCACACCGTACAGCCGTCGTGGCTGCTCGGTAAGGACCTCGACGAGGTCGAGCGGCTGCTGCGGGCCCGCGTCCGCGACCTGGCCGGCGGCTTCGCCGGCCTCATCGACACCTGGGACGCGATCAACGAGGCGGTGATCATGCCTGTCTTCGCCAACGGCGACAACGCGATCACCCCGCTGGCTCGGGCGCGCGGGCGCATCCACCTGGTGCGGTTGGCGTTCGAGGAGGCCCGCGCGGCCAACCCGGCGGCCACCCTGGTGCTCAACGACTTCGACCTCAGCTCGGCGTACGAATGTCTCATCGAGGGCGTCCTCGAAGCCGGCGTACGCGTCGACGCGATCGGCCTGCAGACCCACATGCACCAGGGGTACCGGGGTGAGGAGTACATGCGGCAGATGCTCGACCGGTTCGCCCGGTACGGGCTGCCGCTGCACCTGACCGAGACCACGCTGGTCTCCGGGCACCTCATGCCGCCCGAGATCGAGGACCTCAACGACTACCAGATCCCGCACTGGCCGAGCACGCCCGAGGGCGAGGCCCGGCAGGCCGAGGAGGTCGAGCGGCACTACCGGTCGCTGCTCGCCCACCCGGCGGTCCAGTCGATCAACTACTGGGGGCTCACCGACCGGGGTGCCTGGCTCGGCGCGCCGGCCGGACTGGTCCGCACCGACGGCAGCCCGAAGCCGGCGTACGACGCCCTGAAAGCGTTGGTCAAGGGCGAGTGGTGGCTGTCGCCGACGGACCTGCGCACCGGATCGGACGGCACCGTCACCGTCACCGGCTTCCTCGGCGACTACACCGTCACCGCCGCGGACCGCGCCGCCTGCTTCACCATCGACGCTCCCGACACCACCGCGACGGTCGACCTGTCCTGACCACGGCACCGCCGGCACCCGCCAGCGTGCGGAGACGGTGCGGGCCCGAGCCACTGCCACCCGCCCGGGCGGGCCGGCCTCAGAGGACGCCGGCCTCCTTGGCCTTCTCGATGTTCGCCAGGTGCTTGTTGTAGTCGTCGGTGAAGGCCGAGTTGCCCTCCTTGTCGATCGCCACGAAGAAGAGCCAGTCGCCGGTCGGCGGGTCCATCGCCCCCTCCAGGGCCTCCTTGCCCGGATTGTTGATCGGGGTGGGAACCATGCCCCGGAGCTTGCGGTTGTACGGGTTCTTCGGGTTGTCGAGGTCGCTCGCCGTCATCTGCCCGGAGGTCTTCGCCTCCTGGCCGGTCAGTTCGAAGTAGTAGTTGACCGTGACGTCCATCTCCAGGCAGCCGCAGTCGAAGGTCTGCGAGTAGACCCGGTTGTAGGCGACCCGGGCGACCTTGCCGAGATCCTTCTTGGTGCCAGCCTCGGCCTGGGCCAGCGACGCCACGATCAGCGCCTCGTACGGGCTGATCCCGCCACGCTCCTTCTGCACCCGGTCGGCGAACTCCATCTCACCGGTGACGGTGAGGAAGTGGTCGACCATCTGCCCGAGGATCTCCTCGGCGGTGGCGTCCGGCGGGATCTCGTAGGTGTCCGGGAAGAGGAACCCCTCGATCGACTTCTTGGGCTTCTTGCCGTCCGTCCGCTTGAACCACCAGTCCGGTACGCCCAGCTTCTCCGGGTCCTTCGCGGCGGCCTCGAACTCCTTGACCGGGATCTCGGTGTGGTCGCTGAGCAGCTTGAAGATGTTCTTCGCGGTACGCCCCTCGGGGATGGTGAGCCCGTTGACCACCCGGTTCTTCGGGTCGAGCATCGCGGTCAGGGCCAGTTCACCGCTCATCTGCTTGCGCAGCTTGTAGGTGCCGGGCTGGATGTTGCGGCTGCGGGAGTTCTCGTCAGCCGCCTCGATGAACGCCTTGGTGCTCTTGATCACACCGGCGTCGTACAGTGCCACGGCCATGTCGGCGAGGAACGCGCCCTGCGGGATCTGGACGGTCACCTCCTCGGTGCCGCCGCCATCGTAGTCCGGGGTGACGAAGCGGCTCTGGATCCGGTCGAAGCCGTAGAAGGCGCCTCCGCCGATGGTGCCGAGCAGCACCACGGCCAGCAGCAGGGCCAGGACGGTCTTGCCCCGCCCGCCACCGGACTTGCCGCCCTTGCGGCGGCCCCGGCGGTGCTTGCCCTTCTCCCCCCGCTCCTGCTCGTCGAACCCGAGGTCCAGATCGTCCATCATTGCGTCCGCCTCCGCTGCGCATCCAGCCAGCTCTGCAGAATTTCCACCGCGGCGGCCTGGTCGACCACCGCCCGTTGTCGCTTTCCTCGGACACCGCGCTCGGCAAGCCTACGACTCGCCACGACCGTGGACATCCTCTCGTCGGTGAGCGTCACCGGGACAGGACTTATCACACCGGCCAGTTGACGAGCGTACGCCTTCACGTGCTCCGCCGCCGGGCCATGTCTGCCGGCGAGGTTGACCGGAAGGCCCACCACCACCTCGACGGCCTCGTGCTCGGCGACCAGCGCGGCGAGCTCGGCGAGGTCCGACGGTACCGCATCTGACCTGGGGTTCTGCTCACGTGCGAGGGTGACCAGCGGGGTGGCCAGAATGCCGTGCGGATCGGACCGGGAAACCCCGATCCGGACCTGCCCGACGTCCACTCCCAGCCGCACCCCACGGGGCGAGTCGCTCACGCCGTGTCACCTCCACCGACAGACGCGTCAGGGCGGGCCGACCCGGCCCGCCCTGATCCGCTGTGCCGCCGACTCACGCTTCAGCGAGCGCCCGCTCGACCGTGAGCAACAGTCGGGGCACCTCCGACTCGGGCAGCCCGCCGCCCTGCGCCAGCTCGGGATTGCCGCCACCACGGCCGGAGAACGCCGCCTTGACCAGGTCGTTGGCGGCAATGCCCCGGCTTCGGGCGGCCGGGTTCACCGCCACCACCAGCGACGCCTTGCCGTTGGCTCGGGCGGCCACCGCGACCACCCCCGGCCGGGACGCCTCGATCCGACCCCGGATCTCCTGGGCGAGAGTGCGTACGTCGTTGCCGGCCGCCCCCTCGGGCGCCTCGGTGCCCACGTAGGCGACCCCGGACACGTCCTTGGCCTGGGCGGCGAGCGCCGCCGCGCCGCCGAGCACCAGCTGCGCGCGCAGCTTCTCCAGCTCCTTCTCCGCGTCGCGCAGCTGGGTGACCGTCTGCTCGACCCGGTCGGCGACCTGCTCGGAGGGAACGCGGTACAGCTCGGCGAGGCGGGACACCAGCAGGTGCTCGCGGGCCAGGAAGTTGAACGCGTCCATCCCGACCAGCGCCTCGACCCGGCGTACGCCGGACCCGATCGACGACTCGGAGAGGATCTTCACCAGACCGAGCTGGCCGGAGCGGGCCACGTGCGTGCCGCCGCAGAGTTCCCGGGCGTAGTCACCGACCTCGACCACCCGGACGTGCTCGCCGTACTTCTCACCGAACAGCGCCATGGCACCGATGCGCCGCGCCTCCTCCAGCGAGGTGATGAACGCGTGCACCTCCAGGTCGGCCAGCAGCACCTCGTTGACCTGCTGCTCCACGTCACGCAGCACGCTGGGTGCCACGCCGGTGGCGGTGTTGAAGTCGAAGCGCAGCCGACCGGGCGCGTTCAACGAGCCGGCCTGGGTGGCGGATTCGCCGAGGAAGTTGCGCATGGTCTGGTGCACCAGGTGGGTGGCGGTGTGCGAGCGGGAGATCGCCCGCCGCCGGCTGGTGTCGATCTCGGCGTAGCCGGTCTCCCCGGCCCGCACCTCGCCCCGCAGCACCCGGGCCCGGTGCACGATCAGCCCCGGCACCGGCTGCTGCACGTCGAGGACCTCGACCTGGCCGCCGCCCACCGTGATCATCCCGAGGTCGGGCTGTTGACCGCCGCCCTCGGCGTAGAACGGGGTGGTGTCGAGCACCAGCTCGATGGTGTCGCCCTCGACGGCCGCCGCCCGCTGCCCGTCGGTGCCGAGCACCGCGCGGACGGTGGACTCACGGGCCACCTCCGTGTAGCCGGTGAAGGTCACCGGACCACCGGCGTCGAGGACCGCCCGGTACGCCGACAGGTCGGTGTGCCCGGTCTTGCGTGCCTGCGCGTCGGCCTTGGCGCGGGCCCGCTGGTCGGCCATCAGCCGGCGGAAGCCCTCCTGGTCGACGGTGAGCCCCTGCTCGGCGGCGATCTCCAGGGTCAGGTCGATCGGGAAGCCGTAGGTGTCGTGCAGCTGGAACGCCTTGTCTCCGGAGAGCGCCGGCCGCCCCGCCGACTTCGTCTCGGTGATCGCGGTGTCCAGGATCGTCGTACCGGCCCGCAGCGTGGCCAGGAACGCGTCCTCCTCGGCGTACGCGTACGCCGAGATCCGGTCGAAGTCCGCGGCCAGCTCCGGGTACGACGGGGCCATGCAGTCCCGCGCCACCGGCAGCAGCTCCGGCAGGGCTCGCTCCTGCCAGCCGAGCAGCCGCACCGACCGGATCGCCCGACGCATGATCCGCCGCAGCACGTAGCCCCGGCCCTCGTTGGACGGGGTCACCCCGTCACCGATGAGCATCAGCGCGGTACGCACGTGGTCGGCGATCACCCGCAGCCGCACGTCGTCCGGGTGCGACTGGTTGGCGGCGTGGCCCGAGTGCGCGCCGTACCGCTTGCCGGTCAGCTCCGCCGCCCGGTCCAGGATCGGGCGGACCTCGTCGATCTCGTAGAGGTTGTCGACGCCCTGCAGGATCGACGCCATCCGCTCCAGGCCCATGCCGGTGTCGATGTTCTTCGCCGGCAGCTCACCCAGGATCGGGAAGTTCTCCTTGTCGGTGCCCGGACCCCGCTCGAACTGCATGAACACGAGGTTCCAGAACTCCAGGTACCGGTCCTCGTCGACCTCCGGACCACCCTCGGCGCCATAGGCCGGCCCCCGGTCGTAGTACAGCTCGGAACACGGGCCACACGGGCCGGGGATGCCCATGGACCAGAAGTTGTCCTTCTTGCCCCGGCGCACGATGCGCTCGTCGGGCACCCCGGTGCGACGCCAGATGTCGTACGCCTCGTCGTCGTCGAGGTAGACCGTCGCCCAGATCCGCTCCGGATCCAGCCCGAACCCGCCGGACTCGACCGACTTCGTGGCCAGCTCCCAGGCGAGCGGGATCGCGCCGTCCTTGAAGTAGTCGCCGAAGGAGAAGTTCCCGTTCATCTGGAAGAACGTGCCGTGCCGGCTGGTCTTGCCGACCTCGTCGATGTCCGGCGTACGGATGCACTTCTGCACGCTCACCGCGCGCCGGTACGGCGGCGTCTGCTGGCCCAGGAAGTAGGGGACGAACTGCACCATGCCGGCGTTGACGAACAGCAGGTTCGGGTCGCTGATGGCGGGCAGCGGAGCGGACGGCACGACGGTGTGACCGTTCGCCTCGAAGTGGGCGAGATACCGCCGCTTGATCTCCGCCGTCTTCATCGCTGGTGTTCCTCCGGAAAGATCTCTCGGTCGCCGACCCGCGGGTCCTCCCGCAGCTCGGCGAACTGGTCGTCGAACGCCTCGCCCTGGGCGAACGCCTCGTGGATCTCGTGCTCCCGCTCAGCCATCCCGGCGCGTACGTCCGCCACGAAGCTACGCAGTTCCTCGACCAGTCCGCCAGCGGATTGCGACAGGTTGTCGGCGATGCCGGCGGGGGTGTAGGCGTGGGCGGCGCGGGTCGCCTTGCGCACCACCACGACACCGACGGCCAGCCCGATACCCAGCCAGAAAAGGCGCCTCATGCTCGTACCTCCCGGTGCCGTCGGGTCAGCGGTTCCCGCGCCGGGCGGCGCGCCGCTGAGCCTTGATGGTGTCCCGCACCTCGCGCTCGGTCTCGGCGTGCCGGCGGGCGGCGGCGGCCTTGCGCACGCCATAGCCGAACGCCGCCACCTTGACCAGCGGGTTGGCCGCGGCGGCGGAAACCACGGTGACCAGGTTGGCGACGTTGGCGCTGATGTTCTGCGCGTGGCCGGTCATGGTGTCGACCTTGGCCAGCTGGAGGTTCACCCCGTCGAGCGAGGTCTGCACCTGCTCCAGGGTCACGTTGACGTTGCGTACGGTGGTGTTGACGTCACCGAGCAGCGGGCCCGTCCGGTCGTTCAGGTCATTGATCATGCGGGTGGTGGCGTCCACGGTGTGCCGCAACCGCAGGATGGGCAGCGTCAGGATCAGCACCAGCATCGCGAACGCGATCGCCGCGATCAGTGCCGCGACCTCCAAAAAGCCCACGCCAGTCCTCCTCAAACAGTGGTTCGGGGCGCACGGATCCGCCAGCCGCACGACCGTCTCGCCCACGTCAACGTCGAGTGGCCGGTCGACGACCGGTCACCACCAGCACCTGACCCTACCGTCCGTGATGAGGATCGGCTCAGGACGGTGGTGACGGCGTCAGGTCGCTCAACGGGTCGTCGGTCACTGTCGGGAAGGGATCCTCGCCGGTGAGCGACGGGTCGGTGCTCGGCTGTGGCCGCGTCCGCTCGTCGTCGATCGCGTTGCGCACCTTCACCGACACCAACGATCCGGGGCACTCCTGCGCCGCGGTGGCCGGGTCGGGCGCCGGCACCACCGCGGGTTCGCCGTCGACGGGCGGTGGCACGCAGGTGCGTTCCCGTACCCAGAGGTCGAGGGTGAGTTCGTCGCGCCGCCAGCAAGTGTAGCTGCCCTTCTCCTCCTGCTCCGGGCAGTAGTTGGGCGTCCACCGCTGCCAACCGTCGCGGGTCAGCGCGGCCTCGTACGCCTGCGCGGTCTCGTCGGGTGACCGGTCGGAGGTGGTGGTGCGTTCCCGCAACCGGCAGTCCAGCAGACACCACGGGCTGCCGGTGACGTCGTCGACCGCTTCCGTCGCCGCCCAGGCCGGCACGTCGAGCTGGTCGAGCGAGGCGAAGACCGGATCCCGGTTCATGGTCTGCACACCGAAGAACGCGGGAAGTACACCGAGCAGCAGGACACTGGCCAGCACCAGGACGGCGGCACGCGACCGGGGGGAGCCCGGCACCTGCCGGCGCGGCTGACCACCGTCGCCCGCCTGGTCGCCCTCGGGCCGGTCGACGTCGACAAACTCCGGCGCGTTGGCGCGTCGAGCCGTCGGTTCCGGGCCGGGGTGCCCGGTCGGTCCGGCCGGTGCCACGACTGCCGCGGCGCGGGCCACCGCCGGAGCCTCGCCGCCCCGCGCCGAAGGCACCGGCGACATGCCGGAGGGTTCGGGGCGCGCCGGATTCCGGTGCGGCGGCATGGCCCGGCCGGCGGGCCGCTCCTCCGGGCGCACCGGAGCACCGGCCCGAGCCGTGACCGGCGAGCCGGTCGGCCCGGTGGCGACGCCCCGGCCGGGCTCGGCGGAGCCAGGGCCGGCGGGACCGACGTCGGGTCGGTGCGGCGACGTCACGGCCGGACCGTCGGGTCGGACCGCGCCGCGCGGCGGAACGCCGGGCGGACCGTCCGGACGCGCCGCACCACGCGGCGCACCGACAGGCGGACCGTCCGGACGCGCCGCACCGACAGGCGGACCACCCGGACGCGCCGCACCACGCGGCGGCGCTGCCGGGGCACCATCGGGTCGCGCCGCACCACGCGGCGGACCGACGGGCGGACCGTCCGGTCGGGCCGCACCACGCGGCGGAACACCGGGAGGGCCGTCGGGCCGCGTCGCGCCCCGCGAGGGCAGATCAGGCGAGCCGTCCGGACGCGCCGCACCACGCGGCGGGCCGTCGGGCCGGGGTGCCGGACCGGTGGCCCCGATCCGGGGCAGGGTGCCGGCCCGACCTGTCGGCTCACGTCCGTCCGGGCCGGGGGCAGCGCCGGCCGGCGGAGTCGGGCGGCCACGTCCGACCGGTGGCCCGTCGGCGCGGCGGGCAGGCCCGGCCACCGGGCGGTCCGGTCCCGACTCGACCCGCCGCCCATCGGCCGGCGCGGCGCCCGCGTTCGGCCGACCGGGAGGACTACCGGCGTCCACGCCACGGCGGTCGCCGATCGTCGGCGTACCACCGGAGGGCGTGCCGGCCACGCGGCCGGGCGGTGTCGCGGGTCGCTTGCTGATCGTGGGCAGCGCCGGGTCGGTGTGGTGCGGTCGTCCGGCCTGCCGGAGCCAGTCGGAGGGCCGCTCCGGTCGGGCGGTGCGGCCCTCGCCCAGCCGCCCTGCGCCGGGTGGCGCCTCGGTACCGGCACCCGCTACCGCGTGCCGTCCGGACGGCTCCTCGGCGGCCGCGCGCCGACCCCGGGTGTCGTCGGCGGTCGGTGGGCCCGATTCGGTGCGCCCGACGGGTGGGGTGCGCGCGGGCCCAGCCGCGGGTGGGCCGGACGGGACGCCGGGAATCGGTGGCGCGTTGCCGGACAGCGGCACCACCGGCCGTTCCTCCTCCGGCTCGGCGGCGCGTCGACGGCCGGCTCGCCGACCGCTGGCCGGAACGCCGCCCGGTCGACCGGCGGCGGGCGTCATGCTCCCGGGCGTTGCACCGGCAGTGGTCGCCGGCCCGCCCCGTTCGGCGCCCCTCGGACCGGCCGGGTCGGCGACCGGTTCCGGTGGCAGGCGGTGGCCGCCGAGCGGCGGCGTCGGGTCCGGCACGCCGGCTGACGGTGGTCCGGCCGGGGCGTCGGCCGGCCGGGGACGGCCCGGCCCGGCGAGACGCCCGGCCCGGCCGTCGGGGACACGGCCAGGATCGGTGCGGTCCGCCGGAGGCGGGCCGGTGACCGTCGTCGGCGGTGCCGGGGCGTGGCCGGGGTCGGTCGAGGGCAGACGACGCGGGCCGGCGGGTGCGGCGTTCGGCCGGATGCCCGGCATCCGACGCTGCCCGGCTGGGCCTGCCCCGGGACCTGCGGGCGGGCCCGACACCGGTCCGGGCGGCCGGCCCGCAGCGATCGGTGCCCCGGACACCGGGCCGGCTTCCGGAGCCGGCCGGGGAGCGCCCCCCGGCACCGGCTCACCGGGATGTGGCCGCCGGGTGGCTGGTCCGGCGGCGCCAGGCTGCGGTGGCCAACCGGCCGGCGGGGTGTTGGCGGCACCGGCCTCGTGACGGGTGGTGGCCGGCGGCGGTGGGACGAACGGCGGGGGGCCCGGGGGTCGTTCCCTGCCCACCGGGGGTGGGCCGGCGGGCGGACGCGCGGGCGGGTTGCCCGGCCAGGGGCCGTCGACCGGACGCGCTCGTGGGGGCTCGGCCGGGCCGCGGCCGGGTGGCGGTGGCACCGGTCCGTCCGGCCCCGGATGGTTGACCGGTGCGGGGGCGGGTCGTACGGGCGGCTCCTGGCCGGGACGCTCCGGCCCACGGCGCGCGGCGGCGGGCGGCTCGACGGCGACGCCGTCAGGGCCCAGCTCGGTGCGCTGCTGCTTGGCCGAACGCAGGTCGTCGATCCAGCCGAAATCCTCGCCGCCGGCCGACTCCTCCGGGGCGGCCTCGGATCTGCCCCGACCCCACCGGCGGCCCTTGCCGCGCCGCGCGTCCGGGCCCTCGTCCGGCCGGTCCGACGATTTCACTGTTGACCCCTCCCGTCGGCGCTCGCGCCGACCTCTTCGGCCACCTGAGCTGTCGTGGCCGTACCACGGTCGCCGTCGTCCTCCCCCGACGACGTCGGCCGGTCCGGCCGACCGCCCCCTGCCGGCTCGTCCGTACGGGCGGGGGTGGACAGCCCGCGAACGATCCGGCGCAGCAACGGTAGCCGGCCGGCCACCGATCGCTCCGCGCCGTGCTGGCTCGGCCGGTAGTAGTCGGTGCCGACCAGGTCGTCCGGCACGTACTGCTGGGTGACCACACCCCGCTGGTCGTCGTGCGGGTAGCGGTAACCGATGCCGTGCCCGAGACCCCGGGCACCGGAGTAGTGGGCGTCGCGCAGGCCCCGGGGCACCGGCCCGCCCCGCCCGGACCGCACGTCGGCGATCGCCGCGCCGATCGCGGTGGTCGCCGAGTTGGACTTGGGCGCGGTGGCCAGGTGGATCACGGCCTGGGCGAGGTTGAGCTGCGCCTCGGGCATGCCGACGTACTCCACCGCGTGGGCCGCGGCGGTCGCCACACCGAGCGCCGCCGGGTCGGCCATGCCGACGTCCTCGCTGGCGAAGATGACCAGCCGCCGCGCGATGAACCTGGCATCCTCCCCGGCGACGAGCATCCGGGCCAGCCAGTGCAGCGCCGCGTCCACGTCGGAACCGCGCATGCTCTTGATGAAGGCGCTGGTGACGTCGTAGTGGGCGTCCCCCGCCCGGTCGTAGCGGACCGCCGCGGTGTCCACCGCGCGTTCGGCGGTGGCGAGGTCGATGTGGTCCCTGCCCAGCGCGCTGGTCGAGCCGGCCGCCGCCTCCAGCGCCGTGAGCGCCTTGCGGACGTCTCCGCCGGCCAGCCGGACCAGGTGCTCCTCCGCCTCGGGTGCGAGGGTGAGCGTCCCAGCCAACCCGCGCTCGTCGACCAACGCGCGGTGCAGCAGCCCGCGTACCGCCTCGTCGTCGAGGGGTCGCAGGGTGAGCAGCACACACCGGGAGAGCAGCGGGGAGATGACCGAGAAGTACGGGTTCTCGGTGGTGGCCGCGAGCAGCGTGACCGTCCGGTCCTCCACCGCGGCGAGCAGCGAGTCCTGCTGGGTCTTGCTGAACCGGTGAACCTCGTCGATGAAGAGCACCGTCGGTGGACCACCCGAGCGCCGCTGTCGCCGCGCCGTGTCGATCACCGCCCGGACGTCCTTGACGCCGGCGGTCAGCGCGGACATGGCGACGAAGCGCCGGTCCGTCGCGGCGGCCACCAGGTGGGCGATCGTGGTCTTGCCGCTGCCCGGCGGCCCCCAGAGGATCACCGACATCGGCGCGCTGCCGGCGACCAACTGCCGCAGCGGCGCACCGGGAGTGAGCAGGTGCTCCTGGCCGATCAGCTCGTCCAGACTGGCCGGACGCATCCGGACCGGCAGCGGCGCGTCCGGCCCGGCCGGGGTGAACCCGCCGACACCGCCGGAACCCACCTGCGCACCGGGCGCTGCGGCGGGTTCACCGAGGGTGAACAGGGCGTCGGACTCCATCACGAGAACAGTACCGGGCTCGGCCGACAACGCCGGAATCGCGCCGTCGACCGAGCCCGGGGTGATCGTTCCCGGTCAGCCGCGGCCCGGGCGGCGGCCCCGGTACCAGCGGCCACCGCCGCCGCCCGGACCCCGGCCGACGCCGGCCAGGTAGAGCGAGAGCAGCAGCAGACCGATCAGGACCAGGGTGTTCCAGTTGAACAGGTCGGGGGCGCCGAGTTTGGTGTCCAGCAGGTCGAGCAGCAAGGCGAAGCCGAAGACGGCGGCTGCGGCGATGGCGAGCATGACGTACCTCCGGTGGGGGTTGCCAGTAGGTCGGCGCGGGATGTACCCGATCGGTCCGCTCGCCAATCTCCAACCACGACGACCTACGCTGGCGGCATGATCGTCGCCGACGAGGCCCTTGACGGGCGGGATGCCATCCTGGCCGCGACGGACCGTCATCCCTTCGTCCGGCACTCACTACCGGATCACGAACCGGCGCGTGGTTGGCGACGCGCCGCAGCCGTGTGCTGGCTGCTCACCGTCGAACACGGGCCGATCGGAGGCGTGATCGGCGCCGCGGCGCCGGCGATCGACCTGGTCGGCGCGGTGGCCGCGGCGGGGAGGGTCGGTGCCGGGCGGTGGATTCACCTGCCCCGTACGGACCCCTCGCCGCTCGGGCCGGCCGTGACCGCTCAGGAGGACTGGGATTTCCGCTGGACGACAGGCGCGCCGCCGGCGCAGCCCGGCGAGGAGCGGGTGGTCCGGCTGACCGAGGCGGACCACCCGGCCCTGACGGCGCTGATCGACGAGGCGTTCCCGACCAGCACCGCCCGCCCCGGCGATCCGAGTGTGCGCGACTGGTACGGCATCCGCGACGGTGACCGGCTGGTCGCCTGCGGCGCCGACCGCACCCGGGGTGAGGTCGGCTTCCTCGCCGGGTTGACGGTGGCACCGCGGCACCGGGGGCGGGGTCTGGGTGCGGCGATCACCGCCGCGATGACCCGGGTCCTGCTGGAGCGGTACGACATGGTGGCACTGGGCGTCTACCCGAGCAACCTGGCGGCGATCCGGCTCTACCGGCGGCTCGGCTACACCGACACGTTCTCGCTCACCTCGGTCCGCTTCGGCTGATTGTCAGCCGAGGCGGACCTCCGGCCGGCCCGCCAGGCGGGCAGGTACAGCGGCGCGGCGACCGCCAACGCGACCGCACCGACCAGCATCGCCGTACTCACCCCGGCCCGGTCACCGATGAAGCCGAGCAGTACGCCGCCGAGCGCGCCGGCCGGCATGGCCACCATCGAGTTCACCGAGATCACACTGGTCCGGTACGGGCCGTCGACCTGCCGATGCAGGAGTCCCATGTGCAGCGGGTTCGACGCGCCGTGCACGGCATAGCAGACGAAGAAGGCGATCAGCACGCCGACCGGGCCGGCGAGCAGGGCCATGCCGACCACCGTGCCGCCCTGCACGATCCGCAGCAGCGCGGCACCGGGCGCGGCGCCCAGCCACCGGACGAGCAACGGGGTGGCCGCCGCGCCGGCCGCCGAGGCCAGCCAGGCGATGGTGCTCGCGGGGCCGAGCAGGGCGGCGGCCCGGTCGGCGGCACCGGCCACCTCGGCCAACCGGATCGGCAGCAGACTCTCGAAGGTGACCATCCCGAAGCCCCAGAACAGCTCGACCGCGACCAGGGCGAGCAGCACCCGGGAACGGCGCAGCAGGCCGAACGCCTCGCCGACCATGCGCGGCGCGGCCCGGACCGACGCCCACAGCGCACCGGGCCCGCGCGCCGGTCGCCGTTCCACCAGCAGGGCCAGCAACGCCAGCAGGGAAACCCCCTGCAGGCCGACGGCAGCCAGCACCGGCGTGGTCAGGGCACTGACCGGCCCGAGCGGACCAAGCGCGACCAGGCCGCCGCTCAACAGGGCACCGGCCGCGATGCTCAGGCCGAGCACGGTGCCACCCTGGCCGAGCCCTTTCTCGTACGCGGCATCCGGGTCGACAGCCAGGGTGCTGTCCACGTACCAGGACTCCAGCGGGCCGCTGTCCAGCGCACGGAACACGCCCTGCAACGCCCAGACGGCGGTGAGCAGGACGAACGAGTCGGCCAGCACCAGCAGGCCCATCGAGACGAGGCCCACCACGCTGGCCGCCACCAGCACCGGCCGGCGACCCAGTGCGTCGGCGAACCCACCGGTCGGCAGCTCCAGGGCGAGCACCACCACCCCCTGGGCGGCGGCGGCCAGCCCGATCTGGGTCAGGGTCAGGCCCCGCTCCTGCATCAGCAGGATCACCACCGGCATCAGCAGGCCGGTCGGCAACCAACGCAGCCCGTGCAGGATCAGAAATCGACGCCGGATCTGGCGTACGGACAGCTCACTCATCGCTTGCGCCCGAGCAGCAACGGGAACGAGGCGAGGAAGATCTGCACCTGCTCGGCACCGGGCTCGCCCGGATCGGCCTCGGCCCGGTAGCGCTCCAGGGTGCGCCACAACTCCTGCTGTAGTTCGATCAGCCGGGCCGCCGGGATGGTCATGAAGGCGTCGCTCATGCCGAAGGCGTCACGCCACTGCGGCGGCCACTCGTCGCGGGCGGCGAACCATCGCTCGGTGTGCTCGACGAAGAGGCGGACCTGCTCGGCCTGGATCCACTCCATCGCGGCCCGGGCGTCCGGGTCGTCGTCGAAGTCGGTGTTCTCCCAGCTGGTCACCTCGTGGGCGGCCCGCCACCAACGCTGCCGGCCGGTGCCCCGGTCGGGCTCCTCGACGACCAGGCCGACCTCGGCCAGCTGGCGCAGGTGATAGCTGGTCGCACCGGTGTTGCTGTCGAGCAGCCCGGCGAGGGTGGTCGCCGTGGCCGGCCCCTTGACCCGCAGCGCACCGAGCAGCCGGGCCCGTAGCGGATGGGCCAGCACCCGGACCTGCCGGTGATCGATCCGGATCCGTCGCGGCGGTGGTCGACGCACTCCTTCGGTCATGGATGCACAATATCTATGCACAACTCCTGTGCACAATAGTTGTGCATAGGAGTTGTCGGCGTGCGGGTGGCTGGGTGCGGGGTGACGGGAGATTGGCCGCCATGTCAGGCAGAAATAGTCATCGACCGGCGGCGAGCAGCTCCGAGACACCGCGCAACCGGGTGCGGAGCAGGCCGACGGCGCGGGTGGAGTCGAGGCGTACCTCGGTGGGGCGCACCACCCCGGCGGCGGCGCCGGTGGTGGTCTTCAGCCCGGCCGGGTCGATGCCCTCCCGGCGGGCCACCAGCAGGCCCAGCTCGGCCCGGCTGACCGCGTCCGGTCCCGCCACGTTCAGCGGGCCGGCGACCTCGACGCCCACCAGTTCCAGCACGGCGGCGGCGAGGTCGCCGACGTCGATCGGGCAGCGCAGCTCGTCGGTGAACAGGGTCGCCCGACCGGCCAGGGCGTCGCGGCAGAGCTGGATCTGCTTGCTCCCCTCCCCCAGGATCAGCGAGGTACGCACCAGCACGGCGCCCGGGTCGACGGCCCGCACCGCCGTTTCCGCCGCCGCCTTCGCCGCCCCGTACGGAAAGATTGGCGTGGGCGGGTCGTCGTCGGCGTACGCCTCGGGTCGCCCGGCGTGCAGGGCGTCACTGGAGATGTGCACCAACCGGGCGCCCACCCGCGCGGCGGCGTACGCCACGTGGGCGGCCCCGTCGGCGGTGACCGCCCAGTCGCCGTACCGGTAGGGGGTGGCGACCACGGCGTCCGGGCGTACCGCCGCGACCAGGTCGACCACCGCGGCCCGCTCGGTCACGTCCAGCCGACGCACCTCGACACCCGGCACCCCGACCTCACCGGAGTGGCACGTCCCCACCACCACCCACCCGCCCCGCACCGCGAGCCGACAAACCTCCCGCCCCAGAAACCCGCTCCCACCAACCACCAGCACCCGCACCGTCGCCCCCTCACCCGCCACCAATACCGTTGATCATGAAGTTGTTGTCACGCCGCGCCGGTCCACGGGACAACAACTTCATGATCGGCGAGGAATCGGGGCGGGCCGCGTAGGGGCCGGGCGGGTGGGGTGGGTCAGGTGGGGTCGGCTACGGGGGCGGCGGGGCCGGCGGTGCCGGCGTGGGACGCGGGCGGCGGGGGCTTGGGCTTGGCGTCGATGCCGGCCTCGGTGCGCTGCTGGGCGGTGATGGGGGTGGGTGCGCCGGTCAGCGGGTCGAAGCCGCCCCGGGTCTTCGGGAAGGCGATCACCTCGCGGATCGAGTCGGCCCCGGCGAGCAGCATGCAGACCCGGTCCCAGCCGAACGCGATACCGCCGTGCGGCGGCGGGCCGTAGCTGAACGCCTCCAGCAGGAAGCCGAACTTGTCCTGCGCCTCCTCGGGACTGATGCCGAGCAGGTCGAACACCCGCTGCTGCACGTCGCGGCGGTGGATACGGATCGAACCGCCGCCGATCTCGTTGCCGTTGCAGACGATGTCGTACGCGTACGCCAGGGCCCGGTCCGGCGCCTCCTCGAACCGGTCGACCCACTCGGAGTTCGGCGAGGTGAACGGGTGGTGCACCGCGGTCCATCCACCCGCCGCGCCAGTCTCGTCCGACGTCCGTTCGAACATCGGCGCGTCGACCACCCAGCAGAACGCCCAGGCGCTCTCGTCGACCAGGCCGGCCCGCTTGGCGATCTCGACCCGCGCCGCACCGAGCAACTCCTGCGCCTCGCGGGTCTCCCCGCTGGCGGCGAAGAAGATCGCGTCGCCCGACTTGGCACCGACCGCGTCGGCCAGCCCGGCCAGGTGCTCGGCCGACAGGTTCTTCGCCACCGGCCCGCGCGCCTCGCCGGTCTCGGCGTCGAGCACCACGTACGCCAGCCCCTTGGCGCCACGGGCCTTGGCCCAGTCCTGCCAGCCGTCCAGCTCCTTGCGGGTCTGGGACGCGCCACCGGGCATGACCACCGCGCCCACGTAGCCACCCGCGTCGATCGCTGCGGCGAACACCCGGAACGCGGTACCGCGCAGGTAGTCGGTCAGCTCGGTCAGCTCGACGCCGTAGCGCAGGTCGGGCTTGTCCGAGCCGTACCGCGCCATCGCGTCGTGCCAGGTGATGCGCGGGATGGGCCGGGGAATCTCGTGGTCGGCCAGCTCCGACCAGAGCGCGGCGACGATCGCCTCACCGAGGTCGATCACGTCGTCCTCGGTGACGAAGGACATCTCGATGTCGAGCTGGGTGAACTCCGGCTGCCGGTCGGCCCGGAAGTCCTCGTCGCGGTAGCAGCGGGCGATCTGGTAGTACCGCTCCATCCCGCCGACCATCAGCAGTTGCTTGAACAGCTGCGGTGACTGCGGCAGCGCGTACCAACTGCCCGGCTGCAGGCGCACCGGCACCAGGAAGTCGCGGGCACCCTCCGGCGTGGACCGGGTCAGCGTCGGCGTCTCGATCTCCAGGAAGTCCCGCTCGTGCAGCACCGTACGGGCCAGTTGGTTGGCCCGGGACCGCAGCCGCATGGCCCGCGCCGGGCCGCCGCGACGCAGGTCGAGGTAGCGGTACCTGAGCCGGACGTCGTCCCCGGCCACCACCTGGTCGTCCACCGGCAGCGGCAGCGGCGCGGCCTCGGAGAGCACCTCCAGCTCGGCCGCCGTCACCTCGATCTCGCCGGTGGGCAGCTCCGGGTTCTCGTTGCCCTCGGGCCGTCGGGTGACCTCACCGACGACCTTGACGCAGTACTCGTTGCGCAGCGCGTGCGCGTCCTCTTCCCGGAGGACCACCTGCACCATGCCCGAACCGTCGCGCAGGTCGACGAAGATGACACCGCCGTGGTCGCGCCGGCGGGCCACCCACCCGGCGAGCGTCACCGTGGTGCCGGCGTCCGTCGCGCGCAGGCTGCCGGCGTCATGGGTACGGATCACGACGTACGTCTCCCTCGTCTTGCCCTACGTCTGCTCCCGGCATTCTGTCAGCACCTACCCGTCGACGTTCCCCGGGTGCGCGGACCAGCACCTCCCGACACCTGCGGTGCCGGACGGACACTCCGTCAGCGCGTCCGGGTCACGGACGCGACCCTCGGGTCCATGGAGTAGCGGCGGGCGACCTCGGCGGCGTCGCCGGCGGTGGCACCGGGATCGAACGACACCTCCAGGCACGAGCTGTGCGGCCCGTCGAGCCCGAAGCCGGCGATGACGTGATCGGGATCGAAGCGGCGGCTGTCGCGGGTCAGCTCGTCGACGGATGCTACCGGCCGCACGCACACCATCACCTCGGGCTGGGTGCGGCCCCAGGCCATGGCCGGAGCCGATGCGCCGATGGTGAGCAGGAGCGCCGCCGCCACGCCGAGCGCGGTGGCCCGACCGAGCGCCGATCTACGTGCCGGCAGGGCCCCGAGCGTCGGCCGGCTCGACGGCAGGGCCACCGCGCCGAGAGCGGCCAGAGCGTACGCCCACAGGGCCCGCTTGTCCGGCGTGTCGTACAGGGCCAGCGCGACCACGCCGGCGCCGATGGTCTGGGTGACCAGGGCGACCACCCGGAACTCCGGCTGGTCGACGACCTGCGCTGGTATCGCGGCGAGCGCGCCGAGCACCAGGAGCAGCCCGACGAACCAGGACGCGTTCCACTCACGACGTGCGTCCACGGCGAGCAGCACCCAGGCCGCCACCTGCCCGCCCACGAAGATCGGCGCGCGGAGTTGCGCCAGGAGTCGTACAACCATCAGCTGACCGTAATAGATGGAACGTGATCCGGGACAGCGGTGCGGGCCGCCGGAGGAGGAATCCGGCGGCCCGCTGGCTGAGGAGGTACTCCCGGAGGAAGGTCAGAAGATGCTGACGCCGTAGCGGCTCAGCGCCTCGGTGACCGGCTGGAAGAAGGTGGTGCCGCCGGTGGAGCAGTTGCCGCTGCCGCCGGAGGTCAGGCCGAGCGCGGTGCTGCCGCTGAACAGCGAACCGCCGCTGTCACCGGGCTGGGCGCAGATGTTGGTCCGGATCAGGCCGGAGACCGAGCCCTCGGCGTAGTTGACTGTGGCGTTGAGCGCAGTCACCGAGCCGCTGCGCAGGCCGGTGGTGCTGCCGGAGCGCTGCGCCGACTGGCCGACGTACGCGTTGCCGGCGCCGGTGATGTCCCGGTAGCTGCCGTTGTAGAGGTAGACGTTGCCGGCCGCGTTGCCCGAGTTGTTGTGCCGGACGATGCCGTAGTCGTTGCCCGGGAAGCTGGTGCCCGCGCGGGTGCCCAGCAGCGAGGTCTGGCCCGAGTTGCTGTACCAGCTCGACGAGATGTTGGTGCAGTGCCCGGCGGTGAGGAAGTAGTAGGTGCTGCCGCTGCGCACGTTGAAGCCGAGCGAGCAACGCCCGCCACCGCCGGCGTAGATCGCCTGGCCGCCGGAGATGAGGGTGCTCAGCGGAGCGGCCCCGGCCTCGATGCGCACCGCGCCGTTGGTGCGCGCGGCGGCGGCCTTGACCTGCTCCAGCTTGGCGCCGGTGACGGTGGTGTCGACGGAGATGACGACCTGGTTGGTGACCGGGTCGGTCCACCAGGCGGTGCCGGGGATCTTGGCCGAGCGCTCCAGCACGGCGGTGGCGCGGTTCAGCTCCGCGGCCCCGCGCTTGACGACCTTGACCTTGGCGCCGGCAGCGGCCGCCTGACGGGCGGCGGCGACGTCGGTGACGGCGACGACCATCTTGCCGCTGGCGTCGGCGTAGGCCCCGGCGGCGCGGTCTCCGAGCCGGTCGGCGAGCGCGGTCGCCGCGTCGGGCGAGACGCTCCCGGGTGCCGCCTGGGCGGGGGTGCCGGCCAACACGCCGGCGACCAGGGTTCCGGCTGCGGCGACGGTGACGACACGGCGGAGCATTGACCTCGTGGGTCGCATGTAACAGCCTCCCGATATGGGGGATGAGGCCCTGTCACGTCGACAGGGACGGGGGCAGCTCGACCACCTGGGGAAATGGCCAAGCGAGGGAAAGTATTCACATATTTAAGATCATAAGCAAGACCTGGGTATGCCCGAATTCACCCACCGGCAATCCGTAACAGGGCGGACACATACGAAGACCGGGGTGTCACACGGTCAGTACGACCTCGTGTGACACCCCGGACCAGGAGAGCGATCTCAGCGGTTACGACCGCACCGGCTCAGCTCACCAGCGGCTTGAGATCCTCACGAGGCGGCGTCCACTCCCCCGACGCGGCGGCCACCTGCTCGCCGGAACGGATGTCCTTGACCTCGTCGGGCGCGCCGTCCGCCCCCGGGAACCAGACGTAGGGGATGCCGCGCCGCTGCGCGTACCGGATCTGCTTGCCGAACTTCGCCGCGCTGGGCGACACCTCGGTCGGGATGCCCCGGGAGCGCAACGCCCCCGCGACGGAGTCGCTTGCCGGCCGCAGCTCCTCGTTGGTCACCGCGACCAGCACGCAGGTCGGCACCTCCCGGGACACCGACAGCGCGCCCGCGCCGAAGAGCAGCCCCAGCAGGCGGGTCACCCCGATGGAGATACCCACCCCGGGGAAGCGGGCGTTGCCGGCGCTGGCCAGGTTGTCGTACCGGCCGCCGGAGCAGATCGAGCCGAACCGCTCGTACCCGATCAGCTGCGTCTCGTAGACGGTGCCGGTGTAGTAATCCAGACCGCGGGCGATCCGCAGGTCCGCCACGCAGAGGCCGGGCGAGTGCGCGGCGGCGGTCTCCATCACCCGGACCAGTTCCTCGACCCCCTCGTCGAGCAGCGGGTGGCTCACCCCGAGCGCGCGTACGGCGTCGGCGAAGGAGGCGTCGGGCGCGGCGATCTCGGCCAGCGCCAGGCACGCCTTGGCCTGCGCCTCGCTCGCCCCGGCCGTGGCCGCCAACAGCTCCGCCACCCCGGCTGGTCCGATCTTGTCGAGCTTGTCGACGGCCCGCAGCGCCGCCTCCGGGTCGGTCAGGCCGACGCCCCGGTAGAAGCCCTCACAGATCTTGCGGTTGTTGACCTGGATGCGCACCGGTGGGATCGGCAACGACCGCAGCGCGTCCCCGACGACGAGCGGCATCTCCGCCTCGTGGTGCGGTGCCAGGGTGTCCCGGTCGACGATGTCGATGTCGGCCTGGAGGAACTCCCGGTAGCGGCCCTCCTGCGGGCGCTCACCACGCCACACCTTCTGGATCTGGTACCGCCGGAACGGGAAGGTCAGCTTGCCGGCGTTCTCCAACACGTAGCGGGCGAACGGCACGGTCAGGTCGAAGTGCAGGCCGAGGGCGTCGTCACCGGCCGGACCCTCCGGGTCGCCGTGCAGCCGGCGGATCACGTAGACCTCCTTGGAGGTCTCCCCCTTGCGCAGCAGCTGGTCCAGCGGCTCGACCGCGCGGGTCTCCAGCGGGGCGAAGCCGTACAGCTCGAAGGTCGACCGGATCCGGTCCAGGACGTACTGCTCGATCATCCGCTGGGCGGGCGTCCACTCCGGGAAGCCGGAGATGGGCGTGGGCTTGCTCATGACGTACTCCCTCGGCAGCCGCGCGCTGCGCGGCGGGGTCTGCTGGCGATGCCGCGCGGTCCGCGCGGTGAGTTCCGGTGCGCGACCGTTACAGGCCGCGGCTGGGTGCCGCGGGTCGCGCGCCGCCCAGCTCCGCCACCTCGACGAGGTACGGGTTGGTGGCGCGCTCGCGGCCGATGGTGGTCGCGGGGCCGTGGCCGGGCAGGACGACGGTGTCGTCGGCCAGCGGGAGGATCTTGTCCCGCAGGCTGGTGAGCATCGTCGGCATGCTGCCGCCCGGCAGGTCGGTGCGGCCGATCGACCCGGCGAAGAGCACGTCTCCGGAGAGGCAGAGCTGCTCCGCCTCCCACCGCGAGCCGGTGCCGGGCAGCCGGAAGAGCACCGACCCGCCGGTATGGCCGGGCGCGTGGTCGACGGTGATCTCCAGCCCGGCGAGGGCGAGCGTCGTACCGTCGGCCAGCTCGGCCACGTCCTCGGGCTCGGCGTACGGCAGTCGTCCGCCGAACATCTGGGCCAGGTCCACCGACAGCCCCTTGGCCGGATCGGCCAGCAGCTCGCGGTCGTCCGGATGCACGTACGCGGTGATCCCGCGCGCCCCGCAGACCGGTGCCACGGAGAAGGTGTGGTCCAGGTGGCCATGGGTGAGCAGCACCGCGGCCGGGTGCAGACGATGCTCGGCGAGCAGCGCGTCGAGCCGGTCGATCACCCCGATGCCGGGATCGACCACCACGCACTGTTCCCCCGGCGCGGTGGCGACCACGTAGCAGTTGGTGCCGAAGGCGTCCGCGGGAAAGCCGGCCACGAGCACGTCCGCTCCCCTTTCCGTCGAGTCGTCCCCTCCGGGCAGCCTACCGGCGTCGAGGTCCGGCCTGCCCGACCCGCCGGGCACCCCGGGCGAGGCACTGACGGATCCCGATGCGGAAGGGCACCGACCTCGTACACCACTTTCCCAGCCGGTACCCGTACACTCTGGCGGGCGTGTGGCGTGGCACACCTGCCGCCCGACAGGTACACGACCACCGGGTGACGACCAGGGTAGAGGAAAGGGGAGCACGGGTGGCTTCCAGCAGGGACCGGCAGCGCAAACTGGCGCGGGCCAAGCTCGACCGGCAACTGGCCCGCCGGGCCGCCGCCGCCAGGCGTCGCCGACGCATCCAGGCCGGTGTCGGCACCGCCCTGATCCTGGTGCTGGTCGTCGCCGGCTCGGCGTGGGCCCTCGGCGCGTTCGACAGTGAGCCGACCGAGGACACCGCGACCGACGAGGTCTGCCTCTGGACCCCGCAGAACACCGACGGCAACGCCAACCTCAAGGACGTCGGCGAGCCCCCGACCACCGGCCTGCCGGTCACCGGCACCCGGCCGATGACGATCGTCACCAACCAGGGCGCGCCGATCTCCGTCGAGTTGGATCTCGCCAGCGCCCCGTGCGCCGCGGCCAGCATCGCCCACCTGGCCAGCCAGTCGTTCTACGACAACACCAAGTGCCACGAGATCACCACCGACGGCGCGGTGCGCTGTGGTGACCCCAGCGGCACCGGTCTGGGTGGCCCGGCCTACTCGTTCTACAGCGAGAACGTGCCGACTGCCCCGGAGGCGTCGCCGGAGCCGAGCCCGTCTCCGGACGAGCCACCGACGTACCCCAAGGGCACGGTCGCGATGATCTCGAACCCGCCCGGGGCCAACGGCAGCCAGTTCCTGATCTTCTTCAAGGACTTCACCCCGACCGAGGAACCGCAGTACCCGATCATCGGCCGGGTCACCGAGGGTCTCGACGTCGTCGAGAAGATCGGTGCCCTGCCGACGGTGGACAATGGGGCCGGGGAGAAGGTCAAGCCGGAGAACGACGACGTGGTCATCCAGAGCCTGACCGTCGGTGAGCCCGTGCTGGACCCGGCGTCGCCCGCCGATCCGGCGCCCTCGGGCACGCCGAGTCCGGAACCCTCCGGCGCGCCCGAGGCCAGCGCCAGCGCCGGCTGACCAGGCTCGACCGGGCACCCACCCCACCACAGCGGCATCCACATACAGTCCAGGAGGATCGAGGCGTGACGTCCACCAGAGAGCGGCAGCGCGCGGCGGCCCGCGCCCGGCTCGAGAAGGAGATGGCCGAGCGGGCCGCTCGGGCCCGTAAGCGCCGCCAGACGCAGGCGGTCGTCGGGGCCGGCGTGGTCCTGCTGCTGGTGGTCGCCGGCACGGCCTGGCTGGCCAGCAACATGCTCGGCGACGACAGCGGCACCGACAACGCGGCCCAGGACGCCAACACGGTGCAGTGCGACTGGGTCGAGCTGCCCGAGGGCGAGCGCACCCCGCAGGTCAAGGACGTCGGGCTGCCGGACACCCAGCAGAGCAAGGCTGGCGTCCAGACCATGACGATCACCACGAACCTCGGCCCGATCACCGCCCGGATCGACAGGTCCGCGGTGCCGTGCACGGCCGGCAGCTTCACCCACCTGGCCGAGCAGAACTTCTTCGACAACACCAAGTGCCACCGGCTGGTGACCGAGGGCATCAAGGTACTCCAGTGCGGCGACCCGAGCGCCACCGGCGAAGGCTGGCGGGAGACCGACGGCACCGGCGGCCCGAGCTACCGGATGGCGGAGGAGAACCTGCCGGCCGACAAGCGGCCGCCGTACCCGGAGGGCGTCATCGCGATGGCCAACTCGGGCCAACCGTCAAGCAGCGGCAGCCAGTTCTTCATCGTGTACGGCGACTCCCCGCTGGATCCGAACTACACCGTCCTCGGCACCATCACCAGCGGGATGGACATCGTCAAGGACGTCGCGGCGGCCGGTGACGACGGCGCGTTCGCCCAGCAGGCCGGCGGCGGCCACCCGAAGAAGGAGGTCGTCATCACCGACCTCACCATGACCGAGGCCTGACCCCCGCACCAACCCACGAAGCGCCCGCCGGCAGTCCCGGCGGGCGCTTCCCTGTCCCCACTCCGCGTCCGCCTCCGTTGATCATGAGGTTGTTACCCACGACACGCCGTGCGGGTGACAACAACTTCATGATCGACGCGGGCCGACCGGCGGGCGGCGGGTGAGCGGGGTGGGGGTGGGTGTGGGTGTGGGGTTAGGCGCCGGAGGTTACGCGGTAGGCGTCGAAGACGCCGTCTACCTTGCGTACCGCCGCCAGTAGGTGGCCCAGGTGTTTGGGGTCGGCCATCTCGAAGCTGAACCGGCTCACCGCCACCCGGTCGCGGGTGGTGGTGACGGTGGCGGAGAGGATGTTGACCCGCTCCTCGGAGAGCACCCGGGTGACGTCGGCGAGCAGCTTGTGCCGGTCCAGCGCCTCCACCTGGATCGCCACCAGGAACGTCGAGGCAGAGGTGAGCTTCCAGTTGACCTCGACCACCCGCTCGCCCTGGGCACGCAGGTCCTCCGCGTTGGCGCAGTCGTCGCGGTGCACGCTCACCCCGCCGGAACGGGTCACGAAACCGAACACCGAGTCCGGCGGGACCGGGGTGCAGCAGCGGGCCAGCTTGATCCACACGTCGCTGACGCCGCGGACGACCACACCCGGGTCGTGGCTGGAGGCGCGGCTGCGCGGCGGCCGGGTGGCCACGGCGGTCTCGGCGATGTCCTCCGCCGCGCCCTCCTCGCCGCCGTAGGAGGCCATCAGCTTCTGCACCACCGACTGGGCGGAGACCTGACTGTCGCCGACCGCCGCGTACAGCGACGCCACGTCGGCCAGGTGCAGGTCCCGGGCGATGGCCATCAGGTTGTCGGAGGTGAGCATCCGCTGCAAGGGCATGCCCTGCTTGCGCATCGCCTTGACGATCGCGTCCTTGCCCTCCTCGATCGCCTCCTCGCGCCGCTCCTTGTTGAAGTACTGCCGGATCTTCGTCCGCGCCCGCGGGCTCTTGACGAAGCCGAGCCAGTCCTGCGTGGGGCCGGCCGTGTCGGACTTCGAGGTGAAGATCTCGATCACGTCACCGTTGGACAGCGTCGACTCCAACGGCACCAGCTTGCCGTTGACCCGCGCCCCGATGCACTTGTGCCCCACCTCGGTGTGCACCGCGTACGCGAAGTCCACCGGCGTCGACCCCGTCGGCAACGGGATCACGTCGCCCTTCGGGGTGAAGACGTACACCTCCTGGCTGGACAGGTCGAACCGCAACGCGTCCAGGAACTCGCTGGGGTCGGCGGCCTCCCGCTGCCAGTCCAGCAACTGCCGCAGCCAGGTCATCTCGTCGATGTGCGCCGGCGGACCGACGATCTGGGTGCCCTTGTGCTCCTTGTACTTCCAGTGCGCCGCGATGCCGAACTCCGCCGTACGGTGCATCGCGTAGGTGCGGATCTGCATCTCCACCGGCTTACCGGTCGGCCCGATCACCGTGGTGTGCAGCGACTGGTACATGTTGAACTTGGGCATGGCGATGTAGTCCTTGAACCGGCCCGGCACCGGCTGCCAGTTCGCGTGGATCACCCCAAGCGCCGCGTAGCAGTCCCGCACCGTGTCGACCAGGATCCGCACACCCACCAGGTCGTAGATGTCGTTGAAGTCGCGCCCCCGCACGATCATCTTCTGGTAGATCGAGTAGAGGTGCTTCGGCCGACCCGTCGTCTCCGCCTTGATCTTGGCGGCCTTCAGGTCGGTCTGCACCTTCTGGGTCACCTGCCGCAGCAACGCCTCCCGCTGCGGCTGGTGCTCCCCGATCAGCCGGTTGATCTCCTCGAACCGCTTCGGGAACAACGTCCCGAACGCCAGATCCTCCAACTCCCACTTGATCGTGTTCATACCGAGCCGGTGGGCCAGCGGGGCGAGGATCTCCAGCGTCTCCTTCGCCTTCTGTTCCTGCTTCGGGCGCGGCAGGAAGGTGAGCGTCCGCATGTTGTGCAGCCGGTCGGCCAGCTTGATCACCAGAACCCGCGGATCCTTGGCCATGGCGACGACCATCTTGCGGATCGTCTCGGCCTTCGCCGCGTCGCCCAACTTGACCTTGTCGAGCTTGGTGACCCCGTCGACCAGGAGGGCGACCTCACCACCGAAGTCGGACCGCATCTGGTCGAGGGTGTATTCGGTGTCCTCGATGGTGTCGTGCAGCAGCGCCGCCACCAGCGTGGTGGTGTCCATGCCCAGGTTCGCCAGGATGGTCGCCACCGCGAGCGGGTGGGTGATGTAGGGGTCGCCGGACTTGCGGTACTGCCCGGAGTGCCAGCGCGCCGCCGTGTCGAAGGCCCGTTGCAACAGCCGCGCGTCGGCCTTGGGGTGATTCTCCCGGTGGGACGCGATCAGCGGCTCCAGCACCTCGCTGACCTGCGAGGACTGCCACGGCGCGTTGAACCGGGCGAGCCGGGCCCGGACCCGCCGCCCGGTGGGCGCGTGGGACAGGCCGAAGCCACCGGCCGCCGAGGAATCGCCGGCGTCGACGGCCGGACGAGCCGGCTCGTCGGTCTGCCGCGCCGCCCCGGACGCGCCGTCCGACGCCGCCGCGGCGCCGTTGCGGTCGGTCAGCGAGCCCTCCGCCTCACCTGTCGGGTGCACCGTGCCCTCCACCGGAGGAACGACCTCGTGGGACACCGGCCTCCTCACCGCTCGCCGAGACGACACCGACCGTGCGCCGGCCGGTCTGGTCTAGCGCCGCACAGACGGGTAACCGCCCGGTCAGCAATGGGCAATGCTACCCCCACCCGAGGGGCCGTGCCGCTCCACCGGACGGTCGGTGCCGGGCCCGTCCGCGGTCGCCACGGCCTCAAACGGTCAACAGGGCATGCACGGGACGCGGGGCCAGCCGGTCGCGCCCGCCAAGGAACGACAGCTCCAGCAGCACGGTGAAGCCGGACACGGTGCCGCCCGCCCGCTCCACCAGGTCCAGCGTGGCCGCGGCCGTGCCACCGGTGGCGAGCACGTCGTCGACCACCAGCACCCGATGACCGGCCGTGAAGGCGTCCTGGTGCACCTCGAGCGTGGCCTCGCCGTACTCCAGTTCGTAGGAGGCGGCGTACGCCGGCCGGGGCAACTTGCCGGCCTTACGCACCGGCACCACCCCGACCCCGGTCGCGTACGCGATGGCGGCGGCGACCACGAAGCCCCGCGCCTCGATACCGACCACGGCGTCGAAGGACTCCCGCCCGTGGTACGCGACGATCCCGTCGATCACGTCCCGGAAGGCGTCACCGTCGGCGAACAACGGCATCAGGTCCTTGAACATGACGCCGGGCTTGGGAAAGTCGGGCACGTCGAGCACCCGGCTGGCCACCAGCCGGGCCACCTCCGGCCCGCTGTCCCCGCGTACCCCGGTGCTGTGGGTCTCCGTCACGGCAGTTCCGCTTCCCTTCCACACGACGGCGGCGTCCCGCACACTGCTCGCACAGCATGCAGGACGCCGCCGGTACCAGTTCCTACCGGGTCGCCCCGGGCGTCCTCAGCGTCGCTTTCCGCCGCCCGGACGGTTGCCGCCCCCGGGACGCCCGCCCCGGGCGCCGCCGGAACGCTTGCCCGCCGGCCGGGCGCCCACCTTCGGCGCGGCGGCACCGGCGAGGGCGCCGGCCTCCGCGGTGACCGGCTCCTGCTCCGGCTCCGGCTGGGCCGTGGCAGCCGCGCTGGCCTTGGCCGGGGTCTCGCCCCGGTTGACCGTGCCGCGCCGGGCCAGCACCCGCTTGTTGTGCGCCTGGATCCGCGGGTCGCGGTTCTTCAGCACCACCAGCAGGGGGGTGGCCAGCGTGATCGAGGTGAGGAAGGCCATCGCCATACCGACGAACAGCACCAGGCCGAGGTCCTTCAGGGTGCCCGCACCGAGCAGGCCGGCACCGATGAACAGGATGCCGCCGACCGGGAGCAGGGCGACCACCGAGGTGTTGATCGACCGCATCAGGCTCTGGTTCACGGCCAGGTTGGCCGCCTCGCCGTAGGTCTGGTTGTTGTTCGCGGTGATACCTCTGGTGTTCTCCTGCACCTTGTCGAAGACCACCACCACGTCATACAGGGCGAAGCCCAGAATGGTGAGGAATCCGATGATCGTCGACGGGGTGACCTCGAACCCGACGATCGAGTAGAGGCCGGCGGTGAGGACCAGGTTCATCACCAGGGCGAAGATCGCCCCGACCGCCATCTGCCACTCGAACCGCAGGACCAGGTAGACCGTCACCAGCGCCAGGAAGATCACCAGACCGAGCAGTGCCCGGTTGGTCACCTGGCTGCCCCATGCCTCGCTGACCCGGTTGCTGGCGATCTCCGCCGGGTCGATGTTGAACACCTGACCCAACTCGGTCCGGACCGCCTCGGCCTGCTCGGCGTCCAGCTCGGTGGTGCGCAGCTCGTAGAACTCGCCGCCGCCACCGCCGACCTGCTGGGTGGTCACGACCCGGCCACCCTCGCCCGCGGTGGCCAGCACCTCGCCCGCCCGGTCCTCCACCTGCTCCAGGGTGCCGACGCTGGTCGGCACCTGGAAGGAGTTGCCGCCGGCGAACTCGATGCCGAGGCTGAAGCCCCGGAAGATGACACTGCCGAGCGCGATCAGCACCAGCACGGCGGCGACGGTGAACCACATCTTGCGTCGGCCGACGATGTTGAGGCCGGCCTCACCTCGGTAGAGGCGGGCTGCCAGACCAGTCTCAGCCATCTCAGGCCTCCTTGACACGCTGGTTGCGGGACGACGGGGCGGCCGGCTCCGACCGGGCCGGCAACGCCCGGCCCAGGCCGCTGACCCGTGGGGACAGGAACGCCTTGGTACGGGCGAACATCGTCATGATCGGGTGCCGGAAGAGGAAGACCACGAGCAGGTCCAGCACCGTGGCCAGGCCGAGGGCGAAGGCGAAGCCCTTCACCGTGCCGACCGAGACGATGTAGAGCACCACCGCCGACATGATCGTGATCGCGTTCGCGGAGATGATCGTCCGGCGGGCCCGGACCCAGGCACGGGGCACCGCGCTACGCGGACTGCGCCCCTCCCGGATCTCGTCCTTGAGGCGTTCGAAATAGATGACGAACGAGTCCGCCGCCACACCGAGCGAGACGATGATGCCGGCGATGCCGGCGAGGGTGAGCGTGAAGCCGATCTGCCGGCCGAGCACCACCAGCGCGCCGAAGAGCAGCAGCGCCGACAGGACCAGGCTCAGGAAGATCACCGAGCCGAGCAGGCGGTAGTAGAAGAACGAGTAGATGATGACCAGCAGCATGCCGATGCCGGCCGCCAGCAGACCGGCCCGCAGGTGGCTGGCGCCCAGGGTCGCGGTGACGTTCTGCTGCTCCTGCGCCTCGAAGGTGACCGGCAGCGCGCCGTAGCTGAGGTAGCCGGCCAGCTCGCTGGCCTCGGCGTTGCTGAAGTTGCCGGTGATCTGGGAGTTGCCGGTGAGCACGCCCTGGATCTGCGGCGACGAGATGATCTGGTTGTCCAGCACCACGGCGACCCGGCACTTGCCCTCGTCGCCGAGCGCGGACGCGTCGCACGCCTGGCCCTCGTTGTTGAACGCCTCGCGGGTCAGCGCGGTCCACTTGTCCTGGCCCGAGCTGGTGAAGTTCAGGCTGACCACCCACTGGCTGGTCTGGTCGCGCACCGCGTTGGCGTCGGAGACGTCGGTGCCGAGCACCTTCGCCACGTCCAGCAGGTTCTTGGCGTACCCACCCTCGCAGGCGACGACCTGCTGCTCCGGGTCGGAGATGGACGCCGGCGGCCGGTCGTCGAGTTGGGCGCAGCTGATCGTCGGCACGTTGAACTGCATCTGCGCCGGCAGCACCGCGACCTCGCGGCCACTCAGCTCGGCGAACGGCTTGAGCTTCTCGGCCAGCGACGGGTCGGCGCTCAGGTCGGCCGGCGCCTGCAACCCGCTCGCCGCGGCCCACGCCTCGGCGCCGACCTTCTGCTCGACGGCCCGGCGCTGCTCCTCGATGCTCTGCGGCACCTCTTCGCTCGCGGTCGGCGACGGGGTGGGCGACGCGGTCGCCGACGGCGTCGGCGTCGGCGCGCCACCGCCCTGACCACCGGCGTCCGGCGACGAGGTGGCCTCGGCGTCGGGCGTGGGGCTCGCGGAACCCGACGGGGTGGCCTCGGGGCTCGGGGAGCCGGACGGGGTCGCCGAAGGGCTCCCGCTCGGTGCCGGCGACGGGATCGAGCCGCTGCCGTCGGCGATCTTCAGCACCTTCCGGAAGCGCAGCTCGGCGGCGCTACCGACCTCGTTGAGTTCGCGGTTCTCGCCGGGCAGGGAGACGACGATGTTGCGGTCACCCTCGGTGACCACCTCGGCCTCGGCCACACCGTACGCGTTGACCCGGCTCTCGATGATCTGGCGGGCCCGCTCCAGGTTCTCCGCCGTCGGGGCCCGGCCGTCGAGGGTGTTGGTGGCCTCCAGCGTGAGCCGCGTGCCGCCGACCAGGTCAAGACCGAGGCGGGGTTCGAGCCGGTCCTTCCAGCCACCGCTGGCGCCGCCCGAGAAGAACACCAAAAGATAGAGGACGACGAAGATGGCCCCGAGCACGGCCAACTGCCGTCCCGGGCGCATCTGTCCCTGAGGTGGTGCCACGGCTGTCCTGTCTCCCTGTGGTCACGCCGCCGCGGGCGCGGCGGCGGGTCTGCCGGAATCCCAGGCCGGCGGTCTGCCTACCGGACGGCGCCCGGGCTGACGCCACCCCGGGTGGTCGACGCGCACGCGTGGACCGGGTACGAGCCGGCGCGCCGACGCCCGACGTCGGCCTGCTATCCAATTGTCTCAATGTGCGGATCGAGGATGGCACCCGCCCGGGGACGCGTGCGGGCACCTCCCGTCCGAGCCGCCGGTGGACCGGCAACCCGGATGGGACTCGATGTCAGTCCTTGACGGAGTCGGACTCCTCGACTGGCGACTCGACAGGGCGCTCCACCGGGGTGACCACCCGGGCGATCGCCGGTCGGGCGTAGCGGGTCTGCACTCCGGGAGCGACCTCCAGCAGGACGCTGTCGTCCTCGACACCGGTGACCGTGCCGTAGAGCCCGCCGATGGTGACCACCTCGTCGCCCACGGAGAGGTTGGCCTGCATCGATTCGGCCTCGCGGCGGCGCTTCTGCTGCGGACGGATCATCATGAAGTACATGACGCCGAAGAGCAGAGCGATCATGAGGATCGGCGTGAAGCCTCCCGCTCCGCCGCCATCTGCTGCGTAGTGCACGGTTGTCGACCTTCCCATTGGCCGCCGCAACGGCGCGTCGGCGCCGCAGCGGAGGCGGATTTTCACGTCCTGTACAGACCGCGGCGAGTCTAGTCGCTCTATCTGGGAACGCCGAATGCGGCACAGATCACGAACAGATCACGGCTCGCCGCCGTCCAGCGAGAACAGATCGGGCACGGTAGGAGCTTCTGCGGCAAATGTACCATTCGGTGGCGTACGGCCCAGATGGTGCCAGGCGGCCTCGGTGGCCACCCGCCCCCGGGGCGTACGCGCCAGCAGCCCCGCCCGCACCAGGAACGGCTCGCAGACCTCCTCGACCGTGTCCGGCTGCTCCCCCACCGCCACGGCCAGGGTCGACAGGCCGACCGGACCACCCCGGAACGAGTCCACCAACGCGGTCAGCACCGCCCGGTCGAGCCGGTCCAGCCCGAGGGCGTCCACGTCGTACACGGTCAGGGCCGCCTGAGCGGTCGCGACGGTGACCACACCGTCGGCGCGCACCTCGGCGAAGTCCCGCACCCGACGCAGCAGCCGGTTGGCGATCCGGGGCGTGCCCCGCGACCGGCCGGCGATCTCCGCCGCCCCGTCCTCGGTGATCGGCACCCCGAGGATGCGGGCCGAGCGGTGCAGCAGCGTCTCCAGGTCGGCCGGCGAGTAGAAGTCCAGGTGTGCCACGAAGCCGAACCGGTCCCGCATCGGACCGGTGAGCAGACCCGACCGGGTGGTCGCGCCGACAAGCGTGAACGGCTCCACGTCGAGCGGGATGGCGGTGGCCCCGGGCCCCTTGCCGACCACCACGTCGACCCGGAAGTCCTCCATCGCGCTGTAGAGCAGTTCCTCCGCCGGCCTGGCGATCCGGTGGATCTCGTCGATGAAGAGCACGTCGCCCTCGGCCAGGCTGGTCAGGATCGCCGCCAGGTCACCGGAGCGTTCGATCGCCGGCCCGCTGGTCACCCGGATACCGGTGCCCAACTCGGCGGCCACGATGTTGGCGAGGCTGGTCTTCCCCAGGCCCGGCGGGCCCGAGAGCAGGATGTGGTCGGGCGGCGAGCCGCGCCGCATCGCGCCCTGGAGCAGCAGGTCGAGCTGGTCGCGAACCCGGTCCTGGGCAATGAACTCGGAAAGGCGCTTCGGCCGGACGCTGACCTCCGCGTCCAGCTCCGCGTCGCTGACGTACGCCGAGACCAGGTTCTCGCTGCTCATCGGGTCCGACCCAGCAGTCGGATCGCCTGCTTCAACAGCACCGGCACCGGCGGGGTGGGACCGTCGACGGTCTCGGCGACGGCGGCGACCGCCTGATCGGCCTGGCCGGCCGTCCAGCCGAGCCCGATCAACGCCTGGCGGACCTGGTCCGGCCAGGCGCCGCCGGTCACCCCGGCCGCGCCGTCGGCACCCACCGGCACCGGACCGATCCGGTCGCGCAGCTCCAGCACCAGCCGTTCGGCACCCTTCTTGCCGATGCCCGGGACCCGGGTCAGCGCCGCCGTGTCCGCGTTGGCGATGGCCTTGCGTACCGCGTCGGGGGTGTGCACCGCGAGCACCGCCTGGGCCAGCCGCGGACCGACGCCACTGGCGGTCTGCAACAGCTCGAACAGCGCCTTGGCGTCGTCGTCGGCGAAGCCGTAGAGGGTGAGCGAGTCCTCCCGGACGACGAGGCTGGTGGCCAGCCGGGCCGGCTGACCGACCCGCAGGTCGGCGAGGGTGCCGGGGGCGCACTGCACGGCCAGGCCGACGCCGCCGACCTCGATCACCGCGTGGTCCGGGCCGGTGGCGGTCACCACGCCACGCACACTGGCGATCATCTCGCTCCTCCTCGTCTGACCCGGTCCGCCGCGGCGGCCAGTTTCGACCGGGTGCCGCCGCGCCACACGTGGCAGATGGCCAGCGCGAGGGCGTCCGCGGCGTCCGCCGGCCGGGGCGGCTCGGGCAGCCGCAGCAGTCGGGTGACCATGGCGGTCATCTGGGCCTTGTCCGCCTGCCCGGAACCGGTCACCGCCGCCTTCACCTCGCTCGGGGTGTACGTCTGCACCGGCAGCCCGGCGCGCGCCCCGGCCAGCACCGCTATCCCGCTGGCCTGGGCGGTGCCCATCACCGTACGCACGTTGTGCTGGCTGAACACCCGCTCCACGGCCACGCTGTCCGGCCGGTGCTCGGCGACCAGCTCGGTCAGCGAACGGTCCAGGTGCAGCAGGCGGGTGGGCAGTTCGTCGGCCGGGTCGGTGTAGACCACGTAGTAGGCGATGAGTGTGCAGGGCCGGCCGGGTGTCCCCTCGACCACGCCGACGCCGCACCGGGTCAGTCCCGGATCGACGCCGAGCACCCGCACGCCGCCTCCCTCCAGCCGCCGGACAGTACGTGTGTTCGACACCCTACCGATGCCGCCACCACGGCGCGTCGCGGGACACGCCCGCCCCGGCACGCCGCCGGACACGACCGTGAGGACCGGATGGCCGCGCGGCACCGCGACCGCCGTGGCAACGGCGACGGAGATGTAGCGGACGACCACACAGTACGGCGGGAGTATGTGCCACCATCCCATGTGCGCCCGACCACACAGCTCGTAACTTCATGCGCCATGACGGCAGAACCCGTGGCGGTCCCCCACGTCGTGAACGTCGACCTGACCGGTCGTACCGCCCTCGTGACGGGCGGGGGCGGCGGCATCGGCCGGGCCTGCGCCCTGCGGCTGGCCGCGGCCGGCGCCACGGTCGTGGTGGTCGACCGCAACGTCGAGGCGGCCAAGCTGGTGGCCGCCGAGGCCGGCGGCCGGGCCGAGGGGGTGGACCTCGCCGATCCGGCGGCGGTGGACGCCCTCGACGCCGACGTCGACATCGTGGTCAACAACGCCGGACTGCAACACGTGGCGCCGCTCCAGGACTTTCCGGTCGAGCGTTTCGAGTACATCCAGCGGGTGATGGTGGAGGCGCCGTTCCTGCTGATCCGGCGGGCGTTGCCGCACATGTACGCCCGTGGTTGGGGCCGGATCGTGAACATCTCCTCGGTGCACGGGCTGCGCGCCTCGCCGTACAAGGCGGCGTACGTCTCGGCGAAGCACGCGCTGGAAGGGCTGTCGAAGGTGGTGGCGCTGGAGGGCGCGGCACACGGGGTGACGGCGAACTGCATCAACCCGGCGTACGTGCGTACCGCGCTGGTGGAGAGCCAGATCGCCGACCAGTCGACCGCCCACGGCATCCCCGAGTCCGAGGTGATCGAAAAGATCATGTTGGCCCGCGCGGCGGTCAAGCGGCTGATCGAGCCGGAGGAGGTGGCGGAGCTGATGGCGTACCTCTGCGCGCCGCCGGCGGCGTTCCTCACCGGTGCCTCGATCGCGCTCGACGGGGGTTGGACGGCGAACTGACGCCGGCCACCCGCAGAATGTCGGTCATGTCCTCGCCGGTGGAGTTCCTGGAACTGCTCGCCCGGGAGGCCGCCGCGGTCGAGTTCGAGGGACCGCTGGTCGCCGCCCGCTCGGCCGGGCTGCCCGCCGAGCGTCTCGCCGAGTTGGAACAGGCCAAGACGGTGGCGTTGCGGGTCCGGGCACTGCTGGAACGCCGCCGCCGTCGGGAGAGCGAGCTGTCCGGCCTGTACGACACGGTCAGCGACCTGGCCGGGCTGCGCGACCTGGACGAGGTGCTGCGGGCGATTGTGCACCGGGCCCGGCACCTGCTGGGCGCGGACGTCGCCTACATGACGCTCGACGACGCCGAGCGCGGCGACACCTACATGCGGGTGACCGACGGTTCGGTCTCCGCCCGCTTCCAGCGGCTTCGGCTGCCCATGGGCGCCGGGCTCGGCGGTCTGGTGGCCCAGTCCGGCGCCCCCTACGTGACCGCGAACTATCCGGAGGACGAGCGGTTCCACCACACCCGGGAGATCGACGCCGGGGTGGGTGAGGAAGGGCTGGTCGCCATCCTCGGGGTGCCGCTGCGACTCGGCTCGACGAGCATCGGCGTGCTCTACGCGGCCAACCGCTCGGCCCGGCCGTTCGCCCGGGAGGAGGTGGCGCTGCTGCTCTCGCTGGCGGCCCACGCCGCGGTGGCGATCGACACCGCGCGGCTGCTGGCCGAGACCCGCTCGGCGTTGGCGGAGCTGTCGTCGGCGAACACCACGATCCGGGCGCACAGCAGTTCGGTGGAGCGGGCCGCGGCGGCGCACGACCGGATGACCGCGCTGGTGTTGCGCGGCGGCGGGGTGGAGGACCTGGCCGCGGCCGTCACCGACGTGCTCGGTGGCGCGCTGCTGGCGCTGGACGCCGAGGGACGGCGGCTGGCCCAGGTCGGCGAGATCGACGAGCCGGACCGGGCGGAGATCGTGGCGGCGGTCGCGGCGTCGCGGACCGAGGGGCGCAGCGTACGCCGGGGGGCGTTGTGGTACGCGGCCGTGGTGGCCGGCGCGGAGAACCTGGGCGTGCTGGTGCTGCGTCCCGACGGCGAGCCGGCCGATGCCGACCAGCGGATCCTGGAGCGGGCGGCGCTGGTGACCGCGCTGCTGCTGCTGTTCCGGCGTACCGTCGCCGAGGCGGAGGGGCGGGTCCGGGGCGAGTTGCTCGACGATCTGGTCGCCCGGCCACTGCGGGACACCGACGCGCTGCGCAGCCGGGCACGTCGGCTTGGCGTGGATCTGGACGCACCGCACGTGCTGGTGGCCGTCGGCGACGACGCCATCGCGGCGACCGGTTCCGCCCGGCAGCGGGTGCTCTCCTGGGCCACCACGTACGCCTCGACCCGGGGCGGGTTGGCCGCGGCGCGCGACGGCCGGGTGGCGCTGATGCTGCCCGGTCAGGACGCCGGTGGCAGCGCCCGGGCGGTGGCCCGGGACCTGTCCCGGATCACCGGGCGACCGGTGACCGCCGGAGCCAGCGGCCCGTCGACGGGCCCGGCGTCGCTGGCCGCGGCCTTTCGGGAGGCGGACCGGTGCCTGACCGCGCTCGGGGCGCTGGGCCGGGCCGGGCAGGGGGCGAGCAGCGCCGAGCTGGGTTTCGTCGGGCTGCTGCTGGGCGCCGTCGACGACGACGGCGACGCCGACGTGAGCCGGTTCCTCAGCACGACCATCGGGCCGGTGCTCGAATACGACGCCCGCCGGGGCACCGCGTTGGTGCGGACCCTGGAGGCGTACTTCGGGGTGGGTGGCAGCCTGGCCCGGGCCGCCGAGCAGTTGCACGTGCACGTCAACACGGTGACGCAGCGCCTGGAGCGGGTCGGGCAGTTGCTCGGTGCCGACTGGCAGCGACCGGATCGGGCCCTGGAGGTGCAGTTGGCCCTGCGCCTGCACCGACTGCGTGCCCCGCAGGGCTGACCGCTACATCACCGCGACGGCGGCGGAGAGCGAGTCGAGCCGTGTCACGGGCGGGGTGAGCGGGTCGACCCAGCCGGGCCCGGCGGCGTACACCCGGACCGCCGGGAACTCCCGGGCGAACCGGCCGATGCGGTACGACCGGCCGGTCACCGGCGACTGGGACCAGACCGCGACGGTGTGTGGTCGGGCCCGGTCAACGGCGCTGGCCAGTGCCGTCCACGGCAGCGCGGGCCCGACCAGCAGGCAGCCCCGGCCACGCTCCCGCAATCCGGCGGCGAGCGCGTGCAGCCCGAGACAGTGTTCCTCCTGCTCCACCCCGGCCAGCAGCACGCCGTCGGTGGGCAGGCCGGCTGCCGGCTCCCGGCGGAACACGTCCAGACCGACCCGGACGCCCTCGGACAGGGCGTGCTCGACGGCGATCCTGGCGGGGGTGCACCCGCTCCGCGCGGTGAGCACCGGCACGCAGACGTCGTCCCACAGCCGCACCACGCCCCACTCCTCGGCCAGTTCGACGACCAGCGCGCTGATCCGGCTGCGGTCGAACTCCTCGGCGGCGGCCGTCAGGCGCTTGCGCGCGACCTGCACGACCTCGGCCGGCACCGGTACCCCAGACACCAGACTCCCTCCCAGTGGACAGGTCTCCACGGGGATTCGTTCGGTGGCCCCGTCACGGATGCGCCCGCGACGACCTTGACCCGGACGGCTACGTTGATGATCAACTCAGCAAGAGCCGTCACCGGAAAGGTCCCGACATGCCCTTCGGCTTCATCCTGGCCATCGTCGCCGCCGTCGTCGCGATCGTCGCCGTCGCCGTCGCCCTGTTCAGCTCGCAACCCCAGGTGCGGCAGATCGGCGTCCTGACCGCGGTCGGCGCTTTGGCCGGCACGGCGATCCTCACCGTCGCGTCGAGCGCCCACTCGGTGCCGATCCGCTCGGTCGGCATCGTCACCAGCTTCGGCAAGCCGACCGGTGAGGTCACCGGTTCCGGCCTGAAATGGGTCACCCCGTGGCAGCGGGTCGGCGAGTGGGACGCCGGGCGGCAGAAGTACGACCACATCGGCAACGACCAGTGCGTGCGGGTACGTACCGGCACCCTCGCGGACGCGTGCGTGGAGGTGCTGATCGAGTGGCAGGTCCAGCCCGAGAACGCCCCGCAGCAGTTCATGGACTACAAGGGTGACTTCGAGAGTTTCCGGGGGCAGCGCGTCGGCGTCCAACTCGACAGCGCGGTCAACGACGCCTTCGCCACCTACAACCCGCTGGAGCGCATCGACTCGAAGACCGGCAACCTGAACGTCGACCTCAAGCCCTTTTCGGCGAGCATCAAGTCCAACGCCGAGGGGCGGTTGGCCGAGGACGTCGAGATCCTGTCGGTCACCATCACCCGGGTCAACCACGACGACAAGACCGAGGGCAACATCAAGGCGTTCCAGGACAAGCTCGCGCAGACGCGCAACCTCGAACAGGACCGCCTCAACGCCGAGATCCAGAAGCAGGTCACCGAGACCAACGCGACGGTGGACAAGGTGACCCGCTGCCTGGAGATCGCGGACAAGCACGGCAGCTCGCCGGGGCTGTGCATCAACCCGGGCATCATCACCGGCAAGTGAGGCGGCGGCCGGAGGACGTCGCGGACACCGTCGGGATGGCGGGAGACCGCTCCGCGGACAGTGCCGCCCGCCCTCACCGGTCGGGTGAGGGCGGGCGGCGGGCGCCGGCCGCACACCGGCGAGCCGTCCGGTGCGGCGTGGCCGGCGCGGTCAGGAGGTGAGCGCGTCGAGGGCCAGGTCGACGTCCTCGGTGGTGGAGTAGAGATGGAACGAGGCCCGGACGCGACCGGCCCGCACCGCCGCGCGTACCCCGGCGCGTTCCAGCTTCTCCTGCGCGCCGGGCACCTCGACGGTGACGATCGCGCTGTGCCCGGGTGGCTGCCCCAGACCGGCGAGGAAGCGGTTGGCCAACGCCACGTCGTACGCCCGCACCTGCTCGACACCGATCTCCAGCAGCAGCTCCAGAGCGGGTACGGCACCCACCCAGCTGAACCAGGCCGGTGACAGGTCGAACCGGCGGGCGTCGTCGGCCAGCCGCAGCGGCGGCCCGTAGTAGGAGGCATGCGGATCGCGGCCCGCGTACCAGCCGGCGGCGTCGGGTCGCAGCCGGTCCCGCAGCCCGGGAGCCAGGTAGGCGAAGGCGGTGCCCCGGGGAGCCATCAGCCACTTGTACCCGCCGGCCACCACGACGTCGGCACGGGCCGCGTCGAACGGCAGCCAGCCGCAGGCCTGGGTGGCGTCCACCGCGACGAGCGCGCCGTGCGCCCGGGCCGCCGCGACGATCTCGTCGTACGCGGCGACAGTGCCGTCGGCGGACTGCACCAGGCTGAACGCCACCAGGTCGGTGTCCGCGTCGATCGAGGCGGCCAGCTCGGCCAGCGCGACGGTGCGTACCTCGACGCCCCGCTCGGCCTGGACCAGCCAGGGGAACAGGTTGGAGGTGAACTCGACCTCGGGCACCAGCACCCGGGCACCGGTGGGCAGCGCGGCGGCGACCGGCGCCAGCAACTGGGAGACGGTGGCACCGACGGCGACGTCGGCCACCGGCACCGCGACCAGGTCGGCGAACGCCGTTCGACACCGGTCGGTGGCGGTGCCCCAGTCCTCCCACGCTCCCCGCCCCACCCGCCAGGCGGCCAGCGCGTCCTGCAACGCGTCCCAGGCCGGGTCGGGCGGCAACCCGTAGCTGGCGGTGTTCAGCCAGCCCGGCTGCGGTTGCCACAACTTCTGTGCCTGCTCCAGATCCACACCCCGACGCTAGTGGCCCCGCCTCCCACCCCTAAGCGCCAATCCCACCCTCGTGGCCCCCACCCCTTATCCCCCACCCGGAGGGGTACGGGGACGTCAGGTGACGTTGGCGGGGCCCAGGACGCTTTTCAGGTCGGCCATGAGGGCGGTGGTGGCGGCCACGCGGACCGGGCTCAGGCGCAGGGTGGTGGAGCGGGTGCCGTTGAGAAGTTTGACGTGCACCTCGGCGTCGCCGGGGTGCAGCACCAGGGTCTCCCTGAGGCGTTCCACGAGCGGTGGGGTGCAGCGGGTCACCGGGATGGTGAGGGTGACCGGCTTGTTCGTCGTGCTGGTGCTGACGTCCGGCAGGGACATGTCCATCGCCATGATGCGCGGGGTGTCGTCGCGCCGGTCGACCCGGCCCTTGACCACCACGATCGCGTCCTCGGCGATGTACTGCCCGATCACCTCGTAGGTGTTCGGGAAGAACAACGTCTCCACGCCGCCGGCCAGGTCCTCCAGGGTGGCCGAGGCCCACGCCCGCCCCTGCTTGGTGACCCGTCGCTGCACGCCGGAGAGGATGCCGGCGAGGGTGACCACCGCGCCGTCGGGCACGGTGCCCTCCTCCGACAGCGCAGCGATGGTGGTGTCGGCCGCCGCACCGAGGATGTGTTCCAACCCGAACAGGGGGTGGTCGGAGACGTACAGGCCGAGCATCTCGCGCTCGAAGGCGAGCTTGTCCCGCTTGTCCCACTCCCCCTCGGCGATGACCGGCATGACCGTGGTGTTCGTCGCCACCTCGGCGTCACCGAAGCCCGCGCCGAACAGGTCGTACTGCCCGACGGCCTCCTTGCGCTTGACGTCGGCGTACGCGTCGATGGCGTCGGCGTGCACGGCGAGCAGGCCCTTGCGGGGGTGCTTCAGCGAGTCGAACGCCCCCGCCTTGATCAAGGATTCGATGGTCTTCTTGTTGCAGACCACCGCGTCCACCTTGGACAGGAAGTCGTAGAAGTCGGCGTACTCGCCCTTCTCCTCGCGGCAGCGCATGATCGCGGCGACCACGTTCGCGCCGACGTTGCGGATCGCGCCGAGGCCGAAGCGGATCTCCCGGCCGACCGGGGTGAACGGGCCGGCCGAGGTGTTCACGTCCGGCGGCAGCACCTGGATGCCCATCCGCCGGCACTCCGACAGGTACATGGCCATCTTGTCCTTGTCGTCACCGACGGAGGTCAGCAGCGCCGCCATGTACTCGGCCGGGTAGTTGGCCTTCAGGTAGCCGGTCCAGTACGACACCAGCCCGTAGCCGGCCGTGTGCGCCTTGTTGAAGGCGTAGTCGGCGAACGGGACCAGGATGTCCCACAGGGTCTTGATGGCCTCGTCGGAGTAGCCGTTGCTCCTCATCCCGTCCCGGAACGGGATGAACTCCTTGTCGAGGACCTCCTTCTTCTTCTTGCCCATCGCCCGGCGCAGCAGGTCGGCCTTGCCGAGGCTGTACCCGGCGAGCACCTGGGCGGCGCGCTGCACCTGCTCCTGGTAGACGATCAGACCGTAGGTCGGGCCGAGGATCTCCTCCAGCGGCTCGGCCAGCTCCGGGTGGATCGGGGTGATCTCCTGGAGCCCGTTCTTGCGCAGCGCGTAGTTGGTGTGCGAGTTGGCACCCATCGGGCCGGGTCGGTAGAGCGCCAGGACGGCGGAGATGTCCTCGAAGTTGTCCGGCTTCATCAGCCGCAGCAGCGACCGCATCGGCCCGCCGTCGAGCTGGAACACGCCGAGGGTGTCGCCCCGGGCCAGCAACTCGTACGTCGGTTTGTCGTCCAACGGCAGTTTGAGCAGGTCGACCTTGAGTCCGTGGTTGAGCTCGATGTTCTTCAGCGCGTCGTCGATGATGGTCAGGTTGCGCAGGCCGAGGAAGTCCATCTTCAACAACCCGAGCGACTCACACGTCGGGTAGTCGAACTGGGTGATGATCGCCCCGTCGGCGTCCCGGCGCATCAGCGGGATGTGCTCGATGATCGGCTCGGCGGACATGATGACGCCGGCGGCGTGCACCCCGGTCTGCCGGATCAGCCCCTCGATGCCCTTGGCGGTGTCGATCACCTTGCGGACGTCCGGGTCGGACTCGTACAGCCCACGGATCTCGCCGGCCTCGGCGTAGCGCGGGTGCTTCGGGTCGAAGATGCCGGTGAGCGGGATGTCCTTGCCCATCACCGCCGGTGGCATCGCCTTGGTGATCCGGTCGCCGACCGCGTACGGGTAGCCGAGCACCCGGGCCGAGTCCTTGATCGCGGCCTTCGCCTTGATCGTGCCGAAGGTGGCGATCTGGGCGACCTTGTCCTCGCCCCACTTGTCGGTGACGTACTTGATGACCTCACCGCGCCGACGCTCGTCGAAGTCGATGTCGACATCCGGCATGGAGACCCGCTCGGGGTTGAGGAACCGCTCGAAGATCAGCCCGTGCGGGATCGGGTCCAGGTCGGTGATGCCCAGGGCGTACGCGACCAGGGATCCGGCTGCGGAACCACGGCCCGGACCGACGGCGATGCCCTGCGCCTTGGCCCACTGGATGAAGTCGGCCACCACGAGGAAGTACGACGGGAAGCCCATCTGGATGATGACGCCCAACTCGTACTCGGCCTGCACGACGTGCCCCTCGGGGATGCCCTCCGGGTACCGGCGGGCCAGGCCGGCGAAGGTCTCCTTGCGGAACCAGGACTCCTCGGTCTCCCCCTCGGGCACCGGGAAGCGCGGCATCAGGTTGTGGAACTCGAACATCCCGGTCGGGTCGACCCGCTCCGCCACCAGCAGCGTGTTGCGGCAGCCCTCCAGCCAGGCGTCGGAGTGGTCCACGCCGCGCATCTCGTCGGCGGACTTGATGTAGTAGCCGCTGCCGCCGAACTTGAACCGGTTCGGGTCGGCCACGTTGCTGCCGGTCTGTACGCACAGCAGCACGTCGTGCGCCTCGGACTGCGCCTCGTGGGTGTAGTGCGAGTCGTTGGTGACCACCGGCGGGATGTTCAGCTTGCGGCCGATCTCCAGCAGCCCGTCGCGGACCCGCTTCTCGATGTCCAGGCCGTGGTCCATCAGCTCCAGGAAGTAGTTCTCCCTACCGAAGATCTCCTGGTACTTCGCGGCGGCTTCGAGGGCCTGCGCATCGTGGCCGAGCCGCAGCCGGGTCTGCACCTCACCAGAGGGGCAGCCGGTGGTGGCCATCAGTCCGTCGGCGTACTCGGCGAGCAGCTCGGCGTCCATCCGGGGCCACTTGACGAAGTAGCCCTCGGTGTAGGAGCGCGAGGTCAGCGCGAACAGGTTGTGCAGGCCGGTCTTGTTGCGCGCCCAGATGGTCTTGTGGGTGTAGCCACCGCTGCCGGAGACGTCGTCGCTCTTCTGCTCCGGCCGGCCCCACCGCACCCGCGACTTGTGGAACCGTGACTCCGGCGCCACGTACGCCTCGATGCCCAGGATCGGGGTCACCTCGGCGGCCATCGCCTGCTTGTAGAAGTCGTTCGCGCCGTGCATGTTGCCGTGGTCGGTCATCGCCACCGCCGGCATCCCCTGCCGCTTGACCTCGGCGAACAGGTCCTTGAGCCGGGCCGCCCCGTCGAGCATCGAGTACTCCGTGTGCACGTGCAGATGCGCGAACGAATCGCCCATGCGGAGGCCCCCCGGTTCGGATGATCGAGTCGGTCGGCGCTAACCCTAACCCCGCTGTCGCCGGTCGCTCCAGCGCGCCGCGCGCGGCGCTCGCCGGTCCGCTCGACCCGCCTCGGCGGCGGCACCGACGCCCGTGCCGTGTCGGCTGGTGGACTCGGGGCCGGACACGGCGGTCGCGGCGGCGTAGCCTGAACGCCACCGCAACACCGGCGAGCACGGGACGGCGCGATGACCCTCGCGGACGGGATCGACGACCTTGCCGCAGCCGCGGCGCGCGGCGACCCGGCGGCCCTGGACGCGCTGCTGGCGGCGGTTCGTCCGGAGGTGCTGCGGCTGTGTGGTCGGCTGCTGCCCAACCGGGAGGACGCGGAGGAGGCCTGCCAGGACGCGCTGCTCGCGGTGGCGCACGGCATCCACCGGTTCGAGGGCCGCTCGTCGTTTCACACCTGGCTGTACCGGCTGACCGCCAACCGGGCCCGCTCGACCTACCGGGCGCTGCGCCGACGGTGGCTGATGGAGACCGCCGGGGCCCCGCTGCCGGACCGGCCCGACCCGCGCCGCACCAGCGTGGTCGCCGGTACCCGACTCGATCTGCTGGAGGCCCTCGACGCGGTCCGACCGGACCTGGCCGAGGCGCTGACCCTGCGGGACGTGCTCGACCTCGACTATCGCGAGATCGCCGAGTTGCTCGACATCCCCGTGGGCACGGTCAAGTCCCGCATCCACGAGGCCCGCCGGCAGGTCCGGCAGCGGCTCACCGGTGCCGGCTGACCAGGCCGGCCCGCGCCGCCTGGCGGCGCTGGCCCTGGCCGTCGGGATCGTCGCGGGTGCCGCCGGTTGCGCCGCCGAGCCGGTCGCGCCGCTGCCGGTACGCCCACCCGCGCCCACCACCGCAGCACCGCAGTCTGCCCCGTCGCCAGCGCCGCCCTTCGCGTCGACGGCCCGGCCGAGCGGAACACCTGTCGGCGCCCCACCGGCGGTCGGGACGGTGCCGACCGCGCGGTCGACTCCGGCGCCCCGGCCGCCCACCCCGCGACGGAGCACCCGCGCCCCGACACCCGCCACCAGCATGTCCGAGTCCTGCCTCGGCGCGGTCCGGTACGAGTTGCCCCTGTCCGGCCCCGGGCCGTTGCCGTCGTCGCTCTGCTTCGCCACCGGCGGGGTGCTGCGCCTGCGGGACATCGGCCCGGGTGAGGTCACGGTGGACCGCGAGGACCTGGTGGACAGCAACTACGAGGCCGGTGTGGTCGATCTCCGGTTCCTCCGGACCGGCACCGTGGACGTGTTCATTCCCCGGGAGGCGGGCACCCACGTGCTCACGGTGGTGGTGCGATGACCGGCTGTCGTACCCGTACCCCGTCGAGCAACGCGTCCACGAACTCGTCGCCGGCACCGGGCGGGGGCACGACCTGGGCGTAGAGCAGGCCGGTGGGCGCCCGGGCGGCGGCCTCCACCAGCACCGGGCGCTCGTGTGGGCAGTCGAAGCGGGCGACCACCCAGTCCAGGCCGCCCAGCCGCACCCGTCGGGGCGAGGTGGGTGTGCAGTCGGCGTGGGGCTGCTCGGCGACGAAGGTGGCCGGATCGCCGCGGCGGGCGGCGGCCTCCGACAGTCCGAGGAAGGCGCCCGGCACGCGCGGGTCGACGGCCCACCGGCGCGGCTCCGGCGAGATCACCATCGCGGGTTCGAGGCGGCCGGACGGGTCGTACCGCCCGGCCCAGCCGGTGCCGGCCGCCCGCCAGCCGGCCGGCAGCACGACGGACAGCGGACCACTTCTCGCCGTACCGCTGGGCGTCGCCGAGTCCGCCGAGACTGTGCCGGCCGCCGCCACCAGGATCACCGTCAGCGCGACCGCACGCAGCCACCGTGTCGGTGCGGCAGCTACCGGGGCGTCGGCGCCGCGGGTACCGGGCGCGGGAGCCGGCCACTGTCCGGTGCTCGGGGCGGTCGGATCCCGGGTTTGCCGCGCCGCCGCCAGCAGGGCCGCGCGGAACGCCTCGGCGTCCAGGTACCTGTCGTCCGGGCGGGTGGCGGTGGCTCGCCGGAGAACCGCCGCCACGGGCTGCGGCACCGGCTGTGCGAGCAGTCGCCGGCCGAGTCGGCCGAGGGCGTACACGTCGGCGCGCTCGTCGACGACCGCGAGCGGGTCGTCCTGCTCGGGTGCCATGTAACCCGGCGTGCCGGCGCGCATGGTGAGCCCGGAGGCGACGGCGAGCGCCTTGGCCAGACCCAGGTCGGCGATGACCACTCGTTCACCGTCGGCGGTCGAGCGGAACAGGATGTTGCCGGGTGTCAGGTCACGATGCACCACTCGGTGCCGGTGCAGCACCGCCACCCCGGCGGCGATCTCGGCGAGCAGGTTCAGGGCGGTCGCCACGGGAAGGGGCCCGGCGGCGAGCCGCTCCCGGAGGCTGCCCCCGTCAGCCCAGTCGAGCACCGTGTAGGGCCGTCCGTCCGTCAGTTCCCCCACCACGCGTACCCGGACCAGCCGGTCGTCCTCCATCCGGCGTAGCAGCCGGGCCTCGTCCAGGAAGCGTTCCCGGACGCGAACGTCGTGGTGCCAGTTCTCCGCCAGCACCTTGATCGCCACCCGGATCTCCAGCCTCGGGTCGTACGCCAGCCAGACGGTCGCGAACGAGCCCACCCCGAGCAGGCGCTCCACCCGGTACGCCCCGATCCGCCCCGGCACCCCCACCCGCCCCACCCCACCCTCTCCCGCAACCCTCCCCCTCCCCCGTCCCCGCAGCAACCACCCCGGCGGATGGGGACGGGGCGAACCGCAGGGGTGGCTGGGGAGACGAAGAGAGTAGGAACTCGATGCCGAGGAGGCGATTTCTGTGCACCGTTTCGCGTATGTCGCAGTCGCGACCGTTCTTGGCCTCGCCGGGGCAGCTCCGGCGCAGGCCGCACCACTGCCGCGTTCGGCTCCCTCGGTGGTGGTGGGCGCGCAGCCGCCGGTCACCACCGACACCGGTGTGTTGAGCGTGCGGGGCGCCGGGCCGTACCGGATCGGTGCCGGTCTCGACCGGCTCACCGCCGCCGGAATGATCGACTGGTCCGTCGCCACCTGCGACGGCGTGGTCCGGGCTGGTGCGACCGGCGCCTGGGCGGGCGTGATCCTGTTGGCCTTCCGGCACGGCCGGCTGGTCGAGGTGACCACCGCCACCGTCCCGCCCTACTCCCCCGCCGGTGCGGGAGTCGGCATGACCTTCGCCGACCTGGAGACGATCTACGGCCCGCGCGGCGGCCTGATCAGCAACGACGCGGGCACCGCAACGGCGTACCTGGTGCGGGTGGGCGCGCGGGTGGAACTGTTCACCGGGCATCCGATCCGGTCCGGCGTGGGCGCCTTCCAGGTCGGTCCGGCGTCCTTCGTGGAACGTGGCTTCCGGCAGGGCGGCACCTGCTGAGGCGGCCTACGGAGGGACGGGGAGACGACGCGGGGCGTCCGGTCATCCGGGCGCCCCGCGTCGTCGGGCACGGGACGGGCCAGTTACATCGTTGCGTGCTAGACAATGGTGTGTGTCGCACAGTATCGTGTGACGCATGGTCAGCGATGACGTGTTACGGACCCACCTACAGGAACTACGTCGGGGCACCGTGGTGGTGGCCAGCCTGGTCGCGCTGCGCCGACCCGACTACGGCTACGCACTGCTGCAACGACTCACCGGACACGGCTTCCCGGTCGACGCGAACACCCTCTATCCCCTGCTGCGACGGCTGGAGGAGCAGGGGCTGCTGACCAGCGAGTGGAACACCGAGGAGAGCCGGCCTCGGAAGTTCTACCGCACCAGCGACTCCGGCAAGCAGGTGCTGGAACGCCTGCTCGACGACCTCGCCGCCGTACAGACCTCCCTGCGCACCCTGATCGAAGGAGCCCCCGAATGACCTCGCTGACCGACCGCTACCTGGCTGCCACCCTGCGCTCGGTGCCCACCGGGCGACGCGAGGAGATCGCCACCGAACTGCGCGCCTCCATCGGCGACATGATCGACGGCCGGACCGCCGAAGGGCTCGACGCCGCGACGGCCGAACGCGCCGTCCTCACCGAGCTGGGCAACCCCGCCCAACTGGCCGCCCGATACTCCGACCGCCGTCTGCAGCTCATCGGGCCGGCGTACTACCTGGCCTGGCAGCGGCTGCTGATCGTGCTGCTCAGCACCATTCCCGCCATCGTCGGGGTGCTGATCGGCGTACTCCAGGCCACCGTCGCCGACAACCCGGCCGGTGCGATCGGCGAGGGCATCGTCGCGGCGTTCAACGTCGCGGTGCAGATCGCCTTCTGGGTGACCCTGGTCTTCGCGCTGCTGGAACGCCTCGGCACCCCGCTGAACCTGCCCGAGTGGAGCGTCGACCAACTACCCGAGCTGCCCACCGAACGGGGCGTCACGCTCACCGACGTGTGCACCTCGATCGTGTTCCTCGGCCTGTTCATCGCCTTCCTGCCGTGGCAGCACTTCCAGTCGGTGGTCGGGCCCGACGGCGAGCGCCTGCCGATCCTCGATCCGGCGCTGTGGACGTTCTGGCTGCCGCTGCTGATCGTCGTCCTGCTCGCCAGCATCGCCCTGGAGATCGGCAAGTACCGTGCCCGCCGGTGGACCTGGCCGCTGGTCGTCGGCAACGCCGTGCTGAGCCTGGCGTTCGCGGTGCCGGCGATCTGGCTGCTGCTCGACGACCGGCTGCTCAACCCGGAGTTCGTCACCCGCTTCGCCTGGCTGCGCGACGGCGGTCTCGACACGGTCGCCCGGATCAGCATCGTGGTGATCGTCGCGATCACCCTGCTGGACATCGCCGACAGCGTGGTCAAGGCGCGTCGGTACGCGCGCTGAGCAGGAGCGGGCCTGGACCGACGAACGTACGATGATCAGCGGAAGTACCGACTCACACCGAGGGAGCGGCCGTGGAACTGATCATCGGACTGGTGTGCCTGTTGTTGATCGTCGTGGCGGTGCTCGGCTTCGGCGTGTCGATCTACAACGGGCTGGTCCGGGCCCGCAACGCGTACCGCAACGCCTTCGCCCAGATCGACGTGCAACTCGTCCGGCGACACGACCTGATCCCCAACCTGGTCGAGACCGCCAAGGGCTACCTCAAGCACGAACGGGAGACCTTGGAGGCGGTGATCAACGCCCGCAACGCCGCCGTCAACGCGCAGGCCACCGCCGCCGCGGCTCCCGGTGACCCGGCGGCGATGCAGCAGCTCAGCGGCGCGGAGAACGCGCTCACCGCCACCCTGGGTCGGCTGTTCGCGCTCTCCGAGGCGTACCCGGACCTGAAGGCCAACCAGAACATGATGCAACTGTCGGAGGAGCTGACCTCGACGGAGAACCGGGTCGCGTTCGCCCGGCAGGCGTACAACGACGCGGTGATGGCCTACAACAACAAGCGCGAGGTGTTCCCCTCCAGCGTGGTGGCGGGGATGTTCTCGTTCGGCCCGGCGGAGCTGTTCCAGCCGGACGACCCGCAGCAGCGCCAGGCGCCGCAGGTCTCGTTCTGATCGGGCCGCGATGAACTTCTTCGAGCGACAACGGCAGGTGCGTCGGCTGTCGACCCGGCTGGTGCTGCTGTTCGTGCTGGCCGTGGTCGGGATCGTGGTGGTGGTGAACGTCGCGGCGTTGGTCGCCTTCAACGCCACCACCGCCGATCCCGGCCAGCTCGCCGGGTTCATCGCCATGGTCACCGTCGCCACCCTCGCCGCGATCGGGCTGGCCGCCCTGGTCCGTACGCTCGCGTTGCGCGGCGGCGGCGGGAAGGTGGCCCGCGAGCTGGGCGGGGTACCGGTGCCGGCGAACACCACCGACCCCGAGCTGCGCCGGCTGCGCAACGTCGTCGAGGAGATGGCGCTGGCCTCCGGCGTACCCGTCCCCGAGGTCTACGTGCTGCCGGAGGAGACGGCGATCAACGCCTTCGCCGCGGGATGGACCCCGTCCGACGCCGCCGTCGCCGTCACCCGGGGCGCGTTGCAGCGACTCAACCGGGACGAACTCCAGGGGGTGATCGCCCACGAGTTCAGTCACGTGGTCAACGGCGACATGCGGCTCAACATCCGGTTGATGGGCCTGCTGTTCGGCATCCTCTTCCTGACCGTGATCGGCCGCGGGCTGGCCCGCGCCGGAGTCATCGGCGGCGGCCGGTCGCGCGGCAACAACAGCGGCGGCAGCGCCGCCCCGCTGGCGCTGGTGGGCCTGGCCCTGCTGGTGGCCGGCTACGTCGGCGTGCTCGCCGGGCGGCTCATCCAGGCGTCGGTCTCCCGGCAGCGGGAGTACCTGGCCGACGCCTCCGCGGTGCAGTACACCCGCCAGACCCGGGGCATCGCCGGGGCGCTGAAGAAGATCGGGGGTCTCAGCGACGGCTCCGAGCTGAAGTCGCCGAAGCGCGACGAGGTGGGGCACATGCTCTTCGGCGAGGCGGCCCGCACCTCGTGGTTCGCCACCCATCCCCCGCTCGCCGACCGGATCAGGGCACTGGAGCCGTCGTTCGATCCGGCCGAGCTGCAACAACTGTCACGGCGATGGGCGGCGGCGGCGCCGTCCGGCCGTCAGGAGGATGTGGCGATGGGTCTGGCCCCGGCCGCACCAGGCCAGCCGGGCGCACCAGGCCGGCCCGCTGCGGCGGGGCGGGAGACGTCGGGCCGGGCGCGGCAGGCTCAGCCCGGGCCACCCGGGCGCGGCGAGCGGATCCGCGTCGCGCCGGAAGAGGTGCTGGGCCGGGTGGCCGCGCCGACCGAGAGCGCCTACACCCACGCCGCAGCCATCCTCGACCGGATCCCGGATCCACTGCTCGACCGGGCCCGCGACCGGGAGGCGGCCGTACCGCTGTTGCTCGGCCTGCTGCTCAGCGCCGAGCCGGAGGTCCGGCAGCACCAGTACGCCGCGGTGGCCCAGCGGCACGGCCAGCACCTGGCCGACGCTGCCCTGCGCGCGGCGGACGACCTGGTCGAACTCCCCGCCGAGCTGCGGTTGCCGCTGGCCGAGCTGGCCTTCCCGGCGCTACGCGACCGGCCCGACCCCGAGGTGGAGTCACTGCTGGCGGCCGTGTTCACGTTGATCCAGGCGGACGGCGCGATCAACGTGACCGAGTACTGCCTGTCCCGGCTGTTGCTGGCCGAGTTGGAGGAGTCGCTACGGCCGGACTCGCGCTGGCGTACCGACCGGCGCAAGCTCACCGACACGCGCTCGGCGGCGGCCACCCTGCTGGCCATCCTCGCGCAGGTCGGGCACCCTGACCGAGGCGAGGCGGAACGGGCCTACCAGGCCGGCGTGGGCACGCTGCTGCCGGGCACCAACCTGCCGTACGCGCCGCCGGAAAACGGCGTGCTCGCCCTGGAGACCGCCTGGCCGGTGCTCGACGGGTTGCGTCCCGGCGACAAGGAACGGTTGGTGGCGGCCACCGTTGCGGTGATCAGCCACGACGGGATGATGACCGTGCCCGAGATCGAGTTGCTGCGGACGATCTGCGGCCTGCTGCACTGTCCGCTGCCGCCGATGGTCGGCGACGTCACCGGCTGACCATCGCCCCGCCCGGTCGCACGGCCCGGTCCGCCGGTGCTCTCTGCCCTCGGTGAGCCCACACGAGGACCGACACACACAGTGATTGTCACTACGAGTCACGGCAACGCGGACGACCTCTATCCCACCTCGCACGCTTTGCTCTGCTTCAACCCACGCACTGGCGCCTGAGCAGGGGCGCTGCAACGGTCCACGGCCGCGCATGTCGCATCCCTCGATACTTTCCGTGAACATTGCGTCCGTTGAAGCAGAGCAAAGGGAGGCCAGGGGTATTGGTTGGGGGAGGTCGGGAGGCACTGTCCGTGAGGATCGGTGGACGGACGGACGGCCTGATCTCACCCGACGCGAATGGCGATCGGCGGGGGGATGGCATGCTGCCCAGGGTGACCACCGAGACCGCCGAGACCAGCGACGAGTGGCGCCGGGCCGAGACCGGTGACGACTGGCGACGGCCGGGGCCGACGCCGGAGCAGCGACGGCTGGACCTGTTCGCCGGTCTGGCCGCGACGGCTCTCGCCCTGCTCAGCCTGACGTTGGCCCGCAGCACCGGGGCATTCTTGCTGGGCCCACCGCCGTCCGGTGTCGAGCAGCTCTTCTGGACCGTCGCCGTGCCGCTGCCGTTGATCTGGCGACGTCGCTTCCCCGTCGCCGCCACGCTGGCCGTGTCGGCCGCGTTCATCGGTTCGCAGGTGCGGGCCGTCCCCGAGTGGCAGCTCTCCGCCTGGGCGCTGTTCATCGCCATCTACACGCTGGGCGCCTGGGGCCGGGACCGTCGATTGTCCCGCCGACTGCGGATCGGCGTGATCGTCGCGATGTTCACCTGGATGGGGATCGCCTTGTCGATCAACTACCGGACGCTCACCGCGGAGTCCTTCGACGACGCGGTCGGCCCGGTGCCGCCGGTGCTCGCCGCGATCGTCACCGGCATCCTGGTCAACGCGCTGTACTTCGGGTTCGCGTACTTCTTCGGCGAGACCGCCTGGGTGGCCGCTCGTCGTGAACACCAGGTGGCCGAGCAGGCGGAGCGGTTGCGCCGGTCGCAGGCCGAGGTACGCGAGCACGCCGTGGTCGGCGAACGGGTACGGATCGCCCGTGAGCTGCACGACGTGGTCGCCCACCACGTGTCGGTGATGGGCGTGCAGGCGGCGGCCTGCCGCCGGGTCTTCGACAAGGATCCGGCGAAGGCCCGCGACGCCCTCGCCGCCATCGAGGAGACCGCCCGTCAGGCGGTCGACGAGTTGCGCCGGATGCTCGGCGTACTGCGGGCCCGCGACGGCGACCCGGAGAACGCGCGGCAGCCGGCCGGGATCGACCGGATAGCCGCCCTGGTGGATCGGGCCGGCGAGGCCGGGCTACGCGCCACCCTGGGGGTGTACGGCGATCCGCAGTCGCTGCCCGAATCAGTCTCCCAGGCGGCGTTCCGGGTGGTGCAGGAGGCGGTGACGAACGTGTTGAAGCACGCCACCGGAGCGAGTCTGCTCGACGTCCGGGTCCGCTATCTGGCACAGGAGATGGAGGTCGAGGTGAGTGACGACGGTCGGGGCAGCCGCTCGGCGAACGCCGACGGGATGGGACTGATCGGGATGCGGGAACGGGTCGCGACCCACGGCGGTGAGTTGGAGGTGGGTCCGCGTACCGGGGGTGGCTGGCGGGTGCGGGTCCGTTTCCCACTGCCGGCAGGGAGTTCGACGTGAGCCCGATCCGCGTGCTCCTCGCCGACGACCACCACCTGGTGCGTACCGGCTTCCGGGTGATCCTGGAGATCGAGGACGACATCGAGGTGGTCGGCGAGGCCGCCGACGGGGAGCGGGCCGTCGGCATGACCCGGGCGCTGCGCCCGGACGTGGTGCTGATGGACGTGGAGATGCCCGGGATGGACGGGCTGGAGGCCACCCGGCGGATCAGCACCGACGACGAGCCGGGCGGGCCAGCCGTGCTGATGCTGACCACGTTCGACCGCGACGACTACCTCTTCGCCGCGCTGCGCGCCGGGGCGAGCGGCTTCCTGCTCAAGAACGGCACACCGGAGGCCCTGGTCGACGCGATCCGGGTGGTGGCCCGTGGCGACGGGCTGCTCGCGCCGGAACTCACCCGGCGGGTGATCGCCACCTTCGCCCGCCCCGGCGACAGACCCGGTGGTGACGTCGGTTCGGAGGCGGCGCTGGACAGCCTGACCCCTCGGGAACGGGAGGTCCTGGTGCTTGTCGCCGGGGGCGCCAGCAACGCCGAGATCGCCGCCGACCTGCACCTGGGCGAGGCGACGGTGAAGTCACACGTCAGCCGGGTGCTGGCCAAGCTGGGTCTGCGCGACCGGGTGCAGGCGGTGGTCTTCGCGTACGAGCACGGGGTGGTGCGGCCCGGCGGGTGAGCGGCCTCCACCGGGAGAGGGAGTCGTGATCTCCGTCGGCGGGCGGACGGCAGCCGGCCACCGACGACCTAGCGTTGCCCCATGACCAGCGTGCTCCGTCTCGACGGCGTCGACCGCAGCTTCGGCGACCGTCAGGTACTCAAGGACGTCTCGTTCGACGTGGTCGCCGGCCGGATGACCGGCTTCGTCGGCGGCAACGGTGCCGGCAAGACCACCACCATGCGGATCATCCTCGGCGTGCTCGCCGCCGACGCCGGCCAGGTGACGTGGCGGGGTGAACCGCTGAGCCGGGACGCGCGGCGGCGCTTCGGCTACATGCCCGAGGAACGCGGCCTGTACCCGAAGATGAGCGTCCGGGAGCAGGTCACCTACCTCGGTCAGCTGCACGGGTTGACCGCCGACGCCGCCCGCCGCGCCACCGACGGGCTGTTGGAGCGGGTTGGTCTCGCCGAGCGGGGCAACGACCTGCTGGAGACGCTGTCCCTGGGCAACCAGCAACGCGCGCAGATCGCCGCCGCACTGGTGCACGACCCGGAGGTGCTGGTGCTGGACGAGCCCTTCTCCGGCCTCGACCCGCTGGCCGTGGACACGGTCGTCGGCGTGCTGCGGGAACGGGCCACCGCCGGTGCCCCGGTCCTCTTCTCCAGCCACCAGCTCGACGTGGTCGAGCGGCTTTGCGACGACCTGGTGATCATCGCGGACGGCTCGATCCGGGCCGCCGGCAGCCGGGAGCAGTTGCGTTCGGCGTACACCACGCCCCGCTTCGAGCTGGTGGTGGAGACCGACGCCGGCTGGCTGCGCGACCACCCCGGGGTGAGCCTGGTGGACCTCGACGGCGCACGAGCCGTGTTCGACCTGGCCGCCGGCACCGACGAACAGCCGGTGCTGCGCGCCGCCCTCGAGCGCGGCCCGGTCCGCGCGTTCCGCCCGGTCACCCCCTCCCTCGCCGAGATCTTCCGAGAGGTCGCCAAGTGAACGTCATGCAGGCCACCCGCCTGGTCGCCGCCCGGGAGATCCGGGTCAAACTGCGCGACCGTACCTTCCTGATCAGCACCGTCGTCTTCCTGCTGATCGCCGCGGCGGCGACGATCCTGCCGCCGCTGCTGTCCGGCGGGCCGTCCACCGTGGCGGTGACCGAGGCGGCGGCGGGCCCGTTGCGGGCGGCCGGGCTGGAGGTGCTCGCCGTACCCGACGACGCCGCCGCCGAGCAGGCGGTCCGCGACGGCGACGCGGACGCCGCCGTGGTCGCCGGCCCGGCCGTGCTCGCCATGGACGACGCCCCCGACGACGTGATCTCCGCGTTGAGCACCGAACCCCCGGTCCGGCTGCTGAACCCGGACGCGGTGGACCCGGTGGTGGCCTTCCTGGTGCCGTTCGCGTTCGCCTTCATCTTCTTCATCACCTCGCAGACCTTCGGGGTGCAGATCGCGCAGAGCATCATCGAGGAGAAGCAGACCCGGATCGTGGAGATCCTCGTCGCCGCGGTGCCGGTCCGCGCCCTGCTGGCCGGGAAGATGCTCGCCGGTACGATCCTCGCGCTCGGGCAGATCGCCCTGGTGGCCGTGGTCGCGGTGGCCGGCATGACGTTCGGTGACAACACCACGCTGCTGTCGCTGCTCGGGCCGGCGATCGGCTGGTTCGTGCCGTTCTTCCTGCTCGGCTTCGTGCTGATCGCGTCGATGTGGGCGGCGGCCGGCGCGCTGGTGAACCGGCTGGAGGACATCGGTGGTGTGTCGATGCCGGTACAGCTCGCGGTGATGCTGCCGTTCTTCGCGGTGATCTTCCTCAACGACAACGTCACCGCCATGCGGGTGCTGTCCTACCTGCCGTTCTCCGCACCGACGGCGATGCCGCTGCGGTTGTTCACCGGGGACGCCGCCGGATGGGAGCTGGTCGTCTCGCTGGCCCTGCTGCTGGTCGCGGCGGCCGGATTCCTGCTCGCGGGAGCCCGGGTCTACGAGGGTTCGCTGCTGCGCACCAACGGCCGCACTTCGATCCGCACCGCCTGGCACGAACGCGAAACGCTCGGCTGAGCCGGCCGCTGCGGACGCTCAGCGGTGCGGTGGGATCGCGGCCCAGTTGGTGGGGAGGTGCGGGACTGGCCAGGCGGGGTCGGGTTGCCAGGTCGACCAGGACTCGTCCCACCAGCGCTCACCGGCGTCGAGCAGGGCGGCGATCCGGTCGCCCTCGGCGCGGATCGCCTCACCCTGGCCCGGGTAGCGCCCCTCCACCAGCCGCTGGGCGAACATCTCCACGTCCTTGAAGACGTACCGGTCGGCGTCCGCCGCCCACCACAGGTCCAGCTCGTGGTCGAGGGTGTCCACCCCGATCGGCGTACGCCGGAACGGGTCCTGGAGGTTGAAGTACCAGCCGGCGAAGGTGCGCTGCGGGCCGGACCAGAACACGTCGACCGAGTGCGCCTCGCCGGGCCGTTGCAGCATCAGCTTGCCGTGTCCGGTCCAGGCGGTGTGGCCGGCGAGCTGCCAAGGGTGCCGGCCGCACGGAAACTCGCCCGACTCGGGGAAACCGAACTCGGCACCGGTCGCGAGCAGGTCGGGTGAGTCCTCGACGCAGATCGTCGGGCAGCCGAACCACACCTCACCGCGCAGGATCTCCCGCCGTACCAGCACGTCACCCGGCGCGAACCGGCCAGCCGTCGTCACGCTCGCAGATGCCGCCCTACTTCTTGCCGACAAGCTTCTGGGTGATCGGCCGCCCGGCCTCGCTGGCGAGCCGCAGGATCACCGCGCCGACCGGATCCTGCTCCCCGTCCTTGAGCCCGACATCCGTGGAGTTGACCCGCATCGGCGCCTGGCCGGTCGGCTTCATCACGTACGCCGCGGTCTTGCCGGCGAACAGGGTGCCACCACCGAAGACCTGGACCTCCACCTCGGCCATCTCGGCCCAGGTGGCGGCCCGGGCGTTGCCGTTATGGACGTACACCATCCCGCCAGGGTAGAGGTAGCCTGCCTCGAAGCCCCTCACCAACACGACGACGAACCAGCCGACAGCGCAGATGCCGAGCGCCAATGACGGGATCGCCAACCAGATCAGCGGCCGCCAGGAGGACGCGAGCGCGAAGAGGGCGACCGACACCAGGACCGCCACCGCGCCGACGGCGACGATCGTGAGCGCGGACCTGATGGGATTTCCGCTGCTGCGCTTGTCGATCAATGTACCGAGCCCGCGTTCCGCGGCCAGGCTGGCCACCTTTTCCGGTACTTCCTGCCGCTCGTCGACACTGCTCATGCCCGCCCCGTTTCGGTCGTCGAAAATCAGCGGCGAGCATATCCATGGTGGACAGTTGCTGCTGCCCCGTGTTGCGCGGCGGGCGGGAGCCGACGAGTGGCCGGGTGTGGCGTCCGGCTACCGGCGAGCGCCACCGGACGTCAGTTCTCGGGCAGAGTGCGCATCGTGCGCAGCGGGGAGAAGACGACCCAGAGCACGCCGAGCAGGGCGCCGAGGCTGGCGATCCAGAGGGCGGGCCGGACCCCGATTGCCGCGCCGAGCGTTCCGCCGAGCACGGCACCGATCGGCCGGATGCCGTAGTTGACGGTGCGGCGGAAACCGGAGACCACGGCGAGCATCGCCACCGGGGTGGCCGCGATCTGCACCGATCCGACGGCGATGTCGAGGATCATGACGCCCAGCGCGGCGACGAACTCGGCGGCGAACAGCAGCGCGAGCACCAGCGGCTGCGGCCCCGTGGCCAGCGGCACGAGGACCATGGGGGCCGGGAAGGCGACGAAACCGAGGAGCACCGCGGGGCCGATGCCGATCCGGCGACTGATCGCGCCGGTGACCGCCGCGCCGAGCAGTCCACCGACCGCGCCGGCCCCGATGATCAGGCCGAGCAGGCCCGGGGAGACACCCAGTTCGGTGGTCACGTACAGCACGAACAACGCGGCGAACATGTAGTTGAACAGGTTGAGCGTGGTGGTGCCGAGCAACGTCGCCCGCAGGACCGCCGAGCGGGCCACGTACCGCACTCCGGCGGCCATCCCTCGGCCGGAGCCCTTCGGTACGGGATTCTCGGTGACCTGCGTCCGGGCCAGGAAGACCGCCGAGATCAGGTAGGTGAGCACCCCGGAGAGGAGCGCGAACGGAGCGGTGAGCACCTGCACCAGCACCCCGCCGATGCTCGGGCCGGCCACGTGCGACATGGCCCTGCTGCCGTTGACCAGACTGTTGGCGTCCACGTAGTCCGCCCGTCGGACCAGGGCGGCGAACAGGCTGCTGTGCGCCACCTCGAAGAACACCGAGAGGATCCCGATCAGGAAGGCCACCACACAGAGCAGCGGCAGGTTCAACGCGTCCACCCACCACAGCAGCGGCACGGCGAGCATGGTGATCTGGTCGCCGAAGAGCGAGACGGTCTGCGCGGACCAGTAGCGTCGGAAGGCCGGCTGCCGCAGCAGCCGTGGGACGCGCGGCCGGCGCGGCGAGGCCGGGTCGGCCAGGGTGAGGGGTCCGGTCACGATTCGTCCCGGCTCGTCGTCTCGTGCGGAGGTACGCCGCCGCGCGGTAGCGCCATCTGGACGAACGTCACCGGGCGGGAGCCGGGTGGGCGCTTCGCCGGGTCGGCGATCCGTTCGTCGTACCGGGCCAGCAGCGCGTCGATCTGTCCCGTGATCTCACCCAGCTCAGCGGCGGTGACATGCAGCAACGCGTCGCCGAAGCCGGCGGCGGCCCGCCACTCGGCGGGCTCGTCGGCGCGGATCGCCAGGTAGTCCTGCGCCCGTTGCAGGTAGAGGGCGACCATCACGCTGTTGATCTGATCCGTGGCCTCCCGCATCACCGGATCGTCGGGATCGTCGTCCCAGGAACGGACCGCAGCCTCATCGCCCGTCGCGGTCAGGTGATCCGCTCTTGGTTCAGTTGCGGCACAAGCCGGGCTGCGGTCTCGAAGTCGGCATCCTGGTGAAGAACCACCAGTTTCAGGCGAATGGCGGTGGCGATCACGAGATGATCCGCCACGGAGAGTCCCTGATGGGCGCTCTGGCTGGCGAGTTCCTGCCGTACCGCTCGCACGACCTGCCAAGCATCATCTGGCACCGGAACCCACGGATAGACATCGCGGAGTCCGCGCTCGACCCGGTCGTACGCCTTGGCGTCCGCGATTGTCAGAGTCTCCACAAGCACCGGGTCGCAGATGGCGATCAGTCCGCGAGCCGCCAGGTCGGGCCACTGCGGGGCGACCTGGCGACGAACCATGCGGACCAGGGCGCTCGTGTCGGCCAGATACTTCACCGGTCGAGTTCGTCAAGCTGATCGAAGTGGAAACCGCCCTCGTCGGCGACCTGCTGAAGGTCTGCCAGCGCCCGCTGTCGCCGGTCACGGCTTGACTCCACCGCTTGCCGCAGAGCCTCCGTCACCGTCTCCTTCTTCGTCGCGGTGCCGAGAGCAGCGGTCGCTTCCGCAAGCAGATCATCATCCAGATCCAGCAAAGTCTTCGCCATTAGATACACCTCCCGGATAACAATATATCCGGGAGGTGCGTATATCTAGGCGATCGGCCAGCCGACGGTGACCCTGGCCTCGCCGCTGAGGTCTGTCATCCAGCACGGCTCGGAGCCTGACCCCGGCCGCGGTTCGCCCAGGGTACAGCTCGCAACAGAAGGCCCCCGAGCAGGAGCAGTGCGGCGGCGAAGACGACTTCCCGGTCGAGCGCCTTGGTGGCAAGGCCCAGCAGAAGGACGAGTGCTCCCACCGCGGCACCCGACGTTCCGATGCCGCTGACGATCTGTCCAGACCTGCGGTTCACCACGGCAGTCTAGTCGCCGTCAGTCGATCAGCCGAGCCCGCCAGAGGCGCGGTTCAGGCGGTCGACGAGCGCTGCCCACAACCCACGGCTCAGCCGACGGCGGCCATGACCTCGTCGGAGACATCGAAGTTCGCGTAGACGTTCTGCACGTCGTCGCTGTCCTCCAGGACGTCGATCAGCTTGAAGATCTTGCGCGCGCCCTCCTCGTCCAGCGGCACGGTGACGCTGGGGATCAGGGAGGACTCGGCCGACTCGTACTCGATGCCGGCGTCCTGCAGTGCGGTCCGCACGGCGAGCAGGTCGCCCGGCTCGGAGATCACCTCGAACGCCTCGTCCAGGTCGTTGACCTCCTCGGCGCCCGCGTCGAGGACGGCCAGCATCACGTCGTCCTCGGTGGTGCCGGCCTTGGGCACGATCACCACGCCCTTGCGGGAGAACATGTACGACACCGAGCCGGCGTCGGCGAAGGAGCCGCCGTTGCGGGTCAGCGCGGTGCGTACCTCGGTGGCGGCGCGGTTGCGGTTGTCGGTCAGGCACTCGATCAGCAGCGCGACGCCGTTCGGGCCGTACCCCTCGTACATGATCGTCTGGTAGTCGGCGCCGCCGGCCTCCAGGCCGGAGCCGCGCTTGACGGCCCGGTCGATGTTGTCGTTGGGGACCGAGTTCTTCTTGGCCTTCTGGATCGCGTCGAAGAGGGTCGGGTTGCCGGCCGGATCACCGCCACCGGTACGCGCCGCGACCTCCACGTTCTTGATCAGCTTGGCGAACATCTTGCCGCGCTTGGCGTCGATGACCGCCTTCTTGTGCTTGGTCGTCGCCCACTTTGAGTGGCCGGACATCAGTTACCTCCGTTGCTACCCGCCGTCTGCATCGACCGCACCGAGCGCCCCGCTCCGCACCGGCGCACACGGTGGTGCCGGTCAGCTCTGGTGGAAGCAGTGGCGGCCAGATGGCCCTGCCGAATCTCGACAATCCTACCGACGTGCGGCGGGTGGTCGTCACCCGCCGCACGTCAGCCGTCGGCCCGCTCTCCCCCGATCTCCACAAAGCGGACGAAGTCACTCCCCCATGCCGTACGACCCCAGCACGGTGAACTCGGTCGTGCTGCGCTGCTCGCAGCGTTCTTCAAGCCCGGCCCGGAAGCGGCCGAACGACTCCAGCGACGGCAGTGGTCCGGGCAGGTCCGGGCCGATGACGACGTCGACGAAGCTGAGCCCGTCGTCGAGCCGCAGGGTCAGATAGCGGAACCCGGGCGGGCGCAGTCGGGTCAGATCCCGGTGCACCGCGTCGAGCAGGGTCAGGTGCTCGTCGAGGCGGTCCGAGCGGACGCGGTACGTGATCAGAAGCGTCTCCATGGTCAGATCACCGGCCACCAGCCGGGACCGCGTCCCGCCCCGCAGTCCGGACCGAGGCGAGGAGTTCGGCGAGCATTGCCGTGATCATCTCCGCTCGGCCGTCGCGGGGCGCGATCCGACCTTCGGCGGTCGGATCGGACCGGTCCTCGCCGGACCAGTCGAAGTCGGTGAACAACTCCAGCTCCACGTGGTTCGGTAGGACCGCCATGCCCACCTCGGCGAGAATGGGCCGTAGGTGCTCGGCGGCCCGCCCACCCCCGCGTACGCCGTAGGTGAGCACACCGGCCGGCTTGCCCCGCCACTCGGCGTCCAGGTAGTCGATGGCGTTCTTGAGGACGGCCGGGATCGAGCTGTTGTACTCCGGGGTGACGAAGACGAACGCGTCGCAGGCCGCTGCGACCGTCGACCAGCGGCGGGTGTGCTCGTGACGGTAGTCGCCGAACCTCGCCGGCACCGGTTCGTCGAGCATCGGCAGCCGCTGCTCGGCGAGATCGACAAGTTCGACGTCGACCTCCCCCGCTCGCACCGCCGGATGCCGGGCCGTCGTCTCGGCCACCCATCCCGCCACCGTCGAGCCACGTCGCCCCGGGCGACTGCTGCCGACGACCAGGCCCACCTTCATCGGTCCGTGCTGTCGTGTGCTGTTCATGAGCCGATCCCACCGCCGTCGGAAGCGCTCGGGGAGACCGGCGGGAGGGTAGCCCTGGCGGGGCCACGCTCCGGGAGCACGAGCGCGGCAGACTGGACGGGTGATGGACGGCGAGTTGGGCGCGTTCCTCCGCAGCCGACGCGAGGCGCTGCGCCCCGAGCAGGTGGGGCTGCCCACCAACGGCCGGCGACGCACGCCGGGCCTGCGGCGGGCGGAGTTGGCCACGCTGGCCCAGGTCAGCGTGGAATACCTGACCCGGCTCGAACAGGGCCGGGACACCCGCCCGTCGCCGGGCATCCTCGCCGCGCTGGCCGAGGCGTTGCGCCTCGACGACGCCGACCGCCGGCACCTTCAACAACTCGCGTCCGTCGACCACCGCCGGCAACTGTGCGCGGGCGGGCGGCCGACCGCGTCGCGTACCGTCCGCCCGCAGGTCCGGACGCTGCTGGAGGCGTTGCGGGACCGGCCGGCGTACCTGACCAACCGGCTCGGCGACGTGCTGGCCTGGAACGAGCCGTTCGACCGGTTGGCCCGCCCGCTGGGGCTGCTCGACGGCGAGCGGCCCAACCTCGTGTGGTTCCTCTTCGTCGACGAGCGGGCACGTCAGCACTTTCCCGACTGGGCCGACCTCGCCGACCAGCAGGTCGCCGACCTGCACCGGTTGCGCGGGGGCGACCCCGCCACCGACGCGTTCGCCGAACGGCTCACCCGTACCGTCGGGGAACCGTTCCGGTCCCGGTGGCAGCGCCGGCCGGTCGCGGTGCAGTCCAGCGGGGTGCGCTGGTTGCGGCATCCGGAGGTGGGGCCACTGCGGCTGTCGTACGAGACCCTGGAAATCCCCGACGACCAGCAGCGACTGGTGGTGCAGCAGCCCACCGACGCGGCCAGCGCCACCGCGCTGGACCGCCTCCTCGGCCGCCGCCCCGGCAGCCTCCGCTCAGTAGCCGGCTGACGTCAGTCCCGGACAGCGCCCCGGCCGGCACAAGATCCCCGCAGTTTCGGGGAAACTGCGGCCTGGAGGCCGCAGGAAGCGGCAGTTTCCCCGAAACTGCCGGCACGCCTCGGCGCAGCGCGGCGGCGCAGGGGTGGTGTCGGGGTCAGCGGGCGGTGCGGACCAGGTCGACGAAGTAGGCGTGCAGGCGGGGGTCGCCGGTGAGTTCCGGGTGGAACGAGGTGGCCAGCAGGTTGTGCTGGCGTACGGCGACGATCCGGCCGGACGCGGGTCCGTCGGACACCGTGCCGAGGACCTCCACGTTCTCGCCGACCCGCTCGACCCAGGGCGCGCGGATGAAGACCGCGTGCAGCGGTCCGCCCGGGATGCCGGTGATCTCCACCGGCGCCTCGAAGGAGTCGACCTGCCGGCCGAAGGCGTTGCGGCGGACGGTCATCGCGATGCCGTCGAAGCCGCGCTGGTCCGGCCGGCCGTCGAGCACCTCGGCCGCCAACATGATCATGCCGGCGCAGGAGCCGTAGACCGGCATCCCATCGGCGATCCGCTTGTCGATCGGGTCGCGCAGCTCGAAGATGTCGACCAGCTTGCTGATCGTGGTGGACTCCCCGCCCGGGATGACCAGGCCGTCGACCGCGTCCAGTTCCGCCGGCCGGCGTACCGGGCGGGCCTGCGCGCCCGCCGCCGTCAGGGCCGCGACGTGTTCGCGGACATCGCCCTGGAGGGCGAGGACACCGATCACGGGTGCCGTCACCGGTGGGTCACCAGCCGCGTTCGGCGAGGCGGTGCGGCTGCGGGATGTCGTCGACGTTGATGCCGACCATCGCCTCCCCGAGACCCCGGGAGACCTTGGCCAGCACGTCCGGGTCGTCGTGGAAGGTGGTCGCCTTGACGATGGCGGCGGCCCGCTGGGCCGGGTTGCCGGACTTGAAGATGCCCGAGCCGACGAAGACGCCCTCGGCGCCGAGCTGCATCATCATCGCCGCGTCGGCCGGGGTGGCGATGCCACCGGCGGTGAACAGCACCACCGGCAGCTTGCCGGTCTCGGCGATCTCCTTGACCAGCTCGTACGGTGCCTGCAGCTCCTTGGCCGCGACGAACAGCTCGTCGGCGGGCAGCGACGACAGGCGGCGGATCTCCTGGCGGATCTTCCGCATGTGGGTGGTGGCGTTGGAGACGTCGCCGGTGCCGGCCTCACCCTTCGAGCGGATCATGGCGGCGCCCTCGGTGATCCGGCGCAGCGCCTCGCCCAGGTTCGTCGCGCCGCAGACGAACGGCACGGTGAACGCCCACTTGTCGATGTGGTTGGCGTAGTCGGCCGGGGTGAGCACCTCGGACTCGTCGACGTAGTCCACCCCGAGGGACTGGAGGATCTGCGCCTCCACGAAGTGGCCGATGCGGGCCTTGGCCATGACCGGGATGGAGACCGCGTTGATGATGCCGTCGATCATGTCGGGGTCGCTCATCCGGGACACCCCGCCCTGGGCGCGGATGTCCGCGGGTACCCGTTCGAGGGCCATCACCGCGACCGCGCCGGCGTCCTCGGCGATCTTGGCCTGCTCGGGGGTGACCACATCCATGATCACGCCACCCTTGAGCATCTCGGCCATGCCGCGCTTCACCCGCGCGGTGCCGACTACCGGGGTGGCGGTGTTCGGGGAAGTCGTCTCGGACACGTCGTCGCTCCTCAGGCGTCCTCGGGAGGTGGCAGCGCAGATGCTACGCGCGGGCCGGCGCCGCTCCGACAGCCAATCAACCCCGTGGTGGCCTGCTGTGTGGCCGCCGTCACCCCGGGCGGGCGGCTCAGCGGATGGGCACGTCGGCGGCCGGGACGGTCAGGGTCGGGTCGTCGATGTCGAAGTAGCGCGGCCAGGTGTGCCCGCGTCCCATCCGCAACAGCCGCACCAGCGGCCGGCTGCGCACCGACCGGGCGTCGCGGACCAGGTCGGTGTGCACCTGGCGGGCCAGGGCGAGCCGCCGGCTGGCCGCGATGACCGCCTCGCAGTCGCCGTCGGTGGGGTCGAGCCGCACCGCCCGCAGCTGCCGGGTCAGGTCGTTCTCGGCCGCCTCCCGCTCCTCCGGCTGGGCGTCGAGGGCGATCCGTGCCGCCGCGTACAGCTCGACGCCGTAGCGACGTTCGGCCAGCACCGCCGCGGCGGCGGCCCGACGCAGCAGGTGGGCGTCCAGGGCACGGGCGGCGAGCTGGGCGCGGTCCTGGAGCCGCTCGACCCGGCCGGCGGTCCAGATCAGGTACACCGCCACCAGGGCGACGACCACCGTCGCGCCCACCACCCACCACATGCCCGGCATCGTAGTGCTGCTCCCGTTCCTTCCGATCAGTCCGGCCCCGCCCACTCCTGGTCGATCACCCGCCCGTCGGTCGCCTCGATCGCCGCTGCGTATACCTCCAGAACCCGGCGGGCAACCACGGGCCAGTCGAAATTCGCCACCACCTGGTCGCCGCAGGCGGTCAGCTCCGCCCGTTGGTCCGGATCGTCCAGCAGTTCGGCGATCGTCTGCCGCAGCGCCACCGCGTCTCCGGTGGGGAACAACCTGCCGGCCCGGCCGCCGTCGAGCACCCGGCGGAAGGCGTCGAGATCGCTGGCAACGACCGTGGTGCTGGCCGCCAACGCCTCGGTGAGGATCATGCCGAACGACTCGCCGCCGGTGTTGGGTGCCACGTAGAGGTGCACGCTGCGCAGCATGCGCGCCTTCTCCGGCTCGGGCACCAGCCCGAGGAAGGTGACCCGGTCGCGCAGGTCGGCCGGAAACCGGTTGAACAGGTCGTCCGGGTCGCCGGGGCCGGCGACCAGCAGGCGCAGCCCGGGACGCTGCCGGGCCAGCTCGACGAAGGCGTCGCGCAGGATCGGGAACCCCTTGCGGGGTTCGGTGAAACGGCCCAGGAAGCCGAGGGTGCCGCCGGTACCCGGCCCGCACGCCCCCGGCCAGCCGGACAGCGGCTCGACCCCGGCGTACTTGGCCACCGCCACCCCGTTCGGGATCTCCACCGCGCCGCCGTCGAGGTGCTCGACCTGCACCTTGCGGGCCAGGGCGCTCACCGCGATCCGTGCGGTGATCCGCTCCAGCAGGATCTGGAGCACCCCCTGGGCGGCGGCGAGCACCCGGGAGCGGGTCATCGCGGTGTGGAAGGTGGCCACCACCGGTCCCCGGGCGGAGAGCACGGCGAGCATGGACAGGCTCAGCGTCAGCGGTTCGTGCACGTGCAGCACGTCGAAGTCGCCCCGGGTGATCCACCGGCGGACCCGCGCGGTGGAGACGGGGCCGAACGCGATGCGGGCCACCGAGCCGTTGTACGGCAGCGGGACCGCCCGCCCGGCGGGCACCACGTACGACGGCAGCGGCGAGTCCTCGTCCGCCGGGGCGAGCACACTCACCTCGTGGCCCAGCCCGATCAACGCCTCGGCCAGGTCCATGACGTGGTTCTGCACCCCGCCCGGGACGTCGAAGGAGTACGGGCAGACGATGCCGATCCGCATTGCGCCCGTCCCCTCAGTCCAGCCACATCCGTTGCAGCATGTGCCAGTCTTCCGGATGCCGGGCGATGCCCGCCGCGAGACCGTCGGCGATCCGCTGGGTCAGCGACCTGACCCGTACGTCGAGGGTGCCCGCCTCGGGCCCCGGCACCGGCAGCGGGCCCTCCAGCGAGGCGCACGCCGCATCCGGTTCGTACCACATCGACGCCACGTACAGCGGTGCGCCGGTACGCAACGCGAGCAGCGCCGGACCGGGCGGCATCCGCGTCCGGCCGCCGAAGAAGTCCACCTCCACGCCCCGGGCGGAGAGGTCCCGGTCGGCCAGCAGCGGCACCACCGCCCCGGCGGCCAACCGGTCGGTCAGTACGTCCAGCGGCGGCCGGACGCCGCCGGTGGTGGGCAGGATCTCCATCCCCAGCCGTTCCCGGAACGCGGTGAACCGCCGATAGACGCCCTCCGGCTTGAGTCGTTCCATGACGGTGGACAACGGCCACCCGTTCGCCACCACCCACGCGCCGGCCATGTCCCAGTTGCCGGCGTGCGGCAGGGCTACCACCGCACCCCGGCCGGCGGCCACGTCGGCGGCAAGCAACTCGGTGCCGTCCAGTCGGAATCCGGCGAGAATCTGGTCGCGGCTCAGCGACGGCAGGCGGAACGCCTCCATCCAGTAGCGGGCGTACGACCGCAGGCCCCGGCGGACCAGGTCGTCGAGTTCGGCCTCGGGCAGTTCCGGACCGACCACGCGGCGGAGGTTGGCGCGTAGCCGGGTGGCCCCGGCCCCCCGGCGGCGGTGAGCGCGGTCGGCCCCGGCGGTGAACGCGGCGGCGGCGACCGGTCGAGGTAGCGCGCGGACCAGCCGCCAGCCGGCGAGGAAGCCGAACTCGGTGAGGTTCACCCGGTGCTCCGTCCGGCTGTGCCGCTCACCCGTGGCCGCCCGGCACGTCGACCTGCTGGGCCTGCCGGTACACGTGGCGCATCCGCTGGCCGACGGTGAACAGGGACACCGCCGCGAGCAGCCAGAGCGCGATCGGCAGCGCCACCGGGTGGACCAGCTCGGCGAGCAGGCCGCCGACACCGACGATCAGCAGTCGCTCCGTACGCTCGGCGATGCCCACGTTGCAGGTCATCCCGAGCCCTTCGGCGCGGGCCTTGACGTACGACACGAGCCCTCCGGCGGCCAGGCAGATCAGCGCGGCGGCCAGCCCCGCGCGGTCGCCCTCGGTGGCCAGGTAGAACGCGACCGCGCCGAACACCGCGCTGTCGGCGACCCGGTCCATGCTGGAATCGAGGAACGCGCCGAACCGGGTCGACCCGCCGCTCATCCGGGCCATCGTCCCGTCGAGCAGATCGGTGAGCGCGAAGACCGTCACGATCAGCGCACCGGCGACCAGGTGGCCGCGGGCGCCGAAGCCGAGCGCGCCGGCGAGCACCCCGAGGGTGCCCGCGACGGTGACCGCGTTGGGGGACACGCCCGCGCGCAGCAGGCTGCGGGCGATCGGCTCCACGACGCGGGTCATCCCCGCGCGGGCCGACACTTGGAAGATCTTCGCCATGGCGGTCCCACGATAACGGTCGGCCCTGGACCGGCGACACCGCCCGGCTGACCAGCCACGCTCAACCCGGCGCGGCGGCTGGCCGGAGAGGGTTGTGTCGGCCCGGCATCGGGTGTGAGATCGAGCCAGAAGGGTGACCCGGCTCACCCCGCCGCCTGTTGACTGCCCGGTCCCCAGCGAATCACCGGAGGATATCGCCGCAGCACCCCGCCCGGGCCGCATCCCCGTCGCGTGCGGCGGTCGCCACCCACCACCACCGGCTGAGGGAGGTGCGCCCGATGGCGCAGAGGAGTCAGGACAGAGGAGCCCCCGGCGTACCGGTGGTGACCGACCCCGCCAGGATCCGCAACGTGGTGCTCGTCGGGCACTCCGGAGCGGGCAAGACGACACTTGTCGAGGCGTTGCTCGCAACCTCCGGCACGATCTCCCGGGCCGGCTCGGTCACCGACGGCACCACCGTCTGCGATCACGACCCGGCCGCCGTCCGCCAGCAGCGTTCGGTCGCCCTGGCGTGCGCGCCGCTGCTGCACGACGGGATCAAGATCAATCTGCTCGACACGCCGGGCTACGCCGACTTCGTCGGCGAGTTGCGCGCCGGGCTGCGGGCCGCCGACGCCGCGCTGTTCGTGGTCTCGGCGGTCGACGGGATGGACGCGGCCACCGCGGCGCTGTGGGAGGAGTGCGCGGCGGTGGACATGCCCCGGGCGGTCGCGGTGGCCCGGCTGGACCACCCCCGCGCCGACTTCGACGAGGCGGTGGCGCTGTGCCAGCGGGTCTTCGGCGACAACGTGCTTCCGCTCTACCTGCCGATGCTCGGTGACGACGGCGAATCCACCGTCGGCCTGCTGGGGTTGATCACGCGGCGGGTCTTCGACTACACGGTTGGGCTGCCGCCGCAGGTACGTGAGCCCGACCCGGAGCACCTGCCGGCCATCGTCGAGTCCCGCAACGAGTTGATCGAGGGGATCATCGCCGAGAGCGAGGACGAGACCCTGATGGACCGGTACCTCGAAGGCGAGGAGATCGACGCCGCCATCCTGGTGGAGGATCTGGAGAAGGCGGTCGCCCGCGGCCACTTCTATCCGGTGGTGCCGGTCTGCGCGGCGACCGGGGTCGGCCTGGACGCGCTGCTGGAGGTGCTCACCGCCGGCTTCCCCGCCCCGCCGGAGCACGCACTGCCCGCGGTGACCGGGGTGGACGGCTCCCCACGACCGCCGCTGACCTGCGATCCGAATGGCCCGCTGGTCGCCGAGGTGGTACGGACCACCATCGACCGGCATGTCGGGCGGGTCTGCGTGGTCCGGGTCTTCTCCGGCACGCTGCGCCCCGAGCAGACCGTGCACGTGTCCGGGCACGGCCTGGCCGAACGTGGCCACCCCGACCACGACGCCGACGAGCGGATCGCCCACCTCTACAGCCCGCTCGGTGCCACCCTGCGGGAGGTGGGCGTGGCGGTGGCCGGTGACATCTGCGCGATCACCAAGTCCGGCAGCGCGGAGACCGGCGACACCATCTCCGCCAAGGAGAACCCGCTGCTGATCGCGCCGTGGGAGATGCCGGAGCCGCTGCTGCCGGTGGCGATCGTGGCGAAGTCCCGCGCCGACGAGGATGCCCTGGCCCGCAACCTCGGCCGGCTGGTCGCCGGCGACCCGACGATGCGGCTGGAACGCAACCCGGAGACCCACCAGCTGGTGCTGTGGTGCATGGGCGAGGCGCACGCCGACGTGGTCCTCGACCGGCTGCGCGCGGGCGGCGTCGAGCTGGACACCGAGCCGGTGCGGGTGGCGCTGCGGGAGACGCTCACCGTGCCGGCCCGGGGGCACGGCCGGCACGTCAAGCAGTCCGGTGGGCACGGACAGTACGCCGTCTGCGACATCGAGGTGGAGCCGCTGCCGCGCGGCGGGGGCTTCGAGTTCGTCGACCGGGTGGTCGGCGGCGCGGTCCCGCACAACTACATCCCCTCGGTGGAGAAGGGGGTACGCGCCCAGATGGAGCGCGGCCTGGTCGCCGGCCACCCGGTGGTGGACCTGCGGGTGACGCTCGTCGACGGCAAGGCGCACAGCGTGGACTCCTCCGACGCCGCGTTCCAGACCGCCGGGGCGCTGGCCCTGCGCGACGCCGCCGACCGGGGGCAGCCGGCGCTGCTGGAGCCGGTCGACGAGGTGACGGTACGGGTGCCCGACGTCAACGTGGGCGCGGTGATGGGCGACCTGTCCGGCCGACGTGGCCGGGTGCTTGGCACCGAGCCGGACCCGGCCGCCGAGGGGCGCACCCTGGTACGCGCCGAGGTGCCCGTCACCGAGCTGCTGCGGTACGCCGTGGAGCTGCGGGCGATGACCTCCGGAGCCGGCACCTTCCGACGGCACTTCGTCCGCTACGACCCGATGCCCGCCCACCTGGCTGACCAGATCCGCAAGGAGCACGGCTGACCGGTCAGGGGCGGGCGGTGGGCAGCATCGGGCTGGGCCAGTAGGGGCGGTCGGCCTCCCGCAGCGCGGCGGCCCGCAGGGCGGCTAGCTGCCGCTCCACCTCCGCGAAGTGGTCGGCGGCGAGTGGGCCGAGGGCGAGCGCGGCGGCGTTCTCCTCGACCTGGGCGACGGTGCGGCAGCCCGGGATCGGGACAGCCCGGTCGCTGCGCGCCCAGATCCAGCCCAGCGCCCCCTGGGCCAGGGTGCGCCCGTCGGCGGTCAACGCCGCCCGGACCGCCTGCACCCGACGCAGCCACTCCGGTGCCGGCCGCCCACCCCGGAACCACTCCAACCAACCCGAGGTCATTCCGCGCACGTCGTCGCGGGGCAGCACCGACTCGGGACGGTACTTGCCGGTGAGCAGCCCCATGCCGAGCGGACCACGGTTGACGCTGGCCAGGTCGTACTTCTCGCAGACGGCGAGCAGGTCGGGTGCGTCCCGCAGCACCGACAGGCTGTGCTGCACGGCGGTGGCGTGTGGGGCGTCGTGCCCGAGGGCCGCCGCCCGGTCGGCCCGGTCGGTGCTCCAGCCGTACGCGCGGACCAGGCCGTCGGCCACCAGGTCCTCCAACGCGCCGATCAGCTCGCATGCCCGGGGCACGGGCAGGTCGGCCAGGTGCAGTTGGTAGAGGTCGATCCGGTCGGTGCCGAGACGGCGCAGCGAGTCCCGGACCGCCCGGCGCAGGTAGGCCGGTGAGGCGTCGGGCCCGATGGCCTGCCGGGTCCGCTCGTCGAACGTGTACCCCCATTTGGTGGCGATCACCGCCTCGTCACGGCGGCCGCCCAGGGCCCGCCCGAGGATTCGTTCTCCGTGTCCCGCGCCGTGGCTGTCGGCGGTGTCGAAGAGGGTCACGCCGAGGTCGAGCGCGCGGCGGATCGCCCGCACCGACTCCTCGTCGTCGACGGCCCCCCAGCCCAGCGGTGTGCGCCCCACGGTCCACGGGCCGGCGATCGCCCAGCAGCCCATGCCCAGGGCGCTGACCGCGATGCCGCTGCGGCCCAGTCTCCGCGTCGCCTCCACCACCGGCGCATCGTGCCATCTTTCGGACAGACGTTGACGAAGATCCAGCACGACCATCCGTACGGGCACCGGCGGGCGTACGGATCACCCGACCGGGGGCCGATCCGGCGCGGTTTCGTCGCTGCCGCCCCGCGTCGCGGACGACCTGCGGATGGCCGGCGAATCCCCTTCCGCATCGCGTCGCCTTTGCTCTGCTTACCGACACGCATCGACTTCACTGCGTGACCGCTGCGTGGGTTGAAGCAGAGCAAGGGCGCGTACCAAGAGGTCGCCGCCGCGCGCGGGCGAAGACGGCGCGGCGCGGGCGGGAGAGGCGCCCTGGGTCAGGCGGGCCAGGCGCGGGCGAGCAGGTCGCGGGTGTCGCCCAGCAGTTGCGGCAGGACCTTGGTGCGCCCGATCACCGGCATGAAGTTGGCGTCGCCGCCCCACCGGGGCACCACGTGCTGGTGCAGGTGGGCGGCGATGCCGGCACCGGCCACCCCACCCTGGTTCATGCCCAGGTTGAAGCCGTGGGCACTGCTGACCTTGCGAATCACCCGCATGGCGGTCTGGGTGAACGACGCCAGCTCGGCCGTCTCCGGCCCGTCCAGGTCGGTGTAGTCGGCCACGTGCCGGTACGGGCAGACCAACAGGTGCCCCGGGTTGTACGGGTACAGGTTGAGCACCACGAACACGTGCCCGCCACGTGCCACGACCAGGCTCTCCTCCGGCGGGCGGGCCGGGGCCAGGCAGAACGGGCACCCCGAAGGTCGCTCGTAACCGCCCTCGGGCCGGTCCTCGCCGGAGATGTACGTCATCCGGTGGGGCGTCCAGAGCCGGTCCAGCCCGTCGGCCATGTCCCTGTCGGTGTGCTCCTCCGCCCCAGTCACACCGGCGATCCTACGGCCCTGACCGGCCGTCACATCTCGGCGGAGGGGCCGGTGTTGGTCCGGGAGGTGACCACGTCCAGGACGTGGGTGACCGCCTCGGCCAGCGGTACCCCGTTGCGCTGGGAGCCGTCCCGGTAACGGAACGAGACGGTGCCGGCGGCCACGTCGTCGTCGCCGGCGATCACCATGAACGGGATCTTCTGCTGCTGCGCGGTGCGGATCTTCTTCTGCATCCGCTCGTCACCGGCGTCCACCTGGGCCCGGATCCCCTCCGCGCGCAGCGCGGCGACGAAGCCGTGCAGGTAGTCGGCGTGGTCGTCGCGGATCGGGATGCCGACCACCTGCACCGGAGCCAGCCAGGCCGGGAACGCTCCCGCGTAGTGCTCGGTGAGCACGCCGAAGAACCGTTCGATCGAACCGAAGAGGGCCCGGTGGATCATGACCGGCCGCTGTCGGGTGCCGTCGGCGGCCTGGTACTCCAGGCCGAACCGCTCCGGCTGGTTGAAGTCGACCTGGATGGTGGACATCTGCCAGGTCCGGCCGATGGCGTCCTTGGCCTGCACCGAGATCTTCGGACCGTAGAAGGCGGCGCCGCCCGGGTCCGGCACCAGTTGCAGGCCGGAGGTCTCGGCGGCGGTGCGCAGCGCCTCGGTGGCCTCGGCCCAGTCGTCGTCCGAGCCGATGAACTTCGGCGAGTCGTCGCGGGTGGACAGCTCCAGGTAGAAGTCGTCCAGGCCGTAGTCGCGCAGCAGGTCCAGCACGAACGACAGCAGGGTGGTCAGCTCGCCGGGCATCTGCTCCCGGGTGCAGTAGATGTGCGAGTCGTCCTGGGTCAGACCGCGTACCCGGGTGAGGCCGTGCACGACACCCGACTTCTCGTACCGGTAGACGGTGCCGAACTCGAACAGCCGTAGCGGCAGTTCTCGGTAGGACCGTCCGCGCGACCGGAAGATCAGGTTGTGCATCGGGCAGTTCATCGCCTTGAGGTAGTACTCCGCGCCCTCCAACTGCATGGGCGGGAACATCGTGTCGGCGTAGTACGGCAGGTGCCCGGAGGTCTCGAAGAGCTGCGCCTTGGTGATGTGCGGGCTGTTGACGAACTCGTACCCCGCCTCCTCGTGGCGGCGACGCGAGTAGTCCTCCAGCTCCCGGCGGATGATGCCGCCCTTGGGGTGGAAGACCGCGAGGCCCGAGCCGATCTCGTCGGGGAAGCTGAACAGGTCCAGGTCCGCGCCGAGCTTGCGGTGGTCGCGCCGGGCGGCCTCCTCCAGCAGCTTCAGGTACGCCTTCAACCCGTCGCGGGTCGGCCACGCGGTGCCGTACACGCGCTGCAACTGCGGGTTCTTCTCCGACCCCCGCCAGTACGCGGCGGCCGAGCGCATCAGCTTGAACGCGCCGATCAGCCGGGTGTTTGGCAGGTGCGGCCCCCGGCACAGGTCCGACCAGCAGACCTTGTCCTCGTCGGCGGCGAGGTTGTCGTAGATGGTCAGCTCACCGCCGCCGACCTCCATCACCTCGGAGGAGTCCAGTCCCTCGCCCTTGACGTCGATCAGCTCCAGCTTGAACGGCTCGGCCGCCAGCTCGGTCTTCGCCTCGTCCAGGCTGTCGAAGCGGCGACGCCGGAACCGTTGCCCCGACTTGATGATTTCCTGCATCCGCTTCTCGAGCTTGCCCAGGTCGTCGGGCTGGAACGGCTTGTCCACCGCGAAGTCGTAGTAGAAGCCGTTGTCGATCGGCGGGCCGATGCCGAGCTTCGCCTGCGGGAAGATGTCCTGCACGGCCTGGGCCAGCACGTGGGCCGTGGAGTGGCGCAGCACGTTCAGCCCGTCCGGGGAGTCCAGCGCGACCGGCTCGACGGTCGTCTCCTCGGCCGGTCGCCAGTCCAGGTCGCGCAGCACGCCGTGCGGGTCGCGGACCACCACGGTCGCCCGGGGGCCGTTGGTGGGCAGCCCGGCCGCGGCCACCGCGTCGGCCGCCGTGGTCCCGGCGGCGACGACGACGGGGTCGGCCACGGCGGGGGTACGGGGTGCGGACACGGATGACTCCTCGCAGCAGACGTGACGGATGGTGCCGATGTCGGCTCACTGATGCTATCGGGCGCCCGGGACGCCACCGCCGTCGACACCGACGGCAGCCGATTCCCGCCACCGTTGAACCTTTCCGGCCCCGGATCCGAACTACCGGGTGTGGCCGGAGCCGGTTCCGGCCGCGTGGACACGGATGGGAACCCAGATGGCGATGACGCACGGCCCGAGCCGTCGACGCCGGGGCGCGCTGGTGGCCGCCCTGGCCACGGCCGTGGTGCTGCTCTGGCCCGCCACGGCGTGGGCCGACGGGGTGACCTTCACCCCGACCGAGGCACAGCAGGGCAACGCGGTGAAGCTCGAATTCGTGGTGCCCGACGAACGGCCCGGTGTCCGTACCGAGAAGATCGAGATCACGATTCCCGAGGATCCGCCGATCGCCGAGGTGTATCCGCTGTCGGTCGAGGGCTGGGCGCCGACGATCACCACCCGGAAGCTGGACCGGCCGGTGTCCGGCATGCACGGCCCGGCCACCGACGTGGTGACCGCCTCGCTGATCTGGTCGCGGGCGAAGGGCCAGGCGGGCGAGGGCCCGGCTCGGCTGGTGTTCTCGATGGCCCCGCTGCCGCAGACCGAACGGCTGACCTTCGAGCTGGTGCAGACGTACGCCGACGGTCTCCAGGTGCGCTGGGGTGCCGGTCCCGGCCAGCGTCCGCTGCCGGCGCTCACGCTGGTGCCCGGTGACCCGGCCTACCCGGGCGCCCACGGCGGGCACGGCGCGCCCCCCGGCGGCGCGGCGCCCGTCGAGGCGCCGCCCACCACCGCCACCTCCGGCGGCGGCCCGAACGCGAACAGCCTGCTCGCCGCCGGGCTGGTCGCCGGCCTCGGCGGCGGCGCGGTGGTGGGTTGGCTGATCAGCCGCCGACGCCGCGCCGCCACCGAGGAGATCGACCGCTCGGTGCTCGACGAGGAGCGGCCCGGCGAGCGGCCGGCAGCCGGAACGGTCGAGGTCGGGACGCCCGGCGACGGGGCGGACGCCTCCGGTGCGGCGGGTACGCCCGAGGGTGCCGGTTCCGACGTGGTCGAGGCGGGCGCGCGGCGCTGAGCGGCGGGCGCCGGCGGGTCCGGTCAGCCGGCCCGCTGAGCGGCGGGCGCGGCGGGTTTGGGTCAGCCGGCCCAGTCGGGTAGCGGCTCCCGGGCGGCCAGCCAGTCGGCGGGCACCCCACGCTCGGTGGCCACCCCGGTGTACGCGGCGACGATCCCGCCGACGATGGCCGCGGTGGTGTCCACGTCGCCGCCCGCCTCGACACAGGCGCGTACCGCGGCCGGATAGTCGTCCAGGTGGGTGGCGGCGACCCAGCACGTGAAGGCGACGGTGTCCTGCGCGGTGACGCGGGAGCCGTTGCCGAGCGCGTCCACCACCTCCGGCAGCGGCCGGCCGAGCAACTCCGCCGCCCGGCGTACGCCCCGGTGCACCTCGGTCGCCGGGTCCACGGCGGCGGCGACGCCGGCGAGCAGGCGACCCGGGTCCGGCCGGTCCCCGTCCAGTCGGGCCCGGACGGCTCGGGCGGCGGCCACCGCGACCGCCACCGCACCGGCGATCCCCTCCGGGTGGGCGTGGGTCACCTCGGCCGACGCCTGTGCCGACTCGACCACCCGTCTGGTCGAGTCGGCGAAGTACGCCCCCAACGGGGCGACCCGCATCGCCGCGCCGTTGCCGCAGGAGCCCTGCCCGTCGAACGCGGACGCGGCGGCGACCGGCCACGGGGTGCCGGTCCGGATCAGGCGCAGGATGCGCACCGCTCCCGCTCCGTAGCCACGGTACGGCTCGCAGCGTTCGGCGAAGTCGAGCGCCAGCGCGTCCCGGTCGATCCGGCCCGCCTCGGCCAGCTGGGCCAGCACCGAGCAGGCCATCTCGGTGTCGTCGGTCCACTGCCAGGGCGGTGGCGGGAGCCGGTCGGCGGTCAGGTCGGCGGGGTGCCGGCCGGGAACGAAGAACTGCGAGCCGAGGGCGTCGCCGACCGACAGGCCGACGAGGCTGTCCCGCGCGAGGGCCAGGCGGGTGTCCGGATAGAGGGTGAACGTCATGGTCACACCAGCTTGACCGGTACCCGGGGTGGGCGCAATCACGGCGCACTTGCCGCCCCGAGTACCGTGCTTGGGTGGCCACCGTCCTCCTGGTCGAAGACGATCACGTCGTACGCGGCGCGATGCTTCGTTCCCTCACCGACCGGGGTCACGCGGTACACGCGGTCGGCACCGCGCTGGACGCGTTGCGCCGGGTCGCCGCCGAGACGCCGGACCTGGTGGTGCTCGACCTCGGCCTGCCGGATCTGGACGGCTCGGACGCGCTGCGGATGCTCCGGGGCATCACCGACGTGCCGATCATCATCGCGACCGCCCGCGACGACGAGCAGTCCGTGGTCAAGCTGCTGCGAGCGGGTGCCGACGACTACATGATCAAGCCGTTCACCGGCGCGCACCTGGACGCCCGGATCACCACGGTGCTGCGCCGCGCGGGCCGGGCCAGCCGCTCCACCCAGCCGGCCGTGCACAGCGTGGGTGGGCTGCGGGTGGACGTCGGCGAGCGCAGTGCCCACCTCGACGGTGCGGCGCTGGCGCTGACCCGCAAGGAATTCGACCTGCTGGCGTATCTCGCCGCCCGTCCTGGCCGGGTAGTGTCCCGGCGGGAGCTCTTGGAGGAGGTATGGCGGCAGCCATCGGTCGGCGAGGATCAGACCATCGACGTTCACCTGTACTGGCTACGGCGCAAAATGGGCGAGTCCGCGGCGAAGCCGCGCTACCTGCGCACCGTGCGGGGGGTGGGCTTCCGGCTGGTGGCGCCGGACTGAGACCGGCGCTGGCCCTGTTGACGGCCGGCGTGGGCACCCTGCTGGCGCTGGCCTTCCTCGTGCCGCTCGGGCTGACCCTCGGCGGGCAGGCACGCGAGGAGGCGATCGCCGACGCGGCCCGGCGCAGTGCGCTGGTGACCGGGGCCCTGGCCATCAGCACCGACGCGGAGGTCGTCACCCGGGCGATCGAGGCCAGCGGCGGCGACCCGGCAACCCGGCCCGTCGTGCACGGGCTCGACGTGGACTCCACCACCGGACGAGCCGACGCGGCGCAGCTGGCGCGGGCCCGGGAGCAGGGCCGGTCGCTCGTCGTCGATGTCGACGGCGGGGTGCTGCGGCTCGATCCGGTGGTGCTGGGCGAGCGGACCGCCGTGGTGGAGGTCTTCGTGCCGGACGCCGCGCTCGACGCCGGTGGTGGCCGGTGGTGGTTGCTGATCGGGGTGGCCGTCGCGCTTGTGGGTGCCGCGATGCTCGTGGTGGACCGGCTCGCCGCCCGGGCGGCCGACGCGAGCCGGGCCCTGGTCAAGGCGGCGCTCGCGATCGGCGACGGCGACCTGGGCGTGCGGGTCGAGCCGAACGGCCCGCGCGAGCTGGTCGAGGCCGGCCACGCGTTCAACCGGATGGCGCAACGGTTGGTGGCGGCGCGCACCGAGGAGCGGGAGTTGGTGGCGGACCTGTCCCACCGGCTGCGTACCCCGTTGACCGTGCTGCGGCTCGACGCCGAGGCACTGGAGTCCGACGACACGAGTGTCGGCTCGTTCAGTCAGGCCGAGCTGGACTACCGGCGTGGCATCCGGCGGATCCGGCAGGCGATCGTCACCCTGGAGGGTGAGATCGATGTCCTGATCAAGACCACCCGCAAGGCGGTGGCGACCGAGGCCGCGCCACCGGCGACGTGCGACGTGAGCGAGGTGGTCCGGGATCGGATGGTGTTCTGGGCTGCCCTCGCCGGTGACCAGAACCGCCCGCACCGGGTCTCCGGTGCCCAGTTGCGGATCCCCGCGCCGGTTCCCCGGGCCGAACTGGCCGCCGCCCTGGATGCCGTGATCGGCAACGTGTTCCGGTACACCCCGCAGGGCACCGCGTTCGAGGTGGCGGTGTCGCGACGCGACGGCTACGTGGCCATCCGGATCGACGACGCCGGCCCCGGTATCGCCAACCCGGATCGGGCGCTGCGGCGCGGCGCCAGCGACCAGGGCTCCACCGGCCTGGGGCTGGACATCGCCAAGCGGGTGGCGTTGCAGGCCAACGGCTCGGTCAGCATCGACCGGGCGCACCTGGGCGGGGCGAGTGTGGTGATGCTGCTGGCCGACCCGGAGGCGACGCCGCGCCAGGTCAGCCGGTTCGGTCTGGTGGGCCGGATGGCCCGGGAGGGCCGGGAGCAGAAGGCCGGTGGCCGCCGCTGGCCCCGACAGCGCCCGACGGACCGCTGACGGTCAGACACTCCGGAGTGCGGACCGGTCGCTTCGGGCTGTGCGAGGGCGCAAGTCTTCCTTAGATCCGAATTAACCCCGTTCCACCCGACCGGTCCCGGCTGACAGGATCGCTGGCGAACCCAGCAGTTCCACCGGCCTGTCGCTCCCAGCGCCGTCGGCCGGTGGAGCCGTGCGCGCGGCGGGAGACACGGTCCCCCCACACCTCCTCCCGCCGCGCGCCACCTGGCCGGTGCACCCGGGCGACGGCGTCAGCCGCGCCGGTCGGCGAGATAGGTGTCGATCTCCGCCAGGATCCGCCGCCTGCCGGTCTCGTCGAGGAAGGACGCGGTCACCGCGTTGCGGGCCAGCTCGGTTACCCCGTCCGGGCCGGTGTCGAGCAGCCGGGCGGCGACCGCGTACTCGTCGTCGAGGGTGGTGCCGAACATCGGCGGATCGTCGGAGTTGATGGTCACCAGGACCCCGGCGTCGACCAGCCGGCGCAACGGATGCTCGTCGATGTGGGCCACCGCCCGGGTACGCACGTTCGACGTCGGGCAGACCTCCAACGCGATCCGCCGCTCTGCCAGGTACGCGAGCAGGTCCGGGTCCTGCGCGGCGGAGATGCCGTGGCCGATGCGTTCCGCGCCCAGCTCGCGCAGGGCGTCCCAGATCGTCTGCGGACCGGTGGTCTCACCGGCGTGCGGCACCGACCGCAGCCCGGCTGCGCGAGCCTGGTCGAAGTAGGGCTTGAACTGCGACCTCGGCACGCCGATCTCCGGGCCGCCGAGGCCGAAGCTGACCAGCCCGTCGGGGCGTTCGTCGAGCGCGATCCGCAGCGTCTCCTCGGCCGCCGGCAGGCCGGCCTCGCCGGGAATGTCGAAGCACCAGCGCAGCTCGATGCCGAAGTCGGCGGCGGCCCGCTTACGGGCGTCCTCGATCGCCTCGCAGAACGCCGGTGCCGGGATGCCGCGGTGCACGTGCGAGTAGGGCGTCACGGTCAGTTCGGCGTAGCGCACCTGCTGGCGGGCCAACTCCCGGGCCACCTCGTGGGTGAGGATCCAGACGTCGTCCGGGTCACGGACCAGGTCCACCACGCTGAGGTACAACTCGATGAAGTGGGCGAAGTCGCGGAAGACGAAGTAGTCGGCCAGCAGCTGGGGGTCCGCCGGGACGGGGCTGCGTCCCTCGTGCCGGGCGGCCAGCTCGGCCACGATGCGGGGCGAGGCGGAGCCGACGTGGTGCACGTGCAGCTCCACCTTGGGCAGTCCGGCGATGAAGGTACGCAGGTCGGTCACGAGTTCTCCTGGGCGGGACCGGTACGGGCGACGACGAAGATCCGTCGGAACGGGAAGTACACCTGGCCGTGCCGCACCGGGTACGCCTCGGCGAGGCGTACCGCCAGCGCGGCCCGGAAGGCGGACCAGCCGGCGGCGTCCAGCGCGGCTCGGACCGGGCGCAGGGCGGTGCCCTCCAGCCAGGTCAGCACGGGGTGGTCCGAATCGGGACCGGCCGCCAGCAGGTGCACGTAGGTAGTCTCCCAGGCGTCGACGGTGCAGCCCGCGGCGACCAGGGACCCGGCGTAGTCGACAGGTTCGGCGACCGGTGCTTCGTCGAGCAGCGGGGTCAACGCCGCCCGCCACGGTGGCCGACCGGCGACCTCGCGCAGCGCCCGGTGCGAGGGCGCGTCGACGTTGCCCGGCACCTGCACCGCCAGCCAGGCACCGGCCGGCAGCTCGGTGGCCCAGCGGACGAGCAGGTCCCGGTGGCCGGGCACCCACTGGAGCACCGCGTTGCTGACCACCACGTCGGTGTCCGGCTCGGGACGCCAGTCGCGCACGTCCGCCACCTCGAAGCGGGCCGGGACGTCCAGCGTGGCGGCCCGCGAGATCATCTCCGGCGACGAGTCCAGGCCGACCACCCGGCTGTCCGGCCAGCGGGCCGCGAGCACGGCGGTCAGGGTGCCGGGTCCGCAGCCGAGATCGACAACCCGCCGGGGACGGTCGGCCGCCACCCGGGCCAGCAGGTCGTGGAAGGGCCGGGAGCGCTCGTCGCCGTAGCGTAGGTACGCCGTCGGATCCCACATGACCACGCCCACCTCTCACAAACCGTACGTCCGTCTTGTTTACCGTACGGCCCGGCCACCGCCGAGGCAAGCCGGGTCACTAGGCTCACCGTATGGAGCAACGCACGTTCCCCCGCATGGATCGCCAGGTCGGCGTGGTCGGGCTCGGCGCCTGGCAGCTCGGCGCCGATTGGGGCACGGTCACCGAGGACGACGCGATGGCGGTGCTGACCGCCGCGGTCGACGCCGGGGTCACCTTCCTGGACACCGCCGACGTCTACGGCGACGGGCGCAGCGAACAGCTGATCGGACGCTTCCTGGCGGCACGCCCCGACGCCGGGCTGACCGTGGCGACCAAGATGGGCCGGCGGGTGGCGCAGACGCCCGAGGCGTACACCCTGGACAACTTCCGCCGGTGGACCGACCGGTCCCGGACGAACCTGGGCGTGGACACACTGGACCTGGTGCAGCTGCACTGCCCGCCGACGGCCGTCTTCGGCACCGACGAGGTCTTCGACGCCCTCGACACCCTGGTGGCCGAGAAGCGGATCGCCGCGTACGGCGTCAGCGTGGAGACCTGCGACGAGGCGCTCACCGCGATCGCCCGCCCCGGGGTGGCCAGCGTGCAGATCATCCTCAACGCGCTGCGTCACAAGCCGCTCGAACGGGTGCTGCCGGCCGCCTCGGCCGCCGGGGTCGGCATCATCGCCCGCGTCCCGCTGGCCAGTGGCCTGCTCTCCGGCCGCTACGACGAGCACACCACGTTCGCCGCCGACGATCACCGCAACTACAACCGGCACGGGGAGGCGTTCGACGTCGGCGAGACCTTCTCCGGGGTGGACTTCACCACCGGCCTGGCCGCGGTGCGGCGGATCGCCCCGCTGGTGGGCGCGGACCGCACCATGGCCCAGTTCGCGCTGCGCTGGGTGCTCGACCAACCGGGCGTCACCGTGGTCATTCCGGGTGCCCGCGACGCCATCCAGGCCCGCGGCAACGCCGCAGTGGCTGGCCAGGCCCCACTGTCCCCTGGGGAACTGGCCGAGGTGGCGGCGGTCTACGACGACCTGATCCGCCCTCAGGTGCACCACCGATGGTGAGCGGTGGGCCCGGCGACCGCCCGTTCGACGGCGGGCCGGCCGGTGGTGGGCCGCCCGCGGCGCCCGGCGACGCACGGCCGGGTGGCGAGCCACAGCGGCGGCAGACGGTGATGACCGGATGGCTCCGGCTCACGCTCGGTCTGCTGGCCGTGGTGGTCGGTGCGGTGTGGACGGTGCAGGGACTCGGTTACGTCGAGGGCAGCGTGATGACCGGCCAGCGGCTCTGGGCGGTACTCGGGCCGCTGCTGGTACTGGTCGGGTTGGCTCTGCTCTGGCTCGGTGTCCGCGCCCGCGACCGCCGCTGAGGCACCTGCGGCGACGATGCGGAAAGCCCCGCGTCCGATGGGACGCGGGGCTTCGCACTGATTCGGGGACTGCCTCGCCACTGGCCGACGGTCGCCGACCGGTGCCTCAGAGGGGGCGGACCTGCTCGGCCTGCGGACCCTTCTGGCCCTGGGCGATCTCGAACTCCACCCGCTGGTTCTCCTCCAGCGTGCGGTAGCCGCTGGTCTGGATGGCCGAGAAGTGGACGAACACGTCAGCACCCCCGCCGTCGACGGTGATGAAGCCGAAGCCCTTGTCAGCGTTGAACCACTTCACGGTTCCCTGCGCCATGTGTATCTCCTTCTAAAACTGGCGGCCGAGCACACCGTGCGGCCGGTTGGCCGTTTTCGAGCAGCGGTGTCTGAGGCGGCCCCCGGTGAAGGAGACTTCTCTCAACCCACGCCGTCTCTCAACAGCGTGGAACAGCTTAACCACGTACGCAAAAACTGTGCAGAGCCTAGCCGACGAAATTCTCCGACATGTGACCTGACGGATGCGTCGAATCCGTCGGGCGGAGGCGGTGGGGCAACGCGAAAGGCCCCCTCACCGGCAACCGATGAGAGGGCCTCGAGACGGACCTTCAGTCCGGCCAACTACCGGTCAGCCGACGGACGCCGACCGCACCGCCCCGATCCACCGCCGCCCGGACGACCGAGAAGATGGCGCCCTGCAAGGCGGCCGCCGCGAGGATCTCCCCCCAGCGACGGTCCTCGTCCGTCGGGTTCGGCGCCTCACCGTCACCGGCGGTCATCTTCCACACCTGCCGGAAGACCGCGCCCGCGATCGCGCCGGCGGCGAAGCCCATCAGCACGCCGACCGGCTTGTAGGCGGCCCTGCCGATTCCCTTGCTCACGCACGCCTCCCTCTGATGATCATCAACACCACGGCGGCGGCGAGCGCACCGGCCGCGAGCGCGACGAACGGCGCGGGTCCCTGGCGGCTCGGACCCTGCTGGTGGTTCAGGCCGGCCTGGGCGCGTACCCGGGCGACCGTCATCGCAGCCTGCTCGCGTACCCGCTCCCGCGCCTGGTCCGCCGAGGACTTCAGTCGCTTCTTCACGTCGGCCTTGGCGGCCAGCGCCTCCATCGTCTCGCCCAACTCGACGCGGGTTCGCCGGATCTCCTCCCGCAGCGCCTCCGTGTCACCCGTACCGTTACCTGTCATGCCCGTCCCCTGTCCTTCACGGCGGCGCTGACCACGTCGACGTCGGCCCGTAGGCTGCGCACGGTCGCCTCGGGCACCGGCGGGACCGCACGGCTGACCCGGCGCTTGCCGATCAACGCCAGCACGCCGGCGACCAGGAACAGGACCACCGCCACGATCAGCGCGGCAGCCCACGCTGGCAGCACCAGGGCCAGCAGGAGGATCGCGGCGGTCACCAGCGCCCCCAGGCCGAAGAAGGCGAGGGCGCCGCCCCCGGCGAACAGCCCGACACCGATGCCGGCCTGCTTGCCCTTCTCGGTCAGCTCGGCGCGGGCCAGCGTGAGTTCGTCCCGAACCAGGCGCGAGACCTGCTCGGTCGCCCGCTGGACCAGTTCGGCGGTGGACGGCTCCGTCCCGTTGTGGGATATCCGCCCGTTGTGGGACGTACGGGCGTTCGCCACGTCAGCCATGCTGTCCCCCTCTCGTCATCACCGCGCTGTATGCCCGGAGTCGCCGCTCGTCAATCCTGTTCCCGAAAAAGGGGGCAGAAGCGTCGGGCAGCACGTCCCCACCGGACGCCGCGCCAAACCTGCGCATCCGAGTGGATAACGAGGTGGTCAGCGGCGAGGTTCGGCGGGCTGCCGAGCCTCGACCGTCTCGTCGGGGCCGACGAACGCCTCGTTGCGGGCGTGGCCGTCGTCGCTGCCACCGAAGAGCCGGGCGTCGTCGGGCACCTCGGCCTCGGCCCGACGGCGCGTCGAGTGCCGCGGCTGGATCCACTGCCACGCCAGGTCGCTGCCGCCGTCGCCGACCTCGGTACGCAGGCGGGGCATCGCGGTGGGCCGGTGGTCGCGTACCCAGGCGACCAGGTGTTCCCGCACGAGGCAGCGCAGGTCCCACAGTGCGCCCGCGTTGCTGGCGCTCACCAGCGCGCGAACCTTGATCGTCCCGCCGGTCGCGTCGGTGACCTGGAGGACACAGACCCGGCCGTCCCACAGCTCGGTGCTCTCGACCAGCCGGCGCAGCTCCTCCCGCATGGCCTGTACCGGGATCGACCAGTCGACCTCGAACTCGGCCGTGCCCAGGACCTTCGCCTCGGTCCGGGTCCAGTTCTGGAACGGCTTGCTGGTGAAGTAGGAGGTCGGCAGGATCAACCGCCGGTCGTCCCAGACCTGGACCACCACGTAGCTGAGGGTCAGCTCCTCGATCCGACCCCACTCCCCCTCGACCACCACCACGTCGTCGAGGCGTACCGCGTCGCTGAAGGCCAGTTGCAGGCCGGCGAAGACGTTGCCCAGCAGGCTCTGCGCGGCCAGGGCGGCGACCACACCGACCACACCGGCACTGGTGAGCACGCCGGCACCGATGCCCCGCACGGCGGGGAAGGTCATCAGCATCACGCCGAGGGTGATGACGACGATCACCACTATCGTCACCCGGCGCAGCATCACCACCTGGGTGCGTACCCGCCGGGCGTGCCGGTTGTCCGGCACGTCCACCCGGAACCGGGCGAGCGCGGTGTCCTCGACCACCACGAGCAGCGAGGCGACCAGCCAGGCCGCGGTGGCGATGATGGCCAGCACCAGCAGGTGCAGCAGGGCCTGGCGCCAGCCGGTGCCGATCGCGTACCCGGTGCTGAACCGGACGGCGAACTGCACGGCGAGCACGGTGGCGGCGACCTGGAACGAGCGGTGCGCGTGCTGGGTCAACTCGGTCAGCAGCAGTGATTTGCGGCCCCAGCGACGGGTGAGGCGGTGCACCACCTCGACCACGGCAAGAGCGATCGCCGCCGCGGCGAGCGCGGCGACGACCGTCACGAGGTAGCTGTGCACGTGTTGCTTCTCCTTCCGGCCCGACGGCGATCCCGGTGGTGGTGTCCGGCGTGCGGGCAATCAAGATCCGGCAAAGGGGCAATGGTGCCCTGGATCGCCGGCCCCGGCCACCGCGGGGGTGGCCGGGGAGGAGAAGGTCATACCTTGCGGTAGCGGGACTGGAGGAAGCAGTAGACGCCGAAAGCGGCGATGCCCAGCGCGATGAGGGTCAGCAGGATGGTGCCGAACGCCTGTTCACGCAGGGTCCGCAGCGCGGCGTCCAGACCACGGGCCTTCTCCGGGTCGTAGTTCACCGCGGCCAGTATGACCAGCAGACCGGTCACGGCGAAGGCGACACCCCGGGAGGCGTAGCCGGCCATACCGAGCCGACGGGCGAGCTGCCGGGTCTTGGCGCTCATCTCGCCGGTCTTCAGCCGCTTCATGAACTTCTTCTTGAGGCCGTAGATCGCCATGCCGATGCCGATGCCCATCAGCACCAGGCCGGCGAGGCCGACCAGCCAGCGACCCCCGGTGGACTCCATCAGCCGGGCGGTCAGGCCCTGCTGCTGGGAGGCGCTGTCGGAGTTGGCGTCGGAGAAGACCTTCCAGGCGGTCCAGGCCAGCCAGAGGTAGATCAGCGTACGGGCGGCGGAGACGATCCGTTCCTTGAGCCGGTCGTTGCCCCGCTCGGTGCGGTGCCCGACGGCCGCTTCGAGGGCCTGCCAGATCGCCATGGCGAGCATGCCCACGGCGATGGCGATGACCAGGAACTGACCCATGGGTTGCGCGGCGAGGGTACGCAGCGCGCCGGACTGGTCGCCGTCGTTGGACGAGTTGCCGAACGCGATCTGCAGCGCCAGCCAGCCGAACAGCAGGTGCACGATCCCGTAGCCGATGAAACCGGCCCGGGCGAGGAGTTCCAGCCACCGGCTGTCGGCCGTACGGGCGGCGGTGGCTTCGGCGTTCCGGGTAAGAGACATGGCGCCTCAATCTCCGAACGCGAAGATTTCCAAACGTGCTGGCCGCCGCCCGAACATCATCAGCCGCCGTTACGCGCGATGCGGACCTTCACCTCGCTGTCGGTGACGCTGTCCAGGGTGACCGCGAGGCCACCGACGTCGGCCGCCTGCTGGCCGACCGTGAGGGACAGCTGTTCGCCGCCGACCTCGATGGTGGCCACGTCGTCCTGCGTCTCGACCAGACGAGCCTCGACGCCGAGGATGTTGGCCCGGGCGTCCACGCCCCGGTCGAAGGTCACCGTGCAGGCGTCCAGGCCGCAGTCGGTGCTGGCCCCCTCGGAGCTGCAACCGGCCAGCAGGGCCGCGCCGAGCGCGAGACCGGCCAGCAGGCCGGCGAGGCGGGTGGTAGTGGGCGGAGTCTTACCGGCGAGGGATCGGTTCGTCACGCCGTCAAGCGTACGAGACACCGGCGAACCGACCGGGCGGGCCGACCGGCGGTGGACAATGCAGGAGTGAGCATGCTGGTCGAGGACAATCCCGCCAAACACCGCTACGAGATCCTGGTCGACGACGCGCTGGCCGGCTTCACCGCCTACCTGCCCCGCGACCAGGTGCTGATCTTCACGCACACCGAGGTCGACTCGGCCTTCCAGAACATGGGCGTCGGCTCGGCGCTGATGCGCGGCACCCTCGATCAGGTCCGCGCGCAGGGGCAGCGGGTGGTGCCGCGTTGCCCGTTCATGGCCGCCTTCATCGAACGCCACCGGGAGTACGCCGACCTGGTCACCAGCCCGGACTGACCGCGCCGCCGGCGAGCAGCTCGGCCGCGGCCCGACCGGCGGCCCGGGTGGCGCCGTGGGTGGCGATGTGCACCGCCCCGGTGACCAGCGCGGGCACCCCGAGTTCGACGACCACCGCGTCGGGGCGGGCGGTCAGCGCCCGATCGACCGCGGCCCGCATCCAGGCGTGCCGGTGCAGGTCGCGCACGACCAGCACCAGCGGCCGGCCGACGGCACCGGCGGCCGGGTCGGTCGGCGCCGACTGCTCGACGTGTCGGACGCTCGTGGTGCCCGGCACGAGGGCGGCCAGCGGCGCGGCCACTCCCCAGGGAGTCGCCGAGCCGATCGCGATGTTGTGCGGCGGCTGGAACTCCACCACGTGCGCCGGGCCGTGCAGCGGCAACGAGACGGTCGTGGCGTCGCTGGTGGTGACCCGCACGGCACGCCGCGCCGCGACCAGCCCGACAGCTGAGCCGCCGGCCGGGCCGGCGGGGCGGCCGGCACGGGCCGCCACCGTCCAGGCGGCGAGTTGGCCGATCCGCTTGGCCGCCTCGGCGAGCCGCTCCTCGGGTAGCTCCCCGGCGACGACCGCGTCGACGATGGCGTCGCGCAGGTGCCGGGCCGTCTCCTCGTCGGCGTGCTCGCCGCCGACACAGATCGCGTCCGCACCGGCGGCCAGGGCACGCACGGCCGCACCGGCGAAACCGTAACGGTCAGCGACCGCGCCCATCTCCACCGCGTCGGTCACCACCACGCCGTCGAAGCCCATCTCCTCGCGCAGCAGGCCACCCAGGATGCGGGCGCTCAGGGTGGCCGGCAGGTCCGGATCCAGGGCCGGCACCAGCAGGTGCCCGGTCATCACCGCCTGGACGCCCGCCGCCACGGCGGCCCGGAACGGAGCCAGCTCGACGGCGTGCAGCCGGTCCCGGTCGGCGTCGATCCGGGGCAGGTCGTGATGGGAGTCGACGCGGGTGTCGCCGTGGCCGGGAAAGTGCTTCGCGCAGGCGGCGACGCCGCCGGACTGCAGGCCGCGTACCCAGGCGGTGGTGTGCCGGGCGACCAGCGACGGCTCCGCGCCGAACGACCGGACGCCGATCACCGGGTTGTCCGGGTTGGAGTTCACGTCCGCGTCGGGCGCGTAGTTGAGGGTGATCCCGGCGGCGGCGAGTTCCGCGCCGAGGTCGCGGGCCACCTCCTCGGTGAGAGCCGGGTCGTCGACCGCGCCGAGTGCCAGGTTGCCCGGGCGGGAGCTGCCCAGACCGGACTCGATGCGGGTGACGTCGCCGGCCTCCTCGTCGATGGCGACGATCACGTCCGGCCGCTCCGCCCGCAGCGCGGCGGTCAGCGCGGCCACCTGCCCGGGATCGACGACGTTGCGGCTGAACAGCACCACCGAGCCGAGCCCGTCGCCGAGCCAGCGGCAGATCCAGGCGGGTGGGACGGTGCCGACGAAACCGGGCTGCAGGACCGCGGCCGCCAGGGACGCCAGGTTTCCGTTGCGCTCGATTCGATCGCTCATGCCGGCACTCCGCTTCGCTGCGTGCCGCCATGAGGCACCGCCGCGCTGAGTTGGTGATTCGCTCGCTGCCGCTCGCTCATTCGGCGCTGTACCCCCGCGTGTTCCGCCGTGGACTCCCGCCGGCCGGCGGTTCAGACATGGTCACACCGCGCCACCCCAATAGTCAATAAACCTTACAGTTGCCTTGGGAGCGCTGCACCGCGACAGTGCGGGTATGGACCCCGTGCTGCTGGCCGACGCGACGAGCCCGGCCGACATCCCCGGCGTACGCCTGCTCGGCCTGGTGGTGGGCGGTCTGCTGCTGCTTGTCGCCATCCGCGCGATGTTCCGCCGCTGAGCCACCGCGGCGGGTGTGACCGGCGCCCGCCGGGGTACCGCCTGCCCCACAGGCATCAGTGGGGCGAGGGGGAAGCAATGAAGATCGGATATTTCCTGTCCACCGAGGAGTACACGCCGGCCGAACTGCTCGACCAGGCCCGGGCCGCCGAGCGGGCCGGCTTCGCGGCGTTGTGGATCTCCGATCACTACCACCCCTGGATCGACGCCCAGGGGCAGAGTCCCTTCGTCTGGTCGATGCTCGGCGCGCTGAGCCAGGTCTGCCGGCTGCCGGTCACCACCGCCGTCACCTGCCCGACCGTACGCATCCACCCGGCGGTGCTCGCCCAGGCCGCGGCGACCACCTCGGTGCTGCACTCCGGCCGGTTCGTCCTCGGGGTGGGCTCCGGCGAGGCGCTCAACGAGCACATCCTCGGCGATGCGTGGCCGCAGGCCGGCGTCCGGCTGGAGATGCTGGAGGAGGCGGTCGAGGTGATGCGCAGGCTGTGGCGCGGTGGTTTCGTCAACCATCACGGCCGGCACTACCAGGTGGAGCACGCCCGGATCTACACGCTGCCGGAGACTCCCCCGCCGATCTACGTCTCCGCGTTCGGGCCCAAGGCCGTGGATCTGGCCGCCCGGATCGGCGACGGTTTCGTCAACACCATGCCCGACGCCGAGCTGGTGCGCCGGTTCCGGGACAACGGCGGGGGCGACAAGCCCTGCCAGGCCGGTTTCAAGGCCGCGTACGCGCCCACGGTCGAGGAGGGCATGAGGCTGGCGTACGAGCGCTGGCCGACCGAGGCGATCCCCGGTGAGCTGCTCCAGGTCCTGCCCTCGCCGCGCCACTTCGAGCAGGCCGCCACGCTCGTGGATCCGGAGGCGATGCGCGAGGCGTTCGTCTGCGGCAGCGACGCCGACGCCCACCTGGCGAAGATCGACGCGTACGCGAAGGCCGGATTCGACGAGGTCTACGTCGCCAACACCGGGCCGAACTGGTCGGGGCTGCTCGACCTGTACCAGCGCGAGGTGCTGCCCCGGCTACGTTGATCAACCCGGGTTTCGGCGCGGAGCCGCCCGGGTACCTGCGGCCTTCGATGAAACTGACCACGCACTCGATGTCGTTGCGCCGTGCCGCGCGCAGCCTGTTCGGTTGGACCGCCCTGCGGCCCAACCAGTTGGCCGCGATGCGGGCCGTGATGCGCCGCCGCGACGCCCTGGTGGTGCTGCCCACCGGCGCCGGCAAGTCGGCGATCTACCAGATCCCGGCCAGCCTGATCCCCGGCCCGACCGTGGTGATCTCCCCGCTGCTGGCGCTCCAGCAGGACCAGATCGCCGCGCTCAACGAGCGGCAGCGCGCGGAACTGCGGGCGGTCCGGATCAGCTCGGACGAGACCGCGGCCCAGCAGGCCGAGGCGATCGCCGAGATCCGCGACGGGCGGGCCGAGTTCCTCTTCATCACCCCGGAACAGCTGGCCAACCCCGACCGGCTGGCCGAGGTCCGGGACCTCAGGCCGGCGCTGGTGGCGATCGACGAGGCGCACTGCATCTCCGCCTGGGGCCACGACTTCCGCCCGGACTACCTGGCCCTCGGGCAGCTGATCGAGGGCATCGGCCGACCACCGGTGGTCGCGCTGACCGCGACCGCCTCGCCGCCGGTACGCGACGACATCGTCAGCCGGCTGCGGCTGCGCAAGCCCGAGATCGTGGTGTCCGGCCTGGACCGGCCCAACCTCTTCTTCGAGGTGGCGCACTGCCCCACCGAGGACTACCGGTGGCGGCGGCTGATCGCCCTGCTGCGTGAGGACGAGCGGCCCGGCATCATCTACGTGCCCACCCGCCGCGCCGCCGAGGAGCTGGCCGACCGGCTGACCGACGCGGGTTTTCCCGCGCAGTACTACCACGGCGGGATGCCGGCCAGCGCCCGCGCCCGGCTGCACGAGGCGTTCCTCGCCGACCAGGTGCCGATCATGGTGGCGACCTCGGCGTTCGGCATGGGCATCGACAAGCCGAACATCGCCTGGGTGGTGCACATGGCGCTGCCCGACTCGCCGGACAGCTACTTCCAGGAGATCGGCCGGGCCGGCCGCGACGGCCAGCCGGCCCGGGTGCTGCTGCTCTGGCAGGCCGAGGACGTCGGGCTGCAACGCTACTTCAGCGGTGGCCTGCCCGACGCCACCGAGCTGCGCGACCTGGCCGCGTTGCTGCGCCGCGAGCCGACCACCCGCAAGGAGCTGCGCGAGGTGACCGGGCTCGGCCCGCGCAAGCTCGGGCAGTACCTCGCCCTGCTGGAACAGGTCGGCGCCGCCCAGCAGGCGCCGGGACAGCGGGTCGGCGCACCCCGTTACGCCCCCACCCCGGTCGACGCGGCGGCGGCCGCGGTGGCCGAGGCGGAGCGGCAGCAGAGCCTGACCCGGTCGCGTACCGACATGATGCGGGCCTTCGCCGAGACCAGCGCCTGCCGGGGGCAGACGTTGCTGGCCTACTTCGGCGAGCAGATGAGTGAGATCTGCGGGCACTGCGACAACTGTCACGCCGGCACCAGCGTGCCCGACGACGGTTCGGTGGGCCCGTTCCCGGTGCACAGCCAGGTGCGACACGCCGAGTGGGGCTCCGGCCTCGTGCTCAGCTACGAGGAGGACCGGATGACGGTCCTGTTCGACGAGGTCGGGTACAAGACGCTGTCGGTCAGCGTGGTGTCCGAACAGGGTCTGCTCACCCTGGACTAACCTGAGCCGGCCGCCGCCGGCGGTGCGGGGCGACGAGGACGTGAACGACGAACGGGAGGGGCGGGTCGTGATCGAAGAACCGGCGTACACCGGTTTCGGTTTCTCCGACGAGGAGTGGGGGCTGCTGGTCGGGCTGCCGCAGTCGGTGCTCACCGCGGCGAGCGCCGCCGAGTCCGACGGCACCAAGGCGACGATGGCCGAGGGCGCCGCCGGCCTGGAGACCATCTCCGGCGGGCGGGAGTCGGCCAGTCCGCTGGTGGCCGCGGTGGCCGGCGAGATCGTCACCCGGGTCGGCGACCCGGAGGCCGGTGAGGAGATGCCGGTCATCGAGCCCGCGGACCCGCGCGGCTACGCCGAGGACGTGCTGGGCCGGGCCAAGGAGGCGTCGGCGCTGCTGGCGGCCAAGGTGGACGAGGGCGAGGCGGGCGCGTACCGGCACTGGCTGGTGGAGATCGCCGACCAGGTCGTCGGCGCCGCCAGCACCGGCGGCGTACTCGGCCTGGGCGGTACCGAGGTCAGCCCCTCCGAACGCCGCTTCCGCGACCGCCTCTCCCAAATCCTCAACGACTGACCCCACCCCACCCCCAACCCCGTCGATCATGAGGTTGGCGGCGGTGTTGATCTCAGAAACTGCCGCCAACCTCATGATCAACTAGTTGGATTGGGGGATGGGGTTAGGCGATTCGGCGGGGGAAGAGGAGGGCGGAGAGGAGTACGGCGAGGGCTAGCAGGGCGAGGCACCAGAGCGCCGCCCGGGTAGGTGCGGTGCCGACCGGGGTGTTCAGGAGGAGGCCGCGCAGCGACTCGATGACCGGGGTGACCGGCTGGTGCTCGGCGAAGCCCCGCAGCCAGCTGGGCATGGTCTCGACCGGTACGAAGGCACTGCTCGGATACGGCAGGAACATCACGATGAAGGTGTATCCGTTGGCCGCCTCCGGGGTCCGGGCCAACAGGCCGAACGCCGCCGACAGCCAGGACACCGCCAGCAGGAACAGCAGCAGCACCCCGGCGGCGGCCAACCAGCGCAGTGGCGCGACGGCCGGCCGGAACCCGATGGCCACCGCCACCCCCAGCACCAGCACCGTGGAGACGGTGTTGCGGGCCACGCTCGCCACCACGTGCCCGGCGAGAATCGAGGTGGCACCGACGTCCATCGTGCGTAGCCGCTCGATCATCCCGGTGGTCAGGTCGGTGGTGACGCTCACCGCCGTGCCGGCCGCGCCGAAACCGGCGCAGAGCAGCAGCACACCGGGCACCACGTAGGTCACGTACGCCGAACCGGTCTCGATCGCCCCGCCGAAGAGGTAGACGAAGAGCAGCATCAGGATCACCGGCAGCAGCAGCGAGGTGAGCAGCGCGTCGACGTTGCGCCGGGACAGCCGGACACAGCGGCCGACCATCACCGCGGCGTGCGTCGGCCGGACGGTCAGCTCAGACACCGGCCACCTCCCGCTCGGGGCTCGCCGGCCGACCGGTGAGGGTGAAGAAGACGTCGTCGAGGGTCGCCTCCCGGACGGTGAACCGGACCACCCCGTGCCGGTCCGGATCGACCTCGTCGAGCAGGCCGCGTACCTGGGGGGCGCTGCCGTCGGTGGCCACCGACAACGCCAGCCGGGCCGGTTCGCGGTGGGTGACCCGGTCGCCCAATCGCCGGGCCGCCTCGGCGAGCCCGGCGGCGTCGCGCCAGGTCAGCTCCAACCGCTGGGCACCGAAACGGCGCTTGAGCTCGGCCGCCGTCCCCTCGGCGGCGAGCCGGCCGCCGTGCAGCACCATGATCCGGTCAGCCAGGCGGTCGGCTTCCTCCAGGTACTGCGTGGTGAGCAGCACCGTCACCCCGGCGCCGGCCAGCTCGCCGATCACCTCCCACAGCCCCTGCCGGCTGCGCGGGTCGAGACCGGTGGTCGGCTCGTCAAGGAAGATCACCGACGGAGCGCCCACCAGGCTGGCCGCCAGGTCGAGGCGTCGCCGCATCCCGCCGGAGTACGTCACCACCCGCCGGCCGGCGGCGTCGGTCAGGTCGAAACGGTCCAGCAGAGCAGTGGCACGGGCGCGGGCCGCCGGAGCGCTCGACCCGGCGAGGCGGGCCAGCATGGTCAGGTTCTCCACGCCGGTCTGCCCGTCGTCGAGCGCCGCGTGCTGGCCGGCGAGGCTGATCGTCCGGCGTACCCGCCGCCGCTCGCGCACCACGTCGTGGCCGGCGACCCGGGCGGTACCCGAATCCGGTCGGGTCAGCGTCGCCAGGATGCGCACCGTGGTGGTCTTGCCGGCTCCGTTCTGCCCGAGCAGGGCATGCACCCCGCCGGTGGGCACCCGCAGGGTCAGCCCGTCGAGCACGACGTGGTTCCCGAAGGACTTGCGCAGGTCGACCAGCTCGACCGCTGGCGGTCCATGCACCATGAACACCCTCCCTATTCTGCGTACCTCATACGCTCTTATGCGTAGACCATACGCAGAAGATATGCTGGCGGTCAACGCCGGCCTGGGAGGTGGAGTGGGCGAAGACATCGAGCTGCCCGAGAACGTCGCGCTCGCCTGGGGGCTGCGTGACCGTCCGAGCCGTGGCCCGAAGCGCAGCCTCAGCCTCGACCAGGTGGTCGCCGCCGGCATCCAGATCGCGCAGGCCGAGGGGTTGACGGCGGTGTCGATGAGCCGGGTGGCAGGCGAACTCGGCGTGGCCACGATGTCGCTGTACCGGTACGTGCCCACCAAGCACGACCTGCTCGACCTGATGGTGGACACCGCGTACGGCCCGCCACCGCGCCCGCGCGGGGCCGACGAGGGCTGGCGGCCGGCGCTGGCCCGATGGGGTGAGGGCAACGTCGCCGCGCTGCGCCGGCAGCCCTGGATGCGGCACGTGCCGATCACCGGCCCACCGATCAACCCCAACCAGGTGCGGTGGCTGGAGTACGGGCTCGCCGCGCTGCGCGGCACCGGCCTGCGCGCCTCCGAACGGATCGCCGCGATCATGCTGGTCAGCGGGTACGCCCGCAGCTGGGCCACGCTCACCGCCGACATCGCCGAGGCCGCCGCCCGGACCGGGCGGACCCCGGAAGAGGTGGGCCTGCGCTACTGGCAGCACCTCGCCGTGCTCACCGCGCCCGGCCCCTACCCGGCGATCCACGAACTGCTGGCCGAGGGCGACGAGTACGACGACGACGTCGACCTCGAATGGCGGTTCGGGCTGGGCCGGATCCTCGACGGCGTGGCAGCCATGATCGAGACCCGGGCCACCGACCCGTCCGGTTCCGGTCCGCCCGACGGTGGTTGACGCTCTCGGTCAGGTCCGCGCCAGCAGGGTCAGCACCGCCCGCTCGGCCTGCTCCGGCGAGGTCGCCCCGGTCACCGGAGCGACCACCCCGTCGTGGAAGAGATCCACCACCCTCGGGTCCACGTACGAGGCGCGAGCCACCGTCGGCGTGTTGCCGAGCAACTCCGCCACCTGTCGCATCACCGCCGCCACCGCCCGGCGGCGAGCGGTCACCGAACGGGCGGAGGCCAGTGCTGCCAACTCCGTCGCCGCCCGTACCGTCGCGTGCCAGGTGCGGAAGTCCTTCGCGGTCATCTCGCCACCGCTGGCCTCGCGGAGATAGTCGTTGACCTCGTCGGCGCGCACGTCCCGCCACTGCCGGCCGTCCCAGTAACCGAACAACCGGTCGGCCGACCGCCGCCGCCGACGCAGGTCGGTGAGCACCCGGCACAACTGCGGGTCGGAGATCAGCCGGACCTGCTCGATGCCGCCCTTGGCCGGGAACTCGAACAGCACACACCCCTGGCGCAGCCGGGCGTGCTCGGGGCGCAGGGTCGCCACGCCGAACGTCGGATCCTCGCCGGCGGCGTACTGGTCGCTGCCCACCCGGAAGGCGCCCATGTCGAGCAGCCGGGTCACCGTCGCCAGCACCCGCTCGCGGCGCAGCCCGCGTACCGTCAGGTCGTGGCCGACCCGCTCGCGCAGCAGCGGCAGCCGGCCCGCCACCTCCAGCACGTGGTCGAACTTCGCCTCGTCCTGCCGCTGCCGCCACAGCGGGTGGTAGAGGTACTGCTTCCGGCCGGCCGCGTCGACGCCGATGGCCTGGATGTGCCCGTTCGGGTACGGCGAGATCCACACGTCCCGCCAGGCCGGCGGGATGACGAGGGCGCGCAGCCGGGCCAACTCGTCGGGGTCGCGTACCGGCTCGCCGCGCGGGTCCAGGAACGACCAGCCCCGGCCCCGCCGACGCCGCCGATATCCCGGCCGACCCGGATCGCTACGCCGCAACCGCACGGTCCACCCGCACCACCCGTTCCACCTCGTCGACCGCGGCCAGCACCTCGTCCACGCCGAGGGCGACCATCGTGGGATGGTCACCTACCCCGTCCCACTCCGGCCATGCCCGCGCGCCGGCCCAGAGTGCCCGGTGCCGTCGGCGCTCCGGCGGTGGGCCCCAGCGCGCCGGCGGGACCGGACCGAACAGCACCACCGACGGGGTGCGGTAGCCGGTGGCCAGATGCGCCACCCCGGTGTCCCCGCTGACCACCAGGCGCGCTCCGGCGATCAGCGCGGCGAGCTGGGCCAGGTCCGTCCGGCCGGCCAGCACCGCGGCGGTGGGCAACCCGGCCCGGTACGCGACCCGAGCGACCATGTCCCGCTCCGACGCGCTGCCGGTCAGCACCACCCGGTGCCCCCGCCCGGTCAGCTCCCGGGCCAGGGCCGCGTACCGGGCGGCCGGCCAGCGCTTGGCCGGCTCCTTCGAGCCGGGGTGCAGCACCGTGAGCCCGCCTGCCGCCAGCTCCGGACCCGGCCGGCGCAGGTCCAGGTCGGTCGGGTCGGCCGCAATGTCGTACTCGCGCAGCAGCCGGCACCAGCGCGACACCTCGTGCTCGTCGTCGTCCCACTGCGGCCCGTCGGCGTGCGGCGCCTCGGCGTTGGCGAAGGCGATCAGCCGGCCGGGACGGGCGGCGGCCAGCAGCCGGTGCGACCGCGGACCCCGGCCGTGCAGGTTGACCGCCACCGCCACCCGCCCGGCAGGCCGGGCCAGCCGGTCCAGGCCATCGGTGGGCAACAGCCGGTCCACCCCGCCGACCAACTCGACAAGCGGCCCCAGCCAGGCCGGCGCGGCGAGCACCAGTTGCTGCTCCGGGTACGCCGCCCGCACCGCCCGCACCGCCGGGACCGCCGTGGCCAGGTCACCGACGCCGAGGGCACGCAGCGCCAAAATCACGGGTACGACGTCTCCCGATCGGCGCAGACCACCATCTCGCGGATCGCGCAGCCGGCCGGCTGGGACAGGGCGAACATGACGGCGGCGGCGGTGTCGGCCGGATCGTTGAGGACCGCGTCCGACCCCGGCCGGTACTGCGGATCGCGTTCGTCGAAGAAGGCCGTCCGCATCCCACCCGGGATGAGCAGCGTGACACCGACCGTGCCGGCCAGTTCGGCGGCGAGCGCCCGGGTGAAGCCGACCACCCCGAACTTCGCCGCACAGTACGCCGTCGCGTCGCTTACCGCCTTGATGCCGAGGGTGGAGGCCACCGTCACGACGGTGCCCCGGGAGGCGGTCAGGAACGGTAGCGCGGCCCGGATCACCGCGGCGGTCGCCAGCAGGTCCACGGCGACGATCCGGTCCCAGGTCTCACCGGGCACGTCGGCGAGCCGGCCGGGCACGTCGATGCCGGCGGCGGTGACCACGGCGTCCAGCCCGCCCACGCGCTCGGCCAGCTCGCGAGTGGCGGCCTCGGCGCGGCGGCTGTCGGCCAGGTCGCACTCCAGCCAGGGGACCGGGTCGGCCGGCGCCTGCCGATCCAGCACCAGCGGCCGACCACCGGCGGCGGCCACCGCCGCCACCACCGCCGCACCCAGTCCGCTGGAGCCGCCGGTGACCAGCACCGTCCGCCCGCTCCTCACGCTCACCGGGTGGCCTCCGTTCGGGTGGCCGTCGCGGCGATCATCTCGGTGGTGGACCGCCCGTCCAGATAGGGCACCACCACCGTGTGACCGCCCCACCGGCGCAGGATCTCCGCCTCCGGCAGGTCGGCGCCGTCACCGCCGCCGGTCGCGTAGTCTCCGCCCTTGACCCAGACGTCCGGGCGCAGCCAGGACAGCGCCGCCTCCGGTGTCGGCTCATCGAAGATCATTACCGCGTCGACGCAGCTCAACGCGGCCAGCAGCCGACTTCGGTCGTCCTGGCGCATCACCGGCCGGTCCGGTCCCTTGAGGCCGGTGACGCTGGCGTCGGAGTTGAGGCACACGATCAGGCAGTCGCCGAGTTGCCGGGCGGCCTGCAACGTCGCGACGTGGCCGGCGTGCAGCAGGTCGAAGCAGCCACCGGTGGCGACGACCGTCCCGCCGGCGGCGCGGACCCGGGCGACCACGGCGGCCGACGCGGCCACCCCGACCCGGTCACCGGCCACCGCAGCGTGCACCGCCTGCGGGGCGCGCCGCACCGGCGCCGGCAGGGCCGTCGCCACCCCACCGTCCGCCACGTACGCCGACGCCTCCGCCACCGCCTCCTGCACCGCCTCGGAGACCAGCGCGCCACGGGCCAGGGCGAGACCGGCGGCCACGGCGAACCGGTCACCCGCGCCGCAGGTGTCCCCCTCGGCGGCCACCGGAGCGGGCACCATCAGCGGCGTCGATCCGGCGTGGCTGAGCAGCGCGCCGTCGGCGCCGAGCGTCACCGCGACCGCCCCCGCGCGCCACCGCTGCCGCAGCCGCTGCGCACCCTCGGCGGCGGTGGCCAGCCGGGTGCCGCCGACCGGCGCCTCCATCAGCTCCCGCACCTCCGCCTCGTTCGGGGTGACCAGGTTCGCCCCGGGTACCGCGGCGGGTCCACGAGGGTGCGGGTCCCAGACCAGCGGAGCGCGGATCGAGGCCAGGGCCGCCCGCAGCGCCGGCTGCCGTGCCACCGCGCGGCCGTAGTCGCTGACCACCACCACCGATGCCCGCTCCAGGACGCGCAGCACCGCCTCGCCCGGCTCCGCCAACTCCCCCGCCCCGCCGCCCCGGTCATGGCGTAGCAGCACCCGGCCCCCGGACCGCAGCCGGATCTTCTCCGGGGTGGCGCCGGCCAGCCGCAACGGATAGACCTGCACCCCGGCGGCGGCGAGCAGCACGCTCAGCCGGGCCCCGCCGGCATCGTCGGCCAGCGCGGTCACCAGCACCACCTCGGCACCCTGTGCGGCGGCGAAGACGGCGGAGAGTCCGGCACCGCCGGGCCGGTCCACGTGTGCGATCTCGTCGAGCACGGGCACCGGCGAGTCCGGACAGAGCCGGTTGACCACCCCCTCCACATCCCGGTCGAGCAGGGTGTCGCCGACCACCACCACGGGTCCCGTCACGTTCGCCTCCTCACGCCTGCACCGGCCGGACGGTACCGCCGTCCAGCACCACCTCGACACCGGCCCGCACCGGACCGGCCGCCGGCGCCGCCGGGGCCGGCTGATCCCCCATCGCCTGCTCGACGTACTCGCAGAGCAGGTGACTGGAGACCAGGTGCAGCTCCTGGACCACCTGGGTGTCCGGCGAGTCCACCGCGAGCACCTCGTGACACGCCTCGGCGAGCGGGTTCGGCGCCGGCCCGGTGAACGCCCAGCAGCGCAGGCCCGCCTCCCGACCGGCGCGGGCGGCGGTGAGCAGGTTGCCGCTGCCGCCGCTCGTGGACAGCAGCAGCAGCACGTCGTCGGGTCGGCCGTGCGCGCGGACCTGCCGGGCGAAGACCTCCTGGTAGCCGTAGTCGTTGCCGATCGCGGTCAACGCCGACGTCTCGGCGTGCAGCGCGATGGCCGACAGCGGCCGACGGTCGTCGCGCAGCTTGCCGACCAGTTCGGCGGTCAGGTGTTGCGCCTCGGCGGCACTGCCACCGTTGCCGGCGACGAGCAGCCGGCCGCCGTCGGTGAGCCGTCCGGCCAGGACCGCGCCCCACCGGGCGAGCAGCGGCTCGCAGCGGCGGAACGGCGGCAGTGCCGCGGTCAGGTGGGCCAGATGCGCGTCGAGCAGACTCATCAGGCCACCACCCGGGTCGGTCGACGCACCGCGGCCACCTCGTCGTAGACCTCGGCGAGGCGCTGCGCGGTGACCGTCCACGAGTAGTGCCGGCGGGCGCGGGCCCGCGCCGCGCCCGCGTACGCGAACCGGCGGATCCGGTCGTCGAGCAACGCCCGCAGCGCCGCACCCAGCGCGCGCGGATCCCGCGCCGGGACCAGGTCCCCGGTCACGCCGTCGACCACCGTGTCCCGCAGGCCGCCGACGGCGGTGGCCACCACCGGCACCCCGCAGGCCATCGCCTCCAGCGGGGTCAACCCGAACGGCTCGTACCAGGGCGCGGCGACCAGGATGTCCGCCGAGCGGTACCAGCGGCCCATCTCCTCCCGGGGCACCGCGCCGACCAGGCGGACCCGGTCGGCGACGCCGCAACTGCCGGCGAGGGCCCGCAGCCGCCGGGCGTACGGGTCGGTCTCCAGCAGGCCGGCCGGCGGACCACCGACCACCACGCACTCGGCCTCGGGTACGTGCGCCATCGCCCGTACCACCGTCTGGAAGCCCTTGCGTTCCACCAGCCGGCCCACGGTGAGGATCCGGGGCCGCCCGGGCTCGCGCTCGGCGGCCGGCCCCAGCGGGGCGAAGGTGGCGAGGTTGACACCGGACGGGATGACGGTCATCACCGACCGGGGCACCCCCATCCGGACCAGCTCACCGACCTCGTCGCGGCACTGGGCGATGACCCGGTCCACCGAGCGGCCCAGCTGACGCTCGTAGCCGATGCGCCGCGCCGGGCTGGTGTCCTGCACGCCCTGGTGACGACGCTTCACCGCGCCGAGCGCGTGGTAGGTCTGCACCACCGGCACCCCGGTCTGCCGGCCGGCCTCCAGCGCGGCCAGCCCACTCATCCAGAAGTGTGCGTGGATCACCTCGGGCGCCCAGTCCCCGCCCCGCCACCGGTCGACGAGCCAGGCGCCGAACGGGCGCATGTGCGGCAGCAACGCGTCCTTCGCCAGCGGCTCGGCCGGCCCGGCCGGCACGTGCACCACGTCGTAGCCGTCCGGACTGCGTACCGTCACCGGCAGGTCCACCGCGTCGCGGCGGGTGTAGACCCGCACGTCGTGCCCGGCGGCGGCGAGCGCGGCGGAAAGCTCCGCGACGTGGGTGTTCTGGCCACCGGCGTCCTCGCCGCCCAGGATGGCGAGCGGGCTGGCGTGCTCCGAGATCATCGCTATCCGCATACTTCCTCCTCCAGCAGCCGGTCCCAGTCGGTGAGGAAACGGTCGAGGCCGTACCGTTCGCCGGCGGCGACGCGCGCCACGGCGCCGGCCTCGCGCGCCCGCTGCGGTTCGGCGAGGAGCCGGCTGGCGGCCGCCAGCAGGGTGTCGACCCGGGTGGAGAGGGCACCGGCACCCGGTGGCACCGCCATCACCGCTTCGGTGGTGGCCAGCGCCACCACCGGCATGCCCATCGCCATTGCCTCGATCAGGCTCAACCCCAGCGACGTCCACCGGCACAGGTGCAGGTATGCCCGGCGGCGCGCCAACTCGGCGTGCATCCGGTGCTGCGGCACGTCGTCGTGGCTGGTCAACCGGTCCGCCGGGAGGCCGAGGTGCTCGGCCAGGCCGGCCACCTTCATGCCGAAGACGTCGAGTGGGGCGATCTCGGCGAAGCGCACCAGCAGGTCGGTGCCGGTGACCCGCCAGCGGCGTACCGGTTCGTTGATCACGACGGCCAGCCGGTCCAGTTCCCCGGTCCAGACCGCCGTCGGTGTCACGATCCCGTGGTCGACGACGGTGGTCCGGGTGGTGCCGGTGTCCCAGAACAGCTCGTTGAACGCGGTCACGTGGGCGATGAGCAGGTCGTCCCGGTCGGCCAACGGGTGGCGGCTGTTGGGGACCTGACCGTCCTTCGGTGTGTTGTGCTCCACGTAGATCGCCGGCACGTCCCGGCCGGGCCGGCGGCCGAGCCACTGCTCGGCCAGGTCGATCTCCTCGGGGCGTTGCAGGATCACCACGTCGACGTCCGCGCCGCGCAGCTGCTCCGGGCTCACCTCCGCGGCGCTCTCCGGCCAGGTGTACGTCCGGGCCCGGCCCAGCCCGTACGGCCCCCGGTCCGGGGTAGCCGGGATCAGGTAGCGGTGCTTGCCGTGCACGAAGGAGGTGGTCCAGGAACCGTGCACGTGCCAGAGCAGGATGTTCATCGGCCACTCCCACCGCCGACGGTGACCACCTCGGGTGCCGCCCTGGGCCCGGCCGCGCCGGTTGGCACCCGGTCCGGCGGCACACCCAGCAGCCGCAACGCGTCGAGCACGTCGCCCGGCTGGATGTCGCTGAGGCAGGGGTGCCCGGGTACCGGACACCGGGCGGCCCGGGTGTCGCGGCAGGCGGCGGCGGCGTCGCCGAGGCGTACCGTCGGCACCCGCCACGGTCCCCACTGCCCGAAGGGGACGGTGGGGGCGAAGAGGCTGACCACCGGCACGCCGTAGCCGGCGGCCAGGTGCGCCGGCCCGGTGTTGCCGACCACCACCGCGGCGGCCCCGGCCACGATCGCGGCCAGCTCGGCCAGGGCGGTCCGGCCACCGAGGTCCCGGCAGTGCCGGCCGGCGACCCGTGCGGTCAGGTCCCGTTCGGTTGGGCCGCCGGTCACCACCACCCGGTACCCGACGGCGCTCAACTCGGCGGCGATCCGCTCGGCCACCTCGGGCGGGCACCCCCGCGCCGGTGCCGCCGACCCGGGATGCAGCACCACGTAACCCGGCGCACCCGCCTCGGGTGGGGGCGGTGGGACCGGGCGCAGCCGCAGGTGCGGTTCGTCGCCCTCGCCGAGCAGGTAACCGGCGGCAGCGGCCAGCGAGAGGGCCCGCTCCGCCTCCGGCACGCCGACCGGCACCCGGTGCCGCACGTCCAGCAGGCTGCCCGGGTAGTCGTCGCTGATCGCCGCGATCCGGGCGACCCCGGCCATCCGCAGCAGCAGGGCCAGGGGCAGCGGCGACTGGTGGAACGAGGTGAAGATGACGGCCTCGTCGGCGGCCACCGCCGCCAGCCGGGTGACCAGAGCCGCCATCTCCTGCGGATCCACCGGCGCGGGGGCCGGGTCGATCCAGGGCAGCCGGTGCTCGATCACCTCGTCGACGCCGGGCAGCAGATCGGCGGCGGCCCGGCCCCGGGGGCCACAGAGCAGCACCACCCGCTGGGCGCCGGCGGCGACCGCCCGGATGCCCGGCCCGGTCACCAGCACGTCACCCGCCGAATCCGACCGCACCACCAGTACGGTGCGGCCGGCGTCCGGGCGCCCCGGTGCCGACCGCCGCACACCCGTGGCGACGGCCCGGCTTCCCGCCCCCGGCAGCGGCTTCGCCGGGCTCAGTGACGCCTGGCGTCGAAGGATCTCCGCGACGGCCGAGGGCAGGTCGGCGGCCACCCACGGCGCCGCCGCCACCTCCTCGGCCCGGGTCACCGGCGTGGGGACCAGGATGCCGGTCGCACCGGCGGCCAGCGCCGCCGTGACGTCGCGACCGATGTCACCGATCAGGGCACAGCGGGTCGGCACGGTGCCCAGGGCCCGGGCCGCGGCGTGCACCAGACCCGGCCGTGGCTTGCGGCACGCGCAGCCGTCCCCGTCGTCGTGGGGACACACCTGCCAGCAGTCGAACGGGCCGAGCAGGGCCTCGATCCGACGGTGCACCCGGTGCAGCTGCCGCTCGGTGAACAGACCCCGGGCCAACCCGGACTGGTTGGTCACCACGGCGAGCTTCAGTCCGGCCGCGCGCAGCCGGTCCAACGCAACGCGGGCCCCGGGCACCGGACGCACCTTGTCCGGATCCGAGTTGTACGGCACGTCTTCGACCAGGGTGCCGTCGCGGTCCAGCAGCACCGCGTCGAAGAGCACCGGGCCGGACACGGACCCACCGGGCTCGGCCAGCGGCTCCGCTGACCTGCGCTGATCCGGCTCCCCACGGTCCTGTCGCACGGGCGGCGGGTTCCCTGCGCCCCGGTGAGTAAACGTCACCCGCGACGCGGCTGGGGCGACCGCGCACCGGCGGCACCGGCACTGCCGCCCGCGGTTGGCCTTACCCGCAGTCCCGGAGAAGCTAACCCGGCGGCCTCGTTACCCGAGGCCGCCGGCGGGGTACCGAGCAGCGGTGGCGGTCGTGGAGAAAGTGATCGAGGCACCGGTCCGACAGGTGTGGGCGGTACTCGCGGACGGATGGACCTACAGCGACTGGGTGGTGGGCACCGCCCACATGCGCGACGTCGACCAGGACTGGCCCCGGGTGGGCACCCGGCTGCACCACCGCGCCGGTCCCTGGCCGTTCTCCCTGGAGGACTGCTCGACGGTGCTGGCCTGTGAGCCGGAACGCAAACTCGTGCTCCGCGTCCAACTCTGGCCGGCCGGGGAGGCGGTGGTGACCTTCACCCTGGAGCCCCTCGGCACGGCGCAGACCCGGGTGCTGCTCGCCGAGGACTTCGCCGCCGGGCCACTGCGTTGGATCCGCACCAAAATCAACGATCTGGTGCTGCATCTGCGCAACGAGGAGACCCTGGACCGGCTCTCCGACATCGCCGAACGGGAGAAGACACCGGCCTGATCGCGGGCACGACGCCGGGAGCCATTTCACCCCGGAAGGGACAAGTGGCTACGCTCACGGGGAACCCTGTCCGCATACCGAGGATGTCCCCCATGATCGAACCCGTCCAGTTGCCCTCGCCGTGGCGGGACGTGCGCCTGACCGTCGTGGTCCCGACCTACAACGAGGCGGGCAACGTGCCGGTGCTTGTCGAGCGTCTCCTCGCGTTGCCACTTCCCGGTTTGCAGGTGCTGGTCGCCGACGACAACTCCCCCGACGGCACCGGTGAGGTCGCGGACAAGCTCGCCATCGAGCATCCGGAGCGGGTGCAGGTCGTGCACCGGCCGGGCAAGGAGGGTCTGGGCCGGGCGTACGTGGACGGGATCGGCCGGGCCCTCGACGGCGGCGCCGAGTACGTGGCCCAGATGGACGCCGACCTGTCCCACCCACCCGAGGCGTTGCCGGGCATGCTGGGCGCGCTGCTGTCCACTCAGGCCGGCGTGGTCATCGGGTCACGCTACGTCCCCGGCGGCGAGCTGGACGAGAACTGGCCGCTGTACCGTCGGGCGCTCAGCGGCTGGGCGAACCTGTACGTGCACACGCTGCTGCGGGTCCGCATCCGCGACCTCACCGCCGGTTTCAAGATCTGGCGGGCCGACGCGCTGCGCGACATCGGGTTGGAGCGGGTGCAGTCCAACGGTTACAGCTTCCAGGTCGAGATGCACTACCTGGCCACCAAGCTGGGGCACACCATCCTGGAGGTGCCGATCCGGTTCGAGGAGCGGCGCGACGGCACCTCGAAGATGACCACCGCCACCAAGATCGAGAGTGCGCTGATGCCGTTCAAGCTGCGTACCCGGCACCGCAACATCGAGCCCTGACCTGCCGGGCCCGGTGGGTCACTCGTAGACGGCACGGTGCGCGGTGGCGATCGCCCGGTGGTACACCCCACCGGTGAGGGCACGGTCCCGGGCCAGCGCGGCGCGGGCGGCGTTCGCACCGGGGGCGCCGTGCACTCCCCCGCCGGGATGCGCCGACGCGCTGGCCAGGAAGAGCCGATCCACCGGAGTGTCGGCGCGGCCGAGCCCGGGTACCGGCCGCAGGAACAGCTGCTGGTACGGGGCAGCGGTGCCGCCGCCGAGCGCACCGCCGACCAGGCTCGGGTCGGCGGCCTCCAACTCGGCCGGCCCGGCCACGTGCCGGCCCACCACCAGACCGCGGAAGCCGGGCGCGGCGGCTTCCAGCACCGTCTCCATCCGCTCGACGTGGGACATGATGTCGTCGGCCCGCCAGTGCCGGCGGAACGGCAGGTGGGTGTACGACCAGAGCGACTCGGTGCCCGGCGGCGAGTGGCTCGGGTCCGCCACCGACATCTGCCCCACCAGCAGGAACGGTTCCGGTGGCAGCTCACCCATGGCCAGCCGGGCGGCGTAACCGGTCAACCCGTTGAGGTCCGCCCCCAGGTGCACCGTGCCGACGGTGGCCAGGCGACGGTTCGTCCAGGGCACCGGAGCGGACACCGCCCAGTCCACCTTCAACGTGGAGCCGTCCCACCGGAAGTGTTCCAGGTCGGCCACCAGTCGCGGGGGCAGCAGGGCCGGGCCGGCCAGGTCCAGGTACAGGGCGGGCGCGGGCACGTCGGCGAGCACCGCCCGACGAGCCCGCCAGTTGGCCCCACCGACGGTGCGGACACCCACCGCCCGGCCGCGGGCGACCAGCACCCGGTCCACCCGGGCACCGTAGAGAATCCGGCCGCCCCGCTCGGTCAACCGGGCCACCAACGCGTCGGTGATCTTTTGTGCGCCACCCTCCGGAACCGGCCAGCCGACCTGCTGGCCGAGCATGGCGAGCAGCCAGCCGTAGACGCCGGAGCCGGCCTCCTCCGTGGACAGGTCGGTGTGCAGGGCGCAGCCGGCGAGCAACGCCGGCCCGCCGGCGCCGGCGAACAGTTCCTCGCCGAGCCGGTTCACCGGCAGCACCAGCCGCCGGGCCAGCCGCAGCGCGCCGCCGACCCGTAGCCGGCGTAGCAGGCCGAGGCCGCCGCGGACCGGCGGGAACGGCGTGGTGATCAGCTCCAGCATCGGTTCGGCGACCTGCCGCCACTGCGCGTACGCGCTCAGCCAGCGCTCGCCGTCGCCGGGGGCGAAGGTCTCCAGCGAGGCCGCCGTGACCGCGGGGTCACGGTTGAGCACGGCGGCCCGGTCGTCGGGGAACAGGTGGGCCAGCACGTCGGGGGCGTGCCGCCAGGTGAGCCCGTACCGGGTCAGGTCGAGCCCGCGCAACACCGGCGAGGCGTAGCCGAGCGGGTAGAACGAGCTGAACAGGTCGCTGAGATAACCGGGTGCGGTCACCTCGGCCGAGCGGACCGCCCCGCCGGGTACCCCGGTCGCCTCCAGCACCAGCACGTCCCAACCCGCGTCCGCCAGCAGGTTGGCGGCGACCAGACCGTTGTGTCCGGCACCGACGATGACGGCGTCGGCCCGCTCGGCACCGAGGGAACCTGGCGAAGTCATCCGAGGACGCTACCCCGGGCCCACCGGACGAAACGTTTGCCACGGCCGGGCCCGGGCATGCAGCGCGCCATGTACACGGTCACGCAGCTCATCGGTGGGGTGTGGGGTGCCGGCGGCGAGGCCGGCGAGTTGACGGTGCACGATCCGGCTGACGGCCGCCCGGTGACCAGCGCCCCGGTCGCCACGGCCGACGAGGTCGACAAGGCGGTGGCGGCGGCGCGGGGGGTGGCGGCCGAGTGGGCGGCGACCTCCCCGGCGGAGCGGGCCGCGGCGCTGCACCGGATCGCCGACGCGGTCGCCGAGGCCGCCGACGACCTGGCCCAGGCGACGACCGCGGAGATGGGCAAGCCGCTCGCGGACGCCCGGGGCGGTGTCGAGGCGGGCATCGCCACCCTGCGGCAGTACGCCGAACTCGCACCGGCCCGAGGCGGTCGTACCCTGCACGGCGATCCCGCCGCGATCGACTTCATGACGCCGCAGCCGCGTGGGGTGGTGGCTGCCATCACGCCGTGGAACGACCCGGTCGCCGTGTCCTGCGGGCTGCTCGGAGCGGCCCTGGTCACCGGTAACGTGGTGCTGCACAAGCCCAGCGAGCGCACCCCGGCGACCGGGTGGCTGCTGGCCCGGGCGTTCGACACCGCCCTGCCGGCAGGGGTGCTGTCGCTGCTCAGCGGTGGCCCGACCACCGGCGCGGCGTTGGCCGCCGCCGAGGTGGACATGGTGGCGCACGTGGGGTCCAGCGCCACCGGCCGGGCGATCGCCACGGCCGCGGCCGGCACCGGTGCCAAGGTCCTGCTGGAGAACGGCGGCAGCGACCCGCTGATCGTCGACGCCGACGTCGACCCGAGCTGGGCCGCCGGTGAGGCCGCCCTGGGTGCGTTCGCCAACGCGGGTCAGATCTGCGTCGCGGTGGAGCGGATCTACGCCCACCGCGACGTCGCCGAGGACTTCGTCGCCGCGCTCGTCGAGCGGGCCGCCGCGCTGCGCGTCGGACCGGGGCGGGATCCGCGGACCCAGCTCGGTCCGCTCGTCGACCGGCGCCATCGCGATCAGGTGCACGGGCAGGTGATCGCGGCGGTGGCCGACGGTGCCCGGCTGCGCGTCGGCGGAACCCTGCCGGAGGGGCCGGGTGCCTTCTATCCGGCGACGGTGATCGACCGTTGCCGGCACGACCTGGCGTTGATCCGGGAGGAGACGTTCGGCCCGGTGGCGCCCGTCGTGGTGGTGGACTCGTTCTCCGAGGCGCTGCGGTGCGCGGCCGACTCACCGTACGGGTTGGCGGCGACCGTGCTGACCGGGTCGATGAGTCACGCCCAGCGGGCCTGGCGGGAGCTGCCGGTGGGGACCGTGAAGGTCAACTCGGTGTTCGGTGGCGCGCCGGCCGGCGCCGCCCACCCGCGCCGGGCCAGTGGTCAGGGCTTCGGCTACGGGCCGGAACTGCTCGACGAGTTCACCGCCACCAAGGCGGTGCACATCCAGGCGCCCGGCGGCGGTCACTGGTGAGCCGGCGCACGGGCGTACCGACGGGGCCCGGCCGGAGGCGTACGCCGGTCCCGGGCCCCGTCGACGGCGGCGGGCTCAGTCGCCGCGGGCCTTGCGGGTCTGTCGGTCGTTGGCCTTCTGGATGGCCTTGACCAGTTCCGGCTTGGTCATGGTCGACCGTCCCGACACGTCCAGTTCGCGGGCCACCCCCAGGAGATGCTCCTTGGTGGCGTTCGCGTCCACCCCACCGGCGGTCGGTGCCCGTCGGGCCGGGCCGCCGCCGGCGGCCTGCCGGTCGCTGGGGCCCTTGCGGCCCTTCGGCTCCCAGTGGTCACCGACCTTCTCGAACTCGTGCTTGACGGCGGCGAACGCGGTGCGGTGGGCCCGCTCGCCCTCGCCGTAGGTCTCGACCGCGGAATCGTGTGTCTTCTCCCAGGTGCGCTGGGCCTTCTCCGGGGAGCGCCGCAGCGTGCTGGGCAGTACCTCGCGCCCGGGCATCTCGATCCTCCTCCGTGTGCGAGCGATTCGAATTGGCGTACCCCGGTGAGGCGGCGGCAAACGCCGGCAGGGTTTGCCGCCGGACCACGTCGGGTACCGCCGGGGCCATCCACGTGCCGGCAGCGCCCAGGGAGCGGTGATGACGACGACGAACCCCGACGCCCCGTCGACCGATCCGCCGGTGCCGGGCCTGCCGGGAATCCGCCAGCTCCGCTGGTCGACCTGGCGTGGCGTGCTGGTCCGGGCCGGGCGCAACTACCTGCGGGACAACTGCACGGACTGGGCCGCGGCCCTCACCTACTACGGGGTGCTGGCGTTGTTCCCCTCCACCGTCGTGGTGGTGGCCCTGGTCGGTCTGGTCTCCGACGGTGAACGCACCGTCGACACGGTGCTCGATCTGGCCCGCGAGATGGGCGCCGGCTCGGTGGTGGCGAACGAGAGCTTCGTCGGCGTGGTCCGCGAGGTGGTGGACCAGAACAGTTCCGCCGGCGTTTTGCTCAGCTTCGGTCTGCTCGGTGCGCTCTGGTCGGCCTCGAACTTCATCGCCTCTTTCACCCGGGCCTCGAACGCGATCTACGGCGTGGTCGAGGGACGGCCCGTGTGGCGGCTGCGCCCGACCCAGATCGGGCTCGCCGCCGTGTCGTTGGTGCTGCTCGCCATCGTGGCCGCCGGTCTGATCGTCAGCGGCCCGGTCGCCGACGCGGTCGGCGACCTGGTGGGTGCCGGCGGCGCCGCCCGCACCGCCTGGGCGATGGCCAAGTGGCCGGCTTTGGCGTTGATCGGCATGCTGTTGATGTCCCTGCTGTTCTGGGTCGCGCCGAACGTGCGGCAGCCCCGCTTCCGTTGGCTCACCCTGGGCGGTGTGGTGGCCCTGACCAGCTGGGCACTCGGCTCCTTCGGCTTCGGGTTGTACGTGGCCAACTTCGGCTCGTACAACACGACCTACGGCAGCCTCGGGGCGGTGATCGCGTTCCTGGTCTGGCTCTACCTGTCCAACTCCGCGCTGATGCTCGGTGTCCAGATCAACGCCGAACTTCAGCGGGGACGGCGGCTGCAGTCCGGCCGCGAGGACACCGACGAGCCGGTGCTGCCGCCGCGGTCGCCGGCCGGTGCGTGACCGCGCATCGGTTTACCCCCCGCCCTCTCGGGTAGCGCAGAAGGCATGGATCGCGGCAGCAGCAAGCACTCACCGAGGGTCGACGAGCAGATGAGCCAGGAGGTCAGCGGCCTCGTGCAGGGGCCGGGGACGGGCGGCTCGCGGGTCGACGAGTTCCGCGTCCCGGAGCCCGCGGGAGAGGACCAGCCGGAGCCGACCACGGCGCCGGCCGGCGACCTGCGCAGCGGCGCTCCCCAGGGCATGACCTCCGAGGATGTCGAGGCCCGCAGCCGGCTGGGACGGTTCATCACGATGAACGCCCTGCCCGGGGACCGGGCCGCACTGCTCGCCAACGCGCGGGAAAACGAGGCCCCCGACGACGTACTGGCCGCGTTGGAGCGCCTGCCCGAGAGCACCCGGTACCAGACGGTGTCCGAGGTGTGGGCGGCGCTCGGCCACACCAACGAGACGACGCGCTGGTAGGTGGACCGACCGGTCCGCACGCCTCACCAAGTGCAGGGAAGGATTCTGATGAGTGGTGTAACGGAGCATGTCGACGTGGCCGTCCCGGTCCGGACGGCGTACGACCAGTGGACCCAGTTCGAGGAGTTTCCGCAGTTCATGGAGGGTGTGCAGGAGATTCGCCAGCTCTCCGACACGATGACCCACTGGACGGTCGAGATCGCCGGGGTCAAGCGGGAGTTCGACGCCGAGATCACCGAGCAGCTGCCCGACGAGCGGGTGGCGTGGCGGTCGACCGGCGGCACCCAGCACTCCGGGGTGGTCACCTTCCACCGGCTGGACGAGAACACCAGCCGGGTCTCCCTCCAGCTGGAGTTCGACCCGCACGGGGTCATCGAGAAGACCGGCGACAAGCTCGGCGTGGTCGACCGTCGGGCCAAGGGCGACCTGCAGCGCTTCAAGACGTTCATCGAGCGACGCGGTCAGGAGACCGGAGCGTGGCGCGGGCAGGTCGACCGTCCGCAGCCCTGATCCCCGCGATGACACCCACGACGGCCGCCGGGCGTACCCGGCGGCCGTCGCCGCTTGATCGGGTCCGCTGCCGTACCGAGGCAGGGTCACGCCCGGTCTGCGGTGTCGTTTGCGACGACGGGGCGGGGGTACCGCGATGGGCATGACCGACGACAGGGCGTGGCGCAACGAGGAACGACTTCCCCTTGAGGAGCTGGACCGGGCCGTCGCCCGATCCACCCTCGACGGGCAGGCCGACGACGTGACCGGTAACGACGCCGGGGAGGAAGCGGCCTTCGGACACGGCCCCGAGGCGGCCGACCGGGGCGGCGAGGTGCCCGGCACGGGCCGTGAGCCCACCGACCCGGACCGCGCGTACCGCCCGTCCACCACCGGGCGCACCGGCCCGGACACCCTCTGACGAACCACCTACGGGTACGTTCCGGGCGCCGGCGGTGGGTCCGGGGCGTACCCGCAGGGCCCGGCCCGGCAGCCCGACGGCCTCAGCCGAACGGGCGATGAATTCGGACAGCTCCGGCAGAATCGGCCGTTCGGCTGACGGCAACGGCCGTGCCGCGCGCAAGACTTTCGGAATGCATCAGGGCTCCGGCTTCCTCTCCACTCGTCAGCGCCGCCTGGCATGGCTCGGCTTCCTCCTCGCCGCCGTGCAGGCACCCGTCTCGGCCCGGCTGGTCGACGACAGCTCGTGGCTGTTCAGCCTCTGCGTCGCGCTGATGGTGGCAACCGTGATCATCGCCGACGACGCCGCGCGTCGCCGCCCGGCGGACGCGCCTTCCGCCGAGTAGGGCCATTTGCTGCCGGTCGTGGCGTGGCGTCCGGTTCCTGCCGTCCGCCGCGCCCGACTCGATCCCCTCGGACATCCGGCGGACACCACCCGGTGCTGCCGGGACCGTCCGAGCGGCCGAGGTCACGGCCCCGCCGGTTGGCTACATTCGTTCCCCATGCGCGTGTCGTCGAACCGGGTCGTCTCCCCCACCGCCGTCGACCGGGCGCGGTCCAGTCTGGTCACCCTCGCCAACGCCGTGGGTCTCGACGGACTCGCCGCGGCCGCCGCCCGGCCGGGGTTGCTCGCCGCCGTCGACCAGCACGCCGCCGTGGTGCGCGACAGTCTGCACGGGGACCGGCGGCCGTTGACCGCCGCCGCCCTCGCCGGCTACGCCGACGGCATGTGCGCCGCCGCCGAGGAGCACGGCTGGCAGCCGGCCGGCGCCCCGATCGACTGGGCGGAGGCGGACTGGGTGACGGTGCGCCTGCTCGCCGTCTGCGCGCTGACGGCCGCGCTGGACACGCCGGCCGCGCAGCCGCCACCGCTGTGACGTGCGGACGGGTGCCCCCCGTACGGCGGGCACCCGTCTCAACGCGACCGGCAACGCGAGTACCCGACCGTCACGGACGGAACTGCTGGGTCTCGTCGCCGCTGTTGCCGGACTGGTAGGTGCCCCGGCCGCCGGCCATCGAGGACTCCGATCCCCGTGAGGCCGGCTGGGTGGCACCGCTCCGGTCGGCCATCTGCCGCTGCATGTCACCGCGGCCGGCCTCGGCACCCTGCCGCTGCTCACGGATCGCCCGCGATTCCTCGGCCGCCCGGGTGAGCCAGCCCTCCCAACGGTTCTGCATCGGCCGCACCAGACCGCCACCGACACCGACGATCAGGATGCCGGCCACCGTGGCGAGCACCGCGATCAGCACGGGCTGGGTCACGGTGGTGGCGATGCCCACCTGGTTGAGCGCCGCGATGACACCCAGGGCGAGGATGAAGATCGCTGTCACGTCGGCCAGGAAACGGCCGTACGACAGCCCGCCGAGCGCCCCGGTGACGAGGTCCCGCACCGCGTTGGCGATCGCGGCGGCCACCACCACGATGACGATCGCGACGAACGCCCGGGGCAGCCAGGCCACCACGCCCGCGATCAGATCACTGATCGCGTTCGGCCCCCAGACGCCGAAGGCGAACTGAAGGGTGAACAGCAGCACCGCGTAGTACGCGAGCCGCGCCAGGATGTCGCTGGCGTCGTACCGCGTCCGCTCCAGCGCACGCTTGATACCGCCCCGTTCGACCCACCGGTCGAACCCCACCCGTTCCAGTACCGTGTCCACGATTTTGAGCACGGCTCTGGCGATGAGCCATCCGACCACGAGGATCGCGATGAACGCGATGGCCCGGGGCACGAACAGCAGCACCGACCTCCACATGTCGGCCGCGGCGTCACCGATGTCGACCTGCCTGACCGCGAGGGTTTCCGGCATGATGTCCCTCCTGTCGCATGGATTGCCCGGCGCGCTTACCCCTTCCCCCGGCCAGCACGCCGCCGCGGTCACCCCCTTTTTCTGGACAGATCGCACCGGAGCGGCTCTGACCTGCACTGACGTCCCGGTCCGGCGCGCCCAGCCGATGATCGGGAACGTGGGTCGAGCGGGCCGACTAGGCTGCGCTCATGCCAGGAACGGTCGGGCGAGTACCCACGCCATCAGGCCCTCTGCCGGGCACGGCGGTGCCGGGCACGGCGGCCGTCGCCGGCCACCCCCGCTGGGGTGACACCGCGCTCGGCCCGTACGAGTCGTGGGATCCCGCCGTCCGCGCGACCGTCGAGGTGGTGCTCGCCTCCCCGGCTCCGATGGCGCTGCACCTCGGCGCGGACCTGCTGCTGCTGTACAACGACGCGTACGCCGACCTGATCGGCGACCGACATCCGGACGCCATCGGTCGACCCCCCACCGAGGTCTTCGCCGAGGTCTGGCAGCGCCCCGGTGTCGGTGACGTCGTCGAGCAGACCTACCGCACCGGGGTTCCCGTCCTGGACCGGGAGATCCCGCTCCCGCTGCACTCCGCCTCCGTCGCGCTCGACCAACCCGTCTACACGCGCGCGTGCTCACCCGTGCGGGACAGCCACGGCCGGGTCGTCGGCGTGCTGTCCGTGGTGGCCGAGACCAGCCCGGCGACCCGGCAGTTGCAGGGTCTCAGCGATTTCGCCGCGGCGCTGTCCGGCACGCTCACCCTGGACGACGTGGCCCGCGTCGCGCTGCGTTACGCGATCACCTCGTTCGACGCCGACCGGGTCTCCTTCGCGGTGGACGACGGGGGTGGCGGCACCGGGTGGCGGATGGTCCGGCGGGTCCGGGGCGAGTTGGTGGACGAGGCGGACGAGCGGCTGCCCCCACTGTGGCGACGCGGCCCCGCCGGCTGGTCGGCGCCGGTGGTGGTCAGTGCCCGCACCGGCCAGGCCAGCTTCATCGACGACGGCCAGCCGCTGCACGAGATCGCGGCCGACCGGCACGACCAGAAGATCCGCGCCCTGGCGGCCGTACCGCTGCGGGCGTCGGTGGTTCGGGGAGCGCTGACCGTCGGCTACCGGTCGCCGCATCCGTGGTCGGCCGCGGAGCGGGCGCTGCTGGCGGCCTCGGCCGAGCTGGTCGGCCAGGCCACCGAGCGGGCCCGCCGCTTCGAGACCCAGCACGGCACCGCCCAACTGCTGCAACGGAGCATGCTGCCGGAGAACCTGCCGGTCCTGCCCCAGCTACGGATCGCCGCGCGCTACGACCCGGGGGTGGACGGCAACGCCGCCGGCGGTGACTTCTACGACGCGTTCGTGCTGCCCACCGGCGACCTGGGGGTGGTCCTCGGCGACGTCGCCGGCCACGACGTGCAGGCCGCCGCCCGGATGGGGCAGGTGCGGGCCGCGCTGCGGGCGCTGGCGCTCAACGATCCGCGCCCGGACCAGGTGCTCGCCGGACTCGATCGGCTGGTGGGCAGCCTGGGTGCCGAGGCCGGCACGTACGAGCTCTTCGTCACCGTGACGTTCGGCGTCATCGACGTCGGCCGCAAGGAGCTGACCCTGGCCAGTGCCGGTCACCCCGCGCCACTGGTACGTCGCTGTTCGCCGACGGGTGAGCCGAGGGCCGAGTACGTCGACGTGCCCTCCGGCGCTCCGCTGGGGGTCGGTTACCGGACGGCGACGCGTACCGTCGCGTTCGTTCCCGGTGACACGCTGCTGCTGTTCAGCGACGGTGTGGTGGAACGACGCCGGCACGGCCTGTCGGACGGCCTGGCCCGCCTGGCGGAGTCGGTGGCCGGTGCGCCCAGTGGCGACCCGAGGGCGTTGTGCGCGGTGGCCTCCGCGGCCGTGCCCGGCGCGACCGAGGACGACGTGGCCGTGCTCGCCGTCGAGTACGCGGTGCGGCCGAGCCGTTCGGCGCGGATGGAGGTGCCCGCCGAGCCGACCGCACCGAGCCGGGTGCGGCACTGGATGACCGCCCAGCTGACCGAGTGGGAGGTCGCGGAGTCGGTGATCGGCGCGGCGGTGCTGTGCACCAGCGAGCTGACCACCAACGCGCTGCTGCACGCCGGCACGGCGGCCCGGGTGGAGGTCGACCTCAGCCCCGAGCGGCTGCTCGTCTCGGTGGCCGACTCGGGCTCCCGGGGCACGGTGACCCGGGCCCGCACGGAGACCCTGAGCAGCCGGGGGCGCGGACTTGGGTTGATCGAGGAACTGAGCGACGCATGGGGCACCGATCCCACCGTCCGCGGCTCGACGGTCTGGTTCGAGATCCTGCTGCCACCCGCCTGAAGCGCCGGACCGTGGGCTGCCGCACACCGTCGGTCCACGACGGATTTTCCGGATTACCGGAACGTCGGCCGGGGCACGTTGTGCGCCACCTGTCCGCGTGCCGCGGGCGTGGCGAGAGGCGGTCCGGTGGAGACGATCGACGTTGCGTTCGCGGTGCTCGGTGTGGCGGCCCTGCTCGCCGGCATCCTGCCACGGTTGCTGGAGCGGCGCCCGCTGTCCATGCCGCTGGCGTTCCTCGGCCTCGGAATGCTGATCTACCTGCTGCCCACCGGTCTGCCCGTGCCGGATCCCCTCACGTACAAGGATCTCGCCACCCATCTCACCGAGCTCTGCGTGATCGTCGCGCTGATGGGTGCCGGCCTGAAGATCGACCGGCCGTTGAGCTGGGCGCGTTGGTCCTCGACGTGGCGGCTGCTGGCCGTGGCCATGCCGCTGTGCATCGCCGCCGTCGCCCTGCTCGGCTGGTGGTGGGCGGGTCTGGTGCCGGCCAGCGCGTTGCTGCTCGCCTCAGCACTGGCTCCCACCGATCCGGTGCTCGCCAGTGACGTCCAGGTCGGCGAGCCCAACGCTGATGAGGATGCCGAGGACGAGGTCCGGTTCGCGCTCACCTCGGAGGCCGGGCTGAACGACGGTCTGGCCTTCCCCTTCGTCTACGCGGCGATCGCGATCGCGGGCGCCGGTCTCGCCCCCGGCGATTGGCTGGTCCGCTGGATCACGCTCGATGTGCTCTACAAGGTCGGGGTGGGGTTGATCGGTGGGCTCGTGATCGGCTGGCTGCTCGGGAAACTGTTCTTCCGGGCACCCAGCGAGCTGCGGCTGGCCCGGCACGCGGAGGGGTTCCTGGCGCTGGCCGCCACCTTCCTGGCGTACGGGCTGGTGGAGGTGGCCGGCGGCTACGGCTTCCTGGCGGTCTTCGTGGCTGCCCGCGCGATCCGGGCGGCCGAGCGCAACCACAAGTACCACGCGGTGCTGCACGACTTCGCCGAGCAGGTGGAACGGCTGCTCACCGTGCTGATGCTGCTCCTGCTGGGCGGTGCGGTGATCAGCGGGCTGCTGGCCGCGTTGACCTGGCCCGCCGCACTTGTCGGTCTGGCCCTGGTGTTCCTGGTCCGACCGCTTGTCGGTTGGCTGGCGCTGCGCGGCGCGCCCGGACGACCCGCGGAGCATCTGGTGATCGCGGCCTTCGGCATCCGGGGCATCGGCTCGTTCTACTACCTGGCGTACGCCACCACCAAGGCGGACTTCCCGCAGACCGAGCTGATCTGGGCCACCGTCGCCCTGGTGGTGATCGTCTCGGTGGTGGTGCACGGGGTCGCGGCGACGCCGGTCATGCGGATGCTCGACGCGTCGGGCAAGCGCACCGCGACGGCGTCCCCGCCGGAGCCTTCACCCGCCGTCGCCGCCTGAGCTGCCCGCCGGACGACGCGGGCAGCCGGAGCGTCAGACCAGTCGGCGGGCCAGGGCGCGGCCGAGGTCGCGGCCGGAGCGCCAGGCGGTCTGCACCCGGGGTCTGCCGTACGCGTCCCCGGTCAGTCCGATGCCGTCGTCGTCGAGGTGGAAGCCGGTGGCCGGGCCACCGTCGTCGGCCGGTTTGGCGTACGTCCACCGGTGCACGTGCACGAACTCCGCCCGGTCGGGCAGGGCGAGCAGGTCGCGTACGGCCGCCTCGATCTGCGGCGCGGCCGCGGTGGGCTGGGCCAGGTGTCCGGCGGCGAACCCCTCGGTGGTGTGCGCGACCAGGACCGCGGCACCGTCACCGCGCCGGTCGCCGTCGTCGCAGACCAGGCTGAGCAGTGGATGATCGTTGACGAAGGCGCCACCGAAGTCGGTCCACCGCCGGCACGGAAAACGCAGCATCGCCGCCAGGGTGGGCGACCACCGCTGCCGTCCCACGGCGTCGGCGGCCGGGACGAGTTCCGGGTCGAGCAGCAGCGCGGCCTGCGGCCCGGGCATCGCCAGCACCACCGCCGCGCATTCCTCGCCGTCCACCGTCGGTCCCGGGCCGACACTGAGCACCAGCCGGTTCACCACCACAGGCAGGTCCCGGGCGAGATGTTCCACGAGCGAGCGCAGCCCACGCGGTGCCGACCACCGCATCGGTCCGGGAGCCGCGCGACGGCCGCCACCGTCGTACGCCACGAAGGTGTCGGTCCACTCGCGGGCCAGGCCGGCCGCCTGCCAGCCGCGTACCACCTCGGCGAACTCAGGGTCGCTGACGGTGAAGTAGGCGGCGCCGAGGTCGGCGGGGCGGCCGTCGAAGCGCCGGCTGGCCATCCGGCCGCCGACCACCCGTCCTCGTTCCCGGATGTGCACCGGTACCCCGGCGTCGCGCAGTTCCCGGGCGCAGGCCACACCGGCGATGCCGGCACCGATCACCACCACACCCGACGGTTCACCACGCATCCCATGATCGTAGGACGGTCGTCCGTCGCGGCTCGACGCCCGCCGGAACGGTAGTCGGTCGACTTGTTCCGGAAACTCTTCACAGGCCGGCAATAAGCCCGTACCTTGTCGGACATGTGGGAGCGCTTCCACGCACTTTCTTCGATGGGTACGAGGAGCAGACCATGAGAACCCGAAGCACATTCGCTCTGGTCGGCGTCGTGGCGACGGCACTGACCGTGGCCGGCAGCGTCGGCGTGGGCGCGCTGCGCCCCGCGCCCGCCGCGGCCGCCGACTCCGCCTTCTACGTCGATCCGCAGACCAGCGCCGCCCGCTGGGTGGCGGCCAACCCGAACGACTCGAAGGCCGCCGTGATCCGGGACCGGATCGCCAGCGTGCCGCAACCCCGGTGGTACACCACCACCAACACCTCGACCGTACGCGCCGAGGTGGACTCCTTCGTCGGCGCCGCGGCCGCCGCCGGCAAGATCCCGATCCTGGTGGTCTACAACATCCCCAACCGCGACTGCAGCAACCACAGCGCGGGTGGCGCCCCGAACCACACCGCCTACCGGCAGTGGGTGGACCAGGTCGCCGCCGGCCTCGGTGGCCGTCCGGCCAGCATCATCCTGGAGCCGGACGTGCTCCCCATCATGAGCAGCTGCATGAACGAGAGCCAGCAGGCCGAGGTGCGGGCCTCGATGGCGTACGCCGGCAAGGCGCTCAAGCGGGGCTCGTCCGCGGCCAAGGTCTACTTCGACATCGGCCACGGTGGCTGGCTCTCCGCCGGTGAGGCCGCCGCCCGGCTGAACGCCGCCGACGTCTCCAACAGCGCCGACGGCATCTCGGTGAACGTGTCGAACTACCGTCGCACCGCCGACGAGGTGTCGTACGCCAAGCAGATCATCGCGGCCACCGGCAACTCCCGGCTGAAGGCGGTCGTCGACACCAGCCGCAACGGCAACGGTCCGGCCGGCTCCGAGTGGTGCGACCCGCCGGGGCGGGCGATCGGCACCCCGAGCACCACCAACACCGGCGACTCCGCGATCGACGCGTTCCTCTGGGTGAAGCTGCCGGGCGAGGCGGACGGCTGCATCGCGGCGGCGGGTCAGTTCGTGCCGCAGCGGGCGTACGACCTGGCCATCGCCGCCGGTCCGGTACCGACCACGGCCCCGCCGACCACCACTCCGCCCACCAGCGCCCCGCCCACCTCCACCCCGCCGACGTTCACCCCGCCCACCACGATCCCGCCGACCACCAACCCGCCCGGCGGTGGCTGCTCGGTGACGTTCACCCCGAACACGTGGACCGGTGGCTTCACCGCCGAGATCCGGGTGACCAACCGCGGCGCCGCACTGAACGGCTGGAACCTGACGTTCAACGTCGCCTCCGGGGTACGGCTGAGCAACGGCTGGAACGGTGAGTGGAGCCAGTCCGGCAACCAGATCACGGTCCGCAACGCCCCCTGGAACGGCAGCCTGCCCAGCGGCGGCACGCTCAGTGTCGGTCTTCAGGGCACCTACAGCGGCAGCAGCCTGGCCGCGCCGACCGGTTACACGCTGAACGGCACCGCCTGCGCCTGATCGCCCGACCCGTCCCGTGGCCCCCGGCACCGCCCGTACGGCGGTGCCGGGGGCCGCCCCTGTGCCGCCCGGGCAGCAGGTCCGGCGGGCCCGCGAGCCCGACGCCACCGAGGCGTTACCGCTGTGCCGACGTGGGGTAGGCGACTGGTGACGAAGGAGGAGACCCATGACCACACAGTCGAACCCCTCGGCCTGGCAGCCGGGTGTGACCGGCGGCGGCACCCTCCCGTCGGGCCCCGGCGGCCGTCCCGCCGCACCCAGTGGCGACGGCCACGGACCATCGACCGGCCCGCCGACCGTGACGATCGGCGCGTTCGAGGACTATCCGAGCGCCCAGCGAGTGGTGGACCACCTCGCCGACAACCGGTTCCCGGTGGAACGCACCGCCATCGTCGGCACCGACCTGACCCTGGTGGAGACCGTGCTGGGTCGGCTGACCACCGCCCGCGCGGCGCTGGTCGGCGCGGGGACGGGGGCCTGGTTCGGTCTGTTCATCGGCCTGCTGTTCGGCATCTTCACCGTCGGCAACTGGGTGGCGGTGATCCTCGCCGGCCTCGTCATCGGTGCGATCTGGGGCGCCGTCTTCGGTGCCGTGGCACACGCGATGACGGGCGGGCAGCGCGACTTCACCTCCGCCAGTTCCCTGCGGGCCAACCGGTACGCGGTCACCGTGGAGGCCGACGTGGCCGACCAGGCCCGGCAATTGCTCGGCCGGCTGAACCTGGGTGGACGCGCGCCGCAGACGGCGGGCTGACTCCGTCCGAAACCACCGACCGGGCGGTCCCGCTGTGGGTGGGCCGCCCGGTCAGTCGGTGGCGAGGCGGGCGTGCAGGTGCTCGTCGTAGCGGCGCCCGTCGCCGTAGCGGTGCGACTGCCGCAGCGTGCCCTCGGCCGCGAAGCCGGCCCGCTCGGCGACCCGGCAGGACGCCGGGTTGGCCACCGCGTGGCACAGCTCGATCCGCTCCAGCCCGAGGTCGGCGAAGGCCCACCCGCTGAGCAGCACGACCGCCGCCGTGGCCACCCCGCGACCACGGGCGGCCGCGACCGTCCAGTACCCGATCGAGGCGTCACCGGCGTGGATGCGGTGCAGCGACACCGAACCGAGCAGGATCTCCGGATCGGCCGGATCGGCCGCCGCCAGCGACACATGACCTCCGCCCGACCAGTCGGCCCGCCACCGTAACCAGCGCAGCGCGGCGTCGAGATCGAGCGGGTCGCCCTGCGGGTTCCACTGCGCGATCGCCGGATCTCGCCAGGCATCCAGAACGGCGGGTGCGTCCGTGTCCCGCCAGGGGCGCAGCAGCAGGCCGGGAGCGGTCAGTTCCACGGCCGCAGAGTCTCACACCACCCGCGCCGAGCGCGCACCGGATATCTCCTCGGCGGCCCGCCCAGCACACTCCTTCAAAGCTTCACCATCACCTTTTAGCACTCCCATCTGCACCGCAGCCACCAAGAGGGCGACTCCTTGTTCAAATTTTGAATAAGTGCTACCTTGGTGGCGTGACCGAGAGCCTGGACCGCGACCGCCTGACCGCCTGGCGGACCTACATCGAGGCCAGTCAGCGGTTGTTCACCCGACTTGAGGACGACCTGCGGGCCGCCAGCGGGCTCAGCTTCGCCGACTACCACGTGCTGGTGCTGCTCTCCGAGGTTCCCGGGCACCGACTGCGGATGGGCGAGCTGGCCGACCGCCTGGTCTTCTCACCCAGCCGGCTGACCTATCAGGTCTCCTCCATGCAACGACGGGGCCTGGTCGCCCGCCAGCCCTGCCCGCGGGACGGGCGGGGCAGCGAGGCGGTGCTGACCGCCGCCGGGCTGCTGGCGCTGCGGGAGGCCGCACCGCACCACCTGCGCTCCGTGCGCACCCACCTGATGGACGACCTCGACGACACCGAGGTCGCCGCCCTGACCAGGATCTTCACCCGGGTCGGCCGACGACTGCGGGTGGCCGACGGCAGCGACGCCACCCTCGCCACCACCCCCGGCGACAACTGAAGGAGCCCCGATGCCCGCCATCACCGTCGACAACGTCCTCGTCCTGCCCCGGCTGCCCCGGGTCGACGAGTCCACCGCCTTCCGGCCGGTCCGCCGGCTCACCACCGCGCCCAGCGGCTTCGAGGGCGAGGGTTTCCCGGTGCGCAAGGCCTTCGCCGGGGTGCCGATGAGCGAGCTGGACCCGTTCATCATGCTCGACCAGATGGGCGAGGTGGACTACGCGCCCGGCGAGCCGAAGGGCACCTCCTGGCACCCGCACCGGGGCTTCGAGACCGTCACCTACATCATCGACGGCATCTTCGACCACCAGGACAGCCACGGTGGCGGCGGCACGATCACCAACGGCGACACCCAGTGGATGACCGCCGGCAGCGGCCTGCTGCACATCGAGGCCCCGCCGGAGCACCTGGTGGTCAGCGGCGGGCTGTTCCACGGCACCCAGCTGTGGGTCAACCTGCCCCGGGCGGCGAAGATGAACCCGCCGAAGTACCAGGACATCCGGGGCAACCAGGCCGCGCTGCTGACCACCGGAGACGGTGGGGCGTTGATCCGGGTGATCGCCGGTGAGATCGCCGGCCACCGGGGGCCCGGATCCACGTACACCCCGATCACCGTCACCCACGTCACGGTCGAGCCGGGGGCGCAGGTGGATCTGCCCTGGCGGCCGGACTTCAACGCGCTGGTGTACGTGCTCGGCGGGCGCGGCACGGTCGGCGCCAACGGACGCGGTGTCCGCACCGGACAACTGGCCGTGCACGGGCCGGGTGACGCGTTGCGGTTCAAGGCGAACGCCCGCCAGGACAGCCGCAACCAGACCCTCGACCTCTACATCATGGGCGGGCAGCCCATCCGGGAGCCGGTGGCGCACTACGGCCCGTTCGTGATGAACACCCGCGACGAGTTGATCCAGGCGTTCGAGGACTTCCAGGCCGGCCGGCTCGGCGTCGTCCCGGCGCAGCGACTGCCGCACAGCAAGGGTCAGGGCGAGCGCCCCTGAGCGAGCGTCGGACGCGGGGCGGCTCCGGTTACCGGGGCCGCCCGGCCGGCTCAGGAGACGGCGAAGATGCCGGCCACGCCGAGCAGGACCATCACCAGTACGGTCAACAGCGCCCCCCGCTCGCCCTCCACCGCCTGCTCGCGGTGCTCGGTCGCGGAGTTCGTCGGCTCGCCGGACATGCTTCGGCTCCTCCCTGCTCGGGTGCGGGTCGGTCGCCAACAGCCAGCAGCCCACCAGCGTGCGAGCCCGACCACGGGTTCGTATGGTGAGGACGTGAACGACCTCTCTGAGGGCGGGAGCATGCCGCTACAGGACTGGTTCCTCACCGCACCGGAACGCGCCAACCCGGTCTCTGAGTTACCCGTCTGGACCAGTGGAAACCTCGCCGAGCCGCTGATTCACGGTGCCGCGTACTTCGACCGGCTGGTCACCGAGGTCGACGGGCTCGGCGCGGGCGATCACCTCTTCTTCGCCGACTGGCGGGGGGACCCGGACGAGCGGCTCCGCCCGGACGGGCCGACGATCTCCCAGTTGTTCGCCCGGGCCGCCCAGCGCGGCGTGGTGGTCAAGGGACTGATCTGGCGGTCGCACCTCGACGTGCTGTCCTACAGCCACCAGGAGAACCGCAACCTCAGCGAGGCGATCTCGGCCGCCGGCGGCGAGGTGCTGCTCGACCAGCGGGTCCGGCGAGGTGGATCGCACCACCAGAAGCTGGTGGTGCTGCGCCGCCCGGCCGCCCCCGAGCAGGACATCGCCTTCGTCGGCGGCATCGACCTGTGTCACAGCCGCCGCGACGACGACGCGCACCACGGTGACCCGCAGGCGGTACGGATGGCCGCGGCGTACGGTGACCATCCGCCCTGGCACGACGTTCAGCTCGCGCTGCGCGGGCCGGTGGTGGGCGCGCTGGACACCACGTTCCGCGAGCGGTGGACCGATCCGATGCCGCTGGACTCGGAGAACCCCCTGGCCTATCTGCGCGACCGGCTCCGCGGGGCGGACCTCACCGCCGGGCCGCTGCCGGACCAACCCGCCGATCCGCCGGCCTGCGGGCCGCACCACGTCCAGGTGTTGCGCACCTACCCGGCGGTCCGACCCCGGTACGCGTTCGCCCCGGACGGCGAACGGACGGTCGCTCGCGGCTACACCAAGGCGGTACGCCGCGCCCGTCGGCTGATCTACCTGGAGGACCAGTACCTCTGGTCCGCCGAGGTGGCCGAGCTCTTCGCCGCGGCGCTGCGCGACAATCCTGATCTGCATCTGGTCGCGGTGGTGCCCCGCCATCCCGACGTGGACGGGCGGCTGGCCCTGCCACCGAACACGGTCGGTCGAGAGCAGGCGCTGGCCCTGTGCGAGCAGGCCGCGGCCGGGCGGGTGCACGTCTTCGACGCGGAGAACCACGCCGGCACCCCGGTCTACGTGCACGCCAAGGTGTGCGTGGTCGACGACGTGTGGGCCTGCGTCGGCAGCGACAACTTCAACCGGCGGTCCTGGACGCACGACAGCGAACTGTCCTGCGCGGTGCTGGACGACACCGCGGACGAGCGCCCCCCGCACGATCCGGCGGGTCAGGGTGACGGGGCCCGTCGGTTCGCCCGGGAGTTGCGGCTACGCCTGCTCCGCGAGCACCTGGACCGCGATCCGGCCGGCGGCGACGACGCCGACCTGGTCGATCCGGACGACGCGGTCGCCGCGATCACCGCCGCCGCCGAGGCGTTGCAACACTGGTACGACGGCGGCCAGGTGGGACCACGCCCACCCGGCCGGCTGCGACCGCACCGCGCCCGGCGCCTGCCCTGGTGGACCCGGGCCTGGGCGCTGCCCGCGTACCGCCTGGTCTACGACCCCGACGGCAGGCCGCTGCGAGCCCGCCGGTCGGGCACCTGGTAACCCGGCGCCACCTCACCGAGGATCGTCAGCCCACCCGGGTACGCGAACGAGGAGCGCGGCGAGTAGTAGCCCCAGGCGATGGTGAGCGGGTTCTCCGGGCGCAACGCGTACACCGGGTGGTCCGGATCGAGGAACTCGACCGATTCGATCTCGAACGAGGTGGACGGTTCGGCGATCACCGGATAGATGCTGCTGACCAGTTGACCGTGCAACTCGGTCAGGTAGCGGTGGTGGCCGTTGTGCATGGCGTGCCCGGTGTCGCCGACGCGCACCCGGGCTCGGATCACCGGCACGCCCTCGATGTCCGTTCCGGTGGCGATCGTGTCGCCCTGCTCGGTGATGGTGGTGCGACCGGGCACGGCCGGGGCGCCCCGGGCCACGGCGTAGTTGCGCACCCGCTCGCTCGAGGTGACGTAGTGGGTCCACCAACCACCGGGGGTGACTCCGTCCGGGGCGTCCATCCCGACGAGCGTGACACCGAGATAGGTGAGCGAGTAGGAACCGAAGCCCGAGGTCTGGCTCTCGTCGTCCACCACGTACTGGTTCATGAAGACCTCGCGGTCCGGGTGGGGCCGTAGCCCCGGGGGGACCAGCGCCGCCACCGCGTCCGGATCCGCCGGTAGCCAGCTGAAGTACAGCGTCCGGCTGTTCACGACGAGGTGGGGAACGGCAGGATCGAGCACGGCACCTCCGGAGCAGGGATGTACTCCGCGACGCTAAGCCCAGTCCCGTTCACGGGACAACGACGGATTGATGACACTCCGCTTGCCATCCGGGTGGGCCATCGTCCGTTCGACGAACCGACGTCCTCGTTCGGCCCGACGACGAGGGTCGCACGGACATCCGCGACTGGCCCGATCGGTCGGTCGAACCGCACAATCCCGGTCGCGCCACCCTCCTCGGCGCACCGCTGTGGGAGATTTTGCGGCTTTCATAATCGAAAATCACTTAAGTACATCGTCCGTTCGGCTAGATTTCTAGGAGACGATCGGGCTAAGGTGACTCCCGAACGTACTAACGGAACTAACCAAAGCGTCACGTCTATATCCGCGGACGAGGTGCAGGGAGGACCACCATGACCGCGTCAACGATCACCGAATCGGCGACCACCCCGGCGACCCCGACCCCGAAGCTCGACCCGCGGGCGCTCACCGACAGCGCCGCCGAGCTGCTGAACGCCATGGCCGCGCTGCCGGCCGGGCACCCGTCCCGGGCCGCGCTGCGCGACCGGGCGATCGAGGCCTGGTTGCCGCTGGCCAACCACCTCGCCCACCGCTACAGCGGTCGCGGCGAGCCCACCGACGACCTCGCGCAGACCGCCGCCGTCGGCCTGATCAAGGCCATCGACAAGTTCGACCCCTCCCGCGGAGTCGACTTCGCCGGCTACGCGATCCCCACCATCATCGGCGAGCTGAAGCGGCACTTCCGCGACCGGACGTGGGACATTCGGGTGCCCCGCCGCCTGCAGGAACTGCGGCTGGCCATCTCGGACGCCAACAGCTCGCTGCTGCAGTCCCTGGGCCGTTCCCCGACGGTGGCCGACATCGCCGCACACCTGAAGCTCACCGAGGAAGAGGTGCTGGAGGGCCTGGAGGGCGCCCGCGCGTACAACGCGGTGTCGCTGTCCACCCCGACCGGTGACGGCGATCGCGCGACCGAGCTGGGCGACATGCTCGGCGGTGAGGACAGCGAGTTCGAGCTGGCCGAGCTGCGGGTGGCGCTGGGCCCGGCGCTGGCCACGCTCGACGAGCGCGAGCAGAAGATCCTGACGCTGCGGTTCTACGGCAACCTGACGCAGTCGCAGATCGCGGAGCAGATCGGCGTGTCGCAGATGCACGTGTCCCGGCTGCTGGCCCGGGCCCTGACGAAGCTGCGGGGGCAGCTCGACGGAACGTACTAGGGGGGTGGCGATGGTGGCCGGGTCCGTCGGACCCGGCCACCATCGTCTTCGCGCCATCTCAGCCGGCGACCGGCTCCCGCCACATCGGCCAGAACGGCGTGCCGTCGGGCAGCCGGAACGGCTCGGCGACCCGGTAGCCGTGCCGCGCGTACAGGTCGCGACTGGTCTCGCTGCTCGCCTCCAGGTACGCCGGCATGCCGTTGGCGTCCAGCCAGGCGTGATGGTGGCCCAGCAGTGCCGTGCCGACGCCCTGGCCCTGGCGGTCCGGCCGCACGGCGAGCAGCGCCAGATGATGGTGGTCGGCGTGCGGATGGTTCGCCGCGAACAGCTCGTCCAGGTGCACGAAGTTCGGGGTCCACTCCCCGCACGCCAGGGCCAGCCGGGCGTCGTAGTCCTCCGGCGGCGGCAGTGGTTCACCGACCGACGGCAACCAGACGGCCACCCCGGCGCGGTCCGCGGTGCCGAACACCAGTCCGTGCCGCGTCGCGTGCTCGACGATGATCTCGAAGTTCCCGGCCAGCACCGACTCCCGCTTGGCCTCGTCCGGCACCAACCAGCGGGGCTGGTCCAGCACCATGAACGCCTCGGCTATCCGGGCGGCGACCCAGCGGGTGTCGTCCGCGCCGAGCTGCCCGATCTCCGGCCGGCTCATCGCCGCACCTGCGCCGTCGGCGCCGGCTCGGTGACCGACGGGGGAACGACCACGGCCGCCGCGCTCTCCGCGCCCAGGCCGATCCGGGCGTACGTGTCGGGACGCCGCCGCCGTAGCGACAGGCCCCACAGTCCGCCCAGCAGCGCCGCCACCGGGTAGGCCAGCGGGATCGCCCAGCGCAGCGGCGAGTCCGGCTCGACGCCGAGCAGGTTGGCGAAGTTCTGCACCGCCAGCACGATGATCGCGACGAGTGCGATCGCGGCGAGGCCGGGCGCGACCAGCCGCCGCCACAGCGTCTCCCGCTCACCACTGCGGGCGAAGTACGCGATGATCGCGACCGCGGTGGTGGCGATCAGCAACAGCACGCCGAAGCCGCCGCTGGTGCCCAGCCAGAAGAACAGCTGCAGGACCGGATCCCAGCCGTTGACCGCGTACAGGATGATCACCAGCAGGCCCAGCACGCTCTGCGCGATCGAGGCGGCCCGGGGTGCGCCGGTGGTCGGCGAGGTCCGCCCGAACACCGCCGGCAGCACCCGCTCCCGGCCCAACGCGAAGGCGTAGCGCGCGGTGGTGTTGTGGAACGAGATCATGGCGGCCAGCACCGAGGTCAGGAAGAGGGCCTGCCCGATGGTCAGGACGGTGTCGCCCAGGTGCGCCCCGGCCAGGTTGAAGATCAGCTCGACGCTCTGGGTACCCGCCTCCTCGACGATCCGGTCCGGCCCGACCGCCACCGTCATGCTCCACGAGGAGAGCGCGTAGACCACCGCGATGATCGCCACGGACAGGTAGGTGGCCATCGGCACCGTACGCTTCGGGTCCTTGCTCTCCTCGCTGAAGACCACCGCCGCCTCGAAGCCGACGAAACCGAGGATCGCCAGCACCAGCACCGCGCCGAGCCCGGGCACGAAGAAGTTCTCCGGCGAGAACGCGGCGAAGCTCACGCTGCCGCCGGCCGGGTTGCCCAGCTGGCCGAGATCGAACACCACGATGATGGCGATCTCGGCGCAGAGCAGCGCCGCCAGCACCATGCCGTTGATGTCCACCCGGAGCAGGCCGAGCATCGCCACCAGCGCCCACGCCACCAGCGCCACGATCCACCACTGTGGCGTGATCCCGAACAGCCGGTCCAGCACCGGTGCCGCCGCCGCGCCGATGGTTCCGTAGAGCCCGACCTGGAGCGCGTTGTAGGCGATCAGCGCCACCCAGGCCGTACCCACACCGGCCGGGCGTCCCAGCCCCCGGGCCACGTACGCGTAGAAGGCACCGGCGTTGGCCATCCGCCGGGCCATCGCCACGTAGCCGACGGAGAAGACGGCGAGCACCACGGCCACCGCCAGGAAGGCAAGCGGAATGCCGAGCACGCCGATGACCCCGTAGCCGGTGGTGACGACGCCGGCGACCACGGTCAGCGGGGCCGCCGCGGAGAGGACGAAGAAGATCACTGAGGGAACGCCGAGCCGGCCGCGGGCCAGCGCCTCGGAGACGTTGCTCGGTCGTTCGGTTGTCGCTGTCGAGGACATGTACCGCTCCGGTCTGAGGGGAAGGGGGTGTACCGGGTCAGGGGGCGCCGCGCAGCACCGCCGCACCAACGGCTGCCTCGGTGTGCGCCACGAGTTCCTTCAGCGGGTCCGGCAGGGCCGGGATGATCAGGTTGAGTCGGTGGTGTGCGCGCGGGCCCGCGCTCCACAGCACCTCCCGGGTCAGGCCGGCGGCGGCGACCAGCCCGAGCAGCGTCGCGTCGGGGACGCTGGGCGGTTCGGCGCGCTCCAGCAGCGCCCGTAACCGGGTGGCCGGCCAGGCCACGACGTTGAGATCGATCGGCTGGTAGCTGACGGTGGTCCGCAGCAGTCGCCGGCTCTCCTGCCGGCGCAGCACACCGGCCCGGGACAGCCGCTCACCCACCGCGGTCACCGAGGTCTGGGCGAGAAAGCTGAGCCAGGTACGCACCGACTGGTGCTGCGCCTCGCCGAGCAACTGGTCCAGCACCGTGTGGGCCAACGCGTCGGCCGGTGGCCGACGGTCGATCACGCCGACCTGACCCCCGGAAACGGTGATGTGTCCATAGAGGATCAGCTCGCCGAGGAGCCCTCCGGCCAGCCCGAGACTTGTCGCCGCCGGGTGCAGCTTCGCCTTGCCCCGGGTGTCGTTGTGCGCGATCAGAAAGAACTCGTCGGCGGTGAGCACACGTCCTCCCGAGCCGGCCGTCCACAGTGATCGCTAACCGGGAAAGGATGCACCGAGCGCAACTGCAACGCAACTCCCGTTTTCGGCAGTTGCACTCCGTGGTGAAGCGACCTGCGCCTTTTCCCGTGACAGACTCGGAGGGTGACCGCGAGCCCCACCGTTCGACGCCGCCGTATCGCCCGGGAACTCCGCCAGTTGCGGGAACGCGCCGGCATGACCCTGGACGTCGCCGCCCGGCAACTGGACATGTCGAAGAGCAACCTGTCGCGCATCGAGAACGCGCAGATCGGCATCAAGCCACGCGATGTCCGGGCCGCGCTTGCGCTGTACCAGGTCACCGGCAGCGACGCCGAGGCGCTCATCGAGATCGCCCGAGGTGCCCAGCAGCGCGGCTGGTGGCAGCACTACAGCGACGTACTCCCGGAATGGTTCGAGTTCTACGTCGGACTGGAAGCCGAGGCCGCCACCCTGCGCACGTACGAGGCCGAGGCGGTGCCCGGCCTTTTGCAGACCGAGGCGTACGCCCGCGAGGTGTACCGGCTGACCGCCGGCGAGGAGGACCTCGATCGTAAGGTGGCCGCCCGGCTACGCCGGCAGGACGTGCTGCGCGGCGACCATCCGGTGGAGCTGTCGGTGGTGCTGAACGAGGCGGTACTGCTACGCCCTGTCAGCGAGCGCACCGTCATGGCGGGTCAGATGACCCACCTGGAGACCCTCGCCCAACTACCCAACGTAACACTCCAGGTACTTCCCTTCGAAGCCGGCGGACATCCGGCGATGAACTCGCCGTACGTGCTCCTCACGTTCGCCGACGCGGCCGACGCGGCCGTTGTCTACCTGGAAAATCTCTCCACGGGCCTGGCACTGGAGGAGGTCGCGCAGGTGCGCTCGTATAGCCTTGTGCACGAGAGGCTGTGCAGTCTGGCACTCGATCCAGCGGCGTCCCTGATCCGCCTGAAGGAAGCTTCTCGTTACTTTACGTGACCGCTGCATCGCGGTCACTGTCGGTATCGACGGAGGGATCGCGATGACTGCGCTCGACCTGTCCCGGGCGGAGTGGCGCACCAGCACCCGCAGTGTGGGCAACGGCAACTGTGTCGAGGTGGCCACCGTCGACGGTGCAGTCGCGGTCCGGGACAGCAAGGACCGGCACGGCCCGGTGCTGACGTTTCCGCCGTCGGCCTGGCACGCCTTCGTCGTCTGCGCCCCCACCCGCTGACCCCGGGAGGGCCTGGGCAGGGGCGGTGCGAGACTGGGCCGTGCTCTCCGACGTGCCCATCGACCTGCCGGTCCGGCCGGTGCTGCCGGCGTTGGTGGCGGCGCTGGGCTCGGCCGGCAGCGCGATCCTGGTCGCCCCGCCGGGCACCGGCAAGACCACCCTCGCCCCACTCGCCGTGGCCGACGCGGTGGCCGGGCGGGTGATCGTCGCCCAGCCCCGCCGGATGGCCGCCCGTGCCGCCGCCCGGCGGATGGCGGCCCTGCTCGGCGAGCCGGTCGGTGGTCGGGTCGGCTACGCGGTCCGGGGTGAGCGACGGGCCGGACCGCGTACCCGGATCGAGGTGGTCACCACCGGGCTGCTGGTCCGCCGGTTGCACCACGACCCGGAGTTGGCCGGTGTCGACGCGGTGCTGCTCGACGAGATCCACGAACGTCAGCTCGACGCCGACCTGGCGCTCGCCTTCAGCGTCGAGTCCCGGGCCACCCTGCGGCCGGAGCTGTGGCTGCTGGCCATGTCGGCGACCCCGGAGGCGGACCGCTTCGCCGCCCTGCTCGGTGGCACGGTGCCGGCACCGGTGGTGCGGGCCTCGTCGGCACTGCATCCGGTGACCCGCGTATGGGCGCCACCGCCACGGCCCGTGGCCCCGTCCGGCGCCGGCCCGGTGGACCGGGCACTGCTCGACCACGTCGCCGCCACCGTCCGGCGGGCCCTGCGCGAGCAGGAGGGCGACCTGTTGGTCTTCCTGCCCGGCGTGGGCGAGATCGCCGCCGTCGCCGGCCGGCTGGCCGACCTGGGCGACCGCGTGGACGTGCTCCGCCTGCACGGTCGGCAGAGCGGGGTCGACCAGGACGCCGCCCTGCGGGTGGGAGACCGGCGGCGGGTGGTGCTGGCCACGGCGGTGGCGGAGAGCAGTCTCACCGTGCCGGGCGTACGGACGGTGGTGGACGCGGGCCTGTCCCGGGTGGCTCGGTTGGACCTGGCCCGAGGGCTGGGGGCGCTGGTCACCGTGCCGGTTTCCCGCGCGGCGGCGACCCAACGGGCCGGTCGGGCCGGCCGGGAGGCGCCCGGCCAGGTCTACCGCTGCTGGTCGCCCGCGGCGCACGAGCGGTTGGCCGCACAGCCGGAACCGGAGATCGCCGCCGCCGACCTGACCGGGTTCGCCCTCGAACTGGCCGCCTGGGGCGCCCCCGGCGGAACCGGTCTCGCGCTGCCGGACCCGCCCCCGGCGGCGGCGATGACGGTGGCGTACGAAACGCTCACCGCCCTCGGTGCGATCGACGCGAACGGCCGGATCACCGAGCGGGGGCGGGCCGTCGTCGCGGTCGGCGCGCATCCCCGGCTGGCCCGGGCACTGCTCGACGGGGCAGATCACGTCGGTGCCGATCGTGCGGCGCAGGTGGTGGCGCTGCTCAGCGAGCCGACCGTGGCCGGTCCCGGCGACGATCTCGGCGCCGCCTGGCGTCGGTTGCGCGCCGGCACCGACCCGGCCGCCACCGCCCGCTGGCGCGCGGAGGTGCGCCGGCTGCGCGCCGCCCTTCCGACGGGTCCGTCCGGTGGACCGCAGCGGCCAGACCAGCCGGGGTGGTTGCCCGACGAGCTGGCCGCCGGGTTGCTGGTCGGGTTGGCGTACCCGGAACGGTTGGCCCGGGTGCGGCGGCCGGGTGGTTCGGCGTACCTGATGAGTGGCGGAACCGCAGCGGAGCTGGCACCCGGGTCGGGGCTGGTGGGTGTCGACTGGTTGGCCGTCGCGGTGGCCGACCGCGCTCCCGGCGCACCGTCCGCCCGGGTCCGGCTGGCCGCCGTCCTCGACGAGGGGACCGCCCGCGCGGCGGCCGGCTCGCTGCTGCGCAGCGAACGGGAGGTCGGCTGGTCCGGCGGGGACGTGGTGGCCAGGGAGGTACTCAGGCTGGGTGCCATCGGGCTGGTCGACCGTCCCCTGACCCGGCCCGACCCGGACGAGATCGCCGCCGCGCTGCTGGCCGGACTGCGCGACACCGGGCTCGACCTGCTGACCTGGACCCCGGCGGCCAGGGCGCTGCGTGAGCGGCTGGCCTTCTGCCGGTACGCGCTCGGCGACGACTGGCCCGACGTCTCCGACGAGGCGCTACTGGCCGGTGCGCCGCACTGGCTCGGGCCGGAGCTGGCCGGTGCCCGACGGCGGGCCGATCTGGCCCGCGTCGACGTGCTCGGTGCGCTACGCCGGCTGCTGCCCTGGGCGCTGGCGGGGCGGCTGGACGACCTGGCGCCGGAGCGGATCGCGGTGCCCAGCGGTTCGCGGATCCGGGTCGACTACGCCGACCCGACCGCGCCGGTGCTCGCGGTCCGGCTCCAGGAAACCTTCGGTTGGGCCGAGGCGCCCCGGGTCGGTGGCGGGCGGGTGCCGGTGCTGCTGCACCTGCTCTCCCCCGCCGGTCGGCCGGTGGCGGTCACCGCCGACCTGGCCTCCTTCTGGCGCTCCGGCTACCGCCAGGTCCGCGCCGAGCTGCGCGGACGCTACCCGCGCCACCCGTGGCCGGAGGATCCGACCACGGCCACGCCGACGCGGCGGGTCGGACGGCGCTCCTGAGTGCTCACGGCTCATCGACCACGTCGGCGATGACGACGGTGATGTTGTCCGGTCCACCCGCCTGCAACGCCAGGTCGATGAGGCCGCGTGCGCAGGCCTCCCGCTCCCGCTGGCCGGCCAGCACCTCGGCCAGGGTGTCGGCCCGTACGACGTTCGACAGCCCGTCGCTGCACAGCAGCCAGCGGTCGCCGGCCCGGGGCACCATCGTCGCGTACGTCGGCGAGACCTCGTCGCCCTGCAACGCCTGGGTCACCACGGCTCGACGCGGGTGGCTACCGGCCTGGTCCGGGGTGATCAGGCCCTGGTCGACGAGCATCTGCACGAAGGTGTCGTCCCGGGTGATCTGCTTGAGCACTCCGTCGCGGAACAGGTACGCCCGGGAGTCGCCCACGTGGGCCAGCGCCAGGCAGCTGCCGGTACGCGCGAACAGCAGCGCGGTCAGCGTGGTGCCCATGCCCTGCCGCTGGGGATCCTCGGCGACCGCCTGACGGATCCGCTCGGTGGCCAGCTTGATGCCGTTCTGCAACGCGGCGACCAGCACGTCCTCCGGCGTCTCCACGTCCAGCGGCGTGATCGCCCCGACGGCGATGGCGCTGGCCAGATCTCCGGCGGCCATGCCGCCCATGCCGTCGGCGACGGCGACCAGCCAGGTGCCGGAGTGCAACGCGTCCTGGTTTCCGCTGCGGATGAGCCCACGGTCGCTCGCCCCGGCGGAACGCAGCTTCAGGGTCATGGCACGCAGCCTGCCAGGAGTAGGGCTCGGTTGTCTCTAGGAGATCAGGACCGCCCGGCGTGGCGCGGTGAATCTCACTGACGGTGAACATGAATTCTCATCGGATGCGATCGATTGACATGTCCTGCGCGTCCTGGAAACATGCCCGATACCTGGGAGCGCTCCCAGGTCACACCCCCACTTCGCCTGATCCGTCCCGCTCGTCGGAAGGACTTCCCCCGTGACGCCATCCCGACGTCGTCTCGCGATGCTCGCCGCGGCGACCGCCGTGGTGCTGGTCGGCGTTAGCGCCGGCACCGCTTTCGCCGATCCACCCGCTGACGCCCCCGAACAGATCCGCAACGGTGACTTCAGCGACGGCTCGTCGCCCTGGTTCTCCTACGGCACCAACACCCTCGGCGTAGTCGATGGTCAGCTCTGCGCCACCGTGGCCGCTGGCCTGGCCAATCCCTGGGACGCCGGCATCGGCCACGACGCGCTGCCGCTGATCGCCGGCGCCGAGTACACCCTCGGCTTCGACGTCACCTCCACCCCGGGTGGCCCGGTGGCCGCCGTGCTGCAACTCGGCAGCGAGCCCTACACCGGCTACTACTCGGTCACCGCCGCCGCGACCCCGACCCAGCAGCGCGTCGAGCGCACCTTTGTCGCCCCGAACGACGACAGCCGCGCCCAGCTGATCTTCCAGATCGGCGGTAGCGCCGAGGCGCGGACCGTCTGCCTGGACAACGTCTCGCTGCGCGGCGGCAACCCGCCCGAGCCGTACGTGCCGGACACCGGTCCCCGGGTCCGGGTGAACCAGGTCGGTTACCTGCCCGGCGGGCCGAAGAACGCCACAGTGGTGACCGAGGCCACCGAGGCGCTGCCCTGGGAACTGCACTCCGCGTCCGGAGCCGTGCTGGCCAGCGGCACCACCACGCCGCGCGGGGTCGACGAGGCGTCGGCACAGAACGTGCACTCGGTGGACTTCTCGTCGTACCGCACCCCGGGACAGGGGCTGACGCTGGCCGTGGACGGCGAGGTCAGCCACCCGTTCGACATCTCCGGCACGCTCTACGACCAGTTGCGCTCGGACGCCCTGCAGTTCTTCTACATCCAGCGCAGCGGTATCGAGATCGACGGTGACCTGGTCGGCGAGGAGTACGCCCGACCCGCCGGCCACCTCGGCGTCGCACCGAACCAGGGCGACACCGACGTGCCCTGTGTCGCCGACTCCTGCGACTACCGGCTCGACGTCCGTGGCGGCTGGTACGACGCGGGCGACCACGGCAAGTACGTGGTCAACGGCGGTATCGCCACCTACCAGCTGCTGAGCGCCTTCGAGCGGACCAAGAACGCCGCCACGGCCGGATTCGGTGCCGACCTCGGCGACGGGACGCTGCGGCTGCCCGAGCGGGACAACGGGGTGCCGGACATCCTCGACGAGGCCCGCTGGGAGTTGGAGTTCCTGCTGCGGATGCAGGTGCCGGCCGGCAAGCCGCTGGCCGGGATGGCCCACCACAAGATCCACGACCGGAACTGGACCGGCCTGCCGATGCAGCCCGAGGACGACCCGGAGCCGCGTGAGCTGCACCCGCCGTCCACCGCCGCCACGCTGAACCTGGCCGCCGTCGCCGCCCAGTGCGCCCGGCTGTTCGCCCCGTACGACAAGGAGTTCGCGCAGCGCTGCGGCAGCGCGGCGAAGACCGCGTACGCGGCGGCCAAGGCCAACCCGGCCCGGTACGCCCCGGCGACCGGCAACGGCGGTGGCCCGTACGACGACACCAACGTCACCGACGAGTTCTACTGGGCGGCCGCCGAGCTGTACCTGACCACCGGCGAGCCCGCCTACCTGACCGACCTGACCGCCTCGCCGCACCACACCGGCGACGTCTTCGACCCCCGTGGCTTCGGCTGGCAGAGCGTGGCCGCGCTGGGCCGCCTCGACCTCGCCACCGTGCCGAACGGGCTGCCGGCCGCCGAGCGGACCCGGATCCGCGAGTCGGTCATCGCCGCCGCCGACAGCTACCTCGCCGAGATCCGTCGGCAGGCGTACGGGCTGCCCATGCCGGGCGACCCGAACAGCTACTTCTGGGGCGGCAACGGCGCCATCATCAACAACGCGGTCGTGCTGGCCACCGCCTTCGACCTGACCGGAGCGGCGAAGTACCGCGACGGCGCGGTGCAGACGATGGACTACATCCTCGGCCGCAACGCGCTGAACATCTCGTACGTGACCGGTTGGGGTGAGCACGCGGCGGAGAACCAGCACAGTCGGATCTTCGGCTTCCAGCTCGACCCGAGCATGCCGAAGCCGCCGGCCGGTTCGATCGCCGGTGGTCCGAACGCCGCGCTCCAGGACCCGTTCGTGGAGCAGCTGCTCGAGGGCTGCGCACCGATGTTCTGCTACGTCGACGACATCGCCTCGTACTCCACGAACGAGGTGGCGATCAACTGGAACTCGGCGCTGGCCTGGATCTCCTCGTTCCTGGCGGACCAGGGCGATTCCGCTGCGGTGCCGGCACCCACCTGCACGGTGTCGTACACCAACTACGGCTCGTGGCAGGGCGGCACCGGCTTCACCGCCCAGGTGAACATCCGCAACACCGGCACCGCCGCGGTGAACGGCTGGACCGCCCGGTTCGCCTTCACCGGCGACGCCAAGGTGCGCGAGGCGTGGATGGCCAAGGTGACGCAGTCCGGAGCGACGGTGACCGCGAAGAGCGAGTCGTACAACTCGCGGATCAACCCGGGTGCCTCGGTGATGTTCGGATTCAACGCCACCACCGGCGGCGGCGCGAACCCGGCGCCCAACCTGGTCACGGTCAACGGCGCGCCCTGCACCGTGTCCTGATCCCCGGGTGGGGTGCCGTCGGCGACCGGCGCCCCACCCGGCCCCCGTCCCGCACGCAGTGATCAAGAGGTTCTGGTCCGGACTCGTCAGGAGTCCGGACCAGAACCTCTTGATCGTCGGGCACGGATGGCGGGGTCGGCACCGTGCGGCAGGATAGGGGCCGTGGGTGATCTCGACGGAGTGGTGTTACGTCACGGCGGGCCGGCGGACGCGGGGGCGGTGCTGCGGCTGCTCGACGACGCCACCGCCTGGCTGGTGGCGCGAGGTCGGACCGGGCAGTGGGGCAGCGGGCCCGCCTCGACGGATCCCCGCCGCATCGCCCAGGCCGACGCGTGGGCCACCGGCGGCGGACTGTGGCTGGCCGAGGTGGACGGACGTCCGGTCGGTGCACTGGTGGTGGGGACCGCCACCAAATACGTCCCACCCGCGACCGAACCGGAGCTGTACGTCAACCTGCTGGTCACCGACCGCGCGTACGCCGGGCGGGGAATCGGTGGGCGGCTGCTGGCGCACGCCGCCGACCTGGCCCGGCAACGCGGGGTCGGGCTGTTGCGGGTGGACTGCTACGCCGGCGACGACGGCGCACTCGTGCGCTGGTACGAACGCCAGGGCTTCACCCCCACCGACCCCTTCACCGTCCCCCGCCCCAACCACCCACCCTGGCCCGGCCAGGTCCTCACCCGCCCCCTCTAGCCCGCCCACCCGCGGGTGGTGGGGTGGATCAGGCGCGGAGCTTGGGGAGGACCTGGTCGCCGAAGGTGTCGAGAAAGGGGCGTTGATCCTGGCCTACGTGGTGGAGAGCGATCTGGTCGAAGCCCAGGTCGACGTACTCCTCCAGCCAGCCGACGTGCCGGCCCAGGTCGGCGGAGATGTTGACCACCTCGGCGAGCCGGGCCATCGGCACCTCGGCGGAGACCACGTCGAAGTGCTCCGGGGTGGCCAGATCCCAGCAGACCGGCGGCGCGAAGACGTTGCTGCGCCACTGGTCGTAGGCGATCGCCTCGGCCTCGGCCTGCGCCGGTGCCCAGCTCAGGTGCACCTGGAGATGCACCGGTCCACGACCTCCGGCGTCCCGGTATGCGTCGATCATGCGGCGCAGGTGGTCGGTCGGCGCGTTGACCGTGATCAGGCCGTCCGCCCACTCGGCGCACCAGCGGGCGGTGGCGACGCTCACCGCGGCGCCGACAAGTGCCGGCGGCTGCTCCGGACGGCTCCAGAGCTTCGCCCGGTCGACCCGGACCAGACCGTCGTGACTGACCTCCTCGCCCGCGAGGAGGGCGCGGATGACGTCCACGCACTCGCGCAGCCGCGCGTTGCGTACGTCCTTGCGTGGCCACGCGTCGCCGGTGATGTGCTCGTTGGCGGCCTCACCGGAGCCCAGGGCCGCCCAGAACCGGCCCGGGTACATGGCGGCGAGCGTGCCGATCGCCTGCGCGATGATCGCCGGGTGGTAACGCTGCCCGGGGGCGTTGACCACTCCGAACGACAGGCCGGTGGCCTGCAACGCCGACCCGAGCCAGGACCAGGCGAATCCGGAGTGGCCCTGACGCTCGCTCCAGGGCGCGAAGTGGTCGGAGCACATGGCGGCGTCGAAGCCGACCTGCTCGGCGTGGACCACCGCCGCCAACAGTTCACGCGGGTGGATCTGCTCGTGGGAAGCGTGAAACGCGATCGCCGTCATGCCGCGCTTCACTACCCAGCCGAGCCCGCTCGTAAGCAGCGGCTACTCGGAGTGGGCGCCGGCCCCGGCGGTGGCCGCCCCCTCCCCCACCCAGACCGTCTTGACGTTGCAGAACTCGTGCATGCCGTGGGCGGAGAGTTCCCGGCCGTAGCCGGAGTTCTTCACGCCACCGAAGGGCAACTCGGGGTAGGACGTCGTCATCCCGTTGATGAACACGGCACCGGCCTCCAGGTCGGTGGCGAAGCGCTGCTGCTCCTGCGGGTCGCGGGTCCAGGCGTTCGAGCCGAGACCGAAGCTGGTGCCGTTGGCCAACTCGATCGCCTCGTCGTACGACGCGGCCCGGTACAACCCGGCCACCGGACCGAACACCTCCTCCGCCCACATCCGCATGCCCGGGTGCAGATCCGTCACCACCGTCGGCGGGTAGAACCAACCGTCGCCGCTCGGCTTCTCCCCGCCACAGAGCACGGTGGCTCCCTTGTCGACGGCGTCCCTGACCTGAGCGTCGACCTCGTCGCGACCCCGCTCGGAGGCCAACGGACCGACGTCGGTGTCGTCGTCCATCGGGTCGCCCACCCGCAGTGCCGACATGCGGTGTGCGAACGCCTCGGCGAAGGCGTCGTAGACGTCGGTGTGCACGATGAAGCGCTTGGCCGCGATGCAGGACTGGCCGTTGTTCTGACAGCGGGCGGTGGTGGCGACCTGGGCGGCCAGTTCCACGTCGGCCGACGGCATCACCACGAACGGATCGCTGCCACCCAGCTCCAGCACCGTCTTCTTCAGCTCCCGGCCGGCGATCTGCGCGATCGACCGACCGGCGACCTCACTGCCGGTGAGCGTGGCGGCACGGACCCGGGGATCGCTCAGGATCCGGTCCACCGCCTCGGAGCCGACCAGCAGCGTGGTGAACGCGCCCTCGGGGAAGCCGGCCCGCCGGAACAGGTCCTCCAGCAGCAGCGCGGTCTGCGGCACGTTGGAGGCGTGCTTGAGCAGGCCGGTGTTGCCCGCCATCAGGGCCGGCGCGGCGAAGCGCATGACCTGCCAGAGCGGGAAGTTCCACGGCATCACCGCCAGCACCGGGCCGATCGGCTGGTAACGGACGAATGCCCGGGTCGCCGAGACCGCCTCGGCGTCGGCCGGCTCGTCGGCGAGGAACTCGGCGGCGTGCTCGGCGTAGAAGCGGCAGGCGGTGGCGCACTTGGTGACCTCGGCCCTGGCCGCGGCGAGCGTCTTGCCCATCTCGGTGGTCATCAGCCGGGCGATCTCGTCCCGTTCCGCCTCCAGCATCTCGGCCGCCGTGGTCAGCCACCGCCCGCGCTGCTCGATCGTGGTCCCGCGCAGCTGCCGGTACGCCAGGTCGGTCCGCTCGATCGCGCCGTCGATCTGCTCGTCGGACATCGGCTCGTACGTCTTGAGCACCTGGCCGTTCACCGGATTGGTGGTGGCGATGGTCATCAGGACTTCTCCCGTCACTCGAACAGCGAGTGCCGCGCGCCGGGCTCCTCGCGACGGCGGGCGGCGCGACGACGCTGGATGATGACCAGGTCGACGACGGCAACCACCGCGAAGACGGCGCAGACGACACCCAACCAGGCCACGTCGGCACGGAACGCCAACACCGCGAAAACGGTCATGGTGACGAGCCCGAAGCTGGCCAGCGCCAGCCGCAGGTTCAGCGCGCTGTACGCGTGACCGACCGTGCCACGGGCACGCCGGGGCTGTGATCTCGTCATCATCCCCACCTACCCCGCGCCGCCAGAGCTAACCGTCGCCCGCACCCGCTTTCCGGCCGTGCGTTGCGTTACACCGGCCCGGCGTGACCCGACCTTTCCGGGCATCGGCGGGGAACATGGACCCATGACCGTGAGCCATGCCGAGCCGGTGACCGTCGCCGTCGCCCGCCGCGCCGACCCCGCCCGCACCGAGGAGATGGTGGCGTGGATGCGGGCCGGCACGGCGCTGGCCGAGGCGTTCCCGGGTTTCCTGGGCGCGGGTTGGGTGCGCAGCGCACCCGGGTCGGGCGACTGGCACATGCTCTACCGGTTCGCCGACCCGGACACGCTGCGCCGCTGGGAGGAATCGCCGCAGCGCCACTGGTGGCTGACGTCGGCACAGGGCATCGTCGAGCACACCCACGTCGAGCGGCGGACCGGCATCGAGGGCTGGTTCGATCCGCCGCGCACGGCGGCCGTCGAGCCGCTGGACGCGGAACCGACCGTTTCGCAGTCGCCGCCGCGCTGGAAGCAGGCGGTGACGATCTGGTTGGCGTTCTTCCCGCTCAGTCTCACCGCCACGCTGCTGACCGGCCAGTTCCTGCCGGGGCTGCCGACCGCGGCGCGGGTGCTGGTGATGACGCTGACCCTGACCCCGCTGATGACCTACCTGGTCCTGCCCCGGATCACCCGGGCGTTGCACTGGTGGCTGCACGGCCGGGCAGCGCCCTGGCGCGGGCAACGGACGCCCCGGGGCCCGCGCATATAGCACGGCAATCGGGGACATCACAGGGCACTGCCGCATCCCCGACAGCGCGTGACCAACCGACCTCACCCGCGTAGAGTCACCGTGCCGTCGCTCTGCGCTGTGAGGCTAGGGAAGTCATGCCTGGACGCTGGACCACCGCCGCCGTCTGCCTGCTCGCACTCGTCGCGTTGGCCTGCGAGGCGGGTGGGGATGCGGCGCCGCGCCCCTCGGGCACGGCCCAGCCCGGTTCCCCCCGCGTCGTCGCCGCCCTCGGTGACTCGATCACCACCGGCTTCGGGTCCTGCCTGGTCCTCACCTCGTGTCAGCGCAACTCCTGGTCGACAGGGGACGGGCTGCGGGTGGACAGCCACTACCGGCGGCTGCTCGACCGGAACCCGGGGCTGCGCGGGAAGGCGCACAACCATGCCCGGGCGGGGGCCCGGGCGTCCGCGCTGGCCGGTCAGGCGGAAGCGGCGGTACGCGACCGCGCCGACTACGTCACGGTGCTGGTCGGGGCCAACGACGCCTGCCGCGCCACGATCGACGCGATGACCCCGGTGGCCGACTTCCGGGCCGAGATCAACCGAGGGTTGCGGGTGCTGCGCGAGGGACGCCCGAAGGCCCGGGTCCTGGTCGTCAGCATCCCGAACCTGTACCGGCTCTGGGAGGTCGGCCATGACGAGCCCCGGGCGGTACGCGCCTGGCGGCGGGGCGTGTGCCCGGCGCTGCTGGCCGACGCGACCTCGACCGCGCCGGCCGACCGGAGCCGCCGCGCCGCGTTCCGCGAGCGGATCGCCGCGTACAACGCTCAGCTGAAGGCGGCGTGCCGCGCCTACGGCTCGCGGTGCCGCTACGACGGCGGCGCCGCGCACCGGGTCCGCTTCGACCTGGATCTGGTCAACCGGCTCGACTACTTCCACCCCAACACGGCCGGCCAGTCCCGCCTCGCCGACGTGACCTGGCGCTCCTCCGGCTACGCCGACTGATCGCCCGCCTGGTCGGGACGACGGGGCAACGGAACCCGGGGGCCGCCGTGCTGCCGGTAGAGCGCCCGGGAACGCTCGGCCAGCTTCTTGGTGGCCGAGGAGTTCGCCCAGGTGCCGAGGATGATCGCCGCTCCGGGAACCACCTTGGCGAAGAGCCGCTTCGCCGCGCGTACCCCGGCCATCTGGGCGAGCCGGACGCCCAGGTGCAGCATCACCCGGCCGAGCGGTGCCTGTCCGCCACCGCCGAACAGCGCGCCCGCACGCTCGCGTCCGGCCGCCACCCCCAGCGCCACCCGGGCGCTCGCGGCGACCTTGTGCACCTTCTGCAACACCAGCAGGTCGGTGGCGCGGTCGGGATGCGTCGGGTCGGCACCGTACGCGGCGGCGACGTGCAGGACCATCCGGGACTGGGTCCAGGCCAGCACGCCGACGTCGATCACCGCGCCGGGCAGTCCGGCCGCACCGGAGACGGCACCGGAGAGCCGGGCCTGGTTGACGAACCGACGTACCGCCTGCTCCGCCAGGGCCTCGGCGCTGATCCCGGGCTGCGCGGCCCGGACCCGCTGCGCCCACTGCGCGGCCTCCGGGCCGAGCCTGCGCACCGCTTCCAGCGCGAGGTGCTCGGGAGCGTACTGCGGATCCTGGCGCATCCGGTCCCACAGCGTGGCCGGTGGCGCCTCGACGACCCGGCCGCCCGGCGGAGGCGGGGCGGGGGTGACGGACTGGCCCTCGGCGGGCACGGGGGGATCACTCATCACCTCTCCTTTCGGTGGCGCCCATCCATGTGTACCCCGCTGGAGCAACGGCGTACCGTCGGCCGATCACCCGGCGACGCCGGGCCGGGCGGACCGGCGCGGCAGGAATGCACGAGGATGGCAGGTACGTTCTGGCGATCGGGGTGCCGGCAATCCGGTGGCCCGTTACGCACATGCAGGGAGGCCGCACCGGTGCTCGACCCACACGAGCTCTACGAACTCACCGACGATCTGCCCGACCTCGGTCAGCCGGTCCTGATCCAGGCGCTCACCGGTTTCGTCGATGCAGGTAACGCCAGCCGGCTCGCCCGCGAGCAACTGCTCACCTCGCTGGAGTCCCGCCCGATCGCCCGGTTCGACCTGGACCAGCTCTTCGACTACCGCTCCCGCCGGCCGGTGATGACCTTCGTCGAGGACCACTGGGAGAGCTACGACGACCCGCAGTTGGAGCTGCACCTGCTCCACGACGACGACGAGACCCCGTTTCTGCTGCTCACCGGCCCGGAGCCCGACCTTCAGTGGGAGCGGTTCACCGCCGCCGTCGCCGGGCTCGCCGCCCGGCTCGACGTCCGGCTCACCGTCGGGCTCAACGCGATCCCGATGGCGGTGCCGCACACCCGGCCGACCGGCGTGACCGCGCACGCCACCCGGCGTGACCTGATCGCCGGCTACGAGCCGTGGCTGCAACGGGTGCAGGTCCCCGGCAGCGTCGGCCACCTGCTGGAGTTCCGCCTCGGCGAGGCGGGCCGCGACGCGCTGGGCTTCGCCGCGCACGTACCGCACTACGTGGCACAGGCCGAGTACCCGGCCGCCGCCGAGGTGCTGCTGGCGTCGGTGTCCCGCAGCACCGGGCTGCTGCTGCCCCGCGACGGGCTGCGCTCGGCCGCCGAGGTGGTACGGGTGGAGATCGACCGGCAGGTCGCGCAGAGCGACGAGGCCACCACCCTGGTCCAGGCTCTCGAGGAGCAGTACGACGCGTACGCCCGGGGTCGGGGCGAGAAGAACCTGCTCGCCACGGAGAACGGTCCGCTGCCCACGGCCGAGGAACTCGGCGCCGAACTGGAGCGGTTCCTCGCCGAACAGACCCGCCCCAACAACGACACCCCCTGAAAGGGCACCATCTCGACGGCTCGCGGGCCGGTAGGGGCGTGACTCGGCACCGGCGCGCCGGCCGGTGGTGCGGCAGCGCGCCGGCCGCGCGGGTCGGGGCCGGATGGGGCAGGCTGGCACCATGCGCCTGGCGACGTGGAACGTGAACTCGGTGAAGGCCCGGCTGCCCCGGCTGCTCGACTGGCTGGCCGGCACCGGTCCGGACGTGGTCTGCCTCCAGGAGACCAAGTGCCCGGACGGTGCCTTCCCGGTGACCGAGGTGGGTGAGCTGGGGTACACCGTGGCCAGCCACAGCGACGGCCGGTGGAACGGGGTCGCCATCCTGTCCCGGGTCGGCCTGGCCGACGTCACCGTCGGGTTTCCCGGCGAGCCCGGCTTCCCCGAGCCGGAGGCCCGCGCGATCTCGGCCACCTGCGGCGGGCTGCGGGTCTGGTCGGTGTACGTGCCGAACGGCCGCGCGCCCGACGACCCGCACTACGCGTACAAGCTGGCCTGGTTGGCGGCGCTGCGGGACGCGCTGGACACCGAGCTGACGAACCGGGCACCGCTGGCCGTCTGCGGCGACTTCAACGTGGCACCCACCGACGACGACGTGTGGGACCCGGCGCTGTTCGTCAGCTCCACCCACGTCACGCCGCCCGAGCGGGCCGCCCTGGCGGCGCTGCGCGATCTCGGCCTCACCGACGTGGTGCCCACTCCGATGAAGGGCCCGCACCCGTTCACCTACTGGGACTACCGGGCCGGCATGTTCCACCAGAACAAGGGCATGCGCATCGACCTGGTGTACGCCTCGGCCCCGCTGGCCCGCGCCGTCCGGTCGGCGTACGTGGACCGGGAGGCCCGCAAGGGCAAGGGCCCCTCCGACCACGCCCCCATCGTTGTCGACGCCGACCTGGTCCCCACCGTCGAGTCCTTCTGACCCCCACGCCGACCCGGCGCGGCCGTGGCCGCCGACCCGGACGGGTGCTGGCGCGAGATGCCGCAACTCGGCCTCTCCCGCCGCCAGGAAAGCCCCACTTACCGCAACCCGCGCCCATGCCCGGCGCCCGCTGGCGAGGGCAGCGGCTAGGGTGAGGCCATGGCAGTTGTGAAGATCAACGCGATCGACGTTCCGCCCGGTGGCGGCGAGGAGTTGGAGAAGCGGTTCGCCGCCCGGGCTCGCGCGGTGGAGAACTCCCCCGGTTTCCTCGGCTTCGAGCTGCTGCGTCCGGTGGCCGGCGAGAACCGCTACTTCGTCTACACCCGCTGGGAGACCGAACAGGCGTACGAGGACTGGGCCGCCGGCCCCGCCCGAGCCGCCCACGCCGCCCCGCCCGGAGCCGAGCAGCGGCCACCGGTCGCCACGGGTGCGACTCTCCTCGAATTCGAGGTCGTGCAACAGGTCCCCTGACCGGCCCCAGGTTCACCGCTGCTGAAACACCACCGCCACGTCGCCGAACCGGAGCAGTAGCGGCGGGTAGGTCAGGAGGGGCGGGTGGTGGTGAGGGTGGCGAAGGCGATGACGTTGTCGGCATAGCCGGTGCCGCCGCCGAGCCACTCGCCGCCGCAGGTGATCAGCCGCAGGCCGGGCGGGCCCTCGTGGCCGTAGACCCGGTCGGCGGGCAGTCGATCCTTCGGGAAGTGTTCGACCGAGTTGACGGTGAACACCGCCACCGAGTCGTCCTCCCGGAGGACCTCGACGGTGTCCCCCACCTTCAGCTTGCCCAGGTGGTAGAAGACCGACGGGCCACTCTTGGTGTCCACGTGCCCGACGATGACCGCCGGGCCCGGGTCCCCCGGCACCGGCCCCCGGTCGTACCACCCGGTTTCCTCGTGCCGGCTCAGCGGCGGCACGGCGATCGAGCCGTCCGGTGCGTCACCGACCGGTTTCACCGGCGCGGCGACGTCGATCGACGGGATGGACAGGCTCACCGGCCGCGCGGCGGTACGTCCGGCGGACACCGTCGAGGCTCCGCCGGAGCCCCCTTCGCCGCCGGTGGCCGTCCAGTCGAGCGGCCCCCCGACGGTGTGCCCGAGCCCGGCGCCGGTGGCGAACACGCCGGCCAGCACGAGCACCACTGCCAGCGGCAGCGACCACGGGCTGCGCCCGGGACGCGCCGGGCGGCCGGACCCGCCGGCACCGCGTGGTGCCCGACGACGGTCGGTGAACGGTGCCGCAGCCCGGGCGCGACGGGAGCCCACGTCCGGCACCGCCGCCCACCCGTGCGGGCGCCGCGTGGCACCGGAGCCGGTCGCACGGCCGCCGCGCCCCGACGCGGAACCAGCGCCTGCCGCACCGTCGCCGGGACGCGGCGTGGGACCGGAGCCGGCGGGGCGGTCGCCGGGACGCGGGGGCGAGCTGTCCGGCGGTACGAACAGGTCGGTTCGATAGGTGGGACGGGGCGGGCCACCGACGGGACGGGCCGCGCGACCGGAACCGGTTCGTGGCCCGGCCCAGCCGGGCGCACCGGTCGAGCCGGAGGGGCGGGGTGTGCGGGGGGCGGTCATGACGGGCTCACCGTCGGCTGCCGCGACGGCGGGTCGCGGTGACCCAGAGGACCATGCCGGTGACCGTGAGCGCCAGACCGCCGGGAAGCAGCAGATTGCCGGTGATGTCGCCGGCGCTCCCGCCGAAGCCGGTCGCCGGCCCTCGGCTGGGCTTCATCTGGCGTACCACCTGGATCATGGTGGAGGCGGTCTCGCCGCCCCGGCACTCCAGCTTGACCCGGTAGTTGCCGGGGAGCACCCGCTCCTTGACCATCGCCGTGCCGGTCAGCAGCCCGCGCTGCGGCTGCACGGCGACCCGGCCGAACGCGTCCGAGACGACGATGGCCCCCACCGAGTTGTCGTGGCAGCTGGCGCGGAGCCCGACCAGATGGCCCGGTTCCACCATGCTCGGCGAGACCTCCACGAACACGGTCGGGCCGGGCTGCGGTGCGCCCTCGGGTACACCGGGTTGCCCACCGCCGGGTTGCCCGGCGACGACCGGCACGGCGGCGGCCCGCGCGGGTGCCGCCAGGTGCGCCGAGTCGGTGCCGGCCGGCACGGACGGCGACAAGGGTGTCGCCACCGCCGGTACGGGCGTCAGCAGGGCGGCCAGGGTGATCGCGAGCAACGGGGCGAAGGCCGCGACGGTACGCAACGGAGCGGTGGACGGCGCCGGACGAGTGTGGATCGCTGCTGACACGCTGCCCCCTCCCGGTGCGCCGGGGCGGTCGCCGGGCACCGCCGGGCACCCGGTCCTGCCTTCTTCCGATGATGGTCTCACCACCGGGCGTACCTCACATCCGGGCCGGCGCGTGTTCGCGTAGGCTCGGTGCGTTGTGACCTCCACCGACCCCACTCCCGCCGTCGCCGTGCCGCATCCGGTACGGGCGATCCGCACCTACCACCCGCGTCGCGGCCGGATGAGCGGCCGGCAGGTGACGGCGCTGGAGCAGCACTGGCCGCGGTACGGGCTGCGCGTCGCCGACGCCGACCCGTTCGACCCCGTCGGCCTGTTCGGCCGCCGGGCCCCGCTGGTGGTCGAGATCGGTTCCGGCATGGGCGACACGACCGCGGAGATGGCCGCCGCCGACCCGGATCGAGATTATCTGGCGGTCGAGGTGCACACCCCCGGAATCGCCAACCTGCTGGACCTGATCCACCTTCGTGACCTGGGCAATGTCCGGATCGTCGAAGGCGACGCGATGGAGCTGCTCGATCTGCTGCCGCCCGCCTCGCTGGACGCGGTACACGTCTTCTTTCCGGACCCGTGGCCGAAGTCCCGCCACCACAAGCGGCGGCTGATCCAGCCCGCCCACGTGGCGCGGTTGCGGTCCCGGTTGGCGGTCGGTGGCACGCTGCACTGCGCCACCGACTGGGCGGAGTACGCCGAGTCGATGCGGGCCACCCTGGACGCCGATCCGGGCCTGGTCAACGCCCACGACGGGTACGCACCCCGGCCCGCGTACCGGCCGGTGACCCGGTTCGAGCGACGGGCGATGCGCGCCGGCCGCCCGATCGCCGACCTGATCTACCGCCGCCACGGGTAGGCCCGACGGCGGGCGAGCGCCGGCTGCCCCGGTTGGCGCACAGGCAATTCATCCAGGCACCATGGACCGGCCATGACACTCACCGCCGCGCTGCCGAAAACCGCCGACCCCGACACCCTCTACGACGCGTTCGCCAGTTGGGCGTCCGAGCGCGGCCTGGACCTCTACCCCCACCAGGAGGAGGCGGTCATCGAGATCGTCTCCGGGGCCAACGTGATCATGAATACGCCGACCGGCTCGGGCAAGAGCCTGGTCGCCATCGCCGCGCACTTCGCCGCGCTGGCCGACGACCGGACGACCTTCTACACCGCGCCGATCAAGGCGCTGGTGTCGGAGAAGTTCTTCGCGCTCTGTGAGGTCTTCGGCGCCGAGAACGTCGGCATGCTCACCGGCGACGCCAGCGTCAACGCCGACGCCCCGATCATCTGCTGCACCGCGGAGATCCTGGCCAACCTGGCGCTACGCGAGGGCAGTCGGGCCGACGTCGGTCAGGTGGTCATGGACGAGTTCCACTTCTACGCCGAACCGGACCGGGGCTGGGCCTGGCAGGTGCCGCTGATCGAGCTGCCGCAGGCCCAGTTCGTGCTGATGTCGGCGACGCTCGGCGACACCACCCGGTTCGTCGACGACCTGACCCGGCGTACCGGCCGGGCGACCGCCGTCGTGCGCTCGGCCGAGCGGCCGGTCCCGCTGCTCTTCTCGTACGCGATGACGCCGCTGCACGAGACCCTGGAAGAGCTGCTGGAGACCAAGCAGGCCCCGGTGTACGTGGTGCACTTCACCCAGGCCGCCGCCCTGGAACGCGCCCAGGCGCTGATGAGCGTCAACGTCTGCACCCGGGCCGAGAAGGACATGATCGCGGCCGCGATCGGTGGGTTCCGGTTCACCTCCGGCTTCGGCAAGACCCTGTCCCGGCTGGTCCGGCACGGCATCGGCGTGCACCACGCGGGGATGCTGCCCAAGTACCGCCGGCTGGTGGAGACCCTCGCCCAGGCCGGACTGCTCAAGGTCATCTGCGGTACGGACACCCTCGGCGTCGGAATCAACGTGCCGATCCGCACGGTGCTGTTCACCGGCCTGTCCAAGTACGACGGGGTCCGCACCCGGCTGCTCAAGGCCCGCGAGTTCCACCAGATCGCCGGTCGGGCCGGACGAGCCGGCTTCGACACCATCGGGCGGGTCGTGGTGCAGGCGCCCGAACACGTCATCGAGAACGAGAAGGCGCTCGCCAAGGCCGGCGACGACCCGAAGAAGCGACGCAAGGTGGTGCGCAAGAAGCCGCCGGAGGGCTCCATCGGCTGGGGCAAGCCAACCTTCGACCGTCTGGTGGAGGCCGAACCGGAACCGCTCACCTCCAGCTTCCAGGTCAGCCACTCGATGTTGCTCAACGTCATCGGCCGCCCCGGCGACGCGTTCGCGGCCATGCGGCACCTGCTCACCGACAACCACGAGGACGCGGCGGCCCAGCGCCGGCACATCCGCCGGGCCATCGCCATCTACCGGGCGTTGCGGGCCGGCGGCGTGGTCGAGGAGCTGCCCGAGCCGGACGAGACCGGGCGGCGGGTCCGGCTCACCGTCGACCTGCAACTCGACTTCGCCCTCAACCAGCCGCTGTCGCCGCTGGCGCTGGCCACCATCGAGCTGTTGGACGGCGACTCGCCGTCGTACGCCCTGGACGTGCTGTCGGTGATCGAGTCGATCCTCGACGACCCGCGCCAGGTGCTCTCCGCGCAGCAGTTCAAGGCCCGTGGCGAGGCGGTCGCCGCGATGAAGGCCGACGGCATCGAGTACGAGGCCCGGCTCGAACTGCTCGACGAGGTGACCTGGCCCAAGCCCCTCGCGGAGCTGCTGGAGAACGCCTACGAGATGTACCGGCGGGGGCACCCCTGGGTGGCCGACCACCAGCTCTCCCCCAAGTCCGTGGTGCGGGACATGTACGAGCGGGCGATGACCTTCACCGAGTACGTGCAGTTCTACGGGCTGTCCCGCTCCGAGGGCCTGGTGCTGCGCTATCTCGCCGACGCGTACAAGACGCTGCGGCAGACGGTGCCCGAGGAGGCCAAGACCGAGGAACTCGTAGACCTGATCGAGTGGCTGGGCGAGCTGGTCCGCCAGGTCGACTCCAGCCTCATCGACGAGTGGGAGCGGCTGCGCAACCCGACCGACCTGCCCGACGTCGCCGCCGCCCTGGACGACCGGCCGGCGGCGGTCACCCGCAACCCGCGGGCGTTCCGGGTGCTGGTGCGCAACGCCCTGTTCCGGCGGGTCGAGCTGGCCGCGCTGCGGCAGTGGAACGCGCTGGGCGAGTTGGACGCCGACTCCGGTTGGCCCGCCGACGCCTGGGCCGACGCGCTGGCGCCCTACTTCGAGTCGTACGACGGGATCGGGACCGGTCCGGACGCCCGTGGCCCGGCGCTGCTCATGATCGAGCAGGGTCGGGAGCGCTGGACGGTCCGTCAGATCCTGGACGATCCGGAGGGCGACCACGACTGGGGCATCAGCGCCGAGGTCGACCTCGCCGCCTCCGACGAGGCGGGCGCCGCCGTCGTCCGGATCACCGACGTCGGCCAGCTCTGAAATTTTCCGCGAGGGGGCCGTCCGGGATGCCCGGGCGGCCCCTTTCGTACCCTGGGCGATGTCAGGGTCGTCGATTAGAATGTATGTACTAATCGAGTTCCTGACCTGGGAGGATGCTCGTGACCGCGCCCATCTCCGCCCCCCTCACGCCGTACGCCACCCTCCTCGGTTTCACCCGGTACGTCGACCGCACCGGCCCGACCAAGGCCAGCTTCGTCGGCGGCCTGCGCCGGCAGCGGGCCAGCCGTTCCGGGTTCAACCCGCACGGCCAGTTCGTGAAGGCGCTCAAGGCCGACATCGCCTTCCACACCGGCGGCACCCACCTGGCGCAGGTGGTCGACGTGGTCAAGCCCCGCTGGCGGCCGCTCTACCAGTCGCTCGTGCCCGGCGCGACGGCCTGGCTGCACTCCCTCGGTGAGCCTGCCGGGGTCGACCTTGCCCAGACCCGCGACGCGCTGGCCATGCTCGGCGACCTGCCCATCAAGATCAACCCCCACTTCGGCATCCGGTACGCCGACGGCCGCGCCGAAGCGGTGCGCCTGCACTTCGACGAGAACCCGCCCAGCGAGGAGGCGACGCTGGCCGCCCTGCACCTGACCGCCCGGCACATGGACGCCGTGCTCCCGCACGCCGAGCCGGTCCTGGTCGACGTACGCCGGGGCAGCACCCACCGGATGCCCGACAACGCCCGGCCCGACGAGATCGAACGCTGGCTCGCCGGCGAAGCCGCCGCCTTCCGCGCCATCTGGTCCGCCGCCGCCTGACAGCCCCACCCCTCACCCGCCGCGTCTCAAAATGAGCAACTTCGGGGAAGGTGTCGCCTCGACGCGTCCGCAGGCAGCGCTTTCCCCGAAGTTGCTCGTGCAACGCCTCGTCGTGGTGGTCAGCGGGCCGCCGGTGGGTTATCCACAGGGGCGGCGGAAGGGGCTCGTGTTCGTCCATGGTGGACGTCATGGCCAAATCCGCTCGGCGTCCGGCGCAACTGCGCGGGCGCGTCTTCCGTGGTTCCCGTGCCGTGGCTCGCGGGCTGCTGACCCGGGGTGAGCTACGCAGCAGGGCGTGGCGGCCGGTCTTCCGGGACGTGTACGCCGACGCCCAACTCACGCTCTCGCACCGCACCCGGTGCGTGGCCGCGGCGAGGTGGGTCATGCCACCCGGTGCGGTGATCGCCGGGCGCAGTGCCGCCGCGCTGTTCGGCGCCGGGTTCATCGGAGACGCCGAACCGCTCGACATCCTGGTGCCCGCCGGGCTTCGCTTCGGGCCGGTCGCCGGTCTCGTGGTGCACACCGGGAAGATCACCGAGTTCGACGTGTTGTCGCACGCCGGCATGCCGGTCACCACCCCGCTGCGGAACTGCTGGGACCTGGCCCAATGGCTCGACGTCGAGCAGGCCGTGGTCGTCGTGGACCGGCTGCTCGGCCAGCGACTGGTGCGCGCCGACCAGCTACAGGAACTGGCGGATCGACGTCGGGGCACCCGGGGCTGGAGACGCATGCTCCGCGTGGCACAGCTGGCCGACCCGGGCGCGGAGTCGGCTCAGGAGTCGCGGCTACGGGTGCGGATCGTGCTGGCCGGTCTTCCCCGGCCGGTCACCCAGTTCGTGGTGCAGCGCGGTGGCAGGTTCATCGCCCGCGTCGACCTCGCCTGGCCAGAACTCAAGATCGCGGTCGAGTACGACGGACTCTGGCACGACGACCCGCAGCAACTCCATCGCGACCGGCGACGCCTCAACCGCCTACTCGGCGAGGACTGGATCGTCTTGCACGTGACCGCCCAACGCCTCCGCGACGACTTCGACGGCTTCCTCACCGAACTCCGCCAAGCCCTCCACACCCGCACCCGCTGATCCCGCCACCCACGCACAAGCCCGAACGGGCACAAGCGCAGACGGCAGTTTCGGGGAAACTGCCGCCTCAGCTCGTGTCGAGGGGACACTTTCCCCGAAGTTGCACACGCCGCCGTGGATCAGAGGTGCGAGCCGGGCAGGCTAGTGAGGGGCGGGTGGGGTCAGGTCGGTGACGGGCACGACCTTCGGATCCTCGGGGTTGCCGAGGATGACGCGTAAGGCCGGATAGCGTTCGGCCAGGAGCTGGCGACAGGCATCGCAGGGGGTGACGAGGGACCGGCCGCGGTCGCCGACCGTGACGATCGTCTCCAGCTCGCCCACGCCCTGCGTGGCGGCGGTACCAACCACAACCGTCTCGGGGCAGGCCCCGCCTGTCGCGTGCACCACGTTGACCGCCGAGATGACCCGACCGTCGGCGGTACGAGCCGCGGTGGCGAGAGTGTGGGTTGTGCTGCGGCAACGCAGCTTCGCCACCGCGCTGGCCGCCTGCACCAGCGCGCGATCGGTGTCCCGCATCGTCATCGGCGTCCCCACGTTCCGCTCCCAGCTCAGCGATCAACGATAGACCGCCACCGCGCTGGCGCCACTTCACCGCCTCCCTTGCTCTGCTTTGACCCACGCATCGGCTTCAGGCCGCAACCGTTGCGCCGGTTGAAGCAGAGCGTGCGGCACGGCGGTGAACCTCGGCCCGGCCGGCCAGCGCGGCCCGCCCAGCCCCGGCCGACCCAACCCAGCCGGTCCTGCCCGGCCAGCGCGACCGGCCCCGGGCACGGCGTGGGTAACCAGGAGGCGGACCGGCGGGCGGCTGCCTATCCTTGGCCACGACATGCAGAATCCAGCCTCACCCGCCGCGACCGATCCCGTCGGCGAGTTGCAGCGTCGACTGTCTCCGCTGATGTTCCGCGACCAGCGTCACCTGCGCCGTCGGCTCGACGGGCTGCGCAAGCTCCGCGATCCGCGGCGCCGCGAATCGGTGCTGGCGGAGATCGTCGCCGAGACGGCTGCGGCGGAGGGTCGGCTGGAGCGGCGGAAAGCGGCGGTCCCGAAGATCGTCTACCCGGCCAGTCTGCCGGTCAGTGAGCGCAAGGACGACATCGCCGCGGCGATCCGCGACCACCAGGTGGTGATCGTGGCGGGCGAGACCGGCTCGGGCAAGACCACCCAGCTGCCGAAGATCTGCCTGGAGCTGGGGCGGGGCATCGGCGGCCTGATCGGGCACACCCAGCCCCGGCGGCTGGCCGCGCGTACGGTGGCCGACCGGATCGCCGAGGAGCTGGGGACCGAGCTGGGTGACGTGGTCGGCTACAAGGTGCGCTTCACCGATCAGGTCAGCGAGAACAGCCTGGTCAAGCTGATGACCGACGGCATCCTGCTGGCCGAGTTGCAGACCGACCGGATGCTGCGCCAGTACGACACGTTGATCATCGACGAGGCGCACGAGCGCAGCCTCAACATCGACTTCATTCTCGGGTACCTCCGGCAGCTCCTGCCGCACCGCCCCGACCTCAAGGTGATCATCACCTCGGCGACCATCGAGACCGACCGGTTCGCCCGACACTTCGCCGGGCCACCGACCGCCGAGCATCCCGACGGCGAGCCGGCACCGGTGGTGGAGGTCTCCGGCCGGACCTATCCGGTCGAGGTGCGCTACCGGCCGCTGGTCGAGGTCGCCGGAGGCGACGAGGAGGATGCCGACGAGGAGAACGTCCGCGACCAGGTCCAGGCCATCGGTGACGCCGTCGAGGAGCTGGCCGCCGAAGGGCCGGGCGACATCCTGGTCTTCCTCAGCGGTGAGCGGGAGATCCGGGACACCGCCGAGGCGCTGGGCAAGCTGGTGCAGAACAAGCGGTCCCTGCTCGGCACCGAGATCCTGCCGCTGTACGCCCGGCTCAGCGTCGCCGAGCAGCACCGGGTCTTCGCCCCGCACGGTGGACGCCGGGTGGTGCTGGCCACCAACGTGGCGGAAACCTCGCTGACCGTGCCCGGCATCAAGTACGTGGTGGATCCCGGCACCGCCCGGATCTCCCGCTACTCACAGCGGCTGAAGGTGCAGCGGCTGCCGATCGAGCCGATCTCGCAGGCCAGCGCCAACCAGCGCAAGGGTCGCTGCGGACGTACCTCGGACGGCATCTGCATCCGGCTCTACGACGAGCAGGACTTCGAATCCCGTCCCGAATTCACCGACCCGGAGATCCTGCGGACCAACCTGGCCTCGGTCATCCTCCAGATGACCGCCATCGGCCTGGGCGACATCGCGGCGTTCCCGTTCATCGACCCGCCGGACCGGCGCAACATCACCGACGGCGTCAACCTGCTGCACGAGCTGGGCGCGCTCGACCCGGCCGAGAGCGAGCCGACGAGACGGCTCACCACTCTCGGCCGACGGTTGGCCCAGTTGCCGGTCGACCCCCGGCTGGCCCGGATGGTGCTGGAGGGGGAACGCAACGGCTGCGCCACCGAGGTGATGGTGATCGCCGCGGCCCTGTCCATCCAGGATCCGCGCGAGCGGCCGGCGGAGAAACAGGCCCAGGCCGACCAGGCGCACGCCCGGTTCGCCGACGCCGAATCCGACTTCGTCGCGTACCTCAACCTCTGGCGGTACCTGCGCGAGCAGCAGCGGGCCCTCTCCTCCAGCGCGTTCCGCCGGATGTGTCGGGCCGAGTACCTCAACTACCTGCGGGTCCGGGAGTGGCAGGACATCGTCAGCCAGTTGCGCCAGGTGCTGCGTACCCCTGACGACAGGAACCGGGGACGCGGCCAGCGGGGCGGCCCGGACGCCGCGCCCGACGGCGGCGGGCGGCGCCAGGGCGGCGCGGACCTGCCGGAGGAGATCGACACACCGAAGGTGCACCAGTCGCTGCTGCCCGGCCTGCTGTCGCACGTCGGCCTCAAGGACGCGCAGAAGCACGAGTACCTGGGCGCGCGCGGGGCGAAGTTCGCCCTGTTCCCGGGCTCGGCGCTGTTCCGCAAGCCGCCCCGCTGGGTGATGGCCGCCGAGCTGGTGGAGACTTCCCGGCTCTGGGGGCGGGTGAACGGGCGGATCGAGCCGGAGTGGGTCGAGCCGCTCGCCCAGCACCTGGTCAAGCGCAGTTACAGCGAGCCGCACTGGGAGAAGAAGCAGGCGGCGGTGATGGCGTACGAGAAGGTCACCCTCTTCGGCGTCCCGCTGGTCACCTCGCGCAAGGTCAACTTCGGCCGGATCGACCCGACGCTGAGCCGGGAGTTGTTCATCCGGCACGCGCTGGTCGAGGGCGACTGGTCCACCCACCACCAGTTCTGGCGGGACAACCAGCGGCTGCTGGCCGAGATCGAGGAGCTGGAGAACCGGGCCCGGCGGCGCGACATCCTGGTCGACGACGAGACGATCTTCCAGTTCTACGACGAACGGATCCCGGCCGACGTGGTCTCCGGGCGGCACTTCGACAGTTGGTGGAAGAAGATCCGCCGCGAGCGGCCCGAGCTGCTCACCTTCACCCGGGAGCTGCTGGTCAACGCGGGTCGGGGCGGGCTGGACGAGGCCGACTACCCCGACCAGTGGCGGGCCGACGGGGTGGCGCTGCCGCTGACGTACACGTTCGAGCCCGGTACCCCGACCGACGGCGTGACGGTGGACATCCCGCTGCCGCTGCTCAACCAGGTGCCCGCCGAAAGCTTCGACTGGCAGGTGCCGGGGCTGCGCGAGGAGCTGGTCGTCGCGCTGATCCGGTCACTGCCGAAGCCGGTACGGCGCAACTTCGTGCCGGTCCCCGACTACGCCCGAGCCGCGCTCGCCGCGCTCGCCGCGATCACCGTCGGCGAGGAGCCGCTGCTGGACGCGCTGACCCGGCAGCTGCGGCGGATGACCGGGGTGACCGTACCCCGGGACGCGTGGGATCTCAGCAAGCTGCCGCCGCACCTGAGGGTCACCTTCCGGGTGCTCGGCGACGACGACAAACCGGTCGCCGAGGGCAAGGACCTGCCGGCCCTGCAACGCCAGCTCAAGGCGGAGGTACGCCAGGTGGTGGCCGCCGCCGCGCCGGAGGTGGCCCGATCGGGGCTGACCGGCTGGGAGATCGGTACGCTGCCGCCCACCATCGAGCAGGTACGGGCCGGGTACGCGGTGACCGCCTACCCGGCGCTTGTGGACGAGGGCGCCACGGTCGGCGTGAAGGTGTTCGACTCCCCGGCCGAGCAGGAGGCCGCCCACTGGGCCGGCACCCGTCGGCTGCTGCGGCTGACCGTGCCGTCCCCGGCGAAGTTCCTCCAGGGCCGGTTGACCAACGAGGCGAAGCTGGCGTTGTCCCGCAACCCGCACGGCGGGGTGCAGGCGTTGATCGAGGATGCGGCCGGCGCGGCGATCGACAAGCTGATCGCCGACGCGGGCGGGCCGGCCTGGGACGAGGCGGGTTTCGCCGCGCTGCGCGAGAAGGTCCGGGCCGAGCTGGTGGACACGGTGGTGGCGGTGATGGACCGGGTCCGGGCGGTGCTCGCCACCGCGTACGCGGTGCAGCAGCGCCTCGGCGCGACGCGGAACCTGGCCGTGGTGGCCGCCCTGGCCGACATCCGCAACCAGCTCACCGGCCTCGTGCACGCCGGCTTCATCACCGAGGCCGGGTACGCCCGGCTGCCCGACCTGCTGCGCTACCTGACCGCGATCGAGCGTCGACTGGACCGGCTGCCGGGCAACCCGGCGCGGGACAAGCAGCAGCAGGACCGCGTCGCGGTGGTGCAGCGCGAGTACGACGAGTTCCTGGCCGCCCTGCCCGCGGCGCGACGCTCGTCGCCGGCGGTCCGCCAGATCCGCTGGATGATCGAGGAGTTGCGGGTCAGCATCTTCGCCCAGGCCCTCGGCACCCCCTACCCCGTCTCGGAACAACGCATCTACCGCACCATGGACGACGCCGAGAACGGCTAGGGCAGGGGCTCGACGCCGGGTGGGAGTTGGGCGGTGGCGGTGGCGGTGTGGACGTAGTCGAGCAGGATGCGGCGTAGTTCGCGGCCGGCGTGGGTGGGCACGGCGTCGCGGCGGCGGGCCACGGCGATGGTGCGGCGGACGCCGGGTGGGGCCAACCGGGTGACGCGGATGCCGGCCCGGCGGGCCACCACCATGCCGGGTACGACGGCGATGCCCAGCCCGGCCTCGACGAAGCTGAGCACCGCGTCCATCTCCCCGCCGTCCACCGACAGGGTCGGTTCGAAGCCGGCGCCCCGGCACGCCTGGAGGGTGGCGTCGCGCAGGTCGTAGCCCTCGCGGAACATCACCATCGGCTGGTCGCGCAGGTCGGTGATGCGTAGCTCGGCACCGGGGGTGGCGGTGGGCACCGGGTCGACCGAGGCGACCACCAGGTTCTCGGTGAGGATCGGGTCGGCCCGCAGGCCGGCGTCGGTGCCCTGGGCGGGCATGATGATCAGTGCGAGGTCGAGGTCGCCCCGGAGCAGGTCACGGACCAGGTCCTGCGAGCCGCCTTCCTCCATCCGCAGGTCGACGGTGGGGTGGGCGTCGCGGAACCGGCGCAGCACCGGCGGGGCGAGCGAGGTGGCGAGGCTGGGGGTGGCACCGAGGCGTACCCGGCCGCGCCGCAGGCCGACAAGTTCCTGCACCTCCCGGGTGGCGGTCTCGACGTCGGCCAGGATCCGGGTGGCCAACGGCAGCAGCACCTCGCCCGCCGCGGTCAGCGTTATGTTGCCCCTTACCCGTTCGAACAGGGGTGCGCCGAGGGTGTCCTCCAACGCGTGAATTTGCTTACTCAACGACGGCTGGGTGATGCCCACGATGTCGGCCGCCTGGGTGAAATGTCGTACTTCGGCCACCGCGACGAAGTACTTCAGCTGATGGAGCTGCATCTACATAGCTTATGACTATCAAGACTGCGGTGTCGATGCATTGGACGACTGATCGAAGTCCTCCTAGCGTCGGTCGAGTGGTAGTCACGACGAGAACCCGGTCGCCCATCCGATCGAATGTCGGCCTCAAGGCCGTCATGGCGGTGACGGGCATCCTGCTGGTGCTGTTCCTCATCGCCCACATGCTGGGCAACCTGAAGATCTTCTCGGGCGCGTCCTCGTTCGACCACTACGCGCACTGGCTGCGCGAGATCGGCGTCCCGCTGCTGCCCAGCGCCGGGTTCCTGTGGATCCAACGGGTCGGCCTGCTGACGGCGGTGCTGCTGCACATCTGGGCCGCCACGGTGCTGGCGTTGCGGGCCCGCGCCGCCCGTCCGGTCCGCTACGCCCACCGCAAGAAGGTCCGCGGCAGCTACGCGGCCCGCACCATGCGCTGGGGCGGCGTGATCATCCTGCTCTTCGTGATCTACCACATCCTGGACCTGACCACCGGCACGCTGAACCCGGTCGGCGACCCGTCCCGGCCGTACGCCAACGTGGTCGCCGACTTCGCCCCGCAGCGCTGGTACGTCACGGCCTTCTACACCCTGGCGATCGTCGCGCTCGGCTTCCACCTGCGGCACGGCGTGTTCAGCGCGTTGCGCAGCCTGGGCCAGCAGACCCCGCGCGGCGAGCAGCGGGCCCGGGTGGTGGCGCTGGTCTTCGCCGTCGTGCTCTGCGCCGGCTACCTCGTGGTCCCGTTCGCCGTACTCACCGGATTGGTGTCCTGACCATGGATCTGTTCACCGAGGGCGACCCGATCGCCGACACCAGGGCCCCCGACGGCCCGATCGAGACCCGGTGGGAACGCCGCCGCTTCGAGGCCAAGCTGGTCAACCCGGCCAACCGCCGCAAGATGACCGTGATCGTGGTCGGCACCGGTCTGGCCGGCGGCTCCGCCGCCGCCACGCTCGCCGAGCAGGGCTACCGGGTCCGGTCGTACTGCTACCAGGACAGCCCGCGCCGGGCGCACTCGATCGCCGCCCAGGGCGGCATCAACGCCGCAAAGAACTACCGCAACGACGGCGACTCGGTGCACCGGCTCTTCTACGACACCGTCAAGGGCGGTGACTTCCGCTCCCGCGAGTCGAACGTGCACCGGCTGGCCGAGGTCTCGGTCAACATCATCGACCAGTGCGTCGCCCAGGGGGTGCCGTTCGCCCGCGAGTACGGTGGCCTGCTCGACACCCGTTCGTTCGGTGGCGCGCAGGTGCAGCGCACCTTCTACGCTCGGGGCCAGACGGGTCAGCAGTTGCTGCTCGGCGCGTACCAGGCGTTGGAGCGGCAGATCGGCCTGGGCAACGTGGAGATGAACGCCCGGCACGAGATGCTGGAGCTGATCGTCGTCGACGGCAAGGCCCGGGGCATCGTGGTCCGGGACATGGTCACCGGCGAGATCACCACGGAGTTCGCCGACGCCGTGGTGCTCGCCTCCGGCGGCTACGGCAACGTTTTCTACCTCTCGACGAACGCCAAGGGCTGCAACGTCACCGCGACCTGGCGGGCGCACCGCAAGGGCGCGTACTTCGCCAACCCCTGCTACACCCAGATCCACCCGACCTGCATCCCGGTCTCCGGCGACCACCAGTCGAAGCTGACCCTGATGAGCGAGTCGCTGCGCAACGACGGCCGGGTGTGGGTACCGAAGGCCAAGGACGACGACCGCGACCCCCGCGACATCGGCGAGGACGAGCGGGACTACTACCTGGAGCGCATCTACCCGTCCTTCGGCAACCTGGTGCCCCGCGACATCGCCTCCCGGGCCGCGAAGAACGTCTGTGACGAGGGCCGGGGCGTGGGCCCGACGAAGCTCGGGGTCTACCTCGACTTCGCCGACGCCATCGACCGGCTCGGCCGCAAGGCCATCGAGGCCAAGTACGGCAACCTCTTCGAGATGTACGAGCGGATCACCGGCGAGGACCCGTACGAGGTGCCGATGCGGATCTACCCCGCCGTGCACTACACGATGGGCGGCCTCTGGGTCGACTACGACCTCCAGTCGACGATCCCCGGCCTGTTCGTCATCGGTGAGGCGAACTTCTCCGACCACGGCGCGAACCGGCTCGGCGCCTCGGCGCTGATGCAGGGCCTGGCCGACGGGTACTTCGTGCTGCCCAACACGGTCGCCAACTACCTGGCCGCCGGTCCGTTCGAGAAGGTCGACGCGACCCACCCGGCGGCCGTCGAGGCCCGTCGCGACGTGGAGGACCGTATCCAGCGGCTGCTCGCGATCGACGGCGACCGGACGGTGGACTCGTTCCACCGCGAGCTGGGCCAGATCATGTGGGAGCACTGCGGCATGGAGCGCTCCGAGGCCGGGCTGCGCAAGGCCATCGACGAGATCCGCGCCCTGCGGGACCAGTTCTGGCAGCGGGTCCGGGTGCCGGGCAACGGCGAAGGGTTGAACCAGTCGCTGGAGAAGGCCGGCCGGGTCGCCGACTTCTTCGAGCTGGCCGAGCTGATGTGCATCGACGCCCTGCACCGGGAGGAGTCCTGCGGCGGCCACTTCCGCGCCGAGCACCAGACCCCGGAGGGCGAGGCGCAGCGCGACGACGACCGGTTCGCGTACGTCGCGGCCTGGGAGTTCACCGCCACGGGTGAGCCCTCGGTGCTGCACAAGGAAGACCTGAACTTCGAATACGTCCACCCCACGCAGCGGAGCTACAAGTGAACCTGACCCTGCGCATCTGGCGCCAGTCCGGCCCCCAGGACAAGGGTCGGATGGTGACGTACCAGGTCGACGACGTCTCCCCGGACATGTCGTTCCTGGAGATGCTCGACGTGCTCAACGAGCGGCTCATCCTCGCGGGCGAGGAGCCGGTCGCCTTCGACCACGACTGCCGTGAGGGCATCTGCGGCATGTGCGGCCTGATGATCAATGGGGACGCGCACGGGCCGCAGCGCGGCACCACCGCCTGCCAGCTGCACATGCGGCAGTTCTCCGACGGCGACACCATCGACATCGAGCCGTGGCGCGCGCGGGCCTTCCCGGTCATCAAGGACCTGGTGGTCAACCGCAACGCCTTCGACAAGATCATCGCCGCTGGCGGGTACGTCACGGCGCCCACCGGCAGCGCGCCGGAGGCGCACTCCGTACCGGTGGCCAAGGCCGACGCCGACGCCGCCTTCGAGTCCGCCGCGTGCATCGGCTGCGGCGCCTGCGTGGCCGCCTGCCCGAACGGCTCCGGGATGCTGTTCACCGCCGCCAAGGTCACCCAGCTCTCGCTGCTCCCGCAGGGCCAGCCCGAGCGCTACACCCGGGTGATCGGCATGGTCGACGCGCACGACGAGGCCGGCTTCGGCGGCTGCACCAACGCCGGCGAGTGCACCGTGGTCTGCCCCAAGGGCATCCCGCTGACCACCATCGGCCGCCTCAACCGCGACTACCTGACGGCAACCACCCGCCGCGCCGACACCCCCGGCACCTGACCCCACCCCGACCGGATTTCCTCCGTTGACCATGAGGTTGGCGGCAGTTGTTGATCTTCAAGCCGCCGCCAACCTCATGATCAACCTTGCGGGAGGTGGGGTAGGCCGGTTAGGGGGCGCTGGCGCGGGTAGCAGGTCAGCTACGGGGACGGCGGCGACTAGGGGGCGACATGCGGGCACTTACCTGGCACGGCAAGCGGGACGTACGGGTCGAGGAGGTGCCCGATCCGAGGATCGAGGACCCGACCGACGCGATCGTGCGGATCACCTCGACCGCCATCTGCGGCTCGGACCTGCACCTGTACGAAGTCCTGGGGCCCTACCTCAAGCCGGGTGACATCCTCGGTCACGAGCCGATGGGCATCGTCGAGGAGGTCGGGTCGGGGGTTACCCGCCTCAAGCCCGGCGACCGGGTGGTGGTGCCGTTCAACATCTCCTGTGGATCCTGCTGGATGTGCCAGCGGCAGCTCTACGCCCAGTGTGAGACCACCCAGGTCACCGCCGAGGGCAAGGGCGCCGCGCTGTTCGGCTACACCTCCCTCTACGGCGCGGTGCCCGGCGGGCAGGCCCAGTTCCTCCGCGTTCCGTTCGCCGAGTTCGGTCCGGTCAAGGTGCCGGACGACGGGCCGGACGAGCGGTGGCTCTACCTCTCCGACATCCTGCCGACGGCCTGGCAGGCGGTGAAGTACGCCGACACCCCACCCGGCGGCACCCTGGCGGTCTTCGGGCTGGGGCCGGTCGGGCAGTTCTGTGCCCGCATCGGCCGCCACCTCGGCGCGGACCGGGTGATCGGCCTCGACGTGGTGCCGGAGCGGCTGGAGATGGCCCGCCGGCACGGCGTGGAGGTGCTTGACATCTCCCAACTCGACGACGTGCCCGGCACCTTGATCGACCTGGTGGACGGGCGCGGGCCGGACGCGGTGATCGACGCGGTCGGGATGGAGTCGCACGGCGCGCCGCTGGGCAAGCTCGGCCAGGCCGCCGCCGGGCTGCTGCCGGACAAGCTCGCCCAGCCGATGATCGACAAGGTCGGGGTGGACCGGCTGGTCGCGCTCAAGGCCGCGCTCAAGGCCGTCCGGCGCGGCGGCACCGTCTCCATCTCCGGGGTGTACGGCGGCGAGGTCGACCCGTTGCCGCTGATGGAGATGTTCGACCGGGGCATCCAGGTGCGGATGGGTCAGTGCCACGTGCGGCGCTGGACCGACGAGATCATCCCGCTGCTCACCGACGACGACCCGCTCGGCGTGACCGACCTGCGTACCCACCGGCTGCCGCTGGAGCAGGCGCCGCAGGCGTACGAGATGTTCCAGAAGAAGCAGGACGGCTGTGTGAAGGTCGTCCTCGCCCCGTGAGCCCATCGACGGGGTCACCTACGTCGATCCGTCCGCCTAGGGTGTGTCCTGGACACACCAGGGCACCGACGGGAGAGACGAGTGACCATTCGGATGGACCGCAGGACCGCGCTCGGCCTGGGCACCGTGGCGACGGCCGGCGCCGTGTTCGGCACCGCGATGCCCGCCGCCGCTGACCCGACCGAGCAGGCGGGCACGGGTGGCGAGGCGGGCAGTGACCGCGAACGGCTCGCCGCCCGCATCGCCGCGGCCTTCCACCGGGTGAGCAGCCGGGCCGGCGGCAACTGGCAGGCGTACGTCAGCCTGGCCGGTCCGGACGGGCCGCTGGTCGCGGTGAACGAGTCGGCGGACCTGCGGATCGAGGCGTACAGCGTCAACAAGATCGCCGTGGCGGTCGCGGTGCTGGACAAGGTCGACCGGGGCCTGCTCACCCTCGACCACCAGGTGGAGGTGACCGAGGCGATCGTGGTGACCGGCGGTGACGGCATCTTCAGCCTGGACGGCGCCTACCCCAGTCTGGTGACCGTCGGCCACGTCCTGGCGAACCTGCTGACCGTCTCCGACGACACCGCGGTCCGGCTCTGCGGGCTGGTCTGCCCGGCCGCTGAGATCAACCAGATCCTGGTCGCTAAGGGCTTCCCGAACACGCAGGTGCAGCCGGTGGCCAACCCGAACCGCTTCTTCCTGGGCACCAGCACGCCCCGGGAGACCCATGACCTGCTGCGGGCGCTGGTCGCCGGCACCCTGCTCTCCCCCGCCTCGACCGACCGGGTGCTGCGACTGCTGCGCTCGCCGGTGGCGTTCACCGACGGGGTACGTCGCGAGATGTCCTCCGCCGAACGGGCCCGCGTCGCCACCAAGGCGGGCTGGTTCGCCGACGCCCGCCACGAAGCCGGAGTGATCTTCGACACCGCCGGCGCGCCACTGGTGACGTACGCCCTCTTCGCCGACGGGCAGGCCGACGCGGACGACTTCGGCGCCACCCACCCCGCCGTGCAGGCACGCGCCCGGTGGGGCCGACGGGTCATGGACCTGACCGCCGGTGTCGGCGGCACCGGCACCACCCACCGCAAGCACCTGTACCGCCCCAGCAACGGCGGCTGAACCCGGCCGGCGGCGGCTACCGTGGACCTCGGGGATCAACAGAGGGGGGACCATGCGGGCGCCGAACGAGCCGAGCGGACGTACCACCGGTCGGCGAATCACCGGGTCGGTGGCGGGCCTGGCCGCGGTGGCCGGACTCGCCACCGCGGCCTGGGCCGCACGTAACGTGCCGGCCGCGATCGGCGGCCGGCTGGCCGGCGCGCGGGCCGAACGGGCGGCCCGGTCACCACAGTTCCGCGACGGCACCTTCCACAACCGGGCGGACACCCGCACGATGGTGCCCGCCTCCGACCGCAACCTGTTCCGGGAACTGCTCTTCGGCAAGCAGAAGCGTCGGCCGGGCGCACCCGTGCCACTGCTGCGGCCGGCCGCCGAGACCGGCATCGACCCGGCGCGCGAGCTGAACGTCGTCTGGTACGGCCACGCCTCCGCCCTGATCGAGATCGAGGGTCGACGGGTGCTGCTGGACCCGGTGTGGAGCGACAGGTGCTCCCCCTCGACGGCAGTCGGCCCGCGCCGGCTGCACCAACCGCCGGTACGCCTCGACGAACTGCCCCGCCTCGACGCGATCCTGATCTCGCACGACCATTACGACCATCTCGACATGGGCACGGTGCGGGAACTGACCGCCCGGCAGTCGGCGCCGTTCCTGGTGCCGCTCGGGGTCGGTGCCCACCTCGACCGCTGGGGCGTACCGGCGGAGCGGATCATCGAGCTGGACTGGTCGCAGACCCACCGGGTGGCCGAGCTGGAAATCTCCTGCACCGCCGCCCAGCACTTCTCCGGTCGGGGCCTGCGCCGCAACGGCACCTTGTGGAGCTCCTGGGTGGTGGCCGGTCGGCAGCGCCGCGTCTACTACACCGGAGACTCCGGCTACTTCGGCGGGTACGCCGAGATCGGCGCCGCGCACGGGCCGTTCGACGTGACGCTGATGCAGATCGGCGCGTACGACCGGGCCTGGCCCGGCATCCACATGTTCCCGGAGGAGGCCGTCGCCGCCCACCTGGACCTGCGCGGTGGGCTGTTCCTGCCGGTGCACTGGGGCACGTTCAACCTCGCGCTGCACGACTGGTCCGAGCCGGTGGACCGGCTCTTGGCCGAGGCGAAGGCCCGCGACGTGCGGCTGGCCGTGCCACGCCCCGGTGAGCGGGTGGTGGTCGACGACCCGCCGCCGGTCGACGGCTGGTGGCAGGCCATCGCCTGAGTAGCCGCTGCCCCGACGGACCCGAGCCGGGTCGCCTCAGAGGACGAAGGCGTCGGTCCAGAGGGCGCCGGAGCGGCCGGAGAGCGCGTCCAGCATCGCCACCGCCTGACCGTCGGTGAGCTGGGCGACGAAGTCCACGATGGCCCGGCCGCGCGCCTTGCCGATCCGGTCCGGGGTACGCGGATGCAGTTCCGCCTCGGCCAGCTCCACCAGGTCGTGCAGCCGCCGGGGCAGCCGGGACTCCTCCTCCGGGTCGAGCAGCCACTCCCGCAGCGCCTCGACCAGGGTGTCGAGCAGCCGCGCCTGACCACGCTGGTGCAACGCCAGGTCGGGACGGGCCAGCACGAACCGGTGGTGCACGAACTTGAGCACCTGCACCTCGTGCCACTGCGCCGAGGCCAGCAGCACGTGCCCGGAACGTACGGCGGGCTGCTCGACGACGGTGATCGCGTCCACGAAACGGGCGGTCCACCGGGCGGAGAAGCGGGCCACGTACTGCTCCGCCTCGATCGAACCGTCGAACGGCAACGCGAGCAGCCCCTCGACAAGTTCCTCCCGGACGTGTTCGACGGCGGCGGCGAAGGCCTCGTCGTCGGCGATCCAGGCGTCCTTGTGGTGCAGTTGGCGGCGCAGCCGCTCGATCGACGAGCCGGGCCGACGGGCCGAGGTGGCCAGCGCGGAATCGGTGATCGCCCGCAGGTGGCCGCCCTCGCGCTGCCAGGCCATCAGCTCGGCGGCCACCGCGCCCTGCTGGAGCACACCCACCCGGTAGAAGTCCTCCACGTCGTGGATGGCGTACGCGATGTCGTCGGCGGTGTCCATCACCGACGCCTCGACGGTCTGCTGCCAGTCGGCGATCCGGCCGGCGAACGGTGCCCGCGCCTGCCGCAGGTCGTCCAGCTCCGTGCGGTACGCCCCGAACTTCAACGAGCCGCTGTCCGGGTCGTCCGGCGGCGGGGTGGCGCCGCGCGGCGGCGGATCCATCGTCCGGGGATGCGGGTCGGGGTGGTCCAGCCGGGTCCACGGGTACTTCAGCATCGCCGCCCGCACCGCCGCCGTCAGGTCCAGGCCAGTGGTCGCCGCGCCCCGGATCTCGGTCGAGGTGACGATCCGGTACGACTGGGCGTTGCCCTCGAACCCGTCGGTCAGGCCGAGCCGGTGCCGGGCCAGCCGGTCCAGCACCCGCTCCCCCAGGTGCCCGAAGGGCGGGTGACCGAGGTCGTGGGCGAGCGCGGCGGCCTCCACCACGTCCGGGTCGCAGCCGCCCAGCTTCTCCACCAGGTCGCGTTGCTGGCCGTCGGCGGTGAGCCGCTCGGCTATCGCCCGGGCCACCTGGGCGACCTTGAGACTGTGGGTGAGCCGGTTGTGCACCAGCAGCCCGGACCCGCCCGGGCTGACCACCTGGGTGACGCCACCGAGCCGGGTGAAGAACGGCGAGCCGACGATGCGGTCCCGGTCGGCCCGGAACGGGCTGGTCGCCAGGTCGCCGAGGGCCCGCGCGCTGCCACCGAAGAGTCGGCGCGCCCGGGGGTCCGCAGGTGGTTCCATGATCGCCACGGTAGCCCGGCAGAATGCACCACGGAACCCACACCCGAAGGCGGAGCGACATCGTGACCCTCTCTGTTCATCAGCGGATCGCCGAGGAACTCGGCGTCGCCGAGCGCCAGGTACGCGCGGCCGTGGAGCTGCTCGACGGTGGTGCCAGCGTGCCGTTCATCGCGCGGTACCGGAAGGAGGCCACCGGCCTGCTCGACGACACCCAGCTGCGCACCCTGGAGGAGCGCCTGCGGTACCTGCGGGAGCTGGACGAGCGGCGCGCGGCGGTGCTGGAGTCCATCCGTTCCCAGGGCAAGCTCGACGAGGCCCTGGAAGCGCAGATCATGGCGGCCGACTCGAAGTCCCGCCTGGAGGACATCTACCTGCCGTACAAGCCGAAGCGGCGGACCCGGGCGCAGATCGCCCGCGAGGCGGGGCTGGAGCCCCTCGCCGACACGCTGCTCGGCGACCCGACCCAGGACCCGCGCGCGACCGCCGCGACCTTCGTCGACGCCGACAAGGGGGTGGCCGACGCCGCCGCCGCGCTGGACGGGGCGCGGGCCATCCTGATCGAACGGTTCGCCGAGGACGCCGACCTGATCGGCACGCTGCGCGAGCAGATGTGGTCGCGGGGCCGGCTGGTGTCCCGGGTACGCGAGGGACAGGAGAGCGCCGGGGCGAAGTTCGCCGACTACTTCGACTTCGCCGAGCCGTACCCGAAGCTGCCCTCGCACCGCATCCTGGCCATGTTCCGGGGCGAGAAGGAGGGCGTACTCGATCTGACCATGGATCCGGAGACCGACGGCGACGTCGACGCGGTGGCCAGCGGGCCGACCCGCTACGAGGCCGCCATCGCCGGCCGGTTCGGGGTGAGCGACCGGGGGCGGCCCGCCGACAAGTGGCTGGCCGACACGGTGCGCTGGGCGTGGCGTACCCGCATCCTCATCCACCTCGGCGCGGACCTGCGGATGCGGCTGTGGCAGGCGGCCGAGGAGGAGGCCGTCCGGGTCTTCGCCACCAACCTGCGGGACCTGCTGCTGGCCGCGCCGGCCGGCGCCCGGCCCACGATGGGACTGGACCCGGGTCTGCGGACCGGGGTGAAGGTGGCCGTGGTGGACGCCACCGGCAAGGTGGTCGCCACCGACACGATCTACCCGCACGAGCCGCGCCGGCAGTGGGACGCCTCGCTGCACACCCTGGCCACGCTGGCCGCCGCGCACGGGGTCGAGCTGATCGCCATCGGCAACGGCACGGCCAGCCGGGAGACCGACAAGCTCGCCGGTGACCTGATCAAACGGCACCCGGAGCTGAAGCTGACCAAGGTCGTGGTCTCCGAGGCCGGCGCGTCGGTCTACTCGGCCTCCGCGTACGCCGCCCAGGAACTGCCCGGGCTGGACGTGTCGCTGCGCGGCGCGGTCTCCATCGCCCGCCGGTTGCAGGACCCGCTCGCCGAGCTGGTGAAGATCGACCCGCGCTCCATCGGGGTCGGGCAGTACCAGCACGACCTGTCCGAGGTGAAGCTGTCCCGGTCGCTGGACGCGGTGGTGGAGGACTGCGTCAACGGCGTCGGCGTGGACGTCAACACCGCCTCCGCGCCGCTGCTGACCCGGGTTTCCGGCATCGGTGCCGGGCTGGCCGAGAACATCGTGCTGCACCGGGACGCCAACGGTCCGTTCCGTACCCGGGCCGAGTTGAAGAAGGTGGCCCGGCTCGGCCCGAAGGCGTTCGAGCAGTGCGCCGGCTTCCTGCGCATCCCCGGCGGCGACGACCCGCTGGACTCCTCGAGCGTGCACCCCGAGGCGTACCCGGTGGTGCGCCGGATTCTGGCCAGCACCGGCCAGGACCTGCGGTCGATCATCGGCAAGAGTTCCATCCTGCGCGGGCTGCGCGCGACCGACTTCGTCGACGAGACGTTCGGCCTGCCCACCGTCACCGACATCCTCGCCGAGCTGGAGAAGCCGGGCCGCGACCCCCGGCCGGAGTTCAAGACGGCGACCTTCGTCGAGGGTGTGGAGAAGATCGGTGACCTGACGCCGGGGATGGTGCTGGAGGGCGTGGTCACCAACGTGGCCGCGTTCGGCGCGTTCGTGGACGTCGGCGTGCACCAGGACGGGCTGGTGCACGTGTCGGCGATGTCCCGCACCTTCGTGAAGGACCCGCGCGACGTGGTCAAGTCCGGCGACGTGGTGAAAGTCAAGGTGCTGGACGTCGACGTACCGCGCAAGCGCATCTCGCTGACCCTGCGCCTGGACGACGAGTCCGAGCCCGGCGCCGGACGCGGTGGCGGCCGGGACGGCGCGGCCGGGCAGGACCGCGCTGGCCAGGGCGGTCGGAGTGGCCAGGGCGGTCGGAGTGGCCAGGGCCGCGACGGGCAGGGCGGACAGGGCCGTACCGGCCAGGGCGGGCAGGGCGGCCAGGGCCGTGGCGCGCAGGGCGGGCAGGTGCGCCAGGGACGCGGCGCGGCGGCACCCGCCGACGGCGCGATGGCCGACGCGCTGCGCCGCGCCGGCCTGCTCTAGAGAGAGCCCTCTCGTCAACGGCCGAGCCATATACCACCTCGCGCCCTTTGCTCTGCTTCAACGGACGCAACGGTTCCGCTGCACCGCTGGTGCGTGGGTTGAAGCAGAGCAAAGGGCCCCAACCCACACCCCGATCCGGGTTCAACACATCGGACAACTTCGGGGATGGTGCTGCCTCAACCCGTCGCGAGACCGCAGCATCACTGAAGTTGCTGACGGCGCCAGGGGTAGGGGGTGGGGAGGGCGGCGGGCGGCGGGCGGCGGGCGTACCGTCGGGGGGTGGGGAGCGACGGCGGCGCGGAGTGGCGGGAGACGCAGCGGCAGGCGGTGCTGGCGCACGCGGCGGCCGCACAGCGGCGCCGGGAGGCCGAGCAGGCGGAGGCGGCGGCACTGGTCAGCGCGTTCGTCGCCGAGGCGCGGCGGCGCGGCCTGGCCACCACCCGACTCGTCGCCCGGTCGCATGACGGCCGGGCCCGCTACCGGACCGGCCTGCACGGCTGGTACATCGACCGGGCGCGCAGCCGGGCGGTCGACGTGCACGGTCGTTTTCACCTGCTGACCGTGCCGCGCTCACTGCGCGCCCGGCTCCTCGGTGCCGATCCGCAGCCCGACCCGGCCCCGCTGATCGTCGGCGAAGGTGCTCGGGACGGCGAGTCGCTACCGCTGCGGATCATGTTGCAGCGGCGGCTCGACGCGGCCGACGCGGACCTCTGACCAGCGGCTGAGCGACACACCCGAGCTGACGCGGCGCGCCGGGACGCGTGTCCTTTGCATGTCCTCGCGGGTTGACGTGTCGGGATCCGTGTTGACTGTCGCCATTTTCCGAAATCACGAGCGCTCAGTCTGATACAACCCGTTTGTCTGCTATGACCGTTTGACGTACGGAGGTCAGAACGGTGCCCGTATCCTCGGTGACCGCGCCGACGCGCTCGCCCCGGCCCGCGCGGCCGGACGACCCGGTCAAGCGGCTGTTCGACGTGGTCGTCGCGACCGTGCTGCTGCTGCTGACCGCGCCGTTGATGGCGGTGGTCGCGGCGGCGGTCGCGGTACGGCTGGGCCGACCGGTGCTCTTCCGGCAGTGCCGCATCGGACGAGACGACCGGCCGTTCGAGTTGATCAAATTTCGCACCATGCGGGCGCCCGATTCGGCCCGGGGATTGCTGACCGACGCCGACCGGCTCACCCCGCTCGGCCGCTGGCTGCGGGCCACCAGTCTGGACGAGCTGCCGACGCTCTGGTGCGTGCTGCGGGGTGACATGAGCCTCGTCGGTCCCCGACCGCTGCTGCCGCAGTACCTGAGCCGGTACTCCCCCACCCAGGCGCGTCGGCACGAGGTGCGCCCCGGCATCACCGGGTTGGCCCAGGTACGCGGACGCAACAGCCTCGACTGGGACGCCAAGTTCTCGCTCGACGTGGAATACGTGACCAGCCGCAGCCTCCGCCTCGACCTGTCGATCCTGGCCGCAACCGTCGGCACGGTGCTGCGCCGGGACGGCATCTCGGCCGACGGCAACGCCACCATGCCCGAGTTCCTCGGCAGCCGACGATGACCGGCACCATTCACCTGTCCGCGCCGGACATCGGACCGCTGGAGGAGTCGTACCTGATCGCGGCGCTGCGCTCCGGGTGGGTGGCGCCGGTCGGGCCGGATCTCGACGCCTTCGAGCGGGAGGTCGCCGCCCGGGTCGGCACCCGGGGCGCGGTGGCGGTCAGTTCCGGCACCGCCGCGCTGCACCTGGCACTGTTGGGGCTCGGCGTCGGCCCGGGAGACGTGGTGCTGGTACCGACGCTGACCTTCGTGGCCACCGCCAACGCGGTCCGCTACACCGGAGCGCGACCGGTCTTCGTCGACTGCGATCCGCGCACCGGCAACCTCGACGTCGCCCTCGTCGCTGAACTGCTGCGGGACCTGCGCTCGCGCGGGGAGCGGATCGGCGCGGTGATCCCGGTCGACATGTTCGGCAGTTGTGCCGACTACGCCGCGCTGCTGCCGATCTGCGCCGCCGCCGACGTCGCGGTGATTGAGGATGCCGCGGAAGCGCTCGGTGCCACACATCTCGGCCGACCGGCCGGTTCCTTCGGCCGGGTGGGCGCCCTCTCCTTCAACGGAAACAAGATCATGACCACCTCCGGCGGTGGCATGCTCGTCGGCGACGATGTGGCGCTGCTCGACCGTGCAAGGCACCTGTCCACCCAGGCGCGCGAGCCGGTGGCGCACTACGAGCACCGGGAGACCGGATACAACTACCGGTTGAGCAACCTGCTCGCGGCGTTGGGGCGGGCTCAGCTGATCCGGCTGGACGGGATGATCGACCGGCGCCGGCGGCTGCGCGACCGGTACGCCAAACTCTTCGCCCCGGTGCCCGGGGCCGCGCTGGTCGGCGCCGAGGACGCCGGTTCCAACTGCTGGCTCACCAGCATCCGGGTCGACCCGCGCCGTTCCGGCTGGACCGCGGCGGACCTGGCCGCCCACCTGTCCGCCCGGAACATCGAGACCCGTCCGGTGTGGAAGCCGATGCACCTGCAACCGGCGTACGCCGACGCGGAGAGTCGGCTCACCGGAGCCGCCGAACGGCTCTACGCCGAAGGGTTGACCGTGCCCAGCGGCAGCGCCCTCACCGAAGCGCAGGTCACCGCCGTGCTCTCGGCGATCGACGAGTTCCTGGCCGCCCGGACCGGAGTTCCGGCACCGTGACGGTACCCCTGGTCATCGTCGGATGCGGCGGGCACGGTCGGGAGGTCCTGACCATCACCCGTGCCGTGAACGCCGCCGCTCTCCTGCCGCGGTGGCAGGTCCTGGGCTTCGTCGACGACCGGCCGAGCGAGGTGAACCTCAAGCGGGTGCAGCGACTCGACGTGCCGTTTCTCGGTGGTCTGTCCTGGTTCGCCGAGGCGCCCGCCGACACCCACCACGTCATCGGTATCGGCGACCCTCGGGTCCGGCGCGCGGTCGCCGAACGGGTCGACCGGTACGACACAGCGGCGGCCAGTCTCGTACACCCCGACGCCACGCTCGGCCCGGACCTGCGGCACGGCCCCGGTCTGGTCGCCTTCGCCGGGGCGCGGGTCACCACGAACGTCACTCTCGGGCGGCACGTGCATCTCAACCAGAACTGCACCGTCGGACACGACTGCGAGCTGGCCGACCACGTGTCGGTGAATCCGCTGGCCGCGATCTCCGGGGAGTGTCGGCTGGCGGAGGGCGTACTCGTCGGCACCACCGCCGCCGTGTTGCAGGGGCTGCGGGTGGGTCGGGACAGCACTGTCGGCGCGGGTGCCTGCGTGGTTCGGGACGTGCCCGCCGGTGTCGTGGTCAAGGGCGTACCAGCTCGCTGATCCGGCCGGTGGCCAGCAGCGATGGCCCGGCTGGTCATCAGGCCCGCGGCGATCAACCAGCAATCCCCGAAAAGCCCACAAAACACTCATAAGGCATGTAACAAGGACAGGAGCGTATTGCTCCTTCCGCTCGCCCCGGGCGGAAGTGGTCGACAGCACAGGAGCCGCAGATGCGGGACACACAGACCAGCCGGCACCCGGACCCGACGGCGCGCCGGAGCAGGACCCGATGGCGCACCCTGGCGTTTCTCGCCATCGACGCCACGGCCTGGGTGGGTGGGTTCGTCGCTGCCGCCTGGACCCGCTACGAGTTCGCCCTGACCACCACCCAACTGACCCGCGCCGCCGGCTGTGGGCTGATCGCCGCCGGGCTGCACGTGGCGGTGGCCGGGGCGCGCCGGGTGCGCTCGGGACGCCACCCGCTCGGCAGCCTCCAGGAGGTACGCGGGCTGGCCGGAACCGCCCTCACCACCATCGCGATCGTCCTGCTCGGCGTACTGCCGGCTGGCGAACGGCCGGTGCCGGCGAGCACGCCGCTGGTCGGCGGCGCGCTCGCCCTGCTGTTCATGCTCGCCGTTCGGTTCGCCTACCGGCACCGGCGTGACCTGGCCCTGCGTCCGGACGTCCGCTCGTCGGCCCCGGTGCTGCTGTTCGGGATGGGCGACGCCGGCCAGGGACTGCTCCACGCGCTGCTCACCGACCCACGCAGCCGCTACCGGCCGGTCGGGGCCCTCGACGACGACCCGGAGAAGCGCAACCTCTGCGTCGACGGCATCCGGGTGCTCGGTGGGCGCGGAGACGTCGCCGAGGCGGTACGCCGCACCGGCGCCACCACCGTGATCTTCTCGGTCGCCAACGCCGACGCCGCGCTCATCCGGCAGATCCGGGAGGCCACCCTGAACACCGGCGCGGCGTTCAAGGTGCTCCCGCCGGTACGCGACCTGGTCGACCACCGGATCACCGTGACCGACGTACGCGACGTACGGATCAGCGACCTGCTCGGCCGCCGGCAGGTGGTCGCCGAGATGGCGGTACGGACCAACGGCCTCACCGGCCGGCGGATCCTGGTCACCGGCGCCGGCGGCTCGATCGGCTCGGAACTGTGCCGCCAGGTGATGAAGGCCGACCCGGGCGAGCTGATGATGCTCGACCGCGACGAGTCGGCCCTGCACGCGCTCCAGATGTCGCTGAACGGCCGGGCCATGCTGGACGGGCCCGAGCTGATCCTGGCCGACCTGCGCGACGACGAGGCGATCCGGCGGATAATCCGGGAACGCCGTCCGGAGATCATCTTCCACGCCGCCGCGCTCAAGCACCTCACCCTGCTCGAACGGCACCCGGGCGAGGCGGTGAAGACGAACGTGTGGGGCACGCTGTCGGTGCTGGACGCCTGCCAGGACGTGGCCAAGTTCGTGAACATCTCCACCGACAAGGCCGCCGACCCGATAAGCGTCCTGGGCTACTCCAAACGGATCACCGAGCGGCTGACCGCGCACGCCGCCTCACGCTTCCCCGGCACCTTCCTCAGCGTCCGCTTCGGCAACGTGCTGAGCAGCCGGGGTTCGGTGGTCACCGCCTTCCAGCGGCAGATCGAGGCGGGCAACCCGCTCACCGTCACCCACCCCGAGGTGACGCGGTACCTGATGACCATGCAGGAGGCGGTGCACCTGGTGCTCCAGGCCGCCGAGATCGGCCGCGACGGTGAGGCACTGGTGCTGGACATGGGCGAGCCGGTCCGCATCGCCGACCTGGCCCGGCAGATGGCCGAGCAGGCCGGCAGCGACGTGCCGATCGTCTACACCGGCCTGCGTCCGGGCGAGAAGCTGCACGAGGACCTGCTCGGCACCGGCGAGACCGACGCCCGCCCGCTGCACCCGCTGGTGTCGCACGTCGCGGTGCCCCCACTCGATCCACTGGAGGTCAGCGGCCTCGACCCCTTCGACGACCCGGAAAAGGTCATCGCTGAACTCGCCCGCCTCAGCGACCAACCAACTGCCCGACCGGTCCAGGATGGTGTCGTCGAGCTGCCCACACCCCGCTGATCCCGTACCTGACGGAATGTCAAAGGGGCCGGCGACCCATTTGGATCGCCGGCCCCGGGCTTCTCAAGCGCGGTCTAGCGGCGGATGCCCGCCCACTCGTGGTGCCGTCGGACCGTGGACAAGATGAAATCCACCACCCGCCGGGAGGTGTCCGGCACCCGGTAATCGGCCGAACAGGGAACTCCGTCGGCGGCGACCTGCTCAACGGTGACTTTCACGGCCTCGACCACGCCCGCCGCATCCAGGCCGGTCATGATGATGCCGCCAGCGTCCAGCGCCTCAGGACGTTCAATCGACTCCCGCAGAGTGACCGCCGGGAAGCCGAGGATGGCTGATTCCTCACTTATGGTCCCGCTGTCCGACAGGGTGCAGAACGCGCGGGACTGCAGATGTACATAGTCGATCAGCCCGAACGGTTCGTGAAATGCGATGCCGTCCAGCACGGTAGCGTCGGGTGCCAGGGCCTCAAGCCGCTTACGGGTACGCGGATGGGTGGAAACCAGCACCGGGTGACCCCAGCGGTCCCGGACTGCGGCGAGGCAGTCGAGCAGCCGCCGCAGCCGAGCGGGATCATCGACATTCTCCTCCCGGTGAGCGCTCACCACGACATAGCGGCCGGAGGTCAGGTCGAGCTGGTTGAGGACCCGAGACCTCTCGATCTGGGGCCGGTAGTGCTCCAGCACCTCGCGCATCGGCGACCCGGTGTGCAGGATCCGGCGCGGATGCAGACCTTCGGCGAGGAGATTGCGTCGCGCGTGTTCGGTGTAGACGAGGTTGAAGTCGGCGACGTGGTCGACCAGCCGACGGTTGGTTTCCTCCGGCACGTTGAGGTCGAAGCAGCGATTTCCGGCCTCCATGTGGTAGACCGGTACGCGCAGCCGCCGTGCCATCAAGGCGGCGATACAGCTGTTGGTGTCCCCCAGCACCAGGAGCGCATCCGGCCGCAGTTCGGCGATGGCCGCCTCGATCCCAACCAGCACGCCACCCAGCACCCGCCCCAACGAGGACGTGTCCACCCGCAGGAAACGGTCCGGCTCGCGCAGCCTCAGTTCGGTGAAGAAGACGTCGGAGAGAGTTTTGTCCCAATTTTGTCCGGTGTGCACCAGCGAGTGGTCCACGGTGTCGTCGAGCCGGCTGATGACCCGGGACAGCCGGATGATCTCAGGCCGAGTCCCCACCACTGTCATAATGCGTGTCATCTGCGCCCCCTGCGCGTGTTCAACTTGGCGAGGATGTCCTCGAACTGGTCGACGCCGACGCGCAGCGACATCCGGTCCTGATAGACCTGTCGGGCCTGGCGTCCCATTTCGTCACGACGTTGCCGGGGCAGCGCGGCGGCCTCGGCGAAGCGGGCGGCCAAGGCCCGCCAGTCCCCCGGCCGGCTGACGAGTCCACCGCCGCTCGATTGGATGAGCGCCGCCGCGTCTCCTGCGACCGATGCGATGACCGGCACACCGCAGGCCATCGCGGCCTGCAGCTTGGACGGGGTCGCGCCGCGCAGCTCTGGCAAGTCCCGCAGGCAGATCAGCTGAAAATCGGCCGCCGCGTACAGCGCGGCCATCTCGTTCGCCGGCCGGCGGCCCACGAATCGCACGTTGTCGGCGCCCGACTCCACGGCGAGCCGTCGGATCTGGTCCTCGTCGGCACCGGAGCCGACCAGGACCAAGTCCATCCGCTCACGGACTGCTGCGGCGGCACGAACTGCGGTGTCGAGCCCCTGCAGGAGTCCGAGGTTCCCAGCGAACATGACGGTGCAGCGACCGCGGTGTCCCAGGACCGACCGCGCTTCCGGCGTGACCGGCACCGGCCGGAACAGAGAGTCGTCGGTCCAATTCAAAACAACTCTGACCCGGTCCGGGTCCGCGCCGCGGGCAACCACCTGCTCCGCCATGACCGGTGAGATCGTCACGATCACGTCGGCGGTCCGATAGGCGGTCCGCATCAATTCCCCGATGCCCGTCTCCAGCGCTCGTCCCAGTCGGCCGACGGATGCCATGCCTGACCCAGTCACCGAATCCGGCCACAGGTCCTGCACATGCAGGACGACGGGAGTACGCCGTGTCGCGCGTAACAGGGCGGCGAGGGCAATCGCGGTCGGCGGAGGATGGTAGACGTATGTGACGTCCACTCCGGCCAACCACGCTGAACCGGCCAGAACGCTACTGGCACCAAAGGAAAGGTGACTGAGCGCCCGCCGGGTCGCCGAGGTGTCATGGCTGGGATACGTGGGCACCCGTCGTACCGCTACTGGCCCGTCGGTCTCCCGATGTCTCCAGCGCTGTTTCCATCCCGGGAAGATACGGCCGTACGGATAGTTCGGAAAGGCGGTGAGCACCCGGACGGTGTGTCCTCGACCGGCCAACCCCTGTGCCAGGCTGCCCGGGATGAACACCCCCTCCGGGGGATACCACTGGCTGACGACGCCAATCTTCATACGGCGACCGCAGCCTGCGCCGGCACTGCCGCGTCCACCGGCTCGGGCCAAGTGTCCGGGCGCGTGGGGTCGAACAGCTCGTTGGTCCAGAACAGGGTGACCAATTCGTGGTCACCGGTGTTGACCAGCTTGTGCACCCACATGGTCGGCATGTCTACTGCCACCGGTTCGTCACCGGTCACGGTGAACCGCAACACCTCGGTGTGGCCGACGCGCCGGAGGCTGATCTCCGCGGAGCCGCGCAGCACCACGAACCGCTCCATTTTGGCAAGGTGGAAGTGTTCACCCCGGGCGACCGCTGGATACGACGTCGAGCAGAACGTCTGGCCGCCGCCGTGCGTCCTGACCGTCTCTACGAGATCACCGCGTGCGTCGCCCCGGCGGGGCAACGGCAGCGGGTAGTGCACCGGGAAGCAGTGCGACCGGTAGGTGTTGAATAGCCGTACCTCGTGTCGGTCGCGCAGCAGAGGCAACTCTCCGTTGCGATAGGTCGCCGCTGTCGCCGCCAGCCGCTCGGCCAGTTCGCGTACGCCGACCCGAAGCACGGGCATGCGCGGATCCCAGGAGCCACCGACCGGCACCCCCGCCAGCCGGGCTGCGGCGTCGGTCACGTGCACCAAATCGAGTTCCCGATCCGCATGCACCTCAGGCTGCCCACCGTCGGCTAGGACCCGACAGAATGTCGCGACAACGGAGTTGTACCACGGGCGACCGTGTTCGCCGTAGAGGTTGGGCAGCCTGACGTCATCGAGCGGCAGTCCGGTGTCGGCGAGCAGTCGGGCGGAGGTGGCCTTCGCGTCACCGTACGGCGTGCCGTTCCCAGCCTGCACCGAGTTGGCATAGACCACCGTGGTCGGGGCGATATCGGCGGCTCGTAGTGCGGCGGCCAGTTGCGCGGTGGCCCGCAAACTACCTGCGGCTACCTCGTCGGGCTCGCCCCGGTTGCGCCCCGCCAGGTGTAGTACGCGATCCACCCCGGACAGCAGCTCGCTGGCACGTTGCGGATCGGCCAGCTCGGTGGGGCCCAGACAGACCGGCTCGGGCCAGCCGAGAGCCCGGACCAACACCCGCACATGCCAGCCGAGGAAGCCGTCGGCGCCGGTGATGGCCAACCTCAGCATGCCGGCACCGCATCCGACAGGTCCAGTTCCACGCGGACCTCGGGCAGCGTCAGCAACAGTTCCACGATCTCGGAAACGCTCAGCCGCAGCGCATTGGCGGAATCGAAGTCCGCAGCCGAGGCGCCGCCCAGATCTCCCTCGGAGATGTAGAGGGCGTAGTTCAGGTCTCGGCCGTCCAGCGGCACTCTGAAGAACTCGCCGAAGTCCTCGGCACGGGCCAGATCCTCCCGGCTGGCCAGCGTCTCGTGCCGTTTCTCACCGTGCCGGATGCCAATGACGTCGAGTTTCGCGGGCACATCGAAAAGTTGACAGACGGCTTCGGCGAGATCTCCGATGGTGCAGGCGACAGCCTTGCGGATGAACACGTCACCTGGTCGGGCATGTTGAAAGGCGTGCTCCACCAGCGCCACCGAGTCGGTCAGGGACATCAGGAAGCGGGTCATGGTGGGGTCGGTGACGGTGGGGGGACGGCCGGCCTTAATTTGTTCTATGAACATCGGGATCACCGATCCACGCGAATACATGACGTTGCCGTAGCGAACACAGGAGACGACTGTGGCGCTGTCCGGGTTGTTCCGGGCGTGCGCCTGCACGACCTTCTCCATCAGAGCTTTGCTCATGCCCATGGCATTGACCGGGCGCACCGCCTTGTCGGTGCTCAGCACGACCACCGACTCAACACCGTTGCGGTGGGCGGCATCCACCACGTTGGCAGTGCCATGCACGTTGGTACGCACCGCCTCCAGCGGGAAGAACTCGCAGGACGGGACCTGCTTCAGCGCCGCCGCGTGGAAGATGTGGTGGACGCCGCGACTCGCGTGCAACACCGATTCGTGGTCGCGGACGTCTCCCATGTAGTAGCGCACTCGTCGATCACCGATGAGCCGCCGCATCGCGTCCTGTTTGGCCTCATCACGGCTGAGCACGCGGACCTCGTCGACGCCGCGGGCGAGCAGATGACGAACCATCGTCTGGCCAAAGGATCCGGTGCCACCGGTGATGAGGACACAACTGCCGGTCGTCGTTGAAGTCACTGATGCTCCGTTCGTCGTCGCCGAGACGCCCGCCGCAGTCGGTCGGACAGCCACGTGACGAAAAACGAGCCAGCCAATCTCCGGAAACGTCACAGGCCACTAAAACGACCGCTTGAGCAGGAGCGCTGTTGCATCGCCGATCGGCGTTCGGCCCGGGCTCCGCCACCGGCACGATGGGAACCAGCACGACGGGAACCTGCGACCGAGTACGACTCCGGTGCGTGGCCGGAGGTGCGAAGACGACTCGCGCCCCAGGCCAACAGCAGGAGCACGGCGAGCAGCACCAACAGGCGGCCGCCGGTGCGCACCACGTACGTGAAACTGCCCACCCAGACGAGGTCGAACAGACCGACGGCGGCGAGGATCGTCCCGGCGTAGACGCCGACCGCGGATGGCCGGTCAAGCGGCTTCGATGAAGCGCGGAGCAGCAGCCAATCGATAGCACGGACCACAAGGCCAGTGACCGGAATCATCAGGGCCAGCCCTGGCAGCCCGAAGTTGAACAGCCACTCACCATGCCATAGGGCGGCCTCGGAATGCGCCGTACCAGCCAACTCGGGCGACAGGAACGGGACCAGGTCGGCACCGAACCCGACCGGCTTTTCCGGCCAGATCGCGCGGGGAATCAAGCCGACCGCCGCGTTGAGGAAGGTCTCTCCCATTGCCATAGGCAGCGACCCCATCGCGTGGAGGTCGAGTAGCTGGGCAAACGAGTGCAGCGGGCTGACGGCCGACTCGAAGCCGTCCTCCTCCACCCCAGGAGACGCCGAGGCGTCGCTGGCGCGTAACCCCGCAAGAAACAGCAGGACCGGGGCCGCGCCGAGCAACACGAGAGACTTCGTGAGTCGCCGTCGGTCACGGTGGGCCGCGATCACCAGTAGGGCTAGTGCGAGCGCCCCGAGAACAAGACGACCAAAGCCGTTGAAGAGGTATATGAAATAGATCGCGAAGGCGACTCCGATGACCACTGCGCCCAGCGGGAGCCAGCGGCGCATCGGCCCTCCCAGCAAGCCCGCGGACAGGAGCAGGACCCCGATGAAGCCGGCCGAGTTCACAAGCGGTACCGATCCGGGAATCATTGTCGATCCGGCCACCGCCAGCGTCAGCAGGACGGCACCGCACCGCATTGCCCAGCCGGCCGTCCGGCCGTCCGCTTGGCCGGCGTCCGGCGGAAGATCGGGTATCCCAAGCCCACTCCAGAAGAGCAACCAGGTCGTCACCTGCACGAAATAGCAGATCGCCAGCGCAGGGAACAGGGAGGCTCCCGCAGCATCCGACCATGCCCGCGCCACCTGGTAGAGCCCGCTGAAACCGACGAAGAGGGCGAAGGCCAGATGGTAGAGGCCGACTGCCGTGATCCGGCAGGCACCGTCGCGCCAGAAGACCCATAGCCCGAACAGAGCCGACAGGGCACTCAGTACGAGGGCACCCTGACGAGGCCAGCCGGCCGACTCGACACCGTCGAGGACGAAGCACAGCGCGCCCGCGACCAGCCAGGTCGAACCGACGAAGCCCCGCCTGAGAATACTCGTCGGACGCCGCGTAACCCGGAAGGCGTGGATTCCGCGGGACGAACTCCGCAACGGCCCACGTCGTCCCTCCGCCACCATAGGCACCGGTTCGATGGATGCTGCCATGACCGTCGACTTTAGCCGAGAGTCGCTCCCGAAGCCGGTCGATCAAAAGGGCGGATGGCGCAATTGAGGCGTCACCTCTGGAGCTCTCACTCGTTGGCCAGACGTGGCTGAAAATTCCGGATATGCAGCCGAAGAGCACACCACTGCAGCCGCGAGAAATATTCGCAGCGCACGCCTTGCTAATACCACCTTTCAGCCGACACGACTGATCGACCAGTCGGGCTGGCCGACCCAAGCAGGGTCACCAAAGCAGCCCTATCGCGTCCTGCTGACGTGCGACTTCTTCGAGCCCGGATTCCGGGCCGGAGGTCCGGTACGCTCCGTGGCCAAACTACTGGACGACGTGTCGGCAGCCGTCGAGGTGACGATGGTCACGAGAGACCGGGACCTTGGCTGCGACCAGCCGTACTCCGGGCTCTCCGGCCAGTGGGTCCGGCGTCGACAGGCTCGAATCTACTATCTCGACGCGAAGAACCGTAGGCAGTTGTACCGAATCCTCCGCACGCTACGGTCCACCATGTTCGACCTTCTATATGTGAACAGCCTGTGGGCGACCTTCGCGGTCGTGCCCATCGTCGCCACGCGCATCGGCCTCCTACGGGTGAGGGAGATTCTCATTGCCCCTCGGGGTGAACTCTCACCGAGCGCGCTGAAGGTGAAGAGCTTCAAAAAGCGGTTGTTCCTGAGGGTGTGGCGACCGCTCATCAAGTCGTCGAGAGTACGCTGGCACGCCACCAGCGATCGCGAGGCGCAATCGATCGCCCAAGTCTTTCCCCGGGCGCGGATAGAGACCCGGCAAGTCGACGTGGCGCTCCCTCTTGAACCCATGGCACCCGTCGAGCTCGACGGCCCGCTGCGGCTAGTCTTCATCGGGCGAATTAACCCGATCAAAAACCTGTCATTGACGATCCTTGCTCTCGCCCGGATTACCCGGCCGGTAATTTTTGATCTGTACGGTCCTGTTGAGGATCCCGCGTACTGGGCCGAATGCCAGGACCTTGCCCGGCAGCTTCCCCCTGCGGTGACCCTCGCCTACGGGGGTGAGCTCAGGCCTGGAGACGTGCCATCCACCTTCGCCGGGTACGACGCGTTCGTCTTTCCGACACAGGGTGAGAACTTCGGGCACGTGATCGCCGAGAGCCTGTCCGCGTCCTGTCCGGTCATCTGTTCGGACCAGACGCCGTGGAGTTCGCTGCTTCGCGCGGGTGGCGGCATCGTGCTGGCGGACCTCACGCCGGCTGCTCTCGCCGAGCAACTCGACCAGTTGGCCAGGCGGACGCCGACCGAGCGGCTCGCCGCGCGCCGCGCAGCCGGTGACGCCTACCGGTCGTGGCGCGCCGAGGCACGCGGCCCGAACATTCTCGACCAGATCCGGCTGATCGGTTGACGGCCGAACGCATGCCAACCACGGTCAACGTCACGGCACAGTCCCCCCGAGCCGGCAACAGCAAGCTCCGCACCAACACCCTGGTCACATCGGCGAGCAGTCTGGCCAATGGCCTGCTGAACGCGGCAATGTTGGCATACGCGGCGCGACAGGGCCAGACCGGGCAGATTGCTGCTTACAGCGTCATGACTGCGGCCCTGACCTGGATCGCGATTCTGGTGATGGGTGGTTCGTCACTGCTGTACGTCTCCGGGACCGAGCACGAGCGTCTGGCCGCACGCAGTCAACGCCTGCTGATTGCGTTGCCGGTGATGGCAGCCGCCACATGCCTGCTCTCCGGCCTTTACGCAGCGCGGGGCTACGCAAGCACGGCTCTGATCGCGGCCGGATGCGTGCTAATGCTCAACAGCCTCGCCGAGCTGCGCTACAGCGATCTGATCCGGCAGCTGCGGTTCGTCGGCGTCTCCGCCGCCTCGACCGGCACCCGGCTGTTGGCTCTCGGACTGCTGGTCGGCGGCGTCCCGTTGACCGCAGCCTTGGCCACCGGGGCCGGCGTCTACCTGCTCTCCGTCGAGATTCTCGTTCGCCAGGCCGGGAACGGAGCTCCGCCGATCTGGTCGGGGCTGTCCGTCCGGGCGGCAAAGGGGGCGTTCAGGCTGAACCGCAGGCTGATGGGTTACAGCATCGGGGATGCGTTCAGCGCTCGAGCCGGGACCCTAGCGCTATCTCTGGTCGCCAGTCCACACGTGGTGGGCTGCTACGGGGCCCTGGTCAGCATTTACCAGGCGCTGGTGGCGGTCGTGTTCAGTGGCCTCCGGGTGCCGATGGCGATGCGGACCCGCCGCCGCCATCGGATCGGGCCACCACGCCCCGTCAGCCGCGAGGCCGAAGTCATCACGACGGCAGCCGCACTCGTGATCTCGGCAGGCATCGTCGGCTTCGCGCCCTGGCTCACCTCCGACGTGCTCGATCTAGACGTTGCCGGGGCTGCAGTTTGGTTACAAATACTCGCGATCGCCCTTCCGTTCGCCACCGTGAATCGGGCCTTTGCCCTGAGCCGAATCGGCGACGGCGACTACCGCGCTGCGACCCGGACGGCCATTGCCCTTGCCACCATCGTTCTGGTTGGGCTGGCCGCCCAGTTCGCAGAGCTCACGCCGACCGGAACCGCAGCAGCCGCTGGTATCGCGGAGGTGTCCGTCGCGGTCGCCATTCTGGTCGGCGCCGCGCGGCGCCGACGCGGTCGATCAGCACCGGCCGTGGGGACGGCGGATGCGCCAATCGGCACTGAGCAGGCATCGGTGCCGGGGTCCGTCACGGCCCCATGACCTGGTGAAGTCGATTTCGCTGCGCCTCCGGTCGCACCGTGCCTGGCACCGATCGGGCTGATGCGGAGTGCGGCGAAATGCGCGATTAACTGCACCGACCACCCGCAGCGGGATGTTACGCCGAATGTATTGACATGCGTAGGGGCCGGCACAAGGCTCGCCGCAGAAGTCCTTCGATCAAAGGGGGCAGGATGAGGCGCACACGGCTGGCGATCGCCGGCGTGTTCACTCTGGTCGGTGCGCTGGTGCTGACCGCACCGGCGAGCGCACGGCCACCGTCCGATCCGGGCGGTCGCGACGGCCGAGACGGCCTGGAGGTGTACGTCGGCACGGTCGATCCCGCGCAGCTGCACCAGTTGCGGGAGGCCGGTGTCGACCTCGGGCACGGCGCGACGCCCGACCAGTCCGGCAAGACGGAGATCGAGACGGTACTCAGCCGGGGTGAGGCCGCCCGGCTGGCCCACAAGGGTGTCGATCTCAAGGTCAAGAAGGTCCGCGGCAAGGACGCCTCGCAGGTGCTGCGGGAGCAGGGCGCGGCCGGCTGGCGGGCCTTCCGGTCGTACAGCGAGCCCGGCGGCATCCGCGACGAGATCACCGCGACCGCGGCCCGTTATCCGAAGCTGACCAAGGTGCAGAGCATCGGTCGGTCGGCCCAGGGCAAGCCGATCCTCGCGATCAAGGTCACCAAGGACGCGAAGAAGATCAAGGACGGCAAGCGGCCGGCGGTGCTCTACGGCGGCACCCAGCACGCCCGGGAGTGGATCACGCCGGAGATGACCCGCCGGTTGATGCACCACGTGTTGACCGGCTACGGCTCCGACCGGGAGATCACCCGGCTGGTGGACACCACCGAGCTGTGGTTCATACCGGTGCTCAACCCGGACGGCTACGACCACACCTTCACCCCCGGCAACCGGCTGTGGCGCAAGAACCTGCGCGACAACAACGACGACGGCCAGATCACCGGAGCCGACGGCGTCGACCTGAACCGTAACTTCAGCTACAAGTGGGGCTACGACAACGAGGGGTCGTCGCCGGACCCGGCCAGTGACACCTACCGGGGGCCGGGACCCAACTCGGAGCCGGAGACGAAGGCGCTGGACGCGTTGTTCAAGCGGCTCAGGTTCGAGTTCTTCGTCAACTACCACTCCGCCGCGCAGTTGCTGCTGTACGGCGTCGGCTGGCAGGTGGCCACGCCAACCCCCGACGACGTGATCTACGAGGCGATGGTCGGCGACGACGCGAACCCGGCGGTGCCGGGCTACGACCCGGACATCTCCGCCGAGCTTTACACCACCAACGGCGACACGGACAGCCACGCCACGGTGCGCTACGGCACGCTGGGCTTCACTCCGGAGATGTCCACCTGTCAGGCGGCGGCCGAGTCGGATCCGGACGACCAGTGGCTGCCGGAGGACTGCGTCAGCGTCTTCACCTTCCCCGACGACGAGGAGCTGATCGCCGCCGAGGTGGCCAAGAACATTCCGTTCGCCCTGTCGGTGGCGAAGTCGGCGCACGGGCCTGACGATCCGGTCTCGGTGGTCGGCCGCAGCGCCCCGGACTTCGTGGTGGACGCTTTCGACGTGTCGTACGGCCGGACCCAGCAGGTCGCCGCGATCACCCGCCGCTCGCTGAAGAACGTCAAGCTGAACTGGTCGATCAACGAGGGCCGGACGAAATCCACCCGGGTCCGCGAGTGGCGCGGCGGTGAACGCTACGGCGACACCCACGACGACTACTACGCCGAAATGCGCGGCAAGGTCACCGGTGCCCGGCCCGGCGACCGGGTGCGGGTCTGGTTCACCGCGACCAGACCGGGCCGGGGCAAGGTCAGCAGCGAGCGCTTCAGCTACCGGGTGCACGACGACATCGGCGGGGACATGCTGGTGCTGGCCGTGGAGGACGTCACCGGCGTGAGCCCGGCCCAGGACACCACCACGGCGAAGTACGCCGACGAGATCGCCGCCTCGCTGAAGGCGGCCGGGCGCAGCAGCGACGTGTACGACTTCGACGCGATGGGGCGTACCGCGCCGCACCACCTGGGGGTGCTGTCGCACTACGACGCGGTGGTCTGGGAGACCGGCGACGACATCATCCTGCGCGAGCCGGGTCAGGTGCCGGGCACCGTGGCGAAGGCGGCGGTGGACATCGAGCTGTCCGTCCGGGACTACCTCAACGAGGGCGGCAAGCTGCTGGTCAGCGGCAAGTACGCGCTGTACGCCCAGGCGGCCAACGGATCGTACGGCTACCTGCCGGACGCCCCGCCGGAGTGCACCGACGCGGACGATCCGGCCTGCCTGCCGCTGCTGAACGACTTCCAGCAGTACTGGCTCGGGGCGTACAACTACGTCAGCGACGGCGGCACGTCACCCGACGGGCAGCCGTACCCGGTGCTCGGCGAGGAGGGCCGGTTCGCGGGGTTCACCGGCGCGCTCAACGCCGACGGCTCGGCGGGCAACCAGGACCACACCGCGTCGTTCCTGACCACGTCGAGTTTCCTGCCGCCGGCCCAGTTCCCACAGTTCGCCAGCTCCGCTCCGGTGGGCTGGGGTCGTCCGGGCGGCGCGCCGTTCGATCCACGTACCGGCGAGTGGTACCTGTTCAGCGGGCAGTCCGACGAGTCCTACAAGCGGCTCACCAGGACCGTGGACCTGACCGGGGCGAGCAGCGCCGAGCTGCGCTTCTTCACCTCGTTCGACATCGAGACGAACTGGGACTTCATGTTCGTCGAGGCGCGTGCGGTCGGCACCGACGACTGGACCACCCTGCCGGACGCCGGGGGCCTGACGACCCAGGAGACCGGGGACAGCTGCGCCTCCGGCTGGGTGGCTGAACTGCACCCGTTCCTCGCCCACTACCAGGGCGCGGACTGTTCGCCGACCGGCAGCACCGGCCAGTGGCACGCGGCGACCGGCACCTCCAACGGCTGGAAGGAGTTCGTGGCCGACCTGTCCGGGTACGCGGGCGGGCAGGTGGAGGTCTCGATCAGCTACGCCAGCGACTGGGCCACCCAGGGCCTCGGCCTGTTCATCGACGACACCCGGGTCGTGGTCGACGGGGCCACCGTCGCCGAGACGTCGTTCGAGACGGACCTCGGCGGCTGGACGGTGGCCGGTCCGCCGACCGGGTCCACCCCGGCGGCCAACGACTGGTCGCGTAGTCAGCAGGCGTTCGAGGAAGGGTCGGCGGTGGTCACCCCGGACACCGTCTACCTGGGCTTCGGGCTGGAGGGGCTGGCACCGGCGGCCCGCGACGAGCTGGTCGCCCGGTCGCTGACCCACCTGACCGGTCGACCGCGCCGGTAGCGGCGGTCCAGGGCGCGCCGGCGGTGTCCCACCGCCGGCGCGCCTTGCCGCGTACCGGCATGACGGGCGTGCGGACTGTGATGAGCTGTGGGCATGGACCGCATCCGGCTCGGGCTGGTGCTGCACCCCACCCGGGACGTGTCCCCGGTGGTGGACACCATCGCCGCCTGGGCCGCGCGGCACCAGGTGGAGCTGACGGTACGCGAACAGGACCGGCAACGGGTGCCCGAGTCCGTCCGCCCGGTACCGGAGGACCAGCTCCCCGCCGGAGCGGACGTACTGGTCAGCGTCGGCGGGGACGGCACGATGCTGGGCGCGCTGCGGGCGGCCGTACCGGATCCGAAGCCGGTGCTCGGCGTACACCTCGGCAAGTTGGGGTTTCTGGTGGAGGTGGAGCCGCCGGAGCTACCGGCGGCGCTGGACCGGCTGCTGGCCGGCGAGTACACCGTCGAGTCACACAGCTGTCTGGCCTGCGACGTGTGCGGCGACGACGTGGTCGCGTTCAACGACATCGCGTTGATCCGCCGCCCCGGTCAGGGCTTCGTCACCGCGACCCTGGCGGTGAACGGGCAACAGTACGGCTACTACCGCTGTGACGCGCTTGTGGTGAGCACCCCCAGCGGGTCGACCGCCTACAGTTACGCCGCCGGCGGGCCGCTGATCTCTCCCGCGACGCGTGCCGTGGTGGTCACCCCCAGCGCGCCGATGTCCGGCATTTCGCGATCGGTGGTGCTCTCCTCCGACGAACGGGTCCGGCTGGAACTGCGTCCCGGGTCCGCCCCGGTCGCGATCGAGGTGGACGGCCAGGTGATCCGGGACGGGTCGACCTCCGGTGCGGTGGACATCGGCTACCGCACCGACGCGGGCCTGGTGGTCCGCCTCGACCCGGCCCGCTACCAGGAACGCAGTCAGCTCAAGCTGAGCCTGCTCGACCTGCCGCTGCTGCCGGAGCAACTCCGCGAGCTGCTCCCCGAAAATCTGCGCCGCCAACTCGGCCGCCGCGAACAGCCCCCACCGCGCTGAGCTGCCGGTGTGATGCGGTCAGGCGTTGTCGAGGACGTCGGTGACCAGGGCCTGGGCCTCCTGCTGCACCCGAGCCAGGTGCTCGGGGCCCTGGAAGGACTCCGCGTAGATCTTGTAGACGTCCTCGGTGCCGGACGGGCGGGCGGCGAACCAGCCGCTCTGCGTCGTCACCTTCAGCCCACCGATCGGCGCCCCGTTGCCGGGGGCGGTGGTCAGCGTGGCGGTGATCGGCTCACCGGCCAGCTCGGTCGCCTTAACCTGCTCCGGGGAGAGCTTGCCGAGCACGGCCTTCTGCTCCCGGGTGGCGGGTGCGTCGATGCGGGCGTACGCAGGTGCGCCGAAGCGGTCGGCCAGCTCGGCCCAGTGCTCGCTCGGGGTACGCCCGGTGCTGCCGATGATCTCGGCGGCGAGCAGGCAGAGCAGGATGCCGTCCTTGTCGGTGGTCCAGGTGCCGCCGTCGCGGCGCAGGAAGGACGCGCCGGCGCTCTCCTCGCCGCCGAAGCCGACCGCGCCGTCCAGCAGCCCGGGCACGAACCACTTGAAGCCGACCGGCACCTCCAGCAGCGGTCGGCCGAGGTCGGCGGCCACCCGGTCGATCATCGAGGAGGAGACCAGGGTCTTGCCGACCGCCGCGTCCGGGCCCCAGTTGTCGCGGGTACGGAACAGGTGGGCGATGGCGACGGCCAGGTAGTGGTTGGGGTTCATCAGCCCGGCGTCGGGGGTGACGATGCCGTGCCGGTCGGCGTCGGCGTCGTTGCCGGTGGCCACCTGGTACTCGGCGCGCCGGGCGATGAGCGAGGCCATCGCGTTCGGCGACGAGCAGTCCATCCGGATCTTGCCGTCGCCGTCGAGGGTCATGAACCGCCAGGTCGGGTCGACGCTCGGGTTGACCACGGTCAGGTCGAGGCGGTGCCGGTCGGCGATCTCGCCCCAGTAGTCGACGCTGGCGCCGCCGAGCGGGTCCGCGCCGATGCGCACCCCGGCGGCGCGGACCGCGTCGAGGTCGAGCACCGCCGGCAGGTCGTCGACGTAGCGGCCGAGGAAGTCGTACGTGTCGGTGGTGTCGGCGGCGCGGGCCCGCGCGTACGGGATGCGGCGCACCTCCTTGAGCCCGGCGGCCAGGATCGCGTTCGCGCGGTCCTGGATCCACTTCGTGACGTCGGAGTCGGCCGGACCGCCGTGGGTGGGGTTGTACTTGAATCCGCCGTCGTCCGGCGGATTGTGCGACGGAGTGATGACGATGCCGTCGGCGAGCGCGCTGGTGCGTCCCCGGTTGTGGGTGAGGATGGCGTGCGACACCGCCGGGGTGGGGGTGTAACCGTCGCGGCTGTCCAGCAGCACGGTGACGTCGTTGGCGGCGAGCACCTCCAGGGCGTCGACGGCCGCCGGGGTGGACAGCGCGTGGGTGTCCCGGCCGAGGAAGAGCGGGCCATCGACGCCCTGCTCCCGTCGGTAGTCGCAGAGCGCCTGGGTGACGGCGAGGATGTGGTCGGAGTTGAAGGCGTTACGCAGGCTCGACCCGCGATGCCCGGAGGTGCCGAAGGAGACCTGCTGCGCCGGGTCGGCCGGGTCGGGATGCTCGCTGTAGTAGGCAGTCACCAACCGTGGTACATCGACCAGGTCGGCGGGCTCGGCGGGCTGCCCGGCACGGGGATGACTGCTCAAGGCTGTATTGACCTTTCGTTCGCGACTGCGGGGCTCCGCTGCGCTGCACTCCTCGCGCTCACGGTTCTACCTTCTGTCCTTTGCCGATGACCACGATGCCGTTGTCGGAGACCGTGTATCGCTGCCGGTCCCGTTCCAGGTCCACGCCGATCTCGGCGCCCTCGGGCACGTAGACATTCTTGTCGAGGATGGCCCGGCGGACCACCGCGTGCCGGCCGATCTCGACACCTTCCATGAGTACGGAGCCGTCCACGTGGGCCCAGGAGTGGACCTTCACCTTCGGCGAGACGATCGAGTTCTCCACCAGGGAGCCGGAGATCACCGCGCCGGGCGAGACCATCGAGGCGACCGCCCGGCCGACCCGCTCCCCCCACTGGTGCACGAACTTGGCCGGCGGGAACGGGGGCTGCTCGGTGTAGATCGGCCAGTCGAAGTTGTAGAGGTTGAACACCGGGTGGACGTTGATCAGATCCATGTGCGCGTCGTAGAACGAGTCGAGGGTTCCCACGTCGCGCCAGTAGCCGCGGTCCCGGTCGGTGCTGCCGGGCACCTCGTTGTCGCGGAAGTCGTAGACGTTCGCCTCGCCGCGCTCGACGAGCATCGGGATGATGCTGCCGCCCATGTCGTGCTTGCTGGTCTTGTCGTCGGCGTCGCGCTCCACCGCCTCGCACAGGGCCTTTGTGGTGAAGACGTAGTTGCCCATCGAGGCGTAGATCTCGTCGGGCGCGTCGGGCAGGCCCACGGCGTCGGTGGGCTTCTCCCGGAAGGCCCGGATCCGTCGGCCGTCCTCGCCGACCTCGATGACGCCGAACTGGTCGGCCGTCGACAGCGGCTGCCGGATGCCGGCGACGGTCACCCCGGCGCCGGAGGCGATGTGGTCCTCCACCATCTGCCGGGGGTCCATCCGGTAGATGTGGTCGGCGCCGAAGACGATCACATAGTCGGGCTGCTCGTCGTAGATCAGGTTGAAGCTCTGGTAGATCGCGTCGGCGGAGCCGGCGAACCACCAGGGGCCACGGCGCTGCTGCGCGGGCACCGGCGTGACGTAGTTGCCGAGCAGCGTCGACATCCGCCACGTCTTGGTGATGTGTCGGTCGAGGGAGTGGGATTTGTACTGGGTCAACACGACGATCTTCAGATAGCCGGCGTTGGCCAGGTTGGAGAGGACGAAGTCGACCATGCGGTACATCCCGCCGAACGGGACGGCCGGCTTGGCCCGGTCCGTGGTCAGCGGCATCAGGCGCTTGCCCTCTCCGCCGGCCAGGACGATCGCGAGCACCTTGGCAGCCATGAACAGACGCTATCCATACCGCTGCCGGTTCACCACTCGTACGGGACAGTTCCGCAGCCGGGTGCGGCGCCGGATTCTGCACTAGGGTGCCGGGCATGACCGACTCCGCACAGCTACGCGTGGACCTGCTGACCCGGGAGTACCCACCGGAGGTCTACGGCGGCGCCGGGGTGCACGTCGAGTACCTGGCCCGGGAGCTGCGCCGGATCACCGACGTGCGGGTGCACTGCTTCGGTGCGCCGCGTACCGAGCCGGGAGTTCGGGCGTACGCCGAACCGGCGGCCCTGATCGGCGCGAACGCCGCGCTGCGCACCATGGGCGTGGACCTGGAGATGGCCGCCGGATGTGCCGGCACCGACGTGGTGCACAGCCACACCTGGTACGCGAACCTGGCCGGGCACACCGCGAAGCTGCTGTACGGGGTGCCGCACGTGGCGACCGCGCACAGCCTGGAGCCGCTGCGACCGTGGAAGGCCGAGCAGCTCGGCGGCGGCTACGCGCTCTCCTCGTGGTGTGAGCGCACCGCGTACGAGGCGGCCGACGCGATCGTGGCGGTCAGCGCGGGGATGCGGCGGGACGTGCTGGCCGCGTACCCGTCGGTGGACCCGGACCGGGTGCACGTGATCTACAACGGCATCGACACCGCGCAGTACACCCCGGATCCGGGCACGGACGTGCTGGCGCGACTCGGCATCGACCCGGCCCTGCCCAGCGTGGTCTACGTGGGGCGGATCACCCGGCAGAAGGGCCTGCCGCACCTGCTGCGCGCCGCCCGCGAGCTGCCGGCGGACACCCAGCTGGTGCTGCTGGCCGGCGCGCCGGACACCCCGGAGATCGCCGCCGAGGTGGAGGGCCTGGTCGCCGAGCTGCGGGAGAAGCGCTCCGGGGTTGTCTGGGTGGCCGAGATGCTGCCCAAGCCCGAGGTGATCCAGGTACTCACCCACGCCACCATCTTCGTCTGCCCGTCGGTGTACGAGCCGATGGGCATCGTCAACCTGGAGGCGATGGCCTGCGAGACGGCGGTGGTGGCCACCGCCACCGGCGGCATCCCCGAGGTGGTCGCCGACGGCGAGACCGGCCTGTTGGTCCCGCTCGACCAGGCCGGCCTCGACGGCACACCCGTCGACCCGGCACGCTTCGAGGCCGACCTGGCGGCCCGCCTGAACGAGCTGCTGGCGTCTCCCGAGCGTGCCGCCGCACTCGGCCGGGCCGGCCGGCACCGCGCCGTCGAACACTTCTCCTGGGACGCCGTCGCCGCCCGCACCCTCGACCTCTACCGCTCCCTGCTGAAGTAGGGAAGGAAGGGTCACCTTCTCCCGTTCTTACCGCTCGCCGCGCAACAGCGCCATCAGGGCGTCGGTGGGCATCTGCGCGGTGGAGGTCGCGCCGCCACGGCCACGCATGTGCCGCACAAGGCGCGAACCCCGACTCTCGCAGCTGCGCCCGCCAGCCGACTGACGCAATCTTGGAAAGTTTGCGTTAGCGATGAACGGAAACTTTCCAAGATTGCATAGGCGCTGCATGGCGAGAGCGAGGATTCGGGCGAGCACGCCGGCTCAGGTCGCGTGCAGGCTGGCGGCGAGACGGGTCAGGTCGGCCGGGGCTGCGGCGGACCGGGCCACGACCGCGACCAGGTTCCGCGCCGCCGGCCGGTCACGCACCTCGCCGCGAGCGGTGCGTTCGGCCTCCAGCAGCGCCCGCCCGGCCCGGGACGTCTCACCGATCCCCGCGTACGCGCGGGCGACATCGAGCAGGTACGCGGCCCGGTGCTCTGGCGGTAGCCACCGCCAGCCTGGGCTGGCCAGCAGTCGTTCGTGGCGTACCGTCGCCGTTGGAAGGTCTCCCCTCGCGGCCTCGACGAGCACACGGGCCGTCTGCACCGCCGCCGGGCCGAACCCTTCACCGCCGAAACTCCCCTGGTCGGCCAGTTCGACGGCCTGGTCGACCAGCCCTCGGGCGCTGTGTTCGTCGGCTCGGTCAGCGGCAGCCAGGGCCGCCTGAATCAGGAGCCTCCCGCGCAGCGACTCCACGCCGGCCGGAGGCTGGGCCCCGGGTCTGGGTCCGAGGCGGTGAGCGGCGACGACGGCGGCCCGCAAGGCGGCTCCGTTTCGGCCGCAGCAGCGCAGGGCCTGACACAGCGGTACGGTGGCGACGGCGGTCAGCTGCGGATCCTCCGAGGCCAGGGCGACGGCCATCCCCCGGTCGGCCGTCAACCACGCCAACTCGCCCTGGTCCACCTTGACCATGGTCAAGGCGATCAGACCATAGACCGGCACCAGCAGAGTGTCGGTGAGCCGGCCGATGCGGGCGGACCGCACGGCGTCGAGCAGACCGGGCAGCAGGGAGAGCAGCGCCGGATAATGCGCGTGCCGGTAGCTCTGCTTCGCGTGTTCGAGACCGGCCCGTATTTGCGCGACTTCGGGCGGACGGGGCGGGGCCGGCACGTGATACTGGGCCAGCGCCGCCCGGATCCGCTCCACACCGGTGTCAGCATGTCCCGGCCGCGAGGGCCGTTCGGCGAGGAGGACCTGCACGTCGATCCGAAGGGCGTCGGCGATCTCCCGGAGGTTCGACACCCGTTCCAGCCGACGTGCCCCACGCTCGATCTTGTCGACCCAGCTCTTGGACTTGCCGAGCCGGTCCGCGAACTGCTGCTGCGTCATGTTGCGCCGTACCCGCCACTGCGCGACCCGCCGCCCCACCGGCACCTCATTGACCGCGCGACGCTCACGCATCTGTTCCTCCTTCAGGTCAGGGCGGGGCAGCACGGGACCACCCCGCCCACCACAAAGCACTCCGCTGCTGACGAGAGAACCTCTGGCGACCCAAACTTAGCGTACACTGTATACACAGTCAACACTGCACGCACAGGATGCAGAGTCGGCGTGGCATGCTCGACGCGCTGACGAGAGGCCGTTGCCATGCCCAGACAACCTGTGTACGAGCAGATCATCGCCGACGTGATCGCGTCGATACGGTCCGGCGCGCTCCAGCCCGGAGCCAAGCTTCCGTCCATCGCGCAACTGTGCGAGCAGTACCAGGCCAGCCCAACACCGATCAGGTTCGCGCTCCGGATTCTCGACGAACGAGGCTGGATCGAGGTTCACCAGGGCAAGGGGTCGTTCGTGGCGACAGAACCGCCCTCCTGATCCGACGCCCGCCCCCCTCTCCGGTGGCCCCGGCGAGATCTTGGTTCGGGAGTGCCCTTGAGGGGGCGGTTTCGGACCAAGATTGTTTCTGCGGCCGAGGCGGCGGTCAGCCGAGCGCGAGGGGATCTCGGGCAGTAGGTTGGGGCGGTGAGCGGACGGTTCCCGATCGAAGACGTCTCCCCCGTCGTCTCCTGCGGTCGCTACCCGGCCCGTGCGGTGGTCGGCGAGGTGGTGCCGGTGTCGGCGCGCGCCTACCGCGAGGGGCACGACGCGCTCGGCTGCAACGTGGTGTGGCTCGGCCCGGACGGGGTGGCCCGCCCGTTCACCCGGATGCGTCCGGGTGAACCCGGCCAGGACCGGTGGCACGCCAGCATCGTGCCGGACGCGGTGGGCGAGTGGAAATTCACCGTCGAGGCGTTCAGCGACCCCTACCTGACCTGGCACAACGCGGTCACCAAGAAGATCGCCGCTGGCCAGGGGCCAGCCGAGCTGGCCAACGACCTCGCCGAGGGCGTACGCGTGCTGAGCGCCGCCACCAAGCTGGTGCCGAAGGGCGAGCGGGCCCGCCTCAAGACGGCCGCGAAGGCCCTCGGTGACGCCAAGCGGCAGTTGCCCCAGCGGGTGAGTCCGGCGTTGGAGCTGGCCGACCTGCTCTGGGCGCATCCGGTGCGGGAGCTGGTCACCACCGGCGAGGAGTACCGCCTCTGGACCGACCGCGAGCGGGCCCTCTTCTCCGCCTGGTACGAGTTCTTCCCCCGCTCCGAGGGGGCGATCCCGGCGACCGTCGACGCGCCGGCCCGCTCCGGCACCTTCGCCACCGCCACCGAGCGGCTGCCAGGCGTGGCGGCGATGGGTTTCGACGTGCTCTACCTGCCGCCGATCCACCCGATCGGCCGGGTCAACCGCAAGGGCCCGAACAACAGCCTGCTCGCCGGGCCGGACGACGTGGGTTCGCCGTGGGCGATCGGCGCGGCCGAGGGCGGGCACGACGCCATCCACCCCGACCTGGGTACGCCGGAGGACTTCCGCGACTTCGTCGCCGCCGCCGCCGAAGCGGGCCTGGAGGTGGCGATGGACCTGGCGTTGCAGTGCGCGCCGGATCACCCGTGGGTGACCGAGCATCCAGAGTGGTTCACCACCCGGGCCGACGGCAGCATCGCGTACGCGGAGAACCCGCCGAAGAAGTACCAGGACATCTACCCGCTGAACTTCGACAACGACCCGGAGGGCATCCGCGCCGAGGTGCTGCGGGTGGTGCGGCACTGGGTCGGCGAGGGCGTGAAGATCTTCCGGGTGGACAACCCGCACACCAAGCCGGTCGACTTCTGGCACTGGCTGATCTGGGAGGTCAAGCGGGTCAACCCGGACGTGCTCTTCCTCGCCGAGGCGTTCACCCGGCCGGCGATGATGCACGGGCTGGCCAAGGTCGGGTTCACCCAGTCGTACACGTACTTCACCTGGCGGACCTCGGCCGCCGAGATGCGCGAGTACTGCACGGAGCTGGTGGCGGCGGCCGACTACATGCGGCCGAACTTCTGGCCCAACACGCCGGACATCCTGCACGCCTCGTTGCAGCACGGTGGGCCGCCGATGTTCAAGATCCGGGCGGTGCTGGCCGCGCTGCTGTCCCCGTCGTGGGGCATGTACGCCGGCTACGAGCTGTTCGAGCACGTGGCACGCCCCGGCGCGGAGGAGTACCTCGACAACGAGAAGTACGAGCTGCGGCCCCGGGACTGGGCCGGCGCCGAGGCGCGGGGCCGGTCGCTGGCGCCGTTCATCACCACCCTCAACCGGGTACGCCGGGAGAACCCGGCCCTGCGCCGGCTGCGGAACCTGGTCTTCCACGACATCGACAACCCGGCTCTGCTGTGCTGGTCCAAGCACGATCCGGATACCGGCAACACGGTGCTGGTGATCTGCTCGTTCGACTCGCACACGGTGCAGTGGGGCAACACCACCCTGGACATGCCGGCGCTGGGCCTGGACTGGCACGACCGGTTCACCGTGCACGACGAGCTGACCGGTGCCCGCTACGACTGGGGGCAGCGCAACGCCGTCCGGCTCGACCCGTACCTGCAACCCGCGCACGTGCTCACCCTGCGCCCCGTCGCCGCGGCGTCGCCGTCGACCGGGCCGGGCGCGTCCGGGCCGGCCGACGCCGGATCACCGGGTCAGGGCGGCACCGAGCCGGTCACCCTGACCGTTGAGAACGTGCCCGCCGACCTGTCGGGCGGCACCGCACCGACCGCTCCCGCCCAGAAGGACGACACCCGATGGACCAGCTGATCTCCGGGGAGATCCACGACCCGCACGCCGTGCTCGGCGCGCACCCGGCCGACGGGCATACGGTGATCCGCACCCTGCGCCGGGGCGCGGGCGACGTGAGCGTGCTGGTCGGCGAGGAGCGGCACCCGATGAAACGGGTGCACGACGTCGGTGTCTTCGAGGCCACCGTGCCTGGCGAGGTGCTCGACTACCGGCTCGATGTCGACGGGGTACGCCACGACGACCCGTACCGTTTCCCGCCGACCCTCGGCGAGCTGGACCTGCACCTGATCGCTGAGGGCCGGCACGAGCGGCTGTGGGAGGCGCTCGGTGCCCGGGTCGTCGACGGCGGGGTGGCGTTCGCGGTGTGGGCGCCGAACGCGCGGGGCGTGCGGCTGGTCGGCGACCTGACCGGCTGGGCACCCGACGACGGCTGGCCGATGCGGTCACTCGGCTCGACCGGCGTGTGGGAGATCTTCGTGCCCGGGGCCACCGCCGGCAGCCGGTACAAGTACCGCGTGCTGGGCGCGGACGGGTACTGGCGGGACAAGGCCGACCCCCTCGCGGCGTACGCGGAGGTGCCGCCGGCCACCGCGTCGGTGGTGCACCGGTCGACCTTCGAGTGGTCGGACGCCCAGTGGCTGGGCCGGCGGTCGCGGCGGCAGCCGCACCAGGAGCCGATGAGCGTGTACGAGGTGCACCTCGGCTCGTGGCGGCCCGGCCTGGGCTACCGGGAGCTGGCCGAGCAGTTGACCGCGTACGTGGTGGAGCTGGGCTTCACCCACGTGGAGTTCCTACCGGTGATGGAGCACCCGTTCGGCGGCTCGTGGGGCTACCAGGTGACCGGCTACTTCGCCCCGACCGCCCGGTTCGGCGATCCCGACGACTTCCGGTACCTGGTGGACCGGCTGCACGCCGCCGGCATCGGGGTGATCCTGGACTGGGTGCCCGCGCACTTCCCGAAGGACGAGTGGGCCCTCGCCCGGTTCGACGGCACCCCGCTCTACGAGCATCCCGATCCGCGCCGGGGTGAGCATCCCGACTGGGGCACCTACGTCTTCGACTTCGGTCGCCGGGAGGTACGCAACTTCCTGGTCGCCAACGCGCTCTACTGGCTCGACGAGTTCCACGTCGACGGGCTGCGGGTGGACGCGGTCGCCTCGATGCTCTACCTGGACTACTCCCGCCAGGACGGGCAGTGGACGCCGAACGTGCACGGCGGCCGGGAGAACCTGGAAGCCATCGCGTTCATGCAGGAGGTCAACGCGACGGTCTACAAGCACCACGCCGGCGTCATGATGATCGCCGAAGAGTCCACCGCCTGGCCGGGGGTGACCCGGGCGACCAGCGACGGCGGGCTCGGCTTCGGGTTCAAGTGGAACATGGGCTGGATGCACGACACCCTGCTCTACACCTCGAAGGACCCGATCTACCGGCAGCACCACCACCATCAGCTCACCTTCTCCCTGGCGTACGCCTGGAGCGAGAACTACACGCTGCCGATCAGCCACGACGAGGTGGTGCACGGCAAGGGCTCACTGGCGAGCAAGATGCCCGGCGACACGTGGCAGCGGCTGGCGAACGTCCGGGTGCTGCTGGCGTACATGTGGGCGCACCCGGGCAAGCAGTTGTTGTTCATGGGGTGTGAGCTGGCCGACGACCGGGAGTGGAGCGAGGAACGCGGCCTCGACTGGTACCTGCTGCACGATCCGGCACGGGCCGGCGTGCAACGCCTGGTCGGCGACCTGAACCGGGTCTACCGGGACACCCCGGCCCTGTGGGCGCAGGACACCTCCCCCGCCGGTTTCCGCTGGCTCGCCGGTGACGACGTCGCCAACAACACCATCTCGTTCGTCCGGATCGCGCCCGACGGGGCGACGCTGGTCTGCGTGGCCAACTTCTCCGCGCTGCCGCTGGAGGACTACCGGATCGGGTTGCCGGCCGCGGGTGCCTGGGCGGAGGTGGTCAACACCGACGCCCACCACTACGGCGGCTCGGGCGTCGGCAACCTGGGCACGGTGCACGCCGAGAACGTGCCGTGGCACGGCCAACCGGCCTCGGTGGCGCTGCGCGTACCGCCCCTGGGCGCCCTCTGGCTCCGCGCGGCATGAGCAGCGAGCAGTGATCAGTAGGGCGAGTGGCACGGTTGGAGACAGTCGAGACTAGTGCGCCGCCACGGCGGGCGAGATCGATGAGTTGACCCTTTTCCCGGTCGTCCGCTCCATACCGACCACGCACCCCGCGTGACCAATAGTACGCTTTGTCCGATATGGCAGTTATCGGGGTGACGCGGGGAGCGCCATGTTCTGGAGGCGTGGCACCCAGCTTTGCCCTGCGTCCGCTAGCGCACCAGCCTGCGATACCTCTCGGTGACGGCTGGAGACACTTCCCGACGCGGCCACCAGGTGGCCGGTTTGTCTAGGCCCAACTTCACAGACGGCGGGCGGCCGACCATGCCAGCCGACGCGGTCGGCGTGTCCCTCGCCCCGAGCACCTCAGCGCACTCGAATACCCCCGGGCCCTCGACCGGCCGACCAGGGACTCCGGCGGTCGCTTCATGGATAGCCACCGCAGTGATCGGACGCGCGGTCAGCGCCATCGTGCCGCTGGCGCTGATTCCGGTGACGCTGTCGTATCTCGGCCCTGATCTGTACGGGCTGTGGATGGCGGTGCTCGCTCTGACCGGCATGGCTGCCTTCGCCGACCTGGGACTCGGGAACGGCCTGCTCACCCGGCTGGCGCCGTGTTGCGCCAGTGGTGACAGCCGACTGGCCCGCGGTTACGTCACCAGCGCCTACGCGATGGTGACGGGCATCGCCCTGAGCGGCTGCGCCGCGCTGTGGCTCATCTCGGGGCTGATTCCCTGGCGAACCGTCTTCAACGCGCCAGATTCCATTGCACCCGCCGACGCCCGCACCTTGACCCTAGCCTGCCTGACCGCGTTCTTGCTGAACATGCCCCTGTCGCTGGTCAACCGGGTCCAGTTCGCGTATCGACTCGGAGCAACAAGCAACCTGTGGCAGGCGGCCGGAGCGGCTTCCTCGCTGCCGCTGGCGCTTGGCGCAGTGCATATCGGCAGCCCCGCTGTCGCGGTCGTCGCTGCCGCCGTCACCGGCCCGGTGCTGGTCAACGTCGTCAACACCGCCTGGACGTTCGGTCGCAGGCTGCCTGACCTCGCTCCGACATGGCAGGCCCTGGACCCCGCAACCGGCCGGCAGCTACTGAGGATCAGCGGCTTGTTCGGCGTCGTCACGATCCTGATGACCGTCGCCGACAACGCGGACAGTTTGATCATCGCGCACACGCAAGGTCTCGCCGAGGTCACCGCGTACGCGGTTCCGGCCCGGTTGTTCATACAGCTCGGCGTGGTCGTGATGCTGGTGAATCAGCCATTCTGGCCGGCACACGGCGAAGCGCTGGCCGCCGGTCGGGTGAGCTGGGTCCGCCACACCGCGCGGCGGATGGTCCTCGTGTCCACGGTCATCGTGCTGGTGCCGGCCACCGCCCTGGTCCTGTGCGGTGAGTGGCTGTTCGTCACCTGGTTGTCGGTGCCGTTGGTGGACGATCGCTGGCTGTTGCCGGGCCTGGCCCTGTGGTGGCTGGTCGTGGCGGCCACCTCACCGATATTCATGGTGCAGAACGCCGCCGGAGTCGTCCGACCGCAACTTATCGGCTACGCCGCCTATCTCGGTCTGTCGCTCGTCGGCAAATGGTACGGCGCGAAGTGGTTCGGCATTTCCGCCGTGCCGTACGTCGGCGCGGCCTGCTATCTGCTGACTGTCGTCCCGGCGGCGATACACGGCTACCACCGGGCGTTGGCCTCCCGGGCACTACCCGAACATGCGAAAGGTGATCTGCGATGACACGTCCTCGTGACGATTCGCCGCACGGTGGCGGATTCCCCAAGGTGCTGGTCGTCGGACACATGCCGTTCGACCGCTCCACCGGCACGACGATCACATTGTCCAACCTGTTTCACGGCTGGCCGAAGGACCGCCTGGCGCAGGTCTACACCTCTGGTGCCGAGCCGTCGACGGAGGTGTGCGAGGAATTCCTGCAGTTCCCGCCGCGCGAGCACTACCCCCGCCCGCAGTATCTCGCGCTTCGGATGCTGGGGTGGAACGGCACCGGCCCGGTCCAGAACATGCCGGCACTCGCCGCAGTTCGCGACGCCGCGGACCGGCGGTCCACCGTGGCGTCCTGGTACACGCATCTTGTCGCGCTCGGCGATCTCAGCCCACTGCGCCTTCCGCCCCGGGTCGCCGACTGGATGCGGCAGTACCGACCCGACCTGGTCTACTCGATGCTCGGCAGTGTCCGACTGACCCGGCTGGCGGCCCACGCCGCCCGGCTCTGCGGGGTGCCACTGGTCCCGCACTTCACCGACGACTGGCCAGCGACTTTGTACGGTCGTCGCGAGCTGTGGGGCGTCGCGGCGTCGCGGTTGCACGCCGCGGTCCGCGACCTCATCAGGCTCGCCCCGTGCGGCATGGCGATCAGCGAGCCGATGGCCGAGGAGTACCAGCGCCGGTACGGGATCCCGTTCGACGTCTTCACCAACTCGGTGGACGCGGACTTCTTCGCCGCGCCACCGCCACCGGTGGCGCCTGAACGGGACCGTCCGACGAACCTCGTCTATGTCGGAGGGCTGCACCTGGGTCGTTGGCGGTCGCTGCTCAGCATCGCGGCCGGCGCGGCAGCGATCAGCACCGCAGCCACCCCGGTCCGGCTCACCGTGCACTGTCCGACCGAGGACGCCGACCGCTACCGTCGCGAGTTCGCCGGTTATCCCGGCGTGCACTTCGGGCGGTCGCTGGCCAGTCACGAGGTGCCCGCCGTGCTCGCGGCAGCGGACATCCTGGTGCACGTCGAAAGCTTCGCCGAGGACACCCGGCGCTATACGCACTATTCGGTGTCGACCAAGATTCCTCAGTACCTGGCCGCCGGCCGACCCATCTTCGGGCACGGTCCGGCCGAACTCGCCTCGATGGCGTACATCCGGTCGGCCGGCGCCGGGATCGTGGTCGGGACACCTGAGCCGGACGTGGTCACCGAGCAGTTGTGGAAGCTGTGTCTCGACTCTTCCTCCTGGCGGGAGTACGCAGGCAACGGTCGGGCGCACGCGGAGCGCCACCACCGACGGGAGCGGGTGGCGACGCGGTTCGCCGAGGTACTCCAACGGGCCGCGCGATCGAGCCCCACACCGACCGGGACGAGGGAAAGACTGTGAATCGCTCAGGAGAGTGGATCGCCTGTGTCGGCCCGTTCCTCTTCCCCTGGGGCGACGCTAGTTCCCGCCGAGTTTTCGGCCTCGTCGGCTCGTTGGCGGCCGCCAACCAGCAGGTTGTGGTGGCCAGTGGCGATTCGCAGCCACGCGTACCGACGCCGGTGCCCGGCTTCGACGGACCGGGCACCGTGTCCCACGTGGGCCTCGGCGAGGCACCAGCGGCGGACGCGGGCCTGCTCCGCGTCTCGGTGCGGGCCTTCGTCACATGGGGTCGACGCACGGTGCGCTGGCTGGAGGAGCAGCCGACGAAACCGTCGCACGTGCTCCTGCACGGCGGGCAAGCACAGTACGCCCACCAAATCATCCGCTGGTGCAGCCGGCATCGGGTGCCACTGGTGGCTGACGTGGTGGACTGGCATGACGGACGCTACGTCAGGGGCGGCAGGTTCGGTCCGCTGAACGCCAGCATGAAGTTGGCGCTGCGGTACCACTACCCGCGCTGCGACGGCATCATCGCCATCAGCGCCCTGCTCACCGAGTACTACGAGGCGCGCGCTCGTGCGGTGGTGCGGGTACCGTCGACGGTGGACGTGGCAAATCTTCCTCTCCTCGCCCCGAAGGGTCGACGCGGAGCCGCACTCGTCATCGCCTACGCGGGGAATCCCGGCCGGAACAACAAGGACCTGCTTTCCCACGTGGTGCTCGCCGCGCAGCGGGCACACTGCGCACAGGCACCGGTCGAGCTGCGCATCCTCGGCCCGTCCCCCGACGAGGTGCGTGCGCTGATCGGTGGGGCGCTGCCGGACAATGTACGCGCACTGGGACGGCTGGCACAGCACGAGGTTCCGATCGCGGTGCAGCAGGCCGACTTCACGGTGCTGCTGCGCCGGCCGGAGCGGGCCTCCAACGCGGGATTCTCCACCAAGTTCTGCGAGAGTCTCGCCAACGGGGTACCGGTGATCGCGAATCTCACCGGCGACATGGCTGAGTACCTCCACCACGGGGTAGAGGGGCTGGTCTGTCCCGATTACTCCGTGGAGAGCGTGACGCAGACCCTTCGCGTTGCGGCGCGGCTCAGCGATCGGGACCGGGCGCAGCTTCGGGTGGCGGCGCGGGAGCGGGCGCTGAAGTCCCTTGACTACCGCGTCCACGCCGTCACCCTCGGCGAATTCTTCGATCGCCTGCACGCCTGACCTTCCGCGTACGCGGCGGCTGGTGCGGTGACTACTGCGGATTCTCCGTCAACCAGTGGTCCAACTCGTCGTTTTTGACCGCCTGGTACAGCGCGGCGGCGGCAGGCCTGTCCGCAAGGACGACGCTCTGGTCACCGATCATGCCAACTCCGGCGGTGGGACTGGTCAGCATTGTCACCCGGTCGGCCCTGATCCTGCGGAGACGCCAGGCGGTGTCCCCAACGGCCAGATCCGCGTCGATCTGCACGGCACCTGCGAGTCTTCGCAGAAAGGTGTTGAGACGCGCCGGTTCGACGAGGATGCCCGCGCGGGTCACCTCTTGCAACACGGCGGTGAAGATCGCTTGTTGGTGACGAATCCGGCTGAAGTCGCCGTCGGCGAACTGATAGCGCTCACGGGCGTACTCGAGGGCGACCGCGCCATTCATCCGGTGCGTACCCGGAGGAAAGACGGCACCACCTGCGGCAAAGGACCTGAACGGCGCATCGACGACCACCTCTATCCCGCCGAGCCCATCGATGATTTCAGCGAACCCGGCGAAGTCCACAACTGCGACGTGGTCGACCCGGACACCGGTGAAATCCTCGACGGTTCGTACGAGCAGCGGTGCGCCACCCCAGGCGTAGGCAGCATTGATCTTGGCATGCCTGGGCCGGTCGGCCGTGCTGGCCGTTGGGACGTTGACCCAGGTGTCACGAGGGATGGAGATGACGTACGCCCGGTCCTGGCTCGGCGGGACGTGCACAAGAAGAATGCTGTCGCCACGTTGCGCCGCACCAGGCTGTTCAGCCTGGTCCGTACCGATCACGAGGAAGTTGAGCGCCTCATCCGGCGCCGGCCGCTGCTCGGCGGGGATGCGCTCGAAGGCGTCGACGCGCCGGATCTCGGCATCAAACGAGCGAAGGTAGAGCCAACCGCCGACGCCGGCACCGGTGATCACCAGCAGGGCCAGGGCGGCAACCAGTGCCACCGCCCTGGTCCAGCGGTTGCGCAACACATTGGGCCTGCGCAGTTCCATCGTCACCTCATTCTTGACGCCTGATGCCCGCCCAATCGTGGTGCCGACGGACCGTGGAAAGGACGAAGTCGACCACCCGGCGTGAGGTGTCGGGAACTTGGTAGTCAGCCGGGCAGGGCACCCCCGCAGCAGAGACCTGATCCAGCGTCACCCCGACCGCCTCGACCACGCCCGACGGCTCCAGACCGGTCATGATGATCCCGCCGGCATCCAGCGCCTCCGGCCGTTCGATCGACTCGCGCAGAGTGACGGCCGCAAAGCCGAGGATGGCGCTCTCCTCGCTGATGGTGCCGCTGTCCGACAGCGTGCATCGGGCATTTCGTTGTAGCTGCACGTAGTCGAAGAGGCCGAAGGGTTCGTGGAACTCGATGCCGTCCAGGCCGGTGGGATCCGCGGCGAGCGCCTCCAGTCGCTTGCGGGTCCGCGGATGGGTGGAGACCAGCACCGGTAGCTGCCACTCGTCACGGACCGCACGAAGGCAGTCGAGCAGGCTCGTCAATCGCGCCGGATGATCGACGTTCTCCTCCCGGTGCGCGCTCACCACGAAGTATCCGTTCGGCACCAGGTCGAGCTGCTCCAGAATGCGTGAACTCCGGATGTCCTCGACGTAGTGGTCGAGCACCTCACGCATGGGCGAGCCCGTGTGCAGGATGCGACGGGGATGCAGCCCCTCGGCGAGCAGGTTACGCCGAGCGTGCTCGGTGTAGACCAGGTTGAAATCAGCCACGTGATCGACCAGACGGCGATTGGTCTCCTCGGGAACGTTCAGATCGAAACAGCGGTTGCCGGCCTCCATGTGGTAGACGGGCACCCGCATCCGCCGTGCCATCAGTGCTGCGATGCAGCTGTTGGTGTCGCCGAGCACGAGTAGCGCGTCCGGCCGCACCTCGTCGATCGCCTGCTCGACGCCCGTCAGCACCCCGGCGAACACCCTGGCCAGCGAGGAGGTGTCGACCCGCAGGAATCGATCGGGTTCCCGCAACCGCAACTCAGCGAAAAAGACCTCGGACAGTGCCCGGTCCCAGTTCTGCCCGGTGTGTACCAAGACATGATCCAGCGTACGGTCGAGCCGGTCGATCACGCGGGACAGACGGATGATCTCGGGCCGGGTGCCCACCACGGTCATGACGCGGGTCATGGCGCCACCCCTGTCGTCTGTGCCGCCGAATTACCTACGGATTCCGGGTAGGTGTCCGGGTGAGTCGGGTCGAACAGCTCATTGGTCCAGAACAGCGTGAGCAGGTCATCCGTACCGGTATTGATGATCTCGTGGGCCCACATCGTCGGCATGTCCACCACAACCGGCGAAACACCGCTGACCGGGAAGCTGACCACGTCTCGGTACCCGACCCGTCGCAGCCGGATCTCGGCGGTGCCGCGAACGACCGCGAAGCGTTCGACCTTCGCCAGGTGGAAGTGATTCCCGCGACTGACTCCCGGCCGGGTCGTCGACACAAAGGTCTGCCCACCGCCACCTCGGGCCCGGACGACCTCCGTCAGGCTCCCTCGGTTGTCGCTGCGGTCGGTCAGCGGAAGCGGCATGTCAGCCGGAAAGCAGTGCGATCGGTACGTGTTGAACATCCGCACGGCGTGCCGGTCGGACAACGCCGGAAACTCCCCGGACCGGTAGAAGGTCGCCAGGTCAGTCAACCATTCAGCGAGGCGTGGCACGTCGATCCGTAGTGCCGGCATGGTCGAGTCCCAGGTGTGCCCGGATGGCAAGCCGATGAGTCGTGCCGCGGCATCCTGCACGTGCACCAGTGCCAGTTCGTTGTCGACTCTCACCTCCGGCCGGCCGCCGTCGGCGAGGATCCGGCAGAAGGTCGCCACCACCGAGTTGTAGAAGGGCCGGCCGTGTTCGCCGTAGAGGTTCGGCAACGGGACGTCGTCGAAGTCGTAGCCGACGCCCGAGGCAGCGGCCAGTGCGCCAGCCGCCGCCGCCTTGCTCTCGCCGTACGGCGTCGCGTTGCCGGCCTGCACCGAGTTGGCGAACACGACCCGTTTCGGCGGGGCGGGACATCGTCGAAGGGCATCGGCCAGGGACTTCGCCGAGTTCACGTTGCCGGCGACCACGTCGGCCGGACTACCCCGATTGACACCCGCGAGATGCAGGAGCAGATCCGCGCCAGCGATCCGGTCGGCGGCAACCGCCGGAACGGCCAACTCCGCTTGGGTCAGCACCGTCGGCGCGGGCCAGCCCACCGCCCGGAGTAGTACCCGGACATGCCAGCCGAGAAATCCGCCGGCACCGGTCAGAGCGACCTTCATGACACCAGCACCGGCTCGCGCAGGGACAGTTCTGCTCGAATCGGAGGAAGGTTGAGCAGCACCTCCCTGACTCCGGACACGTCCAGGCGCGGTGCGTTCGCCGAGTTGAGTTCCTGCACCACGGCGGCCCCCGCGATGGCGAGACTGTGCGGCAAGGACTGCACGCCACGGCCCTCCATCGGCACCCGCAGGAAGTCACCGAAGTCGTCAGCCCGCGCCACCTCTTCCGCGCTGGCCAGGCACTCGTGCAGCTTTTCACCGAGACGGATACCGACCACGTCGAGCTTCTCCGAGACATCGAACAGCTGGCACAAAGCCGTGGCCAGATCTCCCACCCGGCAGGCGCTGGCCTTGTGGATGAAGACATCGCCGGGGCGGGCGTGCGTAAACGCGTGTTCGACCAGTCGCACGGAGTCCGCCAACGACATGAGGAATCGCGTCATGTTGGGATCGGTGACGGTTGGTGCCCGCCCGGCCCGGATCTGCTCCACGAACAGTGGAATGACCGAACCACGTGAGTACATGACGTTGCCGTAGCGGACACACGAGACGGTCGTGTCGCTGGCGGGATGGTTGCGAGCGTGCGCCTGGGCCAACTTCTCCATGATGGCCTTGGTCATCCCCATGGTGTTGACCGGCTGGACCGCCTTGTCGGTGCTCAGCAGGACGACCGAGCGCACCCCGTTACGCTCGGCCGCCTCCACCACGTTGGCGCTGCCGGAAACGTTGGTTCGCACCGCCTCGATAGGGAAGAACTCGCAGGCCGGGACCTGCTTGAGGGCGGCGGCGTGGAAGATGTGGTCGATGTCGCGGCTGGCACGCAGCACAGTCTCGAAATCCCGGACGTCACCGAGGTGGTAGCGCACGCGATCATCCGGGAGGGCGTGGCGCATCGCGTCCTGCTTGGCCTCGTCTCGGCTGAGAACCCGTACCTCGGCAACGTCCCTCTCAAGCAGTCGACGGACCATCGTCTGGCCGAACGAACCGGTGCCGCCGGTGACGAGGACCGTCGCGTCGGGCTCAAATGGTGTCATCAAGATCCCCTTACAGCTGTCACTACTGCCAAAGCGGAGGCGCTTCCCCTGAAGGAGGTTTACCGGATACAGAGGCACGAAAGGCGCAATCTGCCAAAAAGGGTACTTAAGTGTGGATTAGGCTCTGGATTGGTAGCGTCGCATCGCAGCAGAGATTCCGATCCGGTCCGCGCGGCGGCGGCCTGCCGACCGTGCACGATCCGTGTAGCGGGGCGAGGACAACCGGAAGGTGCTGTAGGTGGCATCTGTAGATGCGCAACGCGGCGGGGTCCAAGGAGCACACCGTGGCGGTGGGACCGACACGGCCTGGCACCCCGATCCACCAGAGTCCGGCCAGCGGGAGCAGCCCGGCCCGCTGCGGATCTGGTTTCCCCTACTCCTGGCCCTCTGCTGGATGCTCGGCACCTTCGCGGTCTTCTGGCTCAGCGACTTGGACCAACGGGTGCCGAACAAGACCCAACTGTGTGTCTTCGTGTTCAGTGCCACAGGCCTGTTCGCCTTCGGATACGCCGTCCAGGCCTGGCGCTGCAAACCAGACAGATTTCTCTCCGTCGCGCCTACCGAGTTCACCAGGGCTCGGAAACTGCTGTTTGTGGGAGTCGGCTATCACGTCGCGGTGAGCGCCGTCGCGATGGCCACGCTGGGGGCGACAGGTCCGACAAGTGTCTGGTCCAACGTGCGTGATCCAGCCAACGCCTACTTCGACAAACTGGACGCATACGAGCAGGGCGTCGGCCAGGGTAATGGGACCCTGACACTGCTGGCGCTACTCGGCGTCTGCGGCACCATGTTGGCACCGCTCCTGGTGGTGTACTGGCACCGCCTTTCCTGGCCGGTACGGACGGTCGGCCTGCTCGGCCTCGCCTTCCACGCGACGTACTACCTCTTCGTCGGCACGCTCAAGGGCCTCGGCGACGTCGCGGTCATGCTGGGGGCGGGACTGCTCGTCGTCGCGGTGACCGCCCGCCGACGCCCGGGTACCCGACGCGGCAGATTGCTCGCGCTCGCTGCGATGATCGCCGTCGCCTTCACGGCCTACATGGTCTTCAGCCAGGCGGCACGGAGTACCGTCTCCGGCACGAGTGACATGGTCAGGGCAAGCCCGACCGTGGCGAGTGTGGCCGGTCCCCACGTGGCCAACGGTGTCGCCGCAGTGGTGTTCTACCCAACCCACGGCTACCTCGGACTGGCGCACAACCTACAGGTGCCGTTCGAGTGGTCCCGTGGCCTGGGCAGCGCACCCGCCGCGACCATCCTCGCCGAACAGCAGTTCGGCGCGGACGCGTCGGCCCACCCGAGCTATCCGAAGCGTACGGAGAACGCGACCGGCTGGCCTGCCCAATTGTACTGGGCGACGATCTACCCCTGGCTCGCCTCTGATCTCACCTTTCCCGGCGCCGCCCTGTTCATGGGCCTGGTCGGGTGGTTCTTCGCCCGGGTGTGGTTGGAGGCCACCCTCGCCCGACGGGTGCTGCCACTACTGATCTTCGCTCAGCTCTGGATCGTCATCGCCTACCTGCCGGCCAACAATCAAATCGGCATGTCCCCGGAATCCGTCAGCGGAATGATCACCCTGTTGGCGCTCTACCTGTGCCGATCTCGGCCTGCGCGGCGGGCCGCATAGGTCCAGATCCGGCCCCCAGGCCGCGCGGTTCAGCTCAGACCAGGCCAGCGTCGCGCAGCAGGGTCCACAGTCCGGCGCCGTCGGGAGCGGAGAGCCACTTCTGCCCCACCGGCCCCTCGGTGGGGTGGCCGTGCGGGACGGGCAGGCTGCCGGCGAGCACCGCCTGGGTGGGTGACAGCCGGCGGATCGCCACCCCGGCGACGTTGTCCGGGTGGGCGACGGCGAACTCGCGGTAGATCTCCTGGTCGTGCTGGCCGTCGTCGCCGACGAGCAGCCAGCGTACGTCGGGGAACTCCTTGGCCAGCCGGGCCAGGGTGGCGCGCTTGTGCTCCCGGCCGCTGCGGAACCAGCGGTCCTGCGTCGGCCCCCAGTCGGTCAGCAGCAGCGGCCCGGCCGGGTAGAGGTGCCGGGACAGGAACCGGGTCAACGTCGGTGCGACGTTCCACGCGCCGGTGGACAGGTAGAACACCGGCGCGCCGGGGTGGGCGGTGACCAGCCGCTCGTAGAGCACCGCCATGCCGGGCACCGCGGCGCGGGCGTGCTCGTCGAGGACGAAGGTGTTCCAGGCGGCGAGCAGTGGTCGGGGCAGCGCGGTGACCATGACCGTGTCGTCGATGTCGGAGAGGATGCCGAAGCGCACCTCCGGGTCGAGGATGCGCACCGGCGCCTCGACCGGATCGGCGTCGGGCAGGCTCAACCGCACCGAACCCCAGCCGGGTGGCAGGCCCGCCTCGACCACCGTGTCGATGAAGCCGCTGCGGTCGGCCCGCGCCTCGTGCACCACCCCGCCGGTCTCGATGGTCACCGTGACGTGCTTGGCCGGCAGGGTGGTGAAGCTGCGCCAGCCCCGGACCTTCTCCAGCCGGCCACGCTGGCGGGTGTCGGGCCGGCCCAGCAGCACCCGGCACATCACCCGCACCCAACCGGGCCCGCCGTAGCCGGTGTACGCGATGATGTTGGTCCGCCAGCCGGTCCGGCGCAGCCGGCGTTCCACCAGGGCGTGCACGGCGTCCTCGATCCGCGCGGCCCGGTGCAGGTTCGGTATGGCCAGCTGGCCTGCGGGAGTGGGTGGCACGCCAGCAACCCTGCCACAGACCGGCCACCTCGGCCACGCGAGCTGTGCCGAACCGCCACGCCCGGCGTGGCCGTCGTGACACACTCCGGTCGGGACGGCGACGGGGGCGAGGTCGTGCCACGAGCAGCGGCGGAACCAGGGCGACAGCGGGGGCGGTGGCGGCCACGGCTCGACCGGCCGGCGCTTGTCGCGCTGCTGTTCGGGATGGTCGGAGTCGGTTACCGGCTGGTCCTGGTGCTGACCACGGTGCCGGTCTCCAACAGCGACGAGGCGACCTTCGGGCTGGCCGCGCTGCACATCGCGCAGGGCCGCGAGCAGCCGATCTTCCTCTACGGCCAGCGGTACATGGGCACCCTGGAGTCGTACCTGGCCGCGCCACTGCTCGCGGTGACCGGACCGAGCTGGCCGATGCTGCGGCTACCGGTGCTCGCCCTCTACGCGCTGTTCCTCTGGTTGATCCACCGGTTGACCCGCGGGATCTGCTCGCCGTGGTTCGCCACCGTGGTGGTCGGGCTGCTCGCCCTCGGTTCCGAGCGGGTCGTCCGGGATCAGGTGACCGCGGTCGGCGGGCGGCCGGAGGTCAAGGTGGCGGTGCTGGCGATGCTGCTGGTCGTGGTGGCGCTGGCCCGCGGCACGGTACGGCACCGGACGCTGGCCGTGGGCGGCTTCGGGCTGCTCGCCGGGGTGGCGCTCTGGTCGGACTGGCTGATCGTGCCGTACCTGGCGGTGGCCGGGCTGGCGCTGGTGTGGACGCTGCGCCGGGAACTGTTCGGCCGGGCGGGGCTGCTGCTGGTGATCGGGTTCGCCGTCGGGCTCGCCCCGATGGTCCGGGACAACCTGGTGGCCCCGCCCGGGCAGGACTCCCTGTCGGTGTTGCGTGGCGTCAGCGGCGAGAACGGGCCGGTGCCGCCGTGGTCGCAGCGGCTCGGCGGTGGGCTGTTGGAGGGGGTACCGCTGGCCGCCGGGCTCTGCCCGGTCGACGGCTGCGCCCGGTGGCAGGCGTGGTTCGGCCTGCTCTACCCGCTGCTGCTGCTGGTGGCGGCGGCGCTCGCCGGGCTGGCGTACCGGCGGGCGTGCGGGCGCCACGACCGGGTCGGCCCGGTCGTGCACCTCGCGCTGCTCGCCGGCGCGGCGCTGACCCTGCTGGCGTACGTGCGCAGCCCGCTGGCGGCGGCGGATCCGCTGGGCAACGCCCGCTACCTGTCGGTGCTGCAACTGTCGCTGCCGGCGGTGCTGTGGCCGTTGTGGGTGGCGGCGGTCGCCGCCCGACGGGGCACGGCCGGCGTGGCGGGCCGGGTGGCGGGGGTGGCGGCCACCGCCGTGCTGGGCGCGCTGGCGGCCGCTTCGCTCGTGGTGACCGTGCTGTTCGCCACCACCGGCGCGGATCCCGGGCGCGTCGAGGAACGACAGGCCCGGCAGTTGGCCGACACGGTACGCGCGGCCGGTCTGCGTGAGGTGTACGGCGAGTACTGGACCTGCAACCGGCTGGTCTTCAACACCGCCGAGGAGGTGGTCTGCGGGGTGATCGACGGCAGCCTGCACCCGGGCCAGAACCGGTACCCGGCGTACTGGTGGCGGCTGGCCCGGGCACAGCGGCCCGGGTACGTGCTGGCGGCCGACGCCCCGGCGGACCGGCGGCTGCGGGAACTGCTCGGCGGCCGGGCCGACGCGGCGCTGCTCGCGGAGGTCGGCGGTTTCCGGGTGTACCACCCACCGGAGCCGCTGCGGCCGTGGCGTTAGAGTCACCCATGCTCATCCTGCTGCCGCCCTCGGAGGGCAAGGCCGAGGCCGGCTCGGGCCGCCGACTGGACCTGGACCGGCTCTCCCTGCCGGAGCTGAACCCACGGCGGGAGGAGGTGCTGTCCGCGCTTGTCGCCCTCAGCGCCGGGCCGCCGGAGACGGCGCTTGCCGCGCTGGGCCTCGGTGCCGGGCAGCACGGCGAGCTACGGCGCAACGCCCGGCTGCGGCAGGCCGCCACCGCGCCCGCCGGCCGGATCTACACCGGCGTGCTCTACGAGGCCCTCGACCTGGCCGGCCTGCCGGCGACGGCGCAGCGCGCGGCGGCACGTCAGGTGCTGGTCAGCTCCGGTCTGTGGGGCGCGGTGCGGCTGACCGACCGGATTCCGCCGTACCGGTGCCCGATCGGGGCCCGGCTGCCCGGCGTCGGCGCGTTGCCGGCGCTGTGGCGTCGGGATCTGGGTGCCGCGCTGACGGCGGCGGCCGGTCGCGGCCCGGTGCTGGACCTGCGTTCCGGGGCGTACGCGGCGGCCTGGACACCGCGTGGCGAGTTGGCCGAGCGCACCCTCACCGTGCGGGTGCTGCACGAGCGGGAGGTCGACGGGGTGCCGGTGCGCTCGGTGGTCAGCCACTTCAACAAGGCCACCAAGGGGCGGCTGGTGCGGGATCTGCTCCTCGCCGGTGCCCGGCCACGTTCCGTGGCCGCGCTGACGACGACGCTGCGGGACCTGAAGTACCAGGTGTGCGAGCAGGCCACCACGCCCGGCCGACCGCGTCAGGTCGACGTGATCGTTTCGGAGCTGTAACCAGACGCAAGATTTCCTCAAGGCTGGACCGGATCGGTACCACCGGTCGGTGTCCCGGGTCACCGTAAGAGGACCCGACGCGACGAGGAGGCCCTCCGGTGGTTGCCGAACCGATCCTGCTCGACCGGTCCCGCCCGTCATCGGCCCTGCCGGCGCCGACCATGCCGTCGGCGGTCCGGCCCGCGTCGGCACCGCCACCGCTGGACTGGACGACCCTGGCCGACGCCTTCGAGACGGCCTGCCTGCTGCGCTGCATGCCGCCGCCGGCGACCCCCGCGCACCGGCAGGCCGGGCAGCAACCCGTCGGGCCGACCACGATCGAGTTCAACCGGGAGGAGGCGGCCCGGCGGACCCGGCAACTGCTCGGTCGCCTCGACATCCCGGTGCGGCACGAGGTGGCGGTCGGTGGGCTGCGCCGCCGGTACGAACTGCACCGGCTGCACGTCGAGCGGGAACACCGGCCGACGTACGGGGCGATCGTGGAGAACGGCTGGCGGCGCGGCCGGCGCGAACTGCTCGGCGGCCCGGTGCCGGGTGCCTCGACGGCGCGGCGGTTGTGGCGCACCCGGTTGGCCGCCGCCGCCTGGCGGGCCGCGCTGCTGGCCGGGGGTCGGCATGTCCGGCGGCACATCCTCGGGGTGCGGATCACCGACCGGGAACTCGGTGCGGTGCTGGTACGCGGCGCCGCCCTGCTTGACGTGCCGGCGCTGCTGCGGCCGAGCACCGGTTGCTTTCTGGTCAGCGTGGCGCACGGTCGGGACCGGGACCGGATCCTGCGGTACGCGGCGGAGGAGGCGGTGCAACGGCCGGTGGCCTGACCTGGCGGTCGTGTCACGGCCGCACCACGCTGCGCCCGTCCCCGGGGTTGCGCCATCGGGGTCCGGCGGCGCACAGTGCTGCCCGTGACCCGTACCCGGTATCCCGCCCGAGCCCGGTGGCGCGGTGCCCGCGTGGCGGTGGCGCTGACCGTGCTGCTGGCCCTGCCCGGCCTCGTCGGTTGCCGCGACGATCCGGGCGAACCGGTGGTCATCCGGATCGCCACCGGCAGCCCGACCGCCGTCTACCACGCCTTCGGCGCGTCACTGGCGGCCATCCTCAACCGGGAACTCCCGCAGGTGCGGGCCCAGGTGCTGGTCACCGCCGCCTCGGCGGAGAACGTGCGACTGCTCAACGCCGGGCAGGCCGAACTCGGCTTCACCCAGGCCGACGTGTTGCAGCCCGATCCGGGTCCGAATCCGCCGGTGGTGGCGGTGGCCCGGGTCTACGACGACCTGCTGCACCTGGTCACCAGCGCCGACAGCCCGGTGCGGACCCTGACCGACCTGCGCGGGCGGCGGGTCTCGGTGGGCGCGGCCGGCTCCGGTACCAAGATCACCGTGGACCGGCTGTTGACCGCGGCCGGTCTCGACGGCGCACAGGTGCGGCAGGAACAGCTCGGCCTGGACGATTCGGTGGCGGCGCTGCGCGCCGGCCGGATCGACGCCTTCTTCTTCTCCGGCGGGCTGCCGGTGCGCGCGGTCGCCCAGTTCGCCCAGGGCACCCCCACCCGCATCGTCGACCTCGGCGAGTGGACGGCACCGCTGCGGCGCGGCAACCCGGAGGTGTACGTGCCCCGCGACATTCCCCGCTCGGTGTACGGCGTCGACCCGGTCACCACCGTGGCCAACCCGAACTACCTGGTGGTGCGGGCCAACCTGCCGGAGTCGCTGGTACGCGAGGTGACCCGGCTGCTGATGGAACGCCGCTCCGAACTGGCCGCCGCGCACCCGGCGGCCGGCCGGATGAGCCCTCGCTCGGCCATCGCCACCTCACCGCTGCCGCTGCACCCCGGTGCCGTCGACTACTACCGGGCCAGCAAACCCTGACCGGGCGGATCAGGCGGACCGGGCGGGGTCGCCGAGGCGGGGGAACGGTTCGGTGGAGAAGACCACCTCCACCGGCACCTCGAAGTGCCGGGCGATCCGCAGCGCCAGATGCAGGCTCGGGCTGAACTCGCCGCGTTCCAGGTAGCCGATGGTCTGATAGTGGACGCCCAGCGCCTCGGCCAGCTGCCGGCGGGAGATCCCCCGCTCCGCCCGGAGCATGGCGATGCGGTTGTGGACCAGCTCACTCATCTCGACGGTCCATCCTCAGGTCACCCGCTGCATGGCCTTCTCGCGGCGGGCCGCCACGCTGGACCCGGACTCCCGGCGGGCCATCCGGCGCAGCACCACCGGTGCCAGCACCAGCCCGGCGACCGCCCAGCCGCCGAGCACCAGCAGCGTCTCCAGGTGCCGCCACGACTCGCCGAGCTCGACGGCGGCCATCGCCTCGGGCAGCAACGCCGACCGCATGCCGAGACCGAGCCAGTAGATCGGGAAGACCTGCGCGACCGCCTGCAACCAGCCGGGCATCGCGGTGATCGGGTAGAAGATGCCCGACGTCGCGATGAGTCCCATCATCGGCAGCATGATCAGCCCCATGTTCCGGGGGTTGGACAGCAGCGAGCCGAAGACCGCACCGACCGGCATGGTCGCCACCATGCCGACCAGCATCACCCAGGCCAGGGTCAGCCAGGCACCGATGCTGTCCAGCGCGAGGACGTCGAAGAGAAAGAGACCCGGTACGAGCAGCAGGGCGACGCTGACAAGCGTCATCCCCGAAACCAGGGTGATCTTGCTGATCAGGTAGCCGAACATGCCGTTCGGGGTGGCCTTGGCCCGCAGCAGGGTGCCGTCCTCGCGTTCCACGGTGAGGATCGACGCCATGGTGACCAGCCCGCCGAACGCCACGGTCATGCCGAGCGTGCTGGGCAGCGTCTGCGCGCCGAGCGAGAACTCGGTGCCCGGCACCTTGGCGCCCCGCAGGAAGAACATCACCACCAGCAGGACGACCGTCGGGAAGAGGTACCCCCAGAGGGTCTCCGCGTTGGTGAAGCTCTGCCGCAGTTCGATGCGGCCCCGGGACAGGCCGGCCCGGGCGGCCACGACCAGCGGGCTCATCGAGCCACCTCCTCGAACGCGCGGGTCGCGCCGTCGGCGCGGCCGGACTCGTGATCGCGTACCAACGTCATGTAGGTGTCCTCCAGGCTGGCCCGGCGCACCTCCAGGTCGGCGATGTCCTCGCCGTGCTGGGCGAACAGCTCCCGGACGAAGCCGGTCGCGTCGGCGGTGGAGTGCACGAACCGTGCCCCGCCCCGGCTCCAGCGCACCTCGGCGTCGGCGGAGATGCGGCGGGACAACTCGTCGGCGGACCCGCTGGCGATGATGCGGCCACCGGCCAGGATGAGGATCCGGTCGGCCAGCTTCTCCGCCTCGTCCAGGTCGTGGGTGGTGAGCAGGATGGTGGTGTCGTCGATGTCGGTGAGCCGGTGCACCAGGTCGTGGAACTCGCGGCGGGCGGCCGGGTCGAACCCGGCGGTCGGCTCGTCGAGGAAGAGCACCTCCGGCCGGCCGACGATGCCGATCGCCACGTCCACCCGGCGGCGTTGGCCACCCGAGAGCTGACCGACCTTCTTGTCCGCGTGCTCGGTCAGCCCGACCACCTGGATCAGCTCGTCGATGTGCCACGGCCGGCTGGTCCGCTCGGTCGAGTAGGGCGCGTAGTAGGAACCGAGGTGCGCCAGCAGTTCCCGCACCCGCCATCGGCTGTGGTCGCGCCAGGACTGGAGCACCACACCGAGCCGGGACCGCCACCGCTCGTCGCCGCGCGCCGGGTCGATCCCCAGCACCTCGACCCGGCCGCCGGAGCGCATCCGGAAGCCCTCCAGGATCTCGATGGTGGTCGTCTTGCCGGCACCGTTGGGGCCCAGCAGGGCCAGCACCTCGCCGCGTCGCGCACGGAACGACACGCCGGTGAGCACGTCGGTCGAGCCGTACCGCATCCGCAGGTCGTGCACGTCCAGGGTGACGCCCCGGTCGGTCGGCGGCCCGCTACTGGTCGGGGTCTCCGCCTCGGCGCTGACAGCCATGGACCACCACCTCCGTATGATCTGTGCGCTGAAAGATAGCACTCATACTACAACTAGCAGCAAACCTCGGTTGTCCTGCGGTGCACGGTGTTGCACTCAGGCCACTGCTGGCTGGGACGACGCCGGGTCGCTGGGTGCCGCTGGTTCGGCCTCGACGCCCGCGTCGGCGGGGTCGGCCGGCTCCGCCGGCTGCGGGAACCACAGCGCGGCGACCAGGCCGCGCGGCGAGTTCGGGTGCATGGTGAGCCGGCCGTCGGAGGCGTCGACGAGCACGGCGGCGATGGTCAGGCCCAGCCCGGCACCGTCGACGTTCTGCACCTCCGGTGCCCGCCAGAACCGTTCGGTGGCCCGACCGAGCTGGCTGCGGGTCATCCCCGGGCCGGTGTCGCGTACCTCGAGGGTCGTGCCGCCGTCGCGGGCCGCGACGGTCACCGTCACCTCGCCGCCCGCGCCGCTGAACTTCACCGCGTTGTCGATCAGCGCGTCCAGCGCCTGGTCGATGGCGGTCGGCACGGTACGGGCATAGGCCGGGCCGGAATCGGCCGCCAGCCGCAGGGTGACCGACCGGTGCCGGGCCAACGGCTCCCAGGCCGCGACCCGGGAGGCGGCCGCGGCCGTCGCGTCGACGGTGATCCGCTGGTTCTCGCGGCGCTCCGCTCGGGCCAGGGTGAGCAGCGCGTCGAGCAGCAGCGCGAGCCGGTCGGTCTCCTCCAACGCCAGCCGGTGCTCGGCGCGGCCCTGCTCGTCGGTGACGCTCGGCCCCAGCTCCTCCACCCGCAGCCGCAACGCGGTCAACGGATTGCGGAGCTGGTGGCTGGCGTGCGCGACGAACGCACGCTGCCGGTCCATCACGTCGGACACGACGTCGGCCATGTGGTTGAAGCTCGCCGCCAGGCGGCGCAGCTCCGGCGGCCCCAGCCGGTGCTGCACGCGGGCGCCGCGATCGCCCTCGGCGATCTCGTGGGTGACCGCGTCCAGCTCGGTGACCGGACGCAGCACCCAGCCGGCCAGCCCGAACGCGGTGAGCACGCAGGCCAGCACGGCCAGCAGGCCCAGCGCGGCGACAAGCGTCCACCAGGTGGCGACGGTACGCCGAACCCCGTCGGCCGGGGTCGCGGTGACCACCGCACCGAGGACCTCGCCGCCGTCGTTGATCGGCACCGCCACCACGATCGGCCCCTCGACCCACGGCCAGACCGAATCGGGTCCGCTGGCCTGCTGCCCGGACAGCGCGACGTCGAGTGCCTCGCGGGTGCCCGGGGCCGGGCGCCAGCTCGCCGAGGCCACCACCTCCCGCCGGTCCCGGTCCACCACCGCCGCACCGATGCCGTACAGCTCGTCGTAGCTGCCCAGCTCGTGGTCGAGCGGACCGGGCGTGCCGTCCCGCAACGCCGGCCCGGCCAGCGACGCGAACCGGGTGGCGTCGGCGAGCCGGTCGGCCCGCACCCGGTCGGTCTCCCGGGTGGTCAGCGTCACCGCCAGCGGCGTGCCCAGCGCCACCACCACCAGCACCATCAGCAGCAGATAGCTGATCACCAGCCGCCGTCGCACCCTGGGCTCCTCACTCGCCCCGGAGCCGGTAACCGACGCCACGGACGGTCTCCACCAGACGCGGGTCGCCGAGCTTGCCGCGCAGCGAGCCGACGTGCACCTCGACCGTGTGCCGATCGGTGAAGGTGGTGCCCCAGGCGTCGAGCAGGATCCGGTCGCGGGGCACCGCGACGCCGGGTTGCCGGGCCAGCGAGAGCAGCACGTCGAACTCCTTGCGGGTCAACGACACCGCCCGTCCGGCCACCGCCACGGTGCGGGCCGCCACGTCGATGTACACCGGCCCGACCTCGATCAGGTTGCGCTCCGGTGCCGCGTGCGCGGCCCGCCGCAGCACCGCCTCGATGCGGGCCTGGAGTTCCACCATCGAGAAGGGCTTGACCACGTAGTCGTCCGCGCCGAGCCGCAGGCCGAGCACCCGGTCCCGCTCCTCACCTCGGGCGGTCACCGCGATGATGCCGAGCTGGTTGCTGCGCCGCCGCAACTGCCGGCACAGGTCGGTGCCGTCACCGTCAGGCAGGGTGAGGTCGAGCAGCACCAGGTCGCAGGGGGCGGCGGAGAGCGCGGCCGCGACGGTGGCGGCGTGCTCCACCTCGTAGCCGCGACGGGTCAGGGCCGACGACAGCGCGGCGGCCACCCGTCGGTCGTCCTCGACCAGCAGGATGCGCACCCGGCCTCCCCGTTCGGTCTGCTAACCCGCACTAGATGGTGGCAGACGAGCGGCCGGGTGGACAGGCCCGGGCCCCGGGGGCGGTTCAGAGGCCGAAGGTCTCGTCGGAGGCGCCGTCGCGCACCCCGTCCACGAAGCCCTTGAATCCGGGATCCTCGTGGCTGGCCGGCACGGTGGCGACGACCTCGCCGGTGGCCTCGGTGACCGCGTCGATCAGCGGCGCGAAATCGATCTCGGCGTCGGCGAGGGTGTCGTCGTCGGCCTCAGCCAGGTTGATCACGTGCTGGACGTCCTCCGACGGCGTGTCGGGGTCGTCGGCCCAGTCGGCGCCGGCGCGGTAGCACTCGTCGTAGAGCGCGCGCTGGCTGTCGGTCCAGTCCTCGTGGTAGCTCTCCATGCCCATCCCCTCGCCGGCGGCCTGCCCTTCGAGCATGCCCGCCGGGGCCGTGGACCGGGCCGGTACCGGACAAAACCGGGTCAACGACGACGTGCCCGGGACGAGGGCTCGTCCCGGGCACGTCAGGTCGGTCGGTGTCAGCGGCAGAGCCGGCCGACCTCCTCGGCGAACCGGTCCATCGGGTTGGCGTCGGCCGGGCCGAGCAGATAGGTCTTCAGCTCCCGGCGGGCCTCGGTCATCGGGTCGTCACCGGCCCGGGTCACCGCCACGATCTTCTCCAGCTCCCCGCAGTCGGCGGCCAGCAGGTACGCCGCCCGGGAGGTCGGGAAGGACCGTCGGAACTCGTCCTCGGGCAGCCCGGCGGGGTTGGCCACCACGTACGGCCGCTGGCTCTGCACGAAGTCGGAGACCACGCTGGACACGTCGCTGACCAGCAGGTCGGTCTGGTTGAAGCAGTCGAACAGCGCCGGCACCCGCCCGGTGACGACCCGGTGTGCCGGACCGTCCAGGGTGCTCGCGTCGACGTCGCCACCGGCGGCGCGGATCATCGCCACGATTCGCTCGTGCACCGCCTTGGCCTGCTTGGACCGGCTGCCGGTCAGCGGGTGCGGCTTGTAGACCACCCGCACCCCCGGCCGGACCGCCAGCAGGCCGGCGATGATCCGCTCACCCATCAGCACCAGCGAGGTGTGGTACGGGTCGTCGTCGAGCCAGCCCTCCCAGGTGGGCGCGTAGAGCACGGTGAAGGGCCGCTCGACCGACTCCGAGCCGAAGGTGTGCACCCCGGCCAGCTGCGGCCGGCCGATCTCCACGATGTCGGCGTCCAGGACGCCCACCCCGGCCCGCGCGTACCGTTCGCGCCCGGCCAGCCCGGCGACCCAAACCTCGTCGTAGACCTTGCTGTACGGGTTGACGCTCGCCGCCTTGTCGCTGTCACCGTGGCCGACGAACACGTGCTTCATGCCGGGTTCACGCAGCATGTGGATGTTCGGGCCGACGTTAGCCGCGTACAGGGTGGTCCGCAGGCTGCTCTTGTCGAGATTCATGAAGTCCGGTGCGGCCGGCACGCAGATCACCGGCAGTCGGGTGGCGGCCAGCTCGAGGAACGCCTCCTTGCTGCGCATCAGCACCACCGCCGGTCGGCCGAGCGCCTCGATCGGGGCGAGCCACATGTTCGCCTGGTAGACGTCCTTGGCCGGACCGGCGAAGTACAGCGCCACCTCGGGGCGGTCGCGGTCCAGCCAGCGCTGCACGGCCGGCAGCAGCGGGCTCTGGCCCGCGCCCCGGCCACGCAGCCAGGTCACCATGACCACGCCGCCGACCAGCGCGGCCAGCCCGACGGCCACCGCGCCGGCCACGAAGACCGGTGCCGGCTCGCTCGCGGCCGCCGTGACGACCGCCCCCGGCAGCAGCAGCACGTTCACCCGGGGCAGCCGGTCGCCGACGAAACGGGTGGCCCACTCCGGCGGACGAGGTGCTGCGGACACTGGCCCCAGGTCGATGTTGCGCACCAGGGCCGAGAGGGGGTTACGCCTGTCGATCATGCGGTTGAACGCACCGGCGAAGACCGCGATCACCCAGACCGCGGCGGGCAGCAGGAGCAGCAGGGTCAGCTCCTGGTCGATCAGCGGCACCTCGGCGGCCACCAGCAGGACGGCCGACAGGTCGCGGCTGAGTTGGCGGTAGATCCGGCTGATGCCGACCTTGCCCAGCAGGTTCACCGTCGCCGGTGACCACCGCTCGACCGCGAACTCCCCCAGGACCGCCGCCAGGGCGGCGACCGCGAAGAGGCCGACCCAGCCGAGCGCGGCCGCGGCCAGCAGGATGAGATAGGACGCCACCAGCAGGGCGCCGCGCGCGGCGACCCCGACGCGTGCAGTCAACGTGCCGAACAACGAGAACGCTCCCTAAAGAGATCGATGACCGGCTGGATACGCCTCGACGGCCGCCAGCGTAGCTGCGACCTTAACGCGAATCGTCTCCGGGACAACGTCGGGGTATCCGGCACCTTTCCCCCAAACCACCGGGCCCGACAGCGGGACGAGCACCCCGGCCGGGCAGAAACCGCCCGGCCGGAGTACCGGCCCAGGTCAGGCCCGACGCAGGCAGGTGACGGCGCCGGGCTGATCGGGCACGGGTGGGGGCCGCTCGGCGAATTCGAGGTAGCCCAACCGTTGGGCTGTCCGACGGGCGAAGCGGTTGCCGCTGTAGACACAGATCGTTCCGACGTCCAGCCGCTCCAACGCTCCGGCGACCTGCTCGCGGGTCGGTCGGCCCTCGGCCGCGCCACTGTTGGCGAACCGGGTAAGCAGCAGCCGGTCCTGGGCGAACTGCGAGTCCAGGTCGTACTCCACCAGGTAGAAGTCGCGCGGCAGGACCACCCGCACCCGGGTGGTCAGCATCGGTATGGCGCGCATGGCGGTCTCCGGCGCGAGAACGAGCCCGTCCGGACGGTCGAGGGTGGTGATCCACTGCGCGATGCCCAGCCGCTGTTGCGGGATCTTCCAGACCGGTTCGGCGTGCACCTGAACCCAGCTGCGCTCGGACCACATCGGCGTGGCGTAGGTGGCGAACGAGGCAACCATCGCCCCGGCCAGCACCACGCCGACAAGCGCCCGGACGCTGCGCAGCCGGGTCGGCAACCAGACGGTGCAGAGCAGCCCGATCAGCGCCGGCAGGGCGAGCAGCCACGGCACCCGCCACAACACCACCGAGATGCCGGTCAACTCACCGAGCCACTCCAGCACCCCCGGCAGCAGCAGCACGCTGAGCGTGAGGCCGCCGCCGGCCGCGAGCAACGCCGGGGTGCGGCGGCGGGCCAGCAGCGGGCCGCACCAAAGGGCCAGGCCGGCGATCACTCCCACGATGCCGATCTGGAACGTGCGCTGGAAGGTCCGTTCGGCACCCCAGACGTTGACGTCCGCCGCGGCCTCGGTGGCGGATCCGACGAGCAACTGGGCGACGGCGACCACCCCGACCGGGTACGCGAGGGCCGCGACGCCGGCCACCAATGCCGCCTTCCACCGCCCCACCAGCAGCATCATCAGGGCCGCCCCGCCGACCAGCAGCGGCAGGATGATCGCGGCGGTGGTGGTCAGCCCGATCGCGGTGATCGACAGGGCGACGATCAGCACCAGGGCACGCCGGGAGCGCTCGTCGAACCACCGGGTCAGGTAGAGCCACATCAGCGGCACGACCGCCGAGACGAACATGCCCTTGCCCTGGTAGAGCCGGGGTAGGTGGAAGGTGCCCAGGGCGGCGTCGGGTCCGCAGACCAGGGCGAGGAAGGCCACCGCCACGGTGAAGGCGAGCACCGGGCGCCGGGGTGCCCAGCGCTGCACCAGCCGCCACAACGCCAGCACGGCGAGCACCGCCATGATCGGCAACAGCACGTACCAGGTCGCCGAGGCGGCCGGGAGGGAGAGGAGGCGGGCCAGCGCGCCCGCGAGCACCTCGACGCTGGCGACCGGGGGCTGCGAGGCCATCGGCGGCAGCACGTTCTCGCTGAACAGGAAGTCGTTGAGGGGAACCTGATCCCGCTCCGCCACCCACACCGAGCGGCCCACGTAGTAGATGTCGTCGGGAGTGTTGCGGGCCAGGTAGAGCGAGGCGACCGCGGCCCCGCCGGCGATCAGCAGCGCGTACGCCGACTGCCAGGCCCCCGGCGACGGCGCCGCCGGGGTGCTCGCCGGGGCGACCCGCCACGTCCGCCAGGTGAGCAGTACCGCGCCGACCGCCGCGACGGCACCCGCCGAGGCCGGCACCCACCAGGAGATTCCCTCGCCGGCCGGCGTGCCGGCCACCCCTGCGGTGATCGCCGCGCCGGTGCCGATCAGCAGGACCAACGCCGTCAGCAGGCGCTGCGCCACCGGCATCCGTGGGATGTTCGCGCTGTCGGTCCGCGCAACCGGGTCACGCGTGGCCGTGTCCCGCGTCCGGGCTGCGGCGGTGTCGGGCGCTCGGTCGCCACCCGGCTCCGCCGGGGCGGCCTCGTCGACGCCGTTGATGTCGGTGTCGGTGCTCCGGTCCGGCGGCGCGAGGGCAGCGTCGGGGGTGTCGCCCGTCGCCACGGTGGTGCCGGTGGGCCGGGCGGCCCGGCGACGGCGGCGCCAGCGCAGGGCGAGCCGGGTCGCCACGGCCAGCAGGGCCAGGGCCGGACCGGTCATCAGCCAGGTCCGCAGCGTCAGCGACGGGGCCAGGTCTAACAGCAGCGCCGCGTGGTAGAGCAGCGTCCAGAGGGCGAACGCGAGCACCGCACCGTCGGTCAGCACGGCGGGTATCGCGGCGAAGCCACGCCGGACACGGCCGGCCACCACCCGTACCCGACGGGGGCGGGCCGGCGTGGGGACGGTCGCCTCATCGGCCGTTGCCGGCTCGACAGCGGCGACGGCGACGGTCTGGTCGGTCATCGACACGGGCGTCCTTGTCGTCGTACGGGCGAATCCGGCGGGGCTACGCGCTCGTGCGCGGCGGTGCCCCGCACCACGATCCACACCGAGAGTAGTAGTCGTCGCGGGGCCGTCGAGTCGAGCCGACGCGCGGGGCGGCGGCCTGCCGGGGGGCCGTTCCGGACAGCCCTACCCACGGCGGCCGATGCTCAACCAGGGTCGGGCGCGGACCGTTGCCGGGGGACCGAGTCCTGGGCACCGAGCCCGGACGCCACCGACTCCACCAGTGCCTCCAGGTAGCTGTCGGTGACGGGGGTACGGGCGATGGCGATCCGCCAGTACAGCGGACCGACGATCAGATCGACGGCGACGTCCGGATCGGTGTCGGCGGGCAGTTCTCCGCGCCGCACCGCCCGGCCGATCAGCTCACCGGCGACCTCCTGCTGCCGGGCGCGCAGCACGCGTTGGAGAGTCTCGTCGATCGTCGGGTTGCGGGCCGCCTCGGCCAGCAGGTCGGGGATGATCTGCGAGGCCAGCGGGTGCCGCAACGCGTGCGCCAGGACCTGGAACAGCAGGGACAGGTCACCGCGCAGGGTGCCGGTGTCCAGCGCGGGCAGCCGACGGCCGGCGGCGGCGGCCACCACCTCCAGCACGAGATCCAGCTTCGAGTTCCAGCGCCGGTAGATCGCGGTCTTGCTGACCCCGGCGCGACGGGCCACCGCCTCGATCGAGAGCCGGCCGTACCCGACCGCGGCGAGTTCCTGCATGAGGGCGCGCCGGATGGCCGTGGTGATTTCCCCACGGAGCACCGCCGCACCGGCTGGTGTGCGTCTCTTCTCGGCCGTCACCTGGGACTCTTCTCGACTGTCACGAGGGACAGCGTAGCGCAACGACGCTACGGTTGCGTCCCGACGCATTTCGGACTACTGTCCAGCCAGCGACCGGGGGCGGCGCTCCCGCACTGACCACGCTAGATTCTCTCGTCGCGAGACATAACGCCGGCACGACAGATCGGAGCGCCAATCCCCATGGCCAACCTGCTGGCCGACCCCGACTCCGGCCTCACCCCAGCTCAGCTGGCCGCCCGACACGGGCTGCGGGTGGCCGGCGAGCGGCCCTCGATCGGCGCCTACAGCGGCCAACTGTGGCGCTACCGGCATTTCATCTCCGCGTACGCCCACGCCAAGCTGACCGCCTCGTTCAGCAACGCGCGGCTCGGGCAGCTGTGGCAGGTGCTCACCCCGCTGACCAACGCGGCGGTCTACTTCCTGATCTTCGGTCTGGTGCTCGAACAGAGCCGCAACATCCCCAACTTCATCGCCTACCTGACCACCGGGCTGTTCATCTTCAACTTCACCCAGGTCAGCGTGCAGCAGGGCACCCAGGCGATCAGCGGCAACCTCGGTCTGATCCGCGCCCTGCACTTCCCCAGGGCCTGCCTGCCGCTGGCCATCACCGCCACCCAGTTCCAGCAGCTGCTCGGCTCGATCGTGGTGCTGCTGGCCATCGTGGTCGCCACCGGTGAGCCGATCACCCTGATGTGGCTGATGCTGGTGCCGGCGGTGCTGCTCCAGACGGTCTTCAACGCCGGGTTGACCATGGTGGTGGCCCGGCTGGGCGCCAAGGCCACCGACCTGAAGCAGGTCATGCCGTTCGTCCTGCGGGCCTGGATGTACGGCTCCGGGGTGCTCTACAGCGTCAACCTGTTCGCGGAGAACCTGCCGGGCTGGGCGACCGCGGTGGTGCAGTTCAACCCGATGCTCGTCTACATCGAGCTGGCCCGCATCTCCCTGCTGGAGAACACCCACCTGCTCAACGACTCACTGCCGCTCACCTGGCTGATCGCGCTCGGTTGGGCGGCGCTCGCGGGCCTCGGCGGCTACCTCTACTTCTGGCGCGGCGAACAGGAGTACGGCCGTGGTTAACCTGGAAATGTCCAATGATGTGACGGTGACCCTCCCCCGGATCCAGGAGCGGATCCCCACCGTGGTGGTGGACGACGCGCACGTCGTCTACCGGGTGCACAAGGGCGCCGCCGGCAACACCAGCCCGGTGGCCGCCTTCAAGCGGATGGTCACCCGCACCAACGCACCGAACGTACGCGTGGTGCACGCCGTGCGCGGGGTCACCTTCACCGCGTACCGGGGCGAGGCCATCGGGCTGATCGGCACCAACGGCTCCGGCAAGTCGACCCTGCTGCGGGCCATCGCCGGACTGCTGCCGGTGGAGCAGGGCGCGGTCTACACCCAGGGGCAACCGTCCCTGCTCGGAGTGAACGCCGCCCTGCTCAACGACCTGCCGGGTGAGCGCAACGTCACGCTCGGCTGCCTGGCCATGGGCATGTCTCCGGCGGAGGTGCGGCGCAAGCTCCCGGAGATCATCGAGTTCTCCGGCATCAACCAGCGGGGGGACTTCGCCTCACTGCCGATGCGCACCTACTCCTCCGGCATGTCGGCCCGGCTGCGCTTCTCGATCGCCGCGGCGAAGCAGCACGACGTGCTGCTGATCGACGAGGCCCTGGCCACCGGGGACAAGGCGTTCCGCAAGCGCAGCGAGCAGCGGGTGCGGGAGTTGCGGGAGAGCGCCGGCACTGTGTTCCTGGTCAGCCACCAGCTCTCCTCGGTACGGGACACCTGCGAACGGACCATCTGGCTGGAATCCGGCGAAATCCGGATGGACGGCCCAACTCCTGAGGTGCTGGCGGCCTACGAGGCATTTACGAACGGCAAGTAGAGTCTGGGTGAACCAGCGGCGTCCTGGGCCGCGTTGTCCCGTTGGGGCGACGCGGCCCGCGCGTTATGGTTCACTCCGTCGCCGTGTCGGCGGAACCTTCCGTTCACGTACCCCACCACTGTCATGCACCCCCGAGAGCGAGGACCGGCAATGACGCAGGACCAGACCACCGATCCGGGTACGACGCCGGAGGGCCGGGCGCCGTGGCGACCCTCACGGACGGTGGCGGTGGTGTTGGCCGGCGGCACCGGCACCCGGTTGGGCCTAGGCATCCCCAAGCAGTTGCTCAAGATCGCCGGTAAGCCGATCATCGAGCACACCCTCGCCGTCTTCGAGGCCGCGCCCGAGATCGACGAGATCATCGTGCTGATGGCCACCGGGCACGTCGCCGAGGCGCAGAAGATCGTCGACAAGGCCGGCTTCCGCAAGGTCACCAAGGTGATCGAGGGTGGCGACACCCGCAACGCCACCACCCGCGTCGCGCTGGACGCGGTCGGTGCGGGTGACTGCAACATCCTCTTCCACGACGCGGTGCGCCCGCTGCTCAGCGGCCGCATCGTCCGCGAGTGCGTGAACGCCCTGTGGACCTACTCGGCCGTCGACGTGGCCATCCCGTCGGCCGACACGATCATCCAGGTCGACGAGAACGAGTGCATCACCGACATTCCCGTGCGGGCCACACTGCGTCGGGGTCAGACCCCGCAGGCGTTCCGCTCCGGCACCATCCGCGAGGCGTACCGCCGGGCCGAGGGCGATCCCGACTTCGCCGCCACCGACGACTGCGGCGTGGTCCTGCGCTACCTCCCGGAGACCCCGATCAAGGTGATCGACGGCTCGGACGAGAACATCAAGGTCACCCACCCGGTCGACGTGCATCTGGCCGACAAGCTGTTCCAGCTGGCCGCCGCCAAGGTGCCCCGCCTCACCGACCACCGCGCGTACAGCGAGGAGGTCTCCGGCCGGACGATCGTCGTCTTCGGCGGCAGCTACGGCATCGGTCACGACCTGACGGAGCTGGCCCGCCGCTACGGTGCCCAGGTCTTCCCGTTCAGCCGCTCAAGCACCGGCACCCACGTGGAGCGCCCCGAGGACGTCGAGGCCGCGCTGCGGACCGCCTTCGAGGCCACCGGCCGGATCGACCACGTGGTGGTCACCGCCGGGATCCTGGAGAAGGGCGCGCTCGCCGAGATGGACCAGGAGACCATCGACCGGGTGCTCCAGGTCAACTTCGTCGGCCCGGTCACCGTCGCCCGGCAGGCCCTGCCCTACCTCCAGCAGACCAAGGGCCAGCTGCTGCTCTACACCTCCAGCTCGTACACCCGTGGGCGGGCCGACTACGCGCTCTACTCGGCCACCAAGGCCGCCCTGGTCAACCTCACCCAGGCGCTGGCCGACGAGTGGGCGGAGTTCGGCGTACGGGTCAACGTCATCAACCCGGAGCGGACCGCCACCCCGATGCGGACGAAGGCCTTCGGCGCGGAGCCCGAGCACACGCTGCTCGCCGCCGAGACCGTCGCCCAGTCGTCGCTGGACGTGCTGATCTCGGATCTCACCGGCCAGGTGATCGACGTTCGCCGTCCGCCGGGCGAGGCACCGGTCGCCGTCGCCGTACCCGCACAGACCGACCGGTCGGCAAGCGCCGCCGCCGTCGGCTGACCTCCGACCCACACGACCCGCGAAAGCGACACCGAGATGCGTGGTGAGCTGGTCCGGAAGTTGACCGCACGGGGCCTGGCCACCGGTGGGGCGGTCCTGGCGTTCCTGGTGCTCGCCCTCACCGGCGCGACCGCCTGGGGGCTCTGCCTGGCCGTGGCGGCACTTGCCGCCACCGTCTGGGAGCGCCGGGTACGACCCGGTGCCGACAACGTCGCGGAGACCACGCTGATCGCGGCGGGAGTGCTGGTCGGCTATGCCCGGCAGCTCGACGCCGGCTTCGATCCGGCGCTGGCCGCGACCGCTCTGGTGTTGCTGGGCCTGGTGCTGCTGACCGGTCCGCTGCGCCAGGCCGGGAACCTGGAGATCCGGGTCGCCAACCTGCCGGTACGGACCTGGGTGCCGCAGGCCGCGGCGATGCTCGGCGACGCCGTGGCCGCGCTGCTCGGCCTGCTGGCCCTGGCCGCCCTGGCGGGTCTGCCCGCCGCCGTGGCCCTGGCGGCGACGCTGCTGGTCGGTGGGGTCGCCGCAGCGGTCGCGCTCGGTCTTGCCCGGCGACGGTTCCGGCCGTCCCCGGCCGGGTCGGCGGTGGCTCGGGCGCTGCGCCGGCACCAGCCCGAGTTCGTGCTGCACTTCTCCGCCCCGCCCGGTTCCGAATATCAGGTCACCATGTGGCTGCCGTACCTGGCACGGATCGGCCGGCCCTTCGTGGTGATGGTCCGGGAGCCGGAGTTCCTGGCCTCGATCGCGGCGGCCACCACCGCCCCGGTGATCTACTGCCCCACCACCCGGAGCATGGACGAGGTGCTGGTGCCGAGCCTGCGGGTGGCGTTCTACGTCAACCACGGCGCCAAGAACAGTCACTGCATCAGGTTCACGCAGCTCACCCACGTGCAGTTGCATCACGGTGACAGCGACAAGGCCCCCAGCGCCAACCCGGTCTCGGCGATCTTCGACCGGATCTTCGTCGCCGGTGCGGCGGCCATCGAGCGGTACGCCCGCGCCGGGATCGACATCCCGGCCGAGAAGTTCGTGGTGGTCGGTCGTCCCCAGGTCGAGGCGATCGAGGTGCGCTCGCGGCCGGCGCGGGCCCTGACGAACCCGACGGTCCTCTACACCCCCACCTGGACCGGGCACAACGCCGACGCCGACTACTGCTCGCTGCCGGTGGCGGAGCCGCTGCTGCGACGCCTGCTGGACCGGGGGGCCACCGTCATCCTGCGGGCCCATCCCTACACCGCGCAGAACCCGGCCTCGGCCCGGCAACTGGCCCGGCTGCACGACCTGCTCGCCGCCGACCGGACCCGCACCGGGCGGGCGCACGTCTACGGTGCCGCGGCGAGCCGGCTCACGCTCACCGACTGCGTCAACCGCGCGGACGCGCTGGTCTCCGACGTGTCCGGGGTGGTCTCCGACTGGCTCTACTCGGGCAAGCCGTACGCGGTGACCGACATGGGCACCGACGGCGACCGGTTCGTCGAGCGCTTCCCGCTGGCCGCCGCCGGCTATGTGCTGCGCCGGGACATGGCCGACCTGGACGACGTGCTGACCCGACTGCTCGACACCGATCCGCTCGCGGAGGCCCGCTGGGTCACCCGCCGCCGCTACCTGGGTGACTTCCCCGTCGACTCGTACGCCGAGGTCTTCCTGGCCGCCGCCCGACGCGAGCTGGACCCGGCCTGGACCGCACCAGCGCAACGCGCCGCGGTCGCCGTGCCCTTCACCTCCGCCACCTGAGATCACACGCGGCGCGTCCCGCTCGGGATCCGGTGCCGGGTGGTCGTCGGATCCCGGGCGCCCGGTGAGGGTGGCCGGCGTCGCCGACCACCCTCACGAGCCGTTGGCCGGGGTCAGGTCACGGGCAGGGCTGCCAGGCGAGGTGGTACATCGTCTGGATGCTGCCGTCGGTCGAGTCCATCGTGAGGAAGTTCGTGTCCGTGGACCTGCCCCGGCTCAGGCGCAGCTCGGTGTTGATGTTCAGGTTGCGCAGCTCGCCGCAGGGGTGCCAGACCACGGAGGCGATCGGCACCTCGTCGGTCACCATCCAGTTGTCGTCGAGCGGAGCGGCGATGGGGTGGTTGCTGAAGGTGCTCTGCGTCATGCCCTGGAAGTAGTAGTTCGCCCGCGCCGAGGCGACGGCGCCCGGGTTGAGCAGCCCGTACCCGCGGTAGTCCACCTTGACGATCGCGAAGGTGTAACCGGCCGGGGCGTGCACCAGCACGTTGAGCTGGCAGTTCCGGCGCCCGTCGGTGACCGGGATGCCCGGGCCCGCCTGGACCAGGTAGTCGCTGTAGATGGTGGTGAAGGCGGTGTTGTCCGGGGAGACCGCGACGTCGGCGGTGCCCGGTCGGCATCCGGAGCCGGCCATCGCGACAAGGTCGATCACGACCTTGTCGGTGGGCGGGTCATCCATGATTCCCCTAGCGGACGCCGGCGTTCCCACGGTCAACGACGAAGCGAGTAGCACAAGCACCACGCCGCCCCGCGTCAGCAGTTTACGCATGAATCCTCCTCCGGTACAGGAAACGACGCCAGATGCGGAACAAGCTACGTACAGACATAGATGTGTGTCAACGTAATCCCCATTGTTTCACGGCGAACTGCAAACCGAATATTATTCGGCTCAGTTCGCCAGCTTTACGTCGTCCCACAGAGTGAGATCGCCGGAGGCTCCGACCGATGAGGCCACTTGATCAGGCACACACCCGTTGCGCAGCAACAGTTATAGAGGTTGATCTCCGCTTCCGGCAATTACGATCAAGCGCACACCCGTAATCGATCATATAGACGTGTGCTGATGCTTGCGGGTGCCGTACAGCGTCGCTAGCATCCTCTCGCAGAACGACATCCGAGTGCTCTCCATCACCACTCGCCACCGCCTGCACCGGGTCGGTAGGCGACGAGTCTCACGGCCGTTCGGCGAAGAAACACGCGTTGAATTCGGTGAACATCAACTGCATCCGAGAGGAACAGAATGACAAAGAACCTCGTCGGCGCGAGAACCGCGATCTTCGCCGTACTCGGCACGGTTCTCGCGTTGTCCCTGTCCGCACCGGCCCACGCCGCCCCAACCGGTTCCACGGCTGCGCCCGACAGCGAGATCACCGTCGAGGTGGTGGCCGCCAACGGCTCCGGCTGTTCGCCCGGCACCGCTCGTGTGGTGGCCCATCCCGACAACACCGGCTTCCGGATCCGGTACTACGACTTCGTCGCGACCGCCGGCCGGGGCGTCGAGGTCACCGACAGCCGGAAGAACTGCCAGCTCGGCGTGCTCGTCAACGTGCCGGCCGGCTGGACCATCGCCGTCGCCGCCGCCGACTACCGGGGCCGGGCCCGGATCCCCACCGGCGCGACCGGTCGCCAACGGACGAGCTACTACTGGCAGGGCTCGTCCGAGACCAGCCGCACCGACGCGACCTTCACCGGCCCCTACAACGGTTTCTGGGGCACCTCGGACGTCGCCCCCGTGCTGGTCTACACACCCTGCGGACAACAGCGGGTGCTCAACGTCAACACCGAGTTGAGAGTGGACCCGGGCACGGCCGGGTCGAACGTCAGCATGTCCATGACGACGACCGAGGGCGACGTCGACACCCTGTTCAACCTCAAGTGGGAACGGTGCTGATCCCCTGATCCGGCAGAGTCACCACGCCGAGCCACCCGGCGGCGGGCGCGGGCGAACAACCCGCCCCGCCGCCCTGGTTACCTGAGCGGAAACGGGCGCGGCGGGTAGGTCAGTCGAGGCGTGCGGCGACCTGGAGGGTGTTCAGGTAGTGCTTGCGTATCGTCCCGGCCGGACGGGTGGCGATCAGCTGCCGGATCCCGGCGAAGAGGGTTCGCCGCTGCCAGGGCTCGGCGGCGATGTGATTGGAGTACGTGGACAGCACGGCCAGGTACTCGTCGGCGGTGTAGTCGCGGCTCCAGACGTAGCGGTGCACGGTCGGGCTGGCGAAGAACCCGCTGCCCGCCATCGCCGCCGCATCGGGGGCCGCGAGCGTCTCGGGTGGCTGCGGGCCGCCCTGCCCGTCCCCCATGCCCACCTCGGCGTAGATCCGCTGGACCTGCCGGAAGAAGTCGTCGCCACCTGCCGGTGACACGTGCTCGGTGGCCACGATCGCCAGGTGGCCGCCGGGACGCAGCAACTCGGCCGCCCGGCGGTAGGCGACCTCCGGGTCCAGCCAGTGCCACGCCGTGGCGGCGAAGACGAGGTCGAACGGCACGCTCTCGTCAGCTTCCCACCGCTCGAAGGGCGCCACCAACACGCGCACGTCGCCCCGGCCGGCGAGTACCCGACGCGCCACGGTGGCCAGTTCCCGTCCCGGCTCCAGGCCGACCACCTGCCAGCCACGCGCCAACAGACCACGGGTGGCCTTACCGGTGCCCGTACCGACCTCCAGCGCCCGGGCCGGCCCGGCCACCAGGCCCGTCGTCTCGGCCAGGTCGGCGAACAACGCCTCCGGATAACCCGGCCGGGCCTGCTCGTACAGTTCGGCGGCCGTGTCGAACGTCGTGGCCAGCCCCGCGTACGGTTCCTGCTCCCCCATGATGTCCCCTCGCAGGTGTCAGACGTCGCGGTCGATGTCACAGGTGATCGTCGCACCACCCCGACCAGCCGCCCCCACGCCACTCCCACCCACTCGCCGCCCGAGATCTTGGAACGTTTCCGTCTTTCGCGAACGGAAACTTTCCAAGATCTCGGGTTCTCGCGCTGGGCGGCTACGGGGTGCTAGGTGGGACGGCGGGTCCAGGCCATGAAGCGGGTGAAGAGGGTGGTGGGTGTCGGGCCGTCGTGCGGGTTGAGGCGGTAGAGGTCGCGCATCGCCTCGTACATCAGGCCGGCGAGGTAGATGGACAGGCCGGGCAGGTTCCCGTCGTATTCGACCCGCAGCAGCAGCCGGGCCTGACCGCAGGGCCAGGGCTGCCCGTCGACGCGGCAGCACCAGATCGGCCGCAACGGGGTGTGCGGCACCTCGTCACCACAGGTGGAGGGTCGCAGCGGACGCGGACCCCGCTCGGGAGGGAAAAGCCGGGTGGTGATCGCACCCGACCGGCCCACGGTCACCACCGGCCCCCGTTGACCCGCCGTTGCCACCCCGGTGAGGACACCGGCAGCAGCGTCGTCGGGCACAGGTAGCGGGCAACCCGGGTACGCACATCGACCTCCCAGTCATTGATCGGAAGGGGCCGCCCGGACACGGGGGAAGGCGCACGGGCGGCCCCGGGGCAGAACCGCCCCGTCCCTGTCTGGATGGGAGCGGCCCCGCTGCGTGACAGTCTGGTGAGGACACCGCTACTGTCGGAAGGCATCGACGCTGGCCACGGTGGGTTCCGGGTGCCCCGAACCGGCCCCTGGCGGCCCCTTGGCGATCTACGTAGACCCGGTGGAGGGGACATGGAACGCGAGCAGCCTTCCGACCTGCACGAGTTGATCCGTACGCAGCTCCGCCGGCTGCGAGCCGCGGCCGGCATGAACCAGGAGGAATTCGGTCGGCGGACGAACTACTCGGCGTCGCTGGTGTCCGCTGTGGAGGTGGGCACCCGTCCCCTCGACCGGCCGTACGCGAAGCGGGCCGACGAGGTGCTTCAGACCGGGGGCATGTTCGAGGAGTTGCTGCGCACGGCGGAGGTGCTGCGCCAACCCTCGTGGTTCCTGCCCTACCTGGAGGCCGAGCGCAACGCCCGGCAGCTCCGCTGTTACCAGCCGACGCTGGTGCCGGGCCTGCTCCAGACCGAGCGCTACGCCCGCGCGGTGATCCGGACCGACGCCGCGCTGACCGAGGCGGGGGTGGAGCGTCGGCTGGCCAACCGGATGGCCCGGCAGGCGGTGCTGGAGCAGGACGACCCGCCGCAACTCGTCGCGGTGATCGACGAGGTGGTGCTGCGGCGGGTCGACGAGGAGCTGAAGGACGTGCTGGTCGAGCAGGTGCACCACCTCATGGAGCTGGCCACCCGGCCCAACATCAGCGTGCACCTGGTGCCCACCGGCGTCGGCATGCACATCGGACTGACCGGCCCCTTCACCCTGGCGAGGGGCGCGGACGGCGGCTGGGTGGCTAATCTCGAAACTCAACTTGGCGGCGTTCTCGCCGACAAGGACGACGACCTGACCGCCCTGCTGTCCCGGTGGGAGACGGTGCGCAACGAGGCACTGTCCGGCCGCCAGTCGATCGAGCTGATGAAGGATGTGGTGAAGCCGTGGATCTGAACGGCGCGACCTGGCGCAAGTCCACCCGCAGCGGCGCCGGCGGCGGCGACTGTGTGGAGGTCGCCGACAACCTGACGGGCATCGTGCTGGTCCGCGACACCAAGGATCGCGACGGCGGCACGCTGGCCTTCACCCCGGCGGCCTGGGCGAGCTTCGTCGGCCAGGCGAAGCAGCACGGCCCGCACGCCTGACGTACGTACCCGGAAGCCCTCGGCCGGCGGGCCGAGGGCTTCCGGGTGTGCAGCGGGACCGGTGCGATCAGGCCGAGTAGCCGCGGGTGGCGGCCCAGTTGGCCAGGTCGATGGTGCTGAGCCAGTACGACGGGTACGAGGCGTCCGCCGAGTCGGCGATCTTCACCAGCCGCCCGGAGTCCTTGTAGCCGACCACGGCGATGTAGTGCCCGCCGGGGAAGGAGTGCCAGCGGCCGTCGGTGTCGGTGACGGTGCCGGCGACGTTCACCACGACGCCCCGCCCGTCGCTGACGGCGGTGACGACGTCCGCCTGGAGCTGGTCCATCTGGGCCGGGCTGGCCGCACCGCCACGGATCATCGTGGTCTCGTACGGGTCGCCCTTGACGACGGCGTTGAGGACGCGGGTGGTGTCCTCGGCCGAGTTGGTGCCCGCGAACGTGGTGCCGAGCTGGCTGGCCAGGGCGTCCTGGCTGCGCGCGACACCGGCGGCGCTCAGCGCGTTACGCACCGCGGCGGGACCGCAGTAGTAGCCGTTGATCTGGGCCTGGTGGTCGTACGCCAGGACCTTCGAGGCGGGCGGCTTCGGTGCCGCCTTCTTGCTGGTCAGATCCGGGTCCGGGGTGGCCGAGCTGGGCTTCGGCGACGGCGAGGCGGTGGCGCTTGCCGGTGCCGGGCTGGCCGGCGCGGCGCTGCTCGGCGCGGCGCTGCTCGGTGCGGCGCTGCTCGGTGCGGCGGTCGACGGCGCGACCTCCGCCTGGCTCGGCGCGGCCACCGTGTCGCCGGACAGTTCGGCGGCGGTGGTGGCCTGCGCGGGGGCCGGGGTGTTCCCGGTGCCGGCGAGGGCGGCTCCGGTGCCGGTGGCCAGGACGAGGGCCACGGCGGATCCGGCAACGAGCTGATAGGGGCGTTCGCTGACCAGCCGGCGGAGCCGGCGGGAAAGGGTGTGCTTCACGGATTCCTCCACGGGCTGAGGGGAGAACGGCACACCGGCTCCGGCGGTCGGGTCGGCAACGGGACGCCGACGACCGCCCGGGCGAGCGGGACAGGCCGTTCAAGGGGTACGCCCGGAAGAACCCGGGCGGTGGCGATGACCGGGGTCAGCTCGCGGCGGTCGGGCCGGCGAGCACGGGCACCGCGGTGCCGTGGAGGCGGGGGAACGGGGGAATCACATCGGACTGCACGAGGGTTGGTACTCCTTCCGTCACCGCCGACCGGGTTAGCTGACGGATTCGGGCGGGAAGTCGCCCTACCGCGGGCCGAGGCTCGCGGATTCACCCCAGTGGTGCAGTGGGTCCCCGGTTCGTGAGTTCACGATTGAGCGGGTCGGTACGGCGTCGCTTCCTGCGATCGGTTACCGCACCGGACGCGCTGACACTACTGGCCGGTCACCTCGAAGCCAACCCGCTCTGACCTGCTTAAACATGATCGAGCCAGGCAATTTTCGGGTAACCGGGAACTGGCGTCACTCAATGGGACCGACGGCATCCCGGGCGCCTTCGGGTGACAACCGGACGGCAGGGGAAAATCTCGCCGGGGATTACTGCGGTAATCGCCTCACCTACGAACAGTGACCGAATTTCGAGCAATGTGACCCAGCTCACGGAATTTCAGCCGAGCCGAGCCGGACGCCAGCGCGGGACCAGGTCGGGCCGCCCGGCGGTGGCTCGACCGGAGACGGGCGGTCGGGTCGGTCGGAGCCGCTCGGCGGCCGCGTACGCCTCGGCGGAGAGGCTGCGGGCCGCCTCGGTGGCCAGTTCCGCCGCCCGCCACAGGTCACGCTCCCGCTCGGCGGCCGATCGATAGGCGGCCAGACGGTTGTCGCGCACCACCCGGGCGAGGACCGCCTCCTGCTCGGCCGGGTGACGTCGGGGGTCCCAACCGGACCGGTGCGCCAGCACGTCGGTGAGCTGTCGGGCGGTCAGGTCACCGCGCCAGTGGGCAGCCATCGCGGCCCGGTGCAGCCAGCGTTCCCGAGCCGCGTACTCGGCCGGGGTGCGCGGGGTGCGCGGGGCCGACAGCCCGGTGACGCCGGCCAGCCGACGGGCGGCGGCCTCCGCCTGGTCGTACGCGGCCCAGGCGCGGTCCAGCTCCGCCTGGGCCACCCGCCACGCCGTACGCCGTCGCTCGGCGTTCTGCCCGGCACCGGCTGCCGCGACCGCCACCTCCCCGGCGTATCGGCGCAGGTCGGCCTCCTCGGTCGCGGCGCGGACCGCATCCTGGTCGGTGGTCTTCTCCACCGGCCCGGCCGGCTCCGGGCGGGCGACCAGCACGGTGAGTACGCCCAGCGCGAGCACCAGCAGAACCGACCAGATGGCGGCGGCGCGTGGCACCTCGATCAGGAACTGGTAGAGAACGGTCTTCTCCATGTCGGCACCTCAAAGACATCGGTACGGCGTCGGTGGTCGTACCGGCAGCGGATGGCGTTGCGGCGCGGTTGCCGGGTTGGCGGGCGGTGCCGCCGGTCATGGCGAGCATCGACGGCGCGACCGGCGGCGACGGGCTGGCCGTGCTCGGCGCCGAGGCGCGGCCGGGCGCGGTCTGGAGGCGCGGAAAGGGTCGCCAGGATCAGGCGTGCGGTGGGGCGCGGGCGACTCGGACACCCGTCACCCGAGCCGGCGACCCCCGCGTGACGCCGGCGGTGCCGCTGTCGAGCGCCGTCAGCCCGGGCTGGCCACCGGCCGCCGGTGGCATCGCGGGAATCCCGGACCCGGCGAAGTCACCGGCGTCCCGCGCGATCGGCGACCCGGTCGCCTCCGCCGCGTCAGCAGCGCGCGGTCCGGTGGACGACGCGGACACCCCGGCCAGGTCGGCGCCACCGGCACCGCGCACGGTCGGCGTCGCCAGGCCGACCGGGTCGAGGCCGGTCACCAGGTCGAGACCGGCCAGGTCGAGGGGTGCGGCGACTTCGCGGGCCAGGTCCGGTGCGACGGCGGCGGCCGGCGATGCGGCGGCGGGTGACTGGTCGGGCAGGGCCCAGGCGCCGAGGGTGAAGGCGGCGGCGACCGCGAGCCCGGTCAGCAGCCGCGCGGCCCAGCGCGCCAACCACCACAGCGGACGGGCGGGCGCGGCGGGAGGCACCTCGTCACGCTACCGCCACCGCCCGCCCGCACACACCGGTCCCCGGGCGTGTCGTACCGTCCGGCGAGTCGGCCACGTACGTCGATACGCGCAGGTCAGCCTGCCGGCCGCCTACCGTCCCTGATGGACGGGGCGGTCCTGCTCCGGGCCGGTGGCGGGGTCCGGGTCGCTGCCACCGGACACCCGCTGGCGCGGCAGCCCGTCCACGACCGGTCCGCCCGGCGTCCCGGATCGCGGGGCACCGTTCGACTCCGTGGCTCGCGCCGTGCCACCCGGCGTCGTGGACCACCCGCCATCCGACGTCGCGGACCGCGCCGCGCCGTTCTGCCGGCCGGGTCGTGGCGGCCGGGACGGGGCCAGGCGGCGCATCATCGGCTGTTCCACGTACCGGTGCAACAGCGCGGCCAGTCCCAGGGTGAGCAGCAGGAAGCCGAACACCGCGACCGGGCCCCACCAGCCGGGCAGGCCCGTGCCCCAGTCGCCGGTCACCCGCAGAATCGTCATGATCACGAAGACGTGCACCAGGTAGAAGGCGAAGGAGACCTCACCCAGCCAGACCATCGGTCGGGAGCGCAGCGGTGAGCGCCGCCCGTGCACGTCCGCGTCGGCCGCCGCGGCGATCACCAGGACGTACGCCGCCGACAGCAGTGCCGCCCAGAATTCCGCCCGGATCCACTGAGCGGCCGCCACCCAGGTCACGACGAAGATCAGACTGGCCAGCGGCAGTCGTGGCCCCCGCCAGCGACCGCGCAGCATGAGTTCGGCGGCGGCCACGCCCATCCAGAACTCCAGCGAACGGACCAGCGGGAAGACCTGGGTGAACCACCAGCGACTCTGCTCCGGCACCAGCGCCTGCCCGGGCCAGAGCGCCAGCGTCAGCAGCGGCACCGCGATCACCACGGCCCACAGCAGCCACGGTCGGGCCCGTCGCACCGCCGGCAGCGCCAACGGCAGACACAGGTAGAAGAACAGTTCGCAGGAGAGCGACCAGCTGACGTTGTTGACGCTGTAGAAGTGGCCGGGGCGGGGATCCCAGGCCTGGACGAGGAAGAGGTTCTCCAGCGCCGCCACCGGGTTGATCGGGTCGGCGAACCAGAGCATCGCCAGCATGGCCAGCGCCCACAGCACCAGGTGGTTCGGATAGATCTTGGCGAGTCGTCGCCGCCAGAACCGGCGGCGGGAGGCGCCGGGCCGCATCGACCAGACCAGCACGAAACCGCTGAGGATGAAGAAGAACTGCACCCCGGACAGGCCCAGGGTGAAGATCTCCCCCACCACGGCCTGCGGGCCGGGGTCGGCGATGATGCGCATGGTGCCGGCGTGGAAACCGAAGACCAGCAGCGCGGCGATCCACCGCAGACCGGTCAGCGACGGCAAGCGGCTCGCGTACCCGGGCGCGGCGGCGGGCGTCGGTCGATCGACGGTGATGGTGCTGGTCACTCCGGAACCCTACCCACTGAACCTCGGTCCACCTGGACGGCGTGGCACGCAGGCTGTCTGCGGCCGGGCGGCGGTGGCGTACCGGACACACCCGGGCACTGACCCACAGATCAGTACAGACCTCCCGCAACCGCCGCAGGTGTCATCTGCCGGCCTCGTGGCCTACTATTCCGAGACCCGAGAGGTACACCACCCCGTTACCTGGCGACCCGGTGGGCGTGGGGGCGGACGCACCGAGGAGAGGCAGAGCCAGCGATGCACCAGCGGATTCTGATGCGAGCCCGCAAGGATCCCTTCGAGGTCAACTCCCCGGAGGAGACGTTCGACCGGAACCTGATCGGGGACAACGTCGGCAACCTGGTGTTCAGCCACGCCGCGCACAAGCTGCTGGGCGCGCCCGGCGTCGAGATCACCTCCAACCGGGGCGTGGTCAACCCGCGCGCCGCGGACCGGATCAACGAGGAGTACGACGTCTTCGTGGTGCCGCTGGCCAACGCGTTCCGGCGCAGCTACGCGCACCGGGTCGACGCGATGAGCAACCTCATCGAGCGGCTGAAGATTCCGGTCGTGGTGCTCGGCGTGGGCGTGCAGACCAACGTCGACGGTGACCGGGAGTACCTGCGACCGATCGACGAGTCGGTCAGCCGGTTCTGCCGCGCGGTGCTCGACCGCTCGCACAGCATCGGGGTACGCGGCGAGATCACCGCGAGCTACCTGCGTACGCTCGGCTTCTCCGCCGTCGAGGAGATCGGCTGCCCGTCGATGTTCCTGCACGGGGACACCCTGCCGGTGGAGAAGCGCAAGGCCACGCTCGGCACCGACGACCGGATCGCGTTGACCGTCTCGCCGTACGTGAAGTCGATGGCGAAGATCATCCAGTCACACCAGCAGCGCTACCCGAACCTGCGCTACATCCCGCAGGACGTGAAGACCCTGGGCACGCTGCTCTACGGCGACGCGCCGGAGGACCGGGGCAAGACCAGCGCGATCCCGCTGCACACCTCGCACCCGCTGTTCGCAGAGGACAAGGTGCGGATGTTCGTCGACCCGTGGACCTGGATCGACTACCTCACCGGCTTCGACTTCAACTTCGGCACCCGCATCCACGGCACGATTGTCTCGTTGCTGGCCGGCACACCCGGCTACCTGTTCGCCCACGACTCGCGCACCCTGGAACTGGCCCGGTACTTCGAGATCCCGCACCGGGCCATGCGGGACGTGCCGAAGGACGTCGACGCCGCCCAGTTGTACGACGAGGCCGACTACTCCGGGATGGTCAACGGGCACAAGGCGCGCTTCGCCACGATGCTCGCCTTCCTCGCCAAGCACGATCTGGACAACTCCTTCGCCCACGGGGACAGCCCGGCCGCGTTCGACGCCCAGGTCCGCGCGACGACCTTCCCGCCGGCGGTCCGGCCTGCGCTGGCGACCGCACCGGAGGTGCTGCTGGAACGCATCCAGTGGCTGCGCGACCGGGAGACCGAACTCCGCGAGCAGGTCCAGCAGCAGCGCCCGGACCGGTTCAAGGCCCGGATCAAGAAGGCTGTTCCGGCACCGGTACGCCGCATCCTCAGCCGTTAACCTGATGCCGGCCGGCTGTTCAATTACTGAACCGTCGGCGGTCACGTCAGGTTCCAGGTCTGTCCACCCGGGTGGCCAATTGTTTCCGGGTGGTCACACAGCCGACGCCAACGCCGCTGCTGAGCATCGTCGTGCCGGTTTACGGCGTCGAGGCGTACCTGCGCCAGTGCCTGGACTCGATCCACGGCGACATTCCCGCTGACGAGGCGGCGCGGGTCGAGGTGGTCGCCGTCGACGACGCCTCACCGGACCGGTGCGGTGACCTGCTGCGCGAGTACGCCGCCGAGCATCCCGGGCTGCGCGTGCTGCACCTGGCCCGCAACGTCGGCCTCGGGCCGGCCCGCAACGCGGGCCTGGACGTCGCCACCGGCCGGTACGTCTGGTTCGTCGACAGCGACGACTGGCTGCCGGCCGGCACGATCCCGGCGGTGCTGGACCGGCTGCGGGCGGACCGCCCCGACGTGATGATGGTCGACCACCTGCGCGTGCACGAATGCGGGCGCGAGGAGGTGGACGCCAGCAGCCGACTGCTGCGCGCAACCCCCGGCGTGGTGCGGCTGGCCGACCGCCCGCAACTGCTGCGGGTGCAGCACACCGCCTGGAACAAGGTCGTACGCCGGGAGTTCCTGGCCGAGCTGGGGCTGCGCTTCCACCCCGGCTGGTACGAGGACATCCCGTTCAGCCACCCGCTGCTCGTCGGCGCGGAGCGCATCAGCGTGCTAGACCGGGTCTGTTACCTGTACCGCCAGGGTCGCCAGGGCGCGATCACCTCGACCCGCAGCGGGCGGCACTTCGACTCCTTCGAGCAGTACGACCGCCTCTTCGCCTGGCTGCGGCGACGGCATCCCGACGGACGCTGGCACGCCGAGCTGTTCGACCTGATGGTGAACCACTTCCTGGTGGTGGTGGGCAACGACGACCGGCTGCATCCGCACCTGCGCCGGGACTTCTTCCGCCGGGTCGCCGCGCACTACCGCAGGTACCTGCCCAGCGGCGGCTACCCCCGCCCCGGTGGGGTGTCGGGGCTCAAGCACCGGCTGGTCGGCCGCGACAGCTACCTGGCGTACGCGGCGCTGCGGCGAGCCCACCGGCTCGCCGGCCGGTTGCGGGGCGGCACCGGTGGGGATCCCACGACGGCCGGGACGGGCCCGGCAGCGGACGGCCCGACCCGAGATCGCACGTTGGTAAACACGCACGGAAACGGATCGGAATGACGTTCAAGATCGGATCGCATCTGGTCGGCACCGGGGAGCGCCCCTTCGTGGTCGCCGAGATGTCCGGCAACCACAACGGCGACCTGGACCGGGCATTGTCCATCGTGGACGCGGTGGCGGCCAGCGGTGCGCACGCGCTGAAGCTCCAGACGTACCGGCCGGACACCATCACCATCGACGTGGACACGCCGGACTTCCGCATCTCCGGCGGGCACGAGCTGTGGGGTGGGCAGAACCTGTACCGGCTCTACGAGAAGGCGCACACCCCGTACGAGTGGCACCGGCCGATCTTCGAGCGGGCCCGCGCCCTGGGGCTGACCGTCTTCTCCTCCCCGTTCGACGCCTCCGCGGTGGAGCTGCTGGAGGAGCTGGACGCCCCGGCGTACAAGATCGCCTCGTCGGAGCTGGTCGACCTGCCGCTGATCCGGCTGGTGGCGGCCACCGGCAAGCCGATGGTCATCTCGACCGGCATGGCCACCCTCGCCGAGATCGACGCCGCCGTACGCACCGCCCGCGACGGCGGCGCGGGTGGGATCATCCTGCTGGCCTGCACCGCCTCCTACCCGGCACCGCCGGCCGACAGCAACCTGCGCCGCATCCCGGTGCTGGCCGACGCGTTCGGCGTGCCGGTGGGCCTGTCCGACCACACCCCCGGCATCGGGGTGCCGGTCGCCTCGGTGGCGCTCGGCGCCTGCTTCATCGAGAAGCACGTCACGCTGGACCGCGCCGACGGCGGGGTGGACTCCGACTTCTCCCTCAACCCGACCGAGTTGGCCGCCCTGGTGGTCGAGTCGGAGCGGGCGTACGCGGCACTGGGCGGCACGGCGGTCGGGCCGACCCCCGCCGAGCAGGAGGGCCTGCGCTTCCGGCGCTCGCTGTACGTGGTGGCGGACGTGCGGGCCGGAGACGAGGTGACGGTGCACAACGTCCGCTCGATCCGACCGGCCGGTGGGCTCCCCCCGGTCGAGATCGACCGGGTGCTGGGCCGCCGGTTCACCGCCGACGTGGCCCGTGGCACCGCACTGAGCTGGGACCTCATCTGACGGTGCCGGGGCGCGTCGTGACGATCACCGGCGGACGGGTATACCTCTGCGTATGACCTTGGTAGCGGTGACGGCGGGCCTGGCACTGATCGCCGTGGTGGTGGTCGACGTCTGGCTCACCGTCCTGCATCCGGACGCGGAGGGACCGATCGCCCGTACGGTCCGGCGGCTGGTCTGGCGCGCCTCGTCGCTGACCGCCGGCCGACGCCGCACGCCGCGCCGCACGCCGCTGGTCTGGGCCGGGCCGGTCCTGGTCACCGGCACGTTCCTCGCCTGGCTCGGGCCGCTGGTGCTCGGGGTCGCACTCGTCGTCTGGCCGAACCTGGACGGCTACCACCGGGTCGCCGGTTACGGGCCGGCCGGTTTCGTCGACGCCCTCTACTACGCCACCGGGCTGCTGACCGTGCTCGGCTTCGGCGACCTCACCCCGGACACCGGGCCGCAGAAGCTGTTCGCCGTGACCGCCGCCGCCCTCGGTTTCGGCTTCTTCGCCGCGCTGGCCACCTATCTCATCGAGCTGATCACCGGGCTGACGGTCCGCAACCGGTTCGCGCTCACCATTCACGACCAGGTTCGCGGCACCGACGGGGTGGGCCTGCTCACCCGGAGCCTGACCGACGAGGGGGTCGACGTGGCCCGCGAGCGGTGTACGGCCTGGGCGGCGAGCCTGCGGGAGGTCGACGACACCGTCCGTCGGTATCCGCTTGTCGCCCTCACCTACCGGCCCCGCCGCCGGGACTACGACATCGAGCCCGCCCTGGAGCAGATCGCCGCGGTCACCGTCGCGGCCCTGCTGGCCGCCAGGTGCGATCCCTGGCGCGGCCTGCGCCCCCGGGCGGAGGAACTGGCGTACGCCCTGCTGCGCCTTCAGGACACCATCGCCAGCCGTTACCTGGGCCGTCATCTGCTGCCGGCGGCCAGCGATCCGGCGGCGGCCGACGCGCATCCCGACGAGGTTCTCCGCCGCGTGCACGCGCGGCTTAGGGACGAGTTGGGGCCCCGGTTCGATCGGCCACCGGACGGCGACAGGTTCGTCGACGAGGTGCTCTCCCGGTCACTGCCGTTCCTCGCGGCGCTGCGCGGCTGGTCGGTGCTCGGGGTCACCCGCGACGGACCACCGATCGGGGTGGCCCGGCCGGACGAGCCGGAGCGGCCTTGACGCACGAAGCATGCTTCGTGAATAATGGTGCGTAGTTCGAGGGGGAGTACCCGACGCACTGCGCGCCACCGTCAGTACGGGCCCGGCCCATCCGGGCCCCGGTGGCGCGGCCACCACACCGGTGGCCGGGGAGACCTTCGTCCCGCGACGCCGGACGCCGCGTCCGGCCGGACGAGAGGTCTTTCCGGTGTCTGTCTCCTGGTGGGTCTGGGCCCTGCTGATGCTGGCGATCGCCGTGATGCTGGCGATCGACCTGTTCCTGCACCGTGACAACCACGTCATCGGCTTCCGCGAGGCCGCGACCTGGTCGGGCATCTGGATCGCCGCCGGCCTGCTCTTCGGGGTGGTCCTGTGGGCGTGGCAGGGCGGTGACGTGGCCGGCACCTACTTCGCCGGCTATCTGATCGAGAAGGCGCTGTCCATCGACAACGTGTTCGTCTTCGCGATGATCTTCACCTACTTCGCGGTTCCCGCCGCGTACCAGCACAAGGTCCTGTTCTGGGGCGTCATCGGTGCGCTGGTGTTCCGGTTCGTGTTCATCTTCGTCGGCGCGGAACTGCTGGAGACCTTCTTCTGGACCGCGTACCTGTTCGGTGCGTTCCTCATCGTGACCGCCTACAAGATGGCGTTCCAACACGGCGAGCAGACCCCGCCGGACCGCAACCCGGTGGTGCGCCTGGTACGCCGTCTCGTGCCGACCGATCCGGCGTACCACGGCGACCGGTTCTTCACCCGGATCAACGGCAGGCGGGTCGCGACCCTGCTGTTCGTGGTCCTGATCGCGGTCGAGACCACCGATCTGATCTTCGCGGTCGACTCGGTCGCGGCGATCCTCGCCATCACCACCAGCACGTTCATCGTGTGGACCGCGAACGCGTTCGCGATCCTCGGGTTGCGCAGCCTGTACTTCTGCCTCGCCGGCCTGCTCCGCCGCTTCGTGCACCTGCACTACGGCCTGGCGGTGCTGCTGGCCTTCGCCGGGGTCAAGCTCATCCTGTCCGAGACCCCGGTCGGCAAGCTGCCCATCCCGGTCACCCTGGGCGTCATCGTGGCGACGATCGCGGTGTCCATCGCCTGGAGCCTGCGCAGCACCAGCTCGCGCCCGGAGACGCCGGAGCCCGCACGACTTCCCTGATGGTGCGGTCTCAACCGGCGCCGGACACCGCAACATCCGGGAAAGTGCCCGACTCCCGCTCGATGGGGGTGGCGGTGGTGAAGGCGACGGTGACGACCAGGTCATCCAGCGGCAGGGTGCGCCACAGCCAGGCGGTGCCGGGCGGCACCTCCAGGCCGTGCCGGTGCCACCAGGTGGCCACCGGCACCTCGGCGAGCTTGGCCAGACACTCCACCCGGGTCCACCGGCCCCAGAAGTCGGTGGACCCGAACCGTCGGGCCAGCGCGGGGGGTAGCGCAGCGGCGGCCCGCTCGGCGTCGATCGCGACCCGCCAGCCGGGCACCGGCGGGGCGTACCAGCCGACACAACGTCCGTCGCCGAGATGGCTGCGGGTGACGGCGGCACCGGAGTCGGCCACCGCCGCCACCCGCAGGTGTCGTGGCGCGGCGGCGAGCAGGGCGGAGACCTGTTGTCCCGCACCTTCGTAGGTGCGGGACAACGGGTGCGGCGGATCAGATCGAGGCGGCACCGTCGACCACGATGACCTGGCCGTTGATGTTCGTCTGGTCGCGCAGCAGCAGCCGCACCACCGGCACCACCTCCTCCGGCTCGGTCAGCTGACCGGTCGGCGTACGGCGCACGATCTGGTCGAGCTGGGTCTGGCCGAGCACCGCCGACATCTCCGAGGCGAAGAAGCCCGGCGCCACCGCGTTGACCAGTACCCGCCCGCCCAGTTCCCGGGCCAGCGAACGGGTCGCCGCGTCCATCCCGCCCTTGGTGGCGGAGTACGCCACCAGGCCCGGGAAGCCGCGCTGCGCGCAGATCGAGGTGATGTTGACGATCCGCCCACGCCGCCCCTGGGCCAGCATCCGCCGCACGACCAGCCGGGTGAGCTGCAACGGTGCGGTCAGGTTGGTCTCGATGATCCGGGCGATGTCGGCGGTGGCGGTGTGTACGTGCAGCGAGTCCTGCCCGACGGCCGCGTTGTTCACCAGGCCGTCGATCGGACCGAGCCGCTCCTCGGCCGACCGGACGAACGCCTGCGCGGCGGCGAGGTCGGTCACGTCGACCGAGCCGACGTGGGTCCGCTCGGGGTGGGCGTCGGCGAGCTTGGCCAACTCGGGTGTGACGGTACGGGCGAAGGCCGCCACCTTCAGGCCCGAATCGAGCAGGTCGGTGACGATGGCGAGGCCGAGGCCGCGGGATCCGCCCGAAACCAGCACCACGGAGCTGGGCGGTACGGGCCGGGCGAGGGTGGTGGGGTCAGACATCGCTCTTCAGGGTCTCCTTGACGGGAATTTCGGTCAGCACACGGATCCGCCGCGGGACCGCGTACTCGGGCAGCTGGTCGGCGCACCAGCGCACCAACGTCGCCTCGTCCAACTTGGCGCCTGCGGTCGGTACCACCTCGGCCACGACCATGTGGCCGAGCAGCGGGGCACGCCGACCGGTGACCCGGGCCCAGGCCACCTGCGGATGCGCGGTCAGCACGTCGCGGACCACACCGGCGGAAACCTTGCTGCCACCGACGTTGATCTCGTCCGCGTCGAGCCGACCGGTGATCAGCACCCGGTCACCGCTCACCTGCGCCCGGTCCCCGGTGCGGACCGGACCGTCCAGCCCGGCACCGTGGTACGGCGAGGTGATCACCAGCTCCCCGTCACGCACCCCGATCGTGGGACGGCCCGGAGCTGCCCGGTCCAGCCAGTCCACCGGAAACCCGGCCCGCCCGTCGTGCACCACGATGGCCGCGCCGACCTCGGAGGAGGCGTAGATCCAGGAGATCCGGGCCGCCGGGAACACCTCCCGCAACCGGTCCAGGATGGTCTGGTCGACCGGTTCACCGCCGAGGGTCAGCTGACGCAGCGGCACCCGGGCCAGCCCGGCCGGATCGCGGTGCAGGGCCCGCCGCCAGAAGGTGGGGGTGCCGGAGGCGGCGTCCACACCGTGCTCGGCCGCCAGCGCCGGCCAGTCGTCGAGCTGGTCCGGTTCCACCACCACCAGGTGCTGACCCGGCTGGGTCAGCGACAGCGTGACCACCTGCCACCAGGCGTACGTGCCGGGGGCGTACGGGCAGAGCCAGGTCCGCGCCGGCTGCTGCCCCCGCACGGTGGTGAGCGATTCGAGGGTGTGCCCCACCCGCTTGGGACGACCGGTGGAGCCGGAGGTCAGCAGCCACAGCCGACCGGGCTCGGCGGCCCGCGCCGCGGGCGCCGTCGCGTCCCCGGCCGTCGGGGCGTCCAGCTCGGTGACCGCGAACCCGGCGTCGCGCAGTTCCGCGCGCATCGCCGCGTCGACCCGGCTGGCGGTGCTGAGCAGCAGCTCGGTGCCGTGCACGGCGTGGTGCCGGGCGGCCGCGAGCGCATACCGGGCCGAGTGGGCCAGCGCGGCAGCAGGCCCCGGAAGGGTCAGCTCCGGCAGGTCACGCCAGGTCAGCGTGGCACCGTCGACGACGATCCGGTTGTCCGCCCCCGCCGGATGGACGGGGGCCGGCGCGGCGGTCTCGACGCTCACTGCCGCTGCAACTCGACGAGGAAGTCCAGCACGTCGCCGACGGTGGCGATCCGGCGCAGCCCGGGAGCGTCGAAGTTCAACTCCTCCCCCGTGGCGTCCTCGACGCGCAGCGCCAACTCGGAGAAGTCCAGCGACCGGAAACCGACCTCGCGCAGATCGGCGGCGTCGTCGGCGGGCAACGCCTTGCCCTGGTTCTTGAGAACCTCGCCCATGAGGTCGCGAATCTGCGCCCGACTCAATTCCTTCATGCGGCGGAGTGTACAGCCAGGTGAATCGTGATTAGGGTGCCCGGTGACCAGGTAAACGGAGCGGAAAGCGAGCGGTACGTGTTGCGTGACGCCACCGAGGACGACGTTAACCTGATGTTGTCCTGGCGTAATCAGGAAATCAACCGACAGGTCAGCAAGACCAGTCACGTCATCACCGTCGAGGAGCACCGACGGTGGTGGTCGGCGGTCCGTCAGGACCCCACCCGCCGGGTGCTGACCTACCTGCGCGACGGCGTGCCCAGCGGCGCGGTCAGCTACTTCGACCTGCGGATGTCCGGCCCGCGTACCGGCGGTTGGGGCTTCTACCTGGACGCCGAGGGGCTGGCCGAGCGGGGTGACACGCTGCCGGCCTGGCTGGAGGTGATGCGGGAGGCGGTCGACCACGCCTTCGACGTGCTGGCCCTGGACCGGCTCGAGGGCGAGGTGCTCGCCCACAACACGGCGGTGCGCCAGATGAACCGTCGCTTCCGTTTTGTCGAGGGGCCCGGTCGTCAGGAGACGCACGACGGCCGGGAAATCACCGTCATCCCCATTTCCCTGGAGCGCGCCAACCGCCGCGTTCGCTGATTCTTGGCATTCCGTCCACGCATTGTTCACGTGGCCGACGAGTTGCGTTGGCCATTACTGCGGGATTGTCACCGACGCCGCCACGCGGCCCACTGCCGCTGCGGGTCGCCGCCCAACCGGACGAAGCCGTACCGCGCGCCGTCCCAGTCACCGGGCTCGCCGGGCGCCCAGCGGGCGAAGACCACCTCCGCCTCGGCCGGCGGCCGGTCCCGGAACCACGGCACCTCGGTCCAGGTGACCTGGTGGCTGAGGTTGAACCGGAGCTGGTAGGGCACACCGGTGGAGGCGGCGACCCGCTCCGGTGCGCGGACCCCCAGCCCGGTCACGCTGGGCACGGGCGTGCCGGCCGCCGCCAGCGGGCGGATCAACCGCTGCGTGATCACCTGCATGGTCGCCACGTTGACCACGACCAGCGCGGCGAGCACGACCGCCAGCAGGCCGGTGCGCGCGGCCGGCCGGCGGATCGCCAGCACGAGCACCAGCAGCAGGCAACCGGCGACCCCGATCGCGGAGCCGACCAGGGGACGCATCTGTCGCCACCCGCCGGTCAGGGCCATCAGGTCCGGCGCGCTGAACCCACCCCAGCGCAGCCGCGCGCCCCGGGCCTCGGCGTGGTCCAGGCGAAGCCGGATCAGTGCCCCGCCCACCACCAGCAGCAGCACGGTGACCCCGACCCGGCGCAGCAGCGGACGGTACGCCGCGCCGAACAGCAGCCCGACGCCGACCAGCAGCCAGAACGGGGCGAACACCTGCACGTAGCGGGCGTAGATGGCGTCCGGTACCCGGTCCGGCACACCGGCCAGGACGACCTCCGCGCCGACGGCGACGCCCACAGTGGTCAGCAGGGCCATCCCGAGCGTCCACCTGGCGGCGTCACCGCCCCGGCGACACACCCTGGTCACCGCCTCGGCACCGGCCAGCCCGGCCAGCCCGAAGGTGACCACCGTCAGGTACCACAGCTGCGTACCGACCGACGCCAGCACCTGCGACAGGCCGCGGACCGAGGTGAGCGCCCGTACGGCGTTGCCACTGGCCGGGTTGCCGAGCAGGTGCACCGTGTCGCCGAGCAGTCGTACTCCCGCCTCGTTGCCCAGCGCCGCGACCGCCACCGGCAGCACCGCCGCCAGCAGCGGCACCGGGCCCAGCCGACGGCGGACGAGAAGTGCCAGGGCCAGCAGCGCGGATCCGGCGACGACCACCACGCCGCGCGAGTGCACCAGGTGGGCCGCGCCGGCCAGGGCACCGCACACCGCCGCGGCGACCGGCCCGGGTCGGTCGACCAGCCGGTGCACGGCGAGCAGCCAGGCCAGCAGCAGCGGCCCGAGCACCGCGTCGGTCATCGCCACCGTGGCGTGGAAGGCCACCGCCGGCAAGGTCGCCGCGCCGACCGCCGCCGCCAGCGCCGGACCGGATCGCAGCCCCAACAGCCGGCGACCGAGCAGGTACGCCAGCGGCAGGACCGTCGCGTTCAGCGCCGCGTTGATCACCCGTACCAGCAGGTAGGTGTCGAGGAACTCCCGGTCCAGCAGGAAGGCCGGCGCGATCAGCAGCGGGTAGCCGATCCGGCGCAGGGTCTCGTTCTCACTGCTGAACCCCCCGGGACCGCCGGCCAGGGCGCGTGCGGTGTTGAGGTAGCTGTCCTCGTCGGTGTGCGCGAACGGCATGCTGGCGTGGCGGGCCAACCAGATCCGCCACGCGGTCGCCAGCAGCCAGCCGCCGACCAGCAGCAGGGGCAGCAACCAGCGGCGACGGTCGGGCCAGGCCGCTGCCCGCCGGTCCACCGGCCCGTCCGGGTCCTCGGCCCGGATCGTCTCGGCTTCGACGGTCATTGTTTCCTCCCACGACACGGCCGGGCCGGCAGCCGCCGTCCGAACGCGCCACGGTTCCCGGTCGGGTCGAGACGCTAACGGCCCGGTCGACGCAGGTCGGCGGGCACGCCGCGACGACGGCAGGTGTTCGCCAACCGGGTGCCGGCCATTCACCGCCGCACGGCACGTGGTTAACCGCAGGGCTCGGGCCCGTTAACCCGCCGCGTCTAGCGTTCCCACCCGGCCGGCCCAGGCCGACCGCGAATCCGACACACACGGGAGCACCAAGTTGAGCGAGCTGAACGGATCGTCCATCCTCGTCACCGGGGGAACGGGTTCCTTCGGCAGGACCTTCCTGCGGCATCTCCTCGCCGATACCGATCCGGCCCGGGTGGTGGTCTTCTCCCGTGACGAACTCAAGCAGTACGAGCTACGTCAGCAGCTCGGCGACGACCATCGGCTGCGCTGGTTCATCGGCGACATCCGCGACCGGCACCGGCTGACCCGGGCCATGCACGGCGTGGACTACGTCGTGCACGCCGCCGCCCTCAAGCAGGTCGACACCGCGGAGTACAACCCGTCGGAGTTCATCGCCACCAACATCACCGGTTCGCAGCACGTCGTCGACGCGGCGATCGAGGCCGGTGTGCAGAAGGTGGTGGCCCTCTCCACCGACAAGGCGTCCAGCCCGATCAACCTGTACGGCGCGACCAAGCTGGTCGGGGACAAGCTGTTCATCTCCGCCAACCACTACGCGGCACAGCACCCGACCCGCTTCGCGGTGGTGCGCTACGGCAACGTGGTCGGCAGCCGGGGCTCGGTGGTTCCGCTGTTCCGTCGGCTCGCCGCCGAGGGCAAGAGCCTGCCGATCACGGACAAGCGGATGACCCGCTTCTGGATCACCCTGGACCAGGCCGTGCAGTTCGTCATCGACTCGTTCGACCAGATGCAGGGCGGCGAGCTGTTCGTCCCCCGCATCCCCAGCATGCGCATCCTCGACCTGGTCGAGGCGGTCGCCCCGGACGCCACCACCCATGAGATCGGCATCCGGCCCGGCGAGAAGCTGCACGAGGAGATGATCGCCCCGGACGACAGCCGGCGGACGCTGATCGCCAAGGACCGGTTCATCGTGCAGCCGACCATCGCCACCTGGGGCTACCAGCCGCCCGTCGGCTGCGAGCCGGTGGCGGACGGCTTCGCGTACCAGTCGGACACCAACGATGAGTGGCTCACCGTGCCCCAGCTGCGTGAGATGCTCGGCATCGCGGCATGAGTTCGTCTTTTCTTCCGTACGGACGCCAGTCGGTCACCGACGACGACGTGGCCGCCGTGGTCGCCGCCCTGCGCAGCGACTGGCTCACCACCGGCCCGGAGGTGACCGCCTTCGAGGCGGACATCTCTGCGTGGGCCGGTGGCGCCGGGGTGGCGACGGTCTCCAACGGCACCGCCGCGCTACACGTGGCGTACGCGGCGGCCGGTGTCGGCCCCGGCGACGAGGTGATCGTGCCGCCGATGACGTTCGTGGCCACCGCCAGCAGCGCGGTCGCCCTGGGTGCCCGGGTCGTCTTCGCCGACGTGGAGGAGGAGACGTTCACCCTGGACCCGGCTGCGGTGGCCGCGGCGACCACCGGGCGGACGAAGGTCGTCGCCGCGGTGGACTACGCCGGTCACCCGGCCGACTACGACGCGCTGCGTGCCGCGCTCGACGGCAGCGACGCGCTGCTGCTCGCCGACGCGGCCCACTCGATCGGTGCCACCTACCGGGGCCGGCCGGTGGGATCGCTTGCCGACCTGACCACGTTCTCGTTCTTCCCGACCAAGAACCTGACCACCGCCGAGGGCGGCGCGGTCGCCACCACCGATGCGCGGTTGCTCACCCGGGCCCGCCGGTTCCGCAACATCGGGCTGGTCCGGGAACCCGACGAGCTGCGCTGGCCGGACGAGGGTGGCTGGCACCAGGAGGTGCACGAGTTCGGCCTGAACTACCGACTGCCGGACGTGTTGTGCGCGCTCGGCCGTAGCCAGTTGCGCCGCCTCGACGCCTTCCTGGCCCGTCGCGCCGAACTGGTGGCCCGCTACGACGAGGCGCTCGCGGAACTGCCCGGCGTGCTCGTCCCCGGCCGGCGCGACTGGGCGGCACCGGCCTGGCACCTGTACCCGATTCGGGTGCTCGACGGCCGCCGCCGCGAGATCTACGAACGGATGCGCGCCGCCGGCATCGGCGTACAGGTCAACTACATCCCCGCGCACTGGCACCCGGCCTTCGCCGATCTCGGCTACCGGCGCGGCAGTTACCCCGTGGCGGAGGCCTTCTACGCCCAGCAGTTGTCGCTGCCGCTCTACCCTGGACTACGCGACGCCGACCAGGAGCGCGTCATCGACGCATTGGCTGCGGCCCTGCGCGGCACCTCGCTCCGGTCCGCCGCCTGAAGGAAAGCCCGATGCACCACGCCAACCACTTCTACGGTCACGCCCACGTGCTGGCCCGCTACGCCGGGCTGGGTGACGGCCATCCACCCCGGATCAACGGGTACGTCCAGCACGGCTGGAACATCGGCGACGGCCTCGCCCCCGGGCACCCGTACGCCGAGCGCACGCCGAGTCTGCTCTGGTCGGAGCAGACCCGGCGGCGGGCCTGGTCGGTCGGGCGGCGCAACGTCACGGTGATCGGGGCACCGTTCGTCTACCTGCTGGCCATGCGGCCGGAGGAGGAATCCGCGCCGCACCGGGAGGGCACCATCTGGTACCCGTTCCACGGCTGGGAGGGCCAGCACGTCAAGGGTGACCACAAGAAACTGATCGCCCGCATCCGGGACACCGAACCCGGCCCGGTGACCGTCTGCCTGTACTGGCACGAACACCGGATGCGGCGGGTACGCCGGCTCTACGAGAACGCCGGCTTCCGGGTGATCTGCCACGGCTACCGGGGACACTGGTGGTCCAACACCGACCCACAGTTCCTGGACCGCCAGCTCGCCGAGCTGCGCCGGCACCGCCGGGTCGCCTCCAACCGGCTGACCAGCGCCATCTTCTACGGCATCGCGGCCGGTTGCGAGCCGGCGGTGTACGGCGACCCGATGGTGCTGGCCGACGAGGACCCGACCTTCGGCGGCACCGCCCGGATCCGCCGGCAGTGGCCGCAGCTGCACGGCGAGCAGGTGCACCTGCCGACCGCCGTCGAGATCGCGCACGCCGAACTGGGCACCGACCACCGCCACCCGCCCGCCGCGCTGCGGGAGCTGCTGGGGTGGTCGTACCCGCAGGAGGAGACGACGTGACAACCGAGACGGCTTCGGCGGTGACGCTGCCCGGCGGCGAGATGCTCGCCTGGTCCGACCGGACGGACCCGGCCGACGACGGCCCTCTCGCCGCGTTGGCCGCCCGCCTGGTGCCGGCCGGCGCCCGGGTGCTGCTGGCCGGACCGCACGGTCCGGCGGTGCTCGACGCGCTGGCCCACACCCGGCTCACCTGCCTGCTGCGCGGCTACCCGGACGCGACAGCGGTCGCCGGACGGGTGGACCGGGTCCTGGTGTCCGGCCCGCGGGGCCTGCCCGCTGGCGAGGAGTACGACGTGGTGATCGCCGGCGCCGGGCTGGACGCGATCGAGTCGGTCGAGGGTGAACGGCTCGGCTGGGACGAGCTGCTGGCCCGCCTGGTGGCGGCCGTCCGCCCCGGCGGTGACCTGCTGCTACGGCTGGACAACCCGCTCGGCGTGCACCGGCTGACCGCCGCGGAGAGCTGGTACGCCGGCCGGGGCGACGCCGAGTGGACCGTCGGTGGCGTGCTCGACGCCGCCCGCCCCGCCAATCTGGCGCAGGTACACGAACGGCTGACCGTCGCCGGGATGCGCGTCGGCACCTGCTACGCCGGGTATCCCCGTCCCGACCTGACCACCGCGCTGCTGGCCGCCGACGAGCTGGCCCGGCACACCACCAGCGGACTGTTCGACGCGGTGCTGCACGCCGCCTGCACCGACGGGTACACCGGCCGGTTCGTCCTCGCCGACCCGGCCCGGCTGGCCGTGGACGCCCTGCACGCCGGTCGCGCCGCCGACCTGGCCCCGTCCTGGCTGGTGCTCGCGCGCCGGCCGGCCACCGGGTCGGGCGGCACCGACGACGACTCCGGCGACCCACCGCCGCGCCTCGACCGGCCGGAGGATCCGCCGCCCGGGGTCGGCGGACCCGACCGGCTGCCGGTGGCCTTCTTCGCCGACGCGACGGCGGGCGGCACCGTGGTCGAGGTACGGGACGGGCCACCGGGCTGGCACTGGCACCAGTCCGGCGTCACCGTGCCCGCCCCGTCGACCGACGCACCGAACGCCGGCCGTGAGCCGGCCCACCGTGACCCGGCCGCCCCCGACGGACCGGTGCCCGACGGGCGTCTGCTGCGCAGCCTGCTGCTCGACGGATGCCTGCGGCGCGACACCGCACTGCTGCGCCGGCTGCTCCGTGGGTACGCCGACTGGCTCGACGGCCAGGCCGAGCAGGGACGGCTCGCCGGGGCGGTGGCCCTGGCCGGGGCGGACAGCCTGGTCGTCGACGGTGACCGCTGGGGAGTGCTCGACCGGGGCTGGCGCGCCGACGCCCCGTTGCCGGTCGACGTGGTGCTGGTCCGGACGCTGTGGCGCTTCGCCGCCGACCTGCTCACCGGCGGGTACGCCCACCCGTGGACCTCCACGCTCGACGTGACGGGGCTGACCGTGCTGCTCGGTGGGGTCGCCGGACGCGACGTCGACCGGGCCGCCGTCGAGGCCGCGATGGCGAAGGGCGCGACGGCTGCGGAGGCCGAGGTCAGCCCGACCGACCCGCCGCCCGGCCCGCGCAGCTACCAGCAGCTGCGCGAGGCGTGGCTGCGCCAGCGGGAGGAGAACACCCGGCTGACCGCGCTGCTCACGTGGACCGAGAACCTGCTCACCTCGCGCGAACGCGCGTTGCGTCGGGCCGAAGCGAAGATCAACCTGATGAGCGGTTCGCTGAGCTACAAGGTCGGGCGGCTGGCCTTGACCCCGGCCCGGATGGCCAAGCGCGGCGCCCGCGCCGCCAAACGCCGTGCCCGCACGGCCATCGCCGCGAAGCAGGGAGAACAGAAATGACGGACCGGATCGTCGGCATCGTGCAGGCGCGGATGGGGTCGTCCCGGCTGCCCGGCAAGGTGCTGCGTTCGCTGGCCGGACGCAGCGTGCTCGGCCGGGTGGTCCGGGCCGCGCAGGACAGCGGCGTACTGGCCGACCTGGTGGTGGCGACCAGCAGCGACGTCGGTGACGACGCGGTCGTCGCCGAATGCGAACGGCTCGGCGTCGCCTGGCACCGGGGCCCCGTGGACGACGTGCTGACCCGCTTCGTCGGCGCCCTGGACGCCCATCCCGCCGACGCGGTCATGCGGTTCACCGCCGACTGTCCGCTGCTGGACCCGGAGATCGTCAGCCTGGTCGCCTCGGTGTACCGGGCCGTGCCGGGACTGGACTACGCCAGCACGTCGATCGCCCGTACCCTCCCCCGGGGGCTGGACGTCGAGATCATCCGGGCGGACGCGCTGCGTACCGTCGACCGGCTCGCCACCGACCACCACCGGGTGCACGTGACCTCGTACGCGTACGCGCATCCGGAGGTGTTCCGGGTGCTCGGCGTGACCCTCACCCCGGACCGTTCGCAGCTGCGCCTCACCCTCGACACCGACCGGGACTGGGAGCTGGTCCGCGCGGTGGCCGACCACTTCGGTGACGTCAGCGTGCCGTTGGCCAAGCTCGCCGACTGGCTGGACGGGCAGCCGACGCTGCGCGCGCTCAACGCCGACGTCCGGCAGAAGCGGTTGGAGGAACGCTGAGCACGTTACGCGTCGGGCTGCGCTGCGACGCCGGGCCGCTGCGCGGTGTCGGGCACCTGGTTCGCTGTCTCGCCCTCGGCGAGGCGTTCCAGGCCCGGGGGGCAACCGTCGAGGTCTTCGGCACCGTCGACGGCGTCGGATGGGCGGCCGACCAGCTCACCGCCCGGGGCATCGCGTCGCACCCCGGCCCGGACACCCCGGCCGAGCTGGTCGCCGCCGCCCGCCGCCACGACCTCGACGTGCTGGTCCTCGACTCGTACGAGCTGGATCCCGCCGGTGCGGGGGCGCTGCGGGCCGCCGGGGTGCTGACCCTGGCCATCGTCGACGGGGACACCCGGGGACAGGACGCCGACCTCTACCTCGACCAGAACTTCGCCACCGACCTGGCGGTGCCCGCGGGCCGGCTGCTCGCCGGCAGCGGGTACGCCCTGCTGCGCGCGGGTGTCCTGGCCGCCCGGCCGGCGGCCCCGCGCCCGGCGGTGACGGTCGATCCCCCCTCGGTGCTGGCCTTCTTCGGCGGCACCGACGCGGTCGGCGCGGCACCGGTGCTGACCGAGGTGCTGCTGTCGACCGGCCGGCCGATGGAACTCACCGTCGTCGTCGGCCGGCCCGAACTGGGCGAGCGGATAGCCGGGCTGACGCCGGGCCCCGGGCAGTCGCTGCTGCCGGTGCCTCCCACCGCAACGCTGCCGGCCCTGATCGCCGCGGCGGACCTGGTGGTCAGCGCGGCCGGCACCTCCACCTGGGAACTGTGCTGCCTCGGGGCGCCGTCGGCGCTGGTCTGTGTGGTGGACAACCAGCGCGAGTCGTACCACCGGGTGGTGGCCGCCGGGCTGGCCGCCGGGCTCGGTGAGCTGCCCGCGCTGGCCGGTGACCCGGCGGCGGTCCGCGCCGCCACGCACACCCTGGCGGGGCTGCTCGACGACGGGGCACGCCGGGCGGAGCTGTCCGCCCGGGCCTGGGCCACGGTGGACGGGCGCGGGCGGGAACGGGTGGTGGACGCGGTGCTGGACGCGCTACGGCAGGTCGCGGCTGGCTCCCCAGTGCAGTGACAGGCCCCGCACGGCCCGGTCGGTGTTGATCTGCATCATGCTGCCGAGGATCGTCGCCCGGTCGACCACGATCGCGGTGCCGTCGAGCGTGTAGGTGGTCCGGTCGCTGATCAGCACGGCAGCGCCCGGTGCGGCGTCGAGGTGTGTCGCCAGCGCCGCGTCGAGGACGCCGGGCCGGATCGTCTCGGTGGCCCGGGCCACCGAGACACCTCGGGCCGCGAGCGCCTCGTACAGCGACGTCGCGGTGAAGTCCACCTCACGCAGCCCGTCCGCGTGCGACGCGCGAACCCACGAGACCTGGTGCACGGCGCGGCGGCCGGCGAACGCGCGCACCCGCTCCAGCCGCAGCCCGTAGTCGGTCGTGTCGGTCCGCAGCGTGCCGGCGATCCGCGCCGGCAGCCGGCGCACCGCCCGGCCGACGACGGTGGTACGCACCTCGTGGCCCTGATCCCGCAGGTCGTCGGCGAAGCTGCGCAGCGAGCCCAGCCGGTACGCCAGGTGCGGCGGGGCGACGAAGGTGCCCCGGCCGGGTTGCTGCTCGATCAGCCCCTCGTCGCTGAGCTGCCGCAACGCCTGCCGCAGCGTCATCAGCGTGACGCCGTAGGCGGCGCTGAGATCGCGTTGGGAGGGCAACGCCTCGCCGGGCCGGTAGTCCCCGGCGCGGATCTTGGCGGCGAGGTCGGCGGCGATGGTGCGGTACCGCGCCGTGGGCGCGTCCTGCCCGGTGACCATGCCGCCGCCCGCCCCCTAACCTCCGGCGTCCGCCGTTGTCCGTGCCGGCACGCCGTCCAGCGCCGTGCGCAGTGACCGGACGAATCCGGCGGTCGACGCCGGGTCCGCACCGTCGAGCAGGCGTCGCATCAGCGCCGCGCCGACGATCACACCGTCGGCGTCCCGCGCCGCGGCAGCCGCCTGCGCCGGTGTCGAGATGCCGAATCCCAAGAATACGGGCCGGTCCGTGACGCCCCGCAGGCGCCGCGCCAGTGCGGCGGCCGAGGCGGCGAGGTGCTCCCGTTCGCCGGTGATTCCCATCAGGGAGACCGCGTAGACGAAACCACGGCTACGCTCGGCGATCTCCCGAAGCCGGTGGGTGGGCGTGGCCGGTGACGCCAGCAGCGCGAGGTCGACGTTCGCGGCCCGGGCGGCCACGCTTGTCGCCCCGGCCTCCTCCAGCGGCAGGTCGGGCACGATCAGGCCCTGGACGCCCGCCTCGGCGAGGGACCGGCAGAACCGGCCCGCGCCGCGCCGCAGGGCGAGGTTGGCGTACGTGCTGACGACGACCGGCACCTCGACCCGGTTCCTGGACAGGTCGGCGAGGACGCCGTCGGCGGTGGCGCCCCGGGCCAGCGCGACGTCGGACGCCTCCTGGATGGTGACGCCGTCGAGGGTGGGGTCGGAGAAGGGGATACCGACCTCGATCGCGTCGGCCCCGGCATCGGCGATCGCGCGCAGGTGGTCGGTCCAGTCCGGGGTGACTCCCCCGGTGAGGTAGGGCATGAGCAGCTTGCGTCCACGGTCGCGCCGCAGCCGGGTCTCCAGCGTGGTCACCGCGCCTCCTCGTCGCCGAGGTACGTCGTCAGGGTCGCGATGTCCTTGTCGCCGCGGCCGGAGAGCGTGACGAGCACGCTGCTGCCGGTGGGTAGGTCGGTGGTGCCGGCGGCCCGGACGACCCAGGCGAGCGCGTGCGCCGACTCGATCGCCGGGACGATGCCCTCGGCGCGAGCCAACCGGACCGCCGCCGCCAGTGCCTCCTCGTCGGTGGCGGTGACGTACTCGGCTCGGCCGAGATCGCGCAGGTGGGCATGCTCCGGACCGACTCCCGGGTAGTCCAGGCCCGCCGCGACGGACCGTGCCTCCCGGATCTGGCCCTGCTCGTCCTGGAGGAACAGCGACTGGAATCCGTGCAGGACGCCGACCTCACCCAGCGCCGCGCCGGCACCGCCCGCCGCCTCGACCCCCACCAGGCGGGCTGGCGTGTCCACGAAGCCGGCGAAGGTGCCGGCGGCGTTGGAGCCACCACCGACGCAGGCGACGACCTGATCCGGTGTACCGGCCGACAACTGCTCGGCGCACTGGTGTCGGGCCTCCTGGCCGATGACCGCCTGCAGCTCGCGCACCAGCCACGGGTACGGATGCGGCCCGATCACCGAGCCCACGCAGTAGTAGGCGTCCTCGGTGGCGCTCACCCAGTGGCGCATCGCCTCGCTGGTGGCGTCCTTGAGGGTCCGGCTGCCCGAGCGCACCGGCACGACCTGCGCACCGAGCAGCCGCATCCGGAACACGTTGTGCGCCTGCCGCTCGACGTCACGCTCGCCCATGAAGACCGTCACCGGCAGGCCCAGCAGGGCACCGGCGGTGGCGGTGGCCACGCCGTGCATTCCCGCGCCGGTCTCGGCGATCAGTCGCCGCTTGCCCATCCGGCGCGCCAGCAACGCCTGCCCCAGCACATTGTTGATCTTGTGGGAGCCGGTGTGCGCCAGGTCCTCCCGCTTGAGCAGCACCGTCACGCCGAGTTCGGCCGACAGCCGCAGGGCCGGGGTCAGCGGGGTCGGTCGACCCGCGTACCTCGACAGCAGCCACGCCAGGTCACCCCGGAAGCCGGGATCCGCCCACGCCTCGGCGAAGGCCGCCTCGACCTCCTCGCACGCGGGGATCAGCGGCTCGGGCACGAACCGGCCACCGTGGCGCCCGAACCGACCGGCCACGGGCGCGGCGGTCGGGCCGCGCAGGGCCAGAGCTTCCATGACAGCTCCCAACTGTTCTATAACTGTTGGCATCAGTTATAGAACAGTTCCTCCGAGGTGCGCAAGGGACTCCACCGACGCGCCCACCACACGACCGGACCGGCACCGCCCTAGGACAGGTGTGCTAACTCGCTGCTAGGGTGGGGGCATGTCGCAGACCGCGTACCAGCCGTCGATGCTGGAGGTCACCGATGCGGCGCCCACCCTCGGCCCGTTGGCCGGGCAGCCGCGCCGGCACCCGCTGACCCGGGGCGCCTGGGTCGATCACCTGCCCGGCTGGGTGCGCGGCTCCGACCAGGTGCTCGACGTGCTGCTACGCGAGGTGCCGTGGCGGGCCGAGCGACGCACCATGTACGACACCGAGGTCGACGTCCCCCGGCTGCTCAGCTGGTACGGTGCCGGCCGACCACTACCACACCCGGTGCTCACCGCCGCCCGCACGGCGCTGACCCGCCACTACGCCGACGAGCTGGGCGAGCCCTTCGTCACCGCCGGGATGTGCCTCTACCGCGACGGTCGGGACAGCGTCGCCTGGCACGGCGACACCCAGGGCCGCTCCGCCCACGTCGACACCATGGTCGCCATCGTCTCCTTCGGCTCGCCCCGCCAACTGCTGCTGCGCCCGCGCGGCGGCGGGACCAGCCTGCGTTTCCCACTCGGCCACGGCGACCTGGTGGTGATGGGCGGCTCCTGCCAGCGCACCTGGGAACACGCGATACCGAAGACCGCCCGCCCGGTCGGCCCCCGGGTCAGCGTCCAGTTCCGCCCGGCCGGCGTCGCCTGAGCGACCCCGCAGCCGCTCCACCGTCCTGAGCACGGGCGAGCCCGCCCCCGCCGGATCGACAGGAACGGGCTCGCCCTCAGCACGGTCGCGACCTGAGGGACGCGTTCTGCTCAGAGCGTGTTTGAGATGGAGTTGATCAGGTCCTGGTGAAGGTGCGGCGGGGTTGCCGGCGGGCGGGTTGGCCGCGGGTGATGCGGCGGGTGATGCCGGCGATGGCGGCCCAGCGGATGAGGGCTGCGGAGATGGCCGGGTGGCGCTCGTAGTCGCGGGCCAGGCGGCGGCAGGCGGTGAGCCAGGCCAGAGTCCGCTCGACCACCCACCGACGTGGGTGGACGGCGAAACCGCGCTGCTCAGCGGGTTTACGGACGATCTCCAGGGTGGTGCGCAAGGTGTCGCGAGTCCAGTCGACCAGGCGGCCGGCGAAGCCCTGGTCGGCGTAGACATGCCGGATCGGGCTGATCATGTAGGCGCCCAGCAGGGCGGTCTTGGCACCGTCGCGGTCCTGCCAACTCGCGGCGAGGACGGTGACGGCGACCAGCAGTCCCAGGGTGTCGGTGACGATGAACCGCTTGCGGCCGTTGACCTTCTTCCCGGCGTCGTAGCCCCGACTGTCCCGACCCACGGTATCCGCGCCCTTCACCGTCTGCGAGTCGATGATCCCCGCCGACGGGTCCGGCTGACGGCCTTGCTGCACCCGCGCCTTGACCCGCAGCGTGGTCAGGAGCTTCTCGGTGACGCCGGCTTCTTCCCACCGGGTGAAGTACCAGTACACCGTCTGCCACGGCGGCAGATCCGCCGGCAGATAGCGCCACGGACACCCCGACCGCACCACGTACAAGATCGCGTTCACGATCTCCCGACGCGGATGCTTCTCCCTGCGGCCGTCCGTGCTCGGCTCGGGCAACAACGGCTCGATCAGCGCCCACTGGGCGTCAGTCAGGTCCGAGGGGTAACCACGACGTGCAACCACCGCGCCACCCTGCCCGCCCCGGCAACAGATGTCACGCCGCCACACCGTCCACAACAGACCTTCTCAAACACGCTCTCAGACCGCGCGCCCTAGAACTGCGCGAAGAAGCGCCACACCTCGCCCTTGGTCCAGGTCCTGGCGCCGCTGTCGCCGCCGCCATCGACCGGGCCGGGGGTGTGACCACCGTCGAACGCCCCCCACTGCACGGGATAGCCGGCGCGGCATCCCGAGTAGACGGTGGTGATGTGCGTCCGGCTGCCCGCCGCCGGCTCCGGCGGGTTCTGCGGGGTGCAGCCGTTGTTACGGACGAACCTGTCCCGCAACGACCGCCCGCTGGTGATGTTGTCGGAGATGCCGTGGATGCCGAAGTACGCGATCGGCTCGGTGCCACCACTGCACCCGCTCAGCTCCCGGGGAGCGCCGTAGACCGCGACCGCCCGGAAGACGCCGGCGCGGGCACAGGCGAGGGCGTAGCTCATCGCGCCGCCGTAGCTGAACCCGAGGGCGAAACGCTGCGACGTGTTGACGCACAGGTCACTCTCGATCCGACGGATCATGTCGTCGACGAAGGTGACGTCCTCGCCGCCGGAGTTGGCCCAGCCGTTGCCGATGCCCTGCGGCGCGACCAGGATCGCGGTGTTGTTCGACTGCTCCTGCTGCCCGTAGTAGGCCCAGGCCGCCCCGTCGGCCCCACCGTAGGCGACATCGCCGGCCGTGCCGCCCCACCAGTGGAACGCGAACATCAACCGGTAGCGGGTGTTGCTGTTGTAGTTGGCGGGGAGCCTCAGGATGAGCTGCGACTCTGGCCGCCGCTCTGGATGGTGTGCGTACCGTTGCCCAACGTCGGCGTCCGGCCGCATCCCGCGCCCGGCTCACCGGTGGGTGGTGGCGACGTGGGGCCACCCCCGTCGACCCGGGCCAGCTGCCACTGCTGGTTGGCGCCGTTCCAGTCGGCGTACTGCACCACGTTCGCGCCGTCCGCCGTGGCCGCACCCTGCACCTCCACGACCTTACCGCTGTGCCGACCGACCAACCGCACATGACCACCATCGGAATCAGCCAACCGGAACTGCTGATTGGTGCCGTTGTGATCAGACCACTGCACCACCGCCGCACCATCCGCGGTCGACGCGTTCGACACATCCAGCACCTTGCCCGAATGCCGCGACTTCAACCGGTAGTAACCACCACCGGAATCCACGAACTGCCACTGCTGATTCGCACCGTTGTTACGCGTCCACTGACTGATCCGCGCACCATCGCTGGTCGCCAGACCATACACGTCCAACGCCTTACCACTGTTGCGGTTCACCAACACGTACCAGGCATTGGTGTCCACGGTCGCCGCCGCCGCGGGCGCCGCGTTGACGGCGACGAGGCTACCGGCCACCAGGACGGCCGCACCGACCGCCGCCACGACCGACCGTCGGCGACGCCTGGCAGGAGAGGCGGGACGAACCTCACCATTCATTGATCCACTCCTTCGACTAGGACCACGCGCGGTCGGGAGGGGACGCGCGTTGTCGCAGGCACCGACGGTGTGGATGGTGGTGTCGACACGTCGGGCCGCCAGCGAGCAAGCCCCAACGTATCGTCGTAATACGTCATACGTCAATGAAGGACGTCGATGGACTGCGGCGTGCCGGACGATCACGTCCGGCACGCCGGGTGCGGAACAGGCAGCTACTCGCGGTCGATCTGGTGACCCACCACGGCCGGGCCGAGCATGACGGCGAAGCCGGAGCCGTCGCGGCGCGGGTCGGCCGCCGGCAGCTCCACCGCCTCACCGTTGGCCGTCGAGCCGACCGGCCGGGGACCGACCCAACCGACCACCACGTCGGTCTCACCCTTGAGGAACCGATGGGCACGCACCCCGCCGGTCGCCCGCCCCTTCGCCGGGTACGCCGACAGCGGCGTCACCTTGACCGTCGCACCGGTCGAGGTGACCACCATCGGCTCACCGTGCTCCGGATCGTCGGTGCGCACCGCGCCGAAGAACACCACCCGAGCCCCGGATGGCAGGGCGATCCCGGCCATCCCGCCGCCCTTGAGCCCCTGCGGCCGGATCGTCCCGGCGGCGAACCGCAGCAGCGAGGCCGCGCTGGTCAGGAAGGCGAGCGTCTCAGCACCGTCGACCAGCCAGGTCGCCCCGACCACCTCGTCGCCGTCGCGCAGCCCGATCACCTCGAACTCGTCGGAACGCACCGGCCAGTCCGGCGCGCAGACCTTCACCACACCCTGCCGGGTACCGAGCGCCAGACCCGGTGAGCCCTCGGCGGCAGCGCCGAGCGGCGCCAGGCCGACCACGGTCTCCCCCGGCTCCAGCGGCACCAGCTCGGCGGCGGACATCCCGCCGCGCAACGACACCGTGCCGGCCTGCTCCGGCAACACAGGCAGCGGCAGCACGTCCACCTTGAACGCCCGGCCGGCACTGGTCACCAGCAGCACCCGCCCCCGGGCGGTGGAGTGCGCCACGGCGCGTACCGCGTCGTGCTTGACCCGGCCGTGCCGGCGGCGCCCCTCGGCGGCCTCCTCCGACTCGGCCGCGGTGCGAGCCACCAACCCGGTCGCCGACAGGATCACCTGGCACGGGTCGTCGGCGACCTCCAGCGGCCCGGCCGGCGCGGACGCGGCCAGCACCTCCTTGAGGTCGCCGTCGACGAGCGTCGTCCGCCGGGGCGCGGCGAACTGCTTGACCACCGCGGCCAACTCGTCCGAGACGACCTTCTTCAGCACGTTCTCGTCGTCCAGGATGGTCGACAACTCGGCGATCTCGGCGCGCAGCTTCTGCTGCTCGGCCTCCAACTCCAGCCGGTCGTACTTCGTCAGCCGGCGCAGCGGAGTGTCCAGGATGTAGTTCGCCTGGATCTCGGAGAGCTTGAACTGGCGCATCAGGCCGCTGCGGGCCGCCTGGGCGTCCTCGCTGCCCCGGATCAGCTTCACCACCTTGTCGATGTCGAGCAGGGCGATCAGCAGACCGTCGACCAGGTGCAGCCGCTCCTCCCGCTTACGTTTGCGGTACGCGCTGCGCCGGGTCACCACCTCGTAGCGGTGGGCCAGGAACACCTCCAGCAGCTCCTTGAGCCCCAGGGTGCGCGGCTGCCCGTCGACGAGCACCAGGTTGTTGACGCCGAAGGACTGCTCCAGCGGGGTCAACCGGTAGAGGTCGGCGAGCAGCGCCTGCGGGTTCACGCCGACCTTGCACTCGATGACCAGCCGGGTGCCGCTCTCCCGGTCGGTGAGGTCCTTGACGTCGGCGATCCCGGTGAGTCGCTTGGTCTTGGTCACCTCGTTGGTGATGGCGGCGATGACCTTCTCCGCGCCGATGCCGTACGGCAACTCGACCACCGTGATGGCCTGCCGACCCCGGCTGCCCTCCAGCGGCCCGATCTCCACCTTGCCGCGCATCCGCACCACGCCCCGGCCGGTCTCGTACGCCCGGCGCACCTCGTCCAGGCCCAGCAGCATGCCGCCGGTGGGCAGGTCGGGACCGGGCACGAATTCCATCAGCTTGTCGAGGGTGGCGTTCGGGTGCCGGATCAGCCACCGGGCCGCCGCGACGACCTCGCCCAGGTTGTGCGGGATCATGTTCGTCGCCATCCCGACCGCGATCCCGGCGGCACCGTTGACCAGCAGGTTCGGGAAGGCCGCCGGCAGCACCGTGGGCTGGGTCAGCGAGCCGTCGTAGTTGGGCTCGACGTCGACGGTGTCCTCGCCCAGCTCACCGACGAGCAGCATTGCCTCCCGCGACATCCGAGCCTCGGTGTATCTCGCCGCTGCCGGTCCATCGTCTGGGCTCCCAAAATTTCCATGCCCGTCGATGAGTGGCACGTTGAGCGAGAAGTCCTGCGCCAACCGGACCATCGCGTCGTAGATCGGGCCGTCGCCGTGCGGGTGATAGCGACCCATCACGTCACCGACCACGCGGGCCGACTTGACGTACGCCCGGTCCGGCCGGAAGCCCGACTCGTGCATCGAGTAGAGGATGCGGCGGTGCACCGGCTTGAGGCCGTCGCGTGCGTCGGGCAGGGCCCGGGAGTGGATGACCGAGAAGGCGTACTCCAGGTAGGAGTCGGACACCTCGGTGGTCAGCGGGTTGTCGATGATCCGCGCGCCGGCCCGGTCGAACGCGGAGTGGTCGACCTTCGTCTCCTTGCGGCGTGCCATGGCTCAGCTTTCCTTCCGAGAGACCCGATGGTCAGGCGTCGATGGCGTCACGGTCGACCCGGTCGGCGGAGTCGATCAGCCAGTTGCGGCGCGGCTCGACCTTCTCCCCCATCAGCAGTTCGAGGATCCGCTCGGCGGCGTCGATGTCGTCCAGGGTGATCCGGCGCACCGCGCGGGTGGCCGGATTCATCGTGGTCTCCCACAGTTCCTCGGCGTCCATTTCGCCGAGACCCTTGAACCGGGGCACCGGGGTGACGATCTGCTTGCCGGCCCTCTCGAACCGGCGCACCGTCGACTCCATCTCCGCCTGCGTGTAGGTGTAGACGGTCTCCGGGTTGCGCCCCTTGGTCGTGATCTTGTGCAACGGCGGCATCGCGGCGTAGAGCCGGCCCGCCTCGATCAGCGGTCGCATGTACCGGGCGAAGAGGGTGATCAGCAGCGTCCGGATGTGTGCGCCGTCGACATCGGCGTCGGCCATGATCAGCACCCGGCCGTAGCGCAGCGCCGACAGGTCGAAGGTGCGCCCCGAGCCAGCCCCGAGCACCTGCACGATCGCCGCGCACTCGGCGTTGTCCAGCACCTGCTGAAGGCTGGCCTTCTGCACGTTGAGGATCTTGCCCCGAATCGGCAGAAGGGCCTGATACTCGGAGGTACGGGCGACCCGGGCGCTGTTGTGCACGAACACGCCCGCTTCCAGTGCGAAGTTGTGGTAGCCATCGACTGTCAGGTCATAGACGTCCGCCGTCTCGTCGAGCGCTTCGACGGACACCACACGGTGGTTGACCAGAGCAGCAGCCTCACGAAGCCGGGCGTAATCCCCGTCGTAAAGCGTGAGGAGCCGGTCGAAGCGAAGCCCGGTACGGGCGGACTTCAAGCGCTCAGCCTCGTAGGCCGCCGCGAGTTCACCATTGTGCAGCGCAAGCATCGGCGCGAGTCGGCGCAGCGCGGCCAGCCGCCTCCCTTCCTGCTGACGGCTCACCCGGTCCGCACGCGGCACGTCGGCCACGTAGCGCAGCCGTCCGGCCTGCACCTTGGCAAGGTGGCTATTCTTTGGATCGGCCATCCGCTGCTTCATCCGGCGAGAGTGGCGCTCGCCGAACTCCCGGTTGTTCTCATGCCAGGCCACGACCGCGTTGCGTTGCCGATCCCGTTCGGCGGGATCGGAGAACTGCTCGAGGGTCTTTCGGGAACGCCACGCACGCAGCTCGGAGTCCTGCCATTGCCGAACGGAACGCTCCCGCCACTCCGCGCGCCGCGCGGGGTCGGTGAAGTACAGCCGAGCCCGCTCCGCAGCGGCCGCTCGGTGCTCCGGATCCGACCAGTAGCCTGCCTGCCGTTCCCTCATGCGGTCGGCGTAAGCGCACCGTTCGTCGTCGCTCAGCGCGGCGTACCAGTCCTGGAACCCCTGCTCGACCTTGGCTCGGAACGCGGGTGACTCGTTGAGTGCGAAAAGCCGAGCCAGGCACGCCTCTCGGAAGGCGGGGTCGCGCCACTGAGCGGTGAGCATCGCCGACCTGAACTCCCGGCCGCCGTTCTCGAACCACTCACGCCACCCGGCCTGGACGTGCTCGCCCATCATCGCGGCGTGCAGCGCCGAATGATCGGCCCAGGTCATCCGCTGGATGTTGCGCGGGTCGTTGTTGCGCTTGTCGATGTCGATGTGGTGCCGGACCCTGCCGTTGGCGGCGCTGTCCCTGCCGTTTCTGAGGTTCCACGCGTCGGCGAGGTAGTGGGTGTAGACCCACTCATCTTTGTCGTTCATCCAAACCCGCTCGTACCCTTGCAGCTTCTGTCCGGCCGCCTTGTTGGACAGGCTGCGGTAGAGCGGCATGAGGGAGTCGCCAGGCATCAGGGCGTCGGCACGGCGGTAAGAGCCGTCACGGAGCCGGAAGCGGTGATCGGGTGTGCATCTGACGGACTCGCCGTTGTCGAGGGTGACCCGCACCAAAGGTGCACCCCGCTTGGTCAGACGCGGCTCGACCAGAGGTGCTATCACCACTCGACCGGCCTTGTTCGTGGTGTAGCCGAAGTGGGTCACACCCTGCTGCCAGTCATTCGCCAGATCGGCGAACGAGCGGCTCATGCCGGAAGCCAGCGCGACCATGGTGTCGCCCGTGAAGCACCCGAGGGCGCTGTCCCCTTCGACGATAAACAGCTCGCTGCGGTCCACCCCGGTGGCGCGGCAGTCGACGAGCTTGGCGGGCATGGCCGCGCCTTCGAGGGCGGTCTTGCGCCGGGCCGCGTCCTTCTGCTGCTTCTGGGTGAGGCGTACCCGGGACGCGTCGACGATCTTCTGGAGGACCGTACGCGCCTCGGTGCGCGTCTTGCGGTCGTCCAGCCAGGACTTGACGTGCTGCTCCACCAGGCCCTGCACGACCTTGGTGATGCCGGCGGTGGAGAGCTCGTCCTTGGTCTGCGAGGTGAACTGCGGCTCGGGCACCCGCACGTGCACCACCGCCGTCATGCCCTCCAGCACGTCGTCCAGGGTGGGCGCGTCCTCCTTGGCCTTGAGTAGGCCCCGGGTGTTGCGTACGGCGTCGGCGAGAGTACGCGCCAACGCCCGCTCGAAGCCCTTGCGGTGGGTGCCGCCGTGGGCGTTGCGGATGGTGTTGGTGAAGCACTCGACCGTGCGTTCGTAGCCGGTGCCCCAGCGGAAGGCGATCTCGACCTCGGCCCGGCGCTGCACGTTGGACTGCATGACGCCGTTGGCGTCGGCGGCGTTCTCCCGGTACGTCCCCTCGCCGGTGACCAGCAGGGTGCCGGAGACGGGCCGGTCGCCGGCCGGTGCGAGGAACTCCACCATGTCGGTGAGGCCGTTGGGATAGTGGAAGCGCTCCTCGGTGGTCTCCCCCGTGGTGCGGTCGTGCAGGGTGTAGCCGACGCCGGGGACCAGGAAGGCGGTGTGGCGCAGCTTGGCCCGCACGGCGTCGTGGTCGAGGGTGGCACCGGTCTCGAAGTAGCGGGGGTCGTGCCAGTAGCGGATCGAGGTGCCGGTGCGGCGGCCGCGCTTCATGGCGCCGACGACCTGGAGGCCGGGGCCGGGGGTGAACGGCGCGTCGGGGCCGTCGCCGTCGAAGACGCCGGGCACCCCGTGCCGGAACGACATGGTGTGCACCTTGCCGCCCCGGCGCACGGTGACGTCGAAGCGGCGGGACAGGGCGTTGACCGCCGAGGCACCCACGCCGTGCAGGCCGCCGGAGGTCTTGTAGCCGGAGCCGCCGAACTTGCCGCCGGCGTGCAGGCGGGTGAGCACCAGCTCCACCCCGGAGATGCCGGAGCGGGCGTGCACGTCGGTGGGGATGCCCCGGCCGTCGTCGTCGACCTGCACCGACCCGTCGGCGTGCAGGATGACCTCGACGCTTGTGGCGTGGCCGGCGACACCCTCGTCGGTCGAGTTGTCGAGGATCTCGTTGACGAGGTGCCCCACGCCACGGCTGTCGGTGGAGCCGATGTACATGCCGGGCCGCTTGCGGACGGCGTCCAGCCCCTCGAGGTGCGTGAGGTCGTCGGCCCCATACAGGGTGTCAGGCTCTGCGGTCAACTGGTCGTACTCCCCGGTCTCGGCGATGTGCTCCCCCGCGCCGTCGGCGGTCGGCCCGGCGCGGACACGCCGCAGCGAGCGTAGCCGCACGCCCCGACAACCTGTGCGGACACCCGCCCGGCACGCCGCGGGCCGCTCCTGGCGGACCTGCTGCGGTCAACGCCCCGGCCGCCGGCCTTATGCCCGGCGGCGGCACTCGACGCCGTTCGCGGGAGCATCCCTGACCCCGCTGGACCCACCTGTCACGGATGTTTCCCACTGTTGACGTTCGTCACACCCGCGTGATCTCATCACCGCACCAGAGGATCTTTCACATTTCTATGAACGGATGGGGATGCCGATGTCCGCGTTGCGTCGTACCGCCGCCGCGATGGCCCTGGCCGTCACCGCGGCGACTCTCTCCACCGCCGTCGCGGTCCCCACCGCCTCGGCCGCACCACCCACCGCGGCGGTGGCCCTCGGCGACAGCTTCATCAGCGGCGAGGGCGCCGGCTCCTACCAGCCGGTGGTCGACGTGACCGGCGTGGCGCGGAGCTTCCCGGGGTGGACAGCGCCCAACAGCAATGCCTTCTTCTGCCACCGCTCGGCCAACGCCTCGCTGCACAAGGCGACGCTGCCCGGCATCCAGGACCGGTTCAACCTGGCCTGCTCCGGTGGCCAGCCGCACGACATCGCCGCCGCCTCGTCGGCCCGAACGAGCGGCCGGCAGGTCGCCGCCCAGCTCGACCAGCTCCGCGCGGTCGCCCAGACCCATGACATCGACCTGGTGCTGATCGGGCTCGGCTCGAACAACAGCTCGTTCACCTTCGGCGGGGTCGCCGAGAAGTGCGCCAACCGGTTCATCGCCGACGCCTGGACCGGCTGGTGGGAGTTCTGGGCGTACCTGAACGGCCCGGTGGAGCAGAAGCCGTGCAGCGACGCCGACCTGGCCACCGCCGCTCAGATCACCGCCGCGACCGCGGAGACCACCACGGCCGTACGCCAGATCCTGACCACCCTGCGCGAGGTGGACGCCGACGGTCAGCACCGGGTGGTGCTGCAGGACTACACCAACCCGCTGCCGCTGGACCTGGCCCCCACCTACCACTCCGAGGACAACCGGGACGACACCCGGGACAAGTTCCGCGCGCTGGGTGCCGAGCGGTACGCGGCCGGCTGCCCGATCCACCGGGCCAGCCTCCCGCCCGGTCACCGGTTCTCGCAGGGCCTCGGGACCATCGTGCGGTCCACCCGGGACACCCTGGCCGCCGAGTTCGCCGGTGCCGACCTGGTCTACCTCAACGTGCAGCGCGCCTTCGACGGCGCCCGGCTCTGCGAGAACACGAACAGCCCGACCGGCACCCTGGCCACCCCGATCCGGTTGATGGACAACCCGCCGAACGGGACCTTCGTGACCAGCCTCTCCGGCAAGGACAAGATCGCCATCCAGCGGATCGCCAACACCTGCGTGAGCTACTTCCAGACCTGCCAGGAGTCGTGGCACCCGAACGCCGCCGGGCACCAGGTGCTGGGGCAGTGCCTGTCCGGCGCGGCCAGCACCGCGGCCCGCTCGGTGGCCTGCGTACGCTCCGCGAACGGCACGATCGGCGTTTCCTGACCGCCCCGAGTCGGGCAGTGGGGTGCCCCGGAGTCCGGCCGGACTCCGGGGCACCCGTCGCCGCGGTGCGATCCCGGCGGGGGTGGCCCCCCGCCACAACCTACCCGCCGGTAACCTGTGGTCGTGAACGCGACGGAGTATCAGCAGGAGTTCGTCCAGGTCGACGATGCCCGGCTCGGCATCCAGGTCTACCCGGAGCCCGTCGGGGTGGCCGATGCTCCGGTGGTGCTGATCTCTCCGGCGATGGGGGTCCGGGCCCGCTACTACCGACCGTTCGCCGCCGCGCTGCGCGCCGCCGGGCTCGCCGTGGTCGTGGCGGACCTGCGCGGCACCGGCGAGAGCACTCCCCGGCCGAGCCGGACCTGCCGGTACGGCTACGCCGAACTGGCCGCCGACATCGGGGCGGTACGGACGGCGCTCAAGCCCCGGCTCGACGGCCGGCGGACGGTGTTGCTGGGACACTCCCTCGGTGGCCAGGCCGCCGTGCTGCACCTGGCCCTGCACGGCGAGCACGAGGTGGACGGGCTGGCCCTGATCGCGGTCGGCATCCCCTACTGGCGTGACTTCTCCGGCCCCCGACGGTACGGGGTACTGCCGTACACCCAGGGCATCGCGGCCACCGCCCGGATGCTCGGCGTCTGGCCCGGTTGGGGCTTCGGTGGTCGGCAGGCACGCGGGGTGATCCGCGACTGGGCGCACACCGCACGCACCGGACGCTTTCCCGAGCTGGACGGGGTGGACACGGAGGCGGCGGTGCGCCGGATCCGCACCCCGGTGCTGGCGATCAGCGTCGACGGCGACCAGTACACCCCGCATCCCACGCTGGACCGGCTCTGCGCCAAGCTCACCGCAGCTCCCGTCGAGCGTGAACGCTACGGCGCGCCGGGCACCGACGTGGACCACTTCACCTGGGTACGCGCCGCCGGACCGCTGGCCGCGCGGGTGGCCGACTTCGTCACCACCCTGCCCGCCCGCTGACCCGCACGGCGGCGGCCGGGACGCCCGACAGCGGTCAGGCCGACGGGCTGGCCGAACGGCGCCGGCGAAGCCGGAACAGCAGCCGGGCCACGGTCATCGGCAGCAGGTGCAGCACCACCACCAGCGCAGCCGTCAGCATCGCGTACTGGCCCACGGAGAGCCCGGCCAGGGCCAGCACCAGTCCGGCGCAGGCCACGGTGACCAGCGTCTGGCCTGCGATCCGTAGCGCGATCCGTCGGGGCGACGGGTCCACCTCGGCCTCGGTGGATCGTCGCAGCGCCGCGCCGGCCGCCGCCGCGACCGCGGTCAGGCCGGCGAACTGCAAGGCCCAGAGGGCGACCCGGCCGACACCGGCCTCGTCGGTCGCCGCCGGCGCGACGAGGGTGGCCAGCGCGAACACGACGAAGGTCGGTGGCCAGGTGAGGACGAAGGCGGCCAGCACCGCCAGCGCGACCCTGCTCGGCAGGCTCGGCTCCGGGGTGACCTCCTGCCGGATACGGGCGGCCACCTCGTCGGGTGCCCACACCAGCTTGCCGTCGGTGCCCGCTTCTGGTGCCGGTTGTGCCATGCGGCGAGCCTAGTGGGATCGGTCAATGCGCTCGGGTGCGGAGCATCCCCGTCGGCCGACCACCACCGCACGGCGACGTGACCTGCCTCACCAGGCGGCACAGCGGTGGGCATTACGGTGTCTTGCGGCCGGAGCCAGACCCATGGGGCGCCATGATCCCCGGTGCTCGTCATCGACGGCGGGTACGCCGGGGTCCGGAAGGAGAGGTCGAGACAGTGAGTGAGCGCATCACCGACCCGGCGACCACCACCTTCGTCGCCCACCGCAACCTGCTGTTCACCGTCGCGTACGAACTGCTCGGCTCGGCCGCCGACGCCGAGGACGTCCTTCAGGAGACCTGGCTGCGCTGGGTCGACGTCGACCTGGATCGGGTCCGCGACCAGCGTGCCTACCTGGTCCGGATCACCACCCGGCAGGCGCTCAACCGGCTGCGCACGTTGCGTCGCCGCAGGGAGTCCTATGTCGGCTCGTGGCTGCCCGAGCCCTTGCTCACCGCACCGGACGTGGCCGAGGACGTCGAACTCGCCGAGAGCGTCTCGATGGCTCTGATGCTCGTCCTCGAGACGCTGTCACCGACCGAACGGGCCGTGTTCGTGCTCCGCGACGCGTTCGAGGTCAGCTACGACGAGATCGCCGCAGCGATCGGGCGCAGCCCCACGGCGGTGCGGCAGATCGCGCACCGGGCCCGCCAGCATGTCACCACCCGCCGCCCCCGCGACGTGGTCTCTGCCGGCGAGACCCGGGCGGCGCTGGAGTCGTTCCGGCGCGCGGTCGAGACCGGCGACCTCCAGGCCCTGCTCGACGTGCTCGCTCCCGAGGTCGTCCTGGTCGCCGACGGCGGCGGCGTGCGGCAGGCCGTGCCGAACCCGGTCGTCGGCGCGGACAAGGTGGCCCGCATGATCCTCGGCGGTCTCCGCCGGGCGCCGGGCCGGCTGACCGCGACCGTGACGGCGCTCAACGGCAGCCCGGCCCTCGTCGTACACCTCGATGGTGATCTCGACGGCGTGCTGGCCGTCCGGGTCGGTGAGGCGGGCATCGGTGGCCTCTACTACGTCCGCAACCCGGCGAAGCTGACCCGGGTCGGCTCCGAGACCCGACTCGTCCGCCGCTGAACGCCGGGATCATCGCGGCGGGTGTCCCCAGGTCACCGCGATTAGCCCGGCCGAAGGCGGGTAAGCCGCTGCGCCCGACACGGTGGAAGGGGACCAGATGTCTGACAGCCACACCGCACTACGTTCCATGCACGACCTGGGCCTGGCGGCCTGGTTCGGCGGCAGCCTGATGGGTGCCTTCGGCGTGAACGGTGCCGCAGCCCGGATCGGCGACTCGACCCAACGACTCTCGGTGGCGTCGACCGGTTGGAACCGGTGGACGCCGGTCAACGCGGCGGCCATCGGCGCTCACCTCGCCGGCGCGGTCGGCGAACTGGTGACCGAGAGCCCGCGCATGGCCGCCCAGGCCGGGGTCGGCCGGGCCAGCACCGTGAAGACCGCGCTGACCGTCGGCGCCCTGGCGGTGACCGGGTACAGCCGGTTGCTCGGCATGCGACTGGCCAAGGCCGGCCAGGCTTCGGTCGAGGGGGTGACCGAGCCGAACGGACAGACCCCGGCGAACGTGGCCTCCTGCCAACGCCAGATGAAGGCGCTGCAATGGGCGATCCCGGCGCTGACCGGCGCCCTGATCGTGGTCACCGCCTACATGGGTGAGCAGCAGAAGCCCGGGCAGGTCCTGCGCGGCATGCTCGGCCGCGTGGGTGGCCTCGGGCACTCGTCGAAGACGATGGGCAAGGGCGCCGGCGGGATGGCGGCGGCCAAGGCGATCCGGCAGATGGCGATGTCCGGCCGCTGACGGCGGCGGCATCACCGCCAGTGCACCCATGTGCCGGCGTCGGTATCGGGTAGACCGGCGGCCGCGCACCGATCAGCGAGGTGGCCATGACGGACCGGGACAGGCAGGACCGGGCACCCGAGGGTGTCTCCCCCTGGGGGACCACCGACGGCTTCGACGGGGATCCGCCGTGGGGTGCCGGCGCGGACTCCCCGATGGATGAGGGCAGCGAGGAGACCGCCGTGCCGGAGGGACGACGCGGTGAACGACGCGCGGCCGGCACTTCCGCCGGTGATCCGACGGACCGGCCCGCCGGGCGGCACGGGTTCGGCTCGGTGGAGCCGACCCGTACCCCGGCGGCCGGGCCCGGGGCACCACCGGACCCGGCGCCCTCGCGGCGCAGCTTCCCGGACGACTCGGCCGATGGGGACCTGCCGGACAACGCGCTGGAGGAGGCGACCGGGATGCACCCGGAGGGCACCTGGCGCGGGTGAGCGCCACCGTGCCGTCCACTCAGGACGGTACGGCCCGCCGGTCGGCCCCGTCGAGCAGACCGACCAGCCGCTCCGCGTCGCGTTGGGCCTGACCCGCGCAGCAGTTGTTGAACAGCACGTGCAGCTCGTCGGCCTGCCCGGCGAGATCGATCAGCAGCTCGGACCAGCGGCGCAGTTCCTCGTCGCCGTAGGCGTACCGGAACCGGTCCTCCTTGTCGCCGCTGGTCCAGGCGCTGCTGTGGCCGTGGAACCGGATCATCGCCAGGTCGGCGGTGGCGACCGGGATCGGCGGCACCGAGTCCGGATGTCCCTGCGGCATGTCCACGCAGCAGAAGGTCAGTCGCTGCTCGCGCAGGAAGGCCAGCGTCTCCAGCGCCGCCGCCCCGTCGAACCAGGAGGCGTGCCGCACCTCGACGGCGACCCGCCACGGTCGGCACCGCGACGCCAGCTCCGCGATCCGTCGGCGGGCCGCCTCGCTGCGGGCCAGCCACGGCGGGAACTGCAACAGCACCGCGCCGAGCCGGTCGGCCGCCGCGATCGGCGCCAGCGCCGCCCGGAACCGGTTCCACAACTCGTCGTACGCGGCCGTCGGCAGGTCACGTCGGCGGATCCGGGCCGGACCGCCGCCCGGACGGAGGTCGGCGGGCAGGGTGGCCACCGGGGTCGGGTGACCGGTGAAGAGACTGAACGCCTTGACGTTGAAGGTGAACCCGTCGGGCGTGGCGTCGACCCAGCCCTGCGTGGTCTCCGGTGCGGGCACCGCGTAGTACGACGTGTCCACCTCGACCAGCCCGAACCGGTCGGCGTAGTGGCGCAGTCGGCCGGCCGGTGTGTTGGCCTGGCGCGGGTACCAGCCGGAACGGACGAGCGTCCGGTCCGCCCACGAGGACGTGCCCACCTTGATGACACCCATGTAGTTCAGTGGACCGCCGAACGGGCCCATCGGCAACCGCTGGGCGGTGACCGCCGGGCCGACCCGTTGGTAACGTGCCGCGATGACTCTGCGGCGTCGATCCGCGGCGGTGGTGGTGCTCCGCCTGGCGATCGTGACAGGTGTGCTGGCCGGCGTGGTGCTCACCGCGCTCGGCCCGGCCACGGTGACCGGGCTGCTGCCGTACTTCACCATCCAGAGCAACCTCGCGGTGGGCCTGGTCGCCGGGTACGCGGTCTGGCGGGGCCGGCCGGATCCGTCGGACGTGCTCGCCGCCGCGGTGACCCTCTACATCACCATCACCGCCGTGGTGTACCACGTGGTGCTGGCCAATCCGGCCAGCCCGTTCGCCATGCCGCAACCGGACCGGGCGCTCGGTGAGGCGTTCGGTAACCAACTCCTGCACACCGTGGTGCCGTTGCTCGCCGTCGCCGACTGGGCGGTGCTTCGCCGGCACGGGCGGCTGCGCCTGCGGCACGCGCTGTGGTGGTTGGCGTTCCCGCTGGGTTACCTGGGTTTCGCCCTGGTACGCGGGCTGGTGGTGCACCGCTACCCGTACCCCTTCCTGGACGCGGGCGAGCTCGGCTACGCCGGGGTGGGCATCGTCTCGGCCTGCCTCGCCGTGGTGTTCTGGCTGCTCGGCCTGCTGCTCGTCGGCATCGACCGGACGCTGACCCGGCTCCGGCCGGCATCCGTGCCGGCCGACCCGGACCCGGTGCCGGCGGCCCGACCCGCCCCTGCCGGGTCGGCACCGCCCGACACTGCGACCCCACCGGAGGAGCAGGCGGCGGAGGTGGTTTGAGTCGGCATCCGTCGGGGAGCCTCGGGCAGGGGTAACGGCGACGGGAGACAGGGATGCGTGCACTGCGGCTGCCCGCCTGGAAGACCGAGCCGGAACTGGTCGAGGTCGACCAACCGACACCCGGCCCGGGCCAGGTGGTGGTGCGGATCGGGGCCGCCGGTGCCTGCCATTCCGACCTGCACCTGATGCACGACTTCGAGGCCGGCGGCCTGCCCTGGAATCCGCCGTTCACGCTCGGCCACGAGAACGCGGGCTGGGTGCAACGGCTCGGCGCCGGGGTGACCGGCCTGGAGGTGGGCCAGCCGGTGGCGGTCTACGGCCCGTGGGGCTGCGGTCGCTGCGCCCGCTGCCGGGTCGGTGTCGACAACTACTGCGAGAACCCGGCCGCGGCGCCGGTGCCGGGCGGTGGTGGTGGCCTCGGCCTGGACGGCGGGATGGCCGAGTACGAGCTGGTGCCGGACGCCCGGCACGTGCTGCCGCTGCCGGACGGGCTCGATCCGGTCGACGCCGCGCCACTGACCGACGCGGGGCTGACCCCGTACCACGCGATCCGCCGGTCGTGGCCGAAGCTGCCACCGGGCAGCACCGCGGTGGTGATCGGCGTCGGTGGGCTCGGGCACGTCGGGGTGCAGATCCTCAAGGCGACCACCGCCGCCCGGGTCGTCGCGGTGGACACCCGGGAGGAGGCGCTGCGGCTCGCCGAGGAGTGCGGTGCCGACCTGACGATGCGCTCGGCCGAAGGCACCGCCGAGGAGATCCGCCGGGTCACCGGCGGCCGGGGCGCCGACGTGGTGCTCGATTTCGTCGGCGCCGACGCCACGCTCAGGCTGGGCGTCGCCGCCGCCCGGACCGTGGGCGACCTGACCATCGTGGGGCTCGGCGGCGGCTCGCTGTCGGTCGGCTTCTTCTCCGTGCCGTACGAGGTCAGCATCCAGACCACCTACTGGGGCAGCCGTCCGGAGCTGCTCGAGGTGCTCGACCTGGGTGCGCGCGGACTGGTACGACCGAAGACCACCACGTTCGGGCTGGACGAGGCGATGCGCGCGTACCGGATGATGCAGGACGGCAGTCTGGAAGGTCGGGCCGTGATCGTGCCGTGAGCCGCCCGACGACGCGCCCCTCTACAGTGATCATGTGGTCGCCGCGTTGGAGCTGTACCTGGACACCGTCGCCACCCGGCGGATCCGCGTGCTGTGGGACGCCCTGGAGGCCGAGGGGGTGCAGAGCATGCGCTCCCTGCTGGCGCAGCGGCACCGGCCACACGTCTCGCTCGCGGTCGCGCCGCGCTTCGACCCGGAGCAGGTCACGGCGGCGCTCGCCGGCACCACGGTGGCGGCACCGCTGCGATTGTCGTTCCAGCATGCCGGCCAGTTCGTCGGTCGGGTGCTCTGGTTGGGCCCGGTACCCACCCCGGAGCTGCTGGCGCACCACCGACGGGTGCACGACCTGCTCGTCGCCGGCGGGGTGCCGCTGGTGGAGCACTACCGGCCCGGCCGGTGGGTCCCCCACTGCACCCTGTCCATGCGGGTCCCCAACGCGCTGATGGCCCCCGCCGTCCGCCGCTGCCTCGAGGTCCTACCGCTGGAGGCCACGGTCGTCGCCGCCGCCCTCACCGACCACGCCCGCAACATCTCCCACCCCCTCCCCTGACAGACCGCTCCCACCCCTGGGGCGGCGGGTGAGGTCGATGAGGGTCAGGAGGGGTGGTTGTGGCGCCAGTAGCCCATGAAGGCCACCGCGCGGCGGTCCAGGCCCCGTTTGGTGACCAGGTGCCGGCGGAGGGTACGGATGACTCCGGCCTCTCCGGCCAGCCAGGCGTAGAGCGGGGCGGTCGGGTGTGCGTCGGGTACCTCCCAGAGGATCTCGTGGTCCTCGTCCACCTCGTCGACCGGTTCCGGTACCGGGCCGTCGCCGGTGACCGGGCCGCTGGCCAGCAGTTCGTCGGCGGCCGCGGCGACGGCGGCGACGAGCCGGCTGCCGTGCCCGCCGGCACCCCGGGGCAGCCAGGTCACCTCGACACCGGGCGGAGTGACCAGCGACAACGCGTCGCCGGCCTCGGGGACTTCCAGCAGCACCCGACCACACGCGTCAAGTGGCAGCCGCTCGCAGATGCCGCTGATCGCCGGCACCGCCGTCTCGTCCCCGGCCAGCAGCAGACGCCCGGTCGACGGGGGGCGGAACTCGACGCCACCGTGGTCACCGCCGTACGCCGAGTCCGGGCCGACGATGGCGATCTCGTCGCCGGGGCGGACCCGGCGGGCCCACCGGGTCGCCGGCCCACCGTCGCCGTGCAGCACCAGGTCGACGTCGACCTCGCTCAGGTACGGCCGGACCGCGCGCACCGTGTAGGTCCGGATCGGGTTGCGCTGGTGATCCGGCAGGGCCCGCCACCGCGCGTACCAGTCCGGCCCCTGCGGCAGGAGCACACCGGCCTGGCCGAGCAGCGGCAACGCCAGCTTGATCCGTTGGTCGTAGCCGTTGTCGGCGAAGCGGTCCAGGTCGGGACCGGTGAAGGTGACCCGGACGAAGGACGGGCTGAGCCGACGTACCGCGCGGACCTCGACGGCGAACAGCCGCCACGGTGCGACAGGCAGGGTGTGGGTCATGATGCCTCTCCGGGTCGGGTCGGTGCGCTTACCGGGACGGGGTGGCGGCGCGGGACCGCCACAGCAGCCAGACGAAGTAGGGGGTGCCGATCATGGCGGTGACCAGCCCGGCGGGTATCTGCGCCGGAGCGATCACGGTGCGGCCGAGCGTGTCGGCGAGGCTGACCAGGGCCGCGCCGAGCAGCGCGGCGACCGGAAGCACCCGGGTGTGCCGGCCGCCGACGAGGGCCCGGGCCGCGTGCGGGGCGACCAGGCCGACGAAGCCGATCACACCGACGGCGGAAACCGCCGTCGAGGTGAGCAGGGCCGCCGCGCCGAGCGCGATCAGTCGGGTGCGTTCCAGCCGGACACCGAGCACCCGAGGGGTGTCGTCGTCGAGCGTCATCAGGTCCAGCTCGCGCCGGGCGGCGACCACGGCCGGGGTGAGCACCAGCAGGGCTATCGCCACCGGCAGCACCTGCGTCGCGGTCCGCCCGTAGGTGGAGCCGGAGAGCCAGGTGAGGGCCTTGCCGGTGTTCCAGGGATCGAAGGCGACGATCATGAAGGTGATCATGGCCATGCCGCCCTGCCAGGCACCGAAGCCGATCAGGACCAGCCGGTCGGAGCTGAGACCACCGCGCCACGCCGCGCCGTACACCAGGGCGAAGGCCAGCATGGCACCGAGCCCGGCGACCCCGGAGACGGCCCAGACACCGGCCAGCGGCACGAAGGTGAGCAGCGAGACCGCGCCCAGCCCGGCACCGGCGGTGATGCCGAGGATGCCGGGCTCGGCCAGCGGGTTGCGGCAGACCGCCTGCACGGTGGTGCCGGCGACCGCCAGGGCCGCGCCGGCCAGCATCGCCGCGGCGACGCGCGGCCACCGTTGGTCCAGCACGAAGGTGTACGCCGGCCCGGTGCTGCCGTTGATCCAGTTGACGATGTCGCCGAGCAGCAGCCAGGTGTCCCCGGCGAGCATGCCGAGCAGCACCGCCGCGACGGTGACCGTGGCGGCGACCGCCACCACGGTGCGGTGGAAGGTCGCGGAGCGTACGGCGGCGTGGCCACCGGCGGGGCGGCGGGTGGGGCCGGCGTCGCGGTGCCGACGGGCCAGCCAGATCAGGATTCCCGCGCCGAACAGTGTGGTCACCACGCCGGTCGGGATGTCGACACCGGCCTGTCCGCCCATCAGGGCCCGCAGCAGCACGTCGGAGCCGAGGACGATGATGACGCCGGCCATGCCGGACAGTGGCAGCAGGATCCGGTGCCGGTGGACACCCGGCACCAGCGGACCGAGCAGCCGGACGATCACCGGCGCGCAGAGGCCGACGAAGCCGACCGGGCCGGTGAGGGTGACCGCCGCGGCGGACAGCAGCACGGCCAGCACGGTGACGATCAGCCGGGTACGGCGTACTTCGATGCCGAGCACGGTGGCGGTGTCGTCGCCGAGGGCGAGGATGTCGAGGCGGTGGCCGAACAACATCAGCGTCGCCATGGCCGCCACGATCACGGGGGCGAGCTGGGTGAGGGTGTCCAGGTCGCTCTGCACCAGTGAGCCGTTGCCCCAGGCGAACAGGCCGATGGTGGCCTGCTCGAACAGCAGGAGCAGCAGCATGGTCACCGAGCTGAGCGCCAGCGCGGTGGCCGAGCCGGCGAGGATCAGTCGGGTGGTGCCGGCCTGGCCGCCGGAGGACATCGCCATGACCAGGCCGGCGGCGGCGAGGCCACCGCAGAAGGCCAGCCCTCCGGCGGGCAGCGCGGGCAGCGCGATGCCGAACGCGGCCACCGAGACGATGGCCAGGTGGGCGCCGGCGTTGACGGCGAGGGTGTCCGGGGACGCGAGCGGGTTGCGGGCTATCGACTGCAACGCCGCGCCGGCGAAGCCGAGGGCGACACCGATGGTGAGCCCGGCGAGCAGCCGGGGCACCCGGGAGGCGACGAACACCCGGGCGGTCTCGTCGTCACCGCCGGTCAGCAGGCGGAGCAGATCGAGCGCGCCCACGGTGGAGGTGCCCTGGGTGAGGTGCACCGCCACGACCACCAGCAGCAGCGCGGTGGCCGCGAGGAAGATCCCGACGACGCGCGGAACCGAGGCGCGCCCGGCCGGAGCCGGCTGGACAGCCGGCTCCGGCCGCGAGGGCGCGGACAGCATGGTCACCCCGCGTAGGTGGTGACGAGCTGGTCGATGTACTGCTTGCCGGACAGCGGCCCACCGAAGGTCCAGATCCCGTCGGGCATCCGGTGCAGGTTGCCCTGCTTGACGAAGGGCAGCGACTTCCAGATGGCGTTGCTGTTCAGCCCGTCGGCGAAGACGTCAGTGCCGTCCGAGGCGTTGTAGAAGAAGTGCAGGTCCGGGCTGGAGAGCACGGTCAGGCCCTCGACGTCGGTCTGGCCCAGGCCCCACGCCGGGTCGGTCTCGCCGGTCCACGCGTTGCTGAGGCCGAGCTGGATGCCGATCTGGGAGACCAGCGCGCCCTCGCCGAACATCCGGATGCTGACCGTGCTGCCCTCCTTCCAGCCGTCGGCGATGGCGAACGGCTTGCCGGCGGCACCGGCGTCGGCGATCTTCTTCTTGCCGTCGGCGATGGCGGCGTCGAAGTCGGCGAGCAACTTCTCCGCCTCGGCGGTCTTGCCGACCGCGGCGGCGATCATGTTCAGGTCGGCCCGCATCCGGCCGAGGTTGTCCGAGGCGTCGCTGCCCTTGGTCACGATGACCGGGACGTACTTCTCCAGCTGCGTGATGACGTTGGCGCCCCGGTCGTCCTCCATGACCACGAGGTCGGGTTGCAGCGCCACGATGGAGTCGATGCTCGGCTCGCCGCGGGTGCCGACGTCCTTGACGCCGGGGTCGAGCTTGGCGGCGCTGACCCAGGTCGCGTACCCCTCGGGGTCGGCGACGCCGACCGGCATGACGCCGAGACTGACGAGCATCTCGACCTCGCCCCACTCGAGACCGACCACCTTGGTCGCGGGGGCGTCGAGCTTGACCTCCTTGCCGCGGCTGTCGGTGACGGTGACCGGGCCGCTGGCGGCGGAGGTGGCGGCGGCGGGCTCGGTGGTGTTCTCGGTGGTGCCGCAGGCGGCCAGCAGCACCGCGGTGGCGGCAGCCAGCAGGGCGGTTACACGGGTACGGGACATGATGTTCTTTCTCGGGTGGGTGTCGTGACCGGTCTGTGCTCAGACCGGGACTCGGGCCAGGTGTCGGCCCACTGGGCGGGCCGTCACCAGCCCGCTGAGCGGGTCGGTGCTGACCTCGATCCGGATGCCGTAGGTCTCGGTCAGATCCGGTTCGGTGAATACCTCGGCCGGGGTGCCGGTGGCGCGGACCCGGCCACCGTGCAGCAGGACCACCTCGTCGGCCACCGCGGCGGCCTGGTTGAGGTCGTGCAGCACGACGCCGACCGCGACGCCGTGGTCGTCGGCGAGGTCACGCATCAGGTCGAGAATCCCGACCTGATACCGCAGATCAAGGAAGGTGGTGGGCTCGTCGAGCAGCAGCACCGGGGTGTCCTGGGCCAGACAGGTGGCCAGCCAGACCCGCTGCAACTCGCCACCGGAGAGTTCGTCCACCGGCCGACCGGCCATCGCGCTGACGCCGGTGACCTCCATGGCGCGGGCGATGGCGGCCGGGCCGTCCGGGTCGTCCGCGCGCCACCGGCCCCGGTAGGGGTGGCGGCCGTAGCCGACGACGTCGCGGACGGTGACGCCGTTGGGGACCGGCCTGCTCTGGGCGAGCAGGGTGACCCGGCGGGCGTACTCCTTGGCGGGCAGGCCCGCGGCGGCGATGCCGTCGGCGAAGAGCACGCTGCCGCGGTCGAGCGGATGCAGCCGGGCCAGTGCCCGCAACAGGGTGGACTTGCCACTGCCGTTGGGGCCGACCAGAGCGGTCACCGTTCCGGGGCGCAGGGCGATCGCCGCGCCGTGCACCACCGTCGTGCCGTGGTAGCCCAGGCACAGGTCGACACCGCGTAGACTCTGCTCGGCGTCGTTCGACATCAGTCCGCTCGACATGTGGTTAGGCTAACCTAACCTAAGTACCTGTCAAGACGTGGGTCCGTCTCACCCTTCTGAACCTCGACCGTCACTCGGCGTTGCTGGACCGCCGTCGATGCGCCGAGCCACCTCGCTGGCCAGCCCTGGTGGCGCACGCCGTGACGAGCCGCCACCTGCGATCGGGCCGGGACGCCGATGCCGGGCCACCCGTCAGGCGGCCCGAAATCCGTACCGGGGTGGGACGACAGAGCAGTCGGAGCAGCGGTAACGTTGCGCGTCATCCGCCGCCGGCCCGCCGGCGTGGCGCTCTTCGATCCTACGGAGGATGGGGCATGTCCATCGGCGAGGAGCCGTTCGCAGTCCGCGACGACCTGGCCTCGCGGCCGAACTTCGAGGTCGCCCTGCGTGGGTACGACAAACGGCAGGTGGAACGCTACGTCGAGCAGATCGACGGCCGGCTCGCCGCGGTCTCGGCGGAACGGGACCGGGCCACCGCCCAGTTGCGGGAGCTGACCGGGAAGCTTCAGGCGGTGCAGGGCGAGATGGCCGAGCTGCGGCAGCGACCGGCGCAAGTGGACAAGGCCACCTTCCAGGACGTCGGCCCGATGGTCGGCCAGATCCTGGACCTGGCCGAGAAGCAGGCTGCGGCGATCATCGAGACGCACAGCCAGCGGGCCACCAAACTCCAGGCGGAGGCGGAGAAGACGCTCGCCAACGCGCGGGAACGCACCGTCAAGGCGCTTGCCGACCTTGAGGAGGAGCTGGCCGGCCGGCGGGCCGAGCACGAGAAGACGTACGAGGAGTTGCGGGCGGCCGCCGACGCGGAGCTGGCCGAGAGCCGAGAGCGGGCCGACAAGCTGCGCGCCGACGGGGAGGCCGCACACGAGCGTGCGCAGCAGGAGGCGCAGCGGATCGGCGAGCAGTGCCGCCAGCAGGTCGAGCAGGCCCGCTCGGCGGCGGAGGCGCTCACCACCTCGGCGCGTACCCAGATCCACCAGGAGATCCAGGCGGCCCGGTCGAAGAGCCAGCAGGAGCTGGCGCAGTGGCGGGCCACGGTCGAGGAGGAGCTGGCCGAGCGGCGGGCCACGGCCGAGGAGGACCTGGCCGAGCAGCGGGCGGCCGTCGAGCGCGAGTTGGCCGCGCAGCGGGCCGCCGCCGAGCAGCGGGTCAGCTCGATGATCGCCGACGCCCAGCAGTACTCCGCGGAGATCCGCAAGCGCGCCGACGAGCAGGCGGCCGAGGTACGCAAACTCAGCGACGAGCAGGCCGCGGCGGCCGAGGAACAGCTGCACGCCGTCCAGCTCGAGGTCGGGGAGCAGCGTCAGGCACTGGCCCAGCTGCACGAGCAGTTGGACGACGCCGAGCAGCAACTCGACGCCGCCCGCCGCACCAAGGACGCCACCGAGACCGAGCTGACCCGGCTGCGGCAGTTGCTGGAGGAGACCAGCCACGAACTCGTGGCGGAGCGCCAGCGGCTGGACGAGGTGCGCCGGGCGGCCGAGGCCGCCGAGCGGCACGCCAAGGAGACCCGGGCCCGGGTGCAGCGGGAGGCCAAGCGGGTCGCCGATCTGGCGGCCGCGGCGGTGATGGCCGCGGCGGCCGGTGGCGGCGAGACCGCCGAGTACCCGATGGTGGCCGCCCGACTCGGGGTGTCCCGAACCGCTGGCGACGCCGCCGCGGCGGGCGGTGGCGAGGTGACCTCGGCGGCCGGTGGTCAGACCGAGGACGTGGCCACCGAAGCCGAGGGCAGCGCCGAGCGGGCCAGGTCGGATCCACAACGTACCGTCACCGACGCCACCGACCCGGCGGGTCGGGAGCGCAACGGCGTGGTCCCCGGCCGACCGGGGCACCCACAGCCGGAGCAGGGCGCACGCCCCGTGGTCGATCCGGTGGCTCGCGCGGCGGCCGCGGTGGCGGCCGGTGGGCCGGGTGGCATCGACTGGTTCGCCGGTCAGGCCGGGAACCAGCAGTCCGAGGCGGAGGAACCGCCGACGCCGGGCGCGACCGCGGCCGACCGGGCGCCGGAACCCGCGGCGAACTGAGCGCGACCGACAACGGGCCGCCCACCCCGAACCCCGGGGCGGGCGGCCCGCCGCGTCAGGACCGGCTGGTTGCCAGTTCCGGTTCCCGCGCGGTCGGATCCGGCACCAGCCCGAAGGGGCCGTAGACGAGGCCCCTGCGCCGTGCGCCCCGCTCGAACATCCGATGCAACGGAGTCGCGGCGAAGGTGGTCACGATGGCCATGATCGCCAGCACCGTGTAGAGCTGTTGGCTCACCAGGCCGGCGGAGAGCCCGATGTTGAGCAGGATCAGCTCCATCAGCCCTCGGGCGTTGGCCAGTGCGCCCATCGACCCGGCCTCCCGCCAGGTCATGCCCTGCCACCGGGCCGCGAGCCCGACGGCACCGAACTTGCCCAGGAAGGAGGCCGCCATTACCACGGCGGCCACCAGCAGCACGGACGGCTCGAAGATGAGGCTGAGCTTGGTGTTCAGCCCGGAGTAGATGAAGAAGGCCGGTAGCAGCAGGTACGCGGCGAGCGGCTCGGCCCGTTCCCGGAGCGCGTCGACGAAGCGACCCCGCGGCATGACCGCACCCGCGACGAAGGCACCGAAGACCGAGTAGATGCCGACGAAGTCGGTGAACCAGGCGGCGAGGAGCACCACCGTCAGCGTGACGGTCAGCGGCCCCACCGGCAGCGCCGCCGTCTCGCCGACGGCACGTCGGCGCTCGGCCCAGTCCTCCAGTCGGCGCAGCAGCGGCCGACCCACGAAGATCATGAACAGCAGGAACGCCAGCCCACCACCGAGGGCCACCACACCGCCGCCGATCCCGCCGGCGGCCGTGGCCACCACGATCGCCAGGAGCACCCAGGCGCAGGCGTCGTCGGAGGCCGCGCAGGCCAGGGCCATCGTACCGAGCCGGGTGCGCAGCAGGCCCGAGTCGTAGACGATCCACGCCAGCATGGGGAACGCGGTGATGGCGATGGCCGAGGCGATGAACAGGGCGCCCTGCCAGGGCGCCACCCCGGCGCTGAAGTACTCGTCACTGTGGACGGTCAGCCACCAGCCGAGCACGCCACCGAGCAGCAGCGGCACGCCGAGCCCGGCCGAGGCGGTGGCCCCGGCCTGCCGGACGTGCCCACGGAGAATACCCAGATCGAACGAGCAACCGACCAGAAACATGTAAACGACGAGACCGAGTTGCCCGATGACATAAATTGCGGTCAGCGAGGGGTGCGGTATGACCTCGCCGCCGACCTGCAATGTCAGGGGGAACATCCATTGTTGCGCCGCCGGCCACAACAGCCCGAACAGCGACGGGCCCAGCAGGAAACCGGCGACCATGATGGCCACCACCTGCACCTGCCCCAACCTGCGAAACAGCGGCCAGATCAGTCGATAGACGGCCAGAATCACGGCCATCTGCAGAAAAAGATGCATGGCAATTTCGAGCATCGAAGGCATGAGCCATCCACTTCTCGATTGACACGGCAACGGAAACAGCGCTCGACCGAAATTCCCCCCGGAGGAATTATCGACGATGCTAGATCCGGCCCGAAGCGGCGACAAGAGTGGCTCGGCCTCCCCGACCGTCTGGTGGCGGACACTTCACGGTCCGACCTGGTTGCCACCCCGGTACCACCGGTGGAAACGACGAAAGGTCTGGTTGGTCGAGTCTCTCTTCGCTCTTCAGAAGGGACCTTCCCCCGCACCCGGCGAGGTTCGCTCGATATCGGGTCGGCTGGGACGCCGACCGGTGACACCGCCGCGCCCGGTGGTCACGGGCTCACGCGAGCCTGGGACCGCCGGGCGCGGCGTACAGCCGCCGGGCCGGTCAGAACGGCCGGCGTGGCAGCCAGCCGAGGAAGCGGTTGCGGGCCCGGGCCAGCGGCAGCCCGGGCAGGTCGCGGGCGGCGGCGAGCAGACAGGAGCCCAGGTAGACCGCGAGCGCGGCGCGGGCCCCGCCGAACTCCGCGAGCAGTTGACTCTGCTTGACCGCGCACGGCCACTCCTGCCCGCAGCCGGTGCAGGTCCAACTCGGCGGCGAGGGCAGGTGCTCCGGTGGCTTGGCGGAGCGGTAGCGCACGGCGGCACTGTTGCGTCGGCCGACCCGGGTCGGCAACCGGTGTGGACCGCCCGACGCGGGATGCCGATCGGTGAACAGTTCCCGACGGGCCAGTCCGAGCGCCCCGCCGACCCGGACCAGCGCGTCCGGCCCCGGGCGATAGCCGACCACGGCACCCAGCAGGTGGTGACCCAGCAGATCGAAGGCGTCCGGCCCGAGCGCTAGATCGCGACAGAGCGCGATCAGCCGCGTCGGTGCCGCCACCCGCTGCGCCACCAGGGCGCAGCGCAGCACGTCCCGCAGGCCGCCACCCAGGTCGGACAGGCGGGTTCCCACGATGCCGGCAAGGTCCGCCTCCCCGGCGACCCGCCGGAGTGCCTCAGCCGTCGCCAGTCGGACGATGTCAGTCGGATCCTTGGTCTCCAACGCCCCCACCCCTATCCGTTAGGCGAACAATTGCCCTTGTTCGACACCCTTCGCATGATCACGGCCACGGACGGTTGCTGGCTAGCCCGGTTCGCGCAAGCCGGACCGCACCGACTAGCCCAAAAACGAAAACTCCCCTGACATCGACAACGAGCGAGATCCACCGGCGCGACGGATGCGCCGCGAAAACTTCATGGGACTCCTTCCTTTGTGGATACCATCGATGGGAATCCTGGCTCCGCATGTCCTACCGCTCTCCGGATCCACCACGTCCGTCGGGTGCCATCCCGGCGTGCCGAAGCGCCCTCCGTCCAGGTCGATGGAGACGTATTGAAGACGAAGGTGCCGACCACCCACCGGTTCGACAGCGGCGACCCGGAGACGATCCACGACTTCCTGGCCCGCGCCTACCACTCCAGAGTGGCCATCCGCGCGGCCGTCGACGCCCGGTTCCGGTTCCGCCACCACCGGGTCGACGCGGGCTCGTTCTGGTGGGAGACGGTGGACCAGTCCACGCAGCTCGACATCGATGTCGAGCCAGCCCACGCGTTGGTGATCTGCGAAGTCGTCAGCGGACGCGTCGACCGCTCCGGTGCCGGTACGCACGGTCGGTTCGGGCCGGGTGACGTCTTCCTGGCCACCCTGCCCGACCTGGCCTGCTCACTGCGCTGGCTGCCGGGCAGGATCACCGCCTGCCTGCTGAGTCCCTCCGTCCTGGACCGGGTGACCGGCATCGCCTCCGCCGGCCGGGCGAGCAGGATCCGGTTCACCGGGCTGATCCCCGCCTCCCCGGCCCTGGCCGGTCTGTGGCGACACACCACGAGCTATCTGCACCACGTCGTGCTGGGCAATCCATACGCGTACCGCGAGCCCCTGGTGATCGCCAACGCGGCCCGGATGCTGGCCGCGTCGGCCCTGGCGGTCTTCCCGCACACCAGCGTGGGCTGGTCTCCCGCCGCCGACCAGCGGGCCGCCACCACCACCGCGCTGCGCCGGGCGACGGCGTTCATCGAGGAGTACGCCGACCGTGACATCGGTGCGGCCGACATCGCCGCCGCGGCCCAGGTCTCGCTGCGGACCCTGCAACTGGCGTTCCGCCGACATCTCGGCACCACCCCGATGGCGCACCTGCGCCGGGTCCGGCTCGACCGTGCCCATCGCGAACTGCTACAGGCCGACCCGCGGCAGGAAACCGTCTCGGCGATCGCCTCGCGGTGGGGATTCCTCAGCCACAGCCGGTTCACCGCGCGCTACCACGCCACCTACGGATTCCCGCCCAGTCGCACCCTGCACGCCTGACGTCCGTGCTGACCGACCGCCGCGGGGCGGGCCACCGTCCGCATGATGGCCGCCCCACCGCATCGATGCCAGAATCGCACCATGCGGGGTACGCTCGTCGGCCGCGACGGGGTGTTCGATCAGTCCTGGCGCGCACTGCGCGAGCCGGGCTCGGTGCTGTTGGAGGGCCCGGCCGGCATCGGCAAGACAACGGTGCTGCGGGAACTGGTCACCGAGGCGAACCGGGCCGGCTGGTCGGTGCTGAACTGCGCCCCGACCGAGTGCGAGACCGAGCTACCCTTCGCCGCCCTCGCCGACCTGCTCCGCCCACTGGCGGACCTGGTGGCGGCGCTGCCCCGCCCACAGCGGGTCGCGGCCGAGGTGGTGCTGCTCCTGCGGGACAGCGACGAGACCATCGACGAGCGGGTGGTCGGCGCCGCCACCCGCTCGCTGCTGGAGGCGGCCCTCGCCGCCGGCCGGCCGGTGCTGGTCGCCGTGGACGACGCGCCGTGGCTGGACCGGCCGAGCGAACGAGCACTGCGGTTCGCGCTTCGCCGGGTCGGGCCCGGGCTGTCCATCCTGGTCAGCTGCCGCACCGACAACAGCGCGGCGCTGCGGATCGCGCCACTCGGGCTCGACGCCGGTCCCGGCCGACTGACCCGGCTGACCCTGGCGCCGCTGGGCGTGGGCGCCCTGCACCACCTCCTGCGGGAGCGGGTCGGTGCCGTCCTGAGTCGTTCGCTGCTGGCCCGGATCGCCCGGGAGGCCGCCGGCAACCCACTCGTCGCCATCGAGGTGACCCGCGCGGTACAGCGCCTGCCGCAGCCACCGGAACCGGCACAGGACCTGCCGGTGGCCTCCTCGATGCACCAACTCCTCGGCGAGGTGCTCGCCCGGCTGCCGGCCGGCTGTCGCGATGCCGTACGGCTGGCGGCCCTGCTGGGCGTACCTCTGCTTCGGGACCTGGCCGCGGCGGGGGTCTCCCCTGCCGCGTTCGACGCCGCGGAGGAGGCCGGGTTGCTCGTGGTCGGGGCCGCGCGGGTGGAGTTCACCCATCCGGTCTACGCCGCCGCGGTCCGCGCCGGCATCCCGCCCGGCGTCCGGCGCGGCCTGCACCGCAGGCTGGCCGAGGTGGTCACCGATCCGGACGAACGGGTCCGGCACCTGGCCCTGTGCACCACCGCGCCGGATCCGGTGGTCGCCGACGCCCTCGCCGCGGCTGCCGCCCGCCAGTACGCGCGGGGGGCGCCGGAGGCCGCCGCGAACCTGTACGAGTCCGCGGCGCGGCTCACCCCCACCGACGACGAGGCCGATCGTGGCCAGCGGCTGTTGGCGGCGGCCCGGTGCCGCTTCGGGTGCGGCGACCATCCCGGGGCACGGATCGCCGCCGAGGCGGTGGCCGAAGGGTTCGGCGGCGACGTCCGGGCGGAGGCGCTGCTGCTGCGCGCGGTGGTCGCGTGGAGTGCCGACGAGTCCGGCGGTACGGCGGTCGAGGCAGCCGGGCGGGCGCTGGCCGCGACCAGTCCGGACGCCCCGCTGGCCGGCCGGATCCACGCCCACCTGGCGCTCTTCGTCGACCTGCCGGATCCGGCGCGGGCCCACGCCGAGGCCGCCATCGCCCTGCTCACCGGTGCCGGTGGGGACCGCACGCTGCTCGCCGCGGCGCTGCTGCACCTGTTCTTCAACGAGGTACGCGCCGGCGAACCGCCCCGCGTCGAACTGCTCGACCGGGCGCTGGAGATGGAGGGGCCGGAGCCGTCATGGCTCGCCGGCACGATCCCGGCGATCTGGTGGAAGTCGATCGACGATCCGGCGCGGGCCCGACGACGGCTGGGCCGGATGCTCGACCTGGCGGCAGCCCGGTGCGACGAGCCCTCGCAGTACGACCTGCTCAAACACCTCGGCGAGACGGAGCTGCTCGCCGGGCGGTGGTCGACCGCCGAACGGCACATCGCGGCGGCCCGGGAACTCGGCGAGCTGCTGGGCACCGAGGCGACCGCGGAGATCTGGCTGGCCGGGCTGCTCGACGCGTTGCGCGGCCGACTCGACGTGGCGCAGCGGGTGGCCGAGGCGGGGCTGCGACTGGGCGAGCGGCTCGACGACGACTGGTGTCGGCGGATCCACCTGCAACTGGGCGCGTTCGTGGCGCTCTGCGCCGGCCGGATGGCCGACGCCGCGGCCGGATACGGTCGACTCGCCGCGACGGTCGACCGGATGGGTCTGGCCGAGCCGCTGGCACAGCGCTTCGAGCCCGACTGGATCGAGGCCTGCGTGGGCGCCGGTGACCTCGTCACGGCACGGGTTGCCCTGGCCCGGCTGGCGGAGCGGCACCGGCGGTTGCCACGCCCCTGGACGCGGCTGGGCCTGGCGCGCAGCCGGGCCCTGCTGGACAGCGCCAGCGGCGCCGACCCGTCGGCCGCCCTGGACGAACTCGCTGCCGCGCGGTCCGCCGTGCCGCCGGAGGTGCTGCCGCTGGACCGGGCGAGGTGTCTGCTGGTCGAGGGCGTGGTGCACCGCCGGTCCCGCCGCAAGCGCCCGGCCAGGGAGGCACTGGCCGCCGCGGCGGCCGAGTTCGACGCGCTGGGCGCGACGGTGTTCGGCGGGCGGGCCCGGGCCGAGGCCGCCAGGCTCGGCGGGCGGCCGCCCGCACCGTCGGACCTCACCGCCACCGAGGAGCGGGTCGCCCGGCTCGCCGCGCAGGGACGGACCAGCCGGGCCATCGCCGACGAACTGTTCGTCAGCCCGAAGACCGTCGAGACCAACCTGTCCCGGGTCTACCGCAAGCTGGGCATCTCCCGTCGGGCGGAACTGGGTGCCGCGCTGGCGCGGGTCGGTGGAGCCGACGAACAGGCGCGCGGGCCGGCGGCCACCGCCAGCGCGCCGGCCAGCGCGGTCAAAGGCTAGGGAAACGCCGGATTCATCCACGGCCGGGTGGTCGTAGCGTCGAACTGTCACTCCCGCCGGGCCGACTCGTCCGGCCGGCACGTCAGCAGACCCTGCCGCCCGGAGGGCCGGCTTCCGCCACCGGCGCGGTCCCACACCATGTCGAGCTGCCCGGCCCGGTCGCGGTCGGGTGTCAGAAGGGAACCGAACACGTGCGTCGACTGATCCTGCCCGTGGTGCTGGTGGCCGCGCTCGCGCTGACCGGCTGCGACAGCGCCGAACCCACGCCACCGGCGGCCGGCCCCGGCGCGGACGCGGAGACCGACCTCGACCTGCCCGCCGACGGTGCCGGCAACCAGACCCCGGCCTGCCCGTTCACCGCGGCCCAGGTCTCCGAGCTGGTCGGCCAGTCGATGGCCGACGACGGCAACTGCAGCTTCGGCGACGGCAAGGGAGTGGCGGCGCTGTCCGTGACGACCGCCTCCCAGCTGGCCGGCGAGACGACCTACGACTACCAGCGCCAGCAGGCCGAGCAGAGCTACCAGACGGTGACGGACCTCGACGGCGACGGTAAGGGTTACCTGGCGGTCAAGGACATCGGCGCCGAGGCGGTGCTGGTCGGCGGAGCCGGCAGCTTCACCGTGACGCTGAGCAGCTTCGAGCGCCTCGGCGCGGAGCCCGACGGCTACGCGCAGGCGCTGCGCCGGCTGCTCGACGCCCTGCCCCGGTGACACCACGCCCCGAGGAGACGACCGTGAGGTACCTCAAGCTCGCCGCGGCGGCCGCTGCCGTCGCCGTTCTCACCGCCTGCGGCGGCAGCGCCGAACCTGCCGCCGCGCCACCGCCACCGACCGAGGTGGCCGAGCCGGCACCGCCCAGCGAGGCGACCGAGGCGGAGCCGTCGACCGAGGCACCACAGGTCGACGCCTGTGCCCTGGTGCCCAAGGAGGACGCCGAGAAGCTGGCCGGCACCCGCCTGGAGGATGCGGTGCCGGTCCGCGAGACCTGTACCTACACCGGGCCGACGTCGGGTCCGTTGGCGCAGGTGGAGGTGTACGTGGGCGACGGAGCCAAGAAAATCCTCGACGTCGACCGTGACCTCGACCACGAGTTCGAGACGCTGTCCGGGATCGGGGACGAGGCGTACCTGGAGGACGGCGCGGTCTTCTTCCAGTCCGCCGGGGTGTGGGTGGCCATCCGACTGGTCCGGCTCGACGACCCGGCGAAGTACGACAAGCCGCTGACCGAGCTGGCGCGGACGGTCGCCGGGCGGCTCTGAGTCCGGCCGGGGCCGATCACGCCGCCTTCCGCTCGGCGGGCGACGCCTCCCCGTCCTGACTCCGCAGTTCGTGACGCTGCGCCTCGAAGCGTCGCCGGATCACCTCGACCGCCTCCTCCTCGTGGCAGCCCAGGCTGCGCAGCAGGTCGGTGGCGACGGTGCGAATCTGGGCCACCACCACGCTGCCGGAGAAGCCGACCCCCTCGTCGTACGCCTCGGCGGCCCGGTCGACCGCTCTGAGGACCAACTGCTCGGAGCGCGTCGTGCGCTGCCGACTCTCCGCCTCGACCTGCAACAGCGCCAGGGCGTCGCCGAAGTAGTGCACCGCAGCCGACAACCCGGCCGGCATCGGTTCGCCGTCGCGGACCGCGGTGGCCGCCCGGCGCAGCATCTCCTGGCCGCCCCCGACGGACAGGTCGAGGTAGCGGGTACCGCGTTGGTAGTGCTCGAACTCGCCCCGTCGGTGCCAGCGGGCCGGCGACACCGCCACCGCCTCCTGTGCACCGGAGACAGCGTCGTTGAGCAACGCCAGTTGGGGGGTCAGGCCGTACAGCCCGTCCCGGGCCCGGGCCACCGCCCCGGCGTCGCCCCGGGACATCCCGTCCGCGGCGTCGTGCAGGTGCTCGATCAGTGCGGCAAAGAGGGGGCGGGCGGCCCGTTGGATGATGCGCACCGGGTTGACCGGCAGCAGGGCCACCACCACCACGGCGGAGACCGCGCCGATGACCGCGTCGATCACCCGCGGCACCTCCAGTCCCCGCTGGATCGGCGAGAGGGTCGCGATCAGCACCGCCGTACCGCCGGCCTGGGTGACCACCGCGCCACCCCGGCTCATGGTCAACGCGAGCAGGATGGCCAGGGTGACCACGGTGCCGATCTGCCAGGGGCCGGTGCCGATCACCATGATCAACGCGTCACCCACCAGGAGACCGGCCAGCACGCCGACAAGCAGTTCGAGGGTGCGCCGGGTGCGCCGCCCGATCGCGGCGGCGATGGTGCCGACGGCGGCGCTGGGAGCGAACACGGGCGACGGGTGGTTCAGCAGCTCGTGCGCCAGCGTCCAGGCGAGCGCGGCGGCCACCCCGGACTGCACCGCGAGGATGGCGTACAACTCCAGGCTCCGACGTCGCTCCCGCCAGTTGATCTTCCGGCTGATACCGCCGACCGTCCCGGCTACCACGGCCTCGAACCGGTCACCGGCACGACGCGCCCAGCTCCGGTCGTCCTCCGCCACCGCCACGCCGCCGACTACCCCGCGAGGCCACGCTCATTCGCTGCCTGCCGGACCAGTGCCGCCTGACTCCGACTGCCGCCACCGATCCGCTGGACGTCGGCTTTCCACCCCTCCGGTACGACGGGCCACCCCTGTTGCTCATCGGGCCACCCTCCCCACCTGGAAAGAAGGAGACTAAATCGCAGAACGTCAATTGACAAAGTTGATGATCCCAACTTATGGTGCGAGCCGGCCGGATGTTTCCGGTGGACCGGCGACGCCCGGCCAGCCACCCCGTCGACACCATCACCACGCGAGGAGCGTCATGGCTGGGCTGAAGGGCACACTACGCAGGACACGATGGCGATTCGGCCTGGTCGCCAGCGGCGTCGCCGCACTACTCGCCGGTGCCGGCCTGATCACCGCCGGCACCGCCCACGCGGCGGCCGGATGCCGGGTGGCGTACTCCGCCCCCAGCCAGTGGCCGGGCGGGTTCACCGCGAACGTCGCGGTGACAAACCTCGGCGATCCGCTCAACGGTTGGCGACTGACCTGGACGTTCCCCTCGGGGCAGCGGGTCACCCAGGCCTGGAACGCCACGGTCACCTCGTCCGGTAACGACGTCACCGCCAGCAACGTCGGCTACAACGCCGCGCTGGGCACCAACCAGACCGTGTCGTTCGGCTTCAACGGGTCGTGGTCCGGCAGCAACACGGCACCGACCACGTTCGCCCTCAACGGTGTCACCTGCACCGGCAGCGTCGGCACCACCCCGCCGCCGACCACCACCCCGCCGCCGAGCACGCCCCCGCCGACGACCCCGCCGCCCACGTCGCCGCCGCCGGCCGGCGACCCGATGGCCTACGTGGCCGCGATGCAGCCCGGCTGGAACCTCGGCAACACCTTCGACGCGGTCGGTGCCGACGAGACCGCGTGGGGCAACCCGCGCGTCACCCAGGCACAGCTCGACGCCATCCGGGCACAGGGCTTCAACAGCATCCGCATCCCGGTGACCTGGAGCAACCACCACGGCCCCGCCCCGTCGTACACCATCGACGCGGCCTGGCTGAACCGCGTCAAGGAGGTCGTCGGCTGGGCCCTGGACGACGGCTTCTACGTGATGATCAACCTGCACCACGACTCGTGGCAGTGGATCCACGAGATGCCGACGAACCGGACCACGGTGCTCAACCGCTACAACGCGCTGTGGACCCAGATCGCCGCCGCGTTCCGGGACCACTCGCCGAGGCTGCACTTCGAGAGCGTCAACGAGCCGCAGTTCGCCAACAGCTCCGGCGACGCCCAGAACGCGGAGCTGCTGCACGAGCTGAACGTCAACTTCCACCGGATCGTGCGCGCCTCCGGCGGCGTCAACGCCACCCGGATGCTGGTCCTGCCGACCCTGCACACCTCCTCCGAGCAGGCCCGGATCAACGAGCTGACCACGACGATCAACCAGCTCAACGACCGCAACCTGATCGCCACCGTGCACTTCTACGGCTACTGGCCGTTCAGCGTCAACGTGGCCGGCGGCACCCGCTTCGACGCCACCACCCAGCAGGACCTGACCGACTCGTTCGACCGGGTGCACAACGCCTTCGTGACCCGCAACATCCCCGTCGTGATCGGCGAGTACGGGCTGCTCGGCTTCGACCGGCACACCGGCACCATCCAGCAGGGTGAGAAGCTCAAGTTCTTCGAGTTCCTCGGCCACTACGCGCGGACCAAGCGGATCACCACCCAGCTCTGGGACAACGGCCAGCACTTCGACCGGGTCGCCTTCCAGTGGAAGGACCCGGAGCTGTGGGCCCAGATCAGGTCGAGCTGGACGACCCGTTCCGGCACCGCGTCGTCCGACCAGGTGTACGTGCCGCGTACCGGCTCGGTCACCGCGAAGTCGTTGACCCTCAACCTGAACGGCACCACCTTCTCCGGGTTGCGCCAGGGCAGCACCAACCTGGTGCAGGGCACCGACTACACGGTCTCCGGCAACCAGCTCACCATCACCGCCAGCGCGCTCACCCGGCTGGTCGGCAACCGGGCGTACGGGGTCAACGCCAGCCTCCAGGCCCGCTTCTCGGCCGGCGTGCCCTGGCGGATCGACGTGATCACCTACGACACGCCGGTGCTGTCCAACGTCACCGGCACGACCGCCGCCTTCGCCATCCCCACCCAGTTCCGCGGCGACCAGCTCGCCACCATGGAGGCGAGGTACGCCGACGGCAGCAACGCCGGCCCGCACGACTGGACGTCGTTCAAGGAGTTCGACGTGGCCTTCTCACCCGACTACCCGGGTAACCGGATCACGTTGACCGACACCTTCTTCGGCGAGGTCCGCGACGGCGCACCGGTCACCCTCACCTTCCACTTCTGGAGCGGTGCCCAGGTGACCTACCGCGTCACCAGGTCCGGCAGCAACGTCACCGGGGTCACCGGCTGACCGGCCCGCGCCACCGGCCGCCCACCGGGTGGCCGGTGGCGCGCGGCGGTCATCATGGGCTCATGATCCGATTCCTGCTGAACGTGCTCTGGCTCATCTTCGGCGGTGGTCTGGTGCTGGCGATCGGCTACGGTATCGCCGCCCTGATCTGCTTCGTGCTCGTCATCACCATCCCGTTCGGCGTGGCGTCGCTGCGGCTGGCGTCGTACTCGCTGTGGCCGTTCGGCCGGACCCTGGTGCCCAAGCCCGGCGTCGGGGTGGCCTCGGGACTGGCCAACATCATCTGGGTGCTGCTGGCCGGCTGGTGGCTGGCGCTCTCGCACATCGTCGCCGGCGTCAGCCTCTGCCTGACCATCATCGGGATCCCGTTCGGCGTGGCCAACTTCAAGCTCGTCCCGGCGGCGATCTGGCCGTTGGGACAGGAGGTCGTACCCGCACCGTGAGAGTTGAAGGCGTGTTTCCGACAAACGACCTGACCGGCCGGGTGGCCCTGGTCACCGGGGCCAACCACGGCATCGGCGCGGCCACCGCCGTCGCGCTGGCCCGGGCGGGCGCCGCAGTGCTGGTCAGCTATCTACGGTTGGACGACCCGCCGGATGCGGGCATCCCCGACACGTACCGGCGCAACCGGGCCGGCGACGCGACCGAGGTCGTCGAGCGGGTGCGTGCCGTCGGCGGCCGGGTGCTTCCCGTCGAGGCGGACCTGGCGGACCCGGCCGTCCCGGCCCGGCTGTTCGACATCGCCGAGCGCGAGCTGGGCACGGTCGACATCCTGGTGAACAACGCCAGTGGCTGGCTGGCGGACACCTTCAAGCCCACCGCCGTCGACCGGCACGGCCGCACGCTGCGGCCGGTGAGCGCCGAGTCGTTCGACGCCCAGTTCGCCGTGGACGCCCGCGCGGGCGCCCTGCTGATCGCCGAGTTCGCCCGCCGCAACGTCGCCGCGCGGCGCGGCTGGGGGCGCGTCATCAGCCTCACGTCGGGCGGCAACGACGGCTTCCCCGAGGAGGTCTCCTACGGTGCCGCCAAGGCGGCCCTGGTCAACTACACGATGGCCGCGGCACACGAGCTCGCGCCGTTCGGTATCACCGCCAATGCCGTGCACCCGCCGGTCACCGACACCGGCTGGGTCAGCGACGAGGTACGCGCCGCCGTCGACGACGACCCGCACCTGCTGCGGGTGGCCGAGCCCGAGGAGGTCGCCGACGTGATCACCTTCCTCGCCGGGGAGAGCGGGCGGCTGGTCACCGGCAACGTGGTCCAGCTGCGCTGACGACTCACCAGTGGGCGCCGCCGCAGACGCCTTCGGCGTCGCGTGGCTCGACCTGCAGGGTGGCGTGCTCGATGGTGAAGCGGTCGTGCAGCAGCTCGCGGGCGGCGGCCAGCACCGGGGTCAGCTCGGCTCCGGTGTCCAGGGTGAGGTGTGCCGAGGCCACCTCCATGCCCGAGGTCAGCGTCCACACGTGCAGGTCGTGCACGTCGGCGACGCCGTCGAGCCCGCGCAGCCCGTCGCGTACCTCGGCGACGTCCAGGTGCGGGGGCGCGGCCTGCACCAGCACCCGCAGCGCGGCGCGGGCGAGGCGGTAGGTGCGCGGCAGGATGAACAGCGCCACCCCGACGGCGACGATCGGGTCCGCGTACCACCAGCCGGTCAGCGCGATCACCCCGGCCGCGACCAGTACGCCGACCGAGGCGAGCAGGTCACCGAGGACCTCCAGGTAGGCGCCGCGCACGTTGAGGCTCTCCGTCGACCCGGCGCGCAGCAGCAGGAAGGCGGCCACGTTGGCGACCAGCCCGCCGACGGCCACCACGAGCATCGGGCCGACCAGCACCTCCGGCGGCTCGTCGAGCCGCCGCACCGCCGCCACCAGCACGTAGAGGGCCACCCCGGAGAGCAGCACCGCGTTGGCCAGCGCCGCCAGGACCTCCATCCGGTACAGGCCGAAGGTGCGCTGGCCCGCCCGGGAGGCCCGGCTCGCGGCGGTGATCGCGGCGAGCGCCATGCCGATGCCCAGCACGTCGGTGAACATGTGGCCGGCGTCCGACAGCAGGGCCAGCGAGCCACTGACCCAGGCACCGACCGCCTCCACCAGCATGAAGACCGTCAGCAGGACGAAGGCCGCCCACAGCCGCCCGCGGTGCTTCTCCCCCGCCCGGGCGACCTGCCGCCCGTGATCGTGCCCGGCACCCACCCCGCACTCCCTCCGTCCGTCCCACCGCAAACATATGCTGACATTGCAATGAGTGCAACAGTTGCTCGGCCACCACCCTCGCGATCTTGCACTTCCGGTCGGCGAGATGCGTGTTTTCACCGCTTTTGCGGGGGCCAGAAGTGCAAGATCGCGGGGAACGTGGCGGAGATCAGCGGGCGCGGCGGTTGGCCAGCAGGGCGTTGAGGATCACCGTTGGGGTGACCAGGGAACTCGGGTGTTTGCGCATCGAGACGACGTCGTTGAACCGGCGGGCGGTGGCCACGTCGGTGACGGTCGCCGCGATGATCTGCCGGCTCACCCAGCTGGAAAGCCGGTAGCCGCGTGGGTAGGGGCCGTCGACGTGCGGCAACGCCAGGTCGGCCGAGGTGGAGATCGACCAGGCGGCGTCGACCACGACCTTCTGGAGGGCGAAGAAGTGTCGGGCCGGCAGGCCGAGGTCCGGGCGGGACCGCAGGTAACTCGCCAGGCAGGCCGCGTGCAGCGCGGCGGCGGTGATGCCCTGGCCGTACACCGGATTGAACGAGGCGACCGCGTCACCGACGCTCACCAGCGCCGCCGGCAGCCGGGTCAGCGCGTGGAAGTCCCGGCGCCGGCTGTCGGCGTGCCGGTAGGTCTGCACGTCGCCGAGGAGTTCGCTGTCGGCGACCACCGCGAACTCCGGCGGGAACTGCTCCCGCAGCCGGCGGACGAAATCCTCGGCGGTACGGCCGGGACGGTTCTCCCCGTAGCCGGCCATCATGGCCATCCACCGACCGTCCTCGATCGCGAAGAAGGCGGCACCGGCCACGTCCACCGACCTCGTCGGGCTGTGCAGCGCCAGCACCACCGCGTGCTCCGGGTTCGCCTCGTGGCGCCGGAACAGGGCGGTCGCGTAGTTGAGGTCCACCGTCATCCGCCGCAGCGCCGGCCGCTGCCAGCCGGCCTCCGCCAGCCAGTCGGACAGCCGGCTGGACCGCCCCATGGCGTCCACCACCAGGTCGGCGTGCTCGACACCGGCCGCACCGCCGACGTCGCACCGCACTCCGCTGGTCACGTCGCCGTCGAAGACCAGGCCGGTGGCCCGCGCGGTGACCGTCTTGACGTTCGGCAGTCGCAGCACCTGCTGCCGGATCAACGACTCCAGCAGCGGCCGGCTGCCGGCCAGGCTGTCCGCGTCGTCCGGCACGACGACCTTCAGCCGGCCGTCCAGGTAGTTCCGCCGGGCCGCGGGCGGAGCCTCCACCGCCCCCTGCGCCAGGGCCTGCTCCCGGAACCCGGGGAACAGCTGCTCCAGCAGGAGGAACCCGCCGGGCAACAGGGCGTGCAGCTGGGTTCCCTGTGGTACGCCCGGTCGCCCGCCGGTCGCGTGCAGGTCGTCGCGGTCGACGACCACCACGCTCTCGGCGTGATCGGACAGCACCCGGGCGGCCAGCATCCCGGCGATGCTGCCGCCGACCACCACCGCCTTGCCGACGACGGGAGACGACTGGTCGGGCGGTCGCACCGCGTTCAGCGCGGCGAGGACCCGAGCCGGGGAGCGGGACATCGTGCTCTCCAAAGGGGTACGAGGTGGGGCGCCGTTCCGCCTGCCTGCCAGTGACCGTTGCTCGGTCAGGCCGACGGAGCCGGACGGTCGGCATGACGCCCAACGATCGTTGCACAGCAAGGGAACGCCGACGGCGAACCGGTCGTACCTCTGTCACGCGGCCTCGTCGGCTCAGGTCCGGGCGGCACCGTCCGGCGCGGCGTCGCGTCCGCTGCCCACCCGGTTGACCAGGTACCCGAAGGCGGCGGCCGTGAAGAACATGACGATGCCGTAGACCGCGCCGGGAATCGCCATCCGGGTGCTGTCGAGCAGCGCCGGACTGAGCGCGACGGTGATGGCCAACGTGCTGTTGTGGATGCCGATCTCGAACCCGGCCGCCTTGGCGGCGCTGCGCTCGACCCCGGCCAGCCTCGGCACCCCGTACCCGATGCCGAGGCTGAGCAGGTTGAACGCGAGTACGGCCAGACCGACGGAGACGAAGTAGTCGGCGAGGTTCTCCCGCTCACCGAGCACCGCACCGGCGATCACCGCGACCAGCACCACCACGGACAGCACCCGGACCGGACGGTCCAGCCGCTCGGCCACCCGGGCCCAGCGTGCCCGGACCAGCATGCCGACCACGACCGGGACGAGCACGATCGCGAACACCTGGAGCACCTTGTCGAACTGCAACCCGATGCTCCGTGCGTCGCCGAGGAAGTACGCCGCCGACAGGTTGACCACGATCGGCAGGGTGAACACGGCCAGCACCGAGTTGATGGCGGTGAGGGTGATGTTCAGCGCCACGTGGCCGCCGAACAGGTGACTGTAGAGGTTGGCCGTGGTGCCGCCCGGCGAGGCGGCCAACAGCATCATCCCGACCGCCAGTTCGGGCGGCAGGTCGAAGGCGAGCACCAGGCCGAAACAGAGCGCCGGGAGCAGCAGCACCTGGCACCCCAGCGCGATTACGGCGGCCTTCGGGTGCCGGGCCACCCGGCGGAAGTCGCCGGTGGTCAGGCCGAGACCCAGACCGAGCATGATGATGCCGAGGGCGACGGGTAGTCCGATCAGGGTCAGGGCGGAGTCCATGACACGACATCGTTACCACCGGGTAATGCACTGGCAATCCTCCATGCGGCCGGGGTGCCCGCTCCCCCCGCTCAGAACTGGACGACCCGCCCCACCCGGGGCGGGGTTCGGCCCGCGAGCACGTCGAGCCAGGCACTCTCCAGCGCGGCCGGGCCGGTGCCGAGCTGGACGTCGACCCATCCGCCGGCCACCTCCGTGAAGCGCCGCCAGGCGTCGGCGAAGCGTCGGTCGAGCCCGTCGCGACCCCAGTCGAGGCGGCGTTTGCGCATCTGCACCGGGGCGAAGAAGACCTCCCCGGCGGCGTCGGCGTTCGGGATCTGGTTGGTCAGGCCGACCGCGATGTCGCGCACCAGCCGGTCGCCCAGGTGCCGCCGCAGGGCAGCCCGGGTCGCGGGAGCACCGGACAGGTCGAGGTACGCGGTCGGCACCGGGTCGAGGGCGGTGATCCCGTCGTACGGCAGCACCTCGTCGTAGCAGCCGAGCGCGCGGGTGAACTCGACGTTGCCGGGCGAGGTGAGCCCGACCAGACGTGGGCCGCGCCCGCGCAGTTCGACGGCGGCGGCGTACGCGGTCTTGCTGGACGCCGACGAGACGACCAGCGACGTCGCGCCGTAGCAGTCGTTGTCGACGACCTGGTCGGCCAGCATGAAGGAGGTGAAGAACAGCGGCCGGAACAGGATCAGCAGGTCCTCCTGGTCGGCCTGGTACGCCGGGTCACTCACCGTCGAGCGGTACCCGTTGTACGGCGAGGGCAGGTCGGCCCGGTGCGCGCTGGCGTCCCGGAACCCGGTGGCGTCCACCCTCGCCGGCCGGACCACCAGGTGTCCTGCCGGCGGAAGGTAGCCGTACACCCGGCACCCCACCTCGACCTCGGCGACGGTCGAGGCGACCACCTCGGCGAAGCCCCACACCGGCGGCAGCCCCCACTGCCCTCCCAGCCCGTGGTGCTCGGGTGGAAAGAACTCCCAGTAGCGCATCGAGTCGCCGAGCACCGCGTAGGTGACGTTGTTCGCGGTCAGTCCGACACGGTCCACGCGCAACAGCGCCTCGCCGTCGGACAGCGCGGGCACGGCACGCTCCACCAGGGTGGTGCGGCTCAGCTCGGCACGGGCCACGGCGAACGTCCAGGAGGCAGCCATGCCGAAGACGCTAGGCAGCCCCGGCCTCCGAAACAAGATGCACTGTAGGTGCAAAATCCCACTCCTCGTCGGCACCGCACAACCTTTCCGGTCGGCCCGGGGTCTTCCTGTCATGAACGATGCCCAGGCAGGGCTGGAGGGGCGCAGGTGACCGATGACGGCTTCCGCGAGTTCGTCGAGATCAGGTACGCGGACCTGGTCCGGACCGCGTACCTGCTGACCGGTTCCCGTCACGCGGCCGAGGATCTGGTGCAGATCGCGCTGATGCGGGCGATGCGCCGGTGGAGTCAGGTGGACGAGCCGATGGCGTACGTCCGCCGGATCATGGTCAACGAGCGGACCCGGCTCTGGCGGCGGTTCGGTTCCCGAGAGCTCCTCGCCGGTGTCACAGGTTCCTGGCGGTCTCCGAGCGAGCCTGGCCGGGACCTGGCCCACGATGTCGTGGTCCGCGACGAGATGCTCGCCGCGCTGCATCACCTGCCACCCCGGATGCGTGCGGTGCTGGTCCTGCGCTACTGGGAAGACCTCACCGAGGCCCAGATCGCCGACGCGCTCGGATGCTCGGTCGGCACCGTGAAGAGCCAGTCCTCACGGGCGCTCGCCCGGCTCCGGGCGGTGCTGCCGGCGGCACCGCCCCGGCCGGTGACATCGGAACAACCGGCACCGTGCCGCGACGTCGACAAGAGTTCGCTGGCCGCGGTGCCGGACGCGTCGAGAAGGAGAGATCCGAGCGATGGCCGATGAGATCAGGCACGCGCTGGCCCGGCTCGCCGAACCGGTGGTGCCCGAGCCCGACCCGTACCAGCGGTTGCTACGTCGCGTACGGCGACGCCGGCGGCGACAGGCGGCGTTGACGGGTGTGGCCGCCCTGGTGTTGGCCATGGTGACCATACCGCCCGTGGGTCTTGCAAGCCTGCTGAGGACCGACGAGTCCACGCTGGCCACGGCGGCGTACCAACCGGCGAGTCCGATCGACGATCCGATGGTGCGCCGGCTGCTCGACTCACCCACCCGCGGCAGTCTGGCCGGCGACACGGCGCTGATCGCCACCATCGAACGGGAGTACCGGGCCGCCCGCGCCGAACTCCTTGTCGATCCGTCGTTGGACGAGGTGCGGGTGCTGTTCGCCGACGACATGCCGGGCGCGTCCCGCGTGGTGGTGGTGGCCTACCTGAACGACTCGCACGCACTGATTCGCCACAGCAGCGGCCCGGAGGGTGCGTCCATGCCGGAACTGCTCGACCAGACCGGGACGCCGGACGAGCCGCAGGAATTGACTCCGTACGTCTTCTTCGCACGGTACGCCCCCAGGGGCGACGACCACGTCGCCGATCTCGCGGTCGGCCTGGCACCGGCCGGTTGCCGCGTGGAGGTCTCCAACGCCGGTCGGCTCCAGCCGGACGGCTCCGTCGTCCGGTCCTGGGCGCGGATGAACACCGACGGTTACGCGGTGCAGGGGGGTGAGCCGGCCGGACGGTGGCAGTTCACCTGCGACGGGACCGTGCGGTACTCCGGCCCGGCCGTCCAGGCCGGCGTGCGGACGAACCTGACGATCACGGAGGCGCAGGAAACCGACCTCGGCAAAACCGCCGTCCGCGAGCTGCGCGACGTGCTCGACGGCGAGGGACTCGTCGGCTCGACGCCCGAGGTGTTCTGGACCGGTCGGTTGCCCACCTGGGTCCCCGATGCGCCGGCAGCCGTCCTGGTCCGGTCCTGTTCGCTCGACGGCGGTTGCGCCGCGCTGCTCAAGGCCGACGCTCGTGCGCTTGCGCGATCACACCCAGCGATTCCGCCCGACCACCGGACCGGCATCGGCAGCGCCGCCCTCGTCGCCGTGCCGTTGCCGGGCGAGACCGCCGGTGTGCTGGTGGCCGGGCCGGAATCGGCAGCGCGCGCCGAGCTGGTCGACGCGCGGGGGTCGACGATGACCGATGGACCGCTGAACGACGGCATCGGTGTCTTCAAGATCGACCATCGCAAGGTCGCCGGGGTAAAGGTCTTCGACAGTGCGGACCAGCCGTTGCTCACCGCTGCCACGCCGCACCTCACCGAGGACACGCATCAACTCGCCGAGCCGACGGTCTGGGCCTGGTGAGGCGTCATACCGGACCCATTCGACTCGGGAGGGGCACGCCGACGGGGAGGCCGGGTGTGGCTACGCCGCCATGCGGCGGGTCAGTTCGGCCGCCCGGTACGCCGCGACCCGGCGGGCCGCACCGGCCACGAAGCGCCGCAGCGGCGCCGGCGCGTCGGCGGTGACCCGCTCGTGCACCCGGGTGCCCGCCGACAGGGCGGTCAGCGTCACCACGGCCCGCAGGGACACCCGGCCCGGGCTGCGCACCTGGCTGACCAGCGGGCCGTGCGGCGGCGTCGACACCATGCGTACCCGGATGCGGTTGTCCCACCGCACCGGCCCGACCAGCCGGAACCGCTCGACGGCGAGGTACTCGGCGACCGCGCGGCCCTCGGCGTCGTGACCGTGCCGCACCTCGTCGACCGCCACGATCAGCGGCGACAGTCCGATGTAGCTGCGCGGATCGGCCAGGTGCGCGTACACCACGTCGGGCGCAGCCGCGACGGTGCAGGTGGTCTCGAACGCGATCGGCGGCTTCCGGTCCTCGGGCACGCCCCATGGTGGCACGGCGGCGACGGAGTCCGTACCGCCGCGGGTCCGACCGGTCGACCCGGCGCGGCCGCGCGGTCGCCTTGGTCACCGCGCGAGCTACCCCCGCGCCGCCTTCGCCAGCCCCCGTTCGACGGCCGCGACGAGCTGCGGGCGCAGTTCCTCGGGCCGGATGATGGCGTCCACCGAGCCGACCTCGACCGCCCGCTGGATGCTGTGCACGCCGTCGAACTCGGCGGCCACCTCCGCCAGCTTCTCCGCCCGCACCGACGCGCGTACCTCCATCAGCCGCGTCACCAGCGCCGCCCGCTGCCCGCCGCTCGCCGCCGCGACGCGGGCCTCCAGCTCGGCCACCCGGGGATCCTTGGCGGTACGGGCGTCGACGTCGCCGGCGAACACCACGGCCGCGGCCGGTGCGCCGCCGATGACGGAGGCGAACGAGCCCGCCACGGCGAGGACCGTCATGTTCGGGTTGAGCGCCTTGGAGAAGACCACGAACGCGCCACCGTGGTACCGCGAGATCACGCAGAAGACGATCGGTCCGTCGAAGTTGACGATCGCCCGGCCGATCTCCGCGCCGTACTCCAGTTGCAACTGGCGCATCGACTCCGGTGAGCCGTCGAAGCCGGAGAGGTTGGCCAGCACCACGAGCGGCCGGTTTCCGCTTGCCGCGTTTATCGCCCGGGCGGCCTTCTTGGACGAACGCGGGAAGAGCGTGCCGGCGGTGTAGGTGTCCGGCCCGTCGGTGGGCGGGAACCCGCGCCGGGGCACCGAGCGGGACTCGATGCCGAGCAGGCACACCGGGATGCCGCCGAGGTGCACGTCCTGCACGACCGCCGTCTCCGCGTCGGCCATGCCCGCCCAGCGTTCCAGCACCGCGTGGTCCTGGTCGGCCAGGGCCCGCATCAGCGTACGGATGTCGAATGCCTTCTTGCGGTCGGGGTTGCGTTCCCGGGAGAAGATCTCGCCAACGGTGGTGAAGTCGCTGTCCGGCACGGCGTGCGGGTAGTCGGAGATGTCGCGGTCGATCGGGTCGGTGGTGACCGCACGACGTGGTCCGCTCTCCCCCGGTGCCACGTAGGCGTGGTCGTGGTACGCCATCAGCACCCGGTGGGCGCCGCGCAGGTCCGGCGCCCAGTACTGGGCCTGACCGTTGGGACCCATCACCCGGTCGTAGCCGCCGATGCCGAAGTTGTCCTCGGCGGAGACCCCACCGGAGAAGTCGAGCGACTGCTTGCCGGTCAGCACCATCGCCGAGTCGGGCGTCATCACCAGGATTCCCCGGGTGTGCATGAGCATCGTGGCCTCGGCGTTCCAGTACGGCTGGGCACCCACGGTGATTCCCGCGACGACGATGTTGATCTCACCACCGGCCTGGGTGAACTCGACGATCCGCTTGAGCGCGGCGGCCACCCAGTCCATGTTCTCGGTGCCCGAACTCATCGAGATCCGCGCGCCGGCCGACAGCGCGAACCAGTCGACCGGTACCCGCATCCGCTCGGCCAGGTCGAGCGCGGCGATCACCCGGACGCACTCCGGCTCGGCCAGCGCGCCCAGCGCCCTGGTCGGATCGCCGAGCAGCACCACCCGGGTGACACCCTCCGGATAGCGCTCGGTGGGCGTGCTCGCCACACCGACGACGATGCCCGCCGTGTTCTGGCCCTTGGGTCGCCGCACCGGCACCAGCTCGCCGGAGTCGGTCAGGTCGTGCTCGACGAAGCTGCCGTTACGGCCGGCCAGCAGCTCGGTCAGCTCGTACGGGTAGGTGGTGCCGCGCCGCCGAGCCGACAGCACCTTCTGCCGGTAGTCGTCGAGCGGTTGGATCAGCTCCGTCGTCGGCTCGGTGACGGAGATGCGCATGCCCTCGGCGTAGGAGATCTGCACCGCGATGTCGGTCAGCTCACCGGTGTCCGCGTCCCGCTGGCGGCCGAGGAACAGCACCTCCTCCAGTCCGGCGTCCGCCGTGATCGGAAGCACCCGCTGGGCGACGGTGTTCAGCTCCTCGATGCTCAGCTCGTTGGGCGGCCAGACGAAGATGGTGATCCGGTTGGTGTCGAACCGCTTCTTCGCCGGGCGCTGGGCCTGCACCTTGCGGATCGCGTCGAGGCAGGCGTCGAGCGCACCCTCGACCGCGGGCAGCGCCAGGATCCGACCGTCGGTGTCACGCAGCGGGGTGAGGTCGCGTACCTGGGCCATCGCGGCCAGCCGCTCGTCGGCCGGATTGTCCGGGGCGACGCAGTGGAAGAGGTACACCTCCTCGTCGGCCGAGGGCAGCCGGGTCAGGTCGAAGTTGCGCAGCCGGGGCAGTTGCAGACGCTGGGCGATCAGCGGGTGCAGGCCCCGGATCACCCGGTCTTCGCCCAGGTCGGGCCGGAAGGTGAAGTGGTGGTGCATCTCGGCGCCGTTACGCCCGGCGACGGAGATCGTCACCCGCTGGAGCATGTCCAGCAGGCCGGCATTGTCGAGCACCTCCCGCAGGGTCGCGGCCATCGCCTCCGCGTCGGGCTGCTCGGCCCAGGTCAGGTACACGTCGGCGACTGACGGCGCACGATCGCCGCCCGCCATCAGCGACACCGAGCCGTCCGCGCCGACCAGCGCGGCGATCTTCGTCAGGGTCGCCGGCAGCCCGGCGAAGTCCGTGGCCGCGGCGACCAGTCGGAAGCGTTCGCCGTCGCGGTCGTACCCGGCGGTGAAGAACGACCGCCCCGCCACCTCGACGGCTCGGGCATCGCTCGCACCACGGCTGCCGTAGTAGCGGCGACTGAGCACCTCCAGCATCGGGCCATGGTCGACGCCCGGCCGGCCGATGCGCTGGGCGAGCAGCCGGACCAGCGGCTCCGGTGAGGCGACCATCGTCGCGATCCGCTCGGCCCGGTCGGGCGCGCCGGGGTCGCGGTCGAGGTGACGCAGGTTGCGCCGCACGTCGGCGTACACCTCGGCCCGCTTGCGGCGCAGCATCGGCTGCGCCGCCCAGCGGAACACCACGCTGCGGGCGAGGTCGCCGATCACCGGGAAGCGGCGCTGGGTGGCGAAGATCAGGTGTTCCAACGCCTGACCGACCAGCTCGCGCAGGCTGTCGGCCGGCGGCGGCTCGGTCAGCCACCGTTGCAGGAAGGTGACGACCACCTTCACGTCGGCCGCCGCCCGCTGCTGGGCGAGGAAGATCCGGAAGACGGCCTCCTCCAGCTCCGGGGTCCGTTCGAAGTCCTCGACGCCGTAGTGGGCGAGCACCCGGGCGAGCCGCTGACGGAACGTCTCCGGCAGGGCGGCCCGCTCGACGTCGAGGCACTGGAGGTAGGTGTGGAAGTACTCACGCGGGCTGTGCACCCGGGTGTCGGTCCTGGTCTCCTCGCCGGCCGGCCGGTTGCGGCTGAGCTCGGACAAGTCGGCGAAGACCTGGAGCAGCCCGACCTCCTCCTCCAGTGGCCGGTGCGGCAGTTCGGCCCGGGCGGCCAGGTACGCGGCGAGGACGCGGCGCTCGTCACGCGGGTCCAGGTCGTAGCCGAGCAGCAGACTGCGCAGGTCGGCGATGCCCCGCGCGACCCGGTCGCCGGCCGACAGGCCGGTCGGCTCGGGCGGTAGTTCCAGGTCGACGGCGGTGGACTCGGCGACCTCGCTCACGGTCGGATCACCGAGCGGCTCCAGGCGCAGCAGCGGTGCGCCGGTCTCCACCTGGCTGCCGACGGAGACCAGGCACTCGCGCACCTTCGCCGCGAACGGGGCGCGCAGCACGGTCTCCATCTTCATGCTCTCCAGCACCAGCACCGGCGCGCCGGCCTCGACCTCGTCGCCCACCGCGAGCGGGGTCGCCACGACGAGCGCGGGTGACAGGGAGCGCAGTACGCCGCCCTCGTCGCGGCTGACCCGGTGCGTGACGCCGTCCACCTCGACCAGGTGGATGGGTCCGTGGGTGTCGGTGACCAGCCGGAACCGCCGACCGTTGACCAGGATCCGTCCGCTGTGCTCGTCGTAGCGCTCCAGTTCGACGTCCACCGTCGCCGTCTCACCGACGCCGACCCGGAACCGGTGTGGGCCGGTCTGCGCGACGGAGACCCGGTAGGTCGCGCCGCGCAGCTTCAGGTCGATCGGCCGGCCGCTGACGTGCTGGACCTGGGGACGGCCGCCGTGCGCGGTGGAGAGCAGGCGCTGCCGCTCCACGTGCGCCTCGTCCTCGTACGCCTCGATGGCGGCGGCGGCCAGCGCCACCCCGGAGTGCCGGGTGCAGACCAGGCGGCCCTGCGCGCGGACCCGGTCGATCCAGCCGGTGTCGGCGCTGGCGTCGATCACCTCGGGCTGGTCCAGCAGGTCGAGCAGGAAGCTCTTGTTGCTCGCACCACCCTCGATGATCACCGTGGTCTCGGTGACCGCGCGGCGCAACCGGCTCAGCGCCTCGTCGCGACTGCGGCCGTACGCGATGATCTTCGCGATCATCGAGTCGAAGTCGGCGGGGATCACGTCGCCCTCGCTGACCCCGGTGTCGACTCGCACGCCGGGTCCGCTGGGCAGCACCAGGCGCACGATGCGACCGGGCGACGGGGCGAAGTCCCGGTCGGGGTCCTCGGCGTTGAGGCGGGCTTCGACGGCGTGCCCCGCCTCGACCGGGATCCGGTCACCGAGCCGTCCCCCGGCGGCCACCTGGATCTGGGCCTTCACCAGGTCGAAGTCGGTGGTGGCCTCGGTGATCGGGTGCTCCACCTGCAACCGGGTGTTGACCTCCAGGAAGGCGAACATCCGGTCACCCGGGTGGTAGAGGAACTCCACGGTGCCCGCGCCCCGGTAGTCCACGGCCAGCGCGAGCCGCTCGGCCGCCTCCTTCAGCTCGCGGGTCTGCTCGGCGGAGAGCACCGGCGAGGCGGACTCCTCGATCACCTTCTGGTTGCGTCGCTGCACCGAGCAGTCCCGTACGCCCAGCGCCCACGCGGTGCCCTGGCCGTCGGCGATCACCTGCACCTCGACGTGCCGCGCACCGGTGACCAGCCGCTCCAGGAAGACCACACCGCTGCCGAACGCGCGCTGCGCCTCCAGGCTCGTGCGCTCGTACGCCTCGGCGAGTTCGGTGTCGCTGCGCACCACCCGGATGCCCCGGCCACCCCCACCCGCGGTCGCCTTCAGCATCAGCGGGTAGCCGATCTCGGCCGCGGCGCGCTGGGCCGCGTCGAGGCTCTCCACCGCGCCGCGACTCCACGGCGCCACCGGGACGCCGACCTCCTCGGCGATCAGCTTCGCGCCGATCTTGTCGCCGAGCTTGCGCATCGCCTCCGGGCTCGGACCGATGAAGGTGACGCCGTTCTTCTCGCACAGCTCGGCGAAGGCCGGATCCTCGGCCACGAAGCCCCAACCCACCCAGGCCGCGTCGGCGCCGGTGTCGTGCAGCGCCCGTTCCAGGACCCGGTGGTCCAGGTACGGTCGGGCGGACGCGGGCCCGAGGCAGTAGCTGTGGTCGGCCTCGCGTACGAAGGTGGCCGACCGCTCCGCCTCGGTGTAGAGCGCGACGGTCTCGATCGGCGGGGCGTCGGTCTCGGCATTGAGCTCGCGAACAGCGTGGATCAGCCGCATGGCGGCCTCTCCCCGGTTGACGATGGCGATGCGGCTGAACACCGAGCAGGCCTCCGGAAGATCGTCCCTGACAGGAGGGGACGCTCCCTCGGACAGGGGGGTCCCGCTCAACCAACCTTCGTGGCTACCGGCGGGTAAGGAAGACGTGGGAACTGCCACCTCCGGACAACGGATTTTGTCGGGACCCTCCAACGCCACGCTTGGACCCGGACGACGGGTGGCCCGGGTCACCCCGGACGGGCCCCGAACGACCACACCGGGTCGAGGCGGCAAACACCCTGCGTGGCGGTCAGATCTCCCAAGATCATCAACATTTCCCTGACGGACCTGGTGCTATACGGTCAGCGGGTGAGAGTTGAGCGTCACTGGTGGAACGGCGACCACACCCCACGCGGACGTCGCGACGTCTACATCCGCACGGACGGTGAGTCGTGGGAGGTTGAGGCCCGGGCCGGCGGCGGCACCGGCCGCTCCAAGATCTACCCCTGCCCAGGCCGCAAGTCGGCGGAGATCCTGGCCGGAGCGTGGATGGGCGGCCAGAGCCGCTGGCGGGTCGTGGCACCCTCCTGAACCTCACCGGCAGCCGGCCCGCCGCCGGTCGGGTAGGCTGACCATGCGACCCGCCCGACGGCGGGTCCGATTCGATGTCCCAGACCCCGCGCCGTCGACGCGCCAGGCCACGGCCGGCAACGCAGCGCCGGATGGGACGTCCCCTTCGACGTTCGGAGCCTTCATGGCGGCACGCCGCCCGCAGCAACAGACCACCCCGCCCACCGTCCCGACCTTCGCCGAGCTGGGCGTGCCCGCCGCACTCACCCGGGTGCTGGCCGCGACGGGGGTGGACCAGCCATTCCCGATCCAGGCCGCCACGCTGCCCGACGCCCTGGCCGGTCGCGACGTGCTCGGTCGGGGCCGCACCGGTTCGGGCAAGACGTACGCCTTCGCCCTGGCGGTGCTCACCCGGCTGGCCGCCACCGCCACGCCCCGCCGGCCCGGGCGACCCCGGGCGCTCATCCTCGCGCCCACCCGGGAGCTGGCCACCCAGATCGACAGCGTGATGGCGCCGCTGGCCCAGGCGCTGTCGCTGCGCACCATGACCGTCTTCGGCGGCGTCGCCGCGCGGCCGCAGATCGCCGGTCTGCGCGCCGGGGTCGACGTGCTGGTGGCCTGCCCGGGCCGGCTCGCCGACCACGTGCAGGCCGGACACGCCCACCTGGACGCCGTCGAGATCAGCGTGCTCGACGAGGCCGACCACATGGCCGACCTGGGGTTCCTGCCGACCGTCCGCCGGCTGCTGGAGCTGACCCCGCGCGGTGGGCAACGGCTGCTCTTCTCCGCCACCCTGGACTCCGGCGTCGACGTGCTGGTGCGGCGTTTCCTCACCGATCCGGTGGTGCACAGCGTCGACTCTCCCCGGTCGCCGGTCGCCGCGATGACGCACCACGTGCTGCACGTGCAGGCCGAGGACCGGTTCGCCGTGCTTGTCGACCTGACTGCCGCGCCGGGCCGGACGGTGGTGTTCACCCGCACCAAGCGCGGCGCCAAGACCCTCACCCGCCGGCTGGTCGCGGCCGGGGTCGCCGCAGTGGAGCTGCACGGCAACCTGGCCCAGGGGGCGCGCACCAGGAACCTCAAGGCGTTCTCCGACGGCACGGTGCGGACGCTGGTGGCCACCGACATCGCGGCGCGGGGCATCCACGTCGATGACGTGGCCCTCGTGGTGCACGCCGATCCACCCGTGGAGCACAAGGCGTACCTGCACCGGTCGGGGCGTACCGCCCGGGCCGGCGCGGCCGGGACGGTCGTCACGCTGATGACCGACACGCAGGCCCCGGAGGTGCGGGAGCTGACCCGCAAGGCGGGCATCGCGGCGACCACCACCCGACTGCGTCCCGGGGACGCGCTGCTGCGTGAGCTCGCGCCGGGGGAACGCACGCTCGCGGTCGCGCCGGCCGCCGGAACCCCAGCCACCCGGCGGGAGGTGCCGTCCGCACCCACTGGCCGCCGTCGACGCGGCGGCAAACCCGCCCAGACCAGCGCGACCCGCTCCGCTTCAGCGAACTCGGGGCGGGCGGTACCGGCCGGCTCGGTGCGGTCCGCGTCGGCCGGCACCGGGCGATCCGGTGCCGCCCGGCCGAGCGTCGGGCAGGCCGGTGCCGCGCGCTCCGGTGCGGCGGCGTTCTCCGCCCGGGCCCGGCCCGGCGGGCGTGGCGGCGGGCGCTGAGCGGCACCCCACCCCCGACGACCTGGACGATCCACCCGAGCGCCCGCCGGCGATGCCGGCGGGCGTTTTCTTGCGCCGTCCGCATACCTAGAACTACTATGCCTCACAGTTCTAGGTATTGGTGGTGGGAGAATCTCATGAAGGTCACCAAGGATCTCGTCGCCGCCTCGGCGACGCCGATGGTGCTCGGCATCCTGGCCGACGGGGAGAGCTACGGGTACGCCATCCTCAGGCGGATCAACGAGCTGTCCGACGGCGAGCTGGACTGGACCGAAGGGTTGCTCTATCCCCTGCTGCACCGGCTCGAACGGCTCGGTCACGTGGAGTCGAGCTGGCAGTCGGTCCCCGGGGAACGGCGACGCAAGTACTACCGCATCACCGACAGCGGCCTGGCCGAGCTGGCCGAGCAACGTCGCCAGTGGGACACCGTGGTGAGCGCCCTCAAGGCGATCTGGGTCGACCCCGGCGACGTCCGGCGCTCGGCGACGATTCCCCTCGGAGGTCTGGCATGACCGCGCCCGGCAGCCCCGACGGCGGCACGACACCCTACGGACCGGACGGGCTGGAGGCCCAGTTCGACCAGTGGCGTCACTACGTCCGACGCCGCCCGGAGTTGCAGCGCTCCGACGCCGAGGAGTTGGAGGACCACCTGCGCGGCTCGGTCGACGAGCTGATCGCCGCCGGTCTGCGCCCCGACGAGGCGTTCCTGGTCGCGGTCAAGCGGCTCGGCGGCCTCGACGAGCTGTCCCGCGAGTTCGCCCGGGAGCACTCGGACCGGCTGTGGAAGCAACTGGTCCTCACCGGCGGCACCGATGACCCGGAGACGGACAACCGGTCCCGGCGCGACCTGGTCGCGATGATCGTCTGCGCGGTCGGCGCGGCCGTGTCGATCAAGCTACCGGCGTTGTTCGGCCTGGGTTTTCAACAGGACGGTGCCTTCTACGCACCCAACTTCGCGTTGTTCACGCTGCCCTGGCTGGCCGCGTACCTGGCCTGGCGGCGCCGGGCCGGGACGGCGGTGATCGGGGTGATGGTGGCGTTGTTCGCCCTCGGCGCGGTAGCGGCCAACGTCTACTCCCTCGCGGAGGACTCCCAGTCGCTGGTGCTGACCACCATCCACCTGCCCATCGCCCTGTGGTTCGTGGTCGGCCTGGCCTACGTCTCCGACGACCTACGCTCGTCGCGACGACGGATGGACTTCATCAGATTCACCGGCGAATGCTTCGTCTACTTCGTCCTCATCGCCCTCGGCGGCGGCGTGCTGACCGCCTTCACGGTCGGCACCTTCCAGGCCATCGGCATCGACCCGGAGGGCTTCGTCTCGCAGTGGTTGCTGCCGTGCGGCGTGGTGGCCGCGGTGGTCGTGGCGGGCTGGCTCGTCGAGGCCAAGCAGAGCGTCGTCGAGAACATCGCCCCCGTCCTCACCCGCCTGTTCACGCCGCTGTTCACCGCCGCGTTGCTGGCCTTCCTGATCGCCATCGTCTGGACCACCGCCGGCATCAACGTCGAGCGGGAGGCCCTGATCCTGTTCGACCTGCTGCTGGTCGTGGTGCTGGGGCTGCTGCTCTACTCGATCTCGGCCCGCGACCCGCTGGCCCCGCCCGGCCTGTTCGACAGGTTGCAGCTCGCCCTCGTGGTCAGCGCGCTCGTCATCGACGTGCTGGTGCTGTGGGCGATCACCGAACGGATCACCGAGTACGGCACCACCCCGAACAAGGCCGCGGCACTCGGTGAGAACGTCATCCTGCTGGCCAACCTCGCCTGGTCGGCGTGGTTGGTGCTGGGATTCGTCCGTCGGCGCACCCCGTTCGCGGCCCTGGAACGCTGGCAGACCGGCTACCTACCGGTCTACGCCGGTTGGGCCTGGATCGTGGTGCTGCTCTTCCCCCCGCTGTTCAACTACCTCTGATCCGCCACGCGCCCCGAGCGGCCACCGGCTAGCACTGACGGCAATCGTCCGCGCCCGGTGGCCGCCTGCGCGCCGATCTTCCAGCTCCTGGCACCGGCAACCGCTTGAAGCGCCTTCATGCCGATCGACCACGCAGTGAGTGCCGGCGTCTCAGCTGGTCGCGCCGCGCCAGGGATCGACGACATTGATCCCTGTGTCAGTGAAGTCCTTAGTGTTCCGGGTGGCGAGGGTGGCGGCCTGGACGCGGCAGATGGCGGCGATCTGGGCGTCGAACCCATCGATCGGGTGGCCGAGTTTTTCCCGCACCGCGACCACGTCGGCGTAGGCACCGGCTGCGGCGAGGTCGAAGGGCAGCACCTGGCGAGGAAAGGCGGCGAAGATCTCGCTGGCAGCCTGGTGCAGTGATTCCCGGCGCTGGCCTTCCGGCAGCCGCGCAATGCCGTAGCGGATCTCGGCGACGGTGACGGCTGTGGTGTACAGGCCGGTGCTCGAACTCTGCTGGAGCCACGCGAGAACCACTGGAGCGGGCTCGGCCCGCATGAGCTCGGAGACAACGTTGGTGTCGAGAACGATCATCATTCGGGCAGATCCGCCGCACGGGGGGCCGTGGAACGTGCCGGTACATCCAGCTCAACCCCACCGAGTCTGGTGAATCGATCGGTGAGTGCGCTGAACAGATCGTTTGCCGGTGCGTCCTCGGCAACTGCCGCAGTGAGTATGTCGCGGATCTCGGCCTCCATGGATCGGCCGTGTTGCGCAGCGCGGCGGCGCAGCTTGTCGCGCACGCTGTCGTCGAGATCTCTGATGCTGAGGGCTGCCATGCTGTTCCTCCCACCTACCCAATGAGAGCAATGCTAGCATGGGCTACCGCACGCTGGTCGGCGGGCCGAAGGCGACCGGCACCCCCGGCGAGTAGAGCACGCTAGTCGGCGGCCCCTGCGGCGGCGGCAGCCCGGCGGCGGTCACCAGTTCGTCGTCCAGGTCGAGCAGTTCCACGTGGTGCAGTGGCCAGCGGGGGTGCCAGTTCGGCAGGTGCCGGGTTCGTCCGTACGCCCGGGTGTGCAGGCCCCAGCGCGCGGTGACGAAGTGCTCCAGCGGCGTCGGCTCGGCGATCGGCTCGCCGACCCGCACCTCGATCCGGCTGGTCGTGCCGGTCGGGCCCGGCCACCGACGCCGGCAGCGGTAGCGGAGTCGGTCGCCGTCGCGTTCCAGGCTCATCGCCGACCACAGGTACGGCAGCCGCAGGGTGGCCCGGGCCACCAGCACCGGCACCAGCCGGGAGGCGTCGAGCGAGCGGAAGACCACGGCCCGTCGGCCGGAGCCGTCCACGGAGTACAACCGCACGTTGGTTTCCCAGAAGCTGCCGAAGTACGGCACACCCGGCCCGAAACCCAGCCCCAGACCGACCATCCGGAAGCCGATCAGCCCGACGTAGGTCAGCCCGTCGAGCGTGTCGGGGCGGGTGCCGGCCGGCAGCAGCGGTGCGACCCGCGCCGGCTCGACCGGCCAGTGCAGGAAGATCAGATCATCCCAGCGTTGCCGAAGGATCGCGCGGCGGAATCCCCGCACGGGCGCGACGTCGACCGGCTCGATGTCCACACACCGATCCTGCCGGACCGGCCGACGCCGCCGCACCCGGCATGTCCGGGCCGCGATCGGCGGTCAGGTACCGGGGTGGCGGCTGCTAACCCGGTTACCGCCCGCCCGCTTCGCCGCGTACATCGCACCGTCCGCATGCGCCAAGGTCTCGCCGAGGGTGTACGCGGAGCCGCCGGCCACCCCGACGCTCACCGTCACCCGCCACGCCGCCATTCCGGCGACGGCGTCGACGGTCCGCTGGGCGACCTGCTCGGCGGCACCGAGATCCGCCCCCGGCAGGATCGCGACGAACTCGTCGCCGCCCAGCCGGGCGACGAGATCGTCCCGGCGGACACTGGCCGCGACCACCTGGGCCACCGCCCGCAGCACGTCGTCGCCGGTGGCGTGCCCCAACGAGTCGTTGACGTCCTTGAACCGGTCCACGTCCACGATCAGCACCGCCACCGGATCCGTCCCGGCCGCCGTGGGAGTGGCCAGGCGCTCCAGGAAGCTGTCCAGGCCACGCCGGTTGGCCACCCCGGTGAGGGGGTCGATCCGCGCGGCCCGTTCGGCCCGCTCGTGCTGCCACCGCAGCACGTCGTACGACTGCATCGTCACCGCCGCGTGCAGCCAGCGGTGCCGCTGACGCCACAGCAGTTCCGCGAGCGCGTCGCCGTAGGTGAGGCCGGGCAGCGCGTCGCGCGCCCCGTTCTTCGCCAGCAGCACGGCGTGCGTACGGTGCAGCGCCGCGGTGATCAGCCAGTCGCTGTCGGGAGACAGGCCGGTCACCGCCTCCTCGATGACACGCAGCGCCTCACCCGGCCGCCCGGACCGGCTGAGCGCGACGGCGTGGAACGGTCGGCACAGCAGTTGCTCCTGGTGCCCCTGTTGGACACCGTGCTCCTGCAGCGTCGCCAGGAACCGGGGGATGTCCTCCGCCGCACCGGCCGGGTCCTGACGGTCGGCGCGGGCGCACGCCGCGAACAGCGACGCGGAGAGCCGCCACACCTCCGCCTTGGGGCCGGAGGCTTCCGTCATCGCCCGCATCGCGTGCTCCTCGGCCACCGTGGTGTGCTTCTCCGCCTCGGCGACCTGACCCACCTGGTACAGCTCCAGGGCCCACATCAGGTTGAGTTCGGCGAGGTTGCACAGCCACATCGCCCGGTTGCCGTTGTCCGGGTACCCGGGTCGGCAGGTGGTCTCGTACGCCGCCTGGAACTGTGGCACCGCCAGCTCGTAGAGGCGCAGCTTCGCGTACCCGATCGCCAGCCCGGTACGGGCGTTGCCCTCGATCACCGGGTCGGGTTCGCCGGCCAGCAGGGCCGTCTCCGCGCGGACGAGATCCCGCAGGACGGCCTCGATGTCGTACTCGGCGATGTCCTGGTCGCCGAGGCGCAGCCGCCGGTCGGCGCGCAGCGACAACGCGCAGGAGCGCCACCCGGCGCTGTTCTCCCGCTCGGCGGCGACGAGCATCAGATCGGCGGCGGCGATCGCCGCGCGCAGGTCACCGAGCCGGGTCAACGCCACAACCCGCGCGAAGTGCATCGCGGCGGGGCCGTCACGCAGTTCCCCGGTCGGTTCCCGCAGTGCCGCGACCGCCTCCGCCAGCACCTGGGCCGCCCCACCGGCCTGCGCCTCCTCCAGTAGCCGCAGGGCTCGGAGGGTCACATCGTCCATGCGGTCTCCTCCGCACCGCCCAGGGAAGAACAGCCCGATGGTACGGTAATCAGCCCTCTTCGATAGCCTCCGACCGGTTCTGACTCTGCGCCAGCGGTCGCCAGGCGGCCAGAGCGACAAGCGCCATCGTCACCCCGGCGATCCAGAACGGTGTCGTGATACCCCAGACGCCGGCGATCAGACCACCGAGGAGTGAGCCGACCGCCGCCCCACCGAGATCGAGCACCGCGTACGCGCTGCCGACCCGGCCGAGCAGATGGGACGGCGCCAGCCGTTGTCGCAGCGACGCGACGGTGACTCCCCAGACCATGCCGTGCGCGCTGAACACGACAAGGACGGCCACCACGACCCAGAGCGCCGTGGTGGTGGCCAGGATCAGGTGCGTGAGCATCTCGACGACCAACCCGACCCGCAGCACCACGGTTCGTCCGAACGTCCGGACCAGCCGGGTCGCCAGCGCGGTGCCGGCCAGCCCACCGACCGCGAACGCGGTGAGCAGGAAGCCGTAGCCGACGTCGGAGACGCCCAGACGCTGCCGGCAGTAGAGCACGAACACCGCGAACGCGGCGCAGAAGGCGACGTTGCCCACGCCCATGCTCAGGGCCAGGGTCCGCAGCAGCCGGTGCCGCCACAGCCACCGCACCCCTTCGGCGATCGAGCGGATCACCGAGGCGTGCGTCGTGGCGGCCGGTGCCGGGGCCGGCCGCAACCTCACCAGCAGCACTGCGGCGAGGACGAACGTGAGTGCGTTGAGCCCGAACGGCGCCGCCGCGGCGATCACGAACAGCCAGGCGCCCAGCGGCTTGGCCACGAACTGGTTGCCGATCGTGAAGGTGGCGTAGAGCCGCGCGTTCGCGCTCGACAGCCGGTCGGGGGCGACCACCGATGGCAGCAGCGCGCCCATGGCGGTGTCGGCCAGCGTCTCCCCCGTACCGAGGAGGAAGAGCACCGCGTAGCAGACGGCCACGGTGACGGTTCCGGTGGCGATGGTGAGGGCCAGCGTGGTGAGGGCGGCGGCTCGGACCAGGTTCACCGTCACCACCAGGCGACGCCGGTCGAGCCGGTCCACGTAGGCGCCACTGAGCAGGGCGAACAACAACCAGGGCAACTGCTGTACGAAGACGGCACCGGCGACCAGCGCCGGGCTGTCGGTGATGGAGGCGATCAGCAGGGGGCCGGCCGCCATGGTGATGCCGTCACCGACGTTGGACACCGCCGAGGCGGTCCAGAGTTTGGCGAAGTCCGCGCCGAGACGCGCGGAGGTCAGGGCAGGCAAGATTGCTCCTCGAGCTGGAAGGGAACGGCCGTCAGGGGACCGCTCCGCGGCGAGGAGCACCGCCACCGCCGGTGGACCGACGGTGGGCCGCGCAGGTCAGCGCACGGTGAGCTCTCGCGCCGGAGCGGGGGCCGTGACCAGGTCGAAGCGCATCTCAACTCCTGTCCGTCGCCGGATGTCGACGCGCACGATAGTCATCCGATGTCGTACGACGACACCGGTTTTCGCCGGGTCGCGCTGCGCCCGTGGGTCGCGACATCGGTCGATACAGTGACCCGGTGGAGCAGATCAGCCGGCGGCGGTTCGTCGACGAGATCGTGGCCGTCACCCGGGACCGGCAGGCCACCACTCACCTCTACGTGATGCTGCGCGAGGGCGGGGCCATCGGCGTGAAGTGGGAGCAGCCCGGTCTGGACCATCTGCGGGAGTTCCGCGTGGTCGACCCGGACGGGCCCGTCTGCCCGCACTGCCTGATCATCGAGACGGTGGTGAGACTGGCCCCTGTCCTGCCGCTCGACATGCTGCGGACGGCCCGTGCCCGGGTGCAGTACGAGCGGGTCCTGCGTGCCGGGATGCTGCCGGCGCCCGCGTTCGCCCGGCAGTCGGCGAGTCGTGAGGTCACCTGGTTGGGGGACTGCCACGGGGCGACCGGCAATCCGCACACCGACGCGGACTGCGCCGAACACGCGGCGATCGGTCCCGCCGTGGTCACCGATCCGCTCGACGTCGACCCCGTGGCGACGCTGCCCCGGGCACTGCTCGAGATGACCGACGTCGCCGACGTCCGGGACCGGCTGCGGCTCGCCCGCGACTGGCGCGACACCGCCGCCGAACTGGCGCGGCGCAGCCGTTGGGCCGCGACGACCTGGGGTTTCCTGCGCAGTTCCGCGGTGCTGGGTGTCCCGGTGGCCGGGGTGCCGGGGCTGGTCCACGCCCTCGACCCGGACGTGCCGGCCGACGACCGTCCCTTCGCCGAGGCGTACGCGACGGCGATGCGGTCGCTTGCCGGTCAGGGCGACCTGGTCTACGCGGACCGGGTCTGCCTGGTGCCCGACCCGGTGCCCGGAAGTCAGCGGATGCCCAGCTTCGCCGGTGCGGTGGACGTGGCCGCCGGGCAACCGGTACGCACGTTGCGGCTGCCGTCGCCCCGCCGGCCGCTGAGCCGGCTCGGCCGCGGGATCCTGCTGCTGTTCGAGGCGCGGCACGTGATGCTGATCCGCCACGTCCAGCGTGATCCGGACTGGGAGTCCGAGGCGGCGCTGCACCTGTTCGAGTTCGGCATGCTCGAGGAACTCGGCGGTCCCGCGTACACCTCGGCCGTGGCCGCCTACCTGGACGCTCTCCGGCGCGAGGGTGAGTTGCTCGCCCGGCCGCAGCAGGTCCTGGACCGCCGCGAACGCCGGGCGCTCGCCAGTATCTTCGGCGACATCGACGACGAGGAACTGCACCTGTGGGGTTCGGTCGCCTACCGCAACGCGATCATGGTGATGCTGGGCAGCCAGGCCGCCTTCGCCGAACATCTTCGCCGGCAGGCGTCCTGAACCGACAGCGGGCCGGCCCGGGTGGGTGGGTTCGGTGCGCGAACCCACCCACCGGGGGGCGTCAGTTACGCAGGTTCCACTGCTGGTTGGCGCCGCCGTGGCAGGCCCACAGGTGGATCACGGTGCCGTTTGTGGTGCCGTAGCCGCTGGCGTCGAGGCACAGTCCGGACTGCGCACCGGTGATGGAGCCGTTGGCGTTGACGTTCCACTGCTGGTTGACCTGGCCGTTGCAGTCCCAGATGATCGCCAGGGTGCCGTTGCTGGTGCCCTGCCCCGAAGCGTCGAGGCACTTGTTGCCGTACACCATGAGTTGCTTGCTGGCGGTGTAGGTCCACCGCTGGTTCGTCCCGCCGTGGCAGTCCCAGAGCTTCGCCTGAGCGCCGTTGGTCGTGCTCGCACCTTCGACGTCCACGCACCGCCCGGACTGGGTACCGACGATCTGCACGTTCTGGGTGCTGCTGCCGCCCTGCGGACCGGCCCCGGCCATCACCGCCTGGGCACCCGAGGGCCAGTTCCCGTTGGTCACCGTCACGTTGCCGGACACGACGTTGCCCCGGTCCCCGTTCGTCACGTTGGTGCTGCCGTTCGTCGACCAGTTGTTGGTGACGGTGAAGTTACCCATGTTCTCGGCGTACCAGTAGTTGGCGGTGGCCCAGGTGCCGGTTGACGAGAACACGTTGTTGCGGGCGGTGTAGTAGCGGGATCCCTCGTCGAAGTAGACGCCGAAGTAGCCGTTGGTCCGCAGGCAGTAGTTGTCGCTGATCAACCCGCCCGGGTTCGCCGACAGGGTGTAGATGCAGCCACCGTCGTTCATCTGCTGCATCACGTCGTGCACGTAGTTGCCGATCAGGCGGTTGTTCGACGCGGTGGTGGCCGTCGTGTAGCGCGGCTGGTAGTTGTACAGGCCACGGCCGGCGTAGTGCTCACTGCCACCGGCGTCGTTGGAGCCCCAGCCGTACCCGATGGACATGCCGGTGTACGGCATGTTGTAGACCTCGTTGTACGACACCGTGGAGTTGGTGACGTAGGTGGTGAGCACCGAGACGATGCCCCGGTACTCGATGCCCAGGTCGTGCAGGCGGTTGTTGCTGATGGTGATGTCCCGGTTGACCATCCGCTGGTCACTGGGGTGGTGGGCGTCGGCGCGTACGCCACCGACGACGATGCCGCCGGCCGCGTTGCGGGCGATCTCGGAGCGGGTGACGGTGATGTTGCTGGCCCCCAGGCCCACCCCGCTGGCGTGGGCGTTGGCGTCGTTGCCGATGCCGATGGCCGTCTGCCCGAGGTTGACGAACTGGGAGTCGCTGAAGGTGATGTTGTTGGCGGCCGAGACCTGCACGGCGGCGGGCATCTGCTGCCAGTTCGGCCGGGTGGCCTCGAACTGCGGGCAGCCGTTGTGGCAGGAGGAGAAGCTGGGCCAGTTCCAGTTGCCGTAGATGTAGGCGCCGGTCTGCTGGTCCACGTAGCCCTGGTTGCTGCTCGCCCCCAGCCAGGTCGTGCCGGTGAAGGTGATCCCGGTGAACGAGATGTGGTGTGCCGGCGAGGCGTAGGTCCCGCCGAGGTTGACCAGGGACTGCTGCGTCGGCAGTTCCACGCTCACACTGCTCATGTTCTGGCCGGCGAGCGGGATGTAGTTCAGCGCGCCGCTGCCCGGGTCGAGGTACCACTCCCCCGGGGTGTTCAGGAACTCGTAGGCGTTGGCCAGGTAGAGCGGCCCGGCGCGGTGCGGGCTGGTGAAGGTGTCGTACCCGAAGTTGTTGTTGCTCCAGCCGGGCTGCTGCATCCGGATCAGGTTGCCGCTGATGCTCTGCACCGACACGTACCGGTCGGTGAACGAGTTGACGCTCTCCATCTGGATGCGGCTCTGGTTGGCCAGGTTGTTGAGGTAGCTCAGGGCGCCGCTGGTGAACCGCATGCCGGTGCTGTCAGCGGTGAAGTCCGCCCGGTTGACCTGGGTGCGGGCCCGGGTGGCGAGTGCGCCGTTGACGTAGAGCTGGCGGGTGCCGGCGCCGACGTTGGCCCGCCAGATGTTGCGGCCGGCGTCCACCTGCGACCAGCCGGTGACCGCCCGGGCGCCGCTGATCACGGGACGGGCCGACGGTGCCGCCTGCCAGATCACCCGGTAGCCGTTGGTGCCGGAGTCGGCGGCGGTGAACCGCAGCGGCGAGGAGAGCCGGTAGACGCCGTCGGCCAGTTGCACGACGATGTCGCCCGACATCGAGCTGTTCATCGAGCGGACGGCGGTCTGCGCACCGGTCAACGAGCACGGTTGGGCGGCGGTGCAGCTGCTGCCGCCACCGGAGGGGGAGGCGTAGAGGGTGGTGGTCGCGGCGAGGGCCGGTGCGGCGAACGTGGTCACGGCGGCCACGGTGGCCGCGGCGGTCAGCGCCACCGCCGCGGTCGCGGCGAGCACCCGTCGGGGTGTGCCGGGGGATGGAGGTACGGACACGGGGGTCTCCTTACCTGGGCCGGTGGTGCGGTGTGGTGGGTGGCTTGTGGACGGCAGTTCATCATACGAATGATGTCTGCGCAAGGATCGACCGAGCTCACGCCGGTGACCTGCTGCCGGCGTGGCGGCGCAGCTCAGCCGAGGATGCTGCGGAGATAGGCCAGCCCGTCCCCCGCGAGCCGGTCCGGTGACGGGGCGAGCGGGCGCCAGATCGAGGCGGCGGTCGCGATCGTCGCGTTCTCCGGGGTGAACGACTCGATGCAGATCGCCCCCCAGTAGCCGGTGGCGGCCAGGGCGGCGAGCAGCCGGGGCCAGTCCAGGTGATCCGACCCGGGCGCGCCCCGGTTGGTGCCGCTGACCTGTACGTGCTTGATGTGCGGACCCGCCGCGGCCAGCGCCGCGTACGGGTTCGCCTCCTCGATGTTCATGTGATACGTGTCAATCATGAGACCGACGTTCGACGGCAGACCGTCGATCATCTCCACGGCCTGTTCGAGCGTGTTCACGACGCTGGTCTCGTACCGGTTGAGCGCCTCCACCCCGATGGACACCCCCCGCTCGCCGGCCCGGTCGGCGACCGGCACCAGCGCCCTACGGAAATCCACGTAACAGGTGGCGCGTTCGGCCGGCGTCATCCGCCAGGTGCGGCCGACCGACGCGTAGACCGGACCACCGACGCACGGCGCACCGATGATCGCCGCGCTGTCCACGCAGCCGTTCAGGTACGCCACCGTGGCCTCCACCACGGCGGGCTCGGCGTTGACGAGTTCCCGCCCGGGCGGGGTGACCGCACAGACGCCGGCCGCGGCCAGCCCGTACCTGGCGAGCAGGTCGCGGACGCGGTACGGATCCCAGTCGCCCGGCTGCTCGATCGGCAGTTCGACCGCGTCGAAGCCGAGCGCCGCGATCCGTGGAATCAGCGCGGCCAGGGCCTCGTCGTCGACCGGCGAGGCCCAGACCCAGGGATTGACACCGACGGCACGCATCGGACGCCTACTTCCAGCGCTGCGGGTAACCCGGCAGGTCGGTGCAGCCGCACATGGCGTAGTGCAGCGGCGGCATGTTCGGGTCGAGATAGCTGTCCAGGTTCTCCTGGGTGATCGTCGGCTGGGGCAGCTTCCACGGGTCGGACACCTGCTGGCCGTCGAGGATCCGCAGCGCCGCGATGATCGGCGTACGCCACTGGTAGGTCGGGTACGTGGGCGCGATCGCGGTGAGCCCCTCGTCCTTCCACATCTTGAGGAAGTCGAGCTGGTCCTCACCGTTGATCGGCGGCACCGGCTGACCGGCGTCCTGGAACGCCTCCACCGCCGCGACGGCGACCGCGCCCGCGTCCATCCAGACGCCGTCGATGGTGCCGTGCCGCTGGATGTAGTCGTTGACGATCTTCTTGGTCTTGGCCGGGTCGCCGTCGGTGAACTCGACACCGACCACGTCGACCTGCGCCTTGTCGAACGCCACCTTCGCGGCGGACCACCGGGTCTCCAGCACGTCGACACCGGGCAGGATGCGCAGCGCGAGGACCTTGCCGCCGGGCTTCATCCGCTGGCTGACGAACTCCGCGCCGACGTGGCCGAACCCGTACCCGCCGATCGGGTTGATGAACGTCACCGGGCAGTCGGTGTCCACGCCACGGTCGAAGACGATGACCGGCAGACCGGCGTCGCAGGCCGCCGTCACGGCCGGGGTGAGCGTGGCGGTGGTGTTCGGCGAGACGATGAGCGCGTCGCAGCTCTTGCCGAGCAGGTCGTTGATGTCGGCGATCTGCTTCTGGTCCTTGCCCTCGGCGTCGACGTGGACGAACTCGGAGATCCGGTCGCCCTGCGCCTCGACCTCGGCCTGCATGGTCTTGAAGCCGACCTGCCGCCACGGGTTGTTCAGCGCCGCGTTCGAGAAGCAGATCTTGTGGGGACCGTCCTTCTTGAACTTGGCGGTGTCCACCATCTTCGGGTTGAGCACCTGCTCCCACGGCTTGTCGGCCGGCCCGGTCGGTGCGGCGTCGAGCAACGCGAGTTCGTTGTCGTAGTCGGCCTGCACGAAGAACTTCGACTGCTCGCCGGTGCCGGCCCCGGCCGGTGGTGCGGAGGCACCGTCCGACGGGGTCGCCACGGGCTCGTCGGTGGCACAGCCGACGAGGGACACCAGGAGGAGCGCGGCCGTGGCCGCCATGTGTCGTTTCATGAAGGATTCCCCTTATCTCGACGTGGAACGTCGGGTCGAGACCGCCACGGCGAACAGGATGATGGCGCCCTGGACGGTCGGTCTGAGGGCGCCGGAGACGCCGTAGAAGTTCATGAGCGTGAAGAGCAGTTCCAGGGTCAGCGCGCCGAGCATCGCGCCGACGACCGAGCCACGTCCGCCACCCAGGGCGACGCCGCCGAGGACGACCGCGGTGATGGCACCGAACTCCAGACCGGCACCGGCCTGGAAGGACACCCCGCTGTAGCCGCCGATCAGGATGGCCGCGACGGCGGCGGCGAGGCCGCTGAGCATGAAGGCGATGGTCCGGGTACGGGCCACCCGGGCGCCGCTCAGCGCCGCCGTCCGCGCGTTGTCCCCGACCGCGACCAGGATCCGGCCGAAGTCGGAGCGCATCAGCAGCACCGCGAGCGTGGCGAGGACCAGCAGGACGACCAGGGCGTACGGGATGCGGCCGAGCACCGGAACGTCCTCGAAGGCACGCCGGCCGAACCGACGGAACTCCTCCGACAGCCCGCCCTTCGGCGCGCCGTCGGACCAGAGATAGACCGCCCCCACCAGGATCAGGAACATGCCGAGGGTGGTGATGAACGAGGGCACCCGCAGCCGCGTGGTGATGAGCCCGTTGACCAGCCCGACGAGCACCCCACCGGCGAGCAGCACCAGCACCACCGGCCAGGTCCGGGACGGATCGCTGTCGATGAGCCGGGCGGCGACCACGACCTGCGCGGTGACCAACGAGCCCACGGACAGGTCGAACTCACCGGAGACGATCACGAAGTACTGACCGGCGGCGAGCAGGATGATCGGCGCCGACCGGCCGAGGAAGGACATCAGGGAGGCCGGAGCCAGGAAGTCGGGCTGGCGTACGGCGACCAGAACCAGCAGCACCGCGAGTATCGCGAGCAGGGGCAGCAGGCCGCCGGTGCGTACCCGGGACAGCTGGGGCGGCAGCGGGCGACGCTGGACGAGCTGCATGTCAGACGGCCGCCTTTCGCATGGCCCGACGGGCGTAGACGGCCACGGCGGCGATGATGATGGCCCCCCGGATGACCTGCTTGAAGAAGGCGTCCACCTCGAGCTGGTTGAAGATGGCGTCGATGCTGGCGAGCAGCAACACGCCGCCGAGCGTGCCGACGACGCCGCCCTTGCCACCGGCGAGCGCGGTGCCACCGATCACCACGGCGGCGATCGACTCCAGGTCGTAGAGGCCCTCGGTGCCCACCCGTGGGGCACCCGAGCCGAGCCGACTGGCCAGGTAGATCCCGGCGAGTCCGGCGCAGATTGAGCAGAGCACGTGAGCGGTGACCAGCACCCGGTCGTTGCGGACGCCGGAGAGTCGGGCGACCTCCGGATCACCGCCGACGGCGACCAGGTGGTGACCGAACCGGGTCCGTGCCAGGGCGAACCAGCACGCCCCGGTGACGGCGAGCAGCAGCAGGAAGGACAGCGGCACCGGGCCGATGCGCTGATAGCCCAGGCTCTGCACGAGCCCCGGCGAGGTGCTGCCGGCCGGACCGTCGTAGCCGTTGTCGAGATATCCCTTGAGCAGCAGCCCGACGCCGAGAGTGGCGATGAACGCGTTGATCCGCAGCCGGGTGACGAGCAGTCCGTTGAGCAGCCCGACCGCGGCGCTGACCGTGAGCGCCAGACCGACCGCGGGCAGCAGCGCACCGTCGCGGCCGTTCATCGTCTCGGCCGCGACGAGGGTGCTCAGGCTGATCACGTACGCCACCGAGAGGTCGAGCGAACCCCCGAGGATGACCAGGGTCTGCCCGACGGCGACGAGGCCCAGTCCGGCGGCGACGTGCAACAGGCTCACCGTCGTCGACTGGTTGAACAGCTGACCGCCGTCGATCATGACGACCAGCCAACCGACCGCCAGCGTGATGGCCAGCGCCACGAACACGCCCGGCACCGGCCGTCGGGTCGGCCGCAGCGACAGCACGCTCACGCCACCGAGCCCGGTGGCTCGCTCGCTACGCTCGCTCACGCCGCCGCCTCCCGTACCGTCCCGACCGCCAGGGCGAGGACGTCCTCCTCGGTGGCGCCGGCGGGTAGCTCACCGGCGACGCGGCCGTCGCGCATGACGAGCAGCCGGTCACTCATGCCGAGCAGCTCCGGCAGCTCGGAGGAGATCATCAGTACCGCCGCACCCGCGCGGGCGAGCCGACGGACGAGATCGTGGATCGCCGACTTCGCGCCCACGTCGATGCCCCGGGTGGGTTCGTCGAAGAGCAGGATCAGCGGGTCGAGTGCGAGCCACCGGGCCAGCACCACTTACTGCTGGTTGCCGCCGGACAGGAACCGGATCTCCTGGTCGTCACCGGCGGCCCGGACCTCCACCGCGGCGAGCAGCTCGCGGACGCGTGCGGTGCGCGCGGCGCGGCCCGAGCGGGCCGGCACGACCGCCCGGCTCGCGAGCAGGGCGTTGTCGAGCACGGACTGCCGGCCGACGATGCCCTCGCCCTTGCGGTCCTCGGTGACGTACGCGAGGCCGGCCCGCGTCGCCGCGCGCGGTGAGCGCAGTCGGGTCGGCCGACCGTCGATCGTGACCACCCCGGAGGTGAACGGTTCCACTCCGAACAGCGCGCGGGCCAGCGCCGATCGCCCGGAGCCCTGCAGGCCACCTATTCCCAGCACCTCACCGGCGCGCAGGTCCAGGTCTACGTCGCGCAGTTTCCGGTTGCCGCCGCCGCGCACGGTGAGCCGTACCGCGCCGATGTCCGCGGGAACGGCCCGGTCCGGGTAGTAGCTGGACAGTTCCCGACCGACCATCTGGCGCACCACGTCCTCGGCAGTGGCGTCGGCGGTAGGCATCGTCCGCACCAGCCGCCCGTCCTTGAGGACCGTGATCCGGTCGGACAGGTCGAAGACCTCGGTCAACCGGTGCGAGACGTACAGCAGGCCGATGCCCTGCTGTTGCAGCCGTCGGACCAGGCCGTAGAGCAGTTCGACCTCGTGGTCGGCGAGCGCGGCGGTGGGCTCGTCCATGATGAGCAGGCGCGCGTCCAGCGCGAGCGCCTTGGCGATCTCCACCACCTGCTGCTGGGCGACCCCGAGGCGGCCCACCACGGCCTCGGCGGGCAGGTCCGTCTCCCCGATGGTGGCCAGCAGCTCCGCTGTGCGGCTGAGCATCTGTCGCCGGTCGACCAGGCCGCGCCGCTTCGGCTCATGGCCCAGGTACACGTTCTCCGCGACGGTGCGCTCCGGCAGGAGGTTGAACTCCTGGTGGATGATGCCGATGCCGGCCCGCTGCGCGTCCCGCGGGCCGCCGAAGACGCGCGGTTGCCCGGCGAACTCGATGGTGCCGGTGTCCGGGGCGTACCCACCCGAGACGATCTTCATCAGGGTGGACTTGCCGGCGCCGTTCTCCCCCACCACGGCGTGCACCTCGCCCGGCGCCACGTCGAGGTCGACACCGTCGAGGACGCGTACCCCGAAGAAGGACTTGCCGATGCCCCGCAGGGTCAGCAGCGCCGGGGGTCGAGCCGACATCAATAATCCTCACGGATAGTAATCGCCAAGGGCATCGGTGTGCCACCTCAGAATTCGCTCGGGACCGGCCGGTCACCTGGCTTTAGTTATCGGAAGCGAAGCTTCCTGTTGTCGTGCTCAAACTTTCGCTTGACATGACCGAAACATCACACGTATGAAGATAGATGCTCGGGGATGGGTACGCAATCCCCGATCTTCCCGGACTCTCGACCGGGCCGGTAGCAGGCAACGACGCCGGGTCGGGTCCACTGGGGAACGCGGGTGCCGATGATCAGTCCCATTCATGTTGTCGTTAACATCAATATATGTCCATATCAACACTATTTAGGCTCCTTGCCATCACGGGGCCCGGAACCCACTCAGGCGTGACGCTGCGTTACATCCGGCACTGTCACGCCGGTGCGACGATCCGCGCGACGACAATCGCGCGTCCCGTCGTGGCACCAGGCACCACCCGACGTGCCGTGGGAGGCGACCGGACTCGTGGTCGCGCCCCCTGTTGCTCCGCCCCGACGAGGAGACGGCATGCGTCGTAAGACAGCCATCATCGGACTGATCACCGGTCTGTTACTGGCGCTCGCGCTGGTCCAGCCGGCATCAGCGGCTCCGGAGTTCCGCGCCCTGTTGTTCACCAAGACCACCGGTTACCGGCACGACTCGATCCCGGCCGGGGTCTCGATGTTCCAGCAGCAGGCCGCCTCCGACAATTTCGAGCTGGTACACAGTGAGGACTCCAGCGTCTTCACCGCAGCCAACCTGGCCACCTTCGATGTCCTGATCATGTTCCAGACGTCCGGCATGGTGTGGACCTCCGCCAGCCAACGCCAGGCGGTGGAGGGCTACCTCGCCAGCGGCAAGGGCATCGTGGCCATCCACAACGCCACCGACATGGGCATCGAGAACGAGTACCCGTGGTGGGACCAGACCATCAACGCGGGTGCCCACATGCCGGAGCACTCCCCCGGCGTCCTGCCCGGCACCGCCATCGTCGCCGACAAGAAGCACCCGTCGACGGCAAGCCTGCCGGATCGCTGGAACCGCAGCGAGGAGTGGTACAACTTCGACAAGAACCCGCGCGGTGAGGTGCACGTCCTGGTCACCGCCGACGAGCGCACGTACAACCCGGGCCCTCGCGCGATGGGCTCCGATCACCCGATCTCCTGGTGCCGTAACACCGGCGGCGGCCGGGTCTGGGCCACCGCGATGGGTCACGCCGCGGCCTCCTACAGCGAGACCCACTTCCGCAACCACGTCCTCGGCGGGGTGAAGTGGGCCGCCGGCAACGAGCCGGGCGACTGTGGCGGCACCGTCTGGGGCAACTTCGAGAAGCGGACCCTCGACAGCAACACCGTCGACCCGATGGCGCTGGCCGTGGCACCCGACGGCCGGGTGCTCTACGTCCAGCGTGGCGGCCAGGTCAAGATCTTCAAGCCGAGCACCAACAGCACGGTGACCGCCGGCACGCTCAGCGTCTACACCGGAGGTGAGGACGGACTGACCGGGCTGGCTCTCGACCCGAACTTCGCCAGCAACGGGTACGTGTACCTGTACCACGCACCGGCAAGCAGCTCCACCGACGTCAACCGGGTCTCCCGCTACACGCTCAACGGCGACACGTTGAACATGTCCAGCGGGGTGACGATCATCGACATCCCCGCCTACCGGGACCGGACGTACCCCGAGCCCGGGCACACCGGCGGGTACATCGCCTTCGGGCCCGACGGCAACCTGTACATCGGCACCGGTGACGACGTCGCACCGAACCTCGACCCGAACTGGCAGGGCTACGCCCCGCTGGACTGGCGCCCGGGCAAGCACATGCTCGACTCCGCCCGTACCGCCGGCAACACCAACGACCTGCGCGGCAAACTGCTGCGCATCCGCCCCTCCGCCAGCGGCGGCTACACCGTGCCGTCGGGCAACCTCTACCCGCAGGGGACGGCGCAGACCCGGCCCGAGATCTACGCGATGGGCTTCCGCAACCCGTTCCGCTTCTCGATCGACCCGGCCAACGGCTGGGTCTACCTGGCCGACTACGGACCGGACCGGAACCCGCCGACCACCAACCGGGGGCCCGAGGGCCTCGTCGAACTCAATGTGATCAAGGCGCCGGGCAACTACGGCTGGCCGTTCTGCCACGGCGACAACCAGCCGTACGCGCCGTACAACCCGGACACCGGCCAGGTCGGTGCCAAGTTCAACTGCGCCGCGCCGGTGAACAACTCGCCGAACAACACCGGCCTGACCAACCTCCGGCCGGTCGTCGCACCCAACATGTGGTACGGCTACGGCGCCTCGCAGAACTTCCCGGAGGTGGGCACGGGTGGCTCGGCACCGATGGGCGGACCGGTCTACCGTTACGACCCGGAGAACCCGTCTGCGACGAAGTTCCCGCCGTACTACGACGGCGTGCACTTCTTCTACGAGTGGTCGCGTGACTACATCAAGGAGATGCACTTCGACTCGGCGTCGGCGGTCACCCGGACCAACCCGTTCCTGCCCGCCACCCGGTTCAACAGCCCGATGGACCTCGAGTTCGGCCCGGACGGCTCGCTCTACCTGCTGGAGTGGGGCACCAACTTCGGTGGCGGCAACAGCGACTCCGGTCTCTACCGGATCGACTACGTCCAGGGTGGCCGGTCACCGATCGCCAAGGCCAGCGGTACGCCGACCAGTGGCAACGCCCCGTTGACCGTGCAGTTCTCCAGCGCCGGGTCGGCCGATCCCGACCCCGGTGACACGATCAGCTACCAGTGGACGTTCGGCGACGGCACCACCTCCACGGCGGCCAACCCGTCGAAGGTCTACATCAGCAACGGCAACTACACGGCGCAGTTGAAGGTCACCGACAGCTCGGGCAAGACCGCCTTCGCCAACGTGCCGATCACCGTCGGCAACACCGCTCCGGTGGTCACCATCACCACGCCGGCCAACGGTGGCATGCTCGCCTTCGGCGACCGGGTGTCGTACCAGATCACCGTCACCGACCCGGGTGGCGCGGCGATCGACTGCAGCAAGGTCTTCCTCAACCCGGCGCTCGGGCACGACGACCACGCGCACGAGACCACCGACTACGCCGGCTGTTCCGGGAGCATCCCCACCGACCTGCTCGGCGGGCACCCGGACGGCGCCAACCTGTTCTACGTGCTCAACGCGCGGTACACCGACAACGGTGGGGCGGGCGGCGCGGCCCCGCTCACCGGCCGCGCCCAGGTGATCCTCCAGCCCAAGCACAAGCAGGCCGAGTACCACAGCAGCCAGTCCGGCACCCGGATCATCGACCAGGCCGGCGCGGAGAGCGGCAAGCGCATCGGGGACATCTCCAACAACGACTGGGTGGCGTTCACCCCGATGAGCCTGTCCGGCATCAACACCGTCAGCTACCGGCTGTCGTCGCCCTCCGGCGGCGGATCGATCGAGTTGCGGGCCGGGTCGCCGACCGGCACGCTGCTGGCCACCACTCCGGTGCCGAGCACCGGCGGCTGGGACAACTACCAGTCCACACCGCCGGTGAACGTCACCCCCCTCGCCGGCACCCACACCCTGTACCTGGTGTTCAAGGGCAGCTCCAACAACTGGTTCGACCTCGACTCGCACACCTTCGGTGGTCCGGGAGTGGGCGTCGGTGACACCGGCGGCGGGATTGCCGGCCGCACGTGGACGCTCACCGCCCAACACAGCAACAAGCTGATGGACGTCAGCGGCGTCTCCACCGCCGACGGCGCGCAGATCCACCAGTGGGCGTCCACCGGGGGCAACAACCAGAAGTGGCAGGCGGTCGACGCCGGCGGCGGCGCCGTCTATCTCCGGGCCGTGCACAGCAACAAGTGCGCGGAGATCATTGGTGGCTCCACCACCCCCGGCGCCTTCCTCCAGCAGGCCACCTGCAACAACGGCAACCAACAGAAGTTCACCGTCACCTCCACCGGCACCACCGGGGTCTACACGGTGAAGAGTGTGCTGAGCGGGCTCTGCATCGACGTCAACGGCGGCGCCACCACCGACGGCGCCCGCCTGTTGCAGTGGACCTGCCACAGCGGCACCAACCAGCAGTGGCGGTTCAGCCTGGCCTGACACTCGCGACCATCGGCGACGTCCCTGGTCCGCTCCGGCGGACCAGGGACGTCGGTCAGAGGTCAGATCGAGGCGAGCAGCCCGGCGCTGGCCAACGACTGCCACAGCTCGTCGGGCACCACCGCCGCCGAGCGCCGCACGGTCTGCGCCATCTGCGTGCCGTTGCGGACACCGACCACGGTCGAGACCACGGCCGGGTGCCGGCGGACGAAGGCCAGCGCCGCCTGCGGCAGAGTGACACCGTGCGCGTCGCAGACCTCGGCGATCCGGCGGGCCCGCTCGATCAGCTCCGACGGCGCCTGCTGGTAGTTGTAGAACGCGTCGGCGGACGGGTGGTCCCGGGACAGCAGCCCCGAGTTGTAGACGCCGGCGATCACCACGCCGACTCCCCGGCTCTGCGCGAGCGGCAACAGGTCGTCGGCCGCGCCCTGTTCGAGCAGGGTGTACCGGCCGGCGCACATCATCACGTCCACGTCGGTCTCCCGGACGAACCGGGCGAGCATCGCCGACTGGTTCATGCCGGCCCCGATCGCACCCACCACGCCCTGTTCGCGCAGCTCGACCAGGGCGGGCACGGCCTCGGCGGCGGCCTGCTCCCAGTGGTCGTCAGGATCGTGCAGGTAGACGATGTCGATCCGATCCAGGCCGGTGCGCTCCAGGCTGGCCTCGATGCACCGGCGTACCCCGTCCCGGCTGAAGTCCCACACCCGGCGATGGCTCGCGGGCACGTCGAAGCCCTCGGGGTCGCGCTGGTGCGCGTTCTGCGGCGACGGCTCCAGCAGCCGCCCCACCTTCGTCGACACCACGTACTCGTCGCGTGGTCGGTGCCGCAACGCGCCGCCCAGGCGACGCTCGGACAGCCCGAGGCCGTAGTGCGGCGCGGTGTCGAAGTACCGCACGCCCGCCGCCCAGGCGGTGTCGACCGCGGCGGCGAACTCCTCGTCCGTGGTCGCCCGGTACAGGTTGCCGCCCTGCGCCGCACCGAAGCCCAGCTCGGTGAGGCCGATCGCCGGCCGGCGCGGCAGCGCGTGCGTCCTCATGACGCTGCCAACCGGTAGCAGCGCCGGGCGGTGCCGGCCCAGAACGCCGCGCGGTCGGTCGGGTCGAGGTCGCCCAGCAACTCCGTCACCGCCGCCACCCAGCGGGCGTACGAGGTGGCGAGCAGGGACACCGGCCAGTCCGAGCCGAACATCAGTCGCCGCGGCCCGAACACGTCGAGCGCGTGGTCGACGGGGGGCCTGAGATCGGCCACCGTCCAGGGTGACCGGGGCACCTCGGTCGTCAGGCCGGACACCTTGGCCGTCGTGTTGGGCGCTTCGGCGAGAACCCGTAGGTCTCGCTTCCAGTTGTCGAACTCCGGGGTGCCCAGCGCGGGCTTGCCGAGGTGGTCCAGGACGAAGCGCACGTCGGGCAGGTCGTGCGCCAACCGGGCGGCCATGGGCAACTGGTGTTGCCGGACCAGCAGGTCGAAGACCAGGCCGGCGGCACCGACCGCGGCGATGCCCCGGCGGACGTCCGGTCGGTCCAGGTAGGCCGGGTCGGTCTCGCTCTGCACGAGGTGACGGATGCCGACCAGGTGCCGCCCGCCGGGGGCCGCGCGCAGCCGGTCGAGGCGATCGGGGACGTCGTCGGCCGTCAGGTCGACCCAGCCGACGACGCCGCCGACCAGGACGTCGTCGGCCGCGACGCGGAGCAGGTCCACGGTCTCCCGCGCCGAGGCGATGGACTGCACGACGACCGTGGCGGTGACGCCCGCCGACCGGGCCAGCGGGGCCAGGTCGGCCAGTTCGAAGTCGGCGTCGATGGCCGCCATGGTCACCGGGTCGATCCACGGCTGGGGATGCCGGGCCCGGACCCACAGGTGGTGGTGGGCGTCGACGATGCCGCCCGCGCCCGGAGCTTCGTCGGTCATCGGCCCAACCACCCTCCGTCGACCGGCAGGACGATCCCGTTGACGTAGTCGGAGGCCGCCGACGCCAGGAACACGGTGGCGCCACCGAGGTCGTCGGCGGCACCCCACCTGCCGGCCGGAATCCGGGCGAGGATCGCCCGGTCGCGCTCGGGATCCTCACGCAGGGCCCGGGTGTTGTCGGTGGCGATGTAACCGGGGGCGATGGCATTCACGTTCACCCCGTGCGCCGCCCACTCGTTGGCCAGGGCCTTGGTGAGACCGGCCACGCCCGACTTCGACGCGGCGTACCCGGGCACCGTGATGCCGCCCTGGAAGCTGAGCAGCGACGCGGTGAAGATGATTTTCCCGTGGCCGCGCTGCACCATCGTCCGACCGATCTCCCGACTCAGCACGAACTGGCTGTTCAGGTTCACCTCGATGACATGGTCCCAGAGTTCGTCGGGATGGTCGACGGCCGGGGCGCGGGCGATCGTGCCGCCGTTGTTGACCAGGATGTCGATCGGTCCGAGCGCGATCAGTTCGTCGGCCAGCCGGCGTACCGCCGCCCGGTCGGCGAGATCGGCGCGCAGCGCGGTGAACCGTCGCCCGGTGGCCCGCACCCGGCGCGCCACCTCGCTCTCCTCCGGTTCCAGGTGCGCGGAGACACCGACGACGTCGGCACCGGCCGCGGCGAGGGCCTCGGCCATGGCCAGGCCGATGCCCCGCCGGGCCCCGGTGACCACGGCGGTCCGTCCGGACAGGTCGAACGGGTTCGTCACCGGTCATCCTCCCGCCAGTCCAGCAGCACCTTCATGACACCGCCGCCCTCCAGCGCGGTGAACGCCGCGGTCGCCGCCTCCGGCGGTTCGACCCGGGAGATCAGTTGCCGCGCCGGAATCGCACCCGAGGCGACCAGCCGGATCGCCTCGGCCATGTCGTCGCGCTGGTACAGGCGGGCGCCGCGCAGTTCCAGTTCGCGCCAGAAGAACCGGTGCAGGTCGACCTCCCGGGGCCGGGGGTGGATCGCCACCATCACCAGCCGACCCCGGACAGCCAGCACCTCGACCGCGGTGGCGACACCCGCCGCCGCGCCGGACACCTCGAAGGCGACGTCGGCCCCCGCGCCGTCGGTCCGGTCGGCGACCAACGCCGCCACGTCGACCGCGGCCGGGTCGACCGCCTCGATGCCGATGTCGCCCGCCACGGCGCGCCGCGTCGGGTCCGGCTCGACGAGCAGTACCCGCGCACCGCGGCCCTGGGCGACGGTGCCGATGAGCACCCCGATCGGCCCGCCGCCGACGACGACCACGTGATCGCCGGAGGCCACCTCGCCGCGCCGTACGTCGTGCACGGCGACGGCCACCGGTTCCACGAGTGCGCCCTGGTCGAGCGGCAGTTCCTCGGGCAGCGGCAGGACGAGTTCCGCCGGCACGTTCCAGCCGGACTGCATGGCGCCGGGCGAGTCGATGCCGAGGAAGTTCATGGCGTGGCAGATGTGCGAGTTGCCGCGTCGGCAGGCGGCACACCGCCCGCACCATCTGGTGGGAAGTACCGTCACCGGCTGGCCGACGGCCCAACCGGTGACGCCCTCGCCCAGCGCCGCGACCCGCCCGGACATCTCGTGCCCGATGATGGCGGCGGCACCGACCCGGGAGTCCATGTCCCCGTGGTAGATGTGCAGGTCGGTGCCGCAGATCCCGGTGTAGGCCACCGAGATGCCCAGTTCGCCGGGCCCGGGTGCCGCCGGCTCACGTTCCTCGATTCCGAGGCGCCGTGCTCCCCGGTAGACCACTGCCTTCATCGATCCTCCGTATCAACGGCCGCACGCCGCTCGTGCCGCCGGCCACCACCGTGGGGTCGTTGTCAGTGACGTCCGGTCGGCGACACCTGATTGCTGTTGTGTGCCGGGGTGGCAGCCCGGGCCAGCGGGAAGCCGCCGGCGGCCGGCAGGACACCGTCCGTCGTCGCCAACAGCCGTCGCCCGGCCTGCTCCGGCCGGACGTTCGGGCCGTCGACCGCCGGCGCCTGCGGGTGCCGGTCCACGGCCCGGATCCGTTGTTCGTCGACCCGCAGGCCGAGCCCCGGCGAGTCGCCCAGGACGAAGGCCCCGTCCTCGACGTGCACGTCGACGGAGACGCCGACCGGCGGCCAGAGGTCCTGCAACTCACTGGTCAGGTGGTTCGGCACCGAGGTGGCCGCGTGCAGCAGCCCGAACGGGCTGTTGCCGATCGGGCTGACCGGCAGGTCGTAGGCGTGCGCCAGGGCGGACACCCGCAGGAAGTGGGTGACTCCACCGATCGCGGACGTCTGGACGACGTCGACCGCGCCGGCGGCGATCAGCGGTCGGTACTGCTCAAGCCCGGTGAGGTTCTCTCCGGTGGCGACGGAGGCACGCACCCCCCGGCCGACGGCGGCGAGCCCTTCGGCGTCCCAGCGCCGAACCGGCTCCTCGATCCAGATGAGGTCGAGGGTGCGTTCGAGTTCGCAGACGTGCCGGACGGCCTGCTTGCGGGTCCACGCCTCGTTGACGTCGAGCATCAGGCCCGGCCGCAGTCCGTGGCCAGCCTCGGTCAGGATCTCCTTCACCAGGTGGAGCCGGTGTCGGTCGTGCTCGATGTCGAGTCCGCCCTTGAGCTTGGCGGCCCGCAGCCCGTGCTCGGCGTAACGGATGTACGCCGAGACGAGTTCCTCGTCGCTGAGGGCGATGTCGAGCCCGGACGCGTACGCCGGGACCCGGCGGTCGCGGCCGCCCAGCAACCGCCACAGCGGCTGGCCAGCCGCCTGCGCCTTGATGTCCCACAACGCGGTGTCGAGTGCGCCGATCGTGCCGAACACCGGGCCGGCGTGACCGGCCTTGAAGGTGTGTCGCAGCATCCGGTCGTAGAGCGTCGTCACCGCACGGGGATCTTCACCGTCGATGGCCGCGAAGATCCGCTCGATCTCGACGTGCGGGCCGATGCCGACACCCGACAGTCCTTCGTCGGTCTCCACGACGACGATCGGTACCGGGACCCTCCCGTCGGCGAACACGCCGTTGGCGTCGCCGACCGGGCGCCCCCATTCGTGGACCGTGGTGAGCGTCCGATATCCCGTGATGCGCATGTCAGCCCTTCGTGGAGCCGGCGGCGACGCCGTCGGCGATCTGGCGCTGGAGGAAGAGGTAGACCACCAGGACCGGTATCGCGGCGATCAGTACCCCCGAGGCGAAGGTGGGAATGTCGTCGGAGTACTGGCCACGCAGCGAGGTCACGCCGACCATGAGCGTTCGGTGATCAGCCGACGGCATCATCACCAGCGACATCAGGACGTCGTTCCAGCAGAACAGCGCGTTGAGGATGCCGACCGACAGCAGCGCCGGGGTGCCCAGCGGCAGCATGATCCGGCGGTACACGCCGTACACGCTGTTGCCGTCGATCCGGGCCGCGTCGATGACCTCCCGCGGGATGGTCTTGTAGTAACTCGTCATCAGGAAGACGGTGAAGGGCAGGAACTGGGCCACGAAGACCAGGACCAGTCCGGGGTACGTGTCGATGAGGGCGGTGTCGGCCATGATCCGGGCAAGCGGCACCATGATCACCTGGAACGGCACGAACAGGCCGGCGAGGCAGCCCAGGAACAGCGCCGAGGAGCCACGGAACCGGAGCTGGCTCAGGGCGAAGCCGGCCATGGACCCGAGCAGCAGCAGCAGGACGACCGACGACGTCACCACGATCAGGGAGTTGAGGAAGTACCGGTCCATGCCGACGCTGTTCCACGCCGCGCTGATGTTGTCCCAGCGCAGGGTGTCGGTCACGGAGAACCGGTCGAGGATGTAGTCGCGCCGGGTCTTCATCGCCACGTTGACGGTGAACAGCAGTGGGTAGATCGTCGCCAGCGCGAGCAGCGACATCGGGATGGCCAGCAGCCACCGGCTCAGTCGTACCCGGGACATCAGTCCTCACCTCCCGCCCGCCGGAGCAGCTTCACCTGGAGCAGCCCCACGACGAGCATGATCACGAAGAGCACCGTCGACGCGGCCGAGGCGAGTGCGGGCCGGTTCATCTGACCCTGCTGGATCCAGATGTAGTACTCCGGGAGATAGGTGGATCCCTCCGGCCCACCGCTGGTCATCACGTAGAGCAGGCCGAACATCGAGGTCAGCATCCCGACCATGGTGGTCACGGCGACGAACGCGATGGTGCGGGACAGGCCCGGGATGATCACGTGCCGGATGACCTGGGGCAGCGAGGCACCGTCCACGCGGGCGGCGTCCAGCAGCGCGGCGTCCAGGGTCGCGAACCCGGCCAGGAACACCACGAGCGCCATTCCGAAGGTGGCCCAGACGTGTACGCCGACCACCACGAACATCGCGACGTCGGGATTGCCGAGCCAGTCCACCGGGCTGATGCCGACCGCCTCGAACACGGCGTTGACCGGGCCGTCGAAGGCGAGCAGCAGGTTGAAGATCGCGCCGACGATGACCGGTGAGAGCACCGCCGGGAAGAAGTAGACGCTGCGGTAGAAGCGATGCCCGGGCACCTTGAGGTAGATGAACGTCGCCAGCAGCCCGGGGATCGCCACCGCCACCGGGAGCAACAGCACCAGCAGCCCGACGTTGCTCAGTGCGGTGCGGAACAACGGGTCCTCGATCAACTCGAGGTAGTTGTCGAGACCCACCGCCTGACCGTTGCGCTCGCCGTCTCCGGTGAAGGAGAAGTTGACCCCGAGCAGCAACGGATACAGCCGCAGCACCACGATGATCAGGATGGCGGGTGCGACCAGGACGTAGGGGGCGAAGCGCTCGGCCCGCGAGCCGCCGCGGCCGGGCCGAGCCGGGGCACCACGGCGGCGACCCGCGGAGCCGGCCGCCGCCCCGTCGGTCCGTCCGGCGGGCACCGGACGGACCGACGGTTCTGCGTTTCCGATCGGCACGAAATCAGCCCGCCTGGTCGGAAGCTGCCAGCTGCTTCACCGCCTCGTCGACGCTGATCGAGCCGCTGAGCAGTTGCTGGGAGACCCGTCCCATCAGGTCCAGGGTCTTCGAGGAGAGCGCCACGTGCAGGGCGGGCTTACCGCTGTCGAGCGCGGCGACGATCGCGGCGGCGGCCGGGCCGGCCTGCGACACGTCGATGGTGGTGTCGGCGGCGATCGCGCCGGCCTCGGCGTAGAACGCCTGGAGCGCCCCGGTCGACGTCAGCGACCGCACCAGGTCGGCGGCGACCTTGGGATCCTTGGTCCACTTCGCCACCGCGTACCCGATGCCGCCGTCGTAGGCCAGGCTCGGCGTGGTGCCCGCGGTGACCACCGGGGCCTTCATCACGCCGAGCTTCTCGGGCGTGAGGAACTCGTTGAAGTCCTTCAAGTGCCCCACGTCCGACATCAGCCCGATGACGTGCGCGGCCTTGGCGGACTGGAAGAGCGCGAACGAGTCGTTGAACATCGCGGTCGAGTTGGCCCCGTCGTTGTTCAGGCCCGCGTCGCCGGCCTCCTTCCAGAGCTCGAAGATCCGCTTCACGTTCGGCGAGGTCCAGTCGCGCTTGCCCGCGATCCAGTCGTCGTACTCCTGGGCGGTGAGGATGCCGGAGCCCAGGGCCGACATCCAGAACTGGATCCCGGCACCCTCCTTGTTGCCCAGGGCGAAGCACTTGGCACCGGCCTTGCCGATGGCGGCGCAGTCGGCGAGGAACTCGTCCCAGGTCGTGGCGGGGCTCGCCGGATCGAGCCCGGCCTTCTCGTAGAGCGCCTTGTTGTAGTAGATGGGGTGCCCCTGCAACGTCACCGGCGCGGCGTAGGCCTTGCCGTCCTTGTTGAAGGCGTCCCAACCCGCGAGCCGCTGCTTGTCCTCGGCCACGTACTCGTCGAGCGGCACCAGCGCGTCGACCCGGTCCCGGATCTGGCCGCCGCCGTTGAACAGCATCACGTCCGGGCCCTTGCCGGACTGGATGGCCGCGCCGAGCAGCGTGTAGTACTGGTCGAACGGCTGCGCGACGAACTCGACCGTGACGTCGGGGTGCTTGGCGGCGAAGTCGGCCTTCGCCTTGTCGACATACGCTTTGGCCGACGGCTCGCCGGACTTCCAGTCCCACACCACCAGCTTGTCGGTCGAGCCGCCGGAGGAGGAGCCCGTGTCGCTGGCACTTCCACAACCTGCCGTCGCCAGTCCCACAACGAGGACGGCGGACCACAATGCTCGTTGTTTCATCGTTGTTCACCTCTGAAGGGAGTGGCTGACGGCCTGCCGCAGCCAACGTGATCAAGAACGTAACTCGTATGACGTCTGACGTCAACAGTCAGCCGTACACTGGCCTTGGACGTCGTGGCACGACGAGCCAATCGGAGGGGGACATGACGCCATCGCAGGAGACGGCCCTGGAAAAGCTGGCCGCCCCGACCTGGTCGCGCCGCCCCACCAACCTCGCCACGGCGGTCACCGCCGAGCTGGTGGAACGCATCGTCCGCGGGGTGCATCCCTCCGGCACCGCGCTGCCCCCCGAGCCGGTGCTCTGCGAGACCTTCTCCGTCAGTCGGACCGTCGTCCGGGAGGCGGTGAAGATTCTCCAGGAGAAGGGTCTGGTGCAGGTCCGTCAGGGTGCCGGCACCATGGTCACCCCGCAGTCGATGTGGGACATGCTCGACGAACTCGTCCTCGGGGCCACCATCGCCGAGGACGACAGCCTCGCCATCCTCGACGACGTGGTGGTGACCCGGCGGCTGCTGGAGTCCGACATGGCACACGTCGCCGCCCGGGTCGCCGATGAGGAGACCGTGGACCGCCTGCGTGCCCTGGTCGACCGGATGGACGAGCTCGTCGGCGACACCGTGGCCTACCACGAACTCGACCGCGCCTTTCACGACACCGTCATGCAGGCGTCCGGGAACCGCATCGCTCGTGGCGTTGTGCAGGCGCTGGAGAGTCAGGTCGTGAACACGGCGCGGTACACCGGCCGCACCGAGCGGTCGCTCTGCGTCGCCTCCAACCGTGGACACCGACGTGTCTACGAGATGATCGCCGCCCACGACCCGGAAGGGGCCGCGACGGCGATGTTCACCCACATCACCGAGGCCTGGCTGGTGCGACGCAGCGGCCCGGGCAAGCCGGACCGCCTGCAACGCTGACCCGGGACACGACGGGCCGACGGGCCCGACCTCCTGGCTCCCACTGCCGCCAGGAGGCCGAGACCCGCCGTCGCGCTCGGCCCGGTCAGGAGAACTGGGCGAAGAATCGCCAGATCTCACCCTTGGTCCAGGTGGTGATGCCACTCTCGGCGTACGTCCCGTCCACCGGCCCGGGCATGTGCCCGTTGTCGAACGCCGCCCACTGCACCGGGTAGCCGGCGCGGCAGCCGGAGTAGGCCGTGGTGATGTGCGTACGGCTGCCCGCTCCCGGCTCCGGCGGGTTCTGGGCGTTGCACCCGTTGTTGCGGACGAAGGTGTCGCGCAGCCCCCGGCCCTGGCCGATGCTGAGGACGTTGTCCGAGATGCCGTGCAGACCGAAGTACGCGATCGGCTGGGTACCGCCACTGCACCCGCTGATCTGCGCACCGGCGATCACGGCGACCGCCCGGAAGACGGTGGCCCGGGCGCAGGCGAGGGCGTAGCTCATGCCGCCGCCCCAACTGAAGCCGAGGGCGAAGCGCTGCCTCGGGTTGACGCACAGGTCGCTCTCGATCCGGCGGATCATGTCGTCGACGAAGGTGACGTCCTCGCCGCCGGCGTTGCCCCAACCGTTACCGAGCCCCTGCGGCGCGACCAGGATCGCGCTGTTGTTCGACTGCTCCTGCTGGCCGTAGTAGGACCAGGCACTCCCGCTGGTGCCGCCGGAGGAGATGTCCTGCATGGTGCCACCACGCCAGTGGAAGGCGAAGATCAGCCGGTAGGCGTTGGTGTTGTTGTAGTTGGCCGGCAGGCGCAGGATGAACTGGCGGCTCTTGCCGTTGCTCTGGATCGTGTGCGTGCCGTTGTACAGCGTCGGGGCCTTGCCGCACCCGGTGCCACCGGTCGGTGGTGGCGACGTGGGGCCACCCCCGTCGACCCGGGCCAGCTGCCACTGCTGGTTGGCGCCGTTCCAGTCGGCGTACTGCACCACGTTCGCGCCGTCCGCCGTGGCCGCACCCTGCACCTCCACGACCTTACCGCTGTGCCGACCGACCAACCGCACATGACCACCATCGGAATCGGCCAACCGGAACTGCTGATTGGTGCCGTTGTGATCAGACCACTGCACCACCGCCGCACCATCCGCGGTCGACGCGTTCGACACATCCAGCACCTTGCCCGAATGCCGCGACTTCAACCGGTAGTAACCACCACCGGAATCCACGAACTGCCACTGCTGATTCGCACCGTTGTTACGCGTCCACTGACTGATCCGCGCACCATCGCTGGTCGCCAGACCATACACGTCCAACGCCTTACCACTGTTGCGGTTCACCAACACGTACCAGGCATTGGTGTCCACGGTCGCCGCCGCCGCGGGCGCCGCGTTCACCACCACGAGCGCGCTCGCCGCCAGGATCGCGGCGGCCGCCGCGGCCATTCCGGACCGCCAACCGCGTCTGGATGGGGAGGCGGGACGAGCCTCACCGATGGCCTTCATGGTCCACTCCTTCGATCGGGGTCATCCACGCACAGCTCGTGGATGCCCGGCGGATGTGCCGGCGTCAGGTGGTGGCGTCAGCACGGTGGGGTGGTGCGGAAGATCTGGTCACCAGGAACCGCCGGCCAGCATGGCGACGCGCCCACGGTCGCGGCTGGCCGGCGCGGGACCACGGCGGGAAATCGGGCTCCCGGCAGCCACAACACCCGCTCGTGACAGCGAAGTTAGCGTTAACGACGTCATACGTCAAACGACAGAGGTCTATCGATTCTCGGTGCTTCCGACCCCGGTCCCGGACCACGCGAGGGCCACGCGACACCCTCGCGCACTGGGCCCGGTGGCGACTCCCGGGCCCGGGCGATGGTCACGGAGTCCAGTACACGTGCGGGTTCACCCGCCCCGACCAGTCGAAGACGGCCATGTTGTCCCAGCCGTTACCGGTTCCGTTGATGTCCGCCGGATCCCAGCCGTTGCCGCGCACCGCATGCCAGGTCGGCTCCCAGTAGAAGACACCGACCGCACCGGCGTTGCGCGCGGTGTTCTGCACCCAACTGAACTGCTGCGCCTGCCCGGACCAGGTGGCCGGGATGTTGTCGCAGCGCTCGTTACCCGAGATCACGTTCGGCTGGTGGTCGGCGTCGGCCGTGGTGAACGGGTACGCCGTCTCGGCGATCACCACCGGCTTGCCGTAGCGCGACCGCACGTTGGCGATCACGTTGTAGAGGTTGGCCAAGGTGCCGTGCCACATGCAGTAGTAGGACAGGGCGGTGACGTCCCAGGGAACTCCCTGTGCCCGGATCCCGTCGTAGAACCAGCGGGCGTTGGCGTTGCTGTCCGCGTTCGCCGTGTGGATCCACACCTGGGTGCCGCCGTGGCACGCCTTGGTGGCCTGGTAGCCCCGCTTGAGCAGGCTCGCCAGCGGGGCGAAGTCGTTGTTGACCACCTGGCCGGCGGGCCAGAGCATCCCCACGTTGATCTCGTTGCCGATCTGCACCGCGTCCGGCGTGGTGCCCTGCGCCTTCAACGCGGTGCACACGTCGTAGGTGTAGTTGTAGACGTCGGCCTGCAACTGGCTGAGCGAGTGGTTGGCCCAGGCCGCCAGCGGATACTGCTTGCCCGGATCCGCCCAGGTGTCCGAGTAGTGGAAGTCGATCAGCAGCTTGAAACCCTTCGCCTTGATCGTTCTGGCCTGCTGGAGCACCCTGGCCTTGTTGTTGTAGCCGCTGGCCGGGTTGTTCCAGACGCGCAGCCGCAGGTAGTTGACCCCCTTCGAGGCGAGGATGTCGTAGGGGTCGGCCGGCGCGCCGGAGGCGTTGTAGTAGCGGGCACCGAGGTCGAGGCTGCGTTGCAGCGAGGAGACGTCCGCGCCGCGCATGGTGAGAGTGTTCGCCGCCTGTGCGGGGGCGGTCAGGGCCAGCGGGGCCGCGAGGACGACCACCGCCGCGAAGGCCCGGAGGGACGGTTTCATGGCGCTCCTTCACATCCGCGGGATGCGGGTGCCCGACGGTTCGGGCACGTCCGGCGGGTCTGCCGGACGGTCTCGGAACCAGGTGAGGTGGTGACGGGTGTCGATGCATCAAGCCTGACCGCAAGAGTGACCCACGCCGGTGCCGCCGCACCAGCCCTGACCGTCGAGGCGTGATGGCGGCGCGGCGGTCAGGCGAGGAAGTGGCACAGGGCGGCGGTGAGGTCGTCGGGGTTCTCCTCGGCGACGTGGTGCCCGGACTCGATCGGGTGGCCGCGCAGATCGTCGGCCCAGGAACGCCAGACGGCGAGCGGGTCGCCGTAGAGATCCGCCAGATCGTCCCGGGTCGACCAGAGCAGCAGGGTGGGGCACCGGACCGTACGACCGGCCCGCCGGTCGGCCTCCTCGTGCGCCCGATCGACCCCGAGGCCGGCGCGGTAGTCCTCCAACATCGCCCGTACCGTCGCCGGGTCGTGGATGGCCTGCCGGAACTCCCGGTGGTTGTCGACTCCCATCCGGTCCGGTCGCGCCTTGTCGCCGTACCAGGCGTCGGGATCGGCGCCGATGGCCCGTTCCGGCTTGTCCGGCTGGGCGAAGAAGAACCAGTGGTACCAGTTCCGGGCGAACGTCGCGTCGCACCTGGCGAGGGCCTCGCTGATGGGTACGCCGTCGATGACCACCAGTCGGCTGACGGTGTCGGGATGGTCGAGCGCCAGGCGTAGCGCCACGTAACAACCGCGATCGTGCCCGACGGCGGCGAACGTCGCGTGGCCGAGTGTGTGCATGAGTCGGACCATGTCCGCCGCGACCGCGCGCTTGGACTGCTGGGAGTGGTCCGGCAGGATCCGCGCCTTGCCGGACTGGCCGTAGCCCCGCATGTCGGGGCAGACCACGGCGAACCCGCGATCCACCAGCCCCGGGGCGACCCGGTGCCAGGTCGATCCGGTACGCGGATGTCCGTGGACGAGTAGGACGGCGGGGCCGTGCCCGGCATGCCGGACGCGCAGTTCCACCTCGCCCACGTCGACCCGCTCGTCGGTGAAGCCGTCGAACATGTGCCTCCAGTACCCAGGTCGGCTCCACGTCAACAGGCGGACCGAGAGGCGATATTACTCATTAATTATCTTGCATGTATCGATCAGCTTCGGTAAGAAAGCTTAGGAATCGTTCAGGTTCCGCTTCCTGGGAGGAGCGACGATGAAACCTGTCCTGCGCCGTCTACGTACGGTGACCGTCACACTCGCCACCTGCACACTCGGCCTGAGCCTGCTGTCCGCCCCCGCCGCGGCAGGCCCGGTACAGCCGGTCACGCCACTCTCGGACCGGGCACCCGAATCGGACCAGTTCTCGGCCGAGGGTGTGACGACCGTCGGTGAGCTGCGCACCGTCGGCGGTTCCTTGTCGTACGCCCGCGACGGCCGGACCCAGATCATCCAGCACCCCGGCGCCACGTACATCAAGGTGCACTTCAGCTCGCTGCGACTGGCTCCCGGCGAGTACGTCACCGTGTCGAGCCCGGACGGCCGGGAGAGCTACCGGTACGACCGTCACCTGAACCGGGCGACCGGCGCGGACTACACCACCGACGGCCGGCCGGGCTTCTGGGCGATGTCGGTGGAGGGCGACACGGCGGTGGTGACGCTGCACAGCAACCGCTCCTCCCGGGGCAGCGCCGCGACCATCGACCGGTTCTGGCGCGGCTACGACCGCACGGAGATCGGCCAGTACAACTTCTCCACCCAGTCGGTGTGCAGCACCGACGCCCGCCGCGACGTGGTCTGCTACCAGAGCAGCCACCCCACCGAGTACGCCCGGGGCAACGCGGTGGCCCGGCTGCTGATCAGCGGCGGCGGAATGTGCACCACCTGGCGGGTCGGCAACACCAACCGCATGCTGACCAACAAGCACTGCTTCTCGACCCAGGCCGCGGTCAGCGGCAGCGAGATGCAGTTCAACTACCAGTGCGCCACCTGCGGCGGCGCGAACCCCGGGCCCGGCACGAAGGTGAGCGGTGCGACGCTCTACCGGGTGAGCAGTGGTGGCTCCAGCCAGCTCGACTACGCCCTGTTCTCGGTGAACAACTTCGCCGCCATCCAGGGCTTCGGCACGCTCTACCTGGCGACGTCCGCCACCACCACCGGGACGCAGATGTACATCCCGGGGCACGGTGACGGCAGCCCGAAGCGGCTGTCCATCTTCGAGAACACCCAGAACGGGGCGCGCTGCACCGTGCGGAACGCCAACTACAACACCTGGAACATCAGCTACAGCTGCGACACCTCCGGCGGCAACTCGGGCTCACCGGTGCTGAACAGCAGCCACCGGGTGATCGCTCTGCACCACCTCGGCGGATGCCCGTCCAACCAGGGCGCCAAGGCACACCTCATCTACAACGAGATCGCGAGTCTGATCGACAACGGGTGACCACCGTGGTGGCGACCCGGATCGGAGCCGTTCGCCGGGTCGCCACCACCCTCGTCGGGCACGCACCGGACGCCGCCGTACCATCCGGTCCATGACGATTGCCGTCGAACGGCACGTGGCCGCCGACCCCGCCACCGTCTGGCGCATCGTGAGCGACGTCGACCGTTGGGCCGAGTTGCTGCCCACCATCGACGAGATCATCCGCATCGACGACGCCGCTCCGGTGACGGTCGGCAGCCGCTTTCGGATTCGCCAGCCCGGGCTGGCCACCGCCAGGTACGAGATAACCGACTGGCGACCCGGGGCCGGCTTCACCTGGCAGGCCCGTACGCCGGGCGTCCGGACCACGGCGAGCCACGAGCTGCGTCCGGAGGGCTCCGCGACCCGCCTGCGGCTGAGCATCGACTGGGACGGCCCGGCGGCCCGCCTGGTCGAGCTGCTGTATGGCAGGCGCGCCCGGCGGCTCCTCGAACAGGAGGCGACGGTCTTCGCCCGACTCGCCTCGGGCAGCGAGGGTGCACGATGAGCCCGGTCGAGCGCACCGTCACCCGGTGGGAGGTCCTGGACGATCGGTTCCGGGCGGTCAGCGGTGACCACGTGGTGCAGCGGCTGTTCGACGGCGGGCGGTGGCTCGAGGGGCCGGCGTACTCCCCCGCGTGGCGCTGCCTGCTGTTCAGTGACATCCCGAACGACCGGGTGCTGCGGTGGGACGAGATCACCGGGCGGTGCGACGTCTTCCAGACGCCCGCCGGTCACCCCAACGGCCGCACCATCGACCGCCTCGGTCGCGTCGTGACCTGCGAACACGGCCATCGTCGGGTCACCCGTACCGAGCCCGACGGGTCACTGACGGTGGTGGCGGACCGGTGGCGGGGCAAGCGGTTCAACAGCCCGAACGACGTCGTCGAGACCAGCGACGGCTCGTTGTGGTTCACCGATCCGAGCTACGGCATCGACAGCGACTACGAGGGGTACCGGGCGGATCCGGAACTGGACGGCTGCCACGTCTACCGCTGCTCGCCGGACGGCCGGGTCGAGCGGGTCGCCGACGACTTCCTGCGACCCAACGGTCTCGCGTTCTCGGCGGACGAACGACGACTGTTCATCGTCGACACCCGACGTCGGCACCTGCGTCACTTCGACGTGGGCCCCGACTGGACGCTGCGCGACCGTGGCGTGCTCGCCGAGTGTGATGCCGGCTCGTTCGACGGGATCCGACTCGACCGGGAGGGCCGGCTGTGGGTCGCCGCCCACGACGGCCTGCACTGCTTCGACCAGGAGGGCACGCTGCTCGGCAAGCTCCGGCTACCGGAGATCTGCTCGAACCTGACCTTCGGTGGCCGCAAGCGCAACGTGCTGTTCGTGACGGCCACCACCTCGGTCTACTCGCTCGCGCTGAACGTCACCGGCGCGGGCCCGACCGGCCCCGCCACCGGGTAGGCACACCGACGTCCGCTGTTCGGACCACCCGAACACCAGCCACCGGTCTACCGCTGGCGGGCCACGGCACCCGGGGAGGGTTGGGTGGCCACCGGCCCGGGTATGGCACACCTGTTCGAGAGAAGGGGTGCCGAGATGACCGAGAAGCATGATCCGCAGGCTGCGGTGAAGGATCCGGACGAGTGGCTGACCGGCGACGAGCCGACGACGGCGGCACAGGAGTCCTACCTGCGGACCCTGGCCCGCGAGGCGGGCGAGAGCGTGCCGGACGACCTCACCAAGGCCGAGGCGGCGAAGTTGATCGACCAGTTGCAGCAGCAGACCGGGCGGGGCGACCAGGGCTGATCCCGGGAGGCCACCTCCAGCTTATCCACGCGTCAAGTCGCGCGAATCGCCCTGGATGCCGATTTTGTGGGTCTGGCCGGTACATATTCTCGACCGGTCCCCGAGCGGCAAACCGCTGGCAGACCAGGGAGCAGTGTGTCCGAGACGGTGCGGCAGCTCGCCATCGAGCAGCAGGTGGTCGACAAGGTGTACGCGCGACTGGAGGTCATGCGGTCGCAGGCGAGGGAACTGGAGTCCGAGGGTCGCGGTCGCGCCTCGGCCGGCCCGCTGACCGGGCTGGTCGAGCGCGACGCGATGGTGCTGCGCGCCGCCACGCGGCTGTCCGACCTGGACGGCCAGGAGGAGGGCCTGGTCTTCGGTCGGTTGGACTTCGACGACGGCGAGACCTACCGCGTCGGCCGGCTGGGCGTACGCGACGAGGACCGGGAGCCGCTGGTGGTGGACTGGCGTGCGCCGGCTGCCGCGCCCTTCTACCGAGCCACCCCCGGCGAGCCGCTGGGCGTGGTCCGCCGTCGGATCATCACCTGCGCCGGCCCTCGGGTGGTCGGGGTCGACGACGAGGTGCTGTCGGCCGGCGACGTCGACGGTGTGGTGGGTGAGGGCGCCCTGCTCGCGTCCCTCACCCGGGAACGCGGCCCGCACATGCGGGACATCGTCAGCACCATCCAACGCGAGCAGGACGAGGCGATCCGCGCGCCGGCGCACGGCGTCACCGTCATCACCGGTGGTCCCGGAACGGGCAAGACCCAGGTCGCTCTGCACCGTGCCGCCTATCTGCTCTACACCGACCGGGGCAGGTTCGCCGACGGCCGGGTGCTGGTGGTCGGTCCGTCGACCGTGTTCACCGAGTACATCGGCCGGGTGCTGCCCGGTCTCGGTGAGGACAGCGTCCACCTGCGGGCGATCGGCGAGCTGTTCGACGGTGTGGTGGCGACCCGGCGTGACCGCGCCGAGGTCGCCAGGTCCAAGGGCGACCTGAAGATGGTGCGGGTGCTCACCGAACTGGCCTGGGACACCCCGCCGAACGCGCCACAACGGTTGGGCAGGCTCGACGCCGACGACCTGGCGAAAGCCCGCCAGGAGGTACGTCGACGGTGCGAGGCTCGGGGCATCAAGCCCAACCTCGCCCGCGCCGAGGCGGCGCAGGTGCTCTCGGACCTGCTCGGCTGCCGGGAGATTCCGGACACCTTCCTGAGGTCGTGGTGGCCGATGCTGACCCCGCAGGACGTGCTGCCCGCGCAGCACGGGCAGTGGTCGGTGGACGACGTCCCGCTGCTCGACGAACTCGCCGAGATCCTGGGCCCGCCGGTCGCCCCGACGGTGACCGGGAACGAGTGGCAGGTGCGTGAGTTGAGCAGCGGTCCGCGTCTGGCGGAGACCTTCGTGCTCAGCCTGAGCCTCAACGACGGTTGGCAGCTCTTCGCGCCCGGCCTGTCCACCCCGATCGCCGTCTCCGGCCAGTCCCTGGACACCGGCAACGCCTGGGCGGCGCAGCGCTGGGCGGCGGCGATCATCCTGCGCGAGGGCCACACGGTGGTGGGCTGGGCGGACGGCTTCGACCCGTACGGCGAGGAGGGGTACGTGCCGGAGCTGGCCGAGCCGCTGCCGGTCGCCGAGGCGGCCGAGCCGGTCGAGGACGCGTACCTGCACGTGATCCTCGACGAGGCCCAGGACCTGTCACCGATGGAGTGCCGGATGATCGCCCGCCGGGCCGCCCACGCCTCGATGACGATCGTGGGCGACCTCGGTCAGGCGACCCATCCGCTGGCCGCCGGTAGCTGGCCGGAGCTGGTGAAGCAGCTCGGCAAGCGCGAGGTCCGGATGCTCGATCTGCCCACCGGCTATCGGGTGCCGCAGGTCATCGCCGACTTCGCCGCCCGGGCGCTGGCGCCCGGGATCGCGCCGACCCGCTCCTTCCGACCCGGCGGCACCCTCACGATCCGCCAGGTGGACGATCTGCGGGCGGCCCTCGCCGAGGAAACCGGCGCGGTCATCGCCGCGGACGCGATCGCCGACCAGCTCGGGGCGATCCCGGTCAGCCAGGTCAAGGGACTGGAGTACGACCGGGTGGTGCTGGTGGAACCCGCCGACATCGTCGCCGCCGAGCCTCGCGGCATGAACCGGCTCTACGTGGCCCTGACCCGGGCCGTCGCCGAACTGGTCATCCTGCACACCAAGGCACTGCCGGAGGCACTCAGGTCGTGACCTCCGCGACGACCCGCCACACCTGGACGGCGAGCCAGTCGTTGAGCTGGTCCGGCTCCACCTCGTCCCGGTGGTCGAACCACCAGATGATCCCGGCGTCGACCATGCCGACGACGCTGGCCACCACGTACGCGGGCAGGTGCGCCTCGTGCCCCGCGGCGCGCAGGTTGGCGACGGCCGCTTCGGTGATCTCGGGAACGGCGTGCGCGGTGCCGAGGCGGGCCCGGAACCGATAGAGGTTGGGGTGGGCCACCGCCCAGCTCAACACCCGGCCGATGACGCCGTGCACCACCTCCGGCGGGGTGCCCGGAGCCGACAGCGACGGGCGGATCCAGGCGCTCACCTGGCGGGCGGCGTGCCGGGCCACGGCCTGATCGAGGTCGTCCTTGCTGGTGAAATGACGGTAAACGTGCGGTCTGGGCAGCCCGGCGTGGTCGGCCACCGTGCCCAGCCCGGCGCCGGTGCCGTGTTCCTCGATGACGCGGACCGCGGCCTCCACGATCGCCTGCCGCCGCCGGGCCCGCTCCTGCGGGATGCCACCGGCGCGGCGGGCGGCGATGGTGTCCCGTTTCACCGCCGCATTGCTCACCGGATCACTGTAGCGGCTCGGTACCCTTGGCTGGGTACGAGCTGTACCCAACCAGCGTCCTGCGAGGTAGCCATGCCCAGTCCAGCACCCGGCCCCGTCGACCTCACCCGCCTTCAGGACGTGCTCGACGGACCGTGGGCCGAGGTCCGCAACGCGCACCGCAGGCACCTCGACGAGCGCTTCCTCCCGGTGTACGGCGAGACCGGCGACCAGGCGCGCGAGCGGGTCACCCGGCTGCTCGGCGAGCTTCCGGTGAAGCTGGGCATCGCCTCGGCCTTCCCCACCCAGTACGGCGGCGGATCCGACGTCGGCGGCTCGATCATCGCCACCGAGATGCTGGCCCAGGTGGACCTCTCGCTGATGGTCAAGGCCGGCGTGCAGTGGGGCCTGTTCGGCGGCGCGGTCGCGGCCCTGGGCACCCGACGCCACCACGACGCCTACCTTCGGGACATCATCTCCGGCCGGATCCTGGGCTGCTTCGCGATGACCGAGACCGGGCACGGCTCCGACGTCCAGCAGCTCCGCACCACCTGCACCTACGACCCCGAAACGCAGAGCTTCGACCTGCACACCCCGCACCAGGCGGCCCGCAAGGACTACATCGGCAACGCCGCCCGGGACGGACGGATGGCGGTGGTCTTCGCGCAGTTGGTCACCAACGGGCAGCGGCACGGCGTGCACGCGTGGCTGGTGCCGATCCGCGACGAGCGGGGCGACCCGCTACCCGGCGTGACCATCGGCGACGCCGGGCCCAAGGCCGGCCTGCTCGGCGTGGACAACGGACGACTGAGCTTCGACCACGTGACGGTGCCCCGGGACATGCTGCTGGACCGTTACGGCCAGGTCGCCGAGGACGGCACGTACTCCAGCCCGATCGAGAACGACTCGCGGCGCTTCTTCACCATGCTCGGCACCCTGGTCCGGGGCCGGGTCAGCGTGGGTGGAGCCGCGTCGGCGGCCACCAAGTCGGCGTTGACCATCGCGGTCCGGTACGGCGACATCCGCCGCCAGTTCAGCACCCCCGACGCCGAGCGGGAGGTGCCGCTCAACGACTACCTGGCGCACCAGCGCAAGCTCCTGCCCGCCCTGGCAACCACCTACGCACTGCACTTCGCCCAGGCCGAACTGGTCGCCGCGGTGCACGAGGTGCAGGGCGGCGACGGCCCGGTCGACGAGCGGCGGCAGCGGGAGTTGGAGTCCCGCGCCGCCGGGCTCAAGGCCGCGCAGACCTGGCACGCCGCGCGCACCATCCAGCTGTGCCGCGAGGCGTGCGGCGGCGCCGGCTACCTGGCCGAGAACCGGCTGCCGGGCCTGCGCGCCGACACCGACGTCTTCACCACCTTCGAGGGCGACAACACGGTCCTGCTGCAACTGGTGGCCAAGGGGCTGCTGACCGGGTACCGGGACGAGTTCGGTTCGCTGGACGGCTGGGGACGCGCCTCCTTCGTCGCCGAGCAGGTCCGGGAGATGGTGCTCGAACGCAGCGCCGCCCGGTCGCTGATCCAGCAACTGATCAGCGCCGTACCCGGACGCGACGAGGAGGTCGCCGTCACCGACCGGGGTTGGCAGCTCAAGATCTTCGACGACCGCGAGAAGCACCTGCTCGAAGGGGCGATCCGCCGCCTGCGCAGCGGCGCGGCCAGCAAGCGGGACCGCCCGTTCGACATCTTCAACGACGTCCAGGACCACGTCCTCACCGCCGCCGCGGCGCACATCGACCGGATCACCCTGGAGGCGTTCGTCGCCGGCATCGAGGACACCGCAGACCCGGCGGTCCGGGCGCTGCTCTCCCGCGTCTGCGACCTGTACGCCCTCAGCGTCATCGAGTCCCACAAGGGGTGGCTGCTGGAGCACGGCCGACTCACCCCGGTCCGCTCGAAGGCGATCACCGCGGTGGTGAACGGCCTGCTCAAGGAGCTGCGTCCGCACATGCGAACGCTTGTTGACGGCTTCGCCATCCCGGAGACCTGGCTGCACGCCGCCATTCTGCGCGAGGAATCCGGCCGCCAGGACACCATGACCGCCCACGACAGCACACGAGGCAGTTGACATCACGCGCGGTGGAAATGTGCAATATGTTGCATGCCGATTCCTGCGCGCGCTGGCGTCGTTGCCCGGTCACTGCTGCGCGACGACGCCTTCCGGGCGATCCGCGACGCGATCGTGAACGGGACGCTGGCCCCTGGTGAGCGGCTCAACGACGGCGATCTCGCCCAGTGGCTCGGGGTCAGCCGCACGCCGGTGCGCGAGGCGCTGACCCGGCTCGAGGAGGCGGGCCTGGTCCGGACGAGGCCGGGCCGCTACACCATGGTCAGCCCGCTGGACCTGCGGGCACTGCGTGGTGCCCAGTCCGTGACCACCGCGATGCACGAACTGGCGGTGCGCGAGGCACTGCCGAACCTGTCCACCGCCGAACTGGACGCCATGCGGGCGGCGAACGCCCGGTTCGCGCGGGCGCTCCGGGACGACGACGTGGACGCCGCCGTCACGGCGGACGACGACTTCCACGGCGTCCTGGTGGGCGCCTCGGCGAACGCGGCGCTGCGGTCGGTGCTCGACCAGTTCACGCCCGCGCTGCGGCGGCTGGAACGACTCCGCTTCGCCTCGCTGAGCGGCCGTGGCTCCGTCGCGCAACACGAGCGGATCATCGCGCGGTGCGCGGCCGGTGACGTCGAGGGTGCGGTCGCGGCCACCCGCGCCAACTGGCAGACCCTGGCCCCCCTGCTGGACACCGCGATCGACGCGGGCGGGCCCGACACCTGAGCTACCGCGGCAGCCGCGCCGCCTCGTCGATTTGGTGCGTCACCCGACAGGCGACCTCCCGCAGCGCGGTGACCTGTTCCTCGGTGAGCCCGTCGATGACGAACCGGCGTACCGCCGCGACATGCCCCGGCGCCGCGGCGACCACGAGATCCCACCCGGCCCCGGTCAGCACCGCCCGGTTGTAGCGGGGGTTCTCCGGGTCGGGCTCACGACGCAGCAGGCCTCGCTGCTCGAGACGCTTGACGACGTTCGACAGCCGGGACAGCGAGCTGCTGATCTGGCTGGCCAGGGCGCTGAGCCGCAGGGTGCGCCCGGGTGCCATGGACAGGCCGCTCAGCACGAAGTAGTCGAACAGCGTGAGGTCGTGGTCGCGTAGCAGCTGCGCGTCGAGCGCGCCGGGCAGCTTGAACATGAGGCTGGCCAGGGCGAGCCAGGCCTCGCGCTCGCACTCGTTCAACCACCGGGGTTCCTCCGGCATGCCGCCCAGCCTAGCCGTCGACCGCGCGGCGGGAGGTGAGCCATCTCGCATTCACTTCAACCTTGAACCTCACTGGCCCTATCGTCGACTTCAAGCTTGAACTCAACAGACCTTGGAGTTGTCGTGACCCTGTTCCGACTGGACGCCAGCATCCGTACCCACGGGTCCGCGAGCCGCGAGATCGCGGACATCGTCGAAGCGGAGTGGCTCGCCGCTCACCCCGGTGACCCGATCGAACGTCGCCACATCGGCGTCGACGCCCTGCCCGCCACCGCCTGGGCGGCGGCGGTCACCGCCGGGACGACCGCGCCCGAGGAGCACACCGCCGAGCAGCGCGCGGCCCTCGCCCTCGCCGCGACCCTGGTGGACGAGCTGCTCGCCGCCGACGCCGTCCTGTTCGCCGTGCCGTTGTACAACTACGGCGTCTCACAGCACTTCAAGACCTACGTCGACCTGGTCAGCACCGACCAGCGCGCATTCGGCGAGCCGTTCCTCGCCGGCAAGCGGGTCGTGCTGGTCACGGTCCGGGGCGGAGCGTACGGGGGTGGCACCCCCCGGGAGGGCTGGGACCACGCCACGCCGTACCTGCGCCGGATCATCGCCGACTGCTGGGGAGCCGACCTCACCGTCGTCGAACGCGAGTTCACCCTCGTCGGCGTCAACCCCGCCCTCGACCCGTTCACCGACCAGGCCGCGACGATGCACGCCGAGGCCCTGCAGGCCGCCCGGGAAGCCGGTCGCGCGCTCGGCGCCGTTCCGGTCCCAGCCTGAGCCGGCCACCGGGAACCTGCCGGGCAGTCCGTGCCGCACACCGAGGTGTGCGGCACGGTTGCGACCGCCCCGTCCCTGCCCGACATGACAGCTCGACCATCCACGCGGCAGGCGGGATTCGCCGACCGTTAACGCCCGCGCCGGACGGGGGTCAACTTCTCGGGGGAAGGTGACCGCTTGCCTGCTTTGTGCGGGCGCTTCTGAGGTGGACTCTGCGTGGAACGGGGCCGGCAGACAATGCGATCCGACGTGACCGGAGAGACGACCCTGTCCGTGGTCGTACCGATGTACAACGAAGAGGCCGTGATCGACGGCCTCGTCGCCCGACTCCGCCCGGTGCTCGACGACCTGCACGTCGACTATGAGGTGGTGGCCGTCGACGACGGCAGCCGAGACGCGACGGTGGCGCTGCTCACCGCGCAGGCGCGGGACTGGCCGCAGCTGCGCATCGTCCGGTTGCGGCGCAACAGCGGCCATCAGGCGGCGCTGACCGCCGGCCTGCACCGGGCTCGCGGGCGGTGGGTGGTCAGCCTCGACGCCGATCTCCAGGATCCACCGGAGACGATCGCCGAGATGTTGCGGTTGGCGCGGGCCGGTGCCGCCGTGGTGTACGGGGTACGCGCCGACCGCAGCACCGACACCTTCTTCAAGCGGCACACCGCGCGGATCTACTACCGGCTGATGCGGCGGATCGTCGGCGCGGAGGTGCCCGCCCAGGCGGGCGACTTCCGGATGGTCAGCCGGGAGGTGGTGCAGACGCTGCGTCGGCTGCCGGAACGGAACCCGGTCTACCGGCTGCTGATCCCGGCCCTCGGCTTTCCCAGCGCCGAGGTCCGCTACGTGCGCGCGGCCCGGCACGCCGGACAGACGAAGTACCCGCTGCCGCGGATGATCGCGCTGGCCTGGGACAGCGTCGCGAACTTCTCCGCCGCGCCGTTGCGGCTGGCTACCTGGCTGGGCACGGGCAGCTTCCTGGCCTGCCTGGTACTGATGGCCTTCGGCGTCGTCGGGCATCTGCGCGGGGTGACCATCCCCGGCTGGACGTCCCTGTTCGTCGCGGTGCTGCTGCTCGGCGGGGTGCAGTTGGTCTGCCTGGGCCTGCTCGGCGAGTACGTCGGCCGAATCTACGCCGCCGTGCAGAACCGGCCGACCTTCCACGTCGGGTCGGACACCGCCGACGACCGGCCCACCGGGACCGAACACCGGTCGGCCGACGCACGCCCGGTCGCTGCCGTCCGTGGCTGAGTCACCGCTGCCCGCCACCCACCCGCGACCGTCCGCCGTTCCGTCGGCACCGCCTGCTCGGGGACCGGTGGGCCCGGATCCGGCAACCGCGCAGGGCACGGCGGCACCGGTGCCGGGGACCGATCCCGGTGTGCCCACCCGTGGCCCGGCCTACCGTGAGGTGCTACGCCGGTCCGCCACGCTGCTGCCCTGGCTGGCCGTGCTCGCCGTGCTGCCGATCTGGTGGTGGGACGGCGGCATCCCGATTGCCGAGGTGGGGGCGTTCGGGGCGTACTGGACGTTGGCGGTGGTGCTGCCGGGGACACTTGTGCACCGGGCGTTGCGCGGCAGCCGGGGCAACCTGCCCGAGGATCTCGGCTACGGAGCGGCCACCGGCCTGCTGCTCGAACTGGCCGCCTGGGCGCTCGCCGCCGCCACCGGAGGCCAGCACCTGCTGCGCTGGTGGGCGCTGCCGGTGGTCGCGGTCTTCCTGGCCGTGCCCCGGTTGCGGCGGCACTGGCGCACCGGACCCGGCCGGCGGCTACCGCTGGCCTGGCACTGGGCGATCTGCGCGGTGCTGCTGCTCATCGCCGTGTGGGGTTACGCCAACTGGCGGTCGTTGCCGCTGCCGCCGGCCGACTACGCCTACTATCCGGACCTGCTCTACCACCTCGGACTGGTGCACGAACTCACCCGGGCCATGCCCTTCGAACTGCCGCACCTGGCCGGGGAGCCGCTGCGCTACCACTACCTGTCCGACGCGCACGTCGCCAGCGCCAGCATGATCACCGGCGTGCCGCCGGCCACGGTGCTGCTGCACCTGTGGGTGGTGCCGGTCGCCTGGGTCGCCGCGCTGGTCGCCGCCGCCCTGGTCCGCGAGCTGGCCGGACCCTGGTGGGCCGGTCCGCTGGCCGCCGCCGGGGGGTATCTCGGCGCCTCACCCACGTTCGGCTCGCCACTGGACATTCCGTGGACCCGCGCGCTGTCGTACGCCAGCCTTTCGCAGACGTACGCGCTGCCGCTGCTGATGCTGCTCGCCGCCGTCTGTGTCCAGGTGGTGCGCGGGCGGGCCCTCGGCCCGGCCTGGGTGCTGGTTCCGGCGCTCGGCCTGGCCTGCGCGGGTGCCAAGTCCAGCGCCCTGCCGCCCCTGATCGCCGGACTCGGGCTCGCCACGCTGGCCGCCTGGATCCGTCGTCGTCGGGTGCCGTGGCGCGTGTTCGCGGTGCTGGCATCGCTGGTCGCTGCCATGGTCGTCGGTTACCGGCTGTTCGCCGGTGGCGGCGCGGGCACCCTACGGACCCAGCCCCTCGGGCTGATCCGCCATCTGGTGCCCTATCAGCAGACCTACGGTGCGGACGACGGCGCCCAGTTCGGAGGGTTGCTGCCGCCGGGCCTGGCCGAGGCAGACGGGACGGCCGGGTGGCTGCTCGCGGCGGCTCTGTTCGGCTCGTGGCTGCTGCGGCAGACGCCTCGACTGGCTGGCGGGCCGCTGCTGGCCACACCGGCCCGACGCGATCCGGTCGCCTGGTTGTTCACCGGTGCGGTCGCCGCCGGCCTCGCGGTGGCCTGGCTCACCTACCACCCCTCCGCCAGCCAGATCTACTTCTGGCTACCCGTCATCCCGTTCGGCGCCCTGCTCGCCTGCTGGCTGCTCGCCCGGATCCGGGTGCGGTGGCCGGTGCTCGTGACGGCCGGTCTGCTCGGTCTACTCGCCCAACTTCTCGCCCCGCCGCTCGGGTCGCCGCCCGCGCTGACCCAGGCGGAACGGGCCGTCGAGTCGCTACGCGTCGCCAACGCCAACGACTGGATGACGACGCTCGGCTGGTCGGCTGCCCGGTACGCCGCCCTGATCGTCCTGGCCGCACTGCTCGCCGTCGCGGTGGAGGCGCTGCTCCTCACGTGGCCCCGGGCCGCTGTCACCGCCCGCCGTGCCGCCCTGGTCCGTCGGCTGGGCCGCCCGGCGCGGACCACGCTGCTCGGCAGGTCGGCGCTGGCCGGAACGGTCACGGCACTGCTCGGTGCCAGCATCGCCACCGGAGTGGAGATCCCGGTGCGGCACCTGCTCGCCCGTGCGGACCCGCTCGCCGCCATCAACCAGCAGCTCGTGGTCTCCGAGACCGAGATGCGGGCCGCGCTCTGGCTGCGGGAGCACACCGACCCCGACGAGCGGGTCGCCACCAACGTGCACTGCCGACCCGTACGCACCACGCCGCACTGCGACGCCCGCGCCTACTGGGTCACCGGCCTGGGCGGCCGCCGCGCGCTTGTCGAGAGTTGGGCGTACGCCGACGACGTCGTCGCCGCCCACGGCCGTGACGGTTACGGCTACCCCCGACAACCCGCACCCGACCCGGCGCTGTTCGCCCTCAACGAACGGATCTTCACCGATCCCACCCCCACCGACCTGGCCCGGCTCCGCGACACCCACGGAGTGCGCTGGTTGCTCGCCGACACGAACGCCGGACCGGTCTCCACCGACCTGGCCCGGCTCGCCCCGGTCCGCTACACCGCCGGCCCGGTCACCATCCACGAACTGCCCTGACGTCTTCCGGCACGGGGTGCCGACCGGGACCGGGGGTGGTCGGCTCGCCTCGGCGAACCGACCACCCCCGACCCGACAGCTCAGAACAGCCAGGTCGGCAGCGCCGGGGCACCGCGCAGCGGCACCGGTGGCTGTGCGGTGGGGCCGGACTCCTGGCTCGGCGTCCGACCACGGGCCGACGTCGTGCCCGGCGGCGGGGCGGCGGCGCACCGGGTACCTTCCGCCGGCACGACCCGGTCGATCAGGTACGTCTCGATGGCCTCGTCCGCGCAGCTCACGCGGCCGTACACGATGTGTCCCCAGCCCTCGTAGGTGAGCAGTTCGGCGTGGTCACCGAACTGGTCGGCGGCACCGAGCGCCCAGTTGTAGCCGGTCGCCGGGTCGTGCAGCGAGTTGACCAGCAGCAGTTTCGACTCGTTCGTCGGGTTGATCCGCCGCTGCGGGTTGTTCGCCGAAGTCGGCCAGCCCAGGCAGATCGCGCCGACCGACGCCCGGGGCGGGTCCGGCAGGTCCGGTGCGGCGCGTTGGGCCTCGGCGAGAATGGACCGCCACCGGGTGACGTCACGCGCCTTCAGGTTCCAGTCCTGGCAGAGCACCGCCTGGTACGCGAAGGGCACCACGGTCGGCGGTTCGTCGGCGACCTCCCGCGCCACCGCCGCCGAGGTCCCCCACGGCCGTCCCGCGTCGACCCGCTCCAGCTCGGCGGCGATCTCCAGCCAGTACGGCTGGTAGTTGAGATTGCCCAACACGAAGTTGACCAGATCCCGCTGGGTGATCTTGTAGCTGTGGTCGTCCGGATCCGGCAGCTCGCCCCGGGCGGCGCGGTCGAGCAGCCGTTGCCAGAACTGGCGGATGTCGCGGCCGTACAGGGCACACTGCGGCAACCGGGAGCAGCCCGCCACGAACTCGTTGAACGAATCCTGCCCGGTGGCCGCCTGGGTGACGGCGAACCCACGCGCGTCCTGGCTGTGGTCCATCACGCTGTCGGCCACGATGGCGCCGACGCGGTCCGGATACATCTCCGCGTACTGCTGGGCCATCAACGTGCCGTATGACATTCCGAGGAAATTCAGCTCGGTGTCACCGACGGCCGCGCGTATCGCGTCGATGTCCTGGATCACCTGGATCGTGTCCACGTGATCGAATACCGGCCCACTGTTGGCGCGGCAGTCGTCGGCCAGCGCCCGGCTCGCGGAGACCATCCGGGAAAATGCGCTGGATGTTTTGATCGGCTCGACCGGCAAATCGTTGATCCGGTCGAGAGTGCACATGATCGGTGAACTGCGGGCCACCCCGCGTGGATCGAATCCGACGATGTCGAAATGACGACGCAGTTCGTCGCCGTAGCTGGCCCACAGCGCCGAGTCGACACCGGAGCCGCCCGGACCGCCCGGGTTCACCAGCAGCGACCCGCGGCGCACCGCCGGATCCGTCGCCGGTCGCTTGGCCAGCGCCAACTCGATGGTCGGCCCGTCCGGATCGGCCCAGTCGACCGGTACCTCCAGGGTGCCGCACAGGGCGCCCGCGTCCTGCTCGCACGGCATCCACTCCACGTCCCCGCTCGGGGATGCGGACCCGGACGACGGGGCGAGCGGCGCCAGCACCACCCCCACGGTGACCCCGGCGAGCAATCGCCGGATCAATTTTCTGCGCATGCTCCCTCTTCCAGATCGTTTTCCGGCTTTCCGCCGGCCGGTGCTGAACGTAGCGAATGCGCCACGGTGCGGGGTTACCGGAGAATGTCGTCGTCACTACCATTCAGGTCGCGACCCGAATGACCGGAATGACAGGATCCGGGAGCGCTCCCAAGGATCGCTCGTGAATGGCGAGGTCAGGCAGGAGAAATTGGGCGTCGCGACCGGCGGCCCGACATCCTTCCGACGATTGTCAACATGGCGGAGGTCACAGGCGGCGGCGATGTTCGCGCTAACATCAGAGGCACTTCATCGCGACGCCCGGCCAAATTGCGTGACGAATTGGAAACCCCGAATTCACGTACTCGAACGGCGGGTCCGCTCCCCGACCTCGGGCGTTCGGCGTACGGTCGGGTACGGCGATCCGCCGGTCGTGGTGGCTCTGTGCGGCCGGGACGCGCCGGCTGTCGGTTTTGCCGGGCGCGCCGACGGGCAGGAAGCCACGAGATCCGACGGTGGAGGCGACGCGATGAGCCAGCACGTACCCCAGGAGGCAGGGCGGGCACGCCTGGTGAGAAGGGCGCTGGTGCTGCCGCTGCTCGGCGCTCTCGCGGTCGCCGCCGGCTGCGGAGGTGCCGACACCACCGGCGAACCGGACCCGGCCGCCACCCCACCACCGTCGGCGTCGAGCGTCGCGACCGAGCCGGCGACGGCCACCCCCACGGCCGACGCGACGGTGGTCATCCCGAAGTCGGCCTTCCTCGAACTGCCCGCGGAGTTGCGGAAGCTGCCGGCGCGCACGATGCCCGTCGCCGACGCCCTACCCGAGTTGTGCGACGACGGGTTCGGCACCGGCGGTCGGTCGGTCACCGCCAGCGCCGCGATGATGAGCGGCTACCGGCAGCCCGGCGACCCGCCCTCCAACGTCCCGTACGGCACGATCGCACAGACGATCTTCACCTTCTCCGGTGACGGCGCGGCGGACTACCTCCGGCGGCTCCGGGCGACCCTCGCCGACTGCGCCTCCTTCACCATCGACAACGGCGACACCGTGAAGGTTCGCAGCGAGGCGTTGCCCGACGCCGGCGACGAGGGACTGCTCGTCGTCCAGGTACGGCCGGCACGGAACCTGCCGGGCGACCTCGTCGAGGGCGAGACGACGACCACGCAGGTCGCCGTGGTACGGGTGGCCGACGCGGTCACCCTGCTGCACGACGAGGGGTGGGAAGGCACCAGCGGCGACCCCGCTCTGGTGGACGACTTCGTGCGGGCGGCGGTGGACGCCCTCGACACCTGGCAGCGCTGAGACCCGGAGCACGCCGGCGCCGAGCCGCTGTCAGTCGATGCCACGGAGTCGACGGCGCATGATCCAGGTCGACGCGGTGCCCTCTGCGGTCACCGCGCCCGTACCCGGGTCGATCGCCCTCCAGCGGTGCCGGTGCGGTCCTACGATCACGTAGCCCAACCTCGCGTAGAACGAGACGGCGGCCTCGTCGTCGACGTCCACGTCGAGACTCATCGCCTCGGCTCCCCGTGCCGCACCCGCCGCCTCACCGGCTCCGACGAGCGCCCGTCCGATGCCACGGCGACGGGCCGACGCGACCACCGCCAGCCCGTACAGCCATGGGTTCGGTGGGTCGCAGCCGTCCCGCCACCGGACGCTCACCACTCCCACCACGCGCTCGACACCGCCTTCCGCTCCTGGCCCACCGAAGGGAATCTCAATGACCATGTCAAGCCCTCGCGGTGAGTGGGGGTGAGTCGTGGAACTGGCGATTGTCACGAAGGAGTGCCCACAGCACGTCGACGAGTCGGCGGGCCAGGGCGATGAGGGCCTGGGTGTGGCGCAGTCGTTCCTCGCGTTTGCGTCGGTAGTACGCCTGGGAGGCGCCGCTGGCGCGGAGGCTGGACAGGGCGGCCATGTAGAAGACCCGGCGCAGGCCGCGGTGGTAGCGCTTTGGGCGGTGCAGGTTGCCGGTGCGGCGGCCGGAATCGCGGGGCACCGGCGCCAGGCCGGCGTAGGCGGCCAGGCGTGCCGAGGTACCGAACGCGGCCAGATCGCCGCCAGTGGCGACGAGGAATTCGGCGCCGAGGATTGGGCCCATGCCGGGCATGCTCTCAATGATCTTCGCTTGTGGGTGGGTGCGGAACCGCTCGGTGAGCAGCTTGTCGGTGTCCTTGATTTCCCGGTCCAGGTCGAGCAGTCGACGGGCCAGCCGGGCGATCAGCGCCGCGGTGGTGGCCTCGGCCGGCAGCCGTATGGTCTGTGCGGCAGCGGCGGCCAGGGCCTTGTCGACCATGCTGGGGATGCCCTTGCGCCACGCGCCCGCCTCGCTGAGGTGGGCGGCCAAACCGTCCGGGCCGGCCTCGCGGATCGCTTGTGGGGTTTGATAGCCGGCGACCAGAATCAGCGCGCTGCGGGTGGTGTAGTCGAACGTCCGTTCCAGCGCCGGGAAGATGGCGGTGAGCAGTTCCCGCAGCCGGTTCACCCCGCGCACCCAGTCGCCCATCAGATCAGCCCGCTGAGCGACCAGCAGGGACATCTCCACCACCAGTTCGTTCGGCGTGGACAGTTCGGTCAGATCCCGACGCAGCCGGGCGGTGTCGGCGATGATCCGGGCGTCCTTGGCGTCGGTCTTGCCCTCACCGGCGAACGCGCCGGCCATCCGGTTCACAGTCCGCCCGGGCACGTAGACCACTCGCTGACCGGCCGTGACCAGCAGCGCCAACAGCAGCGTCGCGGCAGCACAGGTCAGGTCGACAGCCCAGCACACCTCAGCACCGCTGCGGCCAGCCCGGGCGACCAGCGCCTCAATCGCGGCCTGATCATTGGCGACTCGCGTCGACCACAACAGCCGCCCTTCGGCATCCACCGCCACCGCGTGGTGCGCCTGCTTCCCAGCATCGACGCCGACCCACATCACTTCCCGAGCCGTCACCCGGCCCGACCTCCCCTCCGCGCAGGTCAACCCCGTGGACAACCCCGCCGGCAGGTCCTTAGACAGCGACGACTCGCACAGATCTCAATCAGCGGCCGGGGCGTCCAGAACGGCAGGGCGGCCATTCCTCTCGAGCCACCGAGCGGCAACCACCGATCAGCCACACCCCGCCGTCCTGGGCATCCAGGGCTCCAGCCCCAGACCCTTCAACCCTAAGGACCACCGATGACCGTCTCCTCCGACCTTCTCCGCGGCGTCGCCGAGACCGAGGTGACCCCGCGCGGCATCCGGCCACACCGGCTGCCGGCCTGGGTACGGCAGCAGTTCCCGGACGGTCAGTTGCTCGCGATGGAGAGCCAGCCCTCCGGCGTACGCCTCGTCTTCCGGACCGCGGCGAGCACGCTCGACCTGGTGACCCACCCGACCCGGATCACCTACCTGGGCGCCGAGCGATCGCGTGGCCGCATCGACGTCTATGTCGACGGCGTACTCGCCCTCCGCGACCCGCTCGGCGGCGGCGACCGGGTGGAGGTCGACCTCACCACCGGCCAGAGCGTCTTCCATCCCGGGCAGGCGCACACCACACGCGTTTCCGGGCTGCCCGCCGGCCGGCACCGGATCGAGGTCTGGCTGCCGCACAACGAGAGCGTCGAACTTGTCGACCTGCGGGCGGACGCCCCGATCGAGCCGGACGACGCCACCCTGCCGCTGTGGGTACACCATGGCAGCTCCATCAGTCACGGCTCGAACGCGCTCGCACCCAGCGAGACCTGGCCGGCCGTCGCCGCCCGCCGGGCCGGCGTCGAGTTGCGCAACCTCGGGCTGGGCGGCAGCGCGTTCGTCGACCCGTTCCTGGCCCGCGTGATCCGCGACGCCCCCGCCGACTACATCAGCGTCAAGCTCGGCATCAACGTGGTGAACCTCGACGGGATGCGGCTACGCACCTTCGTCCCCGCCGTGCACGGCTTCCTCGACACCATCCGCGACGGTCACCCGGACGTCCCGCTGCTGCTGATCTCGCCGCTGTTCTGCGGCATCCACGAGGACACCCCCGGGCCGGGCGCGATCGACCCCGACTCGATCGGCACCGACCAGGTGCGTTTCGTCGCGACCGGAACACCGGGGGACGTCGCGCTGGGACGCCTGACGCTCCAGGTCATCCGGCGTGAGCTGAGCTCGCTGGCCGAGCGACGCGCCGCCGACAAGAACCTGCACTACCTCGACGGCACCACCCTGTACGGCCCGGCTGACGCCGTCGACCTTCCGCTACCGGACGGCCTGCACCCGAGCGCCGAGGCCCACCATCGGATCGGTACCCGTTTCGCCGAGTACGCCTTCACCCAGAACGGCCCGTTCGCGTAGGTGTCGCGGGGCTACCCCGCGGTGACCGGTCCGGCGGCGAACGAGTTCGGCTGGGCCTGGACGACGGGGAACGTGACTCCGGTGAGGTCTTCGGAGACGGCCCACAGTCGCTGCTGGACGGCCACCTCGTACGACTCCGGGCTGGAGGTGACCAGCCGAGGGTGGCCCATGACCTCCTGGCGTCCACCGGGACCGTAGTACTGGCCGCCGAGCACGGCGGGATCGGTGGCGGCGCGCAGGGTCGGCAGCGCGCCCATCGCCGGTGTCTGGGCGATCAGCGGCGCGAGCCAGGTGAGCGGAAGCCGGAGCGCTGCGGGGCTGTTGCGGGCGAGTTCGGTGCTGGACACGCCGGGGTGCGCGGCCACCGCGACCGTGGTGCCGAGCGGGGCGAGCCGGCGCTGCAACTCGTAGGTGAACATCAGGTTCGCCAGCTTGGACTGGCCGTAGGCGGCGACCCGGCGGTACGACCGCTCCCAGTGCAGGTCGTCGAAGTGGATCGCGGCCCGGATGCGGTGACCGACGCTGCTGACCGTCACCACCCGGGAGCCGGGCACCGGCAGCATCAGGTCGAGCAGCAGGCCGGTCAGCGCGAAGTGGCCGAGGTGGTTGGTGCCGAACTGCATCTCGAAGCCGTCCCGGGTGGTCTGCTTCGGGGTGTACATCACGCCGGCGTTGTTGATCAGCAGGTCGAGCCGGTCGAACCTGGAGCGCAGTGCCGCCGCCGCGGTCCGGACGGAGTCGAGCGAGGTCAGGTCCAGTTCCTGCACGGTCACATCGCCGGCCATCCGGGCCGCCGCCCGCTCACCCTTGCCGATGTCGCGGACGGCGAGCACCACGGCTGCCCCGCGCTCGGCGAGGGCCTTCGCGGTCTCGTACCCCAGGCCGGTGTTGGCCCCGGTCACCACGGCCACCCGCCCGCGCTGGTCCGGAATGTTCGCCGTCGTCCACTTCTCGCCCATGCCAGACTCCCTTTACGTACCGGAGGTATCTTGTGTCCGTAACGCTAAAGTACTATCGGTACGTTGTCAACGTACCGACGGTACGTAAGTTAGGATGGCGACCGTGACATTCCAGCGGGCGCGTACCGAGGAGCAGCGGGAGATCCGCCGGCAGGCGATCCTCGACGCCGCGTCGGCGATGCTCGACGAGATGCCGGTGGCCGCGGTCACGCTCAACGAACTCAGCCGCCGGGCAGGTCTGGCGAAGCCGAACGTGCTGCGCTATTTCGAGTCCCGCGAGGCGGTGCTGCTGGAACTGCTGGACCGGTTCCTGGCGGAGTGGCTGGCCGACCTGACAGCCGAGCTGACCAACGGCATCGACGCGAAGCTACCCATGGCCGAGCGGGCGGTAGCGGTGGCCGAGATCCTCAGCCGCTCACTCTCCGGTCGCGTGGTGCTGTGCGACCTCTTCGGCGCGCAGGGCAGCGTCCTGGAACACAACGTCTCCGTCGAGGTCGCCGTACGCCACAAGCGCGCCTCCCTGGCCCACCTGGCCACCATGGCCGAACTGGTCCAGCAGCATCTGCCGGAACTGGGCGAGAACGCGGAGCTGTTCGGCCTGCAAACGCTGGTCATGGCCGGCTCGCTGTCGGCGTACGCCACTCCCCCACCCAGCCTGGCGGCGGCCTACCAGGCCGAACCAAGCCTGGCCCGCTTCCACATGGAGTTGAAGGACGCCTTGAAGCTGGCCCTGACCGCGGCCCTGCTGGGCGTACTACCCCGCAGCTGACCCGACGGGATCGGACATCATCACCGCATGGGCGACCTGCTGATCAATCTGCTGGCAAGTGTCATCGCCGGCACGGCCGTCTGGCTCACGGGCTTCCTGCTGCGGCGACACAAGCTGAACCGGGCCCGTGCCTTCTTCGGCCTCGCCGCCGGAGCGAGCTGCCTGCTGGTGGTGTCCCGGCACGCCTCGTCGCCGCGCGAGTTCAGCGTCCACCGCCGCGACGTCGCCGCGCTCGTGAGCTGGCGACCATCGCCCGCGAATGCGGCGCCCGGGCGGACCGGGTCGGCGAGAACCAACCGACCGGCGAGATCGGCCGGTTGACCGAGTTCTGCGTCGGCGGCCCCGGCGGCGCGAGCCCGCGCAGCGTCACGCACGTACGCGCGATCCTCCGTGGCGTGGCGTACGAGGTCTTCGACGAGGAGAAGCGTCGACTGTCGTTCACCGTCGGCGGCACCGAGTACGTCTACAGTCCGGAAACCAGCTACGTCCTGCTCGCCCGCTTCTGAGGGCCGGTCGGTGGACGCCCGGTGTTCTTCATCGGTGGCCTGACCGCCGGCAGCAACCTCGCCGGCGCCCGCTACCTGGCCCGGTACCACCCCGAGCTGTACCGCCAGTTCGGCGCCGACCGGCCGTTCGCACTGGTGCTGCGGATCGTCGAGCCCGCCGCGTACGGCACCGATTTCACCGAGCTGGCCGCCGACGTGACCGACGTGGCGTTCCAGCCGGCACCACAGCCTGGTGTCATCGACTCGGCCGGGACACCGCCGTCGACGAACTCGGACGACGGAGATCCACCCCGGACACTCCAGCCGGGCGTCTCGCCGGCACAGTAGGACAACACGGACCGACACCTGTCGGGGTGTAGGCAGGCGGAATGCCGGGTACCTCGCGCCCCAACCCCGCACCCCCGCCCAGGAGGACCCCATGACCGTCGTACTCGCCGTCGTCTGCAGCGACGGGGTGGTGATCGGCGCGGACTCCCAGATCACCGACAGCGACCGTGGCCTGAGCTTCCCCGCCCGGAAGCTGCACCCGCTGGGCTCCTGCGCCGCCTGGGGCGGCAGCGGCGCGCGGGGAGTACTCAACGACCTGCGCCCCCTCCTTGAGGACTCGGCCACCGCCATCCTCGAAGCACCCGACATCGGCGACGAGTTGCAGGAGCGCGTCCTGCCCGTCTTCAAGAAGCACTACGAGAACTACATCCCGGACGTGCCCGGCGAGGACGACGGCGGCGGGGTGTCGGCGTACCTGCTCGCGGCCGGCTACAGCCAGGGCGCGCCGTGGATCGTGGAGATCAACCCCAACGGGCTCATCGGCCGTTACGAGGACGTGGGCTTCCACGCCATCGGCTCCGGCGCGCCGATGGCCCAGCAGGCCGGCGCGCTGCTGTCCCACTTCCGGATGACCACGCGCACCGTCGAGTACGGCGTGGTGGGCGTGATACGGGTGCTGGAGGCGCTGGATCTGACCTCACCGTCGGTCGGCGGGCCGTTCAACGTCGCGTGCATCCGCGAGGAGGGCGCCCACCACCTCGACGAGAAGGAGATCGCCAAGGCGCTGAAGGACTCCCAGCGCTGGCGCGACCTCGAACAGGAAGCACTCGACCGGCTGTTCGACTGAAGCCGGCGATGACGGCCGACGGCTGCTGCAGCCAGGTCAGGTCGTAACCGACGACGAGCAGTTCCGCGGTATACGCCGCCCGTAAGGAGCTCGTAAGGCCGCCCGAGCCGGTGGCCGGGTTAGCATCCGATCATGCCCGGCATCCGTACCGCCCCCGCCGTCGCCGCCCTCACCGCAGCCGTCCTCGCCCTGACCGCCTGCGGTGGCACGGAGCAGCCCGCCGATCCGAAGAGCACGACTGCCGGGCCGAGCACAGTGGCTCAGCCGACACCGTCGGGTGCCGCCGCGCCGACGGCGAGCAGCGGGACGGAAACGACGGTCCCGCAGGCGCTCTCGTTCACTGCCCGGACGATCGACGGTGAGAACTTCGCGGGTAGCAGCCTCGTCGGCAAGCCGGCGGTGTTGTGGTTCTGGGCGGCCTGGTGTACCCGGTGCCGCGCGGTGGCCGACGAGGTCGCCGCTGTGCAGCGGGACAACGCAGGCCGGGTAAACGTGATCGGCGTGGCCGGGCTCGGCAGCGGCGACGAGGCGATGCGGCGGTTCGCGAAGCAGACCGGAATCGAGCGCTTCCCCAACCTGGCCGACGACGACGGTCAGGTATGGCGCCGCTTCGAGGTGACCAGCCAGGAGCAGTACGTGCTGCTCGACTCCGCCGGCACTGTCGTGCACTCGGGACCACTGTCGCAGCAGGACCTGCGCAAGCGGGTCAGCGAGCTGAGCTGACCATGACAGACACCCCGTACGGCCTCGCCGTCGGTGCCGGGCTGTTGGCTGCGGTCAACCCCTGTGGCTTCGCACTGCTACCGGCGTACCTGTCGATGCTGGTGCTGGGTGACGAGCCATCAGCCGAACGGGACGCGCTTGCGTCCGTCGGTCGGGCGGTCGCGTTGACCGGTGCCATGACGCTCGGATTCGTCGCGGTGTTCGGCGCGTTCGGGCTGCTCGCCGCCCCCGCGGCGGACGCGGTCGCCCGTCACCTGCCCTGGGTGTCGATCCTCATCGGGCTCGCCCTGGTGGCTGCCGGTGGTTGGCTGCTGGCGGGGTGCCAGTTGCCCACCTTCGCGCCGAAACTGGCCACCGGGCCGGAGGTCCGCCGGCGCTTCGGCTCGATGGTGCTGTTCGGTGCGGCGTACGCGATCGCTTCGCTCGGATGCACCATCGGCCCGTTCCTCGCCGTCGTGGTCGCCGCATTCCGCGCCGGATCCGCCCTGTCCGGCGTCGCCCTGTTCGTGGCGTACGCCTTCGGTATGGGGCTTGCGGTGGGGGCAGCCGCGCTGGCCGTCGCGCTGGCCCGTGAGTCGCTGGTACGCCGCGCCCGCCGGGCTTACTCGCTGCTCGGGCGGGTCGCCGGGCTGCTGCTGGTGGTCACCGGCGGGTACGTGGCCTGGTACGGCTGGTACGAGGTGCGGACTTTCTCCGGTCGCGGTGCCGTGGACGACCCGATCATCGACGCGGCCGGCACCGTCCAGACAGCGGTCAGCACCTGGCTGGCAGAGCTGGGTCCGTGGACGGTCGCGGTGGCGGTGCTGGCGCTGCTCGCCCTGGCCGCGGGGATCACCCTGCGGCGCCGGCTACCTGCCCGCCGGGCCGTCGCCCGCCCGGCGGGACCTGACCGTGCGTCGGACGACCGGGCATGAGTGCGGGTCTGCTCCATCCCGCAGGTGGCGGCCACGACCGTCAACGGCGAGCCTGGCTGGCCGAGCCGTCAAGGAGCGCCTGCACAGTGTCACGCACACGAGCGGCGCAGCGGGCGACGTACTCGTCGTCGGCGGCGGCCTCCGGGCCGTGCCGTTCGAAATAAATGGGCGGACCGATCCTGACGGTGATCCGGGCCGGCAGTGGCAGGTAGGGCACCGCGGGGAGAAAGGTCAGCCCCCATGGCAGGCTGAGCAGCAGCGGCCACCGTGCGAGACGCAGCCACCGTCGGGTGCGTAGCAGCCGGGCCACGGCGGCACCGTCGTACAGGACCACGGCGGTGTTGTGCGCGCCGGCTGCGGCGACCGGAACAACCGGCACGCCGCAGGCGACCGCGAGGCGCGCATGGCCGACGCGACCATCGAAGATCACCTGGTGTCGGTCGGTCCAGCGGCGAGCACCGTCGGCGTCGCCGCCCGGATAGACGAGGACCTTGTCGCCCTTCGTGAGCAGCGCCACGGCGGTGGCGAAGTCGGCGGGCACGGCGCCGAGTGGTCGGAGCCAGCGCCCGAGCAGGGTCAGCCCGAGGTCGTGGGTGAGCACCCACGGTGTGTCGGCCAGTCCCCGCGCGTGGTGCACGGCCGCGGCGAACAGGTAGGTGTCGCCGGTGTAGAAACCGCCGTTGTGGTTGGCGACGTACAGCGCCGGACCGGACGGGATGTGTTCGATGCCGATGACCCGCGCACGGTGGTAGGGCACCAGGATGCGCCGGACCCGTCCGGCCGCGCGGGCGATCGCCCGCGGATCGCGCTGCGGCTTCATCTGGTACGGGCGGCGGTGCGCAGCGCGGCCAGCAGTGGCCGGGTCAGCCGGCGGGTGGCCGGGGTCAGCAGCCGCGCCTGCAGGTGCTCGCCCACGGCGTCGACGGCGGCAAGTGCATACGTCGGGTAGGGGTGCACGGTGCGGTACAGGTCGGTGAGCCGGCCGCGGCGGGCGACCATCGCGGCCAGTTCACCGATGACCTCACCCGCGGCGGGCGCCACCACGGTGGCGCCGACCAGCCGCCCCCGCGGATCGGCGACCAGCTGCGCCCACCCGTCGGTGCGTCCGGCGGCCACCGCCCGGTCCACCTCGGTCAGGTCGAGGCGGGTGATGATGGCGCGGTCGCCCCACCGGTGGCGGGCCTGCGCGGCGCGCAGGCCGACCCGGGCGACCTCGGGGTCCGTGAAGATCACGTACGGCATCGGCAGGTAGCGAACGTGGCTCGGCAGCCAGAACAGCGCGTTGAGCGTGGCCGTGCCCGCCTGGTGGGCAGCGACGTGGGTGAAGGGCAGCACGCCCGTGACGTCGCCGGCGGCGTACACACCCGGGGCGGTGGTCCGCATCCGGCTGTCCACCCGGACCGCACCCTGGTCGGTGACGGCCACGCCGGCAGCTCCCAGGCCCAACTCGGCGGTGCGCGGCCGTCGCCCGCCCGCGACGAGGATCCGGTCGAAACCGACCGCCCCCGGCTGGTCCCCGGTCAATCGCACCCGCCACGGGTCGGCGGCGGCCACCTCGGTCACCTGTGTGCCGGTGCGCACGTCGACGCCCTCGTCGCGTAACCGGTCGGTGATCAGCTGCCCGACCTCTGGATCTTCGCGGGGCAGTAGCCGCGGCGCCCGCTCCACCAGCGTCACCGCGCTGCCGAGACGGGCGAACGCCTGACCGAGTTCGCAGCCGACCGGCCCGCCGCCGAGCACCAGCAGCCGCGGCGGCAGAACCTGCAGGTCCCAGATGGTGTCACTGGTCAGCGGGCCGGCCGCCGCCAGCCCCGGCACCGGCGGCAGCTGCGGCTGCGATCCGGTCGCCACCAGCACACACCGCGCCGTCACCTCCCGGCCGTCAGAGGCCAGCCGCACCCGCCGAGGACCGACGAAGACGGCCTCGTCCGTGATGACCTCGGCTCCGGCCGCGCGGACCCGTTCCGGTGCGTCATGCGGTGCGATCGCCTCCTGGGCCGCTCGCACATGCGCCATCACGCCCGTCAGGTCGATGTCCGGTTCCACCGGGGTCAGGCCGACCCGGTCGGCGCGGCGCATCCGGTGCGCCAGGTCGGCCGCCTCGATCAACGCCTTGCTCGGCACACACCCGGTCCACAGGCACTCACCGCCGGTACGGTCCCGTTCGATCAGCGCCACCCGGGCACCGAGCCCGCCGGCGATCACGGCGGAGACCAAGCCGGCGGTACCGCCGCCGAGCACCAACAGATCCAGGTCGGTCATGAGCACCTCACCGCAGGCCAGGTGGGTCGCAGCCCATTGTCGATCACGCCGCGACGCTACCCGGCGGCACACCGGCCGGCATCCCCGTACGGGAACTCGTCACCAACCGGTAAGCCCGGCGAGGTCAAGGTAGGCGGCTTGCGTGCCGGAGACCACGTGCACGTGCCCACCGCGCATCACCTTGACCCCTGTCATCCGCCCGCCGGGCCGCAGCAGGCCGACCGCCTGCTCCCACGCCGGTCGCCAGTCGCCGTCGACGCTGAGCGCGTACATGAACAACACCGCGTCGAACAGCTGCCCAAAGGGACGTCTCGTAACTCCGGCGTTCGTCCATGATGGATCATGTCGGGGTGCAGGTGATCTCGGCAGCCCGCCCAGAGTGGATCTTCCCGTTCACCGGGCTGCAGCCCGTCCAGTTCCGCCGGCTGGTCAGGCTGGTCTCCGAGCGGGGCGGTGACGCGATCGCAGATGGTCGGCCGGGGCGGCAGTGGTCGCTCGATCTGGCTGATCGGGTGTTGCTGGTCGCCGCGCACTGGCGGACGACCCTGACGATGCGGCAGATCGGTCCGCTGTTCGGGGTGTCGCACTCCGCCGCGCACCGGGTCATCGACACCCTCGGCCCGCTCCTCGCCTTGGCTCCGGTACGCCGACGCCGGGTCGACCAGATCGCCATCGTCGACGGCACCCTTGTCCCGACCCGCGACCACCGCCTCGCCGCACCGAGCAAGAACTACCGCTACTCCACGAACCCTGCAGGTCGCCATCGACGCCCACACCCGCCTCGTCGTCGCCCTGGGCGACCCGCAGCCCGGCAACCGCAACGACACCATTGTCTACCGCACCTGCGGCATCGACGCCAAGCTCGCAGGCAGGCCGGTCATGGCCGACGGCGCCTACCGCAGCAACCCCGACGTGATCATCCCCTACCGCAAACCCATTAACGGCAGTGAACTAACCTGCTGGAAGAAGAACCTGAACAAGCAGCACCGCACCGTCCGAGCCCAGGTCGAACACGCCCTCGCCCGGATGAAGACCTTCAAAATCCTCCGCGACTACCGCCGCGCCGCCCACACATCGACCGACACCGCATCCGGCATCGCCCACCTCCACAACATCATCCTGCTCGGATGACACCAGCACCGGTACCAGGCAACGCCTCCACCGAGTTACGAGACGTCCTTTAGCGACCACGGAGGTTCACGGTGTTGGATAACACACCGTCCGAGTACCGATTTTCGGCGTGGGTTTCCACGCGACCACGGACGCCAGCAGGCGCCGGTGTGCGCGCAGCGCAGCTCCGTGCGACGTCGCTGCTCGCGTCAGCCGGCCGATGACGGAGTGAGCGGCGCGACAGGTAGGTCGGCCCGGGGCGTCGAGTTGGATTCGGCGGCGTGGCGAGGGCGGAGTCCGTCGGTATCCCGTCCACCCATCGCCGCCTCCTCAATCAGCATCGCCACCCGACTCCCGGTCCATCGGTTCGACGGCCGGTCCAGCTGAACGATCGGAACGGCACTGGCCAGGCCGGCTATCCACCGCAGATGCGCCTGATGCTGAAGGATGCAGAAATAGGGCCGGAGCGTGTTGGTGATGAGAGCCGTGAGGGCTGCCGGGCCCGTCAACGCGTGGACATCCGACACCACCTCGCCGCCCTCCGGGCGTAGGACGACCACCAACTCCAGGGACAGTTCGTCGTGATCGGTGGGGACGAGGGGAAAGCCGAGCTTGCCCGTTCCGATTATCTCCTCGCCACCGTCCCGGCTCATGCCGAGACGTTCCACGGTCTCCCGCCGCAGCCTCAACCGGCGACCTGACGGGCAGACGGTGGGGATGACGACGCCCTCCCGCACGGCAAAGTCGACGGCGGTGACCTCGTCAGTGACGATGGAGTGCCCTCGGCCGGCCAGGAGTGCGGCGGTAGTCGATTTTCCCGCACCGCTCGGCCCGGCCACTGCCACCAGGCGTCCTCCTACCCGGATCGTCGAGGCGTGCAGGGCGAATCGGCGTTGCTGGATGAGGACCAGCGAGGCGACCATGCCTTCGAGCCACATGCGGATCACTGAGGCCGATGCCCCGGGCATCACCTGCACCTGGACGTGCCGGCCCTGCCAGACGTGGAACCTGGCAGCACCGGGGATCTCCAGTACCGCCTCCGAGGCGTCCGCCGTCAACCAGGGCGTAGCGATGATCGGATTCGACACCCTACGGTCGACCCGACCGGCCTCCACCTTGGCCCCGAACACCGTCGGCACCGCAGCGATCAATCGGTCCTGACATACCTCCATGAGTTCTCTTTCTAGCACAAAATAGACATATGCACCTTAAGATCGACAGTATGCTCCTGGTTGCCCGTCGCCCGACGGTTGTCATCACCGCCTGGTTTCGATCCGTCTATTCAGACGTCCGCTCAGGTGAAGTCAAACTAGCCGCACTCGCCTGTCTGGGTCTCGTCAAAGGCATCGTCGAGGCGGCTCTCATCGTCCAATTGGTGACCCTGGCCCTGGCCGTGACCGGCGACGACGGCAGATCCACGATGAACCCCCTCATCGGCCTCTACCAGCTTCCGCTGCCCCACGCGGTGACCGCGCTGGCCGCATGCACCCTGCTCGCGGGCTACCTGCACTGGCTTTCCGAACGCCTCATCATGACCGTCTGCACCGAAGCCACCGTCACCGTCCGGTCGCGACTGCTGTCCTCGTACTGCAATGCGGGGTGGCACCAGCAGGCCGCCGAGCGGCCCGGTTCCCTGCAGGAACTCGTCAGCAGTTGCGCCGTGACCGTCAGCCAGGGAATGCTCACCGCGTCGTCGGCGCTCGTCGCCGCTGCGCAGATGGCCGTACTCACAGTAACCGCCGTCGTGATCAGTCCGGTCGCTGCTCTCGCCATCGTCACGGTCGGCACGGCGGGCCTGGCGGTCGCCCACCCGTTTCGGGCCAGGACGCGTCGGCTCGCCCGCGACGCCGTCCGCGCGAACGACGACCTAGCCGCCATCATCGGCGAAACCACCCTGCTCAGCAGGGACATGTGGGCCAACGGCGTGCACACGGTTGGCCCCCGCAGGGCGCGCACACCAATTGAAAAGGCCGCGCGGCTCACCGCCCGCGTCCGGTTCGAGTCGAGGATGGTACCCACGGTGAGTCGCGACCTCACCATCCTCGGCGTGGGTCTGGCCCTGGCCGTCGTCAGTCAGACCACGGTGATCGCGATCGGTTCGATCGGCGCCATCGTGCTGTTGGTGGTGCGTGCGGTCGGCCTGGGACAACAGATCTCCACGGCTTTGCAGGCCCTTTCCGACCGCCAGGCAAGCCTCAACCAGATAAGCACCGCGATCGAGCGCTACCGCAGGGCCGCCCCGAGCACCACCGGCCGCCCCGCACCGCGCCTGGAGGTCGTACGGTTCGAGGACGTCTGGTTCACATACCCGTCGACGAGCGAACCGACCTTGGCCGGCGTCGACCTGACCCTGCGTCCAGGCAGTGTCGTGGGCATCGTCGGCGGCAACGCCGCCGGCAAGTCGACGCTCCTTCACCTGCTGCTCCGGCTCGCCCAACCCACTCGGGGCCGGATCGCCGTCAATGACGTCGACATCCGCCACGTCTCCCTCACCAGCTGGCTCAGCCAGGTTTCGCTGGTGCCGCAGGATCCCGCTCTGCTCGACGGGACGGTAGCGGAGAACATCCGGTTCTTGCGCCACGGCATCGAAGAGGTCGACGTGCAGCGTGCCGCCCAGGCGGCCGGGCTGGACGAGGATCTCCGATCCTGGCCGCAAGGGTTGTCGCACCCGGTCGGCCCCCTTGGCCGGGCACTCTCTGGTGGGCAGCGTCAGCGAATCGCCCTGGCCCGAGCGTTGGCGGGTAAGCCACGACTGCTCGTGCTCGACGAACCCACCAGCGCTCTGGACACCCACACCGAAGCCATCGTGCGGGACACGATCGAACGGGTCCGTCAACACGCGGCGGTGCTGATCGTCACCCACCGTGCCAGCACCCTGTCGGCCTGCGACCGGGTGTTGGAACTACGACGTGGGCGGCTGATCGAGCAGGTCGGCACGGCTCACGGAGACAGCGTTCTCGTCGAGGGGTGAAGGAGCACTCCGCCTTCACCGCGGACGGACCGCCCACGCGCGCGCGGCTCGCCGCCAGGCACGGATCGCCGACGATAGTTGGGTGGCCATCCAGACCGGCCGGAGCAGATAACACGCGACGAGCCAGAAGGTGCCCCGCGCGGCGAGCGGCATCGACCGCCGCAACACCACCTTCGACGGGAAGACCCGTTGCACGACGAGCAGAGGACGCCGCCAGGGACGAGCGGCGTGCAAAGCGTTCAGAGTTCCCGTGCCGCGCACCTCGGTCAGGGCCCGCACCGCGAGTTCAACTGGTACGTACACCCCTCCGCCGAGCTCATCGGCCAGCTTGGACGACTCGGGAACCATACGCAGCCCCGCCACAAACGCAGGCATCGCGCCGAGTTGCGCGGCCACCGTCGCCGCTGCCCGCATCGTGTCGTCGCCGAGAATCTCCAGACCACGCCGGAGATCGCTCGGTGGTTTGGGGTCCTTCACGCCGGTACGTGCCGCGTGCAGTGCCAGGTGACAGGCCAGCGCCACGTCGTCGAGCACGGCCACCTCGGTCGTCCCGATCGTCGATCGCCGAGTGTGCTCCCGCAGCAGCGACCATACGCGGACCGGGGGCACGCCACAGCCGGCGAGCGTGATGTGCAGGTCCACGGTTGCCTGATCCGAGGTGCGGCGCCAGGTGGACGCATGAGGGGCGCGCTCGTTGCGCCGGGCGCCGGCCATCAGGTCGACAAAGCCCACATCTGTGAGGATGGCCTCGGCGTCGGCATGCCGACGCGGGTCGACGAGCAGATCGACGTCGCGATAGCTGCGGTTCACTGCCTTGCCGTCGTACAACCGGTCAACGATGCTGCGTCCCTTGAGCAGGATCGAATCGATTCCGTGCTGCCGGAAATCCGCGACCAGGCGCGCACCGACCGCGTCCAGCATCAGGCATCGCATCAGTTTTCGATTGAGAAACATCGCGGCCGTAACTGTCTGCTCCCGATCAGGATGGGCTATTCGCCCGGGACCGTACGTCTGCATCTCAACTGCCCCTTTCATAGGTCCTCGCCAGGATGGCCGAACGCCATGATCTCGACCATCCTGGCGACACCTACGAGCGAGACTCGCACCAGTTGCGACTTGACCGCATCCAATAGGCAGCGCGGCCTCGGGAAAGCAGATTCAAGCCACTGGCCAGGCTAGGAGTCCAAGCCGATAAGTGCGTCGAGGATCAGCAACACACCGCTGGCCGTGGCTCCCGCCGCCAGGCGATTCAGGCGCGGGGGCGACCAAACCGGCCTGCTCTCGCCTTGTGACAAGCGGTTCCCCGATCCGCTCGGACGTGACATGCTCATCTTTCCTCCTGTTGAATCTAAGGTGCGGAAAAGCCCGCTTCCCTCTCTTACGGCGTTTGACGCCTCTGCGATTCTGACATTTCACACCGGCATCACGCAGGACATTCGACAGCCCCACCCACCCCCGCAGAAGTTGTTTCCGACCGAAGCCAGCTCGGCCAGGACAGGCAAGGACGAAAGAATTCGCCAACCGAATGACCTCGATGCGGCCAATTTCCGATAATCTTTCATAATGGTGTCGACTGACGGTTCGGAAGCCGCCCGCCACCTGTCCACCACCGTCCGGGTGTCGGCAACGATCAGGGAAGCCGCCGATCACGGCGCGAAGTGCGAGGCGCGTTCACGGGCCTGCGGTGGTGGTGCCGCGACGCTGCGCCGGTCGGCCGTTGCATAGTGACGAAGCCAGCGCAGGTACTTACTCGTCGCCAGCGCTCGGGGCAGCAGCAGCGTGTAATCCCGCGCCACCACCGGATCACCGGCCTGGTCCGGAGTCGGCCAGTCGCGTATCAGCGCGTCGAGACGGGGCAGGTCCATCAGCTCCTGAGTGGCCGGATCCACCCGCGCGGCGGCGAACTCGTCGCGGATCTCGTCGCGCCGGTCGGTGATCCGGTCGTACCAGTCGGGCAGTTGGGCACCGCGAACCACACGCAGTCTGATGCCGTCCGGGACCCGTCCCGCCATGCTGGCGCGGGCGGCGGCCCGACCCCGTCCGCGATGGCGACGCGCCCAACCCGGCTGCCTGGCGGAGAGCTCGATCAGGGCGAGGTCGGCGGTGGGGTCCACGACACGGCCACGGCACCGCACATCGAGAGTGGCCATCACCTCGGCGTGCTGGGCATTGTCGTCGACGAAGCGGCCGAGGCCGGAGATCCTCCGGTAGGCGTCGATGCCGCCGGCGATGCGTGCCGCGAGCGCGGTCGTGGCCAGGTGCGGCCGCAGCGGGCTCGCGGCCAGCCACTGGGCGGCCGTAGACCGGTGGCCACGACGTAGCTCGATCAGTCGGTGCATGGACCCGGGCAGCATCGGACGCAACACCCCCTGGACCAGGGTCTCGCGCCAGCCGCGCCGGGCCGACCAGGCGGCGGCCTCCCGCCACGCCTCAATTAGCCGCCCGGCACGCGCCAGGTCCACCAACCACCGAGGCTCGTCCCGGGAGAAGGTCAGGTTTCCGATGCCGCCGGTGAACAGGATTGACACGTTGTCGGTCACCGCCCGCTGGTGGATGGCTCTGACCCACATCATGTTGAGGGTGTTGCGCACCGGGGTACCTCCGGCCGCGAAATAGGCGTCATCACCGTCGATGGCATGGGCGCCAACGGCGTCGACGAAGGCCGGCGCAAGGTTGGGATGCGCGCCGGCCAGCAGCCTGACCAGGGAGGATTCGTCGGTGTCCCGTCCGTTCGCCGATCCCGTCCAGCCAGCTGGCGGCACCGAGGTGTAGGTGCGCAGCCGCGCGGGGGCGACCTGCTCGGCGAGGGTCGCCGCCACAGCGGTCGAATCCAAGCCTCCACTGAGCATCACGCCGACCCCACCTCGATGCCGAAGGTGCGCGCGTACCGCCTGGTCCATTGCGGTGCGCAGCTCCTCGGCGTGCTCAGCGGCGGACCCGGACCGCCGGGGCGTGTCGTCCAGCGACCAGTAACGTCGGTGTTGCGTCCGCTCAGGGGTGATCCAGATCGTGCTGGCCGCCGGCACGGGAGCGACGTCCCTGATCCAGCTGCGTCGGGTGTCCTGGGCGACAGCCAGGAACTCGACAGCCCGATCGAGGTCCGGTTCCAGCGGCACCTGCGGCATTGCGGCGACCGCGAGCGCGGTGCTGCCGAAGCCGAGCCATCCAGCGCTCTGGTACAGGTGTAGCGGTCGCCGTCCGAGATGGTCGCGGGCGAGTAGCACTCCCCCGCGCCGCCCGTCCACCACTGCGAAGGCAAAGTCACCGCGCAGCCGGCGGCAGCAGTCCGCGCCCCACCGGGTGTAGGCGTGGGCGATCAGCAAAGAGTCCGGTACGGCCGCGGCACCCCGCAGTTCCAACATCCGGCACAACTCCACCCGGTTCGTGAGCACCGCGTCAGCGACCACCACCGTCCCGGCTTCGGCCGACGCCCATGGTTGCCGGTCCTCGTCGTCCTCGGGGACGCGACAGTGCACGACCGACGCCACTGCCGCCGCAACCGCCCCCGTTCGACCGGCCCAGCATCCGCGGGCATCCGCGCCGAGAGCGGTCAGCACGGTGATCGCGCCATCCAGATCACGCTCGGCGTACGGCCGGCCGTCCAGACTTACGAGGCCCGCGAAGCCCGTCATGTGTTCACCCGTCTTCACCCGAAAGCCGACCTACCCGAGAGACGGTATGGCACCATTTGTTCCGTGTCAGTCACTTTGTCATCTCAGGTGGTGCGCAGTTCCGCAGCACTGACCGCCACCGTCAACGACGAGATCGTCATGCTCGACCCCGAGCAGGGTGCGTACTTCGGTCTCAGCCGGGTGGCCTCCCGCATCTGGGAACTCATCGCGGAACCGACCTCCGTGGAGGACATCTGCGCCACCCTGCGCACCGAGTACGGGGTGGAGCCCGACACCTGCCACCACGACGTGACCGCATTCCTGGACGACCTGGTGCGAGCACGCCTGATCACTGTCACTCCGTGACCAGGCCAAGCACGATCGCCCTCGCGCTGGAGGCCGCCGCCCGGCTCACGACCGCCCAGATCCTGGTCGCCGTCTGTTCGGGACCACGACTCATGCGCCTGCTCGGACCAGTCGAGCGGTCCGACACCGCGACGGAGGACGCCTGCCCACGCTGGCCCGCAGCGCGCCGTGTCGCCCGAGTGGTGGACCGAGTCGGAAACCTCCTGCCCTGGCACCCCGTGTGCCTGCCGCGGGCCATGACCACCCGGGCCATGCTGCGACGTCGCGCCATCCCGTGCGAACTGCACCTCGGCGTCACCAGCACCGCACCCCTCGCCGCCCACGCCTGGGTGACGGTCGGCGGCCGGGTCGTACAGGGTGGGTCAGTCGAACACGTCACGCCGTTGGCAACATTGCGTTGAGCGCATCTGGTTCGTGGGTCGGTCGGACGGGTGGGTGATCCGCTCGCTGCGGTACTACGACGACCGGCGCCTGCCGTCCACAGCGCGGACATCGGCTGGACACCGGACGTACCGAAGTCGCGATCGACAAAGTCATCCGCCGGTGCCGGCCGTGCGGGCGGCGTACACGATGCTCCAGGGCCTGCCGCGTCCTGCAACGGGACGGTGATCGGCGGTGACGCCGCCGCGTCCAGCGTTTCGGCGGCGATCTCGGCGAACCGCTCGGCTGCAGGGTGCGGTGACTGCGCCACCGTGCCGCGGCGGTGGTCTTGTGCGGTGGATGACCGATGAGAGGACGCCAGACCACACGCGGCTCACGTCGAGCGGCGTTCTCCGGTTCGAAGGCGACGCCGTGGCCGGCGAGGCAAGCAGTCGCTCGCAGATGGCCGCACACCCGGCAGATGAGGATTCCCGATCACCTCCCGAGCCTTCCTCAGCGGCCATCACGCGGATCCTGCCAGCCGAGTGTGGACCCTCGTCTCCGAACCCGGCTACCGGCGCTACCTGCACCAGCTGCCCTGCGACCACGGACCCGACACGGTCACCAACCCACAGCGCTTCGACGACCTCTAGACACCAGCAGGTCGACCCCGTCGGGCGATCGCGTGATGACCCGGACAGCGGATGCTCCTATTCGCGTTCCTCGGTCCGCCCTTCCATCTGAGCCCGAGGTGGGACGGACGCAGGGCTGGGGAGCAGGCGCCCGGGCGGCCGGCGGCTGGTGGTACGCGGGCGGCTTGGCGAGAGAGATTCCCCGCTGGTCACAAGAGCTGCGGTGAGTAGCGGCCCGTCGACGGTGCGGGAGTCGAGCGCGGCACCGATGTGTGCCGCAACCACCTCCAGGACCGGCATCAGCCGCGAATGCGGCGAAGGACGTAGGCGAGGTGAACCTCGACAGCGTCCCACCAGGGGTGTGGTGGTTGCGGCTTCGTGAAAGTCATGCCGGGCTCGAAACGCTCGACGCGTCGACCGTCACGCCAGTGGGCGAAGCTGTTCATGCCGTCGGCGCCACGCAGGACGCTGAGGGTCTCGGTGCCCTCGGACAGGGTGGTACATGTGCCGGACATGGCGCCGGTGATGCCGTGCTCCTCGAAACAGAACGACCACATGCCCAAGGAACCGGCACGCAACATCGACCCTTCCTGCGCGGTCTCGGCGTACAAGGAGTTGGCCTCGTCGCCGTCGAGCAGGCGGGCGACTCGCGGGTCCGCGCCGTATCGCCCGAGCACTTCCGGGGCCGTGATGGCCCGGGTGAATGTCACACACCACATGGCCAGGCGTGGATCCCCGGCCCACGCCCACTGTCCGGCCGTCGTTTCACTCATGTACGTCTCCTGCGCTGTCCCAGGGGGCCGGGCGGGGCCGGAGGCTTCTTCGGGCCCCCGCCCGGCCACGTCTTCGTCAGCTCACGGCGTGGACGTCGAACTTCTCGGTGTCGAGGACACGCTGGTTCCTCACGAAGGCACCGTACTTGCCGCCGGCGGAGGAGTTCGCGTCTACGTCAACATGGCCGCGTACGCACGGTTCGTTGAAGGTCACCGGCTTGTCTGCCCGAGCCTCGTAGAGCACCCACTGACCGTTCTCGTACAGCGGGAGGATGTCCGCGCACAGCCTGCCGTCCGTTCCTCCCTCGTAGGTGCCGGCGAAGGGGAACTCGTCGCACGAGTCGTTCGGGACGTACTCCGGCATGTACACGAACGGGTCGCTGCTGCCGGCGCCGCAGGTGCGCTCCCGGTTGGCGTCCGCGATGGCCTGGCTGTCGGTCCGGCTCAGCGGAGCCCAGCCACGAAGGTACGCCTGGGCGAACTGGTAGAGCGCGCGGCTTCGCCGTGGTTCCGATCCGAGACGGAGTACTCAAGGATTGCCCGCCGTTCCGGGATGACGCAGCCGGGCGTGCTGAGTTCCGCGTCGCAGCGGATCGGCGCTTGGACGGGGGCTATCCCAGTAGACGTTCGGCGTGGTAGGGATGCTGCCCGCCGTCGTGACATACATGTGGTACTTGGTCTGGATGTTGGTGTCCCGCGCCCCGGATGCCACGGCGCTTCGGTACGTGACCGTGCCGGATGCCGAAGCGCCAGGACCGACATTCCGTGAGCCGGGCCAGGGTCGGTTGGTCGTCGCGGAGCAGGTCGACGTGCAAGCCACATCGAAGGCGATGTCGAGGCTCCTCACCTGCCCCGTCACGCCGGTCACCCGGACAGTGACCGACTCGTTCCACGCGGCGCTGCTCTGGCTGAGGGTCATGCTGGTGACGATGTTCATGACGCCGGTGCCCAGCACCGCGCCCCTGTCGCTGTACAGGGTGTAGGTGACCGTCATGCCATTCAGGCACAGGCCGCTGGTCCGCGTCCACGTCCAGTAGCCGGGCATGGTGATGTCGCAGGCCTCGTTGGCAGCGGTGGTGCCCGCCGAGCCGCTACGGCTCACGGCCTGCGGTGTGGTGTCGACGCAGGATTTCACCGCGCCACCGACAGCGGCGCGAGCGGCCGGCGCGATGGCCGTACATAACTGACCAGTTCGGACTTTCTGCTGACCGCGCCCTACTTCCGTACGGGGAAGGTCAGCAGGGGTGATGGTGGCGATTGCCTGGTGCCGGCTGTCGGCCCGTGGATTCTGGCCCGCGGCGACAGATTCGGCTGCTTGCGCTGGTGCGCCTCCGGAGGCGATTCCGCCGCCCACCAACAAGATGAGGAGGCGACTGATCCACTTCATCCGGCGAGCATCACACAAGGCTACCCCTCCGTCTCTTTGGGTTACGGGAGTGTGGAGGCTACCAAGAGATCAACAGATGCATTGGTCCCGATATTGTCAGCCAGTGCCAATTGATAAGAATGTTTACATGATGGCGATAAGAGACCCCTCGGATTTCACCATAAGTCCCAGCTACAAGGGGAACGTTGCCCGTGTGCGCGCCGGCCGCGCCGAGGGCGCCGCGCTGGTCCTGAACGGCAACTGGCTCCTACTTCACCCGCACCATCGGAACCCTGAGCACGCACCAGCCCGAGTGGTGGGATACCTGCGGCACCAGGAACCTTCTTCCGTAGGGGACCTTCCTGGGGCGGCCGTCACCTCGGTGGGCACTCCGGCCCCCAGGCGCGGGCCCGCCACCCATGACGGCAGATCCGGCAGCGCCGGACATGACGTACTCGGCATCGACAATCTTTAGGAGTAGTGGTGGAGTTGTCCCGGCGCCGGCAGACGAGGGCTTTGGGCTGATGCCCCAGCGGCATTCGAGTTCGAAGTCGAGCCAGGGTGCCAGTTGTCGGCCAGGAGCGTGCTGGGGCGAGGACTCGGCGGCGAGCGCGGTGACCTAGCGTTCCAGGACCTGGCTGCCGCACTCGGCGTCGTGGTGCAGGAGTAGGTGTCCGAGTTCGTGTGCGGATCCATCCGCGAGCAGGCCTTGCCGGTCTTGGCGGGGTTGAGGAAGACGAAGGGCCGTTGGCCGCACCAGCGAGAGAAGTGGTCGACCCGTTCGAAGACCTCGGGTAGTTGCCGGCATTGCCATCGGGTGACAGGCGCTGCGAGCACTCAGCGGTGGCGTCCCGACCTCCAATGAGCCATTTCCAACCTGATGGTGCAGGTCAGCGGCGTGGAGGAGGCCTGTAGCCAGGTGAGGTGAGGCTCCCGGTAAGACAAGCAATCGACCAAGAAAGATGCCCCTCCCGGGAGCCTCGTTGCTGTCCTACCCTGCCTCGATCCCGTTGTCCACTCGATCCCTGAACCACGTCGCCGCCCTGATCCGCACCCATCGCCACCGGCGACGATCCCGGTGGCGGCGCCTCGACCCCGGCCGCCAAGCCCTGCTCGTGCTGGCCCATCTCCGTAACGGCGACACCTTTGCCCGTCTGGCCGCCGGATTCGAGATCGGTCTCGCCACCGCCTGGCGCTATGTCCACGAGGCGATCACGCTGCTCGCCGCGACCACCGACGACCTGCACCAGGCGATGAGCAGGATCCGACGGCTGGCCTACGCGATCCTCGACGGCACCCTGATCCCGATCGACCGCGTGTACGACCAGAAGCCGTACTACTCCGGGAAACACCGACGGCACGGGATGAACGTGCAGGTCATCGCCGACCCGGCCGGACGCCTCGTCTGGACATCGGCGGCGCTGCCCGGCTCGGCACACGACCTGACCGCCGCCCGCACCCACGACATCATCGCCGTGTTGACCAGCGCGAACGTGATGACCTTCGCGGACAAGGCGTACCAAGGCGCCGGCGGTTCAGTCCGCACCCCCTTCAAGCGCCATCGCTACCGCCCAACGCTGTCACGTCGGCAGAAGGCCGTGAACAAGGCCCACGCCCGCATCCGCGCCCGCGGCGAACGAGCCGTCGCCACCCTCAAAACCTGGAAAGTCCTGACCAAGCTGCGCTGCAGCCCATCCCGAACGACCGCGATCGTGCAGGCCATCCTCGTCCTGCACCACGTCGAGAACCCGACCTACCGAGGATGAAAAACGCTCACTGTCCGTCAGTTTCTAGGTGCTGCGTGCGCCGTGTAGCTCTCCAAGGTCTGTTGGGAGTACCGAGTGCGAAGACTGCGTCATCTCATTGCCATTCCCCTTGCGTTCCTGGTGACTCTGTTGATCTCGAAAGTGGCTCTTTCGGCCTTCTGGCCGGGCAGCACCCTCAGCTCTACTGTCTGGTCCGTTGTGATTGGACTCGCGTCGGCGGTCGCCACCGCCGCCGCGACCGCAGCCACGACCGCGAAACCAGTCCCGCCCTCTTCCGCCGCACCTGAGGATCGAGCTACCTACCACGTGTCCGCAACGGACAGCAGCATTGCCATCGGCCAGAACAGCGGGTCGATCGTGTTCAACGCCGAAAGACGAGCCCGGCGTGACTGAGTCTTCGGTACTCCCCAGCGATTCTGAAGGACGACAAGCCGCAGGGTCCACAACCAGCCAGTTCGCCGTCTCTGCAACCGGCCAAAGCTTGGGCATCGGCCAAAACCATGGGGACATACACATCGGCCGCTCGGCGTCGGTCAACGACCGGGTTGCCACGCTTTGCAGCATGAAGCCGAAGGTCGGTTACGACGAGATCTTCCGCGAACTCGACGAGCAGCTCCAGCGGACCCTGCTCACCGAACTGCCCGAGAACCTGGCCATCGCCTTCGTAGGGCTACAGGCCGAGGACGCACCCCGGCAGTGTGGCAGGGTCGTGTCGGGCATGCAAACGGCAGGTGTGTCCATGATCCTGCGTGGCCTGCCACGGTCCGCTGCCGTGCAGGTGCTCAGTTGGATGGTACTCGACCATGCTGGTGACGATCTCGCCGCGCTGCTGCCCCACGAACTCGATCTGGTGGCCCACCTATTAGCTGGAATTGCAGCCGAGCCGGATGACGGCCGTCCCTGCGGTGGCCCGAACCGTACCGTTGCGCTACTTCATCAGGACGCTCTCGAAGCCCGCCGCACCGAGCTACTCGGTGCCCTGCCAGCGTCTGCGGGTACGGTCATGCTTCTGAGCTGCCTTCCAGCGCAGGAGCTGGCGACGGCGCTCCTGCACCAGCCAGAAGACCGGTGCCGCTACCTGCTCGACCGTCTGGCCGCCCGTCATCCAACGACCCTACGAGACGTGCTCAGACACCTCGGTGCCAAGAGCTCTTCTCCGCTGCTTCAGCTCCTGGACCCGAGAGCAGCCGACAAGCTCCTCAACCTACTCAGCCGCCCCGAAGTCATCGACCATCTAAGCCCACTTCCCGGCCAACGGATCGCGGAGCTCCTGCGCTCCATGCCGCTTGCGGATGCTGCAGCTTTGCTGGTCGAGTTGCCTGTAACCCGCGCGGCCGCCGCGTTGGCCAACCTCGACGGCGGCTACCTAGCGCGGCATCTGCTGGATGTAACGCCTTCCCGGTGCCTGGCTCTTCTCCAGGAGCTTGGTACAGCCTTGAAGCCGGATGACCGGGACCCTCGACCCGTTGCACTGGCCACGATGAGCGCCCACCGGTTCGCTGCCACGTTGGTGACGGCGCTGGAGCGGCACGGAGAACCGATGCGTGGCCGCATGGAACAGGTACCAGCTGCCGAGCCGCTCGACGGGTCACGGGTCGAGGCCGTCCATGTCGTAGCTGGCGCCGCAATACGGGCGATCCACCGGATCTTCCGCCATCAATTTGGAACCGGTCCACGGACCAGCTTGCGAACGGAGTGGACTGACCTCGGCCTCCTCTGGTCGATTGTTCGGCGCTCTGCCTCACCCAACATCACTGGCGCGAGCCGTGGTCCGACACAAACCGAGGGTGCTCTGGCTGTCACAAGATTCGCTCTAACAAATCGGCACGTCGCGTTGCCAGCGCTGTCGGCCTGCTCGTCGCGCTCGGACTGCTGGCGGTCTTGGTGAAGCCGAGCAGTCTCCCAGGAATCGGCAAGGACGAGAACGGACACCCCGTACAGGACTCGGCCATGCCTACAGCGTCCTCGCCTGGTACGGCCATCTCGCTCGCGCCGGTGCCATCAGTGGGCTCCTCGGAGCTTGAGCGCATCGAGGCACTGATGCAACTCGACAACCAGTGGCGCGCCAGATGTCCGCCATCGACGCCAGAGATACGCGGGGGAAAGCTGCGAATTTACTGCCTTCTCGCAGATCCGAGCACGGGCATCGGCATCGACCGGTGGGTCCTTCAGTACCCACCGGGAACGAGTGAGTCAGGAAGTCCGGCGTTCTCCGAGGACACCGTGCAGGTCTCGCCACCGCGGACCTGGACAGGACCAGAAAATCACGGCGGGGAGTACTTCACGTATCGGTTGAAAAAGACCGGCGCTCCGGCTGTCTGGTTGCTGGAGGCGAAGCACGACCTGGCCCTACAGCTTGTCGGACCACGGGAGCTACGCGACTTCGAGCCCCTTTTCCAAGTGGCCGCCGATCATGGATACAAACTAGAGCGTTAACTAACCCGTCTGTCACTCGTGGCATGGGTCTTGTGGTCGGGTGAGACTCCCCGCCACCAATCACGGCTTATTAGGCGGAGCGGCTCGCGACGTACCGGCGGGCTGACAGCGGCTGCTACATCCGGCTGGGCTTGCCGGATAGGGCTGTCCAAACCGGAGGTGCGGGACGGAGACCGTTCTGGTCGGGTGGCGATGGTGCCGCTGGCCCACAGCTCGGCGTCGTCGGGGTGGGCCATCACCGTCAGCAACGTGGGGCCGTTCGCCAGGGGCCGCGGGCGTCGATGACGTCGGCCGGACACGGCAGTGGTGCGTGCGCTGGCTTGGCCTGTGAGGGGTCAGCGGTACTCCCAGATTACGGTCGAGACGATCATGTCGCGCCACTCGACGGCCAGGTCTGTCGCACTGTACGCGGATAGTTCGTCCTCGGCCGGTGTCGAGCCGGCGAGGCGGGCAGGCAGCCGAGGGCGAGTCCGCCGGCAAACAGGGTGGCGGCCGTCTTGACGCCGATGCCGCGTACGCCGGGGATGTTGTCGGCAGGGTTGCCGGTAGGGGCGCAGAAGTCAGCCCATTGCGCAGGGCGACCTGGTGCCGTTCGCAGACCTGGGCAGAGCCGATGTGGCGGTGGCCGGATCGCATCTTGGTCGATGGCGGGGCTTGACGCCAGGTTGCAGAAGCCGAAGCAGCCAATCCCTCCTGTCAGAGTCTGGCTACGACCTCGGCGGCGCAGCCCCAAGAGAGCGTGATGCCGGCGCCGCCATGGCCATAGTTGTGGATCAGCGTGGCGCTATCGAGGCGTTGTCCTTCCACTCGGACGCGCGTACGGGTAGGGCGTAACCCAATCCGCTGCCCAAGCACTCGTGTGCCACGAAGACGTGGTTCGACCTCGCTGCACCGATCGATGATCGCTGCAGTCGTGTTCGGGTCAGGCTCCCGACTCCAGTCGCCAGGCTGGGCAGTGCCACCGAGGACGACGGTCTCGCCTTGCGGGTAGAAGTGCAGCAGGTCAGGAGACGGCCCTGTGTCTTCGGTGAAGAACTCGGTGATGCCGGGGTTCTCGACGACGACGAGTTGTCCGCGGATCGGGGTCAGTTCAGGATCCGGTACGAGGGCACGCGCGCCCATGCCGGCACAGTTGACGACAACAGGCGCGACGCCCACAGGTTGGTCGAGCGAGTGGATCCGCCGAATCTCAATTCGGCCGCCGCCCACAGCGAACCGCCGTTCGAGGTAGCCGAGGTAGATGGGCATGTCGACGATCGGCGCGGTATAGCGCCACCCGGTGGCGAAGCCGTCCGGCATCTCGTCCGCCTCGCACAGCCGGAATCCGTCGAGTTGGTTGCCCCACTCGGGCGGGTCGACCGGCTTGCGGGAGGCTTCGATGCCAGGGACGAGGCGTACTCCGGTCTGCGGGTCGGTGGCGAGTTGCCGCAGAACAGCCAGGGTACGGGCGCTCCAGACACGTACCCGGTCGATGGGTTCGGCGAGGTACGGACCCCACATCGCGCCTGCCGCATACGAGGTGGTCTGGTGTGGTGGCTCGGCTGTCCAGATGGTGACGCGGAGGCCGGCTTCGGCGAGGCAGATGGCGGTGGTGAGGCCGGATACGCCAGCGCCGATGACGAGGGCGTCGATGTCGCGGCGGCTCATTGCTCGACCGTAGTGTCAGGTCGGCTGGCGCGCGAGGGCGTTCTCCAGGTTGGGCAGGAGGTCGGCGACGGCGTGGTTGCGTTGGCGGCGGCGTAGCTCCTGGGCGAGGCTGTTGAGCAGGGCGGTGCTGCGGGGTGAGCGGACCTGACCGAGGCGGGGTAGCGCCATCCGGGTAACCGCGCAGGCGTCGTCGAGTTTGCCGTGGGCGGTGTAGCCGAGAGCGAGCCAGGCGCCTTCGTAGAGGGCGCGCCGCTGGTAGGGCGCGTCTGGTCGGCGAGCATATGCACCGGTGCGCAGGAGTGCTTCGCCCTTGCGGAGCAGGGCGCGTCCGTCGCCCCCTCGGCCGGTGGCGACGGTTTGCCGGCCGGCGAGAATCATCGCGTATCCGGCCTGGCAGTCGAGGTGGTTAGGGGTCAGGTAGTACATCCACTCCGGGTCACGATCGTGATGTCGCTTCGCGAGCTGGTCGTGGGACTCTACCCAGGTGCGCTCGCACTGGTCGACGCGGCCGGCGGCGGCGTAGGCGTACGCGAGGCGGGACAGCACGGACGCCTGGACGCTCGCGGCGGACCGGTCGGCCACCCGGCTGGCGGCGACGCCGAGGCGTAGGCCGTCGTCGGCGTCGCCGAGTGAGGCGGCCTGAAAGGACAGGTCGGCCAGGATGTGTGCCTCCATGGAGCGGTAACCGGCGTCGTGGGCGGCGCGGAGGCCGGTGAAGAAGTAGCGCTGGGCCAGGCCATGCTGCTCGGCGTCGAAGGCCTTCCAGCCGGCGAGTTGGGCGAGGTCGGCGAGGGCGACCAGGAGGCGACGGGCGGTAGCGTCGGTGTGGCCACCGTCGCGCAGGACGAGCAGGACCGCGCGGACCTGGGCACCGACGTAGCCGAGGCCGGCGGCGCCTCCTTGTTCGTCGTCGAGCAGTTGAAGGCGCGGCACACTGGCTTCGATCTGTTCGACGAGTGGGTCGTCGGGCGCGGCGGCCGGGGGTGCGGTGCCGGCGGGTAGCTGGGTGTCCAGGTAGATGTTCACCGCCTGGGCGAGGGCGGCCCCGGATACGGAGAGGAACATCCTCCGGTCCACCAGTCCTCCCAGCAGCCAGTCCTCGGCGACCAGCATGGTACTCGCGCGGGTCCACGGTCCGTCCATGCCGGTGCTGGCCGTCATCACCAGGGTGCCATCTACGGCGTCGGGTCGCCCGTGCCAAAGGTCCCCGGCGGTCACGACGCGGCCGAGCCGGCGGGAGAGCACGTACGCGGTCAGTGCCGGCAGTGGTGGACGGGGTACTCCGCCGGCATCACGCCAGTGGTAGGGCGCGGTCTCGGCGAGGGTGCCGGCACCGAAGAGCCGGTTGATCTCTCGGGCGAGGGTACGCGGGGTAAGGCCGGCGTCGGCCATGTGTGTGGCGAGGGTGTGGTTGGTGCGGTCGGGTCGCGCGGCCATCGGCTCCTCCGCAGGGTCGACCGACAGTATCGCGAACGTACCGGATCGTGTTGGTGCTGTCGGTCAATGAATTGACGGTGTTGACGGTTCTATCCCCTGCCTGGGGTGGGCTGGTCCGGGGTCTGCTGGACGTGGCCCCGCCGGCGTACCGCCATCAATGGCTGCGTCGGCGGGTGATCCGACCGGCGAGCGGAGGACCGATGCGCACCTCAGCGATGACCCAGGCGAAGCCGCCGTGGGAGTGGGAGTTCGACTGGCACCTGACGAACCGCTGCAACTTCTTCTGCGAGTACTGCCATCCGCAGATCCGGTACGTGCTCAACCGGAAGCATCTCGACGAGCCGGCACCCGAGTTGGTGGTGAGGCGGTTCGACGAGTTGGGCAAGGTCTGCCTGGTGCACATGTCCGGCGGCGAGCCGTTCATGTACCCCGGCTTCGTCGAGCTGTGCGCGGGGCTGACCACGGGCCACTTCGTCAGCATCAACACCAACCTCGCCTCGGAGGACGTGCAGCGCTTCGCTGACAGCGTGCCGGCGGAGCGGGTGGCGAAGATCGTGGCGGCGATCCACCAGCCGGAGCGGGAGCTGCGCGGGCTGGAGTTGGACGCGTACGCCCGGAACTATTTGATCCTGCGGCGGGCCGGGTTCGATGTGACGGCGCTGTACGTGCTGTATCCGCCGCTGCTGCACCGGCTGGGCGGGGACCTGGCGCGGTTGCGGGAGCTGGGTGTGGACCACGTGCGGGCGAAGGTGTTCAAGGGCGTTCACCAGGGCGTGCGCTATCCGGAGGGCTACACCGAGGAGCAGAAGGCGCTGATCCTGGCCAACTCCGGCGAGTACGTGTTCAACCGGCCGTACATGGACGGCATGCTCTCCTTCTGCGGCCAGCCGTGCACGGCGGGGGTGACCTCGTTCAAGGTGACCGTCACCGGCGATGTCCGTCGCTGCGCCTCCGTGCCGACCGCCTACGGGAACCTCTACGACGGCACCTTCCGGCCCGCCCACGTCAACGAGGCGTGCCCGGCCAGGCGGGTGCTGGTCCTGTCGCAGTGCCTGTCCTATCTGGTCGATCCGCCGGTGCAGGCGGACACCGACGCCGACGACCTCTGAGCCCGAGGGACCTCTTCACATGCAGATCTCGATTCGTCATGCCTGCGTAGCACCCGACGACCAGCCTTTCGATGTAGCCGAGCGAAAGGGCATCGGTCATCCGGACAGCCTGGCCGACCTGGTCGCCGACGCCTTCTCGCAGCGGTACTCGTCGTGGTGCCTGCGGGAGTTCGGTGCCATCCCGAACCACTGGGTCGACAAGGTGAACTTGGTTGGTGCCGCCGCCGATGTCCGCTTCGGTGGCTTCGACATCCGCAAACCGGCCGACTGCTACCTCTTCGGAAAGATCACCGACCGGGTCGGTGACATTGCGGTGCCGGTCGAGGAACTCTTCCGCGAGGTGGTCCTAGACGTCCTTCCAGCCGCGCTCGGCGACGACCGGATCCTCGAACACCTGCGCCTGCACATCAACAACACCCGAGGCAGCGCGGTCGACCACGACCCGAGGTTCTACCGCCCCGACACGGCGCGAGACATCCGCGCAGTGCTCGAAGTCGAGTCGGTGGCCAACGACACCGTCGTCTGCGTCGGCACCAGCCGGCGAGGGCTCGCCGCCGACCTCGCGGTCGAGCTGGAACGCCGGCTCACAAGTGCCGCGTTCCGGCTGGACGTACCTGCTGCGGGCACGGACGTGAAGGTCATGGTGGTCCGGGTCGGCTCGACGCTGGAGGTCACCGCAGCGCTGCCGCTGCACCCGGAGCGGATCGGCTCTTGGGCGGCGTACCGGGTCGCGCTCGGCGAGGCGCAGGTGGTCATCACGGCCGAGTTGAAGGCGCTACTCGACCGCGACCCGCGAGCGCGGAACGTCACCGGCCTGGCATTGCATCTCAACACCAAGGACGTACCGGGACGCGGCTACCTGGCGCCGTTCGGCACCTCGCTGGGCAAAGGTGACTGCGGTGCGGTCGGCCGGGGCAACCGGTACAGCGGCGTCATCGAACCGCTGCGGCCAGCCAGTGGCGAGGCACCCGCCGGGAAGAACCCGGTCCACCACGGCGGGAAGATCTACACCGCCGTCGCCGCCGAGGCCGCACGGCGGGTGCTGGCAGACCTTTCGATGTACGCCGAGGTCACCATCGTCGCCCGCAACGGCGGCGACCTCGGCGACCCGGCTCACGTCCTGGTCTCCGTGGACCGCCCCCTCGACGCCGCCACCACGACCCGCATCGAGAACGCGATCCGTCACACGATCGCCACCACCCCGACCTTCGCCGATCGGTTCCTCACCATCGATCCACTGAGCCGGTTCCGCGACGGAGACCGGCTGTGAGCCGGCCCGTCCTCTCCGAGGTACATCGACGGCACATCACCCGACTACGCGCCCAGCCCGCCACGGTCGATGCCGAAGGGCTGCGCATCGGGGCGCAGTACGTGATGTTCTTCGCCGAGGCGGACCTGATGCGCGAACACGCGCGCCTGCTCACCGAGGGGTGCGACCGGCCACGTGTGCTGGAGGTCGGCCTCGGCCTCGGTGTCTTCGCCACCCAACTAGGCCGGGTCGGCTCGTACACCGCGATCGAGCCGCACCCCGGCGTGGCCCTGATGACCCGTGACCATGTGCTCGACCACGTCACCGCACCCGTGCGGGTGCACGTCGAACCCTGGCAGTTGGTGTCCCTGCCAACCGAGGCTTTCGACGCGATCATGTACGACACCTGGCCGCCGGATGGACACGCCGACGCCGACTTCGCGCAGTTCGTCGCCGAGGTCGCGATCCCCTGCCTGCGACCAGGCGGGAGGTTCAGCTTCTTCCACAGCGGCACCTCGATCAGCCCCGCCCGTCGGCAAGTCCTCGACCGGCATTTCGCCGACTGGACCGCCCACCCTTACACCATGCCGGCCGCACAGACCCCTGCGCACTGGACCAAATCCACCCGTGACTTCCTCATCCCGATCGCCACGAAAGGCGGCAACGCATGACCTCGCCACTCGCGTCAGCCCTCTCCGCACAGCAGATCGACCGCTTCGCCACGCACGGATACCTCGTCCTACCCGACCTGCTGCCCGCAGCCACCATCCAGGAACTCCGGGTCGAGGCCGACGACCTCCTCGACCAGCGGCTCGCCCAGATGGTCGCCACCAGGTGCGCCGACCCTCGGGTGACGTGGTGGCGGCTCCCCGACGGCACACCGTACGTCCTCAAGGTCAAGCCAGTGCTCGACCTGTCCCCGACCGCCACCGCGGTGGCCGACGACACCCGGCTGTGCGGTCTGGTCGCGGACCTGCTCGGCGCTCCGGCTCCGACGCTGATGGACAACAAACTCATGTACAAGCGCACCGTCGACATCGCCGCCGGGTGGGCAGCGTTACCGGTCCTCGGCGAAGAGGTCCGCAAGCACACCGACGCCGCCTACTACGCCGCCCACGGCTACCCCCGAGTGCTCACCGTCGCCGTCTGCCTCGACCCCTGCACCGAAGCCGCCGGCGCACTGCGAGTCTGGCCCGGCAGCCACCGGCGCACCATCGAGATGGTCCCTACCCTGCACCAGGGACCGGTCGTACCCGACCAGGATGCCCCCGACGACGTGGCTGTGACCCTGGTCGCCGCGCCCGGGACCGTGCTGATCTGGGACGCCGCGCTGGTCCACGCCAGCGGATCCAACACCTCCGGCCATTCCCGCCGTCTGCTCGTGCTCGGCTACAGCCCCACACCAGCCGGCAGGCCACGATGAGCAAGATCCTCGTCCTCGGCGGCACCCGGTTCATCGGCCGTCACATCGTCGAGCAGTGCATCACCCGCGACGACGAAATCACCCTGCTCTACCGGGGCCGATCCCCCTCACCGTTCAGCGGCATCGCCCGGCACGTCCTGACCGACCGCCGGGCACCCACCGCCGAGGCCGCCACGGTCCTGGCCGAACCGTGGGACGCCGTCATCGACACCAGCGCACAGGATCTCGATGACCTCCGCCCCGTCCTGCCCCTCCTCACCGACGTCGGCAGGTACGTCCTCATTTCCAGTTGCGGCGTATACCGCCGCGACCTCGGCCGCAACGGTCTCAGCGAACGCTCGCCCACCATCCCCGCCGACGCATCCCACCCGGTACGCGCCTCCGCCACCCGCAAACTGCGCTGCGAGCGCTACCTCGAACGACGCCTCGCCCGCCTGGCCATACCGCTACTCATCGTCCGCCTCGGCCTGGTCATCGGCCGGCACGACGACAGCGAACGCCTCGCCTACTGGCTCGAACGCGCCCTGCGCGGCGGCGACGTCCTCGTCCCCATGCCCGACCGCCAGCCCCTCCAACTCGTCGACGCCACCGACGTCGCCCGGTTCATCCGCACCGCCGCCGAGCAGCAGATGACCGGGATCGTCAACGTCGCCGGCCCTACCACCACCGCCCGCGTCCTGGTCGACACCGTCCTCACCCACGCCGGCCGCGCCGTCACACCCTGCCGCGTCGGCGAGGAGTTCGCCCTCGCCCACGGCATCCGCCCCTGGACCGAGATTCCGCTGTGGCTCCCCGCCACCAGCGCCGAACTCGCCCTCATGTCGGTCAACACCAACCGCGCCGTCAGGGCTGGCCTGACCCACCGCTCGCTCAGCGACTCCATCGCCGAGGCCCTCACCTGGCAGGCACTGCGCCGCCGATGGTCCCAACGCTGGCTCGACCGCACCCGCGAACAGCTCCTCCTGCGGAAGTGGCGCGGGTGAGAACCGTGCTCCCCTACACCCAACCCGCGCCCTACCACTCCCAGTGGGGCGAGGACCGCTGGATCGCCGAGAACCTGCACCTACCCACCCACGGCGTCTTCGTCGACATCGGCGCCGGCGACGGCGTACGCGGCAGCAACACCCTCTACGTCGAGAACCTCGGCTGGCGCGGCCTCTGCGTCGACGCCGACCCCCGCAACCACCAACGCCTCCGCCAACGCTGCTGCGCCGTCGACACCTGCGCGGTCTCCGCCACCACAGGCCTGTGGCCGTTCGGCATGTACCGCCACAAGCCGTCCTGGTCAGGCCTGCACCGCACCGGCACCGACTACCAGCAAACTCTCGTCACCTGCCGAACTCTCGAAGACCTCCTCGACCAGTGGTGCATCAACGGCATCGACCTGCTCAGCATCGACGTCGAAGGCACCGAACTCGACGTCTGGAAATCCTTCAACCCCGACAAACACCAACCCAAAATCGTCATCATCGAGTACGACGACAGCCACCCCGACCGACACCGCCGTACGATTCACGACCGGCTCGGGCAGGAGACCTATGAACTGGTCCATGTCACCCCGGCCAACCTCGTCCTACACCGCACCGACCCTCGCGGGCGGCACCACCGATGAGCCACGGAGCGCACCTCACCGGTCAACTGCCGCTCGACGGCCTCGTCATCATGATCTGTGGCCGGGCCGACGACGCGCAGGCGTGGCAAGAACTACTCGGTTCGCACAGATGCCTCGCGCTCACACTGGACGATGCTCCGCCTCAGGCGCGTACCCGGCCGATACGCGGTGCTTCTGACCAGCTCGTCTGGCAACACGACGCCATCGCGGGCCTCGACGGCTCCGGTTGGCTCGCGGCTCGGGCCGATGCCTTTGACCCCGATCAGAGCGCCTCGCTCCTGCTGCCCGACCCGCTCGACCCACCCCGAACTGGGGACCGGCGGCGCGTCGGTACGCGGCAGCCCGCGTGGCGCATGTTCGAGGACAAAACAACAGTGGACGTGCTCTGGGACGTCGCCGGGATCCCACGCGCACCCTCGGTCATCACCAACAATCCTGCCGACATCGGGTTACTCGGGAAACTGGTCGACCGAGGTGCCGGTGTCGTCTGCTCCTATCAACCTATCGGCACCGGCCCGACAGCGGGCGGAGACGGAATCTGGTGGTGGCGCGACGGAACCCCACCGGCACGGATGCCCATTGCCGAGGTCGGAACGTGGCGGATCCGACTCATGCCCCTGCTCGAAGGCACCCCGGTACGCCTGCACGGGATGGCCCTCGGCAGCGCCGTGGTCCCGTTCCCGCCCATGGAACTCGTCACGCTGCCTCGCCCCGAGCACGGAACCTTCCTCTGCGCGGGCGCCGTACCCACCCTCGGCCACGACGCTGACCTCGTCACCCAGACCACCCGCCTGGGGGCTGGCCTACGCAAGCATCTCGGCTACCGCGGTGGGTTCTCCGTCGATGGCATCCTCACCACCAACGGATTCCTTCCCACAGACTGCAACGCGCGGCTGACCTCCGCCATGGAGGCGGCGCCCTCTGAGCTTCGCGTCCAACTCCACACGGTCAACCTGCTCGCGCGCGAGCGCATCGAGCCCGATACCAGTGCCGTCCAGCAGTTGGCGGAAAAGACCTTCACCGCTGGCGCGAGCTGCACGCTCTTCGGCGCTGCCACGCGCGGCGGTGGGACGAGCCTCCGTGAGACGGCAGTCCGTTGGAGCGGCGACCGACTGGTTGCCGCCCCGAGCGGTGCCGCAGACGGGAGTCTCATTGTCGCTCCGTCTCCGCGCGGCTGGCTGCTGACCGCGACCCTCGCGGCCGACCGGCTTCCGAGTGGTAACCAGATCGGCCCCTGGGCACCCGAGGTGTTCCGGCTCAGCGACGAGGTGCTCGGCACCAACTTCGGCAACCTCGCCCCACCCTTCGATTTCGCTACCGCCGTTGCTGGCAGGGACTGCGGACAGGGTTTGAGGGCACGGCTTGGTCCTGTGCGGCCCGGAACGGCAAGCGCAGAGCATTAGTCGCTGACCGCTCAGCTCCGCGAAGGCCGAGCTGTCGGGTCTACTTCCGAGTCAGGAGCGGACGGCCGGGTGGCACCGGTGACCAACGTCAAGTTGACCGGCGGATCGATCCGCCGGCCGCAATAGGGGTCAGCTCAGGCGGTCGAGTGCGGCCCGTAGGCGAGCCAGGGTTCGCTCACGTCCGAGGGTCTCGATCGACTCGAACAGCGGCAGCCCGACAGTGCGACCGGTCACCGCAACTCGTACCGGTGCCTGCGCTTTGCCGAGCTTGAGCCCTCGCTCGGCGCCGATCGCCTCCAGCGTCGACTTGAGCGCCTCGGCCTGCCACTCGCACGTCTCGTATGCATCGACCACGGCGGCCAGCAGTGCTGGGGCGTCGGCTTTCATGGCCTTCGCCCACGCGGCCTCATCGGTGGCCGGCTCGTCGAGGAAGAGGAAGTCGACCATCGGCACGATCTCGGAGAGCACTGCGATCCGGGTCTGCGCCAACTCGGCGACAGCTGCGAACGCCTTGGTGTCGTACGCCTCCGGTCGCCACGGCGCGGTCTCACCGGTCAACCATGGCTGGCACGCTTCGACGAACTCCTCGACCGACAGCGCGCGGATGTAGTCGCCGTTGAAGGCGCGGAGCTTCTTGACGTCGAAGAACGCCGGTGAGGGGTTGACGTCTTCCAGCCGGAACTCCGCCACGATGTCGTCCCAGGGCAGGATCTCGCGGTCGCCGGAGGGTGCCCAGCCGAGCAGCATCAGGTAGTTGCGCATCGCCTCGGCTAGGTAGCCCTCGGCGCGGAAGTCTTCCAGGGCGACCCGGTCGCGGCGCTTGGACAGCTTCTGCCGCTTCTCGTTGACCAAGATCGGCGCGTGCACCCATACCGGCGGCTCCGCCCCGAGCGCCTCCCACAGCAGTTGCTGCTTCGGCGCGTTGGGCAGGTGCTCCTCGGCCCGGATCACATGGGTGATGCCCATGAGCATGTCGTCGACCACGTTCGCCAGCAGGAACACCGGCGAGCCGTCGCCGCGCGCGATGACGAAGTCCTCGATCAGGGCGTTCTCGAACGTCGGCTTGCCGCGCACCAGGTCGACGATCACAGTTGAGCCCTCGTCGGGGGTACGGAAACGCAGAGCGCAACCGTCCCCGGTGGGCAGGCCACGGTCGCGGCAGTAGCCGTCGTAGCCCTTGTGCTCGCTGCCCGTACGGGCGACGACCTGATCCCGGGCGCAGTCGCAGTAGTAGGCGAGCCCGGCGGCGAGGAGCCGGTCGATGGCCTCACGGTGATGCTGCACGTAGTCGGACTGGAACAGCGGGCCTTCGTAGTCCTCTTGGCCGACGCCCAGCCACGCCATCGCGTCGATGATGCCCTGCACCCATTCGGGCCGGTTGCGGGCCGCGTCCGTGTCCTCGATCCGCAGAACCATCGTCCCGCCCGACTGTCGGGCCAACACCCAGTTGAACAGCAACGAACGGGCATTGCCGACGTGGAACATTCCAGTCGGCGAGGGGGCGAAACGGACACGAACCGCAGAACTGCTCACGGCCCACAGCCTACCGGCCAGGCGACGATCACCAGCGCTGATATCCGCCCGTCCGCACCCGCCGCCGGGCGCGGCAGCGGATAGACGTGACAACGCCTCCCGGCGCGGGCGTTCCTGAGGTGACAAGCTGCGCGGCGACCGCGAGGGACAGCGCTGTACCTTCGCGGTCGAGCACCTTTGCTAGCTTCGATCGATAGGCGGTCGGATGTCGCACGTTGACAAGATCACTGGTGAGCTGCGTGCCCTGCTGACGGGTGTCGAGCGCGCGCAGGGGCTGGCGGCCGCTGCCGACCGGCAGACTCAGGAAGTGGCCGTACGGGCTGCAGGGGCTGGCTTCGCCGCTGTGGCGGCGGGTTTGACCCGGGTCCGTAGCGCCGTCACCGCGATCCAGGGCGGTCTGGGTAGCCTTTCCGGTGCGATTGGCGAGGCGACGAAAGCGACCGCGGCAGTTCCGCGCGAAGCCACTCCGCAGGAAACGATCTCCGGGTTGGCGCCTGTTCAGGCCGCGGTGGACAGTGCCCGTGATGCGGCGGCCGGGACCATCAAGCAGGTCGGTGAGGCGCAGCAACTCGTCACCATGGTGTTGCAGGGTGGGCAGCCTGGGCCGCTGTTGCAGGCATTGGAGAGCATCAAGCAGGTCTTGGTGCTGGTGGTTCAGCGCACCGGCACCGCGCGGCAGTACGTTGAAGCCGCGGTCGCCGAAGCGCGTCAGCTCGGTTCCTCGGGAAACTGAGCGGGGCTGGCGGTCACGAACCGGCCAGCCCGAACACGTCTATCGCCGGAGAGTCAATCAACCCTGCTCCCCTGCATGCTGGTCGCGATTCCGATGAGCACAACCTGCTCCCGTGGAGCCGGCAGCCCACCGGTGTCCTCGGCGGAAGGCCGAGCGGCCCGCGGACGCCGATTCCGCCACGGGAAGACGCACGGGTGCAGCGTGCACTGGAGTTGGAGAACGCCTGCGCCGACACGGTCGCCGGCAAGGGCTACCGGGTCCACCAGAACCCGACAAGACCGGAGATCGCCGCAGCGCGTCAGAACACCGGCGACATCGGGAAGCCGGACAAGGAACCGGACTATCTGATCGAGGGTCACGTTTTCGACTGCTACTCACCGACACCCGCCAAGGCCGTGCGAGGCGTGTGGACGGAAGTGTCGGAGAAGGTGACCAGTCAGCAGACCCAACGGGTGGTGCTGAACCTGCAGGACTGGCGCGGTGACCTCGGTGCCCTGCAGAAGCAGTTCAACGACTGGCCGATCGGCCACCTCAAGGAACTCACGGCGGTGACCCGCAACGGTGACATCATTCAAATCGTCCGGCGAGACTGAGAAGGCAGGCAACGCGTGGCTATCGAGTACCGATTGACGCTGGCGGGGGACATCCCGCTGGAGCAGGTGGCCGCACTCGCCGCTCCGGAAGGCGTCGAGGAGTCGGCCTTGCCGGGCTACCCTCGGCTGCTCGGCGCGGACCTCACACACACCTCCGGGTACTCAGTCAGCGTCTACGGCGGCAGTAACGGCTACTTCGACGCCGAGAACGACGACGGCTCCCAATGGGAATGGGAACCCGGCACCTACGTCAACATCGTCTTCCACATGCCCAAGGACGACCCCGCCGGCAGGGCGGCACCTGACATGGTCGCGGCCGTGGCCCGGGTGCTCGCCGGCCGGCCTGAGGACGCCGCGCTGGTCCTGAACGGCAACTGGCTCCTACTCACCCGCACCGCCGGAACCCTGGCAACGCACCAGCCCGAATGGTGGAACAGCTACGGCGTCAGGGGCCTCCTTCCATAGCCGTTCGTCCCGGAGTAGCCGTCTGTGGCATCTGGGAGTCGTGTCGGCTCCCCACTCGGTCCCACCATTCGCGTCGGCGGACCGCTGACGCCGCTGGTGTCGCCGCCTGTGACCGAGGTGTGATGACGCGACGACGCATGCGGCCGGTGGTCGCCAGTCGACGAGGGATCACGCCGCAGCCATCGCGAGCCAACCTGACTCGGTGACCATCCCGCTCTGCTCGGCGGTGGCGCTTACGCGGTGCCGCGTCGCCGGTTGCTGATCTTGCTGGCGACGGCGTCGGGCGGCGTCGCCCCGGTAGACGAGGGCTTTGAGACTATGCCCCAGCGGCGTTCGAGTTCGAAGTCGAGCCAGGGTGACAGTTCGTCGGCCAGGAGCGTGCGGCGAGGACTCGGCGGCGAGCGCGGCGACCTCGCGTTCCAGGACCTGGCTGCCGAGATCGGCGTCGTGATGCAGGAGCAGGTGTCCGAGTTCGTGTGCGGCCCCCATCCACGAGCAGGCCTTGTCGGTCTTGGCGAGGTTGAGGAAGACGAAGGGCCGTTGGCCGCACCGGCGAGAAGTCGTCGACCCGTTCGAAGACCTCGGGTGGTTGCCGGCATTGCCATCGCGTGGCAGGCGCTGCGAGCACTCAGCGGTGGCGTCCCGACCTCCAATGTGGGACAAGGTCGACAGTGCCTGCAGGTCAATGGCGGGCAGCAGAATCTCCGCGACGCCCACCGGTCCAAGAACCGACCTGTCCGGGCTGCGGGATTTCCGATCCTGCTCTGGCGATCTCGACAGCGGCCACGCGGTCGTCGGCCGCCGGAATGGCGGGCGGGGAGGCCCGGCCCGCGTCATCGCCAGCCTGCTCCCAAACTGCTCCCAATTCAAGGGGTGACAGCCAAGAAGCTCGTTACCGACCCAACCGGCAACGAGCTTCTGACCTGCACATATCGATGGTGGGCGATACTGGGATCGAACCAGTGACCTCTTCGGTGTGAACGAAGCGCTCTCCCGCTGAGCTAATCGCCCTCAGCGCGGATGACTCTACCCGATCGGGCGCGCGGACCGCGAACCCGGGGTCAGTGCGTCGCGAGGTAGTGCAGCACCTGGGCGATCACGTCGATGCCCAGGCTGTACTTGATCGACAGCAGGGCGACGGCGCCGACGAAGACGAGGCCGACCGAGCCGATCACCAGGCGTACGGGCAGGGATTGTTTCTTGACCCAGGCTGTCCAGCCGTGGACGTGTCGGCGGGTGAAGGCGAGTAGGCGTTTGGCCCAGTGGAACTCCACCGCCCAGATGCCGAGGCCGGCGATCACCAGCAGCCAACCGGGGCCGGGCAGCGGGATGAGTGCGATGCCGAGGGTGACCACCAGGGCACCGAACACCCCGAAAATGATCTTTAGTGCGATTCGGCCGGTGGGGTTGGCCCGGATCAGGGCGAGAGTGGTGGATATCCGCTGCCGCCACGGCGGCGGGTCGCGTCGCTCGGACACGGCGACACCACCCCTCTCGCGCTGCACGCCCCCGGTCATCTCCCCACGATGCCCCTTCCCGGTCGGTCTATCCCGGCTTCCCCCCGGGTAGCCACGTCCGTTACGCACCTGGACGGCCGCAGTGCCACGGCCACCCGACCGACCGTGATCGATCACTGACCGACCGTGCCGGTTCCTGCGCTTTTTCGGCACCCCGTACCCCCGCTGTTCGGCTGTGCGGACCGCGACGTTCGACGGGTCTCGCCCGGTCACCGCATCCACTGAGGAGCGCGTCCGCGACCATTTCCCGCCCCAGTGTGGCGCGGGCCGTCACTGCAACCGCCGACTGGACGTTACCGGAGTAAGTCGACGACTCAACAAACCCGATGCCGGGCAGGATGAACCCACTGGGCAGAATCGGAAATTCTACATGAAGTTTCACTTTCATGAGGCCCTTCCGACCCCCTTCCCACCACTGGGTGAAGTCAGCGCATGGCGGAGCGTAGCCAGGAGTAGCGGCTGAGTATGGGAAAAGCGGGACACGCGCGTTCCGCAGCGGTGCCGGGGGGAGAACGTTCATGAGTGTCATCCGACCGACGACCGTAGAGGTCGAGACGTCGCTAAGGCTCGTCGCACCTGACGCCACCGCCCTGCCGGTGCGCGCCAGTCTGCGCTACGACCCTGCTGACCCGTATGCGGTCCATGTCCTGTTCCATGCGGAATCGGCTGGCGGCGAGGCGGTGAGCTGGTCCTTCGCCCGTGAACTGCTGGTGACCGGGCTGGACGAGCCGGCGGGCATCGGGGACGTACGGGTCTGGCCCTGGGCCACCCCGCGCGGCGACTTCGTCGCGCTGGCGCTGTCGTCGCCGGACGGCAACGCCCTGTTCGAGGTGCCGCGCAGTGTGCTGGTGCGTTTCCTGCGGCGGACCTACGTCGTCGTTCCGCGCGGCCGGGAGGCCGAGCACTTGGACGTCGACACCGCGGTGAACCGGCTACTCGCCGGTCGCTGACAGACCGAACCGGGGGCCGCGCGGATCTGCCGAATCCGCGCGGCCCCCGCCTACCCCTCCCCCGCGCCCCGCGACACCCTCCGCGATCTTGCACTTTTGGTCGTTGTTACGCGGCTTCTGCGGCATATGCACCGACACAAACTGCAAGATCGCGGGGGCGGGGCAGGGCGGGGCGGGGATGCTGCGGCGGGGTGGGTGGGTCAGCCGTGGGTGGTCAGGCCGCCGTCGACGGGGATCACCGCGCCGGTCAGGTAGGCCCCGGCTCGGGAGGCCAGGTAGATGGCGGTGCCGGCCATGTCCTCGGGGCGGCCGATGCGGCCGAGGGGAATCTGGGCCTCGATGGCCGAGCGGGAACCGGGGTCGTCGAGCGCGAACGCCATCATCTTGCTCTCGAACGGCCCGGGGGCGATCGCGTTGACGGTGATCTGCTCGCCGGCCAGTTGATGGGCCAGGCTGCGGGTCAGCATGTGCACCGCCGCCTTGGTGGCCGAGTACGCGTACACCTCCATCATCGGCACCCGGATGCCGTCGATGGAGCCGATGTTGATGACCCGCGCCGGATCGTCAGAGTTCGCCGCCGCACGCAGGGCCGGAAGCAGGGCGGTGGTCAGCCGGAAGACCGCCTTGACGTTCACCGCCCACAACTTGTCGAACGCGCTCTCCGGGTAGCTCTCCAACGGCGCTCCCCAGGTGGCGCCGGCGTTGTTGACCAGGACGTCGAGCTTGTCGACCCGGTCCTGGACGGCGGCGGCGAGGTGCTGCGCGGCCTCGTCGCGGCCCAGGTCGGCGGGGATCGCCTCGCAGCGCCCGTGCGCGGCCAACTCCTTGGCCACCGCCTCGCAGACGTCGGCCTTGCGGGAGGAGATGATGACGTGCGCCCCGGCGGCGACGAAACCCCGGGCGATCATCAGGCCGATGCCCCGGGAGCCGCCGGTGACCAGGACGGTCTTGCCGTCGACCGAGAACAGATCCTTCATGCCATCCCCTTGCGGTACCCGGCCTGGGGGCAGCCGGTGTCGGTGCCGCCGTCACGAACCTCGGGGGCGTCACGACGACCAGGTCACTACCGATCAGTAACCTAACCGTCCGGACACTTCGGGAACAACCCCGTCCGTCCGCCGAAGTCGCAACCTCCCAACCGGGTGGGGCGGGATGCGTACGGGCCGGGCTCGGGCTAACGTCGCAGGTGATGGTCCCTTCCGGTCACCTCGCCACGGCGCTGCCCCACGCTGCCGCCAACTCGACCGAGATCGACACGGTCACCCTCGGTGATCTCACACCCGACAACGGGTGGCGACGACCGGTGCTGCTGGACCGCGACGTGATCGTGTTGACCACTAGTGGTCACGGGCTCGCCGAGGTGGATTTCCGAGCCCTGCCCTGCCGGCCCGGCACGCTGCTGCGGATCCGTCCCGGCCAGGTGCTGCGTTGCGCCCTGCCCCAGCTCGACGCCACGGTGGTCCGCTGGCGTCCGGAGGCGCTGGACGGGTTCGACGTCGACGCCGACGACGTGCCCCACTGGGTCCAACTGGCCGGCGAGGACGAGGACGCGATCATCAACGAGGTCAGCCAACTGACCGTCGACGCCAGCCGGCACCGGGACACCCGGGCCGCCCGCAGCCTGTTGCGCCATCAACTCAGCGTGCTGCTGCTGCGGCTGAGCATGCTGCCGTCCGGCTCCGGACAGCTGTCGCGGCCGGAGGACGAGACCTTCCGCCGACTGTGCCGCGAGGTTGAGCGGGGATACCAGGACACTCGGCGGGTCGAGGACTACGCCGAGCGGCTGGGCTGCTCGGTGCGTACCCTCACCCGGGCCTGCCTGGCGATTACCGGGCGCAGCGCCAAGCAGGTGGTGGACGAGCGGGTCGCGCTTCAGGCCAGCCGGTTGCTGGCGGCCACCGACGAGCCGATCGCCCGGATCGGCCGCCAGCTCGGCTTCACCGAACCGACGAACTTCGGCCGGTTCTTCACCCGCGAGGTCGGCATGAGCCCGGGCGCTTTCCGGGCCGCCCGCGAACGGCCCGCGTCGGCAGCGGTGGTGCGCCCCCGCCCACCCGTCGACGCGCGCATCGACGTCCATCGGGCATGACGGTGCGGCGCACGTGACGCGCCGCCGGGCGATCCGGCGGGCTCGGTGCGGCACCGGCGGCCACGGATTGGGCATGATGACGGGGTGCAGATCTCCGCGCGTGGTGACTACGCGGTACGGGCGACACTGAGTCTCGCGGCAAGCTACCCGTCGCTGCTGTCCACCCAGGCCATCGCGGCGGAGCAGGACATGCCCCGCAAGTTCCTGGAGGCGGTCCTCGCCGACCTGCGTCGGGCCGGCATCGTGCGGGCCCAGCGCGGCGCGGAGGGCGGTTACACCCTGGCCCGACCGCCCGGCGAGGTGACCGTGGGCGCGGTGTTGCGGGCGGCGGAAGGGCCGCTGGCCGGCGTCCGAGGCCTGCGTCCGGAGGAGACCCGGTACGAGGGGGTGGCCGCGCACCTGCCCGAGTTCTGGGTCGCGGTTCGCGCCGCCCTGCGCCGGGTCGTCGACGAGGTGAGCCTCGCCGACCTGGTGAACGGGCGGCTGCCTGCCCACGTTCGTCGCCTCACCACCCTGCCGGACGCCTGGGAGCCCCGCTGATGCCCACCCCCACCCTGCGACTGATACTCCACTGCGGATCCGGCCTGGTTTGGCGAATCGACGCAACGGGAATCTTCGAGCCCGAACGGGAAGTCTCGAAGGGAGCCCACAATGGGTGTGATGTTGCGTAAGCGCAAGAAGTTCGGGCCGCTGATCCTGCACTTCACGCAGAACGGCTTCTCGTCCTGGAGCATCAAGCTCGGTCGGTGGTCCTGGAACTCGCGGGCCAAGGCACACCGCGTCGACCTGCCGGGGCCGCTGCACTGGAAGCAGGACAAGTCCTGAGATCCCCAACTCTCAGCGGGGCGCCGGCATCCCCGGCGCCCCAGCACTGTCTCCAGCGGATCGCCGGCTTCTCAGATGTGGTCAAGCGTCTGACCGCACGGGTGTGACCAGCACGTCGCCGCCGAGCCGGCCGTCCGGCGGGGTCCGGGTCACCCGGCCGCTGTCGAGCAGGTCGTTCAGGGCCTGCACGGCGTCCACCGCCCGGTAGGCGGTCTCCGTCACCGCGTACCGGCGCAGCTCGGTGACCGTGCGCGGGCCGTGCCGGGTCAGCTCGCCCAGCAGCGCCCGACCCAACGGGGCCGGGTCCACCGGGGACGCCGGTGACAGTGGCTCGCCGTACGGGTCACGGAGCCGCAACCCGCTCGCCCACAGGGTCTCCTTCAGCTCCTCCAGGCTACGGTCCGATCCGGTGCCGAAGCCGAGCCGCCGGTCGGCGTCGACCAGCTCGACCTCGGTGGCCAGTGCGAACCCGGCGTCGACAAGCGCCGCCCGCAGGTGCCTCGCCGCACCGGCGACCACGAACGCCTCGGCGGTCCGGCCGGCCGCGGCGGCGGTCAGCGCCACCGGATCGTCCGCCTCCAGGTAGGACAGCACCGGCGCGCCCGCGGCACCGGCCGCCCGAAGGGCCACCGGCAGCCGGGCCGGCGGACCGGGCATCAGGTGTACGGCGACCTCGGCCGGCAGTGCGGCCTCGGCGGCACCGATTCTGGTCGGTAGTTCCTCGGTGCCCTCGGCGAGCACGAGGACGGTGAGCCGGCAGCCGGGCAGCCGCGCGGCGTGCTCGCCGGCCAGGCGTACGGTCCGCTCGGCCAGGTGCGGGTCGCTGCCGTCGTACCCGAGGGCGACGGTGGCCCGGCGGGCGCGGCGCAGCGCGGCCGGCAGCCACCGGTCCAGGTGTCGGAGGAACGGCGCGTGCCCTACGGTGTCGATCGGCATGCTGTGGTTCTACCGCAACCGGTCAGGCCGGCTCGCCTGGACGGCGGGTCACACCGGGACCGAGATGCCGACGCCGCCCCGGGTGTCCCCGCCGTAGCGCTGGATCTCGGCGGCCAGGTCGAGACGACCGATCCTGGTCCGGGCGGCGAGGGCGGCGTCGTCGAGCTGGTCGGCGGGCACCAGCCAGACCACCTCGAACTCCAGCCCGTCCGGATCCTGGCCGTAGAGGCTCTTGGTGGTGCCGTGGTCGGAGGTGCCGACCAGCGCACCCGCCTCGGTCAGCCGCCGGGCGGTGGCGGCCAGCTCGTCGAGGGTGTCCACCTCCCAGGCCAGGTGGTAGAGGCCGACGGTGGCCCGGCCGGCGGTCGACCGACCGGCGCCCGCGCCGATCTCGAACAGGCCGAGGTCGTGGTCGTTGGTGGAGCCCGGCGCCTGGAGGAAGGCGGCACCCCGGAAGCCTTCCGGGGTCATCGGTACCCGGCGGAAGCCCAGCACGTCGCGGTAGAAGGCGACGCTGCGGTCGAGGTCGCTGACGTAGAGGACGGCGTGGTTGAGGCGATGGATTCCCATGCGCCAAGGCTAGCCCGAGATTAGTTGAGTGTTCAACTACTGCGCTATGATGCTGGTCATGACCCGCTGGCTGGACCCGGACGAACAGCGCACCTGGCGGGCGTTCCTGACCGCCTCCCGGGCACTGATGGACACGCTCGACCGCGAGTTGCAACGCGACGCCGGGATGCCGCACGCCTACTACGAGATCCTGGTACGGCTCTCCGAGGCACCCGGACGCCGCCTGCGGATGAGCGAGTTGGCCGAGTCCAGCGGCTCGTCGCGCAGTCGGCTGTCGCATGCGGTGGCCCGCCTGGAGGCGGCCGGCTGGGTGCGTCGCGAGGACTGCCCCACCGACCGGCGCGGCCAGATCGCCCACCTCACCGACGACGGTTTCGCGAAACTGGCCGCCGCCGCGCCCGGCCACGTCGAGGGGGTACGCCGGCACCTGTTCGACCCCCTCGACGCCGACCAGGTGGCGCAGCTACGCCGGATCAGCGAGGTGCTGGCCGAACGCCTGAGGTCAGCGTGACCGGATCCTGACCGAACCACTCCGGCGCGGGTCTTGTACTAAACGTCGCTGAATGAGCACGATGGGGCGTGCCCTCCGGCTTCGGTGAACTGACTGATCAGGCGCACGACCTGGTCTCCGCCGGCGATCTCGCCGGCGCCCAACGGCTGCTCGCCGACGCGCTGACCGGCGCCGACCCGCGCCCGGCCAACGCCACGTCCGAGTTGGCCGAGGCGGCCAGCCTGCACGCGCGGGTGCTGGTCGCGCTCGGTGAGCCGCACTCGGCACGCGGCTGGGCCGCCTACGCGTACGCCGCCAGCACCCGGCTGTACGGTCGTTCCGATCCGCGTACGGTGGCCGCCGCAGCCACCCTGGCGGCGGTGCTGCACCGGGTGGGCAGTTGGTCGCGGGCGGCACGGCTGTACCAGGAAGTGATCATCGAGCTGACCGCTTCGGACGGGCCGGAGTCGCTGCGGGTGCTCGCCGCCCACGCCGACCTGGCCACCGTGGAGTACGCCCGGGGTCAGTGCCAGGTCGCCCGCGACCGGCTCCAGGACGCCTGGGAGCTGCACCGCGAGGTCTACGGCGACGGGCACCCGAGCGGGATCAAGATGCTGGCCCGGCTCGGCTCGATGCAGCGCGACTGCGGCCAGTTCGCCGAGGCGCAGGACAACCTGGCGCTGGCCCGTGAACTGGCCCGCCAGCACCTCGCCGCGGACGATCCACTGGCCATCCAGGTGGCGGCGCTGTCCCGGGCGGCGGCCAACCCGGACCACGTCTGCGCCGACAACCCGCCGGTCAGCGCGGAGGAACCGGTTGTGCCGTCCGCCCGCACCCCGCCGACCGAAGACATCCCGCCCGCGTCGACCTGGCCGCATCCGCGCCTGCCCGACGACGACGGTTCCGCCTGGACGGCGTCCGCGCCTACCGAGGCGGACACCACACCTGCCGGAACAGCCGCGGCGGACACCTGGGCCGAACACGAGTCAGGATCCGCCGCGCCGCCGCGTGACACCTGGCCGCCCGCCTGGGCGACGGCACCGGAGGACGAACCGCCGGACGAGCCGACCTGGTCCGCCGCCGCGCCGCCCTGGGGTTCGGACGAGCCGGTGCCCGCCGCTGGGGAGGACCATCCGGCGGAGGGCTACCACCCGAGCCACGGGTACCCGACGGCGGATTCCGCACCGCCCGGTGCCGCCTCGGCGGTGCCCACGCCCCGGCAGCCGGTCGACGGCCCGGCCGGACCGCCCGAGGACTGGTGGGTCGGCCCGGCCGCCGAGCAGCCCGCCCCGAACCCCTATCCGGAGGTGCCGCCACCGGCCGGCGGTGCCGTGCCGCCGAACGTGGTCGGACTGACCGGCACGCCACAGGCCCCCGGGGTGTACCGGCTGCGCCGGGTCGAGCCGGAACGCCCCGGGCCACCGTCGCGGCTGCTGCCGGTTCCGGTACGCCGTACCGCCGCCGCACCGGAACCGGCCGACCGACCGAACCGGCTGGTGCTGATCGTCGCGGCCGGAGTGGCCGTGGTGCTGCTCGGTGCCGCGGCGGTGATCGCCGGGGTGTCCCGGGTCGACGGCGGCGATCCGGCACCGCCGGCGGCCAGCGGTGACCCGAGCGGCGCGGCACCTCCGGCGGCCACCGCCACCGACGGCGCTGCTCCCCCGGCCTCGCCCGGTGCCGCGCCGACCGGTCTGTCGCTGCGCGACAACCGGGACAGTGTGACGTTGCGGTGGACGTACCCGGCCGGGGCGGAGGGGCCGGTGATCGTCTCGGGCGGTCGGAACGGTCAGCCGCAGAATCCGTTCGCGGATCTGCCCGCCGGCAGCGACAGCTTCGTGGTCTACGGACTCAACCGCAGTCTCGACTACTGCTTCACCGTCGCCGTGGCCTGGTCCACCGACACCGTCGCCCGCTCCGACGAGGTCTGCACCGAGCGTCGCTGACCGGCGGAACGCGCTATCTTTGGCAGTTCAGGCACAAAAAAGAACGGCTTCAAAAAGCCGTTCTGAATGCGAATTCTAGCCAATCGGGAGACGGATTGTCAAGGCACTCCGGCGGTTCACCGTCCGACGACGAGATCGGCCGCGAGCAGGAGTACGTCTCGATGCTCTACCAACGCCTCGACGACCTGCGGGACCAGGCGGCGACGCGGTTGACCGAGCAGCTGCGGTCCACCGGTGGCACGTTGCAGGCGCGCTCGCAGCGCGACAGCTCGGTACGCATGTACGCCGATCAGGTCGAGCAGTTCTCGGCGGTGGAGAACGGCCTCTGCTTCGGCCGGCTGGACACCGACAGCGACCAGCGCCACTACATCGGTCGAATCGGCATCTTCGACACCGAAGGTGACTACGAGCCGCTGCTGATGGACTGGCGGGCCCCGGCCGCCCGCGCCTTCTACCTCGCCACCGCCGCCAACCCGCAGGGCATCCGGCGACGCCGGCATCTGCGAACCCGGCAGCGGAAGGTGGTCGGCCTCAACGACGAGGTACTCGACCTGACCGCCGCCTCCCCCGCCGCCCACGAGGAGCTGACCGGTGAGGCGTCGCTGCTCGCGGCGGTGAACGCCGGCCGGACCGGCCGGATGCGCGACATCGTGGAGACCATCCAGGCCGAACAGGACCGGATCATCCGGGCCGACCTGTCGGGGGTGCTGGTGGTGCAGGGCGGGCCGGGTACCGGCAAGACCGCGGTGGCGCTGCACCGGGCCGCGTACCTGCTCTACACCCACCGGCGGGAACTGTCGTCCCGGGGGGTGCTGCTGGTCGGCCCGAACGTGACGTTCCTGCGGTACATCTCGCAGGTGCTGCCGGCGCTCGCCGAGACCGGCGTGCTGCTGCGCACCCAGGGCGACCTGTTCCCGGGGATCACCGCCCACCGGGCCGAGCCGGCCACCACCGCCGCCCTGAAGGGCCGCCTGACGATGGTCGAGGTGCTGACCAACGCCGTACGCGACCGGCAGCGGGTGCCCGACGAGCCGGTGGAGATCGAGTTGCCGCAGCGGGAGGTCCTGGTCCTCGACCCGGCCACCGTGTGGGCGGCGCGCGACCGGGCCCGGCGCAGCGGCCGGCCGCACAACCTGGCCCGCGCGGTCTTCGACATCGAGGTCATTCACGCGCTCGCCGACCAGGTGGCCGAACGCATCGGCGCCGACCCGCTGGGCGGGGAGAACCTGCTGGAGGAGGCCGACCGCGCCGAGATCCGCCGTGAGCTGCGCGAGGATCCGGAGGTACGGGCGGCCCTGGACGAGCTGTGGCCGGTGCTCACGCCGCAGCGCCTGCTCGCCGACCTGTACGCCGCCCCCGAGCGCATCGACACCGCCGCGCCCATGCTCAGCGACGCCGAGCGGGCCGCGTTGCATCGCGAGCCGGGCGGGTGGACGCCGGCGGACGTGCCCCTGCTCGACGAGGCGGCGGAGTTGCTCGGCGAGGACGACCGGGCCGCCGCCGCCCGCCGGGACCGGATCCGTGCCCTGCAACGCGAGTACGCCGAGGGCGTGCTGGAGATCGCCCGGGGTTCGCGCTCGATCGACGTGGAGGACGAGGCCGAGGGGGGCGAGATCCTCGGCGTGACCGACCTGCTCGACGCCGACCGGCTGCTGGAACGGCAGGAGGAGGCGGACCGGTTGACCACCGCCCAACGCGCGGCGGCCGACCGGGGGTGGGCGTTCGGGCATGTCATCGTCGACGAGGCGCAGGAGTTGTCGCCGCTGGCCTGGCGGCTGCTGATGCGCCGCTGCCCGAGCCGCTCGATGACCATCGTGGGCGACGTGGCGCAGACCGGGGCGCTGGCCGGCACCCCGTCGTGGGCGGAGGCGCTGGCGCCGTACGTGGCGGACCGGTGGCGGCTGGCCGAGCTGACCGTCAGCTACCGCACCCCCGCCGAGATCATGGAGGTGGCCGCGGGCGTACTGGCCCGGATCGATCCGGCGCTGCGCCCGCCCCGCGCCGTACGCTCCAGTGGTTTCGCGCCACGGCAGCGGACGGTGCCGGCGGAGTCGCTCGGCGCGGAGCTGGTGGCGACCGCCACCGCCGAGGCGGCCGGGCTGACCGACGGGCGGCTCGGGGTGATCGTCCCGGCCGGCCGGCTCGACGACCTCGGTGCCGCACTGACGGCGGCGCTGCCCGAGGCCGCCGTCGGTGAGCAGCCGGAACTGGAAAGCCGCGTCGTGCTACTGACCGTCGCCGACGCCAAGGGCCTCGAATTCGACTCGGTCATCGTGGTCGACCCCGACCGCATCATCGCCGAGTCCCCCCGAGGCCCCAGCGACCTCTACGTAGCCCTGACCCGCGCCACCCAACGCCTGACCACCCTCAACCCCACCCCTTGACGCCCGTTGATCATGAGGTTAGCGGCACTCACGGAGATCGAAAACGCCGCTAACCTCATGATCAACAAGGTGGAGGTGGGTGGTTAGTCGAAGTTGCCCTGGTGGGTGGTGGGGGTGGAGTTGTCGCTGGTGGAGCCGGCGGACGGGGTGGTCATGCCGCCTGTGGTGGCGTCACCGGTGGTGGTCGGGGCGACCTTGCCGGGGTGGCGCTCCGGTTGGCGGGCCACCCGACGGGCGCTGGCCGGACCGGCGGTGCCGCCGGTCGTGGTGATCGCGCCCTGGCCACGGGTCGGCCCGCCGTCGCGCAGCACGGTCGGGTCGATCGGCACGTCGGCCGGGTCGTCCGGGTCGTCGCGCTGCAACTGGCTCTCCACGTCGGTCGGCGGCACGGTCACCTCGTCCAGGGCACCTTCGCCGTACACACCGCCGGTGATCCGCTCCTCGGCCCGGCGGGCGGCGTCCTGTCGCATCTCGTCCTCACGCACGATCCATCACCTCGCAGAAGGGTCGGTCTCGGTGCGTGCCCGGTGACCGGCGCGGCAAACCCGCACCGCCGGTTCACCCGACCGTCGCGCTGCGCTTGCCTGCCCGCCGCGCCGACTGCCGATGCTGTGCAGCGGATTCGGCGGGAGATCCCCGCAGGAGGGAGAGGACAGCGTGCGCACCGTACGCCGTACCGCCGTCGTGGCTCTGGCCGCGACGACAGTGACGACCATGCTGGCGGCGCCTGCCCCGGCACATCAGCGCCCGGACCGGGACTTCGACCTACAGGCCCACCGGGGCGGGCTCGGGCTACGGGTGGAGAGCACCCTCGCCTCGTTCGGCAACGCCCTCCAGCTCGGGGTGAGCACCCTCGAACTGGACGTGCAGATCACCGAGGACGGACGGGCCGTGGTCACCCACGACCGGCGGGTCAGCGCCGCGAAGTGCACCGACACCGCCCCGGTCGTACCCGGCGACCCCGAGTTCCCGTACGTCGGGAAGTACGTCAACACGTTGACCCTGGCGCAGGTGCGCACCCTCGACTGCGGCTCAATTGCGCTGCCGGACCGGCCCGGGCAGCTCGCCGTGCCGGACGCCCGGATGCCGCTGCTGAGCGAGGTCTTCGCCCTGGTGAAGCGGTACCGGGCGCACGACGTGACGCTCAACATCGAGACCAAGGTGGAGGCGGGGGCGCCGAGCGAGACCGCCCCACGGGAACAGTTCGTCCAGGTCACCGCGAAGGAGATCCGGGCCGCCGGGCTGCTGCGGCAGGTGACCATCCAGAGCTTCGACTGGGGCGCGCTGAGGCGGATGCGTCAGGTCGAGCCCCGGCTGCCGCTGGTCGCGCTGACCAACTACGACTTCCTCCAGGTCGGGCAGCCGGGCGCCTCTCCGTGGCTGGGTGGGCTGGACATCGACGACTTCGGCGGCGACCCGATCCGGGCGATCCGTAGCCTGGGCGTCACCGCCTTCTCGCCGGTGCACGGCTTCCCGCAGAACGGCACCGTCACCGATCCCGGCTACCGGCCGTACGTGACGCGGGAGATGGTGACCCACGCGCACCGCAACGGCATCCGGGTGGTCCCGTGGACGGTGAACGACGTGCCGACCATGGCCAAGCTGATCGACGACGGGGTGGACGGCATCATCACCGACTACCCGGACCGGCTGCGCACGCTGCTCGCCCAGCGCGGCTACCGGCTGCCCCGGGCGTACGCGTCGCCGTTCGACATCCAGGCCCACCGTGGCGGCCGGGCGACCCGACCCGAGAACACCCTGCCCGCCTTCGCCAACGCCCTGGCCAACCCGGCGATCTCCACCCTGGAACTGGACACCGGGGTGACCGCCGACGGCCGGCTGGTAGTGCTGCACGACCGCACCGTCAACGGCTCGCACTGCCTCGACACCGCACCGGTGCGGCCGGGTGACCCGCAGTTCCCGTACGTGGGCAAGCTGGTGCACTCGCTCAGTCTCGCGCAGCTCAAGACCCTCGACTGTGGTACGAGGACCGCCGCCGACATGTCCGGCCAGGTGCCCGCCCCGGGTGCCCGGATCCCCACCCTGGAGGAGGTCTTCGCGCTGGTGAAGACCAGCGGCCGCACGGATATCCGGTTCAACATCGAGACGAAGATCAGCCCGTTGGTGGACGACACCGAGCCGTACCGCGGCTTCACCCGCAGGCTGGTCACCGCCGTGCAGCGCGCCGGCCTCACCGGCCGGGTCACCATCCAGTCCTTCGACTGGCGCACCATCACCTACGCCCGACGCCTGGACCGGCGGATCGAGACGGTCGCCCTGGTCTGGCAGTACGGGCCGACGGAGTGCGCCGGGCTGGCCGACGAGTGTTCGCTGCGGGCGGTGTACGGCGACCCGTCGGTCAAGAGCCCGTGGACCGCCGGACTGGACTGGTGGAAGTACCGGAACCTGGGCCGGCTCACCCGGGCCGCCGGCGCCGCCACGGTGTCGGCGAACTGGCAGGTGCACGACCCGGCGCAGGGGTCGGTCACCGACCCGGACTGGTACCTGCGGCAGGACCCGACGTACTTCCACGGACCGGACGTACGCACCCTCCAGGCCCGGTACGGGCTGAAGGTGATTCCCTACACCGTCAACGACGCGACGGTGATGCAGCGGGTGATCGACCTCGGGGTCGACGGCATCATCACCGACGACCCGGATCTGCTGGTCGGCGTGGCCATCCGCAACGGCCTGCGGTGAGCCGCGGCGCGGGCGACGCGGCACGCCGGCGTCGCCCGCGCCAACGACGGGAATCGCGGACCGGGCCGGCGTTACTGCCCCCGTCGGCGGGGGTAGACGCGGGGTGCCCCCGCCAAGTGCGCGAACCGTGCCGTGGCCGACACGCGGTAGCGGGGCGAGGGTCGCAGGTTACGACTCATCAATCCTGAGGAGGACAGATGAGCACGCAGGCTGCATCTACCAGGCCGATGAACCGTCCGGCGCAGGACGTGCAGAACCGCGCGGCCATGCAGGAGGCACCCACCCGTCAGATGCCGATGATGCAGGACGGGCACCGGGAGCCCATGCCGGGTGCGGGTACCGAGACGAAGCAGTCGTTCCTGACCACCGAGTTCTGGATCTACGCGGCTGCCGTCACCGCCGTGGTCATCGCCGCCTTCTGGCGTGGCACCACCGACTACGGACTGAACCTGAACAACCCGAGCCAGGCGTGGTTCTTCATCACCCTGCTGACCCTCGGTTACCTGGGTAGCCGTGGTCTGGCCAAGGCCGGCAGCGCGAAGCGTTCCGGCGAGGAGCGTAAGCGGGGACGGTGACCCCGCTCGGGCGAGGCCGCGACCGGCCCGCACACGCACGGTGGCCCTTCGGGATTCGTTCCCGAAGGGCCACCGTCCCGTCGTGCCTAGAACTCCTCGAAGCCGCCGAAGTCGCCACCGAAGTCACCGGCGGCCTCGCTCACCTCGTCCTCGGCGCCCTCGAAGGCGTTGCCGATCATGTGGCCGGCGAGCATGCCACCGGCGGCACCGAGCGCGGCGCCGGCCACCACGCCACCCATCCCGGAGCCGTGGCGCTGATGCGGGTGGCCGAACTTCTGCCCGCCGCCGTAGCCGTGCGGGCCGAACGCCTGGGTGCGCAGGGCACCGAAACGGCCGATCGTCTCCTGCAACCAGCCGTCGACCACCTGCACCCAGTCGGAGCGCTCCGCGTCGGTGTGCGCGACCTGGTAGCGGCCGAAGACGTCGTGCCCGGGTGCCAGGAAACCGCCGCGCTTGTCGCACTCCAGCACCACGTCCACGCCGTGCGGGTTGGTGACGAAGGTCAGTTCGAGTTCGTTGATGGTTTGCGCGTACTGCGGGGCGGCGAAGAACTCGATCTCCTGGTAGAACGGCAGGGTCTGGTGCACCCCGTGGATCAGCCCACGCTCCAGATCGGCCTTCTTGAACCGGAAGCCGAGCTGCAGGAACGCCTCCAGGATGCGCTCCTGCACCGGCAGCGGGTGCACGTTGATCTCGTCCAGGTCGCCCTTGTCGACGGCGCGGGCGATCGCCAACTCGGTACGCAGCCCGATGGCCATCCCGTGCAGACGCTGCCCGTAGACCGCGGTGATCGGCGTTTCCCAGGGCAGCGGCAGCTGGAACGGGATGGACAGCGCCTGCTTCGCCGCGAGTTGCAGTGGCCCGCTGACCGACTGGCGGTGGAACTCCATCACACCGGCGTGCTCACCGATCTCGACCCGGGTGACCAGGCTGATGGCGATTTCCTCGATGTCCGCCGCCGCGTCCCCGCCGAGCAGGTTGACCTGGCCGTCGAGGGCGAGTCCGGGTCTGGTGTTCGGGTTGGCCAGGACGGTGTCCACGCTGGGACCGCCCACGCCCAACGCGCTCAGCATCTTCTTGAAGACCATTGGTACTCCTGCGAGGTCTGGTGCCCGTACTCCATTGTGGGAGCGGACGCGGACCAGCGCACCCTATCGACCGGGCCTGTGAGGTCGCTGAAAAACCGGCGATCCCGGTGCGTCCCGGGTGCGTTCCCGGGACACCGACTGGCCGGGCGGCCCGAACCCGGGCCGCCCGGCTGCACGCGCTACCGGTCAGGGACGCCGAATGCTCTTGGTGTTCGGCGAGGAGTACGGACACTGGCTGGAGTATCCGGTACCGACCACGACGTAGCCCGACGGAACGGGCGAGACCCCGCAGACGACGGTGGTGCCGCTGGCGGACGGGATGCGGATGGTCCAGGTGTTCGGCCAGGCGTACGGACACTGGGTGGAGTTGCCCTGGGCCAGGATCACGTAGCCGTCCGGCAGCGGCCCGGCCTTGCAGACCACGGTGGTGGTGCTCGTGGACGGAATCCGGATCGTCATCGTGTTCGGCCACGCGTACGGGCACTGCGTGGAATTACCCTCGCTGAGCATGACGTAGCCGGCCGGGATGGTCGACACCTTGCAGACCGTGGTGGTGCCGGTGGTGGACGGGGTGGTGATGGTCCAGGTGTTCGGGTATGCGTACGGGCAGGAGCTCGACGAGCCCTCGGCGATGATCACGTAGCCGGCCGGTACCGGGGAACTCTTGCAGATGGTCGTGGTCGCCGCGCTGGCCGGCGACGACGCCGCCAGGTTGACGCCGATTGCCGCGGCGAGTACGACCAGCATGGTCAGTACGGCCCGCAACCTCGCATGACCCGCTTGACGCAACAACTGCACTGACGCCTCCACTTGTCAAGACTTCAATCGCTTTTCTGGGAGTCGGCCGCCGCGGCTTGACGCCAATCGCAATGATGCAAGTTAATGCTGACATGAAGTCAAGATCTGGTGGGCGATCAATGACTATCGGCGAGCTGGCCGGCCGGTTCGGCCTGGCTCCACACGTACTGCGGCACTGGGAGGCGATGGGTCTGCTCGCCCCCGACCGGCAACCCAACGGACGGCGTCGTTACCAGCAAAAACACGCCGGTCAGGTCGGTCTGATCCTGCTCGGCAAGGAGGCCGGGTTCAGCCTCGGCCAACTGCGGGCACTACTGGCCAACCGGGACGACCCGACGGTATGGCGGCAGCTGCTGACCGAACAGCGAAACGTACTCCGCCGGCGAATAAGTGACTCACGCACCTCGTTGGCAATTATTTCCCACGCTCTGGACAGCGATCACCGGGACCTCACCGAATGCACCGAACTGGTGAATTCGATGAACACGACCGATGCCCGGTCGGAGTCCTCCCCCATTTCCGGCGAACCCGACTGAGCCCTTTCCACCTCGACCCCGACGCAGCGGTGGCCGGGCCCGTGCAGGCCCGGCCACCGACGGTGCGAGATCAGCTCGCGGTGCAGCTCACCGCGGGAGCCGAGTTGGTCCCGTTCCAACTGCCGAGGAAGCCGAAGTTGGTGCTTGCCCCGGCGCCGAGGCGGCCGTTGTAGGAGACGTTGCGGGCGGTCACGGTGGACCCGCTGCTGGAGATCGTCGTGTTCCAGGACTGGGTCACCGTCTGCCCGTTGGCGTACGTCCAGCGCACCGTCCAGCCGTTGATGGCGGTGGAGCCGGCGGTCACCCGCACGTCGCCCTGGAAACCACCCTGCCACTGCCCGGTGATCGAGTAGGTCGCCGTGCAACCGGCGCTCGGCGGCGGGGTCGACGGGGGCGGCGTCGAGGGCGGCGGGGTCGAGGGGGGCGGCGTGGACGGTGGCGGGGTCGACGGCGGCGGCGTGGTCGGCGGGATCGAGTCGTAGACGCTTGCCTGCCGCGCGGTCTGCCGGATGCCGTTGGTGCCGTTGAACAACCGCTCACCCCAACTGGTCAGCTGGTTGGGGTTGAAGTTGGTGGCCATGTCGAGGTACTCCACGCCACCGCTGTTGCCGCTCCACGACCAGCCGAGCCAGCCGATGCCGTTGGCCTGGGTGTAGGCGAGGATCGCGTCCTCGTCGGGGTTGCCGTCGGAGTGGTTGTGCCCGAACTCGCCGACCACGATGGGCAGGCCACGGCTGCGGAACCGGCCCAGGTAGTCGCTGATCTCGGCGGCGGTGTCGAAGACGCCGTACATGTGGACCGAGAAGACCGTGTTGCCGGCCGGGTCGGCGCTGAACACGGTGGGCGCGCTGTCGCGCATGGTGAACGACCAGTCCTGCCCCCAGTTCGGGGCGTCCACCATGATGGTGTGGGTGAGGCCGCCGGTGCGCAGCCGACGGATCGCGTTGGCGGTGTCGGTGGCGTACGACGAGTAGTTCTGGTTCCCGTACGGCTCGTTGCCGATGTTGACGATGACGTACGCTTCCTGGCCGTTGAGCGCACTGGCGATGCTGAGCCAGTAGTCGACCGCGCGGTCCAGGCTGACCGCCCCGCTCTGCTCGCCGTACCCGGTGGTGTCGTGCACCTCCAGCACGCAGATCAGCCGGTTGGCCTTGCAGAGCTGGATCACGTTCGACACGTCACTGGCGCTGTTGCGGGTCCACCGGTCGCCGCTGGAGAGCACGACCCGCACCGAGTTGGCGCCGAGTGCCTTGACGTCGGCGAAGGAACTGGTCTGGTTCGGGTACCAGGTGTGCGCGTGGTTGACCCCACGCATGATGAACTCGTTGCCGTTGGCGTCGTAGAGCCGTCCGTTGCTGACCGTGAAGCCGGCGGCGGCGTGGGCCGAAGGTCCGAAGGCGAACACTGCGGCGACGGTCGCCAGCAGGACGGCGCCGACGGCCGCGAACAGTTTTCTCATGCATTCCTCGCAGGAGATGTCTCCCCCGTGCCCAGGGGGTGCGGTGAGTGGCAGGTGAGCGGCTGCAGCCCGACAGCCGCGTTCAGACCCGGCGAGGCATCAGCGTATGCCGATGGGATGGCGAAAGCAACCGGTTCAGTACGCCGGCTACCCGTGACGACCCAGGAGACACCGAGTCGTCACGGGGGCGGACATCCCCACCACAGGACGTACACCACGCCGGCATCTGAACCGGTTCAGACAACGGTAGGCACGGGCCGGGCGCACCGTCAAGCGTCGAACAGGGGTTGACCGATCCGGGCCGGGGTATCCGGAATGACCTGCCCCCGGCCCGAAGGAGACGTCAATGGTCAGCGTCGGCTACACCCTGATGTGCGAGCAGGCAGGTCCGAAGGAACTCGTCGACCACGCCGTACGGGCCGAGGCGGCGGGCTTCGACCACCTCGTCATGTCCGACCACTACTACCCTTGGCTGGAGTCGCAGGGGCACTCCCCGTACGCCTGGTCGGTGCTGGGCGCGGTCGCGCACGCCACCTCCCGCGCGGCGCTGATGTCCTTCGTGACCTGCCCGATCCGCCGTTACCACCCGGCGGTGGTGGCGCAGAAGGCGTCCACGCTGGGGGTGCTCTCCGACGGTCGGTTCACCCTCGGACTCGGTGCCGGGGAGAACCTCAACGAGCACGTGGTGGGCGGCTGGCCGCACGTGCAGCAGCGGCACGAGATGTTCGAGGAGGCGTTGCAGATCATCCGTCCGCTGCTGAACGGCGAGACGCTGACCTTCTCCGGCAACCACTTCGACGTGCCGGACGCCTACCTCTGGGACCGACCGGACACGCCGGTGCCGATGGCGGTGGCCGCCTCCGGCCGCCAGTCGGCGACCCTGGCCGCCGAGTACGCCGACGGCATGATCGCCACCGATCCGGAGCCGCACCTGGTCGAGATGTACGAGCAGGCCGGCGGGGCCGGGCGTCCCCGGTACGGGCAGGTGGCCATCTGCTACGGACCGGACGAGGCCGAGTGCCGCAAGATCGCCCACGACCAGTTCCGCTGGTTCGGACTGGGCTGGAAGGTCAACACCGACCTGCCCGACACCGACTCCTTCGCGGCGGCCACCCGCAGCGTCCGCGAGGAGGACGTGGCCGCAGGGCTCTCCTGCGGCCCGGACGTCGACAAGCACGTGGCGGCGTTCAAGAAGTTCGTCGACGCCGGCTTCACCCACGTGGCCCTGGTCCAGGTCGGCGGCGACACCCAACCGATGTTCCTGGACTGGGCGCAGGACGAACTGCTGCCCCGACTGCGTGACCTGTGAACAGGAAGGTGTGATCGTCGATGCGATTCGGTAACACGGAGATCCGACCGGCCGGCGGCGGCGTCGGCTGCCTCCTGATGATCCTCTTCTCCCTCGTCGCCTCGGTCGTCCTGACCGTCCTGCTCAACCTGCTCCTGTGACCGCCGCCGGCGGGGTGAGGACGAACTCGGCGACCAGGGGGTAGTGGTCGGAGGCGTGGTCGGTGTGGGGGGTGCGGACCACCTCCACGTGGGTGAGGTGGGTGGCCAGGGTGGGGGTGGCGAGCAGGTAGTCCAGGCGCACGTCGGGGAACTCGGCGCCACCGTGGGCGGTGGGCACGGTCGGGCCGGCGTCCGCGCCGAGATCCACCAGGCCGGCGGCGAGCAGCCGGGCCACCGCGCGGGTCTCCACCGTCCGCCCGTCCCGACGCAGATGCCGTCGCCGGTACCCGGGCGGTAGCCGACCCACCCGGTCAGCGTGCTCGGCGTACGGGTCGAGGGTGTTCAGATCACCGGCGAGCAGCGCCAGGCCGTCCCGGTCGGTACGCACGGCGCCGGCCGCCCAACCCGCCTCGACCAGCCGTCGGGTGCCCGAGTACGGGTCGAGGTGGGTGCCGAGCACCGTCAGCGGACCGGCGGCGGTGCCCACCACCACACGTTGGGCCGCGTGGTGGAACGGCCGACGTACCGGTGCGGCGGCCAGCACCGGCCACGGCGCCCGCACCAGCACCGCGACCGGCTGCCCGAACCAGGAGCGGGCCAGGTACGGCCGGAGCTCGACGTCGCCGGCGAAGCCCGCGACGTCGAGACCACCCAGTTCCTGCAGGGCGAGCACGTCCGGCCGCTGCCCGGCGACGACCCGGGCCACCAGCTCGCGCCGGTCCGGACCGCCACGGTCCCGGCCGCCGGTGCGGATGTTCCAGGTCATCACCCGCAACACGGGCGGCTCAGCCGGGCCGGCCGGCCCGGGCCAGCTCGTCGTCGAGGGTGTCCACGTCCTCCGACTCGATGGCCGGCTGGTTGCCCTGCCGGACGTCCTCGTTGGGGCGAACCACCCAGTACAACAGCCCGATCCAGAGCGTGGTGAGCAGGATCGCGCCCATGAAGTCCGTCGGGTGGTGCATCCCCCGGTACATCCGGGAGATCGCCACTCCCACCGGCATCACCACGGCGAGCGCCACGAAAACCCACCGCCACCACCGGTCGGTACGCGGGAAGACGATGACGGCGATCGCCACCCAGATGCAGAGCGTGGCGGCGATGTGCCCGGACGGGAACGACGAGGTCGGCATCGGCCCGTCCAGGTTCTCCACCGGCGGGCGCGGCCGGTCCACCGCCGCCGCGCTGGCCAGGAAGAGAGTCAACTCGCCGAACATGGTCAACGCCACGAACAGCACCGGTCGCCACCGCCGCCAGATGGCCAGCACCAGCGGGCAGAAGACCAGCGAGATCGCCAGGATGGCGTGGGTGTCGCCGACCTTGCTCCACCACCAGCTGACATCGTCGAGCGCGGCGGTACGCCGATCGGCGAACCAGGTGGGCACCGTCTCGTCGAGGCTGGCCAGGAAGGTGTTGTCGGCGTAGTAGCTGACGAACATGCCGAAGCCGTAGAGGGCACCGAACACCAGCACCCAGCCGACGATGATCTCGGCGACGCCGGCCCGGGCGTGCGGCAGCAGCTTCTCCTCGTCCGGCGCGGGCGCCACCTCCTGCCCGGCCTCCGGCTCCAACCCCTCGGTCAACGGCGCCGCGGGCCGCCCCCGCTCCAACCGCCACAACCGGAACGCGTACGCGGTGACGCCCAGCCAGGCCGCGCCGAGCAGCCAGGCGCCGATCACGTCGGAGAGGAAGTGCACGCCGAGCGCCACCCGGGTGAACCCGATCAGGAAGACGACGGTGGCGACCAGGGCCATCGCCGGCCGGCGCCAGCGGGGTGCCATCGCCGGCAGGAACACCAGCAGCAACGCGCCGTAGGCCACCATCGACCCGAGGGCGTGACCGCTGGGGAAGCTCTGTCCCGCGTACGCGCCGATCGGCACCTCCACCTCGGGACGCAGCCGGTCGACGAGCGTCTTGAGCGACGGGTCGAGGATCAGCGCGCCCGCGCCGGTGACGATCAGGAACACCGCGAGGCGGCCCTGCCGGCGGATCAGCAACCCGACCACGGCGACGGTCACCAACCAGATGATGACCGCCCGCCCACCGAGGTCGGTGATGGCGGTGAGCACCGTCACCAGCGGCCCGATCGGTGACACCTGGTCGTTGAGCCACTGCGCCACGCCGTGGTCCACGTCGTACAGCGGCGACCACCGCACCCGGACCAGCACCAGCAGCAACCCGAAGCCCACCCCGGCACCGAGCACGAGCGCCAGACCGGCGAGCGTACGTTCGGTGAAATGTCCGAGGGGTCGTCGCAGTACGTCCCTGACCGCGCCCACGGCAGCCTCCTTCGCTTCTGGCGTGGCGCAGTACCCGATCCGCCGCCGCGGTACACCCGGCGCCCGGCTGGGTCAGAGCGCGGTCATCTCGCCGGTGTCGTGCACCGGTACCCGCTGTACGTTCGGCTCCCACAGGTCCGGCTTCGCCGGCTCCTGCACGCCGATCCGTACCGCCTCCAGTTGCGCCGCGAACGAGAGCCCGCCGAACAGCGCCATGCCGGTGAGGTTCGCCCAGAGCAGCAGCGCCATGATCCCGGCCAGCGCGCCGTAGGTCTGCCCGAAGTCCTCGCTGAACCGCACGTACCCGGCGAGCAGCAGACTGGCCAGCCACCACATGGTGGTCGCGATGCCGGCACCGAACAACAGCCAGGACAGGCCGGGCTGGTGACGGCGGGGCGCGTGGCGGAACAGCACCGCGACGGCGAGCACCGTCAGGCCCAGGCTGAGTGGCCAACGCACCACGTCCCACACCGTTCCGGCGACATCACCCCAGGCGTAGTGGCGTTCCACCGAGTCGCCCATCGGCCCACCGCCGACCAGGATGAGGAACCCGGCCAGCGCCGGGAGGCCGGCGGTGACGGCGAGCACGGCGGCCCGCAGGTACTTCCACAACGCCGGGCGGTCCCGTTCGACGCCGTAGATCCGGTTGGCCCCCCGCTCGATCTGGGCCATGGTGCTGGTCAGCGCCACCAGGCCGGTGATCATACCGAGGGTCAGCGCCACCTCGCCGGCCTCCTCGACCCGCTCGGCGCCCGCGTCGTCGCCCCCGCCGAGCAGCTCGGCGACCATCTGGTCACTGGTGCCGGGGGTCAACGCCAGCACCGTGTCGGCGACCACCTCCCCGCCCTCGGCCACGCCCAGCTCGGAGATCAGCCCGGTGAGGGCGATCAGGAACGGCACCACGGCCAGGCAGAGCTGAAACGCGAAGGCGCGGGAGTGGCTGAACCCGTCGCCGTAGCGAAACCGGGTGAACGCGTCCCGCAACAGGTGCCAGCCGCCCTCCCGGCGCAACGTCTGCCAGGCATGGTCGGCGCAGAGCTGTTCGTCGGACATCAGCCGGGTCTCCGGCACGATCCTGGTGCTGCTCACCCGACCAGCCCTCCGTTCGCGACTGCGGGGCTCGCAAGCTCACTCCTCGCGCTCACCCGACCAGCCCTCCGTTCGCGACTGCGGGGCTCGCAAGCTCACTCCTCGCGCTCACCCGACCAGCCCTCCGTTCGCGACTGCGGGGCTCGCAAGCTCACTCCTCGCGCTCACCCCTGCCCTCCTCGACGAGGTGTTCGCCGCGCTCGGCGGCGGCCGACGCGTCCTCGGCCAGGTCGGGCGCCTGCTCCGGCCGCGGTACGCACAGCCACAACGCTCGCCGCCGGATCTGCACCCGCAGCTGGCGACCCGGTTCGATCAGGTCGCCGTCCAGTTCCCGAGGCTGGCTCCGGTTGCTGGTTATCTCCACTCGACGGGCGCGGTACACCTCCATCCGCGGCACCCGGTCGCGACGGCGCAGCACCGCCCAGCCGAGGGTGAGCCAGTGCCGCAGCGTGCGCGGGGTGAGCACGGCGACGTCGAGGTAACCGTCGTCGGGCTCCGCCTCGGTGAGCAGGGTGACCCCGCCCTGGAGCCGGCCGACGTTGGCGACCAGCACCGAACGGGCGCGGCGGCGCAACGGCGGCTGATCGTCCAGGCGGATCGACACCCGCATCGGCCGGTCCCGCAGGTGTCGTGCCGCCCCGACCACGTACGCGGGCCAGCCGATCCGGCGCTTGGTGGTCTCGCTCGTGGCATCGAGCATCTGGGCGTCGAAACCCATGCCGGCCATCACCGCGAAGTGGTGCCCGTCCACCGCACCGACGTCGAGCAGGCGGCGGCCACGCTCGATGGCCACCGCCAGCCCGGCGGGCAGTTCGTCGGAGAGTCCCAGGTTGGCGGCGAGCAGGTTGCCGGTGCCCTGGGGCAGCACGGCGAGCGCCGCCTCGGTGCCGACCAGAGCGTCGACGCAGGCCATCACCGTACCGTCGCCGCCGCAGGCGAAGACCACGTCGACCCCGGCGGCGAGCGCCTTCTCGGTCTGACCGCGACCGGGATCGTCGGGGGTGGTCTCGAACCACAGCGGTTCCGGCCAGCCGGCCGCGTCGAGCGTGTCGCCGACGGTCCGGCGCAACGCGTCGAGATCGGTCACCTTGACCGGATTGACCACCACCGCGCTACGCAGCGGCCCTTCGTCCCGTCCAGCTTCCACGGCGTCAGTGTGCAGCACGGTGCCGGGTTGGGCGACCCGACGCCGATGTGCCTCGATTCACCCCGCCGACGCCCCGTGCCGACGTTTCGACCGACGTTCGTCGGGGGACGCGGAGCAGTCGGTCGTCAGGCGCTGGCACGCAGCGCGACCTCGACCCGCTGGCGTACGTCGGCCAGGTCGACCCCGGCCTCGGTGAGCGCCAGCGCGGCGAGGCCGTTGCCCTCCCGCAGCAGGCCGAGCAGGATGTGCTCGGTGCCGATGTGGCGGTGCCGCAGCCGGATCGCCTCGCGCAGCGACAGCTCCAGCACCTTCTTCGAACGGGCGGAGAAGGGACCACCGGTCGGCCGTCGCCGGCCCCATCGGCGGCGCGGTGCCGGCACCGCCTCGCGCAGGGCGTCCTTGCCGAACGACTCCTCGATTCGGGTGACGATGGCGGCCAGGTCGATGCCGATCTCACGCAGCGCCGCCGCATCGGCTTCACCCAGGCCACTGCCCCCGGTCGCGGTGTGGCGGCGGACCCGCTCGCGCAGGTCGTCCGCGGTGACACCCGCGTCGCGGAGCACCCGCGCGGCCAGGCCGTCCCCGTCGGCGAGGACGGCCAGCAGAAGGTGCTCGGTGCCGACCGGCCGTTGGCCCTCGGCGCGGGCCTCCTCGCGGGCCCGTCGCACCACCTCGCGGGCACGGTCGGTGAATCGTTCGAACATCACGCCTCCCAGGAGGAATCGACCGCCGGTCGCCCGGCGTGCTTCTTGTGCACCGCCTGCCGGCTGACCTCGAGCGCGTCGGCGATCTCCTGCCACGACCAGCCCTGCCGTCGGGCGTTGTCGACCTGGACCACCTCAAGCCGTTCGAGCAGCCGGCGCAGGGCGCGGACGGCACGCAGGCCGACCCGGGGGTCGGTGCTGCCGGCCGCGGCCGCGAGTTCCGTCGCCTGACTCATGGCGTCAACTTACATTGACACCACAGCAGCGTCAACCCTAGTTGACACCCGAGGTGTGGTCCCCTTCGCTAGGGTCGTGGCCGCGCGGGCGTTCCGCGCCAGCCGTAGGTTGGAGGCCCGGTGAGCCAGGACGCGGACTACCAGGCAAGCCGTTTCACGCTCACCGACCTGACTCTCGAAATGGCCGGCGGCAGCGTGATCGGCAGCCGGTACCGCGACAACTACGACGTGCTCCACGTCGATCCCACGCTTCCCTTCGCCGTGGTGGCCGACGGTATGGGCGACGGTGCGGGCAGCCGTCGCGCCGGTGCCGCCGCGGTACCGACGTTCGCCGCGCTCGTCCGCGAGGCGTGGCTTGAGGTCGGGGCCGATCAGCTGCGCACCGCTGCCGACGCGGTCCAGTCCGCCGTACTCGAGGCCGGCCGGGGTAGCCCCCAGCTGACCGGCTGCACGCTCACCGGTCTGGTCGTCGAGCCGGAGGGCAGCCGGGGCTGGGTGGTCCAGTTGGGTGACTCGCGGGCCTACCGGCTCCGAAACGACCTGCTGGAACTGATCACCACCGACCACACCATCGCCTGGCTGGGGGTGCTGCACGGCTGGTACCCGGCCGACTCTCCGGCCGCCGCCCGGGCCCGGTACCAGCTCACCCGCTACGCCGGCCACCCGGCCGCACCGGAAGCCGACCTGCTGGCCGTGACCGTGCGTCCCGGCGACACCTGGCTGCTCTGCACCGACGGGGTGAGCGACCAGGTCAGCTACCACGTGATGCAGGAGGCACTCATCCGGCCCGAGCCGGCGGACGCGGTCCGGACTCTGCTGCGCGCCGCACTGGACGCTGGTGGGGCCGACAACGCCAGCGCGGTCGTCGTCCGGGCCTGGCCGGCGTCCTGACCACCCACCGGCGGTGCGGCGATCACGCCCCGGAGCAGCACCGGCGCGACTAGCCTCAACAGCAGGCCGAGCGCGACAGCTGCGGGGGTGATGGCGGATGGCCGCAGCCAGCGACGCGCCGGTGCTCGTCGGCGTCGGTCCGGAGGACGCCCTGCCGGTGGCCCGACTCGCCGCCCGGGTCGCCGCCGCCCACGGACGCGGACTGCACCTGCTGCACGCCTTCAACTGGGCGGCCTTCGACGCACCGGCGGTCTCCAGCTCCCGGGCCGCCGCCGAACAGTTGATCGCCGAGGCGACCGCGGCGGCCAACGCGAACGAGCCGGGCGTGCCGGTCACCGCCGAGATCGCCGAGGGCTCGGCGGTGGCGAACCTGGTCCGCCGGTCGGAGGCCGCCTTTCTGGTGGTGGTCGGCGACGGCGGTATGGCCCACTGCGACCGCTGCATACCGGCGGACAGTCCCGCCGTGCAGGTGGCCGCCCGCGCCGAGTGCCCGGTGCTGGTCGCCCGGCGGGAACCACCACCCGCCGGCCCGGTCCTGGTCGGCATCGACGGCTCGGCCTCCGGCGAGATGGCACTGGACTGGGCGCTCACCTGCGCCATCCGGCATGGGGCTCGGCTGCTGGCGGTCTGGGTGGTCGACTCCGACGGCATCGTCGAGGATGCCACCGCACGGCTCAGCGAGACGGTGGCGCGCCATCGGGCCGACCATCCCGACGCCGCCGTCGAGTGCCACGTCATCCGGGGCGAGCCCGGTGACGTGCTGGTCGACCAGTCCCGCTCGGCACAGTTGGTGGTGGTCGCCGCCCGGGGCGAGGAGCCGCTGCGCGGGATGCTCGGCGCGGTCAGCCAGTCACTGCTCTACCACGCGCCGTCCCCCGTCCTGGTGATCCGTGGCGTGACCGACACACCGGACCCGGACGGGTCGTGACACCCGGGCCGGCGGGACCAACGGCCCTGATCCAGGATCGCCGATTCGGCGAAGCTGACAGAGGAAACCGCGTTGCGGATGCGAGATTCACCGACCCGCGAGAGGCTCAAGCAGTATGGACACCGCTGTAGACCTGCGAAGCCCCCTGACCGATGACGAACTGCGCCGGCTGGACGCCTACTGGCGGGCGGCGAACTACCTCACCGTCGGGCAGATCTACCTGCTGGACAACCCCCTGTTGCGCGAACCGCTGGCCCCCGAGCACGTCAAGCCCCGGCTGCTCGGGCACTGGGGCACCTCTCCCGGACTGAACCTGATCTACGCCCACCTGAACCGTGCCATCGTGGCGCGCGATCTCAGCGCCATCTACATCACCGGACCCGGGCACGGCGGACCGGCGCTGGTGGCGAACACCTGGCTCGAAGGCACCTACAGCGAGCTCTACCACGACATCGGTCGCGACGAGGCCGGCATGGCCCGGCTGTTCCGCCAGTTCTCCTTCCCCGGCGGCATCCCGAGCCACGTCGCCGCGGAGGTGCCGGGTTCGATCCACGAGGGCGGCGAGCTGGGGTACGCGCTCAGTCACGCCTACGGCGCCGCCTTCGACAACCCCGACCTGCTGGTCGCCTGCGTGATCGGGGACGGCGAGGCGGAGACCGGCCCGCTGGCCGGCAGCTGGCTGTCCAACGTGTTCCTCAACCCCGCCCGCGACGGCGCGGTGCTGCCCATCCTGCACCTCAACGGATACAAGATCGCCAACCCGACGGTGCTGGACCGCATCCCCGAGTCCGACCTGCTCGACCTGATGCGCGGGCAGGGCTACCAGCCGTACGTGGTGGCCGGCGACGATCCCGCCGTGGTGCACCAGACCCTGGCGGCCACCCTGGACCGCGCGCTCGACGAGATCGCCGAGATCCAGCGCCACGCCCGTTCCGGCGCGACCGTCGAACGCCCGCGCTGGCCGATGATCGTCCTGCGTACCCCGAAGGGCTGGACCGGGCCGCACGATGTCGACGGCAAGCGGGTCGAGGGCACCTACCGCGCGCACCAGGTGCCGATCTCCGAGGTCCGCAGCAACCCGGATCACCTCGCCGAGCTGGAGAGGTGGCTGCGCAGCTACCGTCCGCAGGAGCTGTTCGACGCCACCGGCGCGCCCGTCGCCGAGCTGGCCGAGCTGCCGCCCAAGGGACCACGACGGATGAGCGCCAACCCGGTCGCCAACGGCGGCACGCTGCTGCGCGACCTGACCCTGCCCGACTTCCGCGACTACGCCGTCGAGGTGCCCCGGCCCGGTGGGACGGTCACCAGCGCCACCGGCGAACTCGGCAAGTGGGTCCGGGACGTGATCAGCGCCAATCCGCAGACGTTCCGGCTGTTCGGACCGGACGAGGTCGCCTCCAACCGGCTCCAGGCCGCCTTCGAGGTCACCGATCGGGCGTGGGTGGCCGGCACCGTCGACGGGGACGACCACCTCTCCCCCGACGGACGGGTGATGGAGGTCCTCTCCGAGCACCTGTGCCAGGGCTGGTTGGAGGGCTACCTGCTCACCGGCCGGCACGGCATCTTCACCAGCTACGAGGCGTTCATCCACATCGTCGACTCGATGGTCAACCAGCACGCCAAGTGGCTGAAGGTCACCCGTGGCATCCCCTGGCGGCAGCCGGTCGCCTCGCTGAACTACCTGCTGTCCAGCCATGTCTGGCGGCAGGACCACAACGGCTTCTCCCACCAGGATCCGGGCTTCATCGACCACGTGATGAACAAGAAGGCCGAGGTCGTACGGGTCTACCTGCCGCCGGACGCGAACACCCTGCTCTCCACCATGGACCACTGCCTGCGGTCTCGCCACTACATCAACGTGGTGGTGGCCGGCAAGCAGATCGCGCCCAACTGGCTCACCATGGACGAGGCCGTCGCGCACTGCCGGCGTGGCCTGGGCATCTGGGACTGGGCCAGCACCGACGACGGCAGCGAACCGGACGTCGTCCTCGCCTGCGCCGGCGACGTGCCGACACTGGAGACGCTCGCCGCGGCGGACCTGCTGCACCAGCACCTGCCCGAGCTGAAGGTACGAGTGATCAACGTCGTCGACCTGATGCGGCTCCAGCCGGACTCCGAGCACCCGCACGGCCTGCCGGACTCCGAGTTCGACACGCTGTTCACCCGCGACAAGCCGATCATCTTCGCGTACCACGGCTACCCGTGGCTGATCCACCGGCTCACCTACCGCCGCACCAACCACCACAACCTGCACGTCCGCGGGTACAAGGAGGAGGGCACCACCACCACACCGTTCGACATGGTGATGCTCAACAACCTCGACCGCTTCCACCTCGTGATCGACGTGATCGACCGGGTTCCCGGCCTGGCCGCCCGCGCCGCGCACCTGCGCCAGGAGATGACCGACGCGCGCCAGTCCGCCCGCGACTACACCCGTCGGTTCGGCGAGGACGACCCTCGGGTCGCGGAGTGGCGCTGGGTCCGCGAGACCGACCCGACCAACCGGTGAGGAGATGGCCGTCATGAGCGAGCACGGCGCGGGCGCGGAGATCCTGGTGGGCTACGACGGCTCCCCGGACGCCGCGGCGGCCCTGGAGTGGGCGCTCGATCAGGCCCGCCGCGACGGCCGGCCGGTCCGGTTGGCGTACGTCTTCGAGTGGTTGACCGTGGCCGGCTGGGTCGGTCCGGGCGTCACGCCGGGGATGTGGCCCGACGAGCAGGCCCGCCGGCAGGTCGAGGAACTGGTCGGCAAGGCCGCGGCGGACGCCGCCGCCACCCACCCGGGACTGGACGTACGCGGCGAGGTGCTGGACGGTCCGCCCGCCCTGATCCTGGAGGAGGCTTCGACGCAGGCCGGCCTGCTGGTGCTGGGCAACCGGGGGCACGGCGGCTTCGCCGGCCTGCTCGCCGGCTCGACCGCCGTCGCCGTCACCGCGCACGCACACTGCCCGGTGGTGGTGGTCCGTCGCCGGCCTACCGAGAGCGACCGGGCCGGGCACGTCGCCGTCGGCGTGGACGGCTCGGAGCATTCGCTGCTGGCCCTCGGCTACGCCTTCGAGCAGGCCGCACTGCGTCGGGTACCGCTGCACGTGGTGCGCGCCTGGCAGCCGCGACGCGACCAGTGGAGCCTACCCGGCGAGCAGGCCCGCGACGCGGCGCTCGCCGACCAGCGTGCCGAGCTGGACGAGGCACTGCACCGCTGGCAGGACACCTTCCCCGAGGTGGAGGTGACCGTCGAGACGGCCGCCGCCGCGCCGGCCGGTCTGCTCGTCGACGCCAGCCGCAACGCGCAGCTGATCGTCGTCGGCACCCGGGGACGCGGCGGGCTGCGGGGCATGCTGCTCGGCTCGGTCAGCCAGCAACTTCTCCAGCACGCCCACTGCCCGGTCGCGGTGGTCAGGGAGCGCTGAGGTGCACCGTGGGCCGGCCGCTGTCAGGCCGGCCCACGGGAACCGCCCCGGAGCGCGCGCAGCGCGTTGAGGATCACCAGCACGTCAATGCCCTCCTGCAGGAACGCGCCCGCCACGGGCGGCAGCCGACCGGTCGCCGCGAAGCCCATCGCGAGCAGCGCCAACCCCATGCCGACCGTGGCACTCTGCACCGCGATCCGACGGGCGTACCGGGCCACCTCGACCGCGTCGGCCAGCGGATCGAGGCGGTCGACGCTGAGCACGGCGTCGGCGACGTCGGCCGAGGCGGTCGCCCCGGTGGCTCCCATCGCCACTCCGACGTGCGCCTCCGCCAGCGCCGGAGCGTCGTTCACCCCGTCGCCCACCATCACGGTCACCGCCCGGCCCGCCTCGGCTCGGACCCGGGTCGCCTTCTCCTGCGGCGTGCACCGGGCCAGCACGTCGTCGACGCCCACCGCGTCGGCGACCCGGCGGGCGTCCTCCGGCCGGTCGCCGGTGACCATCACGATCCGGGTGAGACCGGCGGCACGCAGCCGAGCCACGGTCCGGCGGGCGTCGGGCCGTACCGGATCCTCCAGCAGGACGGCGCCCAACGGCCCGGTCACCTCGGCCACCCAGACCAGCGAGTGTCCCGCCGCGCCGGCCCGACGGCTGGCCCGCTCGGCCCACTGCGGCAACTCACCGGCGAACTGGCCGACCCGGACGCGCCGGCCGTCCACCCGCCCGCTCACCCCCCGGCCCGGCTCCTCGGTCACCTCGGCCGGGGTGGCCAGTCGAAGACCGCGCTCGCCGGCGGCGCGCACCAGCGCCGCCGCCAACACGTGCGAGGACAACTGCTCCACCGAGGCGGCCAACCGCAACACCTCGTCGGGGTCGCCGCCGGGGGCCACGACGATGTCGGCGACCCGGGGACGGCCGGCGGTCAGCGTCCCAGTCTTGTCGACGAGCAGGGTGCGCGCCCGGCCCAGGACCTCCAGCGAACCGCCGTCGCGGACCAGCACCCCGCGTCGGGCCACCCGGGACAACCCGGAGACGATGGCGATCGGGGTGGCCAGCAGCAACGGACACGGTGTCGCCACCACCAGCACCGCCACCGCCCGGAGGAAGTCGCCGGAGAGCACCCAGCCCAGCCCGGCCAGCGCCAGCGTGAACGGCACGAAGGCGGCGGCGTACCGGTCGGCCAGCCGCACCGTCGGTGCCCTGCGGGCGGTCGCCTCCTCGGCCAGCCGGACGATGCCGGCGTACGTGCTGCGTTCGGCGCTTTCCGCGGCCCGCAACCCGAACGCGGGTCCGGCGTTTACCACACCGCTGGCCACCCGGGCCCCGGCCGCCCGCTCGACGAGCCGGGACTCCCCGGTGACCACCGACTCGTCGAGCGTCGAGGCGCTCTCGGTGACACCGTCGACGGCGACCACGTCACCCGGACCGACCAGCAACCGGTCACCGGCCGCCACCCGGTCCACCGGTACCTCCTCGACCGCACCCTCGGCGGTTCGCCGCCGTGCCGTACGGGGTGCCCGCTCCAGCAGCGCCCGCAGATCACGGGTCGCCCGACGCTGCGCGTACGCCTCCAGCGTCCGCCCGGTGGCCAGCATCACCGCGACCACCGCGCCGGCCAGGTACTCGCCGACGACAAGTGCGCCGCCCAACGCCAGCACGGCGATCACATCCACGCCGAACTGCCGCCGCAGCAGGTCCCGCAGCACCGACACGGCCGCCGGCAGCAGCGCCGCCAGGGTCGCTGCCGCCCACAGCGCGTCGGCGACGCCGGGACGCCCGGCCGGTCGTACCGCCGCACCGGCCAGCACCAGCAGCGTGAGACCGGCCAGCGGGATCCACGACCACCAGCTGCCACGCCGCCGACGGGATGCCTCGGGTTGCGGACGCACCGGCTGGTCCGGCAGGCACTCGTCCCCGCCCCGGTCACCTGCCGACCGCTGCTCACCCACCTGCGGATCGTCTCAGCCGGACCGGGCGGTCGCGGCGGAACGCGGGCCACACGTCCCGCCGGGTAGGGACGTGCGGATCGTGCGACGCGGCGGCCGATGACGCACGATGAACCGGACCGCGCCCACAGCCGTACCGAGGTGCGGCACGATGGGCAGAGACGGAAAGGTCGTGAGGATGAGCCACCAGACGCCGGCTACCCACCGCCCGCTGACCACAGCGCTCGCGGAGGCCGCCGCGATGGCCGGTCACGCGCCGTCGGTGCACAACAGCCAGCCGTGGCGCTGGCGGGTGCTGCCCGACGCGCTGGAGCTGCGGATGGTACGCGACAGCAGGTTGGCCGCCACCGACCCGGAGGGCGAGTTGGTCACCCTCAGCTGCGGTGCGGCGCTGCACCACGCCCGGCTGGCGTTGGCCGCCGAGGGGTGGGCTACCGACGTGCGGCGGATGCCCGACCCGAGCGACCCCGACCTGCTCGCCCGGCTCACCGAGCCGCGGGCCACCGGCGCCGACCCGGACGCGATGCGGGCGGTGCAGTGCATGCAGGTGCGGCACACCGACCGGCGTCCGGTCAGCGACGAGCCGGTCCCCGACGACTCCTTGAGCGCCATCGCGGCGGCCGCCGTGCAGGAAGGTGCCCGGTTGGAGGTCCTCGACCGCGACCAGGTGCTGCAACTGGCCGCGTCCGCCTCGCAGGCCGCCACGGTCGAGGCGGAGGACTCCCGACTCCGGGAGGAACTGGAGTACTGGACCAGCCGTGCCGGCGGCACCGGGCTCACTCCCGAGGTGTTGCCGGAGCAGCCCGCGCAGACCACCGTGCCGGGGCGGGACTTCGGTCGCGCCGGCACGCTGCCGGTCGGGCCGGGACACGACCGGGCGGCGTCCTACGCGGTGCTCTACGGCGACCAGGACGAGCCGGTCGACTGGCTGCGGGCCGGCGAGGCGCTGTCGGCCGCCTGGCTGGCCGCCACCCGACTGGGTGTTTCGATGGTCCCGCTCAGCGGGGTGGTCGAGGTGCCGGCCACCCGGCAGACCCTGCGCCAGTTGCTCGCCGGGCTCGGCCACCCGTACCTCGGCCTGCGCCTGGGGGTGGCCGACCCGGCGCACGCCGGCCCACCGCACACCCCGCGACTGCCGCGCGAGCAGGTGGTGGACACCTCGGCGGTGTCCGGCGACGCCGCCTGACCGCGCGGTCCCGGACACCGCGCCGGCCGCATCGGGCGTTTCCGCGCGGTCGGTCGCCGGTTAGCATCGCCGGGTGACCGTCGGCGCACCCAACCCCCGCAACGAGCCACCATCGCTCGGCCTGAGCCCACTGTCCCGAGTACGCCTGGACGAGCTGCTCCAGGAGATGCTGGATCGCGTCGGCGAGGTCATGACCAGCCGGGAACGCCTACGGGCGCTGCTCGACGCGGTCGTCGGCATCGGCACCGACCTGGATCTGCGCAGCACCCTGCGGCGCATCGTGCAGGCGGCCTGCGACCTGGCCGGGGCCCGCTACGGCGCGCTCGGGGTGATCGGTCCCGACCGGATGCTGCACGACTTCATCACCCACGGCATCTCCCCGGAGCTGCACGCGAAGATCGGTGACCTGCCGCACGGCCGAGGGGTGCTCGGCCTGCTCATCGACGAGCCGAAACCGGTGCGGATGCCGGACATCACCCAGCATCCGAACTCGTACGGCTTTCCGGCGCACCATCCGCCGATGCACACCTTCCTCGGCGTGCCGGTACGCATCCGCGACCAGGTCTTCGGCAACCTCTACCTGGCCGAGAAGCAGGGCGGCGTCGAGTTCACCGACGACGACGAGGAGATCGTCGTCGCGCTCGCCGGTGCCGCCGGCGTGGCGATCGAGAACGCCCGGCTGTACGCGCTGGCCCACCGGCGGGAACGCTGGCTCGCCGCCACCGCCGAGATCACCTCACTGCTGCTCGGCGAGGTACGCCGTACCGACGCACTGACCCTGGTGGCACGGCGCGCCCGCGAGGTCGCCGAGGCCGAACTGGCCCTGGTGCTGCTCTACGACGAGGATGCGGAGCACTTCACCGTCGAGGTCGTCGACGGCGTCGGTGCCCAGGCCGGCGCGCTGGTCGGCACGGTGCTGCCGGCCGCCGACACCAGCTTCGCCGGTCCGGTCGTCGCGGGTCGGCATGATTCGGTGGAGGATCTGGCCCACGCCGCGCCGTGGCCGGCGGTGCTGCACACCGGACCGGCGGTGATCTCTCCGCTGGCCACCGCCGACACCCTGCACGGGGTGCTGGTGATCGCGCACCGCGTCGACCACGGCGGCGCCACCGACGACGACGTGGCCCTGCTGGGCAGCTTCGCCGGTCAGGCGGCGCTGGCCATGGAACGCGCCCGTGGCCAGGAGGAACGCGAGCAACTGGTGGTGCTGGAGGACCGCGAGCGGATCGCCCGGGACCTGCACGACGTGGTGATCCAACGGCTGTTCGCCACCGGCCTGCAACTGCAGAGCGCGGTGCCGTTGACCGCGCGGCCGGAGGTCGCCAAGCGGATCAACGCCGCCGTCGACGACCTGGACACCACCATCAAGGACATCCGCCGCACCATCTTCGAGCTGCGTACCCCGATGAGCGCGGCGCTGCGCACCGAGATCCGCGAGGCGGTGGAGGCCGCCGCCGAGTCACTTGGTTTCCGACCGAGGCTGGAGCTGACCGGGCCGATCGACAGCGCCGTGCCGGACGAGGTCCGCCCCGAACTCGCCGCCGTGCTCCGCGAGGCGCTGTCCAACGCCGTACGCCACGCCGAGGCCACGGCGGTGTCGGTGGTGGTACGCGTCGACGCCGCCCGGGTCGCCGTCACCGTCACCGACAACGGCGTGGGTTGCGACCCGGCCGCCGCCCGGGGCGGACTGGTGAACCTGCGCGAACGCGCCGAACGGCACGGCGGCACCTTCGAGGTACGCGGTGCCGAGCCGCACGGCACCGAGCTGCACTGGTCGGTGCCGTTGGGGGGGTGAGCCGCACTGGTCAGTGCGTCTTGCCCAGCAGGCGGGTGGCCAGCACCGCGGCCTGGGTGCGTCGCTCCAGACCGAGCTTGGCCAGCACGCTGGAGACGTAGTTCTTCACCGTCTTCTCGGCCAGGAACATCTTGCTGGCGATCTCCCGGTTGGTCAGCCCCTCGGCGACGTACTCCAGGATGCGCCGCTCCTGCTCGGTGAGGGACTGCAACTCGCGGGGCTGCTCCACGCCGCTGCGGATGCGATCCAGCACCCGGGTGGTGATCGCCGGGTCGAGCAGCGACTGACCGGCCGCCACCCGGCGTACCGCGTCGACGAGGTCGGTGCCCCGGATCTGCTTGAGCACGTACCCGGAGGCACCAGCCATGATCGCCGCGAACAGCGCCTCGTCGTCCTCGTACGACGTCAGGATCAGCCCCTTGATCGAGGAGTCCACGGCCCGTACGTCCCGGCACACGTCGATGCCGTTGCCGTCGGGCAGCCGGGCGTCGAGGATCGCCACGTCGGGCCGCAGCGCCGGAATCCGGCGGGCCGCCTCCGGTGCGGAACCGGACTCACCGACCACCTCGATGTCCCCACTGGCATGCAGCAGGTCGGCCAGACCACGACGGACGACCTCGTGGTCGTCAAGCAGAAACACCCGGATCATCCCCCCTTTCTACCCCCTCCCGCCCACCCCCACCCGGGCCAAAAGTCCCAACCTCCCCCACCACCTCCACCCGGTTCATCAAGAAGTTTGCGTCTCCGGCGGGCCGGATCCCGACCACAACCTCTTGGTCAACAGGCTCAGGGGAGGCGGGGGGTCCTGGGGGTTCGGGACGTGTGGCCCTGCTGGGTGGGGGTGGGCGGGGCGCACCGTGGGGAGGTACCAGGCGGATGCGAGGGGGCACGACCATGGAGACCGGCTACACCGTCGAACAACTGCGGGCCGCCGCGACCGACGCGGTCCGTGCACCGTCCCTGCACAACGTCCAGCCGTGGCGGTTCCGGTTGCGTGACGGCGGGATCGAGGTGCTCCTCGACCCGACCCGACGGCTGCCCGCCACCGACCCGAGCGGCTGGGGTGCCCGCGTCGCCGGTGGAGCGGCGTTGTTCAACCTGCGCCTGGCCCTGGCGGTGGCCGGCGCACCGGCGACGGTACGACTGCGCCCGTACCCGTCGGAGCCGGACGTGCTGGCCCGGCTGGTGCCGGACCTGCCGCGCCGACCCAGCCCCGCCGAGCAGGGCCTCTACGCGGCCATCCCGCGCCGGTTTAGCAACCGTGCCCCGTTCTGGCCCGACCCGGTCCCGGCCGACTCCCGCTGGCGACTGGGTGAGGCGGCCCGGGCCGAGCACTGCTGGCTGGAACTGCTGATCGGGGTGAGCGCGGTCAACGCCTTCGCCGAGATCGCCCGCAGCGCACACCGGGTCCTCGAACGCGACCCCGCCTACCGGGCGGAGCGCGAGGCGTGGGTACGCGCCGGCACCGAGCCGGACGGCGTCCCGGTGACCGCCAGCGGCCCCCGGGCCGAGCCGCAGGACCTGCTTCCGTCGCGTGGCTTCGGTGGCACCCAGCGGGCACCCGGGCGAGACTTCGAGCCGGAGCCGCTCGTGGCGGTGCTCGGCTCCGCCGGCAACACCGCCGTCGACCAGGTGGTCGCGGGCCAGGCGTTGCAGCGGGTGCTGCTGACCGCCACCGACGCCGGGCTGTCGGTGTCGATGCTGTCCCAACCGATCGAGGTGCCGTCGGCCCGGGAGCAGCTCCGGCTGTCGCTGGGACGGTTCGGTACGCCGCAGATGGTGATGCGGATCGGGTACGGCCAGCCGGGTTGGCCCACCCCCCGCCGCTCGGTGGACGAGGTGCTGGACCTGCCGGTGTCCCTCGCCTAGCGACGTCAGCGGGGTGGCACCGCGGACGGAGGATCGGTGGCCAGGGCCGCGAGCAGGCCGGCCTCCCGGGCCGGGTCCAGACCGACCGGCGGCCGGGCCGGTCGACCGGCGCGGGCCGGCACCGAACCCACCCGGCGCAACCAGGCCCAGGTGTCGACGACGGTCTCGGTCACCGGGCGGCAGCCGAGCCCGCCGGCGTACGCGCGGGTGACGTCCATCTGCTGCATCCACCGGTACTCGTGCCCCGGCGGGATCCAGATCGGCATATCGTTCCACGGTTCCACCCCGGCGGCGAGCAGGCGCCCCGGATCGACCCAGTTCAGCCGGGCGGCAGCGCCGGTGGCCGCCATGCCGGCGGTGAGCAGTTCACCCATGGTGGTGTGGCCGGGCCGGCTCACCACGTTCACCGCTCCAGCCTGGCCGGCGGCCCCGGCATCCAGCAGGAAGGCCGCCAGGTCGCGAACGTCGACGTACTGCACGGGCAGGTCCACCGGGCCGGGCGCGAGCACCTCACCGCCCTGGGCGAGACGGTTCAACCACCACGGCAGCCGGCCGATGTCCTCACCCGGACCGAGGATGAGACCGGCCCGGGCGAGCAGTACCCGGTCGCCGAGCACCGCGCGCAGCGCCCGCTCGGCACCGGCCTTGAGCATCGGGTAGTCACCGTCGACGTCGTCCGGGGCGGCCTCGACGAGCGGAGCCTGCTCGGTCACGCCGGCCGGCACCGGCTGGGCGTACACCGAACCGCTGGAGACGTAGACGTAGTGTCCGACCCGTCCGAGCAGCATCCGCGCCGTCGCCTGGGCGACGCGGGGCGCACCGTCCCAGGTGTCGACGACGAGATCCCACTCCCCCTCGGTCAGCGCGGCCAGCCCGTCGGCGGCGGTGCGGTCACCCACCAGGTGCCGTACGCCAGCCGGAGGCGCCCCGTGCCGCCCCCGGTTGAACGCCGTCACCGCCCAGCCCCGGTGCGTCGCCTCGGCGACCACCGCCCCGCCCACGAATCCCGACCCGCCCAGCATGAGGAGTTTCATGTGAGCCACCCTGCCCCTCGTCGGCGCTGTCCGGGTGGCTCGTTCACCGTCAGCGGATCTGCCAACGGCAGAAGCCGGCGACGGCCCACGTCGGATCGGATGGGAGGTGGGTGCCGTGTCCGGCGGACGGCGTGGGCGTCCGCCGGACACGGCCGGGCGGTGCCGCGGGCACGGCGGGCACCACCAGCCAGTTCCTTGGTGAAAGGACGGCGAGTCCCATCGTCGGCCCCACCGGATGCGGCGTCAACAACTTCCGGAAAAATATCGGTAGCCGGTTAGGCGGGGGCGGCGCTGTCCCGGATGACGAGTTCGGTGGCGAGTTCGACCCGGGGGCTCTCCACCTGCTCGCCCCGGGCCAGCCGCAGCACCGTCCGCGCCGCCAGCATGCCCATCTCGGCCAGCGGCTGCCGCACCGTGGTCAGCGGCGGCGAGCACCACCGCACCTCCGGCAGGTCGTCGAAGCCGACCACGCTGACGTCGTCCGGTACCCGCAGACCCCGCTGCCGGACCGCCTCGTACACACCCAGCGCCATCTGGTCGCTCGACGCGAAGATCGCCGTCGGCGGCTCGGTCAGCCCCAGCAACCGCACCCCGCCGTTGAAGCCGGCCTCGTGGTAGAAGTCGCCCGGGCAGACCAGGTCCTCGTCGAAGGAGAGCCCGGCGGCCTCCAGGGCGGCCCGGTAGCCGTCCATCCGGGCCCGGCTGCACATCAACTGCGGCGGCCCGGCGATAAACCCGATCCGCCGGTGCCCCAGCCCGATCAGATACTCCGTCGCCCGCAGGCCCCCCGCCCAGTTCGTGGCACCGATGGTCGGCGCCTCCCGGGCCGGCAGGCCGTCGGCGTCGACGATCACCACCGGAATGCTCAGCCGACGCAGCTCGGCCTGCAGGGGCGGCTCGACCATCGAGGTCACGAAGATCACGCCTTCGGTGCCCCGGCGGCGCATGCCGTCGAGCCACTGCTCCGCCGAGGAGGTCTGCCGGTGGATGGCCGACACGACCGTGCCCACCCCGACGGCGTGCGCCACATCCTCCACACCCCGGATGATCTCCACCGCCCATGGACTGTCCAGATCGTTGAAGACCAGGTCCACCAACCCCGAACTGGCCCGCATACTCGGCGGCCGACGCCGGTAACCATGCCGCGTCAGCAACTCCTCCACCCGCTCACGGGTCTGCGGAGCCACATCCGAACGACCATTGATCACCCGGGACACCGTCGGCACCGACACGCCCGCCAGGTCCGCTATCGCGGATATTGTGATCTTCCGGGTGTCTCTGGCAACCACGGCACTCCCCACCCAACCGGTACGGCGACAGCCCGCACCATGCCCCGGGGCGGCCAGGACGGGCAACCAGCCGCCCGCCCACACCCTAGTGCCGGAAATTTCACTCGACTATCGGTAGTTGGCGCAGTTCACTCCGCGGGCCCCCGGTCGGCCCGTGGCGCGCACGAACTGTCCCGGATGACGAGTTCGGTGGCCAGTTCGACCCGGGGGCTCTCCACCTTCTCGCCCCGGGCCAGCCGCAGCACCGTCCGCGCCGCCAGCATGCCCATCTCGGCCAGCGGCTGCCGCACGGTGGTCAGCGGCGGCGAGCACCACCGCACCTCCGGCAGGTCGTCGAAGCCGACCACGCTGACGTCGTCCGGCATCCGCAGACCCCGCTGCCGGACCGCCTCGTACACACCCAGCGCCATCTGGTCGCTCGACGCGAAGATCGCCGTCGGCGGCTCGGTCAGCCCCAGCAACCGCGCCCCACCGGAGAACCCGGCCTCGTGGTAGAAGTTGCCCGCCTGGATCAACCGGTCGTCGATCGGGATCCCGGCGGCCTCCAGGGCTGCCCGGTAGCCGTCCATCCGGGCCCGGCTGCACATCAACTGCGGCGGCCCGGCGATGAACCCGATCCGCCGGTGCCCCAGCCCGATCAGATACTCCGTCGCCCGCAGGCTCCCCGCCCAGTTCGTGGCGCCGATGGTCGGCGCGTCCTGGGCGGGGACACCCGCCGGGTCGACGATCACGGCCGGGATGTTCAGCCGGCGCAACTCCGCCTGCTGCGGCGGTTCGAGGGTGGAGGTCACGAAGATGACCCCCTCGGTGGACCGGGTCCGGATGTTGTCCAGCCACTGCTTGGCCGAGGACGAGCGCCGGTGGATGGCCGACACGACGGTGCCCACCCCGACAGCGTGCGCCACATCCTCCACACCCCGGATGATCTCCACCGCCCATGGACTGTCCAGATCGTTGAAGACCAGGTCCACCAACCCCGAACTGGCCCGCATACTCGGCGGCCGACGCCGGTAACCATGCCGCGTCAGCAACTCCTCCACCCGCTCACGGGTCTGCGGAGCCACATCCGAACGACCATTGATCACCCGGGACACCGTCGGCACCGACACCCCCGCCAGGCGGGCGATGGCCGCGATGGTCACTGTCCGGTTGTCGTTGGCAGCCATGCGCCCTTCCCTACTTCGCTCATCCCTCGACGCTGCCGGCGGGAGCGCCGACGAGCTGACGTACGGCGGCGGCGCGGTGCCCGAGCGCCGACGACGCCCGTTACTGCTTCTTCGCCACCCTGGTGATGTCCTTGACGATCTGGTCCGGCCGCTTGGTGCCCGCGATCAGCTGCGCCACGCTCTCGTTGACCTGGGCGCCCACCGCCGGTGGGTACGCCTGGTCGAGGTAGAGCTGGAAGCCGGTCGCGATGCCGAGGTTCGCCGCCACGACCTGGTTGTTCAGATCCTTGATCCCGCCGGCCGCGGCCTGGTTGGTGGGCAGCACCGCACCGGTCTGCGCGGCCCGGCGCTGGTTCCTCGCCTGCAGCAGCGTCCGCAGGAAGTCCACGGTGGCGGGCGGCGCGTCGCGGCCGACCACGAAGCCGTTGCCGCCGCCGAACGCGTCGGTGGCCGAGCCCTTGCCGTCCTCGACGGCCGGGAAGGGGAAGAAGGCGAGCCGGTCACCGAGGCCACGCTTGCTGGTCGAGGAGGACGCCTGCACCGACGGCGCCCACTGGCCCATCAGCTCCATGGCGGCCTCCTCGTTGCCCATCGTCGCGGCCTGCCCGGTCTCGGACCCGTACTCGGCGCGTAGGTAGCCCTTCTGGAACGGCTGCATGTCGACAAGTTCGCGGAGGCGCTCACCGGCGGCGACGAAGACCGGGGTGTCGAAGTTGCGGTCCTCGGCCGCCTGTTGCAGCGCCTCGAGACCGCCGATCCGCATCGCCAGGTACGCCCAGTAGTAGTGCCCGGGCCACTTGTCCTTGCCGCCGAGCGCGATCGGAGCGATGTTGACGGCCTTGAGCTTGGTGACGACCTGCAGCAGTTCGCCCCAGGTCTTCGGCGGCGTCTCGATGCCGGCCTTGGCGAAATGGTCCCGGTTGTACCAGAAGCCGACCATGCCGATGTCGAACGGAATGCCGTAGATCTTGTCGTTCACCGTGTACGGCTGCAACGAGGCGGGCAGCAGTTGCCCGATCCAGCCCTGGACCTCGCTGGTGATGTCCTTGACCAGGCCGGCCTCGACCTGCTGCTGCAGTGCGCCGCCGCCCCACGACTGGAACAGGTCCGGAGGCAGCGCGGCCTCGACGGCTCCGTTCAGCTTGGTCTTGAACGCCTCGACCTCCAGCGGCTGCACGTCGACCGTGACGTGGGTGTGCGTGCTCTCGTACTGCCGGGCCAGATCAGCCCAGACGCTCAGCATCGGCTCGGCGTCCTGGACGTGCCACCATCTGATCTTCTGCGGGCTCGCGGAAGCGCCGCTGTCCCCATCCCCGCAGGCGCCGAGCAGGAGCGCGCCGGCGCCCGCGCCGGCCAGCCCCAGCAGCGACCGGCGGGTGAGGTGCGATGTCATGGTTCATCCCTTCGGGAGGCGTAGTAACGCGGAGGGAACACCACCGCGATCAGCGGCGGCCATGAAAGCGGGATCGCAAGTTTCGCTTCGATACCGATATTTTCGACGTGATGGCCGGCACGTTACGACGGGCTTGCGTCGCCGGTCAAGGGGGTGTCGCGAGCGGACGTCAGCCGATACCGTGAGCGCCATCCTGGCATTTCCGGAGTATTTCCGGTAAGAAACCGGGATCGTGACCTGAAGGAGTCGAACATGTCGACCGAGATCGCGGACGTGGCCATCGCCCGGTCGATCCGCAACCCCGTTCTGACCGGCTTTCATCCGGATCCGTCCATCCTGCGGGTCGACGACGACTACTATCTGGCGACCTCGACCTTCGAGTGGTATCCCGGTGTCCGGGTGCACCATTCGAAAGACCTCGTCCACTGGCGGGAACTCGGCGGCATCATCACCGAACGCCGACTGCTCGACCTTCGCGGCTGCGGCGACTCCAACGGGATCTGGGCGCCCGACCTCACGTACCACGACGGACTGTTCCACCTGGTCTACAGCGACGTCGCCAGCTTCGCCAGCGGCTACTGGGACGCACAGAACTTCCTCACCACCGCGCCGACCATCACGGGACCGTGGTCGGACCCGGTACGGCTGCACTCGCACGGCTTCGACGCCGCGCTGTTCCACGACGACGACGGCACCTCCTGGCTGCTGGCGATGAGTGCTGACTGGCGGCCGGGGCGCGACCGCTTCGGTGGCATCGAGATTCAGCAGTATGACCCGGCCCGACGGCAACTGGTCGGCCGACCCCGGATCATCTTCACCGGCACCGAGGTCGGTCTGACCGAGGGACCGCACCTCTACCGGCACGACGGCTGGTACTGGCTGGTCACCGCCGAGGGCGGCACCAGCTGGGAGCACCAGGTCACGGTGGCCCGGTCGCGGGAGTTGTTCGGACCGTACGAGGTGGACCCGGCCGGGCCGCTGCTCACCTCGGTCGGGCGCCCGGACCTGACGCTGCAGAAGGCCGGCCACGGCAGCCTGGTGCGCACCCAGCGTGGCGAGTGGTACCTGGCCCACCTGGTCGCCCGTCCCTACACGCCACTCGGCAATTGCGTCCTCGGTCGGGAGACCGCGATACAGAAGGTCGACTGGTCGCCGGGCGGCTGGCCGTGCGTGTCCGGCCGGGTGCCGGCCGACGAGATCCCCGCCCCGGACCTGCCGGCCCATCCGTGGCCCGACGAGCCGGCCACCGACCACTTCGACGCCCCGCGCCTGGGTGCCGGCTGGTCGACCCTGCGTCGCCCGGCGACCGACGACTGGATCGACCTGCGCTCCCGCCCGTCGTACCTGCGGGTGCACGGCGGCCAGTCCCCCGTCGGCAAGCAGACGCCGAGCCTGGTGGCGCGGCCGGTGGGCGCGGTGCGTTGTTCACTGGAGACCGTCGTCGAGTTCGACCCCGGCGACCACCGGCATCTGGCGGGCATCACCGGTTACTACAACACCGAGAACTGGCACCACCTCTACCTCACCCGGGCCGACGACGGACGGTCCGTGCTGGAGCTGCTCAGCTGCGACGGTGGCCACCGCACCGCGTATCCGCAGCTGACCGTCGACACCGGCGGCCGGCTGCGGGTGGGCCTGCGGGTCACCTTCGACGGGCCGGTGCTGCGCTTCGCGTACGAGCTGGGCGACGGTTGGCGGCGGCTGCCGGTGGAGTTGGACGCGACCATCCTCTCGGACGAGCACGCGGCCCGGATCGTCGACGGCGAACCGGCGGCCTGGGGCTTCACCGGTGCCCTGCTCGGCCTCTGGGTGCAGGACATCGGCGGCGACGGCCGCTACGCCGACTTCGATCACGCCACCTATCTCGAACACTGATCCGCGTCGACCTACCCGCCCGCCCCGATCGATCCACCGCCGGCGGGCCCCCGGCACCGGGCCGGCTCGCTCCCGTCCACGGAACCCGCGGGAGCGAGCCGGCCCGGCTACTTCCGGGGGCGGCGGGGGCTCAGCCGAGTCGGTAGCCGGAGTTGGATCCGGAAGTTTCCGGTTGTAAACCGGACGTTCCAGCAGTGCACACGGCCGACTTCCGGAAGTCTTCGTGGTTGACTGCGCGCATCGATGGCCCTAACGTTTCGGCCAAGTTACCGATCGAAATTCGGAAAAGTATCGGCGCCCTTTCCGGCACCTGCATGTCCGGCCAGAGCGCCGCCCAGCGCTGCCAACCTGCTCAGCACCGGTCCGACCCGGCACTTCATGATCGACACACGTCGATCGAAGATCGAGAGGAATGCAGATGAAGTTGAGACGGTGGATGGCCGTCGGTGCGGTCGCCGTCGCGACCGCAGCGACATTGAACATGGTGCCGGCCACGGCCGGCCGGCCGTACGACCCGACCGCACAGACCCTGGGTGCCCTCGGCCTACGCCACGGCCTGCAGATCGGCACCGCGGTCAGCGCGGACGCCCTCAACGACACCGCCGACCCGGAATATCGCAAGATCGCCGCGTCCGAGTTCGTCTCGGTCACCGCGGAGAACGCCATGAAGTGGGAGAGCCTCGAACCCACCCGGGGCAGCTACGACTGGGAGGCGGCCGACCAGCTCGTCAACTTCGCCAAGCGCAACCGCCAGAGCGTACGGGGTCACGTGCTCGTCTGGCACAACCAGTTGCCGCAGTGGCTGACCGAAGGCGTCGCCGACGGCTCCATCAGCAAGCAGGAGCTACGCGAGCTGCTGCGCAAGCACATCACCACGGTGGTCAAGCGCTACAAGGGCAAGATCTGGCAGTGGGACGTCGTCAACGAGGCGGTCAGCGACCCCTGGGACACTCCGCCGACCCTGCACTACAAGGGTTTCTGGGCCGAGAACCTCGGGCCCGGCTACATCGCTGACGCGTTCCGGTGGGCCCGCGCCGCCGACCCCAGGGCGCTGTTGTTCTACAACGACTACAACATCGAGGCGTTCGGCTCCGGCAACCCGGCCGACGACAAGACCCAGTTCGTCTACGACATGGTCAAGCGGCTGCGCGCCCAGGGCGTACCGATCGACGGCGTCGGCGCGCAGGGCCACCTCGGCACCCAGTACGGCAACTTCAACACCTTCCAGGTGACCGAGGCGCTGAAGAAGTTCACCTCGCTCGGCGTGGCGACCGCGTTCACCGAGGTCGACGTCCGCAGCCAGATGACCGAGGCGGTCCAGGCCGGCAACTCCGAGGAGATCAACCCCAGGTTGCAGGCGTCGGCGGCCAACCACAGCGTGCTGATGAAGGCCTGCCTGCTCGTCCGCAGCTGCCTCTCGTACACCGTCTGGGGCTTCAGCGACAAGCACTCCTGGGTGCCCGGCTGGTTCGACGACCCGCCGGAGGGCCTGGCCACCATCATGGACGAGAACTACCAGCCCAAGCTGGCCTACCACGAGATCAAGTCTGACCTGATCCTCGCCGGCCCGCCGTTCGTCCTGCCCCGCATCGCACCCAAGCCCCGCCGCTGATCCTCGTCGCGGCGGGCGGACCAGCCATCCACCACCAGCGGGCCGTGTGGGGCGCCGAGCGCCCCACACGGCCCACCAGCGGAAGGTCCGACCGATGTCGTCCACCATGCAGCCCCTGCGTACCCCGCGTGCCGCGCCCGGGTTGGGCGTCGGACCGCCGCCGGTACGGCCCACCGAGGTGATCGGCACCGACCGGGTCATGTGCCTCACCTTCGACGACGGACCGCACCCGGAGCACACCCCGCACCTGCTCGACGTCCTGGCCGCCCACCACGTGCGGGCGGTCTTCTTCCTTCAGGGCGACCGGGTCATCGAGCACCCCGAGCTGGTCCGCCGGATCGTCACGGCCGGGCACGCGCTGGGCAACCACAGCATGCACCACGACGACATGGGGTCCTGGGCCGCCGGCCGGATCGCCTCGGACCTGCTGGAGACCAACGCGGTCATCCGGCACGCGGTCCCCCACGTCCGAGTCCCCTACTTCCGGGCACCGTACGGTGCCTGGGGCCAGACGCCCGGGGTGGCCACGGCACTCGGGATGCGACCGATGGGCTGGCGGCTCGCCGTCACGGACTGGGAACCACCCGGCACGGACGAACTGCTGCGGCGTCTCGTCGAGGGCGTCGCACCGGGCGCCGTGGTGCTGTTGCACGACGGCGGCGGCGACCGCAGCCAGACCGTCGACGCCGTCGACCGCGCCATTCCCGCCCTGCACGCGGATGGTTGGCGCTTCGCCCTGCCCACCAGCGCCGACGGCCGCTGAGGATCGCCGACCCGGCCATCGCCCCGGCCGGCGTGCACCGGAGGCGCTGCGCGAAACGTCGGTCCGGATGACCGTCCGCACCCGACGGCACCCGACCGCCCGGCCTGCGATCAGCGTAGGTGGGACAATTCCGACGCGAGCCCGGCGTCGAGCGGCACGTGCAGCGACAGGTCCGGGGACAGGGCGGAGAGAAAATCCGGCGCGTCGAACATCGCGCCCGCCGAGGCTACGCCGACGGCTCTGGTCCGGCCGGTGAGGATGCGGTCGACGGCCTCCACCGCGAGCGGCGCGCTTATCGCGTAGATGTCCTGACCCGTCGCCGCCAGGCGCCGGTGCGTACCACCGGCCCGGACGAGGACGTCGACCAGGAAGGTCTGCGCGGATCGGCCGCGCTCGTCGACGGCGGTCGGCGCCGGGGCGTCCGGAGCGGACAGGTCCGCCGCCGCCGCGGCGGCCATGTAGGTACACACCCGAGGGACGGCCAGGTGGCTGGGCACGGTGACGACATCGGCCATGGTGAACTCTCCGATGACGGGTCGCGGGCCGAGCGGAGCCGGGAAGGGCCACTCCAGGGTCGGTAGCGCGTCGTCGTGGTACTCCAGTTGCCCGCCTGTGTAGCGGACCCGGCGGTGGCCGCGGCGCCGTGCCGACACCGCGCCAGCGGCGCGCGTTCCGGGGGTGGGCTGCCAACTGCTCAGGCCGTAGGCGATGTGCACCTCGTCCGCCGCCGTCGCGCCGTCCAGGATGGTGGTGACCAGCAGGTCGCCGAGACCGCCGAAGAAGGCCATCGCCGGGACCACCGCGACGCCCGCGGCGTGGGCCGGCGCCGCGAAGTGCCGGAACGTGTCGAGGTTGGCCTCGATCTCCGCCGCCACGTCGACGTACGGGATGCCGGCGCGCAGCGCCGCCGTCACCAGCGCGGCCGCGGTCGAGGCGAACGGCCCGGCACAGTTGATCACAGCGGTCGCGCCGCGCAGCGCGCGGTCGAGGGAGGTCGGATCGTCGATCGACGCCTGCCGCGTCACCAGCCCCGGTCGGGTCCGCGCCAACGCCAGCAGCTTGTCCTGGTCGCGGCCGAGCAGCAGCGGCACGTACCCGCGCTCGCCCAACTCCGCCACCACGAACCGGCCGGTGTGCCCGTACGCGCCGAACACCGCCACCTCTCGCCCCGCTGCCATGCCTGCCTCCTCCTCGACGCAATCTTCTGGGCAGACTCTGGCGGGGTCGACGCGACAGTGCGAGTGTCTGGAACGACACGACCCATACAATTCCCGACATGAGCGTCGCCCCACGCTCCGTCGCGATCGCCGCCACCGACGGGATGCTGCACTTCGAACTGGCGCTGGCCTACGAGGTCTTCGGCGCCGCCCCGGACGCCGTGCCCGTTCCCTGGTACGACGTCCGGGTGTGCGGCACGCATCCCGTCCGCGTCGGCCGGTTCCGGCTGGAGCCGGACCACGGGCTCGACCGGTTGGCAGCCGCCGACACCGTGATCGTGCCCGCCCTGGCCGACGTCGCCGAGGAACCACCCGCCGTCCTGGTCGAGGCGGTGCGTACGGCGTACGAATCGGGTGCGCGGGTGGTCTCCCTCTGCACGGGCGTGTTCGTGCTGGCCGCCGCCGGCCTGCTGGACGGGCGGCGGGCGACCACGCACTGGGCCCACACCCGGGATCTCGCCGCGCGCTATCCGAGGGTGACGGTCGACCCGGACGTGCTCTACGTCGACAACGGCCGGGTGCTCACCTCCGCCGGCAAGGCCGCGGCCATGGACCTGTGCCTGCATCTGGTCCGCCGCGATCACGGCCCGGCGATCGCCAACGTGGTCGCCCGCCGCCTGGTCGTGCCGCCGCACCGGGCCGGTGGTCAGGCCCAGTTCGTCAGCACGCCGGTGCCCGCCCGGGACGGCCACCCCCTGACCGAACTGCTCCCCTGGGTCATGCACCGGCTGGACCAGCCGCTCACCGTCGAGGACCTGGCCCGCCGGGCGAACCTCAGCTCCCGCCAGCTGACCCGCCAGTTCCGCTCGGTGACCGGTACGACCCCGCTGCAGTGGCTGCTGACGCAGCGGATCCGTCGCGCACAGGAACTGCTGGAAAGCACCGACGACAGCATCGACACCATCGCGTCGGCGGCCGGGATGGGCACGGCGACCACGCTGCGCCGGCATTTCCACCGCACCATCGGCGTGCCACCGGACACCTATCGGCGGACCTTCCGAGCCTGAACCGGCTGCCCGCCCAGGACTTCGCCGTCGCGGCTCTGCGGCGCTACGCGAAGGATGGTGGGCGATACTGGGTTTGAACCAGTGACCTCTTCCGTGTCAAGGAAGCGCGCTCCCACTGCGCCAATCGCCCGTGGAGACCGGCGACACCCGCAGGTGTGGCCGGACCGCGAGCGGACGACGGGATTCGAACCCGCGACCCTCACCTTGGCAAGGTGATGCGCTACCAGCTGCGCTACGTCCGCACTGCCTCCGGCTGCGCCGGCGACGGGGCAACTCTACCCGATGACAAGATCGCCGGGGACGCCGCCCCCGACGGCGGGTGATTGCGCCGCTCCTGACCCGGGTACAGACCTCTCCCGACAGCACACCGCACCCCCGGACAAAGGAGGCTGTCATGGGTATCGGCACCAGCATCTTTCTGTTGGCGCTCGGCGCCATCCTCACCTTCGCGGTCAACGCCAGCATCGGCGGGCTCGACATTGACGTGGTCGGCTGGATCCTGATGGCCGCCGGCGTGCTCGGTCTGATCCTGACCACGCTCGTCTGGGGCCGCCGTCGTCAGCCGGCCGCCACTGACGAGCCGGTGGAGTACCGCCGGGTCGAGGAGCGGCGGGACGTCGCGCCGCCGATGTGACCGGCAGGCGGTGGCGGTCACCGTCCGGTGGCCGCCACCGCCACGCGTCGGCGCGGCCCGGCCCTAGGCGCGGCTCGTCGACTCAGGAGCGGCCGGCGGCCAGTTCCGTGGTGACCGGCGCGTCCCAGTCGATCCGGTAGCGCTGCTCCGGGCCGAGCGTCCGCTCCTGGTTGAGGAAGGTACGCAACGCCAGCGGCATCATGATCCGCATCATCCGTTTCGCGACCGGGCCGACCGTCTTCGTGGAGGTCGTCTGCCGGCCCCGCCGGAGCACCTTCTCCACCCGCACCCGGCGCAGCCGCTCGTACGCGTCGAACGCGTCGGGTACCTCGGTATGGTCGCGCAGACAGCGGGCCAGTTGCACGGCGCTCTCCACGGCCAGTGACGCCCCCTGGCCGGAACTGGGCGACGGCGCGTGCACCGCGTCACCCACCAGCACCAGCCGACCGCCGTGCCAACGCGGCACCGACGGCATGCTCTCGATCGATCCGATGGCCACCAGGTCGTCCGGCTCGGTGTGGGCGAGCACCTGCCGGGCCGGCACGTCGTCGGCGAACACCTCGCGGAGCCGGTGCAACCACTGCGGTCGGGGGATCCGGCTCGCCTCGGCGTAGCTGGTCGGTCGGCGGTCCGGCACGTTCGCGAACCAGGCGGTGCGGCCGTCGGGCTGCACCCAGTAGCCGAAGAAGGCCCGAGATCCGAAGACGAAGTACATCGCCTCCGGGTCGGCGTCGGGCACCGCGTACCGGGCCGCGCCGCCGAGGTTCAGCAGTGGCAGCACCTGCGGCCCGGGCGCCTGCGGGTCGATGAGCGTACGCACCCGGGACCGGACGCCATCCGCGCCGACCAGCACGTCGGCGCTGGCCGTGGAGCCGTCGGCGAACCGGGCGAGGACGCCGTCACCGTGCTGCTCGGCGTCGACCAACCGTTTGCCGTACACGATCCGCACGCCCTGCGCCTCGGCGCATTCGCGCAGCACCCGGGCCAGGTCGTCGCGCCACAGCCCGAGCGTGACCGGTTCCACCGCCACGTGCGGGAAGGCACCGATGCGGCCCCCGCGACCGTCGGTGACCACGGTGCGTCGCATGGCCAGGCCGACACGCTGGACGGGTCGCTCGGCATCGACCAGGCGCAGCGCGGCCAGTCCGTTCGGCGCGAGGGTCAGGGTGACCCCGCTCCCCTCGGTCGTCGACGGGTACGCCTCGTGGACGGTGGCCTCGATGCCGGCGCGACGTAGCGCCATCGCGGTCACCGGACCGGCGATCCCGCCGCCGATCACCAGCGCGGTTCGAGCGGCTGTCATGCGCGACCTCCCATGGTCTCCTGCCAGGACTTCGCGTAGTCCGGTTGCTTGAGGGACTCGATCAGATCGGTGACGAACCGGCGCTCCGCCTCCAGCAGCGCGAGCGCGTACTGCTCCTCGACCAGGAAGATCCATCCGACACCGTCGGCGCGCGCCTCGTCGATGGTCGTGCGGGTCTCCTCGATCCGACCGGCGAGCGCCGCCGACCGGCGGCGCAGCACCTCGACCGCCTCGTCGGGCGGAAGCAGGCTGAGCAGCGACAGCGCGACGGCGAAGTGCGGATGCTCCTGGCGGGGCTGGGCCAGCAGGGAACGCAGCCAGTCGTGCACCTCGTGCCGGCCCTCGTCGGTGATCGCGTACACCGTCCGTTCGGGCCGGGCGCTGTCCCGGACCGTCTCCTGCGCGGCGACGAAACCGGCCCGGGCGAGTTGCTCGATGACCATGTAGAGGGAGCTGCGGGTGTACCGGATGAGCTTGTCCTGACCGGTCTGCTTGAGCCGTCGACCCAGCTCGTAGGGGTGCATCGGCTCCCACATCAGCCAGGCCAGCACGGCCAGGGCCAGCGGGTTGGGCACTCTCCGACGTCGCTCCACCAGCACTCCTTAGTCAGGACTGACTATCCAGCACTGACTATTGAACCGTCAAGCCGCCGCCGAGGCGGCATGCCGGAGAGAATGCGAAAAGCCCGCTACCGGATCTCCGGTAGCGGGCTTTCATCTGCTGGTGGGCGATACTGGGTTTGAACCAGTGACCTCTTCCGTGTCAAGGAAGCGCGCTCCCACTGCGCCAATCGCCCTTGCTGTTCACCGAGGTGGGGACGGGATTTGAACCCGCGTACACGGCTTTGCAGGCCGTTGCCTCGCCTCTCGGCCACCCCACCGAGGTTGCCCCCGTCACGCGTGGCGGCAGCTCCGAGCGGACGACGGGATTCGAACCCGCGACCCTCACCTTGGCAAGGTGATGCGCTACCAGCTGCGCTACGTCCGCACGCCCCGGGCGTACCCGGTGACGGATGAGAACTCTAGCCGAGCGGCGGATCGGATGCCAAATCGGGCTCCCGTCCCGGCGAGTCCGGAACTGTCCGGCTTCCGACTGTCGCAAGCCGGATCAACAGGGGTTTGGTGACCGGCCGTATCCGTTTCGATCGGATACGGTGACGGACGTGACGAGACGTGCGGCGGAAATCCGCCTGGATGCCCTGCTCCGCACCGCATGTGACGTGATCGGGCAGCGCGGGTTGGCCAACACCCGCACGGCTGATGTGGCGCAGGCCGCCGGGGTGAGCCAGGCACTTGTCTTCTACCACTTTGCCACCAAGGAGCGGCTGCTCGCCCAGGCCTTCGCGTACGCGGTCGAGCAGGATCTGGCCCGGCTCGACGTGGTCACCCGCTCGAGCGCCCCGCCGCTGACCAAGCTCCGTCGCATCCTGCGCCTCTACACCCCGGCCGGGCGTGCCACCTCCTGGTCCATGTGGATCGACGGCTGGGCGGAGTCGCTGCGTACCCCCGAGTTGGAGAAGGTCTCCCGCAAGCTGGACCTACGGTGGCGGCAGGACCTCGCCACGGTGATCGCCGACGGGGTCCGGGAGGGCAGCTTCGTCTGCGCCGACCCGGCCGGGGCCGCCTGGCGGATCAGCGCCGTGATGGACGGCCTGGCGGTGCAGCTCGCGGTGCACGACCGGGTGATCTCCCGCCGACAGTTCGCCGAATGGGTACGCCTGGTGACCGCCCGCGAACTCGGGCTCGATCCCGAGCAGCTGGAATAGGCAGGCGCGGTCGGCGGCCGGGCAGCCGACGGTTACTCGCGCCACCGAATCCGGCGGGTTACCCGCGCCGCCGACGGGAACAAGGGCGAGATGGAGCTGCTGAAGACATACCGGCGCAGCCTGGCCGAGTTCACCGACCGGGTGGAACAGGTGCACCCCGGCCAATGGTCGGCCGCCACTCCCTGCCCCGGCTGGGACGTCCGCACACTTGTCAACCACGTGGTCAGCGAGGAACGCTGGAGCGTGCCGCTGCTCGCCGGGCGCACCATCGACGAGGTCGGTGACCGCTACGACGGCGACCAGCTCGGCACCGACCCGATCGAGGCCGCCCGCGAGGCCGCGGCGCAGGCCGAGGTCGCCGCCACCAGCCCGGGCGCGCTGGACCGGACCGTGCACCTGTCGGCCGGCGACACCTCCGCCGAGGAGTACCTGCACCAGCTGCTGGCCGAACATCTGGTGCACGGCTGGGACCTCGCGGTGGCGATCGGCGCGGACCCCACGATGGACGCCGACGCGGTGGCCGAGGCGGCCCGCTGGTACTCCCGCCACGTCGCCGACTACCGGCGCGACGGGCTCGTCGAACCCGAGGTCGAGCTGCCCGCCGGAGCCGGCGAACAGGACCGCCTCCTCGCCGCCTTCGGGCGGAACCCGGACTGGGCCCCGTGACGTGACGCCACGGTGGGCCGGTTCGCGACCGTGCCCACCGTGGCCCGGATCAACTCAGGTAACCGTCGTCTCGGGGTACCGTCCGCCACCGGCTCCGCGGGTCCGGCCGTCGTTCCCAGTGCCCGGGCGTCGGACCGCCGACATCGACCGCCGGCTCCGGCTCCCGGGTCAGCTGCCGCAACCGCAGCAGCAGGCCCACCCCGAGGAAGAGCAGCAGACCACCGAGGAGGAAGGCCACCTCGGTCAGACCCAGCCCGCTGCCGGCCTGGTTTCCGGCGGCGTCGGCGTCCGGCGGCTCGGCCGCCCCACCCGCGTACCCCGCGTCGTCGGCGGGAACGCTCTCCTCCTCGGTCGGATCCACCGTCGGCACCTCGGTCGGGTCCTCCGTCGGCACCTGCGACGGGGTGGGTGGCGCGGTCGTGGGACGGGCCTGGCCGCCCCGACCCACCACCTCGCGGGTCGCGGTCTGGCGGGACAGCAACCGCAGATTACGGTCGTACGCCTCGGCGGCGAGGCTCACCTGCCCCCGGTCGACCTCCCGGTCGAACGCGATCCGGTACTGCGCGGTGACCGTACGCCCCGGGCAGAGCGTGCCCGGGTCGAGCTGACGGTCGGTCAGCCGGGCCGCGTCGCCCTCGGCGCGCACCTCCACCGGGAACGAACCGGTCTCCTCGATCCGGTCCACCCGCACCTGGTCCAGTCGCAACCCCTGCACACCCAGCACCAACGACCAGCGCACCTTGATGCAGTCGCCCTGGTCGTCGCGGGACACCACAGCGGAGACCGTCGCCACCCGCCCACCGGCGGTGAACTGGTCCGGCAGGCCGCCGAGTTCGGTGGCGAACGCCGCGTGCGCCGGCGCGGCCATGGCGAAGTCCACCCCGGTGAGACATGCCAGTGCCACCCCGATCCGTAGCGTGTGACGCCACAGCCTCTTCACGATCCGTCCTCCCGTTGGTCGCCTCCATTGGCAACGCTAGGAGCGCGGGAAGCCACCCGGTAGACGGGCGTGTTCGCACGTACCGTGAAGCAAGATGCCCGATTTCACGTACGGTATTGAACCGCCTACGGATCACCCGCGACACGCCGAACACGGCGACGGTGGACAATCACCGGATGTCCGCGCTCTCCGCCGCCTTCGTCCGGCTGCACGCCCGGCTCACGCCCGTCGCCTTCGTACCCGAGGTGCGGTTGCACCAGGCGGACGAGCCGATCGGGTTGTGGGAGCTGACCGAGGGTGAGTTCCGCAGCGACCGGCCGCCGCCGTTCTGGGCCTTCGCCTGGGCCGGCGGCCAGGGCCTGGCGCGCTACGTCACCGACCACCCGGAGACGGTCGCCGGCCGCCGGGTGCTCGACCTGGCCTCCGGCTCCGGCCTGGTGGCCATCGCCGCCGCCCGGGCCGGCGCGGCCGCCGTCCGCGCCGTGGAGATCGACGAACTGGCCGTCGCAGCCGTCGCGCTCAACGCCGAGGCCAACGGGGTACGCGTCGACGCCGAACTCGGTGACATCCTCGACGGCGACGCCCGCGACGCCGAGGTGGTCCTGGCCGGCGACGCCTTCTACAGCGAGGCGATGGCCAACCGGGTGCTGCGGTTCCTGCTGCGGGCCACCCGAGCCGGGGCGTCGGTGCTGGTCGGCGACCCGGGTCGGGCCTTCCTGCCCCGGGAACGCTTCGACGAACTCGCCGTCTACGAGGTGCCGGTCAGCGAGGCCCTGGAGAGCGTACGGGTGAAGCGCACCACGGTGTGGCGGTTGCGCGCCGGGCGCCCGGCGGCGGCCGACTAGCGTGACGCCGTGCTGTTCCGCGGCTGGGAACGGGCCCCGGCCGGTACCGGGGTCGGCCCCGCCCACTGGCCCGACGTGGCCCGGGTGGCCGACCACGTGGGTGTCGAGCATCTGCTGGTGACCCGGCACGCTCTGGTCCGGCAGGTGCTCACCGACCCCACGACGTTCCGACCCGACAACGCACTGGACGCGGTGACCCCGATGCCGGTGGCCGCGCTGCGGGTGCTCGCCGCCCACCGGTTCCGGCTGCCGCCGACGCTGGCCAACAACGGTGGTGCCACCCACCCGGAGATCCGCGCCCTGGTCGCCGAGGCGCTGCATCCGACACGGGTGGCCGCCCAACGGGACTGGCTGGCCACGCTGGTCCGGCAGCGGGTCGCCGGGCTGACCGCCGCCCTGGACACCGGCGCGCCGGTCGACCTGCACGCGGGTCTCGCCGCCGATCTGCCGCTGCTGGTCCTGGCCCGGCTGGTCGACCTGCCCGACGCGCCCGTCGCGGCGGTGAAGGAGTTCGCCCGCGCGGCGCTGGAACTCTTCTGGGCGCCGCTGGACGTCGACCGGCAGCAGGTGCTCGCCGCCGAGGTGGGGCGTTTCCACCGACTGCTGCGGGAGTTCGCCACCACCGGTGACGGCCTGGTCGCGTCCCTGCGCACCGCCGGACACCCGCCCGACGTGGTCGTCGGTGCGCTGTTCTTTCTGCTGGTCGCCGGACAGGAGACCACCTCGCAGTTCCTCACCCTGCTGCTGCACCGACTCACCGGCGAGCCGACGGTGCTCGCCGGGCTGCGCGACGGCTCGGTCGACGTCGCCGACGTGGTCGAGGAGGGGCTGCGGCTGGAACCGCCGATCGTCACCTGGCGGCGGGTCGCCGCCGTGGACACCACGCTGGGCGGGACGGGAGTGCCGGCGGGCACCAGTGTGGTGTTGTGGCTGGCCCGAGCCGGACGGGACCCGGAGGTCGTGCAGTCGCCGGACGAGTTCCGCCCGGGGCAACGCGGGTCGCGCCGGCACCTGGCCTTCGGGGCGGGCGCGCACCGCTGCGTCGGCGACCAACTCGCCCGGATGGAAGCCGCCACACTGGTGCGCGAGGCCGCACCGCTGCTGACCGGGGTGCGCGTGGTACGCCCACCCCACTACCCCGACAACCTCACCTTCCGGATGCCCGACGCCTTCGTCGTCCGCCGCTGACCGGCACCGCTGCTCAGGTGGTTTCGTCGGCCCAGGCGCGCCAGTCGTCGAGGACGCCGTACAGCGCCGGGGTGAGCCAGCCCGGCGCCGAACGCCGAAACACTCCCGGGTCCATCGCTCCGGCGCCGGCCGGCAGTGCGCCGAGCAGACTCGGCAGCAGGTCGCTGAGGTTCGCCCAGTGCACCAGTTCCGGCTCGGCCGGCCAGGCGCCGATCACCACGCCCGCCGGTACGGCCCGCCGTTCGAGGGCCTCCAGGGTGAGCGCGGTGTGGTTGAGGGTGCCCAGGCCGGCCCGGGCCACCACCACCGCCGCGGCGCCGAGCGACACGGCCAGGTCGGCGACCGTCCACGGCTCACCGGAGGGCCGCAGGCCCATCGGTACGAGCAGCCCGCCCGCCCCCTCGACCAGCACCAGATCGTGCTTGTCGGCCTCGTCCCGCACCGCGTCCACCGCGTTGTACAGCTCCAACGGTGGCAGCTCGGCCACCCGGGCGGCGGCCAGCGGCGCGAGCGGGTCCGGGAAGCTGGCGAGCGTACGGCCGGTCATCGGGGCGGCCAGCCGGGTGACCGTCTCGACGTCGGCGGGATCGCCGGTCGCCGTACCGGTCTGGCCTGGTTTGACCACCGCGACCCGTAGCCCGGCCGCCTGCGCCGCGGCCGTGATCGCCGCGGTGACCACCGTCTTGCCGACCTCGGTGTCGGTGCCGGTGATCAGCACCGGTCCGCGCCACTGATCCGTCATGGCGCACATTCCACGATGACCTCCAGGGCGTGTTCGAAGTCCCGCCGTGGCACCCCGGCGCTGATCGTCAGCCGCAGCCTCGACCGGCTGTCGGGGGTGGAGGGCGGGCGGAAACAGCCGACCGCCACCCCCTGGTCCCGGCAGGCGGCGGCCCACGCCGTCGCCGCCTCCGGGCTGGGCGCGGTGACCGAGACGACGGCGGCGTCGGCAGCGGAGACGTCCAGGCCGGCGGCGCGCAGCCGGCCGACCGCGAGGGCGGCCCGCTCGGCCAGCTCGGCGCGCAGGCCGGTGCCGGAGCGCGCCAGCCCGACGGCGGCCCGCACCCCGGCCGCCACCACGGGCGGCAGGGCGGTGTCGTAGATGAAGGTCCGCGCGGTCTCCACCAGGTGCCGGACGAACTCGGCCGGGCCGGCCACCACGCCACCGGCCCCGCCGAGCGCCTTGGACAGCGTCGCGGTGACCACCACGTCGGGTTCGCCGGTCAGTCCGGCCCCGGTCACCGCGCCGGCACCGTCCGGGCCGAGCACGCCCAGCGCGTGCGCGTCGTCGACGAGCAGCAACGCGCCGTGTTCGCGGGCGGTGGCGTGCAGCCGAGCCAGCGGGGCGAGGTCACCGTCGACGGAGAAGACCGACTCGGTGACCACCACCGCCGGCCGGCCCGGGGCGGCGGCGAGGGCGGCGGCGACCGCGGCCACGTCGGCGTGCGGTGTCACCACCGTCTCCGCACCGGAGATCCGGCAGCCGTCGATGAGTGAGGCGTGGTTGTGCGCGTCGGAGATCAGCAGGGTACGGGGGCGCACCAGCGCGCGGATCGCACCGAGGTTGGCCAGGTACCCGGAGGAGAAGACGAGCGACCGGTCGGTGCCGAGCCAGTCGGCGAGCGTTTCCTCAAGCGTGTGGTGCGCATCGGTGGAACCACGGACCAGCCGTGAGCCGGTCGCACCCAGCCCGTACGCGGAAAGGGCCTGCGCGGCGGCGGCAACCACCTCGGGGTGCCGGGCCAGACCCAGGTAGTCGTTGCCAGCCAGGTCGATCACGCCGTCCGCGGCGGCGCGGGGATGCAGTCGGCGGGTCAGCCCCGCCTTCGCCCGCAGCTCGGCGCGGCGGTCCAGTGCCGCCAGCCAGTCCGCCACCGCCACGTCCCTTCCCCGCCGGTTCCCGCCCGTCAGGCGCTTCCGCCGGGCGAAGTTACCACCCGCCGGGCCTGCCCCGGCGTGGCGTGGTGCGGCTCGCCGCACCACGCCGAGACCGCTCCGCGCCCGCCGTCCGCGCTCGTTTACCGCCTGCGAAGGGGCCTTGTAGGGTACGTGCCATGCCAGAGATCCTCGACCAGGCCCGGGACCAGGTGCTGCACAACGGCGTCGGTCTCGACGAGGCCGGTGTCCTCGCCGTGCTGAACCTGCCCGACGAGCACCTGTCCGCCACCCTCCAGCTCGCCCACGACGTGCGGATGCGCTGGTGCGGCCCGGAGGTCGAGGTCGAGGGCATCGTGTCGCTGAAGACCGGCGGCTGCCCGGAGGACTGCCACTTCTGTTCCCAGTCCGGCCTGTTCACCTCGCCGGTGCGGTCGGTGTGGCTGGACATCCCCTCGCTGGTCAAGGCGGCGAAGCAGACCGCCGCGACCGGGGCGACCGAGTTCTGCATCGTGGCCGCCGTGCGCGGTCCGGACGACCGGCTGATGAAGCAGATGCGTGAGGGCGTCGCCGCGATCAGGGCCGAGGTCGACATCCAGGTCGCCGCCTCGCTCGGCATGCTCACCCAGGACCAGGTCGACGAGCTGGTCGACATGGGGGTGCACCGCTACAACCACAACCTGGAGACCTGCCGCTCGTACTTCCCGAACGTGGTCACCACGCACTCCTGGGAGGAGCGGTGGGAGACCCTGCGGATGGTCCGCGAATCCGGCATGGAGGTCTGCTGCGGCGGCATCCTCGGCCTCGGTGAGACCGTCGAGCAACGGGCGGAGTTCGCCGCGCAGCTCGCCGAGCTGGATCCGCACGAGGTGCCGCTGAACTTCCTCAACCCTCGGCCCGGCACGCCGCTGGGCGACCGCCCGGTGGTCGAGGGCAGGGACGCGCTGCGGGCCATCGCCGCGTTCCGGCTGGCCATGCCGCGCACCATCCTGCGGTACGCGGGCGGCCGGGAGATCACCCTGGGTGACCTCGGCACCCGCGACGGACTGCTCGGCGGCATCAACGCCGTGATCGTCGGCAACTACCTGACCACCCTCGGCCGGCCCGCCACCGACGACCTCAAGCTGCTCGACGAGCTGAAGATGCCGGTCAAGGCGCTCTCGGCGACCCTGTGACGGCGGCCGTGGCGGGTCAGACCTGGTGCGACAGGTGCGGCGAAGCGGCGGTGGCTGGCGCACACGAGCAGTGTGCGGCGGCCCGCGCCCTGGAGCCGCCCCGTTACTGCGGCCGGTGCCGCCGCCGGATGAAGGTGCAGGTGCTGCCGGTCGGCTGGTCGGCGATCTGCGTCGAGCACGGTGAAATTCGGAGCTGAGCGGATGCTGCGCGGTACGGCGGTGACCCTACGACCGGCGACGGCCGCCGACGTGCCCGCGCTGGCGCGGATCCGCGCCGAACCCGAGGTGCGCCGCTGGTGGCGCGGCGGCGACGACCTGGTCGCGGCCGTCGAGGCGGATCTCGCCGACGAGAGTGTCTCGGTGTACGCCATCGAGCACGGCGACCGGATCATCGGCGCGATCCAGTGGCACGCCGAGGACGACCCGGACTACCGGCACGCCGGCCTCGACATCTTCCTCGACCCCTCGGTACGCGGCGCCGGGCTCGCCGGGGACGCCATCCGCGTGCTGATCCGGCACCTGATCGACGTGCACGGCCATCACCGTTTCACCATCGACCCGGCGGCGGCGAACACCGCCGCCATCCGCGCGTACGCGAAGGTTGGTTTCCGGACGGTCGGGGTGATGCGCCGCTACGAGCGTGGCGAGGACGGCCGCTGGCACGACGGCCTGCTGATGGACCTGCTCGCCGACGACCTGCGCGACTGACCGGCCCGCCGTTCCCACGTCAGGAACAGGATTCGGCCGTGCCCGTCCCGGACCTGGGACGGGCACGGCCGAGCCGTCGCCGGCTGATCTCAGCCGATGGTGCAGGTGGCGCCGTTGAGCGTGAACGTGGTGGGCTTCGGGTTGCTGCCGGTGTGCGTGCCGTTGAAGCCGATGCCGACCGACGCGCCCGGTGCCAGGTTGCCGTTGTACGACATGTTGGTGGCGGTCACCGCCGCACCGGTCTGGGCGTAGGTGGCCGACCAGCCCTGGCCGACCCGCTGCCCGGCGTTCGGGAAGCTGAACGCCAGTGTCCAGCCGTTGATCGCCGTCGTGCCGGTGTTGGTGATGGTGATGTTCGCGGTGAAGCCGGTGCTCCAGTCGTTGGTGCCGTAGGTGACCCGGCAGGGCGACGTGGGCAGCGGCGCCGAGGTGGTCACCGTCACGGCCCCCGAGGGTGGTGAGGCGTTGCCGGCCGCGTCGATCGCCACCACGTAGAACTGGTACCCGGTCTGCGGGCTCAACCCGGTCAGCGTGTGGGTGGGTGCGGTGACCGTGTCGACCAGGGCGTCCACCAGGTGTACACGATAGATCCGGTAACCGGTCACCCCCACGTTGTCGGTCGACGGAGCCCAGGTCAGCGTCGCACCGGTCGAGGTGACGGCGGAGACCGTGGGCGTGCCCGGCGTGGTCGGTGGGACGGTGTCCCCCGCGTCCACGGCGGGAGTCGTCACGCTCAGCGACGGTGACGAGAAGGACGTGTTGCCGGCCCTGTCCCGGGCCACCACGCTGAACTCGTACGTCCGGGCCGGCAGCACGTCGATCGTCAACGAGTTGGTGCTGGCGTTGCGAAGCGTGATCGCGTCGTTGCCGACCAGCCGGACGCTGACCAGGTACACGTCGACCCCGCTGCCGGTGTCCGTGGACGGTGCCCAGGTCAGGCTCACCGACCCGGAGCTGACCGCGGTGGCCACCGGGGTGCCGGGGGTGGTCGGCCGGGTGGTGTCGGGGGCATCCGGCGCGGGCTCCGAACCCCACACCACCTCGCCTCCGGAGTAGAGCGGCACGTTGCGGTTGGGCCCGGCGGTGGTCTGGTACGACGGGTCGTTGGCCGGGTTCCAGGTGCCGCCCTCGGGCACGCCGACCTTGAACTGCACCTCCATCCGGTGCTGCGACTGGCCGGCCGGCGCGATGGTGTGCCCGGTGCAGTCGACCTCGACGTACCAGAGGTCACCGCTGGCCTGACGGGCGGTGGTCGGTGCCGGACAGCCCTGGGTGTAGCTGGAGGTCACCTGCACCGGGCCGGTGCCGTCGGGCCGGAAGTAGTAGCGGAACTTCGCGTCGGTCAGCGCCCGGGCCGGGAAGGCCGACTTGTTGTAGATGATCGCCTTGATGCCGGTGGCCCGCGTCTCGTTCTGCATGACCGTGGTCTCCACGGTCAGCTCGTCGATGTCCGGCTGCTCGGGAACGGGGAAGTTGGCCAGCGGGGTGCCGCCGTACTCCTGGGACAGCCGGGCCAGCGCGGAGGTGAAGCCGGCGTTGTAGTCGGTGGCGACCTCGTTCATCACGTAGTCCGACCGGTTGTCGGTGTACGCGTCGTTCGGCGAGGACGGCCCGCCGACGAGCGCGCCGTAGAGGGTGTGCCGGGTCTCGGTGGGTACGGTCTGGCTGTCCCACCAGGAACCGTGCGCGGTGCGGTGGTGCGGATTCTTCGGCGGGTTGGTGCCGAAGCCGATCACATAGCTGGAGTTGCGGGGGTTGTCGCCGAGCGCGTAGTTGATCTGCCGGACGGCGAAGTCGTGGTAACGCGCCTTACGGGTCGCGTCGGTGGTCTTGTCGCTGTAGACCAGTGCGGCGAACGCGGTGTTGGCGGCGTACCGCAGGGCACCCCACGAGTCGAGCACCGCCATCCCGCCGGGCGAGTACCGGACCCGTTCGCCGTTGACCCCGACGGTCCAGAAGTCCAGCCACCGGTTGGCGTCGTCGACGTACTTCTGCTTGCCGGTCAGGTTGGCCAGCAGCACGTACGCCCCGAACTGCTTGTTGTCCCAGGCGACGGTCCACTTGTACGAGCGGGTGGTGGTCTGCGGTTCGGTACCGAGCTTGTCGTACTCGCTCTCCGCCTTGGCCAGGTACGCGGCGTCACCGGTGGCCCGGTACAACCAGATCGCGCCCCAGACCAGTTCGTCCTGGTAGCCGCTCCAGGACCGGTAGAAGCTGGTGGCGTCGGTGATGCACTCGTGGTAGTTCTTCCGCACCGTGTCGGCGAAGGTGTAGAGCTGCTTCGCGTGGGTCAGCAGCTTGTCGGCGTACGCGGCGTCGGTGGGCCGGAACACCATGGAGGAGGCGGCCATCGCGGCGGCGGTCTCCCCCGCCAGGTCCGCGCCACCACAGCTCGCGTCGATCTTGTACGCGGGCCGCGCCATCGGCATCACCTCGGCCGGCCCCCACCACTTGTGGTCGTCGTCCCCGTTGCCGACCTGCCCGTAGAGGACGTTCGGCGACGGGTGCGCCTTGACGAAGTAGTCGTTGACGTAGCGCAGGTTGTTCAGCAGGTGGGTGAGCTGGCCGGAGGCGGCGTACCCGGACCGGTACTCGACCGCGCCCCAGGCCAGCATGGTGGCGCTGAACGCCATCGGGAAGCCGAACTTCACGTGGTCACCGGCGTCGTACCAGCCGCCGGTGAGGTCGACTCCGACGTCCGAGCCGTCGCGGAGCGCCGAGTCACCGCGCCACGAGACGCGGTTCCAGTCCGGCAGTTTTCCGGACTGCTGCGCCTCGTAGAACAGCAGGGACTTCTGGAGCGCCTCCGCGTAGTTGAAGGCCGGTGCGGCGGCGGTCGTCGCGGCACCATCGGTCGGCGCGGCGGCGGCACCGGTCGCGGGTACGCCGAGCGCGAGCGTGCAGCCGGCGGCCAGCGCGGTGACGGCGGCCAACATCCGGCGGGGCCAGGGCTGGTCGGGACGATGGTGCGGGGGCAGGTCCGGCACAGGCCGGTCGGCGCGGATGCGGCCCGACCGTGGGGTTAGGTGCATGCGACTACTCCTGTCGATGCGTGCCCGACGGCACCGACCGGACGCGTGCCCGCGTCGGAGTGGACGGCTGCCGGCGGTGGTGGTGGCGGCGAGGTGGCTCCAACAGGACCGGGAGCGCTCCCATGGATAGTTGACAATGTAATCCGGGCACCGACGGTTGGGAAGCCCGCTCGGCGGCGACATCGGGCGTCGGAAAGCCGTGCGGCGTTACACCGACACGCGCGAGGACAACACCGCAGACACCGTCGCGGGCGCATCGCGACCTCAGGTCCGCCCAGGTCAGACCGTTCGCCTGAGATCAGCAACGGCGGCCCGGATGCGAGCATGTGCCGACATCACGCCGAGATCCGGAGGAATTCTCATGCCACAGCGTCGGCATGCGGCGCGCGCGGCCCTTTCTGGCGCCGCTGCCGCGGCCCTCATCTCCCTCGCCACACCGGCCTGGGCGAGCAGCACCGTACCGCTCCACTCGGCCCACCGCGGCTCCGTCGCGGCCGACTTCCAGCAGCAGTGTGCGGACACCAGGTTCGCCGACCGCCCCGCCGACCACGACGGTTGGCACTTCGTCCTACCCGGCGGCCCTTCCGTGGGCGGCTTCGAGAGCCTGACGCTGACCTTCGACAACGGCTCCGGCACGGTGAACGTCACCGTGCCGGACACCACCGATGCCTACCCCGACGCGCTCTACCCCGCCGGTAACAACGGCCGCGTCATCCACGCCTACCTGTTCACCCCGGCCGGGTGGACGCTTGTGGACGGTAGCGCCACGATCAGCGGCCAGGGCGCCCGCTTCAACCTCAGTCACACCTGCGCCGGCCAGCCAACGCCGGAGTCGCCGACCCCCACGCCCACCAGCCCGGAGTCACCCTCTCCGACGCCCACCAGCCCGGAGTCGCCGACTCCCACGCCGACCACTCCGGAGTCACCCTCTCCGACACCCACCGTTCCGGAGTCGCCGACGCCGACGGCCCCGGAGTCGCCGGTTCCGTCGGACGGCACCGGCGGTGGTGGCGGTGACGACGGCGACCTGCCGGTCACCGGTGCGGCGGTGACGACCATGGCCGTGGTCGGCGTCGGTTTGATCGGTGGCGGCGTCGCCCTTGTCACGCTGCGACGCCGTCGTGACAGGATCACCTTCACCAGCTGACACCATCCGAGAACGGCCGCCGGCATCCTTGCGGCGGCCGTTCTCGTGGTAGCGGGTGATACCGCCGAGCGACCGTACCGTACTCGCCAGTAACAAAGCGGGAATCATCACACAATCGAAGAGAGTCGATCAATAGATCGTAAAACCGCAGGTGGAGATGGCCGGCGACAGCGTGACTTCAACCTCCACTGAGGACCGACCACCGTCGGATGTCCTGCGATACGGACCGTACTGTTGCTGTCGCACTGTGCGGCGGGCGACAGTACGCGGCACCTGGCGGCACCCGTCGACGGCCGCTCCCGCCCACCTGAGGAGATCGCGATGGCTCTACGACTCGCCGACGGAACCTCCTGGTCCGACACTCTCGCCCGGGCGGTGGCCGCCGCCGCGGAGGCGTTCGACCGCCCGGCCGACGGCACCATCACCCTGCGGAATCTGGTCGGCGGCGAGTGGCGCACCGGCGGTGCGCCGACGCCGGCGCGTACCCCGGTCGACAACAGTGTGCTGGTCAACCTGGCACGGCTGGACGCGGCGGCCGCCCACGACGCGGTGATCCACGCCGCCACGGCCCACGCCACCTGGGCCGGTACCCCGCTGGCCGAACGCCGGTCGCGGGTCATCGACGCGCTGGACGCGCTCACCGCCCACCGCGACCTGCTGGCCCTGCTGCTGGTCTGGGAGATCGGCAAGCCGTGGCGGCTGGCCTGCGCCGACGTCGACCGCGCACTCGACGGGGTGCGCTGGTACGTCGACGAGATCGACCGGATGCTCGCCGACGGCCGCACCCCGCTGCCCGGCCCGGTCAGCAACATCGCCTCGTGGAACTACCCGATGAGCGTGCTGGTGCACGCCGAACTGGTGCAGATACTCGCCGGCAACGCGGTCATCGCCAAGACGCCGTCGCAGGGCGGCGCGGTCTGTCTGACCGTGGCGCACGCGCTGCTGCACCGCGCCGGGCTGCCCGCCACGCTGCTCTCCGGCAGCGGCGAGGCGCTGTCCGAGGTGCTGGTACGGGCACCCGAGATCGGCGCGGTGGCCTTCGTCGGTGGCCGCTCCAACGGGGGAAAGGTGGCCGCCGCCCTGCTCGACTCGAACAAGCGCCACTTCATCGAGCAGGAGGGCCTCAACGCCTGGGGCGTGTGGAACTTCTCCCAGTGGGACCTGCTCGCCGCGCACCTGAAGAAGGGCTTCGAGTACGGCAAGCAGCGCTGCACCGCGTACCCCCGGTTCGTGGTCCAGCGGGACCTGGTCGACGAGTTCCTCGACATGTACCTGCCGGTGGTCCGCTCGGTCCGGTTCGGGCACCCGCTGGCGGTCGACGAGACCTGGCGGGCCGGCGACCCGCTGCCGGAGCTGGACTTCGGCCCGCTGATCAGCGCCGCCAAGGCCGACGAGTTGCGCCGCAAGGTCGACGAGGCGGTACGCGGCGGCGCCGTCCCGTTGTACCGGGGCAAACTCGACGGTGCGCCGTTCCTGCCCGGTCAGGACACCTCGGCGTACGTCGCACCGTCGGTGCTGCTCGCCCCGCCCGGCCGGTCCCGGCTGATGCACGCCGAGCCGTTCGGCCCGGTCGACACCATCGTCGTGGTGGACACCACCGACGAGTTGCTGGCCCAGATGAACGCCTCCAACGGCGCGCTGGTGGCCTCCCTCGCCTGCGACGACACCGACGAGGCGGCGAAGCTTGCGGTCGACCTGCAGGCCTTCAAGGTGGGCATCAACAAACCCCGCTCGCGGGGCGACCGCCAGGAGCCGTTCGGCGGGCGGGGTGCCTCCTGGAAGGGCGCCTTCGTCGGCGGGGACCTGCTGGTCCAGGCCGTCACCGTGGGCGACGACGACCGCCTCTACGGCAACTTCCAGGACCGCACCGCCCTGCCTCCGAACCTCTGACCGGGGCCCGGCCGGACAGCACGCGGTGGGCAGGACTCCCGCACCGGGAGTCCTGCCCACCTCACCGGCCTCCGCACCGGAGGTCGGTCGTCTGAGCCGTCAGCCGGCGGTGTCCGCCGTCGCCGGCGTCTCGGCGGCCAACGGCACGGTCATGGTCAGCAGGCCGCCGTCCCGCTGGACGGTGGTCGGCCGGGACAACCGGCGCAGCGTACGCAGCATCGGGGCGTTGTCCGCCTGGACGTGCAGCACCATCGCCGCGTAGCCGGCCGACTCGGCCTGCCGGGTCAGCCGGCGCAGCAGCGTCGAGCCGAGCCCACGGCGCTGCCAGTCGTCGCGTACCAGCAACGCCAACTCGGCCTCGTCACCCTCGGCGAGCAGGTTGGCCATCGCGACGACCGACTCCGCCGCCCCGCCGGAGCCGGTCGTCGCGGCGACCAGGGTCAGCCCGCGCGCCGGCTCCAGCAGCCGGCGCAGTCGGGCCGGTGCGGGCACACCCGCACCCCCCAGATAACGGCGCTGCCGGCTCCGCGCCGAGCAGGCCTGATGCAACTCGACCACCGCCGTGAGGTCGTCCGCGACGGCGGGGCGTACGGTCAATTCGGCACCGTCGGGTAGGACCACGGTGACCTGCTCGGTGCTGCGGCGGGCGGCGGTGGCCCCCAGTTCGAGCAGCGCCTGGGCCCGGGCGTACTCGGCCGGGGTGAAGCTCGGCGCGAGCCGGCGCAGGGTGTACGACCCCCCGTTCGGGTCGGCCAGCAGCATCGTGTTGCCGTCGATCCCGGGGCGGGCCAGGGCCGGCGCGGCCGCCAGGTCACCTCGTCGGCACCGAGCAGCGCCCGGAGCACCTCACCTGTCGCGTCGGGGTCGTGCACCAGCCGGGTCGCCAGCCCGAGCACCCGGGTCGGCTGATCGGCCAGGCCACGCGCCTCACTGCGCGCCACCCAGCAGTCCCGCCCCCGGCCCCGTTCGACGGCGGCGAGCAGTCCCGCCTCGTCGAGGGTGTCCGGCGCGTCGACGAGGAAATCGTCGACGGCACCGTGCTCGGTGGTGTGCACCTGCACGGTGAGGATGTTGACTCCACGCAACGCGAGGCTCGCCGTGAGCACCGACAGGTAGCCCGGCCGGTCGTCCACGGTGGCTCGGATCCGCCACAGCGTCATCGTTGCCTCCCTTCGCCTGCCACCCTCGTCCGCGGCTGTTGCCGGTCGGTTGCCTCACCATGTCCAGCCGCGTCCGGCCCTGCGGTCTGCGTCACAGCCGGTCAGGGGTTGGCGCTCACCGACGGGGTGCCCACCAGGTCGAGCCGGTCGCCGAGGATCACCGCGCAGGCGCGGACCAACTGGGCGAGCCGGTCCACCTCGGTCGAGTGGAACGCGGCCGGCGTGAGCGTGTCGCTGTGCTCGCGGGAGACCACCAGGACCAGCCCGGCCCGACCGAACGGCGCGACCGCGAAGTGACCGCCGTCGGGTGCGGTCATCGCCCGGGCGCGCAGCGGGGTCACCTCCGGCAGCTTCGGTGGCACCGGGGTACGCCAACTGGCGTGCCCGACCGTCGCATTGCCACCCCCGGTACGCGACGCCCAGTCGACCGGCACCACCGCGGCGACCGACCAGTCGGCGGCGAGCAGCCCGGGCACCGCGTCGACCAGGGTGGCCAGCCCGTCGGCCGGGTTCGCCGCGACCTGCGCCAGCAGCTCGGCGTCCTGGCCGGTGGTGGTGGGCGCGCCGATCGCCCGCCAGACCCCGTCCACCCGTACGCCGGGGATCGCCGCCAGACCGACCAGCAGCCGTTCCACCCGGGCGGCGCCCGGCCACACCACCGTGAAGTCGTCGACCGCCCGCCCGCCGAGACGTTCCAGCACGACCACCTGGACGATGTCCGCCCCGGACACGCCGAGGGTGCGCGCCACCTGACCGAGCGTTCCCGGACGGTCCGGCAGGGTGACCCGAACGCGCAGCAACATCTCAAACCCCTCCGCTTGGCGGGCCGACACGGTGGCCGGCAGGCTGATGTCAGCCTGGCAGTTGACCATTTCGTCCCTGTTGCGGCGGCATGTCCCGAGGGTCAAACCTGACCTTGACAAGCCGCCGGAGCTGCCATGGACTGTCCGGATGACCGAACCGACCGCCGGCCCGCCCGCCGGTCTGGATCTGGACCGGCTCGGCGGCTACCTGGCGGCGCACCGTCCCGATCTGGCCGCCGGCCCGCTACGGGCCGAGCTGATCGCCGGTGGCCGGTCGAACCTGACCTATCTGGTCCACGCCGGCGATCGGGACGTGGTGCTGCGCCGTCCACCGCTCGGGCACGTGCTGGCCACCGCGCACGACATGGCCCGGGAGTTCCGGGTCATCGCGGCGCTCGCCCCGACCGACGTCCCGGTGCCCGGCGCCCTGCTGCTCTGCACCGAGCCGGACGTGCTGGGGGCACCCTTCTACCTAATGGAACGGGTGCCGGGTGAGGTGTTCCGCAGCCGCGCCCGCACCGACCAGCTCACCGGCGGGCAGCGACACGGGCTGGCCATGACGATGATGGACACCCTGGCGGCGCTGCACACGGTCGAGCCGGCAGCGGTCGGCCTGGCTGACTTCGGCCGCCCGGAGGGGTTCCTGGCCCGGCAGGTCCGCCGCTGGTCGGGGCAGCTCGACCGGTCCCGCAGCCGACCGCTGCCCGGCATCGACGAGCTGCGCGACCGGCTCGCCGACACCGCGCCCGAGGGGGCCAACGCCGGTCGGATCGTGCACGGGGACTTCCGGCTGGACAACCTGCTCGCCACCGTCGACCCGGTGACGGTGACGGCGGTGCTGGACTGGGAGATGGCCACCCTCGGCGACCCGCTGGCCGATCTCGGGCTGTTGCTGACCTACTGGGACGTGCTTGGCGGCGACGCTCTCTCCGACGGCAATCCGGTCGCCGACGGCCTCGGGCCGCGTGCCGGCTTCCCCAGCGGCGCCGAGCTGATCGACCGGTACGCGGGCCGCAGCGACGTCGACGTAGGTCCCCTGCACTGGCACGTCGCGCTGGGCTGCTTCAAACTGGCCGTCATCTGCGAGGGCATCCACTACCGGCACACCCTCGGCCAGACCCTCGGCGAGGGCTTCGACACCATCGGGGGCCTCGTCGCCCCGCTTGTCGCACACGGACTGACCGCGGTGAGGGAGACCTGATGGACTTCGCGTACGACGCCCGGACCGAGCAGCTGCGCACCGAGCTGACCGACTTCCTCGAGCAGCACGTGTACCCGGCCGAACCGGTGCACGCCGCCCAGGTCGCCGCGGCTGGTGACCCGTGGGCCCGCCCGCCGGTGCTGGCCGAGCTGAAGGCCGAGGCACGCCGGCGCAACCTGTGGAACCTCTTCCTGCCCGATCCGCGCCACGGTGCCGGGCTGACCAACCTCCAGTACGCCCCGCTGGCCGAGCTGACCGGGCGCAGCCCGCACCTCGCGCCGGAGGCGCTCAACTGCGCCGCGCCCGACACCGGCAACATGGAACTACTCGCCGAGTTCGGCTCCCCCGCGCAACAGGAACGCTGGCTCACTCCGCTGCTGGCCGGCGAGATCCGCTCCGCGTTCTGCATGACCGAGCCCGACGTGGCCTCCTCCGACGCGACGAACATCGCCACGTCGATCCGTCGCGACGGTGACCACTACGTCGTCGACGGCCGCAAGTGGTGGTCGTCCGGCGCGATGGACCCGGCCTGCGAGATCCTCATCGTGATGGGCAAGACCGACCCGGGCGCCGAGCGGCACCGGCAGCAGAGCATGATCCTGGTTCCCCGGGACACCCCGGGGGTCACCATCCGCCGGGGCATGCGGGTCTTCGGCTACAGCGACGCCTCGCATGGCGGACACGCCGAGATCGACTTCGACGGTGTGCGGGTGCCGGCGGAGAACCTGGTCGGTGCCGAGGGAACCGGCTTCGCCATCGCGCAGGCCCGACTCGGTCCGGGCCGGATCCACCACTGCATGCGTTTGATCGGCATAGCCGAGCGAGCGCTGGAGCTGCTCTGCCGCCGGACCGTCGAGCGGACAGCCTTCGGCCGCCCGCTCGCCGAACAGGGCGTGGTACGCGAGTGGATCGCCGAGGCCCGAGTCCGCATCGAGCAGGCCCGGCTGCTGGTCCTCAAGACCGCCTGGCTGATGGACACCGTCGGCAACAAGGGCGCGCACACCGAGATCCAGGCCATCAAGATCGCCACCCCGGCGATGGCCGAGTGGGTCATCGACAAGGCCATCCAGGCGTACGGCGCGGCCGGGGTCAGCCAGGACACGCCGCTGGCCGCACTCTGGTCCCAGGCTCGCACGCTGCGCCTCGCCGACGGCCCCGACGAGGTACACCGCAACAGCCTCGCCAAGCGCGAACTGCGCCGCTGGACCGCCCCCGCCTGAGCGCAGCCGCCCCGTGCCGCGCGAAGCACTACCGCTGGTGCCGGCACCGGTAAGCGCCAGACCTACATCCGGCGTTTGCCCCGAACATCACTCCCTGTGCACATCAGGCCGCCCCCCGATGTACCAGGTCGCAGCCTTTGCTCTGCTTCAACCGACGCAACGCTCACGGTCCGCATCCGCGTGCGGCCGACAGTCAGAACCGGCCGTCACGTTACCACTGCTCAGACATCAGTGCGTCCGTTGAAGCAGAGCAAAGCGTGCAAGGTGGCAGGTGGGTGGGACGGCCGTTAGTCACGCAGTGTCAGAAACACGGAGAGTCAGCGAGGCAGGGAGGAGGCGGTGCGGCGGCAGGGAGGAGGGGTACGCAGATCAGGCGGACGCGCGCTCGACGAACTGGGTGTCCAGGACGACGTGTGGGGTGAGCATCTCGTCGCCGCGGATGCGGTCGACGAGCAGCCGTGCCATCTGCCGGCCCATCTCCTCCACCGGCTGGAACACCGAGGTCAGTGGCGGGTTGGCCTGCCGGGCGATGGGCTCGTCGCCGAAGCCGACCACCGCCACGTCCTGCGGCACCCGGCGGCCGGCCTCCCGCAGCGTCCGCATGGCACCGAAGGCCATCAGGTCGGCGGCCACGAACACGGCGTCCAGGTCAGGGCAGCGCTCCAGCAGCCCTCGCATGGCCGTCGCCCCGCTCTCCTCGCTGAAGTCGCCGTACGCGATCAGGTCGGGATTGACGCCGAACCCGGCGGTGCGGACCGCGTCCCGGTAGCCGGACAACCGGGCCAGGCCGGCGCCCATGTCCTGCGGGCCGGCGATGGTGGCGATCCGCCGTCGTCCGCGACTGGCGAGATACTCGACGGCCTGCCGCGCCCCGCCGGCGTTGTTGACGTCGACGAACGACACGGGCTGCGCCTCGGGGTGCAGCATCCGCGCGGGCCGCCCGCCGAGCACGGTGGGCAGGCCACGCTCCTCCAGCAGGGTGGGCAGCGGATCGTCGTCGTGCAGCGACAACAGCAGTACGCCGTCGACGTGCTGGTTGGTCAGGTGGTGCTCGACCCGCTCCCGCTCCAGCGGCGACTGGGCCATGGCCAGCCAGAGTTGCAACGGCGTCTCCAGCAGGGCGGAGCTGATCCCCCGGACGATGCCGGCGAAGAACGGCTCGGCGAAGATCCGCTCACCGGACTCGCTGACCACCAGGGCCACCGAGTCGGTCCGCTGGGTGACGAGCGCCCGAGCGGCGCGGTTGGGTACGTACCCCAGCTCGGCAATGGCCTGCTGCACGGCGGCCCGGGCCTCCGGACTCACCTGCGGGGAGCCGTTGACCACGCGGGAGACCGTGCCACGGCCAACTCCGGCACGGGCGGCGACCGCGTCGAGCGTCGGTCGCCCGAGCGACCGGGTGCGCTGCGTTGTCATCGTCTGCTCCTCCGACGTCAGGCGGCCCCGGCACCTTCACCAGCGTCGGTGCCGGGCCGCCCGTTACTGGCTGGCCATCGCCCTATTGTGCGGCCAGACCGTTGCGTCGGATCACCTCCGCGTACCACCTGGCACTGGACTTGGGGATGCGGGTCTGCTTGTCGTAGTCGACGTAGATCATGCCGAACCGCTTCGTGTAACCCCACGCCCACTCGAAATTATCCAACAGCGACCAGGCGAAGTATCCCCGCAGGGGGACGCCCGCGCTGATCGCCTCGTGCGAGGCGCGCAGGTGAGCGTCGAAATAGGCGAGCCGGTCGACGTCGTCGACCCGCCCGTCGACCACCTCGTCGACGAAGGCCGAGCCGTTCTCGGTCACGTAGAGCGGAAGGTCCGTGTACTCCTCGTGCACCCGGCGCAGGGTCTCCACCAGACCAGGAGCGTCGATCTCCCAGTCCATGTCGGTGACCGGCACCCCCCGGGTGACGAACCGGACGTCCTCGCTGCCCGGCCAGCACGACTGAGCCCGCCAGTACGGTTCCGGCTGCTCGCCCGAGACCGGTGCGGCCACCACGTGCCGGCTGTAGTAGTTGACGCCCACCACGTCCAGCGGCGTGGAGATGGTGGCCAGGTCACCGTCGTGGACGTGGCCGAAGTCGGTCACCTTCGCCAGGTCGGCCACCAGGTCGTCGGGGTACGCGCCGCGCAGGATCGGGTCGAGGAAGAACCGGTTGGCCAGGGCGTCGATCCGCCGGGCCGCGTCGACGTCACCCGGCGAGTCGCTGGCCGGGGTGACCGGGTACAGGTTGACGGTCACCCCGAGCTGCGCCTGCGGCACCGCCGTGCGCAGCGCCTGCACCGCGAGCCCGTGCCCGAGCATCAGGTGGTGTCCGGCGCGGACCGCGTCGGCCCCGTCGGAGCGGCCCGGGGCGTGCACCCCGGAGCCGTACCCGAGGAAGGCCGAGCACCACGGCTCGTTGAGCGTCGTCCAGTACTTCACCCGGTCGCCCAGGGCGTCGGCCACCAACAGGGAGTAGTCGGCGAACCGGGCAGCGGTGTCCCGGGCGGGCCAGCCCCCGGCGTCCTCCAACTCCTGCGGCAGATCCCAGTGGTAGAGGGTCAGCCAGGGCTCGATCCCGTTGGCCAGCAGCTCGTCGACCAGCCGCTGGTAGAAGTCGAGCCCTTCGGCGTTCGCCGGACCCGACCCGCCCGGCTGCACCCGCGGCCAGGACACCGAGAACCGGTACGACTTCAACCCCAGCTCGGCCATCAGCCGGACGTCGTCGCTGAGCCGGTGGTAGTGGTCGCAGGCGACGTCGCCGGTGTGCCCGGCGACCGTCCGGCCCTCGGTGTGGCTGAAGGTGTCCCAGATCGACGCGGTCCGACCGCCCTCGTTCGCCGCGCCCTCGATCTGGTACGCGGCGGTCGCCGCGCCCCAGAGGAAGCCGGGCGGGAAGGTGAGCGGCGGACGCTCGTCGAGGACGCCGACGGCGGGCGGGGTGGCGGGGTTGCTCACGACTTGACTGCACCTTCCATGATCCCGCCGATGATCTGGCGGCCGAAGAGGAGAAAGACGAGCACCAGCGGGATGGTGCCGACCGCCGTGGCGGCGAAGACCTGGGAGTAGTCCGTGTAGTAGGCGTACGAGAGGAAGGAGAGCGAGACCTGCAGGGTCGGGTTCTCCGGGGTGAGGATCGCGTACGGCCAGAGGAAGGAGTTCCAGGTCTCCATGAACGTGAGCAGACCGAGCACGCCGGCCGCCGGACGCAGCGCGGGCAGCACGATGTTCCAGTAGATCCGGAACGTGCTGGCACCGTCGACCCGACCGGCCTCGATCAGCTCGTCGGAGATCGCCTGGCTGGCGTACTGGCGCATCATGAACACGCCGAAGGCGCTCACCAGGAACGGCACGGTCACCGCGTAGAGGGTGTCGTACCACCCCAGCGACTGCATCATGCTCCAGAGCGGGATGAGACCCATCTGGGTCGGGATCATCATGGTGACGATGATCGCCAGCAGCAGCACGTTGCGACCGCGGAAGCGCAGCTTCGCGAAGGCGAAGCCGGCCAGGGAGCCGGTCAGCACCACCGACACGGTGACCACCGAGGAGACGATGATCGAGTTCATCAGGCCCTTGAGGAAGTTGGCCGCGTCGTTGTCGAGCACCCGGCCGAAGTTGTCACCGAACGCGCCGGCCGGGGTCATCGGCGGTGGCACGTCGTTGATGGACTCCAGGCTGCGGGTGCCGATCACGATCATGTAGTAGAAGGGGTAGATCGACAGCAGCGCCGCCAGGACGAGCGCCATGTAGGTGAGTGGACTGGTGCGCCACAGGCGCTTTGAAGCCGAGATCATCGATCTCTCCTCACTTGGCCGCGCGGCGGACGAGTACGAAGTTGATCAGCGACACGAAGACGATGATCATGAAGATGGCCCAGGCCACCGCGGCACCGTAACCTGCGGTACTCAGGTTGTAGATGCCCTTCTCGTACATGTACATGGCCAGCGTCTGGAACTCCCGCTGGTTGCCGCCGATGATGCTGCCGTTGGCGAAGAGCAGCGGCTCGGTGAACAGCTGCATGCCGCCGATCGTGGAGAGGATGACCACGAAGATGAAGGTGGGCTTGAGCATCGGCAGGGTGATCTGCCAGAACTGCCGCCACGGGCTGGCCCCGTCGATCGCGGCCGCCTCGTACAGGTCCTTCGGGATGGCCTGCATGCCGGCGAGCAGGATCAGGGTGTTGTAGCCGGTCCACCGCCAGTTGACCATCGTGGCGATCGCGGTCCAGGAACTCCACTCCTGGGCGCGCCAGTCGATCTGGTCCACCCCGACGAGGCCGAGCAGCCAGTTGAACAGGCCGAAGTCACGCTGGAACAGCATGCCGAAGACGATCGCGACGGCGGCCACCGACACCACGTTCGGCACGAAGATGGCCATCCGGAAGAAGGTCTTGGCGCGCAGCAGGGTCTGGTTGAGCAGGTTCGCCAGGAACAGCGCCATCAGCAGCTGCGGGATGGTCGACAGGGCGAAGATGCCGAACGTGTTGACCAGCGCGTTCCAGAAGTACTCGTCGGAGACCAACGCGCTGTAGTTGTCGAGCCCGATGAAGGTGTGCTCGCCGACCATGTCCCAGTCGTGCAGGGACATCCAGGCGGTGCGCAGCATCGGGTACAGCCCGAAGGCTCCGAAGATCAGGAAGAACGGCGCGATGTAGAGGTACGGGGAGTACTTGAGATCCAGGCGGTTGAAGAGATAGCCCCGCCGGCGCCGGGCGGGGACGTCGGGGGGTGGTGCTGCTGGCGACGGCGGCGCCGTCGTGGCCGACACGCTCATGACGCCACTCCGCTGCGCTCCGTGCCGTCACGAGGCACCACAGCACTGACGTGATGATTCGCTCGCTTACGCTCGCTCATTCGAGTTTCCTTTTCCAGCAAGGCCCGAGGGCCCTCGCGCAGAGTGCTGCGCGGTGGGGACCGACCGGTGGCGTCCGGGTAGTCCCGAACGCCACCGGAAGGGAATCACTCAGAAGACGCCCTGGGTCTGCGCGTCCTTGGTGAACTGCTCCCAGGCCGCATCCTTACTGGCCTGCCCGTTCTCGAACGCCCGCATCGCCGGCTCGAACGCGTTCTCCTTGACCGCCTGGTGCTTCGGGCCCAGGTGGATCGGCTCGATCTGGGCGACGCTCTCACCGAAGATCTTGCCGGTCGGCGCGTTGCTGAAGTACTCGTTGGTGTAGTTGAGGAAGGCCTCGTTCTTCAGCGCCTCCAGGTTGGTGGGCAGCGGGCCCTTGGCCTTGAAGGCCTCCACCTGGCTGGTGGCGTTGGTCAGGAACTGGGCGAGCTTCGCCGCCTCCTCCGGGTACTTGCTCTGCTCCGGCACGGCCAGCCACGAGCCGCCCCAGTTACCGCCGCCACCCGGCACGGCCGCCACGTCCCACTTGCCCTTGTTGGCCTCGCCGGAGTTGTCCGCGACGATGCCGAGCATCCAGGACGGGCAGAAGGTGGCCGCGAAGGTGCCCTGCTTGAAGCCGCCGGACCACTCGGGCGACCAGGTGGACGCCTTGGCGGAGATGTCCACCATCGAGGTGGCGGTGTCCCAGGCAGCCTTCACCGCGGGGCTGGAGTCCGCGATGATGTTGTTCTCCTTGTCGTAGAACAGGTCGCTGCCCTGCTGGAACAGCACGCCGTTGGAGACGGCGGTGATCGAGTCGATGAACGCCTTGCCGGTGGCCTGCTTGTACTTCTGGCCAGCCTGGTGGAAGCCGTTCCAGTCCGGCCAGAGCGCCGAGACCGCGTCCCGCTCGGTGGGCAGGCCGGCGGCCTCGAACAGGTCCTTGCGGTAGCAGACCGCGAGGCTGCCGACGTCGGTCGGCAGGCCGATCAGCCGACCGTCCGGCGCCTTGCCCAGCTCCCACTTCCAGGGCAGGTAGTCGTCGGAGATCTCGGACGGCACCAGCGGAGTCAGGTCGGCCCAGTTGCGCGGGTTGGCCTTGAACTCGTTGAGGATGCCCTCCTCCAGGGCGGTCACGTCGGCCGCGCCCTTGCCGGTGGCGAGGTAACGGACCAGCTTCGGCCGGTACTCACCGAGCTGCGCGGTCTTGCGCAGCTCGACCTTGATGCCGGTCTCCTGCTCGTACTGCTTGACGAGCTCGTCGTAACCCATTTCGCCGAAGGTGTCGACGACCAGCTTCGCGGGCTTCTCGCCCTCGGCCGGCGTGTCGTCGTCGTTGCCACAGGCCGCGAGCCCGCCGATAGCGGTGATCGCGGCCAGGGTGGCTGCCGCCATGCGGGAACGCCGCGTGGTGAGGCTCATCCTGACCCCTCTTTCGATGGTGAGGCTGCTTATGTCTGTGGTGGGGGGTGCCGCAGCGCCTGCCGACACCGACTCGGTCAGCCGGCGTCGGCGACCAAGGGCGCGCCATGTGATCCACGCCTCTTGGGAACGCTCCCATGAGATTGCCGGCAGGTGTCGGGAGTGTCAATAGTCCAGTTGGAGCGATCCCAGATCGTTACCACGCAGCTCGTTCGCCCAGGCAAACAATCGGGAATGGCTGACAGGTTGCGCACCGACAACGGTCGATGGGGTCGGCCGCAGTCAGCAGAGACGACGCAACAGGGTGTCGACGCGACGGGCGTCGAAGAACGCCGGATCGAAGGCGGCACCGACCCAGTCCCGCATCGTCCGATGCTCCGGATGACCCGGCTCGGCCAGCGCGGCGAGCAGCAGCCGATAGCCCTGCGGGCCGCCGACGTCCTCCGGTGGGCCGGCCCGCTCCCCGCCGAGGCAGCTCGGGTAGCGTTCCTCCGCCTCGGCACCGAAGACGTCCTCCACCAGCAGGTCGTGCTCCCACCAGTCGCCGAAGTCGTAGGTGTAGTGGAACCGGCTGCCCTTGCCGACCACCGCGTCCAACCGCACGTCCAACTCGTCGTGCAGGGCCAGCTCGCCGTCGGGGTCGGGCTCGCCGTACTGCACGCCGTCGATCTCGAACGAGTGCAGGTGGCAGTCCCGCCAGCCCATCGCGTGCTGCACCACCCGGTGCAGCCGGTCGAGGGTGTAGCCGCCGGGTACCAGCACCCGACGCCAGATCGCCGGACGAACCCCGGACAGGGACATCCTCAGCTGGAAGATCTGACGCGGCATGGGTGTCCCATCCTCCCTCGGCATAGGCTGCGAGCATGATCTGCCGAGCGTGCCGGGCGCGGCGGCACGACGACTGCCCGGGCCGGAACTGGTGCGACTGCCAGCACCGTACCCCCCGACCGACCCCTCCCGTCACCGGTCCGGCCGGCGAATGAGCGACAGAGCGCCGATTTCCGTCCTCTGGCCGGACCCGTCCCCGGAGCCGGTGGACGACGACACGCTCATCGCCCGGTACGGTCGCGCCGACCGGCCACGCCTGCGGATGAACTTCGTGACCAGCGTCGACGGCGCGGTCAGTGTCGACGGTTACTCGGCCGGGCTGTCCGGCACACCCGACAAGCGGGTCTTCGGGCTGCTCCGGATGCTCTGCGACGCGCTGCTGGTGGCTGCCGGCACGCTGCGCCACGAGGGCTACCGGGCGATCCGGCTCGACGAGCGACGCCGGGCCTGGCGACGCGCGCACGGGCTGACCGAGTATCCGACCCTGGTCGTGGTCTCCGGCACCCTCGACCTCGATCCGGCCCAGGCCGCCTTCGCCGACGCACCGGTACGCCCCGTGGTGCTCACCCACCGCAACGCGGCGGCACCGCCCGGCCTCACCGACGTGGCCGAGCTGGTGCGCCACGGCGACGACCGGGTCGACCTGGTCGCCGGGCTGGCCGAACTGCGCCGACGCGGACTCTCTCAACTGCTCTGCGAGGGCGGGCCACACCTGTTCGGCGCCCTCACCGCCGCCGACCTGGTCGACGAGGTGTGCCTCTCGATCGCGCCCCTGCTCGCCGGGGCCGGGCCCGGCCGGATCACCGCCGGCACCCCGAGTCCCGCCCGGAGCCTGCCGCTGCGGCACGTGCTCCGCGCCGACGACGGCACCCTGCTGCTCCGCCACGCCCGGCACTGACGGGCGACGTGCTGTCCCAGGCAGCCCGGACACCCGCCGTCAGAGTCCCGTCGCCGTACGCGATCGGCACGGTGTCGTTACGTGGCCTGCGCCGCGTCGCGTGGCGGCCTGTCGTACTCCTCCGGCAGGATGCAGGGCGTGTGTGCCGACCGCGACGACCGACCGAGCGGAGTAGCCCGATGATCGACCAGGGGTTCGACGGCCCGGGCGAGGGGGTGGGCCGGGTGCTGGGCACCGCCGACGCCACTCCCCTGCAGTTCTGGACGGCGGTCTCCCCGGGCAGCTATCTCCAGCTCGACGACGTGGTGGTGACCCGGCGGGAGTTGCCCGACCGGGAGCCGGTGACCATCGCCGGAGTGGTCACCCAGGTCCGGGCGCGGCACGAGGGCGCACAGTTCGACTCCGACGTCTTCGCCATCGCCGACGGCACGCTGCCGGCGCAGGTGCAGGAGGCCGCCGAGATCACCACCACCCGGGTCGATCCCGAGTTCTACGTGCCGCCGCAGCCGGGTGCCGTGGTGCACCGGGCCGAGGGCGACGCCCGCGCCCGGGCCCTGCACTTCGACCGGATGGAACGGCGGATCCCGATGGGCACCGGCCGCGACGGTGTGCCGGTCTACCTCAACGCCGACTTCCTCGACGGCAGTCGGGGCGCGCACGTGTCGATCTCCGGCATCTCCGGGGTGGCCACCAAGACCAGCTTCGCCACCTTTCTTCTCTACTCGGTGTTCCGCTCCGGCCAACTCGGCGGTGACGCGGTGAACGCCAAGGCGTTGATCTTCAACGTGAAGGGTGAGGATCTGCTCTTCCTCGACCACCCGAACGCCCGGCTCGACGATCCGACCCGGGCCGCGTACGCCCGGCTCGGCCTGGCCGCGGACGCCTTCCCCGACGTGCGGGTCTACGCGCCGCCCCGGGTCGGTGACTCGTCCGGCACACCGGACGTGAGCAGTCGGCTCACCGGGGTCGACAGCTTCTACTGGACACTCACCGAGTTCTGCGCGGACCGCCTGCTGCCGTACGTCTTCGCCGACGCCGACGACGAACGTCAGCAGTACACGATGGTGGTCCACTCCGTCGCCGCCCACCTGGCCCGGTACGCCCAGCCCGCCGACGGCGGCGTCAGCATCGACGGTGTCCGGCTGGGCAGCTACGGCGACCTGGTCGATCACGTCGTCGAGCAGCTCAGCGACGACGAGACGCGCGGTGACTGGGCGGGCAGCGCGGTCGGGCTGGGCACGGTGAACGCGTTCGCCCGTCGGCTGATCGGCAGCAAGAAGGACCTGTCCCGGCTGATCCGCGGCGATCTGGCCACCCGCCGTCCGCACAGCATCAACACCTCGGAGTCGGCTCAGGTCACCGTCGTCGACCTGCACAACCTGCCGGACCGGGCGCAACGTTTCGTGGTCGGCGTGACGCTCAAGACCGAGTTCGAGCGCAAGGAGAAGGCCGGCACCGCCAAACCGCTGCTGTTCGTGGTGCTCGACGAGCTGAACAAGTACGCCCCCAGGGAGGGGTCCTCCCCGATCAAGGAGGTGCTGCTCGACATCGCCGAGCGGGGCCGCTCGCTCGGGGTGATCCTGATCGGCGCGCAGCAGACCGCGAGCGAGGTGGAGCGGCGCATCGTCACCAACTCGGCCATCCGGGTGGTGGGCCGGCTGGATCCGGCCGAGGCGTCCCGTCCGGAGTACGGTTTCCTCCCGCCCGCCCAGCGGCAGCGCGCGCTGCTGGCCAAGCCGGGCACGATGTTCGTCAACCAGCCGGACATCCCGGTACCGCTCTGTCTGGAGTTCCCGTTCCCCGCCTGGGCGACCCGGGTCTCCGAGGCGGGAGCCGCGCCGTCGCAGACCCTGCGGTCGATCACCCAGTCCGCCGACCCGTTCGCGGTCGTCGGCTCCGGCGGCGGCACCGACGACGACATCCCGTTCTAGCCCGGGGGTAACAGCATGAAGATCCTGCACACCTCCGACTGGCACGTGGGCAAGGTCCTCAAGGGACAGTCGCGGGCCGAGGAACACAAGCAGGTGCTGGCCGGAGTCATCGAGATCGCCCGGCGGGAACGGCCCGACCTGGTCGTCATCGCCGGTGACCTCTATGACACGGCGGCACCGACCCCGGAGGCGACCCGCCTGGTCACCCGGGCGTTGACCGCGCTGCGCCGCACCGGCGCGGACGTGGTGGCGATCGGCGGCAACCACGACAACGGTCCGGCCCTGGACGCGCTGCGCCCGTGGGCCGAGGCCGCCGGCATCACCCTGCGCGGCGGCGTACGCGAGGATCCGGCCGAACACGTCATCGACGGCACCACCGCCGACGGGGAACGCTGGCGGTTGGCCGCGCTGCCGTTCCTGTCCCAGCGGTACGCGGTCCGGGCGGTGGAGATGTACGAGCTGACCGCCGCCGAGTCCACCCAGACGTACGCCGACCACCTGGGCCGCATCCTGGCCCGGTTGACCGAGGGTTTCGACGAGCCGGACCGGGTGCACCTGGTCACCGCCCACCTCACGGTGGTCGGCGCGGCCACCGGCGGCGGCGAACGCGACGCGCACACCATCATGGGTTACGCGGTGCCCGCCTCGGTCTTTCCCGGCACCGCGCACTACGTGGCGCTCGGGCACCTGCACCGCGCCCAGCGGGTGCAGGGGCCGTGCCCGATCCGCTACAGCGGCGCCCCGCTCGCGGTGGACTTCGGCGAGCAGGAGAACGTCCCGGCGGTGACGCTGGTCGAGGTCACCGCGACCACGGCGGCGCGGATCCGCGAGGAGCCGGTGACCGCGGCGACCGCGCTGCGCACCGTGCGCGGCACCCTCGCCCAACTCGCCGAGATCACCCCACCGGAGGGCTGGCTGCGGGTGTACGTGCGCGAACAGCCCCGCGCCGGCCTACGGGAAGAGGTGCAGCAACTGCTTCCGCGGGCCCTGGAGATCCGTATCGACCCGGAGCTGGTGCCGGCGCCCGGCAGCGGCACCCGGGTGGCGCAGCGGTCCGGTCGCTCGCCCCGGCAGTTGTTCGCCGACTATCTGGACAGCCGGGGGCATGCCGACGAGGGCGTTCGGGAACTCTTCGACGAGCTGCTCGAGGAGGTCGATCACTGATGCGGCCGATGCGGCTGGACCTGGCCGGCTTCACCGTCTTCCGCGACGCCACCACGATCGATTTCACCGACGCGGACTTCTTCGCCCTGGTCGGGCCGACCGGTTCGGGCAAGTCGACGGTGCTCGACGCGATCTGCTTCGCGCTGTACGGCACGGTGCCCCGCTGGGGCGGCACCCGCGGGCTGGGCAACGCGCTCGCGCCGTCGGCCACCGAGGCGCGGGTCCGGCTGGTCTTCGAGTCCGGCGGCGCGCGCTACGTAGCCACCCGGGTGGTGCGTCGGGACAGCCGGGGCAACGTCAAGACCGCCGGCGCCGGGTTGCAGCTCATGCCGGAGGGGTTCGACGTCACCAAACTGGACACCGGGCTCAGTCCGGAGGATCTCGGCGAGGTGGTCGCCGGCACCCCGGCGGAGATGGACGCGGCCGTGCTGGCGGCCGTCGGCCTGCCGTACGAGCAGTTCACCAGCTGTGTGGTGCTGCCGCAGGGCCAGTTCGCCGACTTCCTGCACGCCCGTCCGGCCACCCGGCAGCAGATCCTGGTCAACCTGCTCGGTCTCGGCGTGTACGAGCAGGTGCAGCAGCGGGCCACCACTCGGGCCGGTCAGGCGGAGGCGAAGCTGGAGGCGGTCGACCAGTTGCTCGCCGGGCTGTCCGACGTCGACGACGCCGCACTGGAGCAGGCCACCGGTCAGGTCGACCGGATGCGGGAGCTGGCCGGGTCGGTGACCGCCGCCGTACCGGAGCTGGAAGCGGCGCGGACGACGGTGCGGGAGGCCAACGCGGCGCTGGCCACGCTCGACGCCGAACTGGCCGCGTTGGACGAGGTTCGGGCACCGGACGGGGTGGCCGAGGTGGCCCGGGCGGTGACGGCGACCCGGGCCGAGTCCGACGCGGCGGCGACCGCGGTGTCGCTGGCCGAGGAGCGCGAGGAGAAGCTGCGCGGCGAGCTGACCGCCGCCGGCGACGAGAGCGCCCTGCGGATGCTGCTGCGGGCGTACGCCGACCGGGAGCAGTTGTCCGCCCAGGCGGAGCAGGTCCGGGCCGGGATGGAGGCGGCCGGCGTCGAGCACGACGCGGCGGTGCGGGCACTGACCGGGGCGCAGGCGGCGGCCGAACGCGCCGAGGCGGAGTTGGCGGCGGCGTTCCAGGCGCACGAGGACGCGAAGACCGCCGACCAGGCGACGGCGTTGCGGGCCCACCTGACCGACGGCGACGCCTGCCCGGTCTGCGAGCAGCCGGTGGCCCGGGTGCCGGCGGTTCCGACCGGCTCGGCGGTGGCGCGGGCGGTGGCGGCCGGCAAGGCGGCCCGGGCCGCCAGCGAGACGGCCAGGAAACTCGTCACCGAGCGCGACGCTGCCGCACGTGACCTGGAACGGGTGCTGCTGCGCGCCCGTGCCGAACATGACGGCCTGCGGGCCCGACTCGCCGAGCTGGACGAGCGGCTGACCGGTGCGGCCACCGCCGAGGCGCTGCGGGCGCGGCTGGCGGAGTTGGCCCGGCTGCGGCAGGGGCTGGACGAGGCGACCACGGCGCTCCGCGCCGGCCGGGACGCCGCCCGGCAGGCCCGGGCAGCGGTCGAGGCGGCGCAGGATCGGCTGCGGACGGCATGGCGGCGCTTCGACGGTGCGCGTGACGCGGTCGCCCGGTTCGGACCGCCGGCCACCGACCGCGACGATGTCGCCGCCGCCTGGGCCACGTTAACCGAGTGGGCACGGGACCAGGCGCGGCACCGCCGGTCGGAGCGGGACGGGCTGGCCGGTGCGGTGGTCGAGGCGGAGACGGCGGCCGGCGCGGCGGCGGACCGCATCGCGGGCATCTTCGTCGACGCCGGGCTGCCCGCCCCGGACGATCCGGTCCGCGCCGCCGCCGTCGCCGTGGAGCGGGCCGAGGCCGAGCTGCGCCGGTTGACCGAACGACGCGAGCAGGCCGGGGCGCTGCGCGAGCAGCGGGCCGGGCACGAACGCGAGGCGCAGGTGGCCCGGGCGCTGGCGGGGCACCTGCGGGCCAACAATTTCGAGCGGTGGCTGCTGGCCGAGGCGCTGGATCTGCTCGTCGACGGCGCGTCGGGGATCCTGCGGGAACTCTCCGGCGGCCAGTACGACCTGATCCACGACAAGGGCGAGTTCTTCGTGGTCGACCACCACGACGCCGGGCTGCGGCGCGGGGTGCGGACACTGTCCGGCGGCGAGACGTTCCAGGCGTCACTGGCCCTGGCACTGGCGTTGTCCGAGCAGTTGGCCGGGATGTCCACCACCGCGGCCAGCCTGGAGTCGATCGTGCTGGACGAGGGCTTCGGCACCCTCGACGCGGCCACCCTCGACACGGTGGCCGCCACCCTGGAAAATCTCGCCGCCCGGGGCGACCGGATGGTAGGCGTGGTCACCCACGTGCCGGCGCTGGCCGAGCGGATCCCGGTCCGCTTCGAGGTGCACAAGGACGCCCGCTCGGCCCGGGTGGAACGGACCGGCCGGTGATGCGGACGTGAACCGCTTCTTCGTCGATGCCTGGGATCCCGGCTACGGGGCGTCGTTCGAGGCCGCGCCGGCCGGCCCGGCCGCGCCGAGCAGCGCCCAGGTCGAGGCGGAACACGAGCTGCCGGCGGTGGACTGGCGGGCGATCGGCCCCCGCCCGGAGGTCCGGGCACCGGACGTGGTGCTGCTTGTCGACGGGGTACGCCGGATCGACGCCAGTATCTGGACGGCCGAGGAGGACGGCGGCTCGTTTCCCGGGCTGGCCGCCTCGTACGCGGCCGGGGTGGTGCGCTGCGACCTCGACCGCGGTGCCGCGCAACTGGCCGGCGCCACGGTGGAGCGGGGCCTGTTCACCGCCAGCCCGTCGGCGACCGACGTGGTGGCCGGCAACGTCCGCTACCCGGTGCACCGGGTCGGCGGCAGCGGTGAGCTGGCCAAGCTGCCGGCCGCGGTGCAGGGTCCGCTCACCGCCCTGGAGGTGCAGGTGTCGGCGGCGGCGCGTACCGACGACGACCTGCTGGTGGTGGACGGGCCGTTGCGTAACCGGCGGCAGCTGCCGCGCACCCTCGGCTACATCAAGACCCAGCACAGCCAGTACCTGGACGCCCGGCTCACCGCCGTGGTCACCGGTCTGCCACCGGGTCACCGTTCGCCGGTGTTCCGGCTCGGCACCGCCTGGGGCGGCTGGTCGTGGTATCTGCGGCTGCCGGTGACCGCGGGCGCGCCCTGGGCCGGCATCGTGCGGCTGGAGTGCTCCGCCGACCTGGAGATCGCCGAGGCGGTGTGGCTGGCCGACCTGTCGCTTGTCACCCTGCCCCGGTTCGCCTCCAGCCCGTACAAGGATCCCCGGGCCCCGCAGAACCTGGTGCCGATCGCCGGGCTGGAACGGTTGCTGCGCTCCCGCCTGGGCGACGCCCGGCTGCTGCATCGCGCGCTCACCGTCGCCGCCCGCACCGCCGCCGCCCGGGCCGGCCGCTGATGGGACGGCGGCGCGACGCGGACCGGATCTCCGAGCCGGTCGACACGGGGCTCGCCGAACTGGTGCCGGATCCGGACCGGTCCGGCTCGTGGACGCTGCTGCTCGACGGCGTACCACAGTCGCATGTGGACCTGACCGACCCGACGCACCTGGAGTTCGAGTACGTCCGTCGGCTGGCTGCCGCGATCGACCTGGTGGCACCGGCGGGCGCCCCGCTGCGGGTGCTGCATCTGGGCGGCGGTGCGCTGACCCTGCCGAGGTACGTCGCCGCCACCCGCCCCGGCTCGACGCAGCGGGTGGTCGAGGTGGACGGGGCACTCGTCGATCTGGTCCGACGGACGTTGCCGTGGCGGGCCGATCCGCGCCTGAAGGTACGGGTGGGTGACGCGCGGACGGTGCTAGCCTCCGGTCGGGAGGCCAGTTACGACCTGGTGGTCGCCGACGTGTTCGCGGGCGCCCGGACACCGGCCCGGCTCACCTCCGTCGAGTACGCCGCCGAGGCTGCCCGGGTGCTGCACCCGGCGGGCTGGTACCTGGCCAACGTCGCCGACGGCCCGCCGCTGCGCCACGCCCGGGCACAGGTGGCCACCGTGCGGGCGGTGCTGCCCCGGGCGTGTCTGGTCGCCGACGCCGCCGTGCTGCGCGGCCGGCGCTACGGCAATCTGGTGCTCGTCGCCGGCCGGCAGGATCCGCCGGTGGCCGCGTTGGCCCGCCGTGCCGCCGGTGGCTGGTTTCCCGGCCGGGTGCTGGCCGAGGCGGAACTCGACCGCTTTACCGGTGGTGCCGCAGTGGTGCACGATGCCGACGCCGTCGACTCGACGCCACCTCCGCCGGGGATTTTTTCCGTCCGACGTTGATCCGTTCGGTGCCGCCTTCCGTACCAGTCAGCAGCCATGCCCGTGGGGGGACAGCTTTCTGTCCAGGGACGTCGGAGGTCTGCATGCACGCACTGGCGGTCGGTTGGCAGGGCGACCGGGTGCGGGTGGACTGGATGTCCGCCCGGTCCCAGTCGCGGCCGACCACGTCCACCCGTGGGGTCGACTCTCGTCCGGCGGCTCGCCAGAATAGCCCGGTGACGCCGCGACCCACCCCTGGCCGCCACCAGGCTTCCACCACCGAAGCCGCCCACTCCGACCAGTTGGTCCGCACGCTCTACGCGGAACACGCCGGGCCGCTGCTGATGTTCGTGATGCGGCTGACCGGCGGAGACCGGCAACGGGCCGAGGACATCGTCCAGGAGACGCTGCTGCGGGCCTGGCGCAACGCGCACCGGTTGGGCGCGCAGGGACAGGGGTCGCTACGGCCGTGGCTGGTCACGGTGGCGCGACGGATCGCCATCGACGAGCACCGCAGCGAGCAGGCCCGCCCGGCTGAGACGTACGACCGGGACCTGACCGCGTTCGCCGAGGCCGACAGCACCGACCGGGTGCTGCGGTCGATGACGGTGACGGACGCGCTGCGAACGTTGAGTCAGTCGCACCGGGAGATCCTGGTGGCGACGTACTTCCGGGGCCGGACGGTGCCGGAGGCGGCCGAGGAGCTCGGTCTGCCGTTGGGCACCGCGAAGTCGCGGGTCTACTACGCGCTGCGCGCGCTGCGCACAGCTCTGCAGGAGAGGGGGGTGACGGAATGAGCCGGGTTGACCACATGGACGTCGCCGCGTACGCGCTCGGCGTGCTTGACGAACAGGACATGGAGCGGTTCGAGGAACACCTCGCGACCTGCTGGGCCTGTGCCGCCGAGCTGGAGACGATGGTGCCGGTGGTCGGGCTGCTCTCCGACATCGACGAGGAGTCGATCACGGCACTGGAGCAGACCCACTCGGATCCGGTCCTGCTGGACCGGACGCTCGTGGCGCTGCGTACGCACCGTCGGCGGGCCCGGTTCCGGCAGGTCCTGGCGACCGCGGCGGCCGTGGTGGTCTTCGGTGGGCTGACCGGTGTCGTGTTCAGCAATCTCACCGACAGCAGCACGGCACCGCCGATCGCCGGGCCGACCACGGCTCCGGTGGGCCCACCGACCGACCGCACCGGCAACCCCAGCGGCCCTAGCGTGGGTGGCAACGAGCAGGAGGGTGAGCAGGTCGATGTCACCGACCCGGCCACCGGTGTCGAGGCGACGTTCTGGCTGACCTCGAAGGACTTCGGCACGAAGATGGACTTCAGCCTGGGCAAGCTGCCGGGGCCGCGCACCTGCCGCCTGGTGGTGGTACGCGACGACGGCTCCACCGAGGTCGTCTCCACCTGGTCGGTGCCGGACGGCGGGTACGGCACGAACGCCAACACGCAGTTGCTCACCCTGTCGGCGGCCACGTCGACGAAGCGGGACGACATCAAGCAGTTCGAGGTGCAGGAGATCGATTCGCGGGGTGCCACGGACACTCTGGTGACCGTCCCAGCGGCCTGATCCACGTACCCGGAAGGCCCGCCTCGACCCCGAGGCGGGCCTTCGGTCTTTCCCGGCGTCAGGCGACTCAGCCACCTGGGGATACGGACTCACACGGACAGAAAACCCAGACGGTTCAATGGATTCTTGTGAACTTGCCCACCCTTTCGGATTCAACCTTGACAGCGCTCGACCCGTACTTCCCGGTGAACTGCCAAGTATGAGGAGGGCACGTGGCACAGATGAAGCGGACCGTCATCGCCGTGGGCGCCATGTTCGCACTTACGGCCTGCGCACCCGCAGGCTACAACGGGGCGGACGCGGGCGCGGCCGAGCCGGTCGCCGTCGCCGCGGCCGAGCCCAGCGTGACCGCCGACCCCGAGGCCAGCGCGGAGCCGGGCGCCTCGGCGTCACCGGGCGCGGAGGAAGAGACCGACGCTCCCCTGCCCGAGGGTGTCGAACTGACCGACAGCCTGACCGGCAAGAAGTTCCCCCGGATGGGTAGCGCCGTGGTCAACCAGGACGGCTACATCCTGTACCGCTTCGACCGCGACACCAACGACCCGCCGTCGTCCAACTGTGACGGCCAGTGCGCGGAGGTGTGGCCGCCGGCGCTGACCGACGGCGCTCCGGAACTCAAGGGTGTCTCCGACGACGACGTCGGCACCATCACCCGCGAGGACGGCACCCGCCAGATCACCCTCGACGGCTGGCCGCTCTACACCTACATCGGTGACAAGAAGCCGGGCGCCTGGAAGGGCCAGGGCGTCGGCGGCACCTGGTTCGTGGTCAACCCGGACGGCAGCAAGAACCTGGAGTGCCTGCCCAAGGGCACCCCGAAGGCGGTCGCCCCGCCGTCGAAGACCGAGTCGAACGAGTCGGACTCCGACTACGACTACTGATCCAGCAGGCACCTCGGTGGCCGGTCGCAGCCAGCAGTGGCGCGGCCGGCCACCGGCGTTCCTGACGCTGACCAGAGGGTGCGCCTCGTTGACCTGGGTGGCTCGCGTGGCAGAGTGAGCCGGTGAATTGGACGGCACCAACCACGAAGCGGGTCCTGCGAACACCAGCCGGCTACCGTTTCGCCGCTTCGGTACGTCCGCTCACCTTCAGTCCGTACGACCCGTGCGCGCGGATGATCGCGGGCGTGTTCTGGTGGGCGGCGCGCACGCCCGACGGACCGGCCACCCTCGCCCTGCGACCCGAGGGCGGCGATCTGACCGCCGCGGGTCACGGTCCGGGCGCCGGCTGGATGGTCGAGCACGCCGACGCGGTGGCCGGGCTCCGCGACGACCTAACCGGTTTCGCGGAGTTGGCCGCGAGCCACCCCGTGGTTGCCAGGCTGGCCGCACAGCAGGCGGGGCTACGGATGCCGGCCAGCGGGTTGATCTTTCCCCGGGTGCTGCGGGCCGTGTTGGAGCAGAAGGTCACCGGCAAGGAGGCCTACCGGGGGTACGCGGCGACCGTGCGCCATTTCGCCGAGCCGGCCCCGGGTCCGGTACGGCTGCTGCTGCCACCCGACCCGGCGGCTGTCGCGGCCGCGCCGTACTGGGTATTCCATCCGTTCGGGGTGGAGCAGCGGCGGGCCGAGACATTGACGCGGGCCGCGCGGATGGCCGACCGGCTGCAACGATGCACCGACTCGACCGAGGCCACCCGGTTGTTGCGGTCGATCCCGGGCGTCGGGCCCTGGACCGCCGCCGAGGTGGTCCGGGTCGCGTACGGCGACGCGGACGCGGTGAGCGTCGGCGACTATCACGTACCCAACACGGTTGCCTGGGCCCTGGCCGGCGAGCCGCGCGGCGACGACGCCCGGATGCTGGAGCTGCTGGAGCCGTTCCGGGGCCACCGGGGCCGGGTCTGCTGGCTGCTGGAGGCCGCCGCCGTGCAGGCGCCGAAGTTCGGCCCCCGCGCCCCGATCCGCTCCTTCGCCCACTACTGACCCGACGACCAATCAGCAACGGTGACGGCCAGCCGTCGCAGTACGGGTTGGTGCCGACCGCCGAGCAGCGGTCGACGCCAAGCCATCGCTGGGCTCACGGAACGAGAGCTTTGGGCTCCTCGGAAAGATCCGGCTCGTCTTCGATCGTGGGCAACTCCTGCGGCTGCGAGTCATCCGCGACACTGCGCAGTTCCTGAAGCTGTTCTGCCGGCACGACCGGCACCGCCCCGGTCGCTGGTGCGGCTGGAACCGGTTCGTTGAGGAACACACGGCGAACAACCCGCTCGGAAGCCCGGCCATCATCCAGATAGCAGAAGCGCTTTCGGAACAAAGACCGTGCGGCTGTCGCTTCCGCACCGACGACCGCCCCGGAGCGGAACATCCCGACGAGTTCGTCCTCGGACTTCGCCGCAACGCCCGGGCCTTCTTCGAACACGTCCAGGTATGCGCCGCGGTTGGTCCGGTACGTCTCCCAGTCGGCAGCAAAGATCACCAGCGGCCGGTCCAGGACCGCGTAGTCGAACATGACCGACGAATAGTCGGTGATCAGGATATCCGCCGCCAGGTAGATGTCCTCCACCAAGGGGTAGTCGCAGAGATCGATGACTCGGGGATGGTCGCCGCTCACGATGGTGCGGTCGAAGTGATGGACTCGAACCAGCAGTACCATCTCGGGGGAAAGCTGGTCGACGAAGCGACCCACGTTCAGTAGTGCGTCGCTACCGAACTCGTAGTCGCGGTAGGTCGGCAGATAGGCGACCGCGACCTGACCCGGCTGCAGACCGAGCCGCTCACGCGCCTCAGCCACATCCTTATCGGTAGCGTTGGCCAGCACATCGTTACGTGGATAGCCGACTTCCAGCGTCTCGTAACCGCACGGGTAGGCCCGCTCCCAGATTTCGGTGGTATACGCGTTCGGGCTGATGCTGTAGGTCCAGCGATCGCACCTCTTGAGCAGCCAGTTCATGTTCATCCCCCGAATGCCGGCGGGATACTTCAACTGGTCCACACCCATCGCCTTCACCGGGGTGCCGTGGTTCGTCGACAGGTGCACGGCACCGGCCCGCTTCACCACCCAGCCGGGATAGTTGACGTTGGTCACGAGAAACTTGGCCCGAGCAAGGGTGCGGTAGTGCCGGAGAGTACCGATGGTCACCGTCTCGACACCAGCAGGAACGGCGCCCTCCTGGCCGGGCTTGACCTCCCACACCCCCGCACGCGAGGGGCAAGTTCGGTCATCTTCTCGTAGACCGCCCGTGGGTTGCAGCCGTATCCCTTGCCCCAGTACGCGGAGAACAGGGCCAGGCCCTCGTCCATCGGCCTGCGCAGTTGGAAGCGGTAATAGCCCATCCGGAGCCGACTACGTAGCCGCACCTTCCGCTGCAACTGCTTCTTCTTGGCCTCCGCCTTGCGGCGCAGTCCAAATCCCATCCGCAGGAGGAACCAGAGGGCGTAGGCGCCGCGGGAGACAAGGAGGTGCTTCACCCGTTCCCGACCAACCAGGTTTCGCGTAGCCCTGCGCTGGTCGGTGCCGGGTGAACGCCTTCGCGAGCGCGGAGAAGAACTCCCGCTGATGCGACCGCGCGACTCGATCCGGGTTCTCCAGCACGAGAAGGCACTGGTACATCATCCGCTCGAATACCAGGCTCCGGAACTGAGTGGCACGCTCTCCGATGTCGTCGAGGCGCGAGAAGAGGCGATCGTACTGGTCGAAGACCTCGAAGTGCCGGTAGCCGGGGGTAGAGGTGATGGCACCCTGCCGACGTTGGCGGTAGTAGATGCAGACCCGCTCCAGAACGGTGATCCGGTCCGCGAGGATCAGCACCGAGTAGCCAACCGGCACATCTTCGTAGAGCCCGGTCGGGAAGGTGATCTCGTTCTGTTCGAGGAAGTCACGTCGGAATATCTTGTTCCAGGCAACGTGGAACAGCTTGATCATGCTGGGGTGCTCGGCGAGCGTGAAGACCTTCGGCAGCTTCTCCGCTCGCACCAGCTGCGAGAGTTTGCTGCGCCGGCTCTGATTGTTCCACCAGACCTTGGCATAGTCCACCACGAGTACGTCCGGGTCCGCGCTCCGCAACTGATCAGCCACCGCTGCGAGCGCTCCAGGAGCGATCCAGTCGTCACTATCGACGAACCAGACGTACTCCCCGGTCACATGCCGCATGCCGACGTTCCGCGCTTGGCCCAAGCCAACATTCTCGGAGAGATGCACAACGCGGACACGTGGGTCACGGGCAGCGTATTCGTCGAGAATCGCTCCGCAGTGGTCCGGTGAGCAATCATCAACTGCGATGATCTCAACATCGCCAAAGGACTGCTGCAGAATCGAATCGAGGCACTCCCGTAGGTAGGCCTGCACCCGGTAGACGGGAAGAACGATGCTCAGTAACGGCATCAGGTCATACCCTTTTCTCAAGCGACCGACGAAGCCCACGGTTCCCCAACGGATACTTCGCCGACCAGCAACGACGCGGCATGCCCCATCGGACGCCCCGTTGTCTCGTCGACCGCTTGCCCATCGCATCCCCGTGTACCACCCGCCGCAAGCGCCGGAACGCTGGAGGCACCTACACACCGGCAGCCGCCAACCGCGCCGCAAGGTGCGATTGGGGTGCTGGCACTGGGCCCGGCGGCTGATCACCTACACCGGACGGCGGCTGCCAGCCGCTAACAGGGCGGGCGCGGAATGTCACTCAACCGCCTGGCGCCGGTCGAAGTGGGAAAGGCTTTTTGGGTTAATTGAAGATTAAATGTACGGTAAGATTCAGCCTTTCGTACATAATCGGCTGACATCCGGCCGACCAGTGCAGGCAGCCTGGCTGACTGTTCCACCGGTGCTGCTGCCGTACTCACCGCTCCCGGATGCTGATCGATGTCCCGGCCTATACCAACCGCCGGTATCAGGCGGCCTCGCGCAGGTCGGCCAGGTCGACCGGGGTACGCCGACGCAGCAACTCCGCCAGTTCGTCCACCGAACCCACCTCGCCGAGCACGTTCCTGCCGCCACCGAAGCGCCGGGGATAGGTGTGCGCCAACCGGTACAGGTACCGGCCGTGGATCAGCTCGACGCTGACCCGCCACCGCCCGCAGCACCCGCACATCCACTCCGCCACCTCGCGAAAGTAGCTCTGAACTGCGGTTTTCCGATCCGCCCGAGCAGGACGTGACGGGCCGGAGGCGGACACGCCGCCCACCGGGCGGGCGTGATCCGGGTCACCGCTGTCGGTGCCGTCTGGTTGACTGATCGCCGTGGACCTGCCGATCAACCCGCCGGTGGAGCCGATGCTCGCCCGCAGCGTCAACTCGATCCCCACCGGCCCGGGGATGACCTACGAACCCAAGTGGGACGGCTTCCGCTGCATCGTCTTCCGCGACGGCGACGAGGTGGAGCTGGCCAGCCGGGGCGGCAAGATGATGACCCGCTACTTCCCCGAGGTGGTGGAGCAGGCCCGCCGGCAGTTGCCGCCGCGCTGCGCGGTCGACGGCGAGCTGATCGTGATCCGCCGCGACGGCCCGGACGGGCAGCCCCGGCTCGACTTCGAGCTGCTGGCCCAGCGCATCCACCCGGCGGCCTCCCGGGTGAAGCTGCTCGCCGAGACGACGCCGGCCGACTTCGTCGCCTTCGACCTGCTCGCGCTCGATGACGAGAGCCTGCTCGACGCGCCCTACCCGACCCGCCGGGCCCGGCTGGAGCAGGCGTTGTCCGGGGTGCAGCCGCCGGTGCACGTCACCCAGATCACCACCGACGCCGAGGTGGCGCGCCGCTGGTTCGACGTCTTCGAGGGCGCCGGCCTGGACGGGTTGATCGCCAAGCCGGCCGACCTGCCGTACGAGCCGGGCAAGCGACTCATGTCCAAGGTCAAGCACGCCCGCACCGCCGACGCGGTGGTGGCTGGCTTCCGCTGGCACAAGTCCGGTCCGGTGGTCGGGTCGCTGCTGCTCGGCCTCTACGACGACGCCGGGGTGCTGCACCACGTCGGGGTGAGCGCCTCGTTCACCATGGCCCGCCGAGCCGAGCTGCTGGAGGAGCTGGCCCCCTACCGCGACGTCGGGCCCGAGCACCCGTGGGTGCACGGCGACCACGAACGCGGGCAACGCATCCCCGGCGGGGTCAGCCGGTGGACCGGCACCAAGAACCTGGAATGGGAGCCGCTGCGCCCGCAACTCGTGGTCGAGGTGGCGTACGACGCGATGGAGGGTGACCGGTTCCGGCACACCGCGCGCTTCGTTCGCTGGCGACCCGACCGTGACCCGCTCTCCTGCCGATACGATCAACTTGACCGGCCGGTCCGGTTCGACGTGGACCAGGTGCTGCGGGGTGACCCGGCGGTGCCGGCCGGGCCCGCGTAGCTTGGCCGTCGACCCGATCACGGAGGTTCGTTCGTGACCCGCACGCCCGACCGGACCCGCCGTTTCCGGCTCACCGTGGCCGGCCTCACCGCCGCCGTGGTGGTCACCGCCGGCTGCACGCTGCCGGCGTTCGCGCCGCGCACCGACGTCGACGGCGAGGCCGCGGCACCGGGGACCGCGCCGACCTGGCGGTCCTGCCCGGAGGTGGCCGACGAGGTGGTCGGGCGGCGCGCTCCGGACATCCGGTACGAGTGCACCCGCATCCAGGTGCCGCAGGACTGGGCGGGCGGCAGCGCCGCCACAACCGGCCCGGGCGCCGGTGAGACCTTCGAGATCGCGCTGCTGCGGGCCCGCTCCACCAACCAACGCGACCGGATCGGCTCGCTGCTGGTCAACCCGGGCGGCCCCGGCGGCTCGGGCGTCGACACCGCCGTCTACCTCACCTTCGGCGAGCAGTACGGCGGCCTGCCCGACGCCATCCTCGAACGCTTCGACATCGTCGGCTTCGACCCGCGCGGGGTGTCCCGGTCCAGCCCGGTCGAGTGCATCTCCGACGCCGACCTCGACGCCGTCTTCGGTTACAACCCCGACCCGGAGAGCCAGGCGTCGTTCGACGACTTCGTCGCGCTCAACGAGCGCATCGGCCAGGGCTGCGGCGCCAAGTACGGCGACCAACTACCGCTGTACGGCACCGAGCAGGCGGCCCGCGACATGGACGCGATCCGGGCCGCCGTCGGCGACGACAAGTTGACCTACCTCGGCTACTCCTACGGCACCCTGCTGGGGGCCACGTACGCCCAGTTGTTCCCGCAGCGGGTGCGGGCGCTGGTGCTCGACGGCGCGGTCGACCCCCGGCAAGACCTGATCGAGGGTTCGGAGAGCCAGGCGAGAGGCTTCGAACGCGCCTTCGACAACTTCACCAGGTGGTGCGCGGCGAACGCGGCCCGCTGCCCCATCGCCCCCGACGCCCGGGCGGCGGTCACCTCGGCGATCGACAAGGCCGAAGTCTCCCCCGTCCGTTCCGCCGACGGGCGGGAGGCCACCGCCGGCTGGATCTTCTACGCGATCGTCTCGTCGCTGTACTCCGAGCCCGGCTGGGAGCAACTGGCCCGGGCCATCGACCGGCTCAACGAGGGCAACCCGAGCGACGTGTTCCGGCTCGCCGACAACTACACCGACCGCGACTCCGACGGCGACTACAGCAACCTCTTCGACGCCAACCTGGCCATCAACTGCGCCGACGAGGAGCAACGCCCCAACCTGGAGCGGATCCGCCAACTCCAGTCCGAGTGGCGCAGCCGGTATCCACTGTTCGGCGCGCCACTGGCCGCCGGCCTGGTCTCCTGCACCGAGTGGCCCGGCGGCAGCGACCCCTACCCGACCGGCCGCGCCGAGGGCGCCCCGCCGATCCTTGTCGTCGGCACCACAGGCGACCCCGCCACGCCGTACGAGCAGACCCCGGCGCTGGCCGAGATGCTGGGCGTGGGGCGGGTGCTCACCTGGGAAGGTGAGGGGCATACCGCCTACCCGCAGACGGCCTGCATCACCCAGGCCGTCAATGCGTACCTGATCGACCTGACCGTCCCGCCCGAGGGCGAGCGCTGCCCCGCGCGCTAACGTCTAGAAAGTCAGGGAATGAACGGAAGCTTGCGGCCTCAGGCGGATGAAGCTGACAGCACGAATACCCTGAGGGTCGACAAGCGCGGCGGAATTCTGTAGTACACGATCGCTGGTCAAACGGCGAGGCCGAGATGCACCGTCAGCCGCAGCTTGATTACCGGCCACGACCACCGACGGCATACGCGACGGAGCGCAGGTAGCATGCTGAATGACCGAGTGCAAGCCTTCTTCCTACGAAGGATTCGCAGCCGAGACAGCTTTTGTGCTGCCCGCGACCACCAGAATGATGGAAGTCTTAAAGCGGCTCGTCGGCCACTCCACTATATCCGACGAGCCCATGCGCCTTTGCCATAGCCAATAACTCGGGAATATAATTTAGCTGCCGAACCGAAAGAGTTAAAAGAACATATTTTGTGACATCTTCTGGGTTCTCTTCCAAATCGTGCTCCGACGGTTCCAAAACGTCACCGATATCCGGCCAACGCGCCAACACATCATCACGAAACCGCAACACGGCGGGGTCAGGCCTCAAGCCCTCAGTAACACCTTCGGCAATATTGTCAAATATATCACCCGGATCACCCGCGCCGTGCTTCCAGAAGCCAAAATCACTACTCACAAAGTCTCCAGTCGTCGCATCCAGCTCGCAGTGCTATGCGTCCGAGAACGCCCCGATCGACAAATGCCCCATCAAGCCAATCACCCCCTAACCATATCAGTCAAATTCCACCGATACGACCTGGCACGTACCTCGGAGCGCTCGACCTTGACGAGGAGGGCTTAGGCTTTGATCCGGAGCAGATAGGGCACTTCGTGTTGCGCCGCAAGACCGTAGTTTTGAAGCCATATGTCTCTTCGAGCCACTTATCCTTCTTGCGCTGCCCTCTCGTGTAGTTGGAGCGATTCACCTTGACCTCATAGAGGTCCAAACCACCATTCCTATTCTTGACTGCGATGTCAACCTGGCGATTTCCGTAAGGCGTCCAGAACTCAAATCCATTACCATACGACTCGCTGTAGATGTCCGATCGGCGATGGAATCGCTCGAACGTCGCCGTCGTTTCATCGACACCCTGAGCGCCCCGGGCTTTATCATGCGTTCGATTGCCGCAGTTGTGGACGAGGACTAGTGCCGTCCCCGCCAAAACGAAGTAGGTATGAATATCGTCTACGGTCAGGTTGTGGACTTTCGCGGCGCCGCGGTAGCCAACGACGACGGTAACGCCGACCTGAGCGCCGTCCGGCTTCAACAACTGATCGCCCGGGGTTAGGCGGTCCGCACCCAGCCACTCCCGCCGGTTGTCGACCCAGAACGGGTGTTCATCAGTGGCGGTCACTCTGCCGTCGGCAGATCCGTCACCGTCGGAGTCGACGCCTATATCGACGAGCGCCTTATCGCCGTCGCCGGTGATAAGTGCCGTGACCGGACGGGCCCCCTCCTCACCCGTCTGGGGGTCGGCGGCCCAGACCACGTCGTCTACTTCAATTTCCTCGATAGCCTTGTAGCTGCCGTCCGCCAGCAACACCTGAGTGCCTGGCAGGAAGCTGTTAGGTCTGCGACAGCCCTGCGCACTGTTCTTGACGGCGTTCTTAACCGCACCGGCACCACGAGCGGCGGTCTTGGCCTGGCGGACGCCGGGAACCATGCCCGCCACGCCCATCGCGCAGTCCAGACCACTGCCGCCCGCGCAGGTCTTGATCGTGTCGATGGCTCCGGCCACCGCGGCCACCGCACCCGCAGCCGCTGCTACCACCTGTGCTGGCGGCGGCAGCACGGCGGACACCATCGCTACCGTGCCGGCGACGGCCGAGATGGTGCCGGCGTTGTTGACCACAGCCTTGGCGACCGACGTGGCGGCGTTGGCGATCCCACCACCGAGTTTCTTGGCCGCACCCCAGAAGAGTCCATCCGGGTCGGCGAAGGTGATCGGGTTGTTGTTCGCGTACGCGAACGGGTGCATCCGTTGCGGGTCGTATTCGTCGGTTTGTGGGTCGACGGAGATGAAGGCACCCAGCGCCGCGTCGTAGAACCGGGCACCCAGCAACGACAGACCTGTGGGGTCCTCGATACCGCCGACGAAGCCACGCTGGCCCGAGGGCCAGGTGCCGCCAGCGCCACCGGAACGCTTGTTGCCGTACGGGTCGGAGTAGCGGACAGTGTCGACCCGGGTCACCGAGTTGACCGCCCAGTGGGCCGAGTCGTGCTGGTCCGAGGCCAGCCAGATCAGGTCCTTCGCACCGCTGGCGGTGGACGCCGTACGCGAGGCGACGACATCACCGGCGTGCTCGTAGTAGCGGGTCGCCGTCTTGTTCTGGCCGGAGACGGTCAACTCTTGGCCGGCCACGAAGACGGTGGCGTCGCCGTTCGGGTCGATCCGAGCGATCCGGTTGCCGTCCACGTCGTAGTGCATCCGGGTCGTGCCGTCGGGTCCGGTGATCTCGCTGAGCTTGCCCTGGGCGTTCCAGTCGAGGGTTTCGGTGACCCCGCCGACCCGCCGGTAGGTCAGGTTGCCGGTGGCATCCCAGTCGTAGTGGTCGACCCGTTCGCCGGTGGTGACCGTCCGCACCGCGTGCGGCTGGCCGCCGGTGGTGGCGTACCCGTAGGTAGAGGTCACGCCGGCGCGCTCGTCGGTCACCGACTCGCGGGAGCCGGCCTTGTCGTAGGCGTACGACTTCCAGTACGGCGACGCTCCACCCACGTCGCCCGACTGCGGAGTGCCGGCACACGTGCTCGTGCTCTGCGTCCATGCCTGGGTAAGCCGACGCAACTGGTCGTACTGGAAGCACTGGACATCGCTGTCCCCGGGCCGGGCGTTGCCGTCGTTGTCCTGCGGCCGGTTGGCCATCGACAGCACGTTGCCTGCCGGGTCGTACTCGTAGTTCAGCGCGGCGACGTTTGTGATGCTGGCGTCGCGGTCGAAGTAGAACTCGGCCAGCCGCCGGGTCACGTCGTCGTAGACGTAGGTCTGGTACGCCTGCGGCTTGTTGTTGACGCCGAGCTTGCGTTGCAGCAGCTCACCGTAGGGCGAGTAGGTCGCGTCGTCGACGTAAACAGTGACCGTGCGGGACGGCAGCAACTCGCCTAGCAGCCGCGTCACGTTGCCCAGGTCGTCGTAGGTGTAGTTGAGCACTTCGCGCTCAAGAGCACCGGCCCGCGGCATGGTGACCCGTTCGGGCGAGCCGTCGACCTTGAACGTGAAGGTGGAGACGTAGGTGCCTGCGGCACCGGCCAGGCCAGGCATGGCCGGCACGACCGACTCCTCGTCGCGGATCTGGTAGGCGTCGTTGTAGTCGAAGATCTGACGGGTGAAGTGATAGCCGTCGACGATCGACAACTGCTTGGTCAGGTGGCCCTTGGCGACGGTGTCGTAGGTCCACTCGGCGGCAAGCTGACCATTCACCAGACGCTTGTATTGCCGCCCGAGCAGGTCGTACTCGGTGGACACCACCTCACCCCGCGCGTCGGTCGACGAGGTCACGTCGTCGCTGTTGTCGTACGTCAGGGTGGTGACGCCCTTGTCCGGGTCGGTGGTGCGTCGCTCCCGTCCCCGCAGGTCGTACTCGTACTGCCACACCTTGCCGGTCGGGCCGGTCACGGTTTTCAGGTCGTCGCGCGGGGTGTAGCTGTACGTGGTGGTGTCGAACCCGCCGGTGGGGGTCCGGCCGTGGAACTGACGCAGCTCGAACGTCCGGCCGTGGACATCGCTCAGAGTGGCGGTGGCGGTGCCGCCGAGCGGCGGGGTGACCGTCACCTGCCAGCCGTCCGGGTTACCGCCGTAACTGGTGACCGTTGCCCACAGCTGGCTGTCCCCCGACCACAGCCCTTCGTTGATCACCCGACCAACGGCGTCGTGGCTGAACACCGTCCGCACCCGGTCCGCACCCGGGTTCAGCGCCAACAGCCCGGTGCCGGGTTGGCCGGTGACGTATGCCGGACCTGCCTGGTACGCCTCCAGACCTCGGTCGTTGTAGCCGGTCGAGGACACCAGGCGTCGGCCGTCGAGGGCGTCCTCCTGGGTCTGCACCGGCCGGTAGAGGGAGTCGAAGAGCCCGATCTCGGTGATGTAGTTGCCGTTGGGGCCGAGCCGCTTCGTGGTCACGGCCAGCGGCCCGTCGGCCCGTACCAGGTAGCCGAACTCCAGGTTCGGTGTCTGGGTCGCCTTGGCCCGGCCGGGCAACCACACCTTGGTGAGCCGGCCCAGCGGGTCGTGCAATAGGTCGGTGCGCTTGTTGTTCGCGTCGACCACCGCGGTCGGCTCGGCCCAGGCCGGCTGCTGATAGGTGGTGACCTTGTGCTGTAGGGGGTTGAGGGTGACCGTCTGGGTCACCGGACCCGGTCCCGCCGGGGTGTACGCGGTGGTGGTGACACCGCCACGGGCGTCCGTGACGCTCTCGACCCGACCCAGATCGTCGTAGCTGGTACGGGAGGTGGTGGCGTAGACCGGCCCACCGTTCCAGGTGTCGAGGATGTCCTCGCGGGTGACCAACCCTGCGCTCGGGGTGGCACCGTGGGTGTCCGAGCCGTCGTGGTAGGTGCGGACGTCGGAGACGACGTCGTCCGGTCGGGAGATCGTCGCGCCGCACGCCTTGGCGACGGTCTCCACCCGGGACACGGCTGCCCGGATCCACGCGGTGTCGTTGCTGACGTACGTGGTGCGGGTGCAGGTCTCGTCGCCGGTCTGCGCGGTGTCTCCCAGGTCGGACACCGTCTCCGGCAGACCCTCCGAGGTGTACGTCGTGCGGGACTCGGTGCGCGCCCACTTGTTCGCCGCGAGGAGCTTGCGGGTCTTCTGCACGGACGGACCGCTGAGGTAGGCGCGGGCGGTACCCCCGTCGTGGTCACGCTCGGCGGTCTGGCGGGTCCAGTACTGCGTGGTTGACGCCTCGACCAGTGTCGAGTTGTCGAGGGTCGCCTCCTCCAGGGGCATTCCGGCCAACGCCGGGTGGTCGGTGAAGGTGTTGCCCTCGGAATCGGACACCTGGACGTCACGCTGCCCTCCGCCGGGCAGCGGCTGGTCGTGCATGCCTCGGTGGAACCGCTTCCGGGTGGTCAGTGGCACGCCCTGGCCGGGCTCACCGACCTTGGTGACCACCTGGGAGTAGCCGCGCCACTGTCCGTACGTGCGGTGCTTCTTCTTGGTGAACTCGCTGTCGTCGTAACCCCACAGCGTCGACGTGCCACCGCCGGTGGTGGAGTACTCGTAGCTGGTGGTGATGGCGGGCTGGTCGGCGGTGCGGTCGATCTCGGAGATCTCGGTGACCACGTACTTGCGGAACCAGTCCAACTTCGGCGAGGCGTAGCCGTCCGGCGTCCAGTACACCGGGAAGCAGAGCCGGGAGTTGTTCTCCGGCGCGGCCGGCACGTCGTTGTAGTCGCAGTCCGCCTCCGAGTACGTGACGTGGATGTCAGCGCCAGATTCGGTGCGGATATTCTGGATCCGCCACCTGGAGAACAGGGGCGCCCCGGCGAGCACGTTGGCCCGGTTGGACAGCTCCACTCCGGTGAACTGCACCGCCGGCTCGGTGACGGTGCCACCGACGTGCCCGGCGTGCACGATCTCCTTGAGCCACAGTGACGCGGACCCGGCCACCTTCGGTGCCTTGAACTCGTGAGTCAGCGCCCACGACTCGACGTCCGAGAAGTCGCTGCCGCTCCACACCTGAGTGGTGATCTTCGTGAGCCGTTTGGTGGTGAAGAAGACCGGAGCCAGCTTGTCCGTGCAGGGAGCCGCGTCGCAGTACTTGTCCCACGGCACGTCCGGCCAGTTCGCCTTGACCGGCTTGCCGTCCTTGTGGCATTCGGTGGCCAGGCACCGGTCGGCGACGTCGAACATGACTCGTCCGGTGGCGGCGACGCTCGGGTGATCCGCGTGTAGGCCGTACTCGATCCGCCTCAGGTGGCCGCCGCGGTGAAACGACTGCCGGTTGTCCTTGTCATCGGCCGCACCGTAGTAGCCGGTCTCGCTCTCGTAGTAGTAGCGGACCGTGTTGCCGTGCACGTCCACGGCCTTGTCCAGCAGCCAACGCCACGCCTGCTTGCACGACGAGTCCTTGAAGGCGGTGCCGTGGCACTTCTCGCCGGCGTGGTTGCCGAAGACGGGGATCGTCCATCGGGAGTTCGCCGAGGTGACCTCGCTGGCGAAGAAGTAGCGGATGCCGTCCGGCGTGGTGATCGTCCAACGTTCGGTCGTGGCGTTACCCGACGTCGCTGCCGCGCCCTCCAGGCGGATCCGCCAGTTGCTGTCGTTCTGGACCCGCCAGGTGCCGCTGCTGTCGTCCCGGATCAGCGAGGCATTGGTGCCGTTGAGTGAGACGGTGACGTTGTGGGAGTCACCCTTCCAGCACTGGTCGTAGGTCTTCTTGTCCTTGTTGTTCGGGTCATTACCGTCGACCGCGTCGCGGTCGTCGGTGCAGGTGACGTAGGAACGCTCGATGAATCCCGGCGCGTACTCCCAGCCGTCGCCGACCCACGACGCCTGGTTGTTGGCACCGGCCATCCGGCCGTCCACCACCTGCGACGAGTAGTCCAACGACACCTCGGGTAGCGGACCCTCCGCCGGGGGCAGCCGCAGCGGGTTCGAGTACGAGAAGGCACCGGAACTGTCGCCCGCCGTCCACGAGCCCGACGCCTTCAGGTCGGTGGCCTTGTAGTCGCCCTCCTCCGAGGACTCGTCGGCCGTCATGGCGAACACCATCGGCGCCGCTCCGGTGAGCGTGACCTGAGTCGAGACCGTACTGGTGACGGGGTTGTTGGTCGCCTGGACCGCCTCGATCTCCTGGCACTCCGACCGCTGCGGGGTGGTCGCCGCGCAGGCCGGTAGCCGCTTGAGGGTCAGCCGCTCCCCCCACCCCGCGCCGTAGAGTTCGCGGATCCCGGCGTAGTCGAAGGCGGCCTCGATGGCACCGGCACTGCCGTCGACGACGACGACCGGGCCACTGACACCCAGCCGACGTGAGTGTTGCTCGGCCAAGACCTGCACCCGCGCCTGGTCCGGAGCCCGTTTACCGGCGACGGCTGAGGCCGTGACAGGAAGGCCGCCTGCGGTTCCCCGCACCGTCCGGCCGGACTGCCGGTCGCCGTCAAGACGTCGGTCCGGCCGAGCGCCCGCGACCGCAAGGCTGGTCTCGCCCGCCGCTGGCCACGTCGCTCGCCCCGCGCCGGTCCATCGGCCGCCGTCATCGGGCAACGGCGTCCGGTCGACCGGTGCTCGCCGGAGCGATTCGGCAGCGATCGTCTTGACCTCGCGGTCGCCGGACGGCACCTCGGCCGCCTGGGCTGGCTGAGTCGCGGCGAGGGTCGAGGCCACCAGCACCGCGACGGTACCGAACGTGACGAGTCGTCGGGGACGGGAGGGGACGGTGCGAGGCTGCGACATGACACCTTCCTGACGCAGAGGGGTGAGGGAAAGTCAGGTGGGCGGGGTTGGGGCGGCTTGAGGCCGCCCCGACCCACGGCTCAAAGAGCAGCGAGGTCGGCGATCCGATCCGGATCGACGGTGGAAGTCCAGATCCGTACGTCGTCAACGACACCGCCCAATGGCGACCAACGGCGTCCGTCGGCGGCACCGTTGCATCCGATCAGCGTCGGTCCGGCAGCCATCCACGGCGTGGTAGGGCCGTCTGCCTCGCCCTGCAACTCACCGTCGACGTAGAGCCGCAGCTTGCCGGCCGCGACGTCGTATACACCGGCCAGGTGCGTCCACTTGCCCAACTCGGGTGGTTGCTGTGACTCGGCGGTGTGCCAGATCGCGGAAGTGCTGTCTCCGGTCGACGGGATGCCGAAGTGCCAACGATCGTGGGTCGGGTTGTACTTCAGGAAGAAGCCGCCGTGCACGTTGCCGACCTGCGAGAGCACCGTATGGTGATCGGTTGTCTGTTCCAGCAGCACCCATGCGGCCACGGTGAACGAGGCATCGGTTCGTACCGCCGGACCGGCCGACTCCGCGCAGGAGTTGTCGGAGAGCTCCAGGCCTAGTGCGCCGTCACGGCCGAAACCCCGGTCACGCGCCCAGGCATACGGTCCAGTGATGCTCAGATCGCGACCGTTACCTGACCAGTCCGTCAGATAGGTAGGGGTGTCGCTCGCTGGACCGTCCAGCGGCCACATCCCCTCCAGCTTCACCTCCGGATTGCCCCCATGCACCTCGGCCACTTCAGCCGCACTCAGCACACCCCGCCAGGCACGAACCCCGGAAACCGCTCCGGTCACGTAGTCGCCGCTTGCTCCGGCATACAGTGCGCATCCGACGGTCAACGGCCCAGACGCCCGCCACGGGCTCCCGGTACGAGTGACCGAAGCTGCCGGAGTGCCGTTGACGTAGAGGCTCATCCGCTGGGCGGTGGCGTCGTAGACGCCTGTCACGTGCGTCCAGCGGCCCACATCGGCGTTGATCGCCGAGGTTGAGCGGGTGAACTGTGAAGGGGAGTTTTCGTCATCCGCCGGCTTCATCATCAGCGCCCAGTACGGCACTCCGCCCGAGTACCGGGTGCCCAGATACCACCCGCTGACGCGGTTGCCGTCCTGCCCGAGAATCGTTTGATTACCGACTCCCACGGTGCTCAATTTGACCCAGGCGGCAACCGTGAATGATTCGTCAGTACGCAACACCGCTCCCGTGCTGCGCCCGCACTGTGTACCGTCCAACTCGACCGCCGACTCGACCCGCCCATACTGGTCGTCCGACCAGGACACGGTCTCCGGCAAGATCACGTCCGTGGATCGACCCGTGGCATCAGTTCCGCTGCCGCGCATCTGCCAATTTCCGACTTCACCGGCGGGCAGTTCGGTGGCCGCGCGCGCGATCTGGGCGTCGGAAAGTAGGCCCTGCCAAACGCCGACGTGATCGATGGATCCGGTCATCTGGTGCCAAGAGAACGACTCACTGCCGGCACACCCGATCAGGAGCCTCGCCTGGGCGTTCCACGGAGTGAAGGGAATAGCCTTCTCCGCTACTAGCGCGCCACCTACGTATAGGCGGACTACCTTCGCCACCGGGTCGACGGTCGTGGCGATGTGCTGCCAGACGCCCATAGCGCCGGCCGGCGCCAAAGTCGCGACGAATCCGAACGCCGACGAATCCGCATCGGTAAGCGACATCTGCCACGCGTCGGCATCGGCGTTGTAGCTCAGTACAAAGGCGGGCGCGGCCGAGCCCGCTTGAGAGACGACGGCCTTGTTGGCACTCTTCGAGTCCAGTCTCACCCAGCCTGCCACGGTGTACTCGGCGTCGGTGCGAATCACTGGGGACGTCTGGGCGCAACCTGTGCCGTCGAAGTTAAGCGCGGCGTTCGCGTTACCTCTCCGGTCGGCGCCATACCCTGCCCCACTGCCCAGTGTCAGGTCATGACCTTGACCGGAGTCGTCGAGGGCGTCGCCGTCGAACCGCCAGGCACCCTGTGACTGGGCCTCGGTGATGCGGCCGGTGAAGAAGTTGTACGCGGTACGCACCGAGTAGTTGCCGGCGATGTCCTGCGCCCAGACGTAGACGACAGTACGTCCGACCTCCGGTGTGAACGTGACCGTCGTCGTGCCCGTCGACGCCTTGAAGTTCTGCTGGGCGTCGACCCCGATGCCGTACGCGAACTGCTTCATGCCTGAGCGAGCGTCGGACGATTTGAAGGACAGCGTCACCGGCTGACCCTCGATCGGGGTACCGGAGGTGCGCGTGACCACCGGCGCGGTGGGTGGGGTGTAGTCCAGCCGGAAGTAGCAGAGGCTTGTCCAGTCGGTGTCGTCCACCCCGTCGGTACCCCGGATTCGCCAGTTGTAGTTCCCCTCGGCCAGGGTGGGCGCGGGCCAGGAACGCTCGGCACCCGACTTGGTCGAACCCGAGGTGCTTTCGGCGGGAGTGGTCGGACCGTTGAGGTCGAACCGGATCTTGACGGTGCCGTCGCCGTCGCTGGCCTTGCCCCACAACATCGGCGTGCGGTCGGTGATCCACGGCCCCGGCGACGTCTTGGCGCAGGCACCGCCAGGGGTAGTTCTTACCGCTACCGGCGAATGCGGCTTGTGCTGGTAATCCGTGATGAGCTTAACCTTGGCCGGGTCGAACTTGGCCCATCGTCCACCGCTCTCGGTCGCCATCCGCAGACCGAAGGTGATCGAGGTGTGGCCTTCGTCAGCGTGGCGTTGAACATGGTGGCCGATCTGCGTGCCGTTGAAGGCCATCCAGTTGGGATCTTGGGAAGGGCTGCATCCGCCGTTCGCTTTGCCCAGCTTGGTCTGCAGCGGCTCGCCGTGCAGCCATTTGTCCTTCATGCCGTTCCAGGTAGGCGTGTTGGCGGCCAGGGAGTTCGTCTGCCAGACGGAGATCGACTCACCGGCACAGTCGGCGGTGTGCACGAGATAGGCGTCCAGACTGGCTCGGTCGATCAAGCGCTTGCCGGCCAGCGCCGACGTGTCAAAGTAGAAGTGCGACCGCCAGATGTCTCCGTGGTCGTCATGGTTCGATCCCACCCGGGCGACCTCTCTGGGCCAGTCGCTGCCGGAGGTCCACTGGGTGCTCGCCCTGGAGTCGTTCACCGGAGCCCAGCTGGCCCACTTCTTGTCATAGGTAGGGTCGATGAAGACGGGAAACCGGCCGGCGTCAAGCAGCTCGGGGTCTGCGGAAACGCTCATATGACCGTCGCCGACCTGGACGTCGACCGCCGCGGTTCTGGCGGCGTCCGCCGGACCACGAGCGGTGGAACGATCCGGCCTCGGATCAGATGGCGCACCGTCAGCCAGGAACCCGGCCCGCGCACCGGCGACCTCATGTGTCGAATCCCATGCTTTGGCCGGTGGGGCGGCCGCCAGCAGCCCCTCCGGGCCGGACACGGTGACGCCTCCGCCCACCGCGGACACCGTCGCTGACCCGCCCACGACGTAGCGTGTCTCGCGGACCAGCGGATTGGCCGCCGCCGCTGCGCTCTTGACCACGAGAAGGTGGGAGAAGCCACCCCGCTCGGCGCGCACCACGAGGTCGACGTCCGGGTACACGTTCGGGTAGGTGATGCTGTCTCCGGCGATCACACCCTGCGGAAGTGGATCCACCCAGCCGAGTGAGAACGTGGCACCGCCCCCGGTCATGGTGGCGAAGGCCCCCGCACCGCCTGAGGAGAAGACCACGTCGGCCGTTGAGGCAACCGGCCGTACCAGACCGTCCTGCCCCACCTGCAACGTCGTGTCGATCTCAGTCCAGTCGCCGTCTTGTCTGGTCCATTGCGGCTCGGCCCACGATTCGAAGGCGAAGTCACCGGACGGCTGGGCAAAGACCTTCGTCGTCTCCGAGGCCGCATCGAGCACTTCCACGGCGACCTCACACGCCTCGGCCATGGCCTGGGCCGCGTGCTCCGAACCCACTCCAGATGGGGCACCACTCGGGCACGGGTCGGTGACTTCGGCGCTGGCAGGAGCAATTGGCGATAACGCGGACAGGGAGCCAGCCAACACCACGAGGGCCACAGTGGACCGAATCCAGGCAGGACGAATCGACAAGCCGCACCCCCGTGAAGCAAACGTGATCAAGCTTGCGGCACAACGTACAGATAGATGAAGCCCAACACCAGAGCGAATCTGCGGCAACACTCTCCGTGTACCCATTACGGCGCAATCGCCGGTTTTGGCGGCCCCTATGTTTCACGGTGGTTGCTGCCCATTCACTCCCGATAGCCCGTTTCGCGCCGTGCTGGCTTCGCTGCTGCGTGGCGTGCCGATGCTCGTCGTACGTCCGCCGCATCGACGCTCACCATCGACCGCAACCCGACCGAACGCACCTCGCTAAGGGCAGGCGGCCGCGAGGTAGAGGCGAACAACGCGGGTGACGGTTTCGCGGTCGCCCTCGATGCGTACGGTGCCGGCGCGTTCGGCGTCGGTGAGCGGCAGGCCACCGAAGAGCACCTCGCTCCAGGCCGTCGAGTCGGCGGTCACGGTCGCCACCGGGCCGACGGCGGCACCGGGCCGGACGTCCAGCATCCCGTTGACGGTGGTCAGCCGGTAGTCGCCGACCGGCGGGTCGGGCTGCCGGGCGTCGTAGAGGCGCAGGGCGGTCAGCGGCAGGCCCTCGGGGACGGGGGGCACCATGGTGCGCATGGCGAGGACCATGGCGTCCGGGGTCATGCCACCGCTGGTGCGCGGGTCCGGCCCAGAGGAGTACCAGCGACCCAGGGACGCGAGGACCGATTCCAGGCCACGGCCCCACTCGGTGACGGCGTACGCGCGGGTGCGCGCCAGGTCGGTAAGCGTCACTTGGTCGACGATGCCGGCCTGACGCAGGGATCTGAGCCGGTCACTGAGGACGGCCGGCGTGATGCCCCGGACGGACTCCTGAAGGTCGGCGAAACGCTTGGGGCCGAGGAGCAGCTCGCGGACGACGATCAACGTCCACCGGTCACCCACCAGGTCAAGGGCGTTGGCAGCCCGGCAGGCGTCGCCGTGGTGGGCGTAGGTCAACTTGACAGGCAATCCCGATCAACTTCTTTCACACGAGTAGACGCTATGTTTATAGTAGCGGTATGCCAAGTATGGATAGACAACCAGCGCCGCCGGTGGTCGACCGCGACACCTGGCTTCGGGAACGGAACGCACTGCTCGTACGGGAGAAGGAGCACACCCGAGCGGGTGATGCCATCGCGGCCGCCCGCCGTCGCCTCCCGATGACCGAGGTCAACCCGGTCAAACTGGTCGGCGAGCAGGGCCCGGTCTCGTTGCTCGACATCTTCGACGGGCGAGACCAACTCGTGGTCTACAAGCACATGTGGCACCTCGGCAAGCCGTTCGAGGAGCAGTGCGAAGGCTGCACCATCAGCATCTGGAACTTTCACGAGGCTAGCCACCTGGCGGCACGGGGCATCAGGTTCGCGGTCTTCGCCGAGGGACCGTACGAGGAGATCGCGCCGTTCCGCGAGTTCATGGGCTACCTCCACCCGTGGTACTCGACGTACGGCATCGACGAGTCCGCCGTCGCCGGCGGCGGCAACATCGCCTGCTACCTGCGCCGGGGTGACCGGGTGTTCCTCACCTACGAGACGACCGGCCGCGGCGTCGAGGCGATCATGAGTTCGCTCAAACTGCTCGACATGACCGCCTACGGACGACAGGAAGCCTGGGAGGACTCCCCCGACGGCTGGCCGCAGGCCGACCCGACGTACAGCTGGTGGCGCAAGGACGGCCGCCCGGTAGCCCAGTGGACCCGCCCCGGCGTCACGCCCGTCCAGTCGGACCAGCACCACTGCCACTGAAGACCAGAGCCGAACGGTTGCCAGCTACCTCGTGGCCGTCGGCGGCAGAGACCACGCCACACCGGCCGGCATGTCGCTAAGGGATGGACGTGGACATTGCGGATCTAATGGGTCGGTGCTGAGAATCGATGTCGTTGCTGCCGCGTTGTTGCTGGCATTGACCGGCTGCGCCGGTGGCTCTCGGACACCCACCAGCACCGAGAAGGCCCCTGGAATCTCGTCGGGGCAGGCGCCGGCACCGGCGCCTGCCCCGATGGTCGGGCGCGGCCGGGTGCTGAACGGCGACGATTACCGGACCCTGGTCGCCGGTGCCACGTACGACTTCCTCGCGGCGATGCACGGTCGGGTAGCCGTCGGTGATGGCGGTTGTCTGATCCTGCGGGACGAAGCAGGGGCCGCACAGGTGGTGGTCTGGCCGCCGGGCACCACGCTGCTTCCGAACGGCCGAGTGGGCGTACACGTGCCTGACGTCGGGGAGATCGTCGTGGGCGATCGGGTCGACGGCGGCGGCGGATTCTTCGATGCCCCGCTCGCCGAGGGCGGCCCGCCGGAACACCTGCCGCCCGTGCCTGTCGGATGCGCACCCGCCGGCGCCTCCGTGGCGGTGCTCGAACGCGTCACCCGGCGCAGCGACAGTTGACGGTGCTCTGTCGCACATCGGGTCGCACCGTTGTGGGACGCTCGCGGGATGGGTGAGGTGATCTTCCGTGAGGCGGTCCGGGCGGACCTGCCGGCCGTGCTCGACCTGCTCGCCGACGACATGCTCGGTCGTACCCGTGACGTCGGGGAGGTCGACGCCACGTACGAGAAGGCGTTCGCGGACATCACCGCCGACCCGCGCAACCAGCTCGTGGTCGGTGAGACCGACGGCGAGGTGGTGGGATGCATGCAGCTCACCTACATTCCAGGGCTCGGCTGGCACGGCGCCGAGCGGTTGCTCGTCGAGGCGGTCCGGATCCGCTCGGACCAGCGCGGACGGGGTCTAGGCCGGCAGATGATGACCTGGGCAATCGAACAGGCGCGGCAGCACGGCTGCGGCCTGGTGCAGCTCACCACCGACAAGGCCCGCCACGACGCGCACCGCTTCTATCTCGGGCTCGGCTTCGTCGCCAGCCACGAGGGTATGAAGCTCAGTCTCTGACACCGGCGGACGGAGGCTCTGCCAGCCTGGGTCGCCCCACGTCGCATCGGAGGACGGTGGCCCAGAAGGTCGTCAGCGTCGCCAGACTCGACCCGTGGGCCAAGGACCGGGTGGACTTCCGGATCAGCCAGAAATCCCCCTCGGGCAGGACGATCGCCCAGCCAATGGGTACGTCGTTCTCCGCCACGAGCACCAGCAGTTCCGGCTTGCTGTCGACTTCGATCTCGGGCAGGTCCGCCATCTCGACGGACCCCATCCCCTGCTCCCCGCTCACCGGTAGCTCCGCCGGTGGCATCGCCGCACGGCGTGGCGAGACCGCCACAGCCTGGCCAGCCGCAGCAACGGCCGCTGCTGCGGCTGAACCGGCATTGGGGCGTACCGCTCGGGTTCAAGGGTGCGGTACGCACCGGCCCGCTCGGAATAGGCGGGCCGCTGTACCACGTCGATCGGGTCGTCCTGCCGCTGAAACCACTTCCACCGAGCCATCACGAGCCTCCGCGAACACGCACCGATACTGCCGATGCCTGCCACAATCGGCCCGCGCTTCGCCGATCTGCAACGTCTCATGCGGAGATTTGGAGAAAGATATTTGCGGTGTGTCATCTGGGCCTCGATGCTGTTCCAAACGAGACACTGGCAGCACCGATCTGAGACGGGGTGACATGAGCGACGTTGGGTCTTCGGTGCCACGGCGGCAACTGGGCAGGTTGCTGCGCCGGGCCAGGGAGGAAGCCGGCATCAACCTGGAGGCTGCCGCCGAGGCCCTCGAATGGTCGCGCGCCAAGATGTACCGCCTGGAGAGCGGACAGACCTCTCTGCGTACCCACGATGTGACGCTGATGTGCCAGCACTACGGCACCTCCGCCGAGCTGACCGAGGTCATGGTCAGCCTGGCCCGGGAAGGCAAGAGTCGGGGTTGGTGGCACGCCTACGGTGAAGCCATCCCGGCGTGGTTCGAGCTGTACGTCGGGCTGGAGGCCGCGGCCCGCCGCGTGCGTCAGTACGAGCCGACGCTGATCCCTGGGTTGCTCCAGACCGCCGAATACGCTGCGGTCATCTTCAGCGCCAAGGCTGGCCGGAGCCAGGATGAGATAGCGCAGAAGGTCGCGCTACGCATGGAGCGTCAGAAGCTGCTCGCTCGCCGCAGCCCAAAAGCTCCGAGCTTCGAAGCCATCATCGACGAGGCCGTGATCCGCCGCCCCATCACCGACCTGGACGCCTGGCGCAGCCAACTCGCACACCTGGTGAACGCCGCACAGCGACCGAACGTCTCGGTCCGGGTGCTGCCGCTGGGCAGCGGCCCCCACGCGGCATCCGTTGCCGGGTCGTTCATCATGCTGGACTTTCCAGCGGTCGGCACGCGGCCCGCAGAGCCGTCGACCGTCTACAGCGAGTCGCTGACCGGCAGCCTTTACCTGGACAAGCCGACAGAAGTGGCGGCGTACGCTGACGCCTGGTCCACCCTCCTGGACCTTTCACTGGGCGTGCGCGAGTCTGAAGATCTGATCGGGACGGTTATCAAGGAGAGCTTCGATGAATGACCTGACCAACGCCCGGTGGCGCAAGAGCAGCCGGAGCGGTGAAGGCGAGTGCGTCGAGGTGGCCGACGACCTGGCTGGCGCGGTCGGGGTGCGGGACAGCAAGGACGTCGCCGGGCCGGTGCTGCTGTTCGCCCCCACCCGGTGGCGGTCCTTCGTCGAGACCCTCAAGGTCAACGGCCTCCCGTAGCCCCTTCGCCACAACCTGCGGGCAGCGGGTCCCACCTCGTTCCGCGCCCAAGTTCACACCTCCTGCCCAAGCCTCGTTGACCATGGGGTTAGCGGCAGTTTGAAGATCCAGTACTGCCGCCAACCTCATGATCAACGGATACGAAAGGTGGGAGGGGACGGAAGAAGCAGGTGGGTCAGCGGGGGCGGTCGCGGTCCTTGGAGGGTTGGACCCGTTTCGGCTCGCCCGGCATCTTCGGGTGGTCGGGCGGGTAGGGCAGGTCACCCTCTCCGGCGGCGGCGTCCCGCTCGGCCCACTCCAAAAGCGGGGTGATGTCCCACCCGGCGTCGTCGATGCCGGCGTGCGGGTCGCCGCGCTGGGCCAGCCGTTCCGGCACGGTACGCAGGTCGAAGTCGTCCGGCTCGACGTCGGGTAGCTCGTCCCAGGTGACCGGGGTGGAGACGGTCGCCCGGGCGTTGGCGCGCAGCGAGTACGCGCAGGCGATGGTGCGGTCCCGCGCCATCTGGTTGTAGTCCACGAAGACCCGCTCGCCGCGCTCCTCCTTCCACCAGGCGGTGGTGACCAGGTCGGGCCGGCGGCGGGCCAGTTCCCGGGCCAGCGCGATGGTGGCCCGGCGTACCTCGACGAACGTCCAGCGCGGCTGGATGCGCAGGTAGACGTGCACGCCCCGGCCGCCGGAGGTCTTCGGCCAGCCCGGCACGCCCAGCTCGTCGAGGATCGCCCGCAGCTCGGCGGCGGCGGTGGCGGCGTGGGCGAAGTCGGTGCCGGGCTGCGGATCTAGGTCGACCCGCAGCTCATCGGGCCGGTCGACGTCGGCGGCGCGGACCGGCCACGGGTGGAACACCACGGTGCCCATCTGCGCCGCCCAGGCGACATGGGCCAGGTCGGCCGGGCACAGCTCCGCGGCCTTGCGACCGCTGGGAAAGCTGATCTCGGCAGTCCGCACCCACGGCGGCACGCCCCGGGTCGGCACCCGCTTCTGGAAGAACATCTCCCCCGCGATGCCGTCGGGGAAGCGCTGCAACGTCGTCGGTCGGTCGCCGAGCGCCCGCATGATGCCGTCGCCGACGCTGACGTAGTAGTGGAAGACGTCGGCCTTGGTGAAGCCCCGCTCCGGGAAGATCACCCGATCGGGGCTGGACAGTCGTACGGTGTGCCCGGCCACCTCGATCTGCTCGGCCGCAGCCTTCGTGCCACCCATTGCGCGACCATATGCGATGGGTCCGACCTTCGGCGTACCGTTGACCTGTGACTGTTCCCGACAGCGAACTGCCCCGCACCGAGGACGAGTGGCGGGTCCGGCTCAGCCCCGCCGAGTTCCGGGTGCTGCGCGAGCACGGCACCGAACCGGCGTGGACCGGCGAGTACGTCGACACCAAGACGCCCGGCATGTACCGGTGCCGGGCCTGCGGTGTCGAGCTGTACCCGAGCGACACCAAGTTCGATTCGCACTGCGGCTGGCCGAGCTTCGACGACGCCATCCCGGGCGCGATCAAGGAGATCGAGGACAACTCCCTCGGCATGAGTCGCACCGAGATCCGCTGCGCCCGCTGCGACAGCCACCTCGGTCACGTCTTCCGGGGTGAGGGCTTCACCTCGAAGGACACCCGGCACTGCGTGAACTCGCTCTCCATCCGCCTGGACCCGAGCGCAGCCTGACCCGGTCACCCGGCCCGCGCCGCCGGGCGGTCAGCCGGCTGCGGGCCGGCCGGCCATCAGCGCGACCTGAGCGGTACGCGACTGCTCGACGCGTCGGGCCAGGTCGAGCACCCGTGCGTCGGTACCCGCCGCCTGGTGTGCCCGGGCCAGGTCGGCCGCGGCCTGCTGGTGCGCGCTGAGCACCTCGATCAGCACCGCGTCGACCTCGGCGTCCGGGGCGTCGCGCAGCCGTGCCAACTGCTCGGGGCCGGTGCCGTGCCCGGCGTGGTCGTCGGCGCGGGCGCTGCGCCCGGCCCGTGCCAGCCAGCCGCGTGCGGTGGCCAGTTCGTCGGACTCGGTCGCCTCGACGGCGGCGACGAGCGTGCGCAGCTCGCTGTCGCTCAGTCGGTCCCGGACGAGCCGGACGATCTGGAGGGTCTGCTCGGTGTGCCCGGCCATCATCGACAGGAACAGCAGGTCGATGCCGGTCATCTCGCTGGTGACACCAGGCGTCGCGGCGGAGGTCGCGGCCACCGGCGGCAGCGGCGCGTCGGAAGGCGCGGGCGCGCCGCCACAGCCGGCAACCAGCAGCACCGCGATCAGGTGCAGCGGCAGCACGCGCAGCGTGGCACGCCGTACCCCCGACACGGCGGCTCCGGCCGACAGCACACCAGCTCCCGCCCGCAGCACTGCGCGCGGGTGCGACGGTACGGCGGGCGGGAGGTGCGGCCAGCTCCGGCCGCACCTCCCGTCGGTCAGATCTGGCTCCACAGCGCCGGTACGTTCGGCGGCTCCCAACCGGCGATAGCGGTGTGCGCCTGCCGGCAGCGGTAGGTGCGGCCACCGTAGGTGACCTGGTCCCCGACCGCGTACGCGCGACCGGCGGTCCAGGTGCCGCCGGTCGGCGGGTTGGTGGTCGGGGCGACCGTCGGGGTGGGCGACGGTGCGGGCGGGTTGATGGTGGGGCTCGGGCTGGGCGTGGGGTTGCCGCCGCCACCGCCGATCTGCAGGTCGACGCAGGAGTAGAAGGCGTTCGCGGTGTCGGAGATGTTCCACACCGCCAGCAGCTTCTGCCGGCCGGAGTAGCCCGACAGGTTGACGGTGTGCGAGACGGTCGCGCCGGGCTGGCGTCCGCCACCGGAGAAGACCGCGACCCGGGTGTTGCCGATGAAGTACTCCCAGTCGCGGGTGGCATGCATGGCCGTGTTGACCCACGTGAACGTCACGGTGGTGCCGACCGAGGTGGCCGGCCAGCCCCGGTTGTCGTCGTTGAGGACGGCGAAGTGCGAGATGTTGGCGTGGCAGTTGCGCAGCCCCTTCGGGCCCTCGACGCTCTGCGGTTCCCATCTGATCTGCCCGCAGTCGGGCACCCGGTTCTGGGCGCAGAGCGCCTGGCGGCTCGGTGGTGACGAGACGTAGCCGTGGGCCTGGGCGGGAGTGGCGACGGCCAGGGTGGAGACCATCGCGCCCGTCGCGACGAGCGGAAGGGTGAATCTTCGACGCATGGCGGCAGCTCCTTGTCGGCGTGGTGCCTGGTGAGGTGCCACAAACATAATTTAAACCTTGTTAACAGTAAAGACCGCTGTCGATAAAACGGGGGTCAGCCAGCGCCGTGCCGCAAGATGGGACAAAAGGTCTCTCTGATGGAGGTACGGGGCGTGGCTACCTGCGAGGTCTGCGGCAACGACTACTGGTTGGCGTTCGAGGTGCGTACGGTCAGCGGTGACGTGCACACCTTCGACAGCTTCGAGTGCGCCGCCCACAAGCTCGCCCCGATCTGCGAACACTGCAATGTCAAGATCGTCGGCCACGGGGTCGAGGTCTCCGGTCGGTTCTTCTGCTGCGGTCACTGCGCCCGCGCGGTGGAGACGGAACAGGGCGCCGAGATCCGCGACACCGTCGGCGCCCGCCCCGCCTGATCGTCCCGCACCGACACCAGCACCAGGTGCCAGCAGGGTCGCGGGGACACGGCACTAGCCTGGCGGGATGCCTGACACGCCGCTGCACAGCGCGAGTTTCGCCGAGTTGGACACGCACACCTTCCACGACCTGGTGCGGCTGCGCGTCGACGTGTTCGTGGTCGAGCAGGAGTGCGCGTACCCGGAGCTCGACGGGCGGGACGTCGAACCCGGCACCCGGCACCTGTGGCTGACCCGCGACGGCGCTCCGGTGGCGTACCTGCGAATCCTGGCCGACCCAGGCGGGGTAGCCCGGATCGGACGAGTGGTGGTCGCCCCGACGGCCCGGGGCGACGGGCACGCGGGCCGGCTGATGACGGCGGCCCTCGCGGAGATCGGTGACCGGCCGTGCGTGTTGGACGCCCAGTCGCATCTTGTCGACTTCTACACGCGACACGGCTTCACGGTCAGCGGGCCGGAGTACGTCGAGGACGGCATCCCGCACACACCCATGAGCCGGAAGCGGTGACCGACCGCGAAACCAGTGCTGGAAGCGCTTCGACGACCCCGTGCACCCGGTGCTGGAAATCGCTTTCCTCATTGACGGATGACGATCGAACGTGCCATCCTTCCGGTCGAGTCAGCACGCGAGGGCCACACCGACGGCACGGGAGAGGGCAACTCCCGAGCGTCCGGGCGATGTCGAGATCCGACGACTCCCCCTGGGGGCTCCCATGTCCAACTCGCTCAGATCATCACGGGCGCTCTGGCTGCTGGCCGTCGCGGCCGTCGCCACGCTGCTGCTCTCCACGGCATACGTACGACCCGCCGCCGCGCACGGCTCGGTGGCCAACCCCATCTCCCGCAACTACGGCTGCTGGCAGCGCTGGGGCGGTGACTTCCAGAACCCACGGATGGCCACCGAGGACCCGATGTGCTGGCAGGCGTGGCAGACCGACACCAACGCCATGTGGAACTGGAACGGCCTCTACCGCGAGGGCGTGGCCGGCAACCACCAGGCCGCCATCCCCAACGGCCAGCTCTGCTCCGGCGGGCGCACCGAGAACGGGCGCTACCGGGCGATGGACGTGCCGGGTGCCTGGCGGACGACCTCGGTCGGCAACAGCTTCCGGCTGAAGTTCTACGACCAGGCCAGCCACGGCGCCGACTACATCCGGGTGTACGCCACCCGGCAGGGCTACGACGCGCTGACCACGCCGCTGGCCTGGTCGCACCTGGAACTTGTCGGCCAGATCGGCAACACGCCGGCGTCGCAGTGGCAGCAGGAGCCCGGCGGGGTCTCCATCGAGATCCCGGTCAACGCCCCGGGGCGCACCGGTCGGCACGTCATCTACACGATCTGGCAGGCCAGTCACTCCGACCAGTCGTACTACATCTGCAGCGACGTGCAGTTCGGCGGCGGATCCAACCCTCCGCCCACCACGCCCCCGCCGACCACGCCCCCGCCCACGACGCCGCCGCCCACCACGCCCCCACCCACCTCGCCGCCGCCCACCAACCCGCCACCGGCAGGGGCATGCTCGGCGACCTACCGGGTCACCTCGACCTGGTCTGGCGGATTCCAGGGCGAGATCCAAGTGACCGCCGGCAACGCCGCCATCCGCGGCTGGCGGGTGAACTGGACCAACGGCAGCGGACAACAGGTCAACCAGGCCTGGAACGCCACCGTCACCTCCAGCGGCGCCACCGTGACCGCCACCAACGTCAGCTACAACGGCAACCTCGGCGCCGGCGCCAGCACCAGCTTCGGCTTCCTGGCCTCCGGCAGCAGCACGAACACCCCGACGCTGACCTGCACGGCCACCTCCTGACCCCGGCCGGGGCCGCGCCACACTCCCTCGGGCGCGGCCCCGCCCGGCTCACTGAGCGGCAGCCAGCACCTGGCTGGTGGTGGTGCCGGAGCCCCGACCTGGAGAGCGCTTCCCGCGTTGACGTACGCCGATGCCCCATGGCACGCTTCCTCCGGAGCCAACACCACAGGGCAACGCGGATCGGCCACGGGAGAGGCAACTCCCGAGCGTCCGGGCGCAGTCGCGAACTGACGATTCCCTTGGGGAGCTCCATGTCGAACGTACTCAGATCACCACGCGCTGCCTGGCTGCTGGCCGTCGCGGCCGTCGCCCTGTTGCTGCTCACCACCGCGCTGACCAACTCCGCCTCCGCGCACGGCGCCACCGTCAACCCCGGGTCCCGCGCCTACGGCTGCTGGGAGCGCTGGGGTGGTGACCACATGAACCCGCGGATGGCCACCGAGGACCCGATGTGCTGGCAGGCCTGGCAGGCCAACCCGGCCGCCATGTGGAACTGGAACGGCCAACTCCGCGAGGGTGTGGGCGGCAACCACCAGGCGGCCGTACCGAACGGCCAGCTCTGCTCCGGCGGGCGGGCCGAGGGCGGTCGCTACAACGCCCTCGACACGCTCGGTGCCTGGCGGACCACCCCGGTCCCCAACAGCTTCCAGTTGAAGTTCTTCGACCAGGCCAGCCACGGTGCCGACTACATCCGGGTGTACGCCACCCGGCAGGGCGTCGACACGCTCACCAAGCCACTGGCCTGGTCCGATCTGGAACTGGTCGGCCAGATCGGCAACACGCCGGCGTCGCAGTGGCAACGGGAGGTCGACGGGGTGTCGATCCAGATTCCGGTGAACGCGCCGGGCCGCACCGGCCGGCACATCATCTTCACCGTCTGGCAGGCCAGCCACTTCGACCAGTCGTACTACCACTGCAGCGACGTCCAGTTCGGTGGCGGCACCACCCCGCCGCCCACGACGACGCCGCCGACCACCACGCCACCCACCACCACCCCGCCGACCACTACCCCGCCCACCACCAACCCGCCGGTGACCGGGGCCTGCTCGGCGACGTACCGGGTCACCTCGACCTGGTCCGGCGGATTCCAGGGCGAGGTCCAGGTGACCGCCGGCAACGCCGCCATCCGCGGCTGGCGGGTGAACTGGACCAACGGCAGCGGACAACAGGTCAACCAGGCCTGGAACGCCACCGTCACCTCCAGCGGCTCCACCGTGACCGCCACCAACGTCAGCTACAACGGCAACCTCGGCGCCGGCGCCAGCACCAGCTTCGGCTTCCTGGCCTCCGGCAGCAGCACGAACACCCCGACACTGACCTGCACCGCCACCTCCTGACCCCGGCCGGGGCCGCGCCACACTCCCTCGGGCGCGGCCCCGCCCGGATCAGCCGGCCAGATCGGCAGGCCAGAACCGGCCAGCCGGCCGGCGCCTCAGGCCAGTGCGGAGACGATGTCGGCGACCGAGCGGCGACGGCCGGTGTAGAACGGCACCTCCTCGCGGACGTGCAGCCGGGCGCGGGAGGCACGCAGGTCACGCATCAGGTCGACGATGCGGTGCAACTCGTCGGCCTCGAAGGCGAGCATCCACTCGTAGTCGCCGAGCGCGAACGAGGCGACCGTGTTGGCCCGTACGTCGGGATAGCCGCGGGCCATCTTGCCGTGCTCGGCCAGCAGTTCCCGCCGCTCGGCGTCGGGCAGCAGGTACCAGTCGTACGACCGGACGAACGGGTAGACGCAGAGGTAGGCGCGAGCCTCCTCGCCGGCCAGGAACGCCGGGATGTGGCTCTTGTTGAACTCGGCCGGCCGGTGCAGCGCCATCTGCGACCAGACCGGGGTCATCGCCCGGCCCAGGGCGGTCCGCCGCAACCGCAGGTACGCGTCCTGGAGCGCGTCGCTCGACGCGGAGTGCCACCAGACCATCAGGTCGGCGTCGGCGCGCAGCCCGGACACGTCGTAGGTGCCGCGCACCACCACGTCCTTGCCGGCCAACTCCTCGATCAGCGACTCGACCTCGCCGGTGACGTTGTCCCGCAGCGACGGCAGCGGCGCGCTGGCCCGGAACACCGACCACATGGTGTAGCGGATGGTGTCGTTGAGTTCCTTCAGTCGGGCCGCGTTGCTCTGCTCGGTCATCTCCCCGATCCTTCCAGTGCCGTGATGATCTCCTCGGCCGCCGTCTCACCGGAGCGGACGCAGACCGGGATGCCGACCCCGTCGTAGCCGGCACCGGCCAGCCGCAGCGTCGGATGTGCCGCCCGCAGCGCCGAACGGGCGGCGACGACCCGGTCGAGATGACCGGGGGTGTACTGCGGCAGCGCGCCGCCCCAGCGCTGCACGTGCCCGGCGACCGGGGCGGGCAGCGGGGCACCCAGCACCGCCGACACCTCCCGGTGCACGGTGGCGGCGAGGTCCTCGTCGGGGCGCTGGAGCTGCTCCTCGTCGCCGTACCGGCCGACCGAGGCGCGCACCAGGGCCAACCCGTCCGGCCGGCGCAGGTGCCCCCATTTGGTGGTGAAGAAGGTGGCCGCCTTGACCAGCAGCCCTTCGGTGGCGGGCACCAGGAAGCCGGAGAGGTCCGGCAGCACCGCTGCGGGCAGCGCGAGGGTGACCAGCGCGACGCTCGCGTAGTCCAGTCCGCCGATCTCCTTCGCCGCCTCCGGGGCGACGTCGGCGAGCAGCCGCGCCGCCGGCCGGGCCGGCACCGCGAGCACCACCGCGTCCACCTCGACCTGCTCCGGGTCACGGGTCGGGCCGACGGTCAGCCGCCAACCGACGCCGGTCGGAGTGAGTTCGCGTACCGCCGCGTTGCGGCGGATGGTCGCGCCGCTGGCCGCCACCGCCGCGTCGACCAAGGTGCTCAGCCCGCCGTCGAGGGTGCCGAAGACCGGCTCGCCGGGGGCGCGCGGCGCGGCGGCCTGGGCCGTGCGGACCGCAGCGAGCAGCGTGTGTTCCACCCGGGCGGCCCGGGCCAGCGCCGGCATGGTGGTGACCAGGGACAGGTCGTCAGCGCGGCCCGCGTACACCCCGCCGAGCATCGGGTCGACCAGCCGGTCGACCACCTCGTCACCGAACCTCGCGCGGACCAGTGCCCCCACGGCGACGTCCTGGTCGGCACCGAGCAGCGGCCCGCCGCCGTCGCGGTCGGCCTCCGGAGTCGGCCGCGCCACCGCCGCCGCCTTGTCCAGATCACCGGGTACGCCGACAAGCGTGCCGCCCGGAATCGGGCGCAGCCCGGCGTCGACGGCCAGCGCCGCCTGCCCGACGGTCGGGTGCACGATCCGTGCCGCCAGGCCGAGCCGGCGGATCAGGGCCACGGCGGCGGACTCCCCGCCGGTTGGGTCGCGCATCAGGAACGACTCGGCGCCGAACTCGACCGGCCCGCCGGCCAACTCGCCGGTGCGCAGCTTGCCACCGAGCGCGCCGGACTGCTCGTACACGGTGATGTCGACGTCGGCGGGGGCGCGGTCGCGCAACCGGACCGCGGCGGCCAGGCCGGCGATGCCGCCGCCGACCACCGCCACCCGCCGCCTCGCCACGGCGGTCAGCCCCGGTCGACCGGTCGCGCGGACAACTCGTGCACCAGGGCGACCACCCGGGTCAACACCTCCGGGTCGGTCTCCGGCAGCACACCGTGGCCGAGGTTGAACACGTGCCCCGGAGCGGCCCGGCCCTGCTCCAGGATCCGGCGCACCTCGGCCTCCACCACCGGCCACGGAGCCAGCAGCAGGGTCGGGTCGAGGTTGCCCTGCACCGCCCGGTCCGACCCGATCCGGCGGGTCGCGACGTCCAGCGGCGTACGCCAGTCGACGCCGACCACGTCGGCGCCGGCCTCGCCCATCGCGCCGAGCAGTTCGGCGGTGCCCACCCCGAAGTGGATCCGGGGCACGCCGGTGTCGGCGAGCCCGGTCAGCACCTTCGTCGAGTGGGGCAGCACGAACCGGCGGTAGTCGGCCTCGGAGAGCGCGCCGGCCCACGAGTCGAACAGCTGCACCGCCGACACCCCGGCTTCGATCTGCACCCGCAGGAACGCCAGGGTCACCTCGGCCAGCCGGTCGGCGAGGGTGTGCCACAGCTCGGGCTCACCGTGCATCAGCGCCTTCGTCTTGGCGTGGGTACGCGACGGACCACCCTCCACCAGGTAGCTGGCCAGCGTGAACGGGGCCCCGGCGAAGCCGATCAGCGGGGTGTCGCCCAGTTCCTTGACCAGCAGCCGGACCGCCTCGTCGACGTAGTCGACGTCGTCGCGGCCGATGGGCCGGATCCGTTCGACGTCGGCGGCGGTACGCACCGGTTCGGCCACCACCGGACCGGTGCCGGGCACGATGTCCAGGTCGACCCCGGCGGCGGCCACCGGCACCACGATGTCGCTGAACAGGATCGCCGCGTCCACGTTGTGCCGGCGTACCGGCTGAAGGGTGATCTCGGTGACCAGGTCGGGCCGGCGGCACGACTCCAGCATCGCCACGTTGGCCCGGATCTCGCGGTACTCCGGCAGCGACCGGCCCGCCTGGCGCATGAACCAGACCGGGGTGTGCGGAACCGGCCTGCGGCGGCACGCCCGCACGAAGGGCGAATCGGCGGGCCCGCCGGGGCGGGATTCGTCGTCTCGGGCGGCGGTGCCCGTGGTGTCGGTGGTCATCGCGGCAATCGTGCCACGCGGCCGATCGTCACCCCCCGCCCACCGCCACATTTGTGACGTGAGAGGAGAAGCACGCCGTCGACAGTCATGGATCATCGGGGCGTCGGCTCGGCGTGCCGACGCGACCGAACCGGTACGGCGGCCTAGGCTGCGGGACATGGCCCCCCCGATCGCGCTTCCGGACACGTTCGCCCGCGCGGTCGCGGGTCTCCGGTCGGCGACGCCCCGGCCGGAGATCCTGCTGGAGGAGGTGGGGGCGCCGCAGCGGCTGGCCCCCTACTCCTTCGCGCTCTCCGCCTCCGTGCTGCGCGACGGTGACGAGGTGGCGTCCGGGCGGCTGATCCTGCTGCACGATCCGGCCGGGCACGAGGCGTGGCAGGGCACGCTGCGGCTGGTCACCTACGTGACCGCCGAGATGGAGGTCGACCTCGCCGCCGACCCGCTGCTGCCCGGCGTGGGATGGACCTGGCTCACCGACGCCCTCGACGCCCAGGACGCGGGGTACCGGGCCATCGGCGGGACGATCACGCAGACGATGTCGACCCGGTTCGGTGAGCTGGCCGGCCCGCCCGCGACCGGCGACGTGGAGATCCGCGCCTCCTGGACACCGACCGGCGTCGACCTCGCCGCGCACCTGGACGCCTGGTGCACCCTGCTGGCCTCCACCGCCGGCCTGCCGCCGCCCGGCGTCATCGCCCTGCCGGAGCGCCGCCCGGCCGCCGCCGGCTGAGTCGGCCGCGCCTCTCCCGGCCGGTCAGCCGACACGCGGCGGGGCGGGTGGCGGCACTCGATCCACTCGGGCACTAGGGTTGTCAGGTGACCGACGAACCACCCCTGCGCCGTCGGGCCGCCGCAAGCCGTACGGGAAACGACACGCAGCACCCGCCGTCGGCGCGGTCGGAGCCCTCGGACGCGGGGACCGAGCCCACCGGCGGCGAGTCCGTGCCGCTGACCGCGCCCCGCGAGGGCACCCCCGAGCCAGTCGCCACCCCGGATCAGCTCGCCGAGGTGGTGGCGCGTTTCGCCGGCGGTGCCGGCCCGGTGGCCCTGGACGCGGAACGCGCCTCCGGCTACCGGTACAGCCAGCGCGCGTACCTCGTACAGCTGCGTCGCGCCGGTGCCGGCACCGCATTGATCGACCCCTTGCCGCTGCCCGACCTGAGCACCCTCGACGCCGCGATCGCCGAGACGGAGTGGGTGCTGCACGCGGCGAACCAGGATCTGCCCTGCCTCGCGGAGTTGGGGCTGCGGCCACGCCGGCTGTTCGACACCGAGTTGGCGGCGCGGCTGGCCGGCTTCGAGCGGGTGGGTCTCGCCGCCCTCACCGAGCAGTTGCTCGGATTCAGCCTGGAGAAGCACCACTCCGCGGCGGACTGGTCGAGCCGGCCACTGCCCGAGTCCTGGCTGACCTACGCCGCGCTGGACGTCGAGCTGCTGACCGACCTGCGCGACGCGCTCGACGCGGAGCTGGTTCGGCAGGGCAAGTCCGAGTGGGCGGCGGAAGAGTTCGCCGCGCTCGTGGCCAGTGGCACCCGACCGCCCCGGGTACGCGCCGAACCGTGGCGACGGACGTCCGGGATCCACCGGGTGCGGGGCGCGCGGGCACAGGCCCGGGTCCGTTCCCTGTGGTACGCCCGGGACCAGATCGCCGCTCGGCGGGACTCGGCACCGGGCCGGGTGCTGCCCGACTCGGCCATCGTCGCGGCGGCGGAGTTGGATCCGAGAGACGAGAAGGCGTTGCTCACCCTGCCCGGCTTCGGCGGCCGGTCGGTGCGGCGGTTGGCGCGTACCTGGCTGGCGGCGCTGGACGACGCGCGGCAGTTGCCGGACGACGCCCTGCCGGTGGCGCCGACCGTGGAGGGCCCACCCCCGCCGCACCGGTGGGCCGAACGGGACCCGGTTGCCGCCGCCCGGCTGACCCGCTGCCGGGAGGTGGTGTTGCGGGTGGCCGGCGAGCACAACCTGCCCCCGGAGAACCTGATCTCGCCCGACACCATCCGCCGGGTCGCCTGGCAGCCCCCCGAGGAGATCACCGAGGCCACCGTCGCCGAGGCCCTGCGCGCCCACCACGCCCGCGATTGGCAGATCACCCTCCTCCTCCCCCACCTCCCCACCGCCCTCACCCCCACCTCCTGACAGCGCCCCCGCCCGCACCCCCGCCCGGTTCCAACCCGGCGCGCGGGCACGGGCGGGAGCCCGGTGGGTGTGGGATGGGTTACAGGGGGAGGTGGCGCGGGGGTTATTACTGGCGAGTAGCATCGGGGAAACGCCAGTGCTGGCGACCTTTGTCCGGTCCGTCGCGCGCCTCGGGCGACACGAACCGGATCGTGGTCGAATAGGAGGCTCATCGTGCCCCGTGAAGTCCGGGATGTCGTCTTCGTCGACGGCGTCCGCACCCCCTTCGGCAAGGCGGGTGGCATGTACGCCAACACCCGCGCCGACGACCTGGTGATCCGCTGCATCCGCGAACTGCTGCGCCGTAACCCGCAACTGCCGCCGGAGCGGGTCGAGGAGGTGGCGATCGCCGCCACCACCCAGATCGGCGACCAGGGCCTGACCATCGGCCGCACCGCCGCGCTGCTGGCGGGCCTGCCCAAGACCGTTCCGGGCTTCGCCATCGACCGGATGTGTGCCGGGGCCATGACCGCCGTGACCACCGTCGCGGGCGGCATCGCCATGGGCGCGTACGACATCGCGATCGCCGGTGGCGTCGAGCACATGGGCCGGCACCCGATGGGCGAGGGTGTCGACCCGAACCCGCGCATCATCGCCGAGAAGCTTGTCGACCCGTCCGCGCTGGTGATGGGCTCCACCGCGGAGAACCTGCACGACCGGGTCCCGCACATCACCAAGCAGCGCACCGACGCGTTCGCGCTCGCCTCGCAGCAGAAGACCGCGAAGGCGTACGCCAACGGCAAGCTCCAGGACGACCTGGTGCCGGTGGCGATCCGCGATGAGGAGAACGGCTGGGGCCTGGCCACGGTGGACGAGGCGCCCCGGGACACCTCGATGGAGAAGCTCGCCACCCTCAAGACCCCGTTCCGTCCGCACGGCAAGGTCACCGCGGGCAACGCGGCCGGTCTGAACGACGGCGCCACCGCCAGCCTGCTCGCCGACGAGGCCACCGCCCGCGAGTTGGGCCTGCCGGTGGCGATGCGGCTGGTGTCGTACGGCTTCGTCGGCGTCGAGCCGGAGGTGATGGGGGTCGGCCCGATCCCGTCGACCGAGAAGGCGCTGCGCATCGCCGGCCTGACCATCGACGACATCGGCCTGTTCGAGCTGAACGAGGCGTTCGCCGTGCAGGTGCTCGCCTTCCTCGACCACTTCGGCATCGCCGACGACGACCCGCGGGTCAACCCGTGGGGCGGCGCCATCGCCATCGGGCACCCGCTCGCCTCCTCCGGCGTACGGCTGATGACCCAGCTCGCCCGGCAGTTCGCCGAGCACCCGGAGGTCCGTTACGGCATCACCGCCATGTGCATCGGCATCGGCATGGGCGGCACCGTGATCTGGGAGAACCCGAACTGGGAGGGTGGAGACAAGTGAGCCTCACCGCACCGAACGAGGTGGTCACCAAGGCGCTGCTGCGGCAGGTGAACGTGCCGGGGCTGGACCGCCCGGCCGCCCTGATCACCCTCGACAACGGATTCGACCACACCAAGCCGAACACCTTCGGCCCCGGCGGCCTGACCAGCCTGGACGAGGCGATCAGCGCCGCGCTCGCGGCCGACCCGGCGTTCATCGCGGTCACCGGCAAGCCGTACATCTTCTGTGTCGGCGCGGACATCACCGGCCTGCCGCAGCTCGCGGACCGCGAGCAGGCGCTGGAGATCGGCCGGCTGGGTCACCGGGTCTTCGCCCGGCTCAAGGACAGCTCCGTACCGACCTTCGCCTTCGTCAACGGCGCGGCGATGGGCGGCGGCCTGGAGCTGGCGCTGCACTGCCACTACCGGACCCTGTCGGCCGGCGCGGCGGCGCTGGCGCTGCCGGAGGTCTCGCTCGGGCTGATCCCGGGCTGGGGCGGCACCCAACTGCTGCCGAACCTGATCGGCATCCCGGCCGCCACCCAGGTGATCATCCAGAACCCGTTGATGCAGAACAAGATGCTCAAGCCGAAGCAGGCGGCCGAGCTGGGCATCGCGGACGTGCTGCTGGAGCCGGCCGACTTCCTGGAGCGGTCGCTGGAGTGGGCCGCCGGTGTCGTCCGGGGCCAGGTCGAGGTGACCCGGCCCGAGGTCGACAAGGACATGTGGGCGGGCGTGCTCTACTTCGCCCGGCAGACGCTGGACCAGCGGCTGCACGGCGCGGTACCGGCCGCGTACAAGGCGCTCGATCTGCTGGAGACGGCGAAGGACGCCGACTTCACCACCGGCACCGCGGCGGAGGACGAGGCCCTGGCCGACCTGGTCTTCTCCGAGGAGCTGCGCAGCGGCCTGTACGCCTTCGACCTGGTGCAGCGGCGGGCCAAGCGGCCGGCCGGCGCGCCGGACAAGGGCCTGGCCCGGCCGGTGACGAAGGTCGGCATCGTCGGCGCCGGTCTGATGGCCAGCCAGCTGGCGCTGCTGTTCGCCCGCCGCCTCCAGGTGCCGGTCGTGCTGACCGACCTGGACCAGTCGCGGGTCGACAAGGGCGTGGGCTACGTGCACACCCAGATCGAGAAGGCGGTCAGCAAGGGCCGGATGGACAAGGGCACGGCCGCGAAGCTGTACGGCCTGGTGTCCGGCTCGGTCGACAAGTCCGTCTTCGCCGACGCCGACTTCGTCATCGAGGCGGTCTTCGAGGACCTGAACGTCAAGAAGCAGGTCTGGGCCGAACTGGAGAAGATCGTCAAGCCGGAGGCGGTGCTCGCCACCAACACCTCCTCGTTGTCGATCACCGAGATGGCGGCGGAGCTGGAGCACCCCGAGCGGGTGGTCGGCTTCCACTTCTTCAACCCGGTAGCGGTACTGCCGCTGCTGGAGATCGTCCGGGGCGAGCGGACCGACGACGCCACCCTGGCAACCGCGTTCGCGGTCGGCAAGCAGCTCAAGAAGTCGAGTGTGCTGGTGAAGGACGCCCCCGCGTTCGTGGTGAACCGGCTGCTGACCCGCTTCCTGGGCACCGTGTTCGCCGCCGTCGACGCCGGCACCCCGCTGGAGGTGGCGAACCGCGCGCTGGACCCGCTGGGTCTGCCGATGCGTCCCCTCGCCCTGCTCCAGTTGGTCGGGCCGGCCGTCGCGTACCACGTGGGCGGCACCCTGCACGCGGCGTTCCCGGACCGGTTCGGGGTCAGCGAGAACCTCAAGCGGATCGCCGACTCCGGCCAGCCGATCGTGGTCGACGACGAGATCAACGCCGAGGTGGCGAAGCTGCTGGTGGTCGGCGACCAGCCGCTCACCGAGGAGCAGGTACGCCGCAACGCGCTCGACGCGCTGGCGCAGGAGATCCGGCTGATGCTGGACGAGGGCGTCGTCGCCGAGGCGCAGGACATCGACCTGTGCATGATCCTCGGTGCCGGTTGGCCGTTCCACCTGGGCGGCGTCACGCCGTACCTGGACCGGACCGGCACCAGCGAGCGGGTCACCGGTAAGCGGTTCCTGCCGCGCGGCGCGGCCAGCCTGGCCGGCTGAGCGGCAAACGACACCGATCGCGGTGGTCGCCCGACCAGGGCGGCCACCGCGAATCGCGTTCTCGTGGTGCTGCTGGTGCGGATGCGACACCTGGCTACGATGACCGATCCACCCGAACCCAGGAGCTGACCGCATGTCCCACCCCTCGGACGAGCACCACAACCCGCCGCCCGCCGGCCCGTACCCACCCCCGGGTACGTACCCGAACCCGGCCCCGGGGGCGTACCCCCAGCCGGGCCAGGCGCCGTACCCTCAGCCGGGCCAGGCGCCGTACCCACCGGCCGGCACCCAGCCGGCCCCGCCGCAGCCGCCCGGCGGCCAACCGGTGCCCGGCACCTACCCTCCGCCCGCCTACCCACCACCCGGCCAGCCGTACCCAACCGGTTCAGGCTTCCCCGGCCCGGGGCCGGCCGGTCCGGGATTCGCTGCTCCAGGGCTCGCCGATGCAGGGCCGGTCGGTGCAGGGCCGGTCGGTGCAGGGCCGGTCGGTGCAGGGCCGGTCGGTGCAGGGCCGGTCGGTGCAGGGCCGGTCGGTGCAGGGCCGGTCGGTGCAGGGCCGGTCGGTGCAGGGCCGGTCGGTGCAGGGCCGGTCGGTGCAGGGCCGGTCGGTGCAGGGCCGGTCGGTGCAGGGCCGGTCGGTGCAGGGCCGGTCGGTGCAGGGCCGGTCGGTGCAGGGCCGGTCGGTGCAGGGCCGGTCGGTGCAGGGCCGGTCGGTGCAGGGCCGGTCGGTGCAGGGCCGGTCGGTGCAGGGCCGGTCGGTGCAGGGCCGGTCGGTGCAGGGCCGGTCGGTGCAGGGCCGGTCGGTGCAGGGCCGGTCGGTGCAGGGCCGGTCGGTGCAGGGCCGGTCGGTGCAGGGCCGGTCGGTGCAGGGCCGGTCGGTGCAGGGCCGGTCGGTCCGCCGAAGAAGAAGTTCCGGGTCTGGATGATCGTACTGATCGTTCTCGCGGTCCTGCTGGTGCTCTGCGGCGGGGGTGGCGCCGCCATCTGGTTCGCGGTCAAGGACGACGTCAGCGAGGCCGTGGACGCTTCCCGGACCCGGATGGTCGCCCCGGCCACCCTGGCCGGCCGGCCCAAGAACACGGACCCGGAGTTGCAGCGGGCGGCCGATGAGATGGTCAGCGAAATTCGGTCCACGGTGAGCAACGAGACCAGCGCGGTGGGTGCCTTCTACGGTGACCCGGCCGGCGAGGACCTCGTCATGATCACAGGCGCGTCCGGCCTGATGTCCGACCCGAAGCAGGAACTAGATGCGGCGGTCCAGGGCCTCTCCGCCGACTTGGGCCTCAGCAACATGACCTCGGTCGATCCAGGTCCGCTCGGCGGTGAGGCCAGCTGCGGCGACGGCCTGACCGAGGACGTGCCGCTCGGTGTCTGCACCTGGGCCGACCGGGGCAGCGTCGGCCTGATCGTGATGTTCTTCTCGTCTCGCGCCGACGCCCAGGCCGAGTTCGTCACCATTCGCAGCCAGATCCAGCAGCGCGACTGATCGCAGCCGGCAACAGGGCGGCGGAGGCGACCCCGCCAGCCCTGTTGCCGGCCGTTTCGCGTCGCGCGCCGGGGTCGGTGGTGTACGACAGGCGCCGCGTCAGGAGGCGGATGCGTCGTAGTCGTCGCGGTGCGCGAGAACCTCGCCCATATTGGCCTGAGCCCAGTACCTGATCTCGCGTGTCGTGCGGTGGAGCGACAGACCGAGGTCGGTCAGCTCGTAGGTGACGGTGACCGGGACGGTCGGCGTCACGGTACGGGTGAGCAGGCCGTCACGTTCAAGCGAACGCAGGGTCTGGGTCAGCATCTTCTGACTGACCCCGGCCAGCAGGCGAGCAAGCTCGGAGTACCGCATCGCCCTCGGCCCGTCCGAACCGCCGGGTTGCGGGGAGGCGTCGCCGCCCAACGCGCACAGGATCAGCACGACCCACTTGTCCGAGATCCGATCGAGCAGTTGGCGGCTGGGGCAGGCTGCGAGGAACGCGTTGTAGTCCGCTCTGGCCTGCGCCTGCCGCTGAGCTGCCCTCATCGTGGTCATTGCCGTCCTCTCGCTGCTGGGGCGTTACGCACTTTGAAGTGCCTACTTCCCGATGGAAAGTGGCTCTCCAAGAATGATGCGGGCAAGCAAGACATGCCACCGTCTCTCCAGCGAGGAAGCGACACCATGAGCACCCGCACCACTCCCCTTCCCGGCGGCACCTGGACACTTGGCGATCGGGCAGTCACCCGTTTCGGGTACGGTGCCATGCAACTCGCCGGGCCATGGGTGATGGGGCCACCCGCCGACCGCGACGGCGCCCTGGCCGTGCTGCGCGAAGCCGTCGACCGGGGAATCACCCACATCGACACGAGCGACGCCTACGGGCCGCGCGTCACCAACGAGCTGATCCGCGAAGCACTGCACCCCTACCCCGAGTCGCTGCTCATCGCCACCAAGGTCGGGGCGAACCGCGACGCACAGGGCGGCTGGCCGACGGCCCGCCGACCCGAGGATCTTCGCCGGCAGGTCCACCAGAACCTGCGCTCCCTCGGGGTCGACACCCTCGATCTGGTCAACATGCGGATGGGTGACGCCGAAGGCCCCCAGCCCGGCTCGATCACCGAGGCGTTCGAGACGCTCGCCGCGCTCCAGCAGCAGGGCCTGATCCGTCACCTTGGCGTCAGCAACGTCACCGCAGAGCAGGTCGCCGAGGCCCGGGCCGTCGCCCCGGTGGTGTGCGTGCAGAACCTGTACAACCTCGCCCACCGCCACGACGACGACCTCGTCGAGCAGCTCGCCGCCGACGGCATCGCCTACGTGCCGTTCTTCCCGCTCGGCGGCTTCTCGCCGGTGCAGTCCAAGGCACTCTCGGCCGTCGCCGCCCGGCTGAACTCGACACCGATGTCCGTCGCCCTCGCCTGGCTGGTGCAGCGCGCACCGAACATCCTGCTGATCCCCGGCACCTCGAAGGTGGCACACCTACGCGAGAACATCGTCGGCGCGGGGCTCTCGCTGTCCGCCGAGGACGTCGCCACGCTGGACGGCATCGGCCGCTGATCGGTACGCAGGGCTGACATCGGAGCGGCGGGGTGCCGCTCCGATGTCACGCGTCGCTCCGCTCAGCCGTCCGTCCCGGGGCCTTCCGCCGTTTGCCCGGCCGCCGCCTTCTCGGCAGCGCTGCGCAGTACGCAGAACTCGTTGCCCTCCGGGTCGGCGAGCACCACCCAACCGGCACCGGTCGGCCCGATGTGGTCGGCGACGTGCCGGGCCCCGATGCCGAGCAGCCGCTCGACCTCCTCGTCCCGGGTCCGGTCGGTCGGTTCCAGGTCGAGGTGCAGTCGGTTCTTCACCGTCTTGCCCTCGGGTACCGCCAGGAACAGCACCTCCGGACCGCCTGGCGGCAGCAACATGGCCTCCGGGTCGCCCGGGAAGTCGTCCGGTTGGCGGGGGCACTCGAAGACCTGGGCCCAGAAACCGGCCAGGGCGTACGTGTCGTGACAGTCGATTCCGATGTTGTGGATCCGTGCGCTCATGTGTCGTCCTCGTGGTCTTCGCCACCGACTGAGTAGCCCCACCGGCCGCCGTCCGCCCGTGCCGACAAGCCTGCGACAGGCTGGACGTGGCACGGCGGGATCGGAGGCGGCCTTGCGGGCACGGACGTCGGGGCGGTCAGAACTGGCGTGACTGGTCCGCTGAGTTGCGGGACAGCGATCCCGCTTGAGGTGCCCCGCGAAGGTGAGCGGTCAGCCGGCAGAGCGGGGCGCGGACAGCATCATGGTGAACATCGACGCACCCCCCTCCTCGATCGAGCTGACCCGAAGATCTTTGCACTAGTGATCCCGGGCTGCAACCATAGCGCGTCACAAAACACAGACCTGCACCAACTGTCGATATAAGGTCACGATTACCGTCGGCCAGGGCACCGGGGCCCCTCCTTCCAGGCGAGGGCTCGGCAGTTGTTGAGCCTGGGACGAGCCCGGAACGCCGAAGGATTTGCCCGATAGCCGGCACGAGCCGCAGATCCCCGGGCCGAGCCATCGGTCTCGGTCGCTTAATCGGATTTGCCGGCCCCACCGACAACAGTGGCGGTGATCCCGGGCGGCGGAGTTACCGCCCGAGATCACCAGCCAGCCGGTTACTTACAATTGCTCGTTCCGGTGGTGCCTCTGCTTCTTGGCAAGAGTGGATGCGGCGAGCCCAACCGCAAACATAGCCGGGACACCCGCCACAATCCCCATCCACAAGGGGCTGCCTGTAATGAGGCAGTAGATCAGCGCCGCAGGAATCCACGCCGCAGCGACACCTAGTACAATTTTGGCAGTTTCACTCTTCAAAGTCGGCTCCTAGCTTGTCGGCTACCGGGGCGGGATACTAGTACCCATCCGCTTCAGCCTCTTCCTCCACGTAGGCACCTGCTGCGACGCCCAAAGTGAAGCATCCGGCCGCACCGACCGCTCCAACCCCACCAGTCGCCATCGTGATTACCGCCGTGCAGGAATAGGTAACAGCACCTGTGGTGATTCCCCCCATAAATTTGGCCCAGAAATCCTGACCCGAAGGATCGACATAGTTCGTTGGATTGCCTCCCGCATATGCGTATCGGTTGCCGCGCTGCGTGCTGCCGATGAAGCTGAGGTTGTCCTGCTGGGTGAAGCGGCCCTGGGTGGGGTTGTACCAGCGCTGGCCGTATTTGGTGTAGGCGGTTGCCGGGTCGTAGGTGCCGCCAGCGTATCGGAGGATGTTGGCCTGCCCGAGGCCCGTTTCTGAGGCGCTGAGGGTGTTGCCGTAGGGGTCGTAGGTGTAGTTGGCGGACAACGAGCCATCGGCTTTGACGGCGGCGACGACGGAGCCAAGGCCGTCTAGGACGAAGGCGTGGTCGGTGGTGCCGATGCGCAGGCCGAGCGGGGTGCCGAGGCCGTCGCGCTCGACGTAGGCGTTCAGGTTGACGCCGTTCTTCCAGGACTGGAGCCACGGCATGCCGTGTTGGTCTTCGTACCCGTAGGTCAGGTTGATTCCACCGGCACGGGTGAGTTCGACCTGGTCGGTGCCGGCGTAGCCGTAGGTGGTGGTGCCGGTGGTGGTGGCAGTGGTCATCTGTCGGGCGGCGTTGTAACCGATGCCGCTGACCGCCGGCGTGCTGGTCCGGGTCTGGTTGCCGCGGGTGTCGTAGGTGTTGTTAGTGGTGGTGACCTGGTTGGCGCTGTTGTAGGTCAGGGTCTGGGTGGTGGTGCCGTCGACCTTGACGGTCTCCCGGTTGCCGTTGGTGTCATAGGTGTAGTCGTAGGTCTTGGCATGATGGTTGGCGGCCTTGGTGAGTCGGTCGCCCTTGTCGTAGGTGTACTGGGTGACCTGTCCGCTGGCTTCGTGCTTCTGCCACTGCCGTAGGCCGGTGTCGTCGGCCTTTGCGGTGGAGCAGGGCTGCCCGGAGACGTACTTCGCGTAGCAGTACGTGACGTCGAAGACGGTGGCGGGAGTGGCTGAATTGCGGGTGGCGGTGATGCGCTTGGGCCGGTCGGACTTGTCGTACGTGGTAGTGACGCGCAAGGCCCAGGTGCTGTTGGTGTCGTTTGTGGCGAACCACATGTTGGTGCGGTTGCCGTCCTTGTCGTAGGCGAAGTTGTAGCGGGTGCCGCCGGCGGTGTCCATCCGGACCAGCCAGTTGCGGGTGTTGTAGTAGTACTTCGTGGTGCCGCGCCCGTCGACGATTTCGTCGAGGTTGCCGGCGGCGTCGGGGCGGTAGGTCTGCTCCGGGGTGCCGGGGGCGGTGCGCTTGCGCAGGCGGTTGAGCTGGTCGTACTGGTACAGGGTGGTGCCGGTTACATCGGTACGGATCAGCAGGTTCCCGGAGCCACCGTGCTCGTAGGTGACCGTGCCGGTGGCGGCGCAGCCGGAATAGCTGGTCTTCGTCATCCGGTCGTCGAGGCTGTATTCGTAGGTGGTGGTGCAACCCCCTGCGGTCTCGGTGCGCAGCCGGCCGTATGTGTCGTAGGTGAACGTCTTCGCCGACAGATTGTTACCGGTCGGCGGCGTCATCGTCTTGAGTTGCTTGTCGCTGTCGTAGCTGTAGGTCGTGGAGTTGGTGCCGTTCCCGGGGTCGGTGGACGACTTGACGGTGCCGTCGCTGTTGTAGTCGACCTTCGCCTCGGCGGCGAGGGCGTCCTCGCTGGAGGTCTTGTTGCCGGCACCGTTGTACGTGTAGGTCGAGCTGTTGCCCTGCGTGTTGATTGACGACGACGGCTGGAAGTTCGCTGTCGGATTCGTCGAGGTCGCCGTGTTCGCGTACGCGGCCGACGCGCTGGCGCCGGTGGGCGACTCGGACTTCGTCTGGGATTGGCCGCTGTTGGCGCCGTGCGTGTTGGTGGTGGTGCCGCCCTCGGCGGAGACGCTCGTCGCGACGTCGCTGAACGGGGTGTACGTCTTGCTACGGCTGTTTCCGGCCGGGTCGGTGACCTTCGTGACCCGCTTGTTGGAGTTCAGCTCGTAGGTGGTGTGCGGCACCGAGGTGACCGGCAGCGACAGATCCTGCCGGGGGTCAGCCACGTCGGTGACCGTGGAACTGGTGTAGGCCAGGCGGGTGGTGGAGCCCTTCATCGTGGCGTTGTCGGTGACCTGGGTCAGCGAGGTCACCCGATGCTGCCCGTCGTAGGTGATCGTGACGAAGGTGTCGTCCTCCATGAGGATCTTCGTCAGGTCACCGGAGCCGTCGTACTCGAAGGACACCTTGCGCCAGGTCGCACTCTGGATCGTCTTCAGTCGGTTGTTGGCGTCGTAGACGTACGACACGTCACGCCAGTTGCCGTCGCTGCCGGTGTGCCGGTAACGGGTCAGCCGGTCACCGGTGTAGGTCACCGCTGCCGTGCGCACCGACCCGACGCCCCGGTTCGAGGTCACGGTCGACATCTTCCCCCCGCTGTAGGAGAAGTCGACGATGTTGTCGTTTCGATCCTCGGTCTTGTCCAGCACCCCGTCCGAGGTAAAGAACAACTCCTTGCCGCTGTCGTTCTCGGTCAGCTTCCAGCCCGTGCCGTTGCGGGCCAGCTTCGCCTTGAACTCACCCGGCGAGGTGTAGCCCGAGCCCGACGCGGTGAACTTCCCGACCACCCCGTCGGCGGCCACGTAGGTGACCGAGTTGTCGTCGGTGGCCTCGATCAGCCGTACGTCCACTCCCGAGCGGGTCCGCCACCCTGGGCCGTGCGCCCCGTTGGCGATGTCGCTGCCCAGGAGCAGGCTGTTGAACGACGCCCCGAGGGTCACGTTCTCCGCGATCCCCGGCAGCGTCAACTCCGTGCTGGTCAACAGCAGATTCCCGGAGCCGACGTTCACCTTCGCCTGCAGTCGGTCGGTCAACGAGAACGACAACTGCGTACCGTTGCGCACCGGCCCGGTGCCCTTCGGCACCGACGGTGCCGCCCCCGCCGCCATCGCCCGCGCCACCGGCTCAGACGCGGAGTCGAACAGCCACACGTTCGGCCCCGACTGCGGCGACACCACCGGCTCAATTCCGGCGGACGGCGGAACCGCAGCCTCCGGTGCCGCCGCCTGCACCGGCAGCGCAACCAGGGTCGACGCGGCGATGAACACCGACGCCACCCCGACACTTACCTGACGAGATAACACGCATCCTCCCAATGTGAAATCCAATGTGAAATTCGGCGGGCCGATCCCGCCGAATGAACAACCACCTTCGAATCGCCGACAAAGCGCACGGTGCCGCGCGACGCATCCCAAGACTGGTAATGCACCGCTCAGCAGATAGAACTAGGCGACTTGCCTCAGTTCATCGTCCTTGTCAGGCGCCGAATCGTCCTGCCGATTCGACGGCAGCGACGCGAGAATGCGCAAATCGCGGTCGACTCTGCGAGACGCTCGAACCAACGCCCATGTGGCGTACAAACTCAGGAGAAGACAAAATAATCCGACAGCAGCCGCCCTCATGGACAGCGCACAATGGCATAGCGCACGAAGCTCCCCGTAACAGCTCGTCCAGCCGATAGTTGCTTCACGACAAGCTATAGCAGCTCTTGAATCAGGGCAATGCACGTTACAAATTGCACGGAGCTTCCCTCTCAAACCGGGCAATAAGAATCTTTGGTATCACAGTCAGTTACTTGTGACGGTCCTGTCTGAGTGACGTCGAAGAGGCATCTGACGGACAACCCGTACCCGACCCTGGCATCAGCCGACGAATGGCGTCACCGTCGCCTCCGCAGCGGTCGGGTTTGGCCGCCGAACCGGCCGGGGGATCGCGTCCTGCCTGCGCAGACATTCAGTCTCCGGGCAGATGCACCGGAAGCACTACTCTTCGGTGGGGATCTTCGACCCGCCGCAGTCGTGCTCGATGCCGGGCAGGATCGTCGGCACGCATCCCATGCACCGGGTCGCCGCGATGGGCTGCGCACGACGCACCCAGCCGACGATCCGCAGGTGCAGCTCCTGCGGCGACACGTCGGTCAGGTCGGCGATGGCGTCGTAGTAGTGGGCCGCCATCGCCAGGGACAGGCCGGACACATCCGAACCGTACGCGTGCAGCAGGTGGGCCCGGACGTGCCGCACGGCCACGCGTCGCCGCACCCGGCGCAGTCCCAGGAAGGGCGGTCCGGGTGGTGTCGGTCAGGATCGGTCGCGACGACGAACCGCAGCCGATCCCGTGACTCACTGTCGGTCATCGCGCGCCGGCCAGGCACGCCCTGTTGGCGGCGACCAGCACGTACGCCTCCCTGCAGTGATGGCGTCCGCATTCGGGATGCCGGTGGTCGCAGTCGTGCGCATGCGTCAGGACCAGTCCGGCGGCGACCTGCCGGCTCACCGCGACCACCGACACGAGGACGCCGCGCCCGGCGGCCCTGCCCGGCTCCGGATACCACTCGCCGGGCAGCAGAAGCAGCACCTGGCCGGGTGGCACGTCAAGGTCTACCGGCACGCCACACCACTCCTTCGTGGAAGGGCTGCGGCGACCGTGCGCCACCTTCGCCGACGGGGGATGCCACGTATGGCTGGCCCGGTCACCGCAGCCCTGAGGACGCCACAGCTACCCGCCTCGACCACGACGTCAGCGATCATGGCCATGGGCGTATCCACGACCGCATTGCACGGCACGGCACGTCGCTGGTGGGATGACGCTTTGCCGCTACGCCGACCGATCTGGCTGCCTCGACACCCGCCTGTGGGTGAGGGACTGGGAAACGGTCAACGGCACCTATGAGGGCCGCCCGATCGCGGCGATCCTGGATCGGGCGGACGAGACGGTCAGGCTCGCGGGAAACAGGGTCTGCGTTGGGCACGTCGGCGTGCTCTCCGGACGGGCACAGGCGCTCGCCGTTGCCGACCGGGTAACCGAGGCGAGATCAGCCCTTGCGGCGACGGCGGAGATGACCGACCGGATGCCGCCCGACACGGTGGCCGACGCCGACAGCATTTTCGGATTGGCCCGAGGTCAGGTTGCGGCACACCGAGTCGTACGTCTTGACCAACATCGGAGACACCGCCGCCGCAATGGCGGCGCAGGACCGGGCCTTGGAGCTTTACCCGACGGAACTGCGCCGAGAGCGGGCGCAGCTGCTCATGCACCGCGCGTCCTGTCTCATCCAGGATGGGGATGTCCCGGCCGGGCTCCGTTATGCCGCCGACGTACTCGACGGACTACCAGTCATTGATCACACAGTACTGCTGTACCAGGTGGCCCGGTCAGTGATCGAGGTAGTGCCCGAGCGGGAGCGACGCCGAATCGAGGCCATCGACCCGCGGGACCGGATCATCACACTGCCCACTGGATAGGGTGCTCGGCATGGGCCTCACCTGGACGCTCGCCGACGCGGACACGGCGCGGCCGGCCATGGCCATCGCCTACGCCCGGCACACCAGCCTGACCAGCGCTTTGGTGGCGGCCCTCGCCGACCTGTACGCGGTGGTGTACGCCGAACCTCCGTATGAAGAGGGGCCGGACGAGGTGGCCGGTTTCCGCGACGGCCTACCCGAGCAGGCCGAACGCAAGGGCTTCACCCTGCACACCGCCCACCAGGGTGATGTGTTGACCGGAGCCGCGTACGGATGGACGATGCCGGCCGGGGCGTGGTGACGCAACGCCGACCGGAATCCGCCCTGCGATCTCCACGCCGCCGACAAGCTCGCGGTCATGGAATGGATCGTCCATCCACGGTTCCGCCGTCGAGGTGTCGGTGCTGAGCTGATGCGACGCCTGCTCGACGGGCGGCCTGAGCCGGTCGCGACCCTGGCAGCCAACCCGGAGTCGGCCGCCCGAAGCATGTACGAGCGGGCCGGGTGGATGCGGGTCACGAAGTCGACGTTGCCGTGGGGCACGCCGATGGACGTATTGGTGTTGCGGCTATCCGCCGACAGCCTCGACGGCTGACGCCTGCTCAATGACCCCCGTGTCACCGACCACCGGAGCGGGCTCCAACGACGTCCCTGTCACACCTTGAGGAGATCGACGTCGTACATCGCTATCGACATGTCACGGGAGGCCAGCGTCAAGCCTTCGGCGGTCGCTTGCGCCACCAACATCCGATCGAAGGGGTCGCGGTGATGCAGTGGGAGACGGCCGGCGAGAATCGCGTGCCCGTGGGTCACCGCCAGTTCACGAAAGCCCATGTCCCGTACCCGCTCGGCGAGATCGGGCAGTCCGGCGAGTTTGCCGGCCGCCTGCTTGATGGTGATCTCCCACAGGCTGACCGGAGACAGGAAGATGTCCGGGTCGTGGCGAAGCCGCTCGAGGAACTCCGCGTCAAGAGTGTCATCACCAACGATGGCCCACAGTGCGACGTGGGTGTCGAGCAGCAAGCTCATGCGCCGATACCGAAATCGGTGGCGATCGGCGCGTTGGTCTGGGGCGAGTCCCAGTCACCCGACAGATCCACCTGCCCCGCGAGGGAGCCGATCGCGGTGCGGTTGACCCGCCGCACCAACGGCACGACTTTCGCCACCGGCGTGCCCGCCCGGTCGATGATGACCTCCTCGCCGCGTTCCACACGCTCGATGATGCGCGACAGATGGGTCTTGGCGTCATGCATGTTGTAGTGCACAGCGTCGGCCGACATGCCCACCTCCCAGGTTAGCTAGCACGTTAGTCTACCCCGCCTTTGCTGGGCCTTGGGCGGTACTCGCCGCGCCTCACCGGGCGGCTTCGGCAGCCGGCAGGCTGACGGTCACCTCCAGGCCGCCGCCGGGCTGCGCGACGGCGGTCACCGTGCCGCAGTGCGCGTCGCAGACCGCCCGCACGATGGACAGGCCGAGGCCCGACCCGCGTGCCCCGGTCCGTTCCCGGCCGCCCCGCCGGAAGGGCTCGAACAGCCCCGGCACGTCGGCCGGGTCCACCTCGAAGCCGGTGTTGCCGACCACCAGCCAGGACCGCTGCCCGTCCGAGCCGGTGTGCACCCAGAGCCGACCGTGCAGGTGGTTGTAGCGGACCGCGTTCTCGATCAGGTTGCCGGCCAGCCGGTCCAGCAGCCCGGGATCACCCACCACCGGCGCCGGCTTCAGCGACGTCTGGACCGCCAGCTTGATCCGCTCCACCTCCCGGCGTACGGCAGAGAGCGCGTTGACGGTGCCGGCGGCCAGGTCGAACTCGCTGCGCCGGCCGAGCCGTTGGCCGGCCTGCGCCTCGCTGCGCGCCAGCACCAACAGCGCGTCGACCAGACCGTTGGCGCGCTCGGAGGCGTCGCGGACCACGGTCGCCATCCGGCGGTACTCGGCCGTGTCCGCTTCGTCGTCGCTGAGCGTCACGTCGATTTCGGTACGCATCACCGCCAGCGGCGTACGCAGTTCGTGCGAGGCGTTGGCCACGAACCGTCGCTGCGCCTCGAAGGCGGCGGCGATCCGGTCCAGCATGGCGTCGAACGTGTCAGCCAACTCGGCCACCTCGTCGTCCGCCCCGGAGTAGCCGATGCGCTGGTCCAGCGTGGTCTCGCCGAGCCGGCGCGCGGTGGCGGTGACCTGGTGCAGCGGGCGTAACGCGCGCCCGGCGACCGCGTACGCCCCGACCACGCCGACGATGCCGATCGCCAGCAGCGCGGCCAGCCCCTTGGCCAGCAGTTCCCCGGAGGCCGCGTCGACGAGCCGCTGCTGCCATGCGGCGGCCTCCAGGGTGCTCCCGTCGGCGAGCACCACTGTGGTGCCGGGCAACAGCTCGTCGGTGGGGCGCAACGCGTCCCGCACCAGCAGCCAGGCCAGCAGCACCAGGATCGCGCCGGCACCGACCAGCAGCACGCCGTTGAGCAGGGTCAGCCGCAGCCGCAGCGTGGGACGTAGCCGCAGGGCGGGCCGCCGCAGCGCGGGCAGCCGGCGGCGCGCCGTACCCGTCACTGCACGACCTCGGCCGTCCGGTAGCCGGCGCCGACCACGGTCTCGATCAGCGGTGGGTCACCGAGCTTGCGACGTAACGTCATCACGGTGACCCGGACGATCGTGGTGAACGGATCGGTGTTGGCGTCCCAGACACGTTCCAGCAGTTCCTCGCTGGAGACCACCGCACCCCGGGCCTTGAGCAGCTCGCAGAGCACGCCGAACTCCTTGTTGGTCAACTCGACCGGCACTCCGCCGCGGGTGGCGGTGCGGCGGGCCGGGTCCACCACCAGGTCCGCGACCTCCAGCACCGGCGGGGCGGCCGGGGTGGCCCGCCGGCCGAGTGCCTGCACCCGGGCGACCAGTTCGTCGAAGGCGAACGGCTTCGGCAGATAGTCGTCGGCACCGAGTTGCAACCCCTCGACCCGGTCGGCGACCGTGCCGCTGGCGGTCAACATCAGCACCCGGGTCAGTTCGCCGGACGCGGCCAGCTCCGCGCAGATCTGGTCGCCGTGCCGGCCGGGCAGGTCACGGTCGAGCACCACCACGTCGTACCGGGTCACGAAGGCCATCTCGTGGCCACTGTCGCCGTCGTACGCGACGTCCACCGCCATGCCCCGTTTGCGCAGCCCCCGCGCTATCGCGTCGGCGAGGTTGCGCTCGTCCTCGACCACCAGTACCCGCATGCCCGCCTCTTTTCGCCCGCCGACCACCGACAACGTAACGCCGCCGACCAAGCCGGCCGGCACGGGTGCCGACCGGACCGGCCGGGACGAAGGTGCGTGCCAGCCGCGCGGGACGGGATCAGTCGGGCAGTTGCCAGATGCCGTAACGACCGTCGCGCAGGCGGCAGCCGACCAGGTCGTACCGGCTCTGGCAGTCACCGCCGGCGTCGAGCAGCAGGTCGAGCCGGCGCGCCGGTGCCCCGGTGGGGTCGAGTCGGGCCAGCACCAGCCCCACCTCGGGCACCGGACGCACCACGTGCACCTGCGGCGCGTACTCGTAGCGGGCCACCATGTTCCACGATCCGTGTTCGGTCAGGGTCGCGCCGGTGTCCAGGTCGAGGGTGAGCATCTCGTTGGTGTTCCGCGCCACCGCGAGGACGTGACGCTCATCGACAAGCACGAGGTCGAGAATGTCGTCACTGCTCCAGCGCACCGCCCCGGTGGCCGGGTCGAGGACCTGCAACCCGCCGCCGGCCAGCCCGGCGCAGAGCAGTGGCCCACAGTCGGTGACGTAGGTCGCCGTCGGCACGGTCACCTGCCAGCGCTGGGTCAGACCGTCGACGCTGAGCGCGGTGATGCTGCTGGAGTTGCGTACCACCGTCACCAGGTCGCCGGCGACCCACGCCTGCTGGTAGCCGCTCGCGTGGTCGGCGGGTGGGGGAAGGCGATGGCGTACCGTCCCGGTCATCGGGTCGATCACCTGGACCTCGCCGTCGACCGTGGCCACCACGATGCTGTCGAGCGTCCCGTCGTCCCGCTGCCGGTAGTCGACGCTGGCCGCCGACAACGACATGGACCACAGCTCACGGGCGTCGGCCAGCTCGATCACCCGTAGCACGGTCGGCTCACTGTCGGTGAAGGTGCGCAGCAGCGCCCAGCCGGGCGTGTCGAGAACCGCGATACCGGGTACCCGCCAGCGTTCCTCGCCGGTGTGGGCGTCGAGTCGCAACGTCTGGCTGGTGCCGGTTTCCTGCCGACCCATGGCGACCAGGACCCCGGCGTCGGCGACCGGATGCACCCGGTAGACCCGGTTGCCCGGGGGCACTGGCACCCGCCACAGCGGTGTCAGCAGCTGCGGTGCGTCGGTGGGACGATCGGGCCGCGGATAGGCGAGCAGTTCCTGGCTGCCGTCGGTGGCCCCGGGCGTCGGGGAGACGGTGAAGACCTGATCGGCGGCGATGAACAGGTCGCTGCCCAGGGTTGCGGGCACGATCGCGTGGATCCGTCCGGCCGGCGGTGCGCCGCCCGCCAGGGTCAGCAGCGCGACAAGTGCCACCACGACGACCGCCACCCGGTGACCACCCGGCCCGGATCGACGGCGTGGCACTGGCGGATCGGTCCGCTCGGTCAGCTCACCGAGGTCGATCAACGTCACGCCTGTCCTCCCCTGACACACACCAGACGCGCGGCGGGCGGGCGGGGTTCCGCCTGTACGATGGCCCGTCGTGGCTGTGCCGGTGGTGAATCCCTCGCTGAACCCCGTCTCCGAGACCGTCGAGACGCGATCAACGACAACACGTCCCCGGCGGCGGCCGACACGCGCCGACGTGCTGGCCATCGGAGCCTACGTGCTGCTCGGCGTCGTCGTCTGCCTGAACTACTGGGCCGACGTGAACAACCGGGTCTCGTCGCACCTGCCCACCGACCACAGCTGGTTCGAGTGGCTCTTCGCACACGGTGCGTACTCGGTGCAGCATCTGGAGAACCCGCTCTTCACCGCCCGGCAGAACGCCCCGGACGGGGTCAACATGATGGCCAACACCTCGCTGCTCGGGGTGACCCTGCCGTTGGCGCCGCTGACCATGCTGCTCGGTCCCCAGGTCGTGTACGCGCTCTACCTGGGTGGGGCGTTGGCCGCCACCGCCGGCACCTCGTACTGGATGCTGTCGCGGCACCTGGTGCGCTCCCGCGCGGCGGCCTTCGTCGGTGGCGCGTTCCTGGGCTTCGCCCCGGGCATCGTGCACCACGCCAACGGTCAGCCCAACTTCGTCTCCAACTTCCTGCTGCCGCTGATCGTGGTGCGGGTGTTCCGGTTGGTCGAGCCGGGCCGGTGGCGGCGCAACGGGCTGGTGCTGGGGCTGCTGGTCGCGTACCAGATCTTCATCAACGAGGAGATGCTGCTGCTCACGGCGCTGGCCTGCCTGGTCGTCGTGATCGCGTACGCGGCGATGCGTCCGCGCGTGGCGTGGGCACGGGCCGGCACGTTCGCGGCCGGCCTGGGCGTCGGTGGTGGGGTGGCGCTGCTGCTGACCGCGTACCCGATCTGGTTCCAGTTCAACGGTCCGCAGTCCTACCGGGGGCTTCAGGGCGGGGTGTTCCACAGCTGGGGCGAGGACGTCGTCGCGTTCGTCACCTTCCCCCGCGACACCATCGCCGGTGACGAGGCGGTGGAGGCGACCATCGGCATGACCGAACAGAACACCTGGTTCGGCTGGCCGCTGGTGCTGCTGTCGGTGGTGGCCCTGGCCCTGCTGGTACGCCGCTCGCTGGTGGCCCGGATCCTGGCCGTGCTGGTGGTGGTCTTCTCGGTCGCCGCGCTCGGCCCGGAGATCCGGTTCAACGGCGAGCTGACCGGGATCGCCGGCCCGTGGTCGTACATTCCGGCGGATCTGCCACTCGTCGAGATGATGATGCCGACCCGGCTGACCCTGGTGACCACCGCCGCGCTCGGCGTACTGCTGACGTTGGCCTGGGACGCGGTGGCACGCAGCCACCGGCCGCCGGTGCCGGCGCCCCGCGCCCCGGAGGCCACGGTCACCGACCGGCGGCGACTGCGCTGGCAGCACGTCGTCGGGTACGCCGCGATCACCCTCGCCCTGCTGCCGCTGCTGCCCCGTCCGCTGCCCGCCGAGCCGGTCGACGCGCCGCCGGACTTCATCACCTCGGGCGCCTGGCGACCGTACGTGCCGGACGGCCGCACGCTGGTGCCGGTGCCCATCCCCAGCAACGTGCACGGCCTGTCCACGCTGCGGTGGAGCGCGCTGACCGGGCACGAGTTCCCGATCCCGGCCGGCTACTTCATCGGCCCGAACGAGGACGGCGAGGGGGTCTTCGGTGCCCCGAACCGGCCCACCAGCACCCTCATCTACCAGACCATGGACGCCGGTGAGCTGCCCGAGATCAGCGACGAGAACCGCCAGCAGGCGGTGGCGGACCTGCGCTTCTGGCGGGCGTCGGTGGTGGTGCTCGGCGCGCATCCCCGCGAGCCGGTGCTGCGGGAACTGCTGACCGCGCTGCTCGGTGAGCCGCAGCGGGTCGACGACGTCTGGCTCTGGGACGTACGCGACCGGGTGTGAGAGGTGGTCATCCCGGGTCGGACGGCAGCGGCTCGGAGACGTGGGCGGTGACGATCCGCCAGCCCTCCGGTAGGCGTACCCAGGTCTGCGTCTGCCGGCCCGTGGTGGCGCCGCCCGCGTACCCGAACCGGGTCGTGACGACCGCGAGGTCCGCGCCGAAGGCGGTGACCACCGTGTCGACCAGCCGGCGGCCGGGCGGCAGCGGTGGTTGCACGGCCCGCCACTTGCGCTGCTCGTCGAGCCCGTACTGGTGGTCGGCCAGGCCGAAGCGCACGGTGGCCTCGGAGTCCCAGAAGTATCCACAGATTCCGTCGACGTCGCCGGCCACGAGCGCCTGCTCGTAGCCGGCGAAGGCGGCCGTCACCTCGGCGACCACGTCCGTCCGGTCGATCTCCATCCGGCGAGGGTCCTTTCTGGGCGGGCGGGACGTGGGTGGGCGCACCCGGCCGGGCGGCGGCGGGCTGGTGCGGGCCGCACCGCCGCCCGGCCGGAGTTCAGCTGTTCACCGCCGGTTCGCGCTTCTCGTCGCCGACCGGCTCGCCGGTCGCCACCGGAACCGCCGGGCCGGTGACGGCGGGAGTCGGGGGTGCCGGAGAGTCCCCGCCGTGCAGGCGGTCCAGTTCGGCCTCCTCCGGCTCGGGCACCCGGGGCGGGTACTTGCCGAGCGCGAAGATCGCGCAGATCACCGCCACGAACAGGTAGCCGAGCGCCACCTGACCGTTGGCGTTCCACCGCACCTCCTCGCCGTGGATCAGGCCGATGAAGGCGAGCACCGATCCCGAGGCGGCGAAGATGGCCGCCTGGACGAAGCGTTTGTCGATGATGAAGGCGACGATCGCGCCGAGCACCAGACCGGCGAGGATCGCGCCCTCGCCGAGAATGCGCAGGCCGTCGTAGACCACTCCGGCACCGGCCAGGGCCTCGTCGCCGACCTCGGCGGCGGTGGTGCCGGCCGCCGCCAGGGCGTTGTTCATCTGCCCGGTCGCCCACGCGGCGATGTTGGGTATCAGGGCCGCCACCACCGCCGCGGCGTGTGCCCGGGGCGTCGCCTGGAACGCCTGGGCGCCGATCAGCAGCCCGATGTAGAGCAGGATCGGCACGATCGCCGCGGTCGGGAAGATCGCGCCGAGCAGGGAGAACATCCCGAGGAAGCAGAGCAGGGCGATGACGATCCCGGTCGCCATCGAATAGCCGGTACGCCCACCGGCGGCCTTCCAGCCCGGGTGGCCGACGTAGACCGCCGGGGGGAACGGCGAGCCGAGGGCGGAGCCGATGACCGCGCCGGCCCCGTCGGCGAGCAGCACACTGCGCAGGTTGTAGTTGTCCCCGGCGGTGGCCGCGCTCTCCACGTTCGTCATCGCCTCGGTGAAGTTGTAGACCCCCAGCGGGATCGCGGTCGCCAGCAGCGGCGCCATGTCGGAGAGCCCACGCAGCAGCAGGTCGAGTTGGAAGGTGGGGACGGCGAACGCGATGTCCCGGGCCGCAGCGGTGACGTCCGGCACCGACATCGCCCCGCCGAGCCAGCCGATCGCCGTACCGAGCAGCAGGGCGGCCAGCCCGATCGGGAAGTTGAACGGCAGTTTCACGTCGGTGAGCAGGCCGATCAGCAGCAGCGCCAGGACCGGCAGAGCGATCCAGGCCAGCCGCCACATCTGGCCGGCCGGGTTCATCGAGATGAAGGTGATCGAGATGCCGGCGAGCGTGCCGAGCAGCGCCGCACGCGGCGTGTAGCGACGGATGTACGGACCGACGAACGCACCGATCAGCACGATCACGCCGATGATGAAGGCCCAGGCCAGCCCCGCTTCCCAGGCGCGCACCGGGTCACCGGTGCTGAGGTAGATGGGCAGCATGATGACGAAGATGACGATGAACATGTGCGGCACGCTCGGCCCGTACGGCAGGGCGGTCACGTCGGAGCGGTTCTCCCGCCGGGCCAGCCGGCGGGCCAGGTGCGTGTAGTAGATGTTTCCCGCGACCAGGGCGATGCCGAGGGCCGGCAGGATCGTGCCGAACACCTCCCGCTCGGGCAGGTTCACCACGAAGAGGCAGAGCCCGGTCAGGGTGAGCACGTTGACCAGGACGTTGACGCCGAAACCGAAGAACGCGTTGGTGTCGCCGCGCACCCAGTACGGCAGCGACGCGACGGAGGGTCTGGTGGGGACCATGGTTGCTCCCGGTCAGGAGGAGGATTGCAACACGGGGGTGGTGGGCAGCACGGCGAGCACGTCCGTCGAGTCGGCGACCCACCCGAAGATGCCGCCCTGGGCGGCGATCATGTCGAGCCCCACCCGATGGAACTCGGGGAAGTAGGACCCGACGCAGTCGGCGAGCACGAGGCACTCGTACCCACGGTCGTTGGCCTCCCGGACCGTGGTGTGCACGCACACCTCGGTGGTCACCCCGGTGACCAGGAGACTGTGGATGGTCCGCTCGGTGAGCAGGGCGTCCAGCCCGGTGGCGTGGAAGGCGCCCTTGCCCGGCTTGTCCACGACCGGCTCGCCGGGCAGCGGCGCCAACTCGTCGACGATGTCGTGGCCGTACTCGCCCCGGACGAGGATCCGGCCCTTGGGCCCCGGGTCGCCGATCCGCTTGCTCGGCAGGCCCCGGTTGAGCTTGGCCGGTGGGCAGTCGGAGAGGTCGGGCAGGTGCCCCTCCCGGGTGTGCACGACCGTCAGTCCGGCGGCCCGGGCGGCGGCCAGCAGCCTCGTCAGCGGCGCGATGGTCCGCCGCAGCTGGCCGACGTCGTTGCCCAAACTCTCGCCGAAACCGCCGGGCTCCAGGAAGTCGCGCTGCATGTCGATGACGAGCAGCGCGGTGGTCGCGGGGTCGAAGGTGTACGGGAAGGGCCGCGCCGCGGCAACTGTCAACATGGCTCACCTCACCTGGTCGTGGCGGCGATGACGGCGTCGGAGGTGGCGACGCAGCCGAACACGCCGCCCTGCATGGTCACCATGTGCAGCGCGGCGTCGTGGTTGTCCTTGTCGGTGGCACCGGTGCAGTCGGCGAGGATCAGACACTCGTAGCCCCGGTCGTTCGCCTCGCGCATCGTGGTGTGCACGCAGACGTCGGTGGTGATGCCGGTGAGGATCAGGTGGGTGATCCCCCGGGTACGCAGCACCAGGTCGAGATTCGTGGCGTAGAAGGCGCCCTTGCCGGGCTTGTCGACGACCACCTCGCCGGGCGCCGGGGCGACCTCGGGCACGATCTCCCAGCCGGGCTCGCCCTTGACCAGGATCCGTCCGCACGGTCCGGCCGCGCCGATCTCGGCGCCGATCTGCGCCGAGCGCCAGCGTTTGTTCGCCGGCAGGTCGGACAGGTCGGGGTCGTGCCCCTCCCGGGTGTGCACGACGAGCATGCCGAGCGACCGGGCGTGCTCCAGCAGCCGGGCGGTGGCCGGCAGCCCGGCCCGGGTGAGGCCGATGTCGTAGCCCATCGCGTCGACGTAGCCGCCCGGGCCGCAGAAGTCGGTCTGCCAGTCGATGCAGAGCAGTGCGGTACGCGCGGTGTCGGCCGTGCCGTCGTACGGCCACGGGTAGGGGTTCGCCGTTACCGGCCCGATGCTGCCCATCCTCTCCTCCTCCGGTTGTCAACTCCGCTGCGCCGCGGCCCGGCGGTAGGCCCGCCACCCGCCGGCGGCGCTGATGTCCTCGGCACCCGAAACGGCCGCGTACGCCTCGCAGAGGAAACCGAGCACGTCCCGCCCGTCGTGCAGCCGGACCCAGCCCAGCGACAGCGGGGCCGGCACCCCGGTCAGCAGCTCGCCGACGGCGGCCACCGGCAGCCGCCACAGCTCGACCTCGATCGGGTGCCCGTCCGGGTCGGTGTCGGCGACCCGGACCAGGCCGGGCAGTCCTGCGCCGTCGGCCGTCGCCAGGCGGTAGAGCCGGTAGCGCGGCGCGGTGCGTGCGGCACCGGCGAGCGTGGCGCCCCGTTCGGTCAGCTCCGCGTTGCGGGACTCGCCGGCCAGGTGCCGCCCGACGACGGCGATCAGCACCTGCGCCGACCCGGTCACCGAGGCGGTGGGTACGGCCGGCGGACGGGCACCCACCGGGGTTGGCGCCGGCAGGTCCGTGCCGGCCTGGTCGGCGGGCGCGGCGGCAGCAGGGGTGGCCCGGGAAGCGGCGGTGAAGGCGGCGGCGAGCTGCGCCAAAGTGGTGTCGCTGAACGCGGGGCCGAGCAGGGTCAGGCTCGCCGGCCGGCCCGCTGCGGTGAACCCGTTGGGCACGGTCACCGCCGCCAGGTCGAGCAGGTTGGCGAACTGGGTGTAGCGGCCGAGCACCGTGTTACGGCCGATCGGGTCCTCGGCGACCTCGGCGAGCGTGAAGGTCGTGCCGACGGTGGGCAGCACCAGCACGTCGACCTCGTGCCACAGCTGGTCGACCTGGGCCCGCAACTCGCGCAACCGGTGCTGCCCCCGGAAGGCGTCGATCGCGTCGTAGCGCCGGCCGGTCTCCAGCACGCTGCGGGTCACCGGCAGGACGGCCTCGGGATGTTCCCGCAGGAAGCCGTCCAGCCCGGCGAGCCGTTCGGCCACCCACGGTCCCTGGTAGAGCAGCTCGCCCGCCTCGAGGAAGCTCTGCAACGGCACCGACCCGACCTGGCCGACCAGACCCCGTAGCGCCTGCACGCCCGCGGCTAACCGGACCGCCTGTCCGGCGTCGCCGAAGAACTCCAGGTCTTCTGCGTGGGGCACACCGAGGCGTAGCGTGCCCGGCATGCGGGCCACCACCCGCTCCGCCGGTAGCGGACGCCCCCACGGGTCGGCCGCCGAGACGCCGCGCGCGGCGTGCAGCACGTCCACCGCGTCCGCGACGTCGGTGGCGAAGACCGAGACGCAGTCGAGCGAACGGCAGGCGGGCACCACTCCGGCGGTGCTGAGCAGGCCCCGGGTGGGCTTGAGGCCGACGATGCCGTTCAGCGCCGCCGGCACCCGGCCGGAGCCGGCCGTGTCCGTGCCCAGGGCGAAGCTGACCTGGCCGGCGGCGACCGCCACGGCCGAGCCGGAGCTGGAACCGCCGGAGATCAACCCTCCGCCGAAGACGCTCGCGCAGCTGCCGTACGGCGAACGCGACCCGGTCAGGCCGGTGGCGAACTGGTCGAGGTTGGTCTTGCCGACGAGCAGGGCACCGGCGTCGAGCAGCCGGCGCACCACGGGCGCGTCCTCGACGGCGGCGTACCCGAAGTCGGGGCAGCCGGCGGTGGTGGTCATGCCGGCGACGTCGATGTTGTCCTTGACCGCGAACGGTATCCCGTACAGCGGCAGGGTCGCGGGGTCGGCGGTGGCCGCCAGCCGCTCGGCGCGGGCGAGGAGCTGGCCGGCCGGCACGGTGCTGATCCAGACCGGCCCGTCGTCCGCTCCGGACAGCCCGGCCAGGACCCGTTCCGCCAGGTCGGTGGGGGTCAGGCCGCCGTGGCGGTACGCCGACCGCAGCTCCGAGATCGATCCGATCCGCTCTGGCATACAGTCGATTGTCGACAGTTGTGTTTCCAGGGGGCGCGCGCCAGGTAACGACGCCGTGACGGCCGACCGGAGGAGCTAGCCGAGATACGAGCGCGCCCCGTGCTCGGACAGCACGGCAAGCACCAGCTCCGGGTCACCGGCGGCGACCGCCTCGAAGAGCCGTTCGTGCCGGTGGACGCCGTCCTGCGGCTGCGCCACCTCCGCCTCGCGGCGCAGGTTGATCGCCATGTACAGCTGCAACTTCACCAGAATCGAGTCGTACACGGTGGAGAGCTGCCGATTGCCGGCCAGCGCCACCAGCGCGACGTGGAACGCCCGGTGCGACTCGGCCACCGCCAGCCGATCACCGTCCCGGGTCGCCTCCCGCATCTGGTCCAACGCCGCCCGCAGTCCGGCCAGGTCGCTGTCCCGACGCACCGGGATCGCCGACCGCACCGCGAAGCGTTCCAGCACGTCACGCAGCTCGTACAGCTCCCGCACGTCGCGATCGGACAGGGTGGCGACCCGGACCCCCCGGCGCGGGACGTGCTCGACCAGGCCCCGCTGCGCCAGCAGCCGCAACGCTTCGCGCAGCGGCGCCCGGCTGATCCCGAGCCGTCGGGTCAGTTGCTCCTCCACCAGCCGTTCACCGGGATCACTCCGGCCGCTGAGGATCTCCCGGGTCAGCCGGGCGACGGCGAGCTCCACCAGACTGACACTCTCCAGCTCGCCCTCCGCCGGCGATGCGGCCACGTCGTTCACCCCGACGAGTGTGCCACCTGCCGCCGGAGCCGCCCGCGGACGCGTCAGCCCACGAGAGGCCGGACATCCCAGACGAGGGCACCGTCGATCTCCCGGGCCGGGCCGAGCAGCGCCTCGACCGTCCTACGCACCGGGTCACCGTGGTGCAGTCCGCCCTGCACGACCACGGCCGCCCGCCAGTGCCTCAGGTCGGCCACCGCCTGCCGGCGGTCGGTGTCGCTGATCGGCGGCAGCTCACCGGTGTCGGCCACCCGGCGCAGCAGCAACGACGTGGGCCGGTCCGGGGCGCCCCACCGGGCCGCCGGGTCGTCCGGGGAACGGGGGCCGATGAAGAATCCGCCCGGTGCGGTGAAGGCCAACCCGGTGCGGGCGGACCAGAGCATCGCCGGGCTCTGGCCCGCGTTGGTCACCGGCGGCACGGCCACCACGGTCCGCCCCGCCGGCACGTAGGCCCGCCAGGTGCCCTCCGCCACGAACGCCGGCACCTGCCAGACCGGGACGGTACGGATCGGGGTCGGGGTCAGCGGCAGCAGCGCGGCGGCCATCGCGCCGGCCCAGAGCAGCCGCACCGGCACCGCGTCCGGTCGCGTCGCGGTGCTGACCGCCTGCCGTCGCACCCGGTCCACGGAGAGGGCGAGCAGGATGCCCAGCACCGGCACGCAGACCAGCGCGAACCGGGCCGGCACCACGTGGTCGAGCAGGGGCAGCTCGGCGATCAGCCGGTACGGACCGGGCAGGTCGGTCAACGCTCCGTCGAGGCGTACCCGGGGACCGAGGGAGAGCAGGGCGAACACCACTGCGCAGCCGGCCAGCGCCCGGACCAGCGGGCGACGCCACAGCCACACCGTCACGACCAGGGCCAGCACCAGCAGACCCGGCCCGAAGAAGGAGTTCTCCTCGGTGGCGTTGGGTGCCAGCAGAGCCGGCAGGCGATGGTCGCCGAAGACGGTCTGCCGGGCGGTGGCGGTGAACGACGCGGCGTCCAACTGAAAGCCGTACGCGTGGAACGGCATCCCCCGGTAGTGGCCGGGGCCGAAGAACTGGAACCACAGCGGGTAGGCCAGCAGCGCCGCCGCCACCACCGCGCCGACCGCGATCCGGCCGGCCGTGGCCGGGGCGAGCCGACGTGCGGCGGCCCGGTCGGCCAGCGCGTACCCGACGACGAGGACGCCGGCGGCCAGCGCCGCCAGGAGCAGCACCTCCTCGCCGAGGAAGACCTGGTACGTCACGACCAGACCGAGCAGCACCCCGGGGCGCCACACCCGCGACCAGATGCCCGACGAGGACGCGTTCGCATCGGCGGGGTCGGGGGCGAACACCAGTGCCAGGATCACCGGCACCAGGAACTGGGCGGCCATGTGCAGGTGCGATCCGGCCTGCGCGACCATGCCGGGCGCGAAGCCGCAGACCAGTCCGCCGACCGCGGCGGCCAGCCGGGATTCGACCAGCCGGCGGCGCAGCAGTACGTACCAGGCGGTGGCCGTGCCGGCCAGGCACCCGACCACCGCCACCCCGAAGGCCACCTGCGAGCCGAACAGCAGGGTGACCGGGGCCAGCGGGACGCCGAGGCCGAGCACCGAGGTGTTGGCCATCAGGTTCACCCCGTCGGGCGCGTTCAGCGCTTCGCTCCACAGTGGATGTGCCCGACCGGAGACGACCCGGGCGGCGTGGGCCAGCATCCACTCGAAGAGGATCTGGTCGCCGGCCTGGTGGAAGAGTCGGTCCGGTCGGCCCCACTGCCGGCTGGTCAGCCAGCCGGCCAGCGCCAGGTAGCCGGCCACCACCGCCAAATCAGGCATACCCGGGCGGAGCCGCCAACGGCGACGGGGGCGGGTCTGCGCCTCCCGATCGAGCGTACCGACCGACATCAGGCCCGGGGGTCGGTGAGTGACCGTACGTCCCACACCCAGACGTCCAGTTCGAGCCGGGCCGGTCCGACCAGTTGCTCGACGGTCTGCCGCAGTGACTCCGAGTGCGGCTGCCGGACCGGCAGCACCAGGATCGCCGCCCGCCAGTACCGCAGCTCGTCCAGGGACCGGCGTCGCTGGCGGTCGTTCAGCTCAGGGGTCCGGCCGGTGGTGGCGACCTCCTCCAGCAGCTTCCCGATGCCGCTGGGTCGGCCACCGAAGCGACCGGGGTCGCCGGTGTTGCCGTTGCGGGGGGCGAGGAAGTAGCCGCCGGGGATCTTGAAATCGAGGTTGGTGGCGGCGGCCCAGCGCATGCCGTGGGTGTTGCCCATGCTCGGCACCGGGATCGGCACCAGCGTCTGGTCCGGCGCGACGTAGGCGCGCCACCGGTCGGAGGTGATGAAGTCCGGCACCGGCGGTCGGGACGTCATCGGCAGCGGCATGGGGGTGATCGGCAGCAACGCGAGCACCAGACCGGCGGCGGTGAGCGTACGCACGGTCCGCCGGTCCAGGGACAGCGTACTGGTCCGCTCGATGGCCAGGGCCAGCAGGATCGCCACCACCACGCTGGTGATCATGCCGAACCGGGTCGGCACCACCGCGTCGAGCAACGGCAGCCGGACCAGCCACTCCCACGGACCGACGACCAGTTCCCGGTCCCACCAGCTGACCCGCTCGCCGAGGGAGAGGATGGCGTAGAACGCGGCGGTCGCGGCGAGCGCCCGGACCAGCACCTCCCGCCGGAGCCAGAGGACGATCCCGACGGCGATCAGCGCCAGACTCCACCCGAAGAACGCGTTCTCCTCCGAGTAGTTCGGCGCGAGGTTGACGTTCGCCCGCTGGTTGCCGCCGACGGTGGGTGAACCGGGGGCGAAGTAGGCGGCGATGTCGTTGCCGTAGTCACGCACCGCCTCACTGAGCCCGTGATACGCCATCGGACCGGCGAACTGGATGTACAGCGGGTACGCCAGCAGCGCGCCGGCGATCACCGTGCAGGTGGCCAGCGCCTTGGCCAACGGCCGCCAGGCCGCCGACCAGAGCCCGGGCCGCTGGACGACCACCGCGATCAGGAAGATCCCGCAACCCATCGCGGTGAAGAGCAGGATCTCCTCATTGATGAACGCCTGCACGGTGACCAGCAGGGCCAGCAGCGCACCGTCCCGAAACGGTCGGGTCGACCTCGTGATCACCATGACCCGCCACACGATGAACGGCAGCAGGAACTGACTGATGATGTTCGGATGCCAGCTGGCGTGCGACAGCATCGCCGGTGAGAAGCCACAGAACCAACCGCCCACCACCGCGGCGAGCCGGTTGCTCACCACGTGCCGGGACAGCACGAAGTACCAGGCCGAGGCGGTCCCGGCCAGACCGAGCGTCACCAGCAGCACGAAGGTCACGGCCGGTCCGAACAGCAGGGTCACCGGCACCATCGGGATGCCCAGGGCGAGGATGGCCGTGTTGGCCATCAGGTTGACCCCGTCGGGGTAGTTGAACTGCTCGGTGAAGAAGGGGAACTCGCCGTGCAGGACCACTCGTACCGAGTGGGCGAGGAAGAACTGCACCTGGGCCGGGTCGCTGCTGTAGAGCGAGGCCACCCGCCCGGCCGGGTCCATCCAGATCTGGCTGGTCACCCAGAGCGCGGTCACCAGGAACCCGCCGAAGACGGCGAGATCCCGTCGCCGGGGAGTCCACCTGAACCGGCGTCGGCGTTCCGGTGCGGCGTCGACGTCGTCGGCACCTCGCGTACCGTCGGCCGACGCGGTCTCCGGCAGCTGCCCGTCAGCCCCGGCCTCGGTGGCGGGTGCCTCGGTGGCGGGTGCCGCTCCGTCGATCGCCACGGCCTGGACCATGGCCGGCTCGACGGTGGGTGCGGTCTCCGGTGTGAGCGCGTCGGCGTCGTTGCGCGCCCCGTCACCCACGGTGACAACTTCGGACGGAGAGTCGGCGACGTCGGCGGATCTCGGCAGCGCGGCGGCGCGGGTCTCGGCAGGCGTCACAGTCGGCGGAGTCTACCCGAGTGGGGAAAGTGCCCCAAGTCAGACGCGATGTCCCCTGTGGCCGGTGTGGTGACCGCGCGACGCAGCGTACGGTGGCCCGAAGCATCGGCGGGACATCTCGTACTATTGCCCTCCGACACGACGACGCGATCCGATCGGGGGCGTGACAGGTGGCTCCAGCCCGTTGGCGCGGCTTGACCGCCACCGGCCTGTCCACCCTGCTGATCGCGGTCACCGCGTGCGGGCCGGTCGCCGAGCGTCAGGCACGGGACCTGCGGGTCGGCTACGACAGCATGGACGGCGCCTTGACGGTGTGGCCGCCGCGCGGCTCACTGGCCGAGGACACGACGGCGACCGCCGCCGTCACCGAGGCGGTACGCGACTGGCGCTCGCCCGTGGACGACCGGGTGCACGTACCCTCCTCCGGCATTCTCTTCTCCGGTGAGGTCGACGGCCGTCCGCTGGCCCTGGTCGCCGCTTCGGTACCCGGCGAGGCCGCGTCCTGGCTGCTTCAGCTCACCGGCGACGGCGACCGGTACACGGTCAGTCACGCCACCGAGTACACCGACCCCGGCTACCTGGTCTACTCCGACGTGCTGCCGGTCCAGTCCGCCGACGGCCGGCGCTACCTGACCTCCGAACGGGTTCGGCGGCTCGTCGGGCCGAACGGTCGCATCGTCTCCGACCGCGACGGCCTGACCAGCCCCGTCGAGGTGCCCCGGTGCCGAGCGGTGACCGTCACCGCCACCCTGCGCTCCACCGAGTCGTTGCCTCGGGGTCGGGCCACCGACCGGCTGCTCGACCTCGGCACCGGCATCACCGCCCCGCGATATCCGCTGGTACGCGACGAGAGCGGCTCCGGCCGACGCGCCCTGACCGGCCTCGACACCTGCCTGCTGGCCGACGAGGACGGCCCGTTCGGCAGCATCGACCGGCGGGTCGGCGACCGGGACGTCCCGCAGTCGGTGCCGGCGTCCTGGCCGATGGCGAAACTCGCGGTGCGTACGCTCGGCGAGTTGTCGCTCGACGGGGGCGAGCCGGCCGAGTTGGAGCAGCTCACCTGGGAGAGTGCCGAGGGCACGATGAGCGCGGTGGTGTACCGGCCCGCCGGCGACGGTGCGGTGGTGCTCTCCCCCGCCGACCGGACGAACCCGTTGCAGGTCTACGAGCTGCCGGTGCCGGATCAGCCGCTGGTCGTGCTGAGCTGGCGCGCCACCAAGGACACCGCGCTCTCGGTGCCGCCCAACACGATCCGCCTGGTCGACCGCCCCGGCCTGGTGGTGGCTCCCCTCCCCGAGCGCCGCGAGACCTTCAGCCTGGCCGCCGCCGAAAAGACCCACTACCGCTCCGCCGGCTCCCCCCGCCGCTAACCCCCACTCCCCACCCCCACCCCCCGGCCCCCGCCCCCGGGTTGATCATGAAGTTGTTGTCGCGCCACGCCGGAGGCAGTGACAACAACTTCATGATCAACGCCGCGAGGCACCCGCGCGGGGTCGGGCGGGAAGGTTAGTTGGGGGTGGAGTTGGCGGTGAGGTGGGGTGGGTCGACCGGCTCGGTGTCGAGGCGGGAGATCCAGCCGGTCACGTCGCGGGCCACGTCCTGAGCGGTCAGGCCGAGGTCGGTCAGGAGCTGGTTGCGGGAGCCGTGCGGATACCAGCCGGCCGGTACGCCCAGATCGCGCAGCGGCACCCGGACACCGGCGTCGCGCATGGCCTGGGCGAGCGCGTCGCCGACCCCGCCGGAGCGGACGCCGTCCTCGACGGTCACCACCAGCCGGTGCTCGGTGGCCAGCTCGACCAGCTCCGCCGGAACCGGACGGACCCAGCGCGGGTCGACCACGGTCACCCCGTAGCCCTGCTCGGCCACCCGGGCGGCGACGTCCACGCCGAGCTGACCGAAGGCACCCACCGCGACCAGCAGCACGTCGGTACGCGCCGACTCCGCCAGCACGTCGACCGGCCCGACCCGCCGCAGAGCGGGCAGATCGGCGGCGACCGCGCCGGTCGGGAAGCGGACGATCGTCGGGCCGTCGTCGACGGCGACCGCCTCGCGCAGCTCCTCACGCAGCGTGGCGGCGTCCCGGGGGGCCGCGATCCGCAGGCCCGGCACCACGCCGAAGACCGACATGTCCCAGATGCCGTAGTGGCTCGGCCCGTCGGGCCCGGTGATCCCGGCCCGGTCCAGCACGAAGGTGACCGGCAGCTTGTGCATCGCCACGTCCAGCAGGACCTGGTCGAACGCCCGGTTGAGGAAGGTCGCGTAGACCGCCACCACCGGGTGCAGCCCACCGAGCGCCAGGCCGGCCGCCGAGGTGGCGGCGTGCTGTTCGGCGATGCCCACGTCGTAGGTGCGCTCCGGGTACTTGCGGGCCAGCTTCGCGATGCCGGTCGGCCCGGCCATCGCCGCGGTGATGCCCACCACGTCGGGCCGCTCGTCCGCGATCGCGACCAGCTCGTCGGCGAAGACGTGGGTCCACTTCACCGACGGCGCGGCGGTGGCCTTGCCGTCGGCGATGTCGAAGGCGCCGGGGCTGTGGAAGCAGTCCGCCTCGTCCTCCTCGGCGGGGCGGTAGCCGTAGCCCTTGCGGGTCACCGCGTGCACGATCACCGGGCCGCCGAAGTTCTTCGCCGCCCGCAACGCCGTCTCGACGGCGGCGATGTCATGCCCGTCGACCGGGCCGACGTACTTGATGCCGAGATCCTCGAACATCGCCTGCGGGGCGACCGCGTCCTTGATGCCCTTCTTGACCGCGTGCAGCACCTCGTACATCGGCTTGCCGACCAGCGGGGTCGAGCCGAGGGCGTCCTTGACGGCGTCCAGCACCTTCTCGTAGCCGGGGTTGAGCCGCAGCGTCGAGAGGTGATGGGCCAGACCACCGATCGTCGGCGCGTACGAGCGGCCGTTGTCGTTGACCACGATGACCAGCGGGTTGTCGGTGGCGGCGATGTTGTTCAGCGCCTCCCAGCACATGCCGCCGGTCAACGCCCCGTCACCCACCACGGCGACGACGCTGCGCGACTCGCCACGCAGCGCGTACGCCTTGGCCAGCCCGTCGGCGTAGGACAGGGCGGTCGAGGCGTGCGAGTTCTCGATGAGGTCGTGCTCGCTCTCGGCCTGGTTGGGGTAGCCGGAGAGCCCGCCCCGCTGGCGCAGCTGGTCGAACCCGCCCTGCCGGCCGGTGACGATCTTGTGCACGTACGCCTGGTGGCCGGTGTCGAACAGCAGCCGGTCCCGGGGAGAGTCGAAGACCCGGTGCAGGGCCAGGGTGAGTTCCACCACGCCCAGGTTGGGCCCGATGTGCCCACCGGTACGCGACACCTTGGCGATCAGGAAGTCGCGGATCTCGGCGGCGAGGATGTCCAGTTCGGTGGCGGACATCCGCTTGACGTCCTGGGGACCGTGCACCGTGGCCAGCAGCCGGCCGTGGTTGGCCGTGTCCTCTTCAACACTCATGACCGCAGAGTCTATCGGCCCTCGCGCACCCCGCAGCCCGGGCGCGGTGACCACCGGTCCTGAGCACCTGGTCAGGCCGGCACCAGCAGTCCGACCAGTTCCACGTGCCGGGTCATCGGGAACAGGTCGTACCCGCGCAACGCCGCCAACCGCCACCCCGCCTCGGTGAAGACCCGCAGGTCCCGCGCGAACGCCGCCGGATCACAGGCGACGTAGGTCACCGCGCGCGGCCCGGCGGCCAGCACGTCGCGTACCACCCGCGCCCCGGCACCGGTCCGGGGCGGGTCGAGCACCACCACGTCGACCGGCCCGGTGACCCGGCGACGGGCCAGGGCGGTCTCCACCCGGGCCGCCACCACCTCGACGGCGGGCAGGTCACGCAGGTTCTCCCGGGCCGCCGCGACGCCGTCGCCGGCCGCCTCGACCAGGGTGACCCGCCCGGTCTCGCCGACCCGAGGGGCCAGCGCGGCGGCGAACAGGCCGGCGCCACCGTAGAGATCCCAGGCCCGCTCCCCCGGCCGGGGGTCGGCCAGCTCCAGCACCGCGTCGACAAGGGTGTCCGCGGCGGCGGGGTGCACCTGCCAGAACGACGAGGCGGGCAGCATCCACTCGCGGCCGGCGGCCCGCTCCCGTACCCGTTCCGGGCCGCTGACCCGCCGACCGGCCCCGGCCGCCACGGCGGTCACCGCCACGTCCCCGCCGGTGGTGGCGACGGTCTCCACCGCCTCGGCGTCCGGCCAGCTCACCCCGCTGGAGGTGAGCACCGGCAGCTGCTGGATCGCCGGATGGGCGATCAGGCAGCGGTCGACCGGCACCACCTCGTGGGAGCGGTGCTTGAGCAGCCCGGCGCGACCCGCCGCGTCCACCGCGTACCGGACCCGGGAACGCCAACCGAGCGGACCACCCGGCAGCGCCTCCACCCGCAGGTCCAGCGCGTCACAGCCGGCCTCGTCCAGCCCGCCGAGACGGACGAGCTGTTCCCGGACCACCGCCGTCTTCCAGCGCAGCTGCGCGTCCGGGGCGACATGTTGCAGGTCGCAGCCGCCGCAACGACCCGGTCGGGCGTACGGACAGGGCGGGTCGACCCGGTCCGGTGCCGCCTCCAGCACGGTGACCGCGTCGGCCCGGACGAACCCCCGGTGCACCTCGGTCACCTCGGCCAGCACCCGCTCACCCGGCAGGGCGTGCCGGACGAAGACCACCTGGCCGTCCACCCGGGCCACGCAGTGCCCTCCCGGGGCGACGGCCGCCACGGTCAACTCGACCCGCTCGGCCTCCTCCAGCCCGCTCACCGGGCCTCCCCGTCCGACGACTCACGCTCGGCAGGCGGCGGCAGGGTGGCGCGTGGTGCCACCCGAGGCCCCCGGACCGGTCCACGGCCGAGCGTGGCGTCCATCCGGGCGAGGTCCTTGCCGGCCGTCGAGGCGAGCTGCCACGGCACGCTCGTCACCATTACACCCGGCTCGAACAGCAGCCGCCCCTTGAGCCGCAGCGCGCTCTGGTTGTGCAGCAGGTTCTCCCACCAGCGGCCCACGACGTACTCCGGGATGAAGACCGTGACCACGTCGCGCGGCGACTCCCGGCGGACGCTGGCCACGTAGTTCAGGATCGGTCGGGTGATCTCCCGGTACGGCGAGTCGATCACGGTGAGCGGGATCGGCACTCCCCGACGGTCCCAGTCGGCCTGCAACTGCCGGGTGTCGTGGTCGTCGACGTTGACGGTCACCGCGGTGAGGGTGTCCGGTCGGGTGGCCTGTGCGTACGCCACCGCCCGCAGCGTGGGTTGGTGCAGCTTGCTGACCAGCACGATCGCGTGGTTACGGGCCGGCAGCACCGGCCGTCCGTCGTCGGGGGCGAGTTCGACGGCCACCCGGTCGTAGTGCCGGCGGATGGCCAGCATCAGCACGTAGATCAGCCCCATCGCGACGATGGCGATCCAGGCGCCGAGCAGGAACTTGGTGATCAGCACGATCACCAGCACCGTGGCGGTCATCGCCATGCCGAAGGTGTTGATCGCCCGGGACCGGAGCATCCGACGACGCACCTGCGGGTCCCGCTCGGTGCGCAGCAGCCGGTTCCAGTGCCGGATCATCCCGGCCTGGGAGAGGGTGAACGAGACGAAGACACCCACGATGTAGAGCTGGATGAGCTTGGTCACCTCGGCCTGGAAACCGATGATCAACAGGATCGCGAAGCCGGCCAGGAAGAGGATCCCGTTGGAGAAGGCGAGCCGGTCACCCCGGGTGTGCAGTTGGCGGGGCAGGTAGCGGTCCTGGGCGAGGATCGAGCCGAGCACCGGGAAGCCGGTGAAGGCCGTGTTGGCGGCCACGAACAGGATCGTCGCGGTCACTCCGACGACCAGGAACAGCAGCACCGACCCGGGTCCGAAGATCGTCTCACCGAGTTGTGCGGTGACCGTCTTCTGCACGTACCCCTCCGGGCTGGAGACGATCTGCAGGGCGGGATCCTCGACGAACTGCAGCCCGGTGAGCCGGGCCAGCCAGACGATGCCGACCAGCATGGTCACCGCGACCAGGCCGAGCATCAGCAGCGTGGTGGCGGCGTTGCGGCTCTTCGGCGCCTTGAACGCCGGCACCCCGTTGGAGATCGCTTCCACACCGGTGAGCGCGGCGCACCCGGAGGAGAAGCTGCGCAGCAGCAGGAACGCCATCGCCCAGCCGGTGGTGTCGTGCCACTCGGCGGCGATCACCAGGTCGGCGCTGGGGGCGCGCAGGTCCTCGCCGAGCACGACGACCCGGACCACCCCGGTGAGGATCATGCCGATGATAACGATCATGAAGCCGTACGTCGGGACGGCGAACGCGCTGCCCGCCTCCTTGATCCCGCGCAGGTTGACCGCGGTCAGCAGCGCCACGGCGGAGACCGCGATGAGCACCTTGTGGGTCGCCACGAAGGGAATCACCGAGCCGAGGTTGGCCACCCCGGAGGAGACCGACACCGCGACGGTGAGCACGTAGTCGACAAGCAGCGCACTGGCCACGCCCACCCCGGCGCGCGGGCCGAGGTTCACCGTCGCCACCTCGTAGTCGCCGCCGCCCGAGGGGTACGCGTGCACGTTCTGCCGGTAGCTGGCCACCACGGTCAGCATGACCACGACCACGCCGAGGGCGACCCACGGTGAGAACACGAACGCCGAGGCACCCGCGATGGAGAGCATCAGCAGGATCTCGTCCGGCGCGTACGCCACGCTCGACAGCGCGTCCGAGGCGAAGACGGGCAGCGCGATGCGCTTCGGCAGCAGGGTGTGCTTGAGCCGGTCGGACCGGAACGGCCGGCCGACGAGCAGCCGCTTCAGCAGGGAGGTGGATCGGGCCACAACGGCCAAGCGTACGGCCACCGGCGACGGGCACGTGGGGTGGCCGGTCACGGGCGTATCCGAGGCGGGAGTACCGTCGGTCCCCGGCCGCGGCCCGGACGTGGCAGGCTCGCAGGCGACGAGGCGCAGCGGTACGCACCGTGGGAGGCAGCGTGCATGTCGTGATCATGGGTTGTGGCCGGGTCGGCTCGACCCTGGCGCACAGCCTGGAGGCCCGGGGACACTCGGTGGCGGTCATCGACCAGGACGCGGACGCCTTCCGCCGGCTGCGGCCCGACTTCGCCGGGGTCACCGTCACCGGGGCCGGCTTCGACGGCGACGTGTTGCGCCAGGCCGGCATCGAGCGGGCCGACGCCTTCGCCGCCGTCTCCAGCGGCGACAACTCCAACATCATTTCGGCCCGGTTGGCCCGTGAGACCTTCGGCGTGGTCCGGGTCGCGGCTCGCATCTACGACCAGCGCCGCGCGCAGGTCTACGAACGACTCGGCATCCCCACCGTGGCCACCGTCCGGTGGACGGCCGACCGGATGCTGCGGCACCTGCTGCCCGAGGGCAACGTGGAGATCTTCCGCGATCCGACGAGCACCGTCTCGATCGTCGAGGTGCCGGTGCACAAGGACTGGATCGGTCGCCCGGTGCGGGCCCTGGAGGAGGCGACCGGTGCCCGGGTGGCGTACCTGATCCGCTTCGGCATCGGCACGCTGCCCACGGTGGCCAGCGTGGTGCAGGAGGGTGACCAGATCTTCATGCTGGTCACCGACGACATGGTGGCGGCGGTCACATCCGTGGCGGCGACGCCGGAAGGGGGTCAGTGATCATGCGGGTCGCTATCGCCGGCGCCGGCAACGTGGGCCGCTCCATCGCCCAGGAGCTGATCGAGAACGGCCACCAGGTGATGCTCATCGAGCGGCAGCCCCGGATGCTCCGGCCGGCCCGGGTGCCGGACGCCGAATGGGTGCTGGCCGACGCCTGCGAGCTGGCCAGCCTGGAGGAGGCCGAGTTGGCCGGCTGCGACGTGGTGGTCGCGGCCACCGGCGACGACAAGGTGAACCTGGTGGTCTCGCTGCTGGCCAAGACCGAGTTCGCGGTGCCCCGGGTGGTCGCCCGGGTCAACCGGGCCGAGAACGAGTGGCTGTTCACCGAGCAGTGGGGCGTGGACGTGGCGGTCAGCAAGCCCCGGGTGATGGCCGCGCTGGTCGAGGAGGCGGTCACCGTCGGCGACCTGGTCCGGCTGATGACGTTCCGGCAGGGCGAGGCGAACCTGGTCGAGATCACCCTGCCGCCGACCGCGCCCTACGTCGGGCACCCGCTGCGCGAGGTGCCCCTGCCCCGGGACTCCGCGCTGGTGGCGATCCTGCGCGGCAAGCGCGTCCTGGTGCCCAGCCCGGACGACCCGGTCGAGGCCGGTGACGAGCTGGTCTTCGTCTGCACCGCCGAGGTGGAGGACGCGGTACGGGCGGTGGTGCTCGGCCCGGACAGCGTCGAGCGCACCCGCGAGTCACGCTGACCGCTACGCCGGGCCGGGCCCGGCGCCCCGACCGCCGGTGCGGCTCAGCTCGGCAGCGGCTCCGTCGGGCGCTCGCGGGTCACCCGCCGCACCGTCCAGACCGTGATCAACAACAGCAGCACGTACGGCGGGTAGCCCAGGGCCAGCCGCGCCACCCCGAGGGCGGTCTCCATGTCGGCGGCGGCGGCCTCGTCGCCGAGCTGGTCGAACCGCCGGGCCGCCAGGTAGATGCCGGCCTGCACGCCCACCTTGGCCAGCCAGACGACGCCCCAGAGCACGGTCAGTCTGGTGAAGGTGCGCACCAGCAGAGGGTCGTCGCGCCACTGCGAGCTGCCCTTGGCCACCAGCACCGACCAGATCCAGCCGACCAGCGGTTGCCGGATCACCGCCGACAGCAGCAGGGCCAGGCCGTAGCCGATGCCGTAGAGGATCCCCGGCAGGTAGAAGTCGCGCGCGTCGCCGGTGCGCCAGGCGATGGCGGCGCCGATCCCGATGCCGAACAGCCCGTTGACCGCGTGCCGCACCGGTCGGCGCTGAGCCAACCGCAGCCCACCGATCAGCACCGCCACCGCCACCGAGGCGATCACGGCTGGCCGCAGGTCGGTGACGATGTTGGCGATCACGAAGACCACCACCGGAATGCTGGACTCGGCCAGCCCTCGCCAACCGCCGAGCTGGTCGGCCATCTGCTCGGCGACGGTGGGCAGCCGCTCCTCGTCCACCGGCCCGGTCTCCGGCTGGGTCGCCGGGTGCTGTCCGGTGGTCATCGCCCGCTGTCCATCCGCAACGCCCGCAGCTTCACTTCGACGGCTCCAGCTCGTAGTACGGGTTGTAGATCACCTTGCGGTCGTCGCGCACCGCGACCCGCCCCCGGGCCGTCAGGTGCCGGCCCGGCTCGATGCCGACGATGTGCCGTCGCCCGAGCCAGACCAGGGTCACGACGTCGCTGCCGTCGTAGAGATCCGCCTCCAGCGCCGGCAGGTTCGTCCGGGGGGTGTAGACGACGGTACGCAGTCGGCCGCTGACCGACACCACCTGCCCCCGACCGCACTGCAACACCGGCATCGCGCCACAGCGGGCACTCTCCCGCTGCAACTGCTGCGCCTCGATCTCGGCCTCGCTCGCGGTCAGCCGTCGCAGCATCCGCCGCAGCGAACCCCGACCCTCGTCGGTGGTCATGTGCTCCGCGTCACCCTCTCCACACCGGCCGGCTGGCACCGGAAGCCACGGCCGCCGGACGACTGCCGCGACGGCATCCGCCAGCGTACGCCGGACAGGGCGTTTCCGGCGCACCGGAAGCGCTCCTGCGGCCGTGCCGGGCACGCGCGCGGGGGCGGGGCCGCTGCTGGCCGATCAGCGGTTCCCGGGTGCCGACGCGGCGTCGGCCGGCCCGGTGGCCGGACCGGCCGCCGCGGCCTCTCCCGCCTCGCGGGGCAGCCGCAGCGGCAGCGGCTCACGTACCGGCTTGGCCTCCACCCCCCGGTCGACGACCAGCCCGTCCAGGCAGTGGGCCAACGGGCCGGCGGCGGACGGATCGGTGGCCGCCGCGCCCTGATAGACCGCCCGAACCATCCAGCGCGGGCCGTCGATGCCGACGAACCGCAGATCGGTCAGGCCGTCCTCGGTGCGTACCCGGGCGTGCAGCTCGGTGCCGTACTCGCCGGTGGCCTCCTGCGCGGCGGCACCGTCGGCGAGCAGCGACTGGCGGATCTCTTCGCGTACCTCGTCCCAGATTCCCTCCGACCGCGGGGCCGCGAAGACACCGAGTTGCAGGGCGCTCTGGCCGTGCACCAGCACGACCTGCTGGACCACCCCCTGCTGGTCGGCCTGCACCCGCACCTCGACCTCGGGCACCGCCGGGATCTGCAGGCTGCCCAGGTCGAGCCGCTGCACCTCGGCCGGGGCCTCGGTGACGTCGTACGGCCCACGCGCCGGCTCCGCCGGGGCCGACGGGGCGTCCTCGATCTCGGGCAGGTTCGTGGCCCGCTCGTCAAGGGCGTGCCGTCCCGCGGCCCGCTTCCGGGAGAAGATCACTGCGTCCAACCTCCGCTGTTCGCACTCACGGTGCCATCTTTTCCGTTCGCGCCGTCCGTGGCCGGCGGCGGTACCAACCCGGCGTGCCCGCCGGTGGAGCCGTGCCCGCCGGTCCCGCGTCCGGACGCGGGCAGCTCGGCCACCGGCTGGAAGATCGCTCGTTCCACCCGCTGCACGATCAGCTGCGCGATCCGGTCACCCCGGGCGATCCTCACCGCCGCGGCTCGATCATGGTTGATCAGGTTGACCAGGATCTCACCCCGGTAGCCGGCGTCGACCGTACCGGGCGCGTTGAGCACCGTCACGCCGAGTCTGGCCGCGAGCCCCGATCGTGGATGGACCAGGCCCACGTACCCCTCGGGCAGGGCGATCGCCACGCCGGTCGGCACCAGCGCCCGACCGCCCGGTGGCAGCTCCACGTCGGCGGCCGCCACCAGATCGGCACCGGCGTCACCGGGATGGGCGTACTCCGGCATCGGCAGCTCGGGATCGAGCCGCCGGACCGGCACGGGCACCACGTCGGTCATGATGTCCCTCTTTCGTCCGTTCCGCTGGGGGTGACCCTGTCATCCTGCCCGGTACCCGAGGGCCGCCGCGCCGTACCCTGGCATGAGTGAGCCAGTCAGCGTCACCTTCGTCCGTCTCGGCCCCCCCGGCGTACGCCGAGCGTCTGCGGCTGCCCTGGTGGTTGTGGCTCGCCGGGCTCGCGGCCGCCGCCCTGCTCGCCGTGGAGGTGTGGATGGGCGCGGCCGGTGCGCGCGCCTGGCTGCCGTTCGCGGTGTTGCTGCCCGCCGCTGCCGCCGGGCTGGCCTGGTTGGGCCGGATCCGGGTCGCGGTGACCGACGCGGAGCTGCGGGTCGACGACGCCCGGCTGCCTGTCCGGTTCGTCGCGGACGCCGTCGCGCTGGACGCCGCGGGGCGGCGTGAGGTGCTCGGTGTGGGCGCCGATCCGCTGGCGTTCGTCGTGCAACGCCCGTGGGTCCCCGGTGCCGTCCAGGTGGTCCTGAACGACCCGGCCGACCCCACGCCGTTCTGGGTGGTCAGTTCCCGGCACCCGGTCGAGCTGGCCGAAGCGCTGCTGGCCGCGCGGGACGCGGCCCGCTGATCCGAGCCGCCACCGGTCACCGGATCGTGCGGTGTCCGCCGACGCCGCTGCCGGCGGTCAGGACGACTCCGGCAGGGCCGGCGGGGTGGGCGGCGCAGCGGGCAGGGTGTGCCGCTGCCGGCGCAGGTCGGTGCGGAGCTGGTCGGCCAGCGTCCGGGTCGCCCGTCGGTTCAGGTAGCTCGCCACGGCGGCTCCGGTGAGGAAGGGACCGAGCGTGGTGAGGTTCCGGCCGAAGCGCTTGAGCAGCGTGTCCCGCAACTCGTTCCGAGCGGCCGTACCCAGCACGGCGCCCACGCCGACGCCGGGCATCATCGGGTTGACACCGCGCTGGCTGGCCCATCCCTGCACCAACGCGATCGTCCGCTCGGTGCCGCCGGCCGGCAGCGGTACGCCGTAGATCTCGTGCAGCTCACCGGTCAACTTCAGCTCCACCGCCACCACCGCGACCGTCTCGGCGGCGAGCAGTACCGGAGCGGAGAGCAGGGTCGGTGTCACCGTCCACTGCACCGCCGAGGCTCCGCCGCCGGCCGCGCCGACCCCCGCCGTGGCCCGGGAGGCGTTGCGGACCAGCCGGTCGGCCAGTTCCTCGTCCGACAGCCCGGGAAAGTGGCGGCGCAGGGTGTTCAGATCCCGGACCGACACGTGCGGGGCGATCTCCGCGACGGTGTCCACCATCCAGCGCAGCGCGGCCCTCGGCTTGAACAGGTCGCCGATCCCCCGGGCCCGAGCCTGTCCGACCAGCCGGGTGAGCAGTTGACGCCGTCTCGCCGGCTCGATCTCGTCGGCGGTCAGCGCCGCGACGGTCTTCCCGAGCTCGTCCCGGTCCTCGGTGCGCTCGCTGTCCTCGCTCATGACCGCACCACGGCGCCGCGCCCGCCGATTCGCTCGCTCATGGCTATCGAGTCAACCAGGTTGCGCGGCGTCGCGCTCGCCGAGCCGGGCGGCGGCGACTCCACTTGGGAGTCGCCGCCATGGTCGTGGTCGTCGCCCTGCGGTCAGACGCACTCTCGGCAGATCAGCTCGCCGTTGCGTTCGACCGCGAGCTGGCTGCGGTGGTGCACCAGGAAGCAACGGGCGCAGCGGAACTCGTCCTGCTGCATCGGTAGCACCTTGACCGTCAGTTCCTCGTCGGCAAGGTCGGCGCCGGGCAGCTCGAAGCTCTCAGCCACTTCGGCCTCGTCGACGTCCACGGCGCCCGACTGCGAGTCGACGCGCCGGGCCTTGAGCTCTTCCAGGCTGTCCTCGCCGAGGTCGACCTCGTCTCGGCGCGGAGCGTCGTAGTCGGTGGCCATCGGTTTCACTCTCCCATTTCGATGTTGTCGCTTCCGGTTGTAACGCCGGACGACGCTGTTTCGGTTCCGCTGGCCGGCCACCGCTAGTGTCGGCCACCTGACCCGACGACCGCTCGGACCAGACCGCCAGAGGATCTCCCCGGCGAGCGCGGAACCCTACCCCCCCTTTGGGCGAGGCATGTATACCGCCCTCGTGGCTGAGATGTACGCCCCTGCACGGGAAGTTGTTCCCAATGTGACTCAGGCGACACGAAGATAGGGGTAGTACTACCCCGTTCTCCGGTGGCGCGCCGGCATGTCGGACTGTTTCCACGCGACGGTCGGACACCCGTTAACCTCAGCGGCGTACCCGACGACCGACGGAACGGCCCGATCGTCGGCCGCCGCCACCCACCACTGCCCGGGAGTGACCTGATGAGCTTTGCGCGAGTGCGAGCACTCGTTGTCGTCGGTTTACTGGCGGTGGTCGCCCTGGTCTTCGTGGTCGTCGCCCTGGTCAGGGACACCCAGAGCAACGCCGGCGCCGGTGAGGGTTGTCCGGACGACTGGCCGCGCGCCGACGTCACCCTACGCGACCACAAGGACGTCAAGATCAACGTGCTGAACGGCACGGACCGTCCCGGTTTGGCCGCCGACGTCGCGGGTGACTTCCGCAACCGCGACTTCCAGGTGCAGAAGGAAGCCACCCAGAAGAAGAAGATCGACGACGTGGCGGTGCTGCGCTACGGGCCCAAGGGAGTCGGCTCGGCGCACCTGCTGCGGGCGTACTTCCTCGGCGACGCCGAGCTGGAGTACGACCCCAAGCGCGAGAACGACGTCGTCGACGTGGTCCTGGGCGGCAACTTCCAGCAGTTGGCCACCATCACCGAGGTCAACCAGTCGCTGGGCGACCTGGGTGCCCCGGTAGCCCCGCCCGGTTCCTGCCCGATGTCGGTCGAGGGCTGACCACCGGGTCGTCCAGCGGGCCCGACGGGCACCACACGGCCTCAGGGGCCGCCGGAGGCGTCCAGGGCGGCCAGGCGGTCGTGCAACGCGTCGAACAGCGCCGGCGGGGCGGCGACGACCATCTCCGGCCCGGGGGCCGCCCCCTTGAGCCCGCCGACCCGCAGACCGGCCTCGGTGGCCACCAGCGCCCCGGCGGCCTGGTCCCAGGCGGCCAGACCCTTCTCGTAGTAGGCGTCGGCCCGCCCCTCGGCGACCAGGCAGAGATCGACGGCGGCGGCGCCGAGACGGCGGATGTCGCGCACGTGCGAAATCAGCTCGGTCAGTACCCGGGCCTGGTGAACCCGGCGGGCGGCGTCATAGCCGAAGCCGGTGATCACCAGCGCCTGACCGAGATCGGTCTCGGTGGAGCAGTGCAGTCGCCGACCCGCCCGCCAGGCACCCCCGCCGACGGTCGCGGTCCACTCCTCGCCGGTGTGGATGTTGCGCACCACACCCGCCACCACCTCGCCGTCCAGCTCCGCGGCGATGGACACCGCGCAGTGCGTCAGGCCGTACAGGTAGTTGACGGTGCCGTCGATCGGGTCGACGATCCACCGCACCCGGGCACCCGGGCCCTCGCCACTGGCCGCGGCACCGTACTCCTCGCCCAACACGGCGTCGTCCGGCCGTAGCCGGCGCAGCTCGGCGGTGATCTGCCGCTCCACGGCCCGGTCAGCCGCGGTCACCACGTCCGTGACGGTGCTCTTGGTCGCCGCGACCGAGACTCCCTCGGTACGCATCCGGTACGCGGTGGCCGCCGCGCCCCGGGCCACCTCGATCGCGATCTCCAGCAGTTGCGGTGGCGGTGGCGCCGCGCGCTCCATATCCGTTCCCTCCCCGCACGGCCAGGTATCCGGCTTCCGCGCGGGTATCATCCTTACAAAGTCCAAAAGCGCACCGAATCGGCGGTCCCGACCGCCGATCAGCCGTGCGGCGCAGGATGATCGCCGCAGACGGCGTTACAATTCACCCCTGCCCACGCGCCACGGACCGCCCGACAGCCGGCCGGCCCGGGACACGGGGGTTCCTCAACCACATCGCCCGGCGCGGTGCCCTACGCTGCGTTGGACGAACCCGGCCGTGCTCGCTCTTCGCCTCCGGAAGGTCATTCGTGACAGAACCCCGCCAGACCGGCGCCGACGTTCGCTCGCTCACCGACACCTTGATCGCCCACGCGCAGAGCGCTGGCGGCCAGCTCACGTCGGCCCAGCTCGCGCGCACCGTCGAGTCCGCCGAGGTGACTCCGGCCCAGGCCAAGAAGATCCTGCGGGCGCTCTCCGAGGCCGGGGTGACCGTCGTGGTCGACGGCTCGGCCAGCACCCGCCGCCGGGTCGCCGCCGCCCGGTCCGCCACCCCCGCGTCCCGGGCCACCACCGCCAAGACCACCAAGAAGGCCGCCGCGCCCGCCCCGAAGCAGGCGCCCTCGGCCGAGGAGGCACCGGCGCCGGCACCGCGCAAGGCGACCTCGCGCAAGGCTGCCGGCACCACCGCCGAGGTGGCCGCCAAGGCCGCCGCGCCGGCCAAGAAGTCCACCCGGGCCACCAAGGCCACCGTGGCCGCTGCGGCGGGCGCGGCGAAGCCGGCCAACGCCGCCGAGGGCGAGGCCGCCGAGGGCGAGGTCAATCCCGAGGAACTCGCCGCGGAGATCGAGGACGTGGTGGTCGAGGAGCCGGCGGAGCTGGCCCAGGCCGCCGCGGCCGACGCGGCGAACTCCGCCACCGACAACGACTTCGAGTGGGACGACGAGGAGTCCGAGGCGCTCAAGCAGGCGCGTCGCGACGCCGAGCTGACCGCCTCGGCGGACTCGGTCCGGGCGTACCTCAAGCAGATCGGTAAGGTTCCGCTGCTCAACGCCGAGCAGGAGGTGGAGCTGGCCAAGCGGATCGAGGCCGGGCTCTACGCCGCCGAGCGGCTGCGGGCCGCCGACGAGGGCGAGGAGAAGCTCGTCCGGGACATGCAGCGCGACCTGCTGTGGATCTCCCGGGACGGCGAGCGGGCCAAGAACCACCTGCTCGAGGCGAACCTCCGCCTGGTCGTCTCGCTGGCCAAGCGGTACACGGGCCGGGGGATGGCGTTCCTCGACCTCATCCAGGAAGGCAACCTCGGCCTGATCCGCGCGGTCGAGAAGTTCGACTACACCAAGGGCTACAAGTTCTCCACCTACGCCACCTGGTGGATCCGACAGGCCATCACCCGCGCCATGGCCGACCAGGCCCGCACCATCCGCATCCCGGTCCACATGGTCGAGGTGATCAACAAGCTGGGCCGGATACAGCGCGAGCTGCTCCAGGATCTGGGCCGGGAGCCCACGCCGGAGGAGTTGGCCAAGGAGATGGACATCACACCGGAGAAGGTGCTGGAGATCCAGCAGTACGCCCGGGAGCCCATCTCGCTCGACCAGACCATCGGTGACGAGGGCGACAGCCAGCTCGGTGACTTCATCGAGGACTCGGAGGCGGTGGTCGCCGTCGACGCGGTCTCGTTCTCCCTGCTTCAGGACCAGCTCCAGCAGGTGCTGCAGACGTTGTCCGAGCGTGAGGCGGGTGTGGTGCGTCTGCGGTTCGGGCTGACCGACGGCCAACCGCGCACCTTGGACGAGATCGGTCAGGTCTACGGAGTCACCCGCGAACGGATCCGGCAGATCGAGTCCAAGACGATGTCCAAGCTCCGGCATCCCTCGCGTTCCCAGGTGCTCCGGGACTACCTCGACTGATCAGCATCCGTCAACTGATCGTGCCGTTTTGACCACCTGGCGTACAACGTCGGATGGTGATCAGGTGGTTGCACGAATGTGATCGTTGACGTGGCACCCTGGGTGCACGGCACACTGTCCGTGCCAGGTGTGACCTCGGTCCCCCGCGGGCACACAGGGAAGGCGAGGCCCGACAAGGGTGTTGCACGATAGGTGACCAAGACCGAAGAGAGTGTTCATCGGTGACGACCAGAGGAGGAAGGCGATGACCCCGACCCTCACGCCGCCGCCCGAGACGGTGAGCCCCCCGGCCGCCGATGAACGGTGCGACCGCTGCAATGCCGCCGGCAAGCTCCGGATCACCCTGGCGGGTGGCAGTGAGCTGGTGTTCTGTGGGCACCACGCCAACAAGTACGCCGAGGATCTCGTCAAGATCACCGTGCGGTACGCGACGGACCCGGAGTTCACCTGGCGCGGCGCTGACCTGATGGCCAACTAAGGCCTCAGCAGACCGGACAAAAGCCGGCCGGAGACATCCACAGGATGTCTCCGGCCGGCTTTCCCATACCCCCCACCCACCCCCCACCCACCCCGGTTGATCAAGAAGTTTTCGTCACCGCCAGCGCGTTTCACGACGCAAACTTCTTGATCAACGCGGCGGTGGGTGGGGTCGGGTGGGGTGGGTGGGGTTAGAGGGTTTGGACGGTGGCTATGCGTTCTTCGAGTTGCTCGATGGTGGCCTGGGCGCTGGGTGGGCCGCCGCAGATGCGGCGCAGCTCTGCGTGGATCTTGCCGTGGGGCTGGCCGGTGCGGTGGTGCTGGGCCGCGACCAGGGCGTTGAGCTGACGGCGCAGGGCCACCCGGCGCTGGGCGGCACTCATCGGTGCCGGCGGAGCGGACGCGGGCGCGGCGGACTCCGTCCTCTGCTCGGTCGCTCGACGTCGCTGGGCAGCGAGCTGGTCGGCCTGTCGCTTGGCGAGCAGTGACGCCACCTGTTCCGAGGTGAGCAACCCGGGCAGGCCGAGGTACTCCTCCTCCTCGGGAGTGCCGGCCTGGGCCGCCGTACCGAACGAGGCCCCGTCGAAGATCACTTGATCCAGTTCCGCCGTGGCGGACAGCGCGGCGAAACGCTTCTCCAGTTCACCGCTGGCCTGCTCGTCGCGCTGAGCCCGGTCCAGCAGCTCGTCGTCGAAGCCCTCGCGGTCCTTGGGCTTGCCGAGCACGTGGTCCCGCTCGGCCTCCATCTCGCTGGCCAGCCCGAGCAGGTGCGGCACGCTGGGCAGGAAGACCGACGCGGTCTCCCCGGGGCGCCGGGCCCGGACGAAGCGCCCGATGGCCTGCGCGAAGTACAGCGGGGTGCTGGCACTTGTCGCGTACACACCAACGGCCAGCCGGGGGATGTCGACGCCTTCGGACACCATTCGTACCGCGACCAGCCATCGTTGCTCGGACGCCGCGAACGTCGCGATCCGGGCCGAGGCACCCGCGTCGTCGGAGAGCACCACGCCCGCCCGCTCCCCCGTCACCTGCTCGATGAGCCTGGCGTACGAGCGGGCCGTCTGCTGGTCGCTGGCGATGACGAGGCCGCCCGCGTCGGGCATGCCCGCCTCCCGTAGCACGGTCAGCCGAGCGTCGGCCGCCCGCAGCACCTGCGGCATCCAGTCACCCGCCGGATCCAGGGCGGTACGCCACGCCTGGGCGATGAGATCCTGCGTCATCGGCTCGCCCAGCCGGGCCGCCAGTTCCTCCCCGGCGTTGGTCCGCCATCGGGTCTCACCCGAGTACGCCAGGAACAGCACCGGCCGTACCACGCCGTCGCGCAGCGCGTCGCTGTAGCCGTAGACCGAGTCGGCCCGGGAACGCAGCAGGCCGTCGCCGCCCCGCTCGTAGCTGACGAACGGGATGGGGTTGTCGTCGGACCGGAAGGGCGTACCGGTGAGCATCAGCCGGCGTACCGCCGGCTCGAAGGCCGCCTTCACCCCGTCCCCCCAGGTACGCGAGTCACCGGCGTGGTGGATCTCGTCGAGGATGACCAGGGTCCGGCGGGTCATGGTGCGCCGCCGGTGCACCTGCGGCGCCATTCCGACCTGTGCGTAGGTGACCACGGCGCCGTGGAAGTCGGCCGAGGAGTGCAGGTCGGCGTTGCGGAAGGCGGCGTCGAGTTGGATACCCACCCGGGCCGCCGCCTCCGCCCACTGGGTCTTCAGGTGTTCGGTCGGCGCGACCACGGTGACCGCCTCGACGCTGCCGTCGGCGAGCAGTTCGGCGGCGATCCGCAGGGCGAAGGTGGTCTTACCGGCCCCCGGCGTGGCGACCGCGGTGAAGTCCTCAGCCCGACGGCGCAGGTACTCCACCAGAGCCTTGCGCTGCCAGGCGCGAAGGGACGGGAACGTGTCGAGCGCCGGCGTCCGGACTGCCACGCGTTCGCTCCTCTCCGGCCACGGAATGTCCCGGCCGCAGGCCGGCGGGCCCGGGCCGGGGGGCACGGCGGTCGCCCCACGAAAATGCCTCCGCGCAGCCGAGCCGCGAAGGCCGACACAGCATAACCAGCAGCCGTCCGGCCGCCCACGCGACGCCACACCCGTCACCGAGGTGCCGTTCGCCACTGCTGGCTCACTCCGGCGGCGGCCCCGACAGACCGGTGCGTGGTGGTCGCACCGTCGCCACCGGAGCCGACCAGCGCCGACGCAGGGCGACCAGGCGTACGCCGAAGACCAGCACCACGGCGACGGTGAGCGGGATCGGCCCGGTGTGTCCGAGGCCGTGGAGGAGCACCACCACGATCGAGCCGACGAGCGACGCGACCGCGTAGATCTCCCGCCGCAACACCACCGGAATCTCACCGGTGAGCAGGTCGCGGACGAGTCCCCCACCGATCGCGGTGATCATGCCGATCAGGCAGGCACCGACCGCCGGGACCCGGGCGTCGAGGGCCTTGAGGGTGCCGGCGACGGTGAACAGGCCGAGCCCGGCCGCATCCAGCACCAGGACGGTGGTGCGCAGCCGGGCGAACTGTGGGTGCAGCCAGAAGATCGCTGCGGCGGTCACGGCGGCGGTACCCGCGTAACGCCAGTCGGCGAAGGCCAACGGCGGAACCTCGTCGATGACCAGGTCCCGGACGATCCCGCCGCCGAGGGCGGCGACGAAGCCGACGAAGACCACGCCGAAGAGGTCGAGCCGTTTGGCCACCGCCGCGGAGGCGCCCGAGGCGGCGAAGACCGCGACTCCGGCCAGGTCAGCCAGGAGAAGGGCGGTGGAGGTGGTCACCGCCGCAGGTTACGCGGGCCGCCGCGCGGACCGAGGGCGTCACTCGCGGTACGAGTCGTAGATCTCCTTGCACTTCGGGCAGACCGGTGAACCCGGTTTGGGCGTCTTCGTCACCGGAAACGTCTCCCCGCACAGCGCCACGACGAAGGTGCCCATGACGGCACTCTCGGCGATCTTTTCTTTCCGGACGTAGTGGAACATCTCCGGACCGGTGTCGGCGTCCTTCAGCTCGGGACGTTCGAGGATCTGTGTAGTCACGTCTGCACCTCCAACCGACAAGTCTGGCAGGTCACCCGCACCCGGTCCACCTGAGGTGACCCGGATGGCGAGCGTACGGTGAGCGATTGTGACCGACTTTCATCTTCGCTACGGCACCGAGGTGGCCCGGGCACTGCGCGAGCAGGGGCCCGTGGTCGCTCTGGAGAGCACCATCGTCTCGCACGGCCTGCCCCGGCCGGACAACCTCCGGGTGGCCCGGCAGATCGAACAGGCCGTCCGGGACGCCGGCGCGGTGCCGGCCACCATCGGCATGGTCGCCGGCGAACTCGTGGTCGGGCTCGACGACGCCGAACTGACCCGGCTGGCCACCGCCGACGGGGTGACCAAGCTCTCCGTACGCGACCTCGCGGTGGCGGCCGCATCCGGCGCTGACGGTGCCACCACGGTGGCCGCGACAAGTGCCGTGGCGGCCGCGGCGGGCATCGGCGTGTTCGCCACCGGCGGGCTGGGCGGGGTGCACCGCGAGGCGGCGCAGACCTTCGACGAGTCCGCCGACCTGGTCACCCTGGCACGTACGCCGATCGCGGTGGTCTGCGCCGGGGTGAAGTCGATCCTCGACGTGGGCGCGACCCTGGAGCGGCTGGAGACCCTCGGGGTGGCCGTGGTCGGCTACCGGACCCGCCGGTTTCCGGGCTTCTTCATCACCGACGGCGGCTTCGACCTGGACTGGTCGGTCGACTTCCCGGAACGGGTCGCCGACGTGCTGGCCGCCCGCGAGCAGCACCGGGCACACCATGGCGGGCTGATCGTCGCCAACCCGCTGCCCACCGACGAGCAGCTCGACCCGGACCTGCACGACCGTACCCTCACCGAGGGTCTCGCCCGGCTGGAGCGCGACGGGGTGACCGGCAAGGCCGTCACGCCGTACCTGCTTGCCCACTTCCACTCCGCGACGCAGGGCGCCAGCCTGGCGGTGAACGTCCGGATCATCCTGCGCAACGCCGATCTGGCCGCCCGGATCGCGGTCGCCGCCGCCCAGCGCCGGGTCGACGCGTCGGCGTGACCGGGGTGACCGAGAACGACAGCGGCGGTACCGGCCGGGTCCTGGTCGTCGGCGACGTGGTCACGGACGTGGTGGCGGTGCTCTCCGGACCGTTGGCGTCCGGCTCCGACACCCCGGCGGCGATCAGGTCCACCGGCGGCGGGCAGGCGGCCAACACCGCGTCCTGGCTGGCCGCCCAGGGGGTACCGGTGACCCTGGTGGGCGCGGTCGGCGACGACGGCGCCGGGCGTGACCGGGTGGCGGAGCTGACCGCCGCCGGAGTCGACTGCGCCGTGGAACGGATCGCCGGTACCACCACCGGCACGGTGATCGTGCTGACCGCCGGCGGCGAACGCACCATGGTCACCGAGCGTGGGGCGAACGTACGGCTGCGTCCCGACCACGTGGCCGCGGCGCTGTCCGGTGCGCCGGATGCCACCCACCTGTACCTGTCCGGGTACACCCTGTTGGACGCGGAGTCCCGACCGGCCGGCCTGCGGGCGCTGGCCGGCGCCCGCGAACGCGGCCTGACCACGAGCGTCGACGCGGCCTCCGCGGCACCGCTGCGGGCGGTCGGGCCGGCGGCCTTCCTGAACTGGGTACGCGAGGTCGACCTGCTGCTGGTCAACGTCGACGAGGCCACCGTGCTGGCGGGTGGGCTGGAGCCGGCGGCACAGGGCAGGGCACTGCTCTCCGTGGCCCGTCGGGTGGTGGTCAAACGCGGCGGGGCCGGTGCCGTCTGGGTCGACCGGGACGCGACGATCGTCACCTCGGCGGCGCATCGGGTGACGGTGCGGGACGTGACCGGGGCGGGTGACGCCTTCGCGGCGGGCCTGCTGCGTGCCTGGCTGGCCGGGGCGGCACCCGACGCCGCCCTGGCCCGGGCGGTCGATCTCGGTGCCGCGGCGGTGGCGCAGGTCGGGGCCCGACCCGTTCGTTGAGCCACGCCGGGCGGGTCAGGGCTCGGCGTCGATCACCTTGTGCGGCCGCTCCTCGGCGGCGAGGCTCATCGGGGGCGGCGCCGCCTCGGTGGCCGACCGCGACGAGAAGCGGTTGGCGAGGCGGTGGCGCTCCTTGGGCGGCCGGTCGTTGGCCAGCAGTACCGCGAGCCACGGGATGAGCACCATGCCCAGCGCGACCAGCGGCAGCCAGAGCCAGAGCAGTGGTGCCCGCACCCCGACCAGGATCGCGCCGACGATCACACAGGCGACGCGGACACCCATCATCACGACGTAACGCCGCTGCCGGCTGGTCAGTTGATCATCCTGGCTGCGGGCGGCGTCGGTGATGAGAATCGGCTGGTACGCCTGGCGCTTCACCCGTGGTACCTCCTCTGGAGGGGTCGCACTCCATCCTGTCACTCGGAGCGGGCGAGCGACGAGGATCGTCGCCCCCGAAATTCGTGTTACGCCCGTGGTACGCTCGCCGCGTGGGCAGCAGGTTCAGCTTCACTGACGAGGCGCTGGCCAATCTGCGGGTCTACGACGTCACGCCGGGGGAAGTCTGGGAGGCGCTGCACAGCGGCCGGCGGGTGATCCGCCACCTCGGCGACGACGTGATGGTGGTCTACGCCCCCACCGCCCGCGGACGCCGGGTGGCCGTGCTGCTGGCCGAGACCGACGGCGCCGACAACGACTGGGACGTCCTCTCCGCCCGCGAGTTGAGCGACGTCGAGGCAAAACGCTACGACGAGGCCGTGCGGAATTCTCCGGAGACGAGGAGGCGGTGACGATGAACCGTCACGACGCGATCAAGCAGTTCCACGGCGGCGGCGACCGGATCGCCGATCTGATCGACGAGAGCCAGGCGGTGGGACTGCCCACCCCCGACACCGAGACTCCGATGATCAGCCGGTCGGTCCGGCTGCCGCTGGAGACGTACGAACGGGTCCGGGCCGCCGCCGACGCCCGGGGCATCGGCGTGACGACGCTGATGCGGCAGTGGATCGAGGCGGGCCTGGCCGACCTGGACGACTCGGCGACCGTCTCGCTGGCCGACGTCCGGCGGGCCATCGCCTCGCTGGCCCATCCGAGCGCCGCCTGACGGAATCGTCAGCCGTGCCCGGCGACCCGCGCCGGGCCCACGCGGCGGGGCCGTGGCGCGCACGTCAGGTCGGGAAGTTGGCATCACCCGGATCCGGGCGGTCCAGCGGGGAGGCCGACGACTCCATCGGCTGATCACGAGCCCGCAACCCGTCCACGACGGCCACCACGGCCAGCCCACCGGCAACCACGGACAGCGCCAGCATCGGCGTGCCGAGCAGGAGCAGCGGAGCGGACCCGACCAGCACGAGCGTCATCAGCACCCGTCGGCGGGAGACCCGGGCGAAGATCTCGTACTCGAAACGGGTCCGCCCCAACAGGAACAGGACCGGCCCGCCGACGATGAAGACCAGCCAGGCCGGCTCGACCCGGTCGAACGGTTTCACGATGACCAACTCGTAGCCCACCCCGGTGAGCAGCACGCCGAGCACCATGACCAGGTGCGTGGTGGAAGCGGAGGCACCGAGCCGACCGGGCGACCGGGCCAGCCGCAGCGCCTCGACGAGCAGGTGACCGGCCCGATGGAAGTAGATCCGCCAGAGCAGCGCGGTGGTGAGGAAGGCGACCGTGAAGGCCGCCGCCGCGAGCCGGCCGAACCCCTCGCCGCTGTAGGTGATCCCGATGACCAGGATCGTCTCGCCCAGCGCGATGAGGAAGATCTGCTGGTAGCGCTCCGCGATGTGCTCCCCGGCGATCCGCCAGGCCGAGACCGGCGCCCGCCCCAGCCCGGGCACCGGCCAGCCCAGCAGGTATCCGGTCAGGTCGATGGTGATGGCCAGCGCCCACAGCCCGAATCGCAGGTCGGCGTGCCCGAGCGCGCCGGCCAGCCAGAACGCGCCGGACAGCGCCGCCCAGGCGGCCAGCCGCCACGGCACGGTACGGCGTGGATGTCGACCCAGCACGGCGGCGATGATCAACGGTCGCGCGATCACCGTCACCAGGTAGGCCACCACGAACGGCAACGCCCGCTCCTCGAACCCCCGGGGCACGGTGACGGCCATCACCAGGCTGCCGAACATCGTCCCGACCACGACGAGCTGGATCGTCAGGGCGTCCGGCTCGTACCGGCTGGTGACCCAGTTGATCAATGTCCAGACGTGCCACAGGGCGAGGAAGAGGATCAGGGTCTCCAGGAAGCCCAACACGGTCAGCCCGTGCTCGACCTCGTCGATGAAGCGGACCGAGACCCGGGTGAAGGCGAAGACGAAGGCCAGGTCGAGGAAGAGTTCCAGGAAGGTGGCCCGCGACATGCCGTGCCCACCACGCAGCAGCGCGCCGCCCCGCTGCGCCATCGACCGCCCCCCGCCGTCGTCGGAGGCGGCCCGGTCAGTCGCCGAGTGCGTTCACCTTCGCCGCCGCCTTCATCTGCTGTTTGTACTCCCGAACCAGGCGCAGTGACTCGGCATCGGTCACATCGGCGACGGACCGGTGGGCCTCGGGATCGCCGTAGTGACCCGCAGCCTCCCGCCAGCCCGGCGGTCGCACCCCGAACCGCTTGCCGAGCAGGGCGAGGAAGATCTGGGCCTTCTGCCGACCGAATCCGGGCAGGGCGGTGATCCGCCCGAGCAGCTCGCGGCCGTCGGCCGGGTCCGCCCAGAGCCGGGCCGCATCGCCGTCGTAGCGCTCGACCAGCACCCGGCACACCTGCTGTACCCGGGCCGCCATCGCCTTGGGAAAGCGGTGCAGCGCGGGTGGCTGGGCGAAGATGGCCACCAGGGCCTCCGGATCGAAGTCGGCCAGCTCCCGGGCGTCCAGGTCGTGGCCGAGCCGCTGGGCCAGCACGTACGGCGAGGAGAAGGCCTTCTCCATCGAGACCTGCTGGTCGAGCACCATGCCGACGAGCAGGGCCAGCGGGTCGCGGGCCAGCAGCTGGTTCGCCTGCGGGTCGATGGGCAGCGCGAGCGTCATGCCCTCATCCTGCCCGTACGCCGGTCGGGACGGGCGCCGACACCCACCTCGGACCGACCGGTCGGGGCACGACGTGACGTGGCCCGGCGGATCGGTTTCGCACCGTCCGCCGGGCCGGTTGTGCCGGTGAGGGTCAGTTGACCACGAACAGCAGGCGGTTCGGCGAGCCGCTGCCCGGGCTGGTCACCACGCCCGTGGTGGCGTTGTTGACCAGGTAGCTCTTGACCTGGGCCGGCGAGTAGGACGGGTTGGCGCCGAGCACGAGCGCGGCGGCACCGGCCACGTGCGGCGAGGCCATCGAGGTGCCGCTGATGGTGTTGGTGGCGCTGTTGCTGGTGTGCCAGGCCGACGTGATGCTCGAACCCGGCGCGAAGATGTGCACGCAGGAGCCGTAGTTGGAGAAGGAGGACCGGGCGTCGGTGCTGGTGGTCGAGCCGACGGTGATCGCGGTCGAGGTCCGGGCCGGCGAGTAGTTGCAGGCGTTGGCGTTCGAGTTGCCCGCCGCGACCGCGTAGCTGACGCCGGAGGCGATCGAGTTGCGCACCGCGTTGTCGATGGAGGTGCTGGCGCCGCCACCCAGGCTCATGTTCGCCACGGCCGGCTTCACCGCGTTGGCGGTCACCCAGTTCACCCCGTTGACCACGCTGGTGGTGGTGCCGCCGCCGGAGCAGTTGAGCACCTTCACCGCGACCAGGCGGACCCCCTTGGCCACACCGTGGGTCGAACCGCCGACCGTGCCGGCGACGTGGGTGCCGTGGCCGTTGCAGTCGGTGTTGTTGCTGTCCACGGTGTTGGTGCCCCAGGTGGCCCGGCCGCCGAACTGGCTGTGGGAGGTCCGGATTCCGGTGTCGATGATGTACGCCCGCACGTTCGAGGCGGTGTTCGGGTAGGTGTAGGTGGTGCTCAGCGGCCGGTTGCGCTGGTCGATGCGGTCCAGACCCCAGGTCGCGTTGGTCTGGGTCGCCTGGATCGTGACCACCTGGTCCTGCTCCACGTAGGCAACCGCCGGGTTGGCGGCGAGCCGGGCCGCCTGGGCGGCGGTCATCTTCGCCGCGAAACCGGTGAGCGCGGCGCTGTAGGTGTCGGAGACACTGCCCCCGTACCGCTTGACCAGGGCGCTGGCCCGATCCGGAACGGCGGAGCGAGCCGTCGACGAACCGGCGGCACCGACGGCGTCGGTGCGCAGGACGACCAGGTAGCTGCCGCTGACCGCGTTCGACGCACCGGCGCCACGGATCTCGCCGGTGGGCGCGGCGACCGCCGCGGTGGTGCCGGCCGCCGAGACGGCCGCCGCGGTGGCGACGACGGCGAGCGCCCGGATGAGCTGCCGTCGCGCGGTGGACCCTGAGGACATCGTGCCTCCCTTACCTGGGCGGCCGACCGGGCTTCTGGCCGGGCGGTCCGCACCCTGGACTGAGTTGGAGGGAATGCTAGCGTTAGATCGACAGATATGACATAGATGTCGGTAGATTTAACTTCGGATGTCACGGGCGGTGCTCTCCGGACCCGACGCCACCAGGCAGGATGACGGTGTGCACGGACATGACATGCTGCTCTCCCCCGCCGGCATCGAAGCGCTGCGGACCGCGCTGACCCGGGCGGGCTTCACCGCGAACGGCATCGCCGCGCGGCTCGGCCCGCAGGCGACCGGCGGGGTCGCCCGCAACGACTTCCGGGCCGCGCTGCGCGCCACCGCCGACCGGGATCCCCTGGCCACCCTGATCCGGGTGTTCATCTGCGAGCAGACCGAACCGGAGGCGGCGGTGGCGGCCGCGCTGGCGCCGCTGCCGCTCACCGACGCGCTCGACGCCGGGATCGTCGAACGGCACGGCGACGGGCTGCGGATGGGACTGGACCTGGAGCCGTACGGCGACGACTGGTGGGTCCTCGCGGACGTGCCGGCCAGCGCCCGCCCGGGCCGCCCGCTGCACGCCGAACACGTGCTCGGCATCGGCGGCGCGACCCAGACGATGATCGGGGCAGCCGTCCGACGGCCGGTGGACAGCGCGCTGGACCTGGGTACCGGCTCGGGCGTGCAGGCACTGCACCTGGGCACCCACGCCCGGCGGGTCACCGCCACCGACGTGTCCCGGCGGGCGCTGCGCTTCGCCGCCACCACCGCCGCCCTCAACGGTCAGGAATGGGAGTTGCTGCACGGTGACCTGGTGGCCCCGGTCGCCGGCCGGCGGTTCGACCTCGTGGTGAGCAACCCGCCGTTCGTGGTCGGGCCGGGCACCACCACCCACGTCTACCGCGACTCCGGCCGGGTCGGCGACGCCATCGGCGCGGAGCTGGCCGCCGCCGCCCCCGGCCTGCTCACCGAGGGCGGCACCATGCAGTACCTCGCCAACTGGGTGCACGTGACCGGCGAGGACTGGGGCGAGCGGGTCGCCGGCTGGTTCGCCGGTACCGGCCTGGACGCCTGGGTCATCCAGCGCGAGGTCGCCGACCCGATGGCGTACGTGAACCTGTGGCTGACCGATGTCGGGGAGGCCACCGACCCGCAGCGGATGGCCGACTGGCTCGACTGGTTCGACGCGCACAAGGTGGAGGCGATCGGCTTCGGCATCGTCTCGCTGCGTCGCGGCGACCGCGACGACCCGGTGCTGCGGGTGGAGGACCTGCGCCAGCGGGTACAGCCACCGATGGGCGACCGGATCGCCGACTGGTTCGACCGGCAGGACTGGCTGCACGGACGCGAGACCGACGGGCTGCTGACCGCGCGGTATCGCGCCGCCGACGGGCTCCAACTGCGCCAGGAGGCGACGATGGGCACCGACGGTTGGGGGGTGGACCGGCAGGTCCTCGCCCTGCCCGACGGACTGCGCTGGACCGAGGAGATCGACCCACTGGTGCTGGCCCTGGTGGGCGGGGCCGACGGGCGGTTGCCGCTGCGTGACCAGCTCGCGCTGCTCGCCGTCGCCCACGACGTGGCCGTCGACGAACTGGCCGAGGCGGCCGGGCCGATCGTGGCGCACCTGGTGGAGCGCGGCTTCATCGCGCCGGTGCAGCCGTGAGCCGCCCGATGCCTGCACGCTCGGCAAGCGGTCGCGCGCCGGTGGTCGCCTGATGCGGGCCGTGGTGCAGACCGTCGGCCGGGCCAGCGTGACCGTCGACGGCGAGGTGGTCGGCGCGGTCGACGACGGGTTACTGGTGCTGCTCGGAGTCACCCACAGCGACACGGCCGAGATCGCTCGGACGATGGCCCGCAAGGTGCACGAGCTGCGCATCCTGGACGACGAGCGGTCGGCGGCGGAGATCGGCGCGCCGATCCTCGTGGTCAGCCAGTTCACCCTCTACGGCGACGCCCGCAAGGGCCGCCGCCCGAGCTGGACCGCGGCCGCCCCGGCCGAGGTGGCGGAACCGCTCGTCGAGGAGACGATCCGGGCGCTGCGCGAGCGTGGTGCGACGGTCGAGACCGGCCGCTTCCGCGCGCACATGCTGGTGGAGAGCGTCAACGTCGGCCCCCGCACCATCCTCCTCGACCTGTAGCGCAACTTTTTGTTGCACGTTCCACCGGCGCCCCCTAGAGTCATACGCAACCACAGGTTGCAGGTATGGAGGAGCGGATGGAGTACGGCAGCATCGAACGCGAGATCCACATCGACGCCACGCCCGAAGTGGTCTACGAAGTCGTCACCGCGCCCGAACACCTGCGGCAATGGTGGCCGGACGACGCGGACCTCGAACCGGTCCCCGGCGCGACCGGGACGATCACCTTCGGCGACACGCCGAACACCCAGGTCGTGCCACTGACCGTGGTGGCGGCCGACCCGCCCCGGCGCTTCTCGTTCCGGTGGGTGTACGACGATCTCGCCGTCGCGACGCCGACCAACTCGCTCCTGGTGACCTTCGACCTGGTCCCGTCGGGCGCCGGGACGCTGCTGCGACTCACCGAGACCGGGTTCCGGGAGCGGGGCTGGCAGGCGGCCGTGCTCGAGGAGCACTACCGCGACCACGTCACCGGCTGGGACCACTTCCTGCCCCGCCTCGTCGATTACGTGGCGCGCCTGGTGTCGGCTCGATGAGCGTCGGCGTCGACGACGACCTCTGGTCCGCCGTCGGGGATCCGACCCGGCGGCGGATGCTCGACCTGCTGCTGACCGACGGCGGCGGCACGGCGACCACGCTGAGCGAGCAGCTGCCGGTCACCCGGCAGGCGGTCGCCAAACACCTCGGCGTACTCGGCCGGGTCGGGCTGGTCCACGGCACGCCGTCCGGCCGCGAACGCCGCTACGAGGTCGACGAGACACAACTCGCCCGTGCGGTCGCGCAACTGTCATCGGTCGGCGCTACCTGGGACGCGCGGTTGCGACGGATCAAGCGGATCGCCGAGGCGATCCAGCGCGGCCAGCAGAGCTGAATCCACCCACCCGATCGCCGCCACGTCCGTGGCGGCGCGATCCATCCTGCCCATGGATGGGCGTCATCACCCAGAAACGAGGTATCGAGATGCTGGACATCCTGCACCGGGTCGGCGTCACGTCGGCTGCCGAGGACGTCTACACGGCCCTGACCACCGTCGACGGGCTCGCGAACTGGTGGACCGAGGACACGGGCGGCGACGGCGACGTCGGCGGGGTGCTCCGGTTCCGCTTCATCCCCGGCGGCTTCGACATGAAGGTCCTGGAGACTCGGCCGGCCGAGCTGGTGCTCTGGGAGGTCGTCGACGGTCCCGAGGAGTGGATCGGCACCCGGGTCCGCTTCGAGCTGAAGCGGGAGGGCGACTTCACGATCGTGCTGTTCCGGCACGAGGGTTGGCGCGAGCCGGTGGAGTTCATGTACCACTGCAGCACCAAGTGGGCGATCTACCTGATGAGTCTCAAGCGGCTGGTCGAGACCGGTAAGGGCGAGCCCGCGCCGCACGACGTGCAGATCAGCAACTGGCACTGAGGTACGGCGCGGGTTCGCGGAGTTCAGCCGAAGAGGCCGCGGCGTTGCAGCGACTGACGCAGCCAGCCGTCGAGCTGGGCGGCAAGGTCGGTGTTGGCCGCCGAGGCGTGCTCGACGGCGAAGCGACCGAAGACGTCGCGGCCCTCGGTGAACAGTCCGCCCCGCTTGTCCAGCTCCAACACCACCTGCACCTGCCGAGGATCGGTGACGAAGGTGACCTCCAGCTGCTTCATCGCGCCCGCGTACTGCGGCGGTGGGTAGAACTCGATCTCCTGGTAGAACGGCAACGTCTGGTGTACGCCGTAGATGTGCCCGCGTTCCACGTCGGCACGGGAGAACCGGAAACCGAGCCGTAGCAGCGCTTCCAGCAGTCGCTCCTGGGCCGGCAGCGGGTGCACCGCCACCGCGTCCACATCACCCTTGTCGACCGCGCGGGCCACCTCCAGTTCGGTACGCAGACCCATCGTCATGCCGTGCAGGTGCTGCCCGTACAGCTCGGTGAGCGGGGTCTCCCACGGCACCTCGAACCGGAACGGGACGTCGTATCGCTGCCCCGCCTCCAGCCGGAACGGGCCGGTGACCTGCTGGCGCTGGAACTCCTGGTTGGTGGTGTACTCGTTGTCCCCGCTCTCCACCTCCACCCGGGTGAGCAGCCCCAGGGCCACATAGGACACGTCGACCCCGTGGTCGCCGCCGGTGACCGCGATGCTGCCCTCCAGGTGGCCGCCCGGCCGGCAGTTCGGATTCGACAGCACCGTCTCCACCGACGGACCACCGACTCCCATCGCCTGCATGAGCCGTTTGAACACCACGATTGCCTCCGTCGCTCGATCGCCCGCATCCGGGCCGGTACGCCGGCCCGACGGCCGACCGCTGGCACGGTAACCGGCGCCGACAAGCCCGGTCGGCCGAACCGCCGAACCGCCGTGTCGCCGAGTGCCGACTCAGAGACTGTCGGTTCCCCGATCGCCTCACTCCCGTTTTACGCCCCGACCGCCAAGCTGTTTGTCACCGGCGCGACTGGCCGGCGGGACACGGCACGGACGTGGACACGGGGAGAGACTGAGATGGCCCAGCAGATGACGGAGCACCGGACGCACGCCGGCACCGAGGCGGAGCACGGCGTCGACACCCTGACCGACCTGGACGCCACCGACGAGCGCGGCGTCTCCACCGACCTGGTCCGGGCATACCTCAACGGAATCGGTCGGACCAAGCTGCTCACCGCCGTACAGGAGGTGGACCTGGCGAAGCGGATCGAGGCCGGCCTGTTCGCCGAGGAGAAGCTGAGCACCTGCACCCCGGTCTCCGAGGAGCTGCGTGCCGACCTGGAACTCGTCGCGCGGCAGGGCCGGGCGGCCAAGAACCACCTGCTGGAGGCGAACCTGCGGCTGGTGGTCAGCATCGCCAAGCGGTACACCGGTCGGGGCATGGCCTTCCTCGACCTCATCCAGGAAGGCAACCTCGGCCTGATCCGCGCGGTGGAGAAGTTCGACTACACCAAGGGCTACAAGTTCTCCACCTACGCCACCTGGTGGATCCGACAGGCCATCACCCGCGCCATGGCCGACCAGGCCCGCACCATCCGCATCCCGGTCCACATGGTCGAGCAGGTGAACCGGATGGTTCGCGCCCGTCGGGAGCTGGCGGTGTCGCTGGGTCGGGAGCCCACGGTCGCCGAGGTGGCCCGCGCGCTCGACGTGCCGGAGTTCCAGGTGATCGAGCTGATCTCCTATGACCGGGAGCCGGTGAGTCTGGACCAGGCTGTCGGCGAGGACGGTGAGAGCGCCCTCGGTGACTTCGTCGCCGCCGTCGACCCCGCCGCCGGACCGGGGGACGCCGCCACCCAGGGCGAACTGCGCAACGAGGTGAGCATCGTGCTGGCCACGCTCTCGCAGCGCGAGCAGGCCGTGATCCGGTTGCGGTTCGGCCTCGACGACGGCCGGCAGCGCACCCTGGACGAGGTCGGCCGCGAGTTCGGCCTCTCCCGGGAACGGATCCGGCAGATCGAGAAGGTGACGCTGCTCAAGCTGCGGGCACCGGAGCGGGCGCAGCGGCTCGAGGCGTACGCCTGCTGAGCTGAGCGTTCGGCCATCGGCCCCCGGCGGTTCGCCGGGGGCCGATGCGCTGTTCCCACTTGACGGCAGGGACACGGTCAGATACAAACCTCTTGGTTATCAAACCGAAAGGTTATATGACGTGCTCACCGATCTGGACGCCACCTTCGCCGCCCTCGCCGACCCGACCCGGCGGGCCATCCTCGCCCGGTTGGCGACCGGCGAGGCCACCGTCACCGAACTCGCCGCCCCCTTCGCGATGAGTCAACCGGCCGTCTCCAAACACCTGCGGGTGCTGGAACGTGCCGGACTGGTCAGCCGAGGACGCGACGCCCAACGGCGCCCGTGCCGCCTCGAAGCCGCGCCGCTGCGGGAGGCCACCGCCTGGCTCGCCGCGTACCGCGACCACTGGGCCGAGCGCTATCAACGTCTCGACGCCCTGCTCGCCGAGCTGCGCGCGGCCGGGGAAGGACAGCACGGCGGTACGGCCCGGTGATCGACGACCATCTGGTGGTCGACACGCCGGGAGATCGGGAAATCGTGCTGAGCCGGGTCTTCGACGCACCGGCACAGCTCGTGTTCGCCGCCTTCACCCGCCCCGAGCTGCTCGTCCGCTGGTACGGCGCACGCGGCTGGCAGTTGGTCGGGTGCGAGGTGGACCTGCGGGTGGGCGGGCGGTGGCGCTTCGAGTCGCAGGGCCCCGACGGGGAGCGGATGGTCCAGCGCGGGGTCTACCGGACGATCAACCCGCCGCACGGCCTCGTCTGCACCGAACGCTTCGACGACCAGTCGTACCCCGGCGAGACCCTGGTCAGCCACACGTTCACCGAACTGGCCGGGCGGACCACCGTCACCACCGCCCTGCGCTACGCCACCCCCGAGGGACGAGACATCGCCCTGCGGTACCCGATGGTCCGCGGGGTCTCCGAGAGCTTCAGCCGACTCGCCGAACTGCTGGCGACGGGAACAGGAGGACCGCAATGAACTGGACGCTGGAAGTGGTCGTCGTACCGGTCTCCGACGTGGACCGGGCCAAGGATTTCTACGCCGAACGGCTCGGTTTCGCCGTCGACCACGACACGGTGATCAGCGACGACGTCCGCATCGTGCAGCTGACCCCGCCCGGGTCCGGCTGCTCGATCGTCATCGGCAAGGGTGCCGTGCCGATGATGCCGCCGGGGTCGCTGAAGGGGCTTCAACTCGTCGTACCGGACCTCGGCAAGGCCCGCGCCGAGCTGCTCGAACGCGGCGTCGAGGTGAGCGAGATCCAGGTGCTCGGCGAGAACCCGCGCCCGGTGCCGGACCCGCTGGACAACGTCGGTTTCGTCTTCTTCGCCGACCCCGACGGTAACGCCTGGGCGGTGCAGCAGATCTCCAGCCGAGCCTGACCCACCACCCTTCACAGCCGGCGGGGGCCGGTGTCGGGGCGCGGCACGTCGGCCGAGCCGATCCGGACGTTCGCGTGCAGCACCGACAGACCGTCGGGCCGGGCGAGCACCGGGTTCAACGTCAGCGCCCGGACCCGGGGCTGGTCGTCGGCGAGACGACCGACCCGCAGCAGCAGATCGGCCAGGGCGGCGCGATCGACCGGCGCGGCGCCCCGATGGCCACGGAGCAACGGGGCCGCCCGAGGCGCGTCGACCAGCTCGGCGGCGTCCCGGTCGGTCAACGGCACGGCCCGCCACGCGCGGTCGCCGAGCAGTTCCGTGGCGACCCCGCCGAGCCCGAACCCGACCACCGGCCCGAACGCCGGGTCCTCGACCAACTCCACCACACAGGCCACCCCGGGCGGCACCATCGGCTGCACCAGAACCTCCGCACCGAAGGCCGCCGCCAGCTCCGAACCGGCGCGGCGCACGGCGGCGGCGTCCGACAGGTCGAGGCGGACCGCACCGAGGTCGAGTCGGTGCCGCAGCCCCGGCGCCGCGGCCTTGAGCGCCACCGGGAACCCGAGCCGGGTGGCCGCCTCGACAGCCTCGTCGACCGAGGCGGCCGGCACCGACTCGACCACCTCGATGCCGTACGCGGCCAGCAGCGCCGCCACGTCGGTGTCGTCCGCCCGCAGCGCCGCCTGCGCCGCCCTCGGGTCGACCCCGGACAGCTCCGGCAGGGTGCCGGTCGGCCGGCGCAGCCACTGCGCGTACGCGGTGACCCGGCCCAGCGCCCGGACCGCCTCCTCCACACTCGGGTACGAGGGCATCCCGGCCGGGGCACGGCCGACGAGGAAGGTCGCCACCGCCGGCTTGCCGCCGGACAGCGCCGCGGGCAGGGCCGCGGTGAGGTCGGCCTCGGTGCCGGTGAACTGGCCGGGCAGCGGCGGCGCGAAGAGCGCCACCAGGGCGTCGACCGAATCGTCGGCGGCGGCACCGGCCAGCGCCTCGGCGAACTCGGCCGCGCTCGCCCTCGGCCCCACGTCACGCGGGTAACCGTCGGCCACGGTGAGACCCTGGGCCGCGCAGGCGGTGGCCGCGAGCCCGGTCAGCGCCGACGAGTTGCCGACCACGCCGACCCGGTCGCCGGCCGGCAGCGGCTGGTTGGCCAGCAGCACCCCGACGTCGAGCAGCTCGCCGACGGTGTCCACCCGGATCACCCCGGACTGGGCGAACAGCGCGCTTACGGCCGTGGCGTCCGGGCCGGTGGCGTCACCCACCCCCGGCGGGCGGGCCGGTGAGGCCAACGCCACCACCGGTTTGTCCCGGCCGATGCGCCGGGCCAGCCGGGCGAACTTGCGCGGGTTACCGAAGGTCTCCAGGTACAACATGATCACGTCGGTGCCGGCGTCGTCCTGCCAGTACTGCAACAGGTCGTTGCCGGAGACGTCGGCCCGGTTGCCGGCCGAGACGAAGCTGGACAGGCCGAGCCCGCGCCGGTCCGCCTCGGCCAGCAGCGCCACGCCGAACGCGCCGGACTGGCTGAAGATGCCGACCCGGCCCGGCACCGGCAGGCGCGGGGCGAGGGTGGCGTTGAGGCGTACCGCCGGGTCGGTATTGGCCACCCCCAGGCAGTTCGGGCCGATCACCCGCATGCCCGCCGCGTGGGCCGCGCGGACCAGCGCACGCTGCGCGGCGGCGCCCTCGACACCGGCCTCGGCGAAGCCGGCGGAGATCACCACCAGTCCGTGCGCCCCGGCCGCCGCGGCGTCGGCGACCACCGCGGCGGCGGCCTCGGGGGGCACCGCCACCACCGCCAGGTCGACCGGCAGCCCGGCATCGGCCGCCGACGGGTACGCGGGCAGCCCCGCCACCCGCGCCGCGCTCGGGTGCACCGGCACCACCGACCCGGTGAACCCGCCGTCGCGCAGGTGTCCGAGCACCGCCGCACCGACTCCCTGACCGGTGGCGCTGGCCCCGTAGACGGCGACGCCACGCGGGGCGAGCAGCCGGGCGATGGACCGTGCCTCGGTGCGGTGCTCCCGCCCGCGCTGCACCTCCAGGGTCGCCTCGGTGGGCGCGATCGGGAAGCTCAGATGCACCACCCCGTCGGCGAACTCGCGCTGGATCTGGTACCCGAAGTCGGCGAACACCCGCAGCATCTGCCCGTTGGCCGGCAGCACCTCGGCCACGAAGTTGACGATCCCGGCCCGGCGGGCGGCGTCGGCGAGATGCTCCATCAACACCGAACCGATGCCCCGCCCCTGGTAGGCGTCCTCCACCACGAAGGCCACCTCGGCGTCGGGCGCGGCCGGGCCGAGCCGTTCGTAGCGGCCCACGGCGACGATCCGGTCGCCGGCCAGCACCACGAACGCCTCCCGGTCGCGGTGGTCGACGTTGACGAAGCGGTGCAGGTCCCGCTCCGGGATCCGGGGGTACGGCGAGAAGTAGCGCAGGTACCGGGTGCGTTCGGAGAAGCGGGAGTGCATCGCCACGATCTCGGGCGCGTCGGACGGGTCGATCGGCCGCAACTGGACCGTGCTGCCGTCGCTGAGCAGCACGTCCACGGCGTATTCGGCAGTGGTCACCTCGGACGGCCCTCCCCGGCCGGCTCAGTCAGTCACGCGGATCGTGCGGGTCGAGGCCGAGCAGCGGGAAGACCGCTTTGCGGGTCGCCGCGATCGCCCGGTCGACCGCGCTCGGTTCCCCGGTGGGCTGCCACGGCTCGTACCCCGGGTCGACGTCGTCGGTCATCCGCAGCGGCACGTCGAAGCCCGGCCGGCGGGTGGCGGCCAGTTCCCGCCAGGCCGGCGGAGTCAACGTCGCCGGATCCAACGGCGCGCCGGTGGCCACCGCCAGCAGATGCGTCCAGGCCCGGGGCACCACCTCGACCAGGGCGTACCCACCGCCGCCGGTGGCCACCCAACGCCCGTCGCACAGCTCGTCGGCGAGCGCCCGCAACGCCAGGTAGGTGGCGCGCTGCCCGTCGACGGACAGGTGCAGGTCGGCGAGGGGGTCGACCCGGTGGGCGTCCGCCCCGCACTGGGTGAACAGGAGTTGTGGACGGAACGCCCGCAGCACCGACGGCACGACCGCGTGGAAGGCACGCTGCCAACCGGCGTCCTCGATGCCGGGCGGCAACGGGATGTTGACCGCGGTGCCCGCGGCGTTCGGGCCACCGGTCTCGTCCGGGAAGCCGGTGCCCGGGAACAGCGCGAGCGGCGTCTCGTGCAGGCTGACCGTCAGCACCCGGGGGTCGTCCCAGAAGATCTGCTGCACCCCGTCGCCGTGGTGCACGTCCACGTCGACGTACGCGATGCGCTCGGCACCCAGGTCGAGCAGGCGGGCGATGGCCACCGCCGGGTCGTTGTAGACACAGAATCCGGCCGCTCGGGCCGGCATCGCGTGATGCAGGCCGCCAGCGACGTTGACCGCCCGGCGGGCCGTGCCCCGCCACACCGCCTCGGCCGCGATCACGCTCGCCCCCGCGACCAGCGCGCTGGACTCGTGCATTCCGTCGAAGACGGGATTGTCCGACGTGCCCAGACCGAACCCGGCGAAGAGCGGATCGCGCGGCGCGATCCGGACCGCGTCCAGGTAACGCGGATCGTGCACCCGGGTGAGCAGAGCGTCGTCGGCCGGTGTCGGCGGCACCAGGCGCACCCCGGCCCGTTCCAGCACGCCCAGTTCCCGAGCCAGGGCGATGGTCAGTTCCACCCGCACCGGATCGAGCGGATGGTCACCGAGGTCGTAGGCGAGCAACGACTCGTCCCACACCACCACCGTGTCGTCGGACATCTGCCCATGGTCGCACGACGGCCGGTCGGCGGCCCGGCGGCCGGGCCCGGCGACCCGGGCCTGCCGCCGCCGGGCCCGCGACACGGCCACCGGGTGTCGGGACGGTCAGGTGTCGGTGGCGACCGGTCGGTCCGGGTCGGCGACCCAGTTGCTCCACGAACCCACGTAGAGCGCGGCGTCCGTGCGGCCGACCAGATGCAACGCGAGCACGGCCTGGGCTCCGGTCACCCCCGATCCGCAGTACGCCCCGACGGGAGCCTCGGCGGCCACGCCGACAGCGGCGAAACGGTGCCGCAGGGTCTCGGCGGCCGGGAAGCGACCCTCGGTGACGTACTCGGGCGCCGGCAGGTTCACCGCGCCGGGGATGTGACCGGCGACCGGGTCGATCGGCTCGTGCTCGCCCCGGTAACGGGGCGCGGCCCGCACGTCGATCAGTACGCCGTCGCCGGCCGCCAGGCGGGCGGCTGCCGTGGCGTCCAGCACCGGCAGGGCCCCCGGGCGGACGGTCACGTCGCCCGGTACCGGAGCGGGTCGGTCGGTGCTGACCGGCAGGCCGGCCGCCGTCCAGGCCGGGTAGCCGCCGTGCAACAGCCGGACCGCCCGGTGCCCCGCCCAGCGCAGCGTCCACCAGGCCCGCGCCGCGGACATCCCGTCACCGCCGTCGTACACCACCACCGGGTGCCCGGCCCGCACGCCGGCCGCCCGCAACGCCGCCTCCAGCGCGACCGGTTCGGGCAGCGGGTGCCGCCCGGCCGGGCCGGGAGCGCCGCACAGCGCGGTGTCCAGGTCGACGAAGACCGCGCCCGGTAGATGTCCGGCCAGGTAGTCGTCCCGTCCGGGCGGCCCGATCAGACGCCAGCGGACATCGAGCAGGGTGGGCGGGTCGACGCCGTCGAGCTCGGCGGCGAGCCGCTCGGCCTCGACCAGAAGTTCCTCGCTAGCGGGCATGGCCCCCAGTCAACACCACGAGTGACATGCCCGACGGCTCGGCAACCGACCTCCAGGGTGCGGCAGGGTACCATCGAGGCCTGGAGGGCCGCTGACACCATGAAGACCCACGACCTGGTCGATACGACCGAAATGTACTTGCGTACGATCCTCGAACTCGAGGAGGAGGGTGTGCCTCCGCTGCGCGCCCGGATCGCCGAACGCCTGCGCCAGAGCGGCCCCACGGTCAGTCAGACCGTTGCCCGGATGGAACGCGACGGCCTGCTCACCGTGGAAGGTGACCGGCACCTCAGCCTCACCGACCAGGGGCGCAACGCCGCCGTCTCGGTGATGCGCAAGCACCGGCTCGCCGAGCTGCTGCTGGTCAACGTGATCGGGATGCCCTACGAGGAGGCCCACGAGGAGGCCTGCCGCTGGGAGCACGTGATGAGCGACGCGGTCGAGAAGCGGGTCTACGACCTGCTCAACCGGCCGACCCGGTCGCCCTACGGCAACCCGATCCCGGGACTGGACGAGTTGGGCTCGCCCCAGTCCGAGCCTGAGCCGACGGACGTCGAGCGCAACCTGGCCTTCCCCGGTCTGACCGGCACGGTCATCGTGCGACGGATCTGTGAGAGCGTGCAGACCGACGCCGAGGTGCTGCGGCAACTACACGCGGCCGGTGTCGACCCGGGTGCCACGGTGACGGTGGCGCAGGAACGCGACGCCGTGTCGATCGACCGCTCCGGCGAGAGCGTCCGGCTGCCCCGCGAGATCGCCTCCCGCGTCTTCGTCGCCGCCGCCTGAGCACGGCGAGCTCACTCCACGTACGGGCAGTGTCGACAGCCCCGGCCGCAACAGGTGCCCCGGCGGGCCAGGAAACCGGCCGTGAGGACGAACAGCCCGGTCTCCGGGTCCAGGTAGCCGGCGTCGCCCGCGGCCAGGGCGGCGGCATGCTCGGTGAGGATGCGCTGCCGGCCCGGGTGATCGAGCGGCAACCGGGACGGGTGCGGCTCGGTCAGCGGCCGAGCCGCCAGGGGCCGTCGTTCTCCGCTCATCACCGGCAGTCTAGGTTCTCCCCGGTCGCGTCCATCCGCACTGGCACCGCCCAGTGACGGGACGGAGGATCAAGTCGATGAAGGAGTCCCCATGGCCCAGTACGCGGTCCTGATCTACTCGCCGGCACCGGCCGACCCGATGGACCTCACCCCCGACTACATCGCCCTGCTGGACCGGTACCCCGCGCAGGTGGCCGAGCTTGGCGGGCAGATCGTGACGGGCTTCGCCCTGCAACCGAGCACCACCGCCACCGCGGTGCGCGGCGACCTCGTCACCGACGGCCCGTTCATCGAGGCCAAGGAGGTCGTCGCCGGGTTCTTCGTGCTGGAGGCGCCCGACCTGGACACCGCCGTGCGAATCGCCAAACTGAACCCGGCCACCATTCACGGCGGGGTGGAGGTCCGGCCGCTGTTCGAGCCGCCCGCCGAGTGAACGCCGCCGAGCGCGCCGTCGTGCCGGCCACGACCGCCGAGGTCGAACGGGCCGTCGCGGACGCACACCGCCGCGAGTGGACCTTCGTGCTCGCCGCCACGGCGCGCGTCGCCGGTGACTTCGACCTCGCCGAGGAGAGCGTCCAGGAGGCGTACGTGGCCGCGCTCGGCGCCTGGGCCCGCGACGGCGTACCGGAGCGTCCCGGTGCCTGGCTCACCGCCACGGCCCGGCGCAAGGCCCTCGACGTGCTGCGCCGACGGCAGGTGCTCCGCGCGAAACTGCCCCTGCTCGTGGAACCGGACCAGGTGGAACCGGACGTCCCGGACGAGGTGGCCGTGCCGGACGACCGGCTGCGCCTGGTCTTCACCTGCTGCCATCCGGCGCTCGCCCGGGAGGCGCAGGTGGCGCTCACCCTGCGCCTGGTCTGTGGGGTGAGCACCGCCGACATCGCCAGCGCCTTCCTGGTCCCCGAGCCGACCATGGCGGCGCGGATCACCCGCGCCAAGAAGAGAATCACCGCCGCCCGGATCCCCTACCGGGTCCCCGAGGCCGTCGAACTGCCCGACCGGCTCGACGGGGTGCTCACCGTCGTACACCTGCTCTACACCACCGGGCACACCGCACCCAGCGGCGGCGACCTGGTCCGCGCCGACCTGGTCGACCGCGCGCTGCACCTGGCCCGGATGCTGGCCGCCCTGCTGCCCGACGAGCCGGAGGTACGCGGGCTGCTCGCGCTGCTGCTGCTCACCGACGCCCGCCGGGCCACCCGTACCGACGCCGAGGGCCGGCTGCTGCGCCTGGAGGACCAGGACCGCACCGGTTGGGACCGGGACGCCATCGCCGAGGGGCACCGTCTGGTACTCGACGCGTTCCGCACCGGACGCACCGGCCGGTACGCGATTCAGGCTGCCATCGCCTCGCTGCACGCCCACGCGCCCAGCTACCAGGCCACCGACTGGCCGCAGATCGTCCGGCTCTACGACGCGTTGCTGGCTCGCTGGCCCTCCCCGGTGGTCTCGTTGAACCGGACGGTCGCGGTGTCGATGGTGGACGGACCGGCCGTGGCGCTCGCCGAGGTCGACGCTCTCGCCCGGGACCCGCGGCTGGCCGGCTACCACTACCTGCCGGCGATCCGGGCCGACCTGCTGCGCCGGCTCGGCCGCGACGCCGAGGCGGCGGGTGCCTACCGGGATGCCCTGGACCTGGTCGACAACGATGCCGAACGGGACTTCCTCACCACCCGTCTCGGGGAGGTCCTCGCCTCCTGACGACGTTTGCGCTGGGCTATCGGGCGGAGGGCGGGAAGGTCGCCCGGTAGTCGCGGGGACTGACGCCGACAAGCTGCCGGAAGCACGCCCGGAAGGCCGTCGGGGACGTGAAGCCGACCAGCTCACCGATCCGCTCGACCGGCTGGTCGCTGCGCTCCAGCAGGTGCTGCGCCCGACGGACCCGGTGTCGGCTCAGCCAACGCATCGGGGTGGTGCCGGTCTGGTCGCGGAAGTGCCGGCTCAACGATCTCGGGCTCATCGTCGCGTACGCGGCGATCTCGGCCAGGGTGAGCGGACGATGCAGGTTGTCGGTGAGCCAGGCCAGCAGCGGTTCGAGACTGTGCCCGGCCGGCGCGGGTGGCTCGTACGCGATGAACTGTGCCTGCCCACCGGCCCGCTCCAACGGCATCACGCAGCTACGGGCGGTCTCGGCGGCCACGGCGGCGCCGTGGTCGCGGCGTACCACGTGCAGGCAGAGGTCGAGCCCGGCGGCGGCACCGGCCGAGGTCAACACCGGCGCGTCCTCGACGAACAGCACGTCCGGGTCGACGATGACGCTCGGATACCGGCGGGCCAGCTCGGCCGCGGCGGCCCAGTGGGTGGTGGCCCGCCGACCGTCGAGCCGGCCGGCGGCGGCCAACACGAAGGCGCCGGTGCAGATCGACAGCAGCCGGGCCGGGCTGTCGGCCAGCGCCACGCGGACCGCCTCCGGCAGCGGCGCGTCCAGGTCGGCGATTCCCGGTACGACCACCGTGTCCGCCTCGGCCATCGCGGACAGGTCGTACGGCACCCGCAGCCCGAACGCTCCGGCCCGGACCTCGTCGGTCGCCCCGCAGACCCGGACCTGGTACGCGGCAGCACCGTCGGCCCGTCGAGCCCGGCCGAACACCTCGACCGGCACGGACAGGTCGAACGGGACCACACCGTCGTACGCGACCACCACCACTCGGTGCATCCGCCCATTCTGGCGAGAACCCGTCGGTCGATGGCTCGCCGGCCCCTGCTCTCCAGCGCCGCCGGTACCTAGATTCACCGCTCGTGAACATCGTCGTGCCGCTGCTCATCGGCATCCTCTACGTCTGCCTCAACTCGCTGATCCGGGAACCGCACCGCCGCCGTCTCAACGCCATCATGATCGCGGGAGCGGGCGCGGCGTACCTGAGCGGTGGTGGGCTCGGTGCGTGGGAGTTCCCGTTCGTGGCCGTGCTGGTCTACGTGGCCTTCCGTGGGCTGGAGTCGTGGCGGTGGATCGGCGTCGGCTGGCTGCTGCACACCGGCTGGGACATCGTCCACCACCTGAAGGGCAACCCGATCATCCCCTTCGCCCACGACTCGTCGTTCGGCTGCGCTATCTGCGACCCGGTCATCGCGCTCTGGTGCCTGACCGGCGGCTGGTCATTGCGGGACCTGCTCCACCTCCGCTCGTCACGAAATCTTGGTGCGAAACCGCCCTCGGAGGGGCGGCTTCGCACCAAGATCCCATGGTTGTCGCTCGGTACGGTGCGGGGATGGACTGCTATGTGTGCCGCAGCGAGGAGCGGTTCGACGCGTTGCCGCCACGGGAACGCGTAGACACCGACGAGCACTGGCGGGTGGTGCACGCGTTCGACAGTCGGCTACCCGGCTGGCTGGTGCTCGTCCCCCCGCCGGCACGTCACGTCGATCGCCGACCTGACCGACGCCGAGGCGGCCAGCCTCGGCACCTGGCAGGTCCGGCTCTCCCGGGCGCTGACCGCCGTCACCGGCTGCGTGAAGACCTACGTCATGCAGTACGCCGAACAGGCCGGCTTCGCCCACCAGCTTGACCAATCTTGGTACGGCAGTGCCCACGGGAGGGCCGTTTCGGTCCACGGTCGCCAAGAGACGAACGAGCCCCGGGCGGATCACCGCCCGGGGCTCGTCGCGTACTCGGTCAGCTGCAGCCGCTGGTGGAGCCGCAGCCCTCGCAGACGTAGCAGCTACCGGCCGGGCGCATCTTCGTACCGCAGGTGAAGCAGAGCGGTGCGTCGGCGGCCTTGCCGATCACGGCCTCCAGCAGCTCGGTGCTGGAACCGACCGGCGGTGCCGGCTTGACCGCGGCGACGTCGGCGAGTTCCTGGGCCGGCTGGGCGACCGGGCCGGCCTTCGGCTCCTCCGGCTTGGCCTCCACCGGGGCGGAGGCGGCCATCGCGGTCAGGTCCGCGCCGTTCGCCTCGGCCTCGGCCTCGGCGGCGAGCTGGGCGGCCCGCTCCTTGGCGGTGAAGATGCCCAGCTCGGCGCGACGCTCGTAGGGCAGGAAGTCCAGCGCCAGGCGACGGAAGATGTAGTCCATCACCGAGGCGGCCATCCGCACGTCCGGGTCGTCGGTCATGCCGGCCGGCTCGAAGCGCATGTTCGTGAACTTGCTGACGAACGTCTCCAGCGGCACGCCGTACTGCAGGCCGATGGAGATGGCCACCGAGAAGGCGTCCATCACCCCGGCCAGGGTGGAGCCCTGCTTCGACATCTTGAGGAAGACCTCGCCGAGACCGTCGTCCGGGTACGACGAGGCGGTGAGGTAGCCCTCGGCCCCGCCCACGGAGAAGGAGATGGTCTCCGACGGGCGCTTCTTCGGCAGCCGCTTGCGCACCGGGCGGTACTCGACGACCTTCTCCACCACCGGCTCGACGGCGGTGGTGGTCGCCTCCGGCTCGGCGGCCTTCTTCTTCGCCGCCGACAGCGGCTGGCCGACCTTGCAGTTGTCCCGGTAGATCGCGAGGGCCTTGAGGCCGAGTTTCCAGCCCTCGAAGTAGATCTTCTCGACGTCCTCGACGGTGGCCTGCTCCGGCATGTTGACCGTCTTGGAGATGGCGCCGGAGATGAACGGCTGGACCGCCGCCATCATCCGCACGTGCCCCATCGGCGCGATGGACCGCTCGCCCATGGCGCAGTCGAAGACCGGGTAGTGCTCCGGCTTCAGGCCGGGGGCGTCCACCACGTGGCCCTGGTCGGCGATGTGCTCGACGATCGCCTCGACCTGCTCCTCCGGGTACCCGAGGGAACGCAGGGCGCGCGGCACGGTCTGGTTGACGATCTGCATCGAGCCGCCGCCGACCAGCTTCTTGAACTTGACAAGCGCCAGGTCCGGCTCCACACCGGTGGTGTCGCAGTCCATCATCAGGCCGATGGTGCCGGTCGGCGCGAGCACGCTGGCCTGGGAGTTGCGCCAGCCGTTCTTCTCACCGATCTTGTTGCCGAGGGTCCACTGCTTGGTGGCCTCGCGGGTCAGGGCGGTGGCCACCGTGCCGGACGGCTTGATCTCGTCGTTGGCCGCGGCGTGCTTGCGCATCACCCGCTTGTGCGGCTCCGCGTTGCGGGCGTAGCCGTCGTACGCGCCGACGATGCCGGCCAGCTCGGCGGAGCGGCGGTACGCCGTGCCGGTCATCAGCGAGGTGATCGCGGCCGACAGCGAGCGGCCCTGGTCCGAGTCGTACGGCAGGCCGGAGGCCATCAGCAGGGCGCCCAGGTTGGCGTAGCCGATGCCGAGCTGCCGGTATGCCCGGGTGGTCTCGCCGATCTTCTCGGTTGGGAAGTCGGCGAAGCAGATCGAGATGTCCATCGCGGTGATGACCAGCTCGACGCTCCGGACGAACTTCTCCACCTCGAAGCCGCCGTCGGCGCGGAGGAACTTCATCAGGTTCAGTGAGGCCAGGTTGCACGAGGAGTTGTCCAGGTGCAGGTACTCCGAGCACGGGTTCGACGCGGTGATCCGGCCGGTCTCCGGGCAGGTGTGCCAGTCGTTGATGGTGTCGTCGTACTGCAGGCCCGGGTCGGCGCACTCCCAGGCAGCCTGGGAGATGGTGCGGAACAGGTTCTTGGCGTCGATGGTGTCGATCACCGCGCCGTCGAGCCGACCACGCAGGTCGAAGCTGCCGCTGTTCTCCACCGCCGACATGAACTCGTCGGAGACCCGGACCGAGTTGTTGGCGTTCTGGTACTGCACGCTGACGATGTCGGAGCCGCCCAGGTCCATGTCGAACCCGGCGTCGCGCAGCGCGCGGATCTTGTCTTCCTCGCGCGCCTTGGTGACCACGAACTCCTCGATGTCCGGGTGGTCGACGTCGAGGATGACCATCTTGGCCGCGCGACGGGTGGCACCACCGGACTTGATGGTGCCGGCGCTGGCGTCGGCACCGCGCATGAAGCTGACCGGGCCGGAGGCGGTGCCGCCGGAGGAGAGCAGTTCCCGGGAGGAGCGGATCCGGGACAGGTTGACCCCGGAGCCGGAGCCACCCTTGAAGATCAGCCCTTCCTCTTTGTACCAATCCAGGATGGAATCCATCGAATCATCCACGGATAGGATGAAACAGGCGGATACCTGCTGGGGCGAGGGGGTGCCGACGTTGAACCAGACCGGGGAGTTGAAGCTGAACACCTGGTGCAGCAGCATCCAGGTCAGCTCGTGCGCGAAGACCTCGGCGTCGGCCGGGGAGGCGAAGTAGCCGTACTCCTCGCCGGCGGTGCGGTAGGTGGTGACCACCCGGTCGATCAACTGCTTGAGCGACCACTCGCGCTCCGGGGTGCCCACCGCGCCCCGGAAGTACTTGGTGGTCACGATGTTGGCCGCGTTGACGCTCCAACTCTCCGGGTATTCCACACCCCGCTGCTCGAAGTTGATCGAGCCGTCCCGCCAGTTCGTCATCACGACGTCGCGGCGTTCCCAGGTGACCTCGTCGTACGGGTGCACTCCCGGGGTCGTCCAGACCCGCTCGACCTTGAGCCCCGCGCCCGCCTTGTTTCGTGACCTGCTTGTCGTCACACCGTCCCCCGGCATCTCATCCGCCCCCTCGTCCGCGCGGGCCCGCCGCGCGATCCGACTGTCACTGGTACTGCTGAAAATTCACTGCGCGCTGGCCGGCTCGGCACCGGCAGCCTCGCGGGCACGCGCGGCGGCCCGTAGCGTGTCGATCTCCCGCTCGAAGTCCGCGAGCGAGTCGAACGACCGGTAGACGCTGGCGAACCGCAGGTAGGCGACCTCGTCCAGGTCCCGTAGTGGACCCAGGATGGCCAGCCCCACCTCGTGGCTGGGGATCTCGGCGGCCCCCTTGGCCCGGACGGTTTCCTCGACCCGCTGCGCCAGCAGCGCGATCGAGTCCTCGTCGACCGGCCGGCCCTGGCACGCCTTGCGCACCCCGCCGATGATCTTCGTCCGGCTGAACGGCTCGGTCACGCCGCTGCGCTTGACCACGGCGAGCACCGCCTCCTCGACGGTGGTGAACCGCTTGCCGCACTCGGGGCAGGCCCGCCGCCGCCGGATCAGCTGGCCGTCGTCGGCCTCCCGCGAGTCGACCACCCGGGAGTCGGCGTGCCGGCAGTACGGACACCGCATCGCCCGACCTCCTCGATCGACCATAGGGTTAGCCGCCCGCCCCCGGGCACGCCTCGGCAAGCCGGAGCCATCCCCGCAGGATGGCCGCCGGCCCGGCGGTACGGGAGTGCGGTCGGTAGTCGAACCCAACCTGTAGGCAACTTACGCCCATGTGACTACTACATCTAGGGGTCGACCGTAGGCCGCCGACGATCCGGGGTCAAGTTGGTCGGCGTGTCCGGCGCGTCACCCGAGCCCTCGTTTCTGCACAACCGGAGGGCCCAACGCGACGCGGCCCACGCCGGTTACCACCGACCCGGCGCGGGCATCGACAATTCCCAACCACTCGAACACCAGTACTATTTATCAGGAAGGACCCGGCGTCGCGCTGATTTCCGGATCGACACGCGACCGAAGGTCGTACAGATGTTTGAAAAAGACCGATCTCACCTATACGGTCATGAACAACCGGAGGTGACCATGGTCGACCCGCCGGCCAGCAGACCACCGCGCGCACCACGAGCCGCCGAGGCACCCAGCGCCGACCAGGGAGGACGGACGTGACCGAGGACCGGGCCAACCGGCCACAGAGCCCGCAGCAGAGCATCGAGGCGGGTCCGCCGGCCGCCCGACGCCGGAGTGTCACCCGAGCCCGCTCCGGTCAGCCGACCGTGCGTCCGGTGACCCCGGTGGTCAGCAGCTTCCCCGACCCGGCGACCGTCGACCTCACCGCCCGGCAGCGACGCATCCTCGACTTCATCCGCACCTGGGTCGAGCGCCACGGCTACCCGCCGAGCGTGCGCGAGATCGGCGAGGCGGTCGGGCTGGTTTCCCCGTCGAGCGTCGCCTACCAGCTCAAGGAATTGGAGAAGAAGGGCTTCCTCCGGCGCGATCCGAACCGGCCCCGGGCCGTCGACGTCCGCTCGCCGAACGACGTCGACGACGAGCTGAGCCGCTCCCAGCGCCCCACGCCGGCCTACGTCCCGATGCTCGGTCGCATCGCCGCCGGTGGCCCGATCCTCGCCGAGCAGTCGGTGGAGGACGTCTTCCCGCTGCCGCGCGAGCTGGTCGGCGAGGGCGAGGTCTTCATGCTCCAGGTCAAGGGTGACTCGATGCTCGACGCGGCGATCTGCGACGGCGACTGGGTGGTGGTCCGGCAGCAGCCGACCGCGGATTCGGGTGAGATCGTCGCCGCCATGCTCGACGGCGAGGCGACCGTGAAGACCTACCGGCTGCGTGACGGTCACGTCTGGCTGATGCCGCAGAATCCGGCCTTCGATCCGATCCCCGGCGACGACGCCACCATCATGGGCCGGGTGGTCGCGGTGCTGCGCCGCATCTGAATCGGCGACCGGTGACCGGGTACCGACCCACGCTCGGTACCCGGCCGTCACATCAGTACCGGTCGCCCCGGTAGCCGTAGTGGCCGCCGCGCACCTGACCATACGGTTCGCCGTCGTCCTCCCGGTAACGCCCGGACCGCCGCCCCCGGTAGTCGGGCTCGGCCGGGCCGCCACGTCGGGGCGGCTCCGCTCGCCCACCGGCACCGGGCTGCCCACCGGCACCGGGCTGCCCGCCGCCACGGGCACCGCCGCCGTAGACACCGCCGCCCGGGCGTCCACCGCCGCCGGACGGTCGACCACCGCCCGGCCGCCCACCGTAGACGGGAGCGCCCTCACCACCGGGCCGGGCTCCACCGCCGCCGTAGACGCCTCCGCCGCCCTGCCCCGGGCGAGCACCGTTGCCGGCGGCCGGTCGGCCATTGCCGCCACCGTAGACGCCGCCCGGGCCTGCACCGCCGGCCGGAGATCCGCCGTATACGCCACCGGCCGCTGCCCCGCCGTACACCCCGCCCCGGCCCCGGTCCTGGGCCGAGCCGAATCCGTCGCCCTTGCGCTTCGCGGCGTCCACGTCGTCGTCGCCGCGGTTGCGACCGGCCGGTGCCGGGCGCTTGCGGGCGCGCAGGATGCCGAAGATGCCCGCGCCGACCAGCAGGGCTCCGAGCACGCCCACCGCGGCGATCAGGTACATGATGTCGGTCGGGGTCAGGCCGTCGAGGAACGACTGACCCGACTTCTGCGCCGCGTCGGGATCGTTCGCCAGATCTTTCGGCCCCTCGGTGGAGGGGGTGTAGCTGAGGATGTTGACGGGGTCCTCGTCCTCCAGGTGACCGGCGTCGGAGACGGTCAGGAACGTCTTGCCGTCGGTCGAGTAGGAGATCGCCTCGCCGAACGGGTCGGCCAGGGCGGTGACCCGGGGAGTGGTCGTGGTGAGGGCGGTGACGATGTCGCCGTTGGCGACGTCGTACTCGAAGGCGTCGGCGTAGGTGCGCAGCACCACCCGTGAGCCGTCCAGGGATCGGGCGGCACCGGTGATCGCAACGCGCCCGAAGGTGCTCAGCGGGTTCTCGGTGTCCGTTCTGGGCAGTTCGATGTCGCCGAGCTTCTTCATCGGCACGGGCTCGGTGTCACCGGTCTTGAGCGGCCCGTCCGGGGTGAAGATCTCGGCCTTGCCGGCGGTGACCTTGGTGATGATCAGCGGTAGTTTGTCGTCGCCGATCAGCAGCGCCTCGGCATCGCGCGGCTTGCCGTCCGGGTACGACAGCCGGTGCAGCTTCGGCTGGCTGCCACCGCCGATCGGCATGCTCCAGACCGCCACCCGCTCACGGCGTTCGCGGCTTGTCACGTTGTCGCCGGTGTCGGCGATCCACAGCGTCTTTCCGTCCGGGGCGACCGCGAGATCCTCGGTGTCGAACGGCCCCGCCCCCGAGTAGGGCACGTCGCGGACGACCTGGCAGTCCTTGTTGAGGTAGAAGACCCGTTTGCGGTCGTCCTGCTCGGTGCTGTCGTTGACGACGATGTAGCCGTTCTTGGTCGCCACCAGGCCGGACAGCTCACGCAGTCGCGAGTCGGTGACCGAGCACTGCTTCTTGCCCGCCGCGGTGACCGGCGGTCCCGCCACGGCGGCCGGAGGGGCCGCCACCAGGGAAGACGCTGCCTTGGCGGGGGTCGAGCCGGGCGCGGCGAGCGCGGCACCGGTGACCGCCACGGTGACCCCGGCCAGGCCAAGGGCAACCGTGACGGAGGAAACAGTGCGGAGCATGAAAGAAGTGTCGCATGCCGCAGGTTTCCGCCGGGTGACGCGGCAGCCCGATCACCGCAGGCGATCACCGCGCGACACGGGCCGCCTGCGCCGTGTCATGGTACGGGACCAGTTCGGCCGCGAGTGCCTCGTTGACCCGGACGTGCAGCATCGTCCCTTCGGGCAGGTGGGCGGTGCTGAGCACCTCGCCCTGCCGGTGCAGCCGGGCCACCAGGTCACCCCGGTCGTACGGCAGCACCACGCGCATCTCGACCGCCGGGCGGGGCAGCCGCCGCTCGATCGTCTCGCGCAGGTCGTCGATGCCGCGGCCGCTGTGCGCGGAGACGAAGACCGCCTCGGGCCAGAGCCGCTTGAGCCGGAGCAGGGTCTCCTCGTCGGCCGCGTCAATCTTGTTGACCACCAGCAGCTCGGGCAGCCGATCGGCACCGACCTCGCCGAGCACCTCGCGGACGGCCCGGACCTGCTCCTCCGGGTCGGGGTGGGCGCCGTCGACCACGTGCACGACCAGATCCGCCTCGGCGACCTCCTCCAGCGTCGACCGGAACGCCTCGACGATCTGGTGCGGCAGGTGCCGGACGAAGCCGACGGTGTCGCTGAGGGTGTAAACCCGTCCGTCGGACGTGGTGGACCGGCGGGTGGTCGGGTCGAGCGTGGCGAACAGGGCGTCCTCCACCAGCACGCCCGCCCCGGTCAGGCGATTCAGCAGGCTGGACTTGCCAGCGTTGGTGTAGCCGGCGATCGCCACCGCGGGCACCGCGTTGCGGGTGCGGCGGGCGCGCTTGGTCTCGCGTACCGTCCGCATGGCCTTGATCTCCCGGCGGAGCCGGGCGATGCGGTGGCGGATGCGCCGCCGGTCGGTCTCCAGCTTGGTCTCACCTGGGCCACGGACGCCGACGCCACCGCCGGCACCGCCACCCCGACCAGACCCACCGGTCTGCCGGGACAGCGTCTCGCCCCAGCCGCGCAGCCGTGGCAGGAGGTATTCCAGTTGGGCCAGCTCGACCTGCGCCCGGCCTTCCTTGCTCTTGGCGTGCTGGGCGAAGATGTCGAGGATCAGCGCGGTGCGGTCGACCACCTTGACCTTGGTGCGCTGCTCCAGGTTGCGCAGTTGGGACGGGGACAGCTCCCCGTCGCAGATCACCGTGTCGGCGCCGGCGGACAGCACCACCGAGCTGAGGTCGTCGACCTTGCCGCGACCGATGTAGGTCGCCGGGTCGGGGCGGTTGCGTCGCTGGATGAGCCCTTCGAGCACCTGCGAGCCGGCGGTCTCCGCCAGCGCGGCCAGCTCGGTGAGGGAGTTCTCCGCGTCGAGGAGGGTGCCCTCGGTCCAGACGCCCACCAGCACCACCCGCTCCAGCCGGAGCTGTCGGTATTCGACCTCGGTGACGTCGGTCAGCTCGGTGGAGAGACCGGGGACCCGTCGTAGCGCCTGCCGTTCGGAGAGCTCGTACTCGCCGGTGGTGGTGTCGAGCTCGTCGTCGGGGATGGAAACGTAGGTCTCCTGGTCTCGCAAGCGATCTCTCCTGTCCGTTCTGTGCACGTACTGAGTAATCCTGACATGTGTCAACGCCCGGTGCACCTGGTATATGCCCACCTGTGGACCGGCGGGAGCGGGGGCGGATGCCGGCGGCCGGGGGCGGGCGAGTAGAAATGCGGACGAGCCGTTCAGCGCCGACGGAGGGACCTGCGTGGCCACGACCCGACTGCCCAGTGCCGGATTCTCGATCACGATCCGGATCGCCGTGCCCGCCGACGCCTCCTCGATCGGCCGGCTCACCACGTCGGTGGGTGAGGCCGGGGCGATCGTCACCGCGCTGGACGTGGTCGACTCCGATCCGACGAACGTGATCGTCGACCTGACCTGCGACACCGCCGACGCCGGTCACGCCGACCAGGTGGTCGACGCGCTCAGCGCGCTCGACGGCGTGGACGTCCGCAAGGTTTCCGACCGCACCTTCCTGCTGCACCTGGGCGGCAAGATCGAGGTGAGTCCGAAGGTCGCGCTGCGCAACCGGGACGAGCTGTCGCGGGCGTACACCCCCGGGGTGGCCCGGGTGTGCCAGGCGATCGCGGACAACCCCGCCGACGCCCGCCGGCTGACCATCAAGCGCAACACGGTGGCGGTGGTCAGTGACGGCTCGGCCGTGCTGGGGCTGGGCAACCTCGGTCCCGCCGCGTCGCTGCCGGTGATGGAGGGCAAGGCGGCGCTGTTCAAGCGCTTCGGCGGGGTGGACGCCTGGCCGGTGGTGCTGGACACGCAGGACACCGACGAGATCGTCACCATCGTCAAGGCGATCGCGCCCGCGTACGGCGGGATCAACCTGGAGGACATCGCCGCGCCGCGGTGCTTCGAGATCGAGGCCCGGTTGCGCGAGGCGTTGGACATCCCGGTCTTCCACGACGATCAGCACGGCACCGCGATCTGCGTGCTGGCCGCGCTGACCAACGCGCTGCGCGTCGTGGGCAAGCAGCTCACGGACGTCCGGGTGGTGGTTTCCGGCGCGGGCGCCGCCGGCACCGCGATCATGAAGCTGCTGCTGCGCCAGGGCGTCGGCGACATCATCGCGTACGACCGGCAGGGTGCCCTGCACCGTGGCCAGGCCGACCTCAATCCGGCCTGGCGGTGGCTGGCCGAGAACACCAACGCCGGCGGCTACTCGGGTGACCTGCCCGGTGCGCTGGCCGGTGCCGACGTCTTCATCGGGGTGAGCGCCCCGAACCTGCTCACCGGCGACGACATCGCCACCATGGCGAAGGACGCGATCGTGTTCGCGTTGGCGAACCCGGACCCGGAGGTCGACCCACGGGAGGCGCGCAAGCACGCCGCGGTCGTCGCCACCGGCCGCTCCGACCAGCCGAATCAGATCAACAACGTGCTCGCCTTCCCCGGCGTCTTCCGTGGCATGCTCGACGCGCACGCCGAGGAGTTCACCGAGGAGATGGCGATCGCCGCTGCCCGGGCCATCGCCGACGTGGTCGGCGAGGAGAAGATCAACCCGACGGTAATCGTGCCCAGCGTCTTCGACTCCCGGGTGGCCCCGGCGGTCGCCGCCGCCGTCCGCGCCGCCGCCCAGAACCCCACCGTCACCCCACCCCCCGCCGCCGACCCCGGCCCGGCCGACCTCCCCGAGATCGCCGCCTCCGCCTCCGCCACCCCCTGACGGACCTCCCGACCCCAACAGCCCATGTTGATCATGAGGTTGACGGCAAGTTCGATCTCAGGAACCGCCGCTAACCTCATGATCAACGCAGGTCAGGTCAGGTCAGGGGTGGGAAGGTTAGTTCGCCGGTGGCGACGAGGAGGGCGGGGCCGGAGAGCCAGCAGGAGTCGGGGGTGACGGTCACGGTTAGGCGGCCGCCTGGGACGTCTACGGCGACAGTCCCGGTCTCCTGGTCGGCGTCGCGCAGGGCCACCGCGGCGACCGCGCAGGCACCGGTGCCGCAGGACAGGGTCTCGGCGGAGCCACGCTCGTGGACGCGCATCAGCACGTGTGCGTCGACGCCGGGGACCGGTCCACCGACGGTGGTGAACTCGACGTTCACCCCGGCGGGGAAGACCGCCGGGTCGATGTCGGGGGCGCGGGTCAGGTCCAGTCCGGCCAGGTCCAGCCCGGCGGGTACCGGGCAGACCAGGTGGGGATTGCCGACGTCCACCGCGGTGCCGGGCAGGGTCAGTCCGCCCAGGGCGGCGGCGGAGGCGCCGTACAGCTGAGGTCTTTGCATCTCGACGGCGATGGTGTCGCCCTCGACCCGTGCCCGCACCACGCCGGCCCGGGTCGCCACCGGCAGTGCGTCGCCAGACGGTACGGCCAGCCCGTTCGCCAGCAGGTACCGGACGAAGACCCGGGCACCGTTGCCGCACATCTCGGCGAAGGAGCCGTCGGAGTTCCAGTAGTCCATGAACCACTCGGCCTCGCCGGCCAGGGCTGCGCCGTCGGCGTGCTTCGCGGCGCGGACCACCCGCAGCACGCCGTCCCCGCCGAGACCACGCCGCCGGTCGCAGATCGCCGCCACCAGTTCGGGCGTCAGGTCGAGCGCGCCGTCCGGGTCGGGCAGGATCACGAAGTCGTTGCCGGTGCCGTGCCCCTTGGTGAACTCCACGCTCCCATCATTGCGCAGCCTCACCGAGGATCCGCATCGCGGCCCCGATCAGCCCCGGGTCGGCCGAGTCGAGCCAGTGCACCCGAGGATCGCGCCGGAACCAGGAGCGCTGGCGGCGGACGAAGCGACGGGTGGCCCGGACCGTCTCGTCGTACGCCTCGGTCTCGGTCAGCTCCCCACCCAGGAAACGCAGCACCTGCTGGTAGCCGAGCGCCCGGCTCGCGGTAAGCCCCTGCGGCAGGCCGCGCTCGACCAGTCTCCGGGTCTCCGCGACCAGCCCGTCGGCCCACATCCGGTCGACCCGCGTCGCGATCCGCTCGTCGAGCAGCGCGGTGTCCAGGTCCACGCCGAGCTGCACCGCCGGGTAGTAGGGCGTCGGCTCGGGCAACGCCGCGGTGAACGGCTTACCGGTCAGCTCGATCACCTCCAGCGCGCGCACGATGCGCCGGCCGTTGCCGGGCAGGATGCCGGCCGCCGCGACCGGGTCGGCGTCGCGCAGTCGCGCGTACAGCGGCACCGGCCCGAGCGCGGCCAACTCGCCTTCCAGGCGTTGGCGCACTGCCGGATCGGTGCCGGGGAACTCGAACTGTTCCAGCACCGCCCGCACGTAGAGCCCGGACCCACCGACCAGCAGTGGCACCCGGCCCCGGGCGAGGATGTCGTCGACCGCCGCCCGGGCCAGCCGCTGGTACTCCGCCACGCTGGCCGGTTCGGTGACCTCCCAGATGTCGAGCAGGTGATGTGGTACGCCGTCACGTTCGGCGACGGTGAGCTTGGCCGTGCCAATGTCCATGCCCCGGTAGAGCTGCATCGAGTCGGCGTTGACCACCTCACCGTCGAGCGCGTGCGCCAGCGCGATGCTCAGCGCCGACTTGCCGGCCGCCGTCGGCCCGACGACGGCGACCACGGTGCTCGGGGCGGTCACGGCCGCTGCCAGTTCGCCACGAGGTAGCCCACCCCGTAGGGCGCGGCGTGGTAACGCAGCTCGCCACGCCAGCGATCACCCGCCGCTCGTGCGGCACCGGCGAGCACCTGCCAGGGCGCCCGTCCCGCGACCTTGAGCTGCGTCGACAGGCCGGGATCCAGGCCGAGCAGGGCGTCGCCGTCCGCGTCGGCCAGGGCTCGCGCGACCGTCTCGTCGTACGCCTCGGCGCGCGGATCGGCGTAGCCGGGCGCCTTCTCGCCCCGGCAGGCCGAACCGTCCCCCATCACCAGCAGCGCCCACGGCTGGTCCGAGCCGAGCCGGGCACCGAGGTCGGCGCAGGTATCGACCGGGTCGGCGGCCCCGACCGTCGTCATCCGCCAGTCCATGCCCCGGTTCCTGGCCGACGGTCGCCGGCCGAGCAGCCACGCGCCGACCAGCAGGCTGAGCGGTAGATGGTCGGTGCCCACCAATCCGTCGGGGTGGTCGCCGAGGCGTACCTCAAGCGGCACCCCCCACGGCGCGAAGCTGCCCCGGAACGGAGAGTCGAGGTCGGCTCCGCGGTCGCCGGCCCCGATCACCAGGACGGTCCGCGCTTCCGAGTCGAGCAGGCGGGCGACGGCGGCGTCACAGGCGGCGCGCAGGTCGTCCAGCTCGGGCGCCGCGGCACCGGCGATCTCGGGGATGAGCAGCGGCGGGTGGGGGCAGACGGCGGCGGCGACCAGTGGCACCAGGCAACCGTAGCGGTCCGCTTCGGCAGCGTGGCCGCGTGCCGCCGGGAAGGACGACCGCGCCGCACGTACACCGTACGGTCGAAAGCGGCACGCCGGTCGGATGGCCCAGACAGGCCCTAGGACACCGTATGGTCACGGTCGGCGATAGGCGCTCGACGCGGACCGGGGCGCACCTGTGACAATGCCCGGAGAAACTTGGCTGCGCCGTGGCGGCGCCCGGGAGACTGCTCCCTGGTGCCGGGAGAACGAGGATGGGCACATGAGCGACTGGACTGCCTTCGGACGGGTGGACGCGGACGGCACCGTTTACGTCAAGACCGCCGAGGGCGAGCGGGTGGTCGGATCCTGGCAGGCGGGAGCACCGGAGGAAGGGCTGGCACACTTCGCACGCCGCTTCGCCGACCTGGTGACCGAGGTGGATCTGACCGAAGCACGGCTCAACTCCGGTGCGGCGGACGCCAACCATTCGCTCGCCACCATCCGACGGATCCGTGCTTCCCTCCCCGAGGCTCACGTCGTCGGCGACATCGACGCCCTGGCGACCCGGCTCGACAAGCTCGCCACCGTTGCCGAGGAGAAGGCCGGTGAGGCCCGGGCGGCGAAGGAGGCCGCCCGCGTCGAGGCGCTCGCCCGCAAGACCGCCCTGGTGGAGGAGGCCGAGAAGCTGGCTGCCGAGTCGACCGGTTGGAAGACCGCCGGTGACCGGCTCAAGGAGATCCTCGACGAGTGGAAGACCATCCGGGGGGTCGACAAAAAGACCGATGGCGAGTTGTGGAAGCGGTTCGCCGCCGCCCGGGACGGCTTCACCCGCCGCCGAGGTGCCCACTTCGCCTCCCTCGACGCGCAGCGCAAGCAGGCGCAGACGGTCAAGGAGGAGCTGGTCGCCGAGGCCGAGAAGGTCGCCGAATCGACCGACTGGGCGGCGACGGCCAACCACCTCAAGAACCTGATGACGCAGTGGAAGGCCGCGCCGCGCGCCTCGAAGGAGGCCGAGCAGAAGCTCTGGGAACGGTTCCGGGCCGCCCAGGACGCCTTCTTCAGCCGGCGTAGCGAGGTTTTCTCCGCCCGGGACAACGAGCAGCGCGCCAACCTGGAGCGCAAGCAGGCACTGCTCGCCGAGGCCGAGGCGCTCGACATCGACGGCGACCCGAAGGGCGCCCAAGCGAAGCTGCGGGAGATCCAGGCGCAGTGGCACGAGGCCGGTCGGGTGCCGCGCGAGGCGGCAGCCGGGCTGGAGCGCCGGCTGCGCGCAATCGACGAGAAGGTCCGCGAGGTGATGGACTCGGCCTGGCGGCGCACCAGCCGGGAGGACAATCCGCTGCTGGCCCAGATGCGTTCGCAGGTCGCGGAGGCAGAGGAGCGGCTGGCCCGGGCGCAGGCCGCGGGTGACACCCGACGGATTAAGGAGGCCGAACAGGCGCTGGAGTCCAAGCGCCAGTTCCTCAAGCTGGCTGAACAGTCGAGCTGAGTCGCGTCGGCTACCGAGCCCCCGCCCTTTGAGGCGGGGGCTCCGTTGTGTCCGTCCCGCCGGTACTTGACGACCAGACGAAGCGCGTTCGGGCGGCACACCCTTTACATCGACGACCGTCTGTGGTTCGCTGAGGAAAGCGCTTACCTATGGGCACGGCACGGGAGCCATCCGTACAGCGCAGTCAGCAATTGGTAAGTCCATTGGCAGGGACGGCCCGACCGGCACGCCCGTCTGGGCACCGGGCAAACGCGGATCGAGCCGACCATCCCTGCGCACCCTCTCCGAGAGGAAGCGACCATGCGCACCGCACGGCGTCGTACGACGCTGCTCGCCACCACCGCCTCGGCCACCGCCGCACTGCTCGCCGCCGGGGTACTCACCGCCGTCACCGCCCACGCCGCGGCCGGCTGCCAGGTCAACTACTCGGTCGCCGGCGAGTGGCCGGGCGGCTTCACCGGCAACGTCGTCGTCACCAATCTCGGCGACCCCATCTCCGGCTGGACCCTGCGCTGGTCGTACAGCGCCGGGCAGCAGGTCGTCAGCCCCTGGAACGCGACGATCTCGCAGAGCGGGAGCCAGGTGACCGCCACCAATGTCGCCTACAACGGCAACATCCCCACCAACGGGAACGTCTCGTTCGGGTTCAACGGCTCCTGGAACAACTCCAGCAACCCGGCCCCGACGAGCTTCACCCTCAACGGCGTGTCCTGCACCGGCGGCGTCACGCCAACCACCCCCGGCGGAACCACGCCGCCACCCACCACCACACCACCGACCACTCCGCCACCGACCACTCCGCCACCCGGCCCGGTACCGACGGGTCTGGTCGGCTGGGCCACCCAGAACGGTGGCACCACCGGCGGAGGTAACGCCTCCTCCACCACGGTCACCAGCGAGTCGGCGCTCCGTTCGGCAGTCAGTTCGTCAAGCGCCGCGGTTATCCGGGTGTCCGGCACGATCAGCTGCTCCGGCATGCTCAGCGTGGGCAGCAACAAGAGCATCCTCGGCGTCGGCTCGTCGGCCACGATCTCCGGTTGCGGCTTCAACATCAATGGCAGCCGGAACGTGATCATCCGTAACATCAACTTCCGCAACTGGAACGACGACGCCATCAACGTGCAGGAGTCGGCCACCAACGTCTGGGTGGACCACAACTCGTTCACCAACGGCTACGACGGCGCGGTGGACATCAAGCGCGGCTCCGACTACATCACGGTGTCCTGGAACCGGGTGTTCAACCACGACAAGTCCATGCTGCTCGGGCATTCCGACAACAACAGCAGCCAGGACCGCGGCCACCTGCGGGTGACCTACCACCACAACTGGTTCGACGGTTCCGGCAGCCGGCACCCGCGGGTGCGGTTCGGTAACCCGGTCCACGTGTTCAACAACTACTACTACAACAACGACTACGGCGTCGCGTCGACCATGGGCGCCGGCGTGCTCGTCGAGGGCAACTACTTCGAGTCCGTCGACGACCCGACCCTGGTCGGGTACGCCGCGTCGGGCCCGGGGACGTTGGTCCAGCGCAACAACCACTTCGTCAACTCCGGCAGCCCGCAATCGTCGGGCAGCGTGGCGAGCATCCCGTACTCGTACTCGCTGACCAGCGCCAGCCAGGTCAAGTCGGTCGTCACCAACGGCGCAGGCACCGGCAAGATCGGCCTGTAACCGTCGGTTTCACGGTGTTCCCCGGCCACCCGGTGGCCGGGGAACACACCTGCCTCACGCCGGTAGACGCCTGCCGAACTCGACCCGGCGCTCGGTCAGCGTACGCAGGCCGACTCGGCCGGCGGCGCGGCCGGCGGCACGCCCACCGTGGGCAGCCCCAGCGACACCCCGCCGGTACGCGGCACCCGTCCGGCCTCAACCGCGTCACCGGCCCTGGTCCGCCGGTGCGACAGGGGTTGACCGTCGGCGTTCAGATGGTGCGGAGCAGCGTAGGTGACCGTGGTCTCAACGAGGTCACCCGGGCGGATCGCACCCGCCAGCGACCCCACGTCGAAGTGCACCAGGCGGCCGTCGCAGGCCCGGCCCGACATCCGGCCGGTCCGCTCGTCCTTGCGGCCCTCACCGACGGCGACCAGCACCTCGACCGGCGTCCCGACGAGCTTGCGGTTCTCCGCCCAGGTGATCTCCTCCACGCAGGCGATCAGCCGCTCATACCGCTCCTGCACGACCTGTTTGGGCAGCTGGCCGTCCATGCTCGCGGCCGGGGTGCCGGGCCGCTTGGAGTACTGGAAGGTGAACGCGGAGGCGAACCGCGCCTCGCGGACCACGTCCAGGGTGCGCTCGAAGTCGGTCTCGGTCTCGCCGGGGAAGCCGACGATGATGTCGGTGGTGATCGCCGCGTCGGGCATGGCGGCGCGGACCTTTTCGATGATCCCCAGGTACTTCTCCGACCGGTACGACCGGCGCATCGCGCGCAGCACGTCGTCCGAGCCAGACTGCAACGGCATGTGCAGCGAGGGGCAGACGTTCGGCGTCTCGGCCATCGCCGCAATCACGTCGTCGGTGAAGTCCTTCGGGTGCGGGCTGGTGAACCGGACCCGCTCCAGCCCGTCGATCTCGCCGCAGGCGCGCAGCAGCTTGCCGAAGGCGTACCGGTCGCCGAACTCGACGCCGTAGGAGTTGACGTTCTGCCCGAGCAGGGTCACCTCCAGCACGCCCTCGTCGACAAGCGCCCGGACCTCGCTGAGGATGTCGCCGGGGCGGCGGTCCTTCTCCCGGCCGCGCAGCGACGGCACGATGCAGAAGGTGCAGGTGTTGTTGCAGCCCACCGAGATCGACACCCAGCCGGCGTAGGTCGACTCGCGGCGGGTCGGCAGCGTCGAGGGGAAGACGTCGAGGGATTCGAGGATCTCCACCTCGGCGGCGGCGTTGTGCCGGGCGCGCTCCAGCAGCACCGGCAGCGAGCCGATGTTGTGGGTACCGAAGACCACGTCCACCCACGGTGCCCGGCGGACGATGTCGCCCCGGTCCTTCTGGGCCAGGCAGCCACCGACGGCGATCTGCATCCCCGGGTGCCGGTTCTTGACCGGACGCAGGTGACCGAGGTTGCCGTAGAGCCGGTTGTCCGCGTTCTCGCGGACCGCGCAGGTGTTGAACACCACCACGTCGGGGGTGTCCTCGGCCTCGCCCGCGCGGACGTAACCCGCCTGCTCCAGCAGGCCGGAAATGCGCTCGGAGTCGTGCACGTTCATCTGGCAGCCGTAGGTGCGCACCTGGTAGGTGCGCGGGCCGCCCGCCGCTGCGGTAGTCATGACGTGCACAGCGTAGCTGGGCCCGAGGAATCGGACGCAAACGTGATGCACTGCGGCAGCCGACCCGCCGCGGCGTCGTAGGACCTCAGGCGGCGGCCAGGGCGGGGTTCACCGAGTCGGGCGCCCAGCGGGAGCGGCGGCAACGCGACCAGCCCCGGCAGCGCGGATCCGCCTCGGTGCACAGCCGGCGGTCGCTGAGCACCTCGCCGTCGTCGGTCTCCCGCACGTCGAAGTGGACCGGGCGGATGCTGCCGTCCGGGGCCACCAGCAGGTGCCGGGTGTCGTCGAGCGTGTCGTCACGCAGGACGCAGTTGCGGCCGAGCAGCCGGGCCAGCGCCGCGACGCTGGGCAGCTCGGGCAACTCGTCCGGTACGCCGTAGCAGTCCACGATCGTGGCGAACTCCCCCGGCGCCTGCCAGACGTCGCAGACCACCGCGTACGTCGGCAGCCGCAGCGGATCCGCCACCGCCAGCGGCATCACCACCCGACCGAGCGCGTCGGCCAGCGCCGGGTAGACCTCCACCGGTCGTACCTGGTCGATTCTCCAGTTCCACAGCTCGGTCATGCCGTCTCCTCGCTGTGCTCGTCCCCACCGGCCTCCGGATCGGGCCATACGACGATGGTGGGGGGCATTTGCCCCCAGCCGGGGGCAAGTTACCGGTCTGTGACCATTCTGGCCCAAATTTCCCGGAGCATCATCGCTCCAGGTAGCGGGAAGATGACAGTTTATCGGGTATCGTGCGCGTTCCCACGCAACGGCACGCGTACCGAAACCTGCGTTCAGCGCAGGACGACCCGGTGTTCCCCGGGAGGCAGCAGCTCACCGATCACCGGGGCGCCCGGTATCTCCCCGGCGATCAGCAGCCCGCCGGAGGTCTGCGCGTCGGCCAGCAGCAGCCGATCCTGCTCGGTGGCGGCGCCGAAGTCCGTCCACGGGGTCACCCACTCCAGGTTGCGGCGGGAACCACCGCTGACGTACCCGTCCCGGACCGCCTCGCGGGCACCGGCCAGGTACGGCACCCGGGCGGTGTCGATCGCCACCGTCAGCCGGCTCGCCCGGGCCAGCTTCGAGGCGTGCCCGAGCAGACCGAATCCGGTCACGTCGGTGCCGCAGCGCACGCCGGCCGCCACGGCCACCCGCGCGGCGTCCCGGTTCAGCGTGGTCATCGCCGCCACCGCCGCCGGGAAGCTCTCGCCGGTGCTCTTGTGGCGGGTGTTGAGCACGCCGACGCCGAGCGGTTTGGTAAGCGACAGCGGCAGACCGGCCCGCCCGGCGTCCAGGGTGATCAGCTCTTCCGGCCGGACCAGCCCGGTGACGGCCAGGCCGTACTTCGGGCCGTCATCGTCGACGCTGTGCCCACCGGCCAGGTGGCAGCCCGCCGCGCGGGCCACGTCCAGGCCACCGCGCAGCACCTCCCGGGCCAGTTCCAGCGGCAGCACCTCGCGCGGCCAGCAGAGCAGGTTGAGCGCCACCAGCGGGCTGCCGCCCATCGCGTACACGTCGGACAGCGCGTTGGTGGCGGCGATCCGACCCCAGTCGTACGCGTCGTCGACCACCGGCGTGAAGAAGTCCGCGGTGGTCACCAGGCTGGTGCGCTCGTCCAGCCGGACCACCGCGGCGTCGTCACCGTGGTCCAGCCCGACCAGCAGCTCGGCGGTGCTGGCGGTCGGACCGAGGCCGGCCACCATCGCCTCCAGCTCACCGGGCGGGATCTTGCAGGCGCACCCGCCGCCACGGGCGTACCGGGTCAGCCGCACGGGCTCGGTCATCTCCTCATGATCTCCGTCACCCGGGCCGGACGCCAGCCGGGCGGGTCAAATTCGGACGCCGGAGTCGGATCATCCAGGGTGTTACCGCTCCGTGACCATCTGAGTTGTGTTCCGCCACTTCACCCCGCCTACAGTGGCCGCTACCGGGGGTCGACCGACTCCCGACAGCGACGAGGAGGACAGACGACGTGGCGACGGGCGAACCGCTCATCGTGCTGGACTCGGTCAACAAATGGTTCGGGCCGTTGCACGTACTGGACGACGTCTCGCTGTCGGTGGGGCGGGGCGAGGTGGTCGTGGTGATCGGCCCCTCCGGTTCCGGCAAGTCGACCCTGTGCCGCACCATCAACCGGCTTGAGCCGATCAACTCCGGCACCATCACCTTCGACGGGCAGGCGCTGCCGGCCGAGGGCAAGGCCCTGGCCAAGCTGCGCAGCGAGGTCGGCATGGTGTTCCAGTCGTTCAACCTCTTCGCGCACAAGACGATCCTGGAGAACGTCACCCTCGGCCCGATCAAGGTCCGCAAGGAGAAGCCGGCGGCGGCCCGGGAGCGAGGGCTCGCCCTGCTCGACCGGGTCGGCATCGCCAACCAGGCCGACAAGTACCCGGCCCAGCTCTCCGGCGGCCAGCAGCAGCGCGCCGCGATCGCCCGCGCGCTGGCCATGCAGCCCAAGGCGATGCTCTTCGACGAGCCCACCAGCGCGCTGGACCCGGAGATGGTCGGCGAGGTGCTGGACGTGATGACCTCGCTCGCCCGCGACGGCATGACCATGGTCGTGGTCACCCACGAGATGGGTTTCGCGCGGCACGCGGCCAACCGCGTCATCTTCATGGCCGACGGCAAGCTCGTCGAGGATGCCGCTCCGACGGAGTTCTTCGCGAATCCGCGCAGCGAGCGCGCCAAGGACTTCCTCTCCAAGATCCTCACCCACTAGGCGTCCGGTAGTGGGGCGGGCCGTGACCCGGCCGGCTCCAGTCGAAGAAGGAGATCAGGTATGCGAATGAAGCGGATGGCGGCGGTTGCCGCCGTTGCCGGCCTCGCGGTCGCGATGACCGCCTGCGGCGGGGACAGCGACGAGGGCGGCTCCGGCACGGGCGCCGGTGGCATCGTCGGCAAGGCCGAGAGCCAGAACAAGCTGGTCATCGGCGTCAAGGCCGACCAGCCGGGCCTGGGCCTGCAGACCGGTAGCCAGTACGAGGGCTTCGACATCGAGATCGCGAAGATCATCGCGAAGGGCCTCGGCGTCGAGGAGAGCGGCATCGAGTGGAAGACCACCGTGTCGGCCAACCGGGAGCCCTTCATCGAGCAGGGCACCGTCGACCTCGTGGTGGCCACCTACACCATCAACGACGAGCGCAAGCAGAAGGTCAACTTCGCCGGACCGTACTACATCGCCGGCCAGGACCTGCTGGTCAAGGCGGACTCCACCCTCACCGGCCCGGACCAGCTGGCGGGTAAGACGGTCTGCTCGGTAACCGGCTCGACGCCGGCCAAGCGGATCACCGAGAACTACCCGGATGCCAAGCTGCAGCAGTTCGACGCGTACTCGAAGTGCCTGCCGCTGCTGGAGAACGGCCAGGTCGACGCGGTGACCACCGACGACATCATCCTCGCCGGCTACGCCGCGCAGGACCAGTACGCCGGCAAGTTCAAGGTGGTCGGCAGCACCTTCTCCGACGAGCCCTACGGCATCGGTCTGAAGAAGGACGACACCGACGGCTGCGAGAAGGTCAACGAAATCCTCAAGGCCGCCGCCGAGGACGGCAGCTACAAGGCTGCCTGGGACGCCACCCTGGGCAAGAGCGGCACCCCCGCGCCCGAGCTGGACACCACCAAGCTGACCCACTGCGGCGCTGTCTGACCGGTACCGGAGCCGGCACCCCTTGCGGGTGCCGGCTCCGGCCTGTCACCGGCCCTCATAACGTGCCCCGGGAGCCGAAGCATGGACGTATTCACCGATCCGCAGAACTTCGACGCGTTCGTGTCGGGCTTCGTCTGGATCCTCAAGCTGACCGGCGCGTCCGCGGTCTGCGCGCTGGTGGTCGGCGTGCTGCTGGCCGCGATGCGGGTCTCCCCCGTACCCGTGCTGCGCGGCTTCGGCGCGGCCTGGGTCAACATCTTCCGCAACACCCCGCTGACCCTTGTCGTCTTCTTCTGCTACTTCGGGCTGTACGCCACCCTCGGGCTGAGCCTGTCTCAGGAACTCGACGTCAACATCTACTGGCTCGGTGTGATCGGCCTGTCGACCTACACCGCCGCCTTCGTCTGCGAGGCGGTGCGCTCGGGCATCAACACCGTGCCGGCCGGCCAGGCCGAGGCGGCCCGGGCGATCGGGCTGTCGTTCGCGCAGACGCTGCGGATCGTGGTGCTGCCGCAGGCCGCCCGCTCGGTGATCGCGCCCTTCGGCAGCATCCTGATCGCGCTCTGCAAGAACGCCACAATCGTCGGCACCATCGGGCTCGTCGAGGCCTCCAGCGTCATGAAGGACCTGCTCAACAGCTACGGTAACGCCGTCATTTTGATCTTCCTGGTCTTCGCCGGCACGTTCGCCGCGCTCCTGATTCCCACCGGCTACTTCTTCGGCTGGTTGGCCAACCGTCTGGCGGTGAAGCGCTGATGAGCACCAGCGTCCTCTACGACCACCCGGGACCCCGGGCCAGGATCCGCAACGCGGTGCTGAGTGTCGTCTTCGGCGTCGTGCTGCTCGGGCTGCTCTACTGGATCTACACGAAGTTCGACCAGGCCAACCAGTGGGAGCCCCGACTGTGGGAGCCGTTCACCCGGTCGGCCACCTGGACCCAGTTCATCCTGCCGGGCCTGTGGGCGACCCTGAAGGCGGCCGGGGTCGGCATAGTGCTGTCGCTCGCCTTCGGCGTCGTCTTCGCCTTCGGCCGGCTTTCCGACCGCTGGTGGGTCAGCGTGCCGGCCGGCATGGTGGTGGAGTTCTTCCGCGCCGTCCCGCTGCTGCTGATGATCTTCTTCATCTTCTACGGCGTACCGTTCCTCATCAAGGGTCCGGTGACCGCCTTCTGGGCCGTGGTGATCGGCCTGACGCTCTACAACGGGTCGGTGCTGGCCGAGGCGTTCCGGGCCGGAATCCGGGCCGTGCCCGGCGGGCAGTCCGAGGCGGCGTACGCGATCGGCATGCGTAAGAACCAGGTGATGCGGATGATCCTGCTGCCCCAGGCGGCCCGCGCCATGCTGCCGATCATCGTCAGCCAGCTGGTGGTGCTGCTCAAGGACACCGCGCTCGGCTACATCGTGGCCTACCCGGAGCTGCTCCAGCGCGGCGTCAACGACCTCTCCGCCAACTACGGCAACATCATCGCCTGCGCCATCGTCGCCGCCGTCATCTACATCGTGATCAACTCACTGCTCACCTGGTTCGCCGGCTGGCTGGACCGGCGCAGCGGTGTTCGGGCCTTCCGGGTACCGAAGCAGACCGCGCCGGCCGGAGCGGCGGACTCCACCCCGGAGGGCGGCGCCACCGTCTCCGAGCCGCAGGGCTGAGCGGGTACCGCTTCGATGCGGCGCGCGGCTGCCTCGCCGCGCGCCGCATCGCCGTCCGTGGAGCCCTGGGACTGAACGCCGCCAGCAAGGGACTCCCGCTGCGGGGTCGAGCGGACGCCTCAGCGGGCGATCTCGGTGACCCGGGACTCGCGGACCACCGTCACCCGGATCTGCCCCGGATAGGTCAACTCCTCCTCGACCTGCTTGGCCACGTCCCGGGCCAGCACCGCCGCGCCGATGTCGTCGACGTCGTCGGGCTTGACCATCACCCGGATCTCCCGGCCCGCCTGCATCGCGAAGACCTTCTCCACCCCGACCTTGCCGGCCGCGATCTCCTCGATGCGTTCCAGCCGCTTGACGTACGCCTCCAGGCTCTCCCGCCGCGCTCCCGGCCGACCGCCTGAGCAGGCGTCGGACGCCTGGGTCAGCACCGCCTCCACGGTCTGCGGCGGCACCTCGTTGTGGTGCGCCTCGATGGCGTGCACCACGTCCTCGCTCTCGCCGTACTTACGGGCCACGTCCGCGCCGATGAGGGCATGACTGCCCTCCACCTCGTGGGTGAGCGCCTTGCCGATGTCGTGCAGGAAAGCCGACCGCTTGATCAACGGCACGTCCAACCGCAGCTCGGCCGCCATGATCCCGGCGATGTGCGCGGTCTCCACCAGGTGCTTGAGCACGTTCTGCCCGTACGACGTGCGGTAGCGCAACCGACCGAGCAGGGTGACCAGCTCCGGGTGGATCTCGGTGATGCCGACCTCCACCAGGGCGTCCTCGGCGGCCCGGTGGCAGAGTTGGTCCACCTCCTGCCGGGCCAGCTCGTGCACCTCCTCGATCCGGTGCGGGTGGATCCGGCCGTCCAGCACCAGCTTCTCCAGCGTCAACCGACCGACCTCCCGGCGCACCGGGTCGAAGCAGGACAGCAGCACCGCCTCGGGAGTGTCGTCAATGATCAGGTTGACCCCGGTGACCGACTCGAAGGCCCGGATGTTGCGGCCTTCCCGGCCGATGATCCGCCCCTTCATCTCGTCGCCCGGCAGATGCAGCACACTGACCACACTCTCGGCGGTCTGCTCGCTGGCCACCCGCTGGATGGCGTCGACCACGATGTGCCGGGCCCGCTGCTCGGCCGTCGACCTCGCGTCGGACTCGATGTCCCGGACCAGCAGCGCGGCCTCCCGCTTCGCCTGGCCCTCGATCGCCTCGACCAACTCGGCCCGCGCGGCGTCGGCGGTCAACCCGGCTACCCGCTCCAACTCACGTCGCCGCTGGTTCTCGACCTCGGCCAGCTCGGCCTCCCGCTCGGCCAGCGCCGCCTCACGGGCCGCCAGCGCGGCGTTGGCCGCGGTGAGCTGGCGTTCCCGTTCCGCGAGCCGCTCCACCTCCTCGGTGTGCAGCCGCTCCCGCTCGTCCATCCGGGTCGCCCGCCGCTCCACCTCGGCGGCCTGCTCCCGGGTGGTCGCGGCCAGCACCGCCACCTCCCGCTCACCGCTGCGCCGGGCCGCCGTGCGCAACTGCTCGGCATCCGCCTCGGCCTGCTTGTGCGCCCGTTCCAGCACCGTGTCCGCCTCGGCGCGGGCGTCGTCGAGCACCCGACGTGCCTCCGCCCGGGCGGCCTTCGCCTCGGCCTTGGCCGCCGCCGCCTCGGCGCGGGCCGCCGCCGCCGCGGACTTCGCCACATCGATGGTGCTGTTCGCCTCGTCGGCGGCCGTGCGTAGCGCGGCCAGCGATTGCTCCTGCCGGTCCTTCTCCGCGACGTACGCCGGATCCTCCGCCGCCGGACGCGACATGAAACCCCGCATCAGGCGCACGCCGAACAGAACCGCACCGAGGACCACGAGGGTCAACACCAGCACGGCGACGAGGATCACGACGTCGAAGGCGCTCATCGAACGGCTCCGTCCGGCCGGTCGCCGACCCCGAGGGCGACGGCAGGTGGGCCGGAACTCTGCTCACCGTCGTCGCTGGCCCCGAACTCCGCCGCACCGGGAGCGCCCGCCCCCGCGCTCATGCCGGCGCTCCGTTCCGCTGCGTGCCCCTGGCGGGCAACGCCGAACGAAGCCTCAAGATCGGCCCGCTCCGCTCGCTCATACCGGGACTCCGGTGAACCTGTGCCGCCTCGCCATGGCGCGCCTCCCCTGAACCGTCGCGCCGCAACAGCCTGCCGGGTGGGCACGCTCCTGCGACTCTGGACGCCCGACCGGAGCGCATGGCCGTGGGTTGGCTTCCTCCGCCGACGTCCCTGACGGCCGTCGGCGGGCCGGGTGCACTGTCACGTGAGCCCGGACCGGCCTGTCCGGAGCTGACGTACGCGGCCGAAGGTGCCGGCCAAAGTGATGCTGTTCTGTTACGGGATCTATGTTGTGCGCTTAGCCTGCGCTTGGTCGGGCAATGTGAGCCTTATGGCGAGGCTAGGTCTCAACCGGGCTCCGGTCAAGAACGGATGATCAAACCACCCGGACGGAGAGAAGTTAAATCGTCACCCTCCGCCTATGAACACTCGGACGCCAGTGGGCAAAAAAGACGAACAACCAACGCCGAGTTGACTCATCAGGGCTGGTCACGTCGCGAAGGTGGTCGTCGCAGCCGCGCCACACGCATCGCCCGCGCCCCCGGGACGGGCCAGGCCGGGATCACAGTTGGTGGACGGCACGACAGCGCGAACGCGCGGTCAGCGGTCGATCTCGCCCTCGGCGTCGGCGAGGGCGTCGGCGTCGATCTGCTCGGCGAACTCGGCCGCCTCGGCGCTCTGCGCGGCGATCGCGTCCTTCACCGCCCGGATCGCGACACCGGCCGGGTACCCCTTGCGGGCCAGCATGCCGACCAGTCGCCGGAACACCGCGTCCGGCTCGCCCCGGGCGGTCCGCAGTTTCCGCTCCACCAGGGCGCGGGCGGTCTCCGCCTCGGTGGTCTCGTCCAGCTCGTCCAGCGCCTCGCTGGCCGTGTCGCCGTCCACGCCGCGCTGACGCAGCTCGTTGGCGAGTGCTCGGCGAGCCAGCCCACGGCCGGTGTGTCGGCTGCTCACCCAGGCCCGGGCGAACGCGGCGTCGTCGATGATGCCGACCTCGTCGTACCGGTCGAGGACCTGGTTGGCGGTCTCCTCGGAGATGCCCCGCCGCGCCAACGCGCTGGCCAGCTCGGCACGAGTACGCGGACGCACCGCGAGCTGCCGCAGGCAGATCTCCCGGGCCACCTCGGCCTCGTCGCGAGGCGTGGCAGCCGCGTCACCGCGTGCCGAACCGCCGGCCCGTCGGGTGGAACCAGCCCTGCCCGGGGCCGGGGAACCTGGAGCCGACACGTCCGGAGCCGACGGGTCACCCGGGTCGGAGGTGTTGCCGGCAGCGCGGCGGCCTCGACGGGGTCGTGGTGTGGCGTCACCCGCGCGGGGCGGACTGGCATCCCAGCCCCGCCCCGAGCGGGCACGTCGTCCTGCCACGGATCGTCGATCAGAAGTCGACCGGCGGCAGCTCCGGGCCACCGGCGGCGTCGCCCGCGCCGACCCCGACGCCGAGCTTCTCCAGGATCTTCTTCTCGATCTCGGCGGCCACGTCCGGGTTCTCCCGGAGGAACTCGCGAGCCTTCTCCTTGCCCTGGCCCAACTGGTCGCCCTCGTAGGTGTACCAGGCACCGGACTTGCGGATGATCGACTGCTCGACACCGACGTCGATAAGCGAACCTTCGCGGGAAATGCCCTTTCCATACATGATGTCGAACTCGGCTTGTTTGAATGGGGACGCAACTTTGTTCTTCACGACCTTGACCCGGGTCCGGTTACCGACCACGTCGGTACCGTCCTTCAGGCTCTCGATGCGCCGCACGTCGAGCCGGACCGAGGCGTAGAACTTCAGCGCCCGACCACCGGTAGTGGTCTCGGGGCTGTTGTGCACCATGACGCCGTCGACGAAGTAGTTGTGGTTGCCCTCGACCTCGATGTCGAACCGGTTCATCGAACGGGTTTTCGGCTTAACCCGGACATCGATGATCCTTGCGGGCACCGGCACTAGCTCCGCCGGGACGAACTGCGGCTCGACTGCACACTGGCCCTGGAAGCGCGGCAGCAGCTTGGCCTCCATCACCGCCGGCACGTAGGGAGCAACCAGCTCTTGGAACTTCGCCGACGACTCCGTGGTGAAGACGATCGACGCCGTCTGTCGGGCCCCCCGGGACACCAGCTTCACGTCCATGCCGTACGCGTCGCGCAGGTGCGCCACCAGACGGTCGCGGCTGCCCTCCGCCATTGCCTCGACGCAGATCTCGATCCGGCCGGAGCCGCCGGTCGTACGTTCCTGCAGACCCTTGGAGCGGACGGTGAAGCAGCCATCGTCCATGTACCACACGGCGAGCGCGAGCGGGCTCAGCGCCTTGAGGTAGTCCCAGCTGAGGTGCTTCTTGCCGTCGCCCAGGTAGACCGCGCGGCGCAGCTCGTCCAACTCCGGCAGCGGGGTGAAGTCCACGAAAGCAGCGCCCCGGGCGTCGGTACGCCGGGAGTGGCCGATGTTGCCGAGCAGCGAGACCTTCCAGTCGAGATAGTCGACCTGCTGTGCACCGTGGCCGAGTCGGAAGCGGACACCGGAGCGATCCTGGCGGTTCGGCGACAGGTTACCGTCACCCATCAGCGAGCCGAGCAAGACCTGCCACTGCTGCTCGCTGAGACGGCGTGACTCGGCGAGCATCACCCGGTCGCCGGCGATCAACTCGCCCGCCTCCCGCCAGCCGCCGGGAGTGCGTACCAGGTGGTTGGCGGTGGCGGCGAACTGCGCCCGCCCGTTGCCACCCGACTTGGCGACGGTGAACTGGAGGAACTGCTCCGCCGGACCGTTGTTGAACCAGTTGGTGATCCGCTTCGGCTCCACCCGGTCGGTGTCCGGGTTGTAGGAGAGGACCTCGACGTCCATCCGCTGGTTGACGATCTTGCCGATCTTCTCCTGCGTGCCGTCGGCCAGGGTGACCCGGGTCGAGTACGACATGCAGCCGAACATGACCCCGATCTTCTCGCGGAGCTGGTTGATGAAGATCGCGGTGGTGCCGGTGTTGTTGAGCACGCCGGTGATCTTCCGCAGCGCCTGGCTCATCAGCCGGGCCTGGAGACCGACGTGACTGTCGCCCATCTCGCCCTCGATCTCGGCGCGCGGCACCAGCGCGGCGACCGAGTCGATCACGATGATGTCGATCGCGCCGGAGCGGACCAGCATGTCGGCGATCTCCAGCGCCTGCTCGCCGGTGTCCGGCTGGGAGACCAGCAGGGCGTCGGTGTCGACACCGAGGGCCCTGGCGTACTCCGGGTCGAGCGCGTGCTCGGCGTCGATGAAGGCGGCGATGCCGCCGGCCCGCTGGGCGTTGGCCACCGCGTGCAGGGCGACCGTGGTGTTGTGGGAGAGCATTCCGTTCGCGAGGAAGCTATGCGTTCCCGGAAGCATCACGTCGAAGGTGGGTTGGGTGCCCGCATCGGCGGCCTCGACGACCTGCTCATAGGTGTAGGAGGAGGTGGCCAGGTGCTTGAGGTGCGTCACGATCGCCTGGCCTGACGCCGACAGGCGCTCCCAGCGCCGCTCCCCCCATTCCACGATCTTGGCCAAGCGGCTACGGGAGCAGGCCAACTCGATGTCCGTACGGAACAGGTCTCCCGCGACCCTGTCGAATGCCCGATCACCACCACAGTCGTCGCGCAGGTCTTGAATGAGGCCCTTGAGGTGAGGGATGTTCTCGAACTGGGCGTCCCGCTCACTGGTGCGGAAGCACCGCTCGACCTGTGCACGACGCCGAGCCGAGCGGAATCCGACCTCGTCGACGAACCTGTGCGCCACCGATGGATTGACCGTCACGGTCCAGTAGTGGCGCTGGTACGTCTCGTTCCACTTTGAGGAGACAGTGTTGGGGATGTTGAGTCCGTAGAGCAGCAGCTGTACCTCACGGGCCAGTTGCTCGGACGCGGTGCCGAGCCCGATGGTCGAACTCTCGTCGATCCATCCGTCACCCTCGAAGAGCGCCGACAAGAAGGCGCGCTGCACCTTGTGACCTGCGGTGCGCACCCGGTAGGGAACGCTCTTGCCGTGCGCGGTGACATAGTCGAGGCCGTACTCCTCGGCGAGGCGCTTGCGGAACGCCCCGCCCGAGACGACGAACTCCTTATTGTCGTAGTCGCGGACCTCGACGCCGAACACCTGCTCCATGAGGTGGCGGTACTCACCACTCACCTCTGGGTCCCAGTTGGTAAACCGTACGCTGTGCTGGTAGCCAAGCGAGCCCTCGGCGACGAGGTAGCCCAGGACCACGGCCTCGTCCTCCGAAAGACCGTCGCCGTGGGCGGCCTCCGATGCGCCGAAGGTCGCCGACACCACGAAGTCGCCAGGTCGGATGTTGCCGACCTTCCGCCAAGCGATGAATCCACGGTCGGTCATCACTCGTAGTGGGTGGTTCTTCGTGGCGGTCACCGTCCGCCCGGATCGCAGCTCGAGCTTGATCACCGGCTTGCGGTTGTTGTGGGTCAAGGCGGCAACGGCTTCGAGCTCGCCCCGCTCGTTGACCATCCGCAAACCCAGGTCACGGATATCGGTGACCCGGCTGGTGCAGCTTGCGGGCTGACCGCATCGCGTGAAGAGCTCCTCGACGGTCTCCAGGCCCCGGTCCGTCCAGAGATGCGTGTCGGCCGTCAGGCACTTACCGCTGCTCTCCGGGCCGTACACCTCGACGACCCGGCCGCGGGGCAGACCGCCCACGCCGAGCGCCACGTCGAGCGCGATGGAACCGGTCGGAATGACCGAGGTCTGGATGACCGGTCGCTCCCCCAGCCGCATCACCGAGCCCTTGCCGAACTGCTTGTCGATCTGAGCGAGAGCAAGGTCGAGCGCCTTCTCCCGGTCAGGACCTGCCGCCATCGTTGCCACCCCTGCCTTCGCCGGCGTCTTTCCTGAGCTTCGCGTCACGCGGGACACGCTAGGCGCTGGGTCCGACAGAAAACCAGCCGACTGGCCGTGGCCTGTGGACGAGCACCCCGCTGTGGACAATAGCCGAACAGGTGTACGACTCGGCAAGAGACACGCGGAAGTAACGAATCGGCTGCTCAGCGTAGCCGGACGGGGACCCGGTCCGGATAGGCCGCGACCACGGCGCGCCACACCACGTGCGTCTCCACGCCGGCCTTGAGGGCCTGCTCGATGGTTCGCCCGCCGAGTTCCGACAGCACCTGGTCGCTGGCGATGCTGGTCGCGTACGCCGGACCGAACGCCTCGGCCAGGCGGGCCCAGAAGTCGGTCAGCCGCACGTGATCAGTCCTTCCTGTCCGGTGCAATCATCGGCACCGGACGCAACGCTAGCGCCAGCAGGGGTGCCACCGCGACCGCGGCGAGCAGGGTCAGCACCGGATAGCCCGCCAGTTGCATGACAAACCCGCTCAGTGCTCCGGCCGACGCTCCGGCCAGCCCCATGAGCAGGTCGGACAGGCCCTGGGCGCTGGGCCGCACCTCGTCCGGTACCGACTCCGACAGCAGGGTGGAACCGGCCACCATGGTCGCCGACCAGCCGAGCCCGAGCAGGATGAGCCCGACGGTGAGCCGGGGCGTGTGGTGCCCGGCGGTGCCGGCGACCGCGCAGGCGGCCAGCAGCGTCCCGATCCCGCCGAGGATGACCGGGCGCCGACCGAACCGGTCGGCGAGCCAGCCGACCACCGGTGCCAGCGCGTACATGCCGGCGATGTGCAGGCTCAGCACCAGCCCGACCACCGGCAGCACCTCGTCGACGGCGTAGTACTCCCGCAGGTGCACCGGGGTCATCGCCATCACCGCCACCATCACCAGGTGGCCCACGGCCACGGCGGACACGCCGAGCCGGGCGGCCGGTCGGGCGCGTACCACCGACCAGGCGGCGCGCATGCCCACGCCGCGCCGGGCCGGCGCTGCCGGTGCCGGGATCGGGCCGGCCGGGGCGAGCGCGGACGCCGCCTGGGCCGGCTCGGCCGGGACCGGTGGTGGACCAGGCGGAGGCGGCTCGGACGCGGCGGCCCGGGCCACCGCGAGCCGGCGCGCGGTGAGCAGCGGGTCGGGCCGCAACCAGAGCAGCAGTACGCCGGCGGCGAGCACGAACGCGACGGCGCTGAACGCGAACGGGCCGGACAGCGCCGGCAGCCCCCAGCCGCTTGTGGTCCGGTCGGCGAGCGCGGCGAAGTTCGGGGCGGCCACCGCACCGATGGTGGTGGCCCAGACGATCAGCGACAGTTGCCGGGCACGCCGGTCCGGTTCGGCGAGATCGACCGCGGCGTAGCGGGCCTGGAGGTTGGCGGCTGAGCCACCGCCGAAGAGGAGCATGCCGAGGAAGAGCAGCGGGACCGACCGGGTTGCCGCGGCGAGCACGACAAGCGCCCCGCCCAACGCCCCGACCACGTACGCGACGGCCAGGCCGGGGCGGCGGCCGTACCCGGTGATGATCCGGGTGACCGGCACGGCGAGCAGTGCGGCGCCGACGACGGCGGCGCTCTGCGCCAGGCCGGCCACGGCGGTGCCGGCGATCTCGGCGGCGAGCAGAGCGCCGACGGAGATGCCGATGGTCACGCCGATGCCGCCGACGACCTGGGTGGTGAAGAGCAGCCGCAGGGTGCGCCGCTGGATGGGCGCAACGTCCGGATGCGCCGGCGTGGTCGTCAGGTCAGTGGCCAACGGGAGGCTCCTTGGTAAGGGGTGACCATCCTTTCGCACCCGACCGACGGTCGGCAGCCCGGTTTTCGTCACAGCCCCAGGCCGCGGCCGATGATCTCCTTCATGATCTCCGTGGTGCCGCCGTAGATGGTCTGCACCCGGCTGTCCAGCCAGGCCCGCGCCACCGGGTACTCCGCCATGAAGCCGTAGCCGCCGTGCAGCTGCACGCACCGGTCGGCGACCCGGTTCTGCAACTCCGTGGTCCACCACTTGGCCTTGGCCGCGTCGGTCACCGACAGCCGGCCGGCGTTGAACTCGGCAACGCAGTGGTTGACGAAGGTCCGCGCGATGGTGACCTCGGTGTCCAGTTGGGCGAGGAGGAACCGGTTGTGCTGGAACTTCCCGATGGGCCGGCCGAACGCCTCCCGGGTACGCGCGTGGTCCAGGGTGAGGGCGAGCAGCCGTTCCGCGGCGGCGACCGCGGCCACGGCGATGCTGAGCCGTTCCCGGGGCAGGTTGGCCATCAGGTGGTAGAAGCCGTGGTTCTCGGTGCCGATGAGGTTGGCGGCCGGCACCCGACAGTCGTCGAAGAAGAGTTCGGCGGTGTCGTTGGCCTTCAGCCCGACCTTGGCCAGTCGGCGGCCCCGGGTGAAGCCGGCGGTCCCGGTCTCCACCGCGATCAGGCTCACGCCGTGGGCGCCCTCGTCGGCGGTACGGGCCACCACGATCACCAGGTCGGCCAGTTCACCGTTGGTGATGAACGTCTTCTGCCCGTTGAGCAGGTAGCTGTCGCCGTCGCGGACGGCGGTGGTGCGGACGCCGGCCAGGTCGGAGCCGGCGCCGGGTTCGCTCATCGCGATGGCGGTGACCAGGTCGCCGGAGCAGAACCGGGGCAGCCAGCGCTGGCGCTGATCCTCGGTGGTCAGCTCGGTGAGGTACGGCGCGACCACGTCGTTGTGCAGGCCGAAGCCGAGCCCGGAGCAGCCCGAGTTGACGATTTCCTCGACCAGGACGGCGTTGTACCGGAAGTCCCGCTGTCCGCCGCCGCCGTACGCCTCGTCGACGTCCGGGCCGAGCAGTCCGGCGGCGCCGGCCTTCCGCCACACCTCGCGGTCGACGATGCCGTCGGCCTCCCAGCGGTCGTGGTACGGCACGGCCTCGCGGTCCAGGAAGCGTCGGCACAGGTCGCGGAACGCGTCGTGGTCGGGCTGGTAGAGGTGCTGCTGCATGGCGGCAAGTGTGGCACCGCCGGGCGCGGGCGTCAGCCGGCGAGGGCGCGGGAGACGACGGTGAGGTCGGCGACCAGCCCGTCGTACGCGACGTCCTGGTTGTCGGCTCGCAGCACGGCGGACGGGTGGATGGTGGCCAGCAGTTGGGCCGGTGGTGCGTCGGCGGCGTGGCCGGTGTTGTCGACCGGCACCTGGTGGAAGTCCTCGGGGCGCTGGGCGGCGGCCGGCCAGGGCAGCAGCTCACCGCGCTGACGGGTGACCCGGAACGTCGGGCCGAGCAGCGCCTTCGCCGCGGTCGCCCCGAGTACCACGATCACCTCGGGGGCCAGCTGGGCGAACTCGGCCACCAGCCAGGGCCGACAGGCGGTGATGTGTACCCGGTCGGGGGTCTGGTGGATGCGCCGCTTGCCGCGTACTTCGAAGCGGAAGTGCTTCACGGCGTTGGTGAGGTAGATGTGGGCCGGGTCGAGGCCGGCGTCGTCGACCGCCTTGCGGAGCAGCCGACCGGCCGGGCCGACGAAGGGCAGCCCCTTCTGGTCTTCAATGTCGCCGGGCTGCTCACCGACGAAGACCACCCGGGCGCTGGCGTCGCCTCGGCCGAAGACGGTCTGTGTGGCGTCCCGGTACAGCTCGCAGCCCCGGCAGCCGGTGGCGGCCGCCCGCAGCTCGTCGAGGGTGTCGGCCTGCGGCGGAATGAACCGCTGTGCGCCGGGCGCGGTGTCGGTGTCGGCCATGGCGACTGTTCTACCCGGTTCGGTGCGGCCCACGCGAGCCAGCGGCGACGCGTCGCTCCGCGCGCCCGACCGTTCACGCCTCACGTGTCGTGGGGGGGGGCAGGGGTCTGCTCAGGCGGTGAAGCCTGGGGGCGGGGTGGGGCGGGCCGCGTGGGCGACCGTGTCGGCGAACGCCGGGATCTCCTTGTCGTGCAGGTCGCTGACGGTGATGCGCAGTCCGGGCGGGCCGGCGATCCGGTAGAGCGCGCCCGGCGCGACCACCCAGCCGGCGTCGCGCAGCACGGTCAGCGCGCTGGTCTCGTCGTCCACCGGTACCCAGACGTTGATGCCGGTGCGGCCGTGGGCGGGCAGGCCACGGTCGGTGAGGGCGGTGACCAGCGCGTGACGCCGTCGTTCGTAACTCTGCGCCGCCCGGTCGACAAGGGCGGTCGTCTCCGGGTCCGCCCAGAGCGAGAGCACGAGCCGTTGCAACACGGTGGAGACCCAGCCGGTGCCGACCCTTGCCCGGCCGGCCACCCGCGCCACCGTGGTCTCGTCCGCGGCCAGCACGGCCAGGCGCAGGTCGGGGCCGAAGGGCTTGCTGACCGAGCGGAGGAAGGCCCAGTGGGTGGTGGCTCCGGCGAGCGGGTGCAGCGGTACGCGAGCCAGTTCGGCGGCGTGGTCGTCCTCGATCAGCAGCAGGTCGGCCCGGCCGGCGAGCAGGGCGCGTAGGTCGTCGGCCCGGCCGGCGGAGATTGCCGCGCCGGTGGGGTTCTGGGCCCGGCTGGTCACGATGAGCGCTCGTGCTCCGGCGTCGAGGGCGGCGGCGACTCCCGCGACGATCGGCCCGTCGTCGTCGACGGGCATGCCGATCGGCCGTAGCCCGAGGGCGGCCAGCAGGTCGAGCAGGCCGGCCCAGCCCGGATCCTCCACGGCGACCGCGTCACCGTGGCGCAGGTGCGCGTCGAGCAGACGCTCGATGCCGTCCAGTGCGCCGCCGGTGAGGGTCAGCCCGGGCGCTGGTACCCCGTCGGCGGCCAGTCGAGCCCCGGCCGCCTCGGTCATCTCGGGTAGCACACCGAGGTCGGGATAGCCCACGGGGTCGCCGACGGTGTCGGCGAGGGCGGCCAGGTGCCGACGCAGCGGCGGCAGCAGCCGCTGGTCGGGTTGACCTCGGGACAGGTCACGCAGACCGGGTGCGGGCGGCGGGCGCAGGGCGGCTCGGCGGGCGGCGACCGCCGGTCGGGGGCGTACCCGGGTGCCGCGCCGGCCGGCGGTGACGACGAGTCCGCGACGGCGCAGCTCGGCGTAGGCCCGGGAGACGGTGGCGGGGCTGACGGCCAGGTCGGCGGCGAGCGTGCGCACCGGTGGCAGTGGGTCGCCGGGAGCGAGGGCGGCGTCGCGGATGGCGGATTCGATGCTGGCCGAAATCTCGACGGCCGTCGCACCGGTCACCTGATAGCGTGCTGACACAAAGATGAGATTGTACTAGAACAAAGGTGGAGGCATGTACCCGCAGACCACCCGCACCACCGCCAGCCGTTCCCGGGACCGGATGAGCTACGACCGGATCGCCGCGCACGCCGTACTGGACGAGGCGTACCACTGCGCGCTCGGGTTCACCGTCGACGGCGAGCCCCGGGTGCTGCCCACGCTGCACGTGCGCATCGGCGACACGCTCTACCTGCACGGCTCCACCGGCAGCCGGCCGCTGCTCGCGGCCCGCGCCGACGGCCTTCCGGTATGCGTCGCGGTCACCCTGCTCGACGGGCTGGTCTACGGGCGCTCCCAGTTCCACCACAGCGCCAACTACCGGTCGGTGATCGCGCACGGCACCGCACACCTGGTCACCGACCCGGACGAGAAGACCGACGTGCTGACCGCCCTGGTGGAGAAGGTCGGCACCGGCCGCGCGGCGGACAGCCGACCGCCGAGCCGGCGGGAGCTGGCCGAGACCGCCGTGCTGGCGTTGCCGCTGACGGAGGTGTCGCTGCGCACCCGCACCGGCGGGGTACGCGACGACCCGGCCGATCTCGACCTGGCGCACTGGGCCGGGGTGGTGCCGCTACGGCTGACCCCCGGCCGGCCGGAGCCGGACGCCGGGGTCACCGCGCCGCTGCCGGCGTACCTGCGCCCGCGCCGTTCGCCCTGGCACGAACCGGCGGTGCTGCGCGGTACCCACGTGCTGCTGGAGCCGCTCGACCTGGCGCACGCCGACGAGTTGTACGCGGCCACCGCCGACGCCGAGGTCTGGCGGCACCTCACCCGACCGCTGCCGACCGGGCCGGGGCAGGTGCGTGAGGTGATCATCGAGGCCCTTGCCGACCAGCAGCGGGTCGCCTGGGTGCAACGGTGCGCGGTCACCGGCGCGGTGGTCGGCTCCACCTCGTACTACGAAATCGACCCGGCGCGTCGGTCGGTGGCGATCGGGCACACCATGCTCGGGCGGCCGTGGTGGCGTACCGGGATCAACACCGAGGCGAAGCTGCTGCTGCTCGCCCGCGCCTTCGACGAACTCGACGCGGTGCGGGTGGTCTGGCACACCGACATCCGCAACGAGCGTTCGCAGCGGGCCATCGAGCGGCTCGGCGCGACCCGGGAGGGGGTGCTGCGGATGCACCGGTTGCGGCCGGACGGCTCGTGGCGGGACACCGTGCAGTATGCGATGACCGTCGACGAGTGGCCGAAAGCACAGGTCAGCCTGCGGGAAAGGCTTCGTGCCCAGCCCATGTCGGCCCGATGATGTCGGACGTGCTGGGAATCACCGACCTCTGGACGTACGTGCTGGGCACCGTGGCCATCGTGCTGCTGCCCGGCCCCAATTCGTTGTTCGTCCTCTCCACCGCCGCGCGGCGTGGCGTCGGCGTCGGCTACCGGGCGGCGAGCGGCGTCTGGGTCGGTGACGCGATCCTGATGTTCCTCTCCGCCGCAGGAGTGGCGTCGCTGCTCAAGGCGTACCCGCCGGTCTTCCTTGTGATCAAGTACGCGGGCGCGGCGTACCTGGGCTATGTGGGGTTGACCATGCTGCGCGGGGCGTGGCGACGCTGGCGGGAACGCAACGACCCGGCGACCCCGCGGTTGATCGATGCCGCGGAGCCGGCGGCGATGCGCAGCCCGTTCCGCAAGGCGCTGGTGATCAGTCTGCTCAACCCGAAGGCGATCCTGTTCTTCGTCTCGTTCTTCATCCAGTTCGTCGATCCGACCTACCCCTGGCCGGCGCTGTCGTTCCTGCTGCTCGGTCTGATCGCCCAGGTGACCAGCGCGCTCTACCTGACTGCGTTGATCTTCGCGGGTACCTTCCTGGCCGCCCAGTTCAGTCGGCGTCGCCGGCTGGCGGCCGGCGCGACAAGCGCGGTCGGTGCGCTCTTCCTCGGCTTCGGCCTCAAGCTCGCCCAGGGCTGAGCGGCGGACGGGCGGCGGCCTCAGGTGCCGCCGCCACCGCCGCCACCGCCGCCCTCGCCGCCGCCGACACCCGCGCCGCCCGCGTCGCCACCGAATGTCGGGCCGGGTGGCAGCGGCCGGTCGGGTGGGCGGCTGACGTGGGCCGACTCGGGGACGGGGGCTGACCAGTCGGCGTGTGCCGCGGCGGCGGCGTGCCGGTTGATCGCTTCGCGCAGCCACCCGTCCACGGTGCTCACCCAGTCCCGCTGGTCGGCGCCGACGTGCCAGATCCGGAACCGGCTGATGCTGGTGTGGGTGATTCCGGCCAGCGCCAACCGCCGGTCGCACCAGAGGATCACCTCCAGGCCGGCGGAGTTGGTCACGAAGATCACCTCCAGCTCGGTGATCGGCCCGGCGTAGAGCGGACCGACCCAGAAGCCCCACCGCTGGTGCAGGGGCAGGGCCTGCTCCACGCCGGGTAGCCGGCCGTCGACCAGGCCGGACTGGCGGACGCGGAAGCCGAGCGTGTCCAGGGCGGCCAGGATGTGCTGCTGGGTCGGCAGCGGATGGACCAGAACCGGCACCATCGCCCCCTGGTCCAGGGTGGCGTCGATCGCCACCTCGGTACGCAGTCCCATCCGCAGGCTGAGCAAGGGCACCCCACCCAGCGTGGTCACCGGCGTCTCCCACGGCACCGGGAACTCGAACGGGATCGACCGGGCCCGTCCGGCCCGCAGCACCATCGCGTCCGCCACCTGCGCCTGATGGAACTGCACCAGCCGGCGGGGAGCCTCCGGATCGTCCGGCTCGACCGTGCTGACCAGGCCGAGCCGGACGTGCCGGACCGCTACGTCGACGGAGCCGGCGATCAGGTTCACCCGCCCCGGCAGGCGCAGGCCGGGACGGGTGCTCGGGTTGGCCAGCGCGGTCTGCACCGTCAGGCCCGTTCCGCCCGATCCCGGTGACACCCCCGTCAGCCGCACCCGTTACCCCTATCTGAGCCGGCGTACCGCGCGCGGGATCGGATCGGTCTCGTCGTCGAACTCCCCGATGACCTCCTCCAGCAGGTCCTCCAGCGCGACGAAGCCGACCGGCCGGGTGGGTCCACCGCCGTTGCGGACCAGGGCGAGTTGGGACTGGCGGGCCCGCATCACGGCCACCGCCTCGGTCACGGTGGCGGTGTCGGGCAGCGTGATGGCGTCGTTCATCAGGTCCGCCGCGGTGGCGTCGGGTCGACCGGCGGTGGCCCGTACCGCCTCCCGTACGTGCACCAGGCCGCAGACGTCACCGGCGGCGTCCAGCACCGCCAGCCGGGACCGGCCGCTGTCCCGGCTGACCTGCTCGATGCGGTTCGCCGGATCGTCCCGGCGCACGGTCACCATCCGGTCGAACGGTTCCATCACCTGGGCGACCGTCGTGCCCTGCAACTCCAGCATGCTGGTGAGCAGTTCGTGCTGGGCGGCGCCGAGCAGCCCGTGTTCCCGGGACTGTTCCAGCAGCATGCGCAGCTCGTCCGGGCCGTGCACCTGGGCCAACTGGTCCTGCGGGTTCACCTTCACCAGCCGCAGCATGGCGTTGGCCACCGCGTTGAGCACCGACAGCACCGGGCGGGCCACCCGGGCGAAGGCCCGGAACGGCAGGGCCAACAGCAGCGCGGACCGCTCCGGGTGGGTGATCGCCCAGGACTTCGGTGCCATCTCACCGACCACCAGGTGCAGGAAGGTGACCAGGCTCAGCGCGAAGATCAACGCGATCACGTGGCTGGCGCCGTACGGCACGCCGACCGCGTGCAGCAGCGGACTGAGCAGCCGCTCGATCGCCGGCTCGGCCAGCGCGCCGAGGCCCAGCGTGCACAGGGTGATGCCGAGCTGCGCGCCGGCCAGCATCAGCGACAGCTCACGCACGCCGTCGAGGGCGGCCCGGGCGGCCCGGCCGCCGCCGGCCGCCGCCTGTTCCAGGCGGTACCGCTTGCTCGCCACCAGGGCGAACTCGGCGGCGACGAAGAAGCCGTTGAGCGCCAGCAGGACCACCGAGGTGATCAGCGCGAATCCGGTGCTCATGCCGTCACCTCCGACTGCCCGCCGGTGACCTGGAGGCGGACCGAGTCGGCCACGTGCCGATCCACCGCGAGCACCTCGACCAGGGCGCGCGGTGGCACCTGGCCGTTCTCGCCGTCGGCCGGCAGGCTGATCTCCAGCCGGTCACCGACCTCGGGCACCCGGCCCAGCTCCCGCATGACCAGCCCGGACAGGGTGTCGTACTCGGCCCCCTCGGGCAGGGCGATGCCGGTGCTGTCGGCGACCTCGTCGATGCGCCAACGGGCGGGCACCACCCAGGAGCCGTCCTCCTGCCGCGTCGGGGCCCGCTCCGGCGGGTCGTCCTCGTCGCGGATCGGGCCGACCAGTTCCTCGGCGATGTCCTCGAGCGTGATGACTCCGGCGAAACCGCCGTACTCGTCGACCACGCAGGCGAGCTGGCGGTGCCCGGAGCGCAGCCGGTCCAGCACGGTGGGCAGCGGCAGTGTCTCGGGCACCAGCAGCGGCGGTACGGCGACCGCGCTAACCGGGGTGGCGGCCCGCTCGGCCGGTGGTACCTGGAGCACGTCGGCGATGCCGATCACGCCGACCAGGTCGTCGACGCCCTCCGCGCCGCGTACCGGGAAGCGGGAGCGGCCGGTGTCGAGCAGCTCGACCACCCGGCTCACCGGCTCGTGCGCGCGCACGGTGTGCACGTCGACCCGGGGCACCATCGCCTCACCGGCCGTCAACTGCCGGAAGTCGAGCCCCCGGTCCAGCAGCTCCGACATGTCGGCGTCGAGATGCCCCTCCAACCGGGACTCGGCGATGATCTGTTCCAGGTCCTCCGGGGTGGCGCCGCTGGGCAGTTCCTCGATCGGCTCGATGCCGACCCGCCGCAGCAGCCGCACCGCGGACTTGTCGAAGAGCTTGATCAACGGTCCGGCCATGGCCAGGTAGACCAGGGTGGACCGGGACAACGCCCGGGCCACCTGTTCGGGCCGGGCGATGGCCAGGTTCTTCGGGGCCAGCTCCCCCACCACCATCTGCACCACAGTGGCGATGACCAGGGCCAGCGCGACCGACAGCGGCAGGCTGACGCCGGTGGAGACACCGGCCACGCCGAGCAGCTCGGCCAGGCCGGCACCGAGGTACGGCTCGGCGACGTAACCGACGAGCAGTGCGGTCACGGTGATGCCGAGCTGTGCGCCGGAGAGCATGAACGAGAGCCGTCCAGCGACCTCCAGGGCCCGGACGGACGCCTGGTCACCTTCGGCGGCGAGCTGCTTCAGCTTGCCGCGGTCGACCGCGACGTAGCCGAACTCCTGCGCGACGAAGTACCCCGTCGCGACGGTCAAGACAACGATCAGAAGAAGACCGACGAGGATCAACACGGGAGGTTCAGGGCTCCCGGGGTCGTCGGTGCGTAGGGATGCCGGGGCCTACCCGGCTGGCTACTGCTGCCCTCCTGGGCAGAAGAGTCGATCATGTGGTCATTCTACCGGCGGCGTGGCCCGGGCCGGGCGGGTGTGCTTACTCATCGTGCCCGCCGGCCGGGACGGCTCAGTGGTCGGCGAGTTCGTCGGCGTCGAGCAGGTCCCGGTCCACCCGCCCGGCCCGGTACGCGGCCCGACCGATCATCTGGGCGGCGACCGGGGCGGTGGCCAGTTGAAAGACCCCGACGAGAACGATCATGCCGAGGTCGGCCGGGCTGCGCAGCCGCAGACCCACCCCCAGCAGCAGGAGCAGCACGCCGAGCACCTGCGGCTTGGTGGCCGCGTGCATGCGACTCAGCGTGTCCGGGAAGCGCAGCACCCCGATCGCGGCGGCCAGGCTCAGCAGCGCACCGGTGACGAGGCTGACCGCAGCCAGCCAGTCCGCGACGGCGCCCGGTGTCACGGCCGGTCCCGGACGGCGAAGCGGACCAGCGAGACGGATCCGACGAAGCCGAGCAGGGCGAGGACCACCAGCACCGGCAGGGTGGTGGCGTGCCGGTTGACCGCGGCCTCCGCGCCGACGGCGCCGACCATGGTGGCGAGCAGCATGTCGGCCGCGACGACCCGGTCCAGCAGCGTCGGACCCCGGTAGAGGCGGACGAGGGCGAGCAGCGCGGTCACCGACAGCAAACTGGTGAGCACGACGGCGAGGAAGATGGTCACGGGAACTCCTTGTCCACTTCTCCGGTACGCGTCCGGCGTAGTTCGGCGGTCGAGCCGATCGCCGCGACGATCCGCCCTTCCACGGCGCGGACCTGGTCACGGCTGGCGGCGAGCGAGGCGGGGCCGCGTACGTCGAGCACGTGCACGTAGAGGATTCCGGCGTCCCGGTCCACCTCGATGATCAAAGTGCCGGGCACCAGGGAGAGCACCTCGGCGGTGAGGGCGAGGTTGAGGTCGGTGGGCAGCCGCAGCCGCACGCCGATGATCGCCGAACGGGGCGTGTAGCCGGGCTGCACCGCGATCCGAGCGACGTGGGCGCTGGCCCGGACCAACTCGACGACGAACCGGCCGCCGAAGACCAGCAGCCCCCACGGCCGGAGCCGGCCGTGGAAGGTCACCGGCGGCAGCGGGAAGAACAGCAGCACCACCCCGGCGGTCAGCAGCCCGCCGAGCAGGTTGCCCCAGGTGAACTCCCCCCAGAACAGGTTCCAGGCGAGCACCAGCCAGCCGTAGGCGATCAGTTGGTCACGCCATCGGCCGATCCGGGTGCGCCGCTGCGGCGCCTCGGGCGTGGTCACGACGCCCCGCCGGGCAGGACGGCGCGCACGTACGGGGTGCGCTCGATCAGATCCGCCGCCGCCCGCCCGGTGACGTCGAACAACGGTCCGGCCACGAAGGTCAACGACACGCCGAGCACCACCAGGGCGACCGTGGCGCCGACCATCAGCGCGGGCAGCGGGGCGGTCGGCGCGACCGTTTGGCAGGGCGAGCGCCAGAAGGCGATGTTCCACACCCGGCTCGCCACGTAGAGGGTGAGCAGGCTGGTCACGGCACCGACGGCCACCAGCGTCCAGGGCAGCGGACCGCCCACGGCGACACCGGCCTGGAGCAGGCCGAGCTTGCCCAGGAAGCCGGAGAACGGCGGGATACCCGCCAGGTTCATCGCCGAGACGAAGAAGAGCACGCCCACCAGGGGCGCCAGTCGGGCCAGCCCGCCGAGGCGGCGCAGGTCGGTGCTGCCGGCCCGCTGCTCGACCAGCCCGGAGATCAGGAACAGGGTGGTCTGGATGGTGATGTGGTGGACCACGTAGAAGATGGCACCGACCAGCCCGGCGACCGTGCTCAGCCCCACCCCGAAGATCATGTAACCGATGTGACTGACGAGCGTGAACGACAGCAGCCGCTTGATGTCCGACTGGGCCACCGCGCCGAGGATGCCGACCAGCATGGTCAGGCCGGCCGCCACCATCAGCAGTTCCCCGGCCTGCTGCCCAGGGAAGAGCAGGGTCTGGGTCCGGATGATCGCGTACACGCCGACCTTGGTGAGCAGGCCGGCGAAGACCGCGGTGACCGGGGCCGGTGCCGTCGGATAGCTGTCGGGCAGCCAGGCCGACAGCGGGAAGACCGCCGCCTTGATCCCGAAGGCCACCAGCAGCATCAGTTGCAGGCTCAGTCGTACGCCGCCCGGTAGCGCGTCCAGTCGCGCGGTGAGCTGTGCCAGGTTGAGGGTGCCGGTGGCCGCGTAGACCAGGCCCACCGAGATCAGGAAGATCATCGACGCCAGGACGTTGACCACGACGTAGGTGGAGCCGGTCCGGATGCGTGGCCCGGTGCCGTTGAGGGTGATCAGGACGAAGCTCGCGGCGAGCAGCATCTCGAAGCCGACGAAGAGGTTGAACAGGTCACCGGCGAGGAACGCGTTGCACACGCCGGCGGTCAGCACGAGGTAGGTGGGGTGGAAGATCGCCACCGGGGACCGCTCCCCGACCTCCGCCTGGCCCTGCCCGATCGAGTACAGCAGCACGCAGAGGGTCACCGCCGAGGAGACCACCAGCATCAGCGCGGCCAGTTGGTCGGCGACCAGCACAATGCCCACCGGCGCCGGCCAGCCGCCGATCTGCACCACCAGTGGGCCCTGCCGGTACGCCTGGACCAGCAGGACGACCGCCACCACCAGGCTGGTGCTCAGGCACCCCACGCTCACCGTCCGCTGGGTCCACGGCCGGCCCGCCAGCAGCAAGGTCAGCGCGGCACCCAGCAGCGGCAGCACCACCGGCAGCGGCACGAGAGTGTTCATCGCCGCCACCGGTCCGGTCCGGCCGGCACGTACCGGCTCATCCCGGGCCCTCCTCGCGCGGTGGGGCGGGTGCGTCGACCTGCTGCGGGTCGGCGGTCGGTGGCTCGCCGATGAGATCGGCGGCGGAAACCTCGTGTTGGGCGGTCCGGCGGACGATCTCCCGGTCCTCTATGTCGTCGGGCACCTCGTCGTCGCCGCTGAGGTACCAGCTGCGGTAGCTGATCGCCAGCAGGAAGGCGGTGAAGCCGAAGGTGATCACGATGGCGGTGAGCACCATGGCCTGGGGCAGGGCGTCGCTCATCGCCGCCTCGTCGCTGACGCCGACCACCGGTGCCTCGCCGGACCGGCCACCGAAGACGATCAACAGGTTGACGCCGTTGCCGATCAGGATGACGCCGAGCAGGATCCGGCTCAGGCTGCGTTCCAGCAGCAGGGTCACGCCGCAGCCGACGAGTACCCCGATCGTGATGAAGGAGACCAGGTTCGCTCCGGCGGCCCTCACCGCGCCTCCCCTCGCTGGCCGGCGAGCCCGCCCCCGGACCCGCCGGCCGTCTCGATGTGCCGGTCCACCTCGGCGCCGAGGCTGCGCAGCACGTCCAGCGCCAGACCGATCACCACCAGGTAGACGCCGACGTCGAAGAAGAGGGAGGTGACCAGGTAGAAGTGACCGATCAGGGGCAGCCAGAGGTCGACCCTGGTGCTCTCCAGCACCGTGCCGTCGGCGATCAGGGAGACCACGCCGCCGCCGACCGACAGCAGCAGGCCGGCACCGAGCACGGTGCCGGCACCGATCGGTGCCGCCTCGACCAACTCGTACCGGCCACCGGCGAGATACCGCATGGTCAGCGCGAGGCTGGCCACCAGCCCTCCGGCGAAGCCGCCACCGGGCGCGTTGTGCCCGGAGAAGAGCAGGTAGAGCGAGAACAGGACCGCGGTGTGCGAGATCAGTCGGGTGACCACCTCCAGCACGATCGACCGTTGCCGTTCGTGCAGCGTCGCCCCGCCACGCAGCCAGACCGCCCGACCTGCGGGCGCGTCGTCCTCGGCGACCTCGCGGCGACGGGGACGGGGCCCGGTACGGGACCGGTGGAAGATCAGACTCGCCACTCCGGTGGCCGCCGCCACCAGCACCGCCATCTCCCCCAGGGTGTCCCAGGCGCGGATGTCCACCAGGGTCACGTTGACCACGTTGCGTCCGTGCCCCTCCTCGACCGCCAGGTGCGGGAACTCCTCAGAGATGGACCGCGCCTGCCGGGCCGCCGCGGCACCGACAGCCAGCGCGGCCACGGTCGTACCGACGATCACGCCGATCGCCCGCCGGATCCACCGACTGCGCCGCAGCGGCCGGGTCGAGAACCGTTCGGGGAGTCGGCGCAGCACCAGCACGAAGATCGCGATGGTCATCGTCTCCACGAGGAACTGGGTCAGCGCCAGGTCGGGCGCGCCGTAGAGCACGAACAGCATCGCGGTGCCGTAACCGGTCATGCCGACCAGCAGCATCGCGGTCAGCCGCCGGGTGGCGCCCACGGCGAGCAGGGCGGCGACGCAGACCACCAGCAGCACCACCGGCTGCGCGGGAGTGGCCCACAGCTCCAGCGGCTGTTCCCAGGGCTCGATGAGGAACACCGCCCCGCCCGGCACCGCGGCCAGCACGATCAGGATGAGGCCGAGGTACTGCGGCAGCGATCCTCGCTGGGTGACGCTGGTGACGTTCAACGCGACCCGGTCGAAGCGGTGGGTGGTCCACTCGTACCCCTGTTGGCCGGTGACCGGCCATCGCAGCCGGGCCAGCACCGGGGCCAGCGGGCCGCGCAGCGCGAACAGCGCGGTGCCACCCACCAGCGCCAGCGCGGACAGGCCGAGCGCCGGGGTGAGCCCGTGCCACAGGGCCAGGTGTTTCCCGACGGCGCCGAAGAGTTCGGGATACGGGCGGAGCAGATGGTCCAGCGCTCCGGCGGCCGGGCCCGCGACGAGCCCGACGACGGCCAGCAGGGCCGGTGGGGCCAGCAGCGACGGGGCGATCCGTCCCAGGTCGGTGGCGTCGGCGCCGGGGCGGTCGGCGAACGCGCCCCAGATGAACCTGATGCTGTACGCGACGGTGAGCACGGTGCCGACGACGAGCACCGCCAGCACCAGTGGCTGGTCGGCGAAGGCGGCGAACACGGCCTCCTTGGCGACGAAGCCGAACAGCGGTGGCAGCCCGGCCATCGAGGCGGCGGCGAGCACGGCCACCCCGGTCAGCACCGGTGCGGTGCGCCGCAGTCCCGACAACTCGCGCAGGTCACGGGTCCCGGCGCCATGGTCGATCACACCGACCACGAGGAACAGCGCCGCCTTGAACAACGCGTGGGCGAGCAGCATGGCGACACCGGCGAGCGCGGCGTCCGCGGTGCCCACCCCGACGACCACCGTCAGCAGTCCGAGCTGGCTGACCGTGCCGTAGGCGAGCAGCAGCTTCAGGTCGGTCTGCCGCAGTGCCGCCCAGCCGCCCACCAGCATGGTGGCCAGGCCGGCGATCAGCACCACCGGACGCCACGGGCCGACCACGGCGAGCACCGGGGTGAGCAGGCCGAGCAGGTAGACGCCGGCCTTCACCATCGCGGCCGCGTGCAGGTACGCGCTGACCGGTGTCGGTGCGGCCATCGCCACCGGCAGCCACGAGGTGAACGGCAGCACCGCCGACTTCGACAGCGCACCGAGCAGGATCAGCAGCACCGCGACGACCAGGTACGCCCCGCCGGGCAGCGGTCGCTGGGCCAGCTCGGACCAGCGGTAGGTGCCGGCGTGGTGACCGAGCATGAGGAACCCGACAAGCATGGCCAGACCGCCGAGGGTGGTCACGGTCAGCGCCTGGGCCGCGGCCCAACGGCTCGACCGCCGTTCGGTGCTGTGACCGATCAGCAGGTACGAGAAGACGGTGGTGAGTTCCCAGCAGACGTAGAGCAGCAGCAGATCGTCGGCGAGGACCAGCCCGAGCATCGCGCCGGCGAAGGCGACAAGCACACCGGCGAACCGTGAGTTGCCGAGCGCGTCGGGCGGGAAGTACCGGGCGCTGTAGCCGAGCACCAGCGCGCCCACCCCGCCCACCAGCAGGGTCATCAGCCAGGACAGGGTGGTCATCCGCAGCGCGAGGTCCAACCCCAGTTCCCGGATCCACGGGTAGGTCTCGACGACCGCACCGCCACGCGTCACGTCGGGTGTGCGTACCAGCGCCCAGCCGAAGGCGGCCGCCGGCACCAACGCCAGCAGGTAACAGGCGCGCGGACCCCACCGGCGAACCAGCAGCGGTGCCGCGACGGCCGCCACGAGGTGCAGGATGAGCAGTACGAGCACGCGCGCTCCCGGTCGAGGTGGCCGCGACGCCCCACGGGGGTTGGGGGTCTAGCAGCGATCAGACGACAGATCGGCGCGCTATGGACGCTTTTTCCGAGATAAAAACACTTTCGCCGTCAATACGGCGAAAGGTGGGGGAAGGCCGAATCAGCTGTGCGCGGCAACATCCGTCGGGGCGCTTTCGCCGCCGCGTACCGGACGCCCCTCGACCACCAGGTCCGCCCGGCCAAGTTGAGAGGCGGCCTTGTTGACCAGTCGCTGCGCGGCGGCCAGGGACCGCACGGACAACAACCGCCCGCGGCTTTCCCGACGCAGGACGAAGTAGTGCACGGCGGCCCGCACCTGGGCACGGTCGGCCGCGCTGGCCTGCGCGGTGGAGACGACCAGTTCGCGCAGGCAACTGGCGAGCCGCTCGGCCAACTCGAGATCCGCGCCGTGCAGCCCGGCACGCAGGGCGGTGACGTGGCTGTCGACCTTGCGGATCAGGATGTCGGTGCCGGGCCCCGAACTCCGCTCCTCGACGGCCATCCGACTTCCCTCCACCGCTCGCCCACGACCCGGGTGAAGTTACTTTATGTTGCCCCGCAAGAGCAAGCAGTTAAGTAAGACTTAACGGATTCTCGGCGCAAGTCACCCGAAACGCCTTAACACCACATACTCGCCTGGCTCGCGGCGGGATGAATGTCGGTGCCCGGGGGCAGGATGGGTTCGTGGCGGACTCCAGCACGGCCTCCGGCGAGGGGGTGCTCTCCCGGTTCGGGCCGGCGACCCGGGAGTGGTTCGGTGCGGCGTTCGCCGCGCCGACGGCGGCGCAGGCCGGTGCCTGGAACGCGGTGGCCGCCGGCCGGCACGCCCTGGTCGTGGCGCCCACCGGTTCCGGCAAGACGCTCGCGGCGTTCCTGTGGTCACTCGACCGGCTCTCCCGCGAGACCGCCCCGGCCGACCCTCGACGACGCTGCCGGGTGCTCTACGTCAGCCCGCTCAAGGCGCTCGCGGTCGACGTCGAACGCAACCTGCGCGCCCCCCTCACGGGAATCCGGCAGGCCGCCACCCGGCTCGCCCTACCCCCGCCGGAGATCACCGTCGGGATGCGCACCGGCGACACTCCCGCCGACGAGCGGCGGGCCTTCGCCCGCACCCCGCCGGACATCCTCATCACCACGCCGGAGTCGCTGTTCCTACTGCTCACCTCGGCCGCGCGGGACTCGCTGCGCGGTGTGGAGACCGTGATCGTCGACGAGGTGCACGCGGTCGCCGGCACCAAACGGGGTGCCCATCTGGCGCTCTCCCTGGAACGGCTCGACGAACTGCTGCCTGCTCCGGCACAGCGCATCGGGCTCTCCGCCACCGTCCGGCCGCTGGACGAGTGCGCCCGTTTCCTCGGCGGCGCCCGCCCGGTCGAGGTGGTGGCCCCGGCGACCGCCAAGACGATCGAGGTCAGCGTCCAGGTGCCGGTGGAGGACATGACCCGCCTCGACGAGCAGCCGACGCCGGAGGACGATCTCGCCGGTCCACGCACGGCATCCATCTGGCCGGCCGTGGAGGAGCGGGTCTTCGCCCTGATCAGGGCGCACCGCTCGACGATCGTCTTCACCAACTCCCGGCGCAGCGCCGAACGTCTCTGCGCCCGGCTCAACGAGTTGGCCGCCGACGAGACGGCCACGGCTGCGTCACCCGCGACCGGCCCGGCGGCTCGGACACCTGCCGAGATGATGGCCCAGGCCGGCGCGGTGTCCGGTGCGCCGCCGGTGATCGCCCGGGCGCACCACGGCAGCGTCTCCCGGGAGGAGCGCCGGCAGATCGAGGAGGCGCTGAAGGCGGGCCGGTTGCCCGCGGTGGTGGCCACCTCCAGTCTCGAACTCGGCATCGACATGGGCGCGGTCGACCTGGTCGTGCAGATCGAGGCACCGCCGAGCGTGGCCGCCGGCCTGCAACGGGTCGGCCGGGCCGGGCACCAGGTCGGCGCGGTGTCGCGCGGGGTGGTCCTGCCCAAGCACCGCGGCGACCTGCTCTCCTGCGCGGTGGTCGCCGAGCGGATGGGCGAGGCGGCCATCGAGGAGCTGCGCCATCCCCGCAACCCGCTGGACGTGCTCGCCCAGCAGGTCGTCGCGATGGTCGCGCTGGACGAGTGGCGGGTCGGCGACCTGGCGACCGTCGTCCGTCGGGCCGCACCCTTCGCCGAGCTGCCCGACTCCGCGCTGCACGCCGTACTGGACATGCTCTCCGGCCGCTACCCGTCCACCGCCTTCGCCGAGCTTCGTCCCCGCCTGGTCTGGGATCGCGCCACCGACGTGCTCACCGGCCGTCCCGGCGCCCAGCGACTCGCGGTGACAAGTGGCGGCACCATCCCCGACCGGGGGCTGTTCGGCGTCTTCCTGGCCGGGGCGGAACGGGCCGCCCGGGTCGGCGAGCTGGACGAGGAGATGGTCTACGAGTCCCGGGTCGGTGACATCTTCCTGCTCGGTTCCTCGTCCTGGCGGATCGAGGAGATCACGCCCGACCGCGTGCTGGTCTCCCCGGCACCCGGGCAGGCGGCGAAGATGCCGTTCTGGAAGGGCGACCAGCCGGGCCGGCCGGTGGAACTGGGCCGGGCGATCGGTGCCCGGGTGCGGGCCCTGCTCCGGCAGGACACCGAGCAGGCCACGGCCGCGCTGCGGGCCACCGGGTTGGACGACTGGGCCGCCGGGAACCTGCTGACCTACCTGCACGAGCAGCGGGCGGCGACCCGGGCCCTGCCGGACGACCGGACGGTGGTCGTCGAACGCTTCCGCGACGAGCTGGGTGACTGGCGACTGGCCGTGCACAGCGTCCTGGGCGCCCGGGTCAACGCACCGTGGGCGTTGGCCATCGGCCGTCGGCTCGCCGAGCGCTACGGGGTCGACGCGCAGGTGATGCCCGCCGACGACGGGATCGTGGTCCGGCTGCCGGACACCGCCGACACCCCGCCCGGTGCCGACGTGGTGGCCTTCGACCCGGAGGAGATCGCCCAACTGGTGGAGGAGTCGGTGGGCACCTCGACGCTGTTCGCCGCGCGGTTCCGGGAGTGCGCCGCCCGGTCGCTGCTGCTGCCCCGCCGCGATCCGCGCCGCCGCCAGCCGCTGTGGCAACAGCGGCAACGCGCCGCCCAACTGCTCGACGTGGCCCGCGAGTACGCCGACTTCCCGGTCACCCTGGAGGCGGCGCGGGAGTGCCTGCAGGATGTCTTCGACCTGCCCGCCCTGACCGAGGTGATGCGTGACCTGGCCGGCCGCCGGGTGCGCCTGGTCGAGGTGGAGAGCGCCCGGCCGTCCCCGTTCGCCCGCTCGCTGCTGTTCGGCTACGTCGGTGCCTTCCTCTACGAGGGCGACGCCCCGCTGGCCGAACGCCGGGCCGCTGCCCTCACCCTGGACTCGGCCCTGCTCGGTGAGTTGCTCGGCCGGGTCGACCTGCGCGAGCTGCTCGACCCGGCGGTGCTCGCCGAGACCGAACGGCAACTGCGCTGGCTGACCCCGCAACGCCGGGCACGCGATGCCGAGGACGTGATCGAACTGCTCCGACAGCTCGGCGACCTGAGCGCCGCCGAGTTGGCCGAGCGCGGGGTACCCGAGGCGTGGCTCACCGACCTGGCCGCCGCCCGGCGGGTGCTGCGGGTTCGCATCGCCGGTCAGGAACGCTGGGTCGGCGTCGAGGATGCCGGCCGGCTGCGGGACGCTCTCGGCGTGGCCCTGCCGGTCGGTGTCGCCGAGGCATACCTCGAACCGGTCACCGACCCGCTCGGCGACCTGGTGGCCCGGTACGCCCGCACCCACACCCCGTTCACGGCCGCAAGTTGCGCGGCCCGGTTCGGGCTCGGCGTCTTCGTGGTCGAGCAGGCGCTGCGCCGGCTGGCCGCCGCAGGCCGGGTGGTCTCCGGCGAGTTCACCCCGGACACGGCCGGCACCCAGTGGTGCGACGCCGAGGTGCTGCGCCTGCTGCGCCGCCGTTCCCTCGCCGCGCTCCGCCGCGAGATCGAACCGGTGCCACCGCAGGCCCTGGCCACCTTCCTGCCCCGCTGGCAGCAGGTGGGCTCCGCGGCGCGCGGTGTGGAGGCGGTGGCCGCGACGGTCGAGCAGTTGCAGGGCGCCTCGGTGCCCGCGTCGGCGCTGGAACGGCTGGTGCTGCCCGCCCGGGTCGCCGACTACTCTCCCGCCCAGCTCGACGAGCTGTGCGCCAGCGGTGAGGTGCTGTGGGCCGGCGCGGGGGCGATCTCCGGTGGGGACGGCTGGGTCAGCCTGGCGTACGCCGACTCGGCTGCCCTGCTGCTCCCGCCGCCGGACGAGACCCTCGCGCGTACGCCCCTGCACGACGCGGTGCTGGACGCGCTCGACGCCGGGCAGGCCCTGTTCTTCCGGCCGTTGGCCGACCGGGTCGGCGCCACCGACGACGCCGAGCTGACCGCCGTCATCTGGGACCTGGTCTGGGCCGGTCACCTCACCAACGACACCCTGGCTCCGCTGCGGGCGGTCCTCGGCGCCGGTGGCGCCCACCGCGCCCGCCCGACCGCCGCCCGCAGCCGTTACCGCCGACCGGGACGGGTGGCGCTGCCGAGTCGCGGTGGCCCGCCGACGGTGGCCGGACGCTGGTCCCGGCTGCCGGCGCGGGACACCGACCCGACCCGCCGCGCCGCCGCCCTCGCCGACGTGCTGCTGGAACGGCACGGTGTGCTGACCCGGGGTGCGGTCGTGGCCGAGCAGGTGGCGGGCGGCTTCGCGGCCGTCTACCCGGTGCTGTCCGCGCTGGAGGAGCGCGGCGCGGCCCGGCGGGGATACTTCGTCGACGGGCTGGGCGCGGCGCAGTTCGCGGTGCCGGGCGCGGTGGACCGGATCCGCGCCGGTGCCGATCCACTCGACGGTGGCCGGCCCCGGGGCGGGGCCACGGTGGTGCTGGCCGCCACCGACCCGGCGAACCCGTACGGCGCGGCGCTGCCCTGGCCGGAGCGGGCCGTCGACTCCGGTGACGCGGCATCGCCACCGACCAGCGGGCACCGGGCGGGTCGCAAGGCCGGGGCACTGGTCGTGCTGGTCGAGGGTGGGTTGGCGCTCTACGTGGAGCGGGGTGGACGGACGCTGCTGTCCTTCACCGACGACGTCGACGTGCTGGCCGCGGCCGGCAAGGCGCTCGCCGACGCCGTCCACTCCGGCGCGCTGGGTCCGATCTCGGTGGAACGCGCCGACGGCGAGTCCGTAGGCTCGTCGCCGCTGCGCGACGCCCTGACCGCCGCCGGCTTCCGCACCACCCCCCGCGGCCTCCGCCTACGCCCCTGACCCGCTCCGCCACCGCGCGCCAGGCGGGGCAGGACGAGGGCAGAGCGGGGTGGAGGGGTCAACGGAGCTTGTCGAGGACCTTCTCGTAGCGGGGGCGGTCGGCGGGCGGCGTCGGTGCCTCAAGGTAGTTGAGCACCACGGTGCCGTTGCGGTAAGCGGCTCCGCTCCACCGCTCGGCCAGGTCACCGGCGCTGCTCTCGTCGGGGAAGACGTAGACGGCCACGTTGTCGGTCACGACCAGCTCCGAACAGCCCAGACCCAGCCCGTCCGGTCCGCAGTCGACGGAACGGTCGCGGACGTTGGCCGCCTTGAGCCCGGCCGCCCGGAACGCCGCCACGACCTCCCGGCCGGTCGGTTCGCCGGCCTGACGCGGTGGTAGCTCCACCGGAGGCGGGCTCGGCGGTCGCCGTTCGGTGGTGCCGTCGGCGTTCGGCGCGGTCGGCGCCGGTCGGGGCGACGACGGCGGTACGGCACCGCCGGTGGCGACGTCCCCCGGGGCGGCGGGACTCACCGCGCCGGTCGGCGCAGTTGCGGCGCCCGGCGGGCCAGGATCCGCCGATGGTCCGCTGACGGCCGGTGCCGGTGCGGCGGCAGGCGGTGCGTCCTGGTCGGCTCCGCAGGCGGCGAGGACCACGGTGACCATGAGCAGAACGACGGTTGGCAGCATCCGGTGACTCACCCACGCAGTCTGTCCAACCGGGACCACCACCGGCAGTGGCCGGTCGGTCAGCCACGCTGTCGGCTTTCCGGCATCGCAGCGCCCACCGCACGACTGCCGCAGACCGAGGTGGTGCGGCAGCGGCGGCGCGGGTACGCGGCTGCCGGGGATCGGCGGCGAAAGCGGCGATCCCGCGCCGGCACCGTCCGCCGCGACGGCGGATACGGGCGTACGATCCGGTGCCGTGACCAGCAGCGCCGCTCGCGAGTCCCGACCACCGACCGAGGTCGTCTCGCTGACCACCGACTACGGCCTCGCCGACGGCTTCGTGGCCGCCTGCCACGGAGTGATCGCCCGCCTCGCGCCCACGCTGCGGGTCATCGACGTGACCCACCTGGTGCCGCCGGGTGACGTCCGCCGGGGCGCGGCGGTGCTGGCCCAGACCGTGCCGCACCTGCCGCCCGGGGTGCACGTGGCGGTGGTCGACCCCGGGGTCGGTACGAGCCGGCGAGGTGTCGCCCTGGGCACGCCTGAGGGTCTGCTGGTGGGCCCGGACAACGGCCTGCTGCTGGACGCCGCCGCGGCGCTCGGCGGGGTGACCGGGGCGGTGGAGCTGACCAATCCGCGCTGGCTGGCCCCACGGGTGTCGGCCACCTTTCACGGACGGGACGTCTTCGCCCCGGTCGCGGCCCGCCTGGCTCGCGGTGCCCCGCTGACCGACGCCGGCCCGGCGGTCGACCCGGCGACGCTGGTACGGCTGCCCGAACCGCTGGTCCGCCGGGGGCCGGACGGGTTCGTCGCCGAGGTGCTGACGGTGGACCACTTCGGAAACGTCCAGTTGGCCGCGCCTGCCGAGCTGCTCGACCCCCTGCCGGCGCGGGTCCGGGTGTGCCCGGCGACCGTGCCGACCGCACCCGGCGCGGACGAGGACGCCCCGGCGGGCGTCGGCGGGTGGGAGCGGGAAGCGGTGCACGGGCGTACCTTCGGAGACGCCCCGGTCGGTGCCCTGGTGGCGCACGTCGACTCGACCGGCCGGGTCGCACTCTCCGTCAACGGTGGACACGCCGCCGAACTACTCGCGGTGGATCCGGGTACGCTGCTGCGGGTCCGGGGTTACGGCGTCGTGGGGGACGCTCCCGGACAACACGGATGAAGTGTCTACTGTGGAAAGCTGTCAAGGTGGATGATCGCTGGGTTCCCGCCGCTTGTCCCTGCTGCGCGTACCGGACCGGCGGCGGCACCTGCCCGGTCTGTTTCTGGACAGACGACGGTCAGGGCGACGCCGACGCGGACGTCGTACGCGGCGGGGCGAACGGGGACCTGAGCCTGTCGCACGCCCGCCTCAACTTCGCCGTCTACGGTGCCTGCCATCCCCGGTACCAGGAACTGGTGCGGACGCCGAGGCCGGAGGAGATGCCCTGAATCGGCCGGGCACCCGCTGACGCGGCGAGCCGGGCCGGCCTGGGAGGACGCCGACCCGGCTCGGGGTGCCGGTCTCAGCAGACCGGCACCGACCCACCCCAGACCGTCGAGATGTACGCGTGGCTGACGAACTGCCCGCTGGCCAGGCGGTTCCACCGATTGGTGGTGCGGTACGGGCCGACGATCGTCTGCCCGGTCACGTAGCACTGGATCGGCACGTTCGCGTACTGGGCGGCCAGGCCCCGGGACTGGTAGCCGGTGCTCGGGCCGGAGCGCACGGTCAACGGCCCGTCACCGACCACCCCTCGCGGGCCGGTGCCGGTCCACAGGTACGCCACGTCGACCCAGGCGTTCGTGGACAGCTGCAACCCGTCCCAGAACGTCCCGTCGGCGAGGTCGATGCCGGCCGGGTTGAGCACCACCCGACCGAACTGGTCCCGCCCGCCGTTGTAGCCGTCCTGGTACGCGGCCTGCGCCTGCGGCCTGCCCTGCGGCAGTGCCTTCCAGTTCTCCCGCACCGCGCTGAGATTCCAGTAGTCGTCGCGGGTGTTCCACGGACCGACGTCCCAGACCGGAGCGTATTCGCAGCGGCTGCCGGTGACGGTGCAGACCCGGACGGTGTAGTCGCCGGTGTTGCGTGGGGACAGCCCCCGGCGCGAGGGCAACGCGACGAAATGGTCCCGGGTGCGAACCGTGTGCCCGTTCGCGGTCAACTCGCCCACCAGTCCGACCCGGGTCGCGTACACCCGGTAGGTCAGGCCGGGGGTGGCCGCGGTGGTGGCGGCGACGGTGTCGGCGGTGAGCCGGACGGCACGCACCTCGCTGCTGGCACCGGCGGGGCTGCCGGTCAACACCACCCGGGCCTGCACCCGGCGGACCGGCCGGTCGAAGACGGCCGCGGGTGCCGCGTCGCGCCACTCGGTCCAGCCGGCGGCCCGCCAGCCGCGGACCTGCACGGTCGCGGTGGCGCCGGACCGGGCGGCGATGGTGGCCTGGGCGCGGATCCGGGTGGCCGGGCGACTGAGGGTACGCGGTACGGACACCAGCATGCCCTCGGCGACGGCGCTACGCCGGGCGGACCCGCCGGGTGGCCGGGCGTCGGCCAGTCGCAGGCCGGTACGGGTATGTCGCACGTTGACGTCGTCGGCGTCGACGACCGACAGGTCGGCGGTCCACCGGTCGGCCCGGCCGGCCGAGGATGCGGATTGTGGATGGAGGGCGATGGCGAGGGCGGTGGTCAGAAGGGCGGCCAGGACGGCGTTGCGGGGATGATTCATCGGCATTCTCCTCAGAACTCCCCGATAGTGCCTATATCCGTAGATCGAACAGAAGCGCCATACAAATAGCGATACATGTGAATTGCGCTCGGGTGAGGGAGAATGGTGCCGTGCCCGAAGGTGACACCGTCTGGAACACCGCCCGCGTCCTGGAACGCGCGCTGGTCGGCGCCCGGCTGACCGGCAGCGACTTTCGGGTGCCCTCGCTCGCCACCACCGACCTCGCCGGATGGTCGGTACGCGACAGCGCGAGCCGGGGGAAGCACCTGCTGCTCCGGCTGGACGCACCGGCCGGCACCGGCGAGTCGCGCTGGACGCTGCACTCGCACCTGCGGATGGACGGCACCTGGCGGGCCTACGCGCCCGGGGAGCGGTGGACGGGCCGACCGGCGCACCTGATCCGGGTGGTGCTGCGCGCCCCGGCCGCGACCGCCGTCGGCTACCACCTGCACGAGGTGGCCCTGGTGCCGACCGCCGACGAGGAGCGCCTCGTCGGTCACCTCGGCCCCGACCTGCTCGGCGCCGACTGGGATCCCACCGAGGCCGCCCGTCGACTCGCCACCCACCCGGACACCCCGGTCGGTGTGGCCCTGCTCGACCAGCGCATCCTGGCCGGCGTCGGCAACCTCTACAAGTGCGAGGTGCTGTTCCTGCGCGGTGTGCACCCGCGTACCCCCGTGCGGGACGTGACCGACCTCACCGGTTTGGTGACCCTGGCCCAGAAGTTGCTGGCCGCGAACCGGGGTCGCTGGACGCAGAGCACCACCGGTGCGCTGGGGCGCGGCCGGACCAGCTACGTGTACGGCCGCCGGGCGCAGCCGTGCCGACGCTGCGGCACCGCCATCCGCAAGGAGGAACTGGGCGACCGGGTCACCTACTGGTGTCCCACCTGCCAGCCCGGCGAGCCGACCTGACCCCTCACCGCGCATCTTCCACGCGGCGGTCTGGGCAGGTCGTGACCGGTGTACGGCCGGCCACGCCACCGGCGCGGAGTGGCGACGGCGACACGCCGGCAGCTCGGCAGATTGGCACGAAAGGGGACTTCCTAACCGGCCACCACACGTCGCATGCTGCGGTTGAGGGCTCACGGAACGTCAGCACGCGTGTCCGGGCCGCCACGTCGGGGTGGTGGCCGGCGCGCCCCGATCACCGGGAGAGCCATGGCCGTGTTCCGCAGACTCCGGTCGACCTGGTTGGACCGCGTCGCCCGCACCGACCAGCCCGGCACACCGAGCGCCGTCCCCGGCACCCGGACCGCCCCGGACACGGAGCACGGCACGCACCCCCGTCCCGACCGCGAGGCTCCGACGGCTGGGACCGCCGGGACCGGAAGTACCGACGACACGGGCGCGGCGACGCGGACACCGGCGGTGCCCGGGCAGCCGCATCCGGAAACGGCCCCGTCCCGGCCCGGGCCGGCGAGCCTGGACCCGGCGGCGGCCCCCCACTACTTCGGCGCCGTGCCGAACCACGCCTACAGCCCACTGCCCGCCCTCGGCGAGGACAGGCAGGTGGTGCCCGGCACCGGGTTGCGCAAGTTCGTCGACCCACTGCCCGGTCTCGGTCCGCTGGGACGTACCCCGCACGGTGCCCACCTGCCGGTCGCCGTACCCGACACGATCACCTATCCCGGTTGCGACTACTACGAGATCGGGCTCCAGGAATACACCCAACGGCTGCACCGGGACCTGCCGGCGACCCGGCTGCGCGGCTACCGCCAACTGAACCTGGGTACCAACCCGGACGGGCACAACACGGTCGCCCCGCCACGGCGACCCTGGCATCTCGGTCCGGTCGTGCTCGCCCGACGCGGCCGGCCGGTACGCGTCAAGTTCATCAACCAACTGCCCACCGGCGACCTCTTCCTACCGGTCGACCCGACCGTGCCCGGTGCCGGCCCGGGGCCCCTCGACGGGCCGGCGCCCTACCCGCAGAACCGGGCCGTGCCGCATCTCTGCGGCGCACTCACCGGCTGGATCAGCGCCGGCGGCCCCTGGCAGTGGATCACTCCGGCGGGCGAGATCACCCCCTACCCCACCGGCGCCGGCCTGGCCCACGTGCCGGACATGCCCCATCCGGGGCAGGGTGCCACCACCCGCTACTACCCGAACGACCAGAGCGGCCGGCTGCTCTGGTTCCACGACAACACCGTCGGACTCGCCCGACTGACCAGCTACTCCGGTCAGCTCGCGCTCTACCTGCTCACCGACGACGCGCAGGAGCGGTTGATCGCCGACGGGACGCTGCCGTCCGAGCAGCTGCCGCTGGTCTTCGAGGACAAGACGTTCGTGCCGGACGACGCCCAGCTCGCCGCCCAGGACCCGACCTGGGACCGGGACCGGTGGGGTTCCCGCGGCTCCCTCTGGCACCCGCACGTCTACCAGGTCCGCCAGAACCCGTACCGGCGCGACGGGATCAACCCGACCGGCCGGTGGGACTACGGGCCCTGGTCGCGTACCGCCCCCGCCGGTGCCGACGCCTCCGCCGCCACCGTGCCCAACCCGCATCACGACCCGGTCACCGACCCGGACGAGCCGCCGGAAACCCCGGGCGTGCCGCAGCCGAGCGCGGTGCCCGCCGCGTACGGCGACACGGTCCTGGTGAACGGTGCCGCGTACCCGTACCTGGAGGTGCAGCCGAAGGTCCACCGGTGGCGCATCCTCAACGCCTGCACCGACCGCTGGCTCAATCTGCAGCTGTACCGGGCCGCCTCGGACACGCCGATGTGGACGCCGGACGGCACCCTGGTCGACGCCGCTGCCGGTGAGGTGCCGATGGTCGACGCGGTACGCGCCCCGGACCGGCCGGCGGGCTGGCCCACCGACGGGCGGCCCGGCGGCGTGCCGGACCCGACGGCGGCCGGGCCGGAGATGATCCGGATCGGCAACGAGGGCGGCCTGCTGCCGGCACCCGTGGTGGTGCCGAACCGTCCGATCGGCTTCCGCCACGACCGACGCGACCCGACCGTGCTCAACGTCGACGGCCACGCGCTGCTGCTCGCCCCCGGCGAGCGGGCCGACGTGCTCGTCGACTTCGCCGCCGTCGACCCCGGCACCACCCTGATCCTCTACAACGACTGCCCCGTCCCGCTGCCCTGCTTCGACCCCCGCTACGACCACCACACCGGCGATCCCGACCGGACCACCGAGGGCGGTGCGCCGCCGACCGTGCCCGGGTACGGTCCGAACACCCGCACCCTGTTGCAGCTGCGGGTGACGGGCACTCCGGCCCCGCCGTACGACCTCGACCGGCTGCGGGACCGCCTGCCCGCCGCGTACGCGGCCAGCCAGCGTCCCCCGGTCGTGCCGCAACCGGCCTACGACCCCTGCTTCGGCACCACGAGTACGGCGACCCGGATCCCGGTCCACGCCAGCACCGTCGAGTTCACCCCGCCCGGCGGAGCACCGGTGCGCCTGCCGCTGACCGTGCGGTCCGTGTGTCAGGTCTTCGAACCCGAGTACGGCAGGCTCGTCGGCCGCCTCGGCGTGGCCCACCCGCACGGCGGACCACGCGGCGCGGCGACCCTGCCGCTCGTTTCCACCGACCCGGCAACCGAGGTGGTGTACGCCAGCGACCCGGCCCTGGCGGTCGGCACACCGGGTGACGGCAGTCAGCTCTGGCGGGTACGCGGCTGCGGACGGCAGAGCCATCCGGTGCGCTTCGACGGCCTGGACGTGCAGGTGATCGGCCGGGTCGGCCGGGACGGCAGGATCCGGCCACCGCACCCCGGCGAACTCGGCTGGAAGCAGGTGGTGCGCGTCGATCCCGGTGAGGACGTGCTGCTCGCGCTGCGCCCCGAGGCACCACCCCTACCGTTCAAGATCGGCGACAGCGTACGACTGCTCGACCCGACCCGCCCGGCCGACACCCGGCTCGACTCCACCCCGGTCAGTCCCGTCGACGGGCGACCCGCGTCGGTGGTCAACCAGCTGGTGAACCTCGGCTGGGAGTACCGCTGGGGCAGCGCGGCGGCCGGCCATCGCGATCTGGGCATGAGCCGCCCGCTCGTGGTCCGGGTCTCGCCCCGGGCACCGACCGGGCTCACCGCCGCGCCGGCCCCGGGCTCGGCCACCGCGCTGCCGGCGATCACCCTCGCCTGGACCGGCAACGGCAGCCGCCCGCCGGCCACCAGCCACCTGCTGCACCGGGCCACCGACGCGACCTTCACCAACGGGCTGACCACCATCACCGTCGCGGCCACCGCGACCCGGTACACCGACGCCACCGTCACCCCGGGCGTCACCTACCACTACCGCATCCGCGCCGAGACCGCGGCCAGCTGCTCCACCTGGTCGAACAGCGTTCCCGCGTCGGTACAGCTCACCGCGCCGGCCAAGCTGACCGCGACCGTGCCACCGGCCGCACCGCTGCGGGTGGCACTGCGCTGGGCCAACAATTCCTTCGCCACCGGCATCGACGTGCAACGCGCCACCAACCCGACCTTCACCAGTGGGCCCGGCACCACCGCGATAAGCGTCGGCGACAGTCACCTGGACCCGGCGGTCGCGCCCGACACCACCTACTACTACCGGGTACGCACCACCTACCTGGGCGCCGCCTCACCCTGGTCCACCCTGGCGGCGGTGACCACCCCACCCGCGCCCGGCACGCCGACCTCGGTCAGCGTGGCCGCCACCGCTCCCGGCCCGGACACCGCGACCGTGGTGCTCGGCTGGTCGGCCAGCACGCCCGCCGGACAGGGTGCCGGCTTCACCGTGGAGCGGGCCCTGGACCCGGCATTCACCCGGGAACTGGCCACCTTCACCGTGACCGGTCGGGGCTTCACCAACACCGGCCTGTCCCGGGGCGTGACCTACCACTACCGGGTGCGCTCGTTCAACGTGGTCGGCGCCTCCCCGTACACCGGCCCCATCCCGGTCACCACCCCCGAGTAAGACGGTGGCGGTCAGCGCGACGGGGCGGGGCGGCCCACGGCGCGTAGTTCGGAGAGGGCGGAGGCGAAGCCGTGGAGGAGGTCCGTGGCTTCGGTGAGGCGGGCGGCTGCGGGGTGTTCGGTCTCGGGGCGGTACTCCTCGGCGAGGTAGCCGGCGGCGGCGGCGACCAGCCGCTCGTACGCTGTCACGCCCGTCTCCAGCTGCCCGGTGAGCGCCCGGTGCGCCTCGGCCAGCGGCGGCTTCGCGTCGGCCGGGGCGAGCCGGACCGCGCGTTCCACGCTGGCGACCCGGTTGGCCAGCTCGCGCAGGGACTGCTCGGCGGCGGAGGCTTCGGCGACGGCCGGTTCGGCGAGGCCGGTCAGCCGGCCCGCCATGGCTGCCATGGTCGCGGCGGCCCGGTCGAGGCGTTCCCACGGCTGGGCGGCGGTGGTGCCGCGCAGCGCGGTGCGGGAGCGGACCCGTCGTACCTCGGCCAGCACGCCGGCACCGGCGGGGAGCCGTTCCACGGCGGCGACCAGGCGGGCCCGGTTGCGGGCGGCCGCCTGGGCCGGGTCCAGCGGCGGTGGAGCGGGTTGGGCGGCGAGGGCACGCAGGTCCACCCAGCGCCAGGTGGCAAGTGCGGTGGCCGCGCCCGCGGCGGCGGCCCACGCCGCGTCGGCCAGACCGATCCCGGCGTACGGGGTCAGCACCGCTGCTGCGCCACCGAGCCCGCCGGCCAGGACGCTCCACCGGCGGGCGGAGCCGCGCAGCCTGCTCAGCCGGCGGAAATACCGGGTACGCTCGTCCGCTGCCACCGTCGCCCTCCTCGATCCTCCGCCTCAGCCGGCGACTCTCCGCTCAGCCGGCGGCCGTGGTGTCGCCGGTGCCGCGTTCGCGGCTCATGCTGGCGCGGATCTCGTCGAGCCGGGCCACCCCCGGGTCCGCGCTGGCCGGTTGCTCCTCGGCGGTGCCGCGGTCGGCGCCCGCGCCGAGCTGCTCACCGGCCATGCTGGCCCGGATCTGGTCCAGCCGGGCGGAGCCCGCCGAGTCCAGCGTCGCCTGCTGGATCTCCAGCATCCGGCCCTCGGTCGAGTTGCTGGCCAGCTCGGCGCGGCCCATGGCGTTGGCGTAACGGCGTTCGATGCGCTCGCGTACCTCGTCGAGGGTGGGCGTGCTGCCGGGGGCGGTGAGCGCCGACATGGACTCCAGCGAGGCTGCGACGCTCTCCTGCATCTTGGCCTGCTCCAGCTGGCTGAGCAGCTTGGCGCGCTCGGCGAGCTTCTGCTGGAGAATCATGGAATTGTTCTCCACCGCCCGGCGGGCCTGCCCGGCGGCGGCCAGCGCCTGGTCGTGCAGGGTCTTCAGGTCCTCCGCGGACTGTTCGGCGTTGACCAGTTGGGTGGCCAGGGTCTGCGCGGACTGCTCGTACCGCCCGGCCTCCGCCTCGTCGCCCTTGGCCCGGGCCTGGTCGGCCAGGACCAGCGCCTGGCGGGCGTTGGCCTGCAACCGCTCGACGTCGGACATCTGCCGGGACAGCTTCATCTCCAGCTGCCGCTGGTTGCCGATCACCGCGGCGGCCTGCTGGACGAGCGCCTGGTGCTGCCGGTGCGCCTCGTCGATGGCCTGCTGGAGCTGCACCTTCGGGTCGGCGTGCTCGTCGATGCGGGCACCGAAGAGCGCCATCAGGTACTTCCACCCCTTGACGAACGGGTTCGCCATCTCCGCGGTATCCCCTCAGTCACGTCGCTGCGCCTGCCCCACCTCCGGGCAACCGGCTCGGCTTCCGGCGATGGTGGCTCCATCGTCCCAGCCGGGCGCCAACACGGCATCCGTACCGGCGGAAGGGGACGTCCGCGATCAACCCTACGCGGCGGGAGCTACCGCGACCATCGGCCACGAGGCTCAGGCGGCGCAGACCACGTCCCGGTCACTGCGGTCCGCGGGCCGGACCCGGGCGCTGCGCAGGGTGGCCTTGAGCGGGGAGTCCTGGCGCACCGAGACGGCGACGTTGCCGTCCGAGGTGACCTGGCGTACGCCCCGACCGGTGGTCTTGTGCACCGACGCGGCGGCGACCGACGTCGACTCGGCCGGCTCGTCCTGCACCGGCACCAGCACGCCCGGCATCTGTTCGGCGAGCGCGACCGTGTCGCTGACCTCGCGCAGCAGCTCGGAGAGGCGGGCACCCAGCGCGTCGCAGATCGCCGCGAGCAGCTCGCTTGAGGGTTCCTTCTGGCCGCGTTCGATCTCCGAGAGGTAGCCCAGGCTGACGTTGGCTGCGGACGAGACCTCACGCAGCGTGCGGTGCTGCCCCTGCCGGCGCGCCCGTAGTGCGTCACCGATCACCCGGCGTAGCAGGACCATCGCACCTCCCCTGAGGGACACAGTTCGCCCGGCCGACCGGCCTGCGGGAGCACCGGCTGTCGGAGCTTTCCCGCAACCGTACCCGCTGTGCGCCGCCGCGACATCCCGCCCCGCCCGGTCTTCCCACGGCCGCCGCCCGCCGCTCGGTCGATCCGTGGCAGCGCAGGTGTCCGATCCGCCCGTGCGGCGGCACCTGGAGTGCCACCGTCGGTGGCACCCAGAATCGACGGCGGCGAGGTCAGGCCGGGTGCGGGGCGGCGATCCGGTCAGCCAGCAGGCGCAGAGCCTCGGTCACGGCGGCTCCCCGGACCTGGTCGCGCCCACCATCAAGATTCAGTTCCCGCACCTCGGTGCCACCCGGTCCGGCGACCGCGACGAAGACCAGGCCGACGGGCTTACCATCCTGCGGTTCCGGTCCGGCCACCCCGGTGGTGGCCAGACCCCAGTCGGCGCCACAGCGTCGCCGCCCACCCTCGGCGAGTGCCGTCGCCACGTCGGGATCGACCGGGCCGCGTTCGGCCAGCAGCTCCGCCGGCACGTCGGCCAGCCGCTGCTTCAGCTCGGTGGCGTAGACCACCAGTCCACCCCGGTAGACGGCGCTCGCCCCGGCGATCTCCACGACCGTGGCGGCCAACAGGCCTCCGGTCAGCGACTCGACGGTGGCGAACGTCTCCCGCCGTTCGGCGAGCCGGTGCACCACACCGGCCGCCGCAGCGCCCATCGAACCCTCACCCTCGCGTACACCCATGATCTGCATCCTTCCCGGCCCCGGCGCGGTCTACCCGTCGCAACGCCGTTGCCCCGCTCACCCCTTGGCGCGTCGCAGCCGGGTGGCCTGGGCGATGTAGTCCAGCCCGGTGACGAGGGTGACCGCGACCGCCGCGCCCATGATCCAGGGCCCGACCGGGGTGAGAGCGGCCGGCATCGGCCACAGGTACCAGGTGATGGCCAGCACCTGAAGCGCGGTCTTGATCTTTCCGCCCCGGCTGGCGGCGATCACGCCGCGCCGGATCACCCAGAACCTCAGGGCGGTGATCCCCAGCTCCCGGGCCAGGATGACCGCAGTCACCCACCAGGGCAGCCGGTCGTACCAGGACAGCAGCAGCAGGGCGGCGCCGGTGAGTGCCTTGTCGGCGATCGGGTCGGCCACCTTTCCCACGGCGGTGACCAGCGCGAACCTGCGGGCGATCCACCCGTCGACCAGATCCGTCACCGAGGCCACGGCGAAGATCACGCAGGCGATGACCTGCCATCCGGCGTGGGTCATCCCCGACACGACCACCGAGGCGGCGAAGACCGGTACGAGCACCAGCCGCAGCGCGGTCAGGGCGTTGGCGGCGTTGACCACGGGTACCCGGGCCACCACCGGCACCGGAGGCGACTCCGTCGCCCCGGTCATCGAACTGCCCCGCTCGGGTGGCGCACCCGGCACCGCACCTCGTGCCTCCTCCGCCTCGTCCCAGCCCACCGTCACCGCGCCGCGCCGGGCGCGGCGGAGATCATCTCGTCCGGCACGGCGAGCAGGTCGACGCCCTCGGTGCCGGTCACCGTGGCCCGGACCAGGTCGCCGGGACGCAGCGCGGCCAGGTCGACGCCGCCGCCGTCGGGGGCGACCAGGGTGGTCGACCCGTCCACCTCCGGCGCCTGGTGCGCCGCCCGTCCCTCGACGACCCCACCGTCCACCGAGTCGACGAGCACCTCCACCGTCGAGCCGAGGCGGTCCTCGGCCCGCTGCGAACACAGCTCGTCGGCGAGCGCGCTGAGCCTGTCGTACCGGCGTTTGATGGTGGCGGCGGAAACCTTGCCCGACAGTCCGGCGGCCTCCGTGCCGTCCTCGTCGCTGTAGTCGAAGACGCCGATCGCGTCGAGCCGGGCCTCGGTGAGGAACCGCACCAGTTCGTCGACGTCGCCCCGGGTCTCACCGGGGAACCCGACGATGAAGTTGCTGCGCGCCCCGGCCTCCGGCGCGAGTTGCCGGGCGGCGGCGAGCAGGTCCAGGAACCGGTCGGTGGAGCCGAAACGACGCATCCGGCGCAGTACCGGCTCGCTGGAGTGCTGGAACGACAGGTCGAAGTAGGGTGCCACCCCGGGCGTGCCGGCGATCGCCTCGATCAGCCCGGGCCGGGTCTCGGCGGGCTGGAGGTAGCTGGCCCGGACCCGGACGATGCCCTCGACGGCGGCGAGCTGCGGCAGCAGCTTCTCCAGGGCACGCGGGTCGCCCAGGTCCTTGCCGTAGGAGGTCGAGTTCTCGCTGACCAGCACGAGTTCCCGGACGCCGCTCTTGGCCAGCCACTCGGCCTCGGCGAGCAGCTCGTCCGGCGTGCGGGAGACGAAGGCGCCCCGGAAGGCGGGGATGGCACAGAAGGCGCAGCGCCGGTCACAGCCACTGGCCAGCTTGAGCGAGGCCACCGGGCCACTGTCCAACCGGCGACGCAGCACCGTACGCAGGTGGGCCGGGGTGTGCTCGTCGACGTCGGTGCCGCGGCCGTGCCCGGGCAGGGAGACCGCGCTGTCGCGCCGGGCGACCGGGGTCAGCGGCAGCAGCTCGCGTCGGTCTCGGGGCGTGTGCGCGGCGACCTCCCGGCCGGCCACCACCGCGTCCAGCCGGGCGGCGATGTCGGGGTAGTCGTCGAAGCTGAGCACCGCCTGCGCCTCGGGAAGACTGTCGGCCAGTTCCCGGCCGTACCGCTCGGCCATGCAGCCGGCGGCCACGACCTTCGCCCCGGTGTCGGCGGCGGCCAGCAGCGTCTGGATCGAATCCTGCTTGGCCTTCTCCACGAACCCGCAGGTGTTGACGACCACCACGTCGGCACCCTCGCCGTCGGTGGTCACCTGCCAGCCGTCGGCGTGCAGGCGGGCGGCCAGCTCCTCCGAGTCGACCTCGTTGCGGGCACAGCCCAGGGTCAGCAGTGCGACCCGGCGACCATCGGGGGAAGGCGAGGAGGTGGCAGACACCATCCGAGGGTACCGGGCGGCGGTGCCCGCACCGGCGACGGCGGTCGACGCCGGTGCCGCTCAGACCGCCGTGGCGAGGATCCGGACCACGCGGTCGAGCAGGAAGACCTCGGTACCGGCCAGACCGACCGAGCAGAAGACCGAGATCTGGTCCGCGTCGGTCCGGCCGGGTGCCGTGCCGGCCAGCACCGCGCCCAGGTCGCGCAACCGGGCGGCGTACGGCGGCAGCGCGGCGAGCATCGGCGGGGCGTACGACCGCGCCTGCGCCACCGAGTCGCTGGCCAGCACGGTGGCGGCGTCGAGCAGGTCGGTGCCGAACTCCGCGCGGTCCAGCTGCTTGAAGCCGACCGCGTTGACGTGCGTTCCGGGGCGCAGGTCGGCAGCGCTGAGCACGGGAGTCGGGCTGGTGGTGGCCAGTACCACCACGTCCCGGTCGCGTACCGCCTCCCGGGCGGTGTCCACCGCGCGGGCCGCGATGCCGAGTTCGGCCCGCACCCGGGCGGCGAACGCCTCCCGACGCGCGGCCGAGCGGCTGTGCACGGTCACCTCACCCAGACGTCGCACGGCGGCGATGGCCCAGACCTGGGTCCACGCCTGCCCGCCAGCGCCGATCACGCCGACGGTCGCCGCGTCCGCGCGGGCCAGCGTGTCCACCGCCACCCCGCCCAGTGCGCCGGTGCGCCGCGAGCCCAGTTCCTCCCCCACGGCCACGGCCCGCACCGCGCCGGTCCGCCCGTCGTGCAGCACCACCACCTGCTCGGCTTCCGGGTGCCCGAACGTGTCGTACGCCCGGTACCCGTACCACTGCCCCTCCATGTGGCCAGCGGTGAGCACCATCCGGCCGGCGCCCAGCGACGCGGCGGCCCGGGGCGGGGCGACGAGCCGCCCGTCGTAGGCGGCGAGCAGGGCCTGACGCATCGCGTCGACCGAGGTCGCCGCGTCCAGCGCGGCGGCGACCTCCGGATCGGAGATGAGCACGGTCACGCGTCCATGGTGCAGCTTGAAGCGGGCTTGAGGTCCATCCGGGGTGATCCGTCTCACCCGGACCGCCGTCGGGGCGGTGCTACGGTCGGTTTCGGCGGCCCGCGTGGCCACTGCTGAAGAGGTGACCTGATGGCCTGGCTCGTGCTGGTGCTCTCCGGACTGCTCGAAACGGCCTGGGCCATCGCCCTGGACCGCTCCGCCGGATTCACCCGACCCGTCGCCTCGACGGTGTTCGCGGTCACGCTGGTGTTGAGCATGGCCGGCCTGGCGTACGCGCTGCGGGAAATCCCGGTCGGCACCGGCTACGCGGTGTGGGTCGGCATCGGTGCGGTCGGCACCGCCGTCGTCGGCATGGTGGCGCTCGGCGAACCGGCCAACCTGCCCCGCCTGCTCAGCCTGCTGCTGGTGGTGGCCGGCGTGATCGGTCTGAAGCTGTTCCACTGACTCGCGGGCGGGTGTGCGTGGCGATCGTCCGTAGTGGGTAGAGATCCGGACAGCAGACCTGACACTCATCCCCTTGGAGGAAGACATGGCCACCAGCACCGTCCGCTCGACCAGCGCCGCCCGCATCTGCACCATCGTGGGTTTCGTCTGCGCGGTACTCGCGCTGCTGCTCAACCCGGTCCTCTTCGGAGTCATCGGTCTGGTCCTCGGCGTCGTCGGCGCGGTGCTCGGTGACAAGCCGCTCGGCTGGTACGCCGCCGCGGCCAACGTGGTCGCCATGCTGCTGAGCATGCTGATCCTCAGCGCCCTCTGATCCCGGCTACGTCGACGGCCCGCCACATTCCGTGGCGGGCCGTTGCCATGACCTGTTCCACCCCCACGTCGGCCCGTCCCACCCATGGTCCCCGCATGACTGCTCCACTGGCATGACGCCCGGCCGAACGCCGCTACGGACAGCAACACTGCGCGCTGAACACGAACCGTAGCGCCAACGGGGTAGCCCACCCTTACCCCTTCCGCCGCTTTGCTCTGCTTCAACCCACGCAACAGCTTGTGAACTGCGGCGATGATGATGCACCTCGCCACCGGCGGACGATCGACCGTTACCTTCGGTGACCGTTGCGTATATTGAAGCAGAGCAAAGGGAGCAGAGGGGTAGGGTGAGTTGCCGGGCAGGGATTCACCTTGAGTAACGTAGGTTGGTCAGCCGTGGTCGGCGACCAGGACCCGGTTGCCGTCCGGGTCGCGGACGATCGCCATCCGCTCACCCCACGGCTGCGTCTGCGGCTCGGCGAGCACCTCCACGCCCGCCCCGACCAGCCGGGCCAGCGCCGCGGCGCAGTCCGCGACGTACACCCAGAGGGTTACCGGGCCGGCGGGCTGCTCACCGGCCTCCTGCCGCCCGATGCCCAGCTGGCCGTCGCCGAAGCGCAGCGAGACGTACGCGGCCTCCCCGGTCTCCGGGAAGCGGTACTCGACCCGGCCGCCCAGCAGCCCCTCGTAGAAGCGCAGTGCGGCGTCGAGGTCGGCGGCCGTGATGATCGGAAACAGCTCGCTGGCCAGTGCCGTCGGCTCAGCCATCGCCGCCCCGCAGGCCCTCCAGCACCTCTTCCAACTCGTCCGGCTTGACCAGCACGTCACGTGCCTTGGAGCCCTCCGACGGGCCGACCACGCCCCGGGTCTCCATCAGGTCCATCAGCCGGCCCGCCTTGGCGAAGCCGACCCGCAACTTGCGTTGCAGCATCGAGGTCGAGCCGAACTGCGAGGTGACCACCAGTTCGACCGCCTGCACCAGCAGGTCCAGGTCGTCGCCGATGTCCTCGTCGATCTTCTTCTTGCTGTCCTGCGCGGGGGTCAGCACGTCCGGGCGGAACTCCGGCTCCCGCTGGTCCTTGCAGAACTTGACCACATCGTTGATCTCGCGCTCGGTGACCCAGGCACCCTGGATCCGCACCGGCTTCGAGGCGCCCATCGGCAGGAACAGCCCGTCACCCCGGCCGAGCAGCTTCTCCGCGCCCGGCTGGTCGAGGATGACCCGGGAATCGGCCAGCGACGACGTGGCGAACGCCAGCCGGGACGGCACGTTGGCCTTGATCAGGCCGGTCACCACGTCGACCGAGGGCCGTTGGGTGGCGAGCACCAGGTGGATGCCAGCGGCCCGGGCGAGCTGGGTGATCCGCACGATCGAATCCTCGACGTCGCGGGGGGCGACCATCATCAGGTCGGCCAACTCGTCCACGATCACCAGCAGGTACGGGTACGGGCGCATCTCGCGCTCACTGCCCGGCGGCGCCTTGATCTCGCCGTTGCGGACCTTCCGGTTGAAGTCGTCGATGTGCCGGACCCCGTTCGCGGCGAGGTCGTCGTAGCGCATGTCCATCTCACGGACGACCCACTCCAGCGAGTCGGCCGCCTTCTTGGCGTTGGTCACGATCGGGGTGACCAGGTGCGGGATGCCCTCGTAGCCGGTCATCTCGACCCGCTTCGGGTCGATCAGCAGCAGCCGCACCTCGTCCGGCGTCGCCCGGGTCAGGATGGACATGAGCAGGCTGTTCAGGCAGCTCGACTTACCCGCGCCGGTGGCTCCCGCGATCAGGATGTGCGGCATCTTCGCCAGGTTGGCCACCACGTAGCCGCCCTCGATGTCCTTGCCGAGGGCGACCACCATCGGATGGTGGTCACTGGTGGCGGCGCGCGACCGCAGCACGTCACCCAGCGCCACGTTCTCCGGGTCGGTGTTCGGGATCTCCACACCCACCGCGCTCTTGCCCGGGATCGGGCTCAGGATGCGTACGTCGGGCGACTTCACCGCGTACGCGATGTTGCGGGAGAGCTGGGTGATCCGCTCGACCTTCACCCCGTGGCCCAGCTCGACCTCGTAGCGGGTCACCGTCGGCCCCCGGGTGAAGCCGGTGACCGCCGCGTCGACGTCGAACTGGTCGAAGACGCCGGTGAGCGCCGCGATCACCTCGTCGTTGGCCTGGCTGCGGGTCTTCGGGGCGGCCCCGCTGCCGAGCATGTTGGACGGGGGCAGCGTGTAGTCGCCGGCCAGACCGGTCAGCGCGAGCTGCTCGGCCCGGGTCGGCGCGGGCGAGTGCTCCGGCGGCTCGGCGGGCTTGCGACTGGCCGGCACCCGCGACGGCGCCTTGCGCGGCAGGACCATGGTCTCCTGCAGGTCCGCGCCGTCCAGGTCGTCGAACTCGTCCGAGTCGACCGGCGGGGGCACCCGCTTGGTGGGTCGCCGCCGGGTCGGCGTCGCGGACGCCTCCGCCGGCTCCGCCTCGTCCTGCCCGATCACCCCGCCGGCCAGCAGACCGAGCCGCTCGGGAATCTTGTTGATCGGGGTCGCGGTCACCACCAGCAGCCCGAACACCAGCAACAGGACCAGCAGCGGCACCGCCACCCAGGCGGTCACCGCGCGCTCCAGCACGCTGCCCACGCCCGCGCCGATCAGCCCACCGGCGAAATCCCGCTCACCCGGGCCGGCCGGCTGCTGGCCGATGTGCAGCAGCGCCGCGGTGGAGACCAGCATGGAACCCCAGCCGACCAGTCCGCGCCCCCGGTGCTCGGGATCGCCGGGCTGCCGCATCAGCCGCCACGCACCGATGCCCAGCAGGACCGGCACCACGATGGAGATCGCGCCGAGGAAGAGCCGCACGGTGTCGGCCAGTCGGGCACCGACCGGACCGGCCGCGGAGAACCAGATGGCACCCGCACCGAGCAGGGCGAGGCCGATGAGCAGCAGGCCCGCGCCGTCGCGGCGGTGTTCCGGGTCGAGGTCGCGGGCCGAGGCGGCCTGCCGGCCAGCCGCGCGGACCACCCAGCCGACCCCGTGGGCCAGGCCCATCCACAATGCCTGGACGGCCCGACCGACGTACGCGGCGAGGCCCGGCCCTCTCGTCGAGGTGCGCCGCCGCGCCGGCGTACGGGTGGTCTTCTTGGCCGGCTGACGGGCACGGCTGTTCGTGCCGCCACGCGGCGACGCGCCGCGCCGCCGACTCGCCTGAGGGGTACGGCCCGCCATAGCATCACCGTAACGGCGGGCCGGGTGATTGGCCGGTCATCCTGGTCGCTCCGCGTGTCGCAGCGCGGTCACCGCCGCCTGCCGTGATATTCGCCTCGCGAGGGAGTGTCCGATGGGGTCGCCGGAATTCGAGGACCGTGCCGACGACCCGTTGGCGGGTCATCCGTCGACGCTCCGGCCGTTGACGCGGGATCTCGTCGCCGCCGTGCTGACCCATCGCGGTCACACCGTGGCCGCCGATGCCGACGGGGCGCTCGTGGGCAGGTGGGCACAGGGGCACATCTGGTTCCTCCGCGCCGGAGACGCCGGGGAACTGCTCCAGGTACGCACGGTCGCCGCCCACGCCTTCCCCGTGGAGGACGTGCCGTGGCTGCACGACTTCTGCAACACCTGGAACCGCGACCGGTTCTGGCCGAAGGCGTTCGTGCACGTCGACGACGCCGGTCAGGCCCGGGTCTGCGGTGAGGCCATCACGGACCTGGAACGCGGCGTCACTCCGCACCAGCTGGACCGGCTGCTCGACCGGGGCATCTCGGCCGGCTGCCGGCTGGCCGCCGAGGTCGGCCGGCTGGCGGGGACGGAGCACCCGTGACGGGGCCGCTCCCCGGCGCCCGCCGCAGCCGCAGCCGGGTGCGAGGCACCGCCGGTCCGGCCGACGGCGTACGCGCCGAGCAGCGAAACGCCGACGCCCTCGCCGACGCCCGGGACATGCCCGACGGCGAGCTGCGCGTCGGCGAGTTGGAACGGGTTGCCGCCCTCGCCGAGGCGGACGGTGATCGACACAGGGCGCTGGACGCCTGGTGCGAGCTGGTCGAGACGCACCTGCGCGGCGGCGAGCGGTGGCGGCTGTTCGAGCCCGTGCAACGGTGCCTGCGCGCGGCGGAGACGGACGACGACACGCTGCGCCGCTACCGGCGGTACGCCGTCGAGGCGCTGCTCGGCACCCCTCGCATCGGCCTGGACCAGGCGCACGGCCTGCTGGACGGGCTCGTCGGCGCGGGGGGCGAGACGAACACGGCGCTGGTGGCGCAGCTGCGGTGCCGGATCGCCGACCACGTGGGCGACGAGCCCGCCGCCCGACGCTGGCTGGCCCGGTGGCGGGTCGCGGCACCCGACCCGGCCGCCGGGTGCCCCGACTGCCTGCCGGTACGGCAGGCGCGGCTACTGGCCGGCTGGGGCGACTGGACCGCGGCGCTCGACGTGCTCGATCCGCTGCTCGACGCGCCGGCCGGCTGCACCGCCCAGCCCGAGGCGGCCCTGACCGCGGCGCTGCTGCCCTGGTTGCGGGCCGGCCGGCCGGAGCAGGCGGGCCACGCGCACATGCGGGCGTACCGGCGACATCGGACGGAGCCCGACGGGTTCGGCCACCTCGCCAATCACCTGCGCTTCTGTGCACTCGGTGGGCACCTCGACCGCGGTTTGGAGATCGTCGTCGAGCAGCTGCCCCGACTGGACGCCCCACACGAGGACCTGTCCGTGATGGAGTTCGCCGCGGCGGGTGCGTTGGTCTGCGGCCTGGCGGGCGAGGCGGACGCCGGCCGGATGGTACGCCGGCCGGCGTACCGTGGGCGACCGGCCGCCGAGGTCACGGCGACTCAGCTCGGTGCCGAACTGCTCGCCGTCGCGACCACGCTGGCCGGCAGCTTCGACGCCCGCAACGGCACCGGGCACCAGTCCGGTCGGATGGCGGCCTGGCTGGCCGAGCGTCCACTCGCCCCGGCGGTGCCGCTGCCCGCCGACGAGGAGTTCGGGTCCGACGACGAGTTCGGGCCGGACGGGGAACCCGACGGCCCCGCTGGCCGGTCGACGTCGCTCGGTGGTACCTCCGGGATGGCCGTGGACGAGATCGGCGCGTTGACCGTGTCAATGATCACCGAGGCGCTGGACCGGCGCGGGGACGACTACACCGTCGACCCCGCCGGCACGGTGCTCGGACGCTGGGATGACGCGGTGATCCAGTTCCGGCGGGCTGGGGCGCACCAGGACATCCTGCACGCCCGGGTGGTGGCCGGGCGTCGGCTGGCGGCGACCCGGCGCACGGAGGCGTACGCCTTCTGCAACGCCTGGAACCGGGACCGGCTGCTGCCCAAGGCGTACGCGCACGATCCGGGCGACGGTGAGCTGGTGCTGGCCGGCGAGGTGACCACCGACCTGGCATACGGGGTCGCCCCGGATCAGGTCGCGGTGCTCGTCGACGCGGCGATCCGCACCGGCGTCGCGTACGCGGCGGCGGTCACCGCCCTGCCCTGATCCTGACCCGGTCGGGCGCGGAACAGCACCCGACCGGGATCGACGGATCAGCGCCGGCTGCTCAGGGCGCGGAAGTTCTGCGTGGTGAGCAGGGTCAGGTTGTTGCGCTGGAGGATCTCGTTGACCGGCTGGTAAAAGGTGGTGCCGCCGCGGACGCAGTCGCCGGAGCCACCGGAGGTCACGCCCTGCGCCTGGTTGCCCGAGATCCAGGAGCCGCCGGAGTCACCGGGCTCGGCGCAGACGTTGGTCCGTACCAGGCCGCCCACCAGCCCTTCCGGGTAACGGACGGTGGCGTTGCGGGCCTGCACCGTGCCGCACCGCACCCCCGTGGTGGAACCGGAGCGGCAGATCGACGAGCCCACCGGCACCTCCTGTGAACCGGCCACCCGGGCCACCCCGCCGCGGAAGTCGGTCACCTCCGGCAGCACCCTGGTGTTGTTGTTGACCTGCACGAAGGCCCAGTCGTCACCGGGGAAGGACGAGGCCCGGAAGACGCCCTGCGGTGCCCGGTCGGCACCGGTGGTGCGGGCACCGACCCGCCCGCAGTGACCAGCGGTGACGAAGCCGCCGACCACCGCGAAGCCGACCGAGCAACGGCCGCTACCGATGAAGTAGGGCTCACCGCCGCGTACGTCGGCGAAGAGCCGGGGCTGCTCCTCGGTGGCCATCCGCACCGCGGTTCGCGGCACGCCGGCGCGGGCCACGAAACGCCAACCGGCCGCCTCGGCGCCCGGCTCGGCGAGCACCACCACGCTGTTCGAGGCGACGTCGACGTACCAGCCGGAGACCTGCTGGGCCCGGGCGGCGGTACGGTCCATCCGGCTCTTGAGGGTGTCGAGCTGGCCGACCCCACGCTCGACCACCTTCGGCACCGCACCGGCGGCCCGGACCCGCCGCGCCTGGGCCGCGTCGGCGACCGCCACGTTGAGTTCGCTGCCGTCGGCGCTGAGCCAGCTGCCGCCGTAGGCCGCGCCAAGGTCCGTCCGGAGCTGGTCGACCACTCCGGAGGCCCAGCGTTCGGTCTTCAGTCGGGCGGCCACCTGCGAGTCGTTCAGCCGCAGGTCCCGACGCATCGCCTCGACCACGTCCGGGTCGGCGCCCTCGACCACCCCGCTGGCCGGTGCGCCGGCCGGCGCGCCACCGTCACCGGCGAACGACGGCAGGGCGACGGCCGCCGCCGCGCCCACGGCCGCCACCACGACACCGATGGCTGTCAATCGTCTGCGGTCCATCCGCCACGCTCCTCCCGGCCGGCGCGGTCACGCCTGCCGGCTCGGAGTACGGGCAAACCGCTCGAACGGTTGAACTCGCACGTTATAAATCGATCTACTGACGCCGATGGGCCACCACCCGCCGGGGTGTGGTGGCCCACCGGAGTCGGTCCGGTACGTCCGGTGTTCAGACCTCGACCACGGTAGGAACGATCATCGGACGACGACGGTAGGCGTCGTTGACCCAGCGACCCACGGTGCGCCGGACGATCTGCTGAAGCTGGTGCGGGTCGGTGATCCCGTCCGCGGCGGCCCGGTTGAGCGCCTCGGTCACCAGCGGGATCACCGCGTTGAACGCCGCCTGATCCTCCGAGAAGCCCTTGGCCGAGACGGTCGGGCCGGCGACCACCTTGCCGGTGACCGAGTCCACCACCACGGTGGCGGCGATGAAGCCACCGTCACCGAGGATGCGCCGCTCGGTCAGCAGTGACTCACTCACGTCACCGACGGCCAGGCCGTCGACGTAGACGTACCGGCTCTTGACGCGGCCCACCAGGCTGGCCCGCCCCTCCACCAGGTCGACCACGTCGCCGTCCTCGCAGAGCACCACCCGGTCCGCCGCCACGCCGGTCTCGATGCCCAGCCGGGCGTGGGCCCGCAGGTGCCGCCACTCGCCGTGCACCGGCATCAGGTTGCTGGGCCGGACCACGTTGAGCAGGTAGAGCAGTTCCCCGGCCGGGGCGTGCCCGGAGACGTGCACCTTCGCCACGTCCTTGTGCACGACCACCGCACCGGCCCGGGCCAGTCGGTTGATCACCCGGTAGACGGAGGTCTCGTTCCCCGGCACCAGCGACGAGGCGAGCACCACGGTGTCACCGGGCGCGATGGTGATGTGCCGGTGGTCGCCACTGGCCATCCGGCCCAGCGCGCTCATCGGCTCGCCCTGCGAACCGGTGGACATCAGCACGATCCGCTCGGGCGGCATCGAGGTCGCCTCGTCCAGCCCGACGACCAGGCCGGGTGGAATGTTCAGCAGGCCGAGATCCCGGGCGATGCCCATGTTGCGGACCATCGACCGGCCGATCAGGGCGACCTTGCGGCCGTGCTCGGCGGCCGAGTCGAAGACCTGCTGCACCCGGTGCACGTGGGAGGCGAACGAGGCCACGATGATCCGGCCCCGGGCCTTGGCGAAGATCGAGTCGAGGACCGGGCCGATCTCCCGCTCGGGCGTGACGAAGCCCGGGATCTCCGCGTTCGTGGAGTCCGACAACAGCAGGTCCACGCCCTCGGCGCCGAGCCGGGCGAAGCCGGCCAGGTCGGTGATGCGACCGTCCAGCGGCAGCTGGTCCATCTTGAAGTCGCCGGTGTGCAGCACCAGCCCGGCCGGGGTCCGGATGGCCACCGCGAGCGCGTCGGGAATCGAGTGGTTCACGGCGAAGAACTCGCACTCGAACGGACCCAGTCGCTCCCGACCGCCCTCCCGCACCGTGAGCGTGTACGGCTGGATGCGCCGCTCGGCCAGCTTCGCCTCCACCAGCGCGAGGGTGAACTGCGAGCCGACCAGCGGGATGTCGGGCTTGTGGGCGAGCAGGTAGGGCACCGCGCCGATGTGATCCTCGTGACCGTGTGTCAGCACGATCGCCTGGATGTCGCCGAGCCGATCGAGGATCGGTCCGAAGTCCGGCAGGATCAGGTCGACACCGGGCTGTTCCACGTCCGGGAAGAGCACGCCGCAGTCGACGACCAGCAGCTTGCCGTCGTACTCGAAGACGGTCATGTTCCGGCCGATGGCGCCGAGCCCGCCGAGCGGTATGATCCGCAGTCCGCCCTCCGGCAGCGGCGGTGGAAGTTGGGCCTCCTCGTTGTGCGCCTCGGTCACGCGTTCACCTCATTCTGCGACGCCGTCACCCGGCGTCCGTCGTGTCGTTTGATCATTCAGGGAGCGGCAGGCCCGCCGCCGCGCAGTCAGCGCGCAGCTGGGCGATCTCGCCGTCGGTGGCGTCCACCAACGGCGGTCGGACCGGCCCGCCAGGCAGGCCCTGCACCGTCAGGCCGGCCTTGACCAGGATCACGCCCTGGGTACGGAAAATCCCCGTGAACAGCGGTAGCAGGCGGCGGTGCAGCGCCAGTGCGGTGGCCGTGTCCCCCGTGTCGAACGCCTCGATCATCCGCTTGGTCTCGGCGCCCGTGAAGTGCGTGGAGGTGCCCACCACGCCGACGCAGCCGACGGCCAGGGCGGGCAGGGTGAGCGAGTCCTCGCCGCTGTAGTACGCCAGCTCGGCCCGGCTGGTCACCCAGCTCGTCGCCGTCAGGTCGCCCTTGGCGTCCTTGACCGCGACGATCCGACCGTGCTCGGCGAGCTGGACCAGGGTCTCGGTCTCGATCGCCACACCGGAGCGGTGCGGGATGTCGTAGAGCATCACCGGCAGCCCGGTGGCGTCGGCCACCGCGGTGAAGTGGTGCAGCAGACCGGTCTGCGGCGGCTTGTTGTAGTACGGCGTGACCACCAGCAGCCCGTGGGCGCCGGCCTTCTCCGCCGAGGTCGCCAGCTCGATGGTGTGTCGGGTGTCGTTGGTGCCGACCCCGGCCACCACCCGGGCCCGGTCGCCGACGGCCTCCACCACGGCCCGGATCAGGCGTTCCTTCTCGGCGTCCGTGGTGGTCGGTGACTCGCCGGTGGTGCCGTTGACCACCAACGCGTCGTTGCCCTGCTCGGTGACCAGATGATCCGCCAGCCGCGCCGCTCCGTCGAGGTCGAGCGCCCCGTCGGCGGTGAACGGGGTCACCATGGCCGTGAGCACCCGGCCGAACGGACGGGAGGCCGTTCGGACCGGAGCGTCGAGGTGGTCGTGCGTCATGGTGACAACCTATCGGACGGCCGACGGCCGGCCACCGGGGAAGGGCTCACCACCCCCGGGCGGGCGGTCCGCAACCGGTCAGGACGCCTCGGCGTGCGGGCTCTGCGCCACCTCCGTGCCGTCGGGCAGCGTCGTGATGGTGAAGTCCGCGAAGACGTTCGGCGCGACCCGCTGCAACTGCCGCAGGCACTCCACCGCCAGCTCACGGATCTCCACGTCGGCGTGCTCGGTGGCGCGCATGCCGACAAAGTGCCGCCAGGCCCGGTAGTTGCCGGTCACCACGATGCGGGTCTCGGTGGCGTTCGGGAGCACCGCCCGGGCCGCCTGGCGGGCCTGCTTGCGCCGCAGGGTCGGGTTCGTCACGTCGGCGAAGCGACGTTCCAGCCCCTCCAGCAGATCGTTGTAGGCCCGTACGCTCGCCTCGGCGGCCTCGACGAACCGCTTGTGCAGCTCCGGGTCCTCGGCGATGACCGTCGGCTCCACCATCGCGGCGTCCCGCTCCGGCACGTACCGCTGTGACAGCTGCGAGTACGAGAAGTGCCGGTGCCGGATCAGCTCATGGGTGAACGAGCGGGACACGCCGCTGAAGTAGAAGCTCACCGAGCCGTGCTCCAGCACCGAGAGGTGCCCGACCTCCAGAATGTGCGCCAGGTAGCCGGCGTTGGTGGCCGTCGCCGGATTCGGCTTCTTCCAGCTCTGGTAGCAGGCCCGCCCGGCGAACTCCGCGAGCGCCTGCCCCCCGTCGGCGTCGGTCGACCACGGCACGTCCTCCGGTGGATCGAAGTGTGTCCACGCGATCAGCTTGACCTGGGGCTGCACCATCTCCGGCATTCCTGGGACTGTAGCCGAGACCCACCGACGAGCAGAAAACGCCGGTCCGGGCCGCTACACGTAGAGGGCGGTGAAGGGTGGCCACGGCAGGTTGCGGACCACCGAGAAGGCGAGCCAGGCGGCGAGGAAGCCGCCGACCAGCTTCGGACCGATGCGCAGCTCGGGCAGCCGCCAACCGAACGCCTGCCGACCGGCCCAGGCGACGAAGAGGTACGCCAGGAAGGGCAGCGCGAAGACGAAGAGGAAGTGGTGGCGGGCGGCGGCCGGCAGGTCGGCGTGCAGCACGTACCAGAGGGCACGGGTGCCGCCGCACCCCGGGCAGTCCAGCCCGGTGGTCAGCTTGAGCAGGCAGGTCGGCAGGGCGTCGGGCGCGGAGCGGGTGGGATCGCTGAGCAGCGTGTACCCGATGCCGGCGGCGACACAGCCGACCGCGGCCAACGGCACCACCCAGCGCGGCGTGCGGGCGTGCGCCCGTTGCACGAACCGGGTGAGACGGTCGGACTCGGCCACCGGATAGCCGGCCGGGTAACCAGCCGGCCAGTCGCCCTGCGGCGCCGCACCCGCCGGCCAACCGGACGGGTGACCGTCCGGGCCACCATTGGGGTGCTCGCCGTGCAGGTCGGGCCGCGGCTGGGCGTCCGGTCGGTCAACGCTCGTCACGAGCCTCACCGTACACCCGCAACGCCCACCAACGCGGCGGCCAGCGGCGCCGCGAGGTCACCGGCGGCCGGCGGGGCCACCGCGTCCAGGCCGAGCCAGCCGGCCAGGCGGTACAGCTCGGCGGCGAGGGCGAGCGCCGTCTCTCCCGGGTCGGCACCCGGCTCCACCCAGGCGGCCGGCACCAGCAGCACTCCGGACTTGCGGTCCGCCTTCAGGTCGACCCGGGCGGTAAAGCGGTCCCCCTGGCGGAACGGCAGCACGTAGTAGCCGTGCACACGCTGCGGCGCGGGCACGTAGATCTCGATGCGGTAGCTGAAGTTGAACAGTCGTTCGGTGCGGGCGCGTTCCCAGACCAGCGGGTCGAAGGGGCTCACCAGGCCGTTGCCGCGTACCCAGCGGGGTAGCCGGGCCTCGGCGTGCAACCAGGCCGGCTGCCGCCACCCCTGCACCGTGACCGGTCGCAGCTCCCCCGCCTCGACCAGGTCGGCGATGGCCTGCCGCGCGCCGGCCACCGGCAGCCGGAAATAGTCGCGCAGCTCCGGCTCCGCGGCCACCCCGAGCGACCGGGCCGCGATCGCCACCAGGGTGCGGTACGCCTGTGCGTCGGACGGCGTCGGTGCGTCCAGCACCTCCGCCGGCAGCACCCGTTCCGGCAGGTCGTAGCGGCGGGCGAAGGAACCGGTGCGTTGTGCCGCGCACACCTCGCCGGCCCAGAAGAGATATTCCAGGGCCTGCTTGACCGCCGACCAGTTCCACCCCCAGTTCCCGGTCTGGCGGGGCGCGTCGTGCTCGATCTCGGCCACGGTCAGCGGCCCCCGGGCGGCCACCTCGTCGCGCACCCAGGCGACCAGGGCGGGCTGCTCGGCGGCGATGCGGCGCATCCCACCCCAGGCGTCGGTGTGCGCCCTCGCCATCCGCCAGCGCAGCGCCGGATGCAGGACGACCGGCACCAACGACGCCTCGTGGCCCCAGTACTCGAACAACTCGCGGGGGCGGCGGTAGGCGGCGGAGTCGAGCAGGGTGGTGGGATAGGGCCCGAGCCGGCTGTAGAGCGGCAGGTAGTGCGCCCGTTGCAGGACGTTCACCGAATCCATCTGGATCAACCCGATCCGGTCGAGCACCCGACGCAGGTGCCGGCGGGTGGGCGCCCCGGTGGGCGCCGGATCGGCGAAGCCCTGTGCGGCCAGCGCGACGCGGCGGGCCTGGGCGAGCGAGAGCGATTCCGGTGCGGCCATCGCAGGCAGGCTACGGCAGACGTACGACATCGGTGCGGACACTGGACCTGCCCGCCCCGGCGGCCTAGAACTACGTACATGCCCTGCATTCGCCGTGAGCAGCCCGACGACGCCGAGGCGGTGGCCCGGGTGCACGTGCGCGGCTGGCAGGCCGGCTACGCCGGAATCATGCCGGACGAGGTGCTCGACCGGCTCAACCCGGTCGCCTGGGCGCAGCGCCGGCGGGCCCTCGGCACCGCCGACCCGGACCACCCGTTCACCACCCTGCTGGCCGAGGAGCACGGCACGCTCGTCGGGTTCGCCACCTTCGGGCCGTACCGCAACGACCAGGATCGCGGCGACCTCGACCCGGCGTACGGCGAGGTGGTCAGCCTCTACGTCACGCCTGAGCACTGGGGTGACGGCACCGCTCGGACCCTGTTCGCGGCGGCCCGGTCGGGCCTGCGTGAGTCCGGCTGGGCGCAGTACCGGCTCTGGGTGCTGGCGGCCAACGACCGGGCCCGCCGGTTCTACGCGCGGGCCGGGTTGTCACCGGACGGTGAGCGGTCGACCTATCCGGTGCCGTTGTCCGGCGGCCGACCGGCGATCGAGCTTGTCGAACTGCGGTACAGCGGCCGGCTCGACGGTGGCTGAGGCCGACGGCGACCGGGGCACGACCCGGTGTACCGGCAGGAAGACCAGCAGCGCCAGACTGATCCAGACGTAGGTGTTGCCGAACAGGAAACCGTCGAGGCCGGTGAAGTCCTCCTCCCACGCCCAGACGATCCGGCTGGTCAGGAACGCGTACCCGACGGCCGCGCAGGCCAGCAGGACGCGGCGCCGGCCGCCCGGCGGGGCGGCCATGCCGCGGTCCACCAGCAGCAGCAGGCCCGGCAACAGCCAGACCAGGTGATGCACCCAGGTGACCGGACTGACCAGGCACATCACCGCGCCGGTCAGGGCCAGCCCGGTGGCCTCGTCGCCGACGGACGCCGCGACGCGGGACCGCCACGCCCAGAGCACCAGCGTCCCGGCGACCAGCAGCAGCCAGGCCAGCGTGCTGGGACTCTCCGGGTCGAGCCGGGCCACCACGCCGCGCAGCGACTGGTTGGAGACGAAGGCCAGCTCACCGACGCGCCCGGTGTTCCACAGAGCGCTGGTCCAGAACTCCCGGGAGGCGTCCGGAAACAGCGCGGCGGCCAGCACGGTCGCGGCGGTCGCGGTGCCCGACGCGGTCACCGCGGCGCGCCATCGTCGGGTCACCAGCAGGTAGACGATGAAGATGCCCGGCGTGAGTTTGATCGCGGTGGCCAGGCCGATGCCGATCCCGGCCCATCTGTTGCCGCCCGGCAGCAGCCGGAGCAGATCCACCGCCACCAGGAAGAGCAGCAGCGTGTTGACCTGGCCGAAGTTGATCGTCTCGCGCATCGGTTCGAAGGCGGCGACCAGGCACAGCGCCACCGCGAAGGCGAACCAGCGGGTCCAACCGACGCGCCGGGACACCGGATCCAGCAGCCACCAGACCAGCACCGCGCTGGTCAGCACGCCGGCGGCCACGCTCACCACGATCGCGGCGTGCCAGGACAGGTACGCCATCGGCAGCATCACCAGGGCGGCGAAGGGTGGGTACGTGAAGCCGTACTGGGTGCCCGGCTTGAGGTAGTCGTAGATCTCCCCGCCGTCGTGCACCCACCAGACCAGGGCACCCCGGTAGACCTGCAGGTCGAAGAATCCGTGCCGGACGGCCGCCACGGACAGGAACCCGGCCACCGCAACGGCGAGGACCACGACCGCGGCGACCTGTCCCACCGTCCGCCTGGCACCCTGCGCCACCGTCGCCTCCCTCGCCCTGCGTAGGCTGTCGTGCCATGAGTCTCGGGTACGTCCGCCCGGCGCGTCCGGAGGACGCCGCCGAGATCGCCCGCATCCAGCTCGCCACCTGGCGGGTCGCCTACCGGCGACTGCTGCCCCGGGACGTGCTGGACGACCTCGACGAGGCGTCGCTGGCCGAGCGCTGGGACGCCGCGGTGCGCCAGCCGCCCGGCGACACCCACCGGGTGCTTGTCGCCGTCGAACAGGCCGAGCAATCGTATCTGGTGGGTTTCGCCGCCTCCGGCCCGGCCGATGCCGAGGCGCTGGCCCCGAACGAACCGGCCGACGCGCTCGGCGCGGACGTGGTGGCGGTGACCGACCTGCTGGTCGAGCCGCGCTGGGGCCGGCGCGGACACGGCTCCCGGCTGCTCGCCGCCAGCGTCGACCTGTGGCGGGAGTCAGACTTCGACCGGGCGGTGGCGTGGGTGTTCGAGGGTGACCAGGCGTCCCGGAAGTTCCTCACCACCGCCGGCTGGGCCCCCGACGGCGCGGGACGCGCGCTGGACGTCGACGACATGCTGGTCCCCCAGCTACGCCTGCACGTCGCCGTCCCCACGGAACCGCCGCCGGCCGGCTGACCGATCCGTCCGGCCCGCCTCGGCCGCGCTCAGTCGAGCAGGGCGTCCAGGCCGAGGGTCAGGCCCGGACGGTTGCGCACCGCGCGTACCGCGAGCAGCACGCCCGGCATGAACGAGACCCGGTCGTACGAGTCGTGCCGGATGGTCAGGGTCTCGCCGGTGGCGCCGAAGAGCACCTCCTGGTGGGCGACCAGCCCGGTGGCCCGCACGGCGTGCACCCGTACCCCGTCGACCTCGGCACCCCGGGCACCGGCGATCTCGTCCTTGGTGGCATCCGGTGCCGGACCGAGGCCGGCCTCGGCGCGGGCCGCCGCGACCAGGCGCGCGGTGTGCATGGCGGTGCCGCTGGGCGCGTCGAGCTTGCGCGGATGGTGCTGCTCGATGATCTCGACCGACTCGAAGTAGCGGGCGGCACGCGCGGCGAACTGCATCATCAGCACCGCGCCGAGACCGAAGTTGGGGGCGATCACCACCCCCACGTCGGGCCGGCCGGCCAGCCAGCCGCGTACCTGTTCGATCCGCTGTTCGGTGAAGCCGCTGGTGCCGACCACCGCGTGGATCCCCTGGTCGATGCACCAGTGCAGGTTGTCCAGCACGACGTCGGGAGTGGTGAAGTCGACGAGCACCTCCGCGCCGGCCTCGGCGGCGTTCGCCAACCAGTCGTCCTGGTCGACCGTCGCGACCAGTTTCATGTCGGCGGCCGCCTCGACGGCCCGGCACACCTCGGCACCCATCCGACCACTGGCGCCCAGCACGCCGACCCTGATCGACTCGGTGGCGCTCTTCTCCTGCTCGTCAGTCACGCGGCACAACCTATCCCAATCGGGACGCGGACACCCCGAGGGTGGTGCCCACCCGCTCGACCGGAAGAGTCAGGCGCTGAAGTCCCGACCGGCGAACGGGCCGACGACGGCGAGGGACATCGGCCGGTCCAGCAGTTCGGCGGCGAGGGCGTTGACGTCGTCGAGGGTGACCGCGTCGACCCGGTCGAGCAGCTCGTTGACCGGCACCAGGTCCCCGTAGAGCAGCTCGCCCTTGGCCAGCCGGCTCATCCGGGAACCGGTGTCCTCCAGGCCGAGCACGAACGAACCCTTGCTCATCCCCTTGCCCCGGGCCAGTTCCGCCTCGGTGACGCCGTGCGCGGCGGTACGCGCCAACTCGGCCCGGGTCAGCTCCAGCACCTCGTCGACCCGACCCGGGGCGCAGCCGGCGTAGACGCCGAACAGGCCGCTGTCGGCGTACTGGCTGGCGTAGGAGTAGACGGAGTAGGCGAGGCCGCGGCGCTCCCGGATCTCCTGGAACAGCCGGCTGGACATGCCGCCGCCGAGCACGTTGTTCAGCACCCCGAGAGCGAAGCGGCGTTCGTCGAGCCGGTCGATGCCCGGGCAACCCAGCACGATGTGCGCCTGCTCGGTCTCCTTCGCCTCCACCACCGTGGCGGCGGCCCGGGTGCGTACGGCGGGGGTGGCCGGTCGCTGCGGCGCGGGCGCCGCCGGGTCGGTGTCCAGCGGGGTGCCCCGCAGCGCCTGGCGGACCAGCCGCACCACGGCGGTGTGGTCGAGGTTGCCGGCGGCGGCGATGACGATCTGCGGCGCGACGTAGCGCCGCCGGTAGAAGCTCTGGATCTGCCGGCGGGTCATCGGGGTGACGGTCTCCGCGGTGCCGGAGATCAGCCGGCCCAGCGGGTGGTCACCGTAGACGGCCTGGGCGAACAGGTCGTGCACCTCGTCGCCGGGTTCGTCGTCGTGCATGGCGATCTCCTCGAGGATCACGCCGCGTTCGGTCTCCACGTCGGCCGGCTCCAGCAGCGAGTCGGCGACCAGGTCGCACATGACGTCGATGGCCAGGGGCAGGTCCTCGTCCAGCACCCGGGCGTAGTAGCAGGTGTACTCCTTCGTGGTGAAGGCGTTGGTCTCGCCGCCCACCGCCTCGATGGCCGAGGAGATCTCCAGCGCGTTCCGCTTGCGGGTGCCCTTGAACAGCAGGTGTTCCAGGAAGTGGGCGGCACCGGCCTGCGGGCCGGTCTCGTCCCGCGAGCCGACAGCCACCCAGATGCCGAACGAGACGCTGCGCATGGCCGGGATCGCCTCGGTCAACACCCGCAGCCCGTTGGGCAGCACCGTGCGGCGCACCGTGCCGCCCAGCGGATCGTCGCTCAGGGTCCGGGTCACCGCCCGGGTCGACCCACCGGCGGCCCGAGCGGTAGGGGTGGCCTGCCGCCCGGCGCGCGGCGTCGACCCCGGTCGGGTGCCGAGGAAAGACGAATGCCGGGTCCGGCTCACGGCCACCTGCTTCCAGTACGACGAGGGGATGGATGAGTTGACGAACGAACCGGCCGGGCGACGGTGTCGCCCGGCCGGTCAGCGGTTCACGTGTCAGCTGTGCCGGGTACGGCGTCGCGGACGGTTGTCGCCGCCGCCCTCGCCACCGTCGCCACGCTCGGGGCCACGAGCGCCCCGGTCGCCACCGCGCTCGCGGTCACCCCGGTCACGCGGACCCCGGTCACCACCCCGGTCGCGGCCCGCGGGCCGCTCCTCACCGGTTGCGGCGGCCGGCGCCTCGGCACCCTCCGGGCGGACCTTGTCCAGGTAGATCTTGCCGCGCTGGTCGATGTCGGCGATCTCCACCTCGACCCGGTCGCCGACGTTGAGGAAGTCCTCGACCTTCTCGACCCGCTTGCCGTCGCCCACCTTGGAGATGTGCAGCAGGCCGTCGCGGCCCGGCAGCAGCGAGACGAACGCACCGAACGGAGCGGTCTTCACCACCGTGCCGAGGAACCGGTCACCCATCTTGGGCAGGGTCGGGTTGGCGATCGCGTTGATCCGCTCGACGGCGGCCTGCGCCGACGGACCGTTCGTCGCGCCGACGTAGATGGTGCCGTCGTCCTCGATGGAGATCTCGGCGCCGGTCTCGTCCTGGATGGCGTTGATGGTCTGACCCTTCGGGCCGATCACCATGCCGATCTTGTCAACCGGGATCTTGACCGTGGTCACCCGGGGCGCGTAGTCGGACATCTCGGCCGGTGCCTCGATCGCCCGCTGCATCACGTCGAGGATGGTCTGCCGCGCCTCGTGGGCCTGCTCGAGGGCGGCGGCCAGCACGTCGGACGGGATGCCGTCGAGCTTGGTGTCGAGCTGCAACGCGGTGACGAAGTCGCGGGTACCGGCGACCTTGAAGTCCATGTCGCCGAAGGCGTCCTCGGCACCGAGGATGTCGGTGAGCGTGACGTACTGGGTCTTGCCGTCGACCTCGTCGGAGATGAGGCCCATCGCGATGCCCGCGACCGGCGCCTTCAGCGGCACACCGGCGCTGAGCAGGCCCAGCGTCGAGGCGCAGACCGAACCCATCGAGGTGGAGCCGTTGGAGCCGAGCGCCTCGGAGACCTGCCGGATCGCGTACGGGAACTCCTCCCGCGAGGGCAGCACCGGGATCAGCGCCCGCTCCGCCAGAGCGCCGTGCCCGATCTCGCGGCGCTTCGGCGAGCCGACCCGACCGGTCTCACCGGTGGAGTACGGCGGGAAGTTGTAGTTGTGCATGTAGCGCTTGGACTTCTCCGGAGAGAGGGTGTCCAGCGCCTGCTCCATGCGCAGCATGTTGAGCGTGGTGACGCCGAGGATCTGGGTCTCGCCGCGCTCGAACAGCGCCGAGCCGTGCACCCGGGGCAGCACGCCCACCTCGGCGCTCAGCGGGCGGATGTCACGCGGACCCCGGCCGTCGATGCGGACCTGCTCGCGCAGCACCCGGCTGCGCACCTCGGACTTGGTCAGCGACCGGAACGCGGCGGAGAGTTCCTTCTCGCGGCCCTCGAAGCGGGCGCCGAGTTCCTCGTGCACCCGCAGCTTGATCGCGTCCAGGGCCCCCTCGCGGTCGGCCTTGCCGGCGATCTGCAGGGCCTCGGCGACGTCGGCGCGGGCCAGGTCGGCGACCGCGTCGTACGCGTCGTCCTGGTAATCCAGGAAGACCGGGTACTCGGCGACCGGCTTGGCGGCGACCTCGGCCAGCTCGCTCTGCGCCCGGCACAGCTCGCGGATGGCGGGCTTGGCGGCCTCCAGACCGCTGGCCACGACCTCCTCGGTCGGGGCGGGCGCCCCGCCGGCGACCAGCTTCACGGTGTGCTCGGTGGCCTCCGCCTCGACCATCATGATCGCGACGTCGCCGTCGGGCAGGGCCCGGCCGGCAACCACCATGTCGAAGGTGGCCCGGGCCAGCTCCTCGTGGGTCGGGAAGGCGACCCACTGGCCGTCCACGTGGGCCATCCGGGTGGCCCCGATCGGGCCGGAGAACGGCAGGCCGGACAGCTTGGTCGACATCGACGCGGCGTTGATCGCGACCACGTCGTACGGGTGCTGCGGGTCGAGCGCGAGGATCGTCTCGACGACCTGGACCTCGTTGCGCAGGCCCTTGACGAACGACGGGCGCAGCGGCCGGTCGATCAGGCGGCAGGTGAGGATGGCGTCCTCGCTGGGCCGGCCCTCACGACGGAAGAACGAGCCGGGGATGCGGCCCGCGGCGTACATCCGCTCCTCGACGTCGACGGTCAGCGGGAAGAAGTCGAACTGCTCCTTCGGCTGCTTACCGGCGGTGGTGGCGGACAGCACGACGGTCTCGCCGAGCTGGGCGGTGACGGACCCGGCGGCCTGTCGGGCCAGCCGTCCGGTGGAGAAGGTGATCTCACGGGTGCCGAACGACCCGTTGTCGATCACGGCGGTGCGGGTTTCGGTGCCGAGTTTGGTCTCGGTCATGCTGTTTCAATGCTCCTTCGCATCGGGGGCCACGACGCGGGAGCTGTGCGGACGGCCGGTCTTCGATCGAAGCGCCCGGGACCGCCGGCGGGATGCCGGGGTGCCCGGAGGCCACTACCGGAGACCGGTACGCCGACGCTCCCTTGTCTGGGTGGTCGTGGCCCGTTTCTCGGTTGGGACGCCGACGGGGGAGTGACCTGGTGGGCCACTCCCCCGTCACGTCACCGGCGCAGGCCGAGCCGCTCGATGAGCGACCGGTAGCGGTTGATGTCCTTCTTCTGAACGTAGTTGAGCAACCGACGGCGACGGCCGACCAGCAGCAGCAGCCCACGGCGGCTGTGGTGGTCGTGCTTGTGCACCTTCAGGTGCTCGGTGAGGTCGGCGATCCGCTTGGTGAGGACCGCGACCTGCACCTCGGGCGACCCGGTGTCACCCTCGGCGGTCGCGTACTCCTCGCGGATCTTGGCCTTTGCCTGCTGGTCGAGCGCCATGTTCTCCCTGTTCTGGTGGGTTGTCTCAATGCGGTCCGTCGGGCCGGGCTACGGCACCGGTGACGGACGGTCCTCGCACCCGCGGCGTCGAGCAGGCAGGCGAGGCCCCACGTCGGTCAGCCGACGTCCCAGCCAGCCTACCAGCACCCGCCCGACCCGGCCGGTCAAGGGCCACGGGCGGGTCGGTGACCGGTCAGTTCAGCGCCCGGCGGGTCCGCTCGACGTCCTGGGCGATCTGGGCGATCAACGGCTCGATCGAATCGAAGCGGGTCTGGCCGCGCAGATGCGCCACGAAGTCCAGCGCCAGCCGCTCGCCGTAGAGGTCGCCGTCGAAGTCCAGCGCGTACGCCTCGACCCGCCGCTCCCGGCCGGAGAACGTCGGGTTGGTGCCGATCGACACGGCGGCGGCGAGCGGCTGCCGCTGCCCTCGACGGATCATCCGGGCGGCGTAGACGCCGTCGGCCGGGACCGCCGCGTTTCGGTGGCAGAGCAGGTTCGCGGTCGGGAAGCCGAGTTCCCGCCCACGCTGGTCACCGCGGACGACCACCCCCTCCAACCGGTGCGGGCGACCCAGCGCCGCCGCCGCGGCGGCCACGTCACCCGCGTCGACGCAGGAGCGGATGTAGGTCGAGGAGAAGACCGTGCCCGACCCGGCCACCAGCGGCGGCGCCTCGACGGCGAACCCGAAGGTGCGGCCGAGCCGCTCCAGCAGCGCCACGTCACCGGCGGCCCGGTGGCCGAACCGGAAGTTGTCGCCCACCACCACGAGAGCGGCGTGCAGGTTCTCGACAAGCACGTCGTGCACGAACGCCTCGGCCGACAACCGGGACACCTCGGGCGTGAACGGCATCACACAGAGCACATCGGCCCCGAGGGTCTCGATCAGCTCCGCCTTGCGGTGCGGCTCGGTCAGCACCGCCGGATGGGAGCCGGGGCGCACGACCTCGGCCGGATGCGGGTCGAAGGTGAGCACCACCGACTTGACGCCGAGTTCACGGGCGCGGGCCACGGCGTGCCCGATCGTCGCCTGGTGCCCCTTGTGCACGCCGTCGAAGACGCCGATGGTGACGACCGACCGTCCCCAGCCACCGGGCGCCGCGTCGTACCCCCGCCACCGCTGCATGCTGCTCCTCCGCTGTCGTTCACCGCCGAACGCCGACGGTCGGCCGTCCGGTACCCGGCGTCAGGCCGGGGCGAGCACGATCTCCGCGCGGGCCCGGCCGGCCCGCTCGCTGACGATAGCGATCAGCCCACCGGCCGGATCGAAGACCGCGTACGGCCCGGTGCGGCCGACCGGATCGAGCGGACCGCCGTGCGACAGCACCTTCGCCTCCTCCTCGGTGGCGTCCCGGCGCGGGAAGAACCGCTCGGCGGCGGCCGCGAGCGGCAGGTCCACCACGTCCGGCGCACGGTGCTCCAGCTCGTCGAGAGTGGCCGCCTCCGCCACGGTGAACCCCCCCACGGCGGTGCGGCGCAGGGCGGTCAGGTGGCCACCGACGGCGAGGGCCAGACCCGCGTCGCGGGCGATCGCCCGGATGTACGTCCCGGTCGAGCAGGCCACGTCGATGTCGACGTCGACCACGTCGGGCGAGGTCCGGCGGATCGCCAGCACGTCGAGCCGGGACACGGTGACCCGCCGGGCCGGCAGGTCGACGCTCTCCCCCGCACGGACCCGCTTGTACGCGCGCTGGCCGTTGATCTTGATGGCGCTCACCGCGCTCGGCACCTGGTCGATCTCCCCGGTCAACCCGGCCAGGGCGGCCCGGACCGCCTCGTCGGTGAGCGTCCCGGCGGGAGTGGTGGCGATCACGTCGCCCTCCGCGTCATCGGTGACGGTGGCCTGGCCCAGCCGGATGGTCGCCGCGTAGCTCTTGTCCGCACCGATCACGTACGTCAGCAGTCGGGTGGCCCGGCCGATCCCGATCACCAGGACCCCGGTGGCCATCGGATCGAGCGTGCCGCCGTGACCGACCCGCCGGGTCCGCGCCAACCGACGCAACCGGGCGACCACGTCGTGCGAGGTCATACCGCCGGGCTTGTCCACCACGATCAGGCCGTCTGTGCTCACGACGTGCAAGCCTGCCAGACCCGCGCGCCCGCCCGAGCACCGGACAGGGCGCTGAAAACGGGATGTTCGCGCTGGGACCGCCCTGCCACGATGGGCTCATCGGCGACGGTGAGTGCCGCGCCGGCAGACACGGGGAGAACGAGATGAGCACGGACCGTGGTCCCGATCGCGCGCGTCGGCCCGACGATTCGGTCGGCCTGCATACGCCCGATCAGCCCAGCGCGCTGCCGGACTGGATGCTGAATCCACCACCGGCGAGGCGCACGCTGGGGGTCCGACTCGCCGAGGGCGTGGCCGCGCTGCCCGGTGCCGGGGCCCTGCGGCGCCGCTGGTGGGCCTGGCAGCGACGGCAGCCCCTGCGTCAGCGCTACCCCACCACCGTGAAGATCCTCGCCCTGCTCGTCTCCTTCGTGGCGAGCCTGGCCCTGGTACTCGTCATCTACGCGCTCTACGGCCAGGTCTTGTCAGGCGGGTAGGCGCTCCGCGCCGATGACCGCCCAGCCACCGCTGCGCAGCCGCAGCAGCAGCCCGACCAGGCGGATCACGGTGAACAGCATCAGCCCGGCCCAGATGCCACCGAGCCCGAGATCGAGGGCGTACGCCAGCCAGATCGCCGGCAGGAAGCCGCCGAGCGCGCCGACGACGGTGAGGTTGCGCAGATAGCGGATGTCGCCCGCGCCGATCAGCACACCGTCGAGGGCGAACACCACCCCGGCCAGTGGCAGCATCGCGGCGAACCAGGGCCACGCCACCAGCGCCTGCTCGTGGACCGCGCGATCGGAGGTGAACCAGGTGGGCACCACGGTGGCACCGGCCGCGGCGAGCACGGCGAACGCCGTACCGCAGATCGCGCCCAGCCGGCCGATCCGGCGGGCCAGCGCCCGGGCCGTCGCGTCGTCACCACCGCCGAGCGCCGCACCGACGAGCGCCTGCGCGGCGATCGCCAGCGCGTCGAGCACCAGCGCCGCGAAGAACCAGAGCTGCACGGCGATCTGGTGGGCGCCCACCGTGGCGGCACCGAACCGGGCGGCCACCGCCGTGGCGGACAGGAAACTGGCCTGGAAGGCCACCCCACGGATCAGCAGGTCCCGGCTGAGCACCAGCTGCTGGCCGATGACCCGGGGACGCGGGCGCAGTGCCACCCGCTCGGCCACCAGGGCGGCGGCGAAGAGGGCCCCGGAGAGGGTCTGCGCGATCACGTTCGCCACCGCCGAGCCGATCAGCCCCATGCCCACCGGATAGACCAGCACCGGGCAGAGCACCGCGGAGAGCAGGTTGGGGCCGACCACGAAGAGCAGCGGCCGACGGGTGTCCTGCACACCCCGCAGCCAACCGTTGCCGGCGGCGGCGAGCAGCAGCCCGGGAGCACCGAACGCGGCGATGCGCAGCCACTCGGCGGCGGCGAGCGCCACCTCACCACCGCCGGCCAGGGCACCCGCCAGGGCACCGCCGCCGATCTGCATGCCGACGACGACCACCAGCCCGACACCAAGGGCCGACCAGGACGCCTGGACCCCCTCGGCCACCGCCGCGGCGCGGTCGCCGGCACCGTACCGGCGGGCCGCACGGCCGGTCGTGCCGTACGCGACCACGGTCCCCAGCCAGGCGGTGAGGGTCATCACGGTGCCACCGACGGCCACCGCCGCGAGCGGCACCCGGCCCAGGTGGCCGACGACCGCCGTGTCGACGAGCACGTAGAGCGGCTCGGCGGCGAGTACCACGAGGGCGGGCAGGGCTAGCGCGGCGATTCGGCGCGGCGAGGCGACCCGATCGGCGGCAAGGGTGGACTGGCTCATCGGCGCCGATGGTGGCACGCGGAATGTAAGGGGATCAAACTGGGATGCTACTTACCGGGGTGAACGTTGTCCCGGGTCAGTGCGGTGGCGCCGCCCCTCAGTACGGCGGCGCGCAGGAATCGTTCGGACCGGTGGTGACGTCGCACGCTTCGGCGGCCGGACGTCACCACCGGCCGGACACCGTCACTGACGGGTGTCCATGGAGGTCTGCAGGGCGCGACGGGCCTGCTCGCGGGCCTCGTCAGTGGTCTCGGGCTGAGGCTTGGCGGCCATCGTGGGCTCCCTTCCGGGGCACGCGTCACCGAGCGCGGCGGCGCGTCACGGGCGGTGCGGGGACTGGTCGCCCGAGACCGGTTCCGGGATCGCCGGAACGGCGGAGGGCGGCCTGTTGGCCCGGGTCGGTCAACCCTGGAGCGCGAGCGGCACCGGGTATGGCTCCGCCCCTGACCTGCGCCGAAGGCGACGCCGGCCGTTTCCCAAGTTATCGTTCAGGTCCACATGGTGCGTACTGTTCCCGCGATCTGGACAGGTTGCCGCGCCATCAACGGGCCAGGAAGTGCCAGCCGATCCACCACCAGAACCCGAACAGACCGATCCGGCCCACCGGCACCGGCCCCACCTCGTACCGCATCACGTACCCGCAGAGTTCGCCGAGCGTCGGGATCTTCGAGCCCTCCCGTCGGGCCAGCCACTCGACCAGCCCGAACAGTGCCAGCCCGACCAGGAACCCGCCGATCGCCAGTGCCCGCATCATCGCCGCACCAGCCCCCAGAACGCCGACAGCCAGACCAACCAGGCCGCGGACCGGACCAGGCGGTCCTCCAGCAGCGGGTCGGCCAGCAGCGAGAAGGTGGGAAAGTCGTCACCGGCCGCCGCGATGAAGGTGACCCCCTCGAAGATCCCGAACACCACCACCGGCAGCGTCCACCAGACCGCACCGGGCCGCAACCGCTCCGGCGCCGGACGAGCCTGCACCCGCTTGGTCAGGCCGAGCCAGATCAGCACCCCGCCAGCACCGAACACATAGACGTTGGCCTCGGTCGAGAACGACGGGAAGCGGCCACCCACCAGGGAGAGGGCGACAAGCACCGGTACGCAGACGACCGGCCGCTCCCAGGTGCGAGGGGTGTCGACGGTGAGGTCGTGGGGCTGCTCCATCATCCGATTCTCCCCGCCCTGTCCAGGTGCCGAAGTCTCGACGCCCCGGAGCTGACCCTGAAATCACCCCTGCTGGTCGGCGTCGCTCTCCGGGTCGTACGCCCGCAACTGGGCCCGGATCCGCTCGACGACCTCGTCCACCGTGCCACGGCCGGTGAAACCGGCGGCCAACCGGTGCCCGCCGCCGCCCAGCGCGACCGCCACCCGACTCACGTCGGTCGCGCCCTTGCTGCGCAGGGAGACCGCCCACACGGCCGGCGCGGTCTGCTTGACCACACAACTGACGTCGGCCTCGGCGGTGCAACGCACCGGATCGATGAGCGCCTCCAGCACGTACGGCCGCTGCTCGTGGCGGGCCAGGTCGTCCAGGGTCGCGTAGGTCCAGACCAGGCCCTGCCCGCCGGCCTCCTCCGGCTCCAGCCGGGCCCGCCCGAGCACCTCACCGAACAGCCGCACCGCGCCGAACGGCCGGCTGTCGAACACCCGTCGCGAGATGTCACCCGGCCGGATCCCGGTGGCCAGCAGCCGGGCCGCCATCTCGTGCACCGCCGGGGTGGTCGCGTCGAACCGGAACGACCCGGTGTCGGTGCTCAACGCCACGTACAGGCACTCGGCGATGCCGGCGTCCAGCGGCACGCCGAGCCGCTCCAGCAGCTGCTCGGCGAGCACGGAGGTCGCCGCCGCCGCCGGGTCCACCAGGTTCACGTCGCCGAAGCCGCGGTTCGAGGCGTGATGGTCGAGCACCAGGGCGGTGCCCTTCCCGGTCAACCGGCCGGCCAGCTCACCGAGCCGCGACTCGCTCGCCGCGTCGAAGCAGATGACCAGGTCCGGCTCGGGTTCCGCCTCCCCCTCCGATACCAGCAGGTCCAGACCGGGCAGGCCGCGCAACGGCTCGGGCACCTCCGGCGGACCGGGGAAGGTGGCCTGCACCCGGTGGATTCCGAGCCGCCGCAGCCCGAGCGCGAAGCCGAGCATGCTGCCCAGCGCGTCCCCGTCCGGGTTGACGTGACAGATCAGCAGCACCCGGCCGTCGGCGGGCAGTTGGCGGACCGCCGCCACCGCGGCGGCCCAGTCGGCCTCGGTCGGCCCGGATGCCGGCGCGGACGGACTCGACCCGGCCGAGTCGACCGGGCCGGCGGTCGCGGCCCGAGCCGACGTGCCGCCGCCAGCCGAACCCACCCGGCCGGGGCCGGGCTGTCGCCGCACGGCGGGATCCGGCTCGGTCACGGCACCACCGGAGGGAGCGGTCACCGACGGTCCCCGCCCCGGGCCTCGTCGGCGGTTCCGTCTGGTTCGTCCTCGTCCTCGTCCTCGGTGCCGCTGTCGTCCTCGTCGAGGCGGTACGGCTGCGCCTCACCGGCGTACTCGGCCCGTGCCGCCAGGCGCTGCACCTCGGCGTCGGCGTTGCGGGCCGCGGCGAGCAGATCGTCGATGTGCTTGACCTGATCCTGGACGTCGTCCAGGACGAAGGTCAGCGTCGGCGAGTGCCGCAACCCGAGTGCCTTGCCGACCGTGCTGCGCAGCATGCCCTTGGCGCTGTCCAGCGCGGCGGCGGTGCCCGCCTGGGCCGCCGCGTCGCCGAGCACGGTGTAGAAGACCGTCGCGTCCCGCAGGTCGGCGGTGATCCGGGCGTCGGTAATGGTGATCATCCCGAGTCGGGGGTCCTTGATCTGACTCCGCACCACCGACGCGACCAGCTCGCGCACCCGCTCCGCGTGCCGGCGTACCTTGGCCGCATCCGTCATCTCCGCCACCTCCACGGCGTCCCGCCACCGGCCGGGTTTCGGTGACGCCGGCGTCACCGGAGCCCGCACCGACCCCAACACTCGAACCCTACCCGCGCCCCTTGCCCTGTCGTGCGGGGCGGAGGGCAACCGGGCTCAGTCGTCGTCGCCGTGCAACCGACGACGCACCGACAGCAGTTCGACCTCCGGACGGCCCGCCACCAGACGCTCGCACGAGTCGAGCACCTCGCGGGCGTGTGCCGCCTCGGCGGCCACCACCGCCACCCCTATCTCCGCTCGTCCGTGCAGGTCGAGCGCCCCCACCTCGGCGGCCGACACGTCGAACCGGCGCAGCGCCGCGACGATCGGCCGCACGTACGACCTCTTGGCCTTCAGCGACCGGGAGTCCCCCGGCAGCAGCAGGTCGAAAACTACGGTTGCGGTGTACATCGCTGCGGACACTACCCGCACCCCACCCCACATGATCAAGGGGTTTACGCCAAACGGCGTAAACCCCTTGACCAGTGCGTCACCGCAGGATCAGGCGCGAACCTTCTCCCGCATTTCGAAGGTCTCGATCACGTCGCCGACCTGGACGTTGTTGTAACCACCCAGGGTCAGACCGCACTCGAAGCCCTCCCGGACCTCCGTCGCGTCGTCCTTGAACCGCTTGAGCGAGCTGATCGTGAGGTTGTCCGCCACGACCGTGCCGTCGCGCAGCAGGCGCGCCTTCGCGTTCCGTCGGATGACACCCGACCGGACGATGCAACCGGAGATGTTGCCGATCTTGGACGAGCGGAACACGTCGCGGATCTCCGCGCTGCCGAGCTCGACCTCCTCGTACTCCGGCTTGAGCAGACCCTTGAGCGCCGCCTCGATCTCCTCGATGGCCTGGTAGATGACGGTGTAGTACCGGATCTCCACGCCCTCGCGGTCGGCCATCTCGCGGACCTTGTTCGAGGCCCGCACGTTGAAGCCGATGATCGTGACCGGCTCGGACGAGGCGCTCGCGAGCATGATGTTGCTCTCGGTGATCGAGCCGACGCCCCGGTCGAGGACCTTGAGCTGGACCTCCTCGGGAATGTCGAGGTTGAACAGCGCGTCCTCCAGGGCCTCCACCGAACCGGAGACGTCACCCTTGAGGATGAGGTTGAGCGACGTCTTCTCGCCCTCCTTGAGCTGCTCCATGAGCGTCTCGAGGGTGGCCCGGCCACGGGAGTTGGCGAACGCCGCCGCCCGCCGGCGGGCCTGCCGCTGCTCGGCGATCTGCCGCACCGTGCGGTCGTCCGCCGCGGCGAGGAAGGTGTCGCCCGCGCCCGGCACCGCGGTCAGACCGAGGACCATGACCGGACGCGCCGGCCCCGCCTCGGTGACCTGGTTGCCGTTCTCGTCGAGCATCGCCCGGACCCGGCCGTGCGCCCCACCGGCGACGATCGAGTCGCCCGCCCGCAGGGTGCCCTTCTGCACCAGCACCGTCGCGACCGCACCACGGCCCTTGTCCAGGTGCGCCTCGATGGCCACACCCTGCGCCGGCCCGTCGGTCGGAGCGGTCAGCTCCAACGACGCGTCGGCGGTGAGCAGCACCGCTTCGAGCAGTTCCTCGATGCCGATGCCGGGCTTCGCGGCCACGTTGACGAACATGGTCTCGCCGCCGTACTCCTCGGCGACCAGGCCGTACTCGGTCAGCTGCTGGCGGACCTTGTCCGGGTTCGCCTCCGGCTTGTCGACCTTGTTGACCGCGACCACGATCGGCACCTCGGCCGCCTTGGCGTGGTTCAACGCCTCGATGGTCTGTGGCATGACACCGTCGTCGGCCGCGACCACCAGGATCACGATGTCCGTGACCTGGGCACCACGGGCACGCATGGCGGTGAACGCCTCGTGGCCCGGGGTGTCGATGAACGTCACCGCGCGGTCCTCGCCCTCGTGCGGGACGTGGACCTGGTAGGCACCGATGTGCTGGGTGATGCCTCCGGCCTCGCCGGCGACGACGTTCGCCTTGCGGATCGCGTCGAGCAGCTTGGTCTTACCGTGGTCGACGTGACCCATGACGGTCACCACCGGTGCCCGGCTGACCAGGCGGTCCTCCGCGACCTCGGCGTCGAGGTCGATGTTGAACTGCGCGAGCAGCTCGCGGTCCTCATCCTCCGGGCTGACGATCTGCACGTTGAAGCCGAGGTGTTCCCCCAGCAGCAGCAGCGTGTCGTCGGAGCACGACTGGGTCGCGGTGACCATCTCGCCCAGGTTGAACATCTCCTGGACCAGCGAACCCGGGTTGGCGTTGATCTTGTCAGCGAAGTCCGACAGCGAGGCGCCACGGGAGAGGCGTACCGTCTGCCCCTGGCCCCGGGGGGCACCCGAGCTCATGGTCGGAGCCGACAGGTTGTCGAACTCCTGTCTGCGCTGCTTCTTGGACTTGCGACCACGGGTCGGCTTGCCGCCCGGACGCCCGAAGGCACCGGCGGCACCACCGCCACGGCCACGACCACCGCCGCCGGGGCGACCGCCGCCACCGGCCGGCGCACCCGGGCGGAATCCACCGCCAGCGCCGCCGCCACCGGGACCGCCACGGTAGCCACCGCCACCGCCGCCACCGCCACCGGGACCGCCACGGTAACCACCGCCACCGCCGCCGCCACCGGGGCCGCCACGGTAGCCACCGCCACCGCCGCCACCGGGACGACCGGCGCCGCCACCGGCACGACCGGCACCCGGGCCACCGGGGCGACCCGGCCGCTGGCTCGGCATCGAGGCCGGGCTGGGCCGCGGCGGCATCGAGGCCGGGCTGGGCCGCGGCGGCATCGACGCCGGGCTGGGCCGGGAACCACCGGCACCGGCGGCCGGCGGCCGCTGCTGCTGGCTGCCCTGGATACCGAAGGGGTTGTTACCGGCGCCGCGCGCCGGCGGGCGACCCTGCCGGCCACCCGGACCCGGGTTGGTGGGACCGGGACGACCCGCGGCCGGGGAACCCGGGCGGGGCGGCATCGCGCCGGGACCGGGTCGGGGACCCGGACGGGCGCCACCGTCGGCCGGGGGCTCCCGGCGGACGTTGTCCCGCTGCTGCTGGCGGGCGGCCTGGGCGGCCTTGACCGCGGCCTCCTGCTCAGCCTTCAGGGCGGCGGCACGCGCCTCCGCGGCGGCCACCTCGATGTCGTGAGCGCTCGCCGGCTTGGCGACCGGGGCCGCCGGCGGCGGCGGACCGGGCACCGGACCCTTCGGCTTCGGCCCGGGCACCGCCGGACGCCGTGGCGGCGTCGGCTTGGCGGTGACCCGAGGCTCGCCGAGGGTCGGCGACGGGGTCGGTGCCGCCGTCGGAGCCGGTGCGGCCGGCGGCGCGGCCGCCGGGGCTCCGGAGCCGCCCGAGGCGACGAAGGCGTTGCGCAGCCGTCGGGCGACAGGCGCCTCGACGGTGCTCGACGCGGACTTGACGAACTCGCCCATCTCCTTGAGCTTGGCGAGTACGGTCTTGCTTTCGACCCCGAGCTCTTTTGCAAGCTCGTGTACGCGGGCCTTACCTGCCACTGCACTCCTCACTCCGAGGTCGTGCGGGCAGCACCCGCAGCGACCTCACTCGTGCACTTGAAGCCTGATCATTTCTGGGACTTCATCGTGTGCTCATGTCGGTCGTCCTACCTTGCTAGCGGCCCTCGTCCGGTCGGGTGACCGGACGTGGTGGTTGACGCGTCAGGTACTCCGCGAGGGCCCCGTCATCCGGAACCCCGGCGACACGCAGCGCGCGCCCGAAGGCACGACGCCGCACTGCCTGCGCGAAGCAGGCCGGATCCGGGTGCATGTTCGCTCCCCGACCCGGCAGCGTGCGGGCCGGATCGGGTCGGAGGCTGACATCAGCCTCGTCGCCAATCGCGACAATCCGCAGCAGTTCACTGGCCGGTGCGCGCCGTCGACAACCCACACAGGTGCGCTCCGGCAGCGCGCGTCGTGCCACTGGTGGAAGTCTACCCCTAGCTACCCGACACCGCTCCGCCCGGTTCCCGGACGTGATCAGCTTCAGCTTGCCCGGCGGGGGCGGCCGGCTCGGCGTCGGAACGGATGTCGATCCGCCAACCGGTCAACCGGGCAGCAAGTCGGGCATTCTGCCCCTCCCGCCCGATCGCGAGCGACAGCTGGAAATCCGGAACCGTCACCCGCGCGGCCCGATTGGCCAGGTCGACCACCTCGACGCGCAGCGCCTTGGCCGGGGAGAGCGCGTTACCGACGAAGGTCGCCGGGTCGTCCGACCAGTCGATGATGTCGATCTTCTCGCCGTGCAGTTCGCTCATCACCGCCCGGACCCGCTGGCCCATCGGGCCGATGCAGGCGCCCTTGGCGTTGACCCCGGCCGCGGTGGAACGCACCGCGATCTTCGTACGGTGACCCGCCTCACGGGCGATCGCGCCGATCTCGACCGTGCCGTCGGCGATCTCCGGCACCTCCAGGGCGAACAGCTTCTTCACCAGATTCGGGTGCGTCCGGGACAGCGTGATCTGCGGGCCACGCATTCCCTTGGCCACGTGCACCACCACGCAGCGGATCCGCTCGCCGTGGGTGTACCGCTCGCCGGGCACCTGCTCCGACTGTGGCAGCACACCCTCGAGCTTGCCCAGGTCGACGGTGACGATGCCCTTCTCGGCCCGCGCCTCGTGCGCCTGCACCACCCCGGTGACCAGGTCGCCGTCGCGGCCGACGTACTCACCGAAGTGCACCTCGTCGGTGGCCTCCCGCAGCCGCTGGAGGATCACCTGCTTGGCGGTCATGGCAGCGATCCGACCGAAGTCGTGCGGGGTGTCGTCCCACTCCCGCTCCACGGTGCCCTCGGCGCCCAACTCCTGGGCGTAGACAAGTGCCGCGCCGGTCTTCCGGTCGATCTCCACCCGGGCGTGCGACTGCGCCCCCTCGGTGTGCCGGTACGCGGTCAGCAGCGCGGTCTCGATCGCCGCGAGGATCGTGTCGAACGGGATCTCCCGCTCGCGCTCCAGTGCGCGCAGCGCCGCGAGGTCGATGTTCACCTCTCCTCGTCCTCCACATCGTCATCGTCGTCGACGTCTTCTGATTCGGCCAACTCGTCCAGGCGGGTGAACTCGACCTGTACCCGGCCCGGGCCGAGGTCGGCGTAGGCCCACTGGGTACGGTCCGCGTCGGTCTCCAGCACCACGCGTTCGGCGTCGGCGTCGACCACCCGGCCGGTGACCTGCCGGTCGCCCCCGGACGGCGGGTTACCGCGTACGGTCACCCGAACCAGCCGCCCGACGTTGCGGCGCCAGTGCCGGGGCAGCGTCAACGGACGGTCCACCCCCGGCGAGCTGACCTCGAGCTGATATTCCCCCGCGACGATGTCGCCGCCGCTCTCCTCCGCCGCGTCCAGCGCGGTGGAGACGGCGCGCGACACGTCGGCCACCGCGTCCAGGTTGATCCCGCCGTCGGCGTCGACGATCACCCGCACCACGTGCCGGCGGCCGGCTCGGGAGACGGTGAGATCCTCCAGGTCGTAGCCGGCGGCCTGCACCACGGGCGCGATCACCGAGCGCAGCCGCTCGCGGCGGGCGGCGAGGTCGCCACGGGAGGTCTGACCCGCGCGTGCAGCCTGGCCACCGCGGGGTCGACCCGTCGTCCTGGTGGCACGGCCACGCTGCGTCATCCGAAGAACCCTTCCGCTGCTCGCCGACGCCATGCCGGCACGCCACCGGTGCGGACGCGCCGGTGGCTGCGCAGAGCGTAACGCGCCGCCGGGACGAGGGCCCGGGCGGCGCACCGACGCCACCGCCGGACACACCGCGCGGCGATGGTGTTGACTTGTCCGGTGGCGATGGGCAGAACGACGCGGCAGGACGACGCCTCCGAGCTTTCCCGACGCGGCCTGCTGCGGGCCGGTGCGCTGCTGGCGCTCGGTGGGGCCGCCGCTCCGCTGACCGGTTGCGGCCTGCTCGACCGCGACGAACCACCGCCGCTGCCCGACCCGCTCGCGCCGCTGCTGGACGAGTCCCGACAGCTCGCGGCCGGTCTGCGCGCCGCCGCCACCGCCCACCCCGACCTGGCCGCCCGGCTGCTCCCGCTCGCCGAGTCGCACGAGGCGCACGCCACGGAAATCGCCCGGCTGACCGGTGCGGCGACCGCCACCGCCCCGCCCACCGCCACGGCCGCCCCGTCGGGCACGCCGCCGACGGATCGCTCGGCGACGCTTGCCGCACTGCGCAGGTCCGAGCGCGCCGGCCGGGAGGCGGCGATCCGGGCCTGCGCCACGGCGCCCGCCGAGCGCGTAGCGCTGCTCGGGTCGGTCGCCGCCGCTCGCGCCACCCACCTGGAGGCGCTGCGATGAGCGAATCCGCCGAGGCGCTCGCCGCCGCCCTCACCGCCGAGTACGCCGCGATCTGGGCCTACGGCCCCGTCGGGGTCCGACTCAGCGGGGCCGAGCGCAAAGCCGCGGCCGAGGCCGAGGCCGCCCACCGGGCTCGCCGGGACGCGCTCGTGGTGCAGTTGAGTACTGGTGGCGGCAGCGTTCCGCCGGATCGGGCCGGGTACGCGTTGCCCTTCCCGGTGACCGACCGGGCCAGCGCACTGCGGCTCGCCGTGCAGGTGGAGGAACGTACCGCGGCCTTCTGGCGGGCGGCGCTGCCGGTCAGCACCGGCGCCGATCGGGATCGGGCCCTGGCCGCCCTGGTGGAGTACGCGGTCCGGGCGACCCGCTGGCGGCGCAGCGCCGGAATCGCCCCGCTGACCGTGCCGTTCCCGGGCCGGCCGAGCTGAACCGGCCCGGCGGACCCACCCGGGCGTAGTCGAATTCACGTCCGCGCCGGTTGCGGTCCGCATACCAGGTATGCATACTCCGGTCCATGTCCATCCGCCACGGCCTGCTCGCGCTGCTCGAACGCGGGCAGATGTACGGCTACCAGCTCCGGGCCGCCTTCGAGGAGTCGACCGGCGCCACCTGGCCGCTGAACATCGGGCAGGTCTACACGACCCTGTCCCGGCTGGAGCGGGACGGGTTGGTCAGGTCGCTGCCGGAGAGCGAAGCCGGCCAACGGCCGTACGAGATCACCGACGCCGGGCGGGCGGACCTGGCCCTGTGGTTCGCCACCCCGATCAGCCGCAGCGACCGCCCGCGCGACGAGTTGGCGATCAAGCTGGCACTGGCGTTGACCACCCCCGGGGTGGACGTCCGCGCGGTGGTCCAGACCCAGCGGACCGCCACCATGCGCACGTTGCAGGAGTTGACCAGGCTGAAGTACGCCAGCGACCGGCCGGAGGACCTGCCGTGGCGGCTGGTGCTGGACGCCATGGTGTTCCAGGCCGAGGCCGAGGTGCGCTGGCTCGACCACTGTGAGAGCAGTCTGGTACGGCACCGCCCCCCGGCCGCCGGCCCAGCGCCCCTCTCCGAGGCGGTGGGCCAAAGTGGTGAGGAGGCACGACGGTGACCACCGGCGGCGGACGGATGCCGGCCGCACCCGACCCACGAGCCGCGTCCGACGCCGCCGCGACCGCCGACCCGGCCGTCCCCGCTCCGGCCGGCGACACCGTACTCGACCTGCGTGACGTGCATCGCACGCACGGCAGCGGCCCGGCGGCGGTACACGCCCTGCGCGGGGTGAGCCTGGCCGTGCGCCCCGGCGAACTGGTCGCCGTGATGGGCCCCTCCGGCTCCGGCAAGTCCACCCTGCTCACCCTGGCCGGCGGGCTGGACAGCCCGACCGCGGGTGAGGTGCACGTCGAGGGGCAGCCGCTGCACGCCCTCGACCGGCGCGGGCTGGCCCGGCTGCGCCGCCGGCGCATCGGATACATCTTCCAGAACCTGAACCTGATCGGCAGCCTGACCGCCGTGGAGAACGTCGCCCTCCCCCTCGAACTGGACGGCACCGGGGTACGAGCGGCCCGCCGGCTGGCCCTCGACGCACTGACCGAGGTGGGGCTGTCGGAGCTGGGTGACCGGTTCCCGGACCAGCTCTCCGGTGGCCAGCAGCAACGCGTCGCCATCGCCCGGGCGTTGGTCGGGCAGCGGCGACTGGTGCTGGCCGACGAGCCGACCGGGGCGTTGGACTCGCAGACCGGGGAGGCGGTGCTGCGGCTGCTGCGCCGCCGGGTCGACGCCGGGGCCGCCGGAGTGCTGGTCACCCACGAGGCGCGCCATGCCGCCTGGGCCGACCGGGTGGTCTTCCTGCGCGACGGCGTGACGGTCGACTCGACCGCCCCGCTGGCCGGCGTGGAGGCCCTGCTCAGCGGCAGCGGTCGGTGAGCGGTCGACCGTCCGGACCGACCGGCGGCGGGCGGCTGGCCGAGGCGCTCGGCTCGTGGCGGGCCGCGCTGCGGATCGCCCGACGGGAGGCGAGGCGGGCGCGCGGGCGCACCACCCTGGTACTGGCGATGATCGTCCTGCCGGTGCTGGCGTTGAGCTTCGTCGCGGTCAGCGTCGACATGGCTCGGCTGACCCCGAGCGAGGAACTGGAACGTCGGCTCGGCAACGCCGACGCGGAACTCCGGGTGGTGGGACGCGGCCCGGTCGAGCAGAACTCCGACGGCAGCGGCTGGACCTCCGGAGACGCGGACAAGCCCCCCACCGCACCGGTCACCGCAGCATTTTTCGCCGCGCTGCTGCCCGAGGGCAGCCGGGTGCTGCCGGTGCGTCGCTGGGTGCCGTTCAGTGCCTGGCGGGGCGACCGGATCCGGGACGACGTCGCCGCCACCGTGATCGACCTGACCGACCCTCTCGGGCGCGGCCTGGCCCGGGTCCACCGAGGCCGGGTACCGGCCGCCGCCGACGAGATCGCGGTGAACCTGGCAGCCCGACGCAGCCTCGGCGTCGACGTCGGGGACCGGGTCGTGGCCGCGGACGGCAGCCGCACCTGGACGGTCGTCGGCGTGGCCGAACTCCCCGAGCAACTGACCCCGATGGTCCTCCTGCACCCCGCCGGGGCGCCGGTGGAGACCGACCCCGACGAGGTCTTCCTGGCCGACCTGTCCGGCCCGCTCACCGACGACGTCTTCCGGCACCTCAACCGCAACGGTGTCGTGGTGGCCGCCCGGGTACCCGCGCCGCCCGGGAAGCTGCCCCAGCACGTCGACTCGCCCACGGGCCGGATGAGCCTGGAGGAGGTCAGTACCGGCGTGCTGATCGGCGGGCTCGGTCTGCTCGAGGTGGTGCTCCTGGTCGGGCCCGCGTTCGCCGTCGGGGTGCGCCGTCGGCGACGGGAACTGGCTCTGGTGGCGGTGGCCGGTGGCGACGCGGTGCAGCTGCGCCGGGTGGTGCTCGCCGACGGCGTGGTGCTGGGCGGAGTCGGCGCCGTGACCGGGATCGCGCTCGGCGTGGCCGCCGCCTTCGCCGGCCGACCCCTGGTCGAGCAGTTCATCTTCTCGCAGCGGTTCGGCGGCTACCGTGTCTGGCCCGCCGCCCTGGTCGTGATCGCCCTGGTCGCGGTGCTGGCCGGGGTGCTGGCCGCGCTGGCACCGGCGTGGACGGCCGCCCGGCAGGACGTGGTGGCCGGGCTCGCCGGCCGGCGCACCGCGCCCGTGCACCGACGTCGGTGGCTGGCCATCGGCATCGCGCTGGCCGCCGGCGGGACCGTCGTGGCCGCGATCGGCGCTGTGGTCACCTCGCAGCCGGTCATCCTCGCCGGGCTGGTGCTGGGCGAACTGGGGCTGGTGTTCGCCACCCCGACGCTCGTCGGACTGCTGGCCCGGCTCGGTCGGTTCCTCCCGCTGGCACCCCGGATCGCGGTACGCGACGCGAGCCGCAACCGTGCGTCGGCCGCGCCGGCCATCTCCGCCGTGATGGCCGCGGTCGCCGGCAGTGTCGCCCTCGGTCTCTTCCTGGCCAGCGACGATGCGCGCAACGAGCAGCAGAACCGGGCGTTGCTGCCGGAGCACACCGTGCTGGTCACCACCGGCGGCGATCCCGCGACGGACCGCCCGCCCACCCGCGACGAGATCAGCGGCCCGGCGCGGCGGCTGCTCGGTGCCGACACGATCGCTCCGCTGGTGGCGGCCGGCTGCTCGCCGGACTTCTACGCCTGCACCATCACCGCGACCATGCCTCCCGAGCGGGTCTGCCCCTGGCAGCCGTACGAGCCGCTCAGCGCGGCCGACCAGCTGCTGGCCCGCGCCGACCCACGCTGCCAGCACGACGACGAACCGCACGGCCCGTACCTGCGGGTCGCCGTGGACGACGGCACCACGCTGCGGCTGCTGACCGGGGTCGCACCGGCCGACGTCGCGGCCGCCACCGCCACGCTGCGCGCGGGCGGCGCGGTGATCACCGACGCCCGCTTCCTCCACGACGACCGTCTGGATCTCCGGGTCGAACACGGGGACGAGACCCGGCCCGCGGACACCGCCACCGTGCCCGGACACGCGCTGCACACCGGGCTCGGTGAGCACTGGCTGCTGCTCTCGCCCGCCGCCGCCGACCGGCTCGGGCTGGCGACCTGGCAGGTCGGCTGGGCGTTGGACGCCCGGCGGCCACCGGACCAGCAGCGACAGGACGACCTCGCCGCCGCACTTCGCCCGCTCGGTGCCGCCGGGGTCGCGGTGGAGCGGAACCGGGACTACGACGACACGCGCCCGCTGCTGCTGTTGCTGGCGGCGGTCTCCGCGGTGGTCACCGTCGGCGCCGCCGGCATCGCCACCGGTCTGGCCGCCGCCGAGGGACGGGCCGACCTGTCCACCCTCGCCGCGGTGGGTGCGGGGCCGGGCGTACGCCGCCTGCTCTCGCTCTGCCAGGCCGGCGTGATCGCGGTGCTCGGCTCGGCGCTGGGCATCGTCGCCGGACTCGCCTCAGCCCTGATCGTGCTGGCCTTCACCAACCAGCGGTACGCCGACAGATGGCCGATCGAACCGCCCTATCCACTGGTGATGCCCTGGTTGACCCTGGGCGTGCTGGTGGTGGTGCCACTGGTGGCGATGCTCGGCGCGGCGCTGCTCACCCGGTCCCGGCTACCGGTGGAACGCCGTCTGGACTGACCCGTACCTGACACCGCAGACTGTGCGGATGTCCGTGCTGGGAAGCCTCACCCGCCGGGTCGGTCGGTACCGCTGGTTCGGTGCCACCGTCCGGCTGCTGGTGCCCGTCGACCGGGCCGTCGGGCGACTGACCCGGGGCCGGGTGGTCGCCCTCGGGCTCGTACCGTCGTTGGTGATCACCACGACCGGTCGCCGGTCTGGTCGGCCACGCAGCAACCCGCTGCTCTACGTGCCCGACGGCGACGCCTACGTGGTGGTCGGATCGAACTGGGGCCAGACCCACCAGCCGGCGTGGTCGCTGAACCTGCTCGCCGAACCGAGGGCCGAGGTGGACGTCAAGGGTCGCCGGATCCCGGTACGCGCCGAGGTGGCCACCGGCGCCGAACGCGACCGGCTGTGGCGGCTGCTGGTCGACCAGTGGCCGGCGTACGAGACGTACGTGGCGCGGGCCGGTGGCCGCCAGATCCGGATCTTCCGGCTGGTGCCCGACGACCGCCTCACCTGATCCCGGTCGCGGCTCGACCGGGGGCACCGACACAGGCGTTAGGGTGTGCGGTGACCGACAGGTCGCTGTGGGTGGCGCGAACGCGGGGTGGTCGGCGTGGACGGTGTCCAGGAACACCGGGACGATCCCCGGTGGGACGTGGCCGAGCGGGTCGCCGCGGCCGTCCGGCGGCGTTTCCCGGCCGATGTGCTCGCGGTCGCGGTCCACGGTCCGCTGGCGCACGGCGACGACGACGGCGGTGGCGACGGTGAGGTGGGGCTGCTGGTGGCCACCTACCGGCCCGGCACCGGGCCGCCGCCGGCGACCCGCCGGGTGGACGGCGTGCTCGTCGACCTGACCGTCGTCGCCGCCGAGGAGCGGCTGCGCCAGGCCCGACAGCTGACCAGCCGGTGGCCACTGACCGCCGACCGGTACGTGACCACCCGGGCCCTGCACGACCCGACCGGATGGCTGGCCACGCTGCGCGACGAGCACCTCGGCCGGCTGGCCCGGGCCCGCCCGGCCGAGTTCACCTCGGCCGCCCGCCGTGCCTGGTACCGGGGCAGCGCCGCGCATGCCCGGGCGGCCCGGCTGGCCGAGTGGTACGAGACCGACCAGGCCCTGCTGATGCTCGGCGAGGCCCGGCTCGGTGCCGCCACGGTCAGCGGGCTGCTCAGCCGCACCTACTTCCGGGATGCGGGCGACGCGATACGGCGAACCGGGCTGGCCGGGGCGGACATGACCGAGGTGGGTGCCGTGCTGGCCCGCCAGTCGGCGGAGCTCACCGCCCGCGGCCGTCCGGTCGACGGCACCATCGACGACCTGCTCGACGGCTGACTCAGCCGAGCCCGCCCTGGACCCCGATCAGCGCACCGATCAGGTACGTTGCCACCGCGGCGGCGGCGCCGAGCAGCAGTTGGCGCAGCCCGCCGGACCACCACCGGCGGTTGGTGAACCGGGAGACGATCGCACCGGCGACGAAGAGCCCGAGCCCGCCGACCGCCAGGGCGAGCGCCAGGCTGGTCGCGCCGAACAGGTACGGCAGCAGTGGCACCAGGGCGCCGACGGAGAAGCAGAGGAACGACGAGAGCGCCGCCGCCCACGGGTTCGGTTGTTCGTCCGGGTTGACGCCCAACTCCTCCTGCACGTGCATCCGCAGCGCCTGCTCCGGGTGGCGGCGTACCGCCTCGGCGACCTGGATCGCGAGGTGCTCGGGCAGCCCCCGGGCGACCCACATGTCGGCAAGCTCGCGGGCCTCGGCCTCCGGGTGACGCTCCAGCTCCCGGCGTTCCTTGGCCACCTCCGCGGCGATCTGCTCGTTGGCGGACCGCACGCTCGTGTATTCACCGAGCGCCATCGAGATGGCACCGGCGACCAGGCCGGCGGTGCCGGTGAGCACGATGGTGCGGGGCGAGACCCCGCCGCCGCCGACGCCGGCGATCAGGGCGATGTTGGTGACCAGGCCGTCCATCGCCCCGAACACGGCCGGGCGCAGCCAGCCGCCGGACACGTCGGCGTGGTGGTGCTCGCGCAGTGCGGCCGGGGTCTCGGTCACGGCAGCGTCAGGATCTCGTGGCCGTCCTCGGTCACCAGCACGGTGTGCTCGAACTGGGCGGTCCACTTCCGGTCCTTGGTGACCACCGTCCAGCCGTCGTCCCACAGGTCGTACTGGTAGGTGCCGAGAGTGATCATCGGCTCGATGGTGAAGGTCATTCCGGGCTCCATCACGTCGGTGGGGCGCGGGCTGTCGTAGTGCGGCACGTAGAGCCCGCTGTGGAAGGACTCGCCGATGCCGTGGCCGGTGAAGTCACGGACCACGCCGTAGCCGAAGCGCTTCGCGTACGACTCGATGACCCGGCCGATCACGTTGATCTGTCGCCCTGGGGCGACGGATCGGATCCCCCGCATCATCGCCTCGTGGGTCCGCTCGACGAGCAACCGGTTCTCCTCGGCCACCTCACCGACGCAGAACGTCGCGTCGGTGTCGCCGTGCACGCCCCCGATGTACGCGGTGACGTCGACGTTGATGATGTCGCCGTCGACGAGCACGGTCGAGTCGGGGATGCCGTGACAGATCACCTCGTTCAGGCTGGTGCAGCAGGACTTCGGGAAGCCCCGGTAGCCCAGGGTCGACGGGTAGGCGCCGTGGTCGACGAGGAAGTCGTGCACCACCCGGTCGATCTCGTCGGTGGTCACGCCGGGCTTGCAGTGCTCCCCCGCCAGCTGCACCGCCTGGGCGGCGATCCGCCCGGCCAGACGCATCTTCTCGATGGTCTCCGGGGTCTGCACGTGCGATCCCTGCCAGGGCTGAGGGGCCTTCTTGCCGACGTATTCCGGGCGGGCGATGTGGGCGGGCACCGGCCGCCACGGGGAGAGCGTGCCGGGGGTCAGCGGCGCACGGACGGTCATGACGCAAGCCTATCGCCGCCCGCGTAGTGACCCCCGCCACCGGTCCTCGCGAGCGGTTGTTGCCCTACCACAAGCACTGTGTCAAGGTGTCTGCGTGGATCAAGGGGGCGCACCTCCCGTCTTCTCCGCCAACGCGGAGACCGATGGTGATCACCTGAGCGTGGTGGTCACCGGCGAGGTCGACATGGCGACCGCCGACACCATGCTCGAGACCGTGCTGCGCGAGCCGGCCGGCCGGGTGACTCTCGACCTGCGGGCGGTCACCTTCTTCGACTCGGCGGCGATTCACGCGGTGGTCCGGCTGGCCGGCCACTATCCGGACGCGTTGACGGTCCTGCCGTCCCGGCAGGTCAGCCGGGTGCTGGAGATCGCCGGTCTGGCAAGTCAACCCTGGTTGCATCCGGCCTGACCGCGACCACCGCTGGCCGCGCGGTCAGCCGGTCAGCACGCGGCGCAGGGTGAGCCGGGTCCCGTCGGGGGTGTGCTCGACCGAGAGATCCCCGAGTGCCCGGATCAGCGACAGTCCGCGACCCCGGAAACCCGAGCCGGTCGACTCCCGCCACTGCCCGCTGTCCGACACCGTCGCCACCACCGTGCGGTCCTCGATCCGCACCTCGATCTCGACCACCGGCTCCACCGGGTCGACCGGGTGCTCGATGGCGTTCGCCGCCGCCTCGGAAACCGCCACGGTCAGGTCGAACAGGTCCGTCTCGCCCACCCGGTGCGCGACGAGAAAGTCCTCCAGCCGCTTGCGTAGCACGCTCAGCCGGGTCGGGTCGGCGGGCAGCCGCAGCGCGAACCGGTTGAGTTCGACCGCCTCCAGGGCCAGTACCGCGACGTCGTCCCGGCGGGGCCGGCCGGCGACCCGCGCCACCACCGCGTCGATCAGGTCGGCCACGTGTTCGCCGGAGCGGGCCGCGTCGGCGCGCAACAGGGCCAACGAGTCGTCGATGCCCATCTGCCGGTCCTCGATCAGGCCGTCGGTGTAGAGCAGCAGCCGGTCACCGGCCCGCAGCTCGCCGGAGACGGTCTCGTACTCGGTGCCCGCGATGGCACCGACCGGCGGCCCGAGCGCCCGCCCGTGCAGGAACGCGACGTCGTCGCCCCGGATCACCAGGGGCGACGGGTGCCCCGCGCTGGCATAGCGCAGTCGACCCGTCCGGGGGCTGAACCACAGGCAGAAGACCGTCGCGAACGAACGTGACTCGGTGGAGCCCACCAGCCGGTTCAGCCGGGTCAACGACTCGCCGGGATCGAAACCCTCGAGCACGTACGCGCGCAGCGCGTTGCGCAGCTGGCCCATGGCCGCCGCCGCCGGCACCCCCTTGCCGACCACGTCACCGATGATCAGCATGAGTTCGTCGTCGTCCCGGGCCACCACGTCGTACCAGTCGCCACCCACCTCGACGTCCGCGCTGCCCGGCAGGTAGCGGCTGGCCACCACAGCCCCGGGCAACTGGGGCAGGGTACGGGGCAGGAAGCTGTGCTGAAGGGTGGTGGCGATGCGGTGCTCGGCCTCGTAGAGCTGAGCGTTCTCCATGCGTACCCCCACCAGGCGGGCGAGCTGGGTCAACGCGGCCTCGTCGGCGTCGGTGCTCTCCGCGGTCGGATGCCACACCCGCAGCTCACCGAGCGGTTGGTCGGCCACCCCGGTCAGCGGCAGGACGAAGGACGGCTCGGCGCTGCTGGGCCCGCCGGCGTCGGCCTCGAAGCGCGTGCCACCGGCGGAAACCACCACCCGGACGGCCTCGGCGAGACTCAACGCGTGACGGGCGGCGATCTGGAGCACGTCGGCGGTGGAACGGGCGGTGTTGACCGCGACCGCCGCGTCCGCGAGCGCACGCAGCCGGCGGATGATCTGGTTACGTAGCTGGCCGAGGGCCATGTTCGCCCGGACCCGGGCGATCAGCTCCTGCCCGGAGAACGGTTTGGTGAGGTAGTCGTCGGCACCCACCGACAACCCGGCCACCTCCTCGGCCGAACCGGCGCGGGCGGAGAGCAGCACGATCGGCACGTACCGGGTACGCGGATCCGCGCGCAGGGCGGCGACCAGCCCGAAGCCGTCCAGTCGCGGCATCATCACGTCGGTCAGCACCAGGTCGAAGGCGCTCTCGGTGGCACGCCGCAGCGCCTCCACCCCGTCGGCGGCGGTACTCACCTCCCAGGTGGGCACGAGCAACCGGGTGACGTGTTCGCGCAGATCGGGATTGTCGTCGACGACCAGCACCCGACCGGCGGGCACGGCGGCGAGGGGCCGGGGTGCCCGCTGCGTCGAGGCGTCGGCGTCCGGCACGGTGGAGGCGTCGGTCGGCACCGGGCGGGACCCGGCCGCGACGGCATCGGCGGTCCAGTGCACGGTCTCGGCGACGAAGAGCGGGGCCTGCCGTGGCTCGCGAACGGCCTGCTCGGCGTGCTCGGCATCGGCCACCCGGTCGGTCTGCAGATGCCCGGCACCGAACGGGACGGTCACCAGGAAGGTACTGCCGACGTCGACCTGGCTCGTGACGCTGACCCGGCCGCCGTGCATCTCGACAAGTTCGCGCACCAGGGCCAGGCCGATCCCGGTGCCCTCGTGGCTGCGGGAGCGCACTCCCGGCACCCGGTGGAACCGCTCGAACACGTGCGGCAGTTCCCGCGCATCGATACCCACCCCGGTGTCGGAGACCTCCAACTGCGCCGCACCGTCGACCGCACGGACCCGGATGCTGATCTCACCCTCGAAGGTGAACTTCAGGGCGTTGGAGACCAGATTGAGGACGATCTTCTCCCACATGTCCGGATCGACGAAGACCGGCTCCGCCAGCGGCGGGCAGTCCACGACCAGCCGCAGGCCGGCCCGTTCGGTGGCAGACCGGAACGTGCTGGCCACCCGGGAGGTGTAGTCGGCCAGGTCGGTCGGCTCGTAGTGCGCCACCAGCCGCCCGGACTCCAGCCGCGAGAAGTCGAGCACCGTGTTGACCAGCTTCAGCAGCCGCAACGCGTTGCGGTGCATCACGGTCAGCCGCTGGTTGTGCTCCTCGCTGAGCCCCGGGTCCGCGAGCAGGTCCTCCAACGGGCCCAGCACCAGGGTCAACGGGGTGCGGAACTCGTGACTCACGTTGGCGAAGAAGTTGGTCTTGGCCAGGTCCAGGGCGGCCAGCTCGGCGGCGCGGGCCCGTTCCTGCTCGTACGCCCGCTGCTTGCCGACCGCCCGGGAGATCTGCGCGGCGACCAGCTCGAGGAACGTGCGGTAGTCCTCGGTGAGCGGCAGGCGCCGGGTCACTCCCAGCACCAGCACCCCGGCCGGGTCGTTGGTCGCGCTGATCGGCAGCACCACCGCCTCGTCGGCGGCCCCGGGCGGAACCCGGCCGAGCAGCTCGGCGGTGGCCACCGCCGCTTCGACGCCGACCGCGCCCAGCTCGACCAGCCGGGCGGGCGGATCAACGGCGACGCTGACGGCTCCGCTCACCCCGGCCAGGCGCAGCTGTCCGTCGTCGTCGTCCCGCAGGTAGAGCAGCCCGAACGGGACGTCGGCCCGATGCCGGTCCAGCACCGCCGCCGCGACCTGGCCGAGTTCCGCGCTGCGGACCGGATCGGCCAGCTCCGAGCCGAGTTCGGCCAGCGCCCGCAGCCGGCGTTCGCCGAGCACCCGCCCGGTGGTCTCGCTGCAGATGCAGAGCACCCCGCTGATCGTGCCGTCGACGTCGCGGATCGGATCGTACGAGACGTCGAAGTAGACGTCCTCCACGAAGCCGTGTCGATCCAGCAGAAAGTGATGGTCGCGGGCCTGGTACGACTCGCCGCTGCGCAGCACGCCGGTCAGCAGCGGCCCCAGCACGTCCCAGGTCTCCGCCCAGTGCTCCCGGGCGGGCTCGCCGAGCACGGCGGGATGCTTGTCGCCGATGGTCGGCCGGTAGGCGTCGTTGTAGAAGGCACGCAGGTCCTCGCCCCAGAACATGGCGATCTGCGCCTTCGAGGCGAGCATCGTGCTGACGGCGTTGCCCAGCGAGGTCGGCCAGCGCTCCGGTGGACCGAGCGGACTTGCCGACCAGTCGCGGTCCCGCAGCAGGGAGCCCATCTCGCCGCCGCCCGCGAATGCCGCCGCGAGCAGCGGCGACGTCCCACTTTCCGCTGCGGACGGCTGACCACCGTCCACGCCCCCCTGGGCCGAGCTCATGCAGCCTCCCCGGCCGTGTCCCACACCGCGCCCGATCACCAATGCCCTGATCCGCCTTCTACCCAGACGGATCAGCAACGTAACGCATCCGACGGTTCGGACGCTGTTCAGCTCCAGGTGAGCATCGGTGACGGTCCGACCGACGTCGGGCCACTACTCCTTGCGCCCGAACAATCACAGTGGGGTGACGTACGCGCCGGTGATGCCGCCGTCGACGACGAACTGCGCGGCGGTCATGAACGAGGCGTCGTCGCTGGCCAGAAAGGCCACCGCGGCGGCGATCTCGGTCGGTTCACCGAACCGGCCCATCGGCACGTGCACCAGCCGGCGGGCGGCGCGCTCCGGATCGGCGGCGAACAGCTCGCGCAGCAACGGCGTGGCCACCGGTCCCGGGCAGAGGGCGTTGACCCGGATGCCCTCCCGGGCGAACTGCACGCCCAGTTCCCGGGTGAGCGCCAACACCCCGCCCTTGCTCGCGGTGTACGCGATCTGTGACGTCGCCGCGCCCATCAACGCCACGAAGGAGGCGGTGTTGATGATCGAGCCCCGGCCCTGCCGGCGCATGTGCGGGATGACGTGCTTGCAGCAGAGGTAGACGCTCGTCGTGTTGACCCGGAGCACCCGTTCCCAGGCATCCAGCCCGGTCTCCAGGATGGAGTCGTCGTCCGGCGGGGAGATGCCGGCGTTGTTGAACGCGACGTCCACCCGCCCGTACCGCCCGACCACCCCGTCGAAGAGGTCGCGTACCGCCGCCTCGTCGGCCACGTCGGCCGCCACGAAGCTCCCGCCCACCTCGTCGGCGGCCCGCTGGCCGGCCTCGGTGTCGACGTCGACGCAGACCACCCGGGCACCCTCGGCGGCGAACCGCCGCACGGTGGCCAGCCCGATACCGCTGGCCGCCCCGGTCACCACGGCCACCCGGTCCCGCAACCGTCCCTGCATGCTCACTCCTCGGTGCTGACGAAGACGTTCTTGACGTCGGTGAACGCGTGCAGGGCGTCCGGTCCCAGTTCCCGACCCAGGCCGGAGCGCTTCATCCCGCCGAACGGCGTCCAGTACCGCACCGAGGAGTGTGAGTTGACGCTCAGGTTGCCGGCCTCGACGGCCCGGGCCATCCGCAGCGCCCGGCCCACGTCCCTTGTCCAGATCGAGCCGGAGAGACCGTACTCGGTGTCGTTGGCCAGCCGGACGGCGTCGGCCTCGTCGTCGAACGGCAGCACCGAGACGACCGGGCCGAAGATCTCCTCCCGCCAGTGGCGGTCCCCGGGCGAGTCGGCGAGCAGCACGGTCGGGGCGTACCAGTAGCCGGAGCCGTCGGGCCGGGAGCCGGTGAACGCCACCCGCGAACCGTCGACGTACCCGGCGACCCGGTCCCGCTGCCCGGCCGAGATCAGTGGTCCCATCTCGGTGCTCTCGTCGGCCGGGTCACCCACCCGGAAGGCGCGTACCGCCGGTTCGAGCAGTTCGAGAAAGCGGTCGTACACCCCGCGCTGCACCAGCAGCCGGGACCGGGCGCAGCAGTCCTGGCCGGCGTTGTCGAAGACCGCGTACGGCGCACTGGCGGCGGCCCGCTCCAGGTCGGCGTCGGCGAAGACGAGGTTCGCCGACTTGCCGCCCAACTCCAGGGTCAGCCGCTTCACCTGGCTCGCGCAGCCGGCCATGATCCGGGTGCCCACCTCGGTGGAGCCGGTGAAGCAGATCTTGCGGACGGCCGGGTGGCTGACGAACCGTTCGCCGACCACCTCGCCCCGCCCGGGCAGCACGGTGAACACGCCCTCCGGCAGACCCGCCTGGTCGGCCAGCTCGGCCAGCCGCAACGCGGTCAACGGCGTCAGCTCGGCGGGCTTGAGCACCACCGTGTTGCCGGCGGCGAGCGCGGGAGCGAAGCCCCAGGCGGCGATGGGCATGGGGAAGTTCCACGGCACGATCACCCCGACCACGCCGAGCGGTTCGTGGAAGGTGACGTCCAGCCCGCCCGGCACCGGGATCTGCCGCCCGGTGAGCCGTTCCGGCGCCCCGGCGTAGTAGTCCAGCACGTCCCGGACGTTGCCCGCCTCCCAGCGGGCGTTACCGATGGTGTGGCCAGCGTTGGCCACCTCCAGCCGCGCCAACTCCTCCAGGTGTTCGTCCACCACCGCCGCGAACCGCCGCAACAATCGGCCCCGCTCCGCCGGGCTCACCCACCGCCACCGCTGGTACGCCCGCTGCGCCCGCTCGACCGCCGCGTCCACGTCCCCGGCCGAGCTGTCCGCGACCTCCCGCAACACCACCCCACGAGCCGGATCCCGTACCTCACCCATCCACCCTCACCCCACCCTCTCCTTGTCGACGGGGTGGGGGTCAGAGGCGTTCGAAGCCACGGGTGAGTTCCCAGTCGGTGACGGCGGCGTCGAAGGCGGCCAGCTCGACGCGGGCCATGTTGGCGTAGTGGGCGACCACCTCCTCGCCGAAGGCGGCGCGGGCGACCGTCGAGCCCTCCCAGAGGGTGAGGGCGTCGCGGAGGGTGCCGGGGACGCGTTCGGCGTTCGGGTCGTCGTACGCGTTGCCGGTGCACTCCTCGGCCAGGTCCAACTCGTTCTCGATGCCGTGCAGCGCGCCCGCCACCAGGGCCGCGATCGCCAGGTACGGGTTCACGTCGGCACCCGGCACCCGGTTCTCCACCCGCATCCCCTGACCGTGGCCCACCACCCGCAGCGCGCAGGTGCGGTTGTCGGTGCCCCAGCGCAACGCGGTCGGAGCGAACGAGCCCGGCTGGTAACGCTTGTAGGAGTTGATGTTCGGCGCGAAGAGCAGGCTCATCTCCCGCATCGTGGCGAGCAGTCCGGCGAGCACCCGCTGCCCGGTGGGGCTCAGGTGCGCCGGCCCGTCACCGAGCATGGCGGAGCCACCGGAGGCGTCGCGCAGCGAGAAGTGGATGTGGCAGGAGTTGCCCTCCCGCTCGTTCGGCTTGGCCATGAACGTGATCGACATGCCCTCCTGGGCGGCGATCTCCTTCGCCCCGTTCTTGTAGATGACGTGGTGGTCGGCGCAGGCCACCGCCTCGTCGTAGCGGAAGGCGATCTCGTGCTGGCCGAGGTTGCACTCCCCCTTGGCGCTCTCCGGAACCAGTCCCGCGCCGGCCATCTCGGTGCGGATGCGGCGCAGCAGCGGTTCCACCCGGGCGGTGCCGAGCAACGAGTAGTCCACGTTGTACTGGTTCGCCGGGGTCAGCTCCCGGTAGCCGCTGCGCCACGCCTGCTCGTACGAGTCCCGGAAGAGCACGAACTCCAGCTCGGTACCGGCGTACGCGGTCAACCCGTGCCCGGCCAGCCGGTCCAACTGTCGACGCAGGATCTGCCGCGGCGAGGCGATCACCGGACCGGTGCCGTCCAGCCACTCTAGATCGGCCAGGAGCAGGGCCGTCCCCGGCTGCCACGGCACCCGACGCAGGGTGCCGAAGTCCGGTTTCATCGCGAAGTCGCCGTAGCCGCGTTCCCAGCTCGACATCGCGTACCCGTCGACGGTGTTCATGTCGACGTCGACGGCGAGCAGGTAGTTGCATCCCTCGCTGCCGTTCGCGACGACCTGGTCGAGGAAGTACGGGGCGTGGAACCGTTTGCCCTGCAACCGACCCTGCATGTCGACAAGGGCCAGCACCACCGTGTCGATCTCGCCCTCGGCGACGGCGACCCGCAGTTGCTCCAACGTGAGCGGCGGCTTTCTCATCCGCGAGCCTCCATCACCAAGGTCTACCGGCCCAGCCGATCACCGTCAACAGGACGCTCCGCCCGTACCCCCATCCACTCCCCCGGCAAACCGTCCGGGACCGATGACCGGTCGCCATCCGCGCACCGCGACAACGTCGACGCCGGCGATGGTGAAGTAGGGATCGTCGGCCATGAGCCGATCGACCTCCGCCCGGTCGCCGGTGAAGACCAGCAACGCACCGGAGTCGCCGTCCCAGGGGCCGGCGAGGAGCAGTGCGCCCTGCTCGTGCAGCGCCCGCAACCGGTTCCGGTGGGCCGGCCGGGCCGCCAGCCGGGCAGGTTCATCGGTGAAGGAGAGTTCCACACAGATCATGGCGAGGAGCCTAGGAACCAGGCGGTCGTACGGCTGTATCCCGCGATACGCTCCGCGAGATGGACCAGGTCGAACTGGCGGCGGTACCGCTGTTCTCGACGCTCGATGAGGCACGCCTGGCGTGGCTCGCCACCAGGTGTCCGCCCCGCGACCTTTCCCGGGGCGCTACCGCCGCCCGCGTCGGCGAGCCGGCCCGACACCTCGTTGTTGTGATCCGCGGAACGCTCTCGGCCGGCTATGACACCAGCCACGGCTCGCGAGTCCGATTCGTGACGGTGACCGGCCCATGCGTGATCGACAAGGCCGCCGTACTCGGCGGCGAATCGCACACGGCAACCTGGACCGCGTCGACCGCCTGCCGGATCCGCCTCCTACCGGCGGGCCTCCTGCGAGATCTCATCGACCAGGTTCCGGCGCTCCGCGACCACGTCCTACGCCACCTGTCCGACCAGGTGAACCGCGAACGCCGGGCCCAGGTCCGCCGCGCCGCGCCGCAGCCCGTCACGCGGGTCGCCGCCTGGGTCGCCGAATCCATGCGTACGCGGGGCAGCCGGATCATTCTGCCCGGGGCGCAGCAGGGACTGGGCGAGGAGATCGGGCTGTCCCGGGTAACCGTCAACCGCGCGCTACAGGTTCTCGTCGGCGCGGGCGCCATCCGGGTCGAGCCCGGCGCCATCATCGTGTTGGACCCGAGTCGCCTCACCGACAGGGACGGCAGGTAGGAGCGCCAGGGGCGCAATTGCGTTGCCGGTCGGGCGGGGTGTGCCTCATCCTTAGGCCTGTGACCAGGCCCGATCGCGACGGGCCGACCACCGGGCCCTCGGAACGGCCCGGCCGCCGCGGCGGCGCGGGAAAGCGTCACCTCTCTCTCGGGTACGGCGTCACGCCATACCCCGACTCCGCCCCGCGCCGCTTCGGTCAGCACCGGTGCCGCGACCGGTCAGGCCATCACCAGGCCGGCCACCCACAGCGCACCGATCACCATGCCGGAGAGGAACTCGACAAGCATCGACAGACCCGCCGCGGCGACCGCCTGTTTCGTCGCCGGCCAGGCGAGTCGGGTGTCGCCGAGCCGCAGCCGCTCCATCGCGAAGATGCCGCCCACGAAGCCGATGACCAGCCCGACCACCGGGATCACGAAGAAGCCGACCAGGCCGAGCACCGCACCGGCGAGCAGTGACGTGGTGGGCACCCCGGCCCGCTTGAGATTGCGGCCGGGCCAGGCGTACTTGACGACGGTGCCGGCAACGGCGACAAGCGTCGCCGCGGCGAGCACCAGCCACCGGCCGGCTCCGGCGTCGCCGAACAGGGTCCACACCAGTACCCCGCCCCAGCACAGCGGCAGCGCCGGTAGTCCGGGCACCACCACCCCGGCCAGCCCGGCGAGGATGGCCAGCGCGGTGATCACCGACACCGCGGCACCCGTGTCGGTCAGGCTCACGTCGACTCCCATTGGCTCGGCACGTCAGTTGCGAAGGGCATTGTCCACCGCGGGCGTCGACCCGGTGCCCTTCCTCACTCCGGATCGCGGAGCCGGGCGACGATCGCCTCCGCCGGTCCCGGTGGGCCGAACAGCCGGCCCTGCGCGGTGTCGCACCGCAACGCCCGCAACCGTTCCGCCTGTACCTCGGTCTCCACCGCCTCCGCCGTGACCCACAGTTCCAACGCGTGGGCCAGCCGCACCAGCGCGTCGACGATGCGTTCGTCGCGGTGGTCGGCGTCGTCCGGCTCGGTGCCCCGGATCCCCTCGACGAACGGGCCCGCCAACTTCAGGCAGGTGATCGGCAACCGGCGCAGGTAGGCCAGATTCGAGTACCCGGTGCCGAAGTCGTCCACGGCCAGCCGTACGCCGAGCGCGGCGAGCCGGTGCAGCGTCCGCAGCGGCTCCCCCGCCGACCCCATCACCGCGCTCTCGGTCAGCTCCAGTTGCAGCAGTTCCGCCGGCAGTCCGCTGCTGGCCAGCGCGTCGGCCACGGTGTCCACGATCGCCGGGCGGTCGGCCTGGCGGGCGGCCAGGTTGACGCTCACCACCAGCCCGGCGTCCGGGAACTCGGTGTGCCACCGCTGGGCGTCGCGGCACGCCTGCCGCAGCACCCACTCACCGAGCCGGACGATCAGGCCGGTCTCCTCGGCGAGCCCGATGAACCGGTCGGGACCGATCAGCCCGAGCTCCGGATGCTGCCACCGGACGAGCGCCTCGACGGCCAGCATGCGGCCGTCGAGCAGCGACACGATCGGCTGGTAGTGCAGCACGAACTCGCCCCGGTCGAGGGCCAGCGGCAGCCCGGCGGCCAGCGCCGACCGGGCGGAGTCCCGAGCGCTGCGCTCAGGGTCGTACACCGCCCACCGGTCCCGGCCCTCCGCCTTGGCCCAGTAGAGCGTGGCGTCGGCGGCCTTCATCAGCTCCACGACGCTGGTGCCGGCGACCGCCGAGTCGACGATGCCGATGCTCGCCGAGACCGCGAGCTGCTGGTCGCCGACGTGCACCGGCGCGGCGACGGCGGCCAGCGCCGACTCGGCCACGGTGATCACGTCCTGGACGGCGGTGACCCCGTCGACCAGGATGACGAACTCGTCACCGCCCATCCGGGCGACCAGGTAACCCTGCTCGGCCACGCAGTCGGCCAGCCGTCGGGCGATCATCACCAGCAGCCGGTCGCCGAGGGCGTGCCCGAGGCTGTCGTTTATCGCCTTGAAGCCGTCCAGGTCGAGGAAGCAGACACCGACCCGACCGGGTGCGTCGGGCTGCTCGACCAGGCCGGCCAGCGTGTCGAAGAACAGCGTCCGGTTCGGCAGGCCGGTGAGCGGGTCGTGCAGCGCCTGGAAGCGCAATCGCTGCTGGAGTTCGTACCGTTCGGTGATGTCCTCGACCACGGCCACGGTGAACCGGGGCCGGCCGTCGTCGTGGCGGATCAGTGAGACGGCCAGGTCGGTCCAGACGGCGCTGCCGTCCTTGCGGTAGTAGCGCTTCTCGACCCGGACCGCGTCGTGCTTGCCCTCGATCAGTTCCTGGTACAGCTCCCACATGCCGGCCGCGTCGTCGGCGTGGAACAGCGACGCCACGTTGAGCTGCCGCAACTCCTCGACGGGGTAGCCGAGCATGTCGGCGAAGGCGTGGTTGACGTCGATGATCGTCCCGTCGGCTGCGGCGATGCCGATGCCGATGGCCGCACCGTCGAAGACCGCCCGGAAGCGGGCCTCGCTGTCACGCAACGCCTGCTCGGCGTCGTCTCGCGCCTGCCACATGGCGCGGGCGATCCCCTCCTGCTGGACGAAGGTCCGCTCCCGCAGCGCGCCGGCGAAGCCGGCCGCGAGCGCGCCCCGCATCACCGCGAGCCGCTCGTCGAGGTCAGGCGGCCCGGCCACGGCGAGGACCTCGGTCCGGAACCGCTCACCGAGCGTACGGATCGACCACTCGATCACCCCCGGCTCGGTGAGGTGCGCGGCGACGAGTGAGCGTCCGACCTCCTCCGCCGCCGCTGCCGGTTCCTCGGCGGAGAGCAGCACCTCCGCCAGTCGGAGGGTGTGTCCGAGCAGCAGCCGCTCGGTCTCGGCCGCGCTCAGCGGCACGAAACCGAGCCGGCGTACGGCCCGCGTCCAGGCGGCGGCGTACCGCTGGGCGCCGGCCGGGTCGACGGTTTCCCCGCCGGAGGCACCCACGGCGGCCATCGGATCAGCCGGCGGGCCGGTCGTTCCGGGCGACACCACCGAAGGCACCGAAGCGCTGCCCGTCGGCGGTGGCCTCGGACGGCGAGTCGGGTCGCCACAGCTCCATGTGCACCACCCCGGGCTCCACAATGGTCCAGTCGCCGAAGAATGCGGTGATCTCGGCCCGCGAGCGGAGGGTGATCTCGGTGGCGGTACGCGCCGACAGCCGCTGCGCGTCGAGCATCTCCTGCGGCTGGTCCTCGAAGGTGGAGTGGGAGATCACCAGGTAGCTGCCGGAGGCCGTCGCCGCGCGCAGGGTGGCCAGGATGTCACCGGGCCGGTCGGTGTCCGGGACGAAGTGCACCACCCCGGCGAGCAGGATGCCCAGCGGCCGGTCGAAGTCGAGCAGGTCGAGTTTGCGCGCCTCGGTCAGGATCCGTTCCGGATCCCGCAGGTCGGCGTGGATGACGCCGGTCGACTCGTTGCCGGCGAGCAGTTCCCGACTGTGCGCCACCGCGACCGGGTCGATGTCGACGTAGACCACCCGGGCCTTCGGGTTCGCGGCCTGGGCCACCTCGTGCACGTTGCCGACGGTGGGGATGCCGGAGCCGATGTCCAGGAACTGTTCGATACCGGCGTCGAGCAGGGCGTGCACTGCCCGGCGAAGGAACTCCCGCCCGGCCCGCATCGTCGCCGGCAGGTTCGGCGTCATGGCCGCGATCTGGTCGGCCAGTTGCCGGTCGATGTCGAAGTTGTGGGCGCCGCCGAGGAAGTAGTCGTACACCCGCGCCGCGCTGGGCCGGGAGAGGTCGATCTCGGCGGGAAGTCCGTCCGGCTGTTGCACTGGTTGCACCTCACGTCGTCGCCGTGGATCGTGATGCTGACCACTCTAGGCCGGTCCGTCGCGCGGGGGGGAGATCCACAACGCTCTTTTCCTGATCCACCGTTCGGTGCCGACGGGTCAGGCGGCCTCCAGCAGCAGCGCGATGCCCTGCCCCACCCCGATGCACATGGTGGCCAACGCCCGCCGCCCGCCGCGTCGACGCAGTTCCAGGGCGGCGGTGAGGGCCAGCCGGGCACCACTGGCGCCGAGCGGGTGTCCCAGGGCGATGGCGCCGCCATTGGGGTTGACATGCTCCGCGTCCTCCGGCAGGCCGAGTTCGCGCAGCACCGCGACTGACTGGGCGGCGAAGGCCTCGTTCAGCTCGATCACGTCGATGTCGGCGAGCGCCAGCCCCTGCCGGTCCAGCAGCCGCCGGGTCGCCGGAACCGGCCCGATGCCCATCACCCGGGGCGGCACACCGGCCGCCGCCGTGCCGGTGACCCGGGCCAGCGGCGTCAGACCGTACGCGGCGACGGCCGCCTCCGAGGCGACCAGCAGGGCCACCGCGCCGTCGTTGACGCCCGAGGAGTTGCCGGCGGTCACCGTGCCGCCGTCGCGGAACGGGGTGGGCAGCGCCGCCAGTTTCTCCAGCGAGGTCTGTCGGGGGTGCTCGTCGACCTCGACCAGCCGGGTCTCCCGCCGGCCCGCCGGCACGGTCACCGGCACGATTTCCTCACCCAGCCGGCCGTCGGCCTGGGCCTTCGCGGCCCGCAACTGCGAGCGGTACGCGAACTCGTCCTGTGCCGCCCGGTCCACGCCGTACTCGGCGGCCACGTTCTCCGCCGTCTCGGGCATCGAGTCGATACCCCAGCCCCGCTCCATCAGCGGGTTCACCAGCCGCCAACCGATGGTGGTGTCGTACACCTCGGCGGATCGGGAGAACGCGGTGGTGGCCTTCGGCATGACGAACGGCGCCCGGCTCATGCTCTCCACCCCGCCCGCGACGACCAGGTCCGCCTCACCGGCGACGATCGACCGGGCGGCGGTGGCCAGCGCGTCCAGCCCGGAGCCGCAGAGCCGGTTGACCGTGCTGCCGGGCACCTGCTCGGGCAGCCCGCCGAGCAGCGCCGCCATCCGGGCCACGTTGCGGTTGTCCTCGCCGGCCTGGTTCGCGCAGCCCAGCACCACGTCGTCGGTACGCGCCCAGTCCACCGACGGATGCCGCGCGACCAGCTCGCGGATCACGTGGGCGGCCAGATCGTCGGGGCGTACGCCGGCCAGCGCGCCCGCGTACCGGCCGATCGGGGTGCGGACACCGGCCACCAGGTATGCCACGGTCATCGCGAGTCCTTCGGGGGTGGGGGAAGGTCGTCAGGGGTGCGTCCACCGGGTCCACGGCGACTCACCGACGGCCAGGATATCCCCGCTGGGTGCCGATAGGTTGTGGGCATGGCACGGGCCCAGTTCAGCGCGGAGACCAGCGGCGGCGCGTTCGTCCGCCAACCCAACCGGTTCACCGGGCGGGTAATGCCGCACTCGACCGCACCGCCGGGCGGCGGACCGGACGAGCAGGACCGCTGGCCACTGGAGCCGGGCCGCTACCGGCTGATCTGGTGCCGGGCCTGCCCCTGGGCCCACCGGGCGCTCATCGTGCGGAACCTGCTCGGGCTGACCGACGCCATCTCGCTGGGCACCGTCGACCCGATCCGCGACGACCGAGGTTGGCGGTTCGCCCTCGACCCGGACGGCTTCGACCCGGTGCTGGGCATCGGTTTCCTCTCCGAGGCGTACCTGGCCACCGATCCGGACTACACCGGCCGGGTGACCGTGCCGGCGCTTGTCGACACCCGGACCGGCCGGGTGGTCACCAACGACTATCCGCAGCTGACCCTGGACCTGTCCACCGAGTGGCGGCGGCTGCACGCCCCCGGCGCGCCGGACCTCTACCCGGTCGAGCTGCGCCCGGAGATGGACGCGCTGATGGCCGAGATCCACCGGGACGTCAACAACGGCGTCTACCGATGCGGTTTCGCCACCTCCCAGCAGGCGTACGACGAGGCGTTCGAGGCGCTGTTCGTCCGGCTGGACGCGCTGTCGGAGCGGCTGGCCGGCCGGCGTTACCTGATGGGTGACTCGATCACCGAGGCGGACGTGCGCCTGTTCACCACCCTGGTCCGCTTCGACGTCGCGTACCACGGGCACTTCAAGTGCAACAGGCAGAAGCTCACCGAGATGCCGGTGCTGTGGGCGTACGCCCGGGACCTGTTCCAGACCCCCGGTTTCGGGGAGACCGTCGACTTCGACCACATCAAGCGGCACTACTACGCCACTCATCACGAGATCAATCCGACCGGCATCGTCCCCCTCGGGCCGGACCTGCACGGCTGGACAACGCCGCACGGGCGTGGCTGAGCCGCCGGCAACGGTCCGACGGTCGGTGCGACGCGGCGCCGCGCTGGTCGCTGCGCTCTGCGCCCTGGCTGGCGCGGCTGCGGTGACACTCGCCGTGGTCGCCGGCCCAGGACCGGGCCTGACCGGGTACGTGAGTGAGGCCGGTGTCGTCGACAGCGACTATGCCTGGACGTACCGGATCGGAGTGTTCACCCTGGCCGGGGCGCTGCTGCTGCTCGCCGTCGCGGTACGGGTCGGTGCGCGGCACTGCGGCGACACGGCACTTCGGGTCGCCGTGACGCTGCTCGTGGTGGCGAGTCTGTGCACGGTCCTGTCCGGAGCGGTGACGTGCAGCGCGGGCTGCCCACTGCCGCCGTTCGAACGGGCCACCGTGGCGGATCTGGTGCACGGTGCGGCCAGTGTCGCCGCGACGGCGGCGGTGGTCTTCGCGATGCTGGCGGTCGCCTTCTCGCCGGTGGCGCGACGCCGGCTGCGGCGCACCGGCGTCGTCGCGGCAGCGGTGTCGTTGCCACTCGCGGGCGCGGTCGGTTTGGCGATGCTGCTGGTTGGCCGGAGTCCGCTCGTCGGGGTGCTGGAGCGGCTGCTGCTGACGGTTGTCGTCGGCTGGGCCCTCGCCACCGCCGGAGCGTTGGCGGTACGCGACCCCACGGCGGTGGCGGCGCAGGACCAGCGGGCACCGACCGTGCGCGAGCCCACAGCTCGCCGTCGGCGCTGAGGTCGCGCCCCCGGGAGAGGATGGCGCAATGAGTTCGTTGTTCACGCCGCTGACGCTGCGGACGGTCACCCTGCCCAACCGGATCGCGCTGGCACCGATGTGCCAGTACAGCGCTGGCCCCGACGGCCTGCCCACCGACTGGCACCTGGTGCATCTCGGCACCCGGGCGATCGGTGGCGCGGGCCTGGTGATGACCGAGGCGACCGCCGTGCTGCCGGAGGGCCGGATCAGTCCGCAGGACACCGGGTTGTGGTCCGGGCGCCACGTCGACGCCTGGCGGCCGGTGACCAGGCTCGTGGCCGCGCACGGCGCGGTGCCCGTGGTGCAGCTCGCGCATGCCGGGTTCAAGGCGTCGACGTACCGGCCGTGGGAGCCGCGCCAGGGTGGGGTGCCGGACGCCGAGGGCGGCTGGACGCCGGTCGGGCCCACCGGTGAACCGTTCGTGCCGGAGTACCGGGTGCCGTCGGCCTTGGACGACGCCGGGATCGCCGATGTCGTCGCGGCATTCGCCGAGTCCGCCACGCGGGCGGTGGCGGCCGGCTTCGCCGGCGTGGAGATCCACGCTGCACACGGCTACCTGCTGCACGAGTTCCTCTCTCCGCTGACCAACAATCGGGCCGACGGCTGGGGCGGTGACCGGGCCGGACGGATGCGGCTGACGCTGGAGGTGGCTCGGGCGGTGCGCGCCGCTGTCGGTGAGGACGTGCCGGTACTGGCCCGGATTTCGGCCACCGACTGGGTGCCGGGCGGCTGGACGGTCGAGGACAGCGTGGCCCTCGCCGCCGAACTCGCCGCCGCCGGGGTGGACCTGATCGACTGCTCCTCCGGCGGGGCGTCGCCATCCGCCAAGGTCCCGGTCGGGCGCGGCTACCAGGTGCCGCTGGCCGCTCAGGTCCGCCGCGAGGCGCAGGTGCCGACCGGCGCGGTCGGCCTGATCGTCGAACCGGAGCAGGCCGAGGCGATCATCGCCGACGGCGAGGCCGACCTGGTGCTGCTCGGCCGGGAACTGCTGCGCAATCCGTACTGGCCGCACCAGGCGGCCGCCAAGCTGGGCGCCGCGCCCAACTGGCCGGCCCCGTACCTGCGGGCGGCCTGACCGGCGGGTCCGGCTGCCCGGTGACGACCGAGGGCAGCCGGACCCGCGCGGATCTCAGACCCGCTCTCAGCCGGCCAGGTGACCCCAGCGTCGGTCCAGGTCACGCCACGGACCCTGGGCGGCCACCGTGCCGGCGATGAGCACCACCACGTGGTCGGCCCGCACCAGCGCGGCCCGCTTCGAGGTGGAGCCGACCACTGTCACTCCCCGGTCCCGCAGTGCCTGCCACAGCGCCAGCTCGGTGGTGACGTCCAGCGCGGAGGAGACGTCGTCGGCCACCAGCAGTTCGGTACGCGGCGCCAGCGCCCGGGCCAGCGCCAGCCGTTGCAGCTGCCCACCGGACAACCGGGTGCCCTTGTGCCCGATGAGCAGGCCGAGCCCGCTGCCGGTGGCGGCCAGGTCGTGGTCGAGCTGGGCGGTGCTGACCGCGTGCGCGGCGTCCACCTGATGCCCGAGGGTGATGTTGTCCGCGACCGTGCCGGAGAGCACCCGGGGCAACTGACCGACGTAGCCGACCTGGTTGGGACGCAGGAACAGCTCCGGCTCGGTCACCGGCTCGCCGTTCCAGGTCAGCAGCCCGGTGTGCGGGGCGATGCCGGCGAGGGCCCGCAGCAGCGACGACTTGCCCGAGCCGACCGGCCCGACCACGAGGACCAGCTGCCCGCGGGCCACGGTCAGGTCCACGTCGCGCACGGCGGTGGTGCCATCGGTGTGCCGGACGCCGAAGCCGACCAGTTCCAGCCGCCGCAGCGGGGTACGCGGTGGCACCGTCGGGGCGGGGGCGGTGCCGGCGGCCAGGTCCACCCCGGGCACCCGCGCCGAGTACGCCTCGATCCCGGTCATCTCCGCCGTCCGTCGGGTCCACACCCGCGCCGACGGCACCTGGGAGATCAGTGAGGCGGTGGTCCAGGCGAACCAGCGGGCCGCGCCCAGCGTGGCGACCGCGACCAGCGCCGCCCCGGCGGAAAGCCGACCGGTCAGGAACAACGCCCACACGCCGATCGGGAACAGCCCACTGGCCACCGCCGGCGTGGAGCGTGCCCAGACCTGCACGGCGATCTCCCGGCGCTGCCGTTCGCTGCGTACGGTGTCGAGGTTGGCCAGGTGGGTCAGCACAGGTCGGGTGGCCCCGGCCAGCTTCACCGTGCGGGCCGCGGACAGCGTGGAGACCAGGGCGGTGGCGAAGGCCGCCCGCGCGGCGACGGTGTCCCGCGCCGCCCGCTCCAGTCTCGGGCCGAACGCTGTGGCGGCCAACCCGGAGAGCACCATCGTGCCGAGGAAGAACAGTCCCGGTACCACGCTGCCGGTGATCAGGGTCATGGCGACCAGCAGGATCAGGCCGACGGTCTGGTCGAGCACGTTGTCGGCGAGTTGGACGACCCGCTCGGTGTCGCCGCCCTGGGCCACCACCTCGGCGGGGGTGTGCCGGCTGACCCGGCGCGGGCCGGTCTGGCCGTACACCAGGCGGGCGCTGATCCGCAGCATCTGCCGTACCCACCAGGCGGGGAACCACAGGTGGGTCCAGTAGTGCGCCGGGATGGCGAGGATCAGCCCGGCCGCGATACCGACGGCGGGCAGCCAGGGGTCGCCGGTGCCGTCGACCACGTCGGCCCAGAGCCAGGCGAGCACCGGCCCGTCCAGGCCGAGGATCGCCAGCACGGCGAAGATGCCCACCGCCGCCGCGCCGTACCGGGGGTCGTTGAGGCAGAGCCGGGCGATCTCCCGCAGGGTCCGTCCCCGGGAGGCCGGTCGCCGGTCGGCTTCGGTCGCCGCGTCCGTGGCACCGGCGCCGGTTTCACGCCCGCCGACCTGTCGCCCCTCCGCCGGGTCGACCGGCTCCGGCCCGACGACCGGCGCGGGATCGCCCACCGGTAGACCTGCCTCGACGTCGTGCCGGGCGGGCAGCTCAACATCGTCCGGCGGTGGCGAGTCCGTGCCGTCGCCGGTCTCGCCACCGCCGGGCAGCAGCACGTCGGCGCCACGCGCGGCGGCCGGGCGGGCCCCCACGGGCGCGCTGATCGCGGCCGCCTGGCTGAACGTGCCGGCTGGTGTGGCGGCGGCCGGGTTGGCACCGACGAGCGCCGGCTCCGCCCAGATCCGGTCCGCCGCCGGCTCCGGCAGCAGCTCGGTTGCCACGTCGACACCGTGCCCGCCCTGGTGCCCGGCCGCCAGCAGCTCGGCGAAGCGCCGCGACTCGGCCAGCGGGGCGGCCTCGACCACGGCACCGTCGGCCAGTACCACCACCTCGTCGCAGCGGCTCACCGACGACAACCGGTGGGCGATGACGATGCCGATCCGGTCGCGCAGCAGCCGCTCGGTGGCCTGCTGCACCCGGGTCTCGGTGACCGGGTCGAGCCGGGCGGTGGCCTCGTCGAGGATCACCACGTGCGGGTCACGGACCAGGATCCGGGCGAAGGCGACCAACTGCTCCTGACCGGCCGAGAGCACGTGGCCGCCGTCGCCGAGGCGGGTGTCCAGGCCGGCCGGCAGCTCGGCGATCCAGTTGGCCAGCCCCAACTCGTCGAGGGCCCGGGCGGCGGCGTCGAGCAGCTCGGGGTCGAACAGCGCCACGTTCTCGGCGAGCGTGCCGGCGAGGATCTCGGTACGTTGCGGCACCACGGCGACCCACTGGCGCAGTTGCTCCACGTCGAGGTCGAGCACGTCGCGCCCGGCGAGCAGGACCGTCCCCGCTGGCACGTCGACCGCCCGGGTGAGCAGCTTGGCCAGCGTGGACTTGCCCGACCCGGTGCGGCCGACCAGGGCGTACGAGCGGCCCCGTACGAAGGTCAGGTCGACGTCACGCAGTGCGGGGCCGCGATCGGCGTCCGGCCCGGTGCTCGGGTAACGGTAGGTCAGGTCGCGGATGACCAGGTCACCGTCGCTGGGGGCGGCACCGCCGCTGGGTTCCTGCGGGGCGGCCGAGAGCAGTTGGACCCGCCCCCACGCGCCGAGTGCGTACTGCACCTCCGGCACCATCCGGCTGACGTGTTCGACGGTCATGCCGAGGGAGAGTGCGAGCAGCCAGATCGCGGTGATCCGGGCGGCATCGACCCGGCCGGTGGTCAACGCCCACACCCCACCGAGCACGACCAGCGCCACCCCGGCCCGGGTCACCCCGGCCGCGACGGTGTTGACCTGCGCCGACATCTGCCACACCCGCAGTCCACGGCGCAGCACCTCGGCCGCCCGGCCGGCGTACAGGCGCAGCACGTACGGCCGGGCCAGGCTGGTGCGTACGTCGTCCTGGCCGTGGATCGACTCCTCCATCACGGCCGCGAGGTCCGACCAGGCCGCTTCCTCGTGCATCCGGGCCGGGGCGATCCGGGCGGCGGGACGCCGCAGGGTGTACGCGAGCAGGACGCAGAGCAGCAGCATGCCGAGCCCGGCCGGCCACCAGACGGTGAGCGCGACGAGCGTGGACAGCAGGCCGACGGCCAGCGCCTGGGCCAGCCGGACGCCGGGGCCACGCACGCCCGAGGCGACGTCGTACACGTCGCCGTCGATCCGGTCCAGCATCTCACCGACCGGGGTCGTCTCCAGGGCGGGCACGGGCTGTCCCAGCGCCACCCGACACAGACGACGGCGCAGGTCGGCGGACCAGTCGGCGGTCACGCCGGCCATCACCAGGCTCACCACCAGGTCGCTGACGACCGCCGCGACAAGCGCCACCGACAGCAGCACGAAGAACCCGACGGAGCGGTGCAGCAGCACCGGCCCGGCGAGCGCGGCGGTGGCCGCCTGGCCGATGCCGCCGAGCAGGATCAGGACGACCACCAGGGTCATCCGGCGCGCGGAGGTGACCCACAGATCACGGAGCAGGCGCATGCGTCGGTTCCTCCGGTCTGGTGGCGGAGTTTCCAGCCTGCTTCGCCCGGCCGCCTGACTCAACGCATTTTCGCCGGTGGCGGGGCGTGACGAGGATCTCCGTCAGCCGGCGGGCCAGCTCAGAACAGCACGGTCGCCAGGGTGCCGACCGGACGGAAGCCGCAGCGCTCGTAGACCCGTCGGGCGGGCAGGTTGAAGTCGTTGACGTAGAGGCTGACCGTCGGGGCGACCCGGTTCAGCGCGTCGGCGACCACCGCGGCCATCGCGGCGGTGGCGATGCCGCGTCCCCGCCACTCGGGTGCCACCCACACCCCCTGGACCTGCGCGGTGCGCCGGGTGACGACCGCCAGTTCGGCCTTGAACACCACCCGGCCGTCGACGAAGCGGGCGTACGCCCGGCCGGAGCGGATCATGTCGGTGACCCGGCGCCGATACCCGCGCCCGCCGTCCTCGGCGAGTGGGGAGACGCCGACCTCTTCGGTGTACATCGCCACCGCGGCCGGGAAGAGCCGGTCGAGTTCGCCGCTGCGCACCCGGCGCACCTGCGGGTCGACCGGGACCGGGGGCGGCGCGTCGGTGACCAGCAACGGCTGGTTGGCGCGTACGTCGCGGGCCGGTCCCCAGGTGTCGGAGAGCCGCTCCCACAGTTGCAGGACGGCGTCGGCCCGCCCGACGATCGAGGAACAGAGCCGTTCCTCGCCGGCCAGCAGGTCGGCGAAGGCCGCGATGGCCTGCGGGCCGGCCAGCACCGGGGTGAGGTTGCCGCCGAGCCAGCAGACCGATTCGAGGTGCCGGCGGGAGCCGTACCCCAGCACCCGGCCCTCGGCCCGCCACCAGGCCAGCCCGCGCGCGGCGACCCGCTCCGCGACCTGCGCGCTCGCGAACGGGTCGAGGTCGAGCAACCGCTCGACCGCGCGCCGTTCCGATTCCCCGATCTGCCGCACCGGCGCCGTCAGCACGGTTACAGCCTGCCAGATCCCTTCACCTTCCGTCGGCAGACACCAACCCCACCCCAACCCACCCCCACCCACCCCCACCCGCGTTGATCAAGAAGTTTTCGCCAATTTCGGAGGCGAGTCACGACGCGAACTTCTTGGTCAACAAAGCGGAACCCGGGCGGGCTGAGGTGAAGGTGAGTTGTCGGCGTTGTGTTGGCGATATATCGTTGATGCATCAGTGATAGTTTCAGGAGAAGGAGAAGCTCATGAGGTTGCATCGACGTGGGCATGGCGTGCACGAAGGGCGGATGCGGGGGTTCGGGTTCCCGCCGGGGCCGCCGTTTCCGCCGGGCGGGCATGGGTTCGGGCACGGCCGGGGCGGTCGCGGACGGGGGCGGGGGCGCCGGCCGAACGTCCGCAACGCGGTGCTGGCCCTGCTCACCGAGCGGCCGATGCACGGCTACGAGATGATCCAGGAAATCGACTCCCGCACCGGCGGGAGCTGGCGACCCAGTCCCGGTTCGATCTACCCGACCCTCCAGTTGCTGGAGGACGAGGGCGTCATCGCCGCCACCGAGGAATCCGGCGGTGGTCGCAAGCGGTTCACCCTCACCGAGCAGGGCCGCGCCGAGGCCGACGAGGCGGCCCAGACGCCACCGTGGGCGGAGGTCGCCGAGGACACCATCAACAGCTGGCACGACATTCGGCACGCCGGCATGCAGGCGATGCAGGCGCTGCGCCAGGTGATGATGACGGGCACCGACGACCAGCGGGAACGGGCCGCCCAGGTGCTCGACGAGACCCGCCGCAAGCTGTACGCGATCCTCGCCGAATCCGAGTGACCCCGGTACGCGTCGAGGGCGGCCACCCAGTGGGTGCCCGCCCTCGTACGTCCCGCCTCGCCCGCGCCGCCCGCGTTCGTGCCGCCCGCGTTCGTCAGTGCACGGTGACGGTGGCGCCGGGAATCATGTCGCGTAGTTCCTCGGGCAGCTCGGCGCCCATCTCGTCGGCGAGCCGCAGCGCCTCCTCGATCAGGGTCTCCACGATCTGCCCCTCGGGCACGGTCTTGATGACCTGGCCCTTGACGAAGATCTGCCCCTTGCCGTTGCCGGAGGCCACGCCCAGGTCAGCCTCGCGGGCCTCACCGGGACCGTTCACCACGCAGCCCATCACGGCGACCCGCAGCGGCACCGGCAGCCCTTCCAGGCCGGCGGTGACCTCCTCGGCCAGCTTGTAGACATCCACCTGGGCCCGACCACAGGACGGGCAGGAGACGATCTCCAGGCCACGCTCGCGCAGCCCGAGCGACTCCAGGATCTGGTTGCCGACCTTGATCTCCTCGACCGGCGGCGCGGACAGCGACACCCGGATGGTGTCGCCGATCCCCTCGGCCAGCAGCGCGCCGAAGGCGACCGCCGACTTGATGGTGCCCTGGAACGCCGGCCCGGCCTCGGTCACCCCCAGGTGCAGCGGGTAGTCGCACTGCTCGGCGAGCTGCCGGTACGCCCGGATCATCACCACCGGGTCGTTGTGCTTGACCGAGATCTTGATGTCCCGGAAGCCGTGCTCCTCGAACAGCGAGCACTCCCACAGCGCCGACTCGACAAGCGCCTCCGCCGTCGCCCTGCCGTACTTGGCCAGCAGCCGCTTGTCCAACGAGCCGGCGTTGACCCCGATCCGGATCGGCGTACCGGCGGCGGAGGCCGCTGCCGCGATCTCCTTGACCTTGTCGTCGAACTGCCGGATGTTGCCCGGGTTGACCCGCACCGCCGCGCACCCGGCGTCGATCGCGGCGAAGACGTACTTCGGCTGGAAGTGGATGTCGGCGATCACCGGGATCTGCGACTTGCGGGCGATCGCCGGCAGCGCCTCCACGTCGTCCTGGCTCGGCACCGCCACCCGCACGATCTGGCACCCGGACGCCGTCAACTCCGCGATCTGCTGCAACGTGGCGTTCACGTCAGCGGTCAACGTGGTGGTCATCGACTGCACCGACACCGGCGCGCCACCGCCGACCGGCACGGACCCGACCATGATCTGGCGGCTGGCCCGGCGGGGCGCGAGCGGCGGCGGCGGTACGGGCGGCATACCAAGACTGACAGCGGTCACTTCAGGCACTCACTTTGGGAAGAGGGAGATCGGGTTGACCACGTCCGCGGTGATGGTGAGCAGGGTGAACACCCCACCGATCAGAATCACCACGTACGTGAAGGGCATCAGCTTGAAGTAGTCCACCCGGCCCGGGTCGGGCTTGCGCAGCCGCGCGTACACCCAGGAGCGGGCTCGTTCGAACCAGGCGATGGCGATGTGGCCGCCGTCCAGCGGCAGCAGCGGCAGCAGGTTGAACACCCCGATGAAGAAGTTCAGCGAGATGAACAGCATGACGAAGATTTCCCAGGCGTTGTTGGCCACCGCCTCGCCACCGAGGACGCTGGCCCCGACCACGCTGATCGGGGTGTCGATGTCCCGTTCGCCGCCGGTGATGGCGGTCCACAGCGCGGGGATCTTCTCCGGCAGCCGCTGCAACGCCTGCGCGGTGGCCACCGCCATGTCGCCGATGAAGGAACTGGTCGCGCCGACCGCCTCCACCGGGCCGTAGGTGACCAGGCCGGGGGTGCTGATGATCAGCCCGATGCCGAGCGCGGGAACGTCGGTGACCGGCCCGTCGGGGTTGTCGATCGGGGGGCGCTTGGTGGTGCCCAGCACGGTCTCGACGGTGCCGGTCTGGCCGTCGCGCTCGTAGCCGATAGTGGCGGTGGCACCCGGGCTGGCGGTCCGCAGGACGGTGAGCAGGTCGCCGTAGTTGGTGATCGGGGTGCCGTTGAACGAGGTGATCCGGTCGCCGTCGCGGAGCCCGGCGGCGGCGGCCGGGCTGGCGGCGTCGCTCGGGGTGCACTCGCGGTAGGTGGTGTCCGGCAGGACGCAGTCCTGGAGGGCGATCACGGCGGGCTCGGCACGGATCTGCGCCTCGGTGGTCGGGCGGTCCGGGTTGGGCAGGCCGAAGGTCATCGCGGCCAGCCAGGCCGCGAAGATCGCCAACCCGAAGTGGGTGACCGACCCGGCGGACATCACGATGGTGCGCTTCCACACCGGGTAGCGCCACATGGCCCGCTTCTCGTCACCGGGCTCGACGTCGTCGTCCTGCGGCGTCATCCCGACGATCTTGCAGAAGCCACCGAGCGGGATGCCCTTGAGGCCGTACTCGGTCTCGCCGCGCCTGAACGAGAAGATGGTGGGGCCGAAGCCGACGAAGTAGCGGGTGACCTTCATGCCGAAGGCCTTGGCGGTGAGCATGTGCCCGGCCTCGTGCAGGCTCACCGAGACGAGAATGCCGAGGGCGAACAGCACCACCCCGAACGCGAACGACATCAAGCTCCTTCCACCGCAGCAGCGATGATCTCCTGCGCGTGTGCGCGCGCCCACGACTCGGCTTCGAGTACGTCCTCGACGGTACCCGGTTCGCCGAAATCGGGAGCCTCCTCCAACACGCGCTGCAACGTGTCGACGATGCCGAGGAACGGCAACCGCCCGGCGACGAACGCCGCCACGCACTCCTCGTTGGCCGCGTTGTAGATCGCCGGCCGGCACCGGCCCGCCTCGCCGGCCGCCTTGGCCAGCGCCACCGCCGGGAACGCCTCGTCGTCGAGCGGCGCGAACTCCCAGCTGTGCGCCGTGGTCCAGTCGACGGCGGCGGCCGCCTCGGGCACCCGGTCCGGCCAGCCGAGGCCCAGCGCGATCGGCAGCCGCATGTCCGGCGGGCTGGCCTGCGCCAACGTCGACCCGTCGACGAACTCGACCATCGAGTGGATCACCGACTGGGGGTGCACCATCACGGTGATGTCGGCGTACGGCACGTCGAACAGCTCGTGCGCCTCGATCACCTCGAGCGCCTTGTTGACCATGGTCGCCGAGTTGATCGTGACGACCGGTCCCATGTTCCAGGTCGGGTGGGCGAGCGCCTGCTCCGGCGTGACCGCCGTCAACTCGTCGCGCCGCCGCCCCCGGAACGGCCCACCGCTGGCGGTCACCACCAGCCGGCGTACCTCACCCCGGGTGCCGCCGCGCAGGCACTGGGCCAGCGCCGAGTGCTCCGAATCCACCGGGACGATCTGCTCCGGCCGCGTCACCGCGCCCTTGACCAACGAGCCGCCGGCCACCAGCGACTCCTTGTTGGCCAGCGCGAGCGTACGCCCGGCGCGCAGCGCGGCCAGCGTCGGCGCGAGCCCGAGCGACCCCACCACCCCGTTGAGTACGACGTCACACGGCCACTGCGCCAGCTCGGTCATCGCCTCCGGCCCGGCCACGATCTTGGGCAGCTTGAACTCGCCGCTCGCCCAGCCCCGCCGGCTCGCCTCGGCGTAGAACGCCAACTGGAGATCCTGCGCGGCGGACGCCTTGGCCACCCCGACCACGTCGACACCGAGTTCGAGCGCCTGGGCGGCGAGCAGCCCGATGTTGCCGCCACCGGCACCGAGCGCCACCACCCGGAACCGCTCCGGGTTACGCCGCACGATGTCGATGGCCTGGGTACCGATCGACCCGGTACAACCCAGCAGCACAAGATCACGGGGGGACGTCACACCGCCCATTGTTCCCCACCGCCGCTGCGTGCAGGGAAGGGCACCTTGTCAACGCCTCCGGTAGAGCAGGGGCCCCCGTGCTGACAGGAAGCAGCTACCGTCAGCTCTCCCCGAGCGGGGCATCTTCGTCCTCCAACGGAGCTTCCTCGCCGAGCAGGTCGCCCGGATCGACCGAGAACTCGAACGGCTCCCGCATCACGAAGGTGCTCCCGGCCGCAGCGGCGGCCACCGGTCGGTACTCGCCGTCGGTCAGCTCGAACAGTGCGATGGTGGGGACTCGGTTACGCAGGTCGACCCGGAGGAAGAAGGGTACGCCGGCCGTACCGTACTCGCGCGGACGATCGATGATGTCCTTACGCCGATTGCCGGGCGACACGACCTCGCCAAGCAGAACGGCATGCCTGATGTCCATGGTCGTGCGCCCCCCGCCGGGAACACGCAGCACGACGAGGTCGGGGATGAACAGATCCTGGCCGGAGACGACGTACGCCTCCGCGTAGAGCCACAGCTTGGCCTTCCGGGCCGCCTGCTTCAACAGGTACGCGAGGTCGAGCTCGGCATCCTGGTGGTCATATCCGGCGTGGGGTGTCACGATCACGCTTCCGCTCAGCACCTCAACCTTGGGGCCGTTGGTCTCCGGCAACAGGTCGAGGGCGAGCTGGGCGGTCCACGGCTCGTCGTGCCACCGCAGCACGTCGAACGACGGCCCGGCGGGCCGGTCGCCGGCACCAGCGTCCGGCGCGGGCTCGGGCGCGTACGCAGCCTGGGCCATCCGGGCTCACCCCCTCAGCGGAACATCTTGCTCAACTCAGCCTAGCCAGCGCAGCCCGCACCGCACGCCATCGCACAACCTGTCCGACACAGCCGGGGCGAACGACGTCGACCAGGCCGCCGACTGTGGGTACGTTTCTTGTCGTCGGGACAGCAAGAAACGCACCCACAGCTTGCGGTCACGTCAGTTCAGGGGCGGGTGTCGAAGCGGCCCGCGCGGCTGGCGGCGACCAACCGGGGTCCAGCCGGGACGACGTGCGCCACACTCCGTCACGTCTCATGGGTCATCTCCTTGCGATTGCCGTGATCAGCTCACGGGAGTCATCGACATCGAGCGCCCGCTCGCCGAGCGAATGCCAGGCCTCCTCGTAGGTCTGGATCTCGTGCGGCTTGTCAAGGTAGGCCGCGCCGCACGGACCGTCCTTGTAGACGGTGGTCGGCTCCGGCTCCCGCACGTGCGTGGGGAAGTCGAGCACGGTGGAGGTGCCCGTTTCTGCCCAGCGGAATAGGCCAGCCGCCAAGGGAAGCACCCGGAACTTGACGTTGGGTTGGCGGCTGGCCATCACCAAGGCTTCGAGTTGCCGAGCCATCGCGAGCCGATCACGCAGCGGTCGACGTAGCACCGCCTCGCTGAGGATGACGTCGTAGTGGGGCGCTCGGGGGACTGCCCGCACCAATAGCCGTTGCGCCCACCGCCGGGCCCAGTTCACGATCTTGTGAGCTACTTCCGTCCGTACGATTCGTACGAGTTGTACAATCGGAACCGTGAGTGAGCCCGCAGCCGAACTCCCGATCTCAGACGCCCGCGACAGCCTCGCGGACGTCGTCTCCCGCGCGCACTACGCCGGGAGGATCACCTACGTCACCCGTCGGGGGCAACGCCTGGCCGCCATCGTCCCGGCCGAGGTCGCCGAGGCCATCGAGCGCGCCGAAGACGCCGGCGATGTCGCCGCCGCCCGCGAGGCCCTGACCCGCATTGACGCCGGCGACACCCCGATACCGCTGGCCGACCTACGCGATGAGCTCGGCTTGTGACCAGCCCGACTCCACCCGCCTACACCGTCCAGGTCGACCGAGCCGCCGCCAAGCTGCTGCGCAAGCTCGACCGCCCCGTGCAGGCCCGCCTCGTCACCGCCATCGCGAATCTAGCCACCGAACCTCGCCCAGCCGGCGTCAAAGCCCTGACCGGCCACTCCAACCTCTTCCGCATCCGCGTCGGTGCATACCGCATCATCTACACCGTCCGGGACCAGGAGCTGATCGTGCTCGTAGTCCACCTCGGGCACCGCAGCGACGTCTACGACCTGCTCTGAGGCACGCGGCCCGCCCCGAGTGCCACGACCCGAGCCTCATCCGTCAATACGCAGTCGGCACGCGGTACCGTCCTGACAGCGTGGCAAGGCAAAGGTCGTCGGATGACGGGCCGTCGAGTACCCGATCAGGCGGTACGCGGTGCGTCATCGGTCTTCGGCCACGGTGGGTCGGGTGGCGTCCACGGCGGTGTGCCCGCCGATGAGGATCCTCGCCTCGGCACCCGGCGTACGGCGCAGCGGATGGCCCACACGACGCCGACAACCATCACAACCACCGCGACGATCGGCACGGCGACCACCGCCGCACGTTGCGGAGGCCAACCGGTCAGCAGACGCAGCAGCAACGGCAGTGGCACCATCGCCCCAGCGAGGGTGCCCGCGACGCAGATCCGGCCGGCCACGGCCTGCGACGGCTCCGTGACGTTGGCGACGAGCACCGCGACGCCCGCCGGCACCGCCGTCATGCCCACGATCAGCGCCACCACGAGAACCGATCCCACCGCGTCGTCCGAGTTCGCGCCACGCAATGCGTAGGGGACGTACACGCCGAGCGCCACGAGGCCGAGCGCGCCACCGACAGCGGCGATTGGAATCACGAACCAGCCGTACCGCCGCGCCAGCAATGTGGCACAGCCGGCAAGCACCACCAGGCTTCCCACCGCGACCGACAGCGGAACGGCGACCCGCCAGCCGACGGTGACGGTCGCCTCCGCGACATCCGGGATCGGTGTCGCGGGTTGCTGGTGCCGGAAGCTGTCACCGGCAAGCGTGCCGAAACCGATGCGCTCCCAGCGGCCGGCGGTGTCGCGGCGGACGAAACCGTCCCGGCCGTTCGCCACCAGCACGACCACTCCACCGTCCGGCTGATCCCGGACCAGCAACGCGCGGGACGACAGGTACTCCGCCACGTCACGCATACCGGGTATCGCCGTTGCCAGTCGCTGCCGGGCGTCCTCGTCGACCTGCCAGGCGACGCGCCAGTTGGCCCCACCGTCCCGGCTCTCCTGCACCGCCAGGCGGCGCGGCACGATCCGGAAGCAGTGCCCCGGATCCCGCGCCGAACAGTCCTCCCCCGACGCGGCCGGTGGCGGCTGCTTGGAGAACAGCTCGTAGCCGCCCTCCGGCAGCTCCGAGAACGTCGGTCCGTCGTCCGCGCCGATCCACCAGGTGTAGGGCTCCCGGGAATCGTGATAGGCGTTGCCGATGCCGGCCACGGCGACGTCCCGCCACTCGTACAACGCGACAGCGTCGTCGTACCGGGGAGCGGAGGTGGCCGCGACGCCCAGCCCGGCGATCGGCAACACCACAAGCACCGCCACCATCCGCAGCCAACGTGCCGGGCTCGGGCGGGCCACCGCCGAACGCCACGTCCACCAGGCCAGCCCCAGCGCCGGCAGCGCCAGCAGGTCCGTGCCGTCGGCCAGGATCACCGACGGTCCGTTCACCACGCTCCACACCGCGGACGCCGTGACCGCCCCCTCCGGAGTGGCCTTCACCGCCGTGAATCCCACCCCGACGATGAAAATCGAGACGGCCGCCAGCAGGTCGCCCGACGTACGGCCAGACCCGAGACCAGCAACCCTGACCGTACGGCGCAGCGCCGGCAGTCGACCGCACCCGTTCGGCAGCACCAGTACGACGGCCAGCAACGGTGGCGCCATCACCAGCCCGGCGGCGTCGCTGAGCTTTCCCGTCAACCAGCCGGGATAGGCCGCCTTGAGCACCTGGTCGTTGAGGATCAACAGCGCGGTGGCCGCCACCGTCACCGGATGGATCAGCCAGGTCAGGAAGCTGTCGATCGACCCACCGCCCGAGCGTTCCACGCCTGGTCGATGCTGCGGTGACCCGTCCATGCTTCCCCCGTGATGCTGCGAGCGCCTGAGTCTTCACGGTCGACCCTGCTGGTAACGCTCCAGCCTCGCCCGAGCCTCAAAGCCGCATCCATGCCGATCTGTCCAGCATGTCGCGGGCACCCCTGGCGCTCGTCCAGCAACGCGGACAACAGGACGGTTGCCGAAGCGGATCACGGGGAACTGGAGCGCGATGGGCGGTGCGTGGGAGCGGACGAAGCGGATCACCACGGGGGCTTTCCGCCCCGTCCGTGGTCGGGATCTGTCGCTGCACGCCGCCTCGATCACGTTCTACGGGGCGATCGCCGTGGTGCCGGTGGCCCTGCTGGCGATCTGGCTGACCTCGCTGCTGGTCGGGGCGTCCCAGGTGCGACGGCTCACCGGGTACGCCGTGGAGGCGCTGCCGGACGCGATCGGTGCGCCACACGCGGTGGCCGCGCTGGTCGAGGCCGGGGTCGGCCTGACGCCGTGGCTGGCGCTGGCCGCACTGCTGCCGGCGTCGCTGTACGGCGAGGGGCTGCGCCGGGCGTTCGTGTCGGTCGCCGCGCCCCGCTCCGACGAACACCTCGTCGGCTGGCGGGGCCGGTTGCTGCTGCTGCCGCTGCTGGCACCGGCCCCGGCGCTGTTGCTGTCGATCCTGCTGGCCCTGCCGACCACCACCGGGCTGGTCCGGCGTGGCGGCTGGGCCGGCGCGCTAGGGGTGGTGCTGTCGTTCCTGGCGGTGTGGCTGGTGCTCACGCCGGTGCTGATGTGGGTGTTCCGGGTGGTCGGCCCGGCCTCGCCGGACTGGCTCGCCACGCTGGGGATGGGCTCCTTCACCGCGGCGAACCTGTCCGGCTTCCTGCACGGTTTCGTGCTCTTCGCCTCGTTGCCACTCGACCTGGGCGTGCCCTTCGGTGGGCTCGACGAGGTGGGTGCCGCCGTGGCGATCCTGCTCTGGCTCTACCTGTTCCACGTGATCGTGCTGGCCGGCTACTCCGCCACCCTGGCCCTGTCCGCCTGGCGTCAGCGGCGGAAGGGGCCGGTGACCTCGTAGGTGATGCCGCCGGAGCCGGTCGAGTTGCCGCTGGTGCCGCGCTGGGAGGAGAAGTAGAGGCGGGAGCCGTCGGGGCTGAACGCGGGGCCGGTGATCTCCGAGGAGGACTGGCCGTTGATCCGCAGGAACGGGGCGACCACGCCGGCCGGAGTGATCACGCAGACCTCCATGTTGCCGCCGTCCTCGGCCACGTAGAGGTCCCCGCCCGCGGTACCGGTGATGTTGTCGACGCCGGTCAGCGGCGCGGTGCCGGCCGGCACCAGCGAGTCGTCGTACGCCAGGTCGATGCGCTGATTGACCGCGTCGTACGCCCACACCCGGTTGTCGCCCTTGGTGGTGAACCAGCAGGTGCCCCGGTCGTACCAGCAGCCCTCGCCACCGTCGAAGTGCTTCGCCGCGCCGACCTGCCACCGGGTCGGGATCGGGAAGCCGTCGCGGTCCGGAATGTTCTGCCAGGTCACCGGGCCGGAGGTGGCGTTGGCCGGGGCGCACAGCACCTGCACCTGACCGGTGCGCAGATCACCCCAGGTGTCGGGGACGAAGCGGTAGAAGCAGCCGTCGCTCTCGTCCTCGGTCAGGTAGATCACCCGCCGGTCCGGGTCGCAGGCCGCCGCCTCGTGGGTGAACCGGCCCATCCGGGTGCGCTCCTCGGCGCTGCGGCTGCCGTCGGGCCAGGTCTCGAAGACCCGCCCCAGCGGCACCTCCTCGCAGGACAGCCAGGTGCCCCACGGGGTGGCCCCACCGGCGCAGTTCACGTTGGTGCCGCCGAGGATGCGGTACGCGGTGGCGATCGACCCGTCGGCGCGGAAGCGCACCGCGGAGGCCCCACCGATCAGCGGCACCTCCGAGTTCGAGACGTAGATCCAACCGTCACCGGCCGGGAAACAGGCACCACCGTCCGGCGCCCAGTGCCAGACGTACGAGGTGCCGGCGACCCGCTGACCCGAGCGGGCGATGACCCGGCTGCTGAAGCCGGCGGGCAGGTGGATGCCGTTGGCGTCGGCGGCCAGCAGGCCCCCGTACGGGCCGGGGCCTGGTTGGGCGGGTGCGGCCAGCGCGGCACCGGCCCAGAGGCTGCCCGAGAAGGCGGCACCACCGACGACGGTGGCACGCAGCACGGTACGACGATCCATCAGGGGAACCTCCCAGGGGTGGCGGGGGCGGGCCCCACCGACGCTAGGTCCCCCACCCCATCGACAAAACCCACTCCCCCATGAACACAAACCAAACCCTCAACAGCGGTGGGGCGGGGTGCGAACGGGTTAGGGTGCGGGGATGGTGGGTGGTGGGGTGCCGGGGCGGGCGGACGTGGTGGTCGTGGGGGCGGGACACAACGGGTTGGTGTCGGCGATCCTGCTGGCGCGGGCCGGGCTGGACGTGCTGGTGCTGGAGGCCGCCAAGGTGATCGGTGGGGCGACGCGGACCGAGAACCCGTTTCCCAAGGTGCCCGAACTGCGTCACTCCACCGGGTCGTACCTGCTCGGGCTGATGCCGCCGGAGCTGCTGGCCGCGCTCGACGTCCGGATCCCGGTGCTGCGCCGCGACCCGCACTACTTCCTGCCCACCCCCGGCGGGGTCGGCTCGCCGTACCTGCTCTTCGGCACCGACACGGAGGCCACCCGGGCGCAGCTCGCCGAGTTCTTCTCCCCCGCCGACGCCGCCGCCGACGAGGCGTTGCAGGCCGAGCTGGCCGCGTTGCGCGAGGACCTCGCCCCGGCCTGGCTGGCCGAGCCGCTCGGCGTCGAGGAGACCGGCGACCGCTACGTCCGCCCCGCGCTGCGCCAGATCTTCGTCGACCTGGTACGCGGCTCCGTCGCCGACTACCTGGCCCGCTTCGACTTCCGCTCCGAGCTGCTGGTCAGCATGTACGCGGTCACCGACGGCCTGTCCGGGCTCAACGCCGGCCCCGACGACCCCGGCACGGGCCACAACTTCCTGGTGCACAACATGTGCCGGCTACCCGGTTCGGGCGGCACCTGGATGATCGCCGAAGGCGGCATGGGCACCGTCTCGCGGATCTTCGCCGACGCGGCTCGGGCCTCCGGCGCCCGGATCGTCACGGACGCCCCGGTCGCCGCGATCAGCCTCGACGGGGGTGCCGCCCGGGGCGTGGTGCTCGCCGACGGCCGCCAGGTCGACGCCGAGGTGGTGCTCGGCGCCTGCGACCCGTACCGGCTGATGGAGCTGCTGCCCGACGGCGCGCTGCCGACCACGCTCAGCGAACGGATGGCGGCGGTCCGGCGCACCGGCAGCACCCTCAAGTTGAACCTGGCGCTGCGTGGCCTGCCCCGCTTCTCCTGCCTGCCCGAGGGCGCGCCGAGCCCGTTCGGCTCCACCATCCACCTGCTGCCCGGCTCGGCGACGCTGGCCGGCGGCGCCGGCGAATCACCGATGGCGGCGCTGCGCGCCATGTGGGCCGACGTGCGGGCCGGGCGACTGCCGGCGGAGCCGACGATCGAGTGGTACCTGCACACCACCGTCGACCCGTCGCTGGCCGACCCGGCCGGGCACCACTCGTCGGCGCTGTTCGTCCAGTCGGTGCCGTACGAGTTGGCCGGCACCACCTGGGATGCCGAACTGCCCGGTTACGTCGACAAGCTGATCGGGATCTGCGAGCGCTACGCGCCCGGCACCGGCGACCTGATCGCCGACGCGGTACCGCTGCCGCCACCCGGCATCGAGACGCACTTCGGCATCACCGGAGGCCACATCCACCACGTCGACAACACCGTCTCGTTCGCCGACCGGATGCCCTACGCCACCGGCGTCGACGGGGTGTACGCGGGCAGCGCCGGCTGTCACCCGGCCGGCAGCGTCATCGGCGCCGCCGGCCACAACGCCGCCCAGCGCATCCTCGCCGACCTCGGCCGGTAGGCGACGGCTCAGCCCGCCGGCTGGGTGACCTCCGTGACGGAAGCCTCCTCGCCGACCCGGTGCGCGCGGACCTTGTGGCCGACGCTGGTCAGGCAGCGCCCGCTGGGCAGGTCGAACCGCCAGCCGTGCAGCTGGCAGGTGAGCTGGTCGCCGTCGACGATGCCGAACCGGCTCAGGTCCGCCTTCAGGTGCGGGCAGCGCCGCTGCACCACCCAGTCACCGAGGGTGATGTCCTCGGCGTCAACGGCCCGCTCGTGCTCGTCGTACCAGCCCTCGGCGTACTGGAGGCGCTCGGTGGACAGGCACTTGAAGAAGGCGTACACGAACTCGTTGTACTGCCCGATCCGGGCGGCCGAGAAGCGGCAGGACAGGAAGAGCGAGTTGACCCAGTCGACCTCGCCGATGTGCAGCAGGTGCTCCACCAGCGCCCGCTCGGTACGGAACCGGTAGCGCACCTTCTCGTCGGCGTACGGCCGCACCTGCTTGCCCGGGAAGTCGACCACGATGGATTCGATGCTCTCACCGTCGTAACCGACCAGGTCGAAGCGGACCGGCCCGCCGACCCCCTTGGCCAGGTAGATCGACTCGTCGAGCAGCGGTTCGACGCGCCGCTTCAGCTCCTTTAGCACGTCGACCTCGGGGTGCCGCCAGGACGCCTTCTCCGCCTCGATGATGGGCCGCTTGCGCTCGCGCATCTCCTCCAGGTGGGCGACCTTGTTGGCGAAGAACTCCTCCACCGGCACCGGGTGGGTGGTCGTGGCCCCGGTGGTGGTGACCTCGGTGACGCTGCCGGGCAGCAGCACGATGCCGTTGGTGCCGCCGACCTTCGCGTACTCGGACAGGAAGACCGACTGGTCGGGGAAGATGTTCCCCTCGTCGCCGAAGATGTCGTTGAACTGCCAGAGCTCGTCGTCGAGGAAACACGGCGGGCCGGCGATCGGGAAGACGTGGTCGGCCTTGAGGTCGTCGATGTAGCGCCAGGTGCGGTCGAACTGCCGGTCCCGCTTCTGCTTGCCGAACGCGGTCTTCGCCGCGCTGGGCAGCTCGTAGACCATCGGGTACCAGATGGCGCCGGAGAACTGCAGCAGGTGCGCGTGCACGTGACCCAGCTCGGCGAAGGTGCTCAGGTCGGTCGGTCGGGCGTCGTTCTGGTTGAGCAACCGGACGCCGTCGTACTCCACCCAGAGCGAGGAGTCGCCGATCGGACCGTCGGTCGGGCTGGTCAGCGCCTGGATCATGATCTTCAGGCCGCCGTCCAGCTCGACGACCTCCTCGTTGCGGGTCTTCAGGAAATTCGTGAAGCCCAGCGCGCGGAACTCGTCCTCCATTTCGGAGGTGGGGAACTCGGGCAGCAGCACGGTCGCCTTCTTCGACACGTACCGCTTGAGGTGCGCCGCGTCGAAGTGGTCCCGGTGCAGGTGGGAGACGTACAGGTAGTCGACGTCGCCGAGGGCCTCCCAGTCGAGCTGAGAGTTGTCGGGGAACGGGAACCAGGACGCGAAGTAGGCCGGATTGACCCACGGGTCGCACAGGATGCTGCCCGCGGCCGTGTCGATCCGCATGCTCGCGTGCCCCGTACCGGTCACTCGCACCGCAGTTCCCCCTCCAAACGACAATCAAGGTGTACGCCCCAGAACGCTACCGGAGGCAGTCTGGTCCTCGCCCCGCGACGCCGGTAGTGCCCTTGCACCCACCGGAGCGGGGCCCATCGGCCCTGGCCGGAAACCGTCCCGAGGGACGTGCCAGACTAGCCGGAGATCCGTTCGCGAGGAAGGACCGACAGTGGCAGGCAGCGAGCCGGTAACGTCGCCAGACCAGCACAAGCCCGGGCACCGGAAGGCCGGGCGGATCGGCGCGGTGCTCACCGCGTTCGCGCTGCTGGCCATGCTCTGCGGCAACCACGAGGGCAGGGTCGAGAACCTCTGGCTGATCGGTTTGGCCGCGCTGCTGCTGCTCATCGTGATCGGTGACGTGGTGCTGCGCCGCAACGGCCTGCGCTCCTGACGATCCGGGCCACCCGCGACGGCCTGCGCTCCTGACCACTCGGGCGAGCTGCGCCGCTGCGCGCTCCGGCCCCAGCGACGACCTGTCCGCCAAACACCGCAGTTTCCGGCGCGAACAGCGCGAGGGCCCGCTCCGGTTCTCGGAGGCGGGCCCTCGCGCATCGCTGTCGGTCAGCGGCCGAAGAGGATGTCCTGCACGTTCTTCAGCGCGGCGTCGACCTCGGCCTCGAAGTAGCCGCCCTGCACCAGCCCGAAGCGCAGCGTGTCCAGGTCCTTCGGGTTCACCGGCATCTGGTTGCGCCCGGCCATCCCGCCGAGCAGCGACTCGAAGAACCGGTCCACCTGGTCCGGGTCGTATCCGCTGCCGAAGCGACGGACCTGGAAGCTGCGGCGGATCTGGTCCACCCGGTAGAGGTCGCTGCCGGGCGGGCCGGCCATCGGTGGCCCACCCATCGGGGGGCCGGCCATCGCGGGCGGACCACCCATTGCCGGAGGGCCGCCCATCGGAGGGCCGCCGAGCGCCTGCTGCGGCAGGCCGGGAGGCCCGGCCGGGCCGCGCCGCGGATCCCGGTCCGGCAGCCTGATCTCTGCGGTCATGTCGGTACGGCCGTGCCGACCCGCCTCGAACCCGTCGAAGCGCTGCTCATCCGGGGGGCCGTAGCCACCGGGGCCGTCCGGCGGACCGTAGCCGCCCGGCGCGTCCGGCGGACCGTAGCCACCGGGGCCGGCAGGCAGACCACGCGGCGGAGGCCCACCGTGCCCCATGCCGCCGGGAGGGCCCATCGGCGCACCCGGGCCCATCGGGGCGGCCGCCCCGCGCGGGCCGTCGTAGCCACCCCGGGGAGCGTTGTCGTACCCGCCGGCGAAGGCGCCCGTCGGCTCGTCGTAGCGACCGTAGGGTGGCCCGGCCTGTGCCGGCATCGCCCGGGGCGGCATCGGCGGCTGCGGCACCGGGGACATGCCGCGATCGTCCCGCATGCCCGGGCCCATCCGGTCCATCGGGCCCATCCGGCCGTCGCCGCGACCGGACACGCCGCCGCGCTCCTCCAACTCCGCCAGCTGCCGTTCGACCCGGTCGAGGTGCAGGTCCACCTGCCACTCGTCATAGCCGTTGAAACGAACCCGGAAGACGACGTCGTGGACTTCCTGCGAGGCCACCGGCGCTCCGACCGGCTGCCCGGCAAGTGTCGCCTCGACCCGGTCCAGGAAGGCGTCCACCTCGTCAACCTTGTATCCCCGGCGGAGCGCCTTACGCCGGAAACGCTGACCCTGACTCGCCACTATGTCTCCTGGTCTCGTTCGCCACGCCCGGTCACGCCGTCATCTCCCCGGCCGGGTCGGTGCCACTGTCCTCCGCGGCGGCCAGCTGCCCACATGCCCCGTCGATCTCGCGACCTCGGGTGTCCCGCACCGTGGTGGACACCCCGGCGTCGCGCAACCGCCGGACGAACTCCCGCTCGACCGGCTTCGGGCTGGCGTCCCAGCGGCTGCCCGGAGTCGGGTTCAGCGGGATCAGGTTCACGTGGGCCAACTTGCCGGCCAGCAGCCGGCCGAGCAGGTCAGCTCGCCACGGCTGGTCGTTCACGTCCTTGATCATCGCGTACTCGATCGACACACGACGGCCCGTGCGGGCCGCGTAGGCCCAGGCTGCGTCCAGCACCTCGCACACCTTCCAGCGCTGGTTGACCGGCACGAGTTCGTCGCGCAGCTCATCATCGGGGGCATGCAGCGACAACGCAAGAGTCACGGAGAGGTCTTCGCTGGCCAGTCGGTGGATGGCCGGCACCAGCCCAACCGTGGAAACGGTGATGTGCCGCTGCGACAGGCCGAGCCCCTCGGGCGCCGGCGCGACCAGGCGACGGATCGCGGCGATCACCCGGTTGTAGTTCGCCAGCGGCTCGCCCATCCCCATGAAGACCACGTGCGACAGCCTCGGCGGTGACCCGGCGACCTTGCCGGAAGCGGCCACGCCCGCCAGGTACACCGCCTGGTCGACGATCTCGGCGGTGGAGAGGTTGCGGGTCAGGCCCGCCTGGCCGGTCGCGCAGAACGGGCACGCCATGCCACATCCGGCCTGGCTGGAGATGCAGACGGTGACCCGGTCCGGGTAGCCCATCAGCACGCTCTCCACCAACGAGCCGTCGTGCAACCGCCACAACGCCTTGCGGGTCGCGCCGTCGTCGCAGGCCAGCTCGCGTACCGGGGTGAGCAGTCGGGGCAGCAGCTGGTCGGCCAGGCGGTCGCGGGACGACGCCGGCAGGTCGGTCATCTGCGCGGGGTCGCGGACCAGTCGGCCGAAGTAGTGGGTGGAGATCTGTCGGGCCCGGAACGCCGACTCGCCCAGCTTCGTGACCAGGTCCTTGCGGCCGGCGAGGTCGAGGTCGGCGAGGTGTTGCGGTGGCATCGCCGCCCGGCGCGCGCCAGGCGCGTCCGGGTCGACCGGGATCAGGGGAAGACTCGTCATGGCACGTCCAGTCTGGCACGCCCGGCCCGGAACACGCCCCCGCGGAGGCGCCGGATCCGCTCCCGCCTCGTCCGCCTCCCGGTTCCGCCGCCGTGGGCCATGCCTCAGTTCACCGCCGGGACGAAGACCACGAGCAGCAGGTACGCCGTGGGCACCGCGAACAGGACGGAGTCGAGCCGGTCCATCAGGCCGCCGTGCCCGGGCAGCAGGTTGCTCATGTCCTTCACACCGAGATCTCGCTTGATCATCGACTCGGCGAGGTCTCCGAGGACCGCGGCGCCCGAGATCGCCACCCCGAACACGGCGCCCCACCAGGGCGCCACGTCGAACAACAGCCAGAGCAGCACGGCACTGCCCAGGGCCGCCGCGCCGACCGAGCCGGCGAAACCCTCCCAGGACTTCTTCGGGCTGATCGTCGGTGCCATCGGCCGCTTACCGAAGTTGGCGCCGGCCGCGTAGCCCCCGGTGTCGGAGAGCACCACCGCGACCAGCGTCACCAGCACCCGCAGCGCACCGTCACCGGGAGACGACGCGAGCAGGGCGGCGAAGCCGCCGAGGAAGGGCACGTACACCGAGATCAGAGTCGCCGCGGTCATGTCCCGCCGGAGGTTGGCCGTACCGTCGCCGAGCCGCCAGACCAGGGTTCCCGCCACGGTGACCAGCAGGCCGAGCAGGAGCGCGTCCAGCCCCGCGAACCAGGCCAGGGTCACGGTGAGCACCCCACCGGCGACCAGCGGCACCAACGGCACCTCGGCGCCGCCACGGCGTACCGCGCGGGACATCTCCCAGATGCCGACGCCGAATGCCGCGACGAGCACCAGCAGGAACGCCGGGGTGTAGAGGAACAGTGGCAGCAGCACCGCCGCGCCCAGGCACACCCCGACCGAGATGGCCGCCGGCAGGTTCCGCCCGGCCCGGCTCGCGCCCTGCTGGGTGGCCGGCCGACCGGCACCGGCCCGACGCCGGCCCCGGTGGCGCCGACCCGGACCGTCCGTCCCGTCGGGCTCCGGCGTCCCGAGGTCCGCGTTCCCGGGTGGAACGGCGGCGAGCTGGGTGGTCGGCGCGTCGTCGTGCTCCCGCACGGGCGTCAACTGGGTGGTGGGTGCCTCGTCGTGGTCCCGACCGGCACCGACCCGCACCGGCGCGATCTGTGCGGTGGGTGCGTCACCGTGGTCCAGGTCGCGGGGTGCGCCGCGCCCGTTCGGTGGCTGGTCCCAGCCGCCGGGTCCGCGCCCGTTTCGGTTCTCCGGAGCGGGCCGGTCGCCGCCGTACCGGCCACGGCCCCACGGACCGGGTTCGACGTCCGGATCCGGCCAGGGCAGCGAGGTGGGTCGGTCCGGGCGATCCCAGTCACGGGCCTCGGCGCCACCGTAGGGGTCGAGGTGGGACATCACGCACCAGGGGGGAGCGGTACGAGATCCACCACTTGACGCACAGCCACTACCATCCCCTACCCGCGCGAGGCGCTCCGTCTATGTGCCGGCCTGTCGGCTGGCCGATCCCCACCGTTCACCGTCGGGTCACCGGGAATCGTGCCGAGCCTACTGCACCCGCCCGCCCGGCAGGACGTACCGGTGCCCGCTCCCGCAGCCTTGATCATGAAGTTGTCACCACGCCACGCCGGTGGCAAGGGCGACAACTTCATGATCAAGCAGGTGGTGACCTCGGCGTCAGACTTCCAGGAGCTCGGACTCCTTGTGCTTGACCAACTCGTCGACGTGCGAGACGTAGCGCTGGGTCAGGTCGTCGAGCTCCTTCTCGGCGCGGCGGCCCTCGTCCTCGCCGACCTCGCCGTCCTTGACGAGCCGGTCCAGCTCCTCCTTGCCCTTGCGGCGGATGTTGCGGATGGCGACCTTCGCCTCCTCACCCTTGTGCCGGGCCACCTTGATCATGTCCCGGCGGCGCTCCTCGGTCATCTGCGGGAGCAGGATGCGCAGTTGGTTGCCCTCGTTGTTCGGGTTGACCCCGAGGTCCGAGTCCCGGATCGCCTTCTCCATCGCATTGATCTGCGAGTTGTCGTACGGCTTGATGATGGCCATCCGCGGCTCGGGAACGGCCACCGACGCCATCTGCGTCAGCGGGGTCGGGCTGCCGTAGTAGTCGATGATGACCTTGGAGAACATGGCCGGAGTGGCGCGACCGGTACGGATGGCGCCGAACTCCTCCTTGGCGTGCTCGACCGCACGCTCCATCTTCTCCTCGGCCTCGAGGAGGGTGTCGTCGATCACCGGTCTCCTCGCCTCCTTCTTGTGCTCGTCGTGGGCTTGTCGGGTCACCGGGACCGCCGAGATCGCCGTCGGCGGTCGGCTCAGGTGGTGATCAGCGTGCCGATCTTGTCGCCACCCACGGCCCGGACGATGGTGTCGTCGCCCTGCGCGCCGAAGACCAGCATCGGCAGGCCGTTCTCCATGCAGAGGCTGAAGGCTGCCGCGTCGGCGACCCGGAGGTTGCGACGCAGCACCTCGGAGAAGGTGATCGAGTCGAACTTGCTGGCGGTTGGATCGATCCGGGGATCGGCCGTGTAGACGCCGTCCACGCCGTTCTTGCTCATCAGCACGACGTCCGCGTGGATCTCCAGCGCGCGCTGGGCGGCGACCGTGTCGGTGGAGAAGTACGGCATGCCCGCGCCGGCGCCGAAGATGACCACCCGGCCCTTCTCCAGGTGCCGGATCGCCCGCAGCGGGATGTACGGCTCGGCCACCTGGGCCATCGTGATGGCGCTCTGTACCCGGGTCTCAATGCCCTCCTTCTCCAGGAAGTCCTGGAGGGCCAGGCAGTTCATCACCGTGCCGAGCATGCCCATGTAGTCCGCCCGGGCCCGGTCCATGCCCCGCTTCTGCAACTCGGCGCCCCGGAAGAAGTTGCCGCCGCCGACCACCACGGAGACCTGCACACCCCGGCGTACCACGGTGGCGATCTGCCGGGCGATGGCCTGCACCACGTCCGGATCGACACCGATGGCGCCGCCGCCGAACACCTCGCCGGACAGCTTCAACACCACCCGCCGGGCCCGGCCGGGCGGTGGTGCCGTCGGATCGTCCGCCGCCAACGTCCGGTCACTCACAACCTGCGTCATCCGCCCGTCCTTCCCCCACTGGCGCGCTCAGGTGCGCGTACCTGCCGCTGCCGACCTTATGGGACGAGGAGGCCGCGGTGTGTGTCGCGTACACCGGCGGCCTCCTCGTCTCGTCGTTGCTCCCAGCCCACGGGCGCGGTACGCCCCGAGCCGGCTCAGGCCTGGCCGACCTCGAACCGCACGAAGCCGGTGACCTCGATGCCCGCCTCAGCCAGCACCTGCTTCACCGTCTTCTTGTTGTCGGTCACCGAGGACTGCTCCAGCAGGACGAAGTCCTTGAAGAAGGAGTTGACCCTACCCTCGACGATCTTCGGCAGCGCGGCCTCGGGCTTGTTCTCCTCGCGGGCGGTCTGCTCGGCGATGCGCCGCTCGGACTCGACGACCTCGGCCGGCACCTCGTCGCGGGTGAGGTACTGCGGCCGCATCGCGGCGATCTGCATCGCCGCACCGCGCGCGTCGGCGTCGCCCGCCTCGTCGGTCTTGCCGGCGTACTGCACCAGGACGCCGACAGCCGGGGGCAGGTCCTGCGCCTTGCGGTGCAGGTAGACCGCCACGGTGCCGTCGAGCTTGGCGAACCGGTTGAGCACCAGCTTCTCGCCGATCTTGGCGGACTGCTCCTGGACCAGGTCGGCGACGGGACGACCGTCGATCTCGCTGGCCAGCAGCTCCGCGGCGTTGCTGACGCCGGCGCGCTCGCCGTGCTCGACGAGCTGCTGCGCCAGCGCGATGAAGGCATCGTTCTTGGCGACGAAGTCGGTCTCGCAGTTGAGTTCGAGCAGCGCCTTGCCGGAGTGCGCGATCAGACCGTTCGCGGCGGTCCGGCCGGCCCGCTTGCCGACGTCCTTGGCGCCCTTGACGCGCAGGATCTCGACGGCCTTGTCGAAGTCGCCCTCGGCCTCGGTCAGCGCCTTCTTGCTGTCCATCATGCCGGCGCCGGTCAGGTCGCGGAGCTTCTTGACGTCCGCGGCGGTGATCTGGGACATGGCTCTCTCTTCGGTGTTGAGACTGCGTGGAATGGTCTGCGGTGACGATTACCCGGTTCCGAGAGGTTCGTGCCCGGTCTACCCGCCGCCGGTCACCGTCAGCGGAACGGACGGTGACCGGACGGCGGAACGGTCACTGACCGGAGACGGCGGCGGGCTGCTCGGCGGCCGGCTGCTCAGTGGCGGGCTGCTCAGTGGCGGGCTGCTCGGCGGCCGGCTGCTCGGCGGCGGGCTGCTGCTCGTCGGCCTTCTTCGGCTCTTCAAGCAGCTCGCGCTCCCACTCGGCCAGCGGCTCGTCGGTGGCGACACCCGCCTCCGGCTTCTCGTCGCCGCCCCGGCGACGACCGGAACGGGCGATCAGGCCATCGGCCACGGCGGCGGCGACGACCTTGGTCAGCAGCTCGGCCGAGCGGATCGCGTCGTCGTTACCCGGGATCGGGAAGTCGACCTCGTCCGGGTCGCAGTTGGTGTCGAGCACGGCGATCACCGGGATGCCCAGCTTGCGGGCCTCGTCGACGGCGATGTGCTCCTTCTTGGTGTCGACCACCCAGACCGCGGCCGGGAGCTTCTGCATGTCCCGCAGGCCGCCCAGGGTGCGGGTCAGCTTGATCTTCTCGCGGGAGAGCTGCAGGGTCTCCTTCTTGGTGTAGCCGGCGGCGGTGCCGCTGAGGTCACCGAGGGCCTCCAGCTCCTTCATCCGCTGCAGCCGCTTGTACACGGTCTGGAAGTTGGTCAGCATGCCGCCGAGCCAGCGGTGGTTGACGTACGGCTGGCCGACGCGGGTCGCCTGCTCGGCGATCGCCTCCTGGGCCTGCTTCTTCGTGCCGACGAACAGGATGCTGCCGCCCTCGGCCACCGTGTTGCGCACGAAGTCGTACGCCTTCTCGATGTAGTCGAGGGTCTGGCGCAGGTCGATGATGTAGATGCCGTTGCGCTCGGTGAAGATGAAACGCTTCATCTTCGGGTTCCACCGCCGGGTCTGGTGCCCGAAGTGAACGCCACTCTCCAGCAGCTGACGCATGGTCACGACGGCCATGATTCGTACTCCTTGCGGTCCCTGGTTGTCCCGCCCAGCCGGCGGCCGGGCGTCCTGGTGCCCGGTCGTCGACCATGGTGGGCCCGACCGGGGTCGGGACCAGGGAGGCCGCCGCCGCACGACGACTCGTGAGGAGGGCACGCGAGGTCGACCGCACGAGGCGGTCGCCGGTTGACCAGTGTACGCGCTCTCCCGACCGGGCCACGCCCGGGTGCGGCGATGCTCCACTCCACGGCGGTCGACCCGCGTGCAGCCACCGACACGGTTCCGCGCCACCGACGGCCAGACCGCCTGCCGCCGCCGGCTACGCCCCGCCGCACCCGCCGGCTCGGTGACGCGCAGCCGGTGGCCCGACCCCTCAGCCGGCGGCGAGCGCGGCCACCAGGAAGAGCGCCAGGCCGACCGTGAGGTAGGCCGTCGGCGGTCGCAGCCAGCCCCGCGCGCCGTCGAGCAACGAGAACCCGGTCGTCCGCAGCCCGTAGAGGCCGGCCGCGAAGATCGGCAGTCCGCAGACCAGGAACGTGCCCGCCAGCACGTCCCCGGCGGCAACCGGATCGGCGGTCGCGCCGTGCAGCAGCACCCGCACCGCCGGCACCTCGAAGATCACGACCAGCGCCGCGAAGAGCACCGCGAGCACCGGCCGCCGCGTCCGGTAGACACCATCCCCGGGCAGTACGCCGCCCGCCGGTTGACCGGGTGCCAGGTGGCCGGGTACCGGATGGCCAGCCGCCGGGGGACCGGTCACGGCGTCGGCGGGACCGGGCGGGGCCTCGCCCACCGGCGGTTCCGTCCGGGGTGCCACCGACGGCACCGGACCGGTCGGCTGTTCCAGCGGGTTGGTCGCCTCCGGGCCGCGCTTGGTCTCGACGATCGGGTATCCGGCCAGCACGGCGCGGGTCGGATCCGTGGACAACGGCGCTCCGCCGCTGGTCGGGCCCACCTCGTAGGCGGCGCGTCGGCCGGGACGGTCGACCGGCAACTCACCGGAGACGTCCGGTCCCGCCGGTTCCGCTCGGCGGGAACGCGACGCCCGGTAGCGCTCGGTCTCCCCCGCCACGTCGCCGAGCGGGTCCGTCAGCGCCGCACGTCGCGGCGAGCCGTACCGGTCGTCGTCGTCACCGCGCTGCTCGGGTACCGCGCGGGGCTCGTCGCCGAGGTGGCGCTCCTCTCCCGCCGGACGCCACTGCGGGTCGGTGTAGCCACGGTCATGGTCGCCCGGATACCAGCGCGGCTCCTGGTCATCGGCGAAACTGCGTCGTCCGTCCACGCCCGGCACCGTATGCGACAGGCAGTTGGTACGCCATTCGACCCCGCACCTGACCAGCCCGGGAAGATGGCTTAGCACATCCGGGACATGATCGTCCGGTCGTCCACAACACCCTTGGTTGTCCACAGGTCACCACGACGGGGTCGCCGCGAGTCCCGGCCCGGAGCAGTGTGCCGGTCATGACCAAGCGGAACCAGGCGATCGGCGGTTACGGGGAACGCTGCGCCGTCCGGCACCTCATCGAGGCTGGACTACGCCCGGTGGCCCGCAACTGGCGCTGCCGCACCGGGGAGATCGACATCATCGCCTGGGACGGGCCGGTGCTCGCCTTCTGCGAGGTGAAGACGCGGCGGACCACCACCTTCGGCAGCCCCGCCGAGGCGGTGGTGCCGCGCAAGGCCCGCCGGCTGCGGAGGCTAGCCGCCGCCTGGCTCGCCGCCACCGGCACCACCGCCGACGAGGTGCGCTTCGACGTCATCTCGGTGCTGCTGCCCCGCCTCGGTCGGGCGCGGGTCGAGCACGTCAAGGACGCCTTCCGGTGAGCGAACACAGCGACCGAACCGGTCGACCCGATGCGCTGGTGCCGTGTCGGGGCACCGCACGAGCCGAGGTGACGCGGTGAGTTACGCCCGGGTGCTCTGCGTCGGTCTGGTCGGGGTGACCGGGCAGTTGGTGGAGGTGGAGGTGGATCTCGCTGCCGGCCTGCCCGGAGTGGTGATCTCCGGCTTGCCCGACACCGCCCTGCACGAGGCGCGCGACCGGGTCCGGGCCGCGGTGGTCAACTCCGGCCAACGGTGGCCGAACCGCCGGATCACCCTCAACCTGCTACCGGCCACCCTGCCCAAATTCGGTTCGGCGTTCGATCTGGCGATCGCGGTGGCGCTGCTCGGCGGCTCCGGCGAGCTCCCGCTGCTGCCACTGGACGGCGTGGCGGTGCTCGGGGAGCTGGGCCTGGACGGCACCGTGCGACCGGTCCGGGGCGTACTGCCGATGGTCGCCGCGGCCGCGAAGGCCGGCATCCGACGGGTGATCGTCCCGGCCGGCAACACCGCCGAGGCGGCGGTCGTGCCCGGCCTGCTGGTCCGCGGCGTCGACACCCTGCACCGGCTGGTCGCCTTCGTCCGCGACGGCAGACCGCTGATCGAGCCGGCGGTCGACGCCCCGCCGCCGCCCGCACCCGGACCCGACCTGGCCGAGGTCGCCGGGCAGGGGCTGGGCCGACGGGCGCTGGAGATCGCCGCCGCAGGTGGCCACCACCTGGCGCTGATCGGGCCGCCGGGAGCGGGCAAGACGATGCTCGCCGAACGCCTGCCGTCGATCCTTCCGGAGCTGGACGACGAGGCGGCCCTGGAGGTCACCGCGCTGCACTCGATCGCCGGCCTGTTGCCGGCGGGTGGCCGGTTGATCCGGCGTCCGCCGTTCCAGGCACCTCATCACACCGCGACCGTTCCCTCGATCGTCGGTGGCGGGTCCGGGCTCGCCCGCCCCGGCGCGATCTCACTCGCCCACCGTGGGGTACTGCTGATGGACGAGGCACCGGAGTTCAGCAAGGCGGCGCTGGAGGCGCTGCGTCAGCCGTTGGAACACGGCCGGGTGCTGTTGACCCGCAGCCGGGGCAGCGCCGAGTATCCGGCCCGCGCCCAGCTGGTCCTCGCGGCCAACCCGTGTCCATGTGCGAACCCGGCCGGCGACGACCGCTGCGAGTGTGCCCCGCAGGCCCGCCGCCGTTACCTCGGCCGGCTCTCCGGTCCGCTGCTCGACCGGATCGATCTCCAGGTGCGGCTGCCACCGATGCGCGCCGCCGAGCTGATGGAGTCGACCAGTCACGAATCCTCCGCGGTGGTCGCCGGGCGGGTGGTGGCGGCACGTGCGGCGGCGGCTGCCCGCTGGGCACCGCTGGGTCGGCGGCTCAACGCCGAGATACCCGGCCCGCAGCTACGTCGGGCGCCGTGGCGGCTGCCCGGCCGCGTCACCGCCGATCTGCGGTCCCGGCTCGACTCCGGTTCGCTCTCCGCCCGTGGCTTCGACCGGGTCGTCCGACTCGCCTGGACGATCGCCGACCTCGACGGGCGGGCCCGGCCGGACGCGGGAGACGTCGGCGAGGCCATCACGCTCAGGACGGGAGAGGGCACATGAGCAGCCATGAGGAGTTGACCCTGGCACGGGTGGCGTTGACCTGGCTGGCCGAGCCGGGGACCCGGTCGGTGCACGCGCTGGTCGACGAGCTCGGCCCGGTGGGCGCGCTGGACCTGCTGCTGGACGGCGGAGCACCCCAGCAGGCGCTACGCGAGTCGGTGGCGGCCCGCAGTCGGGGCGGTGACGCCAGGATGATCGCCGCCGAGGCGCTGCGCCGCGCCGAGCGACTGGGTGTCCGGGTCGTCATCCCCGGCGACGACGAATGGCCGGAGACGGTGGAACATCTGCGCACGCTCCGCCTGTCCGACGCCCGCCGCCGGGTGGATGTCGAGACCGCACCGCCGCTCTGCTTCTGGGTACGTGGCTCGTGGCCGCTGGCGGAGGCGCTGGACCGGTCCGTGGCGGTGGTCGGGTCGCGGGCCGCCACGGCGTACGGCACCCACGTCGCGACCGATCTGGGTTACGGCCTGGCCGACCGGGACTGGACGGTCGTCTCCGGCGGCGCGTTCGGCATCGACGCCGCCGCGCATCGTGGGGCGCTGAACGCCGGTGGGCGCACTGTCGCGGTGCTCGCCTGCGGGGTGGACCGCGCGTACCCGATGGGCAACGCGGCGCTGTTCGACCGGATCGCCGACACCGGTCTGCTGGTCAGCGAGTGGCCGCCGGGCGCGGAGCCGCTGCGTCCCCGTTTCCTCATCCGCAACCGGGTGATCGCGGCGGGTACCCGGGGCACGGTGCTGGTCGAGGCGGCGGCCCGCAGCGGCGCCACGCAGACCACCCGACGGGCCATCGCCCTGGGTCGACCGGCGATGGTGGTGCCGGGCCCGGTCACTTCCGCCATGTCGGTCGGTGCCCACGAGATGCTTCGGGAGTACCTGGAGGCGCGACTGGTGACCGGCCTGGCCCATGTGCTCGAGGAGGTGGGTCGGATCGGCGAGTTGGCCCCGGTGCCGCGCGGGCCCGAACGCCCCACCGATCTGCTCGACGACGACGCCCGGTCGATCGTGGAGGCGATGCCGCGACGCGGCCGCGTCGATGTGGACGCCCTCGCCGTGCGGGCCGGTCTTGCCGTTCGCACGGTGCTGCGCAAACTGCCGCTGTTGGAGGAGTTGGCCCTGGTGGTACGCCGGGAGGACGGCTACGCCCTGGTCACACCGAGCCGGCCGAGCACGCCGGCCCAGCCCGGCCCGAGCACGCCGACCCGGCCCCGCCCGGTCGCGCCGGTGAGCAGGCCGATCGGCGGTGACGCCCCACCTTCCGCCTGATCACCGGGTGCCGCCTGGCGGGCCGCCTGTTCCCCGTCCGGGCCTACCGACCGTAGGGTGGATCTCGTGGGCAGGATGGGCGGGCACGTGCCGGCCGCCAACGGCACCCAGGCGATGCACGACGCGCTGCCGGCACCACTGCGGGACGCGGTGGACGAGTTCGCGGGATACCTGGCCTCGGTCCGCAACCGCTCGGCACACACCGTGCGGGCGTACGTCGCCGATCTGGTGTCGCTGTTGGATCATGCTGGGCGGATGGGCTGCACCGAGGTGGCCGAGCTGAGCCTCGACACGGTCCGCAGCTGGCTGGCCCGGCAGCGCACCACCGGCGCTGCCCGCACCTCGCTGGCCCGCCGGGCCGCCGCGGCCCGGACCTTCAGCGCCTGGGCGCACCGGCACGGGCTGCTGCCCACGGACGTCGCCGCCACGCTGGCCAGCCCCCGACCGCGCCGGACACTGCCCACGGTGCTCCGCCCCGAGCAGGCGGCCCTGCTCGTCGAGAGACCCGTCCACCCCGCGGCCACCCCCGGGTCCGGCAGGCCGGCGTCCGGCGCCGATCCCCAGCCGTCAGCCGAAGACCCATCCGTCGCCGGCCAGGCGGTACGGCTGCGCGACCGGGTACTGCTCGAACTGCTCTACGGCACCGGGGTACGGGTCAGCGAGGTGTGCGGAATCGACACCGCCGACGTCGACCAGGATCGGCGGGTCGTCCGGGTACGCGGCAAGGGTGGGCGGGAGCGGACGGTCCCGTACGGCCTGCCGGCGCAACGCGCCCTCGACGACTGGCTGCGGCATGGGCGGCCGGTGCTGGCGGTCCCCGAATCCCGGGACGCGCTGCTGCTCGGTGCCCGGGGCGGCCGGCTGCATCCGACGATGGCTCGGCGGATCGTCGGTGATCACGCCGAGGCGGCGGGGCTGCCCCGGACCAGCCCGCACGCGCTGCGCCACACCGCCGCGACCCACCTGCTCGAAGGCGGCGCGGACCTACGGGCGGTGCAGGAACTGCTGGGGCATTCCTCGCTGGCCAGCACCCAGATCTACACACATGTCTCGGTGGAACGGCTCCGGGCCGCCTACCGCCAGGCCCACCCGCGCGCCTGACGGTAGGCGGCCCGGGGCCTCCGAGTCACGCACGAATCACCCGGCGGCGGGACGCCGTGCCGAACCTCCGGACTGCCCGGCATCCCCGACCGGTGACGGCGGCAGCACCACCGGGCACACCGAGCCCGACGGCTACGATCATCGGGTGAGCGTCCCGCCGCCGCCCGAGCCGATCACGGGCGCCCGTCTGCTCTTCTCTCTCGACCCGGCGGTCAGCCACCTCAACCACGGCTCGTTCGGCGCGGTCCCGATCGTCGCGCAGCGCGCCCAGCAACGGCTGCGCGACGAGACGGAGGCCGACCCGCTGCGGTTCTTCACGCAGGGACTGGTCGACCGGATCGCGCACACTCGCCGGCACCTGGCGGGTTTCCTCGGTGCCGATCCCGACGGCACCGCCCTGACCACCAATGCCACCACCGGCGCCGCCGTGGTGCTCCAGTCCCTGGGGCTGCGGTCCGGTGACGAGGTGCTCACCACCGACCACGGCTACGGTGCCGTCGCCTACTCCATCCGACGGGAGTGCCACCGCACCGGGGCGACGCACCGGGTCCTGCGGGTGCCGTTGACCGCCACCGACGACGAGGTGGTGCAGATCGTCCGGGACGGGCTGCGGCCCGGCCGGACCCGGCTGCTGGTGGTCGACCAGCTCACCTCGGCAACGGCCCGGCTGTTCCCGGTCGCCGCGATCGTCGGAGTGGCCGGTGAGCACGGCGTGCCGGTGCTTGTCGACGCCGCACACGCTCCCGGCATGCTGCCGGCGTCGGTGCGCGGCATCGGCGCCGACTTCTGGGTGGGCAACCTGCACAAGTGGGGGTACGCGCCGCGCGGCACCGCCGTGCTGGTGGTGGCGACACCGTGGCGGGACCGGATCGAGCCGCTTGTCGTCTCCTGGGAGCAGGACTCGGGCTTCCCGGCTCGCCTGGAGTGGCAGGCCACCTCGGACTACACGGCCTGGTTGAGCGCACCGGCAGGGCTCTACACACTACGCAGCCTCGGCGTCGACCGGGTACGCGCGCACAACGCCGGACTGGCCGCGTACGGGCAACGGGTGGTGGGGGACGCGCTTGGCGTGCCACCGGCCGACCTGCCCGACCCGGGCGGACCGACGGTCGCCATGCGACTCATTCCGTTGCCGGCGGGGCTCGCCACGACCCTGGACGGTGCCCGGGCGTTGCAGACCCGGATCGCGGAGCGGCTCGCCACCCAGGTCGCCGTCACGACCTGGGACGGCCGCGGCTGGCTGCGCCTGTGCGGCCAGGTCTACAACACGCCCGAGGAGTACCAGCGACTCGCGTTCGGGTTGCCCGGTCTGCTCGTCCAGCGTTGATCGAGCGCGCCCGGCTGACGGTGAGGTCACCGACGGGCAGCAGTCGGACCCGTCCGAGACCGAGCAGAGCCAGCGGGTCGAGGTAGCCCTCGCCCCGACGCAGCCCCCAGTGCAGGCACGCGACGGCCGGACAGCCGGCGTGCCCGGGCAGCAGGTTGCCCAGCGGCGTACCGGCCGACACCACCGCGCCCACCGTGACGGTCGGTCGGACCGGTTCGTACGTGGTCCGTAGGCCGTCGACGTGGCCCACGGTGACCACCGGCCGGTCGGCGACCATGCCGGCGAACAGGACCGTGCCGGTGCCGGCCGCCCGGATCGTGGCGGCGGCCGGGGCGAGCAGGTCGACTCCCCGGTGCCCGGCCAGCCACGGCCGGGGCGGCGGGTCGAACCGGCGAACCGGCCGTGGCACCCCGTCGACCGGCCATCTGAACCGCCCGCTTCCGCCGAGCTGCGGCACCCCCTCGACCGGCCACCGCGGGGACGGCCGAGCATCCGGCGCGGCCGGCGAGGGCGACCAACCACGCGCCCCGGCCACGCCGCCCATCGATCCGGTGGGGGCCAGCAGCAGGAGCGTCGTGAGTGCGCCGAGTATCGACATCCGTGGCGACATGCCGTCGAGCCTGACCGGGCCCGTCGAAGTCCACCGCCCCGGGCGGCCGATCTGTGGACGACCGGGCGTCCTGTGGACAGTCCACGCACGCACTGGTCGATCTGCTATGGGCGAACGTCGCCTAGGCTCGGTGCGTGACCCGCGACTGGTACGCCTGGCACCACCATTACGAGGATCCGGATTCGTCGCTGTCGCGGCGGCTGACCGAGGTGCGCCGGCGGATCGGCACCGCCCTGGCGGAGGCACCGCCCGGCCCGCTGCGGGTGGTCAGCCTCTGCGCCGGGCAGGGCCGGGACCTGATTCCCGTGCTGGCGACCCATCCGCGTGGCGGCGACGTGACCGCGCTGCTGGTCGAGCAGGAGCCGCGCAACGTGGAACTGGCCCGCGCCGCCGTCCGTGAGGCGGGACTGTCCGGGGTCGAGGTGAGGTGCGGCGACGCGGCCGACAGCGATGCCTACGTCGGAATGGTTCCGGCCGACCTGGTGCTGGCCTGCGGCATTTTCGGCAACATCTCCGATGCCGACGTGCGAGCCGTGGTGGCACACTGCGCCTGGCTCTGCGCCACCGGCGGTACCGTCGTCTGGACCCGGGGCCGATGGGAGCCGGACCTGGTACCGACGATCTGCGACTGGTTCGTCGCGGAAGGGTTCGAGCAGGTCTCGGTCAGCACCCCGGCGGAGGGGGTCGGCGTGGGCGCGCACCGGCTACTCGGTCCGCCGCGACAGCGGCCGGCCGGCGCGACGATGTTCGAGTTCGTCGGGCGTCCGGAGGCCGCCGGGCACTGACGAACCAACCGAGTGCACTGTGGACGCGGGACGCGGGACGCGCGGCGGGTGGGGGCCTCCGTCGCCGCTCCGGCGGTATGCGGGGTCAGCCGCCGAAGCCGGAGTCGGCGGGCAGGGAGATGTCCGGCTTCTCCAACTCCTCGACGTTCACGTCCTTGAATGTCATCACCCGGACATTCTTCACAAACCGAGCAGGGCGGTACATGTCCCAGACCCAGGCGTCGTGCATCTCCACCTCGAAGTAGACCTCGCCGTCTGAGTTGCGGACATGCAGGTCGACCTGGTTGGCGAGGTAGAAACGGCGTTCGGTCTCCACCACGTAGGAGAACTGACGGACGATGTCGCGGTACTCCCGGTAGAGCTGGAGCTCCATCTCGGTCTCGTACTTCTCGAGATCTTCCGCGCTCATCGCACTCCGCCTTCCATGACCACATCTTCCCCCACCGGCGCCGGAGGCCGAGGCTGCTCGCCCAACGCCACGCCGACGGTACCCCCTACGGCGCCTGCGCGCCCCATCGGCTCGTCCCGGCTTGCGCCGAGCGGTCGCCGCGAGCGGGGTGGCCGGCCGTCGAGCCCGGAGACGGCGGCCACGTTGACGTACGAGTAACGGTGCTCCCGACACGGCCCGCGCTCACGCAGTGCGGCGGTGTGCTCCGCGGTGATGTACCCCTTGTGCTCGGCGAAGCCGTAGCCGGGATGCTCGGCGTCCAGGTCAACCATGATCCGGTCCCGGGTGACCTTCGCCAGCACGCTCGCCGCCGCCACACAGGCGGCCACCCGGTCGCCCTTCCACACCGCGAGCCCAGGTGCACCCAGGCCGTCCACGCCGAACCCGTCGGTCAGGACATACTCCGGCCGGACCGCGAGCGACGCCAGCGCTCGGCGCATCGCGGCCAGGTTGCACACGTGCAGCCCCCGGGCGTCGACCTCGTCGGCCGGGACGACCACCACCGCGTACGCCAACGCGCGCTCGACGACCTCGTCGTGGATCCGTTCCCGACTCGCCGGGGTCAGCAACTTGGAGTCGGCCAGCCCGTCGATCTCGCCTCGCCGGCCCTCCGGCAGCACCACGGCGGCGGCGACCAACGGCCCCGCGCAGGCACCGCGGCCAGCCTCGTCGGCACCGGCGACATGCCGGAAGCCGCGCCGTTGCAGGGCCCGCTCCAGCGCGTAGAGCCCGGCCTCCCGGCGTACCACCGTGCGTGGTGGAGTCAGCATGCCCGTCCCTCGATGACAGCCGTCGTGCCCAACGCGCGGGCCAGAACCTCGGCAAGGTCAGCTGGGTAGCAGCGCTCCCGGGTGCCGCGCAACTCGTCCGCCGACCACCACCGGTGATCGTCGACGCTGCCCCGCTCCACCTCGCTGAACCCCGCCGTGTCGACCTCGTGCGCCGTCACCCGGACCAGGAAGAACTGCTGCTCCTGCCGGTACCAGACGCCGCCGAAGGAGAACTCGGTGACGTCGGCGTGCACCGGTTGACCGACCTCGGCCACGCTCACACGGAGCCCGGTCTCCTCGGCCAGCTCGCGGATCGCGCCCTCGGCGTACGTCTCCCCCGGGTCGAGTCCTCCGCCGGGGGTGAACCACCACCGGCCGCGTTCCGGACGGGCGGGGTCGAAGCCGCGGAACAGCAGCAACCGGCCGGCCGCGTCGACAAGCAGGACGCGAGCGGCACACCTCGGGGTGTAGACGGTCACCGCACCAGACTGCCAGATGCCTGCGACGTCCCCCACGCCGCGCTGTCCGGGACGGGTGGACGCCCGTTCACCGACGGTGCCGGCCCTGGTCAGGAACTGGGGATGGCCTCGAACTCGTCCGGCACGGTCAGGATCCTGGCCCGGTCGAACGGCCAGAAGATGGTGAAGGCGCGCCCCACCACGTCGTCCTCGGGAATGGTGGCGGCCTCGATGTTCTGCCCGGACTGCTGGTAGTGCTCCAGCGAGTCACCGGAGGCGGACCGGTGATCGCCCATGACCCAGAGCCGACCCTCGGGCACCCGCACGTCGAACTCCTGGTCCGCCGGCTTGTCCCGCTGACCGTCGACCGAGAAGATGTACGGCTCGTCGAGCGGGGTGCCGTTGATCAGCAGGCGGTCCTGGTCGTCGCAGCAGACCACCCGATCGCCGCCGACACCGATCACCCGCTTGATGAAGTCCTCCCCCGCCGGATTGCCACTCCACTCCATCGGTGCCTTGAAGACGATCACTTCGCCGCGATGCGGCGAACGGGTGTGGTAGACGAGTTTGTTGACAAGTACCCGATCGTCGATCTTGAGAGTGTTCTCCATCGACGGCGAGGGGATGAAGAAGGTCTGCAGTACGAAGGCACGTACCAGTACCGCGACCAGGATCGCCACCCCGAGGAGGATGGGCAGTTCCTTCCAGAAGGAGTGGCGCGGCTTGTCGGTCTGCTCGTCAATCACGGGAGGAGCCTACGTTGCCCGACCGAGCGCCACCGTCCGGAACGCGCGAGAACGGAAAGTGTGGCCGCAATCGGGATCAGCAGGACGACACCTCCGTCGGGGTCGGGGCGTACCGGGGCCGCCCCGCCGGCGGTGGGTGGCGGGGCGACGGTGGCGAAGGTGTCGGGGATCGGCAGCGAATGCCACCGGTCGGACGGCCAGACCACCGCGAACGCCCGCCCGACCACGTTGTCGATCGGCACCGTGCCCTGGCACCGGGCGTCCTGCGAGACCTGCCGGTGATCGCCGAGGACGAACATCTGACCGGGCGGGACCACGATCTCCTCGAACCGGCGGGAACGGCACTCCTGCGGATTCGGCGGGAGATCGAGCGGCGAGTCGCGCAGCACGTACGCCGACTCGTCCAGCGGGGTGCCGTTGACCAGCACCCGTCCCTGGTCGTCACAGCAGCTCACCCGGTCCCCGGGCAGCGCGATGACGCGCTTGATGAAGTCCTTCTCGCCGGGCCGACCGACGCCGACCAGATCGCCGACGGTGCGGCCGAGCTTGTCGGCGAAGCTGGTGGGCGGCTGCACGTCCACCTGCGGGACCCACTGGTCGGTGCCGCGGAAGACCACGACCTCGCCGCGCTGTGGGTTCCGGACGTTGTAGACGACCTTGTTGACCACGACCCGATCGCCGACGAGCAGGGTGTCCTCCATCGACCCGGAGGGGATGAAGAACGCCTGGAGCAGGAAGGTGCGGATCAGCACCGCCAGGCAGAAGGCGACGATGAGCAGCAGCGGCAACTCCTGCCAGAGCGGCATCTGCCGTTTACCGCGCCGGGTGCGTCGGCGCCACGGATCGGCCGCGCCGCTGTCGTCAAGCGCCTGTACCACGCTCACTCCCCGGTCCGCAGAAACAACTACCGCCCGGGAACCTCGTCGAGGCTCCCCGGGCGGTAGTGGAGGTCACCCGCCACACACGAGGCGGGTCACCGCCGCGCTGCGCCCGTACGACCAGGGTAGTGCGGACTGGCCGGTACGGCATACGCGCAGTTCGGGCGGCGTGGCGCGGTGCGAGATCAGCTCGGCTGCTTCTCGCGCAGCTCCTTGATCTTGGCCTTCTTGCCCCGCAGCTCCCGCAGGTAGTAGAGCTTGGCCCGGCGGACGTCACCGCGAACCACGACCTCGATCCGGTCGATCGCCGGGCTGTTGATCGGGTAGGTCCGCTCGACGCCGACGCCGAAGCTGAGCTTGCGGACGGTGAAGGTCTCGCGCAGCCCGGCACCCTGGCGGCGGATGACGACGCCCTGGAAGATCTGGACCCGGGACCGGGCCCCCTCGACCACCCGGGCGTGCACCTTGACGGTGTCACCGGCACGGAAGTCGGGCAGGTCGGTGCGCTTCGACTGGGCGTCAAGGGCGTCCAGGATGTTCATCGCTGTGTCCTCGTGAGGCTCACGGCGCACCGTCACTCGGCGCGCGGATGGGTGATACTGATCCCCGGGTGGTGGCCGACGCGAACCGACCCCGGTCGGAGATCCTCGCAGCCGCCCACGGGCGCGGACGACTGCGGCAACCCCCCTACTTTGCCACATCCGGTCCGGGCACCTGAAATCCGGCCCGGTCCAGCGCCGCCACGTCCCGTTTGTCCAGGCTCTGCGGATCCAGCCCGGTGAGCATGTCCGGCCGGCGGCGACCGGTGCGGACCAGCGCCTCGTCACGACGCCAGCGGGCGATCCGGCCGTGGTCGCCGGAGCGGAGCACCTCCGGCACCGGCAGTCCGCGCCATGTGGCCGGCTTCGTGTACATCGGCGCTTCCAGCAGCCCGTGCGCGTGGGACTCCTCGGTCAGCGAACCGGCGTTGCCGAGCACCCCCGGCAGCAGCCGGGTCACCGCCTCCAGGATCACCAGCACCGCCACCTCGCCGCCGAGGAGCACGTAGTCACCGAGGCTCACCTCGGCGACCGGCATCCGCGTCGCCGCGTGGTCGAGGACCCGCTGGTCGATGCCCTCGTACCGGCCGCAGGCGAACAGCAGGTGCGGCTCGGCCGCCAACTCGTGGGCCATCGCCTGGGTGAAGGGCACGCCGGCCGGCGACGGCACCAGCAGCCGTGGCGGGGTCAGCTCCGCCGGTGCCAGGGCGTCCAACGCCTCGCCCCACGGCTCCGGCCGCATCACCATGCCGGGTCCGCCGCCGTACGGGGTGTCGTCGACGGTGCGGTGCACGTCGTGGGTCCAGCCCCGCAGATCGTGTACGGCCAGCCGCAGCGTGCCGTTGGCCCGCGCTCGGCCGATCAGCGACAGGTCCAGCGGTGCGAAGTACTCCGGGAAGATCGACACGATGTCGACGCGCATCAGGCTGCTCCGCCAGCTAGAGATCGAGCAGGCCGCCGGGTGGGTCCACCACGACCCGGCCACCGGCGAGATCGACCTCGGGGACGATCGCCTTGACGAACGGGATCAGCGCCGTGCGCCCCTCGGGACGCCGCAGCACCAGCAGATCGGAGGCGGGAGCGTGGTCGATCCGGGCCACCTCACCCAACTGCTCGCCGGTCGGTGTGACCACGGCCAGCCCGACCAACTGGTGATCGTGGAACTCCTCCGGATCCTCCGGCGGGCTGACGTCGGCGCTGTCCACCGCGAGCAGGGTGCCCCGCAGCGCCTCGGCGACGTCGCGGTCCAGCACCCCGTCGAAGGCGACGAGCAGCCGCCCCTGATGCCGCCGCGCGAACTCGACGGTCAACGTGTCGGGCGTCCGGAACGGCACACCGGGACCGTCCGGTGCGGGCTGGGCGGCGTTCGCCCCCGGCACGGTCTTGAGCACCATGCCGGGGGCGAACCGCGTCTCGGGCTCGTCGGTACGCACCTCCACGGTGACCTCACCGCGGATGCCGTGCGGCTTACCGATCCTGCCGACGATGAGCTGCATCAGTACGAGTCGATGATGTCGACGCGTACGCCGCGCCCACCGATGGAGCCGATCACCTGGCGCAGCGCCTTGGCGGTCCGGCCGGACCGCCCGATCACGGTGCCCAGGTCCTCGGGATGCACCCGGACCTCCAGCCGCTTCCCTCGCCGGGAGTCGACCATCCGGACGCGCACGTCGTCGGGGTGGTCGACGATGCCCTTGACCAGGTGCTCCAACGCCGGCCGCAGTGCCATGTCAGGCCTGCTCGCCGGTGTCCGTGGCGGGCTGCTCCTCGGCCTTCGGGGCTTCCTCGGCCTTCGGGGCCTCGGCGGCCTTGGCGGCCTTCTTCGCCGGCTTCGCCGGGGTGTCGGCCACACCCGCGGCGGCCTTCGCCTCGGCCTCGTAGGCCGCCTTGCGGTCGGCCCGCTCGGGCGCGACCTTCAGCGGCGGCGGGGCCGGCAGGCCCTTGAACTTCTGCCAGTCACCGGTCAGTTCCAGCAGCCGCTGCACCGCCTCGCTGGGCTGGGCGCCGACGGACAGCCAGTACTGGACCCGCTCCGACTTGACCTCGATCACCGAAGGGTCTTCCTTCGGCTGGTAGATGCCGACGAACTCGATCGCTCGGCCGTCGCGCTTGGTGCGCGAGTCGGCGACGACGATGCGGTACTGCGGGTTGCGGATCTTGCCCATCCGCAGGAGCCGGATCTTTACGGCCACGGTTGTTTCGCTCCTGTTGCGATCTCACCGACCCGGTACGGGCGGTGCACGGGTGAGCGCCAACCGGCACAGTGGGGTTGGGCCGGAGACCGCTCGGGTGGACTGGCGACGCGCCCGGGTTAGAGGGCGCCGGACACGCGCCGGATACCAGCCAGCCATTCTGCCAGATCCTCGCCGGAACGCTCACACCGCACCGGCAGACGTCACCCCGGACGGACCCGGCGTGACGAACGACACCCCCGGGCCGGTCAGCGCACCGGTGGTCGGTCCCAGCCGTCCGGCAGGCGATCGGGGGCGGTCCAGTGCGGCGGCGGGGTGAAGTCGCACCAGGTGCCGTCGAAGGGGAAGACCCCCGCCTCGGCCAGTGCGATCACCCGTTTACCCTCGGCCCGCACCGCGGCCTCGTCGGTCACCCAGTAGTGCTCCGGGAAGGCCAGCCGTTCGACGAACTCGTCCTCGTCCTTCCACTCCCAACTGCGGTCCGGACGGACCCACACGTCGAGATCCTGGTCGACGATGTCCACGCCGGCCAGCCCGCCGTCGTCCCACCGGACCCCCGGTTCCTCCAGGTTGACGTACCAGCCGGCGAAGCGGCCTTGCACGTCACGGAACCACCAGACCGAATGGGCAGCGCCCGTGGGCAGGAACTTCAACAAGGGTGGGCCGTTCCAGCGGCCCTGCGCCAGCCGGTAGGTCGGAGTCAGCCACTCCCGGAAGGGCACCGCCCGCATGCCCAGCCCGGCCTCGTTGACCTCGCCGGCCACCGGGCTGCCCTCGGCCACCCAGAGCAGCAGCCCCCGCTCGTCGTCGCTGACCACCCGGGCCGGCCGTACCCAGCCAACCCGCCCCCGCCGCACGTTACGGTGCACCACCACCCGACCCCGCTCAAACCCCACACCCCGACCCTACCCGCCCCCTCACCACCCACCACCCCGTCCCACCCATCGTTGATCATGAGGTTAGCGGCAATTTTGGAGATCAACTTCGCCGCTAACCTCATGATCAACCACGTCGATGGGGTGGGGTGGGGTGGGTTAGTAGGCGCGGGCGAGGATGGCGATGAGGTCGGGTTCGGTCTCGGTGTCGGGGACGGTGCCGTCGGCGCGGACCAGGCAGCGGACGGTGACGCCTTGGGCGTTGGCCTTGGCCTCGCCGTCGACGCCGACGACGGACCACGGGACGCGGGCCCAGCCGGTGGTAGCCGCCTCCAGCGCCTCGTCGAGGGTCGCCACGTCGACCGTGCGCGACTCGCGGAAGGCCAGCGCCTGGTCGTGCAGCGCCCGCTGGTCGGCATCGAGAGCGGCGAGCACCGCACCGACCACGTCCGCCACCGGCGTGGGCGCCTTCGAGCCGTCGGTACGGCGGACCACCACCGCGTTGCCTGCCGCCAGGTCACGGGGACCGACCTCGACGCGTACCGGATAGCCGCGTAGCTCGGCGTCGACGGCCCGGCGGCCGAACGGGGTGTCGGTGCGGTCGTCGAGCGTCACCCGGACACCGGCGTCCCGCAGCGCGTCGCGCAGCTTGGCCGCCGCCTCGGTGACGCCGTCACCGTCCTTGACCACCATGACGTACGCCTGGGTCGGCGCCAGCCTCGGCGGCACCCGCAGCCCGTTGTCGTCGCCGTGGCACATGATCAGGCCGCCCAGCATCCGGGTCGAGGTGCCCCAGGATGTCGTCCAGGCGTGTTCCCGGCCCCCTTCGGCCGAGGAGTAGCTGATGTCGAACGCCTTGGCGAAGTTCTGGCCCAGCTCGTGGCTGGTGCCTAGCTGAAGCGCCTTGCCGTCGCCCATCATGCCTTCGCAGGTGTAGGTGGCGGTCGCGCCGGCGAAACGCTCGCGGGCGGTCTTGAGCCCGACCACCACCGGGATACCGAGCACGCTCACCATCAGGTCCTCGTACGCCTCGTGCAGGATCTTGCGGGCGTAGGCGCGGGCGTCGGAGCGGGTGGCGTGCGCGGTGTGGCCCTCCTGCCAGAGGAACTCGCTGGTCCGCAGGAACACCCGGGGGCGCAGCTCCCAGCGGACCACGTTGGCCCACTGGTTGAGCAGCAGCGGCAGGTCCCGGTAGGAGTCGATCCACTTGGCCATGAACTCGCCGATGACCGTCTCGCTGGTCGGCCGCACCACCACCGGCTCGGCAAGCTGCTTGCCGCCACCGTGGGTGACCACGGCCAGCTCCGGCGAGAAACCCTCGACGTGCTCGGCCTCGCGCTTGAGGTAGCTCTCCGGGATGAACAGCGGGAAGTACGCGTTCTCCGCCCCGGCGGCCTTGATCCGGTCGTCCATCTCGGCCTGCATCCGCTCCCAGATGGCATAACCGGCCGGTCGGATCACCATGGTGCCCCGCACCGGCCCGTTGTCGGCCAGCTTCGCCTTGGCGATCAGATCCTGGTACCAGCGAGGAAAATCCTCTGCCCGGGGAGTAAGCACGCGCGCCATGACCGCACATCCTATGCGCCCTTCCCCCACCCCCCACGCCCAACCCACCCACCCTCCGCCGCGATGATCAAGAAGTTTGCGTCGCCCGGGGGCTGGAATCTGACGCGAACTTCTTGATCACCGCGGGCAGGCGGCGGGGGGTGGGTGGGGGCAGGTGGGGGTGGGGTCAGGGGAGGGGGTGGCCGCGGAGGATCAGGTGGGTGGGGGTGCGGAGGGTGGTGAGGTCGGTGCGGGGGTCTTCGGGGTAGATGGCGAGGTCGGCCAGGCCACCTTCGACGAGGCCGGGGAGGCCGAGCCAGGCGCGGGCTCCCCAGGAGGCGGCGGCGAGCACGTCCAGGGTGGACATGCCGGCCTGCTCGTGCAGCAGGAGCATCTCCTCGACGGCGAGGCCGTGGTCGATGCCGCCACCGGCGTCGGTGCCGACGTAGATCGGCACACCGGCCTCGTACGCGGACCGCACCACCTGCGGGAAGCGGTCACGCAGGGCGAGCATGTGCTCGGCGTACCCGGGGAACTTGGCCCGGGCCTGGTTGGCGATGTGGCCGAAGGTACGGATGTTGATCATCGTGGGAACCAGCGCGGTGCCCTGCCGGGCCATCAGGTCGATCAGGTCGAGGCTGAGCCCGGTGCCGTGCTCGACCGAGTCCACCCCGGCCCGCACCATGACCTCCACCGCCGACTCGCTGAAGGTGTGCACGGCGGCGCGTACCCCGGCGGCGTGGGCGGCGGCGACGGCGGCGGTCATCGTGTCGGCGTCCCAGGCCGGCGCCAGGTCGCCGACGCCCCGGTCGATCCAGTCCCCGACCAGCTTCACCCAGCCGTTGCCGGCGGCGGCCTGCTCCGTCACGGTCGCGGCCACCTCGGCGGCACCCACCTCCACACCGATGTCGCGCAGGTACCGCTTGGGCGGTGCCACGTGCCGGCCGGCCCGGACCAGCCGAGGCAGGTCGGGTTCGTCGTCAAGTTCCGGGTACGGGAAGGGCGAGCCCGCGTCCCGGAGGGCGAGGACTCCGGCGTCCCGGTCGATCCGCGCCAGCGCACGCGCCTGGTCCAGCGAGGTGATCGGTGCGCCGCCCCGGGCGATGCCGATGTGGCAGTGCGCGTCCACCAGGCCGGGCAGGATGAAACCGCCGTCGGCGACCGTCTCCGCGCCGGGCACCGGTTCGAAGGTGACCCGGTCGCCGACCAGCCACAGGTCGCGTACCTCGTCGTCGGGCAGGAGCACACCGCGCACATGCAGAGCCATGCGCACAGTCCTACCCGATCACTGCCCGTCGCGCGCCAGAAGCCCGGCCCGCCGCACGGTCAGCGCGGGCAGGTCCACCGACACCTTCCAGGGCCGCTCGCTGACGAAGAGGTCCTCGGTGTGCGTGGTGACCTCGTAGTCTCCGGACGCGCTGAGGGCGTACTCGGTCAACGTCATCTTCTCGTGCAGCGGGTCGACCACCCAGTACGACCGGACCCCCGCGTGGGCGTAGACCTTGGCCTTGTCGTACAGGTCGCGGAAGGTCGAGGTGGGCGAGATGACCTCGACGGCGAGCAGCGCGTCCTCCACCGGGACGGGCGAACGGTTCGCGTGCTCCCGGCGGATGGCGACCACGTCGGGCCGGGGCTCGTTGCGCCGGTCGATCCGCATCGACAGGTCGATGCTGACCAGGTAGTCGGGCGGGCAGTTGACTCTGAGCGCGAGCAGCAGCTCGACGCAGAGATCCTGATGCAGGGCGGTCGGCGACGGCACGATCAACCTTCCGTTGACCAGTTCGTACGGAAGGTCCTCCGGCAGCTCGCCGAGGTCGTCGACCGTCCACTCCGAGCGCTCGGGTGGGATGGGCAGCATGGGGGCCACGGTCATGACTCCTCCTTCCAGGGGCGACATCACCCTAGGAGCTGATGACGTCACCCGCCGTCACCGACACGCTCAGCGGGGCGGCTTACCGTCCTTGCCGAACTTGTTGAAGTCGATCTTCGGCAGCTTGAAGCCCGGCGGCAGACCCTGACCGGCGGCCAGGTCGTCGGGGTTCATCCCCGGCGGCAACTGCGGCATCCCGCCCGGGAAGCCACCCTGTACGCCTCGGGTGCCGGCGCCGCTGCGCGGCCGGTTGCCACCCTTGGTGCCCTTGCGCTTGTTCTTCGGCGACTTGGTCGCCTTGCGCCGACCGGCACCGGGCAGGCCCATCATGCCGCCCATCTGCTTCATCATCTTCTGCGCGTCGGTGAAGCGGTTGAGCAGCTGGTTGACGTCCATCACGGTGACGCCGGAGCCGTTGGCGATCCGGGCCCGCCGGGAACCGTTGATGATCTTCGGGTTGGTGCGCTCGGCCGGGGTCATCGACCTGATGATCGCGGTGATCCGGTCGAAGTGCTTGTCGTCCAGCTCGGCGAGCTGGTCCTTGACCTGCCCCATGCCCGGCATCATGGCCAGCACGTTGGCGATCGGCCCCATCCGGCGTACCGCGATTAGCTGGTCGAGGAAGTCCTCCAGGGTGAACTGCTCGCCGCCCATCAGCTTGGCGGTCATCTTCTCCTTCTGATCGGTGTCGAAGGCCGCCTCGGCCTGCTCGATCAGAGTGAGGACGTCGCCCATGCCGAGGATCCGGCTGGCCATCCGGTCGGGGTGGAAGACGTCGAAGTCCTCCAGTTTCTCGCCGGTGGAGGCGAACAGGATCGGCTGCCCGGTCACCTCACGGACCGACAGGGCGGCACCACCCCGGGCGTCGCCGTCGAGCTTGGAGAGAACCACGCCGGTGATGCCGACGCCGTCCCGGAACGCCTCGGCCGTCCGGACCGCGTCCTGGCCGACCATCGCGTCGATGACGAAGACGACCTCGTCCGGGTTGACCGCGTCCCGGATGTCGGCGGCCTGCTGCATCATCTCCGCGTCGATGCCGAGCCGGCCGGCGGTGTCGACGATGACGACGTCCCGGGCGGCCCGGCGAGCGTGCTCGATCGAGGATTTCGCCACCTGCACCGGGTCGCCGACGCCGTTGCCGGGCTCGGGAGCGTACACCTCGACGCCGGCTCGGCCACCGAGCACCTGGAGCTGCCCGACGGCGTTGGGACGTTGCAGGTCGGCGGCGACCAGCAGCGGCTGGTGGCCCTGGGCCTTGAGCCAGCGGGCCAGCTTGCCGGCGAGCGTGGTCTTGCCGGAGCCCTGGAGGCCGGCCAGCATGATCACCGTCGGCGGCTGTTTGGCGAACTGGAGCCGCCGTCCCTCGCCGCCCAGCACGGCGATCAGTTCCTCGTTGACGATCTTGACGATCTGCTGGGCCGGGTTGAGCGCCTGGGAGACCTCGGCGCCGCGCGCCCGCTCCTTGACGTTCGCGATGAAGCCCTTGACCACTGGCAGCGCGACGTCCGCCTCCAGCAGCGCGAGGCGGATCTCGCGCGCGGTGGCGTCGATGTCGGCGTCGGTGAGACGTCCCTTGCCGCGGAGCTTGGTGAAGATCCCGGAAAGGCGGTCACTCAAGGTGTCAAACACGCGAACATCCCGTTTGTCAGTGTTCCGATGAGCACGAACGAGGCCGGGTGAGCTGTCCGACCACCGCTAGGGTAGCCCGCCACCCACACCCCCGCTCCCGGCCGGGCAGCCCACCGCTGGGGGCAGGTCTGTGGCAGTTGCGGTCGCCGACACGCCGCCCGGTCGACGCCTTCACTGCCACAGATCCTTCGGGCGTCGCTCAGACGGCGGCGAGCACGGCTGCCTCCAGGCGGGCCCGTTCGTCCTCCGGGGGCCAACCACCGACCAGGTAGAAGGCGTCGACCACGTCGCCGCCGAGGGTGGCGATCCGGGCCGCCCGGACCTGGGCGCCGGCCGCGTCGAGCGCACTGGTGACCCGGTAGAGCAGGCCGGCGGCGTCGGCGGCCCGCAGTTCCAGCAGTACCGCGTCGGTGGCGGCGTCGCGGTGCCAGACCACCCGCGGTTGGGCCCCGGCCCCCCGTGCGGCCAGGGCCCGACCGCGCAACCGCTGGGTCACCGACACGTCGCCGCGTACCGCGCGACGCAGGTCCGCGCTCAGCGCCACCGGATCCGGGGCCAGGCCGTAGCGCGGCTGCACCCGGCACTGCACCAGGGCTCGCCCGTCCACGGTCGAGGCGTCGGCGGCGAGCACTTCCAGCCGGTGCAGGGCCAGGCAGCCGGCCACCGTCGCGAGCAGGCCCCGACGATCGGCCGCGGCCACCGACACCCGGTCCCCGGTCAGGTGTACGACCGGCAGCGGCCCGGCCACCAGCGCCGGGTCCGGTGCCGGCGGGGCAGGTACGTCGCCGGTGTCGAGGGTGGTGCGTACCCGGGCGACCAACTCGGCGACCAGCCGGCCCTTCCAGTCCGACCAGGCGGCCGGGCCGGTGGCGGCGGCGTCGGCGCGCACCAGCGCGTACAGCAGGTCGAGGGTGGTGACGTCGCCGACCGACTCGGCCACCCGGGCGATGGTGACCGGGTCGGACAGGTCCCGCCGGGTGGCCACCTCGGGCAGCACCAGGTGCAGCCGGACCAGCGTGCCGATCAGCGTCGCCTCGGCGGCCGGCAGGCCGATCCGGGTGGCGATCCCCTCGGCGATCGGCGCGCCCACCACGCTGTGGTCACCGGGGAGCCCCTTGCCGACGTCGTGCAGGAGCGCGCCGAGCAGCAGCAGGTCGGGACGATCCACGTCGCGGGTGTGCCGGCTGGCCTCGGCGGCCGTCTGCACCAGGTGCCGATCCAGGGTGAACCGGTGCACCGGGTTGTGCTGGGGCAGGCTGCGCAGCCGGGTCCACTCCGGCAACCATCCGTCGATCAGCCCGTACCGGTCGCAGGTCTCCCAGGCCGGGATCATGCCGGTGCCGGCTCCGAGCAGCGTGGTCAGGGCGGCGCGGGCCTCCGCCGGCCAGGGCGTGGGCAGCGGCGGGCAGTACGCGGCCAGCCACTCGCAGGTGGCGCGGGCGATCGGCAGCCCGGTGGTCGCCGCGGCGGCGGCCAGCCGCAGCGACAGGCTGGCGTCCGGGCGGGCGCCGATGGCGGTGCGGGCCAGCACCAGTTCGCCGTCGTGCTCGACCACGTCCCGGGCCACCGGGCGGCGCAGTGGCCTTCCGTCGGCGCCACGACGGCGACCGGAGCGCAGCCGGTCGGTGGCGCGGAGCGCGTCGTCCAGGGCGTGGCTGACGGTCCGGGCGTCACCGGCGACCCGACGCAGCAGGGTGTCGCCGTCGCCGTCCTCACCCCGCGACGCCGGGCCGTACCGCTGCTCCGGTGCGGACCCGGCCGGCTGCGGCGGCACGGTGCCCGGCGGGGCGTCCTCGGCGACGCCGGACGGTGTGCGACGCAGGCCGAGCAGGGCGGCCACCCCGTCGCGCTCCTGGGCGAGCAGCCGGTCGACGCGCCGGCCGACCTGCTGGTGCAGCGCGTCCCGGGTGTCCAGCAGCCGCAGGTGTGCGGCGTGTACGGCGGGTCGTAGCGCGTCGGTGATCCCGGCGGTGGCGATGGCCCGCAGGATGCCGACGTCACGTAGCCCCCCGGCCGCCTCCTTCAGGTCGCCCTCCAGCAGGTGAGCCAGTTCGCCGTGGGCCTGCCAGCGGGCGGCGGTGCTTTCCCGCAGGGGCGCGAGCTGGCGGACGGCGGTGCGCCGCCAATGGTCGGTCGCGCTGCTCACCAGCGTGTCCGCGAGGTCCGGGTCACCGGCGACGAGCCGGGCGTCGAGCAGCCCGAGGGCCACCTTGACGTCGTCCTGGGCGACCGACAGCGCCTCGGCGACGGTCCGGACGGAGTGGTCGAGCCGCAGCCCGGCGTCCCAGATCGGGTACCAGAGGGCGGCGGCCAGTTCGTCGATGCCGGGCACCCCGGCGTGCACCAGCACCAGGTCGAGGTCGCCGTAGGGGGCGCACTGCCGCCGGCCCAGCCCGCCGACCGCGAGCAGCGCGACGCCCGGCCGGTCCGGCAGCAACCGGGCCAGCCAGGCGTCGTACGCGTCGGCCCGGGCCCGACGCGCCGTCGCGCCGATCCCGGCCGGTACGCCGACGACCTCGTTGACCAGGAGGTCAGCGCTACCGGGGGGTTCCGAGGCTGCCCTGCTGGTCAACGAGGTCATCGATCAGCGCCCTACAGTGCGTCCAGGCCGCGCTCGCCGGTACGGACCCGGACGACCTCCTCAACGGCGGTCACCCAGACCTTGCCGTCACCGATCTTGCCCGTCCGGGCCGCCGACACGACGGCGTCGACGATCTTCTCGACGTCGATCTCGTCGGTGAGCACCTCCACCCGGATCTTGGGCAGGAACTCGACGGTGTACTCGGCGCCCCGGTAGACCTCGGTGTGGCCCTTCTGCCGCCCGTAGCCCTGGACCTCACTCACCGTCAGACCGGCCACGCCCAGCGTGTGCAGGGCCTCCTTGACGGCGTCCAACTGGTGCGGCTTGATGACCGCGGTCACCAGCTTCATGTCCAACCCCTCCATTCGCAGAACGTTAGCCGGCGACCTTTTCGCTTACCGGTTCGGTGGGCTCGGTCTTCGGCGCCGCCGAGGTACCGATGCCCGCGGCGGCGAACGCGCCACCGCCACCACCCGTGGAGCTGAACTCGTACGCGCTCTCCGCGTGCTCGGCGTTGTCGATGCCGTCGACCTCGGCGTCGGCGTCGGCGCGGAAGCCGATGGTCTTGTTGATCACGAAGCCGATCACGTACGCGACCACGAACGAGTACACCAGCACGGCGGCCGAACCGAGAGCCTGCTTGCCGAGCAGCGTGACACCGCCGCCGTAGAGCAGACCGTCGTTGCCCTCACCCGCCAGCACCTCCATCGCCAGGAAGCCGATGAGCAGCGAGCCGATGATGCCGCCGATCATGTGCACGGCGACCACGTCGAGCGAGTCGTCGTACTTGAGGCGGTACTTGAGGCCGACGGCCAGCGCGCAGACGACACCGGCGATGACACCCAGCGCGATGGCGCCGAGCGGCTCCAGGAAGGCACAGGCCGGGGTGATGGCGACCAGACCGGCGATGGCACCGGACGCCGCACCGAGGGTGGTCGGCTTGCCGTCCCGGATCTTCTCCACCAGCAACCAGCCGAGCACCGCGGCGGCGGTGGCGACCTGGGTGTTGATGAAGGCGATCGCGGCGGTGCCGTTGGCGGCCAGCGCCGAGCCGGCGTTGAAGCCGAACCAGCCGAACCACAGCAGGCCGGCACCGAGCAGCACCATCGGCAGGTTGTGCGGCTTGAAGCTGTCCTTCGGCCAGCCGACCCGGCGACCGAGCACCAGCGCCAGGGCGAGGGCCGCGGCACCGGCGTTGATGTGCACCGCGGTGCCACCGGCGAAGTCGAGCACGCCCAGCTCGAAGATCCAGCCACCGCCCCACACCCAGTGCGCCACCGGGAAGTAGACCAGGGTGGCCCACAGGCCGGCGAAGAGCAGCCACGGGCCGAACCGGGCCCGGTCGGCGATCGCGCCACTGATCAGCGCGACAGTGATCACAGCGAACATCAGCTGGAAACCGGCGAACAGCAGGTCGGGGATGCCACCCTCGGTCCCGCTCTCCAGCATGCCGCGCAGGCCTGCGGCGGAAAGATCACCGGTGATCCCGCCGACGTCCTCACCGAACGCGATGCTGTAGCCGTAGAACACCCACAAAAGGCTGACCAGGCCGATCGCGCCGAAGCTCATCATCATCATGTTGAGCACGGACTTGGACCGGGTCATGCCCCCGTAGAACAGCGCCAGGCCGGGCGTCATGAGCAACACCAGCGCGGCTGAAGTCAAAATCCAGGCGGTGGCACCAGAATCTAGCTCCGGCACGCTGCCTCCTCTCGGGTTGTTTTCTCCCTCCCTCCCGGCACCGCGCAGCATCGCCCGTACGCCGGTTGCGCGGAAGCCTGGTGGTCCGCTGTTTCACCCAGGGTCCCCGGCCGGTTTCCGAACCATGACGGCTTGTTTCGGACGTGTGAAGAAAGTCGCACACCTCGGCGCTTCGACGGGGGTGGATCGGCCATTTGGTGCCGGTCTATCCCCCCGTCGGCCCAGCGACCGCCGAAACGGTCGCTCAGCGCAGGGCGTGCTCGAGGGCGTGTCGCTCGTAGTCGAGCAACCGAAGATCCCGCATCGGCCGGCGCAGGTGGCCCTTGTGCACGATCCGGACGAAGGCCGGCTCCCCGGCCGCCGCCATCCGGCGGATGCCCTCGACGTGGTCCACGATCCGCTTGCGGATGGTCCGGATCAGCCGATGGCGGTCGCGCGGAATGAGCCCGTAGGCGTCCGCGAAGAGCCGCAGCCGGCGCGGCCGGTCCGGACGCTTCCAGCCGAGGGTGATGGAGTCCCGGTCGGAGAAGATCGGCACCCACGTCCAGGCCGCGTACGCCACGTCGTAGATCCGGGCACCGGGCGAGGCGAGGTCGAAGTCGATCAGCCCGAGGGTGCCGTCCGGCCGCCAGATCACGTTGTGCGGTGCCGCGTCGTGGTGGCAGATGACCTCGGTGTCCGGCGGCGGCGGGCCGAACGAGCGCCACACCGCCTGCGGTGGCGGCACGAAGCCGTACTGGGCGTCGTGGAACATCCGCAGCATGGTGGCGACAGTGACCAGGGCCTCGTCGGTGACCCAGTGCGGGGCCAGCGGGTACTCCCCGCACTCCCCCTCCAGGTAAGACAGCACCTCCCGGTTGCGCTCGTCCATGCCGAGGGCGCGGGGTGCGCCGGTGAACCCGACGTACTCCAGGTGACGCAGCAGGGCGTGCACCGACGGGGTCCACGGTCCGGCGTTGCGCCGCACCGTGTCACCGACCCGCACCACGGTGCTCACGTTCCCGCCGTGCAGCGGGATCTCCTGCGAGGTCACGTACGGTCTCCCGAGGCGCTGCGACGGGTGGCTCGCGTCGCGCCAGCCCGCGTACGCGCGATCGTCTCTGGTCACCCGAGGTTACGCGGTCTGGCCGGTGGGTTCGGTACCCAGCAACGCGTCGACGAACTGTGCCGGGTCGAACGGTGCCAGGTCGTCGGGGCCCTCGCCGAGGCCGACCAGCTTCACCGGGATGCCGAGCTTGCGCTGCACGGCGATGACGATGCCGCCCTTGGCGGTGCCGTCGAGCTTGGTCAGCACCACACCGGTGACGTTCACCACCTCGGTGAAGACGCGCGCCTGCTCCAACCCGTTCTGGCCGGTGGTGGCGTCGAGCACCAGCAGTGTCTCGTCGATCGGGCCGTGCTTCTCCACCACCCGCTTGACCTTGCCCAACTCGTCCATCAGGCCGATCTTGTTCTGCAGGCGGCCGGCGGTGTCGACGAGGACCGTGTCCACGCCGGTCTCGATACCCCGCTTGACCGCGTCGAAGGCGACGCTGGCCGGGTCGGCGCCCTCCGGACCGCGGACTGTCTCGGCCCCGACCCGTCCGGCCCAGGTCTGCAACTGGTCGGCGGCGGCGGCCCGGAAGGTGTCGGCGGCGCCGAGCAGCACACTGCGGCCGTCGGCGATGAGCACCCGGGCGATCTTGCCGCAGGTGGTGGTCTTGCCCGCGCCGTTGACCCCGACCACGAGCAGCACCGCCGGGACGCCCTCCTTCGGTGCGGTGTGCAGCGACCGGTCCAGCCCCGGGTCGAGCGCGGTGACCAGCTCGGTGGCGAGCAGGGTGCGCAGCTCGGCGACCGAACGGGTACCCAGCACCCGGGTGCGCTCCCGCAGCCGGTCGACGATGTCCCGGGTGGCGTCGACACCGACGTCGGCGGTGATCAGGCTGTCCTCGATCTCCTCCCAGACGTCCTCGTCGAGCCGGTCCCGGCTGAGCAGACCGAGCAGGCCCTTGCCGAACACGTTCTGCGACCGCGACAGCCGGGACCGTAGCCGCACCAGCCGGCCGGCGGTCGGCTCGGGCACCTCGACGGTCGGTGCCGGCGCCTCGACCGGCGGCTCGACCAGGACACCTGTGGACAGGTCAGCCTCCGGCGCCTGCACCGGCGGGCCGGCGAGGTCCTCCTCCGCCCGGGTGTCGACCTCCGTACGCGGCAGCGGCGGCTGCGGCCGTCGGCGCAGCCGCGGCACGACCAGCCCGATGCCGCCGAGGATCAGCAGACCGAGCAGGGCGAGAGCGATGAGGAGGTATTCCGTCATGCCGGAATCCTGTCAGATGCCGGCGATCACGTCTCAGCCACCGCTCCCGCCGGGCTCGGCGATCACCCGGCGCCCGACCGCCCTCGGCGTCCGCCCAGGATGCGGCGGTAGTCTCGGCCACAGTTGGCAGTGGTGCGCCGCCGGCCGGGTAGTAAAGGATGAAGCTTTCTCGTCTGGAGGTCCACATGCCCGCCGAGCTGCTCATCGGCCCCCTGCTGCGCCGGGTCGTCGGCACTCGGGCCACCGTCTGGGTGGAGACCACGACGCCGGCCGTGGTCACCGTCCGCACGGCCGGCGGCGCCACCGGCACCGCCCCCACCTTCAGCGCGTACGACCACCACTACGCGCTCGTCGTGATCGACGGGCTGACCCCGGACAGCGCCACGACGTACGAGGTGCTGATCGACGACGAGGTGGTCTGGCCGCTGCCGGACAGCCGCTTCCCGCCCAGTCTCATCCGCACCCGGGCCACCGACGACCGGGACCAGCCGGTCCGCCTGCTCTTCGGTTCCTGTCGGGAGACCACCCAGCACGCGACCACCCGCAAGTTGCCGCCGGACGCGCTCGACGCGTACGCCCGGCGGGTGATGGCCGACCCGGACCCGGCCGCCCTGCCCGACCTGCTGCTGCTGCTCGGTGACCAGGTCTACGCCGACGAGACCTCGCCGACCGTCAAGCGGCTGCTGCGCCGTCGGCGGCGGCGTCCGCAGGGCGCACCGAAGGACCAGGTGGTCAGCTTCGACGAGTACACCAAGCTCTACCTCGAGTCGTGGCGCGACCCGGAGATCCGCTGGCTCCTCTCCACCGTGCCGAGCGTGATGATCTTCGACGATCACGAGATCATCGACGACTGGAACACCTCGGCCTCCTGGCGGGCCGACATGCGCGAACAGTCGTGGTGGGCCGAGCGGATCGCCAGCGGGCTGGCCTCCTACTGGGTCTACCAGCACCTGGGCAACCTCTCGCCGGACGAGATCGCCGCCGATCCGGTCTTCGCCAAGGTGAGCACGGCGGAGGACGCCACCGGTGTGTTGCGGGAGTTCGGTGCGCGCGTCGACACCGAGGCCGACCTGGCCCACGACACCGAGCGCTGGCGGGCGGTGCAGTACCAGTGGAGCTACGCGCTCGACCTGGGGCGCACCCGCCTGGTGATGCTGGACAACCGGTGCAGCCGGGTGCTGCAACCGGGTCGGCGGGCGATGCTGCCGCCCGGGGAGTGGTCGTGGTTCGTCGACCGCGCCCACGGTGGCTACGACCACCTGGTGGTCGGCTCCTCACTGCCCTGGCTGCTGCCGCCCGGCATCCACCACGTCGAGACGTGGAACGAGAAGCTGGCCGACTCGCCCCGGCGGTGGGTCGCCGGGCTGGGCGAGCGGCTGCGCCGCGCGCTGGACCTGGAGCACTGGGCGGCGTTCCGCCGCTCGTTCGACGCGCTGGCGGAGCTGTTCGCCCGGATCGGCGCCGGCACACCTGGCACGCCCGACGACCGCAAGGGCGCCGGGCCGGCGTACCCGCCACCGGCGTCGATAAGCGTGCTCTCCGGCGACGTGCACCACTCGTACGTGGCGCGGGTCAGGTTCGCCGACCCCGGTGTACGCACACCGGTGCACCAGCTCACCTGCTCGCCGATCCACAACCAGGTGCCGGCCGGGATGCGCCCGTTGATGCGGCTGGGGTGGGCGCGCGGCCCGGCCGGAGCGGCCCGGGCCCTGGCCCGCACGGCGGGGGTCCGCCGCCCGCTGGTCAAGTGGCGCAGGCTGGCCGGGCCCTACTTCGGCAACGCGGTGGCGACGCTCACCCACGCCGGCCGCGGGGCCGAGGTGATCATCGAGGGCACCACCGGCGACGGTCACCTGCACGTGGTGGCCCGGCAGCGGCTCGCCGACGGCCGCTGAGCGCACCGCAAACCTGTCGCGGGTTGTCAGTCATCCAGGCCAGAATTCCCGGATGACCTGGACAGCACCGGCGGTCGACCGGACCCCTGAGCCCTACGTCGGCGACGAGCGCACCATGCTGGAGGGCTGGCTGGATTATCACCGGCAGACCCTCCTGCTCAAGTGCGCCGGCCTCACCGCCGAGCAACTGCGCACGGCCAGCGTGGCACCGTCGGGCCTCACCCTGCTCGGGCTGGTGCGGCATCTGGCCGAGGTGGAGGCCTGGTGGTTCCGGGAGAACTTCGCCGGTGAGCAGGTCGACTACCCGTACTACACGGACGACGATCCGGACGCCGACCACGACGTCAGCGCCGCCGACGCCGAGGCGGACTTCGCCACCTACCACCGGGAGGTGGCGCGGGCCCGCGCCGCCGTCGTCGGGCGGTCGCTCGACGAGACGTTCACCGAGGTCGGCCCGAAGCGACGGACGTTCAACCTGCGCTGGGTCTACGTCCACATGATCGAGGAGTACGCCCGGCACAACGGGCACGCCGACCTGATCCGCGAACGCATCGACGGCGTCGTCGGGGTGTGACGGAGAGCGTGGCTGGTTGGCGCGGGTTGCGGCATGTCGCGGTCACCCGTCGGCGGGACACCGCCACGTGCCGCGACCCGGGCGCGCAAAGTGAGCGACCGAGGTCGGAGCCGGATCAGGCGGCCAGCGCGGCCCGCAGATAGCGCAGGTCGGCCGGGCCGTTCCAGCGGTACGCGGACAGCCCGGCCGCCCGGGCGCCACTTATCGCCCGATCCTCGTCGTCGACGAAGAGCACCCGGGCCGGCGGCGTGTCCAGCGCCGCACAGGCGGCCTGGAAGTACTCGGGTGCCGGCTTGTGCACCCCGATGACCGAGGAGTTGACCACCACGTCCAGCTCGCCGATCAGGTCGAGCGCGGCCAGGTCGGCGTCGAGCAGGTCGGTGGCGTTGGTGCCGAGCCCGACCCGGATGCCGGCGGATCTCGCCTCGCGGACGAACGCGAGCACCTCCGGGTCGACCTCACCGCGATAGCGCTGCCACTGGGCCACCGCCGCCCGCGCCCGCCCGGCGTCACCGACCGACGGGGTGAGCGCGTCGGCCACGCTCGTCATCCAGTCGGCGTGGCTGACCTGGCCGGTGAGCACCGGTTGCAGCCGCCCCCACTGCATGGCGATCTCGCCGAGCACACCGGCGGAGAGGCCGTACTCCCGCTCGACGGCGGCGGCGACCGCCGGATCCCAGCGCCGCAGCACACCGTCGAAGTCCACCAGGAGCGCCGTCGCGCGTTCCCGAGCCACTACCCGTTCTCCTCGCCGCGGCCCTGCCGCTCGTCATCCCCGTCGGCCCGGTTGAGCCGTTGACTGATCACCTGGGTGACCCCGCCGCGCATCGTCACACCGTAGAGCGCGTCGGCGATCTCCATGGTCCGCTTCTGGTGCGTGATGACCATCAGCTGGCTCTTCTCCCGTAGCTGCGCCAGCAGGGTGATCAGCCGGCCCAGGTTCACGTCGTCGAGGGCCGCCTCCACCTCGTCCATGATGTAGAACGGGCTCGGCCGGGCCCGGAAGATCGCCACCAGCATCGCGACCGCGGTCAGCGACCGCTCGCCGCCGGAGAGCAGCGACAGTCGTTTGATCTTCTTGCCCGGCGGGCGGGCCTCGACCTCGACGCCGGTGGTCAGCAGGTCGTCCGGGTCGGTGAGGATCAACCGGCCCTCGCCACCGGGGAACAACACGGTGAAGACCTGCTCGAACTCTCGCGCGGTGTCGGCGAAGGCGCTGGCGAAGACCTCGAGGATCCGGTCGTCGACGTCCTTGACCACGGTGAGCAGGTCCCGTCGGGTCGCCTTGAGGTCCTCCAACTGCTCGGAGAGGAACTTGTACCGCTCCTCCAGCGCCGCGAACTCCTCGAGGGCGAGTGGGTTGACCTTGCCCAGCAGGGCCAGTTCCCGTTCCGCCTTGGCGGCCCGCTTCTCCTGCACCGGGCGTTCGTAGCGGACCGGTTCGGGAACCGGCAGCTCATCCCGCTCGGCGGCGGCCACCTCGGCCTCGGTGGGCGGCACCAGCTGACTCGGGCCGTACTCGGCGACCAGGGTCTCCACCGTCAGGCCGAAGTCCTCGGCGGCCTTGGCCTCCAACTGCTCGATGCGCAGCCGTTGCTCGGCGCGGGCGACCTCGTCCCGGTGCACCTGGCTGGTCAGCCGTTCCAGTTCCGCACCGAACCGTTTCGCGGCGGCCCGCACCTCCTGCAGCTCCGCCTCGCGGGTGGCCCGTTCCCGCGCCACCGCGTCGCGGTGCTCCTCGGCCCGGGCGATGCTGCTGGTCAGCTGGGTCAACGCCGTCCGCGCGCCACCGGCCACCGCGCGGGCGATGGCGGCGCCCCGGGTCCGCGCCGCGCGTCGGGCCGCCGCCCGCTCCCGGGCCGCCCGTTCGGCACCGGCCTGCCGGCGCAGCGAATCGGCCCGCCCGGCGATGGAGGCGACCCGCTCCTCGGCGGTACGCACCGCGAGTCGGACCTCCATCTCGTTCTGCCGGGCCTGCGGCACCATGGCGGCGAACTGGTCGCGTTCCTCGGTGGAGGGTTCCGCGTCGATCGGGGTCGCCTCCGCCAACCGCAGCCGCTCCTCCAGCTCGGCCAGGGTGGTCAGATCCCGCTCTCGGGCCGCCTCGGCGCGCGCTCGGGACTCGCCGAGGCGATCGGTCTCCGCCTTCGCCGACCGCGCGGCGGCACCCAGCTCGGCCAGCCGTCGTGCCGCGGCGTTGCGGTGGCTCTCGGCCTCCCGTTTGGCCGCTGCGGCGTGCTGCACCGCCTCCTTGGCGGTGGCCACCTCGGCGCGTGCCTCGACCAGCTGTTCGCGCAGCTCGGCGCTGGTCCGCTCGGCCGCCAGCCGACTGGCCCGGGCCTCCTCGACGGCCGCCTGGACCTCGATGTAGCTGGGCGCCTTGGCCGACCCGCCGGCCGCCGCGTACGCGCCGACGACGTCACCCTCCCGGGTGACCGCCCGTAGTTCGGGATTGCCGGTGACCACCTCGGCGGCGGCCGACAGGTCCGCCACCAGCACCACGTCCCGCAGTGCCCGGTGCACCGCGGGCCGGATCTGGTCGTCGCAGTCGACCAGGTCGGGTGCCCAGTGGGCGCCGTCGGGCAGTTTCGGGCGCAACGCGTCGGCCGAACCGGACATCCCCGGCCCGGCGGGGCTGCCGACGAGCAGCCCGGCACGTCCGGCGTCGGAGATCTTCAGTAGGCGCATCGCCTCGACGGCCTCGTCGACGCCGGTCACCGCGACCGCGTCGGCCAGCCCACCGAGCGCCGCGGCGAGCGCCGCCTCGTGGCCCGGCGCCACCGAGAGCAGCCCGGCGAGGCCGCCCAGCAGACCGGGCACCTGGTCGGCGCGGGCCAAGAGGGCGCCGGCACCGTCCTTGCGGCGCAGGCCGAGGGCGAGCGCCTCCTCCCGCGCCTTCCAGGTCGCGGCGTCCTTCTCCGCTGCCCGCTCCGCGTCCGACAGCGACCGGACCGTGGCCTGTGCCTGCTCCTGGGCGGCGACGGCCTCCGCGTGCCGGGCGTCCAGGTCGGCGTTGTCGCGGTCGGCCTCGGTGGACTGCTCGGCGACCGCGTCCAGCTCGGCCTGGGCCCGCTCGGCGCGGGCCATCGCGTCGGTGTGCGCGGCGGCGAGCCGCTCGATCTCCTCGCCGGCGCTGGTGGTGCGCGCCCGGGCGGAGTTCACCTGTCCGGTCAGCCGGGCCAGGCCCTCCCGCCGGTCGGCGATCGCCTTCGCCGCAGCGACGAGTTCCCGCTCGGCGGCGGCGAGCTGCCGCTCCAACTCCTGGCGGTGCTCGACCGCCTCGGCGAGCCGGACCTGGTCGTCGGTGAGCGCCGCGCGCAGTTCCTCCTCCTGCTCGCGGACCCGCTCGGCCTCGGCCTCCAGCTGTTCCGGGTCCCGCCCCGGGCGCTCGTCGTCCGGCGTGGCGGTCAGATGCCGCAGTCGTTCGACGGCGAGCTGCTCGATCGAGCGGAACCGTTCCTGCAAGGCGGAGAGCTTGTACCAGGTGTCCTGGGCGGCGGCCAGCAGCGGGGCGTCAGAGGCCAACGCCTCCTCCAGTTCGCCCAGGCGGGACTGCACCTCGGCGTGCTCGGCCTCGACCTGCTCGCGTCGCTGCCGGAGCGCGGTCTCGTCCGCGATCTCCTTGTCCAGCGTGGTCCGCAGGGTGGCCAGGTCATCGGCGAGCAACCGCAGCCGGGCGTCGCGCAGGTTGGCCTGGATGACGGCGGCCCGGCGGGCCACCTCGGCCTGCCGGCCGAGAGGTTTGAGCTGTCGGCGCAGTTCGGCGGTGAGGTCGGTGAGCCGGTTCAGGTTGGTCTGCATCGCGTCGAGCTTGCGCAGCGCCTTTTCCTTGCGCTTGCGGTGCTTGAGGACGCCGGCCGCCTCCTCGATGAACGCCCGCCGGTCCTCCGGCTTGGCGTGCAGCATCCCGTCGAGCCGGCCCTGCCCGACGATGATGTGCATCTCGCGGCCGATGCCGGAGTCGGACAGCAGTTCCTGGATGTCGAGCAGCCGGCACGAGTCGCCGTTGATCTCGTATTCGCTCTCGCCGGAGCGGAACATCCGGCGAGTGATGGAGACCTCGGTGTACTCGATCGGCAGGGCACCGTCGGTGTTGTCGATGGTGAGGGTCACCTCGGCCCGGCCCAGCGGGGCCCGCCCGGCGGTACCGGCGAAGATGACGTCCTCCATCTTGCCGCCGCGCAACGCCTTGGCGCCCTGCTCGCCGAGTACCCAGGCGATGGCGTCGACGACGTTGGACTTGCCCGAGCCGTTCGGGCCCACCACGCAGGTGATGCCCGGTTCCAGCTTGAGCGTCGTCGCGGAGGCGAAGGACTTGAAGCCCTTCACCGTCAGGCTCTTGAGATACACCTTCTCGATCCTCGTCCGGTGGCCGCCGTACCGTCGCCCGGCTGCGCGGACCCTGGTAAACCCGCAGACTAACCCGGGACCGGGTGGAGCACGCCACGCGACCCGCCTGCCCGGCCGTCGGACACCGGCCGGACCCGACTGCACACCCCGTGGCCGGGGGCGATCGAGCACGCACAGAGCTGCGCGCCGGCACAGGGTGTCGGCGCGCTAGGTGCGGTGGTGCTATTCAGTTGTGGCGACCGGTTGCGGCGGTCGCTCTCGTGCGACCAGGTGAGTTCGGCCGCTTGCGCGGCGACCAGGTGGGTTCGGCCGCTTGTGCGGCGACCAGGTGGATCAGGTCAGCGCGGGCTCGGCCAGACGGAGCAGATCGTCCGCCTCCGCCGCAGCCGCCGCGAGCCGATCGTTCTCGGCGCGCAGCCGCGTGACCTCGAACTCCAGTGACTGAACCCTGGCACGCAGTCGGGTGACCTCGTCGAGCAGGCGCCGGTCGGGCGCCGCACCTACGTGGCCGTAGAGGGCCTTCGCCATTTTTACTCCTTGATGTGCGCTGCCGGAGAGGCCGGCCAACGCGCGCCCATGTGAACGCGACTACCATTCCCACAATTTCTGGGCATGACCGGGCGCGACTGGCGACAACACCATATTGAGCCGACAGCCCCTGCTTCGTCAAGTTCTCGCAGGCCGTAGATCATCTAGGCGTCGGCCACACCCCTCGCGGGAGGCTGCCACCAGGCGCGGACACGCTCTGTCCGGACACCCCGACTCTACGCTGCGGAATCATCGAACACCTCACCCAGACGTACCGGCTCCTCTTAACTCTTCCTTAGCCAGATTGCCGCTGCTCAGACACAACACGTAGCGTCACCCCGGCCCGTAACTGACCCGTGGAGGCGACAGGCGTGCACGGCTGGAATGATCCGATCGACCCGGAGCGCACCCCGTGGCGAGCGGAACCGCCGACCGACGATCCGGCCTGGTTGACCGACCGGCCGGCGCCACGGTCGTCCTACCTGTTCGGCGACGATCCGGTGGAGCCGTCCGACGGGTGGTACCGCGACCAGCCGACCGAGCAGTGGCGGTCCGACGCTGCCGAGCACCCGGTGACGGAGACGTACCGGCAGGCGGAGCAGCCGTACCCGACAACGGAGCAGGACTGGTACGACGCCTCCGGCGCGCCGCACCAGCAGACCGGACGGCACCACCGCGACGACGAGCCCACCGCCACCGACTGGCCCGTGCACCACGCCGCGCCGCAGGAGAGCGCGTACGCCTACGATGATCGGCCCGACTGCTACACCGATCAGGCCGTCGGGTACACCGACCGGGCCGGCGCGTACGCCGAACCGGTCGTAAGCCCGCACTACGGCCCGCCGCAGACCGGGCACCGGGAACTGGCCGGTGTCGACGAGCCGGCGCTGGAGCCGACCGCCGCGACCCGTCGGTCCCGCCGACTGCCGCGCCCCCTGGTGATGGGAGGTGCCGCCGCGGCCGCCACGCTCGTGGTGAGCATCGGCGTCGCCGCCCTCGCGCTACCCGGTGACGACGCTCCGACCAACACGACGGCGGGCCAGGAACCGGTCGCCAGCGCCCCCGCCGCGCCGGAGGAGGATCCGGCGCTCACGCTCGACCTGCCCGAGAGCACCAGCCCGAGCGCCAGTCCCAGCCCCAGCGCCTCACCGAGCACCGCCACGGCAGCACCGTCACCGAGCCGGACCAGCCGGCCCAGGCCCGCGCCCTCGCGGAGCACGGCCCCCTCCCGGCTCGGCACCGACCGCCAGGGCAGTCCGAGCCGGGCCGCCTCGACCAGCCCGTCGCCCTCCGACGGCGTCACCGCCGAGGCGGCCGAGGTGGTCAAGCTGGTCAACGCCGAACGGGCGAAGGCCGGCTGCGGCGCGCTGAGCATCGACGACAAGTTGATGACCGCAGCCCAGCGGCACAGCCAGGACCAGGCCGACCACCAGAACATGTCGCACACCGGCAGCGACGGTAGCGATCCCGGCGACCGGATCGACCGGGTCGACTACGCCTGGCGTACCTATGGCGAGAACGTCGCGTGGAACCAGCGGACGCCCGCGGCGGTCATGGACGCCTGGATGAACAGCGACGGACACCGTGCCAACATCCTCAACTGCGCCTTCACCGAGATCGGCGTCGGCGTGGCGCGCAGCAACGGCCCGTACTGGACGCAGGTCTTCGCCGCACCGCGCTGAGTCGGCCGCGAATCCTTGTCGGGTCCGTGCTCGTTTGACCGGGTGGGTACGCCGGGACCCGGCGTACCGGGCTCGGGCGGCCCGACGCCGCCCCGCGACCTGCGGAGCTGGCGATGCGGTTCGGCCTGGGCGGGCGACCGGCCCGGTGGGTGCACCGCCGGGCGCTGCCGGCCGGCCTGACGTTCACGCTGCTCCTCACGGCTGCCGCCTGCCGGCCTGACCTCACCCCGCCCGGGGCACCGACCAGTTGGCCGACCACCTCGGCGCGGCACTGGCAGTGGCAGTGGCAGCTGGACGGGGTGCTCGATCCGGACGTCGAGGCGGACGTTTTCGTCCTCGACCCGGTCGACACCACCGCCGCGCAGACCAGCGAGCTACGTTCCCGGGACCGTCGGCTGGTTTGCCAGGTGCACATCGGTTCGGTGCACCCGACCGACCCCGACGCCAGCCGCTACCCGGCTCGCGTCCGCGGCGCGACGACGGCGCGGACCGGGCGCGTCTGGCTCGACGTACGCCGGTGGGACGTCCTGCGGCCGGTGCTGGCCGACCGGTTCCGGCTCTGTCGTGGAAAGGGTTTCGGCGCGGTGGTGTTCGCCGACGCCGACGGCTACGACAAGCGCTCCGGCTTCGCGCTGGAGTTCGACGACCAGTTGACGTTCAACCGTGAGGTCGCCGCGCTGGCCCGCTCGCTGGACCTCTCCCCCGGGCTGCTCAACAATCTGCCGCAGGTCGCCGCGCTGGCACCGGACTTCGACTTCGCCGTCAACGAGGAGTGCGTACGGCTGGACCGGTGCGACAAGTTGCTGCCCTTCGCCGACGCCGGCAAACCGGTGTTCCACGTCGAGTACACCGGTGCCACCATCGACTTCTGTGTCACAAGCGTCGGCTACGGCTTCGCCTCGATCCGTAAGAACCGCTCCCTGGACGCCTGGCGCCTCCCCTGCCCGGCCCCCTGACCACACGTCCGGCCCCGGCAGAGGGCGAGGTCAGCGGCGCGAGCGGGGGCGCGGTTGGCAGCGGGGGCAGCTGTACGACGAGCGGTTCATGAAGGCCTCGCGGCGGATCGGTGCGCCGCAGCGACGGCAGGGCTGCCCCTCGCGCCCGTACGCGTTCAACGATCGGTCGAAGTAGCCACTCTCGCCGTTGACGTTCACGTAGAGGGCGTCGAAGCTGGTGCCACCCGCGGTGATCGCCTCACCGAGGACGTCCCGCACGTGCGCGAGCAGCCGGTGGGCGGCCGGGCCGGTGAGCGCGTCGGTGGACCGGGTGCCGTGCAGCCCGGCCCGCCACAGCGCCTCGTCGGCGTAGATGTTGCCCACGCCGGAGATCAGGCTCTGGTCGAGCAGCGCCCGCTTGACCTCGGTACGCCGCCGACGCAGCGCGGCCACGAACTCCGCGTCGGAGAACTCCGGATCAAGCGGATCGCGGGCGATGTGGGCGATCTCCGCCGGCAGCGTGCCGCCGCCCTCGCTCACCGCCAGCCCGCCGAACGTGCGCTGGTCGACGAAGCGCAGCTCGGGGCCGCCGTCGTCGAAACGGAACCGGACCCGCAGGTGCGTCTCGTCGGGCGCCTCCGCCGGTTGCAGCAGCAGTTGCCCGGACATCCCGAGATGCCCGACGACGGCGTCCCCGCTGTCCAGCGGCAGCCAGAGATACTTCCCGCGTCGACGGACGTCGAGTACCTTCCGGCCGGCCAGCACGTCGGCGAAGTGCGCGCCGCCGGGCACGTGGCGACGGACCGCCCGGGGGTGGCGTACCTCCACCGAGTGGATCCGACGGCCGGTGACCCAGCGGGACAGGCCCTGCCGGACGGTCTCCACCTCCGGCAGCTCAGGCATGGTGCGCCTGGGCCTCGACCTCGTCGACCAGCTCCCGCTGGCCGTCCACCGTCCCGTTGACCTGGCCGTCGACCGAGCCGTCGGCGGCCGTCCCGGCCTGGTCAGCGGTCTTCTCCACCTGCTCGGCGGCTTTCTCCGCCTGCTCGGTGAGGGTCCGCCACGCCGACTCCGCCGCCCGCTGCTCGGCTTCCTTCTTGCTCCGCCCGTCGGCACCGCCGTACCGGTTGCCGGCCACCACCACCCACGCGGTGAAGGTCTTCAGGTGGTCCGGCCCGGTCCCCTCGATCCGGTACTCCGGAACGCCGAGGCCGAGTGCGGCGGTGAGTTCCTGGAGGCTCGTCTTCCAGTCCAGCGCGGCACCCCGGCCGGCGGACTCGGCCATCAGCGGGTCGAACAACCGGTGGATGACGATGGCGGCGGTGTCCAGGCCGTACTGGAGGTAGATCGCGCCGAGCAGCGCCTCGAGGGTGTCGGCGAGGATGCTGGCCTTGTCCCGACCGCCGGTGGTCTCCTCGCCCTTGCCGAGCAGCAGGTAGGGGCCGAGCCCGTCCGGGCCCAGGCCGCGCGCCACGTCGGCGAGGGCACGCATGTTGACCACGCTGGCGCGCAGCTTCGCCAGTTGGCCCTCCGGCAGGTCCGGATGGTTCTCGAAGAGCGCAGTCGTGATCACCACACCCAGCACCGAGTCGCCGAGGAACTCCAGCCGCTCGTTTGTGGGCAGGCCGCCGTTCTCGTACGCGTACGAACGGTGGGTCAGCGCGCGTTCCAGTAGCTCCGGGTCCAGCGAGACGCCGAAGGCGGCCTCCAGGTGGCCGATCTCGGGTCGCCGGCGCTTGTCGTTGCTCATGATGTGCGTACCTCGGTGTCGGTCGTGCGATCGGTGCGGTCCCCGCCGAGCAGCGCGGCGACCCGCTCGGTGGCGTCGCGCCGCCAGAGGTGGGCGGCCAGGGCGATGCCGGAGGCGATGTCGTCGGCGCGGGCGGCGCCGTGGCAGACGACGACGGTGCCGGCCACGCCGAGCAGCGCGGCGGCCCGGGGCGCGCCGCCGCCGGGCGGGTTCCCGCCGGCCATGGCGTACGCGCCTTCGATGGCTTTGAGCAGCACGTTACCGGTGAATCCGTCGGTGACCACCACGTCGGCGCTGGTGCCGAGGCAGACGTCGTAGCCCTCGACGAGCCCGACGTAGCGGGCATCACCGGGCAGCGCCGCCGCGCCGAGCATGGGGTCGGTGAGCCGGCGAGCCCGGTCACCCTTGCCGGCTTCGGTGCCCACGGAGAGCAGCCCCACCCGGGGCGCGGTGATGCCGTAGGCGACCGAGGCGTAGGCGGCACCGAGGGCGGCGTTGCGGGCGAGGGTCGCCGGGCTCGGCTCCAACGAACCACCCACGTCGAGCAGGACGACGGTGCCGGAGACGGCGGGCAGCGCGGCGGCGAGGGCGGGGCGCCGCACATCGGGCCAGCGACCGAGGACGAGGGCGGCGGCGGTGACGGTCGCACCGGTGGACCCCGCGGAGACCAACGCGTCGGCGTAACCGGCACGAACGGCCGCCACGGCCGCCCGGACGGTGGTGTCGGCACGCGCCGCGCTGGGGTCGTCGGCCATGTCGACCACGGAGTGGGTCGGTCGGACCGTGATCCGGTCCCGTTGCGCCGGGTCCAGGGCGTCGATCAACGCGCCGGCGACCCGGGTCGGCCCGACGAGAAGCAGGTGCAGGTCCGGGTCGTCGCGCACCGCCCGCAGAGCGCCGTCCACCACGACGGCGGGAGCGTCGTCCCCGCCGAGGAGGTCAACGGCGATCCGTGCGACGCCCGACTCCGTCTCGACGCCGACCGGCCTGGGCCGGCCGGCGTCGGCCGGAGTTGCGGACGACCGCCGGGGGGTGTGCGTCACCCGACCTGTGGTCGGGGACGTCACGCGCCGTCCGGGTCAGACCTCAAGGACCTGGCGGCCGTTGTAGGTGCCGCAGACCGAGCAGGCGGCGTGCGGCAGCTTCGCGGACTTGCACTGCGGGCAGGCGACGGTCGCGACCGCCGCGGCCTTCCAGTTCGCCCGGCGGGACCGGGTGTTGCTGCGCGACATCTTGCGCTTGGGGACGGCCACGGTTCTTACTCCTCTGTACGGGTCAGTTGCGACAGGCCCGCCCAACGCGGGTCGATCTGCTGGTGGCTGTGATCGGCCGGCAGATCGTCCCGGTGCACCCCGCATTCGGGGCACAGACCTGGGCAGTCCTGACGGCAGAGCGGGTTGTTCGGCAGCGCGAGCACCACCGCGTCCCGCAACGCCGGTTCCAGGTCGATCAGGTCTCCCTGCATTCGACCGACCTCGTCTTCCTCGGTGGTGGCGTCCGTGGTGCTGTTCTCGTACGCGTACAGCTCCTGGATCGTCACCGTCACCGATTCGTTGATCTCGCGCAGGCAGCGGCCGCACTCGCCCCGGATCGGACCGCTGACGGTCCCCGAGACGAGCACACCCTCGGACACCGACTCCATCCGCAGATCGAGGTCGAGGTCCGCGCCCTCCGGCACGCCGATCAACTCCACGCCGAGGTCCGACGGTGCCGGGACCACCCGTTCGACGGTACGCAGAGCACCAGGTCGGCGTGGCAGCTCCCTCGTGTCGAGGACCAGCGGCGACCTGGGGTCGAGTGAAGTGGGTGAGTTCTTGGGCATAGTCAGACTCCGGCCGGTGAGAGGCCGACAAACGAGGTTACCTGGACGGACGCCCCAGCGTCGAACCGGGGTGACCAGCCGCAGTGGCGGTCGGTCCCGGCGGTGGCGGGCAGTCCGGTCGGCGGCGGACGATCCGTTCGGCGGCAGCGGTGCGAGATCAGAAGGGCAGCGGTCGCTCCGCCTCGTCCCCGGCGAAGGTGCCGATCTCCCGCAGCGCGTGCATCTTGTCCCGGCCGCGCTCTATCGACGCCAGCGCCCGGGTGAGGAACTGTTCGAAGTTGGCCAGCGCGGTGTCGACGTAGTCGTCGACCTCCTCGCGCAGCCGCTGCGCCTCCGCCCGCGCCTCGGCGATGATCCGGGCACCCTCGTGCTCGGCGGAGACGGTGATCTCGTTCACCGAGACCAGGCGGGCGTGTTCCGCCTCACCCTCGCTGATGATGCGGTCGGCCTCCCGCTTGCCGGCCTCCATGATCTTGTCCCGCTCCTCCAGCAGGGCAGCGGCGCGGCGCAGGTCGGCCGGAAGCCCTTCGCGCAGTTCGTCGAGGGCCCCGATCATCTCACTCCGGTCGACCATGCAGTTGTTGCGCGACATCGGCACGGAGCGCGCCTGCTCCACGATGTTGATCAGTTCGTCGATGCGGTCGAGCGGGTCCACCGGTACCTCACTCCTGTCATTCGTCGGGCCGACCTACATCATGCGGGCTGCGGCCGATTTCCCGCTTCACCCAATGATGTCGTCCCGTACCAACCCCGCACCGACCCCTCCCCGGGCGTGTCGCACCACCCCACCTCGCGATCTCGCCCGTTCCGTCCCGGCAAACCGCGGTAGAAGCGGCACAGCGGCGACCAGAACGGCACGATCGAGAGCTGGTCAGGGTGGTGGGGGGACCAGGCGGGCCTTGAGGGCGTCGCGGACCACGTCGGGGACGTGGGGGGTGACGTCGCCGCCCCACTTGGCCACGTCCTTCACCAGGCTCGACGAGAGGAAGGAGTAGAGCGGGTTGGTCGGCATGAACAGCGTCTCGACCCCGGCGAGACCGATGTTCATCTGCGCCATCTGCAACTCGTAGTCGAAGTCGCTGACCGCCCGCAGTCCCTTGATCAGCACGGTCGCCCGCTGCGCCCGGCAGAAGTCCACGAGCAGGCCCCGGAAGGACGCCACCCGCACGTTGCCGTAGGAGGCGGTCACCTCACGGAGCATCTCGATCCGCTCCTCGACGGTGAACAGGCCGCTCTTCGACTGGTTGACCAGTACGCCGACGATCACCTCGTCGAACAGCCGGCTGGCCCGGCCGATGATGTCGAGGTGACCGTTGGTGACCGGGTCGAACGATCCGGGACACACCGCACGTCTCATGATCGGCGACCGTACCAAAGGGTGGTCTCGCCGTACCGGCGACTGCGCTGGCCAGTGATGCCTTCCACCCACTCGACCGGTGCGCCACGGCTGGACCGCTCCACCACCACCACCGCCTCCGGCGCCAGCCATCCGCCGTCGACCAGAGCGGCGAGCATCGTGCGGACGCTGTCGTCCGGCAGCGCGTACGGCGGATCGGCGAAGACGACGTCGTACGGCTCGCCCGCCACGGCGGCGGCCAGGACGGTGGCGACCTTGCCGGCGACCAGCCGGGCCGAGGCGCCGACCCGCAGCGCCGTCAGGTTCTCCCGGATCACCCGGGCGGCGCGCGGGTCGGACTCGACAAGCAGTACGTGCCCAGCGCCCCGCGACAGCGCCTCCAGGCCGACCGCGCCCGAGCCGGCGTAGAGGTCGGCGAAGCGGGCACCGTCGAGGTCCATCTCGGCCTCGACCGCACTGAACAACGCCTCACGTACCCGGTCGGAGGTGGGTCGGGTGCCGGCACCGGGCGGGGCGGCGATCCGCCGACCGCCGAGGCTGCCCGCGACGATGCGGGTCATCGCTCGCTCCTGCTCACCTTCGTGACGCTACGCGAGACCAGAATCGGAGCGGGCGGCCCCCGCTTGATCACCGTGGGTGGATCAATGATCTCACATTCATAACATCTCACTTAAGCTTCCCTGAGGGCTGTTTCGTTTCTCACGATCTCGCTAGGGTCTGCCCGGTGCCGGCGTCATGGCCGCCGGTCATCGGCACGGGAGGCACCCTCTCAGGCGCGGCACGTGCCGCCAGCGCCGTCCGTCCCGCCCGCGCCGACCCTGACGCTTCTTTACCCCGGGAGTACGCGTGATCCGACCCAAGCTGTCGCTCCGGCGGCCGCTGGCTGTCCTGGCAGCCGCCCTCATCGGCCTGACCGGAGCGGCGGCGGTGGCCACCCCCGCCGCCGCACACCACACCACCATCACCGCCACCGTCGTCTGCGACCAGCTCAGCGGTGAGCGGGTGATCACGTGGACGGTGGCCAACAGCGAGCGCAGGACTGCCGCCACGGTCAAGAAGGTGACCGCCGAGCCGTCGACTCCGGTCCAGGTACTCGTGCCGGGTGCCGACCCTGTCGACCTGCAGGGCGTGGCGATCCCCCGGAACGGCTCGGTCCAGGCCGTACAGCGCGTTCCGGGCGACACCGCCAGCGCCAAGCTCATCGTCGAGGGCCGCTGGGACAACCGGCGGGAGAGGACCAACGAGGGCACCATCAACCTCGCCGCCGACGGTGCGTGCACGCCGGCGCCGAAGTGCGTCGACGCCAGCGAGGCGAAGTACAGCCACACCTTCGACGGCCCGAAGGGCACGGCGACGGTCAAGCTGGAGGGCGACCTGCCGCTGTGCGGCGAGGAGAAGCAGTACTTCACCCTGGTGTCGTACTTCGCCCCGCGCCCGCAGTTCGCCACCCCGCAGTACGTCTACGGCGAGCCGGACAGCGACTTCCTCGGCGCCGGCCAGAACGAGATCGAGCTGAACGTCGGTGTCCCGGACTGCCACACCCAGGTCGACCTGATCTGGGGCGGCGTCGACGAGGTCATCGACCCGCTGGTCGAGGACGGTCCGCGCTACGGCTCGAAGAAGCTGGGCGAGAACGCTGCTCCCGGCAACCGCTCGTCGGGCCCGAAGGGCTGGTACAACGGCGGCAGCAAGAACTGCACCACCCCGGCGTCCACCTTCGCCTCCGCCTGCGACGGCAGCGTCACCGTCTCGCTGAGCAACGACGGTTCGATCTCGAAGTACCCGGTCGAGTTCGAGGTCCGGGGCGAGAACGGCTGGTCCAAGACCGTCACCGTCGCGCCGGGCAAGGCCGACAACGAGACCGTGGTGCCCGCCGAGAACGCCGGCAAGATCGAGGTGCTGGTCGACGGCGAGGTCATCGAGAACGGCACGTACTCCTGGGAGCGTCCCGAGGACTGCCCGCTGCCGACGGTGACCACCGACGCGGACTGCGAGACCTTCGGGCTGACCGCGTCGAACCCGGAGGGCGGCATGCCGGTCAAGGTGGAGTTCACCTACGGCGACAAGACCGAGACCCGTACCGTCGCCCCGGGCTCGTCGGAGAAGGTCACCTTCCCGGCCGGTGACGAGGAGGCGGCGCTGGTCGTCCTGCCGGAGCTGGGCCTGGAGCTTGAGGTCGTCTACGCGCCTGAGGGCTGCGGTGGCGGTGGCGGCGGCGAGGAGCCGCCGGGCCTGCCGGTGACCGGCGCGGCGGCCGGCGGCATCGCCGCGGGCGCGATCGCCCTGCTGGCGCTGGGCGCGGTCCTGTTCGTGATGGCGCGGCGGCGGCGGATCCACTTCACCGCCTGAGCCGAGCCGGCCAACTGAATTGATCTGAACCGCCCCGGTCGCCCATATGGGCACCGGGGCGGTTCACGTTTCAGCGCAGGTCCTCCGACCGGCCGACCTGTCGAAGCCTGAGGGCGCTGCCGACCGGCGCACGACCGTGGCGTCGACCACCAACGGACGGTCAGCCCTTTTCGAGGTACTCGGCGCGGTCGGCGTCGACCAGCGCGGCCACCGAGGCGGCGAGCGCCGGATGCCGGGCCAGCGCCGGATCCTCCTCGACCAACGCGATCGCCTCCGCCCGCGCGTCCCGGATCAGGTCCGCGTCGCGCAGCAACGACAGCAGGCGCAGGTGCGAACGACGGCCGGACTGGGTGGCGCCCAGCACGTCCCCCTCCCGCCGCTGTTCCAGGTCCAGCTCGGCGAGCTTGAAGCCGTCGGTGGTGGAGGCGACGGCGTCCAGCCGCTCCCGTGCCCCGCTGCCTTCGGCCGCCTCGGTCACCAGCAGGCAGAGCCCGGGTGCGCTGCCCCGGCCCACCCGGCCACGCAACTGGTGCAGCTGCGAGACGCCGAACCGGTCGGCGTCCAGCACCACCATCATCGTCGCGTTGGGGACGTCCACCCCCACCTCGACCACCGTGGTGGCCACCAGCACGTCCAGCTCTCCGGCGGCGAAGGACCGCATCACCGCGTCCTTCTCGTCGGCCGGCAGCCGACCGTGCAGGACCCCGATCCGCAGCCCGTGCAGCGGCCCGTCGGCCAGCAACGGCGCGACGTCGGTCACCGCCAGCGGTGGCCGACGTTCCGAGTCGTCGACCGCCGGCGGCTCCTCCTCGGCCCCCGACGTCGAATCCCCGATCCGAGGACAGACCACGTACGCCTGGTGGCCGGCGGTGACCTCCTCCCGCAGCCGCCGCCAGGCACGGTCGAGGAAGGCCGGCTTCTCCGCGGCCGGCACGACGTGCGAGGCGATCGGCGAACGACCGCGCGGCAACTGGGACAGGGTGGAGATCTCCAGGTCGCCGTAGACCGTCATGGCCACCGTACGAGGGATCGGGGTGGCGGTCATCACCAGTACGTGCGGCGGCTGCTCCGCCTTGGCCCGCAACGCGTCGCGCTGCTCAACGCCGAACCGGTGCTGTTCGTCGACCACGACCAGACCCAGGTCGGCGAAGTCGACCCCCTCGTAGAGCAGCGCGTGGGTGCCGAGCACGATGCCGGCCGCGCCGCTGGCGACCTCGGCCAGCGCCCGCCGCCGCGCCGCCGCGCCCAGCGAGCCGGTGACCAGTTCCACCCGGGTGGCGTGCTCGGCGGCGCCCAGCTCACCGGCCTGGGCGAGCGGGCCGAGCAGATCGAGCATGCCCCGGTGGTGCTGGGCGGCGAGCACCTCGGTGGGGGCCAGCAACGCGGCCTGCCCGCCCGCGTCGACCACCTGGAGCATGGCCCGCAGCGCCACCACGGTCTTGCCGGAGCCGACCTCGCCCTGCAACAGCCGGTGCATCGGGTGACCGGTCGCGAGGTCGGCGGCGATCTCGACACCGACGTCACGCTGCCCGGCGGTCAGCTCGTACGGCAACCGGGCGTCGAAGACGTCGAGCAGGCCACCCGGTCGCCCCGGACGGGGGCGCGCGGGCGACGCGGCGGCGTCCCGCTTGCGGCGGACCAGGGTCACCTGCACGGCGAACGCCTCGTCCCACTTCAGCCGCCGACGGGCCCGGTACAGCTCCTCCCGACTGGACGGCCGGTGGATCTCCCGTAGCGCGGTGCCCAGGCCGACCAGGTTCCGACCGGCCCGCACCGTCGCCGGCAACGGATCCTCCGGCGGGGCCACCGTGTCCAGCACCACCCGGACGCAGCGGGCGATCACCCAGGTGGGCACCGCCGCCGCGGCCGGATAGACCGGAATGAGTGCCCCGGCGAACTCCTCGATCTGCTCGCTGGCCGCCGCCTCGCTGTCGGTCTGTTCCCCGAGCAGGACGTACTCCGGCCCGTTGAGCTGCCGCCGGCCGCGGAACTCGGTGACCTTCCCGGCGAACAGCCCCCACCGGCCCGGCCGTAGCTCCCGTTCGCGCCACGCCTGGTTGCCGAAGAAGGTGAGGGTGAGGCTGCCACCGGAGCCGTCGCCGACGGTGACCTCCAGCAGGTTGCCCCGCCGCTGCCGCATCGGGCGTACGGCGGTGCGCTGCACCTGGGCCAGCACGGTGACCTGCTCGCCGACGTCCAACGCGCGGATGTCGGTGTGCTCGCCACGCTCGTCGTAGCGGCGGGGGAAGTGGTAGATCAGATCACCCGCGGTGTGCAGGTCGAGGTGGCCGCCCAACGCCTTGGCGGTCTTCTCACCGACCAGCTTCTTCAGCGGGGTGTCCAGATCGGACGGCTCGGCGGTCATTCGACACCGACCAGCAACGGATGGTGCGGTTGCCCACCCGGGTACGCCTGCACCTCGACGAAGGGCCAGCGGGCCGTGATGTGCGTGCGCACCGCGTCGAGCAGCCCGTCGGGGGCGTCGGCGCCGACGAGCAGGGTGACCAGCTCGCCACCACCGCCGAGCATCCGGTCGACAAGTGCGACGCAGGTGTCCACCAGGTCGACGCCGATCAGGTTCACCTCCCCCTCGACCAGGGCGAGCACGTCACCGGCGTGGCACGGGCCGGCGACGGTGAGCGCGTCCCGGCCGGCCCGGCACACCTCGGCGTACCGGCAGGCGCCGGCCGCCTCGGCCATCGCGATCACGTCGTCGGCGAAGCGACGCCCCGGATCGCGTACGGCCAGCGCCGCCAGCGCCTGCACCGGTGAGCGGGTCGGCACCACGGCCACCTCCACCCCCAGCCGGTGCGCCTCCTCGACGACCTGGTTCGCCACCGCCTGCGCGGCCGGGTCGTTGGGCAGCACCACCACACGGGCCGCGCCGGTGGCGCGTACCGCGTCGAGCAGTTCACCGGTCGACGGATCACCGGGCACCACCACCGCTCCCTCGGCGGCGAGCAGCTCGGCGATCCCGGCACCCGCGGCCACCACCACGGCGGCCCGCCCCTCGGACGACCGGGGCGGTACGGGCTCCGGTTGGTCGGCGAAGCGGGTCACCGCGATCTGGTGCGGGCGGCCGGCCACCACGCCCGCCTCGATCGCCGCGCCGACGTCGTTGACGTGCACATGGACCTGCCAGGTGCCGTGGTCACCGACGACCACCAGGGAATCGCCGAGGCCGGCGAGGGTGGCCCGCATCCGCTGCACCGCGGCGGGCTCGGCGTCGAGCAGGAACTGCACCTCGTAGGCGTACTCGGTCGAGCCGGTCTCCCGCGCGACGGTGACCGGCGGCCGCACCGCCGAGAAGCTGGGCGCCGGCCGCACCGGGCTGTCCCCCGCCACCACCTCGACCAGCGCGTCGAGCAGCAGGCACAGCCCCTGCCCACCGGCGTCGACCACCCCGGCCCGGGCCAGCGCCGGCAACTGCTCGGGGGTACGGGCCAGCGCGCCGGCCGCGGCGTCGGCCGCCGCCCGGGCCACCACGCGCAGCTCGTCGCTGCCGGCCCGCTCGGCCGCGTCGGCCGCGGCCGAGACCACCGAGAGCAGGGTGCCCTCGACCGGGCGGGCCACCGCCGTGTACGCCGCGTCGGTCGCCTCGCGCAGCGCCGCCGCCAGCTCCCGGCCCCGTACCTGCGGGGCGGCGGCCAGCGCGTCGGCGAGGCCGCGCAGGATCTGCGACAGGATCACCCCCGAGTTGCCCCGCGCGCCCAGCAGGGCACCCCGGGCCATCAGGCGCAACGCGTGCCCGTGCGCGGTCGCGACGCCGTCGGCGTGGGTGTCGAGATCCATCGCGAGCGCCTGGTGTGCGGAGGTGAGGGTGAGCACCAGGTTGGTGCCGGTGTCACCGTCGGGCACCGGGTAGACGTTCAGCTCGTCGATCTCACCCTGATGCCGCTTGAGCGCGGCCAGGCCGCTGGCGCACCAGCGGCGCACGGCGGCGGCGTCGAGGGTGTCCAGCACGGTGGCAGCCTACTGGCGTACGCTGACACTCGCCCGGCACCGGGTGGGTGCGCCCCGGTCGGGTTTCCCGGCATGGTGCTGCCCGCGTCGGATGCCGAGCCGTCTCGGTGGCCGAGCCCGGTTGGGCGGGCGGTTCCCCCATCGGGTACCCTGGCCAGGTTGCCCGGGCTGCGCCTGGTGCCGACTTCATGAACGTTTCAATCCCAGGAGTATCCCGTGGCTAGCGTGTGCGACGTCTGTGGCAAGGGGCCGGGCTTCGGCCACAACGTGTCCCACTCGCACCGGCGGACCAACCGCCGCTGGAACCCGAACATCCAGTCGGTGCGCACCCCGGCCGGTGGCGGCACGACCAAGAAGCTGAAGGTCTGCACGTCCTGCATCAAGGCCGGCAAGGTCGCCCGCGCCTGACGCGGTAGCACCCGGACATCACGACCGTCACACCGGCGGGCCCCGACGGGCCCGCCGGTGTCGTCGTGTCCGCGGGAGCCGGGGGCTCAGAGCGTGCGGCCGAACGACAGGCAGCCGGGCTCGTCGGCGTAGAAGCCGAAGTTGGGGATCCGCTCGTAGCCGGCCGCCTTGTACAACGCGATCGCCTCGGGCTGGCGGTCACCGCACTCCAGGATGATCCGTCGGCGGCCGTTTTCCCGGGCCGAGCGTTCGATGGCCGCCAGCACCGTGCGGGCCACCCCCCGCCCCCGCGCCTGCGGCGCGGTGTACATCCGCTTCACCTCGGCGGCCTGGTCGCCGTGGCTGCGCCAGCCGCCGCAGCCCACCGGCTGCCCGTCGATCCGGGCGACCAGGAACGCCCCGGCCGGCGGTACGAACTCACTCGCGTCGACCGGGGTCTCGTCGCCGCTGCCGCCGTAGCGGGCGCCCAGATCGGCCAGGGTCGCAGTGATCAACCGCTGGGCCACCGGAGAGTCGAACGGCACCATGTGGATCTCAATTTCGGGCACCCGTGCAGGGTACGACGCGACCGGCGGCACCCCGCCGGGTGGCCGATGGTCAGCGAAAATGGTCCCAACCGGGCGGGCCGTCGAACGGTCGGCCGTCCACGGTCACGCCGGCACCCTCGGTCACCCGACCGATCGCCCGCCAGCCCGCTGGCAGGGCCGTCGCCGGGGGAAAGGTCGCCGCCAGCGCGTGGTCGTCGCCACCGGCCAGCAGCCAGGCGTACGGGTCGACGCCGAGCGCCTGCGCGGCGTCGCGCATCTGCGGCGGCACCTCGAAGGCGTCCCGGGTGATGTCGACGCCCACCCCGCTGGCCTTCGCCACGTGCCCCAGGTCGGCGAGCAGCCCGTCCGAGACGTCGATCATGGCGGTGGCGCCGAGCCGGGCTGCCTGCGGTCCGGCCCGGTAGGGCACCTCCGGCCGTCGATACGCCTCGACCAGCAGCCGGGGCGTCCGGAAACCACGGGAGAGCACGGTGAACCCGGCCGCCGCGTACCCGGTGCGACCGGCCAGGGCGAGCAGGTCACCGGGTCGGGCACCGGCCCGGGTGACCGGTGACCGACCGCCCAGGTCACCGAGCGCGGTGACCGCGATGGTGAGCGTGGGGCTGGCCGACATGTCCCCGCCCACCACGCTGGCCCCGACCCCGGCCGCCTCGGCGCCGAGACCGTCGGCGAGCTGCTCCATCCATCCGGTCTCCATGTCGGCGGGTACGCAGAGGGCCACCAGCAGGGCCGTCGGCTCGGCCCCCATGGCCGCCACGTCGGCTAGGTTCGCCGCCGCCGCCCGCCGACCGATGTCGTGTGCGCCGGACCAGTCGCGGCGGAAGTGCCGTCCCTCGACCAGCACGTCGGTGGTGGCGACCACCCGGGCGTCCGGCGCGGCGACCACCGCCGCGTCGTCCCCCGGGCCGAGCAGCACCGTCGCGCCGTACGACAACCGGGCGGTCACCCGGTCGATCAGCCCGAACTCGCCGACACCCGCGACGCTCACCACGACACTCCCCCGCGCTCGCTGCGCTCGCTCACGACGGAACTCCGCTCCGCTGCGTACCGCCGTGAGGCACCACCGCCCTGAGCCTGATGGCTCGCTCGCTACGCTCGCTCACTGCTTCTCCTTGGCCACCGATCGGGATCAGCCCTGGTCCGTAAGGTACTTTCTCCCTTCGGGCCGCCTTGCCGGCGGCGACGGAGGGAGGTCGAGCGTGGTACAGGCGTACATCCTCATCCAGACAGAGGTCGGCCGGGCACGTGACGTGGCCGGTCTCATCGCGGACCTCGCCGGCGTGGTCCGCGTCGACGCGGTCACCGGGCCGTACGACGTGGTCGTGCTCACCGAGGCGAACACCGTCGACGAGCTCGGCAAGCTCATCGTCAGCAAGGTGCAGATGGTGCCCGGCATCACCCGCACGCTCACGTGTTCGGTGGTGCGCCTGTAAGTGGACGAGCACTCGAACTCCCCTGTCGCCCAGGTCGACCGGCCGGACGCGAAGGCACCCGACCGGACCAACCGCAGCGCGGCGCTGATCGCCACCGCGGTGGCGCTGCCGGTGACCCTGCTGGTGGGCGCGCTCGCGCTGAACAGTCTCTCGCCGGAGGAGCCGGCCGCCGCGCCGCAGCCGTCGGCGAGCACACCCGGCCCGATCTCCACCGCGCCGGTCGAGATGGCCGCTCCCCAACTCGGCGAGCGCCCGACCGTCGTCTGCCGTGCCCTGTTGTCGCAACTGCCCGACTCGATCCGCGACCTGCCGCAACGACCGGTGAGCGCCGGTCCCGAGCAGAACGCCGCGTACGGCGACCCGGCGGTCACGGTGGCCTGTGGTGGTACCGAGCCGCAGGTGCGGCCCGACGACCACCTCTACCTGGTCAACTCGGTCTGCTGGTACGCGGTGGAGGGGCCTGACGCGACGGAGTTGACCACGGTCGACCGGGAGACGGCGGTGACCCTGCGGGTACCGAACTTCCACGGCGAGGCGTTGCAGTGGGCCTCCCCGGTCTCCGCCACCATCGTCGAGTCGATCCGGTCCTCCGGCACGGCACCGTCCGGCTGCACCTCCTGACGCCCCGGGGCCGGCCCCGTCCGGTGCCGGGGCTGCGCGTCGAGCAGCGCGGCGGGGCTCAGTACTGCCCGGGCCCCCGGGTCAGCGCCGTCCGGATGAGCCGGTCGACCAGCTTCGGGTACTCCAGCCCGGCGGCCGCCCACATCCTCGGGAACATCGACGTCGGCGTGAAACCGGGCATCGTGTTGATCTCGTTGAGGTAGACGTCGAGGTCGGGCGTGACGAAGAAGTCGACCCGGGCCAGGCCGGCGCAGTCCAGCGCGGTGAACGCGCGTACGGCGTAGTCGCGTACCTGCCGGGTGACCCGCTCCGGCAGGTCGGCGGGAATGTCGTACTCGCAGGCGGTCTCCGCGTCGATGTACTTGGCCTCGAAGTCGTAGAAGTCGTAGTCGCCGACCACCCGCACCTCGGCCAGCACGGACGCCTCCGGCGCGCCACCGGCCTCGCCCTCCAGCACGCCGCACTCGATCTCCCGACCGACGATGGCGCCCTCGACCAGCACCTTGCCGTCGATCTGCCGGGCGGTGGCGAGGGCCGCGTCCAGGTCGTCCCAGTCGGTGACCTTGGTGATGCCGAAGGAGGAGCCGGCCCGGGAGGGCTTGACGAAGACCGGCAGGCCCAACCGTCGCTTGTCCGCCTCGCTGAGCGTTGTCCCGCTGCGGAGCACCGCGTACGGACCGACCGGGATGCCCTCGGCGGCGCAGAGCTTCTTGGTGAACTCCTTGTCCATCGCGGCGGCCGAGGCGAAGACCTTCGCTCCGACGTACGGGATGCCGGCCATCTCCAGCATGCCCTGGATGGTGCCGTCCTCACCGTAGGCGCCGTGCAGGACCGGGAAGACGACGTCCACGTCGGCGAGCGCCCGGGGCCCCTCGGTCGGGTCGAGCACCAGCAGTCCACCGCCGGTGGGGTCGGCACGCAGCACGATGTCCGTGCCGGACGCCGCGGTGATCTCCGGTAGCCGGCGGGCGTTGATGGCCAACTGACCGGGGTCACCGCTGGTGAGTACCCACTGGCCGGCTCGGGTGATACCGACCGGTACCACCTCGAACTCGTCCGGGTCCAGCGCGCCGAGCACACTGCCGGCGCTGACGCACGAGATGCCGTGTTCCGGGCTGCGGCCGCCGAAGACGATCGCCACGCGGGTCTTGCCTGGGGTGGTCACTGTGATCACCTTTCCGGGACGCACTGCTGGCGCTCTCCCGGATGACCTTACTGTGCGTGGCGGGTGGAGGTAGTCGATACCCTGCGGCAACGCAGCACGGCCGCAAACGGTCAACCAGTCATATACGCAACGTAACCACACCAGGGTGGTCAGCCGGCCAGCTCGCGCTCGCCGTACGCGTGTCGGCGACCGATGGCGAGCACCTTGACCCGCTGCCGGCCGGCCCGCACCATGCCCAGCGCCATGAAGGCCCCGGCGATCCGGTCGGCCGCCTCGCGGCTGCTCGCACCGACCACCTGGCGGCGACGCTCGGGGGCCAGCCGCTCGTTGCGGCCGTCCACCTCGTACGGGCGCACGTCGGTCAGCACCACCAGGAAACGTGTCATCGCCGGCCGCCCCGGCGCTCGCCGAAAACCCGCTGACCAGTCCGCACGTCGATTCCCTTCCGGTGGCCGACCAACTGGCGTGGCACGCGGCGGTCAGGTACGGGGGAAAACCCGACCGCCGCGCGCCCCATCCCCTCCGGTCGCTCACCACCACCGTCGCCACGACAACCGGCGGTGAGGACGCGCTAACAGATTGACAGCCTCATGGGCATGAATGCAACTCTCACTGGCGTTCTCTCATGTACAGCTTCCCAAATACGTGCGACTATCTATGTATGGCTCCGAAGACCGCCCGCGCCCGCCGGTTGGGCATCGCCCTGCGCCACCATCGCGAGGCCGCCGGCCTCACCCTGGAGACCGCGGCTGACGAGATCAACAGCACCCGCAGCACGCTCTCCCGCTACGAGAACGCGCAGACCCTGGTCAACCCGGCCACCGTGCGCGCCCTGCTCACCCTCTACGGGGTCGGCGCGGACGAGGTCGCGGCCGCCGTCCAGCTCGCCAAGGACGCGCGCAAGCCGGGTTGGTGGGTTTCCTACTCGTACCTGCTCGACCGGCGCACCATCGACTTCATCGCGTTGGAGGCCGAGGCGGTGGCCATCGCGAACTTCGAGCCGTCGGTGGTGCCGGGGCTGTTGCAGACCGCCGACTACATCCGCGGCGTGATGCGCGGCGGGCCGCACACCCTCAGCGACAACGACGTCGAGGAGCGGGTACGCATGCGACTGGACCGGCAGCAGCGGGTCTTCGAGGAGGACCCGCCGATCTTCGACGCGATTCTCGACGAGGCCGCGCTGCTGCGCCCGGTGGGTGACGACGCCGCGCAGCAGGGCCAGTTGAGCCACCTGCTCAAGATGAGCGAGCTGCCGAACATCACCGTGCAGGTGATCCCGTTGGCCGCCGGCTACCACCGGGGCACCCGGGGTTCCCTGCACATCCTCGAATTCGCCGACCCGGAGGATCCGATCATCGCCTCCGTGGAGACGGTCGCCGGGCAGATGATCCTCGATCGTCCCGGCGACCTGCGTACCTGCACCAAGATCATGGAACACCTGCGCACCGTCGCACTCAGCCCGACGGACAGTCGCGAGGCAATCTTCGAACTCCTGAAGGGACGGTAACGCGATGACACCGGAGATCAGCGCGGCGGTGGCCGTGACGGGATGGCGCAAGAGCAGCCACAGCGGCGACGAGGGAGCCTGCGTCGAGATGGCGGTCGTCCCCGGCATCGTCGCCGTGCGCGACTCCAAGGACCCGCACGGCCCCCTGCTGAGCTTCCCGCCGGCCGCGTGGCGCGCCTTCACCCAGGCACCGCCAACCCGCTGAGCCTCGGAGGAACCGCACCCCAGTGCCGCTGACCGGGCCGGTAAGGGCACCGCCGGCCCGGTCAGCCCCTCCGCCGTCGCCCGCTCAGTCGCCGACCAGCGGCGGCGGCGACGGCAACGCACGGATCGCCTCCAGCGCCGCCAGCGCCACGCCCCGCGCACCGGCCATGTCGCGGTCCGGCACCAGGGCGAAGGTGGCCAGGGCGGCCTGCTCCGCCCGGAGCAGCGTGTGCTCCCGCACGGCGGCCAGGAACCAGTCGCGGAACGCCGGGTCCGTCTCCACCACCCCGCCGCCGACGAAGTACGCGTGCGGATCGGTGAAGTTCGCCGCAATGGTGAACAGGGCACCGAGCGCCCTGGCCTGCTGGGCGAAGATCTCCCGGGCCAGCTCGTCGCCCCGCTCGCCGTAGCCGCGTACCAGCTTCGCCGCCCGCTGCGGCGACTCACCGGCCAGTGCATGCCCCGGGAAGCGGGTCAACCAGTACGGCAGCAGATTGTGCTCGATCGCGGTCAACGACACGACGCTCTCGACGTCACCGGCGAACCCGCAGGCGCAGGTCGGCACCGGCTGTCCCGGTGCCAACACGGTGGTCAGCGGAATCTGCACGTGCCCCAGTTCGCCGGCCATCCCCGCCGCCCCGGAGATCACCCGGCCGTGCTCGACCAGGCCACCACCCAGTCCGGTGCCGACGATCGCCGACACCGACGAGCGCCGCATCGCGTCGGTCCCGAAATGAACGTGATGGGCGTAGAGCGCGGCCGCGTTGCCGTCGTTGTGGTAGATCACCGGCAGCCCCAACCGACGTTCGAGGGCACCCCGGACGTCGTAGCCGCGCCAGGCCGGCTGGGAGAAGTTCGTGGACCCCTTCGACGAGATGACGCCGCTGGCACTGGCCGGGCCGGGGGTGTCCAGACCGACCGCGCCGACCTGGCCGCGGGACACCCCGGTGAGGGCCAGCACGCCGTCGAAGGCGTCCGCCATCGCCGCCACCGCCGCCTCCGGGCCCTCCTGCACGAGGCTCGGCGTCTCCACCAGGCGATCGACCAGGAACCGTCCGTCGAGCGTGAGCACGGTGGCGTTGTTGGTCGTGCCACCGTTGTCGATCCCGACCACCACCGTCGCGCCGTCCACCCGAGTTCCGCCTCCCACCGTCACAGCCTGACGTGAGGCTAGTTCTCGTACCGCCCGCCCGCCACGTCGTCCGGGCATCGGCCCGTCATCGCGGTGGCGTCGGCGGCGTCGTCACGCACCACCGACGGCACCAGGCCGGCCTCGCTCAGCACCGCCCGGAACCGCTCGACCTGCGTCTGGCCGACCTCGACCACCAGATGCCCGCCCGGCGCCAGCCACTGCGGCGCGGCAGCGGCCAACCGGCGCAGCACGGCCAGCCCGTCCGACCCACCGTCGAGTGCCGCGGCGGACTCGTAGCGGCGAGCCTCGGGGGGCAGCAGAGCCATCGCGACCGTCGGCACGTACGGGGCGTTCGCCACCACCAGATCGAGCCGGCCACGCCAGGCCGCCGGCAGCGGATCGAACAGATCCCCGGCGAGGACCGGCACCCCCACCGCCGCGAGGTTCCGCCGCGCACAGGCCACCGCCGCCGGATCCACGTCGACCGCGGCCAGCAGCCGGGGCGCGGCGAGTCGACGCGCCAGCACCCGGCTGATCGCACCGGAGCCGCAGCACAGCTCCACCACGGTCGCCGCCGGCCCGGTCACCGCCACGGCCGTCGACACCAGCAGAGCGGTACGCGCCCGGGGCACGAAGACGCCCGGGTCGACCTCGATCCGCTCGCCGCAGAACTCCGCCCAGCCCAGCAGGTACTCAAGCGGCTCGCCGGCGACCCGCCGGTCGACCAGATCCGCGAGCGTCTCCGGGCCGCCGTCGACGGCCAGCAGCAGGCGAGCCTCCTCCTCGGCCCACACACAGCCGGCCTGCCGCAACCGGGCGACCAGGGCGTCGTACCCGACCGGGAAGACCGACGCCCCCATCAGGCCGCGGCGTCCAGCGCGGCCGCGACGTCGGCGACCAGGTCGGCGGTGTCCTCCACCCCGCAGGAGAGCCGGACGAAACCGGGCGCGGTGTCGTCGCCCCACTGCGCCCGCCGGTCCGCCGTGGTGTGCAGGCCGCCGAAGGAGGTGGCCGCGGCGACCAGCCGGGCCGCGTCGAGGAAGCGGGCGACCCGGTCGGCGCTGCCGAGATCGAAGGAGAGCACGCCCGGCATCCGCCGCAGTTGCCGCACCGCCACCGCGTGCGCCGGGTCGTGCGGCAGGCCGGGCCAGCGCAGCCCGGCGACGTCGCCGCGCTCGGCCAGCAGCCGGGCCAGCGCCTGCGCGTTCGCCGTCTGCCGGGCCAGGCGCAGGTCGAGGGTGGCCAGCGACCGGTGGGCCAGCCAGGCGTCGAACGCGCCCGGCACGGCACCGGTCGCGGTACGCCAGGCGGTGACCGTCGACAGCAGCTCCGCCGACCGGGTGGCGACGTAGCCGAGCAACAGGTCGGAGTGCCCGGTCAACGCCTTGGTGCCGGAGGCCACGACCACGTCGGCACCGAGGTCCAGCGGTCGCTGCCCGAGCGGGGTGGCGGTGGTGTTGTCCACGGCCAGCAGGGCACCGGCGGCGTGTGCCCGCTCGGCGAGCGCCGGCAGGTCCACCACGTCGAGTCCCGGGTTCGCCGGCGTCTCCACCAGCACCAGCCGTACCCCGTCGAGGTCCGGGTACGGGCCGGCGGTCGGTGCGAACAGCACCCGTACGCCGTTGCCAGCGAGGGTGTCGGTGGCGAACGCGCGTACCGGGAAGTACCCGTCGGCGGGCAGCACCACCACGTCACCCGCCCGCAGCACCGCCAGCAGCAGGCCGGTTATCGCCGCCTGGCCGCTGGCGAAGACCCGACAGTCGCCGCCCTCCAGCTCACCGATCGCTGCCTCCAGCAGCCGGCGGGTCGGGTTGTCCGGACGCCCGTACCCGTTCGGGGCCGCCGCCGGGCCCTGCCACGGGTCGAGGTGGTACGGCGCGGCGAACACCGGCCCGGGCAGGAACGGCGCGCCGGGGGTGGGCTCGGGCAGACCGGCGTGCACGCACCGGGTGCCGTCCCCCGTCGACGGGTGGTCATGCGGCTGCGGGGCGTCGCGCTCGCTCATGGTGCTGCTCACTCCGGCTTCGTGGTGCGGCTCATCAGGGCCTGGACCGCCAGGCGCGGGTCCACCCCCTCGTGGCAGACCAGCTCGACCTGCTCGGTGATCGGCATCTCCACGCCGTGCGCGCGGGCCAGGTCCCGGATCGCCAGCGCGCTCTTGACCCCCTCGGCGGTCTGCCGGGTGGCCACCCGCGCCTCCTCCAGGGTGGCACCCCGGCCGAGGTGCTCGCCGAAGGTGCGGTTGCGGGCCGACGGCGACGAGCAGGAGGCCACCAGGTCACCCATCCCGGCCAGGCCGGCGAAGGTGAGCGGGTCCGCGCCGAGGGCGACCCCGAGCCGGGCGGTCTCGGCCAGGCCACGGGTGACAAGCATCGCCCGGGTGTTGTGGCCGAAGCCCATCGCGGTGGCGATGCCGTACGCCAACGCGATCACGTTCTTGACCGCGCCGCCCAGCTCACAGCCGATCACGTCGTCGTTGGTGTACGGGCGGAAGTAGGGCGTGGTGATCGACCGCTGCACCAGGGTGGCCCGATCGGAATCGGTGCAGGCCACCACGGTGGCCGCGGGTTGCTCCGCGGCGATCTCCGGTGCCAGGTTGGGGCCGGAGACCACCACCACCCGATCCGCCGCGACCCCGGCGGTCTCGACGATCACCTCGCTCATCCGTTTGGTGGTGCCGAGTTCGATGCCCTTCATCAGCGACACCAGGGTGGCCTCGGGGTGCAGGTGCTCCACCCACTCGGCGAGGTTGCCGCGCAGGGTCTGCGACGGCACCGCCAGCACCACCATCTCGGCGCCCTTGATCGCCTCGACCGGGTCGCCGGTCGCGGTGACCCGCTCCGGCAACACCACACCGGGCAGGTACTCCGGGTTACTCCGCTCGGCCCGGATCGCGTCGGCGATCGACTGTCGCCGCGCCCAGAGCGTCACCTCTCGGCCGGCGTCGGCGAGGATCTTCGCGAACGCCGTACCCCACGACCCCGCCCCCAGCACCGCCACCTGCCCACTCACGCCGCCGCCTCCCTACGGTCGGCGCCGCCGTGAGGCACCACCACACAGCACCGATGATTCACTCGCTGACGCTCGCTCATGCCGGCACTCCGCTGACGCTCCGTGCCGCCATGAGGCACCACCGCACCGCACCGATGATTCACTCGCTGACGCTCGCTCATGCCGCCGCCTCCGGGCGCTGGCGGTCGGGCTGGGGGCGGGTGGTGCGCTGCCACAGCGGCGGGGGTGTCCCGCCCCGGATGTCGGCGAGCATGTCCCGCAGCCGCAACATGATCACGTCGGTCATCTCCTCCAACACCTGGCGGCTCGGGGTGGCGCCGGCCCAGCGACTCAGGTCGATCGGCGGCCCGGCCACCACGGTCACCGGGATCCGGGGCCGCAGGTTGATCCGGGCCCGACGCGGATCGAAGATCCGCTCCGGTCCCCACATCGCCAGCGGCACCACCGGTGCGCCGGTGGCCAGCGCCAGCCGGGCCGCGCCGGTCTTGCCCTTCATCGGCCACAGGTCCGGCTCCCGGCTGGTGGTCCCCTCCGGGTAGATGATCACGGCGCCACCCGTGTCCAGCGCCTTGATCAGGGCGTCCAGCGACTTCACCGCGTCGACCGAGCCCCGCTCGACCGGAATCTGCCGGCACCGGTGCAGGATCCAGCCGATCACCGGCACCTTGAACACGCTCGCCTTGCCGAGGAACTGCGGCCATCGCCCGGCGTCGTAGACGAAATGCGCGGAGACCAGCGGATCGGCGTGCGAGATGTGGTTCGGCACGATGATCACGGGACCGTCCTGGTCCAGATGTTCCATACCCCGCCAGGTACGCCGGGTCCAGACGGTCATCACCGGCTTCACCAGCACCACGGCGAACCATTGCCAGAATCCCAGCCTCCGCCGACCCACCGTGCCTCCTCATGCCCACCCCGACCCGCCACCGGAGGAGCCCGGTGAGGTCCGCAGCGGAAATCATGCCTGCTCGCCCCGGGTACGGCCAGTGAGGGTACCGCCGCCCGGCTGGCAGGATGGCAGGCGTGACACAGCCCTGGACCGTGGTGGTGCCGGTCAAGCGCCTGGCAGCCGCGAAGACCCGGCTGCGTGGCGGGCTGCCGGGCGTACCCCACCAGGATCTGGCTCTGGCGCTGGCCGCCGACACCCTGGCGGCGGTGCGGGCCTGCCCGGTGGTGTCCGAGGTGCTGGTGGTCACCGACGATGCCCGGGTCGCCGGCGAGGCCCGGTCCGGTGGTGCCCGGATACTGCCGGACGTCGCGGACGCCGGGCTCAACGCCGCGTTCCGGCACGGCGCGGCGGGCGTCGTCGGCTGGGTGGCCGGGCTGACCGCCGACCTGCCGGCCCTGCGGCCGGCCGAGCTGGCGGCGGCGCTGCGTGCGGCGTTCACCGGACCGCGCGGGGTACGCCGGTTCGTGGCCGACGCCCCGGGCACCGGCACCGTGCTGCTGGCCGCCCCGCCCGGCGTACCCCTGGACCCCCGCTTCGGACCCGACTCGGCCGCCGCGCACGCGGCCAGCGGCGCCCGTCCACTCACCGGTGACTGGCCGAGCCTGCGGCGCGACGTGGACACCGCCGACGACCTGGCCGCCGCGGCGCGGCTCGGCCTGGGTCCGCGCACCACGGCGCTGACCGCCGGCTGCCTCACCGAGTCCTTCCGCACCTGACGGCGCGGGCGGACACACACCCGCCGGAGGATTCGGTACGGTGCTGGCATGCAGGGCACGGTGGCGACCTTCGACGCGGCGACCCGCAGCGGACTGCTGCTGCTGGACGACGGCACCGAGCTGCCCTTCCCGCCCCGGGCGTTCGATGCCTCCGGGCTGCGCCTGCTCCGCCTCGGCCAGCGGGTCCGGGTGGAGACCGACGCCGCCGGCGACGTCGTACGCGTGACGCTGCCGACGATGTCCTGACAACCCGCCCCAAGTTCATTTTGCGTTAACCGAGTTCGGGTGATTATGGGCGGGTGAGCACCCCTCGCGAACACCCCGCCAGCCCCGCCGCCACCGACGACACCACCAGCCGCAACGGAGGTCGCCCCCGGGGGACCGACGGCCGGTTCCGCAGCGCTCGCCCAGCCCCCGAGGACGTCTCGGACAACGACTTGGCGGCGGCCTCCGCCGGCCTGGAGGAGGTGCTGGACCCGGTCTCGGAACCGGGGCTGCCGCAGCCCGCCGACGAGCCGCCGTCCGCCCACCCGCTGCCCGAGGACCGGTTCCTCAACCGGGAGCTGTCCTGGCTCGACTTCAACGCCCGGGTGCTCGCCCTGGCCGAGGACCCGCACACCCCGCTGCTGGAACGGGCCAAATTCCTCGCCATCTTCGCCAGCAACCTGGACGAGTTCTACATGGTGCGGGTGGCCGGGCTGAAGCGCCGGCTCTCCGCCGGCCTACCCGTGCGGGGCGGTGACGGACTGCCCCTGCGTACCCAACTCGCGCTGATCTCCGAGAAGGCCGCCGCGCTGGTGGCCCGGCAGGCCGCCTGCTACGTCGACGACCTGCTGCCCAAGCTCGCCGCCGAGGACATCCGGGTGCTGCGCTGGTCCGACCTCGGCGATGCCGAGCGGGAACGGCTGCGTACCTACTTCCGGGAGAAGATCTTCCCGGTGCTCACCCCGCTGGCGGTCGACCCGGCCCACCCGTTCCCGTACATCTCGGGCCGATCGCTCAACCTGGCCGTCGCGGTACGCGACCCGGACGGCGGGCCGGAGCTGTTCGCCCGGGTGAAGGTGCCCAACAACGTGCCCCGGTTCGTCCGGGTCGACCGGGACCGGCCCGGGGTCCGCATGCTGCCGGTGGAAGATCTCATCTCGGTGCACCTCGGTCAGCTCTTCTCCGGCATGCAGGTGGTCGAGTGCCACCTGTTCCGGGTCACCCGCAACGCCGAGGTGGAGGTCGACGAGGACCGGGACGAGGACCTGCTCCAGGCGCTGGAGCGGGAACTGGCCCGCCGCCGTTTCGGCCCGCCGGTACGTCTGGAGGTGGCCGCCTCCATCTCCGACCACATGCTGGAACTGCTCGTTCGGGAACTGGACATGGACACGCAGGACGTGCTGCGGGTCCGTGGCCTGCTGGATCTCTCCGCGCTGTGGCAGCTGTACGGCGAGGCCGACCGGCCCGACCTGAAGGACCCACCGTTCGTCCCGGCCACCCATCCCCGCCTGGCCGAGGGCGAGGTGCCGAGGAGTGTCTTCGCCACCCTGCGCGACGGCGACGTGCTGGTGCACCACCCGTACCACTCCTTCGCCACCAGCGTGCAACGGTTCATCGAGCAGGCCGCCGCCGATCCGAACGTGCTGGCGATCAAACAGACGCTCTACCGCACCAGCGGCGACTCGCCGATCGTGGACGCCCTCGTCGACGCCGCCGCCGCCGGCAAACAGGTGGTGGTGCTCGTCGAGGTGAAGGCCCGCTTCGACGAGGTGGCGAACATCGGCTGGGCCCGCACGCTGGAACGAGCCGGCTGCCACGTGGTGTACGGCCTGGTCGGTCTGAAGACCCACTGCAAGACCGCCCTGGTGGTACGCCAGGAGGGCAACCAGATCCGCCGCTACTGCCACATCGGCACCGGCAACTACCACCCGAAGACCGCCCGGCTCTACGAGGACTTCGGCATGCTCACCGCCGACCCGGAGATCGGCGCCGACCTGACCGACCTGTTCAACGTGCTCACCGGGTACAGCCGGCAGACCGCGTACCGGCGGCTGCTGGTGGCGCCACAGGGCATCCGCAGCGGGCTGATCGAGCGGATCGAACGGGAGATCAACCATGTCCGGTTGGGCATGCCGGGACTCGTCCAGTTCAAGGTGAACTCGCTCGTCGACGAGGAGATCACCGACGCGCTGTACCGGGCCTCCCAGGCCGGCGTGCACGTGGACCTGATCATCCGGGGGATGTGCACGCTGCGACCGGGGGTGCCCGGGCTGTCGGAGAACATCCGGGTGCACTCGATCCTCGGTCGCTTCCTGGAACACTCGCGGGTCTTCCGCTTCGGCAACAACGGCGACGCGGAGTTCTGGATCGGCTCCGCCGACCTGATGCACCGCAACCTGGACCGGCGGGTGGAGGCACTGGTCCAGGTCACCGACCCGGTGGCCCGGGCCGAGTTGGACCACGTGCTCGGTGCCGCGATGAGCCCGGACGTGGACGCGTTCGAGCTGGCCGGCGACGGCACCTGGAGCCGCCGTGCCGGCCGGCCGGAGGCACCGCTGAGCCACCTTCAGCACCTGCTGCTGCGTCGCGTCGGCAGCACGGCCGGTTGACCGGGTCGGAATAGGCTGGGCAGATGGTCGAGGAGGAACGGAAGTTCACGGTGGAGGCCGGGTGGCTGCTGCCCGACCTCTCCCCCGCCGTGCCGGCCTCGGGGAGCGTCCGGGCGCTGGCACCGGCGACCCTCGTGGCCACGTACCACGACACCGTCGACCTGCGGCTGGCCCGGGCGGGTGTCTCGCTGCGCTACCGCGAGGGCGACGAGGTGCCGTGGACGGTGAAGTTGCCGACCGGCAGCCCCGGCGTCCGCCACGAGATCTCCCGTTCCGGCCCGGCCGACGTGCTGCCGGCGGAGCTGGTCGAGCTGGTCACCGTGTTCCACCGGGGTGCCGCGCTGACCCCGGCGGCGGTGGTGCGTACCGTCCGGCACGCCCAGGAGATCGTCGACGAGGCCGGCCGGGTGCTGGCCGAGGTGGTGGACGACCAGGTCACCGTGCTCGACGCCGAGGGCGCCACCACCGGCGCCTTCCGCGAGGTGGAGGTGGAACGCAAGGCCGGTGACGGCGCTCTGCTCGACCGGCTCACCGAGTTGCTGCGCGACGCCGGTGCCCGGGGTGGCGACTTCACCCCCAAGCACGTACGCGCCCTCGGCCGGGCGGCCACCGCCGAACCGGACCTGGTCGCCCCGGACGAGTTGCCGGCCGATCCCAGTGCCGCGGCGGTGGTCACCGAGGCGGTACGCCGCGAGGTGGCCCGGTTGTTGGCGCACGACCCGCTGGTCCGGCTGCGCGCACCGGTCGGCGACGACGACACCGCCGTCCACCAGATGCGGGTGGCCTGCCGGCGGTTGCGCAGCGACCTGAAGACCTTCGGCCCGCTGGTCCGCCCCGCGTGGGCCCGGCCGCTGCGCACCGAGTTGAAGTGGCTGGCGGACGCCCTGGGGGCGGCCCGGGACGCGGAGGTGCTGCGGGAGCGGTTGCGCCGCACCGCCGCCGCCGACCCAGTCAGTCCGGTGGATCCGGCGGCGGTCGACCGGCTGGACGTCGTCCTCGCCGAATGGCAGGAGGAGGCGCTGACCCGGGTGGACGAGGCGCTGCGCGCACCGCGGTACCTCGCCCTGGTCGACGCGCTGGTGCTGGCGGCCCGGGCACCGCGACTCACGCCCCGGGCGGACGCGCCGGCCAAGCGGGTGCTGCCTCGACTCGTGGCCCGCCCGTGGCGACGGCTGGCCGGCACACCGAAGAAGCCGGGCGGCGTCGCGACGCTGCACCCGGCCGGGCCCGACGAGCAGTGGCACACCGTACGCAAGCAGGGCAAGCAGGCCCGCTCGGCGGTGACGGCGGTCGCGCCGGTGCTCGGCGGGGACGCGGCGAAGCTGGCCCGGGCACTGGCGAAGGTGCAGAACCTGCTCGGTGAGCACCAGGACGCGGCGGTGGCCGCCGAGACCTGGCGCGCGGTGGCCGAGGCTCGGCCCGACGACCACCAGTTGGCGATGACCGCGGGCCGGCTGTTGGAACGGGAGCGGGCGGCCGTACGACGAGCGCGGGCGGACTTCCCGTACGCCTGGCGGCGCGCCAGCCGGCGACGCCGGACCCGGTGGCTGGCGTGACCGCGATCCGGGCGGCCGGCGGGGTGGTGTGGCGTCCCGCCGGGGTGGACCACGTCGAGGTGTGCCTGGTGCACCGGCCCCGGTACGGGGACTGGACCCTGCCGAAGGGCAAGCTGGAGCCGGGCGAGCATCCGCTGCTCGCCGCGGCCCGGGAGGTCGCCGAGGAGGCCGACGCGCAGGCCGCGCCGCAACTGCGGCTGCCGTCGGTGCGCTACCTCAGCGAGGGTCGGCTCAAGGTGGTCGACTACTGGGCGATGCGGGCGGTGGGCACCGGCGGATTCCAGCCGGACACCGAGGTCGACGAGGTCCGTTGGTTGGCCGTCGACGACGCGATGACGCTGGTGAGCTATCCGCACGACGTGGAGGTGCTGGCCGCGTTCGCGGCGCTGCCGCCGGTCACCGCGGCCCTGGTGCTGGTGCGGCACGGCCACGCCGGTAAGCGGCTTACCTGGCCCGGCCCGGACACCGGGCGGCCGCTGGACGCCCGGGGCTGGTCCGAGGCGCAGGCGTTGGCACCGCTGATCGGGCTGATCCGCCCGGCCCGGCTGCTCTCCGCGTCACCGCGCCGGTGCGTGCAGACCCTCGATCCGGCGGCGGCGCTGCTGGACCTGCCGATCGAGATCTGCGGCGACCTGGACGAGCCGAACGCCGGCCAGCAGCCCGACGAGTGCGTACTGGCCGCCGCCGCACGCCTGGCCGCGCTGGCCGCCGCCGGGGAACCGGCGGCGGTGTGCAGCCAGGGAAAGGTGATTCCCGGCGCCCTGGAGCGGCTGGCGGGGCGGTGTGGTGACTGGGCCACCGGCAAGGGCGGCGGCTGGCTGCTCGCCTTCACCGGCGACCGTCTGGTCGCCGCCGACCGTCTCTGACCGGGTGCCGCACCCGTCAACGGTCGGGCAGGGTGAGGGTGACGGCGACCGGCAGGTGGTCGCTGGCGGTGCCCGGCACCGCGACCGCGTCGGCGGCGACCAGGTCGGGTGAGACGAGGACGTGGTCGATCTGCTCGCGCGGATCGTCCGCCGGGCTGGTCGGCAGCGGGCGGGCGGCGGCGAGCGCGTCGACCAGCCCGGCATCGGTGAACGCGGTGAACGCCGGGTCGCCCGGCTCGGTGTTGAGATCACCGGCGACCACCAGCGGCGCGCCGTCGGCGTACCCGGTGGCGAAGTCCGCGACGGCGCGGGCCTGCACCACCGGGTCCGCACCCGGCGGCGGTTGCAGGTGGGTGCTCACCACGGCCAGGCGTACGCCGGCGCTGAAATCGACCGTCACGCCGAGCGCCTGCGCCCCGGTGGGCGCGCCGACGGCGGGCAGCGCACGCGTTCGGGCCCGCTGCACCGGCCAGCGGCTGAGCACCGCGTCCCCCCACAGCGGGTCGGCGGCCGGCGCGAAGACGTACGGCATCCCCAGCCGGGCGGCGAGCAGGCCCAGCGTGTCGTGGCCACCGTTGAGCAGCCAGCCCCGGTCCACCTCGCTGAGCACCACCACGTCGGCCCGGCCGACCATCCGGTCCAGGGCGGTGAGGTCGAAGCGGCCGTCGAGGCCGAAACCCATCCGGATGTTGTACGCCACCACCCGCACCCGCTCCGGCGGCCCGGGCCGGTTGCTGGCCACCAGCCATGGCCCGTGCAGCCAGGCGGCGGCGAGGGCGACGACGGCGGCCAGCACCGCCAGCCGCCACGGGGGTAGCTCTGACGAACGGTCCGCCCGTGGTGGCCGGTGCCCGTCGGACGCGGCCGCGCCGCGCATCGCGACCACCCCGGTCAGGGCGGCCACCACGGCCGGTACCCACTGGTTGGGGTAGCCGAGGTCGTAGGCGGCGTAGTAGACGAGCGCGGCGACGGCGAAGACGAGCATCCCGCCCACCGCCGCGTACGCCGGTCCGGTGCCGCTTCGGCCGGTCGGCTGCGGCGTCGCTCCGCCGCTGGCCAGGGCGAGGCAGCCGCCCAACCCCGCCGCGCCGGCCAGGATGGCGACGGTGAGCAGCGTCGGCGGACCGTATCCGAACAGCAGCGCCCCGGCCACCAGCAGCACCGGCGGCAGCGCCCGCCAGCGCGGGTGCCACGGGGTCAGCGCCCCGAGCAGGAACAGCGGTGCCGCGGCACCAAGCGGCGCCAACGCGAACGGCGGCGGCGCGGCGGTGCCCGCCTCGCCGTACCAGTAGGACATCGCGCTGATCGCCACCGCGGGCGACAGCGCCACCATGTTGCCGAGCAGCAGGGCCGGACCGACGAGCAGCCAGCCCCGGCGGTTCGGCGACGGCCGGTCGTCGACCGGCCGGGCGGCGACACGGCCGGAGACCGTCTCGGCGGCCAGCAGCGCCGCCACCACCGTCACGCTCGCCACCCACGCCGGCCAGCGCTGCCACCACACCAGGTCGTACGTGCCGAGCAGCGCGTGACCCAGCGCGCTCGCGGTCATCCCCAGCACCAGCCCGGGCACCGGATACGCGACCCGGGCGGCGGTGGCGGCCAGCCAGACCAGACCGGCGAGCAGACCGGCGCTGGCCAGCCACAGTTGGGCCCGCCCGCCCGGCGCGGCGGTGAGCGACAGCCGGGCGGCACCGAGCACCAGCACTGCCGCGACCCCGACGGTGGCGGAGCCGACGCGCGCGACGAGGGCCGGCGCGACGAGCGCCAGCACGAACCAGCCGACCGCGAACGCGCCGAGCAGCTCGGCCGGGGTCGACGCGGCCTGACCGAAGATGGTGATGACCGACGGCAGGAAGACCCGCAGCACGTCGGTCAGGACGACAAGTCCCAAGGCCAGGGTGGCGGTGCCGAGACGGCGCTGACTCAACACGGTTCTCTTTCCGGCGAGGGGTGGTGCGGCGATTCTGCTGGCCGGGTCCCGGGCCGGTCAACGGTTCACCACCGTCGGGGTGGACCGTCGGAGGCAATGGCGAGGGCGCCCGCCGTGCCGGCGGGCGCCCTCGTCGTACGACCGGCTCAGCGCCGGGTCGCGGTCTTCCTGGCCGACGCCTTCTTCGCCGGCGCCTTCTTGGCCGTCGCGGTCTTGCGAGCCGCCGTCGCCTTGGTCGCCGCGGCGGTCTTCTTCGCCGGGGCGGCCTTCTTGGTGGCGGCCTTCTTGGCCGGAGCGGCCTTCGCGGTCGTCTTGGTCGCGGTGGTCTTCTTGGCCGCCGCGGTCTTGCTCGCCGCGGTCTTCTTGGCTGCGGTGCTCTTCGCCGCGGTCGTCTTCTTCGCCGCGGTCGCCTTGGCACCGGTGGTCTTGGCGGTGGCTCCGGCGGTCTTCTTCGCCGCAGCCGTGGCCTTCGGCACCTTGCCGCTGGCCACCATCTCCTTGAACCCGGCACCGGGGCGGAACGTCGGCACCGAGGTCTTCTTGACCTTCACCGCCTCCCCGGTACGCGGGTTGCGGGCTGTTCGTGCGCCCCGGACCCGCTTCTCGAACGCTCCGAAACCGGTGATCGCCACCTTCTCGCCCTTGGTGACCGCCGCCTGGACCTCAGCGAGGACCGCGTCTAGCGCGGCCGTCGCCGTTTTCCGGTCCCCCAGGCGAACGGCGAGCGCCTCGATGAGCTCGGCCTTGTTCACGACTTCCTCCTGATTGTGCAACTGACTCGACGCGAGCCATTCTGCGCGCACGGTATGCCCTGTGCTGGCGGGACACAAACATTCGGCGGAAAAAAGCCCTTGTGTCGTAACGGATTCGCCCCCACCGGTGGCACCGGTGGGGGCGAAATCGGCTGCGGATCGGGGCGTTCGGGCTACGCGACCCGGGGCAGGAAGGTCGGTCGGTCGGCCTCGAAGGCACTGATCCGGTCCTCGTGGCGGAGGGTGAGTCCAATGTCGTCCAAGCCCTCCATCAGCCGCCACCGGCTGAAGTCGTCGAGCGGGAACGACCAGGTAGCGGTGTCGACCCGCACCTCACGCGCGGTCAGGTCGACGACCACCGGGGTGGCCGGGTTCTCCTCGACCAGGCTCCAGATTTCTTCGACGGCTTTCAATTCCAGCTCTACCGGAAGCAGCCCTTCCTTGAGGGCGTTCCCGCGGAAGATGTCACCGAAGCGCGGTGAGATCACCACTCGGAAGCCGTAGTCACGCAACGCCCACACGGCGTGCTCCCGCGATGACCCGGTGCCGAACTCGGGACCGGCCACCAGAATCGACGCTCCCGAATAAGCTTGATCGTTGAGCACGAATGCCGGGTCCTCCCGCCACGCGCTGAACAGCCCGTCGGCGAAACCGGTACGGGTCACCCGCTTGAGGTACACGGCGGGGATGATCTGGTCAGTGTCCACGTCGGAGCGACGCAGCGGCAGGGCGGTGCCGGTGTGCACGGTGAACTTGTCCATGTCGCAGCCCTTCTACAGGTCGGCGGGAGCGGCCAGCCGGCCGACGACGGCGGTGGCGGCGGCCACCGGCGGGCTGACCAGGTGGGTACGCCCACCCCGGCCCTGGCGGCCCTCGAAGTTCCGGTTCGAGGTCGAGGCGGCGCGCTGCCCCGGCGAGAGCGTGTCCGGGTTCATGCCCAGACACATGGAGCAGCCGGCGAAGCGCCATTCGGCGCCGGCGTCGGTGAAGACCTTGTCCAGCCCCTCCGCCTCGGCGGCCTCGCGTACCGCGGCCGAGCCGGGTACCACGAGCATGCGTACCCCGTCAGCAACCCGATGGCCGCGCAGCACGTCGGCGGCGGCGCGGAGGTCCTCCAGGCGCCCGTTGGTGCACGAACCCACGAACACCACGTCGACGGCGAGGTCGCGCAACGCGGTGCCGGGGTTCAGGTCCATGTACGCCAGGGCGCGGCGGGCGGCGGCCCGCTCCGGCTCGGTGACGAACTCGTCCGGGTCCGGCACGACCGCACCCAGCGGCGCACCCTGCCCCGGGTTGGTGCCCCAGGTGACGAACGGCGTGATCTCGGTGGCGTCCAGGGTCACCTCGGAGTCGAAGGTCGCGCCCTCGTCGGTGGGCAGGGTCCGCCAGTAGGCGAGCGCCGCCTCCCAGTCGGCGCCGCTGGGGGCGTTCGGCCGCCCCTTCAGGTACGCGAAGGTCGTCTCGTCCGGCGCGATCATGCCGGCCTTGGCGCCCCACTCGATGGACATGTTGGCGATCGTCATCCGCCCTTCCATGGACAGCGCCCGGATCGCCTCGCCCCGGTACTCCACGATGTGCCCGCGTCCGCCGCCGGTACCGACCTTGGCGATCAGGGCGAGCACCAGGTCCTTGGCGGTGACACCGGGGCCGAGCCGGCCGTCGACGGTGACCGCCATCGTCTTCGGGCGAGCCTGCGGCAGCGTCTGGGTGGCCAGCACGTGCTCCACCTCACTGGTGCCGATGCCGAAGGCCAGGGCGCCGAACGCGCCGTGGGTGGCGGTGTGCGAGTCGCCGCAGACGATCGTCATGCCGGGCTGGGTGAGGCCGAGCTGCGGGCCGATGACGTGGACGATGCCCTGGTTGGCGTCGCCGAGCGGATGCAGCCGTACGCCGAACTCGGCGCAGTTGCGCCGCAGCGTCTCGATCTGGGTACGGGAGGTGGGGTCGGCGATGGTGAGCAGGTCGCCGCGACGCTGCTGGAACGAGGGATCGGCGTACCCGGTCGGGGTGTTGTGATCCTCGGTGGCCAGCGTGAGGTCGGTACGCCGCACCCGACGGCCGGCCATGCGCAGGCCGTCGAACGCCTGCGGGCTGGTCACCTCGTGCAGCAGGTGCAGGTCGATGAAGAGCAGATCGGGCTCACCATCAGCGGACCGGACGATGTGTGCGTCCCAGACCTTCTCGGCCAAGGTTCTCGGCTCTGGAGTGACTCCCACCATCTGGACATCCTAAATTCTGGGAGGTAAATTTCGGCTTGTGGGACACAGTATGAGCGGTGTCGGCGTTCTCGACAAGGCGGTGGTCATCCTGGCCGCCTGTGTCGACGGCGCCAGCCTTGCCGAACTTGTTGAACGCACGAAGCTGCCCCGAGCCACCGCGCACCGGCTGGCACAGGCGCTGGAGATCCACCGGATGCTGGTCCGGGACACCCAGGGTCGCTGGCGTCCCGGCCCACGCCTGGGCGAGTTGGCGAACGCGGCGCCGGATGTGCTGATGACCGCGGCCGAGCCACTGCTGGCCGCCCTGCGGGACGCCACCGGCGAGAGCGCCCAGCTCTACCTGCGTCGGGCGGACGAGCGGATCTGTGTGGCGGCCGCCGAGCGGGCCAGCGGGCTACGCGACACCGTGCCGGTCGGCTCGGTGCTGCCGATGACCGCCGGCTCGGCGGCGCAGATCCTGCTCGCCTGGGAGCCGCCGGAGGCGGTGATGCCGCTGCTGCCCCGGTCGAAGTTCACCGGCCGCACCCTCGCCGAGGTCCGCCGTCGAGGCTGGGCGCAGAGCGTCGCCGAACGCGAGGCAGGTGTGGCGAGCGTCTCGGCCCCGATCCGCGACCGCACCGGCCGAGTCATCGCGGCCATCTCCATCTCCGGCCCCATCGAGCGCCTAGGCCGCCGCCCCGGCGAACGCCACGCCATGGCCGTGGTCCGCGCCGGCCAACGCCTCTCCGGCCTCTGACCCCCCACCCACCCCACCCCCACCCCCGCTTCACCCGTTGATCATGAAGTTATTGTCACGCCACGCCGGACGGCCGGACAACAACTTCATGATCAACGCGGCGGAGCGGGCCGGGCGGAGGGGGAGATGGGAGATGGGGAAAGCCTGTCTCGGCGGGGGAGACGGGCTTTGGTGTGGTAGCCCCGACCGGATTCGAACCGGCGCTACCGCCTTGAGAGGGCGGCGTCCTGGGCCGCTAGACGACGGGGCCAGGCACTTTTCCAGTTCACCAGCCCTTGTGGGCGGTGCGGCAGTAGTCTAGCGGCGCCGCCGCCGAGTGCCGCACAGGGGTGGCGAGTGGGTGGCCCAGCCGACCGGACCCCAGTGCGGGGAGTCGGCGCGCGGGCCCGATCCACGGGCGACAGCTGCGGTAAAGCAAACGGCTCGTTCCGCAGCAGCGGAACGAGCCGTGAACATCTGTAGCCCCGACCGGATTCGAACCGGCGCTACCGCCTTGAGAGGGCGGCGTCCTGGGCCGCTAGACGACGGGGCCAGAACACATCGCGGCACCACCCTTTCGGGCGGTGCCGCCGAACTCTACCAGACCCCGCCACCGGAGCCCCTCGCGGTGCCTCGGTGCCGAACTCCACCAGAATCCAGCGGCCTCGATTCGTGACGAATCTCGGCTGCGCTGGGGTACCAGGACTCGAACCTAGACTAACTGAACCAGAATCAGTCGGGCTGCCAATTACCCCATACCCCATTGGCCCCTTGCGGCGCCGGGAACAAACTCTACCCTCCCGGCACCGACAGGCCAAATCGACTTCCCCAAACCACTCCTGAGCTGCCAAAACGGCGATCAGGTCGCCGACACCACCGGGTTCGTCAGCTCGCCGATCCCCTCGATCCGGACGCTCACCGTATCCCCGTCCGTGAGCGGGCTAACCCCTGCCGGCGTACCGGTCAACACGACGTCGCCGGGCAGCAACGTCATCACGTGTGACACATACGACACGAGGGCCGGCGCGTCGAAGACCATGTCGCCGGTGCGGCCGAGTTGCCGCACCTCCATCTCCTCCGGATCGCGACCGACCTCGCAGCGGATCTCCAGGTCGGTGACGTCCAGCCCGGTGGTGATCCACGGCCCGATCGGGCAGAACGAGTCGAACCCCTTCGCCCGGGTCCACTGGCTGTCGGACCGCTGAAGATCCCGGGCGGTGACGTCGTTGGCGCAGGTGTAGCCGAAGATGGCCCGTTCCGCGGCGGCGCGGTCGGCCCGGCGGGCGCCGGGTGCGCCGATCACCACCGCCAACTCGGCCTCGTGCTCGACCTGCTTGCTGAACTCCGGTAGCCGGATCGCGTCCCGGGGACCGATCACCGAGGTCGAGGGCTTCAGGAACAACAGCGGCTCCTTCGGCACCTCGGCGCCGTGTTCGGCGGCGTGCTCGGCGTAGTTACGGCCGACGCAGACCACCTTGCTGGGCAGGATCGGCGAGAGCAGCCGGACGTCGGACAACGCCCAGCGGACCCCGCTGAACGTGATCTGGCCGAACGGGTGGCCGGAGATCTCGGCGATGGTGAGCCCCTGGGGCCCCGCCTCCGGCTCCCCCTCGACGACACCGAACGACATTCCCTTGGCATGAGCAAAACGAGCGATACGCACCAGGCCAACTGTAGTGCGGCCGGCGCACGGTCGGCGCAGCTTACCCGCGCCGCGCACCGTCCGGGCCGGATTCACCGCTTCGTACCCACCCGGCGCGCGCCCGCACCTAGCGTCGGCTGCGGAGGTTCGTTCGTATGCCTGCATCGACACGACACCACAGGACCCTCGCGGCGATCGTGCACTGCGTCGGTCTGCTGACCGCCCTGCCGGTGCTGCCGACCGCCACCGCTCCGCAAGCTCCGGCGGTCACCGCCCGGCACGCTCCGACGGCCGGGCTCACGCCGGCGGCGGCCGCACCTGAGCCCAGCATGCCGGCGGCACCACCGGCGGTACCGACGCCCACCCGGGTGGTCTCGCCGGCCGCCAGGCCGGAGGTGAGCGTACGGATCGCGCCGGAGCAGAGCAGTGCGCCCGGGTACCGGATCGAGGTCCGTAACGCCGGCAGCACCCCGGTGGAGACGACTGTGCGTCAGGAGTTGCCCCAGGGGGTCTCGGCGACCGCGGTGAGCGACGGTGGTCGGGTGCTACGCCCCGGCGGTTCGGCGGCGACCGAGGTGACCTGGCGGCTGAGGCTGGCGCCGGAGAGCACCACCACACTTGGCACCACGCTCACCACGACCGGCTCCCGACAGCCGGTGACCGCTCCGACGTGCGCCTTCGCCAGCGACGGCCGACAGCCGTACGACTGTGCCAGCGCCACCTGGACGGCGCCGGGGATGGCGGCGTCGCAGTCGCCGGAAGCCACGGGCTGGCGCCGCCAGACACCCGCGCTGGTGGCCGCCGGCGCCGCGCTGCTGGTGCTGGGCGTGGTGGGCCTGCTCACCTGGCGACGCCGCCGACGGCCGGTCGCCGCGGCACTGGCCTCGGACGGGCCAGGCACCATCTACCCACGCCCGGCCGCGCCCCGGCCGCCGGCCCGGCGCCGCAAGCCGCCGGTGTGGGTCGTGGTGCCGGTGGCCGCGATCGTGCTGGCCGGGACGCTGGGCGCCGCCGCGTGGTCGGCCACCCGCCGGGTCACCGCGATCGACACGGACAGCCAGCCGACCAGCGGCGCCTGGACCGGCACCGGGGTCAGTGGCGCCTTGGGGATGCCGCTACGCGAGGACGCCTTCGAGTTCACCGTCTACCGGATGAGCTGCGAACCGGGCCGGGGCGCGCGGCAGTGTCAGGCGACCGTCGGGGTCCGCAACCTCACCCGGGAGCACCAGAGCTGGCACGGCAAGCTGCAACGGGCGTACCTGGCCGACGGCAACTGGGTCACCACCGACGAGCCGGCCACCCGCCGGGCGAACCAGGGACGCGACGTGTTCGCCGACCCGCTGGCCGCCGGCAGCCGGGTGGTGCTGCCGCTGGTCTTCACCATCACCGGGCGTGAGGCGCCGCAGCGGCTGGAGCTGCGCAGCGGGGTCTTCTCCGCTGGTGTCCGCGTCGACGTGCCCTGACCCGCTACCGGACGGCGGTCGTACCCTTGGCTCCGTGAGCACCGTTCCCGCCTCCCTCGTCGGTGGTGTCGACGGCGGACGACCGGCCAGCCTGCCGGCCACCGCCTGGCGGCCCCTGCTGGCGGGGCACGAGCGACGCGCGGATTCGCTCACCGCGGGACACCGGGCCCGCCGGGCCGCCGGGGCACGCCACGCCATCGACGACTTCCTGTACGACTACTACGGCACCCGACCGTCGGTGCTACGCCGCTGGCACCCGGGCGTCGGTGTCCGTCTGGAAGCCGGTCCGGACGGTCCGGCGCCGCAGCACCGGTGGCGCTGGTACGCGACGGACGCCGACGGCTCGGTACGCCTCGACGTCGACGCGTTCCTGACCGACCGGGGCGACTCGGTGCGCTTCATCCACCGACTGCTGACCGCGATCGCGTCCCGACCGGCGTTCACCGGCTGCTTCGGGCTGCACGAGTGGGCGATGGTGTACCGCCAGGCTGAGCACCGGCACCCGCTGCCCCTTCGACTCGGTCAGCGGGGCACCGACGCGGTGGTCGAATCGCACCAGATCCGGTGCACGCACTTCGACGCGTACCGGTTCTTCACCCCCGACGCGGTCGAACTCAACCATCTCCGACCGACCCGGGCCGGTCAGGTTGACCTCGACCAGCCCGGCTGTCTGCACGCCTCGATGGACTGCCACAAGTGGGCCACCAAGCTGGGTCCCGCCGTTCCCGGTGCGCTGGCGCTCGACTGCTTCGAGCTGGCCGGCGAGATCCGGCTGCTCGACATGCGGGCGTCGCCGTACGACTTCTCCTCCTACGGTGAGCCGCCGGTGGCGATCGAGACGCCGGAGGGCAAGGCCGAGTACGTGGCGCGGCAACGCGAGTTCGCGCAGCGGGCCGGTCGGCTGCGGGCCCGGCTGATCGAGGTGTGCTCGGCGCTGCTCGACTGCGGTTGACGGGGCTACTCGCCGTCCACCCGACGGTCGCGCTTGCGCTGCCCCCGACGCTTCTTCTCGGCCAGCCGCCGCTCCTTGGCCGCCCGCGACGGGCGGGTCGGACGACGCGGTGGCGGTGGCGGGGCGACCGCCTCGCGCAGCAACGACACCAGGCGTTCCCGCGCCGCCTCACGGTTGGCCAACTGGGCCCGGTGCTCGCTGGCCGCGATCGTCAGCACGCCGTCGACCAGCCGTCCGGCGAGCCGGTCCAGCGCCCGGGTACGCAGCGACTCGGGGATGCTCAGTGAGCCGGCCAGGTCGAAGCTCAGCTCGACCCGGGAATCGGCGGTGTTGACGCCCTGTCCGCCCGGTCCGGACGATCGGGAGAACCGCTCCCGCAGTTCGGCGGCGGAAACCACCCACCGGTCGGTCACCCGCAGTCCGTCGTCCACGCCCTGAGGCTAGCGCGGGGTCCGCAGCGCCTTCGCGCCAACGCCGCGAGCGCACATCCGGCTCGGCGATCCGGTGGTCAGCGGTCGGGCCGCTCGTCGGCGGTGCTGCTCGGCGTCGGCGTCGACGGTGCCGGATCGTCACCGCCGCCGGTGGCGGCGTACGCGACCGCTCCGATCAGGAGCAGGGCGATGACGCCGACCTTCGTGGTGACGACTTTGATCAGCATCCAGGCTGCGCGACGCGCCCCGGGCACGGTCTTCTTCGCCGCCTGGTAGTCGTTCCAGCCCCGTCGGGCGCGCGCGTACGACGACCCGACGCCACTTCCGATGATGAGGCCCACCAGCAGGAGGGCCGCGATGAGAGGACGCTCCACCCACGCCAGTATTCATACCGAGCGTAATATTTCCATTCTCCGATCATCGGGCGCCGGAATCCGACAGTTGCCCCGATCTCCCCGTAATCGGACAGTCACTCTCAGCAATCAGCCACCTTTTCCGATGATCGTGTCGGCGGTCTGCTGCACCTGCTCGATCGGGATGGCGAACCCGATGCCGATGGAGCCGTTGCCGTCGATCGTCGCGATCGCGGTGTTCACCCCGACCACCTCGCCCCGGGCGTTGACCAGGGGTCCCCCTGAGTTGCCGGGGTTGATGGAGGCATCGGTCTGCACCGCACGGTGCCGGTTGTCACCGAGGCGCACCTGCCGGTCCAGCGCGCTGACGATGCCCGCGGTGACGGTGCCGGGCAGCCCCAGTGGCGATCCGACGGCCAGCACCGGTTCGCCGACCCGGGTCGCACCCGGCTTGGCCAACGGCAGCGACGTCAGGTTGGCCGACGACGGCACCTTGAGCACCGCGAGATCACTGTCCGGCTCCCGGCCGACCACCTCCGCCGCGTACCGCCGGCCGTCCGGCAGTTCGACGGTCACCGGCCCGCCACGGCCTCTGGCGATGATGTGGTCGTTGGTGATGATGTGTTGTTCGGAGTCCACCGCGAAGCCGGAACCGCTCGCCGAACCCCCCGCCGCCCCACCCACCAGCACCGACACCACACCGGGCACGGTCTTCTCGGCAGCGGTCACCAGCTCGGCCGGCACCGGGGCGGCGGACGCGGCGGCCGGCCCCGGGATGCCGTCGCGACCGGCCACCCAGCCACCGGCGACCGCTCCCGAACCGGCGGAAATCGCGATCATCGCCAACCCGGCGAGCAGCCGGCGCCGCCAGCCGCCCAGCAACCGCTCCCGCTCCCGCGCCGCCGGGTCCGTCCCGCCCCGCCCGTCCGGGTCGAGGTCGGGCGAGACGAACCAGGGTCCACGCGGCTCACCCAGTCCGGTCTGCACTGCCATACGTACGCTCCTCACGTGTGTGGCCTCGGCTGCGGCCGCCGTCGCGGATCGGACGGTCGGAACTCAGGGCAGGCGGGAGAACCAGCGCATCGAGCCGGCCGCCGCGCCCATCGCGAAGACCAGCCCGAGCCCGATGAACCGGGCCGAGACGTCCTGCCGCACCGTGCGCCAACCCACCGAGCTGCCGATGTCGTCGTAGACGGCCCGCAGTTCGGCGCTCGTACCCGCCTCGTGGAAGCCGCCCCCGGTCTGCTCGGCCACAGCCCGCAGCGTCTCCCCGTCCACCGGCACCTGGATCGGTCGCCCGCCCCGGTCGACGAAGCCACCCGGCGTACCGAACGAGATGCTGTGCACCGGCACGTCGAGGGCCACCGCCTCGGCGGCGGCGTCCACCGGATCCATGCCCGAGGTGTTCGCCCCGTCGGAGAGCAGGATGATCCGGGCCGGTGGTGGCTCGGTCGAGGCCTTGTCGTCGAGCGCCTTCACCGCACCCAGCGAGGTGCTGATCGCCTCGCCGATCGCGGTGCCCTGCACCCCCGTCGCGCCCTCGGCCAGCCGCTCGATCCCGTCGTGCAGCGCTTCCCGGTCGGTGCCCGGTGGCACCAGTACCGCCGCACTACCGGCGAACGCGACGAGTCCCACGTTGAACTCGCGGGGCAGACCGTCGGCGAAGCGCCGAGCGGCGCTCTTGGCCGCGCTGAGCCGGTCCGGCTCGACGTCGCCGGCGAGCATCGAGGTGGAGACGTCCACCGCCACCATCACGGTGGCGCGTTCCCGGGGCACCCGGACCTCGGCGGTGGGTCGGGCGAAGCCGACCACGAGCAGGGCCAGCATGGCCAGGAAGAGGCCGGCCGGCAGGTGCCGACGCCAGGTCGGGCGCCGGGGCGCCACCCGGTCGAGCAGCCGCAGGTTGGTGAAGCGGACCGCGTACCGGGTGCGGCGCCGCTGCGCCACCAGGTACGCCGCCGCCAGTGCGAGCACGCCGAGCAACAGCCAGAGCCGCACAGGTGACTGCCAGATCACGCCGTACCTCCCCGGTGCGACGTGGCCGCGGCGGCGACCAGCCGGCGTTGCGCGTGCACGTGCCGGACGATGTCGACGGTCCAGTCCCGGTCGGTGCGTAGCGCCAGATGGGTCGCACCGGCCCGGCGCAGCGCGTCCCGGACCTGCTCACGTTGGGCGGCAGCCGCCGCCGCGTAGCGCTCGCGCAGGTGTCGGTCGCCGGTCCACACCTCGCGGTGTTCACCGGTCTCCGGGTCGACCAGGGTGATCAGACCGACGTCCGGCAGTTCCAGCTCACGAGGGTCGGTCACCTCGACCGCGAGCACCTGGTGGCGAACCGTGAGCTGACGTAGCGCACGCTCCCAGCGGGCCGGGCACCGTGGGTCGTCGGGCAGGCCGTCGAGGAAGTCGGAGACCACCACCACCAGACCACGCCGGTGGGCGACCCGGCGCACCTCGGCCAGCGCGTCGGGCAGCGCGTCGGGCAGCCCGGCGACGGGCGCGGCCCGGGGCCCGACGTCCGGGTCGTCGCCGGCCCGGGGCGCGGCCAGCAACGCACGCAGCAGCCCGAGCAGGTGGGTACGCCCACCCCGGGCCGGCACCCGGTGCAGCCCGTACGGTGTGAGCACCTGCGCGCCGAGCCGGTTGCCGGGCCCGGCGGTGAGGAAGCCGATGGTCGCGACCGCGGCGACGGCCAGTTCCCGCTTGTCCAACTCGGCGGTGCCGTACTCCATGCTGGGGCTGGCGTCGACGAGCAGCCAGGTGGTCAGCTCCCGGTCGGCGTCCACCTCCCGTACGTGCGGCACGGCGGTGCGGGCCGTCACCGACCAGTCCATCCGGCGCACCTCGTCCTCACCCGGCCGGTACTCGCGGCTGCCCGCCGGTTCGCTGCCGGGACCGGGCAGCAGACCGTGCCGCTCGCCGTGCAGCAGGCCGTCGAGACGTCGGGTCACCGTGAGTTCCAGCCGCCGCAACCGCTGGCCGGGGGTGAGATCGGTGAGCACCGGGTCCGCCGCCACCGGCGGCACGGGGTTCCGGCGGCCCATCAGGCGACTGCCAGGTCGGTCGCGTACGCCTGCCTGGCGGTGGCCACCCGGGGCGGCGGTACCGCCTCGACCAGCCGGTGGACCACCCAGTCGGCGCTCATTCCGTCGGCGACCGCGTCGAAGGAGAGCACCAGCCGGTGGGCCAGGACGTCCGCCGCGAGTTCCCGGACGTCGTCGGGCAGGACGTAGCCGCGTCCCCGGAGCAGGGCCTGGGCCCGAGCGGCCGAGACCAGCCCGAGGGTGGCGCGCGGGCTGGCACCGTAGGCCAGCAGCCCGGCCATCTCCGGCAACCCGAACCGGCCGGGATCACGGGTGGCGAGGATGAGCCGGACCACGTACTCGGCGATGGCGTGATGGACGAAGACCTGCCTGGCCTGACGCTGGAACTCGCGCAGCCGCTCCGGGTCGAGCACCCGGTGCGCCCGGGGGCGGTCGGCGCTCATCCGGTAGAGGATGGCCAACTCGTCGGCGACGTCCGGGTAGTCGACGATGATCTTCATGAGGAAGCGGTCCCGCTGCGCCTCCGGCAGCTGGTAGACCCCTTCCGACTCGATGGGATTCTGGGTGGCCAGCACCAGGAACGGCTCCGGTACCGGGTGGCTGCGTCCGCCGATCGACACCTGACGCTCGGCCATTGCCTCCAGCAGCGCCGACTGCACCTTGGCCGGTGCGCGGTTGATCTCGTCCGCCAGCACCAGGTTCGCCATCACCGGGCCCAGCTCGACGTCGAAACTCTCCTTCGAGGCGCGGTAGATCCGGGTGCCGACGATGTCGGAGGGGACGAGGTCGGGGGTGAACTGGATGCGGGAGAAGCTGCCGCCGACCACCGTCGCGAGGGTCTGCGCGGCGAGCGTCTTGGCCACTCCCGGTACGCCCTCCAGCAGGCAGTGCCCGTCGGCGAGCAGCGCGACCAGGAGGCGTTCGACGAGCCGGTCCTGCCCGACGATCACGCGTTTGACCTCGAAGAGCGTCTGGTCCAACTCCGCCGCGGTCGCGTCCGGATCGGCCGGGCTGGGCAGGCTGGCCATGGTGTCCGAGATGTCCGTCACGGTGCTTGCTTCCCGAGCCGACCGGCGGACAAACGTCGGAATTTCCGGCCCTGCGCCGCCCAGACCACGTGATCGGCACCCTTACCGGACAGTGGGCAGGAGGGGCTCCCTCCCACGCGGCACCGGCCTCCGTCGTGGGACGGAGGCCGGCGACAGTGGACGGATCAGCGGTGCACGAGGAGGTAGAACGGCAGGTCGGCGGGGGTGCCGGCGGAGTCACGGGTCTGGACGAAGACCGCGTTCGGGGTGAGCAGCCGCCGCGCGACGGAGATCTCACCGGCGGGCGGGATGCAGCACGAGTCCGGCCGCCCGATCGTCGCGACGTAGATGCCGTTCGTGACGTTGCTGCCGAACTGCACCTCGTACTCGCCGACGCCGTACTTGATGACGACGCCGGCACCGCGGGCCTTGGTGCCGTTGGCGTTGACCGCCGTGGCGTAGAAGCCGCTGACGGCCTGGGTGCTCATCCCGTCCCCCTTGGCGAGGGTGGCCTTCGCGCTGTTCAGTGAGGCGGTGGTGACGGCCGGCTGCTGGGCGCTGCGGGCGGTGGGCTGGGCGGATCCGCTGGTCGGCTTCGCCGCGGCGATTCCGCCGCCGGCCAGTGCGAGCGCCAGGGCCGCGATCGCCACCGCAGCCGTCTTACGTCGGAATAATCTGGTCATGACGGGTCTCCCTTTTCAGGCGTGGAGATACGGCCGACCCGTGACACACGGGGCGGTTGTTGCCTTTTCGAGTCGGGCGGCAATGAGCGATCACCGCCTGCGCACCCCATCCGGGAGCGCACCCGCGGACGCATCCAACCCACCCATTAACATGCACTCTGAGCTGGTGATTCCTTGCCTGAGCGCGACCTCCCGAGCAGCTGAAACGTAGCACTGAAAAATGCCGGGGGTCAATAGCGACAATGCCGTCGGCGAGTTGTCGGATCAACGCCAGCAATTGCGAAAGTGAAGCCGTGAACAATTCATGAAATCGTTCCCGGGAACCGATTTCTGGGATCTTCGTCGAGCCGCCGTACGGGATCCGGTCGGGCCGGGTGTTCGTGGCCGGACGGTGCACACCGGGCGAGGTTCAGTAGCCTGCCTGACGTGGAGATCACCATCGGCCACCGGATCTGGCGGCCGTCCCGGGTCGGCCTGCTCTGCTGGTTGGCCGTCGCGCCCGGCGTCGGGTGGGTGCTGGTCCGGTCGATCGGTCTGGACCGGGGACCACTGGTGCAGGCGTTGGCCTTCACGCCGTACGTGACGATCGGCAGCCTGGTCCCGCTGGTCCTCGCGCTCGCCCTGCGCCGCCGGGCCCCGGCGATCGTCGCGGCGCTGACCACCCTCGCCCTGGTCGCGCTGGTGGCACCGCGCGCCCTGCCCGCGCCGCAGCCGGACGCTGCCGGACCGACCGTACGGGTGCTCACCGCCAACCTGCTCGCCGGTGCCGCCGATCCGGCGGCGGTGGTGGAGGTGGTCCGCGCCCGGCAGGTCGACCTGCTGCTCGTGCAGGAGTTGACCCCGACGGCCCAGGCCGAGCTGGATCGGCTCGGCCTCGACATGGTGCTGGTGCACCGGCAGCTCAACCCGATCGTCGGCACCCCGGGCTCCGGCCTGTACGCCCGACACCCGCTCAGCGACGGTGGCGTCCGCCAGCTACGCGGCGCCTGGGGCTTCACCCAGGCGTACGCGACCGTCACGGTGCCCGGCGCACCCCCGGTACGCGTCGAGTCGGCGCACCCGGCGGCTCCGTACGCGGTCGACCAGGTGGAGTTCTGGCGTGACGACCTGGCGGCCCAGCCGGCGGCCACCCCCGACGGACCGCTGAGCATCCTCGCCGGGGACTTCAACGCCACCCTCGACCACGGTCCGCTGCGAACCCTGCTCGACACCGGCTACGTGGACGCCGCCGCCTCGGTCGGCGCCGGGCTCACCGGCACCTGGGGACCGTACGACGGTGATTTCATCCCGCCCGTGGTGATCGACCACGTGCTGGTGGACCGGCGCATCGACGTACGGGACGTGACGGTCCACCCGCTACCCGGCAGCGACCACCGCATGGTCTTCGCCGAACTACGCCTGCCGGCGCAGCGCTGACCGATTCGCCGGGTGGTCGCCCACGGCCTGGCGAGCGGCAGGCCGAATGCTCACTCAAAACGATGGTCAACTGATGAGAGGGTGATGAGAGCTCTCGCCATACTCCGGTCGTCCCCTAGTCACAGGAGCAACAATGAGCGTTTTCCAACCTGATCTTGCAGGTCAGGGACGGTGTGCGTAGCCCGGTGATCGATGAGGGCGAGGCTCCAGGTAAGACAGCAAATCGACCAAAACCCGATGCCCCAACACGGGAGCCTCGCCTGTGCTGTCTTACCCGTCCACGATCTCGTTGTCCAGCCGGACGCTGAACCACCTCGCTGACCGTATCCGCAGCCACCGCAACCAGCGTCGATCCAGGTGGCGACGCCTCGACGCGGGACGGCAAGCACTGCTCGCTCTGGCTCACCTGCGCAACGGTGATACCTACACCCGCCTGGCTGCCGGGTTCGCCGTCGGCGTGAGTACCGCATGGCGGTACGTGCAGGAAGCTGTAGCCCTGCTCGCGTCGACCGCCGATGACCTGGCCACCGCCATGGACCGGATCCGCCGGCTGGCGTACGCGATCCTGGACGGCACCCTGATTCCGATCGACCGGGTTGCCGACCAGAGGCCGTACTACTCCGGAAAACATAAGCGCCACGGCGTGAACGTGCAGGTCATCACCGACGCGGCTGGCCGCCTCGTCTGGGCTTCGCCGGCACTACCCGGCTCGTTCCACGACCTGACCGCAGCCCGGACCCACGGCATCATCGAGGCGCTGACCAGCTCTGATGTGATGACCTTCGCGGACAAGGGCTATCAGGGAGCCGGCGGGAGCGTGCACACGCCGTTCAAGCGGCGCCGCTTCCGGCCCAAGCTGTCACGCCGGCAGAAGGCCGTGAACCGCGCCCACGCGAAGATCCGCGCCCGCGGCGAACGGGCGATCGCCACGCTTAAGACCTGGAAGGTCCTGGCCAAGCTGCGTTGCTGCCCACGACGAGCGACCACGATCGTGCAGGCCATCCTCGTTCTCCACCACGTCGACGCCAACCGCTACGCAGGATGAAAAGGGCTCAATGAAGCGACTGTTACGGATGTCCGGGCTCGCCTCCGCCCTCGCTCTGAGCCTGCTCGTGGCACCCGCCTCAGCCCAGGCCGCACCCGACCACGCCGCCGCCGAGGTCCAGGCGGAGATCGCTGCCAGCGAGGCCGCCATGATCGACGAGGTGACGCTCGCCGCGTCCGGCTGCGGTTCCGTCTGCGACGGCAAGGACCCGGCAACCTTCAAAATCTACACCAGCTACGGCAACTACTACACCTGCGGTCAGGACGCCATAACCCCGACGTCCGGCAGCTACACGTACCGTGTGTCCGACCCGACGGGCAGCGTCGAGCTGCGGTACAGCCCGCGATGCCGCACGGCATGGGCGCGGACCAGCTCCTCCGCCGTCACCTTCAAGGTGGTCAGCCGCACCCTCAGCGGCACGCACCGGATGACGATCACGGACCGCTACCCGAGTTCCTGGACCCTCATGGTCAACGACGCCAACCTGGAGGCGCAGGCCTGCTACTGGCCGGACGGCCCGTACGAGGGTTGGGACTGCACTCGTTGGTACTGAGGCCGAACTGACCCGCTGCCGGCGACCAGGACCGTGGTCGCCGGCAGCGGTGTGCCCGCCGGCCGTGGCGCCGACGTGCGATCGCGGCCGGCTTCAGACCCGCGCCCGGTCCAGGCCGTAGGTGAGCGCGTCGACCAGGGCGTGCCAGCTCGCCTCGACCACGTTGGGGTGTACGCCGACAGTGGTCCAGCCACCGCCCCGCCCGTCGGCCGTCTCGACGAGCACCCGGGTCACCGCGCCGGTGCCGTGGCTGCCCTCCAGGATCCGAACCTTGTAGTCGGCCAGCTCGAAGTCCCGCAACTCCGGGTAGTGGCGGCCGAGACCGACCCGCAGCGCCTCGTCCAACGCGTTCACCGGACCGTTGCCCTCGGCCGTGGCGATCACCCGTTCCCCGCGTACCCGAATCTTGACGGTCGCCTCGGAGACGACCGAGCCGTCCTCGCGGTGCTCGACCAGCACCCGGTACGACTCCAGCGCGAAGGGCCGCACCGGCGCGGCGTCCGGCAGCTCGGAGCGGACCAGCAGCTCGAACGAGGCGTCGGCGGCCTCGAAGGACCACCCGCCGGCCTCCAGCTCCTTGACCCGGTTGGTGACCCGGGACAGGGTCTCCGGATGGCCGGCCAGATCCAACCCCAGCTCGCGGCTCTTCAGCTCGATGCTGGCCCGGCCGGCCATCTCGGTGACCAGGATCCGCATGTCGTTGCCGACCACCTCGGGCTCCACGTGGTTGTAGAGCAGCGGATCCACCTTGATCGCGCTCGCGTGCAACCCCGCCTTGTGGGCGAAGGCTGCGGCCCCGGCGTACGCCTGGTGGGTGTCGGGGGCGATGTTGGCGATCTCGGCGATGGCGTGGGAGACCCGCACCATCTGCTCCAGGCAGCCCTCCGGTAGGACCGGCAGCCCGAGCTTGAGTTGGAGATTCGCGACGACCGCGAAGATGTCGGCGTTGCCCGGCCGCTCGCCGTACCCGTTGGCGGTGCCCTGCACGTGCCGGACCCCGGCCTCCACGGCGGCGATGGTGTTGGCCACCGCGCAGGCGGTGTCGTTCTGGGCGTGCATGCCGAGCAGCTCCGGCGCGACACCGATCCGGTCGGTGAGGTCGACGATGGCGGCGGTCACCTGGGACGGCAGCATCCCGCCGTTGGTGTCGCAGAGCACGAACCGCTCGGCGCCCGCCGCGAGGGCGGTCTCCACCACCGACGCGGTGTACGCCGGATCGTGCCGGTAACCCTCGAAGGTGTGCTCACCGTCGACGAAGACCCGACGCCCCTCGGCGACCAGGTGGGCCACCGTGTCGTGGATCATCGCCAGGTTCTCCTTGGCGGTCGTGCGCAACGCCCGCTCGACGTGCCGCAGATCGGCCTTGGCGACCAGGGCGACCGCCGGGGTCTGCGCGTCGAGCAGGCCACGCACCTGCGGATCGTCGGCGGCCACCGTGCCGGCCCGGCGGGTGGCGCCGAACGCGACGAGCACCGCGTGTCGGAGGTCGAGTTCGGTACGCGCCCGGCGGAAGAACTCGGTGTCCTTCGGCACCGCGCCCGGCCAGCCGCCCTCGATGAAACCCACACCGAACTCGTCGAGCAGCCGCGCCACGGCGAGCTTGTCGACCACCGAGTAGCTGAGCCCCTCCCGCTGGGCGCCGTCGCGCAGCGTGGTGTCGTAGACCTGAAACGTCATGGTGATCCCTTCGTCAGGCACCGGCCGGCGCAACAAAAAGACCCCCCGCGGATGCGGGAGGTCTGCGCGCTCGGCGAGGGGAAGGCCGGCGCGCTAGTTGCCAATAATGCGGGCGGTGCTGGTCACGTCCGGTACTCTGCCACCTCCGGGTCGCTTCTGGGAGGCACAATCCACATCTCGGGACGGCGGGTGGTGGCTGTGCCGGATGGTTTTCCTGGTGTAGAGCGCCCGTGCCGGGGTAGGAGTTTTCGGGACAACGAAACACGTTCCTCCGAGACGGCCCAACCACGGGCCGGGGCAGGAGAATCCCGTGGACAGGCTCGACCCCAACACCACGCACACCACGCCCGACCCGGAGCTGCGTGCCGTCGACCAGAGCGTCGTCGCGGGCGGCGCGCCCGCCGGCGCCTTCGACCCCTGGAGCTACCGGGACGAGGCCGGGGTGGCCGGCGCGAACCTGGTCGGCTACAAGGTGGAGGCCAGCGACGGCTCGATCGGCAAGATCGACAGTGACAGCACCGAGGTCAACGCCAGCTACCTGGTGGTGGACACCGGGCCGTGGATCTTCGGCAAGAAGGTGATGCTCCCGGCCGGCACGGTGAACCACGTCGACCACGAGGAGCAGAAGGTCTTCGTCGACCGCACCAAGGACCAGATCAAGGCCGCGCCGGAGTACGACGAGACGGCCACCGACCCGGCCTACCGGGACAAGCTCGGCGGCTACTACAACGACACGTACAGCGCCATGCCGCCCGGTGGCCCGCTCCGGTAGGACACCTGACGACGTGACGGCCGGTGGGACGCTGTTCCACCGGCCGTTACCGTGTCCGGATGGACGCCATTGAGCAGACTCGCAGGATCCCCTTCACCAGGATGTTCAACTTCCGGGACGTGGGCGGCTACCGCGGCCTGGACGGGCGTGCCGTCCGCACCGGACGGCTCTACCGCTCCGACTCGCTGCACGGGATGGATGAGGCCGACCGGGAGGCGTTCGCCGCGCTCGGCGTCCGGACCGTGGTCGACCTGCGCCGCCCGCAGGAGGTCGAGCGATACGGCCGGGTCCCCGACTTCGACGGCCTCACCTACCGGCACATCCACCCGGAGCACGCGCACTGGGAGGAGCGGCCGTACCAGCCTGACACCGATCTGGCCCGCTACCTCGCCGACCGGTACGCCGATCTGGCCCGCAGCGGCACCGCCGGTCTCGCCGAGGCGATCGGCCTGATCGCCGACAGCGCGAACGCGCCGGTGGTGGTGCACTGCGTCGCGGGCAAGGATCGCACCGGCATCGTCTGCGGCCTGACCCTCGCGGTGCTCGGCGTCGAGGACGCCGAGATCGCGGCGGACTACGCGCTGAGCACCGAGGCGTCGCAGCGCTTCGCCGCCTGGGTGGCCACCGCCCATCCCGAGGTGCCCGAGCTGCCCGTGCCGTACCTGTCCTCACCGGCCGAGACGATGCTGCTCTTCCTGGCCGAGATCCGGATGGGGCACGGCTCGGTCGACGACTACCTGCGGCATGCCGGGGTCACCGACGAGCAGCTCGCCGCCCTGCGTGACCACCTGCTGACCTAGGCCTGGTTGTCCCAGACCGTGCCCGCGCGAGCTTCATGAGCACGGCAGGACGGTGCAGGGGCCCCGCGCCACGCTCGGCGTGACGACGGGGCCCCGACGAACCGCTCAGAAGACGCGGTGGACCCAGTTGTGCGGGTCCTCGGCCTTGCCCCGCTGGAGGTCCACCAGCTGTTGGCGCAGCGCCATGGTGACGGTGCCCGGCTCTCCGCCGGCGACGGTGAACTCCCCGTCCGGGAAACGCACCTGCCCGATCGGGGTGATCACCGCAGCGGTGCCGCAGGCGAAGACCTCGCGGAGTCGGCCGCTGGCGGCGTCGGTCCGCCAGTCGTCGAAGGTCACCGGCCGCTCCTCGACCCGGTGGCCGGCCGCCGCGGCCAGGGTGAGCACCGACTCGCGGGTGATGCCGGGCAGGATCGTGCCGGTGAGCGGCGGAGTGGCGATCGACCCGTCGTCGTAGACGAAGAAGACGTTCATGCCGCCCAGTTCGTCGACGAACCGACGCTCCACGGCGTCGAGGAAGACCACCTGGTCGCAGCCGTGTTCGAGGGCCTCGGCCTGGGCTGCCAGCGAGGCGGCGTAGTTGCCGCCGCACTTGGCCGCGCCGGTGCCGCCGGGCGCGGCGCGGGTGTAGTCGGGCGAGACCCAGACCGTCACCGGCTTGACCCCGCCGGAAAAGTACGCCCCGACGGGCGAGGCGATCACCGAGTAGAGGTACTCGTTGGCCGGACGGACGCCGAGGAAGACCTCGCTGGCGAACATGAACGGCCGCAGGTAGAGGCTGCCGCCGTCGTCGCCGTCGGGAATCCACTCCCGGTCGATCTCGATCAGCCGGTGCAACGAGTCCACGAAGGTCTGCTCCGGCAACGCCGGCATGGCCATCCGGGCGGCGGAGGTGTTGAACCGGGCCGCGTTGGCGTACGGGCGGAACATCGTCACCCCACCGTCGGCCGCCCGGTACGCCTTCATGCCCTCGAAGATCTCCTGCGCGTAGTGCAGCACCGCGCTGGCGGGATCCATCGGGATCGGTGCGCGGGCCTCGACCCGGGCGTCGTACCAGCCCTTGCCGTCGGCGTAGCGGATGGTGACCATGTGGTCGGTGAACACCCGGCCGAACCCGGGGTTTGCCAGCAGCGCAGCCCGGTCGGTGGCGGATACCGGTGCGGGGTTCGGACGGATCTCGAAATCGATCTTGTCACCACCGCTCATCGCGCTGACCTCCCTGGGGACGACGGCATGCGCCGACCGCACGCCGGAAACATGGTTGTGCCAGAAACCTACCCCGAACGGTCGTTCAGCGGATAGGTCCACCGGTGGACAGGTGGCACACCACCGGCGAGTCGCCACCGCCACCCTGGTTCCGCCGAAGCGGCGAGGTGGCCGTGGCCGGTGGGACGCGAACGGTTCAGCCGGCGGCCTGCGCCGCGATCCGGTCGCCCACCTCGGCGGTACGTACCGTTACCTCGGGGCTCCGGCCGGCCAACTCCGCACTGACCGCGGCGGTGATCCGCGCGGCGGCGTCGGCATGCCCGAGTTGGTCGAGCAGCAGGGCCGCCGAGAGTACGGCGGCGACCGGGTCGGCGAGGCCGCGACCGGCGATGTCCGGGGCGGAGCCGTGCACCGGCTCGAACATCGACGGGTACGCCCCGTCGGGGTTGATGCAGCCGCTGGCGGCCAGCCCGATGCCACCGGTCACCGCGGCGGCGATGTCGGTGAGAATGTCGCCGAACAGGTTGTCGGTGACCACCACGTCGTACCGCTGCGGCTGGGTGACCAGGAACATCGCCGCGGCGTCGACGTGCTGGTACTCGGTGGCGATGTCGGGGTGCTCGGCGGCGACCGTCTCGAAGGTGCGCGACCACAGGGAGCCGGCGTGGGTGAGCACGTTCGTCTTGTGCACGAGCGTCACCTTGCGCCGTTCGCGCCGGGCGGCGCGGGCGAAGGCGTCCCGGATCACCCGCTCGACACCGTGCCGGGTGTTCAGGCTCTCCTCGGTGGCGATCTCGGCCGGGGTGCCCCGGTGCAGCGAGCCGCCGGCACCTGCGTACAGGCCCTCGGTGCCCTCCCGGACGACCACCAGGTCGACCTCGCCCGGCTTGACCGCCGCGAGCGGACTTGTCACTCCCGGCCAGAGCCGCGACGGGCGCAGGTTGACGTACTGGTCGAAGGCGAAGCGCAGCTTCAGCAGCAGACCGCGCTCCAGCACGCCGGGCGGCACGGTCGGGTCGCCGACCGCGCCGAGCAGGATCGCGTCGTGTCCGGCCAGCTCGTCGAGCACCGAGTCGGGCAGCACCTCGCCGGTGCGGTGGTAACGTGCCGCACCGAGGTCGTACTCGGTCACCTCGACACCGGGCAGCACCGCGTCGACGACCTTGCGGGCCTCCGCGACCACCTCGGGGCCGATGCCGTCCCCGGCCACCACCGCGATCCGTGCCACGTCCGTCAGCTCCTTAGCTCGAATGGCTCGACGGTACGCCGCCGTCCCGCCCCCCGGTACGAATGTTCCACCTTTCGGGAAATTGGTGACGCACAGCAGCTTCCCAGGCGGCATTCATGGCTCGGTCATCTCCGCTGCCTAGCGTGAGCGTGACGGGCCGGGGGCCCGGGCGAGCGCCGCGACGGGGCGGCACGCGCCGAGGAGAGGGCGGACGCGATGTGGACCGACGAGCAACCACGAACCCGCTGGGTCGATCCGGCGGTCTTCCGCCTCCGCCGGCCCGACCTGCGACTGGGCGCCCGGGAGCAGCGGCCGGACCGCACCGACCTGGTGGCCGGGGACCGGATCGCCGTCCGGCACACCGTTCGCACCTCGACGGCCGCCTACACCCTGCTGCTGAACGCTCCCGAGTGGTTGGGCCGGCGCGGCACCGGCGCGGCGCTGCGTGACGCGGTGGCCGAACTGCGGGCGATCGACCTGACCTACGGCCCGAACCGCCCGGAGAGCCTGGTGTCCCGGCTGCGCCGGGGTGAGATCAGCCCCGAGTCGTACCCGCCGCTGCGCGACCTGGTGGGCCGCTGCGCCGCGATGCGCGCGGCCACGGACGGCTGGTTCGACGCCTGGGCGGTGCCCGGCGGCTTCGACCCGGGTGGCCTGCTCGGCGGGTGGGCGGTCGAGCGGGCCGCGGCCCGGTTGCGCGACGCCGGCATCCACGACTACGCCGTGCTCACCGGCGCCGACCTGGTGGTACGCGGCCAGGCCGGACACGGCGGCCCGTGGCGGATCGCGGTGCACCACCCCACCGATCGGAGCCGGGCCCCGCTGCTGCTGGAGATGACGGCCGGCGCGGTCGGCACCTCCGGGGTGACCGGACGGCAGCGCCACGTGGTGGACCCGCACACCGGCGAGCCGGCCGGGCAGTTGGTCGCCGCGACCGTGGTCGGGCCCGACCTCGCGGTCGCCGACGCCTACGCCACCGCCCTGTACGCCGCCGGGCCGGCGGGACTGGCCTGGTTCCGCCCCGGGTCGGACTACCAAGTGCTCTTCGCCGCAGAGCGCTGAACCGCGCGACCCCACCAGGGGCGTGGGAAAGCAGAGGGCAGAAACACGGATCGGCCTCCACGGTCGCGGCAACGACCGTGGAGGCCGGTCGGCGACGAGTGCGCGTGGCTCGCGCAATCGAGGGGTGCGGGCCGCTCGGCCGGACGTCGACCTCGCCACCCGAAGACGGGCCGGCGCCACGTGCTCGGCAGGTGACCGCACCGGTACGTTATCGAATTGACGCGTTTCGCGGCAAGGGTTCCACAGGGGAGCATCTGCGCAATGCCGGTACCCCAGGCGTTTGCCTGCGGCAGGGTCGTTTTCGACAAGGTGAACCGCAGATGGCACGCTGTCCGCCGTGAGTTTCGATCTGAGCGTGTGGGCCCTGGCGGACGGGGCGACGCCCGAGGACGTACGAGCGGCGGTGCAGCAGTGCCGTAGCGGCCGGCACCACCAGCGTCAGCCGGACCCACGATGCGTGGGCTTCTACCGGGCGATCACCGCCAGCTACCCCGACCAGCCGGCCGGCCCGAACACTCCCTGGGCGGTCGCACCGCTGCACAAGGCGGCCGACCACATCGAGCTGAACCTTGACCCGGCCTGCCCGGACCAGGTGCTGCTCGACATCGAGCGGCTGGCCGGCGAGCACCGGCTGATGCTGTTCGACGCCCAGGACGGTTCGGTCTACCCGCCGCCCGGGGTCCGGCTGCCCGGCTGACCTGCCCGCCGGTGCCGGGCGACGGGCCCGACCGCGCAGGCGGGCGCGATGCGCCGACCGAAGCCGGCTCGGTGACCGGACTACGAGGGGCCCGGCCAGTGGCCGGGCCCCGTCGTGGCGTGCCTGCGGCGCGCTACTCGTCGCGCAGGTCGGCGGCGCTGGCCGACGTCGCGCCGATCGAGTCCGCGGCCGAGGTGAGCAGATCGGCACCGAGCGCCTGGTCCACGGTGAGGGTCATCAGCGTCTCACCGCCGGCCTCCCGACGAGCCACCTGCATCGCCGCGATGTTGATGCCGGCCTGACCGAGCAGGGTGCCGACGATGCCGACCACGCCCGGGCGGTCGGCGTAGCGGAGGAAGAGCAGGATGCCCTCGGCGCCGATCTCCACGTCGAAGCCGTCCACCTCGGTCAGCTTGATGACGTCGCGGGGGCCGGCCTGCGCGACGGTGCCGGAGACACTCACCGTCCGACCGTCGGGCAGCGCGCCGCGCACGGTGACCAGGACCGGGTGGTCGACGGTCTCCGCCTGGGTATTCAGCGACATCTCGACACCGCGCTGCGCGGCCAGGTGCGGAGCGTTGACGTAGGTCACCTGCTCCTCGACCACCGAGCTGAACAGGCCCTTGGTGGCGGCGAGCTTGAGCACCGACACGTCGTGGTCGACGATCTCACCGCGTACCTCGACGGTGACGCTGGCGGCGATCCCGCCGGCCACCGCGGTGAAGGCGCGGCCGAGCTTCTCGGCAAGCGGCAGCAACGGCCGGACGTCCTCGGCCACCACGCCGCCGGCCTGCACGTTCACCGCGTCCGGCACGAACTCGCCCTGCAGGGCCAGCTTCACGCTCTTGGCGACCGCGAGGCCGGCCTTGTCCTGCGCCTCCGCGGTGGAGGCCCCCAGGTGCGGAGTGGCCACCACGTTGTCGAAGGCGAACAGCGGCGAGGAGGTGCACGGCTCCTTGGCGTAGACGTCCACCCCGGCGCCGGCGACCCGACCCTCGGCGAGCGCGTCGGCGAGTGCCTGCTCGTCGATCAGCCCGCCCCGGGCGGCGTTGACGATGCGTACGCCCGGCTTGACGATGGACAGCTCCTTCTCCCCGATCAGGCCCACGGTCTCGGGGGTCTTCGGCAGGTGGATCGAGATGAAGTCGCTCTCCCGCAGCAACTCCTCCAGCCCGACCAGGCGTACGCCGAGCTGCGCGGCCCGGGCCGGCTGGATGTACGGGTCGTACGCGATGAGCCGGGTGCCGAAGGCGGCGATCCGGGAGGCGAAGAGGACGCCGATGCGGCCGAGGCCGACCACGCCGACGGTCTTGCCCTGAAGCTCGACACCGGTGTACTTCGACCGCTTCCACTCCCCCGCCTTCAGCGCTGCGCTGGCGCTGGCGGTGTTGCGGGCGACGGCCAGCAGCAGCGCGACGGCCTGCTCGGCGGCGGAGACGATGTTGGAGGTGGGTGCGTTGACGACCATGACGCCCCGGGCGGTGGCGGCCGGCACCTCGACGTTGTCCAGGCCGACACCGGCCCGGGCCACGACCTTGAGTCGGGGGGCGGCGGCGATCGCCTCGGCGTCGATCTGGGTGGCGCTGCGGACGATGACGGCGTCGGCCTCGGAGAGCGCCGAGAGCAGGGCCGGGCGGTCGGTGCCGTCCACGTGCCGGACGTCGAAGTCGTGGGCGAGCACCTCGATGGCGGCGGGGGCGAGTTCTTCGGCGATCAGTACGACAGGAGTCATTGGTCCTCGTAGATGTCGTCAGAGCGGTCGGCCGGGGGCTGGGCGCTGCGCTGCGCCCGGCGCGCTCCCGGGCCATGGCCGTCAGGTGCCGCCTGGAGCACCTACCCGCGATCGTAGGGTGCGGGTCGCCCGGCGCGCCCCGGAGTGTGGGGTGAGTGCCCTCACAAACCGGACGTGACGTGCGTGTTAACGATCGTTTACCACGTGGGGACAGCACGGCACCCGGCCCCGGCGTCGGGGAGAACGCCGAAGCCGGGTGCCGTCCGGAAAAGCGCTCAGGCGGTCTCGGTGATCGGCCGGTCCACCCAGCTCATCATGCCGCGCAGCTTCGCGCCGGTCTCCTCGATCGGGTGCGCCGCGCCCTCGTTCCGCCACTTGTTGTAGTTGGGCCGCCCGGCCTCGTCTTCGGCCACCCACTCGCGGGCGAACTCGCCGTTCTGGATCTCACCGAGGATCTTGCGCATCTCCTCCTTGACCCGGCCGTCGATGACCCGGGGTCCGCGGGAGAGGTCGCCGTACTCGGCGGTGTCGGAGACGCTGTAGCGCATCCGGGCGATACCGCCCTCGTACATCAGGTCCACGATCAGCTTCAGCTCGTGCAGGCACTCGAAGTAGGCCACCTCGGGGGCGTAGCCGGCCTCGGTGAGCACCTCGAAACCGGTCTGCACCAGCGCCGCCGCGCCGCCGCAGAGCACCGCCTGCTCGCCGAAGAGGTCGGTCTCGGTCTCCTCGGTGAAGGTGGTCTTGATCGCGCCGGCCCGGGTGCCGCCGATGCCCTTGGCGTACGACAGGGCCAACGCGAACGCGTCGCCGCTACCGTCCTGCTCCACGGCGACCAGGCAGGGCACGCCCTTGCCGTCGACGTACTGCCGGCGGACCAGGTGACCGGGGCCCTTCGGGGCGACCATCGCCACGTCCACCCCGGCCGGCGGCTTGATCAGCCCGTACCGGATGTTGAAACCGTGCCCGAAGAACAGCGCCTTGCCGGCGCTGAGGTTCGGCGCGATCGACTCGGCGTAGATGTGGCGCTGCGCGGTGTCCGGGGCGAGGATCATGATGACGTCGGCCTCGGCCGCCGCCTCGGCCGGGGTGAGCACCCGCAGCCCCTGCTCCTCGGCCTTCGGCCGGCTCTTCGAGCCCTCCGGCAGGCCGATCACCACGTCGACACCGGAGTCGCGCAGCGACAGCGCGTGCGCGTGCCCCTGGCTGCCGTAACCGATCACGGCGACCTTCTTCGACTGGATCAGGCCCAGGTCGGCGTCGTCGTCGTAGTACACCTCAACGCTCATGACTTCCCTTTCGTACGGCGGCCGCAGCGGCCCGTCGTGGCTGGTGGCCGGCCCCGGTCACCCGGACCCGGGCCGTGGTGGGGTCAGGCGGCCCGCAGGGCCGGGCCGGCGGTGATCGCACGCGAGCCGCGCCCGATCGCCACCAGACCCGACTGGACCATCTCCTTGATGCCGAAGGGCTCAAGGTCGCGCAGCAGCGCGTCGAGCTTGTCCGGGGTGCCGGTCGCCTCGACGGTGAGGGTGTCGGCGGCCACGTCTACCACCCGGGCCCGGAACAGGTTGACCGTCTCCAGGACCTGGCCCCGGGCGTTGCGGTCGGCGCGCACCTTGACCAGCAACAGCTCGCGGGCCACCGAGGTGCCCGGATCCAACTCGACGATCTTCAGTACGTTCACCAGCTTGTTGAGCTGCTTGGTGACCTGCTCCAGCGGCGAGGACTCCGCGTTGACCACGATGGTGATCCGCGAGACGTCCGGGTTCTCGGTCTCGCCGACCGCCAGACTGTCGATGTTGAAGCCGCGCCGGGAGAACAGCCCGGAGACCCGGGCCAGCACGCCGGGCTTGTTCTCCACCAGGACGGAGAGGGTGTGGATGGTCATCAGATATCGTCCTCGTCGAAGGCCGGGCGGACGCCGCGGGCGAACATGATCTCGTCGTTGCTGGTGCCGGCCGGGACCATCGGCCAGACCATGGCGTCCTTGCCGACCACGAAGTCGATCACCACCGGTCGGTCGTTGATGGACATGGCCATCTCGATGGTCCGATCCACGTCCTCGGCGGTCTCGCAGCGCAGCCCCACGCAGCCCAGCGCCTCGGCCAGCTTGACGAAGTCCGGAATGCGGTGCTTGTGGGTGCCGAGGTCGGTGTTGGAGTAGCGCTCGTCGTAGAAGAGCGTCTGCCACTGCCGAACCATGCCGAGGTTGCCGTTGTTGATGACCGCGATCTTGACCGGGATGCCCTCCAGCGCGCAGGTGGCCAACTCCTGGTTGGTCATCTGGAAGCAACCGTCGCCGTCGATGGCCCAGACCACCGTGTCCGGTCGGCCCACCTTGGCGCCCATCGCCGCCGGCACCGCGTAGCCCATGGTGCCGAGTCCACCGGAGTTGAGCCAGGTCTGCGGCTTCTCGTACGAGATGAACTGGGAGGCCCACATCTGGTGCTGTCCGACACCCGCGACGTAGATCGTGTCCGGTCCGGCGATCTCCCCCAGTCGCTTGATCACGTACTGCGGGGAGAGGGTGCCGTCGGACGGCTCCTCGTAGCCCAGCGGGTAGCGCTCGCGCAGGTCGTCGAGCTGCGCCCACCAGTCACTGAGGTCGGTGGTACGGCCCGCCGCGCGCTCGGCGGTGACCGCCGCCAGCAGCTCGTCGATGACGTGCCGGGCGTCGCCGACGATCGGCACGTCCGCGTGCCGGTTCTTGCCGATCTCCGCGGGATCGATGTCGGCGTGCACCACCGTGGCGTCCGGCGCGAACGAGTCCAGCTTCCCGGTGACCCGGTCGTCGAACCGGGCGCCCAGCGCCACGATCAGGTCCGCCTTCTGCAGCCCGTAGACCGCGGCGACGGTGCCGTGCATGCCCGGCATGCCCAGGTGCTGCCGGTGCGAGTCGGGGAACGCGCCGAGCGCCATCAGCGTGGTGATCACCGGGATGCCGGTCATCTCGGCCAGCTTGCGCAGACCCTCGGTGGCGCCGGCCTTGAGCACGCCGCCGCCGACGTAGAGCACCGGCCGGCGGGCGGCGCTGATCAGCCGTGCCGCCTCGCGGATCTGCTTACCGTGCGGGTGCAGGGTGGGCCGGTAGCCGGGCAGGTCCAGGGTGGGCGGCCAGGCGAAGGTCGTCGACGCCTGGAGAACGTCCTTGGGGATGTCCACCAGGACCGGGCCGGGGCGCCCGGTCGAGGCCAGGTGGAACGCCTCGGCCAGCACCCGGGGAATCTCGCTGCCGTCCTGCACCAGGAAGTTGTGCTTGGTGATCGGCAGGGTGATGCCCTGGATGTCCGCCTCCTGGAAGGCGTCCGTGCCGATCGACGGGCGGGCCACCTGACCGGTGATCGCCACCAGCGGCACCGAGTCCATGTACGCGTCCGCGATCGGGGTGACCAGGTTCGTCGCGCCCGGACCGGAGGTGGCGATGCACACCCCGACCCGGCCGGTGGCCTGGGCGTAACCGGTGGCGGCATGACCGGCGCCCTGCTCGTGCCGGACCAGGATGTGCCGCACGGTCGAGTCGTAGAGCGGGTCGTACGCCGGCAGGATCGCGCCGCCCGGGATGCCGAAGACGACGTCTACGCCGAGTGCCTCCAGGGAGCGCACCAGCGAGCCGGCACCGGACACCTGGGCCGGGGCGGGACGGGCCGCCGGAACGGCCGGCGAGGCGGCGCGGGTGTGGTCGGCGTCACTCGGCGCCTCGGCGGCGGTGCGGGCGCGCCGGGCGGAGTGGGCGAGCGTCTCGGGCGTGGGTCTCGTCATGGCGGTTGGCCTTCGGCTGAAGTGGGTGGGGCTGCTCACACTGTGGAACGCGGGCGAGGCCGGCGTTCGATTGGTTCGACGGCAAGAAAAAGGCCCACGTGCCAGATGCACGGGGCCAGCGCACTCTCAGTCAGGGAGAGTGCGCTCAGGTAAGTACTCGCAGCGACCGGTACGACGACATGGGCTCAAGACTGACGCATCTCATGCGATGAGTCAACTGATCCCACATTTTGGTTCACGGACCTCGGCGCGTCGCCGCCCGGCGCGCCGATCCGACCGGGCATGACCTGGCCGGGGACGCCCTCGCCCCGACGCTGAAGGGGCGGTCCGACGGGTCGAGCAACCGCGCTGTCAGCCGCCGGACGGGCCGGGCGGGCACCCGGCGACGTCGCCGCGTCCAGCATCGCCTCCAGGTGCTCCGCCGGTACGCCCCAGCCGAACAACGCACCCTGGCCGAACCGGCAACCGGCGGCCACCACCGCGGCCAACTCTGTGGGAGTGGTCACCCCCTCGGCGATCACCTCCAGGCCGAACTGGTGGCCCAACCGCATCACGATGTCGACCATCGGGGCGAAGGCCGGACCGTCGCGCCCTTCCGGCTGGACCGGCTCGTGCTCCGCCACCAGTCCGTGATCGATTTTGAGAATGTCGATCGGCAGCCGGCGGAGCTGGTTGAGCGAGGAGTAGCCGGCGCCGAAGTCGTCGAGGGCGATCCGCACACCGGTCAGCCGCAGCGCGGTCAGCCGCCGGATCAGCTCGTCGAGGTCGGTGGCGACCGCGTGCTCGGTGATCTCCAGCACCAGCCGCTGCGGCGGCACGTGATGGGCGCGCAGCGCCTCGGCGACCTGCACCACGTACTCGGGGGCGTGCAGCTCACGCGGGGAGACGTTCACCGACACCCAGACGTCGTGACCCTCGGCCAGCCAGCGGGACAGCTGGTAGCAGGCCTGGTGCAGCACCCAGGCACCGAGCCCGGCGATCATCCCGCTCTCCTCGGCGAGGGGGATGAACTCGTCCGGTCGTACGTTGCCCAGCTCCGGGTGACGCCAGCGCAGCAGCGCCTCCGCGCCGACCGGGCGTACCGACGGCAGGGAGGCCACCGGCTGGAACACCAGCCGCAACTCGTCCCGCTCGATCGCACCGCGCAGCTCGTGCTCGAGCGTGGTGCGTCGGCGCAGCAGCCGGTCGTACGCGCCGTCGTAGCGCTCGATCCGGTTCTTGCCACGTTGCTTGGCGTAGCGCAGCGCCAGATCCGCGTGCCGCAGCAGCAGCTCGACGTCGGGCTCGTCGGCCCAACCCGCCAGGCCGATGCTGACCGACAGGAAGACGGGTGCCTCTGGCTGCTCGTAGGCGCCGCCGAGAACCCGCAACAGTCGTTCCGCGACCACCCCAGCTCCCGCCGGGCCACCGTGCATGAGCACCGCGAACTCGTCGCCACCGAGCCGGGCCGCCAGATCACCGGGGCGAAGGTTGCCCCGCAACCGCCGGCCCACCTCGGCGAGCACGGCGTCGCCGACGTCGTGCCCCCGCATGTCGTTGACGTTCTTGAAGCCGTCCAGGTCCAACCCGAGCAGCACGCACGGCACCCGTTCCTCCGCGCTGCGGTGCAGGGCCCGCAGCAGGCCGCGACGGTTGGCCAGCCCGGTGAGCGCGTCGGTGTGCGCGAGCTGCCGGAAGTGCGCCTCCCGGTCGGCCAGCCGGCGGGCGTAGGCCCGCACGTCGTGCAGGGTGAGGTACTGCCGGGCGACCAGGGCGAACCCCTCGACGCTGCCGGCCGCGATGGCCAACCCGTCGAACCGGCCGTCCTGCAGGAGGTGGTACATCGCCGAGGCGGCCATGGCGCCCATCGGCACGAAGGCGTACTCGCCGTCGCGACGGATCACGTCGATGGCGAGCTGGCCCGGCGGATCGATCCGGTACGCCGCCACCGCCGCGATCAGCAGCCCGACGGCCAGGATCACCGCGCCGGTCAGCGCCAGGCCGGGCCCGGCCTGGCAGAGCCCGGCCGCGACACCCAGCCCGCCGACCGACGCGGCGGTGATCCCGGTGCCGAGCACGGCCAGGCAGCGTCGGGGCGGGGGCGCCCGGAGCACCATGATCGCGGAGAGGCCGGCGCTCAACGCCGCGCTGACCGAGGCGAGCAGGATCGACGGGCAGGCGGTCGGCGTCGCGTCGCCGAGCAGCCGGGTCGGCTCGGAGAACAGCACCCAGCCGACGAACCAGAGCGCTGCGCCCACGATCACGCCGTCCAGCGCGAGCCGGGCCGCCGAGGGCACCGACCCGGTCACCCCGGGCAGGCGGAGCAGGCCGAAGCAGAACAGCAGGCCGCCGGTGGCCGTGCCGAGCGCCACCAGAGTGGCCCACGTGCTGCGATGCTGCTGCTCGTGCGCCCAGTGCTCGCTCGCGGTCACCGCGACCGCCGCACCGACCAGCATGGTCACCGCCGCGAACGCGCCACCGACGGCCAGCACCGCGTACGCCGGACGGTGCGGTGCGGCCCGGCGCCGGACGGCGGCGGCGAGCAGCACGCCGGCCGTCAGGGCGATGAGCGCGCTCAGCACCGCAGCGCCGATCATGGCCGGGGGTGTGTGCACGACCTCAACTGTGCCGGATCGATGCCCGCTGTGGGGATCGGGTGTGCATCTGTTGGGACACGGCGCGACGCCGGTGTCCGGGCCGCGCCGTCGGTGTCAGACTGGTACGCATGCCTGAGCTGCGGTCGAAGACCTCCACGCACGGTCGGACGATGGCCGGCGCCCGGGCCCTCTGGCGGGCCACCGGGATGACCGACGACGATTTCGGCAAGCCGATCGTCGCCATCGCGAACAGTTTCACCCAGTTCGTGCCGGGCCACGTACACCTCAAGGACATGGGCGGCCTGGTCGCCGACGCGGTGGCGGAGGCCGGCGGGGTGGGCCGGGAGTTCAACACGATCGCGGTCGACGACGGCATCGCCATGGGCCACGGCGGCATGCTCTACTCCCTGCCCAGCCGCGAGTTGATCGCCGACGCGGTGGAGTACATGGTCAACGCGCACTGCGCGGACGCCCTGGTCTGCATCTCCAACTGCGACAAGATCACCCCGGGCATGCTGCTGGCCGCGCTGCGGCTGAACATCCCCGCCGTGTTCGTCTCCGGCGGCCCGATGGAGGCCGGCAAGACGGTGGCGATCGAGGGGATCGTGCACAGCAAGATCGACCTGATCGACGCGATGATCGCGTCCTCCAACGAGGCCGTCACCGACGAGCAGCTCGGCGAGATCGAGCGGTCCGCCTGCCCCACCTGCGGCTCCTGCTCCGGCATGTTCACCGCCAACTCGATGAACTGCCTCACCGAGGCGATCGGGCTGGCGCTGCCGGGCAACGGTTCCACGCTGGCCACCCACGCCGCGCGCCGGGCACTGTTCGTCGAGGCCGGCCGCACCGCCGTGGAGATCGCCAAGCGGTGGTACGACGGCGACGACGCCTCGGTGCTGCCCCGCGCGGTGGCCTCCCGGGCCGCGTTCGAGAACGCCGTCGCCCTGGACGTGGCGATGGGCGGGTCGACGAACACGATCCTGCACCTGCTGGCCGCCGCCCGCGAGGCGGAGCTGGACTTCTCCGTGGCCGACATCGACGCGATCTCCCGCCGGGTGCCGTGTCTGGCGAAGGTTGCCCCGAACTCGCCGCAGTACCACATGGAGGACGTGCACCGCGCCGGTGGCATCCCGGCCATCCTCGGCGAGTTGGACCGCGCCGGTCTGCTGCGCCGGGACGTGCACGCGGTGCACTCCCCCACCCTGGAGCGCTGGCTGGCCGACTGGGACGTGCGCGGCGGGGCGGCCAGATCCGAGGCGGTCGAGCTGTTCCACGCCGCACCGGGCGGGGTGCGCACCACCGAGCCGTTCTCCACCACCAACCGCTGGTCGTCCCTGGACACCGACGCGGCCGGCGGCTGCATCCGGGACCGCGAGCACGCGTACAGCGCCGACGGCGGGCTGGCCATCCTGCACGGCAACCTCGCGCCGGAGGGCTGTGTGGTGAAGACCGCCGGGGTGCCCGAGGAGTGCCTGACCTTCCGCGGCCCGGCAAAGGTCTACGAGTCGCAGGACGACGCGGTGACCGCCATCCTGGCCAAGGAGATCGTCGCCGGGGACGTGGTGGTAATCCGCTACGAGGGGCCGAAGGGCGGTCCCGGCATGCAGGAGATGCTCTACCCCACCTCGTTCCTCAAGGGACGAGGGCTGGGTCGGGCCTGCGCGCTGCTGACCGACGGCCGGTTCTCCGGCGGCACCTCCGGGCTCTCCATCGGGCACGCCTCACCCGAGGCCGCCTCCGGCGGGTTGATCGCGCTGGTCGAGCCGGGTGACGAGATCGTCATCGACATCCCGGCCCGCTCCATCGAGCTGAACGTGCCGGCCGACGTGCTGGACGCCCGCCGGGTCGCCCAGGAGAAGCGGGACCGCCCGTACACCCCGGTCGACCGGCAGCGTCCGGTGTCGGCGGCGCTGCGCGCGTACGCCTCGATGGCCACCTCGGCCAGCGACGGCGCCTACCGCCGCGTCCCCGAGTGACCGGCCGGATGGCCCGCCCCCGGTGGCGGGTCATCCGGGCCCTCGTAACCGCCCCGTCTCGGGTAGCGTGGAGGCAGCGTCGCGTGTCGGTGGCAGACCGTGTCAGGCATGGAGGCGTCGGATACGAAGGACCACGACGATGACATTGTCGTTCCCTTCGCCCTCCTGTGTCTGAGGGCGAGAAGACCAGGCTCATCGCCTGGAGTCACGAGCTGCGCAGCGTGCACGATCGGCTACACGAAGCCCTGCGCCTGACCCGCAGCGCACTCGCCGGTGGCGAGGCGGCGGAACCCGCCACCCGTGACCTGCTGCTGTTCTGTCACGGCTTCTGTGCCGCATTGACCGGGCACCACGAAGGCGAGGACCGCGAACTGTTCCCCGCCATCGCCGCCGCCCATCCGGAGCTGCAGGACACCCTGCGACACCTGAAGCAGGACCACTCGATGATCGCGCATCTGCTCGTGGGACTGCAGGCTGCCGTGAACCGGGCCGCCTCCCCGGCCGAACTCGACCGCCACGTCGAGGGGATCGCCGCCATCATGGAGAGCCACTTCCGGTACGAGGAACGCCAACTACTGGCAGTGCTCGACACGCTCGCCCTGAACGCCGACCCGCACGACGTCCTGGGTCCACTGTGAACCAGTTCACCGTCAACAAGACAACCGCGTCGAGCCCGGCGCGGTAAGGCATGCGTCGGGCTCGACGTACGTCGCGCTTGCCGTCACGACCCGAAGCACGCCCGCCCCGGGTCGTTGCTGGTCACGGACTGGTGCAGGTCAACGACGGCGTGGACGGGGAGCCGGAACCCAGGAAGCCGAACGTGGTGGTGCCGGCGGCCGGCAGCGATCCGTTGTAGTCGACGTTCCGCACGATGACGGATGATCCGCTGGTGCTGAGGTTTCCGTTCCAGAGCTGACTGATTCCCTGACCACTGCTCAGATTCCACCGGACGGTCCATCCGTTGATCGGCGCATTGCCCGCCCGGACGACAACCTCGCCCTGGAAGCCGCCGGACCACGAGCTGACGGTCCGGTAGGTCGCGCTGCACGCTCCGCTCGGCGGATTCGTGGTCGGAGGCGTCGTGGTCGGAGGCGTCGTGGTCGGAGGCGTCGTGGTCGGAGGCGTCGTGGTCGGAGGCGTCGTGGTCGGAGGCGTCGTCGGGTTCGAGAGCTTCGGCCCGGCGCAGTTGCTGACGATGCCGGGTACATCGTTGGCGTTGTCCAGTGCGTAGCTGTAGGGCGGGTTGGTGAACGGGGTGACACCACTGCCCTGCGCTCCGGTGTCCCGCCTACCGCTGGTGCCGTCGTAGACGTTGCCGCGGGCGGTGATGTATGTCGGGTTGGAGTCCTGGAAGCGGTGCGGGTTGTTGACGTTCTTGAAGTAGTTGTTCTCAACCAGGACCGAGGCGTACGAGCCGGTGCCGATTGAGTAGGCGTTCCCGGCGGAGGTGTAGTAACTGTTGTAGATGTGACCCTTGCCGAACAGCATGCGGGGGCCCCGCTGGTCGACGAGTTCGGCGAACCAGTTGTGGTGGTAGGTGGCGTTCAACTTCCCGCTGTCGGTGTCACCGTGGGTCGATCCACCGCCGACCAGGCTCGCGAGTCGGTGACTGTGCGAAGAATTGGTGTACCAGAACTTCGACCAGGACACCGTGATGTAGTCGACCCCGCGGGTCAGGTCCAACAGACCGTCGCTGGCGTCCCAGAGGTTAAGGTGGTCGAACCAGAGGTGGTGGGCGTTGCGCGCGGCGATCGTATCCGCCGGACTGCTGCCCTGGCCACCACCCTGCACGTTCAGGTTTCGCACAATGATGTTGCCACCACCGTTGATGTTGATCCCGCCACGGATCGTGGCATTCGCGTCCGCCCCGACGAGCGTCTTGTTGCTACCCACCTCCACCGGCGACGATCCGGTGCTGATGGTGCCGGAGATACGCAGTACCCGGGGCGTGGAACCACCCGCGTACTGACGCAGATCAGCCAGTGATGTGATGTTTTGCGTCGGAGCATTGCCGCCGCCGGTCGTCGTGCTGACCCCGTTGGCGGACACCGCCGCCCAGCCGTACAGCCGGTCGTCGCAGGCGACTGCGGCGGCCACGCTCGCGCCGTGCGGCGTCGGCACCGCCGCTGACACGCTCGGAATTGCCAGGGCTCCTGCCACGGTGAGGGTTACTGCCGAGGCGACGATCGCGGACATCCGCAGGCGTCGTGGCCGGACAGAATTGCCAGACTGAATCACTGCATTGCCTCCGTGTTCGGTGCGCGGCCGGTCAGCCGGCCGTGCACGACCAGTGCGGGTCAGGGGCAACCGCCCCACGAACTGGCATCACGCGCAAGGCAACTCCGCCCGGCTTGTCGCATTGCCAGCGGCCTTACATCACTGCGTGCCCTACCGCTTGATGTTCGGCGCGCACCATGGCGGATCCACGTGTGACGCTCGAATCGGTGACCCGGTGACCGGCTGGGGCTGCCCGTGCCCGACGGCCCGTGATTCCGCCTCCGGCTCACTGCGGAACCCGATCGAGACTATCCATAGAACTCAATATAAGGCAAGCGGTTTCCTCGCCCACTGTCACACTGCACGCTACTGAGAACACGTCGTCCACGTGTGGCTTGGTCCCGATCTTGAGTCACACGTCGCCGGGCGGCGCACCGGGGAACGAACCTGTCGACCATGGTTCACCCGAACGCCATGTCACCCCCGGTAGCGTGGCGCTGGTCGATCGAGATCAGGGAGGATGTCGATGGGTGCGAAACGGATGGCATGCGCCGCGGCCATGGCGGGAGTGCTCGCGGTGGGGGCCGGGATCACCGCCGCTCCGGCGAGCGCGGGCGGACAGCGACCCGGCAACCTACGGGTGGCGACCTTCAACGCCTCGCTGAACCGGGGTGTCGCCGGCGGGCTGGTCGCCGACCTGTCCGGGCGGGACGACGCGCAGGCCGGCAACGTCGCCGAGGTGATCCAGCGGGTACGCCCGGACGTACTGCTGATCAACGAGTTCGACTACGACCCGGCCGGGCGGGCGTTGGCGTTGTTCCAGGACAACTACCTCTCCGTGCCGCGCAACGGCACCCGCGCGATCCGCTACCCGTACCGTTACGCGGCCCCGTCGAACACCGGTGTCCCCTCCGGACACGATCTCAACAACGACGGGACCGTCGGCGGGCCCGACGACGCGTACGGTTTCGGGCTCTTCCCCGGCCAGTACGGCATGGCGGTCTACTCGGCGTACCCGATCGACCTGGCCCGGGTGCGCACGTTCCAGACGTTCCGCTGGCGGGACATGCCCGGCGCGCTGCTGCCCGACGACCCGGCCACCCCCGCGCCCGCCGACTGGTACTCCCGGCAGGAACTCGCCGACGTGCGGCTCTCCTCTAAGAGCCACTGGGACGTGCCGATCCGGCTGCCCGGCCGTACCGTGCACCTGCTGGCCAGCCACCCCACGCCACCGGTCTTCGACGGGCCGGAGGACCGCAACGGCCGCCGCAACCACGACGAGATCCGCTTCTGGGCCGACTACATCTCGCCGTGGCGGGCCGGCTACATCTACGACGACACCGGGCGACGCGGCGGGTTGCGGCCGGGGGCGGCCTTCGTGATCGCCGGGGACCTCAACTCCGACCCGTACGACGGTGACAGCCTGCCCGGCGCGGCGCTGCAGCTGCTCGACCACCCCCGGGTCAACGACCGGGTCGTGCCGGCCAGCGCGGGCGGCACCGCCGCGGCGCGACGGCAGGGCGGCGCCAACCTCGGCCACCGCAGCGATCCGCGTTTCGACACCGCCGACTTCGCCGACACCAGCCCCGGCAACCTGCGGGTCGACTACGTGCTGCCGAGCCGGGGCCTGCCGGTCCGTGCCACCGGAATCTTCTGGCCGGTGCCGGGTGACCCGCTGTTCCGGTTGGTCGGCGACTACGACCCGGCCCTGCCGGGCGGCTTCCCCACCTCCGACCACCGGCTGGTCTGGCTCGACCTGCGGCGCTGAGGTGCCGCCTGCCCCGGCGTCAGTGACCGGCGCCGGGGCCAGACAGAGCTGCTTCCAGGACTTCAGCGTTGCTCGGCCTTCCGGTCGAACATCTGCCCGATGCGGATCTGGTTGCCGAACGGGTCGCGGATACCGAAGTCGATGCCGTACGGCCGTTCCATCGGTTCGTCGGTGATGTCGACACCCTTGGCGACCAGTTCCTCGTACGTCTTGTGGGCGTCGTCGGTGGTCATGAAGAGGAAGCCGCCCGCGGCGCCCTTGGACAGCAGTTCGCGGACCTGCTCGGCGGTGGCCGGGTCGAGGTTCGGCGGGCCCGGCTTCTCCAGCAGGATCTCCCGCTGCCGGTCGCCGGGAATGTTGACCGTGAGCCAACGCATGAAGCCGAGATCCTGATCCGTGTTCAACTCCAGGCCGAGCTTGCCGATGTAGAAGTCGAGCGCCTCGTCCTGGTCGAGGACGTAGATCTGGGAGCGGCTGATCGCGTTCATCGTCATGCCCGAAACGCTAGTGCAACGCTCTGACCTGCTGCTTATCCAAAACTGCTCGGTCTGGTCCACGCCTTCGTGAAGCAGCTCGGTACCGGCGCGGCGGGCGCCGTCCGCCGCTTACGGTAGTCGGTGGGCGACTCACCGACGATCTGCCGGAAGGTACGGCTGAACGTGCCGAGACTGCCGAAACCGACAGCCGTGCAGATCTCCGTCACGTCCTGGTCGCTGTTCACCAGCAGGTACATGGCCCGCTCCACCCGACGCCGTTGCAGGTAGCGGTGCGGGGTCTCACCGAAGGTGGCCCGGAAGGTACGGATGAAGTGCGCCTCGGAGACGTGCGCGACCCGCGCCAGGGTCGGAATGTCGAGCGGTTCGGCGTATGCCCGGTCCATGGCGTCCCGGGCGCGCAACATCGACCTGTTCGTCTCTTCGATTGCTCTGCCCACAGCTGAGTACGGTGCCACAGCCTGCCGCCCCGGTCACGACACTGTCACGACACCGGCCCGCAGGCGAATCCTGGAGCAGTTCCTGCTCCTCCAGGCCAGGAACTGCTCCAGGGTCTGCACGAACGTGATGTCAGCGTGGACCAAGCCGGGCTACGCATTGATCGGCTGGCTACAGCTCGACGACGGCGTCCTTAGCGAGAGTGAACAGGCCAGCGTCAAGCGTGACGGTCTTCAGTTTCGTGCCCTTCGGCACCTACCAGGGTGTCTCCCGGGACACGGCCTTAGATGCAGGCGCCGACGTTCGCGCCGTTGGCCGGGCGTAGGAAGTTCGATGACGGGATGGACCCGTCCGCGTTGCGCGGCCCGGTGATGGTGCCCTGGTTGGTGCTGGCAAGCGACCAACTACCGCCGATGTCCCAGGAGTTGCCACTGCCCCGGGAGTTGCTGCCCAGTGACACGTTTGTGCCGTTGCTGACCGCCAGGTTGCCGGTCAGGATACTGGTGGAGCGGTTGACGTTGAATCCGACGCCCGGGTGGTTCCAGGCGGTGCTGCGCTCGATGCGATGCTGGCCGGGGTTGTTGTTGTCGACGAATCCGCTTACCGCGTTACTCCAGGCCATACTGTTGCGGACGGTGTGGTCGGCGGAGACACCGTTGCCACCGAGCTTGAACCCGTTGCCGTCACCAGTGTAGTCGGGAAGACTCCACCGATTGAACCCGTTTCCCCAGGTCAAGGTGTCTTCGGTCAGGATTGGCGAGCTGAACATCCAGTAGTCCAGGCCGTCGTCGGAGTTGTTCCACAGCCGGGCACCGCGGACCACGTTGCCAGTGCCGGAGCCCTCCTTGATAGCCAGTCCGTCGGCACTCTCACCGTTCTTGCGCGGGTCCCGGTTGCCGTAGGCGTCCAGGTTCAAGATCTGGTTGTTGCTCGACGCTCCCTGGATGTGGAAGCCGGACTCGTAGTTGTCCCGGGTCACCAGTCGTTCGAAGACACCGTTGTTGACGTCCAGGCCGAAGACACCGTACGGGCCGTTGATGATCTCCAGCCCGATCAGCCGCCACCAGTCACCCTCGATGTGGACCGCGCCCCGCTCGGGGCGAGGGATGCTACCGCCGACCGGGGCGGGCGTGTGCGGCATGTTCTCCCCGTCGATGACGACCCGCTCGTTGGCGTGGTTGCGCATCGTGATGGGTTGGCTCGCCGTACCGTTCTTCAGCAGTTGGATGTTGCTGCCCGGCGCGTACGTTCCACCCCTGATGACGATCGTGTGGCCCGGCTCCGCGAGGTCGACAGCCCGTTGGATGGTGGCCAGCGGGGACCCGATCGTGCCGGGGTTGCTGTCGTTGCCGTTGGTCGCGACGTAGAGCATGGCTGGCGGTGGCGCGTTGCCCGCCTCGACGTCGAGATAGTCGACGTTGGGGAGGCCGTTGGACGAGGTGGGGCTGAGCCGGACGGTGTTGCTGCCGGCGTGCAGACCCACCGACAGTGCCTTGGTGCGCCAGGAGTCCCAGGCACCGGTGCCCTCGAACGAGACGTTCGAGGCGGTGGCACCGTTCACGATCAGGTTGGCCGGACGGGAACTGCTCGTGCCGTTGGCGAACCGGACGTGCAGCTCGACGGTCCCGGCGGTCGCGACGGACACGGTGAACTCGGCGTACGCGCCGACGGCGTTGGTGCCGTTGCAGAAACCGCTGCCGGAGTAGCCGGACCAGTTGGCATCGATGGTGCCGGTGCACCGTGCGGGACTGTTCTCGGCCTCGTAGCGGACAGGTGCGGCCATCGCCGGTGCGGCGATCGACACCGCGGCGACACAGGCCACGAGCGCGAGGCTGGTGACGAGCGGCTTGAACGTCATGACTTCTCCAGGGGTCGGTCGTGCTTCGACGGCACGGCGACCGTCAGGTGCGGTCTCTGAAGCGGCCGTGCCGGCGCTGCGTGGTGGCCACGATCGGCCGGCCCGCGCTGCCCCTGCCCAGAGGGCCCCGCGACGACTCGCAGGACCTCGCGCCACCCGGACCCGCGCGAGGAAAGCGCTTTCCAGCATACCAGGATGCTAGCAATCTCCCGCACCACCGTCAATGCATTTCATTCACCACCGACATGCGACCGAAGTGTCAATGAGTGTTCGCGACCACAAATCACGGCGATATTGAAATCACTAAGAGGCTGCAATGTTAAGGCGAGCGGTAAGATTTAGGACATTCTCGACCCGGAAAGTGGTTGCACTCTCGCTCTGCGGGTGAAGAAATACTCACCTACGGAACGAGGGCGACACCCATGGCCGCATCCGGCTGCGCCAGAATCAGTTCTATCCGGATGAACCAAAGAAGGACGTGATCATCAGCTCGCCGTTGAGCATCGAGCTGTCCGTGAACACCAACTACAGCACCAGCCAGGAAGCCGACAAGATCTTCTTTACCACCCACCACGGCAGCACAAAGCGCATCATCGCGATCCTCGACTCCGAGGGCAATTTGCAGATTGCCGGCCGCGTCATGGAAATGCAGCGGGACCTCAAATACAGGTGATCTGAACACCCGTCCGGCCGGCGATGGGACGCAATTTTCGGCCCACCGCCGGCCGGTCAACCTCACCCGAGAAAACACTCACTGAACTGCCGGAGTATCGCGGCCGACCACGCGGCCGTACTGCGCGAACGCGATCTGCTCGTAGACGTGGACGGCCCGCACGGCCCATGCCGACCACCGATTGTCGGCCTGGTCGCCCTGGTGAGTGGATCAGGGCACCGGGCGGACCTGCGTGGCGCCGCGCCAGCATCCGGTGCGACCCACGGCCGACCGCCACCCCTCACCGGAGAGCTGCACCATCGCATAGACGCAGGTACGCGTGCTGGTCAGCAGGTTGCCGTAGGCGGAGATGCCGGCGTAGTCCATGCTGAACTCCGCGGTGCGCGCCGGATCATCACCGTCGGTCACTGTCAGCCGCACCTGCGCGGGGCTGGATACCCGCACGGCCGGTTCCGGCGCCGGCACGAAACGAGGCCAGCTCGCACCGCAGGCGGGCGCGTAGCGAAGCTCGACAATGCCGATCACCCGATCGTCGAGCAGCACCGCATTGCTGTCCAACGTGGTCACTGAGGGATCGGCCGCACAGCCGGCGTCCTTCGGATCGGCGCCGTCCCGGGCCGTCGCGCTGGTGTACCCCGTCGCCGAGTCGGATGCGACTGCGGAAGGATTCACGGGCGCGCCGGGCGGCGGGCGGAAGGCCCCGGCGAGCCAGGGTACGGTGACGAAGGCGGCAAGCACGACTACGGCGAGTCCGACGGCAGAGCCGGTCTGCTTTGCTGTCCGGGGGGCAAGAGCGTCCCGGGGCTGATCGGTCCTGACGGGTTGAGCGGGTCTGGCCGCCGGACCGGCGACCGCGTCACCAGTCCCGTCTGCGCCGGCCGCAGCACCCACGCGCCGCTCGGCACTGGGCTTGCGCTCGGCGAGAGGCGCATCGGGAGCTGCATCGCCTACGCCGTGGATGGCGGCCCGCAGTGCGTGCCACCGTTCGGCCCATTCCCGCTCGTCGCCGCCGAGCGCGCGGACGTAGGCGAGCGTGGTGTCCAGGGTGGGCATCCGTCGGCCGCCGGCCGCTTCCGACAACGAACTCGACGACCGGTGTGCCCTTCGAGCCAGGGCATGATAGGTGGGACGCCCGGCCGCTTCCCTGAGCAGGCGCAACTCGGCGGCGAACGCCTGGAGGGGATCGGCGGTGGGGTCTACGGGACGTTCCGCCCGAGCCATGAGCCCTCCCAGGGGTTGATTAACCGTCGCCGTTTTTGATTGTCCGTCGCGACACAGCGTAGAGATCAGTGTCGACGGACGGTAGAGATGAGGAGCCGAGTCCCGGGCTGACACAGCCCATCAGAGGTCAGGAGAGACAATGATCCGGAACGCCCGCCGGTTGGTCGCCGCTGCCGCAGGCGCCCTCATCGCCGCCAGCCTCCTGGTCGCGACGCCCGCCAGCGCCGCCACCTGTAGCGGTCACGGCTGCGACGGCCTCGATCCGATCGACACCGGCTGCTCCGCGAACGCCCGTAACGCCACGAACTACCCGAAGTACATCATGCAGGGCTCGACCACCCTCGCCGTGGTGGAGCTGCGCTGGAGCGAGACCTGCAAGACCAACTGGGGTCGGATCTCCAACCGGGTCAGCCCGCACAACACCGTTCAGGTGCACGTCTACCGGTCCAGCCCGTCCGCCACCACCGACTGGTACGGCGGCACCGGCCAGCAGTACTACGGGGACCAGCTCTACGGGCACAACATGACGGTCTGCGCGGTCGGCAAGGTGACCACCTCCTCCGGCACGACGTACACCAGCGACCCGCTCTGCGCCTGACGGTCTCCCCGGGCCGGTCCTGCGGTGCGAGCAGGACCGGCGGATAGGGCTACCGGGCCGGCGCGTCATGGGACCACGCGCCGGCCCGGTAACCATCCACTACGGCGGCGGTGAGGTCGGGAAGCGGCCCCGCCGCCACCCGAGGCGTCATGCGGGTGCCCGTACCGGCAGGTCGTTGACGCAGCGCAGCACCGGGCGGGTGGTGAGGGCGGTGGGGTCGAGGGGTGCCGCCGACCGCACCGTGAAGGTCGCCGCCTCGCCGGGGAGCAGGGTCACAAGCGCCGTGTCGACCTCAGCGGACGGGTCGAGGCGATCCGGAAACAGGGTCACGTCGCGCAGGATGGTGCGGGCGGTGACGCGTACCTGTTGGCCGCCCTCGGTCGGCTGCACCGTCGCGTCGAAGGCCGCCGTCGGCCATCGCACGTCGCGGTCCTCGGCAAAGAACCACCAGGCCCGTTCGGCCGGGTCGTCGGTCTCGGCGACCAGCAGTTCGTCCCGGGCGTCGTCGGGCCGGGCCAGCTCCGCCGCCAGTGCCAGGGTCACCGTCTCGTACGCGGGCACTTCCAGCTCCAGAATGGACTTCGCTTTCGGTTCCCCGGCCAGGGTGAGCCGGGTGACCGTGGCCGACGCCCGCCACGGCAGCCCGTCGTCGTTGACCGCGACCAGGGCCAGCCCACCGTCGCGGGGCTGCACGGTGAGCAGCCGGTCGGCGTAGGAGCGGCGCAGCGCATACCAGAGTGGTTTGCGGCGGCCGTCGCCGTCGATGGCGGCCCACGAGGTGACCGGCCAGCAGTCGTTGAGCTGCCAGACGATGGTGCCCATGCACCGGCCCCGGTGGGAGCGGAAGTGTTCCACCCCGAGGGCGATGGCCCGGGCCTGGTTGAGCTGGGTCAGCCAGTGCCAGTCGTCGAAGTCGCGCGGCTCGGGCAGGTGCGCGTCCAGCCCTCGGCGCAGCTTACGGTCCCCGTCGGCGGCCTTCTGATGGTGCGCCATGCCGGGCGAGTCGTGGGCGAGGGGCTCGTCGGAGAGGGCCCGGCGCAGCGTCGCGTACGCGGGAGGCCCCTGGTAGCCGAACTCGGCCACGAACCGGGGCAGGTACTCCCGGTACTTGACGTAGTCGTCGGTGTTCCAAACGTCCCAGATGTGCGTGGTGCCGTACGCCGGATCGTTGGGGTGGATCTCCTCGCTGCCCGACCAGGGGCTGCCCGGCCAGTACGGGCGGGTCGGGTCCAGCGCGGCGACGATGCGCGGCAGCAGGTCGAGGTAGTAGCCACGCCCCCAGCTGCGCCCGGCCAACGGTGCCTGCCAGTCCCAGTCGTGCCAGCCCCAGATGTTCTCGTTGTTGCCGGTCCACAGCACCAGCGAGGGGTGCGGCGCGAGGCGGATCACCTGTTCGGTGGCCTCGGCGGCCACCTCGGTGGCGAACGGCTCCTCCTCCGGGTACGCGGCGCAGGCGAAGAGGAAGTCCTGCTGGACCAGCAGTCCGCGCTCGTCGGCCAGGTCGTAGAAGTCCGTCGACTCGTACCGGCCGCCGCCCCAGACACGCAGCAGGTTGACGTTTGCCGCCTCGGCCTGGTCGAAGCGGTGGGCCAGGCGCGGGCGGGTAACCCGGGTGGGAAAGACGTCGTCGGGGATCCAGTTGACGCCCCGGACGAAGACCGGCACCTCGTTGACGTACAGCGTGAACGGGGCACCGTGCTCGTCGGGGGTGGTGTCCAGGCGTACCGACCGGAAGCCGATCCTGCGGTGCCACTCGTCGAGCGGGCCGCCGTCGGCATCGTGCAGGGTGACCGTCAGCTCGTGGCGGTGCGGTGCGCCGTAGCCCCGGGGCCACCAGAGTTCCGGTCGGTGGACGGTGAGGGCCACCACCGTGGAGCGTTGCCCGGGCGGGACTGTCACCTCGGCGCGCTGGCCCGCCACCTGCGCCCGAACGGTGAGCGGCCGGTCGACGGCCCGTTCCACGTCGACGTGCACCTCCACCCGGCCGGTGTCGCCATCCACCGTGACGAGTGGGCGTACCACCGCCAGGCGGGCGGCCGACCAGCCGTGCAGGGCGATCTCCTGCCAGATGCCGGCGGTGACGAGCGTCGGTCCCCAGTCCCAACCGAAGTTGCAGGCCATCTTGCGGATGAACTGGAAGGGCTCTGGGTAGGCGTTGGGCCGGTCGCCGAGCCGGTCGCGCTGCGCCTCCGCGTACCGGTAGGCGGAGTCGAAGCGTACGACCAGGTGGTTGCCCTCGGCGCGGAACAGCGACCCGACGCCGAAGCGGTGACCTCGGTGCATGTTCTCGGTACGGCCGACCTCGACGCCGTTGAGTGTGATCGTGGCGACCGTGTCCAGGCCGGCGCAGACCAGGTCGAGGCGGGAGTGGTCGCCGGGCGGCCGGTCGAAGGTGGTCTCGTACACCCAGTCGGTGCGCCCGATCCAGGCCAGCGCGGTCTCGTTGTCGTCGAGGTACGGATCGGGGATCAGCCCGGCCGCCAGCAGGTCGGTGTGCACACAGCCCGGCAGGGTGGCCGGCACCGTCGCTCCGTCGACCTCGGGCGGCACCTGCTGGCCGGGCACCGCCCGCATGGTCCACCCGTCGTGCAGCGCCAGCCGGATCGGACCGGTCCCCCGCGCCTCGCTCAAGATTTCACCGCGCCTTCCATGATTCCCCGGACGATCTGCCGACCGCCGATGACAAGCATGATCAACAGTGGGATGGTGGCCACGAACGCGCCGGCAAGCACCCGCCGGTAGATGACGTAGTTGCCGCTGGCCAGGTCGGAGATGGCCACCATCGAGGTGGGATAGTCGGTGCCGTTCAGGGTGATCAGGGGCCACTGGAAGTCGTTCCAGGTGGCCACGAAGGTCAGCAGGCCGAGCACCGCCAGCGCCGGCCGCACCGCCGGCAACACGATGTTCCAGTAGACCCGCATGGTGGTGGCCCCGTCCACCCTGGCCGACTCGACAAGTTCGTCAGGCACCGTGTTGACGATGAACTGCCGCATGTAGAACACCCCGAAGGCGGTGACCAGACCGGGCACGATCACCGCCAGCAGGGTGCCGTTCCAGCCCAGCTTGCCCATCACGATGTAGAGCGCGACCACGCCGAGCTGGTTGGGCACGGTCAGGGTGAGGATCACGAACAGCATCAGCGGCCTGCTGCCCCGGAACCGCAGCTTAGCGAAGGCGAAACCGGCCAACGAGCAGAAGAACAGCACCGACGCGGTGACCGCCGTCGACACGATCACGCTGTTCACCAGGGAGGCCGCGAAGTAGACGTCCTGGAGTGAGAACACCTCGTCCAGGTTGACCAGGAACTGGTCGCCCGGCACCACCACCGGTGGCAGCTGGGAGGTCGCCTCGTCGGTGCTGGTGGAGATGACGAACATCCAGTACAGCGGGAACGCCGCGAACAGCGTGCTCAGTGCCAGGAACAGGTAGGTCCAGAGGCCGGCCGGGGTGTCCTGCGGTGCCCGGCCGAGCAGCACGGCCCGCCTGCGTCCGCCGCGCGGTGCCGACGGTGCCGGCCGGGGTCGCTCCAGAAGGCTCATCGCGCCACCTCGCTTCGCTCGCTCATTTGCGTCCCCCCGAGATGCGGTTGGTCAACAGGGTGTTCAGGGCGGCGACCACGAGGATGATGAGGAACAGCGCCCAGGACATCGCGGCGGCGTAGCCGAGGTTGAGGTCCTTCCAACCGACCTTGTAGATCAGCTGCGCGACGGTCTGCCACTCGCCGCCGGCTCCGCCGGTGGCGGCCTGCGCGTTGAGGTCGAACAACATCGGCTCGGTGAACAGTTGCAGCCCGCCGATCGTGGACAGCACCACCGTGAAGATGACCACCGGCCGGATCATCGGCACGGTGATCCGCCAGAGCTGACGCCACGGACCGGCGCCGTCGAGCGCCGACGCCTCGTACACGTCACGCGGGATGGACTGCATCGCGGCCAGGTAGAGCAGGGCGTTGTAGCCGATCCACTTCCAGTTGACCATGGTGGCGATGGCGATCCAGGAGTGCATCTTGTCGGCCCGCCAGTCGATCGGGTTCTCGGTGCCGATGCCGATCAGGCCCAGGGCCCAGTTCGCCATGCCGAGGTCGCGGGCGAAGAAGACGTTGAAGACCAGCGTCGAGGCGGTGATCGGGGTGATGTAGGGCAGCAGCGCACCGACCCGCCACCAGGTCTGGGCCCGCAGCCGACGGTTGAGCAGCGACGCGATGATCAGGGCGAGCAGCAGTTGCGGGACCGTGGAGAGCAGGAAGATGCCGAAGGTGTTGTAGAGGGCGTTGCCGAAGTCGCCGTCGGTGAACAGCCGACTGAAGTTCGCGAAGCCGGCCCAGCCGGTCAGCTCCGGGTCGTCGAGGCGCCAGTGGCGCAGCGCCACCACGCCGTTGAAGACCATCGGGAAGAGCCCGAAGACGAGGAAGAGCAGAAAGAACGGCGCGATCATCAGGTACGGCACGTACCGCATGTCGAAACGGTGCAGCCGGTCGCGCCAGGTCATCGACCGGCCGGGAGTGGGCCGGGGGCGGCGGGTGGCCGGCGCGGGGGTCGCGCGGGTGGTGGACATTACCTGCTGGCCTTCTCGGCTTCCTTGAGCGCCTCGGCCCAGGCGGCGTCCGGCGCGAGGGTTCCGTTCTGCACCCGGTTGATGACGTTCTCCACGGCGACCCGGGTGGGGCCGTTCTTCCTGCCCAGGTACTGCGGTGTCAGGCCCTCGGCCATCCTGGGAAAGATCTGGCCGACCGGCGCGGAGTTGAAGAACTCGTTCTTGAAGTCGGCGATCGCCGGGTCGGTGTAGAGCGCCGGCTGCGAGGGCAGGTTGCCGACCGTCTTGAAGACCTCGATCTGCTGCTCCGGCTGGATCAGCCACTCCAGGAACTTGTACGCCTCGTCGATGTTCCTGCCTTGCTTGGGGATGGTGAGGAACGAACCACCCCAGTTGCCGCCGCCTCCGGGCACCGCGGCGATGTCCCACTTGCCCCTGGTGCCGGGAGCGGTGTTCTGGATGTGCCCGAGCATCCATGCCGGGCAGGCCAGCACCGCGAACGAGCCGCTGGTGAAGCCCTTGTCCCAGTCGGCCTGGAAGCTGGTGAGGTTGGCCGACAGCCCGGCGTCGGCGGCCCGCACCGCGTAGTCGAAGGCGACCTTCGGCCCACCCTCCATCCGCAGTTGCTCGTTCTCGTCGTAGAAGCCGACCTGCTGCTGACCGAGGATCGGGTTGAACAGGTTCGTCGCGTTGTCGACGAACTTCTTCCTGGTCGTGGCGGTGTACTGCTGGCCGACCTCCAGGAACCTGTCCCAGGTGGGCCAGAGCGCGGAGACCTGTTCCCGCTCGGTGGGCAGGCCGGCGGCGGCGAACAGGTCGGTGCGATAGCACATGGCCAGCCCGCCGACGTCGGTGCCGAGGCCGATCTGGGTGGCACCGTCCGCGGACAGGGACTGCTTCCACTTCCACGGCAGGTAGTTCGCCTCGTACTTGCCGGCGCCGGAGTCGAGCAGGTTGACGAACTTGTCGGCCTGGCTGCGGAACTGGACCATGAAGCCCTCGTCGATCGCCGCGATGTCGGGCGCACCCGAGCCCGCGATCAGCTTCTTCTGCAGGTCCTCGTGCTGGGCGTTGTACTCACCCGAGTTGAGGGCGATCGTGACGTTCTGGTTCTCCGCCTCGTACTTCGCCTTCAGGTCCTGGAGCCCGAAGTCGCCCCAGAAGTTGATCGTCAGCGTCACCGCGCCACCGCTGTCGCCGCCGCTCTGGGTGCTGCGCCCGCTGCACGCGACAACCAGGGAGCCGACCGTCAGACCTACGGCTGCGACCCGCAGCCACCGCGGCGTAGACCATCTCATGATCCATCCTCCGACACCCGTTGGAAACGCTCCAGAGATCGAGGAACGTTGACTGAACCGGATAAGTGAGGTCACCGTACGAGGGTGTCGTCAGCGTGTCAACGACGGGTTAACATTGAGCGCCGCCGTTAACCTCCAGCCTGTCCTTTCATGTGGGATCGCCTGGTATATCAGGGATCATCGGCGGTAGAGCGTGGGAGTCCAAGCACCCGAAGGAACGACCGACAGCGAGCCGACCCGTCGACTGAACCGCACAAGTTCGCATGCTGGCCGGTGGCGCACCGCCCCGTACCGTCCGACGGTCGGGCGGACGGGTAGCGTGTGCCACAGCCGCCCGCGCCATCGACGCGGCCGGCAGGACGAACTGGTTCAGGAGGGCGTACGCCGGTGAAGCGGCCCACGATCGCGGACGTCGCCCGGCGGGCGGGGGTCTCCAAGGGTGCGGTCTCGTACGCGCTGAACGGCCAGCCGGGCGTCTCCGAGGCGACCCGGCAACGCATCCTCGCCATCGCCGCCGAGATCGGGTTCAGCCCGAGCAGCGCCGCCCGCGCCCTGTCCGGCGCGACCGCCCGGGCCATCGGCCTGATCCTCGCCCGCCCGGCGCGAACCCTCGGCATCGAGCCGTTCTTCATGGAGCTGATCAGCGGCGTCGAGGCGGAGCTGTCCGCCCGGTCGTACGCGCTGACTCTCCAGGTGGTCGCCGACCAGAGCGCCGAGATCGCGGTGTACCGGCGCTGGTGGGGCGAGCGGCGGGTCGACGGCGTGCTGATCTGCGATCTGCGGACCGACGACGGGCGGGTGCCGGTGCTGGAGGAGCTGGGTCTGCCGGCCGTGGTGATCGGCGGCCCGACCGGCACCGGCGGGCTGCCGAGTGTCTGGTCGGACGACGCGGCGGCACTCGTGGAGACGGTGGAGTACCTCTACGCCCTCGGTCACCGCAGGATCGCCCGGGTCGGCGGCCTGCCCGAGCTGCAGCACACCGCGATCCGTACCCAGGCGTTCACCGAGGTGTGCCGGCGGCTCGGTCTCGCCGAGGCAATCACCGCCTCCTCCGACTACACCGGCGAGGAGGGTGCCCGAGCCACCCGGCGGCTGCTCAGTTCCCGGGTCCGCCCGACCGCGATGATCTACGACAACGACGTGATGGCGATTGCCGGGCTGTCGGTGGCCCAGGAGATGGGGCTCGCGGTCCCCGCCGATCTGTCCATCGTGGCCTGGGACGACTCCCCGCTGTGTCGGCTGGTGCATCCACCGCTCACCGCGTTGAGTCGGGACATCCCGGCCTACGGGGCACACGCGGCGCGCCAGTTGCTGCAGCTGATCGAGGGAGCCCCGACGGGCGGGCTGGAGGACGAGGCCCCGCATCTGACGCCACGCGGCAGCACCGGCCCCGCCCCCGGCAACAGGTGAAGCGGCTGAGCGGCCGCACCGGTCAACGCGACGTCGAGGGAAACTCCTCGAAGTACGCCTCGACCCGCTCGGCGGTCGCCGGCCGGGCCAGCTCGAAGCCCTGGCCGTAGCGGCAGCCGGCCCGGTGCGCCCCCTCGACCTGGTGGGCCGACTCCAGTTCCTCGGCCACCACCTCAAGACCCAGCCGCTCGGCCACCGTGACCACCACGTCCAGCAGAGGTCGGTGCGGGTCAGCACCGGCCGTGGCCACCTCCGGCCCGACCTTGAGCAGGTCGATCGGTAGTCGCCGGAGTTGGGCGAGGGAGGCGTGCTCGGCCCGGAAGTCGTCGAGCGCGGTGCGGATGCCCATCGAGCGCAGCCCGGCGAGCCGGGCCACCACCGTCGGCAACTCGGCGGCGACCTTCGGCTCGGCGACCTCGACCACCAGTTGGTCCGGTCCCACCCCGTATGCCTCCAGCACCGCCGCCGTCCGGGGCACGAAGTCCGGTGAGGTGAGTTCCCGGGTGGTCACGTTCACCGCCATCCACATCCGCCGGCCACCCACCGTCCAGTCGGCCAACTGTCGACAGGCCCGGTCCAGCACCCAGGTGCCCAGCTCGCCCACGATGTCGAGATCCTCGGCCACCGGTAGCAGTTCCGTCGGGAAAACGGTGCCCAGCACCGGGTTGCGCCACCGCAACAGCGCCTCGGTGCCGACCGGAGCCCGGTCGGCCAGGCTGAGCACCGGCTGGTAGACCAGATCCAACTCGCCCCGGGCGACCGCGCCGGGCAGCTCCCGCTCCAGGTCGAGCCGGCGGACCAGCTGCTCCTCCAGGTAGGCGTCGTACCACTCGACCCGGTCCCGGCCGAGTTGCGCCGCGCGCCGACGGGCCAGGTCCGCCTGGCGGAACAGGTCCTCCGGCTGCCCGCTGCCCAACTCGGTCAGCCCGATGCTGGGTCGCGACCGCAGCACCGCCCCGGCAACCTCGTAGGGTCGACTCAGCGCGGTGAGCAGCCGGGTGCCGAGCGCGTACGCGAGCACCGCTCCGGACCCGCTGACCACCGCGAGTCCCGTACCGGTCAGGTCGAACACCTCGCCGTCGTCGGCGGCCACGGCTCGGGCCCGGCGAACGGCCTCGGCGGCGACGTCGTCGCGCACCAGCCGGCCGGGCAGTTCGGTGAGGTGCAGGTCGACCACGAGCAGGGCGCCGCAGGCCGGTTCGGGGCGGGCCGCCAGCGCCCGCAGCAGGCCGGCGCGACCTGCGGAGCCACCCGGGTCGGCGGGTGCCGGTGCCTTCGCGGACATCGGGTCCGGGGCGGCGGCCGACTCGTCGCTCGACGTCGCGGCCGCGGTATCGACCAGTTGGCGCACCACAAGTGGCGGGACCACAGCGAGCGCGAGCAGCACCGCCGTGCGGTCGGGCAGCAGACCGGCCTGCAACTGGTGGACGGCGGCGAGCGCCACCGCGACCGGTGGGAGCACCGCCCGTGGCCAGGCCAGTGCGGTCCGCCGGGCGGGTGCGGGCTGCGCCACCTGCCGGACCCCGGCCGCGACCAGCAGCACGCCGACCACGAGGGGCGGCACGGCCAGCAGCGCCACCCGCCCGCCGGCAGGACCGGCCGGCAACCCGGCCAGCAGCACCAGGGCGAACAGGGTCAGCGCGGAGCCGCCACGACACCGGGCGGTACCGCCGTCGCGGCCGGCCCCGGTCAGCACGGCCAACGCGTCGACGGCGAGTAGGCCCAGGGCCACCGCGACCGCCAGGCGCACCGGCGCGGGCACACCGGCGTACGGCAGCAGCAGCCAGGCGGTGAGGACCAGGCAGACACCGGGTGCGGCCTGGTCGAGCAGCCGGTGCAGCCGACCCCGCACCGACCGACGCGACCGGTGCAGGCTGAACAGACCACCGCCGAGCAGCGCGCCGGTGCCGGCGAGCCCGGCCGCGGCGGCCGCCGGGCGGTATCCGGCGGAGGCCAGCGGTAGCACCGCCGCGGTCAGGCCGGCGGTCACCACCGCAGCATGCAGCAGGGCGGCGGCCCGTCGTGGACGCGCCGCCCGGCGGCGGGCCAGCCGGCCGGCCGGCGGTCCGGCCGCCGGATCGGGGCCGAGGGTCAGCCGGGACAGCCGAACCCCCGCCAACGTGGACGCGGCCGCACCGGCCAGCGCCACCACGGCGAGGGGAGGCACCGGACCGGCCGCACCGAGGACGATCAGCACGGCGGCGACCGCGAGCACACAGGTCTCCGGCAGGAGCGGCCGGGCGCTGGCACAGGACGGAGCGCTACGGAACACAGACGCGACGGGCACGGCGGTCGCCTTCGTGAGGGGGCACGGGGGCGGTACGCGGACGACGGACATGGTCCACCGCCCACCCCCGGTGAACGAGTCGTTCGGCGAGAAGTGACGGCCTGTCGACAGTGAGTCAGGTCACGACAACCGAGTGTGGAGCTGGACCCACGCCGGTGTCGCCGGACGGGCGTGCCGCTCGCGACCGACGGCCCACCGCCAGCCGTCTCCGCCGAGGTGGGATCATCTGGTCATGCCGCGCACCGACACCGCACGATTCCGGCACAACCAGGCCATCCTGGCCGGGGCGATCGTCGCCACCATCGGCGCCGTGCCGCTGGCCAGTTCCCGCCCCTACCTGCTGCCGGTGCTGCTGGTGCCGCTGGCGGTGGCGGTCTGGGCCTGGCGGGCCGGCACCGACGCCGACGTGCGGGGGCTACGGCTACGGGCGCTCGCCGGGGAGCGCCGGATCTCGTGGGACCAGGTGGTCGAGCTGGCGGCCGACCCCCGCGGGCGGGCGGTGGCCCAGCTCGACGACGGCCGATGGTTCGTGCTCCCGGCCGTGCGGAGTGTGGACCTGCCGAGACTGGTGACGGCGGCCGGACGCGACGTCGCCGGAGCGGATCAGTAACCGTCCACCACGACGTTGCGTGTTGGCTCACCGGCCGCGAACCGTCGGATCTGCTGACCGACCAGCCGGTACGCCCTGGGCAGCAGGCCCCGTACCGAGCCGGCCACGTGCGGAGTGATCAGCACGTTCGGCATCTCCCAGAGCGGGTGGTCGGCGGGTAGCGGCTCGGGGTCGGTCACGTCCAGCGCGGCGGAGATCCGTCCGGTGGCCAGCTCGGCGACAAGGGCGTCGGTCCGGGCAACTGGGCCCCGGGCGGCGTTGACCAGCAGGGCCCCGTCCCGCATCGCGGCGAGGAACCTCTCGTCGACCAGCCCTCGGGTCTGCTCGGTCAGCGGCACCAGCAGCACCACGACGTCGGCCCGCGGCAGCAGTCGCGGCAACTCGTCGACGCCGTGCACCCCCTGCTCGGGCCGGGCGCTGCGGGCCACCAGCAGGAACTCCACCTCGAACGGCGTCAGCCGCGCCCGCAACGCGGTCCCGATCGACCCCGAGCCGACGATCAGCACCCGTTTGCCGGCCAGTTCGTCGGTGGGGGCCACCTCGTCGTACGCCCACCGCCGCCGGGCCTGCGCGCGGGCCATCGCCGGGAAGGCGCGCAGCTGGGCGAGGATCGCGGCGACCACCCACTCGGCGGTGGACGGGTCGTGCACCCCGCGGGCGTCGCAGAGCGTGACACCGTCGGGCACCCGACCCACCCAGGCGTCGGCACCGGCCGAGAGCAGCTGCACCACCGCCAGGTCGGGCAGCTCGCGCAGCAGGGCCACGGCCTCCTCACCGGCCAGGAACGGCGGCACCCAGAACCGAACGCCGGCCCTCGGCGACGGCAGCTTCGCCGGATCCTCCATCGTCTCGACGACGACCCCCGGCGGCAGCTCGCCGAGCAGGACGTGGCCGGCCTCGTGCGGGATCCAAACCTTCACCTCGCCGACGATAGGCGTCGGCGCGGGCCGACCAGCCGATGGGGGGCGACCCGCGCCGCCATCCACGGGGTCGGCCTCGGCGGGCTACTCTGGGGCGGGTGAGCGCTCCCCCGTACCTCCGCGCCCGTCAGGTTCGTGCCGCCCTCGTGGCGTCCTGCGCGACGCTGCTGCTCGTCGCCGGTGGTTGCAGCCTCGGCGACCCGGAACCCGACCCGGCCGGCGAGCCACCGAACCTGCCCAGTCCGACGGTCACCACGGGCGATGGCGACCAGGAGGTCGTCGCCACCGTGCTCGCGCAGGGGTTGCGGGTGCCGTGGGGGATCGCTTTCCTGCCCGACGGCGGCGCCCTGGTCACCGAACGCGACAGCGGCCGCATCGTCCAGGTCGGCCCGGAGTCGACCGCCGACGGTTTGAAGATCACCGAGGTGCAGACCATCGACGACGTGGTCGCCTCGGGCGAGGGTGGTCTGCTGGGCATCGCGGTCTCTCCCGAGTTCGCCCAGGACCGGACGGTCTTCGTCTACTACACCGCCGAACGGGACAACCGGGTGGCCCGGCTGCGACTCGGTGAGAAACCGACCCCGATCCTGACCGGCATTCCCAAGGCGGGCATCCACAACGGCGGCGGCCTGGCCTTCGGCCCGGACGGGCAGCTCTACGCCAGCACCGGCGACGCCGGGGACACCGACCAGTCGCAGGACGTCGAGCAACTCGGCGGCAAGATCCTGCGGATCACACCGGACGGCAAGCCGGCGCCCGGGAATCCCTTCCCGGACTCGCCCGTCTGGTCGCTGGGGCACCGCAACGTGCAGGGCATCGCCTGGTCCGGCGACCGGATGTACGCCGTCGAGTTCGGCCAGAACACCTGGGACGAGATCAACCAGATCACCAAGGGCAAGAACTACGGCTGGCCCGAGGTCGAGGGGCGCGAGGACGACGACCGGTACGTCGACCCGATCGTGCAGTGGTCGACCGATGAGGCGTCCTGCTCCGGCCTGGCCGCGGTGGAACGGATGCTCGCCACCGCCTGCCTGCGCGGTCAACGGCTCTGGCTGGTCGAGCTGACCGAGACCGGCACGGTCCTCGGCCAGCCGCAGGCCCTGCTGACCGAGCGGTACGGGCGACTGCGGGCGATCGCCGCCGCGCCGGACGGTTCGCTCTGGGTCAGCACCTCCAACCACGACGGGCGGGGCCGGCCGGCGCCCGAGGACGACCGGTTGCTGCGCCTCGTCTTCGCCGGTGGCGGTGCCGGGCGTAGCTGAGGCGCCGACGCACGACCTCATTCCAGGTTTGCCAAGATCTTTCGGCGGGCAGGTCAGAATCTCATCATGGACGGTCAGCAGAACGACGAGCCACGCCGCGACCGGGACGGGGAGACGACCCCTGATCGGTCGCGTCGCTTCCCACTGACGCGACGTTCCGCGGCATCGCGTGCCGGCGTCGGGTGGCACCTGGGCCTGCGCCGCCTCGCTGTCGGCCTGGCCGTCCTGGTCGTCACGCTCTTCGGTGTGCTCGCCGGGGTCGTGGCGGGCGGCAACGTGGGCACCGAGATCGGGCCGTTCCACGCTCGCCTGGCCGTGTCACCGACGACCGACGGCGGCACCACCGTCGACATCCCCCCGCTGGGCTCGTTGCTGCTGGACAGCCACGACGGGCCGACCCAGCTGACCGTGGAGCTGGGCGCGTTGGAGCAGAGCCGGGTCGAGGCCCTGATCGGCGACCCGGCGAGCCTCAACCGGGCCACCCAGTCGGCGGTCGACGAGGTTCGGGAGGGGGTGATGCGGCTCGGCCTGCGCACGGTCGGCTCCGCCGTACTGGCCACCCTGGTGCTGGCGCTGCTGGTGTTCCGCGACACCCGCCGGGCGGCCTGGGCCGGCGGCCTCGCGCTGCTGATCACGGCCGGTAGCCTGGGCACCGCCGCCGCCACCATCCGACCCCAGTCGATCGAGGAGCCCCGGTACGAGGGACTGCTGGTCAACGCCCCGGCCATCGTCGGTGACGTGCGCAAGATCGCCGACGACTACACCCGGTACGCCGAGCAGCTCCAACGGCTCATCGGCAACGTCACCCAGCTCTACACGACGGTGTCGGCGCTGCCGGTGTACGAGCCGGACCCGGGCACCACCCGGGTGTTGCACATCTCCGATCTGCACCTCAACCCGAGCGCCTGGCAGCTCATCCGGACCGTGACCGAGCAGTTCGGGATCGACGTGGTGATCGACACCGGTGACATCACCGACTGGGGCAGCGAGCCCGAGGCGTCCTACGTCGGCTCGATCAGCCTGCTGGAGAAGCCGTACGTGTACATCCGGGGCAACCACGACTCGGGCCGTACGGCGGCGGCGGTGGCCCGCCAACCGAACGCGGTGGTACTGGACAACACCACGACCACCGTCGCCGGGCTGACCGTCGCCGGGATCGGTGATCCCCGCTTCACCCCGGACAAGAGCACCTCGCCGGCCAGCGGCGGGCTGAACCAGTCCACCGCGGACGAGTTGATCACCAACGGTGAGACCCTCGCCGCCACGATCCGCAGCTCGCCCCGGCCGGTCGACATCGCGCTCGTGCACGACCCGGCCGCCGCCGGCCCGCTCTCCGGCACCACTCCGCTGGTGCTCGCCGGGCACACCCACGATCGGCAGGTCAACACGCTGCCGGAGGTTCCCGGCCAGCAGCCCACCACGCTGATGGTGCAGGGCTCCACCGGCGGTGCCGGACTGCGGGGGCTGGAGCAGGAGGAGCCGACCCCACTGGCGATGACGGTGCTCTACTTCGACCAGGAGAAGCGACTCCAGGCGTACGACGACATCACCGTGGGCGGCACCGGCCAGGCCCAGGTGAACCTCGAACGCACCGTCATCGCCCCACCGGTAACCACCCCCCTCGGCGCCACCCCCACAGCCACCCCCACCACCATCTCCCCCACCCCAACCCCCACCCGCTGACCCCTCCCCTCCCCCACCCCACCCAACCTTTCCCCGTCGATCATGAAGTTGTTGTCCGGGAGAGCGCTCACCGGTGACAACAACTTCATGATCAACCAGGGGATGGGGTGGGTCAGCGGAGGGAGAGGGCGGCGAGGGCGGCGTTGACGATGCTGCCGGGGAGCAGGTCGTGCAGGTCGTAGAGGTCGTGGACGCTGCCGGACTGGCCGAACTCGTCGACGCCGAGCGGAACCGCCGGCGCGGCCACTGCCGAGCCGAGCCAGGCCATGGCGTGCGAGGCGGCGTCGTGCACGGTCACCACCGGCACCCGGTCGGCGAAGGCGGACCGCAGCGCGCCCGGCACGCTCGGCACGGTCGCCGTGCGTACGCCCTGGCGCAGCGTGCGTTGCCAGGCCCGGTAGAGGCGATCCAGGCTGGTCACGTCCACCACATGGGCGGCGACCCCCTCGTCGGCCAGTTCCGCCGCGGCGGCCAGCACCTCGGGCAGCACCGCACCGGAGGCGGCCAGTTGCACGGTCGGTGCGTCGGCCAGGTGCGGGTACGCCTGGTGGGCGTCGACCAGCCGGTACGCCCCGGCGAGCACCTGCCGGCGCAGCACCGCGTCACCGAGCCGGGCCCGGGCCGCCTCGAACGGTGCCTGGTCCACCGGCCGGGTGCTGAGCCGGAAGTAGTACGCCCCGTCCTCGGTCGGCACCGCCGTCGGCGTCGCCCGGTCCGCACCAGCGATGTGCCCGAACGCGTCGCAGAGCAGCCAGTCGAGGCTCGCCGCGTACGCGGGCTCGACGAAGGTCACCCCGGGCAGTTCCAGGCCCACGCTCGCGGTGATGGTCGACTGGTGGGCGCCACCCTCCGGCGCGAGGGTGACCCCGGACGGGGTACCCGCGACCACGAAGCGGGCACCGGAGTAGGTGCCGTACAGGAACGCGTCGAGCCCGCGTAGCACGAACGGGTCGTAGACGGTGCCGACCGGCAGCAGCGGCTGCCCGGACAGGTCCCACGCCAGGCCGAGCTGGCCGAGCAGCAGGAACAGGTTCATCTCGGAGATGCCCAGCTCGATGTGCTGACCCTCGGGGCTCTCCGTCCAGCGCAGCATCCGGTCCTCCGACCAGGAACGCTGGGCGGTCGGTGCGAACACGCCGGTCTTGTTGATGAACCCGGCCAGGTTGGTGGAGGTGGCCACGTCCGGTGCGGTGGTGACGAGGTACCGGCCCACCTGCGGGTCACGGGCCAGGTCGACGAGCACCCGGCCGAAGACCTCCTGCGTGGAGATCGGCTTGTTGGCGCGTACGTTCGTGGCCTGGGGCACGGTGACCCCCAGCGCACGCTCGCGGGGCGCGCGGGACAGCGCCTCCCGACGCTGCCCGGCCCGGATCCCGGCCGGCGATGCCGGGTCGAGCCGGTCCCACTCGGTGTCCCGGGTCAACCCCTGCGCGGCGCGCAACGCGTCCACCTGCTCGCCGGTCAGCAGGGCCGAGTGGTTGCGCGGATTGCCGGCGATCGGCAACCCCCACCCCTTGACGGTGTACGCGAACACCACGCTCGGCCGGTCGGTCACCGCGTCGCACTGGGCGTACGCGTCCAGCAGCGCCGCCAGGTCGTGCCCGCCCAGGTCGGTGACGAGTGGGCCGAGATCGGCGTCGGAGACGTCGGCGATCAACGCCGCGATGCCCTCGGGGGCACCGTCCAGGAACTGCTTGCGCAGCGCCGGGCCGGTCAACCCGAACAGCGACTGGTACTGCTCGTTCGGCATCGCGTCAATCCAGTCGCGCAACGCCGTCCCGCCCGGCCGGTCGTACGCCTCGGCGAGCCGGCGGCCGTACTTGACCTCGACGACGTGCCAGCCGGCGGCCTCGAACTGGCCACGCCACTGGTCGATCCGCACCCCCGGGACCACCCGGTCCAGCGACTGCCGGTTGAAGTCGACCACCCACATGACGTTGCCGAGCCCGGTGGTGGCCGGGTCGGCGACGGCCTCCCAGATGTTGCCCTCGTCCAGCTCGGCGTCACCGATCAGGGCGACGAACCGGGAGTGCGGCCGGGCCCCGAAGTGGGCGTCGACGTAGCGCCGGGTCACCGCCGCGAACAGCGGCGCGGCGGCACCGAGCCCCACCGACCCGGTGGAGAAGTCCACCTCGTCCGGGTCCTTCGTCCGCGACGGGTACGACTGGAGTCCGCCCCGTGCCCGCAGCCGGGGCAGGTACGACCGGTCCAGGTTGCTCAGCAGGTACTGGATGGCGTGGAAGACCGGCGAGGCGTGCGGCTTGACAGCGACCCGGTCCTCGGCGTCCAGGTGGACGAACCACAGCGCGGTCATCGCGGTGACGAGCGACGCGCTGGACGCCTGGTGCCCACCGACCTTCACCCCGTCCCCAGCACCCCGGTCGTGATTGGCCGCGTCCACGATCCGGGTGGCGAGCCACAACACCCGCCGCTGGATCTCGTCAAGAACATCAAGGTCGTGCTGATCCACGAAAACTCCATCCAGACGTCGCCATTGACGCCTCGCGAGGGGTGGCACACCTCGTTGATCATGAGGTTGACGGCAGTTTGAAGATCAACAACTGCCGCCAACCTCATGATCAACGAGGTCGGGGTGGGGTGGGGGTCAGGACTGGGCGTTCAGGCGGTCGAGGATCAGGGTGCGGACGGTTTGGGCGTCGGCCTGGCCTCGGGTGGTCTTCATGACCGCGCCGACGAGGGCGCCGGCGGCGGCGACCTTGCCGCTGCGGACCTTGTCGGCGATGGCCGGGTTGGCGGCGATCGCCTCGTCCACCGCGGCGGTGAGCGCACCTGTGTCGGAGACGACCTCCAGGTTGCGGTTGGTCATGATCTCGGTAGGCGAGCCCTCACCGGCGACCACGCCCTCCAGGACCGTGCGGGCCAACTTGTCGTTGAGCTTGCCGGCGTCGACCAGGCCCTGAAGCTCGGCGACCTGGGCCGGGGTGGCTCCGATGTCGGCCAGCTCCACACCCGTCTCGTTGGCCCGCCGGGACAGCTCGCCCAGCCACCACTTGCGGGCGGCGGCCGGCGAGGCACCAGCGGCGACCGTCTGCTCGATCAGCTCGACAGCACCGGCGTTGAGCACCGACTGCATGTCCGCGTCCGACAGGCCCCACGCCTGCTGAAGGCGACGGCGGTGCAGCCGGGGCAGCTCCGGCAGGGCGGCCTTCAGCTCGGCCACCCAGGCCGGGTCGGGCGCGATCGGCACCAGATCCGGCTCGGGGAAGTAGCGGTAGTCGGTGGCGGTCTCCTTGGACCGGCCCGGGGTGGTGTCCCCGGTGTCCTCGTGGAAGTGCCGGGTCTCCTGGGTGATCCGACCGCCGGCCTCCAGTACGGACGCCTGGCGCAGCATCTCCGAGCGGACCGCCCGCTCGACCGAGCGCAGCGAGTTGACGTTCTTGGTCTCGGTGCGGGTGCCCCACTCCTCGCCGGGCAGGTTCAGCGAGGTGTTGACGTCACAGCGCAGCGAGCCCTCCTCCATGCGCACGTCGGAGACGCCCAGCGAGCGGATCACGTCACGCAGCTCGGTGACGTACGCGCGGGCCACCTCGGGGGCGAGCGCACCGGTACCGGGGATCGGCTTGGTGACGATCTCGACCAGCGGGATGCCGGCCCGGTTGTAGTCGACGAGCGACTCGGTGGCGCCGTGGATGCGACCGGTGGCGCCGCCGACGTGCAGCGTCTTGCCGGTGTCCTCCTCCAGGTGCACCCGCTCGATGCCGATGCGCACCAGTTCGCCGTCGACCTCGACGTCCAGGTAGCCGTCGAAGCAGAGCGGCTCGTCGTACTGGCTGATCTGGAAGTTCTTCGGCATGTCGGGGTAGAAGTAGTTCTTCCGGGCGAACCGGCACCACTGTGCGATGGAGCAGTTCAGCGCCAGGCCGATCCGGATGGTCGCCTCGATGGCCGCGGAGTTCGCCACCGGCAGGGAGCCGGGCAGGCCGAGGCAGACCGGGCAGACCCGGGTGTTCGGCTCGCCGCCGAAGTCGGTCGGGCAGCCGCACCACATCTTGGTGTTCGTGCCCAGCTCGACATGGGTCTCCAGGCCGATCACCGGCTCGTAGCGCGCGACGACCTCGTCGTACGCGGGCAGCGTCGTGGTCATGAGAACTCCAGCTTTGCAGGCGGTAGCCGGCCCACGGCGGCATCCGGACACAACGCCGCCAAGCCTAACCGCTCGACGTGGCACGCCTCGGCCGGGCGTCACCCGGGTGTCACTCGGGTGTGCTGAACCGCCGACGACGGTTGATGGTCACCACGAGCAGGATCCCGCCGATGGAGAACGCCAGCACGCCCAGCGACAGCAGCACGAGTGTCGAGTTCGAGCCGGTGACCGGCAGCCACGCCCCGCTCGTCTTCGACGGCGACGGGACGGGCGCCGGCGGGCTCGCCGACGGCGTCGAGGTCGGGTCGACCGGGGTCGGCGTGGCGGTGGGCGCGGTCGGTGTGGCGCTCGGACCGGTCGGTGTGGCGCTCGGACCGGTGGGTGTGGGGCTCGGAACGGTCGGGGTTGCCGTGGGGGTCGGGGTCGGGGTCGCGGCCTCGGCGACGACGATGGTGACGTCCTGCTCGCCGAAGTAGCCGTTCTTGTCGGTCATCCGCAGGGTGGCGGGGTAGGTGCCGGCCGTGGTCGGCGAACCCCCGAGCGAGTTACCGACCAGCAGCATGCCCGGCGGCAGGCTCCCCGCACTCACCGACAACCGGTACGGCTCGGTACCACCCGTCGCCTCCACCGTGTGGATCGCGTACACCTGCCCCAGAACCATCGGCGACCGGGGCGCGCCCGAGGTGATCTCGACCGTGGGTTCGCGTACCTCGATCGTGGCCGTCCGCTCGGCGAACTGGCCGGCCGCGTCGGTCATCCGCAGGGTGAAGGTGTAGGTGCCCGCCGTGGTCGGCGAACCCCCGAGCGAGTTACCGACCACCAGCATGCCCGGCGGCAGACTGCCCGCACTCACCGACAACCGGTACGGCTCGGTGCCACCGGTCGCCTCCACGGTGTGGATCGCGTACGCCTGTCCCAGAACCATCGGCGACCGAGGCGCGCCCGAGGTGATGGTGACGGCCACCGCCGCGGCCGGGGATGCGGTGCCCAGCAGCAACGCGGCCACCATCGTCATGGCCATGACCGAGCGCAGTGTCTTCATCGCACATCCAGGTCTGATCAGAACGGCTCGCGTTCGCCTACGACCAGCCGGTCCAGCCGACTCTGGTCATCCAAACAGGAAGGTTGGTGACGGGCAATTACCCGAACGGTGACCAGTGTGTCGCGCCAACGCAACCGCGCCCGGCGCGGCGCAGTGGCCGCACCGGGCGGGCGAACGGTGCCGTGCGCGGACGACGGTCGGCCGCCCGCGCACGATCGATCACATGGTCGGTGGCGTGAGCGTGCCGACCGCGCTCTCCAGCGCGGCGGCGACCCGGTACATCCGGTCGTCGGCCATGGTCGGGGCCATCACCTGCAGGCCGACCGGCAGCCCCTCGGAGAGCCCGCACGGCACCGAGATGCCCGGCCCGCCGTACAGGTTGCTCGGGATGGTGAACAGGTCGGCCAGGTACATCTGGTACGGGTCGGAGGTGCGCGCGCCGAGCGGGAAGGCGACGAACGGGGTGGTCGGCGAGATCAGCGCGTCGACCCGCTCGAACGCCGCGGTGAAGTCGCGGGTGATCAGCGTACGTACCTTCTGCGCCTGCCCGTAGTAGGCGTCGTAGTAGCCCGAGGAGAGCGCGTACGTGCCGAGCATGATGCGCCGCTTGACCTCGGGGCCGAAGCCGGCCTCCCGGGTCAGCGACATGACCTCCTCCAGCGACCGGTTGCCGTCGTCGCCGGTCCGCAACCCGAACCGGACGCCGTCGAAGCGGGCCAGGTTCGAGGAGCACTCGCTGGGCGCGATCAGGTAGTACGCCGGCAGGGCGTAGCGGAAGTGCGGGCAGGAGATCTCGACGATCTCCGCGCCGAGCTTGGTGAGCGTGTCGACGGCCTCGTTGAAGGCGGCCGTCACGCCCGGCTCCGCGCCCTCGCCGCCGAACTCGGTGACGATGCCCAGCCGCACCCCGCTCAGATCACCGGTCGCGCCGAGCTTCGCCGCGGCCACCACGTCCGGCACCGGGGCCGGGATGGAGGTGGAGTCACGCGGGTCGTGTCCGCCGATCGCCGCGTGCAGCAACGCCGCGTCGAGCACGGTACGCGCGCACGGGCCGGGGGTGTCCAGCGAGGAGGAGAAGGCCACCAGCCCGTACCGGGAGGTGCCGCCGTAGGTCGGCTTCGCGCCGACGGTGCCGGTGACCGCACCCGGCTGGCGGATCGAGCCGCCGGTGTCCGAGCCGATCGCCAACGGCGCCTCGTACGCGGCGAGTGCCGCCGCGCTTCCCCCGCCGGAGCCACCCGGGATGCGGTCGGTGTCCCACGGGTTGCGGCTCGGCCCGTACGCCGAGTACTCCGTGGAGGAACCCATCGCGAATTCGTCCATGTTGGTCTTGCCGAGCATCACCGTGCCGGCGGCGCGCAGCCGCTGCACGATCGTCGAGTCGTACGGCGGACGCCAGCCCTCAAGGATCTTCGACCCGACGGTGGTCGGCACGCCCTTGGTGGTGAGGACGTCCTTGACCGCGACCGGCACACCGGCCAGCGGCCCCAGTTCCGCACCGGCCGCCCGGCGGGCGTCGACGTCGCGGGCGGCGGCCAGCGCGCCCTCGGTGTCGACGTGCAGGAAGGCGTTGACCCGGCCGTCGACGGCGGCGATCCGGTCCAGGTGGGCCTGGGTGACCTCGACGGCGGAGGCGGCGCCGGTGGCGACGAGCCCGGCGATCTGCGTCGCGGTCATTGCGGTGACGTCGGTCATGAGGCCACATCCTCGTCCAGGATCCGCGGTACGCGGAACCGCTGCTCCTCCGCGTCGGGGGCACCCGACAACGCTTCCTCCGGCGTCAGGCACGGCGTCACTACGTCCTCGCGGAACACGTTCGTCAGCGGCACCGAGTGGGAGGTCGGCGGGATGTCCGCGGCGGCGACCTCGCCCACCTGCGCGACCGCCTGGAGGATCACGTCGAGCTGACCGGCGAAGGTGTCCAACTCCTCCTCCGTCACGGCGAGCCGCGACAGTCGCGCGAGGTGCGCGACCTCCTCGCGGGAGATGGCGGCCATCGGTGCCCCCTTCGTGGCTGTGCTGCGTCTGCCAGACCTGCGCCCACCGCTGCCGGGTACGCGACACGCGGTGACCGCAGCGAGTCTATTGTTTCCCGCCCGGCCGGCCGTTGCCGCCTCCCCGAGCAGCCGACCCGGCCGGTCCCGGCCCGCCGGATCAGCGGGCGTGCCGGCGGGGGATGTCCGCCTCGTCGTGGCCGCCGAGCGGGCGTAGCGGACGGTACCGGGCCAGCCAGGCGGCCAACTCCTCCGCCGGCATCGGCCGGGCGTAGAACCAGCCCTGGGCGGCGTCGCAGCCGGCCGCGTGCAGCATCCGCCAGGTCCGCTCGTCCTCCACGCCCTCGGCCACCACCCGCAGCCCCAGCGCCTTGGCCAGTTCGATGGTTGAGCGGACGATCGCCGCGTCGTCGGCGTCCTCGGCCATGCCGAGGACGAACGAGCGGTCCACCTTCACCTCCGACAGCGGCAGACGGCGCAGGTGCTGGAGGGACGAGTAACCGGTGCCGAAATCGTCGAGCGCGATACCCACCCCGATCCGGTGCAGCCGGGTGATGGTGGTCAGCACCCGACGTGGGTCGGCCATCAGCGCACCCTCGGTGATCTCCAGTTGCAGCCGCTCCGGTGCCACCCCGTAGCGGCCGAGCCGGTCGGCGATCTGGTCGGCGATCTCACCGGTGTGCAGGTCCCGCACGCTGACGTTCAACGCCGCCCGCAGTCCGAGGCCGGCCGCCGACCACTTGGCGAGCTGCTCCACCACGTCGTCGACGACCCGGCGGGTGAGCAGCCGCATCACCGCGCTCTGTTCGGCGACCCGGATCAGCTCCTCCGGGTCGACCATCCCCCGGCGCGGATGCCGCCAGCGCAGCAGCGCCTCCACCCCGACCACCTCACCGGTGGCGATGGCGACCTGCGGCTGGTAGTACATCGTGATCTCGCCCGCGTCGGTGCCCGGCTCGGCGCCGGGACGACCCTCGACGGTGGGTTCCGCTCCACCGCCGAGGTCCGACTGGTCACCGGCGCGCGTCCCGGACCACAGCGCGCCGCCGGCCGTCGCGGCGTCCCAATCGGCGTCACGGGCCGCCCGGCGCAGGGTCGGGTCCGCGCCGGTGATGATCCTGGCGATCAGCTCGTCATCGTGGTGTGCCAACCGGGGGCGGCGTCGCCGCCGGTCCCACCACCGGGTCCCGGCCGGCTCCTCCGCCGGCACGGAGGTGGGCAGCACCGCGCCGTCGCCGCCGCGAGCGGCGGTCAGGTCGGCCGGCGCGGAGCCGTCGTTCCGCCCCGACGCACCGACCTCCAGCACCCGGCGCAGGTCGGCCAGCAGCCCCAACCGCTCGGCGGAGTTGTGGTCGGACTCGGCGGTGTAGACGGCGACGGTGTCGTTGCGGTGCTTCGCGTCGTACATCGCCACGTCCGCGTGCCGCATCAGGGTGGCGAAGTCCTCGCCGTGCTCCGGAAACAGGGCGATGCCGATGGACCCGCCGACGTCCAGCGGCAGCCCGTCCAGCGGCACCGGTTCGGCGAGCGCCTGGACGACCTGGTCGGCCAGCGAGCGGGCCTCGCCGACCTCGGTGAGCCCGGTCATCACGATCGCGAACTCGTCACCGCCGAGCCGGGCGACCATCTGCGGCGGCGCGACCACGCCGGTCAGCCGGGCGCTCACCTCCACCAGCAGCCGGTCGCCGACCGCGTGGCCGAGCGCGTCGTTGACGTTCTTGAACCGGTCCAGGTCGATGAGCAGCAGGGCGAGGCGCGTCGCGGCCTCGCCGCGGGCGGCGCGCTCCGCGTGCCGGTGCACCTGTTCGTTGACCTCCGCCAGCAGGGCCTTGCGGTTGGGCAGGCCGGTGAGCGGGTCGAGTGCGGCCAACTGGTGCTGCTCCACGGTGAGCCGGGCCATCCGGTAGACCGCGAACAGCGGCACCAGCACCAGCGGCACCAGGGCGGCACTGGCCCTGGCGGCGGTGACCAGAACCGGCGCGAGCAGCAGCAACGACCCGGTGGAGAGCAGCTCGAAGGGCAGGCCGTGCCACGCGTTGGGCCACCACCGCTCCCCGAAGCGCAGGCGCACCGCCATGGTGACCAGCCCGTAGTTGACCGCGAACCAGGCGACTCCGGCGCCGCCGATCGCGGCGATGTCGGTCCAGCCCAGCGCCGCACCGTCGTAGATGCCGCCGGGGCCGAGCCGGGTGATCGCGTACGCCGCCGCCAGCGAGCAGGCGTACTGCCCCGCGTTGAAGGCCGTCCGCCAGGGCGCGTGCCGCATCCGGATCCCGGACACCACCACGGCCACCGCCTGCACCGCGACCGCGGGGCCGAGCCCCCAGCCGAGCAGGATCGCGAAGGTGAAGCAGGTCGAGGGGAAGACGGCCGAGGAGGACTGCCCCCGGCCGGGCGGCAGGAAGGGCCGCGCGTCGCAGGCCACGGCGAGCACCGCCATCGTCCAGAACGCCGCCGGCAGGTCGGGCAGAGTCGAAACGAACGACACCAGGCCGCTGGCCGAGACGAGCACGGCCACCGCGAGTACGGCCGCGACGAAGGTGGAGAACTGCGCGGTTCGCCCGGGCGGGACGAGGTTGCGCGGATCGGGCGACTCCATCACACCTCCCGGCACGAGACCGGCCCGTGGTCCCACGCGCCGTACCCCAATGAAACGCCCTGACCGCCCCCTTACCCGGCGCGACAGTCACGAACCGGTCGTAGTCGTAATTAAGTTGGTATCCGGCACAGTGCCGTAAAGATCGTCACTCCTCTACCCGGGCCACCTGCCGGGCCGCCTCGGGGCCGGCGTCGAGGAGCACCTCGAAGCCCTCCTCGTCGAGCACGGGCACCTTCAGGCTCGCTGCCTTGTCCGCCTTGGAGCCGGGGTTGTCGCCGACCACCACGAAGCCGGTCTTCTTCGACACCGATGCGCTGACCTTGCCGCCCCGGGACTGGATCGCCTCCGCCGCCTGGTCCCGTGAGAAGCCGCCGAGGGTGCCGGTCACCACCACGGTCACCCCCTCCAGCGGACGTGGCCCCTCCTGCACCGCCTCCTCCGCCATCCGGACGCCCGCGTCGGCCCACTTGCGGACCACCTCACGGTGCCAGTCGACGGCGAACCACTCGCGGATGCTGGCGGCGATGGTCGGGCCGACACCGTCGACTGAGGAGAGTTCCTCCTCGGTCGCCCGGTCGACCGCCTCGATGGACCGGAAGTGTCGGGCCAACGCCTGCGCGGCGGTCGGCCCGACGTGCCGGATCGACAGGGCCACCAGCACCCGCCACAGGTCGCGCTCCCGGGCCGTGGCGAGGTTGTCGAGCAGCTTGACGGCGTTGCTGCCGAGGCTGCCGTCCTTGTTGACGAAGAACGGCGCACGGGCAAGCCGCTCGGCGTCGAGCGAGAAGAGGTCGCCCTCGTCGGTGATGATCTGCGCGTCGAGCAGCGCGGCGCCGCTCTTGTAGCCGAGTGCCTCGATGTCGAAGGCGCCCCGCCCGGCCAGGTGGAACACCCGCTCCCGCAGCTGCGCGGGGCAACTGCGCGAGTTGGGGCACCGGATGTCGACGTCGCCCTCCTTGGCGGGCGCGAGCGGCGTCCCGCAGGCCGGGCAGGTGGTCGGCATGACGAACGGTCGGGCGTCCGGCGGACGCAGGTCGACCACCGGACCGAGCACCTCGGGGATCACGTCGCCGGCCTTGCGGATCACCACCGTGTCGCCGATCAGGACTCCCTTGCGCTCGACCTCGCGGGCGTTGTGCAGGGTCGCGTACTCGACGGTGGAGCCGGCCACCCGGACCGGCTGGAGCACCGCCCGGGGCGTGACCCGACCGGTCCGCCCGACCTCGACCTCGATGTCGAGCAGGGTGGTGTTGACCTCCTCCGGCGGATACTTGAAGGCGATCGCCCAGCGTGGCGCCCGGCTGGTCGAACCCAGCCGTCCCTGGATGGGCACCGGGTCGACCTTCACCACCACGCCGTCGATCTCGTGCTCGACGTCGTGCCGGTGCGCCGCGTAGTGCGCGATGTAGTCCCGGACGCCGGCCAGGTCGGGCACCACCCGCCAGCGGTCGCTGGTGGGCAGCCCCCAGCCCTGCAACGCCGCGTACGACTCGGACTGGGTGGCCGGCTGGAAGCCGCGGCGGGCGCCGATGCCGTGCACCACCAGTCGCAGCGGGCGGGAGGCGGTGATCCGTGGATCCTTCTGCCGCAGGCTGCCGGCCGCGGCGTTGCGCGGGTTGGCGAAGGGCGCCTTGCCCTGCTCGACCAGACCGGCGTTGAGATCGGCGAAGGCGGCCACCGGAAAGTAGATCTCGCCCCGCACCTCGATGAACTCGGGGGCCGGTCCGAACTCCGCCGAGTCGGTCAGCCGACCCGGCACGTCCCGGATGCTGCGTACGTTCGCGGTGACGTCCTCGCCGGTGCGGCCGTCGCCGCGGGTGGCCGCGCGGACCAGCCGGCCACCTTCGTAGGTGAGGTTGATCGCCAGCCCGTCGACCTTCAGCTCGCACAGATAAGGTGCCGGACCACCGGCGTCCCGCTCGACCCGCTCCGCCCAGGCGGCCAGTTCCTCGTCGGCGAAGGCGTTGTCCAACGACATCATCCGTTCGGCGTGCGCGACCGGGGTGAAGTCGGTGGAGAACGTGCCGCCGACCCGCTGGGTCGGTGAATCCGGGGTGCGCAGCGCCGGGAACTCCGCCTCCAGCGCCTCCAGCTCGCGCAGCTGACGGTCGAAGTCGGCGTCGGAGACGGTCGGGGCGTCGAGCACGTAGTAGCGGTACTGGTGCTCGGTCAGTTCCTGGCTGAGCGTGGTGTGCCGCTCCCGCGCCTGCGGCGTCGGCTCGGGACCGGCGGCCTCATGCGCCGCATCGACCTGCTGGGGAACCGCTTCCTCGGACACCCTGCCGCCTCCGGACACCGCTGTCGACCTCCCGTGATCGTGCTACCCCCGCACGGTATCCCCCGGGTGGGACAACCGTGCGGCCAGCGCGGCGAGTTGATCGGCGTACTCGATCCGGCCGGCCCAGTCCGCCGGCCAGCCGGCCATCCCGTTGGCCGCGCCGACGAAGGCGCCGGCGAGGGCGGCTATCGAATCGGAGTCTCCGGCGCTCCGCGCACCCCGGGCCAGCGCGTCGACCGGGGCGTCCGGATGCCGGAGTGCGCAGTACAGGGCCGCCGTGAGCGCCTCCTCCGCGATCCAGCCCGCACCGGTGACGCGACACGGATCGTCGCCGTCGTCCGGGGCGGCCAGGGCCGCGTCGAGTCGGCCCAGCGCCAGGAGGCACTCGTCCCAGCCACGGGCGATGAACTCCTGCGGCGTCCGCTCGCCCGGCCGTTGCCACAGCTCACCGAGCCAGTCGGCCCGGTAGACCGTGCGCTGCTGCCGAGCCCGGGCGGTGAGCAGGCCAGGAAGGTCGGTCAGCGGAGCACCGTCGACGAGCAGCCGCACGGCGTACGCGGTCAGCTCGCTCGCCGCCAGCCCGGTCGGGTGTCCGTGGGTCAGGCCGGCCTGGAGCTGGGCCAGCCCGGCCAGGGTGTCCAGGTCGACGTCGAGCAGCCCGACCGGGGTGACCCGCATGTTCGCGCCACACCCCTTCGAGCCGGCCTCGGTGGCCTGCTGCCAGGGCAGGCCCCGGGACAGTTCGGCGCAGGCCCGCAGGCAGGTCATCCCCGGCGCACGGTTGTTGTCCGGGCTGGCCGCCCAGTCCAGGAACCGGCGGCGCAGCAGCGGCTCCACCGCCTCGGCGGCGTACGCCGGCGCGTCGTGCAGCGCCCAACCCACCGCCAACGCCATCTGGGTGTCGTCGGTGACCAGCGCCGGATCACCGACCAGCTCACGCGGACCGGTGGTCCCGTAGCGCCTGTCGATCTCGGCGACGGTGAGGAACTCGGTGGGCTTGCCGAGGGCGTCACCGAAGGCGAGCCCGAAGAGCGAACCGGCGACGCGCTGCGGCGCAAGGCTGATCATGACCGTGATGATGCCCGCCGCCCGCAAGTCCGCGCAGCGCCCGGTCGGACCCCACGGTCGGCCTGCCGGCCCGGCCGAGGCCGGCACCGGCAGGCCGGGCGGTCAGTCCCAGCAGAGGCAGAAGGGGTGTCCGGCCGGGTCGGCGTAGACCCGGAAGCCCTCGCCCTCGCCGGGTAGCCGGCGGGCGCCCAGGGCCAGGGCCGCCTGCTCCGCCGTCTCGATGTCGTCGACCGTCACGTCGAGGTGGAACTGCTGGGGCCGCTCCGGATCCGGCCAGGCCGGCGGGCGCAGGTCGAGGGCCCGCTGGAAGGCCAGCCGGGGTTGGTGGCCGGGCGGCCCGCCGAGCACCACCCACTCGTCATCGTCGGAGTTGTCCCCGATCAGCGGCAGGCCGAGCAGCTCCGAGTAGAAGCCGGCCAACGCGCGTGGGTCGGGACAGTCGATCACCGTCGAACGCAGCTGTCCAATCATGGCGAGCATCGTGCCCGGTGGGTACGACGGAAAACCTCACTCCTCGGACAGCCGGCGGCCGGCGTCCCGACAGGCGGCCAGAACCGCCCGAGCGTATGCGGCATCGGCACCGGCCAGGCCACAGGCGGGGGTCACCACCACCTGCTCGGCGAGCCGGCGGCGCGGAAACCCGAGGCGGTCCCAGAGGGTGCGTACCCGGTCGGCCAGGTCGGCGGAGGTCGGTGCGCGACCGCTCGGCGTCGTCGGCGCGGCACCGGCCAGCAGTCCGAAGCCGGCGTCGAGCGCCTCGCCGAGCGGGTCGAGGTCGGTGAGCAGGCTCAGGTCGAGCGCGACACCGACCGCTCCGGTGGAGCGGAGCAGGTCCAGCGGCACGTCCGGGGCGCAGCAGTGCACCACGGTCGGCACCCCGACCGCCCCGATCACCGTGCTCAGCAACGCACCGGCGTCGCCCGACTCGACCGCCCGGTAGGCGCCGAGGCCGCTCTCGGTGGGGACGCGGCCGGCCAGCACCGCCGGCAGGCCCGGCTCGTCCAGTTGCAGCAGCACCGAGGCGCGCGGCAGCCGGCGGGTCACCGCCTCGACGTGGCCACGCAGCCCTTCGGCCAGCGAGCCGGCCAGGTCCCGCAGCGCGCCGGGGTCGCGCAGCATCCGACCGCCGATCGGCAGCTCGATCGAGGCGGCCAGGGTCAGCGGTCCGGCCGCCTGGATCTTGAGTGGCCCGGCGTACTCCTCGGCCTGCTCGGCGAGCTGGTCCAGGTCGCGTTCCATCAGGTCACGGGCCCGGCGCAGGTCGCGGCCGGGACGCGGAGCCACTCGCCACCGCGCCGCGTACAGCTCGATCGGCAACTCCACCAGCAGACCGCCGGTGCGCCCGATCATGTCCGCACCCGGCCCCCGGGCCGGCAGCTCCGGCAGATGAGGCAGGGCGGGCAGCTCACCGAGGACGATCCGCTGCGCCTCGGCGATGTCGGTACCCGGCAACGACCCCAGCCCTGTCGCCGAGCCCACTCCCCACGGCAGCCCCTGATCACTCACCGCCGCAGGGTACCTCCCGCGATCCGGCCCGCATCGAGGTCACGGCTTGCGGCATGTCGGGCCTTCCCGTCGCCGTGATGGCCCGACATGCCGCAGGCCGCGACCGATACTCCACCGGGGGCGAGGGCCGGCGGGGCGGTCAGTCGGTGATGGTGGCGGAGCCGAGCACGATGTCGCCGGCCGGATCGGGGCGGTAGGCGACGATGGCCTGGCCGGCGGCGACGCCGCGCACCGGGCGGCGCAGGTCGGCGTGGAGGGTGTCGGCGTCGACCGTGACGGCGGCGGGCACCACCACGCCGTGGGCGCGCAACTGCACCTCGCACTCGATCGGGCCGTCGGGTCGCGGCCCACCGGTCCAGACCGGGCGGGTGGCCCGCACCGTGGTGACCTCCAGCGCCTCCGCCGGGCCGACGGTGACGGTGTTCGTCTTCGGCGTGATGGAGAGCACGTAGCGGGGCCGACCGTCCGGGGCCGGCCGGTCCAGATGCAGACCGCGCCGCTGGCCGACGGTGTACGCGTACGCACCGGCGTGCTGCCCCACCACCGCACCGGTGGTGGCGTCGACCACGTCGCCGGGGGCCTCGCCGAGGCGCTGGGCCAGGAAACCCCGGGTGTCACCGTCGGCGATGAAGCAGATGTCGTGCGAGTCCGGCTTGTCGGCGACGGCGAGCCCGCGCTCGGCGGCCTCCTGCCGGACCTGCGCCTTGGTCGAGTCGCCCAGCGGGAACATCGACCGGTCCAACTGCTCGCGGGTGAGCACGCCCAGCACGTACGACTGGTCCTTGGCCGCGTCGACGCTGCGGCGCAGCAGTCCGTCGGAGCCGAGCCGGGCGTGGTGCCCGGTGACCACCGCGTCGAACCCCAGGGCCACCGCCCGGTCCAGCACCGCGGCGAACTTGATCTTCTCGTTGCAGCGCAGGCACGGGTTGGGGGTACGCCCGGCCGCGTACTCGGCGACGAAGTCGTCCACCACATCGGCGTGGAAGCGGTCGGCCATGTCCCAGACGTAGAACGGGATGCCGAGCACGTCGGCGGCCCGCCGGGCGTCCCGCGAGTCCTCAAGCGTGCAGCAGCCCCGGGCCCCCGTGCGGTAGGTCTGCGGGTTGCGCGCCAACGCCAGGTGCACGCCGGTCACGTCATGCCCGGCCTGCACCGCCCGCGCCGCCGCCACGGCGGAATCCACGCCGCCGGACATCGCCGCCAACACCCTCACCCGGACCACTCTCCCTTCCCACCGAGCCTATCCCCGCCCGGCACCGGCTCAGCGGGGCGTACGCGGTGCCGCCGCCCGCCGGGCCCGTTCCACGGCCCCCGGGAGAGCGGCGATGAGCGCGTCGATGTCCTCGGTCGTGCTGGTGTGGCCGAGGGAGAAGCGCAGTGACGAGCGGGCCCGGTCGTCGTCCGCGCCCATCGCCAGCAGCACGTGGGAGGGCTGCGCCACCCCGGCGGAGCAGGCCGAGCCGGTCGAACAGGCGATGCCCTGGGCGTCCAGCAGGAGCAGCAGCGCGTCCCCTTCGCAGCCGGGAAAGGAGAAGTGCGCGTTGCCGGGCAGCCGGTCGGTCGGGTCGCCGTTGAAGACCACCTCGGGGACCGCCTGACGGACCCGCCGCACCAGGTCGTCACGGAGCGCGGCCAGCCCGGCCGCGTACTCCTGCTGGCCCTTGACGGCCGCTTCGACGGCGACCGCGAAGGCGACGATGCCGGCCGCGTCGAGCGTGCCGGAACGCACGTCCCGTTCCTGTCCACCACCGTGCAGCAGCGGTACCGCCGCCACGTCCCGGCCGAGCAGCAACGCGCCGACGCCGACCGGGCCGCCGAGCTTGTGACCGGTCACGGTGAGCGCGGCGACGCCGCTGGCGGCGAAGTCGACGGGCACCTGCCCGACCGCCTGGATGGCGTCGGTGTGGAACGGCACCCCGTACTCGGCGGCCACGGCGGCCAGCTCAGCGATCCGCTGGACGGTGCCGACCTCGTTGTTGGCCCACATCGCGGTGACCAGCGCCGCCCGGTCGCCGTGTTCGGCCAGCTCGGTGCGGAGTGCGTCCGGGTGCAACCGGCCGGACCCGTCGACTGGCAGCAAGCCCACCTCGGCGCCCTCGTGCCGGTCCAGCCACTCCACCGCGTCGAGCACGGCGTGGTGTTCGACGGCACTGGAGATCACCCGGCGCCGCCCGGCTGCGGCGGCCCGGCGCGCCCAGAAGATGCCCTTCACCGCGAGGTTGTCACTCTCGGTACCACCACCGGTGAAGATCACCTCAGACGGCCGGGCCCCCAGCGCGGCGGCCACCCGCTCCCGCGACTCCTCCACCCGCCGACGGGCGCGCCGGCCGGACGCGTGCAGGGAAGACGCGTTGCCGACCTCGCGGGCGGTCGCGACGTACGCCTCCAATGCCTCGTCGAGCATTGGAGTGGTCGCGGCATGATCCAGGTAAGCCATCACGATTCAGCCTAACGACCACTCCGGTGCCGACCGCAGACCGGATTGCCTGACGGGACGTCAAACCGGTGACGCGGTCACCACGATGTTGTCCCGGTAGCGGCGAGCCTCGGCGTCGAACGGCCCGCCACAGGTGATGAGGGTCAGGCGGGGACGCCCGTCGCGAGCGAAGTACCGCTCCAGCGGAATCTTCGTCTTGTCGTACTCCTCCCGGGCCACCACCCGGTAGGTCCGCTCGGTCCCGTCCTCGCCGGTGGCCGTCACGGTGTCCCCAGGTGTCAGTTCCCGCAGCCGGTAGAAGGCACCCCTGCCCTGATCGGCGCTGTCGACGTGCCCGGCGATCACCACCGAGCCGGACTCGGCCTCCAGCCCGGGGCCGTAGCGGTACCAGCCGATCTCGTCGACGCTTGGCGGCACGTCGAACTCCTGGGTGCGCTCGTCGACGCCGACCGGGTCGACCCGCGCGGTGACCCCGATCGCGGGGATGCGCAGCCGGACCGGGCGCACCGGTTCGGCGTCGTCCGGCAGCGCGCCGGGGGCCACCGCCACGGCCGGTCCGGTGCGCGCCGCAGTGGAGCTGGCCAGGGCGGCGGCCTGCTCGGTGCCGACACTTCCCGCCGGCCGGGACACGACCGCCACGACCGCCGCGACGGCGAGCGCGGCGGCGCCGGCGGCCACCGCCGCCAGCGCCGCACGGTTGCCGACGGTCACCGGCGACCCGACCGGACGACAGCCGCCCGCGCCCCACCCGCGACCAGCAGCAGGAGCCCGGTGCCCGCCAGGGCGTACCACCAGGTGCCGAGACCGGTGTCGGCCTGCCCGCCCGTGCCGCTCGGCACGCCGGACGGTGCCGAGTGCAGGCCGTCGATGGTCTGCGCGACGACGGAGAGGTTCTCCGCCTCGGCGGAGCCGATGGCGTAGACGATCGTCGCCGTGCCCTCGCGCAGGTTGAGGTCGGCCGGCCCGATCACCACGGTGTCGGTGCCGGCGAGTACCACGTCCGCCGAGACGCTGCCGGCGTCCACGTCGCCCTTGGCCTCGTTCGGGTTGGTCAGGCCCTCGAAGACCGGGCTGCCGCCGGCCCGCACGTCCACGGCCGGCGCGGCGGCGGTGTGCCGGACGATCAGCCGGGCCTTGCCGGCGTCGACCTTCGCGGTGTCGTTGACGAAGGGGGTGATGGTCGGCTCGCCGTCGGCGTTGAGGTGGGCGGCGATGCTGATGTTCGCCCCACCGGGCACCTCGGCGTCGTCGGCGGTGAGGATGGCCTCGCCGATCGGCTCACCCGGCCTGGTCAGCGCGAGGTCGTACTGCCCCTCTGGCAGGTCCAACGGACCGGCCACGTCACCGGGCTCGAAGTTCTCCAGGGTCTTTTCCCCGTTGACGTAGACGTCGACCGGGGTGTCCGGGATGCCGTGCACGACGGAGACCTTCGAGTCGGCGGCGTACGCCGGGGTCGCCGTCGCGATGCCGGCGCCGACGAAGGTCAGCGCGGCGACCGCACCACCCGCGGCGACGCGACGAAGGTACGCGAACTGCATGTCTGCCTCCTGATGTTTCGTGCCACTTCGTCATGCTTGCTGTGCACCCCGAGTTACGCCGACAGCTCGCCGCCCGGATGCGGGCGGCGGCGACTTTCTTTTTCCGGCGGCAACCGCATCCGTCGGGCACCGCCCCGACGTAGGGAGGTCGACAAGACGCTGGGCTGACAGAGGGGACGGCGCCGGTGCGAGCTACAGTCGGGCATGCCCCCAACCAGGCGAACCGTCCCGTGACCGGGATCCGGCAGCAACCGGGCACACCCGAGGACGAGCTGGCCCACCGGTTCCGGGCCGGCGACGAGCTTGCGCTGCGTGAGGCGTACGACCGTTACGGTCGGGCCGTTCTCCACCTGGCCACCAGCACGCTTGTCAACCGCAGCGACGCGGAGGACGCGACCCAGGCCACGTTCGTCGCCGCCTGGCTCGGCCGGGAGACCTTCGACCCGGCGAAGGGCTCGCTTGTCGGCTGGTTGCTCGGCATCGGCCGGCGCAAGGTGATCGACCGGCTCAGGTCCGCCGCCCGGGAGAACCGGGTGGTCGACACCGTGCGCCAACTGCCCGAGCCGGCACCGGCCGGCACTGACCCGGACACCGTGGTCGACCGGCTGGTGGTGGCCGACGAACTGGCGCGGCTGCCGGACGAACAGCGGCGCATGCTGGAATTGGCCTTCTTCGACGACCTGACCCACCAGCAGATCGCGACGATGACCGGAGTGCCGCTCGGCACGGTCAAGAGTCACATCCGGCGGGGCATGGCAAGTCTGAAGCGCAGATGGGAGGTGGACGGTGCAGCACCTGGAGCACGACCGGCTGGTATTTCTGGCGCTCGGTGAGAGTGAGGTGGACGTCTCCGACCGCACCCATCTCGACGCCTGCCCGCACTGCCGGGCCGAGCTGGACAGCCTGCGCCACGTCGCCGGCCTCGGTGCCGCCGGCCAGGAACTGCGTGATCTGCCCGACCCGCCGGAGCACGTCTGGCAGGGCATCATGGCCGAGATCACCGCGGCGGAGGAACTGCCCCGCCTCGCCGACCGGCAGCGGCCGGACGTGACGGATCCGGTCACCACCGGCACTCCCCCGCCGGTGCCTCGCCGGTCACGGCGCGGACGCTGGTCCCGGCTGGCCACCACGGCGGTCACGGCGGTCGCCGCCGCCACCGTCGCGGTGATCGGCACCGCCGCCGTGCTGCGCGACGGTACGCCCGCCGAGCCGACGGTGCTGGCCAGTGCTCCCCTGGCGGCGTACGGTTCGACTCCGCCGACGGCCCGGGGTGACGCGCGGGTGCTGGGCAGCGGCGAGTTGCACCTGCACGTGACGAATCTCCCGGCCGTACCGGGGTATTACGAGGTCTGGCTCATCAACCCGCAGAACATGGAGATGTTCTCGGTCGGTGTGCTCGGCGACGGCTCCGACGTGCTGCTGCCGTTGCCGCCGAACGTGGACCTGGGGCAGTACTCGGTCGTCGACGTCTCGGCCGAGGAGTTCGACAACAACACCGCCCACTCCGGCGACAGCCTCCTGCGGGGCTCCCTGACGGGCTGATCGGCGGGCCGGTTCAGCTCCCCGGCCCGCCGATCAGCTCCCTCGTGCACCGACGACACAGCCGCCGCCCGCAACTGCGGGCGGCGGCTGTGTGGGTACGACTCACTTGCGCTTGCGGATCTCCTCGGCGGCCTGCGGCACGATCTTGAACAGGTCACCGACCACGCCGAAGTCGGCCAGCTCGAAGATCGGCGCCTCGCCGTCCTTGTTGACCGCGACGATCGTCTTCGAGGTCTGCATGCCGGCCCGGTGCTGGATCGCACCGGAGATGCCCAGCGCGACGTAGAGCTGCGGGGAGACCGTCTTGCCGGTCTGGCCCACCTGGAACTGGTGCGGGTAGAAGCCGGAGTCGACCGCGGCCCGGGAGGCACCGACGGCACCGCCGAGCAGGTCGGCCAGCTCCTCGACCAGCTTGAAGTTGTCCGCGTTGCCGACACCGCGACCACCGGAGACGACCACGCCGGCCTCGGTCAGCTCGGGGCGGGAACCCTTCTGCTCGGCCACCCGGTCGACGACCTTGGCCAGCTTGTCGCTGTCGGTGACCGCGACGGTGAGCTGCTCGACCGAGGCGCTGGCCGCGGCCGGCGTCGGGTTCACCGAGTTCGGTCGGACGGTGACCAGCGGCAGCCCTCGGGTGACCTTGGACTTCACGATCGTCGACCCGGCGAAGGCCACCTGGGTGGCGGTGCCGTCGGCGGACAGGCCCACCACGTCGGTCAGGATGCCGTTGTCCAGCTTGACCGCCAGCCGGGCGGCGATCTCCTTGCCCTCCTGGGAGGAGGCGAGCAGCACGGCGGCCGGCTGCACCCGCTTGACCAGGTCGGCGACCACGGTGGCCTTCGGCGCCACCAGGTAGCCGTCGATCTCGTCACCCTCGGCCGCGTAGATCTTCTCCGCGCCGTACTCGCCCAGTTTGCCGGCGAGAGCCTCGGCCGCACCGGCGCCGCCGAGCACCACCGCCGACGGGCTGCCCAGCTCCCGGGCGAGGGTGAGCATCTCCAGGGTGACCTTCTTGACGCCGAACTCCGCGGTGGCTTCGACGACGACGAGAACCTCAGACATGTCCCACACCCCTCACACGAACTTCTCGGTGGCGAGGAACTCGACGAGCTGCGTGCCGCCGGAGCCCTCGTCGGTGACCTTGACGCCACCCGAACGCGGCGGGCGCTTGCTGTGCTCCACCACGGCGCTTGTCGCCCCGTCGAAGCCGACCTCGTTCGCGGCTACGCCCAGGTCGGCCAGGGACAGCGTCTGCACCGGCTTCTTCTTGGCGGCCATGATGCCCTTGAACGACGGGTACCGGGGCTCGTTGATGGTGTCCCACACGGAGACGATGGCCGGGGTCGAGGCGGTGACCACCTCGTAGCCCTCCTCGGTCTGCCGCTCCACGGTGAGCGTGGCCCCGTCGACGGTGAGCTTGCGCGCACCGGTCAGCGCCGCGATCCCCAGCCGCTCGGCGAGCATGTGCGGCATCACCTGCACCCGCCCGTCGGTCGACTCCGAGCCGCAGAGCACCAGGTCGGCGTTGAGCTGCCCCAGCGCGGCGGCGAGCACCTTCGAGGTGGCGACGGCGCAGGAGCCGTGCAGGGCGTCGTCCACCACGTGCACCGCCTTGTCCGGGCCCATCGACAGCGCCTTGCGGATCGACTCGGTCGCCCGGTCCGGACCCATGGTCAGGATGGTCACCTCGCCGCCGTGCGCCTCCTTGATCTTCAACGCCTCCTCGATGGCGTACTCGTCCATCTCGTTGATGACGTTGTTCGCCGAACCGCGGTCGACAGTGTTGTCGTCAGTACGCAGGTTGCGGTCCGCGCCCGAATCGGGCACCTGCTTGACGAGTACGACGATGTTCATCGCGCTTCGACGACCCTCCTGCTGTGGTTATGTGATCTTTTCGCCCCAGATCTGGGCGCAGCCTCGCGCGTGCGGTGCCGTCCGGTCAACCATGGGCTGTTGTGCGGTTGCCCACGGCGCCATGTTACCTGTCAGTAGCATCGGCGCCCAGCACGCCCCTGATCCGTTCGATGACCTCGGCCTCGGCCGGACTCACGCCGTCGTGGGCGCGGGCCGTACGATCGGCCGCCGCCAGCACCACCGCGCGGTAGACCGGCACGTCCTGCGGCACCTTCTCGGCCAGGATCTCGACACTCCGGCGCAGCGCCGGCAGTACCACCGACTCCACCTCGAGCGCCGAGTCACGCGGCAGTTTCGGCAACGGCCCGCTGGTCAACGCCTCCTTCACCACGCCGCTGGCGTCGGCCATCGCCCCGGACGCGGCGAAGCTCTCCCGGAACAGCGCGATCACCCCGGGGTCGGCGTTCGAGACCATGAACACCGCGCCGAAGGCACCCGTCTTGAGGGTCATCATCTCGTCGTCCGTCAGCCGCTGGCTCATGATCACGGAGTGTAGACGTAGGGCGTGGTGGTGGTGACCGCGACGAGCCCGAGTCGCTCCAGCACCGGACGACTCTCGTCCGACGCGTCGACCTGCACCAACGTCCGGCCCCGCGCACCGGCCAGCCGGGCCCGGTAGGTGACCAGCGCGCGGTAGATGCCCTTGCGCCGCCACTGCGGCAGCGTCGAGCCGCCCCAGAGCGTCGCGAACGTGCTGTCGACCGCGTACCGCACCCAACCGGCGCTCACCATCGTCTCGTCCGCCTCGGCCACCACGACCGTGATCGCCTGCGGGTCGGTGGCGATCTCCCGTTCCAGCCCGTCGGCCAGGCCGGACAGGTCACGCCCCCACACCTGGGTCTTCAGCTCCGCGATCCGGTCCAGCTCCGCGCGCCCGGTCACCTCCCGCAGGCGTACACCCTCGGGCACCACCGGCAGCGCGGAGGCCAACGGGGCGACCGGGCCGACCACGACGGTCTCCCGATCTTCCGGCACGAATCCGGCGGCGCGCAGCCGCTGCGGCAGGTCGGCCGGCTCGTCGTGGCCGTGCAGCTTCCACTCGACCGGCTCACCCCGCTCACGGAACACCGCCACCTGCCGGGCGATCAACTCGTCCAGATCCGCACCGGCCAACCCACCGAGGTCGCGGTAGGTCACCAGGCCCCGCTGGTCCAGGCCCCGCACCCGGAACACCGGACCGTCCGACTCCACCACCACGCCGTCGGGCACCGGGTCGGGCAGGCCCGGCCGCAACTGGGTGTCGTACGCCGCCCGCAGCGTGCTCGCGTCAAGATCCGTCATGCTCCCAACCTATTCCCGCCGGGAATCGGATAATCACTCTCGTGTGGCAGATGATCAGGAACTGGTTCGATCCGCAGGAGTTGCGTTCGGTGGGAACCACCCCCGACTACCGCTTCTCGCTGGCCAACGAGCGCACCTTCCTGGCCTGGCTGCGTACCGGGCTGGCGCTGATCGCCGGCGGGCTGGCCGCCGCGCAGTTCCTGCCGACCCTGTCCCTGGTCCACCTGCGCGAGGCGATCGCCGTGGCGTTGCTGCTGCTCGGCGGCGTGGTGGCGATCCGGGCCGTCGACCACTGGGCCCGCACCGAGCGGGCCATCCGGCTCGGCGAGGAGCTGCCCGCGTCCCGCTTCCCGGCCGTACTCGCGCTGACCGTCGGCCTCGGCGCGCTGTCCCTGGTGGTGGCGGTGCTGGCCGGCGCGATACGCGGATGAGCACCGTTCGCGACCCGGGCCTGCAACCCGAACGCACCCGGCTTGCCTGGCGGCGCACCCTGCTCACGCTGACCGTCGTGGCGCTGCTGACCGTCCGCCTCGCGCTCACCGGCGGACCGGTCGGAGCCGGGTTGGCGGCGCTGACCATCCTCGGCTGGGGTGTGGTCGTCACGCTCTGTTGGCGACGGGCCACCGGCAGCGGCATACCCCCGACCGGCGGTCGGCTTTTCGCCCTGGTAGGGCTGGCCGCCGCCGGATTTGCACTCCTCGGAGCGCTGTTGGTGCTGCGCGGGCTGTGACCGCTGTGCGCGGTAGGTAATGATGGTTACATGGCCCGGCTGTACATCCTCCTCTTCCTGGTGCAGGTCGTCCTCGCCGTCTGCGCCCTGATCAGCTGCCTCTCCGCCGAGGAGGACGGCATCCGCCACCTCCCCCGGATCGCCTGGCTGCTGATCATCCTGTTCTTCCCGCTGGTCGGCTCGATCGCCTGGTTCGTCGCCGGCCGGGAGCGCAAACCTGTCGGCGGGTCGACGTCCTGGGCTCCGGGGGCACGCCCGGCCGAACGCCACCGACCCGTCGCACCCGACGACGACCCGGAGTTCCTCCGCTCGATCGAGGAGCGCTCGCGCCGGGAGGATCAGGAACTCTTCCGCCGTTGGGAGGAGGACCTGCGCAAACGCGAGGACGACCTGCGCAGGCGGGAGGGCGAGCCGCCGCGCGAGGAACCCCGCCCCGAGGTGTAGCGCCGGGGCGGGATCCCGCGGTTTCAGGCCAGGTTCGAGGAGCGGGGGTACGCGTCGGCCGGATCGGTGAGCACGTTGACCAGGTACGGCACCCCGGCGTCGAAGGCCCGTTGCAGGGCCGGACCCAGATCGGCGGCCTTGGCGACCGTTTCGCCCGCCCCGCCGAGCGCGCCGACCACCTGGTCGTAGCGCAGCTCGGGTTGCAGGTCGGCGGCCACGTCGTAGCCGTACATGGCCCGCATCGGGTGCTTCTCCAGCCCCCAGATGCCGTTGTTGCCGACCACGATGACCACCGGCAGTTTCTGCCGGGCCAGGGACTCCACGTCCATCAGCGAGAAACCGGCAGCGCCGTCGCCCATCAGCACGCAGACCTGCCGGTCCGGGTGGGTGACCCGGGCGCCCATCGCGTACCCCATGCCGGTGCCGAGGCAGCCGTACGGGCCGGGGTCGAGCCAGGTGCCGGGCTGGGCCGGTTCCAGGTACCGCCCCGCGTACGAGACGAAGTCGCCGCCGTCGCCGATGGTGACCGCGTCACGGGCGAGCACCTTGCGCAGCTCGCCGTAGATCCGGGCCGGGCGGATCGGGTCGGTCTCGGCCGCCATCTCCTCGGCGTCGCGGGCCTTCGCCGCGTCCTCGGCGGTCCGCAGCTGGGCGACCCAGTCGTCGTGGTCGACCCGGTCGCCGGGGTGCTCGGCCAGGGCGGTGAGGATTCCCCGCAGGTCACCGGCGGGTGCGGCGGCGGGTTGAACGTGACCGGCGCGCTGGCTGGGCGCGTCGACGATGTGCACCACCTGGGCTTCGCCGAAGTCGCCGAAGGAGAGCCGGAAGTCCAACGGGGTGCCGATCACCACGACCACGTCGGCGTTGGACAGGGCCACCCGCCGGGCCTTGGCGAAGGCCAGCGGGTGCTCCGGTGGCAGGGCGCCGCGGCCCATGCCGTTGGTGAACACCGGCACGGTGAGCGCCTCGGCCGCCGCCCGCAGCTCGTCGACCGCGTCACCGGTCCAGACGTCCGAGCCGGCGATGATCACCGGACGGGCCGCGCTGGCGACCAGCGCGGCGGCGCGGGCCACCTCGTCGGGGTCGGCTTCGAGCGGGCTGAGCTGCGGCCCGGCCGGCAGCTCGGCGTCGCCGACCGAGAAGACCGCCTCCAGCGGGAAGTCGAGGAACACCGGCCCCCGGTGCGGGGTGAGGGCGGTGGTCAGCGCGGCGGCCACCGCCCGGGGGATGTCGTCGGCGCTGAACACCGTCTCGGCGTGCTTGGTGACCGGGGCGACCAGCGGGAGGTGGTCCATCTCCTGGAGGCTGCCGGAGCCCCAGCGGAACTGGGGTGCCCGGCCGCCCAGCACGAGCACTGGCGAGGCGTTGAAGAAGGCGCTGGTCAGACCGGAGATGCCGTTGGTCACGCCGGGGCCGGCGGTGAGTACGGCCAGGCCGGGTCGGCGCTGGAGCTTCGCCACCGCCTCGGCGGCGAAGACGGCGGACTGCTCGTGCCGCACGTCGTAGATCGGGAAGTCGGTCTTGTGCGCGGCATCGTAGAGCGGGAACACGTGTCCGCCGGAGAGGGTGAACATCTCCCGCACCCCGTACGCGCGCAGCGCCGCGAGGGCGAGCTCCCCGCCGTGGCCTTCGATCCGCTCCGTCATTCCCACTCCTTCTCGTCGCCTGACCGGAGTCACACGCTACTGGCCGGTAGGGAGAATGTGAACCATTCTCGGCACGCTCAGCGCCCGGTGAAGTCCGGCTTCCGCTTCGCCACGAAGGCCGCCATCCCCTCGCGTCGGTCGTCGGTGGCGAACAGCGCCGCGAAAAGCTGACTCTCCCAGGCCAGACCCGAGTTCAGGTCCATGTCCAGACCACCGTCGACGGCCAGCTTCGCCGCGCGCAGCGCCTGCACCGGGCCGGTGAGGTACGGCCGCACCATCGCCACCGCGGTGTCGTACACCTCGGCCGCCGGGGCGACCCGGTCGGCCAGGCCGATCCGCAGTGCCTCCGGCGCGTCCACCATCCGCCCCGACATGATCAGATCCTTGGCCCGGGCCGGCCCGACGAGCCGAGCCAGCCGCTGGGTGCCCCCGGCGCCGGGGATGATGCCCAGCTTGATCTCGGGCTGGCCGAGCTTGGCGTCCTCGGCCACCACCCGCCAGTCGCAGGCCAACGCCAGTTCACAGCCGCCGCCCAGCGCGTAACCGGTGATCGCGGCGACCACGGGCTTGGGGATCCGGGCGATCGCGCCGAGCGCGCTCGACAGGTCGGCGGCCCGCGCGGCCATGTCCACGTAGGACATGTCCGCCATCTCCTTGATGTCCGCACCGGCGGCGAAGACCTTCTCGCCGCCGTACACGATGACCGCGCGGACGTCGTGGTCGGCGGTGGCCGCGGTCGCGGCGGCGCGCAACTCCTCCTGCACCTGGGTGTTGAGGGCGTTCATCGGCGGCCGCTCCAGCCGGATGGTGCCGATGCCGTCCCGGGTCTCCAGCCGCACGAACTCGCCCACGCTGAGCCTCACTTCCTCGTCGAAGTCGCGTGCCAACCTTACGACCCGGCTCGTTGGGGTAGGTAGTCTGGTGCCAGCCCCGTCGGTCGGGAGTCGCACGATGAATCCTCGTCACCCTGAGCCCCGCACCGGCCGTGCCGCGACGCCGTCGCCACACCCCGGCCGCGCGCACGGGCCGGGTGAGCGGCGCGCCGTGGTCACCTACTACGACGACCGGTCGGTCCGGGTCACCTCGGCAGCGGTCACCGTCGAGGGCCGGGTCTATCCACTGGCCGAGATCAGCGAAATCTGGCACCAGCACGGCACCCGCTCCTGGCGGGTGCTGGCCGGGCGGGGCGCCCTCGGCGCCGCGCTTGTCGCCCCGCTGGTGGCCGCCGTCGCCGGAGTCGCGCTCGCCATCCGGCTGGACCGGTCGGCAACCGTCACGATCGCCATCGTCGGGGCGTCCGTGCTGGTCGGGCTGGCGGTCGGGCCGATCGCCGACTTCCTCTTCGAGCACCTTGACCGCTCCTACGCCCGGGGCAGCCGGCAGCGGGAGGTCTGGATCCGTTGGCGAGGCCGCCCGGTGCAACTGCTGCGCACGCCGGACGCGCTGCGTTTCGGGCAGATCTACCGGGCCGTGCAACGGGCCATGGAGGTCGGCCGACCGATACCACCCCGTCGACGCTGAGCGCCCAACCGACTACGCAAGGTTGCCCGGTGGTGCTTAGGCTTAGTGATGGCCCTCTATTACCGGGACGACGCGGTGCAGGTGACCTCCGAGACGATCCGGGCCGGTGGACATGTCATCCCGATCGCCGAGGTCACCTACGTCTGGCACGCGAAGGGGCGTACCACCCTCGCCGTACGCGGTCGGGTTCTCGGCCGGGGCGTGCTGGTCCTGCTGTTGTCCCTGCCTCCGCTGGTGGGCCTGATCTGTGTGCTGTCACTGGCCTGGTCCGCACAGGACCGGGGCGAGTGGCTGCCGGCGCTGATCGTGCTCGCCGCGTGCGTGATCGTCCCGCTCGCCCTGGTCCCGTTCCTGGAGATACCGCTCGGTTGGCTGGACCGCTCGTACGAGCGCGGTAACCGGGTGCTGGAACTGTGGGTGCAGTACCGGCGGCAGGAGGTCATGGTGCTGCGCACACCGGACGCGCTGCGGTTCGGCCAGATCTACCGGGCGGTGCAACGCGCGGTCGAGCACCAGAGCGACGGGTGAGACCGTCGTCGGGCGGTGCTGGCCCGCCCGACGCACACTTGATCCCATGGCACTCCCTCTTCCCCGGCCGACCGCGGTCCTCGGTCTCACCCGTTCCGCCCTCGACCAGGCCGCGTCCTTCGCCGCCATCCCGGCCCGCGCGTTCGCGGTACTCGACGAGGTGGAGGCGCTGCTGGCCCGGATCAACGGTGTGGTGGACCGGGTCGAGCAGACCCTGGACCGGACCGACCAGATGGTCACCGACGCCGAGGTGGCGGTCCGTGAGGTCGCGGTGATCAGTGCCGCCGCCACCGCCGCCGTGGACAACGCCACCGAGGTCGCCGCGGCGGCGGCCGTGGTCGTGGAGTCGGCAGGTTCGGTGGCCGGGCGGGCCGCCGAGACCGTGGGTACGGCGGCGGAGGCCGCCGCCACCGCGGCCGAACTGCTGAAGGCGTACGAGCCGGCGCTGCGCCGGGCCGCCCCGATGGCCACCCACTTCGTCGAGCAGCTCAGCCACGAGGAGGTGACCGCGGCGGTCCGGCTGGTCGACGAGTTGCCGAAGCTACGGCAGCACCTGACCGCCGACGTCCTGCCGATCCTGGCCACCCTGGACCGGGTCGGCCCGGACCTGCACGACCTGCTCGACGTCACCCGGGATCTCAAGCTCGCGGTGGCGGGCATCCCCGGTCTGTCGATGCTGCGCCGACGGGGCGAGAAGCTCAACGACGACGCCGGCTGAGCGCGAGGAGTGAGCCGGGTTTGTGAGCCCCGCAGTCGCGAGCGGAGACGGTCTGACCGCCCGACCCGCGGTCCCCTCGGCGGGTGGCGGTCAGCAGTCGCAGGTGGCGGCGGTTCGGGGAGCGGTCAGGTCGTCCACCGGCCGGTGGGTGAGCCCGGTGGCGGTCACCACGGGCAGTCCCTCCCGCACCCAGTACTCGTAGCCGCCGCGCATCTCCTTGACCCGGTAGCCGAGCCGGGCGAACTCCAGCGCCGCCCGGGTGGCGCCGTCGCAGCCGGGCCCCCAGCAGTAGGTGACCACGTGCGCGTCGGGCGGCACCGCGTCGGCGGCCCGCGCGGCGATCAGGTCGGTGGGCAGGTGCACGGCGCCGGGCAGGTGGCCCTGCGCCCAGGCCGCGTCGCCGCGCGAGTCGACCACGACCAGGTCGGGCAGCTCTGCGGTCAGGTCGTGGTGCACGTCGGCCACGTCGGTCTCGAAGCGCAGTCGGGCGAGGAAGTGGGCGACGGCGGTGGACGGCTCGGCGGCCGGTACGGCGAAGGTTCGGGTCATGTCCCCGATCATTGAACGGTGCCGACCGCCGGGCGAGTGGCGGTCACGCCGTCCTCCGCTAACATCCGGCCATGACGCCGGTCGACCGCAGTGTGGCTGTGCTCGCGTACCCCGGGATGTCGGGTTTCGAGACCGGGATCGCCACGGAGGTCTTCGGGCTGCCCCGGCCGGAGCTCGACGTGCCCTGGTACGACCTGCGGCTGTGCGCCGAGCGACCGGGTCCCGTACCACTGCTCGGCGGCGCCAGCCTGCACAGTCCGTACGGCCTCGATGTGCTGGCCGCCGCCGCGACCGTCGTCGTTGCCGGCGTACCCGACGTGCACGGCACACCGTCGCCGGAGCTCGTCGCGGCCCTGCGCCGGGCGCACCGGGCCGGCGCCCGGCTGCTGTCCATCTGTTCGGGCGCCTTCGCGCTGGCCGGTGCCGGCCTGCTCGACGGTCGACGGGCGGCCACCCACTGGCGGTACGCGGACCTGCTGGCCCGCCGGTACCCGAGGGTCATGGTCGACTCCGACGTGCTCTACCTCGACGACGGGGACATCCTGACCAGCGCCGGCAGCGCCGCCGGCCTCGACCTGTGCGTGCACGTGGTACGACGCGACCACGGCTCGGTCGTGGCCAACGCGGTGGCCCGACGACTGGTGATCCCACCGCATCGCGACGGCGGTCAGGCGCAGTTCGTCGAAGCGCCGGTGGCGGTGGATCCGGACGACGACCGGATCGCCGGCAGCATCGACTGGGCGCTGGCTCACCTGGCGGAGCCACTCACGGTGGCCCGGCTGGCCCGGCAGGCCCACATGTCGACCCGCACCTACCTGCGGCACTTCGCGAGAGCCACCGGCACCAGCCCCATCCGGTGGCTGGTCGAGCAACGGATCCGGGCCAGCCTGGCGCTGCTGGAAACCACCGACGCGCCGGTCGGGCAGATCGCGACGGCCGTCGGCTTCGACGCCCCGGTGACCTACCGTCACCACTTCACCCGGGCGATGCGGACCTCACCGTCGGCGTACCGTCGCGCGTTCCGGACCGGCGGTGCCGCCGCGCAGGCGAGCCGGGCGGGACGGCCGAGCCCGTCCGAGCGGCCCTGATCCGGTCAGGGCGCGGGCACGTACAGCTGGTCGATCTCGACCCGGTGCGGCAGCGAGACGCTGGCGCCGAGCCGGCGTACGCAGGCGGCACCGGCGGCCGAGGCCCAGCGCACCGCGTCCACCAGGTCGCGTCCCTCGCCCCAGGCCACGGCGAGCGCACCGGTGAAGGCGTCACCGGCGGCCGTCGAGTCGACCGTGTCCACCTTGACCGCCGGCACGTGTACCGCCGTGCCGTCCCGGTCGCCGTACCAGGCACCCTGGGCGCCGAGGGTCAGCACCGCCCGGGGCACCAGGTCGAGCAGCGCCCGCGGTTCCTCCCGACCCCGTCCGGTGTACGCCTGCGCCTCGTTCTCGTTGACGACCAGCACGTCCACGGCGGCGAGCAGCTCCGGCGGCAGTGGCACGGCCGGCGCCGCGTTGAGCACCACGCGGGTTCCGGCGGCGCGGGCCGCCACCGCCGCCTCGGTCACCGTCTCCACCGGGATCTCCAGCTGCGCGACCAGGACATCCGCGTCGCGTACGGCGGCGAGTTCGGTCTCGGTCAGCTCGGTGAGCGACGTGTTCGCCCCCGGGGTCACCAGGATCGCGTTCTCACCCTGGGCGTTGACCATGACCAGGGCCACCCCGGACGCTCCGTACGTGGTGCGCAGCTGACCGGTGTCGACCCCGGCGGCGGTGATCCGCGCCCGCAGGGTCACCCCGAAGGCGTCCGAGCCGATCGCGCCGAGGAAGACACTTGCCGCACCGGCTCTCGCGGCGGCGATGGCCTGGTTGGCTCCCTTGCCGCCGGGCACGGTGACGAAGTCGGTGCCGAGCCTGGTCTCCCCCGGGCGGGGCAACGCCTCGGCGGTGGCCACCAGGTCCATGTTGGCGCTGCCCACCACCACGACACGGGTCTGTCGCACGGGCACCTCCCGGATGTCGCGGGCGTCGTCTCAGGCGGCGCGGGCGGTGTAGCGGTCGCCGTGGCGCTCGACGAGCAGCGGCAGCCCGAAGGTCTTGGTGAGATTGTCGGCGGTGAGGGTGTCGGGCAGCAGGCCCTGCGCCATCACGGCCCCGTCGCGCAGCAGCAGCGCGTGGGTGAAACCGGGGGGAATCTCCTCGACGTGGTGGGTGACCAGTACCAGTGCCGGAGCGTCCGGATCCTGCGCCAGGTCGGCGAGGCGAGCGACCAGATCCTCCCGGCCACCCAGGTCCAGGCCGGCCGCCGGTTCGTCGAGCAGCAGCAGCTCCGGGTCGGTCATCAGCGCCCGCGCGATCTGCGTCCGCTTGCGCTCCCCTTCCGACAGGGTGCCGTACGCCCGGTCGGCCAACGCGCTGACGCCCAGTTGGTCCAGCAACGCCCGAGCCCGGGCCTCGTCGGCCGGGTCGTAGTCCTCGCGCCACCGGCCGACCACCGACCAGGCGGCGGTCAGCACCACGTCGACGACGCGCTCGCCGGCGGGCACCCGCTCGGCCAGCGCGGCGGTGGACAGCCCGATCCGGGTACGCAGCTCCGTGACGTCGGTGCGACCGATCCGTTCGCCCAGCACGTGTGCGGTGCCGGTGGTCGGATGCAGTCGTCCGGCGGCGATGTTGAGCAGGGTGGTCTTGCCGGCACCGTTGGGCCCCAGCACCACCCAGCGTTCGTCCAGCTCCACCCGCCAGTCGACGTCGTGCAGCAGGGCGGTGCCGGACCGGCGTACGGCGACGCCGTCGAGGCTGACCACCAGATCCGCGTCCACGGGCGAGGGGGCGGGTGCGGCGCCGGCGGCGCCAGGGATCAGGTCACCAGTCACCAGCCCATCCAACCACGCACGCCCGTGGTGCCCCCACGGGCCGGCGTCGTCGCCGTAGGGTGAGGCGCCGTGTCGTTGCTCACCCCACCCGGAGGGCCGCCAATGACCAGTGGGGTCATCGAGATCGAAGGTCTCCGCAAGACCTTCCACAGCCTGCGTCGCGGGCGACGGGTCGCGGTCGACGGCTTCGACCTGCTGGTCGAGGCCGGCCAGGTGCACGGCTTCCTCGGGCCCAACGGATCGGGAAAGACGACCACCCTGCGCGCGCTGCTCGGGCTGGTACGCGCCGACGACGGGCGGATGCGGGTGCTCGGTGCCGCCGCGCCGGAGCAGTTGCCTCAGGTCGCCGGCCGGGTCGGTGCGATCGTGGAGAGCCCGCAGTTCTACGGCAACTTCACCGGGTACCGGACGCTGCGGCTGCTCGCCCTCGCCGGCGGCGTTCCGGTCAGTCGGGTCGACGAGGTGTTGGAGCAGGTCGGACTGGCCGACCGGGGCGACGAGCGGGTCAAGGGTTACTCGCTGGGCATGAAGCAGCGTCTGGCGGTGGCTTCGGCGCTGCTCAAGCGACCCGAGCTGCTGATACTCGACGAGCCGGCGAACGGGCTCGACCCGGCGGGCATCCGGGAGATGCGCGACCTCGTCCGGGCGCTGGCGGCCAACGGCGTGACGGTGCTGGTATCCAGCCACATCCTGGCCGAGATCCAGCTGATCTGCGACCACGTGACGATCATCTCGCGGGGTCGGCGGGTGACGGCCGGCCCGGTCACCGAGGTGCTCGCCGGCTTCGACCACAACGAGCACCTGGTCCGCGTCGACGACCTGGCCCGCGCCGAGGAGCTGCTGCTGGCCGCCGGGCTGACCGTCACCGGCCACGCCGACCACCTCGTGGTCAGCGGGGTGCCGGACCCGACCGAGGTGAGTCGGACGCTGGGCGAGCAGGGGGTCTGGGTACGCGAGCTGACGCCGCTGCGGCCGGATCTGGAGAGCGTCTTCCTGGAGCTGACCGGCGCCCCGGCGCATCCGGGTGTGCCCCGGCAGGTGGACGGTTCGACACCGGCGGGCGGCCCGGCCGCCGACCAGGAGATCGACCTCGGAATGCGGGGAGTGGACGCGTGAACCTGATCCGTGCCGAGCTGGAGCGGCTCGGTGCCCGCCGCTTCGTACAGCTGATGATCGTGCTGCTGATGCTGGCGTTCGGGGTGACCGCGGCGACCACGCTGGCCGGGTCGCACCAACCCTCCGCCGTCGAGCTGGCCGAGGCGCAGCGGCAGGCCGCCGCCAACCTGCGCGGCATGGAGCTGGAGCACGAGCGGTGCCTGGCCCGGGACCGGGGCGAGCCGCTCCCCGGCGACGAGGGGTTCTACCTGCCACCGGACTGCTCCGAACTGGACCCGGCGCTGCGGGACCGGTTGCCGGTGGCCGCCGACTACCTGACCGGGGTGTTCACCTTCACCCGGCAGGCCGAGCCGCTGCTCTACTTCCTGGTGGCGTACCTGGTGCTCTTCGGGTTCCTGGTCGGCGCCTCGTACATCGGCGCCGACCTGAACTCCGGCGGAGTGGTCAACCTGCTGCTGTGGCGACCACGCCGGCTGACCGTGCTCGGCGCAAAACTCGGCACGCTGCTCGGGGCGGTGCTGACGGTGTCGGTGCTCGCCTCACTCGCCTATCTCGTCACCTTCTGGGTCATCGCGCAGGTCGCCGGCTATCCCGGACCGACCAACGCGGCCTTCTGGGCCGACCTGGGCGCGATCTGGGGGCGCGGGTTGACGCTTGTGCTGCTCGCGGCGGCGACCGGCTTCGCCATCGCGACGATGGGACGGCACACGGCGGCGGCGCTCGGCGCGGTCGCCGCCTACCTGGTGGTGTGGGAGCTGGGTGGGCGGATCGTGCTGCAGATCCTCGAGGTGGCCCGGCCCGACCAGCTCATGCTCGCCAGCTACGTCGGCGCGTGGCTGGCCGGCGAGGTCAGATTCTGGGACAGCACCGCCTGCCGGACCGTCGTCGACAGCTACTGCGACGGCAGCTACACCCTGACCTGGCAGCCGGCGCTGGCGGTGCTGCTGCTGCTCACCGCCGGCCTCAGCGCCTCCGCCTTCGCCATCTTCCGCCGCCGCGACCTGATCTGACCCTCGCCCGGCTCAGGCGATGGTGGAGCCGAAGACCTCGTCGCGGACGGCGTCCAGGGCCGTGCGCAGGGCGCCGTGCAGAATCGGCTCCTCGGTCAGTCCGGTGGGCACCACCCGGGGCCGTACCAGGGTGATCGCGGCGACCTCGTGCTGCACCCGTTCGGCCAGGGCCGCCCCGCCGGCCTGCCCCACCTCTCCGGCGAGCACCACGAGCGGCGGGTCCAGCACCACACAGGTGCTCGCCACGCCGAGGGCGAGCCGGCGGGCCACCTCGTCGAGCATCGGCCCACCCGAGGTGCCGTCGGCGATCGCGGCCCGGACCGCGTCGGCGGCGGCCGCGTCCGGGTAGCCGTGTTCCCGGGCCAGGCCGCGGATCGCGTCGGCGCCGGCCAACTGCTGGAAGGCCGGCTTCGCCCGGCGGGACACGTCGCGTGGGATGGGAGCGCCGGGCACCGGCAGGTAGCCGATCTCACCGGCGGCACCGCTGCTGCCGTGGTGCAACCGGCCGCCCAACATGATCGCCAGACCGACACCGGCACCGACCCAGACCAGGACGAAGTCCGCCAGGCCCTGGGCGGCGCCGGACTGCGCCTCGGCCACCGCGGCCAGGTTGACGTCGTTCTCGAAGACCACCGGGGTGTCCAGGTCGTCGCGGAGCGCGGCGAGCAGACCCCGATGCCAGCGGGGCAGGTTGTACGCGAACGTGATGTCGCCGGTGCCCGGGTCGACCAGGCCGGGGGTGCCGAGCACGATCCGGCGTACGCTCGACAGCTGCGCGCCGGCGCTGCCGGCCACCCGCACGACCGCGTTGTGCACCACGCCGACCGGGTCGTCGGTGTCCTGGGTGGACTGCTCGACGCGCCCGATGACCGCACCGGTGATGTCGGCGCAGGCGGCCACCACCCGCTCCGGGCCCACGTCGACGCCCACCACGTGTGCGCTGCCGGGCCGTACGGCGTAGAGCTGGGCGTTCGGTCCGCGGCCTCCGGCCTGCTCGCCGACGCGGGTGACCAGTCCGCGCTCCTCCAGCCGCTCCACCAGTTGCGAGGCGGTGACCTTGGACAGGCCGGTCAGCTCGCCGATCCGGGCCCGGGTCAGTGGTCCCTGCTCCAGCAGCAGTTCCAGCGCCGCGCGGTCGTTGAGGGCCCGCAACAGACGTGGGGTGCCGGGCAGCCGGGTCGCGCTCATGCCATGTGTCCTCAAGTTATTAGTAAACTTTGCTAACTGTATGAACCTTTGAAGCCGTAGAACCGACAGGCGAACGGGTAAGCCGTAGCGTATCGGCCACGTGGGAGCGCGACCCTCCGCCGACCCGGTACGAGATCCGCGCCGGCCGGCATCGAGAGGAGAGAGCACGTGGGGCTGGATCCAGGACTGCGCCGGCTGGCGCTGGGCACCCTGTTGGCCGCGTACCCGGGGTCGGTCCCGCCCGAGTGGGCCGTCGACCTGGTCGCCGACGGACTCGCCGGACACACCCTGTTCGGCGGCAACGTCATCGAACCGACCCAGGTGTCCGCCAGCACGGCGATGCTGCGCGCCGGCCGGTCCGACGTCCTGGTCGCCATCGACGAGGAGGGCGGCGACGTCACCCGGCTCGCCCACGCCACCGGCAGTCCGTACCCGGGCAACGCCGCGCTCGGCGCGGTCGGCGACGTGACGCTCACCCGCCAGGTCTACCAGGCCATCGGCACCGAGCTGGCCGGCGTGGGCATCACCCTCGACCTGGCACCGACGGTCGACGTCAACACCGCCGACGACAACCCGATCATCGGCACCCGGTCCTTCGGCGCCGACCCGGAGCAGGTCGCCGCGCACGCCGCCGCCGCGACCGCCGGGCTCCAGGTCGCCGGAGTGGCGGCCTGCGCCAAGCACTTTCCCGGCCACGGCGCCACCGTGGCGGACTCCCACCACGAACTACCCACCGTGGACGTCGCGCCCGAGCTGCTGCGCCGGCGGGACCTGCCGCCGTTCGCCGCGGTGGTCGCCGCCGGGACGAAGGCGGTGATGACCGCACACATCCGGGTGCCCGCGCTGACCGGGACTTTGCCCGCCACGTTCAGCCGGACCGTGCTGGTGGACCTGCTGCGCCACGAGTACGGCTTCGACGGCGTCGTCGTCACCGACGCGCTGGAGATGAAGGGTGCCGCCCTGGCCGCCGGTGGCATCGCCCCGGGCGCGGTACGCGCCCTGGCCGCCGGGGCCGATCTGCTCTGCATCGGCGCCAAGGTCGATGCCGACCTGGTTGAGCGGGTCGCCACCGAGATCGTGGCGGCGCTCGGCGACGGCCGGCTGGACCGGTCCCGTGTCGAGCAGGCGGCCGGTCGTGTCGCGGACCTCGCCGCCTGGACCCGGACCGCCGACCGCACCACCGCCGCCTCCGGCGACCTGGGGTACGCGGCGGCCCGCCGAGCGCTACGGGTGGAGGGCGCGCCGACCGGGCTGGACCGGTCGCTCGTGGTGCAGTTGCACGGCAACTCCACGATCGCCGAGGGCCGGGTGCCGTGGGGTCTCGGACCACACCTGGGCGGCGGCGCCGAACAGATCCGGGTGGTGGCCGCCGAGACGGACCCGGCCGACCTGCGCCGACGGGCCGCCGGCCGGCCGATCCTCCTGGTCGCCCGCCATCTGCACCGGCTGCCCGGCGGTCCGGAGCTGGTTGACGCGCTGTCCGCCACGCATCCGGTGGCCGTGGTGGAGATGGGCTGGCCGGCGACCTGGCGACCCGACCACGTACGAGCCTTCGTCACCACGTACGGCGCGAGCCACGCCAACGGCCGAGCCGCCGCCGAGGCACTCGGCCTGACCCACTGATCCCGAACGCCATCTTGAACGCGTTCAACTTCTGCCCTACGCTTACGCCCATCAAGTTGAACGCGTTCAATATTGGTCGACACATGGACATCAAGGTCTGGATGTACCTGGTCTACCTGACGGTCAGCATCGGGCTGACCGTCTGGGTGGCGCGGGCACTCAGCCGCAACGGGCTGGTCTTCCTCGAAGAGGTGTTCGCCGACGGACGCCTGGCACGGGCGGTGAACAACCTGCTCGTGGTCGGCTTCTACCTGCTCAACCTCGGCTACGTCACGGTGGCGATGCGGCACTCCGAGCAGGTCGGCTCCACAAGCATCGCGATGGAGGAACTCTCGTGGAAGATCGGGCTGGTGCTGCTGGTGCTCGGCGCGCTGCACTTCTTCAACGTCTTCGCCCTGGGCCGGTACCGGCGTAACCGGCTGCGTCAGCTCGCCACCCATCCCCCACTGGCCCCCGTCGGCCGACTGCCGGTCCAGCCCGCCCATCCGCCCACGGCGCCCGGTCCGGGCATGCCTGGCCCGGGTGCCGCACCGGCCGCACCGGGCCAGGCCAACCCGCCGGCCCGATGACCAGGCCGGGCCAGGGCGGAACGGAGGGACTGCCGGATGCCACCGCACACGGGGGCGGTGGCATCCGCGGCCTCACCGTCCTCTACGACGCACACTGCCCACTGTGCCGGGCCGCGCGCGGCTGGCTCTCGTCGCGTCCGCAACTCGTACCGCTGGAGTTCGTGCCGGCCGGTTCGACCGCCGCCCGGCAGCGCTTCCCCGGCCTGGACCACGACGCCACGTTGCGTGACCTCACCGTGATCGCCGACAACGGCGAGGTCTACGCGGGCGACGGAGCCTGGTTCGCGTGCCTGTGGGCACTGGCCGACCACCGGGAGACGGCCCAGCGTCTCGCCCGCCCCCACCTGCTGCCTCTGGCCCGGCGGGTGGTGGCCGCCGCGTCGGCGGTACGCGAGCGGGTCCGTGAACCGTCGCCGGAGCCGACCGGCGACGCGGCGGGATACGGTGACCGGAATGACCGACCAGACTGTGCCGACGACCGCTGCGGGTGAGGCGGCGACCGCCCGGGGCGAGCAGACGCGGCAGCTGATCCTGGAGACCGCGATGCGGTTGTTCCGCGAACGCGGCTACGCCCGCACCACCATGCGCGCCATCGCGACGGAGGCCGGTGTCGCGGTCGGCAACGCCTACTACTACTTCCAGTCGAAGGAACACCTGATCCAGGAGTTCTACGCCCGGACGCAGACGGAGCACCGGGCGGCGGCCGAGCCGGTACTGGAACGCGAATCCAACTTCGCCGCCCGGCTGGCCGGGGTGCTGCACGCGGGCATCGACGTGCTGACACCGTCGCACGAGTTCGCGGCTAGCTTCTTCAAGACCGCCGCGGAACCCACCTCCCCGCTGAGCCCCTTCTCCGCGGAGTCCTCCGGGCCCCGCGAGGCGTCCATCGGCCTCTACGCCGAGGTGCTGACCGGTTCCACCGCCAAGGTCGACGCGGAGCTTCGCCGCCAACTGCCCGAGCTGCTCTGGCTCGCCTACATGGGCGTGGTGCTCTTCTGGGTCTACGACCGCTCGCCGGGACAGGCCCGGACCCGGCAGCTGATCGACGGCGCGGTGCCGCTTGTCGACCGGCTGGTGCAGCTGTCGCGACTGCGCGTGCTGCGGCCGGTGACCCAGCAGGTCGTCAGCCTGATTCACACCCTGCGTCACTGACCGCGTCGGGCGAGAGGTAACGCTTCTTCCCAGGTCAAGTCCACAATTGGACAGCAAGGAGACGGTGGCGGCGGCTTGCCCAGAGCGTTCCGAGTACGTAGCGTGATCGGCACTGGAGCCGCACCCGGACCTGGGGGGAGGCTGCGGACCGTGGATCCGGCCCGGGATCCACGGTCCGCGCCCTGCCGGTCGATGGTCAGCTCGGGTAGACGCCGTAGGAGCGCCAGCCCCGGTCGGGAAACCCGGCGGCCTCCGCCACCCGAGCCGAGGCGGCGTTGCTCCGGTCGTGCAGATAGGTCGGCACGGCACCGTCGTCGAGCACCCGACGAGCCGCCTGGGCCACCAGTCTGCGGGCCAGGCCGCGGCCACGCGCCGCCGGGACCGTACCCACCGCCAGCTCGTGTCCGTGCCGGTCATGCCGCTTGATCCCGACGCCGGCCAGGTAGCGGCCCCGCTGGTCGCGCACGACGAGCACCGACCGGTCGAACAGCCGCAGCCAGGAGGGCAGGCCGGGCGTGGTCGGTGGCGCCCACTCACCGACATCCGGCAGGTCCGCCGGCGCGACGCTCCACCGGAAGACGTCGTCGTGCACGGCCCAGCGTGGATACCCGACCGCGGCCGGCAGTGCGTTCAGCAGCCCGTCCGGGCGCCGCACCAGCTCACGTACGGCCGCGACCCGGTCGGGCGCCACGGAGAGCACGCCGCTGGCCCCGGCGTGGACCGCGATGGCGGGGCGCGGGCGGCCGTCCCAGGCGGGTCGGGTCCGCCGCCCGGACCCGACCACGTGCAGGCCCGGGCCGGCCGGCCACTGTCCCAGCCAGGTCGCGAGGTGCAGGTGGAGCCGCCGGTCGAGCATCAACACCTCCCGGTCCGTCACCGTCGACGCCGCTCACGGTACGACGGACCCGGTGAGTTCGGGGCGTAGGTGGGCGCGATCCGGGGAACCTGAACGATCGATCGACCGTCATATCCATTTCCATTCATGGACAACTTTCTTTGAAACGGTGTAGGCATGCCGAAACACCCGCAGGACCGTGATCAGCAGGACCCCGAGCGCGCCTGGCGACACCACGGGGCGACCGGCCGGACTCCGGCCCAGGCCCCCTACCGGGGACACCGCACCCGCCCTGCCACCCTCTCCTGGCACGAGCTGAACAGCCTGCCGGCCGGACCCGTACGGCACCACCTGAACCCCCACTGAAGCACCAACCGCATTGCGATCTTGATGCCTGGAAATCCGCTGCTCTGGTGTACGATTCCCGACATGACGCGCATCACCGTGGACGTGAACGACGAGTGGCTTGAGGCGGCCCGCGAGGTGCTCGGCACCGACACCAAGGTGGCTACCATCAACGCCGCCCTGCACGCCTTTGCCCTGCGTCGCCAGGCACGGGAGATCGTCTCCGCATTCGATCAGGTGGAGATGGACTTCACCGACTCCGCAGAGGCGTGGCGTTACGGCGGCGGCCGGGATCTCGGTCGGCTCGTCGAGGACGCGCGCGACTCCGAGGCCGCGTGATGGCAGGAGCGATCTATCTGGCCGACACGTCGGTGTTCGTGCTTCAGGGGCGATATCCGACGGTCCGTCGCCGCTTTGAGACGTTGTTGGCCGAGGGACGCCTGGCGACCTGCCACATGGCCGCTCTCGAGTTCCTCAACAATGCTCCTCACCCGAAGGGGTACGAGATCCTGTGGCAAGCCCTGCGCGGCCACCGGTGGATGGACGTGACGACCGCGGCGATGGATCGTGCTCTCGCCGTGCACCGCATGCTCGCCGCGGACAGCCAGCATCGCAACTTCCGGCTGCCCGACCTGGTGATCGCGGCGACCGCAGAGGTGCACGGAGCGACTGTGCTGCACTACGACGCCGACTACGACCGGATCGCCGCGATCACCGGTCAACCGACCGAGTGGGTGGCGCCCCGAGGAAGCCTGTAGCGCGGCGAGCCACCGCGCGCTTTCGCACACCTGTCGGGTAACGTCTGCTGGTCCTTCTCGGGTCACGACGGGAGCTGGCACATCCATGGGCAAGAAGACGATCCACGTCTCCGACTTCAGCGGCACGATGCTGGGTGCCGACGACGAGGCGGTCCGCGTCGTCGTTCTCGAGCATCCTGACCTGGTGGCCGGGCCCGTGCAGTTGGACGCCACCCCGGTGGAGGTGGAGAGCATCGACGACGCGGCGTTGGACGTGGCGGTGGTCGAGATCCACGACCGGCACGGCCAGGGCGAGCCGCGTCGGGTGGTGCTGACCGCGAGCGAGTTCGACGCGATGGCCACCGACGTGCCGATGGCGCAGTTGCTGAGGACCGCCGAGCGGGTACGCCCGCCGAAGGCCCGCCGCAGCGCCGAGAAAATCGACTACGGCACCATCGAGCACGCCGGCCGACCGCACCGGGGGCGGGTCACCGAGGAGGAGGCCCGGTTGGTGCGGGAGCGGCTCGACGAGGTCAACAAGCGCCTGGCCGACGCCGGCCTGCGCCAGATCGATCCGGCCGATCCGGAGCACGCCGCCCGGTACGGCTTCCCCGTCGAGCCCTGATCGGCTACTCGAACGTCCGCAGTTTGGCCAGGGTCGCCACGATGTTCGCCTCGACGGCGGCCTTGTCCACGCCGAGGCTGGTGAGCACACCCTCGCCGTTCTCCTGCTCCAGCAGGGCCAGCAGGATGTGCTCGGTACCGATGTAGTTGTGCCCGAGCCGAAGCGCCTCGCGGAAGGTCAACTCCAGCGCCTTCTTGCCGGCGGCGTCGTACGGAATCAGCTCCGGTACGTCGTCCGACGGCGGCGGCAACGCGGCGGTGGCGGCCTCCCGCACCGCGTCGGCCGAAACACCACTGGCGGCCAGCGCCCTCGCGGCGAGCGCCTCCGGCTCGGCGAGCAGGCCGAGCACCAGGTGGGTAGGGGTGGTGTGCGGGCTGCCGGCGGCCTTCGCCTCGTTGTGCGCGGCGGCGACCACGTTGCGGGCGCGCGGGGTGAACCGCTGGAAGCCCTCCTGAGGATCCATCGCCGCGCCCACGAAGCGCTTCTGGGCGGCCTGCTTGCTCACCCCCATGCTGCGGCCGATCTCGGTCCAGGAGGCACCGGACCGGCGGGCCTGGTCCACGAAGTGGCCGATCAGATGGTCGGCGACCTCACCGATGTGGTCGGCCACCATCACCGCGTCGGTGAGCTGGTCGAGCGCGTCGGAGTGGGCCCGCTTGATTGCCTGGATCAGATCGTCGAGTCGGACCGGATTGCTCATCTGCACGGGTTCAGTCATGCGTCAACCTTAGGTTGACGCTCGTTATTCGTCAACCGCCGGTTGACGACGCCCCTTCCTTGATGATCGCTGTTAACAACCTTGACTAATTCTGTCGAAATCGACAGACTCGGATTTGGAGAGCGCTCTCCAGACCGCCTCGCCAGCGTATCCGCCCCTCCACCCCCGAGGAGACTCCATCGTGGACGCCATCTCCCGCAACCTCCGGCGGGCAGCCGCCGCCCTGGGTGCGGCCCTCGTCACCAGTGCGCTCCTGCTACCCGTGCAGTCCGCACCGGCCGCCGCCGCGATCGGCGGCCTCACCTGGCAGGACGAGTTCAACTCACCGGCCGGCACACCGGTCGACCAGTCCAAGTGGCGCTTCGACATCGGCGGCCACGGCTGGGGCAACAACGAACGGCAGTACTACACCAACAGCACCAGCAACGCGGTGCACGACGGCCAGGGCAACCTGGTCATCACCGCCCGCCGGGAGAACCCGGCCAACTACCAGTGCCACTACGGCCGGTGCGAGTACACCTCGGCCCGACTGCTGACCGCGGCCACGTTCACCCAGGCGTACGGGCGGTTCGAGGCACGCATCAAGATTCCCCGAGGTCAGGGGATCTGGCCGGCGTTCTGGATGCTCGGCAACGACTTCGGCAACGTCGGCTGGCCGGCCTCCGGCGAGATCGACATCATGGAGAACGTCGGGCGGGAGCCGAACACCGTACACGGCACCATCCACGGTCCGGGCTATTCCGGCGGCGGCGGGATCACCGGCAGCCGCACCATCGGACAGCCGCTGGCCGACACCTTCCACACCTACCGGGTGGACTGGGAGCCGAACATCATCCGCTGGTACCTCGACGGTTCGGAGTTCTTCCGGGTCGACCCGGGTCGGCTTGGTGGTAACCGCTGGGTCTTCGACCACCCCTTCTTCATGATCCTCAACGTGGCGGTCGGTGGTAACTGGCCCGGCTACCCCGACGGCAGCACCCAGTTCCCGCAGCAGATGCTCGTCGACTACGTCCGGGTCTCCGGCTACGTCCCGGACGGCAACACCGGCACCACCCGGATCCGGGGACAGCAGAGCGGCCGGTGCATCGACATCCCCGGCGCCAACCCGGTCGACGGGGCGCCGCTGCAGGTCTGGGACTGCAACACCACCGCCGCGCAGGCATGGACCTTCGCCGCCGACGGCACCATCCGCGCGATGGGCAAGTGCATGGACCCGGCCTGGGCCGGCACGGCCAACGGCACCGAGGTCAACCTCGTCACCTGCAACGGCAACCCGGCGCAACGCTTCACCCTGAACGCCGCCGGTGACCTGGTCAACCTCAACGCGAACCGCTGCGTCGACGTACGCGACAACAACCCGAACAACGGCGGCCGGCTGCAACTGTGGGACTGTGCCGGCACCCCCAACCAGAAGTGGTCCCGGGCCTGACGTCTCCGTCCGTAACGCCCATCCCGAGCCAATAAGCTTCTGCGACGACGTGTCTGAGCGACATGATGATGTCGCTCAGACATGTCGGCTCGAATCCGTGTCGCTTCCGGGCACCGGTGAGCCCACCGGACGTGACACGCGTAAGAGTCGGTGACAGGCGGGTAGTAACCCGTGCGGTCATCGATGTACGGGAGGCGACGTGGAGAGCACTCAGGCAGCCGGCGGACGACGGATGTGGTGGTGGATCGGTGCGGCCGTACTGGTCGTCGTGGTGGTGGTGGTCGCCACCTGGACGTGGGTGTCGGTCCGGGGTGACGGCCGCAACGGTCACGTCGTCACCGGTGCCGTCGGCGACCTGCGGGAGGCCACCTTCGTCCTGCTCGACGGTGCCGACGTGATCCAGGTGCGTACCGCCGATCTCGGCGACGACGCATACCGGGTGTCGACCCCCCGCGACGCCAACGTCCGTCCCGCGGTCTCCCTCACTGACGGCAGCCTGCTGACCAGCCTGCGCGGCACCGACCGGGACGGTCCGGCGGTCGTGGAGGTGGTGCTGGCCGAGTCGGTCCGCTGGCACGTCCGACTCAACGGTGGCGCCAAGGAACAGCACCTCGACCTGCGCGGTGGGCAGCTCGGTGACGTCGAATTCACCGCCGGCGCGAACCGGGTCGAACTGACGCTGCCCGCACCGGAGGGGACGCAGCGGACCCTGCTCGGCGGCGGCGCCAGCCAGGTCGTCGTCCGCCTGGCCGGCGACGCGCCCGTGCAGGTACGCGCCGGTGGCGGCGCCGGTTCGGTCACCATCGACGGCACCACCCACTCGGGGGTGGCCGGTGGCACGACCTTCACCCCGCCCGAGTGGAACTCCGCCACCGACCGCTACGACATCGACGCGACGGCCGGCGTCAACACCATCACCGTCGAACGCGTCGACGCCGGCTGAACAGGTGGCCAGGCGACTGCACGTCGGATGTGCGATGTGGATCCACCGGTCCTGGCAGGGGCGACTGCTCCCCCATCCCCTGCCGGCGCGGGAACGGCTACGGCACTACGCCGGCTGGTGCAACGCGGTCGAGGGCAACACCACCTTCTACGCCACCCCGGGCCGCGAGACGGTCGCCACCTGGGCGGAGCAGACCGGACCCGACTTCCGATTCGTGGTCAAGCTGCCGAAGGTGGTCACCCACGATCGCCGCCTCACCGACGTCGACCAGCCGATGCGCGCCTTCCTCGACGCGATCGAGCCCCTCGGCGCTCGGGCGTACGCCCTCTGGGTGCAGTTGCCCGGCTCCTTCGGCCCGGACGACGTACCCACGCTCGCCCGGTTCCTGCGCCGCCTGCCCGCCGCCCACCGACCGGCCGTGGAGGTACGCGATCCGGCCTTCTTCACCGACCCCCGCGCCACCCGGCTGCTGGAGACGACGCTGGCCGAGACGGACGCCGAGTGGATCCCGTTCGACACCACCGCGTTCTTCACCGACCCGCCGACCAGCGACGCCGAGCGGGACGCCTGGACGAAGAAGCCCAGGATGCCGCTGCGTACGGTCGCGCTCACCGACCGGCCGATCGTCCGTTACCTCGGCCGGGACGACCCGGCGCGCACCGTCCAGGGCTGGCGGCGCTGGGTGGACGCCACCGTGACCTGGCTGCGCGAGGGCCGGTCGCCGACCGTCTTCGTCCACACCCCGGACAACGCCGACGCGCCGACGCTGGCCCGCCGCTTCCACGACGAGGTACGCGCCCGGGTGCCGGAGCTGGACCCGCTGCCCGAGCCGATCCCGGTCGAACCCACCACCCTCTTCTGACAGACTCCCGGCCCCGGCCCCACGGACCGCTGCCGCACCGCATTCAGGAAGCCTGCGCGATGAAGCCGGCGACATCCTCGGCGATCCGTTCGGGCTGCTCGCCGTTGACAGCATGGGAGGCGTCCGGGTAGAGCCGGACGGTGCCCCGGGGCAGGGTCTGGCGTGCGGTCTCGGCGGCCGACTGCGGATCGTGCATCACCGATTCGCCAGCGATGATCGCCAGGACCGGCAGGTCGAGTCGACGGAGTCGTTCCTCGCTGATCCGCGTGGGCTGTGGCAGCCGCATCCGGTAGTGCTGCATGCCGGCTTCGATCATGTCGGCGACCGGCTCGTCCTCGACCGGCGCGCCGCCTGCGGTGTAGGAGTTGAAGCTGTCCCGCCACGACCTGGGCAGCCAGGGCAACGCGGCCGGGATGGACCGCACGATGGTGCCGAACGGCAGGTCGGCGAAGACGTGGACCGGGTCGATGACGGTCATCGACGCGATGTGCTCCGGTCGGTGCAGCGCGAGGTTGACCGCGGTCCACCCCCCGATCGAGAGACCGACCAGGTGAAACCTGTCCGGCGGGAGCGCCTGGAGGGTCTGGTGCAGCCACTCGGACTGCGCCTCGTCGGTGTTGATCGGGCGACTCTGCACGCTCATGCCCGGCTGGCCGAGCAGGTCGACGGTGTAGACGTCGCCGATCGGCAGCAGCAGGGGCAGGTTGTCGGCCCAGACCGGGGTGGCCGAGGCGGTCCCGGGCAGCAGCAGCAACGGGATGTCCGCGTCGCCTCCGGTGCCGGTGCCGGCGAAGCGGTAGACGCGGACGATGCCGAAGTCGGTGCGTACGTCGATGGTCTCCGCCGGGTCGGGCAGGGCGGCGAAGGCCTCCCGGTAGGCCCGGAGGAACCGGTCCTGCCCGTCGGCGCTGTCCCAGTGGCCGATCGGAGCGGGCTGACGAACGGCGAAGGTGACCGCCAGCGCGATCAGTGCGAGCCCGGCCAGCACCAGGCGCAGCCACCGTGACCTGGGCCGCAGCCGGTTGAGAGCCTTCATCAGCCTGGTCCGCACGACACACTCCTAACCGATCGGTAGATTTTTCGACCGTACGGTAGAATCTGGCGGGTGACAAGGAGACGAGAGGGCGCGACGGGCGAACTCACCCTGATCGAGCGCGCCCGCCGCACCCAACTGATCGAGGTCACCATCGAGCTGGTCGCCGACCGGGGCTACGCCGGCGCCTCACTGGCCGCCATCGCCGAACGCGCCGGCATCACCAAGGCCGCCGTGCTCTACCACTTCCCCACCAAGGCCGCCGTCGTACGCGCCGCGCACGAGCACGCCCTCGCCGCCCTGGTCGCAGACGTCGCCGCCGCGGTCGAGGCCGCCGACCCCGCGAACCGGCCCGCCGCGTACGTCAGGTCGATGGTGGGACACCTACGGGAACATCCACGACACACCCGCATGATCATCGAAGCGATGGTGCACGACGACGGTGAACACGATCCGGCCGCCCGTTGGGGTCCCCTGGCCCAGCTCATCGACGCGGCCCGGCTCGCGCGCGGCACCAGCGGTGACATCGACCCGCGTACGACGGCGATCATCGTCGGTGGCGGCATCGACGCCATCGTCGCCGAGCAGCTCCACGACCCCGACTACGACACGGCAACAGCGGCCGAGCACCTCGTCGACATGCTCGACACGACGATCTCGCGGTGACCCGGGCTCGCTGTCGCCGTGCGTACGCCCCGTGGTGCCGGACCGGTCACGCGGCCGGCTGTCGCGGCCTCGGCCGCCGGTGGTATTTCGGTCCGCCGGGAGCGTTCATCTCGCCCCGGTAGACGCCGTGCCGCAGCTCGGAGACGTACCCCGCCAGCTCGGGCATGCCCAGCCGGGTCGCCACGGCCAACTCCGCCTCGACGTCGTACGGCACCCGAACGAACTGGATCGAGAACGGCGCGTCGAACTCCGCGTCGACGACACCTTCGAGGATCACGTAGACCGGGGTCGGGTCGTCCATCGCGTTGCCGACGCTGCCGGTGTTGAACAGGGTGCGACGCTCGCGGTCCACCTCGTAGAACGGATCGTGCGTGTCGCCGTAGCCCACCACCGAGGGCTCCGGCCCGTCGCCGGTCGCCGGGGTGTTGGCGAACATGCCGAGGAACTCGGCCTCGTCGTGGTCGAACCGCACCCGACGATGCACGCTCGTCGCCGAGGCGTGAAAGAGTCGTACCCGCCGCCCGCTGAGCAGGAAGTCGTGGCTGAACGGTAGCCCGCGCAGCCAGTCGCCCTGGCCGGCGGCGAGCTGCGCCAGCCACCAGGCCATCGCCTCGCTGTCGTAGGTCCGGTCCGGGTCGGGGAGGAAGTCGTCCCAGTTGCCGAGGATGTTGACCTCGCAGCGCTGCCGGCAGAGCTCGATCACCTCGCGGCCGCGCGGCCCCTTGCCGACGTAGTCACCGAGGTTGAAGATCCGTTCGATGCCGCGTGCGTCGATGTCGGCGAGCACGGCCTCCAGTGCGGTCAGGTTGCCGTGGACGTCGGAGATGAGGGCGATGCGGTCGAGGGATCGGGCCACCGGCCGATCGTAGACGTGGCAGTCCCGGCGGTGGGGGTGGCGGCGGCCCGCCCACTACCAGCCGACGTCGCGTAGTTCGGCAAGCAGTTGCGGGTCGAGGTCGTCCGGTTCGAGTACGTCCTTGGCGGGTGGCGGGTCGATCGGCAGTCGCCGACCGAACGAGTGGTAGAGAAACTGCCACTCACCGGCGCCCGCTTCCACCTGATCGAAGTGCAGCGACAGGTTCGTGAGCCGGCCCTGCGCGTCGAGGGTGGCGTCGAAGGGCACCATCGCGTTCGTCCCCGACGATTCTTCACACAGCTCGACGGTCAGGTGGGGGTGCCGACGGAGGTCGAGGACACCATGAACGGCTCGTTCGGTGACGAGCCGCAGCTCGACCGACGTCTTCACCAGGTCCTGGAGGTCGTCCATCGCCTGCGTACCGGTGAAGATCGAGGAGTCCGCACCAAACAGACGCGGCAGGTCGACCGGTATCCACCCCTCGGGAGGCGCTCCGAAGCCGAAGAACCGCGCCCAACTCTCCTCGTCGACGGTCTTTATCTCAACCCACTGAAAGTGGCCGGGTTGCCGAATGGGGAAGTGGATGCTCATGTCGCTCCGGCGCCTGGCCGGGTCCACCGTCATCTCGACTCTCGTACTGACCGAAGCTCCCTCGACGTCCCTGCGTGTCATGGTGAAACGAGACGAGTAGGTGTCCTGACCGACTTTGTTCGCGCCCTCGTGCAGCCACCTGTGCAGGTCTTTCTCTGCCGCGCTTGCCGACGGGCTCGGAGCCGACGCTTGCGATCCCGCGTCGGCGCAGCCGGCCGCCAGGGCCAGCGCGACCGCCACACCTGCCACCGCGGCCAGCCGGCCCACCGCGCCAGCACCCGATCGCCTCGACAGCCCACCCGACCCCGACCACGAGCTGTTTACCAGGTTCTCCATCCGGGCCCGCTTCATGATCGGCACATGGTGCCAGCTCACCCGTGCCTCGTCCAGGGCGTCGGTCTCTCCGCACGCAGCGCTTCTCTGACGTCGGAGGGGCCAGGCACCGCCGGTGCCTGCCCCTCCGGATCCGGCTCTCAGCTGCGTCGACTCCACTGCTGGTTCGCGCCGCCGTTACAGGACCAAAGAATGATCTTCGTTCCGTTGGCGGTGGCGGCGCCGTTGGCGTCGAGGCACAGTCCGGACTGGACATTCGTGATGGTGCCGTTGGCGTTGACGTTCCACTGCTGGTTGAGACCGCCGTGGCAGTCCCAGATGATGACCGTGGTGCCGTTGGTGGTGCCGGCACCGTTGGCGTCCAGGCACTTGTTGCCGTACACGGTGAACTGCTTGCTGGCGGTGTAGGTCCAGCGCTGGTGCGAGCCGCCGGAGCAGTCCCACAGTTGCGTCCGGGTGCCGTTCGTGGTGGTGGCGCCGGGAACCTCGATGCACCGACCCGACTGGCCACCGACGAGCTGGGTGTCAGGCGTACCGCCGGTGCCCTGCCGCCGGACGAGCGACTTCGACTCGGCCGACCGACCGCCCTGCGCGTCGACCACGAAAAGTCGGTAGTCACCCGACGCCGTCGGCACCGCGATGGAGGTGGCGTTGCCGTCCGCCCTGGTCATCGTCGGGCCGGCGGCGAAGGTGGTGGTGCCGGACGGGGCCAGCCACAGCGACCTGGTCGGGTCGCCGCCGCTGCGGATCGGAATCGAGGACGTGCCGCTGCCCACGAATGTGCTCGCCGGCAGGACGTAGTCCTGCATTGGCAGGTTGCGCGGCTGGGTGATGTCCCGGAACGAGTCCTGGAGCCCGGAGTTGACCGCGATCGCGTAGGCCGCCGCCGGCCAGACGTAGTCGGCGGAGACGAGGATGTCGTGGATGGTGCTGTTCGGCAGATTCTTGTTGGAGACCTTGTTGATCGGGCCGTACGTCTGGGTGATGTTCAGGTCGTGCTTACGCCCGAAGTCGTCGGAGTTGATCATCCAGGTGATGTTCTTGTCCACGCTCAGGACGTTGTCCCGGAAGGTGATGAACGCCGAGCCCTCGTCCGGGTGCAGCCCGTACTTGTGACCGGCCGGGACGCCCTGGAAATAGTTGTCGTGGATCGTGGTGCCCGGCTGGCTGCCCAGCGTGTAGATCGGTGCCGTGTCGCTGAGTCGTTGCACCGTGTCGATGATGTGGTTGTGGCTGATGGTGTTGTTCTTCGCCGTGGTGGTGGGCCGGTTCGGCGCGATCGATCCTGAGGAGCCGTCGAAGTTCCACCACCCCCAGCCCATCGTGATACCCGCCCACGGCGCCTTCTCGATGCGGTTGTGCTGCACCGTCAGGGTGTCGGCGAAGTACGCCGCGACCGCGCCGTGCCCGTTGAACAGCACCGCACTGTCGTGGATGTAGTTGTTCCTGATCTCGATGTTCTTCGGAGGCCCTTCGACCTGAGCCGGGTACTTCTCCCGGTTGTTCGACGTGTGATCGCCGATGAAGACGTGCTGCGGGTGACCGACGCTTATCGCCGTTCCGGCGATGTCGTTGGTGTAGTTGCCGATCAACTGCGTGTTCGTCACGTCGTTGACCAGGGTGATCCCGTCGGCCCCGGTGTGCGCGATCCGGTTCCGCTCCAACCGGATTCCGTTGGCGTTCTGCAGGTGGATGATGCCGGGGGTGAGGTCGACGTTGCGGTAGTAGTAGACGTGGAAGTTGCCGCGCGCGTACGCCTGGGCGCCAAGATTGCCCTGCTGGGCCTGCTTGTACACCGAGCCGGCGACGTTGAACAGGTTCCAGTCGGAGTGCCGCACGGTGAGACCGGAGAAGGTGATGTTGCGCGCCTGGTTGCTGGTCGAGGTACCGGCGACCCGCAGCACGGTGGTCACGTTGTTCGGCGCGAAGACCGACGCGGTGGACATGTTGTCGGCGCCGGCCTTGTAGTAGTAGAGCGTCCGGCTGGACTTGTCGAAGTAGAACTCCCCGGGCGTGTCCAGGAACTCGTAGGCGTTCATGACCTTGTGGCTACCGTTGATCTGGGCGTTGCCGTTGAACGCCCCCTGGGCGATGGCGGCACCCGGCTGCTGGAACAGCGCGATACGACTCTGACCGTCACCGCTCGTGGTCACCTGGCGAACTCCCACGATGGCCGTTGTCCAGGTGGTGCCCGTCTCGATCTCGATGTCTTCCTGGTTGCGGGAGATCGCCGGGAAATCGGCCGGGTTGTATCTCGCGCCTTCGCACTGCGAGCCCGACTCCCACGCCCAGTCGGCCTGTCCCGCCGTGATGGTGTACGTGCCGTGGCAGCCCTCGGATGTGATCGTCTTGGCTGCCATGTGGGCCCGTTGGCCGTTGACGTAGAGCGCCCGCAGCTTGTTGGCCCGGTCGAGCGGGGCCTTCCAGATGTTGCCGCTGTGCTGGGTCCAGCCGGTCACCTGCACACCGGCCTCAAGCACCGGCGTCTCGTCCGGGTACGCGGAGTAGATCACCCGGTGGCCGTTGGTGCCGGAGTCACCGGCCCCGAACTCGATCGTGCTGGTCACCGGATAGCTGCCACCGCGAAGGTAGACCTGGATGTCGCCGGTCATGCTCGCGGTCTTCGTGCGCACCACGTCCCGCGCGCGTTGGAGCGTCCGGAACGGCGCGGCGAGCGTGCCGGGGTTGGCGTCGTTCCCGTTCGGTGCGACGTGAAGCGTCTCCTGGACCGCGGCCAGAGCCGGCGCCTGATCTGCGATCACGGCCGGCACCGCGGCGGAGACGAACACCCCCAGCGCGAGTAGGCAACCTTTCCCGGCATGGACAACGGATCTCATCTCTTCTCCCTCCACGTCCGCGACGGCCCGTGCCCCGCCGAGGCGAGGCGCCTCTGCGCGTGACAGCCGGACCGTCCCGGAAGCCATTGACCTACCGCGCCGCCAAGTCGATACGGACGGCACGGACCGTTGCTGATGAATGCCGGGTCAGGCGTTCTGCACCTGCCACTTCTGGTTGTCGCCGCCCCAGCAGGCCCAGAGCTGGACCTTGGCCGTGGTGGTGTTCACGTCCAGGCAGAGGCCGGACTGCGCGCCGCGGATCGTGCCGTCGCCACCGACCGTCCACCGCTGGTTGTCGCCGCCGTTGCACGCGTACGTGCCGACGACGGTGCCGTTCGTGGTCCCCCGGTTGTACGCGTCGAGACACCGCTGGCCGGCGAGGGCGGTGAGCTGGCCACCGGCCGTCACGGTCCACCGCTGGGCGGCGGTGTCGTTGCAGGCGTACACCTGGACCTGGACGTTGGCGGTGGTGGCGCCGGGGATGTCCAGGCACTGCCCGGTGCCGACGTTCCGCAGCCGGCTCACCCGGTCCGGTGTGCCGCCGTCGGTCAGGCCCCAGGCGTACCGGAGACGGTCGAGTCCACTGGCGTTGGGGGTGCTCAGGGTCAGGTTGGTGCCGGTGCCGTGCAGTTTCTGCATGGCGTACCAGTCGTCGCCCTGACCGGCGGTGACCTTGCCGCCCAGGCCCGGCCAGTAGATCGAGCCGATCCGCAGTTCCCGCAGCACATCGGTGGTGGCGCGGAAGTAGCGCACGAAGTTGTCGGTGCTGGTGGTGTCGTGGTAGTTGAGCCCGGTGTCCATCGGCGCACCGAACTCGTCCATGACGGTACGGGCGGCGCAGGAGCCGATCGCGTCCCGCAGGAACGTCACCCACTGGTCGTAGGTCTTCGCGCCGCTGAAGAAGGTGTAGTGGTGCAGCGACACGATCGTCCCGTCGAGCCGGCGGTCGGCGCACATCGACTTGATGTCGGTGTTCAGGCCGGCGCCGCTGACGAAGACCCGGTGGCGGGGGATCGACGGACGGGCGGTGAGCCAGTTGTTGACCACGTTGGCCCAGTCCGCGGCGCTGTGCCCGCCCGGCTCGTTCATCGGCTCGAAGTACACCAGGTCGTTGCTGCCGTACCTGGCGACCACGGTGTTCCACATGGTGTCGAAGGCGGTGGTGTTGACGATCCGTCCCCCACTGGCGGCCACGCCGTCGTCCCAGTAGGAGAGTACGACCCGGAGACCCTTCGCGGTGGCCGCGTCGATCGCGCCGGTGTACGCGTTCCACCAGCTCGTACCGACGGTGTAGGTGTTGATCGGCAGCCGGACCGTGTTGGCGCCCAGGTTGGTCTGGAAGCCGGTGTAGATCGCGTTGGCCTTGGCCACCACCGTCGCGTAGCTGTCGGAGCTGCTCAGCCCGTGCAGGACCAACGGTCCGCCGTGGAAGTTGTCGCCCAACCTGGCCCAGTTGACACCACGGAACTGGCTGGTGTCGGCGGCTGCCGGTGCGGCACCGCCGAGCACGACAGTCGGCACCGCGACGAGAGCGGCCAGGGCGCAGGCGAGCATCCGGCTCAACGAGCGATTCGAGCGGGATCTGACCATCGTCGTTCCCTTCTGTACGGTACCGACTGTCGTGCTCATCAGCTCAGGCCCGGTTCCAGCGCTGGTTGGCGCCGCCGTGGCAGCCCCACACGATGACCGCGGAGCCGTTGGCGGTGGCGGCGCCGTTGACGTCCAGGCAGAGCCCGGTCTGCGCGTTGCTGATCGTGGCGTTGCTGTTGACGTTCCACTGCTGGTTCGCCCCACCGTGGCAGTCGTAGATCTGCACCCGGGTGCCGGCGGCGGCGTTGTTCGGCACGTCCAGGCACTTGCCCATCACCTGCAACGCCCGCCCGTTCTGGGTGAACTGCTGGTTGGCGTTGCTGTGGCAGTCCCAGATGATCATCTGTGCGCCGTTCGCCGAACTCGCGCCGTTGACGTCCAGGCACCGGCCGGACCCTTCGTTGCGGAACCTGTTGCCGGTCGGAGCCGGGGTGCTGCCGCCGTTGAGGGCGTCGAGGACCGCCGTGTACGCGGGCTTCTTGTTGCCGGCGCAGTCGAACAGCAGGGCGTTGTCGCTGCCGCGCCAGGAGTCACAGTCCCGTACGCCCCACACGGTGATGCCGGTGCAGCGCGAGATCGCCAGGCAGGCGCGGGTGACGGTGGCGTAGATGTTGGCCTGGTTGCCGCCCTGGGTGACGTCCAGTTCGGTGATCTCCACGTCCACGCCGAGGTCGGCGAAGCGTTGCAGGTTGGCCTGGTAGTCGCTGGCGAGGGTGGTGCCCAGGTGGGACTGGAAGCCGACGCAGTCGATGGGTACGCCGCGCTGCTTGAAGTCGCGCACCATGTTGTAGATGCCGGTCGACTTCGCGTTGATGCCGTCGGTGTTGTAGTCGTTGTAGCAGAGCTTGGCGCCCGGGTCGGCCGCGCGGGCGGCGCGGAACGCGGCCTCGATCCAGTCGTTGCCGGTGCGTTGCAGGTTCGAGTCGCGCCGCGCGCCGCTGCCGCCGTCGGCGAACGCCTCGTTCACCACGTCCCACGAGTAGATCTGCCCCCGGAAGTGGCTGGCCACCTGGGTGACGTGGTTGATGGCGGCGTTGCGCAGGTCACCGCCGGACAGGCCCTGCGCCCAGCCGGGCTGCTGGGCGTGCCACAGCAGGGTGTGCCCGCGCACCTTCATCCCCCGCGAGCGGGCGTGGTTGACGATGCGGTCGCCGGCGCTGAAGTTGAACACGCCCCGCTGCGGCTCGGTCGCGTCCCACTTCATCTCGTTCTCGGCGACCAGGCTGTTGAACTCGCGGTTCAGCACCGTCATGTACGTGTTGTCGTTGAACTTGTACGTGCCGACGGCGGCGCCGAAGTAGCGCCCCTTCTCCGCCGCCGAGGTGCCCAACGTGGTGCCCGCGTTTGCGGCACCGCTGGGCACCAGGACCGTGCCGGCCATCAGCAAGCCGACCGCCAGCGTGCGGATCGTCGCCGTGCCCGACCACCGTCGTCCTGGAGAACCGCTCGGATGTACGAGATTCCTCATCTGTCTCAGCACCTTCCAGAGTCGCGTCACTTCGACGAGTTAGCGCTAACATCGCCCGGCGACTCAGGTGCCCATCGGTGCAGACCACAGGAGACGAGAGAACGCTACACATCGATGGCAGTGAGATTGCCACAAAGTTACGGGGCGCTCAAGAAGTTCCGCTCAACGACCAGAAAAAGACCAGGTAGGACGAGTCCACTGCAACGGCCGGACAGCCCGACCACAACGCTGCCGATCGATGGGGTTAGCGGGTCAGAGATCCACGGCGGCGAGCCACGTCGGTCACGCCACCACCGTCCCGCGCAATGTGCACGTGAACAACAGTCACTCTGATCCACCGTATGGGCGAGCAGGCGGCGGCCGACGACCGGCCAGCGGTACGCGGCGGCGCGCCGATGCGACCTACCCGGCCGCCCCGGGTCAGGAGGCGCGGTGGCCGTCAAACGGAGCCCGCGGAACCGACGCCGCGTTCACCGACTGAATCAGCGGCCGGCGCCTGCGCAGCCGCGTGATCCGCCCCGGTCACCAGGCCCAGGCTGGCCGGGTAGCTGCCGAACCGGCGTAGGCCCAGCTTGCGCACCGCGACCGACCACGGCCTCTCGGTGGCCAGCACCACGAGATGCTCGAAGTTGGCCAGATACGACTCGCCGCGCGCCGCCCGCTCGGCGAGGATGTACGGCTCCAGCACGCTCCATGCCTCCCGGGCGCGGTACCCACCCGTGCCGATCAGCAACGCCGGGTCGACGACGTCGAAGGCCAGCATCTGACCCAGGCCGTTGTAGTACAACGCGATCCGGTTCACGTGCTTACGAGCCTCGGGCGGCAGGTCGCTGACCCGCAGACCGGGCGGACAGCTCGCCCTCAGCTCGGTGAGCACGAACTGCTGACTGTCCAGGAAGACGTCGCTCATCCGGTCCCGGGTGAGCAGCTCGATCGCGACCAGGGTGTGGTTCGCACTCTGCGACAGCCGCAGTTGCCGGAGCGCGAAGAACACCGAGACACCGACGGTGATCACCGAGACCGCGGCCACGACCGCGTTCGTCACGATCGCAACATCCATGCCGGTCATCGTACGAAGACCACTCCACCGGGCCGCCGATCCCGCGCCTCAGGTTTATTCATTGACAGTTGTTGATGTAGTGTTGGGTACGCTCCCAGCCTGCGTACTCCATACCACCTGCTCAAGGAGCTGAGAACATGTCGCGACGGCGTTGGCGCCCGGCACCCACACTGGCCGGGCTGCTCGTCCTGGTCCTCTCCGCGCTGCTGTCGGCGTCGGCCGCCGGCACCGCCACGGCCGGCGCTCCGCGCCCCGGCAAGGTGCCCCTCACCGAGCTGACCGTGGTAGCCGAACAGGTGGCCTTCGGGCTGCAACGCCCGATCGCGCTCACCGGGCTGCCGGACGGGCGGATGCTGATCGCGGAGAAGAACGGCACCGTCCGCGCCTACCACCCCGACACCGGCCTGGCGGCCGAGCCGGTGCTCGACCTGACCGCCCGGGTCGACACGTCGGGCAACGAGCGCGGCCTGCTCGGCATCACCCCCGCGCCGGACTTCGCGCGGACCGGGATGCTCTACGTGGCCTACACCAGCCTCCCGGACGGTGCGCTGACCCTGGCGCGACTGCCGATCAGCGCTCCCGCGCGGCTACAGGTGCTGCTCACCCAGGAGCACGCCGAGTACAACAACCACAACGGTGGACAGGTCGCGTTCGGCCGCGACGGTTACCTCTACTGGTCCCTCGGCGACGGCGGACACGCGAACGACCCGTACAAGGCCGGTCAGGACCTCGGCACCCTGCTCGGCAAGATCGTGCGGATCGACGTCAACCGCAGCTGCGGCGCGAAGCCCTACTGCGTACCCCGGGACAACCCGTTCGTCCGCACGCCGGGCGCACGGCCGGAGATCTGGCTGTACGGGCTGCGCAACCCGTGGCGGTTCTCGGTCGACAAGCTCGACAACTCACTGTGGATCGGTGACGTCGGCCAGGGCCTGGTCGAGGAGATCAACCACATCCGCCCGTGGCAGGGTGGCGCGAACCTCGGCTGGTCCTGCCGCGAGGGCACCCCGGTGTTCGACCCGGAGCAGTGCCGACCAGGCGTGAAGTACACCGACCCGGTCTTCGAGTACGAGCACTACATGACCGAGAGCTGCTCGGTGACCGGCGGCGTGGTGTACCGAGGCTCCGCCACCCCGGAAGCTTGGGGCACCTACATCGCCAGCGACTACTGCTCGACCCTCGCCTTCGCCGTACGCCCCAAACCCTGGGGTGGCTACGAGAGCGCCATCATCGGCAACTTCCCCATCCAGCCGACCGCGATCGACGCCGACGTGCACGGCGAGCTGTACGCGCTCAGCGACCTGCCGGGCTGGCTGAGCCGGATACGATTCGAGCGCGTCCAACCGGACCCGAGCAGCGAGCCAGCGAACCGCTGAACCTGGGCGAGGGCCGGCGGGCACCCGCAGATCGTCGTCTGTGCCGCCGGCCTGTCCAGCCCGCTGGCCGGCTCGCCGTTCGCTCAGCTCCGCAGGTCGAGCAGGGCCTTCCGTTCGACCTCGGTCAGCGGGCCACGGGCCTCGGCGGCGAGGCACTCCGCCAACTCGGTGCGGTTCTTGACGCCGAGCACCACGGTCGCCACACCGGGGACGCTCAGGGCGTACCGGTGGGCCAACGAGGCGGGCGACTCACCGAACTCGGCGGCGAGCGCGCGGAACCGCTCCGCCCGGGCGAAGTCGACCGCGACCGGGGCGTCGTCCGCCACGGACCGGTCGATCTCGCCGGTGAGCGCTCCCGCCGCCACGGCACGGATGGCGATCACCGAGACGCCGTCGGCGACCGCGGCTCGGCGGATCTCGTCGTTGCGAGGCTCGGCCGACTCGCCGAGCAGCCACATGTCGCCACTCAGGTCAAGGGCGTTCACCACCGCCTGGACCGCATCCGGGCGCGGCTGCTGGTGCATGGCGTCGATCACGGTCTGCGGGTGGCCGACACCGGTCAACCCCCAGGCCCGGATCTTGCCCTCGTCGCGCAGCCGTTCGAAGGTGGGCACCACCTGGTCTCGGTACAGTTCCCAGCCGAGTGTCCGGGGAGTGGGACCGGTCCAGCCCTGCGGGTGCAGTTGAGAGTGGAGCAGGAAGAGATCCAGCTGCTCGCGGCCGAGACGCTCCAGGGTGGCGTGCAGGCTGCTGATCATCTTCGCCGGGAGATCCCCGCCGTCCTGCTCGGGCAGCTCGATCTTGCTGGTGACCAGGACGTCCGCGGCCGGAATGCCGTGCAGCGCGGCACCGGCGACGTTCTCGGCCGCGTAGCCGTCACCGTAGGTCGGGGCCAGGTCGAGCATCGTGACGCCACCGTCGACGGCCGCCCGCACGGTCGCCACCGCCTCGGCGTGGTCGGTTGCCCCCCACACACCGCCGATCCCGCCGCCGCCCAGGGTGAGCGCGCTGACCGTGCCGAGACGACCGAAATTCCTGCTGTGCATCTGCACCTCCGTGACGGAACGTGGCTGCCATTGTACTGATCGGAACGCCGCTCACATCAATGCGCCGGCCCGCGCCCCGTGGACTCGGAACAGCGCCGCGTACCGGTCCAGACATCCGTCCACACCGAACTCCTCCAGGGCCCGCTTGGCCCCCTCGCGTCGGGTGTCGGCGTCCCAGCTGAGCACGTCCAGCAGCGCCACCCGTAGTCCGGCCGGGTCCCGCGGCTGGACGACCCTGCCCATCCCGGTCGCCAGGACCGGATACCGGCCGCCGGGCAGATCGGTGGTGACCGACGGGATACCGCACATCATCGCCTCGGCCTGCGCGATGCCGAAGGACTCGGCGACGGAGGGCAGGGCGAAGGCGTCGATGGAGGCGTAGAAATCGTTGATCTGCCGGCCACGGAGCAGCCCGAGAATCCGGATCCTGGGATCCCGTTCGGCGGCCGCCCGGATCCGGTCGATCACGCTTCCGCCCGCGACGGTCAGATAGTCGCCGCCGAGCAGCAGCCGCGCCTCGGGATCCGGGATCTCGGCGAATGCGGCCACCAGGTAGTCCAGACCCTTGTCCGGCACGATCCGGCCGAGGAAGCCGATGTGCGGGCCGGCGGTCTCCCGGTATGCCGCCTCCCCACCGCGCCGGTCGAGACAGGGTGCCGGAATCGCGGACCGCTGGCTGGACCGCAGGATCGACCAGAGCTCCGAGTACCGCGCCTGGTCGTCGCTGTTGACGACGACGGCGTCCGAGCGGCGCAGCGTCACCCGCGACGACACCCGCACCGCGGCCATCGCCGCCCGGGTCACCAGGGTGGGCGGCAGCCAGAGGTCGATGTGGTAGGTGGTCACCACCGGCACCCGCAGCGGCAGGGCAGTGATCAACGCTCCCTCCAGCATGGGCAGATGCAGGTTGACCACCCGCGAACGTCGGGCAACCCGGCGCACCAGGGCCGGGAAGCCGGGACTGACCGGGCCACGGCCGATCGAGGCGACCACCGGGCTGCGGTAGACGTCGACGCCGTTGCGGCTCTCCCGCAGCGGAAGCGTCGGGTCGTGCCGGACGGCGACCACCGCCACCCGCCAGCCCCGCCCGGCAAGGCCCTCGGCGAGCACCCGGGCCACCTCGGTCAGCCCGCTGACGTAGGGCGAGTAGTAGTTGACCGCGACGCAGAGGTCGTACTCGTGGGAGTCTTTGCTGCTCACGCTCTTCTCCAAGGGGTGTCGATCGGTTACCAGACGTGCCAGGTGCCGGCCAGCATCGCCTGCGCCAGCACCGCGGCCCAGAGGCCGAGATTGACCAGCAGCGCGCGGTCCCGGACGAGGTCCTCGACCGGATCGCCGCGGGAGCCGCCCATGGCGATCATCTGCAGATAGCGGTGTACCGCGAACGCGGCGAACGGGAAGGTCAGCCCGGCGGTGACCGGCCCGTACGGCGGGGTCTGGGTCCAGACGAAGGCGACGTAGCCGATCAGCGCCGCCACCAGGTTCACCACCACCATCTGGTCCAGGAAGTGCACCGAGTACGCGCGCAGCGCCGGACGGTGCTCGCCGGCCTCACCGCCCGCGGCCGACAGGGCGGCGAGTTCGTGGCGTCGCTTGCCGAGGGAGAGCGCGAGGCACGCGCAGTAGACCCCGATCAGCAGCGCCGGATGGACGGCCGCGCCGACGGCGATGGTGCCGGCGAGCACCCGCAGGACGAATCCGATGGAGACGACCGACACGTCGACCAGGGGCTGGTGCTTGAGTGCCAGGCAGTACCAGAGGTTGAGGGCGAGATAGCCGGCGACGACCACGCCGGTCAGGGCGGGTAGCAGGGTGGCCAGGGCGGCGGTGCCGGTGAGCAGGCCGACGAGGAGGATGACCGCGGCGGTCGTACTCACCCGCCCGCTGGCCAGTGGACGGTTTCGTTTGACCGGATGTAGGCGGTCGCGTTCCCGGTCCCTCAGGTCGTTAAAGACGTACACGGCTGAGGCGGCGGCCAGGAAACTCAGCAGCGTGCCGAGCAGCGGCACGATATGGGTCACCGTGGCGCCGGGGGCCGCGACGAGCGGCGCCGCCAGCACCAGACTGCCCTTGACCCACTGGCGGGGTCGCAGCAGGACGAACAGTCCGGTGACGCGGGCCAGCGGTTTCAGTGCCTGCACGGCGACGGCCGGGTCGACGGAGACCACGGGCAGGTCCGGCGTGGTGGGGGTCGGTGCTTCCAGGGCGTGATTCATGGCGGACCTCTCCTTGCTCCGTGGAGTGTCAGAACAGCGCCTTCGCCAGGCTCAGGGCGCCCTGCTTCCAGGGGTCGCGGTGCGTACGTCCGGCGCTGCGCCGCGCCCCGGCGGCGTTCGCCCGCCACCACTGGTACGTCTTCAACAGCGCCTGTTCGTTGCTGAACCGCGGGTTGAACCCGAGCCGCTGCGTCGCTCGGTCGATCGAGACGTACGAGTCCCGGGTGAGCTTGTGCACGAGTCGCTTGTAGACCGGGGAGAGGCGCGTCGCGGCGAGGACCCGCAGCGCGGTGACGGCGGGCCCCACCGGCATGGCCAGGACCCGCCGGCCGTGGCCGGCGGCGTCCAGGACCGCCTGGAAGTCCTCCCGTAGGGTGCGGAACTCGCGCGCGCCGATGTTGAACGTGTCGTTGGCCTTGTCGTCGGGCGCCTCGCAGATCAGCTGGATCGCCGCGCAGAGGTCCTCGACGTCGAGCATCTGGGTGGCGACGTCGCCGCCGCCGATCAGCGGGAAGTGCCGGCCCTCGTCGGCCCACTCGAAGAGCATGGCGAACAGACCAAGACGCTCCTCGCCGAGGAAGGTCTTGGGCCGCACGATCGGGGCGCAGAGGCCCTGTTCGCGCTCACGTAGCACGGCGGTCTCGGCGCCGAGCTTCGCCGCCGAGTAGGGGTCCACCGGTTCGCACGGGTAGTCCTCCGGCGTGGGGCAGTCCCGGGGCAGCCCGTAGACGGCGGTCGACGAGATGTGCACGAACCGGTCCACACCGGCCCGCCGCGCCGCAGCCAAAGCCGCCCCGGTGCCCTCCACGTCCACCGATCGGATCTCCGCCGCCCGGTGGCTGGGCAACGCGGCGGCGGAGTGGATGACCACGTCCGCGCAGCGGAAGGCGCGGGTCATCGCCTCGACGTCCCGGACGTCGGCCCGGACGAAGCTCGCCCGCTCTCGTACCCGGGGCGCGAGTGGACGGATGTCCACTCCGGTCCAGGTCACTCCCGGCCAGGGGCGCGCCAACAGCGCGGTGCCCAACATTCCGGCGGCTCCGGTCACCACAACGTGCACTTCCACCTCCCGTTTCGAAGAAATGCCGCGCTCTCGACGGCAGTGTCACGACTGCGCAGCGGCGACGTTTCCGGCATTCACCGTCATTGGATATTTACCGACCGACCATCCATCGGTCACCGTTACCGACCAATCGGGCCGGTCCGCCAAATGCCCGGCAAGTCGCATACCCGACTGACCAGCCGCGCCGCGCCGACGCCGGCTCCGTACGAGCGTCGATAGGCTGCGCGTGCTCCATCCGGCGGCTCCGTCCTCGGTGGTGAATCCGGTATTAGCACTCGTGACGCTAGTGAGTGGCGATTGCCCCCTCCTTGGTGTCCGGGACAAGCTTCGAGCAAGGTGCCGATCGATACCTTTTTCCCGGCCGGTACCGACCTCGGCGGGAACCGGAGCCACGTAAAGGAGTTGCGATGACGGAAGCGGCGGCAAGAACGACCGCAATAATGGACGAAAAGGATCCGGAGCTGTCGCCGGGGCCTTCCGGCCGGTCCCGTCAGGCCCGCTGGGGGGTACGCCTCGCGGCGGTGGCCTGCGTGGGCTGGCTGGTCGTCGTCGTGCTGCACCATTTGCTCAGCGCTCGGACGTACGTGTGGGGACCGGTGGACCTGTTGCCGCCGATCGTCTGGGCGGCGGTCCCGGTGGTGCTGCTACCCGTCGCCTGGCTGGCGCGACCGATGCGCAGGCGGCTGGTCGGGGCGGCGCTGCTCGCCCTCGTGCTCGGCGTCGGCTACAGCGGGATCAACTTCGCGACGGTGTTCCACACCCCGCCTCCGGCGCCCGCCGACGCCGTCAAGGTGGTGACCTGGAACACCGAGTACTGGGACCAGGACCGGCGCAACGGCGGGGAGCAGCGCACCACCACGGCGCAGTTCTACGACTTCCTGCGGGAGATGGACGCCGACGTCTACATGCTGCACGAGTACGCCAACGTCGACGACTCGCTGGTCGACATCTTCGCGCAGGCGTACGAGATCGACCAGACGGCGCAGTTGAAGGCCGCGTTCCCCGGCTACACGATCGTCCGCGAGGGGCGCAACGTCACGCTCACCCGGCTGCCGGTGGTCGGGCATGCGTGGCTCGACTCGCAGCCGTACCTGCCGGACGACCTGAAGCCGGTGCCGCCGGCCCTCGTCGACCGCCCACTCTTCTACACGTCACAGGCGCTGCGTACCGACATCCGGGTCAACGGCCAGGTCGTGTCGTTCTACAACTCGCACATCTTCCAGCCGCCCGTCCGGATCCTGCTGCTGCGCAGCGACGATGACCGCAACATGTTTGAGATCGACCGGTTCAACTTCGAAATTCGGCAGGCCAGCTATCAGGCCATCGCCGCCGACCTGGAAAAGAATCCGAACCGGGCGGTGATGGCCGGTGACCTGAACACGTCACCGTCGATGAATCTCCTCGACATGGTCTCCGACCGGCTGGTCGACCAGAGCAGGGCGCTCTCCTCGCTCTACCCGGTCACCTGGCCGGTGGGCGACAAGCCGCGAATGTGGCGTATCGATTGGCTCTTCACCACTCCGGACATCAAGGTACACAGTTACGAGCTGACCCTCCCCAAGGGCCTGTCCGATCACAAGGCCCAGCAGTTCGTCATCTCGGCACCCTGACGAGATGAGCGTCACATTGGCGCGAAACACGCGGTGGCGGGGCATCCCGAGCATTTAACCAGCATGAAACCGATCGACAGTTGTCTACCGATGTCGATCAGGCACTAGGGTGGTCGACGGGTCTTCTCGACGACGAGAAACCGACGAGTAGGTGCGTCGTCCACCTCCCAGCGCAGCCGAATTCCTGCCCGAGGAGCATCAATGAAGCCCGCCCACACGCCACTGGTGTCAGTGGTAATCCCCTGTCACAACAGCCGGAAGACCATCGCCCTGAGCGTGCTCTCGGCATTGCACCAGACCCACCCGTCGATCGAGGTCATCGTCGTCGACGATGCCAGCACCGACGACACACCGGAGATCGTCAAAAAACTTGGTTGCACGCTCATCGAACTGACCGACAATGTCGGTGCCGGCCCCGCCCGCAACCGCGGCATAGCCGCAAGCAGCGGCGACATCCTCTTCTTCCTCGACTCCGATGTGGCCCTCGCCCCCGACGCGGTCGCCAACGCCGTCAAGATCTTCGAGGAGAACCCTTCCTACGGAGCCGTCTGGGGCGTCTACGGCGACCGCCCCCTGGTCGACGACGGAGTGGTGGAGTGGGTGCAGGTGCTCTACGGCCACTACCGCGCCACCCGCAAGCTCGGGCCGGCCCGGACCGGCCACTTCGCCAGCGGGGCCGTACCCCGCCGGGTCATCGACGACATCGGGGCGTTCGACGAGCGGCTGCTCGGCCAGTACGCCAACGAGGACCACGAGTTCAGCCTCCGGATCGCGGAGCACTACCCGGTCACCCGCACCCTGTCCGTGGTCGGTTACCACGACGACGACGACCAACTGTCCTCGATCCTGCGGAAGCTCTATCGGCGCGCCGGCTCACTGGTTCCCCTGGTCCTCAAGCAACGCGAGCTGAAGCCCGAGCGGGAGGCCACGCACCGGCCCGCCGAGGTCGCGGCCGCCTTCCTGGCCACCACCAGCCTCCCCCTGGTGCTGGTCTCCCCCTACCTGGCGGCCGTTCCGGTCGCCTTCCTGACGTGGTTCATCGGCGTCGACCTCCCCCTGCTGAACTACGTCCGACGCACCGCGGGCTGGCGGATGGTCCCGCCGAGCGCGCTACTCAGTTTTCTGTACAGTCTCGCGATTTCCGCGGGCGCGTTGAGTGGTGGCCTGCGCTACGTGCTCGACGCGCGCTTCCGACAGAGGTACCGGACGCCAGCCGGCGTCCACTAGCACACCGGCCGGCGTCAGCCGTGATGACGGGGAGAGCATGTGAGGATCCGACTACTGGGGCCCATCGAGGTGGAATCGGCGGACGGCCCGCTGGATGTGGGGCCACGTCAGCGTCGCGCAGTCCTGGCGGCCCTGGCCGTGGACGCCGGCACACCGGTGTCGATCGACACCCTGACGGAACGGGTGTGGGGGCCGGCGGCTCCGGAGGCGCCCCGCAGCGCCCTCTACGCCCATGTCGCCCGGCTGCGTCGGGCCCTGGCACAGGCCGACGACGGCTCCGGCAGAACCATCGGCCTGGGTCGCCACGGGGACGGCTACGTGCTCGACGTCGAGCGCCAGCAGGTGGACCTGCACCGGCTGAACCGTCTCATCGACACCGGTCGCGCGGCGACGCGGATCAACGACGAGAAGCGGGTCGCCGCCCTGCGCGAGGCGATGGACCTGTGGCGGGGGGACCCACTGGCCACCCTCTCCAGTGACTGGGCCAACCGGGTGAGGCGCAGCGTGGCATCGCAGTTGATCAGCCTGGCCGGCGCCTGGGGCGCCGAGGAGCTACGTCTCGGCAGCCCGGAGGCGGTGGCCGAGCGGCTGGCCCGGATCCTCGGCTCGTACCCGCTCGCCGAACCGCTCGTGTCGCTGCAGATGCGGGCGCTCTGCGCGATGGGGCGTACCCCGGAGGCGCTGCAATACTACGTCGACACCCGCGCACAGGTCGTCGAGCAGTTCGGCGCCGAGCCCGGCCCCGAGCTGCGCAACCTGCACGTCGCCATACTCCGCGGCGAACTCGACGAGCCGTACCCGGGCAACGTCGGCCCGGTCACCACCCCGATCCGGCACGTGCCGCGGCAGCTACCCGCCGACATCGCCCGATTCTCCGGTCGGCACGACGATCTCGCGCCGGTCATGAACTGGCTGAAGCCCGCCAGCACAACGGACTCGGCCCCGGTCGTGTCGATCTACGGGACCGCCGGGGTCGGAAAGTCCACCCTGGCCATCCACGCCGCGCACAAGCTCACCAGCCGCTACCCGGATGGCCAGTTGTACATCGCCCTACGCGGCACCAGCGTGGACGCCGAGCCGCTGACACCGGTCGACGCACTCGCCCGGCTGCTGCGCACCCTCGGGGTCAGCATGAGCTGCGACCAGGAGCAGGTCGACGAGGCGGCGGCCCTGTTCCGCTCGGTCGTCGCCGGGCGGCGGCTGTTACTGGTCCTCGACAACGCCGTCGACGCCGCCCAGGTGCGCCCGCTGCTGCCCAGCGGCGCCGGATGCGGGACGCTGGTGACCAGCCGCCAGCCGCTGGCGGGGCTCAGCGACGTGCGCCAGCTGCGCGTCGGACCGCTCACCATCCCGGACGCCATCGCGCTGCTGAGCCACTGGGTCGGCGCGGAACGGGTCGCGGCGGAGCCGGAGGCCGCGACCGCCATCGCAGAGTGGTGCGAGTGCCTGCCGCTGGCGCTGCGCATCGTCGGTGCCCGCCTCGTGGCCCGTCCCGGTTGGCCGCTCGCCGAGCTGCGCGACCGGCTCGCCGACGAGCGCCGCCGGCTGGACAACCTCGAGTTCGACGGTGTCGGCCTGCGGGCCAGCATGGCCGGCTCCTACGATCGTCTCTCCGGCAGCCCGGACCGCTCCGAGCGCGCCATCGCCGAGGCGTTCAAGTTGCTGGGCACGTCGCCGATGACCGAACTCAGCCGGTCGACCGCCGCTCGGGTGCTCGCCCGCTCGGAGGCGCACACCGAACGCATCCTGGAGCGGCTGGTCGACGCGCAGCTGTTGGAGACCTCGACCCCGGGCAGTTACCGGATGGGGGAACTGCTGCGGCTGTACGCCCGGGAACGCTTCGCCGGGCCCGAGACGGAAATGACCGGCGAGCCGTCGGACAAGGAAGAAACAAGCGGTTCACGGTTAGCGTGAGCCACCAGCTCGATTCCTTTCCACGATCGGAGAAGGTGCGCGTGTCAACAAAAGAACTGGACGCACCGCAGGCCTTCCCGGAAATCGCCGTACCGGTGACCGCTGTGCCCCGTAAGCGTTGGCACACGGTGGCCCGCCGGGTACTCATGAGCCTGTTGCTGACGGTGACCGTGGTCTTCATCGTGCTCGCGCTGCGCGGTCAGGACTGGTCCACGGTGGCCGGCACGCTCCGCGGTCAGCGACCCGGCTTCGTCCTGACGATGACGACGCTGGCTGTCCTGGCCAACGCCGCCGGTCTGGTCGCCACGATGGTCTCCTGGCGGGCCATGCTCGCCGGCGTCGGCGAGCGCGTTCCCGCCGTGGACGCGGCCCGGATCTTCTACTTCGGACAGCTCGTCAAGTACGTGCCCGGCAAGGTGATGGGCTTCCTGGTCAGCGTCGAGATGGGCAGGGCCATCGGCGTACCGGCGGGCCGGATGAGCGCGGCCTGGCTGCTGGCCCTGGTGGTGAGCCTGCTGACCGGCGCCACCGTGGGGCTGGCCGCCGGGCCGGAGGTGTTCGGCGCGTCGTCCGGCTGGCTCCTGCTGGCCCTCCTGCCGGTGGCCGCGGTCCTGATCCGCCCCGGTCTGGTGGGTGGGGCCGCGACCCTGCTCGGCCGGCTGCGCCGCCGACCCGAGCCGTCGACGGCGATCTGCGGCACCGGCATCCGGCAGGCGGTCGTCGCCCAACTGCTGGCGTGGGTGATCGGGGGCGCCCACCTGTGGATCCTCGCCGTGGCGATGGGGGCACCGCCGCTGCGCGCGCTGCCGCTCTGCCTCGGCGCGTTCGGCCTCGGCGCGGTGGCCGGGGTGATCGCCGTGTTCGCCCCCGACGGCATCGGCGTTCGGGAGGTGGTCGTGACGGCCGCGCTCAGTGTCATCCTGCCGATTCCGGTGGCCGGTGTGGTGGCGCTGGTCAGCCGGGTGGTGGTGACACTGAGTGAACTCGCCACCGCGGGGGTCGGCCTGCTGGTGGCCGCGGCCATCATCCGGCGGCGCCCGGCGGCGGCGGTTCCCACCGTGCCCACGGTGACGGTGGCAACCGTTCCGGAGCACCCGAATGCCGGGCAACCGGTTCCCAAGAAATCGCCAAGAATATGGCCACAGGCGAACCACTAACGTGCTCAGAGGTTAGGTAATCGGCCGTAGCGATACCTCAGAGAATGCGGTACCCATGCCGGACAGGAAATACGATCTGACGCTAGCGGCCACCCACTACGAGCCGTACGTCAGTGGCTTCACGCAGACCGCACGCAGCATCGCCGAAGGAATGGCCAATCGGGGGTGGCGGGTCGCCGTCGTCACCGCCCAGCACGACCCCGACCTGCCGCTGCGGGACACCGTCGGCGGGGTGGACATCTACCGTTCCCCGGTGTTGATGAGGGCGAGCCGGGCGATCGTCGCCCCCCGCTACCCGATCCTGGCCGGTCAGCTGGCGCGCAGCTCGTCGCTGCTGCACGTCAACCTGCCGATGCCGGAGGCGGCCCTGCTGATGCCGCTGGCCCGCCGCGTACCGGTGGTGAGCGTGCTGCACAGCGACCCGCACCTGCCGGCAAGCTGGTCCGGCCGGGCCTTCGCGCGGGCCTCGGACGTCGCCTCCCGAGCGGCCATCCGCGGCTCCGCCGCTGTGGTGGCGAGCAGCCACGACCAGGCGCACGCCTCGCGGTTCTGGCCGGTCATCCGCAACCGCAACTTCACCCCCATCACGCCGCCGTGCCTGGACCGGCGGGGCGGTGAGCCCCGATACCGGGAGACCGGCGGCCTGCACGTCGGCTTCCTGGGCCGGATCGTGGCGGACAAGGGCGTCGGCTACCTGGTCCGGGCGTTCCAGCAGATCGTCGACCCCGCCGCCCGGCTGTTGATCGCGGGCAACTACCACGAGGTGGCCGGCGGCGATCTCATGGCGGTGCAGTCCGAGATCGACCGGGACAGTCGGGTACGGATCCTCGGCGAGCTGCGCGGCCGGGAGGTCAACGACTTCTACGCCTCGGTCGACGTGTTCGCGCTCCCGGCGGTCGCCAGTTCGTTCGGCACCGTACTGGCCGAGGCGATGATGAGCGGCATTCCGTCGGTGACGACCGATCTTCCCGGCAACCGGTACCCCGTGGCCGCGACCGGCTTCGGTCGGGTGGTTCCGCCCCGGGATCCACAGGCGCTGGAGCGGGCCATCTCCGAACTGGCGGCGGTGCCGCGGCATTGGAAGGAGCAGAAGGCCCGGGCGGCACGGGCGCGTTTCTCCGTGGCGGCGTCGCTGGACGCGTACGAGGTTCTCTTCACCACCCTTCGCGGACGCACCGCGGCACGGTAACACCGATGAGACAAAAGAAAGGTTGGAGCCCGATGAATGAGCAGCCACTCGTCTCCGTGATCATCCCGAACTACAACTACGCCAGCACCATCGGCGAGTGCATCAGAGCGGCGAAGAACCAGACGTACCCGGCCGTCGAGGTGATCGTGGCCGACGACGCGAGCACGGACGACTCGGTGGCGATCGCCAGGGCGCTCGACGTCACGGTGCTGCAGGTTCCGGTCAACAGCGGCGTCTCCACGGCGCGGAACCTGGGCGCCCGGCACGCCAAGGGTGAGGTGTTGTTCTTTGTGGACTCCGACGTCGCGCTCGACCCCGACGCGGTCGAGCGGGCGGTCGACCACCTACGGGAAGAGCCGCAACTCGGCGCGATCTGCGGCATGTACCGGGCCGAGCCGATGTTTCCCGACAGCCTGGTCAAGCGCTACCGCGCCATCCAGCAGTACGTCTGGTTCTGCGAGGTCGAGGGCGCCATCCCAGGTCTGCACTCGGCGCTCTTCGCGATGAAGAAGGAGACGTTCCTGGAGATCGGCGAGTTCAACGACCGGCTTCGCTGGACCGAGGAGCAGGACTACGGCTTCCGGCTCAACGCCCGGTACGAGGTCAAGGCCGTACCCACCATCCGGGGACGGCACGACCACGACGGTACGCTGCGGGTGATGCTGACCAAGGTGTTCAACCGTACCCGGCTCGGCGCGCCGAACTGGCTGCGGCTGAACAAGCTTCCGGGTGGCGCCGGCACCGGATATCGGGCTTTGGGCAGCGCCTTCCTGCTCGCGGCGGTGATCGCGCTGGCCTCAGCGGCGATCCTCGGCCCCTGGGCGCTCCTCGCCGCCGCGGTGCTGACCGGGATCAGCATCGGGCTCGACAAGCGCACCTACGGCTACGCCTATCGTCACCATGGAATCCTTTTTGGACTACAATTCACGGTGCTTCACCTAATGGTGACGCTCACCTCGGCGGTGGCAGCCAGCATCGGCATCCTGCAGGGACTGCTGTTCCCACGAATGACGCGGCGGCTCTACCGCGTCGAGAACCCCGCCTGACCCGCGCGCCAGCAGTAGCGGTGCCCGACCGGAAAGTTGAACATGACTCTTTCTGATCAGCCTGACGACCAGGGTTTCGGGATCGACAGCACAGCGACGGAGGTGCTCGCCGGCATCGACCTCTCCGGTAAGTTCGCCATCGTCACCGGCGGATACTCCGGCCTGGGCCTGGCGACCACCCGGGCCCTCGCCGCGGCCGGCGCCCGGGTCCTCGTTCCGGCCCGCCGTACGGACGTCGCGCGGGAGGCGGTCGCGGGGATCGCCGGCGTGGAGGTCGACGAACTCGACCTCGCCGACCTCGACAGCGTCCGGAACTTCGCCGACCGCGTCCTCGAATCGGGTCGTCCCATCGACATCCTGATCAACAACGCGGGCATCATGGCCACCCCGCTGACCCGGGTGGGTGAGGGCTGGGAGGCTCAGTTCGCGACCAACCACCTCGGGCACTTCGCCCTGGTCAACCGGCTCTGGCCGGCGCTCACCGCGGACGGCGGCGCGCGCGTCGTCGTCACCGCCTCGGGCGCCGGGGAGACGCCGCGGATCAACTGGGACGACGTGCACTTCGAGAACGGCTACGACAAGTGGGCCGCGTACAGCCAGTCGAAGTCGGCCAACATCCTCTTCGCAGCCGAACTCGACCGGCTGGGCCGGGCGGTCGGGGTACGGGCCTTCTCGGTGAACCCCGGCTACATCCTCACCCCGTTGCAGCGGCACCTCTCCAAGGAGGAGATGGTCGGCGCCGGCTGGATCGACGAGAACGGCACCGCCCTGCTGCCCGAGTTCCGGGCACCCGAGCAGGGCGCCGCGACCCAGGTCTGGGCCGCGACGTCACCGCGACTGGCGGACGCGGGCGGCGGCTACTGTCAGGCGTGCACGGTGGCCAAGACCTTCGACGGCCCCGCCGACCGCGAGGCGGCCGAGCGGCTCTGGGCGCTCTCGGCCGAGTTGACCGGCGTCGACGCGTTCGGCAAGTCCGAGTAGTCGGCGCGGCGGGCCGGTTGCCAGCCCGCCGGACGTGACACGGGGGTGGGCCCGGCCGGGCCCACCCCCACTCGACCCGACTGTTCACGAGACGGGTGAGGGTCGCGGCATCCGCCTCCGACAGAATGCGTGCACGGCGACATCTGCCGGCCTTGACGATCAGCGATATGCGGCCGCCTGCAGGCTGAAGAATTCGGCGTACATCCCGTTGAGCGCCAGCAGCTCGTCGTGGCTTCCGGACTCCACGATCCGCCCGTCCGACACGACCAGGATCACGTCAGCCATCCGGACGGTCGAGAACCGGTGTGACACGAAGACGGTGACTCCGCCGGTGCGGATCCCCACGTCACGCGCCGCGTCGGCGTACCGGTCGAACAGGGCGTGCTCGGTCAGCGGGTCCAAGGCGGCGGCGGGTTCGTCGAGCAACAGCAGCAGCGGATCGTCGCGCATCATCGACCGGCTCAACGCGATGCGCTGCCACTGCCCGCCCGACAGTTCAGTGCCGTTGTCGTAGGACGTGCCAAGGTAGGTCTCCAGGCCGACCGGCAGCCGGTCGATCACCTCCTCCGCGTCTGCTCGCCGGGTTGCCCGCTCCACCGCGCCCGGTTCGTCGAGTCGAGGCAGGTCACCGAGGCCGATGCTGCTCCGGGCCCGCAGCTCCAGCCGGAGGTAGTCCTGGAAGCTGGCGGAGATCCGCTGGCGCCATCCCAGCGGGTCGAGCCGCCGCAGGTCGGCGCCATCGATGGTGATCTCGCCTGCGGTCGGCCGGTAGAACTGGCAGAGCAACTTGACCAGGGTGGACTTGCCGGAACCGTTGTCGCCGACGATGGCGACGATCGTGCCGGAAGGGATGCGCAGGCTGAGGCCCTGCAACACGTCGACATCGGTGCCCGGGTAGCGGAACGCGACGTCACGCAGCTCGATGCCGTCGGTGAGGACGGCGGGCGGTGTCTGGTCAGCCGGCGGCCCGGGTTCCGGCGGCGTGGCATCGCGGATCCAGTTCAACCAGCCGAAGGCTCGGGCGTTGCGTTGCAGCGCCTGGGCGAGCGCGACGGCGCCGGCAGCCTGCGCGTTGGTTTGCACGGCCAGCGTGATGGCGAGGACAACGTCGCCGACGGTTCGCTCGCCGCTGATAGCGGCGCGAACGACCAGGACGATGGAGCCGATGTACCCGAGCGCGAAGATCAGCTGACCGGTGAACCGCAGGGCTGCGCCGACGCATTCAGCTCGGCGCAGTCGGCTGTCCACCTCGCGGCGGACCACCCCATGGCGGCGGCGGAGCTCTCCGCCGAGCCCGAAGAGCCGAATCTCCTTGGCGGCTGTCGAGCTGAGGGCCAACTCGAACAGGTGCCAGCTCATGCGAGCCGACTCGGCGGTCACGAGTTCGGCACGTTCCAGCCGCTTCTCGGCCAGCCGCCCGGCGATCAGCGGAGGGACACCGAAGATCGGCAGCAGGAGCAGCCACGGCTCGATGCGGGCGAGGAGCACGGCGGTCAGGGTGATCTGGGTGAGTAGCACCCCGATCGTCAGGACGGTCTGCACGCTCTGACTCAACGTCCACGACTGCTGTCGGAGCAGCTCGAAGCGATCCGCGGCGTCGCGCCGCTCGTGCAGCGCCAGCCCGACCGGCCCGTGCGCCAGGTCGCCGAGCTGACGTTCGGTGTCCTGCTTGTGCAGATCACCGAGTTCGAAGAAGAAGATGTGGGCGAAGTGCTCCATGGTCAAGCTGAGCAGGACACTCACGGCGGCGGCCGCCGCCGTCCAGACCGCGACATCGGTCCGCCCGTCGAGGGCCGCGTCGACCGCCACACCCAGAAAAAGCGCCAGCAGAGGTCCACTCACGGCACCGAGCATCATCAACAGGGCGGCGGTGATCAGCCTTCCCGGGCTGAGCCGCCACGCCGAGGCCAGGGTCGCGCCGACACTGCGCAGCATCCTATTCACAGCCTTCGACCTCTTCCTCGGTGAACCGCGCAGCCTGCAGCCGAAACAGCTCCGCGTAGCGACCGTCGAGGGCGAGCAACTCCTCGTGGGTACCCTCCTCGACGACGCGACCGTGTTCCAGCACGACGATCCGGTCGGCACGGCGCACTGTGGAGAATCGGTGCGAGATGACTACGCTGGTGACTCCCTGTGTCAGGTCGAGGAACCGCTCGAAGAACGCCACCTCCGACCGCACGTCCAGGTTGGCGGTCGGCTCGTCGAGGACGAGAATGCCGGCGCCACCCTCGACTGCGACGAGAGCACGGGCGATCGCGATGCGCTGCCACTGCCCGCCGGACAGTTCGGCGCCGCCGGCGTATCGCCGCGACAGTGGAGTCTCCAGGCCACGGGGGAGACGGTTGACGAAATCCGCCGCGCCGGCCTTCTCCAGGGCAGCCCGGACCACCTTGTCGGCACGCTCCGGCTCGGCGAGCATCTCGATCGCCCCGAAGGCGACGTTGTCGCGCACCGGCAACTCGAAGTGCGTGAAGTCCTGGAAGATCGCCGCGACCCGGCGCTGCCAGGCCGTGGCCGGGAAGGTCCGAATGTCGACGCCGTCAGCGGTGATCGCCCCGGTCGTCGGCTCGTAGAGCCGGGCCAACAGCTTCACGAGGGTGGTCTTGCCTGCGCCGTTGAGGCCGACGATCGCCAGCGACCGGCCCGCCTCGATGGTGAGGTCGAGGTCGTTCAGCACCGGTGGCCCGCCCGGGTAGGCGAAGGACACCTTGTCGAATCGCAGCACTGTCCTGGGCAGTCCAGCCGGATCGCCCCTGCCGCTCTCGGTCGTGCGGGCGTCGGCTTCGCTCATCCTCTCGATCCGCTCCACCGACCGGTAGGCATTGAGGCCCTGCTCGGTCGCCACATCGGACTCGGCGATGAACCCGCCGATCCTCATGGCTGCCAGGGACGCCTGGAATACGAGTATCAACCCGCCGAGGCCGAGCAGTCCGGCCGCCGTTGCCTGAGCCGCTCCCGTCAGCAGCACGCCCAGCAGCACAAAGGCGACAAGAACGTAGAGGATGTAGGGGCCGTAGAACAGCCGGCGCCGGGCTCGCCAGACCGGGAGCGCGGCGTCCATGGCGGCGGTCGTGTACTCCTGCTTCAACCAGGGTAGAAGCCCGAAGACCCGCAACTCCTTCGCCGCCGCGGGTTGGAGCAGCATGGTGCGGAGATATTCGCTGCGGCGCCGCAGCCGGGCGGTGCTCCGGAAAACCTCGGTGAACACCGACAGACCGAGCCGGTAGCCGAAACGGATCGTCAGGGCCGCGACGAGCAGCGCCGGCCCGGCCCACCACACGAAGGCGACCGACGTGACCCCGGCGGCGAGCACGGTCTGCAGGTACCGCGAAATCAGCGCGATCTGACCGGCACCCGCGGCACCCGGCGACCACATTTCGGTCCGCAGCCGGTCCTTGGCGTCGGCGACGTGATCGAGCAGTTCCGGATCCTCCATGACGGCCACGCCGCCGCTCGCTTGGGAGGCCGCCATCAACCGGTCACGGACGAGGTCGTCGAGGCGGCGGCGGATCAGGTTGCCGAGCAGTTCCTGTACCGGCAGCAGCAGCTGCACTCCGAAGAACGCGGCCGCCGCGAGGATCAAGTTGGTCCGAAGATCGCTCCAGGCCGCCGACCCGAGCCCGCCGGCTACCGCGTCCGGCACTCGGGCGACCACGGCTGAGGTGGCGAGGATGAACGCGACCGGCAGGATCCCTGCGGCGATCTGGACCAGCACGGCGGACGAGACCAGCGACCAGCCAGCCTTGGGCACCAGGTGCAGGATTCTCATTCGCCCGTCGCGGCGCGATCCGTGGCCGTCGACAAGTTCCGCCCACACAGATCTCTCGTGCATCGTCACCACCAGGCGCCTCCAGTGCGGCTGTGAACCCTATCGGCGCATGGCAGAGCCCGTGTCGACGACTGCGGGTTCCCACATGCCACTTCATCATTCTGCGACGGCTGCGGGGGTCGACCTGGCACACATTTCGAACCGCTCGTAGAGATCGGTCCAGTTGGCACCGACCGCCGGGTTGAAGATTGGCGCAAGCATGGCCTGAAGGATCACCTCAGGAGATTCCTTGTGCAGCGCGATGAATAGGCTCAAGTTCTTCAGCCAGCCCTCATAGACACGGGTGTTGGGGCTCAGCGGCGGCCCTTGATGGTAGGCGAAGCTTTCGTCGTCGAAGACGAACTGCGTGCCGAAGCGCTCCAGCCTGTACCCCAACTCGGAATCCTCCAGGCCCCATCCCCGAAATTCTTCGTTGAACCCACCGACGTGCTTGTAGTCGACGCTGGGAACGGACACGTTGCAGGTGAAGAAGAGATGCCATGACGTCTTCAGGTCGCCATCGACATCGCTCAGGCGGCTCAACAGGTCCAGCCTGATGTCGCTCTTTATCACGCCGCCGAGGAATTTCTCGGCACCGTCCTCAAGGAAGCGCTCATCGAACGCTTCCGGTGCTCGCAGATATTTTCTGAAGCCGATGACGGCCTTCTTTGCGGAAGCAACTCGGTAGTGACGAAGATGCCCATCGACAAAGGTGGGCGGAACCAGTTGGTCACCATCGACGAAGATCAGGATGTCGCCGGTCGCTTCTTCCGCACCGCGATTTCTTGCGGCACCTCTCGACGAGGTTGCAGAACGAGGCAGATGCAGGTAGCGGAACCGGGAGTCCGCCATCACGTGACGCTGCACCGTCTCTGCTGTCGAGTCGGTCGATCCGTCATCCACGATGAGCACTTCGAGGGAATCGTCGGCAGCCAGACTCTGTGAACGGAACGTGCGAAGGCATCTGTCCAGCAGGACGGACGAGTTGAATGTCGGTACAACCACTGATGCCTTCATCGGAGGTCTCCATCCCAGAGCAAGAACCGCAATTCCAAGTGCGACAACTAGCCGACGACCGACGGCGTTGCCGCCGGTACGATCTACGTACCGCCGCGGTCAGGTGACCCGGCTGCGCCGTCCCCTGAGGCCTGCTGGGATTCCGCGCGCCAGGTGCACCCGTCGCCTGCCTGTTCGCACGACACCGTGACGTCCGATTCGACGTAGCGGGCGGCGATGGCGGTGTTGAGTTCCTGACAGTACTGGCATGGTGATGCGAAGGTCAGTTTGACGCCGGCACCGGCGGCCAGTTTGCGGTACCGCAGGATCCCACATTCGGTGTTGCGCAGGACGGTGCCGGAGGGCTGGGGCTCGCTGGTCACCGCCGAGTCGTAAAGCAGCAGTTGGCGCTGCAGCCGGGCCATGAAGTGGGCGGTGGCAGACTCTCCGGCGGGCCGCTGCGATCGCAGTAGGTCCGCGGTGATGCGCGAGTTCGCCTGGATCCACGCGGATACGCCTTCATCACCGTGCATGCCGAGAATGAACTCTTCGGCGGCCGCCTGGGCCTCGAAGAACCGCTGGCGCCAGAGGTCGACCTTGACGGTGGGGTCGAGGGGAGCTGGGTCACTGGTCATGGTCGGTGTCCTTGGCGGTGTCAAGCTCGGCGAATACCTCCTGGGCGATGCGCAGCCCGTTGTTGGCAACCGGCCAACCCCCGTAGTAGGCGAGCTGGATGATGATTTCGACGATTTTCTCTCGGGGCATCCCGAGGTGGAGGGCGGCACCGATGTGGCCGCGCAGCTCCCAGTCGGTCCGGGCCAGTGCGACCGCGGTCAGTGCGATCAATTCGCGTTCCTCGACACTGAGGTGCGGGCGGGTCCAGATCTCACCGAACAAGTGGTCGATGGTGAGCTTCAGGAAGTCGGGGTAGGAGCCTGGGCGGGGTTCGCGGCCGAAGACGTGCTTGAACATGGCCTCACCCCGCTCATGTCGGGCAAGCGGCTGGCTCATCGATCACTCCTTGGTGGTGCCAGGTGGCCTGTCGGACAGTGGTGAACTTCCACGCCGCCGCCGGGCCCCGCCGCCGGCATCGTCGATCAACGCGGCAGGTACCGGCGCAGCCTGACCAGACCCACCCCAGCGCCCGAAGCGGTGAGGAGGGCCGTGTCTCGGTCAGATCTCAGAGGATGATGCTGAGCTTTCCGTGTTCGTAAAGACTCTCGTGGTCGAGCACCACGAGACGTCTCCGGACCCGGAACGACTCGCCCTCGACGGCGAGTTCGAGCCGGAATTTTCCGACGTAACAGTCAGAGCGCCCGTGCCCGAACCGGTACACGACGACATTCGCCGCCACATCGAGGTGCGTGCCCCGATCAGCCACAATCTCCACGTTGCTGATCATCCGATTCGTCCGCGAGCGGGGATTCTCGCACCACACCTCGCCGTTGAGGATCTGCTCGATCCGCTGGCGCAGCCGGGCGGCGTTGTCGTCGATGAGCCCGAGCGCGTCGGCCGGCTCGCCCCGGACGTCCGTGGCCGGCACCAGGTAGCGGATGTCGTCGGTCAGCATCTCGTCGTACCACTCGCGCAGGCGCCACTCGTCGAGCAGCCGCGCCTCCCGGAAGAGGAACTGGCTCACCCGGTGCCACAACCGCATCTGGGCCGTCTCGTCGACCGCCGGCTCGGTGTTGATCGTGTCGGTGGTCATCGCCGTTGCCCTCCTTGCCTCTCGGCCCGCTGAGTGAGGTGGTGACCTTCCTCGCGGTCGTCGTCGCCGTCGTGCATCAACCGGTCCCACTGCCGCCAGAACTCCCGGGCTGGAAGCTCGTCGGTGGTCTCGGGGACCTCCTTGGCCATACCGCGTGACAGGTCCGAGTGGCGGAGCGTGCGATTGAGGTAGCCCCGTTGACAGGACTCGATGATCTCGATGTCGTCGGGGGTGGCGAAGCCGGCGGGGCCGAGGAAGGTCAGGTAGTGACTCTTACGCAGTTCCCGAATGTCCGGATCCTCGTCCTGGGGGGCGAGCGCGACCGAGGTGATGGACATCTGGCCGGCGCTGACCGGGTCGATCTTGCGGATGGTGATCCCGATGGCGTCGATGATCATCAGATTTGGGAAGATCATCAACGCCCGGTTGGCGCCGGTGATCCGTTGGGCGCGTTCGGCGCCGAACCGTTCGACGAACCGGGCGGCCGTCGCCTCCATCCGTGACCTGACCTCGGGAGGAAACATCGGCGTCCAGTAGGCGAGTGGTCGGGCTGCCGCCGGTACCAACTCATTGGCGCCGTGCCCCCGGCCGAGAGCGCGGGCGAAGCCGCCTCGTCGTCGCGGTGCCATCGTCCCGAGCGACTCGATGTAGCTCACGTAACGCTTGTGCAGGGCGCGGAAATGGTAGATGTCGACGCTGTTCTCCATCATGAGCTTCCAGTTGGCCCGAGCCCCGTGCAACTGCGCGCCTTGGATCACCTCCATTCCTACTTCGGACTGGTCGGCGATCAGATCGAGGTACTCCGTGGCGCCCGCCAGATGCTCGGTCAAGGTGAGTGGCTGCTCAGGATCGAAGGTCGCGAACACGAAACCCCGGTAACTGTCGCTACGGTGCCGCGCCAGGCCGAAGTCGGACTTGCGGAAGCCTGGGCCGTACCCGTCCGGAAGCGGAACCCCGACCAGGTCACCCTGGTTGGAGAATGTCCAGTCGTGGTAAGGGCACCGGAACGATCTGGCCTGCCCGGCCGACTGCGAGCAGATCAGAGCCCCGCGGTGCGGGCAGCTGTTGGCAAGAACTCGAATCACCCCGTCGGAGCCGCGCGCCATGACCACCGGGCGCCCTCCGACGTCACGTGACACATAGGAGCCCAGCTCGGGCACCTCCGATTCGTGCCCGACGTACAACCAGCAGCGATCGAAGATTTTGGTGATCTCCTGTGCGGCCACGTCGTCGTCGGTGTAGGCCCGGCGGTCCACCCGGAACGACAAATTCTCAGGATCGTCGAACACGATCTGGCCGTCCACCGGCCGCTGCAGTTCTATCGTCACTGCTCCCCCTTTCGCTGTAGCTTCTCGCTCATGCTGCCGACTATTTCTGCCGTGCGCGCGGCGGAATTACCGCATTCGGGCTGCGCCGCGCGCAGCCGCGCCCGATAGTCCCGGCCGGGATCAAGCAGATCGGTCACAGCGTCAGCGACTGCCTGTTCTGAGACGTCGGCCGGCTCCAATGCCGTCCCGAAGCCCGCGGTTTCCACGAAGTACGCCTGGATAGGCTGATCCACAGCTAGCGGGATCACCAGCATCGGTGTCGCCGCCCGGATCGACTCCGCCACCGAGTTGTAGCCGCCATGGGTGATGAACACGTCGGCGCGCTCAAGCACCTCGCGTTGGGGCACGTACGGGGCGGTAAGCACGTCGGCGGGCAGCGCGAGTTCCTCAGCGAGATCTCCCACCGCGGCGATCACCTGCGCACCGGTCTTCACCGCCCCCATGATCACCGTGCGTAGGAGTTCGGGCCGCCTGAAGAAAATCGTGCCGAAGGAGACGAACACCAACGGCCGGCCGGGGTCGATCTCCTCCAGGCCGGGAAAGGCGACCTCGTCGCCGCGGATACCTGCCGCGCCCGGCAACCCGACCAGCTGCACGCCGTCGTCGGTGACCGCTTCATCCCCGACGAGCGAGGGAATCGTCGGCATCACGTTGAGAATTGGCGAACGCGCCGAATGCGTCCGGGTCGACCACAACACCCCGCGCCTGGTCAGATAGTCGCCGACCTGTTCGTCGTACAGCCAGCGACCTTGCCGACGCTCCTTCGGGCATACTCCGCCCAGGTTCGCCCAGATCATCCCGTACGGCACACCGGACGCCTGGGCCCCCGCCATCGCTGCCGCCAATACCGGCAGCGAATCGAGCAGCGCGAAGTCCGGCTGCGTCGTTCGGAGCGCATCAGCCACCTGGTCCGCCAGCGGTGACGATTCGAGCATCGGACCGATCTTTGCCGGATCGTCGCTCCACGGCGCCATCTGGACCTGCCCGACCAGGTGGACCTCCGCCGCGCCCAGGGCCTGGCGACGCTGCTCGCCGAGCACGCCACCGTCCGCCGACACCAACAGCAGCACAACCTCGTTGCCGGCAGCTTGGAGCGCATTGACCACCGGAATGTACGGGTTGAGGTGGCCATGCTGAGTCGTGGTGAGGAAGGCGATGCGCACTAGATCTCCGATCCATGGGGAAACGAACAGGCCGACTCGGATCTGGGCCTGAATCAGCCACACCGGCCACGAATGCGCCACCCGGCTTTAAGCGACGAGTCCAGACCCGCGACGCACGAGCGGCAGAACTGCGCCCGAAGGCGCGCGGGACCGGCAGGCTAGAAAGCCATCGACGTCCAAATACTGGTATGAGGCTCTACGCAATCCCCAACGCCATTGTGGGGACCCGGACCTGTCTACGTTGACTGCCGAAACAACCTTGCAACAAAGGGCTTACCGGCCGCACCGAGGCGACTCCGGAAAGTGTGCCGGATGGCATGATCAGAGTCAATGCTTGACGTGTCAGCACGCCCACAACGCCGCTGAGCTTGGCCATAGTCCGCTTCCACCCTCAGCAGGCAGGACCGGTTGCTCGGCAGCGAAGTCGCGGAGGTGCGGACACATAACCCTTCCGGCCGAGTCGTCGGATTTCGTGCGATGGTGTCGATGAAGCTTGAAATGTCGCCTTGGCCGCGCTATGAGGCGTGGTCACCGGTCAACCGGTGCCGGCTCGCGGACGAGGTCCTTGCCAGAAGTCCCGCTCTTCGATAGCAGCCTCTCCCTGCCTTTTTCCAATACGGCGACGAAATCGGCCCGCAGCGCACACGCTGCAGGCCGATTTCGTGCTCCGTCAAACAAGGAAGCCGACTATGAACGCCACTGTCACGTGCGCGGCGCGCACCGCCCACGATGCCGAGCCCCGGACCGCGTATGGCTGATCCGGCAAGCCTGAGTTTCCCTGCCGTCAACGCAGGCCGGCAAGGGGCCGGAGGGATCTGCCGCGACTGACTGTGGTTGGGCGCATTCGGGTGCGCGTAGGCGAAGTAGATGATGTCGTCCCACGAGTTACGCACCGGCTTGCCGAGAAAGAGGCGGACTCGTTGGCAGAGGTCCGCGGCGCCCCGTCGATCCGCGACCCGGTGCGGTTCAGGCCAGGTCGATGTGCAGGAGGCGCTGCCAGCCCAGGACGGCGGTCGCGGTGAGTTCCAGCAGGGACGCGGTGACCAGTGACCAGTGCCACGGCCCGTTGACCCAGTAGTAGACGAGCGCGCCGAGCGCCGGAACGTTGAAGGTGAGCAGGTCGGCGGCGGCCTGGAGGGTCTTGCGCCGCCGTCGGCGCTGGTCGCTGCGGTGCGTTTCCTCCCAGCCGAAGACGGGCGCGGCCGCCGGGTGCAGATCTTGCACGCGCGGGGCGAGCGCCGTGCGCACATAGCGACCGATCGCGGAGATCTTCTCGTCGTTGGCGAGGTGAGTCCATCCGAGGACGGTCGCCGCGCCGGGGAGGATGAGCAGCAGCGCCCCATGGCTGCCCAGCGTGGTCACCCCCACCACGATGGCGGCGTACGCGGCCAGGGTGACGTAGATGAGGTTGTCCCGTAGGCCGATGCGGGCACGTTGCTCCTCTTTGAGCTGCCCGTACTCGGCCAGAAGCAACTCCCGTAGCGGGTCAGCGGACATGGTGGGCCTCCTCGGAGCGGGCGCGCAGGATCGGGATCTGCACCAGCCAGGTCTCGCCGGGGCGGTAGAGCGCGGCGGGTCGTCCGCCGTTGCGGGTGGTCTGGGCGCCGGTCGGCCGGACGAAATCTGGCACGGTGAGGACCTTCCGATGGAAGTTGCGGGCGTCCAAGGAGCGCCCCCAGACGATCTCGTAGACCCGGCGGAGCTCGGACATCGTGAACTCGGGGCCGCAGAAGGACGTGGCGACGGTGGTGTACTCGAGTTTGCTGCGGGCACGCTCCACGGCGTCGGCGAGGATCTGGGCGTGGTCGAAGGCGAGCCGGGTCGGCTCCGCCAGGACCTCCTCCACCGGGTACCAGTCGACGTGACGCGCGTCGCCGCCGGCGGTGGGCGCACCGGGCGTCGGCACCAGCGCGAGGTAGCAGACAGTGATCACTCGTTGTCGCGGGTCTCGGTCCGGGGCACCGTAGGTGGCGAGCTGCTCCAGATGGATCCGGCTGGGATCGAGCCCGGTCTCCTCGGTCAGCTCCCGTACGGCGGCGGAAGTCAAGTCTTCCTCCACAGTCGACAAAAAACCACCTGGAAGGGCCAGCAAGCCGCGGTCCGGCTCGATTCCGCGTTCGACCAACAGGACGACGAACCGGCCCGCCAGGACGGTGAAGACCGCCAAGTCGACGGCGACCGCGATCAATGGGGCAGTCCACTGCTTATCGTCCGGCACAACACTCTCCTCTTTTGGTCAGCTTGACGATAGCACCGACGCGCCCGTACGCTCGACGGAGAAATGGTTACTCTGACGATAAGGTGCCTACCCCCTCCATGGGCCACGGATCCCACCCCTCCGAAGCCACCCGGGTGTAGCACCCGACCCGGCACCGCACCGATTGTCTCCACACAGGACATAAGTCGGATCTGCACGAGGAGTCCCTCATGATCGTCGTACTGGTGGCGCTCGAGGTGGAGCGCAGCGAGATCAGGAAACGCCTGCACGACACGCACCTCGAGCGTCACCCCGCCGGCACCCACTTCGACGTGGGCACCCTGACCAGGCCCGACGGTGGACCCCCCACCCGGGTCGCCTTGGCGCTCGTCGGGCAGGGGAACCCCGCCGCCGGGGTCATCGCGGAACGTGCCATCAACCACTACAAGCCCGCCGCCGTACTCTTCGTCGGGGTGGCCGGCGGCCTGCGCGACTGGCTCGCCCTCGGCGACGTCGTGGTCGCCACCAAGGTGTACGCCTACCAGGGCGGTCGCAGCGAGGACGGTGCCTTCCGGGCGTACCCGCAGGCATGGCCGATGCCCTACGAGCTGGAGCAGGTCGCCCGACACCTCGCCCTCGACGAGGACTGGGCCGACGGACTGGACCGCACCCCGAGGGTCCACTTCGAACCCATCGCCGCCGGGGAGGTGGTGGTGAACGGGCGGGAGACGCCGGAGGCCCACCGCCTGCGTCAGCACTACGCCGACGCCGTGGCGGTGGAGATGGAGAGCGCCGGAGCGGCCCACGCGGGCCACGTGAACCACGCGGTGCCCACCGCCACCGTCCGCGGCATCAGCGACCACGCCGGTGGTCACAAGGACCAGACCGACGCCGAGGGGTGGCAGCCGAGAGCCGCGGCACACGCGGCGGCCTTCGCCCTGGCGCTGGCCGCCCGCATCGACCACCACGGCGCCTCCGCACCGGCCACCCGGGAGAGCGCGGACAGCAGCCGCTACACGATTAGCACCTCTGGGCCGCAGTCTCCGGTGATCGGAACCGGCGGCACCATCCGCGGCGGCGTGCACCTCGACTACCGGGAGGAGCGGCGAGATGGCTGAGACGCCCCGCCTGGACGTCCGCACCTCCGGGCCCAACTCCCCGGTGATCGCCCCGGGCGGTCACATCCACGACGGCGTACACAACTACTACGTCGCGCCGGACGACCTCCCGGAGAAGAAGTACAAGGTGGCGGTGCGCCGCCTCGACGGCGGCATGTCCCGAGCCGCGGAGCAGCTACTGGCCGAGGTGCTCGCCACCTCGTACGGTGACCGGCCCGGTGTGTACTACCACTACCTCGTCGCCGCGCTCAGCGACCGGACACTCAGCGCCCTCGACGAACGGCACCAGCAGGCGCTGGGCAACGCCCGGCGGCTGGTCGCCGAGGGTGCCGCCCCGAGCGGCGAGAGCGCCGATGACTCCCGCGACCGGAAGCGGCTGGGCAGCCTGGTCACCCTGATCGACCTCGCCGTGCGGATCAGCGACCCCGCGACGGATGCCAGCCGCAAAGAGGCGACCGGCGCCGACCTCGAAGAGACAGGTAAGGCGTACGCGCGCCTGCCCGAGGAGCACCAGCGGCACCTTGACGGGCTGCTCGCCGGACCCGTCAAGGACGAGATGTTCCGTCGGATCGCCAACCGGGTCCGGGAGCAGCGCTCCGGCGACGTCCTCGACCGGCGGTCGCGCGTCTGGAAGTTCTTCGAACCCGACCCCGCCGAGCCGAGAGAACTCGGCGGCATCCTGGCGCCGCCCTCGCGCGGCACGACGCTGGCCCGCTGGGCCGGGCTGGGGCTGGGGCTTGTCGGGGTTGCCGGCGTCGTGGCGCAACTTGGCTCGCTCGGCGCGTTCAGCACGATGACGTACGCGCTCGCCCTCGCCGGGGTCGGTGCCCTCGTCGGCGGCTACGCGAGATGGCAGCGGCAGCACCACCGCACGCTGCTCATCATCCATCGGGAGCGGTTCTACGGCCGTACCGCGCTGGCCGGCGAGGCGGACCCGGAGGTGATGCGCGCCGCGGTGCGTACCGTCGAGGCGGGCTTCTTCGCGAGCTTCGCGCCCGGGCAGCAGACGAGCTGGAGCCGGATGACCACCGGGCTGCGCCACTCCCTCGCCCGGGAGTTCGCGCACCTCTACGACGAGTCCGACCTGCGCAACGGGCACCTGGTGTGGCTCGCCCGCTGGCACGCCTGGCAGACCCGCGACGCCTGGGGCACCCGTCGGCTGGAGGCGCACGAGGAGACGTACCGCGAGCGGCCGCTGCTGCGGCGGGCCGAGCGGCTCGGGGTGGTCCTGCTGGCCGTCGCGGCGCTGCTGGTGCTCGCCCCGCTGCTGACCGACGGCGGCGCGGAGTCGGCGTTCCCGTTCCTCGCCGCCGCCGGTGTCACCCTGCTCTGGCGTAGCCAGCCGCTGTTGTGGGCACGGCAATCGGCCTACCGCGCCCTGGGCAGGGAGCAGGCCGAGCGGTACCGGGCCGAGCGAGCCGAATGGGAGAGCTGGTGCGCGGTCCTGCGTGATCGCCCCACCGACCAGGAGATGGCGGCCTGGCTGGCCCAGGATGTGCTGGTCTTCAAGGCGGACATGCTCCGCGAGCGGGGGATCCGCCCCTCGGAGGTGGCGTGCGCGCTCGAGCTGGCCACCGGCGCACCGGGGGCGAGCAGCGCACGGCTCGTCTACGGGCCGATCCGCTACTCGCGCTATGTGTTGACGCTGTTTCTGCTGACCGCGACGGGAATCCGCTACTTCCGCTCCGAGCTCGACTTCACAAACGGCGACCTGCACGGGTCGAGCCGACGCTCCATCCCCTACGGCGGGCTACGCGAGGTGGAGGTCACCGAGCAGAGCGTTCGGCGTCCCGTGCTCACCGCGGCCACACCGCAGTACGGCGGCGCGGGAGCCTCCGCGCCCGCCGAGCCGGCCTCGGAAGTGCACGTCCGACAACGGCGCTTCGTCGTCCGCACCGACACGCTCGGCACCATCGACGTTGAGCTGGGCGACTTCGGAGAGCTGCGGGACGGCAGGGAACCGGAGGGGTTGGTCGCCCGGCTCGTCCTCGACAGCACCGGCGTCAACGACGCGCTCGACGTGCTCGAGACGGTGGTGGTGGACGGCTCGTCCTGGCTAACCAAGGAGTTGAACCGCCGCCGCAGCGGCCTGTGGTGCCGGGGGCCGGAGAGCATCGAAGCCGGACGGGAGCACATTGCCACCCCGCCCGCCGGCGTTGACGCAGACACCATCCCGGAGGGCAAGCGGTGAACCGCAAGGTGATCGCTGTAGTGCTCACCGTCGTACTGGTCTGCCTGGGTAGCTGCTGCTTCAGCGGAGGCGTCACCATCGGCAGCGCCATGCCGTACGAGTGGCAGCTGCCCGACGGCGACAAGCCACCCGCGGACAAGAAGGTCGGCATCATGGGGCACGTCGCCTACCAGCCTCCGCTGCTGCCGGTGCAGTTCGTGCTCAACTCGGACGGCAGCGTGCAGGTGCAGACCGAGGACGTCTCCATCGTGACCCCGCTGGGGGTGTTCGGCGTCGGCGCCGGCGGTGGTGTCCAGGACGCCCGGGCGCCCGGGCGGATCCTGAAGGCGGAACCCGCCGACGTCACCCAACTGCTGATCTGCCCAATCGCGGCCCGTGAGAAGCCGGACGCCTCGTGCGAGACCTTCCGGATCAACAGCGGCCGCAAGCTGCGGATCGTCATGGACGGGCGCTTCGTGCAGGAGGTGGAGCGCAACCGCATCGTCGTCTTCGTCGCCCCGGGTTCGAATATCGACGTCACGGACGCCGGTGGGCCGACCAAAAACACCGAGGTGTACGGCCCCGCCCGCCTCGACGTCGAGAAGGTGACCTTCACCGCGAACGGTGAGCACACCTACCTGGATCTGGAGCGCAGCCAGGGGGGCATCACCGCCGACATCGCCTTCGACCACGTCACCGGCAGGCTGAAGCTGGTCAACGGGGCGCAGATCTCGCGGGTGCTCCGGCCGCAGATCTTCGACGGGATGACCGTCGACGATCTACCGAAGGAGGCCGACTGCCTGGCTCAGCGGGAGTGGAGTGGCGAGTTTCCACCGCTCACCTTTGCGCAGCGGATCATGCGCCTGGGCGGCGGGGCGAACAACCCGTTCGCCGCACCGCTCGCGGCCTGCGTCAAGACCGCTGAGGCCGATCTCGGCTATCTCATCATCTGGCCGGGCAAGGAGTGGTTCACCGGCGAGCCAAAGTTGACCTTGTACAGCCTCGTCTGGGTGCGGTGATCCCTGGTCGCCGCACCATACGGTCCGGTCGACGTACCAGTCGTCGCCCGGCACGCGCCGGTCGCCCCGCCGACACCGTAATCTTCCTCGACCCGCCGACCACAACATGTCAGTGGGACATCGTCGAGCGCCGGTGGCGCTTACACGGCGGCCAACACCGGCGTCCACGAGAACCCGACCGCGCCTCGGGTGGGCTGTCGGCGTGGCGTCGTCCGTTGATGCGGAGCGACGCAGGGTGAATGCGCCCGGCCTACCCCGGCCAGTTGACCAGGTAATCGTCAAACGGCACGTCGCCAGGCCGCTGGCCGCCGACCTCGACGTAACCGTCGATGTCCCGGTCGTACGGTGGACCGACGACGATCGGCATCTCGTGCGTGGAGTGCCGGGCCAGAAACCGCCAGGCCGCCCGGTTGAGCACCGGCTGCCGGGAGTTGGCCGGAGTCTCCGGACCACCACTGTGGAAGAACAACACCTGACCGTCGGCGTCGCGCACCGCATGCCCCAGGCAGAGCCGTTCCCGACAACGGAAACACGCAAGATAGCCGACCTTCGACACATCCCACCCGTTACTCGGGTAGTCGGCGAAGTCATCTTCTGGCCAGCCGGCAAGGTAGTCATCGAACTCGATGTCGCCAGGCTCGTCGCCGCCGATCTTGGCGGGCGGCCCCGGCGGCTCCCACATCTCGTCGTACTCCAGCTGAGAGTCGTAGATCACCTGCAACTGGTGGCCGACGTGCTCCGCGAAGATTTTCCACAACGCCCCCGACATCTCCCGCGCCTGACTGTGGTTGGGCGCATTCGGGTGCGCGTAGGCGAAGTAGATGATGTCGTCCCACGAGTTACGCACCGGCTTGCCGAGAAAGAGGCGGACTCGTCGGCAGAGGCAGAACAGGCTGGCGTCTATCCCCACAGGTCGTCCCCCCGTTCAGCCCGGCACGCCCATGCCACGGGCGCCCGGCATCCACAAGCCCCGCGGCCTGCCGTCCGGAGAACGAAACGCCACCCACACGTTCTGGTAGACGGCCAGCCGTGCATCGGAGCGGTTGCCCCAGAAGCGTTTCATCATGCCCTCCACAGCCGCCGCGTCGACACCGGGCGCTACTTGAACCAGCAGCTCTCCGTCGTATTGCATGTTGGGCGCCGCCGGGCGCTGGTTCATCAACAGGTACCAGGCAGGACCGTCACCGCAGCCCTTCGTCGGTTTTTCCCAGTGCCGCGAGGCCCGCCCTCGCTACCTCCAGCGGCACGACAGCGGCGACCGGTTCATGCTGCTCGCTGAGGTAGACGACCTGCCCCTCACGAACACTCCGCAGCAGCTCAGGCTGCAAGGCCGAGACCGGGAGGTCATCCGGTGGCGTAGGTCCGGTCCGCACTGGGCTCCCTCATGCCGCCCGCGTAGGGGTTATGCGGCGACGGGCCGACGCCGACTCCAAGCAAGGATGCTCTGGCCAAGCTGCCTACACCGAGAGCAGTGCCTCCTGGCTGGAGGTGATGAACTCGGCCAGCCCTTCCGGCTTGAGATCCACCGCAGGCAGCTTCTCGATCGTCACTCGGTCAAGCTGGTAGTCACCACGCGACGGGTCATCGAACTCCGGCCCGGTTCGAGCAGCCTCCCGCAGCTCAAGTAGCCGACAGACGAAGAAGTGCTGGACGGAAACACCCTCACCAGCCGGGACGGTGAACAGAAGCACCTGGGCGAACCGTTCGGCCTCGGCACCGAGTTCTTCGTGCAACTCCCGGCGAAGCGCAGCCTCCAGAGAGACATCCGTCGACTCCACGCCACCGCCCGGCGTCGTCCAGTACGGCACCTGGCCCGGCTTGAGCCGCTTGATCACCACGAGGCGGTCGTCCTCGTCCAGCAGAATGGCGCGCACCGACCTACGCACGATCCGACGCACAACCGGCCCCTATCCACGTCCAGAGCGACCAGGCACCAGCGCACCCGTGATCTATGGATCTGTCCGCTGGCACCGCACCGCGTCCCACCGACGCCGCCGCCGTCCAACGGCTCTCGAGCACCCACCGAGCGACCACCTACGACCGGGATACGCGAAAAAGGCCCTGACTGGCAGAGTTCTACCAGGTCAGGGCCTTGCTCGTTGGTGCGCCGCCAGGGACTCGAACCCCGAACCCGCGGATTAAGAGGCGGCGTTGATCAGTGCTCTTCCGTTCCTTCAGGTCTCACCGGTCCACGCGCTATCTGGCTTTGCCCGTTTGTGCCAAACGGAATTATCCCGCAGTCCAGTCTGAGCGAGCCGGTCCGTGGCGGCCGAGCACCCAGGGAGCACCACCGTGACGCGCCTCGGGTGGGCTTTCGGCGTGGCGTCGTCCGTTGATGCGGAGCGACGCAGGGTGAATGCGCCCGGCCTACCCGGGCCAGTTGGCCAGATAGTCGTCAAACGGCACGTCGTCAAGCCGCTGGCCGCCGATCTCGACGTAACTGTCGGTGTCCCGGTCGTACGGTGGGCCAACAATGATCGGCATCTCGTGGGTCGAGTGACGGGCCAGAAACCGCCAGGCCGCCCGGTTGAGTACCGGCTGCCGGGAGTTGGCCGGAGCCTCCGGACCGCCACTGTGGAAGAACAGCACCCGACCGTCGGCGTCACGCACCGCCTGCCCCAGGCAGAGCCGTTCCCGACATCGGAAACAGGCCAGGTAGCCGGTCTTCGACACATCCCACCCTTTACTGGGGTAGTCGGCGAAACTGTTCTCGGGCCAGTCGGCAAGGTAGTCATCGAACTCGATGTCGCCAGGCTCGTCACCGCCGATCATGGCCGGAGGCCCAGGCGGCTCCCACATCTCGTCGTACTCCAACTGAGAGTCGTAAATCACCTGCAACTGGTGACCGACATGCTCCGCAAAGATCTTCCACAACGCCCCCGACATCCGCCGCGACTGACTGTGCTTGGGGATGCTCGGGTGCGCGTAGGCGAAATAGATGATGTCGTCCCACGAGTTACGCACCGGCTTGCCGAGGACCAGCTGGACCCGTCGGCACAGGCAGAACAAGGTGGCGTCAATTCCCACAGGTCGTCCCCCGCTCAGCCCGGCACACCCATGCCACGCGCGCCCGGCATCCACAAGCCCAGCGGCCTTCCGTCCGGAGACCGGAACGCCACCCACATGTTCTGGTAGACGGCCAGCCGGGCATCGGAGCGGTTGCCCCAGAAGCTTCTCATCATGCCCTCGGCCGCCGCCGCGTCGACACCGGGCGCTACCTGGACCAGCAGCTCTCCGTCGTATTCCATGCTAGGCGCTGCGGCGCGGAGTCGGTTCGGAAACTGGTTGGGTTTGCCGGCGAACGTCTTGATCTGGCGTCCCAGCACCAGCTTGCCCGACGCGTCGTAGAACAACACGTCGTATCCCTGGACGTTGTCCCCGGCCACCTTCGGCGTCGCCCCGGCCGGACCGTAAAGGGCAAGCTCCGCGTTCTTTCGCGTCAGTGCCGGGCCGGCCTGCTTGGAGTGCTCGGCAACCAGGGAGTCGATCGCCGCCTGCAGCTCAACACCGGAAAGGGCGAGCACTCCTCCGCAGCCGCCACACGCCGCATACGCACGCCGGGTATTGCGGGCAAGCACCTCGACGGGATTGACCGGCGCGGACTCGGGCTCAACCGAGGCGGCCACCTCGCTGGCCGCCGGCGCGGCGGTCGCCGGCGACGGGCTCTGGCTGACCGCTGGCGGTTGTGTGCCGCCATCCGTGCCGCAACCGGCCAGCACAACCGACAACACCACCGCAAGAAACGCACTCGCCCCCGTGCGCGATGACATGTGAACCTCCCCCGTCGCCAAGAGCCTAGCCAACATTCATCGATCCATGTGTCGGACGACGAAGCAGCATGACCAATATGGACGGAGCCAACGACGTTTCCCTCAACGCGGCAGCCGCGCCCGGCCCCGACTCAGCACATCGGATCTCGGACACAGCTAAACGTCGGTCAACGACCGTCGGTCGAGCCATGTCCTACTGCGCTAACGGCACCTAGAGTGGTGCGGTGCTGACCCTCGGCGTCGACCTCGCAGCGGCGGACAAGCGCACAGCGATGGCCACGGTCGAATGTGCTGGGGTGTACCGCCATTCTGCGTCGCGATCCGGAGAGCACCCTCGTCTCGATCGCGCCTTCGGCGCCACAGTCGCGGATGGTGGTAACGGCAGCCGGCGCCGGTACACCGGCCTACACGGCTGACGACCGGCTCGCTGTCCACCAACACCCCGTCACAATCGAAGATGACGAGATCGGCCCGGCCATGATCGCCCATCGGTGATCATGGCCCTTCCAGGCCGCGTCCCACCGGTGACGGCCGGTCCCGGCATCGCCTGCCGGGTCCAACGGCTCCCGAGCACCCACCGAGCCACCAGCCGCCCCCGGCGTACGCGAAAAAGGCCCCGACCGGCAGAGTTCTACCAGATCAGGGCCTTGCTCGTTGGTGCGCCGCCAGGGACTCGAACCCCGAACCCGCGGATTAAGAGATAGATGATCGTAGACTCGATTCGTCCAACTGAGTCGCATGGGCCCATCTATTCCTAGTCAGGCCGCGACTTCACCGAGACGGTGTACCGCTCAGTCCCCCGGATGCTTGGTCGTCCAATTCCGCCGGAGCACCCGCGGAGCACCCACATGGCCTGTCGTGAGCACCAGACCGGGCTCGGTTCCAGTACGACTATGACGATCTGCCGCTGCGGGCCCAAGCAAGCCGAACAGCCCAGGCCGGGGTCAGTCCCGTCCGACCCGTCCGCCTCAGTACTGTCGGTCATTTTCCGACGGCGTGAAGTCGTAGTCACGGGCCGAGAGCGCACCGCCGTCAGGGTTCCAGGTGAAGACCCGGAAAGTGCCGCTTGCCGGGACCGCTTCACCGTCTGCCGTGAAGACGACATCGGACAGGATGCCGAGCACGCAGTAGCCGACGTGTTCCCGCGCCCACTGCACCTCGTTGCGCGAGACGATCACAGTCGCGCCCGCGGTCTCGGTGCCCTTGGCCTCAAGCCATAACGTCTGATCGTTCTTGGTGGCGATAGCGTCGTAAGGATTGCCGAACCGGACGTCTTGCACGATCCAGCCACGGTCCCGGAAGTGCGCCATTAGTCGGTCTTGGGCGGCGTCTTCGACTTTTCGGCGCCGCGTGGGATCTAATTGCCAGCCTTGTCGAGGCGAACCGCGAGCCGGTAGCGGAGCGGGATGACCGAGATGTGCCGCCCAGAGCTCTTCGAGCTTCGCGGCGACGTACGGCGCCAGGACCCATCCGCTACCTTGCGGCCGCCATGCGCCGGCTTCAGGAATGTGGTTGACCAGGAGCGCGTGCGGCAGCCCGTCCTCGGGCAGCAGGAGCGTGTCCCAGTCGATCAGTACGTAGTTGGCGTGCTGGCCCGCGCGTTCGTCGTCCCATTGCTCATCAGGGAAGATTCGGCTCGCGGCGGTGCCGCTGCCGATGATGCCCCGTGGTTCTGGTCCCTGTCGCAGGAAAAAGATGCGGTCACCTGGCTCGATGCCGCCCTTGCGGCTTCCAGTGGACCATCGGTCCCGCAGGAGCCGGCCCGACTCGACGGCTTCAACGTCTCGGGGGTAGACGGTCTCCACCCAGTCGTCCGGGTTCCACCGCTCGGGGTTCCACGTCACCACCATGGTGGCCCGCTCACGTTCATCGATGCCCGCCCGGTCGGCCGCGGGGAGCACGTCCAGCCTGGCGGTATCGAAGTAGCTCACCGGATTGCGGTGTCGAGGCGCCGGCGCACCTTTCAGCGCGTCGTGCACGGGGTCGCCAGGGCGCAGCACCCGCCCGACCAGCGCCCACTTCGTCACGCCGTCAACATCGTGGCGGGTGCGGCCCTCAATCTCAGCGACGACCTGGACACGACCATCGAACGACAGGGTGGCGATTCGCTCGCCGTCGACCCGGCCCCCGACGGTCCAGAGGCCACGGTTGACCTCCCACAGTTCGTCATCGGTCGCGGTCGCCTCCCACCCCACCCAGGTTCGCCCGAGCGGGTCACCGGACGGCACGTCACGCGCCTCGGTCAGCACAAAGTTCACGGCCATCCGCGCATCTTGCCCAGGCTGGCCGACTGAACGCCAGAGCCGGCCGGACAGGTGCAATCAGCGGACATGCGGGGGCTACTGTCCAGGGTCGCTCGGCTCCTGCAGCCTGCTGCTCAACTGTGCTTGCGAGGCCGCCCGCGCTTCGATTTCAGGGGACGCCAATCGCGTAGATTTTCCTCAGTGACGACCCACCGGACCATCAAGTCGTCCAGCAGCGTGCGGTGGCTCTCGTACTGCCGGTCACTACACCATTGCTTCACCCACGGCAGCAACTCGAGCAGACCGGCGAGCAGCGGAACGGCGTCATCGCGAGTCGGCGCGGCTGACGCGAGGTCGGACAACACCATTGCCCGGTCTTCGACGGGCCAGCCGGCCCACCCCACCATGGCGTCCTTGATCGCGCCCCCCGAGCGCGCATAGGACACGAACCTCTCGCCAGGCACGTCGTACTTGCCACGGTGCCGCCAATAGCTGGCCTTTAGGAAGTCGGCGCTGCTGTATTTCGGTGGTAGCGGGACCGGCGCGGTATGAACTTGATCCTGGTCCCGTTGGAGCCGCCACGTCTCCTCCCACGCAACGCGCTTCGCGATGCCTGAATCCCGATAACGTAGGGCGGAGAGGTAGGGAACGACCTCGTCTGCGAACAGACCCCTCACGACGTCGACCAGCGGTTGGCCTGGTGCGTACAGCCCAGCGGCCTCGATGACTGCCGGGTCCTCGCCCAGTAGCTCGGCGAGCTTCGTTACCGTTAGCGGTCGCGCGCGCCTTGCGCCGTCTGCGTCGTCGTACCAGAGCTCGGCCGTCTCGCACCTGTCGAGCAACCAGGTTCGCAGGGCATCGGCCGCCATGACGTCCCAGCCCGTGGAGGCCCACCGTCGTTTGAACTCCGGCTTTTCCAGAGTCCGCAACCGCCTGTCCCGCTGTATCGCATCGATGCGCCGCTTAACCACCTCTCGATAGGACGCCGGCCAGTAGGCGGGCAGATCGGTGGTCGGAAGGCCGCCGTGCCGCACATACCAAGCAGTGTCCAGCTCGCCCACGACCAACTGTCGAGCCATGGCGATCTCGAAGGCTCGCTCGCCAAAGCTCAGTGGCGGAACGGCGGAGGCAGCGGCCAGCAGGCCCTCGTCCTTGGCTACGCCAAACCGGAGATAGACCTCCCAGTCCAGCTCCTCTTGCAGGGCCACCATACGGGCGCGGATAGCTTCCCAACGGGAGCGAGCCGTGGAGAAGCCTTCGCGGCTCGGGGACTGGCGGCTGAGGACCGCCGCGGGGGCGGCCTCAGACAGCTCCCGGGCGAGCCGGTCCAACTCATCGGCATACGTGGTGTGCAGCTTCTCGGGCAATGGAAGCTCACGCAGCCGGGTGGCCGCAATCTCATAGAAGACGTCCCAGTGTTCGCCGGTACCGGTCTGGTCGAGGCCTGACTTGCCCTTGCTGTTGCTGCCGTGCTTCAACCAGAAGCAAACCGAAGAACTGTTGAGCCACGCGGTCAGGTCGGTCCGACGCTGTGCCGGCGCGTCGGGAGGAAGCTCGATGATCGGCGCGGACTGCAGTGGCACCTCATCCGTGTGCAGGGAAGCGAAATGATTGTGGGTGGCGATCCAGGAATACGTGATCAGCCGATCGTGCGTGCCCCTTCGACCGACGAACTGATGCCAGCCGTACCAGGGCCTTCCGCTCTTGTCGGAAGATCCGTCGCTGCCGGAAGGGCGGTTCTGCAGCACCAGCCTGTACGGCCACAGCCGTCGTAGATGCGCGGGATGCTGCTCGATCGAGACGATATCGCCCGATGAATCGTACGGACAGAACGCGTAACGGTCGGCCCGGGCGTTCCAGTCCCGGACCTCGGAGCCGGAGATCACGCCCACAAGGACGTCGTCATCAGGAATTCCAAGCGTCGCGAAGGTGTGACGTGGCGCGGTGAAGATGTCATCCGATCCCGTGTTGGCGAAGTATCCAATTCGCACCACATAGTCGTTCAGCCGACGTGGCGCACCGGCGATCTGCGCAAGGACCTCGTCCGCCTCGCTTGTTGCAATCCTCAGCGGAAACGAGCGGAGTTGTTCTTGGCTGACGTAGCGAGACGCCGACCACGTGTCGGCGTGACCAGGATGCGCCGTCTGTCGCAGCAACGATCGCCAGACCGGCGCCTGAGCGGGATCGGACGGCACGGCCGGCTCGCCACGTAGACCGGTCACGGTGAGCACCGGCGCCGCGTCACGAGGCGGCTCATTGCGTCCGATCAATATGACGGTGGGCGTGCCGTGGCCTGGAATGAACGCGCCCGAAGTGTCGATGATGTGCGTGAGCGCGACCCGGTGCCCGAAGAACTCCTCGACGAGCCTTCGACCGAACTCGCGCTTCATGAACGAGTTGGACGTCAGCTGACCGACATGTCCACCGGGCCGCGCCAACTGAAAAAGCCTCTGCGAGAAGGGAATCGTGAGGGCGTACCTGCCGACGCAGGCGTCGTACCGGGCGCGGTAGACCTCATCGAGGATCTTGTCCCGGACGGTGGCGTAGGGCGGATTGCCCACCACCACGTCGTAGTCACCGCCGAAAGGGTCCTCGACCAGCGAATCGGCGACGGCTACCGAGAACCGCCAGTCAAACCCGGCAACCTCGCTGAGCCTCGTGGCGCCACACGCGCGCACCGCAGCCATGAGCAGGCGGAACCGGGTGATAGCCACGGCGAAAGGGTTGAGATCCACCCCGTGCACGGAGCGCAGCGCACGACCGACCAGATCCTCGACAGCAACCGTGGGAGCGGCCCGCCGCCAGGCGGAAAACAGCCGCGTGAATGCCGCCAGGACAAAATGCCCCGACCCGCAGACTGGATCCATCAGGCGGAGGGACTCATGCCCACGCTCCTGGATCGCAGGTTCAAGCGTGAGATCCAAGATGAACTCGGTGACGAAGGCAGGCGTCTGCAGCAGGGCGTACTGCTTGCTGGCACTCTCATCGATGACCTGGTAGAGGTCGCCGAGGAAGCGGGTGTTCAGGTCAGCGGCGCCGAGGTCCTGCGCCTTTCCGGCCGCGTCGGTGCGGTTCCAGAAGCCGACCAGTTGGCTGGCCATCTGTTCCGAGATCGGCAGGTCGAAGAGCGCGTTCTGCCCGCGCTCGAACAGCCCGGTTCCGGGATCGACCGCAGCGAAGGCCTCGATCCGGGAGCGGAGCCAAGGCAGCTGCTGGCTCGGCACCGCAGGTGGCGACGGTCCATCGATCAGGCGGTTGTCCTCCGCGAACCGCACAAACAGAATGCTCAGCACCCACGCGACCGCTACCTGGTCGACCTGCACGTCCGAGGCTTCGCTGACCCGGGTTGCGCGTAGATCCTCTTCGACAAGCCGCACGAGCCGTCGCAAAGGGGTGGATAGCTCCACGGTCGACACGTGAGACTCGCCTCCTGGAATTTTTGAACCGTGTTAGAACTTCCGCTACTCTACCCTCACAGCTTCCCCTCTCCGCCGCACGCTGTTCGCCATCGACAGGCGCTGACGTGCCCCGGTGCCCCACAAGCACCCGGGAACAGCCGGAGGCCACGAAAGGACGGATCGGCAATGACTCCTCCGACGCGCCCCCTCTGGCTCGCGGTGATCATCATCTTCAGCCTCATGGTGGGCGCGGCCGCCGGGCTGCTGACAGGGATGAGCTCGAAAGATCCGGTCGACGGGATCTTGACCGGAGCCGCCAGCTTCACAGGCACCGTGCTCCTCCTGCTGGCGATAGCGGCATTCCTCACCTCGTCGCCGGGCCGACCCTGAGACTCTGGATGCGCAGCCGATGAGCCGCATGCGAGGCCACATCCGGGTGCCGGGACCTTCGCCCGTCCTACTCATACCCCTCTTGATCACCGTGATGAACACGCGGCGCCTCGGACTCACTCGACCCGAGGCGACGGCGATCTTCATCGAGCGCTGGGCGAGGATGACCGGTTGCACCGTTCCGGCTGGCCTACCTCGCGTGACCAATACCGTCGCGTCGCTTGCCGTGAACATGCTGTGCACCGCGCCTACCCCAGCCCTCAGGCCGAAGGCGCGGGATCCGCAAGAACGTACGTCCGCGAAGCCGCTGAGCCGACCAGCACAGCAGCCACACATCTACCGTTGCCCAGCCATCCGTCTGTACCGCACTAGCCAATCAGCCAACACGAATCCCGCAGATGTACATCTCGTCGTAGGGCGGCAACTTGCTGAGCGGAGACCATGGTCATCCGCTACTGGCCGGATATGCTCCTGCGGCTCAGGGCGGTAGGTTCGGGGACGGCCAGGCGCGGTGGGGAGGGCGAACAGTGGCAGAGGTTGGGCAAGACCGGTGGATCGAGGTCTCGCCCTCACAGTTCCCGCACGAGGCTGAAGGGCTGGCACTAGTCCGCGGGATCATGCCCAGCGAGACGCCGTTTCGGGCCTGGTCGAATTTCGAGTTCCGCGACTCACGGGGTCGATGGCACGAGGTAGACCTGCTCCTGCTCGGCCGTAAGCAACTCCACCTCATCGAGCTGAAGTATTACTCTGGCACCCTCCGCGGCGATGACCAGCGTTGGGCTCGCGATGGCCGGCGGCCGGAGGATTCCCCGCTCAAGCTGGCGCGGCGCAAGGCGCAGTTTTTCGCGAGCAAGCTTAAGGACGAGCTGCGCTTATGGGCGCAAGAGCAGCACGTTCAGATTCCCGACGAGCGAGATGTCATCCCGTTCGTGCAGGAGGCAGTCTTCCTGCACCATCCCGATCTGCGTTGCGCCCTTGGCCCGTCCAGCGCGATCAACCTCTACGGCCTGGATGGCCGCAGCACCCAGAGCAACCTCACGGAGATCTCTGAACTGGTGCTCGAACCCGCGGGGCGGCGGGCGATCGGACCGAACCAGGAACACATCCTGGTCAAGCTGCTCGAACGCATCGGTCTCGTACAACGCCGGGAGCGTGAGGCAGGGTCCTGGGTCATCGAAGACCAGGCCATCGACTCGGACGAGGGCTGGCAGGACTGGCTCGCCTACCACCGGGTGGTCCAGCAGGACCGCGCCCGGATCCGGTTCCGAGTCCTGCCACCCACGGCCGGTCAGCAAGAGCGGGCGTCGGCCCGACGGATCGCGGAGCACGAGTTCCGGGTCATGTCGCGGCTGCAGCACGACGGGCTGCTGCGCCCGCGCGACCTGGTCGAGTCGGAGCTCGGCATCGGGCTGGTCTACCCCTACGACCAGCAATGGCAGCGCCTTGACCTGTGGCTGGCCGGCCAGAATCAGGGTGTGCCGCTGGCGACGCAGTTGTCGATGATCCGCCAGATCGGCGAGGCACTGCAGTACGCCCACAACAACCGGGTCGTGCACCGCGGGCTGATCCCGCAGGCGGTCTGGGTGCGTCCGGTTCCCGGTACCCAGAGCGATGTCAAGGTGCGGGTCGGTGATTGGCAGGGCGCCGGCAGCGTCCAGGGCGCCGCGGCCACCCATTCCTCGGTCCACGGGGTGACCTCTCTGGTCGACGCCGCCCTCGCCGACCACGGATCAGGAACGGCGGAGGTGTTCAGCGCTCCGGAGGGGGTGTGGAGCGCAGACGCCGACCGTATCCGGCTTGATGTGTTCGGGTTGGGCACACTCGCCTTCTACCTGATCACCGGGAGACCGCCGGCGCCCAACCGGAGTGCTCTCAGGCAGCGCCTGCGCGACCAGCACGGCCTCGATCTGGCGATCGAGCTGCCTCAGGTCCCGTCGACGCTGCGATCACTCGTCCTCAAGGCAACCGATCCGGCGCCCAGTCGGCGGACGGCCGACGTCGCAGCGTTCCTGTCGCAGCTTGCCGCAGCCGAGCGCGACGCCGCGACGAGTGAGGAGACCGATCCGCTCGAGGCGGCACCCGGCGCCGTCCTCGACGGAAGGTTCCGGCTAGTTCGGCGCCTCGGGCAGGGCTCGACCGCGGTGGGTCTGCTCGTGCAGGATCTGCACGTCGAAGGAAACGGCGAGTGTGTCCTCAAAGTGGCTCTCGACGACACCGCCGCGACCCGTCTCGACGATGAGGCGGAGGCGCTGCGGCGCCTCGACGTCCCGCGGATCGTGAAGATTCTCGAAGGACCGATCGTAGTCGGCGGCCGGCGAGCCCTCCTGCTCGAAAGTGCCGGGCCGGAGACTCTCACCACCGCGCTGCGGACGCGCACCCGCCTGTCATTTGACCTGCTGGAACGGTACGGGACGGACCTGCTGGACTGCCTCGTCGCGCTGGACAAGGCCGGGATCGACCACCGGGACATCAAGCCGTCCAACCTGGGCGTGCGGGAAAGCCGCGGTGACCGCACCAAGCACCTGATCCTTTTTGACTTCTCCCTGACCCGCGCTGCAGCCTCTGCTACCCAGGCCGGCACCCCGCCGTACCTCGACCCGTTCCTCATCGGCACGCGGGACCGGTACGACTCGGCAGCGGAACGATACGCCGCCGCGGTGGTTCTCTTCGAGATGGCGACCGGCAGCACGCCGGTCTACGGAGACGGCGAGGGCGACCCGGGAAGCATTCCGGATGAGGCGACCATCAGGCCGGAGATGTTCGACGCCACGCTCGCCGGCGACTTGGTCGATTTCTTCCGTAAGGCACTGGCCCGCGATGCCGGCGCCCGGCATCACACCGCCGAGGCGATGCGGGCTGCATGGCTGAGGATCTTCGCGAAGGACGCCACGACCGAGCCCGACGAGTCCTACGACGAGCTGGCAGCTCGGGCGACCCTGACCACGCCACTGCGCGACTCCGGGCTGACCGCCCGCGCCCTGTCGGCGCTGGAACCCTATGCCGTCCAGACGGTCGGCGAGCTGCTGACCGTCGACCCGGTGCAGCTGTCCCGCCTTCAGGGCGTCAAGAACGCGACCCGCCTGCAGCTCACCTCGCGCATCAAGGAATGGCGCGCCCGGCTCGGCTCCGAGATCCGCACGGCGGAGCGAAGCGGTCCGGAGCTCACCCCTACGGCAGCTGCAGACCTTCTGCTGAGAGTTGTCGCCACGCCGCGCTCACCGTCACGCGGTGGAGTCGTCCGCCTGATCCTGGGGTTCGACACGACGCTCGACGCCTTCGCGACGCACGCCCAGCTCGGGGCCAACCTCGACGAGCCAGTCCAGCAGTCGCGCGTCACGACGCTGCTCGGAACCCTGCAAGAGCGGTGGGCCGGGGATCACGACGCCCGAGCGCTTCTCGACCGGTTGGCCGAAGCGGTCTCGGCCCGTCTCACCGAACTCGGCTCGGTCGCGACGATCGCCGAGTTGACCCGCACGGTGGCAGAAACGCTCGCGCCTGCGGCCCATCCCGACGAGCGGCTGGCTCGTGGTCTGCTGCGTTTCGCGCTCGAACGCCGCAAGGCAATGAACAAGGCCGACGGCTCGCAGCCCCCCGTCTGGGTACGCAGGCGCGCGGGAGTGGTCACGTTGCTGGCCGAGGACCAGGCGCTGTGCGATGTCGCCGAGTCGCTCGCCTCGGAGGCGGACCGTCTCGTCAACGCGGCCGGCGACGCCGCCAATTTGGTCATCCCGGCGCAACGCGTGCAGGCCCGCCTCGAAGCAGCTGTCCCCACCGAGAGCGGATGGCCGGCGGCCCTCGCCGACCCGCTGCGCCGGGTGACTCTGGCCGCCGCCGCATCGACCCACGCGGCTGCCTCAGGTGCCGGAGATCTGCACCACCGCGGCTTCACCGCGGTCGCGGCCCTGGCCCAGACGTTCGCGGACTTCGGCGGGCAGCAGCTCACCCCGGACGAGATCCGCGAACGCGTACGGGTTCGGTTCCCCGCCGTGCCGGAGCTGCCGCGGCGGCCGACGCTCGACAGCCTGATCACGGAGGCTGGTCTCGGCCTGATCTTCGACGACCGGCTTCGGGTCTACCGGGCCCTGGACACCGGTTCCGCGACAACCGGGCTGGATTCCCGGTCGGCGACCAGTCTCGCCGTGACCACCTCCCCGGTGGGTGCCACGGGTGCGCTGGGTGCCCGTTTGGAGACCTCGATCGGCAGCCGGTCCTTCCTCGCGCTCGGCACCCGCGCCGATCGCCTGGGCCGTCTGATTGACGCCGTCAAGGCGCGGTACGGGGCGACGACGGTGGACCTGACCGGAGCACTGCTGGACGCGCTGCGTGCCGTGTCCGCGGCCGCCAACATGCCCTGGGATCTGGTACGCGCCGCGGACGCCGAACGGGAGTCGAGCCGTCCCCGTCGCGGTCTGGATGAGCTGATCCGCCGATCCTGGCCCGAGGTCGAGGCCACCGTCGAGAGGGCGTTGTCCGCGGGACGCGACGACTCGCCCGTGTTGCTCACGGACGCGTCGCCGCTCGCCCGCTACGGCAACATGGCGCTGCTCACCCGCTGGACGGACCTGGCCGCCCCGCGCCGCCGTGCGGTCTGGCTGCTCGTGCCGCAGCTCAACGGCAACCACGGTCCTGTGATTGACGGCCGGCCGGTTCCGCTCGCCGCACCCAACCAGTTCGTCAACCTCGACAACGAGTGGATCGACAGCACGGCTGCCCTGACCGCAGCCACCCAAAAGGAGCAGTAGCAATGGCGGTCTCAACGGGGTTGACGACAGCGCTCAAGAAGGTAGTCCTCGATCTGGAGGACGACCTTCGCGACCGTGTCGCCTCGCAGCCCGACATCCTGGCGACGTGGAAGCAGGAGCACAAGGTCGCGGAAAGCCGCGAGCGGACGGCCATGTCGTGGCAGGAGTGGCGCGACGACCGGGTGACGCAGGCCGCGGTCGCGTGGGTGCTGACCACGGTCTTCGTACGATTCTGCGAGGACAACCGCCTGCTCAAGCCGGTCTGGATCGCCGGTCCCGCCGACCGCCGGCAGGAGGCGCTGGACGCGGAACTCGCCTACTTCCGCGCCCACCCCGAAGACACCGACCGGGAGTGGGTGCTTCAGGCGGTCGAATACCTACGAAGCACGAAGGCGACCCGGGATCTGGTCGAGTCGCACTCGCCGCTGTGGACGGTTTCTCCATCGGGCCAGGCCACCAAGCGGCTTATCGCCTTCTGGCGCGAACGCACCACCGACGGCGACCTCGTCTGGGACCTTGCCGACCCCGACCTGTCGACCCGCTTCCTGGGCGACCTCTACCAAGACCTCTCCGACTACGCTAAGAAGACGTTCGCGCTGCTCCAGACCCCGGAGTTCGTCGAGGAGTTCATCCTCGACCAGACAATGGAGCCGGCGCTCGCCGAGCGGTCGCTCGAAGGCTTCAAGCTCATCGACCCCACCTGCGGGTCGGGTCACTTCCTCCTCGGCGCCTTCGCCCGGCTCAACGATCGCTGGGCCTCACACGCGCCGGGCTTGGAAGTACAAGCTCGTGTTCAGCACGCACTTGATGCAATTCACGGCGTGGACCTCAACCCCTTCGCCGTCGCCATCGCTCGCTTCCGCCTTATGCTCGCGGCGCTACAGGCCGCGGACCTGAATACCTTGGAGCAAGCGCCTGCGTTCCGGTTCCACCTCGCGGCAGGCGATTCCCTGCTGCATGGACGGCCGCAGCTAGCGCTCGAGCTACCCGGTGTGGAGGATTACGACGCAGGGCTGAGCGGTTTCGCCTACGCGTCTGAGGATCTGGCGGCGCTGCGCTCGATTTTGGAGCCTGGCAAGTACGACGTCGTTGTGGGTAATCCGCCGTACATCACGGTCAAGGATCGAAAGCTAAACGGGGCCTATCGCGAGCTCTACCCGACATGCAAGGGAACTTATGCCCTAACAGTCCCGTTCATGGAGCGGTTCTTCCAGCTGGCGAAGTCTACGGCAGGCGACCGCCCGGCTGGCTGGACCGGTCAGATCACGTCGAACTCCTTTATGAAGCGAGAGTTCGGATCGCGACTAATGAGCGTTTTCCAACCTGATCTTGCAGGTCAGGGACGGTGTGCGTAGCCCGGTGATCGATGAGGGCGAGGCTCCAGGTAAGACAGCAAATCGACCAAAACCCGATGCCCCAACACGGGAGCCTCGCCTGTGCTGTCTTACCCGTCCACGATCTCGTTGTCCAGCCGGACGCTGAACCACCTCGCTGACCGTATCCGCAGCCACCGCAACCAGCGTCGATCCAGGTGGCGACGCCTCGACGCGGGACGGCAAGCACTGCTCGCTCTGGCTCACCTGCGCAACGGTGATACCTACACCCGCCTGGCTGCCGGGTTCGCCGTCGGCGTGAGTACCGCATGGCGGTACGTGCAGGAAGCTGTAGCCCTGCTCGCGTCGACCGCCGATGACCTGGCCACCGCCATGGACCGGATCCGCCGGCTGGCGTACGCGATCCTGGACGGCACCCTGATTCCGATCGACCGGGTTGCCGACCAGAGGCCGTACTACTCCGGAAAACATAAGCGCCACGGCGTGAACGTGCAGGTCATCACCGACGCGGCTGGCCGCCTCGTCTGGGCTTCGCCGGCACTACCCGGCTCGTTCCACGACCTGACCGCAGCCCGGACCCACGGCATCATCGAGGCGCTGACCAGCTCTGATGTGATGACCTTCGCGGACAAGGGCTATCAGGGAGCCGGCGGGAGCGTGCACACGCCGTTCAAGCGGCGCCGCTTCCGGCCCAAGCTGTCACGCCGGCAGAAGGCCGTGAACCGCGCCCACGCGAAGATCCGCGCCCGCGGCGAACGGGCGATCGCCACGCTTAAGACCTGGAAGGTCCTGGCCAAGCTGCGTTGCTGCCCACGACGAGCGACCACGATCGTGCAGGCCATCCTCGTTCTCCACCACGTCGACGCCAACCGCTACGCAGGATGAAAAGGGCTCAATCGAAGACTTCCTTCGCAAGCAAGATCTGAGACTTGTCGTTGACACCTCGGGCGCCTACATTCCGGGGCACGGGACCCCGACCGTCATCCTCGTTGGGCAGCCCCAGTCTCCTAGCGGAGATACCGTAAAGGCTGTACTCGGTATCCGTGGCGAGCCAGGACAGCCGGAGGATCCCGCAAGGGGGATGGTCTGGAGGTCCATTGCTGAAAACGTCGGCCGGATCGGCTTTGAGAACGAATACATCTCCGTTGTAAATCTTCCGCGTAAAGCCCTATTATCTCACCCCTGGAGCCTTACTGGCGGCGGAGCTGACCGACTATTGGCTACTGTAGAGGGAGCTGGTTTTCAGCGGCTCGGCCAAGTGGCCAGCGAAATAGGGTTTGGCGCCGTCACGCGCGAGGACTCGGCATTCATGATCGGGGCGCGCACCGCGAGACGTCATGGAATCGACACCAATCATGTTCGCTTAATGGTCGAAGGCGACGTCACGCGCGACTGGCGGATTGCGGATCCGATTGGCTCTATCTGGCCGTATGATTGCGTTTCACTCGAGGCTCAAGGGAGTGAATCGGTTACCCGGTTCCTGTGGCCATTCCGGCAAATTCTAAGTTCGCGCGTTGCTTACGGCTTGACGCAGATCGAACGGGGGCTCGAGTGGTTCGAATACTCAATGTTCTTCACGAAGCGCTTCCAGGTGCCACTCTCGATTTCGTTTGCCTTTGTATCGACCCACAACCACTTCGTGCTGGATCGCGGCGGAAAGGTATTTAATAGGTCGGCTCCGGTGATCAAGCTGCCGGAGGGGGCGCCGGAGGACGATCACCTCGCGTTGCTCGGAGTGCTCAACTCCTCGACCGCCTGCTTCTGGCTCAAGCAGAACAGCCACGACAAAGGGATTCGGGGTGAGGGTGGAGGATTTACGTCGTCGGACTGGGAACGATTCTACGAGTTCACCGGTACAACTCTAAAAGACTTTCCGCTGCCCCTGACTTCGCCTTTGGCTCGGGCGCGCTTGCTCGACGAGGCAGCCCAGAAGTCAGCTGACCTCTTCGGCTCGCTCACAGACGGTGGATCCACGCCGTCGGACTCCGCAATTTCTAAAACCGCCACTGAGCTTGACGAGCTGCGTGCGCGCATGATTTCTGAGCAGGAGGAGCTAGACTGGGAGGTCTACCGCTCCTACGGTCTCATTGCAGACGATCTGACCCTTCCGGAGGGCGCAAGCCCCGGCATCCGCCCCGGGGAGCGTGTATTCGAGATTGCACTTGCTCAGAAGGTTATTCGGGATGGCGAGTCCGCGGAATGGTTCACGCGCCACGGGTCGGAACTCGTGACTGAAATACCAGAGCATTGGCCGCAAGAGTATCGGGAGCTGGTGCAGCGGCGGCTTGATTTGATTGAGTCCAACAAGTTCATCAACCTGCTTGAGCGTCCTGAGTACAAGCGACGCTGGGCCGCCGAGCCGTGGGAAAAGCGGGTCGAGAAGGCGTTGCGTGCGTGGTTGCTCGACCGCCTGGAGGCACGCTCATACTGGTTTGACACCCAGGGGCGGCCAACCGCGCGATCAATCGCTCAGCTTGCCGACACCGTGACCCGTGACACCGACATGGTCTCCGTCCTGGAACTATGGGACGGCCGCAAGGATCGGTCGGTCACCCAGCAGCTCGCCACGCTGCTCGACACGGAGAGCGTGCCCTTCCTGGCCGCGTACCGGCTCAAGGATTCCGGGCTGCGCAAGCGCGAAGCCTGGGAGCACAGCTGGGAGCTGCAGCGCCGCGAGGACAAGGGCGAGAACGTTGGCGAGATCCGGGTACCGCAAAAGTACACGTCCGCAGACTTCCGCAAGCAGTCGTGGTGGCAGCACCGGGGCAAGCTCGACGTGCCCAAGGAGCGGTTCATTCTCTACCCAGATGCCGGCCGCGAGACCGACCCCACCCAGTTGCTCGGCTGGGCCGGCTGGGACCACGCTCAGCAGGCCCTGGCCCTGAACGCAGTCATCGCCGACCGGGAGGCCGAAGGCTGGGCTGACGATAAGCTTGTCCCCCTGGTCGCCGGCCTCGCGGAGCTTCAGCCCTGGGTGCGGCAGTGGCACGACGAGACTGACCCCACCTACCAGCTCAACCTGGCCGACTACCTGGAGGAGCAACTGCGCGGTCGCGCTCACCAGGTGGGTATGACGGTCGAGCAGCTTGGCGCCTGGAGGCCGCCGGCCGCCAGGCGCGGACGGCGGCCGAGGTCGTGACGGCCATGACGATGCAGCTTGAGGAGAAGGCGTGAACACCCCGCTCCGTGACGTCATCAGCATTCCCGAGCGTGCCGGCGCGGAGGACTACGTTCTGCGTCTGACCGACTCGGTCGGGCACAGCGCGGTTCAGCGCACGCTTGACGAGTATGTCGTCACCGATGCACTTGTCGAGGCGTTCGACGCGGCTATGGGCTTGGTGGCGGAGGGCATCACCTCCGGCACGAGCCGCGGCTCGTTCCTTACCGGTTCATTCGGTTCGGGCAAGTCGCACTTCATGGCCGTGCTGCATGCCCTCCTTCAACACGAGCCGGCTGCCCGCTCCAAGGCTGAGCTTCAGCCCGTGGTGGCGCGTCACGATCCCGTCCTGGCCGACCGGAAGATCCTGCCGCTCGCCTTCCACCTGCTCGGTGCGCGGACGATGGAGGAGGCTCTCTTCCAGGGATACATTCGCCAAGTCGCCGAACGTCATCCAGGTGCGCCGCTGCCCGCCGTACACAAGTCCGATGCTCTCTTGGAAGACGCCGAGCGCTACCGAGCCCAGCTCGGTGACCGGCAGTTCTTCGCCGGTCTCAACGGCGAGGCAGATGGTGCGGGCGACGGCAAGGCCGACCCGTGGGCTGCCGTGCTGGGCGCCGGTGAGTGGGATGCGGTCCGCTACGCCGAGGCGCGTGCCGCCTCGGCGGCGAGTCCCAGCCGGCAGAAGCTTGTGTCAGCCCTGGTCGACACATACTTCCGCTCATATACACAGCAGGCGGAGTACGTCGACCTGGACACCGGGCTGGCGGCGATCTCGGTGCATGCCAAGAGCCTTGGCTACGACGCCGTGGCCCTGTTCCTCGACGAGCTGGTGCTGTGGCTGGCGTTCTCGGTGCAGGACCGGGAGTTCTTCCGCAGGGAGTCGCAGAAGCTCACCAAGCTGGTTGAGTCGTCCATCGGCGGGCGGCCCATCCCGCTCATCTCCTTCGTGGCCCGACAGATGGACCTGCGGCGCTGGTTCGCCGACTCCGGCGCGAGCGGCGCCGAGCAGGACGCGCTGGACCGCGCGTTCCGTCACCAGGAGGGCCGGTTCGGGGTCATCCCGCTCGGCGACGACAACTTGCCGTACGTCGCCAACCGCCGCCTGTTGGAGCCTAAAAACCCTGAAGCTGCCGCGGTTCTCGAAGGTGCATTTTCTGCAATCGACCGGCGCCCCGCCGTCTGGGATGTGCTCCTCGACGGCGTGAACACCGACGAACGCCATCGTGGCTCCGACGAGAAGGCGTTCCGCCTCACGTACCCGTTCTCGCCGGCCCTGGTCTCGACCCTGCGCAGCCTCGCCAGTGTCATGCAGCGCGAGCGGACCGCGCTCAAGGTGATGCAGCAGATGCTCGTTGACCGGCGCGAGACCCTGACCATCGACCAGATCATTCCCATCGGCGACTCCTTCGATCTCGTGGTTCAGGGGCAGACCGGGCAGGCGTTGGACGCTGAGGCGGCCGCGCTCTTCCGGTCGGCCGACAAGCTCTACACGGACAAGGTGCGGCCGCTGCTGCTCGGCATCCACGGCATCGACGAGCGGACGCTGCGGGAAGAGCCGGAGAAGGTTCCGCCCGGCTTCCGTACCGATGACAGGTTGGCTAAGACTCTCCTGCTGTCGGCCGTCGCTCCGAAGGTGCCGGCCCTGATGGCGCTGACCGCTGCCCGGCTCGCGTCGCTGAATCACGGGTCGATCGTGTCGCCGCTGCCGGGCGGTGAGGCGGCCGTGGTGCTGTCCAAGGTGCGCACCTGGGCCCGGGACATCCCGGAGATCCACCTAGACGGTGACGACCGCAATCCGACGATCAGGGTGCAGCTGTCTGACGTCGACTACGAGTCGATTGTGGAGCGGGCTAAGGCTGAGGACAACGATGGCCGGCGCCGTGAGCTGCTGAAGGACCTGGTCAGCCAAAGTCTGGGCGTCACGTTGGCGGCTCAGGATCTGCAGGGCGCATATTCGTACGACTTCGTCTGGCGTGGCTCGAAGCGCAAGGTCGACGTGCTTTTCGGCAACGTCCGCGACCGTAGCTGGTTGTCTGACGACCACTTCCGTGCCGCTCCGGACACTTGGCGCATCGTCATCGACCACCCGTTCGACGACCCTGGCCACTCCACGGTCGAGGACCTACGACGGCTGGACGAAATGGTGGCCCGGGGCGTACAGGAGCGCACCGTGGTTTGGCTACCGCGGTTCCTGTCGGATGACAAAATCCGTGAGCTGCGACGCCTGGTCATCCTTAACTGGCTGCTCGACGGCAGCGCCGAGCGCTGGCAGGGCAAGGCCGACCACCTCAACGAGGCCGACCGTGCCCTCGCCCGATCCATTCTGGAGTCTCAGCGCAACACGCTGCGGCGCAGCCTGGAGGACGCTGTGCAGCAGGCGTATGGGGCCGCGTCGCCACGCCCAGGTGTCCTCCTGGAGGACGCGTCGCACGAGCGGACGCTGTTCTCCTTCGAGCGGCGCTTCGCCCCGGCCAATCCGGTCGGCGCCACGCTCGGTCAGGCCTTCCACAATCTGCTCGATCAGGCGTTCAAGGCCCTATACCCGGCGCATCCCGCGTTCGAGCCGGGTGATGTGGAGGTCAAGGTCCGCGACCTCAAGGGCGTCGCCCGGTACGTCGCGCGGACGGCGGCGGACAGCGAGAAACGCGTCGAGCTGGAGGCCGATGCCGCAGTGGTGCGCCGGATCGCGGAGCCGCTCGGCGTCGGCAAGGCCACGGAGATGCACTACCTGCTCGGTGACGATCGGTTCACCCCATGGGGCCAGGAAATCGAACGAGCACTCGGCCGGCGCGCACAGGAGCAGGGCAAGCCGGCCGACGGGCCGGTGACCGTCGCGGAGCTACGGCGCTGGATCCGGGACGTCTCGCCCGCCCACGGGCTGAGGGACGAGGTCGCCGACCTGGTCATCATCGCGTGGGCGGCGCTGCGGCAGCGGGCCTGGTTCCAGCAGGAAACGGCTCTGCCGGTCGTACCGGAGCCGGGCTCGCTCACCCCGGTGATGGAGCTGCGCACTCAGGAGCTGCCGTCGGCCGATGATTGGGAGTCGGCGCGAACCGTGGCCGGCGCGATGCTGGGCGTTGTGGCCGGCGCGTATCTCACCGCGCCGGCTGTGGCCGATTTCGTCGGGCAGGTCACCATCAAGGCGGCGGAACTGTCGAAGACGGCGCCCGGATTGGTGGGAGCGATTGAGGCGGCGTACCGGCGCCTGGAGATTGCGGACGGTAACCGGCTGAGGACCGCTCGAGCTGGGTCCGCGCTGGTGCAGCAATTGCGACACCTCGACGGTGTCAAGCTCGTTCAGGTGCTGGCGAAGGCGAACCTTGGCGATGCCACACCAGTCGCGGCAGGCAAGTCGTTGGCTTCGGCGGAAACGGTCGAGAAATCGCTCACGGGATTTCCCTGGCACCGGCTGGACCCGCTGCGTGAGGCAATGAAGGGGGAGGACAGCCGCGCTGCGGACGCCGCCGCTGTCGTCAACGGCCTTCGGTCAGCGCTTGAGCAGGACGAGCTGCCGGTGCCGATCGGGCGCGCGCTGGCAGTTTGCGAGGACGGAATCTTCAGCTGGCTAGCGAAAGCTGCGCCCTCGACGGATCCTGAGCCCAAGCCCAAGCCACCCGTCGTGTCGGGTCCCACGGCCGGGCGCTCCAGTCGTGCGGGCGGAGCAGGCAACAGCGAGATCATGAACCAGGTGCGGAAGTTCCTGGACGCCAACCCCGACGTCACCGTCGAGGTGACGTGGCGAGTGCTGCCGTGACCGTCGCCGTGGCCACGACGCGGGTGAGCGCATCGATGGTGCTCGCCATCATCGACGAAGCCTTGGCTAAGAACTACCGTACCGGCGTCATCGGCCTCCGCGGCGTCCCTGATCGGGCCACCTCCGTCGACCTGCAACACCAGGGCCAGACCGTACGGGTCCGGGTGGCCGAGTCCACACTAGCGGTACGAGAGATGCTCGGCGAGCACCGCGACGGCGACTGGCTGGTGATCGTTACCGACCGTGATGACGACGATCTTGGTGCCGGTATCCTGGCTCATTTCGTCTGGCAGCGGCTACGCAGACCGGATCCGTGGGAGGCGGTCCGGGCCCGGTTCGCGGCCGCCGGGATCGACCCCGCGTTGACCAGCCGCCCGGACAACCGGGAGCTGGCCACGGCGTTGGTGGCCGCCACCCCGGCCGCAGGCTGGCCGGCCGCGCCGGCCGGCGTTCTCACCCGTACTCATGCGCTTGGTGCCGTTGCCGCCATCCACCTCGACTTCGACACGGATACCGCCGATGTCCTCGGCGTCCTCCGCTGGTCGATCGCCGCGCGGAGTGTCGCCTCCCTCGGCGCTCTGCGCCGTAGCGTCGGGGACCTACTGGCCGACACCACACTCGACTGGATCGCCCAGCGTGCGGGCTCGGCGGCAGGCCCGATACGGGCGCTGCTGTCCCGCGGGGAACTCGCCGACGTGGTACCGCTCGGTCTGGTTCTACGACTGCTGACCAACGACCGGTACGACCCTCCAACGACGCATCAGGCTCAACTGGCTCTGGTCCGGCTAGAACCGCGGTGGGGCGAATACAGCCCTACGCCGGCCGCATTGGCCGCCCTCGGGCAAGCCGCGGACGCGCTGCTGTCCGACCTGATTCACGACCGGCGCGCCGACGACGACGTCGCTCGCTGCCTGGACCGGGCCGACGCGATCCTCACCCAGATCCAGGCCGAGCCGCTGGCCCGCCATTCTGAACTCCTCGCCGGCGGATTGCGGGCGCGCTTCGTTGCGCTTGCCGACGGCCTGCGCGGGGCCGTCACGGCGCCCGGCCGCGCCGGCGACACGGACACCGTCGAGAAGGCCTGGGCAGCGGTGCGGGCCCACCGGCTCGCCGCGACCACGCCGTTCCGGGGGCCCTTCGAGGCTGCGGTGCGGCTGGTCCGATGGCTAACCGAGGTCGATTCCGCGCCCGGTACCCCCGCGGACACTCCCGAGTTGAGCCTCCTCGCCCGCCAATATCTGGACAGCGCGGCATGGGCCGACGCGGCGATCAACGACGCGTTCGGCGGGGTGGACGATCCGAGCCTGTCCGGTGCGCTGCACGCCGTCGTCACGGCCGCGCAGCAGCGGCGTCGCGCCCAGGAACGCCACTTCGCCCGGGCGCTCGCCTCGGCGCCGACCCCTGGCGGCCGCGGTTTGCCAGCCGGCTCGGGAACCGTCTGGTACCTGGAACAGTTGCTGCCGGGCTGCGTCGTTCCGCTCGCCCGCAAGGCACCCGTACTACTGCTGGTCCTCGACGGCATGAGCGCCGCCGTCGCCACGGAGATCCTGTCCGACGCGACCGGGCGGCTCGGCTGGCTTGAGGCCGCCCTACCTGGTGCCGGTTCGCTGCGAAGGACGGCGGCGCTCGCGGTGTTGCCGTCGGTAACCGAGGCGAGTCGCGCATCCCTGCTCTCCGGCCGCCTCACCCGCGGGCAGCAATCCGAAGAACAGCACGGCTACGCCGAGGTGACCTTCAAGGGCGGAAAGATCCTCGCGCGGCTCTTCCACAAAAAGGCGGTGGACACTACCGCAGCAGGCTGGTCGGTCAGCCCGGATGTGGGCGGCGCTATCGACGACATCGAGCTGCCGCTGGTGACCGTCGTCCTCAATACGATCGACGACGCGCTCGACCGCAGTGACCCCGCGGGCACGGTCTGGACCGCCGATGCCGTCAAACACCTCGAACCGCTGCTCGCTAGGGCGGCCGCCGCAGGGCGGACCGTCGTCGTGACCGCCGATCACGGTCACATCGTCGAACGCCGTCAAGGCACCCAGCGATCGCACCCCCAGATTTCCAGTGCTCGTTCTCGCCCGGCCACCGCTCCCGTCCAGGAAGACGAGATCGAGGTCAGCGGCCCTCGCGTGCTGACAGACGGCCACCGAGCCGTCCTCGCCGTCGACGAGACCCTCCGGTACGGCCCGCTGAAGGCTGGCTACCACGGGGGAGCCAGCGCGGCAGAGGTGGTCGTGCCGGTCGCCGTCCTCGTACCGGATGAATCCCGCAACCAGGCCGGTCTGGAGTTGCTTCCGCCGCAGGAGCCCACGTGGTGGCTCACCTCCCCGGCCGTTTCGCGGACACCCACCGTCTCACCCGCGCCGAAGGCCGCGACCACCAAGAACCAAGGAGGGCGCCAGACCGGCCCGACCCTGTTCGATCAGGCGCCGTTTGAGCAGAACCTGTTCGACCAGGCTCCGGAGGTCACCAAGCAACCGACGACGACGCTCGGTCGTGCCGTCGTGGCCAGCTCCGTCTACAGGGCACAGCGGAAGATCGCCGGCCGCCTCATTGTCACCGACGATCAGATCGCCGGAATCATCGACGCGCTGGCCGGCGCGACAGCCAACCGGCTGCCGCCCACCCCCGCCGCCCAAGCCCTCGGCGTCGCCCAGACGAGGCTGCGGGGTGCGCTGACGCAGGTCCAGCAACTACTCAACGTCGAGGGATACGCCGTCCTGGCCGCCGAACCGGCCACCGGCACGGTCATGCTCGACGTCAAACTCCTGACCGAGCAGTTCGAGGTGCCCTCGTGACGCCGGACGTCTCCCAGCGACGCCGGCGCGAAGTGATCGACGCGCTTCGCCGTGGAACCGTCCCGGAGAGCGGTCTCGACCTGCTCGCGGTCGGTCTCGACCGATTTTCCGCCGCCCTCGACAGTGAGCTCGACACGGTCAGCTCCGGTGGCGCCGTGTTCAAGGCGGTACGGGGCGAGTACGGCGCCGGCAAGACCTTTTTCACGCGGCACCTGGCCGAGCGGGCTATTCGGCACGGCTTCGCCGCAGCCGAGGTGCAAATCTCCGAGACTCAGACGCCGTTGCACCGGCTGGAGACCGTGTACCGGCGCATCACTGAGTCCATGCGGACGGCGTCAATACCACCCAGTGCGTTCCGCGCCGTTCTCGACTCGTGGCTGTTCACGCTGGAAGCCGATGCGCTCCAAGCTGATCCCGCCGCCGAGGCTGACGTGGGCGCGGCAGTGGATCGACTCCTCGAACAGCGCCTCGCCCAGGTCAGCAAGCACTCCCCCCTCTTTGCACTGGCGTTACGCGGCTACCGGGCGGCGTTGAGCGCCGGCGACACCGTCATCGCCGACGGGCTGGCCGCGTGGATGGCCGGACAGCCGCAGGTCGCGGTGGCGGCGAAACGAGCCGCCGGTATTCGGGGCGAGCTCGACCATTTCGGCGCCATGGCCTTCCTCCAAGGGCTGCTCACCGTCCTACGAGACGCCGGCCATCCGGGACTGGTTCTCGTCCTCGACGAGGTCGAGACGCTGCAACGGGTCCGCGGCGATGTCCGGGACAAAGCACTCAACGCGCTGCGGCAACTGATCGACGAGGTGCACTCCGGCCGCTTCCCCGGGCTGTATCTCGTCATCACCGGCACGCCGGCCTTCTACGACGGGCAGCAGGGTGTGCAGCGCCTTGCCCCGCTGGCACAACGGCTCGCCGTCGACTTCGGCACGGATCCGAGATTCGACAACCCCAGGGCCGTGCAGATCCGCCTACCCGGCTTCACCATCGAATCCCTGGTCGAGCTGGGCGGCCGCGTCCGGGACCTCTACTCCAACGGGTCACCCGCACCCGGCCGGATACGGACTCTGGTCGACGACACGTACCTTGACCAACTGGCCCGCGCCGTTGCCGGTGGCCTGGGCGGAAAAGTCGGCATCGTGCCACGCCTGTACCTGAAGAAGCTGGTGGGCGATGTCCTCGACAGGGTCGACCAGTTCCCTGACTTCGATCCCAGGCGGCACTATGCGGCGACAATGTCGGCAGCGGAGATGACCGACGTGGAACGCAACGCCGCGAGCGCCGACGACATCGCACTGGACCTGTGACCACCGCCGGCCTGCTGCATCCCGTGCTGCTGCACCACATCGTCAACTCCCTGCAATGGCCGGGCCTGCGTCCGCTGCAGGAAGCCGCTGTGGAGCCACTACTGGCCGGTGAGGACGCCCTGCTTCTCGCCCCGACCGCCGGAGGCAAGACCGAAGCCGCAGCCTTTCCGCTGTTGTCTCGGATGTCCGCCGAGAGCTGGTCCGGAACGTCGGTGCTCTACCTTTGCCCGCTCAAGGCCCTGCTCAACAACTTGCTGCCGCGCTGGGAACGCTACGCCGACTGGCTGGGACGGCGAGCTGCGCTCTGGCACGGTGACGTCACCGCGCCGAGGCGGCGGGCCATCCTGGCCGCCCGCCCGGACGTGCTGCTGACCACGCCGGAATCGCTAGAATCGATGCTGGTCAGCCGCAACGTCGACCATCGGGCGTTCTTCGCCGGACTGCGCGCCGTGGTCGTCGACGAGGTGCACGCCTTCGCCGGCGACGACCGCGGCTGGCACCTCCTCGCCGTCCTTGAACGCTTGACCCACCTGATCGGTCATCCCGTTCAGCGGATCGGGCTCTCGGCAACCGTCGGCAATCCGGATCGCCTGCTGACCTGGCTGCAGGGATCCAGGGCTGGCGCCCGGGCTGGCCGCGTCATCGCTCCCGACCTGCCGGTCGCCGCTACGGCGACCGCAGCGACAGCGCCGCCGGGCGAAATCGAACTCGACTTCGTCGGCTCCCTGCAAAACGCCGCCACTGTGCTCTCAGGGCTGCACGCCGGTGAAAAACGGCTGGTCTTCTGCGAATCCCGGCAGGCCGTAGAACAGCTCGGCAGTCTCCTACGGGAGCGCGGCATCACTACGTTCCTGTCGCACGCCTCGCTGTCCGCTGACGAAAGAAGACGCTCGGAAGAGGCCTTCGCCGAGGCACGCGACTGCGTCATCGTCTCGACCAGCACACTCGAGCTGGGCATCGATGTCGGCGACCTCGACCGCGTCGTCCAAATCGACGCCCCCTCGACCGTTGCGTCATTCCTGCAACGACTCGGGCGCACGGGTCGGCGGCCAGGCAACATCCGCAACTGCCTCTTCCTCACCCGCAGCGGCGACGCCCTGCTGGAGGCGGCGGCCCTGCTCGTGCTCTGGGGCCGCGGATGGGTCGAACCAGTCGTCGCCCCACCCGAACCACGGCACATCGTCGCCCAGCAGATGCTCGCACTCTGCCTGCAGGAGCACCGAGTGGGAGATCGGAACTGGTCGCGGTGGTGGAACGGTCTCGACCCCTTCGGACGCGCCGCCATCCCGATCGTTCGCCACTTGATCGATCAGGGCTACCTCGACAGCGACAGCGACATGCTTTACATCGGCCCGGAGTCCGAACGGCGCTTCGGGCATCGGCACTTCATGGGCATGACGGCGGTGTTCGTCGGAGCGCCCGAGTTCACCGTCCTATTGGGCCGCGATGAGCTGGGGCGAGTCGACCCGACCCTGCTCACCGAGGAGGTGCAGGGCGACCGGCGATTGCTCCTCAACGGGCGAAGTTGGCGGGTCACCTACATCGACTGGCGACGCCAGCGCTGCTTCGTCGAACCCGCCGAGAGCGGCGGAAAGGCTCGCTGGACGACCGGGGGTTGGGCAGGCCTCGGATTTGAGCTGACCCGCGCCATGCGCGAGGTACTTCTCGGCGCCGACCCCCCGGTAAAACTCACTCACCGAGCAGCCAAGCGCCTCGCTCAAGAGCGGGAAGAGCGATCCGCGATGGTGCATCCGGGTGGCAGCGTGATCCTTCGCGATCGGCACGGCGATGACCTGCGGTGGTGGACCTGGGCCGGTTTCCGCGCGAACGCCACCTTGGCGGCCACGTTGACGGAGGTTGTAGACCCGGTGCAACGCTTCGATGACTGCCAGGTCCGCTTACGGGCGAATCTCTCTCGGGAAGAATGGCGGACACTCATCGCCGACGTAGATCAGCGTCTGTGCCTGCCTGAGGTCAACAAGAAGGCTCTTGACGGACTCAAGTTCAGCGAAGCGTTGCCGGAGCGGCTCGCGCTGGCGACGTTAGCCTCTCGCCTCGCCGACCTCGGTGGCGCAACCGCTGTCCTGCAGGAGCCGACACGGTTCGTTCAGATATAGCCGGGCAGTGGGTCGATCTGGTGCGTGACGTTCGAGTTCGGCTACGAAATTCGAGAATGCGGCCTGTCCGATTTCGGGCTCGACGGAACCTCCGACACGACGCGCTGGGGCTCCAGCACGCTGCCCCAACACACGGCGCCCTTACCGACCGGGCCGCCGTCTGCACGACCGACGCAGACGCCTCGGCTGCGGCGCAGCATGGCTCGGGTAGGACGCGAACGCAAGACTGAGGGTGGTATACAACGCGTCGTGAACGGACACATACCGACGGTCGATGATCTGGTGCGGGCGCGCGAGGTCTTCGGCGCCCACGAGCCAAGAGACGTCTTCTACCGGGCCGCCACTGATTTGGTCGAGACGGCGTTGCGCGGAGCTGGATCTGTCAGCGTTGCTGAGGCGATAGCGGTTCTGCTGCAGACCTGGAACCGCCCCTACTATCAGTATCGCCCCGCTGACGCCGCGCATTTCGAGGCGATGGAACGGCTCCTCACCCGGCATGAGCTGTGGCTGGCAGAGACGCGGGTGCGATCGATCGATTCCATGTCGGACGTTGACTCCGAGGCCGTATCCGCCGTCTTCCCGGAGTTCGAGGCGCTGCTCGGTCCTGTCGGTGCGGCCAAAGCGTTACATCTCCTGGCGCCGTGTTTCCTGCCACTGTGGGATCGCAGGATCGCGGCAGCGTATGGTCTGGGGCTCGGGCCGGTGGGTACGAATCAACGACGCTACGTCCGGTTCATGCAGCTGACTAGGGAACAGAGCCTCCGCGTCGGTGGAGAGCGGGCAGTAGGCCGCAACATCATCAAGGCGCTGGACGAGTTCAACTACTGCCGATTCACCAAAGCGTGGATGTAGCAACGTGGCCGTGAGGCACAGGGTCGAGGCATGAGTCCGCCGCCGATGGTTGACGCCGCAATCGCAGGGTCTGCCGCTCCGCTCGGCTACCTATGCCGACTGCACACCGGTGCCGCGCTGCCGTGGGACGACGGCGGCGGTGGCTTCGGCGGCGGCGTGGGAGAGCTCGGGGAGGACGTCGCCGTAGAACTTGGCGGTGAAGTGTGGGCTGGAGTGGCGGAGCCGGTTGGAGATGATCCTCATTTGGACTCCGGCGGCGAGGCCCATGGTGGCGGCGCCGTGGCGGAGGTCGTGGAGTCGGATGGGTGGTAGTCCGGCTTGGGTGGCGAGGTGGTGGAAGTGGTCGGTGACGTCGGCAGGGTGGAGCCGACCACCCGTGGGTGTGGTGAACACGAGTCCGGTCTTGGTCCAGGCAGCACCGGCGGCGAGGCGTTCGCGGTGTTGCCGGGTGCGGTGGGCGCGTAGGACCGCGACGGTTTCGGTGTCGAGGGCGACGGTGGCTTCGCTGTCGGTGGTTTTGGGGGTGTCGATTGCGGTGGCCCAGCCGTGTTGGACGAGTTGCCAGCGGACGGTGAGGGTGGCTGCGTCGAGGTCGAGATCGTCCCAGTGCAGGCCGCAGGCTTCACCTCGGCGTAGGCCGGTGAAGGTGATGAGGTGGTAGAGAGCGTAGAGCCGGTCGTTGGCGTCGTGGGTGTGGTCGAGGAATTTGCCGGTGTGTTCGGGGGTCCAGATCATGACAGGGCTGGGCGTCTTGCCGGTGTCGCGCCACGTCTTGATGCGTTGGTCGGTCCAGATGGTGGGCTTGGGTGGTCGGGCGGTGGGGAGTTCGATCATGAGGGCGGGGTTGGTGTCGATGTAGCGGTGGCGGCGCATCGCGTCGTTGAGGGCTTTGCGCAGGGTGGCGTGGATGACGTGCATCGTTCTGGGGCCGACGATCCGTTGGTTCTTGACCTGATCGCGTTTGGCGGGGTCGCGGCTGGCGCGCAGGGTGGCGATGGTGGTGTTGCGTTCGGCGATGGCGTCGTACATGGCGTCGATGTGGCCGGGGCGGAGCCGGTCGATGCGCAGGTGGCCGAGGTACGGGATCAGGTACAGCCGAATGTGTCCTTCGTAGGAGCGCAGGGTGCCTGCCTTGATGGTCTTCCGTCCGGCGAGCCAGTCCGTCAGGTACGCCTCCATGGTGGGCAGTTCGGTCGGGGTGATGTCCAGGTGCAGCGCCCGACGGATCTGATCCGGGGTGGGGATGGGTGCGCCGGTCTTGACGGCGCTCTCGATCAGGTCACCGGTCTTGACGGTGGTGTGCGGGTCGGTGGGCTCGGGAACGGCCAGGGCGGCGCGGATGCGGTCCAGGATCGCGTCGGCGTCGGTCTGGCCAGCGTAGGGGCCGTGGCGGAGTGGGCGGCGGGTGCCGTCGGCGCGGGCGGGGATCTCGATTTGCCAGTGCCAGTGGCCGTGGGTGCGGGACCAGCCGCCGCCGGGCCGGCGCAGTTGGGGGCAGGAGCGTCCGAGTCGCCGGCCGGTGGTGTCGCGGCAGCCGCAGCGTTTGAAGGTGGATCCCTTCACGGGTTGTCTCCTGGGTGCTCGGCGTGGTGCCGCCAGCGGTGGCGGTGGTAGTCCGCTGGTGGCGGGGTCGTTGCATCCACGCTCGCCACGGGGGCGGAATCAAGTCCCCGACTGTCGTCGGGGGCCGGGGCGTTTTCGTCGAGGAGGAGGAGTCGGAGGAGTCCGGCGACGGGGACGATGATGCGGGTGCCGGCGCGGATCAGCGGTGTGGGGAAGGTGTCGGTGGCGGCGAGGCGGTAGGCCTGGGATCGGCTGATGCCGAGGACGGCTGCGGCGGTGGGCAGGGTGGTGGCGGCGCCGAGCGCACGGATCCGCTCGGCGGTCCACGGCGTACCGGCGGTTGCCGGGTGCGGACTGGTCGTTCGGGTGTCACGGGTCGGGGCGTCGGTGTTCACGGTGTCGGTTCTCCTGACTGCGGTTGACGCTGATGCGAGGCGAGCGAGGTGGTGGGCGTAGGAGCGACGAGCACCGGGGTCATCGGTGGGGCACTGTCACCGGGCGCTCCCCCCGCCTCCTGGTGATGAGACGCGGGCGCCGCAGGCTGGCCGGCTTTGAGGATCTTCAGCAGGTGCGATGCCCTGGTGTTGGACACGGTGTATCCGCTGGAGCGCAGCGCGGCTGCCAGGGCGGCGCGAGTCAGCGGCTTGCCGTCGGCGGCACGCTGCTCTTGAACACGTCTGGCGGCGGCGAGCAACTCGTCGGTGGGGTGGGTGGACGGTCCGCGTCGTGACGTCCGGCGTCGGTGGACCGGTCCACCAGTACGGGAACGGTCCGGTCCGTGGTGATCCTGATGGTTGCCGGTGTCGTGGACGGTCCGTGCGTTGGATTGTCGGTCCGAGTCCGGCGGGGTGGACCGGCCGTCGCGGTCCCCGTTCGGGTGGGCCGGGATGACGGTGGTGGACCGGTCCGCCGGCTTGGCGGTGGACGCGTCGGCGCGCACTCGGACGGAGCTGCCGTCGGTGTAGCCGAGGGCGATCTTGACCATGACGAGGAAGCCGAGCGCGGGCACGGCTGCGGCGATCCAGCCGATCGGTGACGGCTCGGCTTCCACGACCTGCGCCGCGAGGGACAACGTCACCGCGCAGGCCAGCACCGTCGCCGGGAACACCACTGACACGCCGGCTCGTTTACGACGGCGCAGTTCCAGGCCGGAGGCGACCGACATCAGTTCCAGCACGATCGCGTCCGCCCACGCCAGCCAACCCGGCTGCCCGTGAGCGGCAGCGACGTCACGGACGTGGGTGAAGCTGGCCGCGCCAGCCGCCCCACCGATAGCAAGCATGATCACCACCTGGACGAAGCCCTCGGCCCGGCTCCGTCCCGAACTGGCATCCGGATCACCTGGTGGAGTCGTGGTGGACCACCTCCCCGGACCGGAGCACAACCGCCCGCGGTCCCCCGGACCGGACGAGTGGACGGACGGTCCCGACACACCGGTCCGGGACCGTGAGTGGGCTGGTCCGGACGGGGAGCGCGGACCGGCCGGGTGAGGGCCGGGACGATACCTCGGGCCTCGCACTGTCAGGGCGGTCCGGTTCTGTCACCGGTCTGTCGGCCGCCTGCGGTGAGACGCTGACAGACCGGTGACAGGGCCAGTCCGCTGCGGTGTCGTACGCGGACGAAGTGGGGACGGTGTTCGGGAGGCTGTCGAGATTCACGCCGCCGCCTCCCCCGCCAGATCGCCCTTGTCGGCGACCCACACCGCCAGGTCGGCGAGCGTCGATCGTTGGCCGTCGCCGCCGGGCACAGCCCACACCTCCTGCGCGGGGCACAGGCCCGCCGTGGTGGCGTGGTCGCGGGCTCCGGTAGCGACCGGCACCAGCGTCGGCGTTTCGGCCAACACGCGGCGTAGGTTGCGTTCCCGGGCGGTGGAGTGCAGCCAGAACAGCACCGGCCACACCCGCCCCAGCGCGGCGAACCACTGCCGGTAGCCGGTCAGCTTGCCGGTCAGCACCGACAGCTGCTCGCCACCGGTGTCGTACTCGACGAAGAACGGCACCCCGACACCCCGCACCATCCACAGGCCGTATCCGTCCGGACGGACCCGAGGTTGATAGGCGCGCACCAGAGCCGGATCCTCCGGCCGCGTGAACATCCCAGAGCGTTGGCATGCCGCCTCCGACAACCACTCCCCCAGGCGGGCATCGGGGTGGGTGCGGGCGTAGCCGGCGAGGTCGGTGAAAAAGTCGTTCACCCCAAGCCGGTGTTCCAGGGTGCGGCTCGACGTCCACCGTCGCCGCTCCACCCGCGCGTGATCACGCCGCGGCGGCCGCTCATCCCGGCCCGCGGCCACGACCTCCGCACCGAGCTGGTCAATGACGTAGTGATACGGGTACGAGCCACCATCGGCGCGCTGCGGCCGGAACCTGGCCACCAACCGCAACCGGTACAACGTCAACAACCGGCGCTGGCAGAAATCCAGCGACGGGAACAGGGCATGCGCGATCTGGAACGAGGTCAGCACCCCGTGGTCGTACAGCCAGCCCAGCAGCACCCGATCACGGGCCGTCAGCTGCGACTGGACCCGCAGAACCGGATCATCCATCCACCATCACCTCCTTCTCCGATACGCATGTGGTCTCCCCAGGGGGAGAGTCCCGAGACCAGCAGGGGTCTGTCGCCGGACAACCAGCCCATCACTGACAGACCAGCTGACCTGCAATGTGAGAACAGACCAAAGGTCCGTCCGGGGGGCCGGTTGAAGACCGATACCAGCCCGGACGGCAAGCCCGACCCCCGAACGGGGGCCAAGCCGGGAACTGTCACCACCACCGGCCACGGCGGTGGTCGAAAGCATGGGGAACAACAACGGAACTCCTTGTCGATAAGGTCACCGACGCCGGCCAAGCACGGCACCGGGTGCATACACGGGGATCGCCCGGCAGACGCCCAGCAGCGGACGAGGGGGCACCGGCAGCAGCCCTTCCTGACCCGGGGGTCAGAGTGGGTAAGCGCTGCCGCCACTGTGGAGTTGTCAAGAGAAGCCCGCCCCAGGTGGCGCGTAGACGGGTACGCCACGGTGCCGCGCCAGCGGTCAGTGACCCTGACAGCGACGCACGGAAGGCGTACCGCAGCGGGAGGTGCGTTCAGGCGCGATCAGCTCTGGGCCTGGGCCTCGCGCGAGGGGTGGGCAGGGCGGCGCCGAACCCGGCAGCCACCGACGGGGAGGCTGCGGCGGCGCACCGGCTCAACCAGCCGGGAGAAGATCCTTCATGGCGTCCCCCTGTCACTCAGAACCCTTTGACCGCCCGCCCTAGTCCTGAGGGCCCGAACGACAGGCGACGCTCCGAAGGAGCGCACCAGATCGGCCGATCGAACCCGGCAGGCAGACCCTCAAACGGTCGCGTGCATCCCAGTACGCCTCCGCCAGCAGTGCCCTGTCAACCAGATACACCAGCGGTCGATCATGACGGATCCGGATCCAGCAGGACGCGTCAGCACGGGCTGACCCGCATTGGTCTCCGCCAGCACGAATTCCCCGCGCGAACAGGTGAAAGAATCTTCTAGCGCAGTCGCCCGTGTCTCGTTATTTGAGATGTATCCCCCGCCACCTCTTGCGCTCGGAGCGAAGCTGAGGGCCACCGCCCCACGGTCGGCGGACCAGCTCGATCCGGGCGAAACACGCGAGGCGAGGCCGTAGGGTCGGTCGCGTGGCCGAGACACAGACCGAACCTGATCTCTCCTACATTGCCAACGTGACGCGCGTCCGCGCAGCCGCCGGCATCATCCTGCGCGACGAGGCCGGCCGGGTGTTGGTGGTCCACCCGACCTACAAGGACGTGTGGGAGATCCCCGGCGGGACAGTGGAACCAGACGAGTCCCCAGCGGACGCATGTGTCCGCGAGGTCAGGGAGGAACTGGGCCTGTCGGTGTCCGCAGAAGCGCTGCTGTGCGTCGACTGGGTGCCGGCCAGCCCACCGTGGGACGGCGGACTCATGTTCGTATTCGACGGCGGAGTGCTGACAGCGGACCAAGTCGCGACGATCCGCCTGTGCCCCGACGAGATGGACCGGTACGACTTCATCGAGCCGGAACGCCTCGACAAGGTGTTGATTCCTCGGCTGGCTCGGCGGGTTGCCGCAGCAGTCGCCGCAATCGGACATGGCGGCGTCTACCTGGAGGACGGAGTCGCGACCTCAAGCAGGTAGTCCGCCGCACTGCCCCGACTCGCGGTGCACGTTGATCCTGATGGCAGCGCCGGGCACAATCGCCGGGTGATCGCGAGCGTGTTCTTCGATGTGGGCGAGACCATCGTCGACGAGTCCCGGGAGTACGGGACATGGGCGGACTGGCTCGGGGTTCCGCGCCACACCTTCTCGGCCGTCTTCGGGGCGGTCATCGCTCGCGGCCTCGACTACCGGGAGACGTTCCAGGTTTTCCGGCCGGGCTTCGACCTGGCCGAGGAGCGGGAGCGCCGGACGGCGGCGGGACAGCCGGAGTCCTTCACCGAGGAGGATCTCTATCCGGATGCTCGGCCGTGCCTGGCCGCGCTACGCGAGTCGGGGCTACAGGTTGGCCTGGCCGGCAACCAGACGGCGCGGGCGGAGACGATCCTGCGTGCCCTGGACCTACCGGTCGACGTGATCGGCACCTCGGACGGCTGGGGTGTGGAGAAGCCTTCCGCCGCGTTCTTTGACCGCGTGATTGCCGAGGCAGGATGCCCGGCTGACCAGGTGCTCTACGTCGGGGACCGGTTGGACAACGACATCCGGCCGGCGCAGGAGGCGGGTATCGCGACCGCCCTGGTCCGTCGCGGCCCGTGGGGTTACATCCTAGGTGACAAGGCGGTCAGCGACCGGTGCCTGTTCAAGCTCGACTCCCTGGCCGAGCTGCCTGACCTCGTACGCAAGCACACGCGTCGGCACGCTAACTACCCGGCAGCGCGGCGCGGCCGGCGGTGAGAGTGGCGACGCGTTCGTCCAGCAGGGTGCCGTGTCGGCTGTCGCCGAGCATGGGACGGACGGCTCGGACCCGGTCGAGGCCGACGCCGTACCAGTCGTTCTGCAGGGCGTCGACGGCCTGGTTGAGATAGTCGGCGGCCTTGTCGCCGTCTTGGCCTTGGGCGGTGGCGAGGTCGGCAAGGACGACGCTGCGCTGCTTGGCACCGGTGGTGGTGAGCGCGGCGAGTGCCTGGTTGAGCTGGCCGGTGGCTTCGCCGTGGTCGCCGCTGGCGAGGGCCGCGTAACCAGCGAACGAGTGCAGGCGACCGTTGTCGTAGAAGTCGAGCCATTCGGGCGGGGTGCCGTCACTGTCGACCGCGCCTGCGGCGAGGTCGATGTGGCGACGGCTGGCGCCTGCGGCTCCGGCACGCGCCTCGACTTCCGAGGCGACGCAGTGCAGCCATGACCGGACCGTGGGGCTGACGCCGTGCCAGGTGTGCTGGAGAGCCGCGTCGATCAGTGGTCGGGCGTTGGCCGGCTGGTGGCCGAAGGCGGGAACGAACGCCATGTGGCCGAGGACGGCAGCGGCCAGGGCGTGGTCACCGGCCTCGCGGGTGGCGGCGAGGGCGACGTCGTAGCAGCGTTCGGCGATAGCGGGTTGGCTGAGGTCGAAGAAGGCGAGCCGGGCGGTGAGCAGCGCGGACTCCGCGAGTGCGGAGGCGATACTGGTCCGGCTGGTCCCGGTGGCAGCGCGCAGGAGCCCGATGCCGAGCTGGGTGTGGGCGTAGGCGGCCTCGTAGAGCGGCCGGGCCGGGCTGGTCCAGTACAGCTCGCGTTGGCAGCTTACGATCTGCCGGTACGAGTCGGGGTCGACGGTCTTGCCGTCGGCGTGTGCGGCGTCCGGGTCAAGGGACAGCAAGGGCGCGACCAGGGGCAGCATGCTGGCACCGACCAGCGCGCGTAGCACGGATGCGCGGTCCCAACCGTTGCCGTTGTCCTCTCCAGTGAGCATGTCCCACAACCTCCTGAACTCGTGCAGTGTCTCCGCGTCCGGACGTACGGCCAGCTCGTCGGGAGTGAGCAAGCCGAGGTCGCTGGCCGGCCTACCGAAGATCGCGACCAGATGTTTGCGGTACCGCGGGTCCGGCCACCGCTCGCCGATCTCCCACCGCCGGACGGTGTTGGCGTTGAGCCCGGTGTCGGTCTCACCGGTGCGGCTCATCTCGGTGCGGATGCGTTCGGCGACCTCCTCGTAGGACCAACCGCGTTGGAGTCTCTCCCACGCTAGCCGCCGGTTCGAGGGGTAGCGCCGTCCCGCCATCGCGCACCTCCGGGCATCGCCTGTCGACATGGATCACGCTAGCCAGTCCGGCTACCCGTCGTCACCACGTGGTTGCAATTGGACGGGTAGTGGACGGTACCGGTCCGCTGCCGTGGACGGTTCGCTATTGCCGGACGTCGAAGCCGCCTGCTCCGGGCTGGCCTCGATGGTCGCCGACCAGTCCCGTCAACGACATGAGGTTCATGGTGGACACGTCGCACCGACCCGAGATTGCGTCGCCCCGACCGGATCCCATTGCTACGACGGCGGTCGGCTTCGGTGCCGTGAGGTTGACTCCGCGTCCGCGTACTGCCAACGAGGCTGCGCAGGCGAGTGACCGGCGAGAATCCACTCGCCGCCTCCCGGTCGCGGGCCCGCCAGGCTCCCGGCGGGCCCGCAACATAGGTCGCCGATTCCGCGTGCCCGACAGCCGTTCGCAGGTTGCACAGCCGGAAGCGGAACCGAGGACGCAGCGGCGATGACTCTCTACATCTCCCGACATGCCACCGCGGCGACTGCCAACAGCCCCACCAGCCCGGTCCGCACTGATCCCGTGCGCGTGGCCCAGCGAGCGGATCTCCCGCGCGTCGACCCGCCCTTGTTCAACCACGTCTGGCAGCGGCTTTTCGAGCAGACCATGCGAAAGGAAGAGCATCGATGATGTCTCGTGTCCTGGTTACCGGTGCCGCCGGCTTCATCGGCTCGCACCTGGTCGACGCGTTGCTGGCCAGGGGCGTCACGGTCGTTGGCCTGGACCGTCGTCGACTCGGCGAGCATCCGTTGGCAGACGAGAACCTGGCCGGTGCCGCCGCCAGTCCCCTCTTCTCCTCCTACTGCCTGGATCTGGCCGTGGACCCGCTCGACGAGGTCATGGCCGGCTGCGACACCGTCTTCCACCTGGCCGCGAGACCCGGCGTTCGGCCTTCGTGGGGTCGCGAGTTCCTCGACTACACCCAGGCCAACGTTCTCGGCACGCACCGGTTGCTCGATACTTGCGCCCGTCAGGGTGTACGCCGATTGGTCGTCGCCTCGTCGTCAAGCGTCTACGGACCGGCCGACCGACCCAGCCGCGAAGACGACCCGACCTGCCCGGTGTCCCCGTATGGGGTGAGCAAGCTCGCCGCCGAGCAACTCTGTCTCGCCTACGCCCGACGCGCCGACAGCGCGCTGAGTGTCGTGGCGCTGCGCTACTTCACCGTGTACGGGCCCCGGCAGCGTCCGGATATGGCGATCGGCCGGATCCTGTTCGCCGCCTACACCGGATTTCCGGTCACGCTCTTCGGCGACGGCAGCCAGCGACGGGAGTTCACCTACGTGGGCGATGTCATTGCCGCGACCCTCGCCGCCGGCCACCTCGATGGCCGAGCCGAGGTCGTCAACATTGGCGGCGGTGCCAGCGTCTCGATGCTGGCGCTGATCGACGAGACGGCCAAGGTCACCGGCCGCGAGGTGCCGGTGAAGGTCGTGGGCGCTCAACCCGGCGACGTTGCCGCGACCGCAGCCGACCTCACCCGCGCCGGCCGACTACTCGGCTACTGGCCCACCGTCGGGCTCCGCGAGGGCCTTACCCGCCAGGCCACCTGGCTGGTCAACCTTCCCGGCGATCGACTCGCCGCCTTTGCCTCCTGACCGCCACAGAGGAGTCCCACATGATCGTGCTGACCGCTGGTTCGGCGAGTGAGCTGTTCACCGCCGCCTGCCAGGCCGTACTGCTCAATGGTCGCGTCGTATGTCCGCGTGACCTCACCACGACCGAGGTGATCGGAGCGCACCTGTGCCTCACGAATCCCCGGCGGCGACTCGTCGACGTACCACCTGTCAGGGTGATCAATCCCGCCTTCGCGGTCGCGGAGGCGCTCTGGATCCTCTCCGGTTCCGACGCCCCCTGGATCTTCGACTACAACGACAGGCTGCGCATCTACGCCGACGACGGCGTGCTGCGCGGCGCCTACGGGCCGCGGCTGCGCCGATGGGACGGCCAGATCGACCAGCTCGACGCGGTACGGCAGCAGTTGCTCAGGGACCGGGATTCACGGCGAGGGGTGATCCAGCTGTACGACCCGTCCCGCGACCACCGGGGTTACCGCGATGTGCCCTGCACCCTCGGGTACCGGTTCTTCATCCGCGACGGGCGGCTGATTATGCACACCAGCATGCGCAGCCAGGACTTGTGGCTCGGCTTTCCGTACGACATCTTCACCACCACGCTGATCCACGAGTTGATGGCGGGCTGGCTCGGCGTCGAGCTTGGCGAATACCACCACCATGTCGATTCCTTGCACCTGTACGCCGACAACGCAGAGGCAGCCGCCGCTTCCTTGCAGGGCACCGAGGGCACTGCGGAACTGGATCCGGTCGCCGTTTCCTGGCCCGACCTCGATGCTCTGCTCCAGCGTGTGATCTCCGGGGACGCCGGCACTGCGGACAGTTCGGTCTGGGACGCCTTCGGCCGGACTCTCGCCAGCTACCGGGCCTGGAAATCCGGTGAGCGCGACCAGGCACGCAAGATCGCCGCCGACACTCCCGATCCGCTCGGCCTCGCCCTGGCGACCTGGTACGACCACCTCACCTCGCGCACGCCAGGCGGCCGGTGATGATCGCGCAACGGTCCGCCCATGATGCCGAGGTGTTACTTGGGCTCTGCGCCTACACTCACGACTCGGCTGCGGCACTCCTGGTCAACGGTCACCTGATCGGCTTCGCCGAAGAGGAACGCCTCGACGGGGTCAAGCACAGCAAGGCGTATCCGGCCGAAGCCGTGGCCTGGCTCCTCGACCAAGCCGGTCTCACCGCGAACGACGTGACGACGGTGGCATACAACTTCGACGGTGGCCGCTACCTGTCGGCGCTCGGGCAACTCCCCGCTCACCTGGCGAGGGCCTCGACCCGAAGCCGGGCGACTCCACGCGCACGCAGCTTCCTCACCGTGCAGCGCCGATACCGGGCACGCTTGCGGGATCTGTCGCTACGGTTCCCGCTCGCGCGACTCGTCCCCGTGCTGCACCACCGTGCACACGCCCTCTATGCCTTCCTCGCCGCCGAGGTGGACGATGCGGCGGTCCTGGTCGTGGACAGTCTCGGCGAGCTGGAGACCACCACGATCTGGCACGCCACACACCGCGATGAGCAGCCCTTCCGCCTCCGGCTGGCCGAGTCGGTCAAGGATCCCGCTTCGCTCGGTTACGCGTACGGCGCCGTGACCGAGCACCTCGGGTGGCGGCGCGGTGACGAGGAAGGCACCGTCATGGCGCTGGCCGCCCTTGGCGACCCGGCCCGCTTCCGTGACCTGATGTCCCGCGCGATCCGACTGACCACGGACGGGTTCACTCTCGATCCGAGCCTGCTTCCGCTACGGGTGCTGTCCAGCCGGTACCGCCGGACCAGCCCGACGTTCACCGCCGCCGCATGCCCGCCCCGACCGCCGGACGCCCCGGTCGAACCGGTGCACGCCGACCTCGCTGCCGCCCTGCAGGAACGCACCGAGCAGGTCATGCTGCACCTGGCCAGACATGCCGCGCGGCTGACCGGCTCCGGTCTGCTCTGTCTCGGCGGCGGCGTCGCGATGAACTGCGTCGCCGCAGGGCAGATAGCCCAGGCCGGCGTTGTCGACGAGGTCCACATCCCGCCCGCGCCCGGAGATTCGGGCACCGCGATCGGCGCTGCCGCAGCCGCCTGGCTCGACGCCACCGGCCGCCCACCCACCGGCATCGGCGGGCGCTGCTACCTCGGCCCGGCCTACCCCGACCTGGCCCTACCTGCCGAGCCACGGCCCGGCCTGGCCGCAGCACGCCCGGCCGAGCCGGTCCAGCATCTCGCCCGGCAACTCGCCGACGGGGCGATCGTCGGCCTCTTCACCGGCCCACTGGAGGCCGGGCCGCGCGCGCTGGGTAACCGGTCCATCCTCGCGTCGCCTTTCGCCCCTGAGGTCGTGGACCGGTTGAACGGCACGGTGAAGTTCCGCGAGCCGTTCCGCCCTTTCGCTCCGATGGTCCTCGCCGACAAGGCCGCCGACTATGTGCGGCTTCGCCGGCCCTCGCCGTTCATGTCCATCGCCGCACCGGTCACCGAACTGACCCGGACCGGCCTACCCGCGATCGTGCACGGCAACGGCACCGCCCGGGTCCAGACCGTGACCCGCATGCAGCACCCGTTCCTCGCGAACGTGCTGGCCGCCTTCGGCGAGATCACCGGACACCCAGTGCTGATCAACACCTCGTTGAACATCAAGGGCAAACCGATCTGCGGCACCCCGGACATGGCCCTGGACTGCCTCGTCGAGACCGGCCTGGAAGCCCTGCTCATCGAAGGCTGGTGGGTGACGAAGTGCTGATCGGCTACAGCTTCTGGGGATTTCTCGGCTCCGGCGTCGTCGACACCCCAGACGGCGGGCGCAGTCACCGCCGGCCCTTGGTTGACGGGCTTCGCCAGGCCGGCCACGACATCGTGTTCCTCCAGCTCAACCGTGACCTCTGCGACGCCGGCCTCGACCTCACCAGCAGCTACCGGTGGGATGTCGGCCTACCCGAGCTCGACGCGTTGTTCCTCGAATGGCGCTGGCCCATCCCCGGCCGCAACACCACCCCGTGCGGCAGGCCCGGACACACCTGCGACCTGCACCGGCAGGCCGAACTCGTCGCCCACTACACCCACCGGCTCGGCACCCCGACAATCCTCTGGGACAAGGACAGGCAACTCGACCCGGCGGATCCGCTTCGCCGGACCGGCAACGTCACCATCTGCGAAGCGGCCATGCACCCGAACCCAGGGGCGACGCCGCTGCTCTTTCCCGTCGCCGACGCGATCCTCGACCGCGCCGACCCCACCAGGCTCGCTGCCCAGAACCGCTCGACGCCGCTGGTCTACGTCGGCAACCAGTACGACCGTGACGAGGCCTTTGACACCTTCTTCGCTCCGGCAGCCGCACACCTGCCGCACCTGATCGCCGGCAAGTGGACCGACACTCACCGTTGGCATGGCCTCAACTTCGTCGGCCGGGTCCCGTTCCCACAGGTCGCCGCGATCCACGCCGACGCCCTCGCCACGGTGCTGCTGTTACCCGACCGCTACGCCGCAGCCGGCCAGATCACCCAACGGATCTTCGAAGCGGTCCTCGCCGGCTGCGTACCGCTGCTGCCCACCGGTGTCCGCGGCGCCGCCGAACTCGTACCGGCGAGCCTGCACGTCCGGCACGCCACCGACGTACGGCACCGGGTCGGATGGCTCGCCGAGATCGCCGGGACCAACGACCACGCCGGCCTGATCGACGACTGCCTGCGCCGTCTTGACCCGTTCCGGCTTTCCACCCAGCTCGGCGTGCTCGATCGTCTCCTACGCCATCCGGAACCGGCGCCGTCATGACCCGCCGTGTCCGCTCAACTTCGCCCCGCACCGCCCCTACCCTGGAGGACCATGGACAGGATCGCCATCATCGGCTGCGGCGGCAGCGGCAAGTCGACGATTGCCCGGCAGCTCGCCCAGATCCTCGACGCGCCGCTGACCCACCTCGACGCGATCTTCTACGACGAGCAGTGGAACCCGCTGCCCCAGGAAGAGTTCGCCGCCAAGCAGGAAAAACTTGTCACCGGCGAGCGCTGGATCATCGAAGGCAACTACGCCGGCACCCTGCCGATCCGGCTGGCCGCCGCCGACACCGTGATCTTCCTCGACCTTTTCGCCGCCACCTGCCTCTGGGGCATCGCCCAGCGACGCCGACGCTACCGGGGTGGCCAGCACCAGGCCGACGGCGTCTACGACCGGATCACCTGGAACTTCGTCCGGTACATCCTCAGCTACCGACGCACCATGCGACCCCGCGTCCAGACCCTCATCCAAGAACACGGGCCACACATCCGACTGATCTCGCTCACCAGCCGCCGCCAAGCCAACCAACTGATCGAACGGTTACGACAACAAGCCCAGCCGATGACCTGACCGCTTCGGCGTGGGAGACGACGACCCATGTCGGCTAACCCGTTCCTTGATCCAGATCTGGTTCGCGGTGACCTCTACCGTTCCAGCCACCGGCTCGCAGAACGCACCCGAGCATTACGCGAAGCCAAGATCGCCGGGCGGGACGCCGTAGGAGTCATCGTCGACCTGGTCGCTCAGCGCACCCCACCTGGCGCGGTCGTGCTCGACATCGGCTGCGGACGCGGCACCACCACCCTCCGCATCTCCGCACGTCTCCGCCCCCGACGTCTCATCGCTGTCGACGCCTCGGCCGCGCTGGTGGCCACCGTCCGTACCCGGCTGGCCGAGGCCAGCGGAACCGGCTCGACGGTCTGCGCCGACTTCCACCACCTGCCGCTGCCCGATGCGGTGGCCGACGCGGCGGTAGCCGCGTTCTGCCTCTACCACTCGCCCACGCCGGTCGACGCGGTCGCGGAGATCGCCCGCTGCCTCCGCCCCGGAGGCGTCGCCGTCCTGGCGACCAAGTCGCTGGACAGCTACGCCGAACTCGACCAGCTCGTCCAAACCGCCGACCTCGACCCCGACGCCGTCCGCCGGCCGGGCCTCTACGAGAGCTTCCACAGCCGCAACCTGCTCGACATCGCAGCCACCCACCTCACGGTGCTCGACGTTCTGCATGAGGAACACCTCTTCGAATTCAAGGATGTCGGGCACCTCGCCCGATACCTCGCCACGACCCCGAAGTACCAGATCCGCCTCGCCGGTGCGCCGGCCGAGCTCGCCGCGATCCTCCGGGAACGACTACCGGCACCGCCATACCTGACCCGGTCCACCGTCAGCTACGCCCTGGCAGCACGACCGTGACCAGCAGCCTCTTCATCAAGCGGTACGACGACCCACAGCGATGCTCTGCAGCGGCGGCCCACCATGGCTGGCTCACCGAGCTGGATTCCGGCGTGCGCCTCCCGCGCCTGGTCACGCGGACCAGTCGCCACCTGGTCTTCGAACGGCTACCGGGCCGGACACCCGAAGTGGCGGACCTGCCCCGCGTGGCGGCCACACTCGGCCGGCTGCACCACACCGCCCACCGGCGAGAGCTGCACACCGCCCGCCTCGACCAAGACCACGTCACGGTGACGGGGCCGATGCTCCCCCACTTCGCCGGCCCGCGTCGGCAGGCGCTGCACCGTGCCGCCCACATCACTGGCATCGACCTGACCACGGTCGACACCGTCCTCGATCGGGTTGACCAAGCCGTGGCCTTCTACAAGGACCCAAACGTCCGCAACTACCTCATCGAGGGAGAAGACGTGGCCGTCGTCGACTTCGACGGCCTCACTCTCGCCCCCTTCGGCTACGACCTAGCCGGACTACTCGTCACCGCCTCCATGACGTACGGCCGCCTCGACCAATCCACCCTGACGGACTGCGTCGACGCCTATCGGACCGCCATCGCCCCGAACCGGTGCGACCTTGACGAGCTGCGGCAGTACGCCGAACTACACCACCTCTTGACGCTCCGGTACCTCGGCACCAACGGCTACCGACACCCCTGGCCCACCGTCCGGCCCTGGCCCAACCCGTTCGCTCCAGCCTGACAACCCCGAAGGAGCCCCGCCGATGGCCTCAACCACCGAACTCGTCATCGCCCGCCACGGCGAGGCCGCCTGCAACGTCGCCGGGATCGTAGGCGGCGAACACGGCTGCACCGGCCTGACCGACCGGGGACGCCACCAGGTCACCCGACTCGCTGCCCGGCTGGCCACCGAGCACGCAGCCCGACCGTACGCGGTCTTCTACTCCACGCCCCGGCTTCGGGTAGTCCAGACCGCTGAGGTCATCACCCAGGCCCTTCGCCTACCGTCCACCGTCGAGCCGGAACTTCGCGGGCCTGACCACGGCGACGCTGATGGCCGCCCTTGGGCGGACGTCAAGACCGCCTTTCAGGGCCCGCCCCAACACGCCCCCGACGTCCCGTACGCCAACGGGTCCGAAACCTGGAACCAATACCTCGACCGGGCAACCGAAGCGCTGCAGCGAATCCTCGCCCGGCACGAGGGCGAGCGAATCCTCATCGCCGCCCACGGCGAGACCATCGAGGCCGCCAACAACCTACTCCTCACACTCCCCCGAAACGCCTGCCTGCGGCTCGGCTTCGTCACCAACCACGCCTCGGTCACCCGATGGCAGCGACCAACCAACCGGTTCGGCCGCACCATCTGGCAACTCGCCGCCCACAACGACACCCACCACCTCGAAACCGGGCGATGAACAGCGCCGACCTCCTCCAACTCTGCCGACGCCTCCTCGACACCGACGCAGTACCCGTCGCCTGGCACCCAGGCCACGCGGGCACCCACGTACTCCGCGCCACGACCGCCATGGACGGCGAGGTGATCGTCAAACCACACCGCAGCCATGAACGGCACACGCAGGAGGTACACGCCTACCGGAGGTGGGTTCCAGCCCTTGGCGACCGGGCACCCCGCCTACTCGCGACAGCAGACGATCCGCCCGCGATCGTCATCACCGCCGTGCCGGGAGCCCCACTCAACCAGCGAAGACTCGACCCCGAGGCCGAGCAGGACGCCTACCGCCAGGCGGGGCGACTACTCAAGACGCTCCATGTCGCCGGACCGCCGAGACTGGAGCCGGACTGGACAGCCTGGCTCGCCCAACGCGCCGAGTACTGGATCCACCAAGCCGGAGACCACATCACGCCCGACGCCCGCGCCGAGGTACGCGCCCACATGCGGGCCCTCCAAGACCTCGCAGCCCTGCCCGCCGTGCCGTGCCACCTCGACTTCATGCCCCGCAACATGATCTACGGCGACGACGGCATCGTGCGCCTGATCGACTTCGAGCACAGCCGCTACGACCTACCTGCCCGCGACCTCGTACGCCTCGCCACCCGCATCTGGCCCATCCGCCCCGACCTGCGCGACGGCTTCCTCCATGAGTACGGCCAGCTCAGCGCAGCCGACCACGAAGTGCTGGAGCACTGTGCCTACCTCGACGCGCTGACCCGGCACAGGCAGCAGCCACGGCGATGAGCCAGCGCCCCGCATGCGCGACGTCGGCAAGTAGGGGCACACTTGGGGCGTGACGGTTCGCACCGCGAACGGCCCCTGCTATTCACTGATGTTCGCCTCGGGGAATAGCTGTGCCATGTACGGCGTGTAAAGCCCGTGACGCTCAAGATCAAAACTGGTAAGCGGCTGTCCTTCCAGTATGGGCCGCCAACGCCCGTACATCCACATCATCACCGTGGACCGATCGCCGTCACGCTGGAGAGCAAAGCCCTCTCTGCAGGTCATTCCCGCGGCACAGACAGCGAATCCCGGACCAGTAGTCAGTGCACCCTCCTGCATGATCAAATGTTCCGCCCCCACCGTCACCAGCACCAAGTCGCCCGAGGCAGCCACGGCACCCGAGAGGCGCTCCACATAGACGCCGGTGAAGTAAGTGACCGCTTCCGACCGCACCGGGTCCATGTCGGGGAGCTCGAAAGTGTCTACATGCTCGACGACACGGGTGAACGTGTAGGACGGGTCCACGGGAAAGCGCTCTTGCCAGACCACTATCAGACTGTTGCCAGTAGCGTCATAGATAGCGCCGTCGATTGAGTTGATGTCACCACCAGGTAGCTCCGCCGCACTCACCTGCTGGCGTGCAACGATGTCCCAGGTGAACAGTCCCAGGTCGCTGACCAACAGAAGCCTCGACCGGTCGGGAGACAGGACCGACATGCGGATACCGTAGTCAGGGGCGACGACAACCGGCTCTGTCCCGGGTCGCCAGATTAACCAGTAGCTGAACGACGACGCGACGATCGCGTCGTCCGCAGTGAAGTAGACCTGATTGACCGGATCCGGCGCCCCGCCCCCGAGTTCGCTTTCTGGCAGTAACGGATGCAGGTCCGCCGCTGTCATCTGCGCAGTCACCTCACCGGTCCGCGTGTCCAGCACGGTGATGCCGCCACCGCCGACTGCGAGCCGATCACCGCTCGAGCTGAAACCGACGTCGAAGAAACCGACGTCGAAAAAATCGGCCCGCACCGAGGTGATGTGCTGCTGGCCCGGGACGTTCCACAAGGAGAGCTCGCCGTTGTCGTCGGCGGCCGCGAGGATCTCGCCATCTGGCGACAACGCCCGCAGCCTTGAATCAGGCGGTAGCAGGATCTCGCCAATCTGATTGCGCGAGACCAGGTCCCAGGCGGTTACGCGGTTTGCTGGATAGCCCACGACCGCCGTAGTGCCGGCGACGTCCACATCCACCCGTTCCAGGTCTGCGACGGACGCGCCAGCCTCAGGGAGCACGAGGTCGAGCACTTCCTTGAGTGCTTCGGCAACGGCGGGTCGATCCGCCTGCCGTTCGATGGACTTCCCATCTGGCTGACTTTTCTCAGTACATCCAGCGAGCACGAGGATACCCACGATTGCGCCTGCCGCGGGCGCCCTCATTTGAACGTCTCCGGTCTCGCTGGCGCAACTTGCCCGTCCTGGTACTGATACAGCCGCTCGTACCGGCCGAAGTCCCGAACCAGTTCGGTCGCCCCAGCACCGTCCGCGTACCCCGAGACCGACAGCCGTCGTCCTTCGGTGTCCACCGCTATCCGCTCCGTTCGGTCTCCGTCGTTCGCCGTCACTTCCAAAGTCACCGTGCAGTGGTGCAGGTTCGTACGTAGTTCGACCACAACCACGACCTGCTCGTCTTTGCTCAGCGAGATCGAGTTCTCCTGGAAGTAGTCGCTACCAAGGGATTTCGCATCCGCCGCCCGAGGGTCCGGCTGGTCCAGATCGAAAACGATCCGGGGATTCTTCTGCGGGCCACCGCCTGGGTTCGGTCCATAGACCAAGGCACCGCTGAGCGGCTTACCACAGACCGGGTTGCTCTCCAGGCCCGTGATGGTGGTGCCGGCTCTGCGCTGGCCCTGGATCAAGATCGATACGGAGAGCGCTAGTGGATCCACGCCGCCGCGCTCCCGGATACCCTTATGGTCCCGGCTCTCGATCGCGGCAGCGAGGGAGTTCAAATCAGCGCCACCGAACTCCTGCGGCTCGGCAAACAACCAGTCGAATCCAGCGGGACGGGTTCGATCCACACTGAGCAGCCGTGCCTTGACCGGCGGCCCGTGCTCTGCCGACTCGAGCCTGTTTCCGGCTACCTGGGCGATGACGGCAGCCGCCGTCGGCAGGACTAGGAGGGTGACGGCGGCGACGACTTTCGGGCGATGGTCTCGCCATACCCGCCGCCACCAAGTACCGATACGAAACCGACGCTTGCGCGTCTGCTTGCTCACGAGGAGCTATGCTCTCGACACTCACTGCATGGTCACATCCGTCAGACCGGCACCATAGAGCCACGACCCTCCACAGCCGAGTGGGACTATCGGGCTACGGAACTTATTCGAGCATCGACACGACGTCGATCTGTGCTACTCGCCAGTGGGCGAACGACTCTGGCGAACCTGCCCTATGCCGAGAGCAGAGCCTCCTCGTTTGAGGTGATGAACTCTTTCAGCGCATCCGGCTTGAGATCCATCGCAGGCAGCTCGTCGATCGACACTCGATCGAGCTGGTAGCCACCACGCGACGGATCAGCGAACTCCTGCCCCGTACGGGCGTCCTCGTTGAGCTGAATCAGCCGGCAGGCAAAGAAGTGCTGGACGGAAACGCCCTCACCAGCGGGAGCGGTGAACAGGAGCACCTGGACGAAGCGGTCGGCCTCGGCACCGAGCTCCTCGTGCAACTCCCGGCGAAGGGCAGCCTCCAGGGAGACATCCGTCGACTCCACGCCACCGCCCGGCGTCGTCCAGTACGGCGCCTGGCCGGACTTGATCCGCTTGATCAGCACGAGACGGTCGTCCTCATCCAGAAGAATGGCCCGCACCGACCTACGCACGATCCGACGCACAACCAGCCCCCATCCACGCCCGAGACGCACTGGCAGCAACGCACCCCGTTGATCTATGGGTCTGTCCGCTGGCACCGCACCGCGTCCCACCGGCACCCTCCCCGTCCAACGGCTCCCGAGCACCCACCGAGCGACCACCCACCACCGGCGTACGCGAAAAAGGCCCCGACCGGCAGAGTTCTACCAGGTCAGGGCCTTGCTCGTTGGTGCGCCGCCAGGGACTCGAACCCCGAACCCGCGGATTAAGAGTCCGCTGCTCTGCCAGTTGAGCTAGCGGCGCTCGCTGACAACGGGGGAAACACTAGCACGCGGCCCGAACCGGGTTCCAATCCGATCCCGGGCTCACCCCTTCGGTCGAGCTTATCGGACATTAGCCAAAAATCCCTCGCAAAGTGTGGGACCGGGGTGATGCCGGGCGGCAGCGGTACGGCACGATGTCCGCCAGGTGCGCAACGGCAGGGGTGGGGATGGGCAGGTTCGCGCGGACCGGGGCGCTGTTGGGCGGCTTGGGGCTGGTGGCGTCGCTGGCATTGTCGGGCTGCGGCGAGGAACGTGCGGTGGCCGAGTTCGTACCCGGTCAGACACCCGGTGCGACCGGCACCGCGACGCCGGGCACACCGGAGGTGCCGAGTGGTCCGCCGCTGACGGTGAGCCCGGCCGACGGGTCGAAGAACCGGCCGGTCAGCGTGGAGATCGGCGCGAAGCTGCCGGACGGCGGCGAAGTGTCGCAGGTCACCCTCAAGACCAAGGACGGCAAGACGGTCAAGGGCAGACTGCGTACGGACGGGTCGTCCTGGGTGCCGTCGGCTCCGCTGAAGTGGTCCACCCGTTACACCGCCACCGTCTCCGCGAAGGGGCCGGACGGCGCGGTGAGCGAGGGCACCAGCACGTTCACCACGATGGCCAAGCCGGGTTCGATGATCACCTCCGGGTTGTACCTGTTCGACGACCGGACGTACGGGGTGGCGATGCCGGTGGTGGCGGAGTTCCACCCGGGCATCCCGGCCAAGGACCGGGCGAAGGTGCAGAAGCGGATGTTCGTGCAGACCGACCCGCCGCAGCCGGGTGCCTGGCACTGGGTGAGCAACGGCACGCAGGCGTACTACCGGGCACCGGAGTACTGGAAGGCCGGTACCAAGCTGACCGTACGCATCGCCCTGGCCGGCATCCCGCTGAGCAACGGCAGGTACGGCAACGTCGACCGCAGCGCCACCGCGAAGATCGGCTCGGCCTTCGAGATGAAGGTGACCAACTCGGACAAGCAGATGCGGGTGTACGAGGACGGGCAGCTGGTCAAGACGTTGCCGGTCAGCCTGGGTAAGAAGAAGACCCCCTCGTCCAGCGGCACGCTCGTGGTGATGGAGAAGAAGGAAGCGACAGTCTTCGACACGATGGACGACCCCGATCCGGAGAACCGGTACGTCACCGACATCGAGTTCGCCCAGCGGCTCACCTGGGGCGGCGAGTACATCCACGCGGCACCCTGGTCGGAGAACGTCCAGGGGCGGCAGAATGTCTCCCACGGCTGCGTGAACGTCTCGATGGCGAACGCCCGCTGGCTCTTCCAACGCACGAAGATCGGTGATCCGATCACCATCACCGGCACCGAACGCAAGCTGGCGGCGGGCAACGGGTGGACGGCATGGAACCTGAGCTGGTCGGAGTTCGTCAAGGGCAGTGCGCTGCCGGTTCCGGACGGTGGTGCCGGTCCGGCCGTGTGAGCGGACGAAATATGTAACTATCCGGACATCCCGCTCCACGTGTTTCGGTTCACTGGGCGCAACGGGTACGTGAACTGGTGCGTCAGTGATGTGGACGGGACACGGACCACGACTGTGAGGACACCATGCGGATTCGGGACCAGCGCAACCGGAGGCGGGGGGTGCTCGCCGCGGGCCTGCTCGTCGTGACGTTGGCACTGACCTCCGCCTGCACCGGCGGTAAGGGCGGCGACAAGGGGCCGGGTTGGCAGGACGGTGCCGACCAGCCGGCCGCGAAGGCGTCGGTGAGCATCAGCGAGCCGGCGGCGGACGCCAAGGACGTGCCGGCGTCGGCGGCGATCGCCTTCGCCGCCGAGCAGGCCGAGGACGTCACGGTCGAGCTGACCGACGCCGAGGGCGAGTCGGTCGAGGGCGAGCTCGCCGCCGACGGCCGCAGTTGGCTGCCGGCGGGGGCGTTGACCTACGGCGCGTCGTACACCGTCACCGTCACGGCGACCGGCGACGACGGCCTGCCGGCGACGGCGACCAGCGCCTTCACCGTGATGGAGAAGCCGGAGAAGCAGGTACGCATCAGCAGTTTCCTCGGCGACGACCAGACGGTCGGGGTGGCCATGCCGCTGATCGTCAAGTTCGGCCGGGACATTCCGGAGAAGTACCGCGCCGACCTGCAACGCCGGATGACGGTGACCTCGGAGCCGGCCCAGGAGGGCATCTGGCACTGGGTGAGCCCCACCGAGATCCGCTACCGGCCGAAGGAGTTCTGGCAGGCCGGCAGCAAGGTGTCGTACCGGGTGCAGGCCGGCGGGCTGCCGCTTGGCGACGGCTGGTACGGCCGGGCCGACCTAACCGTCGACATCGCCATCGGACCGAAGCTGCTGATGACGGTGGACAACCGGACCAAGCGGATGACCGTCACCAAGAACGGCGAGAAGATCAAGACCATTCCGGTGAGCCTGGGCAAGAAGAGCACCCCGTCCTCCAGCGGCACGATGGTGGTGATGGAGAAGCTGCGCAAGACGGTCTTCGACACCTACGACGAATTGGGCCCCGAGGAGGGGTACCGGACGAAAATCGACTACGCGCAGCGGCTCACCTGGGGTGGCGAGTTCATCCACGCGGCACCCTGGTCGGAGGGGCAGCAGGGCACGACGAACGTCTCGCACGGCTGCGTGAACGTCTCGATGGCCAACGGCGCCTGGCTGTTCAAGAACACGAAGGTCGGTGACCCGATCGTCGTCAAGGGCACCGAACGCAAGCTCCAGCTCGGCAACGGCTGGACGGACTGGAACGTCAGCTGGGAGGAGTACGTCAAGGGCAGCGCCCTGCCGTACGAGCCGGCAGCCAACGACGAGACCGACCCGGACGTCGACGCGAGCGAGGCCCCTGGCGCCTGACCCGCACGCCGGCACCGGTGCCACGACATGCCGCAACCTGCGGCCTCCGTCGGTGGGCATACCGCGCCATGCCGCAACCGGGGGCGGCTGCTCCCCGCTGCGGGCCGACTGCCGGTCACCCCGAAAGCGTCAGGCCCCCTCCGTGGAGGGGGCCTGACCGTGGGGTGACTGATGGGAATTGAACCCACGACAACCGGGACCACAACCCGGTGCTCTGCCAACTGAGCTACAGCCACCATGCCGCCGCGCCCGGTCGATCGCCAGGGGCGGGTGCGGTGAAATCATACCCCCACCACGGCCGACCCCGTCCAGCGGGTTGCCGCCCGGGCCGCGAGGGCGCGCCGCGGCAGTCCGGGGCGTCAGAGTTCGCCGGCGATCGCCTTGGCGCTCTCCACGTCCGGCCCGGGCAGGGGCACGAAGATGGTGCGCCGGTAGTACTCCAGCTCGCGGATGCTCTCCCGGATGTCGGCCAGGGCCCGGTGCGCCAGGCCCTTCTGTGGCTGACCGAAGTACACGCGGGGATACCAGCGGCGGCACAGTTCCTTGATCGAGGAGACGTCGATCATCCGGTAGTGCAGGTGGGCGTCGAGGCGGGGCATGTCCCGGGCGATGAAGCCACGGTCGGTGGCGATCGAGTTGCCACACAGCGGGGCGGTGCGCGGATCCTTGACGTGGCGGGTGACGTAGTCGAGCACCCGCTCCTCCGCCTCGGCGAGGGTGATGGTGGAGCGACGTACCTCGTCGGTCAGCCCCGACTTGCCGTGCATCGTCCGGACGATCTCGGGCATCGCGTCCAGCGCGGCGTCGTCAGCGTGGATCACCACGTCGACGCCCTCACCGAGCACGTTGAGGTCGGGGTCGGTGACCAACGCGGCGACCTCGATCAGTTTGTCACCACCGAGGTCAAGCCCGGTCATCTCACAGTCGATCCAGACGAGAAGATCAGCCACCGGGACAGCCTACGCGCAGGCCAAGTCTCGTGGCTCCGCGCCGTCACGGTCACCGACCGCTAGGGTCTTCCCCGTGCCCGCCGAACCCGCCACACCACCCTGCGTCGACCTGGACGACCCGGGCAGCCGTACGGCCCGCCGGGTCGTCGGAGCACTGGCGTTGGCGGCGGTGCTCCCGGCTCTCTACCTGCCGGGACGCACCCACGACTTCTTCGACCTGAAGATCTACATGGCGGCCATGGACTGGTGGGCCGCCGGCAACCCGCTGTACGACTACGCGCAGCCGGACCGGGTGCAGGGTGAGTTGTTCTTCACCTATCCGCCGTTCGCCGCGCTGATCCTGCTGCCGTTCTCCTGGTTGAAGCTGGGCGCCACCGTAGCGATCTTCACCGGGTTGACCCTGCTCGGCGTGGTGGTCACCACGAAGTGGCTGCTCGATCCGGTGATCCGTCGGCACCGGCTACCTCACCTGTTCACCCTGGTGGTGGGCGTACTGTTCGTGCTCGGCGTGGAGAGCACCCGGGAGACGATCACCTTCGGGCAGATCAACATGCTGCTGGTGGTGCTGATCCTGGCCGACCTGCTGTTCGCCGTACCCCGCGACAGCCGCTGGGCCGGGGTGGGCATCGGGTTGGCGGCGGCGCTCAAGCTGTTCCCGGCCATCTTCGTGATCTACCTGCTGGCCACCCGGCGGTGGCGGGCGGCGGTGGTGGCCGGGGCGACCGCGGCCGGGGCGACCCTGCTCGCCGCGGCGGTGGCGCCCGGTGATTCATGGCGGTTCTGGACGCACGAGCTCTGGGCCACGGACCGGGTCGGCCGCACCGACTACACCGGCAACCAGTCGCTGTTCGGGCTGCTGAGCCGGCTGATCGCCCCAGAGGAGCCGAACCGGCTGCTCTGGCTGCTGCTGGTCGCGGTGGTCAGCGGGTACGGGTTGTGGCGGGCGGTGCGGGCGTCGCAGGCCGGGGACGCGCTGACCGGCCTGACGCTGACCGGCCTGGTGGCGGCGCTGATCAGCCCCATCACCTGGACACACCACATCTACTGGTTCATCCCGGCGGTGATGATCCTCGCCGACGCCGCCCTGGGCACCGACCCGCGCACCGTCGCGGGAGCCCGCCGACGCCGCCGGCTGGTGATCCTCGCCGTCAGCGTCACCTCGGTCATCGTGTACGGGGTGGTGTCCTTCTACGACTGGGGAATCACTCCGTCGCCCACCGGCAGCCCGTGGGAGTTCGTGCTTCGCAACGCGTACGTCTGGCTCTGCCTGGTGCTGCTCGTCGTCCTACCTGTGCGCGGCGGCGCCCGCTTGCCGAGTCGCCAGCCGACAAAGTCGGACACTCTTCCCGAGACTCCGATTACTCGGTAATCTGCCCCAGGGTCAGAAAACCCCACGAACACCGATATCCCCCGGTGAAGGGCGGCCCTCCGCGTCGGCAGCACGGAGGGCCGCCCGCCCCATCAGGTTGGTGGGGCGGGTGGGCGGAGGGGGTGGGGCGGGGACGAAGGGTCGGGGAGTTCGGCGAGGGTGGCCGGGCGGGGCACGGGGCCGATGGCGGGTCGGGTCGTGGTGGCCGGCACGGTGGCGGCGACCGGGACGAGTTGACGCTCCGGCAGCCTGCGAGGACCGGGTGGTGCCGGGGCTCCCAGGCCGCTGAGCGAGCTGATCCCGAGCCATCCGGCGAGCACCGGAACCTGGTCCGGCTCGACCACGAAGACCACCTCGCGCGGCCGGACCGGCCGCAGCAGCACCAACGCGGCGAGGATCACCAACAGCGTCCCGCCGGTGAGCGAGCCCCAGGTGGCCGGGGCGATCCAGCCGGCCCGCAGTTCCGCGCGCAGGTCGAGGGTCACCCCCGCCCCACCGTCGGGTCGCAACAGCACCAGACTCAACCGCTGCCCGGCCAGGTCGCCGGGGCTCCACTCGAGCACGCCGTGACCGGCGCGTACCCAGAAGGTCTGCGCGGCGGGTGCGGCCGGGACGGTGAGCGGTGTCCCCGCCGCCGGGGTCACCTGTTCCAGCCGGACCGGCAGCGGACCCCGGGCCAGCGGCATCCGGAGCACCGCGGCGTGCGGCGCGCCGGCCAGCCACCGCTGCACCTCCTCGGCCGGGGCCAGCCCGACGAAGGCCGGCCCGTCGGGAGTACGGGCGTCCAACCGCAGCCGCGCCTGCCCGCCCCGGGCGAACGGCACCTCCCGGCGTACCAGCGCGTCGAGGTCGGTCACCACCACCGCGTGGCCCGGCGTCTGCACGGTCTCGAAACGGGCGGTGAACGCCCCGTCGGGGCCAGCGTGACCGGTCAGCAGACCGAGCGCGGCCGCGCCGAGCAGCGCGGCGGTGCCGACGGTCAGCAGCAGCATTCCGGTAAGCGTCCACACGAAACGCATGCGCCCTGCTCCCCTCTGTAGCCAGACACCCGGCCGACCTTACCTACGCCGACCCGCCAATCAGCGGATATCCACGGCAGGGACGCCGAAAGCGGACAGGCCCACCGGGGATCACCCGGCGGGCCTGCGATGCGATGACGCCTCAGGGGGCTGGCGTCGCCGCCGTGCCGCTGGAACGCCGGGTGCGGGCGAAGGCCAGCCCACCGAGCACCAGCCCACCGAGGCCGGCGAGCAGTCCGGCGACGCCGAGGCCGACCGCCAGACCGTTGCCGTCCTCGTCGTCGCTGTCGTCTGACTGCGCCCCAGCGGGCGAGTCGGCCGGCGCCTCCGTCGGCGTGTCGGCGGCGGAGGCGGCGGTGAGGGTGAGCACCGGTGCCGGAGCTACCGGCTCCTCGCCACCGGGCTGCGGCTCGTCGATCCAGCGCACCACGGCACCGTCGGAGTAGGTCTGCAACGCCTTGAAGACCATCTGGTCGGTCTCGGGCAGCGGCCCCATGGACACGGGGAACTCCTGGAAGGTGCCGGGGGCGATGGCGGCTCCGTCACCGGCCGTCCAGGTGATCTTGGATACCACCTCGGTGATCTCGCTGCCGTGCACCTGCACCGGCGGGTCGACCTGCCGCTTCTCCACCGCCACCGACCAACCGGGCACCGGCATGGTCGACACCGAGCCGACCGGTGCGTTCTCCGGCAGGAAGATCTCCAGTTTGGTGGTGGACGCGGTGTCGCTCTCGTTCGGTACCCGGAACGCGAGCCGGCCGTAGCCGCCCTGGGTGGCCTCGCGCGGATTGACCGTGACGTGCGCGGAGGCCGGAGCCACGAAGCCGAACACGGCCGTGGCGACGGCGCCGAGCGTCAGGGCGGCAGCGGTGGCGGCGAAACGCCGGTGACGGAGCATCGATGGAACCTCTCTATCGGACGGGTACGGTGGCGGTCACCGTGGCCTGGTCGATCTCGGTGGTACGGGCGGTCACCCGCAGCTCCCAATCGCCCGCGGCGGGCAGACTGATCTCGCCGGTGGCGTGGTTGTCGGTGAGCGGTAGCAGGGGCACCTGGATCGGTTCGATGCCGGCCGCCGGCAGGGCGACCGTGACCTGCCACTCGACGACCGGCAGCGGCTGGTTGTCCAGCGTGTACGCGTACAGGTGCACTGAGTTGTTGCCCCGGCGGGCCGGCGACACCTCGATCTGCATGGAGTACAGCGAGCTGGTCGCGGTGGTGCTGAAGTAGCCGCTGTCGGCGGCGGACACGTCCGTGGAGACGCTGCGGGCGGGGGTCGTCTGGACCAGGGTGGCCGACACCCCCAGCACGATCGCGGTGATCGCCAGCTCAGCCCAGATCGCCCGGCGCACCGGAGCCGGCCGGCTCGCCGCGACCCGGGTGCGTACCAGGTGGCGGGAGTAGGCGGCCACCGCGATGACAAGCACGAAGAGGCCGATCTTGGCCAGCACCAGCCGCCCGTACGTGGTGTTCACCAGGGCCGCCGGGGTGGCCACCTCGATCAGCGCCTGGACGGTGCCGGCGAGCAGCAGCGCGGAGACCGCCAGGGCCGCCCACCGGGACCAGATCGGCAGGATCGCCCCCAGTTCCCGCTCGTCGGCGCGGGGCAGCAGGAACACCGCGAGCATCACCAGCCCGCCAAGCCAGACGGCCATGCCGCCCAGGTGCACCGTGTCGACGAGCACCGACACCGCCGGGGCCGGCGAGGCCGCCGGATGCCCGGCGATCGGCCAGGTGAACAGCGCTCCCACCGCGAGCACACCCAGGATCACCAGGTCCGTCCGGCCCACCGGGCCGGCCAGCAGCGGCCGGAGCAGCAACGCCACCGCGGCCAGCAGACCGAGCCGGACCAGGTGAGCGGCGCCGAAGGCGCTGCCGAGCACCAGGCTCAGCCCTTCGCCGGTGACGTCGAACACCCCGCCGCCGTTGGTGTAGGGCACCTGGAGCAGTACCGCCGCCACCGTGGCCAGCGCCACCAGACCGAGGCCGGTCCAGGCCAGCCGGGCCGGCCCGCGTCGGGACAGCCGGCGCGGCCAGAGCAGGGCGAGCACCAGCGCCGGCCCGATGGCCAGCAGCAGTCCGGCGTAGCCGAGGAACTTGGCGACCTTCACCGCGTTGCCGACCACCGGGTTGGCCTGGCCGTCGTCGCCGCTGTCCACCGGCGGCTCGGAGGGCGCGCCCACCGAATAGGTGAACGCGCCGGAGACCGGGTGGCTGTCGGCGGAGATCACCCGATAGGTGACCAGGTAGGTTCCGTTGCCGCGACCGGTGTCCACCGGGATGTTGACCACACTGCCGGCGAAGGTGGGCTCGCCCTGATCCGCGCGCGAACCGTCCGGAGCGATCACCCGGATCCGGTCCGGCACCTTGCGGACCGTCTCGCTGAAGGTGAGCACCACCTCGGCCGGCGCGGCAGGCACCACGGCCGAGGCGGCCGGGCTGCTGCTGGACAGCACGGCGTGGGCACTGGCCGGGCTGGCGGGGACGAGCAGCAGGGCCACGACGGCGACCAGGAGGCCGGCGGTCGCGGCCAGCCGGGCGAACCGGCGGCGATGGGCGGCAGTCATGCCGCCCATGGTCGCCGACGACACCCGTTCCAGGCGATCCAGGTCCATCGATTGACGCCGATCACCCATGATCGGGTACGGGCGCACGGACACCGGACCGGAGCTCATAGGCGGATAGTCGGTCACAACGCCGGAAAAGTTCCCGGAGTGGCGCACCCCATGGAAGGGCCGAAGGACCCTGCTGCTCGCCGTGCCGCCGCGTAACCTGGGTTGTCGTGATCCCCGCCCCGCGCGACACCTCCGCCACCGCCGACACCGGCACCGTCGGCCCGGGTCGCGCCGACGGCCGACCCCGGCGACCTGCCTGGACGCCGCGGCACGCCGAGCCCGACCCGACCGTCGACCCGGCCACCGGGTGGGCGCTGGCCGCCCGGGACGGCGACCCGGTCGCCCAGGCCACATTCGTCCGCACCACCCAGGCCGAGGTGTGGCGATTCGCCGCGGCGCTCGTCGATCCGGACAGCGCCGACGATCTCACCCAGGAGACCTACCTGCGGGCGTTCCGCGCGCTTCCCGCCTTCGCCGGCCGGTCCAGCGCCCGCACCTGGCTGCTCGGCATTGCCCGGCGGACCTGCGCCGACCACCTGCGCACGGTGGTGCGGCGGCGGCGACTGGATCAACGGCTCACCGCGCACGCGCACACCGACGTGCCGCACCCCGATCCGGCCGGTCAGCTCGGCGCGAGCGACCTGGTGCGCCGGTTGGCCCCCGAACGACGCGGGGCATTCGTCCTGACCCAGTTGCTCGGCCTGTCGTACGCCGAGGCCGCCGCTGTGGAGGGGGTGCCGGTGGGCACCATCCGCTCGCGGGTGGCACGGGCCCGGGCCGACCTGGTCGACGCCGTCGACGAGGCGTTGGCAGGGTGAACGCCAACCTGCGCACCTGGCGCCCCTGGCTCGGTCTCGCCGTCCGGCTCGGCCTGGCCGTCGTCTGGTTCTGGGCGGGCTGGTCGAAGGTCGGCGACCTGGCCGCCTCCGGCCGCGCGGTGAACGCCTACCAGGTGCTGCCGTACGACGTGGCGATGGTGATCGGCGCGGCACTGCCCTTCGTCGAGCTGGCGTTGGGTCTGCTGCTGCTGCTCGGGCTGGCCACCAGGCTGACCGCCGGGGTCTCCGCGGCCCTGCTGCTGGTCTTCATCGCCGGCATCGCCTCGGCCTGGTCGCGCGGGTTGGCCATCGACTGCGGCTGTTTCGGGGTGGGCGGCGAACTGCCGGCCGGAGAGAGCCCCAGTTATCTCCCGGAGATCCTCCGGGACATCGGCTTCCTGGCGTTGGCCGGGTTCCTGCTGATCTGGCCCCGCACCGCCGTCTCCGCCGACGGCGCGCTCGCGGGCGAACCGGTGGAGGACGACAATGAGTAGTCGCAAGGGACGCAAGGACGCGGCCCGGGTGGTCCGGGAACAGATGGCCCAGGAGCGACGTCGCAAGCGCACCCTGTGGATCTCCCTGAGCGCGGTGCTGGTGCTGGTCATCGCCGGCCTGATCGGCTGGAGCGTCTGGTCCAGCCAGCAGTCCGACGAGTTCACCGCACCGCCGGGCGCCAACGACGCGGGCACCGGCATCGTGGTCGGCTCCGGGCCGGTGACCATCGACATCTACGAGGACTACATCTGCCCGGCCTGTAAGCAGTTCGAACAGACCAGCGGTGCCACCATCGACCAGTTGGTCGCCGACGGCAAGGTACGGGTGGTCTACCACCCGGTGGCCTTCCTCGACCGGTACTCCAGCACCGACTACTCGACCCGGGCCTCGGCCGCGTCCGGCTGCGCCGCCGAGGGCGGCAAGTTCACCGAGTTCAGCGAGGCACTGTTCGAACGGCAGCCGCCGGAGGGCGGTGCCGGCCTCAGCAACGACGAGCTGATCGACATCGGGGCCGAGGTCGGGCTGGACCGCGACGCGTTCGCCAGCTGCGTCCGGGACGCCAAGTACCAGCCGTGGACCGAGCACGTCACCGCCGAGGCGAGCCAGGCCGACGTCACCGGCACGCCGACCATCCTGGTCGACGGCGAGCCGGTGCGGGAGTGGACGCCGGAGAACATCACCGCGGCGGTGGAGGCGGCCGGCCGGTGACCCTGCTCGCCCGGGCCGGGCTGCTGTTCGCCGGCACGATCACCGCGATCCTCGCCACCGCCGCCCCCGCCCTCGCCCACGGCGCGGACGCGCCGAACGGCACGGACTACCGGGTGACGGTCACCGCCGCCGGCCACCCGGACCTGCGGGTACGGGTCATCGAGGCGGGTGCCCGGCTGGAGCTGACGAACACCGGCGACACCCCGGTCGAGGTGATCGGCTACTCGGGTGAGCCGTACCTGCGGATCGGGCCGGACGGGGTCTACGAGAACTCCCGCTCACCCGCGACGTATCTCAACCGCACGCTCGTCGGTGACACCGCCCTGCCGGCCGAGGCCGACCCAGCCGCCGAGCCGCGCTGGCACCGTGTCGACGGCGGGACGACGGCCCGCTGGCACGACCAGCGAGCCCTGTGGCGCGAGGCGGAACCGCCCGCCCAGGTCCGCGCCGCGCCCGACCGTGAGCACCGGGTACGCGACTGGGTGGTCCCGCTACGCGGCGCGGACGGGCCGGCGGAGATCCGCGGCACCCTGGACTGGGTACCGCCGCCGGACGCGTACACCTGGTGGGTGGTGACCGTCGTCGGCGTGCTGGCGGTCGGTGCGCTCGGGGTGCTGCCGGCGGCCTCCGGCCCCGGCCGGCGGGCGCTCGTAGCCCTCGGCGGGCTGCTGATCGTCGGCGGGGCCACGGCGGTCGCGCTCGCGCTCGGGCGGACGCTCGACGCCGGGGCGCAGGGACCGGGCGCCGTGCTGGCCGGGCTGCTGACCGGTCCGGTGTGGACCCTGCTGACCGGCCTAGGGGCGATCGCCGCCGGGACGCGGGCGGCGACCGGCGGCGGCGCCTCGTCCGCCCGGTCCCACGTCGACTTCGTGGTGGCGCTGGCGGGCGTCTGTCTGGCGTTGTTCGCCGGGGTGACGAACATCGCCGGTTTCAGCCGGGCCGTGCTTCCGACGCCGTGGCCGCCGACCGTCGCCCGGGCACTCGTCGTCCTCGTCGTGGTGGCCGGTGCCGGTGCGCTGGCCGCCGCGCTGCTGCGCCTGCACACCGCCGCCCGCCGCCCGACCGCGACAACGGCCGCTACTCGCTGATCGGCGTGCGCCCGGTGGTGGGACGGAACGGGTAGGGCAGTTCGAGGCGGTGCCGGGCGAGTAGTTCCTCGTCGTCGAGCAGCACGGGTGTCGGCCCGTCGGCCACGATCCGCCCGGCGTCGAGGATGACCGAGCGGTCGCAGAGTTCGAACGCGTACGGCAGGTCGTGGGTGACCATCAGCAGGGTCACCGGCAGGGTACGCAGGATGCCGGCCAGTTCCCGCCGCGCCGCCGGGTCGAGGTTCGACGACGGCTCGTCGAGCACCAGGATCTCCGGCCGCATCGCCAGCACGGTGGCCACCGCCACCCGACGACGCTGGCCGAAGGAGAGGTGGTGCGGGGTCCGGTCACGATGCTCGGACATGCCCACCGCGGCCAGCGCCTCGTCCACCCGGGCGGCCAGTTCCGCCCCGCGCAACCCGAGGTTGGCCGGGCCGAACGCCACGTCCTCGGCAACCGTGGGCAGGAAGAGCTGGTCGTCCGGATCCTGGAAGACGATGCCCACCCGCCGACGGATCTCCGCAAGCGTCGCCCGGTTCGGGCCGACTGTCAGCCCACCGACCGCGATCTGCCCCTCGGTGGGCGTCAGAATGCCGTTGAGGTGCAGCACCAGCGTGGTCTTCCCGGCACCGTTGGGACCGAGCAGCGCGACCCGCTCGCCGCGCGCCACCGTCAGGTCGACGCCGTGCAGCGCGACGTGGCCGTCGGGGTAGGCGTACCGGACGCCACGGACGTCCAGGCTGGGCGGGGTGGGCTGCACGCTTCGATCATGTCAGGACGGCGGCCGTGGCGGCGACGGTGCCCGCCAGCACCGGAACGGTGGCCGCGATCAGCCACTGCCCGGTCGTTGCCGCCGCACCGCCCTGCCACACCGTGGGCATCCGACCGGTGTAGCCACGCGAGAGCATCGCCAGGTAGACCCGCTCGCCCCGCTCGAAGGCGCGCAGGAACAGCGCCCCGATGCCGGCGGCGAAGCCGCGCAGCTGCCACACGAAACGCGGATCGTCGCCCCGGGAGATCCGGGCGAGACGCATCCGCCGGGCCTCGCCGACCAGCACGTCGAGGTAGCGCAGCATGAAGGTGGCGATCTGGGTGACGATCTGCGGGCAGCGCAGCCGGTCCAGCCCCACGATCAGGTCACGGGTGGTGGTGGTCGCCGCCAGCAGCAGCGACGCCCAGACACCGAGGGTGCCCTTGGCGATGATGTTCCAGGCACCGTAGAGACCGTCGACCGACAGGTGCAGCCCGGCCACGTCCACCCGTTCACCCGCGCCGAGGAACGGCAGGGCGAAGGCGAACAGGACGAACGGCAACTCGATCGTCGACCGCAGCAGCAGCCAGCGGGCGTTGACCCGGGCCAGCGCCGCGACGACCGCGACCAGCAGGGCGTACGCGCCGAAGGCCCAGAGCGCCTCGCGGGGGGTGGCGACCACGGCGATGGTGAACGCCACCATCGCCGCGATCTTGACCTCCGGCGGGAGCCGGTGCACCGGTGAGTCGGTGGCCCGGTACAGCACGTGGGCGTGACCGGCCCCCACCTCGGCTACCCGCCGCTCGTGGTGGCCGGATCGGTGCGCTGCGCCCCGGTGGCGTTCTCCCCCGCCGGCTCCCGGCGGCGGACCAGCCAGAAGGCGCCGCCGGCCACGGCGAAGGTCAGCAGTACGCCCAGCACGCCGGAGAGCCCGGTGGAGAGAAAGTCGTTGTCGAGGCCCGCGATGCCGTAGTCGGCCAGCGGACCGCCGATCTCGTGCTCCTGCTCCTGCTGCGCCGGGCAACTGCCGCCGGTGATCTCGTCGTTGGCGTCGAAGGTGCAGCCCTCCCGCAGCGACGAGTCCAGTCCGTCCGGGTGCGACGAGGCGAAGTTGCTGACCACGCCGGCCAGCAGCAGGGCGACGAGGAGTCCGCCGACGATGAAACCCCACTTCCTCACCGGACACCTCCGACGGTCGGTACGGTCACCGGCGCGGCCGGCTTCAGGGCGCGCAGCGCGTACACCAGGTCGGGACGGACCTTCGCAACGGTGACCACAGTGGTCGCCGTGATCAGACCCTCGCCGATGCCGATGAACAGGTGGGACACGGCCATGGTGCCGGCCAGGCCGGCCAGGTTGCCGCCGAGATCGGTGGTGCCGCCGAGCTGGTACTGCAGCACGAAGCCCATCGCCGCGACGACCACGCTCACCAGCGCGGCGACGAAGGCGGTGACCGCCAACCCGGTCGGGGTGCGGGGCAGCACCCGCAGCAGCAGCGCGATCAGCAGGTACGCCACCGCGATGCCGATCACGGCCATGTTGGTGATGTTGAGGCCGAGCATGGCCACCCCACCGTCACCGAAGACGAGGGCCTGCACCACGAGCACCACCGCGACGCAGAGCGCGCCGACCCACGGCCCGACCAGCATCGCGGCGAGCGCACCGCCGAGCAGGTGGCCACTGACCCCGGCGGTGAAGATCGGAAAGTTGAGCATCTGCACGGCGAAGATGAACGCGGCGACCAGACCGGCCATCGGGGCCAGTCGGTCGTCCAGGTCCTGCCGGCCACGCATGACGCAGTACGCCATCGCCGCCAGTGCGACCACCGCGAAGACCGCGGCGACCGGACCGTTGATGATGCCGTTGGAGATGTGCATCGCCAGGGTTTCCACATGACCTCCACGGATCGGCGGACCCGTGCCCGCCGACAGGGGTGAGCGTATTTCCCGTACCACGCTGTTGCCAATACCTGGCAACAGTGCCGTACGCCTCGTCCGACGTGCCGCGCCGACCGGCTGGTCCAGCGCGGCGGTAGGGTCGTGCCATGACCGCTCCCGCCCGCCTCTCCCCCGGCGACCCGGCGCCCGGGTTCAGCCTGCCCACCGACACCGGCGGGCAGCTCACCCTGGCCGACCTGCGCGGTCGCAAGGTCGTGCTGTACGCCTACCCCGCCGCCATGACGCCCGGATGCACCAAGCAGGCCTGCGACTTCCGCGACTCGTTGGCCTCGTTGCAGGCCGCCGGATACGAGGTGGTGGGCATCTCACCGGACAAGCCGGAAAAGCTGGCGAAGTTCCGCGAGCGCGACGCGATCACCTTCCCGCTGGTGGCCGACGTCGACAAGTCGGTGCTGACCGCCTACGGCGCGTACGGCGAGAAGCAGATGTACGGCCGCACGGTCACCGGCGTGATCCGCTCCACCTTCATCATCGACGAGGAGGGCCGGATCGAGCGGGCGCTCTACAACGTGAAGGCCACCGGCCACGTCGCCAAGCTGCGCCGCGACCTCGGCCTGGACTGACTGCGCGCACCACACGAACACCGCCGCGAGGCAACGCCATAGACTCTCCAGGCAGGCGGGAGTGGCGTAACGGCAGCCGCGGTAGGTTTAGGTCCTATTGTCCGAAAGGACGTGGGGGTTCGAATCCCCCCTCCCGCACCACGACTCCCTGTCGGGAGCATCACGATCATCGGCATTCACTGTCGAACCCGGTCAGGATGAGGCAGTGAGTCTGCGCTTCGTCCTCGACCCCGAACTGACCGCTGACCTGCGCGAACGGATCGTCGCACTGTGGGTCGACGTGACGAACGCCGGCGGCGCGGTCGGCTTCGTGGCACCTGTCGACGCCATGGAGGTCCGCACCATCGCCGACCCGACGCTGGCCGCCATCGCGGACGGACCGGACCGGTTGCTGCTGGGCTACGACGGCGATCGGCTGGTCGCCATGGCGATCTTCACCGATCCCCGGTTCCACCTGAAGACGCACCTGCGGGTGCTCACCCGGGTGATGGTGCACCCCGACACCCAGGGACGTGGCTTCGGTGACGCGCTGATGCGCGAGGCCGAACGGGTGGCGCGCGGCCTCGGGCTGGCGGCGCTGCACGTCACCGTGCGGGACGGGTTCGGGCTCGACCGGTTCTACCGGCGGCTCGGGTACCACGAGGTGGGCCGCTGGCCCGGTGCGATCCGCGTCGCCCCCGGCGACGACCGCGACGAGATCCTGATGTGGCTCGACCTGACGGCAGCCCGGCAGGATCAACACACGAGCGGCTGACCGGCGCCGGCCGCAGCGTCAGTCGCAACCGGGCGAGGGCGCGGCGAGCGGCGCGGGTGCGAACGCTTCGACACCGGTCGGCGCCGCCGATGCGGTCGCGTCGGCCGTCATCGCGACCGACGGCGTCGGCCGGGCCGAGGCACGCGTCGACGCGCTGGGCGACGGCTTCGCACGCGCCGCCGGTGTCCTGGTGGCCGTGGCCGACCCGGCTGGACTGTCCCCGTACATCCGGACGGAGCTGCGCTGCACCTTGCCCGGCGCCATCCGGATGCCCGTCGCGGTGGCCCGGTGGCCCCGGGTGTCGGTGACCCGGATCTGGTACGGGCCGGGCCCGGCACCGGACTCGATCAGCCAGTAGTTGTAGCTCTCCCGCGCGGCCGCCCGCCACGGCCCCGAACTGCCCTGACGCACCTCGACCGAACGCAGCGGGTTGCCGTGGCCGGCGACCAGCACGGCGAACCACCACTGCGACGCGCCCTCCTTGATCCGGAAGGTGAGCGGACCGGACAGCGGCGGGTCGGCGACCAACCGGTAGCTGACGTCGACGATGCCCCGAACCGGATCCGCGATGCGGGCGAACGCCTCCCGGGACAGGTCGAGATGACCGGGTTCGCACTCGGGGCACTGGTCCATCACCATCACCCGTACGGTGCCCTTCGGCCCGGTCACCTCCAGGTACCCGCCGCACGCGGCACCGTCGGCGTACTCGGCGGGGCCGAGCGCGACGTAGCGGCGGTCGGCCGGGGCGGCCGGGTAGGAGCAGTTCCCACCCGCGCCCTTCGAGTCGTAGAAGGTCGCCTTCCCCTCGTGGCGGGTGCCGGCGGCGGGCGGGGCGAGTTGCGCAACGGCGGCCGGGAGTGCGACGGCCGGACGGGGCGGTGCGGCGCAGGCGGGTGCGGCGCCGGAGCGGAGCGCGAGGCTGAGCCCTACCACCGTGGCGAGGGTGGCCACCGCCCCGCCGACCAGCCACCGACGCGGCGCGGAACGCCGAGTCGACGAATGGCCGGCGGGGCCGTCGATTCCGTCGGTCACGTGCAGACATGCTGCCGGAGCGGCGACCGCCCGGACAAGCGAGCTAAGCCAAAGCTAAGACGAACTTGATCTCGACTGCGCGTGGGTGGTCAGCCGGCGCAGCGGCTCCACGGCGTCCGGGTGGCTGCGCAGCGCGTCCTCGATCCGGACCCGCCACACTCCGGCCTCGACCAGGTCGCGCCCGTCGTCGGGGGCCGAGCGCAGCCGGTCGCGCGTCTCCCGCAGCGACTGCGCCACGCCACCGCCGAGCAGCCGTTCCAGCTCACCGGCGATGCTGCGGAAACGCTCGTCGTCGGGTACCGCCCCGACCAGTGTCCGGGCCGCGTCCCATGCCACCCGGGGATGATGGATCACCGACATCTCAGACTCCCTTGGTCGAGGTCCGCCTCGGCCATCATCGATCCGCCGGCCGGCCGGCGGCAAGAGGTGTCCGCCGGTCGTCGTCGAGCCGTGTCCACCTGGTCAGTCGGACAGTTCCACCGGGTCACCGAGCCGCACCCGGCCCGACTCCAGCGGCACCAGGTTGAGTCCGAACAGGAGCTTGCGGTCGATGTTGCGGTGCCGGGCGAGGGTCCGCAACGGTTCCCGGCCGCGTACCCCGGTCTCCTGGTCGGTGGTGATGACCAGGCAGCGGGCCGACGGGCCGGCGGCGCGGAAACGGACGGCGCCGATGCGCAGCCCACGCCCGGCCCAGTCGTCCTCCGCCCAGGCGGGGGCACCGTCGAGCACCAGGTTGGGCCGGAAGCGGGTCATCGGCACCGGTTGCGCACCGTCCGCGACGAGCCAGTCGCCGAGGGCCGCCAGCGATGCCGTGCTGGTCAGCAGCACCGGGTACGCGTCGGCGAAGCTGACCTGATCCCCGGGGTCGTACTTCCGGTCGCCGCGTGGAATGTGCCGGGTCGGTCGAGCCAGTCGGACCAGCCGGACCGGTCGGTCGAGCACCGCACCGAACCAGGCGTCGGCGGCCGGGCCGGCGGGCAGCGCGTCGACCCGCAGCACCCGCCGCCGGAACGTCCGCACCGCCACCGGCGTGCCGTCGGTCGGCTCGGGCACCACCAGGTCCGGGTGACCGTCGGCGCGCAGCAGCAGCCCGTCGGGGCCAGGGCTGGCATGCACCCGGACCAGCGACGTGGCCTCGCGCTGGGTGACACCGATCCCCTCGGCGTCGACAAGCATCCAACGCCGGTCCTCGTCCAGCCCCCACGGCCGTACGTCGGCCGCGTCGTGGACGAGACCACGGCAACCCTTGACCGGATAGGTGGTGATCCCGCTCAGCCGCACCCGGTTACCATGCCACGCCGATGCCGTCGCCCGGGTACCAGTGGTTCGCCGGCGTCTCCCGGTAGGCGAGGAACCGCCGCCCGGTGCGTTCGGCGTGCTCGGCCAGCACGTTCGTGTGGGTGACGTTGTCGGTGAGCAGCACCGCGCCCGGGGCCAGCTTCGACTCGACGGCGGCGAACTCGCGCCGCTCGTAGGCGCGGCTGTGGTCGCTGTCGTGCAGGAACAGGTCGACCGGCCGGTCCAACGCGGTGATCGACTCGACCGAGTCGCCGATCACCAGGTCGATCACCTCCGACCAGGGTTCGGTGCGGGCGAGATAGCCGGCCTCGGGGTTGATGTCGATGGAACTGACCCGACCCGGATGCCCCTCGGCCGCGTTGCGCAGCAGCGCGGCGGCCAGCACGCAGCTGCCCAGTCCCTTGTCGACGCCGGTCTCGACGATGTGCTTCGGCCGCCGGGCCCGGACGATCGCGTACCAGCCGATCCGGCGGGCGTACCGCACCTGCCGGTCCGCCAGCCCACGACGGGCGGCGCCCGCGATGGCGGAGCTGATGTGCTGCCGCAGCGCGTCGTCGGACTCGATCTCGGCGAGGTACCCACGGACCTGCTTGACCGGCAGCTCGCAGACGACACTGACGAACCAGGCGAGATGGTGCCGACTGAGCTTGGTCAACTCGTACGTGTAGTTGTGATGCTCCCGCGAGGCGACCAACCAGCGGGCTGAGGTACGCAGCACCTTGGCGTCGTGCCGGGCGACGGCGACCAGGCGTTTCGGAAAGGCGGCGACGGGGGCGAGGCGGGTACGGGCGATCGCCCGACGCAGCTTGACGGCATCCACCGCTGCGTTCTACCAGATCAACGGAAACAGTGGGGTAACAAAGGGAAGTTGGTCGTACCGCCCATTCCACTGTGTTTCGGCTCTGCGACGGGTCGACACGCGAAAGCAACGACAGGGGAATGCGAGCCAGGGGTCGAAATCAGTAGCATCCTCATCATGCGCCAGGACCACGGGGACGTTCAAACCGATACGTCGCTTTCCGAGAGCCCACCGGCTGCGGCGTCGTCCGCCGACGAGCCGCCGACACTGGAGGCGCCGGCCGAGCGCCCGCGACGCCGTCGGCGGTGGTCGCGCCTAGTGTTGATCATGGGCCTGGTGCTGGTGCTGGTGGTCGGTGGTGGGATGCTCGCCGCAGGGCTCTACTACCGGTCCGTCGAATCCAGCGTTGAGCGGGTCGACGCCTTCGAAGACGTCCCGGAGGAGTCCCGACCACAGGTCGTCGCGGCCGACGCCTTGAACATCATGATTTTGGGCAGCGACTCCCGCGATCCGGAGGACACCTCGGGATCCCGCACCGACACGATCATCCTTGCCCACCTCCCGAAGGATCGGTCCAGCGCCCAGCTCATCTCGATCCCTCGCGATACCTGGGTGAGTGTGCCGAGATCCCGCCAGGGGCGCGGCGGTCGCGATGCGAAGATCAACGCCGCGTACGCCTGGGGTGGTGTCCCGCTCATGGTGCAGACGGTGGAGAAGTTCACCGGCGTTCGTGTCGACCACGTGGCGATGGTCGACTTCGCCGGGTTCAAGGAGATCGTCGACGCCCTCGGCGGCATCGAGATCACCGTCGAGCAGGGCTTCACCTCCCGGCACTCGTTCACGCCCGACGGCCGGCGGCAATTCGTCGCGGGCAAGCAGGAGATGGATGGTGCCGCGGCGCTCGACTACGCCCGCGAGCGGTACGCGTTCGCCGACGGTGACTTCACCCGGATCAAGCACCAGCAGCAGGTCATCAAGGCCATTCTCGACAAGGCGGCCTCCGGTGGCACCCTGGCCAGCCCCACCAGACTGAACTCGTTCGTCCGTGCTACGGCGGACGCGGTGGCCGTCGACGAGTCCATGTCTTTGTTGGATCTAGGCATGGAACTGCGTCATCTGCGTGGCGGAAATCTCGACTTCTACACCTGCCCCACCAAGGGCACGGGCCGGATCGGCAACGAAAGTGTCGTGCTCGCCGACACAGCGAAGGCTGATCGGCTCTTCGACGCGGTGCGCCGTGACGCGGTGCCGGAAATCCAGTCCGCCGCAAAGTAGGAAGAGGAAACAAGCCTTCCTACTATGGCGGTCTATCTCACCCGACCGTATCCTGCGGTCGCCCTTTGAGACTTGTCGCGCGGCCAAGGGTTCCACGGGGGGAGCGCCAACCATGACAAGCCAGCCGACAATCAGCCATCCCCCGTCCGGCGAGCGCACCGGCGGGTGGGGACAACAACGGGTCGCGCGGCAGGACGCCGTCGACGACGAGGTTCCACCGGCCCCGGCTTCCGTCGAGATGCCGGTCGCCGACGAGATGGCGGACGCGGCCACCTCCGGGCTCGACACGACTGCGGTCCTGCCCTATGCCCGATCCCGTACATCGTCGCGGACGCGACGACTGCGGGCATGGATGATGACGCTTCCAATCGACGCCGCCGCGCTGCTCACCCCGCTGCTGCTGAGTCAGACGTACTGGCGGGGCACGTTGGCAAACGCCGTCCTCGCGGTGGCCATCTTCGCCGCCGGGGGGCTCTACCGGCCCCGCCGGCACGTGAGCATCCTGGACGAGCTGCCGAGCCTCTGTGGGCGACTACTGGCGTCTGCCGCCGTGGTGGCCATCATCGCGGCGCTGCGTCACTCCTCCGTCGAGTACGTCAGCGGATTCATGCGGGGAGTGGCGTTGTCGGCTGGCTTGGTGATCCTCGGCCGGGTGGTCAGCCGTACCCTCACCATCGCCGTACGCAAGCGCCGGTGGGTGGAGCACAACGCGATCATCATCGGTAGCGGGCCGGTCGGGCTCGAACTCGCCCGGCTGCTCCGCCGCTACCCCCGTTACGGGCTACGGTTCGTCGGCTGTGTCGACGCCCCCGCCCGGCAGCGCGGTGCCACGCTCCCGCTGAGCGGCACCCTCGACGATCTGGAGCACCTGGTTCGCCTGTTGGAGTGCGAGGTTCTCGTCATCGCCGACCCGGACTGTCCGGAGTCCACTCTGATGGAGACCCTGCTACGTCCCCGCAGTGCCCGATGCGACCTGTGGGCGGTCCCGCGTCTGTGGGGCTCCCGGGCTCAGGGCGGATACCCCGACCACATCGGGGCGATCCCGATCATCAAGATCGGTGATGTCACGTTCTCCGGTCCACGGTGGGCCGTCAAGCGAGCCTCGGATCTGCTGTTCGCCACGGTGGCTCTGATCGTGCTGTGTCCAGTGCTCCTACTCTGCACCGTCGCCACCGCCGCCGAAGGGGGGCGCGGCATCTTCTTTCGTCAGGAGCGCATCGGCCGGCACGGCAGGTCCTTCCAGGTCATCAAGTTCAGGACGCTGCGTCCGAGGGACGAGCAGGAGTCGCAGACCAACTGGACCATCGGGCACGACCGGCGAGTCGGGCCAATCGGCCGCTTCATGCGCCGTACGTCGCTCGACGAGCTGCCTCAGCTGTGGAACATTCTGCGCGGCGACATGAGCGTGGTGGGTCCGCGGCCGGAGCGGCCGTACTTCGTCGAGAAGTTCTCGGCGGAGTATCCGAACTACGCCGCGCGTCACCGGGTGCCCGTCGGGCTGACTGGGCTCGCGCAGGTCAGCGGCCTGCGGGGGGACACGCCGATCTCCGATCGCACGCGGTTCGACAACTACTACATCGAGAACTGGTCGCTCTGGCTCGACGTCAAGGTGGTGCTGCGTACGGTCGCGGAGGTGTTCCGCGCCGGAGGTCGCTAAAGCTGCCGGCTTCCGCTCGACGCACCGCCGCCGAATGGGTGCGTTCGCACGGTCGCCGCCCAGGCAGCCTTGAGGTCTGCGCTCACGGGTGTGCCCAACCTGCGGTGGGCATGACACACGGCGATGCCGATCCCGATCGCGGATCCACCGAGCGCACCGAGGGCCGCACGCCACGGCCAGGGCACCGCTTCAGGTTCCTTGGGGACGACGCCGACCTTGAGCACGGAGACCCGCGCCCTCGACACGAGGCCGGCTGGCGCTGCGTCGCGCTCCGCGATTCGCTGCAGTTCGGCGGCGAGCGCGTTGACGATGGCGGCCGCCCCCGCTGGGTCGCCGTAGGTGACAGCCACGTCGATCGCCAGGGTGTTCACGGTCGACGACGCAACGATGCGATCGGCGAGTTGGGCGGGTGTGTCCGGCAGGCCGAGCGAATCGATCACCGGTTGGGTCAGCCGCGCACTGTTCATCATGCTGGCGTAGGTCTTCACCCGCCGCTGCATCAACTGTTCGGCGAGCGCCGGGGCGGCGGTCTCCCGGATGTTCGGCGGTACCGGTACGAAGCTGACGAGCAGTTGCACCTCGGAGCGATAGCTGGAGGGCTGGCTGGCCGCCAGGGCACCCGCCCCGATCCCGCCGAGCAGGGCCAGCAGCGCCATCGTCGCCCAGTGCGCGCCGAAGTAACGGGCGAGGTACATGTGGCTCCACGTCTGTTGTCCCCGGACGAGCCGTCAGATTACCGGTGAGTGAGGTCGTCAAATGTCCGAGGGGCCGCTCGGCAGATGCGGCAGGTTCGGTCCAGGCGGTCGATTGCGGGACCGAGCGTCGTTCGGGTAGAAAATGCCAGCGACGTGGCGTTCATGCTGGCACATCCACCACATCTTCGGGGGGAGACGAGTGGGAAGCGTGTGGCTGGCCGACGCTGCCCGGTCTCGGCAAGACGTCAGCCCGGGGTCGACCGAGGACACCGCGTGCTAGGTATCCGCCGCCGCCTCTCACCCGAACGTCTCTACATTGCCGCGCTCGGGATGACTGGTTTCGCGGCCGTCGTATCGGTTGCGCTTCCGGCGACCGAACGCGGTGAACTCGCGGCAAACATGGTGGCCGCCACGATGGGGGCTGCGATCGGTGGTTTCTCGACCGACACCTTCCTGCTGTCGCGTCCCGCTGGCTGGATCATGTCTCGCGGACGCAGCTGGATTCTCGGCATCCTCGGGGTATCGCTCGGGCTCACGGCCGCAGCCGCAGCAGCGATGACAGCGCTGGCCGGGATCGGCAGCTTCACGGTGGGCATCGGCGCCGCCTGCGCCCTCACCGTCTTCAACACGGCAGCCGCGCTGGGTCTACGCCTCAAGAAATTCTGGCTCGTGTACGCCACCCGGGCGGCAGGCGGCGGTGTGCTGATGGCTGGGTACGCGATCCTGCTCGTCGGCGACGAGCGCGACGGCGGCCACTGGAGTCTGGTCTGGCTTCTCGTCCAGGTGGCAGCCGCTGCCGTCCTGGCCGGCGCGGTCCTGGTCTGGGCGCAACGGCTCCGGCCGTTTCCGGCGGTGACCGCACGGCTGCCCGAATACCGGGCCGACCTCGTCGCCGTGGGCCAGTTGCACGTCGGCGTCTCCGCTCAGATGGTGACGTACCGATTGAGTCAGGTCCTGGTGGCTCGCTTCGCCGGGGCCGGACCACTTGGCGTCTACGCCCTGGCCGTGGCCGCGTTGGAGTTCGCACAGGCCGGCGCGGTGGTCAGGTCGCAGCGGATCCTCGCCGAACGAGATCCCGACGCCATCCAGGACCAGAGCCGGGCAGCGGTGCGGGCGGCGTTTCCCGTGGCCTGCCTGGCGGTGATCGGGCTCGCTGTTGTCGGCCTGCTGGTGCCCGACTACCGCGACGCCTGGATCTTCGGGCTGCTCCTGCTGCCCGGCACGTTGGCGCTGGCCGTCGGCAAGACCTGGAGCGCCATGCTGCTCAAGCAGAGTGGCGAGCGAGCCACCACGGCCGTCGCTCTAGTCACGATGTCAGTCTCGGTCGTGCTCTACCTCCTGCTCATTCCATGGATCGGCGCTACCGGTGCCGCCACGGCCTCATCGCTCGCATACGGCGTTTACACGTTCCGGACCTGGCAGCGCCTGCGGCGGTCGTCGCACCTTCTCCTCAATCGGGTGGCCTAGCGGTGGATGTTTCAATCGTCGTTCTGACCTGGGAAGACTTCGAGCGGACGAACGCCTGCGTGAGATCGCTGCCGTCCGCCGCTGAGGTTGTCGTCGTGGACAACGGCAGCGCCGCTGACATCAGCTCGGCCCTACAGGCAATGTGCGACGAGACCGGAGCCCGGTACCTCCGTTCGGAGGTGAACCTTGGCTACGCGAAGGGCATGAACCTGGGAGTACGGCACACCACCCGGTCCCGCGTGGTCTTGTCCAACAACGACATCGTCGTTCGAACCGGCGCCGTCGAGGAGTTGTCCGCGCGTCTCGACGATCCGACGGTTGGGGCCGCGTTTCCGACCGTCCTCGACGTGAACGGCGCGGACCAGACAGCGGCCGGACGCTTCCTGACCGTGGCTGCCGGGCTCGCGCACGCCACCGGACTGAGCCTGGTACTACCGCGCCTGCGGATAGTCTCCCCGCCCGAACAGGGCGACTGGTTCTCCGGGCCCTTCGTGGCGATCCGCCGGGAAACCCTCGACGCCATCGGCGGCGTCGACGAGTCCTCCTTCTTCTACTCCGAGGATCTACGGCTGTGTTGGGCGGTCCGGCGGCTGGGGCTGCGCCTCGCCTACGTACCGGCGGCCGTCGTGACCCACGAGGACGACGCGAGCGCCAAGCGACGGTGGCCGCCGGAGGAGATCTCGCGCCGACAGACCCGCGAGTTCATCCGGGCGAGTCGCGAGCTTGCTGGCTGGCGCGGAAGGATCGCCTGTTCCGCCTACACCCTCGGAGTGCTGCTACGGGCCGGGGTGGGTGGCGGTGCCACCCGTCGGGCGGTGGCCCGGGGCGCCATCGAAGGACTGCGTGCTCGATGAGGGTCCTATTCGTGTGCACGACGGGTGGTGCCGGACGACGGCAACTTGGCGGCGCTGAGCGATTTCTCGCCGAGATGCTGCCGGCGCTGGCCGAGCAGGGGGTGGAGGTGCTGGCCGCCACGCCCGACGACGAGGTGGCGGCGACGCTCCGCGACTCGGGAATCAGGTGGTTCAGGCTCGCAGCCACCCGACGGGTCGATCTTGACTACGCGCGGGACATTCGGCGGCTCGTCGACGAGTCGCGGCCGGACGTGGTGAGCGCCCACCTGCTCTCCGCCGCGATGCACGCCAGAGCCGGGCTCGGCGTCAAGGGCCGGCAGACTCCGCTGGTGGTCGCACTGCACAACAGCTTGTGGCAGTATCGTGACGCCGCAGCGTCGTTGCGCGGAAAAGCCGCGGTGCAGGCGAACATCACGCTCGACCTGATCGCTCGTCGACTACGACCGCACGCAACCGTCGCGGTCTCCGCCTTCGAGGCGGAGGAGCTGCGGGTGCGCGGACGGGTCGACAACGTACGTGTGATCACAAATCCGTTACCTGCGATCTGGCCGACGGCAGGCCTCACGTCGCTCCGTCCACCGACCGAATCGATCCGGGTGGGCTTCCTCGGTCGACTCGAGCGAGAAAAGGGCGCGGACCTTCTCACCGACATCGCGGATGCACTCGCTGATGCCGAGTTCCTGGTCGCCGGAGCCGGAACACTGCCCATCGCGGCTCGTCCCAACATCAGACTCGTCGGCCGCGTGGATGCCGCATCGTTCCTACCGACGCTCGATTGTCTGCTCGTACCATCCCGAGTGGAATCCTTCGGACGTAGCGCGCTGGAGGCGATGTCCCTCGGCGTTCCGGTCGTGCACTCCGGAGTCGGCGGGCTGGCGGAGATCACTCGGCGGGGTGCGGGTGTGCTTGCCTACCAGGCGGACCTGACGACACCGGCGATCACCGCCGCCATCCGTGCGGCTACTCGTCCGGGCAGCGACCCGGGGCATCGGCGCGAGTTGGCCCGGGAGTACGCATCCGAGCACTCCTTCACCCGATGCGTCAAGAACTGGTTTGACCTGTACCGAGCGGTCAGCAGATGACGCCACGCCAACCTGACGAGCATGGCGCCCGGCTGCCGAATTCGGCATCGAGCCCCGACCCTGCACCAGGAGAGGTGACAGGGAAACCGATGCTCCCCGCTGAGAAACGGCTTTGGTCGGTCGGCATCCCCTTTGTCTCTGGCACGCTGCTGTTCATGTCCGTGTGGGACACCGGTGCTGCCGTGACACTTGCCTTGGCGGTAGCGGCCCTGCTCGCAGCGAGGTCGCGGATGTGGGGTTTGGCCGCATGTACAGCCGCCTGGGGTGCCACCTTCCTCGCCGTACTTACCGTTCCCGGCCCCTACGACTCCTGGGCTGGCGAGGCGGTGTTGCCGGTCCTCGCCGGATACGTGGCCGTGTTCCTGACCGCGTGGGCTGTCGGACGGCGACTGACGGTACGGCGCGACGGCGTCGAGTCGCGTCGGCCGACGCTTTCATGGCCCAGTCAACGGCGCCTGCTGACATACCTCTTCGTTCTGCTCGGTATCGCGGCCGCGACGTCGGCCCTCCGGTTCCAGGGGGTGGTGCCACCACTGCTGGCCGACAACCCGGACGCGGCACGGCAGGTGCTGCGGGAACAGTCGAACATCGTCATCGGGCTGCTTTCCGAAGCGTGGACCCTCGGGATGGCGGTCTCCCTCCTGCGCGCCCTGTCTCGAAACTGGCGGACATCGCTCATCTACTACGCTCTCGCCGGCGTCTTCGCCGTGGGCGCTGCCCTCGGCGCGAGCAAGAACTCCGTGCTCGTCGGGATCGCGCCCGCGCTGATCGCCGCCCTGTCGATGTACCGCCCGAGGCGGCGAGCGACGAAAGCCTTCCCGAAGACCCCGGTCATCCTTCTCATCGGCCTGGCGGTCCTCGGCACTGCCGTCTTCCTCGGCGGGCAGCGCACGATGGCGGGGACCGGTTCGTTCGAGAACGAGTTCCGGTCGCAGTACGGCGGCAACGCCGTAGCCAGCAGCGTCGGCTCGCTCGACCTGTCCCTGAGCTCGTCCACGGAGACATTCGGCCGGCTCTGGTCCCAACGGGAGCACCTGGACCCGAGGTACGGCGCGTACTCCCTGACATTTCTGGGCTCCCGCGTCGAGCCACTGGTCGGCGAGGCGGATTTGTACGCGGTGACGTCCCAACTCAGCCAGCCGTACCACATGAACACCGCGACGTTCGTTGCCATACCGCTGCTCGATTTCGGAGCGGCCGGTGCAGTCCTCTTTCTCGCCGCCCTAGGACTGGTGGTCGGCGCGGCCGAACGTCGGCTCGAGTTCACCACCGCACCCGCCGGACAGTTGGGCCGGGGCTTCATCGTGTATTTCGCCATGTTCGGCCTGTACGAGCTCTACCCGTTCATCTATCCGACCTGGCTGAGCCTGGTACCCGGGCTCTACGTCCTACACCGGCTGGGGAGATCCGCGACGTGAGCGAGACGTCTGCCACGGGCCTGACGGTGGTCACCGTCCTGTACCGGTCGGGCGACATGCTGGCCGAGACGCTGCCGACGTGGGTACGCGCCGTCGGTGAACTCCCGGTTCGGTTCGTCTTCGCCGACAACTGTCCCGGTGACGGCTGCGAGGCGATCATCGCGGGTTGTCTGGGTGACGCCTCGTACACCTATCTTCCCGACTCCTCGAATCCCGGTTTCGCGGAAGGCTGTAACCGCGCCGTCGCAGCCGCGACGACGAGCCACGTCCTGCTGCTGAATCCGGACGTCTGGCTGCCCGAGGACGGCCTGGCCCGCGTCTGGGCCACCGTCGCGGCGAATCCCGACGGCCCGATCGCGGTAGGTCTTTCCATGTACGGCGGCGCGTACGTCGGCATCGACCTTCACCCGATCGCCCTCTTCATCGACCGGGTGGCGACGGTGTCCCGAGGTCCGCTCGGGCCGTCGGGTGGCGCGGCGGTCTTTCCCACCGACCTGTTCCGACGGTTCGGCGGGTTCCACGAGCATCTGTTCGCCTGGGGGGAGGACGCCGACCTGGCCTTCCGGCTCTATGCCTCGGGCCTACGCACTCGCCCGCTGGACCTGGTGCTACCGCACGCGGGCGGTCACAGCGTCGAGGGCGACAGCAGCCTTCAGGGGTTCCGGGCCCGACTTTTGGCACGCAACCGGCTCCTCGTAGCGGCCCGGACCTTCACCTGGCCACTGCTGCTCGTCGCGGTTCCCGTGCTGACACTCGCCCACCTCGCACTGGCCGCCCGCCGCGCCCGGCAAGGGCTGCTACGGCCGTTCCTTCGCGGTGTCGGGCGCGGCCTGGTCGAGGCGCCGGCCGCCCGCCGGCAGTGGAACGGCAAGAGATTCGGCTTCGTGTCCCTGTGCCGCTACCTGACAGTTCGGAGAGCGTGATGACTGAACGTAGGTGGAGCGTCGTCACGGTCACCTACAACTCGGCGGAGATCCTGCGCCGCTGTTGGCACAACGAATCCAGACCGTACGAGTGGATCGTCGTCGACAACTGCTCCGCCGACGACTCGGTACAGGTGGCGGAGAAACTGGGTGCCCGAGTCATCCAACTGGCGGAGAACGTTGGCTTTGCCAAGGCCAACAACATCGGGCTACGCGAGGCGGGTGAGTACGTTCTGTTCGCGAACCCGGATCTCGAGCTTCGCCCTGATGGTCTCACCGTGTTGAAACGGCACCTTGACGTGCACGGCGGGCTGGTTGCGCCCCAGTTGCTCTCGGCGGAGGGCATTCCACAGCCCAACGGCCGCGGCTTCCCGTACGCGACGGCGAAGCTGGGTAACCGGCGCGTCTGGCCGCTGAACCGGCTGCACGGGTCGTACCGCATCCTGGCCGGTCCCGGCGAGTCGGTCTACGTCGCCTGGGTCATGGGCGCGGCGGTAGCGGCGCGTACGGCGGAGTTCGTCGAGTTGGGTGGGTGGGACGAGCGGTTCTTTCTCTACTACGAGGATCACGAGCTCGGTCTACGCTCGTGGCAACTCGGCCGCCCGGTCGTCCTGCTCGGTGATGTCCGTTGGACCCATCATTGGGCCCGCGCGACAAACTCAGTGCACTGGTCACGGGCACACAACCTCGAACTGCGCAGTGCTCGGACCTTCTTCGGCATCTTTCCCGAGTTCCTGATCGGACTGCCGCCGGCATCCCGACGGCACCGGACCGCCGCCCGCCTGGTCGGCTCGCCCGTGAATGCGGAACCGGGTGTACAGCGGTGTCAACCACCCCGGTAACCCTGCCGGCGCTCATCGCGACAGTTTCCCCCGCCGCGACAATGCCTGCCCTTGGTAGCGTCTCGCCGTGCCCGAGACGCGCCGCCTCCCGGTCCACCCCGCCTTGGCGGCTGCTGCGCCAGCCCAGTCCCGTTACGGCCGGCAGACGGCGTCCGGGGCGGCACCCTCGATCGTGAAGGCCCTGGGCCGGCTCCCCTACTGGTCGCTTGCCGGCATCATCGTCGGGTTTGGTGCGGTGTTGCGGATCCGGCAGTGGACGTTCGGGCGCAGCTTCTGGAGCGACGAACTGTACGTGGCTCACAACCTGCGCGAGCGAAGTTACCTGGAGTTGCTGGAGCCGCTCGCCTTCAGCCAATCGGCCCCGCCAGGTTGGCTCTGGCTCGAACGGCTCTCCCTCCAGCTGTTCGGCCCAACGGAACAGTCGATGCGGCTCGTACCGCTGCTCTTCGGGCTGGCGCTGCTGCCGCTGGTCGGCTGGCTCGGACGGCGGCTCATGCCGCCACTCACCGCGCTCACCGCTCTGCTGCTGGTCGCGATCGCACCCTTCCTCATCGCCTACTCGAACGAACTCAAGCCGTACAGCGCCGAGGCATTCTGCGTGACGCTGCTCGTGGGAACGGCTCTCCTCCTGACCCGCCGGAACAGGTTGACCCGGCGCAGTGGCATCGAGTTCTGGGGAATCGCACTTGTCACGTCCGTACTGAGCATCATGGCCATACCGGTCGCCGCTGCGCTCGGCGTGTTGATTGGGCTGCACACGCTCGTCAGTCCGGGACAGCGGTGGGTGCAGCGGTTGCGTGAACTGGGCCGCTTCCTGCTGCCCGCGCCAATCTGGATCATCGCTGCGCTGTGGATCTATGTAGCGGTCCTGGCACCCGGTCAGAACGACGCCCATCTCCAGGCGTACTGGCTGGGCAAGGCGATCTACCCGTACCAGCCGCTCACGAACGTTCCCGCCACCCTGGACTGGCTCGATTCGACGTATCGCAGCCTGGCCCGCGTGCCGTTCGTGTCCTGGTCGGCCTGGATAGTCGTACCGTTGCTGGTCACCGGTGCGGTCCTGTGGTGGCGTCGCGTAGCCGCTCTCGCCGTATTGATTCTGGTCACTCCGCTGATGGTCGGACTGGTCGGCGCGGCCGCGTCGGTCTACCCGTTCACCGGTCGGCTGGCGCTCTACACGGTGCCGGCTCTGCTGATGCTGGCCAGCCTCGCGGTGGCCGCGCCGGACGCCCGGCACGGCGTTCCCAGTCGCGTCCGCAGGGCGCTCGGTGCGGCGCTTGTCATCGCGCTGGCGGCTCCTCAGCTCGCCCTCGACGTGACGGCGTCAACCCGTCCACAACACGCCTTCCCGCAGGGTGGGGGTGCCAACGTGGCCGACTACCGGACCGCCCTGCGCCACCTGAGTGACGAGCGGCGTCCGGATGACCTGTTCCTCGCGACCCGGCTGTCCTGGAACTCGCAGTCCTACTACGGCCCGCCAGCCGACGGCTATGTGGCACCGGCTCCGCCCACCGGTTGTCCACAGCGGACCGTGGCGGAGCTGCTGGCCGGACGGTCCCGGGTCTGGCTGTTCCAGATCACCGACTGGGAGGAGATCGAGAACAGAGATGTCATCGTCCGCCTCGGCAGTCGCGGCGGAGCGGTCACGGAGCGAATCTTCCGCGGTGCGCGCCTGGTTCGGATCGACCTTCCCGCCGACGTCACGGTAGGTGCCGACGTCTGTCTGGTCGCTCCACCCGACGGAGCCGCGGTGCGCTGAGGTCCGGCGGCGTCACCGCCGGCCGGTGTCGGGCCCGGGTGGACGATTTCGAAACCGGGTCAGCTGTTCCGGTGCCAGAGGTCCCGAAGCGCGTCCCAGTTGCCACCGAGCCCCGCGCCGCAGGGCGTCTCCAGATACAAGGAGCTGAGGCCGTCGTCGCGGCTCCACCAGATCCCGCAAACCGGCCGCCCGTCGTGGCCGTTGCCCGCGTACTCGACGTAGGCGCCTGGGGCTCCACTGGAGCCGCCGGTGCTCTGGGTGGCCTCCCTGAGACCCGGTGCGAGTGCCCGGCCGATGATGCCCATCTCCTGGCGGAAGGTCCGCGCGGCCTCCTTCGTGGCCGCCGACTCGTACCGGGCGAAATGCACGGCCACGCCGCGGTACCGGCAGAAGACGTGCCGGCTCTCACCGTCCAACAGTTCGGGACCACCGACCTCCGTGTCAACCGCGCATCCACCCATCTGCGCCAGCCAGGGCTCGGCGAGCGGCATGAGGTCCCCGTCGAACTTCGTCTTGTTCAACGAGTTCTGCGTCGCGTCGTACAGCGGCGGAGAGGCACTTACCGACGGATCGCCGGCCGGCTCGCCCGACCCGTCGAGCGCGCCGCCGACGAAGAACCCGGCACCACCGGCCAGCAGCGCGGTCAGCACCACACCGCCGATCCAGAGACGGAGCCGGTTACGCGGCGGACGTGCGACGGGTGCGATCCTGCGCCCACCGGACGAGTCGAACGGATCTACGGCGCCGAATGTGCCCGGCACCGCCGGACCGAATCCCGCATCCGATACCGGAGTCGCCGCGCCAGCGGACGGTGCCGACGTCCCCACCTGGGGTGCCCCCGGCGAGGCCGGCGCGCCAGAGATCGGGTGCGGAGCTCCGGACGCCGGCTGCTCGGGAATCTGCACCGACCGGTGCACGACAGGTGAGCCCGACACGAGCTGCGGGGCTCCGGAGACCGGCTGCGGAGCACCGGAAACCGGCTGTGGCGGCGCGGAGACGGGTGCCCTGGCCTCCGCCTGGATCGGCTGGTAGTCCACCCCGAGCGAGCGCATCAGCCGTTCCGCACCCGGCCCAGCTTCGGCGGGGTAGGCGACCCACGGCGCGGCGGCCGAGAAGTCGGCGTACGTGTACGGCACACCCTCGGGCACCTCGGCCAACGAGTTAGCCATTCCGGCGAACGCCTCCCGCCAACCCTCGGTGGCGGCGACGGTGGCATCCAGGACTGCCACCGTCACAAGGCGGCCCTGTTCATCGATGGCCGCCCACGCCTTGCCCACCGAAGACCCGCCCAGCATGTGGGTGAACCTGTAGGGCGTTCCCGGCTGCATGCCAACTCCTTCGCTCAACCGCCATGCGGATCCTACAGAGACGGCACCAACTGGCTCGGCCCGCCGCCGCTGGCCGCACAGAGCCCGGAGTTGCTTGATGAAAGTTTTCATGCATAGAGTCACCGGATGAATGAGGGAGTTGCCATGGCGTCGGCGGAGCGGGTCGTCGGCCTGTTCGATGGCGTCCGGCTCACCCCGACGCAGCGGCGCATCGCGCACTGCCTGGTGCAGCACGCCCCCGCCATCGGCTACCTCTCCGCCGCCGAGGTCGCCGAGCTGGCCGGGGTCAGCCAGCCGTCGGTCACCCGGTTCGCGGTGGCGCTGGGCCACGACGGCTACCCGGCGCTGCGTCGTCGGCTGCGCGAGCTGACCGCCGCCGCGCCCGGCCCGACCACCGCCGGCAACGAACTTCAGCAGGCGGTACGCGCCGAGATCGGCAACCTGGACCGGTTGGCCGGTCAGTTGGCCGACCGGGAGCGGATCGCCGAGACCGGGCGTCTGCTGGCGGCCAGCCGACCGCTGCCGGTGCTCGGTCTGCGCTCGGCCGCGCCACTGGCCGCGTACTTCGCGTACTTCGCCGCCAAGGTGCATCCCGACGTGCGGGTGCTCGACGACGGCGGCAGCCTGCTCACCGACCGCCTCGAACAGGCCGCCGAGGCGGGGGCGCGGGCGCTGCTGGCGTTCGTGCTGCCGCGTTATCCCCGGGAGACCCTGGAGGCGCTGCGCGAGGCCCGCGCGGCGCGGCTGACGGTCGTGGCGATCACCGACTCACCGGTGAGTCCGGCGACCGAGCACGCCGACGTGGTGCTGCCCGCCGCGGTCGGCGCGCAACTGGTGTTCGACCTGCACACCGCTCCGATGACCCTGGCCATGGTGCTGCTCCAGGCGATCTGCGACGCCGCCCCGGCCGAGACCCAGCGGCGGCTGGAGGCGTTCGAAGCCTCGGCGGCCCGTCGACAGTTGTTCCTCGGTTAGGAGGAGGAGAACCACGATGACGCGATCCGACCAGGCCGCGCCCGGCCCAGGAACCAGCATCCACGCCGCACGCGGTACCGAACGCACCGCCCGTGGCTGGCCGCAGGAGGCCGCCCTGCGGATGTTGATGAACAACCTCGACCCCGAGGTCGCCGAGCGCCCCGACGACCTGGTCGTGTACGGCGGCACCGGCCGGGCGGCCCGAAACTGGCCGTCGTACCACGCCCTGGTGCGGACGCTCACCGAGCTGCGCGACGACGAGACGATGCTCGTGCAGTCGGGTCGCCCGGTCGGTGTGCTGCGGACGCACGAGTGGGCGCCCCGGGTGCTGCTGGCCAACTCGAACCTGGTCGGCGACTGGGCGACCTGGCCGGAGTTCCGCCGGCTGGAACAGCTCGGCCTGACCATGTACGGGCAGATGACCGCCGGCTCGTGGATCTACATCGGCACCCAGGGCATCCTCCAGGGCACCTACGAGACCTTCGCCGCCGTCGCCGCCAAGAAGTTCGGCGACACGTTGGCCGGCACGCTGACGTTGACCGCGGGCTGCGGCGGAATGGGCGGGGCGCAGCCGCTCGCGGTCACCATGAATGGCGGCGTCTGCCTGATCGTGGACGTGGACCGTAGCCGGCTGGCCCGCCGAGTGCACGACCGCTACCTGGACGAGATCGCCGACGACCTGGACGACGCGGTCGCGCGGGTGCTCGCCGCCAGGCGGGAGCGCCGGGCGTTGAGCGTCGGTGTCGTCGGCAACGCCGCCACCGTCTTTCCGGAGCTGCTGCGCCGGGGCGTGCCGGTCGACATCGTCACCGACCAGACCAGCGCGCACGATCCGCTGTCGTACCTGCCGGAGGGGGTCGAGCTGGCCGACGCCCGGGAGTACGCGACGGCCAAGCCGGCCGAGTTCACCGACCGGGCCCGGGCGTCGATGGCGAGGCACGTCGAGGCGATGGTGGGTTTCCTCGACGCGGGCGCTGAGGTCTTCGACTACGGCAACTCGATCCGGGGCGAGGCCCGCCTCGGCGGGTACGACCGCGCGTTCGACTTCCCCGGCTTCGTGCCGGCGTACATCCGGCCGTTGTTCTGCGAGGGCAAGGGGCCGTTCCGGTGGGCGGCGCTCTCCGGCGATCCGGCCGACATCGCCGCCACCGACCGGGCGATCCTGGACCTGTTCCCGGAGAACGAGTCCCTCGCGCGGTGGATCCGGCTGGCCGGTGAGCGGGTCGCGTTCCAGGGCCTGCCCGCGCGGATCTGCTGGCTCGGTTACGGCGAGCGGGACCGCGCCGGCGTACGGTTCAACGAGATGGTCGCCTCGGGTGAGCTGAGTGCGCCGGTGGTGATCGGCCGCGACCACCTGGACTGCGGCAGCGTGGCCAGCCCGTACCGGGAGACCGAGGCGATGGCCGACGGCTCGGACGCGATCGCGGACTGGCCGCTGCTCAACGCGCTCGTCAACACCGCCAGCGGGGCGTCCTGGGTCTCCATCCACCATGGCGGCGGCGTCGGCATCGGTCGGTCGATCCACGCCGGTCAGGTCTGCGTGGCCGACGGCAGCGCGCTGGCTGGGCAGAAGATCGAGCGGGTGCTGACCAACGACCCGGCGATGGGCGTCATCCGGCACGTCGACGCCGGCTACGACGCCGCCCGCGAGGTGGCCGACCGCACCGGCGTGCGCGTCCCGATGGCGGAGTGAGGGAGCTCTTGTTGACGCATTCGGCAGCGGACGAGCACCGGCTCGGCAGGTTCCGGCAGCTCTGGGACGAGATCGCCACAATCGGGCGGGACGAGCGCAGCGGCGGCTACCTGCGGTACGCGCTGACCGAGCCGGAGCTGCGGCTGCGGCAGTGGTTCCGGGCGCAGGCCGCCGAGCGGGCCATGCCGGTGACCGACGACGGCAACGGCAACCTGTTCGCCTGGTGGGGCGACCCGGAGGCCGGGGAGGCGATCCTGACCGGCAGCCACTTCGACTCGGTGCCGCACGGTGGGGCGTACGACGGTCCGCTGGGCATCGTGAGCGCCTTCCTGGCGGTCGACGAGTTGCGTGCGGCGGGTGTCACGCCGGCCCGGCCGGTGGCGGTGGCGGCGTTCGTGGAGGAGGAGGGCGCCCGGTTCGGCGTACCGTGCCTGGGGTCGCGGCTGCTCACCGGCGCGCTCGACGTCGAGCGGGCGGCCGGGTTGCATGACACCGGCGGGGTGAGCTTCGCCGAGGCGTTGGGTGACCGGCCGGCGGGTGCCCGGCCGGAACTGCTCGGCCGCTTCGCGGCCTTCGTGGAGTTGCATGTCGAGCAGGGCCGCGCGCTCATCGAGCAGGACGCGCCGGTGGCCGTCGCGAGCGCCATCTGGCCGCACGGCCGCTGGCGCTTCGACTTCACCGGCGAGGGCAACCACGCGGGTACGACCCGGATGGTCGACCGCCGGGACCCGATGCTGACGTACGCGTTCACGGTGCTCGCCGCCAACAAGGAGGCCCGGCTGCGTGGTGCCCACGCCACCGTCGGTCGGGTGGCGGTGGAGCCGAACGCCACGAACGCGATTCCGTCCCGGGTGACCGGCTGGCTGGACGCCCGCGCGGCCGAGCCGGAGACGCTGACCGGGATGGTGGAGGCCGTGCACGGCAAGGCCACGGAGCGGGCCCGGCGCGACGGTACTCAGGTGACGCTGACCGAGGAGTCGGCAACCCCGCTGGTGGCCTTCGACGGCGAATTGGCCGACCGGTTGGCCGGGCTGCTGGCCGCGCCGGTGCTGCCCACCGGGGCGGGGCACGACGCCGGGGTGCTCGCCGCCCACGTACCCACCGCGATGCTGTTCGTCCGCAACCCGACCGGGGTGTCGCACTCCCCCGCCGAGTCGGCCACCGACGCCGACTGCGCCACCGGGGTGACCGCGCTGGCCCGGGTGCTTGAGGAGTTGCTCCGATGAGTGCCACCCGTTGGCTCGCGGAGTACGCCTGGCTGCCCGGGGAGGCCGAACCGACCCCGGACGTGCTGATCGAGACGGTGCACGACCGGATCACCGGCGTCACAGCGCTCGCGCCGGACGGCCGGCCCGACGCCGGTGTCGACGTGCTGGCCGACGCGGTGCGGCTGCCGGGGCTGACCCTGCCGGGGCTGGCCAACGCGCACTCGCACGCATTCCACCGGGCGCTGCGCGGGCGCACCCACGCCGGGCGCGGCGACTTCTGGAGCTGGCGCGACCAGATGTACGCGGTCGCCGGTCGCCTCGACCCCGACTCGTACCTGGCGCTGGCCCGGGCGGTCTACGCCGAGATGGCGCTGGCCGGCATCACCTGTGTGGGCGAGTTCCACTACCTGCATCACGGGCCGGGCGGCAGCCGGTACGCCGATCCGAACGCGATGGGCGCGGCGCTTGTCGAGGCGGCAGCGCAGGCCGGGATCCGGCTGACCCTGCTGGACACCTGCTACCTGACCGCCTCGGTGGACGGCCGGCCGCTTGTCGGGCCGCAGCAGCGGTTCGGTGACGGCGACGCGCTGCGGTGGGCGGAACGGCTCGACGCGTTCACTCCCGACGGCGGGCACGTGCGTCTGGGTGCCGCGATCCACTCGGTACGCGCGGTGCCGGCCGAACAGCTCGCCACCGTCGCCGGTTGGGCGCACCGCCGAGACGCGCCACTGCACGTGCACCTGTCGGAGCAGCCCGCCGAGAACGACGCCTGCCGGGCGGTGCACGGGTGTACCCCGACCCGGCTGCTCGCCGACCACGGGGTGCTCGGCCGGGCCACCACGGCGGTGCACGCCACCCATCCGACGAGCGCCGACGTGGGGCTGCTCGGCGACAGCCGGACCGGGGTCTGCCTCTGCCCCACCACCGAGCGGGATCTGGCCGACGGTATCGGGCCGGCCCGCCGGATGGCCGACGCCGGCATTCCGCTGAGCCTGGGCAGTGACAGCCACGCCGTGATCGACCCGTTCGAGGAGGCACGCGCCGTCGAACTGGACGAGCGGCTGCGCACCCGAAAGCGGGGCCATTTCACCCCGGCGGAGCTGTTCACCGCCGCGAGCAGCGCCGGGCACGCCGCGCTGGGCTGGACCGACGCCGGCCGGATCGCCGTCGGTGACCGCGCCGACCTGGTCACGGTGCGGCTGGACAGCGTACGCACGGCCGGGGTGACCCCGGCTGGCGTCTGGTTCGCGGCGAGCACCGCCGACGTCGTGCAGGTGGTGGTAAACGGTCAGGTGCTGGTCCGCGACGGTCGGCACGTGCGGGTGGACGCGGCGCGGGAACTTGCCACCGCGATCACGGAGGTCACCTCATGAGCCTGCTGGTGGACAACATCGGTGAGCTGGTGACGAATGTGCCCGGCGCGGGCGAGGGCGGGCCGCTGGGGATCCGGCGTCGCGCGGCGGTGCTCGTCGAGGAGGGCGAGGTGGCCTGGGTCGGCCCGGCAGCCGACGCGCCGGCGGCGGACGGGCGGATCGACGCCGCCGGTGCGGCGGTGCTGCCCGGGTTCGTGGACAGCCACGCCCACCTCGTCTTCGCCGGGGACCGGGCCGCCGAGTTCGCCGCCCGGATGGCCGGCGAGCCGTACACCGGCGGTGGTATCCGCACCACGGTCGGCGCCACCCGGGCCGCCTCCGACGGCGAGCTGCGGGCCACCGTGCGCCGGCTGCGCGCGGAGGCGCTGCGCCAGGGCAGCACCACGATCGAGATCAAGAGTGGGTACGGCCTCACCGTCACCGACGAGGCCCGCTCGCTGCGGATCGCCGCCGAGGTCACCGGGGAGACCACCTTCCTCGGCGCGCACGTGGTCCCGGCCGAGTACGCCGACCGCCCCGACGAGTACGTGGGGCTGGTCTGCGGGCCGATGCTGGCCGCCGCCGCGCCGTACGCCCGCTGGATCGACGTGTTCTGCGAGCGGGGCGCCTTCGACGCCGACCATGCCCGCGCGATCCTGACCTGCGGACAGGCGGTCGGCCTGGACGTGCGGGTGCACGCCAACCAGCTCGGCCCCGGACCGGGCGTGCGACTCGGGGTCGAGTTGGGCGCGGCCAGCGTCGACCACTGCACCCACCTGACCGACGCCGACATCGACGCGCTGGCGTCGACCCGGTTCGACTGCATGTGCCACGAAGGCGGGCACACCACGACCGTCGCCACCCTGCTGCCCGGCGCGGAGTTCTCCACCCGGTCGCCCTACCCGGACGCGCGCCGGCTGCTCGACGCCGGCGTCACCGTGGCGCTGGCCACCGACTGCAACCCCGGCTCGTCGTACACCTCGTCGATGCCGTTCTGCATCGCGCTGGCCGTCCGCGAGATGGGGATGACGCCGGCGGAGGCGGTCTGGTCCGCGACCGCCGGTGGCGCGCGGGCGCTGCGCCGCGACGACGTCGGCGTGCTGCGGCCCGGTGCCCGGGCCGACCTGATCATCCTCGACGCACCGTCCCACCTGCACCTGGCCTACCGGCCCGGGGTGCCTCTCGTCCGCCAGGTTCTGCACAACGGAGTACCGCGATGACCGTCACCGTCCAGCCCACCGGAATCACCCCCGCCGACGTGCGCGCCGTGGCGCGTGGCGGTGCCAAGGTGGTCCTCGACCCGGCCACCGTGGACGCGATGGCCACCAGTCGGTCCATCGTGGACGGCATCGAGGCCGCGGGTCGTCCCGTGTACGGCGTGTCGACCGGTTTCGGGGCGCTGGCCAACACCTTCGTCGCACCCGAGCGCCGCGCCGAGTTGCAGCACGCGCTGATCCGGTCACACGCCGCCGGCGTCGGCGCGCCGATGCCCCGGGAGGTGGTACGGGCGATGATGCTGCTGCGGGTCCGCTCGCTGGCGCTCGGCCGCTCCGGGGTACGGCCGCTGGTTGCCGAGGCCCTGGTGGACCTGCTCAACCACGAGGTCACCCCGTGGGTGCCGGAGCACGGTTCGTTGGGTGCCTCCGGTGACCTGGCCCCGCTGGCACACTGCGCGCTGGTGCTGCTCGGCGAGGGCTGGGTGCTCGGCCCCGACGGCGGACGGGTGCCCGCCGCCGACGCGCTGCGCCGGGCCGGCCTCGCCCCGGTCGAGCTGGCCGCCAAGGAGGGGCTGGCGCTGATCAACGGCACCGACGGCATGCTCGGCATGCTGCTGCTGGCCATCGACGACGCCGCCCACCTGTTCACCATGGCCGACGTCACCGCCGCCCTCGCCATCGAGGCGATGCTCGGCTCGGAACGACCGTTCCTGCCGGAACTGCACGCCATCCGTCCGCATCCCGGGCAGGGCGTCTCGGCCGCCAACATCCACCGGTTGTTGCAGCACTCGGCGGTGATGGACTCGCACCGCGACGACCTGGCGCACGCGGTGCAGGACGCCTACTCGATGCGCTGCGCACCGCAGGTGGCCGGCGCGGCCCGGGACACCCTGGACTTCGTCCGGACTACCGCCGCCCGGGAACTGGTCTCGGTGGTGGACAACCCGGTGGTGCTGCCCGACGGTCGGGTCGAGTCGACCGGGAACTTCCACGGCGCGCCCCTGGGCTTCGCGGCGGACTTCCTGGCCATCGCCGCCGCCGAGGTGGGCGCGATCGCCGAGCGGCGGGTGGACCGCCTGCTCGACGTCACCCGGTCCCGGGACCTGCCGGCGTTCCTCTCCCCCGACGCCGGGGTCAACTCCGGGCTGATGATCGCGCAGTACACGGCCGCCGGGATCGTCGCCGAGAACCGCCGGCTGGCCGCGCCGGCCTCGGTGGACTCGCTGCCCACCAGTGGCATGCAGGAGGACCACGTCTCGATGGGCTGGGCGGCGACCAGGAAGCTGCGTACCGTGCTGGACAACCTGACCAGCCTGCTCGCGGTGGAACTGCTCGCCGCCGTACGCGGGTTGCAGTTGCGGGCGCCGTTGGTTCCGTCACCGGCCGGGCGGGCGGCGATCGCCGCGCTCGGCGGAGCCGTCGGCGAGCCCGGCCCCGACGTCTTCCTCGCCCCGCTGATGGAGGCCGCCCGCGCCGTGCTGGCCGGCCCCGACCTCCGCACCGCCATCGAGCAGCAGATCGGCCCCCTCGGCTGAGGCCGGGTGATGGCGCACGAGACGCCGCAACTCGTGCCTTCAACCGCCCCGGATACCGCGACATACCGCAACTCGTGTCGCGGTATCCGCGCTCAGAGCACCTTGGCGACCAGCGCGGCCAGCTCGCGCAGCGCCTTGCCACGGTGGCTGATCGCGTCCTTCTCCTGCGGGGTCAACTCGGCGTTCGTGCGGTCCTGGCCGTCGCCGAGGAAGATCGGGTCGTAGCCGAATCCGCCGTCGCCGCGCGGAGCACGCAGCAGGCGGCCCGCCTGCCGGCCGTCGACCAGGTGTTCCTTGCCACCGGGCAGCACCAGCGCGACGGTGCAGACGAAGGAGGCGCCCCGGTGCTCGTCCGGCACGTCGCCGATCTGGTCGAGCACGAGTTGGAGGTTGGCCTGGTCGTCACCGTGCCGCCCGGCCCAGCGGGCGCTGAACACCCCCGGCATCCCGTTGAGCGCGTCGACGGCCAGCCCGGAGTCGTCGGCGATCGTCGGCAGCCCGGTACGCCGGCAGCCCTCCCGGGCCTTGATCAGCGCGTTCTCGCCGAAGGTCAGCCCGGTCTCCGGCAGCTCCGGGTACGCCTCGACATCGTCGAGCCCGATCAGCGCCACCCGGTGCGCGCCCAGCGCCCCGTCCAGGATGCGCTGCAACTCGATCAGCTTCTTGCGGTTGCGGGTGGCGAGCAGCACCTTGTTCATGGGAGTAGAGCCTTCCGCTGGGCTTCGGCCAGGTCCAGGCAGCCGACCACGGCCAGGTCGAGCAGGGCGTCGAGCTGGTCGCGGGCGAAGACACCGGCCTCGCCGGTGCCCTGCACCTCGACGAAGTCGCCGGTGCCGGTGCAGACCACGTTCATGTCGACCTCGGCGGCCACGTCCTCGTCATAGCACAGGTCCAGGCGCGGCTCACCGGCGACCACACCGACGCTCACCGCCGCTACCGACCGGTGCATCACCTTCTCCGGCTGACCGCTCAGGGCCTTGCGGGCGGCGAGCCAGTTCACCGCGTCGTACAGCGCCACGTAGGCACCGGTGATCGCGGCGGTCCGGGTGCCGCCGTCGGCCTGCAGCACGTCGCAGTCGAGCACGATCGAGTTCTCACCGAGCGCCTTGAGGTCGATCGCGGCGCGCAGGCTCCGGCCGATCAGCCGGGAGATCTCGTGGGTACGCCCACCCACCCGGCCCTTGACGCTCTCCCGGTCGGATCGGGTGTTCGTGGCCCGGGGCAGCATCGCGTACTCCGCGGTCACCCAGCCCAGCCCGGAGCCACGGCGCCAGCGCGGCACCCCCTCGGTGACGCTCGCGGTGCAGAGCACCCGGGTGCCGCCGAACTCCACGAGCACCGAGCCCTCGGGATGGGTGCTCCAACCGCGGGTCAGGGTCACCGGTCGAAGTTGGTCGGGTCGCCGCCCGTCAGGTCGCGCCATCCCTGCACCCTATGTGGTCCACCGATCGGACCCTCCCCGGGTGTCGGCCGCCCTCCGTCCCAGCCCCGGAATCAGCGGTCGGCGTGGGCGCCGTGCGCGCGGAGGAACCCGGCGACCGCCGCCGGCCAGCCGAACCGCTCCGCCCGGTGCCGGGCGGCGGCCCGCCGGGCGGCCTCGGGGCGCGACAGCAGCTGATCGACGGCCGCGGCGAACGTCGCCGGGGTGCCGTCGGCGGCGATGCCGCCCGGACCGACCACCTCGGGCAACGCGCTGGCCGCGTTCACCACCACCGGGGTACCGCAGGCCAACGCCTCCAGCCCGGCCAGACCGAAGGTCTCCACCGGGCCCGGGGCCAGGACCACGTCGGCGCTGGCCAGCACCGCCGCGAGGGCACGACGGTCGGGCAGGAAGCCGGTGAAGGTGACGGGGAGACCGGCCGCGCGGCGTTGCAGCGCGATGCGACGCGGGCCGTCGCCGACCATCACCAGCACCGCCGGCACACCGGACCGGCGCAGCTGCGCCACCGCGTCGACGGCCAGTTCGGGCCGCTTCTCCACCGACAGCCGCGCGCAGTGCACCAGCAGCACCTCGCCCGGGCCCGCGTACCGGTCCCGGACCGCCGGGTCGGCGCGGCCGGGGTGGAAGGTGTCCAGGTCGACGCCGAGTGGTACCAGGTCGACGTGGGGCACGCCGATGCGGGCGAACTCCTCGGCCGCCCATCGGGTGGTGCAGACGATCCGGTCGTACCGGCGGGCCGTGTCGGCGTTCAGCCGGTCGGCGATCCGCCGGCCCAGCGGGCCGGGTAAGCCCCAGGCGGTCAGCAGGCCGGTGAGCGACTCGTGCGAGACCATCACCGACGGCACGCAGTTCTCCCGCGCCCAGTCGCCGGTCCAGCGCAGCGTCGCGCGGTCGGACACCTCCAGCCGGTCGGGTGCGAGCGTGGTCAGCAACCGCGCGAGCCGGCGACGGGCGGTCAGCAGCCGGTAGCCGCCACTGTGCGGCAGCGGTGGTCCGGCGAGGGTGACCACTCGGCCCCACGGATGTCGTTCGTCGTCGTCGCGGCGGCCGGGCACCACGAGCACGGGGTCGTGCCCGGCCGCCCGGTAACCCTCGCCCAGCTGCTGCAACGCGGTGCGTAGCCCGCCGGAGGTGCCGGTGACGAAGCTGGCCAGCCGGACGATCCGCAGCGCGCCGCCGGGGGTGCCCGCGACCTGGGTCGTGGTGGTGGCGCCGGTGCTGCTGGTCGTGCTGGTGTCCTCCGGGTGGTTGCCGGTCACGACGCCGCCGGCAGGTCGACGGCGGGGGTGCTGGCGCGGGCGGCCCGGTAGTGCCCGACGAGTTCGTCGCCGACCGCCGCCCAGCTGCGTCCGCTCACTTGGGCGCGCGCCGCGCTGCGGTACGCCTGCCGGCGGGCCCCGTCGGCGGCCAGCCCCGCGACCGTCTCGGCGATCGCCGCGTCGTCCCCGGGCGGCACCAGTTCGCCGGTCTGCCCCGGGGTGACCAGGTCGACCGGCCCGCCACTGGCCGGCGCGACCACCGGCACCCCGCTGGCCAGCGCCTCCTGGATGGTCTGGCCGAAGGTCTCGTGCGGCCCGGTGTGCACGAACAGGTCGAGGCTGGCGTAGAGGCGGGCCAGCGCCTCGCCGTGCTGGACGCCGAGGAACCGCACGCCGGGCAGGTCCCGTTCGAGCTGGCGGCGGGCCGGGCCGTCACCGGCGACCACGACCCGGACGCCCGGCAGTCGGGCGGTGGCGGCGAGCAGGTCGACCCGCTTCTCCGGGGCGAGCCGTCCCACGTAACCGACCAGCAGTTCCCCGTGGGGGGCGAGGGTCCGGCGCAGACTCTGGCAACGCTTGTCCGGGTGGAAGCGCTCCGCGTCGACGCCCCGACGCCACAGCCAGATCCGCTGCACGCCGTGCGCGGCGAGGTTCTCGGCGGCCCGGGTGGAGGGGGCCAGGGTACGGCGGGCCGAGTTGTGGATCTCCCGCAGCCGCCGCCAGGCCGCGGCCTCGCCCCACCCGACCCGGTATGCCCGGGCGTACGCGGCGACGTCGGTCTGGTAGACGGCGACGGTGGGCAGCCCGTGCCGGGCGGCCAGCGTCGCCGCCCGGGCGCCGAGGATGAACGGACTGGCCAGGTGCACCACGTCGGGCGAGTGCTCCAGCAGCACTCCGGCCAGCCGGTTGTTCGTCGGCACGCCGAGCCGGAAGCCCTGGTAGCGCGGCAACGGCACGCTCGGGATGCGGACCACCGGGTACGGGTACCGGTCGGTGTCGCGGCGCCGCGTCCCCGGCGGGGCGGGTGCGATCACCAACGGCTCGTGGCCGCGGGCGACGAGGTGCTCGGCGGCCCGCACGACCGAGTGGGCGACTCCGTTGACGTCGGGCGGGAACGACTCGGTCACGATGGCGATCCGCATGTCTTCACCGTCGTGGTGGCAGCGAAGGTCCAGGAGACGTCCAATTGACCACCCGGCGAACAGTGCGGCACGAACCCGCGCCCGGCGGGTCAGACCTCGTAGCAGGCGCCGGGACGGACCACTTCCAACGGGCCGGCGTACGCGGCGGAGGCGGCCGCCACGGTGAGCGCCTCACTGCCCCAGGCGGGGACCAGGTGGGTCAGCAGCAGCCGCCCGACGTTGGCCTTGGCGGCCGCCTCGCCCGCCTCACCGCCGGTGAGGTGCAGGTCCGGCGGGTTGTCGACGCCGTCGAGATAGCTGGCCTCGCAGAGAAAGACGTCGGCGTTCTGGGCCAGGCGCAGCAGCGCCTCGCAGGGGGCGGTGTCCGAGGAGTAGCAGAGCACCCGTCCGGCGTGCTCCAGGCGTACGCCGTAGGTCTCCACCGGATGCAGCACCCGGTCGACGGTGACGGTGAACGGGCCGATCGGGAAGGTGCCGGGTTGCAACGCGTAGAACTGGTAGACGTCCTCGACGGTGCTGTCCTCCTGCCCGTACGCGGTGGCGAGCCGGTCCGGGGCGCCGGCCGGCGCGTAGACCGGCAACGGCGGGTACGGCCCGTCCGGGGCGTACCGCCGCACCACCACGTAGGTGGCGGCGTCGAGGATGTGGTCGCAGTGCAGGTGGGTCAGCAGGATGGCGTCCGGGGCGTGCAGCCCGGCATAGCGTTGCAGAGTGGACAGTGAGCCCGAGCCGAAGTCGACCAGGAGCCGGAAGTCCTCGGCCTCGACCAGGTAGGCCGAGCAGGGGGACTCGGGTCCGGGGAAGCTGCCCGCACAGCCCAGGACGGTCAGTCGCATCGAGTTGTCTCGCTGTCACGGTAGGTAGTGAACGTGCCGGCCGCCGCTCCGGCGGTGATCACTACCGACGCGTACGCCACGCTGCGCAGCCTACGCCCGCGCGTGCAGGGGCAAGAATGATCTGCTGGAAGTTGTCATCAACGTGACACCGGTTTCGCCCGTCCGATCGACCACCCGTCACCGAAGTGGTCGGTTCGGGTGGACCGACGCGACGAGGGCCACCGGCGCGATGCCGGTGGCCCTCGTCACATGTCGATCGCGCCGCAGGTCAGGCCCAGAGCTGACCGTCCAGCGCCTCCTCCGCGTCGGCGAGCGTCCCGCCGTACGCCCCGGTGCTCAGATACTTCCAGCCGCCGTCACTGACCACGAACGCCACATCGGCCCGGCGGCCGGCCCGCGCGGCCTCGTGTGCCACCGCCAGCGCCGCGTGCAGGACCGCGCCGGTGGAGAAGCCGACGAACAACCCCTCGACCTCCACCAGTTGCCGGGTACGCAGTACCGCGTCCCGGGTGCCGACGGAGAAGCGACGGGTCAGCACGGTCGCGTCGTACAGCTCCGGGACGTATCCCTCGTCGATGTTGCGCAGCCCGTAGACCAGCTCGCCGTAGCGGGGCTCGGCGGCGATGATCTGGATGCCCTCGACCTTGTCGCGCAGGTAGCGCCCGGTGCCCATCAGGGTGCCGGTGGTGCCGAGCCCGGCCACGAAGTGGGTGATGGTCGGCAGGTCGTGCAGCAGCTCGGGCCCGGTCGTCTCGTAGTGCGCCCGGGCGTTCGCCTCGTTGCCGTACTGGAAGAGCATCACCCAGTCGGGATGCTCGGTGGCGATCTGCTTGGCCGTGGCCACCGCCTGGTTGGAACCGCCCGCCGCCGGCGAGAAGATGATCTCCGCACCGTACATCCGCAGCAGTTGCACCCGCTCGGTGGAGACGTTCTCGGGCATCACACAGACCAGGCGGTACCCCCGCAGCTTGGCCACCATGGCCAGGGAGATGCCGGTGTTACCACTGGTCGGCTCCAGGATGGTGTCGCCGGGCCGGAGGCGGCCGGCCGCCTCCGCGGCGCGGACCATGAACAGGGCGGCCCGGTCCTTGACGCTGCCGGTGGGGTTGCGGTCCTCGAGCTTCGCCCACAGCCGCACCGGCGGCGCGCCCTCGGGCACCGTGGGTGACAGTCGGGGCAGCCCCACCAGGGGCGTTCCGCCGCAGGCGTCCAGCAGGCTGTCGTACCGCGTCATCGCGGCCGCCTCAGCTCGCGGTGACGCGCGCCCGGCGCTCGGCCGGCGCGGCCCCGACGTGCTGTGCCATCGCCGCCGCCGCGGCGAAGCCGAACGCGCCACCGGCCACCGCGGGCAGGATGGTCACGCTGTCGCCGTCGTTGAGCTTGGCGTCCAGCGCGCCGAGGAAGCGCACGTCCTCGTCGTTGACGTAGACGTTGACGAAGCGGTGCAGCGCGCCGGCCTCGGTGACCAGCCGGCCACGCAGCCCGGAGTGCCGCGAGTCCAGGTCGGTGAGCAGGTCGTTCAGCGTGTCACCGCTGCCCTCGACGACCTTCGCGCCGCCGGTGTAGCTGCGCAGGATGGTGGGGATGCGAACCTCGATGGCCATGGTGTCGTACTCCTCGATCGGGTAGGTGCTCGGTGACGGGGAAGGGGCGTGCGGGGGCTGAGGGTGGTCAGCGGCCCGAACACTCGTAGTCGACCGTCGCCGGGCTCTGCCCGAACATGTATGACTGCACGGCGTGTGGATCCACGCCGGCGTCGAGGATCCGCACCGGCTCCTCGGTCACCACGCCGTCCACGATGCGGAAGGAGCGGATCTCCTCCGTGTCGGGCTCGCGCGTGGAGACGAGGAGATAGTGGGCGTCGGGCTCACCGGCGAAGGAGATGTCCGTCCGTGACGGGTACGCCTCGGTGGCGGTGTGCGAGTGGTAGATGACCACCGGCTCCTCGTCCCGGTCGTCCATCTCACGCCACACCCGCAGGTGCTCCATCGAGTCGAACTCGTAGAAGGTCATCGACCGGGCGGCGTTCTCCATGGGGATGTGCCGGGTCGGCGTGTCACTGCCGACGGGACCGGCGACCACACCGCAGGCCTCGTCGGGGTGATCCCGACGGGCGTGGGCGACGATCGCGTCGACGATCGACCGGTCGATGCTCAGCACGCCGCCAAGGGTAGCGCCCGACTACGGCCGACCGCGAGGCGGCGCCGGTCACAGTCAGTCGATCAAGGCGTTGAGCAGGGACTCCTGGAGGTACCCGAGATACGCGTAGACCGAAAGCTGGAACACTCGGCTGGAACTCGGATCGTCGGCGACCGCGTCGTCGAGCTCCGCACCCAGGTCCGTCCCGTCCTTGATCTCCAGCCGTACGCCCATCGCCAGCCGGGCGTCGTTGAGCGCCCGCAACCACGCCTCGGCCGCCTCGGCGTCCAGGCGTACCTCCCCGCCGCTGTCGCCGGGCAGGGCGGCCAGGATCGCACCAGCCTGATCGATCTTCGCGGTCTTCAGGTCACCTTCGGTGTACCGGCGGAACTCCGCGGTGCCCGTCGCGTCTTCCGGGTAGACCTCCGGAAACAGCCGGCAGACAACCGGGTCGGAGTGGTCGAAACCGTCGGTGAGCAGGCCGACCACCTCGGAGGCGACCTTACGGAGCACACGTACCTCGTCCACCGCGAAGGTGGCGGTGTACCGGTCGCCCCGGCGGCGGAACATGCTCACGGTGCCATCCCTGTTCGCGACTGCGGGGCTCGCAAACCCGGCTCACTCCTCACGCTCACGACCGGTCCACCGTCGCCCAGAGGCCGTACGCGTGCAGCTGGGAGGCGTCGTGCTCCATGCGTTCCCGGGCCCCGCTGGAGACCACCGCCTTGCCCTTGTGGTGCACGTCCAGCATGAGCTGCTCGGCCTTCTCCCGGCTGTACCCGAAAAGCTTCTGGAACACCCAGGTCACGTAGGTCATCAGGTTGACCGGGTCGTCCCACACGATCGTCACCCACGGTCGGTCGGCTGCCGGCACCTCATCGGTGTCCGGGGTCTCGACCGGTGCAACCTGCGGAGCCGCCATGCCCCCCATCGTGCCACCGGATCCGGGGAATCGAGGAACCGGAACGCCGGACCAGCCCGGATCACCACCCACGGCCGCGCCCTCGCCCCGGTCCACCCCGTCCCGGGCGTGCGCGGATCCCCCGCCGGCGCCGCCGGCAGGGTGGACGGCAGCCCGGTCAGGCGAGCAGGAGGCCGTGTTCGGCAGCATCGGACAGCACCGCGCCGAGCGAGAGCCGGACCGCCTCGAAGCGGCGGGCGACCTCCCGGGACAGCTCCAACTCGATCTCCCGCAACGCCCGCTGCGCCCAGGTCCGCGCCGCGCTCGGGTCGTTGTTGCCGGGCGAACGCCAGTGCTGCCAGCAGCCTCCGGACAGCGCCACGGCCACCGGTGGGAGCACCGCCGTACGGGGCGACGAGGGATAGGCGGACAGCATGTCGACCGCCGCCGGACCGGTGAGCGACGCCACGCCCGCCGTACTTGTGACGAGCAACGCCCGCTCCAGTTCCTGCCCGGCGGGGTCGTCGACCAGACCCCAGCGGACCGCCTTGTCGATGCGCCGGCGAGTCGCCTCGGGCAGGGGTGCGCCGAAGAGCCGGCCGGCGGCGTCATCGACGAGTTCGCCGACATGGTGGTCGCACTGCGCGGTGGCCAGCAGCGACAGCGCCGCCATCTCCTGGTCGAGGAGGTGCGGCAGGCCGGCGCAGCCGACGCCGAAGACGATCTGCTGCACCAGGCGCAGGTGCATGTTGGCCAGCTCCAGGGCAAGGTGCTGGCGGATGCGCCGGGCCGCCGTGCGGACCTGCCGGTCGAGCTGTTCCGACCATTCGCCCGGCTCGGCGAGCACCGGGACCCGGCCGCGCTCACCGGGCAACTCGGGCGGCTCCAGACTGCCCCGCCGTAGTTCCTCGGCGGAGGCCCAGTCCACAAGTGCCCGCCGCAGGTCGGCCTCGCCGCCGGTGACCAGCGGAAACCAGCGGGCGTCGGCCAGCCCGGGCACGGCGGCGAGCAGCGCGGCCCGGTGCGCCTCGACGGTGACCGTGACCGGGTCGACCGTCGGGCCGCCGGACTCCCCCGACTCCCGCATCGCCGCCGTACCCTCGCCGGCCGCCCAGCCGGCGGCGCCCGGCGTGACCGCGAAGAAGACCCGCACCGGTGTCCCGGCGAGGTCGGACAGCAGATTCAGCTCGGTGGCGCCGAACGACTGATCCGCCGCGATCACGAACAGCAGCGCCCCGGCCCGCCCCACCGCGTCGAGCAGGACACCGCAACCGGCCGTACCCAGCGTGGCGATGTCCGGCGTGTCGACCACCACGAAACGTCTCACCAGCGGCTGAGGCAGGCTCAACTCGACCCGGCGCGGCGGCCGGGCCAGCGCCGGACCCACCGCCGGCAGCTGGGGCCGGTAGGCGTGCGGCGTACGGTAGCCGGGCACGTAGGCGGCCCGGGTGGGTTCGGCGCTGTGCCGGATCACCAGCCAGCCGCCGCTCGGCACGGCGAGCAGTCCGGAGTCGAGTTCCAGCAGCGCGGCGAGTACTCCGGTGCGCCCGGCGTCGGCGGGCCCGGCCGCGACCACCGCGACCGGCTCCCGGACGTCGGTGCTGGACACGCCGAGTCGCTCCGGAAAGGGCCGACGGCCAGGCCGCCCCGCCGGGTCGTCGGGCGTGCCGAGATGGTGGAGCGGGCCCGGCTTCATCAGGCGTCGGCCTCCGAGGCAGGGCGACCGGCGAGCCGGCCGCAGTGAGCATCCGGTGTCGACACTCGGATTCCGGAAGGGTACGGGGGCGAGCGTCGGGAACGGGACAATTGCGATACTCACCGGTAACTCTACAACTACTCAAGTTCCCCCTCGCGCGCTGCCGTACCGGCCCCAGTTCCGTCGATATGCTGCGCGAATGAGTCGGTGGAGCTTCGTGGGCCGGGCTGAGCAACTCGACCGTCTCCGGATGGCGGTGGCCGGCGTCCGAGGCCGGGGAATCCTCTTCACCGGCAGTGCCGGCATCGGCAAGAGCCGGCTGTTGCACGAGGGTGTCGACGCGTTGCCCGGCGACAAGTACGCGGTCTGGCGGATCGCGGCCAGCGCCACCACCTCCGCGATGGCCTTCGGCGGCCTGGTCCAGGTGCTGCCGGAGCAGCCGCAGGGCCTGTCACCGGCCGGCATCCTGCGCTGGGCCGTCGACGTGTTGCAGCAGCAGGCCGCCGGCCGGCGGATCGTCCTCGCGGTCGACGACGCGCACCTGCTCGATCCACCGTCGGCCGCGCTGGTGCACCTGGTGGCCCGGGCGGAGAACGCCTCCGTGGTCGGCACCCTGCGCGACGGTGAGCAGATCCCACTGCCGATTCGGGCACTGTGGACAGATGGTCTGGTGGAGCGGGCGGAGCTGGGCCCGCTGCCGCCGGACGAGACCGCCGCGATGCTGACCGCCATCGTCGGCGGTCAGGTGGACAGCGGCTCCACCGACCGCCTGGGTCGGCTCAGCGCCGGCAACCCGCTGCTGCTGCGCGAGCTGGTGCACGCGGCAACCAACAGCGGTGAACTCGTCGAGCGGTACGGCGTCTGGACCTGGACGGGCCGGCTGGAGCTGGCACCCAGCCTGACCGAGCTGATCGACATCCGGATCGGCCAGCTCACCCCCGGGGTACGGGCGGTGGTCGAGCTGGTCGCGTTCGGCGAGCCGCTCGGCCTGCGGCTGCTGCACCAGGCCGTGGAACAGCACGACGTGGAGTACGCCGAGGAACGCGGCCTCATCACCATGGTGGAGTCCGACCGGCGCCTCGACGTCCGCCTGGCGCACCCGCTCTACGGCGAGGTGGTACGCCGACAGTGTCCGGTGAGCCGGACCCGCCGGTTGCAGGCGCACCTGGCGGACCTGCTGGAGAAGGTCGGCAAGCGGCGGCGGGAGGATCTGCTGCGGGTGGCGAGATGGCGGCTGGCCTCCGGCACCGCGCAGGACCCGGCGATGTTGATCGCCGCGGCCGGTGAGGCGTTCGCTCGTTACGACGTCCCCCTGGCGACCCGGCTGGCCCGCGCGGCGCTCGACGCCGGTGGTGGGTTCGACGCGGCCGAGCTGCTGGCGACCATTCTGATGTTCGCCGACCGGCCGGCCGAGGCGCTCGGCGTGCTCGACGCCGTCGCGACCGACACGGGCCAGGAGGAACGGCGCAGTCGGTGGCTCACCGTACGCGGCATGGTCAGCTACTGGGGGCTGAGCCAGGCGTCCACCGTCGAGGAGATCGCCGCCGAGGGCACCAAACTGACCGACGCCGCCGCCCAGGCCCGGGTCCGCGCCTTCGAGGCGATCATGCGGCTGCACCGGCTGGACGCGCCGGCCGCGCTCCGGCTCGCGCAGGGCGTGCTGGACCGCCCGGCGGCCAGTGTCGCCGCCCGCGAGCTGGCCCGCTGCACGATCGCACACCTTCAGGCCGTGCAGGGGCAGCTGTGCCGCAGCGCCTCGGCGGTGGACCTGGTGCAGGCGAAGGTGGCCAGCTGGCGGGCCGACATGCCGTACCTGCAACTGGCGGTGGAGCTGGCCCGAGGCACCCGGCTGGCCCTCTCCGGCGATCTCGCCGGCATCGACGCGCTGGTGGCCGACGAGTTCGCCGACCTCGCCGACGCGGGTGACTTCCGGCTCGGCACCGGCTACCTGGCGATCCTGCGGGCGTACGCGGCACGGCTGCGCGGACGCAGCGACACCGCGTTGCAGGCCGCGCTCAGCGCCTGCGCGGTCCTGGCGACCAGCCGGGTCTACGCGGGACTGGCCCAGTCGGAGCGAGCCCAGGCCGCCGCGTTGCGGGGCGACGCCCGGCAGGCCGCCGAGGCGATGGCCGAGGCCGACCGCCTGCACTCGCCGACCATGGTGGTGCTGTACCCGTGGCTGGAACAGGCCCGGGCGGCGACGCTGGCCGCCGGCGGTGAGCCCGCCACCGCGGTGAAACGGCTGCACGACCTGGTGGACCGGCTGCGTGCGGACGGCTTCGCCGGGCACGAGGCCCTGGTGCTGCACGATCTGGTGCGGCTGGGGCAGGCCGCAGCGCAGACCGGTCCGAGATGTTCCGACGGGGATCGCCGCACCGTGGCGCAGCGGTTGACCGAGCTGTCCGAGCAGGTCGACGGGGAGTTGCCACCGCTGCTTGCCCGGCATGCTCGGGCGTCGGCCGACGGCCTGCCGGAGGGGTTGCTCGGTGCCGCCGACGGCTTCGCGGAGCGGGGCCTCGACCTGCTTGCCGCCGAGGCCGTAGCGGAGGCCGTGCACCTGCTGCGGCAGCGTCGCTCGCCCGAGGTCGGACACGCCCGGCAACGGCTCGGCGCGCTACTCGCCGGATGTGACATGGTGCACACTCCGGCGCTCCAGGCGGCCACCCCGACGTTGACCGACCGGGAGTGGCAGGTGGCGCGGCTCGCGGCGGTCGGCGGCACCAGCCGCGCCATCGCCGAGCAGCTCTTTCTCTCCGCCCGCACGGTGGAGAACCACCTGCAACGGGTGTACACCAAGCTCGGGGTGACCAGCCGGGCGGAGCTGCGGTTGGCACTCGGCACGATCCCAGGGCACGACGGCACGACGGCGGTGTGAACCCTAGTCTGAGGGGGTGCACACCCTTCGTCCCGCGCTGCTGACCGACCACTACGAGCTGACCATGGTCAGCGCCGCCCTGCGGGACGGCACGGCCGACCGTCGGTGCGTGTTCGAGGTGTTCAGCCGTCGGCTCCCCGCCGGCCGCCGGTACGGCGTGGTCGCCGGCACCGCACGACTCGTCGAGCTGATCCGTGCGTTCCGCTTCGATCCGGCCGAGATCGAGTTCCTGCGCCGTACCGGCGTGGTGGACGAGCCGGGTGCCGAGTGGCTGTCGCGGTACCGGTTCACCGGCGAGATCGACGGGTACGCCGAGGGTGAGCTCTTCTTTCCGGGCTCGCCGATCCTGACCGTCTCCGGCAGCTTCGCCGAGTGCGTGGTGCTGGAGACGCTCGTCCTGTCGGTGCTCAACCACGACTGCGCGGTGACTGCCGCGGCGGCACGGATGGTCACCGCCGCCCGGGGCCGGGCGCTGATCGAGATGGGCTCGCGGCGGGCGCACGAGGAGGCGGCGGTCGCGGCGGCCCGGGCGGCCTATCTGGCCGGCTTCCGCTTCACCTCCAACCTGGCCGCTGGCCAGCGCTACGGCATCCCCACCGCCGGCACCGCCGCGCACGCCTTCACCCTGCTGCACGACGACGAGCGGACCGCGTTCGCTTCCCAGGTCGCCACGCTGGGCAAGGACACCACGCTGCTGGTCGACACGTACGACATCAGCCAGGGCATCCGGAACGCCATCGAGGTGGCCGGGCCGGAGCTGCGGGCGGTCCGCATCGATTCCGGCGACCTGGCCGTCATCGCCCAGCAGTCGCGGCAGCTGCTCGACTCCCTCGGCGCCACCGAAACGAAGATCATCGTCTCGGGTGACCTCGACGAGTACGCCATCGCGGCGTTGGCCGCCGAGCCGGTGGACATGTACGGCGCCGGCACCGCCGTGGTGACCGGCTCCGGCGCGCCCACCGCCGGGCTGGTCTACAAGTTGGTCGAGGTCGAGGGCCGTCCGGTGGTCAAACGGTCCGAGCAGAAGGCGACCATCGGCGGGCGCAAGGTCGCCGTCCGCCGGCACAAGCCGACCGGGACCGCCACCGAGGAGATCGTCGTACCCCAGGGGGTGCCGGACCACCGCCCCAACGACCGGCTGCTGCAACGGTCGTACGTCGTCGACGGCGAGCCGATGGCCCTGCCGACGCTCGACGAGTCGCGGGAGCACCTGCGGCAGTGCCTGATCTCGATCCCGTGGGAGGGCCTCAAGCTCTCCGCCGGCGATCCGGCCATCCCGGTCACCGTGGTACCCGCCGAGTGAGAGGAGTGGAGTCGGTGAGCAACGCGTTGATCATCGTGGACGTGCAGAAGGACTTCTGCGAGGGCGGCTCGCTGGCCGTGGCCGGCGGAGCGGGAGTCGCGGCCGGGATTTCCCGGTTGCTGGCCGCCGAGCCGGACCGCTGGGATCACGTCGTCGCGACGAAGGACTACCACATCGACCCCGGCACGCACTTCGCCGACTCGCCGGACTACGTGAGCACCTGGCCCCGGCACTGCGTGGTCGGCACCCCCGGCTCCGAGTTCCACCCGGAACTGGCCACCGACCGGATCGAGGCGATCTTCCACAAGGGCGAGTACGCCGCCGCGTACTCCGGGTTCGAGGGGCACGCCGACGACGGTGAGGGGCTGGCCGACTGGCTGCGGCAACGCGGCGTGGCGCGGGTGGACGTGGTCGGCATCGCCACCGACCACTGCGTGCGGGCCACCGCGCTGGACGCCGCCCGGGAGGGCTTCGCCACCACCGTGCTGCTGGACCTGACGGCGGCGGTCGCGCCGGACACCACCGACGTGGCGTTGCGCGCGTTCGATGGGGCCGGGATCACCACATTCGGTGCCCCTGTGATCAAAGCCGCATGAGCCGTTAAATCGCTGGCAGCTGTCGCGCCGGCGGTCGAGGATGTCCGGCGGAGGTACGCACCGACGTGAACATGAAGCCTTACCGGGAGGCACTCGCCCTGCCCGGTCTGCGGTCGCTGCTGCTCGTCGCGGTGCTGGCCCGGGTCCCGCTGACCGCCACCGGCGTCACGCTGACGTTCTACGTCGTCCAGGACCTGGGGCGCGGCTACGGTGCGGCCGGTCTGGTCGGTGCGGCGATCACCGTCGGTGCCGCGGTTGGCGGCCCGCTGCTCGGCCGCCTGGTGGACCGGCGTGGCCTGCGGCCCGTGCTGGTTCTCACCGCCGTGGCCGAGGCCGCCTTCTGGTCGACCGCACCGGTGCTGTCGTACTACCTGCTGCTGCCGGCGGCGTTCCTGGCCGGCCTGTTGGCGCTGCCGATCTTCTCGGTGATCCGCCAGTCCGTCGCCGCGCTGGTACCGCCGGAGAAGCGCCGGCCGGCGTACGCCCTGGACTCGATGTCGGTCGAGCTGTCGTTCATGATCGGTCCGGCCCTGGCCACGGTGGGTGTCACCACCATCTCCGCTCGCTTCACGCTCTACCTCGTCGGTGCCGGCATCGTCGCCGCCGGGGTGGTGCTGTGGCTGCTCAATCCGCCGGTACGCAGCGCGGCCGAGGCGTCGACCGGCCCGCAGCCACGGGTGGCACGGCGGCAGTGGCTCACCTCGCGCCTGGTCGCCGTGTTCGCGGTCAGCGCCGCGGCGACCCTGGTGCTGGGTAGCACCGACGTGGCCGTCATCGCGGTGCTGCGGGAGAGTGGCGACGCCGGTTTCACCGGCGCGGTGCTCTCGGTCTGGGCGGTGGCGTCACTGCTGGGCGGGTTCGCCTACGGCGCGGTCCGTCGCTCGTTCTCGCCGGTGGCACTGATGGGCCTGTTGAGCCTCTGCACCATCCCCGTCGGCCTGGGCGGTGCCCACTGGTGGCTGCTCTGCCTGGCGTTGATCCCGGCGGGAGCGCTCTGCGCGCCGACCATCGCGGCGACCTCCGACACCGTCAGCCGGCTCGCCCCGGCCGGCGTCCGCGGTGAGGCGATGGGCCTGCACGGCTCGGCGGTCACCGTCGGCATCGCGGTGGGTGCCCCGCTGGCCGGCGCGGTCATCGACGCCTCGGCACCGCTGTGGGGGTTCGCGGTCACCGGCGCCATCGGCGCCCTGGTGGCCCTCGCGGTGCTGCCGATCGAGCTGCACCACCGCCGCGCCGACCTCGCGGCCACCACCCGGCCCGGCGACGAGCACTCCGCGACCGAGCTCACCCCGACCGCCTCCTGACCCACCCCGCGACACCAAGCGCTCCCGCGCCTCACCCCACCCCCACTGCGCTTCCCGTTCCTGTGCTTCCCACCCTGCCCTTCCCGCCCCACCTTGCCCCGCCGCGCTGCCCACCCCCGGCTTGGCACGCCGGGTCGGAGCCGCGACCGGGGCCAACGCCGCCGACTCGACCCGACGTTGCGTAACCGCCCACGCCACCCCACCCCCACCCACCTGCTCCCTTTGCTCTGCTTCAACCCACGCAACGAATTACGCACCGTGGCGCCCCGGCCGACTCGCCTCCGTCGGGCCGCCGCAATCCAGCAGCTCAACCGCTATTGCGTGGGTTGAAGCAGAGCAAAGGATGCGAGGGTGACAGGTACGGCCCGGCCGTAGCCATCACGCAGAGTGAAGCTCCGCGCCGAGGCTGCTCGTCACAGAAAGCGACACCCGGCGCGGCGGTAGTGGTGGGGGTGAGGTCGCGGACCTGGCGCCGAGCACCAGCCACGGCAGCCGGGCAGCGGGCGGGCGGTGCTGTCCCCGCGAGAAGCCCTCGGCCCGCAGCACCGGGAAGTACGAGACGGGCGCCGACCCCGGCGCGGGGATCGGCGCCCGTCGTGCGACGCGGTGGGTCAGCGACGGTCGGTGTCGCTGGCGACGTCCTCGGTGTAGCTGGCGCCTCCGTCGGACTCGCTGGTCAGCGGCTTGGAACCGCCCTCGGGCGGACCAGCCAGGGTCTGTCCGGCAGCCAGCTCGGGGAACTTGTGGTCGAAGGCCGGCCGCTCCGAGCGGATCCGCGGCATCCGGTCGAAGTTACGCAGCGGCGGCGGCGAGCTGGTCGCCCATTCGAGCGAGTTGCCGTGACCCCAGGGGTCGTCGACCTCGACCACCGGACCCGCCTTGTACGACTTCCAGCAGTTGTAGATGAACGGCAACGTCGAGATACCGGTGATGAACGCGCCGATCGTGGAGATCATGTTCAGCGTGGTGAAGCCGTCTTCGGGCAGGTAGTCGGCGTACCGCCGGGGCATGCCCTCGCTGCCCAACCAGTGCTGGATCAGGAACGTGGTGTGGAAGCCGATCATGGTGAGCCAGAAGTGAATCTTGGCGAGTCGCTCGTCGAGCATCCGACCGAACATCTTCGGGAACCAGAAGTAGATCCCGGCGAAGACCGCGAAGACGATCGTGCCGAAGAGCACGTAGTGGAAGTGCGCCACCACGAAGTAGGAGTCGTGCAGGTGGAAGTCCAGCGGCGGGGCGGCCAGCAGCACGCCGGTCAGACCACCGAAGAGGAAGGTGACCAGGAAGCCGAGGGAGAACAGCATCGGCGACTCGAAGCTGAGCTGCCCCCGCCACATGGTGCCGATCCAGTTGAAGAACTTCATGCCGGTCGGTACGGCGATCAGGTAGCTCAGGAAGCTGAAGAACGGCAGCAGCACCTGACCGGTGGCGAACATGTGGTGTGCCCAGACGCTCATCGACAGGCCGGCGATGGCGATGGTGGCGGCGACCAGGCCCTTGTAACCGAAGATCGGCTTACGGGAGAAGACCGGGATGATCTCGCTGATGATGCCGAAGAACGGCAGCGCGATGATGTAGACCTCGGGGTGGCCGAAGAACCAGAACAGGTGCTGCCACAGCATCGGCCCACCGGTCTCCGGGCTGTACACGTGCGCACCCAGCAACCGGTCGGCGGCCAGTGCGAACAGCGCGGCGGCCAGCAGCGGGAAGACCAGGATCACCAGGAGGCTGGTGACCAGCATGTTCCAGGTGAAGATCGGCATCCGGAACATGGTCATGCCCGGCGCGCGCAGGGTCAGGATCGTGGTGATCAGGTTGACCGCGCCGAGGATCGTGCCCAGACCGGAGATGGCCAGACCGACCACCCACATGTTGGCGCCGACGCCTGGAGCGTGCTCGCTCGTGCTCAGCGGGGTGTAGGCGGTCCAGCCGAAGTCCGCCGCGCCCCCCGGGGTGAGGAAGCCGGCGGTGGCCATGGTGCCGCCGAACAGGTACAGCCAGTAGGCGAAGCTGTTCAGTCGCGGGAAGGAGACGTCGGGAGCGCCGATCTGGATCGGCACCACGTAGTTGCCGAACGCGAAGACGATGGGCGTCGCGAAGAACAGCAGCATGATCGTGCCGTGCATCGTGAACAGCTGGTTGTACTGCTCAGGCGACAGGAACTGCAGCCCGGGCCGGGCCAGCTCGGCCCGCATGATCAGGGCCATCAGGCCACCGATCATGAAGAACACGAACGCGGTGACCATGTACATGATCCCGATCTGCTTCGCGTCCGTGGTCCGCAGCAGCCGCGCGATGGCCGACCCCTTGACCGGCTCCCGTACCGGCCAGGGCCGGGTCACGACCGGCTTGGGTGCGACGGTGGTCACGAGTGGCCTCCGGTTCTGGGTTGTCCCGCTCGGCACGCGCTCACTCGGCGGGCCGTCATCCGCAAGGAGGATAGTCCCCGGCAGGTGACAGCACCGCGTGGGGTCGCCCGAGGGTGATCACAGCGGGCCGAGAAGCAGCCGGTAATGCTCCCCGAAGATGCGGTCGCCGCGTCCGCGTAGCAGCGGGTCGCGTAGCGCCGGCGGCACGTCGCGGGTGCGGTTGCGGTCCCGGGTCCGGTCCTGCACCCATCGGGTACGCGGCCGACGACGACTCTCGTACGCGGTGAGCGCCGCCTCGACGCTGCCCGCCGCGCGCAGTGACTCGGCGAGCACCACCGCGTCCTCCAGGGCCATCGCGGCCCCCTGGGACAGGGTCGGCGCGGTGGCGTGGGCGGCGTCGCCGACCAGCAGCACCCGGCCCCGGTACCAGCGCCCGAGCTCGACCTCGTCGGTGGTGGTCGCGTACACCCCGTCGAGCGCGGCGAGCACCTCCGGCACCGGTCCGCCGTACTCGCCGAACAGGTCGCGCAGCCGGGCCAGCGGGTCGTCCGGCAGGTCGGTGCCGGCTTCGTCGGTGTAACAGTGCAGCCGGCCGGCGCCGATCGGCACCACGAGAAAGCCGCAGCGGCGACCGAGCAGGGCCGTCCACTCGTCGACCGGCGGACCGTCCCGGACGACGCCGCGGTAGACCACCTGCCCGGCCGGGCGGGGTGGGCCGCCGAGCGCGGCCAGCGCCCGGATCGAGGAACGCGGCCCGTCGGCACCGATCACCAGGTCGTACTCGGTCTGGGTGCCGTCGACGAAGGTGACGCCGACGGCGGCCGGCAGCAGCTCGATGGTGCGTACCTCCGCGCCGTGCCGGACCGCGCCGCCGGCACCGCTGAGCAGCACCCGGTGCAGGTCGGATCGGGCCAGCGCGCGGCACTCGCCGACCCCGGCCCAGAGTGCGTCGAGGTCGACCTCGCACAGCGGCGCACCGGTCGAGTCGAGGAACCGCTGCCGGTGGATGACCTTCCCGTACGGGCGGACGGGGTCGTCGAGGTCCAGCCGGCGCAGCGCGCGGGCCGCGTTGCCGGGCAGGTACAGGCCGGCGTCGGTGAGGTCGTGCGGCGGCGCCTTGTCGGTGAGGTCCGGCCGAAAGCCCGCCAGGCGCAGCGCCCGGGCCACGGCCAGCCCGGCGATGCCCGCGCCGACGACGAGGATGCGCAGGGGGGAGCCACGCATGGGGGTGTACGCCTCCGGAGGGGGTTCGGCACGCGTTGAAGGCAAGAGACTACTCGGCGCAATCGGTACACACCAGAGGCAACCGGCTCACCTCCGGCACCCCTCGGCAGCAGCGGATCCACCCGTCGGCACTGGTCACCAGCCAGCCGGAGTCGGCGGATGTCCGATCGTGCGCCCACGACACACGTCGCATTTGACGCCAATCGCCCCCAGCGGTTGCGCCCAATGTTTCAAGGATGTAAATGTGACGATGAGCATGGGAGCGCTCCCGAGATCGTCGGGGCGCGTTGCCGAACGCTCCGTCCGCATCCGTCCCGGCGTCCGGGCGACGCCGCAGCGCTAGGAGCATCATGAGACGTACCATGCGGGCCATCGTGGCCGTCGGGCTGGCCGCCGCCGGCTCGATCGTCGCCGTGGCCCTCGGCGGAACCGCCTCCGCCGACACCCAGATCTGCGAGCAGTACGGCTCGACCGTGATCCAGAACCGGTACGTGGTGCAGAACAACCGCTGGGGCACCACCGCCCAGCAGTGCATCAACGTCACGAACAACGGCTTCGAGATCATCACCCAGAACGGCAGCAGCCCGACCAACGGCGCTCCGACGGCGTACCCGTCGGTCTTCTTCGGCTGCCACTACACCAACTGCTCCCCCGGCACCAACCTGCCGATCCAGGTCAGCCAGATCAGCAGCGCGACCAGCAGCATCAACTACCGGTACGTGAGCAACGGCATCTACAACGCCTCGTACGACATCTGGCTCGACCCGTCGCCGAAGCGCGACGGCGTGAACCAGATGGAGATCATGATCTGGTTCAACCGGCAGGGCCCCATCCAGCCCATCGGCTCCCCGGTCGGCAACGCCAACATCGACGGTCGGAACTGGGAGGTCTGGCGGGGCAGCAACGGCTCCAACAACGTCATCTCGTACGTCGCCCCGTCGGCGATCAGCAGTGCGAACCTGAACCTGCTGGCGTTCATCAACGACACCCGCAACCGGGGCGCGATCACCAACTCCTGGTACCTGACCAGCATCCAGGCCGGCTTCGAGCCCTGGCAGGGCGGAGTCGGGCTGGCCGTGACGAGCTTCTCGGCCGCGGTCAACGGCGGCGGCAACAACAACCCGCCGCCCACCACCACCCCGCCGCCCTCCGGCAGCGGCGCCTGCGCGGTCAAGTACACGGCCAACGCGTGGAACAACGGCTTCACCGCCGACGTGCAGATCACCAACACCGGGTCGAGCACGATCAACGGCTGGACGCTGGCCTACTCGCTGCCGTCCGGGCAGCAGGTGACCAACTCCTGGAACGCCACGGTGAGCCAGAGCGGTTCGTCGGTGACCGCCCGCAACGTCGGTCACAACGGCACGATCTCACCCGGCGGCACGGCCAGCTTCGGCTACCAGGGCACGCTGAGTGGGTCGTACGCCAACCCGACGAGCTTCACCCTCAACGGCACCGCCTGTTCGCGCTCCTGACGAGCGAGGGCCGGGGTGCGGCGGACGCCGCACCCCGGCACCGAACAGGGCCGACTGACGTCCACCGACCGGTGGCCTCACCCGGGGTTGCCCAGTGGTGTCGGGAGATCGCAGACTTGGCAGCCACCATGACGGGGGGCCGAGCTGACGTGGACGTACGCCTGGAAGGTGACGGGGTGGTCCTGCGCCAGTGGTCCGAGCAGGATCTCGACCAACTGGTCGCGCTCTTCGACGATGCCGAGATGGCGTACCGCCTGCCGGTGGCGACCCCGTTCGACCTGGCTGCCGCCGAGGCGTACCTGAACTCCGCCCGGCGTGCCCAGCAGGCCGGCGACCGGGTCTATCTCGCCGTCACCAGCGGCGACGACCTGGCCCGTGGCGAGGTGATGCTCAACCTGGTCACCGGCACCATCGGCTACGCGATCGGCCCGGCCTATCGCGGTCAACGCCTGGCCAGCCGCGCTCTCCGGCTGTTGACCGGGTACGCCCACCGGGTGGTCGGTCTGCCGACGGTGTATCTGGAGATCGAGCCGGACAACACCGGCAGCGTGGCCGTTGCCCGGTCCGGCGGTTACCGGCCGACCGGCGACGAACCGGTTTTCGTCGAGGACAAGGGCCGCCGCTACGCACTCCACCGCTGGTTGCACATCGACCCCACGCCGCCCGCCGGCACCTGACGACGAGCGGGCGACCGGTACCGCTCACGGATTGCGGCAACTCGGGCTCTCCGCGCTGCGGGAGAGCCCGAGTTTCCGCATGTCGCGGCGGCTCCGCCTCGCGGCGGCGTCCGCAGCGGGCGCCGTCTGGCCCCGGGTCAGGAGTTGCCGAGGGCGTCGATGTCGCGCATCTCCTCGGCGGTCAGCGAGAAGCCGAAGATGTCCGCGTTGGCGCGGATCCGCTCCGGCGTCACCGACTTGGGGATCGCCACGATCTCGTGGTCGAGGTGCCAGCGCAGCACCACCTGGGCCGGCGAGACGTTGTGCGCCCCGGCGATCCGGGTCAGCACCGGGTCGGACAGGTCGGTGGTCTTGAACGGGCTGTAGCCCTCCAGCACCACTCCCCGGTCCCGGTGCTCGGTGTGCCGCTGCCGGTCGTACAACCGGGGACCCCACTTGATCTGGTTGACCGCCGGGTTCTCCTCGGTCGCCTGGATCAGCGCGTCGATCTGGGCGGTGCTGTAGTTGCTGACTCCGACCGCCCGGGCCAGGTTCGCGTCGCGGGCGGCGAGCATCTCCCGCCAGACCGGGATCAGGGCACCGGAGTCGTTCGGGGGCCAGTGCACCAGCCACAGGTCGACGTAGTCGACGCCGAGTGCGCGCAGGCTCTCCTCGATGGTCTCCCGTTCCCGGCCGACCCGCTCGGGTGGGAGCTTGGTGGTGATGAAGACATCCTCCCGGCGCAGCCCGCTCTCCCGGATCGCCCGGCCGACCTCCTCCTCGTTGCCGTACATGGTGGCGGTGTCGATGTGCCGGTAACCGGCGTCGAGCGCGGCGAGTACGGCCTTGTAGCCCTCCTCGCCGGTCGCCTGCCAGGTGCCGAAGCCGAGCAGCGGGATCCGAACGTCACCGGGGAGAACTGCGGTGGGGTGGTCACTGTGGTCCATGTCGACCGTTCTACCCCCGATGACGCTCGGCATGCCCGAGATCGGGCGCGTCGACCCGCTACCGGGCGCGTCGGCGCTATGTGCCGGAGAATCGGTACGTGGCTGACCGGCTGGAGGAGTACCGGCGCAAGCGGGACGCCGCGCGTACCCCCGAGCCGGTGCCGGCCGAGCGTCCCCGGCGAGCGCGGGACGGCGGCCGGGCTCGGTTCGTCATTCAGCAGCACCACGCCCGCAGCCTGCACTGGGACCTGCGGCTGGAGCGCGACGGGGTGCTCGTCTCCTGGGCGGTGCCGCGCGGCCTGCCCCGCGATCCGGGGCGCAACCACCTGGCCGTGCACACCGAGGACCACCCCATGGAGTATCTCGACTTCTCCGGTGAGATCCCGGCCGGTGAGTACGGCGGCGGCCGGATGCTCATCCACGACCAGGGCACCTACCGCTGCGAGAAGTGGCAGGACCGCGAGGTGGTGGTCGAGCTGCGGGGTACGCGGACCACCGGGCGGTACGTGCTGTTCGCCACCGGCGGCCGCGACGGCCGGGACTGGATGGTGCGCCGCACCGATCCGCCGCCGCCGGGCTGGACCGCCATGCCCGACCTGGTCGCGCCGATGCGTCCCACACCGGCCGGCCGGCTGCCCACCGATCAGGCCGCCTGGGGGTACGAGCTGCGGTGGGACGGGGTACGCGCGGTCGCGTACGTCTCCGGCGGGCGGTTGCGGCTGCTCTCCGACAGCGGTGCGGAGATCACCGGCGAGTATCCGTGGTTGCGGTCGATGGCCGAGGCCCTGGCGCCGACGGAGGTCGTGCTGGACGGCGTGCTGGTCCGCATCGACCGCGCCGGACAGGTCCGGCCGGCGCGGGGTGGGCGCAGCAGCACCGATGCCCAGTACCTGCTCGTCGACCTGCTCTGGTTGGAGGGGGTGAGCAGCCTGGAGTTGCCGTACCCGCAGCGCCGCGAGTTGCTCGACTCGCTGGCGCTGGCCGGGCCGCACTGGCAGACTCCGCCGTGGTTTCCCGGCGCCGGTGCGGAGACCATGCGCGCGGCGCGCGACCAGGGCCTGCCCGGGGTGGTGGCGAAGCGGCTGGACTCCGGCTACGAGCCGGGCCGCCGCAGCCGCGCGTGGCGCAGCGTGGACGCGGGTTGAGACGGCGAGGAGCGGCGTGTATCTGACCCACCTTGAGTGCCCGCGCTGCGGCCGGGAACACGACGCCGCCGTACCGCAGAATCTCTGCGAGTGCGGCTCGCCGCTGCTGGCGCGCTACGACCTCGCGGCGGCGGCACGGGCGATCGAGCCGGAGCGGTTCGGGTTGCGCGCGGCCGACCTGTGGCGTTACCGGGAGTTGCTGCCGGTCGCCGACCCACGGAACGTCACCACCCTCGGCGAGGGATGGACACCGATGCTGCGCGCACCGGCGTACGGCGCGGACATCGGCGTCGACGACCTGCTGGTCAAGGACGAGGGGCTGACCCCGACCGGCTCGTTCAAGGCGCGCGGTGCCGCCGTCGGCGTCAGTCGGGCCCGCGAGCTGGGCATCCGGCGGATCGCCATGCCGACCAACGGCAACGCGGGCGCGGCGTGGGCCACCTACGCGACCCGGGCGGGGCTGGGCGCCACCATCGTGATGCCGCTGTCCGCACCGACCATCTGCCGCCGGGAGTGCGTGGCCGCCGGTGCCGACCTGCGCCTGGTCGACGGGCTGATCGGCGACGCCGGGCGCCAGGTGGCCGCGCTCGTCGCGGCTGCCGAGGGCACCGTCTTCGACGCCGGTACGCTGCGCGAGCCGTACCGTCTCGAAGGCAAGAAGACGATGGGGTACGAGATCGTCGAGCAGCTCAGCTGGCAGGTGCCCGACGTCATCATCTATCCGACCGGCGGCGGCGTGGGGCTGATCGGCATCCACAAGGCGCTCGGCGAGCTGCGGGAGCTGGGCTGGGTCGAGGACAAACTGCCCCGGCTGGTGGCGGTGCAGGCCACCGGCTGTGCGCCGATCGTACGGGCGTTCGCCGCCGGGGACGACCGGGCGCAGCCGTGGGAGGACGCTCACACCGTGGCGTTCGGCATCACCGTTCCGGCGCCGTTGGGCGACGAGCTGATCCTCGCCGCGCTGCGGGCCACCGCCGGCACCGCGATCGCGGTGGAGGACGCCGAGATCCTGACCGATCTGCGCGACTTCGCCGCCCGCGAGGGGCTGCTGCTCTGCCCCGAGGGTGCCGCCTGTCTGACGGCCGCGCGCCGGCTGCGGGCCGGCGGCTGGATCCGGGCGGGTGAACGCGTCGTCGTGCTCAACACCGGTGCCGGGGTGAAGTACCCGGAGACGATCGACGTCTCCGGCGTACCGGTGCTGCCACGCTGACACGCGACGGCGCGCCTCACAGTCAGTCGAGGATGGGGTCGGTCAACCGCCACGCGGCGTTCACCTGACCGATGTGGGACAGCGCCTGCGGCGTGTTGCCCAGGTGTACCCCGGTGACCGGGTCGATCTGCTCGCTGAACAACCCGACGTCGTTGGCGTGCCCGCTCACCCGCTCGAACAGCCGGGCCGCCCGCTCCCGTTCACCCGCCAGCACCAGGCACTCGACCAGCCAGAACGAGCAGAGCACGAAGCCCGCCGGGTCGCCTTCCCAGCGGTGGACCAGTCCGTCGGCACCGCCGAGTTCCCGCTCGATCGCCTCGATGGTCGCCCGCATCCGTGGATCGGTGGCCGGCAGGAAGCCCACCACCGGCAGGTACAGGGCCGCCGCGTCCAGTTCCGGCGACCCGAGGGCACCGGTGAAGGCGCCGCGACGCTCGTCGAAGCCGTCCCGCAGGACCGTGGCCCGGATCTCGTCCCGGATGCCGGCCCAGCGCCGCACGTCCGCCCGCTCGCCGAGTTGGGGGGCCAACCGCACGGCCCGGTCCATCGCCACCCAGCAGAGCGCCTTCGACGACAGGTAGTGCCGCTCCCGGTCGCGCTGTTCCCAGATACCCCGGTCGGGCAGTCGCCAGGTGGCCGCCACCTGTTCGGTGAGACCGAACACCATGTCACGCAGGTCCACGGGTAGCTGGTCGCCGAGGTAGTCGTGCAACCGCCACACCGCCGAGATGACCTCGCCCGGCACGTCGAGCTGCCGCTGCCGCCAGGCGTCGTTGCCGATACGCACCGGTCCGGTCCCGGCGTACCCGGCCAGGTGGGGACAGACGTGCTCGGAGACGTCACGTTCCCCTTGCAGACCGAACAGCACGGGCACCGGATCGGAGCCGACCCGACCGATCGAGCGCGCCGCCCATTCGAACAGACGGGACGACTCGGTCGGGCAGGCCGCCACCCAGAGGGCCCGCATGGTCATCGCGAAGTCCCGCAGCCAGCAGAAGCGGTAGTCGTAGTTGCGGTCGCCGCCGATGCGTTCCGGCAGGGAGGTGGTCGCCGCCGCGGCGACCGCGCCGCTGCGGGCGTATGTGAGACCGGTGAGGACTGTGGCGCTGTGCCGCACCACCTCGGGATAACGCCCCTGGTACTGGTGGCTCTCGCGGAACGCCTCCCAGGCCAGCACGGTGTCCGTCAGCGCGCGGACCGGGTCCAGCCGGGCCGGTTCCGCGCCGTACGCCGGCGCGTAGGCCAGATCGAAGCCGAGCACCTGGCCCTCGTCGACGGTGAAGGTCTGCCGGACCCGGTCGTGCTCGACGCGCAGGGGCAACCCCGTGCAGCGCAGTACCAGCGCCATCGAGCCGGCCACGCTCGCCACCGCGCCGTCCGGCAGTTCCCGCAGGTACGGGGTGAGCAGGCCGTACTCCGGTCGCGGCCGGTAGTCCAGGGACATCGTCACCCGGCCGGAGAGCCCCTCGACGACGCGCAGCAGCACGGCCGGCGAGCGCATGCCGATCTCGTGGGCGCGGGCACCCTCCTCGGCGGCGAGGGCGTCGGTGACCGCGACGCTGCCCTCCGCGGTTTGGTGCACGGTACGCAGGACCAGGGTGTTCGGCTGGTACGAGCGCTGCACCCGATGCCCGGTGTGTCCCACGGCCACCGGTGCCAGTCGCCAGTGGCCACCGTTCGGGTCGAGCAGCCGCGCGAAGACCGACGGCGAGTCGAACCGGTGCGGGCACCACCAGTCGATCGAACCGGCCCGGCTGACCAGCGCCCCCGATCGGCAGTCGGAGAGGTATCCGTAGTCGGAGATCGCCGGCTGCTCCATGCGCTCGGCGTACCCGGGATTCCTGGGCTCATCCGGCCCGAAGAGGTCCGCCGGCCCGGGTGAGCCGGGCCGGCGGGACGGTCAGGAGGTCGGCGGCTCGTCCTCGCCCGCCGCCTCCGCGGCGTCGGCCTCCTCCTTGGTGTGGTGCACGGCCTGGTCGGCGTGCTCCGGCGGCCCGTAGACGGTGTACAGCACCAGCGGGTTCGGGCCGGTGTTGACGAAGTTGTGCCGGGTGCCGGCCGGTACGACCACCAGGTCGCCCTGCACCACCGCACGCTTCTCACCGGCCACCTGCGCCTCGCCGGTGCCGCTGACGAAGGTCAGGATCTGGTCGATGTCCTCATGGACCTCCTCACCGATCTCGCCGCCCGGCGGGATCGTCATGATCACCAGCTGGGTGTGCTTCCCGGTCCACAGCACGCGCCGGAAGTCCGGGCTCTTCTCGGCGACGGTCGCGATAGTGAAGTGCTCCATGTCCCGACACATACCCCATCCGGGGCCGCGCCACGCCGCACTTCGCAGATGGCGGAATTGACCGCCGCCCCGGGGTTTGGACCGATGCCGATCGGGGATCGACACGACGACCGGTTCGACCGGTCATGCCAGGTCCCCGCTGACGTACCGCCGTACGGCTGCGGCGGTGGGAGACGGCCGAGCGCGGCGCGGTTTCGACCCTCGGGTCAACGGCGCCGCGCGCTCGTCTGCGCCTGCGGTGGTGCTCAGGAGAGCACGGCCAGGTGAAAGGGACGGTCGGCGGCCGTCCCGGCACCGTCGAAGGTGGTCACGAAGACGGCGTTCGGAATGCCGGTACGCCCGGCAACCGCGATCTGACCGGCGGGGGCCAGCCCGGAGCTACCCGTGAGGCCGACGGTGCCGACCAGGCTGGCACCGGTGACGTCCTGGTCGAACACCACCTGGTACATCCCTGTCCGCAACCGGTTGGCCGCCGCCGCCCCCAGCCCGCGGACCAGGAGACCATCGGCGCTGACCACGGCGAACAGCACCCTCGCGGTCAGTGGCATGCCGGCGCCGGCGCAGGTGGTGTGTTCGGCCTCGGCGTGGGCCGTGGCCTCGTCCCCCGGTACCGGCTGGGGAACCCCTCCGCTCCTGGCTCTCGCGCTGGACATCGGACTCCTTCCCCGGCCCGGTCGAGCGGCCCTGGCATGTTGAGTTGGTTGCGGCGACTAAAGGAGGATCAGCGCCGATCAGCCCCCTTTGTGCCTCGAACGTATGTCGCGTTCCCGGCCGGTAGCCAGGCGATCGGCTGTCCGATCAAGGACACTCGACATATCGATCATGGACTTGACCTGCGGCGACGTCCGAGTGTGCGGGTGGCTCAGTCGTCGACATCGAGCGTGGGCACCCCGCCCACGCACCGCACCGAAAGTTCGTACTCGCCGCTCGGGCCGACGAACGTCACGTCCGCGTCGTCGTCCGGGCCACGATCGACGTCGTCGACCCGGTAGCCCGGTCGCGCGCTCCAGGAGACCAGGTAGACCCCGTCGGGCCGGCACTCGGCCACCGCGCTGCCGCCCAGCGTCGAGAAGCCGCGCCGGTCGCCCGAATCCGCGCTCGGGTCGGCCGGCGGCACCGGGTTGGACGGCGACCCGCCCGGGCCGGAGCCGGTGGTGGTGCTGCCAGGGGCCGGAGCGCCGGTCGGCACGCTGCCGGGCGGATCGGTACCCGGTGCCGGCTCGGCGAGCGCGCGGGCGATCTCCTCCTGGCTGCGGACCCCACCGGGCGTCCCGGTGAGGCTCTCACCGACCAACCGGATCGCGGCGAGCCCGATCAGGGTGGCGACGACCGCGGTGGCCAGCCATCCGGCCACGGCGAGCAAGGTTCGACGGCCCATCACCCGACTATCCCCGATCGGCGGTTGGGGTGACCTTCGGGCAACGCTAAGGGAGGGTTAACGACGCCGGCCGGTGACGATCGCCGGGGATACCCTGCCTGCTGTGGCCCGCCTACTGCTGATCGAGGACGACCTGACCATCCGTGCCCCGCTGGTGCGGGCGCTGCGCGAGCGGGGACACGCCGTGGCCGCCACCTCCACCGCGATGACCGGGCTGCGCGACGCCCTCGACGACCGTCCCGATCTGGTCGTGCTCGACCTCGGGCTGCCCGACCTGGACGGCCGTGAGCTGCTGCGGATGCTGCGGGCCGTCAGCGCCGTACCGGTCATCGTGGCCACCGCCCGCGACGACGAGCGGGAGATCGTCCGGGTGCTCGACGCGGGTGCCGACGACTACGTGGTCAAACCCTTCACCGCCGCCCAACTCGACGCGCGGGTACGCGCGGTGCTCCGCCGCGGACCCGGCGGGCAGCCGGAGGATCCGACGGTGGTGGTCGGCGGTCTGCGGATCGACCCCCGCTCCCGGCAGGTCGACCTCGACGGCGAACCGGTCGAGTTGACCCCGCGCGAGTTCGACCTGTTGCGACATCTGGCCACCCGGGTCGGTGAGGTGGTGACCAAACGGGAGCTGCTGACCGAGGTGTGGCAGATCCCGTACGGCGGGGCGGACAAGACCGTCGACGTGCACCTGTCCTGGCTGCGCCGCAAGCTCGGCGAGAGCGCCCAGCGTCCGCGCTACCTGCACACCGTACGCGGGGTCGGGGTGCGCCTGGTCACCCCCGAGGTCGACGGGTGAGGGCCCGCCTGGCACTGCTGGTCGCCGCGGTGAGCGTCCTCATCGTGATCGCCTTCCTGGTGCCGCTGGCGTTGCTGCTGCGTACCGCCGCCGAGGACCGGGCGACGGTGCGGGCCACCGCCGACGCACAGAGCCTCGCTCCCGTGGTGGGCACCGCCGACCCGGAGACCGTGCGGCTGACCGTCGAACAGCTCGCCGCCGAATCGGCCCGGCCGGTCAGCGTGTTCCTGCCGGACGGCACGGTGCTGGGCTCGTCCGCCACCCGCACCCCGGCGGTGGAGCTGGCCGGGCGGGGGCAGAGCCTCACCGCCGAGACGGCCGACGGCCGGGAGGTGGTCATCGCGGTGCAGGGCCGCGCGGACGGCACCACCGTGATCCGCACCGTGGTGCCACGGGCGGAGATGACCGCCGGGGTGGGACGTGCCTGGTTGGTGCTCGCCCTGCTCGGCACGCTGCTGGTGCTGATCGCCCTGGCCGTCGCCGACCGCCTGGCCCGCACGCTGGTCCGCCCGATCGGCGAGCTGTCGGCGGTCTCGCACCGGCTGGCCAACGCCGAACTGGACGCGCGAGTGGAGCCGTCCGGGCCGGCGGAGCTGCGCGAGGTGGGCGGCGCGCTCAACCATCTCGCCGGCCGGATCCAGGAGTTGCTGGTGCAGGAGCGGGAACAGGTTGCCGACCTGTCGCACCGGCTACGTACGCCGCTGACCGCCCTGCGCCTGGAGGCCGAGTCGCTGCGCGACCCGCAGGACGCCGCCCGGGTGATCGACGCCGTGGACGGACTGGAGCGGGCGGTCACCGGTCTGATCCGGCAGGCCCGCTGGCGCGCCCCCACCGACGGCGCGGTGGTCGCCGACGCCGCGGCCACCGTGGCGGATCGGGTCGCCTTCTGGTCGGTGCTGGCGGAGGAGACCGGCCGTGCCGTCGACCTCGATCTGGCCCTCGGCCCGGTTCCGGTCGCCGTCGCGGCCGACGAGTTGGCCGCCGCGCTGGACGCCCTGCTCGGCAACGTCTTCGCGCACACGCCGGACGGCACGCCCTTCGCCGTCCGGCTCCGTGCCGCCGGCGACCAGGTGGTCCTGACGGTCGCCGACCAGGGACCCGGCATCGCGGCCGACTCGGTGCGCCGGGGCGCGAGCCAGGCCGGGTCGACCGGACTCGGGCTGGACATCGCCCGCCGGGCGGCCCAGGCCAGCGGCGGCCGGCTGACCCTCGGCGAGCGCACCGGCGGCGGAGCAGAGGTCGAGCTCTGGCTCGGCCGCGCGTAACCGGTCTTAACCGGGGCTTAGGGTTCGGACAGCGCGCCGCTATCGCGGCGCGACCGATCCTCGATGCAACAACCGAGGAGAGGTGCAGAACGATGAAGCGCAACCCCCTGATCCTGGCGTCGGTCGGCGGCGCGGCGGCGGTGCTCGCGGTGGCCGGGGCGTTCCTCGGCGTGACGGCGGCGGACGACAGCAGGGCACGGCAGACCACCCTGACCGCCGCGACCGGCGCCCCGACGACCGCGGGTGTCCCCGAGGGCACCACCGGCGCCACGGCCCCGGGCCCGACCGGCACCACCGCCACGGCCGACCCGACCAGCGTGGCACCCAGCACCCCGGCGCAGACCCAGCCGGCCACAGAAGGGGACGCGGTGAGTCGGGAGCGGGCCGGTGAGATCGCACTGGCGCAGGCCGGTGGCGGGCGGATCACCGAGACGGACCGGGACGAGGAGAACGGCCGGGCCATCTGGGAGGTCGAGATCGTCAACGGCGGTACCGAGCACGAGATCGACGTCGACCGGCAGTCCGGTGAGATCGTCAAGGCCGAGCAGGAGCCGGCGGACGAGGACGAGGACGACCGGGACGAGGACGACCGGGACGAGGACGAGGACGACCGGGACGACGACTGACCCGAGCCTCTCGGGTCGGTGACGGCCCACCGGCACCCTCGGAGCGGCACCCCCGCCGCGGGGGTGCCCGCGTCTTCACGCCTCGGTTCGGTGCAGCCAGGCCAGCAGGTCCGGCGGCGCCAGGGCGGCGGCCCGGGAGTGGTAGCGGGCACGCGCCGCCGCGTCGAGCAGCGCGCGGCCCTGACCGGACCGACCGCTGCGGAAGAAGGCGTTGCGGTCCTTGAGCACTCCGGCGGCGTCGGGCGCGAGTCGGTCGGCGCGGGCCCGCATCCTTTCGAAGGTGGCCGCCTCCACCAGATCAGGTCCGGGCGGTTCGAGGCCCAGACGCTCGGCCAGGCGCCGCATCTGCCCGGACAGGTCGACTCGGAGGTCGTCGTAGTGGACGAGGTGCACGTTCGGTTGGTGCCGACGGGCCCAGGCGTCGCCCAGGTGCCACAGGACACCCGGCAGCGAGTCCAGTTCGGCATGTGGATCCGGGTCCGCGTCGATCCAGCGTACGAGCGCCTGCCCGACCGGCGGATGGGGGTGGGCCGGCTCCGGCGGTGCGGGCTGACCGGTCAGCTCGGCGAGCCGGACGCGATCCAGATTGGCGCCCTGGTGGTGCAGTGAGACCGCAGCGTCGAGTGGATGGCGGGCCACCACCACGTAGTGCACCCGGGAATCACTCGGCACCCCGTCCAGCGGCGTGTGGGTCTTGATGAAGCGCCGGTGCCGCTGGGCGGCCAGCCGGGCGTACACCCGCTCCGGCGGCTCGACCAACCAGTCGAGCCAGGGCGACAGCTCGGTCAGCGGCGCCGGCAGTTCCGGCGTACGCAGCACCAGCAGGGCACAGATCATCTGCATCCAGGTCGTCCCGCTCTTGGAACGCGTGCTGATGACGATGTCACCGGGGCGGAAGGGGAAGCCCTGCCAGCGGGCGCTGTCCTCGTCGGCGGACCGATACCTGGTCAGTGCGTCAGACACCGCGCGAGGATAGTCGGGGAGTTGACACCTGTCCGGTGAATTCCCGCTCTTCCGCCCTGGGAGGTGGGTAATCGGCTGGCTACATTGAATTATGGTGCCCGCCCCCGGAGGACGGGCGGAGGAGCCGGTCTACCGTCCCGTCCTCGCCGCCCGGCGCGGGGAACTGGAGGCGCTCGGCCACCTCGATGACGCCCTCGCCCCGCTGCTCAGCCCGATCCTGCAACTGTCCGAACTCGACAGAACCGTCCTCGACGCGCTGACCCGGCTGCCGCCCGGGCTGCGGCCCGCCGTCGAGATCGGTGCCCTGCCCGACACGACGGCGTCCGTGCTGACCCGCCGGGGCGTACCGGTGGTGCCGGTGATCGGGCTGACGGACGGCGAGCGGCGGCTGGCGGCGCTGGGTGCCACGGCTCGGGCGCAGACCCAGCGGGCCGTGGTGCGGCTGCGGCTACGTCGGGACCGGGCCGGCCCGGACGCCACCACCGTGGCCGTGGAGCGGATCGGCAGACACGCACGGCTGGCCCCGGAGCAGTGTGATCTGGTGCTCGACTGCGGCGACGTGTGCTGCCCGGCGGACGTCCGGCTGGTCGAGCCCCGGGTCCGGCGGATGCTGGACTGGACCCGCCGACACACCTGGCGTTCGGTGAGCATGGTGGCCGGTGGCATGCCGCCGGTGCTGTCCCGGCTGCCCATCGACGAGCCGGTACGGGTGGACCGCTGGGACTGGCTGCTCTGGCAGCGGCTGGCCGACCTGGGCGTCACTTTCGGCGACTACGGTGTGGCCTCGGCCACGGGCCAGCCCACCATCGACCGCCACCTGACGGTCCCGTACACCGGCGACGGCGTCTGGTTGATCCACCGGTGGTCGCGCCGCCGAGGTCAGGGTGACCAGCGGGTCGCGGACCTGTGCCGAACGCTGGTGTCGGGGCCGCACTGGCCGCCGACCGGCGCGAGCTTCTCCTGGGGAGACCAGGAGATCTCGCGCCGGGCACGCCGGGGTGCCGGGGCAGGCTCGGCAACCAACTGGATGGCGTGGAGCACCTCCCACCATCTGGCCCACGTGTTGAACGCGCTGGCCCGGTCTACTCCTTCTCGGTGAACCCGAACTGCACGACGCCCTCGTCGTCGACGGTCGCGTCGACCGAGGCGTCACCGAGCAGGTCGGCCGCGTCGGAGTCGAGAAAGATCCGGGCGCCCTGGTTGTCGACCACCTGGTCACCCTCGACCGGGGCGGGTACCAACTCGACGCTTAGTGAGCCAGCGCTGGTGTCCGCGGCGATGCGTACCCCGCCGCCCTCGGAGACGTCCTGCTGTGCGGCGAGATCACGGATCACCAGGACGGCATTGTCGGTCATCGTGAGCATGGTGGGACTCCTCGTGGGTTTCTGGGCTCCCGGGCGGTGCCATCCACCGCCACATCGGGGCAGCTCAAGGCCCCTCCAGTCCCCACGGTGCCCGCTGCCGAGGCGTCCGTCAAATAGAGCGATGTCAGCGCGACACGAGGCATTACGGCCCGCTGAGCGGGTATCGGTACCGGTTGCGCCCCGTGCGCGCTGACCCGCCTCGCGCGCCGCTCAGGCCGGGGGTCGGGGCGGCAACGCGGCAGCGGGATCCCCGCGTTCGATGAGCGCGGCGATGTCGGCGTCGCGCAGGCCGCGTAGTGCGAGCACCCGGGTACCCCACCGGTGCAGCCGGCACGGGTGCGGGCTGGCGTCGTTGCGGCAGACCGTGCCGCCGGACCAGCGTCGGGGTGCGTGCACCACGACAGCTCGCACGGCGAACTGGGCATCCTCGGCGGTCACGTACGGCGGCAGCGGAATATCCCGCAGCCCCACCCCGGGCCGCTCGCCGGTGGGCGGGGCGGGACGGACGGTACTGCTGCTGTTCATCGGCCTGGCCTCCACACAGGACAGTCGAACACGGACAGCAGGACGTTACGACCCGGTGGACCCGCAGTGACGGACAAACTGTCCCGTGGGCTCAGCCGGTCGCGGCCTGTGCCCGCAGCGCCGCCGCGGTCTGGCCGGGGTCGTAGCCCGGACCCACCCCGTCGAAGATGATCGCCGCGGCGTCGATGTGCCGCGTCCGCAGCGGCAGGATCTCCTGGTACGCCGGCGAGTCGTACCAGGCGTGGGCCCGCTGCCGATCGGGGAACTCGAGGATGACCACGCTGCCCGGCCACTCCCCCTCGCGTACGTCCACCTCCGGGCCGTGCACCACGAACCGGCCGCCGAAGGGCTCCAGGGTGGCCTGGATCCGCTCCAGGTAGGTCAGAATATCCTCGTTGACCTGCGGGTTCCGCAGGTGCGCCAAGGCGAAAGCGGGCATCGTTCGTCCTCCCCGGTCGTCTCGTCAGGCCCGTTCGAGCAGCACCACCGGGATGTCCCGGTCGGTCTTCGTCTGGTAGTCGTCGTAGGCCGGCCAGATGGCGGTCATCACCGGCCACAGCCGCGCCTTCTCCTCGGGCGTGGCCGTGCGCGCCCGGGCGGTGAACCGGTCGGCACCGACCTGCACCTCGACCTGCGGCTCGGCCAGCAGGTTGAGATACCAGGCCGGGTGCTGCGGTGCCCCACCCTGGGAGGCGACCACCGCGTACGCGTCGCCGGACCGGCCGTAGATCAAGGCGGTACGCCGCAACGCGCCACTGCGCCGCCCACGAGTGGTCAACAGCAGCGTGAAGACGCCTGGTCGCCACTCGTGCCCGTCGGCACCGCCGGTCTCGACGTAGCGGTTGATGTGCTCGGCCACCCAGTTCGTGGGGCTGTCCAGTACCCGTTCGCCCGTGGTCATGCGGTCCTCCCGGTCGTGTGGACGGTCGCAGACCAGGCTACTGCCGAGTCCCCCGGTGCACCCGCCAGTGCTGCCCGCTCCTCCTGACGGGCGTCAGCCGCGGATGTCGAACCCGAGGGCCCGGGCGAGGGTCGCCGCCTGCATCAGGTCGATGACCGCTCCCTTGCGGTGCACCGAGGCCGGGTCCAGCCCGGCCAGGTCGCTGCCGCGCAGATCCGCACCGGTCAGCCGCGCCCCGCGCCACTGCACGTCGGACAGGTCGCACCCGGTCAGCACCGCGCCGGACAGGTCGGCGCCGGACAGGTCGGTCTCGCGCATCCGTACGCCGGTGAACCGCGCGCCGCGCAGGTCGCCGCCGGCCAGGGTGAGAAACGACCAGTCGCCTCCGGTCACGGTCAACGGCCGCAGGTCGCAGCGGTCGAAGGTGGCGCCCAGCAGCTTGCAGCCGGTGAACTCCGCCTCGAACAGGTTGCACCGGGTGAAGACGCACCGGGTGAAGGCCGAGTCGACGTGCCGGGAGACGTTGAAGGCCACGTCGCCGAAGGTGCAGCCCTCGAAGACCGCGCCCTGACTGGTCGCCTCGGTGAGATCCACCCGGTGGAAGGTGCAGTTGACGAAGTGCCGGTCGGCCAGGTCCTCGGCGTACCAGTCCTCGTCGTGGAAGGTGACGTCCTCGGTCGGCTCCGGCATGACCAGCAGGCTAGCCAGTGACCCCGACAACAGAGCTTCCGCGCCTCGCGTACCGGCCGGTAGGTTCCCTGGGGTGAGCATCACAACCAGCATCGAGGCGGGACAGGTCGGATTCGACCCGGCGCGGCTGGCCCGCATCGACGAACATTTCGCCGGCTACGTCGACGCCGGGCGGCTCGCCGGCTGGCAGGCGGTGGTCACCCGACGCGGCGAGATCGCGCACAGTTCGACGTACGGGCTGCGGGACCGCGAGGCGGGCGCGCCGGTGGAGCCGGACACCCTCTGGCGGATCTACTCGATGACCAAGCCGATCACCTCGGTCGCGGCGATGATGCTCTGGGAGGAGGGTCGCTTCGAGCTGACCGACGAGGTCGGCCGCTGGCTGCCCGAGTTCGCCGACATGCGGGTCTACTCGAAGGGTTCGACCCTCAAGCCGTACACGGTGCCGGCAATCGAACCGATCCGGATCTGGCACCTGCTCACCCACACCGCCGGGTTGACCTACGGCTTCATGCAGACGTCGGTGGTCGACGGGCTGTACCGGGCCGCCGGCTACGACCTCTACCCGCCGGCCGAGGTCGACCTGGCCGAGGCCTGCCGGGTCTTCGGTGAGCTGCCGCTGCTGTTCCAGCCCGGCACCGCCTGGGGCTACTCGGTCGCCACCGACGTGCTCGGCCGGCTGATCGAGGTGGTCTCCGGGCAGAGCCTGGACACCTTCCTGGCCGAGCGGATCCTGCGTCCGCTGGGCATGGCCGACACCCGCTGGCACGTCGACGGCACCGACGCCGAGCGGTTGGCCGCGCTGTACGTGCCGGATCCGGCGTCCGGTCGCGCGGTGCGGCACGACGCGCTCGGCGCGCTGGCGTACGAGAAGCCGGTGCTGCTCTCCGGCGGGGGTGGGCTGATCTCGTCGGCCGCCGACTACCACCGCTTCACCCAACTGCTGCTGCGCGGCGGTGAGCTGGACGGCACGCGGCTGCTCGGTCCCCGGACGGTGCGCTTCATGACTCGCAACCACCTGCCCGGCGGCCAGGACCTGGGCACCCTGTCCACCGGCGGGTTCGCCGAGACCAACCTCGACGGCGTCGGATTCGGGCTCGGCTTCGCGGTCGTCGACGACCCGGTGCCGAGCCGGGTGCCGAGCAGCGTCGGCGAGTACTACTGGGGCGGCGTGGCCAGCACCGCGTTCTGGGTCGACCCGGTCGAGGAGATCACCGCCATGTTCTTCACCCAGCTGATGCCGTCGAGCACCTGGCCGCTCCGCCCACAGCTGCGCCAGCTGGTCTACTCGGCACTCGTCGACTGAGCCGTTCCGCCGACGCCCACCCGACCGAATCCCTAGCCTGGGAGGCGTGGTCAACATCGTCGTGTTCGGCGCGGGCGGCACCGCCGGTTCGCGGATCGTCCGGGAGGCGTTCGACCGGGGGCACCGGGTGGTGGCCGCGGTGCGCCGTCCCGAGGCGGACGCGCCGTACCTGCCGGCCGGGGTTCGGGTCGTCACCGGGGACGCGACAAGTGTCCGCAGCGTGCGGGAGCTGGCACCGGAGGCGGACGCGTTGGTCGTGGCGATCGGCGGCGGTGACCGTACGCTGTGGCCCGACGCGGCGCGAACCGTGCTCGACGCGTTGCGCGGGATGCCGGCGGCGCCCCGGGTCATCCACGTCGGCGGCGGTGCCACCCTGCTCGGCCCGGCCGGCACGCCGCTGCTGGACGACCCGGACTTCCCCGACGAGTACCGCGACGCCGCGCTGGGCCAGGCGGCGGCCCTCGACGTCTACCGCTCCTCGGCCGACGGGGTGACCTGGACCTACGTCTGCCCACCACCGCTGGAGTTCCACCCGGGCGAGCGCACCGGCCGGTACCGCACCGGCACGGACCAGCCGGTGACCGACGCGCAGGGCCGCAGTGTGCTCAGCTACGAGGATCTGGCGGTCGCGGTGGTCGACGAGATCGAGAACGGCCGCTTCCGGAACATGCGGTTCACCGCCGCGTACTGAGCACGATCGCGGCGAATCTGATCTTGAGTGACGGCGACCCGCCGGATAGATTCGAGTCTCTGTGACCCGGACGTCACACCCCTGACGCGCGGGTCGGACCTCGAATCAGGAGGGCGCCGTCTTGGCCTCGCACGACGACACCGTGACATCCCCGCACGAATCGTCCCGCTCCACCGGATCAGCCTCGTTCGACCGGCGACGGATGTTGACCGTCGCGCTCGGCGGTGCCGCCGCCGTGGCGCTGCCCGCCCCCGCCTGGGCGGTCGCCGACCGGCGTCCGGGAGCGCACCGCCCCCCGACCCTCACCCCGTCCGACCGGATCGTCGTCGCCCAGCTGTCGGCGAAGCGTGCCCTGCACCACCTGAAGGTGCTCTCCGAGGACATCGGCCCGCGCATCGGGGGCACCGACTCGGAGCGCCGGGCGGCGCACTACATCGCCGGCCAGCTCGACCGCCTGCGTTACGACACCACGCTGCAACCCTTCCCGGTCGCCGACAAGTTCCTCGCCCAGCTCAGCTCACCGTCCGGGCTGCCCCGGGACCTGAACTGGCAGGCCGGCGCGAGCGGACAGGCCGCGCTGGACACCCGGGTCTCCGCACCCGTGGTCGACGTCGGCGCGGGTGCGCCCGGCGACTACCCGGCCGACGTCAGCGGCCGGATCGTGCTCGTGGACTACGTCGCGGCCCAGCGCGAGCAGCTCGCGGCCACCGCCGTGGCGGCCGGTGCGGCAGCCGTGGTCTTCCTGCCGGCCGACCTGGTGGAGCCGCGTCGCGCGTCGGCGTTCTCCCCCACGCTGCCCGGCTCCGCCGCCACGCCGCTGCCGATTCCGGTGGTCGGGGTGGCCCAGGCGCAGAAGCACCGGCTGCGCGCGTTGCTGGCCGCCGGGCCGCTCACCCTGACCATCGTCACCACCGCCCACCGGGGACTGACCTCGCACAACGTGCTGGCCGAGCGGCGCGGTCGGGCGGGCCGCGATGGGCCGGTGGTCATGGTCAGCGCCCACTACGACTCGGTCATCGGCGCGCCGGGCGCCAACGACGACGGCTCGGGCACCGTGCTCTGCCTGGAAGTGGCCCGGGTGTTGAGGGCGGTGCCGACGAACGCCACGGTGCGCTTCGCCCTGTGGGGCTCGGAGGAGCAGGGGTTGATCGGCTCCCGCTACTACGTGGCCCAGCTGCCGCAGCCCGAGCGGGACCGGATCCTCGCCGTCTACCAGAACGACATGGTCGCCACCAGCTGGGACCCGGCGACCCGGTACTGGCTGTTGTCGTTCACCGGCGAGAGCAACCGGGCCACCGACGAGGTCGCGGCCGCCGCCCGGCGGCTCGGCTACGAACCACGGATCTCGCCGGTCACCCAACGCGGCGCCAGCGACCACCAGTCGTTCCAGGAGGTCGGTATCGCCAGCGCGAACTTCTCCTGGCGCGGCGAGGAGTCACCGGCGCTGCTCGAACCGCCGTACCACAGCCCCGAGGACACCATCGCCAAGAACATCAGCCTGGAACGGCTCCAGGTGTCGATGGAACTGATCGGCTGCGCCGCGTACGCGACGGCTCGGTGCTGAACCCCGGCGGGGCGCGGCTCTCCGCCGCGCCCCGTCGCGGGGCTCACTCGGCCAGTCGAGCGGGAAACCCTCCGGTCGCGATCGGGCCCCAGCCGGTGACGGTGATCCTGATCAGCGACTTGCCCTGCCGCCGCATCGCCTCCCGGTACTCGTCCCAGTCCGGATGCTCGCCGGAGATGCTGCGGAAGTACTCCACGAGCGGTTCGAGGGCCTCGGGCAGGTCGAGCACCTCGGCGGTGCCGTCGACCTGCACCCACGGACCGTTCCAGTCGTCGGAGAGCACACAGGCCGACACCCGGGGGTCGCGGCGGATGTTGGCGACCTTCGCGCGTTCCGGATAGGTGGAGATAACCAGCCGGCCCTGCGCGTCCACCCCGGCCGAGACCGGCGAGGACTGTGGGCGGCCGTCGGCGCGGGTGGTCAGCAGCACCACCCGGTGCCGGGGGCGGAGGAACTCGAGCAGTGCGTCCCGGTCGACCCGGGTGTTACGCGCGATCATGCGTGCCATCGCTCGTTTCTACCAGCACTCAGGCGTGCTGACCGACGGACGGCTGGCTGGGTACGCGCGGGCGCAGCGACGGTCGCCAGGCCCGGCCGTTGGCGTAGATGATCCGGAAACCCAGGTACGACGCGAGCGGCGCCCAGTGCGCCGAGCCCATCCGCAGCTCGGCGGCGTTGTGGCGGCGGCCGTTGGCGAGCACGTCGAGCAGCACGGTCTCGAACGCCGCCGACTCGACCCAGTCCACCTCGCGGGTGAAGCCGCAGATCAAGGCGGCGCCGGTGACGGCGAGGAAGTCCCGCAGCACCGGTTCGGGAGCGCGTAGCACCGAACAACTGCCGAAGTAGAGGCGTCGTCCCTCGCAGCGTCCGGCCATCAGCTCGGCCACCTCGGTGAGTTCCACCGAATGCCAGTCGGTGAGACACAACCGGTTCGGTTCGCCGTGCATGGCGAAGAAGCCGAGCCGGTGGTCGGCGTACTGCTTCAGCAGCCAGCGGTCGATGAAGTAGAACAGCTCGTCCCGGGTGGCCGCGTCCTTGTGGATGAAGCGGACCTTGCCCAGCCGTTCGAGCAGTTCCAGGGTGGGCAGCACGGATCCGCGCTCGTTGAGGTCACGGTGCCACTGGCCCTCGACACAGAAGATGCCACCACGCGCCACGCCCACCTCCCGTCGTCACCGGCGCTGACGTTACCGGGCCGGTTGACCCGGTGAACATCACCCTCCGTGGCACCGGCTGCGACCTTCCGCACCGAAATGGCTGCTCTACGGCTACTCACCACCGAATGCCGGTTTCCAAAACGGGCCTAATTCACAGGCAATGCCCAGGTAAGGCGAATTGCGAGGACAATTCTCGTTTATCCCCTCCAATCGGCTGCTCCGGTGCGAGGGTGGATCCACGGGACAGCCTGGTCGAAGTCCCGGATGCATCCCATTCACTCTCCTATCGGGAGGACTTCTGTGCGCGTACACACCTTGAAACGGGCAGTCGTCGCCCTCGCCCTGGCCTTGCCGGGCGCCGCGATCGCCTCGGTGGTCGCCGCGCCAGCGGCCCATGCCGACGGCTGCTACACCTGGAACCGCAACCTCTACCAGGGGCGTTCCGGCAGCGACGTGCGCGAGCTGCAACTACGGATAGCCGGCTGGGCCGGCAACAACAACGTCGTGGAACTCGACGGCCGGTTCGGCCCGAAGACCGCCGCCGCGGTTCGCCGCTTCCAGTCCGCGTACGGCCTCAAGGTCGACGGGGTCGCCGGGCCACAGACCTACCGGAAGCTGTACCAGCTCCAGGACAACAACTGCACGCCCCGGCACTTCGCCTACACCGAGATGGACGACGGCTGCGGCGGCAGCGGGTGGGACGGTGGCCCGCTGAGCACCGGGCAGACCCGGCAGAACGCGCTGCGCACCATGTGGAAGCTGGAGGCGCTGCGCAAGAGCCTCGGTGACCAACCGCTGATCGTGACCAGCGGGTTCCGCAGCCGCACCTGCAACAACCGGGTGGGTGGGGCGTCGGACAGCCAGCACCTCTACGGCAACGCCGCCGACCTCATCTCCCGGGACAGGTCGCTGTGCCAGATCGCCCGACAGGCGCGCAACCACGGTTTCAGCGGCATCATCGGGCCCGGCGTGTCCGGCCACAACAGCCACGTCCACGTGGACTCGCGGCGGGAGAACAACCAGGACCGCAGCGCGAACAACACCTACTGGGCGGCACCCAGCTGCGGAATCCCGGCCGGGAACCGCTGATCGCACGGTGCATCGCGACGCCGGCCCGGGCGCGGGAGGGGAACGACCGCGCGCTCCGGGCCGGCGTCGTACCGCCGGCGGGCGAGCCCGCTCAGCTCGCCCGCGGCCAGCGCGGCGCGGTGGCGGGGGGTGCCACCGGCCGGCCGGAGCCGGGCGCCCGCACACCGGTACGCCCAACCGGGGCGGCCACCCGGGGCGCCGGGCCACGCGCCGGGTACCCGGGGGCGCGGTCGGGTCGTGCCGGATGACCGGCGGCCCGCGGCGGGTAACCGGCGGCGCGGTCAGTGCCCGCCGGACGCGCGGCGGGCGTACGTCCCGCCGACGGCCCATTGATCAGAAATGGGAACGGCACGTGCACGAACGGATTGCCGTGCCGGATCAGGGCGTCGAGCTGTCGCTCGTTGAGCCCGTGGTTCAGCAGTACCGTCCGACCCCAACGATGCAGCCGGCAGGGGAACCGGGCACCGTCGTTGCGGCACAGCGCCCCGGACGGCCACTCCTCGGCCGCGTGCACGACCACCGCCCGGACGGCCAGCCGGACGTCCTCGGGGGTCAACGGCGTCGGGACCGGCAACTCGCCCAGAATCTGATCGATGGGATCCGTCGACTGCTCATCAACTCGCACGGCAGACCTCCCGCAGCTCCGGTAGCGGTGCGCTTGAGCACCGCACCTCGAGCAGTGGTACGGCCACCGCGACGGGATGGTTCAAACCGGTTTTCAGACCAGCCCGGCGTCGTGGACGAGCAGGGCCACCTGCACCCGGTTGTTGAGTCCGAGCCGGGTCAGCAGCCGGGAGACGTACGCCTTGACGGTGGCCACGCTCATGAACAGCTCGGCGGCGATCTCGGCGTTGGTGCGCCCCCGACCGAGCGCCACGGCGACGGCGCGTTCCCGCTCGGTCAGGCCCCCGATCAGGCGCGCGGCCCGGTCCCGCCGTGGGTCGGCCGCCGGTCCGGCCGTGACGTGTTCGATGAGGGTCCGGGTGACCGTCGGCGACAGCGTCGCCTCGCCGGCCGCCACCCGGCGCACCGCCCGCACGATCTCCACCGGCGGAGTGTCCTTCAGCAGGAAGCCGCCGGCCCCGGCGCGCAGCGCCCGCAGCACGTGCTCGTCGGCGTCGAACGTGGTCAGCACGAGCACCTCCGGCGGCCGGGGCAGCCCGCGCAGCGCCTCGGTGGCGGCCAGCCCGTCCAGCCGGGGCATCCGGATGTCCATCAGCACCACGTCCGGCCGGCACGCGGCGGCGGCCTGGACGACCTCGCTGCCGTCGGCCGCCTCGCCGACCACCTTCAGGTCCGGCGTACCGCCGAGGATCATCGACAGACCGGCGCGTACCAGCGCGTCATCGTCCACGATCAGGACCCGCACCAACTGCTCGCCGCCGGCAGCGGGAGCGTCGGCGGCTGCCTCCGCCGACGCCGCGCCACCGCCCTCGGCGGCGGCCGGCACCGGGCCGGTCACGTCGCCGGCCACGGCAGCCACGCGGCCAACCGGAAGTCACCCTGGTCGTCGCAGCCGTGCTCCAACCGCCCACCGGCGAGACTGACCCGCTCGGCGATGCCGACCAGGCCGGTACCGGTGCCGGGGATGGCCGTCCCGGGCAGCTCACCCACCGGCCTGCGGTTGCGGATCTCCACCCGCAGCCCGTCACCGGGCGCGCCGTCGAGGCCGACGGTGACGGCGGCACCATGGGCGTGCTTGCGGGCGTTGGTGAGCCCCTCCTGCACGATGCGGTAGACGCTGCGCCCCACGGCCACCGGCAACCGGTCCGGCGCGGCGACCCGTTCCCGCAGGTCGACGCGGGTTCCGGCGGCCCGGGATTCGGCGATCAGGGCGGGCAGGTCGTCGAGGGTCGGCTGGGGGCGTTCCGGGTCGTCGGGCAGCGAGGTCTCGGCGCGCAGCACGCCGATCACCTCGCGCAGGTCCTGAAGGGCGGCGTGCGCGCTGTTCCGGATCACTCCGGCCGCCCGGGCCACCTCCGGCGCGGGCGCGTCGGGGCGGAACTCCAGCGCCCCGGCGTGCAGGCTGAGCAGGGAGATCCGGTGGGCGAGCACGTCGTGCATCTCCCGGGCGATGCGGGTGCGCTCCAACTGCCGGGCCTGGGCGACGCGTAGCTGCTGCTCGGCCTCGGCCCGCTCGGCGCGCTCCCGCAACGACAGCACCAGTTGCCGGCGCGCCCGCACGAACATGCCCCAGGCCAGCACCAGCAGGGTGATCACCACTCCCCAGAGGGTGGATATCCAGTACGAGCCGGCGGGGTCGGGACGCAGCAGGGCGAAGAAGAAGTTGGTGACGAGCCCGGCACCGGTGACGGCCAGGGCGACCGCCGTCCGACGGTGCACCACCACCGTGAAGTAGATGATCAGCAGGGCGATGCTGGAGGCGACGGAGAACATCGCCAGCGGCAGCGTCGCCAGGGCCAGCCCCACCGGCCAGCGACGCCGCAACCAGAGCGCCGCCGTGCAGAGCTGGCCGACGAGAGCGTCGGCCGCGATCATCCAGTCGTGGGGCAGCCGGTCGGCGAAGGTCGGGTTCGGGGAGGCGGCGTCGAAGGTGGCCAGCACCACCCAGGCCAGGGAGACCAGGAACGCGAGGCTGTCGACCAGCCAGTCGCGGGGGGTACGCCGCGGTCGGCGGCCCGCCCCAGGGTCCAGCGCCCCGGGCAGCAGACCCGGGTGATCGAGTACGACGGCGCTGGTCACAGGCGCAATGGTAGGCAGCCGGTCGGGCACCGGACCAGCTACCAAAGTCGAGACCTGAGCATCGACCTTGGTCTGCGCGGGCCCAGACCGATGGCCGCTGCGGATGGCCGGCCGGCTCGGACAGGCTGGCAGCCATGATCGCCGTACACCAGCTCACCAAACGGTACGGGCGGCACACCGCCGTCGAGGACGTGTCGTTCCACTGCGAACCGGGCACCGTCACCGGGTTCCTGGGCCCCAACGGGGCCGGCAAGTCCACCACCATGCGCATGATCTGCGGGCTGACCCCGCCGACCGCCGGCACCGCCACCGTCGACGGACGGCCGTACCGGCAGCTGCCCAACCCGGGCCGTACGGTCGGGGTGCTGCTGGACGCCTCCGCCCAGCACGCCGGGCGGACCGGCCGGGAGGCACTGGCCGTGGCGGCGGCGACGATGGGCGTCGACCGGCGCCGGGTCGGCGAGCTGCTCGACCGGGTGGGGCTGGGCCCGACAGCCGCCCGACGGCGGGTGCGGGCGTACTCGTTGGGCATGCGCCAGCGACTCGGCCTGGCGCACGCGCTGCTGGGCGATCCCCGGGTGCTCGTCCTGGACGAGCCGGCCAACGGCCTGGACCCGGAGGGCATCTTCTGGATGCGCGGCCTGCTCCGGGACTTCGCCGACCGGGGCGGCACCGTGCTGCTCTCCTCCCACCTGCTGCGCGAGGTGGAGGCGGTCGCGGACCGGCTGGTGGTGATCGGGGGTGGCCGGATCGTGGCCCAGGGCGGCAAGGACGAGTTGCTCGCCGGCGACGGCGCGGTGGTACGGACCCGCGAGGACGCGGCGTTGCGCGCCGCGTTGCACCGGGCCGGCCTGACGGTAAGCGAGGGCTCCGAAGGGCTGCTGGTCGGTGCCGACACCGAGGCGGTCGGGCAGGTCGCCCTGGCCGCCGGGGTGGCCCTCACCGAGCTACGTCCGGCCGGCGGCGGCCTGGAGCAGTTGTTCCTCACCCTGACCGCCACCGCGCCCGACCCGGTCGTGCCCGCCACCACCACCGTCGAACCGACCGGGGAGGTCGTCCGATGACCACCGTCACCACCACGCCCGAGGCCGCTCCGGCACACCGCCGGGCCGAGCAGCGGCCGCCGCTGGCCCGGCTGACCGCCGTGGAGCTGCGCAAACTCGTCGACACCCGAGCGGGTCGCTGGCTGCTCATCACCATCGGCCTGGTCAGCGCCGTCATCGTCACCCTGCAACTGGTGTACGCGCCGGACGACGAGCAGACCTTCGCCAACTTCTTCACCCCGTCGCTGGTGCCGGTGGGCTTCCTGCTGCCGGTGCTGGGCATCCTGTCGATCACCAGTGAGTGGTCCCAGCGCACCGCGTTGACCACCTTCGCGCTGGTGCCCCGGCGGGAACGGGTGATCGCGGCGAAGCTCGTCGCGGTGGTGCTGGCCGCGCTGGCGTCGGTGCTGACCAGTCTCGCGGTGGCCGCCGTCGGCACGCTGGTCTCGTCGGCGACCGGCGGCGCGGGAAGCTGGCAGTTCGACCGGATGCTGCTCGTGCACGCCGCCGTGTTCCAGGTGGCCACCGTGCTGATCGGGGCCGGCTTCGGTCTGCTGCTGCTGCACAGTCCGCTGGCCATCGTGGTCTACCTGGTGCTGCCGATCGTGTGGTCGGTGCTGGGCGAGCTGGTCCGGCCGCTGCACCGCGTCGCCGGTTGGCTGGACACGAACCTGACCATGGAGCCGCTGTTCACCGCCGAGGTGACCGCTGGACAATGGCGAAGGCTCGCGGTGTCGCTGCTGGTGTGGCTGGTCGTGCCGCTGGTCGCCGGGCTGGTCCGGACCCTGCGGCGGGAGGTGACGTGAGGGCGTACGGAACACCGACCGTGGTCAGTGGTGGCATCACCGAGCTGGTCGTGCTCTGGGGCGGGATCCCGCTGGTCGGCGGAGCGCTGGGTGGGTTGCTGGTGGCCGGGTCCGGTTGGGTGGCCGACCTGCCCTGGGCTCCGGTGCAGGGCCTGTTCCGAGCGCTCGACGGCCTGCCCGACCGGTACGCATTACCCGTTGGGGTGGGTGTCGGGATCCTGGTCGGGCTGGTGATCGCCGCCATCGGCACCGCCGAGCGGGTACGGGTGACCGTGTCCGGTGCCGAGGTCCGGCTGCGGGAGGGCAGCTCCGAACGGGAGATCGACCGGCGCGACACCCGGGTTGTCCACCTGGACGGCAAGCACCTGGTGCTGCTCGACGCGGACGACGCCGAGCTGGCCCGGCAGTCGGTCGACCTGCCGGCGAGGGAGCTGGCCGAAGCCTTCCGGGAGCACGGTTGGCCGTGGGCGGAGGCGGATCCGCACCGCGCGGCGTACCGGCTCTGGGTGCCCGATCTGCCCGGCCTGCCGGCGGGCGCGGATGCGCTGCTGCGGGCGCGGCAGGAGGCGTTGAAGCACGACCGGGGCGGCGAGGCCGGGGAGCTGCGCGCCGAACTGTCCCGCTACGGCGTGGTGGTCCGCGACGACGGCAACCAGCAGCACTTCCGGCTGACCCGGGCCGCCCGGCCGCCGGCCTGACCCGCTGGCGGTCAGGAGAGCAGGGCGGCGGTCAGTGTCGCGGCGACGGCCAGTGAGCCGGTCGTCGCCGCCACCCGCGACCACCGCCGGGGTGCGGTGTTGACCGGCAGGCGTCGCCAGCGGTACCCGGCCAGGGCCAGCCCGGCGCCGGAGGCCGCGAGCCCGAGCGGCCAGAGCCAGCCGGGCACGGCCGACCAGTCGCCGAGCTGGTGGCCCAGGGCCGGGTAGACAACCGCCCAGACGGCGCCCGACAGCACGCTCAGCCGGTCCGGTGCGCCACGCAGCGCGGTGCCGAGCAGCGACAGGCCACCGATGAAGGTGAACAGCAGCGCGATCCCGACCCCTATCCAGGTGGGGTGTCCCGGTGTGGCGGTACCGGCCGAATCGCGGGGCACCCCGAGCAGCCGCAGCCCGATGGGCTCGACGCCCATGTCGGTGTTGCCGAGCACCACCACGCCCCGGCCGGTGGCCCGGTCGAAGCCGACGTACGAGTGGAAGCCGCCGGTGGCGCCGTTGTGCCAGGTGATCTCCCGGTCGCCGTAGCGGGTGGTGAGCCAGCCGTACCCGATGCGGGTGCCGTCGGTGTCGTCGAAGCGCGGATCGCGGGCCTCGGCGCCGGGCGCGGTACCGGCGGCGGTGGCCGCGACGAGTCGCGCGAGATCCTCCACGGTGGACCAGTAGCCGAGACCGGCGGCGGCGTATCCGGTGCCGATCCACGGGTCCGGGGTGCGGCCACTGCCCCGGGCACCCTCGGCCCGATCGGCGGGCAACGCTTCCGAGTTGGTGACCTGGATGGTCGCGGTCATGCCCAGCGGGGTCAACAGTTCCCGGTCGAGCAGCTCGGGGTAGCCGGTGCCGGCGTCGGCCGCGAGAGCCTGGCCGAGCAGCGCCATGCCGAGATTCGAGTAGTGGACCTCGCCCCGGCCGTCGCCGGGTGTCTGGTCGTTCGCGGCGGCGCGGACCCGGTCGACGTCCTGCCCGGCGTACGGGTTGCCGGCCGCGTAGTTGGCCCAGATCGTGCGAGCCCAGTCGGTGACCGAGCTGAGCACGATCCGGGGCAACCCGGCGCGGTGGCTGGCCAGCTCGGCCAGGGTCACGTCCCGGGCGGCACCGGTGATCGCCGGCCAGGTCGCGCCGAGGGTGTCGTCGGGGCGTACCGCGCCGGCGTTGATCTGATGGGCCAGCAGCATGCCGGTGAGCACCTTGGGCACCGATCCGATCTCGAACGGGGTGTCCGGCCGGACCGGGTTGCCGGCGCCGTCGCGGTCACCGAGGCCGGCGGTGCGGATCCGCCCTCCGTCGACCAGGGCGACAGCGAGGCCACGGTAGCCGGCGGGGTCGGCCACGGCCGCCCGGGCGGCGGCGGCCAGATCGGCGTCGCCGGTCGTCTGTGCGGTCAGCCGAGGTTGCCGGGGCATGAGGCCGAGCCCGGCCAGACCGGCGACCATGCCGGCGACCAGGGCGATGACGGAGGTCTTGCGCATCACGTGCTCCTTCCGTTCCTGCCGGATCGACGCGGGCCGGTCGTGCCGGCCACGGTGGCCTCCTGGCGCGACGGTTGGTGGGTGTGCTCAGCGACCGGCGGCGGTGAGGATGGCCAACAGCGGCACCACCCGCTCGGCGGGGATGGCGTACCGGCCCCGGCCGGCGCTGCGCAGCCAGCCGGCGCCGGTGAGCTGGCGCAGGTGATGGTGCAGCTGGCCGGTTGTGCCCAGGTCCTCGATCCCAGCCAGCTCGGCGGTGCCCTGCCGGCCGCCGAGGATCTCCCGCAGCAGCCGCAGGCGTACCGGGTGGGCCAGCGCCGACAGGACGACCGGCAGGTCGGCCCAGTCGTCGGCCAGCAGGTCCTCGACGCCCCGCCCGTACTGCCAGTCGTAGTGCTGCCCGCCGACCCGGACCGTGCCGGTGTAGAGCACGGCGCCGGCACCGTCGGCGGGCAGTCGCTGCTTGAGCCCGTCGAGCGCCCAGAAGACCCCCTCCGGCAGCGGAGCCGGACCATCGCCGCCGCCGAGCCGCTCGATCAGCTCGGCGACCTGCGCCTCCAGCGCGGCCAACCGTTCCTCCACCTCCGCCATAGTTCGATCGTACGAACTTACGTACTTACGTGCAAGTCGAGGATGATCGACTTTTCGCCGGACGGCCCGCTACCGTCAGTCGTCTTGGGGAGGTACGTCGATGTACGTCGTGTCCGTGATCAACTACAAGGGCGGGGTCGGCAAGACCACGGTGACCGCCAACCTCGGCGCCGAACTGGCCAACCGGGGGATGAAGGTGCTGCTCATCGACCTCGACCCACAGGCCAGCCTGACCTTCGGCTTCTACGACCCGGACGACTGGCGGGAGCGGCTACGCGACACCCGGACGGTGAAACGCTGGTACGACGGCCTGCGCGAGGGCAGCCCGTCGGTCACGCTCAGTGAACTTGTGGTGTCGCCCGGCCCGGCGAACTCCCGGCTCAGCGGCGCCGGCCGGCTCGACCTGATCGCGTCGCATCTGCAACTCGTGGACATCGACCTGGCCCTGGCCCGCAGCGTCGCCGGTGGCGAGGAGTACGACGCCGAACTGTTCCGGGTCCGCGGGTCACTCGCCGAAGGACTGCTCGCCGACGGGCTCGACCCGTACGACATGGTGCTCATCGACTGCCCGCCGAACTTCAACGTGGTCACCCAGTCGGCCATCATCGCCAGCGACCACCTGGTCATCCCGGCCCGCGCCGACTACCTGTCCACCCTGGGCATCGACTACCTGCACGGCAACGTGCGGGAACTGGTCGAGCAGTACAACGCCGACGCGCGCCGGTTCGCCACCGTACGCCGGCACCAGAAGGTCGCTCCCGGCGTGGCCGGCGTGGTCTTCACGATGGTCCAGTTGCTGTCCCAGCAACCCATCGCCACCCACCAGACCTACATGGACCAGGTCCGCAACCTGGGTCTGCCCGTCTTCCCCACCGCGCTGCGGGAGAACGTCACGCTCTACGCGACGAACACCCCGCGCGGCGTGCCGGTGGTGCTGCGCGACCGCGTCACGGTGCCCGCCGTACGCGACGAGCTGCGCCGCCTCGCCACCGAGTTCCTCGACCACCTCCAGCCGACATGAGCGAGCGACCGGATCTGACCGTCGCCGTCGACCGGCTGGCGACGATGAGCAGCCGCGCCGACGGTACCGCGTACCTCTCCCCCTGGCCGCTGCGCGACCTGCGGGAGCTGGCCGCGGAGTTGGGGTTGCGCGGCGTCGGCGGGCTGCGCAAGGCGGACCTGGTCGAACGGTTGGTCGAGCACACCATCGGCTACCGCCTCACCTCCACCGCGCTACGCCAACGCTGATCCGGCGCGGCACCCGTCAGCTGCCGGTACGCACCGTCGGCCGCACCCGGGCACTGCCGCCGGTGGCCTGGCGACCGATGACGGTCTGGTGGTTGCGGGCCGTCGGCACCCGGTCGAGCAGGGCCCGGTACGGGTTGCGCAACGCCCGCTCCCGATGGCTGGTCCAGCGCACCAGCACGACGATCGCGCCCACCAGCGCGACACTCGATACGCCCGTGTAGATGACGCCGAGCCAGTCGGCCACGGTGGCGAACGCGACAGGTGCCCCCGTGGCCACCAGGCCGGCCACGCTCATCATCCCGAAGACGACGGGTACCCACTCCAGGTCGTGGTCGGCCGGCATCAGCAGGGCGACCACGAAGCAGATGACCGCCAGGAGCGTGCACCCCACCACGAGCGACGCGATCTCCACCGGCCCCCACGCCCACCAGTCGATCAGCGTGCCGAACGAGCGGGTGATCGCGATGCCGATCAGGGTCACGCCGGCCAGCGCACCGAGCGTGCCGGCGACGTTGCGCAGGAAGACCAGCACCGTCGGCTTCTCCGGCCGTTCGTTGAGCGTCCGCCAGTCCCGCAGGTCGGCGTCGATGCTGCTGCTGCTCCACAGTCGACTGGCCAACTCGGTGAGCACCGGCATGGGCAGCCGGCTCGCCAACGCGGCCCGCCAGCCGGACACCCGAGCCGTCAGCGCCCGCACCGCGATCCCGCGCGCGACCTCGGGCTCCCGCCGGGCCACCACGTCGAGCATGTCGCGGATCTCGTACGCGCCGAAGGCACCGGAGAGCAACCGCTTGTGGCCGAAGCCGTGCGCCTTGCGAGTCAGGTCCTCGGTCAGTTCGTTCGGCACCTTGCCGGTGCCGAACGCGCCGGCCCACGCGACGAGGCCGATCGCGAGACGCACGTCGACGGTGCCGAGATCACTCGGGGCGTCGTCGGTCGACTCCAGGATCAGCCAGCCGAGGCGACCCATCGTCCGGGCCATCGGGGTGCCCGGCTCGAAGGGCGCCCACAGCCAGTCGTACCACTCCGCGCCCGGCACCCGTCCCGACCGCCGGCCGGTCAGCCGCGCCGCCCCGGCGGCCACGGACGCCGCCTCCGCCGCCGTGGGGTCGAAGGTGCGCAGTTCGTTCTCGACGTCCGGCGCGTCGACCAGGGTGGCCAGCCGCCACGCCGCGCGTAGGGCAACCTGCCGGTCCCTGGCCCACAACTGTTCCGCCAGGGCGACCGCGGCGGCGGGGGTGCCGATGGCAGCCAGGTCGTCGACGGCCGCCACCGAACCGGCGCCGGCCCGGGCGGCGAGGGTCGGGATGGCCAGCTCACCGGTGGCCCGCAAGGCGGCACGGGCCGCCGGCACCCGCACCGCCATCTCACTGAGCAGCTCGATAGCCTCGCGGCGACGGGACTCCGCGAGGGCCACCACCGCGTCCTCGGCCACCGAGCCGCCGGAGCGCGCCTGCCGCGCCAGGCTGTCGAACAGTCGCTGACCGAACGGCCCCGAATTACCGGCCACCGCACCGAGCGCCGCCAGCACCAGATGCTTGTCGGCGGCCGGCGTACCGAGCAGCCGGACGTGACTGTCCACGATGGTCGAGGCAAGATTCTCGTCGAGCTGTCGGGCCTCGGCGACGCACTCCAGGGCGAGCAGCCGGTCCCGGCCGTCACCGCCGAAGATCTGCCGGACCACCCCGGAGGCGTCGCGATTGGCGCCGGCGCACCATAGTTTCACCGTCTCCCGCCACCGGCTCGGGTTCTCCCGGTAGAGCCCGAGCAACCGGTCGGGGTCGTCCGCGAGTTCCACCGCCGCCAGGTACTCCTGCAGGGTCAGGTGGGCGAACTCGTAGAGCAGGTTGTTGTCGTCGATGCGGATCAACAGCCCGCTGCGCTCCACGATCTCGTCGACCATGCGCGGCAGGTGCTCCTCGGCCAGCCGGAACCGGGGCAGGATGCGGGCGAGCTCGGCGTACACCTCCGCCTCGCCGATCACCCGGCGGTCGGTGCCCTGGGACCGGCCGCCCTGGGCGGCCAGCGCGATCGCCCGCAGCGCCATGAGCTTGTGGCCGGCCTGGTATCGGGCCAGGTTGCGGTGCCGGCCGAGATCCCGGTCCCGGCGCAGCAGGTGCTCGACGGCCTGCTGGTAGAACTCCGCCCGCGAGTTGGTCAACATCGGCCCGGCACCGGCGTCCGCCTCGTACAAGGTGGTGATCATCGTGAGCATCAGCGGGCTGCGGGCCAGCCGCATCACCGTCGGGCTGGATCGCAGTTCCGCCAGGAGTTGCTCCACGACGTGCCGGGAGTCGGCCGACGCCTCGTCGCGTTCCCGCCCCGGTGCGTGGTGCTCGGCACCCCCGGCGTCCCGCCGGGTGAACCAGAGCCGCAGGAAGTGCCGGATCCCGGCGTCGTCGAAGCCGGCCACCCGGATCTCCCGGTCGAAGACCGGCCGCAGGTCACCGTCGTAGACCGCGTCGCGGCAGGTGACCACGATCTGCGTCGTGGAGTGGCGCTCGGCGAACTCCTTGATCTCGTCGGCGACGGCACCGCGCCGCTCGGTGACCACCTCGTCCAGCCCGTCGAGGAACACGCAGAGCCGGCCACTGGCCAACGCCACCTCGACGACCTGCGCCGCGTCGGCGACGAGCGGACGGGCGCGCCGGTGCCGGCGGCGACCATCCGGTTCGTCGTCGAGCCGGCCGAGCGCCTCCGTGATGAGCTGCCGGATCGTGCGGCCGTCCCGGTTGGACCGGGCGAGCTCCACAAGCACTGGTACGCGCTCGAACCGTTCGGGCGCCGCCGCCCAGCGCACCATCGAGTGCCGCAGCAGCATCGACTTACCCGCTCCCGCCGCACCGAGGATCACCGTGCGCCGCCGATCCTGCACGTCGCGGTAGACGTCGACGCGCCTGCCGTCCTGCTCGTACTCCAGCGGCACGTACACCTCGTCGAGCGTGACCGAGACATCCCGCACGAAGCCGAGTTCCATCCGGTTGTAGGTGCGGGCGACCCAGGCGCGGTAGCGGCGCCACTCGTCCGCCCGGATGCCGCGCCGTCGGCCGGCGACGAGTCCCCACAGCCGGGCCAGCTGGGCTTTGATCCAGTCGGCGGAGAACTGCTGGATCACTGCGACGAGCACCGCCAACAGGAAGACCCCGACTGCCCGGTAGTCCACACCGAAAGGCAGGTCCGGTAGCTGCGGCACTGGCGAATCCTCCACTGTGTGACGTCGGACAGGAACACACCGTATGGGTGGCGCTGTCCGGGCGCACCGGGCTCAGGTGTCAGCGTCGATGGATCTTCGGACGAGCGGACAGGGTCAAGGGGTTGACCTCGAGTGCGCTCGAAGACGCAGGCTGGTGCCGCGTCCACAGGTTCGGGCGCACGAGAGGAGTTTCCATGCGGTACCGCACGATCGGCAGCGACCCGCGTACCCGACGCGAGGTCAGCGTGCTCAGCCTCGGGGCGATGCTGTTCGGCACGAAGACCGACGAGGCCACCTCCTACGCGATCCTCGACAGGTACGTCGAGGCCGGCGGCACCTTCATCGACACGTCGGACAACTACGCGTTCTGGATGACCGGCGGGCAGGGCGGCGAGAGCGAGGAACTGCTCGGCCGGTGGCGGCGCAGCCGGGGCATCGGCGACGAGGTCGTCGTCGCCACGAAACTCGGCGCCCGGCCGCTCGCCCCCGGCACCAGCTACCTCGACAACCCGGAAGGGCTGTCGGCCAAGGTGATCCGGGAGTCCGCCGAACGGAGCCGGGAACGCCTCGGCATGGACCGGCTGGACCTGCTCTACGCCCACATCGAGGATCACCGGGTGCCGTTGCGGGAGACCGTGGAGGGGTTCGCCGAGCTGGTCGCCGAGGGCACCGTGGGGCTGCTCGGCGCGAGCAACCACCGCACCTGGCGGGTGGAGCGGGCCCGCGCGCTGGCCGCCGCGGCCGGCCTGCCCGGGTACGAGGTGCTCCAGTACCACCGCAGCTACCTGCCGGCCCGACTCGACGGGCCGAGCGACCTCGACGTCGACGGCAACGTGGGCGCGGTCGGCGGCGAGCTGACCAGCTACCTGCGCGCCGAACCCGGCCTGACCCTGGTGTCGTACGGCTCACTGCTGTGGGGTGCCTACGTCCGTTCGGACAAGCCGCTGGGGCCGGAGTACGACCTGCCGAGCGCGCCGGTGCGGCTGGCCGCGCTGCGCGAGGTGGCCCAGCAGACCGGCGCGACGGCCAACCAGGTGGTGCTGGCCTGGCTGATCGACGGCGACATCCCCACCATCCCGCTGGTGGGGGTCTCCTCGGTGGCGCAGTTGGACGAGAGTCTCGCCGCCGTGGACCTGGCGCTGACACCCGAGCAGCGGCACCGGCTCGACACGGCCTGGTGACGGGGCCGGCAGCGCGTCGGGCCGGCCACGGCCCGGAGCACCGCCGACAGGTGGTGTCGGGACAGCCGCCGCTAGATCCGATCTAGCGGCGGCTGTCCGCCGTCTCGCGCCTGTGCGGTGAGCCGACCACTCCCGTCGGCCAGCGTCGTTGTAGCTGGCGGGCGGCCACGGGAGGGAGCATTCTGTCGTACCCGTGGGGTGTGGTGGGTCGCCGGGTCGCGGCGGCCCGGCTCGCAGACGTGACGAACGGAAGGACACTTCGCAATCATGAGTAGACGCACCACCGGCCTCGCCATCGAGGCCGAGGGTCTGACCCGGTCGTTCGGCGAGACCCGCGCGCTCGCCGGCATCGACCTGCAGGTTCCGGCGGGTGCCGTGTACGGGCTGCTCGGGCCGAACGGGGCCGGCAAGACCACCGCGGTACGCGTGCTGGCCACCCTGCTTCGTCCGGACGGCGGGCAGGCCCGGGTGTTCGGTCACGACGTGGTGGCTGAGGCCGACGCGGTACGCGCCCGGGTCAGCCTGACCGGTCAGTACGCCTCGGTGGACGAGGACCTGACCGGCACGGAGAACCTCATCCTGCTCGGCCGGTTGCTCGGGCTGCCCAAGTCCGCCGCCCGGCAACGGGCGGAGCAACTGCTGGCCGCGTTCGGGTTGACCGAGGCGGCCGGACGGCAGGTGAAGAAGTACTCGGGCGGCATGCGGCGACGCATCGACATCGCGGCGAGCATCCTCAACACCCCCGACCTGCTGTTCCTCGACGAGCCGACGACCGGGCTGGATCCGCGCAGCCGCAACCAGGTGTGGGAGATCGTCCGGGCGGTGGTCGCGCACGGCACGACCGTGCTGCTGACCACGCAGTACCTGGACGAGGCCGACAAGCTGGCCAGCCGGATCGCGGTGGTCGACCACGGCCGGGTGATCGCGGAGGGCACCCCGGGCGAGTTGAAGTCGTCGGTCGGCTCCGGCACGGTCCACCTGCGGCTGCGCAACGCCGACCAGCGGCCCGAGGCCGAGCGGGTGTTGCAGGCGACGCTGAGCGTACCGGTGCAGTTGGAGGCCGACCCGGTGGCGATCACCGCCCGGGTGGGTGGCGACGGCAGCGAACTGGACGCCAGCGCACAGGCCGCCCGGGCCCTGGGCGAGTTGTCCCGGGCCGGGATCGTGGTCGACGACTTCTCCCTCGGTCAGCCCAGTCTGGACGAGGTCTTCCTGGCCCTGACCGACCATCCCGCCGTGCCAGCCACCGACGAGCGGGACGACGAGCTGGAGGCAGCCCGATGAGCAGCGACACCGCCACCTCGACCGGCCGGGCGCCGACGGTCTTCGTACCCTCCTCCGAGGCGCTGGCGACGGTCCTCGCGCCGGGTGCCCGACCGCCACGGCCGAGCCCGCTGTCGGCGTCGCTGACCTTCAGCTGGCGGGCCCTGCTGAAGATCAAGCACGTGCCGGAGCAGCTGTTCGACGTGACCGCGTTCCCGATCATCATGGTGCTGATGTTCACGTACCTGTTCGGTGGCGCGCTCGCCGACAGTCCTCGTGACTACCTGCAGTTCTTCCTGCCGGGCATCATGGTGACGAGCGTCGTGATGATCACCATGTACACCGGGGTCGGGTTGAACACCGACATCGAGAAGGGCGTCTTCGACCGGTTCCGGACGCTGCCGGTCTGGCGGCCCGCCGCGCTGGTCGGCATGATCGTCGGCGACGTGCTGCGCTACGTCCTCGCCGCCCTGGTGATCCTCACCGTCGGGTTGGTGCTCGGCTTCCGCCCCGACGGTGGCGTGGTCGGCGTCCTCGCCGGGATCGGCCTGCTGGTGGTCTTCTCCTTCGCGTTCTCCTGGGTGTGGACGTTCTTCGGGCTGATCCTGCGCAGCGAGAAGTCGGTGATGGGGGTCAGCATGATGGTGCTGTTCCCGCTGACCTTCCTGAGCAACGTCTTCGTCGACCCGTCCACCATGCCCGGCTGGCTCCAGGCGTTCGTCAAGGCCAACCCGATCACACATCTGGTCTCGTCGGTACGCGCGGCCATGGCCGGCACCACCGACGCCTCGGCGATGATGTGGATCGCCCTCTGGAGCGCCGCCTTCATCCTCGTCTTCGGACCCCTGACCATGCACCGCTACAACCGCCGCTGACCTGGTCCGCAGCCCTGGATCTTGGTCCGGAGGTGCCCCTCGGAGGGCGCTTTCGGACCAAGATCGCTCCTGGTCAGAGGTGCCAGGGGTGGGGGGTGGGTGGGAGGTAGCGGCAGGCGGCGCCGGTGGAGATCGTGGCGCGCAGGTGGGTGGCGAGGGGTGGGTGCCGCTGGTCGAGACGCCGCAGGGTGTCGCGAATGCGGGCGGTTACCGTCTTGCGGGCCCGTTCCGCCTCGTCACCGAGCCGACGGGTCCGGCCGGCCAGCCCGGCGGCGGCCCGCAACTGGTCGATGAGGGCCTGCCGCTCGGCCTCCAGCGCCGCCACCCTGTCCTCGTCGCCGCGCCCGGCCGCCAGGTCGATCTCGTCGTCGAGCCGTGCCAGGTGGCGCCGGTAGCGACTCTTCGCTTCGTCGTCGAGCACCTGATCGCCGCCCATCCGGCGGGCGGCGACGAGTTCCGGCCCGGCGGCCGGGTCGAGCATCTCGACGGCGGGCACGTCGACGCCGGGACGGCCGAGCAGCAGGCGCAGGTCGTGCAGCCCCTTGGCGTCGGGTAGATGAACCGTGCTGCCGTCGAAGGTGAGCCGCCAGACGGCCCCGTCGCGCCGGAACTCGTACGCCGGGCCCACCGCACCACCGTTGCCGGCCGTACCGGCTGGCACCGAGCCCACGGCCGACTCGTCCGACGCCCACCCGGCTGCGACAGTGGCCGAGCCGAGCACCGGGCCCGCCTCGGCGGGCCGCTCCGGCGCCTCGGGTGCCCGGGTGGCCGGCAGGGTCGGTGCGACGGCGGCGAGTCGGGCCAGGATCTGCGGCATGTCGAGTTTGCCGGCGTCGCGCTCGGCATCGACGCGCAGGGCGGCGGCGCTCGTGGCGTCACCCGGGCCACCCCGGGCGGTCAGGGCGTCGGCGAGCGCGGTCCGGGCGATCAGCGACCACGGCCGGGAACCCATCCGGTCGGCGGCGGCGCGGGCGGCGGAGAAACCGGCGACGGCGTCGTCCCAACGCCCCTCGGCGGCGTCGACCACGGCGAGCCAGTGATCCACCGGACCGCTGAGGTCGCACCCGTACAGCGAGACGAGCCACTGGCCCCGGTACGGCAACAGCGCCTGACGCACCTCGGCGCAGCGGCTCGGATCGGCGACCGTGGCCTGGGCGCACAACCGCAACCACATCGGCGAGATCGACCCGGCGAAGCGGGTACCCGCGGCTTCGAGTTCCGCGACGAGGTCGGCCGCCGTGCGGTGGTCACCGCGTTCGGCGGCGGTGATCGCCCGCAGCAGGCCGAGCTGCGGATGATCAGTCTTGGCGAGCCCGTCGAGCAACGCGTCGGCATCGTCGAGTCGGCCCCGCAACAGCAGCAACGCCCAGCGCAGATGGTGCCCGAGGAAGGCGTGGTCGGAGTGCTCCCACTCGTCCAACTCACCGAGTTCGGCGTAGCAGGCCTGCGCACCGGCGAAGTCACCGCGGAAGGCGGCGATGAGGCCGCCGTCGATGGCCGCCGCCATCTGGTGCCGGGGCTTGCCGGTCTGTCGTCCACCGGTGACGAAGGCGGTGAGTTCGTCGAGGTAGTCCGGGTCACCGAGTTCCAGCAGCGCGACCCAGCGCAGCGAGGTCGACCACAGCTCGGTCTCCCGGTCGCCGTTGCGCCGCGCGACGTCGCGGATCTCGCCGGTGAGGGCGGCCCGATCGGCGGCGGTGCCCAACCCCCAGGTGGAGTCGTGTCGCACCCACAGGCTGAAGGTCAGCGCCTCGTCGTCCCGCGCCGACCGGGCGAGCGTCTCGGTGGCGGTCATCAGATCGGCTTCCAGGACGGCCGGTCCGACGCTGTCGTCGGGCTCACCGATGAGCCGCCGGTACGCCTCGCGCAGCAGTGCCTCGCCGTCGATGCCGGCTACGGGATCGAGTTGCCAGTGGCGACGTACGTTGAGTGCGAAGCGGGCCAGCACCGCCGGGTCGTCGACCGTGAGGGCCAACGCGGCGGCCTCGCTGAGCAGTTGGCGCGCCTCCTCCCGGGCACCGCAGTGGAAGAGCTGGTCGGTCAACGTTGTCACGATCTTGAACTGTTGGAGTTCGTCACGCACCACTTCCAAGGCCCGCCGCAGGTGCAGGGTGGACTCGTCGAGCGCCAGTCGGCACCTGGCGTCCCGCGCGGCGTCGAGCAGCAACTCGGTGACGCGGAACTCGTCCAGATGCGCGCCGGCCAGCCACGCGTGGCGGGCCACGTCGGCGGGGATCAGCAGCCGGTCCAGCGTGTCGTGCTCCTCGACGGCCCGCACCACGGCGGCGTGCCGCGCTCTGCGGTCGTCCTCGGTCAGCGCGTCGTAGAGCGTCTCGCGGACCAGGTCGTGCACGAAGGCGTAGCGGTCGTCGCCCAGACCGAGCAGCAGTCGCGCGGTGACCGCGACCTCCAGCAACTCACCGACCCGGGGCGGGGGCAGGCCGACACCGGCCGCGAGGACCTCGCCGTGGAACTCCCGGCCCAGCACGGCGGCGACGGTGAGCGCGTCGGTCACCATGGCGGGCAGATGATCCAGTCGCCGCCGCACCACCTCCCGTACGCCGGGAGGGATGGTGGCCAGCGTGCCGTCGGCGTGCCAGAGCCGGGCGGTCTGCTCCACGAAGAAGGGGTTGCCGCCGGTGCGCCGGTGCACGTCGTCGACGCAGTGGGCATCGGGTGTCCGACCGGCGGTACGCGTCATCAGCTCGCCGACCTCGTCCCGCGTCAGACCGGCAAGGCTGATCGAGGTGGCCTTGGCCACCAGGGACATCAGCAGCGGCCGCAGCGGGTGGTCGGCGGCCTCCACCTCGGCGTCACGGTAGGTGCCGACGAGCAGCAGCCGCTCGAACCAGGTGTGCTGGGCGGCGAACCGCAGCAGTCGCATCGACGCCGGGTCGGCCCAGTGCAGGTCGTCGAGGATCACCACGACCGGCCGGCGCTGCGAGACGGCGACCAGTGCGGTGGTGACCGCGTCGTAGAGCGCGAACGCCTCCTGCTCCGCCGCGTCGCCCTCGCCGCGGACCGACGTCAGGACGCTGCCCTCACCGTGCACGGTGGCCGACACCAGAGGACTCGCCTCGCCGAGCAGCAGGGCGAGCGCCGGCTCGGCCGATTCCCGGGCCACCGCCCAGTCCTCCGGCGACCGGCGCAGCCGGCGCAACACCTGTGTCCACGGCCAGTAGCCGGGTGCGCTGGCCGAGTCCCAGCAGGCGCCACCGAGCACCAGCGCACCCTGTCGACGGGCCTCGTCGGCGGCGGCGGTCACCAGGGTGGTCTTGCCGATGCCCGGCTCCCCGGCGACCAGGACCAGCCCGCCGTGGCTGGCGGTGGCGCGGTCGACCTCGGCCCGCAACAGACCGGCCGGATGATCCCGCCCGATCATGAATCCGCCCGCCCGCCCGCTCATGGCAACCGACGGTAGCCGACCGGACCGACACCGCGTGCCGTCGCGGGTTCAGCGCGCGTCGGTGATGACGTGGGCGCAGGCGGCCGGCCCCGGTCCGGCGAGCCAGCGACAGGTGCGCCGGCGGGGCGGCCAGTCGTGCGGCGGTGATGCCGTCGCCGCTGGTCAACCCGGCGGCGGAAGCACCGTGGCGAGGTGGGCGAGGATGGCCTGGTTGGCCTCCCAGCCGTCGGGGAACCGGACCGGCACGTCCAGTTGCGGTGCCTCGGTCGAGGGGTGGGCGTCCAGCAGGTCGCCGATGCCGGCGCGGGCCACCACCAGGCAGGCGTGCCGGTGCCGGGAAGTGAGCACGCAGAGCCGCCCCGACTCCAGGTGGAAGGCGGTCGCGTCGCGCCGACCGGAGAGCGGGTGCAGCACGATCGTCACGTCGTACTCCCGGCCCTGGAGGCGGTTGGCAGTGTCGACGGTGATGTCCGCACCGGCCTCGCCGAGTCGCGCGCGGATGGCCGCGACCTGGTCACGGTGCGCGGCACCGACGGCGATCCGGTCCGCGGTGACCGGCGCGCCACCGGGCGCCTGCTCGCTGACCGCCACCGCTCCGCGCCGCAGCACCCGCAGCGCGAGCGCGGCGCACGCGTCCGCGGCTTCCCCGTCGGTACGCAGGGTGTGCCGGGCCGGCAGCTCGTACAGCGCCCAGCCGGTGGCGGCGGCCGACTCCACCGCCCGGTCGACGGCGTCACCCGGCCCGGGCGCGGTGAGGTGCAGGCCCCGATCGTCCGGGCCGGTGCCGGCGCGGAAGCCGGTGAACGGGTAGAACGCGCGGGACACCACCGACGCCGCCGAGGCGGGCAGCCGCCAGGAGACCGGCAGCCGATGCACCGGCAGGTGCGGGTTGTGCCGCAGCAGCACCGCCACCGCCGACTGCATCGGATCCCAGGTCAACCCCGCCCACCGACCACCGTCCACCGTGGAGAACGGGTCGAGCTGCCCCGGATCACCCACGAACAGGGCGCGTTCGAACCTGCCGGCCACGCGCAGCAGAGCGTCCGAGCGCATCTGGTACGCCTCATCCACGATCGCCCACGGCCAGCAGCCCTCGGTGACCGTGGCCCACTTGGCGGCCGTACCGATCACCACGGCCGAGGCGGCCAGGTCGGCGGCGTTCGCGGCGACCCGGACCTGCGGATGCGCCCGCACCCGGGGCGACGCCCGGTAGTCACCCGCCGACAGCCGCCCGATCCGCAGCCGCGGCGCCTTCGTGGCGAGCCGGTCGATCAGGTCATCGACCTGCTCGTTCGTCTGCGCGATGATCATCAACGGCTCGCCGGTACTCGCCAGCTCGATGGCGGCCCGCACCACCAGAGTCGACTTGCCGGCCCCCGGCGGCGAGTCGACCACCACCCCCCGGTGCTCGCCCGACCGCAGGTCGGCCAGCACGGCGGTGATCACCCGCTCGGCCTCGATCGCCGGCGGCACCGCCAGCCCCGGCGTCAACCCCAACTGCCCCACCGGCCGCACCCTACCGCCACGATGATGCTGCCGAGACGCGGCGTTTCGGGGCTTCCCGTGCCTCGCCGGCAACGGGACGCAACCCGCGCAACTCACTTCCACGGGATCCGGCTTGCCGGGGACCATCCGGCAAACCCGGGCGGTAGCCGAAAATCGCGTCCCGCCTGGGCAAACGCCACTAGCCTGATACGGAAAGCCGCGTTGTGGCCTCCGTCAGGTGCCGGCCATGCAGATCATGGGGGGTGACCATGCGCGGGCCGAAACGTGGTCCGGTCTGGGCGGCCCAGTTGTGGCTCCACCAACGCCGCCGTCAGTGGCGTATCCAGAGGGAACGCCGGGCTGAACGCAGTCTCCGACGACGGACAGAGGGACGCGCCGAGCAGCGAATGAGTTGGCGGCACCACCGCGGGCTACGCCGTCTGATCATCACGGCGGCGACGATTCTCCTGTTGTGGATGATCGGCTCATTGGTGCTGATGATCCTCGGTGCCGAGCCCCGGTTTCTTCGGATCTCCGGCTGGTGCAAGAACTCGCCGACGAGAGATTACTACTGCGGGCAGGTCGAGGGGTTCGTCAAAGGTCCGCTGATTCTGGCGCTCGGTCTGGCGGTGTTTCTGTTCTGGCGTTATCTGCGGGTCCGGCGCTGGTATCGACGCAACGCCCTCCGCAATCGACGCATGGTGGTACCGACCGCCGATCCGGAGATCAGCCGGGTCCGCATCGTCGGACGCGACGAATTGTGTGAACTGATCATGCAACGGCTCCGCGACGAACAGAGCCGTCGCCCGCTGCTCCTGGTCGGTAGCATCGGCACGGGCAAGACGGCGACATTAGTACGGCTCTCCGAGATGCTGCTGGCCACGAACGTCATACCGGTCGGCATCGACCTACGGACCGTAGCCTCGTCGGAGAAGCTGAACTTCCGCCAACTCGCCCTTGAGCAGTTCGAGAGCACCATCGACGGCCAGTTGCACGGGTCTGCGGAGGCGGACAAGGTGTGGCGGCGGCTCCATCTGGAGAACCGGATCGTGGTGGTCGCCGACGGCCTGGAGGAGGTGCTCACCGACACCGCCCAACCTGCGGACCGGGACAGCGTGCTCAGGGAGGCATTCCGCCGCGCTACCCGCGATCGTCTGCCGCTCGTCGTCGCGTCGAGGCCCGATGATCCGCTTCGCGGCCTGGACGCACTGCTGCTGCAACTGGAGCCACTCGCTCCCGCCGCTGCACTCGAGTACGTTCAGGCACACAGCCGGCGGTCCGGTGCCGACGAACGGTGGGATCGGATCGCCGCCCTGGTCAAGGCCGCCGACGTCGCTGACTCGCCGTTCTTCCTGCGGGTCATTGGCGAACTGTACGAGGTCGACCGGCTCGACCGCCTCCCCCACTCGAACCACGGCCGGTCCCTTCTGCGCTGGGTGCTGCTGGAGGAGTGGCGCGACGCCGTCATCTCAGGCGACCTCTACGAGGACTACGGAATGCCTGCGGCGGAGCGGGCGGAGGCGATCGAGGTGCTTTCGGCACTCGCCTGCATCGGACTGCGAGACAACCGGCAGCGGATACGGACCACGGATCTCGCCACCGCCGAGCGGGACCCGAGCGGACGGTGGATTCTCGCCGAACTCCGATCTCGGTTGCACAAGCTGGACGCCGGCAACCTGCAAGATGTCGGGCTGGCTGAGACCACCGGCAACGCACTGAACATCGTCGTGAAGATGCAGGACGGCGTTCGGTTCCAGCACGGGGTGGTACAGGCGTACCTAGGCGCCCGCTTCCTCACCGCCGCCCTGCGTGACGCCGCCTTCCTCGACCACGCGTTCAGCGAGCACGACGGACCCGGCCGGGAACTGCTGGCCGCACTCACGCTCTACACGCGTAGCGACGGAACCTTGGAACGTCGTGACGGCAGGCGACGAGCGCCCGTAGCGTACGGACGGCTGCTCAAGCTCGGTGACACCGTGGGGCAAGCCATTGGGTTGAACCTTCGGGTGCGGGATGCGGAGCTGACCCGGCACCATTCGGTCAGGCTGGTGCGAATGCTTCGCGCTGCGGCGGTTTCGACCCGGAACCGTACGCACGCGCTTGAGATGTTCGCGGCGGCGTTGGAGATGGATGCTGCCACCGGCCATGTGCAGCACCGGAAGCTGGCCGACGCGATCGGTCGATCCTGGCCCTGCTACCAGGGGGACGGCTCCATCACCGACCGACCCCTGGAAGACGCCAAGATCGCCCTCGTGCACCGGTACGGCGACGCGGCCCATCAGCTACGACACCACCCGCCACAGCGCGGCGCGATGCGATGGCGTCAGCCCACTCCGCAGTACCGCCAACTCTTCCAGATGATGGCAGACGAGACGTCGTACCTACCGCGCCTGGCAGCCGCGCGCGAGATCGCCCGGGGCGGTAGCGCTGCAGCCCGCAACCTAGGCGACTGGCTCGGTCAGCCTCCATGGGCGGACTCCAGTAGGGGACGGGAACGCCTAGAGGAGATGAGGGCCTGGATTCTGCCGCCGCTCTTTCTCTTCACCGAGGCAGAGACCGACTCGATCGAGCAGGACCTTCAGTCGGAAACGTGCGGGATGCTGCGGCACCTAGTCCGACGGCTGGCCACTGATTCCGCCGAGGGCACCCCCGTTTCCGAAATGACTTTGGCTCAGGGGTTCCGGTTGGCCGCCAACTGCCGCGCCTACCCACCGCACCGCAGCATCCTGATTGAGGAAGCCGAAAAGGCGCTCCGGCACTCCCGCTTCTGGTACTCGCATCTCGTTCTCATTCAGGCTCTCACCCTCCTGGCACTGCCCCGTGATCCCGGTGAGCCATTGCGCAAGAGAGGTCATGGCTCGGACCCTCGTGGACTCGTCGAGTTCTGGATCTCCATTGCCGGCGAGGGACATCGCGCGCCAGAGACCGGCGGTGGAAGAACGCACCCACTCGTCCGCGCAGCCGCCGATCTGTGCGTCGAGGCACTCATCGACCGCCATCCCGAACGTCACTGCTGGGTCGATGAACGGCAAATCGTCGGCAGGGTGGGTTCGGTCAGCGCCCATCAGGGCATCCGACGGCTCCAGGATTCCTGGCTGCCGCCGTCACATGGCTGGGCCGTACTCGAACCGCGAGCTCAGCGGCTGCTGGCCGACGTCATGTTGCTGATGAATCTGGCCGATCGCGGGAGGGACGCCGGCGAGCGGGCGCTCCGACTGGGTCGAGCCAGTCGGTCCGACCTCCCCCCTTGCATCACGACCGACCGCAGCGCCATGCGGGTCACGCTGAGCCGCCGCCAGGCCCACGACGTGCAACCGGGCGCCACCTGCATCGACGACTGCCAGTTCCGGCTGTGTCCGCTGCCGCCCAAGGGGGACGAATTGCCATACCAGATGGACGAAGCCTTCTGTGCTCACCAGATCGACCTCGTCGGACACCTGTTCCGCTCACCCGGGCGAGCGGACTGGCAGGCGGTTGATCGAGAGGAATTGCGCTCGTTCTGGCGGGACATGTCCGAGCGGATGGCCCCCGCCTGGCGTAAGTGATCCCTGCTTCGTACTGACCGTCCGCTGCTCCGCCGGCTGGCGCTGTCGGGACGCACGGCGGCAGCCACGGGTTGCGGCATCTCGGGGTCTCCGGCCGCCCGGAAGGCCCAAACATGCCGCAAGCCGAAAGAGGGCGACGCCACGACGGGGTGGCGCGGGTCAGTGGACGATGACCGGGATCTTCGGCTGGTCGCCCGGCTGCCCGCCCGGCTGGTCGTCGAGCAGGTGGGACCGTTCCTGCCGCCGCGGCAGGAACGCGGCCGGGATGAACGTGGCCGCCACCAGGGCGAACGCCACCCAGAAGGTGGTGGCGAAGGAGTTGGCGGCGAAGTCCAGCCCACGCTCGATCAGCGACGGGTCGGGAATCTGCTGGGCCAGCTCCGGCCGCTGCTGGGCGGCGATCGCCAGACCGGCCTCGGTGACCGGGTTGCCGTTCTCGTCGGTGAGGCCGGGAATCTGCCGGGAGCCGTTCAGCTCGTTGGTCAGGATCACCGACATCACCGCGGCGCCGACCGATCCACCGATCTGCTGGAGGATGTTCACCAGCGTGGAACCTCGGGCCACCTCGTGCCCGGTCAGCGTCTTCAGCGCCGACGTCATGATCGGCATCATCGTGCCGCCCATGCCCAGGCCCATCACGAACAGCGAGCCGCAGAGCAGCACGTACGAGGTGTCGGCGTCGAGCTGGGTGAAGGTGAAGAACCCGGCGAGGATGAGCAGCAGCGCGAACGGCACCGTCCGGCCGACCGGCACCTTGTCGGCGAGCATGCCGGCGATCGGCATGGTGACCATGGCACCGAGGCCCTGCGGCGCCATCAGCAGGCCGGCGTGCAGCGTCGACTCACCGCGTACCTGCAGGAAGTAGCTCGGGAACAGCAGGCCGGCACCCATGAACGCGATGATGAAGACGAACATGGTCAGCGCGGCGACGGTCAGCCTGCGGTTACGGAACAGCCGCAGGTCGAGCAGCGGGTGCCGGGGCTTGAACGAGTAGATGACGAACGCCACCACCAGTGCGGCACCGACCAGCATCGGCCCCCACACCTCGGGGTCGGCGAAGGTGCCGGCCTCGGGCAGCGTGGAGACGCCGTACAGGAAGAGGGCGAGACCCGGCGAGAGCATCAGCATGCCGAGGAAGTCGAACGACTCGGAGGGCTGCGGGCTGTCCTTCGGCAGGGCCATCTGAGCGTACACCAGCGCGACGATGCCGATCGGCAGGTTGATCAGGAAGATCCAGTGCCAGCTCGCCACGTCGATCAGCCAGCCGCCCAGGATCGGGCCGCCGATCGGGCCGAGCAGCATCGGGATGCCGAGCACCGCCATCAGCCGGCCGATCCGGTTCGGCCCGGCCGCCCGCGTCATGATCGCCATGCCGATCGGCATCAGCATGCCACCGCCGAGACCCTGCAACACCCGGTACGTGATCAACTGGCCGATCGTGTCGGCGGTGGCGCACAGGCCGGAGCCGATGGTGAACAGCGCGAGCGCGATCATGTAGAGGCGTTTGGTGCCGAACCGGTCGGCGGCCCACCCGCTGAGCGGGATCACCGTGGCCAGGGCGAGCGTGTAGCCGGTCATCGTCCACGCCACCCGGGCGTACGAGGCGTCGAACTCGCTCTGGAACGTCGGCAGGGCGACGCTGACCACCGTCACGTCGAGGATCGACATGAGCGCACCGAGCACCACGACGCCGGCCACCTTGAGTACCGCGGCGTCGAGCTTGTCCGAGGTCGGAACAGGCTGCGGTGCCGCGACAGATTGCTGTGTCACGAGGTCTCCCGTTGTTGGAACTGCCCATGAGGCGAGCGGTGGTGGCCGACGTGGCGCCCACTGGCCGGCGCGACGGCGGAGGTGAAGCCCGCACGGCACATTAGCTCCCGCCAACGACAGTCCGCCGCCCGTTTAGCGACCAGCAGAGCTTTCTGTGAGCACGGCCACGGTGACTCTGCGCCGCCAGGCGTGACCGGACGGGAAACGGGTACGCGCGGCACGCGGTCAGGGCCGGCAGACGGCGGGAGAGGTGGTGCCAGCGTGGCGAAATTCCTGGTCACAGCGACCTACACGATCCCGGGCATGGCCGGGTTGGCCAAGGAGGGCGGCACGGCGCGGGCCGAGGTGGTCGAGGCCCTGATCGAGAACGCCGGTGGGCAGGTGGAGGCGGTGTACTACGCGTTCGGCCAGTTCGATCTGTACGTGCTCTGCGAGGTGCCGGACAACGTCACCGCCGCCGCGCTCGGCATCGCCGTGCGGGCGGCAGGCGGCGTGGATGCTCGGATCGTGCCGCTGCTCACCACGGCGGAGATCGACGCCGCCGTCCGGCTACCCGTCACCTACCAGCCGCCGGCTGCGTGACGCGGATCCGGCCGAACGACGACCCGCCACCAGCCCACCCCGAGCCGCCCAGCCCCACCCCGAGCCACTCACCCACCCCGATCACGCCGCCGAACGCCCGACCTGCCAAGGTCCGACGTGGGCCGCCACCCGACCCGACATGCGGCATCTCGCCGCTTCCCGCGAACCAGAAAGCCCAACATCCCGCACGTTGATCAGCGGCGGCGCTCCCCCACCCGGTACGTGACCAGGTTCGGGTCGGCCCGTAGCTGCCGCTGGGTGAACTTGATGGTGTCCCAACCCTTGGCCGAGTACAGCCGGGTCTGGTCGGCGTACCAGGGCGAGTTCGGGTTGGCCGACTGCGAGTAGGTGAGCAGCTGCCGGCCCGACGGCCCCTCGCGGCCCAGCTCGACGGCCATCAGGTACGACGTGCCGTGCCGCACCTTCGGGTAGCCGACGCCGGGCTGCACCTGGTTGATGATCATGTTGAAGACACCGGCCTCCGGCCAGCCACCGTGGATGGGGATGCGTTCGGCGCCACGGGGTTCGGTCTGGATGTCGCCGAGGCGGGCGTCCAGCGGGATGCCGCCGAGCAGTTTCACGGCGTCGGCGAGTGCCGTGCGGACCCTCGGGTCGTCGACGGCGAGCCGGTTCGGCGTGGTCAGCGGGGCGGCCGGATCGAACGGGTCGGCGAACCGCAGGCCACCGGCGCGGGCGAACTCGGTGAACACGTGCGAACCCCGGCTGCCCAGGTCGACCCGGAGGTCCCAGCGACGTAGCGCGGCGCAGGCGGCCGTCAGGTCGACAGTGGTGCCGTCCGAGGCGGTGGCCGTCGGCTGGGCTTCGCAGAGCCGGACCAGGTCGTCGCGGACCAGTTCGCCGCCGTACGCCCGGTTGCCGAGCGTCACGTCCCACAGCCGGCCGGTGGTGAATCCCCGGCCGGGCAGCCCGTCGGTGCCGGCAAGACGTTGCCGCACCTGGTGCACGCCGAGCCGGGTCCGCAGGCTGCGGACGGTCCGCTCGTCGCCGAGGATGCGCGGGTACCCGACGAGCGGGCGAGCGGGGTTGGCCAGCCAGTAGCTGTCGTTGGAGTTGGTCACGTAGTCGTCGCGGACCAGGGTGGGCAGGTTCGCCGGCCCGAGGATGCCGGGCACCGCCGCGTCGCGGTCCCGGCCCAGCTCACACGCAGATCGGGAGCCGTCGAGGACGGCCTGGCCGCTTGTCGCGTACAAACTCTGGAAGGAAGCTGGGATGCACGCGGCCGCGAGGGAGTCGGTGACCCGGGGCACGACGGAGTGGTCCGCGTAGAGGGCCCGTCCGTGCCGGTCGGCGGCGATGACGTTGACCCAGGGCAGGAACTGCCGCCGGTCCAGCGCCGACCGCAGCTCACCCACCGAGCGCGCCCGGCCCATGGCGAGCCAGCCGTCGAGCGCACGGTTGTTCGTGGCGTTGACGTCGGTGATCGCGTACGCCGTGTCGGTGGTCCAGTCGAAGCGGCCCGGCACCACGACGACCGGGCCGAAGTGGGTGTCGTAGAGGGTACGGCTGACCGGCCCGGCGGGAGTCCGGACGGTGACCGTGCGGGCGGTCATCTTCCGGGTCCGGCCGTCGTAGCGGTAGCTCGTCGGGTCGCCGGGCACCAGCGTGAGCCGATGCCAGACGAAGCGGCGGGCGGTGGAGACGGTGTGCGACCAGGCCACCTTGCCGTTGTGTCCGATCTCGACGAGCGGGTCACCGATCAGGGCCGCGCCCTCCACGTCGTACCGGCCGGGCACCTTCAGCCGCATCCGGTAGAAACGCTCGTCGCCGTCCCACGGGAAGTGCGGGTTCGCCAGCAGCATGCCGGCGCCGCCGGTGGTGGCGCGGCGCCCCAGACCGTACGCGTTGCTACCCACCCCGGACGGCGCCCCGTCGCGGGCAGTGACCACGGCTTCCGCCCCCGGGGCGGTCACCTTCATGCTGGTGCCACTGGTGCTGCTCCCGCCGGTGCTGCTTCCGTTGGCGCTGCTTCCCTTACTGGTGGCGGCGGGCGGCGCGGCGGCGACGATGCCGTCGGCGAGCGCGCCGGAACTGGCCCGGACCATCGCGGCCCGGTTGGCCCGCCACAGGTCCAGCTCGGTGATCGGACGTACCCACTCCTGCCCGGCGCAGGCCGGGTCGTTGATCTTCTTCCGCGCTCCCCGTAGGTAGGCGTTGTAGCCGGCGGCGAAGCCGCGCATCTGGTCGCGTACCTCGTCGGAGGGTGCGCTCAGGCCGTCGCGCCGGCCGACGAGCCAGCGCTCGGCGGCCCGGTCGTCGATCGCCTTCTGGTGGAACAGGTCGCTGGCGACGTTGTCGGTGTCCGCGCCGAACCAGCGGGACCGCTGGCCGTTCACGGTGACCATCTGCTCGGCGATCAGGCAGATGTTGTCCTCCGCCTGCGCGTACCCGACGCCGTAGCCGAGGCTGGCGAAGTCGCGCGCGGTGATGTGCGGTACGCCGTAGGAGGCCCGCTGGATCAGGGCCGAGTAGCCGCCGCCGCGCGCGACTGCGGTCCCGCCGGTCACGGCGAGGCCGGCGGCGACCAGTACGGTGGCGGTGGCGGTGGCGACGATCCGTCGCCCCCTCATCGGACAGCTCTCTTCATGGGACGTCTCCCCGTGGTGTCGACTGTGCCCGGTCAACTCGTTGCCCAACCGAGGCTAATCACATCGACCGATCCGGCAATCCGGGATCACCACCACCCGCCTCCGGGTTCACCCCCAGAGCACATGCCGCCGATCACGCAGCAGGGGTGGTTCGGAGGCCTCGGATCAGGATGGCGGCGAGGCGGCGGGGGTTGTAGCGGGAGTCGGCCGAGGCACCGATGCAGAGGTTGCCGACGCCTTGGAGCAGGGTCAGCGGGTCGATCGGGTCGGCTTGGCCGGCATCGACAGCGGCGTCCAGCAGCAACGTGACCGCCGGGAGCAGGTGGTCGAGGAAGTACGCGTGCAGTGGCTCGAAGGCGGCGGCGTCGGAGTGCATCGCCTCGGCCAGGCCGTGCTTGGTGACGAGGAAGTCGACGAACAGGTCGATCCACGCGGTGAGCGCGTCGTGCGGGGTGGGGCTGCTGGCCAGCAGTACGGGGGCGGCCTGGGCGCAGGACTGCACCTGGTGCCGGTAGACGGCGACGATCAGGTCGGCCCGGGCCGGAAAGTGGCGGTAGATCGTACCCACGCCGACGCCGGCCCGGACGGCGATGTCACGGACCGGGGCATTGACGCCGGAGTCGACGAAGGCCGCGGCGGCGGCCTCGAGCAGCGCCTGCTTGTTGCGCTCGGCGTCTGCCCTCTTCCGGGGAGTCGGTGGATCGGTGTCGCGGGCCGGCACGGTCCTGTGGCCTCCGTCACGATGCCTGGCAAACGGAACGATGTTCCGTATCGTTTAAGCGGAACGAGGTTCCACTTCTATCCTCTCTCCTGCTGAGGAGCAACAGTAATGCGCATCCCAGAGCAACAGCCCACCCCGGTGGTTTCGGTACGACCGGTGGTGCTGCCGGCACCGGCCCGGGGCACCGACCTCCAGGTCCGGGTCACCGCCCCGCTGTCCGGGTCCGGGCTGCCGATCGTCGTGTTCGCGCACGGCTTCGGCGCGAACATGGACATGTACGCACCGCTCGTCGAGCACTGGGCGGCCCACGGCTTCGCGGTGCTCCAGCCGACCCACCTCGACTCCCGGACCCTGGCCGTCGGACCGGACGACCCTCGGTACCCGGAGATCTGGCGCATCCGGGTCGCCGATCTCGTCCAGGTCCTCGATTCACTCGACACGATCGAGGCAGTCGTCCCGGGGCTCGCCGGGCGACTCGACCACGACCGGATCGCGGTGGCCGGCCACTCCTGGGGCGGCCAGACGGCCAGCATGCTGCTCGGCGCCCGGGTGCTCGACGCCGACGGCACCCAGGGCGAGGACATGTCCGATCCTCGCGTGAAGGCGGGCGTCCTGCTAGCCACCACGGGCACCGGCGGGGCCGATCTGACCCCGTTCGCGGCCGATCACTTCCCGTTCATGAGCCCGACGTTCGCGCAGATGACGACGCCCACCCTGGTCGTCGCGGGCGACCAGGACAAGTCACATCTGTCGGTACGCGGACCGGACTGGTTCACCGACCCGTACCACCTGAGCCCCGGGCCGAAGAGCCTGCTCGTCGTGTCCGGCGGGGAGCACTCACTGGGCGGCATCCCCGGCCACAACGTCACCGAGACCACCGACGAGAGCCCGGAACGGGTCGCCCTGGTCCAGCGCGCCACCACGGCGTACCTGCGCAGCGCGCTCATCCCGGGCGACCCGGCCTGGTCGCAGGTGGACCCGGGAGCGCTCGGCCGGATCGAGTCCCGATGACCGCAGCGCCATTGATATTCATGCATGCAGCTATCTAGCATGCGCCTATGCGTGCTCGTCGGGTCACCCTGGTCGCCGTCCTAGGTATCGCGCTCGGGCTGTCCGGCACCGCCGTCGCCCACGCGGCCGACGATCCGGTGCTGACCACTCCCGGCGCCCCGGTGGTGGTGGCCAACGAGCCACACCGGCTCACCCTGACCTGGTCGCCGTCGACCTGGATCGGCGAGCCGGGCGCAACGCCCATCCAGCACGAGGTCCGGGCGTGGCTGGGCCCCAACGTGTACCGCAGCCTCGGCACCACCACCGGCACCGACCTCACGCTCACCGATCTCGCGCCGGGCACCGAGTATCGGCTCACCGTGTGGGCGTACACCAACGTCGGGTACTCCCTCGACTCGCCGGTGACCCCGGTCCGCACCGCGTACGGGAAGGCACGGATCAGCTACCGCAACCTGAGCTGGTCACCGACGGACAACCAGATCCAGCACGTCCTCCAGGTCGTCAACACGGGCACCGCCCCGCTCGACCTGGCGGACGTGCGGATCCGCTACCACCTGACCTTCGAGGGTGGAAACACCTCGCTGGTGACCAACTGCGACTGGGCGGCGATCGGCTGCGCGAACGTGCAGCGCCACATCGAGTACTTCCCACCACCCCTGCCGCCGGGCCCGCCGACCCCGACGCCAACCCCCACGGTCTTCCCGCCGCCCGGCACACCGATCCCCGGCTGGATCGAGCTGACCTTCACCGGCGGCGAACTGGCCCCCGGCGAGTCGACGGGCCCCATCTACCTCCGCCACCACCGGCCGAACTGGACGGCGATCGACGAACGCGACGACCTCAGCTGGCAACAGGCCACCGGCGAGTGGGCCGACAACAGCCGAATCACCCTCGACGTCAACGACATCCGCGAGTACGGCGACACCAACGCCTGAGCTGTCGCCAGCGGCGGCACGGCCAACAGGTGCGGACCGGTCAGGCGAGCCGGAACAACTCCTCGACCGGTCCCCAGTCCAGCCTGCCACCAGGAGCGAGAGCGGCCTCGCCCCAGGAGACGCCGAGCAGCCCTTCGTCCGAGTTGCAGGCGAAGCCGACGAGCAATGTCCTCGGCTGCGGCGTGAGTGCCTCGATGGCCGCGCGCAGCAGCGTCCGGTCCCGGGCCTCGTCCGGAGTCGCGGGCATCCCCGGAAGGGTTGGCTCGTCGTAGCCGGGCGCCGGACCGAAGAGAATCAGCAGGTCGCGCACGAGGTGGTTCTTGAGCCGGCCCCGGACACGCCGCATGTCGAGACCGCGGCGCTTGGCGTACATCCAGGGCAACAACAAATGGTTGCGGCAGATGGTGACGCGCACCTGCGCACCGGGTGGATGCACGTCCTGCACGTCCGACAGTTCCCGGAGCTGCTCGTGCAGCGACTCGTACTGCTGCTTCCAGCGGGTCGGACCGAAGGCGTGATCCGTGGCCAACGCCGAGGCCTCCCGTGCGTTCTGCGCCAACTCGACGGCCCGCTGGAGGGCCTTGGGTATCCGTGCCCGCAGGTCACGGACCAGGTCGGGGCCGAACTTCTCGACCGACCACTGCGACGGCTCGCCATCAACCCCCACGCCATTTACCCCCTGTATCGAGGCGATCACTGACCGATACAAGGTCTCACATCTTTCAATGCGAGTAACAGCCCCGGCCGCCGGCCGTCACCAGATCGCGGGCAGGTGGATCTGGTCGGCCGGTATCCCTGCGGCGGTGAGCCTGCCCCGGGCGAGGCCGAGCATCGCGGCTGGTCCGCAGACGTGAACCTGCTGGCCGGGGCGATAGTGGTTGAGCGCGACGGTCAGCGCGTCGCCCTGCTCGGCAGGGGCGACGAACGGGTCATGGGAGAACGCCGGGACTACGGTCAGCCAGGGATGGGCCTGATCGAGCTTGTCCAGGGTGATCGCGTCGTAGAGGTCGGCCACGGTGCGTACGCCGACGATCAGGGTCACCCGGCGACCGGCCGGCGCGGCGGCGACCTGCTCGACCAGGGCGCGCAGCGGCGCCAGCCCGGTGCCACCGGCCACCAGCAGCAGATCCCGGGCAGTGGCTCGTCCTGCCCCGACCGGCTTAGCCCTGGCGGATGCTGCTTCGGCGGGGCAGCCAGGAGGGGACGTGTCCGAGGCGGTGGGCAGGCTCAGGCCGATGTCGACGGGTGGGCCGAGATGGAGCAGGTCGTCGGGGCGTACCTCGTGGACGAGGGTGCGGGAGACGGTGCCGGCGGGGACCGCGCGGACGTGCAGCTCGACGGTGCCGTCGGGGCGTGGGGCGTTGGCCGGGCAGTACCAGCGCCACCGGCCGGGATGCTGCGGCAGGCAGACCGGCACCGCCTGGCCGGGCCGGAACGGCAGCCGCCGCCAGGGGCGTACCGTCAGGATGACGATGCCCTCGGCGGCCAGGTCGCGGCCGACCACCTCGGCGGGCCAGAACGCCGGCCCGTCGCCCATCCGCCCGGCGGCGCGCTCGACGAGCGCCCAGGCCCGCCACCACCGTCGCTCCCAGCCGGCCTGTTGCGGGCACAGCCGTGGTGCCACCGGCGCCAACGCGGCACCGATCAGCGAACCGTGCTCGTGGCGCAGCCGGTACCGGCGGTAAACCCGGCCGAGCACCGCCAGCAACGCCAACCGCCCGGCCCGGTCACCGCCGCCGCCGACCAGCCGGGCCAGTGCGGCGACGACGAGCGCCGTCGCCCGCTCCGGCAGCAGCCCCGGGCCGCGCAGCTCGGCCCGGAAACGTGCGGCGGCCTCGTCGATGACTGGGTGGTCGCGGGCGGAGAGAACCCCGGCCAGGTAGTCGGCGGCCCGCCGCCGCTGCGCCTCCGGCAGCCCCGGCCAGCCGTCGAACACCGGTCCGCCGGCCGCGAGCTGCCGGGCCACGTGCGCGGCGAGCCGGTCCCGATCAACCCCGATGAGGTACGCCGACAGCTCCGCGTCCGCCTCGACCAGCCGCAGCCAACGAGTCACCGCATCCCGGCTCACCGCCGCTCCCCTGTTCGGTGGTCGTGGGTTGCCGGCCGGCAGTCGGCGTGCCGGGCCTGCCGGCCGTCGGCGTGCCGCGACTGCCACTGCCGCAACGCCTGCCGGATCCGCTCGGCCTCGGTGTTCGCGGTTGTCAGCTCCCGATGCAGCCTGTCGATCTCGTCGGCCGCCCGGTTCAGGTAGTTGTACACCTGGCGCGGGTCGAGACCCCGCCAGCGCCGCTCGAAGTCGGCGGTGCGGATGTGATGTGGGTGTAGGCGCTCCCCGGACAAGTAGATCATGGCCGCGGTGCCTCCTGCTCGGCGATCAGCGCCCGGAACTGCCGGTCGCTGAGGTCGCGCCGGTCCAACACCCGCCGCCCCCACCGATGCAGCCGGTACGGATGCGGCGCACGATCGCTGCGGCAGCGCGGCCCCTCGGGCCACTGCTCGGCGGCGTGTACGGTCACCGCCTTCACGGCGAAACCGACATCCTCGGCTGTCACGTACGGCGGCATCGGCAGCTCGCCGAGCACCTGGTCATTCGAATCCATGTCCCTCCCCTGCTGTGGTTGCGGCACCGAGGCGGGCGGGGACGACGCGCCGTCGGGGGTCGGCACCACCGGAGCCCAGCACCCGCCCCGGGCCATGTCTGGCAGAGTTCTGGATCAGCAGGGCGGGCCGTATGACGTGGGCGAAGTAGCCGACATGCACACTTCGCATCTGACTGCTCCACCGAGCAGTGACGTCGCACTGATGGCCATCTCGCTTACGGACGGTGCTGCGGCACTCCGGCGACCTCGGCCTTCAAATGATCGATATACGTAGCGCGCATATCGCAGTCCGCGCTGACGGGTTGAATAGATAGGCTCAACTGAGCGCAATCGACACAGCCGACCGGGAACAGCGAGGTCGCCGGTGAGACATGCGAAATGCCCTCGATGTGGCAGCCGCCTGGCGCGCGACAACGACAGTGGACGCTGCGCACCCTGCCACGCGGCCGAACGCGACAGGCTGAGCGTGCCGCCGCCGGTACCGTCGTCCTTCTGGAAACACGAGCCGGTACGTGACGCGCTGGCGCAACGACATCTCGGGCGGGTGATCCGGGCGTACCGGCATCACCCCTACCACGGTCGGAATCCACTGCCGCAGGTCGCCGTCGCGGACTGGTTGGGCATCACTCAGGCCCAGCTCAGCCGGATCGAGAACGGCCCGCCCGTGGTGCACCTTGACCGTCTGACACATTGGGCACAGCTACTACGCCTGCCGGCGAAACTTCTATGGTTCGCTCTACCCACCACACCGCAGACCGGGGTCGCCGCAGATCCTCCATCAGCCACGGCGGGGCAGCCGCTTCCCGGACCGGTCGTCAGGTCTTGGCCGAACGAGCTGGACGATCCCGTCGATGCAGCACCGACTGAGGAGGTGGCCACCACGGACCGCCGACAGTTCAGCACGCTTGCCGCTCTGGCCGGTCTGGCATCTGCGGCTCACCTGGAGTTGTTGGCGGAGCTCGTCGACCCCCCTTCCACGATCGGTATGGAACAGGTTCGCGTTGCCTGCACCCTCGTCAACGAACTACGCCAGGCCGACGCCGCCGTAGGCGCCAACGAACTCTGCGACGTGGCCGTCCAGGTGCACTCCCGCCTGCTGAACTGGGCCGCCAAGGCCCGGTACAGCCGCGAGGTGAGCGATGCGTTGCAAAGCGCGCTCGCCGATCTCGCGGTCGAGGCCGCTTGGCTGGCGATCGACTCGGAGCGACGAGCCACCGCCCGCCCATATCTCAACGAGGCGATCACCCGAGCACGGATCGCCGACGATCCGCAGGTCGAGGTTCGCGCGCTGACCCACCTCGCGCTGCTCATGCGCGAAGCACAACCGATCGAGTCCCTGCACTGCGCCGAGGCGGCGCTACGGGCGTCCGCCGGCTGGGCCACCCCTCGTCTGCGGAGCCTCCTGCATCTCCGGCGGGCGCACACGTTCGCTGTGCTGAATGATGCGAGTGGCTACGAGCGGGCCATGGCCAAGGCCCGCCACGAGTTGGACCGCGGCCCGCACGACGACGACCAGGGTTTCGTGCACTTCGTCAACAACCAGGAGGTCCAGGGCATTCGCGGGCTCTCCTACCTGTGCCTCGGCCAGTCAGGGCGCGCAGCGGACGCCTTTCGAGCGGTCACCGCGAACCCATCCCCGGCACACCGGCGCAACCAGATCCTGTACTCCGTCCACCTGATCGAGGCGACCCGGCAGCAGGGCGACGTCAACCAGGCGGCCCGGATGGCGCTGGACGCGTTGCCCGCTGTGAGCCAGCTGCGTTCCCAGCGGGTGGCGAGACACCTGGCCGGAGTCAGGGCGAACCTCGGCAGGCTGGAGCGTCCGACCGCCGCCGTCCAACAGTTCACACGCGCGTACGACCAGCAGGTGACGAGATGATCGCCAACCTTGTCCTACAGACCTACGCCACCGATGAGGCCGAAAAGCTCGTCGACGAACTCGTGAGCCTCTACCTGGAAGTGCACGCCGACGAGGGGGAGTTCTACAGCGAGGAGCGCTACCTTCGCCAGCTCGGCGCACACCGGGAACGCAATGGGTGGCAGCTCGTCACCGCCACAGTCAACGGAGTACTGATCGCTTACATCTACGGCTTCCCGCTTCCGCCGCAAACCCGATGGTGGGAGGGGCTCAACGGGGATGTACCCGCCGGGTTCACCGACGAGGACGGCCGACGGACCTTCGCCATCAGCGAACTGCTGGTGCGGGCCGGCTGGCGGCGCAAAGGTGTGGCGCGAGCATTGCATGATCGGCTGCTGAGTGGCCGTACCGAGCAGCGCGCCACCCTGCTCGTCCGTCCCGACAACGCGATCGCCCGACGTGCTTACGACTCGTGGGGCTGGAGGCAGCAGGCTCGGCTGCGGCCGAGTTGGGAGAACGCGCCGGAGTTCCTGGTCCTGACGACAGACTTGCCCCACCCGACGGCTTCGTCGACGGTCCGGGCCTGCGAATGACCGAAGGCCCGGTGCTCGCCCTGGTCGCCTGCGCCGCACCTCACGTACTGCGGGTCGGTGAGCTGATCGAGTTGCTGCAACAGACGGCTGGACCGTCTGCCTCACCGCCACGCCGACCGCCGCCACCTGGATCGACCGACAGGCACTGGCAGACCGGCTTTCCCGTGCGAGTGGAATGGCGAACGCCCGGCGAGCCCGAGCCGCATCCACCGGCCACGGCCGTTGCCGTCTTACCGGCCACCTTCAACGTCATCAACAAGTGGGCCCAGGGGATAAACGACGCCCCTGCCCTCGGCATCCTCAACGAGGCGCTCGGCGCGGGCATCCCGGTCTACGCATTTCCGAACGTCAAGGAACAGTTGGCCGCCCACCCAGCTACGACCGGCACCTACGGCTATTGGAGGACGCGACCGTCGCCGTAACGCCCCTGCCTGCTGAACTGGGTTGGCGTACGGTCGTGGACCGTCTCCGCGTCGCGTAACGCGTCCAGGCTCGTGCTGGCCTAGAGATGCCTCAATCGGTCAGCAGTCGAGCGTGACCGGTTAGGCAATGAGCAGGAGCACGCGGATCGACAGCATCACCGCTGCCGTAGCGCCGTGGATGCCATAGACGGCCGCCCTGGGCCCGCCGCTGCGCATCACGATTAGCGCGTCGCCGATGGGGATGAGGGTGGCAGCCAGCATGAGCCAGCCCAGCAGGTGGGTTGTCCCGCCGACCACCAGGATGAGGATGAAGAGGCCCGCGGCAATATCACGCACCGCCTTGACCGACAGCCAAGCGGGACTGGTGCGGTCCTGGCCGAGCGCGTCGAGTATAGCCAGCCGGTGCTCTACAGCCACTTCACCGGCAAGGACGACATCATGCGTGCCGTCGCTATCGAAGGCTTCGGCGAACTCGCGGCCCGCCTGCGCCGTGCCCGGCTGGCCGCCCCCGAGCGGCCTGCGGCATTGCATGCCGTCTGCCGCGCCTACCTGGAGTTCGCGACCGAGCAGCCCCCTCTACCAGGCCAGTTCGTCCTGCCGACCGACGTGAAGTTTGCGCACACCGAGACGCCGCCCCCATTGCGCGCCGCTTTCGACGAGTTCGTGAGTTGCTTCCGCCCGGACAACCAGCGACGCGAGCTCTTCGCCGAAGTCACTTGGAGCGCCTTGCACGGCATTGCCGCCCCTCCCGAGAGCGGCCGCATCCCCCCGAACGGCCAAGCAGAATGGCTCGACTTCCTCGTCACCCAGATCGCCAGCACACCAGAGCCAGGCATCTGAACTCGCGTTCAGTGCCTCGAATGGCTTGCGACGATCCTCGTTTGCTACGCCCCATGGGGCGCGGCTTCGGCACTTGCCGGTTGAAGCGGGGCTTGAGGGCCAGAACCGAGGCTTCCTTCGTACCCTCCGGGTTGTCGGTCTCCTCCCAGCGGACGTGGCACCGGCCCAGCCAGTCGGCGATGTCCTGCGCCGTCGCTACGGAACCCTGCCTGTCGAGTAGCTGGCCGACCTGCTCGTGCAGTACCGATGATCCACGGTTCCCGGTCAAGTGCTGCCGGAGGCGTTTACGCAGATCCCGGTGTAACCGACGTAGACGACGGTGCCGCCGTCGAGGACCACATGCACGCCGGGCGCGCGAGGCACCCTGGCAGCAACCTCCATGGTGTACGGGGAGGGTCGGTGAAACCGGTAAGCAGACCTTCGGTCTCGGTGTCAGGCATGCCGGGACGCTACCTCCAGGTGAGGATGTCGAGTAAACGGAGGTCAGTAAGGTGAGCCGCACGCCGGACGAGTTCATCCTGGTGAGAGGCCAGGTCCTCGCGCAGGCGCCATAACCCCGCCACGTTCGTCGGGTCGACGAGGTCTCCTCGGATCGCGATCCAGTAGGCCAGTCGAAGGCCCGGCCGGTCGGCTCTGTGCCGGCGGGCGCAGTCCGCTGCCTTCCGCCGATACCTGTCCGCCAGCTGCGAATCCAGGATCGGGAACAACCCTCGCCGCTTCAGATGCAACACCTTGGATATCTTTCCCGTCGCCAGGCCGGAGGGCCGCTGGTCATGGAAATGCTTGAACAGCGCGAGGGCCCTGTCGTACAGCAGGCCCACCTCTGCGGGATCGGCGTCGGCCAGCCGAGCGTCAGGGGCCACCACGGACCAAAGTTCTTGGCCTTCGGCTGCTCTCGCTACGAGCCAGTCGCGCTCTTCGTTGCTGATCCGCGACCTGATGATCCGAGTGCGGACAACGTCCTCCAGAGTGAGCAGGTCCGGGTCGCCCTCGCCCGTCAGGTCGTACTGCCGGATGGTCCTGCCGCGCTGCTTGACGTAATCCACCACCCTGCGCAGCGGGTCCGGTTCGGCGGCGCAGGCGATGACAATCACTCCTGCTCTCCCATCCGGTTGGCGATCCGCTCCGGTGTCGGTACATCTCTACAAGATCCGGGGCGGTTCAGGTGTCTATCGCAGCACCCGCCGCTGCAAAACCGCACGGCCGATCCGTCATCGAGTGGACCATACAGCGGAAAGACCAGAAGGGGACGCCGACCATTCCTCAGTCGTAGGACAACAGCTGGTGGGGCAGCAGATCCCCCCGCAACCGGGCACGACTCGAGAGCTAGCTGCGGCGGCCCCTGCATCACCTTCGGGCGGTGCACCAACGGTGGGCTTCGAGCCGGTAGCGTCCCTTGTCGGCTCCGCCTGAAAACTGGCTCTGGCACACATTCTGTGATTGATCTTGTTGGTGGCTCACGGGGTGGTCAGGACGCGTTTGCGGAGGAGGTCGAGGTTCGCGCGGCCATACATTTGTCGCTTGATCGTCTTGATGCGGTTGACTTGGCCTTCGACGGGGCCTGAGCTCCAGGGCTGGGTGAGGCCGGCGACGACGGCGTCACGGTCGCTGGCCAGGCCGGCGGCGAAGCCGCGGATTTCGGGGTATCCGGCGTGGCGGGCGCGGTTGATCCAGGCGTCGAGGTGTTGTCCGGTGCCCTGGTGGCGGACCAGCGCGGCGAACCCGCGGGCGAGGCCGGCGACGGTGTCGAGCTCGGGGCAGCGGCTGCGGGCGTCGGTGAGATCAGCGCGGTCGTCATCGGTAATTTTGTGGCCGGGTCGCATGATCCAGGCGGTGATCCGCCGGGCCGACGGCACCCGTACTGCGGTCGCAGGGGTGGGGCGGGTGCGGTTGATGGCGAGCCAGTCCCGCAGTACCCGCAAGCTGCCCCGGTAGCCGCGGGCCACGATCTCGGCGTGCAGCACGGCTGTCTGGTGGACGCCGTCGGTGAGGCGTTGCCGCAGGTAGGGGTGGAACGGGGCGAGGACGCTGGGTCGGTTGGCGGCGTTCGGGCCGATCAACGCCTCGGCGGTGGTGGCGTGGGCGTACTTGCGGGCGGTTCTGACGTTCATGTCGAGCCGGCGGGCGGTCGCGCTGATCGACAGTCCTTCGGCTCGCAGGGCGTGCACGGCCGCGTGGCGTTGGCCGGTGTTCGCCGCCCGCCGTCCCGTCCTGACCGGCTCGTCGGCCGGAGCGGCCAGGACGGAGGTCGGTTCGGTGTGGGTGCGTAGGCAACGGCGGTGTCCACGGATGACTTTTTCGACGGTGTCGCTGAGGTTCTTCAGCAGGTGCCACCGGTCGGCGACCTGGATCGCGTCAGGTGCTCCCTTGCGGGCGCCCTCGGCGTAGCTGCCGCCTCGGTCGCGGCAGATGATCTGAACGCCAGGATGCTCGCGCAGCCAGGCGGCGAGGGTGTCGGCGGTGCGGTCGGGCAGAACGTCGATCGGCCGGCGGGTGTGCATGTCGAGCAGCACCGTCGCGTATCGGTGCCCTCGGCGGCGGGCGAAGTCGTCGACGCCCAGCACCGTCGGCGTCACCGGCGACGGGTCGGGCATCCGCCGGATCATCCGGATCAACGTGGAGCGGGACACCGACACGGCCAACCGCTGCGCCAACCGGCTGCCCGGTCGACCGCCCAACGCCGCCGCGACGGCTTGCAGATCACCTGTCGCGAGGACCGTGTGGCGGGCATGCCTTCGGGTCAACCCTGGCACTTGCTCGACGAACGTCCGCCGTCCGCATTTGGCGTTCACGCAGGCGAATCGACGGACCGTCAAGGCAACCAGCACCTCATGGCCACCCAACCTGACATCGGCCAGCCGCCGCAGATAGCGACCGTGCACCGTGGTCGACCAGGTACCGCAGACCCCGCACGGCGCCCGCACCGTCTGCGTCGCCGCGTCGATCCTGACCGTGATGCCCCGAACCGCCACCGCTTCCACCCGCAGGCCTGTCAGGTGCGGCAGCAACGCCGGAATGATCTCCACCTCGGCACCCAACCCGAACTACCGGCGAGCGCGACTCACAAAATGTGTGCCAGAGCCAAAGTTCAGCCGGCGTTGACATCCCTTGGCGTCCTCGTGGCGGCTTTCAGCTAGAGGCATTAGTCGGGGCTGTTCATGCGCAGTCCGAAGGTGGCAGAATGTGATCATGAAGCCCCGCATCGTCCGGACGCACGACATCCTTCGCTATGCGCGGGATGCAAACCCCAATGAAGAGACACTGAACGGCTACCTCAACTACTACTTCGTAACGTCGTCGCCCGACGGGCGTCTGCCGCGCATCCAGCTGGAGCGAGGAATCAATGCGACCGCAAACGTCCACGGGCCGGACGGGGTACGACGGCCTGTCGTTGCCCTACGATCCAGTCCTTGGAAGGCCGGGCACGCAACTAATCCCTGGTACGACGAGTTCGACCTGAACCATGGCCAGGTTCGCTACTACGGAGACCACAAGGCAACCACCCCAGGCTCGCTCGGCACCACCGCCGGCAACAAGGCCCTGATCGAGGCCTGGCCCCTCTTTGCAGCTACCTGCATCGAGGATCGCCTGCTCGCCCCGCCACTCCTGCTATTCCGCTCGGTGACGGTCGAGCGAGACGGGCAGGCCCTGGTGAAAGGCCACGTGGAGTTCTGCGGGGTCGGCATCATTCAGAGTCTCGAGCACGTCGTACAGCAGGACGAAAACACGGGCGGCAGCTTCCCAAACCTTGCCCTGGATATCGCCGTTGTAGACGCCTCCGACCGCGGCGACGCATTCGACATGCGCTGGATCGACGACCGCCGCAATCCCGATCTAGACAGCCTTCAGGCGAACCGATACGCTCCACCCTCGTGGAGTCGCTGGGTCAGGAAAGGTAAACACGCGTTTCCTCAAGTCCAACGCTCCTTCATCCCCTCCAGAACAATCTCCTGAGGAGCCTTGCCATCGCAGAAGACCGCAACTAGGGGAACGTCGGCAGCTGCGGGTGGTGGCGTGACAGACGATGCTCCGGCGTAGGTGGACACCGCGCGGCGACCGGATTGGATCTTCGGTTCGCCCGTCCCAGCCCCTTCGCGGTCGCCACAGCCGATCGTCAGACCGGATGGCCAGTTCGAACCGGTTGCCGGGCCGAACGGCTACTTGTTCCACTGCCGCCGGACGCCGTAACCCGCCAGCGCGTCCCCTTGCGCCTACCCAGCCAGCGCCAGCTATCGTCTACCTTCAAGCCGATCATGACCTAGGGCGGCCCGGAAGCGCGGAGCGGAGCGGAACACATGCACACCGTTGTCGACCTGTTCGCGGGCTGCGGCGGCGGATCTATGGGATTCAAGAAGGCCGGCTTCAAGACCCTCGCCGCGATCGAGATCGACGTGGACGCCGCGGCAGCCTTCGCCTTGAACGTAGGCGTGAAGCCGATCGTCAAAGACATCCGCGACGTGTCAGTCACGGAGCTCCAGGCCGTCGGCGTCCAGCCGGGTGAGCTGACTCTACTGTTTGGCTGCCCACCATGTCAGAGCTTCACCGTGCTTCGTAGGGGAAGCGCCGCCAGTGATCATGACTTGCGTCGAAACTCTCTGATCTTCGAATATCTCCGACTGGTCGAAGCCCTCCAGCCACGCCACATCGCATTCGAGAACGTCCCGGGCCTTGTAGGCGGCCGGTGGTCGGAGTACTTCGAAATCTTTCGCGAGAGACTCGATGCGATGGGATACCGGATCGCATGGGACGTGATTGACGCCGCGGACTACGGCGTACCGCAGCGACGCCGGCGAGTTCTCGTCATCGGCAGTAGGGTCACGGAACCGCAGCTGCCTGAGCCCACGCACGGTTCCAAAGGCGACAAGAAGCCGTACGCGACGGTGCGGCAGGCAATTTACGGTCTGCCACCGTTGGCGCCCGCTGAAGCTGATCCTCACGATCCATTCCACAAGGCTCGTCGACACAGCAAGCTTGCGCTCCGCAGGCTGGCCCGGATCCCCGAGGGCGGCGGGCGGGCAGATCTGCCCGAGGATCTCGTGCTCAACTGCCACAAGAATCACAACGGCCACTACGACATTTACGGCCGCATGTGGTGGGACCGGGTAGCGCCCACCCTCACCTCGGGCTGCACCAACGTGACGAGGGGGCGTTTCGCGCATCCCGAACAGGACCGTGCAATCACCCTCCGCGAAGCCATGCTGCTGCAGACGTTCCCGCGGAAGGCGCATCTGCATGGCACCCACGACGCAATGGCACTGCAAGTAGGAAACGCGGTCCCGAGCCTGCTGGCAGAACGCATTGCGACAAAAATCATGGGGATGGAGCGCCAGTCCTTGCCGACTTCCAACGAACTCGGCAAGCTCGAGGGGCACGCGGACGAGCCTGGAGAGGTCCGTGGGGTCAGCCCCTCAGACTGATACCTCGGTCACCCGCACAGCTTGTATGACCGCTACAGCCATGGCGGAAACATCTTGGTGCGCCCAGAGACGCAGCACTTTCCAGCCGCGGGATTGGAGGTGAGAGCTGGTCTCCGCGTCCCGGCGACGGTTTCCTTCAAGTTTGGCTGCCCACCACGCCTGATTGCTCCGTGGAACCATGCCGTGTTGGGGGCAGCCGTGCCAGAAGCAGCCGTCGACGAAGATGGCTACCTTGACGCGGGTGAAGGCAATGTCGATCGTCCGGCGCCGCCAATCCGGTACCGGCAGTTGTACCCGATAGCGAAGACCCTGAGCATGCAACAGCTGGCGAAGCTGAACCTCCGGCCCTGTGTCTCGACGAGGCAGGCGACTCATCTGCGCCGAAACCAACGGCGACGAGGGCACCATCGGAGGCGGCGGCGCTGCAGCTTGCTCGGCCGACATTGTGATCAAACCGCCCGTCCGGAACCTAGAACCCCGATGACCAACCGTACCCCGGAACTCAATGCCGCCCGCTTCGTGGCCGACCCGGCCCCATACGCGCGGCCGGGTCCCACCACGAACGCTCCGACTTAGTATTCGTTGTCGACGTCCGGCTGCGGAAACCAGCTATCGAGCGGGACGCGCCCGAGATATGTGTACGCGACGACGTCCGTGCCGACCGGGGCGAACAGCTCACGTGCCTCGTTGATATAGATGCTGCCCCCAGCCCTCTTGTGCTTGGCCCAGCGGCGCACTACCTCGCTGGCTGACGCCAGGTAGTCCGACAGGTACTCGTCCCGCTGCCGCCCAGGCCGGATCTGTCGGCGGCAGTAGATGTCGTCTCCGGACGCCTTCAGAATGTACTTGACGCCGACGCGCGGACCGACCCAGTTGTCACCCGGAGATAGATGGCCGGGCGCGACCGGGGAGATCCTCGTCTCGTCCAGATCGAATTCCAATAGCTGGTCGTAGCGCCCCGCGTACCAGGTCCCTCCACCGGCCTTGACGAGCACGTGCCGCCACTCGTTGATGTAGAAGACGCCGGAAGGGGGCTCTCCATGCTCTCTCTTGACTTCGGCGACCATCTTGACGAGTGGCGAGTGCTGGTCCGTCGTCAGGAGAGCTCGTTCCCGTCGGTCCACTATGTAGACAAGTCGGATGTGCCCATCGGCGGTTACCCGGTACTTGGCGTCGGTCTTGGTCGACGACGGCTCGATCCAGGGGTATGCCCGCCGTTGCTTGGGTACCTTCACATCGCCCTCGGTCGTAGTTGGATTCAAATATTTCGGTTATTTTGGCCACGCGAAGCCGCCCGGCACGCGGGCAAGGAAGCGAATTTGCCCGCCGCTCACGTAATAGGCATCCCCGGCTTGGTTGACGTGGAACTGCAGGCCATTCTCACCCGTTCGCCGCCAGGCATGCAGCAGACGAGCGACGTTGTCGACCAGATCGGCCGGACCGTCGGACGGGTCGGCCACGGCCCACTCCCGACCGTTGGCGACGCGGCGCTCGATGACGCCGCCAGACTTCTGCCTGACGTGGTAACTGCCGCCCCTCCGGTCGTTTGGACCGTAGTAGGGAGCTCCGGGTTCGGGCTCCTCGACAGGAGCAACCGGGTAAGTCTCGGCGCCCACGTCTGCGACGAATTCGAACGGTTCGGCGAGCTGGCCGACCAGCCACGCCCGCATCTCCCCACCCTTCAACTCAGGCACCACGACCAGCCGATACCGACTGGAGACACGGAAGCGCCCACCGCCATCCTTGATCAAGGAAACCTTCCGAGCGACGTCCTGCGGGTTGGTCACGAGCTTGCCGCTGACCGTCGTGACGGAGCTACGGGAATCAAGACTCCACTCCGAAACTGGCAGGTCGGGTGTCCACAACACCGGCTCCGGGGGCACCGTGCGGCCGAGGCTTTCCCAAAATTGGTCCTCGGTGGGCCTGGGCGTCCTTGGCGGCCCCTGGCGATCCTCCGGATCTACGGCCCCGGGCCGCCACCGCCAGTACCGGTTGACGGCCTCTCCGGTCAGGTCGGACCAGCCCTCCTTGGCATAGATCGCCTCGTCGACGGTGTCATGGACGTAGAGGATGTGCATCTCGGCGTGTTTGCTGCGACCGTCGAAACGCCGTCGCAAGACCCGACCAAGGGCCTGTACCCGCTGTCTGACGCTGGATGATGAGGCGACGGATATGCCGACGTCGGCGTCCGGCACGTCGATGCCCTCAATGAGTGACTTTACGCTTACGAGGACGGGTGTCGAGCCCTGGGCGAAGCGTGCGAGGGCGTCCCGTCGCTCCGCCCCGGGCAGTCCGGAGTGCTCTAGGCCGATCGGAAATCCCAGGCCGGCTTCCGTTAACCGACGGTGCAGGTCCGCCGCCTCGTCGATGCGCTCGTGGAACAACAACGCGCGCGCCTTCTCCGCCCGCTCGGCCAGACCGCTCAGGATCTCCGTCGCCACACGCGCGCGCTCGCCCGCCCGGTATAGTAGGTCCTTCCGCTGCCCCACCGTCCCGACGTAGCTACGGGCCAGCACCCCTATCTCACCGGGCCGCCCCGTCGCCTGGCGCGCCAGCGAGTTTGGCACACCCGAGTCGTCCAGCCGCTCCGACAGGTCGTCGATACGTCGCGTCAGCTGTTCATAGCGGCGGCGCTCCTCCGGCGTCAACTCCACCGCGTGGTGATGCACGGTGTACTCCGGAAGCCACCCGACTCTCCGGGCTGCGCGGAGATCGAAGCGGTAAACCAGGGGGCCGAGCTTCTCACCGAGTACGTGGTCGTCGTACTGGATCGGCAGGCCATGCTCGTCAACGTCGTCGCGCTCGGCGGTCGCGCTGAGGCCGAGTCGGAAGGACGCTTTCGTTTCCAGCACTCGTGAAAAACGAGGCGCTCCCGCGCGATGACACTCGTCGACGACGAGCATCACCGGGGCCGAGGCAGCTACCGCCAGTTCGGGGAGCCGCTCGGCGGCCGTGTTGAGCACGCTGATCAGAATCAGCTTCGATTGCAGGTCGTCCTTGTGGTCGCCGTCGAGCCGACCCACGTCCCGCGGATCCAGCATTGTGTGGCGGAGCACCACGTTGTGCCACTGGCGCGCGAGGGCGAGTGTCGGCACGACGATGGCGACGCGAAGTTGCGGTTCAAGGAGTGCGGCTCGACGAATGCACTCCAACGCGATCAGCGATTTGCCCCCACCTGTAAAGATCTCCAGCGTCCCGCGGTACGCCAGGCGCTCGCTGCCGCTGACCCACGTCTCGACAGCGTAGAGCTGCCAGGGCGCTAGCTCGACATGGCGGGGGTCGGCCAGCGGATCCGCCAAGGCGTCCATCCGACAGCCCTCGCCAGGTGGCTCCCCTGCCGCGCTCATATCCGATCCACAGAGGCAGCTCGAAGGGCCTCGACCACATCGCCGAAGAATCCCGGTGTCTTGTCGTCACCGACCACCAGGACACGATCGAGCAGCACATTCGATCGTTCGCACGACGTCTCCCCGACGAGGCAGCAGCCGTGGCAGCCAGCGAGGTTCAGGCTGTTCAACCCCTGCCCCCGGCTCTCGCGGCATACCGGGTCGGCGGAACACCAGGCCGCTTCCTCAAGTGCGGCCAGCAGCGTCTGCGCAAGGCGCGGGTCTTCGCCCTGCCGGACAAGCCCGCCAAGGGTCCCCTCGGCATCGCCAGCCGCCGTATAGATCAAAAACCCGGCTTCCGGGTCCGGCCCGACGCCAGCGTAAATACGCTCGCGCAGGGAGGCCGCCGAGTAGCCGCAAGAGAAGGCCAAGCGACGGATCTGCAGGTGTGCGAGTGTGTGAAGAAGAACCGACCTCGGCGAGACCTCCGCGAATCGTGATCCGATGTGGCTGTCACGGCGGCGTCGCTCGAGGATTTCCGTACGTTCGACGACGGCTTCGATCTGCTCCCAGGAGGCCAACCGTTGCTGGTCCAATGACAGAAAAATGCCCTCTCCGAACGACTCGGTTGCCGGAAGCCAGCGCTCCCGCCCGCGAGACCCGAGGTCGACCGGAACGACGTCCGCGGCAAGGTCGTATCGACGGAACCCGTGAAGGACCCGGACCTCCCGTAGGCGATGAACCAACACAACGTCCTGGACCTTCTCGGCGAGCAAGCTGTGCACGTGACTGCCCGCGCCCGCCACGAGCTCTGCGGACGACACGATGAAGTTGGGGTTCCCCGTCGGCTCACCGTCGGCGTCGGTGGCCTGCATGAACGCCCGCCACTCGCCGTTGAGCAACCCTGCTCGGGTTTCGCGCAAGCCCTCCGCCGAGTCCGTGCCCCCGTCACCTCTGACGACGCGCAGGACGAGATCCTTGGACACCCCCAGATCCTCGGCGATCAACTCGACCAGCACCGCGGCCCGCGGCCCGTCGGGAGCGGTACGAACATCGTCGAAGTTGCGGTGCTGCCGGATTTCAGCCTCGAGGTCCCGAGCCGGAACGGTCGGTTCCGGGATATCCAACGCCGTAGTCGTCTCTGAAAGAGTGACGTTGGTAGCCCCACGCTGGAGGACCTCAATCCGTTCGTCGCACGAAAAACTGCCCCGCTGCCACGGCTGCGTTCCGGAGCACCGCACACCGATCCTCTTCAGAGAGTCCCGGCTCGGAAGCTCGCCGAGGTCCCGCGACGCCTTGCAGGTCATGCAGTGCACGACCAGGCTGGACAGCCCTTCAGATCCGCCGCTCCTCGTCTCGAAGCGCAGCTCCTGCTTGCGGCATCGCTTCTGGTCCTCGGTTCCCGGCTGCGAGTGCGCCCACCGGTCCCAGGGAACGTCCATCACGTGCCCGCGTTTCGCACACACCGCGATGAATCGCATGGGCACCATGTGTGCCGTGCAGTGCACGCATTTCGGCGCCTCACCGGTCTCCTCGAGGCTCCGTACGTAGCGCATACGTCGACAGTCCTGGCAAAAGAGCCAGCGCGGAAAGCGCTGGTAGGGGATCCCGGGAGTGTGCTTGGACGGGTAGGACGGGACGCTCGGCGGCGAGCGCAGCTCTTTCACGCCGAGAGCCTCCTCCAGCCGCCGTGACACGACCCTTGTGCTCTTGTTATACGCCCACCCGCTGATGTCGACGCCCATCAGGGATTCTCCGAGGACATCGAAGACAGCCCCCACCCCGAACGGAGACACGACCTGGCTGAGCCTGACGGTTCTCATGTTGGACCGGCCCTTTTTCGTCACAACGACTCCCCCACGGCCACCACGCGGACCTGCCGGTCGACCGATCGCATCGAGTGCATCAGGGCCCATCCATCGCGCTGCTCCCCGAAGTCCTTGAGCAGTGCCGGGCCGTTCTTCGAGTCGTAGCTCAGCCGCTCGCCCAATTCCTCGGCCCGCCGACTACGGTGCTCCCAGTCATCGACGAGCTGCCGCAAGTCAGTTTCGACCTGTTGTGCTTCATCAGGGTCGGCCTTGCGGGCAAGGGCGCAGAGCTTCTCCACGGCCACCCTCACCAGAGGATCGTCGGCCCGGAAGTCACCGGCTTCATCGTTGGCGCGCAAGCCCGCGCCATGCCTGACAAGAAGAACAAGCGCGGCCGGAAGCGATCTGCGGCGCGAGGCCAGCGACCAGGGCGTTACGCTCGTCGGCTCCACATAGCGGTAGAGCGCCTGGTGGTACGCCCGAAACGCCTCGTAGTGAGAGCGATCGCGAGGCTTACTTGCTCTAAGCAACGTCACGACGAGTCCGGGCACGTTCGCCCGCCCCACGCGGCTGGTCGCCTGGATGTACTCGGACGTGGTCTTGGGTTGCCCGTTCATCAGCATCAGCCCCAGCCGGCTGATGTCGATACCGACCGACAGCATGTTGGTCGTCGCAACAAGGTCGATCGCCTCGGGATGCTGGACCGGCCGCTCCAGCCGCGCCAGAAGCTTAGGCAACTGGTTGGCCGACACGTTGCTCGTGAGCTCGACGACTCCGTCCCGTCGCAGGCTACGCGACGGGCGGTCTCTGTTGTCCCGGGCACGAAGCATGCTCTCGACGTCGTCCCGGGCGATGGTCACGGTACGGCCGAGCTCGCGCAGGCTGTTGTGATAAGCCACGACGCTCCAGTACGCGTCAAGCGCGTCACCCTCCAGACCGAGGTAGCGCGGTGCCTGCAGTAACGCGACGCAGGTGAGAACGGTCGCGAAGGCCTGTGTGTGAGCCTGCGGCATGAGACCCAGGTAGAGCCTGCCCGGGGCGTCGTGATCCGTCTCGGCGAAAAAGCTGTTATCGGCGGTGAGGCCGCTAGGCGGGAAAAGAGCAACCTTCGAGCCGAAGAGCCCACGCACCTGATGATCTGCCGCCCGAATCGTTGCGGTGGACGCCACTACCTTGGGGCGTGAACCTTGCCATCCGATCAAGTTCTGAACGGCGGCTTCGTAGAGCGCCACCGTCGTGCCCAGCGGGCCGGACAGCAGGTGCAACTCGTCTTGGATCACCAGGCTGGGCGGGTCGTAGGGCACGTTACCGAGACCGAACAACGATCCAGCGTCCGTCACCCAGGGGAGCCGTGCCAGCTTGTCCACCGTAGCGACGAGCAGCGTCGGAGGATCCTGGAACATCTGCTCGTCGACGACGCACACAGGCAACAGAGAATGGAAAGGGCATTCGGCGTGAGGGCAGAACAGCTCAAAGCTGTGCTTGGTCGTTCGAACGCCGTACGCACCAGAGTCCTGCTGTTTAGTGCTCGGCAGGAGCGGACTGCCACACCACGGACAGGATTGGATCTGGAAGGGGCTTTCCGGTTCCTGAGCCTTTCTCAGCTCAATCGTGAGCTGGTGGGCGTCCTGGAAGCTGTTGGGCGTGGTCTCGCCACCCACCCAAAGGCCGATGCTGAAGGGCGGTGTATTCCGAAGTTCCGGCCTCGTCTCCCGTAGCTGCTCCAAGGCGCAGATCAGCGTCGCAGCGCGTTGGAACTGTTGGGCGGTCAGCAGCCGCAGGGTGTACCGGGTTAGGACGGCAGTGCCCCCGCCGTGGATCCCTCGATACAGACGGCGCCGGATCATCTCGAATGCAGCGAGGCCAAGGTATGCCTCCGTCTTGCCACCACCCGTAGGGAACCAAATCAAGTCGACGGTTTCCCGGTCGTCGTGCGTGTCGAGGGCCGTGGAAGCAAGAGACAGCAGCTGGAACCCGAGTTGGAACGGGTGCCAGGCAGGTTCCGCAGCGGGCAGCTGCCGCGCTGGCAGCGGAGCGCCACGACTGCCGGGCCACTTCCTCACGTGGCGGCTCTGCAGCATCTGCTCGCGCATGGCGGCGTTCGCGAGCCTGAAGGCAAGCAACGGACGTTGGTCTTTGTCGTCGCCCAGCAGTTGGATGCCCTCCCTCATCCGGTGGGCAGCGCGCCGCATCCGTTCCAACAAGCGCTCGGCGGCCAGCTGGTATCGCTCCTCGAGCCCTTTCGCCTCCGTTTCCCGTTTGCCGATCCACTCCTCGTAGGCGAGGACAAATTCGCTCAGTTCGGCGCAGAGGCGGTCGACCGGCAGGGTCTCGTCAGCCAGACGGGCGAGATCGAGGATCGGGAGGCTGAGTCCCTTCGCCCTGACCGCGGGAACGACGGTCGCTGGAAGCATGTCCGTCGCCACGACGGTGACGGTGCCGTCGGGCCCGGACTCCCAGATCACCGAGCATCCGTGGCCAACGCCGTACGCGCGGCGCTCGCGATAGAGCAGGCGGAGTTCCTCGTCTTCCTCGTCGGCGCTGAGCTCCTGGCTGCTCGGATAGGGCAAGATGCTGCCACCCAAGGCTTCGCACCGCACGTCGACCTGGAAAAGGCACTGCTCGGTAGGGGGCGGGGAGTCCGCCTCGTCATGTTCGGCGAGGTTCTCCAACGCCACGGTCACGAGCCACCGTGCGCCGACGGGCCTCCACACCGACACGAGCCGGGCACGGTCTTCCAAGACGTTCTGTCTCTTGACCGGAGCAACGGTATCCGCCGAGACCTCGACCGGTTCCTGCATCAACCTTCGTCGCCGCCAGCGATCCCTGCCACCTTCGCCGCCGTCGGGGACTTCCGGCTCATAGACCGCTGCTGTGACGGTGCATCGCAGAGTGACAGCGTCGTGGAGGAACGAGATGGCTGCGGAGGCGGGGTGCCAGGCGTTGGCGAGCTCGACGGGCTCGTCCAGCTCCTCGTCGTGTAAAACGTCGCCCAAGACGCTGCCGTCGATTCGCTCCGCCGACCGACCACGGGGGTAAAGTGTACCGACGAGGTAGATCCTGTCCGGCCGCCCTTGAACGATTTCCTCCTCACCGCTCGCTGGCCCGAGGTACTGCTCTCGGAGGTACTGCACCAGGTCGTCCCGGACTGAAACCGGGTCGTAGGCATGCATCAGTTCACTCCTCACTCGGTCGGTCCCTCTGCAATCTGTCGCCAAGCGCTTTCCGACAGTGCGAGCCAAAGGCTGATTCGTGGTCGGGTCATCGCGACGTACAACCGTGCCCTGGACACGGAGCCCTGGACGTCGTCAACGTCGACGACACAGACATGAGCGGCTTCCAGCCCCTTGATATCGGCGGCGGTGACCAGACGCGCCGTGTCCACTCCGGGCCCGACACCTCCCGCTCCCGCGACGAGTCGCCCTGTCCGGTAAGCCCTGGTAGCCATCGCAGCGCTCTCGGAGACCTTGTCACACATCGTCACCACGACAACGTCAGCCAGGTCGACCTCGTCCTTCCGCAAACGCTTGAGCTGGGCGTCGAGGACAGCTGCGACTGCACTCTTGCCCACACACCGCTTGTACTCGACGGGCGGCCCCTCGCCCGCCCGGGCGACCCCCAGGTCGGCGGTCGTAACCATCTGCGTCTGGTGCACGACGGTCGCGGTGTTTCGGCAGTTGAACGGCAGCTCGACCACCGACGAGAGTGCCGACAACTCGTCGAAACAGCCACGGTCGAACGTCCCATCCACGTTCGCCTGGTTGTTCGGGTCGCAAAACACGCGCCACCGTCCGCCTGACCAACCGCCGACGACCAGCTCATCCAGTTCCAGCAACGACTCGACGTTCAGGATGTCCTGCGCCTCGTCGACGACGAGCACATCGACAGGGCCGGCGCCGAATGCGCCGCCGACAGGAACGCAGACGACGTCCGTCCCGCGGAGCTGTTCCCGGAGAGCCCGCGCAAGCGCTTCGGAGCGACAGGTAAGCATGACCCGAAGGCCCTGCCGCGCGGCACGACGGGCCGTCTCGACTGCGAGCAACGTCTTGCCCGAGCCCGCCCCGCCGAGGCAGAGAACTCGCGGGTTGCGTTCGGCGCCCAGCAACAGGTCGTACTGCCGTTCGGCCAGTCGAACGTACTCGCTTTCGAGGTTGACCCTGCTACTTCGGAGCGTCGGGACACGGTCGAAATCGGGCCGTAGCACCTTCAGCAGGTCACGGTAGGCGCCGCCCCGGACCGGCCGGCCGGTCCGCGACTTCCAGAAGCGGCGCGCTTCTTCGAGAGCCTTCTCAATGCCCGAGACTGTCATCGACCGGAAGCCCACGTGCTGCTGAGGTTCCCACTCAAGATCGTCGCCAAGTTCCTGGTCTGGAGTGACGATCAGGTACCCGAACGCGACATCCAGGGCAGGGATCCGCTGTTGCAACCGTGCCTCGAGCGCGAACATCGCTGAACGTGCTTGCTCGAACGGCCCCTCGCGTTTCTCCGTTATCTCCCCGTAGCGGTCCCTAACGGTCCATGTTCCGCCGTGCCGCCCAAGCCGGCCGCCTTTGACCTCGATCACCAGGACCATGTCGTCCCACACGACCAGGAAGTCCACCTCCGACATCCGCTTGTACTCATGCGCAGGCAGATGCACGGAGTACAGGCACATCGCTGGCTCCGGCAGCTCGGCCTGTGCGAGCAGCTTCGCAACGCGAAGCTCCGCGGTACTTCCGACGCTACCGAGGCGGTCGAGGTCAGGAATCAGCCTCACCGAAGCCGACCCCCTTGCCGCTCCCAGAGATAGTCGAACTTCTGGTAGGCCAGGCGCTCGCCGAACTGGCCGAAAGTGTCTGCGACGTTGACGACCAAGCACGCCTCTTTGCCGCCGTTCGCTGGTCCTCGCAAACCACGTCCGACCATCTGTATGTAGGCGTTAGGGCTGAAGGTGGGCCGGGCGATGTACAGGGCCCGGACACTCGGCGCGTCGAATCCCTGAGTGAGCACATTGCAGTTAGTCAAGACTCTGATGTCGCCCGCGCGGAACGCCTCGATGCTACGGCGCCGCTCCTGAGTACGGGTCGCCCCGCTGACGGCTGCCGAGCCAATGCCGCGCACACGAAGCAGCGCGGCGAGGACCTGTGCCGACAACACCGACGCGGTGAAGACCAGGACGGGCCACTCGTCGGGCAATGACCCGATATCCTCCAGTAACCGCTGTGTGCGGGCCTGATCTTTCCCCAATCGATCGAGCGCACCCTGCGGGAGCTGCCGGGTTCTGAGGGCATATTCCCGTTCCTGCGCATCGAGTTCTAGATTCGCGCCGTCGAGGATGCGGTGCTCTACCCGCGAGAGGACGCCCTGAGCCTGTAGTGCCGCATACGGGTCTTCGCCGAGTGCGTCCAGCAGACGCTTGTCGAACCGGGTGGCCAGCCGTATGTTCGCTTCTTCGCCGCCTGTGCCTTTGAACGGAGTCGCCGTCAGGCCGAGGAGCGGACGCGTTGTTTTGCGATGGTCCAGCCCTAGCCATCTCAGCGTCGCGGTGTAGTCCTTCCCCGTTGCCACATGGGCTTCGTCGATTACGACCATAGATGGTTGACTCAGCCAGTCGTAGTCGTCCTTGTCCCGGCAGATTGCGAGCTTGGCGTCGGTCGCGACCACCACCATGACCTCGTCGTCGCTGGGAGCCACCTCGTTCCGGTCCCATAGACGGGAAAGTCGAAGTGGCCTGCGGTCGCCGAACTGCCTCCAGACCACGCTCCAGGTTTGGACTGCCTGCTCGCAGAGTTCCTCGCTCTGCGCGATCCACAGCAACGGTCCATTCAGGCCGTCTTCGACGAAGGCATGCACCAAAGCCTGCACCGTGACGCGTGTCTTTCCAGCCCCTGTGGGCAGGAACAGCAGCGCGCGATCGGGATCCTTGATCAGCTGGCGAATATCCCCAGCCAGCTTCTCCTGGTATGGGTGCAAGGGGTTCAAGTCGGGTGGGCCCGGCACAGTGAGGTCAGCTTCAAGTCGCTGCCCTCGCTCGCCAGCGTATTCGGCGGGAAGGCCAAGTTGTCGGACGAAGCTGATAGCTGGAGCAGAACCTGCCCACTGCGTTGGGACCGGGAACCCGGCTTCCTGCAGTTCGTGGCGGAGTTCGCGCAGGACGTCATACCCATGCACGTGCAGCAGGAGCTCCGCCAGTTGGTAATCACCTCCGTTGTCCCCGAGGTGCCGGACGGCTTGAAGCAGGCCCGCGGGCAGCTTCGACTCCAAAACGCGCGAATCGACAAGCGTCAAGAGCTTCTTGGCGGGATCGCGCTCGATCCGGCACGTCGCCATGCGTGACCTGATCTGCTCGTCCTGGGCGTCGCTGAGGATACGCGCGATGCTCATCGTCGTGAGTCGTAGATCGAACTCCCCCGCGAGCCTGCCCAGAAGCTCTTCGTCTTCGAGGCTCGCCAGGTAGAAGACTGTGTTTCCGTCTTGTGCAAAGTCGATCGGCTCCCGATCGATGCCACCCGCGGCCGTTATCTCCCTCGCCAGGCCCTGACACTCGACGAGTTCAAACCCGTCCAGACCCCCGCCAGCGAGGGCGCGCAGGGCCCGGAACCGGTCGAGGAGAACCACCGGCTCTCCGGGCATCTCCGCAACAACCTGAACGCGAAGTTGCGCGGAAGCCTCCCGGCAACCCCATCTGTCGATCAGCAGATCAGCATCCTCGTCCTTCGCTACGGCGACGTACGGCAAGCGACGTCCCGACAACGCACGGAGTTCCTCCTCCGTGCGCGCGAGGAGGACCTCGTCCGGCGCCGCCAGCACTCCTGACGCTTCAGACAGCGCAGGTACCTGCAAGGGCGTCTCCCCAACGAGGCACCGTGCGGCCTCGGTTAGCAACTGACCGAGGCTCCATGGGTCAGCCTCGGCAGGCGCGCGCGTGAGAAACTCCCGCCAGACAACGGCGGATACGTCGACGAGCGTCTTTGGTAGCGAAAGCTTGGCTGTCGACTCCCAGTGCGCGACGGGAAGCAGAGGCGAGTACCTTGCCAGCCCTCTACCGACGGCTTCCTCCGCCCTGCGAGATCCCCAGTCCGTAGCGAAACGACCGTACGTCCTTGCAGCCCAAAGATGGGGCGCTTGTACCTCCCGCACATTAGGGAAGAGGCGGTGGTTACGGTGCCTCAAGCGTGTGCGTTCCGGCGCGTCTACATTGAGCAGCTCACGCGTCCACGCCTCCAAAGACGCTGGATCATCTGTGTCGGCGAAGCGTCGAAGCATGTGCAGGGGGCCGACCGCCTCGTTATCGAAGTGCAGCAGGCCCGGGTCAGGGCGCCCCAGTGGCGGCAAGTCGCGCAGATGCTGCTCTCGCACGTTCCGCACGTACTCCATGTACGTTGGGTCAAGCAGCGCCGCACGGGTAACGGTCGGCCGAGCGTCCACGCCAACCGCGCGAAGAATAGTCAGATGCAAATCATGAAATTCGGTGTCCAGGGCGAGCGAGGCCCTGCGGGGTTTCACGACCGCAGGAACGACGACGTTCCCCACCACATGCCACGACCTATCCAGGCAACGAACACAGAGGCGACCGCCGAGGGCAACGTGTTCCTCCAGCAGGCGCTGCGCGTCGGCGACAGACACCTCATCGACGAGCTCCCAGAAGGCAGTCCATTCGTAGTCGCCCCAGTCCCTCCCGGCTTTCTTTAGGAGTTTCCTGAGCTCCAACGCTGGGTCGACATCGCGGAATCCGAGGTTGCGCAGGGCATCTTCTACGCCCCGGCCGTTCAAGAACGATCCGCGGACCAGGCTGAGACCTGCGGTGGAACTCAGCACGTGACCTCGCAGGAAGACCTGGTCCGTCTCGTCGAGTCGCCGCAGACGACCGGAGGTATCGGGTAGGACGCTCGCAGCCTGCATGTCTCGGCGGGTCAGGTCATCCCTGACGGTCGCCAAAATCTGCAGGGCGGACCTGCATTGCTCGTCGGTGCCATCCGGCACGATCAACTCGAGCCATTCGTCTGCCCCGACCTCCGAGTCTGAGACCTTCATGTCCTCGGCTCGAACGAGCGAGCGCAGTCGCGCCCGTCGTGTGGCTGTCTGGTAGCAGGACCAGTGTGGCACTTGCGCCGGCCTGCCCGGAGCCTCATGCCACGCGCGATGTGTAGGGAGTTCCAGACGCAGATCGAAATGCGGCAAGCGCAGATTTTTCGGGAGTTGCAGCTGCCCGTCCGCGTCCGGCACGCAGCGAGTCTGCGCAGCTATGCGCGGTACTCGCTCGGTCAGGTAACGGTCTGCGTCGTTATGCGCCTCCCGCCCACGTGCAGGGAGGTAGTCGAAGTGTCTGGCCAGGTCCTCGCCTGTCGTCAGAGTGGTTACTCCGGCGACGATCATCTCCGCAGCGACGTCGAAAAGCTCGTTGTTGAAGACTCCGCTGAGAAGGTTGGTGCGGTCGTCATTGACTCGCCATGGCGCGTTGATGATTCCGCGGGCCGATGTCTCATCCGCCAAGGGAAAGTAGGCCCAGAACCGCCCGAGTTGCTGCGCGTCCGCCAGCGGAACCGCATACGAGACGCGAACCTCCTCGCGCCGCACCGCCTCGCCGACTTCAGCCAACGCCTGCTCCGATGGACGGTGGGTGCGATGCCACACCCGCCAGTCGGCTTGCTGGCTGGCGTCGCCCTCAAGACGCAGGTCACCGGTTGGCAGTTCCACACATCTGTGCTCGACTTCGAACCGCGAGCCGACATCTCCCTCGATCACCAGATGCAGGACTGACACATTGGGCACGAAGAGCAGAAACTCGCTTGGAAAATCGCGCATCTCCTGCTCGAGGCGAGGGCGGTCGTTCGACAGCCGGAGGCGAATCACTGTCTGTGCCCAGGAGGCGAGGTCCCGCAGAGTCTCGTCCGTCTTCATCTCGTGCTCGGCGTCAAGGAGCGACGGAAGGCGTAGCACAGGGAACCGCCGGGCGAGTGGCGCGATGGCGAGAAGCTCGGTTCGCGACCTCTCCGCATCGAAGTCGAAGCAGATCGATCGGCTGAAGACGGCCGGGCGTTGGCTGACGCCCAGGACCGATTTGAAGCCCAGGCCGAACCGGCCGATCTCTTCGCCCCGCTTCGGGCTCAGGAAGGCGTGGCAAACGGCCTCGAGCCCAGCCTGTGTGAAGGGCTCGCCCTCGTTGGCGCAGTAAAGTGCGTCGCGTGTCAGGCGGAGCTCGACGCGTCCGCGGCTGCCGCTGCGATGCAGGGCATCAGCGGCGTTCTGAACCAGCTCCAACAACTGCCGCTGCGCATACCCACCGGTTCGATAGCTGTCCTCCTGGTTGGCATGCTCCGCCACCAGAAGGGGGTTGGCACGGTACACCTTTATAGCCCGGTGGCGGTGGTCGTAGAGCCACTGCACCAGAGCCGGGTCGAACTGTCCCCATTTCCGGTCCTCAGTCATTTTCGCTCGCCTCGGGTGGAAGGAGCGTTACCAGATAAGAGTCTGAGGGAGTCATCGTTCCGCCTAGGCAGGGAGTCTGTGAGGGGACAGGTGGGCGAGAACTGCTTGGTTCGCTTCCCAGCCATCGGGGAACTTGACTGGGGCATTGAGGTGCACGGGCTCAGCGGACGGATGTGCGTCCAACAGCTCGGCGATCCCGGCCCGGGCCACGACGATGCAGGCCTGTCGGTGCCGGAAGGTGAGCACGCAGAGCCGCCCCGGCTCCAGGTGGAACGCTGTCGCATCCCGCCGTCCTGACAGGGGATGCAGCACGATCGTCACGTCGTACTCTCGGCCCTGGAGCCGGTTGGCGGTGTCGACAGTAACGCCGCTTTCAGCCTCGCCGAGGTGAGCACGGATGGCGGCGGCCTGGTCCCGATGAGCAGCGCCGATGGCGATCCGGTTGACGGTGACGGGCGCCCCGCCGGCCTCGCCTTCGGAGACGGCGACGGCCCCACGCTCTAGCAGCCGACGGGCCAGGTCAGCACACGCGGCAGCGGCCTCGGCGTCGGTGCGCAACGTGTGTCGAGCGGGCAACTCGTAGAGCGCCCAGCCCGTCGCCGCCGTCTCCAGCGACGCGTCGACCGGGCCGTGCCCGAGCCCAGCCGTCCTGAACGACAGCGACCGCTCCCCGGGCGCCGTACCAGCCTGGAAGCCGGTGAACGGATAGAACGCCTCGGCGACCACCGGCGCCGACAGCGGCAGCCGCCACGACACCGGCAGCCGGTGTACCGGCAGGTCCGGGTTGTGCCACAACAGCGCGGCCACGGCGGACTGCATCGAATCCCAGGTGAGGCCGACCCAGCGTTCGATCTCGACGGTGGAGAACGGGTCGAGCTGACCGGGGTCACCGACGAAAAGCGCCCGCTCGAACCGGCCGGCCACGCGTAGCAGCGCATCCGACCGCACCTGGTACGCCTCGTCGACGATCGCCCAGGGCCAGCAGCCTTCGGACACCCTCGACCACTTCGCGGCCGTACCGATGATGATCGACGGACCGCCGAGGTCGGCGACCTTGGCGGCGACGCGGACCGTTGCGTACCGCTTGATCCGCTCCGTGGCGCTGTAGTCATTCGCCGAGAGGCGGCCGATGTGCAGGTCCGGCGCCTGCTGGGCGAGCCGGTCGATCAGATCGTCGACCTGCTCGTTGGTTTGCGCGATGACGATCAGCGGCTCGCCGACGCGGGCCAGCTCGATGGCCGCATGGACAACCAGGCTCGACTTGCCGGCGCCCGGTGGCGAGTCCACCACGACGCCACGATGCTCGCCGGAGTGTAGGTCGGCCAGCACCGCCCTGACCACCCGCTCCGCCTCGTCCGGCGCCGACCACGTCGCGCCCGCGCCGTCGGCGCTTCCGAGACGTGCCGTTGGCTGGACCAGGAGATCAGCCATTGGTCGCCTCCCAGAGCTCGACTAGACCGTCCTCCGCCACCAGGAAGACACCGATCCGCATGTTCCGAAGGGTGCTGGCCGTCTCCGCCAGCAGCGAGCGGTAGCGCGGAGCGTCCGGGAAGGCCATCGCGACCTGGTCGCCGCTGTGCTTCTCGCGTAGCCGCAGCGCCTGCACCAGAGCGTCGGCGTACCAGTGCCCTGCCTGAAGCGTCGGCTGCGTCGGTTTTACCTCGCCGGCACGGCGCGGGTCGGCGTACGTCTTCGACGGGTAGCCCTTGACCTCGACGTGGAGACGCTGCCCGGCACGTTCCGTGACGACGTCGGTGCCTTGTTGCTTGGTCGCGGTGTCTGCCACCTGGAGCAGCTGCCAGCCCTGCTCCTCAAGCCACCGGCACAGCACGGCCTGGACGTTGCCCTCCCAGTCCCAGCTGCGTTCCGAGTGCGGCACCGGGCGCGGCTGCGCGACCGGGCCAGATGCATTCTGGCTGCGGAGCCGGTTGACGATGACGCCGCTGCTGCGGTCCCGAGTCAGGATTCCCACCGTCTCCATCTGCCGGCACCGCTGGTTGATCTGCTGGTGCAGCTTGCCGGTCGCGATGGCCAGCTCTGCATCGGTCATTCCGCCAGGCTGTGCGCGTAGCCGGGCGACGATCTGCTCCTTCAGCGTCTGCTGGCTCACGACAACTGCTTCCGGTACGGGAACCGGCAATTCACTCTGCTCATGCCGACCCCTTGAGGACCCGCAGCCGGTTACCGAAGAGCTGTTCTGCCTCGTCGAGCTGGACTCGCGCCCGCTCGGCCGCCTCGGCCCGCTGCGTGCGGTCAGCGTCGGCGTGTATCTCCAACTCGGCTCTTGCGGCCTTGATGACGATGGCCGGGTCAGTGGTTTCGTGCCCGCCCGCGGCGCCGGGGATGTTGGCGGCGAAGCGCCAGAGCAGGCGTGCCACCGGGAGAGTCTGCTCGGGGAGACGGGTGGCCTGCTCCGCGACCTGGATGGCGGCGTTCAGGAAATCGACCCGCGGGCTCAACGGCCCGACGATGCGCCGCTCCAGCGGCCATGTCGACACGGCGAGCAGACCCCGGGCGGGCGTCAGGTGCTCGGCGGTCAAGGTCGAGCAGAGATAGTACGGCCGGGAGTGCCGTGCCGTCCGGAACGACCGCTCCTCGTCCCGGCGCAGGTGCGTCAGCTTGCCGGTGGCGAATGCGGTGCCAGCGACTCCGAGGAAGGCGTTGTGGACCTCGGCGATCAACTTCGGTGCCGCTGGGGCGGAGAGCAGGGTGAGGGCATGGTGCACCTGGTCCCGCAGTGACACCAGCGGCGACTCCACCGAGGCGAGTTGCCCGTCGGCCTGCTTGGTCAGAACACCGAGGGCCTGCTCCCAGTCGCGCTCGGCGGCCCGCAGCTCGGCACGCAAGGCCGTTGCCTGAACGTCATCGCGAGCCATCACCGCCCGTCGGACGGCAGCCCGTAGGGTGCTGATCCGACGTTCGACGTTGTCAATGGGCTCCGCCATGCCGAACATGCTACAAGTTCCAGTCTTTTCCAGTAAAGCCCCAATTCGAATTTCGTTGACGAGCGGAACATTACTTCGCCGAGCACCTGGAAGGGAGACCCGGACGGGTGATGACCACCCTCTGCTCGATCAGGTCTTCGACCTTTTGGCCGAGACGACGCAACAGATGAGCTAGCCAGCGTTGATCGGAGATAGCAGAACTGTCCGGCGTACGACAATCTGTGCCTCGGCTACCGGACATGGGGTTCATTCTGCCCTGAATGCACGCCTGGCAGGCGCTTGAGTGGATGCGTAGTCCCCGGCTCGCTGGCCAGGGTTTCGGCTCCGCACTTATCTACCCCTTAGGACAGACGTGGGAATTGTCGGCCTACCGAAGCCGACCCTGATCACGCATTTCACGCACGTCGACAACCTGCCGCGCATCCTGAAGGCCGGCCGGCTCTTCTCGGACAGCAGCGTGGGTCCGCAGTCGGCGACCAACGTCGGCGCCGCGGAGATCAAGGCTCATCGGCGACATCGTCCCGTCTCCTGCCCTCCGGGCGGGGTCGTAGCCGACTACGTACCGTTCTACTTCGCCCGGTGTTCTCCGATGATGTTTCGGATCGCATGCGACCACCGGGACGGCAAGCGGGGGTTGCTGTCTGGCTATGGAACCGGCACGACCTGTCTCACCAAAGCCAGCATCCGGGTGCGGTCCGCAGTACTGGCAGACACCTGCTTCAGGCCGGCCGCTTGAGGTACGCCGAAGAAGCGGTGCAGCACCTCTGCGGCCTGGCGGCCGGTAACGCTGCCCGGCCAGTCCGCTACCCGCAGCCCGGCCGCATGAGCCGCGGTGATGAGCCGCCACAGATCAACCGCGTCCTTGGCCGCGAGCCGTCCGCGGTAAGCGAGCGCCTTCAGGCAGAGCGCGGATGCCACGTCCGGGAGCATGACGCTCAGGTTGAGCGCCTTGCCGCTGGTGAGCTGGACGTGGACGTCGAGTAGCTCGGCAGGCCGATGCAGCGCGAGCACGAGGCCGGGCACCTCGTCGACCACCAACTCGCCGTGTCGTTGGTTGGGCACCAAGGCACCCCGGTACGACGGCGCGAGGATGTCGACCACCAGAGTCAGCGGCCCTTGGGAGTCTTCGACCTCGCGGGTGAACCGGTTGGCTGCCTCCCGAGATGTGTAACCGCGCCCGACGAGTTCGGCCGGTAGGCGAGGGTCAGCGACGACGGTGGGCAGGGCGGCGAAGTCGGCGTCCGCCGTCTCGCGCAGTGGCACCTGCGCGGACACGCCGTGCAGCGCGACGAGCAGAGTGACCATGTGACCGCCGACAATCCGGTGGTCGATTTCGAGCGTGGTGGTGATCTTCGCCAGGTCAGCAAGGGTGAGGAATCCTGCGTCTGCGGCTCGGCTGGTCGAGACGAGTGCGACGGAACGCGGTGCCACTGGGGTCGACCCGGTCACGCCGCATGCCTCCGATCATGGTGGCGTTGGCGCAGTGTGTTCCACACGCGTTGCGCCGCCTCTTCGTTGTCGGGGCCTGGCGAGCGCCGGACGTCCCAGAGGATCTGAAGCGGATCGGCGAGCGGAAGGCCGGGCGCCGCCTGGCCGGAGGGTGGGCACAGACCCGGATCGCTCGGCACGGTGAGTTCGAGCGTCGCCTCCTCGCCGCCAGCGGGCACGAACCCCGCGTCGGCCAGGTTCACTCCGTCGCGGGCGTAGATGATCGCCCGTGTCGGGGCACGCCATGGGGCGATGATGTCGGCCGCGACGTCCCCGGACACCACGACGCCGGCAGCATCTGTTTGCGCGGCCATTTCGACGATCGCCCGGGCCTGCTCGACCACTGGAGCCAGGTTGTACCAGTAGGTGCTGATGCCTCCCGGTCCCGGATAGGTCGACAGCCACCACCGGATCGCTTCGTCAAGATCCCGCACGACCCAGCCGCTCGGCGTGCGGCGCACGAGGTCTTTGTCAGTCAGTGCCGCCAGCGCCTGGGAGATCCGTGGTTGGGAGACGCCGACGAGGACGGCCAGTTCCTGCTGGGTCGCGTACGGCCGTTGGATCAGCCGGCGGACCAGGGTGAAGGTGCCCCACGGCACCCGACCGCGCTTGGCTGATCGCTTCACTGCCTCCGTTGGGGGTCGCAGCGCGACCCGTTCCCCGTCGAGGCGCAGCACACCCGTCACCTGTTGCTCACCGTCGATCAGCCAGGACCAGCCGGCGGCGTCGATTGCTTCCCGCACTGCGACCGTCGCCGACGGGACGATGATCAGACACGGTCCGGCGTGGCGGTCGATCGACATGGTGATGTCGCGCGGGGTCAGCGGAGTAGGGGAGGCGATGACGGTCAGCGTGGCGCGGGCATCGGCGTAGCTCAGTTCAACCCGGTCAGCCGCACGCGGCACGAGCGCGACCCCCGCTTCAGTCAGCGCCTGCCAGACGGACGCCGATATAAGCATCACCCAACCTCCTTCGGTAATACTTATACACCCTGTTCGCCAGCTTCTCAGCCGAGTTGGTCAGAAGACCGACGATGCTGACCGGAATCCCGGAACCGCCCCGTCGAAGCCGCCGAATGTCTTGCCTCGATCACCACAAATTGCCATCGATCAGTTGGTTCTTGCTGATCGATGGCGGTAGAGGGTTGCCTGATCGGTAGCGACGTGCACAGGATACGGGGACGCTCGATCAGCGTGCGTAGATCCACCGGCGCCTGGGCCACCCCGGGCCGGTGGTCTTCCACCTATGAGGAGGTTTCGTGGCACGACGCCGCTTCGCGGGGATAGCAGCCAGCGCCATCGTCCTACCGTTACTCGTCATCGCTCAGCCGACCGCCGCCTCGGCCACCCCGGAGGCCGCGACCGTCAAGCCGGTGCCGGCACCGGCCACGGGGCTTGCCAGTGATGTGCGGGAGCTGACCCGCAAGGACTTCACCTTCAACGGGCAGCGCCTGGAGGCGCCGACCCAGTATCAGCCGCGTACCCAGGCCCGCTCGAAGGCCGTGGCGGCCGACACGCCGCCGGTCGGCACGGTCCGGCAGTGGCTGGCGCTTGACGACTACCAGGGCATCATCTACCTGAAGGACTACACGCTGCGCGGCGTGGGCGACAACATCGAGGTGTGGGTCGCCAACGACACGGAGTTCCCGGAGGGTGACTGCCGTCGGCAGATTCCGAACTCCACGGTGGTCACCGACGAGCAGGTCGCGAACCTGGTCAACGAGTTCGACACCAACATGTACCCGAAGTCGACCGCCGCGTTCAGCACCCCGCCGGAGCGGGACGGCAGCAACGCGCAGATCGGCGGGGACTTCACCGGTGCCGGTAACCGGACGGTCACCCTCGTCGACAACGTACGCGACGACAACTTCTACGACTTCCCGGCCGCCCCCAGCTACATCGCCGGGTTCCACTTCTCGCTCTTCAACGAGCTGCTCGACCGCAACATCATGACTGTCGACGCGTTCGACTGGGCGCACCGCACCGGCGCGAACCCGCCGAACGAGCCGACCGACGACCTGTGCACCAGCCGGCCGGCCCGCCCGCAGCTGTACGAGGGCACGTTCATCCACGAGTGGCAGCACCTGGCGCACTACTACACCGACCCGTTCGAGACGACCTGGCTGAACGAGGGTCTCTCCGACTTCGTGCAGACGCTCGCCGGGTACGTCGACGCCACCGCCCGGGTCGACGAGCCCGGCACGGACAGCCACATCTACTGCTTCCAGGGCTTCGGCACCGTCCAGACGGACTACAACACGAATCCACGGGACTGCGGCGGCCCGGAGAACTCGATAAACCTGTGGAACGAGGGCAGCACGTCAAGTGGCGTGCTGGCCGACTACGGCAACGTCTACTCGTTCGTGCTGTTCCTGTACGACCGCTACGGCCTGGACTTCATCTCGCGGCTGCACCGCGACGGTGAGCTGCAGGGCTTCGCCAGCCTTGAGGCGGCGTTGAAGGCCGAGGGCGTCAAGGACATGTACAAGGTGATCCACGACTACCAGACGATGAACCTGGTGGACCGGATCGTCGGGAACTCCAAGCTGGGCATCATGCTCGGGGTGGACAAGCGCCGGGTCACCACGGCCAGCCTCGACGCCACGGTGAACCTGGCCAACCCGGCCTCGTACGCGGCTGCCGGCGCGGCACCCAACGGCGCCGACTACGTGACCCTGCAGAAAGCCAACGGCAAGCCGCTGGGCCTGGGCGACCTGCGTTCGATCAAGTTCCAGGGCGCGAAGACGCTGCCGCCGGTCCCGCTGGCCTGGCAGATCGTCGACGACGACCCGGATCGCAGTGGAAACCCGGTGTTGTGGTCCGGCAACGGCAACAGCCTGGACGTCGCGGCGGTCACCCCGGTGACCGTGCCGGCGGCCGACCCGACGCTGACCTTCCTGGCGAAGTACGGTGCCGAGGCCGGCTACGACTACGGCTACGTGAGCATCTCCACCGACGGCGGCGAGACCTGGACCGTCATCCCCGGTGAGGAGACGGTCGCCGGTCCGCTCGGCCCGGCGCTGAACGGCACCACCGACGGCTTCCAGCCGCACTCGTTCGACCTGTCCGCGTACGCCGGGCAGGACGTGCTGGTCAGCTTCCGGTACGTCAGCGACGGCGGTGTCAACGAGGGCGGTCTGCTGATCGACGACATCGCGGTCGGCGGCACGCTGGTCAGCGACGGTTCGAGCCTGGAACCGTTCGACTCGCCGTCGGAGATCAACCCGACGCCGGTGGCGAACTGGAACGTCCGGTTCGTCGGCATCAACGAGAAGCTCAAGCTGGCCTACCAGGTGGAGGTCGACGGCAAGTCGAACTTCACCCTCGGTCTGATCCAGACGGCGCTGCTGTCCGCCTTCCCGAAGGTGGTCGCGATCGTCGCCTACGACGAGCCGACCGAGCAGGTCACGCAGTACGCCCCGTACACCCTCACGGTGAACAACGTGGCGCAGCCCGGCGGCGCTCCGCTGAGCTGACCTGAGCAGGAACTCCCGGTGCCGCCCGGCGCGGCACCGGGAGTTCTTCTGTTTCGGAAGCTGTCGCAGCCCCGGGCTAGGTTGCGGTCATGGAGCAGCGTCTCAGCCTGATCACGCTCGGCGTCGCCGACCTGGCCCGGTCCCGCGACTTCTACCGGCAGCTCGGCTGGCAGGGCCAGGAGGTCGAGCACACCGTCTTCTTCCAGGCCGGCGGGCTCGCCGTCGTGCTGTGGTCGCGCCAGTCACTGGCCGAGGACGCCGGTGTCGAAGACCGGGCCGCGGGCGGTTTTGCCGGGGTCGCGCTGGCACACAACGTCCGCGAGCGCGCCGAGGTGGATCATCTGATGGCCGCCGCCGCCCAAGCTGGTGCCGTGGTCACCCAACCGGCCCGCGACACCTCCTACGGCGGGTACGCCGGCTACTTCACCGACCCGGACGGTCACCTCTGGGAGATCGCCTGGAACCCCGGCTTCCCGATCGCCGCGGACGGCACCATCACCGTCCCCGACTTCGGCGCGACCTGACCCGACCTGGCTTCACCCGGACAGCACGGTGGGCCGGGCAGTCGCCGTCCGCGACGGTCGCCTACCCGTCGCTGGGCCGCCGCCCGGCTATCCACCGTGCCATGCTCTCCCCAACGACTCGCATCCGAGGGGATCGATGTGGAGTTGCGTAGACACCGCACCCTGTTGGTGCTCGGCCTGTTCCTCTTCGTTACCGGCGCGCTCGTGCTGGGCTGCATCGAGGGTCTCACCGTGTTCGGGTGGATCTTCGGCTTCATGACCCTGCTGACCGGCGGCGGTATGGTCCTCGCCCATCGCCAGCCGTTCAAGTTTCACATCGGGCCGAACGGGCTGGTCGTCCAGGTGACCGGGTTCAGCCGGGCGGTGCCATGGGCCGAGGTCGACGCGATCATCCTCGACCCGCAGGTGCCGACGGTGGGCGAGAAGCACCCGATCTCCACCTTTCTGCTGCTGGTGCCGGCGGCGGGCTCGACGATCGGCGGCCCGTTCGACGGTCGGAGCCCGCTCGACGGACGGCCGGCGTTGGTCCTGTTCGACCTCGTCGATGTCAGGCAGCCGGTGAAAGAGGTGGCGGCGGTGCTGGCCCGCTTCGCCGGGAGCCGCTTCACAGACGTCCGCCAACTACACCGTGCCCGTTTCGACTCGCCGCAGTTCACCATGCGGCCGGAAGGGTACGAGCCCGCGCGGGTCAACCAGCTGATCCAGATTGGACAGGACGTGCTTCTCCTCGAACAGTCGGTGGTGCGATCGGAAGCCAAGACGATGTTCGATCGCGCTCGGGCGGAGCTGCCCACCAGCGAGCTGGGCTACGACCGCGCCGAGGTGGACTCGATGCTGGACGAGCTGTCGAGCCTGATCGCCCGCCGGCCTGACGAGGCCGTCCCGCCCAACCAGCACGACCCGTGCAACCCGCGCGACCAGAGCACCCCGCCCGGCTGAGTGTCAGGGATCCGTGGTGACGATGCCGGCAGGGTCAGCGTCCGGGCGGAGTCGGAAGAGCCGTGCAGCCTTGCAACGACCGGAGCTACCGCACGCGGGCCGGGCGGGCGAGGGTCAGTAGCATCAGCAGGGACGCGGCGGCCGCGGCACTGAGCACCACGGCCATCGGGAGCGCGCTGCCCTCTCCGCCGAGCCCGACAAGTGGGGCGGCGCTTGCCGCGACCACGGCCTGGATGCCACCGAGCAGCGCCGCGGCGGTGCCGGCGCGGGAGGCGTGCCGGTCCAGGGCGAGGGCGGTCCCGTTGGGCATCACCAGGCCGAGCGAGCCGAGGAAGACGAAGAGCGCGGCGACGACCACGGGCAGGTTGTTCAGCAGCGCACCGGCGAGCACGGCGAGGGCGGCGAGCAGGCCGAGGCCGAGGCCGGTGACCAGCAGGGGCCGGGGATCGTAACGGTCGAGGAGGCGGGCGTTGAGCTGGCCGACGGCGACGAAGGAGAGCGCGTTGGCGCCGAACAGGATGCTGAACGTGCCGGCGGAGAGGCCGAAGACGTCCTGGAGGACGAACGACGAACCGGACAGGTAGGCGAAGAGGCCGGCGAAGGCGAGGCCCTGGGTCAGCGCGTACCCGAGGTAGATGCGGTCGGTGAGCAGCGTGCGCCCGGCGGCGGCGGTCGCGGCCAGGCCGCCGGCGTTGCGTCGGGTGGCGGGCAGGGTCTCCGGCAGCCGCAGCGCGACGGTGGTGGCGAGCAGGGCACCCACCAGGGCGAGCGCGACGAAGATGGTGCGCCAGTCGCCGACGTTGAGCACCAGGCTGCCGAGGGCGGGAGCGACCATCGGCGCGATGCCGAAGATCAGGACGAGTCGGGAGAAGTACTTGGCGGCGGCCCGGCCGGAGTACAGGTCACGCACCACCGCCCGGGCGACGACCGTGCCCATGCCGCCGGCGAAGCCCTGCGCGAAGCGGGCCACCGCGAGCGTCTCCGCCGACGGCGCGAGGGCACAGACCAGCGACAACAGGGCGTACGCGGCGACCCCGACCAGCACCGGGCGGCGCCGGCCCCAGCGGTCGCTGAGCGGGCCGGTGACGAGTTGGCCCAGCGCCATGCCGATCAGGCAGGTGGTCAGGGAGAGCTGGATCTGTGCCTGGCTGGCGGCCAGGTCGCGGGTCATCCCGGGAAATGCCGGCAGGTAGGTGTCCAGCGACAGCGGGCCGATCGCGGTGAGGGAGCCGAGCAGCGCCAGCAGCCCGAGCGCGGCGCGGCCGGTGGGTGGGGTGATCCGCTCCGCCGGGCGTACGGGCACGTCGGTCTGCGGCATCGGTTCCCCTCGGCGGTCGGTGCCACCACGGCGTGGCCGGCTGCCGGGGGCGTCCGGCTACGATAGCTCTGCCTACAGAGGTGTTGCAGCGTGAAGGGGCGGCACTGTGACCGACGAAACGCTCGACCAGCTCGGCGACGCCCTCAGCGACCTGCATCGGGTGCTCCGTCGCCGGGCCCTCCAGCGGACCGGCCGGGCCGCCCTGCCGGACGCGCAGGTCGAGGTGCTGCGGCTGGTGCAGCGTCAGCCCGGGATCAGCGTCCGGGAGGCCGCCGCGCGTCTGGGCACCGCCGCGAACACGGTGAGCACCCTGGTCGGCGAGCTGACCACCGCGGGCCTGCTGCGCCGGGACCGGGATCCGGCCGACCGGCGTACCGTCCGGTTGGCGTTGACCGAGGTGGCGTACGAGCGCATCGCCGCCTACGGGCGCTACCGCCGCGAGCTGCTCGCCGCCGCCCTGGCCGACCTCGACGCGACCGACCGGGAGCGGCTGCGCACCGCCGTGCCCGCCCTGTCCCGCCTGGCCGACCACGCCGCCGAGCTGCCCTGAGCGACGCCGGTCCCCGCCACGGGACGGGTGGGTGGCGGACCGGCGCGGTGAGCGCCGGGACGGCAGCCGGATGAAGCGGTACCCGTCAGCCCTGGGCCCGGATCACCTCGTACAGGGCGGTCCAGTCCTGGTCGCCGTGGCCGGCCGCCACCGCCCGCTCGTAGTGCGACCTGACCGCCTTCGGCAGCGCGACGTCGACACCCAGCGCTTCGCTGGTCCGCAGGATGTGCTCGGCCGTGGCGCCCATCATCCGTGCCGTGCTCAGGTCGCCCGGGTGCTCGCCGGCTTCCAGTGCCCGCGCCAGCTCCAGCCCGTCGCCGATCATCGCCGGGATGTCGGTGAGGGTGGTCAGCGCGCCGGGCAGGAACTCCGCCGGAGGCACGCCCGCCGTCGTGACGAGTGCGGTGGCGTGCAGCAGGCTGGACAGGCAGGTCAGGAAGACATCGAGGTGAGCCTGGTAGAAGAGTTGCGCCAGCCCTGGATCGGTACCCAGGTACCTCGGCTCTCCGATGATCCGCAGCACCGGTTCGCTGTGCTGGAACGCCTCGCGGGCTCCGCTGTAGAAGACGTACGCCTCGTTGGTGCCGATCGCGGGGGCGGGCACCATCACCCCGCCGGTCACGAACCGCGCGCCGTGTCCGGTGGCCCACTCGGCCGCCTGTCGCGAGGTGTCGGGGGTGTCGGAGCTGAGGTTGACCAGGGTGCGCCCGGCCAGTGCCCCGGGCTGGCTGGCCACTGGGCCGAGGATGTCGTACATCGCCGGGTAGTCGGTGAGGCTGAGGATGGTCAGTTGGCTGGCGGCCACGGCGGCGGCGGGCGTCGGCGCGAGGTTGGCGCCCCCGGCGACCAGGGCGTCGGCCCGGCTCGGAGTGCGGTTCCACAGCGTGACCGGATGTCCGGCGCGCATCAGGGCGGTGGCCATCGCCTGCCCCATCGGTCCGAGACCGATGACGGTGACCGGCCGGAGATCGCTGTTTCCGCTCATTGGACACTCCCCCAGTGCCGCCCTGCCCGGTGCTGGCCGGCATCGCCATGGTTGGCGATCACAATCCGCATGACAAGTACCCACTATTTTGTTCAATACTTACCTCAAGGTAAGTATTGAAGGTCGGCTACCGGGAGGCGAACCCGTGACATCGAGTGAGAGGCGCGGCCCGTACATCTGCGGGATCGACGCGGCGATGGACGTGGTGTCCGGAAAATGGAAGTCGCTGATCCTGTGGGAGCTGGACAACTACGGCACCCGGCGGTTCGGTGAGCTGAAACGGGGTCTGCCCGGGGTCAGCGAGAAGATGCTCATCCAGCACCTACGTGAGATGGAGCAGGACGGTCTGGTCCACCGCGAGGTCTACCGCGAGGTCCCGCCCAAAGTGGAGTATTCCCTCACCGAGCACGGCCGGTCACTCAACGAGGCGCTCGGTCCGCTGGGCGAGTGGGGCCAACGTCGCGCCGAGCGTCTCGCCGCCGAGGCCCCCACCGTCTCCCCCTGACCGCGCCCGTCGCCCGCCGCCGGGTCCGCACATCACCCGGCACCTTCGGGGAAACTGCACCCTCACCCCGCGGCCAGTGAGCAACTTCGGGGATAGTGCGGCCTCGCACCCGGCACCACCCAGCACCTTCGGGGATAGTGCGGCCTTTCCCAGCGTTGTGCGGAGGGGGCTGGGTGGGTGGGTCAGGTCGTGACGGTGCGGCGGACGCCGCCGTGCAGGCCGCAGGCCCGGGGGCTGCCGCCGGCCAGGCTGACCTTGCCGTTCTCGCACTGCACCAGGTAGCCGCGGCCCTCCCAGAAGCCGGGCACGCAGTCGAAGTGGTCGCACACCTCGCGGGCGGGTTCGCGGACCCGTTCCCCGCCGCAGAAGTCGTACCCCATCGGGTTCTCGGGGGCGCCGCAGCGCCGCTCGGGCTTCGGGCTGGCCGAGCCCGGCTTGGCCGAACCGGTGGCGCGCGGTGCCGGCGCGGAGCCAGTGGGACGCGGGGTCTTCGAGGTGCCGGTGGAGCGCGGGGTCGTCGAGGTGCCCGTCGCGGCCGGCGCTCCGGGGGCGGCCACCGCGGTTTCGGTGCTTGTCGGGTCGGACGGGCCGGAGTTGGCCAGGGCCACCGGCACCATCACGGCGAGAGCGGCGGCGACCACTGCGGTCCGCCGGCCGCCCGGGATCAGGGTCAACAGTCGGGCCTGGCCAGGGGTGGCGATGCCCGGGCGGGACGGGCGCAGCCGGGCGTGCTCGTCGATCAGCTCGTCGAGCTGGTCGATGACCGCCTGCCGCTGCTCGATGGCGTCGGCGAAGGCCAGGGTCAACACGAACCGGAACTCGGCCGCCACGTCCGGGCGCAGCAGCACGCCGGAGGTCCGCCGCCGGTCCAGCACCTGGATCAGGGTGACCGAGGCATGCGGGTCGTGGGCCAGACCGGTCATCCGGCCGTACGCCCAGTCGCGCCGGCCCCGCCCGCCGAGCAGCACCAGCCGCCGGTTGGTGATCACCGCCATGCCGGCGTCGGTGACCCGTACCCCGTCGGGCAGGCGCCGACGCAGCCGACCGGTAGGCGTACCCACGGTCAGGTCGGGGGCGGGCAGCACGGCGTTGTGCCGCATCTCCACCAGTTGGGCGGCCGGCACCACTCGGAGTACGACCTCGTCGGGGGCCAGTTCGAGCGGCAGTCCGTCGCCGGCCGTGGCCGAGCCCTGACACTGCTCGGCGAGCGTACGCAGGCGGCGCAGTTCGTCGTCGCGTCGCCGCCAGCCTCCCTCGGCGCTGCGGAACAGCCGCAGCCGGCGCTCGTTCTGCCGGCGCGCCCACCGGTACCGCCATGTCGAACCCGTCGAATCAGTCCTCGCCACGCCGAACTCCTTCGCCGCGCATGCCACCAACCGCAGGCCACCAGATGGGGTGTCACAGTGTTAACGGTTGCGAGCACCGGCATGGACACGGCCAGAAGTGGTCGAATTACCCGATCGGTGGAGCAATACGGACGAGACGGCGGTTCCGCTCTGCCCCGTTCGCCTTCCGTTCCGGCGGCTGTGACGTAACCGGCCACCGGTACGCCGATCAGTTGTGGGGAGTAGACGAGGGCTGCAACACGCGCCCACCACCAAGCGGCCCGGTGGCGGAACGACCGTGACCGTCCCCGGTGCGCCTACCGGGAGCGGTCCGGCCGCGACGCCGCGCACCCCAGGCCGCTGACCGCGGGGCCGGGCGGGTTCTCCCCGACCCGTCCGGTCCCGCGCCCACGTCGGCGGGCGATCACGGTGACTCGACGGTACTGATCAGGAACTTCTGCACCTCGGCCTCGACGATCGCGACCTGCTGCTCCGGTTCCGGGCCGGAGCCACGGAAGTCCAGCAGCTGCTCCTCGGACTCCCACCGCTCATAGACGTTGATCCGCCCCGGCTCGATCAGGTCCGCACTGATGGCGAAGTCGAGGCAACCGGGTGCCTCGCGGGCCTGGCGGACGATCTCGGCGCAGGTGGCCAGGTAGTCGTCCCGCCCGGCGGGTTCGACCTGTAGCGTGCCGGCGACGATCAGCAAGGCAACCTCCGAAGATCGGGAGAGCGGACGCCAGTCATACTCTCCCGATCCGCCCTCGTCCGCACGCCCGATCAGGCACGGGTGATCGCGTTGGCGTGGATCGCCTCGGCCAGGTACTCCGTCAGCCCGGGTGCCATCGCCTCATAGTGCGCGGTGAAGCGTTCGTCGGCCAGATACAGGTCGGCCAGCCCGGTGTGGATCTCGTACGTGCACTCGTAGAACCACCGGCTGATCTGCTGCCGATGCTCCTCGGCCAACTCCATGGCCGCCGGCCCCTCGGCCGGTGCGCCCGAGGCCATCAGCGCCACGATCCGCCGCCCCCAGTCCTCGGTCTCGGCCTTGAGCCGCTGCCAGTCCTCCTTGCGGTAGCTCGACGTCCGCCGGTTCGACTCCCGGTACGCCTCGGTGCCGCCCCACCGCCGCTCCGCCTCCTCGGCGTGCGCGTCCGGGTCGAAGTCGCCGAAGACCTCGAACCGCTCCTGCGGGGTCAGTCGGATGTTCATCTTGCCCGCCTCCATCGCGAATTCGATCGCCGCGACCATCTCCTGCAGGCGCTTGATCCGCACCGTCAGCAGCTCGTGCTGGCGACGCAGGTGCGCTCCCGGGCCGCTCGCCGGGTCGTCGAGGATCACGGCGATCTCGTCCAACGGGAACCCCAGCTCGCGGTAGTACCGGATCAGCTGCAACCGCTCCAGATCCGCCTCCGAGTAGCGGCGGTATCCCGAGCCGCTCCGCCCGCTCGGCGTCAGCAGTCCGATCTCGTCGTAGTGGTGCAGCGTCCGGACCGTCACGCCGGCGAGCTTCGCCACCTGACCTACCGTGTGGGCCATGGTTCCCCCTTTCCGGGAACCACGGTCCCGCCTGCCGTTAGGTGAGGGTCAAGCCCGATTCTGCGACGCCGGACACACCTGGCGGGTCGCAGTTCACCAGGACCGTACGCAGCTCGGCCAGGCTGGCCGGTCGACCGTAGCGGTAGCCCTGCCCCTGCGCGCAGCCGATCGCGGCCACCGCCTCGTGCTGCCGCTCGGTCTCCACCCCCTCGGCCACCACGCCCAGGTCGAACGCGCCGGCCAGCCGGGTCACCATCTCCACCGTCGCGTACGCCCGGGTGTCCTCGGGGATCCGGGACACGAACGAACGGTCGATCTTCAACTCGGTCGCCGGGATCCGGTGCAGGTAACTCAGCGACGAGTACCCGGTGCCGAAGTCGTCGATGGCGATCCGGATGCCCAGCTCGCGCAGCTGGCCCAGCCGGTCCAGCACCGCGTCGCTGCCCTCGATCAGCGCCGACTCGGTCAGCTCCAGGGTCAGCGCCCGGGGTGCCAGCCCGGCACCCGCGGTGGCCTCGGTGACCGTGGCGATCAGGTCGGGCCGGCGCAGGTGCGACGCGGCGATGTTCACCGCCACCGTCGCGGACGGCACGTGTTCCTGCCAGGTGGCCGCCGCCCGGCACGCCTGGTGGATGACCCACCTGTCGATCGGCAGGATCAGCCCGGTCTCCTCGGCCAGCGGCAGGAAGCGGGCCGGGCTGAGCACGCCCAGCCGGGGGTGACGCCACCGCACCAGCGCCTCCGCGCTGCGTACCGCCCCGGTGGCCAGATCCACGATCGGTTGGAACTCCAGGTGCAGTTGCTCCTCGTCGACCGCCCGCCGCAGGTCGGCGATGAGCTCGGCCCGGCTCACCGCCGACTCCCGCAGCCCCTGTGTGCACCGCCGGTACGCGGACTTGCCGGCCGCCTTCGCCGCGTACATGGCGATGTCGGCGTCGCGCAGCAGATCCGTGTGGGAGATGTGCTGCGGCCCGTACTCGGCGATGCCGATGCTCGCCGACGGGTGCACCCCGACCAGTTCCTCTCCCGGAGACGGTTGCAGTGCCCTGAGCAGCCGCTCGGCCAGCCGCTCCGGCGCCAGCGGCCGTCCGTCGGTTACCAGCACCGCGAACTCGTCCCCACCGATCCGGGCGATCAGGCCGTCGTCGCCGACCGCCCGGCGCATCCGGCGGGACAGACCGGACAGCAGCGTGTCGCCGGTGGTGTGCCCGAACCGGTCGTTCACCTGCTTGAACCCGTCCAGGTCGAGCAACAGCACGGCGACCCGGTTGGTGCCACGCAGCGCACCACGCAGCCGCCGGGTGAAGGCCAGCCGGTTCGGCAGCCCGGTGAGCTGGTCGACGTAGGCGAGCTTGCGTAGCTGCCTCACCAGGCGCAGGTTCTCGTTGGCCGCCAGCCCCTGCCGCAGTGCGAGCGTGGCCAACAACGCCATCATCGCCAGGAAGATCGGCAACGGGGTGTGGCCGCTGGCGTCGCGGGCCAGCATGGTCGCCACGATCGCCCCGCCCACCGGCAGGTAGGGCAGCACCACCCGCCACCACGGCGGCAACGGGGCGTCCCCGGCCTCCTCGTCGGCGCCGTGGTCCCGGGGCGGGGGCATCCGGGTCGCGGCCACGATCAGCAGGTAGCTCAACGGCCAGAGCACGTCGATCGGAGTGCCGGGCTGGTAGGTGCCGGCGGCCACCCACGACACGTAGACCGTGTCGGCCACCGCCCGGACCGTGAGGCTCGCGCCGAGCAGCGCCAGCGGCCGCCACACCGGCCGGCTCGGACCGACCACCGCGATCAGGATGGTCAGCTGCACCAGGTCGAACATCGGGTACAGCAGGCCGGCCGTACGCAGTGGTTCGTCCAGGTCGGCCAGGCTGACGTTGCGGAAGATCAACAGCCAGCCGATCGGAATCAGCGCCAGCCCGACGATCACCCCGTCGAGCAGGGTCCGGGCCCGACCCACCCTGGTACGCGGCGCGGTGACCGAGCAGAACAACGCGGCGGTGCCGGTGACCAGGCTGGCCGCGAAGATCAACCCGATGGGCAGGGTGTGCGGCAGGCTCTCACCGAGCAGCCGCTGCGATGTCCACAGTGCCCGTCCGGCCAGCGACAACGCCATCGTGGCGGCCAGCAGCAGCCAGAACCGGCGTACCGTCGGATGCCGGCGGGACGCCGCGACGCAGGCGATCGCGGCCCAGCCCGCCACGGTGAGCGCACCCAGATCGCTCACCAACGCGCCGGCGGGCAGCCCGAGCATCAGCCACAGCGCCTCGACCGCGACGACGACGCCGGCACCGACCAGCCCCACCCGGCCCACCCGGTCCGTTCCAGGCGAGCGCGCGGCGGCCCGCTCGACGTCCTTCCGCGACACAGCGATCGCTCCGGCTCTCTCTCGTGCGTACACCCTCGACGGTGAGGTCCGGCCCCGGCAAACCCCGAAAGCCTAGCCACGCCCGCCGCCACCCCGCCAGATCCACCGGTACGCAACTACCCCACCCGACGGTTCCCGAATGCGGCGACGCGGGCAGCGACCCGCTCGCGGTCGCCCCGTGGTGCCCCTGTCGCGCCGGTCGGGCTCGCACCGCCGGGGACGGCGCCATGCTGGCCGGGCCTCCCACTGCAGCCCGCCGACCAAGACCCACCGCAACGCGGTCATTACTCCTCGTAGCCATGACGACAAGTCATTGAACGTCACCACCGGGCCCGCCACCGACAATGCCGCCTTCCACCTTTGCTCTGCTTACCTATACGCAACCCCACGTTGAGCAGGCCTTGTCGGAGTGGCGCGGCGTTCGCCGCAATCACTCAGCGCAACCTGTGCGTATAGGTAAGCAGAGCAAAGCGTCCGAAGGGGATGGTGTCCCTGGCCGCGGATGGTTACTCCCGGCGGTCGACGGTCCGGCTCGGCGCTGGGTGGGTTCGTCAGGGCGGGTGTTCCGTGGGGCGGGCACTTGCGTTCACGCCCATTGTTCGTCGGGCGCCGCCGCTGCGGACGCGGGTGGACCGCCATGGGTCCACGGGGTCTCATCCGCGGTGGGGAACGCCGCGCCCGGCACGTAGGCGTCGCTGAGCGTGGTGTAGCAGAGTCGCTCCCCCACCTCCGGCACGCTGCCCGGGCTGGCCGTCAGGCCGCGCCCCATCCCGCCGGACAGCTCCAGCACCACCTCGGTCTTGCCGTCGGCAGTCGGGGTGACGAACACCAGCCGCGCCTTCTGCCCGGGACGGGACGGGCTGGTCAGCGTCACGCCGACCGGCGCCAGTACCGGGTCGGTGGTCAGCAGCTGGATGCGCGGGCGCAGCACCGGCCGGCGGCCACTGTCGTCCATCCGGGTCGGATCGGCCAGCAGCACCTCACCGACGAACGCCTCCCCGGTCAGCCGGTACTCCGCCATCACCAGCGGATCGTCGTAGGCACGCTGCACCGCGTAGGTCGCGGCGGCCCGCTCCAGGCGGTGCAGCCGGGCGGCGGCGGCCACCGCACCGTCCCGGCGCGGCTGCGGCGCACCGTCGGAGTCGAGATGGTCGGCGTGGGCGGTGAAGGCGTCCCGGTCGCCGTCCCACCGCCCGGCCACCCGGGCGCCGGGCGGCAGGGCACGCAGCAACCCCAGGCCACGCCACATCAGCTCCCAGGTGGGCGTGAGCTGGTCGCGCAGCAGCCGCTCCAGCTCGGCGTACGCCTCAACGCGCGTCGCCTCGTCGTCGGCGGCGGCGTACGCCTCGATGGCCGGCGCCAGCAGCCGGTTGTCGAACTCGGGGTCGGTGGCCGGGCCGGCCGGTGGGCAGCTCGACGGGTCCTCGGCGCGGGCGGCCGCCTCGGCTCCGGACAGCCCGGCCGGCGGGGCGATCCAGCCCAGCAGCGCCGGCAGGTGCAGATCCTCCACCGCGCTCTGCCCGGTCGCCCAGTGCAGCGTCAACGCCTGCGTCATCGCCACCAGCGTCGACGAGCCGGGATGCTCGGCCCGTTCGGCGAAGAAGGTCAGCCAGCGGCCCAGCAGCGGCACCTGCGGCGGTACCGGATACTCGCCGTCGGCGCGACGGAACCGGGTGGACCGACCGAGCAGCCGCAGGAACGTCACCCCTGCCGGGTTAGGTACCAGCAGCTGCGGTGCGTCGAGGTAGCGGTACCGGACGTCCCGGCCCCGGTCCACGGCGACCGCCTCGTTCGCCGTGCGGTGCCCGTCGATATAGGGGAGCACGATCGCGGCCAGCTCGGCGGCGAACGCGAACCGTTGGTCCCGGTTGCGCGGCTGCGGCACGATCAGCAGCCGTCCCTCGCCGGGAGCCGAGCCGACCATCGCGGCGAGCGGAGCGTTGGCCTCCCCCGCCATCGCCAACGGCACCAGCACCAGCGGTCGCCTCGACAGGTGCAGATGCCGGACGGTGGCCACCGGTTGGGCCAGCCCGGCGGCCACCGCCTGCGCCGCCGCCAGCGCCCGCAACGTGCTCATGTCGGCACTCCGCCGCGCCGGGTGCCGGCCGGAGCTGCCGCCACAGACTGCCTGACGCGCCCGCTACTCATGCGGTGGCGAGGGCGTCGGCGCGCAGGCGGGCCGCGGTCCGCAGCAGCGCTGCGGCCTCCGCCCGCTCGGGGTCGGTGACGGTTTCCCCACCGGCGAGTGCCAGCACCTCGTCGACGTCGGCGATCCCGCCCAGCGCCTCGCGGACCGGGCGACCGAGCGCGCCGGTCTGCCCCCGCGCCTCGTGCCGGCAGAAGTACGCCAGCTCGCAACTGGCCAGGCAGTCGGGGGCGTACCGGGCCGGCACCCGGGTCAGCGAAGCGGCCAGGATCGCCGGATCGGCGGCCGGATCGGCGGTGAAGTCGGCCGGTACGTCGACCAGCAGCGTGTCGAGCCGGTCCATCCGGTCCAGTTGCCGGCGGACCACCAGCAGTTGCCGGCGGACGTCGAGCAGATGCGCGACCGGCGCGTTGCTGAAGTCCCGGGGGGAGACCAGCACCACCTCGTGCGACACCAGGTGCGGGTCGTGACCCCGGGCGGTGAGCAGCTCCCGCAGCGCCAGCACGTAGACGGCGGACTGCACCGCCGCGGCGGCCAGCTTCGCCGGGTCGGCCTGGCCGTCGATCACCGGAAACGACTTGATCTCGACCACGTGGAACCGGCCGCCCAGCCGGGCGGCCACCAGGTCCGGTTCCAGATGCACCCGCTGCCCGGCGACCGCCAGGCCGAGCATCGGATGGTCGAACAGCGCCGCCGGCTCGCCGACGGGCGACGGTTCTCCGGCACCGGCCGGCTCGTCGGAGTGAGATCCGGTGGGCGGCAGCGCCTCGGTGAGCAGGGTCGCCGAGCGGCGGGCCCGGTCGGCCAGGTCGTCGCCGCCGCCGAGATCCGTCCAGTGGGCTGCCGCCGGCACCGGTACGCCCAGCCGCTCCGCGACCAGTCGCAGTAGTTCGGCACCGCCGTCGGCCTTCACCTGAGCCTCGAAGGTGTTGCCCCGGGTGATGGCGAACCGGGACTGCCCGAACCGGGCGGGAAAGCCGATCCGCTCGGCCAGCGCCGGTTTGTCCACCCCGGCGCCGTCGAGGACGGCCCGCCGGGTGCAGCCGGGGTTGCCGGTCAACGCCGCGATCGTCCGGGCGTTGTGCCGTTTCGGCGGTGCGTCACCCCGGATCGCGGCCAGTCGCTGCTCGGTACCCGTCACGACAGGCCACGATAGCCGCGTCCGCGAACTCCGGCCCGCCGCCACCACCCCGTCGCGCGCCGGTTGATGCGTCGCCGGGTGCGGGCGGTCACCGGGGGTGTCCGGTGGCCGCCCGCGCCGGTACGGCTCAGCCGGCCGTAGCCGAGGTCTCCTCGGGCAGCCAGATCGGCTGCCAGCCGGGCACCTCGTGGAAGCGGCGCAGCTCGGCCAGCCCGGATACCGACCCGGCCCAGGCGGCGTACGGCGGGTTCTGCTCGTCGAAGCCGCTCTGCACGAAGGTCAGCCTGGTCTTCCCCTCGGACTCGGTCAGCTCCCAGCTGGTGACGCCGGGGGCTCCCCAGTCGACGGACATCTTCCGGCCGGGCTCCAGGTCGACCACCTTCGCGGCGAAGCCGCTGTCGAAGCCGCCCATGGCGTACCGACCGCCGACCCAGGGCTCGATCCCGATCGGGTAGCCGAACCAGGCGCTGGCCTGCTCGGAGTCGGTCAGGGACTCCCACACCTTGTCGGCGGGCGCGGCGATGACCAGCTCGCCACGGAAGTCGGTGCTGGTGAAGTCCACCTTTGGCAGCAGCGGCTGGCCGGCCAGGTGGCACTCCAGGTTGGCTACCGAGAGCGCCCAGAAGGTCTGCAGGACGCCCCGGATGCTGGTGCCGTTGACCACGTCGTTGAAGTCGAAGTGGGTCTGCGACAGCCGCAGCACGGTGGCGTCCGATCCCTCCGCGCTCAGCGTGATCTCGGTGGTGGTCTCCACCCCGTCGAGCAGCCAGGCCAAGCGCAGCCGGTCGTCGTCGGCGTGCAGCACCCGCTGATGTGGAGCGTCGCCCTCGGGCGTGTAGCGGCCCCAGAACTCGTACCGCTCGGGGAGCTCGACCTCGGCGTGCTCGGCCAGCCAGACGCGCAGTTCGGCGGGTTCGGTCAGGGCTCGGCGCACCCGCGCGATCGGTGCGCCGAGGCGGACGGCGAAGGTCATCGGTTCAGTCACGGTCGGTCCCCTTCGGGTAGCAGGCCACGGCGAGCTTGAAGGCGTCTCCCTCGGCGCCGCCGTAGCGCGTGAACAACTCCTGCAGCGCGGACTGCAGGTCGTGCAGGAATTCCTGCCGGCGTTCGGCCGGCACCCGGATCTCGCCGGAGACGCCGATGGACGGCAGCTCCGGGGCGGTGCGGTCCAGGGCGGCGACGTCGGCCTGGACCTCCTCCATCAGGTCCAGCAGGTAGCCCAGGCTCAGCTCGTCGCGGGCACGACGCAGCCCGATCCGGCCGACCAGACGCGGCGAGAGCCAGTAGGACCGGGCGGCGGCCTGGTAGATGCCCTCGGTGATGCCGCGGACCTTGCGCTTGTCGACCTGCTCGACCAGCCCGGCCGCGACGAGTTGCTTGACGTGGTAGTAGACGCGCTGTGGCGTCTGCTCCAGCCGGGCGGCCACCTCGGTGCAGGTATGTGGCTCGGCCAGCTGCCGCAGGATCTCGACGCGCTGCGGTTTCAGCAGCACCTCGGCCTGCTCGATCTGCTCCAGGTACAGGACGTCTCTCATGGCAAAATCAGTTTGTACGTAAAAAACTTCCTTGTCAATGGCGTCGAGAAAGGCCGCGCCGGCAGCTTCCGGCGCGGCCTCGCTCAGTAGCGCGGCGCGGCGGTCAGGGCAGCCAGTCCGGGCGCAGCGGATAGCCGTTAAGCGCGTCCGGGCCGTTGCGCGTCGCCACCACCTGGTGCAACTGGATGCCGTTGCGCTCGAACGCCAGCCGTGAGCCGGCCATGTAGAGCCCCCACACCCGGGCCGTGCCAGCGCCCACCTCGGCGACGCAGAAGTCCCAGTGCTCCACCAGGTTGCGGCACCAGGCGGCCAGGGTCAGCGCGTAGTGCTGGCGCAGGTTCTCCTCGTGGTGCACCTCCAGCCCGGCATCGTGGATCTCACTGATCACCCGCCCCGGGCCGGCCAACTCGCCGTCCGGGAAGACGTACCGGTCGATGAACGCGCCGGACCGGTGCGGTGCCCGGTTGTCAGCCCGGGTGATGCAGTGGTTGAGCAGCCGGGCCCCCGGGCGCAGCCGGTCCCGCAGGAACCCGAAGTAGGCCGGATAGTTGCGGACTCCGATGTGCTCGGTCAGGCCGATCGAGGAGACCGCGTCGAACTGTTCGCGCGGTGCGTCGCGGTAGTCCAGGTGCCGCACCTGCGCCAAGCCGGTCAACCCCTCCCGCTCGATCGCCGCCTGCGCCCACTGCGCCTGCGCCCGCGACAGCGTGACGCCGAGCGCCTTGACGCCGTACTCGCGGGCCGCGTGCCGGACCATGCCGCCCCAGCCGCAGCCCACATCCAGCAACCGCATGCCCGGCCGCAGCGCGAGCTTGCCGGCGACCAGGTCGTACTTGTTCGCCTGCGCCTGCTCCAGGGTGTCGTCGGGGCTGCGGTATACCGCGCAGGTGTAGGTCATTGACGGGCCGAGCACCTTCTCGTAGAAGGCGTTCGACACGTCGTAGTGGTGCGAGATGGCGCTGCTGTCGCGGATCCGCGAGTGCCGCAGGCCGTCCACGACCCGCTTCCAGCGGGGCCTGGCCTCCTGCGGCGGAGCGGGCGGTGGCAGCAGCCGCTCCCAGCCCAGCTCGCGCACCAGAGTCACCCCGTCGGCCAGCGCCGGTGGCCGCATCCGCACCCCGGCGAGCACCCGCAACGCGTCGTACGGGTCGCCCGGGTGGACTCCCTCGATGGCGAGGTCGCCGCTGACGTAGGCACGCGCCATGCCCAGGTCACCCGGTGCGGTGAGCAGGTATGACAACCCTCGCTCGGAGCGGATCGACAGGGTGATCCCGGCGTCGGCCGGGCCGAGTGCGCTGCCGTCGTACGCGGTGACGCGTACCGGCAGGGGGCCCGAGGTGACCGCCCGGACGATGTCCGCCACGGTCAGCCCACGCCGTCGGCCCCCCGGGGGCGGCGTGGCGGGAGCGCCTGCCGCTCCCTGGCTTCGGTCGGTGAGACTCATGCCGGCACTCCGCTTCGCTCGCTCATGCTCGTGCTACTGCCTTTTCGTACAGTCCGGTCAGCCGATGCTCCGGGTCGTACCGGTCCCGCACGGCGTGCCAGGTCCCGCCGCCGTAGAGCCGGTCGAACGAATCCCGGTCGTAGTACGCGTCGGAGTAGAGCGACTTGTGCCCGCCCGCCTCCGACACCGCGCGCTCGATCTCCCGGTTGACGTCGCCGTCAGCGGCGCCCGCCGCGATCGGCACGCTCCCCCAAAACCCGATGTTGACGTAGTCCTGCCCCGGCCGGAGCGGGTACAGCGGCCAGGACCGGGCCGATCCCGGGCCGGTCGGTTCCCGCAGCCGCAGCGGGCACAACCACACCGGCGTCATCCCGACGTTCGCGGCAAACCAGTGCAGGAACTCGGCGGTGCGCTCCAGTGGGATCTCCACGTCCTGCACGACCCGCTCCCGGGCCGGCTGGCCGCGCCACCTGTCGATCCGGGCCGCGACCCGGTGCCGGTGCTCCAGCCGGACGATGCGGTGATAGACGTCGCTGCGCCGCCACCGCGCCGGCCACAACCGCCGCACCACCGGATGCTGCGCGCCGAAGGCCGCCGAACACCAGAACCAGTCGGTGTCCCAGCGCCACAGGTAGTCGTGGACGGTCAGCGCGTCGTGCGGGCGCTGGCGCAGCGAGCGGTAGTAGATCTCCTGGCCGGTGTAGTCGGAGACGCCCGGCACGTCGTCGGTGAAGCTGCCCAGCACCAGGTACGCCTCACCGGGGTCGAACATCACCCCGTCCATCGCGTCGACGCTCTCACCGGCCCAGCGGCGGGTCGCGGTGATCTCGCCGATCGCCTCGGTCAGCGCGGTCAGGTTGGTGAAGCGCAGGTTGCGCAGGGCCATGTGCCGGCGGACCGGTTGCAGCTCGATCCGCAGCCGGGTCGCGTACCCGAGACTGCCGAGCGAGTTGGGGAAGGCCGCGTACAGGTCGGCGTGCGGGCCGTCGGGCCGGGCGGTGACCACCTCACCGGCGCCGGTGAGCACGTCCAGTTCGGTCACCGACTCGTGCGGCAGCCCGTTGCGGAACGAGGTCGACTCGATGCCCAGCCCGGTCACCGCCCCGCCGAGGGTGATGGTGCGCAGCTGCGGCACCACAAGCGGCATCAGGCCGTGCGGCAGGGTCGCGGCGACCAGCCGTTCGTAGGTGCACATGCCCTGCACGTCAGCGGTGCGGGCGACCGGGTCGACGCCCAGCACCCCGCCGAGCCCGCTGACGTCCAGGCCGGAGGCGGGGGCGCTGCGCGGACGGAACAGGTTGGAGGTGCGCTTGGCCAACCGCACCGGCTGGCCGGGTGGCACCGCCGCGTACGACCGTCGCAGCTGGGCCACCGCCAGGTCATGATCACGCACGGCGTGCATGGGATCACTTTACGCGCCACGCGCCCGCCTGGCGGGATGTCCATCGGAGGCGTTTCTCGCTCGATTCCGGGTCGGGTGGCGGGGGTGGCTGGCCGGTGGCCCGGGCCGTGGGACAGGATGCCGGCATGTCGCACACCGACGGGTCGGGCAGCGTCTACGGCACCCGCCGCACCGGACCACCCCGCGATCCGCTGCTCGTCACGGCACTCGGGGTGGGGCTGGTCGGCGTACTGGTGGGGGTGCTGTTCGCCACCGGCGTGCTCGGCGGCGGCGAGCCGGCGCCGGCACCGACGGTGGCCGCCCCCGGTCCGATCACGGCGCGGCCCAGCCCGACCGGGAGCGAACCGGAACCCAGCCCGACGACGTCCGAACCGTCCCCCACACCGAGCCCCGGCCAGGATCCGGACGCGATCGTCGGGCCGAGGGTGCTCCGTGGCGTCGGTTCCGGTCTCTGCCTCGGCCTCGACGGTGACGGTGAGAAGGCCGCCGCCAAGCTGACCGAGTGCAGCGGCGGGCCGGAGCAGCAGTGGGTGGTCAACGCCTTCGGCCCGGACACGGTGACGCTGACCAACGCCGCCCACAACCAGTGCCTCGACGTCGAGGGCGGCAGCGGCGACGACGGCGCCCGGTTGCAGCAGTTCGGCTGCCACGGCGAGGGCAACCAGCAGTGGCGGCTGCAACCGGTCGACGGCGGGGCGACCGTCCTGGTGGCCGTGCACAGCGGCAAGTGCGCCCAGGCCCGCGACGGCGGCGCCGCAGCCGGCACCGACATCGTCCAGGCCCCCTGCGACGGCAACCCGGCTCAACGCTGGACGCTCCAGTAGCCGCCCCCAACCACCAGGCGGCGTGGTCAGGACCGGCCGCGCAGCGCCCGTAGTTCGTTCAGGTGCCGGGGCAGGTGCACGCGGGCGTGCAGGTCGATCGTGCGGCCCCAGGGCAGCGGCTCGTCGACGACGAGTTCGAACCCCTCACGCAGGTGCGTCTCGACCGGGGTGTCCGCCGCCGCGCCTAGCCGGGCCACCAGCGCGACCAGCCCCTCGCTGGTGGCCCGCAGCCGGGCGGCGAGCCCGTCGAGGCCACCGCACTCGGCAACCAGTTCGTCCAGTTCCGGCCGGTGGACCTCGTCCAGATCGTAGAAGGCGTACGGCGAGCCGGCCAGCACCGCCTCGGTGGCCTCGCGCATCAACTCGTCGCTGGCGATCAGGTGCGCCACGACCTGCTCGGCGCTGTACCGCTCCGGCGGGGGCGGCCCGAACCCGCCCGCGTCGACCTCGGCCAGCACCGCGTCGTACGCCCGTCGCAGCCCGTCGACCTCCACCCGGCCGAGCCTAGCGGCGGCCCCGGCGGGCCCGCAGGTAGTCGCTGACCACGTACTCGCCGAGGTCGTCGGTGTCGGGGGTGAACACCCGGCCGCCGCTGCGGCGGGCCACCGCGTCGACGAAGCGGCGCAGCCCGGGATCGTCGCCCAGCATGAACAGGTTCAGGGTGGCTCCGTAGCGGCCGAGCCGGTCCACCTCACGCACCGTCGCCTCGATCGTCTCCGGCGACGACGGCCAGGCGAACAGCGCCTCACCGTCCTCCGGGTCCAGGTGGGCGGTCGGTTCCCCGTCGGTGACCACCAGCACCACCGGTTCCGCGTCCGGATGACGCCGCAGATGCCGACCGGCCAGCCGCAACGCGTGCTGCAGATTGGTCCCCTGCATCATGTCCGGCTCGACGGCGGCCAGTTCCTGCTGGGTGAGCGTCTCCGCCCGCCGGCCGAACCCGATGATCTGCAACGCGTCCTGCGGAAACCGGGTGGCCATCAGGTGCGCCAGGGCCAGCCCGGTCTGCTTCATCGGCCCCCACCGCCCCTGGGAGATCATCGAGTACGACAGGTCGACGCAGAGCGCCACCGCCGCCGACGCTCGTCGCTCGGTCTCGACGACCTCGAAGTCCTCGACCGCCAGTTGCACCGGCACCCCGGGGCCGGCTCGGCGGACCGCCCGGGTCAACGTCCGCACCACGTCCAGCGGCTGCTCGTCGCCGTACTCCCAGGGCCGCGACGCCCCGGTCACCTCGCCGGCCGCCCCGGCCGAGCGCAGGTCGTGCTGGCCGCGCGGGCCGGCGGTCAGCTCGGCGAAGACCTGCCGCAGCGCGGTGCCGCCGAGGCGACGCAGCGCCTTCGGGCTCAGGGTCAGACCGTCGGCGGCGCGGGTCACCCAACCCTGCCTGCGCAGCTCCCGCTCCAGCTCCCGCAGCCGGCGTACGTCGTCGGCCGCGTCGCGGCCCAGCGTCCGGGCCACCGCGTCGACGTCGATGTCGTCAAGGGTCGCCCCGGGGTGCGCCTGACCCAACTGGTCGAGCAGGTCGTCCAGCTCGGCGATCTCGTCGAGCGCCCCGGTCGCCTCGCCGTAGCCCAGCGGCTGACTGCCCTGCATCCGCTCGCCCCGACCCCAGCGCAGGTCGGGCCGCAGCGCCCGCAGATTCCCCTCAAGCGCGGCCAGCTCGCCGGCGAGCCGGTCGCCGAGGGACTCGCGCATCAGCCCGGCGAGTTCCTCCCGCTGCCGCTGCGACAGCGAGTTCATCAGTCGCTGCCCGGCCGCCGACCGTCGCGCCAGGATGTCGATCAGCTCGTCGACGTCGCGGGGACGTTCCGGGAAGAAGTCGCCGTGCCGGCGCATGAACTCGGCGAACGCGTCGGTGGTGTCCTCGGCACGGGCGTGTCGGGCCAGCAGGGCGTTGAGGTCCCGCACCATCTCGGCGACCTGCTCCTGCACCGCCGGGTCGCCCGCCAGCCGGGCCGAGTCGCGCAGCCCGGCGAAGCGCTGGCCGAGCACGTCGTCGCGCAGCCCGTCGAGGATCCGCTGGTAGGTGTGCCGAGCCTCGTCGCTGGCCCACCGGTAGTCGGACAGGTCCCGCACCGCCTGTGCGGTCGAACGGGGCAGGTTTCCCAGCATCGTCTCGGCGAACCGGGCCGCCTCGTCGTCGCGCCGGGCCAGCTCGTCCCGCTCGGCGGCAAGTGCCTGGTCGAGCAGCGCCCGCGCCCGGGTCACCGCACCGTCGAGTTCGCCACGGCGCAGCGCCTCGCGGCGCAGCCTGCGGGCGCGGGCGGTCAGCCCGTCCAGCCCACCACGCCCCTGCGGGCCCCGGCGCAGCAGGTCCCGCAGCGCGTCGCGAAGGCTGCCGCCGGCCAGCACCTCCGCGCCGACCTGGTCAACCGCGCCCTGCACGTCGTACGGCGGCGCGAGCGGATCGGGGCCGCCGCGCCACTGCCCGTACCGGAACCGGTTGCCGGCCATCGCTAGTCCCGGCCGCCGTAGCGGGTCCGCCCGGCGTCGGTGACGTCCTTGCCCAGCCGGCGGCTCAGATGCAGTCCTTCGAGCACGAACTCGACGGCCGCGGCGGCCTGCCCGGTGCTCGGCGCGTCGCCGATGCCGAGCCGGTCGAGCACTTTGGCCAGCCCCGGCACCGTGCCCACCTGACGCAGCAGCTCGGCCGCCGACACCAGCTCGCCGGTCTCGACCGCCTGCCCGTCCTCGACCAGCGCGGTGAAGCCGGACAGGTCCAGCCCGGCCAGTCGGGCCCGGAACGTCTCGGCGGTGGCGGTCCGCAGCAGGTGGCCGAGCAGTTCGATCTCCCGGCCCTCCTCGCCGCTCTCGAACTCGACCTTGCCGCGCAGCGTCGACGTCACCGACACCGCGTCACCCACCCGCGCCACCGCCTCCGCCGACGGCAGTTCCGAGTCGGCGCCGAGCAGGCACGCCCGGCGCAGCGCGGCGGCGGCGACGGTCTCCGCGGCGGCGATGGCGAACCGGGCGGAGACGCCGGAACGCGGGTCCACCGACGGCGACTCGCGTACCGCCCGGGCGAACCGGGCCAGCACCTCCAGCACGTGTTCCGGCACCTCGGCGACCAGGTCGGCCTCCTGCCGGATCAGGGACAGTTCCAGCTCCAGGTCGGTCGGGTAGTGGGTGCGGATCTCCGCGCCGAAGCGGTCCTTGAGCGGGGTGATGATCCGACCCCGGTTGGTGTAGTCCTCCGGGTTGGCGCTGGCCACCAGCAGCAGGTCCAGCGGCAGCCGCAGCTGGTAGCCGCGTACCTGGATGTCCCGCTCCTCCAGCACGTTGAGCAGCGCCACCTGGATCCGCTCGGCCAGGTCGGGCAGCTCGTTGACCGCGAAGATGCCCCGGTTGGTGCGCGGCACCAGCCCGAAGTGGATCGTCTCGGGGTCGCCGAGCGTACGCCCCTGGGCCAGCCGGACCGGGTCCACGTCGCCGATCAGGTCACCCACGCTGGTGTCCGGGGTGGCCAGCTTCTCCCCGTACCGCATCGAGCGGTGCAGCCAGCCGACCGGCAGGTCGTCGCCGGCCTCGGCGACCAGCGCCCGAGACGCCGGGGTGACCGGGTGCAGCGGGTGCTCGTTGAGCACCGAGCCGGCGATCACCGGCGTCCACTCGTCCAGCAGCGTCACCAGCGACCGGATCAGCCGGGTCTTGCCCTGGCCCCGCTCGCCGAGCAGCACCATGTCGTGCCCGGCGAGCAACGCCCGCTCCACCTCCGGCAGCACGGTGTCGTCGTACCCGACGATGCCGGCGAACCGCGGCGCGCCGTCACGCATCCGGGCCCGCAGGTTGTCGCGGAGTTCCTGTTTGACGGTGCGGTGGCGGTGCCCGGCGGCGCGCAGCGCGCCGAGCGTGGCGGGCAGATCGCCCGGGGGGAGCGGCGGAACAGACGAAGACTCACTCACCCCGCCCACGCTAGCGCGCACCTACCCCCGTCAGCCCAGCTCGATCATGAATCGAGGGTCGCGCGTGACGCTGCCGCACGTTCAGGGCTCGACCCTGAGGCGGGCCAGCGCGGCGTCGAGGGCGATCTGTTGGGTCCGTTCGCCGTAGGTCTCCGGGTCGACGCAGGCGAGGGCGTTGAGCCCTTCGACGAGGGCCACCAGGCTGGTGGCGGTGTCGGCCGCCTCGGCCGGGTCCAGGTCGGGCCGGGCGGCGTGGACCAGTTCCCGGACCCGGGCGACGAAGCGCCGGTTGTAGTCGCGGTGCAGGTCGGCCAGGACCGGATCGGCAAGCGCGGCGGCGAGGAAGCCGACCCAGACCCGGGCCTCCTCCCGCTTCTCCTCGGTGGGCGAGGCCGCCTGGAGCAGCACGGCTCGCAGCGCCGCCACGGGGTCGGCGGCCGTGGCCTGGGCGGCGTCGGCACGCAGGCCGGTACGCCGGTGCAGCAGCTCACGGGCGTGCACGAGCAGGGCCTGCTTGTCGGCGAAGGTGTGCAGCACCATTCCGGTGGTGCAGCCGGCCCGCTCGGCGACGGCGCGCAGGGTCAGCCCGGGCAGGCCGCGTTCGGCCAGCACCGACCAGGTGGCCGCCGACAGGCGTCGCTGCTGGTCGGCGAGATCACGCCGTCTGGCCATCCGTACCCCTTCCCGGTCGACGACTCGTACCGTAGCGTACGTTACGGTAACGACCGTTACGGAAAGGCTGGCAGGTGCTCACCATCGATCGCGAACCCTGGGACTCGACCGACGCCACCCGGCTCCGCGCCGCCCAACGGGCCGAACTCGACGCCCGCTACGGCTGCGACGACCACGAGCCGGGCGAGGAACCCACGGCCGAGACGGTGAGCGTCTTCCTGATCGCCCGCGACCCGGACGGCACCGCCGTCGGCTGCGGCGGCCTGCGCTTCCTCGCCGCCGGTTCCGCCGAGATCAAACGGATGTACGTCAGCCCGCCGGCCCGGGGCACCGGCGTCGCGACCGCCGTCCTGCGCGCCCTCGAACAGGCCGCCCGCGCCGCCGGGGTACGCACTCTGCTGCTGGAGACCGGCACCGCCCAGCCCGACGCGATGCGCTTCTACGAACGGGAGGGCTACCGGCGCATCGACAACTTCGGGCCGTACCGGGGCGAGCCACTCTCCGTCTGTTACGCCCGCGACCTGCCGTGACAGCCCGGTCCGCCGCCCGCCCCCGTGCCGGACGACGGACCGGGCCCCGGCGGTCACCCCTGGTGGCAGCGACCGCAGACGCCCCGACGACGCAGGTGGTACGCGTACGTCGCGGCGCCGAGCGCGAGCCCCCAGAGCGGGAAGAACATCAGCGGGAGACCCGCCGCGCTGAGCCCTCGGCCGGGCTCCCAGAACTCGGGCAGGCTCAGTGCGTTCAGCCCGGCCGCGGTGGCCAGGACCGCGACCGCCGTCGCCGGGATCACGGCCAGCCGCACCGGCACCCGCCGCCCGGCCAGCCCCACCATCCAGCGGGGGAACCGCTCACCCCAACGTTGCACCAGACCCAGGGTCAGCACCGAGCCGACGGTGGCGAAGGCACCCAGCCCGGCCCCCGCCCAGACGGCGCCGCTGTCGCGCAACTCGGCGAGGTCGTCAGCGGAGAGGCCGAGCGGGATGCCGGCCAGCCAGGCGAACCGGGTCAGCGCGTACCCGACGGGGATCACCGCCGCCACCCAGACGGCCCACCGGCCCCAGCGGGCGGCGGCCGCCGGGGTGGCCCACCCCCGGTCGGTGCCGTCGCGGCCACACGCCACACAGCGACCGGCGGTACGCCGCTGCCATTCCAGCAGCACCCCACTCAACAGCACCCCGCCGCACATCGCGGCGACGCGAGCGGCCAGCGGCCAGGTGAACACGTCGGCGTAGTCCACCGGCGGCCAGCCGAACGGCGCGCCGATCAGCAGCATCGGCGCGTACCCGAGCAGGGCCAGTACCTGCACGCCGGGCACCACCACGGCCAGCAGGAACGCGACGGCCCAGCCGTAGCCGAGCAGCAGCACCCGCAGCGGGCCGCTCGGCGTGGTCCTGCGGCTGACCAGGACCAGGGCAGCGGCGGTGAGCAGCATCCCGGCGAAGAACGGCGGCCCGGCCTCCGCGGGGAGCAGCCGGAGCAGGGTCGAGTCCCGCTGCGGGTCGTCGGCGCCGAACGGGTAGCCGGTGCCGGTGCCGGCCGCCACCAGGGCGAGCAGGCCCCACAGTCCGAGCCAACCGGCGACGAGTGGGGCGAGCAGGCCGGCAGGACCGGTCGTCTCGCGGTGTTCGGGTAGGGCTACGTTCGTCATGACCCCAGCCTCGGCCGGGACGCCCGCCCTGCCCTCCCGGGTGGAGGGGAATCGTCTCCCCCTCCCGGGGGACACCTCAACCGGCCGGCGTGACGAACCCCGACTCGTACGCGGCTATCACCGCCTGGGTGCGGTCACGCACCCCGAGCTTCGTCAGCACGTTGCCGACGTGCGTCTTCACCGTCTCCACACCCACCACGAGTCGGGTGGCGATCTCCGGGTTGGACAGTCCGGCGGCCATCAGCCGCAGCACCTCCGCCTCCCGTTCGGTGAGCCGGGCCGCCCGCAGCCCGTCGGCGTTCCGCCGCCCGTACGCCCCGACCAGCCGGCGGATCGCGGCCGGGAAGAGCAGCGACTCGCCGCGCGCCACCACCCGTACCGCCGCCACCACCTCGGCCGGCCGGGCCCGCTTGAGCAGGAACCCGCTGGCGCCGGCGCGCAGCGCGTCGTAGACGTACTCGTCGTTGGCGAAGGTGGTGATGACCAGTACCCGGGGCGGCTCGGCGGAGGTGGCCAGCAGGTGTCGGGTGGCCTGGATGCCGTCGATCCCGGGCATTCGCACGTCCATCAGCACCACCTGCGGGCGGTGCCGGGCGACCAGCGGGGGCACCTCCGACCCGTCCGCGGCCTCGGCGACGACCCGCAGGTCCGGCTGGGCGTCGAGGATGGTCCGCAGCCCGATCCGGACCAGTTCGTCGTCGTCGACGATCAGCACGTCCACGCTCATCCGTCCGCCCCGATCGGCAGTCGCACCCGAACCCGCCACACTTCTCCGTCCACTCCGGCGGTGACCCGGCCGCCCAGCAACAGCACCCGCTCCCGCATCCCGATCAGCCCCCGCCCACCGCCCGGCGCCGCCGCACCGCCGGACGCCGACCGGGCCACCGCGTTGATCAACTCGATCTCCAGACCGTCCGGCGACACGTCCACCCGTACGGTCACCGGCCCGTGGCCGTGCCGGGCGGCGTTGGTCAACCCCTCCTGCACGATCCGATAGCCCTCCCGCGAGACCACCGCCGGCAGGGTGTCCAGCGAGCCGCGACTGCGGCTGCGCACCGACGTGCCGGCCGACCGGGTGTCGGCGATCAGTTCGTCCAGGTCGGACAGGGTCCGCTGGGGAGCGGCAACCGATGGTTCGCCGGTCTCCCGGAGCAGCCCGAGCACGTGGTCGAGATCGTCCATCGCCCGCCGACCGGTCTCCTCGATGGCGGCCAGCGCCCGGCGGACGAACTCCGGGTCGCCGTCGAGCACCTCGCGAGCGGCACCGGCCTGGAGGGTGGCGACGGTGAGCGCGTGGCCGACCGAGTCGTGCAGTTCCCGAGCCAGCCGGTTGCGTTCGGCCAGCCGCGCGGCCCGGGCCTCCAGCGCCGCGATCCGCTCGGCCGACGCCGGTCCCAGCAGCGCCGGGGCCATCGACGCGGCCAGCGCACCGAGCCCGGCCACGGCGTAGCCGAGCGCGACCAGCACGAGCACCCCGACGAGGGTCAACCAGCCGCCGTCCCGGCCGTCGAACGGCCCGAACCGCTCGGCACCGGTGATCCCGACGTCCACGCCCGCCTGGGCGGCGATGAAGGCCAGGGCCATCGGCACCGCGCTGAACAGCGCGGCCACCACCAGCGCGCCGCTGGTCAGGTGCAGTCCGATCCAGAGCGCGGCGCGCAGCCGGGTCTCCCGGTCGAGCCGGTGACCGGGCATGGGCTCGGGCACGTCGACCCCGAGCAGCCCACGGACCGCGGCGATCTCCAGTGCCCGGCTACCGCCGAGGAAGATCGGTACGACGGCGATGGTGGCCGCCGGCACCAGCAGCACCAGGACCAGCAGCCGGGGCGGCCCGGGGGTGGTGAACATCTGCGCGAAAGCCACCCCGAGCAACGCGTACGGCAGCGCGAGAACCCCACCGAGCAGCAGGAACACGCCGCGCCGCCAGGTGGAGCCGGCGACCAACGGACGCAGCGGCGCGGGACATTCCATCGCCCCATGATGCCGATGCCCCGCCGGCCGGTCACCGCGACCTGGGGTACGACAGCGCTCAGCCGCGCATGCGGGACCTGATCAGCTTCGGTACGGCCGCGAGCCCGGTGACCGGGCGGAACGCCCGGGCCGCGTTGACGAGCGCCGCGTACTCGTCGTCGGTCAGGTCGATCTCCGCGGCAGCGGCGTTGCGTTCCAACTGCTCCACACTCGACGCACCGGGGATGGCCACCACGTTCGGGTGACGCAGCACGTACGCCAGGGCGATCTGGCTCGGCGTCGCGTCGTGCGCGGCGGCCACCTGCCGCAGCGTCTCGATCAACGCGCCGCCGCGTGCCAGGTTCTCCGGCAGGAAGTACGGGTTGGCCCGACGGATCGCGCCGACCGGCGGATGGTTCGCGTCGTACCGCCCGGACAGGAAGCCCTGCGCCAACGGGCTGTACGCGATCACCAGCCGACCGGCCTGTTCGGCGTACCGGAGCAGATCCTCCTCCGGCTTGCGGTCCAGCATGCTGTAGCGGACCTGGTTGCTGAGCACCCGCCGGCCCAGTGCCGCCTCCGCCACCTGCCAGCGGCGCAGGCTGTAGTTGCTCACCCCGACCTCGGCGACCAGCCCGACGTCCTGCAACACGCGCATCCCGCGCATGGTCCGGTGGTCGCTGACCACCGGGTTGGGCTGGTGAACCTGGTAGAGATCGATGGCGGTGACACCGAGCCGGGCCGCCGAGGCCACCGCCCGCTGCTGCACCACCGACGCGACCGGCAGCACCGGCAGGATCTTGGTGGCGATGGCCACCTTGTCCCGGTCGGCGGCCAGTGCCGCGCCGAGGAGCCGTTCACTGCGACCGAAGCCGTAGATCTCGGCGGTGTCGAAGAGGGTCACGCCCAGCTCGACGGCGCGCCGGACGATGCTCGCCGCCAGCCGCTCGTAGTCGGGGCCGTATCCCCACTCCCGCGAACCGAACTGCCACGTACCGAGACCGATCCTGGACAGAGGCTTCGCAGTGTCGAGCCGCACGTAACGCATACCTCGACGCTACCCGTCGCGGCGCACCACGGCCGCAGCTCAGGCCAGCGACCGTACCTCGGGATATGGTCATGATCGTGACTTACCTCGCCGCCGACACGCGCTACGACCAGATGACCTACCGGCGCAGCGGAGCCAGTGGGCTTCGGTTGCCCGCGATCTCGCTCGGCCTGTGGCACAACTTCGGGCCGGACCGCCCGTTCGAGCGCCAGCGGGACATCGTCCGACGCGCCTTCGATCTCGGCGTCACCCACTTCGACCTGGCCAACAACTACGGTCCACCGCCCGGCTCCGCCGAGGAGAACTTCGGCCGGATGCTCGCCGGCGACCTCGGGCCGTACCGCGACGAGCTGGTCATCTCCAGCAAGGCCGGCTACCTGATGTGGCCGGGCCCGTACGGCGAGTGGGGTTCCCGCAAGAACCTGATCGCCTCGCTCGACCAGTCGCTGCGCCGGCTCGGCCTGGACTACGTCGACATCTTCTACAGCCACCGGTACGACCCGGACACGCCGCTGGAGGAGACGATGGGCGCTCTCGACGCCGCCGTCCGCTCCGGCAAGGCCCTCTACGTCGGCATCTCCAACTACACCTCCGAGCAGACCGAGCGGGCCGCGGCGATCCTGCGCGACCTGGGCACGCCGCTGCTGATCAATCAGCCCGCGTACTCGATGTTCAACCGGTGGACCGAGCAGGACGGGCTGCTCGACACGTTGGAGCGGGTCGGTGCCGGCTGCATCGCCTACAGCCCGCTGGCCCAGGGACTGCTCACCGACCGCTACCTCGACGGCATCCCGACCGACTCCCGGGTGCGCACCAGCGTCTTCCTCAACGAGAGCGACGTGAGTGAGCAGCGGCTGGCCACCATCCGTGGACTGGCCGCCATCGCCGAGCGCCGGGGCCAGTCCCTCGCCCAGCTCGCGCTCGCCTGGGCGCTGCGCGACCCCCGGATGACCAGTCTCATCATCGGCGCCAGCAGCGTTTCCCAGTTGGAGGCGAACATCGCGGCCGTGGACAACCTCGACCTGACCGCCGAGGAGCTGGCCGACATCGACGCCCAGTTGAGCTGACGGGCCGAGGACCCTGCCCCCGGTCGGTGTCCGGCTCTAGCGTGAAGGGTGGAGGTGGGCCATGCGAGTGACAGTGTTCAGCACCAAGCCGTACGACCGGACGTTCCTCAGCGAGGCGAACGCCGCAGCCGGTCACGAGTTGACCTTCCTGGAACCTCGGCTCACCGCGCAGACCGCCCGGCTGGCCGAGGGGTCGGACGCGGTCTGTGCCTTCGTCAACGACGACCTCTGTGCCGAGGCGCTCGGCCAGCTCGCCGACGTCGGCGTCCGGGTGGTGGCGTTGCGCTCGGCCGGCTTCAACAACGTCGACGTGGTCGCCGCCCGCAAACTGGGGCTGACCGTGGTGCGGGTGCCGGAGTACTCACCGCACGCGGTGGCCGAGCACACCGCCGGCCTGATCCTCTCGCTGAATCGTAAGATCCACCGCGCCTACAACCGGGTACGCGAACACAACTTCGCCCTCGCCGGCCTGCTCGGCTTCGACCTGCACGGCCGTACGGTCGGCATCGTCGGCACCGGGCGGATCGGCGTCTGCGTCGCCCAGATCATGGCGGGTTTCGGTTGCCGGGTGCTGGCCAGCGACCCGTACCCGAACGAGGCGGCCGTCGCCGCCGGGGTGGAGTACGTCCCGCTGGAGCGGTTGCTCACCGAATCGCACATCGTCACCCTGCACTGCCCGCTCACCCCGGACACCCGGCACCTGATCGACGCCGACCGGATCGCCCTGCTCCGCGAGGGCGTCATGCTCATCAACACCGGCCGGGGGGCGCTGGTGGACACCCGGGCCGTGATCGACGGGCTCAAGAGCGGCCGGATCGGCTACCTCGGCCTCGACGTGTACGAGGAGGAGAGCGAGCTGTTCTTCGAGGACCGCTCCGAACGGGTCCTCGGCGACGACGACTTCGCCCGACTCACCACCTTCCCCAACGTGCTGATCACCGGTCATCAGGCGTTCTTCACCGAGGACGGCCTGCACAACATCGCCGAGACCACCCTCACCAACCTGACCACCGTGCAGAACGAGGGCCCCGACGCCGTCCCCGCCCCGGCCCGGGTCTGCTGACCCCATCCAACGCGCGAACCTCGCACTTCCGGTCGCCGAGATGCCGTGATCGGCGTGGCGACGCGCCGACACATTGAGTGATCTGTCCGAAACTAACCGTTGAGCTGTCGATGGACAGACACACACGAGAGTGGATCAAACTGGTCGATATAGCTTGCCCATCGGAAGCGTCCAGCTTCGATGAGGAGGGCTCTCGTGACGTCCGTACCGACCAGCAGAACCCGACCGGGGATCATCCTCGCGATCGGGATCACCACCGTCCTGGCGGCGGCGCTCGCCGCCGCGCCGGCCACCGCCGCGCCGACCGCCGAGGCTCCGACCACCGCCGCCCGCACCGAGGCGCACGGCGCGATCGCCGACTCGGGCGCCGTACCCGCCGCCGCCGCGCTGCCCGCGGCGCAGCGTGGCCTCGACGGCGTACGGGGTTCCGGCACCTCCGCATCGGTCGGCACCGGCAAGGCCGGGCCGGGCGGCAGCCGCTTCGACGTCGGCGCTCGCCCGGTCGCGTCCGACGGCGACTCGATCGGCATCCAGAGCGTCATCGGCACCGACAACCGGGTCCGGGTCGACCCGACCACCGTCTTCCCGTCCAGCGCCATCGTCCAGATCGTCCGCACCACCAACGGCACCACCTGGGGCTGCACCGGCTGGCTCTACGGTCCGAGCATCATCGCCACCGCCGGGCACTGCGTGCACCCGGGTGGCGGCCAGAACGGCGGCGGTGGCAACAACTTCTACCCGCGCGGAGACTTCCAGATCATCCCGGGCCGCAACGGGACGTCCACGCCGTACGGCACCTGCACCGCCACCCAACTGCTGTCGGTCAACGGCTGGACCCAGAACGGCGACGAGACGTACGACTACGGAGCCATCCGGCTGAGCTGCGCCGCCGGCAACAGCACCGGCTGGTTCGGCATGTGGTGGCAGAGCGCCTCGCTCACCGGCACCGCGACCACCGTCAGCGGTTACCCGTGCGACAAGACCTTCGGCCAGCAGTGGCGGCACGCCGGGCAGACCGTCACGGCAACCCACACCCGGCAGGTGTTCTACCAGAACGACACCTTCGGTTGCCAGAGCGGCAGCCCGGTCTACCAGACCCGGGCCGCCGGCAGTTCCTGGTGCGTCGGGCAGTGCGTGATGGCGATCCACGCGTACGGCCTGCACGGTTCCTCGCCCCACTCCACGAACAACCACGGCACCCGGATCACCGAGAGCGTCTTCAACAACCTGATCACCTGGCGTGACAGCTGACCCGAGTCACCCGTGCGGGTGGGTGTGCGTCCTGCCGCCCACCCGTACGGAACCGACGGCATTCCGAACACGTCCCAGCTACTGTCCGTCATCACACGTGAGGGGGCAGTCATGAGCAGGACGCGTCTCGGGGTGCTCGCTCTCCTGATCGCCGCGCCGTTGCTGATCGGGGCGAGTCTGCTGGTCTTCGGCGGCGACGACCCGGTCTCCGACGACGGGCCGCCACCGCCGCCGGGCAGCACCAGCCCGGCCGGAACCGTGACCGGCACCGTCACCACCCCGGCGGGCGAACCGGTACGCCAAGCGCCCGTGCAGGTCACCGCCCTCGACGAACCGGCTCCGGCGATCCCCGAGATCGGCGTGCTTACCGGCGACACCGGCCGGTACGAGTGGCGACTTCCACCCGGCCGCTACGAGATCACAGTCAGCGTTGGCGAGCAGCACAGCACTACGCAGACCACGACCGTGACCGCCGGCCAGGTCACCCGACTCGACTTCACCCTTCCCTGAAACAGCGTCCAGCGTGGCCCGAGCACCCGCCCGGTTGCTTCGGGCACCAGGCCAAAGCGGTCAGGGGTAGAGACTGGGCGTCAGGCAGCTGGCGAAGATCAGTGCGAGCACCCAGTCGAGGTTCGACGGCAGGCACAACCGGACCAGAAAGCCCGGCCGCCGCCGGACCGGGCGCGGATCACGACGGCGGGGCGGCCCGAGGTGGCGATCCAGGTCCGGTCTGAAGTACTGCGACAGCGCGCACTTGAGGGCACTCACCAGAAACATTCCCAGCGCGAACATGCCCACCGTCACGGCGACCGTCATGACTGCCTCGTGCCCGGGATTGCTGGCGGTGGGATCCGATCGAAGCAGCGACGCGACGATGTACACCGCCAGCGGGACCATGCTCAGCCCGAACCACGCCTCGAAGCGGAAGAGGTTCGCCATCTCGGCGTCCCCACCGGAGGGCGGCCAGTCCCGGGCATGGCCGCGCACCTCCTCCACCGTCCAGACAAACCGCTTGTCGCGGTTGGCCAGACGCACCAGCAGCGGCGCGACCAGGACCACAAGCGGCCGCCCCAGATCCCGCAACTGCCGGCGCGCCGGCCCACGCTCGTGCGTGAGATTGTCATCCATCAGCCCAGCAACCAGCCACCCGGCACCTTGAGATTCTGGCCCCTCGCCGTGGCGCGGGGCGGCCCCGCCGGCCCTGCGCGACACCGCAGCGGCCACGTCGTCCGATCCGACAGATTCTCAGCCGTTCCGTCAACCAATCCGAGCAGGCGAGCGGCCCGGTTGGCAACCTCGAACCGCCCACGACGGGCTGAGCTGCCGAGATAACGCTCTCACGAATCGGGCTGGAGTGCTTGACGCGCCGTTCGAGCAACCGCAACGATGTATGCACATGCCTCACGCTCGCACCGGCGACGGCGCGTTGAGCGGGCCACGAGCATGCTCGGCACACCACCTTCACCCCCACCAGGCGTGATCGGCGCACGCCGTCCTCGAAAGGACCCACCGTGCGCAGATCTCTGCGATCGTGGCTCGGCGCCGTAGTGAGCGCGATCCTCGTGGCGGGCGGCATCGTCGTCGCGCCCCCTGCGGCCAGTGCCGCACCGTTCACCGTGCTGGTCTTCAGCAAGACCGCCGGATTCCGGCACGGATCCATCGTCCCCGGCATCGCCGCCATCCAGCAGCTCGGCGCGGCGAACGGGTTCACCGTCGAGACCACCGAGGACGGAGCCCAGTTCACCGACGCCAACCTGGACCGCTTCGCCGCGGTGATCTGGCTGTCCACCACCGGTGACGTACTCAACGCCAGCCAGCAGGCCGCGTTCGAGCGGTACATCCAGGGCGGTGGCGGATACGTGGGCGTGCACGCCGCCGCCGACACCGAGTACGAGTGGCCCTGGTACGGCGGGCTCGTCGGGGCGTACTTCGCCTCGCACCCAGCCAACCAGACCGCGACCATCAAGGTCGCCGACCAGGTGCACCCGTCCACCGCCGCGCTGCCGCAGCGCTGGAACCGGTTGGACGAGTGGTACAACTACCGCACCAACCCCCGGGGCAGCGTGCACGTGCTGGCCACCCTGGACGAGAGCACCTACAGCGGCGGTGGCAACGGGTACGACCACCCGATCTCCTGGTGCCACAACTACTCCGGCGGCCGGGCCTGGTACACCGGCCTCGGGCACACCGACGAGTCGTACGCCGAGCCGAACTTCCGTACCCACCTGCTCGGCGGCATCCTGAGCGCGGCCGGCGCGGCCGAGGCCGACTGCGGCGCTACCGTGACCAGCAACTTCCAACAGGTCGAGCTGGCGAAGGGTGCGGCCGAGACGGGCGAGCCGATGAGCCTCACCGTGCTGCCGGACCGGGGCGTGTTCCACACCTCCCGCAACGGCGTCATCCGGCACACCGACGCGGCCGGCAACACCAAGGTCGCCGCCACGCTGCCGGTCTACACCGGCGACGAGGAAGGCCTGCAGGGCATCAAGGCCGACCCGAACTTCGCCACCAACCGCTGGGTGTACGTGTTCTACGCGCCACCGCTGGACACCCCCGGCGGCGGGGCGCCGACCACCGGTACGCCGGCGGACTTCGCCCGGTGGAACGGCGTCAACCGGCTGTCCCGGTTCACCGCCAACGCGGACAACACCATCAACCTGGCCAGCGAGACACTGATCCTGGACGTGCCGACCAGTCGTGGCATGTGCTGCCACGTCGGCGGCGACATGGACTTCGACGCGGCCGGCAACCTGTACCTGTCCACCGGTGACGACACCAACCCGTTCGAGTCGAGCGGCTTCACCCCGATCGACGAGCGGGCCGGCCGCAACCCGGCCTTCGACGCCCAGCGCACCGCGGGCAACACCAACGACCTGCGCGGCAAGGTGCTGCGGATCAGGCCGAGCGCAGCCGGCGGGTACACCATCCCGGCCGGGAACATGTTCGCGCCGGGCACCGCGCGGACCCGCCCGGAGATCTACGCGATGGGCTTCCGCAACCCGTTCCGGATGAGCGTGGACAAGGAGACCGGCGTCGTCTACCTGGGTGACTACGGTCCGGACGCGGGCACCGCCGACCCCAACCGGGGCCCGGCGGGCAACGTGGAGTTCGCCCGGATCGACCGGCCCGGCTTCTACGGCTGGCCGTACTGCACCGCCCGCAACGACGCGTACAACGACTACACCTTCCCGTCCGGTCCGTCCGGCCCGAAGTTCGACTGCGCCAACGGGCCGGTGAACAACTCGCCCAACAACACCGGTCTCACTCAGCTGCCGCCGGCCATCCCGGCCTGGCTGCCGTACGGCGGTTCCGGGTCCCCGCCGGAGTTCACCGGTGGCGGTCTGTCCCCGATGGGCGGCCCGGTGTACCGGTTCGACCCGGACAGCACCTCGGACGTGGCCTTTCCGGAGTACTACGACGGGACGTACTTCGCCGGCGAATTCGGCCGCCGCTGGATCAAGAACATCAAGCTCGACCCGGCCGGCCAGCCGCTGAAGATCAACCCGTTCCCGTGGACCGGCACCCAGGTCATGGACATGGAGTTCGGCCCGGACGGCGCGCTCTACGTGCTCGACTACGGCACCGGCTGGTTCAACGGCGACGCCAACTCGGCCCTCTACCGGATCGAGTACGCCCGCGAGGGCAGAGCCCCACGCGCGGTGGTCTCGGCCACCCCGACCAGCGGCGTCGCACCGCTGACCGTGCGGTTCTCGTCGGCCGGCACGCTCGACCCGGACGGCGACCCGTTCACCTACGCCTGGGACTTCGACAACAACGGCACCACCGACTCGACCGCGACGACCCCGACGTTCACCTACACCGCGAACGGCACCTTCAGACCGACCCTGACCGTCCGGGACAGCACCGGCAAGGTCGGTACCGCGAGCACCGTCATCACGGTCGGCAACAGCGCCCCGGTGGTCACCGTGAACATGCCGCTGAACGGCTCCACCTTCACCTTCGGCGATGCCGTACCGTTCAGCGTCACGGTCACCGACGCGCAGGACGGCCCGATCGACTGCGCCCGGGTGAAGGTGAACTACGTCCTCGGTCACGACTCACACGGCCACCAGATCAGCAGCGTGCAGGGCTGCTCCGGGGTCATCCAGACCTCGGTTGACGGCGAGCACGACACCGCGGCGAACATCTTCGGCATCATCGACGCCGAGTACACCGACCTTGGTGGCGCCGGTCAGCCACCGCTCACCACGCACACCCAGGCCGTGCTCCAGCCCCGGGTGCGTCAGGCCGAGCACTTCGGCGACTCGTCCGGCATCCAGGTCGTCACGCCGGGCAGCGCGAACGGCGGCGCGGCGATCGGGTACGTCGACAACAACGACTGGATCTCGTTCCACCCGTACAACCTCACCGGCATCCAGTCGTTCAGCGCCCGGGTCGGTGCCCCGGCGGGCGGCGGTGGCACCCTCGAACTGCGGGTCGACTCCCCCACCGGACCGCTTGTCGGCCAGGCGACGGTGGTACCGACCGGCGGGTACGCCACCTTCGCCACGGTCACCGGCGGGATCACCGCCCCGACCGGTACCCGCACCCTGTTCCTGGTCTTCAAGGGCACCGGACCGTACTTCGACATCGACGAGTTCACCCTCTCGACCGGCCCCGGCGGCGGCCCCGGACCCGGCCCGGACCCGGGCACCAACCTGGCCCGGAGCAAGCCGGCCCGCGCCTCCAGCATGCAGGACGCCTTCGTCGCCGCCAACGCGTTCGACGGCGCTCTCGGCACCAGGTGGGCCAGCGCGTTCAGCGACCCGCAGTGGATCGACGTGGACCTCGGTGCCACGTACAACATCAACCGGGTCAAGCTGACCTGGGAGGCGGCGTACGGCAGCGGGTACCAGATCCAGACCTCGCCGGACGGGGTCAACTTCACCACCATCCGCACCGTGACCGGCGGCGACGGTGGCGTGGACGACCTCACCGGCCTGACCGGCTCCGGCCGGTACGTCCGGCTCACCGGCACCACCCGGGGCACCGGCTGGGGCTACTCCCTGTTCGAGTTCGAGGTGTACGGCGGCACCAGCGGGCCGCCGCCGGGCACCAACCTGCTGTTGAACAAGCCGACGCTGACGTCCAGCAGCGAGGGAGCCGGCATGTCCGGCGCCCAGGCGGTGGACGGCAGCCTCACCACCCGCTGGTCGTCGGCGTTCGCCGACCCGCAGTGGATCCGGGTCGACCTCGGCAGCCCGACCGCCATCGGCCGGGTCAAGCTGAGCTGGGAGGCGGCGTACAGCAGTTCGTACCGCATCCAGACCTCCAACGATGGCACCACCTGGGTCGACGTGAAGACGGTGACCGGGGCCGATGGCGGGGTGGACGAGCACACCGCACTCGGTGCCAATGGCCGCTACCTGCGGATCTACGGCACCGCCCGGGGCACCGCGTGGGGTCACTCGCTCTGGGAACTGGAGGCGTACGCCAGCTGAATCGCACCACCACCGACGTGGCGATGCCCCCGTCCAACCCGGACGGGGGCATTCACGTCGAACAACCACCGGTTCGCACAGTGGTGCGGTCGGTGGAGCCGAGGGGACTCGAACCCCTGACCCCCACACTGCCAGTGTGGTGCGCTACCAGCTGCGCCACGGCCCCTTGTCGTCGCACCCGGTCCCCCGGGCACTGGGAGAACTATACACACGCCCGTCGGCATGGTCATCTCGCGGGGGTGCCCGCCGACGCCGGTCAGTTCAGCGCAACGTCGGGCGGGAAGTGCGCGACCGCGGCCATCATGCCGCCCTGGCGGCGCAGCACCATCGGCCAGAGATCATCAGGTCGGTCGACGAACGCGTCACCGGGCAGCGCGTCGAGCACGAACCAGGACCCGTCCTCGATCTCCTGCTCCAGTTGGCCGGTGCCCCAGCCCGCGTAGCCGGCGAAGACCCTGATGCTCTGCACGTTCTCCCGTAGCCGTTGCGGGTCCACCGACAGGTCGAGCGTGCCCACCGCGCCGGAGACCTGGTGGAAGCCTTTGAGGCGGCGCACCGGCGACCGCAGCCGGGCCAGGCAGATCGCGGAGTCGGGCTGCACGGGGCCGCCCTCGAACAGCACCGCCGGGTGGCGAGCCAGGTCACCCCAGTCGCGCAGCACGTCCGCCACCGGCACCTCGGTGGCCCGGTTCAGCACCACCCCGAGCGCGCCGCCGGGCTCGTGCGCGACAAGCAACACGACGGTACGGTCGAAGTTCGGGTCCTTCAGCGCCGGTGTCGCCACCAGCAGCTTCCCGGTCATCGACTCCGTCGCCTGCCCGCCGATCGCCTGCCCCTCTCCCTGCATCACGCCTACCCGTCAGTCCTGCACGGGGAGGCGCAACCGGTGACACTCGTCGACGGTTAGCCCAACCGGTGACATCCGCGCTGTCATCGCCATGCCTGGCACCATAGCTTGCGCCCCCGATCCAGGCGAAGGTCTGACGGTCGGGTGATCGACAGACGGTCGGCTGGGCCGGGCCATGGCGAAATGCCCTTTGCTCCCGAGTCACCCCGATACATTCAGAAGCGATGGCAACGGTCCGCGACACCACCTACGACCTGCTCCGGGCCCTGGGCATGACCACCGTCTTCGGTAACCCCGGCTCCACCGAGGAGCCGTTCCTGCACGCCTTCCCGGACGACTTCCACTACGTGCTCGCGCTGCACGAGGCGTCGGCGGTGGGCATGGCCGACGGCTACGCGCAGGTCACCGGGGCACCGGCACACGTCAACCTGCACACGGCACCGGGCACCGGCAACGCCATGGGCAACATCGTCACCGCCTGGCACAACCGGACCCCGTTGATCGTCACCGCCGGACAGCAGACCCGGGAGATGCTGCTGCTCGAACCCCGCCTGACCGCCCGCCATCCCACCGAACTGCCCCAGCCCTACGTCAAGTGGGCCCACGAGCCGGTCCGGGCCCAGGACGTCCCCGCGGCGCTCATGCGGGCGTACGCGACCGCGATCCAACCACCGACCGGGCCCGTCTTCCTCTCGCTGCCGCTCGACGACTGGGCCCAGCCCGCCGACCCGCCGCCGCAGACCCGCACGGTGGCCACCCGGTTCGCTCCCGATCCCGAGCGGCTACGTCAGTTCGCCTCGGCACTGGCGACGAGTCGGTCACCGGCCCTGGTGTTCGGGGCCGCCGTGGACCGGGCCGGTGCCTGGGAGGCCGGGGTCGCCCTCGCGGAGCGGCTGATCGCCCCGGTCTGGTCGGCGCCCGCACCCGAGCGGACCGCCTTCCCGGAGAATCATCCGCACTTCCGGGGCGTGCTGCCCTTCGCGATCGGTCCGTTGGCCGAGCAGCTCCGGGGGTACGACACCGTGCTGGTGGTCGGTGCCCCGGTGTTCCGGTACTACCCGCACGTGCCCGGTGAGACGCTGCCGGACGGTGCCCGGCTGCTGCATGTCACCGACGATCCCGAGGAGGCGGCCCGGGCCCCGGTCGGTGACAGCCTCCTCGGCGACGCCGGGCTCACCCTCGCCGCGCTGGCCGACCTGATGCCACCGGCCGACCGGCCACCACCGCCCACCCGGCCCGTGCCGGCGCCGGTGGAGGACTCGTCTCCGCTCAGCGCCGACGGACTCTTCGCCGCGTTGGCCCGGCACTGGCCCACCGATGGGGTGCTGGTGCAGGAGTCTCCGTCGAACCTGTCGGCGCTGCGTCGCCGCCTGCGGTTCGACACTCCCGGGTCGTACTTCACGATGGCCAGCGGTGGTCTCGGCTACGGCCTGCCGGCGGCCGTCGGCATCGCGCTGGCGCAGCGGGACACCGGCCGCCACCGCCCGGTGATCGCGGTGATCGGCGACGGTTCGTTCCACTACTCGGTCCAGGCGCTCTGGACCGCCAGCCAGTTGCGGTTGCCGTTGGTCGTCGTCGTGCCGGTCAACCAGCAGTACGCGATCCTCAAGGCGTTCGCGGAACTCAAGCAGACGCCGGGCGTACCCGGGCTGGACCTGCCCGGCATCGACGTCACGGCGATAGCCCGCGGCTACGGGTGTGCCACCACCGTCGTCGACGATCCGGACCAGCTCGGCGAGGCACTGGCCACAGCGTTGCGGGCCGACGGGCCGACGGTGCTGCCGGTGCCGATCCGCACCGACGTGCCGCCGATCCTCTGAACCGGGTGACAGACGAGACAGGCGGGCGCCGGCCGATGTCGCCCCGGGACCGGACGGCGTCGGCCGGCGCGGTCAGCCGACGGTGAAGCGCAGTGGCGTCGCGCTCACCACGTCGAGGACCGGTCGATCCGCCAACGGCTCCCGCAACGTCACCGTGACCGGCTCCAGCCTGAGCATGTCGTCGCAGACGCCGGTGCTCCGCACCACCGTGCCGCCGACCACGACCACATGATCGTGCTCCTGCACCAGTGGGGTGATCCCGGTGTCGCAGCTACCGACACCGAGCCGGAAGGTCAACGTCGTACCGTCGGCGGACTCGACGTCCTGCGCGCTGACCAGGTCCTGCGGTGCGGGCGCGGACGGCACGACCGGCTCGGGCAGGGCGCCCACGGCGTCGGGTGCCACCGCGAGCCGGGCCACCACGGCGTCGATCTCCTCAACGGTGAACAGCCAGGCCGGCACCCGCGCCTCACCCCGGCTGGTGTGCACCGGCGCGGCACCCAGCTCGACGCCGGTGACGGTGAGCGGGATGCAGGCGGCCTGCGGGCCGCTGCTCACCGGGGCGTCCGGCCCGTCCGGCGGGTTGGCCGGCGGCGGTGTGCCGGGGTCCTTCGGCCGCCCGGGACAGGGCGGCGGATCGCCCTGGTCGATCTGCCGATACGCCTCGGCGGCGCTGACCAGTGGTACGTGGAGTTCCCCGTCCGGGAAGCGGACGGCACCGTCGGCTGGCCGCCCCGGCGGCAACGGCACCTGCTGCCGGTACCAGCCGGCGTGGAAGGCGAGCTTGGTGTCCTCGGTGAACGCGGGCTCGCCGACGAGCACCGTGGGCTCCTGGAGCGGCACGTAGCCGGTGGCCCACGCCGCACCCGGGCGCCACGCCTGCGCGACCGCCGTCGCACGCTGCTCGAACGCCTCGTGCCGGTCGCTCGGGATTCCCGGGCCGGTCGGTTCGGTGCCTGGACGGGCGCAACCGGCCATCATCAGCAGTGGCAGGCCCAACAGGGCGAGGACTCGGCGCATACCGTTCCGACGGCCCAGCACGGTGGCTGGTTCCCTGGCCGGAACAACGACTGCGCGCCCCGGTCAGGGTGACCGGGGCGCGCAGTCAGGTGGTGGAGGTGCCGGGAATCGAACCCGGGTCCTTCGCCGCCTTGTCAGGGCTTCTCCGAGCGCAGCTCGCTGTGCCTCTACTCGGCCCCTCCGATCACGCGAGCGAGTCGGTGTGACGGGCCCAGTCGCTGATTGATCTCGCCGCACGGACCCCGCGACCGGGTCCGGTTGGCCAGCCTTCTAGCTGATGCCGGCTAACTGGGTCGAAGGCGCTCCCAGGCCGACAGACTTGCTACTCGCCTCAGGCGGCGAGAGCGAAGTCAGCGCGATTGTTCTTGGCGCTTATTGGTTTCCGACGAACGATTCTCGAGACGACGTCGGCTTCCTCGGCTCGCTTCCCCTGCCGCAACGTACGAAGTCGAAACCAGTCACCCCCTCGACAGGCCGCCGATCTCCGGCGGCTCCGACAAGCGTAACGCCTGCCGCAACCGGATTCATCCCGAGCCCGGAGCGGCGCACCGGGCGGAATAAACCGGACAAATCAGTCGGCCATCCCCTTGCCGCGCCGACCCACCGCGCGCTGGATCTCCCGGTCGGCGTCCCGCTTGGCGAGGTCCTGGCGCTTGTCGTACGCCTTCTTACCCTTCGCCAAGCCGATCTCCACCTTGGCCCAGCCGTCGGAGAAGTAGACCTGAAGCGGCACCAGGGTCAGCCCGCTCTCCCGGAGCTTGCCGATCAGCCGGTCGATCTCCAGCCGCTTGAGCAGCAGTTTGCGGGTGCGCCGGGGCTCGTGGTTGGTCCAGGTGCCCTGCGTGTACTCGGGGATGTGCATGCTGTGCAGATAGAGCTCGCCGTCCCGTTCCTGCGCGAACGCGTCGACAAGCGAGGCCCGTCCGGCCCGCAACGACTTCACTTCGGTGCCGGTCAGCGCCATGCCCGCCTCGTACGTGTCGAGGATGGCGTAGTCGTGCCGCGCCTTCTTGTTGGAGGCGACGACCTTACGCCCCTTCTCCCGTGGCATCGCCGCGCCACCTCCCTTTCGTTGCCGCCCGTGACCGACCTGGCCGGCCGCCGAGCGAAGATCATGCTACCCGAACGACAAGGGCCCTCCCGCGCCGTTTATTCCGGCGTGGAAGGGCCCTCGGGCGACAACTAGACCCGCAGGTAGAAGCGCAGGGTGACCCAGGCGGTGACCGCGCTGATCAGGCCACCGACGCCAGCCATCACCGGGAAGGTCAGGAACACCTCGCCCCAGCTCACCGGTGCGAAGAGCCCTTGTAGGGCGCTGAGCGCACCGTCGAAGAGGAATATCTTGAGGGCGATCAGGGCGCCGAGGCCCAGGATCGAGCCGATCAGGCCGGCGACCACCGCCTCCAGCACGAACGGCGCCTGGATGAACCAGTTCGACGCGCCGACCAGCTTCATGACCGCAACCTCACGCCGCTTGCTGTACGCGGCGACCTGAATGGTGTTGGCGACCAGCAGCAGCGCGGCGACCGCCATCGCGATCGCGGCGACGAGCGCGATGTTCTGCCCGGCGGTGAAGAGGTTGAAGATCTTGTCGAGCACCTGACTCTGGTCGACGACCTGGTCGACGCCCTCGACCGCCGTGTACTGGTCGGAGATGGTCTTGTACTCCTCCGGGTTGACCAGCTTGAGCCGGTACGACTCCGGAAGCTGGTCGGCCTTGACCGCGCTGAGCAGGTCCGGCGAGTCCCGGAACATCTCCTGGAAGCGCTGGAAGGCCTCGTCCTTGTTGACGTACGTGACCTGTGAGACCAGCGGGTCGGACTCCAGCTGCGTGGCGATCGCGCTGCGCTGCTCTTCCGTCACCTCGGCGTCCAGGAAGATCGAGACCTCGATGTTCTCGAAGTACAGCTGCTTCATGTCGGCGACCTTGGTGTAGATCAGGCCGCTGGCACCGAGCATGGTCAACGAGACCGCCATCGTGATGATCATCGCGACGGTCATGGTCACGTTGCGCCACAGTCCGACCAGTACCTCGGACATGACGTATTTCATCCGCATCGGGATTTCCTCCGGCTCTCCGGCGTGAGGTGTTCGTCGTCAGATCGGGGTGCGGTGGGTAGGGCCGTCACCCGTAGACGCCGCGGGCCTGGTCGCGAACGATACGGCCGCTCTCGATCTCGATGACGCGACGGCGCATCTGGTTCACGATGTTGGAGTCGTGCGTGACCATCACGACGGTGGTGCCGGTGCGGTTGATCCGGTCCAGCAGGCGCATGATCTCGATGGAGGTGTCCGGGTCCAGGTTTCCGGTCGGCTCGTCCGCCAGCAGGATCAGCGGCCGGTTCACGAACGCCCGGGCCACCGCCACGCGCTGCTGCTCACCACCGGAGAGCTCGTGCGGGTAGCGGTGCTCCTTGCCGCCGAGGCCGACCAGTTCCAGCACCTCCGGCACGACCCGGCGGGCCACCGCCTTGGTCTTGCCGATCACCTCCAGCGCGAAGGCCACGTTCTCGTACGCGGTGCGGTTGGGCAGCAGCCGGAAGTCCTGGAAGACGCAGCCGATCGAACGGCGGAAGTGCGGGCGCTTCCAGGACCGCATCGACGTGACGTCCTTGCCGTTGACGACGACGCGTCCCTTGTTGGGGACCACCTCGTGCAGCAGCATCTTGACGATGGTGGACTTGCCGGAGCCGGATGGGCCGATGAAGAAGACGAACTCGCCCTTGTCGATCGACACGGACACGTTGTCGAGCGAAGGCCGCGACGCCTTCGGGTACGTCTTCGTCACTTGCTCAAGCTGAATCACGGGTGGTGAGTCTACGCCGTGTAACTGTCGTGCCAAGTCCCACGCCCCGCCGTTGCGGGGCAAGTCATCAAATCAGCACGTCAGGTGGAGATCGACGGCGCGCTCCGCCCACGATCGATCACGCACGGTCGCCGGCCAGTTGCTGCTGCTTGCGCCACCGGATGCCCGCCTCGATGAAGGAGTCGAGATCACCGTCGAAGACCGATCCCGGGTTGCCGGTCTCCTGCTCGGTACGCAGATCCTTCACCATCTGATAGGGATGCAGCACGTACGAACGCATCTGGTCGCCCCACGACCCGGCGGCGTCGGTCTTGAGCCCCTGAAGCTTGGCCTGTTCCTCCTGGCGCTTGCGCTCCAGCAGCCGGGCCTGGAGCACCCGCAGCGCGGAGGCCTTGTTCTGCAACTGCGACTTCTCGTTCTGACAGGTCACCACGATGCCGGTCGGGATGTGGGTGATCCGTACGGCCGAGTCGGTGGTGTTGACGCTCTGCCCGCCCGGGCCCGAGGAGCGGTAGACGTCGACCCGCATCTCGTTCTCGGGGATGTCGATGTGGTCGGTCTGCTCGACCACCGGCAGCACCTCGACCCCGGCGAAGCTGGTCTGCCGCCGCCCCTGGTTGTCGAACGGGCTGATCCGCACCAGCCGGTGGGTGCCGGACTCCACGCTGAGCGTGCCATAGGCGTACGGGACCTTGACCGTGAAGGTGGCCGATTTCAGGCCGGCCTCCTCGGCGTACGAGGTCTCGTAGACCTCGGTCGGGTAGCCGTGCCGCTCGGCCCAGCGGAGGTACATCCGCAGCAGCATCTCGGCGAAGTCGGCCGCGTCCACGCCGCCGGCACCGGCCCGGATGGCCACCAGCGCCTCCCGGGAGTCGTACTCACCGGACAGCAGCGTGCGGACCTCCATCTCCTGGATGGCCTTGGTCAGCCCGGTGATCTCGGACTCGACCTCGGTGAGCACCCCCGAGTCGGATTCCGCCTCGGCGAGTTCCAGCAGGACGTGCGCGTCGTCCAGCCGCGACCGCAGGCTGCCGAGCTTGTCGATCTCGCCGTTGACGTACGACAGCTGCGAGGTCACCTGCTGGGCACGGGCCTGGTCGTCCCAGAGATCCGGGGCGGACGCCTCCTGCTCCAGGCGGGCCTTGTCCGCGCGGAGACGGTCGAGGTCGAGCACCGCCTCGATGTTGCGCAGGGTGGCGTCGAGTTCCTTGAGCTGTTCGGCGAAGTCGGCAGCGGTCACGACAGACAAGGGTACTGCGCGGACGAGGAGTGAGCTTGCGAGCCCCGCAGTCCGGGCCAAACAAACCCTGCGCGGACGAGGAGTGAGCTTGCGAGCCCCGCACTCCGCGCCAAACAAACCCGCGGACGAGGAGGCGAGCCCGGCATCCGCCTCAGCCGGCAGCGGCGCTCTTGAGCCAGGACAGGGCGGCACGGTGGTACGCCACGGCGAACTCCAGCGCGCTGGCGTCGTACGTGTCGCCTTCCTTCTTGGCGTTCTTGACCTGCTCGCGGACTCGGGCCAGCGCGTCGGTGTGGTACTCGTTGGCTGCGGCCTGGAGGTTCTTGAGCTGGTTCGGGGAGTGCAGGTTCCCGAAGGCGATGCGCAGGGCGATCGGGTTGCGGATGGTGTCCCGCCCCGGATCCTCGGCGAGCCATCGGGAAAATGTCCGTTTTCCGGCTGCGGTGATCGCGTACGGCTGACTCATCCGCGGGCCGGGTTTACCCAATCGGACGAAACCCCGCTCGGCCAGCACCGGCAGCTCGCGGTAGACCTGGCTTCGGGTCATCGACCAGTACGGCGCCAGCCGGCGCTCGGCGGCGGCCATCAACTGGCCACCTGTCATGGGGCCCTCATGGAGCAGCCCGAGCAGGGCCGCCGCCGTGGGGTTCACTCCGGATTCCGCCATGCCCCTTACGCTGCCACTTTGCCGGGCCAGCGTCCAGGATTTCCCCTTTTCGCCACCGATTGGGGTTTCCTATGTGCACTGTCGGCGCGCGACGGTCCACCGAAGCCGGCCACCTGCCGCCTCCGGTCGTCCTCGACCGGCGACCGGAGGCGCGTACGGAAGGGCCCTCTCCCACACACGAGGCGTCGGTTGAGGGCCCTTCGTTACATCGTCAGCCCATGTGGGGATAGGTGTGGTCGGTCGGGGGGACGAAGGTTTCCTTGATCGTCCGGGGGGACGTCCAGCGGACCAGGTTGTGCCAGGATCCGGCCTTGTCGTTGGTGCCGCTGGCCCGGGCACCGCCGAACGGCTGCTGCCCGACCACGGCACCGGTCGGCTTGTCGTTGATGTAGAAGTTGCCGGCCGCGTACCGCATCTTCTCGGCCACCGCGTCGACCACCCGCCGGTCGGTGGCGAAGATCGACCCGGTGAGCGCGTACGGGGCGATGGCCTCGGCCTGCGTGACCACCTCGTCGAAGCGGGCGTCGTCGAAGACGTGCACGCCGAGGATCGGACCGAAGTACTCGGTGGTGAAGGTCTCGTGTGCCGCGTCTTCGCATTCGAAGATCGTCGGGCGGACGAACCAGCCGACGGAGTCGTCGGCGGTGCCGCCGGCGATGATCCGGCAGCTGGCGTCGGAGGAGATCAGGTCCAGTGCGGCGGTGTGCCGGGAGTACGCCTTGTCGTCGATGACCGCACCGCCGAAGTTGCGGAAGTCGGTGACGTCGCCGTAGGCCAGCCCGTCGGCGGTCGCGGCCAGCCGGTCGCGCAGGCCGCCGCCCTCCCAGAGCGAGCGCGGGACGTACGCGCGGGAGGCGGCCGAGCACTTCTGCCCCTGGTACTCGAAGGCACCCCGGATCAGCGCCGTGTGCAAGGCGTCGACGTCGGCACTGGAGTGCGCGACCACGAAGTCCTTGCCCCCGGTCTCGCCGACCAGCCTCGGGTATCCCCGGTAGCCGGCGATGTTCTCCCCGACGGTGCGCCACAGGTGCTGGAAGACCTTGGTGGACCCGGTGAAGTGGATGCCGGCGAGGTCGGGATCGGCCAGCACCACGTCGGAGACCTCCTCGCCCCGGCCGGTCACCATGTTGATCACACCGGGCGGCAGGCCGGCCGCCTCGAACAGGCGCATGGTGAAGTGTGCGGCGAACTGCTGGGTCGGGCCCGGCTTCCACACCACCGTGTTGCCGAGCAGGGCCGGCGCCGAGGGCAGGTTCCCGGCGATGGCGGTGAAATTGAACGGGGTGACCGCGTAGACGAATCCCTCAAGCGGCCGGTGGTCGAAGCGGTTCCACACACCCGGCGACGACATCGGCTGCTCGGCCAGCAGGTTGCGGGCGAAGTGCACGTTGAACCGCAGGAAGTCGATGAACTCACAGGCCGAGTCGATCTCGGCCTGGACGGCGGTCTTCGACTGGCCGAGCATGGTGGCCGCGTTGAGGGTGTCCCGCCACGGCCCGGAGAGCAGTTCGGCGGCGCGTAGGAAGATCGCGACGCGCTCCTCGAAGGGCAACGTGCGCCAGCCAGGTGCGGCGTCCTTGGCGGCCTTGACCGCCGCTCGCGCGTCGTCGTGGGTGGCGTGACCGGTGACCCCGAGTACGTGCGCGTGCCGGTGCGGCTGCACCACCTGGATCGGCTCGCCGCCGGCCATCCGCTGTTCGCCCGCGATGGTCATCGGCAGGTCGATGCGCTCGGCGGCCAGCTCGGTGAGCCGCCGCTGGAGACGTTCTCGGTCGGTGCTGCCCGGCTCGTAGCTACGCACCGGCTCGTTACGTGGCTCGGGTACGGAGAACACGGCGTCCATCAGGGCTCCTGGCGATCTCGGCGGCGATGGCGAAACCGGCCCCGCGCTGGCGGGACCCGTGCCAATCCTCCCACGGCCAGCATCGGTCGATGACACCCCGGGCGCGCGTGGACCATTGATCACGAGGTGTTTCACGTTCACCGGAACCGATTCGTTCCCCCTTGCGAAACCTGACCGAAGAAATGCAGGCCGTGCGGGCTTGGGGCGCACCCGCGTCCCGGCCGCGTACGCTGGGTTGCCGGTGACGGTTGCGGCCCGGTCGGGCCCGGCGGCGAAGGGAAGACGATTGAGCAACGAGCCCGGTGGGCCGACCGCCGCTCAGCCCGACCAGTCCGACGCCGTCGATCCGGAACCGAGCGACCGGACCGCGGCCACCGACCCGGACCTCGGCGAGCACTCCGACGCCGCCGACCCACGCGCGGGCGACGACGTCGGCCGCCCGGCACCCGCACCGGCAACGACGGTGCTGGCGTTGCTGGCGACCGGCTGGCTGGCCGCGATGCTCTGGTCGACCCGGGAGGCGATCAGCTCGGCGACGGCCGGGGTGACCGCGGTGAGCCTGTCCGCCTTCGCGCTGCCCGGCGTGATCTCGGCCGCACTGGTGGCCGGGGCCGCCGTCGGGCTGGCCGCCGGCGAGCCGGTGGCCCGCCGGACCGAGCGGGTGACCCTGCGCTTCGCGGTGGCGATCGGCGCCGGGCTGCTGGTCGGGCTGCTCGCCGCACTCGCGATCGATCTCACCTACGCGGGTGACGTCACCACCCGCACGATCGCCGGCACCACGGCCGCCGCGGCCGTCATCGGTGGCGCGCTCGCCGGGGCCCGCGACGGTGCCGTGGTGGGTGCCGTAGCCGCCGCCGCACTGGGCACCCTGGTCTTCGTGGTGGCCTTCAGCGTGGCCCGGGACCCGCTGTTCAACCTCTTCGGTGCCGGCGACAGCCAGCAGTCGCTTGTCGACGCGGCCAGTTGGGTCTCCCGGACCGAGTCCCTGCTGGCCGGGCTCGTCGCCGGGGGGTTGGCCTTCGGCTACCTCACCTGGGCCCGGCGACGAGCCGTACGGGACGGTGGGGCGGCTGGACCGCGCTGGCCAGCGTACCTGGTGGCGGGTGCCGGGCCCGGGCTCCTGCTGCTGCTCACCGAGGTGATCATCCGGATCGGTGGGCGTTCGCTCATCGACCTGGCCGCCGCGCTCAGCGAGGCGGACGCGGTCGCGCAGACCTCACTCGGTACGTCACGGGTGGACAACGCCATCTGGGTGCTGTTCGTCGGCGCGCTGACCGCCGTGGTCAGTTTCGGCCGCACGCTCGGCGCTCCCGCCGACGACGAGGCGTAGCCGACGACCGGTGACCCGGACCGCGGTCAGCCTTCCGTGGTGGTGGCGCGCAGCAGCGACTCCAGTTCGCTGGGGTCGTACCACTCCAGCTCGTGGTCCTCGGCACCGTCGACGGTGAACTGGGCGTCCGGGTCACCGGCCAACGCCTCCAGCACCACCTCGACGGCGGCGGCCACGTCGTCCGCGGCGTCCACCCCGTCCACGTGCACGGCCGCGACGGCCGCGACCGGCACCGGGGCGAGCAACTCCACCACGCTGGAGCCGAGTTCACCGTCGCCCCGACCGATCGCCGTCGCGGGCAGGTCCGCCGAGACCACCACCCGTCGGCGCGGCGCGGCCGGGTCGTGCCGGATCAGTTGCAGCGCGTCCTGGGCGGCGCGGGTGAAGGCGACGTACTCCAACTCCTCCTCGTCGCCTTCGGCGTACCACTCGCGCAGCGTCGGGGTCACCGCGTGCGCCTGCGTCGCGGCGAGGCCGTGCTCCGGCAGCCTGGTCAGCATCGGCACGGTCGCCGGCACATAGACCCGGACAAGCTTGTCGGTCACCGTGGTCTCCCCGCTCTGCTCCGTCCGGCGGCGACACCGCCGGTTCGGCGTACGGTCCTGCCCGTTCGCCCTGACCGTCATACACCTCGTGGCGCCTCCGTGGAAGTTCCGGCGACGGGCCGGTGTGTCCCGCCGGGCGGGCGACGGATTGGTCGGCGGTCGGCCGCCGGTGGCAAACTGAGGCGAACGACGTCAACCAGGGGAGTTTCGGTGGAACCGAGGTTCCTGCTGCTGTCCGACGTGGCCACCGAGCTGAACGTGTCGGATTCGCAGGTCTACCACATGGTACGCAGCGGCGAGCTGCCCGCGATCAAGATCGGCGGCCGGGGACAGTGGCGGGTGGAACGGGCCCGCCTGGAGGAGTACATCGAGCGCAAGTACGCCGAGACCGCCGAGTGGGTGCGCGGGAACCCGTTGGCGGAACGCGATCCCGAGGAGCGGTAGGAGCTGCCACGGCATTGACCGTGGGCTCTGCCGTGCCCGACAATCGAAGCTGTCGAAGGCAAACGAAGGCAAACGTAAGCTTTGCTGGTTGGAGGCACCGCGATGACCGACCTCCGGCGACCCGGGCCGGCGCGCCCGCCCGTGCGGCTGCGACCGGCGCCCGCCTTCGAGCCGCCGTCCGTCGACGAGGACGCCGCCGGTTGGCCCCGCCCGGCCGACGGCCAGCTCGCACTCGACCTGTTCGCCACCGGCCGCCAGTGGCCCCGCAGCCGTAACCCCGAGGGGCAGCAGTTGCCGCAGGGGGCCGCGCGCCCCGGCAGCCGACCGGTCAACCCGGGCATGCCGTGGTCGGGCGAGGCCGGGCGGCCCGCCGGTCCGGGTGCCGCCTGGTCCGGCCGCGAGCCGGCCCGGCAGCTACCTCCCGAGGCACTGACCACGGCCACGCCCGGGGCCACCCGGGTTGCCCACCGCTTCGTCGCCACCTGCCTGGAGGTGTTCAACGGGTTCCGGCCGCCGGTGCAGCTACGTCGTCAACTCGATCCGGCTCGGGTCGCGGTGCTGCTGCCCGAGCTCGCCCGGGCCACCGCTCGCGGGGCTCCGACCCGGCGGCGATCGCCGCGCCCGGGGGTGCGGCTGCGCCGGCTGCGCGTCTGCGAGCCTCGCCCCACCGCAATCGAGGCCGCCGCCGTGCTCACCGGTGCCGGCGGTCGTAGCTGGGCGATGGCGCTCCGCCTGGAGCAACGCTGCGGCAACTGGTTCTGCACCGACCTGCGGGTGCTCTGACCGGCGCGCCCACGACCCGACGTCCACGGACGGGAGCCCGGACGAGATCGCGCCCGGATCTCGAGCGGATGGCCGTGTCCGCGCGGGGCGGTGGCCACCCGATCCGGGATCGGGCGCGATCTTCCGGAGTCGGGCCGGATCCCTAGCCGGCCGAGGTGCCGCCGGGCGCACCGTGGCAGCGCTTGTACTTGCGACCCGAGCCACAGGGGCACGGCGCGTTGCGGGACGGTCCGTTGCTGGCGGTCGCCTGCCCCGGTGCGGGCTGGCGGGAGTTGCCGACCGGGACCGCCGGACCACGCAGGCCACCGGCTGGACGCTGCGGCGCGGCAGGTGCCGTCCGCCCCGGCGCCGCCGGGGCGGCCTGGTCCGGGCGGCCGATGCCGAGCGCGGGAGCCCGCTGCTCCTCACGCTGCACCGCGATGCCACCGGAGCCGGCCTCACCGTCGATGGTCGGCGCGGAGTACTGAAGCCCCTGCTGCTGCGGCGCACGACCCAGGCCCTTGGCCCGGATCTCCACCGGCTTGTCCAGCAGCTGGACCTCCTCGGCCTCCGGCTCCGGCTCGTTGACCTGCACCTCGAGGTTGTAGAGGAAGCCGACCGTCTCCTCCTTGATGCCGTCCATCATGGTGGCGAACATGTCGAAGCCCTCACGCTGGTATTCGACCACCGGGTCGCGCTGGGCGTACGCCCGCAGCGTGATGCCCTCCTGGAGGTAGTCCATCTCGTAGAGGTGCTCACGCCACTTGCGGTCGATGACCTGGAGCAGCACCATCCGCTCCAGCTGTCGGGTGCCCTCGGCGCCGAGCTGCTCCTCCCGCCGGTCGTACGCGGCGTTCGCGTCCTCCTTCAGCCGGGCGAGCAGGAAGTCGGCGTCGATGCTGGCCCGCGACCCACCGGCCTCCTCCTCCAGCTCCTCGATGGTGATGCCCACCGGGTAGAGCTGCTTGAGGCTGGACCACAACTGCTCAAGATCCCAATCCTCGGCGTAGCCGTCCGAGGTGGCCCCCCGCACGTACGCCTCGACGGTGTCGTCGATCATGTTGCGCACCTGTTCGGAGAGATCCTCACCGTTGAGTACGCGCAGTCGCTCGGCGTAGATCACCTGGCGCTGCTTGTTCATGACCTCGTCGTACTTGAGGACGTTCTTCCGGATCTCGGCGTTCTGCCCCTCGATCTGGGTCTGGGCACTCTTGATCTGGCGGGTGACCATCTTCGACTCGATGGGCACGTCCTCCGGGATGTTGAAGCGGTCCATGACCGCCTCCACCGCACCGGAGCGGAACCGCTTCATCAGCTCGTCCTGCAGGGACAGGTAGAACCGCGACTCGCCCGGGTCACCCTGCCGGCCGGACCGGCCACGCAGCTGGTTGTCGATCCGCCGGGACTCGTGCCGTTCGGTGCCCAGCACGTAGAGCCCACCGGCGGCGGCGACCTCCTCGGCCTCCGCGTCGCAGGCCTGCTTCCACTTCGGCAGCACCTCTTCGAGGGCCTTGTCGTACTCCTCGGCGTTCTCCAGCGGATCCAGTCCACGCTGGCGCAGCTCGTTGGCCGCGAGGAACTCGGGGTTGCCGCCGAGCAGGATGTCGGTGCCCCGGCCGGCCATGTTGGTGGCCACCGTGACCGCGCCCTTGCGACCCGCCTGCGCGACGATCTCCGCTTCCCGGGCGTGGAACTTCGCGTTCAGCACCGAGTGCGGGATGCCCCGGCGGGTCAGCAGCCGGGCCAGGATCTCGGAATTCTCCACCGAGACCGTGCCGACGAGCACCGGCTGACCTGCCTGGTGCCGCTCGGCGATGTCCTCGATCACCGCGTTGAACTTGGCCTGCTCGGTCTTGTAGATGACGTCGGCGCGGTCCTCGCGGATCATCGGCCGGTGGGTCGGGATGGTCACCACGCCGACCTTGTAGACCTTGTTGAACTCGCCCGCCTCGGTCTGTGCCGTACCGGTCATGCCGGCGAGCTTGTCGTAGAGGCGGAAGTAGTTCTGCAGGGTGATGGTGGCCAGGGTCTGGTTCTCCTGCTTGATCTCCACCCCCTCCTTGGCCTCGATCGCCTGGTGCATGCCCTCGTTGTAGCGGCGACCGTGCAGGATGCGACCGGTGAACTCGTCGACGATCAGGACCTCGCCGTCGCTGACGATGTAGTCCTTGTCGCGCTTGTACAGCTCCTTGGCCTTGATCGCGTTGTTCAGGTAGCCGACCAGCGGAGTGTTCACCGACTCGTAGAGGTTGTCGATGCCGAGCCGGTCCTCGACCTTCGCCACGCCCCGCTCGGTGACCGCGATGGTGCGCTTGGAGTAGTCGACCTCGTAGTCACCCGCGCCGTCCTTGCCCGCCTGGAGACGGGCCACCACCGCGGCGAACTCGCCGTACCAGCGGGCGGAGTGTTCGGCCGGGCCGGAGATGATCAGCGGGGTACGGGCCTCGTCGATCAGGATCGAGTCGACCTCGTCGACCACGGCGAAGTTGTGGCCGCGCTGGACCAGCTCCTCCTTCGACCAGGCCATGTTGTCGCGCAGGTAGTCGAAACCGAACTCGTTGTTCGTGCCGTAGGTGATGTCGCACTCGTACGCCGCGCGGTGCTCGGCGGCCGGACGGTTGGGCAGCACCACACCGACGCTCAGGCCGAGGAACTCGTGCACCCGGCCCATCCAGGCGGCGTCGCGCTGGGCCAGGTAGTCGTTCACCGTGACCACGTGCACGCCCTTGCCGGACAGCGCGTTGAGATAGACCGGCATCACCGAGGTCAGGGTCTTGCCCTCACCGGTCTTCATCTCGGCGATGTTGCCGAAATGCAACGCCGCGCCACCCATCACCTGCACGTCGTACGGCCGCTGACCGAGCACCCGGGCCGCCGCCTCCCGGCAGACCGCGAACGCCTCGGGCAGCAGGTCGTCCAGGGTCTCGCCGTCGGCGAGACGCTCCCTGAACTGCTCGGTCATGTCGCGCAGCTCATCGTCGGTGAGGTTGACGTAGTCGTCCTCGATCGAGTTGACGGCGGCGGCGATCGCCTTGAGGCGGCGCACCATGCGCCCCTCGCCCGCACGGAGGACCTTTTCCAGAATCGACACGGATCAACGCTCCCCTAGACAGTCTCGAACCATCGTAGGCGTTCCATCGGGCGGATGGTCACTGGTGGCGGTGGTCCGCCGCCGTGAAACCGACATAACACTCTCCGCTCTCGTTCGCGTCCCGGTTATCCGGTTACGCCGTGCGCGAACGATCCGGCACGATGACCCGGTGGAGCCCGTGGAGATCACCGAGGACGGTCTGCTGCTCCGGCCGTGGCGGGAGTCCGACGCCGACGCCGTGCACCGCGCCTGCCAGGATCCGGACATCCAACGCTGGACCACCGTACCTCGCCCGTACCGGCACGAACATGCGCAGAGCTTCGTCGCGGACCGCGCCCGTCAGTGGGAACTCGGCACCGGGGCGGCCTTCGCGGTCTGCGACGCCGCCAGCGGCGAGGTGCTCGGTGCCTGCGGGCTGAACACCATCGACCGCAGGCACGAACTCAGCGAGATCGGGTACTGGACCGCACCGTGGGCGCGTGGCCAGCGCGTCGCCGTGCGGGCCGTGCGGGCCGTCGCCCGGTGGTCCTTCGACGAGTTGAAGCTGCGCCGGCTGCTCTGGGGCGCACGGGTGGGCAACCACGCCTCCCGGCTGGTCGCCCTGCGCTGCGGCGTACGGATCGAGGGGCGGCTGCGGGCCGCCGACCCGGTGGGCGGCGCCCACGAGTGGTTCGGCACTCTGCTGCCCGGTGACGTACCAGCGCCCGGCGAGGTCGGCCCGGCCGGTCCGGGCACCCTGGACGCGCGTCGTGCCGCCGTCTTCGGTCAGCCGCAACCGACCCTGTTCGCCACCGCCGGCACGCACGAGCTGAGCCTGCGCCCGATGGAGGAGCGCGACCTCGACGCGATCGTCACCACCTGCCGGGACCCGGACACGCTGCGCTGGACGACCGTGCCGGAGGGGTACACGCGCGCGGACGCCGAGGATTTCCTGCGGTTCGTCCAGGGCACCTGGGCCGCCGGTACCAGCGCCAACTTCGTCCTCACCGACGCCGCGGACCGGTACGCCGGCTCGATCGACCTGCGGCTGTCACCGACCGACCCGCTGCTGGCCGACGTCGGCTTCATGACCGCGCCACCGGCCCGGGGGCGGGGTTACCAGCCGGCGGCGTTGGCGGCCCTGTGTGCCTGGGGTTTCACCACCCTCGGACTGGCCCGAATCGAATGGCGGGCCAACGTCGGCAACGTCGCCTCCCGGCGAGCCGCCGAGAAGGCCGGTTTCGCGATGGAGGGCACCGCCCGAGGAGCCCTCCACCACCGCGGTAACCGGGTCGACGCCTGGGTCGGTGCCCTGCTCGCGGAGGACCTGTCATGAGCGCAGCGCAGCGAAGGGCCGGCATGGGCGAGCAGCCGCGAGCGAATCATCAGTACAGCGAGCAGCGGATCGAGGCGTACGGGGTGCGGCTACGGCCGTTCCGCCTCGACGACGTCGAGGATGTCGCGGCCGGCTGCGCCGACCCGCTCACCCAGCGCTTCCTCGACGGGCTGCCCGACCCGTACACCGAGGCCGACGCACGGTGGTGGATCACGCAGGGTGCTCCGGCCGCCTTCGCCAGCGGTGGTGCCGCCTACGCCGTGGCCGACCCGACGACCGACCGGCTGCTCGGCACCGTGGGCCTGAGCAACCCGGTGCCGCAGCGGGGCCAGGCGGAGATCGGCTACTGGGTGGCACCGTGGGCGCGCGGTCGAGGGGTGGCCACCGCCGCCACCCGTGCCCTGTCCGAGCACGCCTTCGCCGGCGGCACCGCCCGCCTGGAGCTGCTCACCCGCCCGGAGAACGCCATCAGCCAGCGGGTCGCGCTGGCCGTCGGTTTCCGACCCGAGGGGGTACGCCGCTCCGCGACGCCCGCCCGGGGCGGCGACCGGCGGGACCTGACCGTGTGGGTGCGCCTCGCCGGCGACCCGCCCGGCCCGTCGGAGCGTCCACTGCCGGACCTGCCCGACGGCCGGCTCACCGACGGGGTGGTCGTGCTGCGCCGGCTCGGGCCGGACGACACCGAGCAGACCTACCGCCTGCACAGCGATCCGGAGGTGGCGGCCAGCCGGGTTCCCCCGGGAGCGCCAGCCCGGGAGGAGATCGAACGGCGGTGCGCTGGCGCGGAGGGGCAGTGGCTGGTCGGGACCGCCGCCGCGATGACCATCCTCGACGGTGCGTCCGGTGACTTCGTCGGCAACTGCACGCTCAACCACGACCAGCCCGCCAGCGGCCAGGCGATGATCGGCTACAGCCTGCTGTCGCAATGGCGCGGACGCGGCTACGCCACCCGCGCCGTACGGCTGCTCGCCCGGTGGGGGTTCGACCACGTCGGCCTGTCCCGGTTGTGGGCCGGCACCCTGCCCGAGAACGCCGCCTCCCAGCGGGTACTGGACAAGGCTGGCTTCCGGCGGGAGGGGCTGCTGCGCGGCCGACTGCCCGGCGCGGCCGGCAGCCGGGTCGACTCCACGGTCTACGGCCTGCTACCGACGGATCCGATCGGCTGACGAGGGCCGGTGGTGCGGGCGGGCGGCCCAGGCCGACACCGCGCCGGCCGCCCGGGTCGGTGATGCCGACCCGGGCCGCCGTGACGGTCAGATGTCCAGCGAGATGATGCCGTAGTCGTAGGCGTGCCGCCGGTAGACCACACTCGGCCGGCCGGATTCCTTGTCCTGGAAGAGATAGAAGTCGTGGCCCACCAGTTCCATCTGGAACAGGGCGTCGTCGATGGTCATCGGCTCGGCGGGGTGCACCTTCTCCCGGGCGATGTGCCACGGCTGGTCGTCGGCGTACTCCTCCTCGGGCCGCTCGGCCACCGCGGTGGCGCTGCTGGTCTGCGCGGCGGCGCTGCTGGTCTCCACGGGGGCGGACAGCGCGGGGAGGTCGGTCACCGGCAGGCCGGCGGTCGCGGCGGCGACCGAGAGCGGCGCGTGCCGGCCACGGTGTACCCGACGCCGGTCGGCCGCGCGCCGCAGCCGGGAGTCGAGCTTGGCGATCGCCGAGTCCAGCGCGCTGTAGAAGTCGCTGGTGCAGGCCTCGGCCCGGATCACCGGGCCACGGGAATAGCAGGTGATCTCCACCCGCTGGCAGTGATCGGCCTGGCGCGGATTGCGCTCGTGGAACAGTTCGACATCGACACGAATGAGCTTGTGGTCGTAGCGTTCGATCTTCGCAAGCTTGTCTGCTACGTGCACCCGGTAATGGTCCGGCACTTCGACGTTACGGCCCTTGACCACGATGTCCACGTGACCTCCCTCGTTCGGACGGTCTTCGATCCGGAAATCCGGTCGCGCCCGGGGGACGGCCCCATTCGGCGTCGACCGGTCAATGCGGCTACGCCTCCTCTCACCGCCGGGGGCGGGTGGGATGGCCTTCCTACCCCCGACAGCCAAACGCTAACTCCTGTTAGCCCGACAGTCACCCCCGGTCGCCAAGACCGGCCCGAGAATTTCCACACCTCGTACACGAAGGGGTGAAACGGAAACACGATCGGTCACTGCTGGTGCCTTTTCCGTGTCGCGGCCAGCACCGCCGCGCCGTACGGCGACAGCCCGCGCACGGTCAGCACCCGACTGACCGCCGCGAGGGTCGCTCCGGTGGTGACGATGTCGTCCAGCAGAACCACTGCCGACCCGGCAACCGCCGGACCGCGGCCCGAGCGGGCCCGGAAGGCCGACGTGGCCGCCGCCGCGCGCCCGGCGCTGTCCAGCGTCACCGAGTCCGGTCGGGGTCCGGCGCGTACCGCGTGGTGCACCCGCACCGGCCAGCCCGCGGCCCGCAACCGGCGGGCGCAGTGCCGGGTCAACCGGCTGAGATGATCTCCGTAGCGGGCCCGGGCCGCCGTCGGGGTGTCCGGCACCGGCACCAGCAGCACCGGGCCCACCGCACCGACCGCCGCGGCGACGACCTCGGCGAGCAGCGCACCGAGTGGCCGGGCCAGACCGTGCCGGCCGTGATCCTTGTACGCCAGCAGCGTCTCCCGCAGCGGCCCGCCGTACTCGCCCAGGGCATGGCAGGGCGGCAGATCCGGCGGGGCCGGGACCGGCCGCACCGGAGCCGGGCGCAGCGCCCGCAGCGCGGTGACGCAGTCCGGGCAGACCCCCTGCCGCAACGCCGGTCGGCGTTGCCGGCAGCCGGCGCACTCGGTGGGCAGCACCAGGTCGGCCAGGTCAGCCCAGAGCCCTCCGGTCACGGCACTCAGTACAGGAAGACGGGTGCGGTCGGGTTGCCCGGACGCACACCCGCCGGCGGCGGGGTCACGTCCTGGACCTGGTCCCGGTTGATCCGGTCGAACGGGTTGCTGCGGTACGCGACCCCGTTCGCCTCGTACATGAACGAGCCGGCCAGCGGGGATCGCTCGGCGATTGCGGGGTACGCGGCGAGGTGGTCGACCTGGCTGCCGGTGTCCTCCCGCAGCGGGGTCTCCAGGGCACCGTCAACGCTCACGTCGTAGATCGCCGGACGCCCGGCCGAGCCGGCCACCAGCAGGAGGTTCGCCGCCGACCAGTCCACCGCGGTGGCGTCGCTCAGCGAGCTGACCAACCGCCGGGCCGGGCCCACGGTGGGCACCCCACCCTCCCAGTTGATCGCGGCGACGTGCAGCGTGCCGTCGACGATCAGCGCGAGCCGGTGCCCGTCCAGGGCGGCCGCCACCGCGGTGACCCGGCCCGGCAGGCCGAGCTGGACCTGCCGTGTCGTCGCCTGGTTGTCGAAGCGGTAGAGCCGGCCGTCGGCCACCACCAGGCCGGCCGGCCGGGCACCGTCGCTGCGGATCCAGACCGGGCGGCTCATGGCGGCGTACCTGCTGGTGCCGGTGGTGAGGGTCTCCACCACGCCACCACCGCGGCCGACGGCCAGTCGCTGCCGCCCGTCCGCACCGGCCACCACCACGGCGACCAGGACGTCGTTGTCGATGCGACGCAGCCCGGCGGAGACGATGTCGTGGTTCACCTCGGGTGCCAGCGGCACCGAGCCGGCGGCCTCGCCGGCCACGGTCAGCGAGTGGATGGCCCCCTCGTAGACGCAGTACCGCCGGGCGTTGACCTCGACCGGGTCCAGTGGATTCAGCCTGCGCTGCTCCGCGAGGTCGACGACCTTGCGGGACTGGTTGAGGATCTTCACCTCGACGGTTCCGTGCAACTCCCGCAGGGACCACGCCAACTGGGTGGCGAGCTGCTCCAGTCGCTGCTCGTCGGCGCCCGGCATGTCGAGGTTGACCTCCCACCGGCCGTCCGAGCCGGTGGCATTGTTGATCATTTCGGTACGGTCGGGCAGGCCGGCGACACCGATCCGCAGCCAGTCCGAGGGGCCGGCGGTCAACCACCGGATGACCTCGCTCACCCGCCGCTCCGGCGGCACGGCCGAGGAGAGGTACCGCTGGTCGGGCACGAGCTGGGTGCGGCCGGAGTTCCAGAAGTAGATCGCCTCCGCCTGGTAGTACCGGCGCAGCGCGTCGTCGCTGAGCAGCAGCACGTTCGGCGGGTCACTGACGTAGTACCCGGCGTCGTCCTCTCCGGTCGGACCGGCGCTCACCAGCCGGAACTCGTACGTCGACTCGGTGGCCACCGGCGGCACCAGCATCCCGTTGGCCCGCAGCAGGCCGACCTGCTGCACGCTGATGGTCACCTTCATGCTGTCCACGTCCGGTTCGATCACCGGATCGTCGGTGAGCCGTACCACCGACAGCGCCACCTCGCTGCCCTGCTTGTCCGGCAGCCCGTCGCGTTCGGAAGTCGCGATGAACCGCGTGACCCGCTCGTACGCCCGGTCGGGCTCGCCGGCCGCCGCGGCCAGGAAGTTGCGCACGAACGCCTCGGCGTCGCTACCGCTGGCCTCCCGCGTCGGCGGTTCGGTGCCGCGGCCCAGCGACCAGTTCGTCTCCGCGGCTGGCCCACGCTGCTCGATCTGCACCGCGCTGCGGTCCGGGATTCCGCAGCCGGCGGCAACGCCCAGCACCAGGACGCCACCGAGGGCCCCGGTCAGCAACCGTCGCCTCACGAGCCCACCTCCGCGCGCCGCTGCTCGGCCGACGGCGACGCGTCGGGAGCCGGGCCGATGGCCAGCGTGCCGGCCGGGCCCGGCCCGATGGCCAGCAGTCCACCTGCGGGCGCGCCGCCGAACGGCAGCGTGGCGTCGGCCGGTACCAGCCGCAGCGGCGAGGTGGTCAGCCGGTCACCGGCACGCGCCGGCAGGGTGAGCCGGAACTGGGCGCCCTGTCCCGGTGCGCCCCACGCCTCCAGCCAACCGCCGTGCAGTCGGGCGTCCTCCAGGCTGATCGACAGGCCCAGGCCGGTCCCCCCGGTCTGCCGCGCCCGCGACGGGTCGGCCCGCCAGAACCGGTTGAAGACCAGCTTCTCCTCGCCCGGCTTGAGCCCGACTCCGTGGTCACGCACGGTCAGTGCGACGGCTGTGTCGTCCACGCCCAGCGTGATCCGCACCGGCCGACCCTCGCCGTGCTCGACAGCGTTGCCGACCAGGTTGCGCAGCACCCGCTCGACCCGTCGCGGGTCGATCTCGGCGATCACCGGGGCGGCCGGGACGTTCAGTTCGATGGCCACCCCTACCCGCTCGGCCAGCCCGGTCAGCCGGTCGGCCACCCGGTGGACCACCGGCACCAGGTCGGTCGGCTCGGCGTCGAGCACCGCGAAACCCGCGTCGAACCGGCTGATCTCCAGCAGGTCGGTCAGCAGTTCCTCGAAGCGGTCCAGCTCGGCCTGGAGCAGCTCGGCGCTGCGCGCCACCGCCGGATCGAACTCGTCGCGTTCGGCGAAGATCAGGTCAGCGGCCATCCGTACCGTGGTCAGCGGGGTCCGCAGTTCGTGCGACACGTCGGAGGTGAACCGGCGTTGCAGTCGGGACATCTCCTCCAGCCGCAGGATCTGCCGTTGCAGGTTGGTGGCCATCTGGTTGAACGAGGCCGCGAGCAGCGCCAGGTCGTCCTCACCGTTGACGGCCATCCGCTGGTCGAGCAGGCCGGCCGAGAGTCGCTGGGCGGTCCGGGCGGCGACCCGTACCGGGATCACCACCAGGCGGGTCACCAGCGCGGCGAGCAGGCCGAGCAGCAGCACCAGGGCGACTCCGGTGGCCACCACGGTGGCCCGCGCCTGTGCGGCGGTGGTGTCCTGCAGGGTCAGCGGCACGAAGTAGTACAGCTCCACCTGACCGAACCGGGTCGGCACCGGCGAGCCGTAGACGAGGTACTTCGTCTCGGCGTCCCCGGTGAGCCGGCCGGTACGGATCTGGTTGGCCACGTTGCCGTCGGCCACCGCGGCGCGCAGCTCGGGGCTGATCAGCGGCCGGACGTTCGCCGACGGTGAGGTGCGCGGCTCGATCACACCGGGCCAGTTGTCCGCGGTGAGGGCCACCACCACGCCGCTGTTCTGCTGGGGGTCGCCACCGGCCAGGTAGTTGACCGTGCCGTCGATCGTCTCCTGGAGCTGAGCCTCCTGGGGCTGGCTGTAGAGGCTGAACTGCTTGGCCGCGTACTCCGCGCCGTTGAGCAGCCGCAACTGGACGTCGGTCTTGGCGTTGTCCAGCAGAATGCTCGTGATCTTGTCAGCGATCAGGTAGGCGAAGCCCCCGACCAGCAGGCTGGACGTCACCAACGTGATGGTCACCACCCGCACCTGCAACGAGCGGCGCCAGGTCTGGCGCAGCCGCGCCAGTGATCGGGCCAGTCGGCCCCTCACTCCACGCCACAACTCCCACCCGGCGCCCTGCCGGCGGGAGGTCGGATCGAGATCGGGGATCGGGGAGGTGGCCACAGTGCGACCAAGGCTATCCGGTACCCGCCTTGTAGCCCACGCCGCGAACGGTGAGGATGATTTCGGGTCGCTCCGGATCCGGCTCGATCTTGGCACGTAGTCGCTGCACGTGCACGTTGACCAGCCGGGTGTCCGCCGCGTGCCGGTAGCCCCAGACCTGCTCCAGCAGCACCTCCCGGGTGAAGACCTGACGCGGTTTGCGGGCGAGCGCGACCAGCAGGTCGAACTCCAGCGGCGTCAGCTTCACCTCCTCGCCGTTGCGGCTGACGGTGTGCGCCGGCACGTCGATGGCGATCTGGTTGCCGGGCGGGCCGATGGTGAGCAGCTCCGGCGCGGCGTCCTCGCCCCGGCGCAGCCGCGCCCGCATGCGGGCCACCAGCTCCTTCGGCTTGAACGGCTTGACCACGTAGTCGTCGGCACCGGACTCCAGACCGAGGACGACGTCGACCGTGTCGCTTTTGGCGGTCAACATCACGATCGGCACTCCGGACTCGCCCCGGATCGCCCGCGCCACGTCGATACCGCTCATTCCGGGCAGCATCAGGTCAAGCAGGACGATATCGGGCCGACTGTCACGGAACGCGGCCAATGCCCGTTCCCCGTCCGCCACGAACGAGGGCATGAAGCCTTCGCTGCGCAGCACGATGCCGAGCATCTCGGCGAGCGCGGGGTCGTCGTCGACCACCAGTACCCGGGCTCTCATGGGGTTAATGGTTCCATCCCGTCAGTTCGGTGGGCTCGGCGTCACCCGCACGCTACTGCCGTCAGGTGGCCCGTGCCCAGCACCGCTCGGTTGTACCGCCCGCACGTGCCACCCCGGGGGCGGGTCTGCACCCAGGGCGACCGCGCGTGTCAACATGATCCCCGGGTGCGCCGCAGCGCGCCACCATCACCGCCTCCCAGGAGTACGCGTGCCCGACACAGGCCCGACCGTCGTACTCCCCGGCCGCCCGCTGACCACCGGCGAGCTGCTCGACTCCGCGGTGCTGCTGCTCCGCGGCCAGGCGCCGGTCCTGCTTCCCGTCGCCGCCGTGCTGGCCGCCGCCGAACAGCTCGTGCTGCTGCCCCTGCGGACCGCCGTGGGTGCCACCGCGCCGCTGTGGTGGGTGTCCGACACGAACGAGCTCGACACCTTCTGGTTCCTGCTCACCCTGGGCGCGGCGACCGAAGCGATGATCATTCTGCTGCTCGGCAACCCGGCCGCCCGCGCCGCCGCCCGGGCGCTGGTCGGTCGCCGGTCCACCGTCGCCGAGGCGTGGGGCTCCGGTGGCCGCTGGGGCGCCACCGTCCTGCTCTGTGCCGCGGTCGGCGCGCTCATGCTGCTGGCGTCCCTGCTCGGCCCCGCCTGGTTCGTCGGATTCGCCCTGCTGGGGGCGGTGGCGCCGGCACTTGTGGTCGACCGGGTCGCGCCGGTACGCGCGATCAACCGCTCCGCCGCGCTCGCGGTGCGGCTGGGCGGGCGGGCCGCCGCGCTGCGGGTACTGGGCTATCTCGTCTGGTGGATCATCCGGGTCGGGCTCGGCTGGGGGACGTTCACCGGCCTGACCACGCTCGGCCTGACCACCGAGGGCTGGACCGGTGCCATGGCGATGCTGGTCTGGGCGGCCGTGAACGCGGTCGCCTACGCCGCGCTGGCCTGCCTGGACGCGGTCCTGCACCTGGAGACCCGGATCCGCACCGAGGGCCTGGACATCCGGCTCTCCCACGCGCCCGGCGCAGCGCGTACCACGGAACTGCTGGCGGTCGGCAAATGAGCTTCAGCCGGTGGTGGACCGAGACCATCGCCGCTCTCGGCGACCACCTGCCGCTGCCGTTGGCCGCGCTGCTGCTGGTGTTGGTCACGGCGCTCACCGCGGCGGCCTGGTACACCTTCCCCGGCTGGCTGCCCCGCCGACTGCCCCGGCCGCGCCGACGCCGACGTACCGGCGGCGGTAGCGGAAAGCCGGGGCCCGCGCCGCCGGCAACCGTCGCCGCACCGCCACCCGCTGGTCCGGTCGGCACCACCCGGGTGGCCGACCGGCTGGCCGCCGAGGGCCGCTACGACGAGGCGGTCCGCGAACGGCTGCGCGTCATGCTCCACCAGCTCACCGACCGGCACGTGGTGCAGGTCCGGCCCGGCATGACCGTCGCCGAGGTGGTCACCGACGCAGCCGACAGACATCCACCGGCCGGGCCGCCGCTGACCGCCGCCGCCGGCATCTTCTCGGAGGTGTGGTACGCGCAACGCCCGGCCACCGCCGAACACGATCACCGGATGCGTGACCATGTCGCTCGGCTGGGAGAACTGCTCGCCGAGGCCCCGCCCAGGAAGGATGACGACCGGTGAGCACACGGGGCCGCCGCCACCGGATCATCCTTCCGCTGCTGATGGGGGTGCTGCTGATCGCCGTCACCCTGGTCACCCGGGAGATCGACCAGCCGGACCAGACCGACCGGGGCTTCCTTTCCCCGGTGGCGTCCGGTGACCACGGTGGCAGCCGGCTCGCCGCGAGCCTGGGCGAGCGCGGGGTGCTGGTGCAGCGGGAGACCGACACGCTCCGGGCGTTGCTGGCCACCCGGCCCGGCCCGGCCACGCTGTTCGTCCCGGCACCCGAGCTGCTGCACCCGCGCACTGTCAGCTACCTGGGCCTGCTGCCCGGTGGCACCCGGCTGGTGCTGGTCGACCCGCCCAGGCGGGTGCTGGCCGCCGCTGGGCTGCCGCTGCGACCGGCGGGGCGGCGGTGGGCGACCCAGGCCGTGTCACCGCACGGCGTCGACCGTCCCTGCCCACTGGCCGAGGTCTCGCCCGCCGCCACCGCCGCCGTCGCCCGCCAGCGGTACGCACCGACCGGCCCTCCCGACAGTGTCGATCTCTGCTACGGCAGCGGCCTGGCCCGCCTGCCCGGAGCCGCCGAGAGCGTGGTGGTGGGTGCCAGCGACCCGTTCCGCAACGGCCGGATCGACGAATGGGACAACCTCGCCTTCGCCACCGGACTGCTCGCCACCTCCGGCCGGGTGGTCTGGCTCGACCTGGATGGCCCGGCACCGCCGCCACCGGAACCCAGCCCCGCACCGACCCGGCCACTGCCGGACCGCGACACCGACCTCGATGAGCGCGGTGACCAGGAGGACCTCACCAGCGGCGGCGACGGCGAGACGGCACCGGGCGGCCGTCCGGACGGTGAGGCGTCCGGTCCTGACGGACGGGGCTCCGCCGGAGAGCCCAACCCGCTCTGGTCGGCCTTCCCCGCGTGGTTCTGGGCGCTGCTGCTGCAACTCGGCCTGGCGGCCCTGCTCGTCGCCATCGGCCGGGCCCGGCGTCTCGGCCCGCCCACGCCGGAGCCGCTGCCGGTGTCCGTGCCCGCCGCCGAGACGGTTCTCGGCCGGGGACGGCTCTACCAGCGGGCACGCGCCCGGGAGAGCACCGCCCGAGTGCTCCGGACCGCAACGCTCGTCCGACTGGCCCGACGCGTGCACCTGCCCGCCGGAGCACCACCGACCACTCTCGCCGCCACGGTCGCCGCCGGCACCGGTGACCGGCCCGACGCCATCCACGAGCTGCTCTACGGCGACACGCCGCAGACCGACCGGGACCTGCTGGAGCTGGCCGGTGACCTGGACCGCGTGGCGCGTGCCGGCGAGTCCAACCCCGCGCAGCCCGTCACCGACCCGCCGGCCCAGCCTCGGCTGCCGAAGCCCCGATCCGAAGGAGACCCCCGGTGACCCGACCCGCGACGACCGTGGACCCGCTCGCCGCCGATCCCAGCCGGGCCGCGCTGCACCGGCTCCGCGCCGAGGTGGCCAAGGCGGTCGTGGGGCAGGAGGGTGTGGTCACCGGGCTGATCGTCGCGCTGCTCTGCCGGGGTCACGTGCTGCTGGAGGGGGTGCCCGGGGTCGCCAAGACGCTGCTGGTGCGAACCATGGCCGCCGCGCTGGACCTGAGCTCGCGGCGGGTGCAGTTCACCCCCGACCTGATGCCCGGCGACGTCACCGGTTCGATGGTCTTCGACGCGCGGACCGCGGCGTTCACCTTTCGCGAGGGGCCCGTCTTCACGAACCTGCTGCTCGCCGACGAGATCAACCGCACCCCGCCGAAGACCCAGTCGGCACTGCTGGAGGTGATGGAGGAGCGGCAGGTCACCGTCGAGGGCGAGCAGCGGGTACTGCCCGATCCGTTCATCGTCGCCGCCACCCAGAATCCGGTCGAGTACGAGGGCACCTACCCGCTGCCGGAGGCCCAGCTGGACAGGTTCCTGCTCAAGCTCACCGTGCCGCTGCCCAGCCGGGACGAGGAGCTGGGTGTGCTCCGGGCCCACCACGGCGGTTTCGATCCCCGGGATCTGACCGCCGCCGGCGTACGCCCGGTGGCGGACGCGGCCGACCTCACCGCCGCGCGCACGGCGGTGGGTCGGGTGCACGTTGCCGAACCGCTGCTCGGCTACGTCGTCGACCTGTGCCGGGCCACCCGCGCCACCCCGGCGCTGGAGCTGGGCGCCTCGCCGCGCGGTGCGACGGCCCTGCTCGGCACCGCGAAGGCGTGGGCCTGGCTGAACGGACGCGATCACGTGGTGCCCGACGACGTCAAGGCGATGGCGCGACCGACCCTGCGACACCGGCTGCGCCTGCGGCCGGAGGCCGAACTCGAGGGTGTCGGGGTGGACCCGGTCCTGGACACGGTGCTGGCCACCGTGCCGACTCCGCGATGACCTGGCGGGTGGCGGCGCTGCTGGCGGCCGGGGCGCTGACCCTGCCGTGGTGGCCGGCACCCTTCGTCGGGGTGGCGGTGATGGTCGGTGTGGTGCTGCTGCTGGTCGGGCTCGACCTCGCGCTCGCCGCGCCGCTGCGGGCGCTGACCGCCGAACGGACCGGTGAGCGGGCCGTACGGCTCGGTGGCACCGCCACGGTCACTCTGTACCTGCGCAACGGCTCCCGCCGGCCGCTGCGGGCCCGGGTACGTGACGCCTGGGTGCCGTCGGCCGGGGCCCGGCCGGAGGTGCCGCCGACCCGGGTGGTGCGGGCCGCACCCGGTGCGGTGCTCGCGCTGCCCACCCAGCTCACCCCCACCCGCCGGGGCGACCGACCCGCCGTGGCCCTGACCGTCCGCTCGCTCGGGCCGCTCGGGTTGGCGTTCCGGCAGCGGGGTGGCCGGCCCGCCACGCCACCGTGGACGGTACGGGTGCTACCCCGCTTCGACTCGCGCCGGCACCTGCCGGAACGGCTGTCGCGGCTACGCGTCATCGACGGCACCCAACTCGGCCGGGGACGCGGACCGGGAACCGAGTTCGACGCGTTGCGGGAGTACGTGTCCGGCGACGACGTGCGCTCCATCGACTGGCGAGCCAGCGCCCGGCGGGCCGAGGTGCTGGTGCGTACCTGGCGTCCGGAGCGGGACCGGCGGCTGATCTGCGTGTTGGACACCGGGCGCACCTCGGCGGTACGGGTGGGCGACGAGCCACGGCTGGACGCCTCGATCGAGGCGGCGCTGCTGCTCAGCGCGTTGGCCGCACGGGCGGGTGACCGGGTGGACGTGCTCGCGGCGGATGCCGCGACCCGGGCCTCGGTGGGTGGTGCCGAACGGCCGGGGCAGTGGAGCCGGCTGGCGCATGCGTTGGCCCCGCTGCAACCCGCGCTGGTGGAGACCGATTTCCGGCTGATCGCGGGCGAGTTGCTCCGGCGGCACCGCCCGCGCAGCCTGGTGGTGCTGCTCACCGCCCTGGAACCCGGCGCGCTCGGTGAGGGCCTGTTGCCGGTGCTGCCCCGGCTGGCCGCCCGGCACCGGGTGGTGGTGGCCGCCGCCCGGGACCCGGTGCTGACCCAGCTCACCGTCGCACCCCCGCGACGTCCGGCGGACGCCTACGCCGCAGCCGCCGCCTGGCGCACGCTCGCCGAGCGCGACCGCCTCACCCAGGCGCTCACCCGTCACAACGTCACAGTGGTGGACGCCCCCGCCACTCACCTGGCCCCCGCCCTGGCCGACACCTACCTGACCCTGAAATCCCAAGCCAAACTCTGACCTCTCCCTCCCCCTCCCCCCACCCCCGCCGACACCGCGTTGATCATGAGGTTAGCGGCGAAGTTGATCTCCAATATTGCCGCTAACCTCATGATCAACGCGGGTGTTCCGGGGGTCCGGGTGTTCCGGGGGGTGGGTGGGGGTGGTGGTGCGGGGGCCGAGGATGAGGGTGTAGGCGAGGAAGCCGAGGAAGGCGGTGGCGCCTATGGCGATGCGGAGGGGCGCTGGCAGGGGGGCAGGGGTGATGAAGGCCTCGATCAGCGCCGCGACGGCGAAGAGAGCGACCAGGCCCACGGCGACCAGCACGCCGTCGCGTCCCGCCCGGGCCACCGCCTGCCCACGGGTCAACTGCTCCGGTGGTGCGATCCACGCCCACCCGATGCGCAGCCCGACCCCGGCGGCGACGAACACCCCGGTCAGCTCCAGCAGGCCGTGCGGGGTGATCAGGCCGAAGAAGACGTCCGCTCGGCCGTAGGAGACCATCACCCCACCGACCACGCCGATGTTCATCGCGTTCTGCCACAGCAGGTAGCCGACGGGCACGATCAACACCCCCGCCGCCAGGCACTTCGCCGCAAGCCAGGCGTTGTGCGTCCACAGATGGAAGGCGAACGTCGGCGCGGAGAACTCCGTGTAGTAGCCGGCGAAGCCGGACTCGACCAGGTTGGCGGCCTCGTCGTCGCCGATGAACGCCGCCGCCGTCTCCGGGTTGTCCGCCACGAACCACATCAGGGTGAAGGTGAGCAGGGTGAAGGCGGTCGCCACCGCACACCACCACGGCGCCGCCCGCCAGATCGCACCGGGCAGGCCGGCCAGCAGAAATCGTCGTACGGCCGTCCAGGACGGTCGGGGCCGACCGGTGAGCCGCGCCCGTGCCCGGAGCACCAGCTGGGACAGCTCGCTGACCAGTGCCGGGTCCGGCGAGCGGCTACGCAGCACCGACAGTTGGGTGGTGGCCCGCTGATAGAGCGCGACCAGCTCGTCGACCTCGGCCGCGTCGAGCCGTCGCTGACCACAGAGCTGGTTCAGCCGACGCCACTGCCCGCCGTGCTCCGCGACGTACGCGTCGACATCCACCGGCCACCTCCGACCGCGCGATCATAGTGTTCACTGTCGGGATGAGCACAGCGGCACGAGCGTGGACCATCCCGGGCTGGGGTGACGCCGGGCTGGTCAGCGGCGAGGCGGTCGAGCTGGACGTGCGGGCCGCGCGAATCGGCTCCCGGGCGCTCGCCCTGCTGATCGACGTGCTCGTGCAACTGGTCGCCGGGCTGCTGCTCGCCGCGCTGACCGGGCTGCTCCTGGCCGCCCTGCCGTACGGGGTGCTCGACGCGGCGATGGAACGCGCCCTGCTCACCATCGGGCTGGTCCTGCTGCTGGTCGGCTATCCGGTGCTCTGCGAACGGTTCAACGACGGCCGCACGCCGGGCAAGGCGGCAGTCGGCTTGCGGGTGGTCAGCCTCGACGGCGCCCCCGTCGGGTTCCGGCAGTCGCTGACCCGGGCACTGGTCGGGGTCGCCGTGGAGTGGCCGGGCCTGGTGCTGCCGCTGCTGTCCTGGGCGGTCGGGCTGACCGTGATGCTCAGCGACGCCCGTGGCCGACGACTGGGCGACCTGGCGGCGGGCACCCTGGTGGTGCACACCCGGACCGCGACGAGATGGCGTTCGGTCCCGGCGATGGTGCCGGAACTGGCCGGCTGGGCGTACTCGGTGGACCTGAGCCGGTTGGACGCGGAGCTGGCGCTGGCCGTGCGGCAGTACCTGGCCCGGGCCCACGGGTTCAGCGAGCCGGCGCGCGGCGAGCTGGCCCGGCTGCTGTGGTGGCAGGTCGCCGCGGTGACCGGCCCGCCACCACCGGCCGGGTGGCCGGCGGTGACCTACCTGGCCGCCGTCATCGCCGAGCGGCATCGACGGGCCCGTCGCCTGCTCGCCGGCGAACGCGCGCTCACCGAGGCGTTGTGGCCGCAGTTGCCGAGCGCACCGTCCGACGATCGACCTGGGAGGTCAGGATGAGGGCTTTCGTGCCGTGGCTGGCGGTGCTCGCGGTGGTGCTGCTGCTCAGCGCGCTGCGGCTGCGCACCCTCGCGGCGCTGGTCTCGGTGGCCTGGCTGGTCTGGTGTGTCTGGACCTGGGTCCGCCCCACCCGCCACCGTCCGCGCTGACTGCGCCTACCCGCCGGGGCCATAGGCCAGGCCGGCCGGCCACCGGCCACGCCCGTCGGTGCGGCACCGCGACCGCAGGGCCACCTCCGGGGCCGGCCATGGCGGTCGGCTCCGGAGGTGACGTCGGTGCTCAGTAGCGGTAGTGGTCCGGCTTGAACGGGCCTTCCACGGCGACGCCGAGGTAGGCGGCCTGTTCCTTGGACAGCGTGGTCAGCTTGGCGCCGAGGGCGTCCAGGTGCAGCCGGGCGACCTTCTCGTCGAGGTGCTTGGGCAGCACGTACACGCCGATCGGGTACTCGTCGGTCTTGGTGTACAGCTCGATCTGGGCGATCGTCTGGTTGGCGAACGAGTTGGACATGACGAAGCTGGGGTGGCCGGTGGCGTTGCCCAGGTTCAGCAGGCGACCCTCGGAGAGCACGATGATCGCGTGACCGTCGTCGAAGCGCCAGAGGTCGACCTGCGGCTTGATGTTCTCCCGGGTGACATCCGGGCGCTTGGCCAGACCGGCCATGTCGATCTCGTTGTCGAAGTGGCCGATGTTGCCGACGATGGCCTGGTGCTTCATCCGGGCCATGTGCTCGTTGGTGATGACGTCGTAGCAGCCGGTGGCGGTGATGAAGATGTCGGCGGTGGCGACCACGTCGTCCAACGTGGCGACCTGGTAGCCGTCCATCGCCGCCTGGAGCGCGCAGATCGGGTCGACCTCGGTCACCACGACCCGGGCGCCCTGGCCGCGCAGCGACTCGGCGCAGCCCTTGCCCACGTCGCCGTAGCCGAGTACGACGGCCATCTTGCCGCCGATGAGCGTGTCGGTGGCCCGGTTGATGCCGTCGATCAGCGAGTGGCGGCAGCCGTACTTGTTGTCGAACTTGCTCTTGGTCACCGAGTCGTTGACGTTGATCGCCGGAAAGAGCAGCGTGCCGGCGCGGTGCATCTCGTAGAGCCGGTGCACGCCGGTGGTGGTCTCCTCGGTGACGCCCTTGATACCGGCGGCGATCCGCGTCCACCGCTGACCGCTCGCGGCCAGCGAACGGTGCAGCAGGCCGAGGATGACCGCGTACTCCTCGGAGTCGGCGGACTCAACCGGCGGCACGGCCCCGGCCTTCTCGAACTCGGCACCCTTGTGCACGAGCAGCGTAGCGTCGCCACCGTCGTCCAGGATCATGTTCGGGCCGTCCCCGTCGGGCCAGTCGAGCACCTGCTCGGTGCACCACCAGTACTCCTCCAGGCTCTCGCCCTTCCACGCGTACACCGGCACACCGGACGGGGCGTCGACGGTGCCCTCCGGACCGACCACGACCGCGGCGGCGGCGTGGTCCTGGGTGGAGAAGATGTTGCACGACGCCCAGCGGACCTGCGCGCCGAGGGCCACCAGGGTCTCGATCAGCACGGCGGTCTGGATCGTCATGTGCAGCGACCCGGTGATCCGCGCTCCGGCGAGCGGCTGCGCGTCGGCGAACTCGCGCCGGATCGCCATCAGACCGGGCATCTCGTGCTCAGCCAGACGGATCTCCTTACGCCCGAACTCGGCGAGCGACAGATCCGCCACCTTGAAGTCGCCCTCGGCGACAGTACGCGGCCGGGCCTCGGACGACGTGCCGCTTGCGGACGCCGGGAGGGTGCTGGTCATAAAAGCTCCTGTCGGACGATGGTGCTGCGCAACCTCCCACCTTACGCGCGTTGCCGACGCGCGGTCGGGGTGGTGACAGACAGCGCACAGGGCGGCCGGTGTGGACGTGTGCCGTCCATCTCCGCCCGCCCCGTGCATCCCCCCGGTTTGGTTCCCCCGCGCGTTCTCGGACCATCGTCGCGATAACGCTACGCACCCATAGAGTCACACTGAGCGAGAGCCGAGTCAAGCCATTTCGGGAAATTCGGACTTGTCAGTCGACGGCTGATAGCCCGCCGAGCGCAGGGAAGGTTCAGACCTGCCCGGTCGAGGCGATGTACGTCTCACCCACACCGGTGACCGTGAGTGAACCACCCGCAGCCGGGCCGACCGCCGCCTGACCGGACCCGAGGGTCACCGGTGCCACACCGTCGGTCACCGTGACCCGGCCACCGGTGCACAGCACCACCCGGGGGCCCGGCACCGCCAACGTCACCTCGCGTCGGCCGCCACCGACGCTCACCCGGTGCAACGCGAAGTCGTCCACCGGCACCGGCCAGGTCACCACCCCGTCGGCGACCTCCTGCGCTGCGACCACCGGCCGGTCGAGCACCTCGAACCGGAGTACCCGCAGCAGTTCGGCCACGTCCACGTGCTTCGGGGTCAACCCGCCCCGCAGCACGTTGTCGCTGGCGGCCATCACCTCCACGCCGGTACCCCGCAGGTACGCGTGCAGGTTCCCGGCCGGCATCCAGATCGCCTCACCGGCCGTCAGCCGCACCCGGTTGAGCAGCAACGCCACCAGCACTCCCGGATCCGCCGGGTACGCCTCGGCCAACCGGGTCACCAGGTCCGCGTCCGGGCCCGGCGCCGTCCGGGCCGCCGCCACCAGCCCGGCACGCTCCGCCGTCGGCCACTCCAGCAGCCGGCGTACGGCCTCGGCCAGCCCCACCGGCCCGGCGGCCAACGCGTCGAGCACCGGCCGCAACTCCGGTACGCCCAGTGCGGCGAGCGCCCGTGCCGAGGCGGCCGGGTCCCGGAACCCGCACAGCGCCTCCATCGGCCCGAGCGCCACCAGCAGCTCCGGCTTGTGGAACGGGTCGACGTAGTTGCGGTGCCCGCCGGAGCGGGCCTGCTCGGCGGCGTGACCCACCCGCGCCTGCTCGGCGTCCGGATGGGCCTGGAGACTCAGCGGAGCCGCTGCGGCCAGCACCTTGAGCAGGAACGGCAGTCGAAGCCCGAACCGGTCGAGCACCTGCCGGCCGAGCCACTGGACCGGCTCGGCGGCGAGCACCTCGGTGAGCGGCATCCGCCCGCCGTCGCGCTCGACGGCGGCCGGCGCGCCCGGATGCGCGCCGAGCCACAGCTCCGCCTCGGGCGTCGCGCTCGGCACCGGCCGCCCCTGGAGTTCGGCGATCGCCGAGCGGGAGCCCCAGGCGTAGTCCTTGATCGGCCCGTGCAGCGGTTCCACCGGTCAGCTCTCAGCGCGTCCGGACGCCGTGGCGGGACCGACGGTGGTCCGGTAGATGTCCGGCTCGAGGTAGATGACCCGGGCGACCGGCACGGCGGCCCGGATCCGCTCCTCCACCGCGTCGATGCCCTGGGCCACCTCCTCGGCGCTCTCGCACCGCGACACCGCGATCTTCGCGGCCACCATCAGCTCCTCCGGACCGAGGTACAGCGTCTTCATGTGGATGATCCGCTCCACCTCCGGGCCGGCGGTGACCGCCCGCTCGATGGCCGAGACGTCCGCCGGCTCCGCCCCCTCCCCCAGCAGCAGGCTCTTGGTCTCCACGGCCAACACGATCGCGATGGTCACCAGCAGCAGGCCGATCATCGCGGTGCCGGCCGCGTCCCACCGGCCGTTGCCGGTGGCCAGGGTCATGCCCACGCCGAACAGGGCGAAGACCAGACCGACAAGCGCGCCGAGATCCTCCAGCAGCACCACCGGCAGCTCCGGCGCCTTCGACCGGCGGATGAACCTGGTCCAGGACTCACGGCCCCGGACCAGGTTCGACTCCCGGACGGCGGTACGGAAGGAGAACGACTCCATCACGATCGCCGCGAGCAGCACGGTCACCGGCACCCAGTGCCAGCTGGTGATGCCGTGCGGGTCGGACCACTTGTGCCACGCCTCGTAGAGGGCGAACAGACCGCCCAGGCTGAACAGCACGATCGAGACGATGAACGCGTAGACGTAGCGCTCCCGGCCGTAGCCGAAGGGATGTTGCGGGGTGGCGGCCCGCCGGGCCCGTTTGCCACCGAGCAGCAGCAGAGCCTGGTTGCCCGAGTCGGCGACCGAGTGGATGGACTCGGCGAGCATCGACGACGAACTCGTCAACAGGTAGGCCACGAACTTCGTCACGGCGATACCGACGTTGGCGAGCAGCGCGGCGATGATCGCCTTGGTGCCACCCTGCGTGCTCACTGGTTGGCCAGTTCCTTCATCTCGGTGATTGCCGGCACCGCCATCGGGTCCAGGCCATGCGCCAGGGCCAGGTAGATCGACGCGAAGTCCGGCACCGCCACCAGCGAGGCCAGCCGCTCCAGCGCCGAGCCGCCCTCGGCGGTGACCACGTCGCACCGCACGCCCCGCCGCTCGGCGAGGGTCTGCACCGCGTCCGCGCGCCGCTCCTCGACGGCGAGCGGCTCGTCGGCGTCGTCCTCGGCGTTCAGGCCACCGTCGCGCAGCAGCACCAGCCGCAGTCGGGTGCCCTCACCGTCCGACTCGTCGGGATCGGCGAAGATGTCCCGCTCTCCCTCGGCCAGCCCCCCGAAAACTCCGTCGAGCAGCCCGACCCGGCCACGACCCGCCTCACCGAGCGCACCGGTGACCACCGGGTACCGGGCGTTGGCCGACAGGGTGTCGCCGAAGCGGCGGGCGGCGACCGCCGCCAGCGGCGACGAGCCCCACACGATCGGGATCGACCCGGCCAGCCCGAGGGCGAGGGACTTCGCCGGGTTGACGAACGACTCCGCGGTCGGGCGACTGCGGTCGGCGTCGGCGTCCAGCCGGGCCGCCGTCTCCGCCAGGTCCGCCTCGTTGACCTTGACCAGGCCGAGGGCCCGGGCGGCGAGCAGCACCGGCACGGTCAGCCCCCAGAGGCTGGCTCGGGCGGGTGCCCGCCGGGGCACCGGGATGAACGGGGCGCGGGCCCGCTCGGCGACCGAGTGCAGTTGCGAGTCCGCCGGACCCACCGCGACCAGCCGGGCACCCCGCCGGTGGGCCGCCTCGGCCGCGCCCAGCGCCTCCGGGCTGCGGCCGGAGGCACTGACCGCGATCACCACGTCGGCCGCGCCGACCCAGCCCGGTACGCCGGCGAGGCGGTGCGCGATGACCGGTACCGGGCACCGCGGCCCGGCGACCGTGGCCAGCACGTCGCCGGTGCGTCCGGCGGTGCCGATGCCGGCGATCACGACCGCCCGGGGACGTCCGTCGTCGGCGAGTACGGAGAGATTGGCCTCGGCGGCCAGGGCAGCCGACTCGCGCACCTGCGCGCCCGCCGAGGCGGTGTGTCGCAGCATGCCGCCCGGGTCGCGCTCGGCGAGGGCCTGCGGGTCGTCGAGCAGTCGTTCGTCGGCATTGCGGTGTCCGCTGACGCCGGCCGTTCCGTCGATCACGATCCCTCCGCGGGGACGCGCGCCTCGTCCAGCAGCAGCACCGGCACGTCATCGCGGACCTCGAAGATCCGGCCACACTCGGTGCACGTCAGCGTCTGGGCCGGCGCGTCGTAGGTCAGCGGGGCATGGTGTGTGTCCGGGCAGGCGAGGATTTCCAGCAACTGCGGGTCGAGGGCCACTGCGCGGCTCCTTCCACGTGTGCGGCTTCACCGGTCGGGGGTGCCGACCGGCGCGAGCGATCTTATCGGCGAACCCGGTCGAGCACCTCGTCGCGCAGCGCGGTCATCCGCTCGGCGGTCGGTGCCTCGACGTTGAGCCGCAGCAGCGGCTCGGTGTTCGAGGCGCGCAGGTTGAACCACGCCCCGTCGGCAAAGCGCAGGGTGAGACCGTCCATCTCGTCGGCCTCGGCGTCCGGGTACGCGGCACGCACCTCGGCCACCTTGGCCGCCTGGTCCGCCACCGTCGAGTTGATTTCACCCGAGGCGACGTACCGCTCGTACTCGGCGGCCAGCGTGGACAGCGGCAGCGGCTGCTCGCCGAGCGCCGCCAAAGTGTGCATCGCGGCCAGCATCCCGGTGTCGGCGAACCAGAAGTCCCGGAAGTAGTAGTGCGCCGAGTGCTCCCCGCCGAAGACCGCGTTGGTGCGCGCCATCTCGGCCTTGATGAAGGAGTGACCCACTCGGGCCACCACCGGCTCACCGCCGTGCTCCCGAATGATCTCCGGCACCGCGCTGGAGGTGATCAGGTTGTGGATCACCGTCGATCCGGGGTGCTTGGCCAACTCCCGAGCCGCCACCAATGCGGTGATCGCCGACGGGGAGACCGGCTCGCCGCGCTCGTCGACCACGAAGCAGCGGTCGGCGTCCCCGTCGAACGCCAGGCCGATGTCCGCGCCGTGCGCCACCACCGCGCGCTGCAGGTCGACCAGGTTGGCCGGGTCCAGCGGGTTGGCCTCGTGGTTGGGGAACGTGCCGTCCAGCTCGAAGTACAGCGGCACGATCCGCAGCGGCAGAGCCGGCAGGGCGGCGTCGCCGAGCACACTCGGCACGGTGTGCCCGCCCATCCCGTTGCCGGCGTCGACCACCACGGTCAACGGCCGGATCCCGGAGAGGTCCACGAGCGTGCGCAGGTGTGCCGCGTAGTTGGGGAGCAGGTCGCGCCGCTGTGTCGGTGCGGTCGGCTCGCCGAGCGGCTCGTCCTTGTCGAGCAGGGCCTGGGCCCGGTCGCGGACCTCGGCCAGCCCGCTGTCCTGCCCGACCGGGCGCGCACCGGCGTGACAGAGCTTGATGCCGTTGTACTGAGCCGGGTTGTGGCTGGCGGTGAACATCGCCCCGGGCAGCCCCAGCGCACCGGAGGCGTAGTAGACCATGTCGGTCGAGGCGAGCCCGATCTCGATGACCGGCCGGCCCTCGGCGCGTACCCCGGTGGCGAAGGCGGCGGCCAGCCCGGGCCCCGAGGCCCGCATGTCGTGCCCGATCAGCACCGCCTGGCCCGGGTCACCGGCGGCGTCGAGCATCTGGGCGAAGGCGACGCCGAGCGCGCCGGCGACACGCTCGTCCCACTGGTCCGGCACCGTCCCACGGACGTCGTACGCCTTCACGATCCGGGACAGATCAGACACCGGTTCCACTCCTCGCCTGCGGGCCGTCAACGAACCTGAGCGTATCGGAGCGGAGGGACCCACCCCGGCTCAGCCGCCGAGCCCGCGCCCGTACTCCGGTTCGTCGCCCTTGCCGGCCCCCGGTGAACCGTCCGGATGCCCGGGCACCCTGCCCTGGCCGGGCTCGACCGGCGGCACGGCGATCGGCCCGGTCGGCCGGCCTGCGGGCGGAGCGGCCGGCGGACCGTCGCTCGGGTCGGCCGGTCGGGCACCGTACAGACCGCCGGTCGGGCGGGGTGCCGGGGCGCCGCCGTAGACCCGAGGCGTGGCGGGCCGACCCGCCCCGTACGGCTGGGCGGGCGGGACCGGCGGCACGGTGCCCGGCCCCGGCGGGACCGGTGCGACCGGTGCGACCGGTGCGACCGGTGCGACACCCTGACCGCCGCCGGAACGGTAGGTGGTGCCGCCCGGACTACGCGGCGGCAGGGTCTCGAATCCGTCGGCCGGTCGCCCACGGTCCTTGCGATCCTTCCGGGAGCGGTAGATCAACAGACCGATGAGCAGCGCACCGGCGGCGACCATGGCGATGCCGAAGTACATCACCGGCGACCCGCCGGAGGACTCGCTCTCGGTCTGGCTGAGGTCGTCGGTCGTCTCGGCGGCCAGCGCCACGCTGGGCGTGGCCTCGGCGGTCGGCTCCTCGGCCGCCTCCGTGCTCGGCGACGGCGACGGCGTGGGCGACGGGGAGGACGACGCCGGGGCGCGCCCCCCGACCACCCGCGACGACGCGGCGGCTCGACCCAGCACGGCGCCCCGCGCCGTGGTCGCCTCGCCGGTCACCACCAGCCGGCCACCGGGGGCCGTCGCGGCGAAGGCGACCCGGTACCGCATCGCCACACCCTTGCCCTTGCAGAGTTCGTCCCGAGCCGGGGCGACCGGTTCGGTGGTGACCAGCCCCGCCGCACCCGAGACACCCACCGGCACCCAGCGACCGCCCACGTTGGCCTGCACCGCCACCTGGTCGGCCCGTACGCCGGGCAGGCTCAGCCCGAGCGCGGTGCGCACCCGCACGCACCCGTCGGTGCGCTTGCGTACCTCGACGGTCACCCCCGCGGCGGAACGACCCGCGGTGAAGCTGCCCGCCGAACGCACCCGCACCCGGTCCTCGTCGGCGTGCGCGGGAGCGCCACCGAGCGCCACCAGGGCGCCCAGGAACACGCAGACCGCCGCGATCCGCGCCGTGTGCCGACGTACCGACATGATCAACCACCGTTCCTCCCCCGACGGGGGAACGCCGGTCAGGCTACTACCGGGGCCCGACCTCGGCCGGCCATCGAGCACCCCGCATGTGCGCCGCACCACGTCCCGGCAGCCGTCGGGCGGTCAGGCCGGGCGGTCCGGACCCTTCTTCGGGCCGTGCTCGCCGCCTCCACCTCCGGCGCCTCCGCCCGTCGCACCAAGAGCCAGGGCGAACGCCACGCCGATGGCGACTCCGAAGCCGATGCCGGCGGCACCGTCCAGGGCCGCCACACCGATCACCAGGCCGAGCAGAATTCCTGCCGGCCAGGCCCAGAGCCGTCGGTCACCGTCCTGCTTCTCCGGCGCTGCCATCTCACGAGCGTATTGCTCACGTCCGGGGCCCGCATCAGGGCAGCCCCCACGCCGTTCGGCGCGGCAGGACGACCACTCACCTCACGGTCGGTAGGCTCTACCGCACACAGCGCCACGCAACGATGGAGTCCGATAGGTTACCGCGTGTGATCGACCGCGAACAGGCCGAGCAGCTCGCCGCGGTATGGGCCCGCCGCGACTCGGTGCGCCTGGGGCACGAGTGCCGGCCCGCGGTCACCGAGTTCGACCTCGGCTACGTCATCACCTCCACAGTTTCCGCACAGGTCACGCCGTTTGCCGGCGACCTACCCACCACTGTGGTCGACAAGCGGACCGGCGAGGTGAGCACCTGGCCAAGGGTTTCGCCGGACGTGGTGGCCCGGCTCTACCGGCGCAGCCGGGCCACCGGCCGGCCAGCCCCGCGCACCGTGGACCCGGCCGGCCAGTTGCTGCGCGAGATCCGCCGGTCGCCGGCGCCGACCACGACCACGCGCCTCGGCGTCGAAGGCCGGACTTTCACCGCACAGGGCGTCAAGGGTGACGTGGAACTCAACCATCACCCGCTGGTCCGGGCGTACCTCGACAGCCAGCCCGCCGGTCATCTGGTGCGCGGCGCGACCCGGCACGCGGAGTTCGTCGCGGTTTCCGACCTCCTGTACGAGTACGACCACCGCCGCAACGCCGAGGGCATCACCGCCCTGAGCATGGGTGACGCGAAGGAACTGCTGACATCCGCCCGGATCGAGGTGTGCCAGGTACGCGAGCCGGGCGATCCGCACGGTGGGCCAGCCGAGCGGCCCTGCGACTCCTGCCTGAACATGCTCGTGGAGTTCAACGTCCTGACCGACGCCGAACGGGCCCACACCACGCCCTCGGTCCCGGAACCGGCCTCCGCCGCGGTGCCCGGGCGATTTCCTCCGGAGGTGGCGCAGGCACTGGTCGCCGCCGGCTGGCGGCCGTACTCCCCTGGCGTGGCCACGACCGGCCCCGCGGGTCTAAAGGTCGCCGCGACTGCCGGCCGGGCCCACGGGGACGCCGCCGTCGGCACCCTTCCGCGCCTGCGCAGTCACCGGCGCGGGCCCGGTGAGCAGGTGTGGATCTCACGCTTCGACATCGACCCCCGCCAGGTCGCCCAGACCGCCGAGTCGCTGCGTGACTTCGCGGCGGTCGTCGGCAGCCGGATGTACCCGATCGGCACCGAGAGCCGGCACAGCATCATCGCGGCCGACGAACGGGGCCGGATCTTCGCGCTGGACCAGGCCGGTGAATGGTTTCTCGGGACCGACATCGACGCCGCGCTCACCACCCTGCTGTTCGGCCGCGCCCCGGCCCGGGTACGCGACGACGGCAGTTGGTGACGCCGCCGGCCCGTCGGAGCCCCGGACCGGTCAGCACGGTCGACATGGCGGGCGGCCGGCAACCCGGCCTCGGTCGGACGTCAGCCCAGCACCTCGACGATGTTGTTGCGCACCAGGTTCTTGCCCGGCTCCCGGATCTGCTCCATCGCGGCGGAGTTCAGCAGCACACAGCTGCCCGAGGGACCGGTCACGGTGACCGTGGTCGCCCGGTCGTTGTCCAGGTTGGTCACCCGCAACCGGGTACCGACCGGGAAGCGGTCACTCGTCGCGGCCGGTCCGGCGGCCTCCTCGAAGAAGGTGATCGCTCCCTGGCAGGCGGACCCGGCGACCGGACGGGCCGCCGGCGGTGAGGCCGAGCCCGGTCGGTCGGCGATCACGCCAGGCTGGCCCGCACCCTGCTGCGCGGCGGCGTCGTCGCCGATCCGCTCGACCACGTTGCGTCGGATCACGTTCTTGCCGGGCTCGCGGACGAGTTCCATCGCGGCGGCGTTGAGCAGCACGCAACTGCCCGACGGGCCGACGACGGTCACCTCCACCGATCTGTCGTTGTCCAGGTTCGTCACCCGCAGCCGGGTACCGACGGGGAACTGGTTGCTGGTGGCGGCCGGCCCGCCCGCCTCGGCCGAGAACGTGATCGATCCGGCGCAGACGCTCTGCCGGGTCGGTGCGCTGTCGGCGAACCCGAGTCCGGTGCCGACCGCCACCGTCGCCGCGGCGACCACCGCCACCCCCGCCGCCAGCACGTGCTTCCGCTGCAGCTTCACCTGTTTCTCCCGTCCTCACACCCTTGTGTTCGAGGGCTGGTACGGCCCGGGAGCGCTTTCCAGTTCATCACCGGGACACCTGCCGAAACAAAGCTTCGAGTGAGCCGGCGCCAACACCGTCATACCGGGCCGTAACGGGTACACGGCGCACCGGTCAGCAACGCCCAGTAGCGATCCCCGTACGACCAGTGCCACCACTCGGTCGGGTAGTTCACCAGGCCGGCCCCGCGCAGAGCGGCAGCCATGATCTGCCGGTGCCGGCGGGCGTCGGCGCCGATCGACGACGCGGCGGTGAAGCAGGCGTTGTCGCTCGCCTCCGGAGTGGCGTCCACCGCCGTGCCCATGTCCAGCTCGACGCCGTCCACGGTGCACAACGTGAGATCCACCGCGCCGCCGGTGCTGTGCGGTGCCACCTCCACCGGTGAGACGAACTTGGTGGTCTCCCGGTACAGCCGCTCCGGCGACCAGTCCGGGTGGCTGCGGCGCAACTCCTCCCGGTAGCCGGTGAAGATGTCCAGTTGCGCCTGGTGGGGCCGGTAGCCTTCGACGATCAGCAGGCGCAACCCGTCGGGCAGCGCGCGCTGCGCCGCCAGCAGACGGTCCACCACCGGCCGGCGCAGTCGCGCGTACGCACCGGCCGGATCGGCCGCCCGCGCGTCCAACCGCAGTTCGGGGACCTCACGCAGGTCGACCAACGGCGCACCGTCGTCGGCGCCGTGGACCGCCGCGACCCGCGGATCGCAGAGCAGGATCATCGTCCGGCTCCCCCGCCGGGCCGCTGCGCGTGCCGGGCGAAGGCCAGCGCGACAAGCCGGTCCAGGATCTCCCGGTAGCCGACACCGGCCGCCGCCCACACCTTCGGGTACATCGAGTGAGCGGTGAACCCCGGCATCGTGTTCAACTCGTTGACGTACAACTCGCCGGCGACCTCGTCGAACAGGAAGTCGACCCGGGCCAGGCCCCAGCCACCGATCGCGGCGAACGCCCGCACGGACAGCTCCCGGATCCGCTCGGTCACCTCCGGGGACAGCAGTGCCGGGACGATCATCGGATCGGTGTCGCCGAAGTACTTCTGGCGGTAGTCGAACCAGCCGCCACTGACCCGTACCTCGCCGACCGCTGACGCGTCCGGACGGGTGCCGCCGAGCACACCGCACTCCAACTCCCGGCCGCTGACCCCCTGTTCCACCACGACCACCGTGTCGTGTCGCAGTGCCTCCTCGATCGCCGCCGCCAGATCGTCGCCCTCGGCCACCCGGGAGATGCCGATCGAGGAGCCCATCCGGGCCGGCTTGACGAACACCGGGCGACGCAGGCCCAGCACCAGCTTCTCCGGATCCTCCGTGGTCCGGTAGGTGGTCGCGTCGAAGGAGACGTGCGGGGTGATCGGCACTCCCTCGGCCCGCAACGCCCGCTTCATCGCCACCTTGTCCATGCCGACTGCCGAGGCCAGGATGCCGCACCCGACGTACGGCACGCCCAGGGATTCGAGCACCCCCTGCACCACCCCGTCCTCACCGAACGGACCGTGCAGCACCGGGAAGACCACGTCCAGCTCGGCGTGCACCGCGCCGGGCGCGTCCATCGCGGTCACCACCGCCGTGCCGGAACGCGGCCCGGCCCGTAACTCCACCGCCGGACCGATCACCGTCAGCCGGTCGTCGATCGCCCGCTCGGACGTCGTGCCGGCGAGAAACCCGGACAGCGCCGCGTCCGGCACGAGCCGCAGCCCGCCGGCACGGGTGACGCCGATGGCGACGACGCGGTACCCACCGCCGGCCAGCGCCCGAGCCACGCCGAGCGCGGAGGCGCAGGAGACGTCGTGCTCCGCCGACGGGCCGCCGAACAGAATTCCAATGCGTACGGGCGCACTCACGCCACTGCCACCTCTTCCTCGATTCGGGCGGTCGCCGTCAGTCGGGCGACCAGTTCCGGTTCCACGTTTCCGCCGGTCAGCACCACGCCGATCGTTGGCGGCCGGGCACCGGCCGCCGCCGGCAACCGCTCGGCGGCAGTCAACCGCCGCGTCCCGCCGGACCCGAGCGAGCGCAGCGTTGCGTCGGTGGCGAGCCGTAGCGCGCCGGCCAGGCCCGCTGCTCCCGACGGTTCGGCCAGCACCTTCAGTTCCAGCAGCAGCAGTCGGAAGGCCGCCGCGATCTCGTCGTCGTCGACCCGCACCACGGCACGCAGCCGGTCGCGCAGGACGGCGAAGGGCAGTTCACCCACACAGGACGGCCGAAGTCCGTCAGCGATCGTCGGTGCCGGCGTGACCGCGACGGGTCGACCGGCCGCCAAACTACGGGCGAGTGAGTCGCAGCCACGGGGCTCGACCCCGTACACCTCGATCGGTCGGCCGGTCGCGGCCAGACAGGCACCGGCCGCGCCGCCACCGCCGCCGACCGGCAGCACGAGGGCGTCCAGCGGGGTGCCGGCCCGCTCGGCCTCCTCGATCAGTTCGAGGCTGGCACTGCCCTGCCCGGCGACGACGTCCGGATGGTCGTACGCGTCGACGATCGGGTGGCCGGTCTCGTCACTCACCCGACGGGCCACGGCCAGACGCTCCTCGACCGTCGTACCGGCGAGCACCACCCGCGCGCCCGCCGCCCGGGCCCGGGCCACCTTCGTCGCCGCCGCGTCGACCGGAAGCACCACCGTGGCGGCCAGTGCGAACGTGCGCGCCGCGAGCGCCACCGCCACCGCGTGGTTGCCGGTGCTCTGCGCGACCACCCCCTTGTGTCCGGCCGCTGCCAGCCGGCCCACCGCGAACAGCCCGCCGCGCATCTTGTACGAGCCGCCGACCTGGAGGTTCTCCGCCTTCAGCAGCACCCGGGCACCAGCCAGCCGGTCGATCGCCGGTGCGCTCAGCACCGGGGTACGCACCACCCGGCCGGCCAGCCATCGAGCTGCCTCCGGCACGTCGATCGGGGCCGGGACGGCTCTGGGGGGATCGGTGTGGGACATGTCCTCTCCTTCGAAGTCGATCATTGAGACGCCGTCGGCACGAGCGGTGCCACCGGCCCGGACGCGGACGGTCCCGACGCGCTCGGCCCAGGTGGTTCCGTCGCCGGCGGCACGGGTGGTCGCCGCGTCGGTCGTCGGGCGGGCAGGTCGAACAGCCACGTCGCCCGGATCGCCAGCAGCAGCCGGTGCAGTCCGAGGCTGAGCGCCAGCACGGCGACGGTGACCGACAGTGGGAAGCCGAGGGCCAACGCGAATCGAGCGGGCTCGTCCAGGGCGGCGATCGGCTCGGCGATCAGTCGATGCAGCAGCGCCAGCACCGGCATGTGGAGTACGTAGATCGGCAAGGTCTGGCGGCCGAGGGCGGCGAGCGGCTCGCCGACCGCCGGCTTCCGGGCCAGCCGGACCGCCACGGCGATGCCGAGCAGCACCGCGAGGACGGAGACCAGCGGCGCCACACCGGGCAGCCGGGCGGTGCCGGTCGCCGCCACGGCAGCCAGCGCGACGGCGTACGCCCCCGCGGCCAGCAGCGCCCGTCGGCCGGTGACGGCGTCGGCCCACCGCAGGACGTACCCGCGCAGGTGCAGGCCGGCCAGGAAGAACACCAGGTTCTGGTAGAGACCGGCCCGGTTACCCGGAGTGTCGACAAGCCCCGCCGAGGCGACGGCGCTCAACGTGCCGGCGGCGGCCAGCAACACCGCCGGACGGACCCGTCGCAGCGCCTTCGCCAGGACGAAGTACAGCGCCAGCGCGTACAGGTACCAGAGGTTGGACGGGGTGACCGTCAGCTGGGCCACCAGAGCGCCGAGGTCGCTCGCCCGGTCGGTGGGGAAGTCCGGGGCGAGGGCCAGTACGGCAGTGTGGATCATCAGCCAGGCGCCGTACAGGTAGAGGAAGCGGGCGACCCGGGGCCGGGCGACCGACCGCCAGGGGCGCTGCACGGCGCTCGCCACGAACAGGCCGGAGATGGTGAAGAACAGCGGCATCCGCATCGGCAGCAGCAGTTCGCCCAGGGTTCCCCAGGCCCCGGCACCGGCACGTCGAGCCGCCAGTCGATCTGGAGATAGTCCTTGACGATCACGTGCCAGAGCAGGACCAGCAGGATGCAGTCGCCCTTGGCGACGTCAGCCCAGGCCAACCTGGTCCCGGCCGAGGTCGGCATGGTGCCGCCGGGGGCGGGCCGGTCGAGGGCCGTCTCGACCACGGTGCGTTCCCGGGTGGTCATGGTCTCTCCTCTCCATGCGGGCACGGCGGCGAGTCGGTGCCGGATCGGCCGTTTCGCGGGCACGCTGAAGGTCGGGCTGCCGCGGTGTGCGGCCCCGTACCGTGGGCGCTGGTTCGTTTGCCGGCCTGGCGGCCGGGTCAGGGTGCGGTGGGTAGTTGGACGTCCACCCGGAGTCCGCCGTACTCGGCTGGGCGAGCGGCGATCAGGCCGTCGTGGGCCTGGGTGATCGAGCGGGCGATGGCGAGGCCGAGGCCGGCACCACCGCTGTGGTTCGTCCGGTCCCGGGCCAGGCGGCGGAACGGCTCGAAGAGCCCGGCGACCGCCTCGGCCGGCACCACCTGGCCCGTGTTGACCACGGTCAGGGCCGGGCTGCGACCGACGGTGACGGTGAGCGTGCCGCCCGGTCGGTTGTACTTGATCGCGTTCTCCACCAGGTTGGTCACCAGGCGTTCCAGCAGCACCCGCTCGCCCATCACCAGCCTGGGCTCCAGGTGACTCTGCACCGTCAACCCGGCCTCGGTGATCCGGTCCTGGTACGTGGCCAGTACCCCGGTCACGATGTCGTCGAGTCGCTGCGGGGTACGGGAACGCAACCCCTGGTCGCTCTCACTGAGCGCGAGCAGCCCTTCGATCAGCCGCTCGTTGCGTTCGTTGGTCTCCAGCAACTGCCCGGTCAGCAGCTCAAGTTGTTCACCGGTGAGCGAGCGGGCCATCCCGACCTCGATGAGGGTCCGCTGCACCGCCAACGGCGTACGCAGTTCGTGGGAGGCGTTCGCGGCGAACCGTCGCTGTCCCTCGTAACCGGCGGCGATGCGCTCCATCATCTCGTCGATGGACCGGGCCAGCCGGGCCAGTTCGTCGTTGCCGCGCGGGCGGAGCCGGTGACCGAGATTCTGCGGCCCGACCTGCGCGACCGGCCCGGCCAGATCCCGCACCGGACGCAGGCACCACAGCGCGCCGGCCCAGATCCCGATCACCGCGACCAGGAGTACGGCAAGCGGAGCGAGAGCCAGGACCAGACCCACGAGGTCGTACACCTGACCGCAGAGCACACCCGACCCGGGCAACCCGGTGCCGCAGAACCGCTTGCCCCAGAGCCACACCTGACTCAGTGCCCACGTCGCCAGCCCGGAAGCGGCGTATCCGACGAACAGCGCGAGCACGCCGACCAGCACAATGCGCCAGCGCGGGGTCACCCGGCACCGCCGATGCGGTACCCGGCCCGGGGCACCGTGTGGATGACCTGGGGCTCGCCGAGCTTCCGGCGCAGCGTCATCACGGTGACCCGGACGACGTTCGTGAACGGATCGGCGAACTCGTCCCACGCCTGTTCCAGCAGTTCCTCGGCGCTGACCACCCGACCTTCGGCGCGGAGCAGCACGTGCAGCACCGCGAACTCCTTCGGGCTCAGGCCGACCGGGCGGCCGGCTCGGGTGACCGTGTGCCGGGCCACGTCCAGGACGACGTCGTGCGCCCGCAGCACCGGCGGTACGGCCGGGGCGGAGCGCCGCCCCAGTGCCTGTGCCCGGGCAACCAACTCGGCGAAGGCGAACGGCTTGGTCAGGTAGTCGTCGGCGCCCAGCCTCAGGCCCTCCACCCGGTCGCGGATGCCGGCGGCGGCGGTGAGCAGCAGCACCCGGGTACCGGAGCCGGAGGCCGCCAGGCTGCGGCACACCTCGTCACCGGTATGCCCCGGCATGTCCCGATCCAGCACCGCGACGTCGTACCGGTTCACCCCGACCCATTCCAACGCTCCGTCACCGTCGTAGCAGACGTCCACCGCCATCGAGAGGCGACGCAGCCCCTCCGCGACGGTGTCCGCCAACAACCGCTCGTCGTCCGCCACCAGCACCCGCACGCTTCCGCTCCCCGTAGTCCTCGCTGTCGGGCATACGTTCTCAGGCAGGAGTTAAGGGTTCTGTAAGTGCCCGCCAAACCAATACTCAACGTAACCCCGCCAACCCCGCGCCCACAGCCAAGAACGCGTCGATCATGCAGTTGTGGCACCAGACAAGATGCGACAAAGGCTCTCATACCACCTACCACAACTGCATGATCGGCAAGGTTGGCAAGGGGTACGGGACGGTGGTGGCGAGGGTTACGGGGTTAGCAGGGCGCGAATGGTGGCAGTGATGTGGGTGGGGCGGCGGTAGAGGTCGTGGGCTGTGAAGTGGCGCATGCGCCAGCCCTCGGCGGCCAGCCAGTTCATCCGCGCTCGATCCTGCCGGAGACGGTCAGGGTCGAGATGAGAGAGCCCGTCGTACTCGATACCGACCCGGCGCTCGCGGTAGGCCAGGTCGAGTCGATAGATCCGCCGGCCATCCCGGTCGTGGACCCAGCACTGAGGCTCTGGCACCGGTAGTCCGGCATCCGCGAGAAGTAATCTCATCTGGCTCTCCTGACGGCACTCGGCCCGAGGGTCGGCAAGATCGACCAGGCGCCGCGCTTGGCGAATGCCCCGCAACGCGCGATGGACCACCAGTTCATTACGCAGCCCATCGAGGTCGCAGGCACCGACCCGTAGGCACAGATCCAGAACTGGCAAGGCGTCCATCCGCCTCAACGTCCTCGCAAGGTCAATCGCGCACCGGGCGGCAGGCGCGCACGGTACGCCGCGAGTCCAGATCGGATCCTGTACCGGCACGACGGATTCGTGAGTCACAACTCCCCTGAGCCGGGGCACCACCAGACCGGCGGGCACGATCACATGAAGATCCTCGGAACGAGCGTCCCCGAAGCCGTACAAGGAGGCACCGGTGTGGTAACCGAGGACGCACCCATCCGGTAGCCGGTCGAACACCGCAATGAGCTGGTCGTCCAGGCCAGGGTCGGTCATCGCCCCATAGACCCCTCGGCTTAACCGAGCGAGCGCCCCTGCCTCGACCCGATACCTGACCTGCCCGCGACTCCAGCCAGACGCCAACAACTCGGAGTATCTCAATACATCTGCCACACCGCCGCACTGTCCTCCGACGGCGAACCGATTTCCGCCCCCCTGTGGACAGCCAGAGCCTCTGTGGACAACCCCGCCCCGCCGCCTAGTTTCTGCTATGCCCAACGGCCCACACCCGTCGATCATGCAGTTGTGGCAGGTCACAAAAAGCGCATACGAAACATATCGACTACCACAACTGCATGATCGACGCTAAGGGTCAGTCGCAGCCCCATCCGTCGTTGTCACGGTCGAGGTCGTAGATGTCCGTGCCGACGACCTCCACCGGGCCGGTTACGTACGCGGGCCCGTTTCCGCTGCCGCCGGCACAGTCGACATCGCTGGCGATTGGCACGCATGGCGTGTAGTTCGGATCGCATCGGGAAGCCGGTTTGGTGCCCTTGGCGACAACCTCGGTGACTGGCTTCCTCGTCACGACGGAGCTGACCAGCTCCTTGCTGGTCTGCACCCCATCCACCACGGTCACCCGATAGGTCAAGGTGCGTACGCCGTCCACGCCCCGGGTGCGGACCACCCGCTTTCCTTCGGCCAGTGAAGAATCCTGCACCGTGCGGGTGCCGTGCCGGATGGTCTTCTTCTCCACGAGGCGGCGCGTCTGGACCACGGAGGTAGGGGCGGAAGCCGGGCTCGAAGGGTTGCTGTTTGCCCCGGCGGGTCCGGTCACGGTCGAGTCACCACTGGTGGCGGGCACTGGTGCCGCGTCACCGGAGATGGCGGGCACCGGCTCCACGCCACCCGTAGTGGGTGGGTCCGGCTCGGGTACGACGATGGCCGGGGCGGGCTCTTCGTTGGCGGCGGCACCTGTGCGGACGGGTTCCGGCTCACCTATCAAGGTGCCCACGACGGTGCTGCCCGCGCAGCAGAGCAGGACGAACGACATGAACACTCCACCCAGGATCATCGTGGCTCGATGGGCGGGGCTGAGACGATTGAACCAGCTCGACGAGGGCACGGGCTGAGGCGGACCAGGAGAGGTCATCGGAGTAGTCACATTCAATGAGTCTCGTCGGCGGTACTCGCGGCGCTATCCCCTGCTCCGTTGGTCGCCCGCGCCGATATGTGTTTGTCAGCTCGCTATGAGGGTCATGGTTAGGTTCCAATCGTCACCCTGATGACACAAACTGGCTCCTGACCGCTATCGGCAAGGTAGCGCTGCTCGTGCAAAGGTATGAGCCGGACCGGACCACCGTGCTGCCGGCCAGTGGTTGCACAGGTTCACGATCGGTCCGCCAGACCACCGCAGGGTGCCTGCCAAACCATTGCATCGACCCTGGTAATCCCGGTTTGTCGTGGGCGTCGTAGCCGCCGAACAGGATCCGCCTGTCGCCGGCGGTCCGGGTGTCACGGGGCTGGTCGCCGCTGTCCGCCGGCCCTGGCCCGGTGCGCCAGCGAGGTGGCCAGCACCAGTAGCAGCGCTACTCCGAACATGGCGGTGCCGATGACGTTCACCTGCGGTGGGATGCCCCGCTGGGCGGCACCCCAGACGTACATCGGGAACGTGACGGTGGTGCCCGAGTTGAAGTTCGTGACGATGAAGTCGTCGAAGCTGAGCGAGAACGCCAGCAGGGCGGCGGCCACGATGCCGGGCAGCACCAGCGGCAGGGTGATCCGCCGAAACGTCTGCCACTCGCCGGCGTACAGGTCCATCGCGGCTTCCTCCAGCCGCCCATCCATCCCGGTCAGCCGGGCCTTGACGGTCACCACCACGAACGACACACAGAACATGACGTGGGCGATGACGATGGTCCAGAAGCCGAGCGGCACCCCGCCGGAGACGAAGAGGGCAAGCAGCGACGTGCCCATCACCAGTTCCGGCGTCGCCATCGGCAGGAAGATCAGCACGTTGAGCCCGGACCGACCCCGGAACCGGTGCCGGGCCAGGGCGAACGCCATGACCGTGCCGAGCACGGTGGCCACCACGGTGGCGAGGAACCCGATCTGGACGCTGCGCAGCACCGCCTCGCACATCTCGGAGGTGGCACACGGGTTGCGCCAGTTGTCGAGGGTGAACTTGTTGAAGTCGTACGACAGCCGGCTGGACGGGCGGTTGAACGACAGCGCGGCGACCACCGCGATCGGCAGGAACAGGTAGCCGAGCACCAGCAGCGCCACGCCCAGCACCCAGTGCTCGGCGAGCCAACGGGAGATCCTCACAGGACGTCTCTCGTCCCGGCGTTGCGGAGGTAGCCGAAGACCACCGCGAGGATCGCCGACATGAGCAGGAACGACAACGCCGCGCCCTGTGGGTAGTCGAGCCGGACCAGGAACGCCGAGTCGATGACGTTGCCGATCATGTACTCGTTCGGGGTGCCGAGCAGTTCGGCGTTCAGGTAGTCGCCGGTCGCCGGGATGAAGAAGAGCAGGGTGCCGGCGGTCAGACCGGGCATCGACAGCGGCAGGGTGACCCGCCGGAACGTCTTCAGCGGGCTGGCGTACAGGTCGCTGGACACCTCCAGCAGCCGGCGGTCCAGCCGTTCCAGGCTCGCGTACAGCGGGAGCACCAGGAACGGCAGGAAGTTGTACGTCAGGCCGAGCACCACCGCGACCGGAGTGGCCAGCAGCCGGCCGTCCGGTCCGAGCAGGTGCACGTCGCGCAGCAGCCCGACCAGCCAGCCGTTGTCCGACAGGATCGTCTTCCAGGCCAGGGTACGCAGCAGGAAGCTGGTGAACATCGGCGCGATCACGCAGACCAGCAGCAGGTGCTTCCACCGGCCGGCCTTCTGCGCGATCGCGTACGCCAGGGGGTAGCCCATCAGCAGCGCCAGCACCAGCGCCATGCCGGCGTACCGGAAGGATCGGCCGAACTGCGGCCAGTACGCCTGCAACGCCGCCGGATAGTTGCCGAACGACCAGGTCAGCGCGTACCCGGTGGAGAGCGAGCCGGCGGGGTCGTAGAGGCTGGCCGCGGCGAGCTGCACCAGCGGCACGACGAAGAACAGAAACAGCCAGGCCGCGCCCGGCAGCAACAGCAGGTACGGCAGGAACCGGTGACGCCCCGGTCGGGCAGCAGGTGCCGGCGACGCCGGCTGCTCCCCGGAAGCGGTGGGTACGTGAGCCGGTGCGCTCACGCCCCAGCCTCGCTTCGCCAGCTCACCAGGACGCACCGACCGGCTCGTGGCGCATCGGGGCGGTCCGGTCGTCCTCGTCGACCTGCCGGCCGAGCAGGAAGGCGTGCCGCGGATCCCAGTGCGCCACGACCCGCTCCCCGACGGCGAACCGCTCCTGGGCACCGCTGTTGGCGACGAAGACGCTCAGCTCGGTGCCCCAGCCGGTACGCAGCAGGTACTGCGTGCTCACCCCGACGTAGGAGGCGTCGGTGATGCTGCCTTCGACATGCTGGTGGCCGGCGGGCACCTGCCCGGCCGCCGCGGCCAGGCGCAGCTTCTCCGGGCGTACGCCCAGGAGAACCGGACCCTGGTCGGCGCGGGACCGCGCCGACGGCACCGAGAACCGCGTGCCGTACGCGGTGACCAGCAGGTCGCCCCCGTTGCCACCGGAGACGTCCCCGGCGATCAGGTTGGACTGGCCGAGGAAGGTGGCCACGAAGGCAGTCGCCGGGAACTCGTAGATCTCGGCCGGCGCGCCGAGTTGCTCGATCCGGCCGGCGTTCATCACCGCGACCGTGTCCGCCATGGTCATGGCTTCCTCCTGGTCGTGGGTGACGTGCACGAACGTGATGCCCACCTCGGTCTGGATGCGCTTGAGTTCGAGCTGCATCCGGCGACGCAGCTTGACGTCGAGGGCACCGAGCGGCTCGTCGAGCAGCAGCACCTGCGGGTGGTTGACCAGCGCCCGGGCCAACGCGACGCGCTGCTGCTGGCCGCCGGAGAGCTGGGCGGGGTGGTGCCGCTCGTACCCGTCGAGCTGCACCAGGGACAGCATCCGTCGAACCTGACCGTCGACCGAGCGGATGCCGCGCCGCCGCAGCCCGAAGGCGACGTTCTCGAAGACGTCCAGGTGCGGGAAGAGCGCGTAGCTCTGGAACACCGTGTTGACCGGTCGTTTGTACGGCCGCAGCCGGGTGATGTCCCGGTCACCGAGCACCACCCGCCCGCGGGTCGGTTCCTCCAGGCCGGCGACCATCCGCAGGGTGGTGGTCTTGCCGCAGCCCGAGGCGCCGAGCAGGGCGAAGAACGAGCCCTGCGGGACCGTCAGGTCCAGCTCCTCGACCGCGGTGAAAGCGCCGAACGTCTTGGTGAGGTGGGCCAGCCTCAGATCGCCGGCCGAGGTCTGCGGATCCACCGTCATGCTCCGATGACCTGCTGGAACTTCGTTTCGTACTCCCGTTCCTGCTGCTCGTCGAGCGCCATGAAGACCTTGGCCTTGGCGAGCATGGCCTCGTCGGGGAAGATCAGCGGGTTCGCGGCCAGTTCCGGATCGATCTTCTCCAGCTCCGCCTGCGCCCCCTGCACCGGGCAGATGTAGTTGACGTACGCGGCGAGCTGGGCGGCGACGGTCGGATCGTAGTAGTAGTTGATCAACTCTTCGGCGTTGGCCTTGTGACCGGCCCGGTTCGGCACCAGCAGGTTGTCCGACCAGAGCAGTACGCCCGACTCGGGCACCACGAACCTGATCCGTTCGTCCTCGAAGCCGAGTTGGATGATGTCACCGGACCAGCCGACGCACGCCGCGATGTCGCCCTTGGCCAGGTCCGGGGCGTAGTCGTTGCCGGTGAACCGGCGGATCTGCCCCGAATCCACGGCCCGCCTGAGCTTGGTGAGCGCGTCGTCGAACTGGGCGGCGGTGAAGTCGGTCGGGTCGTGGCCGTTGGACATCAGCAGCAGTCCCATGGTGTCGCGCATCTCGCTGAGCGCGGTCACCCTGCCCTTGAGGTCGGGGCGGGTGAGCAGTTCGTCGACGGTACGGATCTCCCCGGTGACCCGGCCGTTGTAGGCCAGTCCGGCGAGGCCGGACTGCCACGGGATCGCGTACTGGTCCTCGGTGTCGAAGGGCCGGTTCCGCAGTGACGGCAGGAGATTGGCCTCGACGTTCGGCAGCTTCGACCGGTCGAGCTTCTGGATCCAGCCGAGCCGGATCATCCGAGCGGTCATCCAGTCGGTGAGCACCATGATGTCCCGCCCGGTGCTCTGGCAGGCGGCGAGCTGGTTCTGCACCTTGCCGAAGAACTCGTTGTTGTCGTTGATGTCCTCGGTGTAGGTCACCTGGATGCCGGTCCTGCTGACGAATCCGTCCAGGCTGGGGCGCCTCGACTCGTCGTCTTCGTCGACGTCCATGTACTGCGGCCAGTTGGAGAACGCCAACGTCCTCTCCGCGCCGGACAGATCCTCGCTGACGCATCCCTCCTCGGTCTGCTGCGCCGCGGGGGTGCCGCAGCCGGTCAGGGTGCCGCCGCCGGCGAGGAGGGCGGCCGAGCCGAGGGTGCCGGTGAGCAGGCCACGCCGGGTGAAGGGCCGGTGGGCACCACGCATGAGACGGTTCCTATCAATGATCGTCGGCGACAGGGGCGGGGTGGGCCCGCCGGCTGGGGCTGGAGCCGGCGGCGACAGACGAATGATCCTGACATGAGGCGAGGATGCCAGCCACGCCCTGGGCACATCCCCTGACTCACCCTGCCCCGCCACCGGCCGCTCGCCCCAAACCACACCGCTTGACCCACCCAGACCGCTCGCCCACCCAGACCGCTTGACCCACCCAGACCCCTCGCTCGCCCAGACCGGACCCACGCGGGCCGAACCCACGCACGCCGAACCCACGCGGGCCGGACCCACGCGGGCCGAACCCACGCACGCCGAACCCACGCACGCCGGACCCACGCGGGCCGGACCCACGCGGGCCGGACCCACGCGGGCCGGACCCAGGCAGGCCGCCTGGCCCACCTAGGCCGCTTGATCCACTCGACATGCCGCATCCCGCGCCATCCAGGTCGCCTAAGACCGCAAGATGCCGCATCTCGACGACCGAGCCGGGCGAGAGCACGGCTGAAGGGGGCCGGCTGAAGGGGGCCGGGTTAAGGGGGCCGGGTTAAGGGGGCCGGGTTAAGGGGGCCGGGTGAAGGGGGCCGGGCGACTGAGCGGGGCGACCAGCCGGGCGACGTGGCGAGCGGGGGCACCGGATGCGGCGACCGGGCCGGGTAGGCGAAGGAGAGTGGCGGCTCAGACCGTACTTCGGACGGTGCTGGTGACAAAGGCGCGCCAAGCGGCCGGGGTAAAGGCCAGGGTGCCGCCGGTCCGGTCCTTGCTGTCACGCACCAGGACCCGGCCGGGCAGGTTGTCGGCCACCTCGACACAGTCGCCGCCGTTGTTGCTGCTGCGGGTGGCGGTGCGCCAGCGGGCGCCGGTCAACTCCATGTCGTCGCCACTTCCCTGATCAGGTCGATGGACCGTCGGCGAGGCAGCGCCTCACCGGTGACGCTCTCCCACCTCGCGCCCAGGCTAGCAAGGTCGGCACTGTCGGTCACCACCTGACCGCGCAGTTGATTGTCCAGGTAGGCCGCCTCAGCGCCGTCGGGCATCCGGGCCAGCACGAACGGCCCGGCCAGGCCGGTGTGCCACGGGTTCTCCGCCGGAATGACCCGGACCTGCACGTGCTCCCGCTCGCCCAGCGTGGCCAGCTGGGCCAACTGCTCCGCCATCACACGCGGATCGCGGCTGACCGGCCGCCGCAGCACCACCTCGTCGATCACCGCGACCAACTGAAGCGGGGTCTCCCGCTCCAGCACCCGCTGCCGCGCCAGCCGCGCCACCACGATCTCGTCGACCTCCGTCGGCGCCAGCAGGCCGCCGGTGGCCAGCACCGACCGGGCGTACGCCTCGGTCTGGAGCAGACCCGGCACGAGCAGTGGCTGGTACGACCGGATGGACCGGGCGTCCTGCTCCAGTTCCGCCCACGCCCGGAACCAGGGCAGGTCCCGGCGGCGGAACGGCTCCGGCCAGAGCTCGGCGGCCTTGCGCCCGAGAAGGTTGGCGACGGCGATCCGGGTCCGTGGATGCGGGATCCGCCCGTCCGCCAGCCAGCGAGCCGCCGTCTTCGGGTCGACGCCCACCTTCCCGGCCAGGGACTCGGCCGTTTCGCCCTTGTCCGCCATCGCCACCCGCAGCGCCTCGTTGCCCACTGCCCCGTTGCCCATCGCAGCCTCCCGACTCGCGTCACCCTCCGGCGCACGCTAGTCACCGCAAGTGGCCGTGTCCGCTGGCTGCCGGCGTGTTGCGGCCAGGACTGTTTCGCGCATCCGAGGTGCGCTCCAGACGCCCCCGAGATGCCCTGGCGACGCCCCAGTCGCGGTCGCCCCAGCTCCGACGCCCTGGGGCCCTGAAGCGAACCCACACCCAGCCCACCGGGCGGGTTCCGCCCCGACGACATCCACCCACGTCCACCCACGCCAACCACCGCGACCGTCCCCGCGATCAAGAAGTTCTGGTCGCCTGAGGGCTCGGAACGCGACCAAAACTTCTTGATCAACGCCGACCGGCCGGCCGGCCGGTGGGGTGGGTCAGTGGGTGGGGGGGATTACGCGGAGGTGGCCGCGGCGGGAGGTGGCGGAGGGGGCGGGGGGTGCGGAGGGGTGATTCTGGTCGTCCTGGGGAGGACGGGGGGCGGGGCGGGCGGCCTCGCGGACCGCTTCGGCGAGTGCGACCAGGTCGTCGGTGGTGGGCGGCGGGGGCTCGAACTCGCCCTCGTGGCGGACGACCTCCCAACCGCGCGGGGCGGTCAGGCTGCGGGCGTGCGGCTCACAGAGGTCGTACGTGTGTGGCTCGGCGAAGGCGGCCAGCGGGCCCACCACGGCTGTCGACTCGTTGTAGACATAGGTCAGCGTGGCGACCGCTTGCCGGGGGCAGCCGTTGCGGGAGCAGCGCCGTGGTGACCTCACCGGCGCAGGGTATCTCCATTACCGGCTCCGGCGCACCGCTTCGCGTTACGACACGCCCGTCTTGGTGATCACATTTCTCGCCCGTTCGCCGCAACGCGCCAGGTGGCCGGCGCTGACGCGGCTCGGCGCGGACCGGAAGCTACTCTGTGGCACATGACGAGCCCGGAGAACCGCCGCCCCGGCACCGGCCGGCGGGCGCACCGCGACCGGCACGGACGCGGTCTGCGTGGGCGGCTGGTGCCGGCCACGGTGCCCCTGGCGCGGACCAAGGCGGAGATCTTCGACGATCTGGTGCTGGACACCGTCGAGACGCTGGAGCGTCGGTTCGCCAAGGAACTGGCCGGGGTGGAGTTCGCCGTCGAGGACGTCCCGCCCGACCTGAACGTCTACGACTCCGACGTGCTGGAGGACGGCGAGGTGCCGCTGGCCCGGCTGCTGCCCGGCCGACCCGGCCGCCAGGAGGTCCCGCCTCGGATCGTGCTGTACCGGCGCCCGCTGGAATTCCGGGCGATGGACCGGGAGGATCTCGCCGACCTGGTCCACGACGTCATCATCGAGCAGGTGGCGAACCTGCTCGGCGTCGACCCGGACGAACTGGCCTGATCGCCCCCGCACCGTCACCGACCAGCCGGGCGCCTGCGCCGACCAGCCGACACGTCCGCCGACGACCAACCCCGATCCGTCCGCTGGAAGCCACGCGCCGGGCCGGACCGCCGCAGCGGGTGGGACGGTCCCCCAACCGCCCCGCCCCACGTCGGATCAGGCCGCCCGGCGCTTGAGCTTGCGCCGCTCCCGTTCGGAGAGTCCTCCCCAGATCCCGAACCGCTCGTCGTGGCCGAGAGCGTATTCGAGGCATTCCGTCTTGACCTCGCACCGCGAGCAGATGCGCTTCGCCTCGCGGGTCGAGCCGCCCTTCTCGGGGAAGAACGCCTCCGGATCGGTCTGCGAGCACAGGGCTCGCTCCTGCCACTCCGGCGCGTTTCCGAGCAGGTCGGCCGCCTCGAGCTGGCCGTCCATTCAGTTGCCTCCTTGTCGCGCACCGGCGTCGTCGCCGCTGCAACCCCCCACGCGAAAGGCGTGCTTTTGTCCGTCCGGTCCCGTTATCGTGCGTCCCGTGCGAACAACCCCATTCGAATTACACGCGTGTAATGCGTGCGCCGTCAAGCCAAACTTGATAATGGAGTCGCCCTCCCGACACGCCTCCCGGACGGCCGTCCAGCACCACCCGGTCTCGCCCTGCCCTATCGATTCAGACCCCGGCCGAGTAACGCCCTCCCCGGCGAGTTGCCCGAGTTTTCTCCCGTGGCGCGCCGGGCGCCACCGGAGCGGTCGGGCTTCGCGGCGGTGCCGAGGAAGCCGCTCACCAGGATCGGTTGATCTTGATGCGCAAGGTTATCCCGACTTCGCCAACCCCGCCCGCCGAGCGGGTGAACGACGACCGCGTCCCGCCCACATTGTGGACGGGACGCGGTAGGCGGTGACTCCGACGGTTCAGTCGGCCGACGGGTGCAAGCTGGTCGGCAAGACGAACTCGGCGACCACGCCACCGGACACGGTGACCGCTCCGACGGGCGTTTCAGCGTCCCACCAAACGGTATAGACGCCGGCCGGAAGATCCGGATAGACCGCACTGTGGAACGTGCCGTCCCGGACCCGACGCTCGCGTACGGCGGAGTGCGTACGCGGGTCGCCGTCCCGGTCCGCCCGGCTCACCTCGATCTCCCGACCGAGCAGCTGCCGCCCGGTGTAGATGATCAGCGCTCCGGTGTCACCACCCAGATCGAGGACGACCGTGCCGGTACCCGAGGGGCCGTGGTTGTGTGCGTGCTCGTGTCCGCTCATCTCCCCCACCTTCGACTCAGGACCGCACCGACGGGTTGTTGAACCCGTCGTAGGGCGTACCGAGGAACGGGAACTTCCGCAGGAACGGCGCGGTCACATCCGCCGCGCTGAGCCCCGGCGTCACCGCTCCCGCCGCCTGGTCCGGCTGGAACTTCCGGTCCACCAGCGGCACGGTCAGCCCCGCGACGGCGCGTAGTGCGATGGTCACCACGTCGTCGGTCACCCGCCGGCCGTTCGGGAAGCCCGCGAGGTCACCGCCGAGCACACCGAACCGGTTCGGCCTGCGGGCCGGCGGGATCGCCGTGTTCAGCCGGAGCATGTCGGCCTGGACGTCCCCGGTGCTGTTGGTGAAGCCGTCGATCAGCCCCTCCGGGATGCCGGTGAGCAGGATGGCGACCAGGTCCGCGCGAGCCTTCTCCGACCTGTTCAGCTTGTCCAGGTTGGGGAAGACGTCCGGGTAGAGCACCGGCAGCAGGACGGCGAGTTCCGGCCGCTCGACGAACTGGGCGAAGCGCTTGTCCTCCGACGGCGGCAGGGTGTTCCACAGGTCCTTCTGTGCCATCGGCACGATGACCTCGTTGAACAACGGGTTGCCCAGTCTGGACACCTGCGTGAACGGCCCGGCGTTGGTATCGGCCGCCACCCGGTCGCCGAGCACCCGCACCTGCCGACGCGACGCCGAGGTCCATACCCCGATGACCGAGGCGGGTTCCTGCCAGTGGTACCGGTCGGCACGGCGGCGCAGCCGCTGCACCGGCACCTGCAACGCCAGGCTGTGCACGTTCAACCGGTCGGTGGCGTTGACCGGCTCACCCGCCTCCTTGAAGATCTTCTTCCCGGCGACGTGCAACTGCTGGAACGGTCGCAGCGTGCCGAGGTCGAAGATCGCACCCAGGTCCACGAAGAAGCCGTCGGCACGCTGCCCGGCGAAGACCTTCTCGCCGGTGGACAGGGAGAAGGTCGCCTGCCGAACCAGGTCGTCGTAGTCCGGTGTGGACAGTGGGCCCACGTTGCACGGCGGGCAGGGCAGCTTACGGGCCAGCCGCTGCTCCCGACCGCCGACGATCCGGGTCAGACTGTAGAACTGCCGGCGATTCCAGTTCTCGCTGTCCAGGGCGTCGATCGGCCCGGTGTTGTAGAGGAAGCTGTTCGGATTGGTGATCTCTGTGGTGAATTCGAAGCGGTAGGTGACGTCCGGCTGTCCGTCACCATCGTTGTCGACGTGGATCTCGTACCGCACGTCGTCGCCGAACTCGAAGAAGTTCGGGCCGCCGGAGGGCAACTGCAGCGGCACGTAGTTGGCGATCAGCGTCACCGTGTCCGGGCGGTCCGGGGTGACGAAGGCGTACAGGTCGGATGAGTCTGCGACCGGATCCTTGGCGATCTCCGGTGCCTCGCGGTGTGAGGACATGAGCTCAGCGCCGGGCCGCGGCGCGGCGCAGCCGGTCGGTCAGCCCGCGGTCGCGCACCTCGATGCGGGACTGGCCGACGAACACGTCCATGGTGCCGGACCGGGCGTCACGCAGGTGCACGATGATCGTCTCGTCGGGTCCGGCCGCCGCCCTGTCCTCGCCGTCACCGGCCAGGGAGAGCCCCGGCACCGCGAGCGCGGCGGCGCCGAGGGTGGCACTGGCCGCGGCGGTGATCGTCTGCCGGCGGGTCAGCCTCGGCCAACGCCCCTTACGTTTCGCAGTGATCATGACCAACCTTTCCGGCTGCGGCGCGCAGGCGCCCGCGATGACGGACGGGGGTCACGACAGACCACGCCGGGCCCCCGGTGAGGGGTGCCGGCGACGGTCCTCGCCGTGCCGCCGCCGGCATCGACAGGTACGTCCGCCGGAAGGCGAAGGTTCGACCCTAGGCCGCGATGTGACCGTACGCAGTCGTGCGCCTACGCGCCGGCCGGCCCGCCGCCGCCGCGATGGCCCGCAACTGATCCTCGGTACGCGCCGATCCGTTGCCGGAGCCGGCCATCCGCGAGATGGTCTCCTCCATCAGCGTGCCCCCGAGGTCGTTGCAGCCGCTGCGCAGCAACTCCGCGGTGCCGGCGTCGCCCAGCTTCACCCAGGAACACTGGATGTTGTCGATCCGACCGTGCAACAGCACCCGCGCCATCGCGTGCACCACCCGGTTCTCCCGCCAGGTCGGGCCGGGCCGGGCGATGCCCGCGAGGTAGATCGGGGCGTTGGTGTGCACGAACGGCAGCGCCACGAACTCGGTGAACCCGCCGGTACGGTCCTGCACCCCGGCCAGCACCCGGAAGTGCGCCAGCCAGTGCGCGGGGTGGTCGACGTGGCCGTACATCATCGTCGAGCTGGACCGGATGCCCAGCTCGTGCGCCGTGCTGACCACCTCCACCCAGGCGGCGGCCGGCAACTTGCCCTTGGTGAGCACCCAGCGCACCTCGTCGTCGAGGATCTCGGCCGCGGTGCCCGGAATGGTGTCCAGTCCCGCCTCACGCAGCCCGGCCAGCCACTCCCGCACCGACACGCCGGCCTTGGCGGCGGCGGTGACGATCTCCATCGGTGAGAAGGCGTGCACGTGCATCTGCGGTACCCGGGCCTTGATCGCCCGGACCAGGTCGGCGTAGATCGTCACCGGCAGCTTCGGGTCGATGCCGCCCTGGAGGCAGACCTCGCCGGCACCGGCCTCCCACGCCTCCTGCGCCCGGTCCGCGACCTGCTCCACCGAGAGCCGGTACGCGTCGGCGTCCCGTTCCCGCTGTGCGAAGGCGCAGAACCGGCAGCCCACGTAGCAGACGTTCGAGAAGTTGATATTGCGGTTGACCACGTAGGTCACGTCGTCACCCACGGCGGAGCGGCGCAGCTCGTCGGCGGTGCGGCACAACTCGTCCAAGGCCGGCCCGTCCGCGCCGAACAACGCCAGCGCGGCATCGGTGTGCCGGGGCTCCAGCAGCGCCGCCGGATCCTCGGCGGCCAGCCGCAATCCGGCCCGCAGGTCGGCGTCGGCAGCGCCGGCGGTGAGCGGCCGGCCGGCCCTGGCACCGGTTCCCACCTCCGCTGCCGGGCCACCGTCGACACCCGCCCGCGCCGGTGGCACAGCCACCTTCGACGCCACCTCGGCCCAGTCGCCGTAGACGTGGTCGAAGTCGCCCCGGCGGTCGTCCGTACGCCCCGTGGTGTCGATGGTGGCGTGCAGGTCGGTGCGCCCGCCGAAGGTCTCGTCGGGCTCCTGCCACGGCCGGCCCACCGGACGGGCCGCCTCGACCGCAAGCCCGGTCGCCGGATCGGCGAGCGCGGTCACGTGCGGCAGCAGTCGCGCGTCCAGCCACGGCTCGCCGGCTCGGACGTACTCGGGGTAGACGGTCAGCCGCTCGCGGAGAGTGAAGCCGGCGGCGGCGGTACGGGCAGCCAGCTCGTCGAGCTGCGGCCAGGGGCGCTCCGGGTTGACATGGTCCGGGGTCACCGGCGAGACACCGCCCCAGTCGTCGATACCGGCCCGCAGCAGCAGGTCGTACTCACCGGCGATGAGGTTCGGTGGTGCCTGGATGCGGGCCTTCGGACCGAGCAGCACCCGGGCCACCGCCACGGTGGCCGCGAGGTCGTGCAGTTCGGCGTCGGGCATCCCCCGCATCGCCGTGTCCGGCTTCGCCCGGAAGTTCTGCACGATCACCTCCTGGAGGTGGCCGTACTCACGCTGGGTACGCCGGATCGCGAAGATCGCGTCGATCCGTTCGGCGAGGGTCTCGCCGATGCCGATCAGGATGCCGGTGGTGAACGGGACGCCGACCCGACCGGCGTCGTCGAGGACCCGCAACCGCACCGCCGGCTCCTTGTCCGGTGAGCCGTAGTGCGGGCCGCCGGGCTCGGACCACAGGCGGGTGGCGGTGGTCTCCAGCATCATCCCCATGCTCGGCGCCACCGGCTTGAGCCGTTGCAGCTCCGCCCAGGAGAGCACGCCCGGGTTCAGGTGCGGCAGCAGGCCGGTCTCCTCCAGCACCGCCACGGCACAGGCCCGCAGGTAGTCCAGGGTGGACCCGTAGCCGCGTTCGTCCAGCCACTGTCGGGCCGCCGGCCAGCGCTCCTCCGGCCGGTCGCCGAGGGTGAACAGGGCCTCCTTGCAACCCTGTGCCGCACCGGCCCGGGCGATGGCCAGCACCTCCTCGCGGTCGAGGAAGGCCGCCGGCAGCCGGTGCGGCACCGTGGCGAACGTGCAGTAGTGGCAGCGGTCCCGGCAGAGCCGGGTCAGCGGAATGAAGACCTTCTTCGAGTACGTCACGACGCCGGGCCGGCCGGCGTCCCGCAGGCCGGCGTCACGGATCGCACCGGCGATGCCGAGCAGTTCCTCCAGCGCCGCGCCCCGGGCGGTCAGCAGGGTCGACGCCTCGTCGACGTCGAGCGCCCGCCCGGTGGCGGCGCGGCGCAGTGCCCGCCGTACGCTCCCGTCACCCGGCCCGCGCTCGCTCTGATCAACCATCCGCTCAGCCTATGCGCTGCGGCCCGGTCCGGCCCCGGCCCGTGGGCAACCGCACGTGCCTCGACGGCCCGTCGTCAGCTCGGCTGGTCGCGCGGGTCGATCCGCTGGGTGCGGTCGGCCTCCCCGTCGCCCGACCGGGAAACCGGCGGGCTGGCGTCACCATCGCCCGGCCGCGCGATGGCCTGGGTCGGCTCGGTGCTCTGGTGCGGGATCGCCTGGGTCGGTTCGGCGTCCTGCCGCTCGGCGCTCCCGGCCGCGTCGCCCTGGCGCGGCATGCCCCCGCCCGGGTCGCCCTGACGCGGAATGCTCTGGGTCGGGTCGGCCGAGGCCGGCTGCCCGAACGGCGGTGCGGCCGACGGGGACGGCTGCCCGAACGTGGGCGCGGCCGGCGAGGACGGCGCCGACTGCGGTGGCACCGCCGGCTGACCGTGCGGCGGCCAGGTGTGCGGGGACTCCGGCGGCCCTCCGGCCGGGGGTGCCTGGCCAGCCATCGGCCAACCCGGCTGGCCGCCCTGACCGCCGGCGTGGCTGTGGCCGCCGGGGTGGCCCTGACCGCCGGGGTGGCCCTGGGTCGTGCCGCCGGCCGGGTAGCCGCCGAACTGTCCGGCCCCGGACTGATTCGGCTGCCCCGCCCCCGGGTGCCCGGAGCCGGGGTAGCCGGCCGGATAGCCGGCGGGCCGTTCGGCACCCGACCAACCGCCCGACTGGCCGGGCGGCGTCCAGCCGCCGCCCTGCTGACCGGGCTGGCCACCGAACTGACCCGGGCCGCCCGGCTGCGGCCAGCCCTGCTGCGGCGTGCCGTACAGGCCGGGCTCGGGCTTGGGCCGCGGTACGTGGTAGAGCCGCTGCCACACGCTCCACACCACGTACGCCGCCGCCGCGAACAGCGCCACCCAGGCGACCCGGGTGAGCAGTCCGGTCATCGCGTCGAAGAGCTGCGCCTCGGCCAGCCGACCGACCACCCAGATCAGCAGGGTCAGACCGCCGAGCACGGCGCTCACCGCGTACTCGACGAGCGCCACCTGCGTGATCATTTTCGCCCGTCCGACGGTCGGGGCGAGATGCGTGGCCAGCAGCACCGCCAGCACCGGCAGTACCACCGCCTCGATGCCGATGAAGGCGAAGAAGGAGCTGGCGGCGCGCCCGGTCACCGTGCTGTAGGCGCCCTGCGGGGTCAGCAGCCGGATCAGCCCCACGAAGAGAAAGACGGCGTTCGCGCCCAGGAGCACGAGAGCGACGAGTTCACGTAGCGGCCCGGTCACCTGGCGGGCCGGGGTCGGGTCGGTGGGCGAGGGCTCGGCGGGGCTGGTCACGAACTCTCCCTGGGGGCGAAAGCGGACAGATGCCGACGTGAGCCTAGTCTCCCGGGGCAGTTGGCTGCCGGAGGCGTCACGTAGGCGAGGATGGGCGGATGCGCATCGTGGTTCTGACCGGCGGAATCGGCGGGGCCCGGTTCCTGCTGGGGGTCCGGGCGTACGCCCGCGAGGTGGGTGCCGAGGTGACCGCCGTGGTCAACGTCGGCGACGACCTACGGCTGCACGGACTCCGGATCTGCCCGGACCTGGACAGCGTGCTGTACACCCTCGGCGGCGGCGCCGACCCGCAGCGGGGCTGGGGACGGGTCGACGAGAGCTGGACGGTCAAGGACGAGCTGGCGGCGTACGGCGCCGAGCCGAGCTGGTTCGGACTGGGTGACCGGGACATCGCCACCCACCTGGTCCGCACCACGATGCTCGACGCCGGCTATCCGCTGCACCAGGTCACCCAGGCACTGGCGACCCGCTGGCAGCCCGGCGTACGCCTGCTGCCGGCGACCGACGACCGCCTGGAGACGCATGCGGTCGCCGACCTCGACGGCGGCCAGCGGGCGATCCACTTCCAGGAGTGGTGGGTACGGTACCGGGCGCAGGTCCCGACCCACCGGTTCGTCTTCGTCGGGGCGGAGTCGGCGAAGCCGGCACCCGGCGTCACGGAGGCGATCGCCGGGGCCGACGTGCTGCTCGTGGCGCCGAGCAACCCGGTGGTCAGCATCGCGCCGATCCTGGCCGTGCCGGGTCTGCGCGAGGCGGTGGCGGACGGCCCCGCCCCGGTGGTGGGCGTTTCACCGATCATCGGTGGCGCACCGGTACGCGGCATGGCCGACCGTTGCCTGGCGGTCGTCGGCGTGGAGTGCAGCGCCGCCGGCGTCGGTGGGCTGTACGCAAGCCGGGCGAGTGGCGGGCTGCTCGACGGCTGGTTGGTGGCCGAGGAGGATGCCACAACGGTGGTGCCGGACGTGACGGTCCGTGCGGTGCCGCTGCGGATGACCGACGAGGCGGCGACGGCGGCGATGGTCCGCGCCGCGGTGGAGTTGACGTGAGACTGGAGATCCTGCCGGTGCCCGGGATCGGGCACGTGACCGAGGGGGACGACCTCGCGGCCCTGATCGGAAACGCGGCGCCCTGGCTGCGCGACGGGGACGTGCTGGTGGTGACCAGCAAGATCATCTCGAAGGCCGAGGGACGGCTGGTCGACGTGCCCGCCGACGGCCCGGATCGACAGGCCGTCCGGGACGAGGTGCTCGCGGCGGAGACGGTACGGGTGGTGGCCTCGCGCGGCCCGACCCGGATCGTGCAGACCCGGCACGGCTTCGTGATGGCCGCCGCCGGAATCGACGCCTCGAACGTCGACAAGACCCGGCTGGTGCTGCTGCCGGAGGACCCGGACGCCTCGGCCCGCACGCTCCGCGCCGGCCTGCGCGACCGGTACGGCGTGAACGTCGCGGTCGTCGTGAGCGACACCATGGGCCGCCCCTGGCGCAACGGGCTGACCGACGTGGCCCTCGGCGTCGCCGGAATGGACGCCATCCGCGACCACCGCGGCGAGGTCGACCCGTACGGCAACGAGCTGGTGCTGACGCAGATGGCGGTGGTCGACGAGCTGGCCGCGGCGGGTGAGCTGATCAAGGGCAAGTGCGACCAGGTGCCGGTCGCGGTGATCCGCGGCTACCTGACGCCGCCGCTGTCGGGGGACGGCGAGGGCGCCCGGGTGCTGGTCCGGGACGCCTCGATGGACCTGTTCTCGCTCGGCACCGCCGAGGCGAAGGCGGCCGGTCTGGCGGCTGCCGCCACCCTGCCGGATCACCTGTCGGAAGCCCCACCCGACCCGGCCACCGTCGCGCGGGCGATCGACTCGGTCGCCGACGTGATCGCGCCCGGCACGGTCTTCACCCAGGTCACCGACGACGACGTACGCGCCGCGCTGGTCCGCATCGTGCCGGGCTGGCCGGTCCACGCGACCGGCCTGGTGCTCTGCTCCCCACCCACCCCGGTGGGCCCGTTCCAACTGGTCCGCTTCGGCACGGACGTGCAGCGCCTACGCACCGCCCTCGCGGCGGCACACGTCCCCACCCAACTCCTCCCCCCACCCAGCGGCACCACCGCCGCCGCCACCCTCGCCCTCTGACAGGCAGGAGGGTCAGGGGTTGAGGATGGCGCGGCCGAGCGGGGTGAGGGTGTGCAGGACGGTGTTGCGGTCGCGGTTGCTGACCAGCAGACCCGCGTTCCGCAGCACGGTGGTGTGCTGGCTGGCCGCCGCCGCCGAGATGCGCAGCCGGCGGGCCAGCTCGCCGGTGGTGCAGCCGTCGTCACTGGCGGCGAGAACCGCCGCGCGGGTACGGCCGAGCAACGCGGCCAGCGCCTCCCGGCCGGTGTCGCCCGCCGCGGGCGCGTCCCCGGTCAGTCCGCCCAGCCTGTCGACCGGGTAGACCAGCACCGGCGGTAGTTCCGGGTCGAGCAGCGCGACAGGCGTGTTCGCGCAGAAGAACGACGGCACCAGCAGCAGCCCTCGTCCCTCCAGGTGAAGTTCCCGGCTCCTCGGGTAGGCGGGAATCTCCAGCACGCCCGACTCCCAGCGCAGGCCCGGCCGCAGCGTGGTCAGCAGCCCTTCGACACCCCCGTCGAGCATCGCCCGGGCGCGGCGGGCACGATCGGCCTCCACCGCACCCTGGACCCGCGTCCAGTACGGGCCGAGGGCGAGCTGCCGGTAGCGGTCCATCGTCTCGGTCAGGTGGTTCAGGGCCTCCGGCTCACCCCGGGCGATGGCGGCCACCCCGGCGGGCAGGTTCCGGTTGTCGCTGGCGAGCAGCGTGAGGTCGCGTTGCAGCGATGCCACGGGGGTACGCCGCAGCGCCTCCATCCCCGCCTCGAAACCGTGCACACCCTCGTACGGGGTGAGGAAGTCCGGAAAGTAGCCGCGCGGCGGGCTCAACGTCGACAGCAGTCGCAGTGCCTCGGCGTCCAGCTGCCGACGCAGCCCCCGCGAGACCTCGCGACGCCAGCCGGCGAGCAACGGATCACGGCTGCGCCCGGGCAGCAGGTGCAGACTCAGCACCACTTCCCAGACCGGATCGGCCGCCGGAGCCACCCGGGTCCGGAGAATGTCCTCGCCGGAGAAATGGATCTTCAGCATGGGTACTCCCAGCGCCCGGCGGAGGGGGCACCCGGCGACCTCCGAACTCTACCCGGCCGTCCCGGCCTCGGGCAGTTAAGCCTCAGCTGAAAGACCTCGACGCCCGTGGCGTGAATCCGCCATGCTTCCCGTGCCACAGGGGGCCACCCGCGTCGACCGTGTCCGCCCCACTGGGTGCCCGAGAGCGGGCGGCACCATACGAGGGTCTGCGGCTCAGATTCCGCAGGGGGTGCCGCCCGGTCTCCCCGGCACAGGTCCGGCCGCCGCACCGGCTCATCCACCAGCACCCCGTACGCTGGCTCGGACGAGAGGAGCGGCCGTTGTCGACGCCCCGAATGGTGGACCGATCCCCGTGCGACGACGCGGACGGCTGGACGGCGCTGCACGCCGACGCGCTGGCGGTGCTCACCGGCTGGACGCCGACCAGCCCCGACGCGGCGGTGGCCCGCGACCGGACCCTCGGCCTGCTCGACGCCGGGCCGATCGCGATGAGCCGCGCACACCGCGCCGGTCACGTCACCGCCAGCGCCCTGGTGTTCGACGCGACCGGCAGCCAGGTGCTGCTCTGCCTGCACGGCAAGTTCCACAAGTGGGTGCAGTTGGGCGGGCACTGTGAGCCCGCCGACCGGACGCTGGCCGGTGCGGCGTTACGGGAGGCCACCGAGGAGTCGGGCATCGCCGGTCTGCGGATCGATCCGCTGCCGATCGACGTGGACGTGCACCCGGTGGCCTGCCAGGGCGGGTCGCTGCACCACGACGTACGCTTCGCCGTTTTCGCCCCGGTTGGCGCGACGGAACGGGTGAGCGTGGAGTCCGAGGCGCTCGGCTGGTTCCCACCGGAGCGCCTGCCGCAGCCACTGGCCGGCGGCACGGCCCGGCTCGTCACACCGGGCCTGGCGGCCTTCAGACGAGCTTCTCCGCACCCCGTCTCTTGAGCTCGTCCACGATCGACTTCACGTCCTGAGCACGATCGCGCGGGCAGACCAGCAACGCGTCCTCGGTGTCGACCACGATCAAGTCGCGTACGCCGACGGCGGCCACCAGCCGACCGGCCTGCGGGACCACCACCATGCCGCTGCTGTCGCGCAGCAGCACCTCGGTCTTGGCGTCGCTGGCGAGCACCACGTTGCCGTCGGGGTCCGTCGGCAGCACCTCGCCGAGGGTGTGGAAGTCACCCACGTCGTTCCACCGGAAGTCACCGGGTACGGTCGCCACCCGGCCGGCCGCGGCCGCGCCCTCCATCACCGCGTAGTCCACCGAGATCTTCGTCAGCGTGGGCCAGACCGCACCGAGCACGTCGTCCTGTTCGTCGGAGTGCCACGCCGCCGCGATCGTGGTGACCCCGGAGTGCAGGTCGGGCTGCTGACGTGCCAGCTCGGCGAGAAACGCCGACACCCGCCAGACGAACATGCCGGCGTTCCAGAGGTAGTGGCCCGACCGCAGGTACGTCTCGGCGACCTCCGCGCTCGGCTTCTCCTTGAACTCGACCACCGGGCGCATCGGGCCACCCTCGACGGGCTCGCCGGTCCGCAGGTATCCGTAGCCGGTCTCCGGCCGGGTCGGGGTGATCCCGACCGTCATCAGCAGCCCCTGCTCCGCGCCTCGGACCGCCTCCCGGACGGTGTCCACCCATCGCTCAGGATCGCCGATCAGGTGGTCGGCGGCGAACGATCCCATGACGGCGTCCGGGTCGCGTACGGCGATCACCGCCGCGGCCAGCGCGATGGCGGCGCAGGAATCCCGTGGCGACGGTTCGACCAGGATGTTCTCCTCCGGCAGACCGGTCAGCTGGCGGGCCACGGCCGCGGCGTGCGCGGCCCCGGTGACCACCATGGTGCGTTCGGGGGTGGTCAGCGGCCCCAGCCGCTCGACGGTCGCCTGAAGCAACGACGCGGACGTGCCGGTGAACGGGTGGAGGAATTTGGGATGCCCGGCACGGGACAGCGGCCACAACCTCGTGCCGCTGCCACCGGCCGGAATGACGACATAGATCACCAGGACATCATGCCCGAACCGCCCGGACCGGGCGCCTCGGTTGGGGGCCTCAGGCCCGCGCCCTGGTCCACGCCGCGATGTGCACTTCGGCGCTGGACCCCCAGGTGAACTCCTTCGCCCGATCGAAACCGGCCTTCGCCAGCGACAACCGGCGCGGTTCGTCGTCGAGCAGCGCGGCCAGGTCGGCGGCGATCTGATCCGGATCCTCGCTGGTGTAGGCCACCGCGTCGCCTCCGACCTCCGGCAGCGACAGCCGGGGGGTGGTGAGCACCGGGGCGGCGCACGCCATCGCCTCCAGGATGGGCAACCCGAACCCCTCGCCGTAGGAGGGGTACGCGGCCACCAGCGCCCCGCCGAGGAAGCCGGGCAGGTCGCCGTAGCGCAGGTAGCCGGGACGCAGCAGCCGCAGGTGCGAGGGCACCTCGGCCACCGCGCGGTCGATGTCGTCGTCGTGCCCCTGTCCGCCGGCCACCACGAGTGCCGGCGGGTCCGGCCGCTCGGCGACCGCCCAGGCCCAGCCACGGATCAGGTTCGGCACGTTCTTGCGCGGCTCCTTGGCGCCGAGGAACGCGACGTAACTGCTGCCACCCAGCCCCAGGCGGGCCCGGACCCGGGCCTTCTCCTCGTCGCCGGGCGCGTGGAAGGCCTCGTGGTCCACCCCGTGGTAGGCCACGTCGATGCGGGTGGGGTCGGCGTCCAACAGTCGGATCAGTTCGTCGCGGGTCGCCTTGCTGGGCACGATCACGCGGTTCGCGCGCCGCAACGAGGTCTTGATCGCGCTACGGAAGAACGTCCGGCGGGACTTGTCGTAGTGCTCCGGCTCGGTGAAGAACGTCGCGTCGTGCACCGTCACGGTGACCGGACAGCCGGCCCGCAGCGGGCAGGTGTAGAAGGGCGAGTGCAGCACCTCCGCGCCGACCTGCTGGGCGAGCAGGGGCAGGCCGGTCTGCTCCCAGGCGAGGCGGGCTGGCCGGTGCGCGACCGCGGCCGGCGCCGGAATGATCTCCGCGCCGGGCAGCTTCCGCCGGTAACGCTCCAGGTCGGTGCGGAGGCTGACCACCACCAGGTCCACCGCCGATCCGCACACCTTGCCGAGGGCGCCGAGCAGGCCATCGACGTATCTACCGACGCCGCCGCGATCGGCGGGAACACTCGTGGCGTCGATGAGCACGCGGGGCGGGCGACCGGCGGTCACGGGGCGACTCCTTGCGGTGGCGGGACTGTGGGGAACGACACTCCGGCAAGCCTACGCCGGAGCCGGGCACGGACGCTGACTGCGACCCGACGGTACGCCGACTTGTCGCTGTCATCGAGTACGGCCGCCGGGCGCGTATCGTTCGCGCCGATGGCCGACAACATTGCCCGGGTGTTCGCCGACGCGGTCGCGACCGACCCGAACCGCCCCCTGCTGACCTGGTACGACGACGCCACCGGCGAACGCACCGAACTTTCCGGAGCGACGCTGGCGAACTGGGTGGCCAAGACGGCGAACCTGCTCGTCGACGAGCTGGCCCTCGGGCCGGGCGGCACCGCGGCGGTGCTGCTGCCGCCGCACTGGCAGAGCGCTGCGGTGCTGCTCGGTTGCTGGTCGGCTGGGTTGACGGTGCGTCCGGCCGGTTTGCCGGTCGCCGACCGGCCGGGCGCGGTGGACGTGCTGTTCACCACCGTCGACGGCGTCGCCGAGGCCGACGCCTGGTCGGCGGCCGACCGGTACGCGCTCGCGTTGCACCCGTTCGCGCTGCCGCTGCGGGAGGTGCCGGCGGGCTTCGCCGACTACGTCACCGAGGTACGCGCGCACGGCGACCACTTCACGGCGTACCCGCCCGGCGGGCCGGACCACACCGCGCTGCGCGCCCGGGTCACCACCCGCGCCGCCGAACTCGGCATCTCCGCGGGCGACCGGCTCCTCGTGGACGTCGACCGCCGTCCGGACCCGCTCGACTGGCTGCTGGCCCCGCTCAGCGTCAGCGCCACCCTGGTGCTCTGCGCCCACCTGGACCAGGCCCGCCTGGCCGACCGCCAATCGACGGAACGCGTCACCCACTCCCTGACCTGACTGTGCGGCTGGCCGGGTCGGTCCGAAGGTGATGGGCTCGACCCTCACCCTCCGTGTCGCTCACTCACCGTTGCTGCGCCAGCGCCGGGCTATATATCCCTCCCCGCCCTTTGCTCTGCTTCAACCGACGCACAACGGATTGAACTGCGGCGACGTGGCGATGGTCCGGTGCCACTCACGCGTTGGACGCTACGGGAAGTAACTGTTGCGTGGGTTGAAGCAGAGCAAAGGACGGGGGAAGGTATTGGTTGGGCGAGCTGCGACAGCACGTTGAGTGATGCCTGGTCCCAGCTCGTAGCTGGTTCTCGGCCGAGGAAAGCTGGGGTCTAGGGCGACCAGCGCGCAGGCCGCACCGCCCGGGCTCGGGGTCGAGGGGTCGGCGTGGCGGGTCGGGTCAGGTGGCGGGGCGGTCCGGGGTGCGGTGTCGGGCCAGGGTGGCGAAGGCGGTCAGGGAGTCGGGGTTGGCCAGGGCGCCCTTGGCCGCCGCCAGGTCGACCGGAGTCCCGGTGAGGATCTTCTTGACCGGCACCTCGAGCTTCTTCGCCGACAGGGTGCGTGGCACCGCGCGGACCTGATGGATCTCGTCGGGTACGTGCCGGGGCGACAACGCGGTACGCAGTTCGCGGCAGATCGACCGGCGCAACTCGTCGTCAAGGGTCACCCCCTCGGCGAGTACCACGAACAGCAGCAGTTCACCGGCACCACCCTCGTCGTCCTCCAGGTGCACCACCACCGAGTCGACGACCTCGTCCAGCCCCTCCACCACGGAGTAGAACTCGGCGGTGCCGAGGCGTACGCCGCCCCGGTTGAGGGTGGCGTCGGAGCGACCGGTGATGACACACCCGCCCCGGGAGTTGATGGTGATCCAGTCCCCGTGCCGCCACACCCCGGGATAGACGTCGAAGTACGCCTCCCGGTAGCGGGCTCCGTCCGGATCGTTCCAGAAACCCACCGGCATGCTCGGCATCGGTTCGGTGATCACCAGCTCGCCCAGTTCCCCGATGACCGGGGTACCGTCCGGCGAGCGCGCCTCCACCTTGGCGCCCAGGGCACGGCAGGCGATCTCACCGGCGTGCACCGGCAGCAGCGGCACACCGCCGACGAAACCGGTGCAGACGTCGGTACCGCCGGACAGCGACTGGAGCTGAAGGCCGTCGCCGACCGTGTCGTACACCCAGGTGAAGCCCTCGGCGGGCAGTGGCGCGCCGGTGGAGCCGAGGCCGCGCAGCGCGGAGAGGTCGGCGATCTGGCGCGGGACCAGCCCAGCCTTGCGGCAGGCCAGCAGGAACGGAGCCGAGGTGCCGAAGTACGTGGTGCCGGTCCGCTCCGCCAGCCGCCACAGGGCACCCAGGTCGGGATGGCCGGGGTTGCCGTCGAACAGCACGATGGCCGCACCCACCGCCGGCCCGGAGACCAGGAAGTTCCACATCATCCAGCCGGTGGTGGTGAACCAGAAGAACCGGTCCGCCGGGCCGAGGTCGTGGTGCAGGGCGAGCATCTTCAGGTGCTCCAGCAGGATGCCGCCGTGTCCGTGCACGATCGGCTTGGGCAGCCCGGTGGTGCCGGAGGAGTAGAGCACGTACAGCGGGTGGTCGAACGGCACCGGGGTGAAGGCCAACGGTTCGTCGGTCTCGGCCGCCAACTCCGCCCAGGCGAGTGCGTCCGCAGCCGGCGCACCGTCGGGGTCGAGGTAGGGGATCGAGACGGTGTGCCGCAGCGACGGCAGCGCGGCCCGGATCGCGGCCACCTCGGCGCGCCGGTCGACCGGCTTGTCGCCGTAGCGGTAGCCGTCCACGGCGACCAGGATCTTCGGCTCGATCTGCTGCCACCGGTCGGTCACGCTGCGGGTGCCGAACTCCGGCGCACAGGACGAGAAGACGGCGCCGAGGCTCGCGGTCGCCAGCATCAGCACGTACGTCTCGGGGATGTTCGGCGCGTACCCGGCCACCCGGTCCCCGGTGGTGACGCCGAGCCGGCGCAGTCCGGCGGCGACCCGGCGGACCTGCTCGCGCAACTGCCCGGCGGTGAGGGTGACCGGCGGCCGGGTCTGCCCGTGCGCCACGACCACGGGCTCGTCGTCGGCCCGGCCCGGCATCCGCAGCACGTTCTCGGCGTAGTTGAGGGTGGCGCCGGGGAACCACCGGGTGCCCGGCATGTCCCGGTCGGTCAGCGTGGCGGTCGGCTGGGTGTGCGCGACGACGCCGAAGTGGTCCCAGATCGACCGCCAGAAGGCGTCCAGGTCGGTGACCGACCATCGCCACAGCGCGTCGTAGTCGGCGAACGTCAGCCCCCGGTGCTCGGCGAGCCAACGCAGGTAAGCCCCGATCCGGGACCGCTGGAGCACGTCCGCCGGTGGCGTCCACAGCACGTCCGTCACTGGTCCACTCCTCCCCTGGCCCGGCACGACACTGTGCGGTGGGCCGTGGCGCCATCTTGCCCTACCTCGAAGCGCCATTGTCCGCACCCGACCCCCGCAGGCGCATGTGCCCGCCCCACACCCTGAGGACCCGACCAGTGTGGCCGGGACGCAGGAAGCGCCGCCGGCGGCCGGAGAGGTCAGGGTTCGCTGCGGGCCGCCTGGATGGCCTGACGGCGGGCCAGCCGGTGGGCGCGGCGGATCTCCGCCTCGCGCCAGCGCCGCTCGTCCTCCGGCGTCTCCGGCAACACCGGACGCACCGGCCGGGGCGCGCCGCCCACCTCGACCCCGACGAAGACGAGGTACGCGGTGGCCACCCGCACCGGCACCTCGTCGGCCGAGTCCCAGCGCTCGGCCATCACCCGGACGCCGACCTCCATCGAGGTCTGACCGGTCCAGTTCACCTGGGCGTACGCGTGCACCAGGTCGCCCACCCGGACCGCCTCCGAGAAGACGATCTCGTCGATCGCGGCGGTCACCGCCGTACCACCGCTGTGCCGCGCCGCCGCCGCGCCGGCCACGTCGTCGACGAACTTCATCAGCACCCCGCCGTGCACCGTTCCGTACAGGTTCACATCCACTGCGGTCATGATCCGGCTGAGGGTTACCCGAGAGTACGAGGTCGGCTTGCCCGGCAGGGCGGTGGCGGGGTGCTCGGTCATGTCGGAAACGGTACGGTGCGCGGATGCGACATCTGTGGAGCTTCCTCGCAGGGCTGGTGGTGGTGCCGGTCACCTGGGTGCTGGTCACCCTCGGTCAGGACGGGTCGGCCGACACCGTCAACCGGTGGGTGGAGATCGGCACCGCCAACACGGCGAATCTCATCGAACCGGCCGTGTACCTCGCTGTCGGTGGCATCGTGCTGGGCCTGCTCGGCACGCTACGCATCTCACCGCTCGGTCCGCTGGTGGCCGGGCTGCTGCTGGTCACCCCGTACGTCGGACTGTTCGTCTCGCCCTTTCAGGTACGCGAGCGCATCCCGTCCGACTGGAAGTTTCTCGACGACCCGCTGCCGCTGGGGTTGCCGGTGGAGAACGGCACGCTCTTCCTGGTCGGCATGCTGCTGCTGATCGCGACGTTCAGCGGGCAACGGTGGCGGCGTTGGCCGGTCGCGGTGCCGCAGCCGGAGTCGGGAACCCTCGACGCGCCGGCGCCGGACCAGACGTTGACCGACTGGTCACCGGGCCCGTCGGCGGAACGGGACACCGCGCCGCTGAGCCTGGGCTACCCGGACCCGGAATCGACACCGACCGAGCCGTTGCCCCGGCGTACCGGAGGTGGGTCACCCTGGTCGGCACCGCCGGGCAACCTGCCTCGACGCGACGACGCCACCAACTGATTTCGGCAACTCCGATCGTCGCCTCCGCCCGGCGACCGGGCGGGCGGAGGCGACCCGCCAGGCGCTACTGTCTGGCTACGTCGTTGGCAGCCTGGGGGTTGGACAAAGCATGGGCGCGTCGGAATTCATGGTGTTCGCAGGATCAGCCAGTCGAAACCTTGGACGTGCGATCACCGACCGGCTCGATATCGAGTTGGGATCCTCCGAAGTGCTTCACTTCTCCGAGGGAAACCTCTTCGTCAGAGTGCTGGAAAACGTCCGGGGGCGGGACATCTTCATCGTCCAGGGCACCGCCTTTCCAGCGAATGACAACTTCATGGAGTTGCTCTTCTGGATCGACGCCCTGAAGCGGGCCAGTGCCGCGTCGGTGACCGCCGTGATTCCCTACTTCAGCTACGCCAAGGGTGACAAGAAGGACGAGCCGCGGGTGTCCATCCGCGGACGGGTGTGCGCCGATGCCATTGCTGCGGCGGGAGCGGATCGGGTCGTCACACTGGACCTACACACTCCCCAGGTGCAAGGGTTCTTCAACATCCCGGTCGATGATCTGTATTCGTTGCCGGTGCTCTGCGACGCCATCGCGGCGCACAACTTTCACGATCTCGTGGTGGTCGCTCCGGACGCTGGATACGCCAAGAAGGCACGACAGTGGGCCAATCGCCTGCAGGTGCCCACGGCCATCGCCGACAAGCGACGCGTCGACCACAGCGAAACCGCAGAAATCGTCGAGCTGATCGGCTCCGTGGAGGGCCGGACGGCGCTTATCGTCGATGACTTCACCATCAGCGCAGGCACTCTTGTCGACGCCGCACGCGTGTTGGTCGACCGGGGCGCGACCACGGTGTACGCGGCAGTCAGTCACGCTTTGTTGACCGAGGCTGCGAACGAACGGCTCGACGACAGCCCGATCGAGTGCCTGTTCACGACCGACAGTGTGGAGACCCAACCCACCAAACTGGCGGACAAGGTCCAGGTTGTCAGCGTGGCCGGGCTGTTCGCCGAAGCCATTCACCGCATCTCGGCACGGGAGAGCATCTCGGTGCTCTTCGAGTAGGCTCCTCAGCCCTTGAGCAACTGCCGGGCCATGACGATGCGCTGCACCTGGTTCGTACCCTCGTAGATCTGGGTGATCTTGGCGTCCCGCATCATCCGCTCGACGGGGTAGTCACGGGTGTAGCCGTAGCCGCCGAGCAGTTGGACCGCGTCGGTGGTGATCTCCATCGCGGCGTCCGAGGCGAAGCACTTGGCCGCCGCGCCGAAGTAGGTCAGATCGGCGTCGCCGCGCTCGGACCGACCGGCCGCCGCGTACGTCAACTGCCGGGCCGCCTCCAGCTTCATGCCCATGTCGGCGAGCATGAACTGCACGCCCTGGAACTCGGCGACCGCCTTGCCGAACTGCTTGCGCTCGGCGACGTACCCCTTGGCGTAGTCGAGCGCACCCTGCGCGATGCCCACCGCCTGCGCGGCGATGGTGACCCGGGTGTGGTCCAGGGTCTTCATCGCGGTGGCGAAGCCGGTGCCCTCGGCGCCGATCATCCGGTCCGCCGGGATCCGGACGTTGTCCAGGTAGACCTCACGGGTCGGCGACCCCTTGATGCCCAACTTCTTCTCCGGCGCGCCGAAGCTCACCCCCGAATCCGACTTCTCGACCACGAAGGCGGAGATGCCCCGGGAGCGGGCGGTGGGGTCGGTCGTCGCGAAGACGGTGTAGAACTCCGAGACACCGGCGTTGGTGATCCAACGCTTCACGCCGTTGAGCACCCAGTGATCGCCGTCACGTACCGCCCGGGTGGTCATCGCCGCCGCGTCGCTGCCGGCCTCCGGCTCGGAGAGACAGTACGAGAACATCGCCTCGCCGGCGGCGACCGGCGTCAGGTAGCGGCGCTTGAGCTCGTCGGATCCGGCCAGCAGCAGCGGCATCGTGCCCAGCTTGTTCACCGCCGGGATCAGCGAGGAGGAGGCGCAGGCCCGGGCGACCTCCTCGATCACGATCGCCGTGGCCAGCGCGTCCGCACCGGCCCCGCCGTACTCGACCGGGATGTGCGGTGCGTGGAAGTCGGCGGCACGTAGTGCGTCGTACGACGCCTTCGGGAACTCACCGGTCTCATCCGCCTCGGCGGCGTGCGGAGCCACCTTCGCCGCACAGACCTCACGGACCGCTTCCCGGATCGCCTCGTGCTCCTCCGGCAGACGGTACGCGTCGAACGACTGCTCTGCGGCCATGTCAGCCCCTCCCCTTCACCGCTATCATGCGCAGTCTGTAACGTCGGCTGGACGCCCACCACGCAGACTGAAGGATAACGACCACAGTTCAGGTGATGTTACCGGCGCGTAGGCTGGGCCATGGCGAAGCTCCGACACCGCTCGGCGATGATGGAACCCAGCAGACGACCCACCCCTGCGGCGCTCACCCTGGCGCCGCGGCGGAACGCGACGCAGCCACGCGGCGCCAGTGCGAGCGGAGAAGACAGGCGTGACCATCCCGTACCCGAACACCCAGCCGGTGCCCGCCATCACAGCGGTCACACCCCCCTCGGGTGCCTCCCGGCCCCGGGTGACCTTCCTGGGCACCGGCTACCTTGGCGCGACCTATGCCATCTGTTACGCCGAACTCGGCTACGAGGTGCTCGGCTTCGACGTCGACGCGGACAAGATCGCAAAGCTGAACGCGGGCGAGGTGCCGATCCACGAGCCCGGCCTCGACGAACTGCTGCGGCGCAACCTCGCCGCCGGCCGGCTGCGCTTCAGCACCGACATCGCCGAGACCGCCGACTTCGGTGACGTGCACTTCATCTGCGTCGGCACTCCGCAACGGGCCGACGGGATGGGCGCCGACCTGTCGTACGTCGAGGCGTCGGTCACCGGCCTGGCCCAGCACCTGACCCGCAAGGCGCTGATCGTCGGCAAGTCCACCGTCCCGGTCGGCACCGCCGAGTGGGTGGAGCAACTCGTCGGCAAACACAGCCCGGCCGACCTCGGCGTCGAGGTCGCCTGGAGCCCCGAGTTCCTCCAGGAGGGCTTCGCCGTCGACGACGTGCTGCGCCCCAACCGCATCGTCGTCGGGGTCAAGAGCGAGTGGGCCAACGGCATGCTCTACGCCGCCCACAAGGGCGTGTTCGATCTCGCCGCCACCGAGGACCGGGAAGTACCGCTGGTCGTCACCGACTTCGCCACCGCCGAACTGGTCAAGGTCGCCGCGAACGCCTTCCTGGCCACCAAGATCTCCTTCATCAACGCCATGGCCGAGGTCTGCGAGGCCTCCGGCGGCGACGTCACCCAGCTCGCCAAGGCCATCGGCTACGACCCGCGCATCGGCAACCGCTTCCTCCAGGCCGGCCTCGGCTTCGGCGGCGCCTGCCTGCCCAAGGACATCCGTGCCTTCCAGGCCCGGGCCCAGGAACTCGGAGCCGGCGAAGCCCTCCGCTTCCTGCACGAGGTCGACCTGATCAACCTGCGTCGCCGTACCCGCGTCCTGAACCTCGCCGCCGAGCTGCTCGGCCGCCGCTCCGGCCCCGCCGGCCCGGACCTGTCCGGCACCCGCATCGCCGTGCTCGGCGCCACCTTCAAACCCAACACCGACGACGTACGCGACGCCCCCGCCCTGGCCGTCGCCGCCCTGCTGCACAAGGCCGGCGCCGATGTCCACGTCTACGACCCCGAGGGCATGGAGAACGCCCGCCGCGCGGTGCCGGAACTCACCTACGAACCCGACATCGCCAAGGCGGTCACCGACGCCGACCTGGTCTGCGTCCTCACCGAATGGGCCGACTTCCGCAACGCCGATCCCGGCCTCCTCGGCGACCTCGTCGCCGGTCGCCGCATCGTCGACGCCCGCAACTGCCTCGACCCGGCCCTGTGGACCCAGGCCGGCTGGGAGTACCGGGGCATGGGGCGTCCGTGATCCCATCCTGTGGTGATGTTGGCGGTTGACCCGCCGACAACTGTCGAATTCCCGGCCCGCTTTGGGCATGCTGCGACAGTGGGATTCCACAGTGCGGGTGGAGGGGTGTCGTGGCGAGCTTTCAGTGCCCTTCGTGCGGCCGGGAGATCAAACCGGCGGTTCGCTGCCCGCACTGCGGTGCGCACCAGCCACAATGGGCCGAGCACCTGGCGGAGATCGAACGATCCATCGCGGAGTTGAAGGCCCGCGAGGCCGCCATTGCCAGCGAACAACGGCAGCTAGCCGCGAAGATGCAGGCCGCGCTCTTCCAGCGGGACATCCTCTCGCACGCCGGCAGCCAGGGGGACGAGCGGATCCGGCAGGCCACCCGCCCCCGCCGCGTGCTACGCCGCCGGCCGCCGCGCCGCCCAACGTCCGAGGACGCCTCGCCGCCCCGCGACGGTGCGACCCCGCCGCCCCGGGTACCCCGGCAGGGCGCGGCCGGCACCCAGGGGCCACCGCCACCGACCGAACCGGTCTGGCTGGACGCCGACGATCCTGAGCACCCGCCGGAGGCCTCCTCCCGGGAGGTCCAGAACATCCCGCTCGGTCTCGGCGCGCTGCTGCTCGGCGTCGCCGCCGTGGTGTTCGCCGTGGTCGCCACCAGCTCGATGGACGCGTTGGCCCGGCTGGGCATTCTGCTGATCGCGACGGTGCTCATGCTGCTCGCCCCGCCGGTACTGGTCCGGCGCGGGCTGACCTCCACGGCCGAGACCATCGCCGCCGTGGGTCTGCTCCTGGTGCCCCTCGCCGGGTACGCATTGTGGGCCGTGGACCGGATCGGCAACGGCGGCGCCTCCGGTGCCGTCTTCGCCGGCGTGATCTTCGCGGTCACCGCTGCCGTCGCGGTCGGCTACGCCGGGTGGACCAGGCTGCGCGCGCCCCGGTTCGCCACCGTGCTGGCCGCCCAGCCAGTGGTGCCACTGCTCGCGTACGACCGGATCACCGGTCCGGCGGGCTGGGCGCTGGTGCTGACCGTGGTGGCGCTGCTCGACCTGTGGTTGGCCCGCTCCCCGGTCACCGTGGAGCAGCCGGTCACCGACGGCCCCGGCCGGTCGGGTGCCCCCCGGCAGCGGTCGGCCCAGCAGAGCCAGGTTGACGGTAGGCCGGAGGCGGCGCCGGAGGAGAGCGGCGAACTGCTGGATCCCGTCGGCGGCAGCGCGACCGCGCCGACCCGACCGGTGCCGGGGTTGCGGGAACTGACCTGGGTGCTGCACGGGGTGGCGGTCGCCCTCGCCCTGGCGTACGCGGTGACCGCCCTGCTGCGGACCACCACCGTGCCGGGCGCGACCGGCGCCGGCCTGGTGCTGCTCCTCGCCGCCGCCGTCTGTCTGGCCGGGACGCTTGTACTCCGCCGCCCACCCCTACCCGACCTGGGCGCGGGTGTGTTCACCCTCGCCGTCATCGGCGCCCTGGGGCGGATCGCCTCGGTGGCGTTCCCCGGCCGAGCCCTGCTGTTGATCGCCCTGGTCATCACGGTCACCGGTCTCGCGGTCCGGGCGGTACCCGAGTCCGCCCGCCGGGGACCACAACTGGCCTCCGCGGTGGCGCTCACGGTCAGCGGGGTGGTGGTCGCCGGCAGCGCACTGCGTGCCGGCATCGCCCCGATCCAGGCGGCACTGCCGGCCTGGGCGGCGGACCTCGACCGGTACCCGGCCGAGCTGGCCGCCGCCGTGGGACCGGCCGCCTGGCAGCTCGCGGCCAGCGCCTTCCTGCTGACCGTGGCCGCGGTGCTGGCCCTACCCTCGGAGATCCGCCGCGAGTTCGCGGTGACCGGTGCCGCGCTCACCGCGCTGGCCGTACCGGCCTCCTTCGGGCTGGCCTGGACGTACGCGCCGTGGCCGATGGTGCTGACCGCGATCGGCATCGGAGCGGCCGGCCTCTCCGCCCGGACCTCCCGAGCCGCGTTGGCGCACGCGGTGGCCGCCGCCACGGTCGGGCTGGCCGGTGCCGGCGCGGCCCTCGCCCGGCCGGCGTTGACCGCCGCCGTGCTGCTCACCCTCGTCGTGGCCGGCACGCTGATCGCCGCCGCTCCCCGGATCCGGCTCGCCCCGGCGGCGGCGGACACCGTCTCGGCCTGGGCCGCCGGAGGTGCCGCCTTCGCGCTGCCCGGAGCGGTTGCCGCCTTCGTGGCAGCGACCCTGCCGGTGGATGACACGCCGACCCCGGCGAGCCTGCGCGAGGCGACCGTGCCGGTGCTCGCGGCGAGCTTCCTCGCCGTGTGTGTCACGCTCGGTTACGCCGCCCTCGTGCAGGTGTCGCAGCGTCAGATCCCGGTCCCGCTGTCGGTGGGCACCGGTCTGGGCGCGTTGCTGGTCGCCGCGGCCGGATTCGGCGCACCGGGGGCCACCGTGGCGGATGCCTGGGTCGGCGCGCTGCTGCTGGTCGCCGCAGTACTCCTCTTCCTGGCTCCCTCGATCGACACCAGCCGCCGTTCCGATCTCACCCTCGACGGCTCCGACCTGGCGACCGCCGCGGTGACCGCCGCGCTGGTCGCCACCCTGCTGCGGATCGGCACGGTGCTCGCACCGAGCGGGCAGCTCGCCGTCGCCGCCGCGCTGGTCCTGATCGTCGCCGTGGCGGCCCGGGCGATGCCCGAGGAGTGGCGTCGCGGGCCGGTGCTCGGCCTCACCATCGGTGGCGTGCTGATCGGGCTGTTGGCCGGCTGGATGGCGCTGCGCGGTGGTCTCGGTGTGCTGGCCACCCCCGGCCCGATCTGGAACGGCGACCTCAGCGGTTGGCCGGCCGCGCCCACCGGCGGCACGACGTGGCAGGGCCCGATCGCTCTGGTGCTGCTCGCGATCGCGGCGGGGATTCTGCTGCCACCACCCTGGCGCTACGACGTGGCCGGCGTGGCGGTGGTGCTCGCCACCATCGGCGCTCCCGCCGCGTTCGACCTTGCCTGGTGGTCGCCGGTCCTGATCGGCGGCATGGTCGCCACCATCTTCGGGATGGCCGCGGTCGCCACGATCGATCCTCGGGCGGCGCTGTCCCGGATCACGGTGGCCGGGGTGGTCGCGTTGCACGCGGCCGGCGCCGGCCTGGTGCGGCCGTGGACGACCGCCCTGGCCCTGGGCAGCATCGTGCTGATCGGCGCGGTGGTGGCCGCGCTGGCCCGTAACCTGGCCGAGCCGCTCGTCGAGGACATCGAGGCGGAGGGCATGCCGCCGCACCTGGCGCAGATCGGTGGTGCGGGTGTGGGCGCGGCGCTGTTGGCGTTGCCGGGTGCCACCGCCGCCCTCGCCGTCGAGTTCGGCCACGCCCCGCAGGTGGTGCTCACCGCCGGCCTGGCCGCATCCAGTCTCGGCCTGGCCGCGGTGGCGGCGGCCCGTCGGCAGGTTCCCCAGTACCTGCCCTGGGCCAGCGCCGGGGTGGTCGGCGGGGCGAGCGTGACCGCGCTCGCCGCCGTCCCGATCGCCGTGCCCGTCGGTGTCTACGCCGCTGCGGCGGCACTGCTCGGTGTGCTCGCCGAACTGGTACGCGGGGCGACCGAGCCGCCGGCCGGCGCGGCTCAACCGGTGCGCCGTTGGACCGTGCTGCTGGACGGGGCGCTGCGCCGACTGCCCGACGACAACCGGCGCCGGTGGCGGGTCAGCCCGGCCGCCGGTGCGCTGGCCGCCGCCGCCGTGCCGACCGTCCTGGCCCTGGTCTCCATCGCACCAGCGCTGATCGCGGCCCTCGTCGACCCGCACCGCACCGTCGGCCGGATCTGGCAGGGGCCACCAGCGGTCCTGCTCGACCCGCCGCCGGCAGCGGTCAACCCGACCCATGTGCTCACCGCGTTGCTGCTCACCGCGACGGCGGCCCTGGCCGCGACCGGGTTCAGCGGTGGCCGCCGGTCCCGGGCCGTGCCGGTGGTGCTGCCCGGCGCCGCCGTCACCCTGCTCATCGCCCCGATCGCGCTGGGCGGCGGCTGGCCGACGAGCACCCTGTCGGCGCTGGCGGTGTTCACCATCTCGATGCTGGGGCTGGCGCTGACGCCGCCACCGGCCCTGGTGGAACGGGCCCGCTCGTTGCGACTGGCCCGGGTGCTGGTCTTCCTGATCGGGCTGGCGGCGGGCGGGGCCGGCCTCGCCGGCAGCCTCGCCACCCGGGAGCTGACCCTGTTCACGCTCGGTGGTGCGGTCGGGGTCGGGCTGGTGGCCGCCCTCTACGGCCTCACCTCCCGGGCCCGGCTGCTCGGCTGGCTGTTCGCCTCGCTGATGGCGCAACTGTTCGTGCTCACCGCCGGTCTGGTGGCCGGGCTCGCCCCGGTCTGGTCGGCGTTCGGGGTGCTGGCGGTCGGCGCGGCGTTGCAGGTCTTCTCCGCCACTCTGCCCCGGCTCCGCCGTCCGGAGGCACGTCGCGAGGCGGCGACCGTGGAGTGGAGCGGCCACGCCGCCGCGCTGATCGCCCTGGCGCTGGCCTTCGACTCACCTCGGCACATCGCCGCACTGCTCGCCGCCTGGGGTGCGGTCCTCGGCCTCGCGGCGACCCGGCCAGGCCGCCGGCCGGCGGAGCGACGGATCCTGTTCTGGGCGGTGGTGCTCTGCGAGATCACCGCCTGGTGGATCCTGATGCGGGTCGCCGAGGTGGCCCTGCCCGAGGCGTACACGCTGCCGTTCGCCGCGCTGGCCCTGCTGGTCGGAGTGCTTGAGCTACGGCAGCGCACCGACCTGAGTAGCTGGGTGGCGTACGGACCGGCGCTGCTCGCCGCGTTCGTGCCGACCCTGGCGATCGTGCTGGCCACCGATTCGAGCACCATGCGCCAGGTGCTGCTGCTCCTCGGTGCGGTCGCGGTGCTGGTCTTCGGCTCGATGACCCAGCAGCAGGCACCGGTGATCGTCGGTGCGGTGGTCACCGCCATCGCGGCGGTGCACGCGCTGTTCAGCCTCGGACCGTGGCTGGCGCTGATCCCGGTCGGCTTCCTGCTGCTGATCCTCGGCGCCAGCAACGAACGTCGACGCCGCGCCCAGGAACGCCTACAGACCGCGCTACGCGGCATGCGCTGAGTGTGGCGTCAGGCCAGGGAGGCGCGGAGTGCGGCGTCCTTTTCGGCGACCAACTGCTCCAGGTCTGCCTGGTACGCCGACATCCGGTCGAGCAGGGCGCGGTCGGCGGTGGCGAGGATGCGGACGGCGAGCAGCCCGGCGTTGCGGGCATTGCCGATGGACACGGTCGCCACCGGCACACCGGCGGGCATCTGCACGATCGACAACAGCGAGTCCATGCCGTCGAGGTGCTTCAACGGCACCGGCACGCCGATCACCGGCAGCGGGGTCACCGAGGCGACCATGCCGGGCAGCGCCGCCGCGCCACCGGCCCCGGCGATTATCACCTTGAGTCCCCGATCGGCGGCCGCCCGACCATAGTCGATCATCTTGACCGGGGTGCGGTGCGCCGAGACCACCTCGACCTCGTACGACACCTCGAACTCGGTGAGCACCTCGGCGGCGGCCCTCATCGTCGGCCAGTCCGAGTCGCTCCCCATGATCACACCGACCGTGCTCACGCCGCTTGTACCTCCGGTGTTCCGTCCCGCAGCCAGCGGGCGGCCCGGGCAGCCCGGGCGCGTACCTCGTCCAGATCGTCACCGAGCACCGTGACGTGCCCGATCTTGCGGCCGGGGCGCACCTGCTTGCCGTACAGGTGGACCCGGGCGGTCGGCTCGGCGGCGAAGAGGTGGTGCAACCGCTCGTCGATCGACATGCCGCCGGGCTGACCACCGAGCACGTTCGCCATCACCACCACCGGGGCGGTCAACGAGGTGTCGCCCATCGGATAGTCCAGCACCGCGCGCAGGTGCTGCTCGAACTGCGAGGTCCGGGCGCCCTCGATGGTCCAGTGCCCCGAGTTGTGCGGACGCATCGCCAGCTCGTTGACCACCAGCCGGCTACCGTCCGGCACCGTCGGGTCGGCCACCTCGAACAGCTCCACGGCCAGCAGGCCCACCACGCCGAGGGCGATGGCCAGGTCGATGGCGAGCTGCTGCGCAGCGACCGCCAGTTCCTCGGCCAGGCCGGGGGCCGGGGCCAGCACCTCGACGCAGATCCCGTCGCGTTGCACGGTCTCGACGACCGAATAGACCGCGACCTGCCCGAACGGCGAGCGGGCCACCTGCACGGCCAGTTCCCGGCGCAGCGGCACCCGTTCCTCGACGATCAGCTTCGTGCCACCGGCGAGCAGCGTCTGCGCCAGGTCGGTCGCGGCGGCCTGGTCGGTGACCGGCCAGACTCCCCGCCCGTCGTACCCGCCGCGGGCGGCCTTGAGCACGACCGGCCAGCCGACCTCGTCGCCGAAGGTGAGCAGTTCGGCGGGGGACGCGACCGGTCGCCAGCGCGGGTTGGGCGCGCCCAGGGTGTCGAGCCGCTCCCGCATCACCTGCTTGTCCTGGGCGTGCACCAGGGCGGCGGCGGGCGGGAACAGCTTCACGCCCTCGCCGGTCAGCGTGCGGATGTGTTCGGTAGGGACGTGCTCGTGGTCGAAGGTGACCACCTCGCAGCCCTTGGCGAAGGTACGCAGCGCGACGAGGTCGGTGTGGTCGCCGTACTGGACGTCGGCGGCGACCAGGGCCGCCCCGTCGTCCGGGGTGAGCGCGAGCACACGCAGCGACTGGCCGAGGGAGATCGCAGCCTGGTGGGTCATCCGGGCCAGTTGGCCGCCACCCACCATGCCGACAACGGGCAGACCGGTACGGGAATCCATAGCGGCGTCAGCCTAACCGGGCCGGTCCCGGCACCGACCGGCGGATCCGGCTCAACGCAACTGCCCCACCAGCTCCTCGACACCGGTCACCGGTCGCTGGCAGACGAAGCCCCGACAGACGTACGCGGTGGCCCGCCCGTCGACAAGTGGACGGTCGGCCAGCAGCGGAACCCCGGGCCGGTCCGGGGGGCCCGCCACGATCACCGCGCCGGGTGGGGCGTGCCGGTACGCCGCCGCCACCAGCGGGTCGCCCGCCGGATCCTCGGTCGCCACCGCGATCTCGTACGGCCCGGAGAGCAGTGCCTCGCCCACGGTCGCCGCGTACCCGGTGAAGCGGGCGTGCCGCCCGACGATCGGCGCGACGGTGGACAGGGCCGCCTCGGCGGCCTCGCGGTAGCGGTTCTCCCCGGTCAACGCCGCGTACGCGACGAGGGCGGCGACGATCGCGGACCGACCCGAGGGGGTGGCGTTGTCGGTCGGGTCCGCTGGCCGGGCGACCAACTGCTCCGCGTCGTCGGCGGTGTCGTGGAACGCTCCGCCGGGCGCGGCGAAGTGGGCCAGCGCCGCGTCGATGAGCTGACCGGCCAGGTCCAGCCACCGCCCCTCGCCGGTGACCTGGTGCATCGCGCAGAACGCCTCGGCCACACAGCCGTAGTCCTCCAGCACTCCGGCCGGATCCCCGACCCGGCCGTCGCGGGAGGCGCGGCGCAGCCGACCGTCGACGACGTGCACCCGGGCGAGGTACTCGGCGGCGTCCCGCATCGCACCGTCGGCCACGATCGTGACCCCCTCCAGCAGGTTCGCCTCACCCTCGGTGCCGACCCGGCCGGTGGTAACGACCAGCCGGACGAACTCCGCCAACGCGGTGATCGCCAACCCGTTCCAGGCGGCCACCACCTTGTCGTCGCGCGCCGGCTGGGGTCGGGTGTCCCGGACGGCCAGCAGTCGGCGGACCACCACCTGCCAGCGTTCCCGTACCGCCGGATCGGCGTCGTCGACGTCCCGCGCCAGCCGCAGCACGCTGGTGCCCTCTTCGAAGCTGCCGGCATCGGTCACCGCGAACAGGTCGGCGGCCCAGCGGCCGTCCTCCTCGCCCAGCGCCTCGACCAGTTGGGCCGGCGTCCAGACATAGGTCAGCCCCTCGACCCCCTCGGTGTCCGCGTCCAGCGCGGAGGCGAAGCCCTGCCCTGGCCGGTGCAGCTCGTCGGCGAGGAACCGGGCGGTGTCCCGGGCCACCCGCAGTGCCAGCGCGTCGCCGGTGAGTCGCCACAGCTGGGTGTAGACCCGCAGCAGCAACGCGTTGTCGTAGAGCATCTTCTCGAAGTGCGGCACGGTCCAGTGTCCGTCCACCGAGTACCGGGCGAAGCCGCCGGCGAGCTGGTCATGGAGGCCGCCACGGGCCATCGCCTCGCAGGTGTGCCGGACGATCTCCAGGCTCCGCGCCGAGCCGGTGCGCTGGTGGTGGCGCAGCAGGAAGAGCAGGTTCATGTGCGGCGGAAACTTCGGCGCCCCACCGAAACCACCGTTGACCTCGTCGTACTCGCTGGCCAGCTGGTTCGCGGCGACGTCGAGCAGCTCGGCGGTGAGCGGGGCGGTGGGGCCGCCGACCGCCTGGGCGCCGCCGATCGCCTCCACCACCGCGGCGCCCTGGCGCAGCACGGCCTCACGCTGGTCCCGCCACGCGGTGCCGACCGACTCCAGCAGCCGGACGAAGTTCGGACGGGGAAAGTACGTGCCGCAGAAGAACGGGGTGCCGTCCGGCGTGGCGAAGACCGTCATCGGCCAGCCGCCCTGACCGGTCATCGCCTGCGTCGCGGTCATGTAGACCGCGTCGACGTCGGGCCGCTCCTCACGGTCCACCTTGATCGATACGAAGCCCTCGTTCAGCAGCTTGCCGACCGCCTCGTCCTCGAACGACTCGTGCGCCATGACGTGGCACCAGTGGCAGGCCGAGTAGCCGACCGAGATCAGCACCGGCACGTCCCGCCGTTTCGCCTCGGCGAACGCCTCATCGCACCAGGGCCACCAGTCCACCGGGTTGTCGGCGTGCTGGAGCAGGTACGGACTGGTCGCCTCCGCAAGTCGATTCACCCGACGACCATATCCAGCCCGGCATCCGGTTGCCGGTCGGACGTCAGGAGGCGCCGTCGGCGCGGAGGGGGAGGACGTTCGTGGGGGCGGCGTCGCGTAGGGAGCCGAGGACGGCGGCGATCTTGTCGGCGGGCATCGGCTTGAAGAAGTGGTAGCCCTGGGCGGCGGTGCAGCCCAGCTCCGCCAGCGCGGAACGCTGCGCGGCGGTCTCCACCCCCTCGGCCACCACCCGCAGGCCCAACTGGTGGGCCAGCCCGACGGTGCTGCGCACGATGGCCGCCGCCTGGGGTGAGTCGGCCATCTGGAGGACGAAGGAGCGGTCCACCTTCAGCTCGTCCACGGTGACCCGGGTGAGGAACGCCAGCGACGAGAAGCCGGTGCCGAAGTCGTCCACGGCCAACTGCACGCCCATCGACCGCAGCGTGGTGAGCACCTGGTCGATGACCTCCAGGTCGCTCATCACCACCGTCTCGGTGATCTCCAGGACCAGCCGGTCCGCCGGCACCTGGTGCCGACGCAGCGCCTCGGCGATCTCCGCCGGCAACCTCGGATCCAACAGGCTGCGGGCGGAGAGGTTCACCGAGATGGGGACGTCCAGACCCTCCCGGGCCCAGTCGGCGGCCACGGCGAGCGCCTTGTCGAGCACGTAGCGGGTGAAGGCGCCGAGCTGTTCGCTGTTCTCCACCGGCCGGATGAAGTCGGCGGGCCCCAACCAGCCCCGCCTCGGGTGCCGCCAACGAATCAACGCCTCCACGCCGGTCGGTGCCCCGGTGACCAGGTCCACGGCCGGCTGCAACACGAGCACCAACTGGTCGTCGGCCTGCAACGCCTCGCGCAGCTCGGCGAGCAGGGCCAGCTGGTCGGTGCTGGCCGCGTCGCGTGCCGTGTCGTACGCGGCCACGCTGACGCCACCCGACTTGGCCTGGTACATCGCGATGTCGGCCCGGCGCAGCAGCTCGGTCAGGTCGGCGGTGCCGGCCGGGGCCACCACCACCCCGACGGAGACCTCGACGGACATCCGCACCCCGGCCACCTCGGTGGGGGCGGCCAGCCGCTCGGCGATGTCCCGGGCCTGACGCAGCGCGTACGCCATGGGCGCGGCGCGGTCGCCGACCACCGGGACCGAACTCAGCAGCAGGGCGAACTCGTCGCCACCCAGGCGCGCCAGCAGGTCACCGGAGCGGGCCAGGGCACCCAGCCGGTTGGCGGTCAACCGCAACAGCTGGTCGCCGGCGGCGTGCCCGAGGGTGTCGTTGACCTCCTTGAACTGGTCGATGTCCAGCAGCAGCAGGGCGACCGGATGGTCGTGGGCCAGCTGCCGCAACGCCTGGTCGCCCTTGCCGAGCATCGCCGCCCGGTTGGCCAGGCCGGTCAGCGGGTCGTGCACCGCCTCGTACGAGGAGCGGGCGGTGACCAGGCGCAACTCCCGGTGGGTGGCGGCATCGTGCAACGCCGCGGCGAGGGCGTCGGCGAAGGCGGCGTGGGCGTCGCGTTCCCGACCGGTGGCCGGCGCCGTACGGGGAAAGCGCACCCGCAGGCGGCCCACGCGGGTATCGCCGACCGACAGGTCACGGACCAGTTCCCCCGGTTCAGGCTCGTCGCCGCCGGGCGGAGCGATCTCCCGGTCGACCACCTGACCATCCGGGTCGCCCCGGTAGCGACGCCACCGACCGTCCCGCCGGGCCACCTCCACGTCGACCAGGTCCGCCTCGAACAGCGTCAGCGCTCCGGTGACACCCGCCGTGGCGACACCCCGCTCGTCGAGTTGGTTGAGCGCCTTCATGGCCTCGGCGAGCGATCGCCAGGTACGCCGATCGCGGTCCTCCCGCAACCGTTGCCGGTAGGTCTGCTGCAGCAGCCACAGCGGAGCGGGCAGCAACAGGAGCCAGCGTGGGTCGATCTCGATCAGCACCACCACCAGCACGCCGACCACCACGTTGCCGACGAACATCAGCAGCTTGCCGCGCAGCGCGGCGAGCAGTGGGCGTCCGATCGGGATGCCGTGCCGCAGCGCCAGCATCACCCCTCCCAGCCAGGCGCTGGCGAGTAGATAGGCGAGGGCGCCAGCGGCCACCGCGAGCGTGAGTGCCGGGGTCGGACCGGCGAGCGTCGGCTGACCAAGGGCGGTGGTGACCGCGACCGCCAGCGCGGTGGCGGCGGTGTGTGCGCTCGCGATTCGGATCACGTCCCAGGTGGCGCGGCCCTCGTCCACCAACGAGAGGGCCGTCCAGGCGAGCGCGACGCCGAGCAGCGCGGCCCCGGGCAGCCAGCCAGGTGGTACCAGGTAGAGGCAGACGACCAGGGCGGCTTCGGCCCAGGTGACGCTCACCACGCCGGCCGCGGCGCGGAACCGGAGCCGGGCCAGCTGGGACAGGGCGAAGAGGGCGACCGCGAAGCCGAAGCGGGCGGGCCCGCCGAGCGGATCGTCGACCGGCAGCCCCACCGGCAGGCTCAGGCCCACCACCGTGGCCACCAGCGCGGTGGTCACGACGGCGGCGGTGAGCAGGTGCAGCCCAGTCGGCGTACCACGGCTCCGGGGCCGGTCGAGCGGTTGACCGGCCCTGCCGGAGGTCACCGACCCCCTCCCGCCGACCCGGAACAGGCCACGCGGCGGGCGGATACGACTGCGGTGGTCATCGGCGCCCCCTCCCGCGCAGCTTGAGGACTTCTGGTCCCCCCGGCGGAAGGCTAAGCCAAACCCGATGGTCGCAACAGGGGTCGACCATCCGGTTCGACGTGAATCATGCTCCGATCAGCCGTCGCGGCGCTGCTTGCGCCCGTTGGGAGCATCCGTGGATGAATCCTCCGTCACGATCCCACCTGTCGGATCATCGACCGAGCGGTCCATCGACTCCGTGCCGGGTGCCGTCGGCCCCTCGGTCGGGAACCGGTCCGGAAGCCGGCGCAGGCGGGCGTTCATGTTCCGGATCAGCAGCACGGTGGCGGCACCGAGGACGAGGATGAGGAACAAGCCCATCGGCCCGGCGAGGCCACCGGTGCGGGTGTCCCCGAAGTTGTTCTGGGCGAGCACCTGAGCAGCGGTCAGCATGGGATTCCTCCGGGTCGCGGTGTGCGACCAGGGTAGCCCGCCGCCCGCTCAGCGGGCATGGGCCGTACCTCGTACGCCAGCGAACAGGTCCGACTCCGGCATCGGGCTGTCGACCGACGACCGGACCAGCTCGAAATCCTCCGTCGGCCAGGCGCGCTGCTGCAACTCCATCGGCACCTGGAACCAGAAGCCGTCCGGATCCACCTGGGTGGCGTGCGCCCGCAGGGCGTCGTCGCGCACCGGGAAGTACTCGGCGCAGGGCACCCGGGTGGTGATCCGGGGCCCCTTGTCCGGCCGGTCCTCCCAGCGGGTCAGCCACTCCGCGTACGGCGACTCGGCACCGGTCGCGAGCACGGCCTCGTGCAACGCCAGGATCTTGCCCTTCGAGAAGCCGATGTCGTAGTAGAGCTTGAGCGGCTGCCACGGCGCGCCCAGTTCCGGGTAGCGCTCGGCATCGCCGGCCGCGTCGAAGGCCGCCACGCTGACCTTGTGGCACATGATGTGGTCCGGGTGCGGGTAGCCACCCTCCTCGTCGTAGGTGGTGACCACGTGCGGACGGAACTCACGCGTCAGCCGCACCAGCGGGCCGGCGGCCACGTCCACGTCCTGGAGGGCGAAACAACCCTCGGGTAGCGGCGGCAACGGATCGCCCTCGGGCAGACCGGAGTCGACGAAACCCAGCCATGCCTGCTCGATGCCGAGGATCGCCCGGGCCGCGTCCATCTCGGCGCGACGGATCTCGGCGATGTTCGCCCAGACGTCGGGACGGTCGAGCTTGGGGTTGAGCACGCTGCCCCGCTCACCGCCCGTACACGTCACGACCAGCACGTCCACCCCCTCGGCGACGTACTTCGCCATCGTCGCGGCGCCCTTGCTCGACTCGTCGTCGGGGTGCGCGTGAACGGCCATGAGTCGAAGTTGCTCTGCCAAGGTCGGCGCTCCTCGTCTCTGCCCACCGGCGACCCACCCCGGGCCCCCGTTGACCTGCCGGATTCCTCCCCGTAGCGGCACCGGACCGCGCCGGCCTGTCATATTTGACCCCAGCCGTACGCGACGCTGAGCCAGATCTGGCGACCGAGTCGAACAGGAATGGCGGACTCTGCCATTCTTGCCGATACCGCTGACAACAACGCCAGGGAGATACCCGACGGTGACCGAGACGCACGCCACACTTGGACCGGACGCGCCGGTTTTCCCAGCCGGCCGATACGGCCGCCGCCGCGCGCCGCGGCGCCGCCGCCCGGTGCTGGCCGCGCTGCTCGCCGTCGTCGTGGTCGCGACGCTCACCGTCGTCTCGGTCCGGCTCTACCGGCAGTACGGCGATCCGGCGTACGACGCCCAGGTGATCAGCTACGGCGACATCACGGACGACCAGGTGGTGGTCGACTTCCGGGTGAACCTGCCGGACGGTGGCTCGGCGGTGTGCGTGCTGCGCGCCCGGGACCATGCCGGTGCCGAGGTGGCCCGCGAGGAGGTGCCGGTGACCGCCGTCGCCGGGCAGCCTCACGTCACCGTCCGGCACCGCCTCGCGACCACGGCGCGGCCGTTCATCGGTGAGGTCGTCCGCTGCCGGCCACCCGTCTGAGGATCGACGACGCCCGGCGTGATCGCCGACACTCCTTGTCGTAGGGCACTGGTAACTTGGAGGTTCACCTGTCAGCCAGCACGCACAACCGAGGAGGACCGCCTGTGTCCAATGGCAACGAGGCGCCCGCCACCTGGCTGTCCCAGGACGCGTACGACCGTCTGAAGGGCGAGCTCGACGAGTTGATCGCCAACCGGCCGGTCATCGCCGCCGAGATCAACGCCCGGCGTGAGGAAGGCGACCTGCGCGAGAACGGCGGCTACCACGCCGCCCGCGAGGAGCAGGGCAAGGCCGAGGGGCGCATCCTCTACCTGAAGGAGCTGCTCCGCACGGCCCAGGTCGGCGAGGCGCCGACCGTCGACGCCGTGGCGCCCGGGATGGTCGTGACGATCTACTTCGACGACGACGCCGACGACACAGAGACGTTCCTGCTCGGCTCGCGTGAGATCGCCTCGACCACGGACCTGACGGTCTACAGCCCCGAGTCGGCCCTCGGCCAGGCGATCCTGGGCGGCAAGGCCGGCCAGGCCTGCACCTACACCGCTCCGAGCGGCGCCGACATCAAGGTGACCGTGGTCAGCTTCGAGCCGTTCTCCGGCTGACCGTCGTCATCCGCCGGCCGGGCCGGCAATCCGATCGTCCAGAGGCGTGACGCCACCGCGTCACGCCTCTGGTGCGATGGTCACCTGGTAGCCACTGGCCCGCAGGGCGCTGATCAGCATGTCGGAGTGTTCGACGCCACGGGTCTCCACCGACAACGCCACCTCCACCTCGCCGAGGCGTAGGTGCGGGTTGGCCCGCTGGTGCACCACGTCCACCACGTTCGCCCGGTGCTCGGCGATCTCGCTCAACAGCGAGGCCAGCTGTCCGGGCCGGTCCGAGCAGCGCACCGTCACCCGCAGGTAGCGACCTGCCGCCGCCAGTCCGTGCTCGATCACGCGCAACATCAGCAGCGGGTCGATGTTGCCACCGGAGAGCACCACCACCGCCGGCGCGGTCACCTCGACAGCACCGGCCAGCAGGGCGGCCACGCCAACCGCCCCGGCCGGCTCCACCACCTGCTTGCCGCGTTCGAGCAGCATCAGCAGCGCCCGGGAGATGTCCTCCTCGGAGACGGTGACCATGTCGTCGACAAGCTTGCGTACGTGGCTGAAGGTGACGTCGCCCGGCCGACCGACCGCGATGCCGTCCGCGATGGTGGTGAAGGCCGGCAGCCGGACCGGCTCGCCCGCGACAAGTGACGGCGGGAAGGCCGCCGCACCGGCCGCCTGCACCCCGATCACCCGAACCTCCGGCCGGAGCGCCTTGGCGGCAACCGCCAGCCCGGAGATCAGTCCTCCCCCGCCGACACCGGTGACGATCGTGGTCACCTGCGGGCACTGCTCCAGGATCTCCAGCGCCACCGTGCCCTGCCCGGCGATGACGTCCCGGTGGTCGAACGGATGGATCAGCACTGCTCCGGTGCGCTCGGCGAACGTCTGCGCCGCGACCAGAGACTCGTCGACCGTGGCACCGATCAGCTCGACCTGGGCGCCGTATCCCTTCGTGGCCGCCACCTTCGGCAGTGGCGCGTTCACCGGCATGAAGACAGTGGCGTGGGTGCCGACCAGGCCGGCGGCGAGCGCCACCCCCTGTGCGTGGTTGCCGGCGCTGGCCGCGACCACACCCCGGGCACGCTCCTGCGCCGACAGCCGCGAGATCCGCACGTACGCGCCGCGCACCTTGTAGGACCCCGCCCGCTGGAGATTCTCACACTTGAGCCAGACCGGCCCGCCGAGCGCGGCACTGAGCGGGCGGGACGGCTCCAGCGGAGTGGTACGGACGACCCCGTCGAGCAGGTCCCGGGCGGCGCGCACCTCGTCCAGGCTGACCAGTTCCGTCATGCCTAGATCGTGCCACCCGCCCCGTCCGGCGTCGGCGACGCCCGACCCGGAACAGCCGGCAGCGGACCGTTGGGCGGTACCGGTAACGGCACGGCCCGGGCCGGATCCGGCGATGCGGCCATCGTCATGCCGGGCAGGATCGGGCCGGCGGGCATCGACCGTGCGATTCGGGCGGTCTGGGCAGCGGAGATGCTCTGGATCAGCACGATCAACGAACCTCCCGCCACCGTGCAGAAGATCGCGGGCACCAGGTACTCACCGGTGGCCGTCAGATAGTGGTCGGCGTACGCCTGGAAGTCGGACGAGGTCTGCGGGTACGGCAACGCCTCGTACTCGGCGGCGGCGGAGCGCGCGAACATCCGTTCCGCGAAGAGGAACACCAGCCAACTGCCCCACCACACGTGCACGAGTACCGGGGTACTCAGCCGCCAGAGACTCTCCCGGGCGATGTTGCCCACCACCCGGTGCGGCATCACGAAGTTGACGAACGGCACCAGCCATCCGGCGATCGCCCACCCGTCGGAGTTGGTGGGCCCGGCGCCCGGAAAGGCGTCCAGGTTCGTCCGGGCCCGCCAGGTCCAGACGATCACGAGCACGATCGCGACCAGGAACGCGACCTGGTAGAGCAGTGCCGCCGCCAGTTCCAGCACCCCCGCGGTGAGCAGGAACGTCTCGCTGTCGCGGGTGTCGGCCGCCCGCTCGGCGAGCAGCGCGTTCACCGGCTGGACGGCCACCGTCAACAACAGGAACGCGGTGGTCGCGGCGACGGCGACCGAGGCGGCCCGACCGACGCCCCGGACCGGTCGCACCCGGGCACCCGGGTGCAGGGCCGGCGCACCGACCGGCGTGCGGCAGGTCGGGCATTCTCTGGTGCGTACGTCGGTCTCGGTGTCGCAGGTGTGGCAGAGCATGCTCGGCGGTCCTCCCCTGTCGCGGTGCCGGGGAGCCTAGATGATCAAGCGTTGGCTGGCCAGCCCGTTCCGACGTGCGGGTATCCGGGTGCGTGCCGAGGCCACGGGTTCGCCATCTCGAACTGACCGGCGACGCCGAGCAGCAGCAGTTCCGAGCCGGGTGGTCCGACAAGTTGCACGGCGAGCGGCAGCCCGTCCGGGCGGCGGCCCACCGGCACCACCAGGGCGGGCAGGCCGGCGATGTTCCACGGCGCGGCGTAGGGCGCGTACCGGATGCTGGCCAGCATGTTGGCCTGCCAGGAGCGGGTCGACCAGCTTGCCGCCGGCGGCGGCGCGCTGGCCAGCGCCGGGGTGAGCAGCAGGTCCACCGAGTGGTCGGTGAAGAAGCCGATCGACCGCTCGCGCCAGGCCGACCGGTCGGCCTCCCGGACGTACCCGCGCCGCCAGGCCCACTCGCCGAGGGTGACGTGCCGGCGGCTGCGGCGTTGCAGGGCCCGTCGGTCGACCCCGGCGTCACGCACGTCGGCTGCGGCGGCGGCGAACCAGGTGGCGACGCCCTTCAGGCCCAGCGACGTCGGGTACACCGGGTCGGCCGGTACCGTGTCGTGCCCGGCACCGGCGAGCAGCCGACCGGCGGCGGCGACCGCGTCCCGGTTCGGCGCATCGGGTGAGACGCCCCGCACGGGCGATCGCAGCGACACCCCGACCCGCAGCCGCTGCGGTGGTACGAGCTTGCTCTGGGCACGGCCGGCGAGCACCTGGAAACCGACCGCCGCGTCGGCGACGGTGGTGCTGAGCATGCCGTGCTCGGTCAGGCCGAACCAGTCCTCCGCGCCGAGCTGACAGGGCACCACCCCGCGACCGGGTTTCAGGCCGACCAGCCCGCAGCAGGCGGCCGGGATCCGGATCGAGCCGAGACCGTCGTTGCCGTGGGCGATCGGCACCAGTCCGGCAGCCACGGCCGCGGCCGCACCACCGGAGGAGCCGCCCGGGGTGCGGGACAGGTCCCACGGGTTGCGGGTGACGGCGGTCTCGTCGTCGGTGCTGCCCCACAGGCCCAGCTCGGGCATCCGGGTGACGCCGAGGATCACCGCGCCGGCTCCGCGCAGTCGGCGAACCACCTCGTGGTCGGCCTCCGCCACGGGGGTACGGACGGCGGCGGAACCGTTCCAGGTGGGCACACCGGCCACCGGGGTGTTCTCCTTGACCGCGACCGGCACCCCGGCCAGCGGGAGGTTCGCCAGGTCCTCCTGCTCGTCGACCTTCTCCGCCTCGGTGACCGCCTCCCCGCCGCGTACCGCGCGGAACGCGGCGAGGTCGACGTCGGTCTTGGCGACGTGGTCAAGGTGGTCGGCAAGCACCTGGGTGGCGGAGACGTCTCCCCGGCGTACCCCCCGGGCGATCTGTTTGGCGGTCGCCCCGACCCAGGTCGGCATGATGTCCTGCACGGCCACCCTCCCAAGCCAGCGGTCAGCCCAGCGCCTGCTCCAGATCGGCGAGCAGGTCTTCGACCGTCTCGATGCCGACAGACAGTCGCACGAGATCGGAGGGAACTTCAAGCGGCGAGCCGGCAGCACTCGCGTGTGTCATCCGACCGGGGTGTTCGATCAGGGATTCCACCCCACCGAGGGACTCGGCGAGCACGAAGAGCCGGGCCCGGTTGCAGATCTCGACAGCGTGCTCCTCACCCCCGGCCGCGCGGAAGGAGATCATGCCGCCGAACCGGCGCATCTGCTTCGCCGCCACCTCGTGCCCTGGGTGCGTGGGCAGACCCGGATAGAGCACCTGACCGACCTTGGCATGCCCGTCCAGGTACGCCACGATCCGTTCGGCGTTGTCGCAGTGCCGGTCCATGCGTACCCCGAGGGTCTTGATACCGCGCAGGGTCAGCCACGCGTCGAACGGACCGTTGATCGCGCCCATCGCGTTCTGGTGGTAGCGCAGTTGCTCGCCGAGGTCGGCGTCGGCCGCCACCAGCGCGCCACCGACCACGTCGGAGTGCCCGCCGACGTACTTGGTGGTCGAGTGCACGACCACGTCCGCGCCGAGCGTGATCGGCTGTTGCAGGTACGGCGAGGCGAACGTGTTGTCGACCACCAGCAACGCCCCGGCGTCGTGCGCCACGGCGGCCAGGGTGGCGATGTCGGCGATGCCGAGCAGCGGGTTGGTCGGGGTCTCCACCCAGACCACCTTCGTGACGCCGGGCCGGATCGCGGCCCGCACGGCGTCCGCGTCGGAGACCCGGGCCGGGGTGTACGCCAGACCCCACCGCTCGGCGACCTTGGCGAAGAGCCGATACGTGCCGCCGTACGCGTCATCGGGGATCACCACGTGGTCGCCCGGACCACACACGGTACGCAGCAACGTGTCCTCGGCGGCGAGACCGCTGGCGAAAGCCAGGCCGACCTGGCCGGCCTCCAGCGCGGCCAGGCACTCCTGGAGCGCGTCCCGCGTCGGATTGCCGGAGCGGCTGTACTCGTAGCCGAGCCGTGGCGCGCCAACCGCGTCCTGGGCGTACGTGCTGGTCTGGTAGATCGGTGGGATCACCGCGCCGGTGCGGGCCTCGGGGTCCTGGCCGGCATGGATGGCGAGCGTCTCGAAGCCATGGGTCATTCCGCAGACGTTAGTCCTCCCGCCCGTCCCACCGTATGAAACCCACCCTGCCGGCCGGCTGGGTCATACTGGGCCGATGAGTCCGACGGAAACGCTGGCGTCTCGCCTGGCCGGCGCGGCCGACCGCATCCCGACGTCACTGGACCAGCTCACCGGGCCGGAGTGTGGCCACGTCGTACTGCCCCTGCGCTTGGCCTGGTCGGGTCTCACCGAGTTCGACATCGCCGATCCGCGGCAACGACTGACTCTGTACCGGACGTTGCTCGACTGCGGCCAACGGGACGATATCGTCCGCTACGTCAACGCGACGCTGCTCCGTAACGACTGGCCCCGCATCAGGCGGCTCACGTCAAGGCGTCTCGTGGCGATCTGGGAACGTCGGCTTCCCGAACTCGTTTCCTGAGTGTGGATGAACTACACCTTCGACTGCTGCGCGTCGGCTTCACTGCTGGCGACGACCTCGGGCTCGTCCTGGCTGGCGGCTACGCCCTCGCCGCCCACGATCTCGTCAAACGACCGTCCCGGGACATCGACTTCGCGACAGCCACCACCCTTCCGCTACCGGCCGTGGCCGCGCGCCTTGTCGATGCGTACGTCGCAGCCGGATTCGACGCCCGCATCATCGAGGCGACCGCACGGATGGCACGGTTGATGGTCACCGCCACGGGCCAAGCCTGCGAGGTTGACCTGTTGAAAGAGGCGATCGGGCCACCCGCCGCGCTCAACCTTGGGCCCGTTCTCGCCTTCGACGACGCTGTGGGCCTGAAGATGCGAGCGCTTCACGAACGCGCTGCGCACCGTGACTACATTGACATCCACGCCGCCAACGACCGGCTCCCTCGGCCCGACCTGGAGTCCCTGGGTGCCCGACACACGGTCGGATTCTCGTTGGAGGAGTTGGCTGACCGGCTCGGCGCCATCGGTGAGCTGGACGACGAGACGTTCACCGCGTACGGGCTGACGGACCCGAGGATCGTCGAGCTACATGGCTGGGCTCTCGGCTGGGAGGCGGACATCCGGTCCCGGCTGGCGAACGGAGAGACCGGTCCGGTCCCGGTCGTCGGCGAGGAATGGGACGCGTACCTCGACCGCTTGTGACGAGCGGGCGGCGGCACCCGGTCCGGCTTAACCTGGCCGGATGGCGGGGTGTGTGTTCTGCGGGATCGTGGCCGGTGCGGTGCCGGCGTTCCAGGTGACCGACGAGCCGGACGGGGTGGCGTTCCTCGACACCCGGCCGGTGTTCAAGGGGCATGTGCTGGTGGTGCCGCGCACCCATCTGGTCACCCTCGCCGACCTGCCGCCGGAGTCGCTGCCCGGCTACTTCGGGTTGGTGCGGCGGATCGCCGTGGCGGTCGAGTCCGGTCTCGGCGCGGGCGGCACGTTCGTGGCGATGAACAACCGGGTGTCCCAGTCGGTGCCGCACCTGCACACCCATGTGGTGCCCAGGACCAAGGGCGACGGGCTGCGTGGCTTCTTCTGGCCGCGTACCCGCTACGCCGACGACGCCGAGGCCACCTCGTACGCGGGCCGTGTCCGGGCGGCGCTGGCGGCCTGACGGCGCACGACGCGGGTAAGGAAGCGGGGTCCGCCGGTGTTGCACGCGGGGAAGGGTACGAAAGGAGTTCCACCGTGTTCCTCCGCCGCATGAAGGCCGAGATGATCTCACCTGACCGGGCCCTGCCCGGCCGTCCCATCGCGATGCCGGTGGCCGACCGGCACGAGGTGCTCGGGACCCCGCTGAAGGGCCCGTTCCCCGAGGGCTACCAGGTCGCCGTGTTCGGTATGGGGTGTTTCTGGGGAGCCGAGCGCCTGTTCTGGACGCTGCCCGGCGTCTTCACCACCTCCGCGGGGTACGCGGGTGGTTACAGCCCCAACCCGACCTACGAGGAGGTCTGCTCCGGGATGACCGGGCACGCCGAGGTGGTCGAGGTGGTGTACGACCCAACGAAGATCAGCTATGAGGACCTGCTGAAGGTCTTCTGGGAGAACCACGACCCGACCCAGGGCATGCGCCAGGGCAACGACGTGGGCACCCAGTACCGGTCCGCGATCTACGCCAGCACGGACGAGCAACTGGCGATCGCCGAGGCGTCCCGAGAGGCGTTCGCGCCGATCGTGGCCCGGGCCGGCAAGGGCGAGATCACCACGGAGATCGCCCGACTCGGCGACTACTACCTGGCCGAGGACTACCACCAGCAGTACCTCGCGCCGACCAAGAACCCCAACGGCTACTGCAACCACGGTCCGAACGGGCTGAGCTGCCCGGTCGGCGTGGCCCGTACCGCAGGCTGAGCAGGGCAACGCGCCCAAGCGCCCTTGGCAGCCGGCCCGCCGAAGTCGGCGGGCCGGCTGCCGTCGCGTGTGCGGGACCACCGACCCCGTGGTCACGCCCATGCCACACGTATTGCGGCATTCGTCACACCCGGCGCCGCTTCGCAAAGGCCGCAAGTGTCACGAGGTAGGTAGGAAACGACCCAACACTCGGCGTGGGATGTCACCTGCTTGATCGCGGGGCGCGGATTCTAGCAATGCTGTTACACGACCGTCATGGTCTCAACAGGCTAATCGCAACATCCTCTGGCAGCATGGGCACACATGTGCGGACTGGCTGGGGAGTTCCGACGGGACGCGACGCGTGCCAACGTCGCAGCGGTGGAACGAATGGCCGCCACCATGTGCGATCGGGGGCCGGACGACAGCGGGGTGTGGTCACAGGGGGCGGTCGCCCTCGGCCACCGGCGCCTGAAAATCATCGACCTGTCGGCGGCCAGCGGCCAGCCGATCGTCGACTCCGCCGCCGGTCTGGCCGGCGTCTTCAACGGCTGCATCTACAACTACCGCGAGCTGCGTGCCGAGCTGCAGGCCAAGGGCCACCACTTCTTCTCCACCGGGGACAGCGAGGTCGTCGTCAAGGCGTACGCCGAATGGGGGCTGGACTTCGTCGACCACCTGATCGGCATGTTCGCCGTGGCGATCAGCGAACGGGACACCGGCCGTCTGGTGCTGGCCCGGGACCGGCTCGGCATCAAGCCGCTCTACCTCGCCGAGTCCGCCGGCGTGGTGCGCTTCGCCAGTACCCTGCCGGCGCTGCTGGCCGGCGGCGGGGTGGACACCGGCATCGACCCGGTCGCCCTGGGCCACTACCTCAGCTTCCACAGCATCGTGCCGCCGCCGCGCACCATCCTGCGCGGGGTCACCAAGCTGCCACCGGCCACCGTGCGGGTCTACGAGGCCGACGGCCGCAGCCACGAGCGGGTCTACTGGGATCCACCGTTCCTCCGCCGCGACGAGCACGCCGGCTGGTCCGAGCGGGACTGGCAGGACGCGCTGCACGAGTCACTCACCACCGCCGTACGTCGGCGGATGGTCGCCGACGTACCGGTCGGCGTGCTGCTCTCCGGTGGCCTGGACTCCAGCCTGGTGGTCGCCCTGCTGGCCGGGGAGGGGCAACGCGGGCTGTCCACCTTCTCCATCGGCTTCGACGCCGTCGGCGGCCGTGAGGGCGACGAGTTCCGCTACTCCGACGTGGTCGCCAAGACCTTCGACACCGACCACCACCAGATCCGGGTCGCCGCCCAGGATCTGGTCCCGCCGCTGGAGGCGGCCGTCGCGGCCATGAGCGAACCCATGGTCAGCCACGACTGTGTCGCCTTCTACCTGCTCAGCCAGGAGGTGTCGCGGCACGTCAAGGTGGTGCAGTCCGGCCAGGGTGCCGACGAGATCCTGGGCGGCTACCACTGGTACCCGCCACTGGCGCAGGTCGGTCGGGAACAGGCCCTCGACACGTACGCCCGGGCCTTCTTCGACCGCGACGGCGCCGGCCTGGCCCGGGTGCTCAACCCCGACTGGCTCGCCGACGGCGATCCGGCGCGGGAGTTCGTCGCCGCGCACCTGGCGCGGCCGGGCGCGCAGACCGCGGTCGACGCCGGCCTGCGCATCGACACGCAGATCATGCTCACCGACGACCCGGTCAAGCGGGTCGACAACATGACCATGGCGCACGGGCTGGAGGCCCGGGTGCCGTTCCTGGATCACGAGTTCGTGGAACTGGCCGCCGCCTGCCCGCCGGAGTTGAAGCTGGCGCAGGGCGGTAAGGGTGTGCTGAAGGAGATCGGCCGTCGTGTGCTGCCGCACGAGGTCATCGACCGGCCCAAGGGTTACTTCCCGGTGCCGGGCCTGACGCACCTGGAGGGCAAGCTCCTCGACCGGGTACGCGACGCGCTGTCCGCTCCCGAGGCCCGCCGCCGCGACCTGTTCCGCACCGATTACGTCAACGCCCTGCTCGACGCGCCCAACGCCGAACTGACCCCGTTGAACGGAAACAAGCTGTGGCAACTCGGACTCCTGGAAATGTGGCTCCAGAGCCACGGAATCGACTGAGCGTGACCGACACCCTGGCCACCGGCGTAGCCCGGACCGACCGGGGCCGCGGCGCGGGCAGACGGTACGAGCGGGTCGGGCCGGGCGGTGATCCGATCGCCACCGGCGGTGCCGACCCGACCGCCGACGAGCGCCCGAGCACCGGTGCGGACGTCATCCTCGACTGCGGTTGGGGGCGGCTGGTCTTCGGCCAGACGTTCGCCAACCAGTCCGCGGTCGCCGACGTGCTGCGCTCCGAGGCGGCCGGAGCCCGGGACATCTGCATCTACCTGCGGGATCCGCACGTGCTGGTCTCCCGGCTGCCCGACGAGCTGTTCATCGACCCGTCGCTGACCTTCCGGCTGCCGCTCGGCGGGGACCGTCGCGGGCCCCGTCCCGGTGCCGGGACGACCGAGGAGGCCGGCACCGCCGAGACGCCGGCACCGCTCGACGGCCGCAACGAACTGCCCGGGGTACGCATCCGCCGGTTGCGCGACGCCGCCGACGCGGACGCGGTCAACCGGATCTACGCGGCCAACGGCATGGTCACCGCCCCGGTCGACGTGCTTGTCGACAACGCCGCGACCGACCGGTTCCTGCACCTGGTGGCCGAGGCGGTCACCGGCGAGATCGTCGGCACCATCACCGGCATCGACCATGTGGCGGTCTTCGACGACCCGGACAACGGCGCCAGCCTGTGGTGCCTGACCGTCGACTTCAACCAGGCCCCGCCCGGCACCGGGCAGGCACTGATCACCGAGCTGGCCAGCCGGCTGGTCGCCCGGGGTCGCGCGTACGTCGACCTGTCCGTGCTCGCCGAGAACGCCGGGGCGATCCGGCTCTACGAGCGGCTCGGTTTCTACCGCACCGCCACGCTCTGCGTGAAGCGGAAGAACCCGATCAACGAGCGGTTGTTCCTGCCGGCCATGCCGGTCGGGTACGACGGGCTCAACCCGTACGCCCGGATCGTCGCCGACGAGGCGATGCGGCGTGGCATCCGGGTGGAGGTGACCGACCCGGAGTGGGGCGAGCTGCGGCTGACCAGTGGCGGTCGGACGATCCTCACCCGGGAGTCGCTGTCCGAGCTGACCTCGGCGGTGGCGATGAGCCGCTGCGACGACAAGCGGGTCACCCGACGGATCCTGACCGAGGCCGGCCTGTCGGTGCCGCGCGGGCGCACCGCCACCGGCGACGCCGCCGACGCGGAGTTCCTGGCCGAGGTGGGCCAGGTGGTGGTCAAGCCGGCCCGGGGCGAGCAGGGCAACGGCATCACCGTCGGGGTACGCACCCCCGAGGCGCTGGCCGCCGCCGTGGAGCTGGCCGCCCGGTTCTGCCCGGAGGTGCTGCTGGAGGAGCTGTGCTCCGGTGAGGACCTGCGGGTCGTCATGATCGATCACGACGTGGTGGCCGCCGCCGTCCGCCGGCCAGCCTCGATCACCGGCGACGGCGTGCACGACATCGCCGAGCTGATCGAGCGGCAGAGTCGCCGCCGGGCCGCCGCCACGGGAGGCGAGTCCCGCATCCCGCTTGACGACATGACCCGGGACGTGGTCACCGAGGCCGGCTACCAGCTGCACGACGTGCTGCCGGAGGGGCAGATGCTCGCCGTGCGGCGCACCGCGAACCTGCACACCGGCGGCACCATCCACGACGTGACCGGCGAGCTGCACCCGCTGATCGCCGAGGCGTGCGTCGCCGCCAGCCGCGCCATCGACATCCCGGTCACCGGGCTCGACCTGCTGGTACCGGCGCCGGACCGACCCGAGCACGTCTTCATCGAGGCCAACGAGCGGCCCGGGCTGGCCAACCACGAGCCGCAGCCCACCGCCGAACGCTTCGTGGATCTGCTCTTTCCCGGGACTCGGGCACCGCAGAAGCTGTGGACGCCGGCGGGTGCGGCACCATCTGGGGCATGACCGTACGCAAGACCACTCCGCTCCCCATCGACCTGGACTACCTCCGTCAGGTGCTGGTCGAGCTGCTCGACATACCGAGCCCCTCGGGGCGCACCGACCACGTGCAGCAGTACGTGGGTGAACGCCTGTACGCGCTCGGCATCCCGTCGACGCTCACCCGCCGGGGCGCGCTGAGCGCCTGCCTGCCCGGACCCCGCGAGACCGGCGCGGACCGGGCGATCGTGGTGCACACCGACACCATCGGCGGAATGGTCAAACGGCTGAAGGAGAACGGCCGGCTGGAGCTGAAGCCGATCGGGACGCACAGCGCCCGGTTCGCCGAGGGCGCGCACGTACGGATCTTCACCGACGACCTGGACCGGGTGGTCACCGGTCAGGTGCTGCCGCTCAAGGCCAGCGGCCACCGCTACAACGAGGGCGTCGACCTGCAGGGCTTCGGCTGGGAGCAGGTGGAGGTACGCGTCGACGAGCCGGTGGAGGACATCGCCGGGCTGCGGGCGCTCGGCGTCGACGCGGGCGACTTCGTGGCGTTCCTGCCCAACCCGACGGTCACGCCCAGCGGGTACGTCAAGTCCCGCCACCTGGACGACAAGGCCGGCGTGGCCGCGGTGCTCGCCGCCCTGAAGGCGATGGTCGACGCCGGAGTGAAGCCGGCCGTGACCGCGCATCTGCTGGTCACCGTGACCGAGGAGATCGGCCACGGCGCGTCCCACGGCCTCGACCCCGACGTGGCCGAGATCGTCTCGGTGGACGCGGCGGTGGTCGCCCCCGGTCAGCAGTCCCGCGAGCATTCCGCCACCCTGGCGATGGGCGACGGCGTGGGCCCGTTCGACTACCACCTCACCCGCAACCTGGCGTCGATCGCCCGGGAGCACGACGTGGATCTCGTGCGGGACGTCTTCGACTACTACCGCTCCGACGTGGCGGCGGCGGTGGAGGCCGGGGCGCACGCCCGGGTGGCGCTGCTCGGCTTCGGTGTCGACGCCACCCACGGTCACGAGCGCACCCACCTGGAAGGGCTCCGTCACCTGGCCCAGTTGATCTGCCTGTACCTCCAGAGCGACCTGGTGTTTCCCGAATGGGACGCCGAGCCGGAGGGCGACCTGGCCGACTTCCCGTCGCTGGCGGTGCAGCCGGCCAACGCCGACGGCCCGCGCGAGGGCCCGATCGGCATCGCCCAGACCGCCTGACCGGAGCGGCGACGGCAGTGTGATCGAAATCCGTTGCCGGTGGGCCGCCGGCTGGATAGCGTGGCGGTACACGGGAAAGGAGGTGGTCCAGACTTGTATAGCAATCGGACTCGTGAGGTGGCTGTCCGCTAGCCGCTGTCCTCGACAGTGACAGCCTGTCCCCCGGGACGGGCACGGTAAGAGTCGTCGAGACCGTGTGGCAGCGGTGCGGCGAAACCACGACAGCCACCCGACCCCCGGGGTGCCGGCCCAGTCCAGTCGGCCCGCGCGTCAGCGCGGAAGCCCCGGGGGTCGCTTCATTCCGTACCGGAGGCGGCCGTGTCCATGCGCGAGCTGGTGGTGCTCGGCACGGCGAGCCAGGCGCCCACCCGGACCCGCAACCACAACGGGTACGTGCTGCGGTGGGACGACGAGGTGATTCTCTTCGACCCCGGCGAGGGCAGCCAGCGGCAACTGCTGCACACCGGCGTCACCGCCAGCGACCTGACCCGGATCTGCGTCACCCACTTCCACGGCGACCACTGCCTCGGCCTGCCCGGCACCATCCAGCGCCTGTCCCTGGACCGGGTGCCGCATCCGGTGGCGGTGCACTTCCCGGCCGGCGGTGCCGACTACTTCGCCCGGCTGCGGCACGCCAGTTCCTTCCACGAGACCGCCGAACTGGCCGTGGTGCCGATCGAGGCGGACGGGCAACGGGTCGCGCTGCGCTGCGGGACGCTGGAGGCGCGTCGGCTGCGGCACCCCGTCGAGACGTACGGCTATCGGCTGGTGGAGCCGGACGGGTGCCGGATGCTGCCGGAGAAGCTGGCCGCGTACGGCATCGCCGGGCCGGCGGTCGGTGAGCTGCACCGCGTCGGCCACCTCGACCTCGACGGGCGCCGCGTCACCCGGGACGAGGTGAGCACGCCACGGCCGGGGCAACGGTTCGCCTTCGTGATGGACACCGGCCTCTGCGACGGGGTGTACGCGCTGGCTGAGCACGCCGACCTGCTGGTCATCGAGTCGACGTTCCTGGAGTCGGAGGCCGCGCTCGCCGCCGAGGTCGGGCACCTCACCGCCGGTCAGGCGGCGCGGGTGGCGGCCGAGTCGGGGGTACGCCGACTCGTGCTCACCCACTTCTCCCAGCGGTACGCCGATCCGGCCCGCTTCGCCGACGAGGCCCGCCGGCACTTCGACGGAGACCTGGTGATCGCCGCAGATCTGACCACGGTTCAGGTGCCACCCCGGCGGGTACTCTCGGCGGGGTGAGCGTCACGCTGCGTCCGGCAGAGTCGGCCGATCTCCTGCCGGTGGGCGCCCTGCACCAACGTTCCCGGGTCGCCGCGTACTCCTCGTTCCTGCCGGCGGAGGCGCTCGCCGACCCGACGCCGGAGGCGATGGGTGAGTACTGGGTGCACCGATGGACCTGGGAGCGGGCGGACCATCTGATGACGGTGGCCGAACGGGACAGCGTGCTGGCCGGCTTCAGCTATTTCGGCCCCGACGACGCGGGCGACCCGGCGACCGGCCTGCTCAACGCCATCCACCTGGAGCCGACCGAACGCGGTCGCGGCGTCGGCCGGGCGCTGATGCTCGACGCCCTGACCAACATGCGGGCGCGCGGCTGGCGGCGCGCGGTCCTCTGGGTACTACGCGACAACACCCACGCCCGCCACTTCTACGAGCGCGGCGGCTGGCACCCCACCGGCCAACAACGCGACGAGACGATCGGCACCGCACTCACCCCCCAACTCCGCTACACCCGCCCCCTCTGACTCCCCTCCCCCCGTTGATCATGAGGTTAGCGGCATCGTGGAGATCGAAGACTGCCGCTAACCTCATGGTCAACACTGCTGTGGGGGGTCGGGTCAGCGGGCGCCGAGGTGGGCCAGGAGGTCCTGGCGGGTGAGGACGCCCTTGGGTTTGCCGTCGATCAGGACCAGGGCGGCGTCGGACTTCTCCAGGAGGTTCACCGCCTCGCTCACCGGCTGGCCGCCGCCGATCATCGGCAGCGGCGGGCCCATGTGCCGCTCGATGGTGTCGTGCAGGTGCGCCTGACCGGTGAAGAGCGCGTCGAGCAGATCCTTCTCGGCGATCGAGCCGGCCACCTCGCCGGTCACCACCGGCGGCTCGGCCTTGAGCACCGGCAACTGCGAGACGCCGTACTCGCGCATGTAGTCGATGGCGTCGCGAACCGTCTCGGTCGGGTGCACGTGGACCAGTTCGGGCAGGCCGCCCGGCTTGCCGGCCAGGGCCTGCGAGACGGTGGGTTCCGAACCGGAGGCGTCGAGGAAGCCGTAACGCGCCATCCAGGCGTCGTTGAAGATCTTGGAGAGATAGCCCCGGCCGCCGTCCGGCAGCAGCACCACGACCACGTCGTCCGGGCCGGCGGTGCGCGCCACCTCCAACGCCGCGACCGCCGCCATGCCGCAGGAGCCACCGACGAGCAGGCCCTCCTCGCGGGCCAGCCGCCGGGTCATCTCGAAGGACTGCTTGTCCGAGACCTCGATGATCTGGTCGGCCACGCTCCGGTCGTACGTCTCCGGCCAGAAGTCCTCGCCGACCCCCTCGACCAGGTACGGCCGACCGGTGCCGCCGGAGTAGACCGAGCCCTCCGGGTCGGCACCGATGATCTTGACGGCGCCGCTGGAGGCCTCCTTCAGGTAGCGCCCGATGCCGGAGATGGTGCCACCGGTGCCCACCCCGGCCACGAAGTGGGTGATCCGTCCCTCGGTCTGCTTCCACAGCTCCGGGCCGGTCGTCTCGTAGTGCGAGCGTGGGTTCGCCGGGTTGGCGTACTGGTTGGGCTTCCACGCGCCGGGGATCTCCCGGGCCAGCCGGTCGGAGACGTTGTAGTACGAGCGAGGGTCCTCCGGGGCGACGGCCGTCGGGCAGACCACCACCTCGGCGCCGTACGCCCGCAGCACGTCCTGCTTGTCCTGACTGACCTTGTCGGGGCAGACGAACACACAGCGGTAGCCCCGGAGCTGGGCCACCAGGGCCAGCCCGACGCCGGTGTTGCCGCTTGTCGGCTCGACGATGGTGCCGCCCGGCCGGAGAATCCCCGCCGCCTCGGCGTCCTCCACCATGCGCAGCGCGATCCGGTCCTTCACCGACCCGCCGGGGTTGAGGTACTCCACCTTCGCCAGCACCGTCGCCCGGATGCCCTCGGCGACGTTGCGTAGCCGTACCAGCGGCGTGTTGCCGATCATTTCGACGACGTTGTCGTAGTACTGCACCTCGTTGTGCCCTTTCGCTCCGGCACCGGCACGCCAGGCCGGGCGGGTGAACCAGGTGGAATTCCCGCCCAGGGTACGTCGGTCAGCGCACCACGTGGCCCGGGACCACGTTGCTGCGACGTGCCTCCCACTCCAGGAAGCGCTCGGTCTCGGCGAGCACCGCACCGGCCAGCCAGGTGACCATCACCGCGTCGTCGATCAGCCCGAACACGGTGAGGAACATTTCCGGGACCGCGTCGATCGGCGAGACGATGTACGCCGTGGCGGCGGTCATCATGGCCAGCCGCAGCCCGCCGTCGTACTGGCCCCGGGCGGTGGCCGCGATCATCCTGGGCAGCGCCCCGATCCGGGCGCCGAGCGACGGCCCGCCCCGGGCGCCGGCCGTCATCGCCCGTGCCAGCGCCGCGAACGCGGCACCTCGCTTCAACGTCTTAGCCATCGTCGTGCTCCTCTCCACGTGCAGCGTGACGCCCCGCCGCAACACCGTCCATCCAAGTACCCAGGACGGTCGATTTCCAGGCACCGCAGCGCCGCAACGATGACAGCAGGGCGTCAGACGGGCGCGCTAATGTCACGGTATGGGGGTCGCTGGTTCCGTCGTACCGGATCGTCCGCGCTGGCAGCGCACCCTGCGGGTGGCCCGGCTGGCGGCCATCGGCACGGGCGCCACGGTGGCCGCCGCCGCGGCGACGACAGGTGTGCTCCTCGGTCAGGCCCGGCAGGCCCGACGCACCATCCCGATGGCCGAGGCGCCGCCACCACGCTGCGACGGCATCTACGGTCCGAAGTTTCCCGGGCCCGCGATCACCATGGTCGTTCTCGGCGACTCGTCGGCCGCCGGTTACGGGGTGCACCGGCGCCGTGAGACGCCGGGCGCGTTGTTGGCCACCGGCCTGTCCCGGCGCCTGCGGCGGCCCGTCCGGTTGCACCGGTTCGCGGTGGTGGGTGCCATCTCGGCCGGCTTGAAGTTCCAGGTCGAGGCGGCCCTGGAGTGCGACCCCGACGTCGCGGTCATCCTCATCGGCGGCAACGACGTCACCAACCGCACGCCGCCGGCCCTCGCCGTGCGCTACCTCGTCGAGGGGGTCCGGGCGCTGCGCGCGGGCGGCGCCGAGGTGGTCGTCGGGACCTGCCCCGACCTGGGCGCGATCCGACCCATCCAGCCGCCGCTGCGCTGGTTGGCCCGCCGGTGGAGCCGGCAACTCGCCGCGGCGCAGACGGTCGCGGTGGTGTCGGCCGGCGGTTGGACGGTCTCGCTCGGCGACCTGCTCGGTCCCCGGTTCACCGCCGAGCCGGGGCGGATGTTCGGCTGGGACCGGTTCCACCCCTCCGCCGAGGGGTACGCGGCGGCTGCCGCCGCCCTGTTGCCGACGGTGCTCTCCGCGCTGGGGCACGGCGGCGAACGCAGGCCTACGCCAACGCGTCTCGAAGGCGTACGGTCGTTGCCGAAGGCCGCGCAGGAGGCGGCTCGGCATCCGGGGACGGAGGTCAGCGGTACGCAGGTCCGCGGCAGCGAGAGCGGCCCGGCCGGCCGTTGGGCGCAGCTGCGTCGGCGGGCATTCTTCGGTGTCGGTCCGACACCGCAGTCCGCCCCCACCGTCGACTCACCCGCAGTGGAAGGATTCTCATGACCGAGCGGATCAGGGGCCGGCTCGGCTCCGGCGCCGGCCCGAGGCGGGCACCATGACCGGTCTTCCTCCCGGCGACCGGGTCGCCGCGCGCGTTGCCCGTACCGCCGCGTTCTCCCTGCTCGCTGGCGCGCTCGGCGGAGCCGCGGTGCTCGCCGGCGAGGCCGTGGTGGCGCGCAACCGCCGTTACGCCCAGCCGGAACTCGGCCTGGCGCTGCGGGCCACCGTCGGTCGGGCCGGCGCCCCACCGCTGCGTCTGGTGCTGCTCGGTGACTCCGCCGCCCTCGGCGTCGGCGTGGACCGGCTCGGCGACACCATCGGCGGGCAGTTGGCGGAGCTGCTCGCCGAGGGGCCGGGCGGGCGGCAGGTTCACCTGTCCAGCGTCGGTGTCTCCGGCTCCCGCTCGACCGACCTGGCCACCCAGGTGGCCCGGGCGCTGCTCGGTGAGCGGCCGGACGTGGCGGTCATCCTGGTCGGAGCCAACGACGTCACCGGCATGCGCCGCCCGGCCGAGGCCGCCGCCTACCTCGGCGCGGCCGTGCACCGGCTGCGGCACGCCGGTGTCGAGGTCGTGGTCGGCACCTGCCCGGATCTCGGCGCGGTACGCGCGATCGCAGCGCCCCTGCGGCAGGTCGTCGGCTGGCTGGGGCGCCGCGTCGCCCGGGCACAGACCGGTGCGGTGCTCGACGCCGGCGGGACGGTTGTCGATCTGGCCACCGAGACGGGACCGGTGTTCCGGGCCGACGCCGGCACCTTCTGCCACGACGGCTACCACCCCTCCGCCGACGGCTACCGGGTCTGGGCGCACGCCCTGCTGCCCGCCGTGGTCGCCGCAGCGGCCGTCACCCCACGCCACTGAACCGTCTACTCGTCCGGGTTGCGCGGGGGTGACATTTCCCGGCGCCCGGAAAACTTCCGCCGCAAGTTACCGGCGAGTTAACGTGACCGTATGCCGATTGAGTCGTCCCGCGACGCCGTCATCGTCGCCACCGCCCGATCCCCCATCGGCCGGGCCCACAAGGGGTCCCTACGGGATCTCCGCCCGGACGATCTGGCCGCCACCATCGTGCAGGCGGCCCTGGACAAGGTGCCGCAGCTCGACCCGCGACAGATAGACGACCTCTACCTCGGGTGCGGCCTGCCCGGCGGGGAACAGGGCTTCAACATGGCTCGCGTGGTGGCCGTGCTGATGGGCCTCGACGGTCTGCCCGGCGCGACCCTCACCCGCTACTGCGCCTCCTCGTTGCAGACGACGCGGATGGCCATGCACGCGATCCGGGCCGGTGAGGGCGACATCTTCGTCTCCGCCGGGGTCGAGATGGTGTCCCGGTACGCGCGCGGCAGCTCCGACGGCCTGCCGCCCGAGGCTCAGGCCCTGCTCGGCGGCTGGGAGAACCCCCGCTTCGCGTCGGCACGTGAGCGGTCCAAGGCCCGTGCAGAGGCCGGCGCGCCGGTCTGGACCGACCCGCGCGAGAAGGACGCCCTGCCCGACGTGTACCTGGCCATGGGGCAGACCGCCGAGAATCTCGCCCAGGTCCACGACGTGAGCCGCGCAGAGATGGACGCCTTCGGCGTACGCAGCCAGAACCTGGCCGAGAAGGCGATCGCCGACGGGTTCTGGGCCCGGGAGATCACCCCGGTCACCACGCCCGACGGCACGGTGGTCAGCACCGACGACGGCCCCCGCGCCGGGGTCACCCTGGAGGCGGTCGCCGAGCTGAAGCCGGTCTTCCGTCCGGACGGCCGGATCACCGCCGGCAACTGCTGCCCGCTCAACGACGGGGCCGCCGCGGTGGTCGTGATGAGCGCGCAGCGGGCCGAGGAACTGGGCGTGACTCCGCTGGCGCGGATCGTCTCCACAGGTGTCACCGCGTTGTCACCGGAGATCATGGGCCTCGGTCCGGTGGAGGCGAGCCGGCAGGCACTCGAACGCGCCGGGATGACCATCGACAACGTCGACCTGGTCGAGATCAACGAGGCCTTCGCCGCCCAGGTGATCCCGTCGTACCGCCAGCTCGGCATCCCCGAGGAGAAGCTGAACGTGATGGGCGGGGCGATCGCCGTCGGTCACCCGTTCGGAATGACCGGTGCCCGGATCACCGGCACGCTGCTCAACGCCCTGCAATGGCACGACAGGACCATCGGCCTGGAGACCATGTGCGTCGGTGGCGGGCAGGGCATGGCGATGGTCATCGAGCGCCTGAGCTGACATCGCTTCCACGGCCCGGCCCGCGTGGTCGGCGCGGGATGGTCGGCCCGGTCAAGCCGGGTCTAGAGCGCGGTGCGGGTCGCGGTCACTTCGGTCGCGGCCCGGGCCAGGGCCTCCTCGCTCGGGTGCGCCGCGAGGAGATCGGCGGCGACCACCCGGAGCTGGTCGGGCAGGGCGAGGTCGTTGTCGAGCCGGGGTACGTCTCGTCGTGGCTGCCCTTCCGCGTCCGCGGCAAGGTTGGCGATCTCCTGTACCAGCCGGTGCACCAGATCCGCCCGGGACACGTTGCCGACCGATGCCGCGGCCGACCACCGGGGCTGCTGCCAGTGGCTCACCTGCCGCACCAACAACTCCACCCCCCGGACAACCTCCGCCTCTGACTCACTCCCACCCACACCCGCCACCCCCCGCACTCTACGCACGACCCCCCAACCGACCGCCGATCACGCAGTTGTGGTCGTTGATTCCTCCGCTTACGCCCGACCTGTCCGGTGCCACGACTGCATGATCGGCGCAGCGGGAGAGCGGGGGCGGGAGGTGGGGTGGGAAGGCGACGGCGCCCGCCCCGGGTGGGGCGGGCGCCGTCGGTCGTCGGGCGGCGAGGTCAGTCGTCGCCCTGGAAGTAGCTCAACAGGCGCAGCATCTCGATGTAGAGCCAGATCAAGCTGACCAGGATGCCGAACGCGGCAACCCACGAGTAGCGCTGCGGCAGGCCCATCCGGACGCCGTCCTCGACCTCCTTGAAGCTGAGCACGAAGCTCAGCGAGGCGACCACGATGCAGACGATGCTGAACCCGATGGCCAGCGGGCTGCCGTCACGCAGGCCGGTGTTGACGCCGAAGAGCGCCAGCACCAGGTTGATCAGCATGACGGCGAACAGGCCCGCCATCACCGCGATCATGCCCTTGACGAACTTCGGCGTCGCCCGGATGACCCGCGCCTTGTAGAGCATGGCCATCACGAAGAACACACCGAAGGTCGCGGTCACCGCCTGGAGCACGATGCCGTCGTACAGCGATTCGAAGAACTTGCTCACCGCGCCGACGAGGACGCCCTCGACGACGGCGTACGCGACGACGAGCGCCGGGTTCGCCATCCGGGAGAACGAGATGATCAGGCCGAGCACCAGGCCGACGATGGCCGCGCCGATCCAGGCGACGCCGAGCAGTTCGTCGGGCACCAGCGCCCACGCCGCCGCGGCGGCGACACCGACGATGGCCAGGAGGGTGACCGTCTTGACCACCACGTCGTCGATCGACATGGGGGTGACCGCCGGCGGGGCTGACGGAAAGCCGGGCGCGCCGGGGTAGCCGGCCTGCGGCGGAACCTGCTGGGGGTAGCCGGGCTGTCCGTACGGCCCGGACGGGGCGTACCCGGCAGCCCGCTCCCGCTCGGCCGCCTGACCGAGCCGGGCGAGCACCGGGTTCGAAGTCTTCACTGTCTGGCCTCCCTAAGGGGGTCGTGGCACGTCAACGCGCGCTACAAGAGTAAACGCCCCGCACAGCCCAGCGGTGATCGGAAGGCTGAGCGAACGCTGAGAGTGCCCGGTTCGGGTCGCCCGCGTCGGGCCTGCGGACGGCGGGTGCCCGGGGCGGGGGTCGAACCCGCACGCCTTGCGGCAGCCGCTTTTAAGGCGGCCGTGTCTGCCGTTCCACCACCCGGGCGGGTGACACCGGGGCGCCAGCGCGAACGGTGCAGTGCCACGGTAGCGGGTTCGTCGCCACTGCGGCGTCCCCCGTCGAGCACCGCCACTAGGGTCGAGGCCGTGAGCAGCCGCGCACCCATCGCCTCCACCGACGACGTGGCCACGCAGGCGGATCACCCCCTTGCCCGGGTACGCCGGCTGCGGCTCACCCGGTGGGGCCGGACGTTCGCCCGGCATCGGATCGACCTGCTGATCGGGCTGTTCTTCGCGGCGCTGGCCAGCGCACTCACCCACCGGCTCTGGGCCGACCCGACCGGTCTGGTGCTCGCGCTCAACCCCGAGGACCAGGTGCTCTACGAGTGGTTCCTGGCCGTCGACGCGCGGGCGCTGCTGGGCGACTTCGGCCTGTCCACCGACCGGCTGAACGCGCCCGACGGGGTCAACCTGATGGCCAACACGTCGGTCATCGCCCTGGGTGTGCTGTTCGCCCCGGTCACCCTGCTGTTCGGCGCTCCGGTCACCTTCGCCCTGCTGGTGACGCTCAACCTCGCCGGCACCGCCACCGCCTGGTACCTCCTGTTCAGTCGTACGCTGCGGGCCCGCCGGGCCGCCGCGACGCTGGGCGGTGCGCTGTGCGGCCTCGCCCCGGGCATGGTGTCCCAGAGCAACAGCCACCTGCACATGACGGCGCAGTGGCTGCTACCGGTCATCGTCTGGCTGGTCGTACGCCTGCTGCGGGCCGCCGAGCCCGTTGCTGGAGCAGCGGGCGGGCCCGACCGACGCCGGCTGACCACCTCCGCGCTCGGCTTGGCCGCCGTCGTCTCCGTCCAGGTGTTCATCGGCGAGGAGGTGCTGTTCCTCGCTGCGCTCACCCTGCTGGTGATGGCGGTGACGATGGTCGTCGCGGACCGTGACCTGGCCCGCCGGGCGCTGCCCGCCTTCACCGGCGCGATGGCCCTTGCCACCGGTGCGGCCCTGCTGGTGCTCGCCCGGCCGCTGTGGTTCCAGTTCGCCGGTCCGCTCGGCGTCGCCGACGGCATGTTCAGCCCGCACTACTTCTCCGCCGATCTGCGCAGCTGGTGGGCGGTCTCACCGCTGTCCCTGGTCGGGAACGAGCGGGCCGCCCGGCTGAGCACCGGCCCGGCCGAGTACAACACCTTCCTGGGCTGGCCGCTGCTGGTGGTCACCGTCGGCTGCGTTGTCTGGCTGGGGCGCCGTCCACTGGTGCTGGCCTGCGCCACCGGCATTCTCGTGATGGGTGCGCTGTCGCTCGGTCCCGAGGTGGTCTTCGACGGCACAGGCACCGGTCTGCCCGGGCCGTACGCGCTGCTCGGCGGCCTGCCGGTGGTCGACGGCGCGCTGCCGATGCGGTTCGCCCTGGCCGTACCGCCGCTGATCGCGACGCTGCTGGTGCTGGCGGTCGACCGGGCACTGCGCGGCACGGGCCGGGTCCGCCGCCTGACGCTGGTCGCGGTCGCCGTGGCGGTGGTACCGCTGATCCCGGCACCGTTGCCCACCGCGCACCGACCGCCGGTGCCCGAGTTCGTCACCGCCGGCCACTGGCGAACGTGTGTCGAGCCGGGCGGCGTCCTGGTACCGGTGCCACTGGCCACGCCCAAGCAACCCTGGCCGATGCGGTGGGCGACCGCCGCCGACGCCGAGTTCAGCATGCCGCAGGGATTCTTCATCGGCCCGCACGGCCGAGGCGGCAGCGCCGCGATGGGCGTCGCCCCGCGCCCCACCTCCGCCCTGCTGGCCGAGGTGGCCCGCAGCGGCCTCCGGCCGGTCGTCGGCGACGAGCAGCGCCGTCGCGCGGCGGCGGACGTCGAACACTGGGGTGCCTCGTGCGTGGTGCTGGCCGCCGACACCGCGCACTCCGACAGCCTGCGACTGACGGTGGAGGCGCTCTACGGCCCGGCGACCCGACTCAGCGACGCCTGGTACTGGCGGGTCTGAGCGCGTGGGGCGCCGATGGCGCCCCACGCGGGACTCACACCTTCGCCTGTGGCTGGGACGCCTCGGCGAACTCCTCGCGCGGGTCGTGCAGCTGGCCGAGGGCCACCACCTCACGCTTGAGCACGAACGCCAGCGTCCAGTCGACCACCACCCGGACCTTCCGGTTGAGCGACGGGATCCGGCTCATGTGGTACGTCCGGTGCATGAACCACGCCGGCCAACCGGTCATCTTGATCCCGTAGACCTGGGCGACACCCTTGTGCAGGCCGAGGCTCGCCACGCTGCCGGCGTGCTTGTGCTTGTAGGGGACCGGCTCGCGGCCCCGGAGCACGGCGACGATGTTGTCGGCCATCCGCTGGGCCTGGCGTACCGCGTGCTGGGCGCTCGGCGAGCAGTAGTTGCCCGGCGGCTTGGTCAGGTCCGGTACGGCGGCACAGTCGCCGGCGCTCCAGGCGCCCTCCACCACGCGGTCACCGTCGACCACCTGGAGCGTCGGCAGGCAGGTGACCCGGCGCCGCTCCTCGCGGGGGAAGTCGGTCGCGTCCAGCATCGGTGACGGCTTCACCCCGGCGGTCCAGACGATGGTGTCCGCGCTGAAGCTGTCCCCGTCGGAGAGCTTGACCACCCCGTCGACGCACGACTCCAGCCGGGTGTCGAGCCGGATGTCCATGTCCCGCTTCAGCAGCTGCTGCACCGTGTAGGCGCCCATGTCCCGGTCGACCTCCGGCAGCACCCGCTGGGTGGCCTCGACCAGTACCCACCGCATGTCCGACGTGTTCAGCTCCGGGTAGTACTTCAGCGCGTGCCGGGCCATGTCCTCCATCTCGGCCAACGCCTCGATGCCGGCGTACCCGCCACCGACGAAGACGAAGGTCAGCGCCCGGCGGCGTACCTCGGGGTCGGTCGTGGCGGCAGCCACGTCCAGCTGTTCGAGCACGTGGTTGCGCAGGAAGATGGCCTCACCGATGGTCTTGAAGCCGATGCCGTGCTCGTGCAGGCCGGGGATCGGCAGGGTCCGGGAGACCGAGCCGGGGGCGACCACCACGTGGTCGTAGGTGATCTCGCGAGGCGGGCCGATGATCGGCTGCACCGTTGCGGTCTTACTCGCGTGGTCGATCCGGGTGACCGCACCGGCCACCACCTTGCACCGGCGCAACTCCCGACGCAGCGGCACCACGGAGTGCCGTGGGGAGATGTTCCCCGCCGAAGCCTCGGGCAGGAACGGCTGGTACGTCATGTGCGGCTGGGGGTCGACGACGACGACCTCAGCCTCCCGGGAACTCAGCTTCTTCGACAGGCGCAGCGCCGCGTAGAGACCGACGTGCCCGGCACCCACCACAAGGATCCGCTTCGGATTCACGCCTACCATCTTTCCCCCACCGACAGCGGTAATCCCGGGTGCGGCCCCGTTCTGTGACCGAGCACAAGGCGGCTGTGACGCCGGTAACGGCGGCCACCGTCGCCACCGCCGACGCAGCAACACCCCCGGTCACCCGAGCCCCGACGGCCCCTGGTTCACCTGCGTCGCAGCAGCCCGGCCAGCAACGCCGTCACTCCGACGGCAAGCAGCAGACCGGCCACCGTCACCGCCTGCCAACCGCCTTCGGCGGCCCGGACACCGGCGAGTTCGAGCAGCAGCACGCCGAGCACGGACGTGGCGAGCAACACTCCCGCGGCTCGGGTGAGCCAACGCACTATCACGTCCGGATCCACCACGGCGTCGTACGGCAGCACCGCCACCAGCGCGCAGAGCGTGTGGGTCAGGTAGAGCGCCACGGCCACCGCCATCAGTCGCCACAACGCGATCGGCCGGTTGTACCCGTCGGTGGCGAGCAACCACCCGCCGACCGTGACCAACGCGACGAAGGTCGGCCAGAGCCGGCGCGGCGCCACCGCCGGCAGCACCGCGACCGCCACCAACGGCCCCAGTGCCCGCCCGACCACGACCTCGGCGGGGTACGCGAGCAGCAACCCCACCAGGGTGCTGAGGAAGATCCCCACCCGGACCAGTACCGGAGTGAGGGAGATCCGCGCCGCGGCCGTGCGCACCGCCCGGACCCGCCCGATGACCGACCCCATCACCGGGCTGACCTCTCGCTCGCGACTGCGGGACTCCGCTGCGCTGCGTTCCTCGCGCTCACCGGCCACCCACCCGGGGGGCGGTGGCGAGCCTCGCCACGTCACGCAGCACCTGGTCGAGACTGCCGGTGCCGGCCCACGGCACCACCGGCACCCCGTGCTCGCGCAACTGCGCGATCATCGTGTCCCGGTCCAGCCGCCACAGCCGGTACGCCACCTCGACCCAGCCCCGGTCCTGCGGTGGTGACAGGTCCGCCGGAAGCGTGTCGACGGCCACCACGAACCGTCCCGAACGGGCCAACCGGGCAAGCATCTGCGCCGACCGCTCCTCCAACAGCGGGGTGAGCACCACCACCAGCGCGTCCGCGGAGAGCAGTTGGGGACCGAACACATGGTCGTACGGCTCGTGCGGGGAGGACTGGGCCTTGACGTCCAACAGCCACTCCAGCACGGTCAGGTACTGCCGTCGCCCGGTGGCCGGACGCAGCCGCCGGGCACTCGGGCCGTACTCCAGCAGTGCCACCCGGTCACCCCGGTGCAGGTAGTGCTCGGCGATCGCGGCGGCCGCCCGGACCGTGGTGTCCAGCACCGACGCGGTACCGGTGACCCCGCCGGAGCGACCCGCCTCGGCCAGCACGTCGAGTAGCACGACCACCTCGGCGTCCCGGTCGGACAGGGTGGCCGCCACGTGCAGTTGCCGGGCCCGCAGCGACACCCGCCAGTCGATGCGGCGCAGCCGGTCACCCGGTGCGAAGACCCGCACCCCGGCGAGTTCGCCCCCCTCGCCGGGACGACGCGAGTGATGCGCCCCGACCAGGCCGGCGGCCCGGGGCATCACCTCGACCGCCTCGAACGGCTCGGTCTTCGGGTACACCTTGGACCGGACCGGTTCGACGACCACCGCGCGCGAGATCAGCAGGCCCTGCGCGGCGGCGACCCGGGCGCCCGCCGGGCCCAGCGGATGCCGACCCCACCGCAGCGCGGTACCGGCCAGTTCCAGGTCGATGGCGGTGTCCGGGGCTACCGACGTGACGAACGGACGGTCCGCCACGGTCGGCCGACCGGCACCGGCGGGCCGGCCGGTGCCGACGACCGCGCTGCCGGCGAGGCCCGCCCGTTCGACCCGCAGCCACGGTGAGACGCGGGTACGCAGCACCGCCACGTCGTAGGAGACCGCACCCGGGTTGCCGACGGTGACCGTCCCGGTCATGGCACCGCCTTCCACCAGGGGATCCTCGTCGGCGCTGAGCCACACCCGGGGCAGGTCGACGGGTCGGCGTCGCAAGGCGTACGCGGTGCCGAGGGCGAACGGGACTGCCAGCACGATCAGATCCACCCGTCCCAGCACCACCGCGGCGATCAGGAGCAGGCCGGTGAGCAGCACCGCCCGGCCGAACGCCCAGGTGGGCATCCAGTTGGTCGGTGCCGACTGCTCGCTCCGCTCGCTCACGCCGGTCAGTCTCCCGGCCGACCGGCGGCGTAGCTGGGCAGCGCGCCACTGGCCGGCGCCGGGGTGCCGTCGAGGACCTCACCGACCACGAAGGACGGATCGACACGGCGCAGCCACATCTCCGGCCGCAGCGTGATCCGGTGTGCCAGCGCCGGGGCCGCGACGTCCTTGACGTCCTCGGGCACCACGTAGTCCCGCCCGGAGAGCACCGCCCGTACCCGGGACAGCAGCAGCAGGGCCAGCGATCCGCGCGGCGACGCGCCGACCAGCACCGACGGATGCTCGCGGGTGGCCGCGGTCAGCGCCACGATGTACCGGCCCACCGAGTCCTCGACCACGACGTCCTCCAACGCCGCCTGCATGGCGCGCAGGGTGCCGGCGTCGACCACCGGCTTGATGTCGGCCTCCTCCCGGCGGCGCGCCATCCGCCGACGCAGCACCTCCCACTCCTCGTCCTGCGCCGGGTAACCGAACGACACCCGCAGCAGGAACCGGTCCAGCTGCGCCTCCGGCAACGGATAGGTGCCCTCGTACTCGATGGGATTGGCGGTGGCCAGCACGTGGAACGGCTCGTCGAGCCGGTACGTCACGCCCTCCACCGAGACCTGCTTCTCCTGCATCGCCTCCAGCAGGGCCGACTGGGTCTTCGGCGGGGTCCGGTTGATCTCGTCGGCGAGCAGCAGGTTGGTGAAGACCGGCCCGGCCCGGAAGGTGAAGTCACCGCTGCGCTGGTCGTAGAGGAAGGAGCCGGTGACGTCGGCGGGCAGCAGGTCGGGGGTGAACTGCAGACGCCGGAAGTCCAGGCCCAGCGCCTGGGCGAAGGACCGCGCGGTGAGCGTCTTGCCCAACCCCGGCAGGTCCTCCAGCAGCACGTGGCCGCCGGCGAGGATGCCGGCCAGCACCAGCTCCAGGGCGTCCCGTTTGCCGACCACGACCTGGCCCACCGCGTCCAGCACGGCCCGGGCGAGGCGACCTACCTCGGTGGGGGGCATCGTCCGGCCGACGTCGTTCATCAGATCTTCTCCAGTTCGGCGACGATCGCCGCGAGGTCGCGCGGCGAAGGGGTGCGGCGGGGTGGGGTCTCCAGGAACGTCGACAGGCGGTCACCCAACAGGGCGCGGGCCCGGGTCGGATCGGACTCGCGGGTGACGCCGTACTTCAGGCGCATCCGCTCGTCCGCCAGCTCGGCCAACCGGGGCAGGATCATCGTGGTGAACCGTTCGGGACTCGTCTTGGACCACTCCAGAGGTGTCGCCCAACCGTTGACCGCCACCCGCAGCGCGTCCCGCGCGTCCCAGTTGTAGGTCCCGGGTTCCTCGCCGCCCCGCGACGACGAACCCGCCTGGCCGGACTTCGCCGGTGGCGCGAGAGTGGCGACGATCCGGCGTACCACCAGCAGCGCGACCACGGCGGTGACCAGCACCAGCAACGAGACCCGCAGCCCGACCGCACGCAGTCCGGCGACGGCGACCACGGTCACCGCCACGGTGACACCGAGCAGGCCGGCGACGGTACGCGCCCGCCCGCCCCGGCGTCGCTCGGACTGGGCCGGCCGCTCCTCGGAGAAGCTGAGCAGGTCGTCGATACTCGTGCTGCTCACACCGGCTCACCCCCGGCCAGTGCGGTCAGTTCGCCACGCAGCCGGCGCAGGGCCACCCGGGCCTGGTCCCGGGTCCGTTCGTCCACCGGACGGGTGGCGTACCGGGCCTCGCGGTAGACGTTCGCGAACCCGGCCAGCACGTCGGCGCTCACGATCGCCGGCACGCCGGTGGACGGATCACCGGCGAGCAGCCGGGTGACCAGGTCGGTGGGAGTGTCACCGGTCAGTCGGGGCGCCCCGGCGACGGCGGCGGCCTCTTCGAGCCGTACCCAGCAGGCGATCACCGCGGTCCGTGGGTCGGTGGCCTGGTCGTCCAGGTCCACCAGGCCGGCGTCGACGGCGGCCACCACCTCCGCGGCGGTGCCCTCGGCACTGCGCCGGGTCGGCTGCCCGGGAAGTGCCCGGGTGACCCGCCGCGCCACCCCCCGCGCCACGGTCCACAGCAGATAGCTGAGGGCGGCGAGCAGTGCCAGCCCGAGCACCGCCACCGCCACCGTGCCGAGCCAGGACGGAATCCGGGTACGGGTCTCCTCGGCGGCCTCGCGCGGTTCGGCCGGGATCGACGGACGCGGCTCCCCGCTCGGGTACTCCAGCACGAAGGGGGCGTCCTTGACGGCGGGCGGTATCCGGCTCGCGCCGATCGACGAGTGCGCGGTGGCCAGGGTCACGGCGGCGAGCAGGGCAATCACCGCCGTCACCGGCCACCACCTGCGAAGCACGTCCATCGATTACCTCAGTCCACCCCGGCCAGTAGTTTCGCCCGGGCGAACACGTCGTCCAGCATCTCTGGTGTCAACCGACCGGTGAAGGTGTTCTGCTGGCTGACGTGGTAGCAACCGAGCAGTTCCGGTCCGGTCGTGCCGGACCAGTGTGCCCCATGCCCGAACGGCGGTCGCGGGCTGGGCGGAGGGACGCCGTACCCAACGCGTAACGCCGGCCACCACGCGGCCCAGGCGAAGGCGCCCAACGCCACCACCACCCGCAGCGTCGGCCGGATCAGCTCGACCTCCCGGTGCAACCAGGGCGCGCAGGTGTCCCGCTCGCCCGGGGTGGGCTTGTTGTCCGGTGGGGCGCAGCGTACGGCGGCGAAGATCCGCGTGTCGCGCAGCGTCAGACCGTCGTCGGCGGCCACACTCGTCGGCTGGTTGGCCAGGCCGGCCCGGTGCAGGGCGGCGAAGAGCACGTCACCGGACCGGTCGCCGGTGAAGACCCGGCCGGTGCGGTTACCGCCGTGCGCGGCCGGGGCCAGCCCGAGGATGGCGATCCGGGCCGCCGGATCACCGAAGCCGGGCACCGGCCGCCCCCAGTACTCCTGATCGCGGAAGGCCGCCCGCCTGGTGCGGGCGACCTCCTCCCGCCAGTCGACCAAACGGGGGCAGGCGAAACAGTCGGCGACGCCCACGTCCAGGTCGGCCAGGTCCGTCGCGCGCGCGGCGCGGGCGACGACCTCGGTGGGAGTACGCGACTCAGCCAAGCTTTGCCCGGAAGAGTTCGAGGGTGCGTGCCCAGGCGCTGGTGGCGGCCCGCTGGTCGAACTTCTCCGGCCGGTCCTCGTTGAAGAAGGCGTGCGAGGTGCCCGGGTAGTCGTGCAGCTGGCAGGTGCCGCCGGAGTTCTCGATGGCCCGGCGTACCGCCTGCACACCCGGGTCCGCGGAGGTGCCGTCCGCCTCCGAGCAGTGCACCAGCGCGTCCTTGCCCGCGTAGTCGGTCCACTCGGTACGCATGCCCTCCCAGGGCAACCGGGGATAGAAGGCAGCGGTGGCGACGATCCGCTCGGAGAAGTTCGCCGCCCACAGCGCCAGGCTGGCCCCGGCGCAGAAGCCGGCGCAGCCCACCTTGCCGGTCACCTCGACGCGGCCGGCGAGGTAGTCGGCGGCGGCGGCGATCTCCTGTGCCGTCTCGTCCATCTGCGGCCCGTTGAGCAGCCGCCGGGGCTCACTCGGTTTCCCGGCTGGCTCACCGTGCCGGAAATCGGGTGCGAGGGCGACGAAGCCCGCCTCGGCGAAGCGGTCCACCACCGACCTGATGTGCGGCACGAGGCCCCACCAGTCCTGGATAACGATCACTGCCGGGCTCGCCGCGCCGGTGGCGGGTATCGCGAGATATCCCTCACCCGTGCCGCCATCACCACGGTAGGTCACCATCTCGCCCATCGGCCCGTCCTCCTAGCGGTCAGTCATCGTTGGCTGGTCGCCCAGTGGTCCTATGTGCGGGTAGCCTGCCACGCGGTGACCACCGCCGGGAAGATGCCGGAACAGTGGCATTCACCTCCTGTTCGCGCTGGCGCCGACACCTCCTGTTCGCGCTGGCGCCGACACCTCCTGTTCGCGCTAGCGCCGATACCTCCCGTTCGCGTTTGCCAGACTCCAGGCGATGCCGTCGAGGATGTCGTGCTCGGAGGCGATCACGGCGGTCATGCCGGCCCGTTCCATGGCGACCCGGAGCACCAACGCGCCGGCACCTATCACGTCCGCGCGGCCGGGATGCATCGCCGGGATGGCCAGCCGCTGCTCGCGCGTCAGGGCCAGCAGGTCGGCGGTGACCCTTGCCACCTGGTCGTACGACACCCGAGCATGGTGGATGCGGGCCGGGTCGTACCCGGTGAGGCCCTCGGCGATCGCGACCACGGTGGTGACCGAACCGGCGAGCCCGACAAGCGTGGCCGCCTGCCGCCCCGGCACGGCCGTCAGTGCGCGGTCCACCGCGACCGCGATGTCGGCCTGGGCGGCGGCGATCTCGTCCAGGCCGGGCGGGTCTGCGTGCAGGTGCCGCTCGGTCATCCGGACGCAACCGATGTCCATGGAGATCGCGGCGTCGACACCGCCGTCCCGGGTGCCGACGACGAACTCGGTCGAGCCGCCACCGATGTCCAGCACCAGGTACGGCGGCGCCGCGTCGGCGGGCAGGCCGCGGACGGCTCCGGTGAACGACAGCCGAGCCTCCTCGTCCCCGGTGACCACCTCCGGCGCGACGCCGAGCGTCTGCTCCACCATGGTCCGGAAGTCGGCCGCGTTCTCCGCGTCCCGGCTGGCCGAGGTGGCGCACATCCGCACCCGCTCGGCACCGAGCTTGTCGATCTCGGCGGCGTAGTCGGCGAGCGCGACCCGGGTCCGCTCGATCGCCTCCGGAGCGAGCCGGCCGGTGGCGTCCACCCCCTGGCCGAGCCGGACGATCTCCATCCGCCGACTCCGGTCCACCAGCGGCGCCTCCGGCCCGGCCGACGGATCCGGCAGGTCGGCCACCAGCAACCGGATCGAGTTGGTGCCACAGTCGATGGCCGCCACGCGCGTCGTCACGCCGGAAACCCTACCGCCACCGTCAGCAGGGTGGTCAGAGCCGCAGCAGCATGCGGGTGTTGCCCAGGGTGTTCGGCTTGACCCGTTCCAGGTCGAGGAACTCGGCGACGCCCTCGTCGTACGAGCGGAGCAGTTGCTCGTAGACGAGGTGCGGCACCGGGGCACCGTCGATCTCGGTGAAGCCGAACGAACCGAAGAACCGGGTCTCGAAGGTCAGCACGAAGATGCGGGCCACGCCCAGTTCCCGTGCCGCGCCGATCAGCTCCGCGACGATCCGGTGCCCGATCCGCTGCCCCCGGCAGCAGGGATCGACCGCCACCGTGCGGATCTCCGCCAGGTCCTCCCACATCACGTGCAGCGCGCCACAGCCCACCACCGTGCCGTCGGAGACCCGGCTGGCGACCCGGAACTCCTGCACGTCCTCGTACAGGGTGACAGTGGCCTTGCTGAGCAGGCGGCGGTCGTCGGTGTAGGTGTCGACCAGCCGTCGGATCGCCCGCACGTCGGCGGTCCGGGCCCGACGGATCACGACGTCGTCGTCGCTCACCCGCGCTCCGGCACGTCGACACAGGGTCCGGTCGTCCACCACGGCTCGACCAGGTCGAGCGTCTCGTCGCCGAACGGGTTGACCCCCGGCCCGGCGGCGAGCGCGTGACCGAGGTGGACGTGCAGACACTTCACCCGGCCGGGCATCCCACCGGCCGAGATGCCGGCGATCTCGGGCACCTCGGCGATGGCGTCCCGGCGGGTCAGGTAGTCCTCGTGGGCCGCGCGGTACCGGGCGGCCAGCTCCGGGTCGTCGGTCAGCCGCTGCGCCATCTCCTTCATCAGACCGGCCGACTCCAGCCGGCTGCACGCCGCGGTCGCCCGGGGACAGGTCAGGTAGAACAGCGTCGGGAAGGGAGTGCCGTCGGCCAGCCGGGGAGTCGTCTCCACCACGTCGGGCAGGCCGCACGGGCAGCGGTGAGCCACCGCCCGGGTGCCCCGGGGCGGGCGTCCGAGCTGCGCGGCCACCGCGGCCAGATCGGCCTCCGTGGCCGGTTCCCGCTTCGGCGGGGGTACGGAGGCCGCCGCCGGTTCCTGCGGTGGTACGACAGTCACGATGCCAGCTCTCGTCGGGTGCTCAGTCTTCGGTCTGGTGGGCGTCGGCGGCGCGCACGCTGGACCAGAGAGTGTCGTACCAGGGGTCGGGGGTGACCGGGGTGGCCGGGTCCTCGGCGGTGCCCGCCTCGCGGGCCGCGCCGGCCGGGTCGTCGAGCAGGATCAGCATCTTCTCACCGGGCCGCCGCATGAAGAACCGCTCCCGGGCCTGGGTCTCGATGTACGCCTCGTCCTGCCACTTCTCCGCCTGGGTGGTCAGCTCGGCGATCAGCTCCCGCTGGGCCGCCTGCGCCGCCTCCATCCGCTCGATGTCGGCCTGTTGGTCGAGGTAGACCCGGACCGGGTAGGTGTAGGCGAGGGCGAGCGCGATCAGCACCGCGAACAGCACGGTGGCGCGGCCGGTGAGACCTCGGGATCGGGGTGCGGACAGCCGCGTCACCGCGCCACCGGCGGCCGCGCGCCTGGCGGCGGCGGGGCGCTTGGCGGAGCGTACGCCCTCGGCACCGCGGGTGGCCGACGGCGCCCGGCCGGCGGCGGACCGCGACTCGGCGCGGACGCCGCCGTCGCGGGCCGTGCCGGCGCGGGCCGGCCGACGGACCGGACGCTGACCACCCGGCGTGCGGCGCTGCTGCATCACACCCCTCCCCCGAGGTACGGCATCGGTCAGGCGGAACGGTAGCGCGGGAAGGCCCCCGCACCGGCGTACCGCGCCGCGTCGGCCAGCTCCTCCTCGATCCGCAGGAGCTGGTTGTACTTCGCGACCCGGTCCGACCGGGCCGGCGCACCGGTCTTGATCTGGCCGCAACCGGTCGCCACCGCCAGATCGGCGATGGTGGTGTCCTCGGTCTCGCCGGAACGGTGGCTCATCATGCACTTGAAGCCGGCCCGGTGGGCGAGGTCCACCGCGTCCAGCGTCTCGGTGAGCGAGCCGATCTGGTTGACCTTGACCAGCACCGCGTTGGCCGCCTGCTCGGCGATGCCCCGGGCGATGCGCTGCGGGTTGGTGACGAACAGGTCGTCGCCGACGATCTGGATCCGGTCACCGATCGCGGCGGTCAGGGTCTGCCAGCCGGTCCAGTCGTCCTCGGCCAGCGGGTCCTCGATGGAGACGATCGGGTACGCGTCGGCCAGCTTGGTGTAGTACTCGCTCATCTCCGCGGCGCTCTTGGTCGCGCCCTCGAAGGTGTAGCTGCCGTCGGCGAAGAACTCGGTGGCGGCGACGTCGAGGGCGAAGACGATGTCGGTGCCGAGCCGGTAGCCGGCCTTCTCCACCGCCTCGGCGATCAGGTCCAGCGCGGCGGCGTTGGTGGGCAGGTTCGGCGCGAAGCCGCCCTCGTCGCCGAGCCCGGTGGACAGGTCCTTCTTCTTCAGCACCGACTTGAGCGCGTGGTACACCTCGGCACCGGACCGCAGCGCCTCCCGGAAGCTGGGCGCGCCGATCGGCGCGATCATGAACTCCTGGATGTCCACGTTGCTGTCGGCGTGCGCCCCACCGTTGAGGATGTTCATCATCGGCACCGGCAGCAGGTGTGCGTTCGGGCCGCCCAGGTAGCGGAAGAGACTCAGGTCGGCGCTGCCGGCCGCGGCCTTGGCCACCGCCAGGGACACCCCGAGGATCGCGTTTGCGCCCAGCTCGGCCTTGTTGTCGGTGCCGTCGATGTCGAGCATCTTCTGGTCGATCGCCCGCTGCTCGCTGGCTTCGTAGCCGATGAGCTGGTCGACGATCCGGTCCTCGATGTTGGCGACCGCCTTCTCCACTCCCTTGCCCAGGTAGCGGCCCTTGTCACCGTCGCGCAGCTCGATCGCCTCGAAGGCGCCGGTCGATGCGCCGGAGGGCACCGCCGCCCGGGAGATCGTGCCGTCGTCGAGCCCGACCTCGACCTCGACCGTCGGGTTGCCCCGCGAGTCCAGGATCTCCCGAGCCTCGATTACCTCGATGGTTGCCACTGAGTCGCTCCTCGTTCGTGTGGTCTCGTCCGGTATGGGCCGCGACGGTGCGGCAGCGGCAGGTGTTGAACGCAGCGTATCGGTCCCCGCCTCGCGGCACGGCGACCGGGCGGGTCCACGACCACGCTCCGGTACCCGACGGGTCGGACATTCCCGGATTCTCGTGCCTCAACCGGCAACCGGTTTGCACGAGCGGGACCCGATCGACAAGGCTGGTCGCCATGCCCGCCGCTTCGACCACGCTCCGTACGCTCGCCGTGTCGGTCATCGCGTTGCTCACCGTCACCGGTTGTCAGGCCCTGGACGACGCCGGGCGGGCCATGGGGCGATCCGACATCGTCAACGACCTCGCCGCGCGGATGGACCGGGCGCTGGAGCTGACCTATTCGGCGGAGTACCAGCTTCCGGGCGGGCGGAGCGCCTCGTTCGTCCAGTCGCAGGACCCGGCCCGGTCCAGCTACACCTGGCCTGGCGGAAAGCTGACCGTCACCGACGAGGCGACCACCCGGTGCGACACCGACGGCGATCGGACCGTCTGCACCGTGGAGGAGCCGCCCGCCCCCAACAGCAAGCCCTCGGTGGTGGTCTTCGCCGAGGCCGAGTTGCAGGGGCTGGTCACGCCTCCGATGGTGATGGGCCGGCTGACCGCCGCGGCGTTGGATCCGGACGCGGTCATCACCGAGCGCAGCAGCACCGTCGTCGGCCACCACGCGACCTGCGTCGACGTGCGTCAGAACGGGGAGAGCTTCACCGCCTGCGTGACCGGGGAGGGCGCGCTGGGCAGCTTCACCGGCCAGGTCGACGGGCAACCGGTCGAGCTGGCGCTGAGCCGCTACCGCGACCAGGTCGACGGCGGTGCCTTCGACCTGCCGGCGAATGCCGACGTGGTGGACCGGCGCACCGAGGGCCCCTGAGCCGACCCCCGCGGCCGGGCCGGACGGCCTACAGGTCGAGCAGGGTGCGCAGGTGGCGCGGTGGCGGGCTGCCGTGCGCGAGCATCTCGTCGTGCCAGTCCCGCAGCGGCACGTGGTGTGGGCGAGCGGCGGCGATCTCGGCCATCTCGCTGTAGCCGACGAAGTACGTCGACAGCTGCGCCGAGGTCAGCAGCGCGCGACGCCACTTGCCGGCCGCCTCGCCCTCCTCCTGGAAGCCGCGTCCGGTCAACAGCGCCATCGCCTCCGCCTCCGGCAGATCCTCGGCGTGCGTCAGCTGATCGAGCAGCGCGTTGAGGGTCATCCGCAGCTGCATCTTCAGCTGCTGCAACCGCACCGGCAGGCCACCGAAGCCGCGGTCGACCGTCAGCTCCTCGGCGTAGACCGCCCACCCCTCGACGAAGGGGCCGGAGCGGATCAACGCCCGTACCCGGGTGGAGCCGGCGTACCTTCGGGCGTGGGCGAGTTGGAGGAAGTGGCCCGGCATCGCCTCGTGCACGGTGAGGTTGCGGATCATGTGGTCGTTGTACTCGCGGTAGAACGACTCCACCCGACGCGCGGGCCAGTCCACCGGTGTCGGCGCGATGCAGTAGAACGTCGGAACGGCGGCGGTCTCCAGACCACCGGGCGCGTCGCAGTAGGCCACCGCCACACCCCGGGCGAACTGCGGCATCACCTGGATGACGCACGGGTCGTCCGGCACGGTCACCAGGTCGTGCGCCCGGACGACGTCACTCGCCTCGTCCAGGGTGATCGAGGCCAGGTCGACGATCGTGTGGTCGTCGGGGTGTTCGGCGGCGAGCAGGTCGAGGGCCCGGCGTACGGTCTCGTCGTCGGCCGGGCCACCGACCAGTTCGACCGCCGCCGCGCGGATCTCGTCGGTGACCCGGTCGAGGTTCGCCCAGGCCCGCCGCTGAATCTCGGCGGCGCTCAGCTCGGTGTCGAGGGTGTGCCACAGGCGCGCCTCCCAGCGACGCCGACCCAGGCGGGGATCGCGGCCCGGGCCGGCGTCGGCGGTCAGGCCGACACGCAGCCAGGCGACGAATTCGTCGAGCGCGGCCAGCGCCGAGGTGGCCGCCGGCTCGATCCGGTCGAAGCCGACGGGGGCCCGCGCGAGCAGTGCGGGAACCTCGTCGCGGATCAGCGCCGCCACCCCGGTGAACTGGCCGACCGCCGTCTCCGCGTGGATCCGGGGCATGTCACGCAACGTCGCGCGCGCGGTGGCCAGCGCATCCGGGACCGCGGCGAGGCGGCCGGCGAGGGCGGCCAACCGCACCTCCACCGGCGCGTACGGGCGCGACAGCAGGGCGTGCAGCAGTGGACCGGGATTGTGGACGAGCGGGTCCCACTCGTGTCCCCGGATCTCGGTCAGCTCGAACAGCTCCCGGTCGACGAGTGCGGAGAGCAGGGCGTGGTCCACCCGTTCCTCGACGTCGAGGTCGTCGGGGTCGATCTCGACGAGCGCGCTCGCCGCGTCGACGAGCATCGCCCGGTCCCCCGCGACCGCGTCGGCTGAGAAATCCGGCAGCCGATCGTCGACCCGATGGTCCCCCGCCGTCCCGGCGAGCCCCGGCCGACTCCTTAGCAACGCCTCGACAACCCGCTCCCCCACCACCTGAAACCGCTCCACCCCCCGACCCTAACCACCCGCCCCCGGGCCGCCAGTTGATCAAGAAGTTTTGGTCGCTCCCGAGCCGGCGGTGGACGCAAACTTCTTGGTCAACCGGGGCTGGGGGGTGGGGTTGTTTCGGTGGTGCGGAGGGTTTGGGCGTGAGCCAGGGTGGTGCGGCGGAGGGCGGCTTCGGGGTCGAGGTCGGTCGCGTTGGCTTGGGCGACCAGGGCGAGCAGGTGGGCGCCGAGGGTGGATTCCGGATCCGGTTGCGCCTGCGGTGCTGGCAGCGGCGCGGTGACGCCGGCGCGGGCGGCACGCTCCAGGATCTTCGCCGCCAGGGCGAGCGCCGGTTGGCTCAGTGCGATGCCGTCGAGGACCGAGTCACGGGCCTTCTCCGCCTGCTTGATCCGCTCCCAGTTGGCGGTGATCTCCTCCAGGGTGCCCGCCTCGGCACCGGCGAAGACGTGCGGATTGCGCCGGATCATCTTGTCCACCAACCCACCGGCCACGTCGTCGATGGTCCAGCGTTCGTCCTCGGGCAACTCCTCGGCCAACCGGGCGTGCAGCACCACCTGGAGCAGCACGTCGCCCAGCTCCTCGCGCAGCGCGTCGGTGTCCCCCGCGCTCATCGCGTCGTACGCCTCGTAGCTCTCCTCCAGCAGGAAGCGGGCCAGGCTGCGGTGGGTCTGCGCCCGCTTCCACGGATCCCCGCCGGGCGAGAGCAGCCGGTCGAGCACCGCCACCGCGTCCAGCAGGCGAGCGCCCGGGGGATCCCACGAGCCGTACATCAGCTCCAGCTCCGCCAACCCTGGCTCGCGGGCCAGCCGCAGCCCCAGCTCCCGGGCCACCGACTCGTCACCGGCCGGGCCGGCCAGCCAGACCACCGTGTCGTGCGCCGCCACCGCGTCCAGCAGCGCCGGCACCGGCGGCCCGTCGAGCACCCGCACCTCGGCGCCCGCCGACCGCAGCGCCGTGGTCAGCTCGCTCTCCTCGGCGACCAGCACCGGAGCCGCGCGTACGACGTCCCAGGCGGTTGCCGTCAGCAGCCCGGCCGGCAACCGGGGCGAGGTCACCAGCAGGACGATCCGGGGCATGCTCAGCCGGCGGTCGGTACGGGCGGCTCGGGGCGCGACTGCGGGGTGGAGATGTCGGTGACCGTGTCGGAGGCCGGCTCACCCAGCGGCACGCCCACCGCGATGGCCTGCCCGGTGAAGCTCAGCACCGGGAACACCAGCGGCCGGTACCGGGGGTTGACCGTCACGTCGTACGTCTCGACGGCCTCGCGCAGCGAGTTGCGGTTGGCCAGGGCCTGGCGCAGCTGGTCGCCGTCGAGCTGGGCGGCGGCCTGCTCGACGGTCACCTCGGGCGGCACCGCGCCGGCCCGCTTGCCCGCCTCGACCAGGTCGATGAGCTCCTGCTCGGTGGGGGCCACCGGAGCGCCGATCGGGATGCCGGACAGGCAGGTGTAAAGCTCGGCCACCTGCCGCACGTACCCCGTCTCCGGGCTCAGGCCGAGGCCCTGCGCCACCTGCGCGGGGTCGACCTGGTTCTGCGGCCGGTAGCCCTCGTCGGCGGAGACCCGCTCGCAGACCTCGCTGAGCACCAGCGTGCTCACCACCTGGCTACGCCCGGGCATCTGGGGCTCCTGACCGGGCGGCGGAGGCTCCTGGCCGGGCGGCACCTCGTCCCCCTCGGTCGGGGTCGGGTTCTTCGCCTGAGCGTCCTCGATGATCCCGGTGACCGCGTCCTCGGTGATCCGATGGTCACCGACGTACGCGGCGACACCGGGCTCGGAACGGCAACCGGCGAGGGCGACGAGGCCGACCGCCACGCTGGCGACGGCGACAAGACGGCGAGCACGCATGCCCGTCACTCTCTCATGCCCCCTGACCGCCGGTGACACCGGCGGGTGCGCCCAGGACGTCGGAGAGGAGTTGGGCGCACCACTCGAGCAGGGGCTGGTCGCGCAGCGGTTCGCCACCGACCCGACGGGTGGTCGGACGAGGCACGCTGACCTGGTCGAGGGCGGCCTTGTAGACCGAGTCGGGGTGGTAGCGCTTGAGCCGCAACTGCTTGGAGTCGGGCAGCGGCAGCGGACCGAACCGGATGTGTTTGCCCTGCATGCTGACGTCGGTGAGGCCGTAGGACCGGGCCAGCAGCCGGAACCGGGCCACCGCGATCAGGTTCTGCACGGGTGCGGGCGGCTCGCCGTACCGGTCGGTCATCTCGGCGGCCACCTCGCGCAGCCGCTCCTCGTCGCGCGCCTCCGCCAGCTTGCGGTACATCTCCAGGCGCAGCCGTTCCACCCCCACGTAGTCGTGCGGCAGGTGCGCGTCCACCGGGAGGTCGATCTTGATATCGGTCTCCTCCTCCGGACGCTCGCCCTTGAACGCCTGCACCGCCTCACCGACCATCCGCACGTACAGGTCGAACCCGACGCCCTCGATGTGCCCGGACTGCTCGCCGCCGAGCAGGTTGCCGGCGCCCCGGATCTCCAGGTCCTTCATGGCCACGTACATGCCGGCGCCCAGCTCGGTGTGCTGGGCGATGGTGGCCAGCCGCTCGTGGGCGTGCTCGGTGAGCGGCTTGTCCGGCGGATAGAGGAAGTACGCGTACGCCCGCTCCCGGCCCCGGCCCACCCGGCCCCGGATCTGGTGCAGCTGAGCCAGGCCGAGCAGGTCGGCCCGCTCCACGATCAGCGTGTTGGCGTTCGGGATGTCGATGCCGGACTCGACGATCGTGGTGCAGACCAGGACGTCGTACTCCTTCTCCCAGAAGCCGACCATGACCTTCTCCAGGGCGTCCTCACCCATCTGCCCGTGCGCCACCGCCACCCGCGCCTCGGGCACCAGCTCGCGCAGCCGGCGGGCGGTCCGCTCGATCGACTCGACCCGGTTGTGCAGGTAGAAGACCTGACCGTCGCGGAGCAGCTCACGGTGGATCGCGGCGGCCACCTGCCGGTCGTCCTGGGCGCCGACGGCGGTGAGCACCGGGTGCCGCTCCTCCGGCGGGGTGGCGATCGTGGACATCTCCCGGATGCCGGTGATCGCCATCTCCAGGGTGCGCGGAATCGGGGTGGCGGACATGCTCAGCACGTCGACCGCCGCCCGCATCGACTTGAGGTGCTCCTTGTGCTCGACGCCGAAACGCTGCTCCTCGTCGACGATGACCAGCCCGAGCGACTTGAACCGGGTGGCCGACGCCAGCAGCCGGTGGGTGCCGATGACGATGTCGGCGGTGCCGTCGGCGACCATGGCGAGGGTCTGCTCCGCCTCCTTGGGCGTCTGGAAGCGGGACAGCTGCCGGATGGTCACCGGGAACTGGCTCATCCGCTCGGCGAAGGTGTTGTAGTGCTGCTGCACCAGCAGCGTGGTCGGCACCAGCACGGCCACCTGCTTACCGTCCTGCACCGCCTTGAACGCCGCCCGTACCGCGATCTCGGTCTTGCCGTAGCCGACGTCGCCGCAGATCAGCCGGTCCATCGGGATGCTCTGCTCCATGTCCCGCTTGACCTCTTCAATGGCGGCGAGCTGGTCGGGCGTCTCCTGCCAGGGGAAGGCGTCCTCCAACTCCCGCTGCCACGGGGTGTCCGGCCCGAAGTTGTGCCCCTTGGACGCCTTGCGGGCGGCGTAGAGCTGGATCAGCTGGGCGGCGATCTCCTTGACCGCCTTGCGGGCCCGGGCCTTGGACTTCTGCCAGTCCGAGCCGCCCATCTTGTGCAGGGTGGGCTGCTCGCCGCCGACGTAGCGGCTCAACTGGTCGAGCTGGTCGGTGGGGACGAAGAGGCGGTCACCGGGCTGGCCGCGCTTGCTCGGGGCGTACTCGATGACGAGGTACTCGCGGGAGGCGCCGTTGACGGTGCGCTGCACCAGTTCGACGTACCGGCCGATGCCGTGCTGCTCGTGCACCACGTGGTCACCGGCGCGCAGCTCAAGCGGGTCGATGGTGTTGCGCCGCCGGCTCGGCATCTTCCGCATGTCCCGGGTCGACACGCCCCGACCGCCGGTCACGTCGCTGCCGGTGAGCAGCACGAACCGGGCCGCCTCGTCGACGAAGCCACCGGTCAGGCTGCCGCAGGTGACCAGCAGCTCACCCGGGGCGGGCGCGGCCGGCACCTCCTCGGTCAGCCGGGCACCGAGACCGCCGTCACGAAGCACCTCGACGGCCCGTTGGGCGGGGCCGTGCCCCTCGAAGACCAACGCGATCGACCAGCCCTCGCCGGCCCACCGCTTGAGGTCGTCGACCACCCGGGCGGTCTCGCCGTGGTAGAGCGGTGCGGGCTGGGCCGCCAGGGCCACCGCGATGGCGTCGTCGGGGGTGACGTCGACCGCCGCCGGCTCGTCCTCCCAGGGCTGCCGGGTCGCGGCTGGGCCGACCGGCTCGGCCAGGCCGAACGGGGACAGCGTCCACCAGGGCTGGCGCAGCGTCGCGGCGTGCGCGCGTACGTCGGCGAGGGTGTGGAAGGCGGCGGCGCCGAGGTCGACCGGGGCCTGGCCACCGACGGCGGCCGCGGCCCAGCTGGCCTGGAGGAATTCCTCCGAGGTACGCACCAGATCGTGCGCCCGGGTGCGGATCCGCTCCGGGTCGCAGAGCAGCACGTGGGTGCCGGCCGGCATGCAGTCCAGCAGCAGCTCCATCGAGTCGTCGCCGATCAACGCCGGGGCCAGGGACTCCATGCCCTCTACCGGCACCCCGCCGGCCAGCTTGTCCAGGATCTCGGCCAGCTCCGGGTGCTGCTGCGCGAGGATGGCGGCCCGCTCCCGGATCTCGGGGGTGAGCAGAAGTTCCCGGCAGGGCGGGGCCCAGAGCTGGGGGATCTGCTCGATGGTGCGCTGGTCGGCGACGGCGAAGGTGCGGATCTCCTCCACCTCGTCGCCCCAGAACTCGACCCGGGACGGGTGCTCGTCGGTGGGCGGGAAGACGTCCAGGATGCCGCCGCGCACGGCGAACTCGCCCCGCTTGGTGACCAGGTCGACGCGGGCGTACGCCATGTCGGTGAGCCGGCGGGCGACCTGCTCCAGGTCGGCCTCGTCACCGGCGGCCAACCGGACCGGTTCCAGATCGCCGAGCCCCTTGAGCTGGGGTTGCAGCACCGAGCGGACGGGGGCCACCACCACCCGAAGCGGGCCGGTGCGGCCGTGCGCGTCCGCCGAGTCCGGGTGCGCGAGCCGGCGCAGCACGGCCAACCGCCGGCCGACGGTGTCGGAGCGTGGGGAGAGTCGCTCGTGCGGCAGCGTCTCCCAGCTCGGGAAGATCGCCACCTGCTCGGGCGGCAGCAGGCTGCCCAGCGCGGCGACGAGATCCTCGGCCTCGCGGCTGGTGGCGGTGACCGCCAGCACCGCCCGCCCCGCGCCGCCAGCCGTCGCACCGCTGCCCGAGCCGCCGCCGCTAGCCGGGCCGCCGGCACGGTCGTCGGGATCCGCCGCGACCGCGGCGACCGCGAACGGGCGCAGTGCCGGTGGGGCGGTCAGGTCGAGTCCGTCGACCTGGGCCGCACCGGAGCGCGCCAGGTCACGGACGCGGGCCAGGCCCGGGTCGGCCAGGGCGGCGGCGAACAGTCCGGTGAGCGCAGTCATGATCACTTCCGAGGTGGGGACACGACGATCACCCCGCGTCCAGCCCGGACGGGGGGTGCGGGTGCCAGCCTAGCTCTGCCCACCGACCTTCACCCCGCTTCCCACCCTCCCGGCCGACGCCTCGCCGAAGCGCCCCGACCATCCCGAGGCGTGTGCAACTGCGGGGAAAGTGCAGGCTGCGGGGCGTGGGAGGCGACACTCTCCCCGAAGTTGTCGCCTCGACCGGGACGGCAGAGGCAGTGGCGGATCTTGACTGGTCGGGTGGGGGGTGATCGGGTGGGAGCGTGAGTGGGCAGTGGCGGGCGCAGTTCGACGCGGTGGTCGCTTTCGCCAACGGCGGAAGCCTGAGCACCGAGGGGTTCCGGCTGGACATCCCGGGCGACCGGATCGACGACGCCGACCTGGCGGCGCTGTTCGTCCGGCATCTCGGCCTGCTGATGGTCGCCGAGGTACGGATCACCAACAAGACGATCATCGAGGAACCGCACAAGGGTGGACGCGCCGTCGGCGGTGCCCCGGACGGCGTGACCGGGCGGCGGCTGATCGAGCTGAGCCACCTGGTCACCGACGGGATGATCACCCTGCCCGGCTGGCCGGCCCCGAAGATCACCGAGTGGCTGAGCCGCGAGGCGTCCCGCGAGCACTACGCGCCGGACACCGAGTTCCACGTGGCCCGGATCGACATGATCGCCAACACCGGCACCTACCTGGACACCCCCGCCCACCGGTACGCCGACGGTGTCGACCTGTCCGGTTTCCCGCTGGACCGCCTCGCCGACCTGCCCGGACTCGTCGTCCGGCTGCCCGCCGACACCCGCGCGGTGGACCGGCTGCTACTGGCGCCGTACGACGTGGCCGGCAAGGCGGTGCTGCTGCACACCGGCTGGGACGCGCACTTCGGCACCGACCGGTACGGCGCCCCGGAGGCGCCCCATCTGACCGGTGACGGCGCACAGGCGCTGGTGGACGCGGGCGCCGCCCTGGTCGGCATCGACTCGATCAACATTGACGCCATGGGTCCCGCGGCCGGCGGTGAGCGGCCCGCGCACAGCCTCCTGCTGGCCGCCGGCATCCCGATCGTGGAGCACCTGACCGGGCTGGACGCCCTGCCGCCGGACGGCTTCCGGTTCACCGCCGCGCCACCGAGGGTGGCCGGCATGGGCACCTTCCCCGTCCGCGCCTTCGCCGCCGTGGACTGAGGCGCGTCGTGGACCGGGCGTCGTGGACTGCGGGGCACGGTCAACTCCGGATGCGGGATGTCGCGGCTTCCGTCGGCGCGGATACCGCGACATCCCGCATGTCGAGTGGATGTCGCGCCTCGGTGGCTGGCTCGGCCGTCAGTAGCGCACCGAGATGCGCTGCCGGACCGCGTCCACCCGGACCTCGCCGCCGTACGGGATGATCAGTTGCGGGTCGGTGTGACCGAAGTCGACGTCGAAGACCAGGACCGTGTCGGTGGCGTACTCGGCGAAGGCCCGGGTGACGGCGGCCCGCTGGTCCTCGGCGTACGCCTTCTTCTCGGCCGGGGTGAGCCGGCGGCCGAACTCCCACGCCTTGGCGCGACCGACGAGCGCGGCGGGGAAGCCGTCGAGCAGGCCACGCTCACCGAGGTTACGCAGCATGCGGTAGACCTCGACGGCCGGCGGCAGTTCCTCCGAGGTCTCCATCAGGAAGACCGACCCGGCCAGCGTGGCCGCCGGTGCGACCCGGTCGGCGGCGAGCAGCCAGTGCAGCACCTCCAGGTTGCCGCCCCAGGTGCGTCCCTCGACCACCTTCGCCGGCCCCTGCCAACGCCAGCCGGTGCCGGGGAACATCACCGGCTCGGCGGCGAGGGACGCGGGATCGTTCCAGTCGTTCGGCTCATCGCCCCACTGCGCCGCCGGGGTCAGGTCGTACCAGTCGCTGCCGAACAGCGCCGCGCGCAGCGAGTCGGCGGTCAGCGGGTGCAGCGCGCCGGGGCGGCCGAGGTGCACCAGCACCGAACCGCCGTGGTAGCTGACCACGCCCAGCCGGTGCAGGTGGTTGAGCACGTTGGTGTTGTCGGAGTACCCGAAGTAGGGCTTCGGGTTGGCCCGTAGCACCTCGTCGTCCAGATGAGGCGTCACGGTGATCAGATCGTCGCCGCCGACGGTGGCCAGCACGGCGGTGATCGTCGGATCGGCGAAGGCGGCGGTCAGGTCCCGGGCACGGTCACGCGGGTCGGCACCCATGATCCGGGTGGTCGGGTACTCGACCGGCTCCAGGCCGTACTCCGCACGCAGCCGGCGCAGCCCCAGTTCGTACACGTGCGGGAAGAGACCTGGCAGACCGGCGGAGGGTGAGACGATCGCCACTCGATCGCCAGGTCGGGGCTTCGGGGGCTCAACCAACGACGTCATGTCCCGACGCTATCGGCCGTGAACAGCGGTTTTCGGCCTCCGGAAGTCCTCGACCGGCGCACCTCGGCAGCGTCGACGCCCGGTCGGGGTCCCCCTGAAACGAAGGGCGTTATCAAGGGGCCCTTCCTTCCGGGCGGGTTCGCGTGGATACGATCGGGGGAGTCGGACAGCGCTGTCCTTCGTACTTGACGTGAGGAGCGCATGGTGACCGACCAGCACGATCACGACGGCCCCGACGCCGCGCTGCGCGCCGACATCCGCAGGTTGGGCACGTTGCTCGGGCAGACCCTGGCCCGCCAGGAGGGGCGCCCGCTGCTCGACCTCGTCGAGGAGATCCGGGCCCAGGTCCGCACCGACGCGCCGGCCGCCGCCCGGCGGCTCGGCGGGCTCGACGTGACCACCGGCACCAAGCTGGCCCGCGCCTTCTCCACCTACTTCCACCTGGCCAACATCACCGAGCAGGTGCACCGGGCCCGCGACCTGCGGCGTCGCCGCGCCGTCCAGGGCGGCTGGCTGGACCAGGCGGCCAAGATGATCGCCGAACGCGGGGTGCCGGCCGAGGAGATCGCCTCGGTGGCCCGCCGGTTGGCGGTACGTCCGGTCTTCACCGCTCACCCGACCGAGGCGGCTCGCCGGTCGATCCTGTCGAAGCTGCGCGCGATCGCCGACGAGCTGGACGCCGAGACCGCCAACGCGATCCTCTACGGCGCCAGCGACGAAGGCCCGGCGAACCGGCGGCTGGCCGAGCTGCTCGACCTGATGTGGCAGACCGACGAGCTGCGGCTGGACCGGCCGGACCCGACCGACGAGGCGCGCAACGCCATCTACTACCTGCGTGACCTGTACGCCGAGGCGGCCCCGCAGGTGCTCGACGACCTCGCCGAGACGCTGCGTACGCTCGGCGTGGAAACCTCGCCGACGGCCCGACCGCTGACCTTCGGCACCTGGATCGGCGGTGACCGGGACGGCAACCCGTTCGTCACTCCGGCGGTGACCCGCGAGGTGCTGGCCATTCAGCACGAGCATGGCCTGACCGCCACCGAGGCGGCGATGGAAGAGCTGATCAACGAGGTGTCGGTCTCCCGCCGCCTGCGCGGGGTCTCGCTCGACCTGTCCGCCAGCCTCGCCGCCGACCTCGACGCGCTGCCCGAGGTGGCGCCCCGCTTCCGACGGGTCAACGCCGAGGAGCCGTACCGGCTCAAGGCCCGCTGTGTCCGCGCCAAGCTCGCCAACACCCGGGCCCGGCTGCGCCAGGGCACCCCGCACGTGCCGGGGCGCGACTACCGGGGTTCGGCCGAGCTGATCGCCGACCTCGATCTGCTGCGCGCCTCGCTGGCCCGCAACTCCGGTCAGCTCACCGCCGTCGGCCGGCTCGCCTCGACCATCCGTACCGTCTCCGCGTTCGGCCTGCACCTGGCGACCATGGACGTCCGCGAGCACGCCGAGAAGCACCACGAGGTGCTCACCCAGCTGTACGCGGCGGTGGGTGAGGTCGACGACTACCCGTCGCTGAGCCGGCTGGAGCGCACCAAGCTGCTCGCCGACGAGCTGGCCAGTCGCCGGCCGCTGTCGACGGCGGACACCCCGCTGAGCCAGTCGGCCCGCAAGACCTTCGACGTGTTCAGCACCATCCGTGAGGCGCAGGACCGGTTCGGCGCCGAGGTGATCGAGTCGTACATCATCTCGATGACCCTCGGCGTGGACGACGTGCTCGCCGCGGTCGTGCTCGCCCGCGAGGCCGGCCTGGTCGACGTGCACAGCGGCCGGGCCCGGATCGGCATCGTGCCGCTGCTGGAGACCCCGGCCGAGCTGAACTCCGGCGGGGAGCTGCTCGATGAGCTGCTGTCGCTGCCGGCGTACCGGGCGCTGGTGGCGGCCCGGGGCGACGTGCAGGAGGTGATGCTCGGTTACTCCGACTCCAACAAGGAGGCCGGCATCACCACCAGCCAGTGGTCCATCCACCGGGCCCAGCGCGCACTGCGCGACGTGGCCGCTCGGCACGGGGTGCACCTGCGGCTCTTCCACGGCCGGGGCGGCACGGTCGGGCGCGGCGGCGGCCCCACGCACGACGCGATCCTGGCCCAGCCGTACGGCACCCTGGACGGCGCGATAAAGGTGACCGAGCAGGGTGAGGTCATCTCCGACAAGTACACCCTGCCCGCGCTGGCTCGGGAGAACCTGGAGCTGAGCGTGGCCGCCGTGCTCCAGGCGACGCTGCTGCACACCGCGCCCCGCCAACCCGCCGAGATGTTGGAACGCTGGGACGCGACGATGGACGTGGTGTCCGAGTCGGCGTTCCGGTCGTACCGCTCACTGGTCGAGGATCCGGACCTGCCCGCGTACTTCTGGGCCTCCACCCCGACCGAGTTGCTCGGTGCGCTGAACATCGGCTCCCGGCCGGCGAAGCGGCCGAACACCGGCGCCGGGCTGTCCGGGCTGCGGGCCATCCCGTGGGTGTTCGGCTGGACCCAGACCCGGCAGATCGTGCCCGGCTGGTTCGGGGTCGGCTCCGGTCTGGCCGCCGCCCGGGAGGCCGGGCTGGCCGACGTGCTCGCCGAGATGCACCGCAACTGGCACTTCTTCCGCACGTTCCTGTCGAACGTGGAGATGATGCTGACCAAGACCGACCTCGGCATTGCCCGCCGGTACGTCGAGACCCTGGTCCCGAAGCAGCTGCACCCGATCTTCGACAAGATCGAGCAGGAGTACGAGCTGACCCGGCGCGAGGTGCTCGCCGTCACCGACTCACCGGACCTGCTGGAGAACTCCCCGGTGCTGCAACGCACCCTCGCCGTACGTGACACCTACCTGGAACCGCTGCACCACCTTCAGGTGGCGCTGCTGCGGCAGTACCGCGACTCCGGGGCGGCCGGCCGGGCGGTGGCCACCGCACCGGGTGGCCGACGCGCCCCCAGCGACGGCACGGCCCTGGAGCGGGCCCTGCTCACCACGGTCAACGGCATCGCGGCCGGCATGCGCAACACCGGCTGACGGACGATCAGGGGCCCGTCGAACCAGCATTGGCGGGCCGCAGCCGTCTCGGCGCCGGGCCTGGGGTCTCCCAGGCCCGGGACGGCCGTTCACCCTCCACTCCCGAGTGGCAAGCCATGACCGCAGGGGAACAGAGCAGGGCCATGGTCACGGCATGGCAGCCCGCTGACGGGTGCGACGTCGGTTGCCCGTCCCACATCTCCCACCCGAGCGCTTCCACTCCATGCCGGCGAGGCATCCGCTACGACTTTTCCGGTCCCGACTGAACCAGAGTCCGGGCCGTTCAGGACTGACAGGGCATTGACGGAAGTGTAAGCTCCACTTCACGTAGCCGAATCTCGCTGCTGTCGGTCAGCGGAATGACTCACAACGCGTGCCATCGGCAGATCCAAAAGAAACGGGGGAACCGTGAAGAAGGTGCGGCAGATCCTGGCCATATTTGGCCTGGCAACGATCATGTTCGTGGCAGCGCCACCCGTCGCAGCCCAGGCAGCCGCCTGGGACTGCCCCACCAGCAACATGTGCGTCTGGGACGGCGCCAACGGAACCGGAAAGCGGTGCGCCTGGTCCGACAGGGATGCTGACTGGCACAACTCGCCGACCGTGTGCTCCTGGGCAAAGAACTGGCCCGTCCGCTCCGCGCGCAACAATTCCAGAGTCAATGTCTACATTTTCAATACCCCCCACTCGGTCAACGGCGCAGACCCTATCCTCAGTCTGAGCTCACGCTCATCAAGCCCCGACGTCCGCTTCTACGGCAGTTGGCACTACTTCTACTAGGCCGAACAGACCGGGCTGCACGGTATGTCGCGGACACCCTGCCCGGTGGGTGCCGTTCTTGTTTGGCAAGCTCCTGAGGATGGACCTGGAAACCCTCGCGGTTGTCGTCGTCTGTCTCGGTGCCGGCGGCGCGGTCGGCTGGTTCGCCGCCCGGGCCCGCTCGGCGACCGAGATCGCCCGGTTGGACGCCACGCTGCGCGCCACCCGCGAGGGCGAGGGGCGACTAGAGCAGTCGATGCGGGCGTTGAGCTATGAGGCGACGGCCCAGTCGCAGGAGGCGGTCGCCCGGGCGGTGGCCCCGTTGCACGAGACGCTGCGCCGCTACGAGCAGCGGGTCGCCGATCTCGAACGGGAGCGGGTCGACGCGTACGCCGAGCTGCGCGAGCAGGTCCGCGCGATGAGCGCGGTCTCCGGTGAGCTGCGGACGGAGACGAAGCAGTTGGTGGCGGCCCTACGTGCGCCGCAGGTGCGTGGGCGGTGGGGCGAGCACCAGTTGCGGCGCATCGTCGAGGCCGCCGGGATGCTGGAACACTGCGACTTCGCCGAGCAGGTCACCGCCGCCACCGACCAGCAGACGGTACGCCCCGACCTGGTGGTTCGCCTGCACGGCGGACGAAGCGTTGTGGTGGACGCGAAGGCGCCGTTCGACGCGTACCTCACCGCGATGGAGGCGCGCGACGAGCGGGGCCGGGACGCCCATCTCGACGCGCACGCCAAGCACCTGCGGGCGCACGTCGACGCATTGGCCGCCAAGTCGTACTGGTCCGCATTCGAGTCCACTCCGGAGTTCGTTGTGCTCTTCGTGCCGGCTGATCCTTTTCTGGACGTCGCCCTGCAACGCGATCCGACGCTGTTGGAGCACGCCTTCGCCCGTAACGTGGTGCTGGCCACCCCGGCCACCCTGGTCGCGCTGCTACGTACGGTCGCCTGGTCGTGGCGGCAGGAACAGCTGACCCGCAATGCGATGGCCGTGCACACGGTGGCGCGGGAACTGTACGGACGGTTGTCGACGCTCGGTGACCACGTCGGTAAACTCGGTGCCTCACTCGGTGGTGCGGTCACTGCGTACAACCGGGCGGTGGGCTCGCTGGAGGCGCGGGTGCTGGTGAGCGCCCGCAAGCTGGCCGAGCTGGGGGTGTCGGATCAGGAACTGCCCACGCCGGGGCAGGTGGAGCTGGCGCCGCGGCAGCCGCAAGCGCCGGAATTGCTTGCGGAATCCACACCGGATGATCGAACTCGGTCTAACTGAAATCGGCCCCTATCATCTTCGATGTGACAATGAGCGTCTCGCATATCACGAGATGGTCACAACGTACCCGGCGGTAGTGACATCGACGGTCGGCACCACGAAGGATTTCGCTCACGCGTGCCCTGCTTCTGAGGGCGCCTGAGTTCTCTGGAGGAAAGAGAACGTGAGCAAACCCCGAAACCTGAGCCGGCGTACCTCCGCCGCGCTCTTCGCCTCGGTGATGGCGGCCAGCGCCGTGACCGTGGCGGGCGGTGCCGCCACCGCGAGCGCCGCTCCTGCCGGACCCGACACCGCGCAGGCCACCCCCGCCGAGTCGTTGGATCAGCACGACGCCAAGTTGCTCGCCGAGGCGGAGGCGAAGAAGGCCCCCACCGTCACGATGATCGTCGCCACCGACAAGGGCAAGGCGAAGGACGTCGCCGACGACCTCGAGGATCTCGGCGCGGCCGTCACCGAGCGCTACGACACCATCGGCTACGTGCTCGCCAAGGTGCCGACCGGCAAGGCGGTCAAGGCCGCCAAGCTGCCGGGCGTGGCCACCATCGACCTGGACGAGAAGATCCAGCTGCCCGACCCGAAGCCGGAGGTCGCTCCCGGCGGCAAGAAGGGCGGCAAGCAGGGCGACACGCTCAACGGTCCGGGCGCCCGGACCAAGGCCGACAACCCGTACATGCCGACGAACGAGACCGGTGCGGTCAAGTTCGTCAAGCAGCACAAGAAGTGGGACGGCCGCGGCGTCACCATCGGCATCATGGACTCCGGTGTGGACCTGGAGCACCCGGCGCTGCAGGAGACCACCACCGGCGAGCGCAAGATCGTCGACTGGGTGACCGCGACGGACCCGTTCGAGGACCCCACCTGGCGGCCAATGATCAACCAGGTGACCGGGCCGACGTTCACCCTCGCCGGTCGCACCTGGACCGCACCGGCCGGCAGCTACCGGTTCAACCTGTTCAGCGAGAACATCACCATCGACAGCGACCCGGCCGGTGACGTCAACCGCGACGGTGACAACACCGACCGGTTCGGCATCCTGTTCGACCCGACCACCAACAACATCTGGGTCGACACCGATCAGGACGGTGACTTCACCGACGAGGCCGTGATGCGGCCGTACAAGGAGAAGTTCGACGTCGGCCACTTCGGCACCGACAACCCGGCGACCGCGATCAAGGAGCGGATGTCGTTCGTCGTCGAGTACCGTAAGAACGTCTCTGCGGGCGCCAACGGCCTAGTGGACTTCGTCAACATCGGCATCATCGAGAGCGCCCACGGCACGCACGTCGCCGGCATCACCGCCGCGAACGACATGCTCGGCAACGGCGCGTTCGACGGTGCCGCCCCCGGCGCCAAGATCGTTTCCTCCCGTGCCTGCTCCTGGGGCGGCGGCTGCACGGCCGCCGCGCTCACCACCGGCATGGCCGATCTGGTGATCAACCGTGGGGTCGACGTCATCAACATGTCGATCGGTGGCCTGCCGGCGCTCAACGACGGCAACAACGCCCGCGCCACCCTCTACAACAACCTGATCACCACCTACGGGGTGCAGATGTTCATCTCGGCCGGCAACTCCGGCCCGGGCGTGAACACCATCGGTGACCCGTCGGTGGCGGGCAACGTGGTCAGCGTCGCCGCCAGCATCAGCAAGGACACCTGGCTGGCGAACTACGGCTCGGTGGTCAAGAAGAAGAACGCCCTGTTCAACTTCTCCTCGCGCGGCCCGCGTGAGGACGGTGGCGCCAAGCCGAACATCGCCGCGCCGGGTTCGGCCATCTCCACCACGCCGGTGTGGCAGCCCGGCAGCCCGGTCGCCGAGGCCGGCTACGCGCTGCCGCCGGGCTACGGCATGTTCAACGGCACGTCGATGGCCTCTCCGCAGGCCGCCGGCGCCGCCGCGCTGCTGCTCTCGGCCGCCCGGGCGACCGACAAGGGCATCACCCCGGAGATGCTGCGGCGGGCGATCTTCACCTCCGCCAAGCCGATCGCCGACACCCCGACCTACGGGCAGGGCTACGGCATGTTCAACGTGCCGGGTGCCTGGAAGCTGCTGAAGAAGGGTGTCCAGACCCGCTCGTACACCTCCGCCGCCCCGGTCTGCACGGTGCTCTCCGGCCTGCTGGCCACGCCGAACCAGGGCACCGGCGTCTACAACCGCTGCGGCTCCGCCGACGGCGGCCACAAGGTCAACCAGGCGAAGTCGTACCAGGTCACGCTGACCCGGACCAGCGGCCCGGCCGGCAACGTCAAGCACAACATCGGTCTGCGCGGCAACGACGGCACCTTCTCGGCGCCGAAGAACGTCACGCTGCCGCTGAACACGCCCGTCACCATCACGATCATCGCCAAGCCGAAGACCGTCGGCGCGCACGGCACGATCGTGACCGTCGACGACCCGGCCACCAGCACGATCGACTTCGAGGTCTCCGCCGTGGTGGTGGTCTCGAACGACGTCAGCAAGCCCAACTTCGCCTACTCGGCGCAGGGCTCGGTGGACCGGAACAGCACCACGTCGTACTTCGTGACGGTGCCCCCGGGCGCCGGTGCGCTCCAGGTCAACCTCTCCGGCATCGCCACCGGGTCGCAGACGCGCTTCATCGCGTTCAACCCGTGGGGCGTTCCGGTGGAGAGCACCTCCAGCCTGGCCTGCTTCACCAACCACGTCAGCACGGTCCTCTGCAACGCCTTCGAGCGCGACTACCAGAACCCGATGCCGGGTGTCTGGGAGATCGAGGTCGAGTCGCGGCGGACCTCGCCGTCGCTGAACAACCCGTACCAGATCCAGGCACGGGTGCAGGGCGTCGCGGTCGAGCCGGCCGTGGTCGAGCTGCCGTCGGTCACCGCCGGCGCACCGACCCCGGTCACCTGGTCGCTGAAGAACACCTTCGGCCCGGTCACGGTGACCGGTCAGGGCGGCGCGCTGGCCAGCTCGCACGCGGAGCGGCCGACCATCGTCGAGTACGCGACGCAGGAGTACACCGTGGACGTGCCGGCGGGCGCCACCAGCTTCACCGCCCGCATCGGCAACACCTCGGACGCCGGCGCCGACCTCGACCTGTTCGTGTACCGGGGCGGTGCCTTGATCGCGTACAACGCGGACGGGGACTCGGAGGAGTCCGTGACCCTGAACAACCCGGAGGCGGGCACCTACACCGTCGTCGTCGAGGCGTACTCGGTCGACGGCGCGGGTGGCAGCACCGAGTACGACTACCGGGACTCGTTCTCCTCCCCGGCGCTCGGCACCCTCTCGGCGTCGAGCGGCACCCTCACCCTGGGGCACGGTGCCACCGGCACCATCTCGGGCACGGTGACGGCCCAGTCCACCCCGGCCGCGGGCCGGAGCCTCTACGGTGAGCTGACCGTGGTGACCACCGAAGGCGCGGTCGTCGGCCGCGGCGCGGTCTCCATCGGCGCGGTGAACTGACACCACCCGCACCATCAGGAAGCCCGTCTCCGGTTCTCCGGAGGCGGGCTTCCGTCCGTCCACGGGCCGAGCCGGTCAGCCGACCGGCTCGGCCCGCTTCGAGTGGCGGCCGAGGAGACCCACCACGAGCAGCAGGTACGCGGCCAACTCGACGGCGGCGAAGACGGCCGGTCCGGAGGCGGGCAGACTCGCGTTGGCCCTAAACGCGGCGGTCAGCAGGACACCAGGTCCGGCGGCCGACGGCAGCGACAACGAGGCGAGCGCCGCGTCCAGGTGGGTCACGGCGACCAGCACCAGCAGGACGGCACCGCCGGCGGCGATCCGGTGGCGACGCCCGGCCAGCAGGGCAGCCAGGACCACCGCGCCGACGGCGAGGGCGAGGGGTGCCAGCATGGCGCCGACCGTCGCCACGCCGGACGGGCCGGTGTCGCCGGGACCGGGCGACTGGGTCGCGCGTACCGCAAAGTGGATCTCGACCAGCCGGACGGCCGCGTACCCGACCACGAGCGTCGCCGCCAGCACCGCACCGGCGAGGGCGAAGCGTCCCGGGCGGGCGTCACGCCACCGACCGGTCAGCAACAGGATCAGGACGAGGAACAGCGCCGCCCAGCTCAGCCGGAGGCCGGTGACGAACCCCAGGGTCGGGTCAACTGCGCCGGGTCGGAGGACCTGCCATTCCCGGTCGGCGGGTTCGGCGGGCATCGTGATCCACGCGTCGACGACGAGGACGGTCAGCGCCACCGGCAACGCCCAGGGCAGATCCGGTGACCGGGCGGTCAGCGCGTACGCCGCCAACACCAGCAGCGCGGCCACCTCGGCCTGGCGCAGCAGCGGAACACCGGTGAGGATGCCGAGGACGTGGACGGCGGCGAGGGCCCCGGCCGCCGCAGGAAGGATCGGTCGGTACCGCACCGGGGCATCCTGCCATCAACTGATCCACATCGTCGGCCCGTGCCGCCGTCGCGGGCGGCCCGGGGTCACGAAATCAGCTGCGCCTGGCGGAGGCCACGACGAACGGGGTGCCCTGCTGGCAGGTGGACATCATGGTCGGGTCGGGGCGCCCGGTCACCGTCACCGACGCCCCCGCGCCGAGCACGTCGCGAGGACCGCCGAGCAGCAGGTAGCCGTCGAGCAGCAGGCAGCCGGGCTCGACGCCGGACTCGACCCGGCCGGTCAACGTGATCTCGCCGGTCGCGGGTGGCTTCGACGGGGCGCTCGGCCGGACCGTCGGTCGGGTGGTGGGCGCCGTCGGGTCCACGGGGTCGGAGGGTGAGGGCGCGGGCGCGGACCCGGTCGGGTCCGGGGTGGGCAGTTCGGTCACCGGTGACGCTCCCGTCGGGGTCGGGGTGGTGGTGCCGTCACCCGCCTCCTGGCCGGCACAGGCGGCGAGCGCCGTGCAGACGATCAACGCGGTGGCGGCGATCCGTATGGTCCTCATACCAAGCTCTGACGTACCGGACCGGTGATCAGTTCCACCGGGCCGGCCTGGCGTGCTCACGAACCTGTCCGGTGGCTCAGTCGCGGGCCGCCGCGGCGGCCTTCATGTCCCGCTTGAGTTCCTGCGGCAGCGAGAAGGTGAGCCGCTCGTTCGCGGTCACCACCTCCTCGACGTCGGTGAAGCCACGCTCGGCGAGGTGTGCCAGCACCTCCTGTACCAGTTCCTCCGGCACGCTGGCACCCGAGGTCAGGCCCACCGTCCGCGCGTCGGCCAGCCAGGCGTCCTCGATCTCGTGGGCGAAGTCGACCAGGTGGCCACCACGGGCACCGCCGTCCAGGGCAACCTCGACCAGGCGTACGGAGTTCGACGAGTTGCGTGAGCCCACGACGATCACCACGTCGCACTCCGGCGCGATCTCCTTGATCACGTGCTGCCGGTTGCTGGTGGCGTAGCAGATGTCGTCGCTGGGCGGTGACTGGAGCATCGGCAGCCGCTTCTTCAGCCGGGCGACGGTCTCCATCGTCTCGTCCACCGACAGCGTGGTCTGCGACAGCCAGACCACCTTGTTCGGGTCCCGTACGGTGATCCGGTCGGCGTCCTCCGGACCGTCCACCAGCTGGATGTGCTCCGGTGCCTCGCCGGAGGTGCCGATGACCTCCTCGTGCCCCTCGTGACCGATGAGCAGGATGTCGTAGTCCTCGGCGGCGAACCGCTTCGCCTCGTGGTGCACCTTCGTGACCAGCGGACAGGTGGCGTCGATCGCCTTCAGCGACCGCTGCTTGGCCTGCTCGTAGACCTCGGGTGCCACGCCGTGCGCGGAGAAGATCACCGTGGCGCCCTCGGGCACCTCCTCGTTCTCCTCCACGAAGATCGCGCCCTGGGCTTCCAGCGTCCGCACCACGTGCTTGTTGTGCACGATCTGCTTGCGGACGTAGATCGGGGCTCCGTAGAGCTTGAGCGCCTCCTCGACGGTCTGCACCGCCCGGTCCACGCCCGCGCAGTAGCCGCGGGGCTTGGCCAGGAGCACGCGCTTGCCGGTCCGGTAAGTCGCCTCAGCCTCAGTCACCCCCTCATCGTACGTGCCACCCCCGCACCCGGCAGCGCCCGAGCCGCCCCCCACCGCCCGTTGATCATGAAGTTGTCGCCCGCGACACGCCGTGCCGAGCACAACAACTTCATGATCGACGCCGGTCGGGATGGGGTCGTAGGGTGGGCGGGTGGGTGTGGGTGAGGGGGCTGGTGGGAAGAGCAGCTCGGATGAGCCTTGGCCGGTTCGGGTGGTCAGTCAGAAGATCGGTGCCTGGGTGGCCCGGCTCGGGTGGGTGTGGGTCGACGGGCAGGTGGCGCAGATCAGCCGGCGGCCCGGTGCCAGCACCGTGTTCCTGACGCTGCGTGACCCCTCCGCCGACCTGAGCCTCACGGTCACCACCAACCGCGACGTCCTCGACTCCGGCGCGCCGGAGCTGCGCGAGGGGGCCCGCGTGGTGCTGCACGCCAAGCCGGAGTTCTACGCCGCCCGGGGCACGCTCAGCCTGCGCGCCGACGAGATCCGTCAGGTCGGCCTCGGTGAGCTGCTCGCCCGGCTGGAGAAACTCAAGAAGCTGCTGGCCGCCGAGGGGTTGTTCGACCGGGCGCGCAAGCGCCGCCCACCGTTCCTGCCGCAGCGGATCGGGCTCATCACCGGTCGGGCCAGTGCCGCCGAGCGGGACGTGCTGACGAACGCCCGCCGACGCTGGCCAGCGGTGGAGTTCCGCACGGTGAACGTGGCGGTCCAGGGCCCGGCCGCCGTGCCGCAGATCGTGGACGCGCTGAAGGTGCTGGACGCGGACCCGAGCATCGACGTCATCATCCTGGCCCGCGGCGGGGGTGGCATCGAGGATCTGCTGCCCTTCTCCGACGAGGCACTGTGCCGTGCCGTTTTCGCCTGTCGCACACCGGTGGTCAGTGCCATCGGCCACGAGACGGACGCGCCGCTGGTCGACTACGTGGCCGACGTCCGGGCGTCGACCCCCACCGACGCGGCCAAACGGGTGGTGCCCGACCTCGCCGAGGAGGTACGCCTGATCAAGCAGGCCCGGCACCGGCTGCACCGGGCCGTGCACAACCTCGTCGATCGGGAGGCCCACCGCATCGACGCGCTACGCTCCCGACCGGTGCTGGCCCGGCCACAGGTGATGATCGAGCAACGGGCCGCCGAGCTGGTCGCACTGCGCCAACGCGCCGGCCGCTGCCTGGACCACCGGCTCACCGCCGCCGACGACGACCTGCGGCACACCCTCGCCCGGTTGCGCGCGCTTTCCCCGGCCGCCACCCTCGACCGTGGGTACGCCATCGTGCAACGCGCCGACGGCCACGTCGTACGCGCGGCCAGCGAGGTGGCGGCCGGCGATCCGCTTCGGGTACGCCTGGCCGACGGCGAACTGTCCGCCACGGTCGACACCTGAGCAGTACATTCACCGCCCGGGCCGGCGGCCTCGTCTCGGGGGCGCCGGGTGCGTGAGCCACCAAACCGGGCCCCGGAGCCACACCGCCGGACCGCTGCGGCGGTGACGGCACGCGAGCGCGGACGACGGCGGTGCGGCCGCCGGTGGTGTCGGGCGGTTGTGCTGAGATGGGTGCGATGACTGACGAGAAGACAAGCGGGTCGGACGAACGACTCAGCTACGAACAGGCCCGCGCCGAACTCGCGTCGGTGGTGGAGCGGCTGGAGGCCGGTGGCACGTCGCTCGAGGAGTCGCTGGCGCTGTGGGAGCGCGGCGAGGCGCTGACGGTGATCTGCCAACGTTGGCTCGACGGTGCCCGCGCCCGCATCGACGCCGCGCGGCCCGACCCGACTGCCTGACCGGACCCGAGGACGGACCCGTCGCCGGCGGCAGGCCGACCGGCACGGCAGGCCCACGGCCCGGGTGACCGGCAGGCCGACCGGCACGGCACGGCCAGCTCAGGTGACCGGCAGTCCAGCCGATTCCGGCAGGCGTCGCGGCGGGAGCCGGTCGGCTCCCGCCACGACGCGTACGGTTCATTCCGGGCGAGGCGGCCGTCCGGCCACGTCGCCGCGCTTCGGGCTCAGTCGAACAGGTTGTACAGCTCCGGCGGGGCCTCGACGACCTGGTCGGCCGGGGGCTTGGTCGCCTCGGTCGCGTTGCCGTAGTCGGAGTAGGTCACCCTGATCTCCTGCCCGGCCGGCCGGCCACCCTCGGGCAGTCGGATGACCATCTCGGTGAGCCGTCCCTGGGCGTCGGTCGTCGCGGTGAACGGCACCGACTTCGCCTCCGCGCCGAGCGCGGCGACCACGCTCGGGTCGAGGGAACCGGCGTCGGCGGCCTTCGACAGGTCGAGGGTGCCGGCGTACGCCCCGTCGCCGGTACGACGGACATCGGTGACGGCCTGGGTCAGCGCCTCACTGCCGGCGGGGTCGACCTTGTCGAAGTCGAAGCCCAGGCTGCGGTTGCCCTGAATCCGGCTCTGGTCGAGGTGGTGGTACTTGCCGAGGTTGAGTCGGTCCACCCCGGGCACGCCGCTGGCCGCCTGGCCCTGAAGGTCCAGCTTCACCCAGCTGTCCGGCTTGGCGTGGATGACGTCAAGACTGATCGCCAGGTCGTCGGTCGACTCGCCGAGGCGTACCCGCATCTCGGCGCTCTGGCTCGGCTGGTGCACCTGCCCTTCCATGACGGAGCCGGCACCGGACATGCTGAACCTGAAGTTGCCGTTACGGATCTCCCGGGTCGAGTCGAGCAGCGCCTGCTTCGCGTCGGTGTCGGCCTCACCGGCGGTACCGGTGGCGCTGGCGGTGGCGGTGGCGGTGGCGGACGGTGTGGCGCTCGGCCCGGCGTCGCCGGTGTTGGTGCAGGCGGCGACTCCGGGCGTGAAGAGGGCGACGGCTACGAGGCCGGCGCTCAGTCGTCGAACGGTCATCGGTGTCTCCCAGCAGGGTCATCCGGTGCGTTCTCGCGCCGGAGGCTCCCCTCCTCTGTTCCCTGCCGCCCGCCCCGCCAATCACCCGAAACCGGCCAAGCCCCTCCGACCTTCTCGGCGAGCAGCCGGAACGCGTACGGGGGTGGGCTGAGCCCACCCCCGTAGCATCGCCGCTCGGCCTACTTGAACATCTCGTAGGTCTGCTCGCTCGCCTCGATGACCTGGTCCGTCGGCGGCTTCTGCACGGCGGTCGCGGCACCGTAGTCGCCGTAGGCGATCTTGATGTCCTGCGCCTTGGTCTCGCCCGCCGCCGGGACGGACATGACCAGCTCGCTCAGCCGCCCCTCGGCGTCCAGCTTCGCGGTGAACGGGATCGCCTTGGCCTGGTCGCCGAGCGCCTTGAGCATGTCCTCGTCGGCGGCCACCGAGTCCTTCACCGAAGTGAGGTCGAAGGTGCCGCTGTAGGTGCCCTCGCCGGTCTTCTGCACCTCGGCGAGGCCCTCGAACATGCCGGCGGCGTCGGCCGGGTCGGTGCCCTCCTTGAAGATGTCGAGGTTCTTCGCGTCCTTGGCCTTGGCGGCGTCGAGGTGCTGGTACTTGTCCTTGATCGCCTCCATCCCCGGGACGCCGGCGAAAAGGTCACCGAGGTCGACCTTCACCCAGGTGTCCGGCTGGATCTGGATGAGGTCGAAGTCCATGGTGAAGTCCTCGTCACCCACGGTCATCGTCATCTGAGCGCTGTTGCTGGGCTTGTGGAACGTGCCCTTGCCGGTCATCGAGTCGGCCGTGATGGTGAACGTGAAGTTGCCCTCGGCGAGCCCCTTGGTGCTGGCGACCAGCGCCGCCTTCGGGTCGGCCGGAATGCCCGCATCGGTCGAGGCGCCCGCGGAGGGCGAGTCGCCGCTGGCGTTGTTGCAGGCGACGAGGCCGGGAACGAGCAGCGTGGCGGCGAGGAGGCCCACGCTCCACCGTCGAATGTTCACAGATCGTCTCTCTTCAAGCAGGTAAGCCCGACCGAACACAGCCGGCCGGGCAGCGAACCCGGGGAGCGTAGCGGATCGCGCCGACACGCAGGGGGCACCCGATGCGCCGGCCCACCCGCGCCGGTGGCGGTCGTTCAGTCCACGGCGGTGGCGAGCGCGCGCAGCTCGTTGTCGCGGGCGTCGCCGACGACGATCACCGTGCGCTGCGGCTCAAGCAGCACCAACGCCTGCTCGTTGCCCCGGGCCGTGTACCGCTGCCAGGTGCCCGACCCGAGATCGGCCTGCCCCTGCGGGCGGCCCTCGTCGGTCAGCTCGGCCGGCAGCAGCCGGTCCGGCGGCACGTTGCTCTGCACCAGTTGCAGGCCCCGCCCCTCCGGGGTGACATATCCCACCCGCAGGATCGCCCCGTCCTCGGCCGTACGGTAGGTCGCGCGTACCGCCCGCCACTCGTCACCCAGCCCGGTCGGCTCGCTCACCGGAAACGCGCCGGCCGATCTCGCCTGTTCGAAGGCGGGCGCCGGATCGACCGTGTTCGGTTCGTCCCCACCGAGAAAGCCCCGGTAGAAGGCGAGTAGCAGGGCGATCGGAATCAGCAGCACGAGCAGCGAGATGGCCATGTCCCGCGGGGACCGCTCGGACTTCGCGGCGGCTGCGGGTGGTGGCACGGGCTCGTCGTCGGGTGTGCGGTCAGCAGGCTGTGCAGGTTCCACCCCGCCATTCTCGCAGCCGCCCGACCGGCGGTATCCGTCCCATCACCGCCCCGACCCGGCTGCGCATCCGCCATCGTGTGAGGATCAGCGACGAAGCCGGCAGCGCCGGCCCGCCCCGCACCGCCGCGAGGAGGAGCCGTTTTCATGACCACCATCAGGACGCGAATTCCCCAGAACCTCGACCGCAACCTGGCCCTCGATCTGGTCAGGGTCACCGAGGCCGCGGCGATGGCCGCCGGCCGCTGGGTCGGCCGGGGCGACAAGGAGGGCGGCGACGGCGCGGCCGTCGACGCGATGCGCAAGCTGATCAACTCGATCCCGATGAAGGGCGTCGTGGTGATCGGCGAGGGCGAGAAGGACAACGCCCCGATGCTGTTCAACGGCGAGGAGGTCGGCGACGGCGACGGCCCCGAGGTGGACGTCGCGGTGGACCCGATCGATGGCACCACCCTGATGAGCAAGGGCATGCCGAACGCCCTCGCGGTGCTGGCCGTGGCCGAACGCGGGGCGATGTTCGATCCCAGCGCGGTCTTCTACATGGAGAAGCTCGCCGTCGGCCCGGCCTATGCGGACGTGGTGGACATCGAGGCCGGCACGGTCGAAAATCTTCGCCGCATCGCGAAGACCAAGGGCACGAGCGTCTCCGAGGTCACGGTCTGTGTGCTCGACCGCTCCCGGCACGACGGCCTGGTCGACGAGATTCGCCGCGCCGGGGCCGGCATCCGCTTCATCTCCGACGGCGACATCGCCGGCGCGATCGCCGCCGCACGGGGCGAGTCGGACGTCGACGTGCTGATGGGCATCGGCGGCACCCCGGAGGGGATCACCGCCGCCTGCGCCCTGAAGTGCATGGGCGGCATGATGCAGGCCAAGCTCTGGCCGCGCGACGACGCCGAGCGCGAGAAGGCGGTCGCGGCCGGCCACGACCTGGACCGGGTGCTCACCACCGATGACCTGGTCACCGGCGACAACTGCTTCTTCGTGGCCACCGGCATCACCTCCGGGGACCTGCTGCGCGGCGTGCGGTACCGGGCCGGCGGGGCGTACACCCAGTCGATCGTGATGCGCTCCAAGAGCGGCACCATCCGGGTGATCGACTCGTACCACCGCCTGGAGAAGTTGGCGCTCTACTCGGCGGTGGACTTCGACGGTCGGCCGCTGGACGAACAGGCTTGAGTGCCCCCACGGCGACCCGGCCGGCGGTGTCGGCGGGTCGCCGGTTCGGCGCGGTGGCGCTGGCGACCCTGGCCGGGGTCGCGGTGGCGACGCAGTCGCGGATCAACGGCGAGTTGGGCGTACGCCTCGGCGACGGGGTCGCCGCCGCGGTCGTCTCGTTCGGTTCGGGCCTGCTGCTGCTGTTGCTGCTGGTACCGGCCACCCGCGCCGGACGACGCGGACTGACGGCGCTGCGTACCGCCCTCCAGCAGGGAGCGCTTCGGCCCTGGCAGTGCCTGGGTGGTGCCTGCGGCGCGTTCCTGGTGTTCACCCAGGGCGCCACCGTCGGCACCCTGGGAGTCGCGGTGTTCACCGTGGCCGTGGTGGCTGGCCAGTCCGCGAGCAGCCTGCTGGTCGACCGGGCGGGGATCGGCCCGAGTGGCCGGCAGGCGGTGACCGGTGCCCGGCTGGCCGGTGCGGCGCTGACCGTGGTCGCGGTGCTGCTGGCGGTCAGCGACCGGTTCCGCGAGCCGTCCACCCTCGCTTTGGCCCTGTTACCGCTGCTGGCCGGCGTAGCGGTCGCCTGGCAGCAGGCGGTGAACGGGTGGGTCCGGGTGGTCACCGAGAGCACGCTGACCGCCACGCTCGTCAACTTCACCGCCGGTACGGCGGTGCTGCTTGTCGCGTTCCTCGTCAGCCTCGCGCTGCGGGGTCTGCCACCCGGCGAGCTTCCCAACGATCTCTGGCTCTACCTCGGTGGGCCGATCGGCGTCACGTTCATCGCGGTGGCCGCCGCGGTGGTCCGCCTCACCGGCGTGTTGCTGCTCGGTCTGGCCACCGTCGCCGGCCAGGTGGTCGGCGCCGTGCTGCTGGACGTGCTGATGCCCTCCGCCGCCTCGCATCCCGACCCGACCACGCTGCTCGGTGCCGTTTTGACCCTGGTCGCCGTGGCGGTCGCCGCGCTCGGCGGACGAGTCAGGGCATGGTCATCGGAGACTCGGAGCGGTACGGCCCGTCGAGGTCGGACCGACGACGCCGGAAGATGATCGCGGCCACGATGCCGCCCAGCAGCCCGAACAGGTGCCCCTGCCAGGAGATCCGTTCGTCGGTGGGCAGGACGCCGACCAGTTGGCCGCCGTAGAGGAGCCCGACCAGCAGGAACACGGCGAAGTTCCACCAGCTCCGCTCGAAGATGCCCCGGGTGAGCAGGATGCCGAGGTATCCGAAGATCACCCCGCTGGCACCGACCACGATCGTGTTGGACGAGCCGGTGAACCACACGCCGAGCCCGCTGACCAGGACGATCACCAGGGTGGACCAGAGAAAGCGCCGGGCACCCGCGGCCAGCACGAAGGTGCCGAGGAGAATCAGCGGGATGCTGTTGCTGTAGAGATGGTCGAAGCCGTGGTGCAGGAACGGCGAGAAGAAGATGCCGTCCAGTCCGTCGATGCGCTGCGGGATGATCCCGGCGGCGGAGTCGAACCCGGCGCCCAGCCAGACGTCGAGGCCCTCGATCAGGAAGAGCACCGGAACCACCGCGCACATGGCGACGAACGCCCGGCCGATGGACGCGTAGAAGGCCACGGTGCCGAAGCGGTGGGGATCGCCACTTCCGGGAAGCAGGGTCACCCGTCAACAGCTATCAGCAAACGGCGACAGCCGCCACTTTTCCCGGCACGAGGCACGAGCGACACGGCGGCGGGGCGCGGTCGCCCGCGCGCCGCCGCCGTGGTCCAGCTCAGTAGTAACCCTTGGCCTGCGAGTGGTTCCACGCCGCGCAGGGCGTGCTGTAGCGGCCCTTGATGTAGCCGAGCCCCCACTTGATCTGGGTGACCGGGTTGGTCTGCCAGTCGGAGCCGACCGAGGACATCTTGTTCCCCGGGTACGCCTGCGGGATGCCGTACGCCCCGGAGGAGGGATTACGGGCCTTGTGGTTCCAGCCACTCTCCTTGTTCCAGAGCCGGTCCAGACAGGGGAACTGGTCGATCTTGAAGCCCGCATCGATCATGAGCGCGCAGCCGACCTTCCGGTTACCGCTGTACTCCTCGCAGGACTCGGGAATCGGGCCGTCGTACGGCTTCGCGGCCCGGGCCGCAGCCTCCTTGGCGGCCTTCTCCTCGGCCTTCCTGCGTGCCGCCTCCTCCGCCTTGCGGGCCTTCTCGGCGGCGGCCTTGGCCTGCTTCCGCACTTCGGTGGCCTGCTGCCGGGCGGTACGGACCTGGCGGGAAACCGTCTCCTGCTGCCGGTACTCGACGTTGACGTCGATGTCGCTGACGCTGCCGGCCACCTGAGCACCGGGGCCTGAGCGTTGGGACTGGCGGTCCTCACTGAGGTAGAAACCACCGGCCACGCCCACCGAGAGCAGCGCGACGGCTGCGGTGCGGGCGGCGAACCGGCTCCACGGCCGACTCACGAAGTGATCCCTTCGTCGGGGTCAGGGTCGCGGTGCGCCCAGACCAGACTGAGGTCGTAGCGCACCACGGGCGCCCGTGGCCGGCGTACCGGCCACCGTGGACGCACCGCGTCGCCTGGCTGGCGTCGTCCGCTCCGGTGTTGGAGTGACGAACGATCACCAACGATGCGTCGGGTGCGTGGGCGCCCGTGGGACACGATCGCGCACAGTGAGGCTGATGGGAAACCGCAGACCTCAATTGTGACGTTGGTCACGCCAAATTTCGGTGCAATACCCCTGAAAAGCTGGTCAGGTCGGGATGTCCTCCAGCAGGTCCGTCACCATCGCGGCGATCGGCGACCGCTCCGAACGGCTGAGCGTCACGTGCGCGAACAGCTGATGACCCTTCAACGCCTCGATCACCGCCGTGACACCGTCGTGCCGTCCGACCCGGAGATTGTCCCGCTGGGCGACGTCGTGGGTCAGTACCACCCGCGAGCCCTGGCCGATCCGGGAGAGCACGGTCAGCAGCACGCCGCGTTCGAGTGACTGTGCCTCGTCCACGATGACGAAGGCATCGTGCAGGCTGCGGCCCCGGATATGGGTCAGCGGCAGCACCTCGAGCAGACCGCGGGAGGTGACCTCCTCCAGCACGTTCTCGTGCACCACCGCGCCGAGGGTGTCGAAGACCGCCTGCGCCCAGGGCGACATCTTCTCCGACTCCGAGCCGGGCAGGTAGCCCAGTTCCTGCCCACCGACGGCGTACAGCGGGCGGAAGACGATCACCTTCTTGTGCCGGCGACGTTCCATCACCGCCTCCAGCCCCGCGCACAGGGCAAGGGCGGACTTGCCGGTGCCGGCCCGACCGCCGAGCGAGACGATGCCGATCGACTCGTCGAGCAGCAGATCGAGCGCGACCCGTTGCTCGGCCGAGCGCCCGTGCACACCGAACGCCTCCCGGTCGCCACGGACCAGCCGCACGGTCTTGTCCGGCAGCACCCGGCCGAGCGCCGAGCCCCGGGACGAGTGCAGCACCAGACCGGTGTGGCAGGGCAGACCGGCCGCCGCGTCCACGTCGATGACCTCTCCGGCGTAGAGCTTGGCGATGTCGTCCTCGGCCAGCTCCAGCTCGGCCATCCCGGTCCAGGTCGGGTCGCTGGCCTGGCCGTGCCGGTACTCGTCCGCGCGCAGCCCCACGGAGGCGGCCTTGACCCGCAACGGCATGTCCTTGCTGACCAGCGTCACCTCCCGCCCTTCGGCGGCGAGGTTGAGCGCGACGGAGAGGATCCGTGCGTCGTTGGACTCGTTACGGAAGCCCGGCGGCAGCACCCCGTCGTCGGTGTGGTTCAGCTCCACCCGCAGCGTGCCGCCGACGTCGTTGGCGGGCACCGGCCGGTCGAGCCGACCGTGGCGCACCCGCAGCTCGTCGAGCATGCGTAGCGACTGTCGGGCGAACCAGCCCAGCTCCGCGTGATGCCGCTTGCCCTCCAGCTCGGAGATCACCACCAGCGGAAGCACCACCTCGTGCTCGGCGAAACGGTGGAACGCCGCCGGATCGCTGAGCAGGACCGAGGTGTCCAGAACGAAGGACTGACCCGCTGGTCGAGGCTCCCTGGGGTCGACCGAACCGGCGGCCGCCGTGCGGCGGCTCCGGGTGCTGCGGCGGGTCGTGGTAGTCGCGGCCGGGCCCTGGTCGGCACCGGCGGTCGTACGGCGAGTCGTCACAGGCCTGCTCCGGCGGATGGGCACCCGGCCACCCGCGGTCCGCCTCCTCCGGATGCCCGACTGACACGGGGTCGGATGCGGGCCCCGTGCGCGAGGTCGCAGGCCGGGCGGGCCGGCTGGCTCGGGACAACCCCGCGCCATGCCTAGACGCTAGCTCCCCGCACCCGTCCCGGCTAGTAGTCGCTCATGAACTGCCGCGGGCGGACGCGACGGAGTTCCGCAACCCGCGCGGAGCCCACGCGATGAACCGGCCGGGATGCATGCCCCCTGCGCGCATCCCGGCCGGTGGGACCACCGCCACCGGTCTGACGTGGCCCCGGCGGCGCCACCCGGAGGGCGTACGCGCCGCGTCTGTGGACGGGCCGGAGCCCGTCGACCGGTTCAGCCGGTCCGTCGAACGAGGGTGCCGGTCGGGTGCCGCCCGGTGACCGAGGCGGCCGGCTCCCCGAAGGACGACCCGGTGTACGTGGTGCCCGGGCGGGCTGTCGGACCCTTCTCGATCTCCCCCGGTGGCCCGTCGGCACGCAGCGCCGAAGGTGGCGCACCCACCCCGCGCGGCTGAAGCGGATTCACCGTGGCCGAGACCCGAGCGGGAGGCGACGAGGGCGTGGTGACGGCGAGGGCGGAGGCGATGGCCGCCTGAGCCTCCCGACGACGCCGGTTCCACGCCCCACGGTCCCCGTCGAAGTAGCCCTGCCGGTAACCGAAGCGGTAACCGATCCGATAACTGAGCTGCCCGTGCAGCCGCCCGGCGGCGTAGCTCGTCGCGGCGAGCACGAGCACCAGGAAGATCGCCAGGAACGGGCTCATCCGGCGGCTCCGGTGCGCCGCGCGAACCTCATCGTTCCTCCGGTTCGACGGTGGTGGGGTCGGCGACCAGGAGCCGGTCGAGGTCGTCGATGCCGATCTCCTCCACCAGTTCCACGCTGATCCGGCAGCCGTCCATGACCACCTCGGCCATCGAGGAGCGGCGGATCTCGCCGCCGGCGTCGTAGACCCGCACGCTCAGTTCGGGGCAGCCGAGATGGGTCCGCCAGGCGTTCCACTCGGCCCGGTCACCGACACTGAGCGACAGGTAGCGGCAGCCCCGGGCGAGGTAGAGGCGCCACGGCGCACTGAGCCCGGCGGCGACCCCCTCGGCCACCAGACCGAACGCCTGAGCACGGGTTGCGAGTTCGGTCACCGCGTCCCCCTCGCACCGGGCGCGTGACGCAGGTGAGCACTGATCGTCTCATGCACGTGACACACCGTAGGTTGTCCCATGAACGTGACAGTATCAGCTTTTCGTTCGTTTGCCTCCGCACCTACGTACATCTATCCTGCCCAGGTGACACCCCTCAGAAAGGGTGCCGGACCCTCATCCGGCTCCACCAGAACGACGTCACGCAAGCGTGACAGACGCGTGGCAGGCGCCGTCACCCAGGCTCAACGGTCGTACGGTCACGAGGTGACCGAGACGGCCAACGCCAGGAAGATCGCCTTCGCCACCTTCGTCCGGCGCGCGCTCGACGAGGCCCGCGCGACCCGGGCGTGGAGCGGCACCGAGGTCTCCCGGCGTACCGGCGTCTCGCGGCAGACCATCAACCGGTGGGTACGCGGCGACTGGGCCAGCGACCCGGAGGCCGAGCGGGTGGTGGCGTTCTGCGAGGGTCTCGGTCTCAACCCGACAGTGGCCTTCGCGGCGTTGGGCTGGGACCGGACGACCTCCCGCCGAACCGCACCGTCACCACCACCGATGGATCCCGACGTCGAGGCACTGCTGCGCCGACTGGTCGATCCCGACGTCTCGGATGCGGAGAAGTTCCACATCCGAGAAACCATTCGTTACCTCGCATATCGCCCGACGTTGCCGCTCGGTGTCCGAAAGCGAGGCGACGCCGCCAGCTAGTTCTCAGATGGCGAAAGAACGGCAGGTCAGCCTCATTCGTTTCGCTACGGGGCGGGATCGGGCGCGCTAGCGTCCGTATTCGTACTGCTTGGGCTCGTCGTCGGCGGGGGGACGGGACAAGGCCGAACCCAGCCCTGCGGGACAGAAGGGGGTCTCTCCATGACCCTGAAATGGTTGGCTGTCGTGGTCGCGACGGTCTCGGTGACGCTGTGCATCACCGGCAACGCGGTGACCCTGACCCTGAACGGCGGGCAGCTTCCGCTGCTCGTCAACCTCTTCGCGCTCGCCACCGCCGGCACCGCGATCGTCCTGGCCGTCGTCGCCGAGTTGCACGACCGGCTCAACGACCGGCTCACCGCGCTGACCGAGTTCCTGGTCGAGCGGCTGCGGGAGATCGAGGCGCACACCGGCGACCGGAACTCCGGTTTTGTGGAGGGCTACCTGCTCAGCCACGGCCAGGAGGCGGCGGTGGTGCCGTTCGGACGCCGGGGACGTGGAGCCGCCGAACGCTGAATCACACCTGTCGCCCACACCGGATTCACGCCAGGATTGACCGGTCGAACCCGGGGTACGCTGTCGCGCGTGCCGCCGTTGAATCTGGGCAACCAGCAGCCGAAGACCCCGCTGAACGCCGACCAGGCCTGGCGGGCGACCGCCGACCGGGCGGCCGAGACCGTCCTCTTCTTCGACTTCGACGGCACCCTCGCGCCGGTCGACGACGATCCGACGCAGGTGCAGCCCGCGCCGAAGGTGCTGGCCGCCATCGAGACCCTCGCGCCGATAGTGCGGCGCATCGCGATCGTCTCGGCCCGACCGGTGGAGTTCCTGCGCGAACACTTCGGTGGGCTCACCGGGGTCGACCTGTACGGCCTCTACGGCCTGGAACACAGCCACTCCGGCGGCGACACGGTCACCGAACCGGCCGCCCTGCCGTGGGTGCCCACGATGGCGGAACTCGCCGAACTCGGCCGGGCCGAACTGCCACCCGGCACCCTTGTGGAGTACAAGCGGCTGTCCGTGGCCCTGCACTGGAGAACCGCGCCGCAACTCGCCGCCACCGTCGAGCAGTGGGGCCGGGATCAGGCCGAGCGCCTCGGCCTGCGGGTCCAGATCGGACGGATGGTCCTGGAGATCAAGCCACCGGTCGACCGGGACAAGGGCATGGTGATCGCCGAGCTGGTGCAGGGCGTACGCGCGGCCTGGTATTTCGGCGACGACGTCTCCGACATCAAGGCCTTCGCCGCGCTGCGCGCCCGCGCCGCCGCCGACCCCGACTTCCTCGGTGTCTGCGTCGCCGTCGCCAACCCGGAGACCGGCGACGAGGTCGCCGAAGCCGCCGACCTCACCATCGACTCCCCGGCCGCCCTGGGTGACTTCCTCACCGAGGCAACCCACCGGCTCACCTGAGCCGGACCGGGACCGGTGCCGCTACGGCGTCTCAGACCCCGTAGCGGCGCTGGCGGGTGGCGTACGAACGCAACGCGCGGAGAAAGTCGACGCGACGGAAGTCGGGCCAGTTCAGCTCGCAGAAGTAGAACTCCGAGTGCGCCGACTGCCAGAGCATGAAGCCGGAGAGGCGCTGCTCACCGCTGGTCCGGATGATCAGATCCGGATCCGGCAGGCCCCGGGTGTACAGGTGCTCGGAGATGTCGTCGACGTCGAGCGAGCCGGCCAGATCCTCAAGCGTGCCGCCGTTCGCCGCGTGTTCCAGCAGCAACGAGCGCACCGCGTCGGCGATCTCCCGCCGCCCGCCGTACCCGACGGCGATGTTGACCTGAGCGCTGCCGGTGCGTTCCCGGGTCCGCTCCTCGGCGGCCTTGAGCGCCGTGGCGAGGCGCGTCGGCAGCACGTCGAGCGCACCGACCATCCGCAGCCGCCAGGGGTTGCCCTCCTCGGCCAACTCGGTGGTGAGGTCCTCGATGATCTGGAGCAGCGGATCCAGCTCGGCCGACGGGCGGGACAGGTTGTCGGTGGAGAGCAGCCACAGGGTCACGTGTCCCACGCCCGCGGCGTCACACCAACGCAGCAGCTCCTTTATCCGCTCGGCACCCATCCGGTGCCCGTCGTTCGGATCCACGAAGCCCATCTCCCGGGCCCATCTGCGGTTGCCGTCACACATCACACCCACGTGGCGGGGCACCGGCCGACCCGCGAGCTTGGCCGTGAGCCGCCGCTCGTAGACGGAGTAGAGAAGTTTCCGCAGACTCATCACCTAGCAGGGTAGCGAGCCGCCGTACGGATCAGTGTGCCGGTGGCCGATGCCGCACCGACAGGCCGAGGGCGATCAGGCCGAGCGTCCGGCCGTCCAGCAGCCCGTCGCCCAGCCCCAGCTCGGTCACCCTGCCGAAGACCCGCGCGTCCCGACCGGCCGCCCGCACCGCCGCGTCCACCACCCGGCGTCGCCGGGCCAGCCAGGCCGCCGCCGAACTGTGCCGCAGATGGGTGCCGAGCCGGCGCCGCAGGGCGGTCGCGTACCGCCGCGCGGCCTGCTCGGGAGCCCCGACGGCGGCGTACCCGGCCAGCGCGCCGGAGCGCAACGCGTAGAAGATCCCCTCACCGGTCAGCGGGTTGATCAGCGAGAACGCGTCGCCGGCGAGAAGCACCCGGCCCCGCCCCGGCGCCGGGCGGAACGTGGACAGGGGCAGGTGATGGGCGCGCAGCGAGCCGACCGTCGCCGGGTCGGTGCCCGGCAGCAGCGCGGCGAGCCGGTCGAGCAGGTGCGCGCGGGTCAGCGACTCGCCCCGCAGCACCTCCCCGTACCCGACGTTCGCCCGGCCGTCACCGATCGGAAACGACCAGGCGTACGCCGGCCAGCGGGCGGCCGAGGTGACGATGAGCTGCGCGGGCGGACCGGGCGGCGCGGGGGCGTACCCCCGGATGGCCAGCGCCAGGTGACGGTCCGGATTCGTCGGCTCGCCGAGTGCCCGGCGCACGACGGACCCGGCGCCGTCGGCACCCACCACGACCCCGGCGGAGATCTCCCCGTCCAGCACGACCCGGTCGGCGCGCACCTCGACCCGGCGCACCGCCCGCCGGCTCAGCGGCACGCCGCCCAGGACCGCCGCCGCCACCAGCCGGGCATCGAACACCTGCCGCGGCACGGTGTACGCGGGCCTGGGCAACGCCCGCGCCACGGCACCGCCGTCCGGTGCCACCAGCCGCAGGGCCGGCACCGGCGCGAACCCGTCCACCGCGTCGCGCACACCCAGTTCGGCGAGAACGTCAAGCGCGTGCGCGGCGATACCGTCTCCGCAGGCCTTGTCCCGGGGAAACTCGGCCCGGTCCAACAGCAGGACCTCGGCACCCGCCCGGCGGGCCGCCAGCGCGGCAGCCGCCCCCGCCGGCCCCGCCCCGACCACCACCACGTCGAACTCGTCGCGCACAGCCCCTCCCCGCTGCAAAGCATCCCGCTGTCCCGCTGTCCCCTGCCCCGCTGCCCCGCCTCGACTGCGCGGCACTCTCTGCTCTGCCGCCTTTGCTCTGCTTCACCCCACGCACTGCGATCGTCCCGGATCCAGTGCGCCCGTTGAAGCAGAGCAAGGAGCCCGGCTCCGAATTGTCGTCCAGCCGCACGTCAAGATCCGGACAACTCGCCGCCGGGGGAACAGGAAGGAGCAACATCAGCGATGTTGTCCCCTCATCGGCACGCGAGACAGCAACATCGGCGATGTTGTCCGCTCGGGCGGGGGCGGAGGCGGGGTGGGGGTCAGGGTGGGGTGGGGGTGGGGTGGGTGGCGCGGTGGATGCCGTAGACGGTGAGGGCGGCGGCGACGACCAGCGGCGCGCCGTCGCGGATCAGGCCGTCGACGCCGAGCAGCCACCAGCACAGCGGAAGGTCGACGGCGAGCACGGCGACCGTGACGACGACGAGCAGGGTGCCCGCCCAGCGTCGACCGCGCAGCAGGAACGCCGTGCAGAACAGCACCAGGTAGCTGGTCGCGATACCGGCTCCCAGCCAGAGCAGCACGGCGGGCACGGCGAGCAGTTGGCCGTCCAGGATCGCGGCGGTGGCGACCAGGGCCGGCACCAGCATCAGCGGGCTGTAGGTGAACGCCGCCACCCGGGCGGTCAACAGCCAGGCGCTCGCCTCAGGCCGGCGCGGTGGCGTTTCCCGCCAGGAGATGCCGGAGCGGTCGATCACCAGTCGGGACCGGTGCCGTACCAAATGCTCGGCGAGCGCCGGCGACCGGTACAGCAACCAGACCACTGTCGCGCAGAGCGTGGTGAGCAGGGCGAAGCCGAGCAGGCCGGGCAGCGGCGGCACGCCCTGGCGGGGCACGATCAGCCGGCCGACCGCGAAGACCGTGGTGACGGCGAGGATCAGGCCGAACGGGCGGGCCACCGTCCGGCCGCGCCGCACGTGCCCGATGAGCAGCAGGAAGCCGAACGAGCGCAGCATCGCCCAGCCGGTGCCTACGGCGAGCCCGAAGCCCTGCTCCGGCGCGTACCACCAGTTGAGCACCTCGACCACGACGGTGGCCGCGGCCGTCACGGCCAGCAGTGCGGTCAGGGCCCGGACGGCGGACGGCCGCCGGACCTCGGTCTCGGCGGCCGTCCTCATGGGATCCGATGATGCCCGGATCCGTCGTCGATCACACCCCTCGCTGCGGTTGCTCCGCGTCGAGCCGAGCCCGCAGTGCGTCCAGCTCGGCCCAGAGGACACCGGGCAGCTTGTCGCCGAACTTCTCGAACCACTCGGTGACCAGCGGCAGTTCGTCGCGCCACTCGTCCGGGTCCACCTTCAGCGCGATGCGGACGTCCTCCGGCGTCATGTCCAGCCCCTCGACGTCAAGCGAGTCCAGGGTCGGCACCATGCCGATCGGGGTCTCCACGGCGTCCGCCCGGCCCTCGATCCGCTCGACGATCCACTTGAGCACCCGCGAGTTCTCGCCGAAGCCCGGCCAGAGGAACCCGCCCTCAGGGTCCTTGCGGAACCAGTTGACGTAGTAGACCTTGGGCAGCTTCGACTCGTCGCCGTCGGCGCCCTTGCCCATCTCGATCCAGTGCCGGAAGTAGTCGCCGCCGTGGTAGCCGATGAACGGCAGCATCGCCATCGGGTCGCGACGGACCACACCGACCGCACCGGAGGCGGCGGCGGTGGTCTCCGAGGAGAGCGTGGCGCCCATGTAGACGCCGTGCACCCAGTCCCGGGCCTCGGTGACCAGCGGCACGGTGTCACGACGGCGGCCACCGAACAGGATCGCGTCGATCGGTACGCCGTTGGGGTCGTAGTAGTCCTCAGCCAGGATCGGGCACTGGGTGATCGGGGTGCAGAACCGACTGTTCGCGTGCGAGGAGAGGTTCTCGCTCTCCGGCGTCCAGTCGTTGCCCTTCCAGTCGATCAGGTGGGCCGGCGGTTCACCCATGCCTTCCCACCAGATGTCACCGTCGTCGGTGAGGGCGACGTTCGTGAAGATGGAGTTGCCCCGGTCCAACGTCCGCATGGCGTTGGCGTTGGTCTTCCAGTCGGTGCCCGGTGCGACGCCGAACAGGCCGTACTCCGGGTTGATCGCGTAGAGCCGGCCGTCCGGGCCGAACCGCATCCAGGCGATGTCGTCACCGATCGTCTCGACCTTCCAACCCGGGATGGTCGGCTCCAGCATGGCCAGGTTGGTCTTGCCGCAGGCCGACGGGAAGGCACCGGCGATGTGGTAGACCCGACCCTCCGGCGAGGTGATCTTCAGGATCAGCATGTGCTCGGCGAGCCAGCCCTCGTCACGGCCCATCACGCTGGCGATACGCAGCGAGTAGCACTTCTTGCCGAGCAGCGAGTTGCCGCCGTACCCGGAGCCGAAGGACCAGATCTCGCGGGTCTCCGGGAAGTGGGAGATGTACTTGGTGTCGTTGCACGGCCAGGCCACGTCCTGCTGACCGGGAGCCAGCGGTGCGCCGATCGAGTGCAGGGCGTGCACGAAGTCGGCGTCGTCGCCCATGGCCTGCAGGACGGAGGCGCCCATCCGGGTCATGATCCGCATCGAGGCGACCACGTACGGGCTGTCGGTGATCTCGACGCCGAACATCGGGCTCTCGGCCTCGACCGGTCCCATGCAGAACGGGATGACGTACATCGTCCGGCCGCGCATCGAGCCGCGGTAGAGCTCCGTCATGGTCCGCTTCATCTCGGCCGGCGCCATCCAGTTGTTGGTGGGCCCGGCGTCCGCTTCGTCCACGGAACAGATGAAGGTGCGCTCCTCGACCCGGGCGACGTCCGTCGGGTCGGTACGCGCGTAGAAGGAGTTGGGCTTCTTGTCGGGGTTCAGCCGGATGAGCGTGCCGGCTTCGACCAGCTCATCGGTGAGGCGACGCCATTCCTGGTCGGACCCGTCCACCCAGACGACCTGGTCAGGGGTGGTCAGTTCAGCGACCTCACGGACCCAGGCGAGGAGTTTCGGGTGGGACGTAGGGGCCTGATCGATACCCCGAACGGTGGCCGGAGCAACCATGACACATCTCCTTGTGGTCGACGCTGACCGGTCTATGGAGTGCACGAGTCTCGGCGCCGCGATGCGCGTCGCCTTCGTGGAAACCTGGGATTGGCCTCAGCGTAAACCGAGGGACCTCTCCAGTCAGTGGGACTGGTTGTGAAGAACTGCACAAGGTGCGGTCACGCTGCGGCATCACGAGCCTTTACCCGCTTTCACGCGCAGTTTCACGCAAATCCTTCGGTGGACCTCCTGCTGACGGCACCCACACCGGCGTTTTTCGACCGGGCGTACCGAAGCGGTGAACAACACCCGATCGCACGGATCCGGTTACGCTCCGTTCGTGCCCGTCCGTGCCGCGGCACCGCCGCACCCCGGTGCCGGTTGCTACCCGCTCCCGGGGTCGCCAACCGGTACGCTCGCACGGTGGCCGCCACGATGACCGGGGAGCCAGGCTCCCGGCAGACCCGCTCGGGTCTGGTTCACTCCCTGATCGACCGTTTCGGTCACCTCGTCCGGGAGATGAGCAAGTTCGCAACCGTCGGCGGGATCGCCTTCCTCATCGACTTCGCACTGTTCAACTACCTGATCGGCCCGCAGGGCGTGGAGCAGATCACCGCGAAGACGATCGCGACGGTCATCGCCGCGACCTTCGCCTTCCTGGGCAACCGGTTCTGGACCTGGCGGCACCGTAAGCGCTCCCACCCGGCCCGGGAGTACGCGCTGTTCTTCTTCTTCAACGCGGTGGGCTTGGGCATCGCGGTCGCCTGCCTCGCGATCAGCCACTACGGGCTCGGCAGCATCTGGCCGTCCGTCTTCCAGACCCGGGTGGCCGACAACGTGGCCAGCTTCATCGTGGGCACCGGGTTCGGCACGCTGTTCCGATTCTGGTCGTACCGACGGTTCGTCTTCGTCGAAGCGGGAACGCCACCCGTCGCGGAAGCGAACCAGGACCGCCGGGCGTGACCTGCCGCCCACTCGTTCGGTCGGAGCCAGCCGACCCCGACCCACTGCCCTAAGGTGTTGCGCATGCCTCTCGTCCGTCTGCTGCCTGAGCGCTGGCAGAAGTTCATCCACGAGGCACTCAAATTCGGCCTGGTCGGTGGCATCAACACGGTCATCAATTACGCCGTGTTCAATGCGCTCGCACTCACGGTCTTCGTCGACGGTCAACTGAAGGCGACCGTCGTCGCCACCATCGTGGCCACCATCACGTCATATCTGATGAATCGGCACTGGACGTACCGTGATCGTCCGAAATCTGCGATGCAGCGCGAATACGCCCTGTTCTTCCTTTTCAACGGCGCGGGGCTGCTGATCGAACTCGGCGTACTCGCCGCCGCCAAGTACGGACTGGGCGTGACCGGGCTGCTGGCGCTGAACATCGCGAAGACCGGCGGTGTGGTGCTCGCGACGCTGTTCCGCTTCTGGTCGTACCGGACGTTCGTCTTCCAGCCCGCCGCGCCGGCCGAGGCGACGCAGCGGTGGCACGGCCTGCCCCGCGACGAGTGGGACACCATGGCCGGAATGGACCCGGTGGCCGAACTCGCGGAGTCGGTGACGGAGCTGGAGGAGGAGCAGCCGCCGGCCGCCCGACCCGGCGTGACCCCCCGGCCACTCCAGCCGAGGTCCGCGTCGCTGCCCGACGAGGCCCGGCTGGCGGCGGAGTTGGACGCCGAGCTGGAGGCCGAGCTGGCCGCCCAGTTGCAGCCCGCCCCGGCTCCCCGTCGCCCTCGCCGACGCTGACCTGTCGCTGCGCGGGGCGGTCGCGCCGGATTCGGGAGGTTACGCCCCGGCAGCCGTGTCGCGCTCGCCGAGAATCTCGCGCAGTTCGCCGTCACCGAGCGAGTGCCGGTCGTCGAATGCCTCCACGAGCTCGTACAGCTTCGTCTGAACCCGGTCGACCCTCGGCACGTCGTGCAGCACGGACTGTCCTCGCTCACCGGCCGACTCGATGGTCAGGGTTCCGTAACCCAGCAACCGGCCGGCGAACTGCTGACTCATCGAGTGGTCGTTGACCCGGCTGAGCGGAATGTCCCGGCGATCGCGGGAGAAGACGCCGTGCTGCAGCACAACCCGTTCGCTGGTGAAGAGGTAGTGGGTGCTGCGCCAGGAGACGTACGGCCACACCGCCAACACCAGCACGGCCAGCAGGGCCAGCCCGCCGATCACCGCGAGCGCCACGGAACCGCCACCGCCCGAGGGCAGGAACAACACGCCGACCACCACCGCCGCGACGGCGAGCACCAGCACCGCCACCGGTCGGATCAGCGCCTTCCAGTGCGGATGCAGGTGCAGCACGACGTGCTCATCCTCACTGAGCACGTCCTCGGGAAACGCCACGGAACCCTCCTCGCCGAAACGGACGCCCAGACCGTAACCCCCTGCGACCACCACCCCCATCCGCCACGCGGCTCATCACTCCCGCCCCATCGCACCGATCATGAAGTTGTTGTCACTCGGACGCGATCCACTCGACAACAACTTCATGATCAACAAATAGGGGCGGTCAGCGGAGGTGGTGGAGGTCGGCGGCGGCCAGGGGGCGCTGGCCGGTGGGGGTGGTGAGGAGGAGTTGGCCGTCGGGGTCGACTCCGGTGGCGGTGCCGGTCAGGGTGGTGCCGTCGGGGAGCAGTGCCCGGACCTCGCGGCCGATGGTGCCGCACGCCGCCAGGTACGCCTCGCGCAGACCGCTGGCCGCCGCATCGCCGCCAGCCGCACGCCACCGCGCGTACCAGTCGGCGACCGAGCGGAGCAGGGCCCGCAACAGCGGATCCCGGTCGGTGGCCGACGCGCCGGCCAGTTGCAGCGAGGTGGCCGGCAGACCGGTCGGAAGCTCCGGCAGTTCGTCGGCGCGCAGCGTCACGTTCAGCCCGATACCGACAACGACCGCCGGCGGGGCGCTCAGCCCCGGCCCGGGCACCCCCTCGGCGAGAATCCCGGCGCACTTGGCACCCCCGACGAGCAGGTCGTTCGGCCACTTCAGGGTGGCGTCCAACTCGGCCAGCAGCGTCACCGCCTCGACCAGCGCCACGCCGGCCAGCAGCGGCAGCCACCCGTACCCCGAAGGTGGCGCCGGCGACCAGCCGCGGGCCGGCACGGCCTCGCCGGGCCGCAGCAGCACGCTGGTGGCGATGCCGGCGCGTGGCGGCGACTGCCAGACCCGCCCGCGCCTGCCCCGGCCGGCGGTCTGCCGCTCGGCCACCACGACCAGGCCCTCCGGCTCCCCCGCCCGGGCCGCCTCGGCGACGTCGGCGTTCGTGGACCCGGTCTCCGTCCGCAACTCCAGCCGGGACCACGGCCCGTACGGCGCGACCAGCGCCCGACGCAGCCGGGCCGCCGACAGCGGCGGACGATCCAGATCGGTGTACGGAGAACCCGGCACACAACCAGCCTACGGGTAGCCCGGTGAGGCGTAGTGCACAGCGGCGGCGACCTGAACCATCGTTATATTCCCAGGGTGACTACCGAGACCGGGACCAACATCCACAGCACCGCGGGCAAGCTGGCGGACCTGGCCAGACGGGTCGACGAGGCGGTGCACGCCGGGTCGGCCCGCGCCGTGGAGAAGCAGCACGCGCGCGGCAAGAAGACCGCCCGGGAGCGCATCGAGATGCTGCTCGACGAGGGGTCGTTCGTCGAGCTGGACGAGTTCGCCCGGCACCGGTCCACCAACTTCGGGCTGGACCGGACCCGCCCGTACGGCGACGGCGTGATCACCGGCTACGGCACCGTCGACGGCCGGCAGGTCTGCGTCTTCGCCCAGGACTTCACGGTCTTCGGCGGCTCGCTCGGCGAGGTCTTCGGCGAGAAGATCGTCAAGGTGATGGACCTGGCCATGAAGATCGGCTGCCCGGTCATCGGCATCAACGACTCCGGTGGTGCCCGGATCCAGGAGGGCGTGGCCTCACTCGGCCTCTACGGCGAGATCTTCTTCCGCAACGTCCGCGCCAGCGGTGTCATCCCGCAGATCTCGCTCATCATGGGCCCGTGCGCCGGCGGCGCCGTCTACTCCCCCGCGGTCACCGACTTCACCGTGATGGTCGACCAGACCTCGCACATGTTCATCACCGGTCCGGACGTCATCAAGACCGTCACCGGCGAGGACGTCGGCATGGAGGAGCTGGGCGGCGCCCGCACCCACAACAGCCGCAGCGGCAACGCGCACTACCTCGCCACCGACGAGGCCGACGCGATCGACTACGTCAAGGCGCTGCTGTCCCACCTGCCCTCGAACAACCTGGACGAGCCGCCGGTCTTCGACGCACCGGCCGACCTGGAGATCAGCGACGCGGACCGGGAACTGGACACGCTGATCCCCGACTCGGCCAACCAGCCGTACGACATGCACCGGGTGATCGAGCACGTGCTCGACGACGGGGAGTTCCTGGAGGTCCAGCCGCTCTACGCGCAGAACATGGTGGTCGGCTTCGGTCGGGTCGAGGGCCGGCCGGTGGGCGTGGTGGCTAACCAGCCGATGCACTTCGCCGGCACGCTGGACATCGCGGCCAGCGAGAAGGCGGCCCGCTTCGTCCGCACCTGCGACGCCTTCAACATTCCGGTGCTCACCTTCGTGGACGTGCCCGGGTTCCTGCCCGGCACCGGTCAGGAGTGGGACGGCATCATCCGCCGGGGCGCGAAGCTCATCTACGCGTACGCCGAGGCCACCGTCCCGAAGGTCACCGTCATCACCCGGAAGGCGTACGGCGGGGCGTACGACGTGATGGGCTCCAAGCACCTGGGGGCCGACCTCAACTTCGCCTGGCCGACCGCCCAGATCGCGGTGATGGGCGCGCAGGGCGCGGTGAACATCCTCTACCGGCAGGAACTGGCCACCGCCGAGGACCCGGCCGCGGTCCGCGCCGAGCGGATCGCCGAGTACGAGGACACCCTGGCCAACCCGTACGTGGCCGCCGAGCGCGGGTACGTCGACGCGGTGATCCCGCCGCACGAGACCCGTACCCAGATCGTCCGGGCGCTGCGGGTGCTGCGTACCAAGCGGGAGACGCTGCCGCCCAAGAAGCACGGCAACATCCCGCTGTAGCTGTCACGAGCGTGCCCCTCCCGAGCGTCGGCGCGTCGGGAGGGGCGGGTCAGCACGGGGGATTGGTGGCGGCGCACATCCGCCCGGCGGCGAGCACCGCCAGCCGACGCAGCTCGGACTCGCTCTCACCGGCCTCGACGTCGACGACCGTGACCAGGTCACCGACCCGCACCACGGCGATGATGTCCGGCGGCGTCGGTCCGGCGAGCACCTCACCGTCGGCGTCGCCTCGACGCGTCTCACCGACCCGGTGGCGGATCAGCACCGACTCGTCGCCGGCGAACTGCCGATCCACCACCTCCCAGTGCTGCACCGCGTGGAACTCGACCCACTCCGCCATGTCGTCGATCGCACCGACCACGACACTCTCCCAGCTCAGACAGTTTCCGATCCGCCGATCGAGGCTGGCGAAGAGGGTTTGCGCCACCTGCGGAGTGATGCGGTACACGTCCTGGGATAGCACGATCGAGATGCCGCTTCCCAATGCCATCCCGTCCTCGATCCGGACATCCTGCGGACGACGCATGGACTGAGAACGGGAGTAACGAGACATCTCCCAGGCCGGAGACATTCCCTTCGCCTGTAGGCACCTCGCCAGCTCAGGATCGACCACGATCGGCTCGGCCAGGCCCGCATTGACGATCGGGGCGTCGACCTCCACCCGCAGATCCTCGGGTTGCAACAGTGCCTCGAACGGAATCTCCGCCCGGCTGATCGCACCTGTCTCCCCCGGCACCGTCGGCGGCCGGGACGGCAGTGCGACGGCGGTCACCAGCGGGATGGACAGCACGACGACGCCGACGGTCACCGCCGCTGCCCTGAACCGGCTGCGTCGCCGCGCCACTGCGCGCACCTCGGCGGTGTCCAGCCAGCGGACGGCCCGCAGCTCCTGTTGCACCCGTTCCACCAGGCCGATGTCGTCGTCAGATCGCATCGGTCGCCTCCTCCAGATCTGACACGACCAACAGCCCGGCCAGTGCGGCACGTCCCCGAGAAAGTCGGGCCTTGACCGTGCCGACCGGCGCGCCGGTCTCCCGGGCGACATCGGCGACGGGCAGGCCCACCAGGTAGTACAGCGCGATCGCGACGCGCTGTTCCTCGGGGAGTTGGCGCAGGGCGGCGACCACCTCGACGGTGTCGGTGGTCGGTTCCGGCACGCTGTCGACCGCGCCGTGTCGCAGGTAGGCCCGGGCCCGGCTACGCAGACTGCGCCAGCGGCTGACCGCGATCCGGGCCGCCACCACGCGTACCCACGCCTCCGGGTCGTCGTAACCGCCCACGCTGGACCAGCGCTGCCAGGCCCGGATGAAGGCCTCCTGCACGGCGTCCTGCGCCTCGGTGAGGTCGCCGGTCAGCACGTAGACGTACCCGAGCAGCCGTTGCCGGCTGCCCCGGTAGAACTCGTCGAACCCCTCGACGTCGGCCACCCGCACCTCCCCGTACCTGACAGAGCACACGCACCGGAGGGTGGTGCGGGTTGCCGGCCGACCGACGGAATCAGGTGAGGCCGGCCTCGGCGAGCAGCGGACCGGCCAGCATCAGGCCGCCGGTCACCAGCACGGTGAGGTTGACCAGGCCGAAGAGGACCACCCAGAAGAACGCCGGCAGCGGGGTGATCCCGGCCAGCTGGTCCGCGTCGGAGGCCGGCATGCCGCGCCGGGCCCGCAGCCGCTGCAACTCCACCACCGGGCGCACGCCACCGAGCAGCAGAAACCACACGCCGGTCCAGGCGAAGGCGGCCTGGACCTGCGGGCTGGCGTACCAGGAGACGGCGAGCACCGCACCCCCGACGATCACCAGTGTCAGCGCGCCGTAGAGGTTGCGGATCATCACCAGCATGGCCAGCAGCAGGAGCACCGCGATCCACAGCAGCAGGGTGATCCGGTTGCCGGCGAGCAGCCACGCCCCACCCAGGCCCACCAGGGGCGGGGCCAGGTAGCCGGCGAGCAGGGTGAGTACCATGCCCGGGCCGGTGGGGCGGCCGGCGGACAGCGTCAGGCCGGAGGTGTCCGAGTGCAGCCGGATGCCGTGCAGCTTGCGCCCGGTGAGTACGGCGACCAGCGCGTGACCACCCTCGTGGGCGATCGTGATCGCGTTGCGGGCGATCCGCCACGGCAGCCGGGTGACGACGACGAGGAGCGCGACCAGCCCGGTGAGCACCACCAGCAGCGGAGGCGGATCAGGCTGCGCGCCGAAGAGGCGTTCCCAGAAGTCGGCCATGCCCTCGATCGACACCATGAGGCGGCAGCCTACCGCTCACGTTCCGCCGCCGGCGTCGCGCCGGGTGACCGTTCCGGTGCCGGTCCCGGGCCGTTCCGCTGGCGGATCGATCCGGCCACGCTGCGTTGATCGCCAGGTGGGTCGCCACCACAACCGGTACATCGAAAGTTGTCTTGATCTCTCTTGCCCTGGCCGACGATCACCTTCAAAGATGTCTGTCTATCGACAGTCGTCTCAGGAGGACGCCATGGGTCGGACCAGATCACTGCGCCGGCTGACCGCCGCCGCACTCGCCGTACTCGCCACCGCCGCCGCCGGGCTGGTCGCCACCGCGACCCCGGCCGCCGCCGCCACCGTGCCGGGCATCGACGTCTCGCGCTACCAGGGCACCATCAACTGGACGAGCGTCCGCAACTCCGGCATCCAGTTCGCCTTCATCAAGGCCACCGAGGGTACGAGCTACCGCGACCCGAACTTCAACACCAACTACGTGAACGCGTACTACGCGGGAGTGATCCGCGGCGCGTACCACTTCGCCCGGCCCAACATCTCCTCCGGCGCGGTCCAGGCGAACTTCCTGGCCTCCAACGGCGGTGCCTGGTCCGCGGACAGCCGCACCCTGCCGGCCGCGCTGGACCTGGAGGCGAACCCGTACAGCGGCGGCTACTGCTACGGCCTGAGCACCACCGGCATGCGTAACTGGGTGCAGGACTTCCTCAACACCTACCGGTCCCGCACCGGCCGGTACGCGGTCATCTACACCACCACCAGCTTCTGGAACCAGTGCACCGGCTCCTGGAGCGGACCGTGGAACAACCACCCGCTGTGGGTGGCCCGCTGGTCGTCCTCCGTCGGGGCGCTGCCGGCCGGCGCGCCGTTCTGGAGCTTCTGGCAGTACACCGACTCCGGCAGCGTCCCCGGCATCAGCGGCGGCGTCGACCGCAACTACTGGAACGGCGACCGCAGCCGGCTGATCGCGCTGGCCAACAACACCTGACGTACGCCGCGACGGCGGGCCGACGTCCTTCGCTCGGAGCGGACGTCAGCCTGCCGTCGCGCCGCACCCGGACCGCTGTCGTCGCGCCGGGTGTCGGCGGGAAATCTCAGGCCCGCCGCCGCGCGGTCATCGCGACCGGCACGCTCATTCCCGCGCCACGGGACACGCTGCCCCGGCGGGTGAGGTGCCAGCCGGCGAACGCGGCTCCGGCGAGTGTCACCAGACTCAGCATGGTCGCCAGCACCGCGACTCCGACCGTGGCGACCAGCAGCACGACGTTGCCCAGCACCACGGCCGTCCACAGTGCCAGCCGGGGCCGGGCATCCCTTCCTCGGTAACCCATCTCGGGCCTCCCTTCCGTCGTCGGAGATCAGATACCCCGAACGGCGGAGGGCCATGCCTGTCGATCAGTCCTGCCGGTCCGGCACGAACTCGCGGAAGATCATCTCGAAGTTCGCCAACTCCTCGTCCCAGTCGCGGTTCGCGACCTCCCAGCGCAGCGCGAAGCCCCGGTTGCTGGCGGTGACGAAGGCCCGGTTACGGACCCTTATCCGGGTGCCGTCGCGGGTCTCCAGCCAGTCCCAGTCGGCGCAGGTCCGCCACTTGCACTCGAACGAGGAGATGTCGATGTACTTGTAGTCGCGGACCAGGTTCTTCCGGTTAGGCTCCTGCGATCGCCAGTCGGCTTCGGCGTCCCGCTTCGGCGTGTCGGTGCGGTCGATGAGCAGTTCCCGTACCCCGTCCGGCTCTTGGTAGATAACCGAAGTGCCGCTGGTGCTGCGTCGCCAGCCGTCGGGGATCGGCACCTTGAAGCCCACCGGGTCGGTCTTTAGCGTCCACCCCTCCGGCAGGCCACCGGCCGATTCCGAGGCGCTGGGCGAGGCCGACGGGCTGGGCGACGCCGACGGGCTGGCCGGCGGGTCACTCGGCGGTGGGGCGGCCGGTTCCGAGCTCGCTGGGGCCGGCGCGCTGCTGGTGCCGTTCGCGGCCGGCGGAGTCCCGCCGTCCTCGTCGCCACCGTTGAGCAGCGGTACCGCCACCACCACGCCGAGCAGCAGCAGCGCCACCACGGCACCGACGAGCACTGCCCGCCGGGTCCGCTCCGAACGGAACTGCCCGGCCTTGAAGACGTTCCCGCGCGTCGGGGCCGGGCTGACCGGGGCCGCCGGCATGACCGAGGTCGGCTGCGGCGTACGCCGGCTGCCGTTTCCTGCCGGCTGATCCACCCGGGTGCGGCCGCTCACCGGCCGGTCACCGCTCGCCCCGTCCGGCGTGCCGCTCGACCGGACCGCCGCTCCGGGCTGCGGACCGCGATCCGTGACCGCACCGCCCGTTCGGGCCGTGTCCGTCGCGGCCCCGCCGTGCACACCGGTCGCCGTCCCGGAGGTTGCGTCGCCCGCGGTCGCCGCACTTTCCGAAGCGTCGGCGTCCGACACGGCGTCGTCCGGGTGCGCCTCGCCGGCCGTCGCACCGTTGTTGGTCTCGTCCGGCGCCGCGTCGGCCCCGGCACTCGTCGGATCCGCCGGGTCAGAGCCGGTCCGGTCGCCGGTGGCGGCATCCGATCCGTCCTGCTCGTCGGGCGGCGCGGGTTGCCCGTCGCCGGTGCCGTCTCCCGGCGCTCCGACCGCGCCAGCGACGACCGGAGCGGTACCACCCTCCGGCCCACCGGCTGCCGCTGCGGCGGTCGACGCGGTGCCGGCAGCGGCGGCCAGGGCGATGTCCCGGTCGCCCGCCGGCGAGTCGCTCCGAGGCTGCCGGTGCTCCGAGTCGTCCGGACCGGCGTCGGTCAGCCCGACTTCCGATTGCCTGCTCGGCGAGAGCTTGGCCGTCGGGTCGGCAGTGGCGCCGCTCTCCGGGCCGGCGACCCGTGTCGTCGAAGCGGCGTCGGCGCGGCCGGCCGAATCGTCGACCTTCGTCGTCGGGTCGGCGTCCGCGCCGGGCTGGTCACCTGTCGAACGGTCCGCTGTGGAACCAGCGGCTGCCGCACCACCGGCCAGCAGCCCTGAGGTGGGTGGCGTACGCGGTGCGGGCGGGGTGACCGGAGTGGACGGCCGCTCGCCGGAGGGACGCGGCGCCGGCACCAGCGGCGGGCGTGGCTCGCGCGGTCCGTTCGGCCCGGGTCGGCGTACGCCGTCGAGCAGTGAGATGCCCCGGGCCCGGCGCCCACCGGCCCGGCGCAGCATGCGTTCGGCCGACTCGGCGGTGATCCGCTCCTCTGGGTCCTTGCGCAGCAGCCCGGCGAGCACCTGCTTGAGCGGGCCGGCGTTGCGGGCCGGCGGCACCGGCTCGGTGGCCAGCGCGGCCAGAGTGCTGATCGCGGACGGGCGCGCGAACGGAGACTTGCCCTCGACGGCGGCGTACAGGGTGGCACCGAGCGACCACAGGTCGGCCTCCGGGCCGAAGGTGCCGTCGCGGGCCCGCTCCGGCGCGATGTACGCGGGCGAGCCGAGCACCATGCCGGTCCGGGTGACGTTCGGGTCACCGGGGATCGTGGCCAGCCCGAAGTCGGTGAGCACCACCCGACCGTCGGTGCCGAGCAACACGTTGCCGGGCTTGACGTCGCGGTGCATGATGCCGGCCTTGTGCGCGGCCTTCAACGCGTTCAGCACGCCCAGACCGATCTCCACGGCACGCGCCGGTGACACCGGGCCGTCCTCGGCGATGGTGTCCTGCAACGACTTGGACGCCACGTACTCCATGACGATCCACGGATCGCCGTCGGTGCGGAGCACGTCGAAGATGCGCACCACGTTGATGTTGTTGAGCCGGGCGATGGCACGCGCCTCGCGGAGCGACCGCTCGCGCATCTCGCGACGTTCGTCGCTGGTCAGGCCCGGCGGCGGAACCAGCTCCTTGATGGCGACGTCGCGGTGCAGTACCTCGTCGCGCGCCTTCCATACCCGACCCATGCCGCCCTGACCGAGCGGCGAGAGCAGCCGGTACCGGTCGGCGACGAGTTGGGGGGCAGCTTCTGACATCGCTGAGACGGTACCCGGCAGCGCAGACGGTCACACCGCCGGCACGCCACTGTCCGACGAAGGTCGGCCTCCGGCCCGCGTACCCTGAGGTCATGTCTGTCGAAGAGCCGTTGTTCCGGGTGGTGCGCGGCGTGCCGACCGCCGAGGAACTGGCCGCGTTGGTGGGCGTGATCGCCGTCCGGTCGCGCCCCACGGCCCGGTCCGCGCCGGCCCCGGCGTCGGTCTGGGCGCGCAGCGGCCGTCCGACGGGTGCGGGGCTGACGCCCGGTGCCGGCAACTGGCGCACCGCCGGCCTCCCTCGCTGACCCCGTCTGGTTCCCGGCAGCTCTGTCGGGCCCGGTCAGGGCTGCCGGAGGGGGCGTTCACCGTCTAACCTCACTCAGGGGAGCGAGCCCGTGACAGATTGGGAGGGCCGATGATCCCTGAGGAGGATCGACACGCGTCCTGGCTGAGTGGTTCCGGGGGCGTCGAGGCCGACATCCGGCAGCTACGCGACTTCGCCGAGCAGCTCCGCGCCGAGGTGGAGAGCAGTTATGCACCGCACCTGCGGTACATCGCCGACGACATGCTCACCGCCGTGCCCAACCCGGCCGACGCGTTCGTCGAGCTGGTGCTCTTCATGCGTACCCACTGGGAGACGCAGCAGGCGACGACCAACGCCGTCTGGGGCGTCGGTGACGCCACCGGCCACCTCGCGGCGGCCGCGAAGCTCGTGGCCGATCAGTACGCCGACACGGACGCTTTCGCCGCCGCCCGCGTCGCCGACGTCCACCGAGCATTCGAGGAGCGGCACGCCGCGCCACCCGTCAGCGAGACGCTCGGGCAGCCGGGCCCGCCGCCAACCTCGGCCGTGGCCTCGCCACCGCTCGTCGACCCGACCGGCACCGACAACACCGGCCCGGTGGTGGTGCCATGAGGGAACCGGGCGTCGGCCGCAGCGGCGGCCTGACGGAGTGGCATCTGATGAACGTGGCCGACATGTGGGCCTGCCTCCAGGGCCACCACACCGACAACCACTGGCGTCACGTCGCCGGCTGGCGAAAAATCGCCGAGCTGTCCGGTCAACATCTCGGCCGGCTGAGAACGTACCGCGAACGCCTGGCCCAGGCCTGGCCGCCCGAGACCAACGCGGCCTCCCACGCCTACCTCGTCAAGCTCGACGAGCTGATCGAACAGGTGCAGCGCACCCACGACGCCGCCGCCACCAACCAGACCGCGCTGTCCGCCGCGACCCTGGCCCTCAGCAGCAGCCGAGACAAAATCGAAAAAATCCACCAGGAGTACGCCGACAAGCTGCAACAGAAGCGATCCTGGGAACAAACCGCCGCCGACCCTAAAGCTGCCGCCGCCAGCCGAGCCATTCAGTCACCGGTCACCGACTCGGACCTGGAGCGGTTGAACACCCAGGCCCGCAACATCATGTACGGCCTCAGCACCGAACTCCAACAAGCCCAAACCCAACTCCGCCACCCCCCACCCCCCTCTCGCGTTAAACCCGGTAGCGACCAGATGCTTGGCGAGAACCAGGCTGCGTCCCCGATAATCCCTCCGGTCATGCCGGTACCAAGTCAGTCAACTAACCCGCATGCGTCAGGGCGCGCACCAACCCTAGCGTCGACAGATGTGCCGACAGTTATTAGGCGAAGCACATCGGAAGTGGGTCCAATCCTTGGCGGAATTCCTGCCCCGGCACCGTCGTCTCCCACGGCTTCGGCGGCTTTACCCCCGACTCCCACCCTGAACTCCGCAAGCAGCACTTCCGGTCCGCCACCATCGATCATTCGATCGCCAACCGTCCCCAGGATAGGGGATTCCCATGAAGTGCGGCCTAGACAACCCGACTTCGGCAGGTCACCCGACTCGCCCCCCGGGAGAGCGAATTCGACTGCGAATCTACCGGGGGGGATAATCGGAGGCGGGCAAACTCCGATTATCGGCCAGCCGTCCGGTAGCCCTGAGGCCCGTCGGGTCAACCCGGTCGGAGGTATCATCGGCGGGGCCGCCGGAACAGGCCCTGCCGGTGCTGCTGGATCCCGCCCCGGCGCTGGAAGGTCGATCAGCCCAATCTACGGTTCCACACCAATCGGCGGTTCACCTCACCAATACCACTCGAACTCGCAACGAGGTTCGCAGGGATCAAGTCTTGCGGAAGCCCGTCATTGGGATCCCGACATGCCTTGGAAGGCGATGGAAGGGGTGCAGCCCATCTTGCGACCACCTGACGACGAGGGTCCGATCGATCCAGGCCCGGCCATCGGTCTTGCGCGGTGAAATTACCCGCCTCCAAGCCCTACGTAGCACCGCTCACCGCTTCGCTCACCTTACTATTCGCGATAATCTCCACTCCAGCGCCAGCTTTGGCAACCCACCAAGCCATCGAGGAGAAACGCCTACAGCAGTGGCATCTTCAGTACCTCTCAGTAAGAGAAGCACACCGAATCAGCAAGGGCCAAGGTGTTACTGTTGCCGTACTCGACACCGGCGTTTATCCGCATGCTGAACTAAAACAAAATCTGCTCCCTGGCACAGATTTTACGGAGAAGGGAGGCAGCGGATTGCAGGACGTTGATGGACACGGCACAGCCATGGCGGGACTTATTGCTGCCCGAGGCCGGGATTCAGCAGTAGGGATTGCACCTTACGCAACCGTCCTCCCGATCAAGTTCAAAGACGATAGCTCCGAAGGAACAGCCGATGGCCTTGCCCAATCAGTAATCTACGCGGTCCAGAGTGGGGTCGAGGTAATTAGCATCTCAGCAGGAGGAGAACAAGACATTGCCGAACAGGAAGCGGTTCAGGCTGCGCTTGACGCTGACATCATCGTCGTTGCCGCCGCCGGAAATCGGCCTCGTGATCAAACTGTGCGCTACCCTGCGGCCTACCCCGGTGTCATTGCCGTAGGCGGCATAGACAAAAAGGGTAATCAGGCCGACGTTTCCGTTACCGGCGACAGAATCGACGTTGTGGCACCGGCCGTTGAGTTGGTTAGCACCAATTTCGATGGTGGTTACCGGGTAGGTACGGGGACTTCTGGGGCGGCGGCGATTGTGGCGGGGGCGGCAGCTTTGGTCCGGGCCAAGTATCCGTATCTGCCGGCTGATGAGGTGGCGCATCGGCTGACTGCGACTGCGATCGACAAGGGGCCGCCGGGAAGGGACGACCAGTACGGCTACGGGGTCATCGATCTGGTGGCGGCGCTGACGGCAGACGTACCGCCGAGGGGTTTCGGGTCGGTGCCGGCGGACGCGCCGGACACGGCCGGTCCTAGCACAGCGGCGGCTGATGGGCCGCCGGCTGACGAGGGGCGGGCGGCGACTGTCCGCGGTCTGGTCACGCTGGGGGTGCTGGTGGCGGCGGGTGGCGCTTGGGCGCTGGTGGCCCGGCACCGACGCCGCTCCGATGATCCGCCACCTCGGATCACTCGCTGACGCATCGGAATTGCGTTTCCCCCGGGCCGTGGGTGCGCGGGGAAGGCCCCAGGTCTGCGGGCGGCGGTGCGCGGTGAGGCGTACGCGGGCAGGCGGTAACGTCGGCGGGGTGTCTGATGCTTTGCCGCTTCGCCTCGTGCTCGCGTCGGCGAGCCCAGCCCGCCGCAAGTCTCTCCAGGCTGCCGGCATCGAGCCGGACGTGCTGGTCAGTGGAGTCGACGAATCGCTCGTGGTGACCGAACGGGCGGAGGATCTCTGCCTCGAGTTGGCTCGGCTCAAGGCGCAGGCCGTGCTGGGTCGGCTGCGTCCCACGGACGACGAGCGCACCCTTGTGCTCGGCTGCGACTCGGTGCTCGCCTTCGACGGCGAGATCTTCGGCAAGCCCGACAACGAGGCCGACGCGACCCGACGGTGGGAGCGGATGCGTGGGCGCAGCGGGGTGCTGCACAGCGGGCACTGTCTCGTCGACATCGCGGCCGGGCGACGCGCGGAGGCGGTGGCCTCCACCGTGGTGCACTTCGCCGACATCAGCGACCACGAGATCGCCACCTATGTCGCGACCGGCGAGCCGCTGGCGGTGGCCGGTGCGTTCACGATCGACGGACTGGGCGGGCCGTTCGTGGAGCGGATCGAGGGGGATCCGGGGACGGTCGTCGGGCTTTCCCTGCCGCTGCTGCGGAGGCTGCTCGGCGAGTTGGATCTGCGGATCACCGATCTGTGGACGAAGGTCGCGCCTGGTAACCAGATCGTCGAACCGCTCGGTTAGGTTCCGAGGATGACGCTGAAGTCGATTCCACTCACCGACGACCTGCACCGGTACCTCGTGGCGCACGGCGCCCCGCCGGACGAGGTCATCAGCGACCTGGCGCGGGAAACGCTCGCGCTGCTTCCCGAGCACGCGTCGATGCAGGTCGCGCCGGAACAGGCCGCATTCCTGACGTTCCTGACCCGGCTGATCGGTGCCCGACAGGCGGTGGAGGTGGGCACCTTCACCGGGCTGTCGTCGCTGGCGATCGCCCGTGGGCTGGCCGAGGGTGGGCGGTTGACCTGCTTCGACATCTCGGAGGAGTACACGAGCGTGGCCCGCCGGTACTGGGCGCGGGCCGGTGTCGACGACCGGATCGACCTGCGGATCGGACCGGCCGGTGACACGCTGCGCGAACTGCCGCACGACCGGCACCTGGACTTCGCCTTCATCGACGCCGACAAGACCGGCTACCCGGTCTACTGGGCCGAGTTGGTGCCTCGGATGCGGCCGGGTGGTGTGATTGCCGTGGACAACGTGCTGCGTAACGGTCGGGTGGTGGCACCGCAGAGCGTCGACGACCGGGCGATCGCGGCGTTCAATGAGGATGTGCTGGCCGACGTACGGGTGGATGCCGTGATGCTGCCGATCGCCGACGGCCTGACCCTCGCCCACGTGCACTGACACCGACGCCGGGGGCATCGACCGACTCCGGTTGCGGCATGTCGCGGCCTCGCGGAGACGGGAAACCGCGACATGCCGCAACTCGGGCCGCCGGCCGCCCATGCCGGACCGGGCCGCCGGCCGCCCCGCCGGACTGGGGCGGTCGGGGGGCGCGGCGGTCGGGGTGGGTGGGGTCAGCGGACGCTGCGGGCGAACTGGCGGGCGGCCCAGTAGACGCCGGCCGCGGCGAGCACCGCGATGATGCTCAACCCCTGCCAGACCCGGTCGTCGCCGATGTCGCCGTTGAACAGGGCCCGGGTGCCGTCGACCGCCCAGGAGAACGGGTTCCACTTGGCGACGCCCTGCAACCAGCCCGGGGCGAAGGCGAGCGGCAGCAGGATGCCGGAGAGCAGCAGCACCGGCTGGGCCACGGTGTTCATCAGCGGCGCCAGGGCGTCCTCGCTCTTCACCTTCAGCGCGACGCCGTAGGAGACCGCCGAGGTCATCAATGCGATCAGGGCGAGCATCAGGTACGCCAGCAGCAGGTCACCGATGAACACCCGCAGGTCGAACAGGAGCGCGAGCAGCGTGATGATGACGGCCTGGGTCATCAGCGACACCACGTCGCGCAGCGACCGGCCGAGCAGCAGGGCGAGCCGACTGACCGGGGTGACCCGGGAACGTTCGATGACCCCGGCCCGTAGTTCGGCGATGAGTCCGAAGCCCTGAAAGAGGCCACCGAAGATGGCCAGCAGAACCAGCAGACCAGGCACGAAGATCTTGTAGGCCTCGGCCTGGGTGGCTGCGCCCAGCGCCGGCTTGAGCAGCGGGGCGAACAGCAGCAGGTACATCACCGGTTGGAAGACGCCGACGAAGACCCACACGGGGTTGCGCAGCAGCAGGTGCAGCTGCCGTTGGAAGATCAGCCAGGTGTCGCGAGCGAGCTTCATGAAATCTCCGGGTCGGGTCAGGACTCGCGCAGCGAGCGGCCGGTCTTGGTGAGGAAGACGTCGTCGAGACTCGGGCGGTGCAGCTCGATCGACCTGAGGTCGAGCCCTGCCGCGTCGACCCGGCGCAGGATCCGCGGGATGGCGGTGGCACCCTCGTCGACGAAGAGCCGCAACCCGCCCTCGTCGAGCAGTTCCAGCCGGTTCACGTACTCCTCGCCGTCGAGCAGTTTCTCGGCCTCGCCGGTGGCGGTGACGTCCAGGCCGACCTGGACCACGTCGCCGGAGATCTCCCGCTTGAGGTCGGCCGGCGTACCCTCGGCGACCACCTCGCCGTGATCCATGATCGCGATGCGGTCGCAGAGCGCGTCGGCCTCGTCGAGGTAGTGCGTGGTGATGAAGACGGTCATCCCGTCGGCGCGCAACCGGCGGATCTCGTCCCACATGTGCGCGCGGCTCTGCGGGTCGAGCCCGGTGGTCGGCTCGTCCAGGAAGACGATCTTCGGCTCGTGGATGATGCCGAGCGCGATCTCGACCCGGCGTCGCTGGCCACCGGAGTACGTCTTGCACTTGCGGTCGGCGAACTCGACAAGTTGGAACGCCTCCAGCGCCCGGGCGGCCCGCCGCTGCGCCTCGGTCTTGCGGATGCCGTACATCCGGGCCTGGAGCACCAGTTCCTCGCGGCCGGTGGATTCGTCCCAGGTGCTTCCGCCCTGGGCCACGTAGCCGATCCGGCGACGCACCTCACCCGGGTCCTTGAGCAGGTCGGCGCCGGCAATGGTGGCCTGACCCCCGTCCGGCTCGATCAGGGTCGCCAGCATCCGCAGCGTGGTGGTCTTGCCGGCACCGTTCGGGCCCAGGAACCCGAAGATCTCGCCGGCCGGGACGTCGAGGTCGACGCCGCGTACCGCCTCGACGGTTTTCGTCTCCCGACCGGCCCGGCTGCGGAACGACTTCCGCAGCCCTCTGGTCTCGATCATGTCCTGCTCCCCGCTCGTGGCCGTTGTCGGCCATCATCGTCACCGGCACTCGACCACATCGGTACGACACCACGCCGCTCAATTACCTCGCCCGGACAGTGCGCCATCCCACACTGAGCGATCGTTAGGGCAATCGGGGTGCCCGATAAACTCCCGGTCAGTAACCCGCCGGGAGGAGCCACCAGGTGCGCAAGGTACTCATCGCCAACCGAGGCGAGATCGCCGTCCGGGTCATCCGCGCCTGCCGGGACGCGGGCCTGGGCAGCGTCGCGGTGTACGCCGACTCGGACCGGGACGCCCTGCACGCCACGCTCGCCGACGAAGCGTACGCCCTGGGTGGTGACACCGCCGCGGATTCCTACCTGCGCATCGACAAGCTGATCGACATCGCCCGACGTTCCGGCGCCGACGCGGTGCATCCCGGGTACGGCTTCCTCTCCGAGAACGCCGACTTCGCCCAGGCGGTCATCGACGCCGGCCTGACCTGGATCGGTCCGACCCCGCAGGCGATCCGCGACCTGGGCGACAAGGTGACCGCCCGGCACATCGCCCAGCGGGCCGGCGCCCCACTGGTCCCCGGCACCGCCGACCCGGTCGGCAGCCCCGACGAGGTGATGGCCTTCGCCGTCGACCACGGCCTGCCGGTGGCGATCAAGGCGGCTTTCGGCGGCGGTGGGCGCGGGCTGAAGGTGGCCCGCACGATGGAGGAAATTCCGCAGCTGTTCGAGTCGGCCACCCGGGAGGCGGTCGCCGCGTTCGGGCGGGGCGAGTGCTTCGTCGAGCGGTACCTCGACCAGCCCCGCCACGTGGAGGCGCAGGTGCTGGCCGACCAGCACGGCAACGTGATCGTGGTGGGCACCCGGGACTGCTCGTTGCAGCGCCGCCACCAGAAGTTGGTCGAGGAGGCGCCGGCGCCGTTCCTCACCGCCGCGCAGCGGGCCCAGATCCACGACAGTGCCAGGGCGATCTGCCGGGAGGCCGGCTATCACGGTGCCGGCACCGTCGAGTACCTGGTCGGCAGCGACGGCACCATCTCCTTCCTGGAGGTCAACACTCGACTCCAGGTGGAACACCCGGTCACCGAGGAGACCGCCGGCATCGACCTGGTCCGTGAGCAGTTCCGCATCGCCGACGGCGAGAAGCTGCGGTTCACCGAGGACCCGACCCCGCGCGGGCACTCCATCGAGTTCCGGATCAACGGCGAGGACCCGGGCCGCAACTTCCTGCCCGCCCCCGGTACGGTCACCGCGCTGCGGCTGCCCACCGGCCCCGGGGTACGGGTGGACGCCGGCATCTCGGCCGGCGACGTGATCGGCGGCAACTTCGACTCCCTACTCGCCAAGGTCATCATCACCGGTGAGACCCGGACCGAGGCGTTGGAGCGGGCCCGCCGGGCACTTGACGAGATGGTGGTCGAGGGGATGGCCACGGCGCTGCCGTTCCACCGTCTGGTGGTGCGCGACCCGGCGTTCACCGCCGAACCGTTCACCGTGCACACCCGGTGGATCGAGACGGAGTTCGACAACACCGTGCCGCCGTTCACCGCCGCCGCCGGGGCTCTTGCCGGCCCGGCGGAGCGCGAGACCGTCGTGGTCGAGGTGGGCGGCAAGCGGTTGGAGGTGAGCCTTCCCGCCGGTCTCGGCGCCGGTACGGTCGGTGCCGCCGCGCCAGCCGCGCGGAAGCCCACCCGTCGGGGTGGTGGGACAACGGCCGGCGCGGCGGTGAGCGGTGATTCGCTCACCTCGCCCATGCAGGGCACCATCGTCAAGATCGCGGTCGCCGACGGCGACACGGTCGCCGAGGGTGACCTGGTGGTGGTGCTGGAGGCGATGAAGATGGAGCAGCCCCTGCACGCCCACAAGGCCGGCACGGTCAGTGCCCTGTCGGCCGAGGTCGGCGCGGTGATCACCGCAGGCGCGGCGATCTGCACCATTGCCTGAGGTGTGACGGGCGTCAGCGGAGGGTTTCCGCGGCGACGGCGCAGACTGCGGCGGTCAGTGCGGTCAGCACCTGCGAGTCGAGGCGCCAGTGCTGCCAGTACAGCGGCACGTCCAGCACCCGGCCGGGTGCGATGTCCACGCAGCGCCCGGCGGCCACGTCGGCGTCGGCGAGCTGCTCCGCCATCAGCCCTCAGCCGAGCCCGAGTCGGATCGATTCGTTGAAGGCCGGCACCGACGGCACGTAGTGCACGGGCGGGTCGAGGGCGCCCCCGGTCACCGTACGCAGGAAGCGGTGTTGGATGCGGTCCTTGCGGTCGAAGACCACCACGGGCGCGACGGCGGCCGACGTCCGGGTCAGCCCGTCGGCGAACCAGCGGTCCGCCAGTTCGGGTGCGGCCAGGGCCCGGTAGCGCATCGCGCCGAGCCGGCGTACCCGGCAGCCCTGCACCGCTTCGCGCTGGGCGGTCACCGCGGCGGTGACCGTACCGGCACGCAGCAGCTCGGCGGTGTGGTCCTGGTCGTCCTGCCGGATGTCGAAGGACAACTCCGGCTGGTCGGGCAGCCGGGCGAGCGCGGCCGGGAACCAGGTGGCGAGCGAGTCGGCGTTGACCACGATGGCGACCCGGGTGCGGCCCCGGTCGCCGCCGAGCGGGCCCCGCGCGTCGGCGAGTGCCTCCCGTTCCAGCAGCGCGAGTTGGCCGGCCAGGCGCAACAGCGGACGTCCGGCCTCGGTGGCGTCGCAGGGCCGGTGGCGCCGGACGAGCACCTGCCCGACGGTCTCCTCCAGCGCCTTGATCCGTTGGCTGACCGCCGACGGTGTCACGTGCAGCAGGCGGGCCGCCGCCTCGAAGCTGCCCTCCGCGACGATGGCCGCGAGGGTACGGAGCTGGGTGGAGTCGACGCCACTCATGAAGCTGAGCTTAACTAGCTGAAGAATCTTTAGCTGGACTCAGGAAAGCAGGCGCCTCTAGCGTCGGCCACATGCTCACCTCCGTCGTCGCCGGCTTCTCCCTCTCCATCGCCCTCATCGTCGCCATCGGCGCGCAGAACGCCTTCGTGCTGCGTCAGGGCCTGCGCCGGGAGCACGTGGTGCCGGTGGTGCTGACCTGCGCGCTCTCCGACGCGTTGCTGATCGGGGTGGGCATCGCCGGGGTGGGCTCGATCGTGGCCGGCCGCCCGGTCCTGCTCACCGCGATCCGTTGGGGTGGGGCGGCCTTCCTCCTCGGGTACGCGGCCCTCGCCGCCCGCCGGGCGTTGCGGCCCGCCGCGCTCGCACCGGCCGACCGGCCACCGGCCCGGCTCGGCCCGACGCTGCTGGCCTGCCTCGCCTTCACCTACCTCAACCCGCACGTCTACCTCGACACGGTGCTGCTGCTCGGCGGGATCGCCCAGCAGCACCCGCACCGGTGGCTGTTCGGGGTGGGCGCGACGACGGCCAGCGTGCTCTGGTTCGCGGCACTCGGTGCGGGCGCGTACCGGCTCGCTCCGCTGCTCGCTCGCAGGCGGGTCTGGCAGGTGCTCGACGGCGTGATCGCGGTGGTGATGATCGCAGTGGCGCTGGCCCTGGTGCTGGGCTGAGTCATGATGGCCGGGTGCGGTTCCTCAACGGCGTGAATCCCGGGTACGACCTGACCTACAACGACGTCTTCATGGCACCGGCCCGCTCGGAGGTGGGTTCGCGGCTCGACGTGGACCTGGCCACCGGCGACGGCACCGGTACCACCATCCCGCTGGTGGTGGCGAACATGACGGCGGTCGCCGGCCGACGGATGGCCGAGACGGTGGCCCGACGTGGCGGCATCGCGGTGATCCCGCAGGACATCCCGATCGACGTGGTGGCGGAGGTGGTCGCCTGGGTCAAGCAGCGGCACCTGGTGCACGACACGGCGATCTCGTTGGGCCCGAACGACACCGTCGGTGACGCCATCCACCTGCTGCCCAAGCGGGCGTACGGCGCGGTGATCGTGGTGGACGACGACGGTCGCCCGGTGGGGGTGGTGACCGAGGCCGACACGGTCAGCGTGGACCGGTTCACCCAACTGCGGCACGTGATGTCGACCGAGTTGCACACGGTGCCCGTCGACGCGGATCCGCGTACCGGCTTCGACCGGCTCTCGGCGGGCCGGCGGCGGCTGGCGCCCGTGGTGGACGACGCGGGCCGGCTGGTCGGCGTGCTCACCCGCCCCGGTGCGCTGCGGGCGACGCTCTACAAGCCGGCGGTGGACGCCCACGGTCGGCTGCGGATCGCGGCGGCGGTGGGCATCAACGGCGACGTGGCGGGCAAGGCGAAGGCCCTGCTGGAGGCCGGGGTGGACACCCTGGTGGTGGACACCGCGCACGGCCACCAGGAGCGAATGATCTCCGCCCTGCGGACGGTACGCGGCCTCGACCCGGCCGTGCCGGTGGCGGCCGGCAACGTGGTCACCGCCGACGGGGTACGCGATCTGGTCGACGCGGGTGCCGACATCGTCAAGGTGGGTGTCGGTCCGGGCGCGATGTGCACCACGCGGATGATGACCGGGGTCGGTCGGCCGCAGTTCTCGGCGGTACTGGACTGCGCGGCGGCGGCCCGGGCCCTGGGCCGCCATGTCTGGGCCGACGGTGGCGTGCGGCATCCTCGGGACGTGGCGCTGGCGCTGGCCGCCGGTGCGTCCAACGTGATGATCGGCTCCTGGTTCGCCGGCACCTACGAGTCCCCCGGTGACCTCTTCACCGACGAGGAGGGCCGGCGCTACAAGGAGAGTTTCGGCATGGCCTCGGCGCGGGCGGTGAGCGCGCGTACCGGCGACGACAGCCCCTACGACCGCGCCCGAAAGGCGATCTTCGAGGAGGGCATCTCGTCGGCCCGGATGTACCTGGATCCGACCCGTCCCGGGGTGGAGGACCTGATCGACGAGATCATCTCGGGGGTGCGGAGCGCCTTCACCTACGCCGGTGCGCGCACCCTCGACGAGTTCCACGATCGGGTGCTGATCGGCGTGCAGAGCACCGCCGGCTACACCGAGGGCATGCCCCTGCCGACCAGTTGGTGAGGTCGGGGCAGGTGCCGGCTGACGATGTTCAGTCGCTGCCCGGCACCGGGGTGAAGAGGTGTCGGATCACCGACCGGGCGGCGTCACCCGGGTCCTCGCCCAGCCCGGCGGGGAGTGCCCCGGCCAGCCAGAGGGTGGCGAAGCCGTGCACGATCGACCAGGCCGCCAGCACGTCTCCGGGCGGTCGGGTGGCGCGGGTGGCGGAGGGCAGCGAGCGGGCGGCCCGGCCGGTGCGGCCGTCCCGGTCGCCGTGTCCGGCATGCCGCTCGGCGGTCTCCATCGTGCCGGCGGCGGGCGTGGCACCGCCGGACCGGTGTGCCAGTCCGGCGCGCAGAACGGCGCCGGAGCGTTCCCGGGCGGCCCGCAGCTCGGAGTCGTCGGCCCGGTAGAGATCGGGATGGAACATCACCTCGAAGTGGGCGCGGTGTCGAACGGCGAACTCCACGTAAGCCACGCCGAGATCCAGCAGCTCGTCGCCGGCCTCGGTGAGCGCGTCGGCGAGGGCGTCGAAACCCTGCACCGCGATCGCGGTGAACAGGCCGGCGCGGTCGCCGAAGTGGTGTGCCGGTGCGGCGTGCGAGACGCCGGCCCGGCGGGCCAGGTCGCGCAGGCTCAACGCCGCCGGCCCTGACTCCTCGATCGTCTGCACGGCCGCGGAGAGCAGGGCGCGGCGCAGGTCGCCGTGGTGGTAGCCGCGGGTGTCACGCATCACCCCACCCTATCTTGTCATTGACAAGATGCGCACCTAGCGACAATCTTGACAGCGACAAGATTTGCGGTTGAGGGAGGTATCCATGGCCCCGCTGATCGCCCTGGTCGCCGGCACCGGGCTCGCCCGACTGGTTGGCCTGGCCGGGCTCTCCGCGCTCGACGGATGGCACCCGGCGCTGCGGGTCGGGCTGGCGCTCATGTTCGTCATGACCGGGATCGTGCACTTCGTCGGCCGTCGGCGGCAGGACCTGATCGCCATGGTGCCGCCCCGGCTGCCACGGCCGGATCTGCTGGTCACGGTGACCGGCGTGCTGGAACTCGCGGGCGCGGTCGGGTTGCTCGTGCCGGCCACCGCCCGCTGGGCCGCCGCCGGGCTGGCCCTGCTGCTGCTGGCCATGTTCCCGGCGAACGTCTCCGCCGCCCGCCGCCGGCTCACCCTGGCCGGACGCCCGGTCACTCCGCTCGGCACCCGTACCGCGCTGCAACTTGTGTTCCTCGCCGCCGCGATCGCGGTCGCGGTCGGACCGTGAGCGGATCCGAGCACGACCGCGACCCGTCGGCGTCAGCGGGCCGGCAGCAGGTCGCCGGAGTGGGCGGCCACCACCGCGCCGATCAGCCCGATCGCCTCGGCCGCCGGCTGCGGCTCCAGCGAGCGGCCGTCGCGCAACCGCAACGCCACCCGGCCGTCGGCCGCCTCCCGGGCGCCCACCACGGCGGCGTACGGGATCCGGCGGCGTACCGCATCGCGGACCCGGGCACCGAGCGAGCCGGCATGGTCGACCTCGACCCGCAGGCCCGCCTCGGTGGCCTGCCGGGCCAGGTCGGCCGCGGCCGGGGCCTGGTCGTCGCCGACCGGCAGGACGACCAACTGCACGGGGGCGTACCAGGGCGGGAAGGCACCACCGTGCACCTCGATCAGGTACGCGAACAGCCGCTCCATGCTGCCGGCCAGGCTGCGGTGCACCATCACCGGACGCCGGCGGGCACCATCGGCGTCGGTGTACGCCAGGTCGAACCGCTCCGGCTTGTCGAAGTCGAGCTGGACGGTGGAGAGGGTGTACTCGCGATCGGCCGCGTCCCGCACCTGGATGTCGATCTTCGGGCCGTAGAAGGCGGCCTCGCCGGGCGCCTCGGTGTACGGCTCCCCGTCGAGGGCGGCGCGGAGCAGGTCCTCGGCCCGCGCCCACTGCGCGTCGTCGCCGACGTACTTCTCCCCCGGCCCGCGCAGCGACAGCCGTACCCCCGCCGGCCGCACGCCCAGCGCCGCGTGCGCGGCCCGGATCAGCCGCAGGATCTCCGACACCTCCTGGCCGACCTGCTCCAGGGTGCAGAAGTTGTGCGCGTCGTTGAGGGTGATGGCGCGGACCCGGGAGAGCCCGCCGAGCACTCCCGAACGTTCCGCCCGGTACATTCCCCCGATCTCCGAGACCCGCAGCGGCAGTTCCCGGTAGGAACGCCCACGGGACCGGTAGACCAGGGCATGGTGCGGGCAGAGCGCCGGACGGAGCAGCAACTCGTCGTCGCCCTCCCCCGGCCGCATCGCGGGAAACATCTCGGCGGCGAAGTAGCCGAGATGTCCGGAGACCTCGAACAGCTCCCGTCGGCCCAGCGGCGGGGTGTACACCTGCTGGTAGCCGGCCCGGCGTTCCAGCTCACGCAGGTACTCCTCGACGGCGTGCCGGGCGGCGGCACCGGCCGGCAGCCAGATCGGCAGGCCGGCACCGCAGAGCGGATCGGTGGCGAACAGGTCCAGGTCCCGGCCCAGCCGGCGGTGGTCGATCATGACAGGCTCCTTGGCGGTAAGCCCCGACACGACCCCTGACCCACGACGCACAAGTGCCCCGGGCGGATCGCCCGGGGCACTTGCGTAGACGAAGACGTCAGTGCGGCGCGCCAGGCTTCCCCGGCGTCGTCGTCAGCACCGCACTGCACATGCGCGGAAGCGTATGCCCGCGCCGCGCACCGCCGCACCTCTTTTTGACCGGGCCGCTGGCACGGGACCTGCCAGCGGCCCGGCGGCGGCCCGGGCGTCAGGAACGGGGGACCCGACGCTCACCGGGCCGCGCGCCGACAACGGTACGCCGCCGAGGGAGATTTCGGCGACCGTGCCTCGCCGTCAACCCTCATCGATATGTTCACGCCTGCGCCGCGCATCCGGTCAGAAGTCCCGCCGGCCGGGTGCCCGACCGCCCGGAGCAGCCGGTCACCCGGGGAAATCCGGATGACCCGTCGGGGTGGTCCCGGGGTCGGATTTCGGTGCTCGTCCCGGATCCGCCCAGGGTGCCCGCGACGACAGGCTGAGACATGCCTGGAATCCGGAGTTACGGAGCACTGGCCCTCGGTGGGATCGTCGTCGCGGCGGTGCTCACCGTCGTCGGTCACGCCGGGGTCAACGACCTGGATCCGGTCAGTCTGACCGTCAGCGACTACGCCGTCTCCGACTCCGGCGGGATCATCCACGTGGCCATGCTGCTGCTCGCCGCCGCCTCCGCCGTGCTCATCCCGACACTGGGTCAGCTCGGTCCACCGCGCGGTAGGCGATCCGCCGCCGCCGAGTGGCTGTTGGCGGCCTGGGCGGGCGGGCTGCTGGTGTCGGGTCTGGTGCCGACCAACCAGCCCGGCACCGAGATGGGTACGACCGCCTACGTGCACCGGTACGCCTCGGTGATCGCCTTCCTGGCGCTGCCGGTCGCCGGCTGGTTGCTCGCCGCCCGGCTGCCCGCCGGTGCCCGGGCCGGGCGCTGGCTGCGGGCGCTGACCGTGACCAGCCTGCTGCTGGCCACGGTCATGGCCTGGTCCGCCTACCCCGGCGACCGCGCCTACTACGGCCTCATCGAGCGCTTGCTGATCCTCGCCGAGGTGGCCCTGCTCGTCGTCATCGCCTACTCCAGCTCGTGGAGCATCAGTTGGCGGCCGGCTTCGGTGACCGAGCCGGAGAGGCTGGGGTAGATGGTGATGGTCTGAGCCAGCTCGTTGACGGTGAGGTTGTTCTCCACGGCCAGCGTGATCGGCATGATCAGTTCGCTGGCCTTCGGTGCGACCACCACTCCGCCGATCACCTGTCCGCTGGCCGGGCGGCAGAACAGCTTGACGAAGCCGTCCGGGATCTCGTCCATCTTCGCCCGGGCGTTGCCACCCAGCGGCAGCATCACCTGACGCGCCGGCACCTTGCCGGCGTCCACCTCGTCCTGGGAGACCCCGACCGTGGCCAGCTCCGGGTCGGTGAAGACGTTCGCCGAGACGGTACGCAGCCGCAGCGGCCGGACCGCCTCACCGAGCGCGTGCCACATCGCGATCCGGCCCTGCATCGCGGCGACGCTGGCCAGCGGCAGCACTCCGGTGCAGTCGCCGGCCGCGTAGATGCCGGGCACGTTGGTCCGGGACACCCGGTCCACCGTCACGTAGCCACCCCGAGCCAGCTCGACGCCGTACTCGGCCAAGCCCAGCTCGGCGGTGTTCGGGATCGAACCGACCGCGATCAGGGCGTGCGACCCGGTGACCGTACGACCGTCGGAGAGCTCGACCTCGACGCCGTCGGCGGTGCGTCGGACGCCCTCGGCACGGGAGTTGTTCAGGATGCTCATGCCCCGGGTCCGGAAGACCCGCTCGATCGCCTGGGCGGCGTCGGCGTCCTCGTGCGGCATCACCCGGTCGCGGCTGGAGACCAGGGTCACCTCGACGCCCATCGCGAGGTACGCGCTGGCGAACTCGGCACCGGTGACGCCGGAACCGACCACGATCAGGTGCTCGGGCAGTTCGGGCAGGTCGTACACCTGCCGCCAGGTCAGGATGCGCTCCCCGTCGGGCAGCGCGGTGGGCAGTTGGCGGGGCGTGGCACCGGTGGCGATCAGCACGGTCGAGGCATCGATGGCGTACGCGGCCTCCTCGCCGTCCGGCGTGACGATCACCCGGTGGGTGTGACCGAGCGTGTCCTCGCCGAGCCGGGCGCGCCCGGACACGAAGGTGACCCCGGCCTTGACCAGCTTCGCGTGGATGTCGGCGGACTGTGCCAGGGCGAGCCGCTTGACCCGGTCGTTGACCGCCTGGGCGTCGACGGTGACCGCCTCCAGCCCGTCGGAGTGCACCCCGAAAACCTCGGTGTCGCGGTAGCCGGTCACCACCTCTGAACTGGCGATGAACGTCTTCGACGGTACGCAGTCCGACAGCACGCAGGCGCCACCGGCGCCCTCGGCCTCCACGACTGTGACGTCGGCGTCCAACTGGGCCGCCACCAGTGCCGCCTCGTAGCCCGCCGGCCCCCCGCCGATGATCACGATCCGGCTCACCACGACCGTCCTTCCTCCATGCTCACAGTGACTTTCTTCTCCCCGACGCGTCCGACACGCACCGTCGTATTCTCCCCCACGCTCCGGCCGGGCTATCGTCATCGCCGTGCGTCATTACGCCGCCTACGGCTCGAACCTGGACCCCGCGCGAATGCGTGCCTACTGTCCGCATTCCCCGATGGTGGGCATCGGCTGGCTGGAAGGCTGGCGGCTCACCTTCGCCGGTGAGGACGTCATCGGCTGGGAGGGCGCGGTCAGCACCGTGGTCGAGTCGCCCGGCGACCGGGTGTTCGTGGCGCTCTACGACATCCACCCGTACGACGCCGCCCAGTTGGACGAGATCGAGGGGGTCACCTCCGGCACGTACCGGAAGCTGACCGTCCGCGTCTCGACCCTGGACGGCGACGTCACCGCCTGGGTCTACGTCTTCGACGGTTACGAGGGTGGCCTGCCCACGTCCTGGTACCTCTCCGAGATCGCCAACGCCGCCGAGAAGGCGGGCGCGCCGGACGACTACGTCACCGACCTGCGGACCCGGCCCACCGGCACCGCGTCGGCGTAGCTCGTCGTCTCCCACCGTCCCAGTCTGCTACCGGTGGTGGTGGCGCCGGGCGCCGACCCCGGGTCTCGGGAAGATCGTCCCGGGATGGCCCGGTTCTCACCGCTGTGCGTGGGTCCGCGCCAGGGTCAGCAGCTCGACCAGTTCCGCACCGTCGGCCGGACCCAGCGCCGTGAACGCCGGAGCGACGAGCCGGTCGGTCATCGCCTCGGCCCACAGCCGCCGCCGCACCAGCGGTCCGACCGGCGGGTACGGTGGCGGCCAGCCGCAGGCCATCGCGCCGCTGGCCCCCTCCGGGCCGGCCAGCACCGCCTCCAGCGGCGTCATCCCGCTGGCACGCACGGCCACCAGGTGCGCCCCGGTGAAGTGTTCGCGCAGCAGGCGTAGGCCGGCGGCGACCCGGGCACCGGCCGTCGCCGCGTCCGACGGCATGGCCCGCCAGGCGGCGAACAGGGGCATCGCGCTCGCGTCGGCCGCCGCGACGGCCCGTTCCACGAGCACCGCGAGACGGTCGACGCGGGGCAGGTCACCCAGCACCTCCTCACCCCACCGGCAGCACTCGGCGAGGCTGGCGGCGGCCACCTCGGCGGGCCGGACCGTGCGGGCGGCGGCGTCCCAGCCGTCGGCCACGGCGTCGGGGGCGATGAAGCCGAGCGCCGCCGCCACGGTCTCGGCCCGTACGTCACCAAGCGCACCGGCCCGACCGGTGACGTAGAAGGCCCACCCGGAGATGCCGAGCAGCCGAGCCCGACGCAGCGTGGTCGGGCACCTGGTGTACGCCTCCCCGAGGGTGAGCACCGCCGGTTTGCTGGCCGCCGCGACCTGCTCCGGCGTCATCCCGCCCCGCCCGCACGTGGTCCACCCGACGCCATGTACGTGAAGGATCCACCCGAAGGTCCGTCCATGGGGGACCAGTCTGCCGGTCAATCGTCGGCGTCGGCATCCCCCTCCTCGGCGTCCAGCGCCTCCATCGCGGCCTCGACCTCGCCGGCCCGTCGCCGGGCGGTGGTGAGCGCCCGTTCGGCGGCCCGACGGGCCAGCCGGGAGCGGCTGAGTTCCTGCTCGGCGACGGCCCGGCGGCGTTCCAGTTCGGCCAGTTCCGCCTCGACGGCGTCCAGCGCGGCCGTCCCGTCGCGTTCGGCCTCGACCGCGCCGGCCAGGTCCGTCTCGGCCCGGTCCTGGTCGGTACGCGCCCGGTCCAGCTCCTTCTGCAACGCCCTACGGCGACGGGACCGTTCGGCACGGGCGGCCCGCTGCGCCTGTTCGGCGCGCAGCGCACCCCGGTCCGGTGGGCGCTGCCGGACCGGCGCGGCGGGCGGCGGTTCCTCGTCGCCGGTCACCAGGCGCAGCTGCGGACGGGGCACCTCGCCGAACCCCGCGTAGTGGGCCGGGCGCAGCAGCCGCCCGGAGCGCACCTGCTCGGCCACCTCGACGTCGGAGAGCGCGGCGTTGAGGGTCGCCTCCACCTCGGCCAGTGGCAGCTTCCCACCCGACGGGGCACCCTCGACGCCGGCGGCGAGCCGGCGTACCTCGGCGACCAGCGCGCCGACCACCGCCCGCCGCTGCGCGGACAGCTCCCGCAGCCGCGGGCCGCGCAGCTCACGCTGCGCCTCCCGCAACGCCTCGGCCAGCTGCGCCAGCTCGGACACCAGCTCCGGTCGCTCCAGCGCGAGCAGGTTGACCAGCCAGGCGGCCACGGTGGGTCGGCGCAGCCGGGCGATCTCCCGGGCGGTGCCCGGGTCACCGGCGCGGCGGGCCTGCGCCACGGCGTCGTCCCGAACGGCGACGAACCGGTCCGGCGGCGTGCGGTAGAGCTGCTCGACGAGGTCGGGGGGCGGGCCGGGCATCGGCTCAGCCGTCGATCCGGCTGCCCGGCTCCAGCCGCTGGTACTCGCTGCCGGACAGCGCCGTGTACTGCCGGTCGAGCACCGCGTAGCCGTTGCCGTTGAGCAGGGCGTCGTGCAGCGCGAAGACCCGACGCGGCGCTACCGCCCGGATGAAGTCGACGACCTCGGAGAACTTCGACCAGGGGGCGTGGATCGGGGCGAAGAGGGTGTCGACCTGGACGTCGTCCGGGACGTACAGGGCGTCGCCCGGGTGGTAGACGACGTCGTTGAGCAGGTAGCCGAGGTTGTCGATCACGGGGATGTCGGGGTGGATCACCGCGTGCCGGCCGCCGTAGGCGCGTACCGGGATCCCGGCGGCGGTGAACGCCTCGCCGGGAGACACCGGGCGCAGCACGTCGGCCGCGTCGCCGAGCGCACCGGCCAGCGACGCCGGCCCGTGGATGACGAAGGGACCCCGCGCCAACTGCCGGTTCACCGCCTCGACGTCGAGGTGGTCCGGGTGCTCGTGGGTGATCAGTACGGCGTCGGCCCCGTCCAACGCCACCGCCGGCTCACTGAACATTCCCGGGTCGATGACCAGCACTCCCCCGTCGTGCTCGACCCGCAGGCACGAGTGGGCGTACTTGGTGAGCCGCATCGTGATGCCTCCCATATCGATTCGTGACGTCCTGAGCGCAGTCTGCCGGAACCCGCGCGGTGGTGTGTGGCGTCCGAGCCATTGCCCGCTCGGGCAGCAGAGAGGGGAACGGGGATGGAGATGCGAAGAGCCCGCCGGCACGGGACCACGGCGGTGGCGACTATGGCCGCGCTGCTGATGCTCGCCGGCTGCGGCAGCGGCAGCGACTCGGGGACCACCGACAGCGCCGCCGCGCCGGCACCGGCCCAGGAAGGCGGGGGTGCCCCGGCGGAGGCCGGCGGTGACGCGCAGGGCGGGGCCGGGGCGGCGGTGGACACCCGGGTGGACCAACGGTCCATCATCTACACCGGATCGATCCGGGTTCAGGTGGACGATGTGGACCTCGCCGCCCGGGACGCCGCCGCGGCGGCCACCCGGGCCGGCGGCTTCGTCGGCGGCGACCAACGCCGCAGTACCGACGCGGACGCGGTGGCCGACCTCGAACTACGGGTGCCGGCGGAGCGGTTCTACGCGGTCGTGGAGGAACTGGCGGGTCTCGGCACCCAGGAGCGCCGGGAAATCGGCACGCAGGACGTCACCGAGGAGACCATCGACCTCGACGCCCGGATCGCCAGCCAGCGGGCCCGGGTGGAGAGTGCGCGACGGCTGCTCGCCCAGGCCGACTCGATAAGCGATCTGGTGAGCATCGAGAACGAACTGGCCCGGCGGGAGGCCGACCTCGCGTCACTGGAGGCGAAGAAGCGGCGGCTGAGCGACCTCACCGCGCTGTCCACCATCACGGTCACCCTGGTGGGTCCGGGCGTCACCAGCGCCGATGAGGAGGACCAGATCGGCTTCCTGGTCGGGCTCAAGGGTGGTTGGCAGGTCTTCCTGTCCTCGATGACCATCCTGCTCACCGTGCTGGGGGCGATCCTGCCGTGGCTGCTCGCGTTCGGCGTACCGGCGGGGGCGCTGTGGTGGCTGGCCCGGCGTCGCCGCCGGAACCGGCCGGCGGTGCCGGCCCTGGTCGCACCGGTCGGCGCGCCACCACCGCCGGGTGTCAGCGCGCCGCCGCCAGTGCCTGGAGCGCGGTCAGCACCATGAGGCGTACGCCCACCGGGATGGCCCGTTCGTCCACGTCGAACGACGCCCGGTGCAGGTCGACGTTCGGCCCGGAGCGGCCGACCCCGAGGCGGGCCAGGGCACCGGGGACGTACTCCAGATACCAGGAGAAGTCCTCGCCGCCCATGCTCTGCGGGGTCTCCGCGACGCCCTCCGGGCCGAGCGCGGCGGCGGTGGCCGCGTTGAGCACCCCGATGGCCCGCGCGTCGTTGCAGACCGGTGGGCGACCGCGTAGGTACTCCAGGTCGACGGTGGCCCCGGTGGGCGCGATGACGTCCCGGACCACCTGCGAAACGATCTTCGGGGCCAGTTCCCAGGTGTCGCGATCCATCACCCGCAGGGTGCCGGAGGCGGACGCCTCGGACGGGATGACGTTGTACCGGGTGCCCGCGGAGGCGTGCCCGAAGACCAGCAGCAGTCCACTGTTCGCCGGTACCCGACGGTTGACCAGGGCGGGCACCTCGGTGATCAGCCGGCCGAGCGCGTCGACCAGGTCCACGGTCAGGTGCGGGCGGGCGGTGTGACCGCCGGGGCCGGTGAGCCGGACGGTGACGTTGTCGGCGGCGGCGGTGATCGGGCCGACCCGCAGGCCCACCTGACCGACGGGCAGGCTGGGGTCGCAGTGCAGCGCGAAGATCTGCACCACGTCGTCGAGGCCGCCGGCCTCGATCACCTCAAGTGAGCCGCAGGGCAGGATCTCCTCGGCGGGCTGGAAGATCAGCCGGACCCGGCCCGGCAGCTCGCCCAGGTCGGCCAGCTGCGCGAGCAGCATGCCGACGCCCAACATGATCGTGGTGTGCACGTCGTGACCGCAGGCGTGGCAGACCCCGTCGACCGTGGAGCGGTACGGCACGTCCTTGACGTCGGCCAGCGGCAGCGCGTCGATGTCGGCGCGCAGCGCGATCACCGGACCGTCCGGGCGGCCGTTGATGTCGCAGATCACCCCGTTGCCCTTGGGCAGCAGGCGCGGCTGCAACCCGGCCAGGGAGAGTTCCCGGGCGACCAGGGCCGCGGTCTCGAACTCCGCGCCGGACAGCTCCGGGTGGGAGTGGATGTGACGGCGCGTGGCGATCAGGCCCGGTACCCGGAGGGCGAGCAGGTGGTCCAACTCGAAGGGCAGGGGCTGGGAACCGGTCGGCCCATCCGGCCAGGACGGCGCCAGCTGGTGACCGGTCGGCATCGTCAACGCACTCGTCACGTCGAATTCTCTTCGATCACTAGAAATGGATGGATCATCGGGAACAGCAGACAGCGTAGACCCCCGACGGTAACTCTGCGCAACCTCGTTCCAGTGATGATCGGACCGCGCAGCGTCACGTATGCCCTGCTGAGAGCGTCCGTAGGTGGGCGGCGCAGCAGGTAGATCGCGGTCGTACGCCGTCATCCACCCCTCACCTCCTACAACGCGTAATCGTGCCGAGAGCGCCGAGAATCTTCTCGAAACCCTCGTCGCCGTTCCGAATTGTCGCATTAGTCGTGCCGATGAACTGACGGTACGACAATTTCCCGACCACTCACGGCAACGATCACCCGTGGACGTTCACACGCAGCGCGGCCCCACGACCGCACACCGTGTGCGTCTGGGTGATCACCGGCAGCGGAGTACCCGGGTACGGCCCGTTCGACACGCTCGGCGACGGACAGTGCTCGGCACGAAACCGTCGGTCAGAACCGATCGGTGGGCTGATAACGGCCCCAGACCTCGCGGAGCGCCCCGCACACCTCGCCGACGGTGGCGCGCTCGCGCAGCGCCGCCTTCATCGGGTGCAGCACGTTCGCGGTGCCGGAGGCGGCCTCCCGCAGCTCGACCAGGGCCCGCTGCACGGCTGCCGAGTCCCGCTGGGCCCGCAGCTTCGCCAGCCGCTCGGCCTGCGCCGCCTCGATCGCCGGATCGACCCGCAGCGGCTCGTACGGCTCCTCGGCGTCGATCGTGAACCGGTTGAGTCCGACGACCACCCGCTCACCCGAGTCGATCTCCTGCGCGATCCGGTACGCGGACTGCTCGATCTCCCGCTTCTGGAAGCCGACCTCGATCGCGTCCACGGCCGACCCGTGCTCGAAGACCCGGGCCATCAGTGCGTCCGCCGCCGTCTCGATCTCGGCGGTCATCGCCTCCACCACGTACGAGCCGGCGAACGGGTCGACCGTGGCGGTCAGATCGGTCTCGTACGCCAACACCTGCTGGGTACGCAGCGCCAGCCGGGCCGCCTTCTCGGTGGGCAGCGCGATCGCCTCGTCGAAGCTGTTGGTGTGCAACGACTGGGTGCCGCCGAGCACCGCGCCGAGCCCCTGCACCGCCACCCGGACCAGGTTCACCTCGGGCTGCTGGGCGGTCAACTGCACGCCCGCGGTCTGGGTGTGGAAGCGCAGCATCATCGACTTCGGGTTCTTCGCACCGAACTCGTCACGCATCACGCGGGCCCAGATCCGCCGGGCCGCCCGGAACTTCGCCACCTCCTCCAGCAGGGTGGTGCGGGCGACGAAGAAGAACGACAACCGAGGGGCGAAGTCGTCCACGGCCAGCCCGGCGGCGATCGCCGCCCGGACGTACTCCACGCCGTTGGCCAGCGTGAACGCGATCTCCTGCACGGGAGAGGCGCCGGCCTCGGCCATGTGGTAGCCGGAGATGGAGATGGTGTTCCACTTCGGCACCTCGCTGCGGCAGTAGCCGAAGGTGTCGGCGACCAGCCGCAGCGAGGGCTTCGGCGGGAAGATGTACGTCCCCCGGGCGATGTACTCCTTGAGGATGTCGTTCTGGATGGTGCCGTTGAGCGCCGAACCCGGTACCCCGTTCTCCTCGGCGACGAGTTGGTAGAGCAGCAGCAGCACCGAGCCGGGCGCGTTGATCGTCATCGAGGTGGAGACCTTGTCCAGCGGAATGCCGTCGAACAGCAGCCGCATGTCCTCGATGGAGTCGATGGCCACGCCGACCTTGCCCACCTCGCCGTGCGCGATCGGGTCGTCGGAGTCGTACCCCATCTGGGTGGGCAGGTCGAAGGCGACCGAGAGGCCCATGGTGCCGGCCCGCAACAACTGGTGGTAACGCGCGTTGGACTCGGTGGCGGTACCGAAGCCTGCGTACTGGCGCATCGTCCACGGACGGGAGGTGTACATGGTGGGGTAGACCCCACGGGTGTACGGGAACTCACCCGGTGCGCCGAGCCGGGAGTCCAGGTCGCCGGGCAGATCGTCGGCCGTGTAGACGCCCTTGATCGGGAAACCGGACTCGCTTGACCGCGGTTCGCTCATCAACGGATGGTAGGACGCGCGGAGGGCCACCGACGGGTTAGGGGTACCCCACAGTACGCCCGCGCTGCGGCGACAAGAGGTGAGTGGCCGCACACGTACCGTCGAGTAGTTGAAACGTCCGCCGCGCCGGCTTTCGCATCGGGCGCCTGAACCAGCAAGATAGGGGGGTTGTGTCCCAGCCCTCTCGACTTCCCCCGGTGGCTTTTCTGTGACTCAGATCCCGACGTGGAGCGGCGGACCAGTCAGCACTCCCACCAACAGACGCGCGACACCCGGCACCGTCATCGGCGACCGGTACTCGCTGCGCTCGGCGGTGGGCAACGGTGGTATGGGTACGGTCTGGCGGGCCACAGACACCCTGTTGCGCCGTGACGTGGCGGTCAAGGAGGTCGTCCTCCCACCCGGCCTGGCGCCGAGCGACCGCGACGCGATGTACGAACGCACCCTGCGCGAGGCCCGTGCCGCCGCCGCCATCGCCCACCCGGCGGTGGTCCAGGTGTACGACGTGGTCACCGAGGCCGGCCGGCCCTGGATCGTGATGGAGCTGCTGGACGCCCGCAGCCTCGCCGACATGGTGATCGAGGACGGTCCGATCGCCCAGCGGGTGGTTGCCAAGATCGGCATCGCGCTGCTCGGCGCGCTCGAGGTGGCGCACGCGATCGGCGTGCTGCACCGCGACGTCAAGCCCGCCAACGTGCTGATCTGCTCGGACGGCCGGTGCGTGCTCACCGACTTCGGCGTCGCCCGGATGCCCACCGACGTGCAGCTCACCACCCCGGGCATGGTGCTGGGCTCGCCGCACTTCATCTCTCCCGAACGGGCCATGGGGCAGGAGTTCGGCCCGCCCAGTGACCTGTTCTCCCTCGGCGTGACCCTCTACACCGCCGTGGAGGGCCGGCCGCCCTTCGACCGGGGCGATCCGATCGAGACCATGCACGCCGTGGTCGAGGATCCGCCCGCGCCGCCGCAGCGCAGCGGCCCGTTGACCCGGGTGCTGATGGGTCTGCTGGAGAAGGACCCGGCCCGCCGACTCGACGTGCACACCGCCCGCGCCATGTTGCGCGAGCTGCTGGCCGGTCCGCTGAGCAGCAGCGCCGCCGGGGTCAACTCGATGACCGACCAGTACTCCGTGATGCCGGTGCCGCAGCCCGCGCCGATCAGCGCGCCGGCCGCCCCGGCCAAGCCGGCCCCGTCCGGGCAGATCGGCGGCCGGGCGATGCTGGGGCCCGGCGAGTCGCTCACCGACCGGCTGGCCGCGCTGCGTCGGGGCGAGCGCCCCGGCCAGGCCGCCGCGGCCAGCGCCGCGGCGATGGAGGACACCAGCGCCGACGCCCTGGCCCGTCCCGGGCAGCGGGGTACGGCCATGTCCCCGCCCGCCGGACGCACCTACGGCGGTGCCGACGCGACCCAGCGGATCGGCTCGGACAGCACCCAACGGGTCGGGCCGGAGGTCTTCGGCTACGGCGGCCAGCCCGACGCGACGCAGCGGATCGGCGGCTACGGCGCCGGGCCCGACGCCACCCAGCAGCTCGGTGGCTACGGCGCGCAGCCCGAGGCGACCCAGCGGGTCGGCGGCTACGGCCCGCAGCCCGACGCGACGCAGCAGGTCGGCGCCTACGGTGCCGCGCAGTGGCCGGCCGCGCCCCACCAGCCGTACGGCGCGCCGGCCCCCGCCGCCGGCGGCGGCAGCCCGGTCGACCGGGCGAAGGCCGCCGGCACCCGGGTGGTCGACACCGTGAAGGGCTGGCCCCGCAAGATGCAGCTGGCCGCGGCCGGTGGTCTCGCGGTACTGCTGCTGATCGGCATCGTGGCCTTCGCCAGCGGCGGCGACGAGACGCCCACCACGCCGGTCGCCGAGCCGTCCACCTCGGCGGACGAAGGCCCCGGCATCGAGATGCAGGAGCACTCGGCACGCGGGGTGCAGATGCTGGTGCCCAAGGGCTGGAAACGGGCCGCGCCCGCCGGTGGGGTCTACATCGACTACACCGACCCCGAGGACAGCGGCCGTCGGGTACGCATCCTCAACGAGAAGTGGAGCGGCACCTCGGTCCGCTGGGCGCAGGTCGCCGAGAACGGCCTGAAGACCCGGTCGGCCTCGTGCGCCAAGCCGTACACCCAGGTGGCCATGGCGGAGAAGGAACTGGCCGGCAAGCCCTCGGCCGAGTTCGAGTACACCTGCGGCGAGGGTGCCGAGATGCGGCACGGCATCTGGCACGGGGTGGCCCACGACGGCCGGCTCTACTCGTTCTACCTCACCTCGACCGACGCGCGCTTCGAGGAGAGCAAGCCGATCTACGCGGAGATGCTCAAGTCGTTCCAGCTCACGGCGGCCGGCTGAGTCAGGGCAGCCGCCCGGGGAGATCCGTCGCCGTGCTATCAAGAGGCCATGGCGGCGGAGAACACTGACCTCGACACGATCCGCGAGCGGGCCGAACGCTGGCTCGCCGACGACCCGGACCCGGCCGGCCGGGCGGAGCTGCGGGCGGTGCTCGACCAGCTGCCGGGCAGCGCTCCGGAGCTGGCCGACCGGTTCGCCGGGCCGCTGACGTTCGGCACGGCCGGGCTGCGCGGGCCGCTGCGCGCCGGCCCGAACGGGATGAATCTCGCGGTGGTCACCCAGGCCGCTGCCGGCCTGGTCGCCTGGCTCGCCGCCCAGGGCGGCACCGGCCCGCTGGTGATCGGGTACGACGCCCGGCGCGGCTCCCGCGAGTTCGCCGAGCGCACCGCCCAGGTGGCCACCGGAGCGGGCCGCCCGGCCCTGTTGCTGCCCCGCCCGCTGCCCACCCCGGTGCTCGCCTACGCGGTGCGGCACCTGTCGGCGGTGGCCGGGGTGATGGTGACCGCCAGCCACAACCCGCCGCAGGACAACGGCTACAAGGTGTACCTCGGTGCCGAGCTGGGCGGGAAGCAGGGTGCCGGTGCGCAGATCGTGCCGCCGGCCGACGCCGGCATCGAGGCCGCCATCCGCGCGGTCGGTCCGCTGGCGCAGGTGCCGCTCGGCCCCGCCGGTCAGGTGCTCGGTGACGATCTGGTCGCCGCGTACGTGGCGCGGGCGGTCGGTGTCGTCTCCCCGGGCGGGCCCCGGGAGCTGACCGTGGCGTACACCCCGCTGCACGGTGTCGGTGCGGCGGTGCTCACCGCCGCGTTCGCCGCCGCCGGCTTTCCGACGCCCGGGGTGGTGCCCGACCAGGCCGAGCCGGACCCGGACTTCCCCACCGTCAGCTTTCCCAACCCGGAGGAGCCGGGCGCGGTGGACCGGCTGGTCGCGCTCGCCGAACGCACCGACGCCGACCTCGCCATCGCCAACGATCCCGACGCCGACCGCTGCGCCGTCGCCGTCCGGGAGCCGTCGGGCGGGCCCGGCTGGCGGATGCTGCGCGGGGACGAGGTGGGCGTGCTGCTCGCCGACCACCTGATGCGACGCGGGGTCACCGGCCTGTACGCCACCACGATCGTCTCGTCGTCACTGCTGCGGGCGATGTGCGCGGCGCGCGGGTTGCCGTACGGGGAGACGCTCACCGGGTTCAAATGGATCGTCCGGGCCGGCGACGGCAGCGAGCCACTTGTCTTCGGCTACGAGGAGGCGCTCGGCTACTGCGTCGCCCCGGACCACGTACGCGACAAGGACGGCATCACCGCCGCACTGACCGTGGCCGAACTGGCCGCCGGCCTCAAGGCGGAGGGCCGCACCCTCACCGACCGGCTCGACGAGTTGGCCGCCGAGTTCGGCGTGCACCAGACCGACCAGCTCTCGGTACGCGTCGACGACCTGCGCCTGATCGCCGACGCGATGGCCCGGATCCGCGCCGCCACCCCGACCACCCTGCTCGGCCAGCCGGTCACCGAAGCACAGGACCTGCTCCCCGACGCCGACGTGGTGATCCTGCGTACCGCGGCGGCCCGGGTGGTGATCCGCCCCTCCGGCACCGAACCGAAGCTGAAGGCGTACCTCGAAGTGGTGGAACCGCCCTCCGACGGCGACCTCACCGCGGCCCGCACCCGCGCGAGCGCCGCCGTCACCACCCTCCGCACCGAAATCGCCAACGCCCTAGCCGTCCCACCTGGTTGATCATGAGGTTAGCGGCGAAGTTGATCTCTGGGAATTCCGCTAACCTCATGATCAACGCGGTTCGGATGGGCGGCGGGGGCCGAGGGCGTGTTCGACGGCGCGGCCCAGGGCGGCCACCACCAGGGCTACCGAGGGGCGGATCACGGAGTCTTCCAGGTTGACCTCGCCGGAGAAGCCGGCGCCGCTGGCGATCTCCTCAAGCCGGCGGCGGGCGGCGTCGGCGTCCTCGCCGGTGACCCCGAGGGCGGACTCCATCCGCAGCACGGCGACCAGGGTCGCGAGTGCGGCGGTGCGCTCGTCCGGCGCGGCACCGGTGAGCACCACGGCAAGCCGCTGCCGGGTCTCCTCCTCCACCGTCGGGTCCACCACCGGGTAACGGTGCACGTGGATGAAGCCCAGCTCGGTCTCGTCGACGTCCCGAACGACGCCCTGCTCGCAGAGGTCGCCGAGGATCCGGTCGCGCAGGCCGTGCCGCAGCCGCTGCACCCAGGAGGAGGGGCTGTGCGGCGTGTCGGCCACGATCTTGGCGAGCACCGCGTCGGTGACCGGTTCGCCGGTCGGGGTCGGGTCCACCGCGGTCAGGGCCCCGTCGGTGTACGCGATCCGCCCGGCCAGAGCCAGCTCGATGAGGACGGCGGCGGCCATCCCCAGGTCGAGGCTGATCCGCGGCAGCGTCGCCTTACCCGTTTCGTCGTCGTACGCGAGCAGGAGCAGTTCCTCGGCGAGCGGAACACCAGTCATGGCCCGAGACGGTAGCCGGTGCCGGCACCACCCGCACCACAAACCGCCGGGCCTCAGAAGCGAGGCATGCCGCCGAACTGCCGGTCCCCGGCGTCGCCGAGGCCGGGCACGATGAACATGCTGTCGTTGAGGCCGTCGTCGATGGCGGCGGTGACCAGGCGCAGCGGCAGCCCGGAACGCTCCAACCGCTGGATGCCGGCCGGCGCGGCGAGCACACAGAGCACGGTGATGTCGGTGCAGCCCCGCTCGGCCAGCAGCCGGCAGCAGTGCTCCAGGGAACCACCGGTGGCCAGCATCGGGTCGAGGACCAGCACCGGCAGGCCGGCGAGGTCCCGGGGGAGGGACTCCATGTAGGCGCGCGGCTCGAAGGTCTCCTCGTCACGGGCCAGCCCGACGAAGCCCATCGAGGACTCGGGCAGCAGCCCCAGCGCGGCGTCGGCCATGCCGAGACCCGCTCGCAGCACCGGCACCAGCAGCGGCGGGTTGGCCAGCCGGGTGCCCTCGGTGGCGGTCACCGGCGTCTGCACCGGGTACGTCTCCACCGGGAAGGAACGCGCGGCCTCGTACACCAGCATGGTGGTGAGTTCGTGCAGCGCCGCCCGGAACGTAGAGGAATCGGTGCGCTCGTCCCGCATGGCGGTCAGCCGGGACTGGGCGAGCGGGTGGTCAATGACGAGTACGTCCACGATCGCTCAACCTACCCGCCCCGGATACCGACGTGCGGGCCCCGGCCGCGACCAGCGACCTCGCTCACCCGTGCGCGCTCCGGCGAACCCAGTGACCAAGATCACGCGGCGTCAGCCTGCGTAGACTTCGGGGCATGACGGCGACAGCGACGTCGGCCCGCTCGGACCTCTCCGAGCTGGGACGATCCGAGACCGCTCTGCGGACCTTCCTGCACGGCCTACCGGGCGTGGACCATGTCGGCGCGGAGCAGCGGGCAGCCCAACTCGGCACCCGATCCATCAAGACCACCGCCAAGGCCGAGGCGATCGACCTCGCCATCCGGATGGTCGACCTGACCACGCTGGAGGGCGCGGACACCCCCGGCAAGGTACGGGCGCTCGCCGCGAAGGCGCTGCGGCCCGATCCGGCCGACCCGTCCTGCCCGCACGTCGGCGCGGTCTGCGTCTACCCCTCGATGGTCCCGTACGTGGCGGAGGTGCTGCGCGGCAGCGACGTGCATCTGGCCAGCGTGGCCACGTCCTTCCCGTCCGGTCAGGCGCCGCTGGAGATCAAGCTCGCCGACACCCGCGCCGCCGTCGAGGCGGGTGCCGACGAGATCGACATGGTGATCAACCGGGGCGCCTTCCTGGCCGGGCGCTACACCGAGGTGTACGACGAGATCGTCGCCACCAAGGAGGCCTGCGGCGGTGCCGATGCCGGTCGCCAGGGGCGACCGCGAGCCCACCTCAAGGTGATCCTGGAGACCGGCGAGTTGGCCACCTACGACAACGTGCGCCGCGCCTCCTGGCTGGCGATGCTCGCGGGCGCCGACTTCATCAAGACCTCCACCGGCAAGGTGCCGGTCGCCGCCACGCTGCCGGTGACCCTGGTGATGCTGGAGGCGGTCCGCGACTTCCGGGCCGCCACCGGGCGGCAGGTCGGCGTGAAGCCGGCCGGCGGCATCAAGACCACCAAGGACGCGATCAAGTACCTGGTCATGGTCAACGAGACCGTCGGCCCGGACTGGCTGCACCCCGACTGGTTCCGCTTCGGCGCCTCCAGCCTCCTCAACGACCTGCTGATGCAGCGCACCAAGCTGACGACCGGCGTCTACGCCGGCCCCGACTACTTCACTCTGGACTGACCGCGATGTTCGAATACGCACCCGCACCCGAGTCGCGCTCGGTGGTGGACATCAAAGCCTCCTCTGGGCTGTTCATCAACGGCGAGTTCGTCGACCCGGCCGACGGCGGCAGCTTCAAGTCGATCAACCCGGCCTCCGAGGAGGTGCTGGCCGAGGTCGCCGAGGGCGGCGCGCAGGACGTGGACCGCGCGGTCCGGGCGGCCCGCAAGGCGTACGAGAAGGTCTGGGGTCCGATGCCGGGCCGGGACCGGGCCAAGTACCTGTTCCGGATCGCCCGCATCATCCAGGAACGCTCGCGTGAGCTGGCTGTGCTGGAATCGCTCGACAACGGCAAGCCGATCAGGGAGTCCCGCGACGTCGACCTGCCGCTGGTCGCCGCGCACTTCTTCTACTACGCCGGCTGGGCCGACAAGCTGCCGTACGCCGGCTTCGGCGCGAACCCGCGGCCGCTCGGCGTGGCGGCGCAGGTCATCCCGTGGAACTTCCCGCTGCTGATGCTGGCCTGGAAGATCGCTCCGGCACTGGCCGCCGGCAACACGGTGGTGCTGAAGCCGGCCGAGACCACCCCGCTCACCGCGTTGCTGTTCGCCGAAATCTGCCAGCAGGCCGACCTGCCGGCCGGTGTGGTCAACATCGTCACCGGCGCCGGCGAGACCGGCCGGGCGCTTGTCGAGCACGCCGACGTGGACAAGGTCGCCTTCACCGGCTCCACCGACGTCGGCCGGGCCATCGCCCGCGCGGTCGCCGGCAGCCGCAAGAAGCTCACCCTGGAACTAGGCGGCAAGGCCGCCAACATCGTCTTCGACGACGCCCCGGTCGACCAGGCGGTCGAGGGCATCGTCAACGGGATCTTCTTCAACCAGGGGCACGTCTGCTGCGCCGGCTCCCGGCTGCTGATCCAGGAATCCGTCGCCGAGCAGGTGCTGGAGTCACTCAAGCGACGAATGGCCCAACTACGCCTCGGCGACCCGCTGGACAAGAACACCGACATCGGTGCCATCAACTCGGCCGCCCAGCTCTCCCGCATCCGCGAGCTGACGGCGGCCGGTGCCGCCGAGGGCGCGCAGCAGTGGTCACCGCCGTGTGAGCTGCCCGAGCGGGGCTTCTGGTTCGCACCGACCATCTTCACCGGGGTCACCCAGGCACACCGGATCGCCCGGGAGGAGATCTTCGGCCCGGTGCTGTCCGTACTGACCTTCCGCACCCCGGCCGAGGCCGTGGAGAAGGCCAACAACACGCCGTACGGGCTGTCGGCGGGGATCTGGACCGAGAAGGGCTCCCGGATCCTGTGGATGGCCGACCGGCTGCGCGCCGGGGTGGTGTGGGCCAACACGTTCAACAAGTTCGACCCGACCTCGCCGTTCGGCGGCTACAAGGAGTCGGGCTACGGTCGCGAGGGCGGCCGGCACGGGCTGGAGGCGTACCTCAATGTCTGAGCGGGTCGCGGTACGCAAGACGTACAAGCTCTTCGTCGGCGGGAAGTTCCCGCGTAGCGAGTCGGGACGGTCGTATCTCGTGCAGGACTCCAACGTGTCGCTGGCCTCCCGCAAGGACGCGCGGGACGCCGTGGTGGCCGCCCGCGCGGCGGTGAAGGGCTGGACCGGGGCGACCGCGTACAACCGGGGTCAGATCCTCTACCGGGTCGCCGAGATGCTGGAGGGCCGACGCGAGCAGTTCGTCGCGCTCGGAGTGCCGGGCGACGAGGTGGACGCGGCGACCGACCGCTGGGTCTGGTACGCCGGCTGGTCGGACAAGCTCCCGCAGGTCTACGGGGGCGCGAACCCGGTCGCCGGGCCGTACTTCAACCTGTCGGCGCCCGAGCCGACGGGTGTGGTGGCGGTGGTAGCCCCCGAGGCACCGGCCCTGCTCGGGCTGGTCAGCGTGATCGCCCCGGCGATCGTCACCGGCAACACGGTGGTGGTGGCCGCCTCGCCGACGGCGCCACTGGCCGCGGTGACCCTGGCCGAGGTGCTGGCCACCTCCGACCTGCCCGGCGGGGTGGTCAACATCCTCACCGGCCGGTTGTCGGAGACCGTGCCCACGCTGGCCGCGCACATGGACGTCAACGCCATCGACCTGACCGGCGTGACCGACGCGGAGCTGGCGGCCGACCTGGAGGTCAAGGCGGCGGAGAACCTCAAGCGGGTACTCCGGCCCGTGTCGGCCGGTCACGACTGGTCGGTGGACCCCGGTCTCGGCCGGATGACGGCCCTGCTGGAGACGAAGACGGTCTGGCATCCCAAGGGGGTGTGAACTCTCCTCGCTCTGGGGGTTTCCGGGGAGCCCCACCCGCTCCGGGCGGTCAGGCTTGATCCCTGCGCGGGTGGGGCTCCCCGGAACCCCTGACGTGCGCATGGACCGTCTGTGGGTCACGGCTGGCGGGGCGCTGCCCAGCGTCGGGTCCCCGGTCCGGACAACTTGCCGGGAACTGCTGGGTCGAGTTGGTGACGAGGCAGCACTATCCCCGAAGTTGCTGCGGTGGGGCGGACGGGCGTGGGTGGGGGTGGGTCTACTACGGGGGGTAGGATTGGGGGGTGACTCGGCTGGGGGATCTTGAGCGTGCGGTGATGGACGTGCTGTGGGACACGGTGCCCGGCACGTCGGATGGGGTCACCGTGCGTGAGGTGGCCGACGCGTTGGACGGACGCGAGTTGGCGTACACCACCGTGATGACGGTGCTGGACCGGCTGGCCGGCAAGGGCATGGTGCAGCGCGAGCGGGAGGGTCGGGCGTGGCGGTACCGCGCTGCGGCCAGCCGGGAGGCGTACATCGCCCAACTCATGCTCGACGCGCTCGACCTGGGCGGTAGCCGGGACGCGGCGCTGGTCCGGTTCGCCCGCTCGGTCACCGGCACCGAGGCCGACGTGCTGCGCGCCGCGCTCACGACGGAGGCCGGGCTGACGGTCGATCCGACCGGGCACGGCCGGACGGAAGGCGACGTGCGAGGCGATGCCGGGAACAATCCCGGTCGAGGGTTGACCGATCGGGTCGAGTCGCCACCGGCCGACGGAGCGTCACACCCAGACCTGGCCGACAAGGCCGTGGAGCGGTAGGGGCGACGCCGTGGCGCACACCCTGCACTTCGCCGCCTCGATGGTGGCCTGCTGGCTGATCGCCCAGGTGCTGGCCCGCTCCACCTGGACGTGGCGCAGCCCCCGGGTGGCGATCCTGTGCTGGCAGGCGATCGGCCTGGGGGTCGGTCTCTCCGCGATGGGTCTGCCGATCGCGTCAGGTCTCGCCCCGTACCAGCGGGGCACCGGCAGCGCCCTGCTGGCGCTGGTCGGCGATCTTCGGCACGGCACCCTGCCGCCCGGCCTCGGTGCCGTGCACCTGGGTCTGGTCGGCGTCGGTCTCGGCATCGGGGCGGTGCTGCTGACCACGACGGTACGCAGCATCCACGGCGCGGTACGCGCCCAACGCCGGCACCGGGACCTGCTCACCCTGGTCGCCCGACGGGATCCGACCGTGCCCGGCGCGCTGGTGCTCGACCACCCGGGTGCGGCGGCGTACTGCCTTCCGGGAGTGAAGCCACGGGTGGTGGTGAGTGCCGGCACGCTCAGCCTGCTCGACCGGGCCGAGTTGGCGGCGGTGCTGACCCACGAACGGGCGCACGCGCAGGAGCGGCACGACCTCGTGCTGCTGCCGTTCACCGCACTCTGCCGCGCGTTGCCCTGGTTCCGCTGGGTCCGCGAGGCGCACGAGCGGGTTTCCCTGCTGGTCGAGATGCGCGCCGACGACAAGGCCCGCGAGTTGCACGCCGAGGCCCCGCTGGCCGGTGCGCTGCGCCGGTTCGCCGCCGCCGGGAACCGGATCACGCCGGCCGGCGCGCTCGGTATGGGCGACCGGGATCTGGACGTACGGGTGCAGCGGTTGCTGGTCACCGGCCGCCCACCCCGACTGCTCGGCGCCACCGCGCTGGCCGTGACGGCGACCGTGGCCGCCCTGCCGATCTCACTCTTCCTCAGCTGACGGACCCTGAACTAACCCTGATCATGCCGGTCCGGCGCGCAGCACACCCCTATATGTAGGAGAACTACAGGTAGGCTCCCTATCTGCATCGACCCCGTCCCGGGAGAGCCGACATGGACACCCTGCTCCTCGCTCGCCTCCAGTTCGCCATGACCGCCTCGGTCCACTTCCTCTTCGTGGCCGTCACACTCGGCCTGGTCACCCTGCTCGTCGGGATGCAGACCACCTGGGTGCTGACCGGTAACCCCAGGTGGGAGCGGCTGACCCGATTCTGGGGCCAGCTCTACGTGATCAACTATGTGCTCGGCATCGCCACCGGCATCGTGATGGAGTTCCAGTTCGGGCTGAACTGGAGCGGGCTGTCCCGCTACGTCGGCAACGTCTTCGGCGCCCCGCTGGCCATCGAGACCATGGCCGCCTTCTTCCTGGAGTCGACCTTCCTCGGCATGTGGATCTTCGGCTGGCACCGGCTACGCCGTGGCGCGCACCTCGCCCTGCTCTACGGCGTCGCGATCACCGCGTACGTCTCGGCTTTCTGGATCATGGTGGCCAACTCCTGGTTGCAGAACCCGGTCGGTTACGAGGTACGCGACGGCGTCGCCCAGCTGACCGACTTCCCGGCACTGCTGACCAACCCGGCCCTGTGGATGGCGCTCGGGCACGTGGTGTCGGCGGCCCTGCTGACCGGCGGGCTGCTGATGGCGGCGGTCAGCGCGTGGCACCTCGCCCGACGTACCACCGACCACGCGCTGTTCCGCACCTCGCTGCGGATCGGGCTGGTCACCGCCGCGCTGTCGATCACTCTCGTGCAGGGGTTCGGCTTCGCCCAGTTCGGGCCGGTGGGCGGGATACAGCCCACCAAGTTCGGGGGTAACCCCGAAGCCGACGCGCTGATAGCCGACTGGACCGCCAGGTTCGGCCCGGGCGACTACCTGCCACCGGCGCTGTCCAACGTCGGGCTCGGCTTCATGATCCTCATCGGTTTCGCCCTCGGCCTGCTCTGGCTGCTCGTCCCACTGCTCTGGCGGGACTGGATCATTCGCCTCCGGTTTCCGCTCTGGCTGCTGATGCTCGCCCTGCCCCTGCCGTTCATCGCACTGATCCTCGGCTGGATCGCCCGCGAGGTCGGCCGCCATCCCTGGGTGGCGTACGGGCTGCTACCGGTGGACCAGGCGGTCTCGCCGGTCAGCCCCTGGTTGATGGCGACCTCGCTGGTCGGCTTCACCCTGCTGCTCGGCACCCTCGCCGTCACCAACTGGGTGCTGCTCGCCCGGCACGCCGCCCGAGGTGCCGCCGATCCCGCGCTCGGCCGCCCGCCTGCCCAACCGCCCGCCGACGATTCCCGTCCCGAACCCGCGTTCGCCTGAGGAGCCGGAGATGGAACTCGCCTGGTACGCCCTGCTCGGCCTCTTCTTCGCCGGCTACCTGGTGCTCGCCGGCTACGACTACGGCGTCGGCCTGCTGATCGCCGGTGGCGCCGACGCGTCCCGCCGCCGCGCCGCGCTCAACGCGGTCGGGCCCTTCTTCCTCGGTAACGAGGTGTGGCTGGTGGCCGCCGCCGGCGTCCTGTTCGGCGCGTTTCCGCTACTGGAGGGGGAACTGCTCGCCGGCAGCTATCCGGCGGTGGCCGGCGCGCTCGTCGGGGTGATCCTGGTGACCGCCGGGGTGCAACTACGCAGCCGTCCGGGCAGCGCAGGGGCCCGCACCGCGTGGGATCGAGTGATCGTGGTCGGTAGCCTGCTCGCGGCGCTCGGCTGGGGCGTGGTGCTCGCCGGACTGCTCCAGGGCGTGCCGCTGCGGCCCGACGGACACGTGGCCGGGGTGACACACCTGTTCACCCCGTTTGCCGCCGCCACCGGGTTGGCCCTGGTGGCGCTGGTGGTGGCACACGGGGCGACTTTCCTCGCGCTCCGGTTACCCGCCGTCGAGGGCGACCGGCTCCGGCCGTTGGCCCGCCGCCTGCTCCTCACCGCGATCGTCGCGGTCGGCGCGGCCGCCGTCGTCGGTGCGTTCTCCGACCGGGTACGCGCCGCCGCGCAGCGTCCCGCGGTCGGCGTACTGCTGGTGGTGTTGCTGGTGGTGGCCCTGCTCGCGGCGCGGGCGGCACTCCGACGGCAACGGCCCGGCGTGGCCTTCGCGGCCACCGCGACGGCGCTGGCACTGCCGGTGCTGCTGGTCGGGGCGACCCTCTGGCCGTACGTGCTGGTGTCGACCGTCGAACCGAGCGCCTCACTGACGGTTACCGACGCGGCCGCCAGCGGGCCGACCCTGCGGCTGCTGGGCTGGCTGACGGTACCGCTGCTGCCGGCCCTACTAGGCTTCCAGGCGATGTGCGTGTGGATTTTCCGAGGACGAACCGACGGTAGGGCACCGGTGTACTGGTGAACCGTCGCCCCTTCGACCCGCGGCTGCTGCGCCGGGTTCCTGCGGCCCGACGCGACCTCGCCCTGCTCACGCTGCTCGGCGTGCTCGCCGCCGGGCTCGTCGTGGCGCAGGCCACCGCCCTGGCCGTGCTACTGGCCGATGCCTTCACCGGGCGCCTGGACCGGGCCGCGCTCGGCGGTTTCGTGGCCGCCGTCGCGGCCCGCTCGCTCGTGGTCTGGGCGCAGGGCGCGGTGTCCGCACGGGTGGCCGCCACGGTCAAGGCGGCGCTGCGGGCCGACCTGTTGGGCGCGGTCGCCCGGCACGGACCCGGTTGGGTCGCCGGCCAGCGGGCCGGACAACTGGCCACTCTCGCCGGTCGGGGTCTGGACGCGCTCGACGCCTACTTCACCGGGTATCTGCCGCAGCTCGTGCTGAGCGTCACCGTGCCGGTCGCGGTGCTGGGTCGGGTGTTCCTCGCCGACTGGAGCTCGGCAGTGATCATCGCGCTGACGCTGCCGCTCATCCCGATCTTCGGAGCGCTGCTCGGGTGGCAGGCGCAGGCCGCCACCGAGCGGCAGTGGCGACGGCTGTCGCTGCTCGGCGGGCACTTCCTGGACATGGTGGCCGGGCTGCCCACGCTGCGTGCGTTCGGCCGGGCCCGGGCGCAGACCGACGCGGTACGGCGGATGGCCGACGGTCACCGGATCGCCACCATGAAGACGCTGCGGATCGCCTTCCTCTCCGCGCTGGTGCTCGAACTCGTGGCCACCCTGTCGGTGGCGCTGGTCGCCGTCCCGGTCGGCATCCGGCTGCTCGGCGGTGGTCTGGCGCTGCAGACCGCGCTGCTGGTGCTGCTGCTGACCCCGGAGGCGTACCTGCCGCTGCGGGCGGCCGGCAGCCGGTTCCACGCCAGCATGGAAGGGCTCACCGCACTGGACGAGGCGCTCACCCTCTCCGACTCGGCACCCCGAGCGTCCATGGGTCAGGTGGGCACCCGACCGGACGGGCGCGCCGAGATCCGCTTCGAATCGGTGACCGTGGCGTACGGACGCACCACGGCGCTGCGGGACGTGACGCTGACCATCCGGCCCGGCGAGCGCATCGCGATCATCGGACCGAGCGGCGCCGGCAAGAGCACCCTGCTCAACCTGCTGCTCGGCTTCGTCCGTCCGACCGACGGTCGGGTCACCGTAGGCGGGGTCGACCTGACCGACGCCGACCTCGACGACTGGCGGCGACAGGTGGCGTGGGTGCCGCAGCGGGCCCACCTGTTCGCGGCGTCGCTGGCCGACAACATCCGGCTCGGCACCCCCGACGCCGCACCTGCCGCCATCGCCACCGCGGTCCACGTCGCCGCACTGGACGAGGTGGTCGCCGCCCTGCCCGACGGACTGGACACCCCGCTCGGTGAGCGGGGGCACGGCCTGTCCAGCGGGCAGCGGCAACGGGTGGCGCTGGCCCGGGCGTTCCTGCGGGACGCCCCGGTGGTGCTGCTCGACGAGCCGACCGCACGCCTCGACGCCGCCGCCGAGGCGGTGGTGCTGTCGGCCACCCGCGAACTGGTCGCCGGCCGCACCGCGCTCCTGGTGGCCCACCGGCCGGCACTGCTCACCGACGTCGACCGCATCCTGCGGGTCGAGGACGGGCGGGTCACCGAGCTGACCCCGATACCGGCCGGTGAGCGTCCATGAGCGAGCGCAGCGAGCGAATCATCAGGTTCGGTGCGGTGGCGCCTCATCGTGACGCCGAGCGAAGCGAGGTGGCGCGATGAGCGAGCGCAGCGAGCGAATCATCGGGTTCGGTGGGCCCCTGCCCGAACTGATCGTGCTGCGGCTGGCCCGGCCGTACCTGAAGCGCCTGGTCGGTGCCGGGCTGCTCGCCGCGGCGACCGAGTTCGCCGGGCTGGCCCTGATGGCGACCGCCACCTGGCTGCTGATGACCGCCGCCGGTCAACCCCCGCTGGACCGGCTCACCGTAGCGATCGTGGCGGTACGGGCGCTGGCGGTCAGCCGTGGGGTGCTGCGTTACACCGAACGCCTGGCCGGGCACGACGCGGTGCTACGACTGGTCACCGATGTCCGGGCCGGGGTCTTCGACACCCTGGCGAGCCGGCGCGGCAACCCACCCCGCAGTGGGGACGCGCTGAGCCGGCTGGTCTCCGACGTGGAGGCGGTACAGGACCTGCTGCTGCGGGTGGTCGTGCCAGCCGCCGCGGCCGGGCTGGTGAGCGTACTGGCCGTCGGGCTGGCCGCGCTGGTCTCGCCGCCGGCCGCGCTCGCGCTCGCCGCCGGGCTGCTGGTGGCCGCCGTCGTCCTGCCTGCGCTGGCGACCGTGCTGACCCGACGGGCCGCCGCGGAGGTGGCCCCACTGCGCGGAGCGCTCGCCACCGACGCGATCGACCTCACCCACGGCGCCGCCGACCTGGCCGCCTTCGGCGCGACCTCGGACGCACTGGCGGCTGCCGGGCGACGGGCCCGCCGACTGGCGCGGCTGGAGCGGCGGCTCGCCGCGCTCGGCTTCGCCGTCGACGCGGCCGGTGTACTGGTGGCCGGCCTCACCGCCGGTGCGGTGGTGTACGTGGCCCTCGGCGCCGGCGTGGACGGAGTGCTGGTCGGTGTTCTGGCCGTCGGCACACTGGCCGCCGTGGAGATCGCCCTCGCGCTGGTCGGCGCGGCCCGTCAGTGGACCGGGTTGCGGTCCGGACTGGCTCGGGTCGCCCACCTCCTGGCACCCGACGACGCGGGCTTAGGGACCGCCCGGACCTCCGTCGACCAGCGGGCGGCCGACACCGCGAGCCCGCGCCACGCCGGCACCGCCGGCCGGAGCATCGACGGGCTGGCCGAGCGGGCCCCTGAGACGGCCGGCCCGAGCCCGGCCGGCCCTACCGAGACCGCCGAGACCGCCGAGACCGGACCGTCCGGCACGCCGGCCGGTGGGTACGCGGTGCACACGGCACCGTCGGTCCGGTTCGACGGGGTGACGGTTCGCTACCGGATCGGCGCTGCCGCCGCGCTCGACGGCTTCGACCTGGAGCTGCCACCCGGCCGCCGGGTCGCGGTCGTCGGTCCGAGTGGGGCGGGCAAGAGCACCCTGGCCGCCGTCCTGACCGGCGCGGTGTCCCCCACCGCCGGCCGGGTCACCCTGGACGGGCGGGACGTGTCGGCTCACCCGTCCCAGGAACTACCTCGCCTGGTCGGCGGGCTGCTCGCCGAGGCGTACGTCTTCCACGCCACCGTGCGGGACAACATGCTGCTCGGTCGACCGGGCGCGGACGAGGACGCGCTGCTCACCGCCGCCACCGCCGCCGGGCTGTCGGACTGGGTCCGGGCCCAGCCGGACGGCTGGGACACCGTGGTCGGCGAGGAGGGCGGACAGCTCTCCGGTGGTCAACGTCAGCGGCTCGCGCTGGCTCGCGCCCTGCTGGCCGCGCCCGGCGTACTGGTGCTCGACGAACCCACGGAGGGCCTCGACCCGGTCGCCGCCGACCAGGTGCTGGCCAGCACGTTGGCCGCGACTCCCACCGGGCACTCGGTACTGCTGATCACCCACCGGCTCAGCGGTCTCGCCGAACTCGACGAGATCGTGGTGCTGGACGCCGGCCGGGTCGTGCAGCGGGGCCGGCACGCGGCGCTCGTGGCGACCCCCGGGTGGTACCGGGACCAGTGGGTGTTGCAGCAGGCCGCCGAGCACGGATACCTCGCTCTGTCGGGTTGATCCGTCAAGCCGCCTCCGGGATGTCCCGGAGGCCGGAACACGAGCCGGCATGGCAGGGTTGGGGCCATGCCGGTCAGGGACGACATGTTGGTCGAGGAGCACCTGCGGCAGCTCGCCGGTCGGCTCCGTGGGCCACGCCGGCTGCGGACCGACCTGATGACCGAGGCCCGGCACGGGCTGCTCGACGCCGTCGAGGCGTACCGGGACAGTGGCCTGCCGGCGGGTGAGGCGTCGCGACAGGCGGTCGCCGACTTCGGTACGCCGGATCAGCTGGCCCCGGCTTACCAGGCCGAACTCGCGGTGGCCGCGCTGCGCGGGCTGTCGCTGCGAGTGGTCGCCTTCGCCGCGACCGGCTCGATCGCCGGTGACCTGACCTGGCACGGATCGAGTTGGAGCACCGGCCCCCCACCGCCCTCGGGTTACCTGCTGTTGTCACAGTCGGTGGAGTGGATCTGGGCAGGGGCGTTCCTGTTCGGTCTGGCCGGGCTGGCGCTGGTCGCGGCCACCGCCCGTTCGGCGCGTCCGGCATTGACCGCGCTGGCGCGCGGCGCCGGTGTCGCGCTGACCGGCGCCGCCCTGCTGGGCGCGGTGGCCGGGGCCGGGCTGTTCTCCTGGTCGATCCTGCTGTGGGACGCGGCCCTGAGCTGGCCACCGATGATCATCGGAATGGTCGTCGGCGCCGCCGCCCATGTGTGGCTGGGCAGCGCCGCCCGCACCTGGCTGCTGGCCACCCGCTGACGTCAGCCCGCCGTGGTGGGGGTGGTGCCCGGGTCCAGGAATCGGCCGACGGTGGCACTGAACTCACGCCAGCCGGAACGCTGGTCGGTCAGCGCCCGCCGGCCGGTGTCGGTCAGCTCGTAGGTACGCCGTTCCCGCCCGTTCACGGTGTTCCACGCGCTGACCACGTGGCCGGCCCGCTCCAGCCGTCGCAGCGCCGGATAGACGGTGCCGGTGGGCAGGTCGAGGCGACCGTCGCTGCGCGCCCGCAGTGCCTCGATGATGGCGTAACCGTGCAGGGCCCCCCGTTCCAGCACGGCCAGCAGCAAGGCGTCGAGGTGTCCGTGCAGCGCCTGGGCGTTCATGCGTAGACACGCTACTTGTTATCCGAGTGGCGAGCCACCGGGGTGCGGCCAGCGGTTACCGAGCGCAGCCAACTAGGGTATGTGCCCAGAGTCACTCACCGGCATCAGCGCCGGGGGTGGTAGCCCGACGCACACGGAGGTCACCGTGGCACGCCAGTCGCCCCAACGGCCGGACGCCGACGAGCCCGAGCTCGATGACACGACCGGCACCAGCGAGCCGGACGTCGCCGAGCCGGCCGACGCCGCGCCCGACGTCGCCGCGGCGGAGACCGCGAACCGCGCACTCTGGGACGAGCTGCGGATCGATCCGGTGGAGATCGCCCTGCCGGCCGGTACCGGCTTCACCCTGCGCGCGTACCGGTCGGCCCGTGAGCTGACCCCGACCGACGTGGCGGAGCGGGACGCCGACGACCCCTTCCTTGCCCGTCGGCAGGTCGGCCCGGCAGAGGACGACGCCGATGAGGGTGACGTCGTCATCCTCGACGAGGACGTCGCCCGGGAGTTCGCCGAGAGCGAGGACGAGGAGCAGCGGGCACAGCGCGACGACGACACCACCGAGGACGGCAAGGACGACGCCGACGAGGTCACCGCCGACGAGGCCGGCGACGAGGAGGTGCCGATCTTCCTGACCCACAAGGGCCGGCTGTTGCTGTTCAAGACGCCCGAGTCGCTTGTCAGCTTCGTTCGGTCCGGCGCCCCCAATGACCTGTCTCAGCTGGACAGTTGGGATGAACTGTCCGAACGGGTGGAACCGGCCGACATCGCGCCGCTGGACGATGACGTCTACGAACTCGACCTCGTCGTGGAGAACCTCCGCGGCGGGCACGACACCTGGGATCCGACGCTGCTCATCGAGGCCGGCGAGGTCGCCCGCGACCTGGCGTACGCCCTGCGGCTGCCCGCGGTGCTGGACATGCTCGCCACCGGCTCCAGTCTCGACGACCTGGACGAGGCGCTCCGGGCATCGGTCGGCGGCGGCATCGGCGGCTTCATGGGACGGCGTAGGCTGAAGAAGATCGGGGCACAAACCGCAAGCCTGGGTTGGCGGACCATTGTCGGGAAGATCTCTGCGGTCGTGGACTGGCGCGACTGACCCGCACCAGGGACCATCAGTCTTTGGCAGAGAAAGCCCTGAGTCCCGGGAGGAGGACGACGCCGTGGCGCTCGTGCGCGTGTACTGCGGTCTGACCTCGGCGGACCCGGCCGACCGACCGGTCTCGACCGGATCGGCGCTGACGTCCGCTGTGGTCGACGACGCAGGCCGTCTGCTGCATGTCTGCGAGATCGGCGATGACCCGACGGGCTACGCCCGGCTGGTCACGCTACTCGTAGAACGCTCCGGCGGGCCGAGCGGTGCGGCGATAGCCGCCGACAGCGACGACCACACCATCACCTCCCTGCTCAGCGCCGCCGGTCGCCCGCTGGCGATCGCCGACGACGACTCGGTCGACGACTTCGCCGAACGGTTCGCCGACGACGACTCCCTGGAGGAGATGCAGTCACCGCCGGCAGTTCGGCGCGCCGTCGGTCTCGCCCGGTCGCTGCAGGCCGGCGCACTGTCGGCGGTGACCCTGCCGGCGCCTCGTGACCTCGCCGGGTACAAGCAGATCCTCGCCGCACACGCCGCGCTGGCCAGCGGTCGGCACTCCGCCGCGGTCGCCCTGCGCGAGGTGCTCCGCGAGCTGTACCCGGCCGCGTTGCGCGCCTACCCCGACCCTGCCGAGCCGATCCCGCTGGCCGTGCTGGACGCACTTCCCGAGCCAAGCATGCTCACCGACGCCGCCGGCCGTGGCCGCGACGCCGCGGTCACCGCGGACGCCGTCACCGCCCAGCTCGCCGCCGAAGGAGCCGGTGACGCGGAGGCGATCGACGAAGCGGTCACCGCACTCCGGGTCGCCATCTCCGAGACGCCGCGGCGGGCCACCGTCAACCGGGCCCTGACGTCGGCCGCCGCGGAGACCATCAGGCAGGCGGTCGCCTCGGTGCGGGCCTGCGACGCCGGCTGCGATGCGCTCGTCGGTGCCCTGCGTGCCCGCACCGCCGGGCCGGCGCCGGCGTCCGGCCGGCGAGCCGCCGCACGACGCGGCGAACAGGTCGGTGAGTTGTCGGCGAGCGTGCCCGGCACCCAGACCGGCCTGCGGTCGGTGCGCCCCGGCGGCCCTGAGCCGGCCGGGGGCCGTCGCAGTCGACCGGAGCCGGTGCCGGGCAACGCCCCGCCGGCCTCCCCGCGCCCCCTCGGCCCCCCGCCGGTGGCACCCGCGCCGGTGACTCCCCCACCGGTCGCGCCCGCGCCCGTGACGCCGGCCGCCATGGCCGGTCCGCCCGCCGCGCCGTCACGGGCGGAGTCGCACCCGTCCCGGGTGGACGCTCCGACCAACCGGCCGATCTCCGCGCCACCCCCGCCGCCGCCCGGGATCACGCCGATCGCGCCGACGCAGCGCGGCGCGATCCCGCCCGCCGAAGCGGGCGAGCCGTTCCGGCCGACCCTCACCACCGCGGCGATCAACAACGCCCGGGCCGAGCGCCAGCGGACCGTCATCCCGCCCCGGCCGAAGACGAACGGCGAACCACCGGCACCGACCGGCGGCTTCAGCGCCACCGACCTCAGCGTCCCGGTGCCGGCGGCCCGTCCGGATCAGGAGAAGACCGCTCCGCCGGGATCCCGCTCGAACTGGCCGCTGGTCAACAACCCGGACAACCCGGCCGACACCACGCCCCGCAACCCGGTCGTCGGCTCCTATGAGGACCGGGGTCGGCGCAGCGCCCCGGAAACCCCCACCGACCACGGCGCCGACCGTCGGGTCACCCCGCCCTGGCTCGCCGACGACCTACCGCCGGAACCGCCGGTGTTGCGGCTCGTCGAGCCGCCGCCGCTGGCCGACCGGGCGTTGCGCAATGGAGCCCAGCCGTCACCGGAGACGCCGCCGCTACGGCTCGTCGACCGGGGCGGCGCCGAACGCGGCAACCGGGGAGCCGAGCGACTGGACCTCCCACCGGCCCGCCGTCCGGCGGAACCGCCGATCGAGCACCGGCCGCCATTGGTCTCCGACGAGGGCGACGGCGATCTACTGATCTTCGCGCAGGCCCGCTCCGCGTGGTTCGTGGGCCACGGCGAGGAAGCCGACCTGGACTGGTCGACGATGGCCGACACCGGTTGGCAGGCCGCCGAGCAGGCCGCCCGCCCCGCGGTGGGTGCCGAGACGAACGCCGGGCTACCCAAGCGGGTGCCACAGGCCAACCTGGTGCCCGGCTCGCCGTTGCGGGAGGAGCGTCCGCTGCGGATAGTGCGCGACGCGGCCAGCCTTGCTGAGAACACGACCGGTTACTTCCGGGGCTGGCGCCGCGGGCAGGAGATCGGTGGGTTCGCGGTCGGCGGGCGCCCCGGGCGGGAGTCCGCAGGCGGCTGGGATTTCAGCCGCGACACCGGGGACCGCGACGACGATCGGGAGTACGAGTACCGCTCCGCCGGATACCGCTCCTGACCGCCGCACTGGGGCGCCAGCGGTGCCGGCTCATGGCCGTTCACCTGCGTGTTTCTGCCCACAGCCGGATAATTTGACGCCGGGTCCTCGGGGCCGGAACCATACCCGCGGAACAGCCGGCGGCAGATCGCCGGGCGGGAAGGCGACTCATGGCGACACCGGCAACCGGCCCCAGCGTGGTCACTCGACGGGGCGTACTGGCCGCGGCGGCGGGCACGCTGCTGCTGGGGGCCTGCGGGCGGGACGGCGGGCGAGAGAACGCCGTCACCCGGCCCACTCCCGGTCACGAGTTGGTCGTCGGTGCCACGCTTGAGCTGAGCGGTCCAGGTGCCGCGCTGGGGGTGCTCCAGCAACGCGCGCTGGCCATCAGCGCGGCGGCCCTCAACGAGAAGGGTGTGGCGGTCGGCAACCTCCGCCGGACGGTCCGCGTCGAGGTGCTGGACAATCGCAGCAACCCCCGGCTGGCCGCCCAGCAGGCGACCGAGCTGGGTCGCCGGGACGACGTGCACGCCCTGCTCGGAGCCACCTTGGCGGAAACCTCGATGTCGGTCATCGGGGTGGCGCAGAAGCTCCGGCTGCCGTTCGTGTCGTTGGCGTTCGGTGACTCCATCGCGGTGCCGCTGGCCCAGCGGACCTACGTCTACAAGGTCACCCCGGACGCCGGAGACGTGGCACGGCGGCTCGCCCAGCTGGTCAGCGCCGAAGGGCTACGCCAGGTGGTGCTGCTGGCTGAGGACGGGCTGCACGGCGACTCGGGTGTCCGGGCCATGCGGGGCGCGCTGCGGACCGCGGAGGTGGGTCTGGCCCGCACCGTACGGCTGCCGACCGGCAAGGCTGGCCTGGCCCGCGCCGCAGAACAGGCCGTCGCGGCCCGCGCCGACGGGGTGGTGGTGTGGGCCACCGCGCCCACGTCCGGTGCCGCCGCGCGGGCGCTACGCGCCGCCGGACACGACGGTGAGGTGTTCTTCGACGCCGGGGCGGTGGCCGAGGAGACCCTGGAGGCTGCCAATCTGCCCGCCGTCGAGGGCGCCTACGCGGTCCACCCGTCCTCGCTGGGTGGCTCCACCATCGCCAACAGCAGCGCCACCGGGCGCGCCTACCGCGACCTCGTCTCGACGTACATCCGCGCGCACGGCAGCTACCGTGGCTTCGCCCCGTACGCCTCGGACGCGCTGCTGCTGATCAGTACGGCGGCTCGGTTGGCCGACAGTGTGGACCGTGGTCGGCTGCGGGCCTACCTGCAGAACCAGGTCACCGATGGGCTGGCCGGCATGTACTCGTTCACGCCCATCCGGCACAGCGGCATGGACCGGCACTCGCTGGGGGTGTACCGCGTCGACGGCGGGGCCTGGAACCGGCTCAGCTGACGACGGTGGGCGCTCAGGGGCGTCCACCGTCGTCATCCGGTCACCAACCAGCGCCCGGTGTCGGCGGTAGCCGTCACCGGGCGCTGGGGCCGATCATCAGGCGGGCGCGACGGCCCGGGAGCGACGCATCGTGAGCACGTACTCGACAAGCGAGATCAGCACGTGCTTGGTCGACTCCCGGTTCCGGGCGTCGCAGGCCACCACCGGCACGTCGCTGGAGATGGCGAGCGCCTCCCGGACGTCCTGCGGATCGTGGTACTGCATCCCGTCGAAGCAGTTGATGGCCACCAGGTACGGCAGCCGCCGGTGCTCGAAGAAATCGATCGCCGCGAAGCAGTCGGCCAGCCGGCGGGTGTCCACCAGCACGACCGCGCCGATCGCACCCCGTACCAGCTCATCCCACATGAACCAGAAGCGGGTCCGACCCGGCGTACCGAACAGGTACAGGATCAGGTCGCGATCGATCGAGATGCGGCCGAAGTCCATGGCCACCGTGGTCGTCGTCTTGCCCGGCACCTGCCGGGTGTCGTCGACGCCGACTCCGGCGGAGGTCATGATGGCCTCGGTGGTCAGCGGCGTGATCTCCGAGACCGAGCCGACCAGCGTCGTCTTGCCGACGCCGAATCCACCGGCGATAACGATCTTCGCCGACGTCACGCGCCCGCTCGGGGCCGGCGGCCGGTGCGACATGTCAGAGCCTGCGAAGTCCACTCAGCACCCTCTCCAGCAATTCAGTGCCCACCGCGTCGTCCGAGTCGTCCAGGATGGTCGGCTCGTGGACCGCGACCAGGCCGTCCGTCGCCATGTCGGCGATGAGCACCCGGGCCACGCCGAGCGGAAGCTGCATGCGCGCCGCGATCTCCGCGAGCGACTGCACGCGTCCGTCACACAGCGCGGCGATGTACTGGTGCTCACGGCCTTGGCCACCATTGCCAGTGGCAGCGGCCCGACCGCGCACCGTCGTCTCGACCAGCGCCTCCAGGGCGATGTCGAGGCGGGGACGGGTACGACCGCGGGTCACGGCGTATGGACGGACCAGCGCGCCGGTCGGCTCGTCACGATCAGCCATGTTGCCGTTCACCTCCTTCGTACCCGGCACCGGTTGGACCGGTGCTACCCGTCGTATGCAATGTTCTCGCCCCGCCTGCCCCCACCGGCCGGCGCGACGATCAGCCCATCATCCCCACAGCCGTACGCGGCTGTGGGGTCAGGGCGTCGCCCACCCGGTCGACGAGCAGGGCCATCTCGTAACCAACCTGTCCCACGTCGCAACTACGCGCGGCGAGTACCGCGAACGACGAGCCGTCGGAAATCGACATCAGGAACAGGAAGCCATTGTCCATCTCGACCACGGTCTGCAGCACGGCGCCTCCCTCGAAGCAACGGGCCGCGCCCTGGGTCAGGCTGACCAGGCCGGAGGCGATCGCCGCCAGCTGGTCCGCCCGGTCCCGCGGAAGGTCTCGGGACGACGCCAGGAGCAGGCCGTCCGCAGAGACGGCGACCGCATGCGCGACACCGGGCACCCGATCGGCGAAGTTGGCCAGCAGCCAACCGAGATCCTGCGTACTAGTCATCCTTCTTGCTCCTTCTGCCCGCTCCCGGCCACCGGGCCAGAGCCAGACTGCGAGGATTGCTGCCCGCCCGGAGTTCCCTCCGGGCCGGTCGGGTTGCTGTCCGAGGGGTGACTACGTCCCCGTTGGACACCCCGGTGGTAGGCGGAGAGCAGACCGCGTACCGATTCCGGGTTACGGCGCTGCACCGAGGTGGTGGGCTTCTCCACCGCCCCCGGTACGAGCTGTGCCATCGGCGTGCGCTTCGGCAGCCCGGTCTCGGTGGTGCCAGCCGGTGGCGCCTGGCTGGCGGCGGTGGCCGCCCGCCAGCCGTCGTCGGCCGCGGTCCGCCAGATGTTCTCCTGTGGTGTCGGGCGGTGCCCGGGCGCGCTGTCGGCAGCGCCGGGCCGAGGCCCGCCACCCGCTGCCGCGCCGTTCCCGCCGGACGCGCCCGCCCCCGTCGGAGTCTGTGCCATCGGTGCGTTACCTGTCGTCCCGGTCTGGGTCTGCTGGGCCGGCCGATTGACGACGTCGACCGTGGAGAGCTGCTGGGTCGTCGCGCCGGCCGTGGCCGACTGACGCGCGCCCGCCGACTCCTCCGGGCCCGGCCGGCGGGTACGGAACCACGCCGACTCCAGCTCCCGGAAGATCGGCAGTTCCATCGTCTCGTCGGCGTACCGCTGTCGGTTCTGGGCCTGCGGCGGCGTCGGCGTGCTCGGCTGGTGCTGCGCCGGGGCGGGACGCGCGGCCGGCGTCTGACGTTGCACCCGAGGCAGTTCGGTGGTCATGTCCAGGGCGGCGGCCAGCCGCTCGGGCACGGGCGGGGCGGCCGGCTCCCCGGCCACCGGCGGCCATGCCGGAGGAGCCGAGGACGTACCGGCGCCGGGTGCCGCCGAGACCGGCCGCTGCGGCAGCGGGTTGCCGGGCGGAGTCGAGACGGGTGAGCCGGAGACCGGGGGCGCCGAGACCGGCGGGGCCGAGTACGGCGTACCGGAGACCGGGGGCGACGACACCGGTGGCACCGGCGGGGCGGACACCGCCGGCGGGGCGTACGGCCCGGCCTCCGGGCTGCTCGGCAGCTGACGCGGGATGGACGGCGGCTGACCACCCGGCTCGTCGGTGGACCGGCGCTGCGGCAGCGGGTCGATCGGGTGACCGTTCGAGGTGAGCGGGGCGAAGCCGTTGCCGTTGCCGTTGCCGTTGCCGCCGGTGCCGCTGGCACCGGTCAGGTCCGACCAGGCGGGCAGGTTGCCGCCGCCCACGGTGGTGGGCGTTCCGGAGCCGTTGCGGCTGGCCGGATCGAAGGGGCGACCGCCGAGGGTCACCTGGTTACCCGAGCTGCCGGGAGTACGCGCGGCGGGCGGGACCGGCGGGTGTGCGCCGTTGCCGAGCGCCGCCAGCGCACCGAACGCCGGGGTCGGTCCGGACGAGGGGCCGGCAGCGGCCGGCAGCGCGGCGGGCTGCTGCTGCCCGCGGCCGGACAGTGCCCGGGGCACCAGGACGGTCGGCGGCAGCGTGACCTCGGCGACGGTGCCCCGGTCGCTGCCTGGGCGCAGCTCGACCTTGACGCCGTGCCGGGAGGCCAGGCGGGCGACCACGACCAGACCCATCATCCGGGAGACGGCGACGTCCACCTGCGGTGGCGTGGCCAGCCGTTCGTTCAGTTCGGCCAACTGCTCGCCGCTGATGCCGATGCCTCGGTCCTCGACGTAGAGCGAGGCACGGTCGCCGACCCGGCGAGCTTCCACCAGCACCTGGGAGTCCGGCGGGGAGAAGGCGGTCGCGTTGTCGAACAGCTCGGCGACGAGGTGGACGAGATCGTTCACCGCGTGCGCGGCGACCTCGATGTCCCGGTCGATCACCCCGAACTCGATCCGGGTGTAGTGCTCGACCTCGGACTGGGCGGCCCGCAGCACGTCGATCAGGGCGGCCGGCTCGCGCTGCACGCGGGTCGAGTCGGCGCCGGCGAGGACCAGCAGGTTCTCGTCGTTGCGGCGCATCCGGGTGGCGAGGTGGTCCAGCTGGAACAGCTCCGCCAGCCGGTCCGGGTCCTCCTCGCCACGCTCCAGGCGGTCGAGGTGGCCGATCAGTCGGTCGACCAGGATCTGCGACCGACGAGCCAGGTTGACGAACATCGTCGCGACCGACGAGCGCAGCGCGGCCTGCTCGGCAGCGGTCCGGACCGCCTCCAGGTGGACCGCGTTGAACGCCTCGGTCACCTGGCCGAACTCGTCCTTGCTGCGCACCGGCAGCGGTTCGGCGATCTGGTTGGCCAGTTGGACCGGCGAGAGCTGCCCGGTGACCTGCGGGTCACGCAACCGGGCCACGGCCTGGGGCAGCCCGTACTGGGCGATGGAGAGCGCACCCTGACGCAGCTCACGCAGCGAGCGGGCCATCGACCGCGCCACCAGGAAGGCCAGGAAGATGGCCAGCAGCAGCATCGTGAGCAGCAGGCCGGTCTCCAGGAAGACGGTGCGCTGCACCTCGGAACGCAGTTCGCCGGCCTGCTCAACCACGTCGGAGTCGAACTTCGACTCGACCGAGCGGATCAGCTTGCCGTTGGCGACCAGCGCCTCGTCCCACTGCTGGGGGGTGAACGAGATGCCGGCGAGGTTCTGCGAGTTGTCGGCGTTGACCTGGCTGATGTAGATCGTGGCCTGCCGGCGGTCGCCACCGCCGATGGTCTGGGCGTGGAACTCGGCCTCCGCCTCGGTGGCCACCGCGTCGAAGCTCTGCTGCGCCTGCTGCTGGCCGGTCTCGCTGGAGATGTAGTCGGTGCGCAGGGTCGAGCTCATGCCGCCCGAGATCAGCGCGCGGTGCACGACCACCCGGCGAACGGAGAGCCACTCCTTCTCCCGCGCGACCGCGGCGGCGGCCCGCATCCGGTCGCTCAGGTCGTTGTCACCGGCCAGCTGGCTGGCGGAGTCCCTGATGGTGAGCAGCTGGTTGATCAGCTCGTCGTAGGACTGGAGCGCGTCGGTGATCCGGAACTTGCCGTTCAGCACCTGGCTGCGGGCACCCGGCAGGTCACCGAGCCCGTCGTCGATCTGCCCGAGCAGCGCGTTCAGGCTGACCGGCAGGTCGGTGAGGTCGGACCGCTGCCGCAAGTAGGGCGCCTTGTCCTGGTCGACCCGCGCCGCCACCTCGTTGTAACGGGTGGCCGCCGCCTCCTTCTGCGCCGCGGTGCTGCGCTGCGGATCCAGACCCAGCAGCAGTACGGCCGCTGTCCGCTCGTCCTGCAGGCCGTCCACCAGCTCACCGGAGTGGCTGATGAGTTCGGCCAGGTCGCCGGCGCGGTTCGCGTCGTTGAGCGCATCCAGGTGGTCGACCAGACCGCTGGTACCCACGACGACCGTGGCGATGGTCGGCACGATCATGATGAGACCGAGCTTGGACCAGATCGGCATGTCGCGGAGCCGACCTGCCGGCCGGCGTAGACGCGACAGGAGAGAACCTGCCGTCTTCGGCCGTTTGCTCACGTCACCGCCCTCGTGATTGCAGCGTCCGCGTTGCCCCCGGACAACGCCCAGCAGCCGACCCGGCGGGTCGGACCATCCGAGATTCCATCACGCCGCCACGGAAAGAGAAAGCCCAGGTTGGCCCCAGCCGGAGGTGTGATGAGATGTTGATGCAATTTGATCGCGTTCCGTCTGTTCGGAGTTACTAGTAGTAATGAGCAGCCCGCACCGAGTCGTCCTCCTGGCCGGCCCTTCCGGCTCCGGAAAGTCGTATATAGCGCAACAAACCGGGCTGCCAGTGCTCTGTTTGGACGATTTCTACAAGGACGGCGATGACCCAACGTTACCGAGACGGAACGGTCAGATCGATTGGGAGTCGCCCGATTCGTGGGACGCCGAGGCAGCGGTGGAAGTTATTGACCAATTGGTCCGGCACGGCCGGGCAGACGTGCCGGTGTACGCCATCAATGAGGATCGACGGGTGGCCACTCGGCGCTTCGAGCTGACCAGTTCGCCACTTTTCGTGGCCGAAGGGATCTTCGCCGCCGAGATCGTCGGAGAGTGCCGGCGACGCGGGCTGCTCGCCGGGGCGTACGCCCTGCGCCGGCCGCGCAGCGCGACCTTCCTCCGTCGGCTGGCCCGCGATCTCGCCGAGCAGCGCAAGGGCCCCCGGGTCCTGCTGCTGCGCGGCCTGGCGCTGCTGCGCGCCGAGCCGGCGGTGCTGCGTCGGCAGACCGGGCTCGGCGCGGAGGCCGCCCGGGGACGGGACGTGCTGCGCCGGGTGGCGGGCCTGCTCGCCGCCGGTCATCCACCGCAGACCGGCTGACCCGGCCCGGACGTCCGCTCAGCCCAGCAACTTCGCGTACGCCGGCTTGATCACCTCGTCGATGATCCGTAGCCGCTCGTCGAAGGGGATGAAGGCCGACTTCATCGCGTTGATCGTGAACCACTGGAGCTCGCGCCAGCCGTAGCCGAACGCGTCCACGAGCAGCGCCATCTCCCGGGACATCGAGGTGCCGCTCATCAACCGGTTGTCGGTGTTCACGGTCACCCGGAAACGCAGATCCCGCAGCAGCCCGATCGGATGCTCCGCGATGGACGCGGCGGCGCCGGTCTGCACGTTCGACGACGGGCACAGCTCCAGCGGGATCCGCTTGTCCCGCACGTACGCGGCCAGCCGGCCGAGCTGGGGCTGCGGGCCGGGGACGATGTCGTCGACGATGCGGACCCCGTGGCCGAGGCGGTCGGCGCCACACCATTGGATCGCCTGCCAGATGGAGGGCAGCCCGAACGCCTCACCGGCGTGAATGGTGAAGTGGAAGTTCTCCCGCTGGAGGTACTCGAAGGCGTCCAGGTGACGGGTGGGCGGGAAGCCCGCCTCCGCACCGGCGATGTCGAAGCCCACCACACCGTGGTCGCGGTGCCGTACGGCCAGCTCGGCGATCTCCTGCGAACGGGCCGCGTGGCGCATCGCGGTGAGCAGCGTGCCCACCCGGATCGGCGTACCGGCCTCGGCGGCGAGCGTGCTGCCCTCCACGAAGCCGGCCAGCACCGCCTCGACCACCTCGTCGAGGGTCAGGTTCTGCTCCAGGTGCTGCTCCGGAGCGAACCGCACCTCGGCGTAGACCACCCCGTCGGCGGCCAGGTCGAGGGCGCACTCCCGAGCCACCCGGCGCAGTGCGGCACCGGTCTGCATCACGGCGACGGTGTGCGCGAAGGTTTCCAGGTAGCGCTCCAGGGAGCCCGAGTCGGCCGCCGCGACGAACCAGCGCCCCAACTCCGCCGGATCGTTGGTGGGCAGAACGTGACCGATCTCCTCGGCCAGGTCGACGATCGTGGCCGGGCGCAGGCCGCCGTCCAGATGATCGTGCAACAACGCCTTCGGCGCCCGGACGATGTCCTCGTATCCGACTACCGTGCTCATCGCCGCTCGTCCCGCTCACAACCCATGCTCCCGACCCTAGTCGCCTCGTCCGGTCGGCGACCCGCGCAGGGCGTGTGTCGCCGGCTCTCGACCACCGGGACGGCACAACCTACGCCCTAGACTCGGGCGCGTGAGACAGCCGTGATGGATTTCCGCGTCGTGGCCCGGCTGCGCTGTCCCGTCTGCCACGACCCGCTCGCCGAGGTCGTGGCCGGCGGATCCCGGTCGTTGCGTTGCCCGCGCCGGCACAGCTTCGACATCGCCCGGCAGGGCTACGTCAATCTGCTCACCGGCCGGGCACCAAACAGCGGCGACACCGCCGAGATGGTCGCCGCTCGGGCGGAATTCCTGTCCGCCGGCCACTACGACGTCATCTCCGCCGCCCTCGCCACCGCCGCCGACGCTGGCCTCGCCGACGCCGCACCCGACCCGGTCGCCGGCGCGTACCCGCTGGTGGTGGACGCGGGCGCGGGCACCGGCCGGCACCTGGCGGCGGTGCTGGCTGCCGTGCCGGAGACCGTCGGTCTCGCGCTGGACATCGCCAAACCGGCGCTACGCCGGGCCGCCCGCGCCCACCAGAGGATCACCGCCGCGCTGGCCGACACCTGGCAGCGACTCCCGCTGGCGGACGCCTCGACGGCGCTGCTGCTGAACGTCTTCGCACCCCGCAACGGCGCCGAGTTCCGTCGGGTTCTCGCCCCCGGCGGACGGCTGCTGGTGGTGACCCCGGCCGACGACCATCTCACCGAACTGGTCGCCGCGCTCGGCCTGCTCCGGGTCGACCCGGCCAAGGCGGACCGGGTGTCGGCGAGCCTGGCCGGGCACTTCACCGAGGAGTCGACGACCGTGCACCGGCAGGAGCTGACGCTGTCCCGCGCGGAGGTGGCCACCCTGGTCGGCATGGGTCCGAGCGCCTGGCACACCGACCCTGCGGAGCTGGCCGCCCGGATCGACACCCTCGGCGAGCCGGTCCGGGTGACCGTCGCGGTGCGGCTGGGGACGTACCGGCCCTAGGTGGAGAGGTCGACCTCTTCCCAGCCGGGGGGCTCGTCGTGGTACGGCCCGCGCAGGATCACCGCCCACTCCAGCGCCCACCGACGTTGACCGATCGCGTTGGCGTCCACCAACCCCGGCAGGCTCCGGTTGGCGCGGCTCACCTCCAGGTACGACCAGTCCAGGCAGTAGTGCAGGTCGAGCAGGGCCGCCGCGTCCGCCGGATGTTGCGGCGCGGCGAGGATCCGGGACCGCCACTGCCGGAAGGTCTCCCCCTCGGCGATGTGCGGCAGCCGCTCCACCAACCGGTCGTCGGCCGGCATGGTGGGATCCAGCTGCTTGGTCAGGCCGAGCACCCAGGCCAGCGAGAACAGGGCGTCGTGATGCAGCACGAAGGAGCGGTGGTCGCCCTTGGCGCCGGTGACGAACTGGAACTCCGGCGGGGTGACCATCTCCATCAGATGCGAGGCGAGCAGCCAGCTCATCGCGGCCTGGGGCGGCATGCCGAAGCACCGGGCCAGGATCAGGTGCAGCACCGCGATCCGCGCCTCGATCTCCGCCGTCGGCCGCAGCTCGATGTCATCGCCCGGTTCCCAGACCAGCGGGAACTGCGGCGGCGGCAACGGCAGCCGCAACCGGGCCAGCTCCTCCAGGCTCGCCTCACGCACCTCGCGGGGGTCGGGGGCAGGCACGATCACGGCAACATCCCTGTCTGATAACGATGTCTCGGCGCCGACGGTCCCCCCTGGCCTGCGACAATAGCGGTCCTCACGCTCCGACACCATGGCCGGGGCCCGGGTTTCGTCACTCGACGCGTTCGATCACCAACGGCGCCGCGGCCGGTGGTCGAGCGGCGACGGTCACCGCCCGCGCGGCCTCCGCCAGCGCCGCCGGAATCAGCTCCGACCGCTCGGCCCGCAGCTCGTAGAGGGGGTCACCGGCTCGCACCGGGTCGCCGGGGCGCTTGTGCAGCAGCACCCCGGCCGGCACGCTCACCGGGTCCTCCTTGCGCGCCCGACCCGCGCCCAGCCGCCAGGCGGCCACCCCCATGGCGTACGCGTCGACCGCCGCGACGTGACCGTCCGTGTCGGCGCGGACCACCTCGACCTCGGTCGCCTCGGGCATCGGGGCGTCCGGGTCCCCGCCCTGCGCCCGGATCATCGAGCGCCAGACGTCCATCGCCCGCCCGTCTGCAAGGGCGGCGGCAGGGTCGACGTCCGGCCGTCCGGCCGCGTCGAGCATCTCCCGGGCCAGCGCCAGGGTCAGTTCCACCACGTCGGCAGGCCCGCCACCGGCGAGCACCTCCACCGACTCGGTCACCTCGATGCCGTTGCCGATCGCCCGGCCGAGCGGGGTGGACATGTCGGTGAGCAGGGCGACGGTCTTCACCCCGTGCGCGCCGCCCAGCTCCACCATGGTCCGGGCCAGCTCCCGGGCGTCGTCGACCGACTTCATGAACGCGCCGGAGCCCACCTTGACGTCGAGCACCAACGCCCCGGTTCCCTCGGCGATCTTCTTGCTCATGATCGAGCTGGCGATCAGCGGGATGGCCTCGACGGTGCCGGTCACGTCACGCAACGCGTACAGCCTGCGGTCGGCCGGAGCGAGCCCGGAGCCGGCCGCGCAGATCACCGCGCCGATGTCCCGCAGTTGGGCGGTGAACTCCTCGTTGCTCAGCGCCGCACGCCAGCCCGGGATCGACTCCAGCTTGTCCAGCGTGCCGCCGGTGTGTCCGAGACCGCGCCCGGACAGCTGGGGAACCGCGGCTCCGCAGGCGGCCACCAGCGGGGTGAGCGGCAGAGTGATCTTGTCGCCGACCCCACCCGTCGAGTGCTTGTCGACGGTCGGTCGCGCCACCGAGGAGAGGTCGAGCCGCTCGCCACTGGCGATCATCGCGGCCGTCCAACGGGCGATCTCCGGGCCGGTCATCCCGTTCAGCAGAATCGCCATGGCCAGCGCGGACATCTGCTCGTCGGCCACCACCCCCCGGGTGTACGCGTCCACCACCCAGTCGATCTGCCCGTCCGACAACACCCCCCCGTCCCGCTTGGTCCGAATAACGTCAACAGCCGCAAACCCACTCATCAGACAATCTTTCCTAGTCGTCCAGCGATACAGACTCACGCACCGCGCCCCACCGGGAGACGAAGCATGCCGTCACCGTCGCGCGTCCGGCGACCACGACGGGCCGGGGCCGACCGTGCCCGGCGGAGGGATCAAGCCTGACCGCCCGGAGCCGGGCACGGTCGGCCCCGGCCCCGGCCCCAAGCGCAACCGAGTCCAACCGCAACCGACCACAAGATCAACCCCAGCGAACCGGAATCTCCGTAGGCGGCTCACCCTCACCGGCCCAGAAGATCGTGCCGGACGCGTCGACCACCACCACCCGGGGCGTACGCGCCAGCCCCCAACCGATCGCCTCCGCCGGGTCGTCCCAGCTCGGGCCCTCCTCCAGCACCCCGGTCTCGGCGCCCGCGTCGTCTCCGGCCGAGCGTTCCCAGTAGGCCGTCCAGACCTGCTGACCGGCGGAGAGGTCCGGGTGCACGAAGACGGTGCCCCGTCCGCGCCAGGCAGCCAGCCGGTCGGGTACCACCGGCACCGGCCGCTCCCCGGTGACCGCCTCGATGTCGGCCACGTCGAAGGCGTGCGGCAGCAGTTCGGCCATCCGCAGCGGCCCGCCCCTGGCCTCGACGAGACATTCCGGCCCGCCCTGTTCCCACAACAACTGCCGGCAGCGCCCGCAGGGCATCAGCGGCTCGCCGGTCGCATCGACGCAGGACAGCGCGACGATCCGGCCGCCGCCCGTCGCGTGCAGCGAGGAGACCACTCCGCACTCGGCGCAGAGCACCACGCCGTACGCGGCGTTCTCGACGTTGCAGCCGACCACGACCCGGCCGTCGTCGACGAGCGCCGCGGCACCGACAGGAAACTTCGAGTACGGCACGTACGCGTGCCGCATCACCTCGGTCGCGGCGGCCCGCAGCCGCTCCCAGTCGATCTCACTCATCCCGACATTCTGCCGTAGCCTGCTGACCAGCACAGACGCGGCACCACCAACGACGGCCGGATCCTCGACACAGCGTCAGGCCGGGCGTCACGACGCCCGTTCAGCAGTGCCGCGCCCGCCACCCGCGCGGCGTGGCCCGTCATGGTCGAGCGTGTCGGCAACCATCGGTCGAGGCGCGACGATCGCGCCGACGGGTGGATGCGGGCTCCTCGAACCGGTGAGCAACTCGGCGACGACCTTCAGTTGGTCAAGCGCGGAACGCAGGAGGTGCAGCGCCTCGGCGGTCACGGTCAGGTCACCGGAACGCGAGTCGGCACCCTCGTGGGAGGCGAGCAGTCCACGGTGCACCCGCTCCACGAATGCCCCCGTCTCGATGCCCAGCTCCGCCCGCAGCCGTGACTGCAGGCTCTGCAGAACATGTAGCGCCTCTGCGGTACGACCCATGTGGTGCATCGCGAGGGCGAGCTGGCCGTGCAGATTCTCGTGGTACGGATATCGGGTGACCCATCCGGAAAACTCCACCACGACGCCGGCGTTGTTGCCACGGGCGAGCTCGACCTGGCCGTATTTCTCGACCAACCCCATCCGCAGTTCCTCAAGGCGTGTCGCCGCAGGCGCGAGGGCGTCCGAGCCCACGTCCTCCAGGGCTTCCCCAGACCACAGATCAAGCGCTCTCCGCGCGGTATGCGATGCCTCTTTCAGGTCCCCTCGTCGGGCACGCACCTGGACGTCCGTACACAGCCGCCGGAAACGCACCGCGTCGATCTGCTCGACCGGCAGCTCCAGAAAATAGCTGGAGGACATCCGGGTCAGCTCCGCCTCGACCGCCATTTCCGACAGACATCTTCGGAGTGCCCCTACGCAGTTCTGTACCTGTTGGACAGCAGTTGTTGGCGGATCTTCACCCCAGATCACTTCCACGAGTTGCGAGGTGGAAACAGGACGGTTGGGATCGACCAACATGGCCGCCAGTATTTTTCGCTGGCGATGCGCGGAAATCGAACGGAATCTGCCGTTCGAACGCACAGACACTGGTCCCAAGATTTTGAAATCCATACACTCCCCCGTGAGCCAGACCTCGCCCCCATCCTGCGCGTACGCTGATGGCGCGTCAAGACCGCAGTCCGCGCTGACAGGCACCCCGGCGGCCGCCCGTCACAACCGGTAACCGGAAAGGCAATCACCGAGAGCCATTCGTGGCCGCAAATGCAGCCGGGGAACCTCGCGGCACGGCGTTGCGCCGCAGTCCGACGGCCTGAAGACCCCGACGGCAGCTACGGACCGCTGAGTTCGGCGAGGCGACACGGAGTCACGGCGGCGAGTGTCGTCGCTGCCAGTTGCCCCCGGGCCACCCGGCATGATGTCGCTCACGACTGCCCCAGCCGGACGGATCCCGGGCCGGACGAGTTGCCAGGGCCGGCGGCGACCCGGGATCCGTGACAGGCGTCGCGAAGGAGGCTGACCCGAGCCCCGGTCAGCCCTTGATGTACGGCTTGCCGTCGGCGGCCGGTGCCCGAACCCGGCCGACCAGCCCGGCCACGGCCAGAATCGTCGCCAGGTAGGGCAGCATGGCCAGGAACTGGCCAGGAATCACACTGTTGATCGCGCCGAGGTAGGTGGCCAACTGGTCGGCGAAGCCGAAGAAGAGCGCGGCGAGCAGCGCACCGGTCGGGCTCCACCGGCCGAAGATCAGTGCCGCCAGGGCGATGAAGCCCTTGCCACCGATCATGTTCTTGGTGAACGAGAAGAGCGCCAGCGTGTAGGAGGCGCCACCGATGCCGGCGACGGCACCGGCCATGATCACGTTGCGGTAGCGCAGGCCCAGCACCCGCACCCCCAGGGTGTCGGCCGCCGTCGGGTGCTCACCGACCGAGCGGGTCCGCAGGCCCCACCGGGTACGGAACAGCGCGATGTGGATCACGAGCACCAGGAGCAGGGCCAGGTAGAGGAAGATGTTGCCTCGGAACAGCGCCGGCCCGAGCAGCGGGATGTCCGACAGCAGCGGGATCTCCCAGTTGCTGAAGCGCGGTGCGCTGTTGTAGCGGGCAGCGTCGGTCTGCATCAGCCGCTCGTAGAGGAAGCCGGTGATGCCGACCGCCAGCAGGTTCAGCACGATGCCCATGACCACCTGGTCGACCAGGTAGCGGATGCTGAACACGGCGAGCAGCAGCGAGATGAGTGAGCCACCGATGGCGGCGGCGAGCAGACCCACCCAGACGTTGCCGGAGATGCTGCCGAAGAGCGCGCCGCTGAAGGCGCCCATCAGCAGTTGCCCCTCGATGGCGACGTTCACCACGCCGGAGCGCTCGCACAACACACCGGCCAGCGAGCCGAAGATCAGCGGCAGGGCGAGCAGGAAGGTACCCCGCACGATGTTGACCAGCGGCATGAAGTTCTGCCCGGTCGGCGCGGCGGAGACCTGCCAGCACAGGAACGACAGCACGAACGCGACCAGGCCGACGGCGAGCACCGGCACGAACCAGCGTTTCGGCAGGCCGGCGAGCATCGAGCCGCCGGCGGCGAGCGCGATCAGGCCGAAGACGATCGCACCGACGGTGCCCTTGACCTCCAGCGCGGCGCCCGCGGCGTCCTCGCTGAGCGTGAAGCGGGCCTGCTCGCCGGTGGCGAGCGCACCGAACAAGACGGCGGCCAGCAGGCCGAGGGCCAGCAGCACCAGCCCGACCTTGCGGTTACGGGTCCAGAAGCCCTCGTCGACCGCCGCGACCGCGACGTCGGGAACAGCCGTGGTGGACATGCCTCACCAGCCCTTCGCGAGGCTCGTCTGCAACCGGGCGGTGCGCGCGGCCCGGAGCTGGAAGATCGCCTTTACCAGTGCCGGCGCGGCGATGAAGATGACGATCAGGGCCTGGAGGACGGTGACCAACTCCAGTGAGATCCCCGAGTACGACTGCATCCGGTTGCCGCCGGCCTGCAACGCACCGAACAGCAGCGCGGCCAGCGCCACCCCCCACGGTTTCACCCGGCCGAGCAGGGCGACCAGGATGCCGTCGAAGCCGATCTGGGCCACCACCAGCGGGGTCAGGGCCGCGGCGGTGGTGCCGAGCACCATCTGCGAGCCGCCGAGACCGGCCAGCGCCCCGGCGAAGACCATGACCAGGACGTACGTCCGGGTGACGCTGATACCGGCGGTGCGGGCGGCGTCCGGGTTGGCGCCCACCGCCCGCAGCTCGAAGCCGAGCGTGGAGCGGTTGAGCAGCCAGGCGACGGCCCAGGTGGCCAGCACGGCCAGGATGATGCCGGCGTGGGCGCGTAGTCCGTCGCCGAAGAGTCGAGGCAGTTGGGCGGAGGCGTCCACCGGCCGGCTGATCGCGTCGGTGCGGCTCGGGTCCTGCACCCCGTTCTGCACGATCAGCCAGGTGAGGAAGTAGACCGCGATGTAGTTGAGCATGATCGTGTTGATCACCTCGTGGGCGCCGGTCCGCGCCTTCAGGATGCCCGGGATGAAACCCCAGATCGCCCCGCCGAGCGCACCGGCCAGGACGGCGACCAGCAGGTGCAGGCCGGGCGGCAGCGGCAGCAGGAAGCCGGCCAGCGCGGCCAGGATGACACCCATCGTCGCCTGACCCTGCGCACCGATGTTGAACAGGCCGCCACGGAAGGCCAGCGCCACCGACAGACCGGTGAAGACCAGCGGTGCCGTGTAGGTGAGCGTCTCCGAGATCGGGCTCAACGCCGCGTTGACGGTGGTCGCGGCCGGATCGAAGACCGACCCCTTGAACAGGTTCGCGTACGCCTCACTGACCAGCGTCCAACTGGCGTTTATCGCGTCCGACGGGCGGGCGGTGATGTAGCCGTAGGTGGCCAGCACCTCCGGATCGGAGATGATCATCAGGACGGCGCCCACGACCATCGCCAGGACCAGCGAGAGCAGGGTCACGGTGAAGGTGTTGGCGGCCCAGAGATTCTCCAGGAAGAGCCGCCCCAGCGTGGGGCGCGGCCCGGGCCCGCCGGGGGTGGTGGCCGCCTCGGCGCGTTCGGTGTTGCCGAGCGCGGTCCGGCCGGCCTGCTCCTCACTCGCCGGTTCCTTGTCCGGGGATCCCGGCTGCGCCGAGTTCGGGTCACTCATGGCGGGACTCCGCTTCGCTCCGTGCCGCCACGAGGCCGCCGTGCCTGGTGTTTCGCTCGCTCATCGGTTCTTCTCGTCCTCGCTGCCGGGGCCCTCGGCGGCCGGCGCCACGCCGTCGGTGGTGGCCGCGACGTCGCGATCGGTGGTCGCCGGAGTGCCCGTACCGGAAACCGCGTCCGCATCGGTGGTGGCGGCCGGGTCCGAGTCGACGGTCGCCGTCGGTCCGGCCTCGGCGCCGGACCCGACGTCGGGGGAGCCACCCTGCTGGTCCGGGGTGATGCCGGCCATCAGCAGGCCGATCTCCTCGCGGGCAGTGTCCGGGCCGACCACGCCGATGATCCGTCCGCGGTACATCACCGCGATCCGGTCGGCCAGCCCGATCACCTCGTCGAGTTCGCTGGAGACCACCAGCACGGCGGTGCCGGCGTCGCGTTCGTGGACGACCCGGCTGTGGATGAACTCGATCGAGCCGACGTCCACCCCCCGGGTGGGCTGGGCTGCGATGAACAGCTTCAGCGGCCGGGACAGCTCCCGAGCCACGATCACTTTCTGCTGGTTACCGCCGGAAAGGGTGCCGACCGGCGCCTCTGCCGACGAGGTGCGTACGTCGAACTGCTCGATCCGTTCCCGCGCGGCCCTGCCGATCTCGTCCGGCCGCAGCGACAGCCCCCGGCCGAAGGGCGGCCGGTCGTACACGTCCAGCACCAGGTTCTCTGCGACGGTGAACTCCTTGACCAGACCGTCGACGCTGCGGTCCTCCGGCACGTAGCCGACGCCCGCCCGGAGCACCTTCTTGGTCGACCAGCCGTCGATCCGCTGCCCGTCGAGGGTGATCGTGCCGGCGAGCACCGGGCGCAGGCCCATGATCGCCTCGATCAGTTCGGTCTGTCCGTTGCCCTGCACACCCGCGACGCCGAGCACCTCGCCCGCGCGTACGGTCAGGTCGACGCCGTCCACCGCCCGCACCTGACGGTCGTCGTCGACGACCAGGTTGGCGAGTTCCAGGACCGGCTCGCCCGGGGTGGCCGGAGCCTTGTCCACGGTGAGCCGGACGGTACGGCCGACCATCAGCGCGGCCAGCTCGTCCCGGCTGGCCTCGGGCGAGGCGGTGCCCACGGTCTTGCCGCGCCGGATCACCGTGATCCGGTCGGCGATCGCCTTGACCTCGCCGAGCTTGTGGGTGATGAAGACGATCGACTTGCCGGCGGCCTTGAGTGACCGCATCACCGTCAGCAGTTCCTCGGTCTCCTGTGGGGTGAGCACGGCGGTGGGCTCGTCCAGGATGAGCAGGTCGACGTCCCGGGTGAGCGCCTTGACGATCTCCACCCGCTGCTGGATGCCGACCGGCAGATCCTCGATCACCGCGTCCGGGTCGACCCGCAGGTTGTACCGCTCGGAGACCTCGGCGACCTCGCGCCGGGCACGGCGCCGGTCCAGGAACCCGGCGATCCCGCCACGCACCTGCTCGGCGCCGAGCATGATGTTCTCGGTGACGGTGAAGACGGGCACCAGCATGAAGTGCTGGTGCACCATGCCGATGCCGGCCGCGATGGCGTCGGAGGGGCCGCGCAGCTTCAGTGGCTTGCCGTCGACCAGGATCTCACCCTCGTCGGGCTGGTAGAGCCCGTACAGCACGTTCATCAGGGTCGACTTGCCCGCGCCGTTCTCGCCGAGCAGGGCGTGGATCTCTCCAGGCTCCACCGTCAGGTCGATGTGGTCGTTGGCGACCAGATCACCGAACCGCTTGGTGATGCCGCGCAGTTCGAGTCTCAGCGCAACCTCCTGGAGTGCGAAGCGATGGTGCAGCGTAGCTGCTGGCGAGCGGGCGCGGCGTCGGCCGGACCGGTGGCGCGGACCGGCCGCTGCGGCACGACGGGTCTCCCCCGCGCCGCAGCGGCCGGATCAGGTGTGCTCTGCTCCGCCGGCCGCCCCTGGTGATCGTCTCACCGGGGGCGGCCGGCGACGGGTCACTTCGGCTGCGCGGCCGACTCGACCTTGACGGTGCCGGCGGCGATGTCCGCCTTCAACTTGTCGACCTCGGCCTTCAGCTCGGCCGGGACCTTGTCGTCGAACTCGTGGTACGGGGCCAGCGAGACGCCGTCGTTGGCCAGGGTGCCGATGAAGCCCGGGTCCGCCTGGAGCTGCTCGCCACCGGCGGCCTTGAGCACGGCCTCCTTGACCGCGCCCGGGATGTTCTTCACCACGGTGGTGATGATCGCCGGGCAGTTCGGGGTGCTCTCGCAGCCGTCGACGTCCACCCAGATGGTGTTGTACTTCCCGCCGGAGGCCTGGGCCGCGCCGGTGGTGCCGAGGCCGGCGCCGCCGGCCACCGGCATGATGATGTCCGCGCCCTGGGCGACCAGCGCGTCGCTGACCTTCTTGCCCTCGTCCTGCTTGACGAAGTCGTTGGTGAAGGAGCCGTTCTGGGTCTCCTTGTTCCACCCGAGGACCTGGACGTTCTTGCCCTTGGCCTCGTTGTAGTAGGCGACCCCGTCGGCGTAGCCGTCCATGAAGATGGTCACCGGCGGAATCTTCAGGCCGCCGTAGGTGCCCACCTTGCCGCTCTCGCTCATGCCGGCGGCGACGTAGCCGGCGAGGAAGGCGGCCTGGGCGGTGTCGAACTGCATCGGGTAGACGTTGGCGACCGCCGGGTCGGCGTCGACGATGCCGAACTGCTGGTCCGGGTTCGCCTCGGCGATCTTCTTGGTCGCGTCGCCCATCAGGCCACCGACGGCCAGGATGAAGTCGCAGTCCTGGTTGACGTACTGGGTGAGGTTCGGCTCGTAGTCCGCCTCGGCCTTGGACGCGACGTACTTGATCTCGATGTTGTCGTTCTCCGCCTTGGCGTCCTCCAGGCCCTGCCAGGCCGAGGCGTTGAACGACTTGTCGTCGATGCCGCCGACGTCGGTGACCATACAGGCGCTGTACGCCTCGCCGCCGGAGCCGGCGTTGTTGTCCTCATCCGGAGCCTCGCCACAGGCGGCGGCGCTCAGTACGAGCCCACCCGCCGCGATGATCGAGGCGATCCGCATCCCACGCACCGAGCGCAAGACGTCTCCTTCCCATTGCACACCGCGTGGTACGCGGTGGCAGCCCTTGAGCCGGCCTGCGCCTTGCCGCCGGCGTCCCACGTTACGGGAGCAGAGCGTACGCCCGCGCCCACCTGCCGACCGCCAATCGTGCAGGACTGTTGGAGCCCTGTTACCCCTACGTAATGCTCGGGTGGGGCACATCACTCACCAGTGCCGGCAGGCGGGCCCGCACCTGCCGGAAAAGTCCCATTTTGCTGGCGCCGCCCCGTCGCCGCGACTATCGCCAGAAGACCGCCACGGCGGCGTTGACCAGGGTCAATCCCACGATGGCGAGAAAGTGCCCCCGGTTGACCACGTCCCGCTTACGGGAGAAGAAGACCATGACGAAGATCAGCAGAGCGAGCACCAGCTTCGTCACAAGCTTCGCGGGGGCCGGCTCGTCGCCGTCGCGCAGCGGGGCACTCAGGCCGATGCCGGTCAGCAGGCCGATCACCGACCCCCACAGCATGGCCGCGTTGATCCGGATATTGCCGCTGAGGTACTGGGTCAGCGCGCCACCGAGCAGCAACGCGAACCCGATCAGGTGGACGTAGAGGAGGATGAGTCGAAGTGCTTCCACCCGACCCATCCTGCCCTATCAACGACCGTTTGTAGTAGAGGCATCCCGGTGCATCCGGGAGGCCACCAGCACCAGCGCCAGCCCGACCACCGCGTAGCCGGCCAGCACGGCGATCGGGCGACCGGCGCCGGCGCCGTCGAAGAACGCCACCGAGCGCAGCAGGGTGCCACCGGCACCCACCGGCAGCCACTGGCCGAGCGCGCCCCACGGCTGCGGCAACAGTTCCGGCGCGGCGCCGACCGCGGAGAGCGGATTGCCGAGCAGGAAGACCAGCAGCGCACCCAGCCCGATGCCGGGTCGCCCGAGGAGGGCACCGAGTCCGGCCACGATGGCCGACGCGGCCAGGGCGAACAAGCCGATGGCGGCACCCTCGGCGAGCCAGTCCCCGGCGATGACGCCCAGCCAGCCGTGCAGGACGGTCACGCCGACCAGGCCCGCCAGCAGGCCGGTCGCCACCAGCCCGACCAGGCGCGCCAGGCCGCCGGCGACCAGCAGGACCAGCAACGCACCGGCGAGCAGGCTCGTCATCGCCAGCGGCAGGAAGCCGGCGGCGAACCCGGCACCCCGCGGATCGTCGGTGGTGGTCGGCACCACCTCGACCACGGTGACCGGATGCCCTTCGCCCAACTGGCCGACCGCCTCGGCGAGCAGGGCGGCAACCGTGGGACTGGCGGCCGAGGCGGTGTGCAGGGCGAGGCCGTCGGTTCCGATCACGAACGCGCCGTAGATCTCCCGATCCCGTAGCGCCCGGTCGGCCGCCTCCGCGTCAGGCAACGTGGTCACCGAGAAGGCACCGGGCCGCGCGGCAGCCAGCCGCCCGGTCAGCTCCGCCACGGCCGGCGCCGGGCCGGCGACGGCGACCGGCAGGTCGCGCGGAGCCAGGTTCGCCGCCGGAGCCGCGAACAGGGGTACGAGCAGCGCCTGCCCGATGACCGCGAGTGCGGCGACAAGGACGGCGAGCAGCAGGGGTGACCGGTTCCGGGTCGGCATGACTGCACTCTCCTAAAACGAACACTCGTTCTTTTATGACGTCAGCCTCCGCCCGCCGCTCGATTCCTGTCAAGAACGAACGCTCGTTCTACGATGTAACCCGTGCCACGTGTCTCGGAGGAACACCTCGCCGCCCGCCGCCGCCAGATCGTCGACGCGGCTCGCCGTTGCTTCCTGCGGGAGGGTTTCCACCGCACGACGATGCAGGACGTGATCGCCGAGGCAGGACTCTCGGTCGGCGCGGTCTACCGCTACTTCCCGAGCAAGGCGTCCCTGATCAGCGCCATCGCCGAGGAGACGATCGGCGGTGCCGAGCAGGTCCTCGACGAGTTGGCCCGGCAGGATCCGCCGCTACCCCTGGACAAGGCGCTGGAGTACGCGCTGGCGTACATGGCGGAGCAGGCCGGCGACGAGGGGGTGCTGCGGATCGCGATCCAGGTGTGGGGAGAGGCGCAACGGGACCCGGCACTTGGCGAGTTCGCGGCGAGCAGGTACACCAAACTTCGCGGGTACTTCGAGGTGCTGGCCAGAAGGGCCCAGGAAGCCGGCGAACTGCCCGCCGACGCCGACCCGGCGGCCGTGGCCGCGGCCCTGTTCGGCCTCTTGCCGGGCTGGTTCCTGCAACGTATCATCACCGGCGGCCCGGACGTGGCGACCTATCTCTGCGGCGTCCGCGTCCTGTTCGGCCGGCAGCGCTGACCACCACCGTCGGGGCGGGCGGGCGTGGTTGACACGCCCGCCCGCTGACAGCGCCCACCCGCGCCCCGCCCGGTCAGCCCTTCGTGCCGCCGGCGGTCAGGCCGGAGACCAGATGCTTCTGGGCGAAGAAGAAGACCAGCCCGGCCGGCACGGTGACCAGCACGGCAGCGGCGGTCAGGTACTCCCACTGCGGATTGAACTGCGGCACGAACTGCTGGAGCCCGTACGCGAGGGTGAACTTGTTGTCGGTCTGGATGAAGGCCGACGCGTACGCGACCTCGCCCCACGCGGTGAGGAAGGTGTAGAAGGCGGTGACCGCCACGGCCGGGCGGGCCAGCGGCAGCACCACCCGCCAGAAGGTGGCGAAGGGGCCGCACCCGTCCAGCGCCGCCGCCTCGTCCAGCGAGGTCGGGATGGAGTCGAAGTAACCCTTCAACATCCAGGCGCAGAACGGCACCGCGATGGTCAGGTACGCGATGATCAGCGCGGGCATCGTGTTGATCAACCCCAGGCGGGCCATGATCGTGTAGATCGGCACGATCAGGATGGCCACCGGGAACATCTGGGTGACCAGGAAGACCATCATCAGCGGCCGGCGGCCCGGGAAGTTGAACCGGGACACCGCGTACCCGGTGGTGGCCGACAGGAAGATGCCGATACCCATGGTGAAGGCCGCGACGATCACCGAGTTCAGGAACCACCTGGGGAAGTTCGTCTCGGTCAACACGTAGGCGTAGTTGGCGAGCGTGGTGTCCCGGAACAGGGTCAGCTCGCTGCTCTGGATCGCGTACCCGGGCTTCAGCGAGGAGAGCAGCACCCAGACGATCGGGCCGATCGCGATCACCGAGGCCACCAGCAGCGTGCCGTGCAGCAGGACGGACCGCGCCGGGCTGCGCCGGCTACGCGCGGGCCGCTTAACCCGACTCATCACCACACCTCGCCTTGCTTGCGTAGCGCTCGGCGGTAGAACACCGAGAACACCAGCAGGATGGACAGGATCAGTACGCCGTAGGTCGAGGCCAGCGAATAGTTGCGGATGCCCTCGAAGGCGGCCCGGTAGGCACCGGTCACCAGGATCTCGCTCTGCCCGGCCGGCTGCCCCTCGGTCACCAGGAAGATGATCGGGAACATGTTGAACGTCCAGATGGTGCCGAGCAGGATCACCGTCATGCTGACCGGCCGCAGGCCGGGCAGGGTGATGTTCTTGAACCGCTGCCAGGCGGAGGCGCCGTCGATCTCGGCCGCCTCGTACAGCTCCGACGGAATGGTCTGCATGCCACCGAGCAGCGCCACCATCATGAACGGCACACCGAGCCAGATGTTGGTGACGATGGCGGTGAGCAGCGCCGTCCACCGGTCGGCGAACCACGAGACCGGGTCGATGCCGACCGCGGAGAGCAGCGCGTTGGCCAGGCCGAAGCGCTCGTTGAAGATGAACTTCCAGGCGAACGCGCTGACGAAGGCGGGCACCGCCCAGGGCAGTACGAGCAGCACCCGGTAGAGGCTCCGGAACCGCATCGGGCGGTTGAGCATGGTGGCCAGGCCGAGGCCGAGGCCGAAGTGAAAGGCCACGCAGACGAAGGTCCAGATCAGCGTGGTGCCGGTCCACTGCCAGAACTCTCCGACCTCACCGGTGAGCACCCGGACGTAGTTGTCGAGGCCGACGAACTCCCACCTGTTGGGGTTCTCGGCACAGACCTCACTGCCGGTGATCGACTTGGTGCAGATCTCGGCGACCTGGTTCGCTTCGTTCAGGTTGGTGAAGGACAGCCAGATCCCGCGAAACAGCGGGTAGAAGATCAGAACTGCCAGGACGATGACGACGGGCAGCACCATCGCCCAGGCGTACCAGTGCTTGTCCCAGCTGCGGCGCAGCCGGGACGGACGAGCGGATCGGCCGGACGGCGTCGAAGGCGGCGCCGGTTCGGCTGTCACGGTGGTCATCAGCTGCGCTCCATGATGGGAGGCCCGGCAGGGCCCCGTGACCGGGGACGGTCACGCGACCCTGCCGGGTGCCGAGAGGTCACCGGCTCAGAGCCGGCGGTGAGGTCAGTTCTCGTAGGAGGGGACGACCTCGGCCTTGTACTTCTTGGCGACGGTGTCCAGCGCGGCCTTCGGGTCCTTGTTCTGGATCAGAACCTCGGTGGCCATCTGGTCGAGCGGGCCGAAGAACTGACCGGCCTCGGGGATCCACGGGCGACCCACACCGGCCTCCACGACCGGCTGGAACGCGGCGACGACGGGGTTGTTCTTGACCGCGTCGAGCTCGTACGCCGAGGTGCGGGTCGGCAGCAGGCCCAGCTTCTCCGACAGGAAGGCCTGCGACTCGGCGGAGCTCATGAACTTGACGAACGCGACGGCGGCGTCGACCTTCTCCTGCGGCATGCCGGACCAGATCACGTAGTTGTGGCCGCCGACCGGGCCACCGGCCTTGGCCGAGCCACCCGGCACCGGTGCGATGCCCAGGTTCTCCAGGCCGCCGAAGTCCGGGGCCTGCTGGACGTTGTTGACCTCCCACGGGCCGTTGATGATCATGGCGACCTTCTTCTCCTTGAAGAGGGTCATCATGGTGCCGTAGGCGTCGTTGGCGGACGGCTTGACCGCCGCGCCGCTGTCGATCAGGTCCTTGGCGATCGCCAGTCCGGCCGCGTTCTGCTCCGAGTCGATGACGATCTTCTTGCTCGCGGTGTCGACCAGATCGCCGCCCTCGCCGTACATGAAGGGCAGCAGGAAGTAGCCGGCCGGGTTGATGTAGACGCCCTCGGCGTCGGTCTTCTCCTGGACGGTCTGCGCCGCGGTCTTCAGCTCGGCCCAGGTCTTCGGGGGCGCGCTGATGCCGGCCTCGCTCAGCAGCTCCTTGTTGTACATCAGCGCGAGGCTGTCGGTGACCTGGGGAACGCCGTAGGTCTTGCCGTCGAACTTGTTGGAGGCGAGCGGGGTCTCCAGGAAGTCCGACTCGTCGGCGAGCAGCTCGGAGCCGTCCAGCGCGTAGAGGTAGCCCAGCGAGGCGAATTCGGGCACCCAGGCGACCTCGGCCCGCAGGATGTCCGGTGCACCGGAATTCGCCTGTGCGGCGGTCTTGAACTTGTTCTGCGCCTCGCCGAACGGGACCGACTGGTAGTTGATCTTCACGTTCGGGTAGGTCTGGTTGAACTTGGCGATCAGTTCCTGGAACGCCGGACCCTCGTTCTTCGGATCCGACGTGTCCCACCAGGTCAGTTCTGCGGTGAGGGAAGCGGGGTCGACCGCCGGCTGCTCCTCGGCCGCCTGGTCGTCCTCCCCGCCGCACGCGGCGACGGAGAGGGCGAGAGTGGCGGTGGCGAGTACGGCGATCCCCCTGGCTGTGCGGCGCATGTTCGCTCCTAAATTGCCTGCCGGGTAACGGCGGGGACAGTAGCAAGAACTTTCGAAACTAGAAACCCCTTGCGAACGCCCCGGCAACAACCGTGCCCCATCCGCAATGTCGACCGTTGCCAAGTGTTGCCATCTGGGCATTTTGCCCCCGAGTGGGGTGACCGAACTCCCTTTCAGCGTCACCGTAAGCACATCCCGGGCGCACTCAACGTTCCGACAAGAGTCCGCCCCGGGCAGGTGCCGTGGGAACGCTCCCGATGGCTGCTGCTCGATTCTGCAAGTTCTTGCCGACCAATGCGCAAGAACTTGGCGGTGAGCTACAGTGCCGCCATGCGCGCTCGCCTGTCCGACATCGCCCAGCAGGCCGACGTCAGCGAGGCCACGGTGTCGCGGGTGCTCAACGACCGCCCCGGCGTGGCACCCGAGACTCGGCAGGCTGTCCTGACCGCCCTCGACGTGCTCGGGTACGAGCGTCCCGCGCGGCTGCGCAAGCGCAGCGCCGGACTGGTCGGCCTGGTGGTCCCGGAGCTGGACAATCCGATTTTCCCGGCGTTCGCCCAGATCATCGAGTCGGCCCTGGCTCCCACCGGCTACACCCCGGTGCTGTGCACCCAGACCCCCGGCGGCGTACGCGAGGACGAGTACGTCGAGATGCTGCTGGACCGGCAGGTCTCCGGGATCGTGTTCGTCTCCGGTCTGCACGCCGACACCGCCGCCGACCACGACCGGTACCGCACCCTGCTCGCCCGCCCGCTGCCGATCGTGATGATCAACGGGTACGCGCCGGGCATCCCGGCACCCTTCGTCTCCTGTGACGACCGGGAGGCCGCCGAGCTGGCCGTGGCCCACCTGGTGGCCCTGGGCCACCGACGGATCGGCCTGATCACCGGCCCGGACCGCTTCGTGCCGGTGCAGCGCAAGGTCAGCGGCTACAAGGCGGCGATGGAGCGCCTCGCCGGCGTCGACGCCGGCGAGCTGGCCGAGCTGACCGAGCTGTCGCTGTTCGGCGTCGAGGGCGGCGAGGCGGCGGCCGGTCGGCTGATCGAGCGCGGCGCCACCGGGATCGTCTGCGGTTCGGACCTGATGGCGCTCGGCGCCATCCGGGCCGCCCGACAGCGGGGCATGTCCGTACCGGGGGACCTCTCGGTGGTCGGCTACGACGACTCGCCGCTGATGGCCTTCACCGATCCGCCGCTCACCACCATGCGGCAACCGGTGGCCGCGATGGCGGTCGCGGCGGTACGGGCACTGGTCGACGAGATCAACGGACACGGCGCCCCGCATTCGGAGTACCTGTTCCGGCCGGAGCTGGTGGTGCGCGGGTCGACCGCCGTGGCGCAGCAGGACGACCCGTCCGCAGCGGGCGGCCCGCGGCAGCGACCGGCATCGTCCGCGCTGGCAGTTCCGGCGTGAGTGGCCCGGCGTGACGTAGCTCGCGCTGGAGCTGCTGCCAGGCCTTCTTGCGCAAGAAATGCTTGACTCTTGCAGAGTCGGCGCGGCATTCTGCTCAGACACCCGTGCGTCCCCACCTCGCCAACGCCGGGTAGCCGCCGTACCGCGCCACAGAACGGGGAACACCCGATGACCGTCAGCATCCCCTCGCCGCTGACCGCCGACGCCGACTGGTGGCGATCCGCCGTCGTCTACCAGGTCTACGTCCGCAGCTTCGCCGACTCCGACGGCGACGGCATCGGAGACCTCCAGGGCATCCGGGCACGCCTGCCCTACCTGCGCGAGCTGGGCGTCGACGCGCTCTGGCTGACCCCGTTCTACACCTCGCCCATGGTCGACGGCGGCTACGACGTCGCCGACTACCGCGACGTCGACCCGATGTTCGGCAACCTCGCCGACTTCGAGGCGATGATCACCGACGCCCACGCGCTCGGCCTGCGGATCATCGTCGACATCGTGCCGAACCACACCTCCGACAAGCACCCCTGGTTCACCGCGGCGCTGGCCGCCGCCCCCGGCTCGCCCGAACGGGCGCGCTACCTCTTCGCCGACGGCAAGGGCGACGACGGCGCGCAGCCGCCGAACGACTGGGAGAGCATCTTCGGCGGCCCGGCCTGGACCCGGGTTCCCGACGGCCAGTGGTACCTGCACCTGTTCGACCCCGCCCAACCCGACCTGAACTGGCGGCACCCCGAGGTACGCAGCGAGTTCGAGGACATCCTCCGCTTCTGGCTGGACCGGGGCGTCGACGGCTTCCGGATCGACGTGGCCCACGGCATGATCAAGGCCGCCGGGCTGCCGGACGTCGGTTTCAACTCGATGACCACCGGCCGGCGCCAGTCCGAGCTGCTCGGCAAGGGCCGGCTGCCCTACTTCGACCAGGACGAGGTGCACGACATCTACCGCGCCTGGCGACCCATCCTGGACAGCTATCCGGGTGGTCGGATGGCCGTCGCCGAAGCGTGGGCCGAGACACCGCAGCGACTGGCCCGCTACATCGGCCCGGACGAACTGCACCAGGCGTTCAGCTTCGACTTCCTCGACGCCACCTGGTCGGCCGACTCGTTCCGCAAGGTGATCGACACCGCGCTGGCCGAGTCCACGATCGTCGGCGCACCGACCACCTGGGTGCTGTCCAACCACGACCGGCAGCGGCACGTCACCCGCTACGGCGACGGCGAGGTGGGGCTGCGTCGGGCCCGGGCCGCCGCGCTGCTGATGCTCGCCCTGCCCGGCTGCGCCTACCTGTACCAGGGTGAGGAACTGGGCCTGCCCGAGGTGCTCGACCTGCCCGACGAGCTGCGTCAGGATCCGGCCTTCCTGCGCACCGGCGAGAGCCGGGACGGCTGCCGGGTGCCGATCCCGTGGAGCGGCGAGCTGGCACCGTACGGCTTCGGGCCGGCCGGCAGCGACCTGAGCTGGTTGCCGGCCCCGACGACCTGGCGGGCCCTCTCGGTGGCCGCACAGACCGGCACCCCCGGCTCCACCCTGGAGCTGTACCGGGCGGCGCTGCGGATCCGCCACACCCATCCGGCGCTGGCCGGCCTCGGCGGCATCACCTGGCTGGAGACCGGCCCGGGAGTGCTCGCCTTCCAGCGCGAGGCCGGTGACACCGTGCTGACCTGCGTGGTGAACATCAGCGACGCACCGGTGGTGATCGACGGGTACGGCACGCCGCTGGTCGCCAGCAGCACCCTCACCGAACGCGACGGCGGCCACCTGCTGCCGGTCGACGCGGCGGTCTGGTTCGAGCGGCGCCTGAACGGGTAGCCCGCCATCGACTCGGCCGTCCGGCGTGCGACGCGCCGCCGGGCGGCTGGGCACGACCCCTTGTGGTGGGGGGTGCGACGGTGCCGGCGCAGCCGGGGTGATCCCCCGGGGCGCCGGCACCCGGTCCTTTCGACCGCCGACGGGCCGGGTCAACCGCCGGTGAGCTGGGCGGCGATCCGAGCGAACCCGGCACGCAGCTCGGCCACGTCCGGCGCCGGCAGCGGGCCCGCCGCCCGGTCGTGCTCGGCCGCCTCCAGTTCCTTCTCGTCGATGGTGTCCTCGTAGTCGCCGTAGAGGTCGGCCTGGTCCACCCGGGCCACCTCGTCCTGCGCGGCGAGCTGCGCGGCGGCGATCTCGCCCCGGATCTGCTCCACCGACACCGCTGGCACCAGCGGTTCCACCACCGCCATCAGCTGTTCCTCGGCGACCACCGCCTCGGCCAACGCCAACGCGTGCGGTCGCTCGTACGGGCCGCACACCACCGGCTCCCACTCGTCGGCGTCACCGAGGGGAGCGAACGTGATGATCCACGGCAGCTCCAGCATCGGCGAATCGGCCGGCAGGTCCAACGTCACGAGTGCCCCCACGCGCCCATCATCGTCGGTGTTCCGGCAGGTGGGGGTGAGTTCGGCGGAAGGTACGACCGCCGGGAGCAGCGACTCAACCCGCCCCGCCCGGTGTACCGGGATCGGAGTCCACGTCCAGGTCGACAGGTGGGCGCCGGCCGGCCAGGTCCACCGTCCGTCCGCGCCGGCTCGTCGCCGCCAGCGCCGCGCCGAAGAGCACCAGTTGGTTGAGCAGGTAGAGGTAGACCAGCAGCCCGACGGCGGTGGCGACCACCGTGTACGCCGGGTTGTGTTCGACCCGCCCCACCCAGAACCGACCGACGGTGTTGAGCAGGGTGATGCCGACCGCGACGATCAGCACCACCGGCCGCAGCCGGGACCGGCTCATCCGCACCCGAGGGACCGCGACCAGCAGCAGCGTGGCCAGTACCGCGTTGACCAGCACGCTGAGCAGCGCACTGACCGTGGTGAGCGCGAACGAGCCGGTGCTGCGCAGCAGGAACCGCAGCAGCGTCTCCAGCGCGTCCACGGCCGCCACCGAGAGGCCGAGCAGCACGAAGACGACCACCAGCACACCCAGGTCGACCAGGCGGCGCACGACCAGGTTGCCCGGATGCTGGTTGAGCCCGTGGATCAGCCGCTGCGAGGAACGGATCGCCTCCACCCACCCGATTCCGGTCAACACCAGGATCAGCAGACCGACCACCCCGGCGGTGCCGCTGCTGTCAGCCACCTGGGCCGGATCGAGAAACGGCAGGTTCTCGCCGAGGAACTCCTCCGCTGCCGCGCTCACCTCGTCGTTGTCCTCCAGGATCGCGCCGAAGATCGCGTACGCGACCAGGGCCAGCGCGAAGACCGCGAAGAAGCCGTAGTAGGCGATGGCGGCGGCCAGCCGGCCGCCCTGAAGATCGGTGTAGAGCACCCCGGCACGCCACAGGTGACCGAAGGCCGGGGAACGGCGGCGCGCGGCGGTCAGCCGGCGGTCGACGGCCGCCTCGACCCGACCCAGAACGTTCACGTCGTCATCCTCACCGATCCGTCGTCGCCGTGTCAGAGGTACCCGACGTGCCGGCCGGGGCGGTCAGCCACCCAGTCGGAAGTCCCGGCGTGGCTGCCACCGCGCCTGCCCGCTGTGCGAGAAGAGCGTGAAGTGGTCCACCTCGAACATCGCGGAGAAGTCCGCCAGGTCCTCGTACGCCTTGTCCAGCGCCTCCGGCGCGACGTCCTGGGCGACCGTCACGTGCGGATGGTAGGGAAAACGAAGCTCCCGGCGTAGCTGCGGGGCGGAATTGATCGCGGCGGCGAGCAGTTCGCATTCGCTGATGCCGGCGGCGACCGCGACGAAGACCACCTGGGTCACCGGCCGGAAGGTGCCCGTACCGCGCAGGTGCAGGCTGAACGGCAGATGGGCGGCGGCGACCCGGGCCAGGTGCCGCTCCACCGCCGGCAACGCGGTCACCGGAATCTCCGTCGGCCCGAGCAGGGTGACGTGAGCCGGCACCGCGTTCGGGTCACCGGCCTCCAGCCGACGTCTTGTCAGCAGGCCGCCCCACGGCTCCGGAATGTCGACCGCGATGCCGATCTGGACACTGTCGCCGACCGCCGGCGCTCCGGTCCCCTGATCCACGCTGCACGCCACCCCTCCGGCCACCGGCCCCTGCCCGCACCACCACCCTCGCTCGGGCGGTCACTCACCGCGCACCGGGGGGAAGAAACCCACCCGCTCGTACGCGGTACGCAACGTCGGCGCCGCCACCGCACGGGCCTTCTCCGCGCCAGCGGCGAGGAGCTTGTCCAACTGGGCGGGATCGTCGAGATACGAACGGGTGCGCTCCTGGATGGGGCTGACGAACTCCCGGACCACCTCGGCGAGATCTTTCTTCAGGTCCCCGTAGCCCTTACCGTCGTAGGCCGCGACCAGGTCGTCGATGCTCCGACCGCTCAACGCCGAGAAAATGGTGAGCAGGTTGGAGATCCCCGGTTTGGTCGTCTCGTCGAAGACGATCTCCCGGCCGGTGTCGGTCACCGCCGACCGGATCTTCTTCGCCGAACGCGCCGGGTCCTCGAGCAGGTCGACGATGCCACCCGGCGACGAGGACGACTTCGACATCTTCGCGGTCGGATCCTGCAGATCGGTGATCTTCGCGGTGGCCTTGACGATGTGCGGCGCCGGGACCGTGAAGGTCCGGCCGAACAGCGAATTGAACCGCTGCGCCAGGTCCCGGGAGAGCTCCAGGTGCTGGCGCTGGTCCTCACCGACCGGTACGGCGTTGGCCTGGTAGAGCAGGATGTCGGCGGCCTGCAGGATCGGGTAGGTGAACAGGCCGACGCTGGACCGCTCGTTGCCCTGCTTCTGCGACTTGTCCTTGAACTGGGTCATCCGGCTGGCCTCGCCGAACCCGGTGAGGCAGCCGAGCACCCAGGCCAGCTGGGCGTGCTCGGGCACCTGGGACTGCACGAACAGGGTGCAGCGTTCCGGGTCCAGACCGACCGCGAGCAACTGCGCGGCGGCCACCCGGGAACGCTGGTGCAGCACCTTCGGGTCGTGCCCGGCCGTGATGGCGTGCAGGTCGACCACGCAGTAGAACGCGTCGTGCGACTCCTGCAACGCCACCCAGTGCCGCACCGCGCCGAGATAGTTGCCGAGATGGAACGAGTCGGCGGTCGGCTGGATGCCGGAGAAGACGCGGGGGCGGACGGGAACGTCGGACATGCCGGCAATTCTGTCAGCTAGCCCGGCGTACGTCATGACGGGCCGGCGGGTCGCGCCGGGTCGGCGGCCGAGAGCACCTCGCGCCGCTGCTCGGGCAGGCGCCCGGCGGTGACCGCCAGCCGGGCCACCCGCCTACCTTCCAGGGTCAGCACCCGCAGCAGCCAGCCACCGCCCGGCGTCCCCGTCGATTCGGCGGGGACCGGCACCTCGTCGCCCGGCGCCGGCAGCCGCCCCAGCGCGGCCATCACGAACCCGCCCACCGTCTCGTACGGCCCCGGCGGAAGGGACACCCCGGTGCGTTCGGCGAAGTCGGCGAGATTGAGTCGACCGTCCACCATCGCCGGCAGCCCGGTGTACCCGGGCTCGGGGGTGTCCGCGTACTCGTCGTGGATCTCACCGACCAGTTCCTCGATCAGGTCCTCGCAGGTGACGATGCCGGCGGTGCCCCCGTACTCGTCGACCACCACCGCCAGGTGATGCCCCTCCCGTCGCATCTCCGTCAACGCGGCGAGCACCCGTTTGCTGGCCGGCAGCCGCTTGACCTCCCGGGCCAGCTGACCGACCGTGGTCCCCGGTTCCCGGTCCGGGCCGAGCAGCAGGTCACGCAGGTGCACGACGCCGACCACGTCGTCATGGGTGCCGTCGACCACCGGATAGCGGGTGTGCGGACCGGCCCGTACCAGCGGCTCCGCCTCGACGACCGGCAGCGTCGCGGAGAGGAACACCACCTCGGTACGGGGCATCATCACCTCACGCACCAGGCTGGCACCGGCCGCCAGCACGTCGTCGATGATGCGCCGCTCCACGGGATCGAGGACCGTGTTGACGGCGACCAGATCCCGCAGTTCCGCCTCACTTATCCGCTCCCGGCCGGCGGTCGGGCCGGCACCCAGCAGGTCGGTGACGAGCCGCAGGGCACCGTCGGCGGCCCGGACCACGACCCGGGCGACCGCTCGAGCCAACGGTCCCGGCTGGCGGCGGTGCAGGTCGTGGCCACGCCGTCGGGGTATGCGCCGACGCGAGGCCCGCATGGGAGTGATGGTAACCAGCCCAGGGCCGTAGGGTGACCACCACGAGGCCGCGACCGTGCCGGCCAGGCGGGAGGACCAGACGTGAAACTGCTCGTCACCGGCGGGGCCGGTTTCATCGGCAGCGTGGTGACCCGGATGCTGCTCGACGCCGGACACGAGGTGGTCGTGCTCGACGATCTGCGCACCGGCCATCGGGGCGCCCTGGCTCCCGACGCCACCCACATCGAGGCCGGCATCCACGACGCGGGCACGGTACTCACCCCGCGGGCCGGCTTCGACGGCGTACTGCACTTCGCCGCGTTGATCGCCGCCGGCGAGTCGATGGTCGCCCCCGAGCGGTACTGGCACAACAACACCGTCGGCACGCTGGCGCTCATCGACGCGGTGCGGACCGCCGGCGTACCACGGCTGGTATTCTCCTCGACCGCCGCCGTCTACGGCAACCCCACCGAGCTGCCGATCCCGGAGACCGCCGTCAAGGCACCCACCAACACGTACGGGGCGACGAAGCTCGCCGCCGACATGATGCTCACCGCCGAGGCGATCGGGCACGGCCTGGCCGCCGTGTCGCTGCGCTACTTCAACGTCGCCGGTGCCCACCTCGACGGTGACGTCGTCCTCGGCGAACGGCACGACCCCGAGACCCACCTCATCCCGATCGCCCTGGAGGTGGCCGCCGGCCGGCGGGACAAGCTGCAACTCTTCGGCGACGACTACCCCACCGTCGACGGCACCTGCGTCCGCGACTACATCCACGTATCCGACCTGGCCCGGGCCCACCTGCTCGCCCTGGACGCGGCCACCAGCGGCCAGCACCGCATCTACAACCTCGGCAACGGCAACGGCTTCACCAACCGGCAGGTAGTCGAGGTCGTCCGCGAGGTCACCGGGCACCCGGTGCCGGTCGAGGTGGCACCGCGCCGCGAGGGCGACCCGGCCGAGCTGGTCGCCTCCTCCGCCCTGGCTCGCGCCGAGCTGGGCTGGGAGCCGCGCAAGCCCACCCTGCGCGACATCGTGACCGACGCCTGGGCCTTCTACCAGGCACAGGTCCTGGACCGCCGGTGAACAGTCGCTCCGACACGGTGGCCGACCGCGCCACCGACTGCTTCCAGCACGCGTACGGCCAGGCACCCGCCGGCCGCTGGGCGGCTCCCGGCCGGGTCAACCTGATCGGTGAGCACACCGACTACAACGACGGGTTCGTGCTGCCGTTCGCGCTGCCGCTGCGTACCGTCGTCGCGGCCACGCCCCAGCCGACCGGCAGCTGGACGGTCTGCTCCGAGCTGACCGGCGACGCGGTCAGCTTCGGCACCGACGAGGTGACCCACCCCGGTCGGGTGACCGGTTGGGCGGCGTACGTGGCCGGGGTGGTGTGGGCGCTGCGGGAGGCTGGCCACGCCGTGCCTGGTGCCCGGCTGGCCGTCGCCTCGGACGTGCCGCTCGGCGCGGGACTCTCCTCCTCCGCCGCGCTGGAGGCCGCCGTGCTCGCCGCGCTCGTCGACCTGGGCGGGCTGGACCTGCCGGCCGCGCAGCAGCCCCGGCTGGCCCAGCGCGCCGAGAACCAGTACGTCGGCGCGCCCACCGGCATCATGGACCAGTCGGCGGTGATCCGCTGCCGCGCCGGACACGCCCTCTTCCTCGACTGCCGTACGGAACGGGTCGAACACATCCCTTTCGACCTCGACGGCGCGGGCCTCGCGGTCCTGGTGATCGACAGCCGCGCCCCGCACCGGCACGCCGACGGCGAGTACGCGGCCCGCCGCGCCAGCTGCGAGAAGGCGGCCGGCCTGCTCGGCGTACCCGCCCTGCGTGACGTGCCGTCCGCCGGTCTCGACGAGACGCTGGCCCGGCTGCCCGACGAGGAGACCCGCCGCCGGGTCCGCCACGTGGTCACCGAGGACCAGCGCGTGCTCGACACCGTCGCGCTGCTGCGCGCCGGGCAGGTCCGGCGGATCGGGCCGCTGCTCACCGCCTCGCACGCCTCCATGCGGGACGACTTCGCCATCACCGTCCCCGAGGTGGACCTCGCGGTCGAGGCCGCGCTGGCCGCCGGGGCGCTCGGTGCCCGGATGACCGGTGGTGGCTTCGGCGGCTGCGTGCTGGCCCTGGTCGAGGCGGACCAGTCCGATCGTGTCGGCGCCGCCGTCGCCGCCGCCTACGCCGACCGTGCCTTCACCGCACCGACCCTCACCACCGCCACCCCCGCCCCAGGCGCCACCCGCCTGGACTGACCCCACCGTCGACCAAGAAGTTCTGGTCGGGACCGCGTTGGATCCCGACCAGAACTTCTTGGTCGACCAGGGAGTGCCGGGTGGGTCAGGGGGTTTCGACGATCATGCCGGCGCCGACCGTGCGGTTGGTGGCCTCGTCGATGATGATGAACCCGCCGGTGGTGCGGTTGCGGCGGTACTCGTCGGCCAGCAGCGGGATGGTGGTCCGCAGCCGGACCCGCCCGATCTCGTTGAGCCCCAGCTCGGTCGCCGACTCGTCGCGATGCAGGGAGTTGATGTCGAGGCGGTAGTGCAGGCCCCGGACGATGGCCCGCGCCGCACGGGTCGTGTGCTTGATCGAGTACTTGCCGCCGACCTGCAACGGACGGGTCTCATCCATCCAGCAGACCATCGCCTCGATGTCCTGGGCCACCGCCGGCGCGTTGTTCGGCCGGCAGATCATGTCACCACGCGAGATGTCGATCTCGTTCTCCAGGCGTACCGTCACCGACATCGGCGGGAACGCCTCCGCGACCGGCCCGTCGGCGGTCTCCACCGCGGCGATCCTGCTGGTGAAGCCCGAGGGCAGCACCATCACCTCGTCACCCGGCTTGAGCACCCCCGAGGCCACCTGACCGGCGTAGCCCCGGTAGTCGGTCACCGTGGTCGACTGAGGGCGGATCACGTACTGCACCGGGAAGCGGACGTCGACCAGGTTACGGTCGCTGGCGATGTGCACCCGCTCCAGGTGATGCAGCAATGCCGGGCCCTCGTACCAGGGCATGTTCTCCGAACGGCTGACGATGTTGTCGCCCCGCAACGCGGAGATCGGCACCACCGTCAGATCCGGCACGTCCAGCTTCGCGGCGAACGCGGTGAACTCGTCGGCGATCCGCTCGAAGACCTCCTGCGAGAAGTCGACCAGATCCATCTTGTTGACGCAGAGCACCAGGTGCGGCACCCGCAACAGCGAGCAGAGGAAGGCATGCCGGCGGGACTGCTCGACCAGACCCTTGCGGGCATCCACCAGGATCAACGCCAGGTCGGCGGTGGAGGCCCCGGTGACCATGTTCCGGGTGTACTGGATGTGCCCGGGGGTGTCGGCGATGATGAACTTGCGCCGGGGCGTGGCGAAGTAGCGGTACGCCACGTCGATCGTGATGCCCTGCTCTCGTTCCGCCCGCAACCCGTCGGTGAGCAGCGCCAGGTTGGTGTACTCGTCACCGCGGGCCGCGCTGACCGCCTCCACCGCCGCCAACTGGTCGGTGAACAGCGACTTCGTGTCGTAGAGCAGCCGACCGATCAGGGTCGACTTACCGTCGTCGACACTGCCGGCCGTGGCGAAGCGCAGCAGGTCCATCGGCCGGCCCTCGGCGACCGCAGCGGTGGCCAGAGTCTCGGTGCTCATCAGAAGTAGCCCTCCCGCTTGCGGTCCTCCATCGCGGCCTCGCTGACCCGGTCGTCACCCCGGGTCGCGCCCCGCTCGGTGATCCGGGTCGCGGCGACCTCGTCGATGACCTTCTCGACCGTGTCCGCGTCGGAACGCACCGCCGCCGTGCAGGAGGCGTCGCCGACCGTGCGGTACCGCACCCGGGCCTTGAACCGATCCTCACCGGCCCGCGCCGGCAGGAACTCGTTCACCGCGTAGAGCATCCCGTCCCGCTCGACCACCTCGCGGTCGTGCGCGTAGTAGATCGACGGCAACTCGATCCGCTCCCGGGCGATGTAGTGCCACACGTCCAACTCGGTCCAGTTGGACAGCGGAAACACCCGGATCGACTCGCCCGGATGATGCCGACCGTTGTAGAGCGCCCACAGCTCCGGCCGCTGGTTCTTCGGATCCCACTGGCCGAACTCGTCCCGGAAGCTGAACATCCGTTCCTTCGCCCGAGCCTTCTCCTCGTCCCGCCGTGCCCCACCGAACAGGGCATTGAAACGGTGCTTCTCCACCGCCTCCAGCAGCACCGGCGTCTGGATCCGGTTACGCGTGCCGTCCGCCGGCTCCCGGACCAGACCGCTGGCCAGCGCCTCCGGCACACTGGCCACCACCAGCTGCAGGCCCAGCTCGGCGACCCGCCGGTCGCGGTAGTCGAGCACCTCCGGGAAGTTGTGACCCGTGTCGACGTGCATCACCGGGAACGGAATGTGACCCGGTGCGAACGCCTTCTGCGCCAGCCGGAGCATGACGATCGAGTCCTTGCCACCGGAGAAGAGCAGCACCGGCCGCTCCAACTCGGCGACCACCTCGCGCATCACGAAGATGCTCTCCGCCTCCAGCGCGTCGAGATGGGTGACCTGGTAGGCAGCACTGGTCATGACACCGGCTCGATTCGCTCGGTCATCCGCTTTCCAGACCTTTCCGGTCGGGGATGTCAGGAAGTAGCGACAGGCTACCCGCAATGCCGCTGCAACGCCGCAAGTAACCGGCTGGCGAGATCCTTGCGGCACACCAGCAGGTCCGGCAGGCGCGGATCCGCCTCGTTGTATTTCAGCGCAGAACCATCGATCCGGGAAGCGTGCAGTCCGGTGGCCGTCGCCACAGCCACCGGCGCCGCCGAATCCCACTCGTACTGCCCGCCGGCATGGATGTACGCGTCCACCTCACCGGTGACCACCGCGGCGATCTTCGCCCCGGCCGAACCCATCGGCACCAGCTGCGCCCCAACCTCCTCGGCGAGATCGGTCAGGAACACCGGCGGCCGGCTGCGACTCGCCGCCAACCGCAACCGGCCCGCGCCACCCGCCGTCGCCGCCTCCGGCGTCATCGGCGGATAGGCCGGCGGCAGATCCGTACCCAGCACCCGGTGCTGCGCCGGCAGCCCTACCGCACCGGCGACCAGACCGTGCGAGGTGGCCGCGTTGCGCGCCCAGAGCGCGACATGCACCGCCCAGTCCGCGCGCCCCTCCTCGCTGAACTCCCGGGTGCCGTCCAACGGGTCGATGATCCAGACCCGGTCGGCGGTCAACCGCGACACCGCACCGGCGTTCACCTCGGCCGCCCACGCCAGCCGGGAACCCTCGTCCTCCTCGGAGAGCACCGCGTCACCCGGGCGCCACCTCGCCAGCTCGGTACGGATCAGGTCGTGCGAGACCTTGTCCCCCGCCGACTTCAACGCACCGGCATCGGCGAACCCCATCTCCGCCCGCAGGCCCAGCAACGCCTGCCCGGCCCGATCCGCCAGCCACCGCGCGAACGCCCCGTCGATCATCGGTGGACCGCTCATGCTTCCGCTCCCGTCGCCACGATCCGCGTACGCCGAGCGGCCGGCCCCGCCCCGACCGCCGAACCCGCACACTACCGGGCCACCGGCGAACCCGACCGCCACAGTCCGCCCCCCGACGCGTGTGTCGAGGTCACCGGTCGAGCCGAGACGAAGGTCAAACGGGGCAGTTCGGAACCCGCACTAGACGCCGTGGTAGAGGTTCTGGGTCGGCTCCACACCCCGACTGACCACGGACTCCACCACGTCCGCGGCCCGATCCACCAGGAAGTCCAACTCCTTGCGCTCCACCGTGCCGAAATCCGACAGCACATAGTCCGCCGGATCCTGCCGTCCCGGCGGTCGCCCGATCCCGAACCGCACCCGCACGTAGTCCTTCGTGCCCAACGACTTCGACATCGACCGCAGGCCGTTGTGCCCGCCCTCGCCGCCGCCGCACTTGACCCGCACCTGGCCGTAGCCGATGTCCAGTTCGTCGTGCACCGCGATCACCCGGCCCGGCGACACCTTGTAGAACTGCGCCAGGCCCACCACCGGCCCACCGGACAGATTCATGTAGGTCAGCGGCTTGGCCAGCACCAGCTTCGGCCCGCCCAACCCCAGCCGGCCCTCGGCGACCTCCGCCACCGCCCGCCGGTGCCGGCCGAACTTCGCACCCAACCGACCGGCCAGCAGGTCGGCGACCATGAACCCGACATTGTGCCGGTTGCCCGCGTACTCCCGACCCGGGTTACCCAGGCCCACCACGAGCCACGGCCCGGTCTCGTCCGTCACCGCCCGCCCCTCCCGCTCGTACCGGCGGTCAACCACCACCCGCGCCGCCGATCATCCGATACGGCGACAGGCGCCCCCGCAGAACCGGGGACGCCTGTCACAAAACTCTGCGCCTGTCAGGCCTCGGTACGACCCTCGGTGCCCGCCTCGCCCTCGGCGGCCGGCGCCTCGGCAGCACCCTCGGTGACCTCGCCGACCTCGGCCTCGGCCTCCTCGGTGGCCTCCTCGACCTCGGGCAGCGTCGACTCCAGCTGCTCGGCGGTCGGCGCGGCGGTGATCGAGGCGACCAGCATCTCCGGGTCGCCGGCCAGCTCCACACCCGCCGGCAACGACACGTCAGCGGCGGTGACCTGGGAACCCGCCTCGGCGCCCTCGATCGAAGCCTCCAGGTGATCCGGCACCTTCGTCGCGTCGGCGGTCACCGAGAGGGTGTCATGGTCGTGCACGATCAGCGTGTCGCGCGCGGCCTCACCCGTGAGCTGGACCGGCACGTCCACGGTGACCTTCTCACCGCGACGCACCAGCAACAGGTCGACGTGCTCGAAGGTGTCCTTGATCGGGTCCCGCTGGATCGCCTTCGGCAGCGCCAGCGCCTGCGTGCCGTCGCTGATGTCGAGCGCGAGGAGCTGGTTGGCCCCACCGTTACGGATGGCCGCCGCGAACTCGCGCGCCGGCAGCGCGATGTGCTTGGGCTTCTCGCCATGGCCGTACAGCACGGCGGGCACCTTGCCGGCCCGGCGGGTACGACGGGCACCACCCTTGCCGAACTCGGTGCGGGGCTCGGCGCTGATCTTTACCTCGGACACGGGGAAACTCCTGATGCTTCGCTGCGGCAGCTTGTCGTCTGGCGGTGCTGGGCGGGGGGCTCGCAGGGGCTCATGCGTCAGAAGACTGCCCGGAGCACCGCGTCGATCACGGTGCCTCCGTGCGGCGCTTCTCAGCGGCCCGCAGGGCACCCTCGCCGTGGCAACCGGACCAGTCTACCCGAGCGATTTCCCGGGTTGACGGCAGTCCCCGTACCCGCCCAGCCGACTCAGTCGTGAACCGCGCTCAGCTCAGCCCGCCGAAGAGAGTGGTCACCGAGCCGTCGTCGAAGACCTCGCGGATGGCCCGGGCCAGCAGCGGCGCGATCGACAGCACGGTGAGCTTGTCGAGCTGCTTCTCCGGCGGCAACGGAAGCGTGTTGGTCACCACGACCTCGCTGATCGGGCTGTTCTTCAACCGCTCCGTCGCCGGATCGGACAGCAACGCGTGGGTGGACGCCACGATCACGTCCGCCGCCCCCGACTCCTTCAGGATGTCCGCCGCCCGGCAGATCGTGCCACCCGTGTCGATCATGTCATCGACGATCAGGCAGACCCGACCCTCGACCTCACCGACCACCCGGTTCGCCACCACCTGGTTCGGCTTCATCGGATCCCGGGTCTTGTGGATGAACGCCAGCGGGCAACCACCCAGCCGGTCCGTCCACCGCTCGGCCACCCGCACCCGGCCCGAGTCCGGCGCGACCACTGTCATCGGCCGGCCCGCGTACTTGCGCTCCACGTACTCGGCCAGGATGTCCATCGCGAAGAGGTGGTCCACCGGGCCGTCGAAGAAACCCTGGATCTGCGCCGTGTGCAGGTCCACGGTGAGGATCCGGTTCGCCCCGGCGGTCTTCAGCAGGTCGGCGACCAACCGCGCGGAGATCGGCTCCCGGCCGCGGTGCTTCTTGTCCTGCCGGGAGTACGGATAGAACGGCAGGACGACCGTGATCCGCTTGGCCGAACCACGCTTCAGCGCGTCGACCATGATCAGGGTCTCCATGACCCAGGTGTTCACTCCGTGCGTGACCGACTGCACCACGAAGGCGTCCGAACCACGTACCGAGTCCTTGAAGCGTACGAAGATCTCGCCGTTGGCGAACTCGTACGCGTCGGCCGGCGTCGGCGCGACGCCGAGCACCTCGCCGATCTCCTTGGCCAACTCCGGAAAACCACGTCCGGAGAAGAGCATCAGGCTCTTGCGGTTTTCGGCGACGATGCTGCCCATGGGCCCGTCTGCTCCCGTATTCGGTCGGCGGGTACCCGGCCTGCGGTGGTGGTCGGCCGGGGACTATTCGGTTGCAGTATCTCCCGGCTCCGGCGTACCGCCCACCGACTCGGCACCGCCGTGGATTGGCTCACCTTCGCTTGCCGACGACGGGACGACCGGAGCACCCTGCGTACCGCCCAGGGCACGCTCGGCCGCCTCGGCGGCGGCGGTACCGGCCCGACGCTTGAGCACCCAGCCCTCGATGTTGCGCTGCCGCGCCCGAGCCACACCCATCGCACCCGCCGGCACGTTCTCGATGATCACCGAACCGGCCGCGGTGTACGCCCCGTCACCCACCTCGACCGGCGCGACGAACATGTTGTCCGCGCCCGTCCGGGCATGGCTGCCGATCACCGTGCGGTGCTTGCGCGCCCCGTCGTAGTTCACGAACACCGACGCCGCACCGATGTTGCTCTGCTCGCCGATCGTGGCGTCACCCACGTACGTCAGGTGCGGCACCTTCGAGCCCGCGCCGATCTCCGAGTTCTTCACCTCGACGAACGTGCCGACCTTCGCCCGCTCCGCCAGCCGGGCGTCCGGCCGCAGGTACGCGTACGGCCCCACGCTGGCGCCCGGCCCCACCTCGGCGCCGACCGCGTGACTGCGCACCACCGTCGCGCCGGGCCCCACCACCGTGTCGATCAACGTCACGTCCGGCCCGATCACCGCGCCGGCGCCCACCACCGAGCCGCCCCGCAACTGGGTGTTCTGATCCACGACCGCGTCCCGGTCCAGGGCCACGGTCACGTCGATCCAGGTGGTCTCGGGGTCGAGCAGGCTGACACCGGCCCGCATCCACCGCTCGTTGACCCGGTCACGCAGCAGCCGGCGCAACGCCGCCAGCTCCACCCGGTCGTTGCAGCCGAGCGTCTCGATGTGATCGACCGCCAGGTGCACCCCCACCGGCTCACCGGCGGAGACCAGCATCTTGAAGACGTCGGTGAGGTACTCCTCGCCCTGGTCGTTGTCGGTCGACAGCTTGCCGAGCACGTCCCGCAGTCGAGCCGCGTCGAACGCGTAGATGCCGGCGTTGATCTCCCGAAGCGCCAGCTGGGCGGCGGTCGCGTCACGCTGCTCGACGATCTGTTCCAGCCGGCCCGCAGCATCCCGCACGATGCGTCCGAGCCCGGTCGGGTCCGGCACCTCCGCCGCGAGCACGGTCGCCGCGGCGCCCTCGCCCTCGTGCGCCGCCACCAGCTCACCGACCGTCTCCGGCCGCAGCAACGGCACGTCGCCGTTGAGCACCACCACCGTGCCGGTGACCTCCGGGGCGGCCTCCAGCGCGATCCGCACCGCGTGCCCGGTGCCGAGCTGTTCGGCCTGGTGAACCGCGGTGGCCTCGGGGGCGATCCCGGCGAGGTGGGCGCGAACCTGGTCGGCGCCGTGCCCCACCACCACCAGGGTGCGCGCCGCACCCAGCGGGTCGGCCGCGTTGAGGACGTGGCCCACAAGCGTCCGGCCGAGCAGCGGGTGCAGGACCTTGGGCAACGAGGACTTCATCCGCTTGCCCTCACCGGCGGCGAGCACGACGACGGTACGGGTTTGGGGCTCGGGCACGACGTGGCTCCCGTCGGAACGCGGACAGTCTCGCGGCCATGCTAACCAGACATCAGCCGCAGATCAGCGGAAGCTCCCGGGAGAGGATTCGAACCCCTATAATCAGGACCAAAACCTGACGTCCTGCCATTAGACGACCCGGGATGGGCTAAAGCGGACAAACCTCGCCACTAGCTGGACTCCACTACACCTTAGCGTCCCGCCGTCCCGATGCCATCGGCCATACCCTTCATGATCCCTTCGATCTTCCAGTACAACCGACGGGATCGCGGCACCTCGACACTCAGACAGCCCCGATAGGTCGTTCCCGTGTTGCGGCGAACGGTTGTCGGGCGATGCCGCTTCATCGTCGAGGGCTGGAACGCCTCGGCCGGCACGCCGATCTGCCCAGCCCACCAGTTGACCGCCTCGGCGGCGTCGGCCGACTCATGGATCGCGACCCGGTAGCGCAACGCCGCACGCCGCTCGCCCAACGCCTCCACGAACTCGACGAACAGAGCGACCAACGCGGGATCGCTGTTCACGAAGCGGACCCGGCAGTCGTGTGGCCGCCAAGGCTTGGCTTTGGTGCCCTCAGCCCAGTAGAGGGCCGCCCCGACCAGTACGAGGTCGCGATAGCGCAGGCCCTTGACCCAGGCAGCGGCAGCGTCGACCGTCGCCGCCCGTGCGGCATCACGGATCCGGCGATGCTCCTCCCACTGTGCGTCGGTCATCACCTTCGAGTGGGCGCGCCGGCGCTCGCGTTCCTCCTCGGGGTCTCGCTTCAGTGGAATGTGCCGCACCCAGAGGTACGCCGTCGACCGGCTCACGCCGAGCCGTCGCGCGATCTCCGGCACCGGATGTCCCGTCGAGCGCAGCGCCACCGCCTCGGTGCGCAGGTCGTCCTTTGCTCGGGGGCGCCTGGTCCGTTCCGGCGCGGGGACGCCCCGTAGCAGCTCGTGGATCCGGTTCCGGCCGAGGCCCGTACGAGCGCGGATCTCGCGCACCGAGAGCTGCTCCTCGGTACGCAGCCGGCGCACCTCGGTGGCGTCGAAAGCGGTCATGCGGTGCAGGTTAGGACGCGCGTACGACAAGGCCGGCATCCATTCGCGTCGCTGTCTGATGTGATCTACCGGGCCCTTAAGTTACGGTGACGTAGGCGTAGATTCGCGAACCGACCGTCCCCTGCGAGGTGCCATGTCCGCCACCGTGCTCGACCCGCAACCGGCCACTCCCAAGCCACTCACCCAGGGCACCCAGTCACGCGGCATCCTGATCGCGCTCTGGTCCTTCGTGGTGATCCCGTTCGCAGCGCTGATCGCCGCCGTGCCGGTGGCCTGGGGTGGCTGGCTCAGCTGGGTCGACGTGGGCATCGCGGCCTTCTGGTACGTGCTGTCGGGCCTGGGCATCACGGTCGGATACCACCGTTACTTCACCCACGGCTCGTTCAAGGCCAAGCGGTGGTTGCGCATCGCGATGGCCGCCTCGGGCTCACTCGCCGTGCAGGGCGAGATCATCCAGTGGGTGGCCGACCACCGGCGGCACCATGCCTTCTCCGACCTGGAGGGGGATCCGCACTCGCCTTGGCGGTTCGGCACCACGGTGCGAGGTCTGATCAAGGGACTGTTCCACGCGCACATGGGCTGGCTTTTCGGCCGCGAGCTGTCCAACCGGGAGCGCTTCGCGCCGGATCTGGTGGCCGACCGGGACATCCGGCGGATGGACCGGTTCTTCCCGGTGCTGGTGGTCGTCTCGGTGCTCGGGCCGGCGGCGATGGGCTGGCTGTTGACGTGGTCCTGGCAGGGGGCGTTGACCGCGCTGTTCTGGGCGGGACTGGTCCGCATCTCGCTGTTGCACCACGTCACCTGGTCGATCAACTCGGTGTGCCACGTGTACGGGGAGCGGCCGTTCATGATGCGTCACGGCGACCGGGCGGCGAACTTCTGGCCCCTGGCGCTGCTGTCCTTCGGCGAGAGCTGGCACAACCTGCACCACGCCGATCCGACGAGTGCCCGGCACGGGGTGCTGCGGGGGCAGATCGACATCTCGGCCCGGGTGATCTGGCTGTTCGAAAAGGTCGGCGCGGCGTGGGACGTGCGCTGGCCGAAGCCGGAACGGATCGCGGCGAAGCTGGCCAAGCCGGCAGCCCCGCGGTAACCGGGCGGCCAACCCGCAAGTTACCTGGCAGTATGTTCGGGTGACCGGGCGGAAGACAGGCAGCATCCCACGACAGGGCGTCACCGAGCGCCAGCGAGGTGACGAGATGGCCGAGACTCCCCACGAGGAGGGCGGCAAGCGACGTCGCGTGGTGCCGGCGCCGGGCAAGCCGCCGGCCCGGGTACGCATGTCCGCCGCCCAGCGTCGCGAGCAGTTGATCTCGATCGGCCGACAGATCTTCGCCGAACGCGGTTTCGACGCCACCTCGATCGAGGAGGTCGCGTCGCGGGCGAAGGTTTCCAAGCCGGTGGTATACGAGCACTTCGGCGGCAAGGAGGGGCTCTACGCGGTGGTGGTGGACCGGGAGGTCCGGTCCCTGCTGGATCGGATCACCACGGCGCTGACCGCAGGCCATCCACGGGAGTTGCTGGAACAGGCCGCCCTGGCGCTGCTCGGCTACATCGAGGAGGAGACCAGCGGGTTCCGGGTGCTGGTGCGGGAGTCGCCGGTGCTCTCGGCGACCGGCAACTTCAGCAGCGTGATGAACGACGTGGCCCACCAGGTGGAGCACATTCTCGGCGCGGAGTTCTCCAGTCGAAATTACGACCCGAAGTTGGCCGAGTTGTACGCGCAGGCGCTGGTGGGCATGGTCGCGTTGACCGGCCGCTGGTGGTTGGAGGTGCGTAAGCCGCGTAAGGAGACGGTCGCCGCGCACCTGGTGAATCTTTCCTGGAACGGGTTGTCGCATCTGGAGGCCAAGCCGGGGCTGATCACGGCGGGCGGTCGCTGACCGGCCGGTGTACCGGGTCAGCGTCGGTGGATCTCGGCGACGGGGTGGTTTCGACGGCTCCGCTCGGCCTCGGCGTCCTCGTGCGGTCCGACTTTGTCGTAGAGGCCGGTGCCGAGCAGGATCAGCCCGAAGAGCATCGAGACGATCACCGTGGACATGGAGAAGTTCAGGAAGTTGGCCCCGGTCTGCAGCACCGACATCATCAGGATGCTGGTGACCAGGAAGACCGCTCCGGCGGTGAGGTTCATGTAGTGGCCGAGGTTGGTTCGCCGGGACGCGCCGATGATGAGCACGATCCCGAAGGCGATGGAGGCCAGCGAGAAGGCCAGGTTGGTGCGGAGGCCGAGAGCCCAGTTGCCGTTCCGACCGAACAGCGGGTCACCCCAGGTGAGGGCGGTTCCCCAGACGCCGAAGATCAGGATGTAGAGCCCGACCAGACCGGACAGCGCCCGGTAGAACGGCCGCGCCGGATGGTTGACCGGAAAGTGCGGCATCGCTTCCTCCACGCAAAGCGGGACAACAAGAACATTGTCCCCCAGTCGCGCAGCCCACGTCCCCCGAACGCCAACAGCAGCAGCAACCCGGCGAAGGCACGCCAGGAATCGGCCGCGAGGCTGCCCGAGGCGCAACCAGGCACCTTAAGATCCCCGCCCTCCGGCCGGGCGCTCCGGACGGATGCGCAACCCCGACAGGTCTTCGCCGGAGCCCGACCCGCGCAGGGATCAAGCCTGACCGCCCGGAGCGGGTCGGGCTCCGGCGAAGACCCACAACCGAAACCGAGACGGATCGGGCTCCGGCGAAAACCCACAACCGAAACCAGAAGCAAAACCTCAGAGCACGAGCCGAGCCTTCTGCCACGCCTCGTGCTCGTCGTCGCTGCCGACCTTGCCGTACATGCCGGCCATCAGCAGCACCAGGCTGAGCACCATCTGGACGATCACCGTGGCGACGCTGAGGTTGAAGATGTTGGCCTCGGTCCGGATGAAGGCGAGGCCCGCCAGGCTGACCACCATGATCAGATAGGCCGACCACTGGTTGATCAACACGTCGAGGTTGCGCCCGATGGCGGTGCCGGCCAGCACGATCGCACCGACCACGATGTTGAACAGGGAGAAGCCGAGGTTCGTCCCCTGCCCCAGGGCCTGGGTGTCGCCCTGGCTGAAGAAGGGCTCACCGGTGCTGGTCAGGAAGCCGATCACACCGAAGACCACCAGGTACAGACCGACGAGCCCGCCGATCGCCCGGTAGATCGGCCGCGCGGGGTGGTTGACGGGGGTGTGGGCCATGTCTGTTTCTCCAACGCCGTTGGGTGAGGGTCGACGGCGATTCTCCCGCATCCGGCGCTGTGACGCCGCACACGGGGTCCCGGGAACGGCACGTCAGGGCAGAGACCGGCCGGGTGGGCCGGGTCAGCTGGCGGGGATCTCGTCGGCCAGGATCAGCCAGGCCTGCTCGGCCTCCTCGCGCTCGCCGCGTACCTGGGTGAGCTGGGCGTCCAGCTCGGCCACCTTGCTGTAGTCGGTGGCGTTCGCGGCGAGTTGGTCCAGCAGGGTGGCCTCCTTCTGTTCCAGCTTGCCGACCTGCCGTTCGAGGCGGGCCAGTTCCTTGCGGGCCTGCCGGGCCTCGGCGGCGCTCATTCCGCCAGCGGCCGGCGCGGTGGCCGGTGCGACGGGTGCCGGGGTACGCCCGGACCTCGGGCGGTCGCTGGCGCGAGCGAGGTACTCGTCGACACCGCCGGGCAGGTGCACCAGCCGGCCGTCGCCGAACATGCCGTACGCGGTGTCGGTCACCCGCTCGATCAGGTAGCGGTCGTGGCTGGCCACCACGATCGTGCCGGGCCAGGAGTCGAGCAGATCCTCCAACGCGGCGAGGGTGTCGGTGTCGAGGTCGTTCGTGGGTTCGTCGAGCAGCAGCACGTTCGGTTCGCCGGCCAGCAGTCGCAGCATCTGGAGTCGCCGCCGCTCGCCGCCGGAGAGGTCGCCCACCGGGGTCCAGAGGCGCCGGTCGTCGAAACCGAACACCTCGGCGAGCTGGGCGGCGGAGATCTCCCGATCGCCGAGGCGGACCCGCCGGGCGACCTCCTCGACAGCTTCAAGGACACGCAGGTCGCTTGGCAGTTCGGCGAGTTCCTGGGAGAGGAAGGCGGGACGTACGGTGCTGCCGGTGATCAGCCGCCCGCCGTCGGGCCGGGTGACGCCGGCCAGCATCCGCAGCAGGGTGGTCTTACCCGCGCCGTTGGCGCCGAGGATGGCGACCCGGTCGCCGGGACCGACCTGCCAGCTGACCTCGTCGAGGATGGTCTTGGGGCCGGCGTGCAGCCGGACGTCTTCCAGGTCGTACACCTGCTTGCCGAGCCGGGCGGTGGCCAGCCGTTGCAGCGACGTGGTGTCGCGCGGTGGCGGCACGTCGGCGATGAGCGCGTTGGCGGCGTCGATGCGGAACTTCGGCTTCGAGGTGCGGGCCGGTGGTCCGCGGCGCAGCCAGGCGATCTCCTTGCGGAGCAGATTCTGCCGGCGGGCCTCGGTGGCGGCGGCGATCCGTTCCCGCTCGGCGCGGGCGAGGATCCAGGCCGCGTAGCCGCCCTCGTAGGCCCGCACGGTCTGGTCGGCGACCTCCCAGGTGGTGGTGCAGACGGCGTCGAGGAACCAGCGGTCGTGGGTGACCACGACCAGGGCACCCTTGCGGCTGAGCAGGTGCCGGGCCAGCCAGTCGACGCCGCTGACGTCGAGGTGGTTCGTGGGTTCGTCGAGGATCAGCAGGTCGGCCTCGCGGACCAGCAGTGCGGCCAGGGCCACCCGGCGGCGTTCGCCACCGGACATCGGCCCGACCGGGGCGTCGAGACCCAGGTGGGGCATGCCGAGACCGTCGAGGATGGCGCGTACGCCGGCGTCGCCGGCCCATTCGTGCTCCGCGCCCATGCTCTCGGCGAGCCACTCGGTGCCGAGGACGACGTCGCGGACGGTGGCCTCGGGGCTGAGGGTAAGGTTCTGGGGCAGCCAGGCGACGCGCAGGTCACGCCGGTGGGTGACCCGACCGTCGTCGGGCTGCTCGGTACGGGTCAGCAGCCGCAGCAGGGTGGACTTGCCGGCGCCGTTGAGCCCGACGACGCCGATCCGGTCGGCGTCGTCCAGGCCGAGCGAGACCTCGGTGAGCAGTGGCCCGGCCGCGCCGTAGCCCTTGGACACCCGGTCCAGGTTGACGATGTTGGCCACGTACCCACCTTCCATGATCAAGGCGTCCCGGTGCCGGCGGGCACCTGGGGACGCCTGTCGTTCCAGGGTACGCGGAGCACCCCCGTATCCCGGCGGCCGCCCGATCGGGCCGATCCCAGCGCGACGCGTCGTCGCCGTCAGCTCGACACGCGACGTGCCGGCCAGAGCGGTGTCTCTTCCGGCGCGATCCGTTCGCCGGCGGCCGGGGGGCCGCACCCGACCACCCTCGGCCCAGTAGGGTCAGCCCGGCCGGACGGTCCGTCGACCGTCAGCTGACGCGGGCGCCGTGCACCGGGCCGTGGGCGACGCGGGCCTGCCGGCAAACCCCGGCGGCCTCCAGTTCGGCGGCGACGCGTTCGGCGTCGGCGGCGTCGGCGGTGAGGAACACGCAGGTGGGCCCCGACCCGGAGACGATGCCGGCCAGCGCTCCGGCGGCCTCGCCGGCCTTCAGGGTGTTCGCCAGCGACGGTCGCATGGCCAGGGCGGCGTCCTGAAGGTCGTTGCCGAGGGTCGGTGCGAGCACCCGGGGGTCGCGTTGTCGCAGCGCGGCCAGCAGCCCGTCGGTGCTGCCCAGCGGCGGCCCGGCGGCACCGGTCTCGCGGAGCCGGTCGAGTTCCCGGTACGCCTGCGGGGTGGACAGGCCGCCGTCGGCGATGGCGACCACCCAGTGCCAGGAGGTGGGCCGGGCCAGCACCGGACTGACCGCCTCGCCCCGCCCGGTGCCCAACGCGGTGCCGCCGTGGATCAGGAAGGGCACGTCTGAGCCGAGGTCGGCGGCGATGCTCGCCAGCTCGTCGCGGGACAGGCCGGTGCCCCACAGCGCGTCGCAGGCGACCAGGGCGGCCGCCGCGTCGGCGCTGCCGCCGGCGAGCCCACCGGCCAGCGGGATCTGCTTGCGCAGGTGCAGCCGGGCGTGCGGCATCACCCCGGCGTACCCGGCGAGGGCGTGCGCCGCGCGGATGATCAGGTTGGAGTCGTCCAGGGCGAGTTCCCCGGTGCCCTCGCCCTCCATGGTGAGGGTCAGCGTGTCGCCGCGCCGCGCGGTCAGCTCGTCGTAGATCGAGATCGCGTGGTAGACGGTGTTCAGCTCGTGGTAGCCGTCCCGACGCAGCGGTCCGACCCCCAGGTGCAGGTTGACCTTGGCGGGCACCCTTACCCGGACCGGACCGCTCGCCCCACGCGGCTCGTCGTCCTCCGGACGCCAGGCCTCGGTCACGGGGTGATGTCCCAGACGGACAACCGCACGTCGAACGGCTTGGTCACGATCAACTCCTCGGCAGGCACAGGCTCAGCCTACTGGGCTGCCGGCGTACGGCTCGGGGCCGACGCGGCCACGGCGGCGAACTGCTCGACGGTGAGTGACTCGCCGCGTGCGCCGGGGTCGACGCCGGCGGCGGTCAGCGCGACGGCGGCCCGGTCGGCACCGCCGGCCCAGCCGGCCAGGGCGGCGCGCAGGGTCTTGCGCCGCTGCGCGAAGGCGGCGTCCACCACCGAGAAGACCTGTGCCCGGGGTACGTCGGCACGGGGCGGCTCGCGGCGGGTGAAGGCGACCAGACCGGAGTCGACGTTCGGCACCGGCCAGAACACGTTCGGCGGCACCTTCCCGGCGGCGCGGGCGTGCGCGTACCAGGCGAGCTTGACCGACGGTATGCCGTACACCTTGGAGCCGGGACCGGCGACGAGCCGGTCGGCGACCTCCTTCTGCACCATCACCAGCCCGTGTCGGAGGCTGGGCAACTCGGCGAGCAGGTGCAGCACCACGGGCACGGCGACGTTGTAGGGCAGGTTCGCCACCAGTGCGGTGGGCGCCAGGTCGCCCAGGTCGGCGGCGCCGATCCGCAGGGCGTCGGCGTGGTGCACGCTGAGCCGGTCGGCGGCCGGGCCGGCGTGCCGGGCGGCGGTGCCGGGGAGCGCGCCGGCCAGCGTGGCGTCGATCTCGACGGCGTGCACGTGGGCGGCGGCGGGCAGCAGGGCGAGGGTGAGCGAGCCCAGCCCGGGGCCGACCTCCAACGCCACGTCGTCGGGAGTGAGCCCGGCGGTGGCGACGATCCGGCGGACCGTGTTGGGGTCGTGCACGAAGTTCTGGCCGAGTTTCTTGGTGGGCGCGACGCCGAGCCGGGCGGCGAGGTCCCGGATCTCCGCCGGGCCGAGCAGGTCTGCGGCCATAACCCGACAGCGTACGGGTCAGCCGCCGACGCCAGCCGGGTGCCAGGGGCCGAAGGCACGTTCGCCGGTGGTCGAGATGGCGGCGCAGAGTGCGTCGAGGTCGGCGCCGGTGGCGGCGGCCAGCGCCCGGACGGTCAGCGGGATGAGGTAGGAGGCGTTGGGTCGGCCACGGTGCGGCACGGGGGTGAGGTACGGCGCGTCGGTCTCCACCAGGATCTGGTCCAGCGGGGTCAGCGCGGCGGCCTCACGCAGCGCGCCGGCGCTGGCGAAGGTGACCGTGCCGGCGAAGCTGAGCAGGTAGCCGCGGCGGACGCACTCGGCGGCGAACTGGGCGTCGCCGGAGAAGCAGTGCATCACCACCGTGTCCGGTGCGCCTTCGTCGTCGAGGATGCGCAGCACGTCGGCGTGCGCGTCCCGGTCGTGGATCACCAGCGTCCGGCCGTACCGTTTGGCGATGGCGATGTGCGCCCGGAAACTCTCCTCCTGCGCGGCGCGGCCCTCGTCACCGGTGCGGTAGCGGTCCATCCCCGTCTCACCGACGCCGCGGACCCGCTCCTGCCCGGCCAGTGCCTCGATCTCGCGCAGGGCCGCGTCGAGGTCGGCGAGCCGGGGCGCCTCGTTGGGATGCAGTGCGACCGTGGCCAGCACCGCCGGGTATCTGCCGGCCACCTCGACACCCCAGCGGGAGGAGGCGACGTCCACCCCGACCTGCACCAGCCGGTCCACTCCGACGGCGGCGGCGACGTCGATGGCGGCGGCGACCGGGTCGGCGGGATCGCCGCCACCGGGTACGCCGGCCTCGCTGACGGTGATGTCGAGGTGGGTGTGGCTGTCCAGCACCGGGCGGGGCAGCGGCTCGGGTGCGGGTGGGAACTCTCCGGCGCGGCGGGCCGCGCGCTGGCTACGGGACTCGGTGGGCTCGCTCATCTCCTCGACAGGATCACACACCGCACGAGTCCACCCGGAGGCCACCCGGAGTTCACCTCGGCTACGCCCCGCGCACCTACCGTCGCGGGGTGGACGCGCGAAGCGAGCTTTTTCGGCCCGGCGGGACGGTGCCGGAGCGGACCGGTCTGCGGGTGGCGTTCGGCGGCGCGGTGTACCCGGCCGAGGAGATCGCCCGGGGTGCGGCGTACGAGTTGTTCAGCGCCGACGAGGTGGCCGGTTTCGAGTGGGCGCCCCGGCTGAACTCGGCGCTCCCGTGGCGGCGGTTCGTGCACGTCACCGAGGTCGGCGCAGTGCACGGGGGGACCGAGCAGGCCGAGGACCCGGAGCTGCCGCTGCTGGTGCCGCTGCACCGGGAGCGGGGTTGGTCGGAGGTGCACCGGCTCTCCCAGCAGCCGGCCGCCGCGGACGACCCGTTGGTCACCGCGGTACGCGCCTCGGCGGGGGTACGGCGTGGTACCCGGATGATGAAGATCCTCTCGGCCCGGCAGCTCGCCGGATACGTCCGGGGTCGGCTGCCGCACGGGTTCTGCTACCGGGAACACGACGTGGCGCACCTGCGCACCCCGGCGACGACGAGTGTGCTGCGCACCGACGGCGAGGACAGCCGCGACGGTGCGGACGTGACGTACGCGTTGCGTTGGCGGGCCGCCGACCCGGGCGACTACGACGTGCCGGCGGGTGCGGCGTACCGGGGACTGACGGCGCTGGGTGCCCGGGACCGGTTGGGTCCGGCGGTGCTGGGTACCGGCTTCACGCCCAGCAGTCACCACCTGATCCCCGAGTTCGTCACCCGGGACTTCGCCGACCTGCCGATGCCCGCGAACGCCACCCTGCTGGCCTATCCGGCGGAGGGCCTGGAGGTGGTGCTCTACGCCTACCAGGCCGAGCAGCGGGGCTGGCTGCGGATGGTCGGGCCGCAGTGGCGACACCTGCTCGCCGCCGTGCCGGGTCTGTCGCCGGATCAGGAGTACGTGCCGACCGGGGAAGCGCCGCGGTCGACCCGACTGGTGGGCACGTACGCGGGCGGGGAGTACGAGGCGGTCGCCGACCTGCCCGGCGATTTCCGGGTGCTGGCGTTGACCCGGGCCGCCCGGTACCCGGTCGACGGGGTGAGCCGACGGGTGCGCCTGGCCGCCTGGCGGGGGGTGCCGTGTCTGGTGTTGCGTGAGGAGGCGGGCTGGCTGCGGTTGCGGTTGCGACGCCCGGATCCGGACGCGGTCGCCGCGACCGCCGCACAGTGTCACGAACGGGGCGTCTACGAGACGTGGGCCCCGGGCGGTGAGGTGACCGACGACCAGGTGGTGGACCACCCGTACCTTCTCTGACCTGACCCGTCAGGTCGGGCGGCGCAGGAATATCGGATGCCCGCCGGGGAAGCCTCGGTTTCCCACCCTGACAGGAGGACGAGATGCCCTTCATCACCGTCGGCACGGAGAACTCCGCGCCCATCGACCTGTACTACGAGGATCACGGGTCGGGACAGCCGATCGTGCTGATCCACGGCTTCCCGTTCAACGGGGCGACCTGGGAGAAGGTCTCCGGACCGCTGCTCGACGCCGGATACCGGGTGATCACGTACGACCGGCGCGGCTTCGGTAACTCGGCGCAGCCGGCGTTCGGGTACGACTACGACACCTTCGCCGCCGACCTCGACGTGCTGATGACCGAGCTGGATCTGCGCAACGCGATCCTGGTCGGCCACTCGATGGGTACCGGCGAGGTGACCCGCTACCTGGGTGCGTACGGCTCGGACCGGGTGGTCCGGGCGGTGCTGCTGGCACCGCTGGCGCCGTACCTGCGGCAGGCACCGGACAACCCCGAGGGTGTCGAGCCGAGTCTCTTCGAGGGGTTCAAGCAGGCGATCACGCAGGACCGGTTCGCCTACCTCACCCAGTTCTGCAACAACTTCTTCAACTACGACGAGAACAAGGGCAAGCTGGTCAGCGAGGAGGCGTACCGGGCGCACTGGAACATCGGGGCGATGGCCTCCGCCACGGCCACGCACGACAGCGTGGACGCCTGGGGCACCGATTTCCGGGCCGACGTGTCCCGGATCAACGTGCCGGTGCTGATCGTGCAGGGCGACAAGGACAACGTGCTGCCGTACCCGAAGACCGGTCAACGGTTGCAGCCGATGCTCGCCGACAGCCGGCTGGTCACCCTCAAGGGCGCGCCGCACGGCACGCCGTGGACCAACGCCGACGAGGTGAACAAGGCGATCATGGAGTTCATCGGTTCGCCGGCCATGGCCCGCGCCTGATCCGGTCCGGGCCGCCGTCTGGCGCGCATCGCACCGCGCCCGGCCACGCGGACGACACGATGGGCGCGACCCGGTGCGGGACGCGCCCATCACTGCGCTGTCAGCCCTCGAGCCGGGCCAGTTCCTCGTCCACGATCGAGGGATCGAGCTTGCGGAAGACCGGCTTGGGTGCCGCGAGCGGCCGGCCCACCACGAGCGGTACGGACTCCCACCGCGCGCCCTGGGTGTAGTCACCGGTCAGCACCGGGTAGGCGGGCCCGACGTCGAGGTCGGCGACCTCCTCGATCACCGGCATCGGTGCGTGCACCCCGGTGCCGCCGAGCAGCTCGTGGATCTTCTGTGCGGAGTGCGGCAGGAACGGGGTCAGCAGCGTGTTGGCGTCGCTGACCACCTGGAGGGCGACGTGCAGGATGGTGCCCATCCGGGGCTTGGCGGCCGGGTCCTTGAGTTTCCACGGCGCCTGCTCGGAGAGGTACCTGTTGGCCTCGGCGACCACCTTCATCGCCTCGCCGATGGCCTGCTTCTGCCGGTGCCGGGCGATCAGGTCGCCGACCGTGTCGAAGCCGGCGCGCGCCACGGCCAGCAGCGCCTCGTCGGCCTCGGTGAGCCCGTCCGGACCGATCGGTGGGATCTCGCCGAAGTTCTTCGCCGCCATCGAGACCGACCGGTTGACCAGGTTGCCCCAGCCGGCGACCAGCTCGTCGTTGTTGCGGCGCAGGAACTCGGCCCAGGTGAAGTCGGTGTCGTTGTTCTCCGGCCCGGCCACCGCGATGAAGTAGCGCAACGCGTCGGCGTCGTAGCGCTGGAGGAAGTCCCGGACGTAGATGACCACCCGGCGCGAGGAGGAGAACTTGCGTCCCTCCATGGTCAGGAACTCGCTGGAGACCACCTCGGTGGGCAGGTTGAGCCGTCCCAGCCGGCCCGGCTCGCCGTCGCGACCGCCCTCACCGGAGTAGCCGGCCAGCAGCGCGGGCCAGATCACCGAGTGGAAGACGATGTTGTCCTTGCCCATGAAGTAGTACGCCTGCGAGTCCTTCCCCTCCCCGTCGGTGGACCACCACTTCCGCCAGGCCTCGGGGTCACCGGTGCGCCGGGCCCATTCGATGGACGCGGACAGGTAGCCGATGACGGCGTCGAACCACACGTAGATCCGCTTGTCGGTGCGGTCACGCCAGCCGTCGAGCGGAATCGGCACCCCCCACTCCAGGTCCCGGGTGATGGCCCGGGGGTGCAGGTCGTCCAGCAGGTTCCTGGAGAAGCGCAGGACGTTCGGACGCCAGCCCTCCCGGGTGTCCAGCCACTGCCGCAGCACGTCGGCCAGGGCGGGCAGGTCGAGGAAGAAGTGCTCGGTCTCGACGAACTCCGGCGTCTCCCCGTTGATCTTCGACCGTGGGTTGATCAGGTCGATCGGGTCGAGCTGGTTGCCGCAGTTGTCGCACTGGTCGCCCCGGGCGCTGTCGTAGCCGCAGATCGGGCAGGTGCCCTCGATGTACCGGTCGGGCAGGGTCCGACCGGTGGACGGCGAGATGGCGCCCATGGTGGTCTTCGGCACGATGTACCCGTTGCGGTACATCCCCTCGAACAACTCCTGCACCACCGCGTAGTGGTTGCCGGTGGTGGTGCGGGTGAACAGGTCGTAGGAGAGGCCGAGCCCGTGCAGGTCCTCGACGATCACCCGGTTGTACCGGTCGGCCAGTTCCCGTGGCTTCAGCCCTTCGGCGTCGGCCTGCACCTGGATCGGGGTGCCGTGTTCGTCGGTGCCGGAGACCATGAGCACGTCGTGGCCGGCCATCCGCATGTACCGGGCGAAGACGTCGGAGGGAACGCCGAAACCGGAGACGTGGCCGATGTGGCGCGGGCCGTTGGCGTACGGCCAGGCCACTGCCGCGAGAACGTGACTCATGGACAGAAAGCCTAGTGACCCCCGCGAGGTGACCGCGAACCAATAGGGGTCCCTGGCCGGCAGGATGACCCGACCACCCCCGGCAGATAGTCCGAATTGTCGTCGACACGCTGCTTGAGCTGCCCGATCAACCACCATCAGCGGTGTCAAATGAACGCGTGACTGGCAGCCGAGCCGCCCGAGACCACTCCGACGGCCCTTCCCCCGACGCCGGGCCGGACTCCACCGCGTCGCTCACCCAGGTGGTGGCGCCCCAGCCCCGCGCGGTGCCCTCGGCGGCGCCGGACGGTGCGGCCGGGCCGGACCGGACCGACCCCGCGACGGTCGAGTCACGGACCGGAGTCGAGGTGGAGCCGACGACCGGTGCACCGGTGGACACGCTGCCCCGGCGGGTTCCGGTCCGGCCTGTCGGGCGTCGCGGCCGTCGGCACCGCTCGCGCGACGACGGTACGCCGGACGAGGACACCTTCTGGGCACCGATCGAGCAGGTCCACTGGGACGGCACGCCGGTGCGGCAGGACACGCCCGGCGGCACCGATCCGTGGTGGCAGCGGTTTCGGCCGGCGCGTCGACGCCGGGAGCGGAGCAGCCATCCACCGGATCCCCTGGCGGGGTTGTCCGCGTTGATCGGGTTGAGCCTCGCGGCGGCCTTCTTCGCCTGGGTCAGCGCCGGCCCGTTCTGGCTCGCGGTCGGGCACGCCACCTCCGGCACCGTGGTCGTCACCAGGTGCTCCGGCGACGGACTGACCCAGCGGTGCCGGGGCATCTTCACGGCGACGCAGGAAGAGTTCCGGATCCACGGCGTACGGGTCAGCGGGGTGCCCCGGGAAAGTGCGGTGCCCGGTTCGGTGCTGCCCGCCCGGGTGACCGGCCCGGACGGTCACGTCGCGTACACCGACCGTGGGGTGGGCGCCCAACTGCGCTGGCTGCTCGGGATGCTCACGGTGCTCGGCTGCGCGCTGGGCATCGCCCGTTGGACCGGCGCGACCCGGCTGCCCGATCCGACCGAGCGACGCTGGGCGATCGTTGCCTCGCTGGCCGGCCCGCCGCTGACCGCCCTCGGCTTCCTGATCGCCGCCTGGTGACATCCGGCTTCACCGATGCACGAGCGTGTAGACGTCGCGCCGGCGCAACCCGTACTCGGCCGCGACGTCGGTGATCGCGTCCCGGCGACTACGACCCGCCGCCTCCCGCTCGGCCACCTCCGCGCGCAGCGCGTCGTCGTCGGGACGGATGGCGGGTGCGGCGGGGGCGCCCGCCACCACGAGGGTGATCTCGCCGCGCGGGTCGCCGTCGGCCGCCCATCGGGCCAACTCACCGAGGGGGCCACGCCGCACCTCCTCGTACGTCTTGGTCAGCTCGCGGCACAGGGCGGCGGGCCGGTCGGCACCGAACGCGTCGGCCAGGTCGGCGAGTGCGGCGACGATGCGGTGCGGGGCCTCGAAGAGGACGAGCGTCCGTTCCTCGGCGGCCAGGGCCCGCAGGCGGGCCCGCCGGGCGCCCGGGGCACGCGGTAGGAAACCCTCGAAGCAGAACCGGTCGCAGGGCAGCCCGGACAGAGCGAGGGCGGTGGTGACGGCGCTGGGGCCGGGCGCGGCGGTGACCGGCACCCCGGCCTCCAGCGCGGCACGGACCAACCGGTAGCCGGGATCGGAGACGCTCGGCATGCCGCCGTCGGTGACCAGCGCGACCACGTATCCCTCGGTGAGCACGTCGACAAGTTCCGGGGTACGCCGCTCCTCATTGCCCTCGAAGTACGAGACGATCCGGCCGGCGATGGTCACGTCGAGGTCGCGGGCGAGCCGGTTCAGTCGGCGGGTGTCCTCGGCGGCGACCACGTCGGCGGCGGCGAGCGTGTCCCGCAGTCGGCTGGAGGCGTCGGCCGGGTTGCCGAGCGGCGCGCCGAGCAGAATCAGGCGACCGGTTTCGGACATTCCACCCACAGCAGCGCACTCCTTCATCGACGGGCGTACCGGATATGGGGACGACGGGCGCCAGCGGCCCCCTTGGCAGCCTACGATCGCCGGGTGACGAGTGCGTCGACAGCACAGAGCGCGAGCCCCGACCAGCCCTCGGAGCCGGCGGCGAGCCCAGCCACCGCCCCCGGACCAGCGGAAAGTGGCGTACCGGCGACGATCCGCCGCCGGCTGGCCACCGTCGAGGCCGGGCTGGACGACCGTTCATGGCTGGCCACGGCGGTGGTCGTGGTCATCGCGGCGGTTCTCCGGTTCGCGAATCTCAGCCATCCGCCGGGCAAGATCTTCGACGAGGTCTACTACGCCCGGGACAGCTGGGGGCTGATCGACAGGGCCGTGGAGTGGAACTACACCAACAACACGCCGTCGTACGTGGTCCACCCGCCGCTGGGCAAGTGGTTGATCGGGTTCGGCGAGTGGGCCTTCGGCTACAGCGACGCCGAGCACGGCATCTCGGTGCCGGGTCACCTGTTCACCACCGCCCCGGAGTTCGGCTGGCGTTTCTCGGCGGCGCTGCTGGGCACCCTGTCGGTGCTGCTCATGGTCCGCATCGGTCGCCGGATGTTCCGTTCCACGGTGCTCGGTTGCGCCGCCGGCCTGCTGCTCGCGGTCGACGGATTCCACCTGGTGCTGTCCCGCACCGCGCTGCTCGACATCTTCCTGCTCTTCTTCGTCCTGGCCGCCTTCGGCGCGCTGGTGCTCGACCGGGACGCGACGCGACGCCGGTGGGCCCGGGCCCTGGAGTCCGGGCTGGATCCGACCGCCCGGGGGCGGGCCGGCCGGCCCCCCGGCGGCTGGCGGAACTGGCCCTGGTGGCGGCTGGCCACCGGGGTGCTGCTCGGCTGCGCCTTCGCAGTGAAGTGGAGCGCGCTGTTCTTCGTACCCGTCTTCGCGCTGCTGATGGTCCTCTGGGACGTCGGCGCCCGGCGCTCGGCCGGCGTACCCCGGCCGTGGCGGGACACCCTGCTCGACGGCGTGCCCTGGATGGTGCTCGCCGGTCTGCTGATGGCGGTCACCTACGTCACGACGTGGTCCGGTTGGCTGTTCAGCCAGGAGGGCTACTACCGGCTCGCCGAGCGGTACCCGGACGCCGGGCTCAGCGACGCACCGATCGTCGGCCCGCTGTGGAACCTGATCCAGTACCACCAGGCCGCGCTCGGCTTCCACGGCCAGCTCGACGAACCGCACAAGTACCAGTCGTGGCCGTGGCAGTGGCTGCTGCTGGGTCGGCCGGTGGCGTTCCACTGGACCGGCGAGGGCCCATGCGGTGCGCCGACCTGCGCCGAGGAGGTGCTGCTGCTGGGCACCCCGCTGCTGTGGTGGTCGTTCCTGCCGGCGCTGGTGGCGCTGGTCTGGCTCGGCCTGGCCCGGCGGGACTGGCGGGCCGGAGCGCTCCTGCTCGCCGTGGCGGCCGGGCTGCTGCCCTGGTTCTGGTTCGCCCTCGACGGCCGGACGATGTTCTCCTTCTACGCCGCGCCCGCGCTGCCGTTCCTGGTGCTCGCCGTGGTCTACGTGCTGGGTGCCATCGCCTCACCGGCGGGACCGAGCGGCAGCCTGGCCGTGACCGGCGCGGACGAGGAGGCGAGCCGCGACCGCCGGCTGGTCGGCGGGGTGATCGCGGGGGCGTACGTGGCGCTTGTCGTCCTCTGCTTCGCGTACTTCTATCCGATCTTCGTGGGCTGGACGCTGCCGTACGACGACTGGTCGGCGCGCATGTGGTTGGGCGGCCGCTGGATCTGACACCAGAAGGGCCCGTACGCCTCGGCGTACGGGCCCTTCGTGGGTAAACAGGACGCGCCCCGATCGCCTGCCACGGGGGAAGCGGGCGATTGGGGCGCGCACCTGCAGCTTAACCACCCACGACCGGGGGCACAACGGGGCGGCGTGGGTCAGATTTCCGACGATCGCTGAATGCGACAAGAATTCGGGGTCGCCGCTGCCGCTGCGTGACGTCTCGCGGACGCTGCGCCTAGCAGGCACCGCCCAGGGCCCTGCTGAACCGATGCGTCATGCCGGTCGGCTTTCCGCGGCATCGCCCGGCGTCGAATTGTCGTCCGGGCGGGACGACCCGCCCGACAGGTAGTCGTGTCGTCGCGGGCGGCGCGGCAACCAGCCGAAGAACCGGTCCTGCAACGACGTCGCTCCGGCGACGTGCAGGTCCTCGGCGGCGGCGGCGAGACAGGCGCCCAGGTAGACGCTGAGCATCGCCCGATCCACGCCGTACTCGGTGAGCAGCTGTTCGCGTCTGGGCGCACAGGGCCAGTCGGCGGCGCAGGTGCCACACGTCCAATCGGGGGTCACCGGAGCGTGCGCGCCCGCCCACCCCGGGGCGGCGTCTCCGTTCGCCGCCGCCGTCGTGACACCCGAGCGATCCGTAACACCCGTCATCGCGCTCCTTTCCGCCTCCACCGGTGGCGGCGGGCATGCCCACCCACCGCCGGGTCGAACATGCCCGTGCGCACCTACAGCGTCCGGGAACGCTGCGCCGTTACGTCGTTGCGGTACGTTGACCAACCATGGCCGCCGCGACCTGCCCCAGGCATCGCCTCAACCTGCTGCGTCCATCGTCGCCGGTCGCTGGTGCCGTCACCACTGACCGAAAGCACGATCCCGGAGCCGCAGGTGCGTGACCTGCTCCCGCCCGCCGTCGCGGTGGCCGTGGCGGGTCCGGACGACTGGTCCGGGCAGTTGCACCCGGCCGAGGCGACCTGCCTCGGGGACCGCGCGGTGGACAGCCGCCGCCGCGACTTCACCGCCGGGCGGGTGTGTGCTCGCCGGGCGATGGCCGCGCTCGGTCTGCCGCAGGTGGCCGTACCGGCCGCCGCCGACCGCTCACCCGTCTGGCCGGCGGGCCTGGTCGGCACCATCACCCACACCCGCGGCTACTGCGCCGCGGCCGTCGCGCGCAGCGACGAGATCCGCGCGGTCGGCATGGACGCCGAGCAGAACCGCGAACTCGGTCCGGGAGTACGCCGACTGATCTGCCTGCCCGAGGAGGACGAGCAGGTCGAACGGCTACCGCCGGGCACCTGCTGGCCCGCGGTGTTCTTCAGCGCGAAGGAAACCGTCTACAAGGTGTGGCATCCGGTCGTCGGCAGCTGGCTGGACTTCCACGACGCACTCGTGCACCTCGATCCCGATGCCGGGACCTTCACCGCGCGGATCTCACCCACCCGGGTCGCCGACGCGGCGACAGCCCGGCCACCCGCGCTGATCAACGGACGCTTCGCGGTCGACGCCGCGCTCGTCCGCACCGCCGCCGTACTCACCCCGCCGTAGGGAGCGGGTGCCACCGACGGACGCCGGCACCGCCCTGGACGCCGAGCCGACGGCCGCACCTCGTGCTGAGGTGCCCACACGGCCTGCCCGACGGTCACCCGGTGGATCTGATCTGGCGGGTGATCGACGCGTCGGTGATCTCGGTGTCCCTGGCCAGCAGGATCGCCTTGCTGAGGATGACCGCGAGCAGGCCGTCGCCCTCGAACGGCAGGAACTGCTGCTCCCCCGCCCGGCCCGCGCCCCGGTCCGGCACGATGCAGAGGTACTCGTCGTTCGGGCTCATCAGGATGTTGCCCGAACCCAGGTGGATCCGGTACGTGCGCAGGTCACCGTCGACCACCAGGAAGCGGCCGTCGATGCGGGCCCGCCGGCCCACCGCCAGCCGGGGCAGCAGCTTGGCCAGCAACTCCCGTCGGGTCTCGGCGGTAGCGGACAACTCCCCGAAGCTGTACGACGACCAGTAGTCCCGGAACCGGCCCTGCGGGCCGCCGTCCGACCAGGTCGGATCGTTGCCGACGCTGGCCACCCCGACGAAGAGGTCGACGTCCCGCATGACCTCGCTGAACACCAGCGGCGGGATCCGGTCCAGCGGCAACGGATCCCCCGGCCGGGCGGCCGTCCACCGTGCTGCCGAGTAGCCGCCACCGGAGGCGTGCGACCAGTTCTGCGCTGCGGCGATCGGGTAGAAACGCACCTGGTCGGTGACCAGCCGCAGATAGGACCCGCTGTCCGTGGTGTCGGTCGTCCAGTCGTCGCCGATCCCCTCCACCCAGTATTCGGCGCGCAGCCCCCACCCGGGTAGCTCCTGGAAGGTCGGCGGGTAGGAGTCGTCGACCATCAACCGCAACCGGTCCGTCCAGCCTCGCGCCGCGGCCAGGGCGTGGAACTGGTGCTGACGCAGGATGTGCCCGGCGAACCGGTTCGAGTACGTGCCGGTGGTCTCCTCGGCCGGCGTGAGCAGGTAGACCTCCCGATGTGCCTGCTTGAACGGCTGGACGATCCGGTGGCGGGTCAACCACTCCCGCCAACCGACCACCTCCGGCACCGGCCGGCCGATCGGGTGCCAGATCCGCACCTCGGCGTCGTCGCCGGCGACCACCGCGGTGTCGTCCACGGTGCGCAGCGCGCCGTCGGCCCAACCGCAGGGTGCCCCGTCGACCAGCCACAGCAACCGGCGGGCCAGCGTGCCGACCAGCGGGTGATCCAGGTAGCGCTGCCGCCACTCGGCCATGGTCCAGGTGCGCTGAGCCAGGAAGAGCCGGTCCAGCCGGGCAACCTGGGCGGTGAGCATGCCGCCGATCTCCTTGGCCAGGGCCTTCAGGTCGGCCAACTCCGCCGCGTGCTCCCGGCGTACCGACGCCGGTGGGCTCTTCACCTGCCGGCCGGCCTCGGTGTACCAGGTCAGCGTGACACCTGTGGACACGATCGACAGCTCGGCCCGGCAACCGCCGAGCGGTACCTCGTGCCGCCCCACCCCGGTCAGGCCGTAGTCCGGGACGGCCAGTTCCTCGATCTCGTCCCGGCTGATGCCGAGGGCGGCGGCACGAGCGTCGAGCGCCTTGTCGATCTCCTTGCGGGTGCCCTTGAAGGTGACCCGGGCCGACAGCCGAGCGAGTTGCGCCAGCGCCGGCCCGCCGTCGAGCCGCCCGAGCACCCCGACCGCCGCGTTGGCCACCTTCGGGCAGGCCGGTCCGACGCCGGGTAGTCGACGCAGCATCGCCTCGACGAGTCCGCCGATCCGGCGTACCTGCTCCGGTGCCGGTCCGGTCCGCTCGACCAACCAGAGCAGGCCGCGCAGCAGGTCGGCGTTCACCGAGCTCGGCGGTGCGTGCGGGACGCGGGAGGCGCTGGCCAACCACCTGTCGATGAGCTGCCCAGCCTCGTGCGGGTCCACCTCGGCGAGCAGCCGGGTCGCCTCGGTCGACCAGCCGGCGCTCGGGCGGGGCATGGTGGCGGTGCTGGCGTGGCCGACCAACTGCCGCCACGCCGGGTCCAGGGTGGGCAGCTCGGTGAGGATCTGCCGGGCCCAGGGGTCGTCCGGGTCGAGCCGTGGCCCGGCCACCTCGGCGATGAACTGCCGCAACCGCTGGCTCTCGTCGGACCGGTCGACGAGCGCCTCCATCAGGTCGGCCGGAATCGGGCCGGTGGCGGCCAGGCCACGGGCCACCGTCTCCAGCGCGGTCGGTGACAACGCGTACGGCTCGTCGACGGCGAACGCGGCGAGCTCCTGGAGCTGCTCCGGTGCCAGCTCGGTGGGCAGCCGGCGGGACAGCTGGCCGATCAGGTCGCGCGGCGGCCAGGCGTGGACCCGGTCCTGCCGCACGAGGGCGGACATGGCCAGCACGAGACGCGTCACGTCCGGACGGGACAGTGCGCGCAGTGCGGCGCGTACCTCGGGGTTGTCGCGGCAGAGCCGGGCATGCGTGTGCAGGTGCCCCGCCAGCTTGTCCAGGTCGTTCGCGGCAACCAGCTCGCGTGCCCGGTCGGCGTACCAGACGGGTTCGGTGGTGGTGGTCATCAGCCGCCGACCAGCGGGACGAGCTTGAGGAAGGTGACCTCGGTGTCGCGACGCAGATCGACCTCGTCGTCCAGCTCCTCGACCTGGCGGTCGCCGACCAGCACCACGAAACCGTTGCTGCGGAACGCCTGCTCGGCGAGGGCGATCTGCCGCTGCGGGTCGACCCGACGCCGGGGCCGTTCGCCCGGGTCACCGTTGAGTGCCCGCTCGGTCGAGGTCGGCTGCACCAGCGCCCGGCGCGGCTGCGGGCTGGCCGCGTTGTGCTCGGCGACCTCCTGGTGGATCCGCCGGCGGATCAGCTCACGAAGCGTCAACCGCTCCTCGAAGATCTGCAAGGCCCACGCGGGGGTCCGGGCCCCCGCGGTGCTCTCGTCCACAAAGGTCACCGTCGCCATGTCGCGTGAGTCTAGGTAGGTCCTCCGACAGTCCGGCCCGACGCGGTCGCGGACGGGCTACTCCAGGGCGAAGGTGGCCGACGCGCGGGCGGCCGTGTCCGGCACCGCCTCCAGGTAGAGCAGGCCGTCGCGGTGACGGACGTACTGGCCGGGGAAGTTGACCGACTCCAGGGAGACCTTCGTCGGGTCGGCGAGCCCGGCGCGGCGGGTGAAGGTGGCGTCCTGCCGGAAGAGGTTGGAGCCGTCGTTGCGTTCCACCCAGATCTGGTGGTTGCGGTGCCGCAGGAAGTAGCCGGGGTAGTTCGTCGACTCCAGCGAGATCGCCGCGGAGTTCGACAGGCCGGCGACGATCCGGAACTGCGAGTCGGCCAGGTTCGTCACGTTCGGCTCCAGCCGGACCCGGAACTCCCAGTGCCGCAGGTAGCGATCGGGCAGGTCGTGGGCGCGCAGCCGGACCGGGGTCAGGCCGTCCGGCACCGGTACGCCGAAGTTCGGGGTGCCGTCGGCGTTCCAGTAGACCCGCTGGATCCGGGTCCGCCGGTTCGGGTCGTTGAGCGGGTCGTAGCCGTTGCCGAGGTACCGATCGTAGTTGCGGGAGTGGTAGACGATCACGTCGCTGCCGTCCTCGGCGACGGTGAACGAGTTGTGCCCCGGGCCGTACTGGCCGGTCCGGCTGTCGCTGGCCAGCACCGGTGTGCTGCGCTTGCTCCAGGACGCCGGGTTCAGCAGGTCGCTGTTCGCCGAGGCGGTGAGCAGCCCGACGGCGTAACTGGCGTCGGTGGCGCTCGCCGAGTAGGTCATGAAGACCCGGCCGTTGCGGATCAGCACCGCCGGCCCCTCGTTCACCCGGTAACCCCGGGTTTCCCAGGCGTACGTCGGGGTGGCGATCAGGGTCGGGGTGCCCGCGTACGTCCAGGGGTTGACGGCCCGGGCGAGGTAGATGTTCGAGTTGTTGCCGGCGTACTCCGCCCAGGCCAGGTAGCGCTGGCCGTGGTGCACGAAGGTGGTGGGGTCGAGGGAGAAGCTGTTGCGCGCCGGCTGGAGTTGGCCACGCTCCGTCCACGGGCCGTCCAGCGGGTTCGCGGCGCCGCTCTCCAGCACGTACGGCCGGATGGCCCAGATGTCGTCGGTGCGGCCGGCGGCGAAGTAGACGTACCACCGGCCGTCGATGAAGTGGATCTCCGGGGCCCAGATGTGCGCGCCCATCTCGCCGCTGCCGTGCCGGCGCCAGATCACCCGCTCGGCCGCGGTGGCGAGCCCCTGGAGCGTGGTGGCGCGGCGCAGCACGATCCGGTCGTACTCGGGCACCGTGGCGGTGAAGTAGTAGTAGCCGTCGGTGTGCCGGTAGATGTGCGGGTCGGCGCGCTGCTCGGCCAACGGGTTGGTGAACGTGACGGCGGCGGCCCGCGCCGGAGCGGCCGGCCCCACCAGGGAGCTGATCGCCGCCATCACCAGGGCGGTCACCGCTGCCCAGCTGCGGTACATAAGCTTCCGACGCGCCATCGCCTTCGCCCTCCCACCCACCCACCGCGAGCCGGTCATCCGTGACGGGCACGGTCCCCGTCCGACCGTGCCCGCCGTGCCCGCTACCCCATTGATAGCGTTAACATTCATGGACGTCAAGGAAATGACATCTATCCGAATCTCGGCCGTAACGCGCAGGCCGCAGCAACACGGCCGTCCCGCAGCCAGGCCTTGCTGATCGCCCACGCAGGACGGACGTGAGGTGGGATGCTGTTCAAAAGGGGTGAAACTGCTCGAAGGGTGGCCCGGCCATCGACTCGGTCACCCCACATCCGGTCAGTCCGTACCGCCTGCGGCGCCGGCATTGCCGGTCAAACGATCAAGGCGGATTCCCGATCATCCGAGAACCCGCCTTTGAACTGCTGATACTGGTGGAGCTGAGGGGATTTGAACCCCTGACCCCCTCGATGCGAACGAGGTGCGCTACCGGTCTGCGCCACAGCCCCTCCGCCGGACAACCGGCGTCGGTCCCACCCGGCTGTCACCGGGCGGGCCGGCGACAAGGCTAACAGGTCGAGCGCTGCCGCCGCGAACCACCCCGCCCACCCGCGTCTCGCACGATCGCGCAGTTTCCCCGATAGTGCGGCCTTCGGCCGGCCCGAGCCAGCGCTTTCCCCGAATCTGTCGCCTCGCCCGTCGAGGGGCGTGAGCGCGGGGCGGGGTCAGGCGCTGTTTGAGCCGGGGCCGGCCTCGTAGGGGCGGCCACGCAGGCCGCCGGCACGGCGGTAGGAGACCGAGCCGCCGTTGGCCGCCTGCGGCAGGTCGGCCGGGCGGTCCAGGCCCATCGCACTGCGCCGGACGGACTCCCGCTGGGCTGCCAGGCGGCGCTGCGCCTCCCGGCGGGCCGCCGCCCGGCGCGCCTGCTCCCGGCGTACCTCTGCCTGACGGGCGGCCAGCCACGCGGCCTCGCGGGCCAGGGCCCGGCGGCGACGGCGGTCGGCCACCGCGCGGGCGCGCAGGTGTACGACGTACACGATCAGCAGGGTGGCGGTCACCGCGAAGCTGATCCAGAAGCCGGGGCCCACGACCAGCACGCCGACCAGCTCGACGGCGTTGAGCAGCACCAGCGCGGCCAGAACCCGGCGACGGCGGTAGATGGCGGGGGTGTGGTGGTGCCGGCGGTCGGGGCGACGGCGGGGACGGTTCCCGCCCGCCGGCACGGCGCGCAGCCGGCTGGGCCTTGCGGAACGTCGCGGCAGCGCCCGTCCGGCGGCCCCACCGCGCGCTGCCGCATCGCCGGAGGAGACAGCATCTGGCGCACCGGCGGCACGCGAGCGCGGTACCCTGCCGGGTGCCTCGCCTGAGCGAGGCGGGGCGGGAACCGCACGCCGCAGGGCCGGCGGACCGGAGACCGGAGTGGCGAGTTCCCCCGAGTCGGGATCCTCGCTGAGGGTGATGACCAGGGCGCGGGACGGGTTGACCGGCCGCCGTCCCGGGACAGTGCGGCGACGTCGGGGGCGCTGGAGCACCCGCGCCGTCGACTGCGCCCGCTCCGCCACCAGCCGCTCGGCGGCGTCGTACCGGCGGACCAGCGCCGGCGCGAGGGCGAGCAGCCCGGCGGCGGCGAGGACGGCGAGGAGCACCGAGGTCGGCACCCTCACCCCTCCCGTCACCAGATTCGGAGCAAACGCGAGCCGGCCGCAGGATCTTCCACCGATCGGCGTCGGCGACGTGAATCGTGCGGAGCGGGCAGCGCCTGCCGCAGCTTGCAGTTACCTGAGGTTACGGGTCACCGTCGCGGGAACCGCCGCGCCGCGCCGATCCCGCACGTGGGACGGCTCACGGGGTACGGGCGCGCAGCCGGTGCCAGCGGGCCAGCAGGCCACCCTCGGCGGCGATCTCCTCGCTGGTCATCGCGTAGCCGATGTGGTCGCGCCAGGCACCGTCGATGTGCATGTAGCGCGCGTGGTACGCCTCCTCGCGGAAGCCCAGCTTCTCCACCACCCGACGGGACGGCCGGTTCTCCGGGCGGATGTTGACCTCGATCCGGTGCAGACCGCCGGGGCCGAAGGCGTGGTCGACGGCCAGGGCCAGTGCGGTGGGGATGACACCTCGGCCGGCCACCCGCCGGTCCACCCAGTAGCCGACATATCCGGAGCAGAAGGCCCGGCGCACGATGTTGCCCACGTTGATGTGGCCGACCAGCCGCTCCACACCGTCGGAGTGCAGGCAGACCGCGAACGGCATCCCCTCGCCGGTGCGGGCCGAGCGTCGCTGGTCACGGTAGACCCAGCGGAACGTCGCCGGGGAGTTCAGGTCGTCCCAGTCACCGGGTAGCGACGACTCCCAGGGGGCCAGCCACTCCCGGTTGGCGCGGCGCACCTGCGACCAGGCCGCCGCGTCCGACCGCCGGTACGGCCGCAGGAGTACCGGGCCGTCGGAGAGCACCGCCGGCCAGCCAGGCGCCCGTCGGAACACCGAACCTCCACTCCCGAGCGTCACCGGTGGGTCACCGGCGGCGGTCCAGCAGCAACACGTCGACGGTGGAGCCGGCGGCGGCGGCGGTCACCCGCTCGCCGAGAACGAGAAGTCCGTTCGCCTCTGCCAGGCCGGAGAGCGTGAACGGGCCGCCGTTGAGCGGCTGGACAGTGTAACCCCCGCCACGCCGCTCGGCGACGTGCGCGGGCCGGAACTCGCGCAGCCCGGCCGGCGAGGCGACGGTCTCCAACAGGTGCGCCCGTACGCTGGGCCGGAACACCGGCTCCGCGCCGGCCAGCAGATTGATCGCGGGCCGGGCCAGCACCTCGAAGCCGATCATCGCGGCCCCCGGGTCGCCGGGCAGACACACCACCGGCACCTCCTCGGCACCGACCGTGCCGAAGCCGAGGGCGGTGCCCGGGTAGAGCGCCACATCCGTGAAGGTGACCGGACCCGCGCGGCTGCCCTCTCGACGGGACAGGATCCGGCGGACCATGTCGCCCGGCCCGGTGCCGGTGCCGCCGGTCGTGATGATCAGATCGGCCCGCAGGGTCTGGTCCTCCAGCAGCCCGCGCAGCCCTTCCGGATCGTCGTCGCAGATGCCCACCCGGTAGGCCAACGCCCCCACCTCCGCCGCCGCGGCGGTCAGGGCGTGCGAGTTGGCGTCCACCACCTGACCCGGCTGGCTGCCCCGCCCCACGTCGACGAGTTCGTCGCCGGTGGCCACGATCACCACCCGGGGGCTCGGACGCACCACCACATGTCCGATGCCGGTCGCGGCGAGCACCGCCACCAGCGCCGGCGAGACGTAGGTGCCGGATCGGGCGAGCAGTGCACCGCCGGTCACCTCCTCGCCCGTCCGACGGACCCCGTACCCCCTTTTCGGGACCCGGAAGATCTCCACCGCCGCCATGCCCTGGTCGGTCCACTCCACCGGCACGACCACGTCGGCACCGATCGGCAGTGGTGCGCCGGCCGCCACCGAGAAACACGACCCCGGCGTGAGTCGGACCGGCCGCCAGCTTGCCGCACCGAGATCACCGACGACGTTGAGCCGTACGGTGCGACCGCCCGGCCGACCCGACTGGACCGGGACGTATCCCACGCCCCGGCCCCCACCGGCGATGTCCTCCCAGCGCGCGGCGTACCCGTCCACAGCGGCCTGGTCGAAGGCCGGGAAGGAGTGCGGGGCGACGACGTCCTCGGCGAGGACGTTGCCGTACGCCTGGGTGAGGTCGAGGTCGAGCGGAGGCAGCGCGCGCAACCTGCGCAGCACGCTGCCCAGGTAGTCGGCGAGCGGCGTCAACCCGTTTTCGGCCGCCTCGGCGTCGGCCGTCGCGGTCATGTATTCGGACCGCCCGACGCGTCGGAGTTGACGAACTCGGCCAGCCACTTGCGGAACTCGCTACCGAGGTCCTCGCGGTCGGCCGCGATCTGGACCACTGTCTGCAGGTAGCCCAGCGGCATGCCGGTGTCGTAGCGGGTGCCGCGGTAGACGATCGCGTGCACCGGTGTGCCCTCGGTACGCAGGATCTCCATCGCGTCGGTCAGCTGGATCTCCCCGCCGCTGCCGGGCTCCGTCCGGCGGATGGCGTCGAAGATCTTGCCGGGCAGCACGTACCGGCCCAGCACGGCGAGGTTGCTCGGCGCGTCCTCCGGCTTCGGCTTCTCCACCATGCCGGTCACCTTCACGACCTCGCCGATGTCGGCCAGCTCGGACTCGGCCGGCTCGACGGAGGCGATCCCGTACCGCTTCGTCTCCGCCGGGTCGACCTCGAAGAAGGCGAGCACCACCCCGCCCGTACGCGCCTGGAGTTCCAGCATCGCGGGCAGCAGCGGCTCACTGAGGTTGACGAACTCGTCGCCGAGCAGCACCGCGAAGGGCTCGTCGCCGACGTGCGACTCGGCGTACCCGACGGCGTGCCCGAGACCCAACTGCTCCGGCTGCCGACAGGTGTAGATGGATGCCAGTTCCTCGGTCCGCTTGACGGCGGCGAGCAGGTCGGGCTTTTCCGCGAGCCGTTCCTCCAGGTCAGGACGACGGTCGAAATGGTCCACCATCGACGTCTTGCCCCGGCCGGTGATCAGCAGCACGTCGCCGATGCCGGCGTGGGCGGCTTCCTCGACGATGTACTGCAATACCGGTCGGTCGACCACCGGCAACAGTTCCTTGGGAACGGCCTTGGTGGCCGGCAGGAACCGGGTGGCCAGTCCGGCGGCCGGGATGACGGCCTTGACGGCACGGGGACGGCCGGTGGCGGCGGTCGCTGAGGGGTTCGCTGAGTGCTCCGACATGTCGCGAGACTATCGGCCATGGCCCTGACTCGGCGGGTGAGGACCGGAAGACGCGCCGCCCGCCGGACCGGTTCTGCCGGTTGCCGGTGGTGCCCCGGTCAGGTCGGCGGACCGTCGGTGGCCGGCCCGCCAGGACCGGCCTCGGCCCACCCGACGGGTCGTCACCGACAGGTCCGGGCCTGGACCGACGCTGGTGCCGGCAGGTCAGGACCCGGCGGACCGACGCTGGTGGCAGGTCAGGGCCTGGCCGACGGGTCGCCGGTGGTGATCGGCGCGTCGGGTCCGGCCCTGGGCAGTCCGTCGGCGGGGCTGCGGGCGACCGGCGGCACCGGTACCTCACGGGTCGGCGACGGCTCCCGGGCCGGCGCCAGGCGCCAGGTGTCCCGGCTGGCGGTCTTCGCCGCGTACAACGCCTCGTCCGCCGCCGCCAGCACCTGCGGGCCGGTGTCGGCGTGGTCGGGAAAGACGGCGATGCCGACGGAGACGGTCACCGGGATCAACTCGCGGACACCGGCGTGCCCCACCACCGTCACCGGGGCGTCGCGAACGGCCGCACCGAGCCGCTCGGCGACGATCGTCGCGCCACGGGCGTCGGTCTCCGGTAGCAGCACCACGAACTCCTCGCCACCCCGCCGGAAGGCCAGGTCCACCTCGCGGATCTCGCCGCGTACCCGCCGGGCGAACTCGGCCAGCACGGTGTCCCCGGCGGCGTGCCCGTAGGTGTCGTTGACCCGCTTGAAACGGTCCAGGTCGAGGGCGAGGACGCTGACCATGCGGCCGAACCGGCTGGCCCGTTCCACCTCCCGGCGCAGCGACTCGCGCAGGTACCGGTAATTCCACAGCCCGGTCAGCGGATCGGTGAGCGACAGTCGTTGCGCCTCCTCGTGTACGCGCACGTTGTCCACGGCGACCGCCGCGTGCCGGGCGAAGGTGCGCAGGGTGGCCAGGTCGTCGTCGTCGAACTCGTCACCGCCGAGGCGGTCGTAGAGCGCCAGCACGCCCAACACCACCTCCGCCGGTCGCCCCGGGACGGCAGCCGCCGAGGCGTCGCCGCCGGTCGGGTCGGGCGCGGCGAACGGCACCGCGATGTACGTCCGGCAGCGCGGCTCGTCCGGGTCGATGCTCGCCGCCTCGGCCCGACCCCGACGGGGCTGACCGGTCGCCGCGACCGCGCCGACCACCCCGCTGCCCAGCGGCACCCGCAGTGGCGCGGTGCCGGGCCCGCGCTCGTCGAGCCCTTCGCAGCACCGGGCGACGAGTTGCTCACCCTGCTCGGTGAGGAGTACCGCTCCCGCGCGGGCCCCGGTCGCGGCGAGCGCGCTGTGCAGGATCACCCGCAGGATCCGGGGCAGGTCGTGGGTACTGGCCAGGGTGTCACCGAGCACCGCGAGGTGTCCGCGCAACTGGTCCCGGCTGCTGGTCAGCGCCGCCAGGTAACCGCCCGTCTCGCGGGTCATCCGATTGAAGGCGACGGCCAGCTGGCCGATCTCGTCGCGGCTGTGTACCGGCACTCGGGCGGTGAGATCGCCGGTGGCGACCCGGTCCGCCGCACCAGCCAGTTCCACGAGTGGCCGGGTGGTGACCCGGGCCAGCCGCCAGGCGGCTGCCACGCCCAGCAGGGCGGCCATCAGCACCACGGCGACCAGCACCGCGTGCAGCCCCGGTGGCTGGTCGCTTGGTACCGAGAGCACCAGGGGCAGCGGCTGGCCGACGGTCGGGCCGGCGCGGCGTACGTAGCGACCGTCGGTGGTGCCGGCGACGTGCTCGTCGCGCAGCGAGGCCGCGGCGGCGAGCACCGCGTCCCGACCGTTGCCGGATTCGGTGGTGTGGGCCACCTGAACCGGCGCGGCCCCGTCGAGCAGGGTCACCGCCACCCCGGTCACGGCGGCGAGCCGCGCGACGAAGGCCGGGTCGACCGGCTGGGCGGCGGCCACCGTACCCAGCGCCGAGCCGGCGGCGTCGCGTAGCTGCACCCGCGCCACCAGGGCGTTGACCGCTCCGCCGGGCGCAGCCTGCGCGGTGCAGTCCCGCCAGGGCGCCGGGGGCGGGTCCGGCGTGGCGTAGCCGACCCGACCGGTCACGTCGGTGACGAGCACCGCGGTGGCCAGGCCCCGGCTGACCACCTGCGCGGCCGCCGCGGCGTGGTCAGCGGTGACGGCGACCGCGTCGGCCGCGGCGCGTAGCTGCTGGCAGAGGGCGTCGACCGAGGTACGTACGGCCGTGGCGGCCACCGCCAGCCGTTCGGTGGCACGACTGCGGTCGACCGCCGCTACGGTGGACGCGACGAAGACGGCACCGAGCAGGACCGGGCCGAACGCCACCGCCAGGAAGGCTGCGGTCAACCGCCCGCGTAGCGTCAACGCTTCCCCTTCCCCCCGGAAGTTGCGCGACCGTTGCCTGCGATGCTGACACAGAGCAACGGGTAGGCAAGCGTTGCGTGAGGAGTGTTGCGTGCCGGAATTTGCGGAAGGAGCGGAAGTGGCGCATGACGCGAAGCGGGCCACCCGGATCGAGTTGCTCGCGCGGCGCCGCGCCCGCACCGAAGCTGAGCGCGCTGCCGCCGCAGCCCGCCTGCAGGCCGAACTGGCGCCCCTGGTCAACCGGCTGCGGCCGGGTCGGATAGCCGCGTACGCCCCGGTCGGTGGCGAGCCGGGCGGGTCGGAGCTGCCGACGGTGCTCGCCGAGGTGCTGCCCGCCGGGGCGGATCTGTTGCTGCCGGTGCTGCGCGACGACCTCGACCTGGACTGGGCCGCCTGGGACGGACCGAAGGCGATCATCGCCGCCGGGCGGGGCATCCGCGAGCCGACCGGCCCCCGGCTGGGGGTCACCGCCGTGGCCACCGCCGACCTGGTGGTGGTGCCCGCGCTGGCGGTGGACCGACGTGGGATCCGCCTGGGTCGCGGCGGCGGGTCGTACGACCGCGCCCTGGCGCGGGTGCCGGCGACCGTCCTCACGGTGGTGCCGCTGTACGACGGTGAGCTGCTTTCCGAGTTGCCGGCCGAACCACACGACCTGCCGGTACGGGCGGTGGTCACGCCGACCGACGGCCTGCTGACCCTCGCGGGTGTCGTGCCCCACACTTCCGCTGGACGAACCGGGGGGCGATGACGCACCATTGGCACTCGAATACGTCGAGTGCCAATCGGCCGTGCCAGATCCGGAGGGGAACGTGCCCACGTACCAGTACGCCTGCACCGCGTGCGGTCACCAGCTCGAGGCGGTGCAGTCCTTCTCTGACGAGCCGCTGACCGACTGCCCGGCGTGCGAGGGACGACTGCGCAAGCTGTTCAACTCGGTCGGCATCGTCTTCAAGGGCTCGGGCTTCTACCGCACCGACTCCCGCTCCTCCGGCTCGGACACCACGTCGAACGGTTCCGGCGGCAAGTCGGAGTCCTCGTCGTCCGGCTCCAAGTCCGCTGACTCCGCGAGCTCCTCGTCGAACGGCTCTGCCTCGTCCGGCGCCGGCTCGTCCGGCTCCGGCAGCGGGTCGTCCGGGGGTTCGTCGGGAGGATCCTCCGGCGGAGCGAGCAAGGCGACGGCCACCGCCAGTTCTTCCTGACCGATCGGCGTGCCCTGGCCGCGGGGCTGCCCGGCAGGGACATCCCCGGGCCACCCGCTGCCGGGCAGCACGCCGGCTGTCCGGCAGGCCAGGCGCGGCAGAGCGTCAGCCTGCCGGGGCGGCGACTCCCGGCCTCAGTCCCAGTGTGGCGGACGCTCGGCGAGCAGCCAGTCGTCGTTGCCGCCGGCCCGCTCGCCCCACCCGTGATCGGTGTCGTCCGCGGTCTGCTCCGGCAGCACCACGAAGTCGTCGGTCAACTCGACCGCGCGATCGTCCTCACCCCGCCAATCGCTCACGAGCGACAACACTAACGCAGCTGCGGCATCGCTCCGGTGCCCGAGCAACTTCGGGGATGGTGCTGCCTCGCGCGCGCGAGACCCGGCACTATCCCCGAAGTTGTCCGGATCAACCGCCACGGGCGCGGCCTGGCGGTGCGGCGATGAGGTGGTTGGTAGCGTCGGACGGCGTGACGATGCCCCGACCCGGTCAGGATCCAGACGACCCGTGGCGCCGGCCCGACTCCGGCGACGGGTCCTCCTCCGGCCCTCCGGCGGAGCACGTCCCGGCACCGGTCGACGCCAGTCAGCCCCCGCCGCCGGGCCCGTCCGGATCCGGCCCGCTTTCCACCGTTGCCTCGGGCGGGCCGGGCGGCTACAGCGGGCCGCCACCCACCACCGCTCCGCCGCCCGGTTGGCGCCCCCCGGTGCACCTGCGGGCAGCGCCGCCCCGCCAGCTGCCGGCTCAGGACATGGCCAGCCTGGACGCGCAGGAGCAGCGGGCACAGCGGGTCACCTGGGCCGTCGGCGCGGTCGCCGGAGCCGTGCTGGTGGTGCTGACCTGTCTGCTCTGCACCCGGCTGCTGTTCTGAGCAGGCACCCAGGCGTGACGGCGGGCGTACCAGCTCGGGACGGCTGTGGCGGCCTACTCGTAGGTGTTGCCCCAGACCATCTCGGCACCCGAGTGGCCGCTGAGCCAGACGTAGACGAGGGCCGCGACGCCCAGCCCCAGCACCACGACCGACAGCACCGCCGGCACCCAGCCGGGCAGCTTCGGCGCCCGAGGATGGCCGCTCGTGGCGACGAGCAGCAGGATGACCGCCAGGCCGAGTCCAAGCGTGACGAGGAACAGCACGTCGCCGTGCGCCGCGTGCTCGTTGATCTTGTCGAGGATCTCGCCGGAGAAGCCCCGCTCGATCTGCCGGGCCTGCAGCGCCTCACCGGACTCCGTGGCGACCCAAGCGGTGATCGGCGCGACCACCGCCAGGACCGCCACCGCCCAGTCCAGTCGGGCGCGGAACCGGGGCAGCACGATGTACGCGAGGGCGAGCAGCACCAGCAGCGGCACCAACACGACTACGGCGTGTACGACCAGTACGTGCAGGGGCAGGCCCAGCGCCTTCTCGAACATCGGCACCTCCGAGAGTGATCGTGAATGTCAGCGTACGGGCCCGTGCTTGATCCGCCCAACGCCCTGATGCTCCACACGCAGGCCCGACCAGACAGGTTCACGTCGGTTCGCGTGGCACCCTTGACAGGTGGAAACCGTCGACGTCGGCCTGTTCGGTCCCGCCTCGGTCACCTGGAAGCTGCACCAGGAGCCGATCCTGTTCGTCGCCGGCCTGCGCTCGCTCTACCTCCAGGCGCTGCACCCACGGGCCATGGCCGGGGTGGCTCAGAACAGCAACTACCGTCAGGACGCCTGGGGGCGTCTGATCCGCACCGCCGACTACGTGGGTACCACCGTCTACGGCACCACCAATGAGGCGGAGCAGGCCGGCCAGCGACTGCGTCGGCGGCACGCCCGGATGACCGCGGTCGACCCCGGCACCGGCGAACGGTTCCGGATCGACGAACCGGACCTGCTCCGCTGGGTCCACGTCACCGAGGTGGAGTCGTTCCTCGACACCGCACGGCGGGCCGGCGTACCGCTGGACGCCGACGAGGTGGACCGCTACTACACCGAGCAGCGGCGTACCGCCGCCCTCGTCGGGCTGGCGCCCGAGACCGTGCCCGGCACCGCCGCCGAGGTGGCCGAGTACTACCGGCGGGTCCGGCCAGAGCTGCGGATGACCCGGGAGGCCGCCGAGACCGCCCTGTTCCTGACCGCGCCACCCCTGCCCTGGAAGCTCAGTCTGCCGGCCCGGATCGGGCTGAACCTCGGCCCGCCCCGGTGGGCGTACCTCGGCATCGCCGGCACCGCGCTCGCCCTGCTGCCACCGTGGGCACGGCGGCTGTACGGCGGGCTGGGCCTGCCGACCACCGCGCTGTCGGCCGACGTGACGGTACGCGCGCTGCGGCTCGCACTCACCGCCCTGCCCCGCGACTGGCGGGAGAGCCCGATGCAGCGCGCCGCCAAGGAACGCGCGGCGCGACTCACCGCCGCCACTCCCTCCACCACCTGACGCACGGCGGGAGGTCGATCGCGGATCAGTCCTCCGTCGTCGGTGCGGCGAAGCGTTCCACGGCGGCCCACGGCTCCTTGCCCGGTAGGGCGGAACCCGTGGGGCAGATGCGCCGGTAGTCGCACCAGCCGCAGCGCGGGCCGGGGGCGGTCGGAAAGACGTCGTCCGGATCAGCACCGTCGGCGACCGACCGCTCGGCGGCCATGATGTCGCGGGCGGTCTCCTCCGCGCGAGTCACCTGCCGCGCCAACGACTCGACACTGTGCTCGTGCGCGGCGACGGTGCCGCTCGGCAGATGGTGCAGCTCGACCCGGCGGCACGGCCGGCGGAACACCCGCTCGGCCGCGTACGCGTACAGCGCCAACGCCTGCGAACCGCGCGCGTCGTCGCCGTCCAACCCGGAGCGGCCGGTCTTGTAGTCGACGATGACCAACTCGGGCCCCTGCGGGCCGGGCCGCGAGTCGATCCGGTCGGCACGGCCGTTGAAGGCCAGCACCCCGGTCTTCACCGCCACCACGCGCTCCACCCCGATCGGCTCGTCGGCCGGGTCCAGCCCGGCGACGTACGCCTCCAGCCAGCCGAGGGCCCGCCGGTAGGACTCGCGCTCCTGCTCGTCGTCGCGGTAACCCTCGCGTACCCAGGTGCTCTTGAGCAGCGTCGGCAGCACTTCGGGGCGACGTCGATCGGCGGGCAACGCGTACCAGTTCTTCAGGGCGGTGTGCACGCTGGCGCCGAGCGAGTTGTGCGCCCAGGGCGGGCCCTTCGGCGGTGCCGGGCGATCGACGTAGGAGTAGCGGTAACGCCGTGGACAGTCGGCGTAGGCACCCAGGCGGCTCGGGGTGCAGACGAACAGCCGCTCCGGCATGCCCTCGAAGCCGAGCTGCTCGGGCTGCGCGTCGCGGGGCCGGGGCGGGCGGCCACCGGCGGCGGGTCGTCCGGCTGGAGAGGCTCGTCGCACCACCTGATCCTGCCATCCACCCCCGACAGACCGGGCGAGCCGGTCAGCCGGCACCGTTGTACTGGGCCACGAACGCCGCGATCGCGTCCGCGATGAGCTGTACGGCGATCGCCGCCAGCAGCAGGCCGGCGATCCGGGTGAGCACCTCGATGCCGCCCGGACGCAGCACCTTCACGATGCCGCCGGAGAACCGCAGCACGATCCAGACGGTGAGCATCACCGCGACGATGGCGGCGGCGATCGCGGAGAAGTCGGCGGGTCCGTCACCCTGCTGCACGAAGAGCATCGTCGCCACGATCGCGCCGGGCCCGGCCAGCAGCGGCGTGCCCAGCGGCACCAGGGCGATGTTGGCGGTGGCCTGCTTGGTCGGGTCGTCGGTCTTGCCGGTCAGCAGTTCCAACGCGACCAGGATCAGCAGCAGCCCACCGGCGGCCTGCAACGCGGGCAGGTCGACGTGCAGGTAGGCCAGCAGCGTCTGTCCTGCCACCGCGAAGATCACGATCACGCCCAGCGCCAGCGCGACCGCCTGCCAGGCGGCCCGGTTGCGCTCCCGCGCGGACAGCGGTCCGGTCAACGCCAGAAAGATCGGCATCATGCCGGGCGGGTCGACGATCACCAGCAGGGTCACGAAGACCTCGCCGAAGAGCTTGAGATCCACCCGGTCACCGTAGCCGTGCCGGTCGGCGTCGAAACCCAGGTCAGCCCGAAGCGACCTCGGTCACCCCGGAGGATGCCGCCACGATCCGTTCGTACGCGTCGACACCGGTGGTGAAGGCACCCAGCCGTACCGTCTTGTGACTGCCGTGAAAGTCCGAGGAGCCGGTCACCAGTAGACCCAGCTCGGCCGCGAGACCGCGTACGTGGTCCCGCTCGCCGGGTGAATGGTCCTCGTGGTCGGCCTCCAGCCCGACCAGTCCCGCCGCGGCCAGGTCGGCGATCAGCTCGTCCGGCACGATCCGGCCACGCCGGCTGGCCCGGGGATGGGCGAACACCGGCACGCCGCCGGCCGCCCGGATCAGCCGGACGGCCCGGAACACGTCGGTGTCCTCCTTCGGCAGCCGGTACCGCTGACCAAGCCAGTCCGGCCCGAACGCCTCGGTGGTGGTGGCAACGAGCCCGGCCCGGATGAGCGCCTGAGCGATGTGCGGCCGGCCCACCGTCCCGCCACCGGCCAGCGCCAGGATCTCCGGCCAGTGCACGTCGATGCCGTCGGCACGCAGCAGGTCCACCGTGCGTTCGCCCCGGGCCAACCGCGCCGCCCGCACCCTGGTCAGCTCGGCCACCAGTTCCGGATGCGCCGGGTCGAAGAGGTACGCCAGCAGGTGCAGCGGCACCGGCGGCTGTTCACCGTCCCACCGGCAGGAAAGCTCCGCGCCACGGACCAGCCGCAGCCCGGTCGGCAGGGCACGCAGTGCCGGCTCCCAGCCGTCGGTGGTGTCGTGGTCCGTGATCGCCACCACGTCCAGTCCCGCCGTCGCGGCAGCGCGCATCAGCTCGGCCGGGCGGAGAGTGCCGTCACTGGCCGTGGAGTGTGTGTGCAGATCGATCCGGGAGGTCATCGCCCGCAGTCACCGGTCGCCCGGTCAGCCACCGCTCACCACCACCGGTAGCTCACCGGCAGGCACGCCGGGCAGGGCGGTCGGCGCGGCGGGACGGCCCGCGACGACCCGGTCGACGGCCACCCGCACCAGGCCACCGGCGGCGTCGGCGTAGTAGGCCGTGTCCTCGGTGCGCCAGACCACGGTGCCGGTCATCGGCGGTCCCGCCGGCCGTACCGCGGTGGGCTTGTCGAACGTGACCAGGTCCACCAGCAGCGCCGAGTCGACCCCCGCCGACCGCCCGTTGACCAGCAGCCAGCGCCCGTCCGGCGACACCGCACCCAGGCCGTCGCCGGCCGTCTCCGGCCCACAGTCAGGCCGGCTGGGTGCCAGATCCCGGGCCGGGTCGAGCAGGGTCAGGCAGGTGGGCAGCCCGACGCCCGGGGTGGTCCCACCAACCAGGCGTCCATCGGGCAGCGCGCCGAAGATGTGAGTGCTGGCTCGGTCACCGCCCAGGTCCAGCGAACCGGGTCGCAGGGGCCACAGCACGTGCCCGGGACGGTCGGGCGCCAACCTGACCAGCACCGCCCCGTTGACGAACCGCAGCGGCACCGCCTCGGCCGGTGCCTCGGCTCGTACGGTGTCGGCGAGTTCGCCGTCGACGATCCCGGCGACGGCCAGCACCGTGCCCTGCTTCCAGGCGACCTGCCGGCCCTCCGCATCCAGAACGATCTCGTCGGCACCGGCCAGCAGCACCTGCGCCGTGCCGTCCGCGGCCACCGCCCACAGGAACCGTCCGGCCAGGGTCGGTGCCCCGACGGCCAACCAGCCACGCCCGTCGGTGAGCCGGTGCACCCGTTCCACCTCGCCGATGCCGAGCAGCGGCACCCGTCGACCCTGCGCGGTGGCGATCGAGTCGTCGATCAACAGGTCGACCTCGGCGATCGGGGCCGCGGTGTCCGGCCCGGGTGGCGCGGTGACGCGCTCGACGAGCGGCCGCTGGTCGGGGTCACCGATCACCACCGTCCCGCCCGCCGGCGGCCGGTTGTCGCGCACGTGCAGGCTGCCCACGCTGACCGTCACGACCACCAGCACGGCCAGGCCCATCCCGGCCAGGGTGCGGCGACGTTGGATCCGGTCGGCCCGGCGGATCGCCACGCCGGCCGGGTCGACGGCGACCGCGCGCGTCACGGCCGCCCGCCGGGACAGCATCTCCCGGAGGGCGCCTTCAAGCTCGTCGGACGGCACGTCCAATTGACGATCCGGGAACCGGCTCTGGTTGTCATGAGCTGCCGGTTTCCGCTTCACCGCCGCTCTCCGACCAGCGCGCCGGGCTGCGCTGCCGCCGGTCCGGGTGCCGATGCGGGGTTGTCACGCCCGTCGGCCCCGGCCGAGGCGGGCGTGCCGCGCGAGGAGATCCGGTCAGGCGAGGCCGTCGCACCGCCGACACCGGCGCCAAGGGCCGGGACAACCCCGCCGGTGGCTGTGCCAGCGGGCCGGCGCCGGGCGGCCCGCACCGGACGCCCGGCGTCCTCCGGTTGCGGACTTCCGGGCCCGGTCCGGTCGGTCGACTGCTCGGTTGACTCCGACCTGCCGGCACGCAGGCCGAAGGGTTCCTCCGCGCCGATGCGTCGACGCAACGTGGCCAGTGCCCGGGAGGTCTGACTCTTCACGGTGCCCGGCGAGATGTCGAGCATGGCGGCGGTCTGTGCCTCCGACATGTCCTCGTAGAAGCGCAGCACCAGCACCGCGCGCTGCCGGGCGGGCAGGGCCCTCAGATGCCGCCAGAGCACGTCCCGGTCCAACTGGCGTTCGAGTTCGTCCGTGGCGGCCTGCTCGGGCAGCACCTCGGTCGGACGCTCGCCGTGCCAGCGACGCCGCCACCAACTCGTCGAGGTGTTCACCATGACTCGTCGGGTGTAGGGCTCGATCGCCTCGATCCCACCCAGCCGCTTCCACGCCAGGTACGTCTTGGTCAGCGCGGTCTGGACAAGATCCTCGGCCGTGCCCCAGTCGCCGGTGAGCAGGTACGCGGTCCGCAGCAGGGCACCGGAGCGGGCCGCGACGAAGTCGCGGAACTCCTCCTCCAGCGCGTTGCTGCTGGCCACACACCACCTCCGTGCCTGATCCTGCCGCAGCCTGCCACAGCGGGACCAGCGGGTCGAGGACGGAAGGTGCCGCAATATCTCCGATGTTCGGTCGAGAAAGTTTCAGGCTCCGTCGTCGGCCTTGGCCTCGTCCTGCTCCTTGCCCAACCGGGCCTCGACCGCCTGCGGCTCGTACATCTCCTCGACGACGCGCAGATAGAGCTCGTTGGGGTTGGGCAGGTTCTTGACTTCACGCAGCGCCTGCTCCTGACCGGCGGACTCCAGCACGAAGGTGCCGTAGTTGAGCGCCCGGCCCGCCGGCGACTGTTCGTACTTCATGTCGGTCACCCGGGTCAACGGCATCATCGCCACGTGCCGGGTGATGATGCCGTTGACCACCATGACCCGCTTGTTGGTCAGGATGAAGCGGTCGTACCACCAGTCGGCGACCCGCCACGCCACCCAGCCCATCACCGCGAACCAGAGCAGCACCGCGATCGTGGTGAGCGCGCCGACGTCCTGACCGGCGAGGAAGCCGGAAAGGTAGCCGAGCACGAAGGTCGCTGCGACACCGACGATGATCGGGGTGGCGAGGTGAACCCAGTGCCGCTTCCACTCGCCCCGGTACCGCTCGGTCGGGAACAGGTACCGGGCCACCAACGAGCTGGGCTCGTCCTCCAGCGGCAGCACCCGACGTGGGGTGGCGCCGCTGGCATCGGCGCGCAGGCCGGCCAACTCCTCCTCGGAGATCTCCGGGGGGAGGTAACCGGCCTCCGGATCGCGCACCCAGGCCCGCCCGGACCGGCCTTCGCCGGCGTACCCCGGGCCGTCGCCGTAACCGACGTCGTCGGAGAAGGACGGACCGTCGGAGGGGCGAGGGCCGGCACCGTAGCCCGGCCCGTCGTCGGGATCGATTCGAGGAATCGGCTCTGTGTCGCGTTCCCGGCGGGCCCGGTCGGGATCGTCGGGATCGAAGGGTGGGCCGGAGGGGCTTCCCATCGGAGGCTAGGCGACCAGTGAGGTGAAGAAGTCGCCGAAGCCCTGGGCGATGTCCATGATGCCGCCGCCCAGCGACTTGAACACGTCCGCGGCGGAATTTGGCCGGTAGGCGACAAAGAAGATCAAGAATGCGATTCCGGCCCAGGTGAGGACCTTCTTGACCATGGCGGGCCATCCTCTCGCGCGGCGCCGGGTCCCATTACCGCAGCGGCACCCAGAGTATCAGCGTGGTGTCTTACCGTGAATATCTGCGTCCGTTCTCCGACATTCCGGGAGACTTGTCAAGCCTTCCCGTGCAGGTACGGAGATGGAGCGCCGTACACGAGCTCGGACGGCGTCCACTCGACCAGGTCGTGCAGCAGCACGTCCTCGGCGAGCAGATGCCCCGCACTCGCCGGCCAGGCTATCGCATAGAGCCACATTCCCCGAGCCTCGCCGGCGTACGCGCTTCGATCTGGTAGCGAGTTCACCAGCCACAGTGGAGTCGGGTGACCGGCCACCCTGATCCCGGCGCGTCCGACATGGCCGGGATGCCCCGGGCCGGGGTCGGTCAGCGCCTCGACCAGTTCCGGTCCGGCGTCCGGCCCGGGCACTCCGGCGTATCGCGTACCCAGCCCCACGCCGGGCTCCTCGGCTACGAAGACCAGATCCGCCGGGCCACCACCCAACGGTGCCGGCCCGGCGCAGGCGACCACCGTGGCCCGCACTCCGAGCCGATCGTCGCCGGCCCACGCCACGCCGGTCGTGGTCCAGCCCGGCGGCAGCGGCCACGGACACCACAGCGGAACCGCCGGCTGCTGCGGCTGGGCGGCGGCCCGGATGTGGTCGACCACGCTGGCCACGATCTCCGCGCCGATGTGCTCGGGCACGTGCAGGGGCGCGACCGGCCCGCAGTCGGGGCAGCGGGATTCCGGATGCATCAGATCCGGTGGCCGGACCGACCCCCCACATCTGGGACAACTCACCGCAACCGTCACCACTCCACCGTCACCCCCCAACCGCCCCCCGTCAACCCCACTCCCCCGATTCCCCCACCCCACCACCCGTCCCCACCCGCGTCCCCCACCCGCACGATCATGAAGTTGTCATCTCGCTCCTCGGCGTGTCGCGACAACAACTTCATGGTCAACAGCAGCGGAGGGTGGGGTCAGGTCGGGGGTGGGCCGGCGTGGGCGCGGATCCAGGCGTGCATGGCGATGCCGCTCGCCACCCCGGCGTTGATCGAGCGCGTCGAGCCGTACTGGGCGATCGAGAAGACCTGGTCGCACGCGGAACGGGCGGCCTCGGAGAGCCCCGGACCCTCCTGACCGAACAACAGGACGCACCGCCGGGGCAGCGTGCTGGTCTCCAGTGGCCGGCAGCCGGGCAGGTTGTCGATGCCGACCAACGGCAGGTCGTGCTCCGCCGCCCAGACGATCAACTGATCGATCGTCTCGTGGTGGCGTACGTGCTGGTAGCGGTCGGTGACCATCGCGCCGCGGCGGTTCCAGCGCCGCCGGCCCACGATGTGCACCTCGGCCGCGAGGAACGCGTTGGCGTTGCGGACCACCGTGCCGATGTTGAGATCGTGCTGCCAGTTCTCGATCGCCACGTGGAAGTCGTGCCGCCGCCGGTCCAGATCGGCGACGACGGCCTCGCGTCGCCAGTAGCGGTAGCGGTCGACCACGTTGCGCCGATCCCCCGCGGCGAGCAGTTCCGGGTCGTAGCGGGGATCCTCCGGCGGGTCGCCGGGCCAGGGGCCAACGCCGACGTCGAGCTGCTCACCGGTCACGGTCACGCAGGTTACGCCCCGCCGCCCGGAGCACCACCCACCGCCCGGAGCACCGGGAGCCACGCGGACCGCCCGCACGCCGGCGGCCGACCGCCGTCACCGTCGAGCGCCCCGATCACCGCACCGCTCAGCGCGGGCATGGGCCCGCCGGCCGGGGCCCGGCGAGGCCGCCGGTCACCGCACGGGCGAGGGCGGCGGTCACCGCACGGCGAGGGCGGCGGTCACCGCACGGCGAGGGCGGCGGTCACCGCAGGGCGAGGGCGGCGCCGAGCCGGTCGAGGAATCGACGGTCGGCGGGCGCCAGCACGCCGCCGGGCACCGCCGAGGACGCGGTACGACAGACGCGGGCGGCCACCGACTGCACCCACTGTCGGTAGGCGGCCGAGTCGGCGGGATCGGCATGCCGAGCCAGTACCCGCACGACGGCCCGGCAGGCGGCGAGTACGTCCACCAGCTCGGTGAGCGGTGCCGCCGGCCGGGACGGCCCGTCATGCCGGGCGTAGATCGCGGCCACCACCGCCCGGACCAGATCGCTGTCGAAGGCTCGTCCGGCCGCCACCGCGTCCAGTCCGGCCAGGCCCGCCGCCACGCTCCGGGGCGGACGCCCCGGGCCGGGTTGGGCGGCGGCCACGATCACCCGGCCGGGCAGACCGGTCAGCAGGTCCCACTCGGTGGCGGAATAGGCGGTGGCGGTGGTGATTCGCTCGCTCATGGCGGGACCTCCGGCGCCAGCATATTCGCCCGGGACGGGGACCGAACCCCTACGGCGGGAACCCGCCGTGGCGTGCCACCGCCTCCCCATCGGCTGCGGTCGACCGGCCGCGACGGGTCCGGGCTCGGGACGTCACCACTAGGTCAGCGTGGTTCGGGAAAGCTGGGCCGCTCGGGGTCGACGCCGTCGGGCACGGCTGCCGCCGCGTACTCCCGTTTGGGGACCATCACCTTGCGCCGGAAGACGCAGACCAGCGTGCCGTCCTGGTTGTACCCGCGAGTCTCCACCGCCACCACGCCACGATCCGGCTTGGAGGCGGACTCCCGCTTGTCCAGCACGGTGGTCTCGCCATAGATCGTGTCGCCGTGGAAGGTGGGTGCGACGTGCCGCAGCGACTCGATCTCCAGGTTCGCGATGGCCTTGCCACTGACGTCGGGCACCGACATGCCGAGCAGGAGCGAGTAGATGTAGTTGCCGACCACGACGTTGCGCCTGAACTGACTCGCGGTCTCGGCGTAGTGCGCGTCCAGATGCAGCGGATGATGGTTCATGGTGAGCAGGCAGAACAGGTGGTCGTCGTACTCGGTGACCGTCTTGCCCGGCCAGTGCCGGTAGACCGCGCCGACCTCGAACTCCTCGTAGTAGCGGCCGAACTGCATCCTGGTCTCCCTCGACGGAGGCGGCGAAGTTCGGCACAGCATGCCTTATCGAGGGTTAAGGAGAAGCGGGGGGCGCGACGGGCGGCGGAATGTCACACCAGCCGAGACCGATCAGCACCGGAGCGGCTGGGGTCCGGCGCGGCTGGACCGAGGCCGGACGCAATGAGCGGCGGGGCCCTCCCCGGCACCCGCCGCCCACGCTCTGATGCTTCAAGATTCTGCCGTACGCCAGTCCGGTCGCACAGAGACCGAGGTCACATTTATCTTTTTGTTACATTACTCTGAGTGACAGATCATCGGTCAAAAAGCGATCTCCGCAGGTCGAATCACTGCTAGTCAGCGCCGAAGTTACCGCTTCGTACCCGGTCAGAGCGTTGATCTCAGTGGAAACGCTCCCATTACGGGCGGTCACGCAAATGCGACATGCATGTGCGATCTGCGGACGCCGCCGAAGACCGACGGCGATCGATGCGGACAAAGGCCCCATCCGTACTGCGACCAGGGTTACGGTGGCACCACGACGGGAATGCGAAGGGGTACGCCCGGGTTCCACCAGACGTAGCTGTTCCGCGTGATCGGAGAGACTCACATGGCAACCGTCGAGCTGACCACGGCTAACTTCGACCAGGTGACCGAAGGCGACGGCATCGTGCTGGTCGACTTCTGGGCCGACTGGTGCGGTCCCTGCAAGCGGTTCGCTCCGGTCTACGAGCGATCGTCGGACAAGCACGCGGACATCACCTTCGGCAAGGTGGACACGGAGGCGCAGCAGGAAATCGCCGCCAAGTTCGACATCCGGTCCATCCCGACCATCATGGCGATCCGCGACGGCGTGATCGTCTTCGCCCAGCCGGGCGCGCTTCCGGAGTCGGCTCTGGAGAACCTCATCGAGCAGGTTCAGGCGCTCGACATGGACGACGTGCGCAAGAAGCTCGCCGAGCACAAGCACTGATCTCATCTCGGCACGCTGGCCGGGCCCCCGATCGGGCCCGGCCAGCGGCGTCTGCGCACCCATCCGCTCACCGGGCCCGTCACAGCTGGGACACGGCCCGCCGATCAGGCCACTGCAACGCACGCCGGTGCCGTATCTTCGGCATCCGATGGATGCGTTGACGAGCCGCGGCCGTACGGTCCGGGTGGCGGTGACGGCACTCGGGCTCGCCGTCCTGCTCGCCGGCACGGCCTGGGGCGCCGACGACCACTTCCCGTTCGGCCCCTTCCGGATGTACTCCACCTCCGATCCGGCCGACGCGGACGCACCGGACACCCGGGTGGAAGGGGTCGACCGCAACGGCGATCTCGTCGACCTGGGCGAGGCGGCGACCGGCATCCGCCGGGCCGAGATCGAGGGCCAGCAGAGTCGGTACGTCGCCGACCCCAGCCGGTTGCGCGAGGTCGCCGAGGCGTACGGCCGACGCCACCCCGACGCACCGGAACTGGCCGAGGTCCGGATCGTGATCCGGTGGCACGACGTCACCGACCGCCGACCCACCGGCCGGTGGCTCGACGAGACCGTCGTCCGCTGGCAGGTCACCCCATGAGCCGCTGGCTCACCGAGGCGGTGCCGCGCGGTCGCGTCGCCGCGTTCCGTACGCTTGTCTACCTGTTCGTCGCCGCCGACCTGGTCGTCTTCACCCCCTGGGTACGCGACCGCGTCGACGTACCCGGCAACCTCTACCAACCGCTGTTCGTCGGGCGCGTACTGCCGCTACCCACTCCCACCGCGACGCTGGTGAGCGTGATCTTCTGGGCCCTGCTGCTGCTGGCCCTGCTCGCCGCGACCGGACGCGCTCACCGGCTGCTCGGCTGGACGGTCTTCGCGCTCTACCTGGAGTGGATGATCATCGCGATGAGCTACGGCAAGGTGGACCACGACCGGTTCGCTCTGCTCGTCGCACTGGCCGTGCTGCCCACCGCCGGCCGCGCCCGGCACGGCGACCCGACCAGGACGGAGGCCGGCGGTTGGGCGCTGCGGGTCACCCAGATCTCGGTGATCTGCACCTACTTCCTGGCCGCCTGGGCCAAGTTCCGTTTCGGCGGCCTGGACTGGGCCACCGGCTCGGTGCTCGCGAAGGCGATCATCCGACGTGGCACCGACCTGGCGGACCTGATCGCGCAGGTGCCCCACCTGCTGCTCGTCGCCCAGTTCGGCATCCTCGCCTTCGAACTGCTCAGCCCGCTGGTCTTCGTGCTGCCCGAGCGCTGGCGGCTGGCCATGGTCGGCTTCTTCTACTCGTTCCACCTGGTGACGATCGCGACGATCACCATCTCCTTCGCGCCGCACCTGGTCGCCATGACCAGCTTCCTGCCGCTGGAGAAGGTCCGCCCGGTCGTCGCGATGCGACGGCTCCTGGCCCGCGGGTCCAGGCCCGATCAGCGAGGACTCGACGCGGATCCACTGTCGGCCGCCACCGCCGCTCCTGCGAAGACACGACGTGGTGGCCGCGAGCCGGTGCCGGACCCGACAGCGCCCTGACCGGTCCCCGATCCGTGCTCGGCACGAGAACCGGGCCGACAGCGGGCGGTCCGTCCTGGCGAGGTGTCAGCCGCTGGAGGGGCCGTAGAGGCGGTCCCGGGTCTCCTGGGGCAACGAGCAGGCGGCCGTACCGCCGGGCATCCGGTGCCGGTTACGGGCCACCCAGCGGTACACGGGCCAGGCGACGGCGCGTACCGGTGGGATCCGCAGCCCGGCTCCGGCGATCCGCCACCCACGTCCGCTGCTGGCGAGCAGCGCGGCGATGGCGTCCGGGCCCGCGGCCCGGCTGCCGTCGGCGCCGACCCACTGCACCGCCTCCTCGCACTCCGCCTCGGTCAGGCCGAGCCGGTCGAGGTCGGCGAACTGCCAGGGCACGACACGGGCACCGGTCGGGATGCGGCGCTCGATGAACTCCGCGCAGCGGGTGCAGAAGGCGCAGTCCCCGTCGTAGACGAAGGTCGACATGCCTTCATCCTCCCCCCACACCGACCGACCCACACGCGGGTGTCCGGCGAGTCACTTGCACGCCACTAGGACATGTGTTCGAATACTGGCCATGCGCTGGGAGAACCTGACCGCTCCCCCGGTCGAGGGAGATCCCGGACGGGCAGCGCCAGCGACGCCACCCCTGCCGCTGGCGCTGCCCGATGCGGTCGTCCGCACCTTCGACACCCCCGAATTCGCCGGCATGACCTTCTACGAGGTGCGCGCCAAGTCGATCCTCAACAAGGTCCCGGGCACCTCCCGCGTCCCGTTCGAGTGGACCGTCAACCCGTACCGGGGATGCAGTCATGCATGTTTTTACTGCCTGTCAGGGGACACTCCAATCCTGATGGCCGACGGAGGCATCAGGCCGATACGCGATCTGGAGGTGGGCGACCGCATCTATGGAACCGAACGGCGAGGTGCCTACCGTCGGTACGTGGTGACCACCGTCCTGGCCAAGTGGTCGACGACGAAGCTCGCCTACCGGCTCACGCTCGAGGACGGCACGACACTTGTCGCGAGCGGCGACCACCGCTTCCTGACCGAACGGGGTTGGAAGCACGTCACGGGCACCATGCAAGGCGACGGCCAGCGGCCCTACCTGACCACGAACAACCGCCTGATCGGCACCGGGCGATTCGCAGCGGGACCGAAGGAGAACGACGCCTACCGAAAGGGCTATCTCAGCGGCATGATTCGCGGGGACGGCAACCTCGGCACCTACGTCTACCCGTACGGTGTCGTGCACAGGTTCCGGCTCGCACTGGCCGACGAGGAGGCGTTGCACCGCACCCAGCAGTATCTGTGGGCGTTCGGAGTAGAGACGACACGGTTCTCCTTCACACCTGCGAGTTCACACCGCAGAGCGATGGAAGCGATCCGCTCCTCCAAGGCAGCGGATGTCGACACCATTCGAAGACTCATCACGTGGCCCGCGCAACCCGACGATGACTGGTACCGAGGTTTCCTCGCCGGCATCTTCGACGCCGAAGGGAGTTGCAGCCGGGGGATCCTGCGGATCTCGAATACTGACGACGCCATGCTGACCCGGACAGCGGACGCGTTACGTCACTTCGGCCTGTCCGCCGTCCTTGAGGACCGTGGGCTGGCCAACCGGGTCCGCACCGTGCGGCTGACGGGTGGCCTCGCTGCACGTCTGCGGTTTTTCCACCTGACTGGCCCTGCCATCAGCCGCAAACGGTCGATCGAGGGGGCTGCGGTGAAATGCCAGGCCAGGCTCCGGGTCACCGCGATCGAATGTCTCGGATTGGAGCTTCCCCTGTGGG